>NZ_LT907842.1:0-4800000 GCF_900215245.1 Pseudomonas fluorescens
AGATGTCTTCACCGAAAAACAGCCCGACGTTATCGGTTGCCGCACACATGGCCAGCACCTTGTGGCGCAGCTTGTCCGGCAGCTTGCCATAACGTTTTTCGGCGGCGCCCTCGGCCATCGGCGCCAGCAGCGGCCGCACCATTTGCGGATGCCCACCCAAGCTGGTAAGCCCCATCGCTGCCGTTGACTCGCGCACAAACAGATAGATGATCAACAAGCGCCCGACGGTGGCGCGCTCAAAACGAGCGATCCAGTTTTGCGCGTGCAGGCGTAAACCATGGCGCTCCAATAGACCAATAACGGCCAGGGGCAATAACAAGATCAGTTGCAGGGCACGGGTTTGAAGGAATCCTTCGCCCATGCTGGCGAGAATTCTTTCCAACGGAAAGTGGGCGGCAAGCCCGGTCGCGATAGAGGCGGCGGTGACCACCAACAGCGGATTGAAACGCAAGACGAAGCCAACCACGATGACAAGTACGCCGATCAACGGCCATAGGTTCACAACAGTTTGCATGACGATGAGGTCCTTGAATGCGCGCTGCGGCGCCATTACAGCAGGATGTGAACAAAGGGTTCACAGCATGAAAGTAGCGTGCAGCCCGGCGCGGTTTTTATTGTTGACCTGGAAGGTCGAGCGTCAGTGGCGGCAACTGTGCTGCTTGGGGGCGGGGGGTGTCCAACAAGAAAAATTGTTGCTGCAAACCAATAAATTTTGTGGGTGATTGGCGCCAGATGATCCGGCGCCGTGCAAGGATTCAGCCCAGGTGTTTTTGAAAAAAGTGCCGTTGATGGCCCGGCGGATAATCAGCGATATGGCCAAACTCACTGAAGCCCAGCTTGCGATAAAAATCCGGCGCCTGGAAGCTGAAGGTGTCCAGCCAGATCCCGGCGCAGCCGCGTTCACGTGCCAACTCTTCAGCGGCGCCCATCAAACGCGTGCCGGTTCCCTGAGTACGCATCGAGTGCGGAACACTCAAGAGTTCAACGAACAACCATCCGTAGGAAATCTTCCCATATAGGCCGCCCACCACCTCCTGAGAAGTGGGATCACGTAGCAATATGCCGACGGTTTCAAATGCCATTTCGCCGGTATGGCTGAGGTTATAGGCCCTCAGCGGTTTGAGGATGGCCTCACGCTCCTGCGCTGTTACATCGAACGACACTTCCATTGCCAATTTCATCGTTTGCTCCCAGGGCTGAATCAATCATCCGCCAGTATGCCGGGTCACTGCGGCTTACGCAGCGCCTCATAACCGGGGCAGATGTCTGAGGCCCCAAACCAACACGCCCAGCCCTGCGCCCGCCCATTTGAAAGCGCGGTATTGATCCACCCAGATCAGCTCCACAGCGAAATCCTGTTACAGGCCTATACTCAATAATGCGGTGGAGCGTATTACGCACCGCACACGATACTGTTGCCACCAAAGAGGGTAGCCACTATGTACGCAGGACAAATGGGTATGCCAACAACGAATGGTGAAATACGCTGCCAGTTGGTGGTTCAAATCATCTGCCTGTTATCGGTTGCTACGCTGTTCTGCTGATCAATCAGTCACACCTGCCTTCAATATCTGTCGCTGACCCCCATGCGGCCCGCCCCTTAGCGCTCGACACTTAAATAACATGCCTGAAGGGCTTGAACTGCGGGCAATAACTATAGGCGCCAGCGTAATGCTGAAGACAGCGAACACCAGCGCAGGAATAACCCAGAGCATCGAATGGCCTTCAATGAAGGGGCCGTAAATAATACTCAGCCTGTTCATTATAAAAATATGCAAGCAGTACACACCCAGGGTACAGCCTGCCAGCACATTTAATGTTTTAGCGTACCTGGACAGCCGCGACCCCAGACTAATAAACAGCCGAAACCCGAAAACCGCGCCGACCACAACAAATGGCGAAAGATAAGAAAAAAACAGCTGATTGGGCGTGCCGTCTCGCAGTGATAACCAATAGGTCGCCAGCGCGGTGCACGCCGCGCGCGTGATAAACCTGCAGCATCCGCCACAAGCGATGGCTTCGCCTGCGTGTTGATCCGGTCAAACACGTAAGCCCCAAGAAACACAAACCCACTTAAACCGACAATCGATGAAAGCCCGTACACCGTGGCGAGGTCACCCCCAGCCGGATAAAAATAAGACACTAATGGAATAATGCAGGCTACAACGAACCAGAGAGCGAGATAGGTAATCTTTTCCGCCTCTGTGGAATGTCGATAAATCTTCGACATAAATGGAATAAACAGATAAATCCCTACCAAGGCATACAGGTACCACAGGTGACAATAGGCCGGCCCCTTGACCACGGAAAACAGTGAGGCACTTAACCCACTGTAATCGCCACTCAACCTGGCCTTCCACAGCACGTAGAACACCGACCAAAATATCAACGGAGGGAAGATGCGTAAAAATCGTTTGGTGTAAAACTGCCTTACGCCTTCTTCCCTGCCCAGCAACAGTGCACCTGACAACATCAAAAAAGTGGGACACACGCCCGAACCAGTGAGTCGTACGCATTAAAATAAACCCAGTCATGACTGAATTCGGCAACGCCCGTGGCGGACACATGAAGAACAACGACCATTAAGCACGCGACGATTCGCGTGAAATCCAATCCAACACTTAGGTCTTTTCTCATTGTTCCCTTCGAGCGCCTATCACGCGACATTTGATTTTATTTTATCTGGCAGCCTTATCCTTAAGGCTGACATCACCAAAACATTCGTTATAACAGTAGCGTGAAAAGCGCCCGTACGGGTATAGGCTATAGTGTGTCGACCCCTTTCAACTCCTGCGTTGATTGCCCTCACGCTAGCTTGAAGCAATGCTGTTCAACACTGCACGCCAGAGCCCAAACGGGAGGCCGACTCAAATCGCAGGCAACAAAAAAGGGCCCACCTTTCGGTGAGCCCTTCTAGACCGCCCAGCAGAGCGGATTTTGTTTGGTAGGCGCGATTGGACTCGAACCAACGACCCCCACCATGTCAAGGTGGTGCTCTAACCAACTGAGCTACGTGCCTGCTGTGAGGCGGCATTCTACGGAATTCCGGAGGGGTGTCAACATCTTTTTTGCAGCTAACCCTATGAATATGCGAATTATTTATTGGCGCTGGGCACACCCGAGGTTTTCGGGTGGCTGGCAGGCAATTTTCAACTCAGGTAGGATCGGCGCACTCGTAAAAAATATAAAACAGAGGTTCCAGGATGGCGAACACCCCCTACCCCCAGTCCTATTACGCCGCATCCGCGAATGCGGTTCCGCCTCGCCCGGTGCTCCAAGGTGAAGTCGAAACCGATGTGTGCGTGATCGGCGCCGGCTACACCGGCCTTTCAAGCGCGCTGTTTCTGCTGGAGAACGGTTTTCGCGTCACCGTACTGGAAGCCGCCAAAGTGGGGTTCGGCGCCTCGGGCCGCAATGGTGGGCAGATCGTCAACAGCTACAGCCGCGATATCGATGTGATCGAGCGTAGCGTCGGCCCCAAGCAGGCACAGTTGCTTGGGCAGATGGCATTTGAAGGCGGCAAGATTATTCGCGAGCGCGTGGCCAAATATCAGATCCAGTGCGACCTGAAGGACGGTGGCGTGTTCGCCGCGCTTAATAGCAAGCATATGGGCCACCTGGAGTCACAGAAGCGCCTGTGGGAGCGCTATGGCCATACGCAGCTGGAGTTACTGGACGAGCGCCGTATCCGCGAAGTGGTGGCCTGTGACAACTATGTCGGCGGCCTGCTGGACATGAGCGGCGGACACATTCATCCGCTTAACCTGGCGCTGGGTGAGGCGGCGGCTGTGGAATCCCTGGGCGGCACGATCTACGAGCAATCGGCAGCGGTGCGTATCGAGCGCGGCGCCAACCCGGTGGTGCATACCGCCGAGGGCAAGGTCAGGGCCAAGTTCATCATCGTCGCGGGCAACGCCTACCTCGGGAACCTGGTGCCGGAGCTGGCGGCCAAGTCGATGCCATGCGGCACTCAGGTCATCACCACCGCACCACTGGGCGACGAACTGGCCAAGACGTTACTGCCGCAGGATTACTGCGTCGAGGACTGCAACTACCTGCTGGACTATTATCGCCTCACCAGCGACAAGCGCCTGATCTTCGGCGGCGGCGTGGTGTATGGCGCACGCGACCCGGCCAACATCGAAGCAATCATCCGCCCGAAGATGCTCAAAGCGTTCCCGCAGCTCAAAGATGTGAAAATCGACTACGCCTGGACCGGCAATTTCCTGCTGACCCTGTCGCGCCTGCCGCAGGTCGGTCGTCTGGGGGACAACATCTATTACTCCCAGGGCTGCAGCGGCCATGGCGTGACGTACACGCACTTGGCTGGCAAGGTACTGGCGGAGGCGTTGAGAGGCCAGGCTGAGCGTTTTGATGCGTTTGCCGATCTGCCGCACTACCCGTTCCCGGGTGGGCAACTGTTGCGCACACCGTTTGCTGCGCTGGGCGCGTGGTACTACGGGCTGCGAGATAAGCTGGGGTTCTGAGCCTACCTGATTGTGGGAGCGGGCTTGCTCGCTCCCACATTTCTGACCGGGAACAGCCGGAGCCAAATTGCAGACACAAAAAACCCCGGTCTTTCGACCAGGGTCTTTGCTATCGGATCAAAGAAGCTTAACGCTTGCTTTGTGCTTCAAGGCGTTCAGTGGGCCTTGAGGCAGATATGGCGCAGCGGACGGGACTCGAACCCGCGACCCCCGGCGTGACAGGCCGGTATTCTAACCGACTGAACTACCGCTGCGTATCGCTTGACCGGCTGCGCGTAAACGCTCAACCGTCTTTAAACATCTGATCAATCAGCCTTGGCTGTTCGATCTCAAGCCCGACAAGTCGAACCCGGAAAATATGGCGCAGCGGACGGGACTCGAACCCGCGACCCCCGGCGTGACAGGCCGGTATTCTAACCGACTGAACTACCGCTGCGCGTCGGTGCAACCTTTAACGTTGCGTCTTGCCCTGAAGCAAAACTCTCAAGAAGTGGTGGGTGATGACGGGATCGAACCGCCGACCCTCTGCTTGTAAGGCAGATGCTCTCCCAGCTGAGCTAATCACCCTTTGCTTCGTTGAGGCCGCGAAATTTACGCAGGTAGCGGACCTAAGTCAATAGCCCGCTTGAAGTTTTTCTGAAAAAGACAAAATTGCTTCAAGACGGCGACCGGCCCTACTCGCTGTAAATCATCTTCTTGCTCATGCCACCGTCCACCACAAACTCCTGCCCGGTGACAAACCCCGCCTGACGCGACAGCAACCACGCCACCATCGCCGCCACGTCCTCAACCGTACCCACCCTGCCCGCCGGATGCTGGGCGTGATCGGCATCGGTCAAAGGCTCGGCACGCCGAGCAGCAGGATCACGCGCATCGATCCAGCCAGGGCTGACGGCGTTGACCCGCACCTCTGGCCCCAGACTCATGGCCAAGGCGTGCGTCAGGGCCAGCAGGCCGCCCTTACTCGCCGCGTACGCTTCGGTGTCGGGCTCTGACTGGCGGGCCCGGGTCGACGCCAGGTTGACGATGGCACCGCCGTGGGCACGCAGATACGGCGCACAGTGCTTGGCCAACAACATCGGCCCACTGAGGTTCACCGCCAGCACCCGGTTCCAGTAAGTCAGGTCAAGGCTCTCCAGGGTGATATTGCGCGGGTCGGCCACCGCCGCATTGCACACCAACGCATCCAGGCGCCCAAACTGCCCCAGCACTTCGGCAACACCCTGGGCGACCTGTTTCTCGTCGGCCACGTCCATGGTAATAAACCAGGCATTGTCACCCAACACCTTGGACACCTTGGAACCGCGCTCGCGGTCCAGGTCGGTCAACACCACCTGCCAGCCTTCGCTGATCAGCCACGCCGCGATCCCAAGGCCAATGCCTCGGGCCGCGCCCGTCACCAGTGCGACGCGACCGTTACCGACCGCCGCAGCCTCCATGGACCACTCGATCACAAGGCCGCCAGCCCGCGAGCCAGGTCAGCTTGCAAATCGGCGACGTCTTCGAGGCCGACCGCGATACGGATCAAGCTATCGCGAATGCCGGCAGCTTCACGTTCCTGTGGCGCGAGGCGCCCGTGGGAGGTGGTGCTCGGGTGGGTGATGGTGGTCTTGCTGTCACCCAGGTTGGCCGTGATGGAGATCAGGCGCGTCGCGTCGATAAAGCGCCAGGCGCCGTCTTTGCCGCCCTTTACTTCAAAGCTCACCACGGCACCGAAACCACGCTGCTGACGCTGGGCCAACGCGTGTTGCGGGTGGCTCTCGAGGCCGGCGTAATGAACTTTCTCAATCCCGTCCTGCTGCTCCAGCCACTCGGCCAGGGCCTGGGCATTGGCACAGTGGGCCTTCATACGCAGGCTGAGGGTCTCCAGGCCCTTGAGGAAGATCCACGCGTTAAACGGGCTCAGGGTCGGACCGGCGGTGCGCAAGAAGCCCACCACTTCCTTCATCTGCTCGCTGCGCCCGGCAACCACGCCACCCATGCAACGGCCCTGGCCGTCGATGAACTTGGTGGCCGAGTGCACAACAATGTCCGCGCCCAGCTTCAACGGCTGTTGCAGCGCCGGGGTGCAGAAGCAGTTGTCGACCACCAGCATCGCGCCCTTGGCGTGGGCCACTTCGGCCAATGCAGCGATATCCACCAACTCAGCCAGCGGGTTGGAAGGCGACTCGACGAACAGCAACTTGGTGTTGGCCTTGATCGCAGCATCCCAGCCGGACAGATCCGCCAGGGGCACATAGTCCACTTCGATGCCGAAGCGCTTGAAGTACTTCTCGAACAGGCTGATGGTGGAGCCGAACACACTGCGCGACACCAGCACATGATCGCCAGCGCTGCACAAGCTCATCACCACCGCCAGGATGGCCGCCATGCCGGTCGCGGTCGCCACCGCCTGCTCGGCACCTTCCAGCGCCGCGATACGCTCTTCGAACGCACGCACGGTCGGGTTGGTGTAGCGCGAGTAAACGTTGCCCGGCACTTCACCGGCGAAACGCGCGGCAGCGTCGGCGGCTGTACGGAACACATAGCTGGAGGTGAAGAACATCGGGTCACCGTGCTCACCTTCGGGGGTGCGGTGCTGCCCGGCGCGCACAGCCAGGGTATCGAACGCTACGCCATCGAGGTCGCTGTCCAACCGACCGGCATCCCATTCCTGACTCATGCTGCGACTCCTTACTCAATGCTTTATTTAAGATACAAAACCGGCCCCTCAGGGCCGGTGTTTACTCAGTTGTTGTACAGATCGATGATCGCGCTGACCGCCTGGGTCTTGATCTTCGACGAGTCGTTACGCGCCTGCTCGATTTTGTTCAGGTAAGCCTCGTCGACATCACCGGTCACGTACTTGCCGTCGAACACGGCGCAGTCGAACTCGGCGATTTTGATCTTGCCACCACCGACCGCCTCGATCAGGTCCGGCAGGTCCTGATAGATCAACCAGTCAGCGCCGATCAGGTCGGCCACATCCTGGGTCGAACGGTTGTGGGCGATCAGCTCGTGGGCGCTCGGCATGTCGATACCGTAGACGTTCGGGTAACGCACAGCAGGTGCGGCGGAACAGAAGTACACGTTCTTCGCACCGGCTTCGCGGGCCATCTGGATAATCTGCTTGCACGTGGTGCCGCGGACGATGGAGTCGTCCACCAGCATGACGTTCTTGCCACGAAATTCCAGCTCAATGGCGTTGAGCTTCTGGCGGACCGACTTCTTGCGCGCTGCCTGGCCCGGCATGATGAAGGTACGGCCGATGTAGCGGTTCTTGACGAAACCCTCGCGGAACTTGACGCCCAGATGGTTGGCCAGTTCCAGTGCAGCGGTACGGCTGGTGTCCGGAATCGGGATCACCACATCGATATCGTGCTCTGGACGCTCGCGCAGGATCTTCTCGGCCAGCTTCTCACCCATGCGCAGACGCGCCTTGTACACCGAAACGCCGTCGATGATCGAATCCGGACGCGCCAGGTAGACGTGTTCGAAGATGCACGGGGTGAGTTTCGGGGCCACTGCGCACTGGCGGGTGTGCAGCTTGCCATCTTCGGTGATGTACACCGCTTCGCCCGGCGCCAGGTCACGGATCAGGGTGAAACCCAGCACGTCCAGGGACACGCTTTCGGAAGCGATCATGTACTCGACGCCTTCGTCGGTGTGACGCTGGCCGAACACGATCGGGCGGATGCCGTGCGGGTCGCGGAAACCGACAATGCCATAACCGGTGATCATGGCCACTACCGCGTAGCCACCGACGCAACGGTTGTGCACGTCAGTGACGGCCGCGAACACATCTTCTTCGGTCGGCTGCAGCTTGCCACGCTGGGCCAGCTCGTGAGCGAACACGTTAAGCAGCACTTCCGAGTCGGAGTTGGTGTTGACGTGGCGCAGGTCAGATTCGTAAATCTCCTTGGCCAGCTGTTCAACGTTGGTCAGGTTACCGTTGTGCGCCAGGGTGATGCCGTAAGGCGAGTTGACGTAAAACGGTTGAGCTTCGGCCGAGGTCGAGCTACCGGCAGTCGGGTAACGCACATGGCCAATGCCCATGTGCCCGACGAGGCGCTGCATGTGACGCTGATGGAACACGTCACGCACCAGACCATTGTCCTTGCGCAGGAATAACCGGCCGTCGTGGCTGGTCACAATACCGGCAGCGTCCTGGCCGCGGTGCTGGAGGACGGTTAGCGCGTCATACAGCGCCTGATTGACGTTCGACTTACCGACGATACCGACGATGCCACACATGCGACGCAACCCCTACTTAATGAATCTTGACTGAACACAGCTTACTGAGGCGTTTTGGCCGGTAAAAGGTGTTCCTTGAACGGAAGATCAGCGGGTACGCTGATTCCGCTGGCCAGCCACTGACTGCTCCACCCCAGAATGAGGTTCTTGGACCAGTCTGCAACCAATAGAAATTTTGGCACGAGTACCGACTCCTGCCACCACGAATCCTGCTGTACCGGCCCCAGGCTCAATAGCCCGACCGCCACCACCACCAGCAGCCCGCCACGCGCGGCGCCGAAGGCCATGCCGAGGAATCGATCGGTCCCGGAGAGGCCGGTGACACGTATCAACTCGCCAATAAGATAATTGACCATTGCCCCCACCAGCAGCGTGGCGATGAACATGATGGCGCAGCCCGCGATAACGCGAGCCGAAGGTGTTTCGATATACCCGGCCAGGTAAACCGACAGTGAACCACCGAACATCCAGGCTACGACTCCTGCGATGATCCAGGTCAGCAACGACAGTGCTTCTTTTACGAAGCCGCGGCTTAGACTGATCAAAGCGGAGATGGCGACGATTGCAACGATCGCCCAATCAACCCAGGTAAATGGCACAGTGCAGCCTACGGACGGATAAGGCGGCGCATTTTAGCAGAGCGCTCGGCTATCGGTAAGCTGTGATTGCGGGTGCTTTGCAAATCAATGGGTTGCCCATAGATAACGCCCTGCCAAGACCAGCACAAAACCAATGTGGGAGCGGGCTTGCTCGCGAATACAGAGTGCCAGATACACATTCAGTGACTGACACTGCGTATTCGCGAGCAAGCCCGCTCCCACATTTGAACCGTATTACCCGCTTAAAATCAGCCGCGCTCAGGCTGGAAACGCACCACAAATCCATTCAGATTCTGCTGACGGCCCAACAAGTCCCGCAGGCGATCCGCCTCGGCACGCTCGATCAGCGGCCCGATAAACACCCGGTTCTTGCCGTCGGCGCTACGGATATAGGCGTTGTAGCCCTGGGTACGCAGCTTTTTCTGCAAGGCTTCGGCGCTTTCGCGGTTAGCCAGGCTGGCGAGCTGGATCGACCAACTGATCGGCAAGCCGTTGGGATCGATACGGCTCTGGCCCACATCAGGCTTACCCGGTGCGGCCGGCTGCGGCGCCACTGGCTTGGGCGCAGGCGCGGGCGCAACAGGCTTGGCGGCAACGACCGGGGCCGGAGCAGGCTTGACCACCGGCACACTCGGCTGTATCGGCTGAGTTGGCGCCTGCTGTGCAGCGACTTCCTCGTCAGTCGGCACCGGCTCTTGCGGCAACGCCTGCGGCTCGGGCACCACCACCGGCTCAACCTGAACCTGAGGGATCGTCGGCGCCTGGGGCGCGGCCGGTGCCTCGACGACGACCTGGCGCTGTTCGTCCTGGCGGGAAAACAGCATCGGCAGAAAAATCACCGCCAACGCCACCAATACGAGGGCCCCAACCATTCGCTGCTTGTATGCGCTATCCAGTAATGCCATGTGCAGCTTCCTCCGTGGAGCGCCGGGCCAACCACTCTAGCGCCTCGGCAACACAATAAAATGATCCGAACAACAGAATCTCGTCCTCGGCCGTGGCCACCGCACATTGCGCTTCAAGCGCGGCGGTGACGCTTGTATACGACGCCACCGATGCACCAAGGTTCTGCAAGGCGACTTCCAGCTCGGCGGCCGGACGACTGCGCGGCGTATCCAGCGGCGCAACTGCCCACGCCTGAACATTGCTCAGCAACGGCGCAACCACGCCGTCCAGGTCCTTATCGGCCAACAGCCCGAACACCGCCAGGCGGCGGCCAGCCGGTGGCGTACGCGCGAGGCGCTGCGCCAGGTACTCGGCGGCATGCGGGTTATGCCCCACATCCAGCAGCAGGTTCAGACGCTTGCCCGCCCATTCAAACGCGCGGCGATCCAGCCGCCCAACCACCCGGGTCGCCAGCAATGTCGCAGCAATCTGCTCGGCATTCCACGGCAAATCCATCAACAGGTAGGCTTGCAGCGCGAGCGCAGCGTTTTCCATCGGCAGGTTCAGCAACGGCAAGTCACGCAACGCTACAACCTGCCCACGCGCATCACACCCGCGCCATTGCCAATGCTGGTTGCCAATCTCGAGTGTGAATTCGCGCCCGCGCAGGTAAAACGGGCAATCCAGCTCGCGCACCTTGTCGAGCAAGGGCTGCGGCGGGTTCAGGTCGCCACACAGCGCAGGCTTGCCCTGACGGAAGATGCCAGCCTTTTCATAGGCCACCGACTCACGGGTATTGCCGAGATAATCGGCATGGTCAACACCAATGCTGGTGACCAGCGCGAGGTCGGCATCCACCACGTTGACCGTGTCCAGACGCCCACCCAGGCCAACTTCCAGGACAACCACATCCAATTGCGCACGCTCGAACAGCCAAAACGCCGCCAAGGTGCCCATCTCGAAGTACGTCAGGGATATCTCGCCACGCCCGACATCCAGTGCGGCGAAGGCTTCGCAGAGCTGCTCGTCAGTGGCTTCGACGCCATTGAGCTGCACCCGCTCGTTATAACGCAGCAGGTGCGGAGAGTTGTACACGCCGACCTTCAGCCCTTGGGCTTGCAGCAGCGCCGCGACAAAGGCGCAGGTAGAGCCTTTGCCGTTGGTGCCGGTCACCGTGACCACGCGCGGTGCCGGCCGGCCCAACCCAAGGCGGGCCGCTACCTGTTGCGAGCGCTCCAGGCCCATGTCGATGGCGGACGGATGCAACTGCTCAAGGTAGGCGAGCCATTCGCCCAGGGTACGTTGGGTCATAGGTTTGCAGGCACCGGCGGCACGACGATTGGCTCGACTTTAGGCGCGATGTACACCGGCGTCGGCAGGCCCATCATTTGCGCCAGCAGGTTACCCAGGCGTGGACGCAGCTCGCCACGGGCGATGATCATGTCGATAGCGCCGTGCTCAAGCAGGAACTCGCTGCGCTGGAAACCTTCCGGCAGTTTTTCGCGAACGGTTTGTTCAATCACGCGCGGGCCGGCAAAGCCGATCAGGGCCTTGGGCTCACCGACGATCACATCACCCAGCATCGCCAGGCTGGCGGAAACGCCGCCGTAGACCGGGTCGGTCAGCACGGAGATGAACGGGATGCCTTCTTCGCGCAGACGCGCCAGTACCGCGGAGGTCTTGGCCATTTGCATCAGGGAGATCAGCGCTTCCTGCATACGCGCGCCACCTGAGGCGGAGAAGCAGATCATCGGGCAACGGTTTTCCAGGGCGTAGTTGGCGGCACGTACGAAACGCTCACCCACGATGGCACCCATCGACCCCCCCATGAAGGAGAACTCAAACGCGGACACGACAACCGGCATGCCCAGCAGTTTGCCGCTGACAGAGATCAGCGCGTCCTTCTCACCGGTCTGCTTCTGCGCAGCGGTCAGGCGGTCCTTGTACTTCTTGCCGTCGCGGAACTTGAGGCGGTCAACCGGCTCCAGGTCGGCACCCAGCTCGTTACGGCCATCGGCGTCGAGGAAAATGTCGATGCGGGCGCGGGCGCCGATACGCATGTGGTGGTTGCACTTGGGGCAAACATCCAGGGTCTTTTCCAGCTCCGGGCGGTACAGCACCGCGTCGCAGGATGGGCACTTGTGCCACAGACCTTCAGGAACCGAGCTTTTCTTCACCTCGGAACGCATGATCGAAGGGATCAGTTTGTCTACTAACCAGTTGCTCATGCTTTCTTTCTCCAGTACCGGTGGCTTGAACACAGCCCCGCGTATGCCCTTGAGCTAAATTCATATGTGGCGATGACACATGCTGGACGGGGTCAGACGTTCGACCGGCCATTTCCCGCATGCCTCCTCAGCCTTCCAGACAACCTGCCAGCGCAGGGTTGCCACTTCATTTCCGGGCCTCCCGCAGGCGGCGCCGGTGCTGTTTTACACAGTGGTAGTTATGGACGGCGGCAGACTGCCAGCCGTCACATCACGCCACTGCTGTTGCGCACGGCCTGCATGAATGCGCGAATCTTGTGGTGGTCCTTGATGCCCTTGCCCTGCTCCACCCCACCGCTCACGTCCACCGCGTACGGCCGGACCTGCTCGATGGCCGCCCCGACATTGGCCGGGGTGAGCCCGCCTGCGAGGATGATCGGCGTCTTCAAGCCTTCGGGAATCAGCGTCCAGTCGAAGGCCTCACCCGTTCCGCCGGGCACACCTTCGACATAGGTGTCCAACAGAATCCCGCGAGCGCCAGTATAGGCCGCACAGGCGGCAGCGATGTCATCCCCCGCCTTGACGCGCAGCGCCTTGATATACGGGCGCTGGTAGCTTTCACACTCGGCGGGGCTTTCATCGCCATGGAACTGCAGCATGTCCAGCTGCACGGCATCCAGGGTTTCGTTGAGTTCGCAGCGACTGGCGTTGACGAACAGCCCCACGGTGGTCACGAACGGTGGCAGCGCGGCGATGATTGCCCGCGCCTGCAACACATTCACCGCCCGCGGGCTTTTGGCGTAAAACACCAAACCAATGGCATCCGCCCCCGCCTCGACTGCCGCCAGCGCGTCTTCTATGCGGGTAATCCCGCAAATCTTGCTGCGAACGGCTGACATGTCGTAGAAACCTCAGGGTTGAACCGAGAAAGTCCCGGATGGTAACAAAAGCTTTTCCGGGCGTCAGCCGCCAAGTTCGCTGAAACCTGTGAGGAAGTGTGGCCCGATGAAGCGATCCGGCAACTCGAACTCATCGCGGTACTCCACATCCACCAGGTACAAGCCGAACGGATGCGCCGTCACCCCGCCCGTGCGGCGGATGCGGCTTTCCAGCACTTCTCTGGCCCACTCCACCGGACGCTCGCCGGTGCCGATGGTCATCAGCACGCCTGCAATGTTACGCACCATATGATGAAGGAAGGCGCCGGCACGGATGTCCAGCACGATCATTTTGCCGTGGCGGGTCACCCGCAGGTGATGGACTTCCTTGATCGGCGACTTGGCCTGGCACTGGCCGGCACGGAAGGCGCTGAAGTCATGCACACCCACCAAATGCTGTGCCGCCTCGGCCATGCGCTCGGCATCCAGGGGACGGTGGTTCCAGGTAATTTCCTGATTAAGGTGCGCCGGGCGGATCTGATCGTTATAGATCACATAGCGGTAGCGCCGGGCAATCGCCTTGAATCGCGCATGAAAATGCGCAGGCATGACCTTGGCCCAGGTGACGCTGACGTCGTGGGGCAAATTGATATTGGCGCCCATTACCCACGCTTTCATCGTGCGTTCGGCCTGGGTATCGAAGTGCACCACCTGACCACAAGCGTGCACGCCCGCGTCAGTACGCCCGGCGCACATCAGCGACACCGGCGAGTCGGCGACTTTCGATAAAGCGTTTTCCAGGGTTTCCTGCACCGTCAACACACCGGAGGCCTGGCGCTGCCAGCCGCGATAGCGCGAACCTTTGTATTCCACGCCGAGGGCGATGCGGTAAAAGCCTGCGGCCGCCATTTCGGCGGCCGCGTTATCTATATTTGCCAAGAACTGAGAGCCCGATGAGTTGCGCAAAGGCGCCCATTATAAGGCGCTGAGCCGCAGACGCCATGGTTTGTAAGGCTGGAAAGCAAAACGGCGGCCCAAGGGCCGCCGTTGCGTTAACAGCTGACGATCACGCCAGCCGGCCAAGCATTTCCTTGGCTTCACCGCGCTGGGCTTCATCGCCCTCGGTCAGCACTTCGGAAAGGATGTCCCGCGCGCCATCGGCATCGCCCATGTCGATGTAGGCCTGGGCCAGGTCCAGCTTGGTGGCGACCTCATTGGTACCGGACAGGAAGTCGAATTCCGGCTCATCACCACCCAACGCCGCCTCTTCAGCGGTGAAGGAAGGTTCGATCGGCGGATGTTCCAGGCTTTGGGACAGGCGATCCAGCTCAGCGTTGACATCATTGAGCTCCGAGGCGAAGACCTCGGGCTTGCCGGCGGCGGGCGCTTGCGGCTCGTCCGCCAGGGACAGGTCGAAATCTTCCGGCAGGTCAAAGTCGTCCAGCGCGGCAGGCGTCAGGGTCGGCGGCTCAACGGCCGGGACATCCTTCATCTGGTCTTCAAGACCCGAAAGGAAGTCATCATCCGACTGCGTGGAAGCCGGATCCTCCAGTTGCAGGTCCAGATCGAAGTCCGACAAATCGTCCGGGCTGGCTTTGGCTTCCGTCTGCTGTTGCAGCACCGACTCGAAGCTCAGCGCGTCTTTCGGGCTGACCACGGCCGGTGAAGCGGCTTCCAGGTCATCCAGGCTCAGGTCGAAATCGGTATCGAACGCCTCTGGCTCCGGGGCTGGCGCGACGGGTTTGTCTTCCATCAGGTTCTTGACGTATTGCGCGTCCAGGGCCGCAGCAGCCACCGCAGCACTGACGCCCGCCGCCAACACAGCCATGGCCGGAAAGCGGCTTTTGAGCTGCTCGACCTGGGCATGGTTCTCACCATTGGCCACCAGTTGACGCTCCTGGGTAACGAAGCCGTCCTTGTCGCTCTGCAGGCCATAAACTTCCATCAACTTCAAACGCAGATCGCTGCGCTTGGGCTCGCGCTTGATCGCCTGCTCCAGCACATCAGCCGCCTGGTTCAGATGGCCACGGTCGATATGAGATTGAGCTTGTGCCAGCGCATCACTGGAATTCTCAGGAGCGACAGCAACCGCCAACGGCGAGAGTACCGAGGCAACCGTCGGCGCCACCACGACCGGCTCAACCGCCGCCGCGGGTGCGGGCGCAGCTGCCAACTTGACGTTCGGTGGCGTGACTTCCAGGCCTTCGAAGCTGTCCGGTGGCAGGTCGTGATCAATGTTCGGCGTAAATACCGGCTCTTCAGCCAGGGCCCGCGCCATACGCAAGTGCTTTTCTTCTTCAAGGCGCGCATTGCGATGACGTGCCCACAACAACAGCAGCAACAACACCAACAAGCCCGCCGCACCGCCGATCACACCCAAGACGATCGGATTGGTCAGCAGCTCGTTGAATTTACCTTCGGTGGTATCAGGCGTGGCCTCCGGCTTGATTGGCTCGGGTGCGGCAGGTGCCGGTGCCGCAGCCGCAGCAGCAGCCGGCGCCACCTCGGGCGTTGCTGGAACCGCGGCTGGCGCAGTGACTGGCTCGCCGGCCAATTGAGCGGGCATCGCCGCCGTTGCCGCCGTTGCCGCCGTTGCCGGCGCCGCCGGGGCGCCGTTTGCTGCCTGCAACCTGGCAAGTTGATCGTTTTTCAGTTGAATCAGCTTTTGCAGCTTGTCCAACTGACTTTGCAGATCCGCCGCGCGGCTTTTCAGTTCGGCATTGTCGCGGCGAGTGGTATCCAGTTGTTCCTGGGTCATCGCAAGCTTGTCATTCAGCGCGCGACCGTCACCGGCCTTGCCCTTCGCGCCTTTCTTGGCAGATTCAGCAGAAACCAGGCTCAAGTTGTCCGTGGCGGTGGTGCTTGAGGGCGCATTGCCCGCCTGCGCGCGCTTGGTCGCGTCCAGTTGCTGCTTGCCCGCCGCCTGATTGTTGGCCGCGCGGCGCCCCTGGCGCCAGGCCGCATTTTGCGCGCTCACTTCGGCAATCGCCTTGGGTTGCGCCAAGGCGGTGGCTTGCTGGCGGTCCGGCAGGCGCAGGACATGGCCGGTTTTCAGGCGGTTGATATTGCCGTCGACAAAGGCGTCAGGATTGAGCGCCTGGATAGCCAGCATGGTCTGTTGGATCGAAGCACCATTACGGTTCTTCTCAGCAATTTCCCACAGGGTGTCGCGAGAAGTCGTGGTGTGCTGAGCGGATTTGCTGACAGTCGGCGCAGCGCCGGTCGGCGCGCTCAAACGCGGCGCGGGTGCGCTCGCGGTCGGAGTCGGTGCTGGCTGTTCGAACTTGGCCGGGTCGAGCAGCACACTGTAGTCGCGCATCAGGCGGCCATTGGGCCATTGCACCTGCAGCAGGAAACGCACATAGGAATCCGGCAGCGGCTTGCTCGACGTGACACGCACCACGCTGCGCCCGCTAGGGTTGACCACCGGGGTAAACGTCAGGTCATTGAGGAACGC
Organism: Pseudomonas fluorescens; assembly: GCF_900215245.1. Lineage (GTDB taxonomy): Bacteria > Pseudomonadota > Gammaproteobacteria > Pseudomonadales > Pseudomonadaceae > Aquipseudomonas > Aquipseudomonas fluorescens. The sequence continues at coordinate 16,747 of NZ_LT907842.1, forward strand.
CTGGCGATCAACGCCTGCGTCTACAAATGCCTGGTCGGAGGCCAGGCTGGGCGTAATCTCGGCAGCGGTGAGGCCACCGACATCAAGCAATTCGATTTCCACCGACAACGGCTGGTTCAACTTCGACTTGAGGGTCATCTCCCCAAGCTGCAGCGCTTGCGCCATACCGGAGGACAGCGCCGAGGCGGCCGCTATTGCTAACACCAGTTTGCGAACTTGAACCATAGCCTCATCCTTTGTCTGAACACTCCCCGGCCTGCGAGAAGGTTGGTAACCGCTGCCATAAGGCATGGCGAGCCGATAGGTTACCGACGCGCTTCTGTTCTGCTAGGGACCAAGCATAGCGCTTGGCTAGAATCAATCTACAAATTGCCGCCAAGTATCTTTTACGCAAGGCCTTTTATCAACAACTGCGCCAGTTGCACGGCATTCAATGCGGCGCCTTTGCGTACGTTATCTGACGTCAGCCATAGATTTAGTTCCGCCGGGTCATCCACGCCCGCACGCACTCGGCCCACGTAGACCACGTCCTGGCCGACCGCATCGCCCACGGCGGTCGGGTAATCGCCCTCTTCGACCAGCTCAATGCCCGGTGCCGCCTCGAGTGCGCGGTTGACCGCCGCCAGATCGACCGGCGCGCCCAATTGCAACGACACCGTCAGGCTATCGCCAAAAAACACCGGTGCTTGAACGCAGGTTGCGGAAATCTTCAGTAAAGGAGTTTCCAGCACCGCACGCAACTCGTGGACCAGGCGTCGCTCCAGGGCGGTATGGCCCTGGGCGTCGGGCGTGCCGACTTGTGCCAGCAAGTTGAAGGCCATTTGCCGATCAAAGAACTTGGGCTCCAGCGGGCGTACGTTCAGCAGCTCTGCGGTCTGCCGGGCCAGCTCGCTGACAGCCTCACGGCCTTGGGCAGAGACAGCCAGGTTGGCGGTGACGCTGACGCGCTGGATCTCCAGCAAACCGCGCAGCGGCGCCAGGACTACCGCCAGGTTGGTGGCGGACGGGCTTGGGCTGCCCAGTTGGAACGGCCTTTTCAGACCGTCCAGCACATGGGCATTGGCTTCCGGCACCACTTGGGGCGCCTTCTCGGCCGGCAAGGCGCCGGAGAGATCGATCACCGAGCAGCCGGCGGCCGTGGCACGCGGGGCGAAACTCAAGGTTACCGCCGGACCGGCTGCGAAGAACGCCAATTGCGCTTTGCTGAAATCGAATTCATCGACTTCCTTGACCCGCACGTTTTTGCCACGAAACGGAACTGACGCACCGGCCGAGTTGCTGCCCGCCAGCAGGTACAAGGTGCCCACCGGGAAATCCAGCTCTTCAAGAATCTGCACCAGGGTTTCGCCCACGGTGCCGGTGGCGCCGATCACTGCAATTTCAAAAGTCTGGGTCATGGGGGCTGCCTCGGGCATTGCGGGGGGAGCGGCACTTTACCGGGTGGCTGGGGGTGAGGCAATTAACCGGGGGTTTGCGGCGTGGCTGATGACCCCTTCGCGAGCAAGCCCGCTCCCACACTTGACCGAGTTCCAACGCTCAAATGCGCTCGACTGTCGGCGCGGGCTTGCCCGCAATGGGGCTGTAACGAACAACAAAAAACCCGCGCCTGTCACCAGAACGCGGGTTTCTTGTTTACCAGCAGCGATTAGCGCTCCAGCAAAATCCGCAGCATGCGGCGCAGCGGTTCAGCCGCGCCCCACAGCAACTGGTCGCCAACGGTGAACGCGCCCAGGTACTGGGTGCCCATGTTCAGCTTGCGCAGACGGCCAACCGGTACATTCAGGGTGCCGGTAACCTTGGTCGGGCTGAGCTCCTGCATGCTGATTTCGCGGTTGTTCGGCACCAGCTTGACCCACGGGTTGTGCTGGCTGATCAGCCCTTCGATATCCGCGATCGGCACGTCTTTGTTCAGTTTGATGGTCAGCGCCTGGCTGTGGCAGCGCATGGCGCCGATACGCACGCAGATACCGTCCACCGGGATCGGGCTCTTGAAGCGGCCCAGAATCTTGTTGGTTTCGGCCTGGGCTTTCCACTCTTCGCGGCTTTGGCCGTTCGGCAGTTCCTTGTCGATCCACGGGATCAGGCTACCGGCCAATGGCACACCGAAGTTCTCGGTCGGGTAGGCTTCGCTGCGCATGGCTTCGGCCACACGGCGGTCGATGTCGAGGATCGCGCTGGCCGGGTCGGCCAGTTGATCGGCAACGGCCGCGTGGGTCGCGCCCATTTGCTTGATCAGTTCGCGCATGTTCTGCGCACCCGCACCGGACGCCGCCTGATAGGTCATGGCGCTCATCCACTCGACCAGGCCCGCTTCGAACAAGCCGCCCAGGCCCATCAGCATCAGGCTGACGGTGCAGTTGCCGCCGACGTAGTTCTTGGTGCCCGCATCCAGCTGCTGGTCGATGACCTTGCGGTTGACCGGGTCGAGGATGATCACCGCGTCGTCCTGCATGCGCAGGCTGGAGGCGGCGTCGATCCAGTAACCCTGCCAGCCGGCTTCGCGCAGCTTGGGGAAGACTTCGCTGGTGTAGTCGCCACCCTGGCAGGTCAGAATCACATCGAGGGTTTTCAGCTCTTCAATGCTGTAGGCGTCCTTGAGCGGGGCAATATCCTTGCCCACGGACGGCCCTTGGCCACCTACGTTCGAAGTGGTGAAAAACACCGGCTCAATAAGATCGAAATCCTGCTCTTCCAGCATCCGCTGCATGAGCACGGAACCGACCATACCGCGCCAACCGATCAGACCTACACGTTTCATCGCAACTACACCTTGTTAAAAAGTGGGCCGCCTTGCAGCAACAACTGCAAGCGGGCCCGAGAGATTACAGATTCCGCAGCGCGGCGACTACTGCGTCGCCCATTTCTTGCGTGCCGACTTTGGTGCAACCCTGTGACCAAATGTCACCGGTGCGCAAACCCTGATCCAACACCAGGCTTACGGCCTTCTCGATAGCATCGGCCGCGTCGCTCAGGTGGAAGCTGTAACGCAGCATCATCGACACCGACAAAATGGTCGCCAATGGGTTGGCAATGCCTTGCCCTGCGATATCCGGCGCCGAACCGTGGCAAGGCTCGTACATGCCTTTGTTGTTGGTGTCCAGGGACGCCGACGGCAGCATGCCGATGGAACCGGTGAGCATCGAGGCCTGGTCGGACAGGATGTCGCCGAACAGGTTATCGGTGACGATCACGTCAAACTGCTTGGGTGCGCGCACCAGTTGCATGGCGGCGTTATCGACGTACATGTGGCTCAGTTCGACGTCCGGGTAGTCCTTGGCCACTTCTTCGACAATTTCGCGCCACAGCTGGCTGGAAGCCAATACGTTGGCTTTGTCGACGGAGCAGACCTTTTTACCGCGCACGCGGGCCATGTCGAAACCGACACGGGCGATACGGCGGATTTCACTCTCGCTGTACGGCAGGGTGTCGTAGGCCTGACGCTCACCATTCTCCAACTCGCGCACGCCGCGTGGCGAGCCGAAATAGATACCACCGGTCAGCTCGCGCACGATAAGGATATCCAGGCCCGCCACCACTTCCGGCTTGAGGCTCGACGCGTCGGCCAGTTGCGGATAGAGGATGGCCGGACGCAGGTTGCCGAACAGGCCCAGTTGCGCGCGAATTTTCAGCAGGCCGCGCTCAGGGCGGATATCACGCTCGATCTTGTCCCACTTCGGGCCACCCACAGCCCCCAGCAACACCGCATCAGCAGCACGGGCGCGGTCCAGCGTCTCGTCGGCCAGCGGCACGCCATGCTTGTCGATAGCCGCACCACCGATCACATCGTGGCTCAGTTCGAAGCCCAGGCTGTACTTGGTGTTGGCCAACTCCAGGACTTTGACCGCTTCGGCCATGATTTCCGGACCAATACCGTCGCCAGGAAGAATCAGAATCTGCTTGCTCATGCGTTCCTCATTTCATCAAGCGACCTGCCCGCAGGCAGGTCGGGAAAATTAATCAACGTTCGGCAAAAACCACCAGCACGTCGGTGCTGAAGGTGCCGTCGGCCTGAATCTCGTAGTAATCGCGCACTTCCTGCCCCATCGCCTGCTGCAGCTCAAGGATCGCGGTGCGCAAGGCCTGCGGAGTGCGCATGCGCTCGACCCAGGAGGTGTATTCCAGGCGCAGGCGTTGGCGACTGCTGGTGCGCACATGCAGGCCGGCCTCGCTGAGTTGACGCATCCACTCGGCGGCGTCGTAATCGCGCACGTGGCTGGTGTCGCGCAGCACTTCGACGGTTTGCAGGTAAGTGTCCAACAGCGGGCTGCCCGGTGACAAGACGTCGACAAAGGCCGCCACGCCGCCTGGCTTGAGTATGCGGCGCACTTCACGCAGGGCCAGGCCCAGGTCACTCCAGTGGTGCGCCGAGTAACGGCTGAACACGAAGTCGAACTCGCCGTCGGCGAATGGCAAGCGTTCGGCGGCGCCGCATACAGTGCGGATGTTATTCAGGCCGCGATCCACAGCGGCGGCACTGACCACGTCGAGCATCTGTTGGGACAGGTCGTAGGCGACCACTTCTTTGACCAGCGGCGCTACCTGGAAACTCACATGACCAGCACCGCAGCCCAAGTCCAGCAGTCGTGCTGCGCCCTGCCCGGCCAGTTCGGCCTGGAGCAGCGCGAATTCGGTGCCTTGGGCGTGCACGGCACTGCTCAGGTACGCCGAGGCTTGCTCGCCGAATTGTTTTTGCACGACTTGGGTGTGGGCGGTGCGGGTCATGGTGAGCTTCCTTGAGACTTGTGTTGTTTGTACTGCCGTCTTCGCGGGCAAGCCCGCTCCCACATTCAACCGAGTTCCTTCCGTTGAAATGCGATCAAATGTGGGAGCGGGCTTGCTCGCGAAGGGGCCAGTCCGGTCTACATAGAATCACGCGTCGCGAAACAACCAGGGCTGGCTGGCCCGGTGTTTGGTTTCAAACGCGGCAATCGCATCGCCGTCCTGCAGGGTCAGGCCGATATCATCCAGGCCATTGAGCAGGCAGTGCTTGCGGAAGGCGTCCACTTCAAAGTGATAGACCTTGCCGTCCGGGCGCGTAACGGTCTGCGCAGCCAGGTCGACGGTCAACTGGTAGCCCACATCGGCTTCCACTTGCTTGAACAGTTCATCCACTTCAGCGTCGCTCAAGATGATCGGCAGCAAACCATTCTTGAAGCTGTTGTTGAAGAAGATGTCCGCGTAGCTCGGCGCGATGATGCTGCGAAAGCCATATTCTTCCAGGGCCCACGGCGCGTGTTCACGGCTGGAGCCGCAACCGAAGTTTTCCCGGGCGAGCAACACGCTGGCGCCCTGATAGCGCTCGGCGTTGAGCACAAAGTCCTTGTTCAGCGGGCGCTTGGAGTTGTCCTGGTAGGCGTAGCCCACGTCCAGGTAGCGCCACTCGTCGAACAGGTTGGGGCCAAAGCCGGTGCGCTTGATCGACTTCAAGAACTGCTTGGGAATGATCTGGTCGGTGTCAACGTTGGCACGGTCCAACGGCGCTACAAGACCTGTGTGTTGGGTAAAAGCTCTCATCGGGTTTTCCTCAGATCAATTCGCGAACGTCGATGAAACGACCGTTGACGGCAGCCGCGGCGGCCATGGCCGGGCTGACCAGGTGGGTACGCCCACCGGCGCCCTGACGCCCTTCGAAGTTACGGTTGGAGGTCGACGCGCAATGCTCGCCCGACTCCAAACGGTCCGGGTTCATCGCCAGGCACATCGAGCAGCCCGGCTCACGCCACTCAAAACCGGCCTCGAGGAAGATCTTGTCCAGGCCTTCGGCTTCGGCCTGGGCTTTGACCAGGCCCGAGCCTGGCACCACGATGGCTTGCTTGATGGTCGAGGCGACTTTACGGCCTTTGGCGATCACCGCCGCGGCACGCAGGTCTTCGATCCGCGAGTTGGTGCAGGAACCGATAAACACGCGGTCCAGCTGGATGTCGGTAATCGCCTGATTGGCTTTCAAGCCCATGTATTTCAAGGCGCGTTCGATCGAACCGCGCTTGACCAGGTCGGCCTCTTTAGCCGGGTCCGGCACGTTCTGGTCGACGGCCAGGACCATCTCCGGCGAGGTGCCCCAGCTGACTTGCGGCTTGATCTGCGCAGCGTCGAGCTCGACCACGGTGTCGAACACCGCATCGGCGTCGGAGACCAGGTCTTTCCAGGCTTCGACGGCGGCGTCCCAATCGGCGCCTTTCGGCGCGAATGGGCGGCCCTTGACGTATTCAACGGTCTTCTCGTCCGCCGCCACCATGCCCACGCGGGCACCGGCTTCGATGGACATGTTGCAGATGGTCATGCGGCCTTCGATGGAGAGGTCGCGAATCGCGCTGCCGGCGAACTCGATGGCATGGCCGTTACCACCGGCGGTGCCGATCTTGCCGATCACGGCGAGCACGATGTCCTTGGCGGTCACGCCGAACGGCAGCGTGCCTTCAACCAAGACCAACATGTTCTTCATTTTTTTGGCGACCAGGCACTGGGTGGCGAACACATGTTCCACCTCGGACGTGCCGATGCCATGGGCCAACGCGCCGAACGCACCGTGGGTGGAGGTGTGGGAGTCGCCGCAGACGACGGTCATGCCGGGCAAGGTCGCGCCCTGCTCCGGACCGATCACGTGAACGATGCCTTGACGCACGTCATTCATTTTGAATTCGGTGATGCCATATTCGTCGCAGTAATCGTCGAGGGTCTGCACTTGCAGGCGCGACACGGTGTCAACGATTGCGTCGATGCCGCCCTTGCGTTCAGGCGTGGTCGGTACGTTGTGGTCAGGGGTGGCGATGATCGAGTCGACGCGCCAAGGCTTGCGCCCGGCCAGCCGCAGGCCTTCGAACGCTTGTGGCGAGGTCACTTCATGGATGATGTGACGGTCGATATAAATCAGCGACGAGCCATCGTCGCGCCGTTTCACTTCATGGGAATCCCAAAGCTTGTCGTAAAGCGTTTTGCCGGCCATCAGTCGGTCCTCATCATCGGTCTTTCTATGCCCCGGGCCTTGAGACATTCAATAACCCTTTGGCTTGTGAGGCTGATGGTATGGCGCTACATTAAATAACTCAAATTCATATTTTTTATGCTTTGGATTACCAACTGGAATACCACCATGGACCTGGCCAACCTCAACGCTTTTATCGCCATCGCCGAGACCGGAAGCTTCTCCGGCGCCGGTGAACGCCTGCACCTGACCCAACCGGCCATCAGTAAGCGCATCGCCGGCCTGGAGCAACAATTAAAGGTGCGCCTGTTCGATCGCCTGGGCCGTGAAGTCGGCCTGACCGAAGCCGGGCGGGCTTTGCTGCCGCGCGCCTATCAGATCCTCAACGTGCTGGACGATACGCGCCGCGCCCTCACTAACCTGACCGGCGAAGTCAGCGGCCGGCTGACTCTGGCCACCAGCCACCATATCGGCCTGCACCGCCTGCCCCCGATCCTGCGTACCTTCACCCGCCAGTACCCCAACGTGGCGCTGGATATTCAGTTCCTCGATTCGGAAGTGGCCTACGAAGAAATCCTCCATGGTCGCGCCGAAGTGGCGGTCATTACCCTGGCGCCTGACCCGCACAATTTGGTCCGCGCCACGCCGGTGTGGGATGACCCACTGGATTTCGTCGTAGCACCGGAGCACAGCTTGACCGGCAACGGCACCGTCAATCTGGCCGATATTGCCAGGCACCCGGCGGTGTTCCCGGGCGGCAACACCTTTACCCACCATATCGTCAGCCGCCTATTCGAGGCCCAGGGCCTGACGCCGAACATCGCGATGAGCACCAACTACCTGGAAACGATCAAGATGATGGTGTCTATCGGCCTGGCCTGGAGCGTGCTGCCGCGCACCATGCTCGATGATCAAGTGGCAAGTATCGCTTTGCCGGGCATACAGCTCAGTCGCCAGCTAGGCTATATCGTGCACACCGAAAGGACGCTGTCGAACGCTGCGCGGGCTTTCATGAGCCTATTGGATGCACAGGTCGATCTGCCAGGGCTACCGGCATGAAACTGTGCGCCCTCAAGGCCTGAAACAACTCGCGCTGACCGCCCATTGAGCCAAGGCCCCGTGATAATGCGCAACCCCGTCGACTCCGTGCCACCCCTGCCCCGCATTTACGCCCTGGACCCTCAGGAGGCGGAAAAAAGCTGGGACAACGCCCCGCAATTGCTGGCGGCCCTCAACGCCGCCCGGCTGGGCGCGTGGTACTGGGAAATCGACACCGGCAGAATCAGTTGGTCAAGGGGCACTCAGGCGCTGTTCGGCTACGACCCCCGGCAACCGTTACCCAAGGACCTGGAATACCTCGACCTGCTCGCCCCGCAGGACCGTGAGCGGGTTGTGCGCGCTTTTCATGCGGTGCTGGCGGGAGAGCCATTCGAGCAGGCCATGCACCACCAGATACGGTGGCCGGATGGCAGCGATCACTGGCTGGAAATCAGTGGCAGCCTGACACTGGACAAGAGCGGTCGGCGCCGCATGATCGGCGTGATCCGCGAGACCACCCGCCAGCACGAGCGCGAACGTGCCCTCATGCAGTCGGAAAAACGCTTCGCCACGCTGTTTCACCTGTGCCCCAACATGGTCCTGCTGACCCGTCAATCCGACGGGCTGATCAGCGAAGCCAACCAGTATTTCGAGATGCACTTCGGCTGGCCCCTGGCCCACGCCATCGGCCGCACCACCTTGGAGCTGGGTTTGTGGCGACACCCTGAAGAACGTGCGCTGCTGGTCAAGGCCACGCAGCGCAAAGGCGAACCCATCACCATGGAGGTGCAGTTCTGCGACAGCCACGGCCAGATCCATGATGGCACCCTCAGCGCGCAGAAAGTCGAGCTGGAGGGCGAGGCTTACTTGATCAGCACCTTTCTCGACACCACCGAACGCAAAAACGCCGAACAAGCCCTCAAGGACAGCCAGGAGCGCCTCGACCTCGCCCTGGATTCGGCGCAACTGGGCACCTGGGACTGGCACATTCCCACGGGCATGCTCTACGGCTCGGCCCGTGCCGCCCAATTGCACGGGCTCCCGCCGGAACCCTTCCACGAGTCCTTCGATGCATTTTTTGAGGGCATGTCCGATGCCGACCGCGAAGGCATGCGCAATGCCTACCGCAGTTTGCGTGAAGGCCAGGACGGTAACTACCAGTTGACCTACCGCGTACTCACGGAGGACGGCATTCCTCGCTACCTGGAAAGCCGCGCCCGTCTGTATCGCGACGACTCCGGCAAACCGCTGCGCATGGCGGGCACGTTGCTGGATATCACTGACCAGGTGGAGCGCGAACAACGCCTCACCGCGTCCGAAGAAAAATTCGCCAGCCTGTTCCAGGCCAGCCCCGACCCGATCTGCGTCACGTGCCTGGACAGTGGAGCCTTTATTGAAATCAACCCCGCCTTCACCCAGACCTTTGGCTGGACGGTCGCCGAGGTCATCGACAAAAGCGCTGATCAAATCGGCCTATGGGATGAATCGAGCAAGCGCCTGCAGCGCATCGAACAGGTGATTCGCGAGCAGGCGCTGAGCAATGTGGCGATCGTGGTGCACCACAAGAATGGCCAATGCCTGACCTGCATGATCGCCAGCCGGCTGATCACGGTTGGCACCCAATCGTGTATCGTCACCACCCTGCGCGACATCACCCAGCAACAACGCTCGGAGGCCGCGCTGAAGGCCAGTGAAGAAAAGTTCGCCAAGGCCTTCCATTCCAGCCCCGACGCCATTTCGATTACCGAACGTGACACCGGCCGCTATGTCGAAGTCAACGACGGCTTTTGCCGCCTGACCGGGTATCGCGCCGAAGAAGCCATTGGCCTCACGCTGTACCAGATTGGCATCTGGGCCGATGAAAACCAGCGCGCTGCGCTGTTGGCCGAACTGCAGATCAAAGGCCGTATCCATCACCTGGAAATGCTCTGGCACAACAAACGTGGCGAGGTGTTGGCCGTAGAAGTTTCGGTAGAACCGATCACCCTGAATGAAACGCCGTGCCTGCTGCTGACCGCGCGGGACGTAAGCCTGCTGAAAAACGCCCAGGCGCAGATTCGTCACCTGGCCTACCACGACCCGCTGACCAACCTGCCCAATCGCGCCTTGCTGATGGATCGCCTGAGCCAGCAGATCGCCCTGCTCAAGCGCCATAACCTGCGCGGCGCGTTGCTGTTCCTCGACCTCGACCACTTCAAACACATCAACGATTCCCTCGGCCACCCAGTGGGCGACACCGTGCTGAAAATCGTCACCGCACGCCTGGAAGCCAGCGTGCGCATGGAGGACACCGTCGCGCGCCTGGGTGGGGATGAATTTGTGGTATTGCTCAGTGGCCTGGAAGGTACGCGGGCGCAAGTCAGCGCCCAAGTGCAGGAGCTGGCCGACACCTTGCGCGAATTGCTCTCGGAGCCGATGTTCCTCGATGGCCACCGCTTGCAGGTCACGCCCAGTATTGGCGTGGCGCTGATTCCCGACCACGGCTCCACGCCGGCCGACCTGCTCAAACGCGCCGACATTGCCCTGTATCGCGCCAAGGACTCGGGGCGTAACACCATACAAATGTTCCACAACAGCATGCAAAAAACCGCCAGCGAGCGCCTGCGCATGGAGACCGACCTGCGCCTGGCCCTGTCACGCGGCGAATTCAGCGTGCATTACCAGCCACAAGTGGATGCGCGCGGTAACAAAATCGTCGGCGCCGAGGCGCTGGTGCGCTGGCAGCATCCGCAGCTGGGTGCGCAGTCACCGTCCGAATTCATCAAGGTCCTGGAAGACAGCGGTCTGATCCTGGAAGTCGGCACCTGGATTCTCGATCAAGCCTGCGGCGCGTTTGCGCAACTGATTGCCGACGGATTGGTCGACCCACTGAATTTCAGCCTGTGCGTGAACATCAGCCCCCGGCAGTTTCGCCAGAACGACTTCGTGGAGCGGGTGGAGCACAGCCTCAAGCAGTACCAGTTGCCCCACAGCCTGCTCAAACTGGAGATCACCGAAGGCATCGTGATCCAGAACCTCGACGATACCGTGGTCAAGATGCGCCGCCTGAAAAAACTCGGCGTGAGCTTTGCGATGGATGACTTCGGCACCGGCTATTCGTCGCTGACCTACCTCAAGCGCCTGCCGGTCGATGCGCTGAAGATCGACCAGTCCTTTGTACGCGACGCGACCCATGACCCCAACGACGCAGAAATCATCCGCGCCATTGTGGCCATGGCCCGCAGCCTGAACCTGGAGGTGATCGCCGAGGGCGTGGAAACCCCGGAACAACTGGCGTTCCTGCAAAAGCTGGGCTGCCATTTGTTCCAAGGGTATTTGCACAGCCGGCCATTGCCGATCGAGGACTTCAGGCGGTTGTTGATCTGAGGCGCATCCGCCTCATTGCCTGTCTCGGTCAATCCGCGGCCATCAAACGATCAAGCAGCAGCCGGAGGGGGCATGCCCAACAAACGACCGACCTGTTGCAAATCGGTTTCCCGACGCATCACGGTGAACAGCTCCACCGCCTCGGGATAATTGCGTGTGAGCATCGCCAGCCATTGTTTCAAACGACCCGGCGCCTGCTTTTCGGTCAACTGCGCCACCGATTGGCGCCAGAACTCCTGGAGCATCGGCTGCATTTCGGCCCAGGTCATTTCCACCACCTCTTCACCCGCCTTCGCCGCCACAATCTGCCGCGCCAGGTCGGGACGTGCCACCAGGCCACGGCCGAGCATGATGTCGTCGGCGCCGCTGATTTCGCGGCAACGCTTCCAGTCTTCGACGCTCCAGATATCGCCATTGGCGAACACCGGCACCTTGACCACGTCCTGCACGCGCGGGATCCACTCCCAGTGAGCGGGCGGCTTGTAGCCATCGGCCTTGGTCCGTGCATGCACCACAATATGTGCCGCACCGCCTTCAGCCAGGGCCGTGGCACACACCAGCGCACCGTCCGGGCTGTCGAAGCCCAGGCGCATCTTGGCGGTGACCGGAATATGCGCAGGCACTGCGCGGCGTACATGCTCGACAATCTGGTTAAGCAGCTCCGGCTCCTTGAGCAATACCGCACCGCCACGGGATTTGTTAACGGTCTTGGCCGGGCAACCGAAGTTCAGGTCGATCACCTGCGAACCCAGCTCACAGGCCAACGCCGCGTTTTCCGCCAGGCAGACCGGGTCGGAACCCAGCAACTGCACGCGCAGCGGCACGCCCGCTGCGGTGTGGGCACCGTCCAGAAGTTCCGGGGCGAGCTTGTGGAAATAGGCCGGCGTGAGCAGGCGGTCATTGACGCGAATAAATTCGGTCACGCACCAGTCAATACCGCCCACGCGGGTCAACACGTCCCGCAGGATGTTGTCGACCAACCCCTCCATGGGCGCCAAAGCAATTTGCATGGAAAACACTCAACAAAAATCGTGGCGCAGTTTACTGGGTTTCCCAGCGTAACCGTTAACCCCCTGTCAGGGCGGGACCATAGCCGTCGAGAAATTCAGCCGGCATGCGCTTGGGCTTGCCGCTGGACAGCTCGATGCAGACAAAGGTGGTGTGCGCGCGCAGCAAGGTCGCGCCGTCGCGGGGGCGAACCAGTTGGAAGCGGCGGGTCATTTTCAGGCGCTGGTCCCAGTCGACGATCCAGGTGGCCAGTTGCAGCTCGTCGCCCTCATAGCCCGCCGCCAGGTAGTCGATCTCATGACGCACCACGGCCATCGCGCGGTCCAGGCGGCGGTACTCGGTGAGGTCCAGCCCCAGCCGCTGGGAATGGCGCCAGGCGCAACGCTCCAACCAGGACACGTACACCGCGTTATTGGCGTGCCCCAGGCCGTCGATGTCTTCAGCGGCGACCTGCAGATCAATGATAAACGGCGTTGCCAAATCCCAGCCCATGCCTTGCTCCAGTCGATTAATGTCGGCGGGAGCAGTGTATCAGGCGGTTTGCCGCGCCTGTAAACGGCAGCCGGCCAGGAGCGTCAGTACGCCGTCGATCACCCGCGGGTCGGCCAGCACCTTCTGATGGCCGCCCTGCTCCAGGCGCAGCAGACGGCTGTCGAACCAGGCGTCATGAATGGCTTGCGAAGCTTTGACCGGAACAAAGGTGTCGTCTTCGGCGTGCACGATCAGGCCCGGAAGGTTCATCTGGTAGTGAGCGACGTCCAAGTGCTTGAGCGGCATGCCGAAAGTCAATTCGACTTCGCGGATAAACGCGGCGCGCGCACGGGCCGGCAAGCCCACCATACCGGCAAACCCCCGCAGCACATCGAGGAACCGCGACGGTGCCGCAATGCTGACCAACGCCTCGGTACGCAACCCCAACTGCACCGCCAGCAGCGCACTGGCGCCGCCCATGGAATGCCCCACGACCGCCTGCAGCGGTGGTAACTCCGCGGCGGCTTCGAGCATCGCGCGAGCAAACAGCAGCACATGCGCTTCACGCCCAGGCGAACGGCCATGGGCCGGCCCATCCAGGGCAATCACCGAATAACCGTTATCCACCAGCGCGGTGATCAGACTGGCGAACTGCGTGGGACGCCCTTCCCAGCCGTGCATCAGCAACACGGCGGGCCCTTGCCCCCAGCGCAACGCCGACAGACCAAAACGCAGGGTGATGCGCTCCGATTGCGCCAGCAGCGGTAACTCCCAATCACGCGGCGGCAGGTTGCGAGGCGTCATGAACGTGCGGCGCAACTTACTCGCCACCGTGCGCGGCGCCAAGCGGCCGACGGTGCCATTGAAACCACGAATCCAGGTTAATGCGCCCATCATGCGACTCCCCTTTTTAACGTACCGCCGACTTGGCAGCGCGTAACACGCGGTCCGACAATTCGCCCGGGCCGAGAGCCCGCGCCAAGGCCAGGCCGCCGATCATCAGGGCCATATCCGCCAGAGCTTTGTCGGTGTCCTCCGGGCTGGCGGCCAACTGGGCGGCCATCAACTCCGTATGTTCGTTGAGCGCCAGGCGAAACTCATCCGGCAGGCGGCTCATCTCGCCCACCGTTGCCGGGATCGGGCAGGCCTGGTCCGTCGAGTCGCGGTGTTTGCGCGACAGGTAGAACGCCGCCACCAGGCTTCTGCGCTCCTCGCCGGTGAGGCTTGCGTCCATGTCGTCAATGGAGGCACGACGCCGGGCCAGCAACTGCGTGAAGGCCTCCAGCATCAACGCGTCTTTGCTTTCAAAGTGCGCGTAGAACCCGCCGACCGTGAGCCCGGCTGCACCCATGACTTCACCGACGCTCGGCTCGGCAGGGCCGCGCTGGATCAACGCCGCGCTGGCAGCCTGCAAAATGCGTTCGCGGGTTTGCGCTTTTTTATCGCTCATCGTTGCCTCCGTCTGTCATGGGTTAAATATTATTACCATAATAATATTTTACAAGCCACCCACCTAACCGCTCGTCCGAGCAGCACCGATGAGAACGCATGGAATAAAGCGCCTGCCGCCACCGTTTGCGATGCGGCGAGCCGAGGCCAACTGACTGGAAGCCTTGTGCGCCAATATGTGCGGGTTCGATGGGGAGATTTGGAGGTGGGTGTAAAAAACCCAAACGCCAGACAAACAAAAGGGCCATTCAATAATTGAATGACCCTTAAAAATCCCGCATAGCGGGTAATCGTGGCGTCCCCTAGGGGACTCGAACCCCTGTTACCGCCGTGAAAGGGCGGTGTCCTAGGCCACTAGACGAAGGGGACACAAACCTTCTATACAACGTGATCAGGCTGAGTCTGATCAGCTCAAGGACGGTGTGGCCGGAACCTTGAACGTGTAAATTGGTGGAGCTAAACGGGATCGAACCGTTGACCTCTTGCATGCCATGCAAGCGCTCTCCCAGCTGAGCTATAGCCCCGGATTTTTCGCCTCGCGGCGCAGCAGACCTTGCGAGCTGCTTGTTGAAACTGGCGTCCCCTAGGGGACTCGAACCCCTGTTACCGCCGTGAAAGGGCGGTGTCCTAGGCCACTAGACGAAGGGGACAAAACCTTCTGTACAACCGATCAGCGCTGAGAACTGATCAATTCAAGGCCGGTGTGGCCAGACCTTGAACCTGTAAATTGGTGGAGCTAAACGGGATCGAACCGTTGACCTCTTGCATGCCATGCAAGCGCTCTCCCAGCTGAGCTATAGCCCCTCATCGGTGAGGACGGGGCGAATCTTAATGGCGGTTTGGAAGTGTGTCAAATTTATTTTCAACAATTTCCAAAATTTTTTGCCGGGATAACAATCACTTACCGCCCAAACCCCGGAAAACCGGGGTTTAGCCGTTACAACCGGTTGCTTAGCCGATAGCGCCCAGCAACTTTTCCCACTCTTTGTTTTCTTTCTTCGACACACCACCAAGCAAATCAAGGGCTTGGCGCAGACGGAAACGCGTGAGGTCCGGGCCGAGAATTTCCATCGCATCGAGTACCGATACCGAACTGGCCTGCCCGGTAATAGCGGCAAACATCAGCGGCATGGCATCGCGCAACTTCAGCTCAAGGGACTCGACCACCGCCTGGATCGTCGCAGTAATCGCCTCTTTCTCCCACTGACGCAGGCTTTCGAGCTTCCACAGGATCAACTGCATCAACTGGCGAACCTGGTCACCCGAGAGCTTCTTGGATTCAAACAGCTTGGGATCCGGGTTCACGCCACCAGCAAAGAAGAAACTGGCCAACGGTGCGACCTGGCTGAACGTCTCCACCCTGCCCTGCACCAGCGGTGCGATCTTCATCATGTACTCGGGGTTCAACGCCCACTGCTGCACGCGGCTGGCGAACTCTTCCACCGGCAGGTCACGCAGCCACTGGCCATTGAGCCACGACAGCTTCTCGATATCGAAAATCGGCCCGCCCAAAGAGACACGGGACAGGTCGAAGTTATCGACCATTTCCTGCAGCGAGAACTTCTCGCGCTCGTCCGGCATCGACCAGCCCATGCGGCCCAGGTAGTTGAGCATCGCCTCAGGCATGAAGCCCATGCGCTCGTAGAACGTCACCGACGTCGGGTTCTTGCGCTTGGAGAGCTTGCTCTTGTCCGGGTTACGCAGCAGCGGCATGTAGCACAACTGCGGTTGTTCCCAGCCAAAGTACTCGTACAGCAGAATCAGTTTGGGCGCCGACGGCAGCCATTCTTCGCCGCGCAGCACGTGGGTGATGCCCATCAGGTGGTCGTCGACCACGTTGGCCAGGAAGTACGTCGGCAGGCCGTCGGTCTTCATCAGCACCTGCATGTCCATGCGGTCCCACGGGATCTCGACGTCACCGCGCAGCATGTCCGGCACCACGCACACGCCTTCGCTCGGCACTTTCATGCGGATAACGTGAGGCTCGCCGGCAGCCAGGCGCTGGGCCACTTCTTCTTTCGAGAGCAGCAGCGCGCGGCCGTCGTAGCGTGGGGTTTCGCCACGCGCCTGTTGCTCGGCGCGCATCTGGTCCAGCTCTTCGGCGGTGCAGAAGCACGGGAAGGCATGGCCCATGTCGACCAATTGCTGGGTGTACTGCTTGTAGATCTCGCTGCGCTCGCTCTGGCGATACGGGCCGTGCGGGCCACCGACGTCCGGGCCTTCCGCCCAGGTAATGCCCAGCCAGCGCAGTGCATCAAAAATCTGCTGCTCCGACTCACGGGTCGAACGCAGTTGATCGGTGTCTTCGATCCGCAGGATGAATTCACCGCCGTGCTGCTTGGCAAAGCAGTAGTTGAACAGGGCGATGTAAGCAGTGCCGACGTGGGGATCCCCAGTAGGCGATGGCGCAATGCGCGTGCGGACGGTGGTCATGGCAGGTCTCGAATGGGCGATAAAACTGAAAATTCAAACAAGGGGCGAATGGTAACAGCCTGGGGTGCTTGGGCTCCAGCGTGGGTGATTCTGGTGGACCGCGGTGCCGCCCTTCGCGAGCAAGCCCACTCCCACATTCGACCGCATTCTCATGCTGGCAATCGGTCAACCGTGGGAGCGGGCTTGCTCGCGAAGAGGCCATCACCGCCGCTGCCAATCAAACAGCCAACAACCGCTCCCGCAACTTGCCGATCTCGTCCCGTGTCTGCGCAGCGGCTTCGAACTCAAGATCCCGCGCCAGCTGGTACATCTTCTCTTCCAACTGCCGGATACGCTTGGTGATCTCACTCGGCGAGCGCAATTCGTTCTCGTACTTGGCGCTCTCTTCCGCCGCCTTGGCCATGCCCTTGCGCTTCTTGCTGCGCGAGCCGGGCACAGTGGCGCCTTCCATGATGTCGGCAACGTCCTTGAACACGCCCTTGGGCGTAATGCCATTCTCCAGGTTGAAGGCAATCTGCTTGTCACGGCGGCGCTCGGTCTCGCCAATTGCCCGCTCCATGGAGCCGGTGATGCGATCCGCGTAGAGAATCGCCCGGCCATTGAGGTTACGCGCCGCACGCCCGATGGTCTGGATCAGCGAGCGCTCGGAACGCAGGAAGCCTTCCTTGTCGGCATCGAGGATCGCCACCAGCGACACCTCCGGCATGTCCAGGCCTTCGCGCAACAGGTTGATCCCCACCAGCACATCAAAAGTGCCCAGGCGCAGGTCGCGGATAATCTCGACGCGCTCCACGGTGTCGATGTCGGAGTGCAAATAGCGCACGCGCACGCCGTGGTCGGCCAGGTAGTCAGTCAAGTCTTCGGACATGCGCTTGGTCAGCGTGGTGACCAACACCCGCTCTTCCAGGGCCACGCGCTTGGTGATTTCCGAGAGCAGGTCATCGACCTGAGTCAGCGCCGGGCGGATCTCGATTTGCGGGTCCACCAGGCCGGTCGGGCGCACCAGTTGCTCAATCACGCGCCCCGCATGCTCCGCTTCGTAGTTACCCGGGGTGGCCGAAACAAAGATCGTCTGCGGGCTGATGCTTTCAAACTCGTCGAAGCGCATCGGCCGGTTATCCAGCGCCGAAGGCAGGCGGAAGCCATATTCCACCAGGGTTTCTTTACGCGACCGGTCACCTTTGTACATCGCGCCCACCTGCGGCACGCTGACGTGGGACTCGTCGATCACCAGCAAGGCGTCGTCCGGCAGGTAATCAAACAGGGTCGGCGGCGCCTGCCCGGAGTCGCGCCCCGAGAGGTAGCGCGAGTAGTTTTCGATGCCGTTGCAGTAACCCAGCTCCAGGATCATCTCCAGGTCGAAGCGAGTACGCTGCTCCAGGCGCTGGGCTTCCACCAGTTTGTTGTTGGCACGCAGGTATTCCAGGCGCTCGGCCAACTCGACCTTGATGCCCTCGATGGCGCCCATCAGGGTTTCACGCGGGGTCACGTAGTGGCTTTTCGGGTAGAAGGTGAAGCGCGGCAGCTTGCGGATCACCTCGCCGGTCAGCGGGTCGAAGGCCGACAGGCTCTCGACTTCATCGTCGAACAGCTCGATGCGGATCGCTTCCAGGTCGGATTCGGCCGGGTAGATGTCGATCACATCGCCGCGTACGCGGAAGGTGGCGCGGGCAAAGTCCATGTCGTTGCGGGTGTATTGCAAGCTCGTCAGGCGCCGCAGCAGCTCGCGCTGGTCGAGTTTGTCGCCACGGTCGACGTGCAACACCATCTTCAAATAGGTTTCCGGGCTGCCCAGGCCGTAGATGCACGACACCGTGGTAACGATGATCGCGTCCTTGCGCTCCAGCAGCGCCTTGGTCGCCGACAGCCGCATCTGCTCGATGTGGTCGTTGATCGACGCATCCTTCTCGATAAAGGTATCGGAGGACGGCACATACGCTTCGGGCTGGTAGTAGTCGTAATAGGAAACGAAGTATTCCACTGCGTTGTTCGGGAAAAACGCCTTGAACTCGCCGTAGAGCTGCGCGGCCAGGGTCTTGTTCGGCGCCAGCACCAAGGTCGGCCGATTGGTCTGCGCAATCACGTTGGCGATGCTGAAGGTCTTGCCTGAACCGGTCACCCCGAGCAGCGTCTGGTGCGCCAGGCCGGCTTCGATGCCTTCAACCATCAGGCGAATGGCTTCGGGTTGGTCGCCGGCGGGTTCAAAACGGGTGACGAGCTGGAAATCCGACATAACGTACCTCGTGAAGTCACCCCAGACTCAATACCGCCAGGGACGAAATAGCTCAGCAACCCGCGAATAGTTATCGCAGGCTGCAGGAAAAAACCATGATAGCTGTAGAAGTGGTGACGAATGTGACGGGTTTCAAGGCAATCGTCCTACCTGCCGTGGTTGACCAATGTTGCAATAAGACTAACGGTCGGCAAATAAACCGAAAAACTTGGCCGAAAAGCCGTTTCGGCTGTCGCCCTCAGCCTGGATGGCCTCTATACTAGCTCCCCGTTTGTGCACCGCTCTAGTGCATTCGGCTGGAGCGCGACACGTCCCTCCATTCCCCCATAGAGCTGCCGCAAAAATGAGCCTGTTCTCCGCTGTCGAAATGGCACCACGCGATCCAATCCTGGGCCTCAACGAAGCATTCAACGCCGACACCCGAACCACCAAGGTCAACCTTGGCGTGGGCGTTTACTGCAACGAGGAGGGGAAGATTCCACTCTTGCGTGCCGTTGCCGAAGCGGAAGCCATTCGCGTGGCGCAACACGCCGCCCGTGGCTACTTGCCAATCGACGGCATCGTGGCGTACGACCAGGCCGTGCAAACGCTGCTGTTCGGCGCTGACTCGCCGCTGCTGAGCGCCGGCCGTGTCATCACCGCACAAGCGGTCGGCGGCACCGGCGCGCTGAAAATCGGCGCCGACTTCCTCAAGCAACTGCTGCCCAACGCCGTCGTCGCCATCAGCGACCCGAGCTGGGAAAACCACCAGGCGCTGTTCGAAAAAGCCGGCTTCCCGGTGCAAACCTATCGCTACTACGACGCCGCCACCCACGACGTGAACCGTGCCGGTCTGCTCGAAGACCTCAACGCCCTGCCGCCACAGTCCATCGTGGTGCTGCACGCGTGCTGCCACAACCCGACCGGCGTCGACCTGAGCCCGGCCGACTGGCAAAACGTGCTGGACGTGGTCAAGGCCAAGAACCTGGTGCCGTTCCTCGACATGGCCTACCAGGGCTTCGGCGACGGCATCCACGAAGACGCCGCAGCGGTGCGCCTGTTCGCTGAATCGGGCCTGACCTTCTTTGTGTCCAGCTCGTTCTCCAAGTCGTTCTCGCTGTACGGCGAACGTGTGGGCGCGCTGTCGATCGTCAGCGAATCCAAGGAAGAAAGCGCGCGCATCCTGTCCCAGGTCAAGCGTGTGATCCGCACCAACTACTCCAACCCGCCAACCCACGGCGCGGCCATCGTAGCGGCAGTGCTGAACAACCCTGAGCTGCGCGCCCAGTGGGAAGCCGAACTGGCTGAAATGCGCCTGCGCATCCGTGGCATGCGCGAGCAGATGGTCGCCGAACTGGCCAAAGCAGCGCCAGGCCACGACTTCAGCTTCGTCGGCCGCCAGCGCGGGATGTTCTCCTACTCCGGCCTGACGGTTGAGCAAGTCACCCGTTTGCGCACCGAGTTTGGTATCTATGCACTGGACACTGGCCGCATCTGTGTGGCGGCGCTGAACCAGTCGAACATTGGCGCGGTAACAAAGGCGATTGTTCAGGTTCTATAACCTGACGGTGCTGAACGAAGGGAAGCCGCGGCTTCCCTTTTTTAATGCCTGTCGCAAAACACCCCGCTCCCCTAGACTGAACCTCGACTGCCCCTTTGCTGTGAGAGCCCTATGAGAAACGACGACCTGGACCTGCGCGCCGACCGCGACGAACTGGATGATTTCACCCCGCGCGCGCCACAAGCCAAGCGCCAGAAAAGCCTGGTGCTGCAAGTCGCCCTCGGCGTGTTCCTCGGCGGCCTGGCCTTGTGGCTGGTGCAACTGGGCGCGACGGCGATCATGGCCAAATTGGCGATGGGCACCTTCCAGTTCGGCGGCTGACAGCGATCCCCTGTGGGAGCCGGCTTGCCTGCGATTACGCCAGGCCTGCCGATACCTCTATCGCTGCTACGCCGTTATCGCAGGCAAGCCAGCGCCCACACTGGCGCTACTTGGCTTGCAGAGCGCGTGCTTCCAACAACTTCACAAAGCTGTTCAAACTCTGCGACACCGTGCCCCGCCGCCAGATCAGCCAGGTGTGCAGAATGCGGAACGCGTCGCTCAACGGCCACACACTCACCGCCGTAAACCCCGGCATGCTTTCCAGCATACTGCGCGGCATCAGCGCCAGGCCGGCGCCGGCGCTGACGCAGGCGAGCATCCCGTGGTAGGACTCCATCTCGAAAATCTTGCCCGGCACCGCACCATCCTGTGAGAACCACCGTTCGAAGTGATGGCGATACGAGCAGTTCGCGCGAAAGGTGTAGATGCTCTCCCCCGCCACATCCTGCCCGCGGGTGATCGGCGCGTGATGCAGCGGCGCAATCACCACCATCTCCTCTTCAAACACCGCCACGCCCTCCAGCGTGGCATGCAGCACCGGGCCGTCGACAAATGCCGCCGCCAGGCGCCCCGACAACACGCCTTCGATCATCGTGCCCGACGGCCCGGTGCTCAGGTCCAACTCGACCTTGGCGTACTTCTGGTTATACGCCGCGAGCAACGCCGGGATACGCACGGCGGCGGTGCTCTCCAGCGAGCCGAGGGCAAACGCGCCCTGGGGCTCCTCACCCGCCACCGTCGCGCGGGCTTCTTGCACCAGGTCGAGAATACGCCGCGCATAGCCGAGGAAATTCCACCCGGCCGGTGACAGACGCAGGCGGCTTTTCTCGCGGATAAACAATTCCACGCCCAAGTCTTGTTCCAGTTGCTTGATACGCGTGGTCAGGTTCGACGGCACGCGATGAATCAACTGCGCGGCGGCGCTGATGCTGCCTTGCTCGGCAACCGCCTTGAAGATTTCCAGCTGCACCAGATCCAAGTCATTCTCCAATCGTGAACGTATTGCTTAATATTATTCAGTTTCCAGAAAACATGCAGCCCCGTAGGCTAAACCCATTCCACTCATTCAGCCGGACGGTGCCATGAACGCGATGACTCAACAGACCCACGCCTTGTCGATCAACCCCGCCAACGGCGAAACGGTCGGCAGCTACCCTTACGAAACCCAGGCGCAACTGGACGCCGCGCTCAACCGCGCCACCGACGCCTTCCGCACCTGGCGCCGCCAGCCGGTCAGCCAGCGCGCCGAGCGGCTGCTGGCCCTGGCCAGTGCGCTGCGTGACCAAGCCGAAGACATGGCGCAGATGATCACCCTGGAAATGGGCAAACCCATCGCCCAAGCTCGCGCCGAAATCGAAAAATGCGCACACCTCAGCGAATGGTATGCCGCCCACGGCCCGGCCATGCTCGCGCCGGAGCCAACGCAGGTGGACAACGGCAGTGCCCAGATCGAATACCGCCCGCTGGGCCCGATCCTCGCGGTGATGCCGTGGAACTTCCCGGTCTGGCAAGTGCTGCGCGGCGCCGTGCCGACGATGCTCGCCGGCAACACCTACGTGCTCAAACATGCGCCGAATGTCATGGGCAGCGCCTACCTGATGAAAGCGGCGTTCCAGAAAGCCGGGTTCGCTGAAGGCCTGTTCGAAGTGATCAACGTGACCCAGGACGGCGTCTCCACCGCCATCGCCGACCCACGCATCGCCGCCGTCACGTTAACCGGCAGCGTCCGCGCCGGCATGGCCATCGGCTCCCAGGCCGGTGCCGCGCTGAAAAAATGCGTGCTCGAACTGGGCGGCTCCGACCCGTTTATCGTGCTCAACGACGCCGACCTCGATGCCGCCGTCCAGGCCGCCGTGATCGGGCGTTTCCAGAACAGCGGCCAGGTCTGCGCCGCCGCCAAGCGCCTGATCATCGAAGACGGCGTGGTAGAAGCCTTCACCGCTAAATTCCTCGAAGCCAGCCGCGCCCTGGTCATGGGCGACCCGACAGCTTCCAGCACCTACGTCGGCCCGATGGCGCGCTTCGACCTGCGCGACGAGTTGCACGGCCAGGTCCAGGCCACCCTGGACGAAGGCGCGACCCTGCTGCTGGGCGGCCACAAAGTACCCGGCGCCGGCAACTACTATGCGCCCACCGTACTGGCCAACGTCACCGACCAGATGACCTCGTTCAAACAGGAACTGTTTGGCCCCGTGGCCTCGATCATCACCGCCCGCGATGCCGACCACGCCGTGGCCCTGGCCAACGACAGCGAGTTTGGCCTGACGGCGAGCGTCTTCACCACCGACTCGGCCAAGGCACGCGACATCGCCAACCAACTGGAAACCGGCGGGATCTTCGTCAACGCCTTCAGCGTCTCGGACCCTCGGGTCGCGTTCGGCGGCATCAAGAAAAGCGGGTTTGGGCGGGAGTTGTCGCACTTTGGCGTGCGCGAATTCTGCAACGCGCAGACGGTATGGCTGGATCGCAAGTAAGCCCCGGAGGCTGGCCGTGATAGTTGGCGCAAGCCAACTACCGGTGGCGAGCGGGCGTGCCCTGCTCGCCAGCAACTTACGGCCCTTGCCCTGGCGTTTGGCGCTGGCCTTGCCACCACACGCCCGGCGGCCCCGCTGATCGACGTGTATGGGGTACGCAGATCAAGCTCCCCCTGCCGGTCACGATCGACTACCATACCGCGCCGGTTCCCAAAGGGGACTAATAGGGAATTCGACGCGCAGCCCATCGCGCCAATCGAAACTGCCCCCGCAACTGTAGGTGCCGAGCCTGCTCCACATCGCCACTGGGCATTGCCCGGGAAGGCCGGAGCGTGGCGACGACGCATCAGTCAGGAGACCTGCCGGCCCAGTAACTCACTAACCGGCGGGGTGTCCGGGAAGGACGTCCTCGCCTGCCTGAACCGCAGCGTTCGAGGGGGTGTTTCCGAACCGTACCGCTCCAGTTCCACGTACGGTCCATACGGAGATTGCCCCATGCTGCCTCGCATTACCGCCCTGCTCACCGGCCTGGGCTTCTGCGCCCTGGCCCACGCGGCCCCCACACATTACCCGCTGACGGTACAGAACTGCGGCAGCACGCTGACCTTCGCGCAAGCCCCCGCACGCAGCGTAACCATCGGCCAGGCGGCCACTGAAATGCTCTATGCCCTGGGCGTGGCGAACAAGGTGGTCGGCACCTCGCTGTGGTTCAACAGCGTACTGCCGACGTTCAAGGCGCAGAACGACACCATCGAGCGCCTGGCCGATAACGAGCCAAGCTTCGAGGCCGTGATCGCCAAGCGCCCGCAACTGGTGGCCGCCGAGCTGGAATGGGTGGTCGGCCCGCAGGGCGTGGTTGGCACCCGCGAGCAATTCCACGAGCTGAAGATTCCCACCTACCTGCTGCCCTCCGACTGCGAAGGCAAGGACAACCTGGTGGGTGCCGACGGCACGCGGCTGGAGCCGTTCCGCATCGACACAATTTACAAAAGCATCCGCCAACTGGCCGAGATCTTCGATGTACAGGATCGCGGCCAGCAACTGAACGACGAACTCAAGGCGCGCCTGGCCAACGCTGTCGCCACCGCGCAGAGCAAAGGCCTCAAGCAGGCCAGCGCACTGGTCTGGTTCTCCAGCGCCGAGATGGCCAGCGACCCGTACGTCGCCGGCCACAAAGGTGTCCCCGAGTTCATGCTGGAAACCCTGGGCCTGCACAACGTCGTGCAGTCCGATGAAGAGTGGCCCGCCGTCGGCTGGGAAACCCTCGCCAAGGCCAACCCGACCTTCCTGGTGATCGCCCGCATGGACCGCCGCCGCTACCCCGCCGACGACCATGAAAAGAAACTCGCCTTCCTGCGCAGCGACCCGGTGACCCGCAACATGGACGCGGTCAAACACAACCGCATCATCATCCTCGACGCCCTGGCCTTGCAGGCCAGCATCCGCACGTTCGATGGCCTGGAACAACTGGCCCACGCCATCGACGGCTACGACCTGCACAAATGATACGTAGCCTGCTCGCCCTCGCCCTGTTACTGCTCGCCGTGCTTGCCGGTGTGGCCATCGGCGAAACCGCCATTTCCCCACAGGTCGTGCTCCAGGTGCTCGCCAACAAACTGTGGGCGGCGGGTTACGTGCTGGACCCGATCGACGAAGGGGTGGTGTGGAACTACCGCCTGACCCGCGCCCTGGTGGCGGCGGCGTGCGGGGCCGGGCTGGCCACGTGCGGGGTGATTTTGCAGTCGTTGTTGCGTAACCCGTTGGCTGACCCGTACCTGCTGGGCATCAGCGCCGGCGCATCGACCGGCGCGGTGCTGGTTGCCCTGATCGGCGTGGGCGGCGGGCTGGTTTCGTTGTCGGCGGGCGCATTTGTCGGGGCCATGGCGGCCTTTGCACTGGTGACCTTGCTGGCGCGCGCCAGCGGCTCGTCCACCGGCACCGGGCAGATCATCCTCGCTGGCATCGCCGGCTCGCAGCTGTTCAATGCCCTTACCGCGTTCCTGATCACCAAATCGGCGAGTTCCGAGCAGGCCCGCGGCATCCTGTTCTGGCTGCTGGGTAACCTCAGCGGCGTGCGCTGGCCGTCGGTGTGGCTGGTGGTGCCGGTGGCGGTCGCAGGCCTGGCGGTGTGCCTGTGGCACCGCCGCGCGCTGGATGCGTTTACCTTTGGCACGGACTCCGCCGCGTCCCTGGGCATCCCGGTGCGGCGTGTGCAGTTTGTACTGGTGGGCTGCGCCGCGCTGGTCACGGCGGTGATGGTGTCGATTGTCGGCTCGATCGGCTTTGTCGGGCTGGTGATTCCCCACGCCGTGCGCCTGCTGGTCGGCACCGGGCATTCGCGGTTGCTGCCGGTTAGTGCCTTGGGCGGCGCGCTGTTTTTGATTGCGGCGGATGTGCTGTCGCGCACGCTGATCAAGGGGCAGGTGATTCCGGTTGGCGTGGTGACGGCGTTGGTCGGCGCTCCGGTGTTTGCGCTGATTCTAATCGGCCGGAGAAATGCGCGATGAGCGTGCTCAGTTGCACCGGGCTGGGCTTCAAGGTGCGCGAGGCTGAGTTGCTGCGCGATATTCACCTTGAGGTTCAGCTGGGCGAAACCTTAGGCATCGTCGGCCCCAACGGCTCCGGCAAATCCACCCTGCTCAAACTGCTCGCCGGTTTGCGGGTGCCCGCCAGCGGCGAAGTGCGCTTGAGCGGCCAACGCTTGCGCGACCTGTCGCGCCGCGCCATCGCCCAGCAATTGGCCGTGGTGGAGCAACAAGCCGACACCGACGACGCGATCCGCGTGTTCGATGCCGTGGCGCTGGGCCGCACACCGTGGCTGTCGGCATTGAGCCCGTGGTCCGCAGACGACCACGCCATCGTCAACCAGGCCTTGCATGACGTCGACGCCACCCACCTGAGCACGCGCGCCTGGCGCAGCCTCTCCGGTGGTGAACGCCAACGCGTGCACATCGCCCGCGCCCTGGCGCAACGGCCGCAGATTTTATTGCTGGATGAGCCGACCAATCACCTGGATATCCAGCATCAGTTGGCGATTTTAAAAGGCGTGCAGGCGCTGCCGGTGACCACCTTGATTGCGCTGCACGACCTGAATCAAGCGCTGACCTGCGATCGTTTGGCAGTGCTGGATCGCGGGCAGTTGGTGGCGCTGGGCAAGCCGCTGGAGGTGCTCACGCCGCAGCGCTTGCAGGACACGTTTGGCGTACAGGCGCATTACCTGACTGACCCGTTTGATGGCGCGCAGATTCTACGGCTGCGCTCACACTGACAGGTGAGTCAGCTTGAAAAGGTGCTGGGGTTACAGGTGCCGCTGCATATGCGTCGTGCGCCACACCGGGTCCGCCTCGACGTCCACCACCTCAAACCCCTGGCGAGCCCAGAAATCAATCGCCCCCGGTAGAAACGGATGGGTGTGCAGGTAAACCACCGCCACCCGATCCGCCCGCGCCTGCGCTTCCAGGGCACGATACAACTGACCGGCCAAGCCAAAACGGCGAAAGGCTGGCAGTACGAACAGGCGCACCACTTCCACTGTTTTAAGGCCTTGATAATTCAGCTGGGGGAAACGGCCGTCGTAGGGCAAGTAGCCGATGGCGGCGACGATTCGGCCCTCGGCGCGAGCGATCAGGAACTGGCCGTCGCCGTGAAGGTAGACCGCCTCGAACCGCGCCAGGTCGTCCGGCATGCCGCTGGCGCTGAGCGTGGGAAACAGCTCGGCGCGGGCCTGCAGGACGAAGGCCCGTACTGCTGGAACGTCGGCGCCGGTGACGAACTGAAGGAGGGGAGTCTGGTTCATGTGACCTTGATCTGGCGGATCCCGACCACCCGTGCCTGGTCCAGAATCTCCTCGGGGCCCGCGTCTGCAGGGGGCATGATCAACCCGTTTTCGGCATCGCCAAAATGCAACGCCAGCAAGTGCATCGCCGCTTCATGCAGGGGCAACTCGGACTGCTTCAGTTCAAACACATGGGTGCGGGGCTCGTCGTTGAACAGGTAGTTGAGGGTGTATTCGCGCATGGTGGGGTCCTGTGAGGGCAGAGGAGTGACTGCTTATCCTGACCAAGCGATCAGCTTTTAAGTTCCTACTGTTGCCAATCGCTGGGTTATCCAAGCCTGGGTGTGCATCAGCACATGGCCCGCCATCGCCACCGGAAAATGAATAAACCCATGGGCAGATTCCGCTAACAGGTGCGCTTCAACCGGCGTCTGCGCGCCCCACCGCTCGGCGATCAACAGCGTGTCATCCTTGAGCGGGTCCAATTCCCCGACAAACATCAACGCCGGCGGCAACCCGCTAAAATCGCCATACAACGGTGACAACGGCGGCTGCCGGCGCTCGTCATCAGTCAGCCCCGGCGTCAGCATGCGCAACGCCTCGACCATGCCCGGACCGTCCAGCAACAACGTGTCCGGCCCGGCTGCGTGCACGCTTGGCGTGCCGCTCAAGTCATACACGCCGTAATACAACACTGCCCCGCTCACGCGCTTGAGCAGGTCCGGCCATGGTTTGAGCGCCAGCAACGTCGCCACTGCCAGGTGCCCACCGGCGGATTCACCCACCACAAACACCGGCACGTCGGCAAACTCCGGGCAGTCGCCCAACAGCCAGCGCGCAGCCGCCAGGCAGTCCTCCATCAGCCCTTCGACCGGCGTGTCGACCGCCAGCCGATAGTCCACCGACACCACCGCCACGTCACAGGCGCGCACCATGCCCAGGTTCAGGTCATCGTCCATCTGTGCGTTGCCGATGACCCAGCCGCCACCGTGGATATCCAGCACCACGCCCTTGGCCTTGCCCGCCGGGCGCAAGATGCGCACGGGCACGCCATTCACCTGCCGCGTCTCGGCGGCAGGCGCGGTCTTGAGCGATTGACTGACGCGCAGCAGCGCCTGAATCACACGTGGCGTGACGCGGTTGCGGATTTTAAAGCGCGGCAGCCAAGCGAGCTTCTTGTTGAAGCGCCGCATCTCGGCCAGCTCGGGCTCGCTGGCAGGCCAACGTTGGCAGGCCATCAGCGGTTATTGCGCAAAATCGAGAAATTCAGCGCCGCCGCCACACACAGCCACGCCAGATAAGGCAACAGGATCAACCCGGTGATCACGTCCAGTCGCATGGCCAACACCAGCATCGCGGCGACCGTGAGCCACAGCAGCACAATAATCACCATGCCCGCGAAGAGCCGGTGTGCCCCGAAGAACACCGGTGTCCACAACGTGTTCAAGGCGATTTGCGCGGCCCATAAGGCCAGGACTTCCTGGCTGCCGGGGAGCAGCGTCAGGCGGTAACCCGCCCAGGCCAGCAGCACGTAAATCAGGCTCCAGGCCACTGGGAACAGCCAGTTCGGCGGCGTGAAGCTGGGTTTGACCAGCGCGTCGTACCACGCGCCCGGTTTGAAAATAATGCCAGTGCTGGCGGCGGCGGCGCAGGCCAGCAGGAAGATAAAGAAGGTCATCGTCTGTCCTTAGCTGAAGTCAGCTGTGTGTGATGGGCGGGCGTTTTTCCCTGCCCTTTTCAATGACTCAAACGCGCCCGCATAAATTCCATCCGACGTGGCAATTGGCGCACAGCGGCGCCTCTTCTTCACGTCATCAAAATCCGCTAGGGTGCCTGCCTACCTTAGCCTGTTTTGACCTTATCGAGACCGCCCGCCTTGGCCACCTCACCCACTGATCACCGTGCCAGCCCCTGGTCGGTCTTCCTGATCTTCCTGCGCCTGGGGCTCACCTCGTTCGGCGGCCCGGTGGCGCACCTGGGTTACTTTCGCGACGAGTTCGTCACCCGCCGACGCTGGCTGAGTGAGCGCAGCTACGCCGACCTGGTGGCGCTGTGCCAATTCCTCCCCGGCCCAGCCAGCAGCCAGGTGGGCATTGCCCTTGGGCTATCGCGGGCGGGCTACGGCGGCGCGCTGGCGGCGTGGCTCGGGTTTACCTTGCCGTCGGCCCTGCTGCTGATTCTGTTCGCGCTGGGCCTTGCGCAACACAGCAGCGTCATCGCGCCCGGCGTGCTGCATGGCCTAAAAGTGGTGGCCGTGGCCGTGGTTGCCCAGGCCGTGTGGGGCATGGCGCGCAACCTGTGCACCGATGCACCGCGCATCAGCCTGATGCTGATCGCCGCCTGCGTGGCCCTGCTGCAAACCTCGGCTTGGGGCCAGGTCGGCGTGATCGACGCCGCCGCGGTGGCGGGCCTGTTGTGGCTAAACACCCCGCCGTCCACCGCCCATGACGCCCTGCCTATCACGCTAAGCCGCCGCGTGGGGGCGATGTGGTTGGCGTTGTTCGTGCTGTTGCTGGCCGGCTTGCCGCTACTGGCCGAGCTGGCGCCCAGCCAAGGCCTGGCGCTGATCGACGCGTTCTACCGCACCGGTTCGTTGGTGTTTGGCGGCGGCCACGTGGTGCTGCCGCTGTTGCAAGCCGAGGTCGTGCCCACCCAGTGGGTGAGCAACGATGTATTCCTCGCCGGCTACGGCGCCGCCCAAGCCATGCCCGGCCCGTTGTTCACCTTCGCGGCGTTCCTCGGCGCGTCCATGCAGCCGGCCCCGACGGGCTGGCTCGGCGGCCTGCTGTGCCTGCTGGCGATCTTCGCGCCGTCGTTTTTACTGGTGCTGGGCGCACTGCCCTTCTGGGAAACCCTGCGCCGCAGCGCCCGCACCCAGGCCGCGTTGGCGGGCGTGAACGCGGCGGTGGTCGGCCTGTTGCTGGCCGCGCTGTACCAACCGGTATGGACCAGCGCGATCTTCAGCGCGCGGGATTTCGGCCTGGCCCTGCTCGCACTGGTGGCGTTGATGGTGTGGAAGTTGCCGCCGTGGCTGGTGGTGATCGGCAGTGGCGGCGTGGGGTGGCTATTGAGCGTTACGCTGGGCTAGGCCCCGGCGCGACGATTTTGAGCCACGGCCAGCGCGCCTGATAACTGCGTGCCTTCTGTTCAAACAACTCGGGCTCGGGGTGCCGGGGATTGATCCGCAACACACCCTGCTCCACATCCGCCAACCCATGGGGCGCGTACACCTCGCCCGTGGCAATCTCCAGCCCGATGCACGTGCCTGCCACCAAGTAGCGATCAACGCCTTGCTTGGCTGTGTGCAACTGCGGATACGGCCGGCCAAAGCGCTCGCCATACCAGAGATGAACCCGCGCCTGGTTCTTGACCTCGACGTTGACGCCCAAGTCCTCAAACAGTCGCTCGGCCGCGCGTATGACCCTGTCCTCTGCTTCGTAGGACAGGTCCGTATCGAAGTAAAAAACGTCGTAGTCCTTCACGTCTTGAGCGACCGGACGGTTGGATTGATGGTTCCACACCGCCTGGAACAGGCAGCCCGCGGTCAGCATGCACTGATCCACGCCGAGGGCCGGCAGGCGCGCGGTGATTTCGGCGTTGATGGGGTTGGCCATGGCGATTTCGAGCAGGGTTTTGACGGTCAATGTCATGTTGAATCCTTGAGAAACGGGCCGGTTGCAGCGGCCGACTTTACAACAGCGCGGAGTCCGAATGATGAATCGCAGCGTAGGCAAATGCTCTGGCGTGCGCAACGATACGTCGCCGCCTTGCTCCATTGCCTACGCTTACGTCAGAATCCGCCGGCTTGTGCGCTGGGGTGGCCGTCTCTAAGGTGGCTCGGTCGCTGAATTGTTCAGTGATCGGGTTTAGTAGCCCAAGGTTTAACCTAACAAGTGCACAAGCTTCATCTGTCAGACGTTCCTGTCTGTGCTCGATGGTGGCTGTGCGTAGGGCACCCTTGGGTGCGCCGGTTTTGTTAGGTTCCACCGGTCTACTAACCTGCGTACAGCTACCGCCTTTTCGTTTAGTAGCGATGAGGTTGTGGCCCAAGCTAGGAACTTAACAATGGTTAACGTCAAACCGGATTCAACCGCCCTCTTCAGCGTCGTTCCCGACGCCAGCACCGAAACCCTGATCACCAACAGCTACGAAACCTTCGCCTCCGTCAGCACGCTGTTGCTCGACCTGTCCGAAGACCTGTGCGGCAAACACCGCGACATCGCACTGGCCATCCACCAACTGAGCGAACTGGGCGTGCTGCTCACGGCCAAATTGCTCGACCGCGAAGCGCCCTGCCCTGGCTGAGTGGGCGCCCCTCAAGCAGCGCCGCCGAGGGCGCTGCCTTCAATTAGCGCCCGGGTAGTGATCCACGTACTGAATAGTGAAGTCGGGGTAGTGATCGACAATCTGGATTTTGTAGTCCGGGTAGTGATCGACGGTTTTCCATTTGCCCGCTGAGTCCGGGTAATGATCGACCTTCTGCACCTTGAGGTCGGGGTAGTGATCGACAACCTGAACCTTGTAGTCCGGGTAGCTATCGACGAACTGGATATTGCCGTAAATCTTCGACACATCAACACTCGTACCCGCCGACGCGCAGAAGGTACAGGTCAGCAACACTGACGCCAGAGCAACTTTAAACATGACAGCCTCATCCTGAGAAATCAGAGGCGCCAGTCTAACGACCCGCGCGCAAAAAATCGCACAGAGAAACACGCTGCCCAGCGAATGATCAGCCCTTCAACTCACCCGCCCGATTACTCGCCGCATCGTCATAAGCCACATACAGCGACTCGGCGATTTGGCTTTTGATGGCTTTGGCGGCTTCCAGACCCAACACAAACCCTTCAGCCTTGCCGCCAGCGCGGTTGAGCTCTTCGTGGGTAGAGGCGCCGGTGATAGCGTCGAGCAGCTTGGCGGCGTGAGGGCCTACGCCTTTGGGGAGGGAGATTTGGTCGATGGACATGGCGATACCTTCAGGAAAAGTGGTCGGTAGCGCGTGGAACCACTGCCGGGGGTGGCATGGTAGACCGGTTGGCACAGAAAGGGGGGCTTTCGGTCAAAAGCAGACGGTCGTGACCTGTTGCCTCTAACGCTTGGCAGAGCTCGACCAATCGCTGCAGATGATCAGCGCTGGCGTTCAAACCAATAGCAAACATTGGGGTCAGCCCCCCCCTTATTCGAACTTAGCCAAACACCTTTCTGCCAACCGGCTTTTTCAAGCATGGGTGTGACAGTGCAAGCATCACTAAAGACGTAAGCCGAGCGTAGGTTTTGGTCACCTTAAGGCTTATGTACTGGCCAGGCATCAGAAGCGCTCATCGAATATTGCGGGCAAGGTAAGCTCCTTGACGAAGCTTGCTGAAGACAGGCTCAAGGCCATGCGTACTACCTGTACGACGTCATGCACAGGAATTGAGTTGCCTTCACCGCGCTGCTCGGCAAGCCCCCTCGGGGTGCTCATTGGATCTTCGGTATTCAGATAGCCCAAGTTTAAACAGGTCACGCCCAGGCGTTGCTGCCTGTACCCTTCGCGTAGAGCATCGGCGATACCCCGCAGGGCGAACTTGGAGGCTCCAAAGGTGACTTCTGAGCGTCCACTTTGCGGCAAGCCAGAAGTCGAGCCGGTCAATATGATCCTTGGGCGAGCACTTCTGAGCAGAACGGGAAGCAGCCGCTTTATCAGCACGATGGTCGAAGTGATATTGCAGCTGACGATAGCCTCCACTTGGTCGTCGCTGTCGGCGAGGAAGTTGTAGGCGGGATCAAAGGCAAACGCCTCCCATATTCCTAAGTTGTAGATCAGGGTATCAAGCCCGCCCTCCACCACGGCCTGCTCGATTATCCGAGCAGCCTTTACGGGTTCACCAAGGTCTGCTTCCACCCAATTCACAACGACGCCGGGGTTATGCGTAAGGTCTTGGGGGCGGGTACGAGAGACACCAATTAACGTGTCCCCATGCTCGCCCAACCCGTCAATCAGGGCTCTGCCCAACCCCTTGCTTGCCCCGACTACCATGGTTTTCATTATTGTCTCCTTGACCTGAATGCTGACCGCGCGGCGTGTATGCAAGCAGACGATTCATGGCTTAGCAACAAAGAGACTATTACCTGATGTTCGTAGGAAAAAGCTGACGGTTATTTTGGTTGGGCGACGGCGGATGGAGAGCGACCGCGCGCTAAATGGCCGAAAGCTGTGAATCGTGACTGGCTGCTTTCGGCCAACTGCGGACAATGACCTAATCGTTGAGAGCAGCCCATCGCCGCTCAAGGTCGCGCGCTCGCTGGTGGACCTTGAACAAACCGACGGGATCAGACGCGAACACTTGGCCGAGGGGCTGCAATATCGGCCAACAATGCGCCACCCCGTTTCAACCCTTGGTAAGATCAACCAACGGCGTCTGCCGCACCTCAGTCTCCCGCCCATCCTGAATCTCGCTAACCTGCTTCAAGGCTCTATCCACCGCCGCCTTATCCGCCAACACGCTATAGCTGATGCGGAACTGCTTGTGTTCCTTGGGCCCAATGGTAGGGACGAGATTCAGTGGCCGCTGATAACGGCGGTTGTAGGAAAAACTCGTCCCCGGCTCCAGCCCTGTGACATAGCCCTGGCCTTCGGTGTCGGTGTTTTTCCACAGGGAAAACACGGGCAGTGTCTGGGTATTGAAGCCGACCGAAACGCCCAGGCTGCCGGCCTTGTTATGCAACACGGTTAACGTATCGCCCTTGGCATCGGCATACGGCACCACGTTGTACACCGTTTCGTCGTAGTCCCTGGTCGGTGCGCGGTAGGTTTGCCAGTCGGGCAGATCGTCCTTGGCCTTATCGTTGAACGGCGACACCTGTTTCACCGGCGCGACGAAACGAGCGCCCTGCTCCAGGAACGGGGTGCTGAAGTTGCTGTGATACAGCGCCTGGTATTCCTTCGGATAGTCGCCGTTGTTGGTCAGCGTGTCGTTGAGGGCGAACACAACGCTGCCGGGTTCGGTCACCAGTTCGGTCGCGACCGAGAAGTCGACCTTTTTAAACGCCTGCTCTTTGAGCTCGCCGCGCAGGGTAATGGCGTACGGTGGTTTTTCATCGATATGCAGCGTGACTTTATTCGCAGGAATGTTGGCGGCTCGACCGTGCAGGGTCAGCAGTTCGCCGTTGTCGATGCCGGGGTGGCCGACCCATTCGTATCCGCAGCGGGTGACCAGCTCATTGAAACCTTCCAACCAGCCCAGACCACCACGGCCATTGAGTTCGATAAAAGACGGATTGACCACTTCCTTGACCGGCGAATCCCAGCCCATGCGTACATTGCCAACTGAGGCCTGCAAGACGTTCATTCCGCGAGTCGGCACTACCGAGAGTTTCATCGTGCCGTTATCGATGTCGACGATGCTGACGCCCTCCTGCCGACCGCCGTGCAAGGTGCGCAAGGTAACGCTGAAGGGTTTGTCGGTTTTTATTCCGAGGTGCTGACTGGTGATTTGCCAGCTCTGGGCGGCTTTGTCAGTGTCGAGCAGAACGTAATCCCAGGCCATGGCGTGGGAGGCAGCGGACAGTGCGCTGATGGCAACAAAAAGTTTGAGCGGGGTCATGGCGGCAGCCTTTCTTGGAGTTGTGCCATTTTTATAAACAAGATGAAACGTTTCAGCAAGCTAAAAAGATAGACACGGTGATGTCGCTGATCGCCCATTTCTGCATTCTGTGACCGGCTAAAATCGCCCCTAAGCTGCGCTTCGCGAAAGGCAGCAACCGGCCAAAACCGACCCCTCGCATCAGACTGCTTTCAACCGAGGCTGTGTGAAAATGCAGACGCCAAATCCGGGAATCAGGGATCAGAACACGCTTACTAAACATCGTCCGACCCACAGAGGGCGCTTTCCAACCGGAAAATAAAGGCATCCTTTTTTCTACAACGATGGCCCCCTCATTACCCGTCACATTGGATCTTTCTTTATCTAACAGCCGCTCTAGACTGGCGCCAACCCCCCTGGCCACTCGGAAAGCCCCCCATGACTGCCGACGACTTCGACTGCCAACCCGATCTGCGCGGTAGCAGCCTGAGGCTTAAACCTCTGGCAGACAGTGATCTTGAAGGTATGTTTAAGGCAGCGGCTGATCCACACATCTGGGCCGGCCATCCCGCCAGGGATCGCTATAAACGCGATGTGTTCGAGGCGTACTTCGCCTCTCTACTCGCCACGAAGAAGGCGCTCGCGGTCGTTGATATTGCCTGCGGGGATATCGTTGGCACATCAAGCTACTACACGCCGCCGGATCTACCGAACAGCATTGCCATCGGCTTTACCTTTCTGGTGCGTGCGAAGTGGGGTGGCGATGCCAACCGCGAGCTTAAGCAGTTGATGCTGGCGCATGCATTCAGAGCTTACGACAGCGTCTATTTCCACATAGCGCCTACGAACATTCGTTCGCAAACGGCCATACTGAAGTTGGGCGCGGTGCATTTGTATGACGCCGAACTGAAAATAGCCGCCGCGCCGGCCTTGGCGAGGTGTTACGGGTTGACGCGCGCTCACTGGCAGACGTTGCCGGGGTAAAAAGCGCGGTCACTTATCGATGCAAGGCCCACCCCAACACCCACGTTGAGCAAACCCGGCTAGGCAGGCTCCCGTCGCGATCGTCGACTCTATTGCCGACCCCACTTCCAGGAGCTTGTCCCAGTGTTCGACACGCCGATCAACGTCGCTTACACGAAGCGCTTCAACGCCGTACTCACCCACATCGATGAGAATCTCGAAGGTGACCTGTCGCTGAAGACGTTGAGCCAGGTGGCGAATTTTTCGACGTTTCACTTCCATCGCCAATTCACCGCGTTCGTCGGCGTGCCGGTTTCACGTTATGTGCAACTCATGCGACTACGACGCGCGGCCCACCGCTTGGCTGCCGCTGCGGATCATTCGGTACTGGAGGCGGCACTCGGTGCCGGTTTCGACAGTCCCGAGGCATTTTGCAGGGCGTTCAAGCGAGCGGTCGGTATGACGCCGAGTGCGTTCCGGAAGGCGCCGAACTGGCAGGTCTGGCATGCGGTGTTCGCCATCCCTCACTTTTCCAGGACTGTCATCATGCAAGTACGAATCGTCGAAGTCCCCGAAGTCCGCGTCGCAGCGCTTGAACATTGCGGCTCCCCCAGGCTTGTCAGTGAGAGCGTGCGCAGGTTCATCCAGTGGCGCATGCAGAGCGGGCAGTCGCCGGTGGCATCGAGTCGCAGCTTTGGCATCCCTTACGGCAACCCCGACACCACGCCAGCAGACGCATTCCGCTTCGCCATTTGCGGCGAGATTCACGAGGCGGTACTACCGAATGCGTTCGGCGTGCACGAACGGCTCATGGCTGGCGGACGCTACGTCGTCGTGCGGCACGTGGGGTCGCCGGACCACATCGGCGAAGCGATCTATCCGATCTACCGCGATTGGCTGCCTGCCAGTGGTGAAGAACTGCGTGATCAGCCACTGTTCTTCCACTACCTGAGCGTGTATCCGCCCACACCGCAAGACCGATGGGAAACCGATGTGTATGTTCCGTTGCGGTAAGGGGGCGAAGAACACGTCACCCGGGTCGGGTGCCTTGCACAGGACGTTTTGCCTTTGTAGGATCCTGCTAACACCCACCGTCAATGGGGGCCACATTGGACAGTGCAATAAGACCGGACATTGAGCGGGCTGCCTACGATGAGTTCCTGGCGCTTTGGGACAGAGGTGAATTCAACAACCAGCGGTTGGGTCAGGCGTTCTACAACCACTTCCGACTGCATCGCCTCAGTGACCAGACGAGGCTGAACGGTCTGTATGAATCTCACGGCAACAAAGCCCTGAGTGCAATTTCTGAAATCTTTCAGATCAGCTGACAAGCTGTGAAAACGCTGACGTCAAATCAGCGTTTTGCTGCTCATAAAAAAATCGCGGAAATTTGAAGTCGACGTTGACTATAAACGCCGTGACATAAGGTATTGCGCTTTCCCCCACGCCTCAAAGCGCTCCACGACGTTCCAGCCAAGCTTGGTGTAGTAATCGCTCTGGCTGTGGGTGTGCAAGTACAAGGCCGTGAACCCAGCGTCCCTTGCATGAACACAGATGCCTTCGATCAACTGCGCGGCGAGCCCTCTCTTTCGAGCTTCAGGTGTGACGAACACACACGCAAGCCACGGGCCTAGATCCGGCCGCTCGGGCAGGTCGTTTTCTGCAAGCGTAGCGCCACCCAGCAACTGGTCTTGTTCCGTTGCGATCAGACACTTCCAACGGCCATCACGCTGCCCATCAAAGAACTCGTGTTGCCAACTCGACAGCGATTGCTGCGCAAATTCATAACTGAATTCCCGATAAAGCCATTCGGCCATAACGTCGCACTTGTCCATTTGTTTATCGAGCCAATCCACCCTTAGCATCTGTAACGCTCCTTTGGATCATCTAACCTTTCGACCACCGAGACAGCGCCGGCGATAACGCTACTCCTGCCCCACTCTACGCATCAGCGCCCCAAACAACTCCCCACGCGGCCTCTCACTCAGCGCAATCCCAGCATCCTCAAACCACTTTTGCCCCGCCTCCGGATGCGGCCCGCTCAACACCACCACGCCCTTCTCATACGTATACCGCGCCGCCGCCACATCACCGTTGCGGTAGGTCGCAATGGTTGTGTAAGGCGATGCCCCATGCGCTTTGGGAAAGTACGGCCCGTCCTGATAAAACACACGGTCGGGCTTCCCTTCCCACACCACCCGCACCGCCGCATCCTCAATGCCCGCTACTTCAAACCCAGGCCTGCCGGCTTCAGAATCCAGGTCCTGGGGTATCAGGCCAAGGTTGCTGTTATCCGCCAGGTACGCGCCCATGCACAGCCCCAAATAGCGCCCGCCCTTGGCGACGTAGTCGCGAATGGCGTCAGCGCGCGCCTTACCCAGGCTGTCGAGGGCCGCGGGGATATCCTGGCCGCCGCCCGGCTGCACATAGAGGTCATAGCGCGCCAGGGTGTGGGGCGTGATGTCGATGGGTTCATCCGCGCCCACGAAGTCGATCTGATAGTTCGGGCTGAGCCGCTGCAATGCGCTTTTCACGCTCTCGGAACAGTCGTCGCAGCCGGCCGGGCCACGGTAGATGGCGACATGGGTGATCGGCGTAGCGGCGTGGACGAACGACGCTTGCAGGGTGGCAAACGCAAACAGCACAGCGGCGGTGACAGGCAGGCGCATGGGCGTGGGCTCGTTAAACAGGGTTGATCCAGGTTGTACCCGTCAGAGCGTATATCGAATGCCGTTTTGAATACGTTAACAGTTGTAAATCGGCTACTGTCGCGTGTACCCACATCCGCCAGAGGGCAAGCAATGGACCTGAAATTCAGCCACGTCGACGTGCTGGTCAACAACCTTGAGGAGACATGCGCGTATTACGCGAAGATCCTCAACGCCAACATCTCCAGCACCCAGGTGTGGGAGCGCGGCGGCCTGCATGTGCGTTTTGCGATTGCGTTGATGGGCCAGGAGCGTTTCATGTTGGTACAGCCATTGGCAGGCAACTTGCGCGAGCTGTTGGACGCCCACGGCGAAGGGATGATTTATCGGCATTGCTACACCACGCCGGACATCGAGGTGGCCTATACCGAATTGGCCGCTTGCGGCGTGCAGCCGGAGGATGAAAACGGCCGGCCATTGACACTTGAGGACCTGCGTTCGCCCTCCGGCAAACGCATTATCTGGTTGCCCAAGCGCTTCGGGCATTTCTCTATCGAGATCCTGGAGGCGCAGGCGTTGGAGGCCTTTATCGAGGCGGCGTTTGCGTGAGCGGCGCGTTGGCCCTGCAGCGCGCAGGGCCAACGTGATTCGTGGGATTAGAAGGCCGGCAACATGCCCTTCTGTCTCTTCAGGGCGAAGATCAATTGCCCAAGGTTTGAGAAGCGTGCCGTTTTCAAATCGTCCCAACGCTCAATAAACAACTGCCCATCAGCGTCAACTTTAATCGGCGTGGAAATAATTTCGCCACTGCGGGAACGGTGCAGCAGGTTGGATTGACCCGATGAAATGCGCTCAATCAGAAAATCGCCGCTCTCTCTGAGCCGCGAACGCTGCCGCGCCTTGGTGGGAATAACAGACATGTGCAGTTCCGTTTTAAGCGCTTCGACCAAGTCCTCTACCAGTAAGTAACGCCTGTCTCGCAACGATGGCCATTGCTCAATGTAAAACTGGCCCGCATTGTCCATCTTGATCGGATGAGAAAGGATTTGGCCGTTTTCGGCACGACGGACCAACGTGGCCTGGCTCACAGCAGGCCGCTCGATCAGGAAGTCGCCGACATTTTTCAGCCGTTCGCTTGGCTGAGTCTTGTCGGAGGCGGCCGTCAAAGGGACATCGGCCTTAAGGGCTTCGCTCACTTCGTCAATGCGCAAGAAACGCTGATCTTTCAATTGTGGCCAATGCTCAACAAAGAACTGGCCTTTTTCGTCAATGTGAATGGGCGTGACGACAATCTCCCCAGTGCTGGCACGGTGCAGCACATTGGCCTGGGTCGATGACGGCTGCTCAATCAGGAAGTCGTCAATATTTCTCAGCCAGGTGCGATCAATTTGGGCACTGGGCCGAGGTACAGCTTTGCCGGCAATCCCGACGTCTATTTTGAAGTCACTGCGTAACGCTATGCGACCGGGGCTGCGTATCCCACCGTCGAGGATTTCCCATCCGCCCGGATGCAACGCGCGTGCGTGGCTGGGGGCTACGTCGCGCACCGTCAAGCTGACGGCATCCTGCAATTGCGCGATACCTGGCACGCCATGGAACATATCGGCATGGCTGTCCCCCATGAGTGCGACCCATTTATGCGCGCCAAATGTCGCCTGGTCCGCCTTGATCACTTCATTGGCGAAATAGCTGAACAGGGTATGGCGGGCGTTCAATGCGGACATGTCTTTGACGTGATAACTGGCCGTACAATCGAGCGCTCGAATTCGCAGCCCGGCCTTATTC
The DNA here is from genome assembly GCF_900215245.1 of Pseudomonas fluorescens. Classification (GTDB taxonomy): domain Bacteria; phylum Pseudomonadota; class Gammaproteobacteria; order Pseudomonadales; family Pseudomonadaceae; genus Aquipseudomonas; species Aquipseudomonas fluorescens. Next base: position 56,738 of record NZ_LT907842.1, read on the forward strand.
GCCGCCTCGATGACGTGGGTGTAAGTGTCGTTGCCCGAATAACCCGGCATATGGCCAACATCTTGCGCACGCAAATAGCGCCGCAGGTTCTCGGGCATTTTCGCCGTTTCATAAAAAGCCTCCAATTCGGCTTGATGCAGATCGGTGAGCAGGTGCTCCACGTACAGTGTTTTGACACCCTGGGTTTTCAACCACCTCATGTGTTTGATCAGCGCTCGCTTGCTCGCCCGGTGAGCATGACTTTCGCTGAAGATAAGTCCCCATTTCCGTTTATACAGCCGCTCGATAAACGCCTCTTCACTCGTCGCAGTAGCCAAGTCGGTGAAGCTGGGGCGCGCCGACGGTGTGTAAGCGGCCAAGGCCTCTTGAGCGGTTTTTTCCAGGCGATCACGGGTGATCCTGAAGGCTTCGAACGCCTCTGCCTGAGGGCCTGCGCCTTGTTGACCGTAGCGAGAGTCCAAGGCGCGGTGCGAATGCACCATAAGGTCGAGGTTTTCTTTATGGGCCGCGGGCAGATCAAACGCCGTGTAATGGGACGGTGAGCGAGGTGCTTGCACGGGCGTTGAAGGCCCGGCGGCGGGCAACGTGTGTGCATCGGGGGCCATGGTCAGCCTGTAGTCGCCCCTGGACAGCGCGGCAGCGGACGTATCGCGCTGAATGCCCACCGCCTGGCCTGGCGCAACGTCATCCACCCGCAGGGCGATGACGTTTTGCAGATCAGCCAGGCCAGGCACCTCGGCAATGCTGCCAATGCGATTGTGATCAACCAGGGCGATCCAGCCGTCATCGGTGCTGTTCGTGCCGATAGCTTTGTGGGAATAAAAGTTTCTGTACTTGCTGCTGCGCGGGATAAACCGTTCGCCGCCCGAGAGTTCCAGCACATGCTCCATATGATAGGAACTCGAAGCATCCACACCTTCGATCGCAACCTTGTGCTTGTGCGCTGCCAGCAGCAACTTGCGGTAGGTGAATGGGGCATCCGGCCCCCAGCCCAAGGATCTGTCGACCCGGGCCAAATGGTCCTCGACACGCTTCAACGCGTAAGCGACATCGCCTTTGACGTCCCCGTTGATGATTTTAAGTTTGCTGCGAAACACATCCGCCGGCAGGTTCTCAACGTACACGCGCCTGAGCCCCTGCGTGGCCATCGCCGGCATTTGTTCGATCAGCAATTGCTTACTGGCGACGCAGGCGTTGGCGGCGCCGATGATCAGTCTCTGCTTGTGCTGGAACAGGGTGACGAGCGCGCCGGCAGGGCTGGCATCCGCCGCCAGCACGGGCACGTCGGTGCGACTCGGGCGTGCGGGTGGAGCGGTGTAGAACGCGTCTGCATCCTCGGTCAGCTGTTTCACCTGAGCGGGATAGCGGGCGAACCGCGCACGCAATTCGTCGCGGGTCGTTACGCGCACACCCTGCGCAATCGCGTCGTCCGGATAGCTGGCAAGGTTTCGCGCGAAGTCGGGGTCGAGTACCGCTCTGAAGTAGCGGCCTTGCCCAGCTGCAATCTCGTAGGCGGCGAGTGGCGGCTCCACCGCCTCCTGAAGGAGCTGATACTTCTTGCGCCCACCTGCCGAAAAACCGGAACGCACCCAGCGGCCGTTGGCATTCTGGTTGACCATACGCGAGGTTGACAGCATTTGCCCGGTGGCCGCGTCATAGCGATACAGCAGATGACGGCCCAGGGGGTCCGGTGTGCGCTTGACCCAGAAAGTCCTGGCGTCGAACAGCACTGACTTCATACCGGCAGGAATGCGTGGGTCAACCTTGCTCACCAGCAGGGCTTCTTTGGCGGCTTTGAGCGCCGGCCTGATGGAAATGGTGTTGAACGGGGCTTTGAAGGCCGGGCGGAAGTCAAACAACACGGCACCGCCGAGGTTGGTCATATAACCGATCAAGTGACTCAGCGCGCCCGCTTTGTCACCCTGCTGGTAGGCGTCGATGGCGAGCATGGCATCCTTGAACGCCAACAGGCCACCCAGGCTCAGGCTCAACACCGGAAACGGCACGGTGGCGATGGCGGTGGCCAGCTCAACACAGGCCCACAGAATGCCCGTGATCATTTCAGTGCGGTTGACCGTGGTGGCAGCCACGTCATCTATTTTGCGCTGCAACACCATGTTGTAGAGCTCATGGCGCAGGTCTGTCAGCGGCACAACTGTGGCGATCGGGTCATGCCGCGCGGGACTTGGGGTCGTACGGTCGATCGTCTCGGGCAACCCCTTGCGGGCGGCCTCCAGCAACGTCGCGATCCGGGCCTTGGCTTTGACGGTCACGCGCCCGAGGAGATAGTCCGATACGCCGTCGACTTTTTTCAGCCAGTAGTTGAACAACTTCGCCTCACGCAAACCGATGCCATCGGGTGCGTCAGGCGTGTACAGCAGAGCCGGGTTGTCCGCGTGGCTGAACACGTAGTTGCCGATGATCCATTCGCCGTCAATCATCAGGCGATGGACCTTGTAGGTGTTGCGGGTCGCGACCGTCGTCTCGTCAAGGCTGTCGATGGCGCGCTCCAGCCAGGCCAGGTCGACCCTGGCGATGTGGCCGCGCAGGCAGCACTCCAACGCCGTGTATTTCATCTGCAGTTGGTTGATCGCCAGCGTGGCGTTGCGCCGCTCGGTGTAGCCGGGGCTGGTCGCGCTTTGCAACTTGGCGCGCACCTCGTCGATGTAGCGCTGGCCGACCCATACACCGGTCACCGAGCGTGCGACGTTCAGCGGGGTCAGGCGGCTCAGGTCGATGCCAGCCGGCCCGCTGAAGGTGGCCGAGGTGGAAAATTTCGGGTCGATGAAGCCGACATTATCCTGGTAGCCGTCACGGTAAAGCCGGGTATAGGACAAGGGCGCGGGCATGCCGCCCAGCAACGGCCAAGGTGCCGAAACGTACACCGTGTCCGGGTCAATATCATTTTGGCTACGCCCCAGCAGCGTGTTCAGGCTGAGCTTGGCGTTCTCGTGCACAAAGGCGTAGAAGGTCACCAGGTTCGCTTCTGAATCGGGCCGGGCGTGATAGACGCGCACACCACCTGCAGCATCCTCGGCCAGGCTGGTCAACCGCGTGCGGTCCGCCGCCGAGGCCGAGCGATACCACGGCGGGGTGGTGTATTCGTAATCGTCCACCGCGGTGCTTTGCAAGTGGATGACCATGGCGTCCAGGCAGACGGTATGGGTGCATAAAGGGCCGAATGTCACCGCAGTGTGTTCCTGCGCGTCGGGTTTGAAACCCAACCCGGCGAGGAACGTCGCCATTTTCGGGCGAAACCGCAGCGGGCATTGCTCGAGCAGGTAGTCGCTCAGGGTGCGATTGTTGAAGCGGGTGTTGTTATCGGCCCAACCCATGATATGCAGCTGGCACTCACGCTCAGAGGTAAACGCCATGAACTGCTGCTCGCGTGGCGAGCCGGGTGTGCACAACAGCAAGCGCCGGGTTTGATCCTCGCCATCGACTTCGCGCAACAGCCATAAGTCCTTGAGTTGCGCACCGTGCAGCAGCACGGTCTGTGCACACACATTCGGGTTGTTGCCGGCTCGCAGGTCTTCGAACAACCGGTAGTCCGCCTGGCTCAAGTCGCCTCGCAAACGGGCGACGTAGGCGAGCAACACCAAACGGTGATCGAACAGGTCGCGGGCAGCCTGTTTGAATTCAGGCTTGCCCTGCAGCTCTTTTTGCAGCGCGGCAAAGTCCAGGCGTGGTTTCAGCTCCGGATCGCGCAGCACGTCCAGCACACGTTGCACATTCAGCTCGGCATGCTGGCCCGCCAGCGCGGCACCTGCGTAGGTCAGGGTGGTGTTGGTCAGAAAGTCCGAGCCGGGCAGCTCGTCGCCGGTCTGCAGCCCCGAATAGCTCAACTCAACCAGGTTGTGCTGCTGCTCGTACACACCGATGCTGGGGACGTTGCGGCGAGTGGTGATGTGCAGGTGGTGCGGGTCCAGGTCATGGATCTCCAGCTCTTCATCGAGGTACTCGGTCAGTTGGTAACTGGCCAGGGCCTGGGGAGAAGCGAGCGGCCCGTGCAGGTCGACGAACGTATCGCGGGCCTGATTGTAAGCCTGCATGAAACCACTCAGGGTCTGCTGGCTGGCCGGGGCGGCGCTGCGATACCAGTCAGGCAGGCTGTTGTACACGCTTCGCTCCAGCAGCTGCTGCTGCCTGAATTTCAGGCGTAACGACAAGTCCGGGAGCGCAGCCTTGAGCGCATCGTCCAGCGCCGACGTCAGCAGCGTCGCCGCGTGCAACGGATTGTCGACCAGGCTCAACGCCAGGTCGATGTCCTGGCGGCGCTTGTCGAGCAGCGCGTTGTAGGTGTGCTCAAACAGGGGCTCGCCTTCAATCGGCTGCAATTGCAGGGGCCAGATGCCGGCAACGTCCAGCGCCTGGTAGCGTACCGGCAAGTGGCAGCAGAGCTCCGCGCGCCCCGCCGGCAGGGTCAGCAACGCCTTGAGGCGCTGGTCGAGTTCCGCCAAGGAATCGAAACGCTCCAGGCCTCGGTTCGGAGTAAACAGCAGGACCCGACCGAGGTCCTGCCCGGACGTCAAGTTGTTCACCACCGGGCTGGCGTTACGTGTCAGCACAAAGGCCCCCGCAAACTCCACGGTCTTGTCCTGGTAAGCGAAATTCAGCGCGTACATCCCCGGTCGGAAGGCCGGGCCACGCGAGCAGTCTTCGATCATGCGCTGTTCGTCGGGAGACAGCAGGTAATCACGCACGTCCAGCCTGGCCTGCTGCTCCAACGCACCAAGGCCGGCGACCTGGGTGAGATAGCTTTTGCGACCTTGCCCGTCCACCGTGCTGGTCTCATCAAGATTGTGCAGGCGAGTGTGCAGAGTGAGCTTGAGCGTTGCCAGTAGCGCCTTGCCGGCTGCCTCGGTGAGATCGGCCTGAGCCACTGCCTGGTACAGGCTGCGTGATTGGTTCAGGAACTGTTCGTTGGCGCTGATCAAGGCGGTGTTCAGCGCCTCCAACGCCACCAGTTCGGGCGGCAATACCACCGGAAGCCGGGTTTGGGTGCGCAGCTCAGGGTCGATTTCCAGTAAGTGGGTGCGCACCTCTTGAAGCGTCGGTACCGCTGAAACGGAATACTGCGTGCTCATTGGCACTGTCCTTATGCTGATGAAATGAACCTTCAGCTTGAGGCGGCGCCTGCGCGTATCGGCGGTAATTATTCAGGGTGCCCAATGGCTTTGCATTCACCCCCCAACAGCGGGCGCTTGATGTTCTGGAAGAATCTCGTCAGCGGCGCATGGGCGCTTTACTATGGCGTTTATTAAAAACGCCCACCAAGACCCGACCGTTCAGCGCCGACTCACTGGAACTCATTAATGCCTACGCCAAAACGTGACAACGCCCGCCTCGAACGCCGCCTGGTCGCCACGCTGACCGAAGCCTGTGAAACCGCCAAAGCCGAAATCCCGGGCTTTGACTGGCTGACCCACACCGTCGATTACGCCGCATTCCCGCAAAGCCTGCGGGTGATTTGGGTGTTCGACACGCGCGCCAACAAAGACCACGCCTTGGCCAAGGGTACCGACCAACGCATGCGGGCGCTGACCGCCGCCGCACTGCACGACGCCGAGGTGGCTGGGGTGAACATTGATCGCTGTGTGCGCTTCGACTCCGAAGAGGAATGCCACGCTCAGCAGGGCGGCGATTGGCGTCGGCGCCTGGCGTGATGCCCCTCGGCTAAGGCGAGCCGGCGGCCACCGTTGATTTGCCGTGCTTGCCTGGAAGCCACTCGCCATCTACCGGATAATGCCACCTCGCCTTTCGCCGATAAGGACATCCCCTGCCATGAAGTTGCCCGCCCTCCTCCTGGCTGCTGCCGTATTGCCGTCAATCGCCCATGCCGACGACGCCGCCCTGACCGACACGCTCAAGGCCTTCACCCGCTGCGACGCGAGCTTCTTCTCCAGCCTCAACACGCACCGCGATGCCTGGCAGGCCTATGCCCCACTCCAGCAGGACAAGGACTTCACCTGGATCGCCGTCAGAAACCGCGCCGACCGCCAGGCCAGCCAAGTGCCGATCAGCGCGCCGCCCATCGCCGGCTTGAAGCTGTTGTCGTATGCCGATGAGGTCACCAACCTCGGCCCGTTGGGGCTTTACTATTACTGGGGGTTCATTGTCGACGGCGGTGTTGACGAGGTTGCCCTGCGCCTCGCACCGCTGCTCGCGCAACCGGAGTCACTGCAAAAAGGCGCCAAGGAATACACGCGCAGCGAGCTCAAGGTCGGCAACGCCTGGCGTGCGATCAAGCCCCAGCCGGGCAAGGCGCCGGGAACACGGCAGGTGGAGCGCGTACTGATCGTGGAGCCGGAAGGCACGCAAGGCACCCAATCGCGTGTCAGCTGTTCGGTACAGGGCGGCGTGAATGCCGGGGTGCTGGCGCAGCTGCGTCCGGACATCGCGCCGGTCGACTACCCGCGCACCCAGGTCGAGCCCAGTTTCACTGAGGTCGACGTACCGGCCAACGTACGCCAGCGCCTCGACTCACCCCTGCTGCAACCCAAGTTCAAGACGTTGAGCTACCGCTACGTTTCCAAGCGGGGCGATGGCAGCAAAGACCTTCCCGTCTCGGTGACCTTCAAGGCAGAGGGTGGCTTGCTGGTGAAGAACGAGGCCTATGGCAATACCTTCGACGTTGATCGCCTGACGCAAGCCGACCTGATTCAGTTGAAGTCGAAGATGAACGGCGTGGGCGATGGGCGCGTGCTGCAAACCCGCGACATCGAGCTGAACGTGCCAACCCGCTGGGCCCCCGGCCAAACGCTGAGCGCCCGCCTGCAGATGGTGAATGTTCCTGCCCAGCCGACCGATAAGCCCTACGACACCTCGTTGACGTGCACCGTCGGCGAGCGTATCCCGGCACGCCAGGTATTCGCATCGTTGAACGGGGATGCCATCAAGCTGGCATGCGACCAGGGCGACTACAAGACCTCGCGGGTGTTTATCGAGGACCTGGGCGTGGCCCTGACGCTGGAGTCGACGTCGAGCGACACGCACTATGTGAACGAATTCATCGCGCTGACAGTGGAGCGCTGACCTGCCCTCGATCTCCTTAAGCTCACAGCAATCACTTTATATTTCACACGCCTAAGACCAGAACAATGTCCTACAAACAAAATGAAAATGGTTACACCGGTGAAGCGCGATCAAAGGCGTTGTTATCTAACGACTTCTGGATTCTGACAAGGTCTGTCGATGCAGACTCGGCAGACATTATCGTACAAGAGAAACAACGATCAAAAGAACACGCAATCCACAATAGAGCCCACACCCCGGCACTGGGCTATGTCCAATCAAAATACTTTGAAGGGCACAACCAGGTCAAAATACACAGAAACTATGTAGACGACCCCATAACGCCTTTCAGGAAAGGCTATTTCGCACTCATTCATACTAATGACGAGCACGAGAGACACGTGCACTATTTTTTTACCGCGCAAGACATACAAACCCACTGGTATTTCAACGATAAAAAAGACCACTACTGCTTTTCCCTGACCGCAGACAGAGATTACAGCGAATTCAAAAACCTGTTACCCAAAGCAATAAGAGAACAGATACAGTCTGGAATAAAGGATTTGAAATACTCAGTGGAAAGCCTCATATGGCGGGACTTTATTGCGCTGAACTCAAACACCCGGTGCCTGGGTTCGCCCGCGGGGCAGTACATTCTCACTCGCCCTTATGGTTGCCCTACCGCCATTTACGTAGCGCCCAACGGGCAAGCGTCGCCGCTTGATCCTAGAAAAGACCTGTTCCCTTACTCCGGCTTTTTTGAATGGGGCTATAACGGCACTGGCCCCAACTTTCTGGCCATTTCATTGCTCGCGCACTTCTTTGGCGGGGACATCCCCGACAACGACTCCATCGACGCGCTTAAATACAATTTAATTTCACACCTTGAGCGCTTCAACAAAGAAGACATTATCATTGACTCCGATAGAATTCTAAGAGCCCTCGCCTATGTACCCGACTCGCCGGTCGATCTGAATTCACACCCCACGCTTCTAAGCCTCTACAACGAGGCGCAAAACAGATACAAAAAATACGTTTAAACCTGACAACTTTCCCAACACCAAAGTATTGAGGTTATCAGCGTAAAGGGCCAGGAAAGGGAGATGCAGCTCGCGTGCAGTGAACATGCTCTCCCCCTGCCGTGCCTATTGCCTAGGCGTCTCTATTTGGCGAACGCGTATTCCCCACCTTGCTCCACCGCCTTTTGATAAGCCGGGCGTGCCTGGAAGCGTTGCACCCAGGCGGCCAGATTCGGGTAGGCCTGCAACTTGCCCTGCGCCTTGGCGATTTCGCCGATAAAGCTCATCTGGACATCTGCGCCACTCAGTTCGTCACCGACCAGGTACGGCGTATCCGCCAGCACGTCGTTCAGGTAGCCGAGGTAATTGGCCAACTCCGATTCGATCCGCGGATGCAAGGGTGCGCCCGCTTCACCCAATCGGCCGACGTAGAGGTTAAGCATCAGCGGCAGCATGGCCGAGCCTTCGGCGAAGTGCAGCCATTGCACGTATTTGTCGTAGGTGGCGGTAGCAGGATCAGGTTGCAGGCGGCCTTGGCCGTGGCGGCGAATCAGGTAGTCGATGATCGCGGCGGACTCGATCAAGACGAGGGCACCGTCTTCGATGACCGGGGATTTGCCCAGCGGGTTGATCGCCTTGAGCTCAGGCGGCGCGAGGTTGGTTTTCGGGTCGCGCTGGTAGCGCTTGACCTCGTAGGGCAGGCCGAGTTCTTCGAGCAACCAGAGGATACGTTGCGAGCGTGAGTTGTTGAGATGGTGGACAGTGATCATGAACGGCTCCATTGGGCAAACGCCAGGGTGTGTAAGAGCAGACTACACCGCCGGCAGGGAGTGCCCTTAAGAGAATGCATAACCGCGCTCAATATTGCCGATGTGGCGAGCGGGTTTGCCCCGCTCCCCCCAATCAATAGGCGGCCCGCTGGGGATCGGCGCTCAGTCCAGCCGGAACCGCGCGGTGTTTTCACTCAACGCCTGACTGCCTTTGCTCAGGGTATCGGCTGCCTGGTTGACGGCCCGCGCACCGTCGAGCAAGCGCCCTGCGGCCTGGTCGACTTGCTGGATATTGCCGCTCACTTCATCCGCCGTCGCGGCTTGTTCCTCTACCGCTGTCGCAATTTGCGCCAGGGTGTCGGTGACGTTTTGCACCGCGCTGGCGATCTCGCCCAGGCGTGTGCCCAGCCCTGTGACAGACTCCGCGTCAGTCAGCGCCTGGTCGCAGGCGGCGCTCATCAGGCTCACGGCCTGGCTCACGGTCGCGCGCAGGCTGTCCACCGTGCCGGCGATCTGCGCCGTGGAGGCCTGGGTGCGTTGCGACAGGCTGCGCACCTCGTCCGCGACGACGGCAAAACCCCGGCCTTGCTCGCCGGCGCGTGCAGCCTCGATCGCGGCGTTGAGCGCCAGCAGGTTGGTCTGTTCGGCAATCCCGCGGATGGTATCGACCACCGATTGAATCTGCTGGCCCTGCTGGCTCACTTGCTCCAGGGCGTTAGCCGTGTCGGTCAGGCGCTGGTTGAGTTGCTGGATGCTGGCCGTGGTGCGTTGGCTGTCACGGCTGCTGTCTTCGGCAATGCGCCGCGTCTGCTGCGCGCTGCCCGAGGCCTGTTCGCAGCTCCTGGCGACGCCCATCGAGGTGGCCGCCAGCTGCGTCGCGGCGGCCGCAATCTGGCTGATCTGGTGCTGCTGGTCTTCGACCTCGGAGAGCGTGCTGCCCGATTGCGAATTAAGCGTAAGCACGGCTGAGCCGAGTTGCTGGGTCTCGTGGTTGACACCCAACAGGCTGGTGCGCAGTTGCAGCACCGCAACGTTGAGCGCGGTGCTGATCGCCGCCAGTTCGTCACGCCCTTCTACCGCCACTTCCACGCACAAGTTGCCGTCGCGCAACGACTCGGCAAGCAGGGTGATGCCACTGGCGCTGCGCCGGATCGAGGCTTGCAGGCAGCTAAACAAGTACAGCGCGGCCAAGGCCAGCAGGCTGAACGTGGCCGCCACAGGAATAAACTGCTTGAGTGAGCGGTCGTGGTAATAACTCAAGCGCGCATCCAGTGAGTGCAGCGACTGGCTGCGCAGCGCACCCAACGTGCCCAGCATGCTGTCGACACTGCGGTCGAAGGCGGCGCTGTCGAGCTTGATCGTGCCGCCAAACACGCCGTCGTCCAGGGTTTTCAGTTCGCTGTCCAGCAACTGCAGGCTGCTGTCGTATTGCGCTGCCCACGTCTCCAGCCCCGGGTATGGCTTGGCTTTGAGCGAAGCGGCGGCTTTGACCAACTGGTCGCGTGCATCGCCGATACGGCTACGCAGGTCACGCATCTGCAAACGGCTTTGCAGGGTGAACTGGCCGGACGCAATGGACGACTGCCCAACGCTTGCCGTGCGCCCGATGCGCTCGATCAAGTCCGGCGTGTGCTGGCTGGAAATCTGCATCAGCAGGTAGGTTTCCAGCCAGGGATCGAGGATCAGCCCGGCGTCCACGGTGATCTGCTCGCGCAGGGTTTGCATGGCGGTCAGGGCAGTGGTGAAGCGGTCATAACCGTCCGGCCACCAGCCCACGGTGCGCAGGGACTGCGTGTCCATCCCCTTGACCGTCGCCTGCAACGCCGCAAGACGTGCCAGCGTGTCGACACTGGCGTTCTGGGCCTTGAGCGTATCCCCCAGGGTTTGCAGGCTTTGCATAATGACCGGGTTGCCGGCATCCACCTTGTCCATCGCCGCCTGGGCGGCGGGCGTCGGCGTGTGCTGGATGTCCAGGGCTTTCCAGCGGGCGGCCTGGTTGCGTTGCGCGGTCAATTGGCCATCCAGTGCGTCGAGCGCCAACAGTTGGCGAACGCCGGACTGCTCGCTGGAAATCACCGCGAGTTTGTCGCGGTAATCGTGGCCGATCATCCACAGGCTCCCGGCCAGGGGCAGCATGAACAGGAAGAACAGCACCTGGAACTTGCGCGCGAAACCGAAACGGCCGAGCAAGCGGATACCGGGTGATAGAAGAGTGTGCATGGCTGACCGCTCCCGAAAACAACCTGGAAATGACTAGAAGCAAAATGCCATGTCATTGATTAAGTTGGCTCAAGCAAGATACGGGCCGTTGGTGCAGAGGCCGTAGATAGGCGATGCGGCGCGGCGCAGGTGCACAGGCGTGCGCGAAAATGGGGCGAAAGCACTCAATGGGCAGAGTGAAACGGTAACTCGCCCCGCCATCACCTGACGCACGCCCCGATACGCGTGCTTCAGTTCGTTGCTTTAACGAGCATGTACTGGCTGAAATTATTAATGTGATCGTCCAGGTTATCCTCCAGCATCATCCGGTACTGATCACAGAAATACTTCAGCATCGCTTCCCGTGCTTGGGCCATTTCAGCGCCGGATTTGAAATTGCGCGCGCTGGCCCAGGCGTTGAAGCGCGTGGTGCCGAACATCATTGAAGCGCTGACCTCGCCGAGGTTTTCGCAGGTTTTAAGCTGTTCGTTCGACAGTTCGATATGGGCGTCTGCACGGTCGTAGAAGGCTTGGTCGGTGGCGTCGGCCATGATCGGGTTCCTGGAGGGCAAATGAGGCCGCTATTGGAGCATATCCGGCCGCCGCCGAGGAGACGCCTCCGGGGAGGCGTCTTTGAACCTCACATCAAGGCCAGCACCAACCGCTCAAGCCCGATGCCGAAACCGGCGCCCTCTCGATACGCGCCGCCGCCCACGACTTGCTGTTGCGCGCCCAACGTGGGGCAGCGCACTTCGAAGCCATTGCCTTGCAGGTAGTAACTCAACCCGCGCTTCACCGCCAGGTTCAGCTCATAGTCGAGCCCCAGCGTATTCAAAAACCCGCTGCAAAGGGCCTGGCTGCGCTGCAACGCCAACCCAGGGTCGGGGCTGAGAATCTCCAGGCCAAGCTGGGTGAATTCGCGATAGCGGCCGGCTTGCGGCCGTTCATATCGGTAACACCGTGCCACGTAGAAAAACATCGCCTCTGCTCGCCCATTCAGCAAAACGGCGCTGCGTTCCTGGAACAGCGCGGTGGCTTCCGGGATCAGGCAGCACGGGCGGCCTGCCTTGTCGGCGAAGGCCCACATCTGCCCGATGATTTCACTGCCGCCGGCTTTTTCGATAAACGTGTCCTGGCCCCACAACGCGGGGACGATGGCTTCTTCAGCGCCCGCTTCGATGAAGATAGCTCCGGAAGCGGCCCTCAATTTCACGCATCATTTGCGCTTCTTTACCCGTCACAATTCGCGTTCCGCGCAGCATGGTCATGTGTTGAATCTCCATTTTTTCAAGGCAATAAAAAAGGCGCCGTGGGCGCCTTGGGGGGTGGTTCATTGAGTGATCAGAGGTTCTGATCAATCCGTGAGCACAAGCAACCGCGGCACCTGAGGGAAGGTCCGTGATGATGATGGCGGTTGCTTGGCGAAAATTCAGTCATGGGCTGATCCTGGCACAGTCCTGGGAACCATGACAAGCCAACAGCGCAGTAATCCAGCGTATGTGCTGGGCGATCTCTTCGCGCTTGTGCTCCGGCACGGCCTGACGCGCCTGCTCAAAGCCGGCCAGGGTCTTCTGCTTTTGGCGCAGCGTGCGCTGCCATTTGGCCAGGAACACCGGGCTACGCGCCTGCAGGTGCAGAGGGCCGAAGTACAGCTGTTCGGCGCTGTAGGTGACCGGCTCGGCACGCTCGGCGACGATGATCTCGTAGTAAAACCGGTTTTCCCGCAGCAGCTCCTCATGCAGGATCGGGTAGCCGTTGTCCATCAGCCACCGGCGCAAGGGTTGCTCGCCACCGTTGGGTTGCAGGATCAGGCGTTCGCGGCCACTCAAATGCGCCGCGCCGCTGGCGAGGATGTCGCGAATGGTCTCGCCGCCCATGCCGCAGAGGCTGATCGCGGTGATGCCGTCGCCTGGCTCGATGGCCGCCAGACCATCGGCCAGGCGCACGCGGATGTGCTGTGCCAGGCCGTTGTCGCGCACCGTGCGCTCGGCTGCGTAAAACGGTGTGGTCGCGACCTCTCCCGCCACCGCCGCCGTGATCACACCACGGCGCATCAGCGCCACCGGCAGGTAGCCGTGATCCGAGCCGATATCGGCCAGGCGCGCACCCAGCGGCACCTGCGCCGCCACGCGCTCCAGGCGCATGGACAATGTGTGTTCGTTCAACGGTTGTTCCTTATCACCACAAATTTACTCACCCGAAAACCGGTCCCGGCTGTTGGTCAGGTGCAACACCATGGCCGCCCGCGCCGCATCAGGGTCCTGACGCTTGATCGCATTGAAGATCGCCTCATGCTCCAGGTTTGCCAACTGCCCCAACTTGGCGAAATCCGCCCCGCCGCGTTCAACGCCCTTGACCTGAGTGCGCGGGATCATCGCATTGCCCAGGTGCAGCATGATCTCGGTAAAGAAGGTATTGCCGGTGGCCTCGGCGATCAGTTGATGAAAGCGTTTGTCCTCTTCCACGCAACTGTCGTGGTTGGCGAGCGAGGCCTGGTAGTCGTTCAGCGCCTCGCGCATGCGCGCCAGTTGCTCGTCACTCCGGCGCAGGGCGGCCAGCGCCACAGCCTGCACCTCAAGGCCCAGGCGCAGTTCGAGCATGTTACGCACGCTGGCGACGGTGTCCACATGCAAGCGCAAACCCTGCTGGGCATGCGGCTCCAGCACGAAGGTGCCGATGCCGTGACGCGTCTCCACCAGCCCGGAAGCCTGCAGCTTGGAAATCGCCTCGCGCACCACCGTGCGGCTCACGCCGTGCTCAAGCACGATGGTGGATTCCGACGGCAGTTTTTCACCCGGTTTGAGCTGCCCGAGCAGGATGCGCTGGGTCAGCGCGTCGACCACGCCCTGGGCCAGGTTATTGGGGCGTTTACGCACAAGGCTTGGGTTTTCAATGGGCATCATCGGCGTCCACGGGGTTGGGCTGATGGGAGCTTAACACCCTGTTTGGCGGCGCCGCTGGGTTGATTGATAAAGCACTCAACTTGTATGACAACCAACCTTAATGGGGCACACACCATTTTCTATACCGGAAGGTGCTCGCCCGCCTGAACCCTCTCAAAAAAAGTACAAAAGCCCTTTATTCATTGGCTAATAACCAATAAACCCAGTCAGCCAGCGGCCTTATAAGAACAAATACATTGCCGAGCGGATTGCGAATTCGCGAAATCAACTTGTATGATGTCTATCAACAAAACACGCAAACCCGCATAAAAATAAATCAGGGGGAGTTTTGAATTGTGAACAATTCAAGCCATGCATCTGTCGCTTCAGAACGTGATTCGGTCCTCACGCGCGCCGTGAGTAAAGTGAAGGGCCACGTGCTCCCGCTGTTCGTGATCATGTTCATCCTCAACTACATCGACCGAGTCAATATCGGCTTCGTGCGTACGCACATGGAGCATGACCTGGGCATCGGCGCAGCCGCCTACGGCCTCGGCGCCGGGCTGTTTTTCATTGGTTACGCGCTGTTTGAAGTGCCCTCCAACATGCTCCTGCAAAAGGTCGGCGCGCGAATCTGGCTGACCCGCATCATGTTCACCTGGGGCATCGTCGCCACACTGATGGCGTTCATCCAGAACGAAACCCAGTTCTATGTGCTGCGCTTTCTGTTGGGCGTGGCCGAGGCCGGCTTTTTCCCTGGGGTGATCTACTACTTCACCCGCTGGTTGCCGGGTGTGGAACGCGGCAAAGCGATTGCGATCTTCCTCAGCGGCTCGGCGGTTGCGTCGCTGATCTCCGGCCCATTGTCGGGGGCCTTGTTGCAAATCGAAGGCTTCGGCTTCCACGGCTGGCAATGGATGTTTGCGATTGAGGGCCTGGCGTCCGTCGCACTGGGGTTCTTCGTGTGGTTCTGGCTGGACTCCAAACCCCACGACGCCCAATGGCTGAGCCGCGAAGAACAGGACGCACTGGTGGGCGCCATCGACCAGGAACAGCGCGCGCGTGAAGCGCTGACCAGCGTCAAACCGACCCTCGGCAAGCTGCTCAAAGACCGCCAGATCCTGCTGTTCTGCGCCTTGTATTTCTGCATCCAGCTGACGATTTACGCCGCAACCTTCTGGCTGCCGAGCATCATCAAGAAGATGGGAGACCTGAGTGACGTGCAGGTCGGCCTGTTCAACTCGATCCCCTGGCTGATCTCAATCATCGCCATGTACGCCTTCGCTGCGCTGTCGGGCAAGTTCAAGTTCCAGCAAGCCTGGGTCGCCGCCGCGTTGTTGATTGCCGCAGCGGGTATGTTCATGTCCACCACCGGCGGGCCGATCTTCGCCTTTGTCGCGATTTGTTTTGCGGCCATCGGTTTCAAATCCGCTTCGTCGCTGTTCTGGCCAATCCCCCAGGGTTACCTGGACGTGCGCATCGCCGCCGCCGTGATTGCGCTGATCAACTCCATCGGCAACCTGGGCGGCTTCGTGGCCCCAACCACCTTCGGCTTTCTGGAACAGACCACGGGGTCGATCCAGGGCGGCCTTTACGGCCTGGCCGGCACCTCGGTGCTCGCCGCGATCCTGGTGTTCTTTGCCAAGACCTCGCCCTCTGCGGTGTTGACGTCACACAGCGGCGGGCCCACGGGCGCCCCGCTCAGCAAACCTCTTTAAGCTTATTCAGGAACTTGCCATGACCACGTCCAAGTCACCCATCGTCACCCATTTCCAAATCATTCCGGTGGCCGGCCACGACAGCATGCTGCTGAACCTGAGCGGCGCACACGGGCCGTTCTTCACGCGCAACATCGTGATTCTCAAAGACAGCTCGGGCAACACCGGCGTCGGTGAAGTGCCCGGTGGCGAGCGCATTCGCGAAACCCTGGAAGACGCGCGCAGCCTGGTGGTCGGCCAACCCATCGGCCAGTACCAGCGCATCCTCAACCAGATGCGTACCACCTTCGCCTCAAGGGACGCCGCCGGCCGTGGCCTGCAAACCTTTGACCTGCGCATCACCATTCATGCCGTCACCGCCATGGAAGCCGCGTTGCTCGACCTGCTGGGTCAATTCCTCGACGTGCCGGTGGCCGCCTTGCTCGGCGAAGGCCAGCAGCGCGACGCGGTAAAAATGCTCGGCTACCTGTTTTACGTGGGCGATCGCACCGCCACCGACCTGGCCTACCGCAACGAGGCCGACGCGGATGACGCCTGGTTTCGGTTGCGTCACGAAAAAGCCATGACCGCCGACGCGGTGGTGCGCCTGGCCGAAGCCGCCAAGGAAAAATACGGCTTCAACGACTTCAAGCTCAAGGGCGGTGTATTGAGTGGCGATGAAGAAATCGAAGCGGTGACGGCGCTGGCCGAACGGTTCCCGGATGCCCGTATCACCCTCGACCCGAACGGCGCATGGTCATTGCAAGAAGCCATCCGCCTGTGCCGCGATCAACACCACGTGCTTGCCTACGCCGAAGACCCCTGCGGTGCGGAACATGGCTACTCGGGCCGCGAAGTCATGGCTGAATTTCGCCGTGCCACGGGGCTGAAAACCGCGACCAACATGATCGCCACCGATTGGCGCGAAATGGGCCACGCCATCCAACTGCAATCGGTGGATATCCCGCTCGCCGACCCGCACTTCTGGACGATGCAAGGCTCGGTGCGCGTGGCGCAGATGTGCAATGACTGGGGCCTGACCTGGGGTTCGCACTCCAACAACCACTTCGATATTTCCCTGGCGATGTTCACTCAGGTGGCGGCAGCGGCGCCGGGCGAGATCACCGCCATCGACACTCACTGGATCTGGCAGGACGGCCAGCGCCTGACCCGCGAGCCGCTGAAAATCGAAGGCGGCTACGTGAAGGTGCCGGCCAAGCCAGGCCTGGGCGTGGAGATCGACATGGACGCCGTGGCCAAGGCCCACGCGCTGTACAAAGGCATGGGCCTTGGGGCACGGAATGACAGTGTGGCGATGCAGTACCTGATTCCGGGCTGGGTCTTCAACAACAAACAGCCTTGCCTGGTACGCTGAGTCCTTCGTCCATGGCAGCCAAGGCCAGCGTCACCAGCTCCTTGCGCTGCATGGCGAGCCCCAGCACCGCCAGCGCTCCTTGCCAATCGAGCGAGAGCAGCAGGCTCAACTTTTGCCGGCTGAGCAACGGCCCTGCCAGCCAATAGCTTTTGCGCTCGCGAATGCTGATGGCGTTCAACAACCAGTCTTCACTTTGCGTCGCCAGCCATTGTTCAATGGCTGCGCGATGCCGCTGGATCAACGCCTGCGCATCCCACACCGTCATCTGCGCGATAAGCCGCGGCACGTTGCGCGTGGCACTCATCTGTTTCATATCGGCTGCCAGGGCGTTCACCAGGTCGGCCTCGATCGCCACCTGGCATTCGCTGAAATAGCGCACCGGCCAATCAGCGGACAACCCCGCCCGCTGCGCGAGCACCTCGTATGCCCAGATATCCAGGGCGGTGGTCATTTTCCCGGTGAAGTTCAGGGTATTGTCCAGAATCGCCGTGGCCAACAATGCCGCGCTGTGTCGGCTGATCTGCGGCATCAGGCCGGATTTTTCCCACCGCTGGAATACCAGCGTCGCCGCTGCGCCGATTGCGCGAATATCGGCACCCGCGCCCAGCTTTTGCGCCCAATGGACCTCAAAGCCAGGATGATGGTCGATGACTTCCCGCACCTGTTCCAGCACCACACTCGGGTCGAAGTGATGGTAGTCAGAGACGTCCACCAACACGAACTCATCGCCGGCCGTGGGCCGGTAATCGTCCAGCGCCGCGTTCCAGTCGAGCACGCTCTTGCAGATACTGAAATTCAACGGTGCGCTGCTCACGGCACGCGCTTCAATGCCCTGGCGATTAAGCAGTTCGGCGTACGCAATACAGCAGGCGTACGCATCGATGTCCAGATAGGCCGAGCCGGAGGTCACTACCCTCATGATTGAATCTCCTTGAAGTGCAGCTCAGGCGCAGTCAGTTGCGGGGTGGTTCGGGGCTGAGGAAAATCGCATGAGCGCGTGACAAGAACATGACGGCAGGCAGAAAGATACGGTGGCCCTTGCCTTTTGCTGGCTATTGCCCGTTTTGCCGTGGCAATTTTTTAAGTGCGCTCGTTGCAACAGGTTGCACAGTGAGTTCCACGCCCAACGCCAGCATCAGCTTCTTGATGGTTTCAAAGCGCGTTTTTGAGCCGCCCTTGAGGGTTTTATACAGACTCTCCCGATTAACCCCTGCCGCCTCGGCAACCTTGTTAACGCCTTGGGCCTTGGCCACTTCGGCGAGCGCCTTCATGAGTATCTGCGAGTCTTGGGACTTAAGGCTTTGCGCCAGGTAAGCGCTGATGATTTCGGGGCTGTCCAGGAAGCGCGAAGCCTCATAGACATGGGTGCCTGATGTATCGAGATCGAGGATCGGCATGTCCTCGGGTTTGAATGTCGATTTGCTCATTTCATTGACCTCTCAGGGCATCGAGTATCTCTTTTGCCCGCTTGATTCCTCGCCTCTGATCGGTTTTATCGCTTCCCCACAGCATCAGGTAAGCGGTGATTCCCGTGCGCACAAACTACACCCTGTAGCCGGGCCCGACGAAGACACGCATTTCACTCAATCCATCGCCTACGGGTTCGCAATCGCCAAAATTGTTTTCCTCGGCTCGATCCAGCCGGGTCAGAATTGCAGTTTTTCCCCAAACATCCCTCATACCGTCGAGCCATGTATCAAACTCCGGCGTCCTGCCGATCAAATTAGTCACGTTTCACCTGTAGCCTACTGGCTACTCTTTGCTGATGCCAGTGATTTTTTATTCCGGCGCTTACCGGAATAAAAAACCCTAGCCCAGCCCCCGTGCCATCAGGCGGTCAATACTATTAGCGCTTGTTTCCCTCGCGTTTAAAGCGCCCGATCAAACAACGGCGTCACGTCATACCGCTGTTTGAGCATCTGCGCATCCACCAGGAAATCCGCCGTGGCCTGGGCCTCGCTGACAATCGTTGGCGAGATCGGCAGCACCTTGATCGCGTCACGCTTGAACCACACCTTGGCAATCTCCGGTGCGGACTGGTTGGCCTTCGACCATGCCTCGGCGTACTCATCAACGTGCGTGTTACTCCAGACCCGAGCACGCGTCAGGCGCGCGACAAAGTCTTTGATGAGCGCGCTTTTTTGCGCCAGCGCCGGTTCATACGCAACGATGTAGGTCGGTGCGCTCATCAAGCCCTTGGCAGTGCGGATCAGCGTGCTGCCTTCTTTCTCTTGCAACGACACATAGGGTTCCCAGGTGCCGAAGGCATCAATGTCGCCTTGGGTCAGTGCCAGGCTGGCTTCGGCCGGCAACAGGAATTTGAAGGTCACGCTGTTGCGCGGTACGCCGGCTTCATCCAGCGCTTTATAGGCCAGTTGCTGGCTCCATGAGCCGTTCCAGATCGCGACAGTCTTGCCTTTCAGGTCGGCCACCGAATGGATGCCTTTACGCGCGACGATGCCCACACCGTCAAGGCTGGTCTGGGTACTGGCCACCACTTTCACTGGCGCCCCATTAGCGGCGAGGCTGATCACCGGGGTGTCGCCGACAATCCCCACATCGAGCGCACCACTGGCAACCGCCGAGGCCACCGGGGAGCCGGTGTTAAAGCGCTTGAAGTCGATTGTGTACGGCAGGTCTTTGAGCTCGCCCGACAGTTCCAGGACGATGCGATTGGAGAAAAACTGATCGCCCACCGTCAGGGTCTGGGGCTCTGCCGCCGAGGCTGACGGGCCGTGCAGCGTTAGCGAAGCCAGGCCCAGCAGGGCGAGCAGTGTTTGACGATTGATCATGAAAGGCATCCACACGGTTAATGGCTGACTCAACCATCTGTGTGCATGCAGTCTGGTGAAGAGGGAAAGGTTTGGTCGGTCGCCGAGTGTGGCGCCCCTAGAAGCTATCGCAATAAAGGCGCGGTGATTAATACTGTTGAGCACTATCGATAGAACTGCCACGCAGCTCGATAGGTTTTTTCCGTATTAAAAACTTTGCCCGCTCTGAGTTAGGGTGACGCCACCAGACCACTGGACCCCGCGCCTGAATCCCTTTCTGCAAGGTCCATTGCATGTCGACTCCCGCTTTGAATATCTGGGGCTGTGCGCCCTCCGCCCGTTACGAACAACTGGCCGCACCGTTTCGCCCACTGTTTGCGCAGATCCTTGCGCAAGCCGCCGAGGCTGATCAAACCCGCGCCAGCCTGACCACCGTCATCCAACAACTGAATAAACTCGGGTTGCCCCGTTGGCGCTTACCCGTGAGTGAGGGTGGCCAGGACGCGACCCTGGTTGAACTGCTCGCGCTGCTCACCGAGTTGTCCGCCGCCGACTCCAACATCACCCAGGCCCTGCGCGGGCATTTTGGTTTTTGCGAGGACGTACTCTGCGCCAAGGACCGCGACTGGCGCGCCAAATGGCTGCACCGACTCGGCCAGGGCGTGCTGCTCTCCCCAGGCAGCACGGAAGTCGGCAACCAGGCCCGCGGCGATTTCGAGACCCGCCTGCACCGCGATGCACAGGGCAGATTGCGCATCAGCGGCAAAAAGTTCTACACCACCGGCGCGCTCTACAGTGACCTGATCAACACCATCGCCACGGGCGAGGACGGCACGGTGTACAGCGTGGTGGTCGACCTCAACGCCCCTGGCGTGCAGATCATCGACGACTGGAACGGCTTCGGCCAACGCCTCACCGCCAGCGGTACGTGCGTCTTTGACAACGTGCCGGTAGAAGACGACCTGCGCCCCACACACCAGCGCTTCGGCTACGGCCAATCCTTCTTCCAGATCTACCACCTCAGCACCCTCGCCGGCATCGCCCGCCGCGCGGCATTGAGCGGTGCGCAAGAACTCAGCCAGCGCGCCCGCACCTTCACCACCGGCAACGCCGACACCGCCGCGCACGACGTGCAACTGCTGCAAGTGATCGGCGAAGTCGCCAGCCAGGCGTATGCCGCGCAAGCCATCAGCCAGCAAGCGGCGCAGCGCCTGGAGACGACTGCGCAATATGTGATCGCCCACGAGCAACCGCTGCATGACGACGACCCGCAGGTGGCGCTGGCGGAATTGGAGGTGTGCCTGGCGGTGAACCCGGTGGTCGACGCAACGCTCGCCGCGACCACCGCGCTGTTCGACGCGCTGGGCGCCAGTGCAACGGCGAGCAACAAGGCGCTGGACCGGCTATGGCGCAATGCGCGCACATTGGCGAACCACAATCCACGGGTGTACAAGTCGCGGATTGTCGGCCATTACCTGGTCAATGGCGTGCTGCCGCCGGCGCAGTGGCGGGTGGGTGTGGCCAAGGCTTGAGCCTTGCTCGGTTGCAGCCACACCACCGGGCAAAGGTGGTCAGCCGTGCATGGCTTCGGCAGGCGCTGAAGTCAGCGGCTGACAAATGCCACCACCCGCGCGAGCATCCGATCACACGCCGCCAACTGTTCCAGGCTGATGAATTCATCCGGCTTATGCCCCTGCGCCATACTGCCCGGCCCGCACACCACGGTCGGGATACCGGCCTGATCAAACAACCCGCCTTCAGTGCCGAAGGCCACCGTGCCATACGCCGCCGAACCACAAAACTCGGCAACCCAGGCCGCCGCCTGGCTTTCGGCCGAGGTGGCCAGGCCCGGGTAACTCGACAGTTCGCTGAAGCTGATCGCGCACTGCTCGCTCACTGCCTGCATCGCCGGCAACACGCGGTGTTCGGCGTAGCCGCGTAACGCGTCCGCCACGTGCCAGGGGTCCTGGGCTGGCAGCGCGCGCACTTCAAACTCAAACGTGCAATTTTGCGGGACGATATTCAGCGCTTTGCCGCCGTTTATCAGGCCGGTTTGAACCGTGGAAAACGGCGGGTCAAATCGCGGGTCAAGGTGCTGCGGCGCCTTGAGCGTTTCACCGAGGCGCACCAGTTCACCGATCAACTGCGCGGCGTATTCGATGGCGTTGACCCCGGACGGCGCGTAGGCCGAATGGCATGCCGCACCATGCACTTCGCAGCGCAACGCCAGCTTGCCCTTGTGACCCAGCACCGGCTTGAGTTCGGTCGGCTCACCGATCACGCACAGCAGCGGCTTGACCGGCTGCGCGTGGAACCTCTCGATCAACGCGCGTACGCCCAGGCAGCCAACCTCTTCGTCATAGGACAGCGCGATATGCACCGGCATCCGCAACGGCGCCTGCACCAGCGCCGGCACCTGAGCCAGTACACACGCGATGAAGCCCTTCATATCGGCCGTGCCACGGCCATACAACTTGCCGTCCTGTTCCGTGAGGTCGAACGGCGCGACCGTCCAATGCTGGCCATCCACCGGCACCCCATCCGTGTGGCCGGACAACACAATGCCGGGCAGCCCGGCCGGGCCGATGGTTGCCAGGAGGTTGGCCTTGCTCTTTTGCTCATTGAACAGCAGCTCAGAGGCCACCCCGTGGCCTTGCAAATAGGTGCGCACGAAGTCGATCAAGGCCAGGTTGGATTCACGGCTGGTGGTATCAAAGCGCACCAGGTGCGCCAGCAGCTCACGGCTGTTGCTCATCGGTCATCTCCCGGCACCGCATAGCCCGGTGCGTGTTGCGGGTTGATGGCGCGGTCGATGTAGTCCTGCAGTTGGCCGCGATAGGCCTGCCAGAGTTGGTCGAGGGCACCGATCGGGTCTTCATCGGCCCAGTCCACGCGCAAATTGACGATCGGCCATAGCAGGTCGTCGACCACCACCAGGGCGGCCGAATGCACCGGGCCGGCCTCGCCGCCGCTGGCCTGCCCGGCGTGCAGTGCGGCCAGCAAGCGTTCGGCAAGCTGCCCGGGGGCGCGTTCGAAAGCACGCACCATGGCGTCGATCACGCCAGCATCAGCCAGCATATTGCCCGCCGCCACGCACTGCTCACCGCTCTGCGCCGCATGAAGGCCGAGGGTGTGTGCACCGCTGAAATGCGCAGTACGGCCGTGATGATCAATCACCGTGACCTGGCGATATTGGCTATGTGCCTGACCGGCGATGACCTGCGCCAGCGCCTCACTCGGCGCCACGCCCTGCCCGAGCACGTCGAGAATCTGCGGGCCCAGGCTCGGCAAGGTGATGTTCTGCGACGCCACCGCGCCCACACCGGGGCGCAGCCACGGGCAACGCGCGCCCACGGCAATGCTTGAAGAGCTGATCGCAATGCCCAACTGGCCGGTCTCGGCGCAGCGAGCCACAACGGAAAACGTCATAAAAAAGCCCTCAGTCGAGCACCGAAGGGTCGGCGTCGATCATCAACTGCTTCATTTCTTCAAAGTGCTGCCGGGAAAAATCCGCGATACCTTCCCAGCCCCGTGCGGTTTTTTCCGCCACTTCATCCGACAGCACCCGCAGCGGCTGGCCGGTGGACCACGCCGTCACCAGAATCTGGCAGGCCCGCTCCAGGGTCCAGATGTCGTCGAAGGCCTCACCGATAGACGCCGCCGTCACCATCACACCGTGGTTACCCATCAACAAACGACGTTTGCCATCGAGCAAGCCGGCCAGGCGCGCGCCCTCGGCTTCGGTGTCCGCCATGCCGCCATACAATTCGTCCACGGCCACACGGTTGAAGTACCGCGCGGTGTTCTGGTCAATCGGCGGCACATGCGGCCTGGCCAGGCACGCCACTGCCGTGGTGTAGACCGGGTGCAAGTGCAACACCGCGCGGGTTTGCGGCAGCAGGCGGTGAATCTGCCCGTGGATGGACCAGGCGGTGGCGTCCACATTCGGGTGCTCGGCGCTGGCAGGATCGTCGGCGTTCAACAGCAACAGGTCACTGGCACGCATACGCGAAAAGTGCTTCCACTTCGGGTTGAGCAAAAACTGTTTGCCATCGGCCGACACGGCGGCGCTGAAGTGGTTGGCCACCGCTTCGTGCATGCCCACATGCGCAATGATGCGAAAGGTCGCCGCCAGGTCGATGCGCGTCTGTTCTTCAAGGGATAACGCCATGAATCGGTCTCCGCAAGGCGCGACCGCAAGGCTGCGGCCGCGCGCCAGGCTTACTGGGGCATCAGCGCCGCGATGTCGGCGTCGGTTGGGGCCTCAAAGTTGTACTTCTTGAGCAAGGCCGCGTATTCCGGGGTGGCGCGGTATTTTTCCAGCCCCTCGAGCAGGGCTTTCTTCACCGTGTCATTGCCCTTCTTCACGCCAAAGCCGTTCAGCACCGGGTAGATCAGGGTGTCGGAAGAAATCACCACGCGGCTGCCCAGTTTGTCGACCACACCACGGGCCACGGCGGCGTCGGTGATCTGCGCTTCCACCGCGTGGGCCAGCAACGCCTGAGTGGTTTGCGGGTCGGTGCTGTATTCGCTGATCTGAATCGGCTTCAACCCCTTGGCGACGCAATAGTCAGTCGACAACTTGTTCATCTGCGCCAGCCATGACGTGGCGCCCATGGAGCCGATCTTGTGGCCGCAGAACTCTTCCGGGGTCTTGGGCTGGAAGGCGCTGTCCTTGAGGGTGAGGATCGACTCGCCGCTTTTCAGGTACGGGATCATGTCGATGACTTTGACCCGCTCTGCCGTGATGTACATCGACGAGTTGGTCAGGTCGAACCGCCCGGCCTGCAGGCCAGTGATCAGGTTGGGAAAACGCGTGTCGAGGGTCTCGACCTTGCGGCCCATGACCTTGCCCAGGCCGTCCATAAACTCGATATCAAAGCCGGCGGGTTTGTTGTTGTCCATGTACTCATAGGGAAAGAACGTCACATCGGAACCGGCGATAAGCTTGCCTTCCTGCTGGAACGCCGAAGCCGCCAAGGAGGTCAGTGCAACCGCAGCGCCCAGCAGGCACACGGCAAGAGGGCGAACACTTTGTTTGGATGCTGTCATGGTCATTACCTGCAAGGGTTTCAGGGGGTTAGGCAGTCGCGGAATCTTGGCCGGCCTGTTGCACAAAAAAGGACGCGCCACGGGGTTTTTGCGGCAAGCGCATCTGGTTGTTGGTGGCGCGCACCCAACCACTTTCTTCACCGGCCACCAACCGGCCGGCGTGTGCACTGGGCAGCGGGTTTTCGCCAAATGGCAGCGCGTCTTCAGCGGCGTATACGCTGATAAACAGGGTGCGCGGCAGTTCGGTCTCGTTAGGGCTTGATGCATGTAAAAGGCGCGTGTGCATGAAGCACACCGAGCCGGCCGGGCCGTAACAGGCGACCGGTTGCTGGCAGTGTTCTTCGACCACCGCATCCTCCACCGAACCGGTGAACCGTTGGTTCTGCCAGTGCGACCAGAGCGGGCCTTTGTGGCTGCCGGGGATCACATTCAGCGGACCGTTTTGCGGGGTCACTTCACTGACCATCAGCAGGGCCGTCACAATGTCGTCGTTGCTGTGGGGCGTGAACAGAAAGTCCTGGTGCCACTTCACCTGGGTCGCGGTGTGCGGCAGTTTCGAATTGATTTTGCTGTGATGAAAACGCGCGCCGCCCGCGCCGATCAACTGCGCAGAAATCGCGGCCATCCGCGAGTGCAACGCCACGCGCTCATACACCGGGGAAATCTCGGTGGGCGAACTCACCCGGCGCAATGACGGGTGATCCGGGCGGTGGTCGCCTTCCAGGTCAAAGCGGGCGCGACCGTCCAGCGTGGCGCCCCACCCCTGGTCGTGGCTGCGGCTCTCTTCCACCCACTGGTCAAAGTCATGTTGCAACGCGGCCACGTCGTTTAGCGACAGCACGCCTTCTACCACCAGGAATCCGTCGCGCTGGAACTGTTCGATTTGAGCTTGCTCGATCATAGTGTTGTGTCCTGAACGTTAACGAGATCACGCCAGCGAGACGTCCTTGAGGAACGCCTCCACGCGTGGGTTGTGGCCGCTGCGCAACGCCTGCGGGGTGTCGTCGCACACCACACGGCCTTTCTCCATGAACACGATGCGGTCGGAGACCTTGAAGGCGAAGTTCATCTCGTGGGTGACGATCACCATGGTGATGCCCTCCCCGGCCAGGGCTTCGATGACCTGCAGCACTTCGTTGACTTTTTCGGGGTCGAGCGCCGAGGTGGGCTCGTCGAACAGCATGATTTGCGGGCGCATCATCAAGGCGCGGGCGATGGCCACACGCTGTTGCTGGCCGCCGGACAACTGGTGCGGGTACTTCCAGGCGTGGTCGAGCATGCCCACCTTGTGCAACAGCGCGTAGGCCTGTTGCTTGAGCGCGTCGGTACGCCCCAGGCGATGGTATTTGGGCGCCATCAGCAGGTTGTCGAGCACACTCAAATGCGGGAACAGGTTGAAGCTCTGGAACACCATGCCGATGTTCAGGCGATGCTCGGCGTGCTCGACGTACTCGGGTTTCTGCGCGCCGACTTTGTTGAGGTGAATGAACGGCTGGCCATTGATCGTGATCTCGCCGTTGTCCAGCTGTTCAAGGCCATTGAGCAGGCGGATCAACGTGGTCTTGCCGGAGCCGGACGGGCCGATCACCGACACCACTTCACCCGGCTGAATCTGCAAATTGACCGAGCCCAGCACTTCAATATCGTTGTAAGCCTTGTGCAACCGCGTGGCTTGCAACGCCGATGCACCGGTGCTCGCCGGACGCTGCAACGCCGGGCCCTGTTGCGTGGCCAGGGCCAGCACCGCCGCGTCCGGCACACGGGACACGTTGCGTTGGTTGACGTCGAGAAAGCGCTCCAGGCGCTTGAGCAAAAAATCGAACACAGTGACGATCAACACATAGAAGAACGCCACCGCCGCCATGGTTTCGATCACCAGGAAGTTCTGCGAATACAGGCGCTGGCCGACCATCAGGATTTCGGTCAGCGAGATCACCGACACCAGCGACGTGAGCTTGACGATCGAGATGTATTCGTTGGCCAGCGACGGCAACGCCACCCGCAAGGCCTGGGGAATGACCACGCGCCACTGGGTGCCGAAGAACTTCAAGCCGAGCGCCCGCGCCGCCTCGCCCTGCCCTTTGGGAATCGACAGCAAACCGCCGCGATGGATCTCGGCCACATACGCCGTTTCGCAAATCACCAGCGCCAACAGGCCGGACCAGAACGGGTCGGCGAGCACCGCCGACGTGCCGGGCAGCGCCTGGGGCAAGTTGTAGATAAAGATCAGCAGCACCAGCAACGGCAAGCTGCGGAACAACCAGATATAGCCACGGGCCGGCAGGCTGAGCAGCGGCTGTTTGGATTGCTTGGCCAACGCCAACAGAAAGCCCAGGGCAATGCTTAAGAGCCAGGTCAGGGTGCTGAGCTTGATCACCGTCCATGTGGCTCGCCAGAACTCGGCGTCGCCGAGCAAACCAAACAGGTAGTTCCAGTCGAATGTCATCGTCGCGGTGCCTTGAACTCAAAAGAAGTTGATCTGCATCGATGGGATGAGAGTCGTGGGGGGAGGCACTTGGGGTCAATTCGTAAAACCCGGCCCACTGGGTAGGCAGAACCTATGCAGCCAGGAAACACCGACATTCCCGTGTGGCCGCTGGCTTGCCTGCGATGGCATCAGCTGAGTGGACCTGCCACACCTCGGTGCCTGTATCGCAGGCAAGCCAGCTCCCACACTGAACAGGTGGTGCTGGAAGGTTTACGCCCTGCCCGAAACAGTGCGCGCCTGGATGCGCCACACCGCGCCCG
The DNA here is from genome assembly GCF_900215245.1 of Pseudomonas fluorescens. Taxonomy (GTDB): domain Bacteria; phylum Pseudomonadota; class Gammaproteobacteria; order Pseudomonadales; family Pseudomonadaceae; genus Aquipseudomonas; species Aquipseudomonas fluorescens. Next base: position 84,265 of record NZ_LT907842.1, read on the forward strand.
CCACCTTTTGGTGCAAACTCAGCTCACACCACCCAGCACCCGCACCGCATGCGGGTCAAAAAAGCTCGGCGGGGCCATGCCGGGGATGTACTGGTCGGACACAAACAGCCGGCAGCGCTCGGCAAACGCCGCCACCACGCGCGGCAGCTGCGTGTTGCTCGCCGTGGCGTAGCCCAGCCGCATCGGCCGATGGGCGCCGGCCAGGCGCAGGCGAATCACGCGCTTGCCATCCTGGGACAGGTTCGATTTGGGCCGTGCATTGGCAAACGAATAACCAATGCCATTGCCCACCATCGCCCGCACCGTTTCGAGGTTGGTGGAGCGCATGATGATGTTTGGCGTGGTGCCCGCCTGCATGAACAGGCTGAGGAAATAGTCGCGGCTCCAGGGCGTGTCGAGCAACACCACCGGATACGCCTCAAGGTCCTGCATGCTCACCGCCGGCAGGTTCGCCAGCGGGTGATACTCGCCGACCATCACATACGGCGGCAGGTGCGCCAGGGGTTGGAAGTCGATGTCCGGGCTGGTCACCAGGTCGTAGGTCAGCGCGATGTCCAGCTCGCCGCTGCGCAGTTTTTCCAGCAGTTCCTCATGGTTGCCTTCGGCCTGGGTCAGCCGCACGCCAGGAAACGCACGGCCAAACCCGAACACCAACTCGGGCGTGATCATCGGCGCCAGCGACTCCAGGCAGCCCACCCGCAACGGCCCACGCACAGTGTTCAACGACTCCGAGGCGATGGTGTAGAGGTTGGTCATCTGCTCCAGAATCAGCTTGGCCTCCTGCATCACCTGGCGCCCCACCGCCGTGAGGGAAATACCCTGCGCGTGGTGCCGAATAAACAGCTGAATGCCCAGCTCGGCTTCCATATGAGTGATGGCCGCCGAGATGGAAGGCGACGACACATGGATGCGTTCAGCCGCAGCACTGATGCTGCCGGCCTCTCCCGACGCCACAAAATACTCCAGTTGACGCTGAGTAATCCGACTGAGCATTACGCCTGCCCCTCAACAATGACTGTAGGGGTCGCGTTGCAGGGTTCGTGCCGGGTCATCGCCGGCCCTGCGCTGTGCCGATGAGGGGCACAGGCTTCGGTTTTTCCTAAGCACTACCCCGCGCAAATGCTGGTTTCGCGAGAACGAGGGCGATGTGAAGCTTGTTTCATCCCGCGTTCGATGAGTTGCCCGCCATGCCCACCCACACCCGCATCCGCATGTTCAACACCCGCCAGACCTACCCTAACCAGGCGCTGGACAACGACCTGTGCCAGGCCGTGCGCGCCGGCAATACCGTTTATGTGCGCGGCCAGATCGGCACCGATTTCGACGGCAACCTGGTCGGCCTCGGCGACCCACGCGCCCAGGCCGAACAGGCGATGAAAAACGTCAAGCAACTGCTTGAAGAGGCAGGCTCCGACCTGTCGCATATCGTCAAAACCACCACCTACCTGATCGACCCGCGTTACCGCGAGCCGGTGTATCAGGAAGTGGGTAAATGGCTCAAAGGCGTGTTCCCGATTTCCACCGGCCTGGTGATTTCCGGCCTGGGCCAGCCGGAATGGTTGATGGAAATCGATGTGATCGCCGTTGTGCCGGATGACTGGAGCGTATGAAAGCGATGATTGCCCGCGAGCCGGGCGGGCCTGACGTGCTGCACCAGGTAGTGCGCCGGGTGCCGACGCCCCAGGCAGGCACAGTGCTGCTGACCGTCGCCCATTAATAGGGAGAGCCCCATGCCCCACCGCGTGTTTTTCCTCAATGGGCCGAACGCCAACCTCTACGGGCTGGACAAACACGGCACCTACGGCAGCGAGAGTTTCGCCAGCATCGAAGCGCGCTGCCAGCACCACGCCGCCGGGCTGGGCCTGGCCCTGGACTTTCGCCAAAGCAACCACGAAGGCGTGCTGGTGGACTGGATTCAAGAGGCCCGGCTGCACGCCGACGCCATCGTGATCAACGCCGCCGGGCTCACCTACAGCTCCGTGCCGATCCTCGACGCACTGCTGACGTTCGACGGCCCGATCATCGAAGCGCACATGAGCAACATCTGGCAGCGCGAGCACTTCAGGCATCACTCCTACGTGTCCAAGGCCGCCACCGGCGTGATCGCCGGGTTGGGGGCGTTGGGTTATGAACTGGCACTGACGGCGCTGGCCGCGTTGCTCAAACCGTAAATACCGGCTCGAAAACACCGCCAGCTTCCACACGGGATCTTCGGTGTTAAGACAACCCCTTACTCTCAGGAAACGCCTATGTCCGTCGAAACAATCAACACGCTGGTAGTCGGCGCAGGCCAGGCCGGCGTCGCCATGAGCGAACACCTGTCCCTGATGGGTGTGCCCCACATCGTGCTGGAACGCCACCGCATCGCCGAACGCTGGCGCTCGGAGCGTTGGGATTCGCTGGTCGCCAACGGCCCGGCCTGGCACGACCGCTTTCCGGGGCTGACATTCGAAGGCATCTCGCCCGAAGCCTTCCCGCCCAAAGAGCGCATGGCCGACTACTTCGAAGCCTATGTTAAAAAATTGCAGGCCCCCGTGCGCACCGGTGTGGAAGTCCAACACGTGGAACGCCACGTGGGCCGCCCCGGCTTCAAAGTCACCACCTCCGCAGGCGTGATCGAGGCCAATAATGTCGTGGCTGCCACCGGCCCGTTCCAGCGCCCGTCGATGCCGGCTATCGTTCCCGCCACGGCGCCGGTGCACCAACTGCACTCCTCGGCCTACAAGAATCCTGCTCAGCTGCCCGAAGGCGCAGTGCTGGTAGTGGGCGCCGGCGCCTCCGGCTCACAAATCGCCGAAGAACTGCAAAAGGCCGGCAGGACCGTGTACCTCTCCGTGGGCGAACACTACCGCCCGCCCCGCGCCTACCGCAGCCGCGACTACTGCTGGTGGCTTGGCGCCCTGGGCTTGTGGGACGAAGTCAAAATACAGCCGAAGAAAAAGCACGTGGCCTTTGCCGTCAGCGGCTACGAAGGCGGTAAGACCGTCGACTTCCGCCGCCTGGCGCACCAAGGCATCAACCTGGTCGGCGTGACGCGCAGCTGGGACGGCGGCGTGATGACCTTTGCACCGGGCCTGGCCGACAACGTGGCGGAAGGCGACCGCGCCTACTTTGATGTACTGCGCGACGCCGACGCCTACATCGAAGCCAACGGTCTGGCGTTCCCCCTCGAACCGCAAGCCTGGCAGCTGCTGCCCGACCCGGACTGCCTGGTTAACCCGATCCTGAGCCTGGACCTCGCCGAGGCCGGCGTGACCAGCATTCTCTGGGCCACCGGCTTCACGTTCGATTTCAGTTGGTTGAAGGTCGATGCGTTCGACGAAAAAGGCGAGCCGTTTCACAAGCGCGGGATCTCGGCACAAAGCGGGATTTATTTCCTCGGCCTGCCGAACCTGGTGAACCGCGCGTCGTCGTTTATCTATGGGGTTTGGCACGACGCGAAGTACGTGGCCGATCATATTGTTTTGCAGAATGCGTACATGTCCTACAACAAGCCCTGAAACAGCAAGGTCCGAGGCGACAGCGCCTTGCTCCCTTGCCTACGCTTGCGTCAGAATCCGCCGGCTTGTGCGCTTGAGTGGGCGTCTCTAAGGTTGCTCGGTCGCTGAACACTCAGTGATCGGGTTTAGTAGCCTGGGGTTATTCCAGTCAGTGCATAAGCATCATCTTTCGGACGGTCTAGTCCGTGCTTGATGGTGGCTGTGTGCAGGGCGTCCTCGGGCGCGCCGGCTTTGTGGAATTCCCCGGTCTACTAACCTGCGCACAGCTGCCACCCCTTTGTTTAGTAGCTCAGAGGTGGCGGCCCTAAAGTGGGAAATTCCAAGTATGTTCAAAGTTACGCCCAACCCTCCGAACGAACCGGACCTGAAACTCAATCAGGCTGCGCATCGTGCGATTGATCACTACCTGAATCCAGAAACCGCCCCACCGTCATCACCACCGGGTTTGTTCAGCGTTGCCGCCGACGCCAGCAGCGAAACCCTGATCACCAACAGCTACGAAACCTTTTCCTCCGTCACCGCCTTGCTGCTCGACCTGTCAGAAGACCTGACCGGGAAACAGCGCGATGTGGCGCTGGCGATTCACCAGTTGAGTGAGTTGGGGGTGTTGTTGATGGATAGACTGATGGAGCGCGAGGCCGCTGTCGCTGGCGGCTAAACGCCCAACAGTACGGCCGGAAAAATCGCCGATTTGTTGTGATGAGGTTGATGGCGAATCGGCGATTTTTTTGGTTTTGCTGGGGTATTCACGCGCGCCCTGGTGCTGAAAGCCGAAGGGAAGAAATGCATGAGGATAGGTGTGTGTTTGGCTATCAATGCTTGGGCGTGAAAAGCTGCTAATGGGCGAGAGTTGTCGGTTGCGAACGGCAGCAACCGGCCAAGAGCAGACGTTCGGAAATAGGGGGCTTCTCCCTTGTTTCTCCATCCCTGTACGCGCTAGCCTCAATGCTGTTTTAACCGCCACAAACAGGAAGAAGGCAGTCACCCTATGAATTTGGATCGTGCAAGGCAGCTGATTCATGGCGAGTTAAATCACGACTTCCCTATTGAAAGTCTCATCCATGTTCTTGAAGCAGCCATTGAGCTTATTTCTCTTCCGGACAATGACTTCTGCTGGTCAAGTTGGGAGGACGAAGCACAGGCAAAAAGAGAATTGCTAGGGTTGGTCAGTACGCTGAAGTCTGGCGTGTTACCCGAAAGGCTAAAATTTGCAGTTCTGTTTGCTCCAACCGGTCCCCTGCAAGAAGTCAGCCTCAGCAGTGGTTGGGCGGAACCCTTCCTTAAGGTCGCTGAGAAATATGATGAAGTTGAGGCATTGCTGTGGTGAGCGGGCCAAAAATACACTGAATCTCATCCGCTAAACCGCATTTACACGTGTTGTAGCTGAGCCTTCGTGTATGGCCGCTATGGGTCGTTTTCCGCCCATCGCGAGAGGCAGAAAACGTCCAATAGTGAACGTTCAAAGCAGGGTAGAGAAGTCCGTTCCCTTTCTTCCTTTGGTCTCGTTTCCTGTCATCAGGCTTCAGGTTGCTCACCGAGCACTCCGATAGAATCAGGCAATACTAAAATCCAATCCGGCATAGTCCCCCAACCGCTCTCCGCCCTAGCATGGCCTCACCTTATATCTTCAGGAGTGCGTCCCATGAGTGCAGAAAAAACCATTTTTATCACCGGCGTGAGTAGCGGCTTCGGCCAGGCCCTGGCTAAGGAAGCTCTCGCCCAAGGCCATCGAGTGATCGGCACTGTCCGCAGCGAATCCTCTTTGGCAATCTTCCAGGCGCTCTCGCCTGGTCGGGCCCATTGTGTGGTGCTGGACGTTACCGACTTTAATGCCATTGACGCAGTGGTCGCCGCTGTTGAGGATCAGTATGGCCCTGTGGATGTGCTGGTTAACAACGCGGGGTATGGCCACGAGGGGATTTTCGAGGAGTCGTCGTTGGCGGAAATGCGCCGCCAGTTCGACGTCAATGTATTCGGCGCGGTGGCGATGACCAAGGCGTTCGTGCCGTATTTTCGCCAGCGGCGGGCGGGGCATATCCTGAATATCACGTCCATGGGCGGCTATATCACCATGCCGGGCATTGCTTATTACTGCGGCAGCAAATTTGCACTGGAGGGCATCTCTGACACGTTGAGCAAGGAGCTTGCACCCTTCAATATTTTTGTCACGGCTGTGGCGCCTGGGTCGTTCCGAACGGACTGGGCAGGTCGTTCGATGCAGCGTACGCCGCGCAGCATCAGTGACTACGATGCGACTTTCGACCCGGTACGAAAAGCCCGTGAGGAAAAAAGCGGCCATCAACTGGGCGATCCACAAAAAGCCGCACGCGCGATGCTGACGATTATCGCGAGCCCCAACCCACCGGCTCACCTACTGTTGGGCAGCGATGCTCTGGCTCTGGTGCGTGACAAGCTGCACCGGACGGCGGAGAGTATTGAGCAATGGGAGACGCTTAGCTGTTCTACGGACGGCTGAGCATGAAAGGGGAGGACATAATGTCGATGCCGAAACCCGAGAGCCCGAGCACAGCGCGTATCGTGCAGTTGATGAGCCAGCTTGCACCGTTGGAGGGTTACAACCTGAGCCCGCTGGATGATGTGCGTTTTCTGCGTTCCAACCGGCCGCTGACGCGCACGCCGGTTTTGTATGAGCCGGGAATTGTCATTCTCTGTCAGGGGCAGAAACGCGGTTATCTGGGTGATGAAATTTACGTCTATGACGCCCAGCATTATCTGGTGGTGTCGGTGCCAGTGCCTTTTACAATAGAGACCGATGCCAGCGAGGCGGAGCCGATGCTGGCGATTTACCTGCGTCTGGATTTCGCCCTGGCCGGCGAGCTGATTCAGCAGGTCGATAAGGTATGGAACATAAGAGTGGCTCAGCCGATGGGCATGTACGCCTCGCCCATGGATGAACCGCTACGCCAGTCCACCCTGCATTTTCTGGAAGTGATGGGCGACCGCACCGACGCGCAAATCCTTGGCCCGGCGATGCTGCGCGAACTCTACTACCGCATCCTCACCGGCGAACAAGGCGGCACCCTACGCGCGGCAATCGCCCAGCGGGGTCAGTTCGGCAAGGTGACGCGTGCCATTTACAAAATTCACCGCTGTTACCACGAGCATCTGGATGTAGAAGACCTGGCCCAGGAAGCGCAGATGAGTGTGCCTAACTTTCATCTACATTTTCGCAAGGTGACGGATTCCTCGCCTATGCAGTACCTCAAGTCGACGCGGTTGCATCAAGCGCGATTACTGATGCTGCGTAACGACCTGACAGCGGCCAAATCGGCCTTTCTGGTGGGATATGAAAGTGCTTCGCAATTTAGCCGCGACTTCAAGCGCCTCTTCGGCCGCACACCGATAGCGGAGGTGGCATGGATGAAGCAGACGTATGCGTTGCCTGCACCGACAACCCCGTCGCCATTCGTGTCATCACACTGAGCTTCAATCAATCCTGTCTTGCCCGGCGCCAGTAGGTATGTGAACGCCGTGCTGTTTCAGTATGCGGAGAAAGGGGACGACTTTATTTACCCTGCTCTAACGTCTGCTTAGGGTCGAGGCTGTGTAAAACCGTTTTTGAGCGCGCCCGGTGTTCAAAACCGGACTGGAAATCGCGCTTCTACGCGAAACCCACCTCTGCAGACGTGCCGATAAACTTCAGATGGAACGTAGACGCGCGCACTTCAATTTTGACCAAGCGTTTTTACATACTCTGGGCCAGGAGCGGACGGAGGATTAGCGTGGGCGGCTATAGATCATTCAGCTTCTACAATCCAGGTCAGTCACGGCCCTGACTAGAAGCGTCATGCGAAGGACGACACGCACGCAAACCGCAGTGGCGCACGGGTTTCTAACTACCAAGTCTTTTCGCAGGGGCACCACGCAATCCGCTTCAAACCTGCGCAGCGATGCTGGCTTTGCTTTTGAACATGGCGGTGTCGGCCTTGAAAATCAGATCGTCCAGACCTTCGCCATCTTCCGGATACCACGCCACCCCTAGGCTGGCGCTGACCTTGATCTGGCTGTTTTTCCATGGAATGGGCAGGTCGATGGCCTTGCAGATTTCTTGGGTGATGCGCTGGATATCGCTTCGGTGATGCGCGCCGTCGAGCAGCACTACGAATTCGTCACCGCCCATGCGCGCGGCTATTTCGAACTCGCGAATATTGGATTTGATGGCCGTGCCTACGTGGATCAGGATGACATCGCCTGCCTGGTGGCCAAAACGATCATTGATCTGCTTGAAGTGATTCAAGTCGATATAGCACAGGGCCAAATGTTCTCCACGGCTCTTTGCGGCCAGCAGCTTCTGATTAGCAAAGGGAATAAAACTATTGCGATTGGGTAAGCCAGTCAGGCTGTCATAGAAGGCCAGCTTGTGTACTTCCTCTTCGGCGAGTTTGCGCAACTTGATCTCCTTGCGCAGATGGCGCTGGGCATTCAACAGAACCAGAGCGAACATCAGGACAAGCACACAGCCGATACTGATCAGCACAATGGTCTTGCGCAGCCGCTCGATGAGCTGTGGCGGGTTGGGATCGTAAATGAAGTTTTCCAGACCGGCGATATTGTCGACCATACCCAGTTCGAGGAAGGTTTCAGCCATACGTTGCCAGCGCCCTGGGTTCATATGCCCGATCTCGATCAGGTCAGACATCACCAGCGGACGCATAGCCTGAGCTTCGAATTGCAAGTGCGCGCGACTTTTCTTCACCGAATACTGATTGAGCAGCAGGTCGATGATTTGCTCGGGGTTATCCATCGCGTAGCGCCAGCCGCGCAGGGTAGCGCGGCGGAAAGCCTCGACCCGCTGTGGATGTTCGTCAATCTCGGCCTGGGTGGTGAACAGGATGTCGCTGTAGAAGTCGATCCCGTAGGTGACGGGCGAGATGATGTTGTATTCCACGCCCCGCTGTTGCAGGTAGAAGGGCTCGTTGGTCAGGTAGGAGTTGAACGCCGTCACTTTACCGCTGGCGAGATCCCCGATTTGATAACTGCTGGGTAGCAGTTGTAGTTTTTCGAGGGGTATACCCTCGCTACGGAACATCGCCAGAAAATCGGCATCGGTCTGTGCATCCATCAGCATCAACGGCTTGCCGATCAGGTCGTGCACAGTGCGAACACCTTGGTCTGTGCGAGCCACGAGCACGGAAGGTGAATGCTGAAAAATCACCGCCAGCGCTACCAAGGGCTTCCCATGCAGACGTGCGTAGAGCAATTCACTATTGGCTTCGCCGTATTGGGCGCGCCCAGAGAGCACTTCTTCGACCGGTGTGACATTGGGGCCACCTTCGTGCAAGCGCACGTCCAGTCCTTCTTCGCGGTAATAGCCCTTTGCGATGGCGGCATAGTAGCCCGCGAACTGGAATTGATGTTTCCAACGTAGCTGTACATCAATCACCTCTTCGGCGCCATTCTGTTGAGGGCCAGAACCCGCCCACACAGCCTGACCCCAGACGAGCACAAAACACAGCAGTCGACGCAGCCGAACCAGGAGAACTCTCTTCGGCGGGCCTGGCGTGTTAGAACAGCAACAGTGGCTAGGCATGGTGATAGTCCGTGAAACGCGCTTATCGTTGAGCGTGCAAAGCGTGGCGAGTCATTGTGACATCACTCATGCGGGGCCAGCAATCGCGCGCCACGCTAACCAAAGCGGCCGTTATGCTCGCTTGCGGCGTGGTTGGCGTTTGCTTCCCGACAACAGACCGCTACCGGCCAATAGCTGCCGGTGGCAACAGAATGCACTGGGCTACGAAACCTAATCACAAGTCGCCTCGGGTTTCCTAAGTACCCTCGGTGGCTGTTGTGCTGCATTTGATCAGCGCGTGGTGAACCGAGAGCCCCAGCCATATAGTTCCTGCCAGACCTAAAATCATGAACACCATAGGCTTGGTTTGACGATTTGTGATCTTGACCCACTCATTGATATCCACGCCTGAAGGAGATGGATTGATTTCTGGATGTGTGTGCCATTCGCCCAGATAGTCCATGGTCTTTTCACTAACATGCCATTGGTCCAAGGCGATTTGCTGATGATGATGAGCGGACCTGTCAAATCGGAAGCGGCGGCACCGGTCGGTCAACTGCGGAACTGTAACTTGGACGATGTGAAGGTGTGGACCTTTCCGATATCCCAGTAAAATCCCCCCTGCTTCGGTTTTGTCGCTTCGGTCTTGGCGGTACCTATCCATGGTCTGGAGAGGCGCGCCTTCTACAAGAATTTTGTGATGATGTGGCGAGGCTTCCCACACTATTGCGGTTCGCATGCAGGACAGCCCTTGATCTTCGAGAGATTTTTATTTTTCAAGCTGAACACGTCGGCGTTTGCTGTGGCGCGCGTTCTGAAGCATGGAGTAGGCGATCCCTGTAACCAGTCACACACCATCTCTGTGGCCAGTGCCGCAGCATGTAGAGGTGCGGAGACGGCGTAAGGTGTGTACGCGCGGCAGCCATCCGTTCTGCGAACAGACGGGTTTTTGAGTACCCGATAGCGTTCTTGCCGATGAGCATTGGCACTGGGAACGAGAAGGCAGCGATAGCACCCGCCGCCTTTGTCGTCAGTCCAAAGTGCTTGTACTGCCTCTCCGTTACCACGGATCCACACATGTAAAATAGGTATGTGGCTTTTTCGCTGTAATCGCAGGCCGTTAAGGAGTTCGCTGACAGCTTCCTCACCGGTCGCGTCAATTATCAACTCCGATCCCCATAGCCCTTGATGAGCAAATACGCTCCCTGTGATCGACTCAATCTTGCTGTGGGGAAACTGACGATTCAAATCTGCTGCAAGTGCAGTGGCTTTGAATTCGAAAAGTGACGGGTAGCCAAGTATGTGGCGGCCTAAATTTTCTGGCCCTATCCGGTCTGGATCAATCAGTTTCAAGCCGCCAAGTTTCCCTGTGCCTGCACCTAGGCGCAGCATTGCATGAGCGACAAATGAGCCGATGGCTCCGCAGCCCACCACGGTTACCCTTTTATTATAAAGATCTGGGAAGTGAAGGTTTCTGCTGTGAACAAACTGACTGCTGACTTGCTCGATGGATAGCCGGATGAGAGGTGTTTCTCCTCCCTTGTTGTGAAGCCATTGCCTGTAACGATTGGGGCTTCGGCCGTAGCCTTTTCTTTTTAAATGGTCCAGGTTGAACCCAAAACCAATCCAGCCGACAGGCGTGTCGATGGCAAAAGAAACATACTTGAATTTCAGGTAGTCAGGCTCAGAGAGAATTTTCTGGACGCTGGCTGAAAGAGCCTTATCCCACGTGCGTAACCAAGAAAACAATTCCTTAACAGTCCCTGGCATGGCCTTTGGTACTGCCGGGGAGATATGGGTTTTCAACAGCCAGCAACGAAGTCTTGAAGGCTTTAGCGTGCCACCCAACGACGATGCTAACGTTTCTGCTTCTTCACGGTCGCTTGAAATGAATACACGCTTCTTGCCGGATTTTTCGATGATGAAATAGTGCGCGCACAGGTCTTTTTCGGTCGTGTGTCCCATGAGGACGTCCCATGGGGCGCTCGTCTGGCCATATTCCCAATGAGCGGGAAATTCATCTTGAATGTCACTGTCTCGGTACTGGGGTTCCGTAGCGATTCGATCGAGTATCGCCGTCGCTTGGTTGAGGCACTGCAACACAGCGGTCGCGGGATCGTATCGATCAAGCGTTACGGAGCCGGGTGCGAAGTAGCAGAGATTACCCAGCACATCGATGTGCGGCATCAGTTCAGGGAGGAAATCAGGACGATCAAATATGCAGATCGCGGGATAGCTCAGGAAATCCCAATCTTTGATTGTGAGTTTGACTGACACGTCGCCTTTTTTACACGCCAGCCCCCCTTTAAAGGCACGCACCGGTAGCTTGGCAGCTACCGGTGTAAAGCCACGAGCTCTGAGCGCCCGTAAGGTTTCGCCTAAAGCGCTCATAGGGTTCCTCAGCCTGCACTACTGGACAGAACGACGGGTGGGGCTACTTTTTCTGGAGCGGTGTTGCGGATCGCATCCGCTTCACCACCCACCTCAATCAGTGTGGCGTCCCAGGGCATTCGGCTGCCGAACTGGGCTCTCATTTGAGTCACCGCTTGGCCTTTTTGATGCTCTCGCATCATCCGGCTTTCGTAGATTGCGGTTCCCAGTTCGGCAAAACGACGCGCAGCAATTGCACGGTCAGGCCCCTCAAGGCGGTTGAAATCCTCTTTCTTGTCATCTATCCCGGCTTCCCTTATCTCGCCCTTGAAGACAACACCCAAATGTTTGGATGCTGCTTCAGTTACTAGGTCATCGCGACCGGATTGGGCAACAAAGTTCTGGGCAACTGCAATCATTATCGAGACGGATGTTGGGCCGCCGTTATCCCAATGCTCGTCCCGCCAAGCCTTGAGGTAGCGACATACTCGACGCAGTTGTTCGCCATGCTCTTCGACGCGGTCTCGAAACCAGTTTGCTACTGCTTCCGGATCAGACTCACGCCATTCACCACTACGAGTAGCCATTGCAATATGGTCAAGATCTTTCCACTGCTGCGACTGATAGCTTTCATCCATGGCACGGGCATTTGCGATGTGTTCCATGCCATCCAGCATCGCTTTCTCAAGCGAGACCCGCTCGGTAATGGTCTCGAACTCTTCTTCCGGTGCAGCGTACAGGGGAAGGTCGATATGGGCCCAGTCGGCAATTTGAATACGTATGCAGGTTTTTTTGCCAGTGATCAGATCCCATTTCTCTGCTTTGCACAGGTCTTTCAGCAGCTCTTCGACCAGAGAAAAGTATGCTTTGGCCATCTGGTGGGGCGGACCATTTTCCTCCCATACAGTGACAGGGAGGTAAACACCATAATCCCAGTCCATTTCTTGAACTGGGGACTTGGCAGGCACGACGCACGTGTTATAGGACCAGGACCCTTGAGTTCTGAATCGTGGTTCCACCACATGCTCCATGCCTAAAATAGTTTTTGTAGCTGCACGAATGCGTGGCTTCAAATGTTCGCGAACCTTGTTTTTGCATTCCATCAAGAACTTGCGCTGCTCTCGCGTAGGTGCAATTCGATCCTCAAACACATTGGCGTCCGCGCCACCCTTATGGAAGAGCTTATTCAATTTCAGCATTTTCACGACTCCCTTGGGTAGCGTTAGGGCCATAGAAGAACTGCGGCGGTGATGACCGGTGAGTAAGGAAAGGTTGAAACTCATCCTTCCCCAGCCAGAACTTGGATTGCTCAGAGGCGGCGCCCAGCAGGGCCTCTTTTGCGGGGCGGTCTGCTTTATCGAGCGCGACTGCGCTAGCGCGCTCGTCAGTTAAGGTTTCGTCGATATGGATGTAGCGGCCAGGAAGACGGTGACGAAGCATAAAGTCGCTCAGCGACTCAAGAACTGATATGGATAGTCCAAAGAGGCGCTTGGGCGTATTTGTGGGGTTGATGCCTCCCCAGTCATAGGTCCCCCCATCACGATTGCGGCCGGGGTTGGCGGTGAACTTCGAAGACATGGTACCGATGGATAACAGGTGCACGGTCTCGGAAGGTTGACGGAAGAAAGTCTGCGCTTCGTGGTCGGCTAACAAGCCTGGAGCATTGGCATACAATCCTCCATCGACGTACTGGTTGTTATTGAATGTGTGCCGAGGGAAATAAGCAGGAGCGGCGCTCGTGGCTAAGGCGATGTCTACCAGCCGAAATTTATGGTCGCGTTTGAAGCTAGGATGGTGTGAGGTCTTGAAAACTTGAGGCTGTCCGCTCGAGTAGTTGATTGCCGGGATGAGCACTGGATGTTTGCAGTCGCCCAGCGTGCGTTGACCGAAGAGCGACGGAGCACTGAGCAGGCTCTGCAAAGGTTTTGCAGAGTACGGTGCTCTCAGCATACCCATCAGAGAGAATCGCCGTTTGAAGATTTCTTCCCCATGCTCAACAAACAGATCAACCATAGTCTTCGCAGGAATACGGGAAGCGATTGCCAAGGCAAGAATACCTCCGATAGAGGTGCCTGCTATCAAGTCAAATCGGGTAGCTATGGGCGCCCCAATCTCCTCCTCTAAATCCGCGAGAATCTTGGCTGTGTACAGCCCCCTAAAACCACCACCCGATAGCGCTAGAATCTGAAAGCGCTCTTGCTTCGATTCAACCACAGTACTTCTCCTCGCTAGTGGATAGTGGGCAAGACGCATAGTTTTGATCCGTCATGCTCAAATCTCCAAAAAGCACAATATATGGGCTTATCTGCTAATTAAAACACAACATAGTGTGGTTTTACGGCACTTGCAAGGCTTAAGCCTGTGGATAACTTGTTAGTATGTATATGGATACAGTCTATGAGCCGCAGCCTATATGGGCTGAGGCCTTCAAGAGAAAAAACTTTGGATCCGAAATTTTTTAAGGACGTCGCTGTGGATAATTTTTGACGCCTGAAAATCGACAGGGATAGTTGTGGATAACTTATGGCCTGCTGACCCTTGCACCACCAGACGGACGGGCGAGATTTTCATTTTTCAGAGGTTTCAGTTGAGCGCGAGCGCCTAACTTAGGTAATGGCTGGCCATTTCAAATGGCAGCTTTTGGCCGATTGCAGACTGTCATGAACGACTGCGATCGACCCAGAGTGTGTAAAAACGCTTTATTGCGAATGAGCGTTGTAGCCCTGGCGACTCGGCTTGCGCCTACGCATGGGTGAGCCCGGTCAACGTATCCGCAATGGTTTTAGTGCGTTGCGCCGTACCCTCGGTCGCGCGGCTCGACGCCTCCAGTGCATCGAGCATTTCGCGCAACGCGCCGACGCCGGTGGATTGGTCTTCGATCTGTTGGGCAACGCGCTGGATCTCACTGGACAGCAGGTCAATATCCACGCCGATTTCCGCCGCATTCTTACGGGTGATTTCCGCCAGTTTGCGCACTTCATCCGCCACCACCGCAAAACCCCGGCCCAGGTCGCCCGCGCGCGCCGCTTCAATGGCGGCGTTAAGCGCCAGCAGGTTGGTCTGCCCGGCGATCTGCTGGATCACCTGCACAATCGACTGGATACGCAAACTCGACCCGGCCAGCGTGCGCGCACCTTCTACCGCCACATCCGCCTGGCTGGAAAGCCCTTCCACCGTTGTCCCGGCCTGGGCAGACACGGCGTTCTGCTGGTCGATCGTACCCACCAGTTCATCCATCGACGCGTGCAACTCACCCGAGTAATGCTTGAGCTGCGCGGCGATGTCCTCCTGCTGACGCTCGGCATGGGCCAACACCATGCCTAAGTCTGCCAAGCCTTCGAACACCGGCAGGATATTGCGGTCCAGCCCACGGGTATTGAGGGTATTGCTGAAGTCATTGTTCTTGAACGCGGTAATCTGCTTGACCACCACATGGTTCAACCCCGCCAACTTCTTCACCTGGCGCCGTAGGAAAAATGCCTTGAACTCGCCGTAATGGGCGATGAAATTGTCCACGTACTCATCACTGAAACTCGCACCCTTGGCCACCCGAAAGAAGAAAATCGCCGTCAACGTCTGATTCAGGTTCAAGCCCAAAATCTCCCCAAAGGTCGAAAAACCCGCCAACGGTACATCACCAAAAATGCCAGCCATGCTGCCCAGCTCGGCGCCGTTGTTCAGCCGGCGCAAAATGCAGTCATTCAAAATCCCCGCCACCGGCTGGCCACCCTTGCCGCGCAGGAACTGCTCATAGTCCAGGCGCGTCGCCTCACGCAACGGCGTACGCCGCACCATCACCAATTCCTCGCCCGGCGCCACGTCGCAAAACAACTGCACGATCTGCTGCTCATAATCGATACGCGCGATGGATCGTACAAACAACTCACTGCCCACCCGAATCGCAAACGAATAGTCCGCCAGCTTCGACTCCAGCGCCTGGGGCGCGCAACTGAAAGCATCACACAGTGCTTGCACCATGCTCTTGATATTGCCGTTGCTGTCGATCACCTGGTCAATCGTGCGGTCCTCAACCGATGCGGTCAGCACACTGAAGGTCAAAT
Organism: Pseudomonas fluorescens; assembly: GCF_900215245.1. Classification (GTDB taxonomy): domain Bacteria; phylum Pseudomonadota; class Gammaproteobacteria; order Pseudomonadales; family Pseudomonadaceae; genus Aquipseudomonas; species Aquipseudomonas fluorescens. The sequence continues at coordinate 99,726 of NZ_LT907842.1, forward strand.
CCGCCGGTTTAAAGTTCTGGCTCTTGAACACCCCAAATCGCACATGCGCCGCCGTCTTCAGGAACACAATCTGTGCATGGTTCTGATAGCTGCGCTGACCGTCATGAATCAGCGTCTTCTGGAAATCCGACTTACCCCCGGCCGATCCCCCTACAAACAAACACGGAAACCGCCCCGACTCATAAAGCGCCTCCATAAAAAACGACTCCGACGCCGACAACCCGTCGAACACCACATACGCCAACGTATCGCGATGATCAATCGACGTGCGTACCTGCACTCGCTTGATATTGGACACCAACTTGGCAATTCGCTCCTGCATTCCCAACCGCTTACCGCCACCGCGAATGTCCTCACACTCCAACGGCACCATCGCCACCTCGGCCGAGGCGATCAGACTGTCGTCGAACAACTGCAACACGATCCGATCCCAGCGATCGCCGGTGGCGCAATACAACGAATTGGGCGCATTGCAGAGTTCGCCGGAGGTGGTGCAGAGGCTGATGGTGGATTGGGGGAAGCGGCGTTTGAGCTTGGCGGCGATTACGTCGATGTCCAGATGCGGCGAGATAAAGCCGGTGATCAGGGTGGGGGTGATGCGTAAGGCAGTGAGTGCGGCGTCCAGGTCGTTGGCAGTACTGGTGAGCGTGGCGGTGCCTTGACGATCGGCCCGGGCTTTTTTTAGAAGGGAAAGTGGATTCATGTGGTGGACTCGATCAAGGGTGGGCAGGGATAGGCATGCGATTAGTAGGGTTATCGGCAGGTTGGGTGGGGGCTGGAGGTGGGATGTGACGGATGGATGCGGTTTTAGGGAGTCTCGCCGTCATAGAGCACGCAGGCTTCTCGGACGGAAAAAATTATGGGGCTGAATCCTATGTTTGGCTGTTATTGAATCGCCCCTGATTTTGTAGAGTGTTGAATGACTGCTTCTGGCCGATTTCTGCCGTTCGTGACAGGCAGCAACCGACCAATAGCAACCCCTCGTAAAAATGGCTGACGCCTCGCTTCCACGAGTGGCAACCTCCCCAAACAGCCCCATCGACACGTTACAAACGACGCCCTGATTTCCTTGCAGATCTAGTCCCTGGGGTGGCGTCACGAATGTTCCGTCGAAACTTTCAGCCCAGACACACCCAACGACGACTCAAACTCACCCCACCGACCTTCGTCATGCCTCAGGTGGGCCTTTGAGTTCTACCTGGTTTCCGTCTGGGTCGAAGCAGTAGAGTGAAGGGCCCTCGCCTTCAGCACCGTAGCGCTTGGCCGCCTTGTCGGCTCGCACGCCGTGGTTACGTAGATGAGTGAGAATGTCAGCCTCAATGAACGGCGTTATCCGCAGGCAAAAGTGGTCAAGGTTACGATGCTCGGGATCTGCCGCGCCCCCGGCCTGTTGCCCAAGGGGGCCGGCAACATCCACCAGGTCAATCATCGAGGTTCCCGCACGCAGGTGAATCATGCCCAGGTCATCACGACGCTTTGCCACGTCGCAACCGAGGGTCTCACTGTAGAAGGCCAAGCTGCGTTGAATATCCTGTACACGCAAGACGACGTGATCCAGCTGTTTTACTTTGAAAGGAATCATAGTGCCTCCTGAGCCAAGTAAAGGCCGAGTGGCCTGTGCGGTTAATGCATTGATTTTTTATCACACTCGGCTTCGCTTGATGCACCGAACGGGTGATGACGCTTGAGGCCGGACGCGGCCCAGGCCTGCCGAACCTGCCACGCGGTGACCCGCGCAGGCTTGGCCATCAGACCAAGGCACCCGGTCGCGTGGCTGACCGCTAGGCGGTCGAGCGCTCGGGCGTTGAGCGCGCCTGGTGATTGCGATCTACGCTAAGACACTGGCGCCTTTCGCCGCCAAAAATACCGTTGCGGAGCACGCTGTCCCTGCCGGTGCGGTTGGTTGGGCTCATGCAAGACATGGACGCGGTGGGCACCCCCGAGAAACAGTCGCCTGCTGGTCATAAATCAGACAGATGGCAGTTAGGTTGTCTAAAGTTGTGACGCACCGCGCAGATAACTCCTATGTCATTTCCACCCGCAACACAGTTCAAGGATCGAACTCATGACCCAGCGTCAATCCAGCCACACTCCCCCTCTCGGTCATCCGCGTTTTCGCTGGTTCGCTTTGATCCCGGTGGTACCCGCCGTGGTGTGGACACTGCTGCAATCAAGCTCTGCGGCCAACCTGGCGGCCTGCGCGGTACTGGTGCTGATCGGCCTTGGTGCCTGCGCCTGGAGCGCGAGCTCGCAGCGTAACGCCGTGCAGCTAGGCATTGCGCGGGCGCAGGCGGATCAGGCCGAGGCGGACGCGGCGCGCAACGGTATGGCCTCGCGGGCACAGCTGGATGAGGTATTGCTGGGCGCCATGCCGATCTGGGCCAAGCAGGTGGAAAGCTCGCGCCATCAGACCGAAGAAGCGATTGTGAGCCTGGCTAACCGGTTTACCGGGATCGCCACGCGCTTGCAGGAAACGGTACACGCCTCGCAGCATGCCGCCGGTGAACTGGATGGCCACGCCGCCGATGGGCCGCTTGAGGCGCTGGCACGCAGCGACAGCGAACTGAGCCAGGTGATCAATTCGCTCAAGGCCACGCAAAGCAGCCGTGACCAAACCCTGGCCCAGGTCCGCAGCCTGACCGCCTACACCGGTGAACTGCGCACCATGGCCGCTGATGTGGCGGCGATTGCTGCACAAACCAACCTGCTGGCCCTCAACGCCGCCATTGAGGCGGCGCGGGCCGGTGAGGCCGGGCGTGGCTTCGCGGTGGTGGCCGATGCCGTGCGCAGCCTGTCGAGCAAATCCAGTGAAACCGGCCAGCAGATGTCGGCCAAGGTCGACATCATCAATAACGCCATTACGCAATTGGTGCACGCTGCGTCCAGCAATGCCGACCAGGACAGCCATTCGGTGGCCGAGTCCGAAAACAGTATTCAAGTGGTGCTTGAGCGCTTCCAGAACATCACCGGGCGTCTGGCCGACTCCGCCGACCTGCTCAAGCAGGAAAGCTACGGCATCCGCGATGAGATGACCGAGGTGCTGGTCAACCTGCAATTCCAGGATCGGGTCAGCCAGATCCTCAGTCACGTGCGCGACAACATGCACGCGTTGCATGACCACCTCCTGCAAGCCAGCCAGGCCCCCGACCAGGCGGTCGCCGTCGACGCCCGGCAGTGGCTGGCGCGCATGGAAGCCACCTATGCCACCGACGAGCAACGGCGCATCCACCATGGTGAAGCGGCCGTGCAGCACAACTCTCAAGACATTACTTTCTTTTAGGAGCACCTCATGGCGAAGAATGTATTAGTGGTCGACGACTCCAGCAGTGTGCGGCAGGTGGTCGGTATTGCCTTGAAAAGTGCCGGTTACGACGTGATCGAAGCCAGCGACGGCCGGGATGCCCTGGGCAAGCTCACCGGGCAGAAGGTGCACCTGATCATCAGCGATGTGAACATGCCCAACATGGACGGCATCACCTTCGTCAAGGAGGTCAAGAAGCTGGCCAATTACAAGTTCACGCCTATCATCATGCTGACCACTGAGTCCCAGGAGTCGAAGAAGGCCGAGGGCCAGGCCGCCGGCGCCAAGGCCTGGGTGGTCAAGCCGTTCCAGCCGGCGCAGATGCTGGCAGCGGTGTCCAAACTGATACTGCCTTGAACCCCGGCGCCAGGGAGGCTCCCATGCCGATCACCATCGAAACCTTCGACGACACTGCCCGCGTGCGCATTGACGGTGAGCTGACGATTTACACCGTCGCGGAACTGGCAGGTGCGCTGCTGCCGCAGATCGGCGCGGCGCCCCGCCTTGAGCTGGACCTGTCCCAGGTCACGGAAATGGATGGCGCCGGCTTGCAGTTGCTCGCGGTTATCCGGCGTGAGGCCGGTATCAGCGGTACCGGCTTGAGCGTGACCGGCCAGAGCCAGGTGGTCATGCAGGCGCTCCAACTGTGTCGCACTGAGGCCTCGTAGTCAGCGCTTCCCACGTTTTTTGATCGACAAGGAAAGTCCCGGTGAGCATCAATCTCGATCAGGCACAGCAGACATTCATCGTTGAGGCACGCGAGCTGTTGCAGGCCATGGAGCAATCCCTGCTGCAACTGGAAAGCGAGCCCGGCGACCAGGATGCGATTGGCGCGATTTTCCGCGCCGCCCACACCATCAAGGGTTCGGCGGGGCTTTTCGGTCTGGCGTCGATCGTGGGGTTCACGCATATCGTCGAAGACGTGCTCGACCGCCTGCGCGAAGGCAGTGTGGCGGTGGATGCCGCATTAATTGCGCTGCTGCTCAGGTGCGGCGACCACATGCTCGAATTGATCGAAGTGGTCGCCGACCGCGGTGAGACGCCGACGCCCGCCGCGCTGGAGCGCGGTGAGGCATTGCGCGAGGCACTGAGTGCCTATCAGCCGTTGCAAACCACGCCTGTCAGCGTCGAGACCGCGGAGGTGAACGACGACGCGGCGGTCGAAGTGCTTTGGCATATTGCCCTGCGCTTCGGCGTGGATGTCTTCCGCAACGGCATGGACCCGTTGTCGTTCCTGCGGTACCTCGACACCCTGGGCACGCTGTTGCAGGTCACCACCTTGACTGAGCGCATTCCGGCCGCCGCCAGCTGGGACCCGGAAAGCTGCTATCTGGGCTTCGAGATTGACCTGCGCTCGACGGCCAGCCACGCCACCCTCAACGAGGTATTCGACTTTGTGCGCGATGACTGTGAAGTGCAGATCAGCGCCGTCGACGCAGCGCCTGAGCGCACGGCGGCCATCGCTGGCGACCTGGTCACCCAGGCCGAGCCAGCCTTTATGCCTGCCGCACCGCAGCGTGTGGCGCCCAGCGAGGCGAAAACCCGTGACGGCAATTACGTGCGCGTCAACGCCGACAAGCTCGACGAGTTGATCAATCTGGTCGGCGAGTTGGTGATCGCCAGCGCCGGCGCGAACCTGCTGGCCCGCTCCTCTAACAACGACCCGTTGCAAGAGGCGGCGTCGACGGTCTCGGGGCTGGTGGAAGAGATCCTCGATGGCGCCCTGCACTTGCGCATGATCCCCATCGGCGACACGTTCAACCGCTTCCGCCGCGTGGTGCGCGATATCAGCCAGGAACTGGGCAAGGACATCGAACTGATCATCAGCGGTGCGGAAACCGAACTGGACAAAACCGTGGTCGAGAAGATCGGCGACCCGCTGATGCATCTATTGCGCAATGCCATGGACCACGGCATCGAAAGCGCCGATGCGCGGCGTGCGGCCGGCAAGTCGGCCAAGGGCTATCTGAGCCTCAATGCCTACCATGACTCGGGGAGCATCGTCATCGAGATCGCCGACGACGGCGCCGGGCTCAACCGCGAACGCATCCTGCAAAAGGCCCAGGAACGCGGGCTGGTGGCCAGCGGTGCGCTGCTCACCGACCAGGAGATCTACAACCTGATCTTCGAAGCGGGTTTCTCCACCGCCGAGGCCGTGACCAACCTGTCCGGGCGCGGCGTCGGCATGGACGTGGTCAAGCGCAATATCACCTTGTTGCGCGGCACCGTCGACCTCGACAGCCGCCCCGGCCAGGGCACCGTGGTGCGCATTCGCTTGCCGCTGACCCTGGCGATCATCAATGGGTTCCTGGTCGGCATCGACCAATCCACCTATGTGATTCCGCTGGACATGGTCCAGGAGTGTATCGAGCTGGATGAACACCAGCGCCAGTCCAGCCGTGACACGGGCTATCTGGACCTGCGTGGCGAAGTATTGCCTCTGGTGCACCTGCGCGATCACTTCAGCCACGAGGGCCCGGCAGCCCGACGCCAGAATGTGGTGGTGGTGCGCAACGCCGAGCATAAGGCCGGGCTGGTGGTGGATGACCTGCTCGGCGAGTTCCAGACCGTGATCAAACCCCTCGGCAAGTTGTTCGGCGCACTGCGCGGCATCAGCGGCTCGACCATATTGGGCAGCGGCGCGGTGGCCTTGATTCTGGATGTACCGGTACTGCTCAACCAAATCGTACAACTGGAAGCCCGCACACCCCAGGCGCCTCAGTCGCCACCGGTCGTTGCCCGCTGACGCATTTGCAATTCCATGGAGGTTCTCCGATGAAATGGTTCTACGATCTTAAGATTTCCACCAAGTTGATCAGCTCGTTCCTGCTGGTCCTGGCACTCACCGGGGCGATGGGCGGCTTCGCCATCCACCAGCTCGGTGCGGTCAACCAGGCAGCGCAGGACATCAAGGGCAACTGGATGCCCTCCCTGCGCGCGGCCGCCGGCATGCGATTTTTTGCCGCCAACTACCGTTTGAAAGAAAACCGCCACATCGCCACCGAGATCCCCGAGGAAAAGGCCCAGGCCGAACGCGAAGCCACCGACGCGCGCCAGCAGTTCGAAACCCGCATGGGCACCTACGAGCAATTGCTGTCCAACGATGAAGACCGTCAACTCCTGGCCAGCGTCAAAAGCGCTTGGGACGCCTACCTTGCAAGCAGCAAGCAGTTGCTTGAGTTTTCTCGCCAGAACCAGGACGCCCAGGCGCGCGGTTTGCTCAGGGGAGAATCCAAGGGGCATTTCGATGAGGTGACCGCCCGGCTGCAGAAAATGGTCGAGCTCAACGACGCCGGAGCGAGTGCTGCCGGCGACAAAGGCTCGGCGCTGTATGAAAGCGCACGCGTGTCGATCATCGCGGTACTGATCGCGGCCCTGTTGATCGGCGTGGGCCTGGCGGTCTTCATCGCTCGGATCATTTCCCGCCCGTTGCGCCAGGCCGCAAGCGCCGCCGAGCAATTGGCCGAAGGCAACCTCAACGCGCATATCGAGCCCGGTGGCAAAGATGAAACCGGCATGGTGCTCAACGCCATGCGCAACATGGTCGGCAAGCTGGCACATATCATCGGCGAAGTGCGCAATGCCGCCGACAACCTGGCCAGCGCCTCCGAGGAGGTCAGCGCCACCGCGCAATCGATGAGCCAGGCCACCAGTGAACAGGCCGCGAGCGTCGAGGAAACCAGTGCGTCGGTTGAGCAGATGAGCGCCAGCATCAACCAGAACACCGAAAACGCCAAGGTCACCGATGGCATGGCCAGCAAGGCCGCCAAGGAAGCCACCGAGGGCGGCGAATCGGTACAGCAGACGGTGGTGGCGATGAAGAAAATCGCCCAGCGCATCAGCATCATCGATGACATCGCCTACCAGACCAATCTGCTCGCACTCAATGCCGCCATCGAGGCCGCCCGGGCCGGCGAGCATGGCAAGGGTTTCGCAGTGGTCGCCGCCGAAGTGCGCAAGCTGGCTGAACGCAGCCAGGTCGCCGCCCAGGAAATCGGTGAACTGTCCTCCAGCAGCGTGGACATGGCCGAGAAAGCCGGCAAGTTGCTCGACGAAATGGTGCCGTCTATCAACAAGACCTCCGACCTTGTGCAGGAAATCAGCGCCGCGTCCGAGGAGCAGGCCGCCGGTGTCGCGCAGATCAACACTGCGATGACCCAGCTCAACCAGGTGACCCAGCAAAATGCGTCGAGCAGCGAAGAGCTGGCGGCCACGGCCGAAGAAATGAGCAGCCAGGCCGAGCAACTGCAACAGGCCATGAGCTTCTTCGTGCTGGATTCAGCGCCCAAGGCCGCAGTGCAAAGCAGCAGCGTGGACAGCCCTGGCAGCAAGCCCAACCGCCAGCAGCCACGCCCCAAACCACAGGCACCGCGCAAGGCGTTCGCCTACACCATGGCCAGTGCCCCGGACGAAGCGGATTTCACCCGCTTCTGATCGCACGATCAAGGTGGGCCTACTAGGGAGAGTGATATGGGCGCAGTAATGACGACTCGGCAGACCGCGGTGGCGGTCGATGAGGATGCGCAGTACCTGACCTTCATGCTGGGCGGCGAAATGTTCGCCATCGGCATTCTGGGGATCAAGGAAATTATCGAATACGGCAGCCTGACCGTGGTGCCGATGATGCCGGCTTTCGTGCGCGGGGTGATCAACCTGCGCGGCGCGGTGGTGCCGGTGGTGGATTTATCGGCCCGCTTTGGGCGGGCCAATTCGGCGATCACCCGGCGCTCCTGCGTGATCATCATCGAAGCGAGTACCGACGATGGTCAGCCGCAAGACATCGGGCTGCTGGTCGATACGGTGTCTGCGGTGCGGGAGATCCCGGCCACGCAGATCGAACCGCCACCCAACTTCGGCGCGCGAATTCGTGCCGATTTCATCAGTGGCATGGCCAAGGTCGACGGCAAGTTCGTGATCGTGCTGGAGGTGGACAAGGTGTTGTCCATCGATGAGATGTCCAGCCTCGCCGAGGCCGGCCAGGCGCCGGCCCTCGACCTCGACCCGCGTTGAGGCCCCGACCATGCCAGACACCGCCACCATCGATGATCGTGAATTCGGTCAGTTCCAGACCTGGCTGTACCGCGCGGCCGGGATCAACCTGTCGCCGGCCAAAAAAGCGTTGGTGGCCGGGCGCCTGTTCAAGCGCCTCAAGCACTATGAGCTGCAGAGCTATGGTGAGTATTTCAAGCTGATCATGAATGACCAGCGCAAGGGCGAACTGCAGGTTGCGCTGGATTTGCTGACCACCAACGAAACCTATTTTTTTCGCGAGCCCAAGCACTTCGAGTTCCTGCGTCAGCAGGTTCTGCCCCACGCCGCGCCGGGCAAAGTGTTTCGCGTGTGGAGCGCAGCCAGTTCCTCGGGTGAAGAGCCCTACAGCCTGGCGATGACCCTGGCCGAGAGCCTCGGCACCACGCCTTGGGAAGTGACCGGCTCGGACATCAGCACCCAAGTGCTGGCCAAGGCGCGCACGGGCCATTACACCATGGAACGCACCGAGACATTGCCCCAGCCGCTGCTCGCCAAGTACTGCCTCAAGGGCATTGGCCGCCAGGCGGGCACCTTCCTGATCGACAAGGCTTTGCGTAGCCGCGTCAATTTTGTCCAGGTCAACCTTAACGAGGCGTTGCCTGCCCTGGGGGAGTTCGAGGTGATCTTCCTGCGCAACGTGATGATTTATTTCGATCAGCAGACCAAGCGCCAGGTGGTCGCACGCCTGCTGCCGCTGCTCAAACGCGGCGGCTACTTGATCATCAGTCACTCGGAAAGCCTCCACGGTGTCAATGACACCTTGAAGCTGGTGGCGCCGTCGATTTACCGCAAGCCATGAAAAAGCCTATCGGTGCGGCCGAAGTGGTATTGGCCCCTGGCCAGGTGTGTTTTGCGACGCGGCCGACGCGCCTGCGGACCTTGCTCGGTTCCTGCGTGGCGATCACCTTTTGGCACCCACAACGGCTGATTGGCGGCATGTGCCACTTCATGCTGCCAGGGCGCTTGCGCAATCATCAGTGCCTGGACGGCAGGTATGCCGACGAAGCCCTGGAACTGCTGCTGCGCCACGCCCAGGCGAATGGCACCCAGGCACTCGATTACCAGGTCAAGTTGTTCGGCGGCGGCGAGATGTTTCCCAACCAGCGGCACCACCTGCCCACGCAGAACGTGGCCAGCCAGAATATCCGCGCAGCGCTGGCCCTGGCCGAGCGTCATCACCTGCACCTGACGGCCCAGGACATGGGCAGTACCGGTTACCGCACGATCATGTTCGACCTATGGAACGGCAACGTCTGGGTTCGGCACCAACCAATGGGAACACTTCAAGAAGATGCCTACCAAAAAAATCAGTGTGCTGCTGGTCGATGACTCGGCCGTGGTGCGCCAGGTACTGCTGGCGATTCTCAGCGATACGCCAGATATTCACGTGATGGGCGCTGCCTCCGACCCGATTTTTGCCATGGATAAACTTGCCCGGGAATGGCCGGACGTGATCGTGCTGGACGTCGAAATGCCGCGCATGGACGGCATCACTTTTCTCAAGAAAATCATGAGTGAACGCCCCACACCGGTGGTGATCTGTTCCTCGCTGACGCAAAAAGGCGCAGAAACCTCGCTGCAGGCGCTGTCGGCGGGCGCGGTGGAAATCATCACCAAGCCGAGCACAGGGTTGAAGAGTTTCCTGATCGAATCGGCGGCCGAGTTGGTGGCCGCCATCCGTGCCGCCGCAAACTCCAACGTCAGGAACCTGGGCAAGCGCAGCGCCAGGCCGGCGCCGTCACCGGCCCCGGCCAGCAAGCTCACTGCGGATGCGATCCTGCCCGCCGCCAATGGCCATGCGATGGCCCAGACCACCGAGCGTATCGTCGCCATCGGCACCTCCACCGGCGGCACCCAAGCGCTGGAAGCGGTGCTGACCGCACTGCCGCGGGTATGCCCTGGGATGGTGATCGTGCAGCACATGCCTGAGAAGTTCACCGCTTCGTTCGCCGAGCGTCTCAACAGCGTCTGCGAGATCGAGGTGCGCGAGGCGCGCAACAACGACCGCATCCTGCCGGGCCTGGCCCTGATCGCGCCTGGCGGCAAGCACCTGATGGTCACCCGCAGCGGCGCCTATTATCACGCCCAGGTTATCGACGGACCGCTGGTTAACCGGCATCGCCCTTCCGTGGATGTGCTGTTTCGCTCGGTGGCCCGGTTCGCGGGCAGGAACGCCACCGGCATCATCATGACCGGCATGGGCGACGACGGCGCGCGCGGACTCAAAGAAATGCTCGAGGCCGGCGCCGCGACAGTCGCCCAGGACGAAGCCAGTTGCGTGGTGTTCGGCATGCCCAAGGAAGCCATCAAACTCAACGCCGCTCAGCGCATCCTGGCACTGGAGGATATTCATCAAGCGATTTTGTATAAGTGAACGTGAGTCGCCCCTAACACAGCCTGATTGGCCCAGGCAGAGGCTGGAGGTGGATACGGTGCGAGGTCCGTTGTAACCGTCCGGCCAAGTCATCTACGCTGTGTTGGTTTGCGCACATGCCGTCTCATCGCCCAGCGCCAGAATTGTCCAGGAGCCGGCCGTTGTACCTGCGCAAGTTCCATCCGAGCAAGTCGAAGCCGTCCCGCGCCATGCTCGCCAACACCGCAGGCGGGGCATGACGCTTTGCGCAAATGAACGTCAAAGTCGAAAGCGATCCACAGACTGCGACAACATCCCCGCCAACGCGGACAACTCGTCCGTCGTCGATGCCGTCTTTCCGATCACTTTGCTATTAGCCTCCGACGCACCCGCAATCATCTCCACTTGATGGGCGATTTCGTTGCTTGCCAAGCTCTGCTCACTGATGGTGCGAGAGATATCGTTGACCAACTCAGTGGTGTTCAGAGTGGCCTGGAGAATATCGCGAATAGCACGCTCGACATCGGCGGTTACAACCATGCCTTTGTCCACTTGAACAACACCCTCCTCCATACTGATGACCGCTTCCCGGGTGCTTTGCTGGATGCGCCCGACCATGCTGGCGATCTCTTGCGTGGACGCGCTGGTGCGTCCAGCCAGGCTGCGCACTTCATCCGCGACCACCGCAAAACCACGCCCCTGTTCGCCGGCACGAGCGGCTTCAATCGCGGCATTCAAAGCCAACAGGTTTGTTTGGTCGGCGATCCCCTTGATCACCTGAATAATGCTGTAGATCGCCTCGGACTCCTTGTCTAGCGTGCGGATGACTTGGGCAGATTGCTTTGCCGAACGAGCAATGCCATCCATGTCACTCACCACTTGGTGGATCACTCGGCCGCCGTCCTTGGCCAAGGCTTCAGCCTGATTGGCCATATCCAGTGCGCGACTGGCATGCCGGGTGATTTCCTCAATACTGGCGGTCATTTCAATCGCTGCGGCGGCCATGGTGCTGGCGGCGGCGCTTTGTTGCTGGCTGCTGCTGGCCACCTCATGGCAACCATGGCTCAGTTGCTCGCTCATGCCATTGACGCCTTGGGCATTGCTGCGCACTACTTCGATCATGCTGCGTAAGTCCCGCTGCATAATGGCAAGGTTGCGAATCAATGAACTGGCTTCGTCTTTGCGACTGGTTTCAACGATTGGCTCGCTCAAGTTGCCACGGGCGATGCTGGCGGCAATGCGGCTGGCGACCTGTAGCGGCCCCATGATGCTCAACATTACCCAGCGGCCTTGGGCGAGGAGCAGCAACAGACTGACGATCAGCACCGCGCCTAAGATGACGTTGGCGTTGCTGATAGCCTCCCGCGTTTGCACACCGGTTTGTTGGGTTTTGTTTTCGATCAGCTCACTCAGGCTCTGCATCTGATCTTCAAGAAGGCTGAACGCCGCGTTGAAGCGCTCCAGTTCCCCGCGAGCGGCGTCGGGGTTGTCCAGCGCCAACGCGACGATGCGTTCACCGGCACCTATGTAGTTTTCAAGGCTGGGGCGGATCTTATCCAGGCTCATCCTGAGGGTATCGTCCAGAGGCAGCTTGAGATTGTCCCCTAGCGCCTGGCGGAAGTGCTCGGCATGCTCCTTCAGCGAAGTGCTGACCTCAGCCTTGGTACTGATGTTTTTACCCAGCCCCACCAACATCGCCGACAACACATCGGCGCGCAGCGCATCGTGCATCATGTCGGCTTCCATGTGATTGCGCAGCGCAATCGTGCTGATCTCATTCTCCTGCATGGCGCTGCCCGTCCGGGTATTTCCCAGATAACTGGATAGGCTCATTACCAATGCGGTGGCCAGTGCGGTCGCGATGAACAGAAATAAGCGAAGCTTGATCGTCATACTTGTCACCCTTTAACCCAGAGAGCCGGATTTAAAATCGAACCGTGCAAGCGTTGCCCATCACTTTATCGGCAGAGTCCCACCGTTATTAAAGCCTAAGCGCGCAAATATGCGGTTCTACTCAAAATCCTGCAAAGGCCGGGTTATGCATGCGCGACGCAAGCCCTTCGAAGGTCATATCCTCAACAAGCGCGCGCTCGCCGAGAGAGCATTGCGCTAGATGAGCTACGGGATCACTCAGGGTCAGCCCCCTGTATCCGTTCGACTAGCGCGCCTTGTCCTTCACCACTTCCACCAACTCAAACTCTTCGGCCACCAGCTCCATCGCCGCGTCGAATGCGCCCTCTCTTTGGAAAAAAGCTTTATGCCCCTGCTGCCAGTACCTGAGGCTGAGATCCCCCTCGCCTTCCTTCCTGGCAAAGTCTTGATCGACGTCGCAGTAACGCGTGATACGCGTCGAAATAACGCGAATGACACATACCGGCTCGCCCTGACTATTGAGCACGATGCTGTAACCGCCAATGGCTGATGATTGATCGTCATGCTTGAAAGATGAGAGTGAGCAACAGCTGGCTGTTTTTATGCCTTTGGCCACAAGATCAGCCAGCTCATCGGCCATTTCCGGAGTATCGCCAAAGGCCCCTGCAGTGGCGCCGGGGTACCTGAGCGTTAGATCATCCATTAGGTTCACAACTAAATCCCTTTATCACGTTGTTGGCGATCGCCTTGGCACCCAGTAGATCGTCACGATTGAGCCGCTGTACCGCTCTGCCGCACATAGTAATTATCGAATTCGCTGCTTTCGACGAATTGGAACCCATGGCGCATGTAAAAACGATTCGAGGCACTTTCCTTGAGGGCGCCCACTTTAATAGGGAGTGCGGCCGCATCCGCTTCCTTGAAAATCTGCGTGAGCACCGCAGCGCCTATTCCTGATCCTTGCACGCGGGGGATCACGTATAGGTGGTCGAGCATGAGTTCATCGCGGTGCTGCTTGACCACTACAAAACCCACGCGGTCTCCAGATACTTCGATGTAACGCGTGCTGTGCGCTTGAAAACCGCTAACAAAGCGCTCACGGGCGCGCACGGGATCAAAGCGCCCGACACGCTCCAGGCTTTCGCGCATGGCTTGGATTCGAATGGCGACGAGGCCGTCGATGTCGCTGTGTTGAGCGAGCACCAACGTGACAGGCGAGTATTGACTGCGTGAAAGGGGCATCTTTTGCACTCTGTGTAGGCTCCTCGGATGGCTAATGTAATGGGGCATCGCCTGTTTCCTCAATGCCCGCTTGCCACCCCCGCCCAACACCCGTTGCCACCTGCTTTGGCTGAGAACAAACCTGACGGCGTTTGCGCAATACGTCAGCCCCTGCACAGGCTTTGGTCCTACGCCCCCATCAGTTCCTGAGGGTTTTCACGATCACGAAGGACTCTCTGCGCCTCCAGGGCCTGATCGAGGGTGAGCTTGAGCTCTTCATCGTTCCAGGGCTTGCTGACGTAGCGGAAAATATACCCGTCGTCGATTGCCTGATTGATCATGCTCATATCGGCATACCCCGTCAGCAGTATATTCATGCAGTGCGGATCGCGCCTATGCACCTCGCGCAGCAAGGACGGGCCGTCCATATGAGGCATGCGCGCGTCGCAGACGATCATGTCTACAGCGTGTTGTTCGAAAAGGCTCAGTGCCTGGGCCCCGCTCGTGGCCAGGAGCAAGTCGTAGGGCTGTGTGCGCAGTAACCGGCGGACGCTGTTGAGGATACTTTCTTCATCATCCACCAGCATGACGGTGTAGCGTTTTACACAGGCAGAGACGGTTTCCATGATCAGCATCCTTCAGCGGCGCACGTTGGGACGGTCTGTGTCTTGGGCTGCTGTAAGGGTAGCCACGCGCGGAAACGGCTGCCCCTGCCCGGCTCACTGTCAACGGTGAGCCTTCCGTGGTGCTTGACGATAATGCTGTACGACAACGACAGGCCAAGGCCCGACCCCATGCCCACCGGCTTGGTTGTAAAAAACGGTTCGAATATGCGGTTCTGGATGTCCAGGGGGATGCCATGCCCGTTGTCGGCGATCTCGACGAACACGCCGCCGTCTTCCCGGCCACTGCTGATGGTGATTTCGCCGTCGGCCCCCACCGCATGGCTGGCATTGATGAGCAAGTTCAGGAAAACCTGATTGATCTGTGAGCCCATGCATTCGATGGGCTCGATATCGCCGTAGCACTTGTTCACCTGAGCCTTGAACTTGATCTCGTTCCAGATGACGTTGAGGGTACTGTCGAGCCCCTTGTGCAGATCGGCCAGCTGCCACTCGTAACTGTCAACGTGGGAGAACTCGCGCAGGTCTTTGACGATGCGCGTGACTCGGTCAAGGCCCTCAACCGACTCGGCAAGCAGTTCGTCGATGTCCTGGCGCATGAAGGCGTAATCCATCTTGTCGCGCATGACCACGAGTTCGGGATGCGCATTGGCATGGTGGTCGTCGGTCGCCCGTTCATGCGCTTCGAGCAGCGCGAAGATGTCTACGAGGTAACGACGCAGGCTGTTGACGTTGGAACAAACGAAACCGATCGGGTTATTGATCTCATGGGCCACGCCCGCGGCAAGCTGCCCGATCGCCGCCATCTTCTCGGACTGCAGCAACTGCGCCTGTGCATCTTCAAGCCGGGCGATAAGCAGTGCCTGGGCGCTCTTTTCTTCTTCCAGCAACTTGTTCAGGTGCGTCAGCTCAAGTTGACGGGCAGCCGTGTCGGTCGTATCGCTGATGGCCAGGCCCACGCCAAGCGTGCTGCCATCGGCATCTTGTACGGGGAAGAACGTGCAGTTCTGATACATCAGCCGGACCATGCCACTGATGGGCCGGGTACTTTCGAAATTAAACAGGTGCGGCCGCTGCTGCCATGAAGTGAACGCAAAGTTTTGCAGCGTGATGACGCTGTTGATCTTCTGTCGGGTCCAGACCTCGGGCAGCTCGGGAAAGGCGTCAAACAGCGTACGGCCGATCAGTTGTTCAGCACTGCTGCCACTGTTGATGGACATGAAGTGGTTAGAGAACAATATTTTGCAATCAGCGTCGACGAGCAGCACGCCCATATTGATGGCCTTGAGCATCGACTCAAGGGTTTCCCGGGAAATTGCCTTGTTGTCTGTCATGAAGAGCCTCCTTCAAAGCTCGTCGAGCAAACGATCAATGGCGCGAACGACAACGCTCGCTGTACGTTCAGTAATGCAGATCAACAAGTCACAGGAAAATTGATGCGCCTGAACCTCGAAGCGAATTTCCAGCACCATCGCCAGGTGTTCATTCAGGTTCAATTCATCCAGCGCGTTCGCGGCCTCTTCGCTGTGGACGAGAATGGAGGGCGCGTCATAGCTCACTTGCGTCGCCACCTGTTTTGCCAAGCCACTGATGCAGGCGCCGGTCAGGATGTTGGTCACATCGAGCATCAGTTCGTCCTGCTGGGCCAGCCCGCTGCCCTTGTAGCCGAGCAGTTCGGCCAATTTATCGGCGCCCATGGCGCCAAAGCACACGAACACTTCCCCACGTAACTCACCCAGGAAAGACTGGCGGGTGACAATCATGAAGCTTCGGCGCAGATGGTCCGGAATCGCCAGCTTGTTCTGTTCCCGGATCAGCGGATGAATGAAAGGCACCGAAAGCGTCACGATCGTGTTGGTCAGCAGCGCCAGTCGCTCGGCCGCCTGTCCCATGGCGATATTCATCAGTTCCTGCAGGGCATCGCGTTGGTCTTCGGTGAGCTCGGCCAAGGTTTCCATCAAAGCACTCCTATGACGTGCAAAGCATTGAGTACGGCTTCTGCCGTAACCGGCTTGGCGACGAATGCAGCAGCGCCCAGTTCCTTGACTCGCTGCCTGGCCAGCGGCTGGATGTCTGCGCTGATCACCACGACGATAACGTTGGCGTCTTCGCGTTTGAGCGCCTCCAACGTCTGGAAACCGTCCATGACGGGCATGGTGAGGTCGAGAAAAAGCAGATCGACCAAACCGGCGTGATAGGCCTCCATCACCTCGGCACCATTACAGGCTTGGCGAACATCTTCAGTCAGTGATTCTGGCAGCGCCCGCAACACCATCTTGCGGGACATGGATGAGTCATCGGCAATTAAAACTTTCATGATGCACTCCACATTTATGAAGTGTCCTCGGCTTGAGTTGAAGCCGCAGAAACTAAGATTTCTTTAAATCTTTTAACCAGCTTAGCCCGACAAATGGCAAAGTGCCATCACTCAAGCGTGACAGGACGGTGGTGATTTACGAAGTGTGTAGGGATTTCCCTACAAGTTGGCCGGGTCATGCAAACTCGGGGTGAAAGTGGAAAGCGCGAGTAGCGTCGGTGATTATGCACAACACCCTGCGCGAGAATAATTACACGGCCTACACGGCGCGTAAGCGTTAAAAGCGAGGCCGGCCGCAAACACATTCCGGCTTGAGAGTAAGCGCTTAAAATCATTAAAGCCAGAGGCCATGTGCATCGAACAGATGCCCATTTAATCGCCGCCGCTGAAACAGCATGCAGGCTGTGTTTCGCTTATAAGAAACCGATGTAGCATGAGAAAACAGCCTAAAAGCGCCCACCCAGATTTTTCACTCAAACCGGTGAATAGGCCCTCACTCTAATAAAAACTGAACAACAGGGATCAGGCCACTTTAAAAATTAACGTGGCCTGGTTGCTATTACGCAAAGTTTCTAAAAACCCGTCGCCATTCGCGCATTAAGCGAAGGCTCTAAATAACTCAATCCTTCTGAACACAGTAGCGGCCGAACACTTGCAGCAGGCCACGTTCAGGCGGTTTCCCGAACCTGGCCTGCCCTGTTCTTCCCTGACGTCACTCACCTTCACGTACGCTTCGGCAACTTCCAATTCGGCCGAATGAAATGGCAGGTATAGCCGTTGGGTATGCGCTCCAAATAATCCTGATGCTCCGGCTCCGCTTCCCAGAACGGCCCCGCCGGCTCAATTTCAGTCACCACACGGCCCGGCCACAACGTCGAAGCATCAACATCCGCAGCGGTGTCTTCAGCGATGTCGCGTTGTTGTTCACTCAGGTAATAAATCGCCGACCGATAGCCCGGCCCGACGTCATTGCCCTGCCGGTTAGGCGTGCTGGGGTCGTGTATCTGGAAAAAGAACTCCAGGATCTGCCGGTACGTGATCACTGCTGGGTCAAACACGATTTCAATCGCTTCCGCATGATTGCCATGGTTGCGATAAGTGGCATTCGGCACATCGCCGCCGGTGTAGCCGACTCGCGTGCTCAGCACGCCGGGGTAGCGGCGCAGCAGGTCCTGCATGCCCCAGAAGCAGCCGCCGGCGAGGATGGCGGTTTCGGTTTGGTTGGTCATGGTCTGTCCTAGCGCTTAGTGGATACACCGGTAGTTATGGGGCTGTGTTGGCGAATACCAAGGTTCAACGGATCGGCAAGTTGCGGATCGCGCTGAAAACTGTCGCTGTAAAACGTTCTACACTCTCGCGCCTATCCTGTTCGGAACCCCGCCATGCGACGCCATCTCCCCGTGCTGCTGCTGTTTATTCCCGGGCTGGTCTACGCCCTGCCCGCCCTCAACGACACCACGCTCTACACCACCACCGCCCATGACTGCCACGATGTGGACCTCGCCGCCTGGCAGCACCCGACGCGCACGTTATTGGAGAAGAACAACTTCCAGCTCGAACGCGTCCAGCTCTGCAACGGCGGCCACTACCCGATTTTCCAGGTGCAAGCGCCCTACGACCCACGTGGTCAGACCAAGGATTTTTTCCTGCCGTTTTATGAGGAGATGCGCAAGGCCAACGGTAAATGGCCCTACGCGTTGGTTGTCAGCAGCGACGCCGTGGTGGTGTATGTCAGCTACCCGAAGGCCGACCCTATTGCCTTGGACTACGAGGGTTTCGAAGCGCCATAGGCGCGCAGCCCAACGCAGTCGGAACAGGCGGCGTATTTGCAGGAAAGGGGGATGCATTGCGAGGGGATTTCAGGTGATGATGCGCCCCCCAATCAAGGAAGATTAAAACCATGAAAACACTGCTGCGCGCCCTGTTCCTGCTGTGCCTGGCGACCCCGGCCCTGGCGGCCGAAAGCCCCGTCGGTTTCAAAACCGCGACCCTGCCGGATGCAAAAAGCCAGCGCCCACTGGAACTGGCGGTCTGGTACCCCGCCGCCACCGCCGCCAAACCCGAGCTGATCGCCGACAACGCGGTGTTCATCGGCGCCCTCGCCGTGCCCGACGCGGCACCGGCTGCCGGTGAGCATCCGCTGGTGGTGCTTTCCCACGGTTACGGTGGCAATTGGGGCAAGCTGGTGTGGCTGGCCAGCGCGTTGGCGCACAAGGGTTACATCGTGGCGGCGGTCAACCACCCCGGCACCACCACCCAGGACCGCAGCCCGCAAGCCGCCGCCCAGTTATGGCGACGCCCGGCCGACCTGAGCCGCGCGATTGACGCGGTGCTGGCTCAGCCGAAGCTGTTTGGCGCGGTGGCGCAACATCAGATTGCAGCGGTGGGCCACTCCCTCGGCGGCTGGACCGTGCTGGAAATCGCCGGTGCGCGTTTCGACCCCGACCTGTTCAGCCGTGACTGCGCCGAACACCCTAAGTTGGGCGGCTGCATCGGCTACCAGCAAATGAACCCTGCCGGCACGCCAGCCGGCAAGGCGCAACTGGCGGCTGATTTGAGCGACAAACGCGTCACCGCGATTGTGTCTTTGGACCTGGGCCTGTCACGCGGCCTGACCAGCGCAAGCCTTGGCGCATTGCCGGTACCGGCGCTGGTGATTGCAGGTGGCGTGCCCACGGAGGACATGTCCCCCGAATTGGAATCCGCCGACATGGTCAAGCGCCTGCCTAAAACTTCGACGCAGTACGTGGAGATCAGCGACGCCACGCACTTCAGCTTTATGTCGATCTGCAAGCCGGGCGGCATGGCGCTGATTGAAGAGAGCTCGCCGGGCGACGGCATGATTTGCCGGGACGGTGAAGGGGCTCGGCCACGGGCGGTGATTCAGCAGCAGGTGGTGACGCTGATCAGCGAGTTTCTGACCCGCGCAAACACCCCGGGTCAAAAAACCAGCGAACGCTGACAGGTCGAGGTTGCCACGATTTTCCCGCGTTTGAGCACCATCAGGCGCGTCGGCAGATCGAGGATGACATCGCCGACCGAGCGCGTGTCCAGCAACACCAAATCGGCCTGCTTACCCGGCGCCAACCCATAGTGCTTGAGCCCCAGCGCTTGCGCCGGGTTGGTGGTGAGCATCGACAACACCGTGGCCTGGTCATCCGCCCCACCCAGGTGACAGGCAGGAATCGCCAGTTGCGCGATATTTAGCAAATCGCCGGTGCCAAACGGGGTAAATGCGTTGCGGATATTGTTGGTGGCCAGGCACACGTTCACGCCGCCATCGCGCAGGGCGCGTACCGGCGTCAGTGCGCGGCGCACGTTGTGGGTGTCGCTGCGCGCCCCCAGGTGCAGGTCGGTTGCCGGCAGGCACATCACGCTGATGCCAGCGTCGCGAACCCGCTCAATAATCTCGCGCTGTGGGTGTGGCGCTACGGCGCCCAGGCTGGTCAAGTGCCCGACACACACGCGGCCCTGGTAGCCTTCCTGAATCGTCTTGCGTGCCAGGTAGTCAATGCTCATGTGTTCGGCGTCGTCGGCAAAATCCTGGTGGAAGTCGATGTCCTTGCCGTAACGCTTGGCCAGGCTGAACACGTAGTCGATATGTTCCTGCGCCGAGACATCGTTGTAGGGAATGCCGCCGACCACATCGGCGCCTTTTTCCATGGCCTCGACCATCATCGCCTGCATGCCGGGCAGCTTGAAGATGCCTTCCTGCGGGAAAGCGACCACCTGGATATCAATCACGTCGCGAAATTTTTCGCGCAGTTCCAGCACCCCATCAAACCCGGTAAAGCCTTGTACCGGGTCGAACTCGGCGTGGGCGCGCACGTGGGTGGTGCCCGCCTGCACCAGGGCGCGCAGTACCTGGGTGGAGCGTTCGAGGATGTCGTCGCGGGTCAAGGTGGGTTTGAGTTGTGCGGTGACCGCGATCGCCTCTTTCAACGTGCCGGAGCGATTGGCCTGGCGATGCATGACGTGGGCTTTTTCCAGGTGCAGGTGCCCTTCGACAAACCCCGGTATCAGCACGTTGCCGTGGCCCTGGATTTCCTGGCGGGCCTGGGCTGCGATGTTCGGCGCAACCTCGACGATGTTGCCGTTGTGCACCGCCACATCCATCAGCGGTTGTGCGTCATCAATGCGTACGTTGCGAAAGATTAAATCCATGAAACCGACCCTCACTGTTGCAGCCCTCAGGCGCACCGGGCGCAACGTTAAAAAACAAACAATGGACGGCTCAACCGTTGGAGCAGCCGTTACCCATCACGTGGTATTCGAGAATGTGCCGCTGACCCTTGGCGTCTTCATAGGTCATCCGCACGGGCACCACCGCGCAGACGTCCGGCACTTCGCTGGTGGAAATCACACGGGCGATGTCCAGGTGCTGGGCGTAGCTGTATTGCTCGACCGGGAGTGGCTCGTCGGCCATCGCTGCGGCGCAAAACACGCCGAGTATCAGTACACGTAACGCTTTCATTTTCAGATCACCTCTTCGGCAGCATGAGGAAAGGCGAACCCGGCGCCTGTGCAGCGCCGGGCTCACGGGTAGCGGGATCAGAACGGTTTGGTCGGCAGGTATTTGCCATCCAGGGTGATCACGGCGCGGGAGCCGCCGTCCGGGTCGTCGACCTTTTTAACGTCGAGCTTGAAGTTGATGGCGCTGATGATGCCGTCGCCAAACTTCTCGTGAACCAGCGCCTTGAGCGTGGTGCCGTAGACCTGAATCATTTCGTAGAAACGGTAGATGGTCGGGTCGGTGGGGATACCGTTGCCGATGCTGCCGCGCACCGGGATGGTTTGCAGCAGGAGCACGGCATCGGCGTCGAGCCCCAGGGTGTCGGCAACCACTTGGGCGGCGTCGGCCGGCAGTGGGTGCTGGCCGAGCAAGGCGGCGGTGACGAAGGCTTCGTGCAGGCCCGTGCCTTCGGCGATCTGGGCGAACGACAGGTCTTTGCGGGCTTTGGCCAGGAGGATGACGTCGGCCAGGGCAAGGCGAGTGTTTTGGCTGATTTGTGACTGGATCATGGGGTTATCTCCGTGGGTAAACATTAAGGGTGAAACGGCTAGTGCCAATCGGGACAGCGCCGAAGATCAAGTGTGGGAGCTGGCTTGCCTGCGATGCAGGCAACTGGGTGTGCCAGGCAGACCGGGTGGATGCCATCGCAGGCAAGCCAGCTGCCACCTTCAACTTTCTTCGCTTGCGGGGTCAGTACGAAACAGCGCGTACGGTCGGGTTGTCGGCCAGGGCCACGAACTTGCCGGTGCGGCCATCGAAGGCCTGGATGCAGCCGCTCTCGATGTCGTAGACCCAGCCATGCAAGGTCACGCGCTTTTCTTCGAGGGCCAGGCGTACCGAAGGGTGCGTCTGAATGTTGGCCAACTGCGCGATGACGTTTTCGCGGACCATGGAGGCGACCTTGGCGTGCGGGTCGACGTGCTGGCGGGCCTCGTTCACGACTCGGCCGGAGTCGGCGTAGCGCAACCAGCCAGCCACGGCGGGCATGTGGTCCAGGCATTTGCAGGTGGCGATGGCGGTCATCGCGCCGCAGTCGGAGTGCCCGCAAATCACGATGTCGCTGACTTGCAAGGCGGCGACGGCGTATTCCACCGAAGCCGACACGCCGCCCGGCTCGGGGCCGTAGGACGGCACGATGTTGCCGGCGTTGCGGATGACGAACAGGTCACCGGGCTCACGCTGCGTGACTAGCTCTGGCACCAGGCGGCTGTCGGAGCAGGAGATGAACAGCGCCCGTGGGCTCTGTTGGTTGGCCAGGTCTTTGAACAGGCCGGCACGCTCGGGGAAGGCGTTACGTTGAAATTTCAGGAAACCGTCGATGATGTCTTGCATGGGTGACTCCTTGGGTTCGCGATGCGATGAAGCAAAGGTTACCCAGCCCATTTAATAAGGTAAAAGTCTCATATATGATCAAGCACATCAGATAATCTTATGGATACAGCCATGCTGGCACGACACATCCAATACTTCCTTGCGGTCGCGCAGCATCAAGGTTTCACCAAAGCCGCAGCGGCGCTGCATGTCTCACAGCCGGCGCTGTCGCAGCAAGTGCGGCAGTTGGAAGAAAGCCTTGGCGCGCAGTTGTTTGATCGCTCAGGGCGCAAGACGCGCCTGACCGATGCCGGGGAGGTTTACCTGCACTATGCGCTGCGAGCGGCGCAGGAACTGCAGGAAGGCACACGTGCGATCCATGACGTCGGCGACCTGAGCCGAGGGACGCTGCGGATTGCGGTCACGCCGACCTTCACCACGTACCTGGTCGGGCCACTGGTCGAAGCCTTTCACCGCCGGTACCCGAACATCACGCTGAACGTGCGTGAGGTCGCCCAGGAACAGATGGAGCTGCAACTGCTGGCCGATGAGCTGGATGTGGGCATCGCGTTTGATGAGCGGCACGCCCAAGACATCGACGCCTATCCCCTGCTGGTCGAAACACTCGCGCTGGTGGTGGGCAATCAGCACCCGCTGGCCGCGGCGCAGGCTATTGGGCTGGAAGCATTGAATGCAGAATCGCTGATTCTGCTGAGCGCCGAGTTTGCCACGCGTGAGCAGATTGACCGCTATTGCAAGCAACACGGTATCCGCCCGCGCGTGGTGATGGAGGCAAATGTGATCGGTGCGCTCACTGAGGTGGTGCGCAGGACCACCTTGTCGACGCTGTTGCCGGCGGCCATTGCGCGAGCGCATCCGGAGTTGCTGGCGATTGAGCTTGGGCCGCAGCGGCTGCAGCGCACGGCGGTGCTGATGCAGCGCAAAGGGGTTTATCAGTCGTCCGCGTCTCGAGCGTTTATGCAGGTGGCCAAGGAGGTCGCTGCGGCGCTGGGCGAATGAACCGCGCCGGGCCGGCCTTCGCTGTTATCGAGGTGAGCCACCACGGCCTACTTGACGGGGTTCCAAACGATAGCCTGAGCCACCACGACGTGTTCGCCATTGAAGGTGGCCGCGGGCGAGCCATACAGCTGGTAGCCCAGCGCGAGGGCTTCAGAGACTCGATGACAGAACGATGCGTCATCTTTACCGGTGAGTAACCGGTAAACAGGTAAGCCTTCGGGAGGAGTGGTTTGCATGGGCGTGCCTTCCTGAATCGACATGAGAATAATGAGGCCCAGGCTTACCTTAAGGTCACTGGGCGAACCGACTGTAGCATTCCCGCCCGACCCTGCCTCCTGCCCCTGAAGATTCATCGGGCGATCAGGTGCCAACAACGCGTCTGCACCCGCACCCCGCCCTGTCAGAGCGCGGTACACCAAGGCAGGCCAACAACGCGGGTGAACGTATGCCCGTATCGAGGCCCTGACGCCGACACCTGAGTCAGTGACTTAAGCTGATATCATTCCAGCAATTACCCGCTGAGTAGCACGTCATGAATCGCCAGAAAAAACTCCAGCAGCTCTTTAAGGCCAAAGCCAAAAAAGCCAGCGCCAAATTGGCGCCGAAAAGCAAAGATAAGTACATCAGCAAAGCCGACCGCGCGAAACTGGACGCTGAGGTTGAGCAAGCCTCAACCAGCGGCGGCGACACGCCCAGCTGAAGGCGTCCCCGCTTCATATTTGCCCCAGATGCGCCGCAGATGGCGCGCCGAACCAAAGCCTGCGCGCTCGGCGACGGTTTCAATGTCCAGGGTCGACTCAACCAGCAACTCACGGGCCACGGTTAACCGCAGCGTGTGCAGGTAGTCCAGCGGACTGCTGCCGACATGCTCGTGGAACAACCGCGCCAGGTGCCGGCTGCTGGTGCAGGCCAGGCTGGCCATGCGCGTGACGGTCCACACCTCACAGGGCGCCGCGGCGATTGCGTCCTGCACCCGATGCACGGCCGGGTGCAGGTGGTTGCGCCCGGCGATCCACGGCGAAAGCTGCGGGTCGGCGCCGCTGCGCCGCATGTACACCACCATATCCCGCGCGACGGCACAGGCCAGCCGGGGCCCGGCCAGTTGCGCGACGAGGTGCAGCATCAGGTCGATGCCCGCCGTCACACCGGCGCTGCAACTGACCGGACCGTCGGTGACGTAAAGGCGGTTTTCCAACACCCGCGCCTTGGGGGCCAGTCCTTGTAACGTCGAGCACAACGCATGGTGCGTGGTGCACTGGCGCCCGTCGAGCAGGCCTGCACGGGCGGCACTCAAGGCGCCTGCGCAAACGCACATCAGCCGCTCGCCCGACACGGCGAAGACATTTTGCAGCCACTGGGTCAGCGTATCGCTGGCCGACTCGAACGCCTGCCGGCGCTGCGCCGTGACCTTTGACGTCGAGCCCACCAACACCACCCACGTGCCCGGCGCCAGGGTTGGCGGGAGCGGCGCCAACCCCGTGAGCGGCAAGCCGATGGAGGTTTGCAGGGATTGCACCGGGCTGACGTACTGCAAATCGAAGTCGATGGCCGCCGGGTCCTCGGCTTGAGCGGCCAGGCGCAGCACTTCGGCAGGGCCCGCCAGGTCCAGCATCAGCACGTTGGGCAGCAGCACGAACAGCACCGGCACGGTCATGGGTTCACCCCTCCAACGCCTGGGCCACCGTCACGATGCGGGCAAAACGCTCGTCCAGCACCAGTTCGGTACGCTCGCGAATCTCTGCCGAGGTGTAAACCCGACCGCTGCGGGCGTGGGTCATGGGGAAGGTCAAGGTCGCCTCGCTGACGAAATCTACACTGAGGCCACTGTCCGAGGCCTGGCGCGTGGTGGTTTCACAGCACTGTTCGGTCCGAATGCCACTGATGATCACCGTGGTGACTCCCCTCTCCGTGAGCCGGGCCGCCAACGGCGTTCCGGCAAAGGCGCTGTGGTAGCGCTTGTGAATGATCACGTCGGGGTTGATCGACAACTCGCTCAACGCCCTGACATTGCCCGAGGCCAGCGAGAAATGCCCCTGGTCTTCGACATGGAAGACTTGTATCACCGGGATGCCTTGTTGAACACACCCGTCGATGAGCGCCTGCTGTTTTTCAAGGTAACCCGGCAGGTCATTTTCGGACCAGTAGGTTGAATGACGAAACGAATGTTGCGCATCGATTACGATAAGGGCTTTGCGGCTCATGACGTGTCCTCTGGGCTTGCACTACGGTAAGTGATGCAAGCCATGGTAGGCACACACGCGACTGTGCAACAGACGCGCGGCGGACCACTTCAGGACCGATTCGGACATAAGTGACGGCCGGCAACGGGTGTGCAATTACTTGGCGAACAGCTGACTCATGTCCTTGAACGCCTTGAACTCCAGCGCGTTACCGCAGGGGTCGAACAGGAACATGGTGGCCTGCTCGCCCACCTGGCCCTGGAAACGAATGTAGGGCTCGATCACAAAGCGGGTTTCGCGCGCCCTGAGCCGATCCGCCAAGGCTTCCCACTGGTCCCAGTGCAGGATGATGCCGAAATGCGGGACCGGTACGTCGTGGCCGTCAACCGAGTTGGCGTGCACCGATGCCTGGGATTCAGTCTTGGGGTGTTCGTGGATCACCAACTGGTGGCCGTAGAAGTCGAAATCGACCCATTGGGCGCTGGAACGGCCTTCGCAGAGCCCGAACACGTCGCCGTAGAAGTGGCGCGCGGCGGCGAGGTCGTAGACGGGAATCGCTAAATGAAAGGGCGAAAGGCTCACGGTGGCTACCTGCAAGGGCTGTTGGTTAGCGCACGATTCTTCACTAGAACGACGGGGCGATAAAGCGGATATCTTGCGCCCTGAGCCTCAATTTTTTCGATGCTCGCGCCCTACTTCGCAGCGTCCAGCACGTCCATGACGCACGCCCTGAATAACTCGAAGAGCGGCAATTGGCGTTGGGCGTACTTGCTCAGCAGCACGATTTCACGAAAGAACGTGAGGTTCTCCAAGCGCAAAACCCGCACGTCGCTGCCGTGTTCCAGCCACATGCCGGCCATGGGCACCAGGGAAACGCCGAGGCCGCTGCGGACCATCTTAACGATGGCGTCCAGCTCGTCGAGTTCGAGGGCGGGTTGAGTGTGGATGTGTTGCTCCTTGAGAAACTGCGTGACCTGGCGCCCGCCGAACGAACCGCGGTCATAGCGCACAAAGGGCTGCTCGCGGAGAAGTTGCAACGGGTCATCGCCCTGCACGTCCCTGGCGGCGATCAATACGAAGGGCTCGCGGGCGATGACCTCGACACTCAGGTCTTTGGGCAGGTTGAACGGCGGGCGGATCATGATCGCCAGGTCCAGCTCACCGGCATCGACCTGGCTGAGCAAGTTCAGCGAAACGCCGGGCACCAGGTTCACTTCAATGAACGGTGCACGCTGCTTGAGGGCCACCAGCGCCTGAGGCAGGAGGCCGGTTTGCACACTGCCGATGGCACCGATACGCAACGCGCCCTGAAAGTTGTTCGCGCTGTCCGGGGTGCCCATACGCGAGAAGATATCGAGGATCTCTTCCGCCAGCGGCACCGCCCGCTGCCCTGCGCAGTTGAGCGTGGCAGAGCGGCCGGTGCGATCGAACAGCTTGACCCCGAGCGCGTCCTCAAGGTGCTTGATCTGCGCGCTCACGGCCGATTGCGTCAGCCCCACGTGCTGGCCGGCAGCGGCAAACGTGCCGCGCCGCGCGGCACTCACAAAGGTCCTTAGTTCTCGAATCATGCGGGTACCTTATCGATTGTTGTGCGCTCAGCAACCGCTCAACGCTACCTGCGGCCGTTCGCCGGCGAAGAACCATGGCCGCAACCGCACGCCCACGCTGTTACCGATAAACGCCGCCACCAACCATACCCAGCCATGCAGGCTGCCCGAGGCGATGCCACTGAAGTACGCGCCGATATTACAACCGTAGGCCAGCCGCGACCCATAACCCAACATCAAGCCACCGATAACCGCCGCCACCAGCGAGCGCGCCGGGATGTTCAGGCTGGGGGCGAAACGCCCGGCCAGGCCTGCGGCCAACAGCGCGCCGAGGATGATACCCACGTCCATCACACTGGTGATGTCTGCCCACACCGGCGCCGCCAGGGCCTTGGCATTGCCGGGCAGTTGCCAGAACGCCCAACTGGCCACATCGATACCCAACCCGCTTGCCACCTTGGCGCCCCACAGCGCGAACGCCGACGTAATGCCCCACGGCCGCCCGGCCAATGCCAGGGTCGCGTAGTTGAGCAGTGCCAGGCCAATCGCGCCCCACACCAATGGCCATGGCCCGCGCAGGAAGCGGCGCAAGCCGAGGTGTTCGCTGGTTACGCCCGCCTCAAGCTGGCCATGACGGCGCTTTTCCAGGCGTACGGTGAGGGCGGCGATAAGGCCGAACGCAGCCAGGCTGACGAGCAATGCCGGTAACACGCCAAAGCTTTTGACAATGGAGACCGCCGGGAACGCGGGCAACGCAAACCACCAATCAACATGGTGCGTAGCGATCAACGAACCGCAAATAAAGAACAACAGTGTCACCAGCATGCGCGCATTCCCGCCGCCCACGGTGAACAGCGTGCCCGATGCGCAACCGCCGCCCAACTGCATGCCGATGCCGAAAATAAATGCCCCAAACACCACCGACACGCCAGCCGGCGCCACCAGCCCGACCACCGGCTGACCGAACAAGGTGCCGGCCCCCAGCGCCGGGAAAAACAACAGCACCGCCACGGCCAGCATCACCATTTGCGCACGCAAACCGGCGCCGCGCCGATCATTGATAAATACACGCCAGGCCGACGTGAAGCCGAAGGCGGCGTGGTACAAGGTCAAGCCCAGCGCGGCACCGACCACCAGCAACAGCACTTGGCGCGAGCCGACGCTGTTTTGCAGGAATACGGCGCCGACGACCAGGACGATAAAGGCCACCAGCGGCGCGAAGGGCTTGCGCGCGGGCGTCAGGGGAAGCGAGGTGCTCATGGCGAATCTCAGTCTGTTTGAATCGGGTGGGTGGGATGACGGCAAGTATAAACCCAGACTGGTAACATTCAGCTCATGCCGCCTACGCTTGCACCGTTGCATCAACACCTGTCGCCCCAGGCACACGACGAACTCGCCGCTGCGGTGAAATCGCTGGCGCGCCTTGCTGATTGTTGTACGACCCGATTGAGGAAGTAGCATGGCTGTCACCTCGCTGGACGCAACCACCGCCCTGATCATCGAAGCGCACGCCTGCCACCGTCAGCGCGTATTCCCCACGCGCGGTAAATCGGGCACGGCACCGACCTTGCTCGGGCCGCTCGGCAACGGGGGTAACTGAAGCCGTCATGAGTGTCCTCGGCACTTTCCGCTCCCTGCGCAGCCCCAACTACCGCATCTGGGCCGCCGGCGCCCTGGTGTCCAACGTCGGCACCTGGATGCAGCGCACCGCCCAGGACTGGCTGGTGCTCACCCAGCTCACGCCGCACAACGCCGCGGCCGTGGGCATCGTCATGGCGTTGCAGTTCGGGCCGCAGCTGTTGTTGCTGCCCTGGACCGGTTTTGCCGCCGACCACTACGACCAGCGCAAACTGCTGATCGCCACCCAGGCGGTCATGGGCGTACTCGCGCTGACACTGGGGGTGTTTACCATCACCGGGTTCGTGCAGCTCTGGCACGTCTATGTGTTTGCGTTTCTATCAGGGTGTGCCTCGGCCTTCGATGCACCGGTGCGGCAGATTTTTGTGGCGGAGCTGGTGGGCGAGAAGGACTTGTCGAATGCCATCGCACTCAACTCAACGTCGTTCAATATGGCGCGCATGATCGGCCCGGCGGTGGCGGGCGTGACCATCGCTTCGGTCGGCACCGGCTGGGCGTTCCTGCTCAATGGTTCGAGTTTTTTTGCGGTGCTGGCGTCCCTGTTTTTCCTGCGCGTCTCGCGTCTGCACACCAAGGTGCGCGCCCCACGCACCAAAGGCAGCCTGACCGAGGGCATGCGTTATGTGTGGGCGCGGCCGGACCTGAAGGCAATCTTGCTGATGCTGTTTCTGATCGGCACCTTCGGCATGAACTTCCCGATTTTTATCTCGACCATGGCCGTCAGCGTGTTCCAGGCCGATGCGCGTGGCTACGGCCTGCTGACCTCGACCCTGGCCATCGGCACCATCGCCGGGGCATTGATTGCCGCGGGCAGTGAACGACCGCAGTTCAAGTCACTGTTGATTGGTGCCGCGGTGTTCGGGTTTGGCTGTTTCCTGGCGGCCCTGGCGCCCAATTACTGGATGTTCGCGATTGCGCTGGTGATCATCGGCGTGGGCGCGATGACGTTCAGCAACACCACCAACAGCTTGATGCAACTCACCACGGAGCCGGCCATGCGCGGCCGGGTGATCGCCCTGCGCGTCGCCGTCGCACTGGGTGGCACGCCGCTGGGTGCGCCCATCGTCGGTTGGGTGGCCGACCACCTGGGCCCGCGCTGGGCGCTGGTGGTCGGCGCGGTGTCCGGCATTCTGGCGGTTGGCGTGGCGCTTTACACCCTCAGGCGCCAGTTGGATAAGCCCAGGTAGCCGCCTTGAGCATGTCGCCGCACGCGCAACATTGCATAGGGGGGCGGGGTATGCAATGATCCGCACCCTCATAGGTAGGAGGGGTATATCGTGGGCCACATCGCCGCAAACAAAGACAGCCTGATCAAGCGCGTCAAACGCATCGCCGGGCAGCTCCAGGCGGTTGAGCGAGCGCTGGAGTCAGACCTCGACTGCGCCAAGACGCTGCACCTGGTGGCCGCCACACGCGGCGCCATCAACGGCTTGATGGAAGAAATTATCGAAGACCATGCCAGGGCGCATGTGGCCGATCCCTCACTCAGCGAGGAGGCCCGCGCACGCGGCGTTGAAGAACTGCTGGAAGCCATTCGGCGGTACTCCAAATGAACGCCCTCCCTAGTGCTCACACGCACGAACATGTCTTCCTCGGTTCGGCCCATGACGAAAACGCCAAACGCACCCTGTGGGTGGTGATGCTGACGGTGGTGATGATGGTCGCAGAAATTGCCGCCGGGGCCGTGACCGGTTCCATGGCGCTAATGGCGGACGGCTTTCACATGGCTACCCATGCGGCGGCGCTGGGCATTGCCGCTGCGGCCTACGCCTACGCCAGGCGCAATGCGAGTAACTCACGCTACAGCTTCGGCACCGGCAAAGTCGGCGACCTGGGTGGCTTCGCCTCGGCGCTTATCCTGGCGCTGGTGTCCTTGGGCATTGGTGTCGAGTCGGTGATGCGCTTGCTGCAGCCGGCTGAAGTGCAGTTTGGTACAGCCACGCTGATTGCGGTGGTGGGGCTGGCAGTAAATGTCGTCAGCGCGCTGTTGCTGGGCCACGGTCACAGCCACGGGCATGATCACGACCACGACCACGACCATCATGGCCACGACAACAACATGCGCTCAGCCTACGTGCATGTGCTCGCCGATGCGCTGACCTCTGTGCTCGCCATCGCCGCGTTGCTGGCCGGCCGTTATCTGGGCTGGGTGTGGCTGGACCCGGCGATGGGTATCGTCGGCGCGGTGGTGATTGCGCGGTGGTCCTGGAGTTTGATGCGCACGACCGCTGGCGTATTGCTGGATCAAACCGATGAACACGTCGCCGCAGAAATTCGTGAACTCGTCGAACAACCCGGTGATGCGACGATTACCGATCTGCACGTGTGGCGCGTCGGCCCCGACGCGCACGCGGCCATCGTCAGCGTGGTGGGCCGCTCGACCACCGATGCCGAAAGCATTCGCGAGCGCCTCAAACCGGTGCATGAAGTGAGCCACCTCACCGTTGAATTTCGTGCGGCCTAGCCGCGCGCGCCCTAGCAAACCCAGGTGAACCCTTGGCTAAAGATATCGAGAACCCCTGCATCTCCACTTGCCAACTGAGTGGTGATCTGTGCGTCAGCTGTGGACGGAGCAAGGACGACATCCGTAAGTGGAAGCGCATGAAGCGCCCGGAGAAAATGGCCGCCGTACAGCGCGCGACGTTACGGTTGAAGGCGCTGAAGAAGGCCAGGTAAGGCTGGCGGTTCTGCCAGCCTTGGGGGTGTCACATCAGGTGCGCCCCACCGACCCGGTGACCGGAAGATTGCCCAGCAACTTGAGCCCGGTGCTTTTCACAAAGGTGTCGTAGTCCATCGGCTTTTGGACACGGGTTTCCGCATTGGGCAGCACATAGGCCCAGGCGCGTTTCGACGAGGTGTCGTAGACCAGCTTGAACAGACGCGTCGGCACCCAGACCTTGTTGTCGCCGATGGTGCTGTAGCCCGCGTCAAACAGCGGGCCGGTAAACACAAACACATCGCCGCCGGCACGCACGGCAAACTTGCGCACGTCCGCCTCGACCTTGCTCCAGATCTTGCGGTTGTTGGTGGGGTCTTGCGGCACCATGTTCGACAGCGCGAAAGATTGGGCCATGGCATTCGCATTCGGCGCATCAGCGGCCGGCGACTGGTGACCACGGTCGACCGCCGGATGCTGGCCACGGTAGTCGCTCAACTCTGCGCGCGCGCCCTTGGGAATGCGCGGGTCCGCGTAGAACTGGTTGGTGCGCTCCTCGCCCTTGGCGTCCTTCAACTGGGCGGCATTCAAGCGTTCGACCACCACCAGCGGCGTCTTGCTGGTTTGTGAGTAGAGCACCGCGAAGTTATCCGAACACAACGCCAGGGGTTTCATCGTGGCGGGCACGCTGGCCGTGTTGATCGGCGTGGCGCCTGGGAACAGGTCGACGCAGGCGTCGAATGAAAGCTGTTTTTCTTTACTGGAATAAAGGTCGAGGGCCGCGTGCTGGCTGATCGAGCCGGAGCGAGCAGTGTGTTCCGGGGTGGGTAACTTGATCAGGTCCAGCAGGCCACGGGCTTGTACGCCAGTGGATAGCAAAACAAGGGCCGACAGCCCAACTGCAATTTTGCGCAGGTGCATGCATGACTTCTTCGAAAGGGAGTGAGGCGGCAGGCTCCGAAAAACGGAGCCAAGTGAATGATATTGCGAGGATTATTGACCCAACTAAGTCAGATTAGTGCCCGGCCACGGCCGGTTTTTCTGTCTCACGTGCACCCGGTTTGAACCCGTGGGCATGAGCGCCCCAGGCGATCAAAAACGATACCGCTATTAATACCACCATCGCCCAGGGAAACGAGGCGACGCCCCAGGTATCCAGCAGCACGCCGCCGACCACACCGCTGCCGGCAATCGCACTGTTCCACGCCACCACGTTCAGCGACAGCGCCACATCCGCGCCATCCCCGGCGGCATCCGCCAGCGCGGTTTGCAGCAATGTTGCCGCGCCACCGAAACTCAGCCCCCACACGGCCATGCCGAGGTAGATGACGCTGGGTACACGGCCCGAGAAGCCGAACACCACGCAGACCGCCGCGAACGTCGCGAGGCTCGCCAGTACGGTCGTGCGCAACAGCGGCTCGACCAGTTTTGCCGTCAGCCAAATCCCCGCCAACGCGGCGATGCCGAACACCAGCAGCACCAGATCGACGCGATCGCTCAAGCCCGCAGGCGCCACGAAGGGTGCGATGTAGGTGTACAGAATGTTGTGCGCCAGCATCCAACTGATCACGACCGCCAGCACCGGCCGCACGCCGGGGGTGGTCAGCACGTTACCCAGCGACACACGCTGATGCGCCGCCTGCGGCGGATAGTCCGGGACCTTCACCAGCACCCACACGATCAGCACCAGGGTCAGCGCCGACATCA
The DNA here is from genome assembly GCF_900215245.1 of Pseudomonas fluorescens. Classification (GTDB taxonomy): domain Bacteria; phylum Pseudomonadota; class Gammaproteobacteria; order Pseudomonadales; family Pseudomonadaceae; genus Aquipseudomonas; species Aquipseudomonas fluorescens. Next base: position 133,016 of record NZ_LT907842.1, read on the forward strand.
GGCCGAACGTGGTGCGCCAACCCACCAGGCCACCCAGCCACGTGCCGAGCGGTACGCCCAACGACAGCGCAATCGGTGTGCCGACCATCGCCAAGGCAAGCGCCCTGCCCTGTTGCTCCGGCGCGACCATACGCCGCGCGTAACCCGCCAGCAGGCTCCAGGCCAAACCCGCCGCCACACCAGCGAAGAAACGCGCCACCAGGGTGACGCCATAGTGGGACGACAGCGCCGTGATGGAGTTGAACAGCAGGAAGCCGACAATGGTCAGCAACAGCACATTTCGCCGCCGCCAGCCACGGGTGGCGATCGTCATCGGGATCACCGCCAGCACGGAGCCCAAGGCGTAGGCGGTGACCATCTGCCCGGCTGCCGACGGCGAAATCGACAGGCCTGTGCTGATCAACGGCAACAGGCCGGCGGGCAGGGTTTCAGTGACGATGCAGATAAAGCCGGTCATGGCCAGGGCGAGCAAGGCGCCAATGGGCAAGCGCTCGGACGACGCGGATACGCTGAGTGAGGGGGTCACGGGAAACTCCTTTTGAGCCACTTAAATACTGATCGATACAAATGTTGCAGGCGGGCGTACTGCATTGTCAATGACTTATGTATCGACTAGTATTTATCTCGTTCTTCAGAGGAGTCTCGACATGGCGCAAATGGGCCGCCCGCGTAATTTTGACCGTGACCACGCCGTGGAACAGGCCCTGCACCTGTTCTGGGAGCACGGCTACGACGCCACCTCCCTCGCCCAGCTCAAAGCCGGCTTGGGCGGCGGCATCTCTGCGCCGAGTTTTTACGCGGCGTTCGGCTCCAAAGAGGCGCTGTTCGATGAATGCGTGCAGCGCTACCTCGCGACCTATGCCCAGGTTACCGAATGCTTGTGGGACGACACCTTGCCACCGCGCGAGGCCATCGAAACCGCGCTGCGCCAGTCGACACGCATGCAGTGTGAGGACGGGCACCCCAAGGGCTGCATGGTGGCACTGGGTGTGATGAGCGCACCCAGCCCTGAAAATGCGCGGGTGGCGGATGCCTTGACGCAATCGCGCGCACGAACGCGGGCGGGCATCGTGGCGTGTGTTGAGCGTGCAATCCGTGCCGGGCAACTCCCGGACACGCTTGATGCGCCGGTGATGGCAACGGTGTTCGACAGTTTCCTGCAGGGCGTTTCGATCCTGGCGCGCGATGATGTGGCACACGCCACCCTTGATGCCGCAATCACACAGCTCATGCAGACGTGGGAGATTGCTTCTGCGAGGGTGGGCCGCAGAGTCGCAGACAACGAAACCGTTTAAACGGATGGCATGCGCATGAAGCTCTTCAAAAAACTGTTCGGCGGCTTGAAAACACCGACGTCCACGATGGGCACCTCGCCGTCCATCCATTTGCTGATTGCCGAGCCCACCGTCACACCGGGCGCCTGTGCCGACACACGGTTTGGTGGCACGCCATCGGTTAACGAAGGCTTTGCCTGGCCCACTTGCAAGGGTTGCGCGAGCCCTCTGCAATTTCTTGGGCAGATCCGCCCTACCGGCGCCCAGCACCTGCACCTGATTTTTATGTGCGATGAAAACCCCGGTGAATGCGGGCAGTGGGAAGCAGACGGCGGTGCCAACGCGGTGGTGTGCGTGCCAGTCAACGACCTGCACGTCGCGGCCCTGCCGAGCGCGGGCCAAGTGACCCGCGGCACAGGCTACGGCGCACGGGTCGAGCCGACCCAGGCCGTTGATTACACGCAGGCGCACAACGCGTTTAGCGGTCGCCGTCGCGACGTCCTCGGCCAGCTTGGCGGCGCACCTTGCTGGTTACAGGCCGAGCAAACACCGAGTTGCAACCATTGCAACGCACCGATGCGCTTTGTCGCACAGCTCGAACCGGGCCCCGACCACACAACGGAGATGAACTTCGCAGGCGGTTGCGCTTACCTTTTCGAGTGCGACTGCTCGGGCGTCTCGGCGAAATTCTTATGGCAGTGTTGAGTCCTTCGCCCACAGCTCCCGATACCCGAGCAAAAAATCCACAAACGCACGCACCCGATGTGGCACGTAGCGCCCGTGGGGATACAGCAACGTAAACGGCCGCGAGCGTCCCCCAAACGGTTTCAACACTTCCACGAGACTGCCCTCAGCCAGCGCTTGCTCAACAATAAACCTGTACGTCTGAAACAGCCCGGCCCCGTGTTTGGCCAGGGTCACGCCACCCAGCACATCATCGGCACAGCTGTACCCCGCCGCCCCTACATACTCCTGGGCTTTGCCGTCCACCTGGAACAACCAGGAAATACGCCGGCCATTACTCGGCAGTTCGTACTGGATGCACTCATGCCCGGGCAAATCCTCCAAGGTCTGCGGCGTACCGACTCGCTTGAGGTAAGCCGGGGCTGCCACCACCACCAGTTCAGCCTCTTCCAGCGGGCGCGCGATCAGCGACGAGTCCGGCTGGGCACGCACGCGAATGGCCAGGTCATAACCTTCGGCGACGAAGTCGATATTGCGATTGCTGATGTGGATGTCGACGCTGACTTGAGGGTACAGCGCACGAAATTTGGGCAACAACGGCAGCAAACGGTGGTGGGCGTAGGTGGTAGGGATACTGATGCGCAGCAGCCCGGACGGGACAGACTGCGCGCCCATGACTGCCTGTTGCGCCTCGACCAGTTGCGTCAACGCCTGGCGGCATTGCTCGAAAAAAATCCTGCCGCTCTCGGTAAGCCGAATGCTGCGGGTGGTGCGCACAAACAGGCGCGAACCCAGACGCTCCTCCAGGCGCGAGATGCTGCGGCTCACCGCCGCCGGCGTCACCCCCGCTGTTTGCGCGGCAGCGGTGAAACTATTGGCTTCGGCTGCGAGACAAAACAGCTCAATGCTGCCTAGCTGCAAATCTTCAAAATGACGCTTCATGACGGGCTACCAAACCACTGTTCGCCGCCATACTTACCAGCCTCCCGCGCTTAAATACAGAGCGCCCGCTCGCGCGTGACGTCTTGAACCTGGGAATTTAACCGGTGGAGGAAAAGCGCTGGCGACTGAGTTGAACGGCCGGACCCGGCTGCGCCCCCAACGAACGAGCCAAATCCAAGCCAAAAAAAAGCCTGCATCGCTGCAGGCTTTTCTCTATCTGGCTCCACGACCTGGACTCGAACCAGGGACCCAATGATTAACAGTCATTTGCTCTACCAACTGAGCTATCGCGGAATGCGCCGTATGTTACTGATTAAAAAGAAGAAGTCAAGCACTGCGATGCATTTCAGGCAAAAACCTGCACAGCGGGTTCCTTCACCGCACAGGGCTGGCCATTTCTTTGGCCAGGTCCAGCCATGCGCGGGCGGCGGGTGGCAGGTGGGCACTGGCACGCCAAGCCAGGGCGATGTGCCAATCGGTGTGCGGCTCGTCCAGGGGGATCAAGGCAATCCCGGCGTGCTGATGCTTGAGTGCGAGCATGCGCGGCAAAAAGGCGACACCCAATCCTGCAGAGACCAGGTCGACGATAAAGTCGATTTGCCCGCTACGCGCCGTTACCCGTGGCGTCACACCTTTGAGCTCGCAGGCGGCGAGGATTTTGGCGTTCAGGGCGAAGCCGGCTTCGAACAAGATGAACGGGGAGTCGGCGAGGTCGGTGAAGTCGATGCGTTTGCGCCGCGCCAGTGGGTGGCTCATGGGTAACACAGCCATCAGCGGTTCATTGCGCACGGGTTGGTAGTCAAACCCTTGATCCGCTGGCAGCAGCAGGGCCGCGAGGTCGACCTCCCCGGCTTCCAGGCATTCACGCAGCCTTTTGCTGCCGTACTCGGTGAGTTCGATTTCGATGTCGGGGTAGCGCGTGCGGTAGGCGGCGAACATCGCCGCGAACAGTACACCGCAGCCTACCGGCGGCAAGCCTATGCGCAGTACGCCGCGCTTGAGACCCCGCAGATCATTGATCTCAGCCACCAAATCGTTTTGCTCAGCGAGCAACACCAGGGCGCGGCGGTAAGCAATTTCGCCGGCGGCTGTCAGTTCATTCTTGTGACCCAGGCGGTTAAGCAGCGGCGTGCCCAATTCATCCTCCAGTGTCTTGACCGCCTTGCTCACGGTGGATTGAGTCAATGCCACCACGTCAGCCGCCTGGGAGAAACCGCCCTGGCGCACCACTTCAACAAAGGCACGCAATGTGCGCAGGTTCATCAGTATTCCTTTAGCGACTGGATGCTAGTGATAAAAGTTGTTTTTATCATGCCAGTTTTTTGCTTATCGTGGGGTGACCAAGCTCTGTAGAGAATCCCTTCATGATCATCTCGTCCGCCTCCGACTACCGCGCAGCCGCCAAACGCAAGCTGCCGCGCTTCCTGTTCGACTACATCGACGGCGGCGCTTACGCCGAGCACACAATGCGCGCCAACGGTTCGGACCTGGCCGAGATCAGCCTGCGCCAGCGCATCCTGCGCAATGTCGACAACCTGAGCCTCAAGACCACGTTGTTCGGCAAGGAACAGGACATGCCGATTATCCTCAGCCCGGTCGGCTTGACCGGCATGTATGCGCGGCGTGGTGAGGTGCAGGCGGCCAAGGCCGCAGCCAACAAGGGCATACCGTTCTGCCTGTCGACCGTGTCGGTGTGCCCGATTGAAGAAGTGGCGTCGCAAAGCCCGCAGTCGATCTGGTTCCAGCTCTATGTGCTCAAGGATCGCGGTTTCATGCGTAACGCGCTGGAGCGGGCCCAGGCGGCCGGAGTGACGACACTGGTGTTCACCGTGGACATGCCGACGCCGGGCGCACGCTATCGTGATGCGCACTCGGGCATGTCCGGGCCGTACGCGGCCTCACGTCGGATGCTGCAGGCCATCACCAAGCCACAATGGGCATTCGACGTGGGCTTGATGGGCCGCCCCCACGACTTGGGCAATATTTCCAACTACCTCGGCAAACCCACCCACCTGGAAGATTACATCGGCTGGCTGGCGAACAATTTCGACCCGTCGATCAGTTGGAAAGACCTGGAGTGGATCCGCGAGTTCTGGAAGGGCCCGATGATCATCAAGGGCATCCTCGACCCACAGGACGCCAAGGACGCGGTCAGTTTCGGTGCCGATGGCATCGTGGTCTCCAACCATGGCGGCCGCCAGCTCGACGGCGTGTTGTCGACCGCCAAAGCACTGCCGCCGATTGCCGAGGCCGTGGGTGATGACCTGACCGTGCTGGTGGACTCAGGCATTCGCTCCGGGCTCGACGTGGTGCGCATGCTCGCCCTCGGTGCCAAGGGTTGCCTGCTGGGGCGCTCGACCGTGTATGCCTTGGCCGCCGCCGGCCAGCACGGCGTGGAAAACCTGCTGGATATTTTCGCCAAGGAAATGCGCGTGGCCATGACCTTGACCGGCGTTACGTCGATTGACCAGATTGACCACACCACCTTGGTTCAAGCAGCCAAATAACTGACGCAGTTATTCAGCGACCGATTTTGCCTTTAAAAACGGTCGTTGATTTATAAGGCTTTTTATTAAGTTTAGCAAAGTGGCATGAATCTCGCTCTATTAGCGTTGAAGCAGGTAAAGCGATGACAAGACGTGTGGCACTGCCCAGGGGTTATAACCCATGGCAAAGCGGTTTAAACTGTTCCAATGTTTTACGGAACTGAAGGAACAGTAAGACGCTTGGCATTTGCCACTCTCGTGCAGCCTGTAGGACAGTTATGTGCTTAGAGGCCGTCAGCTTATGAAATCACCGACCCAGACCAACGCAATTGACTTCGACAGTGCCAAATTGCAACGCCTGGGGTTTGGTCAGCCAGCTCTTCTTCCACGTCGTCCAGCCACCCTTGCCCAGCTTCATCAGCAACTGAGCCAGCAATTGCAAACCAGCCTGGAGCCGGAGCGTATCCTGGCTTTGTTCTTTCGTGAAGTTCAGCGCCTGGTTCCTCTGGATGCTCTGCAATATCGCCATGAAGCCAGCGACTTGCGCCTCGAGTTCGGCCACCGCGGCCACCACTCAGTGAGCTACACCTTGAGCCATGAAGGCGAACACTTGGGCGAGCTGATATTCCGTCGCAACCAACGCTTGATGGAAGACGAGTTGGGCCAACTTGAGTCGCTGCTTTCAACCTTGCTTTACCCGATGCGCAACGCCCTGCTCTACCGCGCCGCCACCCGCAGCGCCCTGCGTGACCCCTTGACCGATACCGGCAACCGCATTGCGATGGACCAGACCCTGCAACGCGAAATCGACATGGCCCGGCGGCACCTGAGCCCGCTGTCCTTGTTGATGCTGGACATCGATCACTTCAAGAAAATCAACGACACCCACGGCCATGCAGCGGGCGATATCGTACTGCGCGCCGTGGCCGGGTCGATCAAAAGCCAGTTGCGCAACGTCGACATGGTGTTTCGGTTTGGTGGCGAAGAGTTTCTGATTTTACTGTCGAATACCGGCCGGGACGCGGCTGGCATGGTCGGCGAACGCCTGCGCCGGGCTGCGCAGGTTCAGGATTATTGGGCCGACGGCAAGCGGATCGAATTGACGGTGAGTCTGGGCTGCTCGACCTTGCTGGCTGCCGAGTCTGCCGAAAGCCTGTTGCGCCGGGCCGACAACGCCTTGTATGTGGCAAAGCGCGAAGGTCGCAACCGCTTGGCAATGGCGGGGTAAACACCCCGCCATCACGCTTACATCACGCCTCGCTGGCGATGCGAACCGGGCGTTCGCGAACCACAGCTGACGCCTTGGCTTTTTCATTTTCCAACTGCATGCAGCTTTCCAAAAACAGGTACATGTAGTCATAGCTCTTGCACACGGCCTGGCGCAGCTCGACCTGCAGCGCTTTGCTCGGGTTCATCCCGGCCAGGGTGCAGATGATTTCCAGGGCTTCCCAAGGGTGTGCGTCGTCGTACTGGGCGTGCATCTTCAACCACTTCATTGCGCGCTTGCGGTCTTCCTCAGGGAAGGCAGCCGCGTACACACCGGTCGAACACACCACGGCGGACCACTCCCCAGTCGCCCCCTCGATCGCGTAGTTGGTTGCGGCAATCGCCACGATCAACGCATCGGCCGAGCTGGTGTGCCAGCACCAGTGACTCAGCGCGTGCAACTCAGGCGGTACGTTTTGCGCTTGCAGCTCTTCCAGGCTTACACCATGAGCGCGCGCCCAATGTACCCAGTAATCGGCGTGGTTGAGTTCCACACGAATATTGCGCATCAGCCACCGACGCGCCATATCCTCCCCGGGATGGCGGGCAAACTTGGTCTTGGTGAGGTTCTGTGCCATGTACAAGGCAAACTGCTCCACCACTGGCCAGCCACCGATCAGGTAGTGGCGCATGGTTTTGGCGCTGAGCGTGTTATCGCGCATGCGCTGGTACAGTTCGTGCTCGACAACTCGGCGCTTGCTCTCGCTACAGTCCTGGATCAATTGTTGCGCCCAGGCGGGGTAACTTGAGGCTTCCATAAGCGGGCCGGTTCTGTTGAATGTGTCGATCACTGTAGGGCTCCTTTTTTAAGTGTGATTGTACAGACCAGCAAATGTTTCAGCGGAATGTGCCGGGCGCCTTGAATAACAGAGGCTGCGGCCGCACAGGTCGACACTGCAAGCTATCAAAGGTAAACAGTTGCGGGCGTTCAATCAGGTAGCCCTGAGCGTAATCAACACCGATCTCAAGTAAAGCCTGTTCGATCTGCGGTGTTTCAACAAACTCGGCAATCGTGCGTTTACCCATGACGTGGCCGATGTGGTTGATCACTTCGACCATGGCGCGGTTAATCGGGTCGTCCAGCATATCCTTTACGAAACTTCCATCGATCTTCAGGAAGTCTACAGGTAAATGTTTCAGATAAGCGAATGAGGACATCCCGGCGCAAAAGTCATCGAGGGAAAAATGGCAACCTAACGCTTTGAGTTCATTAATAAAGCGAATTGCACTACCCAAATTGGCTATAGCGCTTGTCTCAGTTATTTCAAAACAAATCATTTCCGGCGGAATGCTGTAAGCCTCGAATTTCTCACGTAAAAAACCGAGAAAATCATCATCTCCGATAGTTATGCCTGACAGATTAATCGCACACATGGCCATAGGTCGCCCGGCCCGTTCGTGCATACAACCGGCGATGATTTTGAATACGTTTTCCACCACCCAGCGATCCAGCGACGTCATCAATCCATAACGTTCGGCCGCCGGAATAAAACTGTCGGGTAGAATGATGCGGCCCGCCTCATCGTGCAGGCGCAACAGGATTTCAATATGGCCGTTGCCGCCATCCGTGTGGCCCAGCGGCGAGATTTCCTGGGAGTAGAGGCAAAAACGATTTTCCTCCAAGGCCACGTGCAGGCGCTGTACCCAGGCCATTTCGCCAAAACGCAGGGACAATTCCGAATCATCGGTATGGTAGACCTGCACACGGTTACGGCCCTTCTCCTTGGCCATGTAGCACGCCATATCGGCCGCGCGTAGTGACGTTTCCAAGGTGGTCGGGGATTGCGAGATATGCACCAGGCCAATACTGACGGTGGTCATGAACGGCCGGCCCTTCCACACGAAATGCAGGCTTTGCACCGTATGGCGCAGGCTCTCGGCGATCTTTTCCGCCACCGCTGCCGGGCAGTTTTCCAACAGGATGCCGAACTCGTCGCCCCCCAGCCGCGCCAGGGTGTCGCCCTCACGCAGGTCCGACTGCAGCAGCGCGCAGATATGCCTTAACAGCTCATCACCCGCCGCATGCCCGCAGGTGTCGTTAACCAGCTTGAACTGGTCCAGGTCGAGAAACATCAACGCATGGCGTCCGCCTTTCTGGCGCCCCACGTTATGCAGCACCTGTTCCAGGCGGAATTCGAACTCGCGACGGTTGGCCAAACCGGTCAAGGCATCGTGGGTGGCTTGCCACGACAGATTGGCAATGTACTGACGCTCCTGCGTCATGTCGTGCAGCACCAGCACCGCGCCGCTGACCTTGCCGGCGCTGCGGATCGGCGCGCCCACCAGAGTGACCGAAACCGTACTGCCATCCAGGCGCTGGATCAGCTTGGAATGCTCGCTGCCACCACTGAGCCGGCCTTTGATGATGTGCTCGATCAGGGTAAAGCTGTCGGGTTCAGCAGCCTCATCGAGCAGATTGAATAACGCCGCCAAGGGCAAGCCTTGGGCCTGGGCACTCTTCCAATGGGTAAGCGCCTCGGCGGCCGGGTTCATGTAGGCGATGGCACCGTCGACATCCGTGGTAATCACACCGTCGCCAATCGACTCCAGGGTGATCTGTGCGCGCTCCTTCTCGGCCTGCAAGGCCATGGCGAACGCGTGGCGCTGGCTCAGTAGCTTGTGGGTACGCAGCAGCGCCAGGGCAATCAGGCCCAGGGCGGTGGCCAGGTTGGTGACCAGCAACAGGCGCAAAATCATCCGCGAACCTTCGCCCAACGCATCGCTGAATGCCTTGGCAGCCGGCGTAACGCCGTCGTTGATGGCAATGATGTGCGCTTTCCACTCGCTTATATCACCGGGGCTGACGTGATCGCTGCGGATCGCCCGGTGCATCGTCTGGGCCAGGTCATCCAGTTGCACCAGGTAACCGTCGCCTACGGTCCACAGTTCAATGGCTTTTTCCAGGTAACTGAAGTGGCGGAAGTTGAGGTACAGCCAAATCACGCTGGACACATCATCGGGGTGGTTGCCGCCCTTAAGGATGCCTTGGCGTGCGGCAGCGAGGTCCGGGGTGGAACGGTCCAGCGCGATGCGCAATTCATGCCCGCCCTGTGGGACGGCAATCGCTTGCTGGTATTTGAGAAAAGTGCTTTCGTCGCGGTTATCAGCGTAGAGCGTCAGGTAGTAGATGGCGTCTTTCTGGCCTTTGGACCAAAGACTCTCGCCAGCCACATAGCCCCGCACCGCCGACAGCACATAGAGACTGACGCAGCCTAACAATGCCTGGAACAATACGACGGCGATAAAGGGCCAGACGATGCCCAACAGCCTTGGCGTTCCGAGAGTCCGCTTTTGCTTCATGAAGTCCCTTACACATGCACAGCTGAATACGCACGCGAAAAACCAATCCCGATAGCACCGACGAAGCTAAATCAACGCACTTGTTGCAGGTGGCCGTACAACTTGGCGTACAACCCACCCTCAGCAATCAGCTGCTGGTGGTCGCCATCTTCGGCGATACGCCCGCCATCGAACACCAGCACCCGGTCAGCCTGCTTAACCGCCGAAAGCCTGTGGGCGATGATCAGTGTAGTACGCCCACTGAGAAACCGCGCCAGCGCCTGGTGCAAGTTGTACTCGGTGGCGGCGTCGAGGGCGGAGGTGGCCTCATCCAGAATCACCACTTTGGGTTCGGCCAACACCATCCGCGCGATTGCCAGGCGCTGGCGCTGGCCACCGGAAAAGCGCACACCGGAGCGCCCCACTACGCTGTCCAGGCCCAAAGGCAGTGCCTTGACGGTAGCATCCAACTGCGCAATTTCCAATGCCTGCCAGCAGGCCTGGTCCGTGCGTGTGCGGCCCATGGTCAAGTTGGCGCGCACGGTGTCGTTGAACAGCGCCGGGTGTTGCAAAACCACGGCGACGTTCTCGCGGATGGTTGCAAGACCGATTTCCTGCTGGGTCGCACCACCAAAACGAATGCTGCCGGCCTGCGGTGTATAGAGCCCCAACAGCAGTTGCACCAAGGTACTTTTGCCGCCGCCACTGGCGCCGACGATCGCGACCTTCTCGCCCGGTGCAATGGCCAGGTTCAACTGGTCAAGCACCAAGTCTTCGCCGTAGCCGAAGTTGAGCCCACGTACTTCGATGCCAACGGTCTCACGCCCGGTGAACGGGTCTTCGCCCCCGGCATATTGCGGCTCGTCGGCACGCGCCAGCAGCTCGTTGATCCGCGTCAGCGCGCCGCCCGCGGCGTAAAAGGCGTATTGCAGGTTAAGCAGTTGTTCCACCGGGCCGATCATGAACCACAGGTAGCTGAACACGGCGAGCATCTGGCCGATGGACAGGTCGGAAAACAACACGGTGAGCATCGCCGCCGCACGGAAGATGTCGATGCCGAACTGGAACAACAGGCCACTGGCACGGCTGGAAGCGTCGGTTTTCCATTGGGAATGAATGGCGTAGTCGCGCACTTCCTGGGCACGCTGGCCCAGGCGCCCGAGGAAAAAGCCCTGGCGGTTGCCGGCCCGCACTTCCTGGATGGCATCAAGGGTTTCGGTCAGGGCCTGGGTGAAGCGCGACGTGCTGTCGTTCTCAAGTTTCTTCAAGTGTTTGACGCGCTTGCCCAACTGCACCGTGGCATAGATCACCAACGGATTGAACAGCAGGATCAGCAACGCCAACTGCCAGTGCATCCACACCAGAATGGCCGAAGTGCCCAGCAGCGTCAGCATGGCCACCAGGAAGCGGCTAAGGGTTTCGCCGACAAACTTATCCAGGGTATCCAGGTCGGTGACCAGGTGCGTGGTCACTGTGCCGCTGCCCAGGCTTTCGTATTCGCCAAGGGATATACGCTTGAGCCGTTCGATCAGGCGCACACGGATGCGATAGACAATGTCCTTGGCCAGCCGTGCAAACAGCCGCGCCTGCACAACGTTGAACACCAACGCGCCGCAACGCAAACACAGGGTCACCAGCAGCATCAGGCCGATATACCCGGCAGCCTGCTGCCAACCCAGCGGCAATGCGTGGTTCATCACGTTGAGTGCGGCATCGCCATGGCCCAGCAGCACTTCGTCGACCAGCAAGGGCAACAACAGAGGGATGGGCACGCTGCACAAGGTCGCCAGCACGGCAACGCCGTTGGCGATCCACAGGGATTTCTTGTGGCGCAGGGCCAGGCGGCGAATTTCCGCCCAGGTCAGGCGATCTGTGCGTTTGGAGGGCTCGGTGATGTCGGGCTGGTCATACACAGGTGGCTCGCTCCAACCAGCGGGCAAGCAACGGCGACAGCTCGGACAGCGGCTGGTAGCCGTTGGTCAACAACGCCAACTGGCCATGACGCTCGGCCAGCAAGGTCGGGAAACCGGCAATCCCCAAATCCTGCACCCAAGTGAAATCGGCGGCCGTCGCGGCGTGCTGCTCGGCACGGTCGAAGGCGCCGGCAAACTCGATACGCGGTATGCCGGCCTCTTCGGCCAGCTCGACCAACACGCTGGCGAGGGTCACATCACGACCCTCGACATAAAACGCGCGCTGGATCAGCCCCAGCAACTTCCACGCGCAGTCTGGCGCCAGGCTGCGTGCCGTAACGATGGCGCGGCACGCAGGCTCTGTGTCATAGACGAAACCGTCGGGCAACGCCCCCTCACGCTTGAACGGCTGGCCAGTGGCCTCGGTGACCGCCTGCCAGTGCTCCAGAATGTAGCGCCGGGTCGTCGGCTCCAACGCCGCGCCGCTGCCGGTGCGCAAACCGCCCACCACCAGGTGCAGCTCGACGCCGGCCGCCTGGGCCTGCTCAACCAGCGCCTGCGCCACCGGGGCAAAGCCCCAGCACCAGGAACACATCGGGTCCATCACATAGAGCAGGCGCGCGGGCATGGGTCAGGCCTCGGAGGGGGTTTGCTTGTAGTTGAAGCCAATCGGGTGCGGCAAATTGCGGGCCTTGGCCAGCTCGATCTGCTTTTGCCGGTCAATTGCGCTGCGACGGGTCTTCTCCGGCAGCTTATCCCAGCAATGCGGGCAACTGATGCCGGCCACATAATGCTCGGACGCGCGGTCTTCGACGCTCACCGGTGTACGGCAGGCATGACATTGATCGTAGTCGCCTTCGCTCAAGTCGTGGCGCACGGTGACGCGATTGTCGAACACAAAGCAGTCGCCCTGCCATTTGGTCTCTGCCTGAGGCACCTCTTCGAGGTACTTCAGGATGCCACCCTTGAGGTGGTAGACCTCATCGAAGCCTTCGCTGAGCATAAAGCTGGAGGCCTTCTCGCAACGAATGCCGCCGGTGCAGAACATCGCGACTTTCTTATGCTTGGCCGGGTCGAAGTTGGCCTTGATGTAGTCGGGAAACTCGCGAAAACTGGTGGTTTTCGGGTCGATCGCGCCTTCGAAGGTGCCGATGGACACTTCGTAGTCGTTGCGCGTGTCGATCAACAGCACTTCCGGGTCGCTGATCAGCGCGTTCCAATCTTGCGGCTCGACGTAGGTGCCGACTTTTTTGTTGGGGTCGACGCCTTCGACGCCCAGGGTCACGATCTCTTTCTTGAGCTTGACCTTGGTGCGGTAGAACGGCTGGTCGTCGCAGTACGATTCTTTATGGTCGATGTCGACCATGCGCGGGTCGTTCTTCAGCCAGGCCATCAGGCCATCAATGCCTTCGCGGCTGCCGGAAACGGTGCCGTTGATGCCTTCTTCGGCGATCAGCAAGGTGCCTTTGATGCCATTGTCGACCATTGCCTGCAGCAGTGGCTCGCGCAGCGCAACGTAGTCTTCGAGGGTGACGAACTTATACAGTGCCGCCACGACGATGGGTTGGGTCATGGGTATTCTCTCCAGGTGGCTACCCTCGTAAGGGGTGAACCGGATGCAAAAAAAACGCGCCGGCTAAGCGGCGCGTTGCGGATTCTAGCAAATGCCAGCTGTCAGAGACACCCGTGCGTCAGCTATGCCCGCCGGCGCAGGTCGGCGAGGCCGGGGCTGCGTCGATTTTCGCCCATTCTTCAGGCGTATAGGTATGCAGCGCCAGCGCATGAAATTCGCTCATCAGGTCACCGAGGGTGGCATAGACCGTCTGGTGGCGCTTGACGCGGTTAAGCCCCTCGAACTGCTGGCTGACCAGCACGGCCTTGAAGTGGGTCTGCAACCCACGGCTGTGCATGTGGCTTTCATCCAGCACGCTCAAGTGTTGTGGGCTCAGGGCGGCGAGCGCCGTTTCGATACGCTGTTGCATGGTCATTCCTGCTTACTTCTTCTTGGCCGGTGCGGCGGCTTTCGGCGTCAGCTCGTTGGTCATGTCTTCCAACAGCTTGTTGACCACCGGCACAGCGCTTTCCAGTTTGGCCTGGGTCATCTGGGCCGATTGCTGGGTCAGTTGCGGCATTTTTTCCAGGACTTTCTTGCCCAGTGGCGACTGGTAGAAAGCAACCAGGTCCTTGAGCTCGGATTCGCTGAAGTTGGTGGTGTAGAGCTTGACCATGTCCGGCTTCAGCTTCGGCCAGCCGATGGCCTGGTCGAGGGCGGCATTGGCCTTGGCCTGGTAGCTGTCCAGTACGGACTGCTTGGCGGCAGGTGCCTTGGTTTGTTCGAAACGCTGGGCGAACATTTGCTGCACTTGCATGTACACCGGGGTACCCAGCTTGTCAGCGTGGGCCAGGGTAAGGAAGGCTTCGGCACTGGCGTTATGGCTGGCGGTATCGGCAAAGACTTGGCCGCTGGCGCAAACCAGAGCAACCGCGGTACAGATGGCACGAAGACGAGTCATCGAGTTTCCTTTCTAGCAGGCGAGGTAAGACCCCAAGGGCGACCATTCTGCGCCTAAAAAACCTTGCGGCTCAACCCCAGGCCTTGTTCGGCCGGGATTTGCGGGGCTTGCACCCGATGAAAAGTCTTTTATGGAACCCCACAGGCCCATCACGGCCTAAACTGCGCAAACGAACCTGAAGGAGTGTGCCCGATGAGCCGTATCGAAACCGACAGCCTGGGAGACGTACAAGTCCCGGATGACGCTTACTGGGGCGCGCAGACCCAACGTTCACTGGTGAATTTCGCCATCGGCGAGCAACGCATGCCCCTGGCGGTGCTGCACGCCCTGGCGCTGATCAAGAAAGCCGCCGCCCGGGTCAACGACCGCAATGGCGACCTGCCCGCCGACATCGCCCGCATGATCGAACAAGCCGCCGATGAAGTGCTCGACGGTCAACATGACGACCAGTTTCCGCTGGTGGTCTGGCAGACCGGCAGTGGCACCCAAAGCAATATGAACGCTAATGAAGTCATCGCCGGCCGCGCCAACGAACTGTCGGGTAAACCCCGTGGCGGCAAGAGCCCGGTGCACCCCAACGATCACGTCAACCGCTCCCAGAGTTCCAACGACTGCTTCCCCACCGCCATGAGCATCGCGACCGTGCAAGCCGTGACCCAGCAACTGCTGCCGGCGATCACTCATCTGTCCGGCGGGCTGGCGGAACTGTCGGCACGCCATATGAAACTGGTGAAGACCGGCCGCACCCACATGATGGACGCCACACCCATCACGTTCGGCCAGGAGGTCTCGGCGTTTATCGCCCAGCTGGATTACGCCGAGCGCGCGATCCGCAGCGCCCTGCCCCCGGTGTGCGAACTGGCCCAGGGCGGCACGGCCGTCGGCACCGGGCTCAATTCGCCGCATGGCTTTGGCGAGGCAATTGCTGCTGAATTGGCCGCCCTGTCGGGCTTGCCGTTCGTCACCGCGCCGAATAAATTTGCCGCCCTCTCGGGCCATGAGCCGCTGGTGACCCTGCATGGCGCACTGAAAACCCTGGCCGTGGCCTTAATGAAAATCGCCAATGACCTGCGCCTGCTGGGCTCCGGCCCACGTGCCGGGCTCGCGGAAGTCAAATTGCCGGCCAACGAGCCAGGCAGCTCGATCATGCCCGGCAAGGTCAACCCTACCCAATGTGAAGCGTTGTCGATGCTGGCCTGCCAGGTATTGGGCAACGACGTGACCATCGGCATTGCGGCCAGCCAGGGCCACTTGCAGCTGAACGTGTACAAACCCGTGATCATCCACAACGTGCTGGAGTCGATCCGCCTGTTGGCCGATGGCTGCAATAATTTCCAGGAGCATTGCGTGGCAGGCCTGGAGCCCGACGCCGGGAAAATGGCCGAGCACCTGGAGCGCGGGCTGATGCTGGTGACGGCGCTCAACCCGCATATCGGCTACGACAAGTCGGCGCAGATCGCCAAGAAGGCTTATGCCGAAGGGCTGACGCTAAGGGAAGCCGCGCTGGACCTGGGCTACCTGACCGACGCGGAGTTTGATCAGTGGGTTCGCCCGGAAAACATGCTCGAAGCCGGGCACTGACGCGTCGTCGAAACCACCCGCGTCTACTGTCAGTTGTCACAGTTACGTAAGCCCGTCCTCCAGAGGTTCAATGCCCAATAAACCTCTGGACGGACGATCATCGCATGAAGCGAAGCAGCCTGATTATCCTCTTCATGCTGACAGGGCTTTTGGGGCTGGCAGCCTGGTACCCGGCCGACAGCTCCGCGCTGCGGGCGTTTCCGGTTGTTCTGCCGCCGCCCTCGACAGCACCCGCCATGAACGAGCTTGTCATCTTCTACTCCGGTGACGGCGGCTGGGCACCCTTGGAGCAGGCCATCAGCCACAACCTTAACCAGCGTGGCTACGGCGTGTTGGGCATCAGTACCCTGGCGTATTTCTGGCATGAACAACCCGTGGCAGACTCGGCCGCACAGTTGGACGCGCTTATCACGGTGTACCGCAAGCAATGGAGTACGCCCAGGGTCTGGTTGATTGGCTTTTCTTTTGGGGCCAATGTCCTGCCATCACTTATCAACCAGCTTAAGCCCGAGAACCGTGCGCGCATTTCGCAACTGACATTGCTGGAGCCGACCCAGGATGTGTTCCTGGAGATCGAACTGGAACATTACATCAGCGTGGGCTGGCTCAACCGGATCACCCAGGCCTACCGGCATCTGCGCGAACCAGTTACCCACCAAGATCCATTACCGGCACTGCTTCAGTTGAAAGGGCGGGTCCCTGTCACCTGCTTGCATACTGACGAAAATAGCACTGGTTTATGCCGTCAGCCCTCGCTTCCCGAGTGGGTAAGCGCAGTAGAAATCCCCGGCACTCACTATTTCAATGGGGACTTCGCCAACGTGACTCAGCGCCTTATCGAGCGCCACCCAAGCGCACCCGCCGGGCCTTGAGCCCGGCGAGCAACGACGGCGCCAGAGCCACCATGGCCGAGCCGAGCACCACCACCAACGCCCCGGCATAGCCGATGGCGTTGATCTCTTCGGCCTGCACAAAGTCCGGCCATAGCCACGCCGCCAACGCCACGGCCGCAAAGGTCACCAACGGCGTCAACGCCAGGGTGGCACTGACCCGCGAGGCTTCCCAGTGCGCCAGCGCTTCGGCAAACGCCCCATACGCCACCAGCGTATTCATGCAACACGCCAGCAGCAGCCAGCCTTGCAGCGGGCTCAGTTGCAGCGCCTCCAGTGGATGCGCCCACGGCGTGAGCAACACAGCGCACGACAGGTAGATCACCATCATCACTTGCAGCGAATTCCACACCGTCAGCAACTGCTTCTGACCCAGGGCATAAAACACCCAGATGGTGGTGGCGAGCAGGATCGTCAGCACACCGGCCGTGTAAGTGCCCAGCGAGGTCAGCAGTTCGACCAGACGCTGATTGAAGAACAGGCCGAAGCCGATGATCAACACCACCAAGCCCATGCCCTGCCCCAGGCTGAAGCGCTCCTTGAACACAAAGACACTGGCGACCATCAGAAAGATCGGGCCCATCTGCACGACCAATTGTGCGGTGCCGGGGCTGAGCAGTTTCAGGCCCACCAGGTACAGCACATAGTTGCCCACCAGGCCACACACCGCCATGGCTACCAGCCAGCCGCCCTTGGGGCCGAGCACCTTGCGGCTGGGCAGGCGCTGGGTCGCGGCGAGGTAGAGGAACAGGCAGCCGCCGGCAACGGCCAGGCGAAACCAGGTGACGGTAATCGGGTCCATCACCTGCAGCACTTGCTTGAGTTTGATCGGCAGAATGCCCCAAAGAAACGCGGTCAGCAGGGTCAAGCCAAAGCCATAGACCCAGCGACCGGAAGAGATGTGCATGAGTGCCCCGAATGCCTGAGGAAGTGGAACCGGCATTCTAGGGGGACCAAGGGGTGGCTTGGCGAGCGATATTTTCCAGCCCACATAAATCAACGCTGGGGCGTGTGTGGAAGCCGGGCTTGCCCGCGATGCAGGCACCGCAGGCAAGCCAGCGCCCCAATGGACCCAGTGTGCCCAATAAGAACCTAACGTACGGCTTCGAATAATCCGCTAGCGCCCATACCACCACCCACGCACATGGTGACGATGCCGTAACGCAGGTTGCGCCGCTGCAGCTCCCGCACCAGATGCCCGACTTGTCGCGAGCCGGTCATGCCAAACGGGTGCCCGATGGAAATCGAGCCGCCGTTGACGTTGTACCGGGCATTGTCGATTTCCAGGCGGTTACGCGCATACAGGCACTGTGAGGCGAACGCCTCGTTGAGTTCCCACAGGTCGATATCCGCCACCTGCAAGCCCTTGGCCTTGAGCAGCCTGGGCACCGAAAACACCGGGCCGATGCCCATTTCGTCAGGTTCGCAACCGGCCACGGTAAAGCCACGGAAAAACGCCTTGGGCTTGAGCCCCAGTTCGAGGGCTTTTTCCAGGCTCATCACCAACGTCATAGAGGCGCCATCGGAGAGCTGCGAGGAGTTGCCCGCCGTCACCGAACCGTCTTCGGCAAACACCGGTTTGAGCCCGCTGAGGCTGGCCAGGGTGGTGTCGGGGCGGTTGCAGTCGTCGCGATCGACCACCCCGTCCAGCACCTGCACCTCGCCGCTGTTCTTGTCCTCGACCCGGTACTGGACTGCCATCGGCACAATTTCATCATCGAACAAACCGTCGGCCTGAGCCTGGGCCGTGCGCTGCTGGCTTTGCAAGGCATACAGGTCCTGGTCTTCGCGGCTCACGTGATAGCGGCGGGCAACGATTTCGGCGGTCTGGCCCATGGGGAAGTAGAGGCCTGGCACCTGCTCTTTGAGCAACGGGTTGATCAGGTTGTCGGTATTGACGCTTTTCATGGTCAGGCTGATGGACTCGACGCCACCGGCGACGATGATGTCGCTGCAGCCCGAAGCGATCTGGTTGGCCGCAATCGCAATCGCCTGCAAGCCCGAGGAGCAGAAGCGGTTGAGGGTCATGCCGGCCGTACCGGTGCCCAGTTGCGAGAGCACCGCCACATTGCGCCCGATGTTGTAACCCTGGGCGCCTTCATTGGAGCCTGCACCGACAATACAGTCCTCGACTGTCGCCGGGTCGATACCATTGCGGGTCAGCAGTGCATTCACGCAATGGGCCGCCATGTCATCGGGGCGGGTCTGGTTGAACTTGCCACGAAAGGATTTGGCCAGGCCGGTTCGCACGCTGTCGACGATCACTACTTCACGCATGGGCTACCTCGATCTTGTCGTTGTTGGGAGATGGATCGAGGATAGATCCAGGCCCTCCCAACCGCGACGATCATTCACCCCATAGATAGGCCTACTTCTTCTTGCCTTTCTTGTCGTGCTTGTCGGACTTGGCGAACGCCTCTTCGAGCGCGAGGTTGATGGTGCGCAGCACCTTGACCCGCGCCCAGCGTTTGTCATTGGCTTCCACCAGGGTCCATGGCGCAACTTCGGTACTGGTGCGGTCGACCATGTCGCCCACAGCGGCGCGGTAGTCATCCCACTTCTCGCGGTTACGCCAGTCGTCTTCGGTAATCTTGAAACGCTTGAACGGGATTTCCTCACGGGCCTGGAAACGCTCCAACTGGGTCTGCTTGTCGATGGCCAGCCAGAACTTGACCACGATCACCCCCGCATCGCGCAGTTGCTCCTCAAAGTCGTTGATCTCGCCGTAGGCACGCATCCAGTCCGCCGGGGTGCAGAAGCCTTCAATGCGTTCCACCAGGACGCGGCCGTACCACGAGCGGTCAAACACCGTGAACATGCCGCGCGCCGGGATTTTTTGCCAGAACCGCCACAGGTAAGGCTGGGCGCGTTCGTCTTCACTCGGCGCGGCAATCGGCACGATATGGTACTGGCGCGGGTCCAGCGCCGCTGCGACACGCCGGATCGCCCCGCCCTTGCCCGCTGCGTCATTGCCTTCGAACACAGTGACCAGCGCGTGCTTGCGCATGCGTTTGTCGCGCATCAGCCCGGAGAAACGCGCCTGCTCAGTGATCAGCTGTTCCTCGTAATCGTCCTTCTCCAGGCGCAAGGTCATGTCGAGGCTGTCGAGCAGGCTCTTCTGGTCCACCGACGCCAACAACGGTGCCGGGTTCATGCCGCTGGCCTTGCCCTTGGGCAGCTTCAAGGCATTTTGCAGGCCTTCGAGCAGAATCTTGCCCACCGTGAGGCTACGGTAATTGCTGTCGACCCCTTCGATCACATGCCACGGCGCGTAATCGCGACTGGTTCGGCGCAGGATGCGCTCACCAAAATGCACAAACTTGTCGTAGGTCTGGGACTGCTGCCAGTCCAGCGGGCTGATGCGCCAGCTATGCAGCGGGTCGTCGGCCAGCGCCTTGAGCCGCGCCTTCATTTGCTTCTTGGACAGGTGGAACCAGAACTTGAAGATCAGCGCGCCTTCGTCGCAGAACATCTTCTCCAGGCGCTCGGCACCGGCGATGGCCTGGTCCAGGCGCGCATCCTTGATGTCACCGTGCACCCGGCCTTGCAACATCTGGCTGTACCAGTTACCGAAAAACACCCCCATACGGCCTTTGGCGGGCAGTTGCCGCCAGTAGCGCCAGGCCGGTGGGCGCGCCAGTTCTTCGTCAGTCTGCTGGTCGAAGGTGCGCACCTCGATCAAGCGCGGGTCCATCCATTCATTGAGCAGCTTGACGGTTTCGCCCTTGCCGGCCCCTTCAATGCCGTTGATCAGGATGATCACCGGGAAGCGCTTCTGCTGTTGCAGCTCATACTGCACTTCCAGCAAGGCTTCGCGCAGCGCCGGCACCTCGGCGTCATAGGTGTCTTTGTCGATGGCGTGACCGATTTCGGCGGATTCGAACATGGGCAGCTCCGTTTCAAGATGGCTCAAGACTAGCGGATTGGGCAGCACGCCGGTCAAGGAATTCCAACCGGCTTGCCGTGGATCAATCCGCGCGGCCAAAGACTAATTCCCGGGCACGTGGCAAATGCCCAGATCCTGATGCATCAACATCTGCTGTGTCAGGCGCTCAACCACCTCGGTGATGGCTTGCCGGCGAGGCGCGCGCAGGGCTTCCATTTGCTTGAGATACTCCGCGTCGGTGAGGTTCTGGCTGTTTTCAAAGAGTGTTTGTTGCTGCGTATCAAAGGACGCCGTCGCCGACTGGAAAGCACTCGGAAACTGCTGTTTCAGGTGGGTTTTCCAAAACGCCAATTGGGTCATGAAGCGCAAGAATGCGGGGGACAGCTCTGCCGTGCGCACCTGGGACTGTGCGACCTCCAGCCCGTCGCTGGTCACATTGGCAAACAGTGCAAAATTCATATGCTTGGGCTGCCCCGGGAGCTCCAGGGCCTGGGCCAATCCAACCCGGAACGCCAGGCTGACTTCCAGTGGGTCCGCGCTCAAGTGTTCGACAGCGTAGGTCGCGGCAATTTTTTCCAGTTCACTGAGGCGAAACAAACCGCGACTCAACTTCAACAACGCGCTGGAATCGCTGCGCGCGCGACCGGCCTGAAGGGTCGCCTTCTCGACCTCCTTCAAGACTTCTATCTGGCTGAAAATCTGCGCCGTTCCATCCGAGCAATTCGCCGGATGAGCAGCTAATTGAAAGACCCGCTCGCGCAGCCCGACGCTGTCATGGGTGGCTTGCAGTACCTCCCAAACTCGCTGGGTCAAGTCTTCGCGCACATAACGACTGTCCGCAGTGCCGGACAGTTGCGCCAGCAATTCGAACAACGGCGGTGATTCCGGATCATCCCGAAGGTTGGCCCACACGGTACGCTTGTGCACATCCCGACTGGCCGTTTCCTGCGGCAACCATAACGCCCTGGCCCTCAACTCGGTCATGCGCGGTTGATCGTCGCGCACATAGCCCATGCCAATACCGGCGTCGTCGCGATAACGCAGGAGTGCCGTTACCGTCGAACTGGATAACGGGTTACCGCCTACATTAATCGCCTGACTGAAACTGCGCGGCGTCGTGAACAACCACTCGGGCAACACGGTCATCGCGTTGTCGCGCAAATCCGCCTGCTCAAGCCGGGCCAGCCGCCCCAGCCCCAAGGGCAGGTCGGTGATTTTTGTGTCCTGTAATAACAGGGTGTGCAAGTCGCGCATCTTGCTGACATCCACCAGTTTCTCCAGCGGATTGTGGCTCAGGTCCAGCCGGCGCAACGCACTCAGGTCAGCCAGTTTCAGCCGCGTGTAGTCAGTCAGCGCCAAGCGGTTACGCGGCATCGATACACTTTCAAGGTCAAACATGCGCGAGAGGACTTCCGGTAACCGGGTCAGGTGGTTTCGGTCCAGCTCCAGACGCCTCAGCCCCTTAAAACATTTTAGAAAATAAGCGACGTCATCCCCCAGGCGCATGTTCTTGAGTGACAGTTGCCGGACATGGTCGAAACGAATCTCGCCCGGCAGCGTTGGCAGCGAGCCCACGCGCATTCCGTCCAGGCTTAAACTGGCGACGGAGGTCTGGTGCTCATCCAGAGCAAAGCTTTGACGCCGCCAACAGGCTTCAATGCGCTGTGCCACCTGCTGGCGGCTGTTGCGAATGTCACTCAGGCCCGGTTGTTTCTCCAGGTCCTGGGTAGCGTTCTTCCAATGCTTGAGCAGCGCTCGCAAATGCCCCAGTTCGGCCTGCAGACGCTTTACCGCCCTGGCCCGTGAAAGCGCATCGGCGCCCAGCGCCATCAGCAGCGAAGCGACTTGTGCATCGCTGAACAACGGGTACAAACGCTTCACTTTGCGTACCAGTGCGAGTGGATGCACCAACGGCCCCGTCGGCGAATCGGCCATTTCACAGGGAACCCCCTCCACCAGAGGTTCACTGACTCCGCTGGAAAACGCCTCGCCAGCCAGCTCCCGTTCCCCCTTGGCCTGCGAGGCGCTCATGTAGCGCAGGCGCCAAATGTTACTGGGCGCGTTCAGCGGTAATCCGAGTGTCACGCGCTGGCTGTCCGTGAGCGCTGAATCGAGCGCCTCGAACAGTCCGTCGGGGCCGGCATACGGTCCACCGATGCTCAGGCCCGTGTCATCAAACGTCTCAAACCCGGCGCTCGACCTGACCACTACGCGGCGCACGGTGGCCTCCACGAACGCGCCCAGGGCCAATATGTCGCCCTGGGCTGAATCCTGGCGCAATTCGAGTCGCAACGCCCTGCCCCACCCCGCCACGCGCGGCGTTGAGCGAACCGCAACCAGCGCGGTATCCAGGCCGGCCAACTCTGGCAGGTCAAACCCCATCAAGGCGCGGTCCAGGCGTTGCGCCGCCAGGGCACGTTGCACAGACTCCGCCAGGGCCATGGGAACCCGTTGATTGTCGCGCAACGATTCGCGTTGCAGCGTCGATGCCTCGGCCATCAATTCGCGCATCGAGGTACAGGGCAGTTGCGGATAAGTGCGCCTGAGTAACGCCCACTCGGGCGGGACGGGGGCGTCATAGGCCTGATATAACCGCTCGAACAGCGGCTTACGATCGGCCTTGAGGTGCGCGAGCAACTGGCGCACCAGTACGGCGTGCTCCTGATCGGCCGTGACCCCGTCGCCCAGCAGGCGGGTCTTTTGTGCCTCATCCAGCCCGGACAACAGCACGTCAACCACTTTTCCCTCACGGAGCATCGGCTCGGTGACCGTCAAACGACGGCCCACGTCGTGGGCCGTCAGGCTGGCCGGGTAGCGTGCCTTGACGCTGCGCTGCGCATCCAGCACCTCAAAATAGCGCCCCACCGGCCACCCCTTTAACAGGGGCAAGGCGTGCAGCAGCAAGGTCGAATTGGCGAGGCTGGGGGCCGCGCCGTTTTCCAGCTGCCAGATCAGATCGCGAATGGACTGATCCAGCCTGAAACGTTCGTACAAGTCGCGAAAGCGTGCGGGAAAGGGCAAGCACTCCTGCGCCTGATGAAGCCCCCAATCATGGGGTTTATCCATGATGGCCTTGATCTGTAGCAGTTTCCTTGGCGGCAGCGAGGAACCGGAATCTGTCGGCTTCAACCGCGAAAAGAGATACTCCTGATCCTCCCACTCGTCAGGCTGTTCGAACGCAAAACGCCAACAGCCCTCCCCGTTATGCAGCAATGGCGGGCGATAAGCCGTGTGCCGCGCGAGGTGACTGGCCCGCCATTGCTCCAGTTTCGTGTCGAACACAACCCGGTGCACACGCTCATTGACCTTAACGTATGAATGACCGTCCACCTTGTAGATCCCCGAAGCGTCGGCGACCTCATCATCGACAACGCTCTGAGCATGGACGTACGGCGTGATATCCGGGCGCCACAACCGCAGGTTGCCCTCCGTGGGGCGTACCACGTCAACGTTGCGAAAAAAGCTGTCCAGGTTAAGGCCGCTGCGCTTCATTGCCGAACCAACAACCTTGCTGCCTGCCGCGAACAACACCATCGAGGTGATATTTTCAGCGACGGCCACCATCTGCTTGAAGGCCTCCTCCTTGTCACCACGGCGCCAGTCTTCAATGCCCTCATAGAGCTCGCCGAGCATCTGCCCGATGGCCACGCCTGTCATCAACACCCCCAGTTCCGGGACAACCAGGCCGGCGAGGTTGAGTACCGTCAACCCAGCGTCCAGGTAGGCCTGCAAGCGCCGCTCACGTGCCTCCTCATCGACGTCGGCCACCGGCACCGCCAGGGCCCGCGCGTCGGCTTGCAGTTTTGCGGCGTACGTATCAAAAAAATACCTGGGCAGGCTGACCGTCAGGAGGTTGGCCTCCAGCGCCCCGAACATGCTGGCCTGATCCAAACGGCTGAAGAACCCGACCCGGTCGCCCTGGCTCAAATAGCGGGCAAAAAAAGCACGATACGCAGCCACGCCAAGCTTGCGCTTGAGGTAGGCCTGCAGGTCATCCAGCGAGGAATACTCGAAGAGGGGCCGTTCCGGTTCGTTGGGCATGTACACCACACAGGGCTCCTGCGGGTATTGCGCAATCGACCGGCCGGAAAACACCAGGATGCTCCACAGACAACCGCCCTCGGTATTCAGCCCTTGCCAGGTGACCGGCCGCCCTTGAAACAGCACCCCGGCGGCCTGCGCCTGCGACGGTGTCAGTTGGCGGTCCAGCAATGTGCACAACATCCTGTAGGTGTCGGCTGAAATATCGGCGCGCATCACGGCAATATGGGCGTCGATCTTCATGTCCAGGACTTTCATCCGGCCGATATCGGTCGCGACAGCATTGACGTAGGGCTTGTCACGGGTCTGCTCATCACTCAGGTTGAGCACGTCACTGATGTGCCGCTGATACAAGCGGCCAAGGTCCAGGGCACGGCAGCCTTGGGCAAACTCGAGCGGTGTAATACCCATCACCCCACGCGCGGCGGACCCCGACTGCAACAGCGAGCCGGCCGGAAAGTATTCTGCTCGAGCTTCATCCGCCGAGAAATTCTGCATCGCCACATGCAGCAGGCTGTCCTGCACCAGCCTCACCGTTTTCACATACTTGAGTGGCAAGAGCTCTTTTTCGTATTCGTTGACCGCACGAATAAAAACATCTTTTTTCGGTTCCACGCTCAGTTGCCAGCGTGTCAGGCAATAGTCCTTGAGCCGCTCATTGCAAAACTCATCCAGCCCCCGCAATGGCTTCATGCACTCGGTGACGACTGCCTGGGCCTCTGCAACCCGCACGGCATCTCTGGTCAATGCATCAAGCACGCCCGGTGGTGCGTTGACCATCCAGCCCGGCAGCTTCTTTTGCAGGACCTGGGCCTTGTCCAGATCCCCGGTCATTTCCAGTAAGGCCGCTTGCAGCTGGCTTTGGGTCAACTGGTTCAGCTTGTTGTTCAAATCATCCTGTGTGCGCATCAGCAATATCCTTTATTGCCTATAAATCAAAGCATTACGATAGCGCAGCGGCCCACGCAGCATTAACGCTGATTGTTGATGGGTGGATAGGTGCCCGCAGCAGTTTTTTCCATGTAAAAACTATCGGGCTACCCCCTTCGGCTAGAATGGCGACCTTGCCTTTGCCCGCTGTTATTTTATGAGCCGCCCATGAACCCCGTAACCCACGCCCAGCTCGACTGGGATGACCAAGGTCGCCCGCACTCGCGGGTCTTCGACGATGTGTATTTCTCCGACAAGTCGGGCCTTGAAGAAACCCGCTACGTGTTCCTTGAGCAGAACCGCTTGCAGGCGCGGTTTGCCGCCCTGCCGGCGGGTGGCCGGCTGGTGATCGGAGAAACCGGGTTCGGCACTGGCTTGAACTTCCTCTGCGCCTGGCAGCTGTTCGAGCAACACGCGGCGGCCGGTGCGCACCTGCATTTTGTGAGCGTGGAAAAGTACCCACTGAGCCACAACGACCTGCAACGCGCCCTGGCCCTCTGGCCGGAACTCAGTGCCTACGCCGAGCAACTGTTGGCGCAGTACATCGCGATCCATCAAGGCTTCCAACGCCTGGTATTGGCTAATGGCCGGGTCACCCTGACCCTGCTGGTCGGCGACGCGCTGGAGCAATTGCCGCAACTGGATGCGCAGGTTGACGCCTGGTTTCTCGACGGCTTCGCCCCGGCTAAAAACCCTGACATGTGGACCGCCGAGCTGTTTGCCGAACTGGCGCGCCTGGCGGCGCCGGGCTCGACCATCAGCACCTTCACCAGCACTGGTTGGGTACGCCGCCTGATCAATGCCGCCGGGTTCAAGATGAAACGCACACCGGGCATCGGCCACAAGTGGGAGATCCTGCGCGGTGAGTTCCTCGGCTGGCCCGAAGGCACGCTGCCGCCCGCCAAAGCCAAACCCTGGTTCGCCCGCCCGGCGGCCATCGAGGGCGAACGCCACGCGATGGTCATCGGTGGCGGCCTGGCCGGTTGCGCGACCGCCGCGAGCCTGGCCGCACGTGGCTGGCGCGTCAGCCTGCTGGAGCGCCACACCGCCCTGGCCCAGGAAGCGTCGGGCAACCCACAGGGCGTGTTGTACCTCAAGCTTTCGGCGCATGGAACGGCACTTTCGCAGCTGATCCTCAGTGGTTTCGGCCACACTCGACGCCTGTTGGAACATCTGCACCGCGGCATTGATTGGGATGGCTGCGGCGTGCTGCAACTGGCGTTTGATGCCAAGGAAGCTCAGCGCCAGGCGCAACTGGCCGAGGCCTTTGCACCAGACCTGTTGCACCTGTTAGACCGTGAGCAGGCGCAACAACGCGCCGGGATCGACCTGGCACAGGGCGGCCTGTTTTTTCCGCAAGGCGGCTGGGTACATCCACCGGCACTGTGCCAATGGCAGGCGGCGCATCCGTTGATTGACGTGCTCACCCATCACGACCCCCTTGAGCTGCACCGGGTCAATGACCAGTGGCAGGCCCGCGATGCCGACCGCGTGCTGGCCAGCGCTCGCGTGGTGGTGCTCGCCGGGGCCGCCGAGATCAAGCGATTCGCCCCCAGCGCCGACTTGCCGCTCAAGCGCATACGCGGGCAAATCACCCGGCTGACGCAAACGGCAGCGAGTGAGGCGCTGGCCACTGTGGTTTGCGCCGAGGGTTACGTCGCCCCCGCCCGGCTGGGTGAACACACCCTGGGCGCGAGTTTTGATTTCACCAACGAAGACCTCACGCCCACCGCCACCGAACATGCCGGCAACCTGGCAATGCTGCGGGAAATCTCTGAAGACTTGTCGCAACGCCTCGGCGCCGAGCACTTGGCACCCGAGCAACTGGAGGGTCGGGCGGCGTTTCGTTGCACCAGCCCTGACTACCTGCCGATCGTCGGGCCGTTGGCCGACCACGAAGCCTTCCAACAGGCGTATGCGGTGCTCGGCAAGGACGCCCGGCAAGTACCGGATACGCCCTGCCCCTGGCTGCCGGGTCTGTATATCAACAGCGGCCATGGCTCACGCGGATTGATCACAGCGCCCCTGTGCGGCGAGCTGATTGCGGCCTGGCTGACGGATGAGCCATTGCCGGTTCCGGCCAGTGTGGCCGAGGCCTGCCACCCGAATCGGTTTGCCCTGCGTGCACTGGTGAAAGGCAAGTCAGCGCCAGGCAAAGAGCGGCTTTAAAGCCATCACGGCTATTTGCCTTATAACTTATCGGTCTAAAACTCCACGGATAGCACTGGGTCAGTTTCTGGGTACGCGCCCTGTTGGCGCACTGGATATTGACCCCTCCCCAACGGAAAAACCGGTAAGGAATTTATGTGCGGATTAGCTGGAGAATTACGTTTCGATGCCCAACCTGCCGACCTGGCGGCCATTGAGCGCATCACCCATCACCTGGCCCCTCGCGGCCCCGACGCCTGGGGCTTCCACGCCCAAGGGCCGATTGCCCTGGGCCACCGGCGCCTGAAGATCATGGACCTGTCGGACGGCTCGGCCCAACCGATGGTCGATGCGCAGCTTGGGCTGTCGCTGGCGTTCAACGGCGCCATCTACAACTTTCCGGAATTACGCCAAGAGCTGGAAGCCCTCGGCTACGCTTTCTATTCCGGTGGCGACACCGAAGTGCTGCTCAAGGGCTACCACGCCTGGGGCGAAGCCCTGCTGCCCAAACTCAACGGCATGTTTGCCTTTGCGATCTGGGAACGTGACGCCCAGCGCCTGTTTATCGCGCGTGACCGTCTGGGCGTGAAGCCGTTGTACCTGTCGCGCACCGGCCAGCGCCTGCGCTTCGCCTCGGCGTTGCCGGCACTGCTCAAGGGCGGCGATATCAACCCGATCCTCGATCCGGTGGCGCTCAATCACTACCTGAATTTCCACGCCGTGGTGCCTGCACCGCGCACCTTGCTGGCAGGCATCGAAAAGCTGCCGCCCGCGAGCTGGATGCGCATCGACGCCAACGGCAAGACCGAACAGCAAACCTGGTGGACCTTGCCCTACGGCCCTCGTGAGGATGAGCAAAATCTCACCCTGGAAGACTGGACCGACCGCGTACTCGACAGCACCCGTGAAGCCGTGGCCATCCGCCAACGCGCCGCCGTGGATGTTGGCGTGCTGCTTTCCGGCGGCGTCGATTCGAGCATGCTCGTCGGCCTGTTGCGGGAAGTCGGCGTGCAGGATCTGTCGACGTTCTCGATCGGTTTTGAAGATGCCGGTGGCGAGCGCGGCGACGAGTTCCAGTATTCGGACCTGATTGCCAAGCACTACGGCACCCGTCACCACCAACTGCGCATCGCCGAA
The DNA here is from genome assembly GCF_900215245.1 of Pseudomonas fluorescens. Classification (GTDB taxonomy): domain Bacteria; phylum Pseudomonadota; class Gammaproteobacteria; order Pseudomonadales; family Pseudomonadaceae; genus Aquipseudomonas; species Aquipseudomonas fluorescens. The sequence continues at coordinate 161,986 of NZ_LT907842.1, forward strand.
AGCGAGATCATCGAGCAACTGCCGGCCGCGTTCCGCGCCATGAGTGAGCCGATGGTCAGCCACGACTGCATCGCCTTCTACTTGCTGTCACGGGAAGTGGCCAAGCATTGCAAGGTCGTGCAAAGCGGCCAGGGTGCCGACGAGTTGTTCGCCGGTTACCACTGGTACCCGCAAGTCGACGGCGCCAGCGACCCGTATGCTGCGTACCGCGCTGCATTTTTCGACCGCAGTTACGACGACTACGCCGCCACCGTTGCACCGAAATGGCTGACGGCCAATGACGCTGCCGGTGACTTTGTGCGTGAGCATTTTGCAATGCCAGGCGCAGACGCCGCCGTCGATAAGGCGTTGCGCCTGGACAGCACGGTGATGCTGGTCGATGACCCGGTCAAACGCGTGGACAACATGACCATGGCCTGGGGCCTGGAAGCGCGCACACCGTTTCTCGATTACCGCCTCGTCGAACTGTCGGCACGCGTGCCGGGTAAATTCAAATTGCCCGACGGCGGCAAGCAGGTGTTGAAAGAGGCCGCGCGCCGGGTCATCCCCAGCGAAGTCATCGACCGCAAAAAGGGCTACTTCCCGGTGCCGGGCCTCAAGCATTTGCAGGGCGACACTTTGAACTGGGTGCGCGAGCTGCTGCTGGACCCGAGCCAGGATCGCGGCCTGTTCAACCCCGCCATGCTTGATCGCTTGCTGACCGACCCGCAAGGCCAACTGACCCCGCTGCGCGGCTCCAAGCTGTGGCAACTGGCGGCGCTGAACCTGTGGCTCAGCGAACAAGGAATCTGATTGATGAAACCTCTTGCAGCGGCTTACAGCCAACGCTTGCTGAAGGGCCAGGCGCCGACCTACGAACGCCTGCAAGCCCGCCTGGCTGAAGACGGCAGCCCGCTGGGCGCCGAGCCGATTGCCGTGCATTGCGGCTGGGGCCGGTTGTTGATCGGCCACACCTTCCCCGACCCCGCGAGCCTGGCCGAGGAGTTGCTGAACGAGCAGCCCGGCGAGCGTGATATCGCACTGTACGTGGCGGCGCCCCAGCAGATCCTCGGGATTGACCCGCAACAGTTGTTCCTCGACCCGTCCGACACGCTGCGCCTGTGGTTCAGTGACTACCGGCCGGCGACGCGGGTGTTTCGCGGGTTTCGTATCCGGCGCGTGCAGACCGAAGCCGATTGGGCCGCAGTCAATGTGCTCTATCAAGGACGCGGCATGCTGCCGGTCGACGCTGAACGCCTGACGCCCCGCCATCAAGGCGGCCCGGTGTATTGGCTGGCAGAGGATGAAGACAGCGGCGCGGTAATCGGCAGTGTGATGGGCCTCAATCATCAGAAAGCCTTTCACGACCCGGAAAATGGTTGCAGCCTCTGGTGCCTGGCCGTCGACCCGCAGTGCACGCGCCCCGGGGTGGGTGAAGTGCTGGTGCGCCACCTGGTAGAGCACTTTATGAGCCGTGGCCTGAGCTACCTTGACCTGTCGGTGTTGCACGACAACCGCCAGGCCAAGAGCCTCTACGCCAAGCTGGGTTTCCGCGCGCTGACCACTTTTGCGATCAAGCGCAAGAACGGCATTAACCAGCCACTGTTTCTTGGCCCTGGGCCCCAGGCGGGATTCAATCCGTATGCGCGGATCATTGTCGAAGAAGCCCATCGACGCGGTATTGATGTGCACGTAGACGACGCGGCTGCCGGCCTGTTCACCCTCAGCCATGGTGGGCGTCGTGTGCGTTGCCGTGAATCCTTGAGCGACCTGACCAGCGCCATCAGCATGACCCTGTGCCAGGACAAGAGCCTGACCCACAAAGTGCTCAAGGCCGCCGGCTTGAAACTGCCACACCAACAATTGGCCGGCAGCGCCGATGACAACCTGGAGTTTCTCGACGAACACCAGCGCATCGTGGTCAAGCCGCTGGACGGCGAGCAAGGCCAGGGCGTGGCGGTGGATTTGCAGACGATCGAAGACGTGCAGAAAGCCATCGAAGCGGCCCGCCAGTTCGACAGCCGTGTGCTGCTCGAAAGCTTTCACACCGGCCTCGACCTGCGCATCCTGGTGATCGGCTTTGAGGTGGTCGCCGCCGCGATTCGCCGCCCTGCCGAGGTGACCGGGGACGGCCAGCACTCCATCGGCGCGTTGATTGAAGCGCAAAGCCGTCGCCGCCAAGCCGCTACCGACGGCGAAAGCAAAATCCCGCTGGACGCCGAAACCCAACGCACCCTGCACGCCGCGGGTTATGACTACAGCAGTATCCTGCCGCGCGGTGAAACCCTGGCCGTGCGCCGCACCGCCAACCTGCACACCGGCGGTTGCCTGGAGGACGTCACAGCGATCCTGCACCCAACGCTGGTGGACGCCGCCGTGCGTGCCGCGCGCGCACTCGATATTCCCATGGTGGGCCTGGACCTGATGGTGCCTGCCGCCGACCAACCCGAGTACGTCTTTATCGAAGCCAACGAACGGGCCGGGCTGGCCAATCACGAGCCGCAACCGACGGCTGAGAAGTTCGTGGACTTGTTGTTTCCGCATAGCCAGCCGACCGCTCAATAACCTGTGGCGAGCGGTGTTCTGTGGTGAGCGGGCTTGCCCCGCATTGGGCTGCGCAGCAGCCCTGACCGTGTGCGGCCGCTTCGCGACCCGACGCGGGGCACCCGCTCACCACAGCAAGCCCGCTCGCCACACTTCATCAGGAGTCTTTATGAGCCGAACCATCCCCGAACCGGATCTCAACTACCTGCAAAAAGTGCTGCTGGAAATGCTCGCCATTCCCAGCCCCACCGGGTTTACCGACACCATCGTGCGCTACGTCGCCGAGCGCCTGGAAGAACTCGGCATCCCCTTTGAAATGACCCGGCGCGGCACCATTCGCGCGACCCTCAAGGGCCAGAAAAACAGCCCCGACCGCGCCGTGTCTGCACACTTGGACACCATCGGCGCCGCCGTGCGTGCGATCAAGGACAACGGCCGCCTGACCCTGGCCCCGGTGGGTTGCTGGTCCAGCCGCTTTGCCGAAGGCAGCCGCGTCAGCCTGTTCACCGATAACGGCGTGATCCGTGGCAGCGTGTTGCCGTTGATGGCTTCCGGGCACGCGTTCAACACCGCCGTGGATGAAATGCCGGTGAGTTGGGACCATGTGGAATTGCGCCTGGATGCCTACTGCGCGACCCGTGCCGATTGCGACTCCCTGGGCATCAGCATCGGTGACTACGTTGCTTTTGACCCGCTGCCCGAGTTCACCGAAAGCGGGCATATCAGCGCTCGGCACCTGGACGATAAAGCCGGTGTCGCGGCCCTGCTTGCCGCACTGAAGGCCATCATCGACAGCGGCGAACCCTTGCTGATCGACTGCCACCCGTTGTTCACCATCACCGAAGAGACCGGCAGTGGCGCAGCTGCCGCCCTGCCCTGGGATGTCAGCGAATTTGTCGGCATCGACATCGCCCCGGTCGCTCCCGGCCAGCACTCCAGCGAGCATGCTGTGAGCGTGGCGATGCAGGACTCCGGCGGGCCGTATGACTATCACCTGTCCCGTCACCTGCTGCGCCTGGCTGCGGATAACGACCTGCCCGTGCGTCGCGACCTGTTTCGCTATTACTTCAGCGACGCCCACTCTGCCGTCACCGCCGGCCACGACATTCGCACAGCCCTGCTGGCGTTTGGCTGCGACGCCACCCATGGCTACGAGCGCACGCACATCGACAGCCTGGCGGCGCTGAGTCGCTTGTTGAGTGCCTACATTCTCAGCCCGCCGGTATTCGCCAGCGACGCGCAACCGGCGCAGGGTTCACTGGACCGCTTCAGCCATCAGATCGAGCATGAGACGCAGATGGAGAGCGACACACGCGTGCCATCGGTGGACAGCCTGGTCGGCCAGAAGTCCTGACACTGGCAACTACGGTCCCGGCGCAGTAGGATCGCCGGGTTCCTACCTCTGAGGCTTGTATGCTGATTCCCTACGACGCACTTGAAGTCGACACCCTGACCCGCCTCATCGAAGACTTCGTTACCCGCGACGGCACCGACAATGGCGACGAAACACCGCTGGAAACCCGCGTATTGCGCGTGCGTCAGGCGCTGACCAAGGGCCAGGCGCTGATCGTGTTCGACCCCGACAGCGAGCAATGCCAGTTGATGCTCAAGCACGACGTGCCCAAGCATCTGTTCGACTGAGCCGGGTTCACGGATTGGGGGTTGCCAGCGCAGGGGCGGCGGCGCCCTGGCGGTCGCGAATCTTCTGGTAAACCTCGGAACGATGGACGTGCACCCCGGCCGGCGCGTCTATGCCAAATTTCACGTGGGAACCGTTCAACTCGAGAATGTGCAACGTAATGTCATCGCCGATGGAGATGACTTCGCCCAGGGCGCGGCTTAAGACCAGCATGGCGGGGTATCCTTGTGGAGTGACAGGACCTTGACCATGCGTGATTGAGCGGGGAGCAGCAATGGCTCGCATCTAAATCAGGCGAGACCTACATAAACGGGTAACTTGCCTGACAGACCACATAAAAATCCCAAGCCAAATACGCTTAAACAGGTCGGAGGGGCTGGCTGCCGCCAGCGGTGGGTCAACCCTTGACAGGTTGACGATCACGGCGCCAGCGGGCGCAATCCGCCTCTTACCTTGGTACCGGCGTCAGCCCTTGACCGCCTGCGCCTTGGCTCGCATCTTGTCGGCCATCAGGGTCATCTCGTCATACAGCAACTGCGGGTTCTTCTGCTTCAACGCCCAGGCCATACGTCCCTGCTCATGGGGCAAGATCATGAACTCGCCGTGCGCCACGCGCTGGTAGATGTAATCGGCGATATCCGCCGCCGAAATCGGCGAGCTTTCCAGCAACTTGCCCACCTGCGCCTTCATCGCCGGGGTAGGCCCGCGAAACGAATCCAACAGGTTGGTCTGGAAAAACGACGGGCACACCACATGCACGCCCACTTCCTGCTGCTTGAGCTCCACCAGCAAGCTCTCCGACAACGCCACGACACCGGCCTTGGCCACGTTGTAGTTGCTCATCGCCGGCCCCTGCATCAATGCGGCCATCGAGGCAATATTGATGATCCGCCCTTTGCTTTTTTCCAGCAGTGGCAGAAACGCTTTGCAGCCCTTGACCACGCCCATCAGGTTGATCGCGATCTGCCAGTCCCAGTCTTCCAGGGACAACTCAGCAAAGAAGCCGCCCGAGGCGACGCCGGCATTGTTGACGATCACATCAATGCCACCCAGCTTCACCTCACAGGCCTGGGCGAAGGCGGTGAGCTGGCTGTAGTCGCGCACGTCGCAGCGTTGGACAAACCCATCGCCACCCGCCTCGCGCACCTGCTTGAGGGTTTCAAGCAAGCCCGGCTCGCTGACATCCGACAAGGCCAATTGCCAACCCTCGCGGGCCCAGCGCAGAGCGATTTCGCGACCCAGGCCGGACCCGGCGCCGGTGATCATCATGCGATTTTGCATAGGAAAGCTGCCTTGTGGTTCACGGAAGAAGTGATCGGCAGTGTAGCGAAGGTTTTTGCGCGACCCACGCACCATCCAATTGATGAATGCCTCGGGCAAACTTGAGGCCGGGTCACAGAGCGGCCTAGCGCGTAAGTTCAATCTTTTTTAACTAATACGCTGCAGAAGTGAGCGCATTAAAAGAAATAAGCGAGTTTGCAAAATGCTTTAAAAAAACACGGAATCTTTTACCCAACGGCACAGTCGGAGTTTATAAGGCGTCTGTCCTTAAACTGACAGGCCTATTGTTTAATCACCGGTCTTTTCAGAAGGCCTATAAGGAAAAAAACCATGAGCCTCATTCTGATCATTATCCTGATCCTGCTGTTGGTTGGCGGCCTTCCGGTATTCCCGCACTCGCGTAACTGGGGCTACGGCCCGTCGGGCATCCTGGGTGTAGTGCTGGTGGTATTGCTGGTGCTGCTGTTGCTCGGCCGGATATAAACTCCGGACAAAAAAAGAGGCCTCATTGAGGCCTCTTTTTTTATCTTCGGATTATTAGTCCGGCTTGCCGTCGATCACACCCGCGGTGTTATCCAACAGGCTCTTGGTCGCTGTTTGCAGGAACGACTCAAGCTTCTGTTTCAGGGCCGCTTCGTCCGGTGACTCGGCGATCACTTTACCCGTTGGCTCAGCGCCCAATTGGTATTCCCACAGCTTCGGTGGCATTTCCTTGGGCAGTACCAGAATGCGGTCTGCGGTGACCAGTGCCACGGTCTGATCGCTGCCCGACGGCTTGATCACGCCAAAGCCCTTGTCGCCTTCCGGCAGGTTCAGCAGGTCACGGCCCCAGCACTGGTGCAGGGTATCGCCACCCAAGCGGCCCATGATGGTCGGCACGATGTCGATCTGGGTACCCACAGTGTGGTCACGCTCGCCGAACTTCTCCTGCATGCCCGGTGCAATCATCAGCATCGGCACGTTGAAGCGGCCCAGGTCCATTTCAGTGATTTGCTGTTCGTTGCCGAAGCCGTGGTCACCCACGATCACAAACAGGGTTTCCTTGAAGTAAGGCTCTTTACGGGCCTTTTCAAAGAACTGGCCCAACGCCCAGTCGGAGTAGCGCATGGCCGTCAAATGCTCGTTAAGGCTGCCACGGTCGGTGACTTTCTCGACTGGCAATGGCGTAGGCAAGGCGTACGGCGTGTGGTTGGACAGGGTTTGCAGCAGTGCGTAGAACGGCTTGCCGCCTTCGCGGGCTTTCAGCTCTTCCAGGCCACGGTTGAACATGTCCTGGTCGGACACGCCCCACGTCGGGTCGGAAAACACCGGGTTGACGAAGTCGTTACGCCCGATGAAGTTGGTCATGCCCTGATTGCTGAAGAACCCCGACTGGTTGTCCCAGGCGAAATCGCCGTTGTAGACATACACGTCGTCAAACTTGCGCGCACTGAGCAACTGCGGCAGGCCCGACAGCTTGTGGCTGCCTTCCGGGGTCTGCATCAGGTATTCGAAGCCCGGCAGGTTCGGGAAGCACGCCATGGTCGCGAACATGCCCTGGTGGGTGTGAGTGCCGTTGGAGAAGAAACGGTCGAACAGCAGGCCTTCCTTGGACAACTTGTCGAAGTACGGCGTGATGTTGCCCGGGCGACCCAGTGCACCGACCGAGTGACCGGCGAAGCTTTCCATCAGGATCACGACGACGTTCTTGATCGGCAGGGTTTTTTCCGCCGGTGGCGTGTAGTCACGGCGCACGGCAGCCGACGCCGTATCCACCAGTTTCTCTTGTGGCAGCACCAGCATGTCACGCACGGTCTGGGTCGCCAGCGGCTGGTCCAGGGTGGCTTTCCAGATATTCGAACGCTCTTCGGAGAAGCGCGCCTTGGCGGCGGCGATCAGCGACAGAGTGCCGTTCAAGCCCAACTGGTTGGCGAAGTTCGAATCGGTGGTGTAGACATCACCCCAACGCAGCGGTGGGCCCTGGCGCAGGGTGCCACGGATGGCGACCACGGCGATCAGCAGGCAGACCACGAATACGGCGATGCGCGTGTACCACGGTGCCACCTGGCGTGTGCCGATGGTACCGCCGCTGAACGGGCCACGTGGGCGCGTCGCACGGTCGGCGCCTTTAAAGGCCATGCTCAGGATCAGCGTGCCCACGGCCCAGGACAGCAGGTAACGCACCACCGGGAAACCGTACCAGAGCATGCTCATCACGGTTTTCGGGTCTTCCTTTACATACTGAAAGACCAGACCGTTAAGGCGCTGGTGGAATTCGCGGTAGAAGTCCATCTCCATCAAGCCCAGGAACAGCGCAATGCTCGACGCGACCGTCAGCCACAAACGGAAAAAACCGCGCGCCGCCATGGCCCGAACGCTGAACAACGCCAGCAGCATCGGAACCAGCGCATACATCACAAAGCGTATGTCGAAGCGCGTGCCGTTGACGAACGCTTCGAGGAAGGTCGAGGCCGGCGTGTCGAGGATCATCTCGCGGTTGTAGACCAGCAGCGCCAGGCGCAGCAGGGAAAACATCACCATCATGACCAGCGCGCAAAGCAGCGTGTATGCCAGATGGGATTTGACGGTCGGTTGCAGCAAGCGATTAGAAGCTCGCTGCTGACTCAGGGCGTCCGGGTTAGCCATGTCGTTTCAGGACCCATTGGAAGTTTAAGTTTAGAAGTCATGCAGTGGCGCCCGTCCCTCGCCCAGGCTGGCTGGGGTAGGCGGTTAGCGCGGTGGCGCAAATGGTGCCCGATCAACGGCAGCAACGCCATTAATTACTGAACATATGCCACGGCCGTGCGGTTAACGGCACTGGATATAGAGCCTTGGCAGCGCCTAAAACCGGCGGATTGTCTTGGACGAGGTGTGAAAATTTCGTGCAGCGAATAGTTTCGACACACAAAATCCTGAACAGGCTGGAAACCAATGTGGGAGCGGGCTTGCCCGCGATTGCAGTGTGTCAGTCAAAACTTCTGATACTGATACATCGCAATCGCGGGCAAGCCCGCTCCCACAGGGATTGTGCTCACTTCAAATCAAGTGATCGATCAGATCCGCACGTTACCGCGCGGCCCGGCAATCGCCCAGATGATCAGGCCCAATACCGGCAGCAACAGGATCAGCAGGATCCACAGCACTTTGGCGCCAGTGCTGGCGCCACTTTTGAACACGTTGATGATCGCCCAGATATCCAGCGCCAGAATGATCAGGCCGATAAGACCGTTGAAAGTGGAACCCATGGTGTCGCTCCTAAGTGAGGGCATGCACTTGTAGGATAGTCAGCCCTGGCAGGGGTTCCGTTTTATTTCAGACATGAACGGCGACTTTCAAGGCTTCCAGCGACGGCTCGGCCTTGATCCCTACTTCGGCGCACAGTTGCAACACGCGCGGCAGGTCGTTGCCATACACCAATACGGCCTGAATCTCGTCATCGAGCAATTGGCTGAAGTTGAGCAGCACATAGCCGCCATCTTCCGGGCTCAGGGCGCTCATCTGGATCTGGATACGATTGAGTGCGGTAAGGTCTTCGGTCTTGGCCAACTGCTTGGGCTTGAGATTGAACGCCACGCCCGGGCCGAAGGACGCGACGATCTGCGCAAACAGATCGCCATAGGTGTCGGCCTGGAACAAGACGGTGTCCGGCAGGCTGCCCACCACCACCCACTCACCCAATGGGATAGGAAACGAGTCGTCGTAGTTGATATCCGGATTGGCCGCCAGAAAGGCCGCAGGGTCCGCGTAGGCCTGGGCCGCTTCTTCGGCGATGCGTACCACTTCGTCCTCCCCCATGACGCCGGCGCTGATTTTGCTGATGAGTTCGACGAGGGCGGTTTGCATGGGAAGGTCCTGTGGCGGGCGGGTTTTTAAGGGCGCGTAGCCTACACCAGTTTTTGCAACTGCGCCGCCGTATCCGCCGCCCCCATGGTTTGCGCCGCCGCCAACGCAGTCGCGCCCTGGGCGTCAGTGGCCTTGGGGTTGGCGCCTTTGCCAAGCAGGTAGTCGACCATTTCCACGCGGTTGAACATCGCGGCCATCATCAGCGCGGTGCGCCCATCCGCGGATGATGCATCAACCGGCGCACCCCCTTCGATCAGTGCGGTGACCACGGGCAGGTTGCCCTTGAATGCAGCACCGGCGATCGGCAGCTGGTTTTTGTCATTGGCGATCTGCGGGTCGGCCTTGAACTCCAGCAGCACTTTGACCGCATCGGCGTGGCCGTGATAGGCCGCAAGCATAAGCAAGGTATCGCCATTATGGTTGCGCAGGTTCGGCGGCAAGCCTTTGGCCAGCAGCGCAGCGAGCATGGCGGCGTCGCCTCGGCGCGCCACGTCAAAGACCTGTTCGGCAAATTCGGCAGCTTCGTCTTCGGTCATTTGTTTGGGCTGGTCTGACATGTGGGGGCTCCTTGTCTGGTGTGCTTTATAGGCGCCCAGTGTCGCGACGGAGTTCCCCACTGTCATGCCTTTTTTGCCAAAAGCGGCCATAGCCAGAATCAATAACGAAACTGCCCGCCCTGGATCTGCGCCAACAGCTGCCCGGTGACCGGCACATAGCTGTCCGAGCCTGGAAGCCAGGCGTAGACCGGGTCATTACCGGCTTTATCCGGGTCAAACGCTTCCTCCTTGAGCTTCACTTTCTGGTATTTGAAGGTGCCGGTGGTTTCCATCTTGACTTTAATGCGCAGAAATAACGGCACCGCATAGTGCGGCAACTGGCCGTGGGCGAACTGGAGCAATTCACGCATGTCCAGGGACGCCAGGGATTCGCTCGGGGTGATGGCGACCATCCCCGCCCGGCCGTTGGTGTTTTCGATCTCGACGCCGTACGCCACCACTTCGGCGATCTGCGGATGTTGCAGCAGGACGTTTTCCACTTCGGTGGTCGAAACGTTCTCACCCTTCCAGCGATACGTATCCCCCAGGCGGTCGACGAACTGAGCATGGCCGAAGCCGATACTGCGCAACAAGTCGCCGGTATTGAAGTAGCGGTCGCCCTTCTCGAACACATCCGTGAGCACCACCTTGCGGTTCTTTTCCGGGTCGGTGTACCCGTCGAAGGGTGACTTTTCATCAATCCTGGCCAGCAGCAGCCCCTGCCCGCCCGTTTGCACCTTGCGCATCAAACCATCACTGCCACGAATCGGTTCACCCGTGTCGGGGGCATACGCCACCAGTGCCCAGTGCTGCAGGCAAAAGCCGATGGTGTTATCGAAATTCAACACATTGGTGAAGCCGATATTGCCGTCGCTGGCAGCGTACAGCTCGCAGATATGCTCAACGCCATAGCGCTGCTTGAACTGTGCCCAGACGCCGGGGCGCAAGCCATTGCCGACCATCTTGGTCACACGGTTATCACCGTCCTGCGCGCTGGGCGGCTGATCGAGCAGGTAGCGGCACAACTCGCCGACATAACCCAGGGTCGTCGCGTTGAACTTGCGCGCATCATCCCAAAACTGACTGGCACTGAATTTACGCCGGATGGCAAACCCCGACGCGCCGACAATCGCCGAGCCCCAGCACACACACAGCCCGGTGGCGTGGTACAGCGGCAACGTGCAATACAGGACATCCTGCGGCCCCATGTCCAGGGCGATACTGCCAAAGCTCACAGCGGTTTTGGTCCAGCGGCCGTGTTTCATGATCCCGGCCTTGGGCAAGCCCGTGGTGCCGGAGGTGTAGATATAGAAACACGGGTCATTGAAAAAGACCTGCTCGGTGCTGGCGGGGTTGCTCATCGCGCAGCCGGCGCTGGCCACCATCAGGTCGATGTAGCCATCAGGCACAGCAGCAAATGGTTGATCGGCGACAAACCAGGTGCGCTCGGCCTTGATCGCGACTTGATCGCGCACCGCAGTAAAGGCGGGCACCAACTCCGCCCCCACGACAATTGCCACCGGGGTCACCAGGTTGAGGCTGTGCACCAGCGCCGCCTGGGTTTGCGCGGTATTGAGCATGGCGCAGATACCCCCCAGTTTCGCCACGGCCAGCACAGTGAGCAGTAATTCCGGCCGATTCTCGATGAACAGCGCGACCACATCACCCTTGCCGATGCCCTGCTCGTGCAGATGATGAGCGATACGATTGGCGCGCTGGTTGGCTTCGCTGTAGCTGAGCACGCTGTCGCCGTACAACAACGCCGCACCGTCGGGATTACGCAGCACCGCCTGCTCGAACTGCCACCCGAGGCCGCAAGGTTGCCCTGGGTCAGTGACATTCGCGGCACGCATCCCGCGTACCACGCGCGGCAGGGCGCGAACAATTGCCGGCACCTTTCGCAGCATTTTGCGCCAAGTGATCATGTCGTCTTGCGGATGGCTCATGGCGGAACGTCCTTTGTTGTTGTTCTTCGTATGATCCAGGAACAGCGGTAACCCAGTAGGCGGCACGCCGAATACCTTGCAGGAAAATACGCCCGCCATTCTTTGGCTGTACATGCAGGATTTGAAAAGTTTTGTATCCCGTGCCGAAGGCCACACCCAGGGAATTTTACGCAGCCATCACAGTCATTATCAGCAGTGGCGGGCTGAAACGGGTGGCCCGAACAACGCAAAATGCAGGATGCACGATGGCCATTCATGCATTTTGCACGAAACTGGAAATCCTATAAATTTTCAACTTATTGATTTATAACGATTTTTTACAAATCACAATACTGGCACAATCACTGCACCTATCTCTCCATGCTTGCCAACTTGAGCCAACGGAGCTGATAGACATGAGCCTGATCCAAGATAAATTCGCTTCTGTATTCTCCCAATACGACGTCACCACTCAGCCACGTCCTGACGGCGGTATCCTGCTGACCTTGCGCAACAGCGAAGGCAAACAGGTCAAGCGCTCGATCTCGTACCAGCAGTTGCACACTGCTGACCAACTGACTTGGGTGATCAGCGCCATTCGCCGCGACTTGGCCGAACAGGCCAGCGATTTGCCACAGATTTCGATGCTGCAAAGCCAGAACCGCTTTGCCCTGCCGACTTACCATTCGGCCTAAGCAACACCGATAACAGCCGATAAAAAAAGGGCCGCGACGCCGTTAAGCGTCGCGGCCCTTTTTTATCGCGTCAGCACAGGCCCTGGCGTGCCGCTTCATTCATCGCCTGCACGCGATTGGTGACGTCCAGCTTGGCGTAGATGTTACGCAGATGGAATTTCACTGCGGCTTCAGAGGTGGCGCGAATCTGGCTGATCTCCCACACCGTCTTGCCTTCAGCGGCCCACCGCAAGATTTCCAGCTCGGTCGGCGTGAGGGGTTTGCCGCCTCGGCTCAGACGCCTTCTAACGCCCACAGGCTCGGTCACCGGCGTACGACACGACTCCTCTCGGCCACTCATTGAACGCTCTCCTGTAGTAGTGAATGCCCTACCACCTTTCGTATTCCTGCTATTGACAGGTGATATAAACATCGAGTCAGGAGAGAGTTACATAACGAATGGAATCAAGGCATAAGTCGCCGCATAAACAGCGATGCCTTACAAATAATTAGGTTTATTCCCACAGCAACTTCCAAATTGTCGGGGTTGCATATTCAAATACGTGTAATTAGTCGTCCAATCCTGGAATACGAGCGGCAATATCGCTGCCGGTGAATTCAGGCACTGCGCCGTCAGCGCAGTTGAACAGGCGCAGTGTCACACAGTGGGGGTTCTCACCCATGTCGAACCAATGCGGCGTTCCCGCCGGAATCACCAGCAGGTCATTTTTCTCACAGCGTACGGCGTAGATGTACTCGCCCACATGCACGGCAAACAGGCCAACGCCGGCGATGAAGAAGCGCACTTCGTCGTCGCTGTAACGACGCTCGTCAAGGTACTGGGCACGCAGCTCGGCTTTCTGCGGGTGGTCGTTCGTCACGCTGAGCACTTGCACAGCACCATAACCCAGCGCATCGATCTGCCCTTGGTAGGCCGCGATCATTTCAGCGTCGCTGGCCCCCTTCTCGACAGGGCTGGGCTGCCAGCGTTCGAACCGCACACCCTGCTCGGCCAAGGCCGCAGCGATATCGTCAAAATGGGTCAGGACTTTGTTTGGGGTGTCCGGTGTGGCCACGTGATAAACAGCTACATAACTCATTGCACGGTTCCTCGGTTCGGCTCTTGCAATCGAAGGCCAATGATAACGGCGGCGGCCAGGGCCGCGACGCTGGCGATGCTGAACGTCAGGGTCGGCCCCATCAGGTTCCAGCTATACCCGGAATACAGCGTCCCCAGGGCGCCCCCGGTTCCGGCCAAAGCAGCATAGAGCGCCTGGCCCTGGCCTTGTTGTTTAGCGCCGAAACTGCGTTGCACAAAAGCAATGGCGGCCGCATGAAAGCTGCCGAAGGTGGCGGCATGCATCACCTGCGCCAGCAGCAGCACCCACAAGAACTCAGCAAACGAGCCCAGCAGCAACCAGCGTACCGACGCCAACAGGAAGCTGGCCAGCAGCACCCGTCGCACCGAAAAGCGTGTGAGGATACGGCTCATGGCCAGGAACATCAGCACTTCCGCAACAACGCCGACAGCCCACAGCATACCAATCAGGCCACGGCTGTAGCCCAAATGCTCCAGGTGCAGGGTAAGGAAGGTGTAATACGGGCCGTGGCTCATTTGCATCAACGCCACGCAGGCATAAAACGCCAGGACGCCGGGGCTGCGCAACTGCTTGAGAAAACCATCGCCGGGCGAACGATTGCCCTGGCTGGCGGGCTGCGCATTCGGCACCCACAGGCTGGCGCCGATGATGCCGGCCATGATCACCACGACCACCACCGGGTAAATGTCCAGGCTCAGCCAGTCGAACAAGCGGCCCATAATCACCACGGTGAGGATGAAGCCGATCGAGCCCCACAGGCGGATCTGACTGTAGCGCGATGTCTGCTTTTGCAGGTGCGCCAGGGTAATGACTTCAAACTGCGGCAACACCGCATGCCAAAAAAATGCGTGCAACGCCATGACCAACGCCAGCCAGGCGTAGGTTTTGCTCACAAATATCAGCGCAAAGCTTGCCAGGGTGCACACCGCGCCAAATCGCACGATGGCCAGCCGTCGGCCGGTGTAGTCGCCCAACCAACCCCACAGGTTCGGCGCCACGCAGCGCATCAGCATGGGGATGGCCACCAGCTCGCCGATACGCGCGCTGGAGAACCCCAGGTGATCAAAGTACAGCGCCAGGAAAGGTGCCGTCGCCCCCAGCAGGGCGAAGTAGAACAGGTAGAAGCTGGAGAGTCGCCAGTACGGGAGGGCTGTCACGGTCAAGCCGTCACAGCTGGCCCAGTATCGGCGTACTCACGCGCACCTCGGCATTTTGCCCACGGTTGCGCAGCAGGTGGTCCATCAACACGATAGCCATCATCGCCTCGGCAATCGGCGTGGCACGGATGCCGACGCACGGGTCGTGGCGGCCCTTGGTGATGACGTCGACCGGGTTGCCGTTGACATCAATCGAACGGCCCGGCGTGGTGATGCTCGACGTCGCCTTGAGGGCCAGGTGCGCCACAATCGGCTGGCCGGAGGAAATACCGCCGAGGATGCCACCCGCGTTGTTGCTGAGAAAACCTTGCGGTGTCAGCTCATCGCGATGCTCGGTGCCACGCTGGGCGACACAGGCAAAACCGGCGCCGATTTCCACGCCCTTGACCGCGTTGATGCTCATCAACGCGTGGGCCAGTTCGGCATCCAGGCGGTCGAAGATCGGCTCGCCCAGGCCTGGCTTCACGCCTTCGGCGACCACGGTGATCCTGGCGCCGACGGAGTCCTGATCGCGCCGCAACTGGTCCATGTAGGCTTCCAGCTCCGGTACCTTGTCCGGGTCAGGGCTGAAGAATGCGTTGTCATCGACACTGTCCCAGGTCTTGAACGGGATCTCGATCGGGCCCAATTGGCTCATGTAGCCACGCACGACAATGCCCTGGGTGGCCAGGTACTTCTTGGCGATCGCACCGGCGGCCACTCGCATGGCGGTTTCGCGGGCCGAGCTGCGGCCACCGCCACGGTAGTCGCGTTCGCCGTATTTGTGGTGGTAGGTGTAGTCGGCGTGGGCCGGGCGGAACAGATCCTTGATTGCCGAGTAGTCCTTGGACTTCTGGTCGGTATTGCGGATCAGCAAGCCAATGGCGCAGCCGGTGGTGCGGCCTTCGAACACGCCGGAGAGAATCTCGACTTCGTCGGGCTCCTGGCGCTGGGTCGTGTGGCGGCTGGTGCCGGGCTTGCGGCGATCGAGGTCGCGCTGCAGGTCTTCCAGAGACAGCTCGAGGCCGGGCGGGCAGCCGTCGACAATGGCGACCAACGCCGGGCCATGGCTTTCGCCCGCGGTGGTGACAGTGAACAGCTTGCCGAAGGTATTGCCGGACATGCAGGGCGCTCCGTGAAATCAGTTGAATCAAGTCAACCGTAATAACTTAAGGCCGCCAGTATACGCAGGCTAACCGACTAGTTCATCCTCGAAACCTTACCGGTAGACGTTGGTCCAACCGGCACCTCCCCAATGATGGCGCGATGATGCTGCGAGTTTTGCTTTTGACCCTTACCCTGTTTTCCAGTCTTGGCTTCGCCGCCTCCCCTGTCGTGCTGCAACGGCCTATCAGCCTGGACACCGGCAGCGGCGAGCTGTTTGGCTCGCTCCTGTTGCCCAAATCCGACAAACCCGTGCCCGTGGTGTTGATCATTGCCGGCTCCGGCCCGACCGACCGTAACGGCAACAGTGCAGACGGCGCGCGTAACGACAGCCTCAAGCGCCTGGCCTGGGTACTGGCGCGCAATAACATCGCCAGCGTGCGCTATGACAAACGCGGCGTGGCCGCCAGCCTTGCCGCCACCCCCGATGAGCGCAACCTGACCCTGGAGGCCTACGTGGCCGACGCCGTCGCCTGGGGCAAACTGCTCAAGGCGGATACCCGCATGGGCCCGCTGATCGTGCTGGGCCATAGCGAGGGCGCTCTGGTAGCAGCGCTCGCCGCACCGCAACTCGACCCGGCCGGCGTTATTTCCCTGTCCGGCAGCGCCCGGCCGGTGGACCAGGTGATTCGCCAGCAACTGGCCGATCACCTGCCCCCTGCCCTGTTGCTGCGCAGCAATGAAATTCTCGACCACCTCAAGGCCGGCCAGGTGGATGCCGATGTACCGCGCCCGCTGGAAGGTATTTTCCGCCCCAGCGTGCAGCCTTATCTGATCAGCCTGTTTCGCGCCGACCCGTCGGCTGCCTTCGCCAAACTGAGCATGCCGGCCCTGATTATCCAGGGTACCAACGATATTCAAGTCGGCGTGGCGGATGCCCGACAACTGAAAAATGCCAAGCCGGACGCACAACTGACGGTAATCGAAGGCATGAACCACGTCATGCGCATCGTGCCCAAGGATGTGAAGGAGCAACTGGAGTCCTACAACGATCCGAAACTGCCCCTCGCCGCTGAGCTGGGGCAACGCATCGTGCGCTTTATCGACGGACTTCAACCCCGTTAAGCGGCTATTTGCCTCCAGTCCTGAAGAAAACGGCCGATAAGCCCAGGGTCGACAGTAAAAAGACTGTCGACTCGCAGGGCTTGGACAGGATCGCGCCGCATGACAACCACCGAAGCAACACCCGAATCTAACGCCGACACCCCGGCTGAAAAAACCGAGGCCGTCGAGGCGGCGCCACTGCCGTGGGCAGACGTTCAGGCGGAACATTTCAAAATGCTGCGCCTGGCGCCCCTGGCCACGGATCGCGCCACCGGCGTACGGCCGTTGCGGTTTGTGCAATTCGGTTACGCCGAGCGCAATGATCAACACCACAGCCTGTTGCGCATGGTCATCCAACTGCCGGGCCAGCGCGTGCGTCGCGAGCAAAACCACCTGGATATCTGGGTCGATCACGATACGCACCGCGTGCACTTCGGCCCGGGCAACAGCCTGGAAATCGAACCGGCCAACCGGGGTATCGGTCGCTTCCTCGTCGCACAAGGCGCCGCCTGGGCCAAAAAGAAGTGGTCACATTACCGCGTCGACGGTGTGGACCTGGCTAACAAGGATGCACTCAACGAAGCCACGCGCCTACGCCGCGATCATTTCCTGCGTATCCAGGGCTTTGATGTGGCTTACGCCGACGTGCAACACCTCAAAGGCACTGTGCAGCCGGGTAAGGTCAGCGGCGTGCTGGACAGCTGGAACACCGAGAAGGTGCAGTTTGTGGAAATCCTCGAAGCCGCGCAGATGCTGCAACAGGCCGAGCAAAACCTGGCCGAACAGGAAGTGAAGCTGCGCAAGGAAGAGGAAAAAGTCACCAAGTTCAAGCGTGAGGACAGCGGGTTGCGCTTTACCATCACCTGCCTGGTGGCGTTTACGGTGTTTCAGGCCGGGTTGTTGATCTGGATCGCGACACACCGCTGACAGCAGGGTGAAAGGCATTCAAGCATGTGCGAGCGGGCTTGCGCGCGAAGGTGCAGAGTCAGGCATGCCACCTGCTACTGACACACCGTTTTCGCGAGCAAGCCCGCTCCCACATTTAGATCCAGTTTCCTCAGCTGAATCGGGTTAAACCCGTGCAGCAAACACTGCCTGATGTTCCCGGCACTGTTCTGCCGTCAGCATGAACACGCCGTGCCCACCGCGCTGGAAGTCCAGCCAGGCAAAGTCGACCTCCGGGTACAGCGCCTCGACGTGTACCTGGCTGTTGCCGACTTCGACAATCAGCAAGCCTTTCTCGGTCAGGTGGTCCGCGGCCTCGGCCAACATGCGGCGCACCAGGTTCAAGCCATCATCGCCGCAAGCCAGGCCCAGTTCCGGCTCGTGCTGGTATTCATCCGGCATGTCGGCGAAGTCTTCGGCATCCACATACGGCGGGTTGGACACGATCAGATCAAAACGCTGACCCGGCAGCCCCTCAAAGCCATCGCCTTGCACGGTGTACACCCGCTCATCAACGCCATGGCGCTCGATGTTCTGGTTCGCCACTTCCAGCGCTTCGAAGGACAAGTCGCCCAGTACCACTTCAGCGTCCTGGAACTCATAGGCACACGCGATGCCGATGCAACCGGAGCCGGTGCACAAGTCGAGGATGCGCGCCGGCGGCTGGGCCAACCACGGCTCGAAGCGATTTTCGATCAGTTCGCCAATCGGCGAGCGCGGGATCAACACACGCTCATCGACAATAAACGACATGCCGCAGAACCAGGCTTCTTTCAACAGGTAAGCCGTCGGCACGCGCTCATGGATGCGGCGATGCAGCAAACGCTGCACGTGGGAGATTTCTTCTTCCTCAAGGTTGCAGTCCAGGTAGCTATCGGCGATTTCCCAAGGCAGGTGCAAGGCGCCGAGCACCAATTGCCGGGCTTCGTCCCAGGCGTTGTCGGTGCCATGCCCGAAAAACAGGTCTTCCCCATGGAAACGGCTGACAGCCCAACGGATGTGGTCGCGCAACGTGCGCAGGCGGGATGTGATCACGGGGGCAAGCTCCTGGAAAAAACGACTGGCGATTCTAACAGCCTTCGCCTGCACCGACGATGGATGAAAACCCTTCGCCACCGGTCGGAATTCATCCAATTTGCCATCATCGCACGCAACAAGCCGCCTACTTGACATGGCTGCGAGCCAACAACGGCGTACCTTACGATGGTAGCGATTCACAGAACCGCTCAGCCAGTGGACAATGTCACAAAAGCCCCCCTCACAGGAGCCCCAGAATGTCCGTTCCAAAGACGATGTTTCAACTCAGCGGTCGCGGTTATGCAGCAGCCAACCTGAACCATGCGACCCTCGTGATCATCGACGCCCAGAAGGAGTACCTCAGCGGCCCACTCGCCCTCTCGGGCATGGACGCAGCGGTCGCCAATATCCAGCAACTGGTCGCCGCAGCGCGCAACGCCGGGCGCCCGATTGTGCACGTACGTCACCTGGGCACCGTTGGTGGCCTGTTTGACCCGCAGGGCGAGCGTGGCGAATTCATTCGCGGCCTGGAGCCACTCGGTGACGAAACCATTATCGGCAAGCTGCTGCCGAGCGCTTTCCACGGCACCGGCCTGGAAAAGCACTTGCAAGACCTGGGCTCGCTGGACTTGATCGTTTGCGGCTTCATGAGCCACTCCAGCGTCAGCACCACCGTGCGCGCCGCCAAGAACCTGGGCTTTCGCTGCACCCTGGTCGAAGACGCCTGCGCCACCCGCGACCTGCCCTACAAAGGCGGCATCCTGAGTGCCGAGCACGTACAGCAGACTGAAATGGCCATCATGGCTGACAACTTCGCTACCCTCGCGTCAACCAAAGATCTGATCTGATCGTCCCTCGGATGAGCGGCGCGGCGTGTTTATTGCCCCGCTCATCTGCAAATGCCTGTCATTTGCTGCAATTGCCTCTGGTACAGGAACAACCTGTGTATCTTCCGGTCGAAGGGCCGATACCCTGGAGGAAAGGTCGGAATGAAGATATCCGATGGTTTTGACGCTCGTCGCTTGCGCCCAAAGGGGCCGAGCAACTGGCGTCTGCGCCTGGTGGCCGGCTTTGCCGCGCTGCTGGCAATTGTAGGTCTGCTGCTGGCGGGTGCCGGTGGTGCCGGTTTGTTTGGTCATTCGCCGGCCCTCGGCGAGCTGAATGCCAGCCCGGGTGGCTCGGCTATTTTGTTGGTCATCGGGTTGCTGGTGCTGTGGTTGGGCGTCTGGCTGTGGCGTCGCAGCCGTCGGCGCATGCGCCAGCCGTTGTCGCTGAACATCGCTTCGCACCTGATGAAAAAGCACGACTGATGGCGCTTGGATAGCGTTTCCTGCGCCCTGGCCGCCGCGATTTAGGTAAACTGCCCGCCCTTCGCGGAGGCTGACATGCAAGACGACGATTTTTCCCTGTTCAAAAACGAGCTGCGCGGCGTCAAGCCGATCAAGCACGACCGCGCCGACACCGGCAAACCCAAGACTGACCGGGCGCAGATCGCCAAGCTGCGCCAGGCTGCGACCGTGCGCACCGACGCCACTACCGTGGACGGCCTGTCAGACCAGTTCGTGATCGACGTAGGCCCCGAAGATGAACTGATGTGGGCCCGCGACGGCGTGCAGGAAAGCCAGATGCGCAAGCTCAAGATCGGTCAGATCCCGTTCGAAGGCAGCCTCGACCTGCACGGTATGACCGTGGAAAAAGCCCGGGAAACCCTCTGGGCCTTCCTCGCCGAAGCGACCAAATTCGAAATCCGCTGTGTACGCGTTACCCACGGCAAAGCCGTGCGGCTGGATGGCAAGCGGCCGATGATCAAGAGCCACGTCAACACCTGGCTGCGTCAACACGCCCAAGTGCTGGGTTTTACCTCATGCCAGGCCCGCCACGGCGGTGCCGGTGCGGTGTACGTGATGCTCAAGCGCACCATGATGGAAGGGCGTGACGAGTAACAAGTGCCATCGTCAGGCTTGCAGCGATGTGTCCGCCACCGTAACCTTGCGCTTTGCGAAAATCCCACAGGTAGTTTCATGTCCCTGGAACAGAATTACACCGCGATCCTCGGCCAGCTCGGCGAGGACGTTTCCCGCGAGGGCCTGCTCGACACGCCAAAGCGTGCCGCCAAGGCGATGCAGTACCTTTGCCGCGGCTATGAACAGACACTGGAAGAAGTCACCAACGGTGCCTTGTTCAGCTCCGACAACAGCGAAATGGTGCTGGTAAAGGACATCGAGCTGTACTCGCTGTGCGAACATCACCTGCTGCCGTTTATCGGCAAGGCTCACGTCGCGTATATTCCGAGCGGCAAAGTGCTGGGCCTGTCGAAGGTTGCACGTATCGTCGACATGTACGCCCGCCGTCTGCAGATCCAGGAAAACCTCAGCCGCCAGATTGCCGACGCAGTCCAGCAGGTCACCGGCGCCTTGGGCGTTGCCGTGGTGATTGAGGCCAAGCACATGTGCATGATGATGCGCGGTGTGGAAAAACAGAATTCGTCGATGATCACCTCGGTGATGCTGGGTGAGTTCCGCGAAAACGCGGCAACCCGCAGCGAATTCCTCAGCCTGATCAAGTAACAGGCTGCGCAGGAAAAAGCCGGCGTTCATCGCCGGTTTTTTTTCGCCTGCAGAATTAAGGTAAGCTGCGGCCCCTTCTGTCATGGGCAAGAGGTTTCAGCCATGTTCGTCAAAGCACTTCGAGTGGGCCTCGGCCACGTCATCATCGCGGGCGACTTCCTTACCCGTCCACGCAAAAAACAGCGCCCGGCCGAACAACAGGCGCACGTCAACGCAGCCGCCAAGGACCTGACCCTGTATCAGTTCCACGCCTGCCCGTTCTGCGTGAAGACCCGCCGTACGCTGCACCGCCTGAATGTGCCGGTGGCGTTGAAGGACGCGAAGAACAACGCGCAGGACCGCCAGACCCTGCTGGACCAAGGCGGCAAGATCAAAGTGCCGTGCCTGCGCATCGAAGAAAATGGCCAGACCACCTGGATGTATGACTCCAAGGTGATCATCGACTACCTGGACAAGCGGTTCGCTGCAATCTGACCGCCGCAGGAAATCCAAGGTGGGAGCGGGCTTGCTCGCGAACGCGGTGGATCAGTCAATCAATCTATCGACTGACACTACGCCTTCGCGAGCAAGCCCGCTCCCACATGAGTGATGTATTGCCAGGTCGAGATCCAATAAAGCCGAGCCCAGGCACTTGCCGTGGGCGTCCAGCGCCAACGAGCGAGTCACTCCGCCACGCAAGATCCCCGGTAGCACGAAGTTCAGCGCCTGCACGTTGGGCAGCTCGTAGCGCCGCACTGGCGCCGCGCCGGGTTCACGCAAGCCGGCAAAAAACTCGGCGACGCGCTCGGCCGTCAGCTGTTCATACAGCAACGGGTAGTCTTCGGCGCGGTAGGCAATGATCGAGATGTTCGAGGTGTCGCCCTTATCGCCGGTACGCGAATGGGCCAGTGTGTGCAGCTTCATGCCTGGATCCTCGGGTTGACCGCAGTTCGCGCCAGCAATAACGACGCCACCGCCACCACCTGCCGCACGCTTTTACTGGCGCCACCGCCGCCCGACGGGCCGTTGGTGTAGAGGGTTTCCACTTCATTGCCGACCCGCACCGCCTCGCTGCGTGCTTCACAGCGCGCGGCCACGCGCAGGCGTACTTCCCAGGGTTCGACGTGACTGCGTGGGCCGTGGAGCGAATCCATGCCGATCAACTCGGCGCGTACGTCCTGCATCTCTACGCCCATCAACGCCAGGCGCTTGAGTACGATGTCCCGCGCCAGTTGCGCCCGTGCGACAGCACCCGGTCCGCCGTAAGACATCTGCCCTTCGCCGATCCAACCGTCCAGATAACCGACACTGACTTTCAACTGTTCGGGCCGCGCACGACCGCCCGCACCTTGGGCGCGCACGCGATCAACGCCGGCCTCGACAAACGCCACTTGGGAAAAATCGGCGGTGACGTCTGGCGTCAGGTACGCCGCAGGATCGTGAACTTCATAGATCAGTTGCTCAGTACAGGTCGCGCGGCTGACGCGCCCGCCCGAACCGGCCACCTTGGTGATCAAGGCTGCGCCGTCGGCATTCACCTCAGCCAAGGGAAAGCCCAGCCGCGCCAAATCGTCCACATCCTTGAAACCAGGGTCTGCAAAATAGCCACCGCTGACCTGACCTGCGCACTCAAGCAAATGCCCGACCAACGTCCCCCGGCCCAGGCGCTGCCAATCATCTGCCGCCCAGCCGAACTCAAACATCTGCGGCGCCAGAAACAACGAGGGGTCGGCCACCCGCCCGGTGATAACCACATCGGCTTCGGCGCGCAGGGCCTCAAGAATGCCGTCGACACCCAGGTAGGCGTTCGCAGAAATCAGCCGCTCGCCCAGGGAACCCAGGGTCTGACCGTTATCCAGCAACTGCTCGGGCTGCAAGCTGGCCAACACGTCATCACCCACCACGGCCACCACCTTGAGGTTCAGGCCCAACTCACGGGCAATCCGCCGCGTTTCAATGGCCGCCGACACCGGGTTGGCCGCGCCCATGTTGGTGATGACGCGCAAGCGACGTCGACCATCAGGCCGCCCGACAAAGGGCAACACCCGGCGCATGCGCTCACTCAGCAGTGGGTCGTAACCGCCCTGTGGATCACTGATACGCGCCTGTTGCGCCAAGGCAATGGTGCGTTCGGCCAGGCATTCAAACACCAGGTAATCCAGGTCGCCCTGCTCGGCCAGTTCCACAGCAGGTTCGATACGGTCGCCGGAGTAGCCGGCGCCGGAACCGATGCGTAGGGTTTTCATCTCAAATCACTCCCAGGAGCAACGCGGTCAGGGTCATCAACACCGACGCGGCAAACAGAAAAGGAATCGTGAAGCGCTGATGATCGGCCAGTTCGATCTTGCACAAACCCACCAGCAGGAAGGTCGCGGGGGTCAGCGGGCTGACCGGAAACCCGGTGGTGTGCACCCCCAGCAGTGAGGCCTGGGCCACTTGCAGCGGGTCGACACCCAGGGCCTTGCCGACTTCGGCAATCACCGGCATCACGCCAAAATAGTAAGAGTCAGGGTCGAACAGCAGGCTCAGCGGCATGGAGATGAACCCGACCACCGCCGGGATCAACTGGCCATGGCCGGCCGGAATCTGCGCCACCGCCACTTCGGCCATGGCCTTGAGCATGCCGGTGCCTTGCATGATGCCGGTGAATACCCCGGCGGCGAGGAGGATGCTGGCCATGGTCAGCGCCGTCTTGGCATGGGCATCGATACGTGCGCGCTGTGCGTCCACATTGGGGTAGTTGATGCACAGTGCGACCACGGTGCCGAGCATGAACATCACCACCGGGTCGACCCAGCCGGCAATCATCACCACCATCACCAGGACGGTCAGCAGCAGGTTGACCCAGAACAAGCGTGGGCGACGCAGCTTGATGTCGTCGGCGCTGAGCACCCGTTGCGGCACCGCATCGACCGTGGAGCCGGCGCCCAGGCCCAGGCGTTTTTCTTCGCGATGGCCCAGCCACCAGGCACAGGCGAACACGAAGACCAAACCGACGATTTGCACCGGAATCAGCGGTTGGAACAGCTCGGCCACCGGCACATGCAACGCCGCCGACGAACGCAGCACCGGGCCGGTCCACGGCAGGAAGTTGACCCCGGCAGCCATCGCACAAACGCAGGCCAGAATGCGTTTGTCGATGCCCAGCCGCGTGTACAACGGCAGCATCGCCGGCACCGTCACCAGAAAGGTCACCGCGCCCGAGCCGTCCAGGTGCACCAGCAACGCCAGGGTCGCAGTACCCACGACAATCCGTGTAGGACGCGTCCCTACCGTACGCAGGATGCGATCAATGATGGGGTCAAGCATGCCAGCGTCCGTCATGATCCCGAAGAACAGAATCGCGAACACAAACATGCCCACCACAGGGGCGACGTTTTTGATCCCGGTAATGATGAAGGCGCTGGTTTGCAGGCCAAACCCGCCGAGCAACGCGGCGATGATCGGCAAGGCGATCAGGGCCACCAGTGGCGAGAGGCGCTTGCTCATGACGGCAGCGAGCAGGCACAGGATGGTAATGACACCCAGGGTAGCGAGCATGGGTTACTCCAGAGCGGCCTTTTTGGCCGGTTATTGTTTTCCTGGAGTATTGGAAGCGGGTTAGTCTTTGTAAATTGGAATATTCGGCCGCTCACGTTCGTAAAAACAAAATGATCGGAACACACCATGAAAAACTCGATCCAGCATATTCAAGCGTTCCTGGCGGTTGCCCGCACCGGCAGCTTTACCAAGGCGGCCAACGAACTGCACCTGTCGCCGTCGGCACTCACCGTACAAGTCCAGCAACTCGAAGACTGGCTGGGCGTCGCCCTGCTTGATCGCAGCCCGCGTCATGTGAGCATCACGGCTGCCGGCGAAGCCGCCCGTGCGCCCATGGAAAAACTGCTGCTGGACCTGGACAACATCGTCACCGGCTCACGCGACCTGGCCGCGCTGCGCCGAGGCGTGGTCACCATCGCCGCACTGCCCTCGGTGTGCGCCGGCGCCCTGCCCCCGGCCCTGCGCCTGTTTCGCGAGCGTTATGCCGGGATCGAAGTCCGCCTGCATGACGTGGTGGCCCACCGCATTCACGCGCAGGTGCGGTCCGGCGAGGTGGACTTCGGCCTCGGGGTGCGGGCGCGGCTGAGCCATGGCCTGGATTTCGTGCCGGTGTTGAATGATCGGCTGTGCGCGTTTGTCCCCCTGGAGCATCCCCTCGCCCGCCATCGGCAACTGACCCTTGAGCAATTGGCGGCGCAGCCGATCATCCTCACCGGGCGCGACAGCAGTGTGCGAGAGCACGTGGACGCACTGTTTGATCAGACGCGGCTGACGATGAATGCGGGCATGGAAGCCAACTATATGTCGACCGTCTTGGCGTTGGTGCGCCAGGGCTTGGGGATCAGTGTATTGCCGGAGTCGGCGGCGGACAGCCTGGAAGGCTTGAAGCGCATCAACATCGACCATCCCGGCGTGAACCGGGAGATCGGGTTGATCCGTCGCAGCGGGATGGGCTTGAGCCCGGCGGCGCAGCAGTGTTTCGAGTTACTGAACACAGAACTACCAAGCAGGCCACCCAGCAGAAGCCTGACACTGCCCGTGTGCCCAGGTGTTGCGCGGTGATGCTGTCGCCGGCAAGCCGGCGTCCATCTCTGATCGGTACGAATCAGTCCAGCATCGCCACATGCCCGGGATGGCTGGCCACGCGCTTCAACCATGCCTGCACGGCCGGATAAGGCGTGAGGTCAAAGCCACCCTCATGCGCCACGTGGGTGTAGGCATACAGTGCAATATCGGCAATCGAATATTGCTCGCCCACCAGGTACGGCGTGGCTTGTAACTGACGCTCCATCACCTTCAACGCCTTGTAACCGCCCTTATGCGTGGTTTTGTATTCTTCAAGACGATCTTCCGGCATGTTCAGGTAGAACTGGATAAACCGCGCCACGGCGATATACGGTTCGTGGCTGTATTGCTCGAAGAACTGCCACTGCAACACCTGAGTGCGCAGGCGCGGCTCGGTTGGCAAAAATTCGCTGCCATCGGCCAGGAAGTTGAGGATCGCGTTGGATTCCCACAGGCAGGTGCCATCTTCCAGTTCCAGCACCGGGATCTTGCCGTTAGGGTTCTTGGCCAGGAATTCAGCGGTCTGGGTGTCGCCGTTAAGGATGTCGACATCGATCCACTGGTACGCAATGCCCAATAGATTGAGCATCAGTTTGACCTTGTAGCAGTTGCCCGACCTGTAATCGCCATAAACCTTGTACATGGGGCTCCCCTTATGCCGCTTGCGCGTGCTGTGCTTGACGGACCACCGCGGCCAGGCGCTTGAGACCTTCGTCCAAACGGGCCGGGTCGATATGGCTGAAATTGAGGCGCAACGAGCCAGGGTGCAGATCGGGCTCGGAAAAGAACGGTTCACCGGGCATGAACGCGACGTTCTGATCTAATGCTTGCGCCAACAAGGTGCGGGTGTCGAGCGGTTGTTTCAAGGTCAGCCAGAAGAATAATCCGCCCTGGGGCGTTTGCCAGTCCGCCAAATCACCGAAATGGCGCTCGAGTGCGGCCTGGAATGCATCGCGGCGTTCGCGGTAAAAGCTGCGCAGTTCCAGCAGATGCTGCTGGTAACGCTCGGTGCCGATCCACTGCATCGCCTGCCACTGGCCGACGCGGTTGGTGTGCAGGTCCGCCGATTGCTTGAGTTTGAGCAGGTGCGGGAACAGGTCAGGGCTGGCGATCAGGTAACCGACGCGCAAGCCCGGCAACAACGTCTTGGAGACCGTGCCGGTGTAGATCCAGCTGGCTTTCTGCAGACGGCCGGCAATCGGCTGCGCACTGCCGCCATCGAAGGTCAGCTCGCGGTAGGGCTCGTCTTCGATCAGGGTCACGCCGAACTCATCAAGCAACGCGGCGACAGCCTCGCGCTTGGCCTCGCTGTAGCGCACGGCCGACGGGTTCTGGAACGTCGGAATCAGGTAGATGAACGCCGGGCGCTGGCGTTCAAGCGTGGTACGCAACGCCGCCAGGTCCGGACCGTCGGCCTCCAGTTGCACGGTGAGGCAATCGGCGCCGAACAGCTGGAAAATCTGTAACGCGGCCAGGTAGGTCGGGCCTTCCAGCAGGATCGGCGTACCTTTGTCGATGTACAACTTGGCGGCCAGGTCCAGGGTTTGCTGGGAACCGCTGACCACCAGCACCTGGCTGGCCTGGCAGGGCACGCCCAGTGCGCGCGCCTCGGCGGCGAGCAATTCGCGCAAGTGCGGCTCGCCTTCGCTCATGCCGTATTGGCCAATATTGACGGGCATGCCGTCCCAGTTCAACGCGGGCAACATGGCTTCGGCCGGCAAGCCGCCGGCGAACGACATCACTTCCGGGCGCTGGGCCGCGGCGAGGATTTCACGAATCAAGGAGCTTTTGAGGCGCGTAACACGTTCAGAGAAGGCCATAAGGTCACCGGTGGCAAAGCGCGTAGGAAATACGTCAAACTGCTTGACCGAAATTACGACGACCCGGGTAGATACGTCAATATGCTTGACCTTAAAAATCAGAGCAGCCAGCAGCAAGCCATGGAAGCCTTCTTCTTCGGCTATCAGGCGTTCACCGCCAAGGCCGATGAAATGCTGGAGCGCCGTGGGCTGAGCCGTGTGCATCAGCGCATCGTGTTTTTCATCGCGCGTTATCCCGCGTTGAGCGTGACACAACTGCTGGAATTGCTCGGCGTGAGTAAACAGGCGCTGAACATGCCATTGCGCCAATTGCAGGAAATGCACTTGGTCAGCAGCGTCGCGTCCGAGACCGACAAGCGCAAACGCCTGCTGGAATTGAGCGAAGAAGGCCTGCGTTTCGAGCAGTCATTGCGCCGCGAACAAGTCAAATTGTTGCAACGCGCCTTCAGCGAAGCCGGCGAAGAAGCGGTGGCGGGATGGCTGGCGGTCAACCAGGCGCTGAGTGGCGCAAATTAGCCTTTCATCCCCTTTTGCGCACATAACAGAAAACATTATTTGCTTTATTTGTATACAAAAGCATAATTCGCTTCGTGCGAGTTCCTGACCTTATAGTCAACAAAACCCGCCAGTACCTCAAAGCGCCGTTGCCCACTCATGTGACCGGCGCTGGAAATAACAATAAAACTCTTGAGGAGTACTCGCTGTGGAAAGCCGCAAATCCGAAGCCCCAACGCTGGACCTCGCCGCACCGCAAGGCGGCTGGCTGGAACGCCTGTTCAAACTGAGCGTGCATGGCACCACAGTGAAGACCGAGCTGATTGCCGGCCTCACTACCTTCATCACCATGGCCTACATCATCTTCGTCAACCCCAACATCATGGCCGACGCCGGTATCGATCACGGCGCAGCGTTTGTCGCCACCTGTATCGCCGCCGCCCTCGGTTGCCTGTTGATGGGCCTGTACGCCAACTGGCCGGTCGGCCTGGCGCCGGGCATGGGCCTGAACGCGTTCTTCACCTACACCGTGGTCGGCACCATGGGCTACCACTGGGAAACAGCGCTGGGTGCGGTGTTTATCTCGGGCGTGCTGTTCATGGGCCTGACCCTGTCCCGGGTGCGTGAATGGCTGCTCAACAGCATTCCAGTCAGCCTGCGCCACGCCATGGGCGCGGGTGTCGGGTTGTTTCTAGGCGTGATTGGCCTGAAAACCGCCGGCATCATCGTCGACAGCCCGGCCACGTTGATCAAGCTCGGCTCACTGCACGAGCCCGCCCCACTGCTGGCGGCGGTGTGCTTTTTGCTGATTGCGATCCTCAGCTACCACCGGGTATTCGGCGCCATCCTGATCAGCATTATCGCCGTGACCCTGGCCGGATGGGGCCTGGGCCTGGTGCACTACAACGGCATTCTCTCCCCCCCACCAAGCCTGGCACCGACCTGGATGGCCATGGACGTGAAAGGTGTATTCAATGTCAGCATGATCAGCGTGGTATTTGCCTTTTTGTTTGTGCACATGTTTGATACCGCTGGGACCTTGATGGGCGTTGCACAACGCGCCGGCCTGGTCGGTGCGGATGGCAAGATTCAAAACCTGTCCCGCGCGTTGAAGGCCGACAGTGCTTCCAGCGTGTTCGGTGCAATGGTCGGCGTGCCGCCTGTGACCAGCTATGTGGAAAGTGCTGCCGGTGTAGCCGCCGGCGGTCGCACCGGGCTGACTGCCGTAACCGTCGGCGTGCTGTTTGTGGCGGCGATGTTCTTTGCGCCGTTGGCCGGCATGATCCCTGCGTATGCCACGGCGGGCGCGCTGATTTATGTGGCAATGCTGATGATGGCGAGCATGGCCCATATCAATTGGGATGAAGCCACCGACAGCATTCCGGCGATTGTCACGGCAATCATGATGCCGCTGACCTTCTCGGTCGCCGACGGTATCGCCCTGGGCTTTATCACTTACGTAGCGCTCAAGGCCGGCACCGGCAAGTACCGCGAGATTTCCATCAGCCTGTGGGTGTTGTGCGCGATTTTTATCGCGAAATTTATCTTCCTGTAGTTCGGGAATGGCTGAAAACCGCCTCACCTTCGGGTGGGGCTTTTGCACGAGTGGAGGACTGTAAATGACCCTGGAAACCTGGCTGCTGTTCAGCGGCGCTGCTTTGATCGTGATCCTGATTCCCGGCCCGCTGTCGCTGCTGATGATCAGCAACAGCCTCAACTACGGCCTGCGCCGCTCGTACCCGGCGTTTCTGGGTGGGGTGTTTGCCTCGATTTGCTTGTTGAGTGCTTCGGCGCTCGGCTTGGGCGCTTTGTTACTGGCCTCGGAGCAGTTGTTCAGTGCCTTGAAGATCGTCGGTGCGCTTTACCTGTTTTATCTCGCCTGGCAAAGCTGGCAGCAATCACGGCAACCGGCCCGCGCTGCCGACGTCCCGCAAGCACCAGCAGTGCCACGTTTCAGCGCACTGTTTGGCCGTGCCTTTGTGCTGGGCGCCAGCAACCCCAAGGACATCCTGTTTTTTGCGGCCTTCCTGCCGCAATTTCTCAACAGCCAGCAGGCGTTTTTGCCCCAGTTGCTGGTCATGATCGCCACTTGGGCCGTGCTCGACCTGCTCTGCAAGCTGACCTACGGCCTGGGCGCCCATGGTGCTGCGCGGTATTTGCGCAGCGGCTCGGGCCAGAGTGCGTTCAACCGGGTCAGCGCCGCCTTGTTCAGTTGCGCCGGCGCGGTGTCGTTACTCAACGCGAGGGTTTAATTTAATGAAGTAAACGGAGGGCGCTTTGTCCTTCCAGTCCGGCCACTGAATACCCGCCATGATCCGAACCAGGCGCTGCTCACGCAGCGCACTGCTGACCTCGGCTGACAACCTCACGCTGGTCACGCCGGGCCTGAGTGCGTTGAACCAACGGTGTTTAAAGCGGGTGCCCATATAAATCCCCCCTTTCTCAACCCACTGGTAAGCCACGTAATAGAGCCGGTTTGGCGCAGTGGGATGAATGGCCACCAATTCCTCTGTGGCTCTTGCGTAACGTACGCCTTCAAGTACCCGGAGCGTGAAGCCCTGCTGTTCCAGCACGCTTTTGACGGCCGCTCGCTGCACGGCCTGGCGGTCTCGCGCAACGGATCTGCCCCCGCGCTGCAGCCTTGATTCCAAAGGGACGGGCGGTGTGAAGTCGACACGCGTGAAGCCTGGCGCTGCGCCCTCGTAACCGACATGCAGGTAATCGGTCCGTGTCTCACTGGACCGTAGCATCCTGAGCAGATCATCCGTCTGGCCCGCTCGTGCGGGCGCCGCGGGTAGCCAATCGTCCAGCGTCGCGCGCATGTTGAGCAGGTGACTGGCCGTTGCAGGGCGCTCCGGGCCTGATAACTCAAGTATCCTCGCAACGGTAAATTCTCGGCTTTTGCTGGTCATGGTTGGGAACGCCTGCGCCACATACATTGGCAACGGCCTGTCGAACAGGGGGGCATGCACCTGCCAGCGCCCCGCTGAGGTACGTGACACAGGCAGGGGCTGCTCAGCCAGTGCCGTGCTGGTCCAACGCTCAATATCGACGCGGGCCAGTGAAACCAGTTGCTCATTGCGGTGAATAAACACGATACGGTTCAACGGCGCCTGCCCGCCCTCGGGGAGCAACCTGTAATAAACACTGAGCGGATCGGTCAGTTGGGTATTCGGCGGGGCCACGCGCAGCACATTGTAGGCAAACTCCCGAGCATCCCTGGGGATATGAAACACGCCTGGCGCCGGGGAGCTCAATTGCGGATTGACCTCAATGTCCATCCGCCAACTGACCCAATGGGTCGCGGTCGCGGATGAGTGAAGAATCCTGCTTTCCGTCGCCGAACGCACAATCGGGGGGCGCCAGTCCGGCGCCGCCGACACCGGCGCATGCCACGGGTTGAGCAGCGCTGAACGGGTTCCCGCGACCGGCTGTGGCCTATCGGCACCGAGCAGCCATTCCCGCGGCTGGTGGATGTTCAAGATCAGTTCGTCCTGACCCGGCGCCTGCGTGTTTTTCAGACGAAACACCTGTTCGTCGCCACGCCGGTAGAGCGGGTAATGGTGGGTGTCATCTGCGACAAAGGTCTCGCCATTTTTCACCTGAACTGCGTTCTCCCCCACCCCTTTCAACGCTACGGCGCCCTGCGGGATACCCTTGGTTCTAAATGGCGCGATGGCTTGGAGTTGAGGCACCGTTGACGGCGCAGAGCGCGAAATCTCGTGTGTGGTCATACGCAATCGGTGTATCCGCCCCAGGGCCGGGCGCAGTGCCGGCCGCGTCATGCGCGTCGCACTACCGCTCGCAGGCTTGGGGCCGGGTATAAAGTTCGCTAACACGTCGATCGCCAGAAAGGCACTCATAAAGCCCACATCGATGGCATCGTGCGGGTCGCCGAAACGGTGATAACGCCGCGCGGCCAACAGCAACTCATAGAAGTCATTGAACATCCCGACTAATGGGTTGAAAAAAGCCACCAACCTGCGCTGGGTCGCATCGCTTTGCTCGCCAAGACGACGGGCTCGATAGGCGTCAAGGGCTTTACCGGAATGACTCGCAGCCTGGGTCCGACGTTGCAGTTCAAGCACGCTGGCGTGGTACAGCAATGCCTGGGCGTTGAAGTGCGAGGTGGCAACCAGTGCCAAGCCGTGCTGCGGATCACTGGCAAGCTGCTCAAGGGTTTGCTTTTCGATCTCATCAGCCAACGCCGTCGGCTCCAGATGCTTGACGCTGAATGAACGAATAAACTCGCGCCCGTGCCAAACCCCTTTGAGCATGAAAGCAGTGGGTGACAGCTCCAGGCTGTTAAGGGCCTGATCGAGCCTGTCGACGCGCCCCGGATGGTGGGTGATGGCCTCAAACGCCCAGCCAGGGGCGACCTGCCGCGCCAGTGCCTTGGCGTTATCGGGCAATGCGCCGATACGGTTCAACGCATCATGGGCCTGTTGCAGGCTGCTGTATTCAGTGAGGATCAACGCTGGCGTGGTGGCCTGGGGCCAATAGCTAACACACCGCCCGGAGCGCTTGTCGTGCACCAGCACTATCCCGGCGATGTAGCGATCGTGCTGCATCGTGTGCCCCACCAGATGAACCACGTACAGTTGCAACTCATGCTGGTTTTTCAGCAGGTCCTGCGCTGTTCGAGCCGCCATCGCCGTGCTGAACACCCGTTGTGCCGGTGCCGTGAGCCCCGCGTGTGTTGCGCAACGCAGATGGTGCGCAAAGCCCGCGTGCAATGCGCGATTCAATAACGCGGGAATGCGCCCCTGACTGAGCGTGTCGTCGATGCCAAGCCGCGGGTAAAACGTCTGCTTGATCAAGGCGTCGTATTGGCCACCGATATCCAGCGAGGACACCATGCGGATCAGGTAATCGGCACCCAGCGGTGGTTTGCGCTCAGGTTGCAGAAAACGCGCGCGACTCAATCGCCACCGTGTCCAGGGCGCCAGTGGGTCCAGGTTGTGCAGCACCAGTTGCAGCAGACTAAAGGTTGTACGCGTCGCGCTTGGGGTCAATATTATGTTGCGATCGCCCACGGGGCAGGCGCTTGTGCCCCCACAATAGCTGCCGTGAACATCATCGGGCATATCAATAAAGGGCTGGTCGATATCCAGCGGCGGGGAGATGGCGTCCTCGCTCAAACGGGCGTTCAAGGCGCAGCGTGCAAACGTTTCCAGGCCAGGCAGATGCTGTTCAAGCCGGGCTTGATAGGCGAAGGCACCGCTCAGGTAACGGCGCTGCGAACGTTTGAAGTGCCTACGTTGGGTGCGCGTTGCGCCCGCCAGCCATGTCGGCAGCTTTTTCGCTTCAGAGGCGGTCTTGAGCAGCAGCTCAATATTGGCGAGGGCGTGTGCCAAAGCGCTATTGGCAGGCACCTTCAGCTGTTCTTTCAGCTCGACCAACAGCAGCGCGCGACTCAGTTCGGCATCCTTCACCTCACTGAAAAGCCGCGTGATGTCCTCGGTGCTTTTGTACAAGCGATCAAAGGACCCCAGCATTTTCTGCAGCGCTGCCAGCGCAGGCTTGCCATTGATGGGGACGTAGCGCACCGACAAGCTGTCCCGCAGCGCATGGGCGCGTAAGTCGTTACGCTTATCGCGCTCGACACCGCCCCACAGCACCGAGTCGTCACGACTGCTCAGGCTCGCCTTGACGCTAAGGGTCAAGGCCTCCAATCCGGAAAACCCCAGCACCCCGCCCTCTGCCCCGAACGCATACAACACCACCGGATGCTGGCGGGTCGGAACCCGCACTGCTGCGGCGGTGGTCACCACCCACACGTTATGGAGTGGGTAGAAGGCGTCGGGATCGCTGCCCACCGCGATCGACAACACCTGGGTTTGGCTGCCCAGGCGTTTCGCCGCTAACGGCTGCTCCAGCACTTCGATTATCAGGTCGCGATGAGCGGTGCTGAGCAACTTGAGCCGATGCTGCAACTGGACCTCACAACGCAGTGCCTCGGTCTGCGCCGTCATGAACAGGGTGCCACGCCTGGGTGTCCCGGCCCCACCGGGGCGCTCCGTCCAGAACGCCACCTCCAGCAGTCGCTGCTGTGCACCCTGCGTCAACGTCTTCAACGCCTGGGCCTGCACCTTGAGGTGGCTTAGCAGCGCCATGAGTTGCTGATACGCGGGCGTTTCGGCGCTGGGGTCCTGCGGATCGAGCAGTGCAACCAGCGCTTTTTCGTACCGTTTGATCTGCTGCTCTGCAGTCCGCAGCGGCAAGCCGGACGCGGTACTGGCAAAGATAATTTCTGCGCGCCGTCGCTGCTGGTCCCACGTGAGCATTTGATTACCCAGCACACCGAGCCGAGCGCTGCCGACCAACCGCTTCCTGGTGCTCTCTACGTGCGCGAGAAAAGGGCCCGCCGTGAGCGGTGGTGGCCGAGGCCGTTGTGTCGAAAACACATGGTCGTGATTGATCATTACGGCGCAGGCCAATTCGTTTCCCCATTGCTCACTGAGCAGCGCCTGCGCGCTGAGTGCCAACGCATCGCCGGTGACCGTCAGGCCACGCAAAACACTGGACGCCGGGGACAAGTCGGCAGGCTGGCACAAGGCATTGCGGCGACTTAACGGCAAGCAAAGCCAGAGGTCATGGAACAGCGACCGGTTCAGCTCCAGTACGCCACATTGAAGCGCGACGAACGAGGGGTATTCATAGAAGTTGCGCGCGACACCCGGCAGGTAAATCACGTGCGGCGCATCGTCGGGGTTGCCCTCGCGAAAAAAATGTAATGCGCCGGGGATCGCAACCGCAGGCGTGCCAGGCCACATCATCTGGCCCACGCGCACGCAGGCCCAGCTGCCACCTGCACGTTGGCGCGCCTCAGCGGTCGGGGCATCGATCACAGCCTGGACCACGGCCATGCCGCGACTCGATAACTCATCCAGTTGCCGCGCGATAAAGGCCCGGTCAGCAAAGAGTTGAGCGTGCAACTCAACCCAACGCTCACGGCGCGTGAGCCACCCACCCTGCACCAGGGTGGCCCAGTAGTCAGTGTGCGCACGGGCCAGCCGATCAAACAGGCGCAACGCGATAACGCGCTCCAGTACGTCCAGCGGTGTATAGGGCAACCGACGATTCGGCTCGCCTTTGACGCTCAGGCCGGTGAATTGATTGACGTTGATCGGCACCGAAGGCAGCACCAGCAACAACAATGCCCGATCAGTCAAGCTGTCGACATGCTCGGGCACACTCGGTGACGCTGGCAACTTGGGCACGGTAAACAGCAGGCTGTCCGGGTCAATCTCGAAGGCGTTGCGCAGCTCGGTGCGGATTACCGTCAAGATTTTTGGCGAGTGCCCCAGCAGGCGTGTAAGTGCCCGTGTCGACGCACGGCAACGCCAATCGGCAAGAGCGATTTGATTGATCAGCCGGCTGGGATGGGCATCAGCATTAATCCGCCGTCTCAACTGCTCGCGAATAACCTGCCACGCCGTTTCAGCAGTGTCGGCAGTATCGGCAAGGTCAGGAGTGGGGATTACGCCCAGGTGGTCGGGGGACGAGGTCATGGGTTTTCTTCTCTAAGAGGAAAAGACCCAGCCTAGGGATCACCGGCATTCAAAAGGCACTAGATAATTGAACGCGCAACGCGCAAAAAAAAGCCCGCAGTGTGGGCGGGCGAAAAACCAACGAAGAGCTTTGGGGGTGTGAAGCGAGGTGACGCTCAACTACCGCGATAGGTGGAGTAGCTGTAAGGCGAAATCAGCAGTGGCACGTGGTAGTGGTCCTGTTCGGCACTGATGCCGAAGCGCAGCACCACCACGTCGAGGAACGCGGGGTCAGGCAATTGCACGCCACGGGCGCGGTAGTAATCGCCGGCGTTGAATTGCAGCTGGTAGACACCGCTGACGTAATTGTCGCCTTGCAGCAACGGTGCATCACAACGGCCGTCGCTGTTAGTCGTGGCGGTGGCGACCAGTTCCAGCTGCGCGCCTTGGACGCGGTACAGCTCGACCTTGATGTGATTGCCGGGGCAGCCGTGTGCGGCGTCCAAAACGTGTGTGGTCAAACGTCCCATGGCGTCTACGTGCCTCCTGAAGTCAGTTGAAGAGAAACCTGCACTTTTTCAGGGCATCGAAAAAGCCGGCGATGGCTGATTAAGACACTTTTTAAAAAAATTGTACACAATAAAAATCACAAACCCTGCGATCCTCCCGGCTGGCTTAATCGGCAAGGCAATTGATGGGTAATCCTTGCTTTCAAACGACCTTTTGTCCATTAGCTGACCAGTTAGGCAAGTTTCTTGCTAAGCCCTATTCACCGCACGCTGCAGAAAAAATGCAGAAATGCGGGCTTACAAAGTTCGCGATAAGTTGTATACAATCACTCATCGCTGTGACGCCACCCAGTCTTTTCACTGCCCGGCCGCCACACACACCGCTACCACGCACAAGAAGGAAGACTGCAGTGAGCGCTGACTACCCACGCGACCTGATCGGTTACGGCAGTAACCCTCCTCACCCACACTGGCCGGGCAAGGCGCGCATCGCGTTGTCTTTTGTACTGAACTACGAAGAAGGCGGCGAGCGCAATATTTTGCACGGTGACAAAGAGTCCGAAGCCTTCCTCTCGGAAATGGTCTCGGCCCAACCGCTGCAAGGCGAGCGCAACATGAGCATGGAGTCGCTGTACGAGTACGGCAGCCGTGCCGGTGTGTGGCGCATCCTCAAGTTGTTCAAAGCCTTCGATATCCCGCTGACCATCTTCGCCGTGGCCATGGCCGCCCAGCGCCACCCGGATGTGATCCGCGCGATGGTCGCTGCCGGTCACGAGATCTGCAGCCACGGCTATCGCTGGATCGACTACCAATACATGGACGAGGCCCAGGAGCGCGAGCACATGCTCGAAGCCATCCGCATCCTCACCGAACTGACCGGCGAACGCCCACTGGGCTGGTACACCGGCCGCACCGGCCCGAACACACGGCGGCTGGTGATGGAGGAAGGCGGTTTCCTCTATGACTGCGACACCTATGACGACGACCTGCCCTACTGGGAACCGAACAACCCCACCGGCAAGCCGCACCTGGTGATTCCCTACACCCTGGACACCAATGACATGCGCTTCACCCAGGTCCAGGGTTTCAACAAGGGCGACGACTTTTTCGAGTACCTCAAAGACGCCTTCGACGTGCTCTATGCCGAAGGCGCCGAAGCGCCGAAAATGCTTTCCATCGGCCTGCATTGCCGCCTGATCGGCCGCCCTGCCCGCCTGGCCGCTCTGCAGCGGTTTATCGAGTACGCCAAAAGTCACGAACAGGTGTGGTTCACTCGCCGAGTCGACATTGCCCGTCACTGGCACGCCACCCATCCGTATACGGGAGCGGCGAAATGACTGCGTTCCAAACCTTGAAGCCGGCGACCCTGAGCCGCGATGAATTCATCAACGCCTTCGCCGACATCTACGAACATTCGCCATGGGTAGCCGAGAAGGCTTTCGACCTGGGCCAGGACGCCTCGATCAATGAGATCGAAACCCTGCACCAGCGCATGAGCGACATCCTGTTGAGTGCCGATCATGCCCGCCAACTGGCGCTGATCAACGCTCACCCGGACCTGGCCGGCAAAGCCGCCGTCCAGGGCGAGTTGACCGAAGCCAGCACGAATGAACAAGCTGGCGCCGGTATTCACCAATGCTCGAGCGACGAGTTTTCGCGCTTCACCGAGCTGAACGAGGCTTACAAAGCCAAGTTCAAGTTTCCCTTCATCATGGCGGTAAAAGGCAGCAACCGGCATCAGATCCTGGCTGCGTTCGAAACGCGCATTCACAACACGGCAGACACCGAGTTCCAATGCGCGCTGGCCGAGATCAATAAAATCGCGTTGTTCCGATTACTGACCCTTTAGCAGACCTGGCCCGAGCGCTCATGACGCCCAGGGCCTGGCGAGCATCCCAAGCCACTTAACTCAAGGCAGACAAGAAGAATGAAAGCTTACGCCGTACCTTTCGAGAAGTTCGTCAACCTGGCCGACGCCCGTCTGGGCACCAAGATTCTGTCGGTGACCGATGACTGGTTCGCTGACGCCAACCGCCTGTTCCAGCCGACTCCGGCCGTGTGGAAGGAGGGCGTTTTCGATGACAACGGCAAGTGGATGGACGGCTGGGAGTCGCGCCGCAAGCGCTTTGAAGGCTACGACAGCGCGGTGATCCGCCTGGGCGTTGCGGGCTCGATCAAAGGCGTGGACATCGACACTTCATTCTTCACCGGCAACTTCCCGCCATCGGCCTCCCTGGAAGCCTGCTTCCTGGCCTCGGGCGATCCTGACGAAAACACCCAGTGGGTGGAAGTGCTCTCGGCCGTCGAGCTGCAAGGCAACAGCCACCACTACCACGAGATCAACAACGACCAGGCCTTCAGCCACCTGCGCTTCAACATCTACCCGGATGGCGGCGTGGCCCGCCTGCGTGTGTACGGTGTGCCGTTCCGCGACTGGTCGTCGGTGGGTGACAACGAGCAAGTCGACCTGGCCGCCGCCTTGAACGGCGGTCGTGCGCTGGCCTGTTCCGACGAACACTTCGGGCGCATGAGCAACATCCTCAACCCGGGCCGCGGCATCAACATGGGCGACGGCTGGGAAACCGCGCGTCGGCGTACACCGGGCAATGACTGGGTGATCGTCGCCCTGGGCCATCCGGGTGAAATCGAGAAGATCATCGTCGACACCCTGCATTTCAAGGGCAACTACCCCGACACCTGCTCGATCCAGGGCGCATTCGTGAAGGGCGGCACCGACAGCCAGATCGAAACCCAATCGCTGTTCTGGCGCGAACTGCTGCCGGCGCAGAAACTGGAGATGCACGCTGAACACACCTTCGCCGAGCAGATCAAGGCATTGGGCCCGATCACTCACATTCGTTTGAATGTGTTCCCGGATGGGGGTGTGAGCCGCCTGCGGGTTTTGGGCAAGGTTTCGAAGTAAGCGGTGATGCCATTCGCGAGCAAGCCCGCTCCCACAGGGGAATGCATTCCAAATGTGGGGGCGGGCCTGCTCGCAAAGGCGCCAGAACAAACAACACAGAATCCGGATAAGAAGACAGCCATGCGCACACTGATGATCGAACCCCTGACCAAAGAAGCCTTCGCCCCTTTCGGAGACGTTATCGAAACCGATGGCAGCGATCACTTCATGATCAACAACGGGTCGACCATGCGCTTTCATAAACTGGCGACGGTGCAAACCGCGACGCCGGAAGATAACGCCATCATCAGCATCTTCCGCGCCGACGCGCAGGACATGCCATTGACCGTGTGCATGCTGGAGAGACACCCGCTGGGCAGCCAGGCTTTTATACCGCTGCTCGGCAACCCCTTTCTGATCGTGGTCGCGCCACTTGGCGATGAACCTGTATCGGGCTTGGTCCGCGCCTTCGTTACCAACGGCAGGCAGGGCATTAATTACCATCGCGGCGTCTGGCACCACCCGGTGCTGACGATCGAAAAGCGGGATGACTTCCTGGTGGTTGATCGCAGTGGCACAGGCAATAACTGCGATGAGCATTTTTTCAAAGAGGATGAGCGTTTGATCCTCGCCCCCCACCAATAAGAGAAGGTCTGATCACTCGACAACAGAGTGACAGGCGAGAGGTAAAGACTGTGGAAGCACATTTGATGGAATGGCTGAACCTGAGCGTGCGCTGGGTTCACATGATCACCGGCGTCGCGTGGATCGGCGCTTCTTTCTACTTCGTCTGGCTGGAAAACAACCTCAATCGCGTCAACCCCAAGGACGGCCTGGCCGGCGACTTGTGGGCGATCCACGGTGGCGGTATCTACCACCTGGAGAAATACAAACTGGCCCCGCCGACCATGCCGGACAACCTGCACTGGTTCAAATGGGAAGCCTATTTCACCTGGATGTCCGGCATCGCGCTGCTGTGCGTGGTGTTTTACGCCAACCCGACCTTGTACCTGCTGGCCCCGGGCAGCAGCCTCAGCGGTCCGGAAGGTGTATTGCTGGGCCTCGGCTCACTGCTGGCTGGTTGGTTCATCTACTCCTTTCTCTGCGATTCGGCACTGGGCAAGCGCCCCGCCCTGCTCGGCCTGATCCTGTTCGTGCTGTTGATTGCCGCCGCATACGGCTTCAGCAAAGTGTTCAGCGGCCGTGGTGCGTACCTGCATGTGGGCGCCGTGATCGGCACCATCATGGTCGGTAACGTGTTCCGCATCATCATGCCCGCGCAGCGCGCACTGGTGGCGGCGATCGCGGAGAACCGCACACCCGATCCGGCGCTGCCGGCCAAGGGCCTGTTGCGTTCGCGTCACAACAACTACTTCACCTTGCCGGTGCTGTTCATCATGATCAGCAACCACTTCCCGAGCACCTATGGCAGCCAATACAACTGGCTGATCCTCGCCGGTATCGCCGTGGCGGCCGTGTTGGTGCGTCACTACTTCAACACCCGCCACAACAGCCAGAAATATGCCTGGACCTTGCCGGTTGGCGCGTTGGCGATGATTTGCCTGGCGTACGTGACTGGCCCGAAACCCGTGGCGACTGCACCGGATGTGGCCAAGGCGCCTGCCGCGATCGAATACCAGCCATTGCCGGAAACCGCCTTGGGTGGCGGCTTGAAACCTGCCGCACCGGCAGCCCCCGCAGCGCCTGCCGCTGCACCTGCGCCCGCGCAGGCATCGGTTGATTTCGACAAGGTGCATGGGGTGATTCAGGAACGCTGCGCGGTGTGCCATTCGGCCAAGCCCACCAGCCCGTTGTTCAGCACCGCACCGGCTGGGGTGATGTTCGACACCCCGGCGCAGATCCAGCAGCAGGCGGCGCGTATTCAAGCGCAGGCCGTGGCCAGCCAGATCATGCCGCTGGGCAACATCACCCAGATGACCCAGCAGGAACGGGATTTGATCGGCACCTGGATCAACCAGGGGGCGCGCACCAATTAACTGATGCACAGCGCTCCAATGTGGGAAGGGGCTTGCTCCCTCCCACAGGGGATTTGTGGTGCTTTGAAGATTGCGTTCCACCCGGCAATTGAATGCCGAACAACACAACAATAAAAAGATTCGAGGTGTTGCATGACCGAGTTAGTCGAACCGCAGATTCCCGCCGCACCCGCCATGGTGCGGCTGCCCCTCTTGCAACTGATTCTGGTAGGCCTGCAACACGTCTTGCTGATGTACGGCGGCGCCGTCGCCGTCCCCCTGATCATTGGCCAGGCCGCCGGCCTGAGCCGTGAAGAAATCGCCTTTCTGATCAACGCCGACCTGCTCGTCGCCGGTATCGCCACCCTGGTGCAGTCGTTCGGCATCGGCCCTGTAGGCATTCGCATGCCGGTGATGATGGGCGCCAGTTTCGCCGCCGTCGGCAGCATGGTCGCCATGGCCGGCATGCCGGGGATCGGCTTGCAGGGCATCTTCGGCGCGACCATCGCCGCCGGGTTCTTCGGCCTTGTCATCGCGCCGTTCATGTCGAAGGTTGTGCGCTTTTTTCCACCGTTGGTCACCGGCACCGTCATCACTGCGATCGGTCTGTCGCTGTTTCCAGTGGCGGTGAACTGGGCCGGCGGCGGCAGCGCTGCCGCCTCCTATGGCTCGCCGATTTATCTGGCGATTGCCGCGTTGGTGCTGGCGACCATCCTGCTGATCAACCGCTTCATGCGCGGCTTCTGGGTGAATATTTCGGTGCTGATCGGCATGGCCCTCGGCTACGGCCTGTGCGGCATGATCGGCATGGTCGACCTCAGCGGCCTGGCCCAGGCACCGTGGGTGCAAGTGGTGACGCCGCTGCATTTCGGCCTGCCCAAATTCGAGTTGGCGCCGATCCTGTCGATGTGCCTGGTGGTGGTGATCATCTTTGTCGAATCCACCGGCATGTTCCTCGCCCTGGGCAAGATTACCGGCCAGGACGTCACGCCGAAGATGCTGCGCCGTGGCTTGTTGTGTGATGCCGGCGCGTCGTTCTTCGCCGGGTTCTTCAACACCTTTACCCACTCCTCGTTCGCCCAGAATATCGGCCTGGTGCAAATGACCGGCGTGCGCTGCCGCTCAGTGACGATCATGGCCGGGGCCTTTCTGATTGTGCTCAGCCTGCTGCCCAAAGCCGCGTTTCTGGTGGCGTCGATTCCACCGGCGGTATTGGGGGGTGCGGCGATTGCCATGTTCGGCATGGTCGCGGCGACCGGCATCAAGATCCTGCAGGAAGCCGACATCGCCGACCGCCGCAACCAGTTGCTGGTGGCGGTGAGTATCGGCATGGGCCTGATCCCGGTGGTGCGCCCGGATTTCTTCGCGCAACTGCCGCTGTGGATGAACCCGATAACCCACAGCGGGATTGCCATGGCCACCCTCAGCGCGTTGTCGCTGAATGTACTGTTCAACATTCTCGGCGGCGCTGAACGACCTGTGGTCGCCGCTACGCATTGATTCCTGCCTGCTCTTAATAAGAACAACAAAAACCATCACGCACAGGGAACACCGCATGCACACCCTTCACCAGGGGCCGGCCACACGCCGCGCCCCATTCTTGCCCCACGCGCTCTTTTACAGCGCACTTGAGCCAAGGCTTGTGAGCCAGTATTCTCCGCGCCCGCTCGAATCGACTCAAAAAAAAACAGCCAATGTAAAAGCTGACTTAAAGGCCAACTTATCCCGGCCCCGCAGCAGCTGCCAATGTGTGCAAAAACCCTCTGAATTCGACTGCACCCGATGCAGCCGACGGGGATTTTTTGGCTTTTTAAACACCTTGG
This sequence comes from Pseudomonas fluorescens, assembly GCF_900215245.1. Lineage (GTDB taxonomy): Bacteria > Pseudomonadota > Gammaproteobacteria > Pseudomonadales > Pseudomonadaceae > Aquipseudomonas > Aquipseudomonas fluorescens. The sequence goes on from NZ_LT907842.1 coordinate 204,961, forward strand.
CGCAGCTCTTGCTAAAAGCATTAAAGCTGACCGAACAGACGATTTTTGCAGCGAACCAAAAGGCGCCACACCAGAGCGTCTGCGTAGAAGAAAAAACCATAAAACTTTAACTCGGGAGCAACCGAATGAAACCTATGTTCAAAGGCCTGATGCTGGCGGGATCCCTGCTGGCCGGCAGCCAGGCAGTGGCCGGTGATTTGTTGCAGTGGCAGAACAACAGCCTGACTTACCTGTGGGGCAAGAACTTCACCGTCAACCCGCAGATCCAGCAAACCGTTACCTTCGAACATGCCGATGCCTGGAAGTACGGCGACAACTTCCTGTTTGTCGACCGCATCTTTTACAACGGCAAGGAAGATGGCAACGTCGGCCCTAGCACTTACTACGGTGAGTTCAGCCCGCGCTTGTCATTCGGCAAGATTTTCGACAAGGACCTGTCATTCGGCCCGATCAAAGATGTGTTGCTGGCCTTCACTTACGAGTTCGGCGAAGGCGATAACGAGTCGTACCTGCTAGGCCCGGCTTTTGACTTGAACATTCCCGGTTTCGACTACTTCCAGTTGAACTTCTACCAACGCCAGACCGAAGGCAATCGCCCGGGTGACGGCGTATGGCAGATCACACCCGTCTGGTCGTACACCCTCCCGGTCGGCAACTCCGACGTGCTGATCGACGGCTTCATGGACTGGGTCGTGGATAACGACAAAAACGCCCGTGGCACTTACCACGCCAACCTGCACTTCAACCCACAGGTCAAATACGACCTGGGCAAGGCATTGCATTGGGGCGAGAAGCAACTGTATGTCGGTTTCGAATACGACTACTGGAAGAACAAGTACGGGATTGAAGACAGCGGCGCGTTCAAGACGAACCAGGACACCGCGAGCTTTCTGGTCAAGTACCACTTCTAAACAACATCGTAGCCAAACGGTGGGAGCGGGCTTGCGCGCTCCCACCTTCAGTTCAGCGTCAAGCCAAGGAACTTCGACAGGTCCTCGCGCTTGGCCAACGCATCTTTGCGCCCCAACTCAATCAACTCGCTGCAATACCCGGCCTCGAACAGCAAGTAACTCAACACCCCTGCCCCACTGGTCTTGGTCGCCCCAGGCCCGCGCAAGAACAGGCGCAACGCCGCCGGCAGCTCTTGCCGATGCCGCGCCGCAATTTCATCGATCGGCTGGCTCGGCGCAATGACCAACACCTCCACCGCGGCCAACTCAGGCGCGGCATGGCTGAACTGATTCAGACGCTCAAGCAGTTCGATATCACCTTCCAGGCTGTCAATGAACGTGCTGTTGAGCATGTGCCCACCGATCTGCGCCAGGGTGGGTTGCTGGCCGGTGTAAGTGCGCTGGGTCGACGGTTCATTACCCCTTGGGTTGCCACTCACCCCCACCACCAGCACGCGGTTTGCGCCCAAATGCAGCGCTGGACTGATGGGCGCCGGCTGCCGCACGGCGCCATCGCCGAAAAACTCCTGGTCGAGTTTGACCGGCGCAAACAGCAAGGGTATCGCCGAGCTGGCCAGCAGGTGCTCGATTGTCAGCTGGGTTGGCAAACCGATACGCCGATGACGCAGCCAGGCATTGATGGTGCCGCCACCTTGGTAAAAGGTCACCGCTTGCCCGGATTCGTAACCAAACGCCGTGACCGCCACCGCATGCAGTTGTTTTTGGCGGATGGCTTCGTCAATGCCCTGCAGGTTCAACCGGTCGTTGAGCAAATGCCGCAACGGCGCACTGTTGAGCAGTGCGACCGGGACTGGGGCGCCCAGGCCCAGCAGGCTGTGGATGAGGAAGCGACTGGCTTGGTGGATGACGCCTGGCCAGTCGCTGCGCAACACCAAGTGGCTGCGAAAGCCCTGCCAGAAGGCGGTGAGGCGCTGGACAGCGGCGGTGAAATCCATGGCCCCGCTGGCCAGGCTCACCGCATTGATCGCACCGGCCGAGGTGCCGACAATCACCGGGAACGGATTCGCTGCCCCCGGTGGCAACAGTTCGGCGATTGCCGCCAGTACCCCTACCTGATACGCCGCTCGCGCCCCACCGCCGGAAAGAATCAACCCTGTGACCGGTTCGGCTGGGCGCATTGCGTCACTCCATGTGGGAAAAAGGTAGCGTTATCGACGGCGCTTTTCGTACAGCTTAGCCTCACCCGGTGGCCGGCTTTTGAAGCGCCGGTGGGTCCACAGGTATTGCTCGGGGCACTCGCGTACCGACGCTTCGACCCACTGGTTGATACGCAGGCAGTCGATCTCATCGGTCTCGCCAGGGAAGTCGCTCAACGGCGGGTGGATCACCAGGCGGTAACCACTGCCATCGGCCAGGCGCTCCTGGGTAAACGGCATCACCAGCGCCTTGCCCAGGCGCGCAAACTTGCTGGTGGCGGTCACGGTAGCGGCCTGGATCCCGAACAACGGCACGAAGATACTTTGCTTGGCACCGTAGTCCTGGTCCGGCGCGTACCAGATGGCCCGGCCCGAGCGCAGCAACTTGAGCATGCCACGCACGTCGTCACGCTCGACCGCCAGGGAATCGAGGTTATGCCGTTCACGGCCACGGCGCTGGATAAAGTCGAACAGCGGGTTGCCATGCTCGCGGTACATGCCATCAATGGTGTGCTTCTGCCCGAGCAGGGCTGCGCCGATTTCCAGGGTGGTGAAATGCAGGGCCATCAGGATCACACCCTTGCCGTCCAGATGCGCCTGCTTCAGATGCTCAAGCCCCTCGACATGGGCCAGGCGTGCCAGACGCGACTTGGGCCACCACCAGCTCATGGCCATCTCAAAAAACGCGATGCCGGTGGACGCAAAGTTTGCCTTGAGCAACTGCTTGCGCGCCTTGGCGGACTTTTCCGGGAAGCACAACTCAAGGTTGCGCGCGGCGATGCGGCGGCGATCGCCGGCGACGTGGTACATGCCGGCGCCCAGTAAACGACCAATGGTCAACAGCACCCGGTAGGGCAACTGAGTGATCAGCCACAACAGGCCGAGTCCCAGCCATAACAGCCAAAAACGCGGGTGAAGAAATACAGCTCGAAAACGCGGGCGATCCATTACAGATTCCGGTAAAGACAAGGGCCGCGCATTCTACAACGGTTCGACTCGGCTTGCGGCCCGTGGATGTTCTCGTTATAAGTCTCGACACTTTTCGTGACAAGCCGCTTTTGCCGACCATGAGCCAAACCGAACCGCTAGACCAAGATCCCGTGTTCCAGCTGAAAGGCAGCATGCTCGCCATCACCGTGCTGGAGCTGGCCCGCAATGACCTCGACGCCCTCGACCGCCAACTGGCCGCCAAGGTCGCCCTGGCACCGAATTTTTTCAACAATGCCCCACTGGTGCTGGCCCTGGACAAACTCCCGGCAGGCCAAGGCGCGATTGATTTGCCCGGCCTGATGCGCGTGTGCCGCTCCCATGGCTTGCGCACCCTGGCGATTCGCGCCAGCCGTATCGAAGACATTGCCGCAGCAATCGCCATTGAACTGCCAGTACTGCCACCCTCCGGTGCCCGCGAGCGTCCGCTCGACCCGACGGAAGGTGAAGTGAAGAAAAAACCGGAAAAACCGCCGGAGCCCACGGTCAAGCCGACAAAGATCATCACCTCCCCCGTACGCGGCGGGCAGCAAATTTACGCCCAGGGCGGCGACCTCGTGGTGATTGCGCCGGTGAGTCCGGGTGCGGAACTTCTGGCCGATGGCAACATCCATGTATACGGCCCGATGCGCGGACGTGCCCTCGCCGGCATCAAGGGCGATACCAAAGCGCGGATTTTTTGCCAGCAGTTGACCGCTGAGCTAGTGTCGATCGCAGGCCAGTACAAGGTTTCAGAAGATTTGCGCCGTGATCCGCTGTGGGGAGCCGGGGTACAAGTCAGCCTGTCGGGCGATGTGTTGAACATCATCCGTCTTTAACGGATACTGCCGCATTTTCCAAGCATCTCTAGACTCTGATAGCACAGCGAAACCGGCAAGACTTGTGTAGGAATAATTAGAAGTTGGCTTTCCTTTTGGCGAACAACATATTTTTCCTACAAAGGCTGTCCGCCTGCAGCGAGTTTCAAGAGATGTTTTTCAGGGACCGAAAAGTCCTTTTTCCTTAGGGGTGAAACACCTTGGCCAAGATTCTCGTGGTTACATCCGGCAAGGGTGGTGTGGGTAAGACCACCACCAGCGCCGCTATCGGTACCGGCCTCGCTCTGCGCGGCCACAAGACAGTCATCGTCGACTTCGACGTCGGTTTGCGTAACCTCGACCTGATCATGGGCTGTGAACGCCGCGTGGTGTATGACTTCGTCAACGTAGTGAACGGCGAAGCCAACCTGCAACAGGCCCTGATCAAGGACAAGCGCCTTGAGAACCTGTACGTGCTGGCTGCCAGCCAGACCCGCGACAAAGACGCACTGACCAAAGAAGGCGTAGGCAAAGTCCTCGCCGAACTGAAAGAAACCTTCGAATACGTGGTGTGCGACTCCCCGGCCGGTATCGAAACCGGTGCTCACCTGGCGATGTACTTCGCCGATGAAGCCATCGTGGTCACCAACCCGGAAGTCTCCTCGGTACGTGACTCGGACCGCATGCTCGGCCTGCTGGCCAGCAAGTCCCAGCGCGCCGAGAAAGGCGAAGACCCGATCAAGGAACACCTGCTCCTCACCCGTTACAACCCGGAGCGCGTCAGCAACGGCGAAATGCTCGGTGTTGAAGACGTGAAGGAAATCCTCGCCGTCACCCTGCTGGGCGTGATCCCGGAATCCCAAGCCGTGCTGAAAGCCTCCAACCAGGGCGTGCCGGTGATTCTTGACGACCAGAGCGACGCCGGCCAGGCGTACAGCGATGCCGTAGATCGCTTGCTGGGCAAGACCGTGGAACATCGCTTCCTCGATGTAAAGAAGAAGGGATTCTTCGAGCGTATCTTTGGAGGCAACTAAACAATGAAATTTCTCGACTTCTTTCGCGCCAACAAAAAGCCAAGTACCGCGTCGGTAGCGAAAGAGCGTCTACAGATCATCGTGGCGCACGAACGCGGCCAACGCAGTACACCGGACTACCTGCCAGCCTTGCAGAAGGAACTGGTCGAGGTGATTCGCAAGTACGTCAATATCGGCAACGATGACGTGCACGTCGCCCTGGAAAACGACGGCAGCTGCTCGATTCTGGAACTCAATATCACCCTGCCTGATCGTTAATCGAAAAGGCGCCCGCCACGGCGGCTCGGTCACCTTGATCCCCTGGCGGGAACCGGGTGAGCGAGCCGCCGTTGGCGTTTGTTACGAGGCTGTTTAATGCCGCTGTCCAATATCCATATCCTGCATCAGGACGACGCCGTCCTGGTGGTGAACAAGCCGACCTTGCTGCTCTCGGTGCCCGGCCGCGCCGATGACAACAAGGACTGCCTGATCACCCGCCTGCAGGAAAACGGTTACCCCGAGGCCCGCATAGTCCATCGACTGGACTGGGAAACCTCAGGAATCATCCTGCTCGCACGGGACGCCGACACCCACCGCGAACTGTCCCGCCAGTTTCACGACCGCGAAACCGAAAAGGCTTACACCGCCTTGGCCTGGGGCCAGCCGACACTGGACAGCGGCAGCATCGACCTGCCCCTGCGCTACGACCCGCCGACCAAGCCACGCCATGTGGTCGACCATGAGTTCGGCAAGCACGCGCTGACCTTCTGGAAAGTGCTGGAGCGTTGCGGCGATTGGTGCCGCGTCGAGCTGACGCCGATTACCGGCCGTTCACACCAGTTGCGCGTGCATATGCTGTCGATCGGCCACCCGTTGTTGGGTGATGGCTTGTACGCCCATGAACAAGCCCTGGCCGCCTGGCCGCGCCTGTGCCTGCATGCGAGCATGTTGAGCTTTACGCACCCGCAAAGCGGCGAGCGGCTGCGCTTTGAGTGCCCGGCCCCTTTCTAAGTTGGCACTGCATTAAAAATGTGGGAGGGGGCTTGCTCCCGATTAAGGTGTATCAGCCACTGAATAGTTCGCTGATACCCCGCTATCGGGAGCAAGCCCCCTCCCACATTTGTAATGTGCACTTCTGGCCATCGAACGGTAAACTCCGCGCATTGCTGTCTGGAGCTATTTATGCGCGAAGCGTTGAATCAAGGCCTGATCGACTTCCTCAAGGCCTCCCCTACTCCTTTTCATGCCACCGCCGCCCTCGCCCAGCGCCTGGAAGCGGCCGGTTACCAGCGTCTCGACGAGCGCGAAACCTGGGCCACCGAGGCCAACGGTCGCTATTACGTGACCCGTAACGATTCCTCGATCATCGCGTTCAAGCTTGGTCGCCACTCGCCGCTGCAGGGCGGGATTCGCCTGGTCGGCGCCCACACTGACAGCCCGTGCCTGCGGGTCAAGCCCCAGCCGGAGCTGCAGCGCCAGGGTTTCTGGCAGTTGGGTGTGGAAGTCTACGGCGGTGCGCTGCTGGCCCCGTGGTTCGACCGCGACCTGTCACTGGCCGGCCGCGTGACCTTCCGCCGCGACGGCAAGGTCGAGAGCCAGTTGATCGACTTCAAGCTGCCCATCGCCATCATCCCCAACCTGGCCATTCACCTGAACCGTGAAGCCAACCAGGGTTGGGCGATCAATGCCCAGACCGAACTGCCGCCGATCCTGGCGCAATTCGCCGGTGACGAACGCGTGGACTTCCGCGCCGTGCTCACCGAGCAATTGGCGCGCGAACACGGCCTGAACGCCGACGTGGTACTCGACTACGAGTTGAGCTTCTACGACACCCAAAGTGCAGCGGTGATTGGCCTGAATGGCGACTTCATCGCCGGCGCCCGCCTGGACAACCTGCTGTCGTGCTACGCCGGCCTGCAAGCCTTGCTCACCAGCGAAACCGATGAAACCTGTGTGCTGGTGTGCAATGACCACGAAGAAGTCGGCTCCTGCTCGGCCTGCGGTGCCGACGGCCCGATGCTGGAACAGACCCTGCGCCGCCTGTTGCCGGAAGGTGATGAGTTCGTACGCACCATTCAGAAATCGCTGTTGGTGTCGGCGGACAATGCCCACGGCGTCCACCCGAACTACGCCGAGAAACACGACGCCAACCATGGCCCGAAACTGAATGCGGGCCCGGTAATCAAGGTCAACAGCAACCAGCGCTACGCCACCAACAGCGAAACCGCCGGTTTCTTCCGCCATCTGTGCATGGCTCAGGAAGTCCCGGTGCAGAGTTTCGTGGTACGCAGCGACATGGGCTGTGGCTCGACCATCGGCCCGATCACCGCCAGCCATTTGGGCGTGCGCACCGTGGACATCGGCCTGCCGACGTTTGCCATGCACTCAATCCGTGAACTGTGCGGCAGCCATGACCTGGCGCATTTGGTCAAGGTACTGGGTGCGTTCTACGCGAGCCGCGACCTGCCCTGAATTTGCAGGGCAACTCGGTCAAAAATGTGGGAGGGGGCTTGCCCCTGATAGCAGTGGGTCAGTCAACATTTTAGTGGCTGATAGACTGTCATCGGGAGCAAGCCCCCTCCCACATTGGGTTTTGTGTACAGCTCGCCTGCAAACTGACCTGCATCATCTGCACTTCTGATAATCCGACCTAGACTTGTCAGTATTCCCACTCTGACAAGGCCGTCGCCCCATGATCTCCATGTCCTCTTTCCACGCCATGCTTATCCCCATCCTGATCGGCATGATCCTGCTCGCGACCGGCTTCAACTTTCGCGACAAGCCCGTCGGCGTGTTTGGCATGTGGGTCGGTATGCTGCTGATCCTGGGAACCGTGGTTTACAAAATCCTCGCCAAACTGGCGGAATGACAAATGCACTCGCATTGGGCATAACGGCCTCGTACACTCGGTCAATTCGTCGTTTCCAAGGTTGACCGCCTCGTGTTTTCCCGTCTTCGTGCCCTGCCCTGCTGTTTCCTGATCGCCCTGCTGATGCTGCTGCCGCTCACGCCTGCCCAAGCCGTGGGCTTGCCCGGTTTGCTGGGCAGCACCAACAAGACCCAGCCCCAGGCCGACGTGCCGCTGGGGCAGTCGTTGGACGAGGTCATCAAAACCCTGGAAAACGACCGGCAGCGCACTCAGTTGCTGAGCGATTTAAAAAAGCTGCGCGAAGCCACGCAAAAGGCCCAACCCGCCGCCGAACAAGGCGTTCTCGGCTTGATCGGCGGCACCCTGGCCGGCCTTGAGGCACAGTTTTCCGGTGCCGACAGCCCGCTGGGGCGCTGGTCCGACGAAGTTGAACTGGCCAAGGATGAACTCAGCGCGCTGATGATGCCGGCCAGTGAATGGCTGCCGATCATTTTCGGCTTTGCCGTCATCCTGGCGGTCTGGAGCCTGCTGGCCGCCGCCCTGATCTGGCTCAGCCATCGCGTACGCGAGCGTTTCGGCCTGCCCGAGGAACTGCCGCAACACCCACGCACCTGGGACATGCTGCGCTTCGCCCTGCGCAAATTGGGGCCGTGGCTGATCGCCCTGGTCATCACGGTTTACCTGAGCTATGTGCTGCCCTCGTCCCTGGGCAAATCCCTGGCGATGGTATTGGCCTATGCGTTGGTGGTCGGCACCTGTTTCTCGGCGATCTGCGTGATTGCCTTCTCCGTACTCGACGGCCCGCACCGCCACCGTGCGCTCTACATCCTGCGTCGCCAGGCCTTCCGCCCGCTGTGGCTGATCGGCAGTTTCGCCGCCTTCGGTGAAGCGCTGAGCGACCCGCGAATGATGCAGGCCCTGGGTCAGCACCTGGCCCACACGGCCGCGACCGTCGCCAATGTGATGGCGGCATTGTCCACCGGCGTGTTTATCCTGCGCTTCCGCCGGCCGATCGCCCACCTGATCCGCAACCAACCGCTGTCCCGGCGCCTCACACGTCGCGCCCTCACCGATACGCTCTCGATTATCGGCAGCTTCTGGTATTTACCGGCGCTGTTGCTGGTGGGCATCTCGCTGTTTGCCACCTTCCTGTCCGCTGGCGACACCAGCACCGCCCTGCGTCAATCGTTGCTATGCACGGTGTTGCTGGTGTTGTGCATGGTGATCAACGGCCTGGTGCGCCGTCATGCGCTCAAGCCGCTACGCGGGCACAAGCGTCACGCGCTGTACTCCGAGCGCCTGAAAAGCTTCGTGTACACCCTGGCTCATTTGGTCGTGTGGCTGGCGTTTATCGAGCTGGGCTTGCGCGTCTGGGGCCTGTCGCTGATTCGTTTTACCGAAGGTGACGGCCATGAAATCAGCGTCAAGCTGTTCGGCCTCGGCGGCACGCTGCTGTTTGCCTGGTTGATCTGGATCCTCAGCGACACCGCGATCCACCACGCCCTCACGCGTTCGCGCAAAGGCCTGGCCAACGCGCGCGCGCAGACCATGATGCCGCTGATCCGCAACGTGCTGTTCGTGACCATCTTTATCATCGCCGCGATCGTCGCCCTGGCGAACATGGGCATGAACGTCACGCCACTGCTGGCCGGTGCCGGTGTGATCGGCCTGGCCATCGGTTTTGGTGCGCAATCGCTGGTGGCGGACCTGATTACCGGCCTGTTCATCATCATCGAAGACTCCCTGGCCATCGATGACTACGTGGACGTCGGCGGCCACCTCGGCACCGTCGAGGGCCTGACCATTCGTACCGTGCGCCTGCGGGACATCGACGGCATCGTGCACACCATTCCGTTCAGCGAAATCAAGAGCATCAAGAACTACTCGCGGGAGTTCGGCTACGCGATCTTCCGGGTGGCGATCCCCTACAACATGGAAATCGATGACGCCATCAAGTTGATGCGCGACGTCGGCCAGAAAATGCGCAACGACCCACTGCAACGCCGCAACATCTGGTCGCCGCTGGAGATTCAGGGCGTGGAAAGCTTTGAGTCCGGCAGTGCGATCCTGCGCGCGCGCTTTAAAACCGCGCCGATCAAGCAGTGGGAAGTGTCGCGGGCGTTCAACCTGTCGCTCAAGCGCCATCTGGATGAGGCCGGGCTGGATCTGGCCACGCCACGCTTGAGTGTGCAGGTGGTGACCGCCGGCAGCGTGCAGGAGAAAGATCAACAACAATAAACTCAGGAGAGGTCGTTATGCGTTTGAATGGTCTGACACACCGATGGGTTCTCGGCGTACTGTGCGGGGTCGCCAGCAGCGCGGTCATTGCCGCCACCAGTGGCCAGGACAGCGCCCGCGAGGAAATCGCCAGCCAGGCCAAGGCGCTGGAGCCGAGCCTGCTGGAAACCCGCCGCGATATCCACGCTCACCCCGAATTGGGCAATACCGAAACACGCACCGCCGAGTTGGTTGCCAAACAACTTCGCGACCTCGGCCTTGAGGTGAAAACCGGCGTGGCCCGCACCGGTGTCGTCGCCATCTTGAAGGGTGGCCTGCCCGGCCCCACCGTCGCCCTGCGCGCCGACATGGATGCGCTGCCGGTCAAGGAAGTCGCCGACCTGCCTTTCGCTTCCAAGGCCAAAGGCACCTACTTGGGCAAAGAGGTCGACGTGATGCACGCCTGCGGCCACGACGCCCACACCGCGATCCTGCTCAGCACAGCGAAAATCCTGACCGGCATGCGCGACCGCCTGCCCGGCACCGTGGTGTTTTATTTCCAGCCGGCCGAAGAAGGCCCGAGTGACTTTATCCCCGACGGCAAGAACACCTGGGGCGCGAAAATGATGGTGCAGGAAGGCGTGATGAAGGCACCCAAGCCGGATGCGGTGTTCGGCCTGCATGTCTGGGCCGGCGTACCGGCCGGACAAATCGCTTACCGCCCGGGCCCGACCCTGGCCAGTTCCGATGACCTGCGCATCAAGATCCTCGGCAAACAGACCCACGCCGGCCGCCCCTGGGACGGCATCGACCCGATCACCGTCGGCGCGCAGACCATTGTTGGCCTGCAAACCGTGGTCAGCCGGCGTACCGACATCTCGTCATTTCCGTCGGTGGTGAGCATTGGCACCATCAACGGCGGCACGCGCTATAACATCATCCCCGAGTCGCTCGACATGAGCGGCACCATTCGCTCCTACGATTACGGCATTCGCCAGAAGCTGCACGCGGATGTGCGTCAGACCGTGGAAAAAATCGCCGAGAGTGGCGGCGCCAAGGCCGAAGTCACCATCATCGAGAAGTACGACCCCACCATCAACAACCCGGCGCTGACCGAGAAAATGCTGCCAAGCCTGCGCTGGGCGGCCAACGATGATGTGGTGCAAGGGCCGCTGGTGGGCGGCGCCGAGGACTTCTCGTTTTACGCCAAGGAAGCGCCGGGGCTGTTTGTGTTTCTGGGCGTGACGCCGAGGGACCAGGACATGAGCAAAGCGCCACCGAACCATAATCCGGGGTTCTTTGTGGACGAGTCGGCGTTGGTGGTGGGAGTGCGGACACTGGCGTCGTTGGCCACGGATTATCTGTATACCAACACGCAGCCGTAATGCTTTATGTGGGAGCGGGCTTGCTCGCGAAGGCGTTGGATCAGTCAATACTTGCGTTAACTGACACACCGCATTCGCGAGCAAGCCCGCTCCCACACAAGCCCGCTCCGACCGTGTGTCAGCCAGCCAGCGCAGCGCCATCCATCTTCTGGCGCAGGCTCAGGGGGCGCATATCGGTCCAGACTTCTTCGATGTAAGCCAGGCACTCTTGCTTCATGCCGCTCTTGCCCACGGTGCGCCAGCCTTCCGGTACGACCTTGTAGTCGGGCCAGATGGAATACTGTTCTTCGTGGTTGACCACTACCTGAAACAGGATGTCGTCGCGGTCAAATACTGAGGTCATTGCTGTTCTCCATCGCTAACAAGGCTCGCTGCGCACCATGCGCAGCACTGATATCTGTAGAAACGTACCGGGCTTGCGAAAAATTAGAGGCTGGCGACCGCTGCCGCCAAGGCGCGACCGAAGATCTCGGCAACCCGGTCGACCTCGGCGGCGGTAATCACCAGCGGTGGCAGGAAGCGCACCACACAGCCATGCCGACCGCCCAACTCCAGGATCAAGCCACGCTTGAGGCATTCACGCTGCACCAGCGGGGCCAGTTGGCGATGCACCGGCGGGTGTCCCTGGATATCCAGGCTGCCGTTCGGGTCCACCAGTTCCACCCCCAGCATCAACCCGCGACCACGAATATCCCCCAGATACGCGAAATCCCGCTGCAGGATGCGCAGGTGTTCGCCAAGGCGCTCACCCATGGCGGCCGCATGACCGGCCACGTCGTGCGTCTTGAGGTAACGCATCACCGCCGAGCCCGCCGCCATCGCCATCTGATTGCCACGGAAGGTCCCGGCATGCGCGCCCGGTAGCCAGGTGTCGAGCCAGTCGCGATACACCACCACGGCCAGCGGCAAGCTACCGCCGATGGCCTTGGACATCACCACCACATCCGGGATGATGCCGGCATGCTCGAAGGCAAACATCTTGCCGGTACGGCCGAAACCGCTCTGGATTTCATCAACAATCAATGCCACGCCCGCCTGCTCGGTGATGCGGCGCAAGCCCCGCAGCCAATCAAGATCGGCCGGAATCACCCCGCCCTCACCCTGCACCACCTCGACAATCACCGCCGCCGGCAACAACACCCCGGCTTCCGGGTCGTTCAGCAGATTTTCCAGGTAATGCAGATTGACCCGCACGCCTTCCGCGCCACCCAGGCCGAAGGGGCAGCGGTAGTCATAGGGGAAAGGCAGAAACTGCACGCCATTACCGAGCAAGGCGCCCAACGGCTTTTTCGGCCCCAGGCTGCCCATCAGGCTGAGTGCGCCCTGGCTCATGCCGTGATAACCGCCCTGGAATGACAGCACCGTGCTACGACCGGTGGCCGTGCGCACCAGCTTCAACGCGGCTTCCACTGCGTCGGTGCCGGTGGGGCCGCAGAACTGAATTTTCGCTTCTTGCGCAAGCGCTGCAGGCAACAGGCCGAACAGGTCCTGCACGAACTGGTCCTTGACCGGCGTCGTCAGGTCGAGGGTGTGCAGCGGGAGCTCGTCGCTGAGGACCTGCTGGATGGCTGCGATCACCACCGGGTGGTTATGGCCCAACGCCAAGGTGCCCGCACCCGCCAGGCAGTCGATGAAACTGCGGCCTTCCACGTCTTCCACGTAGATCCCCTTGGCACGCTTGAGAGCCAGGGGGATACGCCGTGGGTAGCTGCGGGCGTTGGATTCCTGCTGGCGTTGGCGGGCCAACAGTGGGGTTTCGTCGAATTGGTAGAGCGTTTCCGCGGGTGCCGGGTTGGCATACACCGGGGCGTCTTCGATACGGCTGGTAGCGACTGACATCTCTCGATCCCTCAATACGCGGGTGGGGTGACCAAACTGCCGATCCGTGATGCGCACGGATTTCATGTTCTGGAGACGCACCAGCGCTGAGTGGATTTAGGCTTGTTATGGTTTTTGAGCGGATTCGCGAGCAAGCCCGCTGCCACCCTTGGATCTCAGTGCATCAGGTCGATGGGCTGCGCCGAGCACTCAAGCTCACGCCGCCCGGTACCGCTCATTCAACGCATACAAAATCGCACACGTTTCGCCATCCAGAACCCCACCATAATTGCGGCTTCGAAAGTGCATCTGAAACGCCCGCGTTCTCAACTCAAAGGCCCGGCGATTCTCAGCCGGCTTATAGCCATACCGCTGAAACGCCCGCTCCACCTCTACTTCCGGCGGCAGCCCCAACGAAAACCGCCGTTGATACAGCCCCCGCGTCGACTCATCAAACCAGGCCCCGATCCCGGCCTCGAACAAACACCGCCAAGGCAACCGAGGCCCCGGATCACTCTTGCGCCAATACGCCACATCCGAATGCCCAAGTACGTCAGTCGGCCCAACCTGCGGGTATCGCGCGAGTAGGTCGCGCATCAACGCAACCAACACGTCAACCTGCTCCTCACCGTAAGCAGGAAAGGTAAATACGCCGCCATCATCGCGCGCCACGTTGACTATCTCGATGCCAATGGAGCGGCTATTGAGGTTACCCCGCCCAGCCCAATGGCTCACTCCGGCATGCCAGGCGCGCTGGTCCTCAGGCACCAGGCGAAACGCACGTAATTCGCCATAGCCGAGCGCCCGGTAGCCGCTGTCATCCGCGTCCGGCACCAGGTAGTGAGCACTGACGCCATCCTGGGTGAGGGTACGCAGGGACGAGGCAAAGGGCGCCGCCGTGTAATGCAGGATCACTTGGCGCACGGGTTCACCGTTGCGTTGATTGAAATCCCTGGCTGGGAAACTGCTGTCGATCACCAACATAAGAACCGTCCTTTTCAGTACAGGCCGAGTCATTCGGCCCGTTCAAGCGCAAAAACATTACCGCCATCCTGAAGGGATGAATGCCAGCAGGGGCGGTAACTATTTTTGGCACTTGAAAAGAACTGATCAGCGCCGCAATGGCATGCCCAGATCGACCCGCAAACCATCCGGTTGGCTGTCGAACGTCAAGGAGCAAGAGCAGCGTTGCACGATTGCCTGAACAATCGCCAACCCCAGGCCACAGCCCTCGCTGCTGCCATTGCGCCAGAAGCGCTGGGTCAGGTATTGCAGGTCTTCGCTGGAGATTTGCTTGCCATGGTCACGCACGCGAAACACTACCGTGTCGGCCGTGGCGAACACATTCAACTCCACACGGGTGTCGTGCGGGGTATGGCGCAAAGCGTTATCCAACAGATTGCGCAGGGCCGCGACGGCCAGGGCCACCGGCATTTCCACCGGCGTTTGCGTGAGGTTCTGCGCGAGGAGCAGATCGATGCGCCGGTTGTCGCCAGCGTTCGCATCCTGGATCGCCAGCCGCGCGACTTGCTCAGCACTCGATTGCAGGCCGTCGTCGAACGACAGGCTGCCCTCCACCCTCGCCAACAGCAGCAATTGCTCCAACGTACGATGCAGGCGGTCGGCGCCTTCTTCGGCATGCGCCAGGGACTGGTCGCGCGCCGCACCTTCGGTCATGCGCGCCACTTGCAGGTGGGTCTTGATCGCCGTCAGCGGGCTGCGCAGTTCGTGGGCGGCGTCGCCGGTGAGGCGGCGCTCACGTTCGATGGTCTTGGCGATACGCTGCAACAGTTGGTTCTGGGTATCGAGCAGCGGTTTCAACTCGCTGGGCAACGGATGAATCTGCAGCGGTTCGAGGGAGTCCGCGCTGCGGCGCATCAATGCATCGCGCATGCGGTTGAGCGGCAACAGGCTCTGGCCGATGCCCAGCCACAGCAAGCACAGGCAGCCCAACAGGGCGACACCCACCGGCACCGAAGCCGCCAGCAATATCGACAGGTTCAACGCCTCGCGCTCCACCTGGCGGTCGGCGGTGGTGATCAGCAAGTCGCCCCGAGACAAGGTGAAACTGCGCCAGCTTACGCCGTCGATCACCTGATCGCGAAAGCCACTCCTGCGCGACTCCAGGCCTTCATCCGGGGTCATGTGGCTGCGTGCGAGGATTTCCCCGCGCACGGAGCTGACCTGGCAAGCCATGCCGCCCGGCACATTCAGTTGCTCGGTGCGCAAACGCGTGCCCGCGCTCACACTGGCCAGGCCGGGCATTTGCTCGGTCAACCCTGCCACCATGCGCGCCGACGCCACCAAACGCTGGTCGAGGGAAAACATCATCTGGTTGCGCAGATCGTTGAGCATCCAGGCCGCCGCCAGCACCCAGATCAGCACAAAAGCAGCGCCCAGCTTGAACGTCAGGCGCAGGCGCAGGCTCATCACGAAGCGTGGTCTCCTTCGTCAGCCGCACCACCATCAGCCGTACCCAGGCGATAACCCAGGCCACGCACGGTCTCGACGATGCCGTTGCCCAATTTGCGTCGCAGGTGGTGGATGTGCACGTTGAGGGCGTTACTTTCCAGTTCGTCGTTGAACCCGTAGACACTGTCCTTGAGCTGTTCGCTGGAGAGCACCCGGCCTTTGTTATGCAGCAGGGCCTGCAACAGGGCTTGCTCCCGACGGGAAAGGTCTACCGGCTGGCCGGCCAGGAAGGTTTCGCGACTGCTGGGGTCGTAGGCCAGATGGCCGTGTTCGATCAGGTTGACCCGGCGCCCGGCAACCCGCCGCAACAGGGTTTGCAGGCGTGCGGCCAGTTCGCGCAGGTCAAAGGGTTTAAGCAGGTAATCGTCGGCACCGGCCTGCAAGCCATCGACACGGTTGGTCACCGAATCGCGCGCCGTGAGGATCAGCACCGGAATTTCCAGGCCCTGGCTGCGCTGTTGCTGCAGCAGCTTGAGGCCGTCTTCGTCGGGCAAGCCGAGGTCGAGCACCATGATGTCGAACGTGGCTGCCTTGAGCATCGCGCGTGCGGCCGCGGCCGTGGCCACGCGCTCGACGGTAAAGCCCTGGGCGCCGAGCCCGGCCACGATGCCGCTGGCGATCAGTTCGTCGTCTTCACAGACCAGTACGTGCATGGTTAACCCTTCATGAATGATGGGGGGATTAAAGATCCAGCGGATTAAGTGCCGATTATGCCGTGAAAAGAGGCGCGCTCAGCGCCGCCCTTCACTTTAGAATAGCGCCCGGTTAATCATCGGTTAATCAACACCACACATTGTGTGCCTAACTTGCATCGAACTAAGGCTTGACCATGCGGTATCTGTTTACCTTTCTGCTGGTGTTGTTTGCAGGGTTCGCCCAGGCCGCGCCGGGCAATCCATTCGAGACCAAACCTGATTTCCTCCCGGTGGGCAAGGCCTTCACCTTTACCTCCGAGCGCCTGGAATCCGGCGAGACCCAGCTGTATTGGCAGATTGCCGACGGTTATTACCTGTACCAGCAACGCATGAAGTTCGACGGCCTGGCTGAAAAGCCGGTATTGCCCCAGGGCGAATCCCATAGCGACGAGTTCTTCGGCGAGCAGCAAGTGTATCGCCAGGGCCTTGAAGTGAAGATCCCCGCCGGTGCCACCGGCCAGGTCAAGCTGGGCTGGCAGGGTTGCGCCGATGCGGGCCTGTGCTACCCGCCACAGTCGATTACCGTGGACCTGGGCGGCACGCCGGCCGTGGCGGCCCCCCCGCAAGGGCCGGCCCAAGCGCAGGATCAAAGCCTGGCCAGCGGCCTGCAACAGCGCAGCCTGGGTTGGAGCGTGCTGGTGTTCTTTGGCTTGGGCTTGCTGTTGGCATTTGCCCCTTGTTCGTTGCCGATGTTGCCGATCCTCGCAGGCCTGGTGGTGGGCAGTGGCGCGACCCCGCGTCGCGGTTTTGCCCTGGCCAGCAGCTACGTGGTGTGCATGGCCCTGGTGTACGCGGCGCTTGGCGTTTTGGCCGCGTTGCTCGGCGGCAACCTCGCCGCACTCCTGCAAACACCGTGGATTCTCGGCAGTTTCGCCGCGCTGTTTGTGCTCCTCGCCCTGCCCATGTTCGGTGTCTTTGAGCTGCAACTGCCGGCCTTCGTGCGTGATCGCCTGGACACTGTCAGCCGCCAGCAAAGCGGTGGCAGCCTGGTAGGTGCCGGCATACTTGGCGCACTCTCCGGTCTGCTGGTGGGGCCGTGCATGACCGCGCCACTGGCCGGCGCGCTGCTGTATATCGCCCAGAGCGGCAATGCGCTGCACGGAGGCTTGATCCTGTTCGCCATGGGCATCGGCATCGGCGTTCCGCTGTTGTTGCTGGTCACCGTGGGCAACCGCTTCCTGCCTAAACCGGGCAGTTGGATGGACGTGCTCAAAGGCGTGTTCGGTTTCCTGTTCCTCGGTACGGCGGTGCTGATGATTCGCCCGGTGGTCGACGAAAGCCTGTGGATTGGCCTGTGGGGCGCCTTGGCGCTGGTGATGGCTTACTGCGGCTGGACACTGGCCCGCGAGTACGGCCTGGCGGCCAAAGTGTTCGGCGCCGGCTCCCTGGTGCTGGGCCTGTGGGGCGCCGTGCTGATGGTGGGTGCGGCCGGTGGCAGCGACGACCCGTGGCAACCGTTGAAGGTCTACGGCGGGTCCACCGTGACTGCTGCGCCGAGTGCGCACGACGCCTTCATGACCCTCAACGACCCGGCGGTGCTGCAGAGCCAACTCGACAGCGCCAAAGCCCAGGGCCAGTGGGTGCTGGTGGATTACTACGCCGACTGGTGCGTGTCGTGCAAGATCATGGAAAAACAAGTATTCGGCAAACCCGAAGTCATGGCCGCCCTGAAAGACGTGCGCCTGCTGCGCCTGGACGTCACCGCCGACAACGCCGCCAGCCGCGAACTGCTCGGCCGCTACAAAGTGCCAGGGCCACCGAGCTTCGTGTGGATCGGCCCAGACGGTGAAGAACGCCGCGCCCAACGCATCACTGGCGAAGTGGATGCCGCCGCCTTCCTGCAACGCTGGACGCACACCCGAGACGCACGCTGATGCTGACCCTGACCATCGGCACCTTCGCCATCGCCCTGAATCACATCCTGCTGATCAGCGCGCTGATTCTCGCCACACTGGTGGGTTGGCGCGTGGCCAAGCGTGGCGGTGAAAACCCGGAATCGGTGCTGTTCAGCCTGTTTTTGCTGGGCATGCTGGTCGCCCGCGTCAGTTTTGTACTGATGTATTGGAGCGACTACAGCCGCGACCCGTTGCAGATGGTTGACCTGCGCGACGGCGGTTTTCTCGCCTGGCCCGGCGTGATCGCGCTGGTGCTGGGTGCCCTGTTGTACGGCTGGCGCCGCCCGGCCTTGCGCAAACCGTTAAGCGCCGGCGTGATCACAGGGCTGGTGTTCTGGGGGCTGAGCAGCGTGTCCCTGAGCCTTTACGACAAGGGCGCGCAACTGCCGGATATCACCCTGCGCAATGCCAATGGCGACGTGGTGCAACTGGCCGATTACAAAGGCGGCCCACTGGTGATCAACCTCTGGGCCACCTGGTGCCCACCGTGCCGCCGGGAAATGCCGGTGCTGGAACGCGCGCAGCATCAACGGCCGGACGTGACCTTCCTGTTCGTCAACCAGGCTGAAAGCATGCAAAGCGTCAGCACCTTCCTCGCCACCCAAGGCCTGACCCTCGACAACGTGCTGTTTGACGCCAGCGGCCGGCTCGGGCAGGCCGTGGGCAGCATGGCGTTGCCGACCACCCTGTTCTACCAAGCCGATGGGCGCCTGATCAACAGCCACTTGGGCGAATTGTCCCAAGCCAGCCTGGCCCGCGCCATGGAACCCTTAGACACTGCCCCTGCCATCACAAGGACACCGACATGCCTCGACTCCGCCACCTGCTGACCCTGCTGCCGCTGACGCTCGCGGCTACCCTGGCCCAGGCCGAGGACTGGCCTGCGCCGATCAAGCAGATCGAAGCCAAGGGCGCCAAGATCCTCGGCAAGTTCGACGCGCCCAGCGGCCTCACCGGCTACGCCGCGCAATACCAGAACCGTGGCATGGCCCTGTACCTGACTGCCGACGGCAAAAGTGTGATCGCCGGTAACCTGTACGACGCCGAAGGTAAAGACCTGAGCAGCGCGCCCCTGGAAAAACTGGTGTACGCGCCGATGGCCAAGGAAGTCTGGGGCAAAATGGAAAACAGCAGCTGGATTCAGGACGGCGATAAAAACGCGCCACGTATCGTCTACCTGTTCAGCGACCCCAACTGCCCGTACTGCAACATGTTCTGGGAACAGGCACGGCCGTGGGTAAAAGCCGGCAAGGTTCAGTTACGCCACATCATGGTCGGTATTATCCGCGAAGACAGCCCAGGCAAGTCGGCCGCCCTGTTCGCCGCCAAAGACCCGCAGAAAGCCCTGGAAGCCCATGAAGCCGCCGGCAAAGGCAGCAAATTGCAGGCGCTGGAAAAAATTCCGGCGCCGATCGAGGCCAAGCTCGATGCCAACATGAAGTTGATGGAGGAGCTGGAATTGTCAGCAACGCCAGCGATTTTCTATCTGGATGACAAGGGCGGCTTGCAGCAACAGCAAGGCGCGCCATCGCCGGACAAGCTGGCGAAGATTCTGGGGCCGAAGTAATCGGCGTTTCCCTGAGCATGTTTCAGGCTTGCCTAACAGAAAGCGAGCACAACAATTCATAGAAACCTGGATGAAGGTTTGCGCTTGACGCAGAAAATCCGATGCCCAAACAGGCATCGGATTTTATTTCATGAAGCCAACGATCAGATCATAAACATAGCTGTTTGAGATCAGGCACGTCTGCCAGATGTCTCGTTGCGCTACCGCCGATTGGCGACTTCGAGATCCGCCTCATCCTCACCGAGGCCAGAGAGGTGAGTGCCTTTGATCAACGGCCCATAACGGCGGCTGAATTCCCCGTTATAGGGCACGTGGTCTTTGCTGATCCCGCGGTCCCAATTCACCGACCATGTCATCAGGCCCTTGATCGACAACCCTTTGTCGTACAAACGCTTGAATGCATTGGTCACGGCTGCGGGGTTGATCACATAACCGGTGGCGGCTGCATCGACGTTAGCCGGTAGGCCAATGACGAACTTGTCCGCCGGGATTTTAGTAAACCCTCGCGTTCCGCTCACCAGACTTTCGGTCAGGTAAAACAGGAAATCCTCTTTCATTGCGTCGTTGTTCTGGGCAATCCAGGCACCGTTGCCGTTGTTGACCTCCTGCACCCAGATCCCGTCGCCCCCCTGGTTGTAATACTGCGGGGCAATGAAGTCGTAATAGCCTTCCAGCGCCTGGATGTAACCGACGTATTTACCGGCGGTGGTCAGGTAAGGAAACTCCGGCGCCATGCTGATAATGAAGTGTTTGCCTTCACCGGCGTAATGGTCCTTGACCAGTTTCAACGCGGCGGGCAGGACAGTCTTGTTGTCGGCGAAATCAATCGCGCTCTGCTCAAGATCGATGTCCAGGCCATCAAAGCCATAGGTTTCCACCAGGCGGATAATCTCGTTGGCCAATGGCTGTTCGTTGCCTTTATGCAACTCGATGTGCGCATCGGCGCCGCCAAGGGAAATCAGCACCGCCCTGCCCTGGCTGTTCAGCACGCCCACCTGGCGGCGGAACTCGGCGTCGGAAAGGTTGTACGGCTTGAACGTTGGGATACCGTTGCCTTTCATGAAGGCCACGGCCACCACGTTGTAATCCGTCGGCACGTCCGCCAGGTTCATGTTGGCAAATTGGCCACGCTGGTAGCCGTCGCTCGCGCCGGCAGGCCAGTTGTGCCAGAAGCCCATGAGGATCTTTTTGCCGGCAATGCTCGGCATCAGCGAAGCGACATCGTTCAGCGGTGATTTCAGTAAGGTGAAGTCAATCTTTGACATGTTCTAATCCTTCAGAACGTATGGGTTTAACGGCGCGGGCTTATTTGAAGTCCACGTCGAAGGCTTGATAGAAGGCGTTGCCGGTGTTTGCGACGATCCACATCAACACGATCACATGCTTGCCCTTTTTGTTGGCCGGCAGTTTCACTTCGTGATTGACCTTGGCCTTCAGTTCACCTGGATGACTGAAGTACGGCACCTGGGTATAGAAGTCTTCGGCGAACGGCTGGGTTTCCAGTTGTGCGCGGGTGATGCGCTGTTTCGGATCCCAGCCATCCTTGGTGATCAGCCAACGATAGCCACGGGTGGTGTGCGGCGCGGTGTATTCCCAGGTGACCTTGAAGGTCTGACCCGGGTCGACATTGAGCAGCGGCCAGGTGAAGGCGCGGTTGAGTTTCTTGGCCATTTCCTCGTTGGTGAAGTTGATGCAGTCACGGGCATCGGTCTTGCCGCCGCTGAGGATGAAGCCGTCGGCTGGTGGGATGACGCTGTCACTGTCGGTTTGATAAGGCGCCGGGAACGGACCGGCAATCAGTGCCGGAAAGTTCTTGCCGCCTTCCATTTCATTGACCTGCCAGGTAGCCAGCAGGCCGAGATCCACGGCGACTGCGCCACGGCTGGAAGGGGATGTGACACGACCATGGCGAAGAGGTGTCTGGGTTTGTGGTTTATTCATTGGTTACTCCATTGCTATTGATTAAGAACTCTCCTTTCTTGAAGGAGAGAATCTCAACCTAACGGAGTTGCTTTTTTTTTCCACAGGCCCGTTTTTCACTCATTTTCTTTTCAGGAGACGATAAACCCGAAAACACTGTATATAAAAACAGTTAAATAGAAATCACGTACACCACCAGAGGTCAATTTCCTACGATCCAAGGCGCAAATAAGCACAGCTACTCTCACTTTTGAACAGCGCAAAAGTCAGCAAAACGCTCTTGCCCCACCACTCGGCACCTCAGATCAAGATCAAAAGCAAAGCTGAGGCGGCCTGACAGCCGGCCTGATCTCTGAAGCTGAACTCAATCAAATGTGGGAGCGGGCTTGCCCGCGAAGGCGTCGGCTCAGCAAACATTGACGTTGACTGACCCACCGCTTTCGCGGGGATGTGGCGGCCTTTCAAAGTTGTGCAGATACCTATGCACGCATGAGCCAGATAAGCTTCTCCGACTTGGAACGGTTACTGACAGGAACAAGATCTGCCCCCGCGCCAGGGCACCATCGTCGATGCCACGATTATTCATGCTCCCAGCTCAACCAAGAACGAGGAAGGTCAGCGTGATCCTGAGAGGCACCAGCCCCAAAAAGGTAACCCGTGCCACTGTGGAATAAAGGCCACTATCGGCGCCGATGTGGGTTGTGCGTTAAGCAACGCTGAAAGTCGTTTTCGTTTCGACTAACAGCGCGCTCACCGCCAGTTGTTCCAGGGTTCCTTAAAGCCCTTCCAACTCCGCCATCAAATCACTCAACCGATCCACCTTCTCGGCACTGATCTCATTCGCCGCCAACCCCTCAATGTACTCAGCCAACTCCGCCACCGTGCTGCACTCGAACATCGCGCGTAGCGGCACATCGCGTTGCAGGGTTTTCTGCACGCGGGAGGCAATCTGCGTGGCCAATAACGAGTGCCCGCCCAACTCGAAGAAGTTGTCCTGTACCCCCACTTGCTCAACCTTGAGCACTTCGGCCCAAATAGCCGCCAGTGTGGTCTCCAGCGCGTTGCGCGGTGCCTGGTAAGCCTGGCTGTGCAACTGGCCGATCTCCAGTTCCGGCAAGGCCTTGCGGTCCAGCTTGCCGTTGGCGTTCAGCGGCAGGCGTTCGAGCCATAGCCAATGCAGCGGCACCATGTATTCCGGCAGCTCGGTACGCAAGCGTTGCTTGATGCGGTCCAGGCGATCACTTGGGTTCAACGCTTCATCAGCCGCCACCAGATAGCCGACCAAGTGCTTGCCGTTAACGCCTTCCTGCACGCCGACGGCCGCATCGCGTACTTCCGGTTGTTCATGCAGGCGCGCTTCGATTTCACCCAGCTCTATGCGATAACCGCGAATCTTCACCTGATGGTCGATACGCCCCACGTACTCCAGCACGCCATCGCTGCGCCGACGTGCGAGGTCGCCGGTGCGGTAGAGCCGATCGCCCGGCGCGCCAAACGGGTTGGGCACAAAGGCTTGCGCCGTGCGCAGCGGGTCACTGACATAACCACGGCCGACACCGCTGCCGGCCACACACAACTCGCCAACCGCGCCCTGCGGCACCAACGCCAGTGCACCATCAAGCACGTACAACCGGTTGTTATCCGTGGGTGTACCAATTGGCAGGTAGGTGCCACGGGTCGACGCCAGGTCGACGCGGAAGAATGCCACGTCATCCGAACATTCCGCCGGCCCATAGGCATTCACCAAACCAATCGCTGGGTAGCGCAGCAACCATTGGTGCGCCAGCTCCGGCGGCATCGCCTCCCCCGTCGGCAGCATCCAGCGCAGGCCGTCCAGGCGCATGCGCTCCTGGGCCAGCATGCCCTGGATCAGTGACGGCACGCTTTCCAGCACGGTAATACCCTGGGCTTGCACATGCGCCAGCAAACCTTGCGGATCATGGGCAATGGTGTTCGGCACGATATCCACCCGCGCACCGAACAGCGGCGCCGCCAGGAACTGCCACACAGAAATGTCGAAGCTTTGCGAGGCCGTCTGAGCGATCACATCGGTCTCGCTCAGTTGCAGATACGGCACCTTGCTCAACTGGTTGTTGAGCATGCCGCGCTGCTCGACCATCACGCCTTTGGGCAAGCCGGTCGAACCCGAGGTATAGATCACGTAGGCAAGGTTGTCCGGGCCGCTGTAGACGCCCGGGTTTTCGCCCCGGCCGGGCACGTCTTCCCACACCAGCATCTGGCAGGCGGTGCCCTCGAGCAATTCAATCGCCTGCTCGCGGCAAGCCTCGGTGCACACCAGCAACGGCGTACGGCTCAGGTCAATGATGCGACGCAGGCGCGAGCGTGGCAGGCCCGGGTCCAACGGCACATAACCGGCACCGGCCTTGAAGCTGCCGACGAGCATGCCCAGCAAGTCGAGGTTACGCTCGGCCAGCAACGCCACCGGTTGATCCAGCCCGACGCCCGCAGCGATCAGCGCGTGCCCCAGGCCGTTACTGCGGCGATTCAACGTGTCATAGGTCCACTGCTGGTCGAGGCAACTGGCGGCGATGCGTTGCGGATGCTGCGCCACCTGGGCTTCGAACAACTCGATGTAACTGCGCTCCAGCGGATAGTCATGCTCGCTCTGGTTGCAGCCTTGCACGAGGAATTCACGTTCCGGTTCGCCGATCAACGGCAGCTCGGCCATGTCGCCGTGGAAGCCCTGCACCAGCGCCAGCAACAGGCGTTTGAACTCAGCGAGCAGGCCTTGCACGGTGGTTTCGTCGAAGTAGCGCTGGTCGTAGGACAGATGTAAACCGAGGTCATCGCCCGGATAGCACACGGCGGTCAGCGGGAAGTTGGTGTGGGTGCGGCCCGAATCCGAGGTGGCATTCAAGTGTTGCGCGCGGTCCAGTACCGAGACGTCCACCGGTGCGTTTTCAAACACAAACAGGCTGTCGAACAGCGGCTGGCCCTTGGGCAGCTCACTGTGCTCCTGGATAGTCACCAACGGCAGGTATTCGTACTCGCGCAGCTGCATGTTGCTGTCGAGCAAGCCCCCCAACCACTGGCGCACGCTGCAAGGCTGGTCGTCCTCGGGCAGTTTCACCCGCAGCGCAACGCTGTTGATAAACAAGCCGACAGTGCGTTGCATTTCCGGCATGTCCACCGGGCGCCCGGCCACGGTGACACCGAACAGCACGTCACGATCGCCGCTCACGCGGCGCAGCACCAGCGCCCATGCCGCCTGGGCGAAGGTGTTGACGGTCAGTTGATGGGCCTGCGCCAATTCACGCAGTTGCGCACCGTCACGGGCATCGAGGCGCGTATAACAGTCGCCCACCACCATGCCACCGCTATGACCGGCATGTTCACGCAGGAACGGCCGGTCGCTGGGGATCGGTGTCGTGCGCTCGAAGCCTTGCAGGTTGCGTTGCCACCACTGGCGCGCTTCGGCAAGGTTCTGGCGTTGCAGCCAGGCGATGTAGTCGCGGTAGCGCGGCGGCGTGGCCAATTGCGCATCGCGGCCTTCGCCGAGGGCCATGTAGATCTCGAAGAAGTCATTCATCAGCAGCGAACGGCACCAGGCATCGATCAGGATGTGGTGGTTGCTCATCATGAACCAGTAGCGCGCTTCGTCGACGCGGATCAGCCGCAGGTGGAACGGCGCCTGGTTGAGCAGATCAAACCCGGCTTCGCGCTCCTGCTTGAGCAGCGCTTGCAGACGCGGTTCCTGTTCGCGTTGAGGGTCAGCGCTCCAGTCCAGGTATTCAATCGGCGTGCTGCCCGGCTTATGGATCACTTGCAGCATGTCTTCGCTCACGTTCCAGCAGAACGACGCACGCAAGGCTTCATGCCGCGCGATCACGGCCTGCCAGGCCTGCGCAAAACGCGCGGGGTCCAGCGCGCTGTTGATGCGGTAGCGGTCCTGCATGTAATAGAGGCCGGTGCCCGGCTCCAGCAGGGTGTGCAGCAGCATGCCTTCCTGCATCGGGGTCAGCGGGTACACGTCTTCGATGGCGCTGGCCGGAACCGGCAAGGCGTCCAGTTGGGATTGCTTCAACCGCGCCAGCGGGAAATCGGATGGCGTGACGCCTCCGGCCGCGGCGTTGAGGCAGTGTGCGATCAGGCTGTGCAATTCGCTCAGGTAGGCATCGGCCAATGCGCGGATGGTCGGCTGATCGTGGCGTTCACGGCTGAAGGTCCAGCGCAGTACCAGTTCGCCGCCATAGACTTGGCTGTCGACGCTCAACGCAGTGGGCAACACGGCATCCGGGTCATGGGCCTGGCCCGCCGATTCATCCAGCGGGTGGAACAGCGCGTCGGCGCCGAAGCCCTGGTCAAACTGGCCGAGGTAGTTGAAGGTGATGTCGGCGCTTGGCAGTGCGGCCAGGGTCTGCTTGCACAGGTCATCGGCCAGGTAGCGCAGCACGCCATAGCCCAGACCTTTGTGCGGCACGCCGCGCAGTTGCTCCTTGATGGCCTTGATCGCGTCTCCCGGCTCGCCTTGCGGCGTCAGGCGCAGTGGATAAGCGCTGGTGAACCAGCCGACGCTGCGGGTCAGGTCGATGTCATCGAACAGGGCTTCGCGGCCATGGCCTTCGAGCTGGATCAAGGCCGAATCATGGCCGCTCCAGCGGCACAGCACGCGCGCCAAGGCGGTCAGCAGCAGGTCGTTGACCTGGGTGCGGTAGGCACTCGGCGCCTGTTGCAACAATTGGCGGGTGTGCTCGACATCCAGGCGCACGCTGACGGCGTCGGCATCGCGATGACGCAGCGAACCCTGTGGTCGATCCACCGGCAAGGCCACCTTCGGGCCGGCCAACTGCTCCTGCCACACGCTCAGCTCTTCGCGCAGAGATTCGCTGCTGCCATAGGCCTGCAAGCGCGCGGCCCAATCGCGCAACGCGCTGGTCTTGGCAGGCAGGCTGACGGACTGGCCGTCGCTCAGTTGGCGGTAGACCGTTTGCAGATCCTCCAGCAACACGCGCCACGACACGCCGTCCACCACCAGGTGATGGATCGCGATCAGCAGGCGTTGCTGACCTTGCGGGCCATCCACCAGCAAGGCGCGCAGCAGCGGGCCGTGCTCAAGGTCAAGGCTGCGCTGGGTGTCGGTGAACAGCGCGGTGCAGTGCTGCATATCGCGCACTTGCGCCTGCATCAGCACGCCGCCCTGCGGTACGGCCAGGTGCTCGGCATGCCATTGGGCGTCGCGCCGGGTGAAGCTCAGGCGCAGGGCATCGTGGTGTTCCAGCACCGCCAGCAACGCTTGCTCCAGGCGATGCGGCTCGAGCAGTTGCAGCGGTTTAAGCACCAACGCCTGGTTCCAGTGCTGACGATTCGGGCGATCGGTCTCGAAGAACCAATGCTGGATCGGCGTAAGGCCCGCGCTGCCAGTGAGCACACCTTGTTCAGCCGTGACCTGCTCGGAGCGGGTCGCAACGGCCGCCAGGGTGTGCACGGTCTGGTGCTGGAACAGGTCGCGAGGCGTGAAATGAATCCCGGCCTGGCGCGCACGGCTGACCACCTGGATCGACAGGATCGAGTCGCCGCCCAGCTCAAAGAAGTTATCGTGCAAGCCGACTTGCGGCACGTTCAGCACGGCGCACCAGATAGCCGCCAGGGTTTGCTCCCGCTCGTTGCGCGGCGCGACGTACTCCTGGCGGTTGGCTTCGGGGTCCGGTTGCGGCAAGGCGCGGCGGTCGAGCTTGCCGTTCGCGGTCAGCGGCATGCAGTCCAACACAATCAGGTGCGCGGGCACCATGTAGTCCGGCAGTTGCGCCTTGAGGTGTGCCTTCAGCGCGTCACGCAATGTGCCGGGGTCTGCGTCGCTGACCAGATAGGCCACCAACTGCTTGCCACTGGGCGAATCCAGCGCCAGCACCACCGCTTCGCGCACCGCTGCGTGTTCCAGCAGACGGGTTTCGATTTCACCCAGTTCGATGCGGAAACCACGAATTTTCACTTGATGGTCGATCCGACCCAGGTATTCCACCAGGCCATCGGCGCGTTGGCGCACCAGGTCGCCCGTGCGGTACAGACGGCCGCCATGCCCCGTGAACGGGTCGGCGACAAAACGCTCGGCCGTCATGCCCGCACGCTCGTGATAACCCTGGGCCAAACCGGCGCCGCCAACATACAACTCGCCGGTCGCACCTTGCGGTACCAGGGCCAGGTCGGCGTCGAGAATGTAGGCCACGCGGGCGCCGATGATGCTGCCGATCGGCACACTGGCAGCGCCCTCCTCCAGGTATTGCGGCGCCAAACAGGCCAGCGGCATCACCACGGTTTCGGTCGGACCATAGGCGTTGAAAAACACCGCCGGCTGGAACGCTGCGCGGATACGCTGCAAGTGCTCGCCGGTCAGCGCTTCGCCACCGGTGATGCACATGCGCACCGGCAACGTCTGGTGCTGGGTGGCCAGCCATTGCGCCAACTGGCTGCCGTAACTCGGGGTAAAACCCAGCACGTTGATGCGATGGGTGCGGATCAGCGCACAGATTTCTTCGGCATCCCACTGCCCCTGGGCGCGCAACACCACCTGCGCACCACTGAGCAGCGGCACCAGCAAACGTTCGGTGGCGGCGTCGAAGTTGATCGAATAAAAGTGCAGCTCGCAGTCGTCCGGGCGCATGCCGAAGCGCGCGATCACGGCTTGGCAATGCATGGCGATTTCACCATGGGAGACCACCACGCCTTTGGGCTTGCCGGTGGAGCCGGAGGTGTAGATCAAGTAGGCCGGATGTTGCGGCACGCTGAGAAACGGCAGCGCGTCGGCCGGGTAATTGGCCAGCACCGGCAGGTCATCTTCCAGGCACCAGCAAGCCACGCTCACCGGCAATTCGCCGAGGGCCTCGAACATCGCTGCATCACTGAGCAGCAGCCCGATACCACTGTCTTCGATCATGTAGTGCAGGCGGTCCAGCGGGTATTCCGGGTCGAGCGGCACATAGGCACCGCCCGCCTTGAGGATCGCCAACAGCCCGATGACCATTTCCAGCGAACGCGGCAGCGCCAGGCCGACGCGCACCTGCGGGCCGACGCCACGCTCGCGCAGCATCCACGCGAGGCGATTGGCGCGGCTGTCCAGTTCGCGGTAATTGAGGGTTTCCCCGGCGAAGGTCAAGGCAGCGGCATCGGGACGGGCTGCTGCCTGTTGGCTGAACAGTGAATGCAGGCACTGGTCGAGGCGATGCACGCCGGGCTCGACGCCCAGGCTGTCGTGCAATGCGCGCTGCTCGACGGCAGTCAGCAACGGCAGTTCGCTGAGGCGCTGTTCGGGGCCTGCGATCAACGCGTGCAGGAGGTTGCGCCAATGTTCCGCCATGCGCGCAATGCGCGGTTCGTCGAACAGGTCGGTGCTGTAGGTCAGGCAGCAACCCAGGCGATGGTCGAGGTCGGTGACTTCCAGGTTGAGGTCGAACTTGGTCGCGCGCGCATCGTTGACCAGGTACTCGACGGTCATGCCGGCCAGTTGGCGGCTTTGCTGGAACTCCCAGCGCTGCACGTTGCACATCACCTGGAACAGCGGGTTGTAGGCCGCGCTGCGCGGAGGTTGCAGGGCTTCCACCAAATGGTCGAATGGCAGGTCCTGATGGGACTGGCCTTCGATCACCGTGTGGCGCACGTGCTCGAACAACTCGCCAACCGTCATCTGCCCGTTGAGCTGGCAACGCAACACCTGGGTGTTGAGGAACGCACCGATCAACCCTTCGCTTTCCGGGCGAATTCGGTTGGCCACGGGCGCGCCGATGCGCAGGTCGGTCTGGCCGCTGTAGCGGTAGAGCAACACGGCCAGGGTAGCCGTCATGGTCATGAACAGGGTCAGGCCACGCTCGGCGTTAAAGGCACGCACGCGAGCGGCCAGATCGTCGCTCAGGTCGAAGCGGTACAACTCGCCCTGATGGCTTTGCACCGCTGGCCGTGGGCGGTCGCCGGGCAGTTCGAGCAATGGATGCTCGTGGCCCAGTTGTGCGGTCCAGTAGTCCAGTTGGCGCTGGCGCTCACCCGATTCCAGCCACTGGCGTTGCCAGACGCTGTAGTCGAGGTATTGCACGGGCAACGGCGCCAGCGGTGAGTCGCGCTCATCAATAAAGGCTTCGTACAGCGCGCTGAGCTCACGGGCGAAAATGTCCATGGCCCAGCCTTCAGTGACGATGTGGTGCAGGGTCAGCACCAGGTAGTGTTCCTGCTCCCCGGCCTTGACCAGGCAGGCGCGCAACAGCGGCCCGGTTTCCAGGTTGAATGGCGTGTGCGCTTCCTGATCAGCCAGGTGTTGCAGACGCTGCTGGCGCTCGCTGTCATGCAGCGCCGAGAGATCCTGCCAGCCCATGCGCAAGCCGGGTTGCGGCGCGACCTTCTGATAAGCCACCCCGTTGATGCTCGGAAAGGTGGTGCGCAGGGTTTCGTGACGCATGATCAGCGCTTGCAACGCCGCCTCGAAACGCCCCACATCGAGCACGCCACGCAGGCGGGCCATGCCGCCGACGTTGTAAGCCGGGCTGTCGGGCTCCATTTGCCAGAGGAACCACATGCGCTGTTGGGAATAGGACAACGGCACCGGCTCGCGGCGGTCGACCCTGGCGATGGCGGTTTGCTGGTTGCGCCGACCCGAGGCCTGGATAATGCCGACTTGCTCGGCAAATGCGCCCAGCTCACTGGCTTCGAACAAGGTGCGTAACGGCAACTCGACGTCGCAGGCCTGGCGGGTGCGGGAGATGATTTGCGTGGCCAGCAACGAGTGGCCGCCGAGGGCGAAGAAGTCGTCGTGCAGGCCGATACGCGGCAAGCCGAGCACTTCGCGCCAGATGCCTGCAATCTGCTGCTGCAAGGGTGTTTCCGGTTCAACATGTTCGCGGCGTTGCCACACAGGCTCCGGCAACGCACGACGGTCGAGTTTGCCGCTGGGGCTCAAAGGCATGGCGTCCAGGTGCATCAACAGCGCAGGCACCATGTACTCCGGCAGCTCAGCCGCGAGGGCGGTTTTTAGCGCCTGCTCGTCCAGCTCGGCAGGGGCGGTGTAGTAGGCGATCAACTGTGCGTCACGCACCAGCACCACCGCTTGGGCGATACCGTCCAGCGCCAACATACGGGCTTCGATTTCTTGCGGTTCAACACGGAAACCGCGCAACTTGACCTGCTGATCCAGGCGCCCGAGGTATTCGAGCACGCCGTCGGTACGCCAACGCGCACGGTCACCGGTGCGATACAGGCGTGCGCCCGTTTGGCTAAACGGGTCGGCAACAAAACGCTCTGCCGTGAGCCCGGCACGGCCAAGGTAACCGCGCGCCAGGCCGATGCCGCCGATGCACAGTTCGCCGGGCACACCGGCGGGTAACGGGTTGAGTTGCTCGTCCAGCACGCGGCAGATCACATTGCCCAGCGGCCGGCCAATCGGCGAACGCTCGCCGTCTTCCGCGCAGCAATGCCAGTGGGTGACGTTGATCGCGGTTTCAGTCGGGCCATAGCGGTTGTGCAGCTGCACCGCCGGCAACGTCGCCAACACGCGATTACGCAACTCGGCGGGCAAGGCTTCGCCGCCGGAGAACAGACGACGCAGGCTGGTGCATTCGGCCACCAATGGTTCATCGATGAACAACTGCAACAGCGGCGGCACAAAGTGCAGCGTGGTCACGCCATGCGCTTGCACCAGCTGCGCGATACGCTGCGGATCACGGTGCTCGCCTGGCCCCGCCAGCACCAGACGGCAACCGGCAATCAGCGGCCAGAAGCATTCCCACACCGACACGTCGAAACTGATCGGCGCTTTTTGCAGCAGCACATCGCTGTCGTTCAGTTGATAAGTGGCCTGCATCCACTGCAAGCGTTCAGCCAGGGCCGCATGGGTGTTGCCCACACCTTTGGGCTGGCCGGTGGAACCGGAGGTATAAATCACGTAGGCGAGGTTGTCGCCATTGAGGTGCAGGCCCGGTGCCTGGGTGGGCCAGCTGTCGAGGTGCAGGCTGTCCATGGCGATCACGCCTACGCCCTCGGTCGCCGGCAGGAGTGCCAGCAGTGAGGTTTGGGTCAGCAGCAGGTGCACGCCACTGTCCTTGAGCATGTAGGCCAAGCGGTCGGCAGGGTAATCCGGGTCGAGCGGCACATAGGCGCCACCGGCCTTGATGATGGCAAGCAGGCCGATCAGCAGTTGCGGTGAACGCTCGGCGGCGATGGCCACGCACACATCCGGGCCGACGCCTTTGTCACGCAGGTAGTGGGCCAGGCGGTTCGCCTGGGTGTGCAGTTCGGCGAAAGACAGGCTGGCACCCTGCCAAACCAGCGCGGTGTTATCCGAGGCCTGGTGGTCGAGCAACTCGGGTAACCAGCGTTGTGCCGGGGTGCACGGCGCTTCGCTCCACTGCAGCGCGTGGTCGTGGTGCATCAGCATCAGGTCGCCGATGGCCTGCTCGGGGTGTTCGCACACGGCTTGCAGCAGGTTGATGAAGTGCTCGGCGAGGCGTTGGATCGTGCCGGGGTCGAACAGCTCATCGGCGTAGTCGAATGCCAGGCTCAACCGCCCGTTACGGTCTTCTTCACTGTGCAGTTGCAGGTCGAACTTGGCTTCGCGGCTGTGCCACGGCAATTCATCGGCGAGCACGCCCGGCAGGCGGCGCAGGGCACTCAGGTCGCGCTGCTGGTGGTTGAACATGACCTGGAACAGGCCTTGTTCACGGGCTTGCGGGAAGGCTTCGAGGAGCTGTTCAAACGGCAGGTCCTGATGAGCCTGGGCCCCCAAAGCGGCCTGGCGCGTTGCTGCCAACAGCGCATTGAATGGCAGTCGCCCGTCCAGCTCGGCGCGCAGCACTAAAGTGTTGATGAAGAAACCGACCAGGCCTTGAGTTTCCTGGCGCGGACGGTTGGCACTGGGCACACCGATGCGGATGTCGCGCTGACCGCTGTAGCGATAGAGCAGGCTCTGGAACGCTGCCAGCAACAGCATGAACGGGGTGGATTGATTGGCCTGGGCGGTCTGGCGAATCGCTGCGCTGAGGCTTGCCTCCAGACGCACACTATGGCGCGAGGCGCTATGCCGCTGTTGCGCCGAACGTGGGTGATCGGTGGCCAGGCTCAGGGGTGGGTGTTCCTCGCCCAACTGGGTTTTCCAATACGCCAGTTGCCGCTGGCCTTCACCCTCGGCCAGCCATTGGCGCTGCCAGCTGCCGTAGTCGGCGTAGTGCAGGGCCAGCGGCGGCAACGCCAGGGTTTGGCCTTGAGACAAGGCCGCGTACAGCTGCGAAAATTCGTCGATCAGCACATTCAGCGACCAACCGTCGGCGATGATGTGGTGCAGCGTCACCAGCAGTTGATGGTCCTCATCGTCCAGGCGCACGAGGGTCACCCTCAGCAGCGGGCCGTTCTCCAGGTCGAACGGGGTGCGCGCGGCATCTTCGCGGAGCTGTTGCGCGCGGGCTTCGCGTTCGGTGCCGGGCACGTCGCTGAGGTCAATGACGTGCAGGTCGAACGCTGCGTTTGCATCTACCCGCTGGAAAGCCTGGCCATCGCGTTCATAGAAGCGTGTACGCAAGGCTTCGTGGCGCTCGATCAAGTGCTGGAAGCTGGCGCGCACGGCGCCTGGGTCCAACGCTCCGCGCAAACGCAGGGCGCCGGGAATGGTGTAGGCGCTGCTTTGCGGGTCGAGTTGCCAAGTGATCCACAGGCGGTTTTGCGCCAGCGATTGCGGCAGGGCTTCGCGGCGTGACAGGGCACCCATCGCCCCTTGGGCGACAGCGCCGTCTTGCTGCAATTGCGCGACAGTCGCGGCAAAGGTCGCCAGGGTTGGCGCCTCGAACAGCATGCGCAGGTTCAGCTCCAGCCCCAGGGTTTCACGCAGACGCGCGACCACTTGGGTGGCGGTGATGGAGTTACCGCCGAGCAGGAAGAAATGATCATCGTCCGTCACGCTTGCGACGTGCAACTGCTCGCACCAGATCGCCGCGATCTGGCTGTGCAGTGCGGATGCCAGCGCCGTGTCACTCGCCTGCGTGCGCAGGCCCGGAAACTGCGCGTAGCTGTCGAGGCTGCCATCGGCATGGCGAATGGCACACGCCGAACGCTGCAGCTTGCCGCTGGACGTCTTCGGCAAGGCACCAGGGTTGAGCAACACCACCACGCTCGGGGCTTCTTGATAAGCCTCGGCCACCGCTTGGCGGATCGCCTTGATCAGCGCGTCGGGCGGCAGGATTTTCTGCACGCTGCGGCTGATTTCTGCGGCAATACCAATGCCTTCCAGGCCCTGGTCATTCACCGCAAAGGCAGCGACGCGGCCCTTGCGCACCACTTCCACTTCGCGCTCGATGGTTTGTTCGATGTCCTGAGGGTACAGGTTGTGCCCGCGCACGATCAGCAGGTCTTTCAGGCGGCCGGTGATGTACACCTCACCGTCACGCATAAAACCCAGGTCACCGGTGCGCAGCCAGGTGCGACCCGCGTGTCGCACGAATGTCTTGGCAGTGGCTTCGGGGTTGCGCCAGTAGCCGTGGGCGATGCTCGGCCCGCTGGCCCACAGCTCACCGACGGTGTTTTCGCCCAGTTCGGTGAGGGTGCCAGGGTCGGCGATCAG
This sequence comes from Pseudomonas fluorescens, assembly GCF_900215245.1. Taxonomy (GTDB): domain Bacteria; phylum Pseudomonadota; class Gammaproteobacteria; order Pseudomonadales; family Pseudomonadaceae; genus Aquipseudomonas; species Aquipseudomonas fluorescens. The sequence goes on from NZ_LT907842.1 coordinate 239,247, forward strand.
CACCGCGTGTTCCGGCTGGCTGGTGCCGCAGCTCATGATTGCACTGCCCTGCCCAGGCTCGGCACGGTTGGCGGCGAGGGCCCGCTCGTCCAGGCGCAAGGCCGGGATGCCCCGGCCACGGGAGCCACCAGCGACAAACAGGGTCGCCTCGGCCAGCCCGTAGGAGGCGAAGAAATTGTTCGAGGTGAAGCCGCAGGCGGCGAACTTCTCGGCGAAGCGCTCCAGGGTGTCGAGGCGGATCGGCTCGGAACCCGAATACGCTACCCGCCATGCGCTCAAGTCCAAGCGCTCCAGGGCGGACTCGCTGACCCGCTCACTGCACAGGCGATAGGCGAAATCCGGCCCGCCGCTGATGGTGCCGCCGTATTCGCTGATCGCCTCCAGCCAGCGCAACGGCCGAGCGAGGAAGTACGCCGGCGACATCAACACACACGGCACGCCGCTGAAAATGGGTTGCAACAAGCCGCCGATCAGACCCATGTCGTGGTACAGCGGCAACCAACTGACGATCACGTCATCCGGGTTGAGGTCGATGCCGAAGCCGCGACGGATCAGCACTTCGTTGGCGACCAGGTTGCCATGGCTGACCTGTACGCCCTTGGGCAGCGCAGTGGAGCCCGACGTGTATTGCAGGAAGGCGATGTGGTCGGCGTGCAGCTCGGGCTCGATCCAGCGATCGGCAATCAGGCTGTCCAAGGTGTCGACACTCAGCAGCGGCGGCGCGTTCTCGATCTGCGCCAGGCCATCGCCCAGGCTGGCGATGGTCAGCAGCAAGCGTGGCTCAGCGTCGGCGATGATCGACAGCAAGCGCTCCTGATGATGGCGGCGGGTGGACTCCGGCGGGTAAGCCGGCACGGCGATCACCCCGGCGTACAGGCAACCAAAAAACGCCGCCACGTAGTCCGGGCCGCTGGGGAACAACAGCACTGCACGATCCCCCAACGCCGCATTCGCCTGCAAGGCGGCGGCGATGGTGCGGGCGCGCTGATCCAGGTCGCGGTAACTGAGTACAACGCTGTGCTCGGCTGACTCGGCAAGAAAGCGCAGAGCCACCTGGTCCGGGGTTTGCGCGGCGCGGCGTTGAAGGGACTGGACCAATGTGCGGGGAAGTTCGAAGGCGTCCATCATGGGTTCCTGCCTGAAATCGGCTTACGGGAAAATCGGGAAAAAGAGTGCTTTCAGCGGGCGGCCAGCGGCCGCGTCGCGCCATTGCGCCAGCGGGCCAGGTGCCCGTCGGCGTAGCGCCGCAGGCAGCGCAGCACGGCGCTTTCGTGCTGCACGAGGAAGAAGTGGTGGCCGTCGAACATGTCGAGGGAAAAGCCGCTGGCGGTGTCTGCCTGCCAGTCGAGCAACTGGTCGGCGCGCACGCTGTCCTGCTTGCCGCCGAACACATGGATCGGCATGCCCAGCGGCGCGCGCTGGCCGTAGGTGAAGCTGCCGCACAGCAGGAAGTCGGCGCGCAGGATCGGCAACATCAACTGCATCAGCTCGGGGTTGGTCAGCGCTTCTTCGGCGGTGCCCTGCAATTCGCGCAGGCGGGCGATCAGTTGCGCATCCGACTTTTCGACGGCGTATTCGCTGACATCACGGCGGGCCGGGCCGGCGGTGCCGGAGGCAAACAACGCGAGCGGTGCGGGGCAGCCGCGTTCACGCAGGGCGTGCGCCAGCTCGAACGCCAACAGGCCGCCAAGGCTGTGGCCGAACAAGGCATACGGGGCATCCAGGTCCCGACTGATTTCTTCGGCCAGCTGTGCCGCCAGGGTTTTGATGTCGCGCTGCAACGGCTCGTCCATGCGCATGCCGCGCCCTGGCAATTCCAGCGGGCACACCTGCAACCATTCCGGCAGCGCCCGGCGCCAACGCGCATAGACCATAGCGCTGGCCCCCGAATACGGCAGGCAAAACAGGCGCAGTCGAGTCGAGACGCTCATCGTATGAGGGCTCCAGACTTAACGCGGTATGCACGATAGAAACCCATGTCGTCCTCCTGCGGGCGCTGATCCTTGGCCGTTTGCAAACGGACCTGTCACCCATGAGAACGGACGGAGCGGGCAAATAATTAGTCAGCCGGGAGCAGCGAGACTGGGTTCACAGCTTCGCAAAATCCGCAGGATTAGTTCGTCTTCTCATTTGACAATCATTATCATTAAGAATAATTTGTTGCCCGATGTGCAGGAGGCCTCAGCACGGATGCCCTCCCCTAACCTCTTTTGCGACAAGGTGATTTCCATGACGGAACAAGTATCCACAGGCAGGTGCGACTCACCCCTTCTGCAGGCATTCGTCGATAATCGACTGATTCTGGTGAAGATCGCCGCGCGCATCACCGGCTGCCGCTCGCGGGCCGAAGACGTGGTGCAAGACGCCTACTTCCGCCTGCAATCGGCGCCGACGATCACCTCATCGTTCAAGGCGCAATTGAGCTATCTGTTCCAGATCGTGCGGAACCTGGCAATTGACCACTACCGTAAGCAGGCTCTGGAGCTCAAATACTCGGGGACGGAAGAGGAAGGCTTGAATGTGGTGATTCACGGCGCTTCACCGGAAACCTCCCACATCAACTTCAACACCCTGGAAAACATCGCCAGCGCCCTCACGGAGCTGCCACAGCGCACCCGCTACGCATTCGAGATGTACCGGCTGCACGGCGTACCGCAAAAAGATATCGCCAAGGAACTGGGCGTATCGCCAACCCTGGTGAATTTCATGATTCGTGATGCCCTGGTGCATTGCCGCAAGGTGTCGGGCAACCACAGCGATACGTTTGCACGGCGGGTTTGAGCACAGTGCCATTGCACTGCTTGCTGTCTGGGCTGACTTCAGCGCACCGCGGTTACATCGATACGGTACGGTTCGAAGATTTTCAACATCTCGCCGCTATCGCGTAACCGCTTGAGCAACCCGGCAAACGCCTCGCCCGTAATCGGCGCCTTCGGCCGCACTAACGCATAGTGGTGATACACCTGGTCGATGCGCTCCGAGACCAGGAACTGCCCGGCCATGTCTGCATTGCGCACCATGAAATCACTCAAATACGAGCGTGTAACCAGTGCAATATCGGCCCGCCCGCGCGCAACCATCAGCAGGTTGCTGTCATGGGAATACGTCAACGTGGCGTTGAAGTGTTCGGCCATGTACTTGGGGTCGGGGTTGAAGTTGGCGAAGGCGTAGTGATAACCGCTGAACACCGCCAGACGCTTGCCGGCGAGGTCGGCGAAATAGCGTTGGTCGCGACCTGGCTGGCGCTCGGCGACGAAAATTTCCGCATCTTCCAGGCCCATGTCGACGCTGGTGTGGGGAATGTCCTGCCAACCCCAGCTGGGGTTTTCGAAGATCGCCATGTCGACCCGGCCTTGTTCGAAATCTCGAAAGCGCCGTGGGATGGAGGTAGGCACCAGCACAAACTGGTAGTCGGTTTGCGAGGCGTTCAGCGCTTCCACCAATTGCGGCAGCAGACCGGTGTCGGCACCTTGCTCAGGCCGTACCGTGTAGGGCGGAAAATGCGCGGCGCCAATCCTCACCAATTGCCCAGCCGAAGCCGGCACCCACCACGCGGTGCCCAGTGCCCATAGAGTTAGTCCTGCAGCCAGCCGCCATGGCAAAAACATTGAGGCACGCACCGTTCAACACGTTGATGGCAATAAGCTAGGCGTTTTTGTCAGGTGAGACAACTTTCCACCGAAAAATTAATAGCTTGCGCCTCAATCAGCCTTCAGAACCATCAACAGGGCTTCTTCGGCCAGCTGTTCGAGTGTCAGGCTGCCTTCGGCGCGGAACCACGTGGTGGTCCAGGACAACGCGCCGGTCAGAAAGCGCCGGGTGATAAACACATCACCCTTGATGTAACCGGCGGCCTTGGCCTCGCCCAGCACCTGCAGCCATATTTGTTCGTACACATCACGTAGCGCCAGCACCTGGGCCTGGCCGTCGGCCGACAGCGAACGCCATTCGTAGACCAGCACCGCCATGGCTTCGCCGCTCCCGCCCATGATTGACTGCAATTCGCAGCGAATCAGCGCCAACACACGGTCGCGCACCGTGCTCGCGTCCTCGAGCGAGGCGCGCATCATCGCGGTGTTGTAATGGATGGTTTCCTCCATCACCGCCCGCAGGATCTCGTCCTTGCTCTTGAAATGATGAAAGATGCTGCCGGACTGGATGCCCACGGCGCTGGCCAGGTCACGCACCGTGGTGCGCTCAAACCCCTTGTTGCGAAACAGGTGAGCCGCGGTTTGCAGCAACTTGCCCCGTGCACTGTCAGGGTCGGTCAAATGACCGCCGTCGACCATGGTGCGCATCACCCGCAGGGCTTTTTGCTCATCCATGCTGCTCTCCTTCATTTCTACTGACGTCTTGGGCGGCAATTTAGGCCGTGGCCGCCACCCAAGCAAGCGCTTGGGCAAAACTTGTGTGCGGAGTTTACAAACCAAGCGCTTGCTTGGTAGTCTCGACACCAGCCATTCGAGGAAGGATTTCTCATGAGCAAGACGGTTCGTATCGGCTGTGCCAGCGCCTTCTGGGGCGACACCTGCACCGCCGCCGCCCAGCTGGTGCACGGCGGCACCCTGGATTACCTGGTCTTCGACTACTTGGCGGAAGTCACAATGTCGATCCTTGCCGGCGCACGAATGAAAGACACCCAGGCCGGCTACGCCACCGATTTCGTCGAGGTGCTCACCCCGCTGCTGGGCGACCTCCAGCGCCAGGGCATCCGCGTGATCAGCAATGCCGGGGGCATTAACCCCCAGGCTTGCGCCGCCGCACTGCAAGCCGCCTGTGACAAGGCCAACATTGCGCTGAAGATCGCCGTCCTGCTGGGCGACGATTTGCAACCCACACTCAAACAACTGCCAGGCATTACCGATATGTTCAACGGCGCGCCGCTGCCGCCGCTGTGCGTGTCCGCCAATGCCTACCTCGGTGCGCCTGGGATTGCCAAAGCCCTTGAGCTGGGCGCCGATATCATCATCACCGGCCGCGTGGTCGACAGCGCCGTGGTCAGTGCGGCGCTGGTGCATGAATTCAATTGGTCATGGCAGGACTATGACCGCCTGGCCCAGGCGGCACTGGCCGGGCACATCATCGAATGCGGCGCGCAGTGCACCGGCGGTAACTTCACCGATTGGCGCGACGTGCCGGACTACGAGCACATCGGCTTTCCCATCGTTGAGGTCAGCGCCGACGGCCAATTCACCGTCAACAAGGTCGACGGCAGCGGCGGGCTGATCAGCGAACTCAGCGTGGCCGAACAGCTGCTGTATGAGATCGGCGACCCGCGCGCCTACCTGCTGCCTGATGTGATCTGCGATTTCAGCCAGGTCAAACTGCAACAACAAGGCAAACACCAAGTTCGCCTGCACGGCGCCAAGGGCTTGCCACCTACCGACCAATACAAGGTCAGCGCCACCTACCCCGACGGGTTCCGCTGCACCGCCAGTTGCCTGATCGCCGGCATCGACGCCGTGGCCAAGGCCGAGCGGGTCAGCCAGGCGATCATCAATAAAACGTCGGAGCTGTTCAGCCAACGTGGCTGGGCGCCCTACACTGAGGTCAATATCGAATTGCTCGGCAGCGAAGCCACCTACGGCGCCCATGCCCAGCGTCACGACTGCCGCGAAGTGGTGGTGAAACTGGCCGTGCGCCACCCGAGCAAGCAGGCGCTGCTGCTGTTTGCCCGCGAGATCGCCCAGGCCGCCACCGGCATGGCGCCGGGGTTGACCGGGATTGTCGGCGGGCGACCCACCGTGTACCCACTGATTCGGCTGTTTTCATTCCTTATCGATAAATCATCCTGTGAACCGCTGATCGAGTTCCAGGGCCAGCGCCATGCCATTGAGCTGCCTTTGACTGCGCATCTACTCACCCCGACTGCTACGGTCGAGCCACCCAAGCCCCAAGGCCGTGCGGATGCCAGCGTGCCGTTGGTCAAACTCGCCGTGGCGCGCTCCGGCGACAAGGGTAACCACAGCAATATCGGCGTCATTGCCCGCCATCCCGATTACCTGCCGTGGATCGCCGAAGCGCTGACCCCGGCAGTGGTCGTCGACTGGATGAACCACGTGCTCGACCCGCTGCACGGCCGCGTCGAACGCTGGTACTTGCCTGGCAGCCACAGCCTGAATTTTCTGCTGGAAAACGCGTTGGGCGGCGGCGGCATCGCCAGCCTGCGCATCGACCCCCAAGGCAAAGCCTTCGCCCAGCAACTGCTGGAAATCCCCATTGCCGTGCCGCAACACATCGCCGATCAACTCACCTAAAGGACTGTCGCCGTGGCCTTCGATTCGATCTTCAAAGCCGACCTGTTCCAGGGGCAAACCGTGATTGTTACCGGTGGCGGCAGTGGTATCGGCCGTTGCACCGCCCATGAACTCGCCGCCCTTGGCGCTCGGGTCATCCTGGTGGGGCGCAAGCCGGACAAGCTTTCGAAGGTGGCTGCCGAAATTTGCGAAGACGGCGGCACTGCCCATTGGCAGGCCTGCGATATTCGCGAGGAAGACGCGGTGAAGGCACTGGTGACGCAGCTCATTGATGACCATGGCCCGCTCCATGGCCTGGTGAATAACGCTGGCGGTCAATACCCGTCGCCACTGGCCTCGATCAACCAAAAGGGCTTTGAAACCGTACTGCGCACTAACCTGGTCGGCGGTTTCCTGATGGCGCGGGAAGTGTTCAACCAGTCCATGAACAAGCACGGTGGAGCGATCGTCAACATGCTCGCCGACATGTGGGGCGGCATGCCCGGCATGGGCCACTCCGGCGCGGCGCGGTCGGGCATGGACAACTTCACCAAGACCGCCGCCTTTGAATGGGGTTATGCCGGTGTGCGAGTCAACGCCGTGGCGCCGGGGTGGATTGCCTCCAGCGGCATGGACACTTACGACGGCGCGTTCAAGGCGGTGATCCCGACCCTGCGTGAACACGTGCCGCTCAAGCGGATCGGCACCGAATCGGAAGTCAGCGCGGCCATTGTGTTTCTGCTCAGCCCCGCGGCGGCGTTCATCAGCGGCAGCACCCTGCGCATCGATGGCGCTGCCAGCCTGGGCAGCCGGGCCTGGCCGCTGCCCAAGGCGCAACCACCGAGCGAACCCTTCAATGGTTTCCACCGCGCCTACCTGCCGGATGTGCTCAAGGCGGAGCAATAACCTATGCCGCTCATTGAAACGCAGATCGACAGCCACAGCCCACAGTTCGCGCAAAACCGCGAAGCCATGTTGGCCGCCATCGCACAATTGCGCCAACTGGAACACAACCTGCTGAGCAAGGCACAGGAAGCCAAGCCCAAGTTCGACAAACGCGGCCAACTGCTGCCCCGCGAACGGCTCAACCTGCTACTCGACCCCGGTGCGCCGTTTCTGGAATTGGCCAGCCTGGCGGGTTACAAACTCCACGACGACAAAGACGGCAGCGCGGCCGGCGGCGGCTTGATCGCCGGCATCGGCTACGTCAGCGGCGTGCGCGTGCTGGTGGTGGCCAATAACAGCGCGATCAAGGGCGGCACCATTTCCCCCGCCGGCCTGAAAAAATCCCTGCGCCTGCAACAGATCGCGATGGAAAACAAACTGCCGGTGGTGACCCTCGCCGAAAGCGGCGGCGCCAACCTCAACTATGCGGCGGAGATTTTCGTCGAAGGCGCACGCAGCTTCGCCAACCAGGCGCGCATGTCAGCCATGGGGTTGCCGCAGATCACCGTGGTGCACGGCTCGGCCACGGCGGGCGGCGCGTATCAACCGGGGCTGTCGGATTACGTGGTGGTGGTGCGCGGCAAGGCCAAACTGTTCCTTGCCGGGCCGCCACTGCTCAAAGCGGCGACCGGCGAAGTGGCAACCGATGAGGAACTGGGTGGCGCCGAGATGCACGCGCAAACCGCCGGCACTGCCGAATACCTGGCGGAAAACGATGCCGATGGCGTGCGCATCGTGCGCGAAATCGTCAGCCTGTTGCCGTGGGACGAGCGCCGGGGGCTTACGCCAAAACGGCCTTATACCGAACCGCTGCACCCCATCGAGGAGCTGTTGGGGCTGGTGCCCGATGATCCGAAAAAACCCTATGACGTGCGCGAAATCCTCGCGCGCCTGGCGGACGGTTCCACCTTCCTCGAATTCAAGGGTGAGTTCGATGCGCACACGGTCTGCGGCCATTTGCACATCCAGGGCCGCGCTGTCGGCGTGATCGGCAATAACGGCCCCATCACGCCCAAGGGCGCCAGCAAGGCCGCGCAATTTATCCAACTGTGCGACCAGAGCCGCACGCCGCTGCTGTTCCTGCACAACACCACCGGGTTCATGGTGGGCACGGAGTCGGAGCAACAAGGCGTGATCAAGCACGGCGCGAAAATGATCCAGGCCGTGGCGAATGCCCGCGTGCCGAAACTGACCGTGGTGGTGGGCGGCTCCTACGGCGCCGGCAACTACGCGATGTGCGGCCGAGGCATGGACCCACGGTTTATCTTCGCCTGGCCCAACAGCCGCACGGCGGTGATGGGCGGTGCGCAGGCGGGCAAAGTGCTGCGCATCGTCACCGAGGCCAAGCAACTCAAAGACGGTTTGGTGCCCGACCCCAAGGTGCTGGACATGCTGGAGCAGGTGACTGCGCAGAAACTCGACAGCCAGTCCACGGCACTGTATGGCAGCGCCAACCTGTGGGACGACGGGCTGATTGACCCACGGGATACCCGCACGCTGCTGGGGTTTCTGCTGGACCTCTGCCATGAGGCCGAGGTGCGGCAGTTGCAGCCCAACAGCTTCGGTGTGGCGCGTTTCTAACAGGAGAACAAGAACAATGATCTTTACCCAGGAACATCAGGAACTGCGCCGTACCGTCCGCGCCTTCGTCGACCGCGAGATCAACCCGCACGTGGACGAATGGGAAAAAGCCGGACGCTTCCCTATCCACGAGATCTTCCGCAAGGCTGGCGACCTCGGCTTGCTGGGCATTTGCAAGCCGGAAAAATTCGGCGGCATGGGCCTGGACTACAGCTACTCCATCGTCGCCGCCGAAGAGTTCGGCACCATTCGTTGCGGTGGCATCCCCATGTCCATCGGCGTGCAGACCGACATGTGCACCCCCGCCCTCGCCCGCTTCGGCTCCGATGCGTTACGCGACGAATTCCTGCGCCCGGCCATCAGCGGCGAGCAAGTGGGCTGCATCGGCGTCTCGGAAACCGGCGCCGGCTCCGACGTGGCCGGGCTGAAAACCCATGCGCGCAAAGACGGCGGCGACTACGTGATCAACGGCAGCAAAATGTGGATCACCAACTCGCCCAGCGCCGATTTTATTTGCCTGCTGGCTAACACCTCCGACGACAAGCCGCACATGAACAAGTCGCTGATCATGGTGCCGATGAACACGCCGGGGATCAGTGTCAGCCCGCCCCTGGAAAAGCTCGGCATGCACAGCTCCGAAACCGCCCAGGTGTTCTTCGATGGCGTGCGCGTCCCGCAGCGCAACCGCATCGGCCACGAAGGCGCGGGGTTCATGATGCAAATGCTGCAGTTCCAGGAAGAACGCCTGTTTGGCGCCGCCAACATGATCAAGGGCCTGGAATACTGCATCGACAGCACCATCGACTACTGCAAGGAACGGCAGACCTTCGGCAAGGCCCTGATCGACAACCAGGTGATTCATTTTCGCCTGGCTGAATTAGCCACCGAAATCGAATGCCTGCGCGCACTCGTCTACCAGGCCACCGAGCAATACATCAAAGGCCAGGACGTGACCCGCCTGGCGTCGATGGCCAAGCTCAAGGCCGGGCGCCTGGGCCGTGAAGTCAGCGACAGCTGCCTGCAATACTGGGGCGGCATGGGCTTTATGTGGGACAACCCGGTAGCCCGTGCGTATCGCGACGTGCGCCTGGTGTCGATTGGCGGCGGCGCCGACGAAATCATGCTGGGCATCATCTGCAAACTGATGGGCACCCTGCCCGGGAAAAAAGCATGAACACCCTGCTGCTCGAACCGCATAACGGCGTGCTGCACATCACCCTCAACCGCCCGGCCAATCGCAATGCGATGAGCCTGGAAATGGTCAATGAACTGCGTGCGGTACTGGCGCAATTGGACAGCCAGGTGCGTGCGCTGGTGATCAGCGGTGCGGACGGGCACTTCTGCGCAGGGGCGGATGTGAAGGACATGGTCAACGCGGGCGGCAAGGCGCAACTGCAGGCGCTGAACCGCGCGTTCGGCACATTGCTGCAGGAGGTGGAAGCGGTGCCGCAAGTGGTGATTGTGGTGTTGCAAGGTGCGGTGCTCGGCGGTGGGTTTGGGCTGGCCTGTGTCAGTGATATTGCGCTGGCCGACCATCAGGCGCAGTTCGGCTTGCCGGAAACCAGCCTGGGCTTGTTGCCGGCGCAGATCGCGCCCTTTGTGGTCAAGCGTATCGGCCTGACCCAGGCGCGACGGCTGGCACTGACCGCGGCGCGGTTCGACGGGGTTGAAGCCCATCGGTTGGGGGTGGTGCATTTTGTGGAGGCCGACCCTCAGGCCCTGGCGGAACGCTTGGACGATGTGTTGGGGCACGTGCTGCAGTGCGCGCCGGGGGCGAATGGCCGGACCAAAGCGCTGTTGCTGGCCAGCGCAGAGCAACCCATCGGACCGCTACTGGATCAGGCTGCCGAGTGGTTTGCCGAGGCGGTGACGGGTGTAGAAGGAATAGAGGGCACCCAGGCTTTTGTGCAGAAGCGTAAGCCGGGGTGGTCCCGATGACGCCTTCGCGAGCAAGCCTGCTCCCACCTTTGGATGGCATTTCAAAGGTGGGAGCAGGCTTGCTCGCGAAGAAGCCAGAATAAACACCCGATTACCCAGGGATAATCCAATGCCCCATTTCAGCAAAATCCTGATCGCCAACCGCGGTGAAATCGCTTGCCGTATCCAGCGCACGGCCCACGCCTTGGGCTACCGCACCGTTGCCGTCTACAGTGACGCCGACACCCAGGCCCTGCATGTCCAAATGGCTGACGAAGCGGTGAATATCGGCCCCGCTCCGGTCAATCAGTCTTACCTGAACATCCCGGCCATCCTCGAGGCTGCGCGTAAAACCGGGGCCGACGCCGTGCACCCTGGCTACGGCTTCCTCTCCGAAAATGCCCAATTCGCCAACGCCTGCTCAGACGCCGGGCTGACATTTATTGGCCCAAGCGCTGAGGCCATCGAACTGATGGGCAGCAAACGCCTGTCCAAACTCGCCATGCTCGACGCCGGCGTCCCCTGCATCGCCGGCTACCAGGGCGACCGACAAGACGACGCCACCTTGCAGCAGGAAGCCAACCGCATCGGCTACCCGCTGATGATCAAAGCCAGCGCCGGCGGCGGCGGGCGCGGCATGCGCCTGGTGCACGACAGCACTCAATTGCTGGAGCAACTGCGCACCGCACGCTCTGAATCCCTGAACGCCTTCGGCAGCGACGAACTGATCCTTGAACAAGCCCTGCTCGACCCGCGCCACGTGGAAATCCAACTGTTCGGCGACAGTCATGGCCACCTCATCTACTTGGGCGAACGCGACTGTTCGATTCAGCGCCGCCACCAAAAAGTCATCGAAGAGGCGCCCTGCCCGGTGATGACACCCCAGTTGCGCCAGGCCATGGGCGAAGCGGCGCTGAAGGCCGGGCGCGCCGTCAATTACGTGGGGGCCGGCACCGTGGAGTTCCTGCTCGACCGCACGGGCCACTTCTATTTCCTGGAAATGAACACCCGCCTGCAAGTGGAGCACCCGGTCACCGAACAGGTCACGGGCCTGGACCTGGTGGACTGGCAACTGAAAGTTGCCGCCGGTGAGCCGCTGCCATTGACACAGGCCGACGTGACCCTGACCGGCCATGCGATGGAAGTGCGCCTGTACGCCGAGGACCCGGCCCAGGGCTTTCTGCCGCAAACCGGCAATGTGCTGCGCTGGGAACCCGGCGCCGGTGTGCGAATTGACCATGGCGTACTGGAAGGCCAACGCATCAGCCCGTTCTATGACGCGATGCTGGGCAAATTCATCGCCCATGGGGCCACTCGCGAAGAAGCCCGACGCAAACTGCTGCGGGCGGTGGAGGACACTGTCCTGCTGGGCCTGACCACCAATCAGCAACTGCTGGTGGACCTGCTCAAGCAACCCGAGTTTATCGCCGGCGATTTCAGCACCGGTTTTATCGCCGAGCATTTCAATGCAATTCACCGCCAGCCGGCGACGCATGAGCAGGTCGCCCTGGCGGCCGCACTGTTTTATCAAGCCAATGCCAACACCCATCGTCAGGATCTATCGGGATGGCGCAACAATGCCAGCGTGCCCTGGACCTATCGCCTGGACATCAACGATGAGGTCCGCGACATCACCGTCAGCGTGCTGGAGAACCATCGCCTGCAAGCCAACGGTATCGACATCAGCCACCTGAGCACCGACGGCCGCTGGGCCACCCTGGTGATCAACGGTGTTCGTCGTCGCATGGCCTATCACCTCGATGACACCCAGCTCTGGCTGCCCGGCTTGAAGGTCATTAACCGCACTCAACAAGTCGCCAGCCGTCAGGCGGACGCCAGTACCGGCATCGTCAAGGCGCCGATGGACGGCGCGATTGTCGACATCCGGGTCTGCGTGGGTGAAGCCGTCACCAAAGGCCAACTGCTGTTGGTGCTGGAAGCGATGAAAATGGAGCACCCACTGACCGCCGGCATCGCCGGTGTGATCAAAGGCGTGCAAGTGGTTGCGGGTGACCAGGTGCGTAATCGCCAGGTTTTGCTGGAGATCGAATAAGGCTCGGCGTGCAGGAAAAAACAGCGCGGAACTACACAGTCGCGCTACGCTCTATCCCCATCAGGAAAGGAAGAGTACGGGAACCTGCGCGATGCCTCATTGGCTGATTATTGACCTGGAAGCCACAACGGATGAAGGCGGCTGGCCCGTGACGGAGATGGAAGTCATCGAGATCGGCGCAAGCCTGGTTAACCGCCAGGGCCGCGAGCTGGATCACTTTCAGCGCTTTGTGCGGCCGCTGCGTCGTCCATTGCTGACGCCTTTCTGCCGCCAACTCACCCACATCACCCAGGCCAACATCGACGCTGCTGCGCCGATCACCGAGGTATGGCCGCTGTTCGAGCGCTGGCTGGGCCAGCATCACTCACGCCTGGAAGGCTGGGCCAGCTGGGGTGACTACGATCGCGCACAGCTTGAGCTCGAATGGCAACGCCATGGCCTGACCAGCGCGCTTGCCCAGACGCCACATGTGAACCTCAAGCAGCGCTTCGCCAAGGCCCGGCGCCTGGACAAGCCGCTGGGGCTCAACGGCGCGCTGCAATTGGCGGGGATGCAGTTCAATGGCCAGCAACATCGGGCGCTGGAAGATGCGCGCAACACCGCCCGCTTGCTGCCGTTGATTTTGCCGGTCTAGGCAGCTCCCGTGGCCTTGGGCATACTGGCCAACCTTTCCAGACCCTTTCTTCCGAGGATTCCCCCATGTTCAAAGTCAACGAATACTTCGACGGCACCGTCAAGTCGATCGCTTTCGGCACCGCAGAAGGTCCGGCGACCATCGGCGTGATGGCCCCGGGTGAATACGAATTCGGCACCGCCCAGCGTGAAATCATGCACGTGGTCTCCGGCGCCTTGAGCGTCAAACTGCCTGACGCCAACGACTGGGAAACCTTCGCCGCCGGCAGCCAGTTCAACGTACCGGCCAACAGCAAGTTCCAGCTGAAGGTCGCAGTAGACACGGCTTACCTGTGCGAATACCGCGGCTAAGCGTTCGCCCGGACAAAAAAATGCCCGTCTCGCAGGAGACGGGCATTTTTTATGGGTGAACGACTTACTCGAGAATGGTCACCGGCATCCCCACTTCCAGGTGTCCCGGGCCGTCGTTGACCAGGTTCTGGCCAAACATCACATCGCCGTCCTGCTCGCGGTAGGTCTTGAGCGTGGTCAACGGTTCGCGGTCGGCACTGCGCTCGCCGCTGGAGGGGTCAATGGTGGTGAGGATGCAGCGTGAGCACGATTTGACCACGCGAAACTCTACATCGCCGATGCGCACGCGCTTCCAACCATCTTCGGCGAAGGCCTCGCTGCCTTCTATCACCAGGTTGGGGCGAAACCGCAGCATCTCCATGGGGCGGCCGATGCGCTGGGACAAGTCATCCAGGGAGGCTTGGCCGATCAACAGCAGCGGGAAGCCATCGGCGAATCCCACTTTGTCGTCAGCCTTGCCGTAGCCGTCTTGAGTGGTGCGCGCGCGCTCCACCGGCACTTGCACCAAGCGCGTCGGCTTGCCGATAAAGTCGCTGACCCAGGCCGCCGCCGCCGTGCCCGCATCCGGCACGCGCAAGGTGTCGCGCCAGATGGTCACGCCGCGCAATTCAGCCTCGCTGCTCGGCAGGGCCACTTCCAGCGGCGCCAAACCGGGTGAACTCAGGGTCAGGCCGCCGGCACTGTTCCACAACGCCGACAACTGGCTCATCTTCGCCACCGCCCGCTGCGTGAGAAACCGCCCGCTGGCTTCGTCCACCAGCATCCAGCGTCGATCGCCGGCCAGCCCGAGTTTATCCAGGCCGATGTGTTGCAAGGTTTCGGCCTTGCCGGACTTCAAGGGATAACGGTAGAGCGCGCTGAGACGAAGCATGGCCTGCATTCCTGAGGGGCAAAGCGTCACCCTAAGGTCATGCGTGCGCTTCGTCCAGCATCAGTCGCTGGCGCACCACATCCACCAGCTTGTCCGGTTGGAATTTGGACAGGAAGTTATCGCAACCGACCTTCTTCACCATCGAGTCGTTGAAGCTGCCCGACAACGAGGTGTGCAGCACCACGTAAAGCCCACGCAGGCGCGGGTCGTTGCGGATTTCGGTGGTCAGGCGGTAGCCGTCCATCTCGGGCATTTCGGCGTCGGTGAAGATCATCAGCAACTTGTCGGTCATCACCTGGCCGCTGTCGGCCCAGGCCTTGAGCATGTTCAGTGCCTTGAGGCCGTCACTGGCGATATGCATCTTCACGCCCAGTTGCCCGAGGGTGTCGCGCAGTTGCGAGAGGGCCACATTGGAGTCGTCCACCAGCAGTACTTCGCGGCCACGGGCGCGTTCCAGCACCGGGTCTTCGAGTTTTTCGCGGGAGACTTTGGCGTTATAGGGCACGATTTCGGCGAGGACTTTTTCCACGTCGATGATTTCCACCAACTGGTCATCGACTTTGCTGATGGCCGTGAGGTAATGCTGGCGCCCGGCGCTGGTCGGTGGTGGCAGGATGGCTTCCCAGTTCATGTTGACGATGCGGTCCACGCCGCCCACCAGGAAGGCCTGCACCGAGCGGTTGTACTCGGTAACGATAATCGTGCTGTTGGGCCCCGGCACCAACGGGCGCATGCCGATGGCCTGGGACAGGTCAATCACCGGCAGGGTCTGGCCGCGCAGGTTGACCACACCGCACACAAACGGATGGCGCTGGGGCATCAGGGTCAACTTGGGCAACTGCAGGACTTCCTGCACCTTAAACACGTTGATCGCGAACAGCTGTCGTCCGGCCAGGCGAAACATGAGAATCTCCAGGCGATTCTCACCCACCAGTTGCGTGCGTTGATCTACGGTGTCGAGAATGCCGGCCATTGAAAGCTCCTGATGTGGGATTGTGCAGTTCACTAAGCGTGTTATCGGCGGCAAGCGCCAGACCTTGACCCTTGTAAAATGCCACGTAAATTAATTGATGTCACACTGACATCATGGTTTACTGCAACGGCCTCTCCAAACGGCAGTACAGCAACGTCGCGCGACATTCAAATCGACGCGAGGTTCCGCTGTGTAAGGGATTCCCCTATACACAATCAGGCCCAACCTGATATTCGCGATATCTAATAGCCATTAATGTGACGCCATTCTCATTGCATGAATGGAGTCAGGCTTTTGTTTGCCATACCAAGCCCTCGGCCCACGGGTCTTCCAGACGTATACGTGGCGGCAACCAAAGTTGTGCAAGCGGCCCGAATGACGAGGGCTTTCTACAGCTATCGCGATCATTCAAATAACCGTCCTACTGAAATTTCGGAAGCGGGCTACAGATCTCAGTCATATTTCAGCGGTAGTTTTACGCCATTCACCCGGTGCTGCATCTCATCACCCGACCTTATGTTGCGGAGACTTGCATGATGAATAATGCAAACGAATGGCAAACCGCACTTCCCGAATTTCTGCTCGAAGCCGAAATACTCTTGGAAAAATCGCAAGAGTGCTTGAACCACCTGCATCTGATTCGCAACGACAGCGACGCCATCGACTGCATGAAAACCAGCCTGGCCAACCTGGCTGAAAAAGCCGAAGGCCTGGCCCTGCAGGCGATCAGCGAATTCTCCCGGCATATTCAATACCTGATCGCCAATGCCGCGAGCCCGATGGAATTGCATGACCAGGCGCTGGACGCCCTGCATGACTGCCTGACACTGCTGGCGTGGCAACTGGAGTTGATCGATTCCCGCACCGGCGAACTCGCCTTGGATGAGAGCGAACAAACCACGCTGATTGCGACGGTCACCTTGCAAATCCCCCAAAAAGACTTCGCAAATAAACCGCAGCAGCGTGCGCATCACGCGTCTTAAGCGCTGATCAGGTCGTATTTGTCGCCAAGTTATCTAAAAACGACCGTTCTCTTAGCGGTCGATAATCGCGCGCGGGCAAAAACATATCAATTAGCCATCAAGGCAATAACGATACCCGCCAACTTGATTTATATAACTCTCTCTTTTTAACCTTGGGGGCCTTTGAACTATAGGGCCACAGCGCAGGGCATTTGGCCGGTGATTAAACCCGCCAGCGTAAGGCGCCAGGCGACCAACGGTAATAGTGGTGGTACTATGCCCCGCTCGAAGTGACTCAACTTCATCATGTATAAAAAAACGTTTCTGCACCGTATTCCACATAGAGCCCTGTCAGCCGCCATGACCGGTCTTCCCGCAGCGAACCTTCATTGGCTCCATCCGCTATGTACGCCAGCCTAAAGTCACTCATCGCAAGGTCCGTGTCCCGCAGCAATACACGTCGCTTGGTCCTCGCCCTGTGCCTTTGCTCACTGCTGGTCAACCTGTGGGCCTATAGCCGCTCCGCGCCGTTGCCGTTACTGATTTTGTGGCTCAACCTGGCCACGCTGGCGGTGGTGGGCTTACAGCAGTGGCGCTCGCGCAAATCGATAAAATTCCAGCCACAGGAATTGGCTGACCGCCTGCTGCAGGTCCAGGAAAACGAACGTCACCGCCTCAGCCGCGAACTGCATGACGATATCGGTCAGTTGCTGACCGCCGCCAAACTGCAAAGCGAATGGCTCAAGCGGCGTCTGCCGGACGACCTGCAAAGCCAATGCACCGTGCTGTGCAACACCTTGAATGAAACCCTGGCCAAAGTGCGCGACGTGTCCGCCATCCTCAACCCTCGGCAGCTGGCCAGCCTGGGGTTGGAGGCGAGCCTGCGCGCGCACTTGCTCAAGACCCTGGAAAACACCTCGATCCACTGGAGCCTTGAATGCCAGCAACGGCTGACCGGTATCCCGGAAGAAATGGCCGTGGCGGCGTTTCGCATTACCCAGGAAGCAGTCACCAATATGCTGCGCCATGCCCAGGCGCACAATTTGCTGGTACGCCTGCAACGCTTGCCCGAAGGCCTGTCGCTGATGATCTGCGATGACGGCCTGGGCTTTTCGCCCGCCATCAACCCAGGCCGGGAAGGCCAACGCGGCATGGCGGGCATGTCCGAGCGAATCGATCAACTGGGGGGCGCTCTGACGGTCAGCAGCCAGCCCGGTAAAGGAACGCGGATCGAGGCGCTCTTCCCCTGGGCGCCCCGCGCCCTCGATCGGGCCAGGCCCCCTAAGGTTATCGAGTGACTTGCACTTTACTCCTGGTGGATGACCACGCACTGATTCGGGCCGGCGTACGCGCGCTGATCCAGGATATGCCCGGCTATACGGTAGTCGGCGAAGCCAGCGATGGCGCGCAGTTGCTGGAGAAATTCAGCGCCCTGCAACCGGATATCGTGCTGCTGGACCTGTCGATGAAATACACCGGTGGCCTGGATGCGTTACAGCAACTCAAGGCGACCTACCCCAAAAGCAAAGTGCTGATCCTGTCGATGCACACCGATCCGGAGCTGATCATGCGCGCGCTGGAGTCCGGCGCCCATGGCTACCTGCTCAAGGACACCACGGCCAACGAGCTGGAACACGCCCTGATGGCCTTGCGCAACAACGAGCGCTACCTGAGCCCCGCCATTGCCCACACGGTGATCAATCAGGCGCTGATCCGCAGCCAGGGCCCCGTCGGCGCCGTCGCCGACACTCACAACCTCACCGCACGCCAGCTGGAGATCCTGCGCTTGATCGTGCGTGGCAAATCCACCCGGGAAATCGCTCAAGGCCTGGGCTTGAGCATTAAGACCGTGGAAGCGCATCGTTCGCAGATCATGAAGCGCCTGCAGATATTCGATGTGGCGGGCCTGGTGTTATTCGCCGTTCGCGAGCAGATCATCAGCCTCGACGACTAACGGCGAGCCCAGCGGCAGGTGCACGCGCAGGGCTTTGGGCAAAGCACTGAAGCGCAAGTCGTCACCTTTCAACGGCTCACCATCCAGGTTGATGTACAACCCTTCGGCCACCTTGATCTCGACCCACGGCAGGCGCGCCCGCACAAACATATTGTCCAGCCCCCAACCGTCGCTCATCAGGGTGAGCAGCGTGCCGACCACCTCCTGGGGCGCCGGCAGAATGCTGATATCCAGCAAGCCGTCATCGGCCAATGCGTCAGGGCACAACACATGCCCACCGCCCGCCTGGCGTCCGTTGCCGATACCCAGCGCGAGCAGGTCGCCCTTCCAGTGAAAGTCAGGCCCTTCCAACTCGCCATAAGCGGCCTTCAATTCGCTGAAACGCGTCAGGCCGGTGAACAGGTAGGCCGCGCCGCCGAGCACTTTTTTCAAGTCTTCGGAGGTGTTGGCGGTGACCTGGCTGCCAAAACCGCCAGTGGCCATGTTGAGGAATATTTGCCCGCCGGCCTGCCCAAGGTCGATGGCCGTTGGCGGCACATCCAGCAGGGCGAGTGCGCGGGCAGGATCCAACGGCACCCCGGCGGCGCGCGCGAAATCATTGGCGGTGCCCAGCGGCATCAACACCAGGCTGGCATCGGTCTTGGCCTGCGCCATCGCCTCGGCGACATCGCGCAAGGTGCCATCGCCGCCACCGGCAATCAGGTGGGTATAGCCGTCGGCCAAGGCCTCATTGACCAGGCGCTGGGCGTCGCCGCCCTCCCACGTGACCCGCACCGCCAGCTCCCAGCCCTGTTCGCGCCGAGCCTGCACGGCAGCGCGCACATCCTCGTTGAGGGCTTGCTTGCCGTGCAGAATCAGCAATGCCTTGTGGGTGGTCATGGGGTGGATCTCCTGGGTTTAAAGGTGCTTGAAGGATGTTGACCTTTGCCGACGAGAAAAAAGCCATCGGCGACGCAAATTTATTGGCTGCCTAGAAGTTATCCATCGCGTTGCACATCGATACCTTGCCCTTGGGCTCAGGTTCTGCGGCATTCCATTGCTTGCCGTCTGCAGACAGCTCATGCAACTGGATTGAACAGTTCGCATACAGGGTCGCCTGCACCATGTAGTCCACGCCGGGTCGAGGTACAAAGGTCATGCTGCTGAAACATTGCCGGGAATACTGCAATCGCCCCAGGTAATGCAGCGCGATCGGTTGGTTCGCGGGCACCACCAACTCCGTGGTCACCGCACCGTTCCAGGTATACACCGGTCCGGGCATGTTCAGGCTTTCGCCATTGTGGTCGGGGAAGCCGGACTTGGTCGACGCCATCACCCCGGCACCCGGCACATTCCAGTCCAGGCAATCACGCCCCGGCACTGCGCGCACCAGGCCGTCGGTAATCAACCGCACGCGGGCGGTCTCGCCGGAATTCGGCGCGATATAGCCGGTGGACAGGGAACGGATGTTCGCCACCTGACCGCACCCGGTCAGCAGCACCAACAACGCCACGGGTACACCACGCAACACACTCATCAGCATTCAACTCGCAAGGAAAGAAACGGCCGTTACGGCTGGCGGCAATTCTGCTTTACCGACAACAGCGGCGCCGGATCGTACTTAACGCGCTGCAAACCATCGGCGCCCTGGAAGATGAAATACTTGATGCGGCAATCCTTGAACGTCGCCGAGTAGCCTTCCGCGCGAAAGCCCTCGCCGTCGACCTGCTTGATCACGGTGTTATTGCGGCTCACCACCGCGAGCACCTGTGCGTAGCTGTCCCCCATCTTCACCCCGGGCTCGCCGGTCTCGGTCATCGCCGAAGCGCAACCGCCCAAGCCGGCCGCTGCCAATACTAAAGCGGCGCCGTACATTCCATTGCGTGTGGTGTTCATGTCTGTTTCCTGTTGATTAAGCATTAACGGCGGCCTTCGCACACCGGTGATTCACTGATGCGTCCGGCCTTGCATGGGTCGAGTTTGTCTTTGCGTTTGAAGCCCCCGTCCTTCATGCAGTAGAAGCGCGTCAGCCTGATATCGACAGGCGATCGGTCTCCCCCGCCGTCCAGGTTGTCGTACCCGCAGGCACGCATGGCGGTTTTTACGCCGTCAAGGGACACACCGGACTTGTACCATCTCGAGAAGTCTGGCGGCGGCGGTTGAAAGGGGGGTACAGGCGCTGAGCGCAGAAGCGCTGATAAGGACCCAGGCCACGACGCATGGGGGGCGCAAACCAGACGGTGTTAATCCAATGAGCGTTTGGAAAGACATGATTCATCCTTGTGAGTGAAACGTCCTACAGGTGCAGGATTGGTCACCACAAAGACGAGAAAGTGCCCTGACTCTGCTGGGCACGTGTGACACGACCCACAACGTCTCGATCAACGGTGGGCGCTGGCCACCGCAAAGTCAGCCAGCAACGTCCGACAGCTGCAGCAACCTACGTCAGCTCTTGTGCAACTTACTCATCAACTGCGCCTCAGCCTGGGTCAACCCACACGACTGCGTGAGTTCATCCACTGTCGCCCCCATGCCCACCAGTTTTGCCGCTTGGGCAAATGACAGGCTCGACGGGTCGCGCTGTTCGATCTGCGCCAGCTTGTCCGGCAACGGCCCGAGGATCGCGCGCAGTTCATGCACCTCGTCCCCAACCCGCACCGCACTCTGCTGGAAGTGATCGACGCGCTTGACCAGGTCGAGAATGCGCCGGTCACGCACGCCGTCGCGCTCGGCCTGTTGCAGGGCCAATTCGCGTTGCTGGCGCATGTAGCGCAGCAGGAACGCCAACGTCCCGGCCCACAACAGGGCCAGGACAATCACCGCCGCCTCAAGGAACAATCAGATGCTCTCCAGTTCCGACCATTCTTCTTCGCTCATCATCTTGTCCAGCTCAACCAGAATCAGCAGTTCGCCGTTCTTGTTGCACACGCCCTGGATGAACTTGGCCGATTCCTCGTTACCCACGTTCGGCGCGGTTTCCACTTCCGATTGGCGCAGGTAAACCACTTCGGCCACGCTGTCGACCATGATCCCGACCACTTGCTTGTCGGCTTCGATGATGACGATACGGGTGTTGTCGTTGACTTCGGTCGGCACCAGGCCAAAACGCTGGCGGGTGTCGATCACGGTCACCACGTTGCCGCGCAGGTTGATGATGCCCAGCACGTAGCTTGGCGCACCCGGTACCGGCGCGATTTCGGTGTAGCGCAGCACTTCTTGCACGCGCATTACGTTGATGCCATAGGACTCGTTGTCCAGTTTGAAGGTAACCCATTGCAGGATCGGATCATCCAAACCTTGTGCGGACGCTGACTTGTTCATACCCCTGACCCCTTCAAATGCCGTTGTACACGGCGTGTGTGCTTCGCTGACCGCACTTGCATGCGGACCTTATTGTTCAATCAACTGCGTTTGTTCTGCGGCATCGTCTTGACGGCGCCACTGGCGATCAACTCGGCCAGTTCGGCGACGTCGAGCAACGCGCACATGTGCTCAATTACGGTGCCCGCCAACCAAGGCCGCTGGCCTCGGTGGCTGCGCCATTTGATTTCGTTCGGGTCCAGGCGCAATGAGCGGCTGACTTGATGCACCGCCAGCCCCCACTCGTAGCCCTGCACCGAGATCACGTACTGCAAACCCTGGCGGAAGTCATCGCGGTAGCGGTCGGGCATCACCCAGCGCGCGGTGTCCAGCACCTTAAGGTTGCCGGCCTGACTGGGCAGAATGCCCAGGAACCACTCCGGTTGCCCGAACAGCGGTGTCAGCTCCTGGCCCTCAAGAGAATAGATCGAACCCAGGCACACCAGTGGCACCGCGAGCGTCAACCCGGCGACGTCGAACAGCAAACATTCGAACGGCTCGGCGGCCCATGACGGGCGATCATCACCGGTCACCGGCGGCGGCGTGATGCTCGGCGGCAGGTGGACTTCCACCACCGGCTCGACCACCACCGGCGCCACCACCGCGGGAGCGACCACTGCTGGTGCGACCGGCTCCAGCGGCACGACAACCGGGGCGACCACAACATGGGCATCACGCGCCTGCTCTTCGAGCACCGCCAGTTGGAATTCATCCAGCGTGCTTTCTGCTTCTACGGCCGGTTCAAGGACCAGAATCGGTTCCGGCAGCGCCTCCTCGGTCGCATCCTGCAGCAGGGCATCCAGGTAGGATTCAAGTGCCAGTTGCGGCCGGGTCTTGAGTTTGACAGGACGGTTCATCACGCCACCTGCGCCACAAGCTGCTGCGACAGCAGATGCTTGAGCAATGCGCGGTAGGCCAGCACGCCACGGCTTTTGCCGTCGAACTGCGAAGGCGTCAGGCCTGCACGGCTCGCGTCACGCAGGCGCGTGTCGACTGGAATGTAGCCTTGCCAAATGGTGTCCGGGTAAGCGTCACGCAACACACGCAAAGTGCCAAGGGACGCCTGGGTGCGCCGGTCGAACAAGGTCGGCACGATGCTGTATGGCAGCGCCTGTTTGCGCGAACGGTTGATCATCGCCAGGGTGCTGACCATGCGCTCCAGGCCTTTGACCGCCAGATGCTCGGTTTGCACAGGGATCACCAACTGCTGGCTGGCGGCCAACGCATTGACCATTAGCACACCCAGCAGCGGCGGGCTGTCGATGATCGCGTAATCGAAGTCTTGCCACAGCTGCGCCAGTGTCTTGGCGATCACCAGGCCCAAGCCGCTCTGCCCCGGCGACTGGCGCTCAAGGGTGGCCAGGGCGGTGCTCGACGGCAGCAGCGAGATGCTTTCGTTACTGGTGGGCAGCAACAGTTGCCCGGGCAAATCGCTCGGCACGCTGCCCTTGTGCAGGAACAGGTCGTAGCAGCTGTGTTCCAGCGCGTCCGGATCGTAGCCGAAATAGCTGGTCATGGAACCATGGGGGTCCAGGTCAACCACGACCACACGCTTGCCCGCCTCGGCCAGCAAACCGGCTAAGGCGATGGAGGTGGTCGTCTTGCCGACTCCACCTTTTTGATTGGCAACTGCCCAGACTCTCATTCGGTTGGTTCCTCCCGGCAGGCGATGGCGCGACCGAGACATTGCATAAAATTATTGAGCCGGCGACGGAGAATTGACGGCGCTCTGACGAACCGGCGGCTTAACGGTTGGCGGTGCAGTTTGTGTGCCAGCCCGCTTCAAGGCCGCATCCGGAGTTGCATTGGCAGTACCGGTGCCGGTCAGGCTGCGGCGTACATCCAGGTTGCGCGACACCACCAGCACCACGCGACGGTTGCGCGCCCGGCCTTCGGCGGTGGCGTTATTGGCCACCGGCTGGAATTCACCATAGCCCACCGACGCCAGGCGCCCAGGGTTTATGCCCTGCATCGCGAGCATCCGCACGATGCTCGACGCCCGGGCCGACGACAGTTCCCAGTTGGTCGGGTACTGCGCGGTGCTGATCGGGAAGTTGTCGGTAAAGCCTTCGACGTGAATCGGGTTTTCAAACGGTTTGAGGATCGCCGCGACCTTGTCGATGATGGTGAACGCCTGGTCGCTCGGCAATGCGTCGGCGCTGGCGAACAGCAGGCTGGAGTTCAGCTCGATTTCGACCCATAACTCGTTGCCGCGCACGGTCATCTGGTTGGATTTGATCAGGTCGCCAAAGGCAGCGCTGATGTCATCGGCAATACTTTTCAGCGGGTCACTGGTGCCACCAATGCCGGCGGCGGTTTCATCGCTGTCGTTGACCAGCGGCTTGGCCGGGGTCACGGTCTTGGGCCGCTCTTCGCCAATCGGAATCGGTTTCAGGGCACGGTCGGCGTCGTTGAACACGCCGATCAGGGCCTGGGAAATGACTTTGTACTTGCCTTCGTTGATCGACGAGATGGAATACATCACCACGAAAAACGCGAACAACAAGGTGATGAAGTCCGCGTAGGACACCAGCCAGCGTTCATGATTGACGTGTTCTTCAGGCTCGCGACGGCGACGGCTCACACTCACTACCTCCCATCAGTCCATAAAGCCCTGGAGCTTCAATTCGATGGAGCGCGGGTTTTCACCCTCGGCAATCGACAACAGACCTTCAAGCAACATCTCGCGGTAACGCGACTGGCGCATGGCAATCGACTTGAGCTTGCTCGCCACCGGCAACAACACCAGGTTGGCACTCGCCACACCATAGATGGTAGCCACAAACGCCACGGCAATGCCGCTGCCCAACTGCGACGGGTCGGCCAGGTTGCCCATTACATGGATCAGGCCCATCACCGCACCGATGATACCGATGGTCGGCGCATAGCCGCCCATGCTTTCAAAGACTTTGGCGGCGTTGATGTCGCGGCTTTCCTGGGTCAGAAAATCCACCTCCAGGATGCTGCGAATCGCTTCCGGCTCAGCGCCATCCACCAGCAATTGCAGGCCCTTGCGCGCGTAGCTGTCGGGCTCGGCATCGGCCACGCCTTCCAGGCCCAGCAGGCCTTCCTTGCGGGCGGTGAGGCTCCAGTTGACCACACGGTCGATACCACCGGGCAGGTCAACGCGCGGCGGGAAAATAATCCAGATCAGGATTTGCATCGCACGCTTGAACGAACTCATGGGCGACTGCAACAACGCAGCGCCCACCGTGCCGCCAATCACGATCAGTGCAGCCGGGCCGTTGGCCAAGGCGCCTAAGTGGCCGCCTTCGAGGTAGTTGCCGCCGATAATTGCGACAAATGCCATGATGATGCCAATCAGGCTCAATACATCCATCAGAGGCAGGCCTCCACCAGATGCTTGCCGATATCGTCCAGGCTATACACGGCGTCGGCCAGGTCCGCTTTGACGATCGCCATGGGCATGCCATAGATCACGCAGCTGGCCTCGTCCTGGGCCCAGATCGCACTGCCGCCCTGCTTGAGCAGGCGCGCACCTTCACGGCCGTCGGCGCCCATGCCGGTAAGCACCACCGCCAGAACTTTGTCGCCGTAGGACTTGGCCGCCGAACCGAAGGTGATGTCCACACATGGTTTGTAATTCAGGCGCTCGTCACCCGGCAGGATTTTGATCGCGCCACGGCCATCAACCATCATCTGCTTGCCGCCCGGGGCCAGCAATGCCAGGCCGGGACGCAGGATGTCACCGTCCTCGGCTTCCTTGACGGTGATGCGGCACAGTTTGTCCAGGCGCTCGGCGAAAGCCTTGGTGAAGGCCGCCGGCATATGCTGGATCAACACGATCGGCGCCGGAAAATTCGCCGGCAACTGGGTCAACACCCGCTGCAACGCCACCGGGCCGCCGGTGGATGTGCCGATGGCCACCAGCTTGTAGGCCTTGCGCTTGGGCGCCGGTGAATGCGCACTCGGCGCCGCAGCACGCACCGGCGCCACTGCAGGGCGTGCCACTGGCGCAGGCGCCGGGCGCGCAAACGACGACGTCGGCGCAGTGGACGCCGCCGGCGCCACAACCGGTGCAGGCGTGGGCGCGCTGAACAGGCTGCGGCGGTTACTGCGCGAAATGCTGTGCACCTTTTCGCACAGCATCTGTTTGACCTTCTCGGGGTTGCGCGAGATGTCTTCGAAATTCTTCGGCAGGAAGTCCACCGCACCGGCGTCCAGCGCATCCAGGGTGACCCGGGCGCCTTCATGAGTCAGTGAGGAGAACATCAACACCGGGGTGGGGCAGCGCTGCATGATGTGCCGAACAGCCGTGATGCCATCCATCATCGGCATCTCGTAGTCCATGGTGATCACGTCCGGTTTCAACGCAATGGCCTGATCAATCGCCTCTTTGCCGTTGGTGGCCGTGCCGACCACCTGGATGGTTGGATCGGCGGAAAGAATTTCCGAGACGCGGCGGCGGAAGAAACCCGAATCGTCCACCACCAGGACCTTGACTGCCATAAACACTCCGTTAGGCGGGGCGGGCAAACCGCCCTGCCCCGCCAGAATCAAATACGCCGTGCGGCGTAACGCTTGAGCATGCTCGGAACATCGAGAATCAGCGCGATCCGACCGTCACCGGTGATGGTCGCACCCGACATGCCCGGGGTTCCCTGCAGCATTTTGCCCAAAGGCTTGATGACCACTTCTTCCTGGCCGACCAGTTGATCGACGACAAAGCCGATTCGCTGGGTGCCCAC
The DNA here is from genome assembly GCF_900215245.1 of Pseudomonas fluorescens. GTDB lineage: Bacteria > Pseudomonadota > Gammaproteobacteria > Pseudomonadales > Pseudomonadaceae > Aquipseudomonas > Aquipseudomonas fluorescens. Next base: position 265,771 of record NZ_LT907842.1, read on the forward strand.
GGAGAGAATCACCACATGGCCTTCGCGCTGCTCTTCATGCTTGGCCGATGCCACCAGCCAGCGCTTGAGGTAGAACAGTGGCAACGCCTTGTCGCGTACGATCACCACTTCCTGGCCGTCCACCACGTTGGTGCGCGACAGGTCGAGGTGGAAGATTTCGTTGACGTTGACCAGCGGGAAAGCGAACGCCTGGTTGCCCAGCATCACCATCAGGGTCGGCATGATCGCCAAGGTCAACGGCACCTTGATGACGATCTTGGAGCCCTGGCCCTTGGTCGAGTAGATATTGATCGAGCCGTTGAGCTGGCTGATCTTGGTCTTCACCACGTCCATGCCGACGCCACGCCCGGACACGTCGGAAATCTCGGTCTTGGTCGAGAAGCCCGGGGCGAAGATCAGGTTGTAGCACTCGGTGTCGGTCAGGCGGTCGGCGGCGTCCTTGTCCATCACGCCACGTTTGACGGCGATATTGCGCAGAATCGCCGGGTCCATGCCTTTGCCGTCATCGGTAATCGACAGCAGGATGTGGTCGCCTTCTTGCTCCGCCGCCAGAATCACCTTGCCGTTGCGGGACTTGCCCGAGGCTTCGCGCTCTTCCGGGGTTTCGACGCCGTGGTCGACAGCGTTGCGCACCAAGTGGACCAGCGGGTCGGCCAGGGCCTCGACAAGGTTTTTGTCGAGGTCGGTTTCTTCACCCACCAGTTCCAGGTTGATTTCTTTCTTGAGCTGGCGAGCCAGGTCGCGAACCAGGCGCGGGAAGCGGCCGAAGACTTTCTTGATCGGCTGCATCCGCGTTTTCATCACTGCGGTCTGCAAGTCGGCAGTGACCACGTCGAGGTTCGACACGGCCTTCTGCATGGCCTCATCGCCGCTGTTCAGGCCCAGGCGCACCAGGCGGTTACGCACCAGTACCAGTTCGCCGACCATGTTCATGATGTCGTCCAGGCGCGCGGTATCCACGCGCACGGTGGTTTCGGCTTCACTGGCCGGTTTCTCGGCCACCGGTGCCGCTGCGGCACGTGCAGGCGCCGGGGCGGCTGCAGGCGCTGGAGCAGGTTTGGCGGCCGCCGGTGCGGCAGGTTTGGCAGGCGCAGGTTTGGCCGCCACTGGGGTGGCGGTCGCCGCAGCAGCCGGGGGCACTTCGGAGAACTTGCCCTTGCCGTGCAATTCGTCCAACAAGGCTTCGAATTCGTGATCGGAAATCAGCCCGTCAGCGGCAGGTTCTGCGCTGGCGGCGGCAGGTGTGGCAGGCGTGGCAGGCACGGCAGCGGCCGCCGAGGCCGTGGCCGTGGCCGTGGCCGTGGCCGCGACTTCCGGCAAAGCTTCGGCCGCAAAGGTGCCTTTGCCATGCAACTGGTCGAGCAATGCCTCGAATTCGTCGTCGGTAATGTCGGTGCTGGCGCTGGCAGCCGGAGCCTGCGGCGTAGCCGCAGGTGCCACGGCATCGGCAGCGAACTGGCCTTTGCCATGCAACTGGTCGAGCAGGGACTCGAATTCAGCGTCGGTAATGTCTTCGCTGGTCGGCGTTGCAGGCGGCGCGACTGCTTGGGGGGCTTCAGCTTCAGCCTTCACCGCACTGAGGGAGTTGAGCAACTGCTCGAACTCGCTGTCCGTCACGTCCGCTTCCGGTTCCGGTTCGGCCACAGGCGCTGCTTCCACCACCGGCGCAACCGAGGTGTCGGCAGGTTCTGCCAGGCGCGCCAGGGCGGCCAGCAGTTCCGGCGTGGCGGCGGTGATCGGTGCACGTTCGCGCACTTCACTGAACATGCCGTTGACCGCATCCAGTGCTTCGAGAATCACGTCCATCAGTTCCGAGTCGACGTGCCGCTCACCCTTGCGCAGGATGTCGAATACGTTCTCGGCGATGTGACAGCACTCCACCAGCTCATGGAGCTGGAGGAAGCCGGCGCCCCCTTTTACAGTGTGAAAACCGCGAAAAATTGCATTGAGCAGGTTCGCATCATCCGGGCGGCTTTCCAGCTCGACCAGTTGTTCGGACAGTTGCTCTAAAATTTCGCCGGCCTCTACAAGGAAATCCTGAAGGATTTCTTCATCGGCGCCGAAGCTCATGTGGGTGCTCCTTAGAAGCCTAAACTGGATAACAGGTCATCTACGTCATCCTGACCTGACATAACGTCTTCACGTTTATCGGCATGAATCTGCGGACCTTCACCCTTGGCGAGATGTTTTTGTGGATCTTTTTCCGAGAGGATCGCTTCGCGGTCATGTTCGATGCCGGCAAAACGATCAACTTGGCCAGCCATGAGCACCAATTTGAGCAAGTTGCTTTCCACTTCGGTGACCAATTGGGTCACGCGCTTGATCACCTGACCGGTGAGGTCCTGGTAATCCTGGGCCAGCAGAATGTCATTGAGGTTGCTGGCAACCGTGCGGTTTTCCTCGTCGCTGCGCGACAGAAAAGCGTCGACGCGCCGCGCCAACTCACGAAACTCCTCAGCCCCCACTTCCCGACGCATGAAACGGCCCCAGTCAACGCTGAGGGCCTGCGCTTCGGTCGCCATGCCATTGACCAGGGGCGTGGCGTTTTCCACCAGGTCCATGGTGCGGTTGGCCGCCGCCTCAGTCAGCCTGACCACATAGGACAGGCGTTCGGTGGCATCGGTGATTTGCGAGATTTCTTCGGCCTGGGGCATGTGCGGGTCAATCTGAAAATTGACGATTGCACTGTGCAGCTCGCGTGTGAGCTTGCCCACTTCCTGGTACAGGCCGCGGTCACGGGTCTGGTTAAGCTCATGGATCAACTGCACCGCGTCGCCGAACTGGCCTCTTTCAAGGCTTTCGACCAACTGGTGAGCATGCTTTTTCAGGGTCGACTCAAAGTCAGCCTGCGATGATTCTTTATGCTCCATAGCTCCCCCGTGGTGGCATCAGCCGTGGATGCGTTCGAAGATTTTTTCGATCTTCTCTTTCAAGGCCAACGCAGTGAATGGCTTAACCACGTAACCGTTAACCCCGGCTTGGGCGGCTTCGATGATCTGTTCACGCTTGGCTTCGGCGGTCACCATCAGCACAGGCAGGCTGCGCAGTTTTTCATCGGCGCGCACGTGACGCAGCAAGTCGATGCCGGTCATGCCCGGCATGTTCCAGTCGGTTACCAGAAAGTCGATGCTCCCGCTGTTGAGGATCGGAATCGCCGTCAGGCCGTCATCCGCCTCGACCGTGTTGGTGAACCCAAGGTCACGCAACAGGTTTTTTATGATCCGCCGCATCGTTGAGAAGTCATCAACGATGAGGATTTTCATGTTCTTGTCCAATTCGACCTCCAAGCAGTCTTAAACGCGCCCAGCACCTGGACGCGCCATTTCAATCAACAGGCGTTACACAAAAGGACTGCCAGGGGTACCACGGAACGAACCCGCGAAAGGCTCTTCACCCTTCGCCTAATTGCGCTGCAGTATCCCCACACTGCCTGTCAGCGCGCGCGCCACTCTCCCAATCGCCCCCGCAAGCGGGCTGCGCACTGGCTATGCAGCTGGCTGACACGCGATTCGCTGACCCCCAGGACCTCACCGATTTCCTTGAGGTTCAGCTCTTCGTCGTAGTACAGCGCCAACACCAGTCGCTCACGCTCGGGCAAATTGGCAATCGCTTCCGCCAACGCCCCCTGGAAACGCTCATCTTCCAGGTCGCGCGACGGTTCGAGATGTGCACTCGCGCCGTCCTCGTGCAGCCCTTCGTGTTCGCCGTCCTGCAACAGGTCGTCGAAACTGAACAGGCGGCTGCCCAAGGTATCGTTCAAAATCCCGTAATAATCGTCGAGACTCAATTGGAGTTCGGCCGCAACTTCATGATCTTTAGCGTCACGACCGGTTTTTGCTTCAATTGCACGAATTGCGTCACTGACCATTCGCGTGTTGCGGTGTACCGAACGCGGCGCCCAATCCCCTTTACGCACTTCATCGAGCATCGCACCACGGATACGGATACCCGCGTACGTCTCGAAACTCGCACCTTTGCTCGCGTCGTATTTGGTCGACACTTCGAGCAGGCCGATCATACCGGCCTGGATAAGGTCTTCAACCTGCACACTGGCAGGCAGGCGCGCCAGCAAGTGATAGGCAATGCGCTTGACCAGGGGCGCATAGCGCTCGATCAATTCGCCCTGGCTGTCACGCGCCGAGTTTTTGTAAAGGTTATAGCCGCTGGCTGTCATAGCACCGGTCCTGCGCTCGTCTGATGCACCAATCGCTCGACGAAAAACTCCAGATGCCCACGCGGGTTGGCGGGCAACGGCCAAGTATCGACCTTCTGGGCAATTGCCTTGAACGCCAATGCGCACTTCGAACGAGGGAATGCTTCATAGACTGCACGCTGCTTTTGCACAGCCTTGCGCACACACTCGTCATAGGGAACTGCGCCGACGTATTGTAAGGCGACATCGAGGAAACGATCCGTGACCTTGGTCAACTTGGCGAACAGGTTTCGCCCTTCCTGCGGGCTTTGGGCCATGTTGGCCAGCACCCGGAAGCGGTTCATGCCGTAGTCACGATTGAGCAGTTTGATCAGGGCGTAGGCGTCGGTGATGGAGGTGGGCTCATCGCAGACCACCAGCAGCACTTCCTGGGCGGCGCGCACGAAGCTGACCACGGACTCGCCGATCCCGGCGGCGGTGTCGATCACCAGCACGTCGAGGTTGTCGCCGATGTCACTGAACGCCTGGATCAAGCCGGCGTGCTGCGCCGGGCTCAGATGCACCATGCTCTGGGTGCCCGAGGCCGCCGGCACGATGCGAATGCCACCGGGGCCTTGCAGCAGCACATCGCGCAGCTCGCAGCGGCCCTCGATCACATCGGCAAGGGTGTGTTTGGGTGTCAGCCCCAGCAGAACGTCGACGTTCGCCAGCCCCAGGTCAGCATCCAGCAGCATGACGCGACGGCCAAGCTCTGCCAGGGCCAGGGACAAATTCACTGACACGTTAGTTTTTCCGACGCCACCTTTGCCGCCGGTCACCGCGATCACCTGTACGGGATGCATGCTGCCCATTTTATTTCTTTACCTTGTCTTGCTTAGACGCAGGCTACATGGCTTGGCCGCGTGAATCGCTTGCAGACCATCGATGTAGATACTTTTCACGGTGTTCATCCTGCCCTTCAACCCACCCGTTTTGCGGGGTTGTGGTAAAGGTCGGCGAACATGTCGGCCATCGCTTCCTCGCTAGGCTCTTCTTGCATTTGCACGCTGACAGCACGGCTGACCAACTGATGACGGCGCGGCAGATGTAAATCATCCGGGATCCGCGGCCCGTCGGTCAGGTAGGCAACCGGTAATTCATGACTGATAGCCAGGCTCAACACTTCACCCAGGCTCGCAGTTTCGTCGAGCTTGGTCAGAATGCAACCCGCCAGGCCGCAACGTTTGTAGCTGTGGTAGGCAGCGGTAAGAACCTGTTTCTGGCTGGTGGTTGCAAGCACCAGGTAATTTTTTGACTTGATGCCACGTCCCGCCAGGCTTTCCAACTGCATGCGCAATGCCGGGTCACTGGCTTGCAGGCCGGCCGTGTCGATCAGCACCACGCGCTTGCGCAGCAACGGGTCGAGCGCATTGGCCAGGGACTGGCCTGCGTCGACGTGGGTCACCGACACGTTGAGGATACGGCCCAGGGTCTTAAGCTGTTCCTGAGCGCCAATACGGTAGCTGTCCATGCTCACCAGCGCGATATTCTGCGCGCCGTACTTGAGCACATAACGCGCGGCCAGCTTGGCCAGGGTGGTGGTCTTGCCCATGCCGGCCGGGCCGACCATGGCGATCACACCGCCCTCTTCCAGCGGTTCGATTTCCGGGGTGGCGATCATGCGTGCCAGGTGCGCCAGCAACATGCGCCAGGCCTGGCGAGGTTCTTCGACTTCAGCGGTCAGTGCCAACAGGTCGCGGGACAACGGGCCGGACAGGCCGATACGTTGCAGGCGACGCCACAGGTTGGCCTGGTGCGGTTTGCTGCCTTGCAGTTGGTTCCAGGCCAGCGAGCCCAGCTGCACTTCGAGCAGCTCACGCAGGCCATTGAGTTCAAAGCGCATCGAATCAAACACGCGCTGGTCAACTGCAGCAGCCGGGGCTGGCGCGGCAGGACGCGGCGGTTCTTTGAACGTCGGCTCAACCAGCGGTTCGGCGGCGGTCAGCGGCAGGCCGGCGAACAACTGGCGACTGTTGCTGGAGTCGCTGTCGCCACGCATGCTCAGCTCAGCCTGGGCCGAGACAATCCGCGAAGCGGTCTTGCGCAGCTCGTCCTCAAGTTCCATGTTCGGTACGCGCGGCGCCAGCGCCGAGGGGGTGTAATCCAGGGCAGCCGTCAGCTCGACGCCGCCGGCAATACGACGGTTTCCGATAATCGCGGCATCGGCGCCCAGCTCATCACGTACCAGTTTCATGGCCTGACGCATATCGGCGGCGAAAAAACGCTTAACTTGCATATCCCACTACCTCAGCCGTTGGGCCCTACTGTCGCGACAATAGTCACTTGCTTGTTGTCAGGAATTTCCTGATAAGCCAAAACGTGCAAATTCGGCACTGCCAGACGTCCAAACCGCGACAACATCGCTCGGACCGGGCCCGCCACCAGCAGAATCACTGGGTGACCCGCCATTTCCTGACGCTGTGCGGCTTCGATCAACGAACGCTGCAGTTTTTCAGCCATGCTTGGCTCCAGCAGAACGCCCTCTTCCTGGCCTTGTCCTGCCTTCTGAATACTATTGAGCAATATTTGTTCCAACCTTGGCTCCAAGGTGATAACAGGCAGCTCAGACTCAACCCCTACAATGCTTTGCACGATTGCACGGGACAACCCGACGCGCACCGCGGCCACCAAAGCGGCAGTATCTTGACTCTTGGCGGCATTGTTCGCGATGGCCTCGGCGATGCTGCGAATGTCGCGCACCGGCACCTGTTCGGCGAGCAATGCCTGCAACACCTTGAGCAACTGCGACAGCGACAGCACGCCAGGCACCAGCTCTTCGGCCAATTTTGGCGAGGCTTTGGCCAGCAAACCCATCAATTGCTGGACTTCCTCGTGGCCGATCAGCTCGTGGGAGTGCTTGTAGAGGATCTGGTTAAGGTGGGTGGCGACCACGGTGCTGGCGTCGACCACGGTGTAACCCAACGACTGCGCCTGGCTGCGCTGGCTGACTTCGATCCACACCGCTTCCAGGCCAAAAGCCGGATCTTTGGCGGTGATGCCGTTGAGCGTGCCGAAGACCTGGCCGGGGTTGATCGCCAGTTCGCGGTCGGGGTAAATCTCCGCTTCAGCGAGGATCACACCCATCAGCGTCAGGCGATAGGCGCTGGGCGCCAGGTCGAGGTTGTCGCGGATATGCACGGTGGGCATCAGGAAGCCCAGGTCCTGGGACAGCTTCTTGCGCACACCCTTGATCCGCGCGAGCAGTTGGCCACCCTGGTTACGGTCGACCAGCGGGATCAGACGGTAGCCGACTTCCAGGCCGATCATGTCGATCGGGGTGACGTCATCCCAGCCAAGCTCCTTGGTTTCCTGGGCGCGGGCCGGCGACGGCAACAGCTCCTGCTGGCGCGCGATTTCCTGCTGGGCCTGGACCTTGACCTGGTTTTGCTTGCGCCAGAACAGGTAAGCGCCACCAGCGGCCATGGCCGCCATGCTCAGGAACGACACGTGCGGCATGCCAGGCACGATGCCCATGATCGCCATGATGCCGGCCGCCACGGCCAGCGCCTTGGGCGAGGCGAACATCTGCCGGCTGATCTGCTTGCCCATGTCTTCGGAGCCCGAAGCACGGGTCACCATGATGGCCGCCGCTGTAGATAACAACAGTGATGGCAATTGCGCCACTAAACCGTCACCGATGGTCAGCAAGGCGTACACCTTGCCCGCATCGCCGAAGGTCATGCCGTGCTGGAAGATGCCGACTGCCATGCCGCCGATCAAGTTGATGAACAGAATCAGCAGGCCGGCAATGGCGTCGCCGCGCACAAATTTGCTGGCACCGTCCATGGAACCGTAGAACTCGGCTTCCTGGGCCACTTCCAGGCGACGGGATTTGGCTTGGTTCTGGTCGATCAGGCCGGCGTTGAGGTCGGCGTCGATCGCCATCTGTTTGCCGGGCATGGCGTCGAGGGTAAAGCGTGCGCTCACCTCGGAAATCCGCCCGGCGCCCTTGGTCACCACCACGAAGTTGATGATCATCAGGATCGCGAACACCACGATACCCACCACGTAGTTACCGCCAATCACCACTTCACCGAAGGCCTGGATCACCTTACCGGCGGCGGCGTGGCCGTCCTGACCATGAAGCATCACCACCCGCGTGGACGCCACGTTCAGCGCCAGGCGCAGCAGGGTCGCGATCAGCAGGATGGTCGGGAATACCGCAAAGTCCAGCGGCCGCAGCGCATACACACAGACCAGTAGCACCACGACAGACAGGGCAATGTTGAACGTGAAGAAGACGTCGAGCAGGAACGGCGGCATCGGCAACATCATCATTGCCAGCATCACCAGCAACAGCAACGGCACACCCAGATTGCCCCGCGACAGGTCAGTCAGGGTGCCACGGGCCGTGCTGAGCATTTGAGAGCGATCTACCACCGGTATTCCTCGTGTTCCTTGAAGCAAAGTTTTGACGCTGGAGAGCGTCCTGAAGGCGGTATTGCAAGAAGCCTTCCAACTTTTGCTCTGAGGCTCAGATGAGCGCAAAAGCGACCGCGCTTAGCGGGGGTAAATCCATGCAAATGTGGGAGCGAGCTTGCTCCCGAAGGCGCTGGTTCAGCGAGTACATTGCCGACTGACACATCGCCTTCGGGAGCAAGCCCGCTCCCACATTTGGATCTGTGTGAACTCGCCGCCACTGAGGAGATTTCCGGCAGGGTTTTAAGGTTGCCCCTAGGAAACGCGCTCTCTAGTCTCCGTACACCGCTGCAAATGCAGTGGTCGGGCGTCGCGGCTCGCAATATCAAGGAGAACTCTTATTCCTTTCCAAGGAGCGACGCCATGTCCAAAACCACACAAAATTCCCCCACCGCGCTCTTCACCGTCATCGACGGCATCAGCACCGAAGACCTGCTGGTCAACCTCACCGAAACCCTGGCGTCCGCCCACGCGCTGGCCTGCGACTTCGCCTTTGATCTGGAAGGGTCGCGGCGAGAAGGCGCACTGGGCATTGCGCAGTTGATTGAGGTATCGCGGTTGTTGGCTGAGCGAGCGCTGGATGACATGGGGCCGCCGCCCGAGTCAGAACCCGGCAAATTCTAGGCAGAACATCAGATAAGAGATCGTTCCCGCAGGTGGGAACGATCAAGTGAATCTTCACGCAACGCGCACATTCACAGCCTGGGGCCCTTTCAGGCCTTTCTCAACCTCGAACTCCACTTTTTGGTTCTCCGTGAGCGTCTTGAACCCGTCGCCCTGAATTGCCGAAAAGTGGACGAACACTTCAGCGCCGTTATCGTCCTGAGTAATAAAACCAAACCCCTTACTGTCGTTAAACCACTTAACAGTACCTGTCGCCATTGCCACCCTCCTGAACTCTGGTTCGACGCCCCAGGGTCGCTAGATAATTGTGATGTTGGACGCAAAAACACCTGCGGGACGATGGATCCTCGCAAATCTCACCCGCTGCCCCGTTTTCAGCAAAATTCCGGCCGTACTCTTGAGATCGACCAGCACCGGCTCGCCACCGTCATCAAGGGCAATCACGCCTTGTCCGTTTTTTCGGCAATAAGATTTGATCGTACCTGTTACCGCTTCCATCACTGCTCCCTCTGCATCTCTTACAACCTGTACGCAGTGTGGTGCTATGAAACCGCGGGAAGGCAGCGCTGACTACTGTCAGAGTTGACAGGTAGACGGAGGTTGGCGACGGGTGGTAGCGGAGGGAGCGACGAAAGTATCGTGCCGATCAGGTCTTTTTGTGACCCGCGGGCTTGCCACAGGAAGCCGCTCACCACCGGCCCAGGATCAGGAATCGCGGCGCAGGTCCGGCGGAATCGGCAGGTCTTTGAGCGGTTCTGGCCGCTTGCCCTTGCCCGCGCGGTATTGGCGGATCTGATAGACGTAGGCCAACACCTGCGCCACGGCCAGGTACAGCCCGGCGGGGATTTCCTGATCGAGGTCGGTGGAGTAGAAGATCGAACGCGCCAGTTCCGGCGACTCCAGCAACAAAATGTCGTTGGCCACGGCGATTTCGCGGATTTTCAGCGCGGTAAAATCGCTGCCCTTGGCCAGCAACATCGGCGCACCGCCCTTCTCCGGGTCGTACTTGAGCGCCACGGCGTAGTGGGTCGGGTTGGTGATGACCACGTCGGCATCCGGCACCGCCGCCATCATCTTGCGCTGGGACATTTCGCGCTGCAGTTGGCGAATCCGCTGTTTGACCTCAGGGCGACCTTCCTGGTCCTTGTGCTCGTCACGCACTTCCTGCTTGGTCATCAGCAGTTTCTTGTGGCTTTCCCACAGCTGGATCGGCGCATCCACGGCGGCGATGATGATCAGCCCGCAGGCCATCCACAGCGCGCTCCAGCCCACCACCTGCACGCTGTGAATGATCGCCGACTCCAGCGGCTCATGGGCAATGCGCAGCAAGTCGTCGATGTCGGAGGACAACACCGTCAGCGCCACAAACAGGATCAGGATGAATTTCGCCAGCGCCTTGAGCAACTCCGCCAGCGCCTTGGCGGAGAACATGCGCTTGAGCCCGGGCCCAGGGTTCATCCGGCTGAACTTGGGCGCCATGCTGCCGGCGGCAAACAACCAGCCGCCGAGGGACACCGGCCCGATCAAGGCCGCCAGCAACAGCGTGATCAGCACCGGCTGCACCGCCAGGATCGCGATTTTGCCCGAGTGCAGCAGGTACTGGCCCATGGCGCCGGGGCTGAGCAGCACTTCGCGGGGCAGCGAGAAGTTGAGTTTCATCAACTCCATCATGTCCAGCGCCAAACCACCGCCGTAAATCAACAGGCCGCCGGCACCGGCGAGCATCACGGCAAGGGTGTTGAGCTCCTTGGAGCGCGCAATCTCGCCCTTTTCCCTGGAGTCCTTTTTACGTTTCTCCGTGGGGTCTTCTGTTTTGTCCTGACCACTCTCGCTCTCGGCCATGGCTCAGCGCGCTCGTGCCAGGTCACGTAAGAACTGCAAGGCGTCGGTCGCCAGCGGTTGATACTGATTGAGAATGTCAGCCATGCCGACCCAGAAAATCCCCATGCCCAACACCAGGGTCAACGGGAAACCAATCGAGAAAATGTTCAGTTGCGGCGCCGCGCGGGTCATCACGCCGAAGGCAATGTTGACCACCAGCAGCGCAGTGATCGCCGGCAATACCAGCAACAACGAGGCGCCCAGCACCCAACTCATGCGTCCGACCAATTCCCAGAAGTGACTGACCACCAACCCCGAGCCCACCGGCAAGGTCGTGAAGCTTTCGGTCAGCACCTCGAACACCACCAGGTGGCCATTCATCGCCAGGAAGATCAAGGTCACCAGCATGGTCAGAAACTGCCCGATCACTGCCACCGACACGCCGTTGGTGGGGTCGACCATGGACGCGAAGCCCATGCCCATCTGGATCGAGATGATTTGCCCGGCGATCACAAACGCCTGGAAGAACAACGTCAACGAGAAGCCCAGCAGCGCACCGATCAGGATCTGCTCGGCAATCAGCAGCAACGCACTGAGGTCCAGGGCATTCACCGGCGGCATCGGCGGCAGGCCGGGCACGATCACCACGGTGATGGCAAAGGCGAAATACAACCGGATACGCCGCGGAACCAGCGTCGTGCCGAACACCGGCATGGTCATCAGCACCGCCGTGACGCGGAACATTGGCAAGATGAAAGACGCCACCCACGTGCTGATCTGGGTGTCGGTCAATGCCAGCACAGATTGCATGGGGTCAGCCGATCAACTGCGGAATACTGCCGTACAACTGCAGGATGTATTCCATGAAGGTTTGCACCAGCCACGGGCCGGCGACAATCAGGGTGATCAGCATCACCAGCAAACGCGGGAGGAAGCTCAAGGTTTGTTCGTTGATCTGCGTCGCGGCCTGGAACATCGCCACCAGCAGGCCGACCAACAGGCTCGGCACCACCAGCACGGCGACCATCATGGTGGTCAGCCACAACGCTTCACGGAACAGGTCGACCGCTACTTCTGGGGTCATTGGCCTACACTCCGCCGAAACTGCTGGCCAGCGTGCCGATAATCAGCGCCCAGCCGTCCACTAGCACAAACAGCATGATCTTGAACGGCAACGAAATAATCAGCGGCGACAGCATCATCATGCCCATGGCCATCAGCACGCTCGCCACCACCAGGTCGATGATCAGGAACGGGATAAAGATCATGAAGCCGATCTGGAACGCGGTTTTCAATTCTGAGGTGACGAACGCCGGCACCAGGATGGTCAGCGGCGCCTGATCCGGCGTAGCGATGTCGGTGCGTTTGGACAACCGCATGAACAGCTCAAGGTCGCTGGAGCGGGTTTGCGACAGCATGAAGTCCTTGATCGGGCCCTGAGCCTTGTCGATCGCGTCCTGCGCGGTGAGTTTTTCCGCCAGATACGGTTGCAGCGCTTGCTGGTTCACCTTGTCGAACACCGGCGCCATGATGAACAGCGTCAAAAACAGCGCCATGCCGGTGAGGATCTGGTTCGACGGCGTCTGTTGCAGGCCGAGGGCCTGACGCAAAATCGAAAATACGATGATGATCCGCGTGAAGCTGGTCATCAGCATGACAAACGCCGGAATAAAACTCAGCGCGGTCATGATCAGCAGGATCTGCAGGCTGACCGAATATTCCTGGGCGCCGGCGGCGTTGGTGCCCAGCGTGATTGCCGGGATCGACAACGGGTCGGCCGCGAACGCCAGCGGCGCGGCCAGCAACAGCATGAGCGTTAATAAAACGCGCATTACTTCTTATCCTTCTGATCCTTGCCCAGCAACTCCATCAGGCGCTGGGCGAATTCTGGCGTGGCGGCCTCGGTCCTGGCCACTTCAACCGGCGACTTGAGCACGTGCAACGGCGTGATGCGGCCAGGCGTGATGCCGAGCAAAATCTGCTCCTCGCCGACTTGCACCAGCACCAGCCGGTCACGCGGGCCGAGGGCGCGCGAGCCGATCATCTCGATCACCTGGCCATTACCCGGGCCGATGCGCTGTACGCGGCGCATCAGCCAGGCCAGCACAAAAATCAACCCGACCACCAGCAACAGGCCCAGTACCAGCTGGGTCAACTGCCCGCCGATGCCACTGCTGACCACGGGCGCCGCAGCCGCCGCTTGCGCGACCGGCTCAGCCGCCAGGGCGCTCAATGGCAGCGCCAGAAACAGTCCCGCCAGCGAATACTTCATATCAGCGCAACTTCTTGATGCGTTCGCTCGGGCTGATCACGTCCGTCAGGCGGATGCCGAACTTTTCGTTGACCACCACCACCTCGCCATGGGCGATCAGCGTGCCGTTGACCAGCACGTCCAATGGCTCACCGGCCAGGCGGTCGAGCTCGATCACCGAACCCTGGTTGAGTTGCAGCAGGTTACGGATGTTGATTTCGGTGCTGCCGACTTCCATGGAAATCGATACCGGAATGTCGAGGATCACATCCAGGTTCGGGCCGTCGAGGGTCACCGGGTCGTTGTTCTTCGGCACGCTGCCGAATTCTTCCATGGGCAAGCGTTTGCCGGCCGGTGCACTGGCGGCGTCGGCGGCCAGCAGCGCGTCGATATCGTCCTGGCCAACATCGCCGGTTTCTTCCAGGGCCGCAGCCCACTCGTCAGCCAGGGCCTGGTCTTCGGCGGAAGTATTTTCGTGTTCGGTAGCCATTACATGTCCTCGGCGGAGCAAACATTCATCAATAAATAGGGGCGGATCAGCGACGGTTGATCGGCTCGATCACTTGCAACGCCAGGTTGCCCTTGTGGGAGCCGAGCTTGACCTTGAACGACGGCACGCCATTGGCGCGCATGATCAGTTCTTCCGGCAATTCCACCGGAATCACGTCGCCCGGCTGCATGTGCAAAATATCGCGCAAACGCAGCTGGCGACGGGCCACAGTGGCGCTCAAAGGTACGTCGACGTCGAGCAGGTCTTCGCGCAGCGCCTTGACCCAGCGCTCGTCCTGGTCGTCCAGGTCGGACTGGAAACCGGCGTCGAGCATCTCGCGCACCGGTTCGATCATTGAGTACGGCATGGTCACGTGCAGGTCGCCGCCACCGCCATCGAGTTCGATGTGAAAGGTGGACACCACAATCGCTTCGCTGGGGCCGACGATGTTGGCCATGGCCGGGTTCACTTCCGAGTTGATGTACTCGAAATTGACTTCCATGATCGCCTGCCAGGCTTCCTTCAAGTCGATGAAGGCTTGCTCGAGCACCATGCGCACGACGCGCAATTCGGTCGGGGTGAATTCACGGCCTTCAATCTTCGCGTGACGGCCGTCGCCGCCAAAGAAGTTGTCCACCAGCTTGAACACCAGTTTGGCGTCGAGGATGAACAGTGCGGTACCGCGCAACGGCTTGATCTTGACCAGGTTGAGGCTGGTCGGCACGTACAGCGAGTGCACGTACTCGCCGAACTTCATCACCTGCACACCGCCCACCGCCACGTCCGCCGAACGGCGCAGCATGTTGAACATGCTGATACGGGTGTAACGGGCGAAACGCTCGTTGATCATTTCCAGGGTCGGCATGCGTCCGCGGACGATACGATCCTGGCTGGTGAGGTCATAACTTTTGACACTGCCAGGTTCAGCACTCAGTTCGGTCTGTACCAGACCATCGTCGACGCCATGCAACAGCGCGTCAATTTCATCCTGGGACAGCAGGTCTTGCACGGCCATCTCGTGATCCTACTGCAATACGAAGTTAGTGAAGAGCGCCTGCTCGACCACGACTTTGCCAAGCTCTTTCTGGGCCACTTCCTGCACGCTGGCAGTGACCTTCTGGCGCAGCATTTCCTGGCCGACCGGCGTGGCCAGGCTTTCGAAGCTCTGCCCGGAGAACAGCATCACCAGGTTGTTGCGGATCACCGGCATGTGCACCTTGAGGGCATCCAGGTCCGCCTGGTTACGCGCCAGCAAGGTGATACTCACCTGCAGGTAACGTTGACGGCCATTCTGGTTGAAGTTGGCGACAAAGGCCGGGAGCATCGGTTCGAAGATTGCCGGTTGTTTGGCGTTGCTGGCAGTTTCAGCGGCAGGGGGCGGTTTGCTTGCACTGCTGTGCATGATGTACCAGGTACCGCCCACCGACGCGCCGATGGCCAGGAGCAGGCCCAGCACAATCAGCAGGATAAGCTTGAGCTTGCCCTTGCTTGCGGGTGGTGTTGCTGCGTCGTCGCTCTTCGCCATGCCAATAATCCGTCACTATTCGGGGATTCATAGATCTACGGAAAGGCAAGAGCAAGTGTTATGCCAGAGTTGTCAGCTGATCGGGGATAGATGCAACACCACAGGTCCCTGTGGGAGCGGGCTTGCTCGCGAATGCGGTGGGTCAGTCGATGAATCCTTTGACTGACATTGCGCTTTCGCGAGCAAGCCCGCTCCCACATTTAGAGCTGCGAGGGGCTGGAATCAGGCGTAGTAATCAACGGCACTGGAGCCGACGATGGTTTGGGTCACTGGCGCAACTGCCGCAGCCACTTCAGCATGCTCACCCGCGTCACCACCCTCACCACGCCCGCCACTGCCGCTTATGCCGCGAGCCTGGTTCTGCTGCTGTTGCTCCTGCCCTTGCCCCTGCCATCCACGGGATTGATCGGAGACGTTGACGTCGACCTGCCCCATGCCCTGCTGGGCAAACATTTCGCGCAAACGCCCGGACTGGCTTTCCAGCGCTTCACGCACCACCGCATGGCCACTCATGAAGGTGACCTGGGCCTGCTGGTCCGCCGTCATGTTGACCTTGATATCCAGGCGCCCCAGCTCGGCCGGCTGCAACTGGATCTCTGCCGATTTGAGGTTGGCGCTGGACAGGTACATCACACGGTTGACCACCTCCTCGGTCCAGCCGCTCTGGTGCATGGCCAGCGGCGCATTGGCCACGGGTGGCAAGGCATTCGCGGTTTTCGGCGTGGCGGCCTGGGTCAGCGCGGCCAGGCGGTTGGCGAAGTCATCGACACGGGTATTACTGCTGGCGTCTTTCAAATCCTTGAGGCCACCGTCGATCAGCCCGCTGAAGGCTTTGTCGCCGCCTTGGTCAGTGCTGTCCTTGGTGGCTTGCTGGTCAACCATAGTCGCCAGGCCGGCAGCAAAATTCTGCGCAGAGGTCAGCGGGTCCTGAGTCGTCGGCGCGGTTTTCTGCGGCGTCTGGCTGCTGGCGGAGACGTGACCGCCCTGCTCCATCGCCAGGCGCACGGCCGGCATCGAATCCAGTGGGTCGGCCGCAGGGTCGAACGCAGGTTGCTTGGCCTCATCCGTGGCTGCAACCGGTGCCGCGACGACGGGCTGGGCATTCTCGTCCTGAGCGGCCACCGGCGCCGGCGTTTGCACGGGGGCAGGCACGACAACGGGGACGACCGTGGCCATCAATGCCGGATCAACGACGGGATCAACCGGAGGTTGCTGCGCCACGGACGGGTCGCTGGGTTTGTCGTCTTGATTGCTGGCACTGCTGCCGCTGTCGGAGCTGGCGGCCGGCTTGGCAGGCAAGGTATTGCCGCTATCGGCAACGGCCGGCGAGCTGACGGCAGGTTTATCGTTACCCGTCACAGGCTTGGTGCTGGTGTCGGAAGACTTGTCGCGCATGGGTTTGGCCGGTGCGACGTCGACCTTCGGCGTCGGTTTGGCAGCTTGGTTGGCAAACACTTGAGCGAAGCCAGGGCCCTTGTCCCGTGGGTCCGCAGCCGCTACCGAGGGGGCGGCGGCAGGCGCTTGAGGCTTGGCCGCTGGGGCAGCCTGAAGGAGCGAATTCTGGGCGACTGGCATAGTTAAAGGTCTCCACTGCATTGGGGGTCGGGGATGCAGTCAGAGGTGATATAGCAAGAGTCGGGCCACGTTTTGCGAAGCCCGTCAGTCAAAGCTGAAACCGCTGGCGCTCATGCTCGTACAAAGGCCGGACCAGCGCGAACTCCTGGTCGATTTCATCGACCAGCTCACCGAGGTCCACTCGAAAAGGCTCGGCAGAGCCGTCTTCCAGTCGGCGACACAGCTCTGCCAAGCGCACCGCGCCCAGATTGCCACTGCTGCCCTTGAAGCTATGCGCAATCCGCCCCAGCGCCTTGGCATCGTCACGCGCCTTGCGCAACGCCTCGACACGCTTTTGCGAATCGTCAAGAAAGGTATCGAGCAACTTGGGGTACTCGCTCTCCATAACCTCTTGCAAACCCGACAACACATCAGGGTCCAGATGAATCTCAAGCACTTGTTCGCTCCTTGATCAAGAATCGGCGGATTATGCCAGAGCCCCCCAGCAAAACTCCACGCACACGCTGCGCCCACCATCGGACCAGCGTACAGCGCTGCTCAGTTGGCGCACCAGACTCAAACCACGGCCAGACAGACGGTCGACATCCAGCGGCCGCGCCAGCACCTGCTCCACGTCAAACCCGGGACCGCTGTCGTCGATGCGCAGCGTCATTTTGCCGCCCATGGGGGTCGGCACCACCTGTACGTGCACACGCACATAACCACTGTTCAACTGCATGAGGCGCTGATTGCGCTGGTGGTAATACTCGGCGAAGCCCTGCGCATCACGCTTGAGCCGCGAATCCAGTTCCAGCACGCCATGCTCCAGCGCATTGGAATACAGCTCGGCCATCACACTGTAGAGCGCCCCACTCTGCTCACGCAGGCCGTGGACCTCCAGCAGCAGTTGCAGCAGGTACGGCAGCGGGTTGTAGCTTTTGAGCGCCTGTGCGCGAAACTCGAAGCTCACCGCCCAATCCAGCGGGCTCGCCTGGCCGCTGTCGGCATACAGGGGCTCCGCCGCACGCAGCGGCTGGCCGGCCTGCAAGGTGATCTCGACCATGCTGACGTCATCGCGCGCCTCACCCCGAAATGCCGCCAGGGCCTGTTCAATATCCTCAAACAGACGGTCAGGCTTGCGGTTGGTGGCAAACACTTGCTGCAAGCGCTCGACACCGAACAGCTGGTCATTAGCGTCGGCGGTGTCCAGTACGCCATCGGAGAGTAAAAATACCCGGTCGCCCAACACCATCGGCCAGACTTCCGTGCTGTCATCAAACGCTTCGGCGGACAGCACGCCCAACGGCAGATGCCGCGACACCAACGGCGTGCGCTTGCCCGTGGCGATCTCATGCACATAGCCTTCGGGCATGCCGCCGTTCCACACCTCCACCACGCGCTGCTGGGCACTCAGGCAGATCAGTGTGGCGCAACAGAACATGTCCACCGGCAGAATACGCTTGAGCTTGGCATTCATCTCCCGCAGGGTTTGCGCCAGGCCGTAGCCCTTGGCCGTCATGCCGTAGAACACTTCCGCCAGGGGCATGGCGCCGACAGCCGCCGGCAGACCATGGCCGGTAAAATCACCGAGCAACACGTGCATGTCACCCGACGGGGTGTACGCCGCCAACAGCAGGTCGCCGTTGAACAACGCATACGGCGATTGCAGGTAGCGAATGTTCGGCGCCGCGTTGATACAGCCGGAATGCGCCACCTTATCGAACACCGCCTTGGCCGCCCGCTGCTCATGCAGCAGGTAGTCATGGTGCCTGGCGATCACGTCACGCTGGCGCAAGACCGTGGCCTGCAAGCGGCGCAGGCGGTCCATGGCATTGATCTTGGCTGCCAGGATCAGTGGGTTGTAAGGCTTGGGCAGGAAATCATCCCCGCCGGCGTCCAGGCAGCGGGCCAGGGCTTCACTCTCACGCAGCGAGGTGAGAAAGATGATCGGCACCAACGCCTCCCCGGCCAGCTGCTTGATTCGGCGCGCCGCTTCAAAGCCGTCCATCACCGGCATCAGGGCATCCATCAACACCAGTTGCGGACGCTCGCGGCTAAACACGTCGACGGCTTGCGCACCATTAGTCGCCGTCAGCACCTGATGGCCCTGACGCCGGATGATGGTCGACAGCAACAGCAAATCGGCCGCACTGTCTTCGGCGATCAGGATCGTCAGCGGCTCAAGCACGGGGGCCAGGCTGCTCAACTGATGTCGAACAGTTTGTCGAAGTTGGAGATACCGAGGATCTTGCGCACATCGGAGTTGCTGTTGACCACCTGCACCTCGGCACTGTCGCCACCGGCATGGTCACGTAACAGCAGGAGCATGCCCAGGGCCGAGCTGTCCATGTAAGTGGTGTCCTTCAAGTCCACCACGTAGACCTCGGGCACCTTGTAGAAGCGCTCATACGCATCGCGAAATTTCTGGTGGCTACCGAAATCGAATCGGCCCTTGACTGTAATCGTCAACTTCGTCCCATCCAGGGATACTTCTGACTCAATTGACATGCGACTGCTTCCTTGTCATTGGCTATGTGCAACAAGGTTTAGCAGGTGAACCGGCGATGGGCAACACGGCGCGTCAAATGTGGCAGCTGGCCGGCCCACGCCTACCGTGGAGCGGTGGTCACTAATACTGTGATTGGCGGGGCAGGCGCTGTGACAGCTCATCAAGCAACTTTTGCTCGCGCTTGTCTTCGATCGCCCGCGCTTCGTCGATATAGCGCTGCACCAGCTTGCGCAAACCTTCAACCCGGGCGAACGCCGCTTGCCAGCTTTCACGGGCCTTATCGAGGTTGTTCTGGTGCCAGGCCAGGCTCTGGCGCTGTTGGCCGACGGCGGTTTCCAGCTGGTTGAGAAAGCCCTGGTAGCCCATCAGCCACTGGCCGGACACGCCCTTGCTGCCGCGCTCGATCCACTGCTGCTGGTATTCGCCACGAAAGCGCTCCAGATCGCCCAGTTTGCTTTCCGCCAGGCGCACCTGGCCCTGGAAGTAACCCAAGCGCTGGACAGCGGCTTTCTCGGCTTTTTCAGCCATGTCCACCACCGGCGCGAGGCGCGACGAACGGCTACTGGCCATGGCTTAGCCGCCGGGTGCAGGAGCGAAGATCGAGCCCAGGTGCGCTTCGCTTTCACCCATGCTGATCTTGTCGTTGAGGCCCTGGCGCAGGTAGGTCACCAATTGCGGCTGCAAGGCAATCGCCAGGTCGGTTTCGCGATCGCCACCGGCCACATACGCGCCGACGCTGATCAGGTCGCGGCTCTGCTGATAACGCGACCACAACTGTTTGAAATGTTGCGCGCGGGCCATGTGCTCCGGCGTGACCACCGCCGGCATCACCCGGCTGATCGACGCTTCGATATCGATAGCCGGGTAATGCCCTTCTTCGGCCA
Source organism: Pseudomonas fluorescens (assembly GCF_900215245.1). Taxonomy (GTDB): domain Bacteria; phylum Pseudomonadota; class Gammaproteobacteria; order Pseudomonadales; family Pseudomonadaceae; genus Aquipseudomonas; species Aquipseudomonas fluorescens. Next base: position 286,040 of record NZ_LT907842.1, read on the forward strand.
GCCGCCGCGACAGCACGATGTGGCCGTCGAGCACGCCCCGCGCCGAGTCGGCAATCGGGTCCTGCTGGTCATCACCTTCGGACAACACGGTGTAGAACGCGGTGATCGAACCGCCGCCGGCCTCGGCGTTACCGGCGCGCTCGACCAGCTTGGGCAGCTTGGCAAACACCGACGGCGGGTAGCCTTTGGTGGCGGGCGGTTCGCCGATGGCCAGGGCGATTTCCCGCTGGGCCTGAGCGAAACGCGTGAGCGAGTCCATCAGCAACAGGACGTTCTTGCCCTTGTCGCGAAAATATTCGGCGATACGCGTGCAGTACATGGCGGCGCGCAAGCGCATCAGCGGTGCATCATCGGCCGGGGATGCGACGACAACGGAGCGCTTGAGGCCTTCTTCACCGAGGCTGTGCTCGATGAACTCCTTCACTTCACGGCCGCGCTCGCCGATCAATCCGACCACAATGATGTCGGCCTCGGTAAAGCGCGTCATCATGCCGAGCAGCACGGATTTACCCACACCGGTACCGGCAAACAGGCCCAGACGCTGGCCACGACCGACCGTCAATAAACCGTTGATGCTGCGAATGCCCACGTCCAGCGGCACGCTGATCGGGTTGCGGTTGAGCGGGTTGATGGTCGGGCCGTCCATCGGCACCCAGTCTTCAGCCTTCATGCCGCCCTTGCCGTCCAGCGCGCGACCGGCGCCGTCGAGCACACGGCCGAGCATGCTCATGCCCATCGGCAGGCGGCCCGTGTCGGCCAGCGGCACCACACGGGCACCGGGGGCGATGCCCGCCAGGCTACCGACCGGCATCAGGAAAATCTTGCTGCCGGAAAAGCCCATCACTTCGGCTTCGACCTGCACCGGGTGGTAGCTGTCGTCATTGATCACCAGGCAGCGGCTGCCCATGGCGGCGCGCAGGCCTTCGGCTTCGAGGGTCAGGCCGACCATGCGCAGCAGGCGCCCTTCGAGAACGGGCTGGCCAGGCAACTCGGTGGCCTCGGCGTAGCCGCTCAGGCGCTTGGCGAAACTGGTGCGATCAAGGCGCATCGGGGGCGTCCAGGTCCACGCTCAGGTCAGGCTCGGCCGGGTGCAGGGCCTGTTCATGGAGTTGATCGAAGAGCTTGGCCATGATCTGGCTGATGCGGGTTTCCACCGTGGCATCGATGCGGCTGTGTTCGGTCTCGACGCGGCAACCGCCGGGCAGCAGCGCCGCGTCCTCGACGATGCGCCAGGTTTCTTCGTGGCGCTCGCGCAGGGCTTTGACCTGCTCGAAATCCTGGGGGTTGATGTACAAGCGCACATTGCCGACGCCCAAGGGCAGCAGCTTGAGGGCTTCGCGCATCACGCTTTCGAGGTGGCTGGAATCGAGCACCAGTTCGCGCTGGATCACTTGGCGAGCGATGTGCTCAACCAGGCCGACCATGGCTTTTTCCAGTTGCGAATCCTGTTCGGCGATAGGATCGAACAGGCTGCCCATCAAGCGTTCCAGGCTGGCCAGCTTGACGCTCAAGGCCTCTTCGGCTTCCTGGCGCACCTTCAGCGTGGTGCTGCGAAAACCGTCTTTTTCACCCGCCGCAAAGCCTTCGTTGTAGGCCTCCTGACGGATGGCTTCCAATTCTTCAAGGGTCAGTGGCTGGACTTCATCCAGCGGCACCTCTTCCATTTGCGCAGGCGGCTCTTCGACATACGCAGGTTCCGGCTCCGGCACATGCGGGTCGAAACTGGGCAACGACCAGATGTCGAACCCGCCGACATCCCGCGCGCGAATCAGATCGCTGGGCGTCTCATCTTTGTTCGACATGCGCAGCGCCTTAGATCATTTCTTCGCCGCCCTTCCCGCCGAGAACGATTTCTCCGGCTTCGGCCATACGGCGGGCAATGGTGAGGATTTCCTTCTGGGCGGTTTCCACGTCGCTGACGCGTACCGGGCCTTTGGCTTCCAGGTCGTCGCGCAACAGTTCGGACGCGCGCTTGGACATGTTCTTGAAGATCTTCTCTTTGACGCCTTCGTCCGAACCCTTGAGGGCCAGCACCAAAACGTCGGACGACACCTCACGCAGCAACGCCTGGATACCACGGTCGTCGACATCGGAGAGGTTGTTGAACACGAACATGAGGTCTTCGATCTGGCCGGACAGGGTGTCGTCGATCTCGCGGATCGAGTCCATCAACTGGCCTTCGACCGAACTGTCGAGGAAGTTCATGATGTCGGCCGCGCGCTTGATGCCACCCAGGGTGGTACGCGAGGCATTCGAGTTGCCCGAGAACTGCTTCTCGAGAATCGTGTTGAGTTCTTTCAGCGCGGCCGGCTGCACCGTGTTCAGCGACGACACGCGCAGGATGATGTCCAGGCGCACTTTATGGTCGAAGTGGCCGAGCACTTCACCGGCCTGGTCCGGGTCGAGGTAGGCAACCACGATGGCCTGGATCTGCGGGTGCTCGTAGCGGATCACGTCGGCCACGGCGCGCGGTTCCATCCATTTCAGGCTGTCCAGGCCACTGGTGTTGCCGCCCAGCAGGATGCGGTCGATCAGGCCGTTGGCCTTGTCTTCGCCGAGGGCCGAGGTGAGCATCTTGCGGATATAGCTGTCGGAACCGACGCCCAGGCTGGTCTGGTCGCCGACGATTTCGACGAACTCGCTCATCACCTGCTCGACTTGCTCACGGTGCACATTGCGCATCTGCGCCATGGCCACGCCCACGCGCTGAACCTCTTTGGGGCCCATGTGGCGCAGCACTTGTGCGGCGTCGGTCTCACCCAAAGACAGCAGCAGGACTGCGGCTTTATCGACCTTGGTGAGCTTGGCAACAGCGGCTCGATCATTCATCTGCGTTAATCCACTCTTTCACGACCTGAGCCACACGGCCCGGGTCTTCTGCTACCAGACTCTTGATTGCATTCAGCTGAGCGTCATAGCCTTCGCTCGGGCTTGGCAACAGAATACTTTGCGGGCCGCCCAGGCTGACGCGGTCGTTGGCCAGTTCGCCGTCCAGGCCGCCCATGCCACCCAACTCGACGTCGCTTCCTGCAAGGGCAAGCTGCTTCTTGCCGTGGCCGGTGATGTTGTTGAGCACCGGACGCAGCACGCCGAACACCAGCACCAGGATGAACAACACACCCAGCACTTGCTTGACGATGTCCCAGAACCACGGCTGTGTGTAGAACGCAGGGTCGGTAATGACTTCGCCACGCTCGACCGAGAACGGCATGTTGATCACGCTGACGCTGTCACCCCGGCTGGCGTCAAAACCAACGGCGTCCTGTACCAGGCGAGTGAAGCGCGCCAATTCGTCGGCACTCCACGGCGCACGGGTCACCGCACCGTCAGCGGCATTGACCTTGACCTGGTCATCGACCACCACCGACACCGACAGGCGATTGATTTTGCCCTGCTGCTGTTTGGTGTGGCTGATGGAACGGTCGAGCTCGAAGTTCTTGGTCGACTGGTTACGCTTGTCCGCCGGGTATGGCGCGAGCATCGGCTGGCCGGTGGCCGGGTCCATGATCTGCTGACCGTTGGCGTCCAACAATGGCTGGCCAGGCTGAATCGCAGCGGCGGTCGCGGCAGCGCCGCCCGTGGTTTGCGGCGCCGAAGCCGGTGCCGGCGGCTGGTTGCTCAGGGCACCCGGCACACCTTGCGGGCCATTGCTGGCGGTGCGTTGTTCGCTGGTCGACTGCTCGCTGCGCAGGGCCGGCTGGTCCGGGTTGAACTGTTCAGAGGTCGATTCGACCGCGCTGAAGTCCACGTCGGCGGACACTTCAGCCTTGTAGCGGTCGTTGCCGAGCACCGGCTGCAAAATATTATGCACGCGCTGGGTGAGCATGCTTTCCATGCGACGGCTGTAATCGAACTGCTTGCCGGCCTGGGTCAGCGCAGAATTTTCTGCCATGTCCGACAGCAGGTTGCCCTTCTGGTCGACGACGGTAATTTGCGATTTGCTCAGTTCGGGAACGCTGGTGGCCACCAGGTTGATGATCGCCAGCACCTGGCCAGGCTCCAGGGAACGCCCGGAAAACAGCTCGACCAGCACCGAGGCGCTCGGCTTGCGTTCGTCACGGACAAACACCGAGCTCTTCGGAATCGCCAGGTGCACGCGGGCGCCCTTGACGTTGTTGAGGCTTGAGATGGTGCGCGCCAACTCGCCTTCCAGGCCACGACGGTAGCGGGTGGCTTCCATGAACTGGCTGGTACCCAGGCCCTGGTCCTTGTCGAGGATTTCAAAACCGATATTGCTGTCGGACGGCGTCACGCCGGCGGCGGCCAGCTTCATGCGTGCACGGGCGACGTCATCGGCCTTGACCAGCAACGCGCCGGAGTTGGGTTCTACGGTATAGGCGATGTCGGCGGCGGCCAGGGTTTCCATGATCTGCTTGGAATCCATGCCGGCCAGGCTGCCGTACAGCGGGCGGTAATCAGGTTGCTGCGACCACAGCACCACGGCAAAACCAATCGCCACGCTGGCAGCCAGGCCGACCATCAGGCCCACCTGACGCAACATGGTCATTTCGGAGAGGTTTTCCAGGAACGACAAACCAAACAGCGGCGGCTTGCCGTCTGTCTTGGCGGGTACGTTGTCCACGACTGCTTCTGCCATGACTTAAATCTCGTCCTTAAACCGGCATCTGCATGATGTCTTGATAAGCCTGAACCAGCTTGTTACGCACTTGGGTCAAGGCCTGGAAGGAAACACTGGCCTTTTGCGAGGCGACCATCACATCGGTGAGGTCCACGCCGCTTTTGCCGATTTCGAAGGCGGTAGCCAATTGATTCGAGGCTTGCTGGGTATCACTGACTTTGTTGATTGCCTGACCGAGCATGTCGGCAAAACTGCTTTGGCCCAATTCCGGCGCTGGCGCGACGGATTTCGGTTGAGCCATGGCATCCATTTGCATGGAGCGCATATCCAACATCAACCGATTGAACTCAATACCCTGGCTCATGACCTTCTCTCTCCGACGACCCGCAATTTTTTGACACTACGCAGCGGTTACTAGGGGTGGTAGCAACAAGGGTGCCAAATCCATAGCGGTTCGTAAGAAAAGGCGACAAACCCTGTCAGCCTAGGCTTTTTGTAGGGCGCGATTCTCAGGTCGCGAAAAGGTAGGCTTCCACATCCATCCCGGCGTCGCGCATCTGCGCCAGCTTGTAGCGCAAGGTGCGCGGGCTGATCCCCAGGCGTTCGGCCGCTTCTTTGCGGCGGCCGCGTTCGGCACGCAGGGTGTCGATGATCATCTGGAATTCGCAGCGCCGCAGGTCGTCCCCCAACGCACCGCCCGACTCGGCTTCGGCGACCGCCACGGGCGCCGGCGCAAGGCTCGGCAAGGGGGCCGCGCCACTGCCCATGGCCAGGCAGAAATCCTGGGGCTGGATCAAACCGCCCTGCTGCAAAATCAACGCACGCTGGATCGCATTGTCGAGTTCCCGCACGTTGCCGGGCCATGGGTAGCTGATCAGGCAAGCCTGGGCCTCAGCCGACAGCCGGGCCTGGGCGTGCTTCATTTTTTTGACGTGGTTGTTCAGCAGGCGCTCGGCCAGCGGGATGATGTCCGCCGGGCGTTCACGCAATGGGCGCCAGGCCAGAGGGAAGACCGACAGCCGGTAAAACAAGTCTTCCCGAAAGCGCCCCGCCGCTACTTCGCCCGCGAGGTCGCGGTTGGTGGTGGCGACTACGCGGATATCCAGCTGGATCGGCTTGCGCGCGCCGACGCGCTCTACTTCACGCTCCTGCAACACCCGCAGCAGCTTGGCTTGCAGGCCCAGGGGCATTTCGGAAATCTCGTCGAGCAGGATAGTGCCGCCGTCGGCCTGTTCGAACTTGCCGGCCTGGGCCGCAATGGCGCCGGTGAACGAGCCTTTTTCATGGCCGAACAACGTGGCTTCGAGCATGTTGTCGGGGATGGCCGCGCAGTTGATGGCGATAAACGGTTGCTTGGCGCGACCCGATTGCTGGTGGATATAGCGTGCCAGGACCTCTTTACCGGTGCCGGACTCGCCGGAGATCAGCACGGTTGAATCACTGCGCGCCACACGGGCGGCCAAGTCCAGCAACTGTGCACTGGCCGGTTCGAAGGCAATCGGGCCTTCGCCTTCGGCGGCCGAGATCACGCCCAAGGCATGCCGCGCGACCAACTCGATCAAGGCTTTGGGTTCAAACGGTTTGACCAGGTAATCCGCCGCGCCCTGGCGCATGGCATCCACGGCGCGCTCGACCGCGCCATGGGCGGTCATCAGCAACACCGGCAGTTGCGGCTGACGCGCGCGCAGCAGGCCGAGCAACTGATGGCCGTCCATACCGGGCATGTTCACGTCGCTGACCACCAGGCTGAAGGACTCTTGCTCAACAGCCTCCAAGGCCTCCTCGGCAGAGCCGACCGCCCGGTAGTCATGGCCCGCCAACAGCAGCGTGTCAGCCAATGCTTCACGCAGGGCGCGATCGTCTTCCACCAATAAAACCTTGATAGCCATAATCCTTTTACTCCGCGCTTGCCGCGCTGGAAAACAGCGGCAAGGTCATCAATGCACAGGTGCCACGCCCCAACCGGGAACGCAGCTGCAATTCTCCCTGATGGGCCCGTGCCACCGCCTTGACCACGGTCAGGCCGAGGCCAGTGCCGTTAGTCTTGGTGGTAAAAAACGGTTCGCCCAGGCGTCGCAACACCACGGGGTCGATGCCACTGCCGCTGTCGCTGATACACAGGCGCAAGGTTTGCCCGCGGCTGTACAGGTGCACCTTGAGTCGCGCACCGGGGCCGCTGGCCTGGGTGGCGTTTTCGATCAGGTTGAGCAAAGCGCCGACCAGCGTGTCGCGATTGCACAGCAACTCGCCAAGGTGGCTGTCGCACTGCCAGCGCACATTGACATCATGGATATGCGTCGCCGCCGCCGATTGCAGCGACTGCAGCAGCTCGGACGGCGTGATGCGGTCAGTCAGCGGTAATTCGCCGCGGGCAAACACCAGCATGTCGCGCACCTGGTGCTCCAATTCATGCAGGCGCTCCTTGAGGCGGCCGGCAAATCGTTGGTGGGTAGCGGCCGGCAGTTGCTCATCAGTCAAATGACTGGCGTAGATCAACGCCGCCGAGAGCGGCGTACGGATCTGATGCGCCAACGAAGCGACCATCCGCCCCAACGACGACAAGCGCTCATGGCGCGCCAGTTGGTCTTGCAGGTGACGGGTTTCAGTCAGGTCGTTGAGCAGCACCAACTGGCCGGGCTCGGCGTCCAGGGAGCGCGTGGCGATGGACAGGCGACGGCCGTCCTTCAGGGAGATTTCGTGACCGTCGTCCTCACGCGGTGCGAAGCAACGGGTGATGACATGGCGCCACAACTCACCCTCAAGCGGTTCGCCCAACAGGTCGCGCGCGGCCGGGTTGGCTTCGCGGACATGGCCCATTTCATCAATAACGATCACGCCACCGGGCAACAGGTCGAGGAGATTTTGCAGACGGTTGGCCAGGCGCTCTTTCTCGGCCAGCTCTTCCATACGCTGGGCGCTCACCACCGCCAGCTCGCCTTTGAGCTCGGACACCCGGGCTTCCAGCAAGCTGTAAGAGTCGGTCAGTTGACTCGACATCTGGCTGAACTGCGAGAACGCCTGTTCAAGACCCTGCCGGGTAAGCGGCTCTGCAGACGGAACGAGCCCCGGGATAGCAGGGGCTGTAGAAAGTTGGGCGGCGTGGGGCATCATGCTCTCTCGCTTGGCTGACCGTCAGTTAAACGGAACGTTGCGAGGGCTGTAGCAATACCCGTGCCTAAAAAAATAGGCTTATTTTTCAGTCACTTAAAAAACAGGCGTCAATCATCCGCCTGTTCATCACCTTCCCGACGACTCATACCGTACTTGCGCATCTTCTCCACCAGGGTGGTGCGACGGATGCGCAGGCGCTCGGCGGCACGCGCGACGATACCGTTGGCATCGTCCAGGGCCTGCTGGATCAGGCCTTGTTCCAGGCTTCCGAGGTAGTCCTTCAAGTCCAGGCCTTCCGGCGGCAGCATGGCGCTGGAACCGAAGTCCGGCGTGTGGCCGTTAATCGCGACGCGCTCTTCGAGGTCGGTGCGCAGACTGTCGACCAGCTGCTCGTCTTCGTCATCGACGTAGCGGAATTTCTTCGGCAACTCGACCACGCCGATCACGCCATAGGGGTGCATGATCGCCATGCGCTCGACCAGGTTGGCCAGTTCACGGACGTTGCCCGGCCAGCCGTGACGGCACAGCGACATGATCGCGGCGGAATTGAAGCGGATCGAGCCGCGCTTTTCGTGCTCCATGCGCGAAATCAGTTCGTTCATCAGCAGCGGGATGTCTTCCACCCGCTCACGCAGTGGCGCCATCTCGATCGGGAATACGTTGAGGCGGTAGTACAAGTCTTCACGGAAGCTGCCCACCTCGATCATGCTTTCGAGGTTTTTGTGGGTGGCCGCAATGATGCGCACGTCGACGCTCTGGGTCTTGTTGCTGCCCACGCGCTCGAAGGTGCGCTCCTGCAGCACGCGCAGCAGCTTGACCTGCATCGGCAGTGGCATGTCGCCGATTTCGTCGAGGAACAGCGTACCGCCATTGGCCAATTCAAAACGCCCGGCACGGCTGGTGATTGCCCCGGTAAAGGCACCCTTCTCGTGGCCAAACAATTCGCTTTCCAGCAGCTCTGCGGGGATTGCCCCGCAGTTGACCGGCACAAAGGGTCCGTCGCGGCGCTTGGAGTGATAGTGCAGGTTGCGCGCCACCACTTCCTTGCCGGTGCCCGACTCGCCGAGGATCAAAACACTGGCGTCGGTATCGGCCACTTGCTGCATCATCTGGCGCACGTGCTGGATCGCACGGCTGGTGCCGACAAGGCTGCGGAACAGGTTGGGTTCACGATGACGGCCGCGCTCGCGCGCCTGGTCATACATCTCGCGATAGACCTGGGCACGGTGCAGGGAGTCGAGCAATTTGCTGTAGCTAGGCGGCATTTCCAGGGTGGAGAGCACACGGCGGCGCTGGTCTTCCGGCAGGTCCACGGAAGAAATATCACCCATTAGCAACACCGGAAGGAACTCATCCCAGGTCGACAGTGTCTTTAACAGGCCAAGCACCGCGCCAGGAGCGTTTACCGTCCCGATCAGCACACAAATGACTTCACGGCTCGATGACAATGAGCTGACCACCTGCTGCCAATCGTGGCTGCCGCAGGGAAAATTTTCTTCGCCAAGAAAATTCAAAATGACCGCTAAATCGCGGCGGCGGACGCTATCGTCATCAATCAGCAGAATTTTGGTTTCACGCCACATGCAATAGCAACTTCCCTAGTAAAACGCTCTGCCCCAGAGTGAGGGCAATCTAGACGCTTGTAAGACTTCTTACCTTACTAGACGTCTGAAATCTGAAAACAGCACTAGTTAAGTCAAAAATGCTGGCACAGTCAAATATATGACGCGCCGTTCGGACTAACCGAGCCCATTCAGCCGAACAGATGGTAAACCTTTGACGCACTTTCCGCTCGGTTGATCTGCGACATCTCTTCGAAAATCGCCTGGCGCTCGCCCGTCGTCACCTCAAGTAATTGCTGATATACCGCCAGCAAACTCTCCAGTTTTTCCCGCAGGGCGTCTTCGTCCACCGGCGCATTATTGAGCGCCTCATCAATCACCGCACGGCATCCCATATCCAGTTCGCCGATAGCGTCCCAGTTACGTTCGGCCAATGCATCGACCAAGGCTTCGCGGGTTTCGTCAATCCGTTGCAGGGCGTGGCTCATGACATCATCCTCAGGCCTGGCGGCCTACAGTGTTGCAATACCGTCCCAGCCTTCCTTGAGCGTAATCATCAGGCCGGCTACTTCGTCGATCATGGCGACATCGCTTTTGCTGTTGGCTTCCAGCAAGCGCGTGGTCATGTAGGCATACAGGTTATCCAGTTGCTGCAACGCCGCCGGATCATCGGTTTTTTCCGGATTCAGGCCGTCACGCAAACCGATCAGAATGTCGATCGCCTTGCCCAGCAGCAGGCCTTTTTGCGCGATATCACCACGAGCCATGGCGCCCTTGGCCTGCGCCATGCGATCGAGTGCGCCCTCCATCAACATCTGAACAAGACGGTGCGGGCTGGCCTCGGAGACTTGGGCATGGGAATTGACCTTCTGGTATTGGCGAAGGGCTCTCATGGGATTCATGTTTCTACCTCGTGACAGGCAACAGCTAAAAAAGATGGGCTCTGATTATTATGTCGACGGCGTCGCAAAAAACTTTAAGCCGATGGTCTGGCGAAGGTCACGCCCGACAACGTTAAGCACATTGCCGGACGGCCTCATTGAGGATCAACTGGTCTTCGGATTATTCAGCGCGTTAAGCGTGGTCATGACGCTGGAACGTTGACTGGTAAGCTGCGCGACCAAGTTGTTCATCGTGGTGTATTTGGCGGTCAGGCTCGTCTTCAAGGCCGCCATGCGCGCGGTCAGGGTGTCCTGCTGGTTTTGCAGGTCCTTGATGTTTGCCGACAGCGTTGATGTACGCGTAGCGAGAACCCCGGTACCACTGAGCGCATAGCTGTCGGTCGCGGTTTTCATCCGTGCCAGCAGCCCCTTGTCACCGTTGAAAATGCCGCCAATGTCAGTGGGGTTGGTCGCGATCGCGGCACCGAACAACTTATCGTCGATGCTCAGCTTGCCGGTCTTCTGGTCAGTGTTCACACCAAACTGGGCCAGGGATTTCAACGAGCCCGTGCCACCCAATGCGTTCAGTTCGCTACGAACGGCCGAGGTCAGAGTACGCAGAGTGGCGTCGCCCGTCAGCGCAGCCGACGTGATGGAACCGTCGGCATTGGTGGTCACCGCGGTCTCAGTGTTGATCGCGGTCATCAGGGCGTTATAGGTGTCGACAAAGCCCTTGACCGAACTCTTGAGGGTGTCGGTGCTTCGCGCGATGGTAATGGTCGAACTCAGGCGCGTAACGGTTGAGCCAGGGGGTAACGGATCTGTAGAACCGGCAGGCAGAGGCGACACTGCCGTCAACTTGATGCTCACACCACTGATCGCGTCGCCCAGGGTATTGCTCTTGGATTCCTGAGCGGTACCGTCAATGGTGTACTTCGCGTTCTGCGGCACGGTCACAACCGAGGTTCCGGCTTCCAGGCCGGAGTTACCGCCGAGGGTAATGTCGGTGCCGACGCCGGTATTGGTCGACGTCATGACCAAACGGGAACCGGTGGCGTCAGTCAGGATGTTGGCACTCAAGCCAGCACTGCTGTATTGCGCGTTGATCGAGTCACGCACCTGCTGCAACGTCGCACCTGGCGGAACGCTCACACCATAGCTCTGGCCCGACTGGGAGATCTCCAGGGTGGTCGACGTAGTGCCGGTATTGACGACAGCCTTCGCCCCGGCTGCAAAAGTCTGGGTAGCGACCTTCGAGGCCGTCGCCAACTGATTGACCACCAACTGGTAGCTGCCCGCGGAGGCACCGGCGCCCAGCGTGATGGCCGATACGTTGTTATCCGAGGTCGTTGCCGACAAACCGCCGATACTGGCGTCTTTGGCCATGTTGTCCATGGCGCCGCGGAACGCATCCAGTGCCGCTTGAATCTTGCCGATCGAGGACAGCTGGGCGGTCGACGTTTGCGTCTGCTTGTTGATCTGCGACTGCTTGGGTGCCTGTTCCGCGTTCACCAATGCCGTCACGATCGACTGGGTATCGATGTTCGTAACTGGGCCGCTAACCGTAATATCACCCATGACTGTTCTCCTGATCCGGGGCTGGCGCTTTCTTGACGTACGACGCCTCAAGCAGCTTCAGCAACAAAATTCATGCCAGCTCAGACTTTGGCGTCAAACAATACGCTGCTGGCGTCGTGAAGGCTTTGTGCGAGTTTCAACGCAGTTTCCGAAGGAATCTGCCGAATCACCTCGCCGCTGTCGGTCGCAATGACCTTGACTACCACCTGATGGGTGGTGTCATCAATGGAAAAGTCCAGGTTGCGCTGGGCAGCCTGGACGAATTTGCGAATATCCGTGACCGCCTGTTCAAGGTCGGACGGCTTCGAGTCCTGCTTGGGTTGGACCGTGGCGACCGTAGGGTCCACCTTGGTTTTCTGCGGGTCGGTACTTACGGGAGCAGGAGCACTTTGCGGCGCCGCTGCCGGATAAGACAGGTTCAACTTGACGCTCATGTCCATGTCCAGTCTCCTCATCACGCAAAAGACAAAAGGGCACGTAAACGCGCCCTTCCGTCAGTCATCTACCGATGGCTATTACTGAAGCAGCTTCAGTACAGCGGAAGGCAGTTGGTTGGCCTGGGACAGGATCGCAGTGGAAGCCTGTTGCAGGGTTTGTTGCTTGGTCAGCTGAGCAGTTTCTGCAGCGTAGTCAACGTCCTGGATCTGACCGCGAGCGGCGCTGGAGTTGTCTGCAATGCTCTGCAGGTTGGCAACGGTGTTGTCGAAACGGTTTTGTACAGCACCGAGGCCGGCACGCTGCGAGTCGATGTCCGAGATCGCCTGGGTGATCACGTCGATCGCGTTTTGCGCGTTGGCAGCGGTAGTAACGTCGGTGTTGTTGACGGTGGTTTTGGTGGAGTTGGCAGCGGTAGCAGCACCGGCAGCGAACACACCGGCTACACCAGCGCCGTTCAGCGCGTAGCTGCTGGAGGAGTTCAGCGAAACAGCACCGGTAGCAATGATCGCGGTGGCGGCCAGTGCAGTAGCAGTACCGTAGGTACCGGTGCCGTCTTTGGTTGCAACCGAGATACCAGCAGCACCGCCGTCACCAGCGTTGAAGGTCAGGTTCTCACCGGTGTCGGACTTGACCGACAGAGCGTTGGTCGACGAATCGTAGTTAACGCTGATGCCCAGCTTGGCAGCGTTGGACTTCAGTTGGTCAGCCAGGTCGGACGTTTTGGTCACGCCAGTGAACTGAACGGCTGCACCGCTGCCCACTTGCAGGGTGAAGTTAGCGTTCGGAGGAGTAGCCGCACCAATGGTAGCCGCGTTCACGGTGAACTGAGCTTCGGTGCTGGCGGTAGCAGCCAGGCCGCCGACAGCGCCGTTCATTTGAGCAGCGATCTGCTTGGCAGAAGCGCCAGCTGCCAGGGTAACGGTTGCGGACTGGCCACCACCGGTAACGGTGATCGCGCCGCCGGCAATCCCTGTTGCCGAAGGCGTCAGGGATTGAGTTTTCAGCTGCTGCGAACCAATGTTGTTGGCGGCAACGTTACCGATGCTCATGTCGATGGTCTGGTTGGCGTTGGCGCCGACCTGGAACGAAGTCGTACCGAACGAACCGTCCAGCAGGTTCTTGCCACCGAACGTAGTGGTGGTAGCGATACGGGTCAATTCAGCAGTCAGAGCAGCGTATTGAGCCTGGTTCGACTTACGGTCTTCAGCGCTTGGCGAGCCGTTGGCGGATTGCAGAGCCAGGGTACGCATGCTTTGCAGGATGTTGGTGGACTGCTGCATGGCGCCTTCAGCGGTCTGAGCAATCGAGCTGCCGTCGTTGGCGTTTTTGATCGCAACGCCCAGGCCGTTGATTTGGCTGGTCAGACGGTTGGAGATTTGCAGGCCGGCCGCATCGTCTTTGGCGCTGTTGATACGCAGGCCGGAGGACAGACGCTGCATGGAGGTTTGCAGGGCGCCGGAAGCCTTGTTCAGGTTGTTCTGAACGGTCAACGAAGCAAGGTTGGTGTTTACTGTTAATGCCATGACGAAATCCTCGTGGGTGGTGTACTGCGGCTTCCGGCCCTGGCAACCGCCGGGTGTGGCCTAGAGAACCTTCGTAATAGTTATCGTCGTGAATGCAAGTTGCTTGAGGACTTTTTTGATTTTTTTTACTAGCACCGGGCCACCCTTTGTAATTCAAGCGTTTACGATAGCTCAATGCCCAGCAAATGCTGGGTTTCTGGCGCCAAATAAAAACGCCCAGGCTTTTTCAAGCCTGGGCGTTTTTTTTGTGCAACCTATCAAGGCATCACGGACGATAGAGAATCGCCGAACCCCACGACAGGCCTACACCGAACCCGCTGATGGCAACCCGCTTCCAGTCGCCGTCGATCATGTGCTTTTCCAGCAGCAGCGGAATGCTCGAAGACACGGTGTTGCCGGTCTCGACCATGTCCTTGATGAACTTCTCCACGGGCGCATCTTCGAAACGCCGCGCGACGGCGTCGACAATCGCCGCACTGCCCTGGTGGATGCAGAACGCGTCGATTTCGTCAGCCTTGAGGTCAGACTCGTTGAGCAGCTCGTGCAAATGCGCCGGCACCTTGAGCAACGCGAAGTTGAACACCTGGCGGCCGTTCATGAAAAACACGCCGTCGCTGACCTTCAAGTGCGGCGCGCCGGACCCGTCGGTACCGAACTTCGACTTGCCCAGCAACCAAGGCGCGTCTTCACCCATCCAGGTGGCGGTGGCGGCATCGCCGAACAGCATGGTGGTGTTGCGGTCTTCCGGGTCGACGATCTTCGAATACGGGTCGGCGGTGATCAGCAGGCCGTTTTTCAGGCCGGTGGCTTCCATGAAGCCCTTCATCGCATAGATGCCGTAGACGTAACCGGAGCAGCCCAGGGAAATATCAAACGCAGCCACATGGGTCGGCAGGCCCAGCTTGTCCTGGACGATGGCGGCGGTGTGGGGCAAACCCTCTTCGTCGCCGTTTTGCGTCACAACGATCAGCGCGTCGATGGATTCGCGCTTCAAATCCGGGTTAGCCGCAAACAACGCGTTGACTGCCTCGACACACAGATCAGAGGTTTCCTGCGCAGCATCCTTGCGCGGCAGGAACGCCGAACCGATCTTGCCGATGATGAAATCTTCATCCTTGGCGAATTTGGCGCCCTGGGCGTAGTTATCAACCCCGTCTGCCGGCACGTAACTGGCGATGCTTTTTATGCCAATCATTGTGGCTTCCCAATACTAAATAGCTGGATAACACCCCTCGGGCTACGCCGGGAGCGCTGACAATAAAGGGGGTAACCCCATAAAAATTCGCTGAAAGCCGCCGCGTAAAGACCCGACGACGACTTATCCTTTTCACACGATACAGTGAAGATGCGCTTTATGACTCACAGGTCACTCAATTTTGTGCGCTTTGTGCAAAACCCTGCAACATTCCCGGCAGCAGAAACGACAACGGCCCAGCCTGTTTCCAGGCTGGGCCGCTGGTGCTAGCGCCGATTACATCCGGCTGAACAGGCTCAACTGGGAGATTTTCACGAAGGCCAGTTGCGAGGCTTGCAGCATAGTCTGTTGCAAAGTCAGGTCAATGGCAGCCTGGCCCATATCGACGTTGGCCAGCGATGACATGGTGGAGGTGTTGGCCAAGCCCAGGCTGGTGTTTTCCTGGCCTTGAATATCCAGCGCATTCTGGCGCGCACCAATCGAACCACGCACCTGGTCAATCTGCGCCGAAGCGTTGGTCAGGTTGCCGATGGTGGTGTTCAACACGTCTTTGAGGTTGTTCTTGGCGACCTGGTTGCCATCCGCCGGGACCAGCAAGGCCTTGCGCAGTTGGCCCAAGGTATCCAGGGCGTTCATATTTTTGTTGCTGGTGGCACCGATGGAAAACTGATCACCCGCCCCTGGCGTACCGCTCACATCGAACGTCACCCCGGCAGCGGTAATCGACGTCGCGCCGGTGGCCATGGTGCCCGAGGCAATCGACTTGCTGTTCGGCGTGTACGGCTGGGCATACACATCGTAGGCATTGCCGCTGGTGAACTTGATCACCGCACCCGAGTTGGGAAAGGTACTGGCGTAGGTCGGCTGATCCGTGACCCGGCCGCCGGTCAGTTGCGCCGTGGACGGGTTGCTGGCCGTACGCGAGCTGCTGAACGTGTCCGGCTTGCTTTCCAGGGTGAACGCCTTGCCCGTCACCAATGCATCCGCAGGCGCACCCGAGGCGACATCCGGCCCCAGGTTCAAGCTGATATCGAATTTCACGCCGCGCAGGTTGACGCTCGAAGCGCCTTCCTTGGTGGAGTCAAACGTGCCGTTACCGGTGATCTCGGCGGTAACGTCATTACCGTCCTTGTCGCTCACGCTGTATTGGGTGCTGCTGGAGAAGGTCAATTTATAGGGCTGACCATCGGAAAAACTCTTGGTGTAAGCGGTGCCGGAAGTGATCAGGCCCGCCGAGATCGCGACCTTGCCGTCATTCACCGCAGGCGGCAGCAGGGTGGCCTGGGTGCGGCCGGTGTTGGAAGAACTCTCAAGCAAGGTCTTGCCCGTATCTCCCGCAGAGACCGTCAGGTTGCTCGACACTTGCAGGCTCAGCGGCGTCTCATCACCCTGGTAGGTGTAGGTGCCATCGTTGTTACGGCTGTAGGGCGGCGTGTCGGTCTTGGTCCCGGAAAACATGTAGTTGCCGCTGGAGTCCTTGGTGTTGAGCAGGCCCAACACCTGGTCTTCAAGCGCACCTATCTGGCTCGCGATCGCCTTGCGGTCATCATCGCTGAGGTGGAGATTACCGGCCTGCAATGCCAGGCCCTGCGCGCTTTGCAGGGTGGTGTTGATGCTCGCCAGGACACTTTCTTCGTTGGTCAGCGAGTTTTGCAAGCTCGTGATATTGCCGTTGTACTGCCCCAGCATGTCTTTCTGTTGTTGCAGCAGCAACAATTGGGCGGCGGCTACCGGGTCATCCGAAGCGGTCTGCACACGCACACCGGAACTCGCCTGGTCCTGGGCCTTCACCACACCCGAATAGTTATCCTGATACTTGCTGGAGCTGGTGTCGAAATACTGCTGTGTAGAGATACGCATCGTTCCAGACTCCTTTAAAGGGCGTTAATCAGTGTGCTGAAGGTTTCTTGCGCAGCCTTGATGATCTGCGACGATGCGGTGTAGTACTGCTGGAACTTGATCATGTCGCCCGCTTCCTCATCCAGGTTGACCTGGGACACCGAGTTGCTGGCCGCCTTGTTCGCCGCCAGCAAGGCGCCGGTGGCGGTGCTGTCGGTGTTGGCCTGGGCTGCCTTGGAGCCCACTTGCGACACCAGCCGGCTATTGGCACTGACCAGGCTCACGCCTGCGTTGCCATCCACCGCGCCGACCGTCGCTTTAGTCTGCAACCCCAACAATTGCTGGGCGTTGCGGCCATCGGAGGTCGCGCCGCTATTGAACGAAAAGGTCGTGCTGTCGCCATTGGCGGGCGCACCGGACACCGTGGTATCAAAGCTGAAACTCTTGCCTGGAATCAACGTGCCAGTCGCATCGCGCATCGGCACATTGACGGTGACCTTGTTGCCCTGCCCCGGGATGATGCTGCCGGTGCCGATTGCGTTGCCCTGGGCGTCGTTGACCGTGTAGGACTGGGTGCCGTCTGCCGCAGGCTTGCCGAACACCATCTTCACCGGCATTGAGTTTTCAATCCCGGCACGCAATTGCGCAGTGGCGGCGCCGCCGTTGATATCAATCGGCACGGTCAAGGTCGGTTGCGTAAACGCGCCGGTGCCGGTGTTGGTTTTGCTGGCATTTCCCGCCAACGGCGCAGCGAATGCAAGTTTGTTCGGGTCTTTGAGATCGACACCAATGTTGCTCGCCCCCGTGGCGGTCGGGCTGACCTTGAAGCTGTCACCGGCAGCGACCGGCCCCTTGCCATTCAAGGCCAGGGTGAACCCGTCGATCACCGGCGGCGGCGTGGTGGTGGTGTCGAACGAGCCCATGGCTTTGCCATCGGAACGCACCACGTTGTACTGGTTGCCGCTGGTAAAGGTGACTTTGTAGTCGAAGGTCGACAGCTTGCTGCTGTCGGCAATTGTCACGTTCAGGTTGCCGGAGCCTGCGCTGTTGCCCGAGGCGGCCTGGCTACGCTGAGCAATCGCTGCGGCACTGTTGATGTCGCTGAACAGCGAAGAACCGAAATCGCTATTGAGGTCCAAACCCTGACCCAACTGGCTGTTGACGCTGTCCGCCGTGGCGATGGCAATGCGGCCCAGGTCGTTGATGGCCGGCATCAGCGCATCACTGCGGTAACGCAACAAGCCGCCAATGCTGCCGCCGGAAACCACATTACCGATGTCCATGGGTGTGTCGCCCATGTTCAGCTGGATAGTGTACTGGCTGTTGTCGGTCTTGCTGGGCACGGCTGAAATCGTGTTGGCGACATTACCCTCGACGAGCGACTGACCGGTGCCGGTGGTGATGCTGACCTGGCCGTTCTTCTCGGTGGCCGTGACACCAATCAGTTCGTTGAGCGAACGTACCGCCTCGTTACGCGCATCCAGCAGATTGGCCGGCGCGGTGGTCGAGGTGCCCTGGGCCTGGGAAATCTGCCCGTTCAGCGACGCAATCGACGACGTCAGCTTGTTGACCTGATCGCTCATGGTGGTCAACTGGGCGTTGATGCCTTCTTTCTGCTGAGTCAATTGCGTGGAAATCGCGTTGAAACGGTTGCTCAAGGTCTGAGCGCTGGTCACCAGCAGTTGGCGTGCGGACACATCGCTGGGGTTTGCCGCGGCAGTCTGCAGGGAGGCAAAAAACGCGCTGAGCACCGCAGACATGCCGGTGGACTTGTCCGACAGGGTCTTGTCAATCGCAGCGGCCTGGCCTGCATAGGCAGTGGCATCGCTATTGAGCGCCGTGCTGCTCTGATAGGCGGCGCCCAAAAAATCGTTATAAATGCGGCGCACATCCGCCAGCGTGGTGCCGCTGCCGATAAACACACCGCCATAGGGGTTGCTGGCATTGGCGTTCTGAGTGGTCTGCTGACGCGAGTATCCCGGGGTGTTGACGTTGGCAATGTTGTTACTCAAGACCGACAGCGATCCTTGAGCGGCGTTGAGCCCTGACATCCCGATACTGAGCAAACTCATGATTCAGACCTTATAAATGTGTGGTAGCGCCAGCGGCTGCGTAATTCTGGTAACTGTTCATCGTTTTGGCGATCTGCGAAATCTTGCTGGCGTAAGCCGGGTCGGTTGCATAACCGGCTTTCTGCAACTCGCGTACAAACTGCTCCGGGTTGTCGGCTGATTTCACAACTTCTTTATAGCGATCATTGCTTTGCAGCAGTGTCACCAGGTCATGGAAGCTGTCCTGGTAAGAGTTATAGGAACGGAAATGCGCCGTCTCCTTGACCATCGCCCCATCGCGAAACTCACTGGTGATTGCGCGGGCCTGGGCACCCTGCCAACTCTGCCCGGCCTTGATACCGAACAGGTTGTGGCTGCTGCTGCCGTCTTCGGCGCGCATCACCGACTTACCCCAACCGGTTTCCAGTGCGGCCTGGGCCACCAGGTACTTCGGATCAACACCGATACGCGCGGCGGCCGCCTTGGCCATCGGCAGCATGGTCGCGACAAATTCATCCTGCGAGCTGAAGGCCTTCTTCGCCGGTGCCAAGGGTGGCTGGGCAACAGCGCGCCCATAAACTTGCATGCGCCCGCTCGGTACGGCAAAGCTGCGCGCCGAGCTGTTGATCACCGTGTCGGCGGCGACACTGTTACGCAGTGGCGCGCTTGCCGGGGTGGTAGTAGCGGCAGCGTTTGGCACGATGCCAACGAGCAGGCGATCCGTCAGCTTGCTTGGCAAGGAGATACGGCGCTGGTTCATCAGCGCCACGTCGTTGGCATGGCTGTTGGTGCCTTCAGGCACCGCCACCCGGAACGCCCACAGAGGCCGCTGCCCGTTGGAGCGACCCAGCGGCCCATTCGCCTGGGTACCCGCCGCGATTTCCGTCGGCACGTCCACTTTCTTGACCGGCTCGGCAGCCGCCGGGCCCTGCAAGGTAGCGGCCTGGGCATCCACCGGTTTGTTCTTCTGCATCTGCCGCATCAGCACGTCGGCCAAGCCGATACCGCCGCCTTCGCGGGACATCGAGACCGCCAGCTGCTGGTCGTACATTTCTTGATATTGCTTGGCCGCCGGGGTGTTCAGCGGGTTGTCCTTGCCCAGGGCCTCGGTCGCCGAGCGCATGGACTTGAGCATCTCGCTCAAGAACAACGACTCGAACTCCTGCGCCACTTTGCGCATGTTGCCATCGCTGTTCTTGTCGGCACCGACCTTGAGCTGGTTAAGCCGGTTCAAGTCGGAGTAAGACCCCGAGTCCGCCGTGCTGCTGATCCCACTCTTGCGCATGTCCATGGCGATGGCCTCAGATCACAATCAGGTCGGCTTGCAAAGCGCCGGCCTGTTTCAAAGCTTCGAGGATCGCCATCAAGTCGCCTGGGGCCGCGCCCACCTGGTTCACTGCGCGGACAATCTCGTCCAGGGTGGTGCCGGGGCCGAACTTGAACATCGGCTTGGCTTCTTGCTGAGCGTTGACCCGCGAGCGGGGCACCACCGCCGTCTGGCCATTGGACAATGGCCCAGGCTGGCTGACGATGGGGTCTTCGGTGATGGTCACGGTCAGGCTGCCATGGGTCACCGCCGCCGGCGACACTTTGACGTTCTGGCCGATCACGATGGTGCCGGTACGCGAGTTGATGATGACCTTGGCCACCGCCTGGCCCGGGTCGACCTCAAGGTTTTCCAGGATCGACAAGTAATCGACACGCTGGCTTGGGTCCAACGGTGCGGTCACACGGATCGAGCCGCCATCGATAGCCTGCGCCACGCCTGGGCCGAGCATGTCGTTGATCTTGTCGACCACGCGCTTGGCAGTGGTGAAGTCGGAACGGTTGAGGTTCAACGTCAGGCTATTGCCCTGGTTGAAACCGCTGGGCACGGTGCGTTCCACCATGGCACCACCAGGAATCCGTCCGGCAGACGGCACGTTCACGGTAATTTTCGAGCCGTCACGGCCCTCGGCATCAAACCCGCCCACCACCAGGTTGCCCTGGGCGATGGCATAGACGTTACCGTCGATACCCTTGAGCGGCGTCATCAACAGCGTGCCGCCGCGCAGGCTTTTCGAGTTACCGATCGACGATACGGTGATGTCCACCACCTGGCCCGGCTTGGCGAACGCCGGCAAGTCAGCACTGATGGACACGGCGGCGACGTTTTTCAGCTGCACGTTGCCTGAGCCCGCCGGCACCTTGATGCCGAACTGCGACAGCATGTTGTTGAAGGTCTGCAGGGTGAACGGGGTCTGGGTGGTCTGGTCACCCGTGCCATTGAGCCCTACCACCAGGCCGTAACCGATCAACTGGTTGGAACGCACGCCGGAAATGCTCGCGATGTCCTTGAGGCGTTCGGCCTGGGCGACAGCGCTTAAGGAAAGCAGGAGTGCCGCCGCCATCAGCTGTTTGAATTTCAAAGTGGTCACCTAGAAAGGGAACAGCGGGCTAAGGAAGAAACGGTCGAACCAGCCCGGCTGACTGGCATCAGCAAACGAACCTGTACCCGAGTAGGTAATGCGTGCATCGGCAATGCGTGTCGACGGCACGGTGTTGTCAGTGGCAATGTCATCGGCCCGCACCATCCCGGCAATACGCACCAACTCATCACCGGTATTGAGGGTCATCCACTTCTCGCCACGGATGGCGATAATACCGTTGGGTAACACATCCGCGACGGTCACGGTGATCGAACCGGTGAGGCTGTTACCCTGCCCTGCCGCGCTCTTGCCATTGGTGGCGCGGTCGCCGCTGTAGCCGGCACTCAAGCTCAGGTCACCACTGCCCAACGGGTTATTGGTATTGGGGACGGCACCGAACAACGAGGTCAGGCCAATGCCCGTCTTGCTGGTCTTGCCCACCTGCGAGTTGGCGTTTTTGCTGGCTTGGGTTTTCTCGTTCAGGGTGATGGTGATGATGTCACCCACGCGGAACGCCTTGCGGTCGCTGTACAGGTTCTGTTCGAAACCGGCCTGGTAGATCGAGCCATTGTTGGCCGCCGCAGGCAACGGCGTGCGCGGCAGCACCGGCGCGTAGTACGGGTCATTGGGTTTTGGCGTCGGGGCGACACAGCCCGCGAGCACGGCGATCCCACTCAATGCCAGAACAGAAACATAGCGATTCATGACCCTTACCTCACGGTGTTGCAGGCGCCGTCGAAGGCGCCCCATAGACTTGATTACAGATTCTGCGTTACGAACGAAAGCATCTGGTCGGCGGTGGAAATCACCTTGGAGTTCATCTCGTAGGCGCGCTGGGTGGTGATCATGTTGACCATCTCCTCAACCGTGCTGACGTTGGAGGTTTCCAGGGTGCTTTGCAGGGTGGTCCCGAAACCGTTCAGGCCAGGGGTGCCGATTTGCGGCGCGCCACTGGAAGCGGTCTCCAGGAACAGGTTGTTACCGATGGCTTGCAGGCCGGCCGGGTTGATGAAGTCGGCGGTTTGCAGGTTGCCGATCACTTGCGAAGCCGGGTTGCCGGCCACGGTGATCGATACGGTGCCGTCGTTGCCGACGGTGAAGGTTTGGGCGTTGGCGGGCACGACGATTGCCGGCTCCAAGGCAAAGCCGTTGGCGGTCACGACCTGGCCATTGGCGTCCAGGTGGAACGTGCCGTCACGGGTGTAGGTGGTGGTGCCGTCCGGTTGCAGGATCTGGAAGAAACCTTTGCCGTTGATGGCCATGTCCAGCGGCTGCCCGGTTTGCTGCAGGTTACCGGCAGTGAAGTTCTTCTGGGTGCCAACGATTTGCACACCGGTACCCAGTTGCAGGCCCGACGGCAGCTCGCTGTCCTGAGTCGACTGGGCGCCTGGCTGGCGCTTGATCTGATAGAGCAAGTCCTGGAACTCGGCGCGGTCACGTTTGAAGCCCGTGGTCGATACGTTCGCCAAGTTGTTGGAAATGGTCGTCAGGTTGGTGTCCTGGGCGGACAAACCTGTTTTGGCAACCCATAGAGCCGGAAGCATGCTGTTCTCCTTCGTGCGCCTGTTTGTTGGCGCTGCGCTGCAAAATTAGTGTTCAGTCAGGGACGGCTATCAGCTCATCGCCAATACGCGGGTCATGGCCTGGTCGTCTTCTTTGGCGCTGTTCATCATCTTGATGTGCAGCTCGAACTGCTTGGAAAGCGACAGCACAGCGGTCATTTCTTCAACGGCATTGACGTTGCTCGCCTGCAGGAAGCCCGAGGTCAACTTCACGTTCGCGTCGGCCTGGGCCGGCTGGCCATCCTTAGTGTGGATGGTGCCGTCCAGACCTTTGGTCATGTTCTTGAGGTCCGGCTGGACCAGCTTGATGCGGTCCACTTCAGCCATCACCCGTGGGCCTTCGCCCATGGCGCGGATGCTGATGGTGCCGTCGGCACCCACTTCGATTTTTTGCTGGGGCGGCACCGCAATCGGGCCACCGTTGCCCATGATCGGCATGCCGTTACCGGCACGCAGCACGCCCAACGCATCGACGTTCATGCTGGCGCTGCGTACGTAGGCTTCGCTGCCATCCGGGGTTTGCACGGCCATCCAGCCATTGCCGTTAACCGCCACATCGAGGTCACGACCGGTTTCGATCATCGCGCCCGGGGAGAAATCGGTGGCCGGCCGTTCGGTCATCGCAAACGCACGCGCCGGAAAGCTGTCACCAAACACCGGCATCGAACGCGCCTGCTCAAGGTCACGCTGGAAACCGTTGGTGGAGATGTTCGCCAGATTGTTGGCATGGGCCTTCTGCGCCAGTGCATTCTGGCTGGCGCCGGTCATTGCCACATAAAGGTACTTGTCCACGCTCTATCCTCTTTCTGACGGACGCTTGCCGCCCACCGTTGTACTGATGAGGCTTAAGCAATTTGCGAACCAACTTTCAAAAAGACAGGAAAGTCCAGGCAGCGCGGGGGTTTGCGGGCAGGCAGGAGGATTTCAAGGCCTGGAGAGAGTCGAAAAAACGGCGGACTACTGCCGCCTGCGGCAAGCACAGGCCTTGAAGATGACAAATAACAAATGCGGGAGCTGGCTTGCCTGCTCCCACAGTTTTAAACCGTGTTTAGCCTGGTGCCTTATTTATCGCCCTTAAGAATGCCGTAATCACGCAATTTATTGGCGATGGTGGTGTGGGACACACCGAGGCGCTTGCCTAACTGACGGCTGCTCGGGTGCTCGGCATACAAGGCTTCCAGTACTGCTTTTTCGAAACGCCCGACGATGTTGTCCAACCCGCCCTCCAACGAAAAATCGCCAAGCGGCTGACGCACCCCGTAATCCGGCAAGCGAATATGCTCCGCCTTGACCGTGCCGCCCTCGCACAACGACACCGCCTGAAACAGCACGTTTTCCAACTGCCGCACATTACCCGGCCAATGGTAATGACTGAGTCGATCCATGGCCGCCGGTGCCAACTTGGGCAGTGGGCAACCAATCTGCCGGCTGGCTTGATCGAGAAAATGCTCAACCAGCGGCGCCAAACCATCCAGGCATTCACGCAAGGGTGGGATGTGCAACGACAGCACATTCAGGCGGTGATACAGGTCTTGGCGAAACTCACCCCGGGCGCACAGTTCGGACAAATCGACCTGAGTGGCGCAGATCACGCGCACATCCAGATAGACCTCCTCGTCGCTGCCCACTCGGCGAAAGCAACCGTCCTGCAGAAAACGCAGCAACTTCACCTGCAACCTCGCGCTCATTTCCCCCACGCCATCGAGAAACAACGTACCGCCCGCCGTGAGTTCCAGCAGCCCGAGCTTGCCTTCCGCACGGGCGCCTTCGAACGCGCCGGGGCCATAACCAAACAGCTCGGTCTCCGCCATGGACTCTGGCAGCCCGGCGCAGTTGAGTGCCATCAACGGCGATTGCCCACGTGGGCTGGCCAGGTGGCAGGCGCGCGCCAGCAACTCTTTGCCAGTGCCGGTTTCGCCTTCTATTAATAGCGGCGCATCCAAGGGCGCCATGCGCCGTGCCTCACGAACCACCGCCGCCATGACCTTGGAGCTCTGGAAAATACTGTCGAAACCGCGCAGCTCCTGCTTGCGCACATTGTAGATACGCTCCCCCACCCGGTCAGCGCGGTGCAGGGTCAGCACCGCGCCGGCCATGGCTTCACTGTCATCGTGCTCGGAAGATTGCAGCGGCGCGATGTCCGCCAGGAATACGTCGCCCTTGACCTTGACCCGCAAGCCGTTGATCCGCGACTTGCTCGCGCGCACCAGCTCCGGCAGGTCGAAGTCCTCGGCATAACGCGACAATGGAATCCCCGGCACCTCGTCGACCCGCACCCCGAGCAACTGCGCCGCCGCACGGTTGGCGGCGACGATGGAGCCGCCCATGTCGATGGACAGCACCGGAAACTCCAGCGCACCGAGCAACGCGTTGAGCTCCATATGCCGACGCTCGCTGGGCATCAGCCCTACCCGTTTGACGCCAAAAACCCCGGCAATCGCTTCGAATTGCGGGCGCAATGCCTGGAACTGCATGTTCACCAAGTTGGGGCAAAACAGGTAAATCGCGTTGCCATGCTCACCGCCCACTTCGCCTTTGGCGACGTTGACGCCGTACTCCACCAACAGGTTGAGGATGTCCCGCAGGATGCCGATGCGGTTCTGGCAGTGCACTTTGATACGCATGAAAAGGCCCGAAAGGTGGGAAGGCGCCGCGTCTTTTTGCCGCTGGGCGCAGATAGTCGTCAAGATTATGTGACAGTGCGTGCACTTTTCACAGCCCAAGACACAGAAGACCCGCGGGATCGTAACGAATACTTTACGGAATTCAGTAACTTTTCCTACAGGGTCAGGCCAGAGCCGGATGGAATCCGCCGTCTTCCGCGTTATCAATAGGGCATACGCCGCACATAACAAGAACGAATGCCTAAGCAGGAGAGCCGTATGAAGCAGACGCAATACGTGGCCCGCGAGCCCGATGCGCAAGGTTTTATCCACTACCCGCCAGAAGAACATGCGGTGTGGAACACCCTGATCACTCGCCAGCTGAAAGTCATCGAAGGTCGCGCCTGCCAGGAATACCTGGACGGCATCGACAAGCTCGGCCTGCCCCTGGACCGCATTCCGCAACTGGCTGAAATCAACCAAGTGCTGGCCGAAACCACCGGCTGGCAAGTTGCCCGCGTGCCGGCGCTGATCCCCTTCCAGACCTTCTTCGAATTGCTCGCCAGCAAACAGTTTCCCGTGGCGACCTTTATTCGTACCCGTGAAGAACTGGACTACCTGCAAGAGCCGGATATTTTCCACGAGATCTTCGGCCATTGCCCGCTGCTGACCAACCCCTGGTTTGCCGAATTCACCCACACCTACGGCAAGCTCGGCCTGGCAGCAACCAAGGAACAACGGGTGTACCTGGCGCGCCTGTACTGGATGACCATCGAGTTTGGCCTGGTGGATACGCCGCAAGGTCGGCGCATCTACGGTGGCGGCATTTTGTCGTCGCCCAAGGAGAGCGTGTATTGCCTGTCGGATGAGCCCGAGCATCAAGCCTTCGACCCGCTGGAAGCCATGCGCACGCCGTACCGTATCGACATCCTGCAACCGCTGTACTTCGTACTGCCCGAGCTCAAGCGCCTGTTCGAAGTGGCGCAGGAAGACATCATGGGCATGGTCGAGCGCGGGATGCAGTTGGGTCTTCACGCCCCCAAATTCCCACCCAAACCCAAAGCGGCGTGAACCTTAGGTTTTGAGGCCAGGTGAGTCTGTTCCCCGGCCCCGCGTTGCTTTAGGGTGACGCTACTGACGACCGTTTTTCAAACACTCGAATTCAGGACACACACATGACCACCTTGAACCAAGCCCACTGCGAAGCCTGCCGCGCCGACGCCCCGCAAGTCAGCGACGAAGAGCTGCCGGTACTGATCAAGCAGATTCCCGACTGGAACATCGAAGTCCGCGACGGCGTGATGCAGCTGGAAAAAGTTTTCCTGTTCAAGAATTTCAAATTCGCCCTGGCCTTTACCAACGCCATGGGTGAAATCTCCGAAGCCGAAGGCCACCACCCAGGCTTGCTCACCGAGTGGGGCAAAGTCACCGTGACCTGGTGGAGCCACTCGATCAAGGGCCTGCACCGCAACGACTTCATCATGGCCGCGCGCACCGACGAAGTGGCCAAGGACGCCGAGGGCCGCAAGTAATGCATTTCGATGCCATTGGCCGCGTGCCCGGCGACCCCATCCTGGGCTTGATGGACCTGTATGCCCAGGACAGCAACCCGAACAAATTCGACCTGGGCGTGGGCGTCTATAAGGATGACCAGGGCCTGACACCGATTCCGCATTCGGTAAAACTCGCCGAACAGCGCCTGGTCGACACTCAAACCACCAAAACCTACATCGGCGGGCACGGCAACGCGGCGTTCGGCACGTTGATCAGCGAACTGGTGCTTGGCGCCGATTCAGTGTTGATCCGCGAACGCCGTGCCGGTGCGACCCAGACCCCGGGCGGCACCGGCGCCCTGCGCCTGAGCGCCGACTTTATCGCCCACAGCCTGCCCGGCCGTGGCGTGTGGTTGAGCAACCCGACCTGGCCGATCCACGAAACCATCTTCGCCAAGGCCGGCCTGAAGGTCAGCCATTACCCGTACGTGGGTGCGGACAACCGCCTGGACGTGGCAGCGATGCTGGCGACGCTCTCCACAGTACCGAAGGGCGATGTGGTGTTGCTGCACGCGTGCTGCCACAACCCGACCGGCTTCGACCTGTCCCAGGATGACTGGCGCCAAGTGCTGCAAATCGTGCGCGAGCGCCAACTGCTGCCGTTGATCGACTTTGCTTACCAGGGCTTCGGCGACGGTCTGGAGCAGGACGCATGGGCGGTACGGCTGCTGGCAGCCGAACTGCCGGAAGTGCTGATCACCAGTTCCTGCTCGAAAAACTTCGGACTGTACCGCGACCGTGTGGGTGCATTGATCGTGTGTGCGGCAGATGCCGAAAAACTCACGGACGTGCGCAGCCAACTGGCCAATATCGCGCGTAACTTGTGGTCGACACCGCCGGATCATGGCGCCGCAGTGGTCGCGACCATCCTCGGCGATGCCGCGCTCAAGCAGGTATGGAGCGGCGAAGTCGAAGCCATGCGTTCGCGGATTGCACAGTTGCGCTCCGGCTTAGTGGAGGCGCTGGCGCCACACGGGTTGGCCGAACGGTTTGCGCACATCGGTGCGCAGCGCGGGATGTTTTCCTATACCGGCCTGAGTGCCGAGCAGGTGAAACACCTGCGGGAGAAGCACAGCGTGTACATGGTCAGTTCGGGGCGCGCTAACGTCGCAGGTATCGATGCGACACGCTTGAGCCTGCTCGCACAGGCGATCGCCGACGTTTCCAACTGAAGCGACCGCAAGTAAATGCAGAAGCGGGCTCGCTCGCGAATGCGGTAAATCAGTCGTCAGATGCATTGACTGACACACTGCATTCGCGAGCGAGCCCGCTCTCACATTTGGATCGCGCCCGGCTTTAGCCCGCGACCATTTCAGCTTTTAGCTGTGCCTCTTTTGCCTGCGCATCCGCCAACCGATACAACTCGATATGCCCATCCCAATGCTCGATCAATGCCGTGCATGACTCCACCCAATCCCCGCAGTTGAGGTAATCCACCTCACCGACCTTACGAATCTCCGCATGGTGGATATGCCCACAGACCACGCCATGCAGCTCACGTTTGGTCACTTCGTGGGCGATCGCCTCTTCGAAATCACTGATAAAGCTCACCGCCGTTTTGACCTTGTGCTTGAGGTACGCCGACAGCGACCAGTAGCCATAGCCATAGCGCGCACGCCAGTGATTGAGCCAGCGGTTCAACGTGAGGGTGAACTCGTAAGCCGAGTCACCGAGAAATGCCAACCAGCGGTGGTAACGGGTGATTACATCGAATTGGTCGCCGTGGATCACCAGCAGGTGGCGACCATCAGCGGTGACGTGCACCGCCTCGTCCACCAACTGGATATTGCCCAGGATCAGCTTGGAATAACGGCGTAGAAATTCGTCATGGTTGCCGGTGACATAAATCACCTCGGTGCCGCGCTTGGCCATGGTCAGCAGCCGGCGGATCACGTTGGTGTGGGCCTGGGGCCAATACATGCCGCCGCGCATCTTCCAGCCGTCGATAATATCGCCGACCAGGTACACCTTGTCGGCGTGGTAACCCTTGAGGAACTGCGAAAGGTGCTCGGCCTGGCAATCCCGGGTGCCCAGGTGCACGTCGGAAATCCACAGGGTACGCACCCGTTGCTTACGGCTGGGCTTAACGAATTCGGCACTGGTCATGGGCGTCCCTCGACGGTGTTTTCGCGAGCTTGCACCCTTGCGATTAATAGCCCATGACAGACCTGCGTCAGTCTGATGACAGCGCTCGCCTGCCGCAAAGCGTTGTAGACTGGCGCCATGCTGCCCAGGAGACCGCGATGAGACCGACCCTCACGCTGCGCCACTACATCGAAGCCCCCCTCGCCCACAGCCATGAGCATGCGCAGTTGGTGTTCGGCCTGTCCGGGCACCTGGACCTGGAAGTCGACGGCCGTGGCAGCCAGGTGCACGAAAGCAGCGTGATGGTGCTGCCGTTCTCCGCCCACCATACCTGCGGCAGTCGCGACGGCAGCCGCTGCCTGGTGCTGGATGTGCCCACCGAACACTGGGTGGTGCAATCCCTGGGCGAACATGCCGACGCCAGCCGCCGCCTGCTCGATCAACCGGCGCGCCTGGCCCTGGATTCCCGGCAAAGCCAGTTGGTGCAATGGCTGGCGCACAGCCCGGTGGATGATCCGCTGATCGTCCAGCAAGGCGCGGTGTTGTTACTGGCCAGCCTTAACCACCCGCTGGCCCGCCCGATGCAGGGCAAGCGCCTGCCCTATGCGGCATTCAACGCCCACATCGAGCGGCACGCGGCGCGCCCGCTGCAGGTTGCCGACCTTGCACGGATCGCCGAGCTCTCAGTGCCGCGCCTGCATGCACGCTTCATGGCAGAGTGCGGACAAACGCCGATGGACTATCTACGCAGCCGTCGCTTGCACATGGCGCTCGGGCTTTTACGTGAGACTGCCCTGGCCATTGGCGAGATCGCCGCACGTGTCGGCTATGCCTCGCAGAGCGCATTCTCTGCGGCCATGCTGCGCGAATTCGGCGCCTCACCCGGCGCGTTGCGTCGGGCCGCCTGACAAGAGCCCTGCGTTAATCATCGCGAGCGTCGCGACAGACACCAGCGCCCTCGACCCTCTAGACTGCGACGCTGACACCCCGTTGGTTCAAGGATCGCAATGACTCCCCGTTCAGCCCTCGGCGCCCTGCATATCGGCGCATTGATGTTTGGCCTTACCGGCGTATTCGGCAAGCTGGCGGCCGCCTCGCCCGCCATCATTGTGTTTGGCCGCGCCGCCTTTGCCGTGCTTGCCCTGGCGGTGTTTGCGCGATTCGCCAGCAATACCCCCTGGAAACAGCTGCAGATGCGCGACTGGCGTCGGCTGCTGGTCAGCGGCGTGTTGCTGGCGGCGCACTGGGTGACTTTCTTCATTGCGGTCAAAGTCGCCGGGGTCGCCGTCGCCACGCTCGGCTTTACCGCATTCCCGGCCTTTACGGTGATGCTCGAAGGGCTGATCTTCCGCGAGCGCATTCGCGCCAATGAAATCCTGCTGGTGGTACTGGTCAGCATCGGCCTGGTGCTGGTGACGCCGGATTTCAACCTCGCCAGTGCAGCCACCGGCGGCTTGCTGTGGGGCATTGTCTCTGGGCTATTGTTTTCACTGCTGTCGCTGAACAATCGCGCCAGTTCCGGGCGCATTCCGGCGGTGCAGGCAGCGCTGTGCCAGAACGTTGTAGTTGCGGCCTGCCTGTTGCCCTTGGCCGCGCCGGGGCTGGCGCAGGTGCGGGCCATCGACTGGTTGTGGATCGGGCTGTTGGGGGTTTTCTGTACCGGCCTGGCCCACAGCCTGTTTGTCGCCAGCCTCGCCGTGATCAAGGCACGTACGGCGTCGGTGGTGTTTGCCATGGAGCCGGTCTACGGCATCACTGCGGCGTGGCTGCTGTTTGCCGAAACCCCGACGTTGCGCATGCTGCTGGGGGGCGCACTGATCATCATCGCCATCGTACTGTCGGGGTTGATGGGCAGTGCCAGCCAGGCCAAACAGCCCGCTGCAACCGCATGACCTTCACGCGTTTCGATCGTTGTGGCCCAAATCCCGCTGCGGGTCGATCTGATCGCGTACGCGCTGTTTAAGCACCTTGGCTTCCGGGAAACCACCGTCGGCCTTGCGCTCCCAGATCTGCACGCCGTCACAGGTGATGCGAAACGCGCCACCGGTGGCGGGTTCCAGCGTCACGCGCGCCAAGTCGTCGCAGAACGTGCTCAACAACTCCTGGGCCAGCCACGCGGCGCGCAGCAGCCACTGGCACTGGGTGCAATACGTAATGACGATTTCGGGTTTGCTTGCAGACATAATTTGAGAGGTTCCTGGCATAACAGGCTGGGAGGATCGAGTGGCTATAATACCGGCCTTTATCGCCCAGCCCGAGATACATGATGCGCCGCCTGTTGTCCTGCCTTTTCCTGTGCCTGCTGCCACTCCTTGCCAACGCCGTGGAAACACCCCGCCCGAAAATCGGCCTGGTGTTGTCCGGCGGCGCCGCCCGTGGCCTGGCGCATATAGGCGTGCTCAAGGCCCTGGAAGAGCAAGGTATTCAGATTGATGCCATTGCCGGCACCAGCATGGGCGCGGTGATTGGCGGTTTATACGCCTCGGGCTACAAGATAGATGAGCTGGAAAAGCTCGCGCTGAATATCGATTGGCAGCAGGCGTTGTCCGATGCGCCACCGCGGGAGGATGTGCCGTTTCGACGCAAACAGGATGACCGGGATTTCCTGGTCAAACAAAAACTCAGTTTCCGCGACGACGGCAGTCTGGGCCTGCCGCTCGGCGTGATCCAGGGCCAGAACCTGGCTCTGCTGCTGGAAAGCATGTTCGCGCACGCCAGCAACACGCGTAATTTCGACAAACTGCCGATCCCGTTCCGCGCAGTGGCCACCGACATCACCACCGGCGAAAAAGTCGTGTTCAACAAAGGCCACCTGCCTCAGGTCATCCGCGCCAGCATGTCGATCCCCGCCGTGTTTGCCCCGGTGGAGCTGGACGGGCGGCTGCTGGTGGACGGCGGCATGACCGACAATATCCCGCTGGATGTGGCCCGGGAGATGGGTGTCGACATTGCTATCGTGGTGGATATCGGTACGCCGCTGCGTTCACGCAAACAACTGGCGACCGTCGTCGACGTGCTCAACCAGTCCATCACCCTGATGACCCGGCGCAATTCCGAGGAGCAACTCAAGGCCCTGCATCCGAAGGACGTGCTGATCCAGCCGCCCCTGGCCGCCTATGGCGTGACGGACTTTGGCCGCGCCAAGGACATGATCGACGCCGGCTACCGCGCCACCCGCGCGCTCGATATACGCCTGGCACACCTGCGCCCCGCCGAACCGGTCGACCCGCAACTGGTGGAGGCGCGCACCCCGGGCGAACGCACGCCGATCATCACTGCGATCAACGTGGAGAACGACTCAAAAGTCAGCGATGACGTGATCCGCTATTACATCCGCCAAACCCTGGGCGAGCCGCTGAACCTGGACCGCCTGCAAACCGACATGGGCACGTTGTACGGCCTGGATTACTTCGAGCAGGTGCAATACCGCGTGGTGAAAAAAGGCCGCGACAACACCCTGGTCATCAGCGCACGCGGCAAACGCAGCGGCACCGATTATTTGCGCCTGGGCCTCAGCCTGTCGGATGACATGCGCGGCGCCAGTGCCTACAACCTCGGTGCCAGTTACCGCATGAACGGCATTAACCGTCTCGGCGCCGAATGGCTGACACGGGTGCAGATTGGTGACCGTCAGGAACTGTACAGCGAGTTCTTCCAGCCACTAGATGTGGGCTCACGCTACTTCGTCGCGCCTTATCTCAGTGCTCAGGCGCAGAACGTTGATCTGGTTCTGGACAGCGACCCCATCGCCGAATACCGCCTGGAACGCTACGGTTTTGGCCTGAATGTGGGGCGCCAGATTGGTAACAACGGCGAAATTCGCTTCGGCGTCGGCGAAGCCTGGGGCAAGGCAGATGTGCGCATTGGCGAGCGCGACCTGCCAAGCGTGAGCTTCAGCGAGGGCTTCTATGAGCTGAAGTACTCCTTCGACTCGCTGGACAACGTGTACTTCCCCCACTCCGGCGAAGACATTGGCCTGGCCTTCCGCGAGTTCGCACCCGGCCTGGGCTCGGACCAACGCTACCGCCAATGGGAGTTCAAGCTGGATAAGGCCATGAGCCACGGCCCGGACACGTTGATACTGGGCGGGCGCTACGGGCGCACGCTGGATAAATCCGACGTGGTGATTTCCAGCTTCCTGCTGGGCGGTGCGCGGCAATTATCGGGCTTTCGCGAAGACTCGATCTCGGGGCAGAACATTGCGCTGATGCGGGCGGTGTACTACCGCCGGCTGACACCGCGCTCGTACCTGCCACTGGATTTCCCGCTGTACCTCGGCGCTTCGCTGGAACGCGGGCGGGCGTGGAACAACGACAATCAGTTCGACAGTGGGTATATCAACGCCGCGAGTATTTTCCTCGGGTTTGATACGCCGCTGGGGCCGCTGAATTTCAGCTATGGGTTCAATGATGATAAGCAGCAGGCGGTGTACCTGAACCTGGGCCAGACCTTCTAGAGCCCGGCACACATCGAATGTGGGAGGCGCCTGTGCGGTGAGCAGGCTCGCCACAACGACCTGCCCGGCATCAGTCAGGCGCTACCTCAGGGCTTTTCCAGATTCGCCAAAATATGCCCGTGGACTCGCATGCACACGCGCAAATCCTCTTCATCCACGCCCACAAACAGTTCATGGCGCAAGGCCGTGGCAATGGTTTCAATCTGTTCGATCAGAGGGCGGGCGGTGTCACACAGCAGAATGCGCTTGGCACGCCGGTCTTCCAGTACGGCTTGGCGTTGCACCAGGCCTTGGCCTTCCAGGCTGTCGAGCAGGCGTGCCAGGGTCGGGCCTTCTACCCCGACACTTTGTGCCAACTCGCGTTGGGTCGGTGCTTCCTCGAAACGGGCCAGGTGCAATAGCACCAGCCAACGTGCCTGGGACAAGCCCAAGCCCGCCAAACGGCGGTCCAGCTCGGCGCGCCAACCTCGGGACATTTGCGCCAACTGCATGCCAAAGCGGTGTTGATCGGTTAAAGGCATAAAAAACTCGTGATTTAGACTGAAAATAAAGTATGGCTAATTATTAGTCAGCTAAGCATGAGCCATGCCATGAGGCAAGAGTTGCTATGTACTGATTCGTTACATTGTCGTAATTGGCACATTAAATTTCGAATTCCGACTGCAAAGCGGCACGCACGCAGTACAAAACCCCTTCCGGAACACGCCCGGTAAACAACGGCGCGATCTCCGCAACAGGTGGCAGTTCGCCTTCCCCGTCGAGGAATGCGTCCTGGATTTCGCCGAGCAGATCTTCCGGCAAATCAAGGGCCTGCTCCAGCGACAACTGCTGCTTGCCAATGGATTCAGCCAGCAAGGTGTAGACGTTTTTCTCCGAGCATTGCAGTTGGCCGGCGATCTGGATCGGGGTCATGCCGGCACGCGCCAGGCTGATCAGTTCGTGGCGAATATCGGCAACTTCCTTCGGCGCTTCGGCCTGGCCGCCGAGCACTTCGAGGAAGGCCTGCCCGTAACGCTCCAGCTTGCGCGCACCGACGCCGCTGACCCGGGCCATTTCGGCCATCGTGGTCGGCTGCTCGCGCAGCATCTCCAGCAAGGTCGAGTCGGGGAAAATAACGTAAGGCGGCACACTGTGCTCTTGCGCCAATTTGCGCCGCAAGGTGCGCAAGGCTTCCCACTGCTCGCGCTCTTCGCCACGCACCAGCTGGCTGGCCTGGCTGGTGCTGCTTTTGGCGGTGGTCTGCGGCTTGAGGTCGCGACGCAGCTCAAGGCTCACTTCGCCCTTGAGCAGCGGCCGACAACTGTCGTTCAGGCGCAGGCCGCCATAACCTTCCAGGTCGATATCCACCAAGCCGCGCGCGACCATCTGCCGGAACAGTGACCGCCACTCACCTTCTGCACGGGCCTTGCCGACGCCGTAGACCGAGAGTTTTTCGTGGCCGAAGCTGCGCACCTTTTCGTTGTCCTTGCCCAGCAGTACATCCACCAGATGGCCAACGCCATAACGCTGGCCGGTGCGGTAGATGGCCGAAAGGGCCTGACGTGCCGGCTCGGTGGCGTCCCAGGTCTGCACGCCATCCACGCAGTTGTCACAGTGGCCGCACGGCTCGGGCATGTCCTCGTCAAAGTACGCCAGTAATGTTTGACGGCGGCAGCGGGTCTCTTCGCACAATGACAGCATGGCGTCGAGCTTGTGCTGCTCAAGGCGCTTGTGGCGCTCATCGCCTTCAGAGTTCTGCAGCATCTGCTTGAGCATCACCACGTCTTGCAGGCCATAGACCATCCAGGCATCTGCGGGCAAGCCATCACGGCCGGCGCGACCGGTCTCCTGGTAGTACGCCTCAAGGGATTTGGGCAGGTCCATGTGCGCCACAAAACGCACGTTGGATTTGTCGATGCCCATGCCGAAGGCGATGGTCGCGACCATGATCAGGCCTTCCTCGTTGAGGAAGCGTTTCTGGTGGGCGGAGCGCGTTTCATTCGGCAGGCCCGCGTGGTACGGCAGCGCCGGGTAGCCTTGCTCACAGAGGAACGCGGCCACTTCATCCACCTTCTTGCGCGACAGGCAATACACGATGCCCGCATCACTGCGCCGCTCGGACAGGAACGCCAGCAACTGCTTGCGCGGCTGCTCCTTGGGCACGATGCGGTAGAAAATATTCGGTCGGTCGAAGCTCGACAGGAAGCGCTCGGCATTCTGCAAATGCAGGCGCTCGACGATTTCTTCACGGGTCCGTTTGTCGGCGGTGGCAGTCAGCGCGATACGCGGCACGTCAGGGAACAGCTCGGCCAACTGGCCCAGTTGCAAATATTCGCGACGGAAATCGTGGCCCCATTGCGACACGCAGTGGGCTTCGTCGATGGCGAACAGCGCGATCTCCAGGCTCTGCAAAAAAGCCAGCATGCGCGGCTGCACCAGACGCTCGGGGGCCAGGTACAGCATCTTCACTTCACCGCGCTTGATTCGCGCCGCCAGGTCGCGCTGTTGCTCGGCACTGAGGGTGGAGTTCAAGGACGCCGCGGCAACGCCGAGTTCCTCAAGGGTGGCAACCTGATCGTCCATCAACGCAATCAGCGGCGACACCACCACGGCCAAGCCGTTACGCAACAGGGCCGGCACCTGGAAGCACAGCGATTTACCACCGCCGGTAGGCATCAGGACCAGGGCATCCCCGCCACTGGCCACGCGCTCAATGATCGCACCCTGGCGGCCACGAAAACTGTCGTAGCCGAAGATGTCCTTGAGGACGCGTTGAGCCTGCTCGAGCATGTAAAACTCCAAAATGGTGCCGAAATCCCTCTGTACAGGCTGGCCGAAAAAACGCGGGGTCACGGGAAATAATCCGTAAGCGAAGTTTTCTCGGATTGGCGCTTGGCCTGCAGGGGCATCACAAAACGCGGCAGTATACCCGAGCGTTACCTCGCACAGGGCGCCACTGACGAATAGCGGCCGCTATCTAAAACCTGGCAAATATGCAGTGTGGCTGGCCTGGGCGCTCAAGAAAGCCTAGAATTCAGCATCGTTTATTCCCAAGGTAGTCCTTCAATGTCCTTCGCTGAGCAACTAACCCGCCTGCAAGCCTTCCTCGACGCCGATGAGCTGCATGACGAGGCGCTGGACTACGTGGCCGCTCACGGCTACCTGACCGCCCTGTCGATTTGCTCCGAAGTCGTGCCTGACCGTGAATGGATCGACGCGTTGTTCGCCGAAGAACCTCACTACGCCGACGCCGCCCAGCGTGAGGAAATCGAATCCACCCTGCTGGCCCTTAAGGCCCACATCGGTCGCCAATTGGCTGCCGATGAGGAATTCGAACTGCCCTGCGACCTCGACCTGGGCGAAGAGCCGGATGATTCCGACCTGCGCGGCTGGTGCATCGGGTTCATGGAAGGGGTGTTCCTGCGCGAAGCCGCCTGGTTCGAAACCGCCGAAGAAGAAGTCAGCGAAATGCTGCTGCCGATCATGGTCGGTTCGGGCCTGTTCGATGACCAGCCGGAATTCTCCGACATCGCCGCCGACGCCAACCTGATGGACGACATGATCGTCCAGATCCCGGAAGCCCTGACCGCCTTGTACCTGCTGTGCAACGCACCTGACGAAAAACCGGCGATCCTCAAGCCACGTCACCACTGAGTCGTTTGCCCGTGGCACCCATGGGCAATCGCTCGCTGCTCCTGCGTTACGGGCTGCTGGCCATCGGCTGGCTGAGCGTAGCGCTGGGGGTTGTCGGCATTTTCCTACCGGTATTGCCGACCACGCCCTTCCTCTTGCTCGCCGCCGCGTGCTTCGCTCGAAGCTCCCCACGTTTCTACCACTGGCTGGTGGAACACCCACGCCTGGGCCCATGGATCAAAGACTACTTGGACGGCAATGGTATTCCGCTCAAGGGCAAGGTCTATGCAATCGGCTTGATGTGGCTGAGCATCGGTTTCTCCTGTTACCTGGTGCCACTGCCGTGGGCTCGCGGCTTTATGCTGACCAGTGCCGTTCTGGTAACGCTCTATATCTTGCGCCAGAAAACCTTGCCACCGCGATAACGGTGGGCGCTGCCCTGTGTGGGAGACGGGTTTGCCCGCCAGAGCCTAAACACGACCTTGGTCGACACTGACTAACCCCGAGCATCATGCGAGACTGTCCAACCGGGCCTGGAATGCCCGGGTGTTCTTACGCTCGGAGTTACCATGACGCTGTCCAGCGGGCTGATCGCCGCCGTTGCCCTGGCCTATATGGCCATTATGTTTGCCATCGCCTTCTACGGTGACCGCCGCCACGCGCCGCTGCCACCACGGGTGCGCGCCTGGGTGTACAGCCTTTCGCTGGCCGTCTACTGCACCAGTTGGACTTTCTTCGGCGCCGTAGGCCAGGCCGCCGAACAACTGTGGGCCTTTTTACCGATTTACTTGGGACCGGTCCTGCTGCTGGTGCTGGCACCTTGGGTGCTGCAGAAGATGATTCTGATCAGCAAGCAGGAAAACATCACCTCCATTGCCGACTTTATCGCCGCGCGCTACGGCAAGTCCCAATCCCTGGCGGTGGTGGTGGCGCTGATCTGCCTGGTTGGCGTGCTGCCCTACATCGCCCTGCAACTCAAAGGCATCGTGCTCGGCGTGAACCTGCTGATCGGGTCCGGCCCCGACACCACCGGCACCCGCGCTCAGGACACCGCGCTGATTGTGTCGCTGGTGCTGGCGCTGTTCACCATTGTGTTCGGTACCCGCAACCTCGACGCGACCGAACACCACCGTGGCATGGTGCTGGCGATTGCGTTTGAATCCCTGGTCAAGCTGTTCGCCTTTCTCGCCGTCGGCGCGTTTGTGACCTACGGCCTGTACGACGGTTTCGGCGACCTGTTCAGCCAGGCGATGCTCGAACCACGCCTGGATGAATACTGGAAAGAAACCGTCAACTGGCCGTCGATGGTGGTACAAACCGGTGTGGCGATGATGGCAATCATTTGCCTGCCCCGGCAGTTTCACGTCACCGTGGTGGAAAACATCGACCCGCAGGATTTGCGCCTCGCCAAATGGGTGTTCCCGGCGTACTTGATCCTCGCCGCGCTGTTCGTCATTCCCATCGCACTCGGCGGCAAAATGCTATTGCCCGGCTCGGTATTGCCGGATTCCTACGTCATCAGCCTGCCCATGGCCCAGGCGCATCCCGCCCTCGCGGTATTGGCATTTATCGGCGGCGCGTCGGCGGCTACCGGCATGGTGATTGTCGCGAGTATTGCGCTGTCGACCATGGTCTCCAACGACATGTTGCTGCCGTGGCTGCTGCGCCGCTCCAGCGCCGAGCGGCCGTTTGAAGTGTTCCGCCACTGGATGCTGTCGGTACGCCGGGTCAGCATTGTGATCATCCTGTTGCTGGCCTATGTGAGCTATCGCCTGCTTGGCTCCACCGCGAGCCTGGCGACCATCGGCCAGATCGCTTTCGCCGCCGTCACCCAACTGGCCCCGGCGATGCTCGGCGCGCTTTACTGGAAGCAGGCCAACCGGCGTGGCGTGTTTGCCGGGTTGGCGGCGGGCACCTTTTTGTGGTTCTACACCTTGGTCCTGCCGGTGACCGCGAAAAGTCTTGGTTGGTCGTTCAGCCTTTTCCCCGGGCTGACGTGGATGCATTCGCACCCATTTGGTCTATCCGTCACCTCACTCACATTGGGCACCGTGTTTTCCCTGGCGGGGAACTTCACGCTATTTGTCTGGGTGTCGATGCTGTCGCGCACACGGGTTTCCGAGCATTGGCAGGCCGGGCGTTTTATCGGCCAGGAAATCAGCCAGCGCGCCAGTGCGCGCTCAATGTTGTCCGTGCAGATCAGCGACTTACTCAGCCTCGCCGCGCGCTTTGTGGGCGAAGAACGCGCCCAGCAGAGTTTTATCCGCTTCGCCTATCGCCAGGGCAAAGGGTTTAACCCCAACCAGAATGCCGATAACGATTGGATCGCCCACACCGAACGGCTATTGGCCGGCGTACTCGGTGCATCTTCGACACGTGCTGTCGTAAAA
Organism: Pseudomonas fluorescens; assembly: GCF_900215245.1. Taxonomy (GTDB): domain Bacteria; phylum Pseudomonadota; class Gammaproteobacteria; order Pseudomonadales; family Pseudomonadaceae; genus Aquipseudomonas; species Aquipseudomonas fluorescens. The sequence continues at coordinate 325,466 of NZ_LT907842.1, forward strand.
GCTGCGATTGAAGGGCGGGAAATGCAGCTGGAGGACGTGGTACGGATCGCCGACGAAGCTTCCGAGGTGCTGCAGTTCAACCGCGCGCTGCTGCAGGGCGCCATCGAAAACATCACCCAAGGCATCAGCGTGGTCGACCAGTCACTCAAGCTGGTGGCCTGGAACCGGCGTTACCTGGAACTCTTCAACTACCCGGAAGGTTTGATCAGTGTAGGGCGACCGATTGCCGACATCATTCGCTACAACGCCGAACGCGGCCTGTGCGGGCCGGGCGAAGCCGAAGTGCACGTAGCACGACGCCTGCACTGGATGCGCCAGGGCCGCGCCCACACGTCCGAGCGTTTGTTCCCGAATGGACGCGTGATTGAGCTGATCGGCAACCCGATGCCCGGCGGCGGTTTTGTCATGAGTTTTACCGACATCACCGCGTTCCGGGAAGCCGAGCAGGCACTCACCGAGGCCAACGAGGGCCTGGAGCAACGGGTCACCGAGCGCACCCATGAACTGTCGCAACTGAATGTGGCGCTCACCGATGCCAAAGGCGTGGCCGAATCCGCCAGCCAGTCGAAGACGCGCTTTCTGGCAGCAGTGAGCCATGACCTGATGCAACCGCTCAACGCCGCTCGGCTGTTCTCTGCCGCCCTCTCCCACCAGAACGACGGTTTGTCCCGGGAGGCGCAGCAGTTGGTGCAGCACCTGGACAGCTCGCTGCGCTCCGCCGAAGACCTGATCAGCGACCTGCTGGATATCTCACGCCTGGAAAACGGCAAGATCAACCCGCAGCGACAGCCCTTTGTACTCAATGAACTGTTCGACACCCTCGGCGCAGAATTCAAGGCACTGGCCCGCGAGCAAGGCCTGCGGTTCCGCCTGCGCGGCAGTCGCTTGCGGGTGGACAGCGACATCAAATTGCTGCGCCGGATCTTGCAGAATTTCCTGACCAACGCATTCCGCTATGCCGACGGTCCAGTGCTACTTGGGGTACGCCGACGCCAAGGCGAACTGTGCCTGGAGGTCTGGGACCGTGGCCCCGGCATTCCGCTGGATAAACAGACGGTCATCTTCGAAGAGTTCAAGCGTTTGGACAGCCACCAGACACGCGCCGAAAAAGGTCTGGGCCTGGGCCTGGCGATCGCCGACGGCCTGTGCCGTGTGCTCGACCATAAACTGAGCGTGCGCTCGTGGCCGGGCAAAGGCAGCGTATTCAGCGTGAGTGTGCCACTGGCGCGCAACCAGGCCAGCCCGCAGGTCAAGGCCGCGCAGGACAGTGGTTTGCCACTCAGCGGTGCGCAGGTGCTGTGCGTGGATAACGAAGAGAGCATCCTGATTGGCATGCGCAGCCTGCTGACGCGTTGGGGTTGCGAAGTGTGGACCGCCACCGACCAGGCGCAATGTGCGGCGCTGCTGGCCGAGGGCGTACGCCCGCAACTGGCACTGGTGGATTACCACCTGGACCATGGCGAGACCGGCACCGAGTTGATGGGTTGGCTGCGCGCGCAATTGGCGGAGCCGATTCCCGGGGTGGTGATCAGCGCGGACGGCCGGCCGGAGATGGTGGCCGAGGTGCACGCGGCGGGGTTGGATTACCTGGCCAAGCCAGTCAAGCCTGCAGCGTTGCGGGCGCTGTTGAGTCGGCATCTCCCGCTGTAGGAACGCTGCACACACGCCTCTGCGGGAGCTGGCTTGCCGGCGATCGCGGTGGACCAGCCACCCGCGTTATCGCCGACACGCCCGCTAGCGCATCCGCCGCACTTATTCCGGCAGATGCGCCACACCGTCTGCATCGGTCATCGCCCGCTCAAGCAAATCAGCTGGCAGGCTTTTACTGGCGCGGGCGCCAAGCAACCTTAATTGCTCGGTACGGCTGACGAGATTTCCGCGCCCATCCGTCAGCTTGTTCCGTGCTGCACTGTAGGCTTTATCCAGCTGTTGCAGACGGTTGCCCACCTCATCCAGGTCCTGGATAAACAGCACGAACTTGTCGTAGAGCCAGCCGGCCCGCTCGGCGATTTCCCGCGCGTTCTGGCTTTGGCGTTCCTGCTTCCACAGGCTGTCGATCACCCGCAGGGTGGCCAGCAACGTGGTCGGGCTGACGATGACGATATGACGGTCGAAGGCTTCCTGAAACAGGTTCGGCTCAGCCTGGAGCGCGGCGGAGAACGCCGCCTCGATAGGGACGAATAGAAGAACGAAATCCAGGCTGTGCAGGCCTTCCAGGCGCTTGTAATCCTTGCCGGCCAAGCCCTTGACATGATTGCGCAGGGACAGCACATGCTGCTTGAGCGCTGCCTGCCCCATCCCATCATCCTCCGCCGCAACGTACTGCTGATAAGCCGTGAGGCTGACCTTGGAGTCGACCACCACCTGCTTGTCGCCGGGCAACATGATCAACACGTCTGGCTGAAAACGCTCGCCATCCGGGCCTTTGAGGCTGACCTGGGTCTGATACTCGCGGCCTTTCTCAAGCCCGGCATGTTCCAGCACGCGTTCAAGAATCAGTTCCCCCCAATTACCCTGAGTTTTCTGGCCCTTGAGGGCGCGGGTGAGATTGGTGGCTTCGTCGGACAGACGCAAGTTCAGTTGCTGCAGGCGTTCAAGCTCTTTGGCCAGGGAAAAGCGTTCACGCGCCTCATTTTGATAGCTTTCTTCCACACGCTTTTCGAAGGACTGAATGCGTTCCTTGAGCGGGTCGAGCAACTGGCCCAGGCGTTCCTGGCTGGTTTCGGCAAAACGCTGTTCGCGCTCGTCGAAGATCTTCCCTGCAAGCTCGGCGAACTGCGCGCGCAGCTCGTCACGCGAGCCTTGCAGGTCGGCAAGGCGTTGTTGATGGCTTTCCTGCTGTTCGCGCAGCTCGGCGCGTAAGGCAGCTGATAACGCGTCGAGACGACGCAGCTCGGTTTCTTTGGCGCTGCGATCGAGGTTCCAGGCGTGGGCCGCGTCGCGAGCGTTGTCGCGATCAATCTGAAGCAGCTCGACCTCACGGCGCACGGCGGCCAGGTCAGCTTGTTTGGCAGCGTTGGCCTGGCTGAGGTCACTGATCTCGTCGCGGCTGGCGTCGAGTTGCGCCGCCAGTCCTTCCTGGGCCAGTTGCGCAGTGGCTAGGCGCTCTTCAAGCAGTTCCCAGCCCGCCATGCGCGCGGTCAGCCGCCGTTGAATCTGCCAGCATACGGCCAATAAAGGCACTGCAGCGCCAGCAAGCCCCACGGCAATACTGGTCCAGTCAAAAACCATAGCCATTTCTGCCATCACCGAAAAAGAGCAAGGTTAACCAAGCGCAGAGCTTGAGGACAGCTCAGTCTTCGACCTGCCCCAGTTCGCGCTGGGCGCGACGGTCGCCGGCGCGGGCGGCCAGCCGTAACAAGTCGTGACCGATGCGACGGTCGCGGGCGTTGCCGCACTCACGGCACATCAATTGGCCCAGGCGGCTCTGCGCGGCAACCACCCCTTCACGTGCTGGCTGCTTGAGCAAACGCCCGGCAAAGTGCTTGACGCTGGTGTTATGCCTCAGGCGCGGGCTGTCGAGCAGCCACAAGGCAACTTTCAAGGAGAAACGCTTGGGTGCGGTAACAGTGTGAGGGGTGTCGGTAACAGAAGGTGATACTGAGCGAAACTTCATAAAGCACTGTGGGACAGAACGGAAGGCGCGCCACTCTACTCTTTTTTTCGCAGAGGTAAAGCCGGAAAAAACCCACACGCCCGTTCTAGAGCAAGCGCTTGGGACAATCCACAGAAGCTGTGGATAACTCAGTGGACAACCCGCCTTTAACTCGCCCAAAGCCCCATGGAACGGGGGCCGCAGTCAAACTGACGATTTTTTCACCAATAAAAAAAAGCGATATTTTTCATTGACTTAAATTTTCATTGCAGGCAAATGCGGGCGCTTCGAGGCGGTTGACAGAGTGGTTACACACCTGGCAACTAATGTGCACAAGTACCGACCCACTGGTTATATCGCGGGCATTTTTTGCGTCAAACCGCCCAAAGAATGTTACCGACAAGCCAAACCAAGGGCCTTTTCAAAACGGCCCCGGCTCGCCACACTGGTCGACCGAGGACGCCACCATCATGTAGGGGCAGATGAAAGGAATCCTGTTATTCGCCTTATTGCTGCTCGCCATCTGTGCGACCTCACTGGGCATCAACGCGGCCCTGCCCTCGCCCGATGGTGCTTTGTTTGCCATTGCCATCCTGTTATCGGCAGCGTTTACCGCCGTGAGCCTGTGCATCGAGCTGGGAGAAGGCCGGATCAATGACATGCGCGACGTGATGAACGTGATCGAGACCGGCCGTTCCTGGCGCCTGACCCTGGCGGCGTATGGACTGGGCTGCTCACTGGCGGCGGCAACAACCGTGCTGGTGTATCGCGGGTTGTTAGGCGGCTGATTAAAGTTTTTTGGTTAGCACACTTCCCTTCCCTGTTTCAATCCGTTACTATCCGCAGCGTTAGTACCAAGCTGAAAGTCAATTCTGGTCGAACAACTCCCTTGAACAACACGGGATCGACCACCTCGATGGTTTCCAGGTATCACTTGCGACGACACAGCCTTTGAACAAGCAAAGGGTGTCGCGAAGTTTCAATACTCTGACCGAACCAACCTGCAAATTGATCAGGATCTTCACCCTGGGCCCAGAACCTTTGCCCCTGTTGTGTTGCCTGCCCTCCTAAGTACCTACCTGCCAGCCCAAGCGCGCCTAACTTATTAGCGCTTCAAACTGGCTGCTTTGTTCCAGTCGGGTTCTTCGTTCGATCAATGGTGATCGACGTTACTGGAACGTTTTAACGTTGCACGGTTCTTATCCGTGTCATTTGTAGGAACACCAATAATATGTCCACTCAAATCCACACTCAGGATGCCATTCGCACCCTTACCAACGCTTTTGCACCAATGAACTGCCTGATCATGGCCGCTCGCAAAGGCTGCTTCAGCTTCACCCTGGTCAACGAACACGGTATCGCTCGTCACAGCGAACGCCTGTACCCCGATCAATACTCCAGCGCAGAACCGCTGCAGGCTGTGATCGAGCGTACCCGTCAGGCACTGGTTGCCTGATCGACCCGAGTCGCTGAAATACAAAAACCCTGTTTAAAAAGCAGGGTTTTTTATTGCCTGGCTTTTAAGTCCCGCCGTTTTTACTAAGTACGAATAGATATAAACGTTATAACTAAATGAAGAAGATGTTTTAAAAACAGTCCTTTACATCGTGAATATGACACTACACTTCAACTCAAGCGGCATGATCCGCTTGCGACGAGCCTGAGTCCGATTCACCGCTGCCAAGCTCCCCCTCTCAGGTTTCGTCAACCACTTTCATGGATTGAGGCCTGTATGGGTATCGCCGCCAGCGAATTGTGTCGTTATGTGATCAGGCCGACGTTGATTTACCTCGGCCGCCATCATCCGACAGCCGAATCCCTGCTGCTGGGCATTGCCGCCAGCCAGTCGGAACTCGGTTCAGCCCTGCATGACAGGCGCGGCCACGGCCTGTACAGCATCACCGAACCTCGTCATCGCGCCCTCTGGGACGACTACCTCGCTCGCGACCCCGAGCGCGCCAGCCTGGTGCGCGGTCTCGCCAGCCAACATGCATTTCTCAGTGCGCCCCAGGTGGAACTTACGGTGAACCTGCGTTATGCCACCGCCATCGCCTGGCTGCTGGTCGAACAGCATCGCCCGACACTGCCGCAACCGGGTGATGTAGTAGCAATGGCGCGTATCTGGAAGGAAATATTTCACCCTCAAGGACGGCTGCGAGATTTCACTCAAGCCTGGCAAACCTGTGTTTCACCCATGAATCAGGTCACTTGTTGATCAGGCGTTTTGCAAGATTCGGCTAAAAACGTTGATTTTGGTCGGATTGTCCTACAAAACCGCTCTATCTCCGGCATTACAGCCTATAGCGCTAACTTAAATTTATTGATACTTTCCGCAGCGGTGATCACCACGGAGTTCTAATAATGAAAAAAGTAATGCTCAAGACCACACTTAGCCTCGCCGTTGCCATGGCATCCTCCCAACTGTTCGCAAGCGGCTTCGCCCTCAACGAACAAGACGTCGCCGGCATGGGTACGGGTTTCGCAGGCCGCTCTTCTTCTGCCGATAACGCCAGCACCGTCTATGGTAACCCGGCCGGTATGGCTCGCCTTGAAGGCCAGCAAATCACTGGTGGTGTTGCAGCCATCGATGCAACAACCGACATCAAAGACGCCAGCGGTCGCTCGCGCGGCAGTAACAAAGGCGACATGGTGCCGTTCACCGCAGTCCCTTTTGGTTTCTACACCAACAAACTTAACGACCAGTGGGCAGTCGGCTTCGGTGTGTACGCACCGTTCGGCCTGAAGACTGACTACGAGCGTGGCTTCCAGGGCCGTGCTTTCGGCAGCAAAAGTGAAGTGGCGGTCATTACCTTCCAGCCAACGGTCAGCTACGCCTTCAATGACAAGGTGTCGATCGGTTTTGGTCCAACCATCAACCGTATTTCCGGCACCCTTGAATCGCAGCCAAACCTGGGCTTGCTGCCGCTCCCTGGCCTGGCCGGCACCGGTGACAGCAAAGTCAAAGTCAAAGGCGACGATACCGCCCTTGGTTTCAACGCCGGTATCCTCGTGCAAGCCACCGACACCACCCGCGTTGGCCTGACTTATCACTCGAAAGTGAAATACAAGCTCGAAGGCCACACCGACGTAACCCCGGGCACTGGCGTTCCAGCTGCCTACCTGGGCGCAGGCCGCTACGATGCGTCGCTGAAAGTTGACACCCCGGAATCCTGGGACGCTTCGGTCACTCAAGACCTGAGCGATGCCTGGAAGGTCTACGGCGGTGCAACCTGGACCCGCTGGAGCCGCCTGAAAGACATTACCGTCAACAACGAAGGCGTGACCCGAGCCGGTGGTGCACTTGCACCTCAGATCGTCGGTCAGATCAAAGAGCCGCAAAACTGGCACGACACCTGGGCCTACGCCCTGGGTACCTCGTACCAGCTCACCAAGCAAGTGGTACTGCGTACCGGTCTGACTTTCGACCAGTCGCCTACCAACAACACTGACCGTTCGCCGCGTATTCCTACCGGTGACCGGACGATCTTCAGTGTCGGCCTGGGCTACGCGGTGATGGATAACATGACTGTCGACCTGGCTTACTCCTACCTCAAGGAAGAGCCGGTCAAGGTGAACAAGCAGAACGCGCTGGGTCAGACCTACGCGTCCAAGTACGAAAACAGCGCCAACGGCTTTGGCCTGGGCGTGACGTACAAGTTCTGATTCAAGCCGTAAAAAAGCCCCGCTTTCCTGCCAAGGAAGCGGGGCTTTTTAATGGCCGACGATCAGGGTTTGGAGGCCAATGCCTCTTCCACCGCCTTGATCAAATCCGGGCTGTCGGGCTTGGTCAAACTGGAGAAGTTGGCAATCACCTTGCCCTGGCGATCCACCACGTACTTATAGAAGTTCCACTTCGGCGCACTGCTCTGCTGCGCGAGAATCTTGAACAAGTGCACCGCATCCGGCCCTTTGACCTTTTGAGGCTCGGTCATGGTGAAGGTCACGCCGTAATTCACGTAACAGACCTTGGCCGTCTCCTCACCCGTCTTGGCTTCCTGCTTGAAGTCATCGGACGGCACGCCGATCACTTCCAGCCCTTGGCCCTTGTAGCGCTGGTACAAGGCTTCGAGGCCTTTAAACTGTGGCGCGAACCCACAGAAGCTGGCGGTATTGACGATCACCAGGGGTTTGCCGGCGAAGCGCTGGCACAAATCAATGGATTCCTTGGCCCGCAGCTTGGGCAACTCACCCGCCAGCAACGGTGGGCAATCGGCGGCCATGGCAACACTGCCAATCGCCATCAGGATGGGTACTGCAAGCCAGCGCATCTGCATGTCGTGGTCCTTGAAAGTTTCCAGGTTACGAACTTAACAGATCGACATGCCCAACTGCATCACCGCCAGCCCGCCACGCTGCCAACCCCACCAGGCTAAAAGCAGCAGAAGCGTCGCCACCACTGCTGCGCCAAGCCAATACCGGTTGAAACTCATGCCGCCTCCATCTGCGTCTGCAAGCGTGCCACCGGCCGCTCGCGTACCGGCCAGTTCAGGGCCGCAGCGAGCAGGCTCAGCAGCACCGCCACCTGCCAGATCAAATCGTAGCTGCCGGTTCGGTCATAGACCACCCCGCCCAACCAACCGCCGAGGAAGGAACCGAGCTGGTGGAACAGGAACACAATGCCGCCCAGCATCGACAGGTTGCGCACGCCGAACAAGGTCGCGACGGTGCCGTTGGTCAGCGGCACCGTCGACAGCCAGAGGAAACCCATGGCCATGCCGAACAGGTAAGCCGTGACTTCAGTGACCGGCGCCCACAGAAACAACACGATCACCACCGCGCGCAACAGGTACAGGCCCGTCAGCAAACGCGGCTTGGACATACGCCCGCCGAGCCAGCCGGCGGTGTAAGTGCCGAACACGTTAAACAAACCAATCAAGGCCAGCACTGTGGTGCCTACAGTTGCGGGCAAATGCTGGTCGACCAGATACGCCGGCAGGTGCACACCGATAAACACCACCTGGAAACCGCAGACGAAAAAGCCGAACGCCAGCAGCCAGAAACCAGAGTGAGAGCAGGCCTCCTTCAACGCTTCGCGCAGGGTCTGCTGACCGGCCATCACCGGCAGCGGCTTGTCCTTGAGCATCGCCACCAGCGGCAAGATCAACGCCACCATCAGGCCCAACGCCAGTAAGGCGGCGGACCACCCCAGCCAGCCGATCAACCCCAAGGTGCCCGGCACCATGGCGAACTGACCGAAGGAACCAGCGGCACTTGCGATGCCCATGGCCATGCTGCGTTTTTCCGGCGGTACGGCGCGGCCGACCACACCGAGAATCACCGAGAACGAGGTGCCCGAAAGGCCAATCCCGATCAGCAACCCGGCACTCAGCGACAACGACCACGCCGAATCGGACATGCCCATCAGCACCAGCCCCACGGCGTACAGCACGCCACCGACAAACACCGCTTTGGTAGCGCCGAAACGGTCGGCCAACGCCCCGGTAAACGGCTGCGCCAGGCCCCAGATCAGGTTCTGCAGGGCGATAGCGAAGGCAAAGGTCTCACGGCCCCAGCCGAATTCGTTGCTCATCGGCGCCAGGAACAGGCCAAAGCCATGCCGTACGCCCAAGGACAACGCCAGGATCAGCGCACTGCCTAAAAGAACCCATCCACTGGTGCGCCACATCGAGGTCATTTCTTATTCTCCGCTCGCGGGTATATACCCGCATGTAGTCAAAAAAACTCGCGCTCAGGCGAGTTCATCCAGCAAGGCCAACAACGTCTCGCGCTTTTCGGCGCCCAACCGATCAATCAACTTTTGCTGCGCCGCTTCCCACGCCGGCAAGGCGGCAGCCAATCGGTCTTCGCCGGCTTGCGTCAACAGCACCAGGCGGTTGCGCAGGTCATCCCCCTCGACCAACTGCACCAGCCCCTCTCCTTCCAGCACCCGCAGGTTACGCCCCAAAGTGCTGCGATCCAGCCCCATGGCTTCGGCCAGGCTGGAAATGCTCGGTTGGTCGAGGCGTTGCAGATTGCATAGCAAGGAATACTGGGCGACGTTGATCCCGAAGCCGTCGAGAGCGCCGTCGTAGTGCCTGCTGACGCCACGGGCGGCGCGTCGCAGGTTGGTGCATAAACATTGGGAGGCAAGCATAGAGCGTGTATATACCCGGAGTTGAGGAAATGCAAGAAAGTGTTACAGCGCCAAGCCCACCAGAACCGCGACTTCCAGAAGCTCCAACAGCGCGCCCGCCGTGTCGCCGGTGGTGCCACCGAGCCGATTGACCATAAGCTGGCGCAGGCCGATGAAGCACAGCGCAGCCAGCAAAACGGCAATACCGCCACTGAAACCGCCGATCAGGATGCAGGCCAGACCGCTGAGGATCAGCACCTGTTGGCCGACGATCCTCGGTAAGTGATCCGACAGTGCCTGGCCCAAACCTCCTGCACGCACGTAGCGCGTCGTGAGGAACAGCGCCAACATCGAAGCACGCCCGATCAGCGGCGCGAGAATCAGCGCCGCGCCGTTATGCTGCTCGATCAGGGCTACTAATGCCGTGAACTTGAGCAACAACACCAAGCCCAACGTAACCACGGCAATCGGTCCGCTGCGGGGGTCTTTCATAATGCTCAGCGTGCGCTCACGATCACCGAAACCGCCGAGCCAGGCATCGGCGCTGTCCGCCAGGCCGTCCAGGTGCAGGCCGCCACTGAGCAGCACCCACGCCGTCAACAGCAGTGCCGCATGCAGCAACAGCGGCGCGCCCATCAATACAGCATTCAGGCCCCACAACAGCACGCCGAACAACACACCCACCAGCGGATAAAAGAGCAAGGAGCGCCCCATTTCCCGTGGCGGCGGCATGCCCGGTAAACGAATCGGCAAACTGCTAAGAAATTGCAGGGCGATCCAGAACGGCAGCATCGTCAGATTCCTTCCTTCAACACACCATCGGCAGCGACCTGCAGACTGAACAGCGCAGCGTGACCGACCTCGACGTTCAACAGTTGCTCGCGCGGCAAACCGCGCGCCCGCGCCAGCAGCAGGCGCATCACGCCACCGTGGCTGATCAACAACACACGCTCACCGGCATACGCCTGATGCAAGCGTGACACGGCGCCGAGGACACGCGCGGAGAACTCACTGACAGGCTCGCCCTCAGGCGGCGTGAAACGATAGGGATCGGCCCAGAACAAGCCCAACCCTTCAGCGTCAGTTTCCATCAACGCCGCTGCACTTTGCCCTTCCCAGGCGCCGAAGTGCAGTTCCTGCAGCGCCGTTTCCAGGCTCACCGGCACATTGAGGCGGGCGCCCAACTCACGTGCGAACAACGCGCAACGCTGCAACGGCGAGCTGATCAGCCGATCCCACGGCCCCTGCTCGGCCACGGCGGCGCGCATCTGCTCCCAGCCCTTGGCGGTTAACGCGTCGTCCAGGCTGCCGCGCAGGCCGCCGCCCAACTCGGTTTCGCCGTGACGCAGCAGGTCCAGGTGCAACGTCATACCGGGCGATCTGCCACGGCCGCTTCTGCGAACGTCGCCATCTGTCCGTGCAGCGCGCACGCCAGGCGCAGTAACGGCACCGCCAACGCCGCACCACTGCCCTCGCCCAGGCGCAGGCCCAGCTCCAGCAGGGGTTCGGCGTCGAGGCTGTGCAGCACATGCCGATGACCCGGCTCAGCCCCCCGATGCCCAAACACCAGCCATTCGCGGCACGCCGGGTTCAAACGCGTGGCGACCAACGCGGCGACGGTGCAGATAAACCCATCCACCAGCACCACGATGCCTTCCTGGGCACAGGCCAGGTAGGCGCCGACCAGCGCGGCGATTTCAAACCCACCGAGGTTGAACAAGGTGTGCAGCGCGTCGCCACGCTGCCCGGCATGCAGCGCCAGCGCGCGCTCGATGACCGCGACTTTGTGGCTGACGCCCTGGGCATTCAATCCGGTGCCCGGGCCTGTCAGGTCACTGACCTTGCAACCGAGCAACGCGCACGCCAACGCACTGGCGGCAGTGGTGTTGCCAATCCCCATTTCGCCGCCGATAAACAGCTGCGCGCCGCTTTGCACTGCACGAAGCGCACTGTCTCGCCCGGCTTGCAACGCCAGGCAGCCCTGGGCCTCGGTCATCGCCGGGCCGTTGACGAAATTCGCCGTGCCCGCGCCGATGTTCAGGTGGCGCACACCCGGCAAGTCCAGCGACGGCGTCACAGTGCCGAGGTCGACCACTTCGAGCTGCGCATCCAGCTGGCGCGCCAACACACTGATGGCCGCACCACCGGTCACAAAGTTATGCAGCATTTGCCCGGTCACTTCCTGGGGAAAGGCCGACACGCCTTCAGCAACCACGCCATGGTCGCCGGCAAAAATGGCGATCCACAGCGAGTCCACCGACGGTTTGACCTGGCCTTGCAGGCCGGCCAGCTGCACCGCCAAGGCTTCCAATTGGCCGAGAGAGCCGGCCGGTTTAGTCAGTTGCTGCTGGCGAGCCAGGGCGAGTTCGTGTGCCGACGCGTCGACGGTCTTGCAGGGGTTGAGCCACCAGGTGTCAGTCATAACGCAGTACCTTTCAACGTCAGGGGCAGGCCGGCAACCGTCAGGACAACACGCTGACACCGCTCGGCCAAGGCTTGATGCAGCCAACCGGCTTCATCCACATAGCGGCGAGTCAATTCGCCCAGCGGCACGACACCCAAACCGGTCTCGTTGCTGACAAAAATAATTTCACCCGGCAGCAAGGCCAGGGTTTCCAGCAGGTAATCACGCTCAAGTGCCAGGCGTGCCGGGTCTTCGAGCATCAGCAGGTTGGTGAGCCACAGCGTCAGGCAATCCACCAGCAGGCAGCTATCGGGCGACGCGTTTTCACGCAGCACGCGCGCCAGTTCGATGGGCTCTTCAATCAGGCCCCAGTGATCGGGACGGCGCTGGCGATGAAGGGCGACGCGCGCGTTCATTTCGCCGTCCAGCGGTTGGCTGGTGGCGATATAGATGACGGGCAACGCGCTATCAGCAGCGAGCTGTTCAGCGAGACGACTCTTGCCGGAGCGGGCGCCGCCGAGGATCAACTGATACATGGAAAACCACCTCTTCGGGCCGGCGAATATTCTGCTGCAGGCCCGCGCTCACATTGGGATGACAGGCACACCGTTAAACCCCGCATAACGTGCGCAATAAATCGGTGTCCAGATGGTTCTCCACCAGGTCCGCCAGGCGCTCGATATCGCGCTCACGCAGCGCGTGATAATCCACCGCCTGCACATCCTGCAGCCCCGCCCAACGCAACAACGCAGTGCACGCGGCCGGGGTCTCGAACAAACCATGCACATACGTGCCGAAGATCTGGCCGTCCTCACTCTGGGCGCCGTCACTGCGGCCGTCTTCCAGCAGCACGGCGGGGTTCGACAGCGCTTGGCCGGAGGTCACGCCCGCGTGGATCTCATAGCCACTGACCGCTGCGTCCTCCAGCAACAAGCGCCCACGCACATTGCGCAACTGTTTCTCTTCGGCAAGCGTCGTACTGAACGCCAGCAACCCGAAGCCATCGCTTGACCCAGGCGGCCCTTCCAGCCCAAGCGGGTCATGCACCTGCTCACCAAGCATCTGCAACCCGCCGCAGATCCCCAGCACCTTGCCGCCGTAGCGCAAATGCCGAGCCACGGCAGTGTCCCAGCCATTGGCGCGCAGGTACGCCAAATCGCTGCGCACACTTTTTGAGCCCGGCAGGATAATCAGGTCGGCGGCCGGAATCGGCTGGCCCGGCCCGATGAATTGCAGATCTACCTGAGGATGCAGGCGCAGCGGGTCAAAATCGGTGTGATTGCTGATTCGCGGCAACACCGGCACCACCACATTTAATACCTGCGCCGCCTTGTCGATCTGACGCGCGTCGATACCGTCTTCGGCCTCCAGGTGCAGGTCCATCACGTAGGGCAAAACGCCCACCACCGGTTTGCCGGTGCGGGCTTCCAGCCAGTCCAGGCCGGGCTGCAACAGGGCGATATCGCCGCGAAAACGGTTGATGATGAAGCCCTTGACCCGCGCCTGCTCGGTGGGCGAAAGCAACTCCAACGTGCCGACCAGATGGGCAAACACGCCACCACGATTGATATCGGCAATCAGCAGTACCGGGCAATCCACCGCTTCGGCGAAGCCCATGTTGGCGATGTCATTGGCGCGCAGGTTAATTTCCGCCGGGGAACCCGCACCTTCCACCATCACCACTGGGTAGGCCTCGCTCAACCGCGCATGGGAGGCCAGCACGGCTTGCATCGCGATGGCTTTATAGTCGTGATAGGCCACGGCATTCATGGTGGTGACCGCTCGACCGTGGATGATCACCTGGGAGCCGGTATCACTGTTGGGTTTGAGCAGCACCGGGTTCATATCGGTATGAGGCGCTAGATTGGCAGCCTGGGCTTGCACCGCCTGGGCTCGGCCGATCTCGCCGCCCTCGGCAGTCACGGCACTGTTGAGGGCCATGTTCTGGGGCTTGAACGGCACCACCGCGACGCCCTGGCGAATCAGCCAGCGGCACAGTGCGGTCACCAGCGTGCTTTTGCCCGCGTCGGAGGTGGTGCCTTGCACCATCAGCGTACTCATGTGGCTGCCTTGTAGGCGGCCAGGGCTTCATCGAGTCGCAGCCAATGCGCCTCGGTGCCGGGCAAACCAAAGCGCAGGCTGCTGTCGTGGACAAACAGGCGCAGCAGGATGCCGCGCTGGGCCATGAATTCGTGCATGCGTTCGGCGTGCGGTGTAATCAGCCACTGGAACAACGCGCAGCCACCGTGGGGTTGAAAGCCATGGCGCTCAAGCAGGTCAAACAACCGTTGGCCCGCTTCGATACAGCGCTCACGCTGGCGGGCGTGCCCGGCCATATCGCGCAGGCAGACTTGGCCGAGCACCCGTGTCGGCCCACTGACCGCCCACGGGCCGAGCTGTTCGGCGAATAGCTTGAGCAGCTTGCGTTCGGCCAACACAAAGCCCAGGCGAACACCGGCCAAACCAAAGAACTTGCCGAACGAGCGCAAAACAATCAGGCCGACTTGGTGGGTGTGACTGGCCAGGCTCAGTTGCGGAGTGACGTCCATAAAGGCTTCATCCACGACCAGCCAACCGCCGCGCTGGGCCAGCCGCGCGTGCCAGTCCAGCAGGCGTTGCGGGCTCAGGCTAAGGCCGGTGGGGTTGTTCGGATTAACCACGACCAGCACGTCGAGGCCGTCGAGAAAGAAGTCGACTTCCTGTTCCTGCACTTCGCGCACCACGTAACCCGCACGACGCCAGGCTTCAGCGTGCTCGGCATAACACGGTGACAACACCCCGACCTTGCCGGAACGACGCAAGCGCGGCAGCAATTGGATCGCCGCTTGGGAACCCGCGACCGGCAACACCTGTGCAGCGCCGTAATACTCGCTGGCCGCCTGCTCCAGGCCGTCATCGGTTTCCGGTAAGCGCGCCCAGGCCCGCAACGGGATTTCGGGGATCGGCCAGGGCCAGGGCGCCAGGCCGCTGGACAGGTCAAGCCAATCGGCCTCGGCGATGCCGTACTGAATCACTGCTTTACGCAGGCGACCACCATGTTCAAGCATAAAATTGCGCCCCCGCGCAGAGGATCAGCAGCCATAACCATACGCCGCGCTGCACCAGTTGCCAGCCTCGCTCAATCGAATCGGCATCGGCTGCCGGGCCTTCGCCCAATGGCGGACGCTGATGCAATTCGCCGTGATAAATCGCCGCGCCACCCAATTCGACACCCAGCGCGCCCGCGCCAGCCGCCATCACCGGGCCAGCGTTGGGGCTGTCCCAGGTGGGGCCCTGGGTGCGCCAGCATTTAAGCGCCAGGCGGGTTTTGCCGAGCACGGCGTAGGTTAACGCCACCAGCCGCGCAGGAATGTAGTTGAGTACATCGTCGATCTTGGCCGCCGCCCAGCCGAAACGCTCAAAGCGTTCATTGCGATAGCCCCACATGGCGTCGAGGGTATTGCTCAGGCGATACAACACCACGCCCGGCACACCGGCGACCACAAACCAGAACAGCGCGGCAAACACCGCGTCGCTGCCGTTCTCCAGCACCGACTCAGTGGCGGCGCGGGCGACTTCGGTGCGGTCCAGCTCGCTGGTCTGGCGGCTGACCAAATAGCTCACGCGTTTGCGCGCCTCATCCAGGTCATCACCGCGCAAGGCCTGGGCCACCGGGATCACGTGCTCGCCGAGGCTGCGCATACCCAGCACACAGTACAGCGCCAAAATCTCCAGCACCCAACCGATGTAAGGCGCCCACGACAACGCCGTGGCCAGCAGGGTCAGCGGCACCACCGCGATAACCCACGCGGTCACGCCATGGCTGCGCCAGCCGCGGCCTCCGGTATTGAAACGTTGCTCGATGCGCTCGGCGAAATTGCCGAATGCCACCAGCGGATGCCAGCGCCTGGGCTCGCCCAACAGCGCATCCAGCGCTACGGCAGCGACACACAGCAAGGCCACACTCATTGACTCACTCCCCACACATTCTCATACAACATGTCACTCAGCGGCCGTGGTTCGGCCCAGCCTTCGAGCTGCAACATCGGTGCCGGATAGAACCCGGCTACCGGCCCCAGGCATAGCACCGCCAAGGGTTTCGCACCGGCCGGCAAACCCAGCAGGTCGGCCAGGGCCCGCGGCTCGAACAGCGAGACCCAGCCCATGCCAAGGCCTTCGACGCGGGCGGCCAGCCAGAGATTCTGGATCGCACAGGACAACGATGCCATGTCCATTTCCGGCAAGGTGCGACGGCCAAAAATGTGCCGCTCGCGATCATCCATCAGCGCTGCCACCAACACCTCAGCGCAGTCATGAATGCCTTCGACCTTGAGCTTCATGAACGCATCGGAACGCTCGCCCAATGCCTCGGCGGTGCGCACGCGCTCTTCTTCGACCAATTGTTGAATCTGCCCACGCAACCGGCGGTCACTGATACGGATAAACCGCCAGGGCTGCATCAAGCCGACACTGGGCGCCTGGTGGGCAGCCTGGAGCAGGCGCTGCAGCAAAGCGGGGGCGACGCTGCCGCCGGTAAAGTGGCGCATGTCGCGGCGTTCGGCGATGACACGGTAAACGGCGTCGCGGTCGGCTTGAGGGAAGGCGTTGTCGGTCATGGCTTCTTCGCGAGCACGTCGAATCGTCGCACCGCCGCGTCCACAGGGTGATCGGTGAACCCGGTCGATGTCGGCGCTGGCTGGCCTGCGACAGCGTTATCAGGGCCCGGCGCAAACAATGCGGCCACCGCCGTCGGGTTGGACGGGAAATAAAAGTGCACGTAGGAGGCGGTCATCCGCCCCTGGCGGTACACCGCTTCGGCACCGCGCCCGCCGTTGGGGCTCAGGCCGCGGGCAATCGGCTGCCACTCGGTGCTGGTCAGGGAGTGGTGATAGGTGTGGCCGCGCAGCACGCCTTCCGGCAACTCGACGCTTTGCAGGGCCAGGGCCGCGAGCTTCTTCTGCATCACCGCGTCCCCCTGCAGCAAGCCAACCAGTTCGGCACGGGTACCCTCGACATCGGTGAGCGAGTCCAGCAGGTACAGCATGCCGCCACATTCGGCGAGCAACGGTTTACCGGCGGCGTGGTGGGCGCGAATCGCGTCGAGCATCGGGGTGTTTTCAGACAATGCCCGATGATGCAGTTCCGGGTAGCCACCCGGCAGGTACACGCTGTCGGCTTCGGGCAATTGGCGATCATGGATCGGCGAGAAGAAGCGCAATTCGGCGCCCATCGCCCGCAGCAAGTCGAGGCTGGCGCCGTAGGTGAAGGCAAAGGCCTCGTCGCGGGCCACCGCAATGCGCACGCCGGCGAGCAACGGTTCGGCCTCGATCACGTGCGGCGCGGCGAAGGTCACCGGCGGCGGCAACGCAACTTCACAACTGCTGCCCAGGGCTTGGGCGGCGGCGTCCAGGCGCACGTCGAGGTCATTCAGTTCGCTGGCCTGCACCAGGCCGAGATGGCGGCTGGGCAATTCAATCCCGGTTTCGCGAGACAACGCGCCGTACCAGCGCAGGCCTTCGGTGAGGCTGCCTTCCAGTAACTGTGCGTGGCGCAGGGTGCCGACGCGGTTGGCCAACACGCCAGCGAACGGCAAGTCCGGCTGATAGCGCGCCAGGCCCAAGGCCAGGGCGCCGAACGTCTGGGCCATGGCGGTGCCGTCGATCACCCCGAGCACCGGCACCCCGAAGTGCCGCGCCAGGTCGGCGCTGGAGGGCGTGCCGTCGAACAGGCCCATGACGCCTTCGATCAGGATCAGGTCGGCCTCACCCGCTGCTTCCCACAGCAAGCGGCGACTTTCCTGCTCGCCGACCATCCACATGTCCAACTGATACACCGGCGCACCACTGGCACGCTCATGAATCATGGGGTCGAGAAAGTCCGGGCCGCATTTGAACACGCGCACCTTGCGCCCCAGGTTGCGGTGCAAGCGCGCCAAGGCAGCGGTGACGGTGGTTTTGCCCTGGCCGGACGCCGGTGCGGCGATCAGTACGGCCGGGCAATGACGGGGCTGATTCAAAGTTCGACGCCCTTCTGTGCCTTGATACCCGCCTGGAACGCGTGCTTGAGCATGCCCATTTCGGTGACGGTGTCGCCCATTTCGATCAGTTCAGGCTTGGCCCCACGGCCGGTGACCACGACGTGCTGCATCGGCGGGCGAGCTTGCAGGTCGGTGAGCACTTGATCCAGGTCGAGGTAACCGTGCTTGAGGGCGATGTTCAGTTCATCCAGCACCACCAGGCCGATGGACGGGTCCTGCAGCAATTCGCGGGAAACTGCCCAGGCCGCTTCCGCGGCGGCGATGTCGCGCTGGCGGTCCTGGGTTTCCCAGGTGAAGCCTTCGCCCATCACGTGGAAACGCACTTGCTCTGGGAAACGCCGGAAGAACAATTCTTCGCCCGTGCTGTGGCGCCCCTTGATGAACTGCACCACGCCGCACTGCATGCCGTGGCCCATGGCGCGGGCCAGCATGCCAAATGCCGAACTGCTCTTGCCTTTACCGTTGCCGGTCAGTACCAGCAGCAATCCGCATTCGTTCGGGGAATTGGCGATGCGCTCGTCGATCACGGCTTTTTTGCGCAGCATGCGCGCCAGGTGGCGCTCGTCGCGGTCGGGGGAATCAGTCATGGCAGCTCTCCGTTGGGGCTGGACAAAAACGGCGGGCAGGAAAAAGAAAAAACAGACAGCCAAGCATCGCCCACCGTGATGCTGTTGGATGATCCAGGCCGGTCTCCGGACTCATGAGTGGCGCGCTTGCTCACCGAGCGAGCAGGCCAACGGCGCGCCTTCCCATATCACGTGGATACAGTGGCAAAAGGCACCGTCTTGACTCATTTACCGTTGCGGGGGCAGCGCCGGAATCGCGGCAGCACTGTGTACAAGTGCGCTCACTCACCGGCTTCCCTGTTTCACTCTGTCGGCGTATCCGCCACAGAGCACCTGGAACAAGCCGCGAAGGTTAGTGGGTTGGGGGTGGAGCGTCAATTAAAGCCGACCTTGGACTTGAACCATCGGACCAGCTCGCTCCTCTACCCTTACAGGTATTAAGGAGAAAACCATGCATAAAACCAGACTCGCCTTACTGATCATGCTGGCAGGCACCCTCGCGGCCTGCGGCGAAAGCTCTACGTTGAAGGTCTCCGACGGCACCGGGCCTTCGCCCAAACTGCCGGAGCCGAACAACACCCTGATCCCCACCGTGAACATTGCCCCGGCCATCGGCTGGCCCGATGGCGCCAAGCCAACCGCCGCCGCCGGCACTCAGGTGTCAGCGTTTGCCGAAGGCCTGGACCACCCACGCTGGCTGTATGTGTTGCCGAATGGCGATGTACTGGTAGCGGAAACCAACGCGCCGCCCAAGCCGGATGACGCCAAGGGCATTCGCGGCTGGGTGATGGAAAAAGTCATGGGCCGTGCAGGCGCAGGCGTGCCGAGCCCGAACCGCATCACACTGCTGCGCGATGCCAACCACGACGGCGTGGCCGAGACCCGCACAGTGTTCCTGGAGAACCTCAACTCACCGTTCGGCATGACGCTGGTGGGTAACGACCTTTACGTCGCCGATTCGGACCAGCTGCTGCGCTTCCCTTATCAGCCTGGTGCAACCTCGATCAAGCAAGCGGGCACCAAGGTCGTCGACCTGCCAGGCGGCAGCCTCAACCACCACTGGACGAAAAACGTGGTGGCCAGCAAGGATGGCAGCAAGCTATACGTGAGTGTCGGCTCCAACAGCAACGTCGGCGAGAACGGCCTGGAGGCAGAACAAGGTCGCGCCGCGATCTGGGAAGTCGACCGCGCCACAGGCCAGCACCGCATCTTTGCCTCCGGGCTGCGCAACCCGAACGGCATGGCCTGGGAACCGCAGAGCGGCAAGCTGTGGACGGCGGTTAACGAGCGCGACGAGATTGGCAGCGACCTGGTGCCGGACTACATCACCTCGGTCAAGGATGGCGCATTCTACGGCTGGCCCTTCAGCTACTACGGCCAGCACGTAGACGTACGCGTCTCACCACAAAACCCTGAGCTGGTCGCCAAGGCGATTGCACCGGATTATGCCGTGGGGCCTCACACCGCGTCCTTGGGGCTGACGTTCGCAGAAGGCAGCAAACTCCCGGCGCAATTCAGCAACGGCGCATTCATCGGCCAGCATGGCTCGTGGAACCGCAAACCACACAGTGGCTACAAGGTGATATTCGTGCCGTTCGAGGGTGGTCAACCCAAAGGGCAACCGGTGGATGTGCTGACCGGGTTCCTCAACAGTGACGAGAAAGCCATGGGCCGGCCGGTGGGCGTGGTGATCGATCAGCAGGGTGACTTGCTGGTGGCGGATGACGTGGGGAATAAGGTGTGGCGAGTGTCGGCGGTTAAGTAGTCGGCCGCAAAACCAGCGCAAAAAAAATGCGCGAGAGGCTGGCCCTCTCGCGCATTTTATTCACTGTTCAGCCTTAAGGATTGCGGGCCAGATGCTCAGCCGGCAACACGCGCTTGGCACTCAGGTAAGCATTTTGCCAATACGCTTTGGACAGCGTATCCAGTTTCACCGTACCTCCGGTTTGCGGAGCATGGACGAATCGCCCTTCGCCGACGTAGATCCCTGCGTGGCTGACCCGGGAACCACCACCGGTCGCAAAGAACAGCAAGTCGCCGGTTTGCAGGTTCTGCTCGCTGACATCCTGCGCACGCATCACGATCAGTTCACGCGTGGTACGCGGCAAGGAGATGCCCGCGGCGTCACGGTAAACGAAGCCGATCAGGCCACTGCAATCAAACCCGGAGTCCGGCGTGTTGCCGCCCCAGCGATAAGGCGTGCCGACCAGGCCCAGCGCACGGAAGAGCACGTCTTCGGCAGCAGGCGAGAAACTTTGGCTGGAATAGTTGAACACCGGTTTCGGCTTGACCGCTACCGGGGCAGGCGGCGGTGGACGGCTTGCACAGGCGCTGAGGAGCGCGGCACAAACAAGAAGAATGAGGCGTGCTGAGGTCGACATGGGCAGAACAATCCTGATCTGGATGCGGCTTTCGCTGCCGAACGCTGAAAACCAGAACGCGCAAGCAAAGCTCGCGCGAACGGATTACAACAATGTCCAGAGATTCTAGCGCTTACACGTCAAACTTCAAGTATCACTTTAACTTTACTTGCTGGCAGTAACCGTAGTCGGGGCCATGGCGAGTGCACGCTTGGCTTCGATAAAGGTTTTGCTCCAGTAGCTGTCACCCAGGTTGTCGACTCGAACACCGCCACTGCGACGGCTGCTGGAGTGAATAAACTGGTTATCGCCCAAGTAGATACCGGCGTGACTTACGCGACCACGACCTGCCGTACTAAAGAAAAGCAGATCGCCAGGCTTGAGGTTATTGCGTGCGACCAACGGTGCATCCACGTTGATCATTTCACGCGTGGAGCGCGGCAGGTTCATGCCGGCTTCTTCGCGAAACAGGTAGCCGATGAAGCCACTGCAGTCGAAACCGGCTTCAGAGGTACCGCCGAAACGGTAACGGGTACCGATCAGGGACATGCCGCGCTCAAGGATGCTGTCGGCCAGAACTGGAAGCTGGTAAGGCTTGCTGCCGGAGAAGTCGGCCAGTTCTTTTTCAGTTGCGAGCTCTTCCTGGTAAACCGTGGAAGACTGCGATGCAACGAATTTTGCCTGGGAGTATTGTTGGGTCTTTTGCTGCTCAGCCACGTTTTGAGTGTGGGTGGCGCAACCAAACAACAGGGTAACGAGTGCGAGAGGCACGAGGGGTGCGAAGCGATTTAGCATGGGCACGACCGTGGCTGATGTGTAAAGAAGTCGAGACTATGCCCTCTATCACATCGATTTGCAAATTCAATCGTGATCCATGTGACTTCCTGTTTCGACGGCGACATCTAAGCCCTTAACACCCTATACATGCCTTTTGCGTGGCCAAACCGGTCCAAACGCAGGTTTTCTGGCGCCTGAAATTTGCCGAGAGCCGCGAAATACAAGGGCTGGCTACCAGCCAAGGGTTTCCTTGAGGAAAGGGATGGTCAGCTTGCGCTGAGCCTGCAAAGAGGCCTGATCGAGCTGTTCCAGCAAATCGAACAATGCGCTCATGCTGCGGGTGCCGCGCGTGAGAATAAAGTGACCGACTTCATCGGTCAGGTGCAGGCCGCGACGGGATGCGCGTAACTGCAGGGCGCGCAATTTGTCTTCGTCAGACAATGGGCGCATCTGGAAGATCAGCGCCAGGGTCAGGCGCGACTTGAGGTCCGCCAGCTTCACCGGCAGCTCACGCGGCGACGTGGATGCGGCGATCAACAGGCGTCGCCCGCTGTCGCGCAGACGGTTAAACAGGTGAAACAGCGCTTCTTCCCAATCTGCCTTGCCGGCAATCGCCTGCAGATCGTCCAGACAGACCAGCTCGTACTGCTCAAGGTGGTCGAAGATGCCGATGCCACGGTCCATCAACTCAGCCAATGGCAGGTAAACCGCCGGCTCGCCCATTTGCTCGAAGCGCAGGCACGCGGCCTGCAACAGGTGGGTACGCCCCACGCCATGCTTGCCCCACAGATAGATCAGGCTTTCAGTCCACCCGGCGTCGGCTTCGCAGAGCCGCTCGACATAGCCGAGTGCAGCGGCATTGGCGCCTGGGTAGTAATTGATAAAGGTGGCGTCGTCACGCAGACGCACACCCAAGGGCAGCTGAATCGGTTTCATGCTGACTGAACGGCTCCAAACGAACCGTTAGTGGCCTCTGTGTAAAGTTTGCAAAGTTTATACCCGTGACGCCGGGCGCACAATGCAGCAGACCACAAGCAAAATCAAAGGTTTGCGTTAACTCGGGTCAATTTGCGCAAATTGTTTGACACCACGGCTGCATAAACAACAAACCCGGCATAGGCCGGGTTTGTGACGAAGCGATTACAGGTCGGGGTCTTCAACCCCGGTGTACACATCCGAATCCTTGTACAGATCATGAACATGGCGCACCAGCACCATGATCACCGCTGCCACCGGCAGTGCCAGCAGGATGCCAGTAAAACCAAACAGCTCTCCGCCCGCCAGGATCGCAAAGATCACCGCAACCGGGTGCAGGCCAATCCGATCCCCGACCAGCAACGGCGTCAACACCATGCCTTCCAGGGCCTGGCCAACCATGAACACCGCAACAATGCCCAGCATCGGATAGAGGTCGCCGCCAAACTGGAACAGCCCGGCCACCAGCGCCGCGCCGATACCAATCACGAAACCCATGTACGGTACGATCGCCGCCAGACCGGCGATCAAGCCGATCAACAGGCCCAGTTCCAAGCCAATCGCCATCAGGCCGGCGGCGTAGATAATCCCCAGGGCCAGCATCACCAGCAACTGGCCTCGCACGAATGCGCCGAGCACCTCGTGGCACTCCTCCGCCAGCGACACAACGCGCTCTTCACTGTTGCGTGGCAGCAGGCTGCGGATTTTGGCCATCATGATGTCCCAGTCACGCAGCAGGTAGAACGCTACCACCGGAATCAGCACCAGGTTGGTCAACCAGCCGATCAGCGCCAGGCTGGACGCCGTGGCCTGGCTCAGGACGACACCGACGATATCGGTGGTCTGCCCCATATGCTCACTGATCGCCGCCTTGACCTTGTCGAACTTCCAGAAACCATCCGCCAGCCCCAGCTTGGCCTGCGCCCACGGCATCGCCGTGTGCTGCAACCAGTCGAGCATCTGCGGCGCCAGTTCATACAAGCGAAACAGTTGCTTGGCCAACATCGGCACCAACACCAGTACCAGCGCGGTGATGATCAACGTGAACAACGCAAACACCGCCACGACGCCTAACGTACGCGACAGGCCGGCCTTCTCCAGGCGATCGACCACGGGATCGAACAAATAGGCCAGGAGCAACGCCACCAGAAACGGCGTCAGAATCGAATGCAGCAAGAACACAAACACGCACAGCAGGACAATCCCGCCAAGCCACACCCAACGACGCGTATCCGCCATAAACCACTCCATCTGTTATTTGCTGTCTTCCTTCTATATAGAAGAAGAAACAATAGTTACCAACGAAAACGCAACTGCGCCTGGGGCTCAGGCGCCGCGGCGGGTTGTGTACCCGCCTCCACCGACGGCAACACCTGAGGCTCACCCGCAGGCACTTCCTGCAACTTGGCCAGGCTCAACTGAGTACGCAATTGCTCGGCACTGCCGTTCACGCGATACACAATGCGATTGCCATCAACCCGCAGCGGTTGACCACCAAAGGGTTCAAGCAGATGACCCAGGGCGGCATAGCGCTCCAGGTTCATGCCCTGCACTTCGAGCAATTGTTCGCTGCTCACACCGGGCTTGACGGCAAAGCGTGGCGCCAGCTTTTGGCTGACCGCGAGCAATACGGCATCGGCGACGGCTGCGGTGTCTGCGCCCTGAGCGGTGCCCTGCTCACTTTTGTCGCCCAGCCACAGACGCCATTTGGCTTGCCACTGGTTGCCTTCCTGGCGGGCATGCACAGCGAGCAAAGCGTCGGCACCATAGCGCTCGGAGGCTGCGCGCAGGGGCGTGGCGTCCGCACTTTCGAGATTGGGCGCAGTCGCAACCACCTGCTCATCCAGATCGCCCAGCGGCAGACGCAGCGGCAGGCCTCGGTGTTGCGCCGCCCGACGCAGCGCGCCGGCGACCGCTTGACCATCACCGACGAGGCTGCTGCCTTCGGTGGAATCATTCAGCCACCAGCCAAGGATTGACGGCCGATTGCTGCCCCAGATCGCCAGGCCCGCACCACGCAGGGCGCGGTCGGTGCTCACCGGGTCGAAGTCGACTTGCAGGCTCTCTGGTGGGCCGGCGTCATAGCCGTACTGGCTGATGATTTGTTGCGGATCCTTGCGAATTGCCGCCAGGCCCGGGCCGTCGGCGGCTTTGGCATCGCCGGTCAGGCGGATGACCAGGGTTTGCACGGCGCGCTGGGTGGCCGCATCGCGCTCTTGAGGCGATTGGCTGCTGACCGGTTCAAGCACTTGATAAAGGCCATTGAGGGTTTCGGCATGACTCGCCAGGCTGACCAACGACAAACAGCCTACAAAGAAGAATTTACACAGACGCATGGAAGATTCCCGAACGACAAATTTAGCGGCTGGAACAGACCGCGTGAACTCGGTTTGGCAAGGCTGTGACCACAGCGACCGGTAAAACATTCACAGGGTCTTGGCAGTTTTTGTACTGTCATAACGATAGCGGGTTAAAGGCTATACCTTAATACACGCCATAACAGGCCCGATTAGCATTTTTTTAACGCCATATGCCCCTGCCCGTCGGCCCGAGGATGGCCGCTGCCCCTCAAGCCTGATAAAATCGCGCGCCTTCGCAGACCGTCAACGGCAAGGCCTTTTACCCAAAGCCCCTGCCCGCTCGGTCGTTACCCCTGAATCCCCCCTAAAGGCCTGGATCATGAGCAAGCAACCCTCCCTGAGCTACAAGGACGCCGGTGTAGACATCGACGCCGGTGAAGCATTGGTCGAACGCATCAAGAGCGTCGCCAAGCGCACTGCGCGCCCCGAAGTCATGGGCGGCCTGGGCGGTTTTGGCGCCCTCTGCGAAATCCCGGCCGGCTACAAACAGCCTGTGCTGGTCTCCGGCACCGACGGTGTGGGCACCAAGCTGCGCCTGGCACTGAACCTGAACAAGCACGACACCATCGGCATCGACCTGGTTGCCATGTGCGTCAACGACCTGGTGGTGTGTGGCGCAGAGCCGCTGTTCTTCCTCGACTACTACGCCACCGGCAAGCTGAACGTGGACACCGCTGCACAAGTGGTGACCGGTATCGGCGCCGGCTGCGAACTGTCGGGTTGCTCGCTGGTGGGCGGCGAAACCGCTGAAATGCCAGGCATGTACGAAGGCGAAGACTACGACCTGGCCGGCTTCTGCGTCGGTGTTGTCGAAAAAGCCGAGATCATCGACGGCTCCAAAGTCGCTGCCGGCGACGCCCTGCTTGCTCTGCCGTCCTCCGGCCCGCACTCCAACGGCTACTCGCTGATCCGCAAGATCATCGAAGTGTCCGGCGCCGACATCGAGAACACCCAGCTCGACGGCAAGCCGCTGACCGACCTGCTGATGGCCCCGACCCGTATCTACGTGAAGCCGCTGCTCAAGCTGATCAAGGACACCGGCGCCGTCAAGGCCATGGCCCACATCACCGGTGGTGGTCTGCTGGACAACATCCCGCGTGTACTGCCAAAAGGCGCCCAGGCGATTGTCGACGTGGCCAGCTGGCAGCGTCCTGCGGTATTCGACTGGCTGCAAGCGCAAGGCAACGTCAACGAAACCGAAATGCACCGCGTGCTGAACTGCGGCGTGGGCATGGTTATCTGCGTGGCTCAAGAGCACGTTGAAATCGCGCTGAACGTACTGCGTGAAGCCGGCGAGCAGCCTTGGGTCATCGGCCAGATCGCCACCGCTCCGGAAGGCGCGGCCCAGGTTGAACTGAAGAACCTTAAGGCGCACTGATGCCTGCAACCTGTGATGTCGTGGTGCTGCTTTCCGGCACCGGCAGTAACTTGCAGGCCTTGATCGACAGCACGCGCACCGGCGACAGCCCGGTGCGCATCGCTGCGGTTATTTCCAACCGCAGCGACGCGTACGGCCTGCAACGCGCGCGGGACGCAGGTATCGAAACCCGCTCCCTGGATCACAAGGCTTTCGAAGGCCGTGAGGCCTTCGACAGCGCCTTGATCGAACTGATCGACGCCTTCAACCCCAAACTGGTGGTCCTCGCCGGCTTCATGCGCATCCTCAGCGCTGACTTCGTGCGGCATTACGAGGGGCGCCTGCTCAATATCCACCCTTCCCTGCTACCCAAGTACAAAGGTATGCACACGCATCAGCGCGCGCTTGACGCTGGCGACAGCGAGCACGGCTGCAGCGTGCACTTTGTAACCGAGGAACTCGATGGCGGGCCTCTGGTCGTACAGGCAGTGGTTCCGGTAGAGTCTGCGGACTCAGCGCAGACGCTTGCGCAACGGGTTCATACCCAGGAACACAGGATTTACCCGCTGGCTGTTCGCTGGTTTGCCGAAGGACGATTGATTCTCGGCGAACAGGGTGCATTATTGGACGGTCAGTTACTCGCGGCCAGCGGCCACTTGATTCGAACCTAGGAGATTTTATGCGTCGCGCCTTGCTCTTCGCTTTTGCGCTGTTCGCCTTGCCCGCCGTGCAAGCAGCAGACCTTCACCCGTTCTCTGCCAGCTACACCGCCGACTGGAAACAGTTGCCCATGAGCGGTTCGGCCGAACGCAGCCTGACCAAGAATGACAATGGCTCATGGACCTTGAATTTCAAGGCCTCGATGATGATTGCCAGCCTCACCGAAACCAGCGTGATCACCCTGGACAAGGACGCACTGCAACCGAAGAGCTACACCTTCGAGCGCGGCGGCCTGGGCAAGGCGAAGAAGATCAATCTGGACTTCGACCACGCCACCAACAAGGTCACCGGCTTCGAAAACAAAGACCCGGTCAACGTCACTCTCGAAAGCGGCATGCTCGACAAGTCGACCTACCAGCTTGCCCTGCAGCGTGACGTCGCCGCCGGCAAGAAAAGCATGAGCTACCGCGTAGTCGAGGGCACCGACGTCGACACCTACGACTTCCGCGTGATCGGCCCGGAAAAGGTCCAGACCAAAGCCGGCGCTATCGATGCTATCAAGGTCGAGCGCGTGCGCGATCCATCGCAAAGCAAGCGCATCACCCAGATGTGGTTTGCCAAGGACTGGGGCGGCATCCTGGTTGCCTTGCGTCAGGTGGAAACCGACGGCAAGGAATACAACATCATGCTGTTGGACGGCACCGTTGACGGCAAGGCTGTCAAAGGCAGCTGATAGGCTGATGAGCTGAAAAAAGGAGCCTCGCTGAATGCGGGGCTTTTTTTCGCCCGGGATTTTTCAGTCAGGCGAATACCGCTATCGCAGGCAAGCCAGCGCCCACATTGGAATGCATTTCAAGGGTAGGCGCTGGCTTGCCTGCGATGCCGTCAGCACGGCCGAGCCACGCCTGAAAGCCTCCCAAAACATGAAACTTTTGTCATAAAACTCAGCACCCTGCGACGCAATGCCGCGGTTTACGGGGCCTGCAGGAATGTTGCGGTTTATGCAAAGAATTGTTGCGCGCAAAATCGGTTTACTTAGCAAGCTAACAAAACATATAAAAGAGGCCTGCGACGACTTGCCGCAGATCAACCAGAGATTGGAGCAAGCAGATGACTGTAAAAGTAACTGAACGCGACGATGCACACATGTCTCATGAAGCACTGGGCCATGGGATTCACATCTGGGATGTACATCAACAAGACCAACTGGTCGGCATGTTCCACAACGAGAACGAAGCCCACAATTATAAAAACGAGCTCGAAATTCTTGAGATGAAACGCCAGGCACAAAGCTCCTGAGACTCTGATATCGCATAGACGCCCGGCCCCACGCAGCCGGGCCGTCTACACAAAAAACCCGCCCAATGAGCGGGTTTTTTGCATTTCATACGCCGCGTTTTTTCCGGCGCGCCTGTGCAATCGTACAAAACCGGGTACATCCTACAACGCACTACACGCCGCCCTTCCTCCCTGAAGCAGCCTGCTCCAGGCGCCTTCAGTGCCATGTCACAGCGTTCCCTGAGCGCATTCGTTGCCGGCTGGTCTCGCCTTCCGCCCCGCTTGAATAAACGCTTGTGCAAAAAGCGTAACAACAAATAGACATTTGGTAATAATTCTCGATACCATTCGCACGCCTTTCACCCAGGATCACGGATAAGGAATTCGACTTTGATGCACGGACACAACAGCACGCCGGAAAAATCCCTGCTTGAGCGTTGGGCTGAAGCACTTGCCACGCCGCAATTCCT
This sequence comes from Pseudomonas fluorescens, assembly GCF_900215245.1. Lineage (GTDB taxonomy): Bacteria > Pseudomonadota > Gammaproteobacteria > Pseudomonadales > Pseudomonadaceae > Aquipseudomonas > Aquipseudomonas fluorescens. The sequence continues at coordinate 354,357 of NZ_LT907842.1, forward strand.
GGCCAATCGCATTACCCTTGATGCACTGATCAACACCCTGGCGCCCGCCACCGAGCGCAGTTTCCAACGCCTGATCCAGGCACTGTTTCGTGAAGGCCTGCTGGACTCCAACACGCGCACCTATGACGAACGCGGCCACTGCTGGCTGGCACTGCCTGACCAAACCCGCCTGCGCTTCGATCACCTGAAACCCGGCCGCATGGGCAGCTGGGACCTGCGCGGCCAGGTCACGCTGCTACGTAACGACCAGACCGAGCAAAAGATTCAATTCCCGTCGCAATTACTGACGCTGCTTAACGACCGCCTCGAATCATCGGCCGACCTAAGCGTCTTGAGTCGTCTCAACAGCGAAATCGATGACAGCTTTGTCAACGACACGCTATGCCTCGCTTTTCACCAGCAGTGGACACTCAAGCTGCACGCCGCGATGGACCCGGCCCATCAGCACAATCTGCTCAGCTACCTCAAGAGTGACGCAAGCGTGACCAACGCCACGTCGGTCCTTGAACAGTGGGGCACGCTCGGCCATCCGTGGCACCCCAACTACAAGACCAAGCTGGGCTTGGCTACCGACCAGGTGATAGATTTCTCACCGGAGTTCGAAGCACGCTTCCCGGTATTCCTTTGCGCGCTGCACCGCCAATATGCGCACGTCGAAGTCTTGGCCGATACCGCAGATTACTGGCAGTGGTGGCAACAGCACTTCCCACAGGCCGCCCGACAATTGACCGCAGCACTCGCGGCACAGGGGCTTGAGGCGGCTGACTATCTGCCGCTGCCTGCTCACCCTTGGCAGGCACGCCAGGAGCTACCGCAACTGTTCGCCAACGAAATCGGCGACAAGCTGCTGGTGCTGACCGATATCGTCGCGTTTACCGCCCACCCGACGATGTCGTTCAGAACCGTGCTGCCGGAAGGCCGCTGCGACGCGCCGATGGTCAAACTCCCGGTCTCACTGCGCCTGACCAGCGTGCAACGAACGGTTTCACCACGCTCGGCGCGCATGGGCCCGCGAATCAGCCACTTGCTGCTGACGATCCTTGGGCGCGAACCTGCACTTCAGCGAATCCTCAGCATCGTCCCCGAACGGATCGGGGTGCATTTCAAACCCCAACCGGCCAATGATGAGCACGCTCGCCACCTGGCCGTTCTCTACCGCGACAACCCACAGAGCCTGCTCCAACCGGGCGAAATGGCCGTTCCGGTAGGCAGCCTGTTTGCCATCGACCAGCACGGCCAACCACTGCTGAGGCAATGGGTACGCCTGAGTAAAGGCCAGGACAGCGCCGATGCCATGCTTGCGTTCTTTCGCGACTACGCCGCGATCGCCGTACCGGCACTGTTGGGCATGTACCTGCGCTATGGCGTTGCCTTCGAGGCGCACCAGCAGAACTCGTTCATGGTCATGGCCGCAGACGGCCAATTGAGCCGACTGTTGTTGCGCGACTTCGGTGATATTCGAATCGACCGCAAGACCTTGCACGCCCACGGTTTGGATATCGAACTGCACGACCCCAAGATGACGCTGTACGACGATGCGGGCTTTGTACGTGACAAGTTGCTGCACACGGTATTCATGTGCCACTTGGGCGAACTGGTATTGCTCAGTGCACGCCACTTCGATATTCCCCAGGCGTTGCTTTGGAATGAGCTGTCGGCCCACGTCAGCCAGTGTTTCGACGACGTGCGCAGCCAAGTCGAACCACAGCGTTGGGCAACCGAGCGCGCAGCCCTGCTGGAACAGGACTGGCCGGCCAAGTCGTTCATGCGCATGCGCCTGCTGGAAAGCCATGCGGATATCGTCGGGCGGCTGCCCAACCCGCTGAGTGCCGCCGCCAATGGCAGCTAACCACAGCACGCTGCGGCTGCTGGTGGTGATTCAACTGGTGTCGATGGGGGCCATGGAAATGAGTGGCCCCTTCTGGCCCTTGCAGATCCAGAAGCTGCTCGGCGCGGCCAATGCCCAATACACCGGCCTGCTGTCTTCACTGGTGTATGCCGGGCCGATGATGGCGGCGATGATCCTGACGCCAATGTGGGGGCGCCTGGGTGACCGTACCGGCCACAAGCCGATGATCATTCGGGCACTGCTGGCGTTGGCGGTGTGCCAGGCGTTGGCCGCTATCACCTTCGATCCGTGGCTGCTGGTGGCGATCAGAGTGGCGCAAGGCGCGCTGGCCGGCTTTATCGCAGCGGCTCAGGCCTACGCACTGGCCTGCTGTGGTGATAGCGGGCGCGGGCACATTCTGGCGCGACTGCAATCGGCAACCGCGGTGGGGTCACTGGCTGGGCCGGTGTTGGGCGGCTGGCTGATGGATATCTCCGGCTTCGCACTGCTGTGCTACAGCGCCACCGCCGTCTGCCTGAGCTGTGCAGTGATCAGCGTGTTCCTGCCCAGCGATGCACCGCGCTCGCGGCCAGCGCGCACGTCCGCACCCGCCGCACTGCCCAAAGGCTGGCTCGGCGCAATGCTGGGGATCATCGTATTGATTCAGGCTGCCAAGATGATGCCTCAGCCGTTTTATGCCCTGTACGTCGCCGATGTGTTACAGGCGCCCGCCTGGTTGATCGGGGCCAGCTATGCCGCCAGCGCACTCACGCTGGCAGTGTCCGCGCCGCTGTGGGGCCGGCTGTTTGACCGCCATCAACCCGCACACACGTTGCGCATTATCGAATGGGTCACCTGGTCTTGCGCCTTGACGCTGGCCTTCACGGCGATGGCTAACGAATGGCTGGGCTTCCTCGCCAGCCGGTTGCTGTGGGGCGTGTGGCAAGGCGCCTTGCTGCCCGTCGCCTACACGTTGATCGCCAATACCGTTGCGCCCAGCCAACAGGGTTTTGCCCTGGGCATGGGCAATAGCGCCGCCAAAGCCGGCGCGCTGTGCGGCGCCTTGATGGGCGGCATCGGCATGGGAATGGTGGGTTTGGCGCACAGCTTTTGGCTGGTCGCGCTCACGTACGCCTTGGCCGCCCTGGGTATCCGCGCGATCCGTTCGTTCACCCGAACACCCGAATCATCCGGTTTTTCTGTCAATACTTCTAATAACTGAAAGGCAAGGTCATGAACAAACTGCAACTGGCAGCCCTGCTGCCCCTGCTTGGATCTATGAGCGGCCCAGCCTGGGCCGATCAAGTTGAAGAGACCCAAACAGCGCCCACCAATCTGCAATTACAGGCAACGGTGGTTTCGGCCACACGCAATGAAACCAGTATTGCGGCGATTCCAGGCTCTGTGCAGGTCATCAGCGAAGACCAGATCCGCCAGCAGACGGGTGCGGGACGCCGGGTTGCGGATATGCTCGGGCAACTGGTGCCAGGCATTGCGCCCTCCAGTGGTGGCATGAGCAACTTCGGCCAGACGCTTCGCGGGCGCAATACGCTGATCCTGATCGATGGCGTCTCGCAGAACGCCACGCGCGACAACTTCCGCCAGCTCAACAGCGTGGCACCGGAAAGCATCGAGCGCATTGAAGTGATTTCCGGCGCCAGCAGTGTCTACGGTGCCGGTGCATCAGGCGGCATCATCAACATCATCACCAAGCGCAACAAAGGTGAAGACCTGGCCTTCAGCAGCAAAATCGGCATGACCGCCGGCAACAACCTCAGCCACAAAGGTTTCTCCTACGAAGCCTTCCAGAGCGCAACGGGCCGTCAGGGCCCTGTGGACTGGTATCTTTCCGGCAACTACGTACAACGCAACGATCAGTTCGACGGCAACGGAAAACGCATCCCCCAGGACACGTCCCAGGGCAGCAACATGGACACCGGCACCTATGACCTGCAAGGTCGCTTCGGCTACGAGCTGGATGACGACAAAAAGATCAGCCTGTCGCTGCAAGACTACAAAGACGAACAAGACACCCGTTACACCAAGGACCCACGCAACGCGAATACCGCCGTCGCCGTTAAAGGCCTGGACCTGGATGACCAACCCTTCACCCACAACCAGGCGGTCAACCTTAACTACGCCGACAAAGATTTCTATGGCCAGGGCTTGCAGGTCGAGAGTTACTGGCGGCGTGCCGACGCGTTGTTCTTCCCGGACCTGTCGCGTGGCCGCGCCGGGGTCTCCGACAACAACAGCGTGCAGGATGTCTACGGCTTGCGCGCGGCGATCGATACGCAAATGCCGGACATCGGCCCGGCCACCGGCAATCTGGTCTGGGGCGCTGACTATGACCATGAAACCTCACGCCAGCGCGGCGACCAGTACCGCGTCAACGGCCTGAACTACACCAAGACCGGCACCACATTCGAAATGGGCCCGGACATCGCCACCAGCACCAAAGCGATCTTTGGGCAACTGTCCTACGACATCGATGACTGGACCTTGCGGGGTGGCGTACGCCGCGAGTGGATCGAAAGCGAGGTTTCCGACAGCATCGCTTATGGCGAAATCGTCCAGACCGGCAATCGCGCGACACTGCCGGGCGGCACGCTCAAATACGATGACACCCTCTATAACCTTGGCGCGGTGTATCACCTGAGCGAAAACCAGGATGTGTTCGTCAACTTCAGCCAGGGCTTTTCCCTGCCGGATATCCAGCGTTTCCTGCGTGATGTGAACAGCAAGTACGACATTCAAAACCTGAATGCCCAAGCGCTCAAGGTCGACAGCTACGAGCTGGGCTGGCGTGGCAATTGGGATAAGTGGCTGGCCAGCGTCACGGCGTATGAAAACACCTCGGATGTCACCCAGTTCTATGATGCCAATGACCGTGTACTGCGCCTGATCAATCAGAAAGAGCGTGTGCGCGGCGTTGAAACCAGCCTGACGTACAACTTCACCGATCAATGGTCGGTAGGGGGTACTTACGCTTACGCCAAAGGCGAGACCCAGCAGAACGGTAAATGGATCGACCTGCCTGCCACACGCATCTCTCCTGCCAAGACCACCGCCTTTATCGGCTACGACCGTGGCGACTACAGCCTGCGCCTGCAAGGTATGCGCCTGGCCGACTATGACGCTGCGTTCAAAGACAACAACGGCCGCGACATCAAAGGCTACACGCTGGCCGACCTGTTGGGCTCGGTGAGGTTGCCGGTAGGTCGCCTCGAAGGTGCGGTGTACAACCTCACCAACCGCAACTACCAGAACATGTTCGCCCAGGCCAACGCACGTGCACCGTACCCGAATGCCGAAGGTCGTACCTTCAGCCTGAGTTACGCAGTGGATTGGTGAGTGGCTGACGCGACGGCTTAAACCACAAACCCCGCCTTTTGAGCGGGGTTTGTGTTTGCTGGCAGGGGCGAGCCCTTCACCACACGGATGTTTTTACAGCCTTACCACATCAGATCATCCGGGATCTGGTAGGCGGCGTACGGATCATCCTCGTCCGGCACCTGGCTTTCGGTGAGGATATTGAGCTGCACGATGCGCTCCGGTGCACGCTCCTGGATCTTCAGCGCCGCCTCGCGCGGGATGACCTCGTAACCGCCGCCGTGGTGCACGATCGCCAGGGAGCCATTGCTGAGCTTGTTGCGCATCAGCGTGTTGACCGACAGGCGCTTGACCTTCTTGTCGTCCACGAAGTTGTAGTAGTCCTCAGTGGTCAACTTGGGCAGGCGCGAGGTCTCGATCAGTTGCTTGACCTGAGCCGTGCGGGCCTTGGCCTCGGCTTTTTCCTGCTGCAGGCGGTTCAGCTCCTGGTCACGCTTGACCTTCTCGGCATGCGCCTCAGCGGCCAGGCGTGCCTGGGTATCATCCACTTCGGCCTGGCCTTTGTGGACCAGGCGCTGCTGCTTCTGTTTCTCTTTGCCGACCTGCTTGGCCTGCTTTTGGTTGACCAGACCTGCTTTAAGCAACTGGTCGCGAAGGGAAAGGCTCATGGTGCTTACTCACTTAGGCAACTGCTCAACCGCAGCTGGACACATTCTTTTCCTGACGTTTGGCTTCGCCCCACAGGGCGTCCAACTCTTCGAGGGTGCAATCTTCTATGGGACGGTGGGTCTGGCGCAATGCCTGTTCGATAAATCGGAAACGTCGTTCGAACTTGGCATTAGCACCACGCAGCGCAGTTTCCGGGTCAACCTTGAGGTGACGTGCCAGGTTAACTGCGGCAAACAGCAGGTCACCGACCTCATCGGCAATCGCCACCGAATCGTTGTCGGCCATGGCTTCGAGCACTTCATCCAGCTCTTCGCGCACATTGTCCACCACCGGCAACGCGGCAGGCCAGTCGAAACCGACCTGGCTGGCGCGCTTTTGCAATTTGGCGGCACGGGACAACGAAGGTAAGGCGGCAGGCACATCATCCAGCAGGGAAAGTTGCTCAGGCGCGTCGGATTTCTGCGCACGCTCTTCGGCCTTGATCTGCTCCCAGCGCGCCTTGACCTGCTCTTCGCTTAACTGCGGGATATCCAGCGGCGCATACAAATCCCCCGTAGGGAACACATGAGGATGGCGGCGGATGAGCTTGCGAGTAATGCTGTCGATCACTCCGGCAAATTCAAAGCGCCCTTCTTCTCGCGCCAGCTGGCTGTAATACACCACTTGGAATAACAGGTCACCCAACTCGCCTTGCAGATGATCAAAGTCGCCACGCTCGATGGCGTCGGCCACTTCGTAAGCCTCTTCCAGGGTGTGCGGGACAATGGTTGCGTAGGTTTGCTTGATGTCCCACGGGCACCCGTATGTGGGGTCGCGCAGGCGGTTCATCAGGTGCAGCAAGTCTTCAAGTGAATACATCAGTCTCTTCCGCAGAAGTGGGAACGCTGAAGATCAAATGTGGGAGCGGGCTTGCTCGCGAAATCGGTGGGTCAGTCAAAGCATCTTGCACTGACACACCGATTTCGCGAGCAAGCCCGCTCCCACATTTTCAGTCCGCGCTCATCCAGCTACTCATGGTGTGCGATTACGCCGCGTCTCGATGATGTTCGGCAACTGGGAAATCCGCCCCAGCAGCCGCCCCAACGCATCCAGCCCCGGAATCTCGATGGTCAGGGACATCAACGCGGTGTTGTCCTCTTTATTCGAGCGGGTGTTGACCGCCAGCACGTTGATCCGTTCGTTGAGCAGCACTTGCGACACGTCACGCAGCAAACCGGAACGGTCGTAGGCACGGATGATGATGTCCACCGGGTAGGTGAGCACCGGCACCGGGCCCCAACTGACCTGGATGATCCGCTCCGGCTCGCGCCCGCCCAGTTGCAGCACCGAGGCGCAATCCTGGCGGTGAATGCTCACGCCACGGCCCTGGGTGATGTAACCGACGATGGCGTCGCCCGGCAACGGTTGGCAGCAACCGGCCATTTGCGTCATCAGGTTGCCCACGCCCTGGATCTGGATATCGCCGCGCTTGCCCGGTTTGTAGCCGGTGGCTTTGCGTGGAATCAGCTCCAGTTGCTCGCTGCCACGCTCCGGCTCTACCAACTGTTGGGCGAGGTTGACCAGCTGCGCCAGACGCAGGTCGCCGGCACCGAGTGCCGCGAACATGTCCTCGGCGATCTTCATGTTGGCCTTTTCGGCCAGCTTGTCGAAGTCCACCTGCGGCAAGCCCAGACGCGCCAGCTCGCGCTCGAGCAAGGTTTTGCCGGCCGCGACGTTCTGGTCGCGCGCCTGCAATTTGAACCAGTGGACGATTTTCGCCCGCGCCCGCGACGTGGTGATGTAACCCAGGTTCGGGTTTAGCCAGTCGCGGCTCGGCGTGCCGTGCTTGCTGGTGATGATCTCGACCTGTTCACCGGTCTGCAGGCTGTAGTTGAGCGGCACGATGCGCCCGTTGATCTTGGCGCCCCGGCAGTTGTGGCCGATTTCGGTGTGTACACGGTAGGCGAAGTCCAGCGGCGTAGCGCCCTTGGGCAAGTCGATGGCGTGGCCGTCGGGGGTGAAGATATAGACCCGGTCCGGCTCGATATCCACCCGCAGCTGTTCGGCCAGGCCGCCGATGTCGCCGAGTTCTTCGTGCCACTCGAGCACTTGGCGCAGCCAGGAGATTTTCTCTTCGTACTGGTTGGACCCGGCCTTGACGTCGGTGCCCTTGTAACGCCAGTGCGCGCACACCCCCAGCTCGGCCTCCTCGTGCATGGCGTGGGTGCGGATCTGCACTTCCAGCACCTTGCCTTCGGGACCGATCACTGCGGTGTGCAGCGAGCGATAGCCGTTTTCCTTGGGGTTGGCGATGTAGTCGTCAAACTCCTTGGGAATGTGCCGCCACAAGGTGTGGACGATACCCAGCGCGGTGTAGCAATCGCGCATTTCCGGCACCAGCACACGCACCGCGCGCACGTCGTAGATCTGGCTGAACGCCAGGCCCTTGCGCTGCATTTTGCGCCAGATGGAGTAGATGTGTTTGGCACGGCCGCTGATGTCGGCGTCGACACCGGTGGCCTGCAACTCGGAACGCAGCTGGCCCATCACGTCGGTAATGAAGCGCTCACGGTCAAGGCGCCGCTCGTGCAGCAGCGTGGCAATCTGTTTGTACTGATCGGGTTCGAGGTAGCGGAAGGACAAGTCCTCCAGCTCCCATTTGATATGGCCGATACCGAGGCGGTGCGCCAGCGGCGCATAGATGTCGAACACCTCACGGGCCACGCGGTTGCGCTTTTCGTCATCGGCAGTCTTCACCGCGCGGATCGCGCAGGTGCGTTCGGCCAGCTTGATCAGCGCGACGCGCACGTCGTCGACCATCGCCACCAGCATCTTGCGCAGGTTCTCGACCTGGCCCTGGGTGCCCAGCACCATGGACTGACGCGGGCTGAGGCTGGCGCTGATGGCCGCCATGCGCAGCACGCCGTCGATCAGTTTGGCGACCACGGCACCGAAACGCTGGCTGACCAGCGGTAACGCAATATGCCCTTCGCGTACGCCGCGATAAAGCACAGCGGCGATCAGCGAATCCTGGTCCAGCTTGAGATCGGCGAGGATCTCGGCGATTTCCAACCCGGTGCGAAAGCTTGACGTGCCCTCCGCCCACAGGTTTTTGGCCGCATTGTCTTGCTGTTCAGACTCACGAGCGAACTCGCAGGCTGCTTTCAAGGCTTCACGGTCCAGTGCCGGGTCGACACTGACGGCATGATCCAGCCATGCCTCGAGATTGATACTGCCGTCGGTGTTGATCGGCTGGTGTGCTCTCACCTGTACCATCTTGCTTACCTTCCCTACGACGCACCTTCAATGCGCCAAAAATCATCTCTGACCTGCTGCGTAACCCAAGCCCTGCAACCCTAGGCTACGTACTACTCCCTGACAGGTCACGGCCCAGGAGACGACAGGCCAGTCGGATTAAACGGGCATCCTAGCCCGCTTCAAATAACGCCATGGCCTCGACATGAGCTGTCTGTGGAAACATGTCGAGGATCCCGGCACGTTTTAGCCGGTAGCCCTGCTTGACCAACTCAACCGTGTCCCGCGCCAGCGTGGCCGGATTGCAGGACACATACACCAAGCGCTTGGCGCCCAGCGTGGCGAGCTTGCGCACAACCTCCAGGGCACCATCACGGGGTGGGTCCAAGAGTACCGCAGAAAAGCCCTGTTTGGCCCACTCTGCGTCAGTCAAAGGCTGGGACAAATCGGCCTGAAAAAACTGCACATTATGCAAATTGTTGCTGACGGCATTCTGTGCCGCCCGATCGACCATGGTCTGCACGCCTTCTACCGCAACCACTTCGCGCACCTGACGCGCCAGTGGCAAGGCGAAATTGCCCAGCCCACAAAACAGGTCCAGCACCCGATCGTCGGGCTGTGGCGCCAGCCATTCCAGGGCTTGCGCGACCATCGCTTCGTTCACACCGGCATTCACCTGCACAAAGTCGCCGGGCCGATAGGCCAGCGCCAATTCCCACTGCTCCAGCCGATAGCCCAGCGCGGTATCAGCCTCGACCGGTTCCGGCTGGCCCTCGCCATGCAGCCATAATTGGGCTTCATGGAAGGCGCAAAATTCGTTCAACACCTGCAGGTCCGCCTCGGACAGCGGCGCCATGTGCCGCAGCAGCACGGCAATGGAGGAGCCACTGAACAATTCCACGTGCCCCAACGCCTGGGGTTTGCTCAGGCGGCGCAGCATATTCGGCAAACGCTGCATGATCGGTTGCAAGGCCTGTACCAGCACCGGGCAATCATCGATGGCGACGATGTCCTGGCTGGCCACGGCGCGAAAACCCACTTCGAGTTTTTTCGCCTTGGCATCCCAGCGCACCGCGACGCGAGCGCGGCGGCGGTAAGCGAATTCCGGCCCACTCAAAGGGGCCGCCCACTCTTGCGGTTCGACACCGGCCACGCGGGACAGTTGCTCGGCGAGCATGCGCTGTTTCAGGGCGAGTTGTTCGTCGTGGGGCAAGTGCTGCACGCTGCAACCACCGCAGCGGCCGAAGTGCATGCACGGCGCCGGGCGGCGCAACTCACTGGCCTTGAACACGCGCTCGGTACGGGCCTCGACCACTTTACCGTGGGTGCCCAGTACTCGCGCTTCGACTTCTTCGCCAGCCAGCGCGCCATTCACGAACCAGGTACGCCCTTCAAAAAACACAATGCCCCGGCCGTCATTGGCCAGGCGCTCGATGCTCAGGCGCTGCTTCTTGCCCACCGGAATCTGCGGGGCCCGGCTGCCGCCGGTCGGTTGGAAGCGCAGGCCTCTCTCATGCTTGGCCATCAGTTGGGTTCGTCAAAAATGCCGGTCGACAGGTAACGGTCGCCTCGGTCACAGATGATCGCGACGATCACCGCGTTTTGCACTTCTTTGGACAAGCGCAACATACCGGCCACGGCGCCACCGGAAGACACGCCACAGAAGATGCCTTCTTCACGTGCCAGGCGGCGGGTGGTGTCTTCGGCTTCACGCTGGGCCATGTCGATGATGCGGTCCACGCGCGTCGCGTTGTAGATCTTCGGCAGGTACTCTTCGGGCCAACGGCGAATGCCGGGGATAGCCGCACCTTCCATCGGTTGCAGACCGACGATCTGAATCGCCGGGTTCTGCTCCTTGAGGTAGCGCGAGTTGCCCATGATGGTGCCAGTCGTGCCCATGGAGCTGACGAAATGGGTGATGGTGCCCTGGGTCTGGCGCCAGATTTCCGGGCCGGTGCTGGTGTAGTGCGCCTCGGGGTTATCGCCGTTGGCAAACTGGTCCAGCACCACGCCACGGCCTTCGGCGGCCATGCGCTCGGCGAGGTCACGCGCGCCTTCCATGCCTTCTTCCTGGGTAACCAGGATCAGCTGGGCGCCGTAGGCGGTCATGGCCGCCTTGCGCTCGGCGCTGCCGTTGTCGGGCATGATCAACACCATCTTGTAGCCTTTGATCGCCGCGGCCATGGCCAGGGCGATCCCGGTGTTACCCGAGGTGGCTTCGATCAGGGTGTCGCCGGGCTTGATCTGCCCGCGCAGCTCGGCGCGGGTGATCATCGACAGCGCCGGGCGGTCCTTGACGGAACCGGCCGGGTTGTTCCCTTCGAGCTTGAGCAACAGGGTATTGCTGGTTTCACCCGCCATGCGTTGCAAGCGGACCAGGGGCGTGTTGCCGACGCAATCGGCGATTGTAGGGTACTGCAAGGTCATGGCGTATTCGCAATCCAGACTGCGGGGGCGAACATCATACCGGGAAAGGCCGGCGGGCCATATCACGCAAAGTGCGGTGTTTATGGCTAAAAGGCATAAGCCTTTAATCAGGCGATTTCCAAGGAGGTCCACTCCGTCGCAGTCAACTCACCGATCAGGTTGGTCCTGGCTTTGCGCATTAGCACGGCAAGGGTTTCAAGATAGTTTTTATACTCCCCTTCGCTCATGTCTTCACTGCCCACTTTATCGGTGGCCAGTTCCAGCGCACGCCGGTACTGCCTGAGCGCGGCCTCAAAACGCTGCGGGTACTTGCGCTCCAGAAACTCCTCCCAATATTCCTCAACCACGAGTCTCTGCGGCCAATTGAAGTCCACCTCTTCACGCACAATACGCTCACGTAATGCATTCACGGAGTCGGCGTCTGGTACAGAGGCCTTCGTATCAAACCGCCCAGGCAGTGCAATGGGCAAGTCCAGACCAGAGGCCAGGGCGATTCGATAGGCCAGGATTCGAGCGCAGGTCTCTGGGCCGGACGGCTGAGTAACTGCCATTAGGTGATGATCAATGGAATCCAGCCGTCGCTTGGCTCGGAAGTAATTCACAAAGTCCGCGCCGGCAGCGTCCACGTTTGCGGCGAGCATCTGCACCGGCAACATAGCCAGTTCGATGTCGTTGAGGCACAACAGCCAACCGTCTATGCCCCCGTACATAAAGCGCAAAGGCTCCTCAAACAGGATCTGTTTCAAGCGGCCATTGTGATTGGCCCCCTCAATCACCTGCCAGACGCGCTGCGTAACGGCCTGGCGCAGGGCTTGGTGCTCCGGGGCAATCAGTGGTGCGTAAGAAGACAGGTTCCACAACAGGCCGAAAAAGCGATCCGCCATTTGCTCACCCACCAACAGCGCCCATTCAGCCCGCCATCGCGACACTTCACTGAGTGGGACGGGCACCAACCAGCGCTCAACCGATGGCCGCGGGAGTGCACCGTCGCGCCACAGGCCAAAGTCGATGTTCTGATAGCGCTGCTGTGCCCGGTAGCCGCCGAGCAGTTGCAAGGTCGCCTGGGAAAGTGCGTTGCCATGCAGGTTCATAGCGCGGTGCACGCTTTCATGAAGATAGAGATCAGACGCGGTCAGCACCTTGATAAGGTTGTCGCGCAGATCAAAGATCCGCAGGCTTCGCAGGGTCACCGCCCCTTTTGGCAACAGGTCTATCTGTGTATTCCTGAGCAGTAGCACTGTCAGGGCCTCCAGCCCATACAGGCTGAGCCGTTTGCCCCTGCCCAAGGGGTTGCGAGACAGGTCCAGACCGGTCAGGCGCGTCAGGGCTTGCAGCTGCTGCACATCGCCTAAATCGGGGCGGATAAGGTTGTTCGACACACTCAACCGCTGCAAATGCTGAAGCTCCGACAATTTTTCGGGCACATGCACCAAACGATTACCGTCGAGCAGCAGTGTATGCAGCGCCGGAAACTGCCTGAAAAAGTCACTCGGCAAGGTTTGCAAGCGGTTGTTTCTCAGGCTCAGTTGCTTCACATGACCAAAGTGCGCGCTCATCAGAGGCAGGCTATCCAAGGCCAAATCGTCCAGGTAAAGCTCGAACATCACCCCTTGAGTGGAGTCCTCTTTACGCCAGCACCGCCGAATGCGCTCAGCCGCCTCGCTGCGTGCAGCGTGCTGAGCCGCCTCGCCCTCTTGCGCAGACCAACGCTCAAGCACCCCATTCAAGGCATCCCGCTCCCTGAACAAGGTATTGATCGCCTCCTCTCGCTCACGGACGGAATCACTCAGGTCCGCCAGTAGGTCAAACACCTCTTGATCGGTTTTAACCGGAAACAACTGACGCATGCGCGCCACTTGCTCGCGATCCGTCGGCCCCAGGTGTTCACCGCCACTCAGCGGATAACCAATCCTCCCGTCAGCCAAGCGTCGTGGTGGGTTGAACCATAGGGGCGAGCCTATGCCAAGGGGTGTGTCCGCCAACTCCCCCTCAGCGCCCTGAAGATGACCAATCTCCTGCATCAACTCTTCAAGCCCGCCCGCATGGGTGTAGCCAAACGCCTGGCGTTCAAGGGGCGGCAGCGCGCCGAGTAAAACAGTCAGGAAAGCCCCCGGCGCTCCCAGCGTTCGCCGGTCACCGTTCGGTAGCGGCAGGTACGCTTGATAGTGACCGGCCGTCGGCTCCAGCAGGCGTTTGAGTACCCCATCGATTGGGCCGATGCTGTCGATCCGTTGCCCCCGCTCCCACACTTCTACCCGCACGTGCTGCGGCCAACCTGCGATAGCCGGCAATGCATGCAGGATCAACTTCGCGCTGTCTTCATTCATCGCGGCGGGCAAGTACACGCCTTCCAAAGCCCTGGCCCTGCGCAACTGCTTGAGCCACCAACGAATGCAAGGGGAAAGGCTGAGGGGTACGCGGCCAGACGTCAGGCGCTTCACCTCATCAGGCGAGGCTTGATGCACCAGGCTCTCGGCGACGGCCGCGGTCAGGCCGGGGAAATCACGCTGCAGCACTTGCGCCAAGGGGTCGCTCGACGGCGCGCGCTTCTGGCACAGCGCCTTGAAAAAAAGCCGTTCCATCTGAGGCTTATCTATTTCGACCTTGGACTCCAGCACCGTGATTTGATCGGCACGAGACGCTCCCGCCCTCCCGACCAGCGCGTCGGCGGCCTCAGTCCCGACCTCAGCGAGCACTTGATGGTAAAAGTCGCGCCCAAGCTCCACACCCGCCTTCACCCGCTGCTGAACGTTGAAACGCTCGACGGTCTCCAGCAGCAACACCGGTGCGCGCTCATTACGCACATGCACCCGCCGTAGAACCTGCGGTGTCACCCCGCTGATTTGCTGTATCTGCCCAATGGCATCCGGCGACAACGCGCGCGCCAGTGGCCCGAGGCGATAAAACGGCTTCAGCCCCTCCCAGCTCAGCGGCGTTTCCCATTCATGACGCCAGGCGCCGGCGCCGTTATGGGCCAACACCGGTGTGTAGGCGTCATTCAACGACGGATGCTCAGCCCGCCATGACAATGCGGGCGCAGCTTGGGCGAGCTTGAAATATTCACCCTCCAGGAACAGGTAACGATCCTTCCCCTTGTGGTAAAGCCCAAGCGCGTCGGGCGCGATGGCAATGCGCGAGGTATCGACGGTATGCACATACTGCGAAAAATCACGCCGGCTGGGATAAAACGAACCATCGGGCGCGCGGTTATGCAACATGGCCTGCGCAAGCCTATAACGGAATTCGCTGATGGCCTGTTGCGCATTCGCCCCCAGTGCAGACAGATCAAGGTCGGCTATCTGGCTGACGACAGCCGCATAAAAACTGTCGGCGCCGGTCAGTGTCTCGCCCAGGCGCGCCTGATGATGGTTGTAAGGTGCGAAGCGCCCTTGCCCATGATCAATGACGACCAGCGTCCGATCCTTAGCCCCGCGCGAAACATAAGGCACGGCTTGCTGAGCAGGGCTGGTGACCACCCTTTGGCCGCTAACGCTATGCAGCACGTCGCCCGCATATTCTGCGGCCCAATTCTGCGTCTGCCGGTTGAACCGACGTGGATGGAAGAGACCGTCGATGATCGCCTCTCGGCGTGCCGTGTTACGGGCATCACGCAACGCGCTGTGGAGCGCTTCGGGTTGCCGTTGGGAGCGCAGGAGCTGTGTGTGCTGATGCGGCGATAACGGATGTTCGCGCAACGCTGCCACTAAGCGCTCCCGGCTCAATTTCGGGTGCAGGGTCTGTAACTGCGTAATCACCGCCGGGATGGGACCCTGATCCCCGATGATGTCCGGCAACAGCTTGCGCACAGGTGCCCTGGCGCCACTCGCCATCGCCCGACTGAACTGTGGGAACTGCGTGAGCGCGTCAAACAAATCGAATGTCAGGCGTTTGGCCAGCGCCGACAACTGCTGGCGAAGCAGCAGCTCCCCACCGGCAAAAATCGTCGGCAACAACCCTGCGATGGCTTGGGGTAAATGGGCGGTGAGGCGGCGCGGCGTGGCGTAGGCAAATTGAACGTTTTCCAACACCGTCACCGCCACCACCGCAGTGGTGGGTTGCGCTGGATCCTTGCTGTAGCGATGGGTCTCTTGGCCTTGATGGTTTCGAATGCTCAACGCCGTGTCCACCGGCCAGTCGCCTAATTGGGTGAGCAAGGGCGCCATGACTTCAATGGCCTCCACCGGCGCCGGGCGACCAGGGTCAGCTTCTTGCGCAACCCACTTGATCAGCCTGTCGGCCCGCAACCGCTGTACGGCATCGACCAGAGAGGCCGGCGCAGGCGCACCGTCCCACACCTCGTTCAAGGTGTGTCGTGAAGTGGCGCTTGAGTCGAGCACAGACTGCAGTTCCCGAGTGGTCATATCCCGGGAGCCGAGCATTCTTTCCAGCAATTGGGGGCTTGTAAGGGATTGATGATCGGGAGCAGCGCCGCGCGGTTGCGAGAGGTGTTGATAGATGCGCTGATGGCGACGCCTCACGCTTTTGGCCAGCCGGGTATGCAACCGGCCACTGATCAGTAAATCGGCCAAATCAACAAAACCTTGCAACAGCGCCCCAGGATCACCTCGCAACGCTTGGGAGCCGCCCTCGACCAGTGCCTTTTCCAACGCGACGAACATCGCAAAATTGCGTATTCGTCCCAATCCCTTCAACGCCCCCGGCACCGGGATCAGTAGCAAGCTGATCACCTCATTGATCACGGTCTGTGCCAGCTCAATGAGCGTCGACATGAAACCCGCCGTTTCGTTGGCCAGTTCCTGCAGGCTGTCTCGACTGCGCCTGATGTAGACATCCTTCAGACTGACGACAGGCACCTTTTGCACCACGTTGCGCACATAGCCGATCTTTTCAACATTGCTGAGGGTAGGAATGGATTTTGCCAACCGATAAAGCAGCCGGGCGTGCCATTCAAGGTCGGGAGGTGGCGGTGTGATTGCAGCGATTTGCTTGAGCCGCGCGCAGTCACGCAATGACATGATCTGATACAGCCACTCGACCTTGCCCTGGCGGTAGAAGCCATGGAACGCCACATGAAACTCCTCGCAGGCCTCGCGGTGACTGTCATGATGACGTAGCGAGCCACCGGGCCGGTTCGGGAAGAAACTGAAGGCACCTTTGCATCCCTCGACAGCAAAAACGATATGGGGAACCTTCAGGCTGTCACCCGGAGGCGGGCCGATATAGAGCCCCGTCAGGCCGATTGTTTGAGGCAACCAGCTGGTGTTGTCCACACCGTGGGGCACATATAGAAGCATTTCCTCAACACGTCCCCAGCTCGCCTCGCCGGCCAATGCGCGTTTCACATGCTGGTATTTGTCCCTGTCGACGCGACTGGCCGTGGTGTTTTTCAAAGCCTCTATCAACGCAAACTCGAACTCGGCAGTGGCCGTTTCCAGGAGATGCTGGCCCAGCGGATTGTTGGCCTGCAGCGCCTGTTCCAGATGCCGTTTGAGGCGCCGCCCGATATCGAGCCGGCGTATCAGGGTAATGAAATCGCCGGCAGTCGTTTTGACCCCTTCATCCAGATAACTGGCATCGGCCAAGCCAGTCCGCCCGGGGAAACTCCAGCCGGTCAGACCGTCATAGTTTATGCAGGCGGCGTCCCACAGCTTGAGGCTGGCGATCTTCTCTACCCCGTCCGCCCCCTGGGCCGCGCGCCGGAAACGCTCTGTCGTTTGAACATAGCGCGTATGAATACTCGTAACCGCGGGGTCGATATCCTGGCCGGTCAGGGCTTTCAACTCGGCACGCAACTGCGCCTTCGCCTCCTGCTCAAACGCTTGAGTAAGCTCGCGAATGCACAGTTCAGAGGCTTTTTGAGTATCAATACAAGCCCTCTGCAGGCGCACGTACTCAAGCTTTTCCGCTTCATCGAGCGCACCGAAAAACTCGCCGAGTTCCTCGCGTATAGCGTCCAGGGCTTGTAAGGCTGACCACTCCTGCCCCGCCATCAGAGGCCCTTGCTGCGCGGCCATGAATGCGGACAACTCGTCCTGCGGCGCACTGCTGGTAATCGGTTCGACCATTTCCGTATTCCTGAAAAGGTCAGCCTACCCCCGTCGCCGTCAGTCATTCCGGTAGCTATATAACGCCTTGCGTCAGCCGTGATTTTTCTCGAAAACCGCAGGCCCCATTGCCGCAATCTGGCCTTCGATCAATGCGTCGAAGGGCTTGAGCAAGGCTTCAAATGAAGTCGGCGCTTCCAGTACCTGCAACGCCTGCACGATGGCTTCTACCGTCGACAAGGCGCCTGGGCCTGGGGCCTTGCGCAGCCTGTAGCGGGAAACGCCACCCTCGGCCAACGTCACGCGCGGCAATGCCGCCAGCAACGGGTTGAGGTGCAAAAGCTTGCGCGCCTTGCGCCAGGTGCCGTCGGGCACCACCAGCAACAGCGGCTGATCGCCAGGCGTATAACCTTGCAAAGGCTGGGCATCGTCAGCCGGGAACAACAGCCGAGCCTGATAACCCGGCGGGTTCAACAACGTGGCCAGGTCTTCAAACACCTCGCCCACAACCAACTGCGCATTGTTCAACCCCAACGCCGCCAGCCGGGCGGTATTGAGCGCGTGGTTGACCTCGCTCGGGTGTTGCAACAGCAACACGCGGGTGCGGCTGTCGAGGCTCGGGATCAGCGGGCACAGGCAATGGGTGATGGGCCTGAGGCACCGGGAACACTGGGGTCTGGACATGGTTTTCAGGCCTGATTGAGCTGCGCTTTGAGTAGATCGCGGAAGGTCTGGATCAGCGGCTCGCGGCTACGCCCTCGGCGCATGATCATCGAGAACGGCGCCTGGTAGCCGAAGGTTGCCGGCAGCAATACGCGCAGGTCGCCCTTGTCGGCCCAGGCCTGGGCGTAGTGCTCGGGCAGGTAGCCAATGTAAGCGCCGGAGAGCACCAGAATCAGCTGCGCCTCCATACTTTCCACGGTCGCCGCGCTGTGTTTGAAACCATGCCGCGCCAGTTCGGCCTGGCTCCAGTAACCGCGACCGACCATGCGTTGCTGGGTAATCACTTGTTCGGGGATTCGCCGTTCGTTGAATAACGGGTGTCGCGTGCTGCAATACAGCCAATGCTGCTCGCGGTACAGCGGCATGTAGATCAACCCGCTCATACGGTTGGAGAAGGCGCCGATGGCCAAGTCCAGGCGGTTGTCCTGCACGCCCAGCTGCAATTCGTAAGGGCTCATCACCGACAAATGCAAATGCACGGCCGGGTGTTCCAGGCTGTAGGCGCCAATGACTTCGGCGAACGGCAACGCCTTGTCGCTGACAGTGGAGTCGAGCACCCCAAGCTTGAGTGTGCCGCGCAACTCGCCTTTGAGCGCGGCGGCGTATTGCTCGAAGCCTTCGAGCTCGCCGAGCAGGCGCAAGGTTTCCTGATGGAACAGCTCGCCCTTGCTGGTCAGGCTGAACCCGCCACGCCCGCGATGGCACAACACCAGCCCCAACGCTGACTCCAGCTGACTCATATACGTGCTGATGGCCGATGTCGACAGGTTGAGTTCGTGCTGGGCGTTGGCGAACCCCTGATGGCGCACGACGCTGACGAAAATGCGCAGGAGTTTCAGGTCGGGCAAGGCGTTGGCCATGGTCGGCTCCGATGTTTGATCGCAGCAGTCTACCTGCCCGCATTAGTTTAGAAAAATCTGAACTAAGTATTTGCGCCTGCCGATTCTTCCTGCCCCGGGCTTTTCGCAGAATCGGCCCCTAATAAACAAAACAATGATGAGGCAATCCCGTGGACAAGATTTTCCACCAACCACTGGGCGGCAACGAAATGCCGCGCTTCGCCGGCATCGCCACCATGATGCGACTGCCCCACCTGCAAACGGCCAAAGGCCTGGACGCGGCCTTTATCGGCGTGCCCCTGGACATCGGCACCTCGCTGCGCGCCGGCACCCGTTTCGGGCCGCGTGAGATCCGTGCCGAATCGGTGATGATTCGCCCTTACAACATGGCCACCGGCGCCGCGCCATTCGATTCGTTATCGGTGGCGGACATTGGCGACGTGGCGATCAACACCTTCAACCTGCTCGACGCCGTGCGCATCATCGAGGAAGCCTACGACGAGATTCTTGAGCACAATGTGATCCCGCTGACGCTGGGCGGCGACCACACCATCACCCTGCCGATCCTGCGGGCGATCCACAAGAAACACGGCAAGGTCGGGCTGGTGCATATCGATGCCCACGCCGACGTCAACGACCATATGTTCGGCGAGAAAATTGCCCACGGCACCACCTTCCGCCGCGCGGTGGAAGAAGGCTTGCTCGATTGCGACCGCGTGGTGCAGATCGGCCTGCGTGCCCAGGGCTACACCGCCGAAGACTTCAACTGGAGCCGCAAACAGGGGTTTCGTGTGGTCCAGGCCGAAGAATGCTGGCACCACTCTCTCGCGCCACTGATGGCCGAAGTGCGTGAAAAAGTCGGCGGCGGCCCGGTGTACCTCAGCTTCGACATCGACGGCATCGACCCGGCCTGGGCGCCCGGCACCGGCACCCCGGAAATCGGCGGGCTGACCACCATCCAGGCGATCGAGATCATCCGTGGCTGCCAGGGCCTCGACCTGATTGGTTGCGATCTGGTAGAAGTTTCGCCGCCCTACGACACCACCGGCAACACCTCGCTGCTGGGTGCCAACCTGCTGTACGAGATGCTCTGCGTACTGCCCGGCGTGGCGCATCGTTGATGAGCGCGCAAGCCGTGCTGAAAGCCGCGGCCGACCTGGTGTCGGCCTTCGCGCGCAATGACCGCGCCGCCTATTTCGGCGCGTTTACCGCCGATGCCAGCTTTGTGTTTTACACCCTCCCCCAGCCGCTGCTCAGCCGCGATGCCTACCAGGTGTTGTGGGACCGCTGGCGTCGGGACGAGGGATTTGAGGTGCTGTCCTGCACCTCAAGCAACGCCTTTGTCAGCCTGCAGGGCGACGTGGCGGTATTGATTCATGACGTGGCCACCGAATTGCGCATGAACGGGGAGCAATTTTTTAGCCAGGAGCGCGAGACCATTGTCTTCACACGGCAAGGGCTGCGCACAGAACAACAAGAAGGCCTGTGGCTGGCCTGTCACGAACATTTGTCCGCTATGCCGGAAGGGCTGCCGCCCCATTAGCCAATGTGATCGGAGCTGATCATGAATAATAAAAACAACGAAAACAGTATTCGCAAAATAGAAACCAACGGGGTCGAACAGATCCCGGACCACGAACGCAGCGCCAGCCCCAAGGATCTGTTCCGACTGATCTTTGGCGGTGCCAATACCTTTGCCACCGCCGTGCTGGGCGCATTTCCGGTGCTGTTTGGTCTCTCTTTCCAGGCCGGCGTCTGGGCGATTGTGCTGGGCGTGCTGGTGGGCGCGCTGATCCTGGCGCCGATGGGCTTGTTCGGGCCAATCAACGGCACCAATAACGCGGTGTCTTCCGGTGCGCACTTTGGTGTGCACGGGCGGATTGTTGGCTCGTTTCTGTCGCTGCTGACGGCGATTGCCTTCTTCTCACTGTCGGTGTGGAGTTCAGGCGATGCACTGGTCGGTGGTGCGAAACGTCTGATCGGCCTGCCGGAAAACGACCTGACCCTGGGCCTGGCGTACGGCGTGTTCGCCATGCTCGTACTCACCGTGTGCATCTACGGCTTTCGCTTCATGCTGTGGGTTAACCGCATTGCGGTATGGGCGGCAAGCCTGCTGTTCCTGCTGGGGATCTTCGCCTTTGCACCGGCGTTCGATAGCCACTTCGCCGGCACGGTCGCCCTGGGCCAGACCGGTTTCTGGGCCGCGTTCATCGGCGCAGCACTGGTGGCCATGAGCAATCCGATTTCCTTCGGCGCGTTCCTCGGTGACTGGTCGCGCTACATCCCGCGTGAAACACCGAAAATGCGCATCATGCTGGCCGTGGTTGCCGCCCAGATCGCCACCTTGATCCCGTTCCTGTTCGGCCTCGCCACCGCGACCATCGTGGCAATCAAGGCGCCGGACTACATCGCGGCCAACAACTACGTCGGCGGGCTGCTGGCAGTCGCGCCCAGCTGGTTCTTCCTGCCGGTGTGCCTGATTGCGGTAATCGGCGGCATGTCCACGGGCACCACGTCGCTGTATGGCACGGGGCTGGACATGTCCAGCGTGTTCCCGCGCCTGCTGTCACGGGTCAAGGCCACGTTGCTGATCGGGGTGATGTCGATTGCCTTCATCTTCATCGGACGTTTCGCCGCCAACCTGGTGCAAAGCGTGTCGACCTTTGCCGTGCTGATCATCACCTGCACCACACCGTGGATGGTGATGATGATCATCGGCCTGATCGTGCGCCGAGGCTTCTACTGCCCGGATGACCTGCAGGTGTTTACCCGCGGGGAAACCGGCGGCCGCTACTGGTTCAGCCATGGCTGGAACTGGCGTGGGCTGGGCGCCTGGATCCCGAGTGCGGTGGTGGGCCTGTGCTTCGTCAACCTGCCGGGGCAGTTTGTCGGGCCATTGGGCAACCTCGCCGATGGCATCGACATCAGCTTGCCGGTGACGCTGGGGCTGGCCTCGGTGGTGTACCTGAGCTTGCTTCGCATGTTCCCGGAACCGGCGGCCGTCTACGGCCCAGCCGACCCTCGCAGCAAGCGCACGGATGCGCGCGTTAAACCGGCGCTGCAACCAGCCGCCTGATCGCCCATAAAAACGATAATCGGAGACCCGCCGTCATGGCTTTGGATTTATTCGTCGTACTCATCTACGCCGCCGGCATGCTCGTGCTCGGCTATTACGGCATGCGCCGCGCGAAAACCCACGAAGACTACCTGGTCGCCGGTCGCAACCTGGGCCCGTCGCTGTACATGGGCACCATGGCTGCCACCGTGCTGGGCGGTGCATCCACCGTCGGCACGGTGCGCCTGGGGTATGTGCACGGTATTTCCGGCTTCTGGCTCTGCGCCGCGCTGGGCGCCGGGATCATTGCGCTGAACCTGTTCCTGGCCAAACCGTTGCTGAAGCTGAAGATCTTCACCGTTACCCAGGTGCTGGAAAAACGCTACAACCCCATGGCCCGCCAAGCGAGTGCGGTGATCATGCTGGCCTACGCGCTGATGATTGGCGTGACCTCGATCCTGGCCATCGGCACCGTGCTGCAAGTGTTGTTCGGCCTGCCGTTCTGGGTGTCGGTGCTGTTGGGCGGTGGCGTGGTGGTGGTGTATTCGACCATCGGCGGCATGTGGTCGCTGACCCTGACCGACATCGTGCAATTCGTGATCAAGACCGTCGGCCTGATGTTTATCCTGCTGCCGATCTGCCTGTACCGCGTCGGCGGCTGGGATCAACTGGTGGCCCAGTTGCCTGCGTCGAATTTCAGCTTCACCGAAATCGGCTGGGACACGATCATCACCTACTTCATGATCTACTTTTTCGGCATCCTGATCGGCCAGGACATCTGGCAACGGGTGTTCACCGCCCGTGACGAAAAGGTCGCCCAGTACGCAGGAACGTTCGCCGGCTTCTACTGCATCCTGTACGGCCTGGCGTGCGCGTTAATTGGGATGGCCGCGCACGTGCTGCTGCCAAACCTGGACAACGTCAACAACGCGTTTGCCGCCATCGTCAAAGCGTCGTTGCCGGATGGCATTCGCGGCCTGGTGATTGCCGCCGCACTGGCCGCGATGATGTCCACCGCCAGCGCCGGCCTGCTTGCAGCGTCGACGGTATTGACCGAAGACCTGCTGCCGCGCTTGCGCGGTGGCAAGCAGTCCAGCCTGAAGATCAACCGTCTGTTCACGATGTTGACGGGGATTGCCGTGCTGGGAATCGCACTGGTGGTCAATGATGTCATCAGCGCCCTGACCCTGGCCTACAACCTGCTGGTGGGCGGTATGCTGGTCCCGCTGATGGGCGCAATTTTCTGGAAGCGGGCAACAACCTCGGGGGCTATTGCGTCGATGACCCTGGGCTTCCTGACCGCGCTGGTGTTTATGTTCAAGGACGGGTTGGATGCGAACACGCCGATCTACTACAGCCTGGCGGCAGGGCTGGTGAGTTTTGTCGTGGTGAGTGTGTTGTCGCCACGGCCGGACGCATCGGTGGCTCGCGCGGTTTGAGCTATAAAGCAACTTAGCGCCGTTTCTTCAGCGGGTGCGACGTCGGATGTCGCACCCGTTTTTTTATGGTTCAACGCTCAACTTTTAGCTATCCCAGCCTTCACGCCAGCGCTCTTGCACGGATGAGCTCCTGGACCAAAGAGGCCCATACCAGTCCCTGCGTTGTGCCTGCGGCATACGTTGCCCCGGCCACTATTCGATTGTATGCGGACCAGTAAACGATTGAGAGTCCATCGGCAGTGCCAGGCCTGGCACATTCGATAACGTGCAGGTCGCCACGTTCGATTGCCCTGCGGTAGGCCTCTGGAAAGTGCCGAGCAACAGCGGCCAGACACGCCGCCAGTATTGACGCCTTATTCTCCGGTGAAGAATCGGGCGGCACTTGCCCGCCGGAAATCAGAATGAAATCCCCGTCCAAGCGGCAATTCATCACGCCGATTGGCAGGTCGTATTGCAGCTTGAGCCCGCGCAGGTCGGCACCTTCATTACCCACCGCGCGCAGCTTGAAAAACCAGCCAATGATCGCGACCGCCTCCAGCTCTTCTACGCCCATGGCAGTGACGACGAAGTGTTCTCGGCTCAGATCAGCAATTTGAATCGGGTTGAGGCGCTGGGGCAGGAACTGAACCCCCGAGCGCTGCAACAGTGCCTCGACTTCATCCTTGAGATGGACAAATTCCAGATCGTAACCCGATACCTCAATCGCTCGACCGATTCCAGGGATTGCGTAACGTGCCTGAAATTGCAGTTGATTGATCTGTGCAAGTTCACCTCCCGGCTTGCCACTCGGCCAGGGCCTGTTTTCAATATCGCGCTGCTCACGGATCGTATCCTCTATGCCAGCGGCGTCGTGCCGATAAGCTCGCACAATCCGCGACCGCGCAAATCGTGCCAGGGAGGGGTTGTCGGCCAGGAGCTTTTCAAACAACTCGATGCCTGCGCGATTGCACTCGACAGCCAAATACTGATTACCGGGCGTTAGATAATCGTTATTGAGCGGCTTTGCAGTGGTCTCCGTTGCGCAAAGATGGCGCATGTTCACCTGCTTATGGCTCGCGCCATCGCGCTGCTGATTCCCTCCGTATACCGTGACCTGATAATTGGCCAGGCGAAGCATCACGGCTTGGAGAAGGCCGTTGATACCTCTGCCGACGATCGACACGCGCGGCGCACCGGCATGCACCGGCTGAGGGGGGATCGTCAGTGACTGTGCAAGTTTGCGCCTGACCAGGCCATGCAGGGCGATCAGGCTCAGCTGCACCGCGACTGCATAGTCAAGGTCGCGATGACAGGCTTCGGTGGTTGCAGCCTGTGTAGTCAGTGTCGCCGGTTTGCACCACGTGGAGACACTACACCCGAGCGCCTGTGTGCGAATCCGAAACGCCTCCAATGTTGCAGGCCCATAGTCCAATACGAGCTGCATGTCTGGCGCCGTTGCCAGGGTCTGCAAAGCAGCATCGCTAAAGACATCCGGTTTGGCGATACAGACCAGGCGAGCCTGTTTGTGCAGGCACTGGATCAGGGCTCGATCAATACGATGAACGGTTTCGTCATTCAGGGATACGCAGAGGGCGACAGCAGAAGCCCCGTTCAGCGCCTCAAGCCAGTCTACGAAAAACGACACTCTGGAATCGGAGCAGGTGTTGCCGAGAGTGTCTGGCATTCGACCGAATCGACTCAGCACCTTAATCCGAACATCCGGGTCTCGATCAAGTAACAACTTGACCAACGCCTTTCCCACATTGCCGTAGCCCAGCACACAGACTTCACGGGGTATGGAGCCATCGGCCATGGTCAGCCAGCGTGCGAGATACGCAGCCACATGCGGTGCGTTGACCCCGGGCGTATTAACCACTCGAATATTATTGGAGTGGCAAAGGTCCAGGTGCACCTTATCCAGACTCGTACCTCTGCGGACCAGATAGAGTTCCCCAAAAGGGTGGGATGTACGCCATTGGTCAATGACATCTGCATCGATAGTGTGGTCAGCGACAATGAGTATGGATGGCCGCAGGAGCGCGATCTGTAAGAGCAGAACTTGCTTGGTTAATGTTGCTGGGAAGAACACTACGTTGTGAGGGGCGTCAGCCCTCCAACCTTTCGACACCGGTGCGATATGTAAAATAATCTCGGTGGTGGCGATGAGCGACGTGGTAACTGGCGGAACGGAAGAGAGCCGCATAGCTTGTCTCCGACAATTCTGACCTGGCGCCTCGAGCGTCTGGATCTTCACAGGTAAAAAACCTGTGAAGTTTGCTATTCATACTTGGGTACTTTTCAGGAGAGGGTAGAAACGCAAAAGATCCAAACCCTTCCCTGTCGGAAATCAACCTACGCCTATGTTTAGAACGAGATAAGCCAGCCGTTTCTGATAGCTAGGCAGTCCAATTCCTACACATAAACGCAATGCCGAACTGACAAGCGAGCATTGGACGATTGTGTAAATCACTCTGGCGGTTGGATTGGCGAATGTGTTGTCGCGCCGGCAGCCGTGTCGGTGGCGCAGGCGACCAAGGGGACAGGGGATAGGGGATTTAGAGTGATTTCTACCGCAGGCGCGCCGTCGGATGTCGCACCCAGTTTCTTTGCATTGCGCAAAAAAACTGTGGGAGCGGTCTCACTCGCGAATGCAGGGTACAAGTCAACTTTTTACCGACTGATACACCGGATTCGCGAGCAAGCCCGCTCCCACATTTAAACTGAATCAGCCGTACGCTTAGCGGCGACGTGGACGGCGCTGCTCGTCATCCGTGCGAATCGGCACCGGTTGCAGCGGGGGCTCAATCAGGCCCAGCGCAACGCCGAGGTCATGGAGCCAGTTCTGGATTTTCTCTTTCATGGTTGCCCCCTTTGCGGGTAATGCGGGTCGGCGGGAATTCTGTCGCCTTTTCCTACAGTGATAGTAGCTCTAAGTCCTACGTAATGCTTGAACGAAACCACAACGAACTATTACTGAATTGATCCAAATCAGTCCGGATCGTTCAGGCAATGGCGCGCGCGTCCTGCAAAAACCCGGTTTGACCTGCCTGTTGCAGGTCAATCCACGCATTGAGGTTAGCGCCGAGCATACCCTTTCGCCACATCAGCCAGGTGGTGGCAGTAGCAAAAGGCCCTGTCAGCGGATGAACGGACACGCTGTCCTTGCCTGGCAAGCTGTCGAGCATGGATTCGGACATCAATGCCACACCGGAGCCTGCGATCACACAGGCGAGCATGCCTTGGTAGGACTCGATCTCAATCGCCCTGCCCATGGCCACCCGCTCGTGGGAAAACCACGTCTCCAGGCGTGTGCGGTAGGCGCAACTGCGTCGGAAAGTGAACACCGAGCGGCCGGCAACATCCTGGGGCCCGCGTACCGGCGGATGATCGGCTTCGCAAATGATCACCAGGCGTTCTTCGCACAGCGGCACCCCGTCCAACGTGGCAATGGTCAGCGGCCCATCCACCAACGCCGCATCCAAGCGCCCGGTAATCAGGCCTTCCAGCAGTTCACCACTGGGCGCCGACTGCACTTGCAGGTTCACCATGGGATAAGCCTTGTGATAGCGCGCCAGCAATTTTGGCAAATGAATGGCGGCGGTGCTGTACATGCTGCCCAACACAAAATCGCCGGCCGGCTGACCGCCTTGAACCGCGCCATGGGCCTCATCGTGCAGCGCGATCAGACGGGTGCTGTAGTCCAACAACACTTTGCCAGCCGGAGAAAGCTGCAACCGCTGACGCTCGCGAACAAACAGTTCCACACCGAGCTGCTCTTCCATTTGCTTGAGCCGCGTCGACAGGTTCGACGGCACCCGGTGCAGGCGCTCGGCCGCACGGGTGATGGAGCCCTCTTCCGCCACGGCCTGGAAAATGCGCAATTGACTGAACTCCATACCTTTCTCCAAAACTGAACAAGTTACTCACTATTATTCATTTTTACAGAAAGTCAATCCGCTTTAGCCTGAAGGTCTTCGCTTGCGTGCAGGAAACCTGAACATGTCACCGCTGATTCGCTTACTCGCCAGCTTTATCGCCTTGATGATGGCCATGGGCATTGGCCGTTTCGCCCTCACCCCGCAAATGCCGCATTTACTCAGCGAGGGGCAGATCGACCTGACCGGCGCCGGGCTGATTGCTGCTGCCAACTACCTCGGCTACTTCGTCGGTGCGGTGGATTCGATGTTTGCCCGCAGCCATCATCATGTGCGCGGGCGCCTGTATGGCGGTCTGTGGTTGTGCGTACTGCTGACGCTGGCGTCGTATTGGGCGCAGGGGTTCTGGCCCCATCTGCTGCTGCGCTTCGGAACGGGCGTCGCGAGTGCCTGGGCGCTGGTGATGATTACCAGTTTAAGCCAGCCGCTGGCGATTGACGCCGGGCGCCCACGCCTGGGGGCCCTGGTGTTTGCCGGGCCGGGGATGGGGATTGTGCTGACCGGTATGCTGGCCCTGGGTTCGAACCTGCTGGGGCAAAGCTCTGCCACATTGTGGCTCGTCTATGGCGTGGTGGCACTGGTCATGCTGCTGGCAATCCTGCCGTTCTTGCCTCAACCGACGACGACGGTTGCACCGACTTCCACCCGCACGGGCAGCAACGAAAGCATCGTGCATTTGTGCTGGATTTATTGCCTGTACGGTCTGGGCTACATCATCCCGGCGACCTTTCTGTCGCAGATGGCCAGCGCGCAATTCCAAGGGGCGTGGCAAGCCGATCTGTTCTGGCCGTGCTTCGGCCTCGCTGCCGCAATCGGGGTCGTGGTGGTGAGCTTGCGCCGCCATCACCCACACACCACCCGTCGTTGGCTGATGACAACCCTGTGGCTGCAAGCGGCCGGCGTGTTCGCCTGCTTACTCGGCAACGGCTGGGGCCTGGCCCTGGGGGTGTTGTTGTGCGGGACGCCGTTCCTGGCGTGCATGATGCTGGTGATGAAGCGTTTGCGGGACGTCGCGCCCCACGGCTACCCACGCAGCACCGGCTTGTTGACGGCGAGCTTCGCCATCGGCCAATTGGGCGGGCCGCTGCTGGCCTCGGTGAGCAGTCATCTGAGCGGCGGCCTGCAACCGGCCCTGGTGATTGCAGGTACAGGTCTGGTGGTGGCGGGCGCGGTGTTACTGCGCCCTGCCACTGCTGTCAGCCAGCAACCATCGGCGCGGGTACGCGAACCTGTTCTCGCCGCGCCAGGATCAGGAAAAACAGCCCACCCAGAAAGCAACCGGTAAACCAGGCAAAGTTGGCCATGCCCTGCAACGCCGGGGTGAAGGTGATCGCGACGCCCACCAGCGTCGCCGGTAGCAGCGCTTTGACCGCCGTCCAGTTCACGCCACCATCGAAGTAATAGCGCCCGCTCGGGCTGTCATCGAACAGCGCATCCACATCGATTTTCTGTTTTTTGACCCAATAGAAATCCACCAACAGGATTCCGAACAGCGGCCCGATGAAGGCGGCGAGGATATCCAGGGTGTAGTGGATCATCAGCGGGTTGTTGAACAGGTTCCACGGTGTGATAAAGATCGAGGCCACTGCGGCGATCATGCCACCGGCACGCCAGCTGATTTTGCTCGGCGCGACGTTGGCGAAGTCAAACGCCGGTGACACGAAGTTGGCGACGATATTGATGCCGATGGTCGCCGTCACAAAGGCAAAGGCACCGAGCAACACAGCCATGCTGTTGTCGATGCGCGAAACGGTGGCAATCGGGTCGTGCAGCATTTCGCCAAACACCGGCAAGGTGCCCGAAACGATCACGACCGTCACCAGCGAGAATGCCAGGAAGTTCACCGGCAACCCCCAGAAATTGCCGCGGCGCACGTCCTGCATGCTGCGGCAGTAGCGGCTGAAATCACCGAAATTCAGCGTAGGCCCGGAGAAGTAAGACACCACCAGCGCCGTCGCCACAATGACCTGGCCAACCGCCTGCCAGCCCGACAAGGATTTTTCCGCAAGGGTAAAGCTGATATTCGCCCAGCCCGCCTTCCACACAATCCAGCCGGCCAGGGCAAACATCACCGCATAGACCACCGGGCCCGCCCAGTCGATAAAACGGCGGATGGATTCCATGCCGGCCCAGAACACGGCAGCCTGCAACACCCATAAGCTGAGGAAACCAAACCAGCCCAAGTAGGACAAGCCTGCGAAATGCGGTTCTGCATACACCGCCATTTGAGGGAAGAAGCGCAGCACTACGATGATCAAGGCGCTCGACGCCAAGTACGTTTGAATCCCGTACCACGCCACCGCGATCAGACCGCGAATCACCGCCGGTATGTTTGCGCCGAACACACCAAAAGCCAGCCGGCAGATAACCGGGTATGGCACCGCAGCTTGCTGGCTCGGCTTGGCAACCAGGTTGGCGATCAATTGCACAATGCAAATACCCGCGAGCAAGGCGATCAGCACCTGCCAGCTGGCCAGCCCAAGGGCGAACAGGCTGGCGGCGAATACATAGCCGCCGACGCTGTGCACGTCGCTCATCCAAAAGGCGAAAATGTTGTACCACGTCCATTTTTGCGGCAGTGGGCCCAAGTCCTGGTTGTACAGGCGCGGGCTGTAGCCTTTGGGCAATTGTTCGGTCATCGCTTGGCTCCTCGAAATACCGGCCTGCGCTCCCGTAACAGGGTGCATACGGGAGGCGGCATGGTTTGTATACGAGGCATTCAGCAGAATGCGTGCCAATGGCACACAATCCCCTTGAAACTATGTTCCAAAGGGCTTCACAACCATTTAAAGACGGGGATTACGCTCAGCAACGGTGCACATGAATCCTGTACACAATCAATCGCGCACCCGATGTGCACACAGATAGCCGACAGTGCAGCACGCGGCCGTCAGAAACGTACCCCAGGCCATGTCCATGATCGCCAGGCCTGCGGACCAGCCTTGCAACGTGGCCCAATTGCTCAAATCGTAGGTGCCATAGGCGACCAACCCCAGTAAGGCACCGAGGCGCGCAGCACGCTGCCAACTGCCGCTTGGCAGGACGACAAACACCACGCAACCGCTGACATAAAGCAGATAGAACAACACGGCGGGCAACAGACGGGGCTGATCAAGCATCAGCGAACCCAGCAGGGACTTGTAGGTCGGGCCCATGAGGACGCCGAGCCAGAGGCCGTCGAGCACCAGGAAAGCCAGCAAGGTGCCGAGATAGGCGAACAACGATTTTTTGGACATTCACACCACCTCTGCAGGAGCACATTTGCTCCTACAGAAGAGCAAACCACCTTTAGCTTAGTTCAATGCGATCGGCATGAATCACGATCTGACCCTGCTTGTAGAGCGCACCAATGGCCTTCTTGAAGTTGCCTTTGCTGACGCCGAACAAGTTGCTGATCACCGCCGGGTCGCTTTTATCGCTGACCGGCAAGGTGCCGTTGTTTTCACGCAATTTGGCGAGGATCTTCGAGTTCAGGCTGGAGGCGGCTTCCTGGCCGACCGGCTGCAGACTCAGGCTGATGTTGCCATCGGCACGAATCTCTTTGATAAAGCCTTTCTCTTCCTTGCCCGGGCGCAGGAACTTGAACACTTCGTTCTTGTGGATCAGGCCCCAGTGCTTGTTGTTGATGATCGCCTTGAAGCCCATGTCCGTGGCTTCAGCCACCAGCAGGTCGACTTCCTGGCCTACCTCGTAGTGGGCAGGCGTCTTGTCCAGGTAGCGGTCCAGCCGCGCAGTGGCGGTAATGCGCTTGGTGTGCTTGTCGAGGTAGACATGCACGACACAGTATTCCCCGGCGGTCAGCTGACGCTTTTCTTCCGAATACGGCAGCAATAGGTCCTTGGGCAAACCCCAGTCAAGGAATACGCCGATACTGTTGACTTCCACTACTTTCAAACTGGCAAATTCGCCGACTTGAACTTTCGGCTTCTCAGTCGTCGCGATAAGTTTGTCATCGCTGTCCAGATAAATGAAAACGTTAAGCCAGTCTTCATCTTCACTGGGAATATCTTTTGGGATATACCGATTGGGCAAGAGGATTTCGCCATCTTGCGCACCGTCCAGGTACAAACCAAAGTTAGTGTGTTTAACCACTTGCAAGCTGTTGTAGCGCCCGACTAAAGCCATTTCCAAATACCCTCGTTACGTGGGCAGCATTCTACCCGAGTTGCGCTCGGCACGCGCGCCCGCCTGAAAAATCAAGGGCTGGCGTGGCGTTTTACTGGCAGCGCTCCGCTCGTCAGATCAGTCAATTCAATTTTACCGGCGACGAGTGCCCATCCGCCCTATGGTTTCCAGTTAAAACAGTAAGTTAGCGGGTTATTTCAACGCCCAACTTCGGCTGAATATGAGCGCCTCGCTTATTCCCGGGGGATATTTACCAAGCAATTGTCAAGTATTTCCTGTACGATGCCTGGCCAAGTTAATTTTCTACAGGTTAGTGGCCGCCATGCGCGTAAAAGCATCCAACAGCAAAGCAAAGCCAGCTCCAGCCGTTGAAACCAGCGAATCGATCAACAGCCAGATTGCTGCGTTCCTCAAGTCCGGCGGCGAAATCCAGCAAATTGCCAAGGGCGTGAGCGGCCAGACTTTCGGCCCGTCCAAGCAGATCAGCCTGGGCAAGAAGTAACACCCGCGCATTACACCTGGTCCCTAAGCGTCTTGTCTTCAAGGCGCTAGGACTAGAGCCCGAGACACCCTCTCTGCATCACACAGTATTGCGCTAATCGACGAACGGGGCTCACCGCCCAGCTTTCGCCGGTATGCTTGCACACGTCTAGTACGGGCATCTGCCCGATTCCCCCTGTCACTGCTCCTCGCTTTTCATGGAGTGAAGCTTGCTCAAGCCCTGCTTTTTTCTGATCGTTGCCCTTGCGGCCAGCCCCCTTGCGCAGGCGCAGATATTTCAGCGCGAACTAGGCGATTTCGACCTGAAATTGGGCACCACGCCAAGTCGCAGCATGGCTCAGGGCCTGGTCAAACCCACCTCGCCCGGTAGCGATTCGTTCCACGGCGGGCTGGACCTGAGCCACGACAGCGGTCTGTATTTCGGCCAATTTTCACCGAACATGGGGCTTTCATCCGCCAACAACCTCGAAGTCGATTCCTATCTGGGCTTCAAACATCCCTTCGACCAAACCCTGGGCTACGAAGTGGGCATGATCCACTACAGCTACCCCAAGCTCAGCCCTCTGGACAGCCAGGAGTTCTATGGCGGCCTGAACCTGCTGGGCAATCGCTTCGGCGTCTCCTTCAGCAACGACCCGGATCGCCAGGACAGCACGCTCTTTGCCGACCTGGGCGGCACGCAACCGTTCGGCATCGGCGTCAGCATGAAGTACACCACTCATCAACTGGGCACCCCGGCCTCGGTGGAAAGCGGTTCCATCAGCAGCTTCAGCGACTGGTCGGTACAGTTCTCCCGCGCCTGGAAAGGCGTCGACCTGGACCTGATCTACAGCGACTCCAGCCTCAGCGGTGGGAGCTGCTCAGCCTACTCAGGACATAATTCGCAATGCGATGGGCTGTTGACCTTGAAGGCCGCGCGGTCGTTTTATTGATGGGCTGAACTGTCGCGCCCAGCGCAGGTTCACATGCATGAACCCCATCTGCACAAGGACCTGCCCATGCTGCGTCGGCTCAAACTTCTGGTGGTACTGCTGACCTTGAGCCTGGTACTCGCCGGCTGCAATCGTGTTGGCCTCGCCTACCGAAACCTGGACGTGATTATCCCCTGGACCCTCAGCGACTACCTGGACATGAATGCCGGGCAGAAGAGCTGGTTCAACGACACCCTCAAGCAACACCTGGCCTGGCACTGCACCACGCAATTGCCAGGCTACCTGGATTGGCTTGATCGCCTGCAACAGATGGTCGACAACAACCAGGTCACCGATGCCGCGCTGCAGGCCCGCACCGTCGAAGCCAAGCAGGCGATTGCCGAGGTGGCGCAAGAAATCACACCGTCGGCCATCCAATTGCTTCAAGGCCTGAATGATCAGCAGGTCAAGGACATGAGCGACGCCCTCGCCAAAGACCTGCGTAAGCGCCAGGAGGAATACCTTAAGCCGCCACTGGAACAGCAGATCAAAGAGCGCGCCAGACGCATGAGCAAGCGTCTGGACGCCTGGATGGGCCCGCTCAGTGCGAGCCAGCAGAGTCGAGTCACCGCCTGGTCCATTAGCCTCGGCGAGCAAAACGAGCAGTGGATCGGCAACCGCGCCCGTTGGCAGGCGCAATTTATCGCCGCGGTGCAACAGCGTCAGAGCGCGGACTTCCCACAGAAGATGCAGCAGCTATTGATGGCTCGAGAAAGCCTGTGGACCTCGCAATACAAGGTCGCCTATGCCCAGACGGAAACGGCGGCGCGCAGCCTGATTGTCGACCTAATGGCCGAAAGCACGGTGCAGCAGCGCATTAAGCTGACGCAGAAGATTGAGGGTGTGCGTAGCGATTTCAAGGCACTTAAATGCCTAAAGGCCGTCGGCAATACCTGATCTGCATGCAACCCAATGTGGGAGCGGGCTTGCCCGCTCCCACAGGGTCATACAGCGCCTGTTAAATCAGGCAATCTGCGCCTTTGAGGCCACTTCATCAAACGTGGCCGGCTCCAACGCATCGGCCTGATCATCCAGCACCTGGCGCGGGTGATCGTTGCCCGGTATGGAGCTGTCAATCAACGCCAGCAGCTGTGCGCCGCGAGCGGTCAAGATGAAGTTTTCACCATTGCCGCCCTCCTCCTCCGGCCGCGATTCAATAAACCCACGCTTGAACAGCAGCGCTTCGTAATCGGCAGCGATCTTTTTCAGCGTGTCCAGATTGCCGGTGGACTCGCCCGCCGTGGCCTTTTCGGCCGCTTCCTGCTCGGCGTATTTACGCGGTGCAAAGCTGCCCTCGCCATTCTGCACTTCATGCAGCAGACGCTCGATCAAATCCCAGTTGTAAGTCGTCATCCTGATTCCTCCTGCAGGCCGTTGGAAAAGCAGCCCGTCTAAAGGTGTGACAGGCCCCGTCACTGGCCGTTCAGCCGAATGGACGGGCGTTATTTCTCTGAACTTTCCAGACGTTCGCCCCCTCAACTGAACATCACTGCCAAGGACGTCCGACCATGAATACCCTGAAGAACCTGGCCCTGGCCGCCACGTTGATGACCGCCCTGCCCGTCTGGGCGTGCACACCCGAAGAAGCCACGGCGAAACGCGAACAACTGGCCCAGGAAGTGACCAAGCTCACCAAGCAAAACCCCACCAAGGCCAAAGAAATAAATGCTGAGCTGCAGAAAATGGACATGGACACAGCAGCTGCCGATCTACCCGACAAATGCCAATTGATCGATCAACGCCTGAAAGACCTCGCTAAAGCCGCTGCCGAGACCAAAAACTGACGCAAAAAAAACCGGACATCGTCCGGTTTTTTTATAGCAGCGCAGCCTTACTCGGCAGCAGGCGCTTCTGGCTTGCGGCGCTTGAGCGGCGCCATGCCGTCCTTGCTGACGAGCGACAGGTTGTCGGTCTTCGGCCGATTGGCGATCTTGCGCTTGGTTGGCGACTTGGCGCCGGCCTTCTTCTTATCGCCCTTGGCGTCGACTTTTTTCTTCTTCACGCCAACGGCTTTGCCCGACGCCTTGACCTTCTTCGGCCCGGTGTAAGTGCCTTTGACTTCCTTGATGGTGCGGCGCTCGAACGACTGCTTCAGGTAGCGCTCGATGCTCGACATCAGGTTCCAGTCGCCGTGGCAGATCAGCGAGATTGCCAGGCCATCGTTGCCGGCACGCCCGGTACGGCCGATACGGTGCACGTATTCATCGCCGCTGCGTGGCATATCGAAGTTGATGACCATGTCCAGGCCATCCACGTCCAGGCCACGCGCAGCCACATCGGTGGCAACCAGGATTTTCACGCCGCCGGCCTTGAGACGGTCGATGGCCAGCTTGCGATCCTTCTGGTCTTTCTCACCGTGCAGCACAAAGGCCTTGTAGTCCTGCGCGACCAAACGACCGTAGATACGGTCAGCAGCAGCGCGGGTATTGGTGAACACGATGGCTTTCTGATAGGTCTCGTTGGCCAGCAGCCAGTTGAGGATCTGTTCTTTGTGCACATTGTGGTCGGCAGTGACGATCTGCTGACGCGTGGTCGCGTTCAGGTCACTGACGTTGTTGACCTGCAGGTGCTCAGGGTTGTTCAGGACCTTGGCGACCATGTCGCGCAGGGTCGAACCGCCGGTGGTGGCGGAAAAGAGCATGGTCTGCTGGCGATTGACGCACTCGGCCACCAGGCGTTGCACATCGTCGGCAAAGCCCATGTCGAGCATGCGGTCGGCTTCGTCGAGCACCAGCACTTCGACTTCCTTGAGGTCAAGGTTGCCGGCGTTGAGTTGCTCGATCATACGGCCTGGGGTGCCGATCAGAATGTCTGGCACTTTGCGCAGCATCGCGGCCTGGACCTTGAAGTCTTCGCCGCCGGTGATCAGGCCGGACTTGATGAAGGTGAACTGCGAGAAACGCTCCACTTCCTTCAAGGTCTGCTGGGCCAGCTCGCGAGTCGGCAGCAGGATCAGGGTCTTGATACTGACGCGGACTTTGGCCGGGCCAATCAGGCGGTGCAGAATCGGCAGAACGAAAGCGGCGGTCTTGCCACTCCCGGTTTGAGCCGTCACCCGCAGGTCACGCCCTTCGAGCGCGAGCGGGATGGCCGCTGCTTGCACAGGCGTAGGCTCGACAAATTTAAGCTCGGCCACGGCTTTGAGCAGGCGTTCGTGCAGGGCGAATTGGGAAAACACGGGTGCTACCTCGAAGAAATACAAAATATCAGCTGCATAGGGTAACGGTTTCGGGCGTCCAAACCGAGTTTCTTTACGCGAACGGCGCGAATCAGCTGCTTTTTTGTTAAGACATTTGTCCGTAAAACCAACTTTGTCGCACTTAAATGCTCTAATCGGCCCGTGTTGTCTTACAGAAGAATCGGTTTCGCACATGGATATCAAACAGTTCTGGCTCAACCTCCAAGACCTTTGGGGCACCCTCGACCAACACCCGTTGCTGCATTCCGGCCTGGGTTTGCTGGTTCTACTGGTGGTGGCCCTGCTGCTCGGACGGGTAGCGCGTTACCTCATTCTCCACGCCGTCAAATTGCTCGGCCGGCAACCGGCGCTGCATTGGCTCAACGACCTGCGGCACAACAAAGTCTTTCATCGCCTGGCGCAGATGACGCCATCCCTGGTGATTCAGTTCGGCCTGTACCTGGTACCGGGCCTGAGCAAAACCGCCACGTTGTTTATCGGCAATGTGGCGCTGGCGTTCACCATCCTGTTCATGACGCTGGCGGTGAGCGCCCTGCTCAACGCCTTGCTGGATATCTACGCACGCACCGAACATGCCCGCACCCGCTCGATCAAGGGCTACGTGCAACTGACGAAAATGGTGCTGTTCGTGTTCGCCGCGATCATCATCGTCGCCACCCTGATCGACCGCTCGCCCTTGTTGCTGCTGTCCGGTTTGGGTGCGATGTCGGCGGTGATTTTGTTGGTGTACAAGGACACCCTGCTGTCATTCGTCGCCAGCGTGCAACTGACCAGCAACGACATGTTACGGGTCGGCGACTGGATCGAAATGCCTCAGGTCGGCGCCGACGGTGACGTGGTGGATATCACCCTGCACACGGTCAAGGTGCAGAACTTCGACAAGACCATCGTTTCCATCCCGACCTGGCGCCTGATGTCCGAGTCGTTCAAGAACTGGCGCGGTATGCAGGCGTCCGGCGGGCGCCGTATCAAGCGCAGCCTGCACATCGACGCCAGCGGCGTGCGTTTCCTGCGCGACGATGAAGAAGTGCGGATGACCCAGGTGCACCTGCTCACTGACTACATCAGCCGCAAGCAGGCCGAACTCAAGGCCTGGAACGAAGCCCAAGGCAACAGCGCGCAACTGTCGGCTAACCGCCGCCGCATGACCAACCTCGGCACTTTCCGCGCGTATGCCCTGGCGTATCTGAAAAGCCACCCGGACATCCAGCCGAACATGACCTGCATGGTGCGCCAGATGCAAACCACCGCCCAGGGCGTGCCGCTGGAAATCTACTGCTTCACCCGCACCACGGCGTGGGCCGATTACGAGCGTATCCAGGGGGATATTTTTGATTATCTGCTGGCGGTGTTGCCGGAGTTCGGCTTGAGCGTGTATCAACAGCCGAGCGGCAATGATTTACGCGCAGGCGTATTGCCCGCGGTGTTGGGCGCCAGTCATGTGCCTGCGCTCGAACGCAGCGCGGTATAAGGCTACCCTTCGCCTGTGGGAGCGGGTTTGCCCGCCCCCGCAGGCATTCAGCGCAGGATCGCCTCCTGGCGTGCGCCCAACCGACTGATCCACACCGCCCCCAGAATCACCAAGCCGCCCAACGCCAAGCGCCCCAGCGGCTCGTGCTGGTTCCAGATCAACAGGTTCAGCAACAGCCCCACCGGCACATGCAGGTTGTTCATCACCGCCAGGGTGCCACCATTGACCAGGCAAGCGCCCTTGTTCCACCAGTACATACCCAGCGCGGTGCTGACCAATCCGAGGAACACCAGCACGCCCCATTGCAGTGGCGCTTGCGGCAGGAAGTCGGCTTTGCCGAACAGCAGGAATGCCGGCAACACCACGATCAACGCGCCCAGGTAGAAGTAGCCAAACCGCCGGTAGTGCGGCAAATCACTCGGATAACGCGCCACCAGATGCTTGTACATCACTTGCCCGGCCGCGTAGGTGAAGTTGGCCAGTTGCAGGAGCAGGAAGCCACCAAGGAAGTGCGGGGTGATCTGGTCGAAACGGATCACAGCCGCGCCGCCCACCGCCACCAGTGCCGCGATCAGCGCCCAAGGATTGAAGCGTCGATTCAGCGCATCTTCGATCAGGGTCACGTGCAACGGCGTGAGGATGGTGAACAGCAACACCTCCGGCACCGTGAGCACGCGAAAGCTCAGGTACAGGCACACATAGGTCACGCCGAACTGCAGCGCGCCAATCACCAGCATGCCGCGCATGAACCTGGATTCTACCGAGCGCCAGCGGGTCAGCGGGATAAACACCAGCCCGGCGAGCACCACGCGCACCAGCACCGCGAAGTAGCTGTCGACATGACCGGCGAGGTATTCGCCGATCAAGCTGAAGGAAAATGCCTGAATCAGGGTGACAACCAGTAGATAGCCCATGCGCGCCTCGTTTCGAATGGGCGCGACTTTAAGGGTTTTCGGTGTTTGACGGAACTCGGGGCAAAAAAAACCCGACCTCGCTATAGCGGCAGTCGGGTAGGAGCACTCAGGAGCAACAAGTGCAAAGGGAGGTTCGATACGCGTACTTGAAGGGTTTGCGTGAAGCGATATAAACACCCGGCGATTATGTGACGATTAACCGTTGACTCGGTTCATGCCACAAGTTGCGCCAGCAACGCCTTGGCGTGGTTAAGGCCTTTTTCCTGGAAGTCACCGCTCAAGTTCACCCCTTCGGCATGAATGAACGTGACGTCATGAATCCCGATAAAGGCCATGACCTGGCGCAGGTAAGGTTCCTGGTGATCGGAGCTGGCGCCGGTATGAATGCCGCCGCGAGCGGTCAGCACAATCGCGCGCTTGCCGTGCAGCAATCCCTGGGGGCCGGTGGCGGTGTACTTGAAGGTCACACCGGCACGCAACACGTGGTCCAGCCAGGCTTTGAGGGTGCTGGGGATAGCGAAGTTGTACATCGGTGCAGCCATCACCAGCACGTCGGCGGCGAGCAATTCGTCGGTCAATTGGTTGGAGCGGTCCAGGGAAGCCTGTTCGATCGCGCTGCGCTGTTCGGCAGGTTTCATCCAGCCGCCGAGCAGATGCGTGTCCAGGTGCGGCACGGGGTTCAGCGCAACGTCACGCACGGTGATCTGATCCGCCGGGTAAGCCGCCTGCCATTGGCTGATGAACTGCTGGGTCAGTTGGCGAGAGATCGAATCCTGCTGGCGGGCGCTGCTTTCGATGATCAGAACGTTGGACATGGCTCGGTAGGCTCCATCTGCAAATGCTGTAAGGCGATGGAGAAAAGATTAGCCAGGGCCGATTCGATAAAAAAGCGCAAAAAACTGCTACAACCCATCTAGAAATTTGTTTATAAGCGGAGTATTGCTGTGGGCATGCTCCGCTGCTGCGTTATTTTGGAGCGCACGTCAGCTTGATGCGCATTTTGATAATGCTCCGGCTGAAATTGACCGTGGTGTTGGTGCTTTTGCCCGCCTCGACCGTGACTTTACGCGCACGGGGCGCCTCCGGGCCGTTGGTGAAGACCATTTTGCACACCGCGTCGTTGGCCCCGTAGTTGGTCAACCGAATCGAGCTGATAGTGCTGTCGATATCGGACGCGCTGTAATCAATCTTCACCCCCTGAATATCTTTGGAAACATCGGTGGTATAGGCAAACGCCGTCAATGGCAGCAGCGCCAGCAGCACACAACAGAATTTTCTCATTCGGCAGTCTCCAATAAGGACTGCCAGCTTAGGACAAGAGGAGCTCATCTTGAAAGCGCCCCGCGTTACCCTTGATCAATGGCGCACGCTGCAGGCCGTGGTCGACCATGGTGGCTTCGCCCAAGCGGCTGAAGCGCTGCACCGTTCGCAGTCCTCGGTGAGTTACACCGTGGCGCGCATGCAAGACCAGCTCGGCGTGCCGCTGCTGCGCATCGACGGGCGCAAGGCGGTGCTCACTGAAGCCGGTGAAGTGCTGTTGCGCCGCTCCCGGCAACTGGTGAAAAACGCCAGCCAACTGGAAGACCTCGCCCACCATATGGAACAAGGCTGGGAAGCCGAAGTGCGGCTGGTGGTGGATGCCGCTTACCCCAATGCGCGCCTGGTACGCGCGCTGACCGCCTTTATGCCGCAAAGCCGTGGGTGTCGCGTGCGCTTGCGTGAAGAGGTGCTGTCAGGCGTTGAAGAGCTATTGATGGAGGGCGTGGCCGACCTGGCCATCAGCAGCTTCGTCATCCCGGGCTACCTGGGCACAGAACTGAGCGATGTCGAGTTTATCGCCGTGGCCCACCCCGAGCATTCCCTGCATCGCTTGAACCGCGAGTTGAGTTTCCAGGACCTGGAGAGCCAGATGCAGGTGGTGATCCGCGACTCCGGCCGCCAGCAGCCGCGAGACGTCGGCTGGCTCGGCGCCGAACAACGCTGGACCGTCGGCAGCCTGGCCACCGCCGCCGCCTTTGTCAGCAGCGGCCTGGGCTTTGCGTGGCTGCCCCGGCACATGATTGAGCGCGAACTCAACGAAGGCCTGCTCAAGCAGCTACCCTTGGAAAAGGGCGGCAGCCGCAACCCGACGTTCTACCTGTATGCGAACAAGGACAAACCCCTGGGCCCGGCCACGCAGATTCTTGTGGAGTTGCTGCGCACCTTTGACACCGCCCCTCTGGACGCGCCTTTCGCCGCCCCCCAGCAAGCCTGAAACGGAGTTCGTGCATGGCCTGGTTCGACCATGAAGGATGCAGCCTGCATTACGAGGAATATGGCCACGGCAACCCGCTGATTCTGATCCACGGCCTGGGTTCCAGCAGCCTGGATTGGGAGCTGCAAATTCCGGTGCTGGCCAGGCATTACCGCCTGATCGTAGTGGATGTACGCGGCCATGGTCGTTCCGACAAACCGCGCGAGCGCTACAGCATCAAAGGCTTCACTGCCGACCTGAGCGCCTTGACCGAACACCTGAACCTGCCACCGGCCCATGTGGTGGGCTTGTCCATGGGCGGCATGATTGCCTTCCAGTTCGCCGTGGATGAACCCGCCCAGGTCA
This sequence comes from Pseudomonas fluorescens, assembly GCF_900215245.1. GTDB lineage: Bacteria > Pseudomonadota > Gammaproteobacteria > Pseudomonadales > Pseudomonadaceae > Aquipseudomonas > Aquipseudomonas fluorescens. Next base: position 395,603 of record NZ_LT907842.1, read on the forward strand.
AGAGCCTGTGCATCGTCAACAGCGCACCCGAAGTCAAAGTGCGCAGTGCCGATGACTATTGGCAATGGGCCAAGCGCTGGAGCCTGGCGCGACTGCTTAGCCTGTCGACCATCGGCAAGGCGTTGGGTGACCGATTATTCCCCAAGCCGGAGCAACATGACCTGCGTCGCAAGATGGCCGAGCGCTGGGCAAAGAACGACAAACGTGCTTATCTCGCCAGCTTCGACGCGATTGTGGGCTGGGGCGTGCAGGAACAACTTTCCAGAATTACCTGTCCAACCCTGGTCATCAGCGCCGACCATGACTACACCCCCGTGGCGCAGAAAGAAATCTATGTAAAACTGCTGCCCGATGCGCGGCTGGTGGTGATCGAGGATTCCCGCCATGCCACGCCCTTGGATCAACCCGATGTCTTTAACGCTACCTTGCTCGATTTTCTAAAGACCGTCGAAACCACTACCCAGGATCACTGACCCATGCTGAAAAAAATCGCCTTCTTTGCCGGCTCCGTACTGTTCGCGGCCAACCTGATGGCTGCCGAGCCCGCCAAGGCCCAGCACGTACTGATCACCACCACCAACGGCGACATTGAAATCGAACTGGACCCGGTCAAGGCGCCAATCAGCACCAAGAACTTTCTGGCCTACGTCGACAGCGGTTTCTACACCAACACGATCTTCCACCGGGTAATCCCCGGCTTCATGGTCCAGGGCGGCGGGTTCACTGCGCAGATGTCGCAGAAGGAGACCAAAGCGCCCATCAAGAACGAAGCCAGCAACGGCCTGCATAACGTGCGTGGCACCCTGTCGATGGCGCGCACCAGTGAACCGAACTCGGCCACCAGCCAGTTCTTCATCAACGTGGCCGACAATGCGTTCCTCGACCCGGGCCGTGACGCCGGTTATGCCGTGTTCGCCAAAGTCGTCAAAGGCATGGACGTGGTAGACGTCATCGTCAACTCGCAGACCACCACCAAGCAGGGCATGCAAAACGTGCCTATCGATCCTGTTTTGATCAAGTCGGCCAAACGCATCGACTGAGGTCTGCAGGCAGCTCCGTGCGGTGCTCACAAGGCACCGCGCATATTTGAACAGGAGAGCCCGCCAGGCGGGCGTCAACCTAATGCTCTATCGTCGCTTTGAACAACTGATTGATATCTTCCGCGACGCCCCCAGCGCCGCCCCTCCCGACAAAGTCCTGCCCTTCTACCTCTACTATCTGCGCCAGGTGTGGCCAAGCTTCGCTGCCTTGCTGGTGGTGGGCCTGATCGGCGCGCTGATCGAAGTGGCGTTGTTCAGCTACCTGAGCCGCATCATTGACTTGGCCCAGGGCACGCCGCCGGCCAACTTCTTCCAGATCCACAGCACCGAGTTGATCTGGATGGCCGTGGTCGCCCTGCTGCTGCGCCCGATCTTCAACGGCCTGCATGACTTACTGGTGCACCAGACCATCAACCCGGGCATGACCAGCCTGATCCGTTGGCAAAACCACAGCTACGTGCTCAAGCAGAGCCTGAATTTCTTCCAGAACGATTTCGCCGGGCGCATCGCCCAGCGCATCATGCAAACCGGCAACTCCTTGCGTGACTCGGCGGTGGCGACGGCGGAAGCCATCTGGCACGTGTCGATCTATGCGATCAGTTCGCTCGTATTGTTTGCCGAGGCCGACTGGCGGCTGATGATCCCGCTGATCACCTGGATTATTTGTTACAGCGTTGCACTGCGCTACTTCGTGCCCCGCGTGAAGGAACGCTCGGTGATTTCCTCCGAGGCGCGCTCCAAGTTGATGGGCCGCATTGTCGATGGCTACACCAACATCACAACCTTGAAGCTGTTCGCCCATACGCAGAATGAGCAGGAATACGCCAAGGAAGCGATCATCGAGCAAACCGAAAAAACCCAACTGGCCGCCCGCGTGCTCACCAGCATGGACGTGACGATTGCCATCTTGAACGGCCTGTTGATTGTCACCACCACCGGCCTGGCATTGTGGCTGTGGACGCAGTCACTGATCTCCGTCGGCGCGATTGCCCTGGCCACCGGCCTGGTGATTCGGATCGTCAACATGTCTGGCTGGATCATGTGGGTGGTCAACGGTATTTTCGAAAACATCGGCATGGTGCAGGACGGTCTTAAAACCATCGCGGCGCCGCTGGCGGTGACCGACCGCGAGAACGCCCCACGCCTGAACGTACCCCATGGCGAAGTGCGTTTCGAACAGGTGGATTTCCACTACGGCAAGCAGAGCGGGATCATTAGTGGCCTGAACCTGAACATCAAGGCCGGGGAAAAAATCGGCTTGATCGGCCCGTCCGGTGCAGGCAAGTCGACCTTGGTCAACCTGCTGCTGCGCCTGTACGACCTGCAAGGCGGGCGCATCCTGATCGATGGCCAGAACATCGCTGAGGTCGCCCAGGAAAGCCTGCGCGCACAGATTGGCATGATCACCCAGGACACCTCACTGCTGCACCGCTCGATCCGTGACAACTTACTGTACGGCAAGCCGGATGCCACCGACGAGGAACTCACCGCCGCCATCCGCAAGGCCCGCGCCGATGAGTTCATCCCGCTGCTCTCAGACGCCGAAGGGCGTACTGGCCTGGATGCCCACGTGGGCGAGCGCGGCGTGAAGCTCTCCGGCGGGCAACGCCAGCGCATCGCCATCGCACGGGTGTTGCTCAAGGACGCGCCGATTCTGATCATGGATGAAGCCACTTCGGCGCTGGACTCGGAAGTGGAAGCGGCGATCCAGGAAAGCCTGGAAACCCTGATGCAGGGCAAGACGGTGATTGCAATTGCGCACCGGCTGTCGACCATTGCACGGATGGACAGGCTGGTCGTGCTGGAGAAAGGCCAGATCGCCGAGACGGGCAGCCATGCCGAGTTGCTCGTCCAGGGTGGGCTGTATGCCAGGTTGTGGCAGCACCAGACTGGCGGGTTTGTCGGTATCGATTAATGCGCAGGGGCCCGGGCAAGCCCCCCTCTGAACGAATTCAGCCCTGCCGATAAGGCAGGGCTGCCCTCGCCTCTTCGGCGTACGCCAGAATCCCCACGCGCTCGCGCTCCAGAAAATCCTCGACAGCACTCTTCAACCCCGGATGGCGCAGGTAATGCCATGAGCGGGTAATCACCGGCTCAAACCCGCGAATCAATTTGTGCTCGCCCTGAGCGCCCGCGTCGAAACGTTGCAGGCCTTCGGCGATGGCGTAATCCATACCCTGGTAGAAGCAGGTTTCGAAATGCAGGCGGTCAAACTCCGCCAGGCAGCCCCAATAGCGCCCGTAGAAGCTGTCGCCACCGATCAAGCTGAAGGCCATGGCCACCGGGCGTGCACCTTGTTTGGCCAGCACCACGCGAATCGCCTCGGGCATACGCTCGGCCAGCAGGCTGAAAAATGCACGGGTCAAGTAGGGCGATTGGCGGCGCACCGCGTAGGTGTTGGCGTAACAGGCGTAGACAAAATCCCACTGCGCCTCGCTCAACTCATGGCCTTGCAGCCATTCGAAGTCGATACCCTGCCCCGCGACTTGCTCGCGCTCTTTACGCATCTGTTTGCGCTTGCGCGAACTCAACGCGCCGAGGAAGTCCTGGAAGTCGCGATAGCCGCGGTTTTGCCAATGAAACTGGCAGCCCAGACGGTGCAACCAACCCGGTTGTCGAGACAACGCATCGTCGGCCAGCGGGTCGGTGAAATTGATGTGGGCGCTGGAAAGCCCTTCGATTTCCAGGTAGCCCGGCAGGCTGTTCAGCAGCTCAAAACCGTCCTCGACGTTCCTCGCCAGTAAGCGTGGCCCGCTGACCGGGCTGAACGGCACCGCCGTCAGCAGCTTGGGGTAGTAATCAATGCCCGCGCGCTCACAGGCATCTGCCCACCCGTGATCGAACACGTATTCGCCGTAGGAATGCCACTTGCGATAACTGGGCAGTGCCGCCACCAGGTGATCGCCCTCCCAGTGCAGCAAATGCTCAGGTTGCCAGCCCGATTGCGGGCCAAGGCTGGCGCTGTCTTCCAGGGCACTCAGGAACGCATGCCGCACAAAGGGCTGAGCCTGCGGCACCAGGGCATCCCAAACATGGGGGGCGATTTCGGACAGCTTGTCCAGGCGTTGCAACGGCATCGGCATCCTCACTGTTGGTTGGCGTGAAAGCCTCGCGAGTATCGCCTATCACAGCGCCGGGCACACCTCAAACCAACCCGGACAAACCCAGAAACAATTGGTTCCGTTATTAAATAATTTGTCATCTGCATGACATCACTTCGCCACTCCCCCGTCATAAGTGATCGCGATACTGACGCCTGTTTTTTAGAGCGCCTGGTTCTAGCAGGCGGCTATTTTCCGTCCGTCATCGGTCGGTTGTGTCCTGGATGGTTTGCCATCCCTCCTCACTTTCGGAGATTGATATGCGTCTTGCTTCCACTAAAACTGCGGCGGTCCTGTGTGGCGGCCTGTTGCTCGCCCTCAGCGTTCCGGTCAGCGCTGCAGTCGACGCTAAATTGCTCGACATGCTCAAGGCCAACGGCCAGATCACTGCGGCGCAGTACAGCGAACTGCAAGCGGAATTGGCCAAAGACCAGAAAGAAAAGCAGATCGCACAGCAAGCTCAACAAGAGACCAACGAACAGATCGCGGCCACCGCGAAAAAAACCAACGACCTGAGCGTGTTCGACCAGAAGCTCGCCTGGGCCGCCCGTACCCAACTCAAGGGTGACGTGCGCTTCCGTCAGGAAACCGTGAAGATTCAGGGCGAATCCAACAACGGTGGCCGTGACAAGGACCGTCAGCGCATCCGTGCCCGCCTCGGCGCGTACACCGAAGTCAACTCGCAAGTGGACACCGGCATTCGCATTGCCACCGGCAGCAGCGACGACGCGCGGTCGACCAACCAGGACCAGGACAACTATTTCGACAAGAAGTCGATCTGGCTGGACCTGGGCTACATCGACTACCACCCGGACCAGATCAAGAACCTGCACGTGATCGGCGGCAAGATGCTGCAGCCGTGGGTGAACATGGGCGATGTGATCTGGGATAGCGACATCAACCCGGAAGGCCTGGCCCTCACCTACAAATACCCACTGGGCAGCAGCGCAGAGCTGTTCGGCAGCCTGGGTAACTACAACCTCAAGGACAACGTCGACGGCGACGGCGTGCAATTTCGCCACGACCTGCGCCTGACATCCGGCCAGTTGGGGACGCGTTTCTCGGTCACCGACAACCTGAAAATGACCCTGGGCGGCAGTGTCTACGCCTACCAGAACGACAAGGACAGCCGCTGCACCACGACCACCACGCCGTGCGCACTGGCAGTCAACGGTAACTCGGCCGACAACGAGTTCCGCCTGTATGAAGGTTTCGCCCAGGCTGACATCGGCGGCCTGGCAGTGCCCCTGGCGTTCTACGGCCAGTACGTGAAAAACAACGATGCCGTGACCGATCAGGACACCGCGTGGTTGATCGGTGCCAAGTCCAAGGTGTTCGGCTTCAACCTGGACTACAACTACCGCGATATCCAGCGTAACGCCGTGGTGGGTGCCTTCACCGATTCGGACTTTGCCAACGGCACCACCGGCTCGCGCGGCCACAAAATGAAGGTCAGCTACGACATCGACAAGAACTTTGCCCTTGGCGCCACGTACTTCCTGACCAAGGCTGACTACGCCAGCCGCACCCAGCGTGATGCCAACACCAACACCCTGCAGTTGGATGCTGAAGCCAAGTTCTAAATATGTGTAACAAGCCTTGGGCCAGGACGGCCCGAGGTGGTTTCAACAGCTTTGCGTGGGTGGGGCGATCCCCCTCATCCGTTCGACTCACCCACGCGAGTCTGCCTCTGCCCCGCCGTTACTGATCCTTCAGCCGTTCGGCGGCGAGCCGTTCAGCCAATGCATCAGCATCCTTCACCGGCGCTTCCGGCATGATTTTCAGCGTCGCCTGCATCAGGCGCATCTGACGGATAAATCGCCGGCAATTAGGGCAGAACATCAAGTGATGACGCACCAGCAGACGCTCACGAAGGGTCAATTGCCCATCGAGATAGTCACTGGACCGCGCCACTTGCTCTTTACAGGTCAACATTCGCCCGTTTCCTCAAAATGCTCCACCGTAGCGAAGACTTTAAGCCGTGCTCGATGCAACAGCACACGGACATTGGAGAGCGAGAGCGTCAGAAGATTACAAATCTCCTCCAATTCCAAACCTTGGCGCTCACGCAGCACCAGCACACTGCTTTGCAACTCCGACAAACTCAGCAACGTATGCTCCAGGCATTTGCGCAGCTCATCCTCGGTCAGCAGGGCTTCCGGGGTGTCCTGGTGCCAGGCATAGGGAGCGACCGCCCAGTGACCATCGTCGGGGACGAAGCGATCGTCACCGAGGGTGCCATGGGGTGAGGGCAAATCGTCGAGCAATACTTCCCGGCGATTTTGTTTATAGCGGCCCTTGGCAGAGTTGGCCGTGATGGTCAGCAGCCACGTCTTGAGGCTGGAGCGCCCTTCAAATTTGGCCAGGTTGCGCACCACCGATAGCCAGGCGTCCTGCACGATTTCGTCGGCGTGACGCTGCCCGACAATCGCATAGGCCACCGCGCGCATGGCGCTCTGGTAGGTCGTGACCAATTCTTTATAGGCCCGCTGCTCGCCCTTGAGCAGCCGTTCAAGCAGGTGCGCGTCGTCCGCTGCCGCCATTAGAACCTCGATTTCAAAGTGCAAACCCAATCAGTGTGGCAAACCCGATGCCACCTTGACCCTGTTTAGCGCTTGCGCAGGATCACGCTGCCGATCGAATAGCCCGCACCAAACGAACTGAGGACTGCCACGGAGCCTTTCGGCAGGTCATCCTGATAGGTGTGAAACGCAATCACCGAGCCGGCCGAACTGGTATTGGCGTAGGTATCGAGAATCACCGGCGCCTCTTCCACCGAGGCTTCACGGCCCAGCAGCTTTTTCACGATCAGGTGGTTCATGCTCAGGTTGGCCTGGTGCAGCCAGAAGCGCTTCACATCGGAGACATTCAGCTGGTTCTCCTCAAGGTGCACAGCGATCAGTTCGGCGACCATCGGGCAGACATCACGGAAGACTTTGCGGCCTTCCTGCACGAACAGTTTGTCCGTCGCGCCGATCCCCTCTTCCGCCGTGCGGTTGAGAAAGCCGAAGTTGTTGCGGATGTTGTTGGAGAACTTGGTCAGCAGCTTGGTGCTCACCACGTCGAACTGATGCGCGGAGGTCGCCAGGTCGGCACGCTCAAGGATCACCGCAGTGGCCGCATCACCAAAGATGAAGTGGCTGTCGCGGTCGCGGAAATTCAGGTGGCCGGTGCAGACTTCCGGGTTGACCATCAGGATCGCCCGCGCCTGGCCCAGTTGGATACTGTTGGCGGCGTTCTGGATGCCGAAGGTGGCCGAGGAGCAGGCCACGTTCATGTCAAAACCGAAGCCTGCGATGCCCAGGGCTTCCTGGACTTCGATGGCGATGGCCGGATAAGCGCGTTGCAGGTTGGAGCAGGCAACGATTACGCCGTCGATGTCGGCAGCTGTCTTGCCGGCGCGCTGCAGGGCTTGCTCGGCAGCGCCGATCGCCATCTGGCAGAGTACCGACCACTCGTCATTGCTGCGTTCGGGCAGGCGCGGCGCCATGCGCTGCGGGTCGAGGATACCGTCCTTGTCCATGACAAAACGGCTCTTGATGCCCGACGCCTTTTCAATAAAGGCTGCACTGGACTCGGTCAGCGCCTGCACGTCACCGCGCTCGATGGCGGCAGCGTTGTCGCTGTTGAACTGCTGCACGTAGGCATTGAAAGACTGCACCAGCTCTTCGTTGGAGATGCTGTTGGCCGGGGTGTACAGGCCAGTGCCGCTGATGACGACGTTATGCACGGTCGTTCCTCTAAATCTGTCAGGCAGAAGATATTGGTACCGTCGTACCAAACTTTAAGTCGTTCGATCCCGTCCAGCGGGCATCAAACTGGCAACGCTTTATTCCATCGCGCCGCGGCTGCGCACCAGCCCATCACGACGATCCCGGTATTTATAACCGCGAAGTTTGCCACAACCCCACGACTTTGGCGCCATCTCCCGGATAAGCGCCCCTACCCATGCCTGTGATCAAGCCTCTACCTGGCTCCATTGCTTGCTCAAACGCTTGTCGGAAATCGGCACTTTGGTGCCCAACTGCTGGGCAAACAACGACACCCGATATTCCTCCAACCACCAGCGATAGAGCGCCAGCTGCGGGTCGCGCTTGCCTTCCTGGGCATGTTTGTTCAGGCGGTTCTGGTACTGCACCCACTGGCCGCCCAACTCCGAGCTCCATACGCGATCTTTTTGCACCTGGCTTGGCAACTTCTCCAGGCGCAGCTCGATGGCCTTGAGGAAACGCGGTAACTCCTTGAACCACTGCGCCGGCGTTTCCCGGACAAAACCGGGATAAACCAGGTTGCTGAGCTGTTGCTTGATGTCGTTCAGCGCCACCGCCTGGGCCAGGTCGATCTTGCCTTTGAAACGCTTCTGCAAGCCGTGCCACAGCTTCAGCACTTCCAGGGTCAGGCGCGCCAGGCGCTCGGCGTGTTCGGTCCAACTGCCGCGCTTGCGCTCGGCCAACGCCGCCAGGCCCGCGCCGTCTCGCGGCAGGCTGGCTTCGCCGTCCAGTACGCAGGTGTCGAGGCTGGCCAGCAAAATGTCTTCCACCAACGCGTCAATGCGCCCCAACTCGCGGTACATGAGGCCCAACTCGGTCAGGCCGGGCAATTTGCCACGCAGGAATTTCGCCGGTTCCGCCAGTTGTTGCATCAGCAGCCGTTGCAAGGCGCGGCGGTGCTGGAACTCGGCTTCGGCGGCCGTCGAAAAGCGCCCTTCCTTGACCGTACCGTTCTCTTCGACCAGCGCCGGGTAGACCGTCATCGACAGGCCGGCGATCTTTTGCTGGGTCGTCTCCGCCACCGGCGCGAACACCTTGGCCTCAACCGGCTGCTGGCTTTTCGCGGTTTGCGGCACGGCCAAGGCAGCCTGGCTGGCCTCGGCAAAGCGCGCCGTCAGTTCGGCCAAGTCGCGGCCTTCGCCGAGGAACTTGCCGTGGCCGTCGACCACTTCCAGGTTCATCTTCAGGTGGTTTTCCACCTGCTGCGCCGCTTCGGCCCAGGCTTCATCGCTGACACGCGCGCCAGTCATGCGCAGCAATTCGCGCCCGAGCGCCTGGGGCAGCGAGCCCTGGCCAAATTCGATACGTTGCAGCGCCGCCTTGACGAAATCCGGCACCGGCACAAAGTTTTTGCGCAGCGCCTTGGGCAGGTTGCGCACCAGCGCGATGCACTTGGCTTCTATCACCCCCGGCACCAGCCACTCCAGCCGCTCCGGCGGCAGCGCTGGCAACAGCGGCGCCGGCACGCGCAGGGTCACACCGTCGCGCGGGTGGTTGGGTTCAAAGTGATAACTCAAGGCCAGGGCCAAGTCGCCCAGGTGGAGGGTGTCCGGATAATGCGCGGCGGTGACTTCACTGGCCTCGCGGGCCAGCACGTCTTCCTCGCGCATGATCAACAATTGCGGGTCTTTCTGACTGTTGACCTTGTACCAGCTGTCGAAAGTCGCCGTCTGGTGAATCTCTGCCGGCAGCCGCGCGTCATAGAACGCGTACAGGGTTTCTTCGTCCGCCAGAATGTCGCGACGCCGCGCCTTGGCTTCCAGCTCGTCCAGCTGCTCCAGCAGTTGCTGGTTCGCCGTCAGGCACTTGGCCCGGGATTGAATCTCGCCGCGTACCAAACCTTCACGGATAAACAGCTCGCGGGACACCACCGGGTCAATCGGCCCGTAATGCACCGGCCGCCGTCCGACCACAATCAACCCGAACAGGGTGATCTGCTCAAACGCCACCACTTGGCCGCGCTTCTTTTCCCAGTGCGGTTCGAAGTGGTTTTTCTTGATCAGGTGCCCGGCCAGCGGCTCGATCCAGTCCGCATCGATCTTGGCGACCATGCGCGCATACAGCTTGGTGGTTTCCACCAGTTCAGCGGTCATCAGCCATTGCGGGCGCTTTTTGCCAATGCCCGAGGACGGATGAATCCAGAAGCGCCGTTGGCGCGCGCCGAGGTAATCGCCGTCTTCGGTTTTCTGGCCAATTTGGCTCAACAGACCGGACAGCACGGCTTTGTGCAGTTTGGCAAAGTCCGCTGGCTCTTTGTTCAGGGTCAGCTGCATATCGCGGCAAATCAGGCTCAGTTGGCGATGGGAATCACGCCACTCACGCAGCCGCAGGTAATTCAGGAAGTTCTTGCGGCACCAGTTACGCAACGGGCTGGCGGTGAGGGCCTGGCGCTGCTCTTCAAAGCCACGCCACAGGTTAACCAAACCGGCAAAGTCGGAATCCACATCCTTCCACTGCGCGTGGGCCTGATCGGCGGCTTGCTGACGCTCGGGCGGGCGCTCGCGCGGGTCCTGGATCGACATCGCACTGGCGACAATCAACACCTCCTGCAAACTGCCGAGCTTGGCGGCTTCGAGCAACATGCGCCCCATACGCGGGTCCACCGGCAGACGCGCCAGTTGGCGCCCCAACGGCGTCAGTTGGCTGTTACGGTCGACCGCCGAGAGTTCTTGCAGCAGGTTGAAACCGTCGCTGATGGCCTTGCCATCCGGCGGCTCGATAAACGGGAAGTCGGTGATTTCGCCGAGGCGCAGGTGCAGCATCTGCAGGATCACGGCAGCAAGGTTGGTGCGCAAAATTTCCGGGTCGGTAAATTCCGGGCGCCCAATGAAATCCTCTTCGCTGTACAAGCGGATGCAGATACCCGGCTCAACACGGCCGCATCGGCCCTTACGCTGGTTGGCGCTGGCCTGGGAAATCGCCTCGATTGGCAGGCGCTGCACTTTGGCGCGATAGCTGTAGCGGCTGATACGCGCGGTGCCGCTGTCGATCACATAACGAATACCCGGCACGGTCAGCGAGGTTTCCGCCACGTTGGTTGCCAGCACTACACGCCGGCCCGGATGAGACTGAAAAATGCGCTGCTGTTCGGCCGGTGACAGGCGCGCATACAGCGGCAAAATTTCGGTGTGTTTCAACTGGGCCTTGCGCAGCATGTCGGCGGCGTCGCGAATCTCACGCTCGCCCGGCAAAAACACCAACACATCACCGGGACTGCGCCGTTCGCTGCGCTCATAGGCGGCAATCTCATCAAGGGTGGCGAGGATTGCCTGGTCAACGGTCAAGTCGTCCTCGACACGGTTGCCCTCTTCGTCCTGCTCCAGGGTCAGCGGGCGATACCAGGTGTCGACCGGGAAGGTGCGCCCCGAGACCTCGACAATCGGCGCATCGTCGAAGTGCTTGGAGAAGCGCTCCAGGTCGATGGTCGCCGAGGTGATGATGACTTTAAGGTCTGGACGCCGCGGCAGCAGGGTTTTCAGGTAGCCGAGCAGGAAGTCGATGTTCAGGCTGCGCTCGTGGGCTTCGTCGACGATGATCGTGTCGTAGCGTTCCAGGTAGCGGTCGTTCTGGGTTTCGGCCAGCAAAATACCGTCGGTCATCAGCTTGATCAGGGTGTTGGAATCACTCTGGTCTTCAAAGCGCACCTGATAGCCAACCAGCGCGCCCAGCGGCGTCGCGAGTTCTTCCGCGACGCGGCTGGCAACACTGCGCGCCGCAATTCGGCGCGGCTGGGTGTGGCCGATTAAACCGTGCTGGCCGCGACCGATTTCCAGGCAGATCTTCGGCAACTGGGTGGTCTTGCCCGAGCCGGTTTCGCCGGCAATGATCAGCACCTGATGCTTGAGGAGCGCCGCTTTGATTTCATCGCGCTTGGCCGCAATGGGCAGGCTGTCGTCATAACGAATCACCGGCAGGCTGGCACGCCGCGCGGTCACTTGGGCGCAGGACGCCTGCATGCGCGTAACCCATTGCGCCAGCTTCTCCTCATCGGGTTTCTTGCGCAGCTCGAGCAACTGACGCCGCAAGCGGTGGCGGTCGGCGAGCATGGCGTGATCGAGGTTTTTCAGCAGTTGGTCGATAGCAGGCGCTTGGTCAGTCATCAGATGCGTTTGGGTCGTCTATTTATGCAGGGGGCGGATTGTCGCAGAAAACCGCCAACGCGCGCGCCCCTCATTCGTTATCACGGTCTTTGCGCCGGTACGGGAACACGTCGATGACCTTGCCGGCGCGAATCGCGTCCTGCAGGCCTTTCCAATAGTCGGCGTTGTACAACTCGCCATGCAGCTCGTCGAACAGCTTGCGCTGGCCGGCGTCGGCGAACAGAAAAGGCGGGAATTCTTCAGGGAACACGTCGAGCGGGCCGATCGAGTACCAGGGCTCCGAAGCCATCTCATCCTCGGGGGTACGCGGTGCGGGGATATGGCGAAAGTTGGCCTCGGTGAGGAAGCAGATTTCGTCATAGTCGTAGAACACCACGCGACCGTGTCGGGTGACGCCGAAGTTCTTCAGCAGCATGTCACCGGGAAAGATGTTCGCCGCCGCCAATTGCTTGATGGCCAGGCCATAGTCCTCAAGGGCTTCGCGCACCTGAGCGGCGTTGGCGTTGTCGAGGTAGAGGTTGAGCGGGGTCATGCGCCGCTCGGTCCAGCAGTGGCGGATGAGCACGCTGTCGCCCTCCACTTCCACCGTACCGGCGGCGACTTCAAGCAGTTCGGCCAGGCACTCGGGCTCGAACTTGCTCAGGGGAAAACGGAAGTCGGCAAACTCCTGGGTGTCGGCCATGCGCCCGACTCGGTCGACGCTTTTTACCAGGCGATACTTCTCGATCACCGTGGCGCGATTGACGTTTTTCGACGGCGAAAAACGATCCTTGATGATCTTGAACACGGTGTTGAAGCCCGGCAGGGTAAACACACTCATGACCATGCCACGCACGCCGGGCGCCATGATGAATTGATCATCGGTGGTCGCCAGGTGGTTGATCAGCGCGCGGTAAAACTCCGACTTGCCATGCTTGTAAAACCCGATGGAGGTGTACAACTCGGCGATGTGCTTGCCCGGCAGGATGCGCTTGAGAAAGCCGATGAATTCCGCCGGCACCGGCACGTCGACCATGAAATAGGAGCGGGTGAAGGAGAAGATGATCGACACGTCGGCCTCATCAGTGATCAGCGCATCGATCTGGATGCCGCGCCCTTCGCGGTGCAACAGCGGAATAACCAGCGGCCATTGTTCATCGCGGGTATAGATGCGCCCTACAAGGTAGGCGCCTTTATTACGGTAGAGCACCGAGGAAAACAGCTCGACGCTGAGGTCCGGGTCTTTGCACACCCAGTCCGGCAGGTTCTCGCGCAATTGGGCTTCGAGCCGGCGCAAGTCGGCAGCGAGGTCCGCGTAGGGTTCGCTGAAACGGTAATCGGCGAAAATCTGCGCCAGCGTCGACGCCAGGTCGCCCGTCGGCTTATAGGTCCGGGTCTGCGCCGCGCGCGCGCGGCGCAGGCTGGGCCGCGTGGTGTGGATGAACATGCAGCCATCACTGATCAGGTCATGACTGAACAGGCCGCAGAAGATCGAGTTGTACCAGGTCTCCGACAGTTCATCGTCAAAGCGCAGGTCGATCAGGCCGATATACGCGCTCTTGACCAGGGGCCACGTGTCGATGTCCAGCAAGGTCGCCTCGTCGAAGCTGGCCCGCAGGCGCGCCGTCACTTCAGCCACCTTGTCTTCATACAGGTTGATACGCGCCGCCGAAGCCGCCTGCCCCTGCTGCCACTGGGCCTTTTCGAACCGTTCGCGGGCGCCGTCGGTGATCTGGCGAAAGTGCTCACGGTAATCGTCGAAGCCATCGAGGATCATGCGGGCGATGGCGAGGGCGGATTGCGACATGCGGGAAACCTCGAACGGGCATCTGGAAGCCCTGAGCTTAGCCAGTGAAACGAAGCAGGAGAAGGATGATTTTCCGGGCTTATCTGTACACCTTCGCGCGGTTTGTACATTTACTTTCAATTTTCTCAACTCGACCAAGCGGTCAATAAACGCACCGAAAAGTCTCACTGCGCACGCCTGCAGCCCCACAACCGCATGGCGTGGCGCTGGCGCGAGCGAAAACCAGTGCTGTCGCCGATTCTCAGCACAGGTCACCGCCTCGATGCACCGTAAGGGAAACCCTGATTACCACCTTGATGGCACTTTGATATACAGCGCGCCCTTTCCCACTCAAATCAGGTCCGAAGACCGGTCCGGGAACAGAAGCTAATCGCCTAAGGAGCACCAGGATGTCATTGAGGAATATGCGAATCGGTCTACGCGCCAGTCTGAGTTTCGGGGTTTTGGCCGCCATGCTGGTGATTGTCGGCCTGTTTGGCCTGGGCCAGATGGCCAAGCTGCGTGAAAGCGCGCTGATCATCGAAGCCTCGTGGATGCCGAGCATCGAGAATATCCACGACGCTGCTGCCTGTATTGCCAGCATGCGCCTGGAATCCATGCGCATGGCGACTACCGACGAGTCCCGCATCCGCGACAACAGCAAAAACCTGATCGCCAGCCAGCGCAAAGCACTCAAAACCCTGCTTGAGCACCACGAAAGCCTGCTCAGCGGTGACGAAGAACGGGCCATGCTCAAGCAGCTCAACGTCAACGTGAACACCTACGACAGCATCGTCAGCCAGTTGGTTGAACGGGTCGACAACGACCAGCAGCAAGACGCGATAGACCTGCTTACCACTGGCCTCGGCCCTCAGGGCACAGTCCTCAATAAAAGCCTGGAGGACATGATCACCTTCAACCAGAAAGGCGTGGAAGCCGCTGTCAATTCGGCGGCGCAGATGTACACCCGCGCGCAATGGGTGGTCGGCCTGATCATCGTGTGCGCGTTGATTGCGACCTTACTGCTGGCCTGGCTGCTGACCCGCAGCATCACTGCACCGCTCGGCCAGGCCCTGGCGGTGGCGCGCACCATTGCCGGTGGCGACCTGAGCCGGCCGATCGTGGTGAAGGGCAGCGACGGCCGGCGCAGTTGCTGACGGCCCTGGCCACGATGCAGGACCAGCTTAAATCGACCATTCGCGGCATCAGCGAGTCGGCGCAGCAACTGGCCTCTGCCGCCGAAGAGATGAGCTCGGTGATGGAACAAAGCACCCGTGGCCTGCAGGCGCAGAACGATGAAATCGAACAGGCCGCGACCGCCGTCAACGAGATGAGTGCAGCCGTGGATGAAGTGGCAGGCAATGCGGTGTCCAGCGCCGAGGCGTCCAAGGCGTCCGACGAAGACAGCAAGCACGGCCACTACCAGATCAGCGAAACCATCAGCGCAATCCAGAACCTGGTCGACGAAGTGCTCGGTGCATCGAACAAGACCGAGGGCCTCGCGGTCCAGGCCCAGGACATCAGCAAAGTGCTGGAAGTGATTCGCGGCATCGCCGGGCAAACTAACCTGCTGGCGCTCAACGCCGCCATCGAAGCTGCCCGCGCAGGCGAAGCCGGGCGTGGTTTTGCGGTGGTCGCCGACGAGTTGCGGTCACTGGCGCAACGCACACAGGATTCCACCGAAGAAATCGAGCAGATGATCCACGGTATCCAGCAAGGCACCCAGGACACCGTCGAGGCGCTCAACAGCAGCGCCGAACACGTTACTGAGTACTTATTATCACCATGTACTGCCTACGTTGGTCGCTCAACAGCGACAGTAAAGTACCGGTCGGCCTGCTGGTGATATTCATGCTGTCCTTTCCAATCCTGAATTTTGGCTCCGAGAGCCGGCAGAGAATCGGCACCTTTCCGGTGACCACTGTGATCTACGGGCTAACGTAGATTAAATGACGGAAGCGAGCGCTTCTTGCAATAGTTACCCTCCTCTCTGTTCAGGCTGAACGCTACGGGACGCGTCTCAAGCAGCGCTCGAGTACACGATGGGGCTGCAAAGCACTGAATAGAAGCCACTTTGGCCGTGAGGCCCGTGGATATCTGTGGAGTCTTCCGAGGCTTGTGTGGCTGCATCGATAGTGGTAACCACTTATATTTACCTGGGTGTTGAAGGTAATAAAAAAATGACTGCACCCGATACCTGAAACTCAAGACACTGGCATCACAAATCGCGCCGTTGCGGGCTTTTTCATTGGCATTATAGGTGTATATACAACACGTACGAGTCGCCTTGCGAAAACCCCATCGACGGCTGGCTGCCCTGGGACCTGTGCGTACGCTACAGAAGTACGGGCTAACTTTCCGTAACTACACTTTTACTTACAACCCTATATCGCACGACCAATTAAATATTGGTGGCATTCGAAAACCGAAAAAATACAACCTCATTATCAAGTCCGACCTACTAGCGGACTGAAAACCTTCACGCGGGTTGTTGCAATACCTTATTTTAAAAGATGCAGGGCGCAGCGCTGAGTTGAAAACCAGCTCCCACTCAGCGTAGGTGATGCTCATCAAAAACGGTCTCACTCAGTCCCTGCCCATCGACTTCCCAGTAAAAATGCATGACTACCGCCATGAAGCCATTCCCGTACCCTTGTACTGTGCTGCCAACCACTACATAATCCGACTGCTGAGGTTGATTTTTTTTGCAGCACGGGCGGAGACTTTGCCGCCGATGAATCGTCAGTTTTTGCGCTAACACGATAGTACTGCCAAGCATTTATAGAGTTAAGAAATCAACAATACATACACTGCCCCTTCAGGAAAAACCATGTACAAAATAATTGCGGCAATAAGTTTTCTCGCTATAACTTCAGCAACCATGACAGGATGCAATGACAAGGAAGGGAGCAAGGGAAGTGCAGCAGCTGCCAAGACGACATATTACCCATCAGACAAATGCACCATTGACACAATCGGCGGAAAGACCGACACGAGCGTTTATGTACCGCGAAGCATTGTACAATTTAACGGTTGGGCTATTGATACCGTTAACCAAAGCTCGCCAAAGGAACTAAAACTTCGTTTGAACGGCTACAAGGGTAACCCTGCAACATTCAAGGAATATACGGTCATTGATCGACCGGACGTGGCAAAGGCATTCAACAATCAAAAACTCTTGAAAGCTGGTTTTTCCTTCAACGCCGACTTATCTTCGCTGGAACCAGGTGGCTACGGTGTATCCATTGAGATCCCTGGAGAGAATTCCTCGCTCCTATGCCAGTCTAAAACGTTACTAGTAATAGAATAATCCTTAAACACACCGCCATGTTCGAAGTCACCGTCAACGATGACTCGAGCATGATTATCAAAGCGCGCGACGTTGAAGCCTAAAAGACTTCACGCTGTTGAAATGCGACGTTCAACAAAAAAAGCCCTTGGACACCTCGCCGCAATCGCAGCAAGATGTCCCGGGGCTTAAATCTGCGTGACATTCAGATAACGGCAGGCTCGTAGGCGCTGCTATGTCCACTTTTTAAACATTAACCCCGTTTCGGGGCCGTGGAGAACACGTATTTGGAAAGAACATACGTCATCGGTACCGTGATCATGATTGCGATTAACGGGGCGACGCGGCTATCAAGCCCAAGTTTCTCAACCCACACCCAGAGAATCAAAAAGCTGGAGAGGTATTGCGTCAGATACACTAATGGAAACAACGCGACCGTTTTGATGCCCTGATGACTCTTGAAAACAAAGTAACGATTGAGGCTGTACGCAAGCACTATTCCTGCCACATACGCGATCGTATAACTTGTCTTATAGGACAATACATTCAACAACAGCAAATAAATTCCATAGGTGACGACGGTATTGAATCCACCCGACACCAGGAATCTGGCAAAATCTACCTGCAGGATTTTAGCTGCTGCGCGCTTGATTCCAGGCATCATCGAGCGTTAGCAATCAGCGATTTGAATTCATCGTAGTTGCGGATGTAATCGGCCGAATCGTAGTAATGCGACGCAAACACCATCAGCACTGCATCGTGGGAATAACGATACTGGATGCCCCATGTCATGGGTGGCAGGTGAATGCCCTTATTCGGCTTATCCAGCACGAACTCTTCGCGGTTACTACCATCGTCCGCGACCACATGCACCGAGCCTTTGACGGCAACCAGAAACTGGTGGCAGATCTTATGCGCATGTTCGCCACGTGTTTCTGCGGTAGGCACGTCATACACCAAGAAATATCGTTCCGATTTGAACGGGATGGTGCGCTCGAATTCACCCGCAGAAAGGCTGCCGCGAATGTCAGCGACCTCGGTCATCGTATGCAAAGTCACACCGTTGACAGTGGTATGGACCATGCCCGGCTTGCTGGCAACCTTTTCAGCCCCTTCCTGGGATGTGCTGACAGGCTTGGCATCAACGTAGCCGATAATTTTGGCGGGGTTACCAACGACGATGGCATTGGGCGGGATAGAACGCGTGACCACCGCACCTGCGCCGATCATTGCGTTGATGCCGATCGTTAGGCCCGGGAGGATCGTGCAGTTGGCACCCAGTGAGGCGCCCTTGCGGACGATTGTGCGGTCGAAGGCCTGCGGGTAGACCTTGCTACGCGGAAACAGATCATTCGTGAAGGTTGCATTAGGACCAATGAATACGTCGTCTTCAATGGTGATCCCGTCCCAGACCTGCACGCCGCATTTGAGTGTGACACGGTCGCCGATGATCACATCGTTTTCAATGAACACGTTGTCGCAAACGTTGCACTCGCTGCCCAGGGTGGCCCCAGGCAGAATGTGCGCGAACGCCCAGACTCGCGTGTCTTTACCAATATTCTCGGATTCGCACAGTGCATGACTGTGAACGAAGTATTGCTTAGTGCTGACCATTCTTGTCTCCAAAATCTTCAACGCGCATTGGGATCGCCAAGGGTCGATTTTTTGTATTTTCGTAGGTACGCCACGCGTAGGAGCCCACGATGCCCAGTCCCAGGAGATTCAAGCAGCCAAGGAAAGTGATCGTCAGCATGATCATTGCGTAACCCGGCACCTCGATCATGCCATGCAGCTTCGCCGCTAATGTGAAAAGACCAAATACCGCCGCCAGCACCGAACCGAAAGCACCGACACGGGTGAGCAGCCTGATTGGCAGGTCCGTAAAGGAAAACACGCTGTCCATCAGGTAATTGACTTTTTTGCGCAAGGTCCAGGCCGAAGTGCCGTGAACTCTTTCTTGACGGGTGTAGGTCACGACTTTGCGGCGATAACCCAGCCAGAAAATCTGTGCGATCAGCGAACTGTGTCGCTCATCCAGCGTCAACAGTGTGTCTCTGAATGCCCGATTGCAGGCAAACATATCGACGCCGCCCGGCGGAATCTCCGGGATGACATACCGGCGGTAAAGGCCCCAGAAGAGGTAGGACGCCATGCGACTGCCCCACGGGTCCTGCCGCCCTTCTCGAACACCGACGACAACATCGGTGTCCTGACCCAACAGCACGCGGTTCATTTCAAGAACCAGTTCAGGTGGTTCCTGCAAATCCGCGGCCATCACCGCAAATCGGTCCCCGCTGCCATTTTGCAGCCCTGTACGAATTGCCATGAACGAGCCAAAGTTCTTCGACAGCAAAATGAGCTTGGATCGGAAAGGCTGCGAAGGCAATTTCTCTCGCAAAATCTCATAACAGCGGTCCGGGCTGCCATCCACCACAAACACAACCTCAAGGTCGTTATCAAGCTGCGTATTCACGCCAGCTATGGCGACGAGCAGGTCGGGAAGATTGCCCTCGTTGCGATATACGGGGATGACCAACGTAAGCAAGGTTAATTCCCCTCTAAAAAGTAAGCAGTGACGGCCTCGATCACGCGATCCACTTCTTCGTCGCTCAGGCCAGGGTAGCAAGGCAACGAAATAACCGTTTCACACGCCTCCTCAGTCACGCTCAATGCGGCTGGTTTGGCAACGTAAGCGGGTTGCTTGTGGTCAGCGATCGGGTAATGAATGTCGGTGCTGACGCTCTTTTCTTTCAATGCTGCAGCAAACTCTGCTCTCGCCTTCACACGCACGACGTAGAGGTGGCCTACATAATCTTCGCCGGTGGAGCATGGCAATTGCATATCCAGTGCGTTAAACGCCGCGTTGTAACGCTTAGCGATCGCACGACGTTGTTCGTTCCAGGTGTCAAGATGCGGGAGTTTTATACGAAGGATCGCGGCTTGCATTTCGTCAAGGCGGCTATTGCGGCCGCCTGGGACAGATACTTGGTACTTTTGAGTCCAGCCGTATTGGCGCAACTGGCGGATACGATTCGCAAGTTCGTCGTTATCGGTGACCACTGCACCGCCATCACCCAGGGCACCGAGATTTTTGGTGGGGTAAAAGCTGAAACACGCAATCGTGCCAAAACTGCCAGCCTGTTTGCCATTGCGTCGCGCACCATGGGACTGGGCGCAATCCTCCAGCACCGGGACGCCGGCCGCCGAAGCAATACGGACGACTTCCTCGATGTTGGCCAGTTGACCGTAAAGGTGCGTCACGATCACCGCTGCGGGCTTTTTGTCCAACACGGCTGCAAGCGCCTTCGGGCAGATGGTCAAGCTGGCCGGGGCGACGTCCACGTACAGAGGCTCTGCGCCGACCGCATGAATCGCTGTGCTGCCGTAAAAACCAGCGTTGGCAACCGCAACGACGTGGTCGCCGCGCTCAACGCCCAGGCCTTTCAACGCCAGCTCAAGTGCATCTGAGCCGTTGGCAACGCTGATGCAGTGGGTAACATCCACATACTTCGCGAACTCTTCTTCGAACAGTTTCACTTCGTTCCCAAGCACGTACCAGTGGCTGTCTAGCACGCTAGTGATTGCGGAGAGGAAGTCCAGTCGAGCGTTTACAACCGCAGCGGAAAAAAGTGGTATTTGACTAGAGGACATTTTATGTACCTTTCTCAATTAGTCTGAAAATATGAACGGCAACGAACTTCCAAATCTTTAATACTTATTTTCTGATTAGCCGTCACCGGATCAAACCTTAGTTCAGACTCAAATCCGTTAGTGCTATTAACAGTAAGGCTAATAATCTGAGGCTCCTTGGACGGTGACACAGAGACTGTGGTCGACCGCCCCTCGCTGTAGCCTAAATGCCCAGGCGCCATATAAAACAGCTGAGCAACACTAGCCTCCTCTACCGTTATTGCCGCGACTAGATCAAGCGTACCACAGCGTGACAGATCAGCACTTGGAGGAATCTTCATTATCAGGCTTGGATCATTATCAGTCTTAAGGCTAAGTATAAGACTTGCGCTTACGTCACGCACCGCATTATTTATTTTCACTGCACCCAAGCTATCTGAAAGTCTGAAAAGCGGCGGCGGGTTGTTGCTCCCGAGTGCTATAGGCAAAATTGGAAGTATTCTGGCAAACGATGCATCAGAAGCCCGTCCATTCTTTATGCCTTCCGCAATATCGCCGAGATCTATATTTGGGCATCTCACTTCTCCGGATTCTTGAATCCTAGAGACCACACACGCTACACCCTCAGAGCGATGCTTCATCGTAGCTTTAAAGAAAGCTGAACCGCCCATAATCTCTGTAAAAACCATCGCTACAATCCATAGTGCGATAGCTATAAGCGCAACAACGATAGCGAATGATTTCGACGGTCTGCGGTTATGTAGACCTTTCAAGCAAAGTAATACTAACCAAGGCCATAGCAAAGTAACCCAGAAAAAGTGAAACCTGTAAAAACCATATATAAAAACATCCGTAGCGCCACTTACGTTATCAGGCCGCAAATTCGTTCGCCCGGCCGATATAAGCAGTAGGTATACAAAAACCACTCCTGATAGCGACAAAAATACAATGATAGCTTTTTTGGTCGCATCACTAGCACTGGAACCAAGCTTAAAAATCCCGACAATTACAAGCACTAGGATTATCAGCACTGCCACAGCTGTTACTATCAAAGAAAATTTAGGGTGCGACATCGGTAGCATCAATGAGCGGCCAATTTTCCCCAACATGAAATACCAGAAATCAGACTCCCAAGGGTATGCCATTGGCGCATCTGCGCGATGCGTACCATGCTGAACTCCTACAATAACCCATAATTGAGCCATCGTTGTAGCAAGCGCAGGCAGCGCAATCGCCAGCCCAGCACTCACTAAATTCTTACTGTACCTAGACTTATACACCAATCCAACAAAGACAAATATCAGACAAAGCGCAAGTGCAGAAAACGCACCACTTATATAAGTTAGGCCGGAAATTAACGTGAGAAAAAATACGGATACGAATGCATAACCCGAATTGAGCTTTTCGCGTAGAGTGATTGCAATAATACCTAAAAGGCAAACCAAAGGCACCGCTTGATGATAAGCCAAGTTCTGCCAACCCCAATAAGTATCCGGCTGCAGCATGAGTAGTGTAAACGAGAAAGAAACAGCCAAATAAGTTTTATTGCTCATGCAACTACTGAGAAGTTTCCATTGAAACGCCAGCAACCCGCCCAGCACAGCTACCATACTGATAAGTTGATACGCAACAGTATTCCCATCCAAGAAACGAAATGCCAGCGAATCCAACAGCAATCCTATGGTGTATAACGTGTCATTGTGCGGTGTCATCAAATAACGGAAATCCAGGCGCCCCATGTCATTGGCGTTGTATTGGCGCCAATCGTCATACACAGGAATATCAACGCCGTACCTTAGCCAAGACCAAGCACTGATGACAAGGCTAATGACCGGCAGAGCAATCAAAACATAACAAAGTAAGTTTTTGAAATTATAGAAAGAGTGAACGACGGGCAGTGCTACCGCGCCGTGACTTTTCTGAGCCGAGTTAGTGTCGACCAAAGTAGTTGAATTCATCTTATAACTTAACTCTAGGTGGCCAAGCCAAACCGAAGTCTTCATGATCTAAAGTCAGGTTCGGGTTATAGGTGTAGTCTTCTTGGATCTTCGGCCAGCGAGCCTGCACATACAGGACTTCGTTGGAAAACCTTTCTTTTTTCTCAGGCGTATCTTCCAGGCCCCGTGTAGCCGACTCGTGGTGGTAAAGTTCGGCAAAAGGTGTCCACACGTTAATGTAACCAGCCTCCTGAACTCTGAGGCAGAAGTCGACATCATTGAACGCGATTTTGAGGTTCTCTTCGTCCAGCCCGCCCACTTGCTCGAAAATAGACTTCTTGATGATCAGGCAAGCCGCGGTGACTGCCGAAAACTCCTGAATCAACGCAGCCCTGCAGAAGTAGCCGTAGTCGCCTTTTGGCAGGTACTTATGCGAGTGCCCTGCGACGCCGCCAACGCCGACCACTACGCCGCCATGTTGCAGGCGGTCATCTGGGTACCAAAGGCGTGCCCCGACGGCGCCGATGTTTGGCTGCAGAGCAATAGACACCATCTCATCCAGCCAATCCGGCGTGATGACCTCAATGTCGTTGTTGATCAGTCCGATCAACTCACCGCGAGCCATACTGACGGCACCATTATTTAGAGCGGAGTAATTGAACGGCCCATCGTCACGCATCACTCGAATGTTATCTTGTTGATCGAGTTGCGCGAAATATTCTAGGGAGATGGGATCATCAGATCCGTTATCGATCAATATGATTTCATAGTTAGTGTAGGTCGTCAGTTGCTGAATGCTGTCAACGCACTGCTTTACCAGCGCGTAGGCGTTACGCGTGGGAATAATCAACGTGACTAACGGCTCCACTGCGGGACGCACATAGTGAACGCGGTACATGCCCATCGGCAGCAGTTCCGTACGGCCGATATTACCTTTGCGCTGCAGGTGCTCATCCAAGGCCTTGACGCCAGCAAGCGCCGCGTAAGGCTTTTCGTCGCCAGCCATTGCGGTACTACCCGCGTGAATCCGCCAGTGGTAGAGCACCCGTGGAATATGCACGATTTGACTGCGGTTGAGTTTCTCCGAGCAGCGCAAAGCAAGATCGTAGTCCTGAGCGCCTTCAAAGCCCGTGCGAAAACCACCGACCTCTTTCACCAGATCGGAGCGATAAACCCCCAAATGACAAACCATGTTCTGAGAGCGAAACAGAAACTCGTTCCAATCCGACTTGAAGTAAGGCGAACTACGCTTGCCGGCAGTATCAATCTTGTCCTCGTCAGAATAAATAACACCTACATCCGGGTTGTCATGAATGGTACGGGCAACCCAATACAGTGCGTTCTCCGGCAGAAGATCATCATTGTCCATCAAGGCGATGTACTGGCCTGATGCCAACATCAGTGCAGAATTGCTGGCATTGGAGATATGGCCATTTGTCTCGCGGAAAACTACCTTGATACGTTTGTCTTGAGCCTTGAGTGACTCAAGATAGGTAATCACCTGCGCATCGGTGGACGCATCATCGGCTATGCACAGCTCCCAGTTCTTGTAGAGCTGCGACTGAACGCTCTCGACCGCTTCACGCAACAAGTCCAAAGGCGGATTGTAAACAGGCATGATGATCGAAATCAGCGGTTTGCTTCTCCACTTGCGAATCTCTTCGCCGATTTTCCAACGGCCGTTATCATCCAAGGTGTCGTAATACTCAACCCACCGCGAATAGTCGTGGCGGTCGGGCACTTCACGGGTCTCCTGGCCTACAAAGGCAAAGTTACTTGCCCCGGCAACCCACACTACCCGCGCCTTCAAGCCCGCAGTGCCTTGTTGACGCCACACCGCGATTGCCTTGCGTGCAGTACTGCGTAGTCCGCCACCTCGACGGATCACCGCTGGCAATAACCGCCCTACCCTTTTAGCTTGGCTAATGCGCCTCAAGAGATTGCGAAAGGGTGCAGTCGCCCTCCAACTGGATGATGACTGCATGGCAATAATGTGCAAATTCAAGTTATGGATGTGCGTGTCTTTCTGAACCTGCTGCAACCGCAATTGCTCTTCGAGGTTGCCGATATGAGCATCCTTATCTTTCAAAGAGTCTTGCCATTTGGCCAACGTACTTTGCAACTCTTCATCTTTAAGAGCTGCCTGATGATGCAGCGTTTCAATAATCTGTAGCCGCTCCACTTCTGAGTGCGCATGTTCGAGCGCAGTAGAGGCGATGAGTTCTTCGATCTGAGAATCTTTTTCGCCCAGCGCAAGATTATTTTGCTCAGTCAAGAGCTGAAGGGCTACCTTATGCTCCTCACTGAGAAGCTTAACGGAGGCTTTGGTCTCTTCACTCAATAGACGAAGTTGCTCGACGAGTGTTTGAACCTCTCGTTCTTTTTCGCGCGTAATTTGAGCGATTACATCGGTATAATTTGAAGTAATAGACGCTTTCAACAACTCAAGCACATCATTGATCTGTTTATTAGAGTCGACAATCAGATCAAGCTTGCTATTTGAGTCAAGGATCTGGTCAAGCTTACTGCTTGAGTTCAGAATCAGATCGAGCTTATTTTGCAGCTCGGAATTGGGATTTGTCAGTCCAGATTGATTCAGCACATTAATCTCTTGAGCCAGCTGCTCTTCCGTGAATAAAGTAAGGCTTACTTCCAGCTCAAGCAGGTCTATGCCACTAAGCGCTTCACCATCTAAAGGAATCGCTAAACTCGGGTCATCGCTCAGCGCTAGATAAAGCGTAT
This sequence comes from Pseudomonas fluorescens, assembly GCF_900215245.1. Classification (GTDB taxonomy): domain Bacteria; phylum Pseudomonadota; class Gammaproteobacteria; order Pseudomonadales; family Pseudomonadaceae; genus Aquipseudomonas; species Aquipseudomonas fluorescens. Next base: position 420,977 of record NZ_LT907842.1, read on the forward strand.
CGCGACCAACTTGGGGAATCCGCACAGCGGATGCAATGACAAGCGGATGACTAATGTCATCCTGCCACTCCACAACCGTTTCGCCGCTAGAGTACACCTTGATGGCATGAATGGAAAAGCTTTGACGTCGGTTGATAGGGTCAAATCGCAACTGCACACCAGGTGGCAAGCCAGGAGGGAGGGTGAACCTGATCAGTTGACGCCCATCATCGACTACTTGTAGCAACGAAGACTCTTCTGAAAAGTGCCCGGCCGCATCACTCACATAGAGTTTTGCATGCTTAGAGGGCGGGTACACAGCGCCCAGTTTGTGAATAATTGCTTCGGGCGACCAGTTGAGAAACTGGTTTGCGTCGGCACCTGTAACCCGCTCTTGAAAGGCAGCTTCGGTAGCAATGTAGCGCGTGATGTCCTCTGCGCTTATATCCATATCTGCGCTTGCTAACAGCTGCGTCACGAACTCCTGGCGACTGATCGTAGAAGCACTGGGGTAGAATGGATTCGCAGCGGCCATCAGTAAAAGTAGTGCCCGCATCATCAAATAGCCGAGTTCAACCCCCTCATCCATCTCCCACTCGATATCAATAAACTGCGGTTTATTGAACTTATTGATTACGATGTTTTGCGGGACTGCATCAATATAGCGGCCCGGAAGCACAGATTTGGCTGAAGAAAGTTTTACGTCGGAGCCCTCTTCATCCAGCAGCATTTGCAAACAAGCCAGATACTTCTGTAAGAAGGGAGTAAATCCTTGTACGCTCCAGTCGCGGCGCGCAGCGATATCCAGGAACTCGAGGCTGAGCACGCTGCCTTTCGCGTAGGCATCCACTCTGGGAAGCACATATTTGAAGCCGTCGTCGAGGTTCGCTTGCGCCTCATCGCCTATTAGATTACCCAGCTTTTTATAGCGGACCTGAATGCCCTGCGGCGTTTTAACAAACAATGACTCCTTACAGTAGCGAGTCTTCCTACCCGTGCTGTAATGGTAGGCAAGCACATCAGTATCGAAAGGTTCACTTTTTTCTGAAGACGCCACGACCAAAAAAGAGTTGGCCAGGTCCATACCCAGACGATTGTCGATGACAACTGACCAAGCCTTCTCTAGGTTGAAAGTGGTCAGTTCTGGAAGCTGCGGGTCCTTCTTGACGTTCTGCCACGCCAAAGCAGAGGCGTCGAAATCGTCGCACCCAAAGCCGCTCTCAGTAATGATCGAGTTGGGCAGCTTATAATCCGGACTCGGCGCCAGAAAACTCGAAGCGGTAAACCCGGCTCGATTGACTAGGTCCTTGAGTTCCTTCTTACCATAGGTTTTGGGCTGCCCATGTTCGTATCGGCCTTCGATGCCATACATTGTAATGCCGACATGGTCTTCAGGCGCACCCGCAAAGTACTTGAGCCCCAACTGGTTTTCGATGGCGATGAAAAGATGTCCATCAGGCTTGAGCAATTGACGAACGCGCATCAGCATCGCCAAGGCGGGATCTTCCGCATTACTGAACATGCTTGCGTATTCAAGCACGCCAATAAGCGTAATGACATCGAATTGCTCATCGACCTTGAAATCGTCGAAACGCTCAGCCAGAACAGTTACGTTATCCAACTCGCGCGTCCGGCTCGCGGCTATTCCCGCGCGCCGAGGGCTGCCTTCCAGGCATAGAAGGTCTGCTCCGCATTCTCCGAGATAACGACTGATAGCACCGCAACCGGCACCGATTTCCAACACGCGAGACTTGAACAAGTGCTCAAACGGACGAAGGATATTAGCGCGCGTGGCGCTCAGGTGATAAAGCTTTGCCCAGTCTGTGCAGTACTGCGGAAGCTCATCCGACAAGACAGATACGTCTTTGGCATTATGAATTATTCCTGCGAGTTCAGCTTCGGCGCTATCACCATCACTGTAGGCTATACCCTGAAAATCAGAGCGCACCCACACATTTGTTTCACCATCCTTGGTATAACCGTATTGATCGAGTTTAAACATTTGGGTCTACCGGATCGATTGTCATAGCAGCGGCAAGGTCAATCAGCCCCAACAACTTGGGAGTGGGTTCAACAACCAAATGAATGGAGTCATAACGCCTATCATGGGGAATGATGTCTTCGCCCTCTCTAGAGGCGATCCCTAAGGAAATAAAATAATCACCAGTCGCTAGTCTGTTTAAAAACTTCACGCTGGCGGTGGCCACGCTCCCAGACTCTCCCATGGATCGGGTTTCGGTACACTCCAACAAATAAGAGTTTGTGCCGTAGACCGTCACACCTTCCTTAGTTTTAATAGTGAATCCGAGAATTGGGTTGATTACTGAACGGTTAAACTTAAGTGACACACCGAGTACAACTTCCTCACCTGACTCTATACTCGCCGGAAATTCACGCCCGTTCGCACTCAAATAAAAATCCATTAACGTAGCAGCCCCATCACCCCAACGATATTCATGTGGGTTATAGCCAATACGTGATGCATAAACATCGCTTTCCAGAGACAACTGTAAAGCTTTCTCGCTGAGCGCCACGGGCTCTGCGGCCATCACTGCGGAGCTCGAAGGCTCATCAGCACTGGTATTACGACCAAACAAAATGTCGGTGTAGCGATTGATCACTGGGCGTGACTCCCCGATCATTTCAATCCGGCTTTGTTCCAATAGAATTGCGCGCGAGCAGTGCGTCACAACTTGCTCGCTGGAGTGGGTCACCAGCAAGATACTGGTTCCGTTCTCTTTAAGCTGGCGCAGACGCTCGAAGCATTTGGCTTGAAACCGGGCATCGCCTACCGAGAGCGCTTCATCCACAACAAGAATCTCAGGATCGACTTGTGCCTGGACTGCAAAGGCAAGCCTGACCGCCATACCACTGGAATAGACCTTCACAGGCTGATCGAGAAATTCTCCGATGTCCGCAAAACTGGCAATAGCATCAAAGCGATCGTTCACCTCATCACGCGTCAGACCCAGAACTGCGGCGTTCAGGTAGACGTTTTCACGCCCCGTAAACTCAGGGTTGAAGCCCGAGCCCAATTCGAGCAATGCAGCGATGCGCCCACGGGTTTCAATTTCGCCTATCGTCGGCGTCAACGTGCCGCAAATGATCTGCAGCAATGTGGATTTGCCTGATCCATTGCGACCTACAATACCTACCGTTTCGCCTTTTTTGACTTCAAAACTGATGTCACGCAGGGCCCAGAACTCTTTGCCGTAGGTGGTGACTTGGTCCCCGGCCCACCGCTGGAATCGCGGCACGATAGCTTGTTTCAGGCGATCATGAGGTTTGTCATAGGTATAAAAACATTTGGAGACATTCCGAACGCTGATTACCGATTGATCAGATGACATCAGCGAACCCTTTACGTGTCTTTTGAAAGAACCAGAAGCCAATTGAAGCAATAAGTGCCCCAATGACGATAGCCAGACCTAGACTGCCCCAATGCGGTAGGTGGCCGAATAGCAGGACACTTCGACTTTCCTCAATTATGTAGGTCAGCGGGTTGAGTTTTAACCATGGCTTATAAGCTTCAGGCAGCGCCGCTACCGGATAAAGTACAGGCGAAAGAAACAACAGGACGGTGGTAAGGACTGTAATCACATGACCTACATCTCGTAGATAGACACCCAACGAGGCCAACAACCAGCTTATTCCTAGAGTGGCTAATATTAGTGGCACCAAAATCAAAGGGAACACGACTGCCGTCCAATAGAGTTGGCCAGTGATCAAGAATTGGGCGGCCAGTAATACAATCAAACTGATGCAGCTATGGAACAGTGCAGAACCCAGGGTGATGACCGGCAGAATTTCCAGCGGGAAGACTACTTTTTTCACATAGTTACTGTTAGTCATCACCAAAGAAGGTGCACGGTTAGCGCATTCAGCAAACAACCCATGAACGATCATGCCCACAAACAACAGGATCGCGAAACCGCCTTTACCTGTATCGACACCGACCCAGCGAGATTTGAAAATCTCGGAGAACACGAAGGTGTAAACCGCAAGCATCAGGATCGGGTTAAAAAATGACCATGTCAGACCCATGACCGAACCGCGATAACGTCCGATGACTTCGCGCTTAGTCATTTGTGAGATCAACGAACGATTTTTCCAGAGGCTGGCCACCATGCTGACCGGCCCAGCCGAAGGTTTCAGGTGCGGGTCCACTATTCAAACACCTCAGCGTTAACAAAACGCGGGGCATTTGCATCTTTGGCGGAAAGGATGGGTGAATCGGAAAACGGCCAATCAATTGCAACGTCGGAATCGTTCCACGCCAGGCTCCGTTCGTGCTCAGGAGCCCAGTAGTCCGTGGTCTTGTAGAGAAACTCAGCATTCTCTGAAAGCACTAAAAATCCATGTGCGAACCCCTCTGGAATCCAGAGTTGTGATCTATTACTGGCGCTAAGATGTGCCCCCACCCACTTACCAAAGGTGGCAGAGCTTTTGCGCAGATCGACGGCTACGTCAAACACTTCGCCATGGGTAACCCGTACTAACTTTCCCTGGGGCTGCTTGATCTGATAGTGCAAACCCCGAAGTACACCCTTTGCCGACCGGGAATGGTTGTCCTGAACGAAATGAACGGCCTTTCCGACAGCCTCCTCGAAGACCTTCTGATTGAAGCTTTCATAGAAAAAGCCCCGCTCGTCCCCGAAAACTTTCGGCTCAAACAGAAAAACGTCCGGGATGACAAGTGGGGTAGCTCTCATCTTTAAAATATCTCCAAAGTTTAGCCAGCGCCGGTTTCGCGGCGCTGCTGATCAAAAAGTGATTTCAAGGTAAATACGAAAAAGCTTGGCGAACGCCCTATCAAAAAATCTTTTCATGCAAGAGGCGCTTCAGATATTGACCGTAACCATTCTTGGAGAGTGGCGCCGCGAGTTTTTCCAGCTGCTCAGCATCAATCCACTTTTGCCGGAACGCAATCTCTTCAGGGCAGGCCACCTTAAGCCCTTGGCGGTGCTCAAGTGTGGCAATGAAGTGACTGGCCTCAAGTAACGATTCATGAGTGCCGGTATCCAGCCAGGCGTAACCACGCCCCATGATTTCCACAGAGAGCTTGCCTCGCTCCATATAAATACGATTTAGGTCAGTAATTTCCAGCTCGCCACGAGGCGAAGGCTTGATGCCCTTGGCAATCTCGACCACGTCTTGGTCATAGAAATAGAGCCCCGTTACCGCATAGTTGGACTTGGGCTGAAGCGGTTTCTCTTCTAAGCTGATCGCCTTACCCTGGTCGTCAAACTCGACGACGCCGTAACGCTCGGGATCATTCACATGATAAGCAAAAACACTGGCGCCATCCTGGCGATGCATGGCGCTGTTGAGCAGCTCATTGAAATGATGACCATGATAGATATTGTCGCCTAGCACCAGTGCAGACAAATCGTTGCCGATAAAATCCTCACCAATGATAAAAGCCTGAGCCAGACCATCCGGAGAGGCCTGTACTGCATAAGAAATACTCACCCCCCACTTGCTACCATCGCCCAACAATTGCTCAAAGCGAGGCGTGTCCTGCGGCGTCGAGATGATCAATATGTCGCGAATCCCCGCCAGCATCAGCGTGGTCAGCGGGTAGTAGATCATCGGCTTGTCGTAAACCGGCAGCAATTGCTTGGAGATTGCCAAGGTTGCAGGGTGCAGGCGTGTGCCTGAACCACCGGCCAAAATGATTCCTTTACGTTTAAGCATGTTCATTTCTCTAGAATTTCTTTAAGCATCCGTGCCACGCCGTCCTGCCATTCAGGCAGGCGCAGTGAGAAGGCATTCTGCAGTTTTTGAGTGTTGAGTCGGGAGTTGCCCGGGCGTTTGGCCGGCGTCGGGTAGGCCGCGGTGGTGATCGCGCCCACCTTGGCCGGTTCGACCTTGAGCTGCACGCCAGCCGCTTGCGCCTGTTCGAGCACGAAGCGGGCATAGCGGTGCCAGGTGGTCTCACCTGCGGCGGCGAGGTGATACACCCCGCTCAACAACGGGTTCGAGCCCAGAGTGCGGATCGCGTGCGCGGTGACGTCGGCCAGCAAGTCCGCCCCAGTGGGCGTACCGAACTGGTCGTCAATCACGTTCAGGCTGTCGCGCTCAATGGCCAGGCGCAGCATGGTCTTGGCGAAGTTGTTACCGCGCGCTGCGTAGACCCAGCTGGTACGCAAGATCAGGTGCGCACAGCCGCTGGCCTGGATGGCCTGCTCGCCCTGCAGCTTGGTCGTACCGTAGACGCTCAGCGGGCCGACCGGGTCGCTTTCCAGCCACGGCGTGTCGCCGGTGCCGGCGAACACGTAGTCGGTGGAATAGTGCACCAGCAAGGCATTCAGCTTCAGCGCCTCGGCGGCGAGTACCGCCGGGGCTTCTGCGTTGACACGCAGGGCCTGGGCGGGCTCGCTTTCGGCTTTGTCGACGGCGGTGTAGGCCGCTGCGTTGACGATGACGTCAGGTGCAAACCGTTGCACGGTGGCGGCCAGACCCTGCAGATCATTGAGGTCGCCGCAGTAGTCCGGGCTTTTTGAGTCGAGCGCAAGCACTTGGCCCAAAGGGGCCAAGCTGCGTTGAAGCTCCCATCCCACTTGGCCATTTTTGCCAAGTAGAAGGATCCTCATGCCGAACGCTCGGCGTAGTTCTTTTCGACCCATTCGCGGTACGAACCCGATTGGATATTGCTTACCCAATCCTGGTTGTCCAGGTACCACTCTACGGTTTTGCGAATACCCGTCTCGAACGTCTCAGCCGGCTTCCAGCCCAACTCACGCTCCAGTTTGCGTGCGTCGATGGCATAACGGCGGTCATGGCCTGGGCGATCGGTCACGTAAGCAATCTGGTCGCTGTAAGGCTTGCCATCCGCTTGAGGGCGCAGCTCATCGAGCAAGGCGCAAACGGTGTGGACGATGTCCAGGTTTGGCTTTTCGTTCCAGCCGCCGACGTTATAAACGTCACCCACAGTGCCGGCTTCCAGTACACGACGGATAGCGCTGCAGTGGTCTTTAACGTACAACCAGTCACGAATTTGCTGACCGTCGCCGTACACCGGCAGGGCTTTGCCTGCCAGTGCGTTGACGATCATCAACGGAATCAATTTTTCTGGGAAGTGATACGGGCCGTAGTTGTTCGAGCAATTGGTCGTCAGTACGGGCAAGCCATAGGTATGGTGGTAGGCCCGTACCAGGTGGTCGCTCGCCGCCTTGCTCGCCGAGTAAGGGCTGTTAGGCTCGTACTGATGCGTTTCGGTGAACGCCGGGTCTTCCTTGGCCAGGGAGCCATAGACTTCATCAGTCGACACATGCAGGAAGCGGAAAGACTGCTGTGCATCAGCGTCCAGTCCTTTCCAGTAGGCGCGCACCGCCTCCAGCAGGCGGAAGGTACCGACGACGTTAGTCTCGATAAAATCTTCCGGGCCATGAATGGAGCGGTCGACGTGCGACTCGGCGGCGAAGTTCAGGATAGCGCGCGGCTGGTGTTCAGCGAGCAGGCGCTGGACCAACTGAGTATCGGCGATATCACCCTGTACGAACACGTGGCGCTTGTCGCCTTCGATCGAGCTGAGGTTCTCCAGATTGCCGGCATACGTCAGCTTATCCAGGTTAATGACCGGCTCATCTGTCTGGGCTACCCAGTCCAATACAAAGTTTGCACCGATAAAGCCCGCACCGCCGGTTACTAAGATAGTCATTGAGTCAGATCTTTTTCAGTAGTGTTGCAAAAATTAGCCCGAGGTTCCCCATAAACGTCTGCCGATACAAACCAGCAGACCAAAACCCCAGCACTCGTCTAAATAACGTTTGACTCCGCGCACCTTTGAAGCGCGCAAGGGTCGTTCGATGCTCTTCGCAAAGACGATGCTCCATGGCTTCGAGTGCACGAATGTTCTGTTCGTTCCACTCGTAAAAACGTCCTTGAAAGATCATCCGTAGCCGAACCAGGCGAGCTGCCCAGCTGGAGTTGCTGCCAATCAGATTTTCATCATGCTGGCGGTAAAGCATTCGAGGCTCGGGATCGTAGTGAACGACGCCTCCCGCACCCGTAACGAGCTGATACGCCCACCAATCATGAGACGGAACGACGACATCCAGCCCCGCCTCCATGATCAACTCGCGAGCAGCCTGGTTGAACACCATAGTATTGCCGCCCGCAATGCTCTGGACGAGCGCGTTCGAGAAGTGAGGGGGCAGAGAGAAAAGCGGAGAAAAGCCGAGTGTGACACCCGAGTCACTGACCAGTTGAGTGCGACCACAATAAAGGGCCGGAACATCGGCAGGCTGTGTCTGCAACCACTCAACAGCGACCTGCAACTTCTCGCCATTCCAGATATCGTCCTGATCGCACCATGCAAAATAGTCTGCCTGGATATCGGCGCGACAGGTCAGCGACAGAAAATTGGCTACGAAGCCTTTTTGAGGACCAGCTACGACACGCAAACGGTCGCTGCCCCAACGATTACAGTATTCCTGAAAAATAGCCGAAGTACCATCTTGGGAACCGTCATCAGAAATTACTAATTTCCAGCCACGATGGCTCTGCCGCTCAATGGAGTCAAGCTGTTCAGCAAGGAACGTATCACCATTGTACGAGCACATCAAAACCGCGACGGTTGCCAGGCAAACATCGTTCGGCAGAGCATTGGAAAGGCTACGCGATGCGAAAATAGACACAATATCCCTTTGCGAGCGTACTACATATCCTGCAGGGAGGTAGGATATAGGCCACAATAAGGTCGGAATTATTACAGCATTAAATGGTAAGAGCAATCTTACTGATGACCAACGGTCGACGTCCTCGCCCCCCTCAGAGGCTCTAGGATCAGGCGTTGCACCTCTAACTCGGGGGTTTGTGACGCTAGGCGGCCTAAATGACAGGAGGGTAACCTTCCCTGATCCGCCCGCAATGGCTAAATCATGTTAGTGCGCCATCAGTGAATACGCCAAACCACTGCGAGTGACCGCGCTAGCAGCGAGCCGAAAACCTGTTTATCCCGGTCGCCCGCCCTGCAAACGCCGAAGAGGGTATAGCGCATATTCAGTTATGAAGCGTCGACAACGGCTAACGGGAGTGCGACTGACCTATATCCACAAACGCTGAATAGCTGCAGTTGCGCCCTGGCTGACGAACCCGATCCACTTCATTATCACGCTCATAACAATCCATCGGTTGACTCTACACATCACTTATCGGCTCTTATTCAATAAGAGCAATAGAACAACCTTGTCAAATGAAAAATGAGCAGCGTTGAAACTGGAGCTCGAATGAATACCAAGACCATCGCGATTATCGGCGCAGGCTTCTGCGGCTCGACGCTGGCCGTACACTTGTTGCGCCCCCCTCCCTTCACCGCCTTGAAAATCCTGTTGATCAGCCGCGCTGGCAGCATCGCCCGCGGGGCTACCTAAAGCACCCGCGCCCATGTGCTCAACGTGCCCGCCGGCAGAATGAGCGCCCTCGCCGGTGAAGACGACGCTTTTATGACTACGTTAAACGCCACGCCCCAACTGCGACACCCGGCTCCTTCGTAGAGCGACGCGTCTATGGCGATTATCTGGAAGCGCTGCTGAAGGATGCCATCAGCCGCGCGCCGCAGGGTTGTGAGCTGCACCAGGTGATTGGCGAAGTGGTCAAGATAGTCCCCCAGCCCAATGCAAACGGCGCGCTGCTCTTGATGGATAACGGAGAGCATTATCGCGCCGACAGCATCGTTTTGAGCATTGGCAGCTGTGCACGCCAGGAACCGGCTATCGCCCCGCAATATCGACAGTTCTACGCAAGCCCGGGCTACGTGCATGACCCATGGCAACCCGGCGCACTGGATGGCATCAGTGCCAATGACCCCGTCTTCCTGATCGGTAGCGGACTGACCATGCTGGATGTCGTGCTCGACTTACGTGATCGAGGGCACAAAGGCACTATTCAAGCCGTCTCACGCCGTGGCCTGCTGCCCCAACCGCACCGCGAATTGAATGCACACCCCGCTTACGACGAGGGGCTGTCACAGCACATGTTGACCGATTGCAGGGTGCGTCATTACGTACGCGCAGTCCGTGACGCGGTCAGGCTGCACGCTCAAAGCGCAGGAGACTGGCGCGACATCATCGGTGGATTGAGGTCGGCCACCCAGCAACTGTGGCAGGCCTTGCCGCTCGATGAACGCCGACGATTCTTGCGGCATATACGCCCTTACTGGGACGCCCATCGCCATCGTTGTGCACCCCAACCCGGCGCCCGCATGCACGAAGAACTCGCCAGCGGCCAGCTCAAGCTGTTGGCCGGGCGCATCGTCGGCTACGCGTCAAACCCTCAGGGCGTAAGCGTTTCAGTACGCCGTCGTGGCGCCAGCACCGAGGAACAGTTGCAGGTTAAAGCGGTGATCAATTGCACGACGCCAGCCCTGGACCTGCGCCAATTGGACGACCCTCTGCTCAAATCCCTGCGCGCAGATGGCCTGTTAGTGCCTGACGCACTCGGAACCGGGATGGATATCGCCCCTTCAGGCGCGCTGCTCGATTGCAATGCCGTGCCGTCAGACTGGCTGTACTACGTCGGGCCCTTCCTCCAGGCGCGAGACTGGGAAGCCACCGCAGTACCCGAACTGCGCGACTACGTGAAAAGCATGGCGCAGACGCTGACGACTGCGCTCACTCGACAATAGATCGCAGACCTGACGGGCGCGCGCTTTCGCGGGCCCCCGTCAGCGTTGAGGCAGTGCTCAGCACCTCACTCAACGTCTACCAAACACAAACCCTAACCCGACGATGATCAACCCCATCCCCAACACGCTTAACAGCGCGAGCCGGTTACCAAAGATCAGGTAATCCATCACCGCCGTCACTGCTGGCACCAGATAGAACAAACTGGTGACATTCACCAGATTGCCACGCGCGATCAGACGGTACAGCAGCAGCGTCGCCAGTAACGACACCACCAGCCCCATCCATAGCACCGGCAGGTAAAAGTTGGCGCTTTGTTCAAAGTGGAAAGGTTGGAACGGTACAAACACGGCACACAGCAGCAACCCCGCCAGATACTGCACGGGCAGCGTACCGAGAGGGTTATCGGTGATGCGTTTTTGCATGATCGAGCCAAACGTCATGCTCGCCAGCGCCAGCAGGCCGAACAGCATCCCGGCCAGGGACATCCCAGACAACCCAATGCCCTGATAGACCACCATGATCAACCCCGCCAGCCCCAGTCCAAGACCGAACATCCGGCGTAACGAACGCTGACGTTCCACCAGCACCACCGTGAGTATCGGCTGCACCCCCATGATGGTGGCCATCACGCCGGGAGTGACTTTAAGGTCCAGCGCCAGCAGATAGAAAATCTGATACGCGCCTAACAGCACCAGCCCCGTCGCCGCCGCATAGAGCATGGGCTTGCCGGGACGTGGCAGTTTCAACCTGAGGATCGGCACCAGAACCACCAACCCGGCCAGGGCGATGGCAAAGCGAATCAGCAGAAAGGCAAAGGGCGAAGCATGGGCCAACCCCCACTTGGAGAATATCGCCCCGCTGCTCCACAACAGGACAAACAGGCTCGTCGAGGCCGCCGCGGCCACGGATTGTTTCGAAAGAACAGACATGGTTACCACCTGCAATCAGGCAAAAAAGCCAATTCAGCCAAGGCTGAAACTCAGTAGGTTTTTTTCAGGCGGGCACAGGGGACAGCGAATCGCTGATCAGCCCGCAATGCCAACACCCGGCGGTGATACGACTGCGTACACCGGCGTGCTACTGACAGGTGGGGGGTAGTGACTGATCTGCGCAGGCTGTTTATTCCCGCACGGCACGACCACAGCGCTGACCGCTGAATCGACTACCGCTATGCGCTGGGAAGCTGGCATGTGCTGATCTTTTTTGAAGGGATAACGACGCGCCGACTATAACCAGCCGCCTTCCTGTTTTGCAATCACTTCACCCAGGCGCCGTGCGTGGAAGAGTTTTCATGCCTGCGAACAAGCCCGGTCGCTATAATGCCGGCCAGTTTTTTTGAAGGATTTCACATGATCGCTTTGCCCTGGCTGTACCTGGTGCTTCTCTCCATTGGCTATGTATTGGCCTTGACCTACGGGCAATTGGGCATGTTGGCGGCGGTCTCGGTGGCCATGCTGCTGATCGCCGGGTACGCCGTACGCCAGCAACGCAGCCCTTGGGCGCGCTACCTCGGGCACGGCTTGTTCGTGGTGCTGGCCCTGGGCCTGGCGATGCACTGGCTGCCGGGTTTCTACAACGGCCGCGGCATCGCGCCCGAGCGCCTGACACCGGACGCGGTGCCGTTTTCGATGTACCTGAACCAGGACAAACCGCTGATCGGCTTCTGGCTCCTACTCGCTTGCCCATGGATTGTGGCGCGCCGCTCGTTGCGCCTGTCGATCTGCGTCGCCGCCCTGGCGGTGACCCTGACAGCAGTGGCAGCGTTGGGTGGCGCCGCGTTGCTGGGGATGATCAGTTGGGCCCCCAAATGGCCGGAACAGGCGTGGCTGTGGGTGCTGAATAACCTGCTGCTGGTGACCCTGGTCGAAGAAGCGTTGTTTCGCGGCTATATCCAGGGCGGCCTGAGCCAACGCTTCAAACACCTGCCCTACGGGGAAAACCTGGCATTGCTGCTGGCCTCGTTATTATTCGGCCTGGTGCACCTGGGCGCAGGTTGGCATTGGGTGCTGCTGGCGAGCATTGCAGGCGTCGGTTATGGGCTGGCCTATCGCTTTGGCGGCCTGGGCGCAGCGATCGCCACGCACTTTGGCTTGAACCTGCTCCACTTCGGTTTGTTTACCTACCCGATGCTGGCCGGTTGATTGTTGCAAAAATAAGTTAAATAAATACCCGCAATGGCCGACAACCCATCAAAGCCTTGCGGATTGAACAATCATGCGTAATAACCAACCCGTTACCCAGCGCGAACGTACCTTCCCCGCTCAGCAACGGTTGATCTCCACCACAGACGCCAAAGGCGTGATTACCTACTGCAACGACGCCTTCGTCGAAATCAGTGGGTTCACCCGCGACGAACTGGTCCGTGCGCCGCACAACCTGGTACGTCACCCGGATGTTCCGCCGGCCGTGTTCGCGCACATGTGGTCCACGCTCAAACAAGGCTTGCCATGGATGGGCATCGTTAAGAACCGCTGCAAGACGGGCGATCACTACTGGGTTAACGCCTACGTGACGCCGGTCTTCGATGGTAACCAGGTGATCGGCTACGAATCGGTGCGCATCAAGCCCACCGCCGAGCAGATCCGACGGGCCGAAGCGCTCTATCAACGCATCAACCAGGGCAAGTCGGCCGTGCCTCAGCGCGACAAGTGGCTACCGGTGCTGCAGGACTGGCTGCCGTTTATTCTGGTCAGCCAGTTGAGCTTCATGATCGGTGCCTCGCTCAACTCCCACTGGGGCTTTGCCCTCGCGGCGGGTTTGTCGGTGCCGCTGGGCCTGCTCGGCCTGAGCTGGCAGCAGCGCGGCCTCAAGCGCTTGCTGCGCCTGGCCGAGCAGACCACGTCCGACCCGTTGATCGCACAGATGTATACCGACAGCCGTGGCGCACAAGCGCGACTGGAGATGTCGATCCTCAGCCAGGAAGCGCGCCTGAAGACGTGTCTTACCCGCTTGCAGGACACTGCCGAGCACCTCAACGACCAGGCAGCGCAGTCCAACACCCTGGCGCACAACAGCTCCAGTGGCCTGGAACGTCAGCGCGTGGAAACCGAACAGGTGGCCACCGCCGTCAACCAGATGGCGGCGACCACCCAGGAAGTCGCCAGCCATGTGCAGCGCACCGCCGACGCCACCCAGGAAGCCAATCGCCTGACCGGTCGCGGCCGCGACATCGCCGGGGAAACCCGCGAGGCGATACAGCGCCTGTCGGTCGCCGTGGGCGAAACCGGTGTGACCGTCACGCAATTGGCCAAGGACAGCGATGAAATCGGCGGCGTGGTCGACGTGATCAAAGGCATCGCCGACCAGACCAACCTGCTGGCGCTGAACGCCGCCATCGAAGCGGCGCGCGCCGGTGAGATGGGCCGTGGTTTTGCGGTAGTGGCCGACGAAGTCCGTCAACTGGCGCAGCGCACCGCTGAATCCACCGGGCAGATCCATGCCCTGATCGCCAAGCTGCAGCAGACCGCCGCCGCTGCGGTGCAAACCATGGACGCCGGGCATCGCCAGGCCGAAGAAGGCGTGGCACGGGTGATGGAGGCAGATCAGGCCTTGGTAGGCATCAGTGAGGCCGTGGCCAACATCACCGACATGACCACCCAGATCGCCGCGGCCACCGAGGAGCAAAGCGCGGTGGCCGAAGAGATCAGCCGCAACATCAGCACGATTGCGCTGTTGGCGGATCAGACCTCGGAACAGGCGATGAACTCGGCGCAGTTGAGCGAAGAGCTGACCCACACGGCGAATACCCAGTATTCACTGGTCGAGCGCTTCAACCGGTAAACCGCTATCGCGAGCAAGCCCGCTCACACATTTGGAATGCATTTCCAATGTGCGAGCGGGCTTGCTCGCGAAGGGGCCCCTAACAGGCACCCAGAAACTCAGCGACTTTCACCGCCGCAGCCTGCAAATGCTGCTCATGACTAAACCCCGACGCCTTCAGCGGCTTCAAATCATGATCGCCCGCCACCCGCCACATCACCTCGATGCTCGGCGACAGCTCATACCCTTGCACCGCCGCCCGATTACCCAGCGCATCGCGCTCGCCCTGCACTATCAACGTCGGCGTCTTCAGCCCGGCCAGATGCTCGACCCGTGGCTTTTCCGGCTTGCCCACCGCATAGAACGGATAGCCCAGGCACACCAACCCATCGGCGCCCAACTCATCGGCCACAATACTGGCCATGCGCCCGCCCATCGACTTGCCGCCGATGGCCAGTTTCCCAGCGACATGACGTCGCACCACGGCATACACCTCACGCCAACATTCCAGCAGCTTCGGTGCCGGGTTGGGTGGTCGTTTACCCCCATCCGCACGGCGTTGAACCATGTAGGGAAACTCGAAGCGCAACACGTTCACGCCATGCCCGGCAAGGCGTGCAGCCATGTCGCTCATAAAGGCTGAGTCCATCGGCGCGCCAGCACCATGAGCCAGGATCAGCGTCACCGGCGCACGCGCGATCGACCCCGTCGCGGCATCCCACAACCAGCCATGTTCCCGTACACACTGCGCCCATTGATCCCCGTCAATACTGGCCTTGTGCTCTTTGCTCATGCTTGCCTCGCTTTTTAGTCTGCCTATAACTCCAGCCCAAGTGCCGCATTTGCTTGGGTTGAACCGTGGATGGGGAACCATGAACACTACTTTAAGTACCGCCTATAACTACAAGGTGGTCCGCCAATTCGCCATTATGACGGTGGTGTGGGGCATCGTCGGCATGGGGCTCGGGGTTTTTCTCGCCGCCCAATTGGTTTGGCCTGCACTCAACTTTGACTTGCCCTGGACCAGCTTTGGCCGCTTGCGCCCGCTGCACACCAACGCGGTGATCTTCGCCTTCGGCGGCTGCGCACTGTTCGCCAGCTCCTTCTACTCGGTGCAGCGCACCTGCCAGACGCAGCTGTTCGCGCCGAAAATTGCCGCGTTCTGCTTCTGGGGTTGGCAATTGGTGATCGTGCTGGCAGCCATCAGCTTGCCGCTGGGCTACACCACTTCCAAGGAATACGCCGAGCTGGAATGGCCGATCGCTATCCTTATCGCCGTCGTCTGGGTCGCCTATGGCGTCGTGTTCTTCGGCACAGTGATGAAGCGCAAGACCAAGCACATCTACGTCGGTAACTGGTTCTTCGGTGCGTTCATCATCACCGTGGCCATCCTGCATATCGTCAACCACGCCTCCCTGCCAGTGAGCTGGACCAAGTCCTACTCGGCC
This sequence comes from Pseudomonas fluorescens, assembly GCF_900215245.1. Classification (GTDB taxonomy): domain Bacteria; phylum Pseudomonadota; class Gammaproteobacteria; order Pseudomonadales; family Pseudomonadaceae; genus Aquipseudomonas; species Aquipseudomonas fluorescens. The sequence continues at coordinate 436,794 of NZ_LT907842.1, forward strand.
TATGGCGGTGCCACAGATGCCATGGTGCAGTGGTGGTATGGACATAACGCGGTAGGCTTTTTCCTCACTGCCGGTTTCCTCGGGATGATGTACTACTTCGTGCCCAAACAGGCCGAGCGCCCGGTGTACTCCTATCGCCTGTCCATCGTGCACTTCTGGGCCCTGATCACCCTCTACATCTGGGCCGGCCCGCACCACCTGCACTACACCGCACTGCCGGACTGGGCACAGTCGCTGGGCATGGTGATGTCGCTGGTACTGCTGGCACCGAGCTGGGGCGGCATGATCAACGGCATGATGACCCTGTCGGGCGCCTGGCATAAGTTGCGCAGCGACCCGATCCTGCGCTTCCTGGTGGTGTCCCTGGCCTTCTACGGCATGTCGACGTTCGAAGGGCCGATGATGGCCATCAAGACCGTCAACGCCCTCTCCCACTACACCGACTGGACCATCGGCCACGTACACGCCGGCGCCCTCGGTTGGGTGGCGATGATCTCCATCGGCGCGCTCTACCACATGATCCCGAAAGTCTTCGGCCGCGAGCAGATGTACAGCCTCGGCCTGATCAACGCGCACTTCTGGCTGGCCACGATCGGCACCGTGCTCTACATCGCCTCGATGTGGGTCAACGGCATCGCCCAGGGCCTGATGTGGCGTGCGATTAACGAAGACGGCACGTTGACCTACTCCTTCGTCGAAACCCTGGTGGCCAGCCACCCTGGCTTCATCGTGCGACTGGTGGGCGGGGCAATCTTCCTCAGCGGCATGTTGCTGATGGCTTACAACACGTGGCGCACCGTACGTTCGGCGCAACCTGCCGAAGTCGTCGCTTCTGCGCAGATGGCCTGAGGAGTCAGTGATGAAACACGAAACGATTGAAAAGAACGTCGGCCTGCTGATGCTGCTGATGGTGCTCGCCGTGAGCATCGGCGGCCTGACCCAGATCGTCCCGCTGTTCTTCCAGGACGTCACCAACAAACCGGTGGAAGGCATGAAGCCCTACACCGCGCTGCAACTGGAAGGCCGCGACATCTATATCCGCGAAGGCTGTGTGCAGTGCCACTCGCAGATGATCCGCCCGTTCCGCGCCGAAACCGAACGCTACGGCCACTACTCGGTCGCCGGCGAAAGCGTCTGGGACCACCCGTTCCTGTGGGGCTCCAAGCGCACCGGGCCGGACCTGGCGCGCGTCGGCACGCGCTACTCGGATGACTGGCACCGCGCGCATTTATACAACCCGCGCAACGTCGTGCCGGAATCGAAAATGCCGGCGTATCCATGGTTGGTCACCGCCCCCGTCGACAGCAGCCACACCGAGACCAAGTTGCACGTCATGCGCACGCTCGGCGTGCCGTACACCGACGAGGACATCAGCGGCGCCGTCGCCAGCCTCAAAGGCAAAACCGAGATGGACGCGCTGGTTTCTTACCTGCAAGTGCTCGGCACTGCCATCAAGAGCAAGAGGTGAGCCATGGGATTTGAATTCGATGCGGGCACCATCCGCGGCCTGGGCACACTGGTCGTCGCCATCGCCTTTATCGGCCTGTCGCTGTGGGTGTTCAACAACCGGCGCAACGAGGCGTTCGAGCAGGCACGCCTGCTGCCTTTCGCCGATGAACCTTCGCCATCCGACGCTCAAGAAGAGCCTGCAACAAGGAGCACTCGCCCATGACGACCTTCTGGAGTACATGGATCTGCGTACTGACCCTCGGCAGTCTGATCGGCCTGACCTGGCTGCTGATCGGCACCCGCAAGGGCGAGACCAAGGGCAGCGTCGACCAGACCATGGGCCATGCCTTCGACGGCATTGAGGAATACGACAACCCGCTGCCCCAGTGGTGGTTCATGCTGTTCGCCGGCACCCTGGTGTTTGCGGTCGGCTACCTGATCCTCTACCCGGGCCTGGGCAACTGGAAAGGCGTGTTGCCGGGCTATGAGAACGGATGGACCTCGGCCAAGGAATGGGACAAGGAGATGGCCAAGGCCGATACCAAGTTCGGGCCGATCTTCGCCAAGTTCGCCGCCATGCCGGTGGAAGAAGTTGCCAAGGACCCGCAAGCGCTGAAGATGGGCGGTCGCCTGTTCGCCTCCAACTGCGCGGTGTGCCACGGCTCGGATGCCAAGGGCGCGTATGGCTTCCCGAACCTGGCGGACAACCTCTGGCGCTGGGGCGGTTCGGCTGACGCGATCAAGACGACCATTCTGAATGGTCGCCACGCGGCGATGCCGGCCTGGGGCGAGATACTGGGTGAGGATGGGGTGAAAAACGTCGCCGCCTTTGTGCGCCACGACCTGGCCAAGCTGCCCTTGCCCGCTGACAGCACCGCGGATCTGGCGGCCGGTCAAGCCGCCTTCAACACCACCTGCGTGGCGTGCCACGGGCCACAAGGCCACGGCATGGAAGCCATGGGCGCGCCGAACCTGACCGAGCCTGCCGGTTTTATCTACGGCACCAGCCTGGCGCAATTGCAGCAGACCATCCGCCATGGCCGCCAAGGTCAGATGCCGGCGCAGGACGTGCTGCAAGGCAACGACAAAGTGCACCTGCTCGCCGCCTATGTTTACAGCCTGTCCCACAACGCTGATGGCGCAACGCCAGAAAGCCACGCTGAGTAACCTCTGACTGCCGCCCCTGTTCGGGGCGGCAACTTTTGCGTTTTACGCGACCAAGTGTCGCACCCTTCCCCACCGCAACTTTCCCCTCCTGCCATTCGGGTCTACGCTTGTTCCCACAGTGGATCGGTATTGACCGGTCGACGGCCGATTTGCACTCGATGGGTTGAACATTTTTGCAGGGTGACAGGCGCAAAGGCTGGCAGTGACCGGCTATCGTGCCACTGACCACTCGTCACCTCGAGAGCGTGTTTACACACACCAAGTTACAAGTCCCCGCCAGCAATAAATTTTCCTGTCCACTCGATCAGCTTTATATTTCCGATTTTGTCCTTACGTAAAACATGGAAAGGGCGCAGAATCTGGCGTGGAACGCATTGATACAGGTCAGTCATTGCGTTGCAATGGCCCCTCGCTTTCTACATACTTGCGGCCGATTTTACCTATAAAAAAACCTAAACCGTGGAACCTTAGAATGAGCACAGCAATCAGTCCGACTGCTTATAACTATAAGGTAGTCCGCCAGTTCGCCATCATGACGGTGGTCTGGGGGATCCTTGGCATGGGGCTCGGGGTGTTTATCGCCTCGCAACTGGTTTGGCCGGAATTGAATTTCGGTTTGCCATGGACGACCTTTGGCCGCCTGCGCCCGCTGCACACCAACCTGGTGATTTTTGCCTTCGGTGGGTGTGCGTTATTTGCCACTTCCTACTATGTCGTGCAGCGAACCTGCCAGACGCGACTGATCTCCGACGGCCTCGCGGCTTTCACCTTCTGGGGCTGGCAAGCCGTTATCGTCGGTGCGATCGTGACCCTGCCGCTGGGCTACACCACCACCAAGGAATACGCCGAGCTGGAATGGCCAATCGCCATTTTGCTGGCCATCGTCTGGGTGACCTACGCCCTGGTGTTCTTCGGCACCATCGTCAAGCGCAAGACCAAGCACATCTATGTCGGTAACTGGTTCTACGGTGCCTTCATCCTGGTGACGGCGATGCTGCACATCGTCAACCACGCGTCGCTGCCGGTCAGCCTGTTCAAGTCCTATTCGGCGTATGCCGGTGCGACCGACGCGATGATCCAGTGGTGGTACGGCCACAACGCCGTAGGCTTCTTCCTCACCACCGGCTTCCTGGGGATGATGTACTACTTCGTGCCCAAACAGGCCGAACGCCCCATTTACTCGTATCGCCTCTCTATCGTGCACTTCTGGGCATTGATCACCCTGTACATCTGGGCCGGTCCTCACCACCTGCACTACACCGCGCTGCCGGACTGGGCGCAATCGCTGGGCATGGCGATGTCGATCATCCTGCTGGCCCCAAGCTGGGGCGGCATGATCAACGGCATGATGACCCTGTCGGGCGCCTGGCATAAGCTGCGCACCGACCCGATCCTGCGTTTTCTGGTGGTGTCGCTGGCGTTCTACGGCATGTCGACCTTCGAAGGGCCGATGATGGCGATCAAGACCGTCAACTCCCTGTCCCACTACACCGACTGGACCATCGGCCACGTACATGCCGGCGCCCTCGGTTGGGTGGCGATGATCTCCATCGGCGCGCTGTATCACATGATCCCCAAACTGTTCGGCCGTGCGCAGATGCACAGTGTCGGGCTGATCAACACCCACTTCTGGCTGGCCACCATCGGCACCGTGCTCTACATCGCCTCGATGTGGGTCAACGGCATCACCCAGGGCCTGATGTGGCGTGCGATCAACGATGACGGCACCCTCACTTACTCCTTCGTCGAAGCGCTGCAAGCCAGCCACCCGGGCTACATCGTCCGCGCCATCGGTGGTGCGTTCTTTGCCAGCGGCATGCTGTTCATGGCCTACAACGTCTGGCGCACCGTGCGTGCTTCCGACCCGGTAGAAGCCGAAGCCGCCACCAAGATCGCCGTTGTGGGAGCTCACTGATGAAGCATGAAGTAGTCGAGAAGAACATCGGCCTGCTGGCCTTCTTCATGGTCATCGCCGTGAGCATCGGCGGCCTGACCCAGATCGTTCCGCTGTTTTTCCAGGACGTGACCAACAAACCCGTAGAAGGCATGAAGCCGCGCCCAGCGCTGGAAGTTGAAGGCCGTGACGTGTTCATCGCCAACGGCTGTGTGGGTTGCCATTCGCAAATGATCCGTCCGTTCCGTGCCGAAACCGAACGCTACGGCCACTACTCGGTGGCCGGGGAAAGCGTCTGGGACCACCCGTTCCTGTGGGGTTCCAAACGGACCGGCCCGGACCTGGCCCGTGTCGGCGGTCGTTACTCCGATGACTGGCAGCGTGCGCACTTGTACAACCCGCGCAACGTGGTGCCTGAATCGAAAATGCCGGCGTACCCGTTCCTCGTGGAAAACAAGCTCGACGGCAAGGACACCGCGAAGAAACTCGAAGTCTTGCGCACCCTGGGCGTGCCCTACACCGATGAAGACATCGCCGGTGCAGCCGCCGCCGTGAAGGGCAAGACCGAAATGGACGCATTGGTGGCCTACCTGCAAGGCCTTGGCACCATCATCAAAAGCAAACGGTGATCTTCATGGATATCGGGATGATTCGAGGCCTGGGCACCGTTGTCGTGATGGTGGCCTTCATCGGCCTGGCATTGTGGGTGTTCAGCCCGCGGCGCAAGTCGGAGTTTGACGACGCGACCATGCTGCCCTTTGCAGATGATCCCGAAGCCATCAAGCACGTCGAGCAAGCTTCTAGGAGTAACAAAGAATGACTACGTTCTGGAGTCTGTACGTCACAGTCCTCAGTCTGGGTACCATTTTCGCCCTGACCTGGCTGCTGCTGTCGACCCGCAGGGGGCAGCGCGCCGAACAAACGGACGAGACCGTCGGTCACTCGTTCGACGGCATTGAGGAGTACGACAACCCGTTGCCGAAATGGTGGTTCATGCTGTTCGTCGGCACCATCATCTTCGCCCTTGGCTACCTGGCGCTGTACCCCGGTCTGGGCAACTGGAAGGGCCTGCTGCCGGGCTACAACTACCTCGACAACGACAAGCAAACCCCGTTCGCCAATGGCCAGACCGGCTGGACCGGCGTGCATGAATGGGAAAAGGAAATGGCCAAATCGGACGCCAAGTTCGGGCCGATCTTCGCCAAGTTTGCCTCAATGCCGATTGAAGACGTGGCCAAAGACCCGCAAGCCTTGAAGATGGGTGGCCGCCTGTTCGCCTCCAACTGTTCGGTATGCCACGGTTCCGACGCCAAGGGCGCCTACGGCTTCCCTAACCTGACCGATGCCGACTGGCGCTGGGGCGGTGAGCCGGCCACCATCAAGGAAACCATCATGAAAGGCCGCCATGCGGTGATGCCGGCCTGGGCCGAAGTCATCGGCGAGCAAGGCGTGGCCGACGTGGCGGGTTTTGTGGTGACCAACCTCGACGGCCGCAAACTGCCGGAAGGTGCCAAGGCCGACGTGGCCAACGGCGCGAAACTCTTCGCCGCCAACTGCGTGGCCTGCCACGGCCCTGCCGGTAAAGGCACCCCAGCGATGGGCGCGCCGGACCTGACCCACCCGGGTGCATTCATCTACGGTTCGAGTTTTGCGCAACTGCAGCAAACCATTCGTTATGGCCGTCAGGGCCAGATGCCTGCGCAGGAGTTGTTGCAGGGGAATGACAAGGTGCACTTGCTGGCGGCGTATGTTTACAGCTTGTCTCATGGGGATAAGCCAGCCGATCCAAAGTGACACGTTAAAATCACAAAAGCCCTGCCGATGTTGAATCCGCAGGGCTTTTTGTATGGTGAGGGTCTGGCACCCTCACTCAGCGGCCATAGACGATTTATCGAGCGTCCGCGCCAGCCGTTGTTACCTCATGTTCCCTCAACATTGCGTCCATGTAGGCACGGATGTCCTGCCGGTCAAACTTACCGTTGCGCTCGCCTTTGTCATCCAGATCCAGGGACGCCGTGAAACCGCCACGCTTGAGCACTTCCAAAGCGAGCACTTGGTCCGACGAGGTAAATTTGTTTCCAGCCATACCCATGGCGATGTATCCCAAAAATTCTACCGTCAAAAACCCCCTGTTTTCAGGATCCTCCAATCGGTCAAATTCGTTACCCAAAAGCTTGCCCAACTCATACCTGTCCATGCTGGCGTACAGATCAGACATCTCTCGCAGCGTTGCACGTGCAAAATTGGAGTCTACAGGCGAAGGTGCTGAGGCGTTATAAGTTGCAAGCGTCGAAGAAATATTCAAGTTTTCATCTCATTAGTAAACAATCCCACTCCCAACACAGGTAGTGGGTGACGCATGAGTGCTCTACTTCATCGCCTCAGTTCCGCTATCACATACGGACTTACGCATTACATCGCGCCGCGACACATCTGGCCGGGCCGCCCTGTACTGGATGAGACAGATGTTCAGTCCTGCGGCGCCTCACTGATTAATCCATGGGATGAATGACCTGCCTACCGGCAAAAAACGTCCATACTTGCCAAGTCAATTGATCCAGATCACATATACCATCCATTGATTTCCCCCAACGCGACCAAAGGTCGCACCCGTTGAGCAGCATCAGGGGCGTATCATTACGCCACTGCAAGACCCTATTTTTGACCCCGGCTGGCACGTACTGGCCGAGGCAAATCTCCACCGCCGTGGGATGCAATGATGAGCAACCAAATACCGGTACACGACGTTACCCCGCCTGCCAAAAACGCCAGCAACACGGTCGACCTCTATGCGTCGCGAGAGAAAATCTACACCCGCGCCTTCACCGGCCTGTTCCGCAATTTGCGCATGCTCGGCGGTGCCGGTTTGTTCCTGCTCTACTTCGGCACCGTGTGGCTGAATTGGGGGGGGCACCAGGCCGTTTGGTGGAACCTGCCGGAGCGTAAATTCTTCATTTTTGGCGCGACCTTCTGGCCTCAGGATTTCATCCTGCTCTCGGGCATTCTCATCGTTGCGGCCTTTGGCCTGTTCTTTATCACCGTGTACGCCGGGCGCATCTGGTGTGGGTATACCTGCCCGCAAAGCGTGTGGACGTGGATCTTCATGTGGTGCGAAAAGGTCACCGAAGGCGACCGTAACCAGCGCATCAAACTGGACAAAGCGCCGATGGGCGCCAACAAATTCCTGCGCAAACTCAGCAAGCACACGCTCTGGTTGTTGATAGGTTTTGTCACCGGCATGACCTTCGTCGGCTACTTCTCGCCGATCCGCGAACTGGTGTTTGATTTCTTCACCGGCCAGGCCGATGGCTGGTCGTATTTCTGGGTCGGTTTCTTCACCCTCGCCACCTATGGCAATGCCGGCTGGCTGCGCGAACAGGTGTGTATCTACATGTGCCCGTACGCGCGCTTCCAGAGCGTGATGTTCGACAAAGACACCCTGATCGTGTCCTACGACCCGCGCCGTGGCGAAGTGCGTGGCCCGCGCAAAAAGGGCAGCGACTACCAGGCCGAGGGCCTGGGCGATTGCATCGACTGCACCATGTGCGTGCAGGTGTGCCCCACCGGTATCGACATTCGCGACGGCCTGCAAATCGAGTGCATCGGCTGCGCTGCCTGTATCGACGCCTGCGACAACATCATGGACAAGATGGACTACCCGCGCGGCCTGATCAGCTACACCACCGAGCACAACCTGTCCGGTCAGAAAACGCATAAATTGCGCCCGCGCCTGATCGGGTATGCCCTGGTGTTGCTGGCAATGATCAGCCTGTTGGCCGGCGCATTTTTCATGCGCTCGCTGGTGGGGTTCGACGTCAGCAAGGACCGCGTGCTGTACCGGGAAAACGCTGAAGGGCGCATCGAAAACGTCTACAGCCTGAAAATCATGAACAAGGACCAGCGCGACCACACCTACGTGCTCGACGCCTCGGGCCTGCCGGACCTCAAGCTGCAAGGCCGACGCGAAATCAAGGTTGCGGCCGGGGAAATCTTCAGCATGCCGGTGGAGTTGTCCAGCGCGCCGGAGCAACTGCCGTCGAGTACCAACGAGGTGAAATTCATCCTCAGGGATGCCGATGACGACAGCGTCCACATCGAAGCCAAGAGCCGATTCATCGGCCCACAAGTGCGTTAACCACCCAGTTCGCTAACTAGAGAGCACAACAATGCCCGTCGCTACTGCCGCAAGCCCCTGGTACAAGCACCTTTGGCCCTGGATCATCATTGGTATCCTGACCTGCTCGGTGACCCTGACCTTGTCCATGGTGACCATTGCGGTGAAAAACCCGGACAACCTGGTTAACGACAACTACTACGAAGCCGGCAAGGGGATCAACCGTTCCCTTGACCGCGAACTGCTGGCCCAAACCCTGCAACTGCGCGCCAACGTGCACCTGGACGAGTTGACCGGCGAAGTCGAGTTGCACCTCAGCGGCAACAGCAACCCGAATACCCTGGAGCTGAACCTGATTTCCCCGACCCAGCCGGAGAAGGACCGCAAGATCAACCTGACCCGCAGCGACAGCGAGCCCGGCCGCTACGTCGGCCAGGTGACCGACAAGGTCGAAGGCCGACGCTTCGTGGAACTGCTCGGTGTGGAAGGCGACAAGACCTGGCGCCTGTTTGAAGAAGAACAGGTCAGCCACGATAAGGACTTGCTGTTGGGTGACGAGCCGTTGCAAGGTGCAGAAGACTTGGACAAGTAAGCAACCTGCGCGTCGCGCATCGCGGGCCAGCCTGCTCCCACAAGGACACCATGATCCTGTGCAGGAGCCGGGCTGGCCCGTGATGAGGCCCACCCCGCCACCAAAGATCCAACTCATGACCAGCCCAATTCCCTGCTACCACTGTGCCCTGCCCGTCCCTGCCGGTAGCCGGTTTACCGCCGTGATCCTCGGCGAACGTCGCGAACTGTGCTGCCCAGGCTGCCAGGCGGTGGCCGAAGCCATTGTGGCCGGCGGCCTGGAAAGTTATTACCAGCACCGCAGCGAAGCCTCGGCCAACCCTGAGGCGCTGCCGGTGCAACTGGTGGACGAGCTGGCGCTGTACGACCGTGCCGATGTGCAAAAACCCTTTGTGCGCCACGATGGCGAGCTCGCCGAAACCACTCTGCTGATGGAAGGCATCAGTTGCGCCGCCTGCGGCTGGCTGATCGAGAAACACCTGCGCAGCCTGCCCGCAGTGGCCGAGGCACGCCTGAACCTGTCCAACCATCGCCTGCAAGTGCGCTGGGCCGACGGGCAATTGCCGTTGAGCCAACTGCTCGCTGAGCTGCGTCATATCGGCTATGCCGCCCATCCTTACCAGGCTGACCGTGCCGCCGAGCAACTGGCCGGCGAAAACCGCCTGGCCTTGCGCCAACTGGGCGTGGCGGGGTTGCTGTGGTTCCAAGCGATGATGGCGACCATGGCCACCTGGCCGGAATTCAATATCGACCTGAGCCCGGAGCTGCACGTGATCCTGCGTTGGGTGGCGATGTTTCTGACCACCCCCATCGTGTTCTACAGCTGCGCGCCATTTTTCAAAGGTGCGCTGCGCGACCTGCGCACGCGCCACCTGACCATGGATGTGTCGGTATCCCTGGCCATTGGCGGCGCGTATTTCGCGGGTATTTGGACGGCCATCACCGGCGTCGGCGAGTTGTATTTCGACGCGGTGGGCATGTTCGCGCTGTTCCTGCTGGCCGGCCGCTACCTTGAGCGCCGGGCGCGGGAACGCACGGCCGCCGCCACCGCGCAATTGGTCAACCTGTTGCCCGCCTCTTGCCTGCGCCTCAACGCTGACGGCCAAAGCGAGCGCATCCTGCTCAGTGAGCTGGCGTTGGGCGACCGGGTGCTGGTGCATCCCGGCGCGGTACTGCCAGCGGACGGGGTGATTCTTGACGGCCAATCCAGTATTGATGAATCCCTGCTCACCGGTGAGTACCTGCCACAGCCTCGGCACAGCGGTGATGCAGTCACCGCCGGTACGCTCAACGTCGAAGGCGCACTCACCGTCGAAGTCCGTGCCCTGGGCCATGACACGCGCCTGTCCGCCATCGTGCGCCTGCTGGAACGCGCCCAGGCCGAGAAACCGCGCCTGGCACAAATCGCCGACCGGGCCGCACAGTGGTTCCTGTTGTGTTCGCTGATTGCCGCCGTATTGATCGGCCTGGTGTGGTGGGAGCTGGATGCTTCGCGGGCATTTTGGATCGTGCTGGCGATGCTGGTGGCGACCTGCCCGTGCGCGCTGTCACTGGCCACACCGACCGCCCTCACCGCCGCCACCGGCACGCTGCACACACTCGGCTTGCTGTTGACCCGTGGCCATGTGCTGGAAGGCTTGAATCAAATCGACACGGTGATTTTCGACAAGACCGGTACGCTGACCGAAGGCCGCTTGGCGTTACGCGCGATCCGCCCCTTGAGCGCACTGAACAGTGATGAATGCCTGAGCCTCGCCGCCGCCCTGGAAAACCGCTCCGAACACCCGATTGCCCGGGCGTTCGGCCGAGCGCCGCTGGCCGCCGATGAAGTCCTCAGCTCCCCGGGGCTCGGCCTGGAAGGTCGCGTAGGCGAACGCCAGTTGCGCATCGGCCAGCCCGGTTTTGTCTGCGAACTGAGTGGCTGCCAAATTCCCGAGTCGCCGGATGAGGCCGGCCAATGGCTGCTGCTGGGCGACCGTCGTGGCGCACTTGCCTGGTTCGTGCTGGATGACCGCCTGCGCAGCGACGCGCCAGCCCTGCTGGCCGCGTGCAAGGCGCGGGGCTGGCGCACGCTGCTGCTGTCGGGCGACAGCTCGCCGATGGTCGCCAGTGTCGCCCTGGAGCTGGGCATCGACGAAGCCCATGGCGGCCTGCGCCCTGACGACAAACTGCAGGTGCTGCAACAGCTGCACCAGCAAGGCCGCAAGGTGCTGATGCTCGGCGATGGCGTCAATGATGTGCCCGTGTTGGCCGCCGCCGATATCAGTGTGGCGATGGGCTCGGCCACAGACCTGGCGAAAACCAGCGCCGATGCTGTGTTGCTGTCCAACCGCCTCGACGCGCTGGTGCAAGCGTTTAGTCTCGCGCGGCGCACGCGCCGGGTAATCATCGAAAACCTGTGGTGGGCCGGGCTGTACAATGGCCTTATGCTGCCGTTTGCCGCCCTCGGCTGGATCACTCCAATCTGGGCGGCGATCGGCATGTCCCTCAGTTCGTTGACTGTGGTGCTCAACGCCTTGCGCCTGACTCGCCTGCCGAGCGCGCCGGCTGCAAGCGCCGCCTTAGTAACCCGCCCGCTGCCGGCTTGAGCCGCGCAGGCATGGAGTGCAGATGCCAGCTCTATACGTGATGATTCCAGCGGCGCTGCTGTTAGTCGGCGTGGCCATTTACATCTTCTTCTGGGCGGTGGACAGCGGCCAGTACGACGACCTCGACGGCCCGGCCCACAGCGTGCTGTTCGACGACCAGGACCCGAACCACCTGGCCGCGGTGGACGAAGCCAACGGGCCCGAGCAACCGCCCGCGCCAAAAGACCCCCCCCATGCTTGAACTGGCACCGTTGCTGGTCTCCGCGCTGATCCTCGGCCTGCTCGGCGGCGGCCACTGCCTGGGCATGTGCGGCGGGCTGATGGGCGCGTTGACCCTGGCCATTCCAAAGGAGCAACGCAGCCGCCGCTTTCGCCTGCTGCTGGCGTACAACCTCGGCAGAGTGCTCAGCTACGCCACCGCCGGGTTATTGATTGGCCTGGCCGGCTGGGCGGTGGCCAACAGCCCGGCGGCGATGTTCTTGCGTGTGCTGGCCGGGTTGCTGCTGATCAGCATGGGCTTGTACCTGGCCGGCTGGTGGAGCGGCCTCACCCGTATCGAAAGCCTCGGGCGTGGTCTGTGGCGCTACCTGCAACCCGTCGCCAACCGTTTGCTGCCGGTGTCCAGCCTGTCGCGCGCTTTGCTGCTGGGCGCGCTATGGGGCTGGTTGCCGTGCGGGTTGGTCTACAGCACCCTGCTGTGGGCCGCGAGCCAGGGTAATGCGCTGGACAGTGCATGGCTGATGCTGGCTTTCGGGCTGGGCACTTGGCCGGTGTTGCTGGCCACCGGGCTGGCGGCCGAACGTGTCACGGCGTTGCTGCGCAAACGCAGCGTGCGTGTGGCCGGTGGTTTACTGGTGATGGTCTTCGGTATCTGGACGCTGCCCGGTCCGCATCAGCACTGGTTGATGGGCCACTAAACGCCCATGTGGCATAGCGCCGCTCCCCGTTGATACAAGTCAACATGCCATTGCGACCATGCCCCTAGACTCGGTCCACTAGCCTATTCGGGGGACCGCCCGCATGCTCGACGCCATTCGTTGGGACACAGATCTGATTCACCGTTACGACTTGGCGGGGCCGCGCTACACGTCCTACCCCACCGCCGTACAATTCGACAGCCAGGTCGGCACCTTCGACCTGCTCCACGCCCTGCGCGACAGCCGCAAGGCCGTGCGCCCCTTGTCGCTGTATGTGCATGTGCCGTTCTGCGCGAACATTTGCTACTACTGCGCATGCAACAAGGTCATCACCAAGGACCGCGGCCGCGCCCAGGCCTATCTGCAACGACTGGAGCAGGAAATCCAGTTGGTGGCCTGCCACCTCGACCCGAAACAGCCGGTGGAGCAGTTGCACTTTGGTGGCGGCACGCCGACGTTTCTCAGCCACGACGAACTGCGCCAGGTCATGACAAGCCTGCGCCAGCATTTCAATTTGCTCGATGATGACTCCGGTGATTACGGCATCGAGATTGACCCGCGTGAAGCCGACTGGGCGACCATGGGGTTGCTGCGTGAACTGGGCTTCAACCGCGTGAGCATCGGCCTGCAAGACCTCGACCCCGAGGTACAACGGGCGGTCAACCGCTTGCAAAGTCTGGAAGAAACCCGCGCAGTGATTGATGCGGCACGCACCCTGCAGTTTCGCTCGATCAACGTCGACCTGATCTACGGCCTGCCCAAGCAGTCGCCGCTGAATTTTGCGCGTACCGTCGAAGAAGTGATCAACCTGCAACCGGATCGCCTGTCGGTATTCAACTATGCGCACCTGCCGGAGCGTTTTATGCCACAGCGGCGGATCAACGCCGACGACTTGCCCTCCCCGGCAGAAAAACTGCTGATGCTGCAAACCACCATCGAGCAGTTGACCCAGGCGGGCTATCGCTACATCGGCATGGACCACTTTGCCCTGCCCGATGACGAACTGGCCATCGCCCAGGAAGAAGGCAGGCTGCAACGCAATTTCCAGGGCTATACCACCCACGGGCATTGCGACTTGATTGGGTTGGGTGTCTCGGCAATCAGCCAGATCGGTGACCTGTACTGCCAGAACAGCAGCGACCTCAACCACTACCAGAGCGCGCTGGCCGGCGGGCAGCTGGCGACCAGCCGTGGCCTGGTCTGCACCACGGATGATCGCTTGCGGCGGGAGGTGATTCAGCAGTTGATCTGCAATTTCAGCCTGGGCTTCGAGCGGATCGAACAAGCGTTCAACATCGACTTTCGCGGTTATTTCGACGAGCTCTGGCCGCAGTTGGAGACGATGGCCGCAGACGGCCTGATTGAACTCGATGCCCAGGGCATTCGCGTACTGCCCGCCGGGCGTTTGTTAGTACGCTCGGTGTGCATGGTGTTCGATGCCTACCTGGAGCACCAGAACAGGCAACGGTTTTCGCGGGTGATCTAAGCGCCGCTACTTCATCGCCAGGCTCATGGCTTCCAACTGAGCGGCTGGCGGCTCGTTCTTCAGGGTTTTGCCCAACTGCGTCTGGGTCGTTACCAAGGCGGCTTGTAGGGTCGCCACATCGCCCTGCAATCTGGCCACCTTGGCCTGCTGTGCCTCGGGGCTCAGGGCGGTGTCAGACATGGCAGCCGAGAGTTCAGCCATTTTTTCGGCGAGCTGCTTTTTCAGCTCGCGGAGCATTTTCAACAACTGCTTGACGCTATCGCTCAAGCTGCTGTTGTCGATATCGCTGTTGGGCGATTGCTCGGCCTTCGATGCGCCCATCCCCGCACCGGAAATGACCACCTTCACACCTTCGGTGGGCGTGGGTTGAACATTCTTGGCTTCGGTTGGCGCCTTGGTGGTGGCGTCTTTATCTTTTGCCGCATCGGCGGCCTTCCATACCGATACCGCTGCCACGTTGATATTCGGGTTCTGGATCGAACTGACTGACATGATCTGAGCTCCGGCTCATGGAGATAACTTCATGTATCGGCACTGATACATAATCCTTTATACCGTTGCTGCTTTTTTGTACAGACTGGCCTCACTCCCCTCAGTGCGTTACCCTTACGTCTTATGTGTGTTTTCTCACAAGGATTTAAGAAATGTCCGAGCCAGTCAAGCTGCGCGCTCACAGTCAGGCTCACTGCAAGGATTGCAGCCTGGCGCCCCTCTGCCTGCCACTTTCATTGAATTTGGAAGACATGGAAGCGCTGGACGAAATCGTTAAACGTGGTCGCCCGCTGAAAAAAGGCGAGTTCCTGTTTCGCCAAGGCGACAAATTCGATTCCGTTTATGCAGTACGTTCGGGAGCGTTGAAGACGTTCAGCCTGAGCGACGGCGGCGAAGAGCAGATCACCGGTTTCCACCTGCCCAGCGAACTGGTCGGGCTGTCCGGCATGGACACCGAGATTCACCCCGTGTCGGCCCAGGCCCTGGAGACGACGTCGGTGTGCGAAATCCCCTTCGAACGCCTGGATGAATTGGCCCTGCAACTGCCGCAGTTGCGTCGCCAGTTGATGCGTGTGATGAGCCGAGAGATTCGTGACGATCAACAGATGATGTTGCTGCTGTCGAAAAAAACCGCCGACGAGCGTATCGCCACCTTCCTGGTCAACTTGTCGGCACGTTTCCGCGCCCGTGGGTTCTCGGCCAATCAGTTCCGCCTGAGCATGTCGCGCAATGAAATCGGCAACTACCTGGGCCTCGCGGTGGAAACCGTGTCCCGAGTGTTCACACGTTTTCAGCAGAACGAATTGATTGCCGCCGAAGGCAAGGAAGTCCACATTCTCGACCCCATCCAGTTGTGCGCGCTGGCCGGTGGTTCGCTGGACGGTTGATGCAAAGGCTTGCGGCCGCGCCAATCGGCGAGGCCGCAGGTATACTTCGAGTCCGTTTTCAGCCCTCAGGACTCTTCGACGATGACCTTCGATTCGTTCGACATCAAATCCCTGATTCGCCCTGTCATCGATTTCCCCAAGCCTGGGGTGATATTTCGTGACATCACGCCCCTGTTCCAATCGCCCAGGGCCCTGCGCCTGGTGGCGGACAGCTTTGCCCAGCGTTATGTCGAGGCCGACTTTACCCACATCGGCGCGATGGATGCGCGCGGCTTTCTGATCGGTTCGATCATCGCCTACCAACTGAACAAACCGCTGATCCTGTTCCGCAAGCAGGGCAAGCTGCCGGCCGACGTGCTGGCCGAGGGTTACCAGACCGAATACGGCGAAGCCTTCCTCGAAGTGCACGCCGACAGCCTGTGTGAAGGCGACTCGGTGCTGATGTTCGATGACCTGATCGCCACCGGCGGAACCTTGATCGCTGCCGCCAACCTGGTGCGGCGCATGGGCGCGAAGATTTTTGAAGCGGCGGCGATCATTGATTTGCCCGAGCTGGGTGGCTCGCAGCGTTTGCAAGACATGGGCATTCCGACGTTTTGCCTGACCCAGTTTGCATTGACCGAACGTTAAGCATTGCCGGAACCGGCCGCATCGCTGGCAAGCCCGCGCCCCCATCCGAATGCGCTCACCTGTGGGGGCCGGGCCTGCCCACGATGGAGCCCGTGAACCCCGTCACAACCCCATCTGCTTGCTGATGATTTCATTCATCACTTCGCGGGTGCCGCCACCGATGGACAGGATGCGGTTGTCGCGATACAGCCGCTCCACCAGGCTGCCGCGCATGTAGCCTTGGCCGCCAAGGATCTGCACGGCGTCGTAAGTGACGCGATCGGCAGTGTCGGTGGCCAGGTTCTTGGCCATGGAGATTTCCTTGATCACACTCATGCCTGCGGCCATTTTTGCTGCCTGGCGATACGTGAATTCCCGCGACACTTCCACCGCCGTCGCCATCTCGGCCAGCCGATGCTTGAGCACCTGGAATTTGCCGATGGGTTTGCCAAAGGCTTCGCGCTGGGCGGCCCATTTGAGGCTTTCCTCCAGCGCCAGTTGCGCGGTCATATTGGCCATCAACGCCAGGGCCAGGCGCTCGCTTTGGAAGTTGCCCATGATGCAGGCAAAGCCCACGTTCTCGACGCCGATCAGGTTGCCCACAGGCACGTGGCAATCGTCAAAGAACAACTCCGCCGTGTCCGACGCCCACCAACCCATTTTCTTCAACGGCTGACCGACCGTGAAGCCCGGCGTACCTTTTTCGATGAGCACTAAGCTGATACCGCCAAAGCCCGGCCCGCCTGTGCGGACGGCCACGGTGTAGAAGTCTGCACGGTTGCCGCTGGTGATAAAGGTTTTGCTGCCGCTCACCCGGTAATGCTCGCCATCACGGATCGCGCGGGTTTGCAGGTTGGCCACATCGGAGCCACCGCCAGGCTCGGTAACGGCCAGGGCGATGATCTTTTCGCCGGCCAACACCTGGGGCGCGACGCGGTCACGCACTTCGGGCCGCGCCCATTTGACGACGGGCGGCAGGCCGATATCCAGCGAACCCAGCCCTGCAACGACCCCACCGGAACCACAGCGCATCAACTCTTCGCTGGCAGCGACTTTGGCAAACAGATCACCTTCGTGACTGCCGCCCAGACTCTCCGCGTAACCGATACCCAGAATCCCCGCAGCGCCGGCCTTGCGGTACAGCTCGCGAGGAAAGCTTTCCGCCTCCTCCCATTGTTCGATGCCCGGCAACATCTCGCGCTCGACAAAACGGCGCACGCTGTCGCGGACCAATTGGTGGCTGGGGTCGAAGTAGTCCTGATAGGCAGACATCGGCAAGCTCCACGCTGAGGTAGATCGAACTTACCAAGCGCTTGCTTGGTTATCAAGCGATCAAGCTCACACAAAACAGTGTGGGAGCGGGCTTGCTCGCGAATGCGCGGGTTCAGTCAATACATCTGCTGACTGACACCCCACATTCGCGAGCACGCCCGCTTGCACATTTTGAACGGTGACGAGCGTTAAAGGGCGATCGGTTTGCGACCTGCAAACGAATGCGCCAACGTGCCGCCATCGACCAATTCCAGCTCACCCCCCAGCGGCACGCCGTGGGCGATACGCGACGTCACCAGCCCTTTGTTGCTCAACAGCTGGGCGATGTAATGCGCGGTCGCCTCACCTTCCACCGTTGGGTTGGTCGCCAGGATCACCTCGGTAAAGGTGCCCTGCTCTTGAATGCGTGCCACCAGTTGCGGAATGCCGATGGCTTCCGGCCCCAGGCCGTCCAACGGCGAGAGGTGCCCTTTAAGCACAAAGTAGCGCCCGCGATAGCCGGTCTGCTCTACCGCATACACATCCATCGGCCCCTCTACCACGCACAGCAACGTGTCGTCGCGGCGCGGGTCGGCACATTGCGGGCAGAGTTCTTCTTCGGTGAGGGTGCGGCACTGGCGGCAGTGGCCCACGCCGGTCATGGCCTGGCTCAAGGCCTGGGCCAAGCGCGTGCCGCCGCTGCGATCCCGCTCCAGCAGTTGCAGCGCCATACGCTGGGCGGTTTTCTGACCCACACCCGGCAAGGTACGCAGGGCGTCGATCAGTTGGCGAATCAGAGGGCTGAAGCTCATGGGGCAATGGTCCGACAAAACAACGAGACGCGGTTTATACCCGCGCCCCGGATTAGCGTCAAATGGTCAATCCTGTGCGACGCGCACCACCAACTTGCCGAAGTTGCGCCCCTCAAGCAAACCGATAAAGGCTTCCGGCGCCTGCTCCAGGCCCTCGACCACGTCTTCGCGGAACTTGATCTTGCCATCGCGCACCCACGGCGCCATGGCGCTGAGGAATTCAGGCTGGCGATCACCGTAGTCGTCGAACACGATAAAGCCCTGGATGCGCACGCGCTTGGTCAGCAAGGTGCGTTGCAGCGCCGGCAGACGGTCGGGACCGCTCGGCGCTTCATGGGCGTTGTAGCCGGCGATCAAGCCGCACAGGGGAATCCGCGCTTTGGGGTTGAGCAACGGCAGCACCGCATCGAACACCTTGCCGCCGACGTTTTCAAAGTAAATGTCCACGCCGTTGGCGCAGGCCAGGGCCAGCTCGTTGGCAAAATCGGCGCTCTTGTGATCGATGCACGCGTCAAAACCCAGCTCGTCCACCACGTAGCGGCATTTGTCCGCGCCACCGGCGATGCCCACCACTCGCAAGCCCTTGAGCTTGGCCACCTGGCCCACCACCGAACCGACGGCGCCGGAGGCAGCCGCCACCACCAGGGTTTCCCCCGCCTTGGGCTGCCCGATATCCATCAGCCCCATGTACGCAGTCATCCCCGGCATGCCCAGTACACCCAGCGCCATTGACGGGCTCGCCAGGCCCTTGGGCACCGGGATCAGGTTACGTCCGTCGGAAACGCTGTGGCTCTGCCAGCCGGTGGAGCCGACGACCAGGTCACCCACTTCGAATTTCGGGTTACGCGATTGCTCGATACGGCTGACAGCGCCACCGGTCATAACCTCGTCGATTTCAACCGGAGCCGCGTAGGAAGGTGCGTCACTCATGCGGCCGCGCATATAGGGATCGAGGGACAGGTACAGGGTTTTCAATAGCACCTGGCCGTCCGCCAACTCGGGCAAGGTCACGCGTTCCAAGCGGAAGTTTTCCGGGGTCGGTGCGCCTTGAGGGCGCGAGACCAGCACGACGCGCTGGTTCAGAATCGGTTCTTCAGACATCAGGGAACTCCTTTATCGAATTCATCGGTATAGGGTGCAGACCCTGTAAGCCGCTTCAGGGTTCAGATTGAACGCAGTGCGTCCTCGCGGCATGACGTGACTGCCCAGCGGACGATTACCGCACAAACAAAAATGCCAGGCGCGATGCCTGGCATTTTTATTAAAGCAAAAGCTCACCGATCAGAACGGCAGCTTCATGCCCGGCGGCAGTTGCATGCCGGCGGTCACGCCAGACATTTTGTCCTGGCTGTTGGCTTCGATCTTGCGCACGGCGTCGTTGACGGCCGCCGCGAACAGCGCTTCAAGCATTTCCAGGTCATCTTCACTGGCACCGGGCAACACGCTTGGGTCAATGCTCACGCGCTTGATGTCGTGACGACCGGTCATCACCACGCTGACCATATCGCCACCGGCTTTACCGGTGACTTCGGCGTTGGCCAGTTCTTCCTGCATCTTGGCCATCTTTTCCTGCATCTGCTGCGCCTGCTTCATCAGGCCGGCCATGCCACCTTTCATCATGGGAATCACCTCAAAAGTACGTGGATCAATAAGTAGCCCGGTTTTATCACGCTTGGGGCACCGGGGCGTCGACAGGTTCAATAGTATCTTGGCGCACGACCGCACCAAACTGTTGCATCATTTGCTGGATGAGCGGATCACCGTGGATCGAGCTTTCCGCTTCTTGCTGACGGTTGATGCGTCGGCGTGTCGCGGCCTGGGCCGGGGTTTCCTGCTCGGGCTTGATCAGCTCGATGGTGATGGTCAGCGTGCGCTCATGGTACTGGTTCAGCGCATCGTTGAGCCGGCGTTGCTGGGTCGCGTTGAACAGCGCGCTGTGGGCCGGGTCCAGGTGCAACAGCCAATGGTCACCATCGATGGCGATCAAGGTGCAGTTGGCCGCGATGCTGCCGGTCATGCCGGAGATCGGCAATTTCGGGAACAGCTCCAGCCACTGCAAGGCCAGGCCGGTGGCCGGGGCCGCCGCCGGTTCCGCTTCGGGCTCGGGCGCCGGTTCGGCGGTGTGCTCGCTGGCCAGGTCATCCAGGTAGCTGTAGGCCGAATCCATGTCCGGCTCGATGTAGTCTTCGTCCAGTGGCGGTTCGTCGTCGAGGTCGATGCCCGGCGTCGCAGCGTCGACTTGGGCGACCGTCGGCTCGGGCACCGGCGCAGACACCCACTCGGGCGCGGCCGGCACAACACTGTCCGGTGTCGGTGCGGGCATCGGCGTCAGCTCGGGCTGCTCGCCGATGGTTTCCAGTACGGGCTCCACGGCAGGCTGCAGCTCGACGTCAGGCTCGGCGTCTATCGGATCGTTCCAGGGCAGGTCAACCACCGGGGCCGGTTCGGGCTCGGGCTCGGGCTCGATCACCGGCGCCGGCTGCGGCGCTGGCTCGGCCACGGGCGCGGCAACCACAGGCTCCGGTGCCGGAGCAACCGGCGCAGGTGCAGCAACCACTGGCGCGGCCACCGCTGCGCCAGCCACTGGTTTGGCGGAATCAACTGTGGCCTGGCTGATTCCCACTGGCTTTAGCGGCTGTCTCGGTGCGTCTGCCGAGTCAGCGGGCCGGAAGGCCAGCATCCGCAGCAGGACCATTTCAAAGCCACCACGCGGGTCCGGCGCCAGGGGCAAATCCCTGCGGCCGATCAGGCCCATCTGGTAGTAAAACTGTACGTCTTCGGCCGGCAACGCCTGGGCCAGCGCCAACACGCGGTCGCGGTCGCCATGGCCGTTGTCGACACCTTCCGGCAACGCCTGGGCGATGGCGACACGGTGCAGCACGTTGAGGATTTCCGAGAGCACACCGTTCCAGTCCGGCCCTTGCTCCGACAAGTGGCGCACGGCTTCAAGCAATGCCTTGGCATCACCTTCGATCAGCGCGTGCAGCACGTCGAATACCTGGCCGTGGTCGAGGGTGCCGAGCATGGCGCGCACATCGGCGGCCATGACCTTGCCTTCACCGAAGGCGATGGCCTGGTCGGTGAGGCTCATGGCATCACGCATCGAACCATCGGCAGCACGGCCGAGCAGCCACAGTGCGTCGTCTTCGAACGGTACGTTCTCGACACCCAGCACGTGGGTCAAATGCTCGACCACACGCTCGGGGGTCATGTTTTTCAGGGAGAACTGCAGGCACCGCGACAGAATCGTTGCAGGAAGCTTCTGCGGGTCGGTGGTGGCCAGAATGAATTTGACGTAGGGCGGCGGCTCTTCCAGGGTTTTCAACAATGCGTTGAAGGAATGACTGGACAGCATGTGCACTTCGTCGATCAGGTAGACCTTGAAGCGGCCACGGCTCGGCGCGTACTGCACGTTGTCGAGCAATTCGCGGGTGTCTTCGACCTTGGTGCGGCTCGCGGCGTCGATCTCGATCAGGTCGACGAAACGCCCTTCGTCGATTTCGCGGCACACCGAACACGTGCCGCAAGGCGTCGACGTGATGCCGGTTTCGCAGTTCAGGCATTTGGCAATAATGCGCGCAATGGTGGTCTTGCCCACCCCGCGCGTACCGGTGAACAGGTAGGCATGGTGCAGCCGTTGGCTGTCCAAGGCATTGATCAGAGCCTTGAGCACATGGGTCTGGCCGACCATTTCGCGGAACGAGCGCGGACGCCATTTACGTGCAAGAACCTGATAACTCATCGAAAACCGTCGCAACTGGGAAGCGGAAGCCGGTAATGCTAGCGGAGCAAGGGGGAAATTGCATCCGGCACGCTCGCCTAATCTGACTAAGCTTGCCTGATGGGCCCCACGAAGGCCTCAACCCGGAGAGTGTATGCGCGTAATCCTGGGCGCTTTATGGATGATTTCCCTCACCAGCCTCGCGGCACCCGCGCCGTTGCGCTTCTCGATTTCCGACAGTTGGGCGATGCCCATGGCCGAAGTCGAACACCGCCGGCCCACTCAGGGCATTTTGTATGACTTGATGTTGAGCCTGGCCACCCAGGTCGGGCGCCCGGCCGAGTTCCACGTACTGGCACGGCCCCGCATCGCCGCTGCCATGGCGCACGGCGACATTGACGTGCGCTGCTATGTGGCCCGGGACTGGGTCGACAACCTGTCCGGCGACTACATCTGGAGCGTGCCCCTGATGGTGCAACGAAATGTGCTGGCGAGCAGCCCGGCAGCGCCACAACCGGTGCAGGTCAGTGAGCTGGCACCCCAGTCGATCGGCACCGTGCTTACCTACCACTACGCCACGCTCGACCCGCTGTTCGCCAGCGGCCGGCTGACCCGTGACGATTCGCGCAGCGAGGCGCTGGTGCTGCAAAAGCTGGTGGCCGGGCGCTATAAATACGCCGTCATCAATGAATGGGTGCTGGACCGCTTCAACCTCAACCTGCCTGCCGACCAGCAGTTGCCCAAGGCCGCCGTGATCGACGAGCAAAGCCTGGGTTGCATCGTGCGCAATGACCCGAAAGTCCCGGTGCAACGGATCTTGCGCACACTGTTGCGGATGAAAATGTCGGGCGAGATCGATGACATCATCAAGCTGTACACCGGTGAAAATGCGCAACCGCTGCCGACTCCTGACAAGAACTGACAGGGCCCTCTCCTAAACTGGGCTGACTCAACCGCCCGTTCTCAAGGAGCCTGTATGAACACCGTCGCCCACTACTTTCTGCTGTACGTAGACAGCCCGGCCACCAGCGCCAACTTCTATAGCCGCCTGCTGGACAAGCCCCCGGTGGAGTTGAACCCGACGTTTGCCCTGTTCATCCTCGACACCGGTGTGAAGCTGGGGCTGTGGTCACGGCACACCGTAGAGCCGGCCGCCCGGATCACTGGCGGCGGCGGCGAGGTAGGCTTTTCCCTGCCCGACAATGCCGCGGTCGACGCCCTGCACGCT
Organism: Pseudomonas fluorescens; assembly: GCF_900215245.1. Taxonomy (GTDB): domain Bacteria; phylum Pseudomonadota; class Gammaproteobacteria; order Pseudomonadales; family Pseudomonadaceae; genus Aquipseudomonas; species Aquipseudomonas fluorescens. The sequence goes on from NZ_LT907842.1 coordinate 459,979, forward strand.
CAGTGGGTAGCGAGCGGCGCGACGATCATCCAGTCACCGACCACCCTGGACTTCGGTTACACCTTTGTCGCCCAGGACCTTGATGGCCACCGGCTTCGCGCGTTCAGCCTGAGCGACTGATCGCCAGCGGCCCTCCAGGCTGATGGCCGCGACGCTGGCCAGTACAATCACACCGCCCAGCACCACCTGCAGGGCAATGTGTTCGCCCAGCAGCGTCGCGGCCATCACCATGGCGACCGGCGGAATCAGGTACATCGCCAGCGAGGCGCGGCTGACGTCGATGTGTTTCAACACATACCCCCACGCCAGATACGCCAGGGCACTCGGAAAGATCCCCAGCACCAGCACCGCGAGGTTTTCCGGCAACGGCGCCTGCCCGACAGCATTGGCCAGGCCCGGCAGGTTCACACACAGCATCAGCGTGCCCGCCCACACCATGTAGCACGCCATGGTCAGCGGACTGTAGCGATGCGCGTAGTGTTTCTGGATGGCGAAGTACACGCTCCACGACACGGCCGCCAATAAAATCAGCAAACCGCGCGGGTCGATTTCGCCTAAGCCATGATCGCCCCAGATCACCACCAGCACGCCGACCAACCCCAACAGCACGCAGCCCCAACGCCAGACACTGACCCGCTCCTTCAAGGCAAAAAACGCGATCAGCACACTGAACAGCGGCGCCGACTGCGCGAGCACACTGGACGCCGCCGCCGTCACCCATTGCTGCCCATAGTTGAGGCTGGTGTGGTGCAGGAACACCCCGAAAAACCCCAGCACCAGCAGCCACGGCAGATCCTGCAAACGCGGGCGCGCGATGCCCACCAGCACGGCCACACCCGCCATGAATACCGATGCGATCAAGAACCGCAGCAACGCCAACTGACCGGGGCTGTAACTGTGCAGCCCCATGTGCACGCCAATCGGTGAATAGGCCCAACAGAGGATGACGCCGGCGATGACTAGCGTAAGCTTTAAGGATGACGGGGTATTCATCGACGGCGTCCAGAAACTGAGAAGGAATACCGTCAGTCTTGGCCTGAGCAAGACGTAGGACAATTGACCGTTTCTGACTTCTGAAATCACTGGAACTGAGCAATGGAACTGGCCCAACTGAAAATGGTGCGAGCCGTGGCACAAACCGGCAGCGTGGCCCAGGCCGCTCTGCAATTGCACTGCGTGCCCTCCAACATCACCACGCGTATCAAGCAGTTGGAAGGCGAGTTGGGCACGCCGCTGTTTATTCGTGCGGGCCGTGGGCTGGCGATCAGTGCCGCCGGTGAAATCTTCCTGGACTACTGCGAGCGCATCCTGGCGTTGGTGGACGAGTCCAAACGCGCGGTGGATGCCAACGCCATTCCGCGCGGCACCTTGCGCATCGGCGCGGTAGAGTCCAGCGCCAGCGGGCGCCTGCCGCCGTTGCTGGCGGAATACCATCGCCGTTACCCGAACGTCACCCTTGAGCTGGTCACCGGCGCCTGGGCGCAACTGCTGGACGACCTGCAACACCATCGTCTCGACGTGGCGTTGGTCGCCTCCGGCGGCAAACGCGCCAAGCTCGAACGCTGCGTGGTCTACAGCGAGCGCCTGGTGCTGATTGCCAGCGCGTCCAGCGCGCCGATCAACAGTGCCGAAGACCTCGCGGGCCGCACGCTGCTGGTGTGGCCAACGGGTTGCCCGTATCGCGCCGCATTGGAGAACTGGATCAAACCCCATGACGTCAAGCCAAGCATCGCCAGCTATGCCAGCTGGGGCACGATCATCGGTTGTGTCAGCGCAGGCATTGGCGTGGCGCTGGCACCGGAAGGCATCCTGGCCCGCTATGAGCAGGCCAACCAGCTGACGTCCTACCGGTTTGAGGAGTTGCAGGCCGTGGACAACCTGCTGTTTTGGCACACTGACACCCAGCGGCACCTGGCACGGGATGCGTTTGCCGAGCTGCTGCGCGAGGCTTTCGGCTAACCCAGGCGAGCTCGTTTACGCTATTCTCCGGCGAAATTAATTCAAAATGTAAGGGACTACCATGAATTACATCCGCCTATTGCTCGCGGCGGCCGCCCTGAGCCTGCCTGCCGCACTCGCCTCTGCCGCCCCCACGCCTGCGCCCGTTGAAGCCAGCGCACCGGCCGAAACCGCCGAGCACTTTCTCGCTTCACTCAAGCAAAAGACCGGCACGGTCACGCTGCCCAGTGGCATTGCAACCCTCAAGCTTAACGATGAGTTCTACTACCTCGACCCGGCCGACACCGAGCGCCTGCTGACCGATGGCTGGGGCAACCCGCCAGGCTTCAAGACCCTGGGCATGATCGTGCCGAAAGCTGTAAGCCCACTGTCGGAGCGCGGCTGGGGCGTGATCGTCAGTTATAAGGCAGACGGCCACGTGTCCGACGAAGACGCCGCGAAAATCGACTACGCCGAACTGCTCAAGCAAATGCAGGAAGACGACGACGCCGACAACAAGGAGCGCCAGAAACAAGGCTACGCCGGCCTGCACCTGTTGGGCTGGGCCGAGCCGCCGCACTACGACGACACTACCCACAAAATGTATTGGGCCCGCGAGCTGAAAGCCGACGACGCCCAGCAGACCACCCTCAACTACAGCATCCGCGTATTGGGTCGTGAAGGCGTTCTGGAACTCAATGCCGTCGCCGCCATGGTCGACCTGCCGACCATCAAGCAGGAAATGCCCAAAGTCCTGGCCTTTACCAACTTCACCGACGGCAACCTGTACACCGACTTCAACCCGAAGACCGACAAGCTTGCCACGTACGGCCTCGCGGCGTTGGTTGCCGGCGGGATCGCCGCCAAGGCCGGGCTGTTCGCCAAAATCGGCATATTCCTGCTGGCGGCGAAGAAGTTTCTGGTAATCGGCGTGGTGGCGTTGCTCGCCCTGCTCCGCAAGCTGTTCAACCGCAACAAAGCCTGAACCCCGCACATACAAACGCCGCAGTCTGCCTGGCAGGCTGCGGCGTAGCGGGTTAACTCAGGCTAGCGGTGGCATCGCTCAGCTTTTCGGCGCAGACACACGGCGGTATTGGTCCTGGCTGATCCAGCCAGTGAACGAGCGGCCTTTGGCATTGGTAAACTCAACCTTGGCCGACCCCTCCTTGTAGGCCAGCACGCCGACCACATCATTCTTGACGATGTACGGGCGCTTGGCAGCGTCGGCGCCCGGGGCTTTCAGCAGGTAAGCCTTGTCAGCAGACACCGTCACAAGGCCGATCCATTTTTTGTTGGCTGTTTGGGTCAACTCCAGGCCCGTCGCGATCTCCGGCATCAGCACGCTGATACAACCGGGATGCTGACGGCCCTGCTCCACCGTCAGGGTGACGCCGTCGGACGCGGCCACCACACTGCCAGGGTAAGCAGCATCGAGCCAGGTGGTCAGCGCTTCAGGCTTGCCTTGCAGATAGAACGTGCAACTGCGGGTCACGCCCTCGCCCAATGCTTCCGAGTAATAGCCTTCGACCTGATGCTCGGGCGTGACCGCCAGCATCAGCCCTTCGTATTGGCCCGAGTGCAATTCAGTCGCACCTGCCCATCCAGGCAAGACAGCGCACCACGACAACACGGCGATTGCTGAAAAACGGCTCATCTTATTTTTTCCCTTCCAGTGCGTCGTAGGCTTTTTTAATCAGCACGTCATAGTTGCCATAATCGTCGCCGTTATAGCCACGCGCCATACCAACATAATCCTTGTTTTTCATGGCCTTCATCAGTGAAGGGCTTTGGCTGCAAAACGACACGAAGGCTTTCAACTGGTTACCGGCATTAATCTTTAAGGCCGCGACGAACTCAAATACCGTCTTGTAACCGCACGACCCGAAGTTGAACCCCATCACCTGAAACATGCCCCAGGACGCCGACTTCAGCGCCGCCTCCTGGTCCAGGGCAAATGCAGTCGCCATGGTTTCCCACGCCTTGACCTGATCCTTGTTATTGACCTGCCATTGTGGCCCGGCCTTTTTCACATAGGGGTACGACAGCAACGGGTGCGCCTGGTCGTAGATCTTCTTGGTGTACTTGCGAAAATGATGCCCTTCAAACGCGATCACCGGCAATTTGGCCGGCCCGAAGCCAGAGCGTCCGCCGGACTCCACCGTGGCGAACGCCTTGATGATGTTCACCGAAATGCCGTTGCCCAGCTGGGTGGCGGCGTTCTGAAAGTCGGTATCGGTGAGCGTCATGCCGCCATCGCAGGTGGACTGCAGCATCAATTGCCGGTTACGCCGCTCGGCCTCGACCATCGCGCGCATGCGGTCCAGGTACACATTGACCGTGGCTTGCACCGCATCGCCGCTGTTATTGCCGAAAACATTGAGAAAGCTCGGGATTCGCATCGTCGGATACGCCTTCACCGGCACCTTCACCGCTTCTTCGATCAAACTGTTGAAGGTCCGACCGGTAGGGTCGATCACGCCATCGGGGTGCGCGTACTTGAGATGACGGAACTGATACTGACTGATGCACTGCACCAACTGGCCGTCGCATTTGCCATTTTCAGCCAGTGCAAAACCCATCTTGGGAATGATCAAATTGAATAAATACTGGATGCACTGAACATCGGCGGGCAAGTTACGCGCTTTACCGGGCGCACCGACCGAAGCACTGATGAGACGGGGCAACCCTTGCAGGCTTTTCATCACAGACATCCTTGTTAGTTAATGAAGTGATGGCACTTCAGCATCAAGCCAGCACACTTTTCAAACCTTGAAACGAGCGGCTGGCGGAAACTAACAAGTTGGTTTTGGGTTGTCCAGTGGGCGCTCTGAACATTGTGAGGCAGCCATCATGTGCGGCTATTTTTTCCTTTCAAGCGCCTCAAACGCTGTTTGGATTCGCTTGTCGTAGTCGCCGTAGTCCGCACCGTTGTAACGGGCGGCCATGCCCACGTAGTCCTTATTCTTGATCGCCTTGACCAAGGCCGGGTTTTTACTGCAAAAACCGACGAAGGCCTTTAATTGACGGCCAGCGTTGGTTTTCATCGCCGTCACGAAGTCGAACACGGTCGTGTAACCGCAGGCGGCAAAGTTGAAGCCCATGATTTGAAACATGCCCCAGGACGTCGACATCAACGCCGCTGCAGGGTCCAGCCTATACGCAGCGACCAGCGTCGCCCAAGCCGTCGTCTGGTTCTTGTTATTGGCACGCCATTGCGGGCCAGCCTTTTCCACGTAAGGGTATGACAACAAGGGGTGACTCCTGTCGTACTTCCGCTCGGTGTATTTGCGAAAGAGGTGCCCTTCGTAAGCAATCACCGGCATTTTGGCCGGGCCAAACCCGGAGCGCCCGCCCGACTCCACCGTGGCGAACGCCTTGATGATATTCACCGAAACAGCGTTGCCCAGCGCAGTGGCGGCACGCTGAAAATCGCTATCGGTAAGGGTCACTGCACCGTCGCAAGCAGGCTCGGTCAGCCATGGCTGCCGGTCTGGCTCGGCGGCCTGAGTCTCAGGGCTGGCCTTGCGCGCATCCGCGACCAGGCGGTTGAACGTCCGGCCTTGCGGGTCAATCACTGCGTCGGGCTTGGAGACGTTGAGACAGTTTGACTGGTATTCGCTGATGCGCTGAACCAACAGGGCACCGCACTGACCGTCGACCACCAAGTGCGAACCGGACTTGGGTGTAATCAGATTGAACAGACGCTGAATGCATTCAACGTCAGCTGGCACATTACGTGCCTTGCCTGGGGTGCCGACGGAAGCACTGATAGAGCTGGGTAAACCTTGAAGGTTGGTCATGGCAATCATCCTTATCGATCAAAGGAGTGCCATCACTTCTTCACTACTCCAGCACGGGGTCGCTTGCATGATTGAAGCTAGCAGGCGGCCTGGCGTTGTCCAGCCGCGAGATAAACAGTGGTGAAAAACTCAAGGTTGTTCACAACCCAACAGCTTTGCCACCCTTTCGCCTCAGGGTAACCAGGTATTTTTCGAGAGGTGTTACCTCGCACACGCTTCATTAAATAAGCGCATTCAGCCACCTATTGAACTACTGTTTCTTGCGCAAGCTGCCCCCTTTCAAATATTCAAGGATTGAAATGAAAGCCTCCCTGCTCATCCTGTCGGTGCTGGTTCTGCTATCCGGCTGCGCCTTCACGTCGAGACCTGCCAACCCGGCCCTGTCGCGCCCTTCGGTTGCTGAAACCAACTCGCTCATATTCGCGGGCAAAACGTTTGTCCTGAAATACCAGACTGACGGCCAGATTCCACTCAAGGAATACTTCCTGCCGGAGGAAAGCGTTGATGCCTGGAGTGACATGGCGGATTTTCGCGTCGCGCCGCCACTCCTGAACGATCTGGAGCCGGTAGACCTCGCCAACCGCGCCGCCCTGCTTCATCAACAAGATTACCCACAGATGACGGTGCAACTGAATACGGATGAAAAAACCGGGGTCACGACCCTGATGCTGTTTTACCCTTCCTCCCTGCGCAAGGACGGGCGATTCTCCGAATTCAGCATCTTCAAGTTCTACAAGGACAGCGCCACGGGGCAGAACATCACCTTTCACTTCGCCCGCAACATACCGGTAGCGACGCCTGAAGCAGAGCGCGACCTGGAAAAAAACCTGCGGAAGTTGCAGCAGGAAGTGCTGCCGGCGATGGCCAGGTTCCCGCTTTACCGGCCGTAATGCTGTCGAGCGCGCAGCAGAAATCGATTCGCAGGCAGTGATTGCCGGCAAAACATCTATAAAATTGGAATTTTTTTGAGCGTCAGGAAGAGCGTTATGGAGGCAACCCCACCAGCCACACCCCGGCACACAATGTTCCCGCTGTGGCTGCTGCCTTCCGGCTCTGACCAGGTTCACGGGTAATCGTTGCGGGGGGACCGATGGGGTCACCATAACGACGCTGGCCTCTCGGCAAGCCGCGCCATTGTACCGATCTCATCGGAAGTTACAACCGTTGATGCCGGATTAAAATATGAAGGGGCTCAAGCACTTGCCATAACCTTCAGCGTCACCCCATCACCTGCGGGAGGAGGCTGGCTCCCGGAAGCAGTCTGCCGGCCAGTCAGGCCAGTGCCTGATCCACGCCGTCAGCAGTCAGCCCCTCGCACATTTTGATCATTGCGCCTTCAGCACCTCATCGGCCCTACCGCCCTCTTCCTGGATCACCAGGTGAATGAAGTGCAGCTTGGCGATCACAGCCGGCGGCAATACAAACGGATAAAAGTCCGGCTGGCCCATGCTGCGCGACAGTTCGTTGAGCATGCCGGCCAGTTCGATCCAGGCGTTGACGAACGACAGGAAGGCCGGGCCGCCAGGGTGGTCGGGGTCGTAGAGCGTGGTGAGCGGGAACGGTTGATAATCGAGGTCCATCTCGCGGGCGCTCATGCCAAAGCCCAGCGCGGTGTCGACGGCGTCCATCATGTGCAGGTAATGGGCCCAGGTCTCGGCCCAGTCTTCCCAAGGGTGCATGGTGGCGTAGGCACTCACGCAGGTCTGCTGCCAGTCGGGACGCGGGCCGTTCTGGTAATGCTGGTCGAGTGCCTCGGCATAACTGGCGCGCTCGTCGCCGAACAGGCTGCGAAACGCTGCAAGCCAGTGGCTGTTGGCGATCAGTCGATCCCAGTAGTAATGACCGACTTCATGGCGAAAATGGCCGAGCAAGGTGCGGTACGGTTCACGCATCTGCACGCGGATTTTTTCGCGGTGGGCGTCGTCGGCCTCCTTGATGTCGAGGGTGATCAGACCGTTGGCATGGCCGGTGGTGGGCGCGTTGCCTTCCAGGTCAATGCCGACGAAGTCGAAGGCCAGGCCGGTGTCTTCGTCAACGCTTTTTGGCACCACTTGCAGGCCCAGGCTGATCAGTTGCGCCACCAGTCGGCGCTTGGCGGTTTCCACCTTGCGCCAGCGTTCGGGGTTTTCCGGTACGGACAGGTCAGGAATGGTGCGGTTCAGACTGCACGCCACACACAGCGGTGCAGTGCTATGGGCCGCAATCAGCCAGTTGCAGGCGGCCGCAGTGTCGAGGTTGGCGCAGCGACGGAAGGCACCGGCGTCGAGGTTATCGTCCTGCAGCCAGGTGTCGGCGACGGGCCCGGGCTGTAGAGACGACAACCGACTCTGTTGCGGTTGGTAGCCCAGCAACGCTTGACAGGCCAGGCACTGGCTGTTGCGAAAGAACAACGCCTGGCCGCAGCGGCATTGCCACACCTTGCTGTTGCGCGAGGATCCGGCCATGAACGGTGCGGCGATGCGCGAACTGAGTTGCTCGAAGTAGCGGAACATGGCGATCTCTCCCTGGGTGCTTGCCAATACTAGAGCATCGCCAGGCAGAGATCGTTCAGTCCGAATCAGACCGTTATGTTGTGCTTGGCCAGGAACGCGACAAACGCCTCCTCATCCAGCACTTTCAGGCCCAGTTCGCTGGCCTTGGCCAGTTTCGAACCGGCGCCCGGCCCAGCCACCACGCAGTGCGTTTTCGCCGACACTGAACCGGCCACCTTGGCGCCGAGGCTTTCGAGCTTGTCCTTGGCCACATCGCGGCTCATCAGCTCCAGGGAGCCGGTGAGCACCCAGGTATGCCCCGCCTCCGGCAACCCTTCGACCACCTTCTTCTCGCTCTGCCAATGCATGCCAAAGTCCTTGAGCTGCTGCTCGATGGCCAGGGCGTGCTCAGCATTGGCGGGGTTATCGAAAAACTCGCGCACAGCCTTGGCCTGTTTCTCCGGCAGCGCCTGGCGCATATCCAGCCAGTCGGCCTTGATCACACCTTCCAGGGAGCCGAACTTGTCCGCGAGTTTCTGGGCGGCACCGGGGCCAACGCTGGGTACGTGCAACTTGTCGAGCAAGCCGCCCAGGGTGGTGCTGGCGGCGAACTCGGCGCTCAGGTCGCCCTGATCTTGCAATTGCAGCGCGCATTCGTCCGGTGACAACAGGGCGCCGATCACGTCCTGGTTATGGCGGTCTTCGAAGAAGCTGTGAATCTCGTGCGCCACTTCCAGGCCTACGTCCGGCAAGTACGTCAGCACTTCCGGCAATGCCTTCTGCACCCGCTCCAGAGACGCCAGCGAGCGCGCCAGCACCTTGGCGGTCTCCTCGCCGACGTCCGGAATACCCAGCGCATAGATAAAGCGCGCCAGGGTCGGGGTCTTGCTGTTTTCGATGGCAGTGATCAGCTTCTTGCTGGAAATATCGGCAAAGCCTTCCAGGTCGATGATCTGCTCGTACTTGAGCGTGTAGAGATCAGCCGGCGAACCGATGAGCTTTTCATCCACCAGTTGCTCGATGGTCTTGTCGCCCAGGCCGTCGATGTCCATGGCGCGGCGCGAAACGAAATGGATAATCGCCTGCTTGAGCTGCGCACCACAGGCCAGGCGCCCGACGCAGCGGTACACCGCGCCTTCGCTGACGGTTTCCTTGCCCTTGCTGCGCTTGACCAATTGCGTGCGCTCCACGTGGGAACCGCACACCGGGCAGCTCTCGGGAATCTGCACCGCGCGGGCGTGTTCCGGGCGCCGCTCGGGCACCACGGAAACGACTTGCGGGATCACATCACCGGCACGGCGGATGATCACGGTATCGCCGATCATCAGGCCCAGGCGCGCGACTTCGTCCATGTTGTGCAAGGTGGCGTTGGACACGGTCACACCGGCAACCTTGACCGGCTTCAACCGCGCCACAGGTGTCACGGCGCCGGTGCGGCCGACCTGGAACTCCACGTCGAGCAACTCGGTAAGCTCTTCCATGGCCGGGAATTTGTGCGCGATCGCCCAACGCGGCTCGCGGGCACGGAAGCCCAGTTCACGCTGCGAGGCGATACTGTTGACCTTGAACACCACGCCGTCGATTTCATAACCCAGGCTGTTACGCCGCTCGCCGATATCGCGGTAGTAGTCCAGGCATTCCTGGATGCCTTTGGCCAACTTCAACTCGTGGCTGATCGGCATGCCCCACTTCTGCAACTGCTTCAAGTTGCCGATATGGGTGTCGCTGATATCTGCGGTCACTTGGCCAATGCCATAGCAGCAAAACTCCAGCGGGCGACTGGCGGTAATCTTCGAATCCAACTGGCGCAGGCTCCCGGCTGCGGCATTACGCGGGTTGGCGAAAGTCTTGCCACCGACTTCCAGCTGCGAGGCGTTCAGCCGCTCGAAACCGGCTTTGGACATGAACACTTCACCGCGCACTTCCAGGGTGGCGGGCCAGCCCGTGCCCTGTAGCTTCAGCGGGATATTGCGCACGGTGCGCACGTTGATGCTGATGTCTTCGCCCGTGGTGCCATCACCCCGGGTAGCACCGCGCACCAGTTCACCTTCTTGATACAACAGGCTGACCGCCAGGCCATCCAGCTTGGGTTCGCAGCTGTACTCCACCGCCGCGCCACCGCCAAACAGATCGCCCACCGGCAGGTCGAGGCCTTCGGTGACCCGGCGATCAAACTCGAGCATGGTGGTTTCATCAAAGGCGTTGCCCAGGCTGAGCATCGGAATCTCGTGGCGTACCTGGGTGAACGCCGACAACGCCGCACTGCCGACCCGCTGCGTCGGTGAGTCGCGCGTTACCAGGTCCGGGTGCTCGGCCTCAAGGGCCTTGAGCTCATGGAACAACCGGTCGTACTCGGCGTCCGGAATGCTCGGCTCGTCGAGGACGTGGTAACGGTAATTGTGCTGATCCAGTTCAGCGCGCAGTTCGAGAATGCGGGTGTGGGCGGCGGTCATGGGTGTTCTCTCATAAAGCAAAAGAGCAGCCGAAGCTGCTCAATATGTTAGTGCACGGATTCTACAGACAACGCTTAAGATCGAACCTCAGCGTTTCTGTGTCAGGGCGCGACGCTCGAACTCGACGATACGCTGACGGTAGTGTTCGATGGTTTGGGCGGTGAGGACGCTGCGTTGGTCGTCCTTGAGCTCGCCGTTGAGTTCCTGGGACAGTTTGCGGGCGGCGGCCACCATCACGTCGAACGCTTGTTTCGGGTGACGCGGGCCTGGCAAACCGAGGAAGAAACTCACCGCCGGGGTGCTGAACAGGTCGATATCGTCCAGGTCGAAGGTGCCCGGCTTGACCGCGTTAGCCATCGAGAACAACACTTCGCCGTTACCGGCCATGCTTTCATGACGGTGGAAAATATCCATCTCGCCAAAGCGCAGGCCGCTTTCGAGGATGTTCTGCAACAGCGCCGGGCCTTTGAAGCCGGCGGCGTCGCGGCAGATCACGCTGATCACCAGGACTTCTTCGGCGGCCGGCTGATCGTTTACCGATTGGCGTGGCGCGCTTTTGGTTGGGGTCTCGTCAGGGAAATCGTCATCGCGGCTGCTGAAGCTCGGGCCTTCATCGACGTCGAGGTTCAGGTCGCCCTGATGCGGCTCGGCCACCGGCGCAGTGCCGCGCTTGCCACGCTTGGAGGACGGCTCACGGGCTTCACGCATTGGCGCGCTCATCGATGGCAAGTCGTGTTCGTCCAGCTGCGGCTCTTTATGGGTGTCCAGCACACGGGGCGGCCCCAGCAGCTCGGCGCTGCCGTCGTCGTCGGGCAAGTTGGACAGGTTACGGTCCAGACGGAATTTGAGCTTGCCCTTGCCACCGCGCATACGGCGCCAGCCATCAAAAAGAATACCGGCAATGACAATAATGCCGATGACGATCAGCCACTCGCGCAGACCGATTTCCATGTAATCCCGTGCCTCTAATAAAAAATGCTGAAAAATAAGGGGTTTAGCACCGTGCAAACCGCTTTAAAACGTGGCGCCAACTCTATGTTCTGACTGACGTTTTGCCCACGTATACGAAAAATTGACATTAAACTAGCACGACCCAAGATAACTTTACACCGTCTGTCAAAATGCCTTGAACAAATATGTCCATTTGCCACTTCTACCAGCGCGGTTCATCACCGGTTACGGGCCAAAAAATCGGCTCTGTCAGCGTGGCTCAGGACTCCACCATCGCCATCGCTTCCTCGACATCCACCGCCACCAATCGCGAGCAACCCGGTTCGTGCATCGTTACCCCCATCAATTGATCCGCCATTTCCATGGCGATCTTGTTGTGGGTGATATAGATGAACTGCACGGTCTGGGACATCTCTTTCACCAATCGAGCGTAGCGTCCAACGTTAGCGTCATCCAGCGGGGCGTCAACTTCGTCGAGCATGCAAAACGGCGCCGGGTTCAACTTGAAGATGGCAAATACCAGGGCCAATGCGGTCAGGGCCTTTTCGCCACCGGACAACAAATGGATGGTGCTGTTCTTCTTGCCCGGAGGCCGCGCCATGATCGTTACCCCTGTATCGAGTAGATCTTCGCCCGTCAGTTCCAAGTAGGCGCTGCCGCCACCGAAAACTTTCGGGAATAACGCCTGTAAACCGCTATTAATCTGATCAAAGGTATCTTTGAAGCGGTTACGGGTTTCCTTGTCGATCTTGCGAATCACGTTTTCCAGGGTGTCGAGGGCCTCCACCAGATCGGCGTCCTGGGCATCCAGATAACGCTTACGCTCGGACTGCTGCTGGTACTCGTCGATGGCCGCAAGGTTGATCGCACCGAGCCTTTGAATACGCGCAGCAATCCGCTCAAGTTCTTCTTCGGCGTCTTTTTCGTTGGCCTGGGCGGTCAAGGTATCGAGCACGCCGTGCAAGTCGTAGCCGTCTTCCACCAACTGGTCTTGCAGGGTTTTGCGGCGCACGGTCAGGGCTTGCCATTCCATGCGTTGCTGTTCGAGCTGACCACGGATCAGCTGGGATTGCTGCTCTGCCTGGGTCCGCCGTTTTTCGGCGTCACGCAGTTCGCGGTCGGCGTCCTCCAGGGCGATCTGCGCAGTCTTGAGTTCTTCGTCGACAGTCATGCGCTTGTCGAGCAATTCTTCGAGCTTGAGCCGCAACTCTTCCAGCGGCGCTTCGCCCTCCTCCAGGTTGAGGCTCAGTTGCTCGCGCTTTTCGGTGAGACGTTCGGATTGCATCTCCAGGCGCTCAAGGGCCTGGCGCGTGGAATCGTGCTGGGCGCGCAAAGAGCCGAGGCGCACCGCCAATTGGTGGGCGTGGTCTTTGTGCTGACGGGCTTCCTGGCGCACGCGGTCGAGGCGCTCGCGCAGGCTGTCACGCTGGGCCATCAGCAGTTCGCGCTGCTCGGTATCGAGGGCCATGCTGTCGAGGGCTTCTTGCAATTGCAGGCGCGCCTCACCGATTTGTTCGTGTTCCAGGGCGCGCTGCTCGCCCATCTCGGCCACTTCGTCGTCGAGACGCGTGCGGCGCAGTGTCAGTTGCTCGGCCTTGGCCTTGCTCGCCGACAACTGGGCTTTCAATTCACCTTGCTGGCGCGCTTCATCCTGCAACAGGCGGCGCAGGTGTTCGCGACCGGTCTCTTGCTGGCGCTGGGTGGCGCGCAGGGTTTGCAGTTCGGTTTCGAGGCGCTCGAGGGTGGCTTCGCGCTCCTCGCGCTCGGCGGTCAGGTTGACGATTTCCTGGCCACGGGCCAATACGCCGCTTTCCGCTTCGCTGGCACGGCGCACCCGCAGGAAGTGCCGGCCAACCCAGTAGCCGTCACGGCTGATCAGGCTTTCACCGGCGCCCAGTTGACCGCGTTGGGCCAGGGCCTGCTCCAGGGACTCCACCGGTTTGACCTGGCCCAGCCAGGGCGACAGATCAATCGCCGCCTCGACCTTGTCCAGCAAACTACCCGGCACGCGGGTGCCATCGGCCGCCGGGCTGAGTAAACGCAGATCACCCTGGGCAAAACCGGCCAGGTCGAAGCCGCCAAAATCATCCACCAGCACGGCTTGCAGGTCGGCGCCGAGCACGGTTTCCACTGCCAGCTCCCAACCAGCCTCGACCTTCAAGCCTTCGGCCAGGCGCGGGCGCTCGGCCAGATGCTGGTCGCGCAGCCATTCGGCGGTGCCGGTGCCCGGGTCCAGTGCGGCTTGCTGCAAGGCTTCAAGTGACGCCAGCCGACCGTTGAGCCGCTGCAAATCGCCCTGGGCCTGCTGCTGCGCCTGGGTCGCCTGTTGCAACTGCTGACGCAATTGCTCCAGGCGCTCCACTTGTTGTTCTTCGCTGGCTTCCAGCTCTTCGAGCGTCATTTCGCTCTCGGCCAGTTGCTCGCTGAGTTCCATGATCGCCGCATCTTCCGGGTCGGCGGCAAGCAACACACGCTCTTCCTGCAGACGACGCTGGCGCTCGGCCAGGCGCTCCATACTGGTTTCCAGCTGCTGGATACGCGACTGCTGCACCTCAGCCTGACGGCGCGGCTCGGCGGATCGCAGGTTGAAAGCGTCCCACTGTTCCTGCCAGCCGTGCATGGTGGTTTCGGAGTCTTCCAGCGCAGCGGCCGCTTCTTCGGCGGCGGCGCTGGTGATTTCCTGCTCGGGGGTGAGCATGTCGAGCTCTTCGCCGAGGGTCAGCAACAAAGTGCGGTCATGGCCCAGGTGCGATTCGGTTTCCAGGCGCGCGCGTTCGGCTTCTTTCAAATCATCCTGCAACTGGCGCAGACGCTGCTGGCCGTGCTGGATGCTCTGCTCGACCCGGGCAATATCACCGCCCACCGAGTAGAAACGGCCCTGCACCAGATTGAAGCGCTCGGACAGGTCATGGTGCCCATCACGCAAACGCTCAATGCTGGCGTCGGCATTACGCTGCTCGGCCACCAGTGCTTCAAAGCTGATTTCCTGGGTGCCGATGATCGCTTCGCGCTGGCCGACCTGATCATTCAGCGCCTGCCAACGCAGGGCCGACAGTTGCGCCTTGAGCTGACGCTCCTCGCCTTTGTATTCCTGATACTTCTCGGCGGCCTGGGCCTGGCGGTGCAGGCGCTCCAACTGGCGCTCCAACTCTTCGCGCAGGTCGGTCAGGCGGGCAAGGTTTTCATGGGTGCGGCGAATACGGTTTTCAGTCTCGCGGCGGCGCTCCTTGTACTTGGAGATACCAGCCGCTTCTTCGATAAAGTTGCGCAGGTCTTCGGGCTTGGCTTCGATCAGCTTGGAGATCATGCCCTGCTCGATGATCGAGTAGCTGCGCGGGCCCAGGCCTGTGCCGAGGAAGATATCGGTGATGTCACGGCGCCGGCACTTGGTGCCGTTGAGGAAATAACTGTTCTGGCTGTCGCGCGTTACTTTACGGCGGATGGAGATCTCCGCGTAGGCCGCGTATTCACCGACCAGGGTGCCGTCGGAGTTGTCGAATACCAGTTCGATGCTGGCCTGGCTGACGGGCTTGCGGCTGGTGGAGCCGTTGAAGATGACGTCGGTCATCGACTCGCCACGCAGGTTTTTTGCCGAACTCTCGCCCATCACCCAGCGCACGGCGTCGATGATGTTCGACTTGCCGCAGCCATTGGGCCCGACCACCGCCGCCATGTTACTGGGGAAGTTCACCGTGGTCGGGTCGACGAAGGATTTGAACCCCGCCAGTTTGATGCACTTGAGCCGCACGCTTAGGCGTCCGCCAACGCAGCGATCACCAGCGAGGAACTGCGCTGGCCATAGGCCGACAGCACTTGGCGGATCTGTGCCAGGTCACGGGCCAGCACGGCGGCGAGCAGTTGCTCGAACAACGCCAGGTACTCGCTCATGGACGCCTTGCGTTGATCCAGCGCCAGGTAATACGCGCGGTTCATCGCCGGCTGCAGGTTCTCGACGGTTTCCTGCAAATACGGATTGTTGGCGAAGGGGTACGCCGCGCGCATCACGTTGAAGCTTTCTTCGACAAAGGCACGGATGTCCTCGCGCTCGAAGCTGGTTACCAGCCGCTGCTGGATCTGCAGGAACGGCGCCATGTCGGCCTGAGTCTGCCAGCCATCCGCCACGGCATTGCCGAGCAGGATGTACAACTCGCTCATCAACGTACACAGGCTCTGCACCTTGTGCGCGGTGAGCTCGGTGACGTGGGCGCCACGGCGCGGCAGGATCGCGATCAGGTGGCGGCGTTCAAGGATCAATAAGGCTTCACGCACGGAACCACGGCTGACATTGAGTGCCAGCGTGACTTTCTGTTCCTGGATCCGCTCCCCAGGCTTGAGATCGCCGCGAATGATACGTTCGGCGAGGTGGTGAGCGATTTGCTCGGCGAGACTGTCCGGCGCCTTGAACGTCATGTTTTTCCTTCAAAATCGTCTATCGGTACAAGCGCGGCAGTGTAGCGCATTGGCTAGCTGATGGCGCTACGCCCACGGTGGCGAATTTGGCATGAAATAAGCAGCGATGAATAGCCAGAAGCCGCCAAAAACACCGGTTCCAGAAGACTGGACCATAATTGAAAGTGTTGTGATCGCATCTTCTTGACCCGAAGGTCAGAAAACCATTGACCGAAAAGTCAGATATGACTAGATTCGGCGCAAAGCGGTTAACAACAATAATGAGTCTGTGAGGCCTTCCGTGATCCAGTTTTTACTTAACCAGGAACTCCGTAGCGAGCACGCCCTGGACCCCAACCTGACCGTGCTCAACTATTTGCGCGAGCATGTGGGCAAATCCGGTACCAAGGAAGGCTGCGCCAGCGGCGATTGCGGTGCGTGCACCGTAGTGGTCGGCGAGCTGCATACCAATGAGCACGGCGCAGAGCAGATTCGTTATCGCAGCCTCAATTCGTGCCTGACCTTCGTATCGGCGTTGCACGGCAAACAACTGATCAGCGTCGAAGACCTCAAGCATCAAGGCCAGTTGCACAGCGTGCAGCAAGCCATGGTTGAGTGCCACGGCTCGCAATGCGGCTTTTGCACGCCGGGTTTCGTGATGTCGTTGTTTGCCCTGCAAAAGAACAGCGATGCCGCCGACAGCCAAAAAGCCCATGAAGCGCTGGCCGGCAACCTCTGCCGTTGCACCGGCTACCGCCCGATTCTGGCCGCCGCCGAACAGGCCTGCTGTAATAAACCGCAGGACCAGTTCGACAGCCGCCAAACCGAAACCATCGCCCGCCTTAAAGCCATCGCACCGACCCAGACCGGCGAGCTCAACAGCGGCGACAAACGCTGCCTGGTGCCGCTCACTGTCGCCGACCTGGCCGACCTCTACGACGCCTACCCACAAGCCCGGCTGTTGGCCGGCGGCACCGACCTGGCGCTGGAAGTCACCCAGTTCCATCGCACGCTGCCGGTGATGATCTACGTCGGCAATATCGAAGAGATGAAGCGCATCGAGTCGTTCGACGACCGCCTGGAAATCGGCGCGGCCACTGCGCTGTCCGATTGCTACAGCGCGCTGCATCACGCGTACCCGGACTTTGGCGATCTGCTGCACCGCTTCGCCTCTCTGCAAATCCGCAACCAGGGCACCCTCGGCGGCAATATCGGCAACGCCTCGCCGATTGGTGATTCGCCGCCGCTGCTGATCGCCCTCGGTGCGCAGATCGTGCTGTGCAAAGGCAACACCCGCCGCACCCTGGCGCTGGAAGATTACTTCATCGACTACCGCGTCACCGCGCGCCAGGACAGCGAGTTCATCGAGAAAATCATTGTGCCCAAGGGCCATTCCCTGTTCCGTGCCTACAAGGTTTCCAAGCGCCTGGACGATGATATTTCCGCCGTGTGCGCCGCCTTCAACCTGAAGCTCGCAAACGGCGTGATCAGCGAAGCTCGCGTTGCCTTCGGTGGCATGGCCGCCACGCCCAAACGCGCGAAAAGCTGCGAAGCCGTATTGGTCGGCGCCACCTGGAACGCCGCCACCGTGGAGAAAGCCTGCGCCGCACTCGCCGAGGATTTCACCCCGCTGTCGGACTTCCGCGCCAGCAAGGAATACCGCCTGCTCAGCGCACAGAACCTGTTGCGTAAATACTTCATCGAACTGCAAACACCGCACATCGAGACTCGGGTGACCGCTTATGTCTAACCATCACGCCGTCGTTAAAACCCAGGCCGAACTCGCCGCGCTGTTTGCCCAGGACCTGACCTCCGGCGTCGGCCGCAGCGTCAAGCACGACAGCGCCGCCAAGCACGTCAGCGGTGAAGCGCAGTACATCGATGATCGCCTGGAATTCCCCAACCAGTTGCACCTGTACGCGCGTATGTCCGACCGCGCCCATGCCCGCATCATCCGCATCGACACTGCGCCTTGCTACGCCTTTGAGGGCGTGCGCATCGCCATCACCCACGAAGACGTGCCCGGCCTGAAAGACATCGGCCCGCTGATGCCCGGCGATCCGTTGCTGGCCATCGACACGGTGCAGTTCGTTGGCCAAGTGGTGCTGGCCGTCGCCGCCCGTGACCTGGACACCGCGCGCAAAGCCGCGATGGCAGCCGTGATCGAATACGAAGACCTGGAACCGGTGCTGGACGTGGTCGAAGCCTTTCGCAACAAGCACTTCGTGCTGGACAGCCACACCCACCAGCGCGGTGACGCGGCCGGCGCATTGGCCACGGCGAAAAACCGCATCCAGGGCACGCTGCATATCGGCGGCCAGGAACACTTCTATCTGGAAACCCAGATCTCGTCGGTGATGCCCACCGAAGACGGCGGCATGATCGTCTACTGCTCCACGCAAAACCCCACCGAAGTGCAAAAGCTGGTGGCCGAAGTGCTCGACGTTTCGATGAACAAAATCGTCGTGGATATGCGCCGCATGGGCGGTGGGTTTGGTGGCAAGGAAACCCAGGCAGCCAGCCCGGCGTGCCTGTGCGCGGTGGTCGCGCGCCTCACCGGCCAGCCGACCAAGATGCGCCTGCCGCGCGTCGAAGACATGCTGATGACCGGCAAGCGCCACCCGTTCTACATCGAATACGACGTAGGCTTCGACGACAGCGGTCGCCTGCACGGGATTAATCTGGAACTGGCAGGTAACTGTGGCTGTTCGCCGGACCTGTCGAACTCGATTGTCGACCGCGCGATGTTCCATGCCGACAACTCGTATTACCTGGGCGACGCCACGGTCAACGGCCATCGCTGCAAGACCAACACTGCCTCCAACACCGCCTATCGAGGCTTCGGTGGCCCGCAAGGCATGGTCGCCATCGAGGAAGTGATGGACGCCGTCGCCCGCCATCTGGCGCTTGATCCGCTGGCCGTGCGCAAGGCCAATTACTACGGCAAGACCGAGCGCAATGTCACCCACTACTACCAGACCGTCGAGCACAACATGCTCGAGGAAATGACTGCCGAGCTTGAGGCCAGCAGCCAATACGCCGAGCGCCGCGAAGCAATTCGCCTGTACAACGCCCACAGCCCGATCCTGAAAAAAGGCCTGGCGCTGACGCCGGTGAAATTCGGTATTTCCTTTACCGCCAGCTTCCTCAACCAGGCTGGCGCCTTGATCCATATCTACACCGACGGCAGCATCCACCTGAACCACGGCGGCACCGAGATGGGCCAGGGCTTGAACACCAAGGTCGCGCAGGTGGTGGCCGAAGTGTTCCAGGTCGACATTGACCGCGTACAAATCACCGCCACCAACACCGACAAGGTGCCGAACACCTCGCCGACCGCGGCCTCCAGTGGCGCCGACCTGAACGGCAAAGCCGCGCAGAACGCCGCCGAGACCATCAAGCAACGGCTGGTGGAATTTGCCGCGCGCAAGTACGACGTGAGCGAAGCGGACGTGGAATTCCATAACGGCCATGTGCGCGTGCGCGATCAGATCCTGACCTTTGAAAGCCTGATTCAACAGGCGTATTTCGCCCAGGTCTCGCTGTCGAGCACCGGCTTCTACAAGACGCCGAAAATCTTTTATGACCGCAGCCAGGCACGGGGCCGGCCGTTCTACTACTTCGCGTTCGGCGCGGCCTGCTGCGAAGTAATCGTCGACACCCTGACCGGCGAATACAAAATGCTGCGCACCGACATCCTCCACGATGTCGGCGCTTCGCTGAACCCGGCCATCGACATCGGCCAGGTGGAAGGCGGTTTTATCCAGGGCATGGGCTGGCTGACCATGGAAGAGCTGGTGTGGAACAACAAGGGCAAGTTGATGACCAATGGCCCGGCCAGCTACAAGATCCCGGCCGTCGCGGATATGCCACTGGACCTGCGCGTGAAGCTGGTGGAAAACCGCAAAAACCCGGAAGACACCGTGTTCCATTCCAAGGCGGTGGGCGAGCCGCCGTTCATGCTCGGGATTGCGTCGTGGTGTGCGATCAAGGATGCCGTGGCGAGCCTGGGTGACTATCGGTATCAGCCCAAGATTGATGCACCGGCCACGCCGGAGCGGGTGTTGTGGGGCTGTGAGCAGATGCGGCAGTTGCAGGCGGCGAAGGCTGTTGAGACTGACGCCGAGATGGCTTCGCTTTAGGACCGAGGTGCTGCCATCGCAGGCAAGCCAGCTCCCACATTTGACGGTGTTCACACTCAAAAAAGTGGGAGCGGGCTTGCCCGCGATAGCGGCCTCACAGACACCACAAGAGGTGACTATGAACAACTGGATCAGCGCCCTCGCCGACCTGCAGAACCAGGGTGAACCCTGCGTGCTGGTGACCATCATCGAAGAGCTCGGCTCCACGCCGCGCAATGCCGGCTCCAAAATGGTGATCAGCGCCGCGCAGACCTTCGACACCATCGGTGGCGGGCACCTGGAATACAAGGCGATGCAGATCGCCCGCGACATGCTCGTACGTGGCCAGCAAAACACCCATCTGGAGCGCTTCAGCCTCGGCGCCAGCCTGGGCCAGTGCTGCGGCGGCGTGACCGTGCTGCTGTTCGAGCCCATGGGCCAGGTGCAGGCACAGATTGCGGTGTTTGGCGCCGGCCATGTCGGCCGCGCCCTCGTGCCGCTGTTGGCGAGCCTGCCGTGCCGGGTGCGCTGGATCGACTCCCGTGACCAGGAGTTTCCAGAACACATCCCTCAGGGCGTGCGTAAAATCGTCAGCGAAGAGCCGGTCGACGAAATTGCCGACCTGCCGGCGGGCAGTTACTGCATCGTCATGACCCACAATCATGCGCTGGACCTGGAACTGACTGCGGCACTGCTCAAGCGCAATGATTTTGCGTACTTCGGCTTGATTGGCTCGAAGACCAAGCGGGTCAAGTTCGAACACCGCCTGCGTGATCGCGGCTTCGACACCGCCCAGTTGCAACGCATGCGCTGCCCCATGGGCCTCACCGAGGTGAAGGGAAAATTACCGGTGGAGATCGCCATCTCCATCGCCGGCGAAATCATCGCCACCTATAACGCGAATTTCGGCCAGCACACTGCGAGCGCCGAACCCATTGCCAAACTGCTGCCGGTATCACGCCGCAGCCAAGCTATCAGTTGAGATGACCATGCCTTTGACTCGCAAAGCCTACCGTGCCGCCATCCTGCACAGCATCGCCGACCCTGCTGAAGTAGGGATCGACGCCTCCTACGAGTATTTCGAGGACGGCCTGCTGGTCATCGATAACGGCCAGATCAGCGCCTTGGGCCACGCCAGCGATTTGCTGCCCACCCTGCCCGCCGACATCGACGTCACCCATTACCAGGATGCGCTGATTACGCCAGGCCTGATCGACACCCATATCCACTTGCCACAAACCGGCATGGTCGGCGCCTATGGTGAGCAGTTGCTCGACTGGCTGAATACCTACACCTTCCCGTGTGAAAGCCAGTTCGCCGACAAGTCCCATGCCGAAGAAGTCGCGGACATTTTCATCAAGGAACTGCTGCGCAACGGCACCACCACCGCGCTGGTGTTTGGCAGCGTGCACCCGCAGTCGGTCAATGCGTTTTTTGAGGCGGCCGAGAAGCTCGACCTGCGCATGATCGCCGGCAAGGTGATGATGGACCGCAACGCACCGGACTACCTGACCGACACCGCCGAATCCGGCTACCAGGAAAGCAAGGCGCTGATCGAGCGCTGGCACGGCAAGGGCCGTTTGCACTACGCGGTCACGCCACGTTTTGCGCCGACCAGCACCCCGGAGCAACTCGCGCTGGCCGGGCAACTGCTGGGCGAATACCCGGGCCTGTACATGCAGACTCACATCAGTGAGAACAAGCAGGAAGTCGAGTGGGTAAAAGCGCTGTTCCCGGAGCGCAATGGCTATCTGGATGTGTACGACCACTACAAACTGCTGGGCGAGCGCTCGGTGTTTGCCCACGGCGTACACCTGTGTGACGACGAGTGCGCGCGGCTCGCGGAAACGGGTTCGGCCGTGGCGTTCTGCCCGACCTCGAACTTCTTCCTCGGCAGTGGTTTGTTCAACCTGCCGATGGCCGAGAAGCACAAGCTGAATGTCGGCCTGGGTACGGACGTGGGCGGCGGTACCAGCTTCTCGCTGTTGCAAACGCTTAACGAAGCCTACAAGGTCATGCAGTTGCAGGGCGCGCGCTTGAGCCCGTTCAAGTCGCTGTACCTGGCCACATTGGGCGGTGCGCGGGCACTGCGCCTGGAAGACAAGATCGGCACCTTGCAGCCGGGTACGGACGCGGACTTTTTGGTACTGGATTACAACGCCACGCCACTGCTCAGCTACCGCTTGAAGCAGGCCAATACCATTGCCGAGACGTTGTTTGTGTTGATGACGCTGGGGGATGACCGGACGGTGTTGCAGACATATGCAGCGGGTCAGCTGGTGCACCAGCGCTAATTTCAGCGCCGCCATACACCAATGTGGGAGCGGGCTTGTGTGGGAGCTGGCTTGCCCGCGATGCAGTCACCGAGGTGTATCAGTTACACCGCGGTGATGCTATCGCAGGCAAGCCAGCTCCCACACAAGCCCGCTCCCACATTTTTAGTCCCAGGCGAACCTGGAAAATTACAATTTGACTGAAGAACGCCCCGGTTTCTTGGTCTGCAGCAGATGCGAGAACACTGCGTGCAAATCATCCGACGCGCTTTCCTCATCGAGGTTGAGCTTGCTGTCGATGTGATCCATGTGATGCATCATCAAATTCACCGCCAGCGTCGCGTCGCGTGCTTCGATCGCATCGATCAGCTGAGTGTGCTCATCGTAGGAACAGTGCGAGCGGTTGCCGCTTTCGTACTGGGCGATGATCAACGACGTCTGGGAAACCAGGCTGCGCTGGAAGCTGATCAGCGGCGCATTCTTCGCCGCTTCGGCCAGCTTGAGGTGGAACTCGCCGGAAAGGCGGATACCCGCACCACGATCACCGCGTGAAAAACTGTCGCGCTCGTCGTTGACCATCTGGCGCAACTCGGCCAGTTGCTCAGCCGTGGCGTGTTGCACCGCCAATTCAGTGATCGCCCGCTCGACCAGACGCCGGGCCAGGAACACCTGGCGCGCTTCTTCTACACTTGGGCTCGCCACTACCGCGCCACGATTGGGCCGCAGCAGCACCACGCCTTCATGGGCCAGGCGCGACAGCGCACGGCGAATGATGGTGCGGCTGACGCCGAAGATTTCGCCCAGTGCCTCTTCACTCAATTTGGTTCCGGGCGCCAGGCGTTGTTCGAGGATCGCCTCGAAGATATGCGCGTAGACGATATCGTCCTGGGTTCCGCTGCGCCCGGCCTTGCCGGCTCGCGGTTGTTTCTTGAGAGGTTGCAACTGTTCGTTCATGGGCACTCGGGTAGGGAGAACGGCGGCGAATTAACGGTAATACGGCAACAGCGTGTCGCTGGCAAGTATCACCTAAAAACAGGGCACATTGTACACAACCGAGTGCGCCAACACACTGTACGGCTGTTTGCGGCCTCGGCTGTATTGCAATGAGTCGTTACGTTTGAGTTTAGGCTTGAATCCGGGCCTTCACCGGCAAACACCCAGGTAAAAGGAACACCCTTCCATGACTGACGCCATCCAAGCGCCCTTGCGCCCGCTGGCCGACACTTCTACGTCGGCCGTCGTCGCCGGCTTCATCGCCATGATGACCGGCTATACCAGCTCCCTGGTGCTGATGTTCCAGGCCGGACAAGCCGCCGGTTTGACCACCGCGCAGATTTCCTCGTGGATCTGGGCCCTCTCGATCGGCATGGCGGTGTGCAGCATTGGCTTGTCTTTGCGGTATCGCACGCCTATCACCATTGCCTGGTCGACCCCCGGCGCGGCGTTGCTGATCACCAGCCTGGGCGGCGTGAGTTACGGCGAAGCGATTGGTGCCTACATCACCTGCGCGGTGCTGGTGACGCTCTGCGGGTTGACCGGCAGCTTTGAAAAACTGGTCAAGCGCATTCCCGCCTCATTGGCGGCGGCACTGCTGGCAGGGATCCTGTTCAAGATCGGCAGCGAGATTTTCGTCGCCGCGCAACATCGAACCGGCCTGGTGCTGGGGATGTTTTTCACCTACCTGGTCATCAAGCGTGTGTCGCCACGTTATGCCGTGCTGGCCGCGCTGGTGTTAGGCACCCTGCTGTCAGGCCTGATGGGGCTGCTGGATTTCAGCGGCTTTCATCTGGAAGTGGCAACGCCGGTGTGGACCACCCCGCACTTCTCGCTGGCGGCGACCATCAGCATCGGCATCCCGCTGTTTGTCGTGGCGATGACCTCGCAGAACATGCCCGGCGTCGCCGTCTTGCGCGCCGACGGCTACAACGTGCCCGCCTCGCCGTTGATCACCGCAACAGGCCTGGCCTCGCTGGTGCTGGCGCCGTTCGGTTCCCACGGGATCAACCTGGCAGCGATCAGTGCGGCCATCTGCACCGGGCCGCATGCCCATGAAGACCGCAACAAGCGCTATACCGCAGCCGTGTGGTGCGGAGTGTTCTACGGGATTGCCGGGGTATTTGGCGCCACGTTGGCGGCGTTATTCGCAGCGTTGCCCAAGGAACTGGTGCTGTCGATTGCGGCCTTGGCGTTGTTTGGCTCAATCATCAATGGCTTGAGCATCGCCATGAATGAGCCGAAAGAACGGGAAGCGGCGCTGATTACCTTTATGGTCACCGCGTCAGGCTTGACGTTGTTTTCCATCGGTTCGGCATTCTGGGGGATTGTGGCGGGGGTGTTGACGCTGCTGATTCTGAATTGGCGCAAGGCATAAAAAAACGGCGACCCGAGGGTCGCCGTTTTTTTTAGTATCACTTAGCCGCGTTGATCGGCTTTTCCGGATACCACACGTCCAGCAGTGGGCTGACTTCAGCGCTTTTCAGTTCGCTACGGCCTTTGAGCCAGCTTTCGACAGCTACACGCTGTTCTTCGTTGACCGAGCCACGCTTTTGCAGGCAAACCAGACCGAAGTCATCGCCGCCGACATAGCCCAGACCGTTGGCTTCCATGGCTTCTTTGATGAATGCTTCGAGGAAAGCGTCGGTAGCTTCTTCACTCAGGTCTTCTTTGAAGTCCAGGTTCAGTTCGAAACCCAGCTCTTGAAATTCATCAACGCACAGTTTTTTGCGCAGACGCTGGGAACGGTTAGTCGCCATTGGAACAATCCTCATAAGTAATAACGGGCGGCACTTTAGCAGTTTAAGGCGGCAATTGCCCGACTCTCTGGGACAGGCGGCTATACAACGCTTAAAAAAACGCCGATTACCCGCTATGGTTGCGCTACAAGCGGCTCCAGGTTGGGGCATAATGCCGACAATTTCGTGACCAATGAGGGATTTTCTTCCATACCCCTCGCCTTTTTCACCCTTCTCTGCCGTAGGGTTGTATTCCTTATGATCAAATCTTTTCGTTGCCATTCTTTACGCTCAATGCTGTTTGCCGGTTTTTTGCTGCCACTGGCCTTTTCCGTTACCGCCGCACCGATCAACAACACCCTGCCGCCAAATGTTCAACAGGCGCTGCAAAAAGCCAAAATACCGAATACTTCGCTGTCCCTGGTCATGCTGCCGCTGACCGGCCCCGGCACGCCGACCGTGTTCAACGCCGATGTTTCGGTAAACCCGGCGTCCACCATGAAGCTGGTCACCACTTACGCGGCCCTGGAAATGCTCGGCCCCAACCACCAGTGGAAGACCGAGTTCTACACTGACGGCCCCCTCAGCGGTGGCGTGTTGCGCGGCAACCTCTACCTCAAGGGCGGTGGCGACCCCAAGCTGAACATGGAAAAACTCTGGCTGCTGATGCGCGACCTGCGCGCCAACGGCGTGCAACAAGTGACCGGCGACCTGGTGCTGGACCGCAGCTTTTTCAACCAACCGCAATTGCCCGAATTCAATGACGACGGTAACGACGAGAACAAGCCGTTCCTGGTCAAGCCCGACGCTCTGTTGGTCAACCTCAAGGCCCTGCGCTTCGTGACCCGCAATGATTCGGGCCGGGTGATCGTGTCGGTCGAACCACCGATTGCCAGCATTCGTATCGACAATCAGGTCAAGGTGTCCAACGCCAAGCAATGCACCGGCGACGTGCGCTACAGCCCCGTAACCGCCGCCGATGGCAGCGTAACCGTGACCGTCAGTGGTCAATTGGGCGACGGTTGCAGCTCGCAGACTTACCTGTCGCTGCTCGACCATGCCACTTACACCGCCGGCGCCGTGCGCGCGATCTGGCAGGAGTTGGGCGGCACCATCCAGGGCCGTGATATCCAGGCGCCGGTGCCCAAGGACGCCAAGGTGCTGGCCCGCGCATTTTCGCCGGACCTGGCGGAAATCATTCGCGACATCAATAAATACAGCAACAACACCATGGCCCAGCAGTTATTCCTGAGCCTCGGTGCGCAGTTCCGAAACGATGCCGATGGCGACGACGCCAAGGCCGCACAACGTGTCGTGCGTCAGTGGCTGGCGAAGAAAGGCATCACCGCGCCGCACCTGGTGATGGAGAACGGTTCGGGTCTGTCCCGCGCCGAACGGGTCAGCGCCCGCGAGATGGCTGCCATGCTGCAAGCCGCCTGGAAAGGCCCGTATTCAGCGGAATACATCAGCTCGCTGCCGATTGCCGGCACCGACGGCACCATGCGTAAACGCCTGAAAACCACCGCCCTGCGCGGCGAAGCCCACGTCAAGACCGGCACCCTGAACACGGTGCGCGCCATCGCTGGCTTCAGCCGCGACAACAACGGCAATAGCTGGGTGGTGGTGGCGATCCTCAACGACTCGAAGCCGTGGGGCGCTTCGTCGGTGCTGGATCAGGTGCTACTGGATCTGTATCGCCAGCCTAAGCTGACGGCATCGGCACCGGTACTCTAAACGGCAACACAAAACCCTGTGGTGGCGGGCTTGCCCGCGAAAGCGATGGATCAGTCGATATCGTTGTTGACTGGCACACCGCTTCGCGAGCAATCCGGCGCGCCCACTCAAGCCCGTAATCGTTCCGCCTCCACCCTGTCCCTGCCCGCCTGCTTGGCCACATACACCGCCGAATCCGCGCGCAGCAACAGCTCATCTACGCCTTCATCGACCCGCCAACTGGCCACCCCGAAACTGGCGGTCACAACCCCCACGGGTTCCATCGACGTATTGCGCAGCGACTGCCACAACTCCATCGCCAGGCTGTAAGCCTGATCACCATTGGTGTGCGGGCACAGCACCACGAACTCTTCGCCACCCAGGCGACAGAACACGTCCGTGCGACGTAGGCGCTGGCTGATGCGCTTGCACACTTCCTGCAGGGCACCATCCCCGACCGCATGCCCGTACTGGTCGTTGATGCGCTTGAAGTGATCAATGTCGAACATGATCAACGACAGCGCCCCAGCCGTGCGGTTGAGC
This sequence comes from Pseudomonas fluorescens, assembly GCF_900215245.1. Taxonomy (GTDB): domain Bacteria; phylum Pseudomonadota; class Gammaproteobacteria; order Pseudomonadales; family Pseudomonadaceae; genus Aquipseudomonas; species Aquipseudomonas fluorescens. The sequence goes on from NZ_LT907842.1 coordinate 487,363, forward strand.
CGGTGCATCTCAGCCTTCAGGCGATCCTGAAAATAGCGTCGGTTATGAATACCCGTCAGCGAGTCGGTAATGGATAACGCGCGCAGCTCCTCCTCGACCCGCTTGAGATCGGAAATATCCGAAACGTAGCCGTGCCACAACGTGCCGCCGCCGGGTAACTCCTCCGGCGTCGCTTCGCCGCGAATCCAGCGCAGCCCGCGTTGCGGCAATACCACGCGATACTCTTCGCGCCAATGGCTCAACTGCAGCGCCGACAGCCGTATCGACAGCCGTACCCGCTCGACGTCCAGAGGGTGGATACGCTCAAAAACCTTGTTCGCGTCGTGCTGCAAGACCCCGGTTTCGATTTCATAAATATCGCGCATGCCATCGCTGGCGTAGATGAAACGCCCGGTTCCCTGAGGGTCCAGGGTGAACTGGAAGATTCCCCCGGGCACGTGGGCACTGAGTTTTTTCAGCAAGCGGTCACGCGCAGCCAGCGCTTCGTAGGCGCGTTTCTGCTCGGTGACATCCAGGTAGATCGCCAAGTGCCCGATCCACAGGCCATAGTCATCCAGTAACACCGTGGTCAGCATATTCACCGTCAAATGGCTGCCATCCTCACGCAACAGTGTCCATTCCTGCGCCTCGTGCAGGTTGTCCGGACTTTCCACCAGCATCGCCTGACTCGGCGCAATACGCTTGCCCAACGCCACACTCAAACTGGCAGCGCGTGATTCGAGCTCCAGGGCCAGGTGCAGGCTCTCCAGCGTCAGCCGCCCCACTACCGCCTCGGACTTGAACCCAAGCATCTGCTCGGCACCGGCATTGAACGTGTTAATCACGCCCCTGAGGTCAGTGGCAATGATTGCAACCTGAGTGGCCGCATTCAGCACGCTGCGCAATTGCCCATGGGCCCCACGCAGCTCCAGCTCACGCAGACGCAACAGCTCTGTGCGTTGCTCCACCAGCGCAAGCGCGCGCTGGCGCTGGCTGACCAACACATACAACAAAGCGCTGAGCAGCAGGCTGAGAAGCATGCCCATGGCCAGGATCGTGCTCATCGAAGAATGGTTGGCCTGGTCGAAGATCTGGCTGGCACGCATACTCAGGGCATACACATGGTCGCCAAGGGTCAGACGGCGCGCGGCAATGAGGTCACTGCTGCCGACCGAATTGCTGGACGCGTACAGCACGCGCTGCTGAGCGTCGGAGGTGTCGACGATCTGCATCACCAAGTTGTCCCGCTTCGGCTTGGGCAACCCATCGGCGACCAGCTGGCGCATGCTGATCACCGCCATCACGAAACCGATAGGCTCTTCGCCAACCGGCTTGCTGACGGGCGCCACCAGCAACACACCGGCAGCATACGCCGGCTCCACGCCCACCAGTTGCATGGGTTGAGACACCGCCAGCTTGCCGCTTTTCAGCGCGCGCTCAAGCACCGAGCGACGCAACGGCTGGGCCAACAGGTCAAACCCCAAGGGTGAACCCAGCAGGCTTTGAGTCTGGCTGTACAGCACCGGCACGTATTCATCGCGCTCCGCGGCAGGCGCCAACTCACCCGACGCATTCAATTCACGGATCGCGAAGGGTACGCCTCGCTGGCGGGAAATTTCCTGCTCAAATGAGCTGCGTTGATCGCGCCATATGCGTGGCGCCCAGGCATAGGCGCGGGCGCGCAACAACAAGGGTTGGGCGAAACCATCAAATTCGGCGCGGGAGACATCACTGGAATTGGTGAAAAAACGTTGCAGGCTTGCCAGGCGTTGCTCCTGGTCTTCAAAACGTTCTTGAAGGCGGGCGTAGCGCTCGTTGACCAGCAACTGGAAACGCTGGTGAACCTGTTGCTGATAAACGTCGGCGGCGGCCCAGGCCACGATGATCGTCAGCGTGCAACCTGCCAGTAATACCACCAATGCCACCAGCCAAGCCGACGCCTGTTCACTGATAAAGCCTAGGATTTTCGGGCGAACAGCTTGCAACGTCATAGGCAACACTCACAACGCCAGCGTGCGGGGGTGTCACTTTGGCTAGGCGTTAAGTTATAGCCATGAGGCCGGTATTTGACCAGCGTAAAAAAGCCGCAAGCCCGGAATAATCCGGGCTTGCGGCTTTTTGGTGCAGCGTGATGCGCGGTGCTGCTGCGATCAGCGCGCGGTGATTTTCCATGCACGGTGGATCTTCGCGTTACGCGCGAAATCCGGGTCGAGGGTTTTGTCGCTGATTTCCTCTACGGCATAGCGTTCACTGAGGTTGTCCTCAAGCACAAACTTGCGGAAGTTGTTCGAGAAGTACAACACGCCACCCGGTGCCAGGCGCGCCATCGCCAGGTCGAGCAACTGCACGTGGTCGCGCTGCACGTCGAAGATGCCTTCCATGCGCTTGGAGTTGGAGAAGGTCGGCGGGTCGATGAAGATCAGGTCGAACTCATCGCGGCTGGCTTCCAGCCACGCCATCACATCACCCTGCTCCAGACGGTTCTTGTCGGAAAAACCGTTGAGCGAGAAGTTGCGACGCGCCCAGTCCAGGTAGGTTTTGGACAAGTCCACACTGGTAGTGCTGCGCGCGCCGCCCTTGGCTGCGTGCACACTCGCGGTCGCGGTGTAGCAATACAGGTTGAGGAAACGCTTGCCGGCCGCTTCTTTCTGGATGCGCATGCGCATCGGGCGGTGGTCGAGGAACAGACCGGTGTCCAGGTAATCGGTGAGGTTGACCAGCAGCTTCACGCCACCCTCGCTGACCTCGGTGAACTTACCCTGGGCGCTCTGGCGCTCGTACTGCTTGGTGCCGCTTTGACGCTCACGCCGTTTGACCACGACGCGGCTCTTGTCGACGTTCAACGCCTGAGGAATCGCCGCCAGTGCATCGAACATGCGTGCCGAGGCTTTCTCCGGGTCGATGGACTTCGGTGCCGCGTACTCCTGGACGTGAACCCAGTCGTGGTACAGGTCGATGGCCATCGAGTATTCGGGCATGTCGGCATCGTACACACGGTAGCAATCCACCCCTTCACGCTTGGCCCACTTGCCCAGCAGTTTGAGGTTCTTCTGCAAGCGGTTGGCGAACATCTGCCCGCCTTCGCTCAGACGCGCTTGCTCGACCACTGGAGCCGGTGCTGGCTTGATCGGGTTACCGTTCTTGTTGTACTGGCGCTCTTGCGGCTCGGTCGGGGCTTGATCGTAAGCGGCTTGCTCGCGTTCAGCCTGACGCTGCTCCGGGGTACGACGCTCGCCAGTGACGAACTGGTCCGGGTTGACCTTGATCAACAGCAATTTGCACGGCAACGCGCCGTTCCAGAACGAATACTGTTTGTGGCTGCGAATGCCCATGCGCTTGCCCAGGTCCGGCGCGCCGGTAAACACCGCCGCTTCCCAGCCCATACACGCCTGGCGCAGACGCTCGCCGAGGTTCTGGTAGAGGTATAACAGGCTGGCCTCGTCACCCAGGCGCTCGCCGTAGGGTGGGTTGCAGATCACCAGGCCTTTCTGGTTCTGGTCGGGGCGCGGCTCGAAAGTGCCGACTTCGCCCTGATACACCTTGATCCAGTGGCTCAAGCCTGCGCGTTCGATGTTGTTGCGGGCGGGCTGGATCAGGCGCGGGTCAGCTTCGTAACCACGCACCCACAGCGGCGGCTTGTTCATGCCGATGGCGGCACGCTCACTGGCTTCGGCGTGCAGCTTCTTCCACAACGCCGGGACGTGACCCAGCCAGGTGGTGAAACCCCACAGTTCGCGGTTGAGGTTGGGCGCCATGTCGGCGGCGATCATTGCGCCTTCCACCAGGAAGGTACCCACGCCGCACATCGGGTCCGTCAGCGCGCCGCCTTCGGCAGCGATGCGCGGCCAGCCGGCGCGAATCAAAATCGCAGCGGCCAGGTTTTCCTTCAACGGCGCCGCGCCCTGCTGCAGGCGGTAACCGCGCTGGTGCAGGCTGTGGCCGGAGAGGTCGAGGGAGAGAATCGCTTCGCCACGGTCCAGGCGCAGGTGGATACGCAGGTCCGGGTTGATCTTGTCGATAGACGGGCGTTCGCCGGTCGGGGTGCGCAGCTTGTCGACAATCGCATCCTTGACCTTCAGCGCGCCGAAGTGGGTGTTGTCGATGCCCGAGCCATGACCGCTGAATTCCACGGCCAAGGTGCCGTCCGGGACCATGTGGTCAGCCCATTCGATATCCAGCACGCCGTGGTACAGGTCTTCGGCGTCCTTCATCGGGAAGCGCTTGAGCACCAGCAGCACGCGGTTGGCCAAGCGCGACCAGAGGCACAGGCGGTAAGCCGTTTCCATGTCGGCCATGCCGCGCACGGCCGAGGTGTGCTCGCGGGCTTCCTCAAGGCCAAGCCCGACGGCTTCCTCGATCAGCAGGCCTTCGAGGCCCTTGGGGCAAGTGAGGAAGAGTTCAAAACGGTCCGACATGGGCATTCCAGGCTTTTCAGCAATAAATGAACGGGCGACGCATCGCCGGCTCGGTTTTCAATCAAGCACTTTTCTTGAAGAGTGCTCGCGTGACACGAATGTGCCGTTCCACCCCGGCTGCCGGGCCTTTCGACCGAAATTTCCGGGGCAGATAAACAATTGTTTGCAACAAGAGGAAATATTCCGACCCTTCGTCGAATAATAACCGACTGCAACGGGCGGACATTCTCACTAAAGGATTAAACCCATCCTCTTTGCAAGGCACATCATAGCTGGCTTTGCCCAATAAATGGGGCGAAAAGCCATCCCAGCTTATGGCTATAGCATCGTTATCGTTACGTGCTTATGACAAAACGATCATTGAATCCATGTGACCTATTGGTTAGAACTCAACACAGGTTGGCGCCGTAACGACGCCGACACATTGGCTCGCCACGCCGGCAGCGAGCCCACCAACGGCAGAAAAACTCTGCCCGGCCTCACACGAGGCCGAAGGATATCTACACAGTCAACAAGTGAGGGAAACACCCTATGAGAAGACTTAAGCGTGATCCGTTGGAAAGAGCATTTTTACGCGGATATCAGTATGGCGTTCATGGCAAATCCCGTGAGCTTTGCCCATTTACTCTACCGTCGGTACGCCAAGCCTGGATTAACGGCTGGCGAGAAGGACGCGGCGACAATTGGGACGGTATGACCGGCACTGCGGGGATCCACAGACTCAACGAACTTCACGCCGTCGGCTAACACAGGGCACTTAATCCGACAAACCACTTAGTAGATTATGTAACGACTTAACCACGCACGTCCTATCCGGGCGGCGGGCTTCGGCCCAGGGGGCTCCTAATGGAGCCCTTTTTAATGGTCGATAGGTTCAGGCCTTCGGCAACGCGGCAATCGCATCCACCGACTCGCGAATCAACGCCGGGCCCTTATAGATAAAGCCGGAGTACAACTGCACCAGGCTCGCGCCCGCCGCAATCTTCTCGGCGGCGTGCTTGCCTTCGGTGATGCCGCCCACGGCGATAATCGGCAAACGCCCCGCCAGTTCAGCGGCCAGCACCTTAACGATATGGGTGCTCTTGTCACGCACCGGCGCACCCGACAGGCCGCCCGCTTCATCACCATGCGCCAACCCTTCAACGCCGACACGGCTGAGGGTGGTGTTGGTAGCAATCACCGCGTCCATACCCGAATCGACCAAGGCCTGGGCAACCAGAGCAGTTTCTTCATCACTCATGTCTGGGGCAATCTTGATGGCCAACGGCACGCGCTTGCCATGGCGCACCGTCAGGTCTTCCTGACGCTGACGCAAGGCTTCAAGCAATTGCTTGAGGGAATCACCAAACTGCAGGCTGCGCAGGCCGGGGGTGTTGGGTGAACTGACGTTGACCGTGACATAGCTGGCGTGGGCGTAAACCTTGTCCAGGCAGATCAGGTAATCATCGACGGCGCGCTCTACCGGGGTATCGAAGTTCTTGCCGATATTGATACCGAGAATGCCCTTGTACTTCGCTGCCTGAACCCGCGACAGCAGGTGATCAACGCCCAGGTTGTTGAAGCCCATGCGGTTGATGATCGCCTCGGCTTCCGGCAAACGAAAGATGCGCGGCTTAGGGTTGCCCGGTTGCGGCCGTGGCGTCACGGTGCCGATTTCGACAAAGCCGAAACCCAGTTGCGCGAAGCCGTCGATGGCCGCGCCATTCTTGTCCAGGCCGGCAGCCAGCCCGACCGGGTTGGGGAAATCGAGCCCCATCACCGTCACCGGCATTTTTGCCGGTGCCTTGCATACCAGGCCATTGAGCCCCAGGCGACCACCGGCACCGATCAAGTCCAGGGACAGATCGTGAGAGGTTTCCGGGGAGAGTTTGAACAACAACTGGCGGGCCAGGGTATACATGGGCGGGCTAGACTCGGATGGCGGCGAAAGGTGGCGCCGATTATAGCCGGGGTGGCACGCCAGGTGCGAGGCGTGCCGTCCAATCGTCAATGGCGTTGCGCGACCAGCACTTCATAACGAGCCCAGATCTTTCGTGCATAACGTAAGCGCAGTGCCTCACGCTCAGGTGCAGCGCCCGCGTTGTATGAGCCAATCGCTGTCCAGTTGTATCCGAAGCGCTGGATAAACTCGGCGAGGATCGAGGCGCCCACTTCAATCGACAAACAAGGCTCACTCAGCAGCCGCTCCTGGGTAATCCCCTGCTTGAGCAGGCGAGGCAAGTGCATGCTGTTGATTTGCATCAAACCGATATCTCGCGAGCCATCGCTGTTGCCGGTGTTCAAGGCTTGCGCCTGGTACCCCGACTCTACAGCAGCAATAGCCTGCAACAGCTCCGGTTCGATGTCGTAGCGACGGGCTACGTCATCCCAGCAACTTGCCCAGGCGGGAAGACTGCCTATCAACAGGCTCAACAGTAAGCTTTTGCACAGGCGCTTAATCATGGTTCACCTGGCCACAGGCCGAACAGATGCGCTGCGTACGTCCCAGCCCTGCCTGTCGAGGTTCGTGTTGCTGGACGTTCACGGCACAGGTAAAGCGGTAGCCCCTGCCATAAATCGTCTTGATAAACCTTTTGTCCATCTTCAAGTGTTTGCGCAACGCATAGATGCAGCGGGTGAGCGACTCTTCTGCAACCTCTCCACGCGGCCAGACCCACTCAAGCAAACGATCCTTAGTGATCAGCGCCCCCTCGGACGCCAGCAGCAGCCGCAGCACATGCCACTCCTTGGGTGGCAGCTGAATGTCCACACCTTCGCCGGTCAACCGTCCATCGCCATGCAAGGTCCACCCGGCAAACACCGACGAGGCCGTCGGCCCTTCATTCGTGAGGGTCATACACACCTCTGCATCCACCTACTGACATTGAATTCCTTGTTTCCAGAAACGGCGAAACGCCAACCCCGCGACTATAAAAACCTGAACCTGGGACAGCGTTAGGAAAAGACCCATGCATTCGAGGCTTTCGGCGGGTAACGCGTAGGACTTTTCGCCGGCACGCTCAACAAGCGCGCTTAAACGGCTTTTTCATTCAGAGACTTCATGGTTTTGGCGTACAAACGCACGTTGCACGCGCTGATATTGGGCCTGCGTGAGCGGCGGCGGCCCCACAGCGCCGGCCAACATCCTGGGCTCACTGCCAACCGCACGCGCCTGGATTACGAATAACCGTACCTCGGCGCGGCGCCCGCGCCCCGCCCCCTCCTCATCGCGTCGAAAACCGCCGACCCACAGGCGTTTACCCTGGGTCACACGCACCACAGTGCTGACGCCCACTCGCCCTGCGGCCCCTGCGGCGCCAGGCGCAGGTTTACCTGCCATCTGGCGGCCATCTTCAAGGTTCAGCAGCATCTCGATCTGATTCGCTTGGGCAAAGCGCGGCAGCACACTGGCTTCAGTGCCATAGCGTACGGGCTGCCATTCGCCTTTATTGTCCCCGGGGTTGGGCAGGTAGAACGTGTGCTGATCCTGGAACACCGCCGGCACATTTTCCTGGGTGAGTATCACCGGATACGCCGTGATCCTGGCTTTGCGGCGACGCTCCAGCGCACCGAGCTGCACCATCAAGCGGTTATCGTCCAAGGGCTCCATGACACGCGTCACGGAAGCCACGCCGTCGGTTTCCCGGGCCCAGGCCGCGTCGAGCTTCTCGAGTTCGTCACGGTCCACGTCGACCTGCCACAGAGATACTTCAATCGCACGTTTGGGCTTGTCCAGCTCCGCCACCAGGTCCTCAATCACCTTCACCTGGGCAGGCTTGCCCTTGATCAACAAACTGTTGGAGTCCGGATAGGCAATCACTAACACGCTCTTGTCGGCCAGCGCGCTCGGGGGGCGCTGCGTGGCAGCCTGCTGCTCGATAGCCAGCAGGTTTTCGATGATCGAGGCCATGCCCGGCACATTGACCTTGTCGTTGCCCATGGCGTACTGCCGATCCGCCACATGGGTATTGAATACCTGCACCACGCCGAAGATCTGCTTACCCAGGCGCACCTCGGTGCGCTGCCTGTCCATCTGCTGGGCCAGGTTCAGCACCTGATCCACATAATTGGGTGGCCCAGCCACGTAGAACGTACGCCCGTCGGTCTCCCTGAGGGGATACCGTGATTCATCAAGCCCCGAGCGGCGCATGAACCCTCGCAACTTGTCGACAGAGATATGCCGCAGCGCCACCGCCGAGCTTTTTGCTTCACCCGCGTCATACAGATAGAGCACCTGCCCGTCGCTGTACCAGATCAGACCCTGTTGCGCGGCGACCGCCTCCAGGGTCTGCTGAGCCACTGCCAAATCGAATACCCCGGAAATACGCTTGCGCGCCACATCGCGGCTGACGACAACGGGCAAGCCCAGAGGCACCGATAAGGCGGTAAAGAAGGTGTGCAGGCTTTCATCCCGCGCCTGGTAGCTTTCCCCCCAGGCGGGCGCGTTTGCCAGCAACAACGTAAGGCACAACAGCCAGGGGCACAGCCGGTGGAAACTCATCATCGCCGAGGGTTGGATATACACGCAGGGGTTCCTGGCAGTCTGGCGCAAAGAAGCGGCCATACTGAAAGGCCATCGACTTTCAATCTTGATGGAAAGCTGACGGCGGGCCACTTCTGTCTGCCCGTGGCATGTGCCTTGCTATGGACTCTGCATCAGAGCGCGCGCCAACGTCGGAGCGTGCCTACAGACAAAGGCGTCGTTACCCCGCAATGGCCTGCGCTGGCCTCACCGCGCTGCCATCCAAGGAAACGACGCTTTTTTTTGAGAGAAAAGGTAGGTGTTGATGAACGATTCGGTCGGCAACAGCCCGGTGAACAAGGCGCTGGCCTGGGTAAACGGTAGCGACGCCCCGGAAAAGAGCAGCCTTGACCTGGGCTTCATGGCGCTGACCGATTGCGCCTCGCTGGTGGTCGCCGCCACCCAGGGCTTCGCCCAGCCCTACGGGCTGACGCTGAACCTCAAACGCCAATCGTCCTGGGCCAACCTGCGTGACAAACTGGTCAGCGGTGAGCTGGATGCCGCCCACAGCCTGTACGGACTGGTCTATGCCGTGCACCTGGGCATTGGCGGCGTAGCCTCTACCGATATGGCTGTGTTGATGGGGCTCAACCAAAACGGTCAGAGCATCAACCTCTCCCACGATTTGCAACAGCAGGGCGTGGTCACTCCTGATGCACTGGATCGTCACGTGCACCAAAGCCGAACAAAGCTGACCTTCGCACAGACCTTTCCCACAGGCACCCACGCCATGTGGTTGTATTACTGGCTGGCCAGCCAGGGTATTCATCCATTGCAAGATGTGAACAGCGTGGTGGTGCCACCGCCGCAGATGCTCGCGCACCTGCAAGCCGGGCGGATCGACGGCTTTTGCGTCGGCGAGCCTTGGTGCGCCAGCGCCGTCAAGCAAAACCAGGGGTTCACGCTGGCGACCACGCAAGCGATCTGGCCGAACCATCCGGAAAAAGTACTCGGCTGCACCCAGGCGTTCGTCGATCAATACCCGAACACTGCCCGCCTGCTGGTAATGGCGATCCTCGAAGCCAGCCGTTTTATCGAAGAAAGCCAGGAAAACCGCCGCTCTACAGCGCAATTACTCAGCGCCCGCGACTACCTCGATACGCCACTCGACTGCATCGAACCGCGCCTGCTGGGCGCTTATGACGATGGCCTCGGCAACCAGTGGCAAGACCCACATGCCCTGAGGTTTTTTGCCGATGGCGAGGTGAACCTGCCGTACCTGTGTGACGGCATGTGGTTCATGACCCAGTTCCGACGCTGGGGCCTGCTGCGCGAAGATCCGGACTACCTGGGCGTTGCTCGCCAAGTGCAGCAACTGGACCTGTATCGCCAAGCCGCCGCTGCCGTCGGCGTCGCGGCAAACGCTCAGGACATGCGGAGCAGTCAACTGATCGACGGCAAAATCTGGGACGGTTCCAACCCCGCCGCGTACGCCCGCAGCTTCCGCCTGCACGCCATGGCCGAGCCTTCCAACCGCCACGCCCAGCGCTGACAGGAGGAACCACGATGTTGCGCATCCTGTTGATCAACGATACCCCGCGCAAAGTCGGACGCCTGAAGGCTGCGCTGACCGAAGCAGGCTTCGAGGTGATCGATGAGTCCGGCCTGACCATTGACCTGCCTGCGCGCGTCGAAACGGTGCGCCCCGACGTGATCCTGATCGATACCGAGTCACCCGGCCGCGACGTGATGGAGCAAGTGGTGCTGGTCAGCCGCGACCAACCTCGGCCGATCGTGATGTTTACCGACGAGCACGATCCGAACGTGATGCGCCAGGCGATCAAATCCGGGGTCAGCGCTTACATCGTTGAAGGCATCCAGGCCCAACGCCTGCAGCCCATCCTGGACGTGGCCATGGCTCGTTTTGAAAGCGACCAGGCCCTGCGCGCGCAGCTCCAGGCCCGCGATCAGCAGTTGGCCGAGCGTAAACGCATCGAGCTGGCCAAAGGCATGCTGATGAAAATGAAGCACTGCAATGAGGAAGAGGCCTACACCCTGATGCGCCGCCAGGCCATGAGCCGCCAACAGAAACTGATCCAGGTGGCGGAGCAGATTATTGCGATGAGCGAGTTGCTCGGCTGAACTGGCGCAGCTCTTGCTAAAGAATCCTCACCGGTAACCAACGGCGGTTGCCCCTTCTACGACAAAGACGTCGCCCACTCGGTTTGCTCGCGCAAACCCGGTGGCGGCGTTTTTTCGTTTTGGTCCCAGCGTATGGGGCCGATGGGGCGGCCCTAAACGGCTGTTCCATCACCCGGCCTTCTTACAAGACTCCCAACCGTTGAGGTGCGTGATGAAATCAAGCTTCTGGAAATCCGGGCACACCCCGACCCTGTTTGCCGCGTTCCTGTATTTCGACCTGAGCTTCATGGTCTGGTACCTGTTGGGCCCGCTGGCGGTGCAAATCGCCGCCGACCTGCACCTGACCACCCAGCAACGTGGCCTGGTGGTGGCGACGCCCATCCTGGCCGGCGCGGTGCTGCGCTTTTTAATGGGCATGCTGGCCGACAAACTGTCGCCCAAGACCGCCGGCCTGATCGGTCAGGTGATTGTCATCGCGGCATTGTTCGGGGCCTGGAAACTCGGCATCCACAGCTACGAGCAAGCCCTGCTGCTCGGTGCGTTTCTGGGCATGGCCGGAGCGTCCTTTGCGGTTGCGCTGCCCCTGGCGTCCCAGTGGTACCCCGCTGAACACCAAGGCAAGGCCATGGGCATCGCTGGCGCGGGTAACTCCGGCACCGTGTTTGCCGCACTGCTGGCACCGGTGCTGGCCGCTGCGTACGGCTGGAGCAATGTGTTCGGCTTCGCGCTGATTCCGCTGGTACTTACCCTGGTGGTCTTCGCCTGGCTCGCGCGCAATGCGCCTGAACGTCCGAAAGCCAAATCCATGGCTGACTATTTCAAAGCCCTGGGCGACCGCGACAGCTGGTGGTTCATGTTCTTCTACAGCGTGACGTTCGGCGGCTTTATCGGCCTGGCCAGCGCCCTGCCCGGCTACTTCAACGACCAATACGGCCTGAGCCCGGTGACCGCCGGCTACTACACTGCCGCCTGCGTATTTGGTGGCAGCCTGATGCGTCCGTTGGGCGGCGCCCTGGCTGACCGTTTCGGCGGGATCCGTACCCTGCTCGGCATGTACAGCGTGGCGGCCATCTGCATCGCAGCGGTCGGGTTCAACCTGCCAAGTTCCTACGCTGCATTGGCGCTTTTCGTCTGCACCATGCTCGGCCTCGGTGCAGGTAATGGCGCGGTGTTCCAACTGGTCCCCCAACGCTTTCGCCGTGAGATCGGCGTGATGACCGGCCTGATCGGCATGGCGGGCGGTATCGGCGGTTTCGCCCTCGCTGCGGGTATGGGTGCAATCAAACAAAGCACTGGCAGTTACCAGATGGCCCTGTGGTTGTTCGCCAGCCTCGGCGTGCTGGCCTGGTTTGGCCTGCACGGCGTCAAACGTCGCTGGAGAACCACCTGGGGCTCGGCCGCCGTGACCGCCGCACGCGTCTGATGAGCCTGCAACTGAGCATCGCCCACGCCAGCGCCATCGGCCCTCGAACCGAGAACCAGGATGCCCTGCGCGTGGTCACGCCTGTGGCGGAACTGGCCGCAAGCAAGGGTTACCTGTGCGCCATGGCCGACGGCGTCAGCCAATGTGCCGACGGTGGCCTGGCCGCGCGCTCGACCTTACAGGCGCTGGCCCTGGACTATTACGCCACGCCGCAAACCTGGGGCGTGGCTCAGGCGCTCGAACGTTTGTTGCTGGCGCAGAATCGCTGGCTTCAGGCCAACGGTGGCGGTCAGCCGCTGCTGACCACCCTCAGCGCCCTGGTGTTTCGTGGCCAACGCTTCACGCTCGCGCATGTCGGCGATTGCCGGGTCTATCGCTGGCTGGACGGCGAGTTGCAGCGCATCAGCGAAGATCACGTGTGGGAGCAACCGGGCATGCACCATGTGCTCAAGCGCGCCCTCGGCCTGGATCAACACCTGGTGCTGGATTTTCTCGACGGTGAATTGCGTGAGGGTGAATGTTTCCTGCTGCTCAGCGATGGCGTGTGGGCCACCTTGGGCGATCACAGCATCCGGGCGATTCTGCGTGAGCAAACCGACCTGGATCTGGCGGTCAACACCCTGGTCAACGCTGCACACCTGGCCGCCAGCCAGGACAATGCCAGCGCGCTGCTGGTGCGTATCGACAAACTGGGGGCCGCCACCCTTGGCGATGCGCTGGTGCAGTTGCAGCAATGGCCGCTGCCACCAGTCCTGAAAGCCGGGCAACACTTTGAGGGCTGGCAGGTTGAAAGCGTGTTGGCGCACAGCCGCCAATCCTTGCTGTACCGCGTACGCGATGCGCAGCAGCAGCCTTGGTTGCTGAAAACCTTGCCGCTTAACCGTGAGGATGACAACGGTGCGGGTCAAGCGCTGCTCTCGGAAGAATGGTTTCTGCGCCGCGTTGCCGGGCGCGCGTTTCCTGAAGTGCATGCGGCCAGTGGGCGTCAGCATTTGTACTACGTAATGCGTGAATATCCGGGGCACACCCTGGCAGCACTGTTCCAGCATCAGGGCCCACTGCCCCTGGCGCAGTGGCAGTCCATCGCCGAACGATTGTTGCGGGCGGTGGGCATGCTGCATCGACGGCAGATCCTGCACCGGGACATCAAGCCGGAAAACCTGTTATTGGGTGACGACGGCGAACTGCGCGTCTTGGATTTCGGCCTGGCCTATTGCCCGGGGCTCTCTGAAGACCGCGCCCACGAACTGCCCGGCACGCCGAGTTTTATCGCCCCGGAGGCGTTCAGTGGCGAACATCCTACGGCGCAACAGGATTTATACAGCGTCGGCGTCACGCTCTATTACCTGCTGACCGGGCATTACCCCTACGGCGAAATCGAAGCCTTCCAGCGGCCCCGTTTTGCCCAGCCCGTCAGCGCCAGCCGCTATCGCCCCGACCTGCCGGACTGGTTGCCCCTCAGCCTGGAACGAGCGGTGGCGCCTCACCCCGACCAACGTTATGAAACAGCCGAAGAATGGCTGCTTGTCCTGGAGCAGGCCGACCGCCGTGAGTTGAGCGTGCGCCCCAGACCGCTGCTGGAGCGCGAACCGCTCAAGGTCTGGCAAGCCGTGGCGCTGGCATCGTTGCTGGTCAATCTGGTGCTGGCGTACTGGCTGTTGCACCACTAGAGGGCGAATTAACCCAGGGATATCGACGCTGGCCCCAATAAAACCGGGCGCTAGGTAACTTGGCACAACCACTGCATTAACTTTTTCAACAACACACATACAGCCGCTCCTTCAACGTCGAAGGGCCGAGCTTCCCGAGAGAACGGGACCAGGACAAAGGCGTCCTCGCTAGCTAACTAGCGGGGACGCCTTTTTTGTTTGCGCGTGATTTGTCGAGCCATTGCGGAGAACGACATGAAAAAACTCAAATTGGTGATGATCGGCAACGGCATGGCCGGTGTACGCACCCTCGAAGAATTGCTCAAACTGAGCAGCGACCTGTACGACATCACCGTGTTCGGTGCCGAGCCTCACACCAACTACAACCGAATTCTGTTGTCACCGGTGCTGGCGGGCGAGCAGACGTTTGAAGAGATCGTGCTCAACGATCTCAGTTGGTACCTGGATAACAACATCAAGCTGTTGCTCAACCGCAAAGTGGTGCAGATCGACCGCGTCAAACGCATCGTGATCGCCGAAGACGGCAGCGAAGCCGAATACGACCGCCTGCTGATCGCCACCGGCTCAACGCCGTTTATCCTGCCGATTCCCGGCAACGCTTTAAAAGGTGTCATCGGCTACCGCGACATCGCCGACACCCAGGCCATGATCGACACCGCCAGAACCCACAAGCACGCCGTGGTCATCGGCGGTGGCCTGCTCGGTCTGGAAGCCGCCAACGGCCTGATGCTGCGCGGCATGCACGTGACGGTGGTGCATATCGGCGAATGGTTGCTGGAGCGCCAGCTGGACAAAACCAGTGGCCAGTTACTGCAAACCGAACTGGAAAGCCGTGGCCTGGTGTTTCGGTTGTGCGAACAGACCCAGGCCCTGCACGACGCCGGCAATGGCCGCGTAGGCTCGGTGCAATTCAAGAATGGCGAGATTATCCCCGCCGACCTGGTGGTGATGGCCGCCGGTATCCGCCCCAACACTGAACTCGCGGAAAAATCCGGCATCCCCTGCAACCGTGGGATTCTGGTCAACGACACCCTGCAAACTTACGACCCGCGCATCTATGCCATCGGTGAATGTGCCAACCATCGCGGGATTGCCTACGGGCTGGTGGCGCCGCTGTTCGAGCAAGCCAAGGTCTGCGCCAATCACCTGGCTCAACTGGGCTTTGCGACCTATAAGGGTTCGGTCACTTCGACCAAATTAAAGGTGACCGGCATCGACCTGTTCTCCGCCGGCGACTTCATGGGCGGCGAAGGCACCGAGACCATCACCCTCTCCGACCCGATTGGCGGCGTCTACAAGAAGCTGGTGATCAAGGACGACATCCTGGTCGGCGCCTGCCTGTACGGCGATACCGCAGACGGCGGTTGGTATTTCCGCCAGATCCGTGAGAACCATGCGATTGGCGAGATCCGTGATCACTTGATGTTTGGCGAGAACACGCTCGGCGATGTCGGCCATCAAGGCCAGGACAAAGCCATGAGCATGGCCGACAACGCTGAAGTCTGCGGATGCAATGGCGTGTGCAAGGGCACCATCGTCAAGGCGATTCAGGAACACGGGCTGTTCAGCGTCGACGAGGTGAAAAAGCACACCAAGGCCGCCAGCTCCTGCGGTTCGTGTGCCGGGCTGGTGGAACAGATTTTGATCAACACCGTGGGGGGCGCTGCGGACGTCAAACCGAAAAGCGAAAAGGCTATTTGCGGTTGCAGCGACCTCAACCACGGGCAAATCCGCCTGGCGATCCGCGAACAGCATCTGCTGACCATCGCCGACACCATGAGCTACCTGAACTGGCGCACACCCAACGGCTGCGCCACCTGCCGCCCGGCACTCAACTACTACCTGATCTCCACTTGGCCGGGTGAAGCCAAGGACGACCCGCAATCGCGCCTGATCAACGAACGCGCCCACGCCAATATCCAGAAAGACGGCACCTACTCTGTAGTCCCCCGGATGTGGGGCGGGGTGACCAATCCCGCGGAGCTACGGCGTATCGCCGATGTGGCTGACAAGTACAACGTGCCGATGGTCAAAGTCACCGGCGGCCAGCGTATCGACCTGCTGGGCATCAAGAAACAGGACCTGCCCGGCGTCTGGAAAGACCTCGACATGCCGTCCGGCCATGCGTACGGCAAATCCATCCGCACCGTGAAGACCTGCGTCGGCAGCGAGTTCTGCCGCTTCGGCACGCAGAACTCGACGCAGTTGGGCATCGAACTGGAGCATGACCTGTTCAATATGTGGTCACCGCACAAGGTCAAGCTCGCGGTGTCCGGTTGCCCACGCAATTGCTCGGAAGCGGGGATCAAGGACGTCGGGATTATCGGCGTCGACTCCGGCTGGGAGATGTATATCGGCGGCAATGGCGGGATCAAAACCGAAGTCGCAGCGTTCTTCGTCAAGCTGAAAACCGCCGAAGAAGTCCGCGAATACAACGGTGCTTTCCTGCAGTTGTACCGCGAAGAAGCCTTCTACCTCGAACGCACCGTGCATTACCTGCAACGGGTCGGCATGGAACATATCAAGAAGGCCGTACTGGAAGACCCGGCCAGGCGCCAGGCGCTCAATGAGCGTCTGCAGTTCTCACTGTCATTCGAACAGGACCCTTGGAAGGAACGCCTGGAGCAGCCGCTGCTGAAAAAGGAATTCGAGGTTATTCCCGTCAAGCAACTGGAGGTGCCGGCATGAACTGGCTGGATATCTGCGCCCTCGACGAGATCAACGCGCTGGGCTCGCGCATCATCAATGGACCCAAAGGTGATATCGCGATTTTTCGTACCAGTGACGATGAAGTTTTCGCCCTCGATGACCGCTGCCCACACAAGGGCGGGCCACTGTCCCAAGGCCTGATCTATGGCAAGCGCGTGGCCTGCCCGCTGCATAACTGGCAGATCGACCTGGCATCCGGCGAAGCCCAGGCACCGGATATTGGCTGCGCCCATCATCACCCCGCCCGCGTGGAAAACGGCCGTGTGATGTTGGCCCTGCGGGACGCAGGTTGATGAACCGCCAGACCACTGCCTCCACCTGTTGTTATTGCGGGGTGGGGTGCGGCGTGCTGATCGAACATGACGGCACGCACATTCTGGGTGTGCAAGGCGACCCGGACCACCCGGCCAACTTCGGCAAGTTGTGCAGTAAAGGCGCCAGTCTGCACCTGACCGGCGACCTGGCTGCCCGCGCCTTGTACCCGGAGCTTCGCCTGGGCAAAGGCCTGGCCCGTGCCCGCAGCGACTGGGACACCGCCCTGGAACACGCGGCCAACGTGTTCGCCGACACCATCGCCGAGCACGGGCCGGACAGCGTGGCGTTCTACATCTCCGGGCAATTGCTGACCGAGGACTACTACTGCTTCAACAAACTGGCGCGCGCGGTGGTCGGCACCCACAATATCGACAGCAACTCGCGGCTGTGCATGTCTTCGGCGGTGGTTGGTTACAAGCGCAGCCTGGGCGCCGATGCGCCGCCCTGCAGTTATGAAGACCTGGAGTCCAGCGACTGCGTGATGATCGTCGGCAGCAACATGGCCTACGCCCACCCAGTATTATTCCGACGCCTGGAGGAGGCTAAATCCCGACGCCCGCAAATGAAGGTCGTGGTGATTGACCCACGGCGTACCGACACCTGCGAGTTAGCTGACCTGCACCTGGCGATTCTGCCGGGTACGGATGTCGCGCTGTTTCACGGAATCTTGCATCTGTTGCTGTGGGAAGACTGGATCGACCGCGACTTTATCCAGGCGCATACCGACGGGTTGGCCGAGTTGAAGCGACTGGTGCATGACTACACGCCGCAAATGGTCACGCAGTTGTGCGGGATCAGCGTCGAGCAACTGCGCCTGTGCGCGCAATGGGTCGGCACATCCCGCAGTTTTCTGTCGCTGTGGTGCATGGGGCTGAACCAATCCACCGCCGGCAGTGCGAAAAACAGCGCGCTGATCAACCTGCACCTGGCAACCGGCACGATTGGCCGACCGGGCTGTGGGCCATTTTCCCTGACCGGCCAGCCCAATGCGATGGGGGGGCGCGAAACCGGCAGCTTGTCGAATTTACTCCCCGGGCACCGCGAGGCGGCCAACCCCGAACACCGAGCGCAAGTCGCCGCCTACTGGGGGGTTGAATCGTTGCCCGCGACCACCGGGCTGACCGCAATCGAACTGTTCGAGCAAATCCAGGCCGGCAAGATCAAGGCATTGTGGATTGCCTGTACCAACCCTGCGCAATCCCTGCCGGATCAGAACAGCGTGCGCGCGGCCTTGGCTGCCTGCCCGTTCGTGGTCTTGCAAGAGGCCTTTCGCACGACCGAAACGGCTGCCTATGCCGACTTGCTGCTGCCTGCCGCCAGTTGGGGGGAGAAGGAAGGCACAGTGACCAACTCCGAACGGCGCGTTTCCCACGTGCGCCGCGCCATCACCCCACCCGGGGAAGCGCGTCCCGATTGGGCGATTACGGTGGATTTCGCACGGCGGCTGCAGCATCGCTTACGGCCCGGATCGGCCAGCCTGTTCGCGTTTGAACAACCTGCGCAGATTTTTGATGAATACAAAGGGCTGACCCGCGACCGCGATCTCGACCTGTCAGGCCTCAGCCATGCGCTGCTCGATCAGATCGGGCCGCAGCAATGGCCATTTCCCGTGGGCGCGCAAACGGGAACGCCGCGCCTGTACACCCAGGGTACCTTCCCAACCGAAACGGGCCGTGCACACTTTATCGCCGACCCTTACCGCGCCGCCAAGGAACAGCGGGACGCGCGCTTCCCGCTGACGCTGATCACCGGCCGCCTGCGCGATCAATGGCACGGCATGAGCCGCACCGGCACGGCGGCGCAGTTGTTCGGGCACGTCAGTGAGGCGTTGCTGAGCCTGCACCCGGATGAGTTGCGCCGTCATCGCTTCAAGGAAGGTGACTTGGTCAGCCTGAAAAGCCGTCGCGGCAGCGTGATCGTCGCCGTCGGCAGTGACGACAGCGTGCGTCCAGGCCAGGCGTTCTTGCCCATGCATTGGGGCGATCGCTTTCTCAAAGGCGGCGTCAACGTGTTGACCCCACCGGCGTTCGATGCCCTGTCAAAACAGCCCGAACTCAAGCACAGCGGCGTGCGCCTGGAACCCGTGCAACTGCCATGGCAGCTGTTCGCGCTGATCGAAGGGAATATACAGCAGCACTTTGAAGCCCTGCGCCCGCTGTGCGAGGGCTTTGCCTACGTCAGCCTCAGCCTGGCAGGCCGTGAACGGCCGGCGTTGCTGGTGCGCGCAGCCCACACCGAAGCGCCCGACCTGCAACTGTTGACCCGAATCGACGAACTGCTGGGCCTCAACGATGGCCCTGTCATGGCCTACGACGACCCGCGTCGCTCAATCGGCAAGCGCGTCAAAATTGAAAAAGGCCGCATCACTGCGCTGCGCCTGGCAGGCGAAACCCTGGCCAGGCACTGGCTGCAAAGCCTCTGGCAGGAAGGCCGGGCTGACGAACAACTGCGACGTTGGCTGTTGGCGCCGCTCAGTGCGCCACCGGGTGGCACGACAGCCAGCACCAAGACTTTGTGCAACTGCAAGAACGTCAGCGAAAGCGCGGTGTGCGCCGGTATCGGCCGTGGATTGGACCTGGACGGGCTCAAACTGGAGCTCGGCTGCGGCACTCAATGCGGCTCCTGTGTGCCGGAAATCAAACGTCTTTTGGCCAGCAACCCGCAGCCAATCGCAATAAGTGGGTGAGGGAAAAATATGAGCGCAAAAGTCTGGCTGGTGGGCGCAGGGCCTGGTGATCCGGAGTTGTTGACCCTAAAGGCGGTGCGGGCCCTGCACGCAGCCGATGTGGTGCTGATCGATGATTTGGTCAACCCGGCAGTGCTGGACCACTGCGTCAACGCGCGGGTAATCACCGTAGGCAAGCGTGGGGGTTGCCGTTCAACCCCGCAGGATTTTATTCATCGCCTGATGCGGCGCTATGCGCGCCAGGGCAAATGCGTGGTACGGCTTAAAGGCGGTGACCCGTGCATTTTTGGTCGAGGCGGCGAAGAGGCGACGTGGTTGCGTGAACGCGGGGTGGAGGTGGAATTGATCAATGGGATTACAGCGGGGCTGGCGGGGGCAACGAATTGCGATATCCCGCTGACGTTGCGTGGTGTCAGCCGAGGCGTAACGCTGGTCACGGCGCATACCCAGGACGACAGCAGCCTGAACTGGCGCGCATTGGTCGAGGGTGGCACGACGTTGGTGGTGTATATGGGCGTGGCGAAACTTGAAGAGATTCGTCAGCAACTGCTGGAGGGCGGAATGGCCGCGGATATGCCGGTGGCGATGATCGAAAACGCATCGCTGCCCCAGCAGCGGGAATGTCGCAGTCATCTGGCGTCTATGCATGCGGATGCGCAGGCATTTGCCCTGAAGAGCCCGGCGATCCTGGTGATCGGGAGCGTTGCCGCCGCTGCGCAGGCGGTCCAGGTTGCAGTGTCAGCTGCCGGTTGAGGCAAATCGCAGGCGAAAAAAAGCCCGGCCTAAGCCGGGCTTTTTTCTACCACTCAGTAATTACTGAGCAGCTTGAGCTTCTACCGAGGCTTCTACGCGACGGTTGATAGCGCGGCCAGCTTCAGTTGCGTTGTCAGCAACTGGGCGGGATTTGCCATAACCAACCGAGCTTACACGGTTAGGAGCGATACCGTCTTTGACCAGAACTTGCTTGACCGCGTCAGCACGACGCTGGGACAGCTTCTGGTTGTAAGCGTCAGGACCGACGGAGTCAGTGTGACCTTCAACAACGGTGGTGGTCTGTGGGTACTGTTTCATGAAGTCAGCGAGGTTTTTCACGTCGCCGTAGCTGTTAGGCTTAACAACCGACTTGTCGAAGTCGAACTTCACGTCCAGCTCAACACGAACAACCTGAGCAACTGGAGCTTCTGGCTCTGGAGTTGGCTCTGGAGCTGGTGCTGGGGTAGGAGCTGGAGCTACTGCGCCAGCGTTACCGCCGAAGTTCACACCCAGGCCGACCAGTGCGGAGTAGTCCCACTTGCCGTTGTCCAGTGCGTAGTCAGCTTCAACGCCAGCACGTGCGAACAGGTTGTTGGTGAAGTAGTACTTCACGCCAGCGCCAGCGATAGCCAGAGTCGACTGGTCACGACCAGTGTGGCCGTCAGCAGCAACGTTGGTACGGCTCTGGTGACCGAAACCACCTTCAACGTATGGACGCAGGGAGTCAACACCGGCCTGACCGAAGTGGTACTGAGCAGTCACGCTGCCAGTGTCACCTTTGATCTTCTGGTTACCAGTACCGTCGTTCGAACGGGTGTGGTTGGTGGTGTCGTAGTTCAGGTTAACCGACACGTCGTCGGTAATGAAGTAACCGATGCTGGCGCCAGGGTTGTAGCCGTCTTCGATGTGCTTGACGCTATCGTTGAACTGCTTTTTGTAGAACAGCTGGCCTTCAACTGCGCCTTGGCCTTGTGCCAGTGCGCCGAAAGAAGTAGCGGCAATAAGAGTACCAATGGCCAAGCCCAAGGTGTTTTTCAGTTTCATCCGTTAAATCCCCATCTGGTGATTGTAAAGCAGTCCCACAAACCGGGGGACAACTCGGCGACAAGTCTAACAGAACTTGCCTACACGTAAGAGATATTTGCCACGCACTAAGTTTCAGTCTCGCCCGCAAATTTCTCACGTAATTTATCAAGAGCACGCTTGTAACGCATTTTTGTAGCACTCAAACCCATGTGCATGATGTCAGCAATTTCCTGAAACTCGAGCTCTGCGACAAATCGTAGCACCAGAATTTCACGGTCAATTGGATTCACATACACCAACCAGCGATCAAGTCCGCCCTTTTCCTCGGGTGTCGGCGCCTTTTCTTCAGACGCTTCCTCAAGGGGGTCCAGACTCAAAGCGTCCATCAAGCGACGCTTTCGCCGTTCCTTACGATACTGCGTGATGCACTCGTTGTACGTGATGCTGTAAAGCCACGTCTTGAACTTCGATTTTCCCTCGAAGTTCTTCAGCCCGTACAGCACCTTGAGCATCACTTCCTGACAGACATCGTCCGCGTCTCTATCGTTCCCTAAATACCTTGAACAAACGTTGAACAGAGTGCGTTGATACCTGCGCATCAATTCTTCATACGCGCGTGTTACGTGAAACAGCTCCGTGTGCGAGCGCGCGACCAACTCCTCATCAGAGAGCTCACGGGGGTCATAGCGCGTAGACAGCGTTTGGGCTTTATTCAAAACAAGTCGTGCCGACAGTCAGGTCAATGTCCGCTACAGCCCGGTCACCCGGGTTTGCGGCGGCGTACATTAGCAGGGTTTTCCGGGTTAGCGGCTACTGACCTGCTGCTCCAGAAGAATTCGATTGGACAGTGACACCAGGTCACCGTCATCGGTCAGCACCGTAGTCTTGACTGTACCGATCTCTTCGATTTGCCCTTCGACCTCGCCCACACGGACCTGCTGCCCTACCTGATACAGCTCGCGCACATAGATTCCCGCAAGAATCTGACCGGCAATTTCCCGGCTACCCAACCCCATGGCCAGCGCAACGGCCAGACCAACGGTAATCAAAACAATCACAATCACGTGGTTAAGAAGGTCAGTTTTGACCTCCAGCTGGCTGATCGCGACGGAAATACTGATGATGATCACCAGCCCCTGGGCGATTCGCCCCAGGCCCGCAGCGTAGTCCAAGCCCACGCCTTCAGCTGCCCCACGCACCAGCCCATTGGCCAATTGCGCCAGCAAAACGCCTACCAGCAACACCAGCGCGCCGCCGAAAACTTTCGGCAAATACAGTGCCAGCATGTCGAGCGTAGCTGAAACTCGCTCAAGTCCAAGGGATTGAGCCGCAGAAACCAGAAAAATAAGTAAAACGAACCAGTAGACGATCTTCCCGATCAGGGTAGAGATCGGTACCTGCAGCCCGGCACGGCCCAATAGTTTGGTCAAACCGGTGCCCGCCATCAAGCGATCCAGCCCAAGCTTGGCCAATAATTTGGACAGCAAGGTGTCGAGCAACTTGGCCACGACAAACCCCAGCAATACCAGGACCAGAGCACCAAACAGGTTGGGAATGAAATTCGCCACCTTGGTCCACAATGCGGTCATCGCGGTGACCAGGCTCTGGGTCCAGAGATCAAGTTCCATATTCAATCAGCCTTATCAGCAGTGCGAGCAAGAGGTTTACGACGGGAAACCGGCGATACATGGGCCGAACCATTGTTCAGGGCCATCATCAACGCCGGCAGCCAACGACCGAGCAAACCGAACAGGTCACCTGCCCCTACCTGACGGTTGGCGGTTTTCAACACGCGGCCCAGGCACGCGTCGTCGTCACGGTTGGACGGCGACGCATTGAGCATGTCACGCAAAGACTGTTCGAACGGATCGTGCATAAAGACCTCTCGCAAGTATTTTAAAAGACGAGGGTTAAATTCTTGGGGTCACATGCGACCCTTGCTGTGTTCAGGTCAAACCCAGCGTAATCGTCGAAATAGCCACCATTGCCCGAGTGCGACAGACACCATCATCAGGCAGGCAATCGCGAATCCATAGGGGTCACCGGCGAAGGGTATTCCACCCACATTTATACCCAGCAGACCGGTCAGAAAACTCATCGGCAGAAAGATTCCGGTGATGATCCCGAAGCGGTACATGGTGCGATTCATACGCACGCTCAAGCGCCGGTCTTCGGTCTCAAGCACAAGTCCCACGCGCTCCCGAGTCAATTCGAGCTCTTCGAGGTAACGGGTCAGGCTGTTGTTCAATTCGTTCCAATAGTCAGCATCATCATTACAGAACCACGGCAATTTGATCCGCGTCAGCTGGGCAAAAATATCCCGCTGCGGCGCCAGGAAACGTTTCAGCCCAGCCGCCCGGCGACGGATCTGCAAAACATTGCCATGTTCCGGAGTATACCGTTCGTCGGCATCAAGTTTTTCTTCCTCGAAATCGACGATTTCGGAAAGGTCAGTCACCAAATCCTGCACTTTATGGGTCAGGTACTGCGCCATATAAAGGATGAGTTCCGACGAGGTTTTGGGGCCTTTACCTTCCGCCAATTGCACCAGCAGCTCATCGGTGGCGCGCAGCGGGCGCAGACGCAAGGAAATCACGCGACTGGCCGCAGCAAAGATACGCACCGAGACCATGTCTTCCGGCTCAGCCCCCGGGTTGAGGTTGACCCCTCGCAGAAACAGCAGCAGTTCGTCGTCCGGCAACGGCAGCAGGCGCGGACGGGTGTTTTCTTCCAGCAACAAATCGCACGCGAACTCGCTCAAGCCGCTGGATTTACGCAGCCAGGTCTGGGTCTGGGGATGGCTGCGATCCCAATGCAACCACAGGCTTTCCTGGGGCTGCAGTTGCAAATCGTCGAGCTCAGTCCGGGCAATCGAACGCGCACCGCCTTTACCGTCCAGTACCAGGGCATGCACCAACCCCCACTGCGCGTTTTCTTCCTCGAACATCCTCACCCCTATGGCTACAGCAGTTTATTCAGGCATTTTCAGCGGGCTAGGCGAGACGATCACGCCATTGTTGTCCGCATAGATGTACTCGCCGGGGCAGAACGTCACGCCCGCGAAGGTCACCACCACGTTCAGGTCGCCAATGCCGCGCTTGTCGGTTTTCATCGGGTGGGAGGCCAGTGCCTGCACGCCCAGGTCAGTTTGGGCGATGATATCGACATCGCGGATGCAACCGTAGATGACCAACCCTTCCCAGCCATTTTTTGCGGCTTTCTCGGCGATCAGGTCGCCCAGCAAGGCGCGACGCAGGGAACCACCACCGTCAACCACCAGCACTTTGCCGGTCCCCGGCTGGTCGGCCTGTTCCTTGACCAATGAGTTGTCTTCGAAGCATTTGATGGTGACGATTTCGCCACCAAAGGAGTCTCGGCCACCGAAATTGCTGAACATCGGCTCAACCACCTGCACCAGGTCCGGGTAGGCGTCGCACAAGTCGGGCGTCACGTAATGGTTCATCGAGAAACTCCTGTCGTGAAAGAAGAGGTCGAACATCCCACGGTGTACATCAGAAAAACGCGTCGCAACAGGCAATCTTTACATGCTCCCCGTCGACGGCGGCCATGATCAAACCGATCCTGTCGCAACGCAATAGCCACTGCGCGACTGAATATGACCAGAAGCGCCTGGCGCGTCATATCTTAGCCGCAACCACACACAAGTGAAACGCCCTTGGTAGAGCGCTTGCGTCACACCGTTACGGCGACCTGCGCTTGAGCCCCGAATAAAGGTGTCAGCGGATCTTTCAACCACTGCGCCACCAACGGCCACACTTCGGCCTGGGCGGCTTTGCTGACCAGCATTTCAACATGCCCGAAATCCCCGCTAAAACCTTGCCCGCGCCCCAGGCACAGGTATTGGCGATGCTCAGAGCCCACTTGTTCGAACAGCTTGCGACACGCCCAATCCGGGTCTTGTCGATCGCCCGCGGCGCTTACCGCCAACAGCGGCACGTCGACGTCGGCCAAGCCTTTCCACCAGTCTTGCTTACCCTCGCCAAAGCGCCCGAACAGGCCATTCCAGCGCATGGCTTCGATCATCACGCCCGCCGGCTCATCCTCTGGACCGCGCTTGAGCCGGGAGCCGGAGACCTGACCAAAGCGCTTCAAGAGCAAACGTCCCGTCCACTCCAGCGGTGGAATTTTCAACGGCCAGTGGGTACGACTGACCTGGCAGCCAAACAGCGCGACTGAGGCCACTGCCGGGGCGCCAAGGTGCTGACCACCCAGGGCTGCCGCCAGAGCGGTGCCGCCCAGGGAATGCCCGATCCAGTGCGGGATTTGCGCACTTTGCTCACGCACAAACGCCCCGATGGCCGGCAAATCGTAACGCGCATAATCGGCGACGCGGTTGCTCGCGTAGTGCTGATTGCGCTTGGAGAGGCCATGCCCGCGCATTTCCGGGATCCATACATCAAATCCCTGGCGTGCCAGGTACGCGCCCAGGCCGATGCCTTTAGGCGAGTACCAGAAGCGCCGATTGGAAAAACTGCCGTGCACTAAAATGACCGGCGTGCCCCGGTTTTCCGGGACATCCGCCAGGCCCAAACGGGTCACGGCCAACTCGACGGTGCCGTCCGGGCTGTTGCCGGGTTTGAGGCGGTACACATCTTCACTCAGGTCGCCACGACGTTCAGCACTGATCAGGGCGACGGGAAACAGGTTGCTACTGCTTTGCATAATGCTCTTGCACAAAAAAGGGCGGCGTCCGGAAGGAGTTCCGCCCTGCACAGATAAGAATGCCGGTCACCCTTGATGAGTGACCGGCACTTTTGACGTAACGACCTTATGCGGGCGCTTGGCCTTCCGCCAGGAAGAACCAGGTTTCCAGCACGGAATCGGGGTTCAGCGAGACGCTTTCGATGCCCTGCTCCATCAACCATTTGGCCAGGTCCGGGTGGTCGGAAGGGCCTTGGCCGCAGATGCCGATGTACTTGCCGGCCTTGTTACAGGCCTGGATGGCGTTGGCCAGCAGCTTCTTGACCGCCGGGTTACGCTCGTCGAACAAGTGAGCGATGATCCCCGAATCGCGGTCCAGGCCCAGGGTCAACTGGGTCAGGTCGTTGGAGCCGATGGAGAAGCCGTCGAAGAATTCCAGGAACTCTTCGGCCAGGATGGCGTTGGACGGCAGTTCGCACATCATGATCACGCGCAAGCCGTTTTCACCGCGGCTCAGGCCGTTTTCCGCCAACAGATCAACGACTTGGCTCGCCTCACCGAGGGTACGCACGAACGGCACCATGATCTCGACGTTGGTCAGGCCCATCTCGTTGCGCACGCGCTTGAGCGCACGGCACTCAAGCTCGAAGCAATCGCGGAACGCTTCGCTGATGTAACGCGATGCGCCGCGGAAGCCCAGCATCGGGTTTTCTTCTTCCGGCTCATAGAGCTTGCCGCCGATCAGGTTGGCGTATTCGTTGGACTTGAAGTCCGACAGGCGCACGATGACCTTTTTCGGGTAGAAGGCCGCCGCCAGGGTGCTGATGCCTTCCACCAGCTTCTCGACGTAGAAACCTACCGGGTCGTTGTAGCCGGCAATGCGCTTGTCGACGCTTTCCTTGATATCCAACGGCAGACCGTCGTAGTTCAGCAACGCCTTGGGGTGCACGCCGATCATGCGGTTGATGATGAACTCCAGGCGGGCCAGGCCCACACCGGCGTTCGGCAACTGTGCGAAATCAAAGGCACGGTCCGGGTTACCGACGTTCATCATGATCTTGAACGGCAGCTCTGGCATGGCTTCGATGGAGTTTTGCTTGATGTCGAAGCCCAACTCGCCTTCAAAAATGAAGCCGGTATCGCCTTCGGCGCAGGACACCGTCACACCTTGGCCGTCTTTCAACAGTTGCGTGGCATTGCCGCAACCCACCACGGCAGGGATGCCCAGCTCACGCGCGATGATCGCCGCGTGGCAGGTACGCCCGCCGCGGTTGGTGACGATGGCGCTCGCGCGCTTCATCACCGGTTCCCAGTCCGGGTCGGTCATGTCGGAGACCAGTACGTCGCCTGGCTG
This sequence comes from Pseudomonas fluorescens, assembly GCF_900215245.1. Classification (GTDB taxonomy): domain Bacteria; phylum Pseudomonadota; class Gammaproteobacteria; order Pseudomonadales; family Pseudomonadaceae; genus Aquipseudomonas; species Aquipseudomonas fluorescens. Next base: position 514,938 of record NZ_LT907842.1, read on the forward strand.
GACTTTGTCCATCTCGGACACGTCTTTGATGATCCGCACTTTGCCGGCGCCAATGCGCTGGCCGATGGCGCGACCTTCTACCAGCACGGTGCCGGTTTCTTTGAGCAGGTAACGCTCCATGACGTTGGCCGAGGTACGGCTCTTCACGGTTTCAGGGCGAGCCTGCACGATGTACAGCTTGCCGTCGTCACCGTCTTTGGCCCACTCGATGTCCATCGGGCACTTGTAGTGCTTTTCGATGATCATTGCTTGCTTGGCCAATTCGCTGACTTCGGCGTCGGTCAGGCAGAAACGCGCACGTTCAGCCTTGTCGACATCAACGGTTTTCACCGAGCGACCGGCCTTGGCCTCGTCGCCGTAGATCATCTTGATGGCTTTACTGCCCAGGTTACGGCGCAGGATGGCCGGACGGCCTGCCTCAAGGGTGTGTTTGTGGACGTAGAATTCGTCCGGGTTGACCGCGCCTTGTACGACGGTTTCGCCCAGGCCGTAGGCGCCAGTGATAAACACCACGTCACGGAAACCGGATTCGGTGTCCAGTGTGAACATCACGCCAGCGGTGCCGGTTTCCGAACGTACCATGCGCTGCACGCCGGCAGACAAGGCCACCAGCTTGTGGTCGAAACCCTGGTGCACACGGTAGGAAATAGCGCGGTCGTTGAACAGCGAGGCGAACACTTCCTTGGCTGCGCGGATAACGTTTTCCACGCCGCGGATATTAAGGAAGGTTTCTTGCTGGCCGGCAAAGGAGGCATCCGGCAAGTCTTCAGCGGTGGCGGAAGAGCGCACGGCAACGGCCATGTCCGGGTTACCGGCCGACAACGTAGCGAAAGCAGTGCGGATTTCTTCGTTGAGCTTCTCGGGGAACTCGGCTTCCATGATCCATTTACGGATCTGGGCGCCGGTCTTGGCCAAAGCGTTGACGTCATCGACATCCAGGGCGTCCAGCGCGGCGTGGATCTGAGCATTCAACCCGCTCAGTTCGAGGAAATCGCGGTAAGCCTGGGCCGTGGTGGCGAAACCACCGGGCACCGAAACACCAGCGCCTGCAAGATTACTGATCATCTCGCCGAGGGATGCGTTCTTGCCCCCCACATGCTCTACATCATGGACGCCGAGCTTATCGAGGGAAACTACGTACTCTACCAAGGTGATCTCTCCACTTTCTGTGTTGGAAAAGCTCAGGACGCCGGCTGCTCAGTAGGAGCAAACGCTGACGCTTGTGGCCTGGACCTGGAAAATAAGTGAGAATGCGGCCCACTGCGGGACGGCAAAATCGCGCCTATCATATCCAAGATTCGCCATCAGCTTAAGGCCCAGGGCTCAAATGAAACGATCTGCTTTCTTTATCTCCGACGGCACCGGCATTACAGCCGAAACATTGGGTCAGAGCCTGCTCGCGCAGTTTGAAAACATTACCTTCGCCAAATTCACGCGGCCCTATATCGACAGCGTGGATAAAGCGCGGGCCATGGTACAACAAATCAATCTGGCGGCCGAAAAAGACGGTTGTCGCCCGATCATTTTCGACACCATCGTCAATCAGGATATTCGTGAGATCCTCGCGACTTCCAATGGTTTCATGATCGACATCTTCTCCACGTTCCTGGCGCCGCTGGAGCAAGAGCTGAGTGAACACTCCTCCTATTCCGTAGGAAAGTCCCATTCCATTGGGCACAACTCCAATTATATGGAGCGTATCGAGGCGGTAAACTTCGCCCTCGACAACGATGACGGCGCCCGCACTCACTACTATGACAAGGCCGACCTGATCCTGGTGGGCGTCTCCCGCTGCGGCAAGACCCCGACGTGCCTGTACATGGCCATGCAGTTCGGCATCCGCGCGGCCAACTATCCGCTGACCGAAGACGACATGGAACACCTGACGCTGCCGACCGCCCTGCGCGCGCACCAGCACAAGCTGTTCGGCCTGACCATTGACCCGGACCGCCTCACGGCCATCCGCAACGAGCGCAAGCCCAACAGCCGCTACTCCAGCTATGCCCAGTGTGAGTTCGAAGTGCGCGAAGTGGAAAATCTGTTCCGTCGCGAGAATATTGCACACATCAATTCCACGCATTTCTCGGTGGAAGAGATATCGGCGAAGATTCTCGTGGAGAAAGGCGTAGAGCGCAGATTCAAATAACCCTGAATGCCCGACAACCCCGCAATTCAAAACTGTGGGGGCGGGCTTGCTCGCGAATGCGCTGGATCAGTCAGTCAATCTGTAGACTGACACCGTGTTTTCGCGAGCAATCCCGCGCCCACATTCAGGTCGGCGTACACCCAAGCCTACAAATGAAACCTGTCCCCGCCCTGCCCCAACGCCGTCGCCAGCGCATCGAACCCCGCCCGCAACAACTGATCATCGCCCGACGTATTACAAATGCTCGCCCGAATGAACTGCGGCACTGCGGTTTGCCCCACTGCAAACGCCTCGGCGGTGGCGATCAGGTAATTATTCTGCTTTAGCTCGGCCTCGATTTCCGACGCTCGCCATGGCTCCGGCACTTCAATCCAGAAATGCGGACTGTTGAGGTGGGTGCGATATTCCAGGCCGGCCAGCAGGTCGCGCACCAGGGCTTTGCGTCGGGTGATCTCATTGATTTGTTGGCGTAACAAGTATTCAGCCGTGCCGTTTTCGATCCACTGGGTCGCCAGTTCCAGGGTCACCGGTGTGGCCATCCAGCAGGTCGAGCGTAACGCTGCCGAAATACGGCTGACCAATGCCGGTGGCGCATGCACATAGCCGACACGTAGCCCGGCAGACACCGCCTTGCTCAGGCTACTGATCAAAATCGTACGCTCAGGTGCGAAAAAGCTCAGCGGTGGTGGGCGATCCTCCACCAGGACGCCGTGGGCTTCGTCTTCAAGAATCAGCAGATTGTGCTCACGGCACACCTTAACCAGAGCCTCCCGGCGTGCGACAGACAGTACCGCCGTGGTCGGATTCTGGATGGTCGGCGTGCAGTACAGCGCCGAAACCCGATGATTACGGCAGACCTCATCCAGCGCAGCGGGCAGCACGCCTTCCTCATCCATTTCCAGACCGATCAGACGTACGCCAAGCATCCGCGCAGCGGTGATCAGCCCTGGATAGGTCAGTTGTTCAGTGACCACCGTATCGCCCGCCCGCAGCAGCGCCATCATGGCGCAAAGCAAACCATGCTGGCCGCCATTGACACAGATGACCTGCTCGGGGATCGGGTGAAACTCGCGCTGCACCAGCCATTGCGCACCGGCCTCACGGTAGCGCGGCAAACCGGCGTCCGGTGTGTAGGCACTGATGTCCTGAAGGAACTTGGCGTTGGTCGACAGGGTTTGGAAGCTCTGCGCGAGAAACACCGTCTCCTGCCCAGGAATGTGCATGTTACGGCTCATATCGAAATACTGACGCGGCTCCTCGCTGACGTTGCGAAAGCCTTCATCACGCTGGCGCTCCATCCCACGCTTGCGCACGAACGTGCCGTCCCCCACCCGTGCGACGACTAACCCAAGGCGTTCCAGTTCGCCATAGGCGCGGCTGATGGTGCCGATGGTCACGCCCAGATTGTCGGAAAGAACCCGATGGGGCGGCAGTTTTCGCCCCGGCTCAATCAAGCCTTCAAGGATGCCCCGTTCCATCACATCAGACAGGCGCTTGTACTTCACGCCCTGACCGCTGGACAACCCCTCACGCATAATTGACACCATGTCAATATTTGTTTTGACAGCCATCATTCGCCCTAATAGTGTGCTTTTGCGGGTTCAATCACTGATTGAAACAACTTAATACACAGTCAATATAGAGTTCAATGCCGGCTCAGGGAAGCAATAAACGATGCCAATGTCCGCCGTTCTTGAAAACACTCCAAAAACAAAAACTCAGAAACAGTGGTTGGCTGGCCTGGTCACCAGTGTGATGTTTCTTATCGTGTGCCTGAGTTGGGGCACCACTTGGCTGGGGATCAAGATTGCCGTCGAAAGCGTGCCACCGCTGACGTCCGCGGGCTTGCGCTTCCTGATCGCGTTTCCGTTGTTTCTGTGCTTTGCCCTGGTGCGCCGCGAACCCATCCTGTTCCCGCGAGAAAGCCGCTGGTTCTTCGTATTCGTGACCCTGTCCTATTTCAGCGTTCCCTATTACTTGCTCAACTATGGCGAGATGCACGTCTCGTCCGGTCTCACCGCCCTGCTGTTCAGCTGCATGCCCGTCTTCATTCTGATTTTCTCCGCGCTGTTCCTGCGCGAGCGCATCTATTTTTCCCAAGTGGTCGGCATTGGCATTGGTTTCGGCAGCCTCTACATGATCATCAAGAGCCAGGGCCTGCACCTGGACCACGCCGAGTTCTTCGGGGTACTGGCGATCCTGACCGCCGCGATCATGCATGCCTTGTGCTATGTCATTACCAAGCAAAAAGGCAGCGCCATCAGCGTAATTACCTACAACACCCTGCCCATCGGCATTGCCGGGCTGATGCTGTTCGTGGCCGGCCTGTGGTTTGAAACACCCACGTTCGAAAACATTACCCTGCGTTCCTGGAGCGCACTGTTCTACCTGGGACTGGTGGCGTCTGTGGGCGGTTTTATCGTGTACTTCATGCTGCTCAAACGCTTGAGCCCGATCATTTTGTCGTTCGTATTCATCATCTTCCCGGTATTCGCAGTGATCATCGGCGCCTGGTACGAAGGCGTGGAGATTTCCCGCGACCTGATGCTGTACTCAGCGATCCTGCTGGCCGGCTTTGCGATTACCAAGTTGCCGGTTGAAAAACTGCTGGCCAAGAAAAATTGACTGTCCTGACCCATCAACACCAGCAACGCGAGAGAAACATGGATGTCCTCCGCCCGACCGCCCTGGAACAGATCTACGCCCACGCCAGCCGCAGCTACCCCGAAGAGTGCTGTGGTTTTGTCTTCGCCGACGGCAGTGTGTACCTGGGCAGCAATATCCAGAATGAGCTGCACCACAAGAACCCCGAGATGTACCCGCGCAGCGCGGCCAATGGCTACACCTTTTCCGTGGCCGACACGCTGCTGCTGAACAAGGCGTTTCGCAGCGATAACCCGGTGGTGGTGATCTACCACTCCCACCCGGACGTCGGTGCCTATTTCAGTGACGAAGACCAGGACAAGGCGCTGTTCCTGGGTGAGCCGATCTACCCCGTCAGCTACCTGGTGGTGGACGTTTGCCAGGGCCAGGCCCTGGGCTCAAAGCTGTTTGCCTGGGATGGCAAGCATTTCGCACTTCAACCTTTCAACGACCTGCACACGGAGTTGTCCATGAACGCTGTCTCTTTCCCCGATATTCTGGTTCGCGTGGCCAAGCTGCCGGAAGCGACCCTTGAGGGCACTGGATCGACATTGCGCGAAGTCATTGAAAACCTCTGCAGCAGCCACCCACAGCTGCGCCCGCACCTGTTTCATGAAAAAAACAACCAGCTCAAGGAACACTTTCTGTTCACCGCTGAAGAAGAACTGATCGGCGCAGACGACCCCTTGCCGGAAAAAGCCAGGATCGAAGTGCTGCTCGCGACCTCCGGCGGCATGGATGTCGACGCGCTGAGCAATGAAGAAGTGCAGCGTTACGTGCGCCACATCACGCTGCCAGGCGTCGGTCGCGAAGGTCAGTTGAACCTCAAAAAAGCCAAGGTGTTGATCATCGGCACCGGTGGCCTGGGCTCACCCATCAGCCTTTACCTGGCGGCAGCCGGCATCGGCACACTGGGCCTGGTGGATTTCGATGTGGTGGAAAGCAGCAACCTGCAACGCCAGATCGTCCACGGCAACAGCACACTGGGTATGCCCAAGGTCGAGTCCGCCAAGCAACGCCTGCAGGACCTCAACCGGCATATTCAGATCAACGCCCACAACACGGCCCTGAATGCCGACAACGCGCTGGATCTGGTGGGCGCCTACGATCTGGTGATCGACGGCACCGACAATTTCGACACGCGCTACCTGGTCAACGACGCTTGCGTGCAGTTGGGCAAACCCTTGGTGTATGGCGCTATCTATCGTTTCGATGGGCAGATCAGCGTGCTCAACTACAAAGGCGGGCCGTGCTACCGCTGCCTGTTCCCCACAGCCCCGCCCGCAGAACTGGCCCCCAACTGCAGCGCCGGCGGCGTCATCGGTGTACTGCCGGGCGTGGTCGGGATAATTCAGGCCACCGAAGCCATCAAGTTGCTGATCGGCATCGGCGAACCGCTGTCCGGCCGCTTGATGCGCTTTGATGCACTGGCAATGAAATTCAGCGAAATCCGCTTCAAGCGTCGCGCCGATTGCCCATGCTGCTCGGAACTGCGTCACAGCGAAGCGGTGGCACCGGCGGTTTGCGCGGACGCCCTGCCCAGCCAACCGTCCCTGGCCGAAGAGCGCTACATCAAGCCGCGCGTACTCAAGCAACTGCTCGAACACCCGCGCAGCGCGGATGTGCTGCTGGATGTGCGCGACGCCAGCGAACTGGAAGTGTGCAAATTGCCGGGCGTTGTACACATCCCCCTCGCTGAACTGGATGGGCAACTCGACAGCCTCAGCCGGGACAACACCCATTACCTGATCTGCTACGCAGGGACCCGCGCCGAGCAAGCGGCCAGCACCTTGCTTGCGGCCGGTTTCGCCAATACCAAAGTCCTGCAGGGCGGCATGAAGCACTGGGTTCGCGACGTCGAACCCGATATGCCTTTGTACTGATTCGGGGACAGCCTGATGTTGCATAACTCAATACTCGACGTGATCGGCCAAACGCCCATCGTGCGCCTGGAGCAGTTTTCCGAGGACCTCGGCATCGAGGTCTACGCCAAGCTGGAATCACTCAACCCCGGCGGCAGTCACAAGGCGCGCATCGCCTTGGGCATGATCCTCGACGCCGAACGGCGCGGCGTGCTGATCCGCGATTCCGGGCAAACCATTATCGAACCCAGCGGCGGCAACACCGGCATCGGCCTGGTGATGGCAGGCAATGTACTGGGCTACAAAGTGGTACTGGTGATCCCCGACAACTACAGCCCGGAAAAACAGAAACTGCTGCGTCTCTACGGCGCCAAGGTCGTGCTGTCGGACAGCCGTTTGGGCAATAACTCCCATGGCGAAAAGTGCATGGAGCTGCAGCTGGAAAACCCCAGCTTCGTGATGCTCAACCAGCAACGCAACGGTGCCAACCCACAAACCCATCGGGATACCACCGCGCCGGAAATCATCCGCGCCTTCGGTGAGCAGCGCGTTGACTATTTCGTCAGCGGTATCGGCACCGGTGGCCACATCACTGGCATCGGCGAAACCCTCAAAGCCGCATGGCCGGCGATCCGGGTGATGGGCGTTGAGCCGGAGGAATGCGACCTGCTGAAAAACCGGCACGCGCCACACCATATTCAGGGCCTGTCGATTGGCCTGATCCCAAGCATCCTCAATGTCGAGGTGCTGGACGGCATGCTCAAGGTATCGCACCAGGCGTGCATCGACATGATGAAACGCATCATGCGCACCGACGCCATCAGCCTTGGGTTGTCCTCAGCTGCCAACATGGTTGCCATCGCTCAGCTTGCCCCCGAACTTCCGCCCGAAACGGTTGTGTTGACCATGGTCTACGACAATGCTGACAGCTACCTGCCCAATTTCGAGTAACCCGTTTGCCAACCATCCAGACTGTGGGGGTGCCTCCATGGGGGGCTTTATCGACATGCAACAGCTGCACGATGAGTTGCTTACCCACCTCATCAAGACCCTGACGCCTACGCAGATGAAGCAGTTGGAACCGCACCTGGCGCCGCTGATCCAGAACGCCGCGCAGGCCGTGGCCGAAGACTTGATCGCCTATGCCTATCGCGACCCGGCTTCCCGAGGGCGCGGCGAGTTGATCCTGGAGTCCTACGCCTCGTTCAAGGCCGTGCTGTTCTACCGGCTTGCGCACCTGGTGTGGAATTTTCCCGACCAGACTAACGGTCTGTTTTCGCGCATCGCCCTCAAGCTCAGCAACCAGGGCAAAGTGCTCTCCGGCGCCGAGATTCACCCCGCCGCACGCATCGGCCGGCGCTTCGTACTTGACCATGGCTACGGCACGGTGATCGGCGAAACCTGCGAGATCGGCAACGACTGCTACATCCTCTGCGGCGTGACATTGGGCGCACGGGGTATCGCCAATAACCCGGACGGCAAGCGTCACCCGCGCCTGGGCAACAATGTCGAGGTGGGCGCTGGCGCACGCGTGCTCGGCTATGTGCTGATCGGCGACAACGTGTTTATCAGCCCTTCATGCGTGATTACCCAGGATGTGCCGGCGGGCACCAAGGTCAAGGTGGTCAATCAGATTCAGCTGCAGAAAAACGCTGAATCGGACCACAGCAACTACCTCGGTGCGTTCGCCCTGGATGAGCGTTTACACGTGGTCGGTGAGGTCAGTGCCAGCCACAAGGTCACGGTACTGGATGCCGACTTTCACCCCCTTCAAGGGTTGATGCTGGAGGCCACGGTGAAAGAGCGTCATCACCTGCAATTTCGCCTGCGTCGCCTCGATGTCGGCGACCACCTGCCGCGACTGCCACTGAACCTGAAAGTCTGCGGGCCCGAATTTGAAATCACCCTGCTCTCCCCTCCTGGCTTGAGCGCAATGGTGCGCCACCTGCTGCAAGCCAGCCCATTGATCGTCGGAGGTTGAACATGTCCGTGCACACCATGGAAACCCTGGCGCTGTTTGACAGTGCCCCCTATCAGAACGCCTTCAGCGCGCGGGTAATTGCCGTCAGCGAACACGGTATCGCGCTGGAGCACACGCTGTTCTACCCCACCGGTGGCGGGCAACCGGGCGATACCGGGCACCTGACCCTGGCCGATGGCACGCGGGTCGAGGTGATCGGCACCGTGCGCGACCCGGTGCTGCGCTCGATCATCTGGCACCAGGTCGAACACTGCCCCGAGCAATTGACAGCCGGGGTGCAAGTGGACGCAGGCCTGGACTGGCAGCGGCGTTACCAGCACATGAAAATGCACACCTGCCTGCACTTGCTGTGCTCGATCATCGATGCACCGGTCACTGGTTGCAGCATCAGCGCAGACAAAGGTCGCCTGGATTTCGACCTGCCGGAAATGACCCTCGACAAAGACAGCATCACCCGCGACCTCAATGCCTTGATCGAACAGGCCCATGAGGTGAAAACCCTGTCGATGCCCGCCTCCGAATATTCGACCCTGCTCCAAATCACCCGCACCCAGGCGGTGGCACCACCGGTCATCCAGGGTTCGGTCCGCGTGATCGAGATCGCCGGTATCGACATCCAGCCGTGCGGTGGCACGCACGTGATCAACACTGAAGAAATCGGCCGGGTGTTCTGCGAAAAAATCGAGAAAAAGAGCAAGCACAATCGCCGGGTGATCCTGCGCTTTGAGTGATACAGCGTGGCTGACGCGGTCAAGTATGGGGGCTCCCCCCCACACCGACGCAGTTTTGCGCTCTATTTCTTTTGCCCGTCGGCTTTCTTAACCAGATCATCAATCTGCTGTTGAAGCTGTGAAATCAACTTTTCGTAGTGATCGGTGGCCTCGTCAAGTCCGCCTTCAAGCTCTTGGTTTTCTTTCTTGAGTGCTTCAATGGTCTGGGAAACCGACGCGGTTGGCTCATTGTCAGGGACCGACACTTCGCTTGGCGTGGAAGCGGGTGTTTCAGGCTGCACGCCACCTGCCGGAACAGATTTGGCAGGGTCAGTCTTCTCTGCCGGTATCGGTGGGAGATTCATCGTGTCGATTCGGTGGGCCAGGCTCCCAATCAGCTGTAACAACCGTGCAAGCATCAACTGGAACTGCTCGAATGCCTGCTTGACCATATGACGAAACTCGTCGTTTTCACGGGTCAACACATCAACACTGCGCGACGGGTCGGGCTCGCTCACCTGCGTATCCAGCGGGGAAGACGTTTCAGGCGGCGCCACCTGCCGTTCATCGTCGAGGCGGGTGTCCGGCTGACTGGCGGGTGTAACGGAAGCATCGGGGGCGGGTTTATCTGAAGCATTGAGCTGTTGCGTCAGGTTGAGTGCCTGCTGGAGAAGCCGCTGGACTTGCGGCTCAAACTTTTCAATCAGCGCTTTGAGCTTGGCGAGAAGCTGATTATTTTTTTGAGTCAATTCTGCCAGCTGGCGCGTTTCAGCGGCTTCTGGCGGCTTCGGGTTGACGATTGCACGGTGGCTCGAAAACGGGCCGCGCTGCTCGGGCGTCACAGGCTGACGGGCAGGTGTCGGATCAGGCTGGGTGTCAGATACCCCAGTCGCTTCGGTGCTGCCTTCAGGGTCGGTGGACGCTGGCGCTGGGAACATTTCATAGCCAACCGGGTAAGGCGCTTGTTGCTGAGTATTTACGCTAGTCATGGAGTGCCGTCTCAGATTCAGGTCTTTAATACGTAACTGACGCGTGCCAGCGAAGCGGCAGTAGCCAGTCGTCTCGCTACCTGATTGGCACTTTTCTGAAAGCGGTTCCGAGCTTGAAGGACAGGTGGGTAGCTGATTGTGTCCGCGTGAAAGAGCAGCAACACCCTGCAATTTGAATGATTGTTGAGCCGTGCCAGAGCTGACGGCAGCCTGAGTGCATTTTTTACCGAAAACTGACAGTAATTTTATACGTTTGTAACATTTTGAAACGTACAATCCCGCCAGCGACGAATCTCCCCCAGATTCGAAGCGCACCAGACTCACGGAGAAAGAGCGCCCGCCCCTTCTCGGTGGGTGATTTGTATAGACGCTAAGCTCATTCCCACCGCACCTCTTTGCACCTGAACGCTGCCGGACTGACTGCCTATGAACTACGGCCTATGAAAAAAGTATTCCGTCACTACCTACCAGCCTCAACGCTGCGTCTGCTGCCCAACCGTTGGGATTTGGTCGCACTGCCTCTGGTAGTCGGCTTTTTGCTGTTTCTGTCCATCGGCGCCCGGGAAACCTGGGCCCCCATCGCCACGTTACAGAGTGAGGTCATCTCCCTCGACCCGGCCAACCTGCCGGAATACGCGATGCGCACCACCTTGCGCATGCTCGCGGCGATGGTGGCATCGCTGATTTTCACGCTGTTGTACGGCACCCTGGCCGCCAAAAGCCGACGCGCCGAAAAACTGCTGGTGCCGGTGCTCGACATTCTGCAATCGGTGCCGGTACTCGGTTACATCTCGTTTACCGTGACGTTCTTCCTGCTGATGTTTCCAGGGCGCGTGCTGGGGGCCGAGTTCGCGGCGATCTTTGCGATCTTTACCAGCCAGGCCTGGAACATGACGTTCAGCTTTTACCAGTCGCTGCGCATGCTGCCCCATGACCTGGTGGAAGTGTCCACCAACCTGCGGCTCTCCGGCTGGCAGAAGTTCTGGAAACTCGACGTGCCCTTCGCCATGCCCGGGCTGGTGTGGAACATGATGATGAGCATGTCCGGCGGTTGGTTTTTCGTGGTTGCTTCTGAAGCCATCACCGTCGGCGACAAAACCATCACGCTGCCGGGCGTGGGCTCATACCTGGCCTTGGCCATTGCCCAGAAAGACCTGCATGCGGTGGGGTATGTGATCCTGGCGATGATTGTGGTGATCCTGATCTACGACCAGTTCCTGTTCCGCCCACTGGTAGCCTGGGCCGACAAATTCCGCATGGAAACCACCGCCTCCCAGGGCGCCGCCCCCCAATCCTGGCTGCTGAACCTCATCCAGCGCACCCGCATTGTCCAGCGCATCCTGCGCCCTATCACCCGCACAGTCAGTCGCATCGGCAACAAGCGCTTCAGCCTCGCGGGCGGTGCGCTCAAGGCCTTGCCGGCAGAGACACCGGCGGCGTCAAAGGTGATCGATTGGGTGTGGGGCTCACTGATAGCGCTGATGGCGGCGTATGCGCTGTACCACATCGTGCAGTACGTCGGCACCGAGGTGACGCTCGCCGAAGTCGGCCATGTGTTTGTACTGGGCCTTATCACCCTGCTGCGAGTGGCCGGGCTGATTCTGATCGCCTCGCTGATCTGGGTGCCGTTGGGCGTGATGATCGGCTTGCGTCCCAGCCTTGCGGAAAAAATCCAGCCCCTCGCGCAGTTCCTCGCGGCGTTCCCGGCGAACCTGCTGTTCCCGGTGTTCGTCATTGTGATCCTGCACTACAAGCTCAACCCGGACATCTGGCTGAGCCCGCTGATCGTGCTGGGCACCCAGTGGTACATCCTGTTCAACGTGATCGCCGGTGCCACCGCGTTCCCCAACGATTTCAAGGAAGTCGCCGCCAACTTCCGCATTCGCGGCTGGCTGTGGTGGCGCAAGGTGATGTTGCCGGGGATCTTTCCGTACTACGTCACCGGCGCGATTACCGCGTCCGGCGGTGCATGGAACGCCAGCATCGTGTCCGAGTATGTGTCCTGGGGCCAGGACAACGTGGTGGCTCACGGGCTGGGGTCCTACATTGCGCAGACCACCGCCGCCGGCGACTTCCCGAAGATCGCCCTGGGCGTCGTAGTGATGTCGATCTTTGTGGTGGCCTTCAACCGCGCGGTCTGGCGACCGATGTACGCCATGGCTGAAAACAAACTTCGCTTGAATTGACGGGATTCGCTGTGATGAATACCAACACTGAACACACTGCTGATACCCCCGAAATCTTCTCGCTGAAAAACGTGAATCGGGTGTTCGGCAAAGGTAAAGACGAACTGCAGGTGCTCAGCGGCGTGGACCTGAGCCTGCACGAGGGTGAAATCGTCGGCATGCTCGGCCGCTCGGGCTCGGGCAAGTCCACACTGCTGCGGATTATCGCCGGGTTGATTCAACCGTCATCGGGCGACGTCCGCTACAACGGCGCGCCGCTGAACGGCCCGGCCGAAGGCGTGGCCATGGTATTCCAGACGTTTGCGCTGTTCCCCTGGCTGACCGTACTGGAAAACGTGGAAGCCGGCCTGCAAGCCCTGCAGGTCGAGCGCAAGGAAACCCGCAAGCGCGCACTGGCGGCCATCGACTTGATCGGCCTGGACGGTTTTGAAAACGCCTACCCGCGTGAGTTGTCCGGCGGCATGCGCCAGCGAGTGGGGTTTGCCCGTGGCCTGGTGGTCAACCCGACCCTGCTGCTGATGGACGAACCGTTCTCCGCCCTGGACGTGCTGACCGCCGAAACCCTGCGCACTGACTTGCTCGACCTGTGGAGCGGCAAACAACTGCCGATCAAGTCGATCCTGATCGTGACCCACAACATCGAAGAAGCCGTGTTGATGTGCGACCGCATCCTGGTGCTGTCGTCCAACCCCGGTCGCGTGGTCGCAGCCATCAACGTACCGTTCCCGCACCCGCGCAACCGGCTGGACCCGACCTTTCGGCAAATGGTCGACGACATCTATGCGCTGATGACTGACCGGCGCAGCGCCGACGCCAGCCGAGGCCTGCCGGAACTGAAAATGGGCAGCCTGTTGCCGGAAGTGTCGACCAACCTGATGGCCGGCCTGATCGAAACCCTCGCCGCCGAGCCTTACAACGGGCATGCCGGCTTACCGACCGTAGCCGAGCGGCGCTTGCTGGAAGTCGACGATCTGTTCCCGGTAGCGGAGATGCTTGAGCATTTGGGCTTTGCCGAGCTCAAAGGCGCCGACATTACCCTGACCGATGCCGGCAAATTGTTCGCCGACTATGGCACCCAGGAACGCAAAACCCTGTTCGCCGAGCATTTGATCCGGCACGTGCCATTGGCCGCACGCATTCATCAGGTGTTGCTTGAGCGCAGCGGGCACCGGGCGCCACGGGTGCGCTTCGAGCAGGAATTGGAAGACTCAATGACCGAAGCGTTTGTCGAGAAAACCCTGGAAAGCGTGGTGGCGTGGGGGCGCTATGCGGAGATTTTCTCCTATGACGACCACACCGAGACGTTCAGCCTGGATGATGTGGAAGGCAGTATGTAGCGCCTGAGCAAACGCTAATGTGAATGTGGAAGCGGGCTTGCTCGCGAATGCGGTGAGTCAGCGACAGATGAATTGCCTGACACTGCGCTTTCGCGAGCAAGCCCGCTCCCACATTAGTTTCGTGGTGTTGTTTAGATTACAAAAAAATCAACGAAACGGTTCACAGGCGTGGCCTCCAGCCGTGCCTGATCCTTGCACAACGCAAAAATCTGCGCACTGCGCTGCGCGGTAAACCGCGTGGCCAAATTGGCTTTGAACTTGTCTTCCAGCAACGGAATGCCATCCACCCGACGCCGACGATGGCCAATCGGGTATTCCACCGCCACCTGCGCGGTGCTGGAGCCGTCGTTGAAAAACACCTGCACCGCGTTGGCGATGGAGCGCTTGTCCGCCTCCAGGTATTCGGGGCTGTAGCGCGGGTCTTCGACAATGACCATCTTCTGGCGCAGCTCATCAATGATCGGATGAGCCGCATGAAACTCATCCTCGTACTGCTCGGCCACCAGATTGCCGAAGGCCAGGGGCACCGCGGTCATGTATTGCAGGCAGTGGTCGCGATCGGCGGCGTTGGCCAATGGGCCGACCTTGGAGATGATGCGAATCGCCGACTCGTGGGTGGTGATCTCGATGCGTTCGATTTCATGCAGGCGATGCTTGACCAACGGGTGCAACGTCACCGCCGCCTCGCAGGCCGTTTGCGCGTGAAACTCGGCGGGGAAGCTGATCTTGAACAGCACGTTTTCCATCACATAGGTGCCGTAAGGCTGTGACAGGCTGAATGCCCGTTTGTCCTCCGGCTTGAGCGCCAGGTCGTTGTTGGTGTGGCTGAACAGCACGTCGTAAAAGCCCCACTGCGGCGCGCTCAACACCCCGGGGATGCCCATCTCGCCACGCAGCGCGATATCCGCCAGGCGCACGCCACGGCTTGAGGCATCCCCCGCTGCCCAGGATTTGCGCGAACCGGCATTGGGCGCGTGGCGGTAGGTGCGCAGCGCCTGCCCATCGACAAAGGCGTGGGACAAGGCGGCGAGCAGTTGCTCACGGTCAGCGCCCATCAACTTGGCGGTGACAGCAGTAGAGGCGACTTTCACCAGCAGCACATGATCGAGGCCGACGCGGTTGAAAGAGTTTTCCAGGGCAATCACGCCCTGGATCTCGTGGGCCATGATCATCGCTTCCAGCACCGCGCGCACGGTCAGCGGCGCGTCGCCATTGGCCACGCGCTGTTGTGAAAGGTGGTCGGCCACGGCAAGAATGCCCCCGAGGTTATCCGAAGGGTGGCCCCACTCGGCGGCGAGCCAGGTGTCGTTGTAGTCGAGCCAACGCACGATGCAGCCAATGTCCCAGGCGGCTTTGACCGGGTCCAGCCGAAACGACGTGCCCGGCACGCGCGCGCCGAACGGCACCACCGTGCCCTCCACGATCGGCCCCAGGTGCTTGGTGCACTCGGGGAAGCGCAGGGCCAAAAGGCCGCAACCGAGGGTGTCCATCAGGCAGTTGCGGGCAGTGTCCAAGGCGTCCCGGGAATCAATCCGGTAATTGAGGACATAATCGGCGATGTCCTGCAGGACCTGGTCGTAGTCGGGATGGTGGTTCTGGTCGACGTTGGCGCTCATGGCCGTTCTCCAAAGTGGGTTAGGGTTGCTCCATCCTCAGGGTCAGGGTTGATCATGTGTGGCAGGTCTGATTGCCTGCTAATTGAATGCGGATTGCGTTGCCCCCCCAATTAAGCCCGCCCCACAAGGGGACGGTGCAGGGTTTTAAAAGGCGTCGCCGGGCACGCGCACGAAACCTTCCATCAGGACTCGCGCACTGCGGCTCATGATGGCTTTTTTCACCACCCATTCACCGTTCACCTGGCTGGCTTCAGCGCCGACGCGCAAGGTGCCGGACGGGTGCCCGAAGCGCACGGCGTTACGCTCAACACCGCCGGCGGCCAGGTTGACCAGCGTGCCGGAAATTGCCGCCGCCGTGCCGATCGCCACGGCTGCCGTGCCCATCATCGCGTGGTGCAACTTACCCATCGACAGCGCACGCACCAGCAAGTCGACATCACCGGCGTTGATTGCCTTGCCACTGGACGCCACGTAATCCGCAGGCTTGGCCACAAACGCGACCTTCGGCGTGTGCTGGCGCTGGGCGGCTTCGTCGAGGTGTTTGATCAGGCCCATGCGCAAGGCGCCATAGGCGCGCACGGTTTCGAACATCGCCAGGGCTTTGGGGTCGCTGTTGATCGCGCCCTGCAGCTCGGTGCCGGTGTAGCCAAGGTCTTCGGCGTTGATGAAAATCGTCGGGATGCCCGCGTTGATCAGCGTCGCTTTGAAGGTGCCGACCCCCGGTACTTCCAAGTCATCGACCAGGTTGCCGGTGGGGAACATCGAGCCGCCGCCGCCCTCTTCTTCGGCCGCCGGGTCCATGAATTCGAGCTGCACTTCGGCGGCCGGAAAGGTCACGCCGTCAAGTTCGAAGTCGCCGGTTTCCTGCACCGCGCCGTCGGTGATCGGCACATGGGCGATGATGGTCTTGCCAATATTGGCCTGCCACACCCGCACCACCGCTACACCGTTGTGCGGCACGCGGGCGGGGTCGACCAACCCGGCGCTGATGGCGAAAGAGCCCACCGCCGCCGAGAGGTTGCCGCAGTTGCCGCTCCAGTCGACAAAGGGCTTGTCGATGGAGACCTGGCCAAACAGGTAGTCCACGTCGTGCTCGGCGCGGGTGCTTTTGGCCAGGATCACGGTTTTGCTGGTGCTGGAGGTAGCACCGCCCATGCCGTCAATCTGCTTGTCGTAGGGATCGGGGCTGCCAATCACCCGCAACAGCAGGGCATCGCGAGCGGCACCCGGCACCTGCGCCGCTTCGGGCAGGTCGTTGAGGCTGAAAAACACGCCCTTGCTGGTGCCGCCACGCATATAGGTGGCGGGGATCTTGATTTGCGCTGCGTGTGCCATGGTTATCCTCTTCAGGCGGTCGCCGCCGATTCCAGGAAGTCTTGGGCAAACCGCTGCAACACGCCGCCCGCCTCGTAGATCGACACTTCTTCAGCCGTGTCCAGACGGCACGTCACCGGCACTTCGACACGTTCGCCATGCTTGCGGTTGATCACCAGGGTCAACTGCGCACGCGGGGTGCGCTGGCCGATCACGTCATAGGTCTCGCTGCCGTCAATGTTCAAGGTGTGACGGTCGGTGCCCGGCAGGAATTCCAGCGGCAACACGCCCATGCCCACCAGGTTGGTGCGGTGAATGCGTTCAAAGCCTTCGGCGACAATCGCTTCCACACCGGCCAGGCGCACGCCCTTGGCCGCCCAGTCGCGGGACGAGCCCTGGCCGTAGTCGGCACCCGCAATAATGATCAGCGGCTGCTTGCGCTCCATGTAGGTTTCGATGGCTTCCCACATCCGCGTGACCTGGCCTTCGGGCTCGATACGCGCCAGGGAACCCTGCTTGACCTTGCCGTTTTCAACCACCATTTCATTGAACAGTTTCGGGTTGGCGAAGGTTGCGCGCTGCGCGGTCAAGTGGTCGCCGCGGTGGGTGGCGTAGGAGTTGAAGTCAACTTCCGGCAGGCCCATTTTCGCCAGGTATTCACCGGCGGCGCTGTCGAGCATGATCGCGTTGGACGGCGACAGGTGATCGGTGGTGATGTTGTCCGGCAGCACCGCCAACGGGCGCATGCCCTTGAGCGGGCGAGCACCGGCCAGCGCGCCTTCCCAGTACGGCGGGCGGCGTATGTAAGTGCTTTGCGGGCGCCAATCGTACAGCGGCGCGACTTTCGGGCCGGTGTCTTCGTGAATCGCGAACATCGGGATGTACACCGCACGGAACTGCTCCGGTTTGACCGACGCCTTGACCACCGCGTCGATTTCTTCATCGCTCGGCCAGATGTCTTTGAGGCGGATTTCCTTACCGTCGGCATCCAGGCCCAGCACGTCCTTTTCGATGTCAAAACGGATGGTGCCGGCAATCGCATAAGCCACGACCAGCGGCGGCGAAGCGAGGAATGCTTGCTTGGCGTACGGGTGAATGCGCCCGTCAAAGTTGCGGTTACCGGAAAGCACCGCGGTGGCGTAGAGGTCACGGTCGATGATTTCTTGCTGGATCACCGGGTCGAGCGCACCGGACATGCCGTTGCAGGTGGTGCAAGCGAACGCCACCACACCAAAACCCAACTGCTCCAACTCGTGGGTCAAGCCGGCTTCGTCGAGGTACATCGCCACGGTTTTCGAGCCGGGCGCCAGCGAAGATTTGACCCACGGTTTGCGGGCCAGCCCGAGCCTGTTGGCATTGCGTGCCAACAGGCCGGCGGCGATCACGTTGCGCGGGTTGCTGGTGTTGGTGCAACTGGTAATGGCGGCGATGATCACCGCGCCATCCGGCATTTGCCCCGGCACTTCGTCCCACTGCCCGGAGATGCCCTTGGAGGCCAGATCACTGGTGGCGACGCGGGCGTGCGGGTTGCTCGGGCCGGCCATATTGCGTACGACACTGGACAGGTCGAAGGTCAGGCCGCGCTCGTACTGCGCGCCTTTGAGGTCATCCGCCCACAGGCCGGTGTGGCGCGCGTACTGCTCAACCAACGTGACTTGTTCGTCTTCGCGGCCGGTGAGTTTCAGGTAGGCGATGGTCTGCGAGTCGATGTAGAACATGGCCGCGGTGGCGCCATATTCCGGGGCCATGTTGGAGATGGTCGCACGGTCGCCCAGAGTCAGGGCCGAGGCACCTTCGCCGAAGAATTCCAGCCATGCCCCCACCACTTTCTGCTTGCGCAGGAATTCGGTCAGCGCCAGCACCATGTCGGTCGCGGTAATGCCCGGTTGCAGCTTGCCCGTCAGCTCCACGCCGACACTTTCCGGCAAGCGCATCCACGAGGCGCGGCCGAGCATCACACTCTCGGCTTCAAGGCCGCCGACGCCGATGGCGATCACGCCCAGGGCATCCACGTGCGGGGTGTGACTGTCGGTGCCGACGCAGGTATCCGGGAACGCCACACCGTCACGTACCTGAATCACCGGGGACATTTTCTCCAGGTTGATCTGGTGCATGATGCCGTTGCCCGGCGGGATCACGTCGACGTTCTTGAAGGCCTTTTTGGTCCACTCGATAAAGTGGAAACGGTCTTCGTTGCGACGGTCCTCGATGGCGCGGTTTTTCTCGAACGCATCGGGGTCAGCACCACCGGCTTCAACGGCCAGGGAGTGGTCGACGATCAGTTGGGTCGGCACCACCGGGTTGACCTGGGCCGGGTCGCCGCCTTGCAGGGCGATGGCATCGCGCAGGCCGGCGAGGTCGACCAGAGCGGTCTGGCCGAGGATATCGTGGCACACCACGCGCGCCGGGAACCACGGGAAGTCGAGGTCACGCTTGCGCTCGATCAGTTGGCTCAGGGACGCATTGAGCGTGGCCGGGTCGCAACGGCGCACCAGGTTCTCCGCGAGGACGCGGGAGGTGTACGGCAAGGTGGCATAGGCACCGGGGCGGATTGCATCGACTGCCGCGCGGGCGTCGTAGAAATCCAGGCGGCTGCCGGGCAGCGGTTTACGAAATTCAGTGTTCATCGTCAGGACTCGGTCACGGTAGGTTCACAAGGTGCCGACTGACTCCGAGGTGGAATGCGATCAAAATGTGGGAGCGGGCTTGCTCGCGAAAGCGGTGGAACAGTCGCCGGATGTGTTGAATGACACACCGTATTCGCGAGCAAGCCCGCTCCCACATTTTTGATTCGGTTACCACGTCAGAATCGCCGGTCACTTCACTCAGCGACGTTCGATTGGCACGAACTTGCGCTGCTCAACGCCGATATATTCGGCGCTTGGACGGATGATGCGGTTGTTGGCGCGCTGCTCGAACACGTGCGCGGCCCAGCCGGTGAGGCGCGAGCACACAAAGATCGGCGTGAACAGCTTGGTCGGGATGCCCATGAAGTGGTACGCCGAGGCATGGTAGAAGTCGGCATTGGGGAACAACTTCTTCTGCTCCCACATGGTCTTGTCGATGGCTTCGGAAACCGGGAACAGCACGGTATCCCCTACTTCGTCGGCGAGTTTTTTCGACCAGCCCTTGATCACTTCATTGCGCGGGTCGCTGTCTTTGTAGATCGCGTGGCCGAAGCCCATGATCTTGTCTTTGCGCGCCAGCATGCCAAGGGTGCCTTCAACGGCCTCTTCGGCCGAGCCGAAACGCTCGATCATTTCCATCGCCGCTTCGTTGGCGCCGCCATGCAGCGGGCCGCGCAGGGAGCCGATGGCAGCAGTGACGCACGAATACAGGTCGGACAAGGTCGAGGCACACACGCGGGCGGTGAAGGTCGACGCGTTGAATTCGTGCTCGGCGTAGAGGATCAGCGACACGTTCATGACTTTCTCATGCAGTGCGCTCGGCTTTTTGCCATGCAACAGGTGCAGGAAGTGGCCGCCGATGCTGGGCTCGTCGGTCACGCAGTCGATGCGCTTGCCGTCGTGGCTGAAGCGATACCAGTAACACATGATCGCCGGGAAGGCGGCAAGCAGGCGGTCGGTGACATCGCGTTGCACGCTGAAGTCTTTCTCGGGCTCGATATTGCCCAGGAACGAGCAACCCGTGCGCATCACGTCCATCGGGTGGGCGTCGGCAGGAATGCGTTCGAGCACTTCTTTCAGGGCCTGGGGCAGATCGCGCAGGGTGCTCAGCTTTTTGCTGTAGGCCGCCAGCTCGGCGTTGGTCGGCAACTCGCCGTAGAGCAGCAGGTAGGCGACTTCTTCAAATTGCGCGTCGGCGGCGAGTTCACGCACGTCATAACCGCGATAGGTGAGGCCGGCACCGGCCTGGCCTACGGTGGACAGTGCCGTTTGCCCGGCCACCTGGCCACGCAGGCCAGCGCCACTCAGTACTTTTGCTTCAGCCATGGTTCTCTCCAATTTTGTCGTTATTCAGGGAGGCGCGTATGGGAGCAGGCTGGCCCGCTCCCACAGGCTTTACTTCTTCGCGGCGAACAGCGCGTCGAGCTTCTGCTCGAAGGTGTGGTAGTCGATGCGATCGTAAAGCTCCATGCGGGTCTGCATGGTGTCGATCACGTTCTGTTGGGTGCCGTCGCGACGGATCGCGGTGTAGACGTTCTCGGCGGCCTTGTTCATGGCACGGAACGCCGAGAGCGGGTACAGCACGATGGAAACATCGGCAGATTTCAACTGTTCGGTGGTGTACAGCGGGGTTGCGCCAAATTCGGTGATGTTGGCCAGGATCGGCGCCTTCACGCGGGCGGCGAACAGTTTGTACATCTCCAGTTCAGTGATGGCTTCCGGGAACACCATGTCGGCGCCGGCTTCGATGCAGGCGGCGGCACGCTCCAGGGCGGATTCCAGCCCTTCGACGGCAAGGGCGTCGGTGCGTGCCATGATCACAAAGCTGTCATCGGTGCGCGCATCCACGGCGGCCTTGATGCGGTCGACCATTTCCTGCTGGGACACGATTTCCTTATTCGGGCGATGACCGCAGCGCTTGGCGCCAACCTGGTCTTCGATGTGGATGGCAGCGGCGCCGAACTTGATCATCGATTTGACCGTGCGCGCCACGTTGAAGGCTGACGAACCGAACCCGGTGTCCACGTCCACTAGCAGCGGCAAGTCGCACACGTCAGTGATACGGCGCACGTCGGTCAGCACATCATCCAGGCCGGTGATGCCCAGGTCCGGCACACCGAGCGAGCCGGCAGCGACGCCGCCGCCCGAGAGGTAAATGGCCTTGAAACCGGCGCGCTTGGCCAGCAGCGCGTGGTTGGCGTTGATTGCGCCCACCACTTGCAATGGCTGTTCGCTGGCGACGGCATCACGGAAACGCTGGCCTGGAGTAGTTTTATTGTTGGAACTCATGACTCACCTCGCTGAGTGGCTGTCTGGGGCGCGCCGTCCGGGAAGTGACGGGCGATATTGCGTTTGGAGGCGCCGATATGCCGGCGCATCAACAATTCGGCCAGTTCACCGTCGCGATCGGCAATCGCATCAAGAATGCGGTGATGCTCGGCAAAGGCCTGGCGTGGACGATTGGGGGTGGCAGAGAACTGGATGCGGTACATGCGCACCAACTGGTACAGCTCGCCGCAGAGCATCTGGGTCAGCGTGCGATTACCGGCACCTTGAATTATCCGGTAATGAAAATCGAAGTCGCCTTCCTGCTGGTAGTACCCGACACCCGCCTGGAACGCTTCGTCGCGCTCATGGGTGTGCAGCACTTGGCGCAGCTCTTCGATTTCCGCATCGGTCATGCGCTCGGCAGCCAAACGGCAGGCCATGCCTTCCAGGGATTCGCGGATTTCATAGAGCTCGATCAGCTCGGCATGGCTCAAGGACACCACTCGCGCGCCTACGTGGGGCACGCGCACCAGCAGACGCTGACCTTCCAGGCGGTGGATCGCTTCACGCAATGGGCCACGGCTGATGCCGTAGGTGCGCGCCAGCTCTGGCTCGGAGATCTTGCTGCCGGGGGCGATTTCGCCTTTGACGATGGCGGCCTGGATACGCCGGAAGACGTTCTCGGACATGGTCTGGGAATCGTCTTGCGCTACCACTGGGGTTTCCAGTTGATCCAGCATATTGTTGACACCTTTAAAAGCAATGCCGCAAAAACTAGCCAATCAGACCTTGATAGTCAAAGAATAAATCAACATTGTCGACAATCGTCTAATAACCCCTTCTGCCCGCTCCCGGGCATGGCCGCCTGCCAGCGCTGGCGCCAAAAAAGCATCATGTTAGAATGCCCGCCGCTTTTGCCTGACATCACTTGATGAAACGGCGCACTAGAGATTGCGCAGCAATGCCAGTCGCCTTGATGAATTGAACATCGCACTGCACCGCGTCAGGATCTATGAGACTCAAGCCCTTCCTTCTGATTTGCCTACTGTTCCTGCCAGGGCTTATGCCGGGGCTATGTGCTGCCGCCGAGAAAACCGTGTATGGCCTGAATGAATACGCCAAATTGGCCGGCATTGACCTGGAAGTCGCGGCCAAACTCGACACGGGCGCCAAGACCGCCTCGTTGAGCGCACGCGATATCAAGCGCTTCAAGCGTAACGGCGAATCCTGGGTGCGCTTCTACCTGGCTATCGACACCGCCCATTCCCACCCCATCGAACGCCCATTGGCCCGCGTCAGCAAGATCAAGCGCCGCGCCGGTGACTACGACCCCGATGAGGACAAGAACTACACCGCCCGCCCAGTGATTGCCCTGGATATCTGCATGGGCAACGCTTTACGCAGCATCGAAGTGAACTTGACTGACCGCAGCGCCTTCCAATACCCGCTGCTGATCGGCTCCGAAGCGTTGAAACGCTTTGATGCGCTGGTCGACCCCAGTCTTAAATACGCAGCGGGCAAACCTGCCTGCGCCGCCGACGCTCATACCGCCGAGTAAACTGAATGCGCTCTCTGACCCTGCACCTGAAAATCCTTATCACCATCCTGGTGGTATTGGGTATTTCGGTCACCGCCTACCAGATTTTCGTGCTGGGCATCCCCGTCACCGAGGACGCCACCGACGACCTCTGGAACATCGACGCCAAGGTCGAGTTCGTCGCCAACCCCAAAGACCCGGTGAAGATCTCGATGTTCGTGCCGCCCCTGAGCCGCGACTTCGTCAGCCTCAATGAGAGTTTCATCTCCAATAATTACGGCGTCAGCGTCAACCGCACCGACGGCAACCGCAAGGTGACGTGGTCGGCACGCCGAGCCAAAGGCAAGCAGACCCTGTATTACCGACTGGTGCTGACCAAGCGTTACAGCGGTGAAAAGGTCAAGGTCAAGGGCCCGACCTTCCGCGACAGCATCGCAGTCGAAGGCCCGGAGAAAATCGCCGCCGAAGCCTTGCTGGCGCCGATCCGCCAGCACTCGGCGGACGTCGAGACCTTTATCGGCGAGGCTATCAAGCGTACCAACAACCTCAACGACGACAATGTGAAGCTGCTGCTGGCCGGCGATCCGTCGACACCGCACAAGGCCAAGATCGTCGAGCTGCTGCTGTCGATCGCCCACGTGCCGATCGAAAAGGTCCACACCATCCGCCTGGTGGCCGACCAACCGCAAACCCCGGAGCTGTGGCTGCGCAGTTTCAACGGCAATGACTGGCTGTACTTCAACCCGGAAACCGGCGAGCAAGGCCTGCCGTCCGACCGCCTGTTGTGGTGGACCGGCGATGAAAACCTGATCACGGTCGATGGCGGCAAGAAAGCCATGGTGACCTTCAGCCTGAACAACAGCGAAATGAACGCCATTCGCCTGGCCAAGCTGACTGACGAAAATACCGACGCCAACTTCCTCGAATATTCGCTGTACGGCCTGCCGCTGCAAACCCAGCAGACCTTCATGATCATGGTGATGATCCCGATTGGCGTGCTGGTGATTCTGATCCTGCGCAACCTGATCGGCCTGCAGACCCTGGGCACCTTTACCCCGGTGCTGATCGCCCTGGCGTTTCGCGAGACGCAGTTGGGCTTCGGCATCGTCCTGTTTACGATTATCACGGCGCTGGGCCTGTCCCTGCGCTCGTACCTGGAACACTTGAAGTTGCAGATGCTGCCGAGGCTATCGGTGGTGCTGACCTTCGTGGTGGTACTGATTGCGGCCATCAGCCTGTTCAGCCACAAACTCGGCCTGGAACGCGGGCTGTCGGTGGCGTTGTTCCCGATGGTGATCCTGACCATGACCATCGAACGCCTGTCGATCACCTGGGAGGAGCGCGGCGCCAACCATGCGCTGAAAGTGGCGATCGGTACGCTGTTCGCCGCCTCCCTGGCGCACATCATCATGAGCGTGCCGGAGCTGATCTACTTTGTGTTTACCTTCCCGGCGATCCTGTTGATCCTGGTGGGCTTCATGCTGGCCATGGGTCGTTACCGCGGCTACCGCCTGACCGAGCTGGTGCGCTTCAAGGCCTTCCTCAAGGCTGACTCGTAATGTTCGGCTTCTGGAAGACCTGGAAGGCCCTGGAAGCGCGGGGGATCATGGGCATCAACCGGCGTAATGCCGATTACGTGCTCAAGTACAACAAGCGCAGCCTGTACCCGATTGTGGATGACAAGATCATCACCAAGGAACGGGCGATTGCCGCCGGCATCCATGTGCCGGAAATGTACGGGGTCATTTCCACCGAGAAGGAAATCGACAAGCTCGACGCGATCATCGGCGGGCGCAACGACTTCGTGATCAAACCGGCCCAGGGCGCTGGCGGTGATGGCATCCTGGTGGTGGCCGACCGTTTTGAAGGGCGCTATCGCACCGTGTCCGGCAAGATCATCAGTCATGAAGAAATCGAGCACCAGATTTCCAGCATCCTCACCGGCTTGTATTCCCTGGGCGGCCACCGGGACCGTGCGCTGATCGAATACCGCGTGGTGCCGGACCAGATCTTCAAGAGCATCAGCTATGAAGGCGTGCCGGATATCCGCATCATCGTGCTGATGGGCTACCCGGTGATGGCGATGCTGCGCCTGCCGACCCGGCAATCCGGCGGCAAGGCCAACCTGCACCAGGGCGCCATTGGCGTGGGTGTGGACCTGGCCACCGGCCTGACCCTGCGCGGCACCTGGCTGAACAACATCATCACCAAACACCCCGACACCACCAACGCAGTGGACGGTGTGCAACTGCCCAACTGGGATGGTTTCATGCAGCTGGCGGCCGGCTGCTACGAACTGTGCGGGCTGGGCTATATCGGGGTAGACATGGTGCTGGACCAGGAAAAAGGCCCGCTGATCCTCGAACTGAATGCGCGGCCGGGGCTGAATATCCAGATCGCCAACGACTGCGGCCTGACCCTGCGCACCCACGCCGTGGAAGCGCGCCTGGAAGCACTGAAAGCCGCCGGCGTGACGGAAACCCCGCAAGAGCGCGTGACGTTTGTGCAGGAAATGTTTGGGCACATACCCCACGTCGAAGGCTGATCCGGGCTTCAACCTGTCTATCGCCGACATCCCCTCTAGGACCAAATCCTACGGGGGACTACAATCGCCTCCCCCACGCCAATCGCTGATCCGCCCCGCAATGTCGACCTGCTCCGTACACTCGCTGCCCTACCGCGCCAACCCCGCCGACTATTTCGCGGCGATTCGCCATGCCCCCGGTGCGGTGCTGCTCGACAGCGGGCGCCCGGCCGCAGAACGCGGGCGTTATGACGTGCTCAGCGCCTGGCCACAAGCAACCCTGACCGTAAGGCCTGACGAAAGCGGCCGTGATTTCCTGCAACGCTTGCGCGATAACCTGACGCAGCTGGGTGAAGCGGCAATACCGGCGGATTTGCAACTGCCATTTGCCGGCGGCTTGATCGGCTACCTGAGCTACGACTTCGGTCGGCACCTGGAACAGATGCCACACCTGGCGGTGGATGACCTGCACCTGCCGGATGCACGCTTCGGGCTGTATGCCTGGGCGCTGATCAGCGACCACCAGGCACAGACCAGTCAGTTGATCTTCCACCCGGCGCAGGCCGACAGCGAGCGACAACGGTTGATCGACCTGTTCAGCCAGCCTGCCCCGCACACATCGGCCACCTTCAGGCTGCATGGCCCGATGGCGCCCGATCTCACCGCCGAGGCTTATCGCCAGGCCATCGTGCGCATTCAGGACTATATCCAGGCGGGCGACTGCTATCAGGTCAACTTCGCGCAGCGCTTCCGGGCGCCGTGCAGCGGCGACCCATGGGTGGCTTACTGCGCGCTGCGTGAAGCCTGCCCTACGCCCTTTTCAGGTTTCCAGAGCCTGCCGGATCACGGCGCGGTAGTGAGCCTGTCGCCGGAGCGCTTTGTCAGGATCAGCGAACGCCAAGTCGAAACGCGCCCGATCAAAGGCACCCGCCCACGGGGTTTGACGCCCGCAGAGGATGCAGCTCAGGCTGCCGAACTCCTGGCCAGCCCCAAGGATCGCGCCGAAAACCTGATGATCGTCGACCTGCTGCGCAACGACCTCGGTCGCACCTGCCGCACGGGCTCGGTGAACGTGCCGGAGTTGTTCAGCCTGGAAAGCTACCCCAACGTGCACCACCTGGTGAGCAGCGTCACCGGCATCCTGGCCGACGACAAGGACGCCCTCGACCTGATCGCCGGCAGCTTCCCCGGCGGCTCCATCACTGGCGCGCCGAAGATCCGCGCGATGCAGATCATCGACGAGCTGGAGCCGACGCGCCGCGGTTTGTATTGCGGCTCGCTGGTGTACCTGGATGTACGCGGCGAGATGGACAGCTCCATCGCGATTCGCAGTCTGCTGGTCAAGGATGGGCAGGTGTGCTGCTGGGGCGGCGGCGGAATCGTCGCGGACTCGCAGTGGGAGGCGGAGTATCAGGAGTCGCTGACCAAGGTGCGAGTGTTGTTACACACGTTGGAAAACCTCTAGCGGCGCCCATCTGCCTGGCGTTCAGACGCAGAGCCCAGTCGCCGAAAAAACCTGAATCAGAATGGTCGTCGACGGCGTGTGAGCGGGAGGTTAGCGTCCAGCCCCTACCGCCCACCCGCCGTTTGTGAAGGATCACATGAAGCGAATGCCTACTCGTCAGAAATTATTTCCGCGATTGCGTACCCACTCAACCACGCCTATTATCTCCCATATTGGGAGGCTGCCGCGATGCGGATAATCGCTCTTTCTACCTTACGAATATTCTGGGAAAGCCATCCCGCGTACAGCGAGGCCAAAACGCCGCTGGTCGAGCTGTATCGCCACTTGGAGAAAACTACTTACACCACGCCGCAGGCACTCAAAGAAGCGCTCAGGACGGCGAGCATTCTCAAGGCCGGCAGGGTCGTGTTTAACGTGGGCGGCAACAAATATCGAGTGATCATGGCGATCGACTATCAACGACAGCTGGGTTTCGTCCGTTTCGTGGGAACCCATGCGCAATACAACCAGATCAACGCGGAGACCGTGTGATGAACATCAAACCTATTCACTCCCAGGAAGACCTCACGGCGGCGCTCGCACGCGTCGAGCAGCTATGGGGAGCGCACGTCAACTCGCCAGAGGGTGACGAACTGGAAATCCTCGCCGTACTCATTGAGAAGTACGAGGCGGAACATTTTCCAATGCCGGCTTCAGACCCAGTGGAAGCGATTAAATTTCGTATGGAGCAGTTGGGCATGACTGCGCGTGACCTTGAGCCTTTTATCGGTACAAGCGGGCGCGTGTCCGAAGTGCTGAATCACAAGCGAAAGCTGAGCCTGGCGATGATCAAACGCCTGCATGAAGGCTTGAGTATTCCTTATGAGCGCTTGCTGGCCGAGGTTTAGGCGCTGACTGAGCCGCCTTCATCACAGGCGAGCCCGTGATGAGGCCAACAGCATCAACCCATAAACTACAGGCTCAACGGCCGATTCGACGCCTTGATGAACTCTTTTTTCAAGTCCTCAAACGTATGCACCGCTGGGAACTGCGGGAACTCGCGAATCACATTCTCCGGCGCATGGAACAGAATCCCACGGTCAGCTTCGCCGAGCATGGTGGTGTCGTTGTAGGAATCGCCGGCGGCGATCACTCGGTAGTAGAGGGTCTTGAACGCCAGCACCGACTGGCGTTTGGGGTCCTTCTGGCGCAGTTGGTAGCTCACCACCCGGTCGTTCTCATCGGTAATCAACCGGTGGCACAGCAAGGTCGGAAAACCCAGTTGACGCATCAGCGGCTGGGAGAATTCGTAGAAGGTGTCTGACAAAATCACCACCTGGAAGCGCTCGCGCAGCCAGTTGACGAACTCGATGGCACCGTCCAGCGGCTTGAGGGTGGCGATCACTTCCTGGATATCGGCGAGCTTGAGTCCGTGTTCGTCGAGGATGCGCAGGCGCTGCTTCATCAGCACGTCGTAGTCGGGAATATCCCGGGTGGTGGCCCGCAGGGATTCAATACCGGTTTTTTCGGCGAAGGCGATCCAGATTTCCGGAACCAGCACCCCTTCCAGGTCGAGACAGGCAATTTCCACAACACACCCCTATTTATAGTGTTCAAGTTGAGCGAGCAAAAGGACTGCCGAACTCTAGCGACTCAAGCTCGGCCCCGCAACGCAGGGCGGATTTTGATACCATCGCTCCCCTATAGAGCGCTCAGCGCCACTGACCTGTAGGAACCGTCCTGATGAACCAAGCCTTTGACGTCGCTGAACTCTCTGCGACTTACGCAAACAAATCCGCCCAGGACATTCTCAAGCTGGCCTTCAGTCAGTTCGGCGATGACCTGTGGATTTCCTTCAGCGGCGCCGAGGACGTGGTGCTGGTAGACATGGCCTGGAAGCTGAACAAGAACGTCAAGGTGTTCAGCCTCGACACCGGTCGCCTGCACCCGGAGACCTACCGGTTTATCGAGCAGGTGCGCGAGTTCTACAAGATCGACATCGAGCTGATCTCGCCGGACCAGCGCGCGCTGGAACCGTTCGTCAAGGAAAAGGGCCTGTTCAGCTTCTACAAGGACGGCCATGGCGAATGCTGCGGCGTGCGCAAGATCGAGCCGCTGCGCCGCAAACTGTCCGGCGTAAGCGCCTGGGCCACCGGCCAACGCCGCGACCAGAGCCCGGGCACCCGCAGCCAGGTGGCGGCACTGGAGGTCGACAGCGCGTTCTCCACTCCGGAACGCACGCTGTACAAGTTCAACCCGCTGGCACAGATGACCAGCGAGGAAGTCTGGGGTTACATCCGTATGCTGGAGCTGCCTTACAACAGCCTGCATGAGCGCGGCTTTATCAGCATCGGCTGCGAGCCGTGCACCCGGCCGGTATTGCCGAACCAGCACGAGCGCGAAGGTCGCTGGTGGTGGGAAGAAGCCACGCAAAAGGAATGTGGCCTGCACGCCGGGAATCTCATCAGCAAAGCCTGAAGACCAGCGCAGTCAACCCTGTGGGAGCGGGCTTGCTCGCGAATGCCGTGGATCAGTCGACCTATTCAGTGACTGGCACTGCACATTCGCAAGCAAGCCTTCTCCCACATTTGCGTTGTGGCGAACATAAATCTTGTACACACCAATGTAACCATCGGTGCCATTTATGTGTGCAATCCATTTAAAAGCGCACCATAACGTAACACCTGTTCCCGGCTCTTTTCGTTCCGTCCCGCACTGCCTCTGCTGCCTGAAAAATAAATACCTGTTCAAATGGTCAATTTATATCGCTTTTAATTCAGTCAGTTATTTGAGAAGCCTACAAAAACGAAATTAATTACCCGTTTCATAGATCCAAAACTGGCACGCATGTGGCTTAAGGTTAAAAGCGCTTTGTATACAATAAATACAAAACATACATACACTTTGCCATCCGCGGCTCGCTCGCCGATGCGCTGGAGCCTGCCGGAATGCGTACCAGCCTCTCAAATAACATCGCACTGGATCTGCCCTCCTCCGCCCTGACCCCGGAGGCTGCAAGCCCCGGCCCGCTGGTGCTCAGCCCTCGCCTGCACAATCGGGACCTGGCGCCCACCAAGGTTGAGGGGCGTCGCTGGGGTCGCTATAGCATTTTCGCGTTGTGGACCAATGACGTGCACAACATCGCCAACTATTCGTTCGCCATCGGTTTATATGCACTGGGCCTTGGCGGTTGGCAGATTCTGTTATCACTGGGGATTGGCGCGGCGCTGGTGTACTTCTTCATGAACTTGTCGGGGTACATGGGGCAAAAGACCGGCGTGCCGTTTCCGGTCATCAGCCGTATCAGTTTCGGTATCCACGGGGCACAAATTCCGGCGCTGATCCGGGCGGTGATTGCGATTGCCTGGTTTGGTATCCAGACCTACCTGGCGTCAGTGGTTTTCCGCGTGCTGTTATCGGCAATTCATCCAGGCTTTGCCGACTACGACCACAACTCGATCCTCGGCCTCTCGACGCTGGGTTGGGCGTGTTTCGTGACGATCTGGTTTGTGCAGCTGGCGATCCTGGCGTACGGCATGGAAATGGTGCGCCGCTATGAAGCGTTCGCCGGGCCGGTCATTCTGGTGACGGTGGCCTCCTTGGCCGGTTGGATGTATTTCCAGGTCGGCGGCAATATCGCCTGGTCGATCCGCGAGCCGCTGAGCGGTGCAGAGATGTGGCGCAATATCTTTGCCGGCGGCGCGTTGTGGCTGACGATCTACGGCACGCTGATTCTCAACTTCTGCGACTTTGCCCGTTCCTCGCCGTGCCGCAAGACCATCCTGGTCGGTAATTTCTGGGGCTTGCCGGTGAATATCCTGGTGTTTGCCGCCATCACCGTGCTGCTCTGCGGCGGGCAGTTCCAGCTCAATGGCCGGGTAATCGAAAGCCCGACCGAAATCATCGCGGCAATCCCCAATACCTTCTTTCTGGTGCTGGGCTGCCTGGCATTCCTGATCGTCACCGTGGCGGTGAACATCATGGCCAACTTCGTCGCGCCGGCCTTTGTGTTGAGTAACCTGGCGCCCAAGTACCTGAACTTCCGACGTGCCGGGCTGATCAGCGCCACCGTGGCAGTGCTGATCCTGCCGTGGAACCTCTACAACAGCCCGCTGGTGATCGTGTATTTCCTGTCCGGCCTGGGCGCGCTGCTCGGGCCGCTGTATGGAGTGATCATGGTCGATTACTGGTTGATCCGTAAAAGCCAGGTGGACGTTCTGCAGTTGTATAGCGAAGACCCGAATGGGGTTTATTACTACAGCCGAGGCGTCAACTTACGCGCAGTCGCGGCGTTTATTCCCGCGGCGGTGATCGCGATCCTGCTGGCGCTGTTGCCGGGCTTTACCAGCGTCGCTCCCTTTTCCTGGCTGTTTGGCGCTGGTATTGCAGGGCTGTTGTACCGGCTGATCGCCAAACGCCAACCGTTCTACGCCGATGTCAGCGGCGAAAGCATTGCAGTCGATAACGTCAGTCATTAACCAAGGACATTCCATGCGCATCCTCGTGGTCAACGTCAACACCACCGCATCCATCACTGAAACCATCGCCGAGCAGGCCCGCGCTGTGGCCTCGCCCGGCACCGAAATCGTCGGTCTCACACCGTATTTCGGCGCCGAGTCGGTGGAAGGCAATTTCGAAAGCTACCTGGCCGCTATCGCCGTGATGGACCGGGTGATGGCCTACGATCAGCCGTTTGATGCGGTGATCCAGGCCGGCTATGGCGAACATGGCCGTGAAGGTTTGCAGGAACTGTTGAATGTACCGGTGGTGGACATCACCGAGGCGGCGGCCAGCACGGCGATGTTCCTGGGCCACGCCTACTCAGTGGTGACCACCCTGGACCGCACGGTGCCGCTGATCGAAGACCGCTTGAAACTTGCCGGGCTGTATCAACGTTGCGCGTCGGTGCGCGCCAGTGGCATGGCAGTGCTCGAACTCGAAGAAGACCCGGTGGCCGCCATGGAAGCCATCGTGCGCCAGGCGGAACTGGCGATCCGCGAGGACAAGGCCGAAGTGATCTGCCTGGGCTGCGGCGGTATGGCCGGGCTGGATGAACAGATTCGCCAGCGCACCGGCGTGCCGGTGGTGGATGGGGTGACGGCGGCAGTGACCATTGCCGAATCCCTGGTTCGGTTGGGGTTGTCGACATCGAAGATCAGGACCTATGCCACGCCGCGGCCGAAGAAGGTCATTGGTTGGCCGGGCAGGTTGGGCCGGTAGACCGAGTCGCCTGCGATGGCCGCGACTCCCTGAGCAGCCGTCGTCAAATCGCGCTGAACCGCTGCCCCAAGCCCTTCTCGGCAAACTGCTCGATGATGAAATCCACAAACGCCCGGGTCTTGCCGGGCAGCAGCTTGTGTTCGGCGTAGTAGATGGAGATGTTGCCATCGTCGACGTACCAATCAGGCAACACCCGCACCACCGCACCGCTGTCGAGGAACGGCACGGCCATCGGCATACTGACCAGCGCAATCCCCAGGCCTTGAGCGCTGGCGCAGCAGGCGGCTTCGGAATCGCTCATGGTCATGCGCGGCTTGAGCACCAGCGGGCGTTGCTCACGCTCCGGGCCGGTGAGCTGCCAGGTTCGCACGCGGCCGGTTTGCGGCGACCGGATCAAGATGCCCAGGCAATGCGATAAATCTTCGGGCCCCCTTACGGGCAGGCGTTGCTCCAGGTAAGACGGCGAGGCCACCAGGATTCGATGCGCAGGTGCCAGCTTGCGCGCCACCACGCCTTGGGGCAGCTCAAAGCCGCCGCCGATAGCGGCATCAAAGCCTTGGCCGATCAGGTCCACCTGGCGATTCTCAAAATGCCAATCCGGGCTGATCGCCGGAAAGCGCCGCATAAACTCCGCCAGTAACGGCACCACATAACGATTACCGAACACCGTGCCCATGCTGACCTTGAGCGTGCCCACCGGGCGGCCTTGCGCGCTCGCCAGGTTGGCCACCGCGTTCTGGATGGTGATGAGGCTGTCGCTGACTTCTTCAAGGAACAGCTTGCCGGCTTCGGTCAGGGTCAGGCGTCGGGTGCTGCGTTGAAACAGGCGAACACCGAGGCGTGTTTCCAGCTTGGCGACGCTCTTGCCAACCGCCGCCGGCGTCAGACTCAGGTGCCGGGCCGCCTCGGCAAAGCTGCCGCCTTCAGCACTGCGCACAAAGCATTCGATACTGCCAAAGCTTTCCATATCGCACCATTCTAAACTTTTGGTTTACACAGACTATAGCAATCACGGTCTACCAGGCTGGCTGGGTGAGGTCGATACTCGGCCCATCAACTACTTGGAGATCGACATGACCACACACAACCTCACCGGCAAAGTCGCCTTGATCCAGGGCGGTTCACGCGGCATCGGCGCTGCCATCGTCAAGCGCCTCGCCGCACAAGGTGCAGCCGTTGCCTTTACCTACATCAGCTCGGCCGCCAAAGCCGAGGAACTACAGAACGCGGTGATCAGCGCAGGCGGCAAAGCCCTGGCGATTCAGGCCGACAGTGCCGACGCCACGGCGATTCGCAATGCGGTCAACGCGACCGTCGAAGCGTTCGGACGCCTGGATATCCTGGTGAATAACGCCGGTGTATTGGCGATCGCCGCGCTGGAAGATTTCAAGCTGGAAGACTTCGACCAGACCCTGGCGATCAATGTGCGCAGCGTGTTTATTGCCACCCAGGAAGCGACCAAACACATGGGTGAAGGCGGCCGCGTGATCAACATCGGCAGCACCAATGCCGAACGCATGCCGTTTGGCGGCGGTGGCCCCTATGCGATGAGCAAGGCCGCACTGGTAGGCCTGACCAAAGGTTTGGCGCGGGACCTGGGGCCACGCGGCATCACCATTAACAATGTGCAGCCGGGGCCGGTTGACACCGATATGAACCCGGCGAACAGTGAGTTTGCCGAGACGCTGATCGGGCTGATGGCGGTGGGGCGTTATGGCCATGCCGAGGAGATTGCCAGTTTTGTGGCGTATCTGGCCGGGCCTGAGGCGGGCTATATCACGGGGGCAAGCCTGACCATCGATGGCGGTTTCAGCGCCTGACCCACTGGCAGCGGGCGTGCCGGCGACAGCGGTCTTGAGGACGCTATCGCCGGCACGCCCGCTGCCACGGTGTTGCCCGTGTTCAGTCAGGGAAAAGGTGGCAAGCCATAGGCGGCGAGGTCGAAGTCCGCAAGTTTGCGGATGATCTGGTCGGCATGCGGGTACTTGCTGTCAGCCATGGCTTCATCCGGCACAGCGATGGCCGTCATGTTGGCGGCTTTGGCGGCCGTCACACCGAACGGCGAGTCCTCGAACACCAGGCAATCCTGCGGCGCGATGCCCAGGCGACGCGCGGCGGTCAGGAAGATATCCGGCGCAGGTTTCGCGGCGCCGACTTCCGGGTCATCGGCGGTGACGATGGTGCCGAACAGGCCAAACCATTCGCGGTGCAAAGTGGTCTTATGGCCAAACGAATTGCGCGATGAGCTGGTGCCCACTGCGATCGGAATGTCATGGGCCTTCAAGTGCCGCACCAGCGCCTCGGCCCCCGGCATGCCCAAGGCATTGGGGAAACGCTCGCTCATCAGCGGTTCACGGATTTTGAGAAACTCGGCTGCCGTGATTGGCAAGTCCAGTGCCTTTACCACATAGTCAGCCAGGTCCTGAGCGCCCCGGCCGATGATGTGCTGCTTGATGCCCCAGTCGTAGGTTCGGCCGTAGCGTTCGGCGATGATCTGCGTGACTTCGGTGTAGATGCCCTCGGTATCCAGCAACAACCCGTCCATATCGAAAATCACGGCCTTGATCGGGCCGACTGCGGTACGCGGTGCATTCATCACAACAGAACCTTGGGGGAAGGACTAAAAGGATTCAGCACAATAACGGCCCACGTTGCTTGCAAGCAACCATCACCGCCACAAACCTGCGCCCACCGTCACGCCTGACTCGGCAAAGCCCGTGCCCGACTTGCTAAGCGGTGAGTCGGTAAAAACACTGCTCGACGGGCTGATCCGCAGCACGTGGCAGGCGAATGACTTGGTTGCCGTAATATGGCGAAAAACGGCCTGTGTTTATCGACGACCTGCCAGAACACTTCGGCGCCTGACACCGGCCCACTTTAATAAGCGAACCCGATCATGCTCTACCGCGTAGCCGCCGACAGCCTGGTGCTGTTCCACCTGTGTTTCATCTTGTTCGTGCTGTTCGGCGGGTTGCTCGCCCTCAAGTGGCGGCCCGTCATGTGGCTGCACCTGCCAGCCGCTGCCTGGGGAGTGGCGGTGGAAGTGTTCCACCTGCCCTGCCCGCTGACCCGTTGGGAAAACCTGTTGCGCCATCTCGCCGGGCAGGACGGTTATGGCGGCGGGTTTGTCGAGCATTACATCCTCACGCTGATCTACCCGGCCGGGCTGACCCCGAACATTCAATGGGTGCTCGCAGCCGTGGTGCTGCTGATCAACATTGCGGTGTATGTGCGCTTGATCAGGCAGAAACAGGCAAACAACCCAGTTCGGCCAATGTAGCCTCCACCGCCTGCTCCAGCGGCGTGTGCGGCTCGCGGCCCAAGGCGCCCAGCAAGCGCTGGTTATCCAGGCACAACGGGGTTTGCCACAGGTAGCGCATTTCCTGCATTTCACGGATTGTGACGACAAAGGGCGCTACCAATTTCATCAACCACCAAGGGAAACGACCTACGCGCGGCTGATGACCCGTCCGGCGCAGCACCACGCGCTGGATTGCCTCGGCCATCTGCGTGCCGTCGGCGTCCATATGCCCGGCCATATGAAAGCGCGCGAACGCATCGAGGCTCGCCCGGCGCTCAATCAACTCGAGCATGGTGCGCGCCACATCCGGCAGGTACGCCCATTGATGCGCCACCCCGGGAGTGCCTGGGTAGCTGACCGCGCGCACCGGTTTGCCGGGTTTGACCAGGCCTTGAGCAAACCAGTTGTTGGCGACCCGCGCGCCGAAAAAATCCCCGGCACGCACGATCAACACCCGAGCGCCCTGGCGGGAAGCGTCCTGTAGACGCTGCTCCAGTTGCACACGAATCGCGCCTTTGCGTGTCTGCGGGTGCTGAGGCGAGTCTTCGTGCAATACGGGAAACGCATCCGGCCCGAAGTTGTAGACCGTGCCAGGCAACACGATGGTTGCGCCCTCGGCAATCGCCGCCGCGATGCTGTTATCGATCATCGGCACCACCTGCTCGGCCCAGTTGCGATAGCCCGGCGGGTTGACCGCATGGACGATCACCGCACAGCCACGCGCTGCGGCGAGCACCGCCTGGCGATTGAGCGCATCGCCCTGCAGCCAGGAGAAGGCAGCATGCTCACGACGCGCCTTGTCCACATTCCGAGTCAACGCACACACCTCCCAGCCTGCCGCACTCATCTGCCGCGCCACTTCGCCGCCGATCCCGCCCGTCGCTCCCAGTACCAGAACTTTGCTCATGACCCTCTCCCACGTTGGTTGGTGAGGCCATTGTGTGGCGGGCTCGGCTATCGATAAATTGCCGAAGAGCATCGAGCCGCTATACATTTATGCATGCCTGCAAATATTGGTTGGGAGCTTTACCGGTCGTTCCTCGGTGTACTGAAGGAAGGATCGTTGTCGGGGGCCGCGCGGTTGCTTGGCATCACACAGCCGACGGTCGGCCGGCACATCGCTGCGCTGGAATCGGCGCTGGGCGTGGTGCTGTTTACTCGCTCGCCCAGCGGGCTGTTGCCGACGGCAGTGGCCCACACGTTGCGCGCCCACGCCGAAACCATGGAGCGCACGGCCGCCGCCCTCGAACGCACCGCGTCGGCTCAAGGCGATGAAGTGCGTGGCGTGGTGCGGATCTCGGCCAGTGAAGTGGTCGGTGTGGAAGTGCTGCCGCCGATCATCACCCAGTTACGTCGCCAGCACCCGCACCTGCGGGTTGAACTGATCCTGAGCAACCGCCTGATCGACCTGCTGCAGCTGGAGGCCGACATCGCCGTGCGCATGGTCCGACCGAGCCAGGCGCAATTGCTGGCAAGGCGCGTCGGCCTGATCGAAGTCGGCCTGTATGCCCGCGATGATTATCTGCAACAGCACGGCATCCCGCTGCTGATGCACGACCTCGTCGGCCACTCGGTGATTGGCTTTGATCAGGAAAGCGCGTTTATCCGCAGCTTGCCCATCAAAGGCTTTGATCGCAGTGTCTTCGCCATCAGCAGCGACAGCGACCTGGCACAACTGGCGCTGATCCGTGCCGGTGCCGGAATCGGCGGTTGCCAGGTGCAACTGGCCAAGCAAACCCCGAGCCTGCAGCGGGTACTGCCCGACGCGTTTGCGTTCAAGATGGACACCTGGGTCACCATGCACGAAGACCTGCGCAACAGCCCGCGCTGCCGGGTGACCTTTGATGCGCTGGTGCAGGGTTTACAGCGTTACGTACAGGATTGAGACAGCTGAATTGGTAAAGAATCAGACTCCCTCATTCCGTTCGTAGACGCCCCCATGTCCGAAGCCTTCGAAGTCCCCAGCCCCCACGAAAAGCACATCGAACACACCACCGAACATGCCCATGGCCGCGGAGACAATTTCGCCAGCCGCATCGCCGTGATGACCGCCCTGATGGCCACCCTCGGTGCCATGCTCAGTTACCAGGCCGGCTCGACCGAAAGCGAAGCGGCGATGGACAAAAACAACGCCGCCATCATCAAGACCGAAGCCGCCAACCAGTGGAACTACTACCAGGCCAAATCCAGCCGACAAAACCTGGCGGAACTGGCCACCCATATCCCCGGTGTGGATGCTGCGCATTACAAGGACGAAATCGAACGCTACAGAGGCCAGAAGGAAGAAGTGCGCAAGCAGGCCGAGAAGCTTGAGGCGACGTCACGGGACTGGGATCAGAAGTCCGAAGAGGCGCTGCACCAGCATCACCGATGGGCCCAGGCGATGACGGCGATTCAGATCGCGATTTCGCTGGCGGCGATTACGTTGCTGACGCGCAAGGAATGGTTGAAGCGGATGTCATACACCGCCGGCGGCGTGGCCGTGATATTGGGCAGCCTGGCGTGGCTGCATCTCTGACTGACCGAACGCGGTCAAAAAGTGGGCGCTGGCTGGCCTGCGATGGCGGTGGGTCAGGCCGCATCAATGTTTGCTGAACCCGCGCTATCGCAGGCAAGCCAGCGCCCACAGGTGCTCTTCGGGGTTATCAGAGTTGGGCTCTGCATCGTATCGCTATATAGTAAAACGCATAGCGACCAGTACAGCTTGAACGCGAGGGAAAACCGGTGACTGCACAACCCAAAGAAGCTGTGGGCGCCGCCTACAGTATCGACTCCATGCGTTATGCCCAGGCCATGACGTGGCAAGCCATCGACCACCTTGCCCAACGTATTCGCCCCGGCATGCTCGAATCCGAAGCGCGCGAGCTGGGCAAGCAGGTGCTCACCGAACTCGACATGCAACGCATCTGGCACCCGCTGCTGGTGCGATTCGGTGCCAACACCCTCAAGACGTTCAAGCAACGCTCGGACGGCGACCCGGTATTGGCTGAAAACGATATCTTCTTCATCGACATGGGCGCAGTCTGGCAAGGCCACGAAGGTGACGCCGGTGCGACCTTCGCCACCGGCAACGACCCACAGATGATCGCCTGCGCCAGCGCCGCCAAAGCGCTGTTCGACCGCGTACAGTCACGCTGGAAAAGCGACCAGGTCGCAGGCCTTGAGCTTTACCGCTACGCCGAGGAGCAGGCCCAGGCCATGGGTTGGCAACTGAACCTCGACATCAAGGGGCACCGCGTCAGCGACTTCCCCCACGCGATCCACCGTGGCGGCGACCTGGGCGATTTCGAACACTGCCCGAATGCCGGGCTGTGGATCCTGGAAATCCAGATCGCCCACCCGAACAAGCCGTACGGCGCCTTCTACGAAGATTTACTCGCCTGACCCACCAAGGAATCAAAATGGAACACTCCACCCAATTTCCCGTGCTGTTGTTTTCCTACGGCACCTTGCAAGACAAGGCCGTGCAACTGGCCAACTTTGGCCGGGAATTAGTCGGCCAGCAGGACGCGATGCTGGGCTATTCACAAAGTTGGGTAGAAATCACCGACCCCGAAGTGCTGGCCACCAGCGGCAAGACCCACCACCCGATTCTCGCACCGACGACAGAGAAGGCTGCCAGCGTTGAAGGCATGGTCTTTCAGATCAACGAGCAGGAACTGGCCGCGGCGGATGCGTATGAAGTGTCCGACTATAAACGGGTCTCGGTCGCGCTGGCTTCCGGGCTGACGGCTTGGGTGTACGTACAGGCGTGACGATCAAAATGTCGACTGATTGATGTCAATCCGCCCTGGCCACGTTTAAAGTGTCGCCCCCTCGTGAATTGAATCGCGAGGGTTAGTCCATGGAGTTACACAGTGAAGTACGTCAGTAAAGTGGTTGCAGCAGCAGTTCTCGGTTTCGCACTGGCAGGCTGCACCGGCACCGCCATCAAATCCCCGCAGTACGACAGCAGCCAGTACACCGTGCTGGGCCACAGCGAAGCCAGCGCCACCGGCATCATGTTGTTCGGGGTTATCCCGATCGGCCAGAACAGCCGTTTTGTGCGCGCTCAGGATGCAGCCATCAAAGCCAAAGGCGGCGACGCGCTGATCAACACCCAAGTGCAGGAAAAGTGGTTCTGGGCATGGGTATTGAGCGGTTACACCACCAAGATCTCGGGTGATGTGATCAAGCTGAAAACCGCGCAATAAATGTAAAAGTGTCAAAATCGCCAGGGCATTAGCGCCTGCGCGAGACGTATCATGGGCCTGACCTTCGAGGATGGCCCATGAACCTCAGTATCCTGTACGCACTGGCCGCTGCCGCCCTCTTCGGCGCCAGCACGCCGCTCGCCAAAAGCCTCGGCCTGGGCCTCTCGCCCGTGCTGCTCGCCGGCCTGCTCTACCTCGGCAGCGGCGTCGGCCTGGCCGGCGTGCGCCTGATCCGTGATCGCGGCTGGAAACCCAGCGGGCTGACCCGTTCCGAATGGCCGTGGCTGATCGGCGCCATCGCGTTCGGCGGCATCCTCGGGCCGGTCGCATTGATGTTCGGCCTGACGCGCACGGCCGGCGCGACCGCCTCCCTGATGCTCAACCTTGAATCGGTGCTGACCGCCGTTATCGCCTGGCTGGTATTCCGAGAAAATGCCGACCGGCGCATCGTCCTGGGAATGCTCGCCATTGTGCTCGGCGGCGTGGTGCTGTCAGGCGCCGGCGGTGGCGGCACAAGCCACGATTGGACCGGGCCGTTGGCCGTAGCGGTTGCCTGTTTGTGCTGGGGGATTGATAACAACCTGACGCGCAAGGTGTCTGCGTCTGACGCGGTGTTTATTGCGGGCGCCAAGGGTTTAATTGCCGGGGTGGTGAATTGCAGTTTGGCGCTGTATCTCGGCGCGCAGGTTCCGGGCGTGGCGCAGCTGGCGCCGATCTTGCTGGTCGGGTTTCTGGGGTATGGCATCAGCCTGGTCATGTTCGTGCTGGCATTGCGCGGCCTGGGCAGTGCACGCACCGGCGCCTACTTTTCGACCGCGCCATTCCTCGGTGCCGCGGTGGCCTTGCTGGTGATGGGCGAGTCGGTGAGCGTGGCGTTCTGGGTTGCGTCGGCGCTGATGGCCGTGGGTGTGTGGCTGCACCTGACGGAGCGGCATGCGCATGAGCATCTGCACGAGGCGACGGAACACGGGCACCGGCACGTGCATGATGAGCATCATCAACATGAGCATGGGTTTGAGTGGGACCCGGCGGAGCCGCATAGTCATGTGCATGTACACAGTGTGATGCGGCATAGCCATGCGCATTTTCCGGATGTGCATCATCGGCATCGGCATTGATGCACTGACGGCTGGGCGGCCGGACATTATGAGAAATGGCGAGGTAGCGTCGCCCTGCTTTTCAAGGCCAATCGTCAATAAAAAACCAGCTGATGGTGAGGCCGAAAAGGGAGAGACAGGTAACGAAAGTTGGTACGACCATCCAGTACTTTAGGTGCCGAGGTATTTTTTCAACATCCTCAACAAGTACCATCCCTCTCCACTGAATGACTTTTGGGATAAGAATGACGGTAGCCATGGCGTATACGCGTTGGGGCCTTCCTTCAAAGGGCGCATTACGAAAAGTGTGCCTGCATCCGACTATGTAGCTGCTGTATTGCATATAGCGCTCGGCGGCATCGAGTTTTTTGAACATGGCAGAAAACATGATCGGGAAGCTTAGTAGCAAGAGGGCGCACGAGCCCAACACAAAATATTCCAAGTACATTCAACTCTCCACGGACTTATAGAGAAATTTTCCTACAAATTCTCCAGCGTTGCTTCCGAACTTGCCTGAGGTGAGTCCGCCAGCAGCACCGCCGACGATGGCGCATGCCAAAGCTCCGGCGCCCATTGTAGGTATGCCAAAAACAATCGCGCAGGCACTGGTACCGACAAGAGCACCTAGTGTCCCGCCCACGGATGCGCCGCCAACGCCAATCACCAACTTGCCGCCTTCAACATACTTCGCCTGCGTACACTCTTGCTCACGCCCAGTGGAACACGCCTCCGATATCTCCAGCGCCGTCGCCCCAACATCCAGCGCTATACCAATGTAAGTCCCCTTCTTCAGCATCTGCGAAGCCTTGGCTAAACGCTTGACCCGCGCCTCATACCCGCGAATTTCTCCATGCTGCCAATAGCTTTTACTGGATAT
Source organism: Pseudomonas fluorescens (assembly GCF_900215245.1). Taxonomy (GTDB): domain Bacteria; phylum Pseudomonadota; class Gammaproteobacteria; order Pseudomonadales; family Pseudomonadaceae; genus Aquipseudomonas; species Aquipseudomonas fluorescens. Next base: position 556,810 of record NZ_LT907842.1, read on the forward strand.
CCCCAGCATCTTTTTAATCGAACCTTCGTTTCTCAACCCCGTACCAAAGCGCGCCATCCCCGAGATTTGGCTGTCCAACCTTGCAAACAGTGCTCTTCGTTTAGCCAGAAACTCCTCCCTCGCCCCCGTGGTTCCCTTTCTCAAATACTGCTTATGCAACGCCTCGATTTCCATAAGGGTCTTCTCGACTTGCGCCAAATGCTTGCTCCAAGCGCTGCTGGCACTGCCGATGCCAACGGAGGAATAGGTCAAGATGGCCTGCAACTGATCATAGTTTTTGACCAGGAACTGGTCGGTTGCGGAGTATGCCAACAAGGCGAGCTTTATATTCAACGCCGAGCGCATCAGCTGTGCCTCTTCGGCAGTGCAAGAGGCGGTGCGGCTATCCCCGATGATCACTAATTGCCCAGGCAACACCAGCGTGTTGCGGATGTGCTGGTTGAGGGTGTCGAATTTGGTCTGGGTATGGGGATCAAGCGCCAGGCTCAGTTTAAGCAGCGGGTAAGGGTGCGGTCGTTCGTTGATAAATGCGTAGGGTCCCTGCATGCGTGCACCTCCAAGTGACTGAGGCGCAGGACTATAAGAAGGTGCTACACCGGAAGTAAGACGTGCAGAGGCGTGGTTTTAACGTTTCAGAAATGGACTACTTCAATCCAGGTGCATGCCTACGATTTAAGGTAACAACTGAGCACCCAACCCCCTTATTTAATGGGATAGCGTTGAACTAGGAGTGGCTAATTAATTCGGGCAACGCCCTACAAAACGTTCAAAAGCGTCGGCCTCCCACTTCAAAACCGTCAAGCCTATCGTCAATGGGTCGCCCACATGGCGAACGGGTTTGGCGACTCGACTATCAAGACGGCAGCAGTCTCCCGGCAGATTTGCGGGATGCGCCTGCACGCAATAAGCTGCTCAACGGCAGCTGTGCGTGGGAGACCTTCGGGTCTGCCGGTCTTTGTCCGTTCTTATACCGGTTCGCCAACCTGCGTAGAGCTGCCAGCTTTTGTTTGGCGACAAATGAGTGGCTCATATTCCTCTAACTGAACGGACTTAACGCATGAACCAATACATTGCCCTCACCAGCAACGACAGCGCCACCCCTGCCCTTTTTGTCGATACCAGCGTGCCGCTGGAAATACTCCTCGACGCTGCGGCCTATCGCCTTCGTGCCGTTACCCAAGTGCTTGAGAACCTCGCACTGCGCAGCGAGCTAAGTAGCGATGCCGTTGTGCAAAGCGATTTCGCGCTGCTCTGCTCAATTCCGCTGCGCGACGGGTGCGATGTGCTGGACGTCATAGGGCGGCGGATGGATACGCCGAGCTCGTGATACAAGAACGGGTGTGTAACGGCATGCGCACAACGCGGCGGAACACGGGCACCGGCATTGACGGCGGGTGCTCATGCTAAAGAGCTAGCCCATCAAGGCTGCTCAGCCACCACGCAATTGCGCCCGTTTTGCTTGGCCTGGTACAACAGCTGGTCAGCCCGTTCAAGCACCACCGCAATCGAATCGGCGCCGGGGTGCCATAGCGCGACGCCCAGCGAAACCGTCAGGTGCCCGACCGTTTCGATGGCCGCTGCGTCGATTGAAGCACGCAGTCGCTCGGCAACATCGATGGCCGCCTGAAGCGAACTATTGGGCAATAACAACACGAATTCCTCGCCACCAACCCTGCAGGGCAAGTCGTTAGACCGTGAGTTCTGTTGCATGAGCTGCGCGATCGCCCTCAGGGTTTCATCACCTGCCGCGTGGCCGAAAGTGTCGTTCACACGTTTGAAGTGGTCGATGTCCATGGAAACAACGGCGAACGCTTTTTCAGCGTCCTCCCAACGCGCCAGGACATCCTGCATCGCTCGGCGGTTGGCGAGCCCTGTCAGCGCATCGGTTTGCGCTTGCTGATTGAGCTTGCCGATTTTCTCTTGCAGCAGGGTGGCGCCGAGCAACAGTGCTCTGCGAATCTGCCAGCTTTCGAAATAACGCGCCGGGACTGCGCTGATGCGTTCGTAGCTGTCGGGTGTGTCCAGCCGTTTAGCGCACTCGGCAAGCCTGGACAGTGGCGCCGAGATCCTTGCGCCCAGCCACCAGATCAAGATGATGCCGAACAGCGCCAGCGGCGCTATACCCTGCATGACTTTGGCCATGGTGTGCTGCAGGACGGCCTGGATGTTTTCCAGTGGCTGTTGCGAAATCACTCCCCAACCACTGCTGGGCACCTTGGCGAAGCCCGCGAGCATTTCCACGCCATTGGCATCCGTCGCCTGTAAAGTACCGGCGTCCTGACTGAGCGCTGCATCGGCGATCAACCCCGTTCCCGTGACGCTGCCTATCTGCGCGGGATCGGTGTGATAGAGCACCCGGCGGGCGCTGTCGATAAGATAGACATGCGCGCCATCCTTACGCACATTGGTATCCATCAGCGCCTGCAGTGTATTTCTCTGCTCAAGCCGGACACTGCCGCCTATCAGGCCCAGGTATTCGCCTTTCGCGTCGAATATGGGCTGGGAAATGAACACCACCAGATTGCCGGAGAGGGACCTGAACGCATTGCTGATTCTTGGCACACGAAGGCTGAGCGGCTCCTTGTGTTGCAGCGTGCGCCCATCGAGATGGAGGCTTTGCGGGGCTGAGGCAATGATTGATCCGCCCGCGTCGGCGATCAGCACGGAGTTGAAACTGGCGTCCTGGCCAAACAGTCGATCGGCCTCCTCGGCCAAATAGCGCTTATCGTCAAACGCCTTACCAATGAGCACGGAGCCAAACTTTAACTTGTCCAGGTCCGAGTCAAGCACCTGCTCCACACTCAGCGCGATCCGAGCGGCGTAGGCCTTGTTCACCTCCAGGGCATTCTCAATCAACTCCTGCTTCTGAATCTTGAACGTCACCCAGAAACTGTTGACCAATGTTGCAAAGGCAGAGAGCAGCACAAAGATAAGAATCAGCGTGCGAAGGTTGAGCTTAGGCTTCGGTCGAGTGGTCATTGTTGAACTATCCGGGTGTGCGGGAGAAAGACAAACGATTTCACCCTTGGTATCGCATCCTGGCCGAAAGCAGCCGCTGCCGCCGGCTTGGAGGCCCGCCAGCCAATTCTGAACGCACTGAGCCGATGTGTCTGAGAGTCGACGCTATAAAACACCGTCAGTCCCAGATTGGACCTATATGGCCTTTTTTCAGACGCCAGAAACCACAAACCCCCGACTTTCACTAGGAAAATCAGGGGTTTGTGTTTGTAGAATGTGGCGGTGAAGGAGAGATTCGAACTCTCGATACAATTTCTTGTATACACACTTTCCAGGCGTGCTCCTTAAGCCACTCGGACACTTCACCGTATCTCGTCAAACCAGTTCAGTCTGTCGAGGCGCGCTAATGTAGTCGAAAGCCTTTCTGATGGCAAAGGTTTTTTTCAGAATTTTCATGCGGTTAGGCGGTTATGCCGTTACCTGCCCGGCGAGGGCGGTGATTCTGCCATTCTCGGGCACCGCCGGCATGCGCTTGGGACGGCTGCTGCGCCCTGCCCTAGGCCGTCTAACCTAGGGGATGCGGGAAAAGTCTGACTGAGTAGTCAGTCACGGCGCTTTACCGGGGCGGGCGTGGTGGGTAACGTCTGCGCATGCTCTTCTATAAACAGCCTATCTATAACAAGTCCTACAAGGAACCGCGTCATGAGTGAGTTGATTGCCTACCACCTCGAAGACGGTATCGCGACCCTGACCTTGAGCAACGGCAAGGTGAATGCCATTTCTCCGGCGGTGGTCAGTGAGTTTAATGCGGCACTGGATCAGGCCGAGAAAGATCGGGCGGTGGTGATCATCACCGGGACGCCGGGGATTCTGTCGGGCGGTTATGATTTGAAGGTGATGACGGCCGGGCCGAAAGAGGCTATTGGCCTGGTGACATCGGGCTCGACGTTGGCGCGTCGCCTGTTGTCGCACCCGTTCCCCGTCATCGTCGCCTGCCCAGGGCATGCGGTGGCCAAAGGTGCGTTCCTGCTGTTGTCGGCAGATTATCGGATTGGTGTGGACGGCCCGTTCAGCATTGGCCTGAACGAAGTGGCGATCGGCATGACCATGCACCATGCCGGTATCGAGCTGGCGCGGGACCGGCTGCGCAAGTCGGCGTTTCATCGTTCGGTGATCAATGCCGAGATGTTTGACCCGCAGGGCGCACTGCAAGCGGGCTTCCTGGATAAGGTGGTCGCACCGGAAGAATTGCACGCGGCGGCCCTGGAAGCGGCCCGCCAATTGAAGAAGATCAATATGAACGCCCACAAGCACACCAAGCTGAAGGTGCGTAAAGCACTGCTGGAAGCATTGGATGATGCAATCATCCAGGATCAGGGCCATATCCTGAGCTAACACCCCGCAGCGGCAACGCCTGAGCCCGACCTTGAGTCGGGCTTTTTCTTACCGATAAATCCGAAACCTCGTTAGCCGCTCTAGTCAGGCCTTGTCGGCTTACCTTGAAACATGTGCTTAAACATCGCCTAACTCCTACGTCTGTAGGGGCAATTGCCGAATACAGTGCACATCCGTACACTGCGCCACCTTTTGTCCCGATGGGCCGTGTCGATGCTCTTTCTGTTACGTATGTTGTTGATGGGCCTGCACTTTATGGTTGCCGGTGTGCTGGGCGTGCTGCTGGGCATTTGTCGGCCGTTCAATCCCGACAACAGTCGCTTGTGCGCGTGCCTCTATGCGCTGCCCGCCATGTGGATATTGCGTTTAAACGTGAAGACGGATGTCGACTCTCTGCGCAACAAGCCCGGTACGTGCGTGATCATCGCCAACCACCAGTCCAACTATGACCTGTTTGTGTTGGGTAATGTGGTGCCTTACCGCACGGTGTGCATCGCCAAGAAAAGCCTGAAATGGGTGCCGCTGTTCGGCCAGTTGTTCTGGCTGGCAGGCAATGTGCTGATCGACCGTGGCAACGCGCACAAGGCGCGCCGCGCGATGCTCACGACCACGCACACCTTGCAGCATCAGGACACGTCGATCTGGGTGTTCCCGGAAGGCACGCGCAACCTGGGCAAAGGCCTGTTGCCGTTCAAGAAGGGCGCGTTCCATATGGCAATCGCGGCAGGTGTGCCGATCGTCCAGGTGTGTGTCAGCAATTACGTCACCCATATGCAACTTAATCAGTGGAACAGCGGTGATGTGCTCATACGCTCGTTGCCACCGATTCCTACCGCAGGCCTGACTTCGGATGACATCCCTCAATTGATGCAGGCCTGTCAGACGCAGATGGATGAATGCATTGCCGCGATGGACCGTGAGCTGCAAAGTGCCGCAACAATCGAACTCGCTTCCAGCTAAGCTGCCCAACACCTGTCCTCCTAACAAGAAGCGATCTGCACCATGGGTAGAGTTGTTGCGGCCGCCGTTTACAGCGGCGGAAAGAAAGTCACCGATATTACCCTCGATGAGGGCGCGGCCTGGGCCGCCAAACCCGACCATTTTGTCTGGATCGGCCTGGAAGAGCCCAACGCCCATGAACTGGCCAACCTGCAACGCCAGTTCAACCTGCATGAACTGGCCATTGAAGACGCCCTGGAAAAACACAGCCGACCGAAGCTGGAAACCTTCGGCGATGCGCTGTTTATCGTGACCTACTCACCGGTGCGCGAGAACGGCAAGCTGGTGTTTATCGAAACTCATATTTTCGCCGGTAACGGCTACATCATTACCGCACGCAACGGCCACTCAGCGTCGTACGGCTATGTGCGCCAGCGCTGTGAGGCGCGGCCGCTGTTACTGGAGCATGGGGAAGATTTCGTACTCTATGCGCTGCTGGACTTCGTCACCGAAAACTACCAGCCGGTGAGCGAGGCGATCCATGCCGAGATCGATGAGCTGGAACGCAACGTGTTGTGCAATTCCCTGAGTGAAACCGATATCCACAACCTCCACGGCCTGCGTCGTGACGTGCTGCGGCTCAAGCGTTATGTGGCGCCGATGGTCGAAATCAGCCAGGAATTGCAAAAACTGAGCTTCCCGTTTATCGACAAAAACATGCGCCCCTACTTCCGTGACGTGCAGATCCACGTGACGCGGCAGATGGAAGACCTGACCACCCTTCGCGATATCGCCAGCCAGACCATTGAGATCGGTGTGTTGCTGGAGGCCTCACGTCAAAGCGTGGTGCAACGCAAATTCGCCGCGTGGGCGGCGATTCTGGCATTCCCCACCGCAGTGGCGGGGATTTATGGGATGAACTTCCAGAACATGCCCGAGCTGCAATGGCACTACGGCTATTTTGCGGTGCTCGGGTTTATTGCGGCAGGCTGCACCGGTTTGTGGGCGAGCTTCAAACGTTCGGGCTGGCTTTAAACCGCCGCCTCTGGCTTGTGCGCGACAAAGCGCATCATCCATTCCGCCACGGTGGCACCGTGGTGGTCGCGCTCCAGGCTTGCCACGCCGTGGGTATAGACCTTTTCCCCCAGAGTTGTCTGAAGAATCTCCAGCAACTCGCGGGAATAATCGTGGATGAATTCCGGGTGGCCCTGGAAGCACAGCACCTGGTCTTCGATGTGATACGCCGCATACGGGCAAAAATCGCTGGACGCTATGACCGTGGCGTTTTCCGGCAGGCGGGTCACTTGATCCTGATGACTGATCAGCAAGGTCAGTTCTTCCACCACCGGGCTCATCCATGGCGCCTTGGCATTCAGCGTGTAGTCGTGGATGCCCATGCCCCAGCCTTTGCTGGCGCGTTCAGTCTTGCCGCCCAACAGCAGCGCCAATAACTGGTGACCGAAACACACGCCCAGCAACTTGTCGCCGCGCGCATAGCGGTCGAGCAAGTAGGTTTTAAGGGTCTGGATCCATGGGTCGGTGCCGAAGGAATCGGCCTTGCTGCCGGTGATCAGGTAGGCGTCGAACACCTCATCATCTGACGGGTATTGGCCCTGGACGACGTTGTAGATGACAAATTCGGCGGCTATCGGTTGCTTGGAGAACAGGCGTTTGAACATCTGCCCGTACCCTTGGTACTGATCGATCAAGCCTGGACGCAGGATATCGGTTTCCAGGATACAGACGCGTAGCGACATAAAAATACCTGACACGGTGATGGGAATAATGCACACCCCAGCCTGCCCTGAAATACCCCTGCAAAGCAAGTCCCACCATGGGCCTACCCGCAGGAGCGACGGTGCGCCGATTCAACGTGCCCGCGATGGCGTCATATCAGCCAACATTTGCAGTGGCAGACATACCGCTATCGCGGGCAAGCCCGCTCCCATGAGGGTTCTCTATTGCCCAACATATTGCGTTTCGATCAGGCGAATATTGCGCCCTGGGCAGCTTTTTCCAGTAGCAGAGCCGGCGGCGAGAACCGCTCGCCATACTGCTCAGCCAGGTAGCGCGCGCGGGCGATAAAGTCGTTGAGCCCGTACTGGTTGATAAACTGCAGCGCGCCGCCACTCCACGCGGCAAAGCCAATGCCGAAGATCGAGCCCACGTTGGCGTCAGCCGTCGACATCAACACGCCCTCCTCCACACACCGCACGGTTTCAATCGCCTGGATAAACAGCAAACGGTCGCGCACATCCTGTGGCGAAATCTGTTTGCCGGGCTGTTCGAAGCGCCCTTTCAACTCGGGCCACAGGTGTTTCTGCCCGCCTGCGGGGTAATCGTAGAAACCGCCCCCGGCCGCCTTGCCCGCACGCTTGTATTCATTCACCAACAGATCGATCACCCGCGTCGCCGGATGCGTCGGCACCTCCCGACCTTCCGCCTGCAGATCCTTCGCAGTCTGCTGTCGGATATGACTCATCAGGCTAAGCGACACTTCATCCGACACCGCCAACGGCCCCACCGGCATCCCGGCCTTGCGCGCTTCGGTCTCGATCATCGGCGCGGCCACGCCTTCGCCTAACATCGCAATGCCTTCGTTGGTAAAGGTGCCGAACACCCGTGAGGTGAAGAAGCCACGACTGTCGTTGACCACAATCGGGGTTTTCTTGATTTGCAGTACGAAGTCGAAACCTCGTGCCAGGGTTTCGTCGCTGGTCAGGGCGCCCTTGATGATTTCCACCAGCGGCATCTTGTCGACAGGGCTGAAGAAATGCAGGCCGATAAACTTGCCTTGATCGGGCACCGCGTTGGCCAGGCCGCTGATGGGCAGCGTCGAGGTGTTGGAGGCAATCACCGCGTCGGCACCGACCACGTTTTGCGCAGCCGCCGACACCTTGGCTTTGAGTTCACGGTCTTCGAAGACCGCTTCGATGATCAGGTCGCAGCCAGCCAGGTCGGCGTCATCCTGCGTAGGATGAATCCGTGCCAGGGTGCTTTCGCGCTGTTCGGCCGTCAGTTGCCCACGGCTGACCTTCTTGTCCAGCAGCGCGGCCGAATGGGCCTTGCCCTTCTCGGCGGCTGCCAGGTTGACGTCCTTGAGCACCACCTCGATGCCCGCACAGGCACTGACATACGCGATGCCCGCCCCCATCATCCCCGCGCCAAGCACGCCGACTTTACGTGTGAGGTAAGGCGCGAAGCCGTGTGGGCGTGAGCTGCCGGCGTTGATTTCATTGAGCTGGAACCAGAAGGTGCCGATCATGTTTTTCGCCACCTGCCCGGTGACCAGCTCGGTGAAGTAGCGCGTTTCAATCAGGTGCGCCGTGTCGAAATCCACCTGGGCGCCTTCCACGGCGGCACACAGGATCTTCTCCGGCGCCGGGAAGCAGCCATGGGTTTTACTGCGCAAAATCGACGGCGCAATCGCCAGCATCTGCGCCACTTTGGGGTTCGACGGCGTGCCGCCGGGGAGCTGATAGCCGTGGGTGTCCCACGGCTGCCTGGCCTCAGGGTGGGCGAGAATCCAGGCGCGGGACTTGGCCAGCAGGTCTTCGCGGTCCGCCGCCAACTCATTGATCAAGCCCGCTTGCAACGCCTGCCGCGCACGGACTTTTTTACCTTCGAGCAAATACGGCAAGGCTTTTTCCAGCCCCAGCATGCGCACCATGCGGACCACCCCGCCGCCGCCCGGCAACAGGCCCAGGGTGACTTCCGGCAAGCCGAGCTGCACCGACTGGTCGTCCAGCGCGACGCGGTAATGGCAGGCCAGGCAAATCTCCCAGCCGCCGCCCAACGCAGCGCCATTGATCGCGGCAACCACCGGTTTGCCGAGTGTTTCCAAGCGGCGCAATTGCGCCTTTAACACCCACACACCGGCGTAGAAATCCTTGGCGTGCGCTTTGTCGACTTTGATCAATTCATTGAGATCACCCCCGGCAAAAAAGGTCTTCTTCGCCGAGGTAATGACCACACCGGCCAGCGTGTCCTTATCCGCTTCCAGGCGCGCGACAGTGGCTGCCATCGCCTCGCGGTACGCACCGTTCATGGTGTTGGCGCTCTGGCCAGGCATGTCGAGGGTCAGCACCACGATCTGGTCCTGGCCTTTTTCGTAACGAATGGCTTCGGTCATGACGAATTCCTTGGGCTCAGAGGCGTTCAATAATAGTGGCGATGCCCATGCCACCGCCGACACACAGGGTCGCCAGGCCGTAGCGTTGCTGGCGCACGTGCAGCTCGTCGAGCAAGGTGCCAAGGATCGCGCAGCCTGTGGCGCCCAACGGGTGGCCCATGGCGATGGAGCCGCCATTGACGTTGACCCGCGCAGCATCGATGCCCATGTCCTTGATGAACTTGAGCACCACCGAGGCAAACGCTTCGTTGACTTCGAACAGGTCGATGTCTTCCACGCGCAAACCGGCCTTGGCCAAGGCTTTGCGTGTAGCCGGCGCCGGGCCGGTGAGCATGATGGTCGGGTCGGTGCTGGTAACCGCCGTGGCGACAATCCGCGCCCGCGGTTGCAGGCCCAGTTCACGGCCTTTGGCCGCCGAGCCGATCAGCATCAGCGCCGCGCCATCGACAATGCCGGAGCTGTTGCCGGGTGTGTGTACGTGGTTGATGCGCTCCACATGGCTGTAGACCCGTAGCGCGGTGGCGTCGAAACCCATCTGCCCCATCATCTCGAAGCTCGGCTTGAGCTTGCCGAGGCCTTCGAGGGTGGAGTCGCCACGGATAAACTCGTCATGGTCCAGCAGTACGATGCCGTTCTGGTCCTGCACCGCAATCAGCGATTTGTTGAAAGAACCGTCTGCGCTCGCCCTGGCCGCTTTCTGCTGGGAATGTAGGGCGAAGGCGTCGACGTCCTCGCGAGTGAAGCCTTCCAGGGTCGCGATCAAATCCGCACCAATGCCCTGGGGCGTGAAGTGGCTGTGCATGTTGGTTTGCGGGTCGAGCACCCAGGCGCCGCCATCGCTGCCCATCGGCACGCGGGACATGGATTCGACGCCACCGACCACCACCAGGTCTTCAAAGCCGGAGCGCACTTTCATCGCGCCGAGGTTGACCGCTTCAAGGCCCGAAGCGCAGAAGCGGTTGATCTGTACACCGGCAACACTGACGTCCCAGTCGGCCACCAGTGCGGCGGTCTTGGCGATATCGGCCCCCTGGTCACCCACTGGGGTGACGCAGCCAAGGACGATGTCATCCACCTGGCGCGTGTCGAGATCGCTGCGCTGGGCGAGCGCGGTGAGCAAGCCCGCCACCAGGTTTACCGGTTTGACGCTGTGCAAGGCGCCGTCGGCCTTACCTTTGCCGCGCGGCGTGCGTATTGCATCAAAGATCAAAGCTTGGGTCATGACGTCCTCGAACCGCTGTGCATGTGTGACCCTTACCTTAGGCCCGATTGACACGGTTTCAATGACGGATGCGCTCATTGCTTTTGACCGCCTCGCTCGGACGAACGGTAGCCAGCTACTGGAAACGCCCGGTTAAACGTTTTAGCTGTCTAGCCTCAGGGCTGGCGCCAAGATGGCCTTAGGCCTCATGCCGTTTTTAGCGGATTTGCTGATTAGCTGATATGAAATGGATCTAAGCCGCAAAGAACGAGGGCTCTAAGGTTGAATCAGTAAGAAGTTGCTGCCGGGTTTTGCTGGAGCAACTGTAAGAAAAGCGACACGTCACGTTGCGATACTGAAATTAACCGGCACGCATTTGACGCTCAGGAATAACAACAAAAGGCAGTCAGCCATGTTTAAACACACGAAAGTACGTCAGGCGGGACTTATTCTTTTCGCCACCACACTGATTCTGATCTTACCCAATTTAACCAAGATCATTGGGTGACGGCTCAATCCCCACATTCCGTGCACACACCGCCACAGGACTGCAGGTTTTGGCAGCACCTGCCGGGACATTGCGTCTAGCGGTCCCGTTGCAGGGGCTGTCTTTTTGCGTGCAGATTTCCGGTATCGTGGGCGCAACCGCCACTTCAAACCGGGCTGCCCCTTGAAACCGATCCTTGCCTTCCTCGCCTTACTGTTGGCCCTGCCCGCTGCGGCGGCGCAATTGACCATTGAGTTGGACCACGCCAGCAAAACCTGGCAGACCGAGGACCTGCTCAAGCACCCCGACGCGCAGACGGTGCAGATCGTTGATGACGTTTCCTACAAGCGCAACATGACGTATCGCGCAGTGCCGTTGGCGAAACTCCTGCCAGGTCTTAAACCCGATAACCACCTGCAGGCCGTCGCCCTGGATGGGTTTGCCGCCGAGCTGACGGCCGCGCCACTGCTGGAAACGCACGGCGCACGTGCCTGGCTGGCGGTGGAAGACCCGGCGCACCCATGGCCCGCGCTGGCGCCGGACAAACCCAGCGCCGGGCCGTTCTATCTGGTGTGGACCGACCCACACGCTGCGTCTATCAGCCCTGAGCAGTGGCCGTTTCAACTCTCCGCCATCAAGCAACTGAAGACGGTGGCCGAGCGTTTTCCGGCTCTGGTGCCCGACCCGAAGTTGGCCGCAAATGACCCGATCAACCAGGGCTTTGCGGTGTTCCAGAAAAACTGCCTGGCCTGCCATCGTCTCAACGGCGCCGGCGATGCACAGATGGGCCCGGACCTGAACGTGCCCTACAGCCCCACCGAGTATTTCAGCGGGGATTTCCTCAAGCGCTATATTCGCGACCCGCAGAGCCTGCGGCATTGGCCACAAGCGAAGATGCCGGCGTTTACCGCGAGTGTGTTGCCGGATGGCGAGCTGGAGTTGCTGGTGGGGTATTTGAAGCATATGGCGGGGCGTAAACAGCAGCCCTGAGCGTCGCGAACATGCCCTGTGCGAGCGGGCTCGCCCGCTCGCACATTTGATCAGCTGCGTTCTGGCGATTATTGCTGCTGCACTGAAATCACCGGCGTCGGCGCAACGAACACCTTGGCATGCATCTGCTCATGCCCGCCACCACGGCGCATGCCGCGTACCGGGCAGGCATCCAGGTAGTCCAGGCCCACGGCCAGTTTCAAATGCCGCTCCGGCCGGGCCAGTTGGTTGGTCACGTCAAAGCTGTACCAGGCGTCCTCCAGCCAGGCTTCGGCCCAGGCGTGGCTGGCCAGGTGCGTGCTGTCTTCGGTGTACAGATACCCCGACACATATCGCGCAGGAACCCCCAGGCTGCGTGCACAGGCCAGGAACGCATGGGTGTGGTCCTGACAAACACCCGCCCGACCGGCAAAGGCCTGCGCCGCACAGGTGTCGACTTCGGTGGCGCCGGGCGTGTAGACCATGGATTGGTTGAGGGCGTGCATCAGGTCGATCAACGCGCTGCGGTCGCGACGTTGATGGCAGTGTTGCTCGGCAAAGCCGCGCAGTGCCTCGTCGGGCTCGGTCAGGCGCGTGCTGCGCAGGAACGGGAACGCTGACTGGCTCTCGTGTTCGGCCTCGCGTAATTCGTCGATATCCACCTGGCCACGGGCGCCAATGATGATGGCGTCGTGGGGTTCATCCAGGGTCAGCACGTGCAGGATGTTGCCGAACGGGTCCACCTGCGCCCGCACCGGGCGCGGCAGGTCGAGTTGCCAACTGAGCACATGCTGGCGCTCGCTGTCGTGGGGCGTGAGGCGCAGGTACTGGATGCTGGCGCGCACCTGATCTTCGTAACGGTAGGTGGTTTCGTGGCTGATGGAGAGTCTCATGCCGCCTCCAGGTAGGAACTGTAGATGGCGTCGCCCAACTGGCGGACCAAGGGAATAAAATCGGTCAGCCAGGCGTGCAGGCCTTCCTCGAGAATTTCATCGATGGCGGTAAAGCGCAGGCGCGCGTCCATCTCGGCGGCCAGGCGCTGGGCCGGGCGGCCGTTGAGGCCGGGCAGGCTGGCGAGGATCTGGTCGATCTCTTCGCTGCAGGCCCGCAGGGAACGCGGGACGTCTGCGCGTAACAGCAGCAACTCGGCCACTTGCCGGGCGCCGGGTGCGTCGCGGTAAATCTCGGTGTAGGCCTCGAACGACGACAAGGCGCGCAACAAGGCGCTCCATTGATAGTAGGCGTGGGCCGTGCCGTCGGTGACGGTGGCGGCTTGGTCACCGGCCATTTCATAGCGCGCATCGAGCAGGCGCAGGGTGTTGTCGGCGCGCTCGATAAAGGTGCCCAGGCGAATAAAACGAAACGCATCGTTACGCATGATGGTGCCGTAGGTAGCGCCCCGGAACAGGTGCGAACGCTCCTTCACCCATTCACAAAACCGGCTCATGCCGTAGAGGCTCAGCCCTTGCTGGGCGATATCGCGAATATCCAGCCAGGTGGCGTTGATGTTTTCCCACATGTCGGCGGTGATTCGCCCACGCACCGCGTGGGCGCTGGCCCGTGCGGCGCCGAGACAACTGTAGATGCTGGCCGGGTTGGCCGCGTCCAGCGCAAAGAAGTGCAACAGGCGTTCGGCGTGCAGTTCACCGTGGCGTTCGTGGTAATCGTCCAGCGTGCCGGTAATCAACAACGGCATGGCCAATTCATGCAGACCATCGCCGCGCCCATCCTGGGGCATCAGCGACAACGAATAGCTGACATCGAGCATGCGCGCGAGGTTTTCCGCGCGCTCCAGGTAGCGCGACATCCAGTACAAATCCGAGGCAGTTCTACTCAACATGGCATCAGTCCTCGACCACCCAAGTGTCTTTGGTGCCGCCGCCCTGGGACGAATTGACCACCAGCGAGCCTTCACGCAGCGCCACACGGGTCAAGCCGCCGGGAACGACGCGGGTTTCCTTGCCGGACAATACAAACGGCCGCAAGTCGATATGGCGCGGCGCGATGCCGTTTTCGACGAAGGTCGGGCAGGTGGATAAACACAGGGTCGGTTGTGCGATATAGGCGTGGGGCTTGGCCTTGATACGGGCGCGGAAGGCTTCGATTTCCGCCGCCGTGGAGGCCGGGCCGACCAGCATGCCGTAGCCGCCGGAGCCTTGGGTTTCCTTGACCACCAGGTCCGGCAGGTTGGCCAGCACATGGGAGAGTTCATCGGGCTTTCGACACTGAAACGTCGGAACGTTCTTCAGAATCGGCTCTTCATCCAGGTAAAAGCGGATCATCTCGGTGACAAAGGGGTACACCGACTTGTCATCCGCCACCCCGGTGCCGATCGCGTTGGCCAGTACCACATTGCCCGAGCGGTAGGCCGCGAGCAGGCCGGGCACGCCAAGCATCGAATCCGGGTTGAAGGCCAGCGGGTCGAGGAAGGCGTCGTCGAGGCGCCGGTAGATCACGTCAACGGCCTTGGGGCCGTCGGTGGTGCGCATGAATACGCGGTCGTCGCGCACGAACAGGTCGGCACCTTCTACCAGTTCCACGCCCATCTCCCGGGCCAGGAACGCATGTTCAAAAAACGCGCTGTTGAAGCGCCCCGGGGTCAGCACCACCACACTTGGATTATCCAGCGGGCTGGAGCTTTTGAGGGTGTCGAGCAGCAGGTTGGGGTAATGATCAATCGGCGCAATGCGCTGCGCCGCGAATAATTCCGGGAACAGCCGCATCATCATCTTGCGATCTTCAAGCATGTAGCTGACACCGCTTGGGGTGCGCAGGTTGTCTTCCAGCACGTAGTAAGTGCCATCGCCATCGCGTACGAGGTCGACTCCGGAGATGTGGGAATACAGATCGCGGTGCAGGTCCAGGCCCTGCATTGCCAGTTGATATTGCTCGTTGGCCAGCACCTGCTCGGCGGGGACAATGCCGGCCTTGATAATGCGCTGGTCGTGATAGAGGTCGGCGAGAAACATGTTCAGCGCCTTGACCCGTTGAATACAACCACGCTCGACAATCCGCCATTCACTCGCCGGAATACTGCGCGGGATCGTGTCAAAAGGGATCAGACGCTCAGTGCCCTGTTCATCCCCATAAAGGGTGAAGGTGATGCCCGCGCGGTGGAACAGCAAGTCGGCTTCACGCCGGCGCTGCGCCAGCAGTTCGGGCGGCGTGTCGGCCAACCAACGGGCGAACTCGCGGTAATGGGGGCGGACCTGCCCTGCCCCGTCGTACATTTCATCGTAATAAGTGCGGGTCATGCCGTACTCCTTGTCACCCGGGCGCAAGCACTGTCGCAAGGCCCGTGCCATCGGCATAAACACTTAAGAATCAGCCAGTTAAATAACCTACAAAATCTGACCGCACCGTCCTGGTGCGCAGAATGCCAGCGCGCATGACGCGCGCTTCATCGCAATGCAGGCTTTGACTATCAACAGCATAGTCAGAGTTGATTTCACTGCCCGGCCCCGCCTGCGGATAATCACCCCCATCGGCTGAACAGGTTTGTTTCCTGAGATTTCAGCGAACCTCTCTTCCCTTTGAGCCACCCTGTTCGGGTGGCTTTTTTTTGTGCACGAAAAGTGCTCGGTACTTTCGGAAAATTTCAGACAGCACAAACAAAATCGGCCGACCCAAAGGTCAGCCGATACGCTGCGTTGCTCATAAAATCCAGCTACATGGGTAACCCACGCACCTCCTGCTTGACGCCCCACCCTTCGATGATTCCGCCCAGCGGCTCGACCACCGCTTCAAAGTCCTGCTCGAAGTCTCCTATACCGTCGTAGGTTGCGAACATGATTTTGCTCAGCTCCAGGTACCAGGCGCCATCATCGCGCGCGCTGACCTGGGCATTCAGGGATTCCCCACGAAATCGACCCGCAGCCCTGCGCGCCCGTTCCTCATCCGGGAATATGGCGTAGAACTCAATGGGGTGAAAACGCGAGAAGTCAAAGCCGCCCTCTTTCATGCGGCGCAGTACGTTGGTGCTGATGTCTTCTTGATAGGCTGTGCTCATGAAACGTCCTCCTCAAACTGATGGATAGACTTTCCGTGCTTCCCGAAGCCCGCGCCCTACTGGCGCGGGTACCACGGCAATGACATGACCGCGGGAAAACAAGCATGTAGCTGACAAGACCAGACCTTAGCGATTCATTCGCTGATCTCAGTTGCAGAGTAGCGCGAAGCTTTCACCTCCACCAGAGGGTTTGAAGGGCATACAGGGAATGTTCAGGCGGCGGGGGAGATGTCGAGAATTTGAATGCTGTTCTGGTCTTTGAGGATCTTGACCGTGGGCTCGGGCTTGCGGCCCTC
Source organism: Pseudomonas fluorescens (assembly GCF_900215245.1). Taxonomy (GTDB): domain Bacteria; phylum Pseudomonadota; class Gammaproteobacteria; order Pseudomonadales; family Pseudomonadaceae; genus Aquipseudomonas; species Aquipseudomonas fluorescens. The sequence continues at coordinate 573,196 of NZ_LT907842.1, forward strand.
AAGGTCATTAAGGTCGAGTTCGGCGGCCACGGGCACCAGCTTGTTGCGAATCATGTGTGCCGCATCTTCGAGGCTGGGTTTTTGCGCGCAGGCGAACTGCTCCACGGACTGTACGCCGTGATCATCAACGAAGGTAATCTGCCACTTTTGCATCGGTGCCTCCTCGATAAAACCCGTGTCTGGGCTTACTCATATCTGGACCTTGAGGGACCGGCAAACGTTCCACTCAAGGTCGGAGGCACCTGATTAATTGCGCTTATTTTTCAGCGTGTGCTTTCAAGGCTTTCAAGGTGTTGAACGGCGCGTCCACCACAAACTTGTTGGCCAGCCACGACGGCACACTGCCGCCTGGCTCGGTGTGCACCTGGTAGGTGACTTCGGTCTGGTTGTCGCCTTTGGGCACCAGCTTCCAATAACCGTCCACCTGGGCAACGCGCACGTAGCCTTTGACTTCCGGCTGATAGGTCGGCACTTCCAGCAGTTTGCGGGTCACAGTGCCATCGGCGGCCTTGGACGTGGTGATCTCAAGGATCGAATCGCGGTCGGTGACCGGGAACGGTGCCTTGAACTGGGTGTAGGTCCAGCTCTTGTCACCTTCGGTCTTGAGCAGTTTTTGCGATTTGCATTCGTGAATCCAGGAGCAGGCACCGGCCACGTCTTCCTGCAGGGCCTGGATCTTGGCGACGGGCGCCTTGATCAGGGTTACACCGCGATACGCCTTGTATTTGGAACCGGCGACTTCGCTCAGGGACACCTTGATACCGTCTTCGTCCTTGACGACTTGCCAATCTTCCGCCTGGGCAGTGGCCGCAAATAACACCGTAAAACCGCACAACACAGCCATTCGTTTCAGCGAACCCATTGTTGTATTCCTTATTGTTGAAGTTCCGATAGTAAAGCCCATCAAGCCGCCGTCATCTGCTCCCACCAGCCGATCAAGCGGATCGCATCGGCTTGATCGTGGCCACACACCTCAAGGTCTGCCTTGAAGTCACTGCACACCGCTGGTCGCTCCGGCTGCCCGAACAACAGGCATAGCTGTTCGACCGACAGGTGCAGGCAGCGTTCGCCTGCCGGTTTGCCGTGGGGCATTCCAGGTAAGGGCGAACTGATGGAGGGGGCGATGCAGCAGGCGCCACAGCCTTCACGGCATTTCATGACCAGCAGGTCCTCGACGACTCAATGTGGATGGCCGGGCTAGAGTACGCCCTTAAACAGCCGTTTTAAAATGGTCTAACAGGGGTTTTTCGCACAAAACAAAAGTGACTGACCAGTCTGCGACAAATGGTCGGCGGTCGGCGTCACCTTTGCGGGGAATTTATTGCTTGAATTCGAAATCGAGGGCGGCGCCTTCGATATCGCGCCGTTCTTCATTGCGCAGTTGCAACTGCATCTGGTTGCTGAGCAGGCGGCCATTGATCTGGAACGCACTGTCGTCGGTGGGCTTTTCAGCAAACATGGGCGGTAACAACGGCACGCTCTTCGGTTTAGGCATGGTGCCAATCGGCTGCAAATGTCTGACCATTTCCGTCGGCAGGGACAAGTCCAACTGTACCGGTGGCAGTTTGGTCTGGGCTATTTCATGGGCAGACTTGGATTTGCTCGCTATCGGTGCGCGTTTTTTTATTACCGCAGGTTTCTTCTTGGCTGCCGGAGCCTTTTTAGCCGGCGCCGACTTCTTCGCAGGGGCCTTCTGTTCGGTACCGGCGGCGGGCTTGTCAGCCACAGGCGCCGCCAGCACCGAGCCGGCATTGCACAGGCTGAGCAGGCCAATCACCACAACAGCACGAAAAATAGAGGTCATATCGCCAACAGCATTAACGGCAGAAGGCCATATGCTCGCTTTTTGTGCGCGGCATGACAAGTCTGATGATTGGCCAGCGCGTCTTGCGACCCTTTCAAAAACCCGCCGCCGTCTCCTGACACAACTGGTTGGCCAACATTCCCAGTGTCATCAGCGCCCGCTCTGCCTCGCGGTTCCACGGCGTTCCGCAGTTAAGGCGAATACAGTGGTTGAACTGTTCCGTGTTACTGAAGATCACCCCCGGCGCAATGCTGATGCCCTGCTGCAGTGCGCGCACGTGCAGTTCCTGGGTATTGACCCGTCCTGGCAAACTGACCCACAGAATGAAGCCGCCGGTCGGGCGCGTCATCTGGGTGCCTTCCGGAAAATACTGCTGCACCGCCAGCTGGAAAGCACTGAGGTTCTTGCGGTATTCCTGACGGATGTAGCGCAGGTGCCGGTCATAGCCACCGTTCTCCAGGTACGCCGCGACGCCCATCTGCGTCACGCTGCACGCCGAGTGGGTACTGAACATCTGCAACCGCTGGATTTCCTGCTGGTACTTGCCGGCGATCATCCAGCCGATGCGCACGCCAGGGGACAAGGTCTTGGAAAAGCTCGAGCAATAGATCACCCGGTCCAGGCGGTCATAGGCTTTCAGCGCCTTGGTGCGACCCAGTTCGAACATCAGCTCGCCGTAGATATCGTCCTCGACGATCTGAATATCGAAATCCGAGGCCAGGCGCAGCAACTGTTTCTGGCGCTCTTCGGGCATGGTCGCGCCCAGCGGATTACTCAGGCGCGTGGTCAGCACCAACGCCTTGATCGACCATTGGTTCGCCGCCAGTTGCAGGGCTTCAAGGCTCATGCCGGTGGAGGGGTCACTGGGGATCTCGATGACTTTGAGGCCCAGCAGGTCGGCCAATTGCAGCAAGCCGTAATACGTCGGGGACTCGGCGGCAATCAAGTCGCCAGGACGGGTCAGCACCCGCAAGGACATCTGCAAGGCATCGACACAACCGTGGGTAATCACCACTTCGGAGGGGTCGACGACCACGCCGGCATCGCGCATGCGAATCGCCACCTGGCGCCGCAGCGGTTCAAAGCCGGGGCTGAACATATAGCTGAATGCCCGCGGGCTCTGGAAGCGTGTGACCTTGGCCAACTGTTGGTGCAGCGCCCGTACCGGCAAGTAGTCGACACTCGGCACCGCCGCGCCCAACGGGAACACGCCCTCACGGCGCGACTCGACCAATACCTGCTGGATGATGCTGCTGCGGGTGACCAACCCCGGCCGCTCGACCCGCGCAATGTCCGGCGTGGGCGCCGTGAGTGCGGGCGTCTGGTGCACGTAATAACCCGATTGCGGCCGCGCCCGGATCAGCCCCTGGTCTTCCAGGTTGGCGTAGGCCTGCAACACCGTGGCGTGGCTGACGTTGAGCTGTGAACTCATCTTGCGCACCGAAGGCACGCGCTCACCGGGTTGATAAACACCGCGCCGGATGTCCTCAGCCAGTTGCTGGGCAATACGTTGGTAAAGCAACAGATTGGTCATGACGCAGCACTCGATTTCACGGGTATTTTATTTTTGTGTGAAACATACCAGCACAGTTTAGAAGTGTACGGGGACAGTTGCGAGAATAGTCGAGCGCGAGCGGCAGTGATAGAAAAAACTGTTGGGTGAATACAGAACAAAAAGGTGGAAGCGGGCTTGCTCGCGAAGGCAGTGCGTCAGCCAATGAAATGTTGACTGTCACTGCGCAATCGCGCGCAAGCCCGCCCCCACCTTTTGATCGGCGACAAGCTTCAGCGCGCAGCGCCTAATTGGCCCTTCTCATCAGAGAACACAATTTCCACACGACGGTTCTGGGCGCGGCCTCGTTCGGAGGCGTTGGCTTCCACGGGGTACTGGTCGCCGTAGCCTTCAACCTGGATGCGTTTTTCGTCGATGCCCAGGTCGATCAGCACGTCGGCGACTGCCTGTGCACGATCACGGGACAGCTTGAGGTTTTCCTGTTCGCCGCCGGTGTTGTCGGTGTAGCCCTCGATGCGCACCACGCGCTTGGGGTTCAGCTGCAGGAACTGCACGATCTTCAACACAGTGCGGTTGGCCGAGTTTTGCAGCTCCGAGTCACCGGTGTCGAACAGCACATCACCCAAGGTCATCACCAGGCCGCGATCGGTCTGGGTGGTGGTCAAGCTGGCGATTTGCTCTTCGAGCCACTTGCCCTGCTGCTGCACACTGGCCAGCTTGTTTTCACGCAGCGCCAGTTGCAGGCGTTGGCGCTCCAGTTCGAGCTTGGTACCGCGCTCGGCGTTAAGGCCTTGCTCGGTGTGTTCGCGGGCGATGGCACTGTAGCGCTGGCTCAGGTAGGCGTAATGCACCACATCCGCACCGCTGCCCCAGTAGCTGGACAGGCGATCAGCGCGGGCCAGGGATTCACCGGCGCGAATCACATCCTTAGGCGCAAAACGCAGTACGTTGGCGTCTTCCTTGACCTTCTGAAAATCACTGCCGGCCTGCTGCAATGCCTGCTCGCTATTGGGTTGGCTGGCGCAACCGCCCAGGGCAGCGCTGCCCACCAGCAGCACACAGCTCAAACCACGGATCATCGGGCTCATTGGGCTTCTCCCAACTGCAATTGCTTACGCAGACGGGTGATGCGGGTATTGAGCACGTTCAATTGCTCCTGGCTCTTGCGGGTCAGAATTTTCGCTTCGGCGAGGCGCGCGTCCAGCTCGGCCTGTTCGGCCCGCATACGCGCATGCTTGTAGGATTGGTCAGCCATATCGGCCTTGGCCCTGGCGAACTTGTCTTCGGCCAGCTTAAGTTCCGGCGACTCATCGGTGCTGGCACCTACGGCGCCGGCTTGCTCCAAGGCTTGCTGGGTGAGGCGTATTTGTTCATTCGGCGCAGGATCAGCTGCACATCCCGCCAAAGCGACAACGGCGAGGGCCGCGAAAAGAGGTCGAAGAGTCACTGTAAATCCTTACTTTGCTGGGGTGCCGACGGGTTGCTGCAATTGCGCTTTCCAGCGTTCGAGGTTGCGCTGCAATGCGGCTTGCGCGGCACCGGACGCGGGCAATTCTGTCATCTTTTTGGCCAGCTGTCCGCGTAGCCACGGATCGTTGCAGGCGGAGTTGTGGGAAATCGCCAGGTACAGGCCAGGCTGATCGACCGGCACATCGCGAGCAATCAAGTCGTTGCTCATGCCCAATGTCTGGGCCATGGCCATGCCGGAATAACGTCCGGCAAGCACATAGTCGACATCCCCCAGCAGCAGTTTCTGAAAGGCCGGCGTCAAGCTGGGCAGGCGTTGCAGGCTGAGTTGCTGGGCGGCGAAGGTCTCGAAGCCGGCACTCAAGCGCGCACGCTCGGATACCGCGCCCTTATGGCCGTGAAGGTCGGCGGCCGTGGTGTAGGGCAGCGGCGAATCCTTGCGAGTCCAGACCAGGTAATCGATCTGTACCAGCGCCGGGTGGATGTAGTCGAGGGTTTCCAGTTCGCCGAGGTTCAGCGGCGCATCGGCGAGGATGTCCATGCGCCCGCTGCGCACTTCATCCAATGCCACGGAGCGTTTGCCGCCGTAGAGCAGGTCGATTTTCAAGCCGAGATCCTTGCCGACTTGTTGCAGCACATCGGCGGTGGCGCCGATCAGGTGCGTCGGGTCTTGGGGGTCGCGCCATAACAGCGGCGGTGCATCCGGGCTTCCGGTCATCACCAGGCGATCACATTTACCGGCGGCCAGCGCCAGGCTTGGCAGCAGCGACAGAGCCAGCAGTACGGGACGCAAATCCATGGCGATATCTCCAGTTGAAAAAGGGCCGCGCAAAAAAAAGCCCGGTCACTCGACCGGGCTCTTTATAAGTGAAGCGGCTGGATTAGACCAGCTTCTCCAACTCGGGTACGGCTTCGAACAAGTCCGCGACCAGGCCGTAATCAGCCACCTGGAAGATCGGTGCTTCTTCGTCCTTGTTGATCGCTACGATCACTTTGGAGTCTTTCATACCGGCCAGGTGCTGGATCGCGCCGGAGATACCGACCGCGATGTACAGCTGTGGCGCAACGATTTTGCCGGTCTGGCCGACCTGCATGTCGTTGGGTACGAAACCTGCGTCGACGGCCGCGCGGGAAGCGCCGACCGCAGCGCCCAGCTTGTCGGCCAGGGCGTACAGGTGCTTGAAATTGTCACCGTTCTGCATGCCACGACCGCCGGAAACGACGATTTTGGCAGCGGTCAGTTCAGGACGATCCGACTTGGCCAGCTCTTCGCCGACAAAGCTGGAAGTGCCAGCGTCGTGAGCAGCGGAGACGGCTTCCACAGCAGCCGAACCGCCTTCAGCGGCAACCGGGTCGAAACCGGTGGCACGTACGGTAATGACTTTTACCGAAGCGTTGGACTGTACGGTGGCAATGGCGTTACCGGCGTAGATCGGGCGCTTGAAGGTGTCGGCGCTTTCGACCGAGATGATCTCGGAGATCTGGTCAACGTCCAGCTGAGCGGCAACGCGCGGCAGGATGTTTTTACCGTTGGAGGTAGCGGCAGCCAGGATGTGGCTGTAGCCAGCGCCCAGCTCTGCAACCAGCGGAGCCACGTTTTCCGGCAGCTGGTGAGCGTAGGCGGCGTTGTCGGCCAGCAGCACTTTGCTCACGCCAGCGATTTTTGCCGCGGCTTCAGCCACGGCGCCAGCGCCTTGGCCGGCTACCAGCACGTGAATGTCGCCACCGATTTTAGCGGCGGCGGCCACGGTGTTCAGGGTCGCTGGAGCCAGCACCTTGTTGTCGTGTTCTGCGATTACCAAGATAGTCATGATTAGATTACCTTCGCTTCGTTTTTCAGTTTCTCAACCAGTTCAGCCACCGACTTGACCTTGATGCCCGCGCTGCGTGCAGCCGGTGCTTCAACCTTGACGGTCTTGTTGGTGGAGGCGGTGGAAACGCCCAAAGCTTCTGGAGTGACCGACTCAAGCGGCTTCTTCTTGGCTTTCATGATGTTTGGCAGGGACGCGTAGCGCGGCTCGTTCAAACGCAGGTCGGTGGTGACGATGGCCGGCAGTTTCAACGACACGGTCTGTGCGCCGCCGTCGATTTCACGGGTCACAGCGACGCTGTCGCCGCTCACTTCGACTTTGGAGGCGAAGGTGCCCTGGCCGTAACCGGTCAGCGCAGCCAGCATCTGGCCGGTCTGGTTGTTGTCACTGTCGATGGCCTGCTTGCCGAGGATCACCAGCTGAGGCTGTTCCTTGTCGACAACGGCTTTGAGCAACTTGGCAACGGCCAGGGAGGTCAGGTCTTCAGCGGACTCGACCAGGATGGCACGGTCGGCGCCCAGCGCCAGGGCGGTACGCAGCTGCTCTTGAGCAGTGGTCGGGCCGATGGAAACCACGACGATTTCAGTCGCCACGCCTTTCTCTTTCAGGCGTACGGCTTCTTCCACGGCGATTTCGCAGAAAGGGTTCATCGACATCTTGACGTTAGCGAGGTCGACGCCGGAATTGTCCGCCTTGACGCGAACTTTCACGTTGTAATCGACAACGCGTTTGACAGCTACAAGAACCTTCATGGATTCCTCGTTACTCTCCGGTGAAAAGAAAGTCGCCTAGGCGAACCTGGCGGTTGATGCTCATCGGCACACAAGGGCACCTCCAAAAACCTCGGCATGTGACACAGCGATGGGCGAATAATGACCGTTCGTCAGTGGTGACTGAGAGGTCATTCCTTATCGCGACGTGTAAACTGCGCGCCATTCATTAAGCGCGCGCCACGTATTTTGCCGTTGCCCTGCTTTTGGACGTGCTCTTGAAACCTGCGGTGTGCCTACGGTTAGCGCAAAACCGACCGTATATTGACCGGAACGCCTATTCTGGTCAATACGCCAAAATAGCCAGTCATAAGCCGCGTTGCTTTGATTTACCTAGCTTCCAAGCAATTCAAACAAACGTTTGTATTGGACGCTGCCAGTGGTGTAGATATAATGCGCCACCTAGAGAGAAAGGTGGGTCTTGCCGTTGCTGCAAGACGATACCGAACCTCCACCCATTAGAAAAAAAAGCCTGTTGAGCCTTGAGTAGGAGATAGCCTGTGGAACGCGAATACATGGAATTCGACGTGGTCATCGTCGGCGCTGGCCCGGCAGGCCTGTCTGCCGCCTGCCGACTGAAGCAGAAGGCCGCCGAAGCCGGTAAAGAAATCAGCGTCTGCGTGGTCGAGAAAGGCTCCGAAGTCGGCGCACATATCCTTTCCGGTGCCGTGTTCGAACCACGTGCCCTGAACGAACTGTTCCCGGACTGGAAGGAACTCGGCGCCCCGCTCAACACCCCTGTAGTGCGCGATGACATCTATGTATTGCGCAGTGCCGACACCTCCACCAAGGTGCCGGACTTCTTTGTGCCCAAGACCATGCACAACGAAGGCAACTACATCATCTCCCTCGGCAACCTGTGCCGCTGGCTGGCCCAACAGGCCGAAAACCTGGGTGTGGAAGTCTACCCAGGCTTCGCCGCCCAGGAAGCGCTCTTCGACGAAAACGGCGTGGTCCGCGGGATCATCACCGGTGACCTCGGCGTCGACCGCGAAGGCAATCCGAAAGAAGGCGTCTACACCCCCGGCATGGAACTGCGCGGCAAGTACACGCTGTTCGCCGAAGGCTGCCGCGGCCACATCGGCAAGCAGTTAATCCAACGCTTCAAACTGGACAGCGACGCTGACGCCCAGCACTACGGCATCGGCCTCAAGGAAATCTGGGAAATCGACCCGGCCAAACACCAACCAGGCTTGGTCGTCCACACCGCCGGTTGGCCGCTGGACATCATGAGCAACGAGAACACCGGTGGCTCGTTCCTTTATCACCTGGAAAACAACCAGGTGGTGGTCGGCCTGATCGTCGACCTGTCCTACAGCAACACTTTCCTGTCGCCGTTCGATGAATTCCAGCGCCTCAAGCACCACCCGGTTCTGGCTCAGTACCTGGAAGGCGGCAAGCGCATCAGCTACGGCGCCCGCGCCCTGGCCAAAGGCGGCATCAACTCGTTGCCGAAGATGGTCTTCAAGGGCGGTGCATTGATTGGCTGTGACCTGGGCACCATGAACGTGGCCAAGATCAAAGGCAGCCACACGGCGATGAAGTCCGGCATGCTCGCGGCAGATGCCGTGGCCGAGCGCCTGTTTGCCGAATCCGAAGGCGGCGACGAGTTGACCAACTACGTCGACAGCTTCAAAGCCAGCTGGCTCTATGAAGAACTGTTCGCCAGCCGTAACTTCGGCCCGGCGATGCACAAATTCGGCCCGATCATCGGCGCCGGCTTCAACTGGTTCGACCAGAACATCCTCGGCGGCAAAATGCCGTTCACCCTGCACGACACCAAGCCGGACTACGCGTGCCTGAAGCTGGCCAAAGACAGCAAGAAGATCAATTACCCGAAACCCGACGGCAAGTTGAGCTTCGACAAGCTGAGTTCGGTGTTCATCTCCGGTACCAACCATGAAGAAGAACAGCCGTGCCACCTGAAGTTGAAAGACCCGAGCATCCCGATCGGCACCAACCTGCCGCTCTACGATGAACCGGCGCAGCGCTACTGCCCGGCCGGCGTGTATGAAGTAATCACCCAGGAAGACGGCGAGAAGCGCTTCCAGATCAACGCCCAGAACTGCGTGCACTGCAAGACCTGTGACATCAAGGACCCTTCGCAGAACATTACCTGGGTAACGCCGGAAGGCGCGGGTGGGCCGACTTATCCGAATATGTAAGTCGATTGCTTGACCTGAAAGGCTCCCGGACGGGGGCCTTTTTTGTGGCCGGCATAAATCGAATGTGGGACCCGCTTTCTGTGGGAGCCAGGCTTGCCCGCGATGCAGGCGACTCGGTCTGTCAGTAAAACTCAGCGGATGTCATCGCAGGCAAGCCAGCTCCCACATTGACCGAGTTATATCGACAGAACCTAAGCCGCGCGCTCTTCACCCGGATTGCGCAGGAAGTAGCGCTTATATTCGCGACTGAACTGCGACGTACTCTGATACCCCACGCTGTGCGCCGCCTGCGCCACGCTCAGGCCGTCCACCAGCAGTAACTGTTGAGCCTTGAGCAAGCGCAGACGCTTCAGGTACTGCACCGGCGACAACAACGTGCAGCGCTTGAAATGCTCATGAAACGTCGACGCACTCATGTGCGCATACCCCGCCAGCGTCTCGATATTCAACGGCTCGGCGTAATGGGCATGCAGGTGATTCAACGATGTGGCGATTCGCGAAAACTGCCCCTGCTGCTCCACCAAAGCGCGCAACACATCCGCCTGCGGCCCGCGCAGCGCCGTGAACAACAACTCGCGCACCCGCGCCGGGCCCATGATCCGGCTCTCCAGCGGATCGTGCAGGCATTGCAACAGCCGCTCGACGCAACCGCGCATTGCGTCATCGAGCACCACCGAGCTCATCGACTCCAGGGTCTGCGCCGTCGGCGGCGGCCCCGCCTGAATGCCCATGGCCATGACCAACTCGCCCAGCACCACGCGGTCTATGCCGACCGTAACGCCATACAGCGGCGCATTCGGCAGGGCAAAGGTCTCGCACTCGAAGGGCACCGGCATCGCCTGGATCAGGTAGTGCCCCGCGCCATACTCCAGCGTACGCGGGCCCAGATAGGCAACTTTGCTGCCCTGGGCGACGATCATCAGGCTCGGTTCATAAATCTGTGGCCCGCGCGCCACGTCACAACTGGCGCGCAAGACCTGCACGCCCGGCAGGTTGGTCGAGGAAAAACCGTCGCGGGGCGTCAGCCCCTTGATCAAGGCAACCAGCGTGGCGTTGGCGTCGAGATGGCGGGTCAACAACATGGCAAAAAACTTCGCGAAAAAGGGATGAGAACATCATCGCAGGTCTGAGGGCACATAAATCCAAACACAGGGCACTCCCGGACGAATAGGCATGAGGTTCGGAGCAATCGCCATGGCCGCAGCCAGGCCCGGCGCGGAGAATGCGCCACCTCCCTAGTCAGTCCTTTTGCGAGGTTTCTTCATGTATACCGCCATCGGTTATGCCGCCCAGTCGGCGACCACGCCCCTCGCCCCCATGTCCTTCGAACGTCGCAGCCCGCGCGCCGATGACGTGGCCATCGAAATCCTCTACTGCGGCGTGTGCCACTCCGACATCCACCAGGCCCGCAATGAATGGGGTATTGCCGTGTACCCGCTGATGCCGGGCCACGAGATCGTCGGCAAAGTCACCGCCGTCGGCGCCAGCGTTACCGCGCATAAAGTCGGCGACCTGGTTGGCGTCGGCTGCATGGTCGATTCGTGCCGCCACTGCGACGCCTGCCAGGCGGACCTGGAGCAATATTGCCTCGAAGGCCCGACCATGACTTACGCGACCCCGGACCGCGTCGATGGCAGCAACACCATGGGCGGCTACTCCGACAGCATCGTGGTCAGCGAACACTTCGTGGTGAAAATCCCGGCCAAGCTCGACCTGGCCAGCGCCGCGCCGATTCTCTGCGCCGGCATCACCACTTACTCGCCGCTCAAGCATTACGGCGTAAAGGCTGGCGACAAAGTTGGCGTGCTGGGCATGGGTGGCCTCGGCCACATGGGCATCAAGTTCGCCAAGGCGATGGGCGCAGAAGTGACGCTGTTCACCCGCTCCGCCAGCAAGGCCGAGGAAGGCCGTCGCCAGGGCGCCGACCATGTGATCGTGTCCACCGACGCCGAGCAGATGAAAGCCGCCGCCGGGCACTTCGACTTCCTGCTGGACACCATTCCGGTGCAGCACGACGTGAACCCCTACCTCGACGTGCTGCGCTTTGACGGCGTGCATATCCTGGTCGGTTTGATCGAGCCGGTGGACCCGCCGGTGAATGCGGCCAAGCTGGTGTTGGGGCGTAAAGTGCTGGCCGGTTCCTTGATCGGCGGCATTGCCGAAACCCAGGAAGTCCTGGATTTCTGCGCCGAGCACAACATCACCTGTGACATCGAAATGCTCGATATCCGCCAGATCAACGAGGCCTACACCCGCATGATCGCCGGTGATGTGAAGTACCGCTTTGTCATCGACATGGCGACCCTGAAGGCCTGATCAGGCCTTCGCGCCCAACTCCGCGGACAGCCGGGCTGCGACCTGCTTGATCACAGGAATCAGCTCGGCCATTTTTTCCAGCGGCATATAGGGCACGGTACTGGCGATGCTGATGCCGGCGACGATTCGCCGGCTGGCATCGCGCACCGGTGCCGCCACACACCGGATCGACGGTTCGTTGTCTTCCAGATCGAACGCATACCCCCCCACCACGTATTCGCGCATGCGCTGCTCGAATTGCGCCCAGGATTGTTCCGGGTGCTGCGGCCATTGCAGGCTTTTCCCGCCGGCAGGCAGGCTGACTTCGTACAGACGCTGCCACTCCTCGACCGCGTCATCCAGCAGCAACGCCTTGCCGATACCGGTGCGCGCCAACGGCATGCGATGGCCGACCCGCGAGCGCATTTCCGGGCCGTTGCGGCCGGGATTCTTGTGCAGGTAGAGCACGTCGTCGTATTCGCGAATGGCCAGGTGGATGGTGTCGCCGGTCAGCGCCGACAGCTCATCCAGATAAGGCACGGCCAGGCTCACCAGAGGCAGTTCTTCACGGGCCTGGAAACCCAACTCGATCAACTTCGGCCCCAGCAGGTAACCGACTTGCGGCACCACACGCAGGTAACGCTCCTCCACCAGGCAACTGGCCAGGCGGTGGGTGGTGCTGCGGGTGGTGCCGATGCGCCTGGCGATCTCTTTCAGATCCCGTGCACCGGCCGCCACCGCTTGCACCACGCCCAGGCCACGCAACAAGGTCTGGGTGCCGGTGGGCGCGGCGTCTTTGACGGGGGTGTGGGCGTTTTCCTGCATATCGGGCCTATTGGGAAGTACGAAAACGGCGCCATTATGGCAAATGCTGAACCTCAATACAGTGGAGATCCAACTGTGGGAGCAGGCTTGCTCGCGAATGCGGTATGTCAGTTTGCACATCTGCGTCTGATACACCGCATTCGCGAGCAAGCCCGCTCCCACATTGGATTTTCAGTGCTGTTGAGACCGGGTTTCTAACGTTGCTTCATACGGTCGATAATCACCGCCAGCAACAGGATCGAACCACGGATCACATACTGGTAGAAGGTGTCGATGTTCTTCAGGTTCATCGCGTTCTCAATGATCGCCAGAATCAGCACCCCGGCAATCACATGGCGGATCATGCCGATACCGCCGCTCAGCGACACCCCGCCGAGCACACAGGCGGAAATCACCGTCAGCTCAAACCCCTGGCCGATCATCGGCTGGCCCGAGGTCATGCGCGACGCGAGGATCACCCCGGCCAAGGCGCCGATCAAGCCGTGCACGGCAAAGATGATGATCTTGGTGCGATCAACGTTCACCCCGGCCAGCAACGCCGCTTCCTGGTTACCGCCAATGGCCATGGTGTTGCGCCCGTAGGTGGTGTAGTTGAGCAGCCAGCCGAAGAACACAAAACACAGCACGGTGATGATGATCGGCACCGGCACGCCCATCAGTTGGCCGTTGCCGAACACGAAGAACCGCTCGTCCATCACGCCGACGGCCTTGCCGTTCGAGAAAATGTAGGCCAGGCCGCGCACGATCTGCATGGTCGCCAATGTGGCAATCAACGCATTGATGCGCAACTTGGCGATCACAATCCCGTTGATCAGCCCCACCACCAGGCCCATGGCCAAGGCGGCCGACACGCCGAGCACCACGCTGTCGGTGTCACGAATCACAATCCCCGCCACCACCCCGGCGCAGGCAATCACCGAGCCCACCGATAAGTCGAAGTGCCCGGACGCCAGGCAGAACAACATGGTGCAGGCGGCAATGCCGACCGTGGAAATCGCCAGGCCCAGGCCACGCATGTTGAGCGGCGAAAGGAAGTTGTCGATGAACAGCGCACTGAGCACGAAGATGCTCAACGCCGCGAGCAGCATCACCCAGTCATCAAGAAACTTGCGCTGGTTGAAACCCGGCCAGAAGCCTTTTGCAGTTTTTACCTGGGACATCATTCACCTCGAATTCTTCAAGCCCGCGTACGCGGAAGTGCCAGTTGCAATAGCTGTGCTTCGTCCGCGTGTTCGCGGTTCAACTCGCCGGTCAGCACGCCTTCACTCATCACCAGGATGCGGTCGGAAATGCCCATCACTTCCATCAGGTCGCTGGACACCACGATCACCGCAATGCCGCTGGCCGCCAGGTTGTGGATGATCTGGTAAATCTCCGACTTGGCGCCGATGTCGATGCCGCGGGTCGGTTCGTCGAGCAGCAACACCTTCATCGGCATCGACAACCAGCGGCCGAGAATGGCCTTCTGCTGATTACCGCCGGACAGGTACATGATTTTCTGTTGCGCGTTCGGCGTTTTGACTTTCATCGCCTTGATCTGCTGGTCGGCGTTGCCCTTCTCCCAGCCCTCACGCAGCAGCCAGCCAAACCTGGAATGGGCACCGCGTGCGCTGATATTGATGTTCTCAGCCACACTGGACAGCGGAATGATGCCCTCCTTCTTGCGGTCTTCCGGGCACAGCAGCACGCCCCCGGCGATGGCGTCGCGCGGCGAGCGCAAGTGCAGCGGCTGCCCACACAGTTCGAGTTGCCCGGCCGTGCTGCGCACCAGCCCGCTGAGCAGGCGCAGCAGTTCGGTGCGCCCTGCCCCGACCAGCCCGAACAGCCCGAGAATCTCGCCCTTGTGCACCTGCAGGCTGACCGCTTCACGCAGCCCCGGGCCAAGCAAACCCTCGACCTTGAGCGCCACTTCACCGCGTTCGCGCGGGCGGTAATCGTAGATGTCCTGGATGTCGCGACCGACCATGCAGGTCACCAGTTGGTCGTGGGTCAGCGTGGCCATGTCGTCAAAGGTGCGCACAAAACGGCCGTCCTTGAACACCGTCACCGCATCGCAAATACGGAACACTTCTTCCATGCGATGCGACACATACAGCACCACTTTGCCCTCATCGCGCAGGCGCGTGATGATTGCCATCAGCCGGTCGATTTCCCGCGCCGACAAACTGCTGGTGGGCTCGTCAAAGGCAATCACATGGGCGCCACGGGACAACGCCTTGGCGATCTCCACCAGTTGGCGCTGGCCCAGGGACAGCCGCCCGAGCTTTTCCTGCGGGTCGATTTCATCGGCCAGACCTTTGAGACATGCCAACGCCTGCTTGCGTAGCAGGCCGCCGTTGACCACCCCGAAACGCGACGGCAGATGCCCGAGAAACAGGTTCTCCGCCACGGTCATTTCCGGCACCAGGTGCAGCTCCTGATGGATCACCGCAACACCACTGGCAATGCTGTCGGCGGCGGATTTGAAGTCCATCGTCTGCTCGCCGATCTGTACCGTACCGCTGCTCGGAATGTAGGCGCCACCAAGGATCTTGAGCAGCGTGGACTTGCCCGCGCCGTTCTCGCCCATCAGCGCGTGCACCGAGTGCGGCCGCGCTTCAAAGCTGATCTGCGCCAGGGCTTTGACCCCGGGAAATTCCTTGCCGATGCCGTTAAAGCGCAGGGCCGCGCCGGTCATTTCCACAGACCGATTTTGCTCAACTCTTCCTTGAAGTTGGCGCGCGTGATCAGGGTGACGTTATCCAGGGCGGTGAACTTGGCAGGCTCGGTGCCTTTGGTGACCCACGCGAACATCGCGCTGGCGGTTTTGTAGCCTGACGCGTCAGGGCTGAGCAGCATTGAACCGTAGAACCCGGTGTCGGATTTTTTCAGTTCTTCAATCGCGTCCGTGCCGTTGATGCCGATCCCGATGACGTTGGCCGCCTTGAACCCGGCGCTTTCTGTGGCGCGCACGCCGCCGAGTACGGTGCTGTCGTTCATGCCGCCAATGAGCAGGTTTTTCGCGCCGCTGGGCAGTTTCACCAGGGCTGAGTTGGTGGCGTCCATGCTGCCCGGCACGTCGAGGGTTTTCTGTGCGCTGAACAGGATGTGGTCGGCCGGCAAGCCGGCGGCCTTGAGGCCTTCTACCGAACCGTCGGTGCGTTTCTTGCCGGTTTCCAGCTCGTCAAAGGTGTTGATGACGGCGTAGGTGTCCTTCCAGTCCCAGTTGCGATGCTTGGCTTCGGTGGCCATGGCCTCGCCTTGTTTCTGGCCGATTTTGTAGGCGTCCAGACCGACATAGGGCACGTCCTCCATGGGCTTGCCTTTGGCGTCGACGAACCGGTCGTCCACCGCCAGCACTTTCAAACCGTTGAGCTTGGCCTTGGCCATGATCGCAGGGCCCAGGGACACGTCCGGCGGGCAGATCACAAAGCCCTTGGCGCCGTTGGCAGCAAGCGTGTCGATAGCGGAGAGGGTTTTCTCGCCGTCGGGCACGGCGATCTTGATCACGGTAAAGCCCTGGTCCTTGCCGGCTTTTTCGGCGAACGCCCATTCGGTCTGGAACCAGGGCTCTTCGGCTTGCTTGACCAGAAAGCCGATCTTCACTTCTTCGGCGGATGCAAAGCCGCTGACCGCGATCGCAAGTGCCAGGGTGCCGAGTGTCTTCTTAAACATGAACCACCTCTTGTTGGATTTAGTCGTGGTACATCACAGAACGCCCGCCATCGATCATCAGGCAGGTTGCATTGATAAACGGCGCTTCGTCAGTCGCCAGGAACAGCGCCGTCATCGCCACCTCTACCGGCTGGCCGATACGCTTGGGCGGGTGCAAATCGAAGGCGCGCTGACGCTCGGCGTGCGGGTCAGGAAAACCGTTCCAGTAATCGACATTGAGCTGAGTTTCGATATACCCAGGGGCGATGGCATTTACGCGGATGCCCTTGGACGCGTATTCGATGCCCAGGGCGCGCGTGAGCCCGAGCAGGCCGTGCTTGGCGACGGGATAGGGAAAACAGCCGGGGATGATGTGGCTGGAATGGGTGGAGGCGATGTTGATGATGTTGCCGATGCCCTGCTCGATCATCAAGGGCAACACCGTGCGGCAGCCGAACCAGGCGCCATCAAGGTCAATGGCGAAACAGCGGCGCCAGTCTTCGTCGGTCATCTGCAAGGGGTCACGGAACACGTTAACGCCTGCGCAATTGACCAGCACATCCACGCGACCAAAGCGCTCAATGGCCAGGTTGACCAGCGACTGCCACTGCTCTTTGGAAGTGATGTCGACCGCTTGCGCGACGATTTGCGCACCGCGTTCGCGCCAATGCGCGGCGACTTTTTCGACTTTTTCGGCCTGGATATCCGCGATCACCAGGCGTGCCTGCTGAGCCTGGAAACAGGCGACGATCGCCTCGCCAATGCCTTGGGCGGCACCGGTGATGATCACCACTTTGTGCTTCAACCGCTCGCCATAGGTAGGCGCGGGTACGGCGGGTAATGACAACGGTTGGGGCTGCATCGCTTCACCTGTTTTATTTTTGGTAGTGAGTGCTGATGCAGCCGACTATAAACCCATCATTTGAAATATCTCAATATATAAATTTGCATCCCATATATTGGAATAAACTCAAAAAAATGTGCGAGCAGGCTTGCTCGCGAATGCGCCGGGTCAGTCAATCAATCATTGGCTGAACGACCGCATTCGCGAGCAAGCCCGCTCCCACAGGTTGATCTTCAGTGTTTACGACGCAGGGTTTCAGCCGATGGCGAAATCGCGCAGCGCGTCACCTTCCATGCGGTAGCGCACCCACTCTTCCTGCGGCTGGGCGCCGATCGATTTGTAGAAGGCAATCGCCGGCTCGTTCCAATCCAGCACGCTCCATTCAAACCGCCCGCAGCCGTTATCACAGGCGATCTTGGCGAGGTGGCGCAAGAGCTTTTTGCCCGCCCCGCCGCCGCGTTGCTCGGGGTTGATATAGAGGTCTTCGAGGTACAGGCAGTTGCTGCCCAACCACGTGGAATAGCTGAAAAAGAACACCGCAAAGCCAATCGGCAAGCCGTCCCGCGAACAAATCAGGCCATGGGCGGTGGCACCCTCGCTGAACAGGCTGCGCTCGATATCCACCACACTGGCGATCACTTCATGTCGGGCCTTTTCGTACTCGGCAAGCTCGGTGATGAACGTCAGGATCTGCGCAGCATCGCTGGGCACGGCGGGGCGAATCTCGATGGTCATGGGCGGCTCTTGGGCAAATTCAAAGCCCACATATTAAGGCGGTTTGATGACGGATTGCAGTGCAATTTCGCGGTGACCGGGGCGCTTTACTCCGTCGCGCGGTAACCCGAGCACCACCAACCACAGAACAATCCGCCGGGCCGTGCATGCTAAACAGAGCGCATCAATCCAACGATTCGAGACTTGCTCATGCACGCCACGCCTGCGGTGGGCGCGAAGACATTCGCGCTGTTCTGCCTAGCCAGCTTCCTGTTGTCACTGTCCTACGGCTCGACGTTTCTGCTGTCGCTGCTGATTCATTCGCGCGGCGGGAACGAGCATGATGCCGGCAGCGTGATTTCCATGGCGATGCTCAGCACGTTTGTGGCGGTGGTGTGTTGCGGGCATCTGGCCGATGCCGTGGGCGCGGCACGGGCTATCGCGGGGATGGGCGTGTTGCTGGTGGTGGCCAGCCTTGGGTTTGCGCTGACGCCGGGTGTTGGTCAAGGCCTGATGCTGTTCGGGCTGTCCCTGGGGTTGGGCTGGGGCGTGTTCTACACCCTGGGCCCGATCATCGTGACACTGCTGGTGGCGCCCCCTCAGCGGGCCAAATACTTTGCGCTGCTGTCGGGCAGCATGTTGAGCGGGATCGGTGCCGGCCCTTTGCTCGGGCGCGCCGCCAGTGCATTGGACCTGCCGCTTACAACGGCCTTCTATATTGCGGGGTTCGCCAGCCTCGCGGGCGTCGTGATGTTCTGGCGCCTGGGCGCACACCTCAACCATCACGCAAATGTGCCCACAGCGAGGATTTCCTGGGCCTCCAGCCGTCGAGTGCTGTCATCCAAAGCTGCATTCGCGATCCTGATGGTCGGCCTGGGTGGCTGTGTATTTGGCGGGCTGTCATCGTTTCAGACCAGCTATGCAGCGGCCCATGGGTTGGACTATTCGTTGTTTTTCGCCGGGTTCCTGAGTGCCGCCATCACCAGCCGCCTGTTGATCGCCGGCCACGTGGTCAAGCGTGATGCCTACCGGGCCGCCTGTGTGTTATCCGGGATCATGCTCGGCGCTATCGCACTGTTTGCATTTGGTGTCAGCGGTAACTTCAGCTACCTGCTGGCGGCTGCCATGCTGGGGGTGGGCTATGGCCTCACGTATTCCGTGATTAATGGACTGGTGGCCAGCGAGGCGCCGCCCGGCACTACGTCCCAGGCATTGCTGCTGTTCAGCCTGGCGTACTTTATCGGCGTGTTCGGGTTTCCCTGGCTGGCCGGCAAGCTCATCGTCGACTACGGCCTGCCGACGCTGCTGGCGAGTGTGCTCGGCGTGGCCCTGCTCAACTGGCTGATCACGGTGGCGCGGTTGATCTGGCGCCAGCGCTCGGCACATAAAATCTTACAGGTAACTTGATACCGTTCGTCGCCATCAAGGCACGAACCGGAAACGGGCGCGGACCAATAAAGGGTAAGGACATTAATCATATGGAGACACCCCATGAAGCATTCCAAGTTTGCCGCCCTCGCCCTCACCGGTCTGCTGTCCGCCGCCTCGCTGAACGCCTTCGCCGCGACCTCGTCGACCGGCAAGACTGACCCCGTCGGCAGCCCGCCAAGCCCTGCCACCCAGGAATCCCAGAATTCGATGGGGACCGGCCTCGACACCAATGGTGGCGCGATCATCGACAACGGCGCTGACCCACGCACCAAAGGCAACGATACCCAACGCCAGGCACCGGCAGCGGTGGGCAACGGCAAAATGGGCCCAGGTATCAGCAATGAGCCGAAGGTCAATAAAGGCGATGACAACAACATCCCCGGCGCACCGAAACAACCCGCGCCTTAATGCATCGATAGCAGCACTGACACCCGATCATTTCCCAGTGAAGAGGTACACATGAACGTCGATAGAAACCTTGAAAAAGAAGTCCTCACCCGCCTGCTGCACGCCCACCCGCACGGTTTGGGCAAGGAGGTTTTGGATAACTACCGCGGCGAGAAGGAGGTTGCCAGTGTCTTGGCCTTCCTGCAGGACCGTGGGCTTATCAAGGATGGGCATGTGACCACCGACGACGCCGGTGAATATTCGTTGAACCTGCCGATCAAGCTGACCGCGTCCGGTGTGGACGAGGCGCGCAAGTTGGAAGGTGAAAGCCGTCACTGATGCATGTTGCCTGGCCTGGCCCTGGCGACAGGGCCAGTGGCCGTAGTGCAATGCCGCTTGCAAGCAAAGCCACCGATACCGCCATACAGGCGCGCAAGGCTGCGCGTATCGAAGCGTGAGAAAGATCAGCCATTCAACCCCCTTGTACTAGCGGGTTTGCTTGCGAATGCGCAGTGACAGTCAACCAAGATGTCGACTGACACCGCGCCTTCGCGAGCAAGCCCGCTCCCACAGGTTGAGCTGAGTTGCCAGTGAGATCAGCGGCGTGCCGACACCAGCAGCATCATCGGGCGCTCTTGTTCTTCCGCCAGTTCTGGCCGCGCCATCAGGTCCGCTTCGCTTGGGCCCCACTCCTCGATATGACTCAACGCAAACCCCGCCTGAATCAACAGATTGAGCAACGTGCCCAGCGTACGGTGCTGCTTGATAACGCCATCGGCCAGCCAGTTGGTGACGCGTGGCCCTTCGATTTGATAGCCATCCACCGGCCAACTTTTTCGGCCTTGATCATCGACCAGCCACCCAGGATTGCGCGGTGACATGAAAATAGGGTGCTCGATGGAAAACACCAGTCGCCCGCCGGGCACCAGCGCCTGATGGATACGCTCGAACAGGCCCTTAAGGTCGACGATGTAATGGAAGGCCAGGGAGCTGTAGGCCAGATCGAATGAGGCCGCCGGCAGGTCAAGTAGCTCCAGGTCGGCAACCGTGTAGGTGATACCCGCTGCCGAGGTCATCTCTTTGGCCCGCGCCAGCATCTTGTGCGACACGTCCAAACCGAGCACGTGCGCAGCGCCCTGCTCCTGAGCCCAGCGACTGAACCAACCATAGCCACAGCCCAGGTCCACCACGTTCAAGCCAGCCATCGCTGGCAGCTGTGCCTGCAACGCAGGCCACTCCGGCGCACCGGCCAGGCCTTCGACCGAGCGGCCCATCTTGCTGTAGCCCTCGAAGAAGGCGGGCGTGTCGTAGATATTCTGCGTCATTGCGTTGCTCCGTGCTGATGACCGCCTATTTTGCCAACAATGCATCCACTTCGTCAGCCCCGGGCGACGTCGCCGGGCCCCAGCGCGTGACCGCCAGCGCTGCCGCGGCATTGGCCCGGCGTGCCGCCGCAGCAGGCGCCAAGCCCTTGGCCAACCCGGCCAGAAACACACCGGCATGGGCATCGCCAGCGCCGTTGCTGTCCACCGCGTGCACCTTGAAACCCGGCACATGCTCCGCCTTGCCTTGACGGCTCACCCAGCAGCCATTGGGCCCATCGCGCACCACCAGCAAGGCTTCGGCGGGCAGGTGGCGATTGAGCGCCAGCAGCGCCTCGGCCAGCGTCCCGGCGCCGGTAAACGCAAGGGCTTCCGGGCCGTTGCTGGTCCAGATATCGATACGCGGCAGCAAAACAGTCATCAAGGCCGAATCCGGCGCCTTGACCAACGGCCCCGGGTCGAACACCACGGTGATTTCACGCGGCAGCGCCAGCAGCCAATCGAGCAAGGCCTGGGCCTTGCCTTCGAGCAACAAACTGTAGCCGCTGACGTACACATAATCGTCCGCGCGCGGTAACACGCCGGCCAAATCCTCAGCCCTCAAGTCACCTTCAGCGCCGATGTGGGAAATGAAGGTGCGCTCAGTGGTGGCCTCGGTCAGCGACACACACAAACCCGTGTCTTTATCGTCGCTGGCTTCCTGAACCATCTCCACACCTTCGGCCTGCATGGCCGCGCGGGCCAGGTCGCCGAAGCGCCCTGTTCCATGGCGCCCGAGGTAGACCACCGGCAAACCATTGCGCCGCGCGGCTGCCATCACGTTGAAGCCACCGCCGGCTTCGAAACTGGCCGATTGCGCCAGCACATCGCCGCCCGTCGCGGGCAAGGTATCGAGGGCCATGACCAGGTCGACGATGACCTGACCGGTGTGCAGCAATCTAGACATTGGGGCTCTCTACTAACGCTGAACGACGGTCGGCCGCGCCGCCCATTACGGCATAACTACCGCCGGCCACCAGGAAGGTGACAATCCAGCCCAGGCCGTTGTGGCCCAGCCAGGAATCGGACAATGGCCCGGCGAACCAGATGTTTTCGGCGGTGGTGCCGATAGTGGTGAAGCTGAAACCCAACACGATCGCCACCGCCCAGGCGCCGAATGCACGCCACTCCACGCCGCCACGGTACCAATAGGCACTGCTTGGGCTTACGTCCAACAGGTCCTTGGCGCTGTAGTAGTGGCGGTGAATCAGGTCGACCACGAAGATCCCGACCCACGCGGTGATCGGTACTGCCAGCAGCGAGATGAAGGTGATGAACGGGCCATAGAAGCTGTCGGCGATCAGCATGAAGTAAATCGAACCGGCGAAGATCGCCACAATATCGACGATGACCGCGTGCACGCGCTTGACCTTCAAGCCGAGGGTCAAGGTCGTCAGGCCCGCCGAATACACCGAAAGGTTGTTGGAGAGCAGCAGCCCACCAAACGCGGTGATCAGGTACGGCACGGCCATCCAGGTAGGGAGCATGTCGCGGATCGCGATGATCGGGTCAGTGGCCGAGGCCAGGTCGTTGTTGCCGACCGACAGCAGGCCGCCAAGGGTGATCAGCAGCACCAACGGAATCCCCGCACCAAACGCGGCAGAGGCCACCAGGCGCGCGGCCTTGACGCTGCGGTGCTGGTAGCGCGACATGTCGGCACCGGCGTTGGCCCAACCGATACCGGTGCCGGCGGCCATGGTGCCGACGCCGATGATCATCGCGCTCAGCGGCGCCGGGGTGGCATTGAACACCGCGCTCCAGTCGATGGTTGCGCAGAGGAAGCCGCCGACCAGAATATTCAACCCACCGAATACATAGGTAGCCCACTTCTGAATCACCAGCAGCGTGGCGTGGCCCAGGCCGGAAACAGACAAGGTCAGCAGCACAAAAATGGCGATGAATATCAGTGTCAGCACTGGTGCGCTTTTCGCCTCGACCGGCGAATGGAACAGGATCGAGCACAGCGACAGCAGCACGAAGGCTGCAGTGGTGGTGTTGACGGTTTCCCAGCCCAGGCGCGACATCAGTGACACCAGGGTCGGGCCGATATTGCCACGCACGCCGAAAATCGCGCGCGACAGGGTCAAGCTCGGTGCACGCCCACGCCGGCCGGCGATGGAGATGATGCCTACCACCGCGAAGGAGCCGGCAGCGCCGAGAATGGCGACGATGATTGCCTGCCAGATTGCCAAGCCACGAAACGCCACCAACGTCGCGCCAAGCGGCAAGCCGAGGATGCTGATGTTAGCGGCAAACCACACCCAGAACAGTTGCAGCGGGTGGCCGTTGCACTCGCTTTCCGGGACCGGTTCGATACCACGTGTTTCCAGTTGCCCGGCGCTTTGGCCGGAAGAAGGGGTGCTCATGAGGGGTGCTCCTGGTGCCTGTATTGTTGTGGTTGTGGCAGATACTCAAAGCTTTAACCGGTCGTCCTGACTCACCTACGATTTAATGTGGGAGCTGGCTTGCCTGCGATAGCGGCCTTCCAGTTGATGCATCAGTGACTGACAGGTCGCTATCGCGGGCAAGCCCGCTCCCACCTTGATCTGCGGTGCTTAGCGCAGATCAAGCAGCCCCTGCACCAACGGCTGCAAATCCAGGCCGTTGACGGCCTTGACCTGCTCGATCATTGCTTCAGGCCAGCACTGCATCCCCAGGCACGCGCCCAACATGGCGCCGAGAATCGCGGCGATGGTGTCAGTGTCGCCGCCCAGGCTGGCGGCCAGGCACAGGGCCTCAAAGGCATTCATCGCGCCCACCGCCACTCGCTGCGCGAGGGCAAACGACACCACCACCGACTCCTGGGACGCGACGGAGGTGCCGATCAGTTCGTACAGCAAGTCGGCAAACAGGGCTTTGTCGCCGCTGCCGACGCTTAAAGTCCGCGCCCAACTGATGCGGGTGGAAATGCGTCCACCGGCAACCCAGTGACCATGGCCTTCGGCCTGCTGGGCGATTTGGGTGCCGATGTTCAGCGCCTCCCCCAGATCCACCCCGTTGATACCCGCCGAGACCACCGCCGCAACGGCCGCCGCGCTGGAAATCCCCAGGCTGGTGTTGTGAGTGACCTGGCACGCCTGGATCACCGCCTGGATAAACTGCGCCGGATCGCTGACATCCGCGGCAATCCCCACAGGCGTGATGCGCATCGCAGCACCATTGGTGGTGCCGTAGCGCCCGGACTCTTCCGGGGTGTGGCCGGCGAGGATCATGTCGATTGCGCGCTTGGTCGACGGGCCGAGCAAATCCTGCGAACCCTTGGCGCGCATTACGGCTTCCCAATCGATCAGGCGCTGGGCGAGCACCGTCGGCTCGATCTTGCCTGCGCCTTCCACCAGCAACTCGCCGACCAGGATCGCCTGTTCAGTGTCATCGGTGATGGAGCCGGCCGGCATGTTTGGCGCGATGGGTTGGTCGGCGTCGGCGTCTTCCAGGGCGGTGATGGCACCGAAACGCTTTTGCACCTGCTCGCGGCTCAGGGACTGGGTCGGCATGCCCAGAGCGTCGCCCAGGGCCAGACCGTAGAAGGCGCCAAGGGCGCGATTTGCCGAGGTCATTTTGACGCTCCAAACTGCAGATGCAGGCGAAAGTGCAGCGGGTCGAGCAGACTTTCGACGTACTCCATGAAGCGCTCGCGGCGGTCGTAGGTGGTGCGCGAGGCCTTGAGAAACACGGTGCCGGGCGCGCGACCGAGCAACTCAGCGTCTGCATCGCTGAGGGGCTCGGCGCCGATCCATTGGTCACCTTCGGCGCCGATATAACCGTAAGCGGCCAGGGTAATGGTCAGGGAATCGTCGATCAGGCCCACGCGCGGCAAGCCTTCCAGGCCACCGGCAGCGGGCATCAGCGAGCGCTCCAGGGACACGGCAGTGCCGTCCGTGGTGCGCCGACGGCGGTCGAGGGCGATGAATTGGTCACTGCCGAATCGGCTGAGCAGGTCGGGACGGGTCACCGCCTCCAGACGCAGGATGTCAGTGATGACCCGCGCGCCGGTATCCGCCAGGGCCTGGGCCCAGCCGTTGCGTTGGTCGAGCACCATGCCGTCGAAGGTGACGATGGAGCCGACGCCGCTCTGGGTGGCGATATAGTTGCGCCGTTTGAGTTCAGCCAAGGCTTCGCGCAGCGTGCCACGGCTGACCGCGAACTCTTCGGCCAACTGATGCTCGCCCGGCAGCAGGAAACCGTCGGCCATCACTCCGCCCTCGATACGGCGGATGAGCTCGTCGACGACGCGTTTTTTCTTATCAAATCGGACATGTCTAATCATGTACAAATTGATAACCGAAAGCGTCCAGTGCCAGCAAGTAAATTATTTCAGCGCGATGAAAAAACCCGCCTTAAGGCTCAAGGCCAATGCGGAAAAACTCCCCGCCGCTCCATACGCCAAGCCAGTTCTGACCGTTGATCGGACGACTGACCGCCAACTCGACCAATTGGTAAAAGGCGTTGCGATGCACGAGGGCTTCGAGGTTGGTGCGCACCCGCAGATAAGGCGCGGGTTCTTGGGTGACCGGGTCGATCACCACGCGCAACGGGTGTTCCAGCCCGGCTTCGACCTGTTCGTCGACATTGGTGGTAAAGCGCAGTACCTGGCTTTCGCCCTGCCCTTCGACTTCAAGGGTTAACGCGACAAACGGCGCATCATCGACGGTGATGCCGACCTTTTCCACCGGCGTCACCAGAAAATACGCATCGCCGTCGCGGCGAATGATGTTGGAGAACAACTTGACCATCGGCTTACGCCCAATCGGCGTGCCCTGATAAAACCAGGTGCCATCGCGGGCGATGCGCATATCGATATCGCCGCAAAACGCCGGGTTCCACAGATGCACCGGTGCCGGCCCCTTGCCCTTGGGCAGTTGAGCCAATAGATCATTGGCCTTGGCGGAATCGGTCATGGGCTCTCCCTTATTTACCTGTGAGGTTACTGATCACTCATGCCCAGCAGGCCTCGGGCGTACTTCGCCAGCGGGCGGGCAATCAGGTCTTCTGGCTTGTTGTCATGGAACGTCAGTAAACCGCCACGACTGCGAATACGTGCAGTATCAATCAAATACTGGGTGCTGGTCTCGATCAACATGATCTGGATGACGCCACTGTCGATCCCCACGCGGTCCAATGCCTGCTGATCGGTCCACTCATCGGCATTGCCGATACGGTCATCGGCCGCCGCAAAACGGCAATACAGCAGGTAATGCGCACCCGCTGCACGCGCTTCGGCCATGGCTTGTTCCAGGCCTTCAGGCTGGCGGGCGCGGCGCACCATGGGGAAATATTCGACGAAGCCGTTAAAGGCCTCTTCGGCCACCACGTTAGGTCGCGGGTAGGCACTGCCCGGCGGTACGAAAGCGCCTTGGGCGATAAAGACAAAGGAGTCCGGCTGTATGCGAACGGACGCAGTACGGCGGGTATCACTGTGGTCCAGCAACCCGGCGTCGCTCATCTGATAGCGGGTGCCTTCGGCCATATCGCTGACGGTCATGCAACCACTCAGCGTCAACGACGCCAGCAACAAAACCAGACTACGCATCCCAATCCTCCAAAAGCCGGTGACGGAAAACCGGCGAATGGGCACAAGATGCAGAATCCGCGCCATCCAAGAACTACACACAACAAATGTGCGAGCAGGCGTGTTGCCACAGGGTTCGGCGCACGTTTGGGCTAGCCGCCGATGATCTTCATGATCGTCGCACCACCGGAGAAGGCCACTTCCTGTTTATCGCCCAACGCCTTCACCAACAAGCCTTGCAAGGCCGGTAAAGCCTGGTGACGCGGTTTGTCCAGCAGGTCGCCGACGTAGTGACGATTGCTCGACGACAGGCAGCCATGCAACCAGCCGGTGGATGACAGCCGCAGGCGCGAACAGGTCCGGCAAAACGGCACGCTTTCGTTGGCAATCACGCCGAAAAAGCCTTTGCCCGGCACTTCGTAACGCACCGCAGTGGCGTCCACCGGGGCATTGGCTTGCAGGTATTCGTGGTGTTCGCCGATCAGGCTGAGCAATTGCTGCAGGCTGACAAATTGCTGCAGGAACGCATTGGAGTCCTTGGCCAGATGGCCCATGCGCATCAGCTCGATAAAACGCAACTCGTAGCCGCGCTCCAGGCAGTAGTCGAGCAACGGCATCACCTGGTCGAGGTTCTGCCCGCGTAACGGCACCATATTGACTTTGATTTTGATCCCGGCAGCGCGGGCCTGGTCCATGCCGTCCAGCACGGTGGCCAAGTCACCGCCACGGGCGATGCTGCGGAAAGCGTCGGCGTCCAACGTGTCGAGGGACACGTTGATGCGGCGAATGCCGGCGTCCACCAGCAGTGGCAGTTTGCGGGCGAGCAGTTGGCCGTTGGTGGTCAGGCTGATATCACTGAGACCCATCCCGCCCACCGCGCCCATGAAGGCTTCCAGCTTGGGGCTGACCAGCGGCTCGCCGCCGGTGATGCGCAGGCGCTCGATGCCCGCCGCTTCGATCAGATAAGCCACACCACGGGCCATGGCCTCGGCCGAGAGTTCGTCTTGGGCAGCCACCAACCGTTTGCCGTTGGGCACACAGTAGGTACACGCGTAATTGCAGGCTGAGGTCAGGCTGATCCGCAAATTGCGAAACCGCCTGCCTTGACGATCAACGATCATGGATCACTCCGGCAGAGGATTGTACGGGCGATCTAAAAGCTGACTTATAAATCAACTTTTAGCAAGGTCCTTGCCTGAGTATATTCCTGGGGTACTGCAACTGGCAGTAATTGATTGCGCCATCACTGTCAGGAATAGCTTAACTGGCAGGCGCGTCGCCGCTCTTCGGTTCAGCGCCTGGCAGTTCAGCGCTGTGCTTGCGTTTGTTGCCCATGCGCACGCCGATATCCATCAGGAACTGGAAGAAACCTTCCTGATCTTCCAGCACATTGCTCCAGAACGGCGAGTGGTACAGCGCAACCGCGCCGTGCACCAACGCCCAGGCGGCGCAATAGTGGAAATAAGGCGGCACATCTTCAAGCTTGCCTTCGCTGATGCGGCCCTTGATCAGCAAGGTCAGGCGTTCGAAGTTCGAGGCGCGGATCTTGTGCAGCTCCTCGACCATTTCCGGCACCTGATGGCCTTTGACCACCTTCTCTTCCAGGCGGTCGAACAGGCGATAGCGCTGCGGATCACGCATGCGGAACTCGAAGTAGGCGCGCGACAGGGCTTCCTTGTCCTTGTCCACATCAGCCGAATGCAGCAGTTCGTTCAAGTCGCGCTCGTAATCGAGCATCAGGCGCAGGTAAATTTCCGCCTTGGATTTGAAGTGCTTGTAGATCGTGCCTTTGCCGATACCCACGGCATCCGCAATCATCTCGACGGTGACACTGTCTTCACCTTGTTCAAGGAATAACTTGAGTGCGGTGTCGAGAATTTCCTGCTCACGGCGGCGAAACTCACGGACCTTACGGGGTTCTTTGTGCATGAGGAAGAGGTCTGCAAAGGTCGAAATAGGGAGGGTTGCGCAGGGCCACGGATACGCGGCGATACGATTTACCCGATGCGAGGGATTATCCCGACTGAACGGTCGTTGGGCAACGTCTATGTGAACCCGCAACGCACTTTACTTTCAACACGCCAACGATTTGCTCGCTGCCAGTCAGAAATAACACGCAACAACTGCCCCTGTGCACCTGCGCAATGAGAACTCAAGCGAAGCGCGCGTATTCCAAATCTGTTTAAAAAACGATCAGATGCGACTGGACTGAATCGGATACTGATCAATACTTGAACTGTCGGCGTGGCATCTCCCCCAAGTGACGCGTCGACCTGGGTACCGACGGACTGCGTGCCCTTGTTTTACTCCTAATGGTCTTAGCCCGGATTCACCCCCCAGAACCCGGGTTTTTTTTGCCTGCGATTTGCCTGCCTTACCCAGCGACGTGGGCCAGCGGGAACAACCGCTTGAAGTTCGCGGTGGTCTGCTCGGCAAAGCGCTCGTACGACTCGCCCCGCAGCATTGCCAGGTAATCCGCCACGTCGCGCACATATTCCGGCAGGTTCGGCTTG
This sequence comes from Pseudomonas fluorescens, assembly GCF_900215245.1. GTDB lineage: Bacteria > Pseudomonadota > Gammaproteobacteria > Pseudomonadales > Pseudomonadaceae > Aquipseudomonas > Aquipseudomonas fluorescens. Next base: position 602,238 of record NZ_LT907842.1, read on the forward strand.
CCGCGATGGGGAATCGGCGCCAGGTACGGCGAGTCGGTTTCCACCAGCAGGCGGTCGGCCGGCACCTGACGCGCAACGTCGCGCAGGGCGTCGGCGTTGCGGAAGGTGACAATACCGGACAGGGAAATGTAGAAGCCCAGGTCCAGGGCGGCCTTGGCCATGTCCCAATCTTCGGTGAAGCAATGCAGCACGCCGGCCTGGGGCAACGCCGCTTCACGCAGCAGGGTCAGCGTGTCAGCGCGGGCGCCACGGGTGTGGACGATCACCGGCTTGCCGGTTTGCTGCGCGGCGTGCAGGTGCAGGCGAAACGAGGCCTGCTGCAACTCGGCGGCCTCCGGCTCGTAGTGATAGTCCAGGCCGGTTTCGCCAATGGCCACCACTCGCGGGTGGTTGAGTTCGCCCAATAGCCAATCGAGGGCCGGCGCTTCACCGGGCTTGAGGTCCAACGGGTGGATGCCTACCGAGCAATCGACATCGGCATACCGGTCGGCCAGTGCTTTGACGTCGGCAGCGTTTTCGGCGCTCACGCCGATGCACAGGAAGTGCCCTACTCCGCGCTGGCGCGCTGCCTCAAGGGCGGCATCGAGGGAGCCGCCGTGCTGGGCAAGGTCGAGGCGATCAAGGTGGCAATGGGAATCTACGAGCATAGGAAGTTACGACTTGAGTCCGGAAAGTTGAGTCACGGAAAGTTGGCGGCCAACGATACACCCGTCGGCCACTGAAATTAACGCCGGCCGAGCAAGCCGACCCACTGCACCAACAGCGCTTCAAGCAGCAGCACGCGGTTGAGGTTGGCTTTGCCGAGAACCTTCTGGCGCTGGGCAAGAATCCAGTCCTGGATATTCAACACCTTGTCTTGCGCGCTTTTCTGCGCGAGGTACTGCACCACCTTGCGCATATCCGGCAGGCCCAAGCCGCTTTCATCCTGGGTCAACTGGTAGCGCAGGATCAGGCTCGACCAGTCGCAGAACCAGTCGAACAGCAACAACAAGGGAATGTCTTTCCAGGCGCCTTCGGCCAGTTGCGTCGCGGACTGCTCTTGCTTGAGCAGCTTTTTGACGCCCTCCACCACCAGCGCACGCTGCTCGCGCACGCCCTGGGCTTGCAGCTTCACGGCAGCCAGCGGCGAGCCGGCGGCCAGGGTCAGCAGCTCGACGCGCTCTTCCTGCGAGCACTCAGGCAGCGCCTGGGCCAGCCACTGCAAGCTCAAGGCTTCGCTCGGCAAAGGGCAGGCCTGCTGGACACAGCGGCTGCGAATGGTCGGCAACAAGCGGCTGGACTGATGGCTCACCAACAACAGCACCGTATCACCCGAGGGTTCTTCCAGGCTCTTGAGCAAGGCGTTGGCGGCGTTGATGTTCATCGCTTCCACCGGCTCGATCAGGACCACCTTGCGCCCGCCCATCTGTGCGGTCTGCACCACAAAGCTGACCAGGTCACGCACCTGGTCGACCTTGATCGCCTTGTCGGCCTCCTCGGGTTCCAGCAAGTAGTTATCGGGGTGGCTTCCGGCCTTGAGCAACAGGCAGGATTTGCACTCGCCGCAGGCTTCCAGATGAACCGGGCGCTGGCACAACAGGCTGGCCATGAGGCGCTCGGCGAGTGCGCGCTTGCCGATACCAATCGGCCCGTGCAGCAAATAGGCGTGGGCATGCTGGGCGCGGCCGGCCAATTGTTGCCAGAGACTGTCTTGCCATGGATAGGCTTCAGCCACGGGCGCGCTCCAGGAGTTGAGGTAGCAGCGCATCAATGGCTTGTTGTACCTGGGCCAGCGGTTGGGCCGCGTCCAGCACGGAATAACGTGCCGGCTCAGCCTTGGCGAGCGTGAGGAATGCAGCGCGCACGGCATCAAAGAACGCACGCCCTTCCAGCTCGAAGCGGTCCAGGCGACCGCGGGCACTGGCACGGGCCATACCGACTTCCACCGGCAGATCGAACAGCAGGGTCAAGTCAGGGCGCACATCGCCCTGAACGAATGTTTCCAGTGCAGCGATGCGCGCCAGCGACAAGCCACGGCCACCGCCCTGGTAGGCGTAGGTGGAATCGGTAAACCGATCGCAAATCACCACCGCACCGCGCGCGAGTGCCGGGCGGATGACTTCAGCCAGGTGCTGGGCACGGGCAGCAAACACCAGCAGCAGCTCGGTGTCCGGGTTCATCTGTTCTTCACCTGGGGCCAACAGCACTTCACGAATGCGTTCGGCCAACGGCGTGCCGCCGGGCTCACGGGTCAGCACCACTTCAACGCCCTCGGCGCGCAAGCGCTCGGCCAGGTAATCGCGGTTGGTGCTTTTGCCGGCGCCTTCCGGGCCTTCCAGGGTAATAAACAAGCCAGTCACAGGCAGTCCTTAGTCAGAGTCATTGCGGGCTTTGCGGCGCAGCGGTGGCCGGCGCAGGCTCGGTCGGTTGTTCAAGCGGCGCTGGAGTCGGCGCATCGGCAGGTGGCGCCGAGTCTTCCGATGGTTTCACCAGCGGCGCTGGAGCCGGAGCATCGGCAGGCGCCGCCGAGTCTTCCGATGGTTTCACCACCGGCGCCGGGCTGGAGCGATAGTCGGCCCGGCGTTTGAGCTGAAACTCACGCACGGCGGCATTATGCGCATCCAGGTCATCGGAGAAAATATGGCTGCCATCGCCCCGGGCGACGAAATACAGGCTACTGCCCGACACCGGGTTCAACGCGGCGTGAATCGCCTCGCGGCCGACCATCGCGATCGGCGTCGGCGGCAGGCCGGCAATCATGTAGGTGTTGTAGGGGTTGGCTTCCTTGAGATGAGCGCGGGTCAACTTGCCGTTGTAGCGTTCACCCAGGCCATAGATCACCGTCGGGTCAGTCTGCAACAGCATGCCGATCTTCATGCGGCGCACGAAGACACCGGCGATCTGCCCGCGCTCTTCCGGCACGCCGGTCTCTTTCTCCACCAGCGAAGCCATGATCAGCGCCTGGTAAGGGTCGGTGTACGGCGCATCGGCGGCGCGCTTGCTCCACTCCTGGGCGAGGACGTCGTCGAGGCGGTTGTAGGCCTTTTTCAGGAATTCGACATCGGTCATGCCGCGCACGAAGCGATAGGTATCAGGGAAGAAGCGCCCTTCAGGAAACACGCCAGGGTGACCGAGCTTGTCCATGACTTGGCTATCGCTCAGGCCCGACAAGGTCTGCACGATCTTTTCGTGCTTGGCCAGAGCCGACCGTACCTGCCGAAAGTTCCAGCCTTCGACCAGCGTCAGGCTGTATTGCACCACTTCGCCGCGCTGCCACAAGCCGATCAAGCCCTCCGCGGTCAGGCCAGGAGTCATGCGGTATTCGCCGCTGTGCAACGGCTGACCATCGAGGTTGAAGCGCCAGTAAAGACGTAACCAGAACGCACCATCAAGTACGCCGTCAGCTTCAAGGCGATTAAAGGTGCCCGTCGGGGTCGACCCGGCAGGCACATCGAGCAATTGTTCCTGGGTCAGATTCAGGGGCTGCTTCAGGGCAGAGTCGAGCTTCCAGGCAGAGAAGCCCAGCAGCAAGCCTGCCGAGACCAGGCCGATTTGCAGCAGTAAAACCAGTTTTCGTATCAACTCAAATATCCAATAGCGCGCGAACAATGCCCTGCAGTTTACGGGTGAGTGGCCCAACCGACCAGCTCATCGCAGCGCAGCCACGCACCGGCCAAATGCCATAAACGCTGTTGCAGACAAAGACTTCGTCAGCCTGCTGCAACTGCTCAAGGCTGATGTCGGCCACGGCCCACGGGATGCCCAGCGCCTGCGCCTGTGCCAGAACTTCCGCGCGCATCACCCCGGCAACGCCACAACGATTCAGATCAGCGGTTAGTAACAGGCCGTTGCGCACCAGGAACAGGTTGCTGAAAACGCCCTCAATGACGCGTCCGGAGATATCCAGCATCAAGCCTTCGGCATGCTCGGTATCTTGCCACTCAGCGCGGGCGATCACTTGTTCGAGACGATTAAGGTGCTTGAGACCCGCCAGCAACGGCTGCTCGGCCAAGCGAGTCGCGCACGGAAACAGGCGGATGCCGTCGGCTCCGTGAGCATGGGGATAGGTTGCGGGCGGACCGCCCTGCAAGATACGGCGCACCGGAGCGCCGGGGTTGATGCCATAACCGCGCAGGCTGTCGCCACGGGTGAGGATCAACTTGAGTACGCCGTCGCCCAGGGCGGCGGCATACGCCAACACCTCGCTGCGGATCAGCGCTTGATCCGCAACCAGGGCGAGCCGCCTGCAACCCTCAGCGAGGCGTTGCAGGTGACGGTCGAGCAGCACAGGCTGCCCGGCCTTTACGGCGATGGTCTCGAACAACCCGTCGCCATACGCCAGGCCGCGATCTTTCAGGGGCACGTTGTCCGCTGGCTGACCGTCGACCCAGCTGTGCATCACTCAGCGAACCGGCGGAACACCAGCGAACCGTTGGTGCCACCGAAACCGAACGAGTTGGAAATCGCCACGTCGATCGGCATCGGCTGCGCTTCGTGAGGCACGAAGTTCAGGTCGCAGCCTTCGTCCGGCTCATCAAGGTTGATGGTCGGTGGAGCGACCTGATCCTTGATCGCCATCACGCTGAAGATCGCTTCGACCGCGCCCGCCGCACCCAACAAGTGGCCGGTCATGGACTTGGTGGAGCTGACTGCCAGCTTGTACGCGTGCTCGCCGAACACCGACTTGATGGCTTCGGCTTCCGCCAAATCGCCGGTCGGGGTCGAGGTGCCGTGGGCGTTGATGTACTGCACTTGGTCAGGGTTGACCTTCGCATCACGCAAAGCGTTGGTGATGCAACGTGCAGCACCAGCACCGTCGGCCGGTGGCGAGGTCATGTGGTAGGCGTCGCCGCTCATACCAAAGCCAATCAGCTCGGCGTAGATCGTGGCACCACGCGCCTTGGCGTGCTCCAGCTCTTCCAGTACCAGCGCACCGGCACCGTCGGACAGTACAAAGCCGTCACGGCCCTTGTCCCACGGACGACTGGCGCGAGTCGGCTCATCGTTGCGAGTCGACAGTGCACGGGACGCGCCGAAGCCGCCCATGCCCAGCCCGCAGGCGGCCATTTCGGCGCCACCGGCGATCATCACGTCGGCTTCGTCATAGGCAATGTTACGTGCGGCCATGCCGATGCAGTGCGTGCCTGTGGTGCACGCCGTGGCAATGGCGTAGTTAGGTCCCTGTGCGCCCAAGTGGATCGACAGGAAACCGGAAATCATATTGATGATCGAGCCCGGCACGAAGAACGGTGAAATTCGACGGGGGCCGGAATCGTGCAAGGTGCGGCTGGTTTCTTCGATATTGGTCAAACCGCCAATACCCGAACCCATGGCCACGCCGATGCGCTCACGGTTGGCGTCGGTCACTTCCAGGCCGGCATTACGCACCGCCTGAAAACCGGCTGCCAGGCCGTATTGAATGAACAGGTCGAGTTTGCGGGATTCTTTGATCGAGAGATATTCCTCGACATTGAAGCCCTTTACCGAGCCGCCAAAACGGGTGGAATAGGCAGAAAGGTCCGTGTGTTCGATCAGACCAATACCACTGTGGCCAGCAAGAATGCCCTGCCAACTGCTCGGCACATCCGTACCCAGTGGCGACAACATACCCATACCGGTGACTACGACGCGTCTACGCGACACAGCACTCTCCTTTTTCTTGATGACGACACTTTGCTTCAGAGCTCACTTTGCTTCAGAGCTAAAGAAAAAACCGCACGCCGTTACAGCAGTGCGGTTTTTCCCTAACAGCAAGCGACGACTACAAACTATTACGCCTGGTGGCTAGTAACGTAGTCGATAGCAGCTTGAACGGTAGTGATTTTTTCAGCTTCTTCGTCCGGGATTTCGGTCTCGAATTCCTCTTCCAGAGCCATCACCAGCTCAACGGTGTCAAGGGAATCGGCACCCAGGTCTTCTACGAAGGAAGCAGTGTTGGTCACTTCTTCTTCTTTAACGCCCAGTTGCTCGGCGACGATTTTCTTGACGCGCTCTTCGATGGTGCTCATACCTTGTTTAACTCCTAATGGACAAATTCAGGCAGCTGGCCAGTGGGTAAGTGTATAGAAAGCCTTTTCAGCTTTTCAACTGAAAGCTTCACCCTTGTACCCGGCAGGCCACCTGCCTATAAATTAAGTTGCAGCTTTATAACGGATTTTAGACAGCTCGTATGACATTTTTTTGAAGCGATCCGTCACAATTTAACTCATGTACATCCCGCCGTTCACCGGGATTGTAGCCCCAGTCACGTATGCCGCACCGTCGGATGCCAGGAAAGTGACCACATTCGCGATCTCTTGTGCCTGGCCCAGACGGCCCAGCGGAATCTGTGTCAGCAACGCTTCACGCTGTGCTTCCGGCAGTTCACGGGTCATATCGGTGTCGATGAACCCTGGGGCCACCGAGTTGACCGTAATCGACCGCGAACCGACTTCACGTGCCAATGCACGGCTGAAACCTTCCAGACCGGCTTTGGCGGCTGCGTAGTTTACTTGGCCTGCGTTGCCCATGGCACCCACTACGGAGCCAATATTGATAATTCGACCCCAACGCGCCTTGGTCATGCCGCGCAAAACCCCCTTGGACAGGCGAAACAGACTGTTCAAGTTGGTATCGACCACGTCGTACCACTCGTCGTCTTTCATGCGCATCATCAGGTTGTCGCGGGTGATACCGGCGTTGTTTACCAGAATAGCCGGCGCGCCAAATTGTGCAGTGATCTGGGCCAATACCGCAGCAACCGATTCATCACTGGTCACGTTCAGCTCAAGGCCGGTGCCCTGCACGCCGTTTTCCTTCAAGGTCGCGGCGATACGCTCAGCGCCGGAAGCGGACGTGGCGGTGCCGATCACAACAGCGCCCTGACGGCCCAGTTCGAGGGCAATCGCCTGGCCAATACCACGGCTGGCGCCGGTAACCAGTGCAACTTTACCTTGCAGACTCATGCAGGCTTCTCCTAATTTCAGGGTTCAGGCCAGCGCCGCACGAGCGGCAGCGAAGGCGTCAGGTGTATTGAGGTTAGCGGTGGATACGCCGTCGGCGCAGCGCTTGTTCAGGCCGGCCAGGACCTTACCCGGGCCACACTCAACCAGCTCGGTGGCGCCATTGGCAGCCAGGGTCTGGACCGACTCGACCCAGCGCACCGGCTTGTAGAGTTGCTCCAGCAGGTCGCGCTTGAGGGTGTCGAGGTCGGCGGCCACGGCCGCGCTGACGTTCTGCACCAGCGGGATCTGCGGCGCCTTCCAATTGATGGCGGCGATGGACTCGGCAAAACGCTCGGCAGCCGGGCGCATCAGCTCACAATGGGACGGCACGCTCACCGGCAATGGCAAGGCACGCTTGGCGCCACGGGCCTTGCAGCCTTCGATGGCACGCTCAACCGCCGCCTTGGCACCGGCGATCACCACCTGGCCAGGGGAGTTGAAGTTCACTGCGCTGACCACTTCGCCCTGGGCCGCTTCTTTGCAGGCCTCGATCACGACGGCATCGTCCAGACCCAGGATAGCGGCCATGCCGCCCTGCCCGGCCGGAACGGCTTCTTGCATCAACTGACCACGACGCTCAACCAGCTTGACCGCTTCAGCGAGGGTCAGGCTGCCCGCAGCCACCAGGGCGCTGTATTCGCCCAGGCTGTGACCGGCCACGTAAGCCGGGCGCGCGCCGCCTTCCGCCAGCCACAAGCGCCACAGGGCGATCGAAGCGGTCAGGATGGCCGGCTGGGTTTTATCGGTTTGATTGAGTTGCTCTTCCGGCCCCTGCTGGGTCAGTGCCCACAGGTCGTAACCCAAGGCATCGGAAGCTTCCTTGAAGGTTTCCAGGATCAGCGGATGTTGCGCGCCCAGCTCGGCCAACATGCCGAGGGACTGCGAACCCTGCCCTGGAAAGACGAATGCGAGGGATGTAGACATGTAACAAGCCCCTAATGATCTGGTCGTCAAAAATGCGTGCCCCTACGGTGGGAGCGCACGAAACTGACAAGTTGGATGGTCTATTGAACTGGCCGGTCACATTTAAGCACTCCCGGGCCAATTCGCCTAAGGCAACAGATCCTCAAGACGGCCACGCAGGCGTTGCGGCAGGTTTTCCTGAATCTCGATCAGCGCCCGCGCAATCGCACTCTGAAAGCCCTGCACACCTGCCGAGCCGTGGCTTTTCACCACAATGCCCTGCAGCCCCAGAAAGCTCGCACCGTTGTGCCGCGCCGGCGCGAGGTCGGCCTGCAAGCGGCGCATCAACGGCAGCGCCAGAGCGCCGACCAAACGGGACGCCAGGCTCTGCTTGAACAAGGCCTCGATACGCGTGGCAATCATCGTCGCCAGGCCCTCGCTGGACTTGAGCAGGATATTGCCGACAAACCCGTCACACACCACCACATCCGCCTCGCCCCGGTACAAACCATCCCCTTCGACGAAACCGATGTAATTCAAGCCCCGAGCACCTTGCAACAGGCTGGCAGCGAGCTTGACCTGCTGGTTGCCCTTGATGTCTTCGGTGCCGATATTCAGCAGGGCTACACGCGGACGAGCCACACCCAGCGCCTCAGCGGCCACCGAGCCCATCACGGCGAACTGAAACAGGTGCTCGGCACTGCAATCGACGTTTGCCCCGAGGTCGAGCAACTGGCAATAACCTCGCTGCGTGGGAATCGCCGCGACCATCGCCGGCCGATCGATACCGGGCAGCGTCTTGAGCACATGCCGCGACAACGCCATCAACGCCCCGGTGTTGCCGGCACTGACACAGGCTTGCACCTTGCCATCACGCAACAACTCAAGCGCCACCCGCATTGAAGAATCAGGCTTGCCGCGAAGGGCGACCGCAGGCTTTTCATCCATGCCGATGGTTTCGCTGGCCGCTGTAACAGTCAGGCGCGCGCGATCTACCGCCGGATGGCTGGCAATCAATTCTTCAAGAAGGGAGGGTTGACCGACGAGGGTCAGGTGCAGCGAGGGCGTTGCAGACAGGCTGGCAATGCAGGCCTGAACAATGCTGCGGGGACCGAAGTCCCCGCCCATTGCGTCAATCGCGATGACTTGAGCAGACAAGTGATTACTCGTCAGCGCCCTTGTCGATCACTTTACGACCACGGTATACGCCTTCTGGCGATACGTGGTGACGCAGGTGAATTTCACCGGTGGTTTTTTCTACAGACAAAGTGCTCGCCGTCAGGGCATCGTGCGAACGACGCATGTCACGGGCGGAACGGGATTTTTTGTTCTGCTGAACAGCCATAATTGATTAACTCCTAAACGTTTGGGTCACGCTTTAACTGCGCCAATACACTGAACGGGTTGGACCGCGTTACCTCGTCCTCGCTCGGTTCGGCCTCGTCATCGAGACCCTCCGGCTGCTGGCATTCTTCCGGATGATGAGCAGGCACAATGGGCAAGGCGAGCAAAAGCTCCTCCTCGATCAGTGCATGCAGATCCAAAGGATCTTCGCCCAGTTCCAGCACGTCATAACCTTTCGGCAACGACTGGGTATTCGCACCCTCCTTCACCACGGCATAACTGCATTCGCTATGGATCGGCAGGGTGACCAGCTCAAGACAACGCTGGCAAACCATTTTGACTTCGGTGTCGATAAAACTGTGGATCACCACAGATTTACGTTCATCTCGTTCAAAAACAAATTTGGCCTGCACCGTACCGACAGTGTCGGAAAGCGGGTCGCAGAGTCTCTCCAAATCGGCCAGCAGCAATTCACCTTGAAGGGAAGTGCCACGATCTGCCAATTTGCGCGGGTCAACGTGAGGTGGAATCGGGTCATTCAACATAGGCGCAGCATTATAGGGATGCACCCGGCCATGTCAAAGGAAATTCAGCCCTGTGCGTCAGCCGGTCGCCCCGCTAGAATCCCTGGCTGCCTTGAGGAGACGCTAATGCTGCCTTTATTACTCGCATCCAGCTCGGTTTATCGCCGGGAATTGCTGAGCCGCCTGCACCTGCCATTCATCTGCAGCTCGCCGGATATCGACGAAAGCCATCGCGCAAATGAGTCCGCGATTGAGCTGGTCAAGCGCCTGGCCGAAGAGAAAGCCCGCGCCCTCGCCGGCAGCCATCCCGGGCATTTGATTATCGGCTCCGATCAGGTTGCCGCACTCGAAGGCAGGATCATCGGCAAGCCCCACACGTTCGAAAACGCTCGCGAGCAACTGCTTGCCGCCAGCGGCAAGCACGTCAGCTTCCTGACAGGCCTGGCACTGCTTAATAGCGAGACCGGGCATTGCCAGGTGGACTGCGTGCCGTTCACCGTGCACATGCGCGTGCTGGACGCCGAGCGCATCGAGCGCTACTTGCGCATTGAGCAGCCCTACGACTGTGCCGGCAGCTTCAAGGCTGAAGGGCTGGGCGTGAGCCTGTTTCAAAGCACCGAAGGCCCGGATGCGACCAGCCTTGTCGGCTTACCGCTGATTCGCCTGGTGGATATGCTGCTGGCCGAGGGTGTGCAAACCCCTTAAAACCCGCGCAAAACCAAATGTGGGAGGGGGCTTGCTCCCGATGGCGGCGGGCCAGTTACCAATAAGCTGGCTGACCCACTGCTATCGGGAGCAAGCCCCCTCCCACATTTATCGACACAGAGCTTGAGATCTCAGCGCAGCGTCGGCCCCTGGAAGCCCATGTACAAGGCCAGTTTCTCCGCCACACTGGCGCCGAGCTTCTTGGAGAAGCGATCAAACGGCGATTCCTCAACCGTGAAATCCACCAACTCTTTCTCGCCAATCACATCGCGCGCCACCGAACTGGCACTGCCCAAACCATCGATCAGCCCCAGCGGCAACGCCTGCTCGCCCGACCACACCAACCCGGAGAACAGCTCCGGATGGTCTTTATCCTTCAGACGATCCCCACGCCCTTGCTTCACGCTCGCAATGAACTGACGGTGGGTCGTATCGAGCACGCCCTGCCAGAACTGGGTCTCGTCGGCTTTCTGCGGCTGGAACGGGTCCAGGAATGACTTGTGCTCACCCGAGGTGTAGGTGCGACGCTCCACACCCAACTTCTCCATGGTGCCGACGAACCCGTAACCGGCCGCCGTCACACCAATGGAGCCCACCAGACTGGCCTTGTCGGCATAGATCTGATCAGCGGCACTGGCAATGTAATAGGCACCCGAGGCGCCCAGATCGGAAATCACTGCGTACAGCTTGATGTCCGGATGCAGTGAGCGCAGACGCCGAATCTCGTCATACACATAACCCGACTGCACAGGGCTGCCGCCCGGGCTGTTGATGCGCAGGATCACGCCTTTGACCTTGGGGTCTTCAAACGCGGCACGCAAGCTGCTGACGATATTGTCGGCGCTGGCGGACTCCTTGTCGGCAATCACCCCGCGAACTTCGATCAAAGCGGTGTAGTGGCTGCCACGGGTGGCGCCTTTCTCGATGTCCATCAGCGGACTGAACAACGCCAGCATGGCAAGCAGGTAAACAAAGGTCAGCAGCTTGAAGAAAATCCCCCAGCGCCTGGAACGACGCTGCTCCTGGACACTGGCCAGAAGCGTCTTCTCCAGCAGCTTCCAGCTTTTGTCATCACCGCTCTCGGCCTTTTCGGGCGCTTTCCACTCGTCACTCATGCCATCAACCCCAGCAAAGACTTATTGGGCCCGGCTGAGCCAGGCCTGCAGTTCAGAAAAATGATCAATCGTCAGCCTGGGCTCATATTGCTGCAAGGCATCGGCAGCCTGGGCGCCGTAGCTGACCGCCACGCTGTCCATGCCAGCATTGCGCGCCATCATCAGGTCAAACGAAGCGTCACCCACCATCAATGCCTGGCGCGGCGCGACGCCGCAATGCTCCAGGATTTGCTCCAGCATCAGAGGATGAGGCTTGCTGGCGGTTTCATCCGCCGCGCGAGTGATGTCGAAATAATCTTCGAAGCCATGTGCCTTGAGCACCCGATCCAACCCGCGACGGGCCTTGCCGGTAGCGACTGCCAAGTGATAACCCTCGGCACGAAAGGCCTCCAGCGACTGCAGGACACCGTCAAACAAAGGCGAAGGCGTGGCCTCCAGCGCAATGTAATGATCAGCGTAATGGTCGCGAAAGGTCACCAGCTCAGCGTCGCTGATCTGGGGATACAAGGTACGGATCGCCTCAGGCAAGCCCAGGCCGATAATGCCTTTTACCGCCAGGTCAGTGCACAACTCGAAGCCCGAGCGGGTCGAGGCGGCATGCATTGACTCGACGATCCGACCAATGGAATTGCACAGGGTGCCGTCCCAATCAAAGATCAGCAGCTTGTAATCAAGGTGCGACACTCAAACGCTCCACGGTCTTGGCCCACATCTCGTCGACCGGTGCCTGCAGCTTCAGTTCGCCACCATCGGGCAGCGGCACCGTCAGCATGTAGGCGTGCAGAAACAGGCGCTTGCCGCCCAGGTCGCGGATTTCCTTGGAGAAGTCCTCATCACCGTACTTGGTGTCGCCGGCGATGCAGTGGCCTGCGTGCAGCGTATGCACGCGAATCTGGTGGGTACGACCGGTCACCGGCTTGGCCTCGACCAGGGTGGCGAAGTCACCGAAGCGGCGCAGCACCTTGAACAGGGTCAGGGCTTCTTTGCCCTCCTCGTCCACTTCGACCATGCGCTCGCCGGAGCGCAGGTTGCTCTTCTGCAATGGCGCACGCACGCTCTTGATGGAACTGGCCCAGTTGCCACGGACCAACGCCATGTAGCGCTTGTCCACGCCATCGCCACGCAAAGCGGTGTGCAGGTGGCGCAACATGCTGCGTTTTTTGGCAATCATCAACAGGCCGGAGGTGTCACGGTCCAGGCGATGAACCAGCTCCAGCTCCTTGGCATCCGGACGCAACTGGCGAAAGGCTTCGATCACGCCGAATGTCAGGCCGCTGCCACCGTGAACCGCAATGCCGCAGGGCTTGTTGATCACGATCAGCTTGTTATCTTCGAACACAATCGAGGCTTCAAGGCGCTGCAACAGGCCTTGAGCCAGTGGCACAGGCTCGTCGCGCTCAGGCACGCGCACCGGCGGCACACGGACGATATCGCCCGCCTGCAGCTTGTACTCGGGCTTGATCCGGCCCTTGTTCACGCGCACTTCGCCTTTACGCAAGATGCGGTAAATCAAGGTCTTGGGCACGCCTTTGAGCCTGGCCAGGAGAAAGTTGTCGATGCGTTGGCCGGCATATTCCGGCGAGACCTCAAGCAGCTGGACGCTGGGGGTCTGGGGGGCGGTAGTCGTCATGGCGGCGATGATAACAATTTTTTATGGAATTGAAGCACTTAATCATTGCTGCTATAGTCGCGAACGCCGCCAAAAGCGGCCTGGACAGAGGACTTGCGGCAAATTGCCGGCCCTGACCATCGCAATTCATCAGGACGCGAGGCCGTCCTACGGGGCTTTCGCCACCTTGGAAGGCTCGAGATTGTAACAAGCGCAGGTGACATGAGGCCTGAAGCGAGTGCAGAAAGCAGAGTGAATACTCGCGTTCTGCGCCGATATTTACGGCCAGTTCACAAAGTGCAGTCAGTCTTGAGCCAGACCATGGCGAATGCTTCGGAAACAACGCCTGTTAAGAGCTGAGTGAGAGCGCAATCGCCCACACCTAGTCTTGTTTAGCCATGAGCGTGGACTCCCCATTGGAGAACACGGTAAATGCCAACCCGCTGCGGATTCTGCGCGCGGCAGCACCCGAATTATCAGGGATACGTGTAGGGTGGAGATGCACAACCGTCGGACCGTGTAGCACTAGGCTTATATTTAGACGCTTCATCTCGTCCACAGTCGCCGGTTGATTCCTCCTCCTGACCTTAGCTTTTGTTGAAGTGGTGCCTTTGTCACCACCGCTAACAAGCAGGACGCGTCCGTCGCGATACCGGCCCACATTGGCGGGTTTTGCTGGACACTGGAGTGGCCAACCACTCTTGACGCACCTGACACCGACCGTGAGAAGTCGTGTGTGCCGAACGCCGTTTCCGGCAGCCCGGAAACCGACGGTACAACATGAAAAGAATGCTGATTAACGCAACTCAACCCGAAGAGTTGCGTGTTGCACTGGTAGATGGCCAACGCCTCTACGACCTGGACATCGAGTCCGGTGCACGCGAGCAAAAGAAGGCCAACATCTATAAAGGCCGTATTACTCGCATCGAACCAAGCCTTGAGGCTGCCTTTGTCGATTTCGGCTCCGAGCGCCATGGCTTCCTGCCCCTCAAGGAAATCTCCCGCGAGTACTTCAAGAAAGCCCCTGAAGGCCGCGTGAACATCAAGGACGTCCTGAGCGAAGGCCAGGAAGTCATCGTTCAGGTCGAAAAAGAAGAACGTGGCAACAAGGGCGCAGCCCTGACCACGTTCATCAGCCTGGCTGGCCGTTACCTGGTCCTGATGCCGAACAACCCACGTGCCGGCGGCATTTCCCGTCGTATCGAAGGCGAAGAGCGCAACGAACTGCGTGAAGCGCTGAACGGCCTGGTAGCACCGGCCGACATGGGCCTGATCGTTCGCACTGCCGGCCTTGGCCGCAGCAGCGAAGAAATGCAGTGGGACCTCGACTACCTGCTGCAACTGTGGACCGCTATCAAAGAAGCGTCCCTGGATCGTTCCGCGCCGTTCCTGATCTACCAGGAAAGCAACGTAATCATCCGCGCCATCCGCGACTACCTGCGCCAGGACATCGGCGAAGTACTGATCGACAGCGTTGAAGCCCAGGACGAAGCCCTGACCTTCATCCGCCAGGTGATGCCGCAGTACGCCAGCAAGATCAAGCTGTACGAAGACAGCGTTCCGCTGTTCAACCGTTTCCAGATCGAAAGCCAGATCGAGACCGCCTTCCAGCGCGTGGTCGAACTGCCTTCCGGCGGCTCCATTGTTATCGACCCGACCGAAGCCCTGGTGTCCATCGACATCAACTCGGCGCGCGCGACCAAAGGTAGCGACATCGAAGAAACCGCCCTGCAGACCAACCTGGAAGCGGCTGAAGAAATCGCCCGCCAGTTGCGCCTGCGTGATATCGGCGGCCTGATCGTGATCGACTTCATCGACATGACCCCCGCCAAGAACCAGCGCGCCGTGGAAGAGAAAGTCCGCGAATGCCTGGAAGCTGACCGCGCCCGTGTGCAGGTTGGCCGTATCTCGCGCTTCGGCCTGCTGGAAATGTCCCGTCAGCGCCTGCGCCCATCCCTGGGTGAAAGCAGCGGCATCGTCTGCCCGCGCTGCAACGGCACCGGCATCATCCGTGATGTTGAATCGCTGTCCCTGGCGATCCTGCGCCTGATCGAAGAAGAAGCCCTGAAAGACCGCACCGCCGAAGTCCGCGCGCAAGTGCCGATCCCGGTTGCAGCCTTCCTGCTCAACGAAAAACGCAACTCGATCACCAAGATCGAACTGCGCACCCGCGCCCGTATCGTCATCCTGCCGAACGATCACCTCGAAACGCCGCACTTCGAAGTGCAGCGCCTGCGCGATGACAGCCCGGAAGCCCACAGCGGCCAGTCCAGCTATGAAATCGCTGCTGCCGCTGCGGAAGTCGAAGAAGTCCAGCCGGCCGCCGCAACCCGCACACTGGTTCGCCAGGAAGCTGCCGTGAAGACTGCACCGGCGCGTGCCAACGCACCGGTTCCGGCCGAAGTGGCTGCACCGGTTGCCGCCCCTGCCGCCATGCCTGAGCCAAGCCTGTTCAAAGGTCTGGTGAAGTCGCTGGTGAGCCTGTTCGCCACCAAAGAAGAGCCTGTCGCTCCGGTTGTGGTTGAAAAACCCGCCGCCGAGCGTCCGGCCCGTAACGAAGAGCGTCGCAACGGTCGCCAGCAGAGCCGTAACCGCAACGGTCGCCGTGACGAAGAGCGCAAGCCTCGTGAAGAACGTGCACCGCGTGAAGAACGCGCGCCACGTGAAGAGCGTGCACCTCGCGAAGCCCGTGAAGAAACCCCGACCGTAGCCCGCGAAGAACGTGCACCGCGTGAAGAGCGCGCACCACGTACTCCGCGCGCCCCGCGTGAAGATCGCAAGCCACGTGGCGAGCGCGAAGAACGTGTGCGTGAACTGCGCGAGCCGCTGGACGCCGCACCGGCCGTTGCTGCCGAAGCTGCCAGCGAAGAGCGTCCGGCTCGCCAGCCGCGTGAAGAACGCGCCCCACGTGAAGAGCGCCAACCGCGCCCACCGCGTGAAGAGCGTCAACCACGTGCCGAGCAAGCCGCTGCCGCCAGCGAAGAAGAAGTGCTGACTGGCGAAGAGCAGTCGCAGGAAGATGGCCAGGACAACGCCGAAGGCGATCGTCCACGCCGCCGCTCCCGTGGCCAGCGTCGTCGCAGCAACCGTCGTGAGCGTCAGCGTGATGCCAACGGCAATGTGATCGAAGGCTCGGAAGAGACCGGCGAAAACGGTGAAGCTGCAACCACAGAGCCGACGGGCGCCGAACTGGCTGCTGGCCTGGCTGTGACCGCCGCAGTGGCCAGCAGCGTAATCAGCGCACCGGCTGAAGCCCAGGCGCATGAGCAAGCTGAACGCGCTACCGCTGCTGTCGAAGAGACTGCGGCTGTAGAAGCGCCGGTTGTTGAAGCGCCAGTTGCTGAAGCCCCGGCGGTTGAAGCCCCTGTCGTCGAAGCAACCACCCCGATCGAAGCCCCAGTGGTTCCGGAAGTGGAAGTTGCGCCGGTTCGCGAAGCCCAACCCGAAGTGGAAGTGGCTGCTGTTGAGCCTGCACCCGTAGTTGAAGCTCAGCCAGTGGTTGAAGCAGCTGTTGAAGCCCCGGCTGTCGAAGAAGCTGCCCCGGCAGTGCGTGAAGTTCGCGAAGAACAGACCGCCTTCCAGTGGACGGCCGAACCCGCTGCACCGGTTGAAGCGCCAGCACCTGCCCCCGTGGTAGAAGAAGCGCCTGCACCGGTTGCCGAAGTGGTTGCCGAACCAGCCCCAGCGGTCGAGCCTGCACCCGTGGTTGAAGCGCCAGTGGTTGCCGAAGTCGCAGCGCCGGTGATTGAAGCGGCTCCCGTTAGCGCCCTGACCGAAAATGGCCGTGCGCCGAACGACCCACGTGAAGTGCGTCGTCGTCGCAAGGCAGCTGAAGCTGCCGCTGCTGCAGCCGCTGCCGCACCGGCTGCCGAAGTGGTCGAGGCGCCAGCCCCTGCCGCAGAAACAGTGGTTGAACATGCCCCACAGGCACTGGAAGCAGAGCACGAGCCTAAACCTCTCGTCTGATCGCCAGCGCTACTAAAAAGCCCCGTCAGGTAACCCTGGCGGGGCTTTTTTTTGGCTACTGCTCTAATGCACGCAAGGGTTGATCACGCGACTGAGCGACAGGCACTACTTATTCACAGGCACCAAGTCGAAACGATTGACCTGGTATTGAAAAAGCAAACAATCCGGCCCCGCTCTACACCCACTGAAGTGCTTTAGCCCCGCAGGCAGCCAGTAATAAGAGCCTGGGGGATAGTCAACTGTTTTGCCGTCGATAATTGCGTAGAACGTCCCCTGAAGCACCACTGTCGGCAGCGCTTGCGTGTGACGATGGTAAGGATTATCTCTGCCACCGGGAAACCTTACGAAGGCCTCATAAGGCCCATTGCCCAAGAGATCGCCTTTCACATTGGCATAATAAATCCCCTGGCTACCCGGAACCTCCTTCCACACAAGAGCAGAGACGGGCTCAGAAATAGGGTCGTTCGGTTCCGGGGGCGGTATATAAGCCCATGCCGCCGTAGAGAGCATGAGGGTTGCGATAGCTACTTTAATTTTTGTCATGAAGGCACTCACCGTAAATTAATTACGCCTCAGCCTAAACGGGGAAATACTGCCACTTCAGACCCTGGACAGTCAGACAATAAAAGCTTTCCGCCTCTGAACTGACGGCAGGAAGTATGACTAATAACAGAGCTTGCCAGCGGCCCGCTTCATTAGTCACCTGGAAGTCTAGAAGAGGAAAAAACAAACGCCACTGTCGATCACATCCCGTAGTGCAACAACGTGGGCACATCTACATCCCACAGGATCCCTGGGTCATCGACGGCAACTTCTCGCAGGCCCGCACTGGCAAACAGCGGCTTGGCCCCACGGTCTCCGGTCAGCGCCATCAAAGCAGGGCCGAACGAACGTCCAAACGCGACGGGATGCCCATACTGACCGCAATGCACAGGCGCGCTGATGTCAGCCTCCTCCAGCGCGGCGATCACTTGCTCAATACTGGAAGGCAAGATAAACGGCATGTCTCCCAGCACTATCAGCCACCCCTCAGCCGCAGCGCTGGCCGCGACAGCTGCCGCAATACTGTCGCCCATGCCGGATGAATGCAGCAACAACACCTCACACCCGTAGAGCTGCGCCAGGCGAATCACTTCAAGCCGCTCTGGCGTGGTCACCACCCACCGCGCTACGACACGCTCAGGCAAGGTCATCAGCACTTGCTCGATGACCGGCCGCGTCACGCCATCGCGCCCCACGCAACGGGCCAGTAACTTATCCTGATCAACGCCGGCTTCAGCACGAAAGCGGCTGCCCTGCCCCGCTGCCAGCACAATCGCCGTAACCATTACTCAGCCGCCACCGGCAGCGGTTTCTTCTGCACCGGTGCCACGCCATTTTTGATCGCGACAATTTCCGCCATCAGTGACAAGGCAATTTCGGCCGGTGTGTGGCTACCGATATGCAGACCGATCGGCCCATGCAGACGTGCAATCGCCTCCGCCGACAAACCCAGCGCGGCCAGGGTTTCCCGACGTTTCTGCGTATTAACCCGCGAACCGAGGGCGCCAATGTAGAACGCCGATGAGTTCAGCGCCGTCAGCAGCGCCATATCGTCCAATCGAGGGTCGTGAGTCAGGCAGACGATGGCCGTGCGCTCATCCGTCTGGATATTCAATACCGCCTCATCCGGCATGCCGGGCACAAAGCGGCCATGTTGTTCTTCCCAGCCGTAGACGAACTCTTCGCGCGGGTCACAGATCAGCACTTCGAAATCCAGCAAGCGCGCCATCTCGGCCACGTAACGCGACAGTTGCCCGGCACCGATCAACAACAGGCGCCAGCGTGGGCCGTAGATAGCGCGTAAGCGTTCGCCATCAAACGTCACCGTGTCGGTCTTGCTCGCCGCACCCAGGCTCACGTGGCCGGTGGCCAGGTCCAGCTCGCGGGCGACGATTTCATGCGCTTCGCAACGCTGCAGCAGCTCAGCGACCCAACGCCAGTCGTCCACCCGCTCTTCCGTCAAGCGCAACGTGCCGCCACACGGCAGGCCAAAACGCGCCGCTTCATCGCGGGTAACGCCGTAGGTCACCAACTGCACCGGCGGGCCGTCATCCACCCAGCGGCCGTCCTGCAACCGCGCGATCAAGTCATCCTCAATGCAACCGCCGGACACCGATCCGATCACCACACCATCACCGCGCAAGGCCAACATCGCCCCCGGTGGACGCGGTGCACTGCCCCAGGTCTGAACCACGCTGTACAACAGCACTCGCTGCCCGGCGCGGCGCCATTGGAGCACGCTGCGCAGGACATTCAGATCCACGCTATCCATCCAACCTCCGCCGCGTTATTGAAGAGCTATTGATTGACTGTAAAGCAAAAGATTCCAAAAGTGATCGGGTACAAACGCAAACGCCCCGAACAAGTCGGGGCGTTTGTGAGTGGCTTCGGCGTCAGTTCACGCCATCTACCTGTTACTTCACTGCAGCAGGCGCAGGACCTTCGGCCACACCCAGGTCATCTTCCGGACGGGTGTCGGAGATGCCGGTACCGCCGGATGCCAACTCGCTCTGCAGCTTGTCGGTGTCCAGTTCGTTGACCCACTTGGCCACAACGATGGTGGCAACGGCGTTACCCACCAGGTTGGTCAGTGCGCGGGCTTCGGACATGAAGCGGTCGATACCCAGGATCAGCGCCAGGCCGGCAACCGGCAGGTGACCAACGGCCGACAGCGTCGCGGCCAGCACGATGAAGCCCGAGCCGGTCACGCCTGCAGCGCCTTTGGAGGACAGCAGCAGCACCAGCAACAGGGTGATCTGGTGGGTGATGTCCATGTGGGTGTCGGTCGCCTGGGCGATGAACACGGCAGCCATGGTCAGGTAGATCGAAGTACCGTCGAGGTTGAAGGAGTAGCCCGTCGGAATCACCAGGCCTACTACGGATTTCTTCGCGCCCAGACGCTCCATCTTGATCAGCATGCGTGGCAGTGCGGATTCGGAGGAGGAAGTACCCAGTACGATCAACAGCTCTTCACGGATGTAGCGAACCAGCTTCAACACGCTGAAACCGTGCGCGCGGCAGATGGCGCCCAGCACCACCACCACAAACAGGATGCAGGTGATGTAGAAGCAGATCATCAGCTGGCCCAGTTGCACCAGGGAACCTACACCGTAGGCACCGATGGTGAACGCCATGGCGCCCAGGGCACCGATGGGGGCGAGCTTCATGATCATGTTGATGATGTTGAACATCACGTGGGCGAAGCGATCGATGAAGTCCAGCACCGGCTTGCCGTAGGCACCCAGGCGATGCAGGGCGAAACCGAAGATCACCGAGAACATCAGCACTTGCAGGATGTCGCCGTTGGCGAAGGCACCGACGATGGTGTTCGGGATCACATTGAGGATAAAGCCAACCACGCTCTGGTCTGCACCAGCGGTCACGTAGGCCGCGACTTTAGAGGCGTCCAGGGTCGCTACGTCGATGTGCATGCCGGCGCCCGGTTGCACAACGTTGACGACGACCAGGCCGATCAGCAGGGCGATGGTGGAGACCACTTCGAAGTAGAGCAGCGCGTAGCCGCCGGTTTTGCCCACCGATTTCATGCTTTGCATGCCAGCGATGCCGCTGACAACGGTGCAGAAGATGATCGGGGCAATGACCATTTTGATCAGCTTGATAAAGCCGTCACCCAGTGGCTTGAGGGCCACGCCGGTCTGCGGGTAGAAGTGACCGAGCAAAATACCGATAACGATTGCAACGATCACCTGGAAATACAGGGATTTGTAGATTGGCTGACGAGTCGTCATTGCAAAGTTCCTCAATCGCACCGTGTGGCAAAGATCCGCCATTGCCAACGACACTTGAATTGCGAACCCTCCTGCACTGGAGGGATTTGTTGTTTGCGAGGCCGGGTCTGTAGGAACAAGCCTGCGCTGTAATCCTTATCGCAAACGTCGTGCCACTTTGCTTAAAATCCCTGAAGGCCTTTAGACATCAGGGCTGGGGGTTTTCATGGCCTCGCCAGGGCCGCGCATAACGTGGCGGAAATCCGCCCACTCACCCAATCCCGTCCTACAATTTGGCGGATATCCGCCTTGTCGCCCCGCTCGGTGATGACTAACATCCGTCACTCCATGGACGAGGCCCTCACATGCGTGAACGTACCATCGCCAGCCACTACGCCCGAGCCGCCCTCGGCGGTGCGCGCCGGGCGGGTTACGACTATTCGGGTTTGTTGCTGCAGGTGGGCATCACGCCGGAGCTGCTCACCGAACCCCGCGCCCGAATCGCCCCGGAACAATTCACCCGGCTCCTGCAAATGCTCTGGCTGGCGCTGGACGACGAATACCTGGGGTTTGCCGAAGGCCCGAGTAAGCGCGGCACCTTCGCCATGATGTGCCACGCGCTGATTCATTGCCGCACCCTGGAGAAGGCTCTGGAACGCGGTTTATTATTTTATAGCCTATTCCCACAGGGTCCGCGCTGGCAGCTGACAAAAGAAGGCGAGATGGCTCGCTTGAGCCTGGACGATTCGCAACTGTGGGACCCGGACCACTTCCTCAGCGAATGCCTCCTGGTGATCTGGCATCGCCTGGGCAGTTGGTTGATCGGCCAGCGCATCCGGCTCCATCAGGCAACGTTCAGCTACTCAATGCCGACCCATGCCGGCGAATACGACCTGCTCTTCCCCTGCCCTCAGGTCTTCGGTGCGCCGCGCAGCAGCCTGGTGTTTCCCAGTCGCTACCTGAGCCTGCCGTTGCTGCAGGACGAGCGGACCCTCAAGCACTTTCTGGAGCGCTCCCCCGCCGACCTGCTGTCCCGGCCGGATGAAGGCGACAGCTTGAGCAGCCAGTTACGCCGTTTGCTCAGCCGCGACCGCAGCCCTTGGCCTGACCTTGAAGCTGTCGCGCAGCACCTGCACATCAGCGCGCAAACCCTGCGCCGGCATTTGCGTGAAGAAGGCACCAGCTTTCAGGCGCTCAAGGATGAGTTGCGCCGAGACATCGCCATCTACCATTTGGGCCGCGCAAATTTGTCTTTGCAGGCGATCGCCGAGCAGCTGGGTTTTTCCGAACCGTCAGCGTTTCATCGGGCGTTCAAGAAGTGGACGGGGCTGACGCCAGGGGCGTATCGGGCACAGGAGAGCTAGCGGGGTGTTAGCTGGGCGGGGCGGGGCTCATCGCGGACAAGCCCGGCTCCCACCTTTAATGGGTGAATACCTTCAAAATGTGGGCGCTGGCTTGCCAGCGATGAGGCTGGTACAGCCGCTGCACATCAAATACCCGGGAAGTGAATCCGGAACGCCGCGCCACCCAGCGCTGAATCGCCAAGCGTCAGGCGCGCGCCATAGCTTTCGATGATGTCCTTGACCACTGCCAGGCCGATGCCCTGCCCCGGGTGCTGGCGATCCAGCCGTTCGCCCCGTTGCAGAATCCGCGCACGCTGATCGGGCGGCACGCCTGGGCCGTCATCTTCAATGCACAGCTCGGTGCCTTCGAGGTTTTCCACCAGGCTGATGCGCACTTCGCTCAGGCACAGGCGATAAGCGTTTTCCAGCAGGTTGCCGAGCATTTCGAGCAAGGCGCCCTTCTCGATCGGCACATCGCATTCCGGCGGCAAGTCAAAAGACACGGTGACGCGTTTGTCGCGGTAAACCTTATCGAGGGTGTCACACAGGCTTTGCAACACTGGCTCAAGACGTACCTGGTGACGCACCAGGCCACTTTTGCGCAAGCTGGCGCGCTGCAATTGATAGCCGATCTGCTGGCTCATGCGTTCGATCTGCGATTGCAATACCCAGGCTTGACCACGCTCCTCCGGCCGCTGGGCCATGTCTTCACTCACCCCTTGCAGCACGGCCAGCGGGGTTTTCAGGCTGTGGGCCAGATCGTCGAGGGAATCGCGGTAACGCGCACGTTGCTCACGCTCGCTGTGCAGCAAACGGTTGAGGGAGCCGGTCAGGCGCAGCAGTTCGCGGGGGTGTTCTTCGGTCAGGCTTTCGCGGGTGCCGCCTTCGATCTGGTCAAGTTCCTGGCTCAGGCGCCGCAGGGCTTGTAAGCCCCAGGTCAGGCCCAGCCACAGCAGGGTCAGCAATACGAGCAAAGCCGCGCCAAACCCGAGGTAGAGGTTTTCCTGCAGGCCTTCAAGGGTCAATTGGTATTCGCGCACCGGTTGCAACGCCACGATACTGAACGCCGCACTCTTGCCGCCCAACAGCTTGACCTCCACGTCATACACGAAGAACTCCTGGCCACTGGCTTCGCGGATACGCGCAAACTCGTTGCCACGCCCGTCATAGCGCGGCTTGTAGTTGATGTTCTCTTCCTGGGTCGCCCGTGAGCGCCACACCAGATGGCCTTCTCGGTCGTAGATATAACCGAGCAGACGGCTGTCAGTGAGGTTGAAGCGCTCGTCCGGCAACTGCGCCGGCATCAGCAGGCGGTTGTTTTCGACCCGCGCGGCGGAAATCAGGGTGGTGACGTCCGACGCCAGGCGCTGCTCGATGGAATCCTGCAGCGCCAGGCTGAACGCGCCTTGCATGGCCGGCAACAAGCCCAGCATAAACAGCACGGCCAGGGTGGTGGCCGCGAGCATCAAGCGCACACGTAGCGAGCGAATCAACGGCAGCGCTCATTGAACAGGTAGCCCAGGCCACGCACGGTGTCGATCGGCTTGAACCCGGCCGGGCCTTCCAGCTTGCGGCGCAGGCGCCCGACCAGCACTTCGATCACGTTCGGATCACGCTCGTCGTCATCGGGGTAGAGCTGTTCCATCAAGCGGTCCTTGGCCACCACCTGCTGATGGTGACGCATCAAGTATTCGAGAATCCGATACTCGTAGGCAGTCAACGCCAGCGGTTGCTCATCCAGGGAGGCTTGCTTGCGATTCAGGTCCAGCAGCAGCGGCCCGGCGACGATGGTCGACTGGGTAAACCCGCTGGAGCGGCGCAGCAAGGCGTTCATCCGCGCTTCCAGTTCTTCGAACTGGAACGGCTTGACCACATAATCGTCGGCGCCGGCGGCCAGGCCTTCGACCTTGTCCTGCCAGTTGCCGCGCGCGGTGAGGATCAGGATCGGGAAGGTCTTCGCCTGGCTGCGCAGTTGGCGGATCAGGTCCAGGCCGCCCATGCCGGGCAGGCCCAGGTCGATAATCGCCAGGTCGTGGTTGAATTGCCCGGTCTGGTACAGGGCTTCCTCGGCATTGGCCACGGCTTCGACCACGTGACCGCTGTCAGTCAGGCGAGTGAACAGGTGATGACGCAGCAGCGCCTCATCTTCCACGACCAGCAATTTCATAAGGCTCTCCAAGGCGATTCAACTGTCCGACAGGGGAATATCATAGCGGCCCTGCAAGTCTTGCGGGCGCAGTTTAATGCCATTGTATTGGCCCGTCAGGTGTGTGTAGCCGGTGCGATAAGCGGGCTGCGGCGTGACTTGCCCCAGAAACTGCCCCCACGGCGCGGCCTGACTGCCCGCGTCGTCGAAGCTGACACGATGGATCAGGTTGCTGGATTTTTTGGTTTTTTCGCCACCAAATGCCGCAAATGCGCCGTCCGAAGCCTGGACCCCGGCTGTAGCACTGAGCATGGTTAACGCCAACATCAGCTTTTTGATCACAGTCATGGTGCTTACCTCTACGCGTTTGGCTGTTGAAGCCAGACTACGCAGGCGCCCCTGAACTCCCCCTGAACAGGCTCTGAACCTGGCCTGAACCGTTGCGGGCTATCCACTGGCGTGCCAACTCGGCAAAATACCGCACATGACGCCCTTACCCGCTTGCTGCACCCCACTCGATGCCCACTGGCCGCTGCCCGTTCCATTACCAGGCACGGTGTTCCTCAGCACGCGATTCGACCCGGCCTTATTGATCGCCGACGATTTTCAGCGCAGTGCCGTGCCGCCGCCGCCCAGCATCCAGCGCTCGGTGGCCAAGCGCCAGGCAGAATTCCTCGCCGGCCGCCTGTGCGCCCGCGCGGCATTGCAACAGCTTGATCAGCTCGATTGCGTACCGGCCATCGGCGAAGACCGCGCGCCGGTGTGGCCCGGGCATATCAGCGGCTCGATCACCCACAGCACTGGGCATGCGGCAGCGATAGTCGGGCACAAGGCACAATGGCGCGGGCTGGGCATGGACCTGGAGAATCTGCTGACACTGGAACGCGCGGAGCGCCTGGCCGGGGAAATTCTCACCACCGATGAATTGCAGCGCATGGCCGCGCTGCCGCGCGAGCAGATCGCCTTACTGGTAACGCTGACCTTTTCGGTCAAGGAAAGCCTGTTCAAGGCGCTCTACCCGATCGTGCAGAAGCGCTTTTACTTCGAGCATGCCGAGGTGCTGGAGTGGTCGGCGGCCGGGTATGTGCGGCTGCGGTTGCTGACGGATTTGTCTGCACAGTGGTGCCATGGCACGGAGTTGGAGGCGCAGTTTGTGGTGGATGGGGAGCAGTTGTTGAGCCTGGTGGCTGTCCGCGCCTGATCCAGCGTTATCGCAGGCAAGCCAGCGCCCGCAGGAGAATGCATTCCAACGGTGGGCGTGGGCTTGCCCGCGACAGCAGTGTCAGGGTTTATCCTGATCCCGCGGCCAACTCAGGCTAAAGCACGCCCCGCCCAAATTGTTGCTCTTACTGATCAACGCCCGTCCGCCGTGCCAATAGATAATCCGTCGCACAATCGACAAACCCAGGCCATGCCCGCCCGATGCACGGGTGCGGCTGTCGTCCAGACGCAGGAAAGGCGTAAAGATCCGCTCCCAGGCGCTTTCCGGCACACCGGGGCCGTCGTCTTCCACATCGATGCGACAACGCACCTGGCCCACCTGATAGCTGATCAACACCTGGCCCTGGGCATGGCGCATGGCATTGCTCACCAGGTTTTGCAGGGCCCGGTGCAAGTAGCGCGGCTCGGCGTCGACCCAGGCGTCATCCCAATGTGCCGAAGACAGGCAGATGCCCCGGGCGACGTTGACCTGCGGGCGCAGTGGCGATAATTCGCCGATCACCTGATCCAGTAACGCATTGAGGTCGACCCGCTGGAAATTCAGCGCCGGTGCGCCTTGCTCCAGGCGGGCATAGGTGAGCATTTCGTCGACCAGGCCATCCAAGTCCTGGATATCGCTGTCCATGCCTTCCAGATATTTGCGCCGCGCCTCGGGAGTGGCGGCGTCGCCGATCATCTCCAGACCAAAGCGCAGGCGTGCCACCGGGGTGCGCAGCTCGTGGGACACCGCACGCACCAACTCGCGCTGGATCGCCAGCAATTGCTGCAAGTGCTCGGCCATGCCATTAAAGGCCGCGGCCAAGCGCCCCACCGAGTCGGCACCCCGAGCCGGGACACGCACCTCAAGGTTGCCTTTGGCGATGCGGGTGGCCGCCGCTTCCAGGCCTTTAAGGCGTCGCTCAAGCTGACGCACCAATAAATAGACGATCAGGCCGATCAGGGTCAGGCTGATCAGCGCGATCAGGATCAGCCATTGCGGCGGGTAAGGGCTCATTTGATACAGCGGGCCGATTTCCAGTACCCACGGCGTACCGACCATGCCGGCAAACACGCGGATTGAATCGCCGCCCTTGCCCAACGCCATCACCGTATCGCCTTCCGCGACCCGACGGCGCTGGTCGTCGTCCATGTCGGTCGCGTCCAGGGTCATGAGGTGCATGTCAAAACCAAAACCCTTGGCTTCCTTGATATCGGCCAGTTTCTGCGGCTGCTCGGCGACCGGGAAGCGCACCAGTTCGTCCGCCAGCAGGTAAATCGTCGCGCGGGCCAGTTGTTCGCTGATCTGCTGGACTTCGCCGCTGAGTACCAGTTGCGACTGCTCACTGACCAGGCGCAGCACGCGCGCCGCGTGCGGCCCGGTCTGCTCCACCAGCACCTGGCCGCGTTGCAGGCGAGTGCGCTGGCCCAGGTCCAACTGCGCGTCGGCCAGCGGGCGCAATTCCAGGGGAATGCCCAACAAGCGTTCCCACACCGCCAGGGCACGCTGGCGCTCGATCGGGCTCATGGGCTGCAGGTTGTCGCCCATCAACGCGAAAGTGCCGTGGGCCAGGCGCTCACGGTACTGGCCGCTGCGCACTTCGTTGAGCAGGTGCAAGGCCAGCACGCCCAGTAACGCCACTAACACCAGGGCCGCGCACATGCCGCCGTAGATGCGCAGAAAGATCGAGTTCACAGCGGCATATCGGCAGCGGCTTCGGGGACGAACAGGTAGCCTTTGCTGCGGATGGTCTTGATCAGCCGTGGGTGGATCGGGTCGTCGCCGATCTTCGGACGAATGCGTGAGATACGCACGTCAATGGAGCGGTCCTGGCCGTCGTAGCCAATACCGCGCAAGGCGATAAAGATTTCTTCGCGCGACAGAATGCGCCCGGCATTGGCGACCAGCAGCCACAACAGGTCGAATTCGGCGCTGGTCAACTCGATGCCGCCCTCATGCAGCCAGGCTTCGCGCAGGGCGTTGTCCACCACCAATGGGCCGAATTGCAGGCGGCGCTGGTTTTCCACGGCAGCAGGTTCCGCGGGCTCGCTGCGCCGCAGCAAGGCCTGGATACGTGCCAGCAACAAGCGCGGGCGCACGGGCTTACACACATAGTCGTCGGCGCCCATGTCCAGGCCAAGCACCTGGTCCATGTCGTCGGTGCGCGCAGTGAGCATCAGAATCACACCGTCATAGCGCTCGCGGACGTTGCGGCAGATGCTCAGGCCATCTTCCCCCGGCAGCATCAGGTCGAGGATCACCAGATCAGGCTGTTCGGCGATGATGCGCGCCGCGGCCTGGGCGCCATCGCTCTCCACCGACACCTGCAAGCCGTTGCTCTCCAGGTATTCACGGGTCAACTCGGCCAATCGCTCGTCGTCCTCGACAATCAATATTTGCCAGGCTTCTTGCTCCACGGGTGATCCTCGTCGCGCTCTAGAGAGTGGTCATGACACGGCGATCAAATGGTGGGCTGGCTTGCCTGTTCGCCCAGTTTGATGTTCACCGGTCATAGCCTGTTTGTAATGTTGTGCGGGCATAACACTGACTGTCAGTAGGCCGATTGTAGCCACGGGCCAGCCCTCCAGCACAAGCCGGGAAATCCATTCGGTGATCGCGTTTTTTTGTGATAGGGTTCGCGCCCCCAAAATTCCAATCGGCTGTTTTTACCTTGGAATATTCAGTGACAAACGGCGCAATCCAGCCGCACTGCGGCCTACACGGGCGTTCCATGTTTCATACACATTTTACCCACAGCGTTATCCACAGGTAGTGCGTTGCTAAGACCCCCAAAACGCATTATCTTGTACCTCGGCGCTAAAAAAACCCTACATGTAGGGTTTCAAGCGAAAAACCAAACACAGATCAGACAAGAAACTCAAGTGCTTTCTTGCTCCCGTTTGGTTGAACCAACGCATTTTTTGAAAGCCCAAACCGCGCACGCGGATGGCAGCCGTTTTCCCGCCACAAGGGCGAAAAACGGTACGGGTGTTGCAGTGCTTGGAGCGAGCAACTGTCACCCAACAGGAATACGGCGCAGGGTTCTTTAATGGCCCGAGCCGAAGACTTCGGCATGGAAGCGGCGCGATGAGCTCCCTTCCTCCTGTCCCGAAGTTGTTATGCCAGGCCAAGGCCTGTTGTAAGTGCTTCAGGACGGAACGGTGGGCACCGTGATGGTGCCCAAATAAATATAGAATGTGGAGACAACCCCCCATGCAAACCGACACAACTCGCGAGAACCCGCAGGGCTCCGTGCCGCAGGCCGCTGATTCGAACCTGGATCTGTCCGCCACCGCACCTGGCCAATTGCGCGTGATCAAGCGTAACGGCACTGTCGTTCCTTACACCGATGACAAAATCACCGTCGCCATCACCAAAGCGTTTCTTGCAGTTGAAGGCGGCACCGCTGCTGCCTCGTCGCGCATCCACGACACCGTTGCCCGCCTGACCGAACAAGTCACCGCAACCTTCAAGCGTCGCATGCCCTCGGGCGGCACCATCCACATCGAAGAAATCCAGGACCAGGTTGAACTGGCCCTGATGCGTGCCGGCGAGCAGAAAGTGGCGCGCGACTACGTGATCTACCGTGACGCCCGTTCCAAGGAACGCGCCGTACGCACCCCGGCTGAAGAAGCGGCCGTGCAAGCTCACCCCTCGATCCGTATCACCCTGGCTGACGGCACGTTTGCGCCGCTGGACCTGGGCCGCCTGAACACCATCATCACCGAGGCCTGCGAAGGCCTGGAAGAAGTCGACGGTGACCTGATCCAGCGCGAAACCCTGAAAAACCTGTACGACGGCGTAGCCCTGACCGACGTCAACACAGCGCTGGTGATGACTGCCCGTACCCTGGTTGAACGTGAGCCGAACTACTCGTTCGTGACCGCGCGCCTGCTCATGGACACCCTGCGTGCCGAAGGCCTGGGCTTCCTCGGCGTCGCCGACAGCGCCACCCACCACGAAATGGCCGACCTGTACGCCAAGGCCCTGCCTGCCTACATCGCCAAGGGTATCGAATTCGAATTGCTGAACCCGATCCTGGCCACCTTCGACCTGGAAAAACTCGGCAAGGCGATCAACCACGAGCGCGACCAGCAGTTCACGTACCTGGGCCTGCAAACCCTGTACGACCGTTACTTCATCCACAAGGACGGTATCCGCTTCGAACTGCCGCAAGTGTTTTTCATGCGCGTGGCCATGGGCCTGGCGATTGAAGAGAAGCACAAAGAAGACCGTGCCATCGAGTTCTACAACCTGTTGTCGTCCTTCGACTACATGTCGTCGACGCCGACCCTGTTCAACGCCGGCACCCTGCGTCCACAGCTGTCCAGCTGCTACCTGACCACCGTGCCGGATGACCTGTCGGGCATCTACCACGCGATCCACGACAACGCCATGTTGTCCAAATTCGCTGGCGGCCTGGGCAACGACTGGACCCCGGTGCGTGCCTTGGGTTCGTACATCAAGGGCACCAACGGCAAGTCCCAGGGCGTAGTACCGTTCCTGAAAGTGGTGAACGACACCGCCGTAGCGGTCAACCAGGGCGGCAAGCGCAAAGGCGCTGTCTGTGCCTACCTGGAAACCTGGCACATGGACATTGAAGAGTTCATCGAGCTGCGCAAGAACACCGGTGATGATCGTCGTCGTACCCACGACATGAACACCGCCAACTGGATCCCGGACCTGTTCATGAAGCGCGTCTTCGATGACGGCCCGTGGACCCTGTTCTCGCCATCCGAAGTACCGGACCTGCACGACCTGACCGGCAAGGCCTTCGAAGAGCGTTACGAGTACTACGAAGCCCTGTCCCAGTACCCGGGCAAGATCAAGCTGTTCAAGACCATCCAGGCCAAAGACCTGTGGCGCAAAATGCTCTCCATGCTGTTTGAAACCGGCCACCCATGGCTGACCTTCAAAGACCCGTGCAACCTGCGCAGCCCGCAGCAGCACGTGGGCGTGGTTCATAGCTCGAACCTGTGCACCGAGATCACCTTGAACACCAACAAGGACGAGATCGCCGTTTGCAACCTGGGCTCGATCAACCTGCCGAACCACATCACCAACGGCAAGCTGGACACCGCCAAGCTGGAACGCACCGTGAACACTGCCGTTCGCATGCTCGATAACGTTATCGACATCAACTACTACTCGGTGCCACAAGCGAAGAACTCCAACTTCAAGCACCGTCCGGTCGGCCTGGGCATCATGGGCTTCCAGGACGCGCTGTACCTGCAGCACATTCCTTACGGTTCCATTGCAGCCGTCGAGTTTGCCGACAAGTCGATGGAAGCGGTCAGCTACTACGCGATCCAGGCTTCCTGCGACCTGGCCGATGAGCGTGGTGCCTACGAGACGTTCCAGGGCTCGCTGTGGTCCAAAGGCATCCTGCCGCTGGATTCGCAACAGATCCTGATCGAGCAACGTGGCCAGAAGTACATCGACGTTGACCTGAACGAATCCCTGGACTGGGCACCGGTACGTGCCCGTGTGCAGAAAGGTATTCGTAACTCCAACATCATGGCCATCGCGCCGACCGCCACCATCGCCAACATCACTGGCGTGTCGCAGTCGATCGAACCGACCTACCAGAACCTGTATGTGAAATCGAACCTGTCGGGCGAATTCACCGTGATCAACCCGTACCTGGTTCGCGACCTTAAAGCCCGCGGCCTGTGGGACTCGGTCATGATCAACGACCTGAAGTACTACGACGGTTCCGTGCAGCAGATCGAACGCATCCCGCAAGAACTCAAAGAGCTCTACGCGACCGCTTTCGAAGTGGACACCAAGTGGATCGTTGACGCCGCCAGCCGCCGTCAGAAGTGGATCGACCAGGCTCAGTCGCTGAACCTGTACATCGCCGGCGCATCGGGCAAGAAGCTCGACGTGACCTACCGCATGGCGTGGTACCGTGGCCTGAAAACCACTTACTACCTCCGTGCCCTGGCCGCGACCAGCACCGAGAAGTCGACCATCAACACCGGCAAGCTGAACGCTGTTTCCAGCGGCAACCACGGTGATGATTCGGTTCTGGCTGCTCCAGCCGGTCCTGCGCCAGTACCAAAGGCTTGCGCGATTGACGAGCCGGATTGCGAAGCTTGCCAATAAGCTGAGTGCGTCCTGGGCTTGAACGCCCAGGATTTATAAACCGACAAACCCTGCAAAGGGCTTGTCGGTTTTTTTATGGCTGGCGTTTATGCGCGTCCATGTCAGTTATACGAACGTATATGCACCATCGTCCGGTTTAGGACTACCTCCTCGCCCTCCGTTCAGTTCGACTTGACCGCCAATCACTGCCATCGCATGCCCACTAAAAGCAACGACGCCCAACTTGCCACTCGCCAGTTCATCGCTCGAAGATCTTCGGTATAGACCTCGCAAACCAAGACGGTCCAACCCTTCCTGAAGAACCTCACCATCATTCAGGCTCTTTAACGCAGCAGCATAACTTTGCCCGGCATAATCGTCGTTATCTTCCTTCTGTGCCCGCTTTGCGCTAACGGCATACATAAAGTTGGCATTGGTCATTACCTCCGGATTATCACCTTGGAAACGAGCCTGCTCCGCCGCTTGCTTCAACTCGCTTTGGGATATATGGACCTGGTACCCATCTCGCATTTGAACGTCGAAGCCGTCACCCGCCTGCTTTACATCTTTAAACACGTCGGTAGGCTTCTGGCCAAACTGCATCATCGAAGCTTTAATCGCTGCAATCGTGGTGCAGTTTCCAGTGCCTGGGCTCTGGCTAAAACTACTCCAGATATTGCCACTCTCCGTTCCCACGCCAGGCTTTTTCCCGGGATTGCTCTTGTCTGGTTTGTAATGATGAAATTGAGCACCCTGGGTAAACGGCAGATTGCTCATGCTTTCCCTGGGGCCAATATTCGCCGAATTTGATCCGCCACCGCCGCCTCCCCCACCACCGCCGCCTTTGCCTGGTGATGGCTGCGGCGAAGGAGACGGTGACGGTGACGGCTCATCCGGGAAAAAATCCGGAAACAGCTTCTTCAACAACGCGAGCAAATCGCTGGAGGCGTCCTTCTTCAACGCCTCAAGGATCTCCTTGAACTTCTCCTCACCCAACTCCTTGCGCTTTTCATTGAGCTTGTCGCGCAGGTCCTGGGCAGTTTGGTTTTTATTGCCCTTTTCGGCCTCATCCAGCTGTTTGAGCATCTGGGCGACGGCTTTTTTATCGACCTCTACGTCATCCTTTTTTTCCTCTGCACGGCTTACGCCCCACAGATTTTGCCCCGCACCGCCCACGTCATAACGCACACCTCCAGCCCCATGGCCAGACACCGACAGATCCCACATATCCAACCCCCGTAAGAACCCATACCTTTAATCCCGATAAGTGGAAAAAGCGGCGTGGTCGGTTCCAACAAAAGCCTGTCAGTTGGCAATCTCGCGCAAAGTCGGAATTGTTTCCGGTCAAATAACACGCAAAAAAAAGCCCCTCGCAGGAGGGGCTCTTGTTCGCAGCCGCATCAGGTCATCTGAATGATGGTCTGCATGATGGTGCTCTGGGTGGAGATCGTCTTGGCGTTCGCCTGGTAGTTGCTCTGGGCCTTGATCAGGTCCACCAGCTCGTTGGTCAGGTTGACGTTGGAGTTCTCCAGGGATTTGGACACGATCGAACCCAGCGTACCGGATTGCGGGGTGTCGTAACCCGGCTGGCCCGATGCGAAGGTTTCTTTCCAGGCCGTGCCGCCCGCCGGCTGCAGGCCCTGCTCGTTGTTAAAGCTGGCCAGGGAAAGCTGGCCGATGGCCTTGCTCTGCTGGTTGCTGAAGGTGGCGAACATCACGCCGTTACCGTCAATGCTCAGGCCGGTGATCTGGCCGGTGGCGTAGCCATCGGTGACCGGCGGGTTGCGGTAAGTGGCCGAGTTGTACTGGGTAATATTGGCCATGTTAATGGCAATCCCGCCAGGGTTGGCGTTCGCACCGTTTTTGGTCCACACACCGTTGGTCACGGTGCCCGGCACCCAACCGGTCAGCTGCAAGGTAGTGCTGGAGGTTGTACCGGTGATAATCCCGGTGAGTTTGCCGGAACCGTCGAAGCTCAATGTCGAGGCGACCGGAGGCGTCGAACCCGTGCCGGTAGGTGCCGAACCGTCAGGGTTACGGCCATCGATCAGGGTGTAGGACTTCCAGGTGTTGGAATCCGTTTTCACCACGTATTGCACCATTGGGTGGGCGTTACCCTGGGTGTCATACAACGTGGTGTTGTATTGGGTGCTGAAGGTGGTGGAATCGGTCGGATCGAACGGCTTGAGCGTTTGGTCGATCACCGGCGACGAGGAGTTCAGGTTACTGGTGGAATCCACCTTGCTGGAAGCCTTCGGCGGCAGGTTCGACAGGTTCAATTGCAGGTCGGTCAGTGCACCTTTGACGATGTTGCCATCGGCGTCCGCCGCGTAGCCTTGCAGGCGCGAGGTGCCGGTATTGTTGGTGATATAGCCGTCTTTATCCGAGTGGAACGAACCGTTGCGCGTGTATTCCAGCGAGCCGTCGCTGCCTTTCTGCACAAAGAACCCGCCACCCTGGATCGCCATGTCCAGCAGACCGCCGGTGTTGTTGACGTCGCCCTGGGTGAATTGCTGTGACACTGCCGCCAGGTTCACACCGCTGCCGACACTGTTCTGGCCGGTGCCGAGCTTGGACGCCGCGTAAATGTCCGAAAACTCCGCGCGGGACGATTTGAAACCGGTGGTCGCAACGTTGGCAATGTTGTTGCCAGTGACGTCCAGTTGTTTGTTGGCCGCATAGAGACCGCTAAGGCCGATATTAAAAGACATGTTTCTCTCCCTCTGCCGTATTGAGCCGGCTCTATGTACCGATAGTCTGAATTTGCGACAGCTTGACGCTGCCCATGCCGCCAGCCAGGTTCAGCAGCATTTCGCCGCCGGTCTTGCTCAACGTCACGCTGGTCACCGTTGCCGGCAGCGACGTCAGCAGAGCAACCGAGTCGCCCTTGTCATTCTTGGTGCTGGCCGCGAAGGTGTAAGTCCCGGCTGGCGCGACCTCACCTTTGTCGTTCTTGCCGTCCCAGATAAAACTGGAATCGCCGGCGCTCTGGGTGCCCATATCGATGGTGCGCACCACATTACCGTCCTTGTCGGTGACCTTGACGGAGACATTGCCCGTCGCCGACGTTACCGCCACCGAACCGGTCATGCTCTTGCTGGTATCAACCATCGCCTTATCGGTCTGGGTGATGATCGAACGCCCAACCAGCGACGACGCCTGCAGCGCCTGCGAGGAGCTGAAGTTGCTGGAGATCGAATTCACCGAGTCGTTCAGCGTGTTGATGCCTTCCAGGCTACTGAACTGCGCCAACTGCGCCACGAACGCGCCGTTGTCCTGAGGCGACAGTGGGTTCTGGTTTTTCAGTTGGGTCACCAGCAGCTGCAGGAACGCATCTTTGCCCAGCGCCTGGTTACCCGTGGCCGCCTTGGCAGCCGAGTTGAGGCCGCTGTTGTCCGTCGCGGTCTTGACCTTGGTGTTGAACAGGTCCTGAACCGCCGTGTTGGGTGTAGAAGTGGTATCAACGATGGCCATTATTTGGCGCCCCTTATCACTGACCCAGGGTCAGGACCTTCTGCATCATGGTTTTGGCGGTGTTCATCATTTCCGCGTTGGTCTGGAACGAGCGGCTGGCGGAAATCATGTCGGCCATTTCCTCGACCACGTTGACGTTGGGGTAGTACACGTAACCCTTTTCGTTCGCGGCGGGGTGGTTAGGCTCGTAACGGGCCTCCAGGTTGCTCTGGTCTTCGACCACACCGAGTACCTGCACGCCTTGGCCTGCGGCATCCTGATTCTGGAACAGCGAATCGCCGCTACCGCTCTGGCCGGCCTGGCCGCCCTGGAACATGGTGGCGAACACCGGGTGACGGGCGCGGTAAGTCTGGTCAATGCTCGAAGACACGGTCTCGGCGTTGGCGATGTTACTGGCGACGGTGTTCAAACGCGTGGTCTGCGCGCTCATGCCACTGCCGGCAATATTGAAAACACTGGCTAGGGACATGGCTTATTCTCCACGCAGGGCTGACATCAGCCCTTTGAATTTGCTGTTGAGCAGGGTGAAGCTGGCCTGGAAGTTCACCGAGTTCTCGGCGTAGGCCGATTGCTCAAGTTGGGCATCCACGGTGTTCTGATCGATCGATGGTTGCATCGGCGTGCGATACAGCAGCGACTCGTCACCACTGCCCAGGCCTTGCGCTTCAATATGACGGCTGTTGGTCATGTTCAAGGCAAAGGTGCCGTTCTTGGTCTTGTCCTGCTGCGCCGCGAGCACAGCGGAGAAGTCCAGGTCCCGAGCCTTGTAGTTCGGGGTATCGGCGTTGGCAATGTTGTTGGCCAGGACTTCAGCACGCTGGGCGCGGAAGCCCAGGGCTTGTTCGTGGATACCGAGCGCTTTATCGAAGCTGATGCTCATGGCGGAAACCTTTAGGCTGACCTGCTTTTCGTATCTGGGTTATAGCAAGGCGCATGCCAATTCGTTCAAGGCCCGTAATTCAAGGGTTTGCGAGGGGAATGCCGGCGGCAATGCCAGAAAAGCGGCAACGAACTTCCGCGTGGCGCCAGGAAAGCGGCAACCGCGGTTGCCGCTTTTACACATTGGCGGCAATGGTGCAGAGGAGGACATCGAGGGTACCGGCAGGCCTGACCGTTGGTCCGCACTGTCATTTCTGACAGTTGCGGAGCCTGCCGCCCCGGATGCTTGATTGCGCGGACACCCTTTCCTGAATAGCGCAGAGGCTCTACATGCTGACCATCCCGACCCTCGGCTTCAAGTTACAAGACACAGCCCAGCCGATCCCGAACCTGAACACCAACCTGCTGGTGGGTAACTACGCAGAATTGACCTCCGCTATTCCCGTGCTGCGAGCCGATTTCATCAATGTAAACATGAGCAGCAGCATCACCGGCGGCGTGTACAACCAAAGCTTTGAGGTAGGGGCAGATGCGCCCTCTCTCAACATTTCGATACCCCGGGTGTTTGTTGAAGCCAACATAGGCAACTACGTACAACTACTGTTGCGCATCAGCCGTAACAGGGTCATTTCTTCCGCGCCGACCGCGACGGTGAGCATTAATAAAGGCCCCGTCGTCGTCCCCCCCACCCCAACCACCGTATGGGATTTCAGCGATGGCACTTTCCAAGGCTGGGTACCTCAGGGGCCTTACGTCGGCGGTTTGCTGCGTATTAGCAATGGCAGCGTGGTGGCCGACATCCCCAACAGCCAAGCAACCAGTGCCCACATCATTTCCCGCGCAGTGCCGGTGATTGCAGGGCGCACGTACGATTGCAGCTTCGAGGTCATTGGCGGTATGGCCACCAGTGACGGCTCGACCCTGTACATGACGATAAATGGCAGCCGGATCGGCACCGACGTACAGAACATTACCAGCGCACAGCGGCAAACCGGGACAGGGACATTCACGGCGCCCCTGACGGGCGACGTCCGTCTAGGCATTTTCAATGCGAAGGTACCCAACGGGATTCATCGTCTTTCCCTGGGCAATATCCGAATGACCGCCAGGCCCTGAGTCAGTCCGAGCCGTCGGCACCCCTACTTTGAGCCCATGAAAAACGGGAGGCCCTTGCGGGCCTCCCGTTTGTTTTGACTCACCCCCCCCATCACTTCGCCTGGTAAATGATGCCGGGGCTGCACTGCACCATCTGGTAATGATCCGGCAGGCCGTTCAACGCCTCGGACGCCCCGAGGAACAGGTAACCGCCGCGCTTGAGCGTGCCGTGAATGCGCAACAGGATGTCCTTCTTCACTTCCGCCGAAAAGTAGATCAGCACGTTGCGGCAGAACACCATGTCGAACTTGCCCAGGCTGGCGTAGCTGTCGAGCAAGTTGAACGAACGAAACTCCACCCGGCTCTTGATGGGCGCCTTGACGGCCCAACGCCCCGCGCCTTTGGAGTCGAAGTAACGCTGCAGGCGTTCCTGGGACAAACCACGGCCCAGGGCCAGGCTGTCGTACTCACCCGTTTTGCAATTGGTGAGCATCGTGCCGGACAGATCGGTGGCGACAATTTGCGCGCCGGCCTTCAGTTGCCCCATGTTGGTCCGCTCGAACTCGTCGATGGACATCGAAATCGAATACGGTTCCTGCCCCGAAGAGCAGGCAGCCGACCAGATTCGCAGCCGCTGGCCCGGGCTGGCCTTGATGGCCTCCGGCAGCACCTTGCTCTTGAGCACTTCGAAAGGGTAGGTGTCGCGAAACCATAAGGTTTCATTGGTGGTCATCGCATCGACCACCATTTCTTTGAGCCCGCTGCGTGGCTGCCCCTGAATACGCTGAACCAACTCACCCAGGGACTTGATGCCCTGCTGTTCCATCAGCTTGTTGAGACGGCTGGATACCAGGTATTGCTTGTTTTCACCAAGCAATATGCCACAGGCTTTTTCCAGGAAGACCCGGAACTGTTCGAAATCCAAATTACCCGTAGACAATGATACCGCCTCTTAAATCGTGTGACCGCCAGGAGGAAATCCTCCTAGCTGTGATCTGCTGCCTTGATCCGGTCGACAACCCGGGATGCCAGGTCATCAGGACGGAATTTGGCCAAAAAGTCATCGGCACCGACTTTCTTGACCATCGCCTGATTGAATACGCCCGACAACGAAGTATGCAGGATGATATGCAATTTTTGCATGCGTGGATCGTTACGTATCTCGGCCGTCAGGGTATAGCCGTCCATTTCTGGCATCTCGATGTCGGAAATCATCATCAAGAATTCTTCTTCCGGCTTCTTGCCTTCATCCACCAGCTTGCGCAGGTAATCCAGGGCCTGGCGACCATCGTTGAGCGCCACCACTTCCACACCGACGGTTTGCAGGCAGCGGCTCACCTGTTTGCGTGCCACCGAGGAGTCATCCACCGTGAGCACACGCAGGGAAATCGCCTTGTGCGCGGTCTCGGCGTCCACGACGCCCACCGAGATCGATTCCGAGGTAGGGGCCACTTCGGCGAGGATCTTCTCCACGTCGATAATTTCCACCAACTGGTTATCGACCCGCGTCACCGCCGTGAGGTAGTGATCGCGCCCGGTGCCCTTGGGTGGCGGATGGATCTCCTCCCAGTTCATGTTGACGATGCGCTCCACCGAGCGCACCAGGAAACCCTGGGTCTTGGTGTTGTACTCGGTGATGATCACGAACGGGTTCTCGCGGTCCTGCAGACCGGCGGAACTCGTGGCCAGGGCCAAGTCAAGAATCGGTATGGTCGCGCCACGAATGTTGGCCACGCCGCAGACCACAGGGCTGGATTTGGGCATTATGGTGAGCTTGGGGCACTGCAACACTTCCCGCACTTTAAACACATTGATGCCGTACAGCTGTTTGCCATCCAGGCGGAAAAGCAACAACTCCAGGCGATTCTGCCCTACCAGCTGTGTGCGCTGGTTTACTGAATCCATTACTCCTGCCATGCCCAGACTCCTACGCTAAAACCTTTGGGGGTACGACGCGTACCCAACACTAAACGGCACGAGCTTTGCTATTTATTGATTTATGAACCTTATAACGACAGTTTCCCGACGCCTTCGCCTCCCACGGTATAGCAGATTGCTCTGCGTCTCGATGGCACTGCTCGCCTTGGGCTCGGGCGTCACGGCACGTGCAGATAACGTCACCTTGCCTGATCTCCTTATCGGCGTCACTCAAGGCTTTCTTGAGTTCACTGTAGAAGATTATCTGGCGACCACACAGACACCTGGGCGTTATGAAATCCAAGTCAACCCGTTAGACCCACGCCTGCGCATGCCAATGTGCGACAAGGAATTGACGGCCTCACTGGAAAGCCCCGCCCAGCCCATCGGCCGCGTGACGGTAAAGGTGCGCTGCGAAGGTGCATCGCCCTGGACCGTGTTCGTGCCGGCACAGGTCAAACTGTTTCGCGATGTCGTGGTGGTCACTCGCCCGCTCAAACGCACGGGTATCATCGGTTTTGAAGACGTCGCCCTGCGCGAACGGGATATCAGCCTGATCAATCAGGGCTACCTCACCTCGCTGGATCAGGCGGTCGGGCAAAAACTGACCCGACCAATGGTGACCGATCAGGTCATCACATTGGTCCACCTGGAACAGGCTGAAGTGATTCGCAAGGGCGACCAGGTGGTGATTTCCGCCAGCAGTGGCGGGCTGACCGTCAAGATGCCGGGCGAGGCGCTGTCCAACGGCGGCATGAGCGAACAGATTCGAGTCAAGAACCTCAATTCCAACCGTGTCATCAAGGCGCAGGTGACTGCACCAGGCCAAGTTGAGGTGGCGTTATAGATCACTGGTATCAAACGCCAGCTTTTCCTACACTGTGCGTTGGATGTCGGCCTGTGCAGGTTTATTGTCAATCGAACCTAAAGTTTGTTCGGGTATGGCCGAAAACATGGCAAGCGTCCAAATACCCAGAGGTTTTTTTATCATGGTCATTGATTTCAGTCGTTTGAATAACACCCCGGCTTTGCCCGGCAATACGCGCACCAGTGGTGCCAAGGACAGCGTAGAGGCCAAAGCCCAGCCCCTGCCCGCCAAGGCAGAACAGGCCGGCGCCAGCCAGAGTGGGGAATCGGTACACCTGAGCAATGAGGCTCAACAGTTGCAAAAGGTCACTGACTCGCTGCGCGATCAACCCGTTGTCAATAAAGCCCGCGTGGCCGAATTGAAGCAGGCGGTCGCCGATGGCAGCTATAAAGTCGACAGCAACCGTGTAGCCAGCAAGCTGCTTAACTTCGAAGCCGAGCGCTAGGCAAAGGCCTGCGCAGGGCTTTTGGACGCTTAAACCCCAAGGCCAGCCATGCACCACGACGAACATTTGCTCCAACTGATCATTGATGATCTGGCGCCGACGCAACAGTTGCTCG
The DNA here is from genome assembly GCF_900215245.1 of Pseudomonas fluorescens. GTDB lineage: Bacteria > Pseudomonadota > Gammaproteobacteria > Pseudomonadales > Pseudomonadaceae > Aquipseudomonas > Aquipseudomonas fluorescens. The sequence continues at coordinate 642,703 of NZ_LT907842.1, forward strand.
AGCTGCTCAAAGAAGAATCCCTGGCCCTGTACGGCCGGGACATGCGCTTGCTGGAAGAAATTCTGGCGCGCAAGCAGTCGCTGATCGTGCTGCTGGAGCAGCATGGCAAGAAGCGCAGCGAAATTCTCATCAGCCTTGGCCTGCCGGCTGATCACGACGGCCTCGCACAACTGGCCAGCCATTCTTCGGTTGGCGATCAGTTGCTGGCGCAGAGCACCGCACTCAATCAGTTACTCGCCCAGTGCCAGGAAGCCAACCTGCTCAATGGCCAGTCGATCCAGCTTCAGCAAGCTACGACCGCCAACCAGCTGCGTATACTTCACGGCGGAGAACCTCCGGCGCTTTACAACGCCCAAGGTTCTACCTCACGTCTGGTCAAGCCAAGCACCCGCAGCCAAGCCTGACGCCGGTTTACAGCGCGCCCTATCCAAGGCGCGCAACATGCTGGCAAAATGCCGGTTCTTGCGTGTAGTCGTATTTTGTCTGGAGATGGAAGAACCGTGTTCAACGCCCTTAATGCGGAAGATGCTCCGCAGCCACCCAAGGTGCTCACCACGCCTCTGGAAATCGCCAGCACATTACGGATGCTGCAAGAGAGTCATGATCCGCTGATCATCACCTTCCACGAACGCAGTCAGCGCTTCCAGAGCTACCTGGTGGCCGTTGACCGGGACAGCAAGACACTGGCGCTGGACGAAATGATCCCCCGTGACGGTGAACGTTATCTCGAGAATGGTGAGCCGTTCCGTATCGAAGGCTTCCATGAAGGTGTGCGCGTCGCTTGGGAAAGCAACGGCACGCTGACCATCAGCGAAAAAGACGGCCATCGCATCTACACCGGCAGCATGCCTGCCGAGGTGGTCTACCATCAGCGCCGCAATGCCTTCCGGGCCGCGTTGAAGCTGGCGCAACTGGTCAACATCGAACTGGGTGGCGAAAAACTCAAGGCGCCCATCAGCGGCAAGTTGCTGGATATATCCGCCACTGGCTGCAAGTTGCGCTTTGAAGGGGATATTTCCGAACGCCTGCAGCTGGGCCAGGTCTATGACCGCTTTATCGCCGCCCTGCCCTTCGGCAGCATGACCACTTCCGTCGAACTGCGTTACCTGCACTTCGAAGACAAGATCAACACCACCTTCGCCGGCGTGCGCTTCCACAACATGAGCGGGCTGGTGCAGCGCCAGGTGGAACGTTTTGTGTACCAGCTACAGCGCGAAGCGCGGCGGTTCGACAAGGACGACGATTTTTAAGTCTTAGCGATCGCGGCAAAAAAAACGGGCAGATCCTGATGGGATCTGCCCGTTTTTGCTATCAGGGGCGCGCCCTGCTCAGATCGTGAGGATGGTCGTCTGGGCCGAGCGGCTCCGGCGGCCCTTCGAACGCCGGCTCATCGGCTGGCGACTGCGGATCCGCTTCAGCCTCCGGTTCGGGGTCAGGCACCACGGTCTGCATCTGCTCCTGCACCACCGCCTCGTCAACGCGGGGGTCCAGGCACGCGACCAGCGGCGAGCTGGACATGCTGTCGGGCATCGCCACGTGGTGCAGTGGCGCATCATCCACCTGATGCAGGTTGGTCACCGCTTTCGGCCGAATACGCCAGACCAGAATCAACGCACACAGGCTGAAAAACGCATACAGCATGTGGCTGCCGAACAGCTTCATGACCACACCGGCCAAGAGTGGCCCGACACTCGCACCAACCCCGTAAGTCACCAGCAACATGGCCGTCAGCGACACTCGGCGATCACCCTCAACATGGTCGTTGGAAAACGCTACCGCCAGCGGGTACAGGCAGAATTGCACCAGCGAACACAAGAACCCAGCCACGAACAGCACTTCCAAAGGCACGTGGGTCATCACCGCCAACGGCAACGCCGCCACCGCCAGACACAAGGCAAAGCAGCGAATCAACAAGGCCCGGTCATAACGGTCCGACAACCAGCCCAACGGCCATTGCACCAGCAGACCGGCGAAAATGCAGCTACCCATAAACAGACCGACCTGTTCAGTGGTCAGCCCCTGCTGTGAGGCGTAGAGCGGCGCCAAACCGTAGAACGAACCCACGATCAACCCCGCGCCCAAAACCGTACTGAGCGACTGTGGCACCCGCTTGATAAAGAAGCGCGGCTCCATCGGGGCGGGATGCAGGGGCGCTGGGTGAATCCGTCGCGTCATGGCCACGGGCACCAGGCACAACGCAAAGCACAAAGCGACCAGCATCAGCAATTCAAGACCGAGCTCGGGGTGCATCACCAGGATCAACTGACCCAACACCAACCCCAGGTAGGACGCGATCATATAGCCGCTGAACACCACGCCTCGCTGCTTGGCATCCGCCTGCTCGTTGAGCCAGCTTTCGATGACCATGTATTGGCACATCATGCCCAGACCCACAATCATCCGCAGCACGATCCAGGCCGGCAGCCAGTTGATCAGGCCATGCCCGAGCACCGCTGCACCGACAATCCCGGCGCAGGTGGCATATGCACGAATGTGCCCGACCCGGGCGATCAGGCGGTGACCGATCTTGCCACCCAGCACCAGGCCAAAGTAGTTGGCCGCCATGAGCGCACCCACCCATAAGCTGTCGACATGGTCGGCCGCCAGGCGCAATGCAAGGTAAGTACTGAGCAGGCCGGACCCGATCAACATCATCAAGGAGGCGAAATAAAGGGCTCGAAAAGATTTCCAGATTTGGCGCATCGGCGTTCCGAGCGGCTCCTTGCAGTGAGGGACAGGGCTATCGGAATGATAGTCCGGTGTTACCAGGCCCGGACAGGCGATAAAGGCTGTTTTCCGGGAATATTTTGCTTAATAGCTCAGACGCTGCCTGGCCGGTTGCAAGGTACAAAGGTTGCGATAAATAACCACGCACCTGCTGTGAACGCTGATCACCGGCAAGGTTCGACCGGTGTTCGTCAAGCACGCACAAAAAAGCCCCGCCAGAGCAATCCGTACGGGGCTTTTTAGAGGAGCCACGAATCTGGCGTCCCACGGCCGGTTCGATTCCTTGTCTTGGTCACCCCTTTATAGCCAACGAGTCTAGTCACCAAGGCGCGCATTCGTGAAAGACGGCTAGCCTCGTAATCGAGTAGCGATGGCAGGGATGTCGCTACTCGTTCTGCTAGCAATGACTAAAGGAAATACCTCCCATGGACGGCTCCGCGATCACAACGTTTCAGATTATGAGCGTTGCCCTGCGTTTTGCTTGGCGACCATGAGGAAACGGCTCAGAACCAGCCCCGCGTGATGCGCCGGGCGGGTGCTGGTTCGTGCACCTACAGCAATGCTCATGCTGTCGTCATTTCGTCTTGGAAGAGGCGAGATATGACGATTAAGAAACACCCAAACTTATGAAAGGAAAATAGCGTGCCTTATCTCGTCGAGTTTCATAACAGAGCAGGTTTCGCCTCAAGCTTCAGGGTCGAATGGGACGGCGGCGAATGCCCTCCCGATAGAACCGAGATGACCACCGCCGGTGGCGTTGCGAAGGTCAACCTTCGTGAGCAAAATGTTCCCGAGGGCGCCTCCTGCTGGGCGAGAGCCTACGTTCAGGGCGGGCCAAACCACGACTCGGGCGACAACTTCACCTACAGAAGCGCCGATACTTCTGTCGCGTCTTACTCAATCACCGGCACCACGCTCAACTCCTCCTTCGAGTTGGACATCAACGACTGAGCACGCAGCTCGGTCACTGTGGGTGACGGGGCGTTTGCTGCGTCGCCTCCGGACCACCGACCGGCAGGCGTTGATGAGGCTGCTCAAGGGGCTTGCTTAAAACGCTGACAAAAAAAAGCCCCATGAGCACGTGGCTCAACGGGGCTTTTTGCTGCCTGTAACATTTCTGTTGCACCCGCTGTGCACGAGCGCTCAACGACAACAACAGAAACGGCTGGAGGTCTTTGTTTATATGGTGTCCCAGGGCCGGTTCGAACGGCCAACCTTCCCCTTAGGAGGGTCATATCAAGCCCAGCCACCATTGAGGCGACCCAGTATTTATTGGCCTTAGCGTCCGGTTGTGTCCGTAAAAACGACCCCGTATAGTTCTTTTTGCACCCACCATGCACCCATGGAAACAGATTGAAAGAGAAGCTAACAGCCAAACTGCTGGGATCACTGCAGGTCACTGGCAACGAATACGAAGTTCACGATACCACCGTCGGCGGTCTATTCGTGCGTGTTACTGCCGCAGGTGCAAAGTCTTACGTCGTCTCCTGGGCCCGTGGCCGGAAGAAGACTTTAGGCCGTGTCGGCATTCTCACGCTTGATCAAGCGCGCACTGAGGCAACTCAGTACCTCGCAGAAGCCAGATCACATGGAGAGCCTCTGGCGGTCACTCAAGGCCGAAGGGGCGCCACCCTGCCCTCCTTGCGTGACTTCATTGAAGACACCTATATGCCGTGGTTCAAGGCGCATCACAAAGGCCACGAGAAGACGCAGCACACCCTCAGTAATAACTTCGACCCAATCATGGCCCAGCGCCTGGACGCGATCACCGGGCGAGACCTGGAGCAGATCCGTACCGGATGGATGCAGGCCGGCAACAAGGCCTCGACGGTGAATAGAAAAATGGGCTCAATCAGTGGTGTTTTCAGTCGTGCCGTTGAGTGGGAGTACATCGATACACACCCGCTGACCAAGCTGAAACAGCTCAAAGTCGACTCAAAGGGGGTGATTCGCTACCTGGCTGCCGACGAGACCAAGCGGCTACGCGAGGCCTTGGACGCTCGACAGGATGAAATGAGGGTCGAGCGTGAGAGTGCGAACACTTGGCGGACGGACCGCCACAGAGAGCCGATGCCAAGCCTGCTGCAACTGCCCTTCACCGATCACCTGAAGCCAATGGTGTTGGTATCGTTGAATACCGGCATGAGGCGCGGAGAGCTGTTCGACCTGAAATGGTCAGCGGTGAACTTCGACACGAAGACAATCACAGTCGCCGGGGCCACCACCAAGACAAGCGATACGCGCCACATCCCGATGAACAAGGAGACTATTGGTGTGCTGGAAGCCTGGAAGAAGCAGGTGAGCAAGTCGCCGTATGTGTTCCCAGGTCAGAGCGGCGGTCGCTTTGAGGACGTCAAAAGCGCCTGGCTCAAGTTGCTTGAGCGGGCGCAGATCGACGGGTTTCGCTGGCACGATATGCGTCACGACTTCGCGTCACGCCTGGTAGTGGCTGGCGTGCCGCTCAACACGGTGCGGGATCTGATGGGGCACGCCGATATCAAAATGACGCTGCGCTACGCTCACTTGGCGCCAGGGACAAAGGCGGCGGCGGTTGAGTTGATTTAGCGTTTTATACCCAAGCTCTCAATCAAATCATCAGACTCTCGCTCTGCACCCAGATAACCAATCCCATCGTCATCCTGAAATACCACTCCAGGGACTTTGATGTCTGGCGCTACTGAAGAGAGCGGCTTACCTATGTACTCTTCCACCTCTTCCGTAGATAAATCAGCACAAACTCCTTTGTCAGCAAGCTCCGCTGCCCGGTCCTTAATTAGCCCCCAAGCAAGCTTTATGGTTTTCCGCTTCGGGGTTACAAAAACAGTTTGACCGTCTTCGCTCTGCTGGAAAGCTCCCCCCATACGCTCGAAAGCGTAACTTCTGTAATCAGCATCTGCCTTGCTACGGACCTCATATTTTGTGAAAAAAATGTGGTTAGCACCCTCAAGCACGGAACGAATACAGCCCTCTTCATGATTTAGCAATGACGGGGTGAACATAGCCATATTAACCACCCTATCACTTTCAATCGGCGACCAAATTCGCTCGGACGCATACACAAGTGACTGCTCAGCGCTGGCCAGTACCACCTTACGGTCGTGCGCTAGGCGCGACACGGCAGACTCGATCACACCTGTGATGCTCTGGTGACCAACTCTAGACAAAAGCTCGATAAGAAATTTGACGCGAGGGTCGAGCCTCAACGTCAGCGCATCGGTCTTCTTCGGCGTTTTTTTAATCGTCATCAGGTTCTCCTTGCCGCGAAGTATACGCCTTGGTGAGTCCCATTCAATCCGAATATTACTGCACATAATTTGACGTGCAGTATTTCTATAGGTTAGCCTTCTGGCGACTGGCAAAACTCAATCCATTAAACGCCAGACGGAGAATATCCATGTCCCAAATTGCTCAACCTACCCCTCTCTCAGTGAGCGTTGAAGACGCTGCGAGGCTAGTCGGTCATTCCCGCTCAGGGATATATGAGGTGATCGCGCAAGGAGAGTTGAAGGCCTTCAAGCTCGGTAAACGCCGTCTAATCCTTGTAACTGAACTCAAAGCTTGGATCGAACGCGCAGCAAAGGTCGGCGCACGGTGAAGTGCGAAAAGAATAAGGAGTGGGGATTGCGCAAGGCTGCGCGAGAGATTGCCAAGGCGGTGCTCGAACACCGCCTTAGCGAAAACACACTGGATAGCACCAACGTGAAGGGCAAACTATGACACGTCATTCTTCAACAGAGCAAGACTGCAAGATGATGGAGGCCCTGCGAAACGGGCCGGTATCGACCATCGAAGCCGCCAAGGACCTGGATATTGTCCAGCCCCCCAACACCATCCGACGCCTCAGGAAAAAGGGTCACGAAATTCGCACCTACTGGACGCACCAGTCCACCGAGCCAGGCCGGCCACCTCACCGCGTCGCCAAGTACATCCTGATGCGCGAAGCGTCGTAATCCAGAGCTCGTAGAGGTCTCCGCAGTTTTGCGGCGACCTCTTGCGCCTGCCTGTGAGCTGCCGGTGGGCTTCGGCCCGTTGGTTATCCAGCCGAATTACGCTGAGGTCGATTCAGTGGAATGCCTAGCCACAAAACTACTTAGCCGTGGCGACACGGTTAGCATTGAGCGTGGGCAGCTCGTCATTCAACCGGCGAGCGGCAAGCCCGTACCGCCGGAGTGGATCAGTACCAACCGGGCCAGAATTTGCCGTGAAGTGCTTATATCGGTGGGCCTGGATGCATTCGAGTACGTAGGCTATTCAACTGGGCACTACGGCAAAACCCGGAGCGCCGGTATCACGCTTCAGTTTGTCTCGATGCTGTCCGGCCAATCTGTCTACGCAGTGTTCAACGCCGATCTGACGCGTCAGCGGAACACCGCTACGGCTAAGGCTGGCGCTATGCTGCCAAAAGGACAATTCCGCATCGGCAAGCGCAGCCACTTCTACAAGTTCTGGATGGGGACCGGCCTGCCTTTTCCTCGGCGGCTGGCGGCTATGCACGATTACATGGGGAAGCTACGTAGCGTCCTGGTGACTGGATCAGTGACTGATGACCGCTTCAAAGTCGGCAGTCTGCTGCCTGTCAGTCTGACCGCAGAGCAATTCGGAGCAGCCATTTTGCCGGACAACATCCGGACAATTTCCGGACAAGCGCCGGACAACTCCCGGACAAAAGTACCGGACAAGGAAATGCCTACAGACCACGAACCAAAAGGGTTACAGCCGTTTCCAACTACGTGTGCTTCAAACTACGGAAACAAGGTAATAAGGGAGGACGGTTACAAGACCTTTCCTTACTCCCCCATACACACACCTAAGCCACCACAGGACCAGAGTGTTGATGAGTGGTTGGAGGCATACAGCTCAACCTGATCTACTTTGCTGAGAAGGCACCGACCGCCAACAAATGAAAAAGGGCACCACCCTGTTTCGGGGTAGTGCCCTCGATGCTGCGAAGGTTTCGTTGCTTATCAGCCCTACTCCAACACCACCGCGCGGTATTGCTGATCGCCGCCCAGGTCATCCGAGCCGAACAGAGCCTGATTGACGGCCTTCCTACTCTCAAGCAGAAGGTCATGCTCATCATGAGTGCCAATGTCCGCCGCAATCCACTCAGGGAGCTCCTTACGCCGCCGCATCTCGCTTAGGTGCGTCCACCACCGGGTAGCGTAACGACGCTCTGCAAGAATGAGTTCAACCACTAAGGTTCGTTGCTTCTCGGTGAAGAGGGGCAGGTGTACGACGCTGGAGTCGCCCACCTCAGTGCCTACCGAGCCCTCCGCTTCAAATTCGGACTTGTCTTGGCCTTTCAGGGCGTTACTGATATTTTGGTAAAGTTGCATGACGTTCACCTTCAAGTTGCGTCGTGTGATCGCCAGGCCGCTGTTAGCGCAGCGGCTTGGCACCTCTTCTGAGATGGCCCAATTCAGGACCATCGACCTGATCGGCTAATTTCTCAGCCGATCAATCGGCGAAATATTCCGCCGGTTACTGTTTACCCTTCTCGCTGATCCAGCCTGCCGCCCAGCTCATGGGGTCTTTCGACTCCATCGGATCTAGTGGCTTGCCGTCTCGCGCCGCCTGTTTACCCTCCTCCTCTGTCTCTGTGTGAATCCACATCGTGGTGTTCTTATAGCCAGCTGCGCGTTGTCGCTCTTTGAATGCGCGCTGCCGCAGCGTGTTGGGGCTTTCGGTCTTGTCAGTCATCTAGCCTTCTCATTACCGGTAACGCAAACCATACTGTCACACCATTACCGGTAACGCAAGACGAGGATTCTAAAGATTGTAGGATCTCGGATCGAAGCTTCTGATGTGCCAAGCAGATTTGAGCTTGATTCGATCGATACAGATCATAAGTTCACACAGAACCAAGGTTAATGGAGTCTGCACAAAAATCTTCTTGATGGCATAATGCCCTCGAACATCAAGGATGGCTAAAAATGACCGTAGATAGCTCCGCTGAAATCTTAAATAATCTCCACATAGATAGAACAATAAGAGCACGATACTTATTTACATTTACCCCACTACTTGTGGCAGCTTTATTAAAATTCTATATAGAAGTAAATTTTAACCCAAATCAAAATTTAAAGTTAACGATAGCAGAATATCTGTACCCAGCCCTTATAGCCATTAGCTTTATTTCCGCATTGCTTTGGTACCTACATACCGGCTTCAGAGATAGAAAAATACTCGAACAACAAGCAAACTTTGCCACACCACAAGCAAAGAGCGAACTAGCATACAACGAAAAAATCTCCGAATTAGAAAGCAAAATAAAACATCTACAAACCTTAAACCCTGAAAGAATTGAGAGCACAAGAGAACATACACACGCCATTCAGAGCACATTTAATTCCGATCTAAACACAGCTGAAAAGCACAACTATCGACAACGGCTAAATTTAATAATCAATCTATCAAGAGACCTATCCTTCAAAAGGATAAAAAATGAAATTAGTCGATCAGGGTTTCGTGGCATTGTTTATCTTACAACTGGTGTATGCCTAGCTATCCTAGGTATCCTAGGACTGGCCGGCTTTGTATTTCCCGGTGCATTCGGGACTTACTCAAAGCTATTTGATAGCGTGCCCCCAGTTGGCGCGAGCGAATATGCAGTTGCAATTCACTACACCTCAAGATTTTCATTAATTATCTCAATTGAGATTTTAGCGTACTTTTTTTTGCGACTGCATAAGTCGAACCTAGTCGACGCTAAATACTATCAAAATGAGCTGACCAACCTCGAGCTAAAATATATATCACTAGACGCCGCACTTTACTTAAAACGTGCAGATATAACACACAAAGTAATTTCAGAGTTTTCTGAAACCGAAAGAAATCACATTCTCGAAAAAGGCCAATCAACTATTGAACTAAAGAGGGTCGAATTAGAAAAAAATCAATTCATTGAAATCACTAAATCACTAGTATCCCTAGCACCGAAATCCAAATGACACCCTCCCTTATAATTACCAGCACTGAGGTCATGATGTATAACCTTCCAAAGTTTTCATAAAGCGAACGAAAATCAAAAGAAACGAAACGTTTACCACTGAACCGATATGGAGATCGCTCGATGACACCAGGCTACATATACGTCCTGCAAAACGAGCTCTTTGGGCCCTACGTAGTTAAGATTGGTCTAACAACATTAGAACCCGACTTAAGAGCACTGCAGCTTTACAGCGGCTCATCAGGCGTACCAACACCTTTCGATATTTTCACTGCCTACTCAGTAGGTGACTGCAAACTTGCAGAAAAAACAATTCACAAACGCTTAAAAGCGTTTAGGATTAACGGGAGGCGAGAGTTTTTTCGATCCGCACCGTCAGTAGCAGCGTCACTAGCGTATGAAACTTGCGCAGAAATCAATAACAGGCTGGGACTTACTCCGCCAGAACCCTTCATACTAAAAATGAAAAAAAGCAAGAACAATAGAAAAGCAACAGAAGAGATAGAGCGTAAAATTACTTTACCTGAGGACAGTTTCAGGTCAGTCAAAATTGAGCTTCATAAGCTAAGAGCGAGTCCACCGGGAATCAGTAAATTGACCCCTGAGCAAGAGGATAGGATAAAAGTAGTAGCAATGCTACTTTCCAACATCTACCCTTCCGCACTGCAAGATTGGTTAGAAGATTTTACGCGAGACCGCACCCCTGAACGCGAGCTTTGCATTTGGGAGCACATCACCAAAGCCTATCTCACAATTGAAGAAATAGAGATTGCCAGTGATGATTTTAAGCTTGAGGCGTTTGCTTTGCTCTTGCTTCGGTCTACATCAACAACGGCAGAGGTCTTAGCTGATATGACCTTAAGACACTTCACCTACAAATCAGCCAAGCGACTCCTACAAGCATACGAGCTCAAACCAAAGCCACTATTAGTTACAACAAAACGCCCAGTCTGGGCAACAATAAACCTTAACTAATAAGCCACTACTAACCGATATAAAATTTCAAATGGATATAGTTAATCAAGGGGATTTCACTAGATATTTCGGGGCAGGGATATAAAACTTATTCTTCAAGTAGTGGTAACAAGTATCCACGAGATGGATAGAGTCGCCTCTGTGGGGCCACTCAAAATGAAGTACAATATCGCTAGTCAAGTATTGACCACTAATCGACGTAGTATAGTTCGGCAAACCGAGATGATAGTGCCAGAGATTATTTGAGCTTGTATAGGCAAAATCAGGATGCTTCGGATCAAGCCCTTTCCAGGAATGAGAAATCTTCCCAGGGTAATTGCGAAAATCTCTCAAGCCGACAGACATGAACGTCGCAACAAAACTCACTACAGCGTTCTGTTGATCTTCAGGATAATTCTGAAATTCCAGAGCAAACAGATCGTTGTAGGAGGCAGAGTAAGGCAATGGCAATCATCCTTCATGAGTACCCAGATTGGCTTCAGCACGCTTCGCTGCGGCCAAGATATGTTCTCGAATCTGCTCCCCAGTAAGGCCCTGAGGGATGACATAACGAGGCATATTGCGCGCCGTTTTCATGCGCTCTACGTCTAATGAGACGTTTTCTTTGGAGCTCTTCGTATGTGTCATGTTTTCCATGATGCACCCCGCCTAGGGGAATGAGACCAGCAATGTGGATGCTAGCTGATAGGTAGAATTTCGCACTCGCCATTCGTCAGGCAGGTTGTGAATCCGCTTTCGCTCACCACACCCACAGGATCCGGGAGCTTCCGACTCATCTTGAATCAAGTCAACAGGTGAATACCACGACCCGACTACTGGTTGATTGCCAAGACATTAGGCGAGCGGGCCTTCCTATATAAATAGGACCGCCTGAGCGTCTATCCGTTCAGAGTTGCACGTGACGCCCGCTGTGAGACGGATTGATCTCACTGAGACCATTTGGTCTCACTGAGTGCGGAAAACAACACACAGAGTAGAAATCAACACAGGGGGTGGTCAACATCACCATACCTTTGCTGCAAGACCCGGGATGGAGCCTCCTCTCTTCCCTTCGAGACAGACCATATGAGCCGAATCGGATCTGATCATCTGCTTCGCGCCGCTTTGTCAGATCAGCAGGACGGATAAATGTCCCGGCAGGTTTGGCCCTCATCTGCCAATCAGCAGGATCGTAAATCGGAAATCTTCGAGGGCACTCCATCAACTAAGACGAAAGGGTATAGGCCGAGCCCTTAAAATGCGGTTATGGTGGCACTCTGCCTGTCCGATTGGATCCAGCTGGGTCCAGGCAGGAATGGAGAGCTGCAATGAACGAACAGATGGATCTTATCCCTAGACGGGTAGAAGGCGCATTGATCCACCAGCGCACTGCTGATGGATACGTGAATGCAACTGCAATGTGCAGTGCCTCAGGCAAAGGATTTCACGATTACTCGAGGCAGGTAGTGACCGGAGAGTTCCTATCAGAACTTTCTAGGTCGAACGGCATCCCCATTGATTCATTGGTAATCACCGTAATAAACGGCCCTGTCGAAGCACGTGGGACTTGGGTTCACCCGGACGTTGCAATCAACCTAGGTCAATGGTGCTCCCCACGTTTCGCAGTAGCGGTAGCTACCTGGGTAAGAGAGTGGCTTGCAGAAAAAGCAAACCCACAAAACTTGCCGTACCATATGAAAAGGTATATGGCCAACAGAGGGGCCGTTCCACCTACTCATTTTTCAATGCTGAACGAAATGGCGCTAGTGTTGATAGGTCCTATGGAGGATGCTGGCTACAGGCTGCCAGACAGAATGCTCCCGGACATCTCGGAAGGCCGTATGTTTTGCAAGTGGCTTAGGGATACCAAAGGTATCGATACCGATGCCCTCCCAACATACCAACATCGGTTTGAAGATGGCCGGGTAGTGTCGCCAAAGCTTTATCCCAACGAGGTGCTCGGTGACTTTAGAGACCATTTTCACAGAGTCTGGCTCCCTCAAAAGGCTGTCGCATACTTTAAAGATCGCGACGCCCAAGCGCTTCAATACCTCCCACTATTAATTGGCAACAACAAATAGCACCTGACAGCAGGCCGGAACAGGCACGCGACACGGTGATCCACCACTGGTGGAAGATGCGTCCAAAACTGGACGCATCAAATCCGCGCCACGTTTTCACATCTCGCAAAACGTGGCGCGGAACCTGGCATACCAAAATGGGAGGCCAGGTTCAGCCCCCTGGGGGTTGGATGGATTTGAAATCCGACCAACTTCCCCCACTGGGGAGAGTTCCTCAAATTGATGAAAAGTCCCACCACTCCACAGTCACTTCCTGCACCGCAGGATGAATGACTGGGCTGAAAACTCAGCCGTGTATCACTTTGGCTGTCGCCAACTTACTGCAACAAAAATCCCCTCGCCTCGACCAGCAAAACCAACTATTTCAGTCCCGTTCCGTCCCGTTACATGTAACACATGAGGTGCACCTAAAAAGCACTGGATAAATGATCAGATCATGCCTAATGTGAGTTTTTGAGCCACTCAAAACCCATTCGAGGCAGCACCTATGAACACAGCTAAGCCCGCCCGAGGACGTCAGCACAAACCAACTCGCTCCGAAGTTGCTGCCGCCTGGGGCCGCCTTCGCGAAGCCGCAGCAGACGGAAGCGTTCAAGCATCCGCCCTGCTGATAGCCCTTGCTGAAAACAAACCAGTCATCGCCATGGAATCGCCAGCCGCATGACTGATCGCGATAAAGCCGGCAAGTGGAAGCCAGGACAGTCGGGTAATCCCGGCGGCCGATCCGGCCAGACGCAAGAGCTGCGCGCCCGGCTCGCGGAAGGTGCAGACGCCGTGACAAAGAAGGTTCTGACAGCAGCCAAGAAGGGCGATATGCAGGCTTGCCGACTGATCCTTGAGCGCCTGGTACCGCCAATCAAGCCAACTGCCGAGACAGTGTGCTTCGAACTCGACGACACCGACCTACCCAGCGCAGCCAAATCAATCCTTCGCGCAGTTGCCGCCGGCGAGCTACCGCCCGACCAGGGCAAAGCATTGATCGAAGGGCTAGGCGCTGTTGCCCGGGTAATCGAAGTTGCCGAGCTACAGAAGGCCGTTGAAGAACTCCGTGAACAGATGGAGGGAATGCGGCAATGAGCATTAAATGGATGCGCGCCGAGCTCAAGCGAATTGCAGAAAAGATCGGCGCCGAAGACGAAGAAACAGTGCTCGTTATGTTGACGGTGGTGGACTGCAGGGTTGACGCGGTTGAGGAGGAGATGGACTACCCCAACACAGTGGGCCACTCCTTCAACTATCCCGTCCTCGGCGTACAGACGGTCATGCACTTCCCACTGTGCACCATGAACAGCTATGACGCGGCCAATCTGGCAGAGGCGTTCATTCTCCACGTCCGCGCAATTGAAAGCCTCCGCCGCCCCGCTCCGGTAGGTGTGATGGATATGCGGCCATTCCCAAGTTCTGGTGCCTGGATCTTCCCGCCATTGGCTGACGGGCAAGACATCAAAAGTCATGTCGCCGAACAGTACCGGCTGATCCTCGATGCCCGCCATGAACATCCGTAGCCAGGTGGCCAAGCTGCGTCAGCAATCCGGGCTCACTCAATTCAATCGTGACGTGCGAGAGATCAGCGCCCTTATGGATGAGTTGCACCTAGCAGCAGCCGGCGGTGGCACCCGAGAAAACGTTTCCCTACTCGAGATCCTGAGCGAAGCCTCAGACCAAAACCGGCCGAACCACGGCCAAACAATCAAAAGGTAACTCAATGAAAATCGGCAAACGATCCGTCCTCAAAGTTGGCTTGGCCAACCTCCATTACTCCGAATACGAGCACTCCCAGGTAGAGGCAAGAACCTTCAATATTCAGCGCCCCGATGGCACCAAAGGAACCTGGCAGGCCGGTGGCTTGCTGAAGTCGGTTCGCCATTTGCAGGGCTTGTCGCTAGAGGCGTTCAAGGACCTCGGAGAAGAAATTCTCTCGATTCGCGAGAACAAGGACCTCAACGCCGCAGCCATTGAGCGCAAGGGCAAGGAGCAGATCGATGGAATCATCCCCGCCCTGATGCCGGCGATGGAGAAGGCGGCAAAAGATATGCTCACGTTGGCACAAACAGTGGCCAGCGGCTTTGCAGCGGTGACGCCTCGCGCCAGCTCAGACGTTGTTGGCTTCCTGGCTGATCAGGAGCTACGCGCCATCGTGCGATGCCTCAAGCCGGAAGAGCGCCAGCGACTAGTCGCTGAGGCGCGCGCAGGCAGTCACCCTGATGTTGTAGAGGCGGTGCTAAGGGCAAACCCAATGCTCTCCGGACTATCGCCAGAGGCGGCTGACAGTCTTTCTCGCGCAGGTATTGCCGCGTCCCGCGCCGAAGACATTGAAGGGCTAAAGCAGATGCTAGCGATCTACGATGACGTGCTGGCCACCGCCTCCAATGCTGGTGTCGCACTGAGCGGCATGGTTGCCAATTCGAATGGGTACACCGGCCGGTTTGAGAAGTGGCGATCGGGCTGCGAGGGCTCCGAAGCGCTTCGTGACTGGTTGAGCAAACTCCCGGCAAAGCATCAACCAAAATCTGGCGCCGCGGAAAGCAAGCAATCCGATACCGAATGACCAATAAGCGCGGGGCGTATCACATCGATCGCCCTCCAGCGGAGAGACGCATATGACCACTGCCAAGATCCGCCGAATGCTGGAAGTCATCCGTGATGAGCTCAAGCCCTGCGAGATGCTGGTTGTAACCGTACCGCCAGACAGCGCCCGCCCCGTCACCCATTGGTGGGCCTCATTGGAGCTGGCCAGAAAGCACCGAACCGTCGCTATGAGCTGCGACGCATCGCTAGCTGCAGAGATTGTTCAGCACCTCCATGACCTCGACAGAAATTCACAGAAAACGGCGGTCTTGTTCCCCGAGCACACCACCCCGAGATCAGATTATTTGATCACCCCAGGCCAGGGCAGTACCGCCGCGCAGTTAGCCGCTGATGCCTATCGAGAAATGAGAAAAACAGAATGACCACATACCAAGAACGATTTACCGAGGCGTGCAAGACGCAACGTTTTCAATCGCACGAGCTGATACAAGGCCCGGATGCCGGATATCTGGTTTGGGAAGTGCAGCACCCCAGCAATGGGCAGAAGGTCGTCATCGACGGCCCGTTCTTTACCGAGGAGGAAGCCCGGGTTTCGGCCGACCTGATGCGGGGAACATTCCGCGGCGCCCGGGCCAGCGAAGCGATCTACAACCGGGTGTGGAACTACGACCCGCGCCAGGAGCAACTGACTATCGACCAGGCGCATATGTCGCGCGCAGTTCTTGCCATTCGCCTGGGGCTTCCAGCCCCCTCCACCAATCCATAGGAGGCCCCATGACCGCTACAGCAATTGAATACGCTCCACTCACCACCATCAAACTGTGTGGGCAGCTACGACAGTTCGGTAAGTCCTACCAGTTCTCCGTCCGAACGCCAGCCGAGGCGATCAAAGCACTGTCAGTGCAGATCCCAGGGTTTGAACGGTTTCTGTCTAACGCAAAGTCTCGCGGGCTCGTGTTCGTGGTCTTTCGAGGCAAGAAAAATATCGGTGAGGGTGAGCTTGGATTTCAAGGCAAAGGCGACATCATCATTGCCCCTGTGATCTTAGGCAGCAAACGCTCTGGAGTTCTGCAAACAGTCATCGGCGCCGTGCTGATCGCAGCCTCATTCTTCACGTTCTGGGCACCTCCAGTATCAGCAGGTCTATTTGCATCTGGCGTGGGTATGGTCGCCGGCGGTGTTATTCAAATGCTCAGCCCGCAGGCAGGTGGCCTCAAGACCAGCGCAGCGCCGGAGAACACCCCAGGCTATGCCTTCGGCAGTGCTAAGAACACCACGGCATCCGGAAACCCAGTACCGCTGTGTTACGGCAAGCGGCGGGTAGGCGGCGCGCTCATTAGTGCCGCGATCTATGCAGAGGATCAAGCTTGAGCATCCGATAGATTTACGAGCCTTATGCGCCCTTAAATATATTTAGCCTCTAACGCAGAAAGCTTTCTAGCAATCGCATCAGTGGCCGCGTAGATAGCGCCCCTTTTCTCGGCCACTGTCTCATCCGTTTTCCCACTGAAGATCTGACCTACGCCACGCGTGCTAGTCGGCTTGCGGCTATCGGGGGTCACATACTTTTGTTTTGCCTGCTCATGCACCAGCTCTCTAATGCGAGCGGAAAGATCATTAGAATAGTTTTGCCATTCCCAATCGTTTTTAACCACTACCTTATCAAGCAGAACACACTGGTCTCTGAACGATCGTAAAGCCTTACCCACGAGGCCCGTTTCGCCTAATTCGGTCGATTGATCAGATCCCTCTGCATACGAACGAATCCATCGAGCCTCTAAGATATTCAAAGCAGCTTCGACCTCTCTGAGCGCCACATTAGCATCCCAAACAACGCCTAAAGCCTTTCCATGAATGATTTGCAGCTTCCAGCTATTCCATCCCTTAAAAGCAAGCCCCGCGAGCAGAACCGCTGCAATGGCTTGAATAAGAGCAGATACAGAATTTATTAAACCGAATGCCTTATCCGTGCTCTCAGGCCTTCCGTCCGTGAGCGTCGAATAAAAAATCGCACAAACAAGTATGGCGAAAGCAGCCAACAATCCATAGAAACCAAAAGAGTAGTGATTTTTCATCTAGAAAAAGGCCCAAATCAAATAGTCATGATACCTATCACTAGGGTGTTTCACATGGTATGCCTATCCAGATACAGGCTTATTTTGCCTTTTCCGTGCTTTTCGCTTGATAAGTAACACCCATAGTGCAACAGTATTAGTAGAACGCCCTAACTGATACAGGCACCCATCATGTTCATCCGCGCATACCTCCGAGCCTCCACCGAAGAACAAGACGCCGGCCGTGCCCGGGCGTCGCTCGAGCAGTTCGCCAGCGACCATAACAAGGTCATTGCAAGCGAGTACCTGGAGAACGCCAGCGGAGCGACTGCGGACCGGCCTGAATTGCTGCGCCTGCTCAAGGATGCCCGGAAGGGTGATGTACTGCTGGTGGAGTCAATAGACCGCCTCTCACGCCTTCCTGTGGAGGATTGGCAGAAGCTAAAGACCGCTATCGACTCCAAGGGCTTGCGCATCGTCGCGCTTGACCTGCCGACCAGCCATCAGGGAATGCAGGACACTAAAGGTGACGAGTTCACCAGCCGGATGCTGGGCGCAATCAACTCGATGTTGGTGGAGATGATGGCGGCGATCGCACGCAAGGATTACGAGCAGCGTCGCGAGCGACAGGCACAGGGCATCGAGAAGGCGAGAGCCGCCGGCAAGTACCAGGGCCGGCCAGTCGACGAAGATCTGCACAAGCGCGTTTCGGAACTGCTCGGCGCCGGCCTGGGCATTCGCGCGACAGCGCGGCACGCCAACTGTTCAACCACTACGGTATTACGTATTCGTGACCTAGTACGGTAATAACACAACTCACCTTCCTCACCAGCTTAGGACTACGAATGGAACAAGATCATCCCCTAGGTGAAGGCATCACCTACGACAATTACTACAACTCAAGTCTGAGCAATCTCGATGCAGCCACGTGCGAAGCAGTCGCAGTTGGGCAAGCTATAGGTCGTCAAATGGCCAAGCCCCATATCGGATACTCAACCCAAATATTTACCCGCCTATGCGGACACGCGATGTCCCTTATGCGCGCAGTTCCTCGAACACGCTGGGTTATAGCGGACTTTGAAGATTGGGATTTCGGGTGCGCGGCGGGCCACAGCAGAGCAATCATTGAAGGTTTTTTGTTATTCCTCTACATCATTGAGGAGCCTTCATGCGCCCAGGAGTGGTCATCTAAATTAAATGTGATGCACTTAAATGACTGCTGTAGACGCATAAAACTGCTGACAAATTCGAACGCAATGGAAGATGTGGAAGGGCTCACTGAGCAGGCTGAGGAACTCAGGGGCAGACTACGAGGTAACGAATGGTTCTTGAGTCTAAACGCATCGGTTCAGAAGCGATGTCTGGCGGGAGACAATCTCATGATTGCAAACCGCGACGAGATGCTTGAAAAGGCGGCCTGGGACAAAAAAGATTTTTATGCAAACTGGGATCTTCTATCTCAATATGCGCACGTCCTTCCAATTTCGTTTTATAGAATGGAGCCAAACGGCCGCGGCACTGGCATCGAAAACGATACAGACAAAGCCTATATCGCCCTGACCATGCAACTCAGCGCAGAAACACTTGAGAAAGCTACTGACCTGCTCGTGGAAGCTTTCCCTTATACCGCAGCAGTCAGAAAGGGCATTCAATCAAAATTTTCGCCCGGACCACGAAGCAATAGGCCGATAGCACCTGCAGCCAACAAGAAGAAAAAGATAAGAAAGAAATGAGCTAGATGCCGACTAAAGGCTTCGCCTGCACCCGCCATGCACCCATGGAAAACGAGAAGGGGAAGCAGAAATGGCTGCAGGCGTTGAATAATATGGTGTCCCAGGGCCGGTTCGAACGGCCAACCTTCCCCTTAGGAGGGGGATGCTCTATCCAATTGAGCTACTGGGACAAATGTCAGCCATCAGGCCTAAGACGCGGCGACGGACGGCGTGCATGTTAACGGCCGAGGTGGGTTTTGTCATGTCGTCCGTAGGCTTTTTGAGTGTAGGCCGATCCTTGTTCAGAGAATGTCGGTTTCGTCCCGCAACCACGGGCCCCTGAGCGCTATCGTGCAAAATGCACTCCCCCAAAATGCCATCATTGCAAATTGCAACCTATCGAGCCTCTGAAGTAGACTCAAGCCGTTGATTTTATTGGAATAATAGATTGGCACGGGACCTGCAATACTTCTCCTACAAGCCCCATTCAGCCACGGCGTTAAGCGGAGAACATGACCATGAACAGTGCCCTTCTGTTAGCCCTCAACACCATCGCCCTGGCTGTACTGGTGATGTTCCATTTTCAGTCGACTGGCAGCAACGATCCAGCCCAGCTCAGCCAGGCAGTGCCGCACCATCTGCAACAACGCCCGCAACTGGCGGTGATGACGCCCAACGCACAATCACCGGTACGCCTGACCCAAGGCACCCAGGCCGCACCCGCATCTGAACATTGGGTTTTCTGAGGAAATCGCTCGTGACCAAATCCGCCTGGCTATTTTTAAGCCTGACTATTCTCGCAGGCATCCTGGGCCTGAATACCCATTCGCAAGATGGACAAACTAGCGCGTTTGTTGCCGCTGGCGTGTTTGCAAGCCTCCTCCTGCTGTCGCTCATCGTCGGCCGCAAAATCAAATTCGACCCGGTTTTACGCTGACCCCACCTCCTCCCCCTCGTTCGACCTTACGTCGCCCCGCCCTAGTAAATCAGCAAATTGCCACTAGTCTTAAAGGTGAGGGCAAAATGCCACTTTGCGATAGGATGTGCGGCCTCAACCCCTGAGCAGCCTTGGAATTACGGGAAGTTCCGTTCAAGAATGGCTCATTGGAAAGTTTTCAAACCAGTCCGCAAAAATGCAAATGAATGCTGGCATTAAGCCTTTAGGCAGTTCAATATTTGTCACAGAATTGACGCCAAGGAAATGTCAAATCTGAGGCATGATGCGGCCTCTTTGCAATTCGGGTTGAACTTTGGTCGTGAGCCTTGTCTTAACACTCATCTTGCGGCCAATTCCAAAAACCGCTCCCCTGAACTAACCGGTTAAATATATGCGCCCATTGAAACAGGCAATTTATTCCAGCCGTACGGCTGACAAGTTCGTCGTACGTCTGCCAGACGGAATGCGGGAACGCATTGCCGAGGTGGCTCGCAATCATCACCGCAGCATGAACTCCGAAATCATCGCGCGCCTGGAACAGAGCCTTATTCAGGAAGGTGCGTTGGGTGAAGAGTTGAGCATGCGCCTGGACAGCCCCGAGCTGTCACTGCACGAACGCGAACTGCTGCAGCGTTTTCGTCAGCTCTCCCACCGCCAGCAAAATGCCCTCGTCTCGCTTATTGCGCACGACGTTGAGGCGGCCGCAGAAGCCAATTGATCTGCAACTGAAAGCCGAAGCCAGCCATGTGCTGGCTTTTTTTTGCCTGCGATTTGGGAAAGGAAGGTAAGGAATAGCCAGCAAAGCGGGAGCAGATCTGCTCCCGCAGGAATGGATCAGAGCAGGAAGATGGTCGCCAACCCCAGGAAGATGAAAAACCCACCACTGTCGGTCATGGCCGTAATCATCACACTGGCGCCCATGGCCGGGTCACGCCCAAGACGGGCCAGGGTCATGGGGATCAGCACCCCCATCAGCGCAGCCAACAGCAAGTTAAGGGTCATGGCAGCCGTCATCACGACACCCAGCGACCAGCTGCCATACAGCAAGTAGGCCACCACTCCGATCACACCACCCCATACCAAGCCGTTAATCAGGCCCACGGCCAACTCTTTGCGCAGCAGGCGCGAAGAATTGGCGGTACTCACCTGGTCCAACGCCATCGCGCGCACGATCATGGTGATGGTCTGATTACCGGAGTTGCCGCCGATACCGGCCACAATCGGCATCAGCGCCGCCAGGGCCACCAGCTTCTCGATAGAGCCTTCGAACAGCCCAATCACGCGCGAGGCAATGAAGGCTGTGATCAGGTTAATTGCCAGCCAGGCCCAACGGTTATGCAGAGAACGCCAGACCGAGGCAAATATGTCTTCCTCTTCACGCAAACCCGCCATGTTGAGGACTTCGGTTTCACTCTCTTCACGAATCAGGTCGACCATTTCATCGATGGTCAAACGGCCTATCAACTTACCGTTCTTGTCGACCACCGGTGCCGAGATCAAGTCATAGCGCTCAAACGCTTGCGCAGCCTCGTAGGCGTCTTCATCCGGGTGAAAACTCACCGTATCGCTGGCCATCAAATCCGCAACTTTCTTGTCGGGATCATTTACCAGCAGGCGCTTGATCGGCAGCACGCCCTTGAGAATGCCTTCGTAGTCGACCACAAATAATTTGTCAGTATGGCCAGGCAGCTCTTTGAGGCGACGCAGATAACGCAGTACCACTTCCAGGCTGACATCTTCGCGGATGGTGACCATCTCGAAGTCCATCAGCGCACCGACCTGGTCCTCGTCATAGGACAGCGCAGAGCGCACGCGCTCGCGTTGCTGACTGTCGAGCGCTTCCATCAGCTCATGGACAACATCTCGAGGCAGCTCAGGGGCGAGGTCAGCCAGTTCGTCGGCGTCCATCTCCTTGGCGGCGGCCAGGAGCTCATGATCGTCCATGTCGGCGATCAGGGTTTCACGGACCGAGTCGGATACTTCAAGGAGGATGTCGCCGTCACGGTCAGCCTTGACCAACTGCCAGAGGGTCAGACGATCATCCAACGGCAAGGCTTCAAGGATATAGGCGACGTCGGCGGAGTGCAGGTCATCGAGTTTGCGCTGCAACTCGACGAGGTTTTGCCGGTGAACCAGGTTTTCAACGCGGTCGTGGTGCGGACCTTCCTGGCGGTGCGTGAGGTCTTCGACCACGCGCTGACGCTGCAGCAGCTCGATGACTTGAGCCAGGCGATCCTGCAGGCTGTCTTGTGTTTTCTTTACTTCTACTTCGGTCATAGGCGAACTCCACTCCCAGCAGCGGGGCACGCCGGAAGGATCAATCAGTCAATTCATGATTGGTAAAGCGGGGTACTGAGTAACTACTGGGTAAGTCCATGGAGGTATTCCACAAGCCCCGGCGGGGCTGACGGGCGCAATGATACACGCTGCGCACGCTTTTAACGTTAAAAAACTGGAAATTACAAGCGCTTGCGAGCCAAAGCTAAGCATCGGCTGGATTTATGAACTGCGACGACACAGCTCGAAGGGAAAACACATGGAACGCAAGAAAAGATGAAGCCCAGGATCAATCCTACACAAACCCCAGACGGCAAAAAGCCCGCACTAGGCGGGCTTTTTGTTTGTATGGTGCACTCGACAGGATTCGAACCTGTGACCGCTCGGTTCGTAGCCGAGTACTCTATCCAGCTGAGCTACGAGTGCAGATTGTGTTTTTAGACCAGATCACAACTGGTTGGAGCCGAGTCACCTGCATTGCTGCAATTGACTCTTAAATGGTGCACTCGACAGGATTCGAACCTGTGACCGCTCGGTTCGTAGCCGAGTACTCTATCCAGCTGAGCTACGAGTGCATTTGTTGCCGCGCATTATAGGCCGTTCAATCTCTATGTAAAGCTATTTTTTCGAGTATTTTCAACAACTTACCGAAAAAACCAGATTGCAACGTACTAAGCAAATAATGGCGGAGAACGGGGGATTCGAACCCCCGACACCCTTTTGAGGTGTACTCCCTTAGCAGGGGAGCGCCTTCGGCCACTCGGCCAGCTCTCCGCAACACGGGGCGTATATTAACCACGTTCATCCCCGTTTGCAAACATAAAAAACGATAAAAATTAAAGGCTTGGTTCTTCGTCCTTCTCTTTCTTGATCCGCAGGTAGATTTCCTCGCGGTGGACAGCTACCTCTTTCGGAGCGTTAACCCCGATACGTACTTGATTGCCTTTGACGCCGAGCACGGTCACGGTGATTTCGCCATCACCGATAATCAGGCTTTCTGCGCACCGACGAGTCAGAATCAGCATAGCTTTCACCTCACGCATTTCAGTTCAGGAACAACAGTCTGCAAAAAAAAGGCGTTCGACCTACAACCTGATGGCCATAGCCCTAACGACCTAAGTATTGTCGAGCGCACGCAAAAGACCATGCGCTCCACAAAAAATGAAAGGCGCGGTATACCGCGCCTTCCTGGTATCGCCTCACTCGCCCGGTCGGGCCGGAGCGTCCAGCTCAAAAGCGGTATGCAACGCGCGCACAGCCAGCTCCAGGTACTTCTCTTCGATCACCACCGAGACTTTGATTTCCGAGGTGGAGATCATCTGGATGTTGATGCTTTCCTTGGCCAGCGCCCCGAACATACGGCTGGCAACACCGGCATGGGAACGCATGCCGACACCCACGATCGACACCTTGGCAATCTTGATATCCCCGATCACTTCACGCGCGCCAATCTGGCTCGCGGTGTTCTCCAGGATCTTGTGGGCCGCATCGTACTCGTTGCGGTGCACGGTGAAGGTGAAATCGGTGGTGTTATCGTGCGAAACGTTCTGCACGATCATGTCGACTTCAACATTCGCGTCGCTGATAGGCCCGAGAATCTTGAAAGCCACGCCCGGGGTGTCTGGCACGCCACGGATCGTCAGCTTGGCTTCATCGCGGTTGAAAGCGATGCCGGAAATGATCGGCTGTTCCATGGATTCCTCTTCATCAATAGTAATGAGGGTGCCCGGACCCTCTTTGAAGCTGTGCAATACGCGCAGCGGAACGTTGTACTTGCCGGCGAACTCCACCGCGCGGATCTGCAACACCTTGGACCCGAGGCTGGCCATTTCCAGCATCTCTTCAAAGGTGATCTTGTCCAGACGCTGGGCCACGGACACCACACGCGGGTCGGTGGTGTACACACCGTCCACATCGGTATAGATCTGGCATTCATCCGCCTTGAGAGCCGCTGCCAGCGCCACGCCGGTAGTGTCCGAACCACCACGACCGAGGGTGGTGATGTTGCCCTGCTCATCCACACCCTGGAAGCCCGCTACAACTACCACGCGCCCGGCTTTCAGATCTGTGCGGATTTTCTGATCGTCGATCTGCAGGATGCGCGCCTTGGTATGCGCACTGTCGGTCAGGATGCGTACCTGGCTGCCAGTGTAGGACACGGCCGGCACACCACGCTTGTTCAGCGCCATGGCCAGCAATGCGATGGTCACCTGCTCGCCGGTGGACACAATCACATCCAACTCACGCGGCAGTGGCTGTTGATCACCACTGATTGCCTTGGCCAGTTCGATCAGGCGATTGGTCTCGCCGCTCATGGCCGACAGCACCACCACCAAGTCGTCGCCGGCATCGCGGAATTTCTTAACCTTGTCGGCGACCTGCTCGATTCTTTCGACAGAGCCGACCGAGGTGCCTCCAAATTTCTGTACGATCAAAGCCATTTCTAAGCCGCCTCAGCCCGTAAAGGGGCGCCCAATAAACAATCTTCCAGCAACCGAACAAGCCCATGACTAGACCATGGGCCGGTTAACAGCGCCTTAAATGCCAGCCTCGACGAACGGCACGGTCAGAGCCAGGGCCGCGTCCAGGGCACCGGCGTCTACACCACCGCCTTGCGCCATGTCCGGACGACCACCGCCCTTCCCGCCCACTGCCGCGGCGGCTTGCTTCATCAAATCACCGGCCTTGAGTTGGCCAGTCAGGTCTTTGGTTACACCGGCAACCAGAACGACCTTTTCCTCATGGACACCGCCGAGCAGGATCACTGCGCGGCCGAGCTTGTTCTTCAACTGATCGACCAAGGCCAACAGCGCCTTGCCATCCTGACCGTCCAGGCGCACCGCGAGGACTTTCACACCTTTAACGTCCAGAGCCGCAGCCGACAGATCGTCGCCCGCCGCGCTGGCCGCCTTGGCCTGCAACTGCTCCAGCTGTTTCTCCAGCGCACGGTTGCGCTCCAGAACGGCCGACAGTTTGTCGATCAGGTTGTCGCGGCTGCCCTTGACCAGGCCGGCCGCTTCCTTGAGTTGTTCTTCAGCCGCATTGAGGTAGGCCAGGGCCGCAGCGCCGGTCACCGCCTCAATACGACGCACGCCGGACGCCACACCGCCTTCGCTGAGGATTTTCAGCAGGCCGATGTCGCCGGTGCGGCTGGCGTGGATACCGCCACACAGCTCCACGGAGAAGCTGCCGCCCATGCTCAGTACGCGCACATCGTCGCCGTACTTCTCGCCAAACAGCGCCATGGCGCCTTTTTTCTTGGCGGTCTCGATATCGGTTTCTTCGGTTTCCACCGGCGTGTTCTTGCGAATTTCAGCGTTGACGATGTCTTCCAGCGCCTTGATCTGCTCAGGCTTGATCGCTTCAAAGTGGCTGAAGTCAAAACGCAGGCGCTGGCTATCGACCAACGACCCCTTCTGCTGCACATGCTCACCCAGTACCTGACGCAGCGCGGCGTGCAGCAAGTGAGTGGCCGAATGGTTCAGAGCGGTTGCATGCCGTACGTCGGCATCGACCTGCGTATCGACCGGCGCACCGACCGTCAAGTTACCGAGTACCAGCACGCCGTGATGCAGGAATGCACCGCCGGTCTTGGTGGTATCGCGCACTTCAAAACGACCCGACGTCGAGCTCAGGAAACCACAATCACCCACCTGGCCACCGGACTCGGCGTAGAACGGCGTCTGGTCAAGCACCACCACCGCTGCCTCGCCTTCATTCAACACGTCGACCGACTTACCGTCTTTATACAGGGCAACGATCTTGGCCGAACCCACAGTTGCCTGGTAGCCGATGAACTCGGTGGGCACATCGACCTTGACCAAGGTGTTGTAGTCCAGGCCAAAGGAGCTGGCGGAACGGGCACGTACACGCTGGGCCTCCATCTCACGCTCAAAACCGGCCTCATCGACGGTCAGCTCCCGCTCACGGGCGATGTCGGCGGTCAGGTCCATCGGGAAACCGTAGGTGTCATACAGCTTGAACACCACGTCGCCCGGCACCACGGTGCCTTTGAGCTCGGCCAGGTCCTGCTCCAGAATCTTCAAGCCGTGCTCCAGGGTCTTGGAGAACTGCTCTTCTTCAGCCTTGAGCACGCGCTCGATATTGGCCTGCTGCTGCTTGAGTTCCGGGAAGGCATCGCCCATCTCGGCCACCAGCGCGGCAACGATTTTGTAGAAGAAGCTACCGGTCGCACCCAGCTTGTTACCGTGGCGGCAGGCGCGACGGATGATACGGCGCAACACGTAACCGCGACCTTCGTTCGACGGCAGTACACCGTCAGCGATCAGGAAGCTGCAGGAACGGATATGGTCCGACACGACCTTGAGCGAAGACTGGTTGTCGTTGGCGCAACCAATGGCTGCGGCCGAAGCGCTCAGCAGGTTGGTGAACAGGTCGATTTCGTAGTTGGAGTGAACGTGCTGCATCACCGCACTGATCCGCTCCAGGCCCATGCCGGTGTCAACCGACGGCGCCGGCAGCGGGTGCAACACGCCATCGGCGGTGCGGTTGAACTGCATGAACACGTTGTTCCAGATTTCAATGTAACGGTCGCCATCTTCTTCCGGCGAGCCGGGTGGGCCGCCCCAGATGTCGGCGCCGTGATCGTAGAAAATCTCGGTGCAGGGGCCGCACGGGCCGGTATCGCCCATGGTCCAGAAGTTGTCGGATGCGTAGGGCGCGCCCTTGTTATCGCCGATGCGGATCATGCGCTCGACCGGTACGCCGACTTCTTTGGTCCAGATGTCATACGCTTCGTCGTCCGTCGCGTAGACGGTGACCCACAGTTTTTCCTTGGGCAGCTTCAACACGCCGGTCAGGAAGGTCCAGGCGAACGTAATCGCGTCTTTTTTGAAATAGTCGCCGAAGCTGAAGTTACCCAGCATCTCGAAAAAAGTGTGGTGACGAGCGGTGTAGCCGACGTTTTCCAGGTCGCTGTTCTTGCCGCCGGCGCGTACGCACTTCTGGCTGCTGGTCGCGCGGGTATAAGCGCGCTTTTCCTGGCCCAGGAAGCAGTCCTTGAACTGGTTCATCCCCGCGTTAGTGAACAGCAGGGTTGGGTCGTTGCCTGGGATCAAGGAGCTGGAGGCTACACGGGTGTGACCTTGCTCTTCGAAGAAGCGAAGGAAGGCTTCACGGATTTCTGCGCTTTTCATTAGGTTCTTCCACGGAGTCTGAGGCCAAAGGCCAGTGCGCAACATCATCAGACGGAGCGACGGCAAAGGGCCGCATTATATCGGCCCTTTGCCAGTGGTACAGCGTGTTTATGTGATAGAAACAGTCAATTAGACGGTCTGCACTGTCATTTTCGGGAAAACTCGACAAATGTCTGCACGACCTGCTCGATCTGCGCCCGGCTGACGTCCAGATGAGTGACCATGCGCAGGCGCGGCGCGGCGCTCAACTTGATCCCGCGCTCGGCAGCAAACGCCTTCAAGGCCTGAGCCTGGTCGCCGATCTGCACGTACACCATGTTGGTCTGAACCGGCTCCACCGCGTAACCGGCCTGGCGCAACGCATCCCCCAGCCATTGGGCATTGGCGTGGTCATCGGCCAGGCGCTGCACCTGATGATCCAGCGCATACAGCCCCGCTGCCGCCAGGGAACCGGCCTGACGCATACCGCCGCCGACCATCTTGCGCAAGCGGCGCGCCTTGGCGATCAAGGCCGTGGAACCGCACAACACCGAACCCACTGGCGCACCCAGGCCTTTGGACAGGCACACCGACACGGAATCGAAATGCTGGGCAATCTCCCGCGCCGGCACGCCAAGCTTGACCGCCGCGTTATAAATACGCGCGCCATCCAGATGCAGCGCAAGGCCGTGTGCCTGCGTGAACGCACGCGCCTTCGCCAGGTACTCCAGCGGCAGCACCTTGCCCTGCATGGTGTTTTCCAGCGCCAGCAGGCGGGTGCGGGCGAAGTGGAAGTCATCGGGTTTGATCGCCGCCAACACCTGGTCCAGGTCAAGGCAGCCGTCTGCCTGCACCTCCAGCGGCTGCGGCTGGATCGAACCGAGGACGGCCGCACCGCCGCCTTCATATTTGTAGGTATGGGCTTGTTGCCCGACGATGTATTCCTCGCCGCGTTCACAGTGGGCCATCAACGCCAGCAAGTTGCTCATGGTGCCGGTGGGCACGAACAACGCCGCCTCGAAGCCCAGGCGCTCGGCCAACTCGGCCTCCAAATGGTTGACGCTGGGGTCTTCGCCGTAGACATCGTCGCCGCTGACGGCAGTGGCCATCGCGTCGAGCATGCCGGGGGTGGGTTGGGTCACGGTGTCGCTACGCAGGTCGATCACAGACATGAAACAAGCCTCTAACGGGTGTGTAAGTTCCTTTTATGGCTGATTACTGCGGGTAAAGCCACGGAATATCAAGCCCCCATCAGCTTCAATCGAATACCAACCAAACAAACCGATATAGGTTATCGATAAGGCGATCGTGCAGTTTTTGAAAAACCATGTTAAAAACTCTCCGCCGCCAGGGTTCTGGCGGCAACGTTCTCAGGGCGGGGTGTAATTCCCCACCGGCGGTAATTGCACGCAACGTGCATAGCCCGCGAGCGCTTGGCGCCTTGAACTGCTCACGCAGGTCGGCGGCAAGGTCAGCAGACCCGGTGTGATCCCGGGGCCGACGGTCATAGTCCGGATGAAGAGAGAACGGGATTGGCACCTAAGGGCCGCGCGCCGTATTCATGCTTGCATGACGCGGCTGTTCGTACCCTTAAATCCCATTCGATTCATAACGCCCTGTTTTTTTCTTAAACAGGAGTCAGAACATGCAACCCACCGCAATCGACAGCAAAAGCAAAAACCACCACGGCGAGCGCGTCGCGTTTATCCAGGCCTGCTGGCACAAGGATATTGTCGACCAATCCCGTAAAGGCTTCCTCGCCGAAATGATCGCCCAGGGCTACCAGGAATCGGACATCGATTTCTTCGAAGTCGGCGGCGCCTTTGAAATGCCCCTGCACGCCAAGCTGCTGGCCAAGACCGGCCGTTACGCCGGTATCGTTGCCGCCGCGCTGGTGGTGGACGGCGGCATCTACCGTCACGAATTCGTCGCCCAGTCCGTCGTCAGCGGCCTGATGCAGGTTCAGTTGGAAACCGAAGTGCCGGTGTTCTCGGTGTCCCTGACCCCGCACCATTTCCACGCCGGCAGCGAACACCACACGTTCTTCTACGAGCACTTCGTGCACAAGGGCCAGGAAGCTGCGCGCACCTGCGCCGACACCCTGCACAAGGTCCGCGCGATCCGTCGCAGTGAGCCACGGGCCGTAGCCGTTTAAGCAACACCGCAAACTAATGTGGGAGGGGCTTGTGTGGGAGTCGGGCTTGCCCGCGATGCAGTCACCGCGGTGTGTCAGCCACACCGCGGTGATGCTATCGCAGGCAAGCCAGCTCCCACACAAGCCCGCTCCCAGCTGTAGCTCCGGTTAAGCCTGAAGATTTATGCCAACCCGGCATCCGTGGTCGGCACGATCAATATCCCCGCGCGCAAACCATTCTTCACCTTCGGGTTCGGGAAGATGATGCGGGCGCCCTCCTCCTCGATTACCCAACGGGTCTTGGCCACGTCTTCGGCCAGCAGATACCCCTTCGCCAACGGCGAAAAGTTTTCCACGTCCGCCGGTAAATGCAGCAGGAATGCATCGCTGTGCTTGATGACTTCCCGGGACACGGCAAACAGCTGCAAGCCATCCAGGCTCTCGGTCTCGGGCTCGGTGCCCTCGATGATCTGCTTGAGCCGGGTTTCCAGGCGGGACACATCCACGCCTTGGTTATGCCCGAACGGCCGCGCCTTGCCCAGTTCCAGCGTGAAGGCTTCGGCCTCCAACTGCTCGTAGGTAAACGCCGTAAAGGTGATGGAGGTCTTGCTCTGCAGCAGCACAGCCTGCATGCCGGCAGCGCACAGACGCGCCAGTTCGTGGCGCGAATGGCGTCGCCCATCTTTCCACGGGTACAGCGCAAACTGCTCGATCTTCGAACCGCGAATGGCGGTGTGCAGGTCGTAATGCAGGCGCGAACGGCCGGGCAGGCTGAAAAAGGTGCGGGCCAGTTGCTCAAGCTCGGCGGCGCGCATGGCCTCCGGGCCGATGTTTTGTTCATGACGGCCGTTGAACAGCCGGTTGACGTCCAATTCCAGGTAACGCTCGCCGCGGCGCATGGCCTCGGGGTTACCGAACAGGAACAGAATACGGGCGCGGGGTTTGATCTCGCCACGGGCGATGCCATGCAACAGGCGGTCGAGCAGTTCGATCGGCGCCGTTTCGTTGCCATGGATGCCGGATGACAGCAGCACGTCGCTGCCGTTGTCCAAGGCCTGCGGCGGGCGCACTTCAAGTGCGCCCTCGCTGAGCCAGCGCATCTGCACGCCGTCGACAGTCAGTTGAATTTTTTGCGCCGGTTCACGACCGGCGAGGGTCAGTTCAAGCAATTTGCCGAGGGCGAGCATAAGCAGCTTCCTTAGTGGTTGCAGCCTGGGCCGTGGACGTGATCGTCGTCGTCACCTTCGACGTCGGCCGGTTCCATTTCCAGTTGCAGGCTCATCAGGTTGGTCGCCAATGGGCGCATCAGCAGGTTGGCGTACTCGGCGTCGCCTTCTTCCACATCCACACCGATCAACAGTTGGCCACGGCCATCGTGCTGGATCCAGATTTCCTTGCCCTGCCACACCACGGCGACGCGGGTGCAGGAAGTTTCCAGCTGGGTGCCGTCGGTGTCTTCAAGGATCAGTTTCAGGGTGTCGGTGGTCATAAAATAGTTCTCAGCCCTAGGGTGTAAAAAGAGGTGCGTTAATTGATCTGGAAAGGGTAAACCGAGCCCAGTTTAAGGATTTGCGTCAGTTCATCCAGTGCCGTCCGGCACTCAAGCAGCAACTGCGGGTCAGCCAGGTCGGTTTCACGCAGGCTGTCGCGGTAGTGCTTGTCGACCCATTGGGTCAGCGTGTCGTACAACGGCGCCGTCATGATAACGCCTGGATTCACCGCCGCCAGTTCCGTTTCGTTCAACGCCACACGCAAGCGCAGGCACGCCGGGCCACCGCCGTTCTGCATGCTTTGCTTGAGGTCGAAGACGTTTACTTCGCGGATCAGCCCACCGGACGCCGTCAGGCCTTGCAGGTATTGCCAGACGCGCTCGTTGGCGCGGCACTCTTCCGGCACGATCAGCAGCATCGAGCCGTCGGCGCGGGTCAGCAACTGGCTGTTGAACAGGTAGGACCGCACTGCATCTTCGACACTGACTTGAGCGCGCGGTACGCACACCGACTGGAAGTTGCCGCCCAGTTTGCCCAACTTGCCGTGCAACTCGGCGAGCATCTGCTCGGTGTTGAGGAAGGCGTCCTCGTGATAGAACAGCACCTCGCCGTTGCCCACCGCAATCACGTCGTTGTGGAACACACCGGCATCGATCACTGACGGGTTCTGCTGCGCGTAGACCACGCCGTCGTCCTTCAAGCCGTGCAAGCGCGCGACGGCCTGGGAGGCTTCAAGGGTCTGGCGCGCCGGGTATTTCTGCGGGGCCGGGTAACGGGTGTCGACCGCACTGCGGCCAAACACGAAGAACTCGACACCGGCTTCGCCATAGTCACGGCAGAAACGCGTGTGGTTGGCCGCGCCTTCGTCGCCGAACTGCGCCACCGCCGGCAACGCAGCGTGGTGGGCAAAGTGCTTCTGGTCGGCGAACATCGCCCCCAGCACGCGGCTGGTGGTCGGGTGTTCGATGCTGCGGTGGTATTTGCAGTTGAGGTTGGCGGCGGTGAAATGCACGCGGCCATCTGCCGTATCGGCGCTCGGGCTGACGGTGGCGGCGTTGGCCACCCACATGCTCGATGCCGAGCAACTGGCAACCAGCAGCGGCATGGCGTGCTTGGCTGCCTGCTGGATCACCTGAGCGTCGGTGCCGCTGAAACCGAGGTTACGCAAGGCGCCCACGTCAGGTCGCTCCTGCGGTGCGAGTACGCCTTGCACAAAGCCCATGTCCATCAGGGCTTTCATTTTTTGCAGGCCCTGCAACGCCGCTTCCTTGGGGTTCGAAGACTGCTGGCTGTTGCTCTGGGACGCGACGTTGCCGTAGGACAAACCGCCGTAGTTATGGGTCGGCCCCACTAGACCGTCAAAATTGACTTCATAGGATTTCATCGGCGAGGCTCCACGAACATCTGTTTTTATAGGCATCTGGTGCAGATCTATAGCTGTAAACCCATTCAACTGTGGGAGCTGGCGTGCCTGCGATCCAGGCGACTCGGTCTTTCAGTAAAACCGAGGTGAGGCTATCGCAGGCAAGCCAGCTCCCACATTTAGATCAGTGTCAGCTTCACTTCAGCGTTATACCTGGCGTCAGCGTGGCTGGAACCACCAGGCTCGGCGTTTCCAGGGACGCCACCGGGTACGCGCAATAATCCGCGGCGTAATAGGCACTGGCGCGATGGTTGCCCGAGGCGCCCACACCGCCGAACGGCGCCGTGCTGGCGGCGCCGGTCAACTGTTTGTTCCAGTTGACGATACCGGCACGGCTTTCCAGCCAGAACTGCTGGTAGCGCGCTTCGGAGTCGGACAACAAGCCCGCGGCCAGGCCGTACTGGGTGTTGTTGGCCTCGGCAATCGCCCCGGCAAAATCAGCGTAGCGGACCACCTGCAACAGTGGGCCGAACAGTTCTTCATCTGCGCGCTCGGCCACACCGGTCACGTCGATGATGCCAGGGGTCAGCAGCGCGGCCTGAGCCTGCGGCTGGGTCATTTCCAACAGCGCCACCGCGCCATTGGCCAGCATCTGCGCCTGGGCGTCCATCAAGGCTTTGGCCGCGCCAAGGGAAATCACCGAGCCCATGAACGGCGCTGGCTGCTGGTCGAACGCGCCAACTGCAATCGTCGCGCTGACCGCCACCAGGCGCGCCAGCAACGCATCGCCCCAGGCGCCTTGCGGCACCAGCAAGCGGCGTGCACAGGTGCAACGCTGGCCGGCAGAAATAAACGCCGACTGGATGATGGTGTAGACCGCCGCATCCACGTCGGCCACTTCGTCGACGACCAACGGGTTGTTGCCGCCCATTTCCAGGGCCAGGATCTTGTCCGGGCGCCCGGAGAACTGCTGATGCAAGTGGTTGCCGGTGCGGCTCGAACCGGTAAAGAACAACCCGTCGATGCCCGGGTTGGCCGCCAGCGCGATGCCGGTTTCGCGCGCGCCTTGCAACAGGTTAAGCACACCCGCCGGCAAACCGGCTTCGATCCAGCATTGCACGGTCAGCTCAGCGACTTTTGGGGTCAGCTCGCTCGGCTTGAACAGCACAGTGTTACCCGCCAACAACGCCGGGACGATATGCCCGTTCGGCAAGTGGCCAGGGAAGTTGTACGGGCCGAACACCGCCACCACGCCGTGGGGTTTGTGGCGCAACACAGCGGTGGCATCGCCCAGCGGGCCGCTCTTTTCGCCGGTACGTTCACGGTAGCTTTGCACCGAAATGTCAATCTTGTTGGCCATGCTGGTGACTTCAGTGGCCGATTCCCAGAGTGGCTTGCCGGTTTCCTCACCGATGCAACGGGCGATCTCATCCGCGCGGCGTTTCAAGCTGGCGGCGAAGGCTTCCAGCACGCTGATGCGCTCTTCCAACGGGCGCCGCGCCCAGCCCGGGAATGCCTGGCGTGCAGCCTGTACGGCGGACTCGACCTGCTCGGCGGTGGCGCCATTGCCGGCCCACAGCACCTGCTGGGTCACCGGGTTGCGCGATTCAAACAGCTCACCCTGGCCGGCCAGCCAGCTACCTGCGATGTACAGCGAATTCATTATTTCGACTCCCGAGCAGCAGACAACGGAACAGCACGCACTTGATCACCCACCACCAGTTGCAGGCGCTTGGCGGTCAACGGATCGACCACCAGCGTGCCTGCCGCCAGACGGGCCGGTGCGGCGGTAATGCGGCACTCCTCGCGCTTGCGGTTATGGATCAGGAACGGCGTGGCGTCGTCCCCCGGCGTGCCGATGGCCAACACCAGCGACTGGCTGTCGCGCACCGCACGGATTTTACTGGTCTCACATTCCACCGCCGGGCCGGCGTCAAAGATGTCGACGTAGCCCTGGTAGCTGAAACCTTCGCTCTTGAGCATGCTCAGCGCGGGCTCGGTATCCGGGTGGACCTTGCCGATCACGTTGCGCGCGTCCTCGGAAAGGAAGCAGCTGTACAGCGGAAACTTCGGCATCAGCTCGGCGATAAACGCCTTGTTGCCCACGCCAGTCAGGTAGTCGGCCTGGCTGAATTCCATCTTGAAGAAGTGCCGGCCCAGACTTTCCCAAAACGGTGAACGCCCGGCTTCGTTGGACACACCACGCATCTCGGCAATGATCTTGTTGCCGAACAGCTGCGGGAATTCAGCGATAAACAGCATGCGCGCCTTGGCCAGCATGCGGCCGTTGAGGCCGTTGCGGTAATCGGCATGCAGGAACAACGAGCACAACTCGGAATTGCCGGTGAGGTCGTTGGCCAAAAACAGCGTCGGGATCTCACGGTAGATGTTCAGCTCCTGGGAAGCGCTGACGGTCAGCCCCACCCGGAAGTTATACCAAGGCTCACGCAGGCCGACGGCACCGGCGATGGCAGAAATACCCACCACGCGGCCTTCGTCGTTTTCCAGCACGAACAGGTAGTCGGCATCACCCCGCCCGGCTTCGCCGCGAAAGGTTTTTTCCGCCCAGCCAACCCGGTGGGTCAGGCGCTCTTCGTTGGCCGGCAAGGTGGTGAGGCCGGTGCCGGTGCTGCGCGCCAGATCAATCAGGGCCGGTAAATCGCTGCTGCGTACGGGACGAACGATCATGCTATCTCCTCAAACAGGCCGCTGTTGCCAGCCACCCGCGAAACTCTGTGTTTAAACCGCAACCAGACGCACGCTGGCACCTTCACCGACGCCCAGGGCTTCAGCGGTTTGCAGGTCCAGGGTCACCGGTTTGCCGGGCGCGTAGTCCAGGTCCAGCATCACCGCGCGGTAATCCTGCAACTGCGCGTTGCTCACCAGGTACTGGCGGCCGACACCCTTGAGCATCTCGCCGATCTTCACCGGCACCACGCGGCTCTGCGCGATCGAGCGAATGCCCGAGACCCGCGCGTGCAGCGTCGGGCCGCCGTCGAAGATGTCGATGTAATGGTCGGTCTCAAAGCCTTCGCGCATCAGGATGTCGAAGGTGATCTGCGCACGCGGGTGCACCTGGCCCATGGCTTCCTGGGCTTCGTCCGGCAGCAGCGGCACATAGATCGGATAATGCGGCATCAGCTCGGCGAGGAACGTGCGGCTTTTCAGCCCGCACAGGCGCTCGGCGGCGGCGTAGTTGAGGTCGAAGAAGTTGCGGCCAATGGCGTCCCAGAACGGCGAGTCGCCGTTCTCGTCGCTGTAGCCGACAATTTCGGTCACCACCGAGTCGGCAAAGCGCTCGGGGTGGCTGGCGACGAACAACAGGCGGCCACGGGAGTTGAGTTCCGACCACGCGGACCCGACCAGCTCCGGCACCACGTAGAAACTGGTGAGCAGGCTGTTGCCGGTGAGGTCGTGGCACTGGGAAAGCACGTGAATCTTGTTGTGGATCTTCAGCTCGCGGGAGGCGTGCACGAAGGTTTCGTTACGGAAGCTGTAGAACGGCTCCGAGTAACCCGCCGACGCGACGATGGCCGAGCAGCCGGCGAGCTTGCCGGTCTCGGTGTCTTCGAGCACAAAGAAGTAGCTCTCTTCGCCGTTGAAACTGACCTCGGCCGCGAAGGACGCTTCGCTGGCGGCGATCTTGTCGCTCAGGCGTTCCACATCATCCGGCAAGGAGGTGACACCAATCGGGCTGTCCGCAGCCAGACGCTGTACCTCGCCCAGATCAGCCATTTGCGCGGGGCGCATCACCAGCATGGTGTCACTCCTTAACTCGAAAAACTCACAGGAAAAAATGCCAGGCACGCATTTGAAACCCGCGAAGGTCAAGCGTGGGAGCGGGCTTGTTCGCGAACGCGGTGGTTCAGTCACCTGTACGGCTGAATGACACACCGCGTTCGCGAGCAAGTCCGCTCCCACATTTTGATCTTCACGGCTCCAATCAAGAGGCCCGGCACAAAAATTTAGGTTCGATGCCCAATGGTTTGAGCACCGAACGGCGTATCAAGCTTGCGTCAACGTCTTCACAGCACGTTCAAAACGGTCCAGGCCTTCCTGGATGTCTGCGTCGTCCACCACCAGGCTCGGGGCGAAACGCACCACGTCGGGGCCGGCTTGCAGGATCATCAGGTTTTGCTTTTCGGCCGCGTTGAATACGTCCTTGGCCTTGCCTTTGAAGGCGTCGCTGAGCACACAACCTATCAGCAGGCCCAGGCCGCGCACTTCGGTGAAGATGCCGTATTGCTTGCCGATCTGCTCCAGACGCGCCTTGAACAGGGCGTGCTTGGCGTTCACACCGGCCAGCACTTCTGGGGTGTTGATCACGTCGATCACCGCTTCCGCCACCGCACACGCCAGCGGGTTGCCGCCGTAGGTGGTGCCGTGAGTGCCGACCACCAAGTGCTTGGCCAGGTCTTCACGGGTGAGCATCGCCGCAATCGGGAAACCGCCGCCCAGGCTCTTGGCGCTGGTGAGGATGTCCGGCACCACGCCGTAGTGCTGGTAAGCGAACAGGTGGCCGCTGCGGCCCATGCCGGTTTGTACTTCGTCAAATACCAGCAGCGCGTTGTTCGCGTCGCACAGTTCGCGGGCGCCTTGCAGGTACGCCAGTTCGGCCGGCAATACGCCGCCTTCGCCCTGGACAGGTTCCAGCACCACGGCGCAGGTCTTGTCCGACACGGCGGCTTTCAGCGCGGCCAGGTCGTTATAAGGGACGTGGGTGATGCCGGTGATTTTAGGCCCGAAACCATC
This sequence comes from Pseudomonas fluorescens, assembly GCF_900215245.1. Classification (GTDB taxonomy): domain Bacteria; phylum Pseudomonadota; class Gammaproteobacteria; order Pseudomonadales; family Pseudomonadaceae; genus Aquipseudomonas; species Aquipseudomonas fluorescens. The sequence continues at coordinate 679,797 of NZ_LT907842.1, forward strand.
GGAGTACTTCGACTGGCCACCGACGTTAACGGTAAACAGGGTGCGGCCGTGAAAGCTGTTCAACGCCGCGATGATCTCGTACTTCTCGGTCCCGAAACGGTCGAACGCGACGCGACGGGCCAGCTTGAAGGCGGCCTCGTTGGCTTCGGCGCCGGAGTTGCAGAAGAACACGCGCTCGGCAAACGTGGCGTCGATCAGCTTATGCGCCAGGCGCAGGGCCGGCTCATTGGTGAAGACGTTGGAGACATGCCACAGCTTGTTGGCCTGCTCGGTCAGTGCACCGACCAGCGCCGGGTGGGCGTGGCCCAATACGTTAACCGCGATGCCGCCGGCAAAGTCGATCAGCTCGCGGCCGGCCTGGTCCCATACGCGCGAACCTGCGCCACGCACAGGGATAAAGGCGGCAGGTGCGTAGTTGGGAACCATGACCTGGTCGAAATCGGCACGTTGCACCGGGGCTTGCTCAACGGACATCGGAGTCTCCTGAAGAGGAACGCCTGCCTGGAACTGGCAGGCGATGCAGGGATTGTAAGGACAGTTTTCAGTGCGGCCTTGCCGCCAAGCGACAACTTCTTATAGCGCCAACCCGTGATTTTCCAGGGTTTACGCCAATGCGACAAATAGCGTCGCAATCGCGCAGTTTAAACCGTGTGCAGGCCAAGCGGCAGCGCCGTTTTCTGCCCAAGCCCGCCGTACGCTATTTATCTGTCACCGATGAGTATGAGCCAAGTGGTCTGCTGACCAGCCATTGAACTCAAGGAGACTTCATCCCATGACACAGCTCACCCTCACGAACCCACCTACGCCTCAGCAGGACGTTCACCTCAGCCTGGTCCGCAAGGCCATTCCCGCGTGGCTGGTTACGGCTTCGCCGAGCAGGCGTGCCGCGCTCAAGGACACGGCGCCGAGCCTGCCCGCCTGGTACACAGGTCTCAACCGCCAACAGCACGCTCAACTCAGGCAACTGGTCAGCGAAGCCTGGACCGCACAAAACGCACTGGACCGGGTGATGATGCCGCTCAAGTCTGCCGAGGACTTCGCCGCCGAGGTGTTGCAACCGGCGCTCAAGCAACGCTTTGGCGTGGAACGCGATGTGCGCACCACCTTCCTGCGACTCTACGTGCCCACCTCGCTTGGCGCCGCCACCACCTGGACGGTTTCACTGCTCGACGCTGCTCTGCACAACTTTGAGGCCAGCGAAACAACCGCCGGCGCCTATGAGCCCCACTCAACGTTCATTACCAAGCCTGCGGCCCGCGGGCATTTCGAAACCCTGCCAAGTGTCGCCACCCGCCTCACCGTGCCGCAATTCACCCGACTGTGCCGCGAGCTGGACATTGGAGGCCAGTACCACACCTATCTTCGCGAATACCTGGCACTGGACAACCCGGTATCACTGGCCACCCTGAAACGTAAACAGGAGCGCTGCGAGTTTGCCCAGCTGAAAGTCGCCGCGCAGATGGCCCGCCTGAGTGGTGATGTGTCCGAGCTGCAATTTCAGCAATTGCAGACGCTGTTGACGACCCCGCAGGATTGCAAAGTGCTGCTCAGCTATGACCTGAGCATCATGTCGAGCGCACTGACCGGCATCGTGCTGTTTGCCGCCGCCGACCTGGAGCGCAGCAGCACCACAGTGCCGGTGATCGCCTATATTCCAGACGACCCGCAGCAACCACTCAAGGCGTATGCCTCGACACAGGCCTTTATGCAGGCGCTGAGCGACGCGCTGCGCGAACCTGAGTACCAACAGTTCTTCAGCCGCTTTGTGAACCATGGGGAGCGCGGCTACTTTTTCGCCGACCTCAGCCAACGCTTATCCCACGTTATCTGGCATCAACGACTGGCCACAGACCCGCGCCCCAGCTGGCGCGATGCGCCTATTGATAACCCCAGGCTGCAGTTTTCCACCACCCGCATCACTCAGCCGCTGTTCGATCATCTGTATGAAATCAAGCTCAGCAAACTGTTCAACGACGCTCAAACCCGCGCCGTTTCCACCGCCGGAGCCGATCAAAAGGCCCGCTGGGAACGTTGGCGCCTGATCGAAAAAATCGGCACGGCGGTGCTGCAGATTGCCGCACTGGTTGCCGCGCCTTTCATACCACCTCTGGGCCTGGCGATGTTGGGCTACACCGCCTATCAACTGCTCGACGAGACTTTTGAGGGCATTCTCGATTGGGCCATGGGCCTCAGGGCCCAAGCCTTTGGGCACCTGATGTCGATACTGGAGCAGGCCGTGGAACTGGGCCTGTTCGCGGTCGGCTTGCCGATCGCCAGCGACCTGGCCCGCGAGCACCTGCCGGCCGGCGTCTGGGCATTCATCGACCGCCTGACTCCGGTGACTTCGCGGGACGGCCAAACCCGCCTGTGGCAACCGGACCTGGCACCTTATGCCCATGACCAGCCTCTGCCGCGCCAATCACAACCCGATACGCAGGGGCTGTACCATCACAATGGCCAGAGCCTCCTGGCGTTGCCCGAGCGGCACTACGCAGTGGACATCGAGCCGAGCGCCGGGCGCCACGCGCTCAAGCACCCGTCACGCGCGGACGCCTATCGCCCCAAGCTGTTTGGCAACGGCCAAGGCGCGTGGGTGACCGAACTGGACCGCCCGTTAACCTGGGACAGCACCACCTTGCTACGACGCCTTGGCCCGCAAGCCGACCTCTTCAGTGATGCTCAGCTGGAACAGATACGCCATGTCAGCGGCGTCCATGACAACGCCCTGCGCCATGTGTATCTGGCTCAAAAACGCCCACCGCCCCTGCTGGCTGACACCCTCAAGCGCTTCAAGATCGACCGCGCGCTGCACGATTTCATCCAGCAGATAAGCAGCGAGGATCCGGCGGTGTACGGTTTGGCCGACGCACAAACGCAACTGTTGTTGCTGAGCAACTACGGTTTGTGGCCGGAAACCAAGACCCTGCGCATCATCAACAACGACGGGGCGACAGTCTGGCAAGTACCGGGCAAACCCGACGCCAGTGTTGCGCAGATCCACGAAGCGCAGCTCAAAAATGGTGATCTGCTCAAGACCATCATTGAAGTGCTGGACGAGCCTGAGCGCAAAATCCTGCTGGAAGAGGAATTTGGCCAGCCCATGATCTCCGCACAGGCGCGCTCGCGAACCCTGCGACAACGGCTGGCGCGCGTGGCGCAAGAAAAACGCTTGTCACTGTTCGACTCGGCTTATCGAGGCCAGGAACTCACCACCAACCTGCAACTGACCACGCTGATCGACGCAGTGCCCGGCCTGCCCCTGAGTGCCGCCCAGGCGCTGCAGGAAATCGCGACCGCCGAGGAGCTGCAGGAAATCGACCTGGGGCGCATCCCCCAACGCCTGAAGGAACTGGCCCTTTGGGCCCGGCAGGAAACCCGGGTCGCACGCGCCTACGAAGGCTTGTACTTGAACTCGGTGGATAACCTGGACACTGACCGTCTGGCCCTGGACTCCCTGGAAAACCTGCCCAACTGGCCCGAAGGGCTGCGAATCGAGGTTAGAAATGATTCCGCCGACGGCACGTTGCGCAACGCCATCGGCGAATTGAGCGCGCCGACCCGTCGCACGCTGGTCTACTCCGACAGCGGCGGCTACACACCGCTGGACAACGGCGTCGCCTTATCGGCCAAAACGGACCTCTACACGGCCCTGCTTCAAGCCCTGCCCGACTCGGCGCGCAATGCGCTGAACATTCATATTGCCCAAGGCCCGCTGCTGCGCCAAAGCATCGCCCTGCATGCCCTGGACCGCGCGGTGCTGCGAGCCAGGCTTGCCAGCGACCCGCTGCGCAAACCCACCTACGACCCTAAAACCATGCGCCTGCTCGGTGGCATGGACGGTTATGGCCCCGCACCTGCCTCCGTAGCCGGCCAGGAGCTGACCCTGTTGGAACGGGCGCAGGATTTATTCCCGGCCTTGCGACCGGAGCAACTCAACCACATCGTGCACTCCCTTGACCAAACCGCTGGCGGCGCACTGCGCGCACTGGTGGCACTCAAGAGTGAATACCAACAGCTCGATCGCGACCTGTCGGCATGGATCACCGCCACGCCGTCCTTGGCACGCGAAACCGCTACGCCCCACGCCGCTGAAAGCGTGAGCCAGGCCAAACGTGCGCGCCAACAGTGGGCCGAAGAAATCAAACGCGCCTGGCGCCTGGAAACCGAAACCGATCAGTACTACGAGCCACCGTTGATCAACGGGCAAAAACTGGTACTGAACGGCCCCATTTCCGGCAACCCGCCGGCACTGGCGCCGTACTTCAATTTCATCTCGTACCTGGCGCTGGAAGGCGACCACAGCGCCCTGCACATTGATGGGTTTCTGACGAGGTTTCCAAACGTGCGCTTTTTGTCGGTGCGCAACGCCGCGCTGGGAGCGCTTCCCGAAGGCCTCGGCGCGATGCCAAGCCTCAATGAACTGGTACTCAGCGACTGCAACATCACCCTGACCGCGCCAGAGCAGGCGGTACTCGCCTCATTGACCGCGCTGCGCTCAGTGGATTTATACAACAACCCACTCGGGCTGACGCCCAACGTCGAGCAGTTGTCCAACCTGCGTTTTCTGGACCTGAGCAACACCGGTATTACCGAACTGCCCAACGGACTTGTGCAGTGCCCGCACCTGGAAGTCGCGCTGTTGAAAGACAACCGGATTCACACGCTGCCTGCCGCCCTCTTCGAACTGCCTGCCAGCGTCAGCCATAGGTTCGACTTATCCGGCAACCCGCTGTCACGCCCTACCCTGGAGCTGGTCAAAAACTACTACCGGCGCACCGGCAGCTACTTTGAAGCAGATGCAGAACCGCTGGACGTCGCCCTTGCCAAAAAGCTCTATCCGAACTTCAGCAAGGACGACATCAACCGACTGATATTCGGCATCGCCGGCAACCTGGAAATGGGCAAAATCGAACTTGTACGCCTTGAGCTTGATTACCTCACGCTCAGCGGCGACCTCGACACCTGGGCCCAGGCGCCCGGTCTCACCGCCCAGGCCCAGGCCAACCGCCGGGCGGTTCAGGACACGCTGCAAGCATGCTGGCGCAGAGAGAGCCCCCTGGATGAGCGCAGTCAAAGCGTAATCCCCACCTACGAACTCGACCTGGCAGCGCCTATCGGTGAAAAACTGCCAACACTCGCCACGCGCTTTACCGACGTGACCTCGCTGAAACTGCGCGGCGATGCGGCCCCGCTGCAGTTGGACGCGTTTTTGCAAAGCTTCCCGAACCTCGAACGACTGTCGGTCACTGACGCCGAACTGGGAGACCTACCCTCGACGATTTTCCTGCTACCGAAGCTCTCCTCATTGACCCTGCAAGACTGCGCGCTTGAGCTGTCGCCCGCCTCGATTGGCGCACTGGAACAGCTGACGACTCTGGAATACCTGGACCTGAGCAACAACCCGCTCAAGCTTATTCCCGACGTCCGCCGTATGCCCCTGCTGTCCTGGATCAGGCTGAACAACACTGGCCTGAAGGAAATACCCGCGGCGCTCATCAGCCCCACGCGCCGCCAAGTCATCAACTTAAGCCATAACGCGATCACGCAAACCCCGGCTGAACTGTTTCAACTGCCCGCCGACGCCACCAGCGCATTTGATCTGTCGGGTAATCCACTGTCACTGACCGCTCTGCAACGGATAAAAACCTACTGCCAGGCCACCGGCGAACATTTCAACGCTGATGCGCCGGCCGCGGAACACAGTCGCGTAAAGCGGCTTTATCCAACCTTTACGCCAGCCGAAGTGGATCGCTTCATCTTTACACTACCGGGGAACATGGAGGGCGTGACTGCCGAAGTGACCCGCCTGGAAACCGAATACGCCAGGCTCATTGCCGACCTGACGACGTGGGCGCTGGATGTGCCGCAACGGCATCCAGTCCTGGACATCGCACTCGACGATCACACACGCGCCGAAGAACAGATCCATCGCCTGGCCATCAAAACGCAACTGGAAGAAGGCTGGCGTCGCGAGAGCGACGCGGATGAGCTGAATGGCGGGCAGGAGGTCACCCACAAACTGGTGATCGACACGCCCATAATTGGAGCACTGCCCGACATAAATGCGCGGTTTGAACATATCTCGCTGTTGGAAATGAGCGGCGAAGGGACCACCTCAAACGTCGAAGGCTTGCTCCAAGCATTCCCCAAACTGAAAGTTCTTTCGCTGCACAGATACACGATGGGCGACATTCCCGCCGCTATTCTGAATCAACCCCACTTGATCACGCTGAGCCTCACAGAGTGCGCAATCCGCCTGACGCCCCACAGCGCCAATGCGCTTTCCGGGATGCGCACCTTGGAGTACCTGGACTTGAGTGAAAACCCACTGGGCATCACGCCGACGGTCAGCAACCTGCACAACCTGAACACGTTGCACCTGGAAAACACTGGAATCAACCAGCCCCCAGCCGGCGTTTTCTCCCTGCCAAACTTGCGAACCGTGGACCTGAGCGAGAACCTGATAGAAGAGATCCCTTCGCACATTCTGGAAGTGAGCCCCACTTGGGACTATGACTCCGACCTTGGCGGCAACCCGCTCTCGGACGCCAGTTTAAATGTGCTCAGACAATATTATCTTCAGACGGGGAATGACCTGGGCGTTGAAGCGGCCTCCCTCGACGCCGGCGGACAGCCGCTGGTACCGCCACCAACAACCCCCGTACCGATGGAGGAGTAAACAGTGTTCTCAGCCGCGCTCGGATGGCACCGACGATAACTCGAACGGGCTGCTGCTGCGTCGCTGGTTGCGGTCTTCGCGAGGGGTGGCACCAAAGAAGTTGCGGTAGGCGCTGGAAAAGTGCGGCCCCGAGGAGAAGCCGCACGACAGGCCGATCTGGATGATCGACTTGCTGGTTTGCATGAGCATCTGGCGCGCCTTGTTCAGGCGCAATTCCAGGTAATACTGGCTGGGAACACGATTGAGGTACTGCTTGAAGATCCGCTCCAATTGTCGTCGCGACACGCACACATGCTGGGCGATTTCGTCGGTGGTCAGCGGCTCTTCAATGTTGGCCTCCATCAACAACACCGCCTGGGTCAGCTTCGGATGGCTGGAGCCCAGGCGGTTTTGCAGCGGGATACGCTGGCGCTCGCCGCCTTCGCGGATGCGCTCCACCACCAACTCTTCGGAGACCGCACCGGCCAGTTCGGCGCCGTGGTCACGGGCCAGCACCGCCAGCAGCAGGTCGAGCACTGACATGCCACCGCAGGCGGTCAGGCGATCACGGTCCCAGTCGAACAAGTGGCTGGTGGCGATGACCTTGGGGAAACGCTCGGCAAAATCGTCCTGCCAACGCCAGTGCACGGCGGCGCGATAACCATCCAGCAGGCCGAGCTGCGCCAAGGGGTACACACCGGCCGACAGACCACCGATCACACACCCGGCGCGCACCAGCTGCTTAAGTGCGGTGCTCAGTTGCGAAGCAATCGCGGTGGGTGGCTCATCCGCCAGCAGAAACAGTTTCTGAAAGCCTTCAAGCTTGCCGGCCCACGGCTCGCCGGGTAGTTGCCACGCGCCGTCGCTGCGCGGTTCAGCCTGTAAAAAAGACAGTTCGTACACCACGTCCGGATGCACCCGCTGAGCAACGCGCAAAGCCTCCTCAGCCAGCGCAAGCGTCAGGGCTTTTGTGCTGGGCCAAATCAGGAAACCAATTCTGTGGGCGGTCATGGAATGCTATCCGAAGCGAAGAACGGTAATGAAGACAAGGGCCAATGCTAGCCCGGAAACCAACACAAATCTCAAAACATATGGAGATCCAATGTGGGAGCGGGCTTGCTTGCGAATGCGGTGGGCCAGCTAGACATCTGCTGACTGATCCACCGCTTTCGCGAGCAAGCCCGCTCCCACTGGGGATTGAGCCGATCTCAAGACTGGCAAGCATGCACTAACTCGGTGCATAAAAGCAGTCCTGATTACTTCAAGCTGCCCGACAGGAACTGCTGCAAACGCTCGGACTGCGGGTTCACCAGCACTTCGCGCGGGTTGCCACGCTCTTCGACGATGCCTTTGTGCAGGAACACCAGTTGGTTCGACACTTCACGGGCAAAGCCCATTTCGTGGGTGACCACCACCATGGTGCGGCCTTCCTGGGCCAGGTCCTGCATCACCTTGAGCACTTCGCCGACCAGCTCCGGGTCGAGGGCCGAAGTGGGCTCGTCGAACAGCATCACCTCAGGCTCCATCGCCAAGGCACGGGCAATCGCCACGCGCTGCTGCTCACCGCCGGACATGTGGCCCGGGAACGCATCCTTGCGATGGCCCACGCCGACTTTGGCCAAATAGTGCTCGGCTTTTTCACGCGCGTCTTTTTTCGACATACCCAGCACGTGCACCGGGGCTTCCATCACGTTTTCAAGCGCGGTCATGTGCGACCACAGGTTGAAATGCTGGAACACCATCGACAGGCGCGAACGCATGCGTTGCAGTTGCTTGGGGTCGGCGGCCTTCATGGCGCCGTCCTTGTTGGCCACCAGTTTCAGCTCTTCGTTATTGAGCAGAATCTTGCCGGCGTGGGGTTGCTCCAGCAGGTTGATGCAGCGCAAAAAGGTACTTTTGCCCGAACCACTGGAACCGATGATGCTGATCACATCGCCGGCCGCGGCGGCCAGGGACACACCTTTGAGCACTTCATGACTGCCATAGCGTTTATGCAGGTCTTGGACTTCAAGTTTGTACATGCGGTCGGTTCTCACAAAAACAGGTGGTCAGTCGTTGAGCAAGCGCCCGTGACGCAGCGCTTCGCGCCCCGCCACCTTGGCCAGCCAGAAACCCGCTTGGGCATAACGTAGCCGTTCAACGGCAAACAACACCCCTGAGGTGCCCGCGCAGACAATGCTGACGCGGTCGGTCAGGGGATCAATCACTTCAAAAAGCGGCTCGCCGGTATCGACCCAGTCACCGGCTTTACGCAGGTAACTGATCACGCCAGCGTGGGGCGCAAACAACAACTCGGTGCCTTCGAAGGGCAGCCCCTCGCAGGGTTCGTGCTGCGGCGCGGGCCATTCGCCTTTGATCAGGCCTTGTTCTGCGAGGAAGGCGAGAATGCCTTCCGCGTGGAAGATGGCTTCATCGCGCCCGGTGTCGGCCTGGCCGCCCAATTCCAGGGTGGTCGCCAAACACGCCAGCGGAATCTGCGCCTCGGGGAACGCCCGCGACAGACGCAACCACGGCAACGAGCAGGCTTCATCAAACGAACTGCCGCCGGAATCTTCCGCCAGCAAGCCGACTTTTACATTCAAGTGCGCCGACAGCGAACGCCACTGTGGCCAATGCTGGGGCAGCGCGTACATGTGCAGCGCGGCGTCGGCATCGCAATGCAGGTCGAGGACCACATCCGCCGTGCACGCGTGGCTCAACAGCACCCGTTGCATGCCTTGCAGCTGGCTGCTCGGCGCAGGCAATGCGCCGAGCGCATCGGTCATCGCCTGGCGGATCAAGCGCACGTTGGCATGCGCATCATCGCCCAACGCCCCCTTGAGCAACGCGATAACCGGCGCGCTCAGCTCGACAAAATCGCGATTGAAATTCTTCCCGCTGCCGATCTCGAAACGCCCCTGGTGGCTGCCTTGCAGCAACTGGCCCAGGCCCATCGGGTTGGCCACCGGCACCAGCTCGATCACGCCGTTGAGCGCGCCTTGCTGTTCCAGTTCGGTGAGGCGCTTTTTCAGCTCCCACGCCGCACGCATCCCCGGCAATTCATCGGCATGCAGGCTGGCCTGGATATAGGCCTTGCGCTCGCCACTGCCAAAACGAAACACGCTCAGTTGGCGCTCGCAGCCCAGGTGGCCCCAGGGCAACAGGTGATCGATGCGTTCCATATCAATGCTTCCGTGGAGCCAGGTAGCTCAGCCAGCGGCCTTCGGCCAACTTGAACAGGCGTACCAGGATAAAGGTCAGGCACAGGTAGAACACGCCGGCCGTGATATAGGCTTCGAACGGCAGGTAGAACTGGGCGTTCACCGTGCGTGCGGCACCGGTGATGTCGATCAGGGTGACGATGGAGGCCAGACTGGTGGTCTGCAGCATCATGATCACTTCGTTGCTGTACTGCGGCAGCGCGCGGCGCAGGGCCGACGGCAGCAGGATGCGGCGGTACAGCTTGTAACGCGACATGCCCATGGCCTTGGCCGCTTCGATCTCGCCATTGGGCGTGGCCTTGAGGCTACCGGCAATGATCTCGGCGGTGTAGGCACTGGTGTTGATTGCAAAGGCCAGGCACGCGCAGAAGGTGGCGCTGGACAACAGCGGCCACAGGAAGCTTTCGCGTACGGCCTCGAACTGCGCCAACCCGTAGTAGATCAAAAACAGCTGCACCAGCATCGGTGTGCCGCGAATCACGTAGGTGTAGAGCCAGGCAGCGCCATTGACGATCGGCTGCTTGGACACGCGCATCAAGCCCAGCGGCAAGGCGGCGAGCAGGCCGAAGAACAAGGAGATGGCGAGCAATTTCAGGGTGGTCACCAAGCCGCCGAGGTACAGCGGCATGGCCTCCCAAATGACGTTGTAGTCGAAGATCATAGATCAGCCGCCCTTACGCCTACCGAGTAGCGCTTCTCAAGATAGCGCAGCGCCAACAACGACACGCTGGTAATCACCAGGTACATCGCCGCCACTGCGAGGAAGAAGGTAAAAGGCTCGCGGGTGGCATCTGCCGCCTGCTTGGCCTTGAACATCATGTCTTGCAGGCCCACCACCGAAATCAACGCAGTGGCCTTGGTCAATACCAGCCAGTTGTTGGTGAAACCGGGGATCGCCAGCCGAATCATCTGCGGCACCATCACCCGGAAGAACACCTGGAAGCTGCTCATGCCATACGCAAGGCCGGCCTCGGCCTGGCCCTTGGGAATAGCCATGAAGGCGCCACGGAAGGTTTCCGACAGGTAGGCGCCAAAGATGAAACCCAGGGTGCCGATACCGGCGGCCAAGGGGTTCAAGTCGATATAGTCGTCATAGCCAAGCAGTGGCGCGACGCGGTTCAGCAAGTCCTGACCACCGTAGAAAATCAGCAGGATCAGTACCAGGTCGGGGATCCCGCGGATCACCGTGGAGTACAAGTCACCCAGCCAGGCCAACCAGCGCACCGGCGACAGGCGTAACGCGACCCCGATCAGACCCAGAACAATGGCCAAGGCCATGGACGACAAGGCGAGCTGAAGCGTCAACCATGCGCCATCGAGGATGACGGCCCCGTAGCCTTTCAACATGATTCAGGTCCTCGAAAAGGGGGATGAAAAAATGGCGCAAACCGCAGGAATTCTGTTGCTTGCGCCATTCTGGACAGACAGCTGCGATGCGTTACTTAGGGTCAGCGCCGTAAATATCGAAGTCGAAGTATTTGTCCTGGATTTGCTTGTATTTGCCGTTGGCACGGATCGCTGCGATGGCCGCGTTGATCTTGTCCAGCTCGGCCTTATCGCCTTTACGCACGGCGATACCGATGCCGTCGCCGAAGTACTTGGCGTCGGTGAACTGTGGGCCCACGAACGCGTAGCCTTTACCGGCCGGGGTTTTCAGGAAACCGTCTTGCAGCAAGGTAGCGTCAGCCACGGTGCCATCAAGGCGACCGGCTTCCACGTCCAGGTAGATTTCGTTCTGCGAGCTGTAAGGAACCACCGTGACGCCTTTAGGGGCCAGGACTTCCTTGGCGAAGCGATCATGGATCGAACCGCGTTGCACGCCGATTTTCTTGCCTTTCAATTCATCCAGGCTGTCGCTGACCGTGGTGCCTTCCTTCATCACCAGCTGCGCTGGGCTCAGGTAGTAGCGGTTGGTGAAGTCCACGGACTTCTTGCGGTCTTCAGTGATGGACATGGACGACAGGATCGCGTCGATCTTGCGCACTTTGAGCGCAGGAATCAGGCCGTCGAACTCTTGCTCGACCCACACACATTTGACTTTCATCTCTTCGCACAGGGCGTTGCCGATGTCGTAGTCAAAACCCACGATGCTGCCATCCGGCGCCTTCGAGGCAAACGGAGGGTAAGCCGCTTCGATACCAATTTTCAGGGGCTTTTCATCAGCGAAGGCCTGCATGGACAGCACGGACAGCGCCAGGGCGCCCAACAGCACAAGTTTCTTCATCTTGGGACTCCATCGGTATAGGGCAAAAAAGCAGTATGAGCCGTGGCCCACGATGCGACTTAAGTGAAACCGAATAGCGGTGCTGCGTCCTACACCAGTTCAACCCGGAGACGACGAGCGAGTGATCGGCATTCTAACGACAGGCCGGAAGCCGATATTTCCTCAATGCGACAACTATTTACAGAAGCACTGAGAAAGCGGTTCCAGCACATTGACAGCCTCTGGATTTTATGCAGAGACAAAAGATATTAAACCTGTTGATGCTGCAAGTTGCGGGCCTATTATTCGCAAACCCTTCTAGCACGGCAAGTCTGGCGTTTAATCTTATTTCCTGGGGTGTCTAAAACGCGGTTTTTCAGGGCACGGGCGTAGCACTTTGCCCCAGGTTCGGGCGTGGGGTTACACATTTAGGCTTCTCGGTAACATTCAGAAACGCCCTACGAGAGAAGTCGATATTTATTGGCTTGAGGGTGATGCAGGTCTGTCAGGCCACCGCTTCAGCCGCCTTGAAATACCCTCTAATATGTGGGAGCGGGCTTGCTCGCGAATGCGGTGGGTCAACTGCACATCTGCTAGTTGATCCAACGCATTCGCGAGCAAGCCCGCTCCCACAGGGGATTTGCATCGGCTTCGAGACCCTGCAAAAAAGCCCCACCCAGCTCTCGCCGAATGGGGCTTGGTCCCACTACCTCGCCTTACGCGACGTTCATGGTCTTGTGCGTTTCAATCAAATGCGCCACCACACCCGGATCAGCCAGGGTGGAGATATCGCCCAACCCGTCGTACTCGGCCGTGGCAATCTTGCGCAGGATACGGCGCATGATTTTCCCCGAGCGCGTCTTCGGCAAGCCCGGCGCCCACTGGATCACATCCGGCGAAGCAATCGGCCCGATCTCTTTGCGCACCCAGTTTTTCAGCTCCAGGCGCAGCGCTTCCGTTGGCTCTTCGCCGTTCTTCAAGGTGACATACACATAGATGCCCTGCCCCTTGATGTCATGCGGTACACCCACCACCGCCGCTTCGGCGACTTTAGGGTGAGCAACCATGGCACTTTCAATTTCGGCGGTGCCCATACGGTGGCCGGACACGTTCAACACGTCATCCACACGACCGGTGATCCACCAGTAGCCATCTTCATCGCGACGGGCGCCGTCACCGGTGAAGTACATGCCACGGAACGTCTTGAAATAGGTATCGACGAAACGGTCATGGTCGCCGTACAGCGTACGCGCCTGGCCTGGCCACGAATCGAGGATCACCAGGTTGCCTTCGGCAGCCCCCTCGATGATGTTGCCCAGGTTGTCGACCAGCGCCGGTACCACGCCAAAGAATGGGCGTGCAGCGGAACCTGGCTTGAGGGCGTGAGCACCCGGCAGTGGGCTCATCAGCGTGGCGCCGGTTTCGGTCTGCCACCAGGTGTCGACGATCGGGCAACGGGATTGGCCGACGTTCTTGTAATACCAGTCCCACGCCTCCGGGTTAATCGGCTCACCCACCGAACCGAGCAAGCGCAGGCTGCTGCCATCCACGCCTTCGCAGGCAGCGGTGCCGGAAGCCATCATCGCGCGGATCGCGGTGGGCGCGGTGTAGAGGATATTGACCTTGTGCTTGTCGACGATCTTGCCGACCCGGGTGATGTCCGGGTAGTTCGGCACGCCTTCGAACAGCAGCGTGGTCGCGCCATTGGCCAGCGGGCCGTAGACGATATAGGTGTGGCCGGTGACCCAGCCGACGTCAGCGGTGCACCAGTAGATTTCACCCGGGCGGTAGTCGAACACGCGCTCGTGGGTCAGGGCGGCATACAGCAAATAGCCGCCGGTGGTGTGCTGCACGCCTTTAGGCTTGCCGGTGGAGCCGGAGGTGTAGAGGATGAACAGCGCTTCTTCGGCGCCCATCTCTTTCGGCGCGCACACGGTGCCCGCCACTTTCATCAAATCTTCGTACCAGATGTCGCGATGCTGGTTCCACTTGATGTTGCCATTGGTGCGCTTGCACACAATGACCTTCTGGATGCTGCTGGTTTCCGGGTTGGTCAGGGCGTCGTCGACGTTGGCCTTCAGCGGAATTTTCTTACCGGCGCGAATACCTTCGTCGGCAGTGATAACTACCTTCGACTTACAGTCGATGATGCGACCGGCCAGAGCCTCAGGCGAGAAACCGCCGAACACCACGGAGTGAATCGCACCGATGCGGGTACAGGCCAACATGGCGACCACGGCTTCGGGGATCATCGGCATATAGATAGTCACCACGTCGCCGCGGTGCACATCCTGGCCGCGCAGGGCGTTGGCGAACTTGCAGACTTCTTCATGCAGCTGGCGGTAGGTGATGGTGCGGCTTTCGGAAGGGTCGTCGCCTTCCCAGATGATCGCAGCCTGATCGCCACGCTCGGCGAGGTGACGGTCCAGGCAGTTATAGGAAACGTTCAGGGTGCCATCGGCGAACCATTTGATGTCGACGTGGTGGTCGTCGAAAGAGGTCTGCTTCACCGCGGTGAAAGGCTTGACCCAGTCAAGGCGCTTGGCTTGCTCGCGCCAGAAGCCATCGGGGTTGACCACCGACTGCTGGTACATGGCCTTGTAGGTTGCCTCGTCAGTCAGCGTGTTGGCTGCTACTTCGGGGCGAACGGGGTACAGGGAAGCCGCACTCATCTTTCTTACCTCGGTGACATAGTTGTTGTTGTATGGCCCCTGTTGTAGCCGGGGTGGGCCTATAGAACCATTCGACGATGGTAGTAACAAGACCCTACAAAATGCCCAGCTATCCCCATTCATGGCTCTGGCCCGCGGCCTGCGTGGCGTTGGCGCTGTGTGAAAAAACCTTAACCATGGGATTGTTACAAAAACCGCCAATAGTCTTTATCAAAAGTACGGGTATATGAATATAACCCGCACGCCTAAAATCAACTCCGCCAACACGGCACTGTGATTAACAACGCAACAGCCCCCACGAAGGCAACGTTAATCCGAACTCACCCACCCTAAGTTACACACGCGGCCTCAAAAAGGCCCCGTGACCCCTTTCGCCCTGAAGAAGGTAAAAATAGAAATGAAAGCTTTAGTAGTGATGGCCCTCAGTAGCTTGTGCGCAACCGCCGCCCTGGCCGACGAAGCCCCGACTGAGCTGGCTGGCCAGAACGCCCCGATTGTTGAGGACTACACCTACAGCACGCACTTGGATGTGGCCAAAGTAGTGTCCATGAGCGCTGTTCCGGACGTCTGCCAAGTTGTACCGGTACAAATGGAATATGAAGACTCACAAGGTCAGCGCCATATTCTCAAGTATCAAGTCATGGGCAACGGTTGCTCTAACGGATAACAACTTTTTATAAAGACGTTAATCCTGATCTTATTCGCCGCAAGAAATCGTTCTTGCGGCAAAGAGCCAACTGGCACACCTAGGTCCACCTGTGGGAGCGGGCTTGCTCGCGAAGGCGCTACCCGCCACACCACCGCCTCAAAACCCTGCACCGTCCCGGCATTTTTACGCACCAGAAGCCCACTTCCCCCGCCCTACAAAAAACATCCCACCGCCCGTCAAAAAAATCCTAGCCCAGCAAAGCCTTGCAAACACACGCCTTAGCCGAAAACCACGCCATTTTGGCGCTCTGTCGTGACCATCCGCCGCAACACAAAGCCGAATTTTTCCCTATAATGCGCGGGTAAATCGGGCCTGCAATATCCCTTTACACAGGGATGAAGAGCCAGACCTGAGGCTGCGCTGGAGCATCCACCTGTCGCTCCGCCCCTCAAGCCTCACGCAGAGCACCCGTTACCCAATTGCGTTTAATGCCTGCGCTAGCTGCTGCAACAAACGATTCCTTAAGATCCACCGCGGCCCGAGGGCCGTGTGAACACCCAACCATCCGGTTTCACACGGGCACCTTTGAGCCCTCACGCAGGAGACGACACGTCATGCTGAGCTGGGACGAATTCGACAAAGAAGAAGAAGGCGAAGTAGCCGCTAAAGGCGCCAACGCCGGCCACGCCACCGAAGCCAACATGGACCGCCTCGACGGTGCCGGCGCTGCCGCCGCCATCGAAGCCCGCGCCGTCACCGCCAGTGACTCCGCCGCCATCGTGCGCGCCAAGGCCGCCCTGGACAAACTCGACGTCGCCGAAGGCCTCGCTGAGCTCGAAGGCTCCGCCGCCCGCGTCGCCGTTGACGAAAAGCGCATGATCAACTGCCGCGCCGACCTCAACCAACTCGTGCCTTTCAAGTACGACTGGGCCTGGCAAAAGTACCTCGACGGCTGCGCCAACCACTGGATGCCGCAAGAGGTCAACATGACCGCCGACATCGCGCTGTGGAAAAACCCCGAAGGCCTCACCGACGACGAACGCCGCATCGTCATGCGCAACCTCGGCTTCTTCTCCACCGCCGACTCCCTGGTTGCCAACAACCTGGTGCTGGCCGTGTACCGCCTGATCACCAACCCGGAGTGCCGCCAGTACATCCTGCGCCAGGCCTTCGAAGAAGCGATCCACACCCACGCCTACCAGTACTGCATCGAATCGCTGGCCATGGATGAAGGCGAGATCTTCAACATGTACCACGAGATCCCATCGGTAGCTAAAAAAGCCGCCTGGGGCCTGAAATACACCCGTTCGATCTCCGATCCGAAGTTCGAAACCGGCACCGTCGAAACCGACAAAGAACTGCTGCGCAACCTGGTCGCCTACTACTGCGTGCTGGAAGGCATTTTCTTCTACTGTGGCTTCACCCAGATCCTGTCCATGGGCCGCCGCAACAAAATGACCGGCGTCGCCGAGCAGTTCCAGTACATCCTGCGCGACGAGTCGATGCACCTGAACTTCGGTATCGACGTGATCAACCAGATCAAAATCGAAAACCCGCATTTGTGGGATGCCGAGATGAAGGAAGAAGCGACCCAGATGATCCTGCAAGGGACGCAGCTGGAGATCGAGTACGCACGCGACACCATGCCGCGCGGCGTGTTGGGCA
This sequence comes from Pseudomonas fluorescens, assembly GCF_900215245.1. Taxonomy (GTDB): domain Bacteria; phylum Pseudomonadota; class Gammaproteobacteria; order Pseudomonadales; family Pseudomonadaceae; genus Aquipseudomonas; species Aquipseudomonas fluorescens. The sequence continues at coordinate 696,844 of NZ_LT907842.1, forward strand.
TGAACGCGGCGATGATGGAAGACTATCTGAAGTTCATCGCGAACCGTCGCCTGTCGCAGATTGGCTTGAAGGAAGAGTATCCAGGCACGACTAACCCGTTCCCGTGGATGAGCGAGATCATGGACTTGAAGAAAGAGAAGAACTTCTTTGAGACGCGTGTGATTGAGTATCAGACCGGCGGTGCGCTGAGCTGGGATTAACGCCTAAGCCGGTAACATCAAGAAGCCCTGACATGTTCAGGGCTTTTTTATGCCCGGTGAACTGCATAGGAGCCTTCTTACACCAAGATCATCCGCAGAGAGGTTGATATCAGTTTCGAGGCTGAATAGCCTCGTCAGCCGGTGCCTAAGAAACGCCCAACGTAGAAGCTAGCCTCAATCACACAGCCCAAAATCCGCATGGCCTATCATGCGGAATGAATGCTGTATCGAGGCTAAGTAAGTTGGAGTTTCTTAAATCCGCTCTCTACGTTGGGTTCGCGCCCTTCCGTAAATCACGTAGGGATCATAAAGAATGCCTAGCCGATATCTGCTCGACTTGCCTAGCGCCACGCATTGGGTCACACCCGAGCCTTCTACTGGCGTCGTTTTCACCCGCCATAATCTTCAGCTACATGCGCTCCTTCTAGAAAACCAAGTGTGGTTCTGCGCGCGTGATCTTGGGCGTTTGATGGGGTGGTATCTCGATGAGCGCACGACTCGCAAGCTCGATGAGGATCAACGAAGGAATGTAAATCTACTTTTCCACGGTCAGCCGGAAGAAATGTTGATGATCAGTGAATCCGGGGCGTACGCGTTACTGGTCTATCACTACACGCCGGGGAATCGGCTACTACGCAGCTGGCTTACACATGAAGTCGTTCCGACGTTGCGGGACGAGCGTCAGCCACGATCGGTGGAACGCCCTTTATTGAGCATGCTGGATTGGCCGCAGATGTCGTTGAACCTGTTGCATTGGCAGGATGAAGGCTGGATTAGGCTTCGAGATATGCCGTATTTGTTGGTTAATCGGACCTCTCGGAGAGAACCATCAAAGGCTCCGTGGTGGAAACGGCTCATTCAACCTTTCCGAATGAAGCAGCGAATTCACTAATGTGAACGGCCGGCAAATCCCACCGACTCGTAGGAAATTTCGTAGACGCAATAATGGCTACTCAGTATCGTCCGAGGGTTTTCAACCCTCGGCGGCTGTATGGATATTACAAAAGACAAAAAGGATTGGAACGACTCGGAGCTAGCTGCAGCAGTAGAGGCGTACCTCAAGATGCTGGCGTGGGAAAAGAGCGGACTGCCTTTTAACAAAGCCCATGAAAATCGATTACTGCGCCAGGGACCATTGGTTGGCCGTACTGAAGGCTCAATTGAGTTTCGCATGCAAAATATTTCTTCGGTTCTGGTTCAAATGGGCCTGGATCGCATCAAGGGCTATAAGCCTGCGAACAATGTGGGCTCAGGTGTAGAACAACACATTCGCAAGGCACTCGCTGACACTCGAGTATTTGAATCGGATGAAACAGCCCAAACGGCAGATGAGCAAACGCTTATCCGACGTGCTAACAAGCTGCAGCTAAAGCGTTTTGATCAAGTGCCGGATGGGATTGCAAAGCCACAACAAGTACCCATCACTAGTAATGCGTTTGTCCGCGACCCAAAGGTACGCGCCTGGGTACTCAAAGAAGCTAAGGGGATTTGCGAAGGCTGCGGCTCTAACGCGCCTTTCGAGGTCGACGGTTTGCCATTTCTTGAAGTACATCACGTCAAGCACCTCGCCCAGAAGGGTTCGGATCGCACGACCAATGCTGTAGCCTTGTGCCCCAATTGCCATCAGCGTTGTCACCGGTCAAGTGACCGGGATGCTTTCACCGAGACGCTTTACGCCAAGATCGGAAGATTGGCACGGGAGTAAACTCCTGCTGTCACACCTGATGCACGCTCAAAAAAATACTAGATAGGACCGAGGCCACCCGTGAACCCAGACATGCTCGAAGCCGGCCCCATCGACGCCAAAGTACTCTCCGTCTTTGACTTCGACGGCACCCTCACCCACCACGACAGTTTCGTGCCCTTCCTCAAGTTTGCCTTTGGCACCGGTGAGTTCTACGGCCGGATGGTCAAGCTGGCGGTGCCGGGGCTGCGCTTTTTGCTGCGGCAGATCAGCCGGGATGAGTTGAAGGCGCAGTTGATCCGCACCTTTATGACCGGGGTGGAGAAGGCGTGGGTTCAGCAGCAGGCTGAGGCGTATTGCCAGCGCTATTGGACCCAGTTGATGCGCCCCAAGGGCTTGCAGTCGGTGGAAGATGAGGTGCAGTCCGGGGCGGTGGTGACGTTGTGTTCGGCGTCGCCGGCGTTGGTGTTGCAGCCGTTTGCGAATCGGCTGGGGATCAAGTTGATCGGCACTGAGCTTGAGGTAGTCGACGGGGTGTTGACGGGTAAGCTCACGGGGAATAACTGCCGCTGTGAGAACAAGGTGCTGCGGCTTGAGGCGGTGTATGGGGATTTGGGCGAGTATCGGCTGCGGGCCTGGGGCGATACGCGTGGCGATCGGGAGTTGTTGGCGGCGGCGCAGGATGCGCATTTTCGGCATTTTCATTCGAAGAAGAAGCAGAGCAAGTTGCAGCGGTGATGCGGGTGGATGGGGTCGGCAGGTGGACCGAGTCAATCCCATCGCTGCCTCGCTGGGGCTCGAGAGCTCCCACATTTTGATCGGTGCCCGATGGATAGCGCACTAGCATGGGGTGCTGGGGGGCGATGCAGATGGATGGGTTCGGCAGGTAGACCGAGGTGATCCCTTCGCAGCCTCGCTGGGGCTCGACAGCTCCCACATTTGATCTCTGTGGCTCGGGGATCGGCGCTTGGCATGCGCTTTATGTCGCGGCCTTGAGGTCTACGCCAAGCGCTGCGGCGAAGGCTTTTACCATCGGGCTTCTTGGCGCGTTGTGGCGCAGGATCAGGTTGAACGCGGTGCTCAGGTGAACCTGTTCCGGGCACAGTGCGCGCAGGCGCCCTTCCCTGACCAGTGGCGCGGCGTAGTGTTCTGGCAAGAAGCCCAGGAAGCGGCCGGTGAGGATCAGGATGGCGACGGCTTCCACCTGTGAGGCCGAGGCGGACTGGCTGTCGTAGGTGACGAAGTTGGCCTTGTCGCGATGGATGGCATACCGGTGGCTGACCACTTCGTATTGGCGCAGAACGTGCGGCGTGATGTCACTCGCGTTGAACAACGGGTGTCCTACGGCGCAGTAGGCGTGGGCTTTTTCTTCGTAGAGCGGGAAGTAGTCAAATTCTTCGCGGCGTTGGTACACCGGCACGATGCCCACGATCAGCCGCCCTTCCACCACGCCGCGTTCAACTTCGTCGAGTTGCGAGGCATGTAGGCGCAATCTAATTTTTGGCGATTGGCTATGTAATGTCCCCAGCGCGGTAATTAGCGGCGAATTAACGTCGGAGACGGTGTTATCAATTACGCCGACACTAAGGTCGCCAATCAGCTCGTTTTGCGCGGAACTAAGCTTGTCGCGAAAACTGTCCACCGAGGTAAATAACTCGATGGACGCTTGGTACACCAACTTGCCCTCTTCGGTCAGGCCAAAGCCTTCCCTGCCCCGGGTACACAGGCGCATGCCGATGCGGATTTCGAGGTCGGAGATCTGTTTGCTGATGGCCGCCAGGCCCACGTTCAGCTCGTTTTGCGCGGCGCTGAAGCCGCCAGCTTCGACCACGGCCATGAACACACGGAGCAATTTGAAGTCCAGCCCGCTCAGTTGCAGGGGCGGTCGTGTGCCGGGTTTTGGCGGTATGTTTCCAGAAGTGGAAAGTGGGGTTTCCATAATACGCGTTGACCTCAAGTGCCATATTCAACAGGCTTCAACCCAATCCTTGAACATAGCCAGGCGGCGATAATGAACATAAACATCCGCCCTTGGCAACCTTGAATATAGCGGGTTGAACAGCACACAGAGGCTGATTTAACACCCCGCAAAACCTGACACTACGATCAGGACTTTTTACTTTTTGACTGCCTCCGACTCTTCTAAAAACAAGCGTGAGGAACACCCATGTCTCAGCCCACCGACCGCCTTTGGGGCGCTCGTTTCAAGACCGGCCCGTCTGCTGCACTGGCCGCGTTGTCGCGTTGCCCTGAGCGCTATTTCCGCCTGACGCCCTACGACCTGGCCGGTTCGCGTGCCCATGCCCGTGAGTTACAGCGCGCCGGTTTGCTGGATGAGTCAGAGACCCAGCGCACCGTCGAGGCCCTGGACCGTATCGGTGAGGATTTCGCCGCCGGGCGCCTGCATCCGACCCTCGATGACGAGGACGTCCACACCTTTATCGAACGCGTATTGACCGAGCGCCTCGGCGCGTTGGGCGGCAAGCTGCGCGCCGGGCGTTCGCGCAACGACCAAACGGCCAACGACCTGCGCCTTTTCCTACGCGACCATGCGCGCACCATCACCACCGAGGTGTTGGGTTTGCAGCAGGCGCTGGTGGAGCAGGCCGAGCAGCACGTCGACAGCATCTGCCCAGGCTTCACTCACTTGCAGCAGGCGCAACCGATTGTGTTTGCCCACCACTTGTTGGCGCACGCGCAATCGATGCTGCGCGATGTGCAGCGCCTGGTGGATTGGGATGCGCGCACGGCGTTGTCGCCGTTGGGCGCTGCGGCGATGGCAGGCTCGGCGATCGCGCGCCAGCCGGAGCATTCGGCCAAGGAAATGGGCTACACCGGGCCGTGCGAAAACTCCATTGATGCCGTGGCCAGCCGTGACCATGTGGCGGAGTTTCTGTTTGTGGCAGGCATGCTCGGGGTGAATATTTCACGGCTGTCGGAGGAGTTTTGCCTGTGGTCCTCACGCCAGTTTCGCTGGGTGGTGCTGGATGATGCCTACGCCACTGGCAGCTCGATCATGCCGCAGAAAAAGAACCCGGACATTGCCGAACTGGCGCGGGGCAAAGCGGGGCGTTTGATTGGCAACCTGACCGGGTTGATGTCGACACTCAAGTCGTTGCCGCTCTCGTACAACCGCGATTTGAGTGAAGACAAACACAGCGTGCTGGACAGCGTCGACACCTTGCTGCTGGTGCTGCCGGCGATGGCCGGGATGGTCGCAACCATGAAGGTGCAGGTGCAAGAGCTGCGGCGCCAGGCGCCGATGGGCTTCACCTTGGCGACGGAGGTGGCGGATTGGTTGGCCACGCGGGGTGTGCCGTTCAAGGAGGCGCATGAAATTACCGGCGCGCTGGTTCAGGCCTGTGAGAAGCATGAGATTGAGTTGTGGGAAGCCTCGCCGGCGATGTTGGCAGAGGTGGATGCTCGGTTGCTGCCCGAAGTGCGTGACTGCTTGACCCTGGAGGCAGCGATTGCGGCGCGCAGTGGTTGGGGTGGGACGGCGCCGGAACGGGTTCGCGAGCAGATTGGGCGGTTGAAGGTGGCGTTGGCGGCTCAGCAGCAGTGGGCCGAGCGTTATCAGGGGTTCAGGATTTAAGGCTGGGAGATTTGTGGTGCTTGGGCCGGCGCTTTCGAGAGCAAGCCCGCTCCCACATTTGGACCACGTACAGCAGTTAGCACGTTATTAGTTTTGGAGTAACACCATGAACCAAACCCCGGCAGAGCGCTTGGAAGCCGAGCGCAAGTTGTCCGAGAACCAGTTCGATATCACGCAGTACGAGCACGTGCCGCGTCGTTATTACGGGCGGATGTTTTTCGCCACGCTGATCGTGATCGCGCTGGCCGCGTTGTTGCGCGCATTTGCCAATGGCCAGATCGAATGGTCCTACATCGGGCAGTTCCTCACGTCTGAAGCCATTGTGTGGGGCCTGGTCAACACCATCGTCATGTCGATTCTGGCGATGGCGCTGGGTGTGGTCATCGGGGTAATCACGGCGATCATGCGCATGTCGGCCAACCCGATCCTGCGCTATGTGGCCATCACCTACACCTGGCTGTTTCGTGGCACGCCGCTGATTTTGCAGTTGCTGCTGTGGTTCAACCTGGCGCTGATTTTCCCGGTGATCGCGATTCCGGGCCTGTTCAGCATCGACACCGTCGACCTGATGACCCCCTTCGTGGCCGCCCTGCTCGGCCTGAGTATCAACCAGGGCGCCTACACCGCCGAAGTGGTGCGCGCCGGCTTGCTGTCGGTCGACACCGGCCAGTACGAAGCGGCCAAGTCCATCGGCATGCCGAGCCTGCAAGCGCTGCGTAGGGTGATTCTGCCGCAGGCCATGCGGGTGATCATTCCGCCGGTAGGCAACGAGTTCATCAGCATGGTGAAAATGACCAGCCTGGCCAGTGTGATCCAGTACTCGGAGCTGCTGCACAACGCGCAAAACATCTACTACGCCAACGCGCGGGTCATGGAGCTGCTGATTGTGGCCGGCATCTGGTACCTGGCGGTGGTGACTGTTCTTTCATTTGGTCAAAGCCGCCTCGAGCGTCGTTTTGCCCGCGGCGCCGGCAAGCGTTCGTAAGTCTGGGTTGAGGAGATTTGCCCCATGAGAAGCATCGTCAAGGCCGTCAACCTGAACAAGTATTACGACCAGTATCACGCGCTGCGCGACATCAATATCGAGGTCGAGCAAGGCGAAGTGATGTGCATCATTGGCCCGTCCGGCTCGGGTAAAAGCACGCTACTGCGTTGTGTGAACCAGCTGGAAAAAATCGACAAGGGCGGCCTGTGGGTCGACGGCGAACTGGTGGGTTACCGGGTCGTCGGCAACAAGCTGCATGAGATGAACGAATCGCAGATCGCCCGTCAGCGCCTGGCCACCGGCATGGTGTTCCAGCGCTTCAATTTGTTCCCGCACATGACCGTGTTGCAGAACATCATCGAAGGCCCGGTGCAGGTGCTCAAGCGCTCGCCCAAGGAAGCCATCGAAGATGCGCTGGAGTTGCTGGCCCGCGTGGGCTTGGCGGACAAGCGCAATGCTTACCCGGTGGAATTGTCCGGCGGCCAGCAACAGCGTGTGGCCATTGCCCGTGCGTTGGCGATGCGCCCCAAGCTGATGTTGTTTGACGAACCCACGTCAGCCCTCGACCCCGAGTTGGTCGGCGAAGTGCTGTCGGTGATGCGTGATTTGGCCACCACCGGCATGACCATGATTGTGGTCACCCATGAGTTGGGCTTTGCCCGCGAAGTCTCCAACCGCATGGTGTTTATGGATGCCGGCCAGATTGTGGAAGCCGGCAGCCCCGAAGAAATTCTAATAAGCCCACAAAACCCGCGTACCCAAAGCTTTATTTCTGCCGTTCGCACTTAACTAAAAAACTAACGAGAACGCCCCCATGAAAACATTGTTTATCCCAACGTTGCTCGCAGGCCTGATGGCTTCCACCTGTGTATGGGCGGCATTGCCGGCAGCAATCAAGGAAAAAGGCGAGATCAGCGCGGCCATCGTGCCGAACTACCCGCCGATGGATTTCAAGGACACCGCTACCAATAAACTCACGGGCCTGGACTTTGACCTGGGCAATGCCTTGGCCGAGCGCCTGGGCGTGAAGATCAAGTGGCAGGAAACCGGCTTCGAACAGATGCTTAGCGGCCTGACCACCAAGCGTGTGGACATTGTGCTGTCGGGCATGAGCGACACCGCCGAACGCCAAAAGGCGGTGACTTTCATCGACTACTTCACCAGCGGCCCGCAGCTGTACACCCTGGCCAAGCGTGAAGACCTCAAGGAATTGACTGACCTGTGCGGTAAAAAAGTCGGCACCAGCCGCCGTACCACTTGGCCGTCGGAAATTGCCGCGTGGAGCAAGCAAAACTGCGAAGCGGCGGGTAAGCCGGCCATCGTGGTGATCGGCACTGAAGGCTCGGCAGATGCACGCGCGCAGTTGCAGCAGAACCGCCTGGATGCGGCAATGCAGGGCAGCGAGACGATTCCTTATTTGATGGCGCTGGACAAGGGCAAGTACAAGCCGGTGGGCCTGGCAATTTCCAAGCAGTTCACCGGGCTGGGGATTGAGAAGAGCAACACCGAGTTGGTTACGGCGATCAGTGAAGCGTTGCAGGGCATGATTGAAGATGGGACCTACGGCAAGATCCTGAAGAAGTGGGATCTGGAGCAGGGTGCGGTGGAGAAAATCACCATCAACGCCGGCCAGTAAACACCACAAACTCCTGTGGGAGCTGGCTTGCCTGCGATAGCAGTGGATCAGCTTGCATCTACATCGCCTGACTCACCGCCATCGCGGGCAAGCCCGGCTCCCACAGGTGATCTCCATTGAGCTTTAGAACAGTGCTCGGCTCGGCTGCGCATTTATGACAAGGACATCCGCCCCACCGTGGCCACCTACTCTCTGGTAATTCGCCGCCTGATGATCTGCTCGGTGACCATCGTGGTCAGCCGCGCCATGACCAGCCCCTTACTGGCCTTGCTCCTGAGTACCCGGCTGGGTCTGAATCAACAGGACATCGGCCTGCTGATGGGCATCGCCGTGTTCATCGCCACACTGCTCGGCCTGTACGGCGGCTACATCATCGACCGCCTGGAAAAGCGCAAGCTGCTGATCCTGGCCATGCTCTCCAGCTCCATCGGCTTTCTGTTGCTGACCTTTGCCAGCAACCTCTACCTCACCACCCTGACCCTGGTCATCACCGAAGCCGCGTCGGCACTGTTCCTGATCGGCTCCAAGGCGATCATCAGCGAGAACCTGCCCGTCGGGGATCGCGCCAAGGTTTTTTCGTTGCGCTACACACTGACCAACGTCGGCTATGCCACCGGCCCGATGGTCGGCGTGGTGATCGCTGGCCACATGCAACTGGCACCGTTCCTGATCGCCAGCGCCATTGCGTTTGGCAGCCTGTTCCTGATGATCGGCATCCCGCCCACCCAACGGAACGACAGCAACAAACCGTTAAGTTTTATCACCACCCTGCGCACGCTGCGCAGCGACCGCACGCTGATCCTGTTCACCAGCGGCAGTTTATTGAGCACCATTGTCCACGGGCGCTACACCCTTTATCTGTCGCAGTTTTTGCTGGTGGCCTACAAGCCGGCCGAAGCGTTGAAGATTCTGTCGGCGGTGCTGGCCTGCAACGCCATCACCGTGATTTTGATGCAGTACCAGATCGGTCGTTTCCTCAAGCGCGAGCAACTGCGCTACTGGATCGTGCTGGGCACCCTGCTGTTCATTGCCGGGCTGATCGGCTTCAGTCAGGCGCACAGCTTGCTCACCTGGTGCCTGGCGATGTTCGTGTTCACCTTGGGCGAGATGATCATCTACCCCTCGGAGTTCCTGTTTATCGACACCATCGCCCCGGACGCCCTGCGCGGCAGTTACTACGGCGCGCAAAACCTGGCCGCGTTTGGCGGGGCAATGAGCCCGGTGATTTGCGGTTACTTGCTGATCAATGCAGCCCCCGTCAGCATGTTTTATGCCCTCGGCGCACTGACCGCCGTAGGCGGCACCTTGTGCTTCTTGAGCGGGCGGCGAGTAGCCAGCACGCCTGATAGTTAAATGGGGGAGCGGGCACGCCTGCCCCCACACTTTTGATCTCCTTAACGGCGAAGTTTTGCGTAATATCCAGCTATTCATCTCACGGACCCGAGCCCCATGAAATTCGACACGGCCTACAGCCTGAGTCTCGATGACAAGCTGTCGATCTATGACGTACGAGAGCTGAATTTCGACGAAACCGCCGACTTCGATTCCGACAAGGACCGTTTCCTGTGCCCCAACGATGAATGCCGCGCGGCGTTTGATGCCAGCAATACGCTGAGCACATTCAACGCGAAAAACGTCAATTACTTGCGCACGCCGCACTTCAAGAACAAGACCAGCACCCGGCATATCGACGGCTGCCGCTATGCCAGCACCCACAAGACCGCGACCGACGATGGTGACGACGAGCGCGAAGAGAATTTTCCATCGGAATGGGTGCTGACGCCGCGTCAATACGAACGTAAAACGCCACTGGCCGGGCCCGAGGGCAGCGCCCCACAAGCCCCCACGAAAGCCCCTTCAACTCGCACCGGCTCCGCCCATGGCGCGAGTGATTCAACCCCGGACAAAACCAGCGTATTCGCCCACCCGGTGGAATGCTACGTGTCGAACATCGACGACAAGGACAGGCTCAAGGCGATGCCGCTGAAGATCGGCGAGCACACCGCGACTTACTGGACGTTTTTCAAGAAGATCGAATACCTGCAGGACAACAAGGGCCTGATCTACTGGGGCAAGATCAAGGCGATCAAGGACTACACCAGCAGCTTTCGCATCGACTTCGAAAAGAAGGTGTGGTTCGACAAGAAGCCCTACTCGGTCAACGTCTACCTGAACAAAAAACTCATCGAGAACTACCGCAAGCGCAAGGCGTTCCTTGAGCAGATCAAGGCGGCGGTGGACAGTGAACGGCCGCTGTACTGCTTCTTCTACGGCGTAACGCCGGCGCTGAAACAGGTGCCCAGCAAGAAGAACCCCGACCAGACATTTGGGGTGTTCAGCGCGAATATCGAAAACCTTGACCACCTGATCATCCGGGAGGCGCCGGGGGTGGAATGAGGGATAGTTGCAGCGCTATAAAAAAATCCAGTTGATGAGCGGTCAAAACAACTGTACAAAAACACAGTATAGTTTGACCTCCCCCGTCGAATCCTGGAGAAACCCCATGTCCTCTCTGGCAATGAGCTCTTTCGTAGAACAACAGATCGTCCTGCATCAATTCACCGCCAAGCACAGTGTGCAGGCCCGCGCGATGCTGGGCTGGAGCCGGGAAGACCTGGCCCGCCAGGCCGGGCTGGCGGTGGAAGCGGTTCAACGCTTTGAAAGCCAGGCGGATGTGGCTGACGAAACCCGCTTGGCATTGGCATTTCGGCTGGAAGCTGAAGGGCTGGTATTTTTCCCGGGGTTTGCGCCGGGGTGGGGCATGCGAGCACGCAGGTTTGAGCGCACCCCGGACGAGCCCGCCGCACCAGGCATCATTTCGCGGCTGATGGGCTCAACAGCGGCATCAATTGATTCACCAACGCCGCAACCGAATGGTGCGTAGAGTCCAGCCGGATAACCGGGCAGGTCAACGGCTTCAACCAGCTTTCATGCCGACGCAGGCTGCGTAGGCTGTGGTTGCCGTCATCGTAACGGGCGGCCCAGGCGAGGAAAGCCACGCTGTTTTCGTGGCGGCTGCCTCCCGGCAGTATCCGCTCGCCGTAGCGTTGCACTTCACGCCGGCGCAAGCGGTTCAGGCGTATTTGCGGGTCCACACGCAGGAATACCACATGCGTGAACTGCGGGATCATGGCATCGCCCCAGCCGCACAGTGAGCCGGACACCACCCAGCCCTCAAGGCCGGAACTCTGCTCCAGTAGCAGACGGGTGCGTTCATCTCTCAGCCGAGCGACGGTGAAAGGCTCCGAGGTTTGCTGCCAGTAGAAGTCGTCGGAGTCGAAATAAGCGACATTCAGGCGTTCGGCCAGGGCCCTTCCCAAGCTTGTAGTCCCGGCACCGGCTGCGCCGAGAATGTGGATTCTGTAGGCCATGGCTTCCCTCGATGGCATTGAGTGTGATCCGTGAGGCGTACCACGCCCGGCACACCCTTCAACGCCTGGGTTTAGCATCGATTTGAGCCGCCTGCTCATCCCCATAAGCCACTGCCTGCGAGGTGGGTTCACACCAGCAAGCGCCACAGTTGCTCCGGTGGGCTTGGCACTCAAGCACTCGTCTGTCGATAGGCGCTCAGCAACGTAGGCAGCGCGTCACGTGCCCACCGGGCGCCGTAAAACCAGAGTTTTGCTCCCGTTTCCAAGGGTTCGCAAAACGACGGATACCCGTTTGTACAAGCCCCGTGGAACGCGGTGCTCTGGTCGTCAGACACCAAGGCATCCAGGCGATGCTCTGTGACGAGTTGATCAATTTCATTCCGCCGTTGCAGGCTGAATTGAAGGTTGTACGCCTCACGTCGCGCGTCCACCGGTACCAATTGCGCGCCAGCCTGCCGCAGAACCTCAAAGGCACGGCGCAAAGCCGCACTGTGTTCGACGGGTTCGCGATGATCGCCGCACACATACTGATCAGCAAATCCGATGCGCCAGCCCGACAGCAACTGCGAAGCAGTAAAGGTGGTGTTGTTCAGCACCAGGGGCACCTCCACCATCACCGGGCCAGTGGGGTCGACGTCACTGACGGCGATAAGCGATAAGGCCGGGTCCCGCACGGCACGCACCAGCGGCGCCAGGGTGTTGTAGCCGGGAATGGGCGCGACGCTCTTGGCGTGCTCGGCAGCGAAGACGATACCCGCCTGGTTCGCTTTATCGGGTTGAGTGTGAACGGGCACGGCCGTCGAGCTGATCTCTTCGCCGGTCAATGACCCCGTATGACAAGGCATACCCAATTGCCAGTGCGTCCTACAATCTTTTTCGATCAAAACGTGCATCCCGGGAATAACGTTCCCGGGATGATCGCACTCTCATCTGGCGTTTGTCGCAGGGCTGAAACACCCTGAAAAGACCTTTTTAACCGCGCCTTGTCTCAGCCCGCAGCGTGCTCTTGCGCGCCGTGCGTTTCCACGTCCAACCACCAGGCATGCCCGCGTTCGGGCTGGTTCAAGCTGAACGCCTGGCCCATCGCTGGCGTGGTAATCGACACGTTGCGCTCCCAGGCCAGGGCCATGATGCGATCGAACGGTTCGTGCCAGGCGTGAAAGGCCAGATCAAAGGTGCCGTTGTGAATCGGTAGCAGCCAGCGGCCCTTGAGGTCGATATGGGCTTGCAGGGTCTGTTCCGGCTGCATGTGCACGTGGGGCCAGTCGACGTTATAAGCGCCGGTCTCCATCAGCGTCAGGTCAAACGGGCCGTAGTGTTCGCCGATGGTTTTGAAGCCATCGAAGTAACCCGTGTCACCGCTGAAAAAGATCCGCCGCGCACCATCGACCATTACCCAGGAACACCACAGGGTCTGGTTGCCATCAAACAGGCCACGCCCGGAAAAATGCTGGGCCGGCGAGGCGATAAACCGAATGCCATCGACCTCGGTGCCTTCCCACCAATCCAGTTGCCGGACTTTGCTGGCGTCCACGCCCCATTTGACCAGAAGGTCGCCCACGCCTAACGGCGCGAGAAAGTGCCGGGTTTTGTCAGCCAGTTGCACCACGGCGTTGCGGTCAAGATGGTCGTAATGATTGTGGGAAAGAATCACCGCTTCCAGCGGCGGCAAGTCTTCAAGGCTGATAGGCGGCTGGTGGAAGCGCTTGGGGCCCACCCAACTGAAGGGCGAAGCACGTTCGGCGAACACCGGGTCGGTGACCCAGAATTTACCGCGCATTTTCAGCAGTACGGTGGAATGCCCCAGGCGGAACACGCTGTGATCGGGCGCGGCCAACAGTTGCTCACGCGTCAAGAGTTGTACGGGGACCTTGCCCACCGGGCGTGTACTGCGTGGTTTATGGAACAGCATGTTCCAGAAAATACGCAACGTTTTACCCAAGCCGCCATGCTGAGTCGGGGCGTCGTTGCTGAAATTTCCTTGCGCCTGATCGGCTGGCTTGCGTGCCGCAGGCGCTGGGTCGAGACGGGTTGAAATCGTGGCCATTGCAGAGTGACTCCTACGGTCCGCTCATGAACTACACTGCACAGTGTAGTTTCTAGATTGCAACAAAATCCGAAGCAAGTAAACTACCCAGTGTAATTTCCTCTAAGAGCCCAACGCCGCCCATGACTGCTCCCCTGCGCCTCACCGACCGTAAACGCGAAGCCATCGTGGCCGCTGCCATCGCCGAGTTTCGGGCGAACGGGTTCGAGGTCACCAGCATGGACAAAATTGCGGCGACGGCGGGCGTTTCCAAACGCACGGTGTACAACCACTTCCCCAGCAAGGAAGAGTTGTTTGCAGAGATCCTCCACCAGTTGTGGGCCAGCAGCGTTGCCCAACTGGACGTGAGCTACGCCAGCGACCGCCCGCTGCGCGATCAATTGCGCGGGTTACTGCAGGCGAAGATGCAGATGATGTCGGACACCAATTTCCTCGACCTGGCCCGCGTCGCGATTGCCGCCACTATCCATTCTCCGGAACGCGCGCAAGACATGGTCAACCGCTTGAGCAAACGCGAAGAAGGCTTCACGCAATGGGTGCGTGCCGCACAGGACGATGGTCGACTGTCCTGCAGCGACCCCGCGTTCGCTGCCCACCAGATACAAAGCCTGCTCAAGGCGTTCGCCTTTTGGCCGCAAATCACCCTGGGCCAGCCGGTGCTGGATGCCGCCAGCCAGGCCAACGTGATCGAATCGGCTATCGACCTGTTCCTGGCCGGTTACGAAGTCAGCGCTCCCTGCCCGCAGTAAAAAACCCGATGGCATGAGCCACATTCCAGGCCGTTTTTGCGTATTCACCGGTTGTGGCGCGCAAATGGCTTGGAAGGACACTGATTATTCCCACTCGAATAACTGACAATATTCACAATTATTATTCGATCAACGGTTCTGACCGCTGACGCATGCTGTTGCATCTGCACTAAAGAGCTGACCCGGAACACTATGGAAAACAGATTAGGCAAAGGGCTGTCATTTGCCAGACGTATCTACAAGCCAAGAATCATCGGCCTGGGGGTTGGTTGCATCAGCGTCGTCGGCGCTCTTTACCCGCTGGCGATGCCGAGCTGGGTCTGGGCGTTCCTGCTATTCAATGGGTTTGCCTGGGCTCATGTGGCCTACCAACTCTCCGTTCGCTCGCCGTTTCCGTATCAAGCCGAACAGCGCAACTTGCTGTATGACTCGTTCTTCATCGGTTTCTGGGCCGCCACCACCCAGTTCAGCCCTCTGACGACGGTGACCATTGTGTCAATGATGACCATGAACAACGTCGCTGCCGGCGGTAAGCGCCTGTTTCTGCGCGGGTTACTGGCACACGCCGCAGGCATTGGCGTGGCGTGGGGCGTGTTCGGAATCCACTTTAACCCCAGCGTCAGCCTCACCCAGGTCTACACCTGCCTGCCGATGCTGATGCTCTACCCCGTGGCCATCGGCATGGTCTGCTACCAGTTGGCGATCAAGCTGTCGGAACACAAACGCGCCCTCAGCGCCCAGAGCCGTATCGACAGCCTGACCGGCCTGCTCAACCATGGCTCGTGGAAAGACCTGCTGAACCTCAAGTTCCATAAGTGCCAGCAGCAACACGGCCACGCCACAATCGCCTTGATCGATATCGATCACTTCAAGCAGATCAATGACACCTACGGCCATATCGTCGGTGACGCGGTATTGCGCCAACTGAGCCAGAAATTGCGCCTGCACCTGAGACAAAACGACTTGGCCGGCCGTTACGGCGGCGATGAGTTCTGTGTGATTCTTCCGCAAATGCCACTGGAAGAAGCGGCGCAGGTCATGGAACACCTACGCGAAATATTCAGTAACTATCGCAATGCGCAGATCCCTGAACTGCGCGTGAGCCTGAGTATTGGCCTGGCAGACTTCCGGCCCCTCTACAGCGATGCCGCCATGTGGCTCAACGCCGCGGATCGCGCGCTGTACGCGGCCAAGAACACCGGTCGTAACCGGGTGACGGTCAGCGACTACGTCATCGCCCATTCCGCCTGAGTCGTCCTACGACATCCCGTCTGAATCTTCTGTCAGCACGCCCCAGCGATAGCATAATGCCGCCATTGGTCGCCTCGCTCAGCCTGGTCCTGCAATCGCAGCGAACTTCTTGGCAGGCTTATCACTCTGAATCCGTTGTTCAACCCCCTCTGTCAGCACCAGGAAGCTGACAATGAGCAAGTCAACCGTAAGGCCCAGGGCCGTACGGGGTCAGGCGCACATTCCATGGATACCTCAGACGCGTGCTTCCCCGAGCCCTCGAACATGCTATTCAACGCCCATAAAAAAACCATCAGTACCCTGCAACACACCAACGCCCAGCAAGCCAGCCTGCTGGATGCCATTGAACGCTCCATGGCCGTGATCGAATTCGACCTGCAGGGCGTCGTGCTGCGGGCCAACGACAACTTCCTCAAGACCATGGGCTTTCGCGCCGAACAGGTCGTGGGCCAACCTCACCGGATGTTCTGCACACCGGCCTTCGCGCGCAGCGCTGAGTACAACCAGCTGTGGACGCAATTGCGCAATGGCCAATTTCAGTCCGGCACCTTTGAACGGGTGGCTGGCAACGGACAGTCGGTGTGGCTGGAAGCCAGCTACAACCCGGTGCGCAATGACACCGGCCAAGTGATCAAAGTGGTGAAGTACGCCATGGACGTCACACCGCGCCTGCAAGCCGAAAGCGAAGCCAACGCCAAACTGGGCGCCATCGACCGCGCCATGGCGGTAATCGAGTTCAACCTCGACGGCACCATCCTCACGGCCAACGACAATTTCCTGCAGCGCATGGGTTACACCCTGTCGCAGATCCAGGGCCAGCATCACCGGGTATTCTGCAAACCGGAGTTGGCGAACAGCTCGGCATACAGCGAGTTCTGGAAACGCTTGAACCAGGGCGAGCTGTTCAGCGGCCAGTTCGAGCGCATTGATAAAAACGGCCAGATCGTGTGGCTCGAAGCCAACTACAACCCGGTCTACGACGCCAGCGGACGCCTGTGCAAAGTGGTGAAATTCGCCTCCGACGTCACCGCCAGGGTGCAACAGCATGCCGCCGACGCTGCGAGCGCTACCCAGGCGTACCACATCTCCATAAACACCCGGGACATTGCCGAAAAAGGCGCCGACGTGATTCAGCAGACCGCCAGCGGCATGCGCGCCATCGCTGCCGACATTGACGGTTCCTCACAACTGATCGCCAAGCTGGGCGAGCGCTCGCAACAAATCACCGCCATCGTTAACACCATTCGCGGGATCGCCGACCAGACCAACTTGCTGGCGCTGAACGCGGCCATCGAAGCGGCGCGCGCCGGTGAGCAAGGCCGTGGGTTTGCCGTAGTGGCCGATGAAGTGCGGCAATTGGCGGCACGGACCAGCGGCTCGACGGCGGAAATTTCCAGCATGATCGCGATGATCCAGGACGAAACCCGCCAAGCCATCGAGAGCATGGACGGCACCCGTGACCGTGCGGCGCTGGGGGTCGACCTCGCCAACCGGGCAGGCACGGTCATCCTGCAAATTCGCGAAGGCACAAGCGAGGCGGTACAAGCGGTGAGCGTGTTTGCCAACGAGCGGGGCAACCACTGACGGTTCTTTCATGTGCCTGGCTGGGGGCTCGGTCTATAGTGCGTGCTGGTCTTAACGCTTAGGATTCGAGCCCGCCATGACCCCAGACGCCACGCCCCCAGCAAAGCCGCAAGCGGCCCCCGTCGACCATTTGCGTTTTCACCGAGCCCACGCCCACCTGGCGACGACCTTCGGTAACGACACGTTCGCCCTCAAGGCCGAAGCCTTCGCGCGCTTCTTTGGCACCCCGACGTTCCTCGGCGCACAAACCGTGATCGTGCTGGTGTGGATCGTGCTCAACGTAACCGGCATCACCCAGTTCGACGTGTACCCGTTCATCCTGCTCAACCTGGCCTTCAGCCTGCAGGCAGCCTATGCCGCGCCATTGATCCTGCTGGCCCAGACGCGTCAGGCCGCCCGCGATAAGGCGCAGTCCGACGCCGACGCACAACACCGCGAAGCCATTGCCATCGCCAACACCGAACGTCAGGCCCAGGCCGAACAGACCACCCAGCAACTGCTGGAGTTGCTGGAGCAGAACACGCGGCTAACGGAAATGACCAAACAGCTCACCGAGCGTATCGAGACCCTGACGTGCGAAATGCATGAACACTTTGTGCGCAAAACCTAACGACGTAATCCGCGCACATGCCGTCCCAACTCATCAAACAACGCCACCACCGAGCGCAGCGCCCGGCAATCCGGGCGCGTCAACAACCACAGCGCCGTGTCATGCCCCGCCAGAGTGGGGCCCAGCGGCTGCAAGCCCTCCTCCAATAGAAAATCCGGCAGCGCAGCCACCCCCAGCCCCGCGCGTACCAGTTCGGTGACCGACAACATGCTGTTGCAGCGGTAACTGGGGCGCACACCCGGCAAGTGCTCACGGCGCCAGGCGACGGTGGGGTGGTCGGGCAGAAAGTCATCCGGGGCGATCCAGGCCAGCTCGGCCAGCTCGCGTCCTGCATGCCGCCGGGCGAAATCTGCACTGGCGCACACCTGATAGGCCACCGTGCCCAGGCAACGGCCGACAAGATGTTCCGGCGGTGTCTTGGTCAGGCGTAGGGCGATGTCAGCATCGCGACGGCTGAGGTTGGCAAAGTCATTGGAGGTGCTCAGTTCCAGCGTCAACGCCGGGTACTCAGGCATGAACTGCGCCAGCGCCGGTAACAGCAAGCCTTGCAGCACCGAGTCGGTACAGGTCAGGCGCACGGTGCCGCTGATCACTTCACCGCCCTGCTCCACGCCGATGCGCGCCGCCTCCAAGGCTTGTTCCGCGCGCTCGGCCTGCTGCGCCAGATGGCTGGCCAAACTGGTGGGCAGGTAGCCGGCGCGGCTTTTTTCAAACAAGGTCTGGCCCAGCGCCGCTTCCAATCGCCGCACCGCGCGGAATACCGTGGACACATCCACCCGCAACAGTGCCGCCGCCCGTGCCAGCGTGCCGCCGCGAACCAGGGCGAGGATCAGCGACAGGTCGGGGTAATCCACTTGATAGTGCGTGACTGCATTGAGCATGTGGGTAAACGCCAATTTTGATTGCATGAACGCCAATCTATAGTGCCACCCAGGACACAACAAGCCATGGGACGTACACGATGAACGCCACCACCCTGCACCTCGCCCTGATCGGCGATTACCACCCCGACGTGATTGCACACCAGGCGATACCCGTGGCGCTGCAACACGCAGCCGACAACTTGGGCGTGAGCGTTCACGCTGAATGGCTCGCTACCGACTCGATCACACCCACCCGCGAACTGCACGGCTTTGACGGCTTCTGGTGCGTGCCCGCCAGCCCCTACCGCGACACCGACGGCGCGTTGCGCGCGATCCGTTTCGCCCGCGAGCAACGGCGCCCGTTCCTCGGCACTTGCGGTGGTTTTCAACACGCGGTGCTGGAATATGCCCGCAACGTGCTGGGCTGGGCGGATGCGGAACACGGCGAATTGGCCCCGCAGGCCACCCGCGCGGTGATCACACCGCTTAGTTGCACGCTGGTCGAAGCGACGGACACTGTGCGCCTGGTGCCGTACACGCGAATCGCCGAGGCCTACGGTACGCTGGCTATCCACGAAGGTTATCGCTGCCGCTACGGCGTGAACCCGGACTTCGCCAGTGCGCTGCTCGAAGGCGACTTGATCCCCAGCGGGCATGACTCGGCGGGCGATTTGCGCGCCGTAGAACTGCTGAACCACCCGTTTTTCGTCGCCACCCTGTTCCAGCCGGAGCGTGCAGCACTCAAAGGCATCACGCCTCCGTTGGCGCTTGCCATGCTCAAGGCCTGTGTGGATGCATACCGATGATTGCCAACACGCCCGCGGTTCCTTATTACGCGGTGATTTTCAGCTCGTTGCGCACCGAAGGTGATCAAGGCTACGGCCAGGCGGCTGCCCGCATGCTGGATCTCGCGCGTGAACAACCGGGGTTTCTGGGGGTGGAGTCGGCACGCGAAGACGGCTTGGGAATCACCGTGTCCTACTGGGAAAACGAGGCGGCGATCCTCGCCTGGAAACAGCAAGCTGAACATCGCGCCGTGCGCGAACAAGGGCGTGCGACCTGGTATTCGGCATGCCATACGCGCGTGTGCAAAGTGGAGCGGGCCTACCTGTTTGAGCGCTGAAAATGTACCCCTGTGGGAGCTGGCTTGCCTGCGAAGGCGGTGTGTCAGCCAACCGATGTAGAGGCTGACCCAACGCCTTCGCAGGCAAGCCAGCTCCCACCTTTGATCTTCAACGTCTGTAGAGCAGCGTTCGCTTAGCTGACCAAACTGCGCAACGCGCTGATCTGTGGAATTTCCACCCGACGCATGTACACCCGCAATGGCTCGGTGATATTGATGCGGTCGTCGATGTTCTGGTCCAGCAGCAACTGAAGGCGTTCGCGCGACAGGGTCATGCTGTCGTCAGCGGCGGGTAACCAGACAAACTCAGCGGTGGGAATGATGCCGTCATCGGCCACATCCATGCCAAACGAGTCTTCGCTGAAACGCACGATGTATTGGCCGGTTTTGCGGTTAAGGCCGACAAAACCGTGGAGTTGATCGGCCGCCTGGCAGATAAGTTCGGACGTGATGCGCATGGTAAACCTCACTGAAAAGTCCCACTGGGACTGGAAAGATGGTTTACACGCGTGGCAGAAAATACTGCCCTCTGATGGGGCAGCTTCGGTCAAGAATACTGCAATGCACCACAAAAAAACCCATAAAAATGGCCACTGCGCACGTTAATGTCGGTTTGGTGATGGCGCCTTTCGCAATCAATTGTTAAAAAGGACGCCTTCTCAAAGTTACCTCCACGAAAGGACTTCGCATATGCCTGTCACGTTTTCCAAGAGCGCCTTGCTGCTCGCTCTGCTGCTCGGCCTTGGCCAGGCACAGGCTGCCGACCCGATCAGCCCGGCTGAATTGGCGACAAACGAAGGCATTCCGTACCCGGCCGTCATCGCCCACCGTGGTGCTTCCTACGACGCCCCCGAATCTACCGCCGCCTCCTACAAGCTCGCACGCGACCTGGGTGCCGACTACCTGGAAATGGACCTGCAGCGCAGCAAGGACGGCGTGCTGTTCGCCCTGCACGACAACAACCTGCAGCGCACCACCGACGTGGCCAGCAAATTCCCGGAGCGCAAAGACGCCCCCGCCAACGAGTTCACCTGGGCTGAATTGCGCACCCTGGACGCCGGCAGCTGGTTCAACGCCGCCTACCCGGACCGCGCTCGCCCTGCGTTCGTCGGTTTGAAAATCCAGAGCCTGGACGAAATCATCAAGATCGCCGAAGGCAACCCGCAGCACAAACCCGGCCTGTACATCGAGACCAAAGAGCCCAAGCAATTCCCGGGCATCGAAGCCGACCTGAAAAACAAGCTGCTGGACAAGGGCTGGTTGAGCTCCGCCGGCTCCAAGCTGGGCAAGAGCAACACGGGCGTGGGCCAGGGCAAGGGCCGTGTGGTGCTGCAAACGTTTGAAAAAGACAGCTTGAAAGAGCTGCAGAAAGAAATGCCGAACACCCCGAAAATCCTCTTGCTATGGGTGGGCCCAGGCAGCATCGAGCCGAAATCCGCGCAGACCTTCGCTGAATCCGGCGAGCCGACCAAAGCCGCTTACTACGCCAAGCAAGCACCGAAAGACGCGGCGGAATTCGAAAAATGGGTCGACGAAGCCAAGCGCCTCGGCGCCATCGGCACTGGCCCATCGGCCGAGCTGACCAACCATGGCGACCAGAGCTACACCGACCTGGTGAAGCCTGAGATGAACAAGCTGACCCACGACAAGGGCCTGCTGGTGCACGTCTATACCGTCGATGAGCCGGTGGACTTTGAAAAAGTGATGAAAGCCGGCGTCGATGGCATCTTCACCAACCGCGCCGCCGAACTGCTGAAGTTCTACAAGCGCTGGCCGTCGTCGAGTGTGCAGGATTTGCTGAAGGACAACGGCTACTGAGTGAGTCAGCCATTGGTGTCAGTGCGCCATTAAGGATGAGTTAAGTTGCGCCGGTTAATCTGGCGCCACTTAAACAGCTCACCCAGAAGGACATACACCATGAAAACCCTGACCGCCCTGTTCGCCGCCACTGCCCTGACCCTGACCGCCGGCCTGGCCCAGGCTGACGTTCGTCCGGACCACATTGAAGGCCTGCTCAAGTCCGGCGCAGTCATGCCGTTTGAAAAACTCAACGCCGCTGCCGTGGCCACCCACGCCGGTGCCAGCATCACCGACACTGAGCTGGACCACAAAAACGGTGTACTGGTTTACGAAGTTGACCTGACCGACACCGCCGGCAAACGCTTTGAAGTGAAGCTCGACGCCAAGACCGGTGCCGTGCTGGAAAACAAGCAAGACAGCTGAGCCAACCGCCAAAAAAACCGCGCCACTTTCACAGTGGCGCGGTTTTTTTATGGGCGCTCGTCAGTCGAGGCAGGAAAACTATCCCTCGCGTTAATGAAATTACCCCTACGGCGCGCAAGGTCGCTAGAATCGCGTTTATTGGCCTGGGCACAACGCTCACCACCTTCGGGATCGAGATCACTGCATGGGGCAGAAAGCCGCCGACATCGCAACCATTGGCCGCATCAGTGCCGTACCCGCGATGCTGCAAGTCATCAGTGACATGACCGGCATGCGTTTTGCGGCGGTGGCCCGGGTGACTGACGACTCGTGGACCGCTTGCGCCGTGTTCGACCAACTGGCGTTCGGCCTCGACGTCGGTGGCGAACTGGAACTGAACACGACCCTCTGCCACGAAATTCGCGGGTCCCACGTGTCCGTCGTGATCGACAAGGCCAGCGAAGACCCGCTCTACCACGACCACCACACGCCACGCCTCTACCAGTTTGAAAGTTACATTTCGGTGCCGGTGTTCCGCACCGATGGGCGCTTCTTCGGCACGATTTGCGCCTTGGACCCAAACCCCGCCCCCCTGCGCAGCAGCACGATCCAATCGACCATGGAGTCGTTCGCCCGTGTGCTTTCCCTGCAGATTGAAGCGGAGGAAGCGTTGCAAAATACCCAGGCACAACTGCAGGAAGAACGCGGCACCGCAGAACTGCGCGAACAATTCATCGCCGTGCTGGGGCATGACCTGCGCAACCCGCTGTTCGCCATCAACGTGGGTGCTGAACGGCTGCTGCGCAAGTACCCCAACCCCGCTACCGATCCGCTCGTAGCGCACATCCTCGCCAGCGGCCGGCGCGCCTCGCAACTGGTCGAGGATGTACTGGACTTCGCCCGCGGGCGAATGGGCAACGGCATTCCACTGAATATCGGCGATTGCGACGGCCTGCAAGAGGCACTGCTGCATGTGATCTCGGAGGTGCAAAGCGTGCACCCACAGCGGGTGATTCAGGCAAACATCGCTGACCTTCAAGGGGTAAAAGGCGATCGCGATCGGTTGGCACAGTTGCTCTCCAACCTGGTCGCCAACGCCATCCACCACGGCAGCCAGGACGGCCCGGTGGAAGTCGCCGCGCGGATCGAACACGACCATTTCAAACTGACGGTAAAAAACGCCGGGCAGATCAGCGAGCAAGCCTTGCCCCGGTTATTTCAGCCCTACTCACGCCCCGCCACCCACACACCCCAAGCCGGGCTGGGCCTGGGGCTATACATCGTCGAGCAGATTGCCCTGGCCCACGGTGGAGAACTGAGCGTGTCGACCTCTGAGCAGCACGGCACGGTGTTCAGCTTCAGCCTGCCGACCCTCTGATCAGGCGCCCAGACGCGCCGTCACTTCATTGAGCTCAGCCGACAAGCCTCGCAGGTGCTGGCTGGCCGCCTCCGTGCGCTGCACATTGTCCATGTTCGACGTGGCCACGGTGGTGATTTGCGTGATATTGCGCGAGATATCTTCAGCCACCGAGGTCTGCTCCTCGGCTGCCGTGGCGATCTGGCGGTTCATGTCACGGATCGCCTCCACGGCCAGCGTGATGTGATTGAGCATGGCGCCGGCCTGGGAGACTTTTTCCACACTCTCATCGCTGCACGACTGGCCACTGACAATCGCCTCGGCCGCATCCCCCGCGCCGGTTTGCACCGCGTGGATAATCTGGTTGATCTCGATGATCGACGCCGCCGTGCGTTGTGCCAGGCTGCGCACTTCATCGGCCACCACCGCAAACCCACGGCCTGCTTCACCTGCCCGCGCGGCTTCAATGGCAGCGTTGAGCGCGAGCAGGTTGGTCTGCTCGGCGATCCCACGGATCACCTCCAGCACTTTGCCAATGCGCACACTGTCGGTTTCCAGGCGACGGATGATGGTGCCGGTGTTGAGGATTTCATTGCGCATCTGGCCAATGATGGCGATGGTGACCTTCATCACTTCGCCACCTTCACGGGCCGAATGATCCGCCTCATCGGCGGCGCGCGAGGCACTGGCCGCATGGCGTGCAACTTCCTGGGCGGTGGCCGACATCTCGGTCATGGCGGTGGCCACCTGGTCGGTGCGGTTGAATTGTTCATGGGTACCGTTGGCCATCTGCCCGGCAATCGAACTCAACTCGCCGCTGGCAGTCACCAGGTCGGTGGCGCTGCGTTGCAAGCGGTTGAAGGTTTCCGCGAGGAAGTCGCGCAGCGTATTGGCCGCAGCGGCCAGATGGCCCAGCTCATCCTGACGGCGGCTGGCAACACGTTCGGCAAAACGACCGTGGCTCAGTTGGGTCACGTAGTCGATCAAGCCGCGAATCGGCAGGATCAGGTTGCGGTTGATCAGCCACACGCTGAACAGACCGATCACCACACCCGATAGCAACATCACTGCCAGCCCCACCAGCACCGTGCGTTCGGCATACGCGCTGATGGCTTGGGACTGCTGGCTACCCTGGGCGCGCAGGTCACTGACCAGGGCGCTCATCTGCTCACTGGTGGCGCGGTCGACACCTTTGACGGCCGTGTCGCCCGCCGTCGGGTCGGCACCGGCTGCCAGGTAGGCATCACGCCCCTTCTGATAAGCCACACCCAGCTGCAAGTGTTCCTGACGCAGGCTGTCAATGCGCCGGCTCAGGCCGGGGTCATTCTGAGTCTGGCTGACCAGCCGTGTGAGAATACCCTGCACATCGCGTTGCCGGTCCTGGAACTGGCCCCAGTATTTCTCCAGGTCCTGAGGCTGCTTGCCGCGCAGCAATACGTTTTTCCACTCCTGCACTTGCACCTTGAATTGCAGATTGGCTTCGTCAATCAATTGAGAGGTGAGCAAGGGCCCTTCGATCAGGCTGCGATAACTTTGCACGCCGTTAGAAAGGAAGTAGAAACAGGCCAGTGCGATCAACAAAATCGCCAGCAGACTGCCACTGAGCAGCGACAAAATTTGTGCTCTCAAGGAAGTGCGCAAAATATTCATGGGGGGATGCCTCAAAACAAGGAAAAAGGTGCAAGCACGCCATAACGTCCCTGTCAGCAAGGCACAGCCCATTTGCAGCGGTCCTTATGCCTTGAATCGGCCGTTCTAGAGGCTTCTTGAACGATTTCTGACAGGTGGCCAATAAAATGTCACCTAAACGAAATAAACCGCAAACCGTCACAATTTTGTCAAATTTACTTGCAATGATTCGCCCACGCGAACCTGTGAAACGTCCTACAGGCGCTTTCTCTGCGAGCCTCCATGAACCACAGCATCGACCACGGCCATCAGGACCCTGATCTGTTTGGCCTGCTTTACGGTTTTCGTTTTCGCCCCGGTGAAAAAGGTGAGCAGATTGACTCGGCCACTGCGCTCGCGGCACTCCAGGCGCCGCAAGACCCGGAAGAATTCCTCTGGCTGCACCTGAACCTGGCCCACGCGGCATGCGAGCGCTGGATGAAGGCCAACCTGGCATTGCCGGATGAGTTTTTCGAAGCCCTGCACGAAGGTTCACGCTCCACCCGCATCGAGCACGTCGACTCGGCCCTGCTGGCGGTGGTCAACGACGTGGTGTTCAATTTCAGCAGCATGGTCTCCTCGGATATCTCCACGCTGTGGGTGTGCGCACGCAGCCGCTTGCTGGTGAGTGCGCGCCTGCAACCGTTGCACTCGGTGGATAAATTGCGCTCGTCGGTGAAGGCCGGTGAACGCTTCCGTTCGCCGCTGGAATTGTTGGTGCATTTGTTGCGCGATCAAGGCGAAGTGCTGACACAGATCGTGCGCAAGACCAGCCTCAGCGTCGACCATATCGAAGACCAGTTGCTGTCCTCGCGCCTGTCCACCAACCGCGCCGAACTCGGCGCCGCACGCCGCGTGCTGGTGCGCCTGCAACGCCTGCTGGCCCTGGAGCCGGGGTCGCTGCTGCGCCTGCTCAACCGCCCGCCGCAGTGGCTGCAAAAGGAAGACGTGAAGGAGTTGCGCAAATCCACCGAGGAGTTTGCGCTGATCATCAACGACCTGACCGCGTTGGGTGAGCGCATCAAGCTGTTGCAGGAAGAAATCGCCGCTAACCTGAATGAACAAAGTAACCGTACGCTGTTCACCCTCACGGTGGTGACGGTGCTGGCGCTGCCGATCAATATCATTGCCGGGTTTTTCGGTATGAACGTGGGGGGTGTGCCGCTTTCGACTGACCCGGAGGGGTTCTGGATTCTGGTGGCGTTGGTGGCGACGTTTACCTTGATTGCCGGGCGCTGGGCTTTCCGCAAGCGCAAGGATTATTGAGCCGCGTCTCGACCTGAAAGGGGATCAAGGGTGGGAACTGGCTTGTTTGTGATAGCCATAGGTATATACGTGTTTTTTACGGATTGAGTGCTGTGGTTGTCGGGGGCGCGCTGGGTACATATCCGTTGTTTGGGTCACGGCCGCAATGGGTTCCGCCCTTACGGCGGGTCACTTTGGAAAAGCCCCAAAGTAACCAAAGGGCTCTTGCCCCACCACTCGGCACCTCGCCTAGGCTCGGTGTGCCCTCGCTCCGGCTTTGGACCGTGGGCCGCCGCCATGGGCCATCCTTGGCCCATCGCGGCTAACCCGGCGTCCTGCCGGGTTACCCACGCTCCAAAGCCTGCGTTCGGCCAGCGTGGTTAACGGGGCGCCTAAGATCAAAGTCAAAAGCAAAGCACGGCGGCCTGACAGCCGACCTGAGTGGTTAGATCAAAAGCGCAAGCGAAGTGGTGTGTCAGTTGATGGAGTGGGTGACTGGCACACCGCATTCGCGAGCAAGCCCGCTCCCACATTTTGAACGGGGTACATCAGGCAGAGGGTGGGCTGCTCTTTAGACTGTACTGGGTCAATCTGGGAGCTAGTATGGGGTCTACTGCTGGGTATGACTGATGTATCGAGGTGTCTGTATCGCAGGCAAGCCAGCTCCCACAGAAAAGCAGAGCACTGCGGTGCTGGCAGCTGAACTCGGTCAACATTGTGGGAGCGGGCTTGCTCGCGAATGCGGTGGGGCAGTTACAAATAAGCCGACTGGCACACCGCTTTCGCGAGCAAGCCCGCTCCCACATTTGGAACTCATTTCATCCGGTAAAGTGCTGTTGCTGTGCTCTTGCCCTGCTTTTGCTTCAACCACTCAGGCCGGCTGTCAGGCCGCCGTGCTCTGCTTTTGATCTGCTGTTGATCTTGATCTGACAGGCCCCGTTAACCACGCTGGCCGAACGCAGGCTTGAATCCGTGGGTAACCCGGCAGGACGCCGGGTTAGCCGCACTGGGCCAAGGATGGCCCATTGCGGCGGCCCACGGATTCAAGCCGGAGTGAGGGCATGCCGAGCCTAAGCGAGGCACCGAGTGGTGGGGCAAAGACCTTTTGGTTACTTTTGGGGCGTTTGCCAAAAGTGACCCGCTGTAAGAGCGGAACCCATAGCCGCCGTTACCGCAGCAACGGATATGTACCCAATCCACCGAAACGCCTCAGAGCAACCCAAAGCCTTGCGCAGATACCAATGCCCATCCCCAAGCAAACAGGCGCCCCAATCAATCTCACTATGACATCATTTTTGCCGGGCTTTGTAGACCAGCGGCAGCCTCAATCCTTTAAACACTGACCTACCGCAGCATCTCTGTAACATTCTGCAATGATCATGAATGCCATCCTCCTCACACTGGATGCTCCGGCATGGCCACCCCTTCCCTGACTGCCTCCTCCACCGCCTCACACGCAGACCCCAAACCCAGGCTCGAG
Organism: Pseudomonas fluorescens; assembly: GCF_900215245.1. GTDB lineage: Bacteria > Pseudomonadota > Gammaproteobacteria > Pseudomonadales > Pseudomonadaceae > Aquipseudomonas > Aquipseudomonas fluorescens. The sequence goes on from NZ_LT907842.1 coordinate 724,494, forward strand.
AAGAAACCCGGCCTGTTGACGGTGATCGTGTTCTTCGCCGTACTGGCCATGGGCCTATTGTTCACAGCCTACAGCCTGATGCATGACATGCACGAACTGGGCACGGTGGTCACCACTTGGACGCCATTCCTGCTGCTCGGCGTAGCCCTGTTGATCGCGCTGGGCTTTGAGTTCGTCAACGGCTTCCACGACACCGCCAACGCGGTGGCAACGGTGATCTACACCAACTCGCTGCCGCCGCAATTTGCGGTGGTGTGGTCGGGCTTTTTCAACTTCCTCGGCGTGTTGCTCTCCAGCGGCGCCGTGGCGTTCGGCATTATCGCGCTGCTGCCCGTGGAGCTGATTTTGCAGGTCGGCTCATCCGCCGGTTTCGCAATGATCTTTGCCCTGCTGATTGCCGCCATCCTGTGGAACCTGGGCACTTGGTGGCTGGGCTTGCCGGCCTCGTCGTCGCACACGCTGATCGGTTCGATCATCGGCGTCGGCGTGGCGAATGCCTTGATGCACGGGCGTGACGGCACCAGCGGCGTGGACTGGAGCCAAGCGATCAAGATCGGGTATGCCCTGCTGCTGTCGCCGCTGATCGGCTTCGCCTTTGCCGCCTTGCTGTTGCTGGCCCTGCGCGCCTTTGTGAAAAACCGCGCGCTGTACAAAGCGCCAAAGGGCGACATCCCGCCGCCATGGTGGATTCGTGGCATGTTGATCGTCACCTGCACCGGTGTGTCCTTCGCCCACGGTTCCAACGATGGCCAGAAAGGCATGGGCTTGATCATGCTGATCCTGGTCGGCACCCTGCCGATGGCCTATGCGCTGAACCGCACCATGCCCGCCGAGCAGTCATTGCAGTTTGCGGCGGTGGCCGAAGTGACCCAGGTCGCCCTGGTAAAAAACGCGCCGCAAGCATTGCCGGGTGATCCGCGCCCGATCCTCTCGACCTACGTGCGTACCAAGGAAGCCACGCCAGAACTGGTGCCGGCCCTCGCTGCCCTCGCCGGCCAGATCGGTGATGAAGTAAAAGGCTACGGCTCCCTGGCCAAAGTCCCCGCCGAAGCCGTAGGCAACGTGCGTAACGACATGTACCTGACCAGCGAAACCATTCGCCTGATGGACAAGGACAAGGTCGGCAATTTCGACGCTGATACCCAAGGCAAGCTGCAACTGTTCAAGCAACAGATCGACAATTCCACACGCTTTATTCCGCTGTGGGTGAAGATCGCCGTGGCCATCGCCCTCGGCCTGGGCACCATGGTGGGCTGGAAGCGCATCGTGGTGACCGTGGGTGAAAAAATCGGCAAAACCCACATGACTTACGCGCAAGGTGCCTCGGCCGAGACGGTGGCGATGCTGACGATTGGCGCAGCGGATATGTTCGGGCTACCGGTGTCGACCACTCACGTATTGTCGTCGGGTGTGGCCGGGACCATGGTCGCAAATGGCGGCGGGTTGCAGATGAAGACCATCCGCAACCTGCTGATGGCTTGGGTACTGACCTTGCCGGCGGCGATCTTGTTGTCGGGAAGTTTGTACTGGCTGTTCACCAAACTGTTCTGACACAACCCCGCTTAAAAATGTGGGAGCTGACCCGCCGCTATCGCAGGCAAGCCAGCTCCCACAAGAGTTTATGGTGTGTCAGGAGGTGAACAGTCCAGCCATTGCCTTCAGGCGTTTTTTGTACACCCGCCGCGCCTCCAGCGCTTCTTCCAACGTCACCGCCACAAACCCCGCCCGCTGGTTCGGCTGCATCTGCCCGATCAAGTCCAGGTCCGCACTGATCACCGTGCCGATCATCGCGTAGCCACCGCCCGACACCGCATCCCTGTGCAACACAATCGGCTCCAGCCCCGCCGGCACCTGGATCGAGCCAATCGGGTAACAACTGTCGACGATATTCGACGGGTCGGACCCCGCGCCAAACGGTTGCTCCCGTGGCTGAAAGCTCAACGCGCTGCCGCCTTTGAAGCGATAGCCGATGCGGTCCGCCTCGGAACCCACGGTCCATGGCTCGGCAAAAAAACTGCTTTTGGCCGCGTCTGTCAGGCGCTCGTAATACAGGCCTGGCACCACGCGCAAGGTCACGTCGCCACCGACTGAACGCCGCAGCGCCATTGGCAAACTATTGCCCGCACGGCCCTCGCCGCTCGGCTCACCGATCGGCAGTTCATCGCCTTCCTGCAAGCGCCGCCCCTGGAACCCACCGAGTGCACCCAGGGTGTACGTCGAGCGACTGCCGAGCACCAGCGGCACCTCAATACCGCCTGCCACCGCCAGGTAAGTCCGCGCGCCGGCCTTGGGAAATTCAAAGCGCAACACCTGCCCGGCACGCACCTGAAACGCGGTGTCCTGGTGCACCACTTCACCGTCCAGACGCGGCGACATGAGCGCACCGCTGAGTGCCACCAGCGCGTCCTGTCGGAACTCAAGTTCGGGGCCGATCAAGGTGCACTCCAGGCCCGCCGCACCACTCGGATTGCCCACCAGATGGTTGGCCGCACTCAACGCGTATTGGTCCAGCGCGCCCGACGGTGGAATGCCCAAGTGGTAATAGCCTTCACGGCCAAGATCCTGCACGGACGTGGCGAGGCCGGGTTTGCGGACTTTGATCATGCCAGCGCCTCCTGCAGGGTTTTCGGATAGCCGACGGGGTCGGCGAGAAACGCGTCGAGGGAAAATTCCACCGGGCGGATGCGCAAGTCGAAACGTCCTGCGTCCACCTCAGCAACCGCCAGGTCATACGCATCGCGGTCCATGGGTTTGAACTGCACGATGTCACCGGGCCGAAAGAACACCATGTGTTCCTTGAGGTACGCCAACTGCTGGGCCGGGTCGTAGATCGGTGCCGGGGTCACCCCAAACATCTGGTAACCGCCCGCGCCGCGTACCGAGTAGATGCAGCCAAAACAGCCGCCATGGCCGAGGGTCAATTTGGGCGTGTCGGTGCGCGGGCGCAGGTACTTGGGCACCTGTAATTGCCGTTCGCGCTCGACCATCTGGAACATGAAAGGCAGGCCCGCGACAAAGCCAACCATCGACACAAACCACGGCGCGCCGCTGTGGGCGGCGATAAACGCGTCGACGTCAGCCAAACCATTGATGCGCGCGGCGTATTCCAGATCGGTGCCCGTGGGGTCTTGATGCCGGTCGCGAAAACGCATCAGGGTTTCATGGGTCCACGGGTCGTTATAGAGCACCGGGATTTCGATGATGCGCGTGTGCAAGGTGCGTTCGGCCACCGCTTGGGCTTCAGCGCTCTGCACGGCGTCGAGCAGCACGTGTGGCGCGATGCGGTCAGGGTCGAAGCGAATCTGGAACGACGCATTGGCCAGGCACACGTCCAGCACGCCTTCCAGCGCCAGGCGCTCCACGGCGCGGGTCACGGCCATGCCTTTGAAAAAGGCCTCCAGGGACATGCTGTCGCTGACCTCGGCAAACAGGTGTTCATCACCGCCGAAGCTGTAGCGGATGGGGGACGTTTGAGCCATGTCTGTTCCTCTTGGAATCATTGTAGAAAGGCAGGCAAAAAGTACAGGTTGGACCTTCTTATTGAGGCGTTCTGACGACAATGCCCGCCTGGTCCAAGGCTTCACGGGTGGCCTCGACCAATTCGAGGGCGCCGGGGGTGTCGCTGTGCAGGCAGATGGAATCGAATTCGATCAACAGGTCTTCGCCTTCCACCGTGCGCACGCGCCCGGTCTGACAGGCACGCAGGACCCGCGCCGCAACGGTGGCAGGATCCAGCGCGCGCACTGTGCGCGTAAATACGATGGAGCCACTTAGATCGTACTCACGGTCGGCGTAAAACTCGCGCACCACCGGTTGCCCGAGCTCCTTGGCGACGCGCCAGATCACCGAGTTGGGCATGCAGTACAGCAAGAGTGTCGGCTCAATGATTTGCAGGTTTTGCACCAGCAGCCGCGCGGCTTCTTCATCGCGGGCCAGGTGCATATAGAGCGCGCCGTGGGGCTTGATGTGTTGCAGCGTGAGGCCTTGGGCGCGGGCGATTTCGCGCAGGGCGCCGAGTTGGTAGAGCATGTCGTCCACCAGCTCCTGGGCCGGTGCATTGATATGCCGGCGGCCAAACCCGACCAGGTCGCGAAAGCCCGGATGCGCGCCGATGGCGACACCCAGTTGCTTGGCGCGCTCGACGGTACGGCGCATGGTGCCGGGGTCGCCGGCGTGGAAACCGGTGGCGATGTTGGCCGAGCTGATATAAGCCATCAGCTCCGCGTCAACCCCATCGCCGATGGTCCAGGGGCCGAAGCCTTCGCCCATGTCTGAATTGAAATCCACTGCCTGCATCGGGAATTGCTCCGCCAAAGGTGATGCGAGGAAAGTAGGCTGGGGCTTGACCCCTTGGGAAGATCTATTATCAGATGACCTATCTTCTGAAAAACAGATAAAGCCATGTCCCTGACGTTGCGCCAAGTTCGCTACTTTATCGCCACCGCCGAAATCGGCCAGATTTCCCAGGCGGCGATTCATCTGAACATCTCCCAGTCGGCCGTGACCACCGCGATCAAGGAGCTGGAGGCGATGCTCGGCGTGCAGTTGTTCGTGCGCTCGGCCCAGGGCATGAACCTGACCGACGCCGGGCGGCACTTTCTGAACCGCGCCTACGTGATCGTGCGCAGCGTGGATGACGCACTGAACAGCCCGCTGCCGGACTACCGCGCCAGTGGCGTGCTGCGTGTCGCCGCCAGCTACACCGTGCTCGGCTACTTCCTGCCCCACCACCTGCAGCGCATGGAACACTGGCACCCGGACGTGACCATCGAGGTGTTCGAACAGGAGCGGCAGGCCATCGAACACGGCCTGCTCGACGGCCAGTTCGACATGGCCGTGGTGCTCACCGCCAACCTCACGCACCCGGATATCGTTTCCGAAATCCTGTTCAATTCGGAACGCCGGCTGTGGCTGCCCAGCCACCATCCCTTGTGCGAGCGCGGCGCCGTCAGCCTGGCCGACGTGGCGCAAGAACCGTACATTCTGCTGACCGTCGATGAAGCCGAACACAGCGCCATGCGCTACTGGGAACAGGCCGGGCAAACGCCCAAGGTGCGGCTGCGCACCAGTTCGGTCGAGGCCGTGCGCAGCATGGTTGCCAACGGCAGCGGCGTGGCGATTCTGTCGGACCTGGTGCACAGGCCCTGGTCGCTGGAAGGCAAACGCATCGAAACCCTGACCGTGACCGACCCGGTAGCGCCCATGAGCGTCGGCCTGGCCTGGCACCGCGAACGGGCATTTACCCCCGCCATGCAGGCCTTCCGGGATTACTTCCACGACGCCTTCCTCGCGCCGCAACAACTCTCGGCACGGCGCTAGAGCCGCGACTGCAACAGGGCGGCCAGCCAATCCATAAAAACCCGCACCCGCTGCGGCACATGCCGCTGCCCGGCGTACAGCAACGACACGTCCAGCGCCGGCGCCGGGTAGTCCGGCAAGATGGCCACCAGCTCGCCACTGTCGAGTAAATCGCGAATGCCCAGCACGGGCACCTGGGTAATGCCAAAGCCGCCCAGGCATGCCGCCTTGTACGCATCGGTGCTGTTGACCGTGACCCGCCCCGCCATCGGAACACGCTGCACTTTGTTGCCCTGCAGGTATTCGAAGCCCGCCGAACGTGAACCCAATGGCCGCACGTAATGCACCAACTGGTGATGCGCCAGGTCGGCCAGGGTTTCGGGCATGCCATAGCGCTGAACGTACCCGGCACTGACGCAGTTGATCATCGGCATGCTGCACAACCAGCGCGCCACCACCGACTGATCCGGCTGCGCGCCCACCCGCAACACACAATCGAAACCTTCCGCGAGCAGGTCGACCTGGCGGTCGGTGGTGCTGATTTCCAGCTCGATCAACGGGTGTGCGTGCATAAAGTCGGGCAGGCGCGGCAGGATCAAATCCCGCGCCATGACGTTGGGCATGTCCACGCGAATACGCCCGCTCAATTGCGCCTCATCCTGGCGAAACAGGCCTTCGAGTTCCTCCATGTGTGACAACAGGTCTTTGCTGCGCGCATACAACACGCGCCCGTCCTGAGTCGCTTGCACCTTGCGCGTGGTGCGCTGCAACAGGCGCGCCCCGAGCAGTTCTTCCAGCGCCTGCACATGCTCGGACACGGTGGAGCGCGGCAGGCCGAGGCTCTCGCCCGCCTGGGTGAAACTCGACAATTCGGTGACTCGCACGAAGGTCCGCAAAAGCTCAAGTTTGTTCATGGGATTGTTCGCCTTATCCGGCCAGTGATTCCGATTCACCTGTGTTTATCACGTTATGGGCGGACAAATACACTGGCTCGCACCATCACACTCAGAGGCACTCACCATGACCCGTAAAATCGCACTGATCACCGGCGCCAGCCGCGGCTTGGGCAAAAGCGCTGCGCTGCATTTGGCGGCACAAGGCGTCGACATCATCGGCACTTACCACAGCGCTTCGGGCGAAGCCCAAGCGGTGAAGGCACAGATCGAAGCCCTCGGTGGCCGCGCCGCCATGCTGCAACTGGATGTGAGCCAGAGCGGCACGTTCAATGACTTCGTCGGCGAGATCGCCACGGTGCTCAAGGATGTGTTCGCACGGGACCACTTCAACTTTCTGATCAACAACGCCGGGATCGGCGCCCACGCCAGCTTTGCCGAGACCACCGAGGAACAGTTCGACCGCCTGATGGCTATCCACTTCAAGGCGCCGTTTTTCCTGACCCAGAAACTGCTGCCGCTGATCAGCGATGGCGGGCGCATCATCAATATTTCCAGCGGCCTGGCGCGTTTCAGCCTGCCTGGGTATGCGGCGTATGCGTCGATGAAAGGCGCGGTGGAAGTGCTGTCGCGCTACCAGGCCAAGGAGCTGGGGCCGCGCGGTATCACCGTCAACACCCTGGCACCCGGCGCGATTGCCACTGACTTCAGCGGCGGCGCCGTGCGCGATAACCCGGCGCTGAATGCAATGGTCGCCAACAACACCGCGCTGGGCCGAGCCGGTTTGCCCGACGATATTGGCGGGGCGATTTCGACCCTGTTGGCCGAGGGCAGCAACTGGATCACCGGGCAGCGCATCGAAGCCTCGGGCGGCATGTTTCTGTAAGCATTCTGCGCTAGCATCAATGCCTTCAGATCACTGACAGGCAATCACCGATGAGTTTTGATCCAGGCTTGGCCGGTGGCATGGGCGTATTGGCCGCGGTGGTCGATAGTGGCAGTTTTGCCCGCGCCGCCGACAGCCTGGAGATGACGCCTTCGGGGGTCAGCCGGGCGATTTCCCGCCTGGAAAAGCGCTTGGGGATTCGCCTGTTCGACCGCACCACGCGCTCGGTGCAATTGACCGATGAGGGGCGTCGCTTCTACCAGCAAATCGCCCCGTTGCTGGCCGGTCTCGAAGAGGCCGCCAACGCGGCGGCCGACAGTGCGCTCACCGTACGCGGGCGTTTGCGGGTGAATATCGACCCGTACTTCTCGCGATTGGTGTTGGGCCCGGTGTTGGGCGATTTCATGCGCAGCTATCCGCAATTGCAACTGGACCTGCACACCCGCGACCAACTCGGCGACCTGGTCGCCGATGGCTTTGACCTGGCCATTCGCTTCGGCATCCCGCAATCCTCCTCGCTGATCGCCCGCAAACTGATGGAAGTGCGCGTGCTCACCGTGGCCTCCCCGGCCTACCTTGAACAATTCGGTCGACCGCGCATTCCGCAAGACCTGGAACACGGGCACATGTGCCTGGATTTTCGTGACGCGCAAACCGGGCGTCCGTTTGCCTGGGAATTCCACCGCGCCGGCGAGCAGGTCATCGTACGCACCGATGGCCGCCTGGTGGTCAACGACGCCAGCACGTTGTACAGCGTGTGTGAGCACGGCCACGCGGTGGCGCAAATGCTCGATTTGGGCCTGGCGCCGGCGCTCAAGGCCGGCAGCCTGGTGGAGTTGTTTCCCGACTGGCCGGACGAGCGTTTTCCGCTGTACGCCTACTACCCGTCGCGGCATTTGCCCGCCGCGAAGGTGCGGGCATTTCTGGATTTTGTCGCGTCGCTCAAGCTTGGCTAGGCAGCCGTTGCTGGACGATTTTTTCCCGAATCACGTCATAGCCCCAGTGGTACACATAGGTGTACGGCAGGAAGAACAGCAGTACGCCGATGTCGAGGATGAACGCCTCCAACAGGCTGATCTTCAACACACCGGCAATCAGCGGCACCGCCAGGATGATCAGGCCACCTTCAAACAACAGCGCATGCAGCACCCGGGTCCAGCCGCCGTTGGCCAGTTGCAGCCGCGCTTTGAGGCGATCGAACAGGCTGTTGAAAATGATGTTCCAGGTCAGCGCCAACACGCTGACACCCAAGGTGACTGCGCCCATTTCCAGGGCCGGCCTGCCGGTGATCCAGACCAGCAGCGGCGTACAGATCAACAAGGCCAACCCTTCAAAGCCCAGGGCCTGGCAAACACGTTCAGTAATCGATTTGGTAGGGTTCATAACCCGGCTCCGTGAATGACTAGGGTTGCCATCATTACCCTGCGAACCGATACTTCATAACCAATAACCATCGATCAGGGCGATAGTCATGGCCTCAAATGAAGTGCTGCAGGCGTTTGTGCAGGCGGCCACCCAAGGTTCGTTTTCGGCCGCGGCGCGTAAACTGGGCAAGAGCCAGTCCACGGTCAGTGCGGCGGTGGCGAGCCTGGAAATTGACCTGGATGTGGTGTTGTTTGATCGCAGCAGCCGCAAACCGACGCTCACCCCGGCCGGCCACGTGTTGTTACAACGCGCCGAACAGGTGCTGGAGGCCAGCAGTCGCCTGGAGTTGGCGGCCAGCCAATTGGCTCAGGGCCTGGAGCCGAAGTTGAGTATCGCCATGTCCGATACGTACCAGTCGGAACGCTTTGAACTCGCCCTCAAAGCCTTCGAACAACGCTACCCGGACCTGGAGCTGGAATGGCTGATCGCCGAGTGCGAAGACCTGATCGCCCTGGTGCAAAGCGGCCGCGCCCAGATTGCGCTGATCGAAGCCCAAGAGGTTTACCCGCCCGACCTGACCCGCGCGCCCGTGGCGGAGCGCACGGAAATCGCCCTGTTCGTCGCCCCCGCCCATCCCTTGGCCAGCCTGCAAAACATCGACCAGCACGCCTTGCAGCAACACCGTGAACTGCGCCTGGCGAGCATCATCAGCCCCAATGAAACCAGGCCAGCGGGCCGTGTGTGGTCGGCACCGAGTTTTCTCATGCTGATGGAAATGGCCCAACTGGGCTTCGGCTGGGCGGCGCTGCCGCGCTGGCTGGTGGAGCGCTTCGGCAATGCCGGGCTGGTTGAACTCGATGTGCGCAGTTGGCCGCGGTCGGTGGCGGTGGATGCGCTGTGGTCGCGGCAACACCCGCCGGGGCCGGCGGGGAGCTGGATGTTGCGGCAGATGCTGGAATGATTCTTCCAGGCACCCTAGAGGACTAACTGTGGGAGCGGGCTTGCTCGCGATGGTCGCGGGTCAGTCACAAATGTACTGGCTGGCCGGCCGCCTTCGCGAGCAAGCCCGCTCCCACAGTGGAAGGGTGTTGGATTTTAGATATGTGTCAGGCCGCAGCGCATTGCGGTGGGCGGTGGTTCTGGAAGTATTCATGCACGTCGCGCAGTGCCGGCAACTCCAGGGCTTGCGCCGAAAAACACAAACCGACTCGACGCGTCGGCGCCGGCAGGTGCCATTCGCGAATCACCACCCCGGCCCGCTCGGCCGCCATCGACTGCGGCAACATCGCCACGCCCACGCCAGCAGCCACCATGTGCAACGCCTGGGTCAGCGAACCGGCATGCCCAGCCACCGCTTGCGGCGAGCGGCCGTAGAGCGCCATCAACCGTTGGTGAGAGTCGTGCTGCGGGCACGTGATCCAGTCTTCAATCGGGGCCCATGCCTGTTCTGTGCCGGCCAGGGCCATCGGGTGCAACGCCGGTAATGCCATCACGTAGGACTCTTCCCAGAGCGGCAGGAACAATTCGTCCTCGCAGCACATTTCCTCCACAGCCAAACGCCCGTCGCCTTCGCAGCCTTCCTGCAGCGTCAGCAACAAACCCGGCAGCCCTTGGTGCGCCATGCGCAGGAACGTTTCGATCTGGCTGTCGGCGATATCGCCTTCCACGCCCAACTCCAGCGCGATACGGTTTTCACGCGGTAGCCGGCAGCATGGTTGCGCGCAAAAGCGGCACGATCATCAACGTGAGTTCCGTGGCCGGGCGCAAGACCTTCCCGAACCACGTCGCTTATGTCGGCACCAAGTTCGCCGTGCATGGGATTTCGGAAAACCTGCGCGAAGAATTATCGCCAAGCAATGTGCGCGTCATCACCATCGCCCCTGGCGCAGTGGAAACCGAGTTGCTCGGCCATACCACCGATGCGGCGATCAAAAGCGGATATCAGGCCTGGAAACAGGCGATGGGCGGCACCGTGTTGAGTGCCGATGATGTGGCATCGGCCATTGCCTATGCCTATCAGCAGCCGCAGCATGTGTGCATTCGTGAGATCGTGCTGGCCGCAACGCGCCAGCAGCCGTAAACCGATGGGGGAGCTGGCTTGCCAGCGCCCACCGTTGTTCGTCATTGCCTGGGTGATTTGAGTTCGGCCAGACGCCGCTCTATGAAGCGTTTTTCTGGGGTTTGCAGGGTCAGTGACAGGGCTTTTTCGTACGCTTCACGGGCGTCTTCGGTTCGCCCCAGTTGCCGACAAAACTCCCCGCGTGCCGAATGCGCCAAGTGGTAATCCAGCAACTCCCCGCGCCGCAAAATGCCTTCCACCTGCTCCAAACCGGCCAATGGCCCTTGCCACATGGCAAACGCCACGGCGCGGTTCAATTCGATCACCGGAGAGGGCACGGCCCTGAGCAACACATCGTAAAGCCCGACGATCTGCGGCCAATCCGTCTCGCCGGCGCTCGGGGCTTCGGCGTGTACCGCCGCAATCGCCGCTTGCAGGCAATACGGTCCAAAGCGCCCCGTTGTCAGTGCTTGTTCCACCAACGCGCAGCCTTCCGCGATCAAGGACGCATCCCACAAGGCGCGGTCCTGTTCATCCAGCAACACCAACTCACCGCCCGCCGAAGTGCGCGCCGCTCGGCGGGATTCGTGCAGCAGCATCAGCGCCAGCAAGCCCATGACTTCAGGCTCGGGCAGCAACTCCAGCAGCAAGCGGCCAAGGCGGATGGCTTCGCGCGTCAGTTCCTCACGGGTGAGGTCGGCGCCCATGGACGCCGAATACCCTTCGTTGAACACCAGGTAAACCACGCGCAGCACACTCTCTAAACGCTCGGGCAACGCGTCGAGGGACGGGACTTGGTAGGGAATCTTCGCCTCGCGGATCTTGCCTTTGGCGCGCACGATGCGTTGGGCAATGGTGGTGGGCGTGGTGAGAAAGGCGCGGGCGATTTCCTCGGTGGTGAGGTCACAGATCTCACGCAAGGTCAGCGCCGTCTGGGCGTCGGGCGCCAGTGCCGGGTGGCAGCAGGTGAAGATCAGGCGCAGGCGGTCGTCTTCCACGTCTTCCTCACTCCAGTGCGCCGCTTCCAGTGCGTCGGCCTGCGCCTGCAGCAACGGGGTAAAGCGCGCCTGACGGCGCAGGCGGTCGATGGCTTTGAAACGGCCGGTCGACACCAACCACGCCCGCGGATTTCTCGGCACCCCGTCTTGCTGCCAGCGCTCGACCGCGACGAAGAACGCCTCGTGCAAGGCTTCTTCGGCGAGGTCGAAATCACCGAGCAGGCGAATCAGCGTGGCCAGCACGCGCCGTGATTCGCTGCGGTAAATCGCCTCCAGCTGAGGCGTCAATCGGGCATACCTTGGGTCACCAACGTCACCAGGCGATCCAGGCTCTGGCCCCAGCCGTCATGAAAGCCCATGGCTTCGTGGGCCTGTTTGTCGGCTTCGCTCCAGTGCATGGCGCGGGCGGTATAGAGGGTTTTGCCGTCGACCTCTTCGAAGGTGACTTCGGCGGTCATGAAGGGCTTGTCCGACGGCACCCACCCCGGCGCATACGCGTCGGTGAACACCAGCCGGCTCGGCGCTTCGATCTCCAGAAACACGCCTTGGGTCGGGTATTCGGCGCCATCCGGCGCGCGCATCAGCGTGCGGAACACGCCGCCGACCCACAGGTTCATTTCGCACTCGGGGGTGGTCATGCCGTGCGGCCCCCACCATTGCTGCAACAGCGCGGGGGTGGTCCAGGCGCGAAACACTTTGCTGCGGGGCGCATCGATCAAACGGCGGATGGACAGTTCAAATTCAGCCGGCTGGGTGTTCATGGGTAAACCTCCTTGAGTCTTGTGGTGGTTGTCTTCAGAGATTCAATTCGCGCACGGGGCGCACTTCCACACTGCCGACCCGGGCCGCCGGAATGCCACCGGCCACCTGGATCGCTTCATTCAAGTCCTTGGCTTCGATCAGGTAAAACCCGGCGAGCTGTTCCTTGGTTTCGGCAAACGGTCCGTCGGTGATCGACAGCTTGCCATTGCGCTTGCGCACGGTGGTGGCGGTGCTCACCGACTCCAGCGGCTCGGCGGCAAGCATCCGCCCGCTGGCCTGGATAGCCTGGGCATAGGCGAAACATTCCGGGTCTTCGGGGCTGTCCGGCGAGGTGTGCAGCACCTGTTCGTTGCTGTAAATCAGGCAGAGGTATTTCATGGCGCTCTCCGTTTTCGGCCTATCCACTATAGTTGCCGGCGATCAGGGTTCCAGCCCGAACAGCGCGGTGCCGCTGTGCATATCGAAAGGGGCCGACCAATGCTCATGCACCACACGCCATTGGCCGTCGATCCGCTGGTAACCGGCGGTCACGCGCATCCAGCACGCCTTCACGACGCCATCCGGCCCGGCGCCGCCGCAGTGGGCCAGCCAGTGCGCAAACGCGCTGTCAGGCGCTTCCACAATATGCAGCTCGTGAAACTCGAAAATACCCGGGCCGGGGCAATGCTTCATGCATTCGTCCCAATGCGCACGGTAGGCGGCCTTACCTTTGAATTGCAGTGCAGTAACAGCGTCGAACGAGACGATATCGTCGGCATAAAAGCTGACAATCTTGTCGATATCCCGGGCAAGCACGGCTTGCTTCCATTGATCGATCAGGCGGTTGATGGCGGTGCTCATGGCGATACTCCTGGGGCGGGGGAAATCACAAGGGACACCCTTAGTCGAATGACTCATCGGCCAATCGACAGTCCGTTGAAAAATACTTTCGCCGCCGGCAAAGCCGCTAGAATCCGCGCTTCTTTGTAGGATTTCGGATACGCCCCCCCGATGGAAACTCGCCTCGTCCCCTATGAGACGCTGAGCCTTGTGCAAAAACAGCAACTCGACACGCTGCAAGTGCATCCCGAGCAACTGGCGTTCTGCGGCGATATCTACTGCGCGCTGAACAGCCTGCTGGTTAACCCCAACCCTGCGGCCATCAAAGGGTTCGCCCTGCTCGCCGACGACCTTCCGGTGGCATTCCTGCTGCTTAAACGCCCGCCTTGCCTGCCCCATTGGGCGAGTGAACACAGCGCGACCCTGCATGCGTTGCAGGTGGATCGACAGCAGCAAGGGCGCGGGTTCGGCAAAGCGTGTTTACAGGCGCTGCCGGCGGTGGCGAGGCAGGCATGGCCGCAGATCAAGGGGTTGGAGTTGTCGGTGGACGCGGACAATGTGGCGGCAATGGGCTTGTACCTGGCCGCCGGATGGGTGGACAGCGGGGAGGCCTATAGGGGCCGGATCGGGTACGAGCGCAGGCTGACGCTGGTAATCGCCGAGTGACGTGACACCTGTGGCGAGCGGGCTTGCCACAGGATCGAGGGTTTACTTGGCTTCGACCGGCAACCAGATCTCCACACTGCCGATGCCCTTGCGCGCGTCAAAATCTGCGCTGTAGTGCTCGAAATCCGCCCCGGCGACCTTGTAGCCCGAGTGCGGCAACCACTCGAACATGATCCGCTCGTACGTCTGCTCCAGCGCCTGCACCGGCCCGTAGTGCGGGAACACGGCGTAGTGATGCGCAGGAATTTCGATGCACTCAAAGTTACTCGGCACCTCGTCTTTGCTCGGCACTTCAACCCCGGCCATGTAATCGAATTCGCCGTGATTGGGGTTATGACAAACACCATAAGTCACGCCGCCGACACGACGCTTGATCTCTTTGAAGCAGGTGTCAAACAACTCCCACAATTTGGGAATATCACCCACGGTGGCCTTCGAATACCGCCCTTGCACGCCCGCGATCACCAGGGCCTTGCCGTCTTCCATACGTGGCTGCAACGGTTGTGTTGTTTGCTGATCCATCTGAACAGTCTCCTTCTTATAAGGGAACAAACCCGTATCGAGTATAGGGGCATATCCGCGCTGTGCGGCCTGCAGAAATTTTTCCAGCGGCATCTGGACAATTGGCCATCATCGACCGTATTGTCTGCCCCGCAGGCCACCGCAGTGGCCGACGTCGCTCGGACGGTTCCGGGCGCTTACGTACCTCGAGGCACCCATGGCAGACCAAGGTTCGCCGCGCCGCTTTGCGCGCATAGATCGACTCCCCCCTTACGTGTTTAATATCACTGCCGAGCTGAAGATGGCTGCGCGTCGGCGCGGCGAAGACATCATCGACTTGAGCATGGGTAACCCTGACGGCGCCACTCCACCACACATCGTGGAGAAAATGGTCACCGTCGCCCAGCGTGAAGACACCCACGGCTACTCCACCTCCAAAGGCATTCCGCGTCTGCGTCGGGCGATTTCGCGCTGGTACAAAGACCGCTATGCGGTGGACATCGACCCGGAAACCGAAGCCATCGTCACCATTGGCTCCAAGGAAGGCCTCGCGCATTTGATGCTGGCCACCCTGGACCAGGGCGATACCGTGCTGGTGCCCAACCCGAGCTACCCGATTCACATCTACGGTGCCGTGATTGCCGGCGCCCAGGTGCGTTCGGTGCCGCTGGTGCCCGGCGTGGACTTCTTCGCCGAGCTGGAGCGAGCGATTCGTGGCTCGATCCCCAAACCGAAGATGATGATTCTGGGCTTCCCGTCCAACCCCACCGCGCAGTGCGTGGAGCTGGATTTCTTCGAACGGGTCATCGCCCTCGCCAAGCAGTACGACGTGCTGGTGGTGCATGACCTGGCCTACGCCGACATCGTCTACGACGGCTGGAAAGCCCCGTCGATCATGCAAGTGCCCGGCGCCAAGGACATTGCCGTGGAGTTTTTCACCCTGTCCAAGAGCTACAACATGGCCGGCTGGCGCATTGGTTTCATGGTCGGCAACCCGGAGCTGGTCAACGCCCTGGCGCGGATCAAGAGCTACCACGACTACGGCACCTTTACCCCGCTGCAAGTGGCGGCGATTGCGGCGCTGGAAGGCGATCAGCAGTGCGTGAAAGACATCGCCGAGCAGTACCGCCAGCGCCGTAATGTGCTGGTCAAAGGCCTGCATGAGCTGGGCTGGATGGTCGAGAATCCGAAGGCGTCGATGTACGTCTGGGCGAAGATTCCCGAGGCATATGCCGCCATGGGCTCGCTGGAATTTGCCAAGAAACTGCTGCTGGAGGCGAAGGTGTGTGTGTCGCCGGGGATCGGATTTGGTGAGTACGGCGACGACCATGTGCGCTTTGCGCTGATCGAGAACCAGGACCGGATTCGCCAGGCGGTGCGCGGTATTCGCGGGATGTTCCGGGCGGATGGCCTGGTGACTAAAGCCTGACCCGAGCCAGCAGTAGACATACGCTAAAAAAATGTGGGAGGGGGCTGGCTCCCGATAGCAGTGGGTCAGTCACCAGATGCAGTGACTGACACTCAGCAATCGGGAGCAAGCCCCCTCCCCACATTTGGATTGGGTTTTCACCCATGTCGTGTGGTGTTGCTTACACCACCAACGACAGCAACATGATAAAGATCAGCGCCACCACCGACAGGATGGTTTCCATCGCCGTCCAGGTCTTGAAGGTCTCGGCCACGGTCATGTTGAAGTACTGCTTCACCAGCCAGAACCCTGCATCGTTGACGTGAGACAACACCAACGACCCCGCCCCCGTCGCCAACACCAGCAGCTCACGGTTCACGCCTGGAATCATGCCCACCACCGGCACCACAATCCCCGCACCGGTAATGGTCGCCACGGTCGCAGAACCGGTGGCCACCCGAATCACCGCCGCCACCAGCCACGCCAGCAGGATCGGGTTGATCTGCGCATTCACGGCCATATGGCCAATCACATCACCCACGCCGCTGGTGACCAGCATTTGCTTGAAACCACCGCCGGCACCAATGATCAGGATGATCGCCGCCGTCGGTGCCAGGCTGGCGTCGAGCAACTTGAGGATTTGCTTGGAATGAATGCCCTGGCGATGGCCAAAGGTGTACAGCGACAGCAGCAGCGCCAGCAGCAACGCGGTGATCGGGTGACCGATCATGTCCATCCAGTTACGGATCGCGTGGCCGTCCGGCAGTGCGACGTCAGCGAAGGTTTTGAGCAGCATCAGGAACACCGGCAGCAGCACGGTGATCAAGGTGATGCTGAAGCTCGGCAAGTCTTTGGACGCAGGCTCGCGGGCCAGTTGGTCGACCAGTTCCTGGGACGGGTTGCCCGGGATGTACTTGGCGATAAACGTGCCGAAGATCGGACCGGCAATGATGGCGGTCGGCAGGGCAACGATCAGGCCGTACAGGATGGTCTTGCCGATGTCCGCGCCGAACACGCCGATGGCCAGCAGCGGGCCCGGGTGCGGTGGCACCAGGCCGTGCACTGCCGACAGGCCGGCGAGCAACGGGATGCCGATTTTGATCAACGACACGCCCGTGCGGCGCGCGACGATAAACACCAGCGGGATCAGCAGCACAAAGCCGATCTCGAAGAACAGCGGGATGCCCACCAGGAACGCGGCGAACATCATCGCCCACTGGACTTTCTCTTTGCCGAAGGCGCGGATCAAGGTTTGTGCAATCTGATCGGCGCCGCCGGATTCAGCCATCATTTTGCCGAGCATCGTGCCCAGCGCGAGGATGATGCCGACAAAGCCAAGCACACCGCCGAAGCCGTCCTGGAACGCTTTGATGATCTTGTCCACGGGCATGCCCGAGGTCAGGCCGAGGAAGCCGGCCGCGATGATCAGTGCAATGAACGGGTGCACCTTGAACTTGGTGATCAAAAAGATCAGCCCGATGATAGTGACCACTGCGTCTAGCAGCAGGTAGGACTCTTGGGACATGCCAAACATGGGGGGTCTCTCCTGTTTGTTGTTGTTATTAAAGCGGGTATTGAATTTCTCGCCGGGGATAGCGCTACCTTTCCGGCAAAAAATCAGTGAGTTGGTTCAAAGCCGTGTTGCAGCCACCAGGCATTGGTTTGCTCGGCCAGGTCCTGGATGCTGTCTTCGCTGGCGTTGAGCGCCAGGGTCAGCGGCTCGCCCACGGGCGATTCAAGGGTGGCGAACTGGCTGTCGATGAGGCTTGCCGGCATGAAATGGCCGGGGCGATGGGACACGCGGTCGGCGGCGACTTCACGGGTCAGCTCCAGAAATACAAAGCCCAGGCCCGGCGCGGCTTCGCGCAGGTGGTCGCGGTATTTTTTCTTGAGGGCTGAACAGGTGAGCACGGGGTGTTCGCCGGCCTTCAGTGCGCGGCGCAGTTCATCGCAGAGGATGTCGAGCCAGCCGGCGCGGTCGTCGTCGTTGAGGGGGTGGCCGGCGCTCATCTTTTCGATGTTCGCGGCAGGGTGAAAGCTGTCGCCTTCAATGGCGGTGGCGCCGTTCAGGTGGCACAAGGCTTCGCTGACGCTGGACTTGCCACAGCCGGAAACACCCATGATGACCAGGGCGGTAACAGGTTGACTCATGAAACACCTCAGGACGCAGATAGCGCTACCTTCGCACGCTGTAAGGCTAGTGCAAAAACAGGCTTTTCCCGCGCCGACTTGTCTTTTTTTATGGAGTGACGCGTGCATCCTCGCCAAACGACCTACACAAGAACAGAGCGGATCAGGCAACCCAATGTTCAAGCATTTGCAGCCGTTTGGAGACAGCGCTACCTTAGTGCCTCGATTTTTGTTTGGCAACCGCCTGATGACCTCCAAGAACGATAAAAATACCCGCACAACCGGTCGCCCGACCCTCAATGAAGTGGCGCGCCTGGCTGGCGTCAGCCCGATTACCGCCTCCCGAGCCCTGCGCGGCATCAGCACGGTGGCCACCGAACTGGTGGAAAAAGTGCAACTGGCCGCCGCCGAACTCAACTACGTGGTCAACCCGGCTGCCCGCGCCCTGGCGTCAGCGCAAAGCCACTCGGTGGTGGTGCTGGTGCCGTCGTTGTCGAACCTGCTGTTTATCGAAACCCTCGAAGCCATCCACCAAGTGCTGCGGCCCAAGGGCTTCGAAGTGCTGATCGGCAACTCGCACTATTCGCGCGATGAAGAAGAAAACCTGCTGCGCAACTACATGGCCTACCAGCCACGGGGTTTGCTGCTGACCGGCTTTGACCGCACCGAAAGCGCGCGACGGATGGTCGAGGCCAGCAATGTGCCGTGTGTGTACATGATGGACCTGGACCCTAACGCCGGCGTGAACTGCGTGGGGTTTTCGCAACTGAGTGCTGGCGAAACGGCAGCGGCGCATTTGCTGTCCCGAGGGCGCAAGCGCCTGGCCTATATCGGTGCGCAGCTGGACCAACGCACGTTACTGCGCGGTGAAGGCTTCCGCCGCGCCCTGCAACAGGCTGGCCTGTACGACCCGGCGCTGGAACTGCTGACGCCACGCCCCTCCTCCGTCGGCCTGGGTGGCGAGCTGTTTTTGCAACTGCTGGCGGCGCACCCGGACGTGGATGCGATTTTCTTTGGCAACGACGACCTGGCCCAGGGCGCGCTGCTGGAAGCCATGCGCCACGGCATCAAAGTACCGGAGCGCGTGGCGGTGCTGGGCTTTAACGATTTGCCGGCGTCATCCTTCATGGTGCCGCGCTTGAGCAGCATCAGCACACCGCGTGAAGCGATTGGGCGGCGCGCGGCGGAGCATTTGTTGACGATCATGGCGGGCAACAAAATTGCCAAGCCGGTGGTGGACATGGGGTTTGAGTTGCAAGTGCGCGAGAGCAGCTGACTTTCTAACGGCCGAATACAATCAAACAGTGGGAGCTGGATTGCCTGCAGTGGCCATTGGTACCTACACATTTTTTACGGGTTGAGTGCTGTGGTTGTCCCGTACACCCCACCACTCGGCACCTCGCCTAGGCTCGGTGTGCCAGAACGAAGGCTTTGGACCGTGGGCCGCCGCCATGGGCCATCCTTGGCCCATCGCGGCTAACCCGGCGTCCTGCCGGGTTACCCACGCTCCAAAGCCTGCGTTCGGCCAGCGTGGTTAACGGGGCGCCTAAGATCAAAATCAAAAACAGATCACAGTCAAAAGCAAAGCACGGCGGCCTGAGTGTTTAGATCAAAAGCACAAGCGAAGTGGTGTGTCAGTTGATGGAGTGGGTGACTGGCACACCGCATTCGCGAGCAAGCCCGCTCCCACATTTGGAACTGGGTACATCAGGCAGAGGGTGGGCTGCTCTTCGGACTGTATTGGGTCAATCTGGGAGCTGGCATGGGGTCTGCGACTGGGTTTGCCTGATGTACCGAGGTGTCTGCATCGCAGCGGTTCGGCGGTCCGACAAGCCAGCTCCCACAGAAAAGCAGAGCACTGCGGTGCTGGCAACTGAACTCGGTCAACATTGTGGGAGCGGGCTTGCTCGCGAAGGCGGTGGCTCAGTCGGCTTATTTGTAACTGACCCACCGCTTTCGCGAGCAAGCCCGCTCCCACATTTGGATCTCATTTCATCCGGTAAAAGTGCTGTTGCTGTGCTTTTGCCCTGCTTTTGCTTCTACCACTCAGGCCGGCTACTAGGCCGCCGTGCTCTGCTTTTGATCTTGATCTGACAGGCCCCGTTAACCACGCTGGCCGAACGCAGGCTTGAATCCGTGGGTAACCCGGCAGGACGCCGGGTTAGCCGCACTGGGCCAAGGATGGCCCATTGCGGCGGCCCACGGATTCAAGCCGGAGTGAGGGCATGCCGAGCCTAAGCGAGGCACCGAGTGGTGGGGCAAAGACCTTTTGGTTACTTTTGGGGCGTTTGCCAAAAGTGACCCGCTGTAAGAGCGGAACCCATAGCCGCCGTTACCGCAGCAACGGATATGTACCCAATCCACCGAAACGCCTCAGAACAACCCAAAGCGTTGCGTAGAGACCTATGGCTATCGCAGCCAACCCAGCTCCCACATTTTTACCGTGCCCGCTTGACCTGTAAGAGGCCTGTAGGACGCGGCTGACATTGCAGTAAGCGCCTTGCCCAGCTGCCTACGCTTACGTCAGAATCCGCCGGCTTGTGCGCTTGGGTATGGAGTTCTAAGGTTCGCCGGTCACTGAATTTCTCGGTGATCGGGTTTAGTAGCCCGACTGTTGGACACTCTTAGTGCATGAGCCTCATCTGAGTTTGATGGCGGCTGTGCGTAGGGCACCTTCGGGTGCGCCGGCTTTGAGTGTCCACCGGTCTACTAACCTGCGTACAGCTGCCACCCTTCGTTTAGTAGCGATACGGCGGCGGCCTATTCCAGGACGCTTAAATGATCAAAGAAACTGAAAAACCGCCAATCACTCTTTTCACCCTTACGCCTGACACCCCAACCGAAACCCTGTTGATCAACAGCTACGAAACCGTGTGCTCCGTCAGCACCTTGTTGCTCGACCTGTCCGACGACCTCACCGGCAAACACCGCGATCTCGCCCTCGCCATTCACCAACTGAGCGAGCTATCCGTCTTGATGGTCGGCAAAGCCATGGACCAGCACACACCGCGAACCTAAAGCCCTGCTCGGTCAAAAATGTGGGAGCGGGCTTGCTCGCGAAGGCGTTGTATCAGCTACAAATAGGCTAACTGACCCACCGCATTCGCGAGCAACCCAGCTCCCACATTTTGACCGTACCCACTTAAGACCCTCGCTGTCATCTACGCCCCCTGCTAGATTGGCCATTCACCATCGTCAGGGAAGCACCATGGCACACTCACTGAAAATTCTCGGCCGCACGTCCTCCATCAACGTGCGTAAAGTGCTCTGGACCTGCCAGGAACTAGGCATCGACTACGTGCGCGAAGACTGGGGCATTGGCTTCAAGCCCACCCAGTCCGCCGAATTCCTCGCCCTGAACCCCAACGCCCAAGTGCCGGTGCTGATCGACGACCACGGCGTGTTGTGGGAGTCCAACACCATCTGCCGCTACCTCATCGGCCTTTACCAACGCACAGACCTGCTGCCCGCCGAACCCGCGCCACGCGCGCGGGTCGAGCAATGGGTGGACTGGCAAGCCACCGAACTCAACCGCGCCTGGGGCGATGCCTTCACCGCGCTGGTGCGCAACAACCCGGACGGCCTGGACGCCACGCAGATTGCCGCCGCCGTGCAGGTGTGGAACGAAAAGATGGGCCTGCTGGAACAGCAGTTGGCCAACACCGGTGCTTATGTCGTCGGGGATGAATTTACCCTCGCCGATATCCTCATCGGCCTCTCGGTGCACCGCTGGCAGAGCACGCCCATGGAACGCCCGCCCTACCCCGCGATTGCAGCGTACTACCAGCGCCTCAGCGGGCGCCAAGGCTTCAAGACCTTTGCCCTCGACGGCCACAACTAACACAAGGACTCACCGTGAACGGACTCAACGTACTGCTGACCGGCGCCTGCGGAAGAATCGGCAAGACCTTTTTCGAAGCCTCGAAGGAGCGCTACCGCTTCACCCTCACCGACCGCCTCGCACCGGATTTCGATGTCGGTGAGCACCGCTTCGTGCACGCCGACCTCAGCGATAAAACCCGCCTCGCGGCCCTGCTGGATGGCATCGACGTGATCGTGCACCTGTCGGGCATCCCCCACGCCAGCGCGTCGTTCGACGCGTTGCTGCCGAACAATATCCTCGCCACCACCTACCTGTTCGAAGCGGCCGTGGCGGCGGGCGTCAAGCGCCTGGTATTCGCCAGCAGCGCGCAGACCATCGAAGGCTACCCGGTGGACCGCCAAATCACCCCAGGCATGCCGGTGATGCCCGCCAACCTGTACGGCGTGAGCAAATGCTACGGCGAGGCACTGTGCGGCTATTACGCGGCGAAAACTCCGCTCTCCACGATTGCGCTGCGCATCGGCGCCTTTGAGTTCACCGAAACCCACGAGCTCAATAATGCCCGCGACCTCAGCGCCTGGCTCAGCCCGCGTGATGCCGTGCAACTGCTGCAACGCTCGGTGGACGCTGAAGGTGTGAAGCACCTGATCGCCCACGGTATTTCCAATAACCGCTTCAAGCGCCTGGACTTGAGCGAAACCACGCGGGTGCTGGGCTATCAACCGCTGGATGACGCCTTTGAGACCTTCAAGATCCCCATCACCTATTGAGCCTCTGCGCCATAAAAGCGTGAAAGCTGACACCCAGGCGCAATAAATCGGCGAATGTGTGGCCTGCCGCACGCAACTTCACAAGCGCCGATTTCCGTTAGCCCGCTAAGATTCCAGCTCACTGCCCCTGGAATCTGCCCATGTCGACACTCACCGCCTCAGCCACGGACGGCATCGACCCGATCCGTGCCGCCCATATCAGCGCGCGCATCGACCGCCTACCCGCCGTCGCCACTCTTTGGCGCCTGGTGGCCTTGTTGTCAATCGGCGGCTTTTTCGAGCTGTATGACCTGTTCCAGACCGCCTACATCAGCCCCGGCTTGATCAGCGACGGGATTTTCCACACCGGCAGCGAAGGTGTGTTTGGCTTCTCCGACCAGGCGGCGTTTGCCTCAGCGACCTTTCTGGGCCTGTTCCTTGGCGCCAGCCTGCTCAGCCCCATCGCCGACCGCTTCGGGCGCCGGGCGATTTTTACCTTCGCGCTGATCGGGTACACCGTGGCGACCGTGCTGATGGGTATTCAAACCTCCGCGCTGGGCATCATCTGCATGCGTTTTCTGGTGGGCATCGGCCTGGGCATCGAGCTGGTGACCATCGACGCTTACCTCTCGGAACTGGTGCCCAAGCGCATGCGCAGCTCGGCGTTCGCGTTCGCGTTTTTCATTCAGTTTCTGTCGGTGCCGGCGGTGGCGTTGATGTCGTGGTGGCTGGTGCCCCAGGCGCCGTTCGGGGTGTCCGGCTGGCGCTGGGTGGTGCTGAGCAGTGCCGTGTTTGCGTTATTTATCTGGCAACTGCGCAAGCGCCTGCCGGAATCACCCCGTTGGCTGGCGCAAAAGGGCCGCTTTGACGAAGCCGGGCAGATCATGGACAGCCTCGAAGCACGCTGCCAACGCGATCACGGCAAACCGCTGGATGAGCCCGTACCCGAAGCGGTCAGCGTGCACGGCAGCGGGCGTTTTGCGGATATCTGGCAACCGCCCTACCGCCGCCGGGCACTGATGCTGATCGTGTTCCATGTGTTCCAGGCCATCGGCTTTTTCGGCTTCGGCAATTGGTTGCCGGCGTTGTTGTCGGGTCAGGGCGTGAGCGTGACCCATAGTTTGATGTACGCCTTTATCATCACCCTCGCCTACCCGCTGGGGCCGCTGCTGTTTGTGAAGGTGGCCAATCGTTTTGAAAACAAATGGCAAATCGTCGGTTCGGCGATGGGCGCGATGGTCTTCGGCAGCCTGTTCGCCCTGCAAACCACCGCGGTGGGGCTGGTGATCTGCGGGGTGATGATCACGTTCTGCAATGCCTGGCTGAGCTTCAGTTACCACTCCTACCAGAGCGAATTGTTCCCGACCAATATCCGCGCACGGGCGGTGGGGTTCTGCTATTCGTTCAGCCGCTTGTCGACGGTGTTCAGCAGCCTGTTGATCGGGTTCATTCTTGAGCATCTGGGCACGCCGGGCGTCTTGGCGTTTATTGCCAGCAGCATGTTGATCGTGATGATCACC
Source organism: Pseudomonas fluorescens (assembly GCF_900215245.1). Classification (GTDB taxonomy): domain Bacteria; phylum Pseudomonadota; class Gammaproteobacteria; order Pseudomonadales; family Pseudomonadaceae; genus Aquipseudomonas; species Aquipseudomonas fluorescens. The sequence goes on from NZ_LT907842.1 coordinate 748,371, forward strand.
ATCAGTTGGTTCGGGCCGCGTACGCGTAACCTGGCGCTGGAGAATATCGCCCACTGACGGCAACGCTTGGCCGCCGGCAGGACAACGCTTGCCGCGACGGCCGCGCCAGCCCCAGTAAAAGCGCGGATTTGGCACTCGGCATGCTATTTGCTCCAGCTGTCGCACCGAACACATTTACGCAGGTGACCGATCATGCTGGTTAACAATAACGCCCAAGCCGTGTCGACCGTCGAAAAGCTCAAGCGCACCGACATGGACCCCGCCAACGCCGCTGCCAGCACGCTGTACAGCGGTGCCGTGCAAGCGGCTCAGCAAAGCGTCACCGTACCGGCTGCGCAGCAGGACCTGAACAAGGCCAACGACCGAATCGACGAAGCCTTCGCCAAGACCCGTGTGCAGTTGCAAGCCACGACGGCAGCACCTACGGCGGCAACCGACACACCGGCAGCGGGCTCGACCACCAGCACCGCGCGTGCGGATTTCACCGACTACATGAGCAAATCCCCGGCGGAACGCATCCGTGAGCAATTGCTCAAGGAGCAGGGTTTGACCGAAGCACAAGTGCAGGCAATGCCGCAGGAAAAACAGGACGCGATTGCCAAGCAAGTGGCTGATCGCGTGAAGCAGCAGCAAGATCAGCAAGTAGCGGCGAAAGCCACTGACCCGGCGCAAGCGGTTAAAGAAACCCTGGCGGCGATTTAACAGACACCGCTGATCACAGGTGGGCGCTGGCTGGCCTGAGATGCAGAAACCCGGGTGTATCAGGTACACCGAGTTGATGCGATCGCAGGCACTCCAGCGCCCACAGAGGTTGGGTTACCACGGCGGTAACGTATCTACTGCAATTGCAGGGTCGAGTTGAACTGACTGATCGCATCCACCACATGCCGTGACCCTTCCTGAATCTCCAGGATCACCTGCCCCGCCTCATTCGCCAGTTCCACCCCCAGCCCGGTGCGGCTCAGGCTCGACTGCATGCTCGACACTGCGCTCAGCGACAGGTCGTGGTTTTTGCGCACCACATCGACAATCTCCACGGTTGCCTGGCTGGTGCGCGCTGCGAGGCCGCGCACTTCGTCGGCCACCACCGCAAATCCACGCCCATGTTCGCCCGCCCGCGCCGCCTCAATCGCCGCGTTGAGCGCGAGCATATTGGTTTGTTCGGCAATGCCACGGATGGTCTGCACGATGGCGCCGATGATGTCTGACTGTTTGTTGACCGCGTCGATGCTTTGGGCCGCCTGATTCAGGTCGCTGGAAATCGCTTCGATGATCTGCACGGTTTGCTGCACCACCTCCGAGCCCTTGCGTGCGCAGGCGTCGTTTTGCACCGAAGTGGCGTGGGCCGAATCGGCGGCGGTGCGCAGGGTGGTGACCTGATCGGTGATGTCGCTGGCGAACTTCACCACTTTATACAGGCGCCCGTTGGCGTCGAAGATCGGGTTGTAAGAGGCTTCCAGAAACAGGGTTTTGCCGTATTTGTTTTTCCGCTCAAAACGATGGGAGTGATATTCGCCACGGTTGAGCGAGGCCCAAAAAGCCTTGTAAGCCGGGGAATCCACTTCACTGCGCTGGCAGAACAGGCTGTGGTGCTGGCCGATGATTTCTTCGCGCGAATACTGCACCGCACGCAGGAAGTTATCGTTGGCATTGATGATCTGGCCTTGAGGGGTAAATTCGATCACCGCCATGGAGCGGCTGATGGCGTCGATCAGGCTCTGGTTCTCGTGTTCATGGTGAACCCGTGCGGAAATGTCCGCGGCGACTTTGATCACGCTCTGCACCTGATTGTCGCTGCCCAGCACCGGCATGTAGCTGGCTTCGAGCCACACCTCCTCGCCGTGCTTATTCAGGCGCATAAAGGTGCCGCTCAAGGCTTCGCCCCGCGCCAGGTCGCGCCACAACTTGGCGTAGGGCTCGGTGTGGGTGTAGGCCTCTTCGCAAAAGATGCGGTGATGTTGGCCGCGAATCTCCTCGACGTTGTAGCCCATGGTTTTGCAGAAGTTCTCATTGGCGTCGAGGATCACGCCGTTGCGGTCGAATTCGATCATCGCCATGGAACGGCTGATGGCGGCGAGCTTGGCGTTGGCTTCGGTGAGCGCACAGGAAAAACGTTGGATTTCTTGCAGGTCGGATTTGTGATGGCGGTTGAACATGATCAGATCACCCTTGATTCCCGGCGCCTGAAAGGCGCATTCCATTCATGTGTTGGACAGTGCTGGCTAACCTTCATGGGCAAATAACCATCCGAAACGCTGTATATGCCAAACGTCATCAACGGTCTTGGATCAGCATAGACAGGGCGTGGCGCTATGCAAGGCCACTAATCAGCCAGCATTTTTAACAACGCACTGACGGCCATCGAGGGTGAACGGGTGGGTGAACCGACCAAGGCAAATTCGCGGTGCAATGGGACGCTCAACGGCATCACACGCAGGCCATTGAGCTGGGGTGGCAACGCCATCTGAGGCACCAGCGTGACGCCGACGCCTTCGCGCACCAGGCTGTAGGCACTGCTCCATTCGCGCACTTCCACGCGGATATCGCGCAGGGTCAGCCCCGCCAATGCGCCCAGGCTGCGGGCATTGGCGGTGCAGCCACCGGTAGCCAGCACGAAGGGTTGCTGGAGCAATGCCTCAAGCGACACCGTGGCATCGGCCGGGCGCTGCGCGATGGGATGGTGGGTCGGCAGCACCGCCATCCAAAAGTCACGCCCCAACACCGTGGCGTTGCGCGCAGGCTCGGGGTTGAGCACCACGCCCAGGTCGATCAGCTCGGCATCGAGCAAGGCGTGCACTTCGCTGTCGGTGACATCCAGGGTGGTGATCTCGATACCTGGGTGCAACTGACGAAAACGTTGCAGCAACGGCGTCAGAAAGGTCGCCAGCACCATCGGAAAACTGGCAATGCGAAGGCTCCCACTCAGCAATGGTCGAGACTCATCCACGGTGGTGCGAATGGCCTGCAATGCACCCATCATCACCCGCGCGTGCTCGATCACCCGGCCTCCCAGGGCGGTAGGCAGGGTCTTGCGCGGTTCACGTGTGAACAGTTGCGCACCCAAGGCTGCCTCCATGGAGGCCATGGCTTGGCTGGCAGCGGACTGGGTCATGCCGACCCTTTCGGCGGCGGCCGTGATGCTGCCGTGGTCGGCCACCGCCACCAGCAAACGCCAGTGCATCAGGTTCATCATGGCAGTAGCTGTCCTTATGGGTGGCGTCTGAAGGTTTAATTTTACGCAAGGTGCCACGCCGGCGAGACTGGCGCAAATCAACCACACCCGATCAGGAGCCACCCTGCATGAAACTGTACTTTTCCCCCAATGCCTGTTCTCTCGCCCCGCATATCGTGTTGCGCGAATTGGCGTTGCCGTTCGAGCTGGTGCGGGTCGATAACCAGGCCAAAACCACGGCCGACGGCGACGATTTCCTGCAGATCAACCCCAAGGGCTATGTGGCGGCGCTGCAACTGGACAATGGCGAAGTGCTGACAGAAGCCAGTGCGATCCTGCAGTACCTGGCCGACCTGAAACCCGCCGCGCACCTGGCCCCGGCCAATGGCAGCTGGGAACGCGTGCGCTTGCAGGAGTGGCTGAACTTTATCGCCAGCGAGGTTCATGGCGGGCTGGCGATTTTCTTTAACGACGCGATTCAGGGCGACCTGCGGGCGATGTTCGTGGCCAAGGTGCACAAGCGTTTTGCGATTCTGGTGCAAACGCTGGAGCGCCAGGACTACCTGTTGGGGTCGCAGTATTCGGTGGCGGACGCGTATTTGTTCGTGGTGCTGCGCTGGGCGGGGTTGCACGCTATTAACCTGCAACAGTGGCCGGCGTTGGCGGCGTTTCAGCAGCGAATTGGCGAGCGGCAAACAGTTATCGCGGCCCTGGCCGCCGAAGCCTGATGGCCTGAAATGCAATTAAAAATGTGGGAGCGGGCTTGCTCGCGAAAGCGGAGTATCAGCCACCGAATGTTTCGACTGATACACCGCATTCGCGAGCAAGCCCGCTCCCACAGTTGAACGGCGGTGTTTTAGAGAAAGCGTTTCACACCTCTAGCGTCGAGGCTGCTGCGTTGGCTGCCGAGAATCCATGATCTGAAATGCAAATAAACAGGTGGGAGCGGGCTTGCTCGCGAAGGCGGAGTGTCAGCCAACGAATGTTTCGACTGATACACCGCATTCGCGAGCAAGCCCGCTCCCACAGTTGAACGGCTTGGTTTTAGAGAAAGCGTTTCACACCGCTAGCGTCGAGGCTGCTGCGTTGGCTGCCGAGAATCCATGATCTGAAATGCAAATAAACAGGTGGGAGCGGGCTTGCTCGCGAAAGCGGAGTGTCAGCCACCGAATGTTTCGACTGATACACCGCATTCGCGAGCAAGCCCGCTCCCACAGTTGAACGGCGTTGTTTTAGAGAAAGCGTTTCATACCGCTAGCGTCGAGGCTGCTGCGTTGGCTTCCGAGAATCCATGATCTGAAATGCAAATAAACAGGTGGGAGCGGGCTTGCTCGCGAAAGCGGAGTGTCAGCCACCGAATGCTTCGACTGATACACCGCATTCGCGAGCAAGCCCGCTCCCACAGTTGAACGGCGGTGTTTTAGAGAAAGCGTTTCATACCGCTAGCGTCGAGGCTGCTGCGTTGGCTGCCGAGAATCCATGATCTGAAATGCAAATAAACAGGTGGGAGCGGGCTTGCTCGCGAAAGCGGAGTGTCAGCCACCGAATGCTTCGACTGATACACCGCATTCGCGAGCAAGCCCGCTCCCACAGTTGAACGGCGGTGTTTTAGAGAAAGCGTTTCATACCGCTAGCGTCGAGGCTGCTGCGTTGGCTGCCGAGAATCCATGATCTGAAATGCAAATAAACAGGTGGGAGCGGGCTTGCTTGCGAAAGCGGAGTGTCAGCCACCGAATGTTTCGACTGATACACCGCATTCGCGAGCAAGCCCGCTCCCACAGTTGAACGGCGTTGTTTTAGAGAAAGCGTTTCATACCGCTAGCTTTGAGGCTGCTGCGTTGGTTGCCGAGAATCTATGATCTGAAATGCAAATAGACAGGTGGGAGCGGGCTTGCTCGCGAAAGCGGAGTGTCAGCCACCGAATGTTTCGACTGATACACCGCATTCGCGAGCAAGCCCGCTCCCACAGTTGAACGGCGTTGTTTTAGAGAAAGCGTTTCACACCGCTAGCTTTGAGGCTGCTGCGTTGGTTGCCGAGAATCTATGATCTGAAATGCAAATAAACAGGTGGGAGCGGGCTTGCTCGCGAAGGCGGAGTGTCAGCCACCGAATGTTTCGACTGATACACCGCTATCGCGAGCAAGCCCGCTCCCACAGTTGAACGGCGTTGTTTTAGAGAAAGCGTTTCATACCGCTAGCTTTGAGGCTGCTGCGTTGGTTGCCGAGAATCTATGATCTGAAATGCAAATAGACAGGTGGGAGCGGGCTTGCTCGCGAAGGCGGAGTGTCAGCCAACGAATGTTTCGACTGATACACCGCTATCGCGAGCAAGCCCGCTCCCACAGTTGAACGGCGTTGTTTTAGAGAAAGCGTTTCACACCTCTAGCGTCGAGGCTGCTGCGTTGGCTGCCGAGAATCCATGATCTGAAATGCAAATAAACAGGTGGGAGCGGGCTTGCTCGCGAAAGCGGAGTGTCAGCCACCGAATGTTTCGACTGATACACCGCTATCGCGAGCAAGCCCGCTCCCACAGTTGAACGGCGTTGTTTTAGAGAAAGCGTTTCACACCGCTAGCGTCGAGGCTGCTGCGTTGGTTGCCGAGAATCCATGATCTGAAATGCAAATAGACAGGTGGGAGCGGGCTTGCTCGCGAAAGCGGAGTGTCAGCCACCGAATGTTTCGACTGATACACCGCATTCGCGAGCAAGCCCGCTCCTACAGTTGAACGGCTTGGTTTTAGAGAAAGCGTTTCATACCGCTAGCGTCGATCAAGACGCTATGGGGCCTTGAGCACAATCTGCTGCACATCGACTTTTTTCGGGATCAGGCCGTTGGCGAAGAACAGGTCGGCGGTGCGCTGCTGGTTCGCGATGTCGATGGCTTGCAGTGAGCGGATCGGTGCGGGCGAGCGGTGCTCGAAGTAGCTTTTGACCACGGCCGGTGGCAGGCCCAGGGTCTTGGCCATCAACGCGATGCTTTGCTCGGGCTGGTCCAGGGACAGGCGCTGCGCCTTGGCCAGGGTGTTGATAATCGCCCCGACGGCCTGCGGGTGTTGCTGGGCAAACGGGCGGCTGACCACGAAGAAACTGCCGGCCGGGTTGAGGCCTTGGCCGTCGCCCAATACGCGGGCGGAACCGTCCACTACCGCGGCCGAGTAGTACGGGTCCCACACCACCCACGCGTCGACCTTGCCTTGCTCAAACGCGGCACGCCCGTCTGAGGGTGACAGGTACACCACGTTCACATCCTTCCATTGCAAGCCGGCGCGCAGCAGGCTTTTGAGGAACAGGTTGTGGGCGCTGGAACCTTTGAGCAGTGCCACCCGCTTGCCCTTGAGTTCGGCCACGCTTTGAATCGGGCTGGTTTTAGGCACCAGTACCGCTTCGGTCTTGCCGTCGTTCGGCTCGACGGCAAAGTACTGCAAATCAATGCCGGCGGCCTGGGCGAAGATCGGCGGGATGTCGCCGATATTGCCGATGTCCAGGCTGCCGCCATTCAGCGCTTCGATCAGCGGCGGGCCGCCGAGGAATTCGATCCACTGCACCTGGGTGCCGGGCAGCGCTTCTTCGAACAACGTGTGCTCACGGGCCAGCACCATGCTGACCGAGCTTTTCTGGTAGCCGATGCGCAACGTGGAGGGTTCGGCTGCCAACACGTGACCGGCAACCAGCGAGAGAACGACCGCAGCGAGGACTTTCAGCATCAGAGCGCTCCCTTGACCTTGGCCGCGACATCCGCGGGCACCCATTGTTGCCAGACTTGCGGCTGCTCTTTGAGGAACGCCAGCGCGACTTGGCGCGGTTGTTCACGCTTCTCGCTCATCTGCGCGAGGATGCCGTTGAGCAAGTCGATCGGCAGGTCGACTTTTTCAAAGAACCTGACCAGTTGCGGGTACTGCGCCTTGAACGGCGCCGACACGCCAATCGCCAGGTGCGCGGGCATCGAGCGGGTGCCGATGGGGTGCGGGTTGTTGGCGTCGGCCAAGGTTTTCCAGGCGTCGGCGTTGAACGCCGGCTCTTCCAGTTTGATCAACTTGAAACGCCCCAGCAGCGGGGTCGGCGACCAGTAGTAGAACAACACCGGTTTGCCACGGCGGATCGACGAGGCCACTTCGGCATCCAGCGCCGCACCGGAGCCGGTGCGGAAGTTAACGAAGGTGTCGGTCAGGCCATAGGCCTTGAGCTTCTGACTGTTGACGATTTCCGAGGTCCAGCCGGTGGGGCTGTTGAGGAAACGGCCTTTGCTTGGGTCTTCGGGGTCGCGGAACACGTCCTTGTAGCGCGCCAGGTCGGCCACAGATTTGAGGTCCGGCGCCAGGGGTTTGATGCCGCGTTCTGCATCACCTTTGATTACGTATTCAGGCACCCACCAACCTTCCGTGGCGCCTTTGACCGTGTCGCCCAGGCCGAAGACTTTGCCTTCGGCTTCAGCCTTGACCCACGCCGGACTGCGCCCGGCCCACTCTTCGCCGATCACCTGAATATCGTCCTTGGCCAGCGCGGCTTCCAGGCTCACGGTGCTGCCGGGCAGCGTGTCGGTGGGCAAGCCGTAGCCTTTCTCGACGATCAGGCGCAGCACTTCGGTGATCAGGCTGCCGCTTTCCCAAGTGATGTCGCCGAAGTGGATCGGTTTGACCGCTTCGGCGGCCTGGGTCGGCGAGGTCAGCACAGCGAGCGCCAGTAGCGAGCCACCGAGCAGGTTTTTTAGTGTTCTCATGAGTAGCCTCTTGGCGGTTCGATTTACACATATTCAACGTGGGTACGATCAATGCGGCGGTTCATTCCCGGCCCAGCCGCAGGCAACGGTTGAGCGCACGGGCCATGTAGTCGCTGACCGAGCGCTGGGAAATCCCCAGTTCGGCGGTGATCTCGGGGTAGGTCAGGCCATTGAGTTGCGACAGCAGGAAGGTCGCCTTGACCTTGGCCGGCAAGCCGTCGAGCAACTGGTCAACGGCTTGCAGGGCCTGGAGTCTTTGCGCGAGGTCTTCGGGCGACGGCACGGTGCTCGTTTCGTCGTTAGCCAGGGCGTCGAGGTAGGCGCGCTCCAGGTCGCGGCGCCGCCACACTTGGTACATCAGGCGCTGGGCGATGGTGGTGAGCAAGGCGCGCGGCTGTCGAATCGGCAGCACGCCCGGCGCACTCAGCAGCTGGGTGAAGGTGTCAGCGGCGATGTCTTCGGCGTGAGCACGGGAGTCGAGGTGACGCTGCAAACGGCTGCACAGCCAGTCGTAATGACTGCGGAACAATCCGCCCACGTAATCGCTGTGAGAAATGTCGGCGCCGGACATAGTGGCTCCATCTAAGTAGGTTGCACGTTATGTCCGGCGTTCCGGTGGAGCGATCCTAGCAAGGCTGCTTATTCTTTAATAATATTTAAAAGGTATTTTTATATAACCTTATTGAAGCTTTGAATAGCCGATGCTGGCGGCCCGTTGCTGGTAGTCCAGCAGCACCTGATAGTGATCTTCACTGGCCGGCAGGACTGCCTGGATCCCCAGCGTTTCGACTACATCGGGTAACTCCTGCAACGCGAGGTTCATCGCTTCACGAATCCGCGTGACCTGCTGATCGCTCAGGCTCAACGGCCCGATGTAGGGCAAGGTCGGGCTTGGCGCGCTGTGGGTGACAATGCGCAGCCCGGCAACTTCCTGCGGCGCGAAACGGGCGAGGTAGTCGTAGGTGACGCTGTCGATGGCGGCAAGATCAGCGCGGTCTTCGCGCAGCCAACGCAGGCTTTCGCGGTGAGCGCCGCTGAGGCCGACGCTGGCGAAGAAATGGCCGTCGCGTTGCAACGGCGCCAGGCGTTCGCGCAGCAGGTTCATGCCACTGTTGGAGTCGTGGCCGTTGAGCACGCCGCGGCTGTTGTAGAAGTCGGCCAGCTGGGTGCGCGGGTTGTCGTTGCGGGTCAGCAGCAGGCTGCAATGCTCGCCATTGCTGCTGTGAGCCAGCGCATAGTGCGGGCGACCGATCACACGCACCTGGCCGCGTAGTTGAGTCATCAGCGGGTAGCCGCACGTTTGCGTGACGAGCAGCTCGGGGGCCCGCCACAGGCTGGGCAGGTCAAGGTGGTCGGCGTTGCGGCGGGTCAGCTGCAGGCGCTCGAAGAGGCGGGTCAGCCAGCGCTGGTTGGCGTGCTGCACCGCCTCTGGCGCGACGTACATCAGCAGCTCGGCGTAGTGGTCACTCATGGTCGTCTCTCAAGCAAAAGGGTGCCGGGGGCTGTCGATGGCCTTGAGGCCGTGGCGGCTGATCAGTTGGCCGTAACCCTGCAGCAGAAAGCCGCCGCTGCGAGCCACCCATTGTTCACGGCGGGCGCGGTAGACCGTGGGCAGCAAGTACCAGGGCAATTTCGGCAAGTCGTGGTGCACCAGGTGCAGGTTGTTATTGAGGAACAGCCACGTCCACGGCCACGCCGCTTCGTTGAGCACGGTGCGCTGTTCCGGCTGCGGGTGCGGGCGGTGTTCATAGTAGGAACGGATCGACGCCAGGGACAAGGCCGGCACACTGACCAGCAGCAGGTAGTGCCACACCGGCAGAGCGCTGTGGTGGGCGATAAAGCTCAGCATCAATGCCGTCACGGCGCCGTGGGCCAGCCACATCGGCCATACCTGCGCCAGGCGCTGGAACTCATGGCGCGCCAATCGGCCAATCGCCAGCGGCGCGGCCAACACGCAACGGCCGAGCACGGTTTTGGTCAGCCAATGCACGCCACGTTCAAACAATGAGCTGGCGTCCCATTGTTGTTGAGTGAGATAGCGGCTTTCCGGATCGATGCCCGGCAGGGTCAGGTCTTGATCGTTGTGGTGGAGCAGATGGCTGTTGCGATACAGCGTATAGGGATACCACACGGCAAAGGGCGCGTAGCCGAGCAGTTTGTTCACCAGCAGGGAACGGGTGGGATGGCCGTGGAGCAGCTCGTGCTGCACCGACAGCCATAGCGTCACCAGAGGAATCAGCAACAGGGTGCTCAGCCACAGGCCGAGCCAATCGCTGCCGAGTATCACGGCGAACCAGCCGCTATACACACCGATCAACAGTAGCCAGGTCGGCCATTCGGTCGTTGCGGTAAAACCGCGTGCCAGGGCTTCGATTTCCCGGCGTTGGGTTAGATCAAGGTAGTAGGCCATCGGCAGCTCAGAGCAGGTGTTTCCTGCTCTGTGCATTGAGGCGCGCAAATCTTGCAGATCGTTTGGTTCTAAGCGTGTAACTCAGTGACCGAACAGGCCTGTATCGGACTTTTTGGCTTTCTTGTCAGCGCGTTTTTCATCGGCGGTTTTTGCCGGTTTCTTCTTCGCGGCTTTCTTTGAATCCATACCTTTGGCCATGATGCATGCTCCACTTACGGGGGATGTAACACTGGGTATACCACCTATTGCCCGGCAGAAGGCGCTTATAATCCCCAGCCCTTGATTATGTTGCCCAAACACCATGCCTGAACTGCACATCGAACCCCTGGCAGAGCCGCTGTGGCCGCTGCTGAACAAGTTTTACCGCAGCCATGATTCGTCGATGAAGGCCATGAAGGGTGGGCGCTTATGGGTAGCGCGCGACGGCGAGATTGTGGCCGGGTTGTGCCTCTCCCCCGTGGTGGGAGGGCAGTGGCTGACCGGGGTGTTTGTCGACCCGGCTTATCGCGGCCAGGGGCTGGCCGCGCGTTTGATTTTGCAGGCGGTGGACGACGTGGCGGGGACCGTCTGGCTGCTGTGCCATCCCGACCTGGAAGGTGTGTATCAGCGCATGGGGTTCACCCAGGATACGCGGCTGCCGCAATCCCTCAGCGAGCGGTGGGTGCGCTACAAACGTAACAAGCCAATGATCGCCATGGGGCTTATAACCAACGCAAAGGTCGACCGCGGATAATGTGTGATCAGCCGGTCCGGAGCCCATGCTAGCCTCGATGGCACAGTGGCCCCTTACAGGATGATCATGAAAACGACACTTGCAGCGCTGTCCCTCACCGCCCTCCTCGCGCCAACCTTCAGCCACGCCGCGGATGCGCCGATTACCGCTGAGCAGTACGCCAGTGTGCTGGCCGGCAGTTGGCGCGACCCGGCCAACAGCGCACGCGACGGCTATCGCCACCCGCAGCAAACCCTGGCGTTCTTCGGCTTGGACGCCAAGCAGACGGTGATCGAAATCACCCCCGGTGCCGGCTGGTACAGCGAAGTGCTGGCGCCGCTGCTCAAAGACCACGGGCATTACATCGCCGCCGTGCAGGCAGCGAGCAGCAGCGCCTATGCGCGCACCTCCGAAGACAACCTGAAAAAGAAATTCGCCGCCGACCCGACGCGCTATGCCAAGGCCCACGTGGTGGAGTTCGACCCCAAGGCGCCGGTGTTTGGTACACCCGCTTCGGCCGATGCCGTGCTGACCTTCCGCAACGTGCATAACTGGGTGGCGGCCGATACCGCAGGCGCTACATTCAGTGCGTTTTACTCGGTGCTCAAACCGGGCGGCGTGCTGGGTGTGGAAGATCACCGGGCCAAAGACGGTGCGAACCTGGAAGCGATCAAGGACAGTGGTTACCTGACCACAGCCCAAGTGGTGAAACTGGCGACCGATGCCGGGTTCAAGCTGGCTGGGCAGAGTGAGGTGAATGCCAACCCCAAGGACACCAAGGATTATCCGGGTGGCGTCTGGACGTTGCCGCCAACGTTGAAGTTGGGCGAGCAGGACAAGGCCAGGTACGTGGCGATTGGAGAGTCGGATCGGATGACGTTGCGGTTTGTTAAACCCGCCAAATAGTTCGGCCTGAAATAATATCCCAAGGTGGGAGCGGGCTTGCTCGCGAAGGCGGAGTGTCAGTCAATGTATTCGGTGACTGATACACCGCTTTCGCGAGCAAGCCCGCTCCCACATTTTCGGTCTCAGTGTGGCTGCGCGTTACTCGTCGGCATTCGGGTCCATCTCCGGAAACATCACTTCGATGTATCCGAATTTGCTGAAGTCGGTAATCCGCGACGGGTACAACCGGCCGATCAGGTGGTCACATTCATGCTGCACCACCCGCGCGTGGAAGCCCTCGGCGACGCGCACGATGGGCAAGCCCTTGGGGTCGAAACCTTCGTAGCGGATCTGCTGGTAACGGTCCACCGCGCCACGTAGACCGGGCACGGACAGGCAACCTTCAAACCCCTCTTCCAGCACGGGACTGAGCGGCGTAATCAACGGGTTGATCAAGATGGTCTGCGGCACCGGTGGCGCGTCCGGGTAGCGTTCACTGGCCTCAAAACCAAAGATCACCAGTTGCAGATCAACGCCGATCTGCGGGGCCGCAAGGCCGACACCGCCGACGTGCTCCATGGTCTGGAACATGTCATCAATCAATTGCCACAGCTCGGGGCTGTCAAACATTTCCGGCGGAACCGGTGGGGCGATACGCAGCAGGCGTTCGTCGCCCATTTTCAGGATTTCACGGATCATCGATCAGACTTCGTCGGTAGTGGGCTTGGAGTGGTCCCGGCCGAGGCCTGAGACGTGCTGTTTTTCATCCGTGTGCGTGCTTTCATCAAAATCCTTTTCGCCTGGGTCCTTGCCTTCGGCGGACATGTGTTCGATCACGGCATTCATCTCGGCCCCGAGCAACAGCACGGCGGCGGAAATATAGAAGTACAGCAGCAGGACAATAATCGCACCGATGCTGCCATACATGGCGTTGTAGTCGGCAAAGGTTTTGACGTAATAGCCAAACCCCAGGGAGGCAATAATCCACACCACCACGGCCAGCACCGAGCCGGGGGTGATGAAGCGGAATTTCTGCTGCACGTCAGGCATCACGTAGTACATGAGGGCCACCGCGAACATCAGCAAAATCACGATCAGCGGCCAGCGCAGGATGGTCCACAGCGTCACCACGAATTCCTGCATGCCGATCTGCCCGGCGAGCCACTCCATCACCTGCGGGCCAAGCACCATCAGCGCGGCGGCGGCCAGCAACATGCCGGCGATGCCGACGGTGTAGAAAATCGACAGCGGGAAACGCTTCCAGATCGGCCGACCTTCGACCACATCGTAGGCGGCGTTCATCGCGCTCATCATCAACCGCACACCCGCCGACGCGGTCCACAAGGCGATCACGATACCCACGGACAGCAAGCCACCCTTGGATTGCTGCAACTGGTCGATCACCGGGTTGACCTGTTCCAGCGCCTGGGGCGGCAGCACCAGCTCCGACTGCATACGCAGCCAGGTGAAGAAGTCCGGCAGGTGCAGGAAACCAATCAGGGCGATAAGGAACAACAAGAAGGGAAACAGCGAGAACAGCATCTGGTAGGCCAGTGCCGAGGCGTAGGTAGGCATTTCGTCATCGACGAATTCCTTGACGGTGCGCACCAACACTTTGTGGAGCTTGAGGCCGTCGAGTACCGGAAAAATCATAGCGTCTCCTTTCGCCGCATAAAGGGTGAGGTCGTGGGCGACTCAGGGGCCGTTTTCTACATCAAAGTAGACCATTTGGCGACTTTGAAACAATTTCCAAACTTTAGTTGCACGCTTTACACAAAAACGGCCATCCGTGGATGGCCGTCGGGCTGCATGAATCCAGCCGGCGATTCAGTGTTACTTGACGGCTTTTTTTACCGCATCTTTGGTGTCGCCGACGGCTTTTTCGACCTGACCTTTCTTCTCCTGCACGACACCTTCGGCGCGGAGTTTGTCGTTGCCGGTAACCTTGCCCACACCTTGCTTGATGTTGCCGACGAGTTCGTCTTTCAAACCTTTTGCCTTATCCGATGTGCTGCTCATGGTATTTCTCCGAAAGAACAATCAAGGGTTTTGGTCACTACCTAAAGATTGACCCAAGGCCATTCGGCAGAGTTTCAATTATTTTCAGCGCGCATTTCATCGCCGGCGACAGGTTTGGCTTTATGTTTTGCCGCCAACCCACGAGAATGCCCGGCACATTCAGGCTATAACGCTGAATAACAGATCCCGTAGGAAGGTTATGAAACTCAATAAAGCACAGGCCATCGCCCGCAGAAACCAGGAACTGGGCGGTGCCGTACTCGGCGTCAACAACTGCCACTTCACTGACCTGGACAGCAAACGCAACATCTGGTGGTTCGACCTGCCGGTGGTGCGTATTGGTGTGGGGCAGTACGAGTGGATTCACCTGTTGATGCACAACGCCGAGACTGACCAGTTGCTGCACTTGAAGGTGCCGACGGCGTTCCTGCGTGAAAAGCTCGAAGGGCTGGTGGTGCGCAATGCGAACAAGCGCAAGCCGGAGATCACCCTGGAGCTGAGCGCCGACAAGGATTCGTTCCTCAAAGACGTGCGCCCGGCCGGTGCGGGCGTGAGCTTCGCGCAGTTTGCCGTGTAGCACACTCGGTCAATTACGGTGGGCGCTGGCAAGCCTGCTCCCACCGTGGATCGCATCCCAACCCAGGCATTAAAAAACCCCGCATGGCGGGGTTTTTTATTCGGTTACTTTTTCAGGCCCAGCTTCTTCAGCTCTTCATCGCGCAACTCACGGCGCAGGATCTTGCCCACGTTGGTGGTCGGCAACGCATCACGGAACTCAACGGCCTTGGGCACCTTGTAGCCGGTGACATTGGCGCGCATATGTTCCATCACCTGGTCCTTGGTCAGGGTAGCCCCTGGCTTGACCACGATGAAGATCTTGATGTGCTCCCCGGATTTCTCGTCCGGCACGCCAATGGCCGCGCACTGCAGCACGCCCGGCAGGGTCGCCAGCACGTCTTCCAGCTCGTTCGGATAAACGTTGAAACCGGAGACCAGAATCATGTCTTTCTTGCGATCGACAATGCGCATGTAGCCGTCCGGCTGGATAATCGCGATGTCGCCGGTCTTCAACCAGCCTTCGCTGTCGAGGATCTCGGCGGTAGCGTCTTCGCGCTGCCAGTAGCCTTTCATCACCTGCGGGCCTTTGACGCACAGCTCGCCGATTTCGCCCAGGGCCAGTTCAACGCCGTCATCGGTAATGACTTTGCACACAGTAGACGGCACCGGAATGCCGATGGTGCCGATCTGGATGTTCTGGATCGGGTTGACCGTCGCCACCGGGCTGGTTTCGGTCATGCCGTAACCTTCGCAAATATTGCAGCCGGTCACGTCCTTCCAACGTTCAGCAGCCGCCAGTTGCAAGGCCATGCCGCCGGACAGGGTGACTTTGAGCGCGGAGAAATCCAGCTTGCGGAACGCTTCGTTGTTGCACAGCGCCACAAACAGCGTGTTCAGGCCGACAAAGCCGCTGAACTTCCACTTCGACAGTTCCTTGACCATCGCCGGCAGGTCGCGCGGGTTGCTGATCAGGATGTTGTGGTTGCCGATCAGCATCATCGCCATGCAATGAAAGGTGAAGGCATAGATGTGGTAAAGCGGCAGCGGCGTGATCAGGATCTCGCAACCTTCATTGAGGTTGGAGCCCATCAGCGCCTTGCACTGCAGCATGTTGGCAACCAGGTTGCGGTGGGTGAGCATCGCGCCCTTGGCCACGCCGGTGGTGCCGCCGGTGTATTGCAGCACGGCAACATCGCCGCTGGCCGGGCTGGCATCATTGACCGGTTGGCCGTGCCCCTTGGCCAGCACGTCGTTGAACTTGACCGCCTTGGGCAAGTGATAGGCCGGGACCATTTTTTTCACGTACTTGATGACGCTGTTGATCAGCAGGCGCTTGAACGGCGACAGCAGGTCAGCGACTTCGGTGACGATCACGTGCTTGACGGCGGTCTTGGGCACGACTTTTTCAGCCAGGTGCGCCATGTTGGCCAGGCAAACCAGAGCCTTGGCTCCGGAATCATTGAATTGGTGTTCCATTTCCCGCGCGGTGTACAGCGGGTTGGTGTTGACCACGATCAGGCCCGCACGAATGGCGCCGAACACGGCGACCGGGTATTGCAGGACATTGGGCAGTTGCACGGCGATTCGATCGCCAGGCTTCAAGTCGGTATGCTGTTGCAGGTAGGCGGCGAAAGCGCCGGACAATTCGTACAGTTCACCGTAGGTGAGTGTCTTGCCCAGGTTGCTGAAAGCCGGTTTGTTGGCGAAGCGCTGGCAGGACTGTTTAAGTACCGCCTGAATATTTTGATACTCGTCTGGATTGATGTCTGCAGCAATCCCGGCGGGGTACTTATCCTTCCAAAAGTCTTCGTTCATGGAAGCCCACTCCTCAGCGACGCGAATTCATCATCGCATTTGATGCGATTATTATTGGTGTATGTTTTTTTAGGTGAGTCTGGCGCTTTCAAGCAGGCCGAGAAGTCACAAAGCGCGCCGAGAGTAGCAGCTTTGCCAGAGGCCGACTAGAGCCAAAAGAGGGCCCTACAGTCATAAACATGACTCAAGAATATCTAATGGTCATTTTTAGAGCAAAGATTCTATAAGCCTGGATAGCGCTCTGGAATGGGCCTTCCAGCACAATAAATACCAATGTGGGAGCGGGCTTGCTCGCGAATGCGGTGCTTCAGTCGATACATCTGGTGACTGATACACCGCATTCGCGAGCAAGCCCGCTCCCACACTTTTTAAACGCACTTCATATCAAGCGATGTCGCGCAGCTCCCGCCGCAGGATCTTGCCCACCGGCGTCATCGGCAACGACTCGCGCAACACAATATGCTTGGGCACCTTGTACCCGGTGAAATTGGTCTTGCAGTACGCCTTCAGCTCTTCAAGGCTCACGCCCTGCGCACGCGCCACCACAAACAGTTTCACCGCCTCCCCGGTGCGATCATCCGGTACGCCGATCACAGCGCAGTTGGCTACCGCCGGGTGGGCCATCACCACGTCTTCGATCTCGTTGGGGTACACGTTAAAGCCCGAGACGATGATCAGGTCTTTCTTGCGATCAACAATGCTCACGAACCCATCGGCATCGATTACCGCGATGTCACCGGTTTTCAGCCAGCCCTCGGCGTCGAGTGTCTCGGCGGTGGCCACCGGTTGCTGCCAGTAGCCCTTCATCACCTGCGGCCCCTTGATGCACAGCTCGCCGCGCTCACCGAACGGCAGCTCGCGCCCTTCGTCGTCGATAACTTTCATCGCCGTGCCCGGCACCGGCACACCCACGGTCCCCAGGCGCGACTGGCTGCCATAGGGGTTGGTGCTGGCCACCGGGGAGGTTTCGGTCAGGCCGTAGCCTTCGCCGATGGAACAACCAGTCAACGCTTTCCAACGCTCGGCCGTGGCCTTGACCAGTGCCGTGCCGCCGGAGTTGGTGATCTTGAGACGGGAAAAATCCAGGGTCTTGAAATCCGGGTGGTCCATGAGCGCCACAAACAACGTGTTCAGCCCCAACAGGCAGGAGAACCGCCACTTTTTCAGTTCCTTGATGAAGCCGCCGATGTCCCGCGGGTTGGTGATCAGCACGTTGTGGTTGCCAGTCACCATCATGCACATGCAGTTCGCCGTGAATGCATAGATGTGGTACAGCGGCAGCGGCGCGATCATCACCTCCTGGCCTTCTTTCACCAGCGGCTGGCCGTCGTCGGTGAGTTGGGACATGCACGCCCGCGCCTGCTGCATATTGGCGACCAGGTTGCCATGGGTGAGCATCGCGCCCTTGGCCAGGCCGGTGGTGCCGCCGGTGTATTGCAGCACAGCGATGTCATCCAGGGTCACCGGATGCCGAATCAGGCCCTGCCCTGCGCCCATGCGCAGCGCGCGCTTGAACGATACCGCCCGTGGCAGGTGGTAGGCCGGGACCATTTTCTTGACTTTGTCGACCACGGTGTTGATCAGCCAGCCCTTGGCCGCCGGCATGAAGTCGCCCATCTTGGCTTCGATGAGGTAGTCGATCTCGGTATCGGCGCACACTTCCTGCACGCGCGAACCGAACAGGTTGAGGTAGACCAGCGCACGAATACCGGCGTCCTTGAACTGGTGGCGCATCTCACGCGGAGTGTACAGAGGGTTGGTGTTGACCACGATGAGCCCGGCACGCAACGCGCCAAACACCGCAATCGGGTAATGCAGCACGTTGGGCATCTGCACCGCTATGCGCTCGCCAGGCTTGAGGTCGGTGTGCTGTTGCAGGTAGCTGGCGAACGCCGCACTTTGGCGCTCAAGCTCGGCGTAAGTCAGGGTGATGCCCATGTTGCTGAATGCCGGACGGTCGGCAAAAGCCTTGCAGGAACGCTCGAAGACTTCGATCACCGACTTGTAGGTGGTGAGGTCGATGTCATGGGGAACGCCCGCCGCGCGTTTGTCATTCCAGAAATCAGGTTGCATTATTCTTGTCCTCTTACCTGAGTGTGTCCGGCCGCTGCAGCTGTAAAAAACCGGCTGCGATAAAAAGCGGAGCTTTGAGGACGGTAGCAGCTATGGCCAATCAGGCAAATACAGGAAACAGCGTCATCAATTGCGTGAATCTTCGTACAAGGGCCTGCACAGATCAAACGCACGCCTGGGGATGAGCTATACACTGCAACGACCTCGAGCAAAGGAAGCGCCATGAACCACCGCACCTTCTGGCTGACCGCGAATGACCGCAGCCGCCTGTACGTCAATCAATGGCTGCCGGAAGGCCCGGCCAAGGCCATGATCATGCTGTCCCACGGCATGGCCGAGCACAGCGGGCGTTATGCGCGCCTGGCCGACGCGTTGTGCGCCGCCGGCTATGGCGTGTATGCGCTGGACCAGCGCGGCCATGGCCGCACCGCCGATGAGGGCACGCTGGGCCTCTACGCCGAGAAGGATGGGTGGAACAAGGTGGTCGGCGACCTTGCCAGCCTGAACCAGCACATTGGCCAACAGCATCCGGGGCTGCCGATCATGCTGCTGGGGCACAGCATGGGCAGCTATATCGCCCAGGCCTACCTGGTGCATCACAGCGCCAGCTTGAAGGGCGTGATTCTCAGCGGTTCGAATTTCCAGCCGGTGGCGCTGTACCGCGCGGCCGCCGTGATCGCCCGCCTCGAACGCGCACGCCAAGGCTTGCGTGGGCGCAGTGCACTGATCGAGTTCCTGTCATTCGGCTCGTTCAACAAAGCGTTCAAGCCCAACCGCACGGCGTTTGATTGGCTCAGCCGCGACCCGAATGAAGTCGATAAATACATCAACGACCCGCTGTGTGGATTCCGCTGCACCAACCAGCTGTGGATCGACTTGCTGGGCGGCTTGCAGCAAATCAGCAAAGCGTCCAATCTCGAACAGATCGTCCCGGGCCTGCCGATCCTGGTGTTGGGCGGAGAATGTGATCCGGTGAGTGAAGGCAAGCGTCTCAAAAACCTGGCCCACGCATTGCGCGAAGCCGGCTGCCAGAACCTGCAACTGAATATTTATCCGCAGGCACGCCATGAAGTGTTCAATGAAACCAACCGCGATGAAGTCACTGCGGATGTACTGACGTGGCTAGACCAGACGCTGGCGCTGCACAGCCCGACCCGCTGCGAATAATTTTCCGTATAAAGTCAAACACTTATCATCAGCCAATTTAATTACCGATTAGCCACAGGATGTACCTTTAGATGACTCAGGTTACCAACACCCCGTACGAAGCCCTCGAAGTTGGCCAGACCGCCAGTTACAGCAAGACCGTCGAGGAGCGCGACATCCAGCTGTTCGCCGCCATGTCCGGTGACCATAACCCCGTGCACCTGGATGCCGAGTACGCCAAGGCGACCATGTTCAAGGAGCGTATCGCCCACGGCATGTTCAGCGGCGCCCTGATCAGCGCGGCCGTTGCCTGCGAGTTGCCTGGGCCGGGCACCATCTATATCGGCCAGCAGATGACCTTCCAGAAGCCGGTAAAAATCGGCGACACCCTGACCGTGCGTCTGGAAATCCTCGAAAAGCTGCCAAAATTTCGCGTCCGCATTGCCACCCGTGTCTTCAACCAGCGCGATGAGCTGGTGGTCGATGGCGAGGCGGAAATCCTCGCGCCACGCAAGCAGCAGGTCGTGACCCTGACCGAGCTGCCGCCGATCAGCATCGGCTGATTGCAGCGTCAAGGTTAATACCAAGCACATGTGGGAGCGGGCTTGCTCGCGAAAGCGGTGGGTCAGTCACCTGAGAGGTTGACTGACCCACCGTCTTCGCGGGCAAGCCCGCTCCCACATTTGTTACACAGCAGGCCTTACGACTGAGCGCGAGCCTGGTTACGCAGGGCTTTCACCTGGTCGTGGTTGCGTTGTGCGCCGTGGAACTGACGCTCAACCAGGTCACGAATACCCAGCAGGTTGTGCTTGTTGATCTTCTCGATCGCTTCCTTGTAAGCCTTCAGTGCGTGGTCTTCACCGCGCTCGGCTTCGTTCAGGACAGCCTCTTCATCTTTACCGGTCACCAGGGACTTCACGTCAACCCAGCCACGGTGCAAGGCGCCGGCAACCGAACCGGAATTTTCCGGGTCGCCGCCCAGGGCTTTCACAGCGGTTTGCAATTCGGCGGCAGCGGTGGCGCAGTCGGTGGAGCGCTTGACGAACAGGGCTTTAAGCTCTGGGTGCTTGATGTCTTCAGCACAGGTAGCGAAGCCTTTCTGGCCGTCTTTGCTGGTCTCGATCAGGTCGTTCAGTACGGAGATCGATTCTTTATTGATGTCAGTCATTTTTCAATTCCTTGTGCGGGTTAAGAAAGGTGTCTTAGTAATTGCAGCGCCCGTGCCAAGTTTTTGAAAAAGTATTTTTCTTTATTTTTCAATAACTTAAAAATTAATGAACCATCTGTATGTACGTTATTTGCATGATCTGTCATTTGGCCTTCATGCAGAATGCCTGTATTTTCCAAGGTCTCGACTCAAACACTGAAGCCCATGAACCCCGAAAAACTCGAACTGCTGATCACCCGAGAAATGCCCTTCGGCAAATACAAGGGACGGATCATCGCCGACCTGCCCGGCCCCTACCTGAACTGGTTTGCCCGTGAAGGTTTCCCCCACGGCGAGCTGGGCGGTTTGCTGGCCTTGATGCAGGAAATCGATCACAACGGCCTGTCCGAATTATTGGAACCTCTACGCGTAAAACACGGTAAACCCGCCCCTCGCCATTAAGAGCCCACGCCATGCCACGGAATGCCGATAACGAACGTCACTGGCAGGCCATTGCCGAGCGCTATGTGTTGGAACCTGGCCCGATCAATCTGGAGAATGGCTACTTCGGGCGCATGAGCCGCGCGGTCCAAGCGCAGTACCTGGAGCACGTTGCATTTATCAACCGCAGCAACTCGTTGTATGTGCGCCAGCGGTTCGAGCAAGGTCAAAACGTCGATATCCTTCGCCAACTGGCCGGGCTGATTGAGGCCGCCCCGGAGGCGATTGCGTTCACCCGCAATGCCACCGAAGCCTTGCAGTCACTGATCCGCAACTACAACGGCCTGAAACCGGGCGACCAGGTGCTGATCAGCGACCTGGAGTACGACACAGTCAAAGGCGCCATGCGCTGGCTGGCCGGTTATCGGGGTGTCGAGGTGATCGAAATCTCCCACACCCACCCGGCAAGTTTCGACAGCCTGTTGCAGACTTATCGTGAGACGTTCGCGCAGTACCCGCGCCTGAAGATGATGGCATTGACCCATGTCACCCACCGCACCGGCCTGGTGATGCCCGTCGAGGCCATTGCCAGGGCCGCGCGCGAGCATGGCATCGACGTCATCCTTGATGGCGCCCACGCGTTGGGCCAGATCGAGTTCAACCTGGCGGCGCTCGGCATTCAGTTTGCCGGCTTCAACCTGCACAAATGGATCGGCGCGCCGTTGACGCTTGGCTTCCTCTATATAGCCCCGGAACGCCTGGCCGATATCGACCCGGACATGGGCGAGTTCCACTACCCCGCCACTGACGTGCGCGCACGCACGCCCTACAGCACGCCGAACTTTCCGGCATTGATGACCTTGCCGCTGGTGCTCGAAGAGCATCGCGCACTGGGCGGCTCGGCGGCCAAGGGGGCGCGGGTCAATTACCTGCGCGACTTATGGGTTAGCCAGGTACGGCAGCTGCCGGGGATTGAAGTGCTGACGCCGGACGATCCACGGCTGTATTGCGGGATCACGGCCTTCAAGTTTACGGGGCGGGATCAAGCGGCGATGGCGCAACGGTTGCTCAAGGAGTATGACCTGTTCACCACTACCCGTGTCGGGGCAGCGTTTGGCACGTGTATTCGAGTGACGCCGGGGTTGGTGACGTCGGCGGCGGATATCGGTGTACTGGTCAAAGCGATCACTGAACTAAACGCGGATTAAAAATGTGGGAGCGGGCTTGTGTGGGAGCGGGCTTGCTCGCGAATACGGTGTGTCAGTCAACGAATATGCCAACTGAACCACCGCATTCGCGAGCAAGCCCGCTCCCACATTAATCGGTGTCGGATGCGCGTTTTTTTCAGGCAAAAAAAAGCGGTACACCGACCAAGTGCACCGCAAAAATGCCGTTAAGCACAGCAACAACGATTCGGTAAATCAGATCAGTCCAGCAGCGCCAACGCCTGTGCGGTGACTTCCTGGATGCGTGCCCAGTCGCCGTTCTTGACCCATTCCGGGTCCAGCATCCAGCTACCGCCCACGCACATGACGTTTTTCAACGCCATGTAGTGTTTGATGTTGGCCGGCCCCACGCCGCCAGTCGGGCAGAACTTCACTTCGCCGAACGGGCCGCCGAGCGCCTTGATGGCCGCCACGCCGCCGCTGACTTCAGCCGGGAACAGCTTGAAGCGGCGATAACCCAGGCCGTAGCCTTCCATGATGCCGGAGGCATTGCTGATGCCTGGCAGCAGTGGGATCGGGCTGTGCACCGAGGCTTCCAGCAGGTCGCGGGTGATGCCGGGGGTGACGATGAATTGCGAGCCGGCCACTTCGGCCGCTTCGAGCATATGACGGTCGAGTACGGTGCCGGCACCGGTGCACAGCTCAGGGCGTTGCTCACGCAGCACCTGAATGGCCTTGAGGCCGAACTCGGAACGCAGGGTCACTTCCAATGCGGTCAAGCCACCGGCAGCCAAGGCATCGGCCAACGGCAGGATGTCCTGTTCGCGGGCGATGGTGATCACCGGCAGGATCCGCGCCTTGGCGCAGAGGCTGTCGATCAGGGCAACTTTATCCGCCATGGACACGGTCGGTTGAGGGCTTTTCATAGCGGCTGATCCTTGGCTCATGGGCACCAGTAAATCTCTAAAGTAGGTTGCAAAAACGCGCGAATCGGCATGGCAGCAACATCGTCACTGGCCAGCGCGGCGCTCAAGGTGGTCAATTTCGAGCTGCCGGAAATCGACAGCACGGTGTAGTGGGCCGAGGCCAGCAGTGCACGACTCATGGTCAGGCGCTGGTGCGGCACAGTCGGCGCCAGCATCGGCCAGCAACGGCGGGTGCCGTCAGCTTTCAATGCTTCGCCCAGGTTCGGGCTGTTGGGAAACAGCGATGCGGTGTGACCGTCATCGCCCATGCCCAGTACCAGCACATCAATGGCTTGCAGCTCAGCCAACTGGCGATCGGCCAGTTCAGCGGCGTCTTCCAGATTCGCGGCAACGTTGTACAAGCTCAGGAACGTGGCCTTGGCCGCCGGGCCTTGCAGCAGGTATTTCTTCAGCAGGCCGGCATTGCTGTCGGCATGTTCCACCGGCACCCAGCGCTCATCGGCCAGGGTGACGGTGACGTTGGACCAGTCCAGGTCTTGCTTGGCCAGGTTCTGAAAAAACGCCACGGGGCTGCGGCCACCGGACACCACCAACGTGGCCGCGCCACGGGCGCTGATGGCCGTGCGCAATTGCCCGGCCACATCATTGGCCAAGCCGTCCGCCAACAACGTGGGCGAGCGGTACTCATGGGCTGTTACACCCTGAGGCAGTTTCAATTCAGATATCGCCATACCAAGACCTCCCATCCCGCGTGATCAGTGCAATCGAGCTCATCGGCCCCCAGGACCCCGCCGCATAAGGCTTGGGCGCATCACCGGATTTTTTCCACCCGGCAATCAACTGGTCACACCACTTCCACGCGGCTTCGATTTCATCTTTGCGAACAAACAGGTTCTGATTGCCGCGCATCACTTCCAACAACAACCGCTCGTAGGCATCGGGGATCCGCGCGCTGCGATAGGTGTCGGAAAAATTCAGTTGCAGCGGGCCGCTGCGCAGTTGCATGCCCTTGTCCAGGCCCTGCTCCTTGGTCATCACACGCAAGGAAATACCTTCGTCCGGCTGCAGGCGAATGATCAGTTTGTTGCTGATCTGCAGGCGCTGCTCGGGAGCGAAGATGTAGTGGGACGGTTCCTTGAAGTGGATGACAATCTGCGACAGCTTTTGCGGCATGCGTTTACCGGTGCGCAGGTAGAACGGTACCCCGGCCCAACGCCAGTTACGAATATCGGCACGCAGGGCGACGAACGTTTCGGTGTCGCTCTGGGTGTTGGAGTTTTCTTCTTCCAGGTAACCCGGCACCGGTTTGCCGGCGCTGTAACCGGCGATGTATTGGCCGCGTACCACTTGAGTGGTCAACCCTTCCGGACTGATCGGCGCCAGGGCCTTGAGCACCTTGACCTTCTCGTCACGGATGCTGTCGGCGGACAGGTCGGCAGGCGGGTCCATGGCAATCAGGCAGAGCAGTTGCAGCAGGTGGTTCTGGATCATGTCCCGCAGCTGGCCAGCCTTGTCGAAGTAACCCCAACGGCCTTCGATACCGACTTGCTCGGCTACGGTGATTTCCACGTGGGAGATGTAGTTCTGGTTCCACTGGGTTTCGAACAGGCTATTGGCGAAACGCAGGGCGATCAGGTTCTGGACGGTCTCTTTGCCCAGGTAGTGGTCGATGCGGTACGTGCGGTTTTCCGGGAAAAACTGCGCCACGGCGTCGTTAACCTTGCGCGAGGATTCCAGGTCCGAACCGATAGGTTTTTCCAGCACTACACGGGTGTTTTCCGCCAGGCCGACCTTGGCCAGGTTTTCGCAGATGGCGCCATACACCGCCGCAGGCGTGGCGAAATAGGCGATCAGGCGTTGTTCGACACCGACGTTGGCGGCCAGGGTGGCGTAGTCATCGGCGTTCATAAAATCAACGTGCACGTAGGCCAGGCGTGCGAGGAAGCGCGCTGCCACGGCCTCATCCAGTTCCTTGCCGACGTATTTACGCAGTTCTTTTTCGATATGGGCCAGGTGCTCTTGCTCGGACCCGGCTTCACGGGCCAATGCCAGGATGCGCGTGTCGTCGTGCAGGAGCCCGGCGCCATCGAGTTGGTAAAGTGCAGGAAATAACTTGCGCAGCGCCAGATCACCCAAGGCGCCAAACAGGGCAAAGGTGCAGGGTTCTACGGTTATCAAAGGCATGATGTTTGTTCTTTTATCAAGTTAAGCTACAAATACCTTTTTTCAAGGCATCACTCAAGGAAAAATGTAGTAATAACCACAACATTTTCCCAAAATACGCATTCCGAGTGGTGGTGTTCAGCTACCCTCAGTAGGATAGGCCACCGCAAAGGGCCACTCGTCGATGGGTTACCGCCCTTTATTTGCATCGTCGCCCGAAGGAAAGACTGAATGGACCGCGTGCGAAATCTTCTGGAACAAATCCGGAACCGCCTCGAAGAATTGAACAAGGCTGAGAAAAAAGTCGCCGAGGTCATCCTGCTCAACCCGCAGCAGGCGACCCGCTTCTCTATCGCCGCCCTCGCCCAAGCCGCCTCGGTCAGTGAACCGACGGTCAACCGTTTCTGCCGTTCGTTCGGTGTCAGCGGTTACCCTGAACTTAAATTGCAGCTGGCGCAAAGTTTGGCCAGTGGTGCGGCGTATGTCAGCCGCGCCGTAGAAGCCGATGATAACCCTGAGGCCTACACGCAGAAGATCTTTGGCAGCGCCATTGCCTCCCTGGACAGTGCGTGCCAGGCCCTCGACCCGGCGCTGATCAGCAAGGCCGTGGACCTGTTGATCCAGGCGCGGCAGATCCACTTCTTCGGCCTGGGCGCATCGGCGCCGGTCGCCATGGATGCGCTGCACAAGTTTTTCCGTTTCAACCTGTCCGTGACTGCCCATGCCGATGTACTGATGCAACGCATGATCGCGTCGGTGGCGCATACCGGCGAGCTGTTCGTGATCATTTCCTACACCGGGCGTACCCGTGAGTTGGTGGAAGTGGCGCGTATCGCGCGGGAAAACGGCGCGTCGGTGCTGGGCGTGACCGCCGAAAACTCGCCGCTGGCCAAAGCCAGCACGGTGAGCCTGAACATTCCGTTGCCGGAAGACACCGACATCTACATGCCGATGACCTCGCGGATCATTCAACTGACCGTGCTGGATGTGCTGGCAACCGGCATGACCCTGCGCCGTGGCGTGGATTTCCAGCCGCATTTGCGCAAGATCAAAGAGAGCTTGAATGACAGCCGGTACCCGGTGGGGGATGAGTTTAACTAGCAGGAATCTCTACCAGCAGTACCGGCCCTTTCGCGAGCAAGCCCGCGCCCACATTCGACCGTATGCCAAGGTGGGACCCGGTCAACATGTGGGAGCGCGCTTGCCCGCGATGGCGCCATCAGCAACAGCGCTAAACCCCGGCCCGGGCCTGCAGACTCAAGTGCGCCCTCTCCCCCGGCGCCAGGCTCGCCCCGGCCATCGCCGACTCCACGCACACAAACCCTGACGCCTCGTTAAAGCTCACGCCCAGTAACGGCCGGCTGCCCGGATGCCATACCACGGTGTCGGCGCTGTCGCCGGTGTCGATGCACAGTTCGCGTTGCCAGGCGTGGTCCTTGAGCTGCAATTCACCCTCATGCTGGAACACCCGCTGGCAGCCGCCATCCACTCGCAGCTCACCTTCCTGCTGGCAAACCTGACGGCTGAGCTGGTCATAACCTTGCGCACCGTCAAGCCCAGACAGCGCTATCTCGTCGACGTGACCAATACGCCAATAAGCGTGCAACGCATGGCTCAACTGGCACGGCAACTCGTCCTGGTGCTCGGTGCTCAAGCGCAACTCAAGGGTCTCGCCCAGGTGCGCGTGCAGGTCGACTTGCCAGTCGCACAATTGCAATTGCCAGTGCAGGCGCACACCGTCGTCGTCGGTGCTGCTGTCGAGCAGCTTCCAGTCGATCAGCCGCGCCCAGCCATGGGACGGCCACGCGTTTTCGCTCGGATGGCGCCCATACCACGGCCAGCACACCGGCACCCCACCACGGATGGCGCCGACTTGCGGCCACTTGGCCGCACACCATAGCCAGGGTTTCTGGCCGCGGGGCTGAAAGTGCAGCAATTGCGCGCCCTGACGGCTGAACACCGCCTGGCACAGCGGATGGTCGATCACCAACACATCGCGCATCTGAAAGCGCTCCCAGGCGAACACCGGTTGTTCACGCAGGGATTTGAAAAAGCGTTGCAGCGGATGCTCATGCATGTGCCACGGTCCTGAATATCATCACAGCGCGCCCCAAAAAAAGCGGGTAGCCATGGCTACCCGCAAAATGCGCACAGAGAGAAGGAGCTTATCGCAACAGCGTTAGAACGTAGACTGAATTTTCAGGCCCGCTACCAGCGCGTTGTCGACTTTATCGACGCCACCTGGGTGGGTAACGTATTGCAGGTTAGGACGCACGGTCAGCCAGTTGGTGACGTGGAAGCCGTAGTTGATTTCAGTGTTGTACTCGGTGTCACGCAGCGGCGCGTAGCCCACCTGATCGTAGTCGGTGAAACCACCGGCTGCGTTCAGCAACTCTGCGTTTTTCCTCACGTCCTGGTTGACATGGATGCGGGAGAAGCCGATACCGACGTCATCTTTTGGACGCGCATCGAACGGGCCTTTGTAGACCAGCATCAACGACTGATAGTTGTCGACGAGGTTGGTGTCCTTGTCGTGGAAGGTGGCGTTGGCCGCGATGTTCAGGCCGCGCGACGCGTCGCCGTTATGGGTGGTAAGTTGCTGCTGCACAACGCCCCAATAGCCGCTTTTGCTGCTGCGGGTACGGTAAGCCAAGCCTGTGGTGGCAGCATCGTTGCCGTTAACGTCGTCACGTACGTCGCTGGCATCCGCGGCGCTCTTGTAGTAACCCACACGGTATTCGCCCGGCAGGCCATTGACCTTCGGCGACCAGACCAACTCCACCGGAATCACGGTGCCCTTGGTGCCGCTGCCGCTGAGCTTGAAGCCATTGCCGTGCTCAAGCTGCGACGGGTTCTGGTTGTACGCACCAATCTGCGCATACAGCTCAGGCGTGATGTTGTACTTCACGCGGATAGCGGCCTGGGCGACCGGCCAGTTGTACCAGGTGTTTACATAGTTACCCACCTGCGAGCCACAGAACGACAGGTTCTGGAAGTCGCATGGGAAGGTGTTGAAGTCTTCGCCTTCACCGAAGTAACCGAGTTTCACGTCCAGCTTGTTATCGAACATCTGGTGCTGAATCCAGAACTGGGTCAGACGCACCATGTGGCCACGACCATAGACTTCCATCGACGAACTCAGCGTGCCGGCACGCGGGTCACCGATACGGTCGTTGGAGATGTTTTGGCCATTACGGTTGGTCAACTGGATCTTGGCCTGGGTGTTGTCCCAGCCCCACAGCTTTTGCAGATCGAGCGCTACGCCCAGCCCGAACTGGTCGGAGTAACGGCCGGTCTTGTCGTCGTTATAGCCGCCGTGCAGGTTGGCGCCCATTTCCCCTACGTAGTCAGCCTTGATGTCGATACCTTGCTCGATCAGCTTGGTACGCTCGCCACCCCAATCACCGGTCATCCACTTGGAGTCGGCGCTGAATGCATCGGCCGCCATCGCATTGGCGGACAATACCAGGGCTGCTGCTGCTGACAGTTGGCAGATCAGCCGAGTGTTGTTGTGTTGCTTTTTCATCCCTACATCCTCGTCTTTATTGTTATTTAACTGTTTTTATCTAACGCGGGTTACTTTTTTTTAACCAAAACAACAAGTTATCTGCTTCAGCGGCCTTTGAATTGGGCCACGTTGTCGGCATGCCCGTGTGCAGGCAATGAGGCAGCAGTGCCCAAGCGTTCGCCGGTTTTGGCGTCGAACAGCAATACCTTGGCCGGGTCGAATTGCAGGGTCAGGGTCTCACCGACCTGCGGTGCAACGTCCGGCGCGAGGCGGCAGCAGACCTTGGTGTCGTTGAGTTGCACAAACACCAACGTGTCCGGACCGGTCGGCTCAGTGACCTGGACTTCGGCACGAATGCTCGACGCCCCATTCGCTTCACCCGTGGCCAGAACAATTTGCTCCGGGCGCAGACCCAGGATCACGTCGCGATCTTCAAGCCCAGCATCACTCATCCCCAGCGGCAGCTCGCAACGGGCCTGGCCGCTGTCGAGCAGGGCCACCAATTTGCCATCCTTGCGTTGCAGGCGCAGCGGAATGAAGTTCATTGGTGGTGAACCGATAAAGCTTGCCACAAACAGGTTGGCCGGGTCGTTATAGATTTCTTTCGGCGTGCCAAATTGTTGAATGATGCCGTCCTTCATCACCGCCACTTTGTCGCCCAGGGTCATCGCTTCGATCTGGTCGTGCGTGACGTAGACGGTGGTGGTTTTGAGGCGCTGGTGCATCAATTTCATTTCGGTGCGCATCTCGACCCGCAGCTTGGCGTCGAGGTTGGACAGCGGTTCGTCGAACAGGTAGATCTTCGGCCGACGGGCCAGGGCACGGCCCATGGCCACACGCTGTTGCTGGCCACCGGACAGTTGGCCTGGCTTGCGGTTAAGCAGGTGTTCGATCTGCAGCAGCTTGGCCACGCGCGCCACTTCGGCGTCGATGTCCGCCTGAGGCATCTTGCGGATTTTGAGGCCGAACTCGATGTTCTCGCGCACGCTCATGGTCGGGTACAGCGCGTAGGACTGGAACACCATGGCGATGTCACGGTCCTTGGGGCTCATGCCGCTCACATCCTGATCGCCGATCATGATGGCGCCGCCGGTAATGGTTTCCAGACCGGCGATGCAGTTCATCAGCGTGGATTTACCACACCCCGAAGGGCCGACCAGAATCAGGAATTCGCCTTCCTTGATCGACAGTTCGATGTTCTTCAAGGTGTCGGGCAGGCCGGCGCCATAGGTCTTGTTTACATTGCGAAGTTCAAGCGTAGCCATGATTACCCCTTGACCGCGCCGGCCGTAAGGCCGCGCACGAAATACTTGCCTGCGATCACATAGACCAGCAGGGTCGGCAGCCCGGCGATCATCGCCGCCGCCATATCCACGTTATATTCCTTGGCCCCGGTGCTGGTGTTGACCAGGTTGTTCAGCGCCACCGTGATGGGCTGCGAGTCGCCGCTGGAGAACACCACACCGAACAGGAAGTCGTTCCAGATCTGGGTGAACTGCCAGATCAGGCAGACCATGATGATCGGCGTCGACATCGGCAGAATGATCAGCCGGAAGATGGTGAAGAAACCTGCACCGTCCAGTCGCGCTGCCTTGATCAATGCATCTGGAATGCTCACGTAGTAGTTACGGAAGAACAGTGTGGTAAATGCCAGCCCGTAGACCACGTGCACGAACACCAGGCCCGTGGTGGTACTGGCCAGGCCCATCTTGCCGAGGGTGAACGACGCGGGCAGCAGCACGGTCTGGAACGGCAGGAAGCAGCCAAACAACAGCAGGCCGAAGAACAGCTGCGAGCCTTTGAAGCGCCAGAACGACAGCACATAGCCGTTCAACGCACCGATGGCGGTGGAGATCAGTACGGCCGGTACGGTGATCTTGATCGAGTTCCAGAAGTAGCCGTCTACAGTGGCCCAGGCCTTGACCCAGCCAATGCCGGTGACCACGGTCGGCCAGCTCAGCAGGTTGCCGGTGCTGATGTCTTCCGGGGTCTTGAAGCTGGTCAGCAGCATCACCACCAGCGGTACCAGGTACAGCAACACAGCGAGGATCAGCACCGCGTAGATCGCGATGCGACTCAGACTGATGGAAGGTTTGGAAGCGAGACTAGTCATTACGCTTGGTCCTCAGCTCGGAGTACAGGTAAGGCACGATGATCGCGAGGATCGCGCCGAGCATCAGGATTGCACTCGCCGAGCCCATGCCCATCTGGCCACGACTGAAGGTGAACGAGTACATGAACATGGCAGGCAGGTCGGACGAGTAGCCCGGGCCACCGGCCGTCATTGCGGCAACCAGGTCAAAGCTCTTGATCGCAATGTGCGCCAGGATCATCACCGCACTGAAGAACACCGGACGCAGGCTTGGCAGCACCACGCTCCAGTAGATGCGCGGCAGGCTGGCACCGTCGATCTGGGCGGCACGGATGATCGACTGATCAACGCCGCGCAGGCCGGCGAGAAACATCGCCATGATGAACCCGGAGGCTTGCCATACAGCAGCAATCACCAGGCAGTAGACGACACGGTCGGGGTCGATCAGCCAGTCCAGGCGGAAGCCTTCCCAGCCCCAGTCACGCAGGAGTTTGTCCAGGCCCATGCCCGGGTTGAGCAGCCATTTCCAGGCGGTACCGGTCACGATCATCGAGAGCGCCATCGGGTACAGGTAAATGGTGCGGATAAAACCTTCGCGGCGGATTTTCTGGTCGAGGAAAATCGCCAGGGTCACGCCAATCACGAGGGTGATGCCGATAAACATCCCGCCGAAAACAGCCAGGTTCTTGCTCGCTACCCACCAGCGGTCGTTGTCGAACAACCGCGCGTATTGCGCAAGGCCTGCCCATTTGTAGCTTGGCAGGAACGTGGACGTGGTGAACGACAGCACGAACGTCCACAGGATGTAGCCATAAAAGCCCACCAGCACGATGAACATGCTGGGCGCCAGCACCAGTTTAGGGAGCCAGCGCTGCAGTGCATCGAACGGCGAGGCCTTGCTGAACACAGCAACAGAACTCATGGGAAAATCCAGTACAGGGAAAAAGGACTACAAGAGCCTGCCTTGTGAGGGGTCAGGGGGTTTCCCCTCACAAGGACCAGCCGTGCTAACCGTTACTTGGCAGACTTGATCGCAGCGCCGAGTTTCTTGGCGGTGTCGGCCGGGTCGGCTTTCGGGTCGTTGATGAAGTTGGTCACGACATCAAAGAACGCACCTTGGACCGCCAGGGTAGTGGCCATGTTGTGCGCCATACTTGGCTGCAGGCCGCC
This sequence comes from Pseudomonas fluorescens, assembly GCF_900215245.1. GTDB lineage: Bacteria > Pseudomonadota > Gammaproteobacteria > Pseudomonadales > Pseudomonadaceae > Aquipseudomonas > Aquipseudomonas fluorescens. The sequence continues at coordinate 780,490 of NZ_LT907842.1, forward strand.
AGTCTGGGCGTCGGCAAGGAAGTCCTTAGCGGCGGTCTGGGCGCAGGAGTCGAAGCCGAGCTTGTCCATTTCATGGAGCATGTCGTTACGAACCGGGATCGAGCCTTTGTTGATGCTGAAGACTTTCTGGAAGTTTTCACCCAACACGACTTTGGCGATGTCCTGTTGACCGGCCTGAGTGCCCTTGTCTTTCACCTTGAACACCGCCAGGGAGTCGATGTTGTAGGTGAAGGCTTTGTCGGTGCCCGGGAAGGCTACGCACTCGTAGTCTTTGCCGGCGACTTTCTTGGCGGCGGTCCACTCGGACTTGGCCCAGTCACCCATGATCTGCATACCGGCCTTGCCGTTGATGACCTTGCCGGCTTCGAGGTTCCAGTCCTGGCCTTTGCCATCGACGTCCATATAGGTCGCGACTTTCTTCAGCTCGGTCAGGGCCTTGACCATTTGCGGGCCGGTCAGCGCATCGTTATCCAGGTCGACCAGGGCTTTCTTGTAGCCATCGGCACCCATCACCGACAGAACGACGGCTTCAAATACGGTGCTGTCCTGCCAAGGCTGGCCACCGTGGGCAAGCGGAATGAAGCCTGCGGCCTTGAGCTTGTCGCCCGCTGCGTAGAACTCTTCGAGGGTGGTCGGGTTCTTGGTGATACCGGCTTTCTTGAAGACTTCCGGGTTGATCCACAGCCAGTTCACGCGGTGGATGTTGACCGGTACGGCAACGTAGTTACCTTCGTACTTCACGGTATCGGAGACTTTCTTGTCGAGCAGCGAGTCCCACTTTTCTTCTTTGGCGACGTCTTTGAGCACGTCAGTGTCGAGCAAGCCAGTGGACGCCCATTCCTGGATGTCCGGACCTTTGATCTGGGCAACGCCTGGCGGGTTGCCGGCCACTGCGCGGCTTTTCAGTACGGTCATGGCAGTGGCGCCACCGCCACCTGCAACGGCACCGTCTTTCCAGGTGAAGCCGTCTTTCTCAACTTGGGCCTTCAGGACATCTACTGCCGCTTTCTCACCGCCAGAGGTCCACCAATGCACAACTTCAACCGTCCCTTTCGAGTCGGCGGCAAATGCACTGAGGGGAAACAACGAGGCAATGGAAATAGCAACGGCGAGGCGATTAATCGCGTTCATCTGAGTACCTTTTCTTGTTGTTATGCATGCAAGTCTAGAGCTTGCGCTGCACGGAGTTTAAACATGGATTTTTAAGGCGCAGGTAACAAAGGGACGCACAAATGTCACCAGCTGGTGACATTCATGCCCGCTCCGATGGCACTGGCCATGCTGGGTGCCAAGGGTAGCGCAGGCAGCAATACCGCTTGCCAGGCATGGTACAGGTCCGGCTTGCCACCCCAGATCTTGCTGCTGGGCTGGTTGCGCGGGCTAAGTTCGTGGTGCCAACTGCCGTGTAGACGGTCGATAAAGTGCGTTTCGCAAAACTCCCAAAAGCACCGATACCAGGTTTCGTAATGCCGTTCGCCCGTACGTTTGAGCAACGCCTGGGCAGCGGCGCTGGCTTCGGCGTGAGTCCAATGCAGGCGCTCGCGCACCACCGGGCGATGGTTCCAATCCAGGGTGTAGACGATGCCGGGAGCACCGTCCACGGCCCAGGCGTACTCACAGGCGCTGGCGAACAAGCCCTTGGCGTCGTTCAACAGCCACTCCGGCGTTGCCAGTCCGGCCTGCAGGCGTGCCGCTTCCAAATGCAGCACCAAGCGCGCCCACTCAAAGCCATGGCCTGGGGTGATGCCATAGGGGCGAAAACCGTCGGCGGGGTTGTCCTCGTTGTAGCCGAGCAAGGGTTTCCACTGCGCGTCAAAATGCTCGATTACCATGAATCGGTTACCGGCGGCGTGCGTGTGGATGACGCGCTCGACGATGCGCAACGCGCGGTCCAGCCAGCGCGTGTCGCCGGTCACATCAGCCAGGGCCAGAAACGCTTCGGTGGCGTGCATGTTGCTGTTGGCGCCGCGATAGGCCTCGACAGCACTCCAGTCCTGGGCAAACGATTCGAGCATCACGCCCTCCTCCTCGCTCCAGAAAAACTGGTCGATGATGTGCACGGCGTCGTTCAACAGGCTCTGTGCACCGGGCGCGCCGGCCACCACCGCAGAACTCGCGGCCAGGGCCACGAAAGCGTGCAGGTAGGCGGCTTTGCCACGGTTGCCATCCAGGGCATTGGGGGCAGCGAACCAACCGCCGTGCTCAGGATCGCGCAACGGGCCGCTGAGGGCTGCAACGCCATGCGCCACCCGCTCGGCGTAGCCGGGCAAGCCCATGGCATGGGCCATGGCGAAGCTGTGGGTCATGCGGGCGGTGTTCATGGTTTCGGCGTGGGCGTCGGCCGGCAAGTGGCCTTTGTCGTCCAGGTTGCCGAAGCCGTCCGGCAGGCGCGAGGCTTTGGAGAATGACAGCAGGCGCTGGCCTTCGCTGGCAAGCCAGGCGTGATGGGCAGGTGCGTTCAGCCAACTGCTGGCAGGCAGTGGTTGCGTGGTCATGGGTAGCCCTTTTTATTTTTTGTGGGATGACCGGAGTCTAAACAAGGGCGAGGTAGGGGCAAGTAACGAAGGGGATGGGAAATGTCACCATCCGGTGACATTTCCGGTGCAGCGCTTACTGACCGAGCGGCGTAACGGCTGCCGGCGCATTCAGGCGCTGATTCAGGTTCTGCACCTGGCTCTGCAACGTGGTGATGTTACGGGTGGTCTGGATACGGAACACGTCGAACTCTTTATTGGTCGGCGCATCGCTATTGGCAGGCTGGTTGTCCTGCGCGCTCTTGAGGACCACAAGGTCCTGCTCCAGGCGCGCAATGGCGGCGCTCGGATTGCCCTGCTTCTTCAGGGCCGCCACGTCGGCGGACAACTCCTTGACGTCGCCTTGTGCCGCCTTGAGGCTGGCCACGGCGTCCGTCAGGGCCTGCACCTGGCCCTGCAGCTTGGCGTTCGCACTCGACAGTTCGGTAGTGCTGGCGCTCATCTGCGCCAGGCGTTGATCGAGCACGGTCGCCTGACCGGCGACGCCGACCTGTTGCTTGCCTTGCTCCAGCAACTGGGTCTCCAACTGCTTGATCTGCTGCTTGAGCGCTTCGCTGCCGTTGTTCACGCTGGCTTCGCTGGCCACTACCTTGCCGGAAATGTCCTGCAGGCGCCCTGCCGCTTCTTCGCTGATACGCGCAAAGCTTTCCTGGGTGGCGACCAACTGCTGACCCATCAAGGAAATTTGCTGGAAGCTCCACCAGGCAAGGCCCGCGAAGGCGATCAGCAGTGCGCCGACCAAGGCCCAGAGCGGGCCAGTGCTGGCGCTCTTGACCTTGACCACCGGCGTAGTGCGCGAGCGCACGGACGTGGCGGGAGACGGCTCGAAATCATCGTCGTCCCCGAGATCGGCCCGCAGGCTGGGAACATTGTCGAAATCGTCTTTAGCATCGTTACGCATGAATCAACCCTGAATCGGTGAGATGGCGACCTGAAAAGCCGAGCGAGCGGAGTATAAACCCCGTTCGCACCGCACTGATCGACCGGGAACCGCGAATTCGGTTCCCGATGTGTTGCCGGTTGTGAGCTTACTTAAGCCCCGGGTCCTGAGCTTTCCACCAACTGCAAAACTCGTCGAGGGCAGTCCACAGGCTGACTTTGGGCTCATAGTCGAGATAATGCCTCGCGCGGCTGATATCGAGGGTGAAATCTTTGTTCATCACTTGCATGCCCAGCCGCGACAAGGCTGGCTCCGGACGCCCTGGCCACATGGCACAGAATGCCTCGTTCAGCGCAGCCACGCTGTAGGACAGGCCGTAGGACCGATAACGGGTAACCTGGGGCATGTCCATTTGGCGCATCACGTAGTTCACTACATCCCACACCGGCACCGGGGTGCCATTGCTGATGTTGTAGGCCTTGCCCAACGCCGAGCCGGTCGCCAGCAAACTGCTGAGCAAGGCCTCATTGAGGTTATGCACACTGGTGAAGTCGACCTTGTTCAAGCCGTCGCCGACGATGGCCAGGCGGTTCTTGCGCTGCATTTTCAGCAACCGCGGGAAGATGCTCATGTCTCCGGCCCCGGTGACGAAACGCGGGCGCAGGGCCAGCACTTCAAGGCCGAACTCCTGGGCACCGAACACCTTCTGTTCCGCCAGGTATTTAGTCGCGGCGTAAGGATGTTTGAAGCGCTTGGGCACCTGTTCTTCGGTCAGCCCCACGTGGTCGCGGCCGTCAAAGTAGATCGACGGCGACGACAGGTGTACCAGGCGCCCGACCCGCTGTTTAAGGCAGGCCTCGACGACGTTTTCGGTGACCAGCACGTTGCCCTGATGGAAGTCCTGATACTTGCCCCACAACCCGACGGCACCGGCGCAATGCACGACAGCCTCGACATCACGGCACAGTTCGCGCACCAGGTCGGCATCATTCAAATCACCCTGGATAAACTCGGCGCCGCGCCGTACCAGGTGCTCTACACCCTCGGCGCGTCGCCCGTTGACCCGCACGTCCAGGCCCTGCTCCAGGGCGAAACGCGCAAAGCGTCCGCCGATGAAGCCGCTTGCGCCGGTGACCAGAATCTTCATGTATTACTCCGTGTTCTTTCGTTTTTCATCGCTGTTGCCTTGACGCACGCCATCACTCCAACGGCACCAACCACTGGCCACACGCCTGGGCCAAATGGTCGGTCAACAGGCCCAACAATTGCCCGCCGCTGCGCCAATGATGCCAGTACAGCGGCACATCGATGGGCTTATCTGGCAATAACTCCACCAAAACGCCGGTTTGCAGTTGGTCGCGCACCTGTAATTCGGGCACGAGACCCCAGCCCAGACCGGCTTCAGTCAAACGAATAAAGCCTTCAGACGACGGGCATAAATGGTGCTCGAAACCACCATCCACCCCCAGCGAAGCCAGGTAACGGTGCTGCAGGAAATCATCCGGGCCGAACACCAGCGCCGGCGTTCGGGCCAATTGATCGGCACGCACACCCTGCGGAAAATGCCGAGCAATAAACGCCGGGCTGGCCAGCGCCCGATAACGCATGGCGCCGAGCAACAGACTACGCGCGCCGGCCACCGGGCGTTCACTGGCGCAGATGCAGGCGGCCACTTCCCCGGCGCGCATGCGTTTGAGGCCGACGGTCTGGTCTTCCACCACCAGGTCGAGCAACAAATGCTGCTCGGCGCAAAAGCCGCTGACCGCCTCGGCCCACCAGGTGGCAAGGCTGTCGGCATTCAGGGCGATGCGCAGGCGTTCGGGCATGCCCTCGTCGTCCAGCGCCGGCACCTGGCTTTGCAGGTCGCGCTCAAGCAAGCGTACTTGTTGCACATGGTTGAGCAGGCGCCGACCGATATCGGTGGGTGTCGGTGGAGTAGCCCGCACCAGCACCGGCTGGCCAATGCGCGCCTCGAGCAACTTGATGCGCTGGGAGATTGCCGACTGCGACAGGCCCAGTACCTGGGCACCCCGTTCGAAGCCAGCCTGTTCCACCACCGCCGCGAGGGCAGAAAGCAATTTATAGTCGAACATCAGTTTCTCTAATGGGCGATCAGCAATATTTGTTTTTCTTATACAGCCTGGCCCGTAAGAATGACCAGCATGGCTTCTCTCTTTATAAAGGATCTTTCACATGGCTGGCGAAACCGCCCTGGCAACCCTGCTGCGCAGCATGAGCCCGCAACTCAATGACGGCGATTATGTGTTCTGCACCCTGCCCGACCACCGCATTCCGGCAGGTTGCGAGGTGATTGGCAGCTTTCGCGAGCAGGAAGGCCTGACGCTGATTCTGGAGCGTCAGCAGGCGCAGCAGGCCGGTCTGGCGTTCGATTACGTTGCCGCCTGGATCACTCTGAAGGTGCATTCCGCCCTGGAAGCCGTAGGCCTGACGGCGGCATTCGCCAGTGCACTGGGCAACGCCGGCATCAGTTGCAACGTGATTGCCGGCTATTACCACGACCACCTGTTTGTCGGCCGCGCCGATGCCGAGCGGGCCATGAACGTATTGCGCCAACTGGCAGCGGACGCGGAGTAAATCCTATGTGGCAAAGCTATACGAACGGACTGCTGGTGGCCCTGGGCCTGATCATGGCGATCGGCACGCAGAACGCCTTCGTCCTGGCGCAGAGTCTGCGCCGTGAACACCACCTGCCGGTCGCGGCATTGTGCATCGTGTGCGATGCAATTCTGGTGGCGGCCGGGGTATTTGGCCTGGCGACCGTACTGGCGCAAAACCCACTGTTGCTGGAGATTGCCCGCTGGGGCGGCGCGGCGTTCCTGTTGTGGTACGGCACCCTGGCGCTGCGTCGGGCGTGTTCCAGGCAAAGCCTGGAACACGGGCAACACCTCAAGGTGCGTTCATTGCGCGCCGTGCTGCTCAGCGCGCTGGCGGTGACACTGCTCAACCCCCATGTCTATCTGGACACCGTGTTGTTGATCGGCTCGCTGGGGGCTCAACAAACCGAACCCGGTGCTTACGTGGCAGGTGCCGCCAGCGCTTCGTTCCTGTGGTTTGCCACGCTGGCGTTCGGCGCGGCGTGGTTGGCGCCCTGGCTGGCACGCCCCGCAACATGGCGCCTGCTGGACCTCTTGGTGGCGGTGATGATGTTCAGCGTGGCCTACCAACTGATCAGTGCTTGATGAATATTCCAAAACGCTCTGGAACCTCTATCCCACACAGTTGTTGCGTGGTTTTGCCGCAACCCCGGTGCTATGATCCGGACCCTGCGCCGCAAAGAGTACAAACTCCCCGGCGCTTGTTTGGCCGCCCGTGATCGGCCTTGCGCTCACCGCAACTGACCTGATTAGGAGAATCATCATGGCTTTCGAATTGCCGCCGCTGCCCTACGCACACGATGCCCTGCAGCCGCACATCTCCAAGGAAACCTTGGAGTACCACCACGACAAGCACCACAACACCTATGTCGTGAACCTGAACAACCTGGTGCCAGGCACCGAGTTCGAAGGCAAGACCCTGGAAGAGATCGTCAAGTCTTCCTCAGGCGGTATCTTCAACAACGCCGCTCAGGTCTGGAACCACACTTTCTACTGGAACTGCCTGGCGCCAAACGCTGGCGGTCAACCGACCGGCGCACTGGCTGAGGCGATCAACGCGGCTTTCGGTTCGTTCGACAAGTTCAAAGAAGAGTTCACCAAGACTTCCGTCGGCACCTTCGGTTCCGGCTGGGGCTGGCTGGTGAAAAAAGCTGACGGTTCCCTGGCCCTGGCCAGCACCATCGGCGCCGGCAACCCGCTGACCAGCGGCGACACCCCGCTGCTGACCTGCGACGTCTGGGAACACGCTTACTACATCGACTACCGCAACGTGCGTCCAAAGTATGTGGAAGCGTTCTGGAACCTGGTCAACTGGAAGTTCGTGGCTGAGCAGTTCGAAGGCAAGACCTTCACTGCCTAAGTAGCGCTTGCAGTAGAAAGAGCCCGGCAATTGCCGGGCTTTTTTATGGGAGATTTCCGCTAACCGCCAAGGACACATGGAACTGGCCAGCAGGCTTCGCCACTCAGGTATCGAGAGGCCCGTCGCCTCCTTTTCCATCCACTTCGGAGATTTCAGCATGATCGAATTAGCAGCATTGGGTGCCCTGGCCCCCGTCGCCGCAACCGCCCTGCCACTGGCCGCAAAAGCCGCAGAGGCCGGTATCAAGGTCGCAAGCGACGTAGCGAGTAAAACGGTGGAATTCGCCAAGGAAGCGGTAAACCAAGGCTCGCAGATCACGTTTTAAGCCGTACGACCCCCATCGGTACCAGAGCGGCGGACACCGATCCGTCGCCCTTCCAACAACCCCCGCCAACACCCTCGCCCTCTTCTCCATCAATGTCCCTTTGACTGCCATCACCAGATTGCCAATACTCATGGCATATTGAGGCCACCCGCATGGAACAAGGAATGCCCCTTTGAAGCTGGAACTCAAAAACAGCTTGTCGGTGAAGTTGCTACGGGTTGTGCTGCTGTCGGCATTGATCGTGGGCGTTGCGCTGAGCGTGGCGCAGATCGTGTTTGATGCCTACAAGACGCGCCAGGCCGTGGCCGGTGATGCCCAGCGCATCCTCGACATGTTTCGCGACCCGTCTACCCAGGCCGTCTACAGCCTGGACCGCGAAATGGGCATGCAGGTGATTGAAGGCCTGTTTCAGGACGACGCCGTGCGCATGGCTTCCATCGGCCACCCCAACGAAACCATGCTCGCGGAAAAAAGCCGCCCGTTGCAGCAATCGCCCACCCGCTGGTTAACCGACCTGATTCTTGACCAGGAGCGTACATTTACCACCGCGCTGGTCGGCAAGGGCCCCTATAGCGAATATTACGGCGACCTGAGCATTACCCTGGACACGGCCACCTACGGCAAAAGCTTCATTGTCAGTTCGGTGATCATCTTTATTTCCGGCGTGCTGCGCGCCCTCGCCATGGGCCTGGTGCTGTACCTGGTCTATCACTGGCTGCTGACCAAGCCGTTGTCGCGGATTATCGAGCACTTGACCGCGATCAACCCGGACCGGCCCAGCGAGCACAAGATCCCGCAGATCAAGGGTCACGAACGCAACGAACTGGGGCTGTGGATCAACACTGCCAACCAGTTGCTCGAATCCATCGAGCGCAATACCCACTTGCGCCATGAGGCGGAATCCAGCCTGCTGCGCATGGCCCAGTATGACTTTCTCACCGGCCTGCCCAACCGCCAGAAGCTGCAGGAGCAACTGGACAAGATCCTGATCGACGCCGGTCGCCGGCAACGCCGTGTGGCGGTGTTATGCGTCGGGCTGGACGACTTCAAAAGCGTCAATGAGCAGTTCACTTACCAGGCCGGCGACAAATTATTGCTGGCCTTGGCCGACCGTCTGCGTGCTCACAGCGGTCGTCTCGGCGCCCTCGCCCGCCTCGGCGGCGACCAGTTCGCCATGGTGCAGGCCGATATCGACCAGCCCTACGAGGCGGCCGAACTGGCGCAAAGCATCCTGGACGACCTGGAAGCGGAATTCGCCCTCGATCAGGACCATATTCGCCTGCGCGCCACCATCGGCATCACCTTGTTTCCGGAAGACGGCGACAGCACCGAAAAGCTGCTGCAAAAAGCCGAACAGACCATGACCCTGGCCAAGAGCCGCTCACGCAACCGCTATCAGTTCTACATCGCCAGCGTCGACAGTGAAATGCGCCGACGCCGCGAGCTGGAAAAAGACCTGCGCGACGCCCTGAGCCGTGACCAGTTCCACCTGGTGTATCAGCCGCAAATCAGCTACCGCGACCACCGCGTGGTCGGTGTGGAAGCGCTGATTCGCTGGCAGCACCCGGAACACGGCCTGGTGCCGCCGGACTTGTTTATCCCGCTGGCGGAACAGAACGGCACCATTATCCCGATTGGCGAATGGGTGCTCGACCAGGCCTGCCGCCAGTTGCGCGAATGGCATGACCTGGGCTTCACCGAGTTGCGCATGGCGGTCAACCTGTCGACCGTGCAGTTGCACCACACCGAGTTGCCGCGGGTGGTCAACAACCTGATGCAGATCTACCGCCTGCCACCCCGCAGCCTTGAGCTGGAAGTGACCGAGACCGGCCTAATGGAAGACATCAGCACCGCTGCCCAACACTTGCTGAGCCTGCGTCGTTCCGGGGCGCTGATCGCCATTGATGACTTCGGTACCGGCTACTCATCCCTGAGTTACCTGAAAAGCCTGCCGCTGGACAAGATCAAGATCGACAAGAGCTTTGTTCAGGACCTGCTCGACGACGACGACGATGCAACCATCGTGCGCGCCATCATCCAACTGGGCAAAAGCCTCGGCATGCAGGTGATTGCCGAAGGCGTGGAAACCGCCGAGCAGGAGGCTTACATCATTTCCGAGGGCTGCCATGAGGGCCAGGGCTACCACTACAGCAAACCGCTGCAAGCCCGCGAGTTAGCGGCTTATTTGAAGCAGTCCGAACGCAACAACGCGGCGATTCTCTGACCCGGCAAAACGATACCAAATATTTCCCTCGTATAAACCTTTACACAAAATGCAAATCTTTCGCATTATGTCGCAGTTTTTGCGCTCTCCCGCGCGCCCTATCAACAACCGAAGCAGGATGTTCGCCATGATTCGTATGCCCCTGGCCACCGCCAGTCTGCTGGCCATTGCCATTTCTCTCGCCGGTTGCGGCGAAGGTAAAGACAAGGCCGCCGCGCCGACCCCGGCTGCCAGCACCACCGCTCCAGCCGCTGCCACGCCTGCCGGCCAGGTCGACGAAGCGGCCGCCAAGGCTGTGGTCGCGCATTACGCTGACATGGTGTTCGCGGTGTACAGCGACGCGCAATCCACTGCAAAAACCCTGCAAACCGCGATCGACACCTTCCTCGCCAACCCGGACGAGCAAACCCTGAAAGCCGCCCGTACCGCTTGGATCGCCGCTCGCGTACCGTACCTGCAGAGCGAAGTGTTCCGTTTCGGTAACACCATCATCGACGACTGGGAAGGCCAGGTTAACGCCTGGCCCCTGGACGAAGGCCTGATCGATTACGTCGACAAATCCTACGAGCACGCACTGGGCAACCCTGGCGCCAACGCCAACATCATTGCCAACAACGAGATCCAGGTCGGCGAAGACAAGGTCGACGTCAAAGACATCACCCCGGAAAAACTCGCCAGCCTCAATGAGCTGGGCGGTTCCGAAGCCAACGTCGCCACCGGCTACCACGCCATCGAATTCCTGCTTTGGGGCCAGGACCTCAACGGCACCGGCCCTGGCGCGGGCAATCGCCCGGCGTCGGACTACATGACCGGCGACGGTGCAACCGGCGGTCACAACGAGCGCCGTCGCACCTACCTGCGCGCGGTGACTCAGCTGCTGGTCAGCGACCTGGAAGAAATGGTCGGCAACTGGAAGCCCAACGTCGAAGACAACTACCGCGCCACCCTGGAGGCAGAACCTGCCACCGACGGCCTGCGCAAAATGTTGTTCGGCATGGGCAGCCTGTCCCTGGGCGAGCTGGCCGGTGAACGCATGAAGGTGTCCCTGGAAGCCAACTCGCCGGAAGACGAACAGGATTGCTTCAGCGACAACACCCACAACTCGCATTTCTACGACGCCAAGGGCATCCGCAACGTCTACCTGGGCGAGTACACCCGCACCGACGGCAACAAGATGACCGGCCCAAGCCTGTCGTCGTTGGTGGCCAAGGCTGACCCGGCGGCCGACGCGGCGCTGAAAGCTGACCTTGCGGCCACTGAAGCGAAGATTCAGGTCATGGTGGATCACGCCAATAACGGTGAGCATTACGACCAACTGATTGCTGCGGGTAACGATGCGGGCAACCAGATCGTGCGTGACGCGATTGCGGCACTGGTCAAGCAGACCGGGGCGATTGAAACAGCGGCGGGCAAACTGGGGATCAGCGACTTGAACCCGGACAGTGCTGATCACGAGTTCTGATCAGTGCTGGATTAAATGAGGCGACCTTCGGGTCGCCTTTTTTGTGCCTGCCTTCCAGGCCTCGTCAAACGCCACAGAGCTTGTGTGGGAGCGGGCTTGCTCGCGAATACGGCGTGTCAGCCAATGGATTTCTCACTGAACCAGCGCCTTCGCGAGCAAGCCCGCTCCCACATTTTACCGCGTCGCCTTTGAGCCCTCGAATTACGCAGGTAGAATGGCGCCTTTAATCGTCACCCCGAGCACATTTCATGGCGTTGCCGACCCTACGCATCATCGGTTTCATCATCGGCATCTTCCTGATCACACTCGCGATCGCCATGGTCGTCCCGATGGCCACCCTGGTGATATTCGAACGCACCAGCGACCTGCCCTCGTTCCTCTGGGCCAGCCTGATTACCTTCCTCGCCGGCCTGGCCCTGGTGATCCCCGGCCGCCCCGAACACATACACCTGCGCCCTCGGGACATGTACCTGCTGACCGTCAGCAGTTGGCTGGTGGTCTGCATCTTCGCCGCGCTGCCATTTCTACTGACCCAACACATCAGTTACACCGACTCGTTTTTTGAAAGCATGTCGGGCATCACCGCCACCGGCTCCACCGTGTTGAGCGGGCTGGACAGCATGTCCCCCGGCATTCTGATGTGGCGCTCGCTGCTGCACTGGCTTGGTGGCATCGGCTTTATCGGCATGGCGGTGGCGATCCTGCCGCTGCTGCGCATCGGTGGCATGCGCCTGTTCCAGACCGAATCGTCGGACCGCTCGGAAAAGGTGATGCCGCGCTCGCACATGGTGGCGCGGCTGATCGTGGCAACGTATGTCGGCATCACCATCCTTGGCAGCCTGGCGTTCTGGTGGGCCGGGATGGGCTTGTTCGATGCAATCAACCACGCGATGTCGGCGATCTCCACCGGTGGTTTTTCGACCTCCGATGAATCCCTGGCCCACTGGAAACAACCGGCTGTGCACTGGGTTGCCGTGGTCGTGATGATCCTCGGCAGCTTACCGTTCACGCTGTACGTCGCCACCTTGCGCGGCAATCGCCGGGCGCTGATCAAGGATCAGCAGGTGCAAGGCTTGCTCGGGCTATTGATCGTGACCTGGCTGGTCCTCGGCACCTGGTACTGGTGGACGACCAATTTGCATTGGCTCGACGCCCTGCGCCATGTGGCGGTTAACGTCACCTCCGTGGTCACCACCACCGGCTTTGCGCTGGGGGACTACAGCATCTGGGGCAACTTCTCACTGATGTTGTTTTTCTACTTGGGCTTTGTCGGCGGCTGCTCGGGTTCTACGGCGGGCGGGATCAAGATCTTCCGGTTCCAGGTCGCGTATATCCTGCTCAAGGCCAACTTGAATCAGTTGATTCACCCGCGTGCCGTGATCAAGCAGAAGTACAACGGCCACCGTCTCGACGAAGAGATCGTGCGCTCGATTCTGACTTTCTCGTTTTTCTTCGCCATCACCATCTGTGCAATTGCACTGGCCCTTTCGCTGCTGGGGCTGGACTGGATGACCGCGTTGACCGGCGCCGCCAGTACCGTATCGGGTGTAGGCCCGGGCCTGGGCGAAACCATCGGCCCGGCCGGTAACTTCGCCAGCCTGCCGGACGCCGCGAAGTGGATCTTGTCGTTCGGCATGCTGCTGGGGCGACTGGAGATTATTACAGTCTTTGTTCTGTGCATCCCGGCGTTTTGGCGCCACTGACAGTCGGCGCTTCCAGCAACCGCGTCCGGTACTCGCCGGGCGTGGTGTCGAACCAGCGGCGAAACGCGCGGAAGAAATTGCTTGGGTCGGCAAACCCCAACAGGTAGGCAATCTCCAGCAACGTCATGCTCGGCTGCGCGAGGTACTGCTCGGCGAGTTCGCGGCGCGTGTCGTCAAGCAACGTCTGGAAACTGGTGCCCTCTTCCTGCAAACGCCGCTGCAAGGTGCGCTGGGACAAGTGCAAGGTCTGGGCGACCACTTCACGCTTGGGTTCGCCCTGAGGGAGCAGACGGCACAACACCTGGCGCGCCTTGTGGGTCACGCGGCTCTCGGAAAACCGTGCCAGGTACTCACCGGCAAACCGATCGTGCAACAGCGCCATGGCCTCGTTGGCCGTGGGCAGCGGTGCATCCATGTCAGCCTGGTCGAAAATCAGCGCGTCATACGGCGCACTGAACTCCAAAGGGGCGTGGAAGGCTTGCTTGTAGGGCGTGAGGTCCGCCGGTGGCTCACCTTGTAACATCACCTTGCGCGGGTGCAGGGTGCGCCCGGTCAACCAGCCGCACAGCGCCAGTGCGCTGGCCAGCGAGGCTTCGGTGCTTTGTCGGGTAGGCGGCAGGTGATCGCCGTGCACCGTCAAAATCAGCGCATAGCCTTCAGGTAAAAGTCGGAAACTCAGGTCGGCGCTTTCGGCAATGATCCGTTGGTAACGCACCAGGCGCATAAAGCCTTCCGCCAGGGTGTTGCTGGACATCAAGGCATAACCGGCGACATGAAACGACGCCGGGCGCACCACCTTGCCCATGTTCAGGCCGATCGCCGGGTTCCCCGACAGCTCCACCGCACGTTGCCAGAGACGGGTCATGGAGTCCTGGGGGAAACGCGCATCGGGGTCACTGAGGGCGGCGTAGTCCAGGCCGAGTTGCTTGAACAAGACGCGGCAGTCCAGCCCGTCCATTTCCAACGCCTTGACTATCCCCATCGCCCAGCTTGCAGAAGTTGTTCGTTCGCTCATGGCGTCTTCTTAAAAAAGCAGGCTTAAACGGCAGCCAGGAAGCCAAGGATACTAAAGTGGCATCTATTGTCACTGGCTGTTACCACTGCTCACTCTAGACTCAAATAAGCTCCCCGCCGAACATCTGTTGGGCGGCACAACCACCCAAGGGCCGGCCATCGTGGAAAACATCAAACAATTCAATAGCTTTGCCGAATTCTACCCTTACTACCTGAGCGAACATGGCAACAGCACCTGCCGGCGCCTGCATTTTATCGGCACGACCCTGGTGATCGGCATTCTGGCGTATGCCATCGGCCGCGGTTCATTGGGCCTGCTGCTGGCGTTGCCCATCGCGGGTTACAGCTTTGCCTGGATCGGCCATTTCTTCTTCGAAAAGAACCGCCCGGCCACGTTTCAACACCCGCTCTACAGTTTGCTGGGCGATTTTGTGATGTACCGCGACATGATTTTGGGCAAGGTGCCTTTCTAACCTTTCACGGTGCCGTCTTGAATACGGCGCCATTTCAAGGTGTGACCTCTTGTCACTTGTGTAAAAGCATGAAAATTCGTACATCAGCGGACATAAAATTCTTTTTGTCATTTTCAGTGTTGTATCCTGCCAAGGCTTTTTGAGAGCGCGGAATCACCTGCGATTGAAAAAACAGATCTTGCGAGGAGCGACGACGATGCACGAGATACCTAATCTCCCCTTCCCAAGCCTGCACCCAACACAGCAGCCAACACCGCAGCCAACACCGCAGCAGGCCAGCAATAAACAGCCTGAGGCCAAAGAAGCAAAACCAGTCGACAGCAAACGCCAGGACTGACGCCGTACCAGACCGTGTGGAAAGCGCCCCTTCAAGCGCTTTCCACACTGCCTGAATGATGAGATACCCGCGATGACCGATGACGCCCCCACCCCCCCTGCCGATACCCCGGATGCTGCTGTGCTCGACGCTGCCTTGCAGATGATCGAAGTCTGGAACCGTCTCAGCACCGACAAACAAACCCTGCTGCTCAAACGTTTCGGCACCCAGGAAAATGCCTTGGCCGCCCTGGTGACCACGCAAATGCTCGCGCCCGCCAAATCCTGATAGCGATGAGCTGAAGTTTTTGAAGTATTGCCGCCCCGCCCGGCCCCAGCGCCGGTATCATTAGCAGCCTATCTTTACCTGCTGCGACAGTGGACCTCTCCCATGCCAGATACCCAGCGCCCCATGGCGGTCACGCTGCAAGTTGTTTCTATCGTGTTGTTCACCTTTATCGGCTACCTGAACATTGGTATTCCCCTGGCCGTTTTGCCGGGCTATGTCCATAGCCAACTGGGCTATGGCGCCGTGATTGCCGGGCTGGTGATCAGCGTGCAATACCTGGCCACGCTGCTCAGCCGCCCGTATGCCGGAAAAATCATCGATAACCTGGGCAGCAAGCGCGCGGTGCTGATCGGCCTGGTCGGTTGCGGCCTGAGTGGCGTGTTCATGTTGCTGGCGGCGTGGTTTTCCAGCTTGCCGGCCTTCAGCCTGGTCTGCCTGCTCATCGGGCGACTGGTCCTCGGCAGCGCGGAAAGCCTGGTGGGCTCGGGCGCCATCGGCTGGGGAATCGGCCGCGTCGGCGCCGCCAACACGGCCAAGGTTATCTCGTGGAACGGCATCGCCAGTTATGGCGCGCTGGCCGTCGGCGCACCGTTGGGGGTGCTGCTGGTCAGTCACTTCGGGCTGTGGAGCATGGGCGTCAGCATTATTCTGCTGGCGGTCGTCGGCGTGCTGCTGGCCTGGAACAAGGAGGCGGCACCGATCGTGGCCGGCGTGCGCCTGCCGTTCATGAACGTACTGGGCCGGGTGCTGCCCCACGGCTGTGCCTTGGCGCTGGGCTCGATCGGCTTTGGCACCATCGCCACGTTTATCACCCTGTATTACACCACCCAACATTGGGACAACGCGGTATGGGCCTTGAGCCTGTTCGGCGCGAGTTTTATCGGTGCACGCCTGCTGTTCGGCAATTTGATCAACCGTATCGGCGGCTTTCGCGTGGCGATTGCCTGCCTGTCGGTGGAGATCTTCGGCCTGCTGCTGCTGTGGCTCGCCCCTGACGCCCACCTGGCCTTGGCCGGTGCGGCGTTGAGCGGCTTTGGTTTTTCCCTGGTGTTTCCGGCGCTGGGGGTGGAGGCGGTCAACCTGGTGCCAGCCTCCAGCCGCGGTGCGGCGGTCGGGGCTTATTCACTGTTTATCGACTTGTCGCTGGGTATCACCGGCCCGCTGGCGGGAGCTGTGGCGGCAGGCTTCGGTTTTGCGTCGATCTTCCTGTTCGCCGCCCTCGCCGCCTTCGGCGGTTTGCTGCTGAGTGTGTATTTGTACCGGCAAGCACCCAGGGCCCGCGAAGCACGCGACGCTTAGAAATCCACCTTGCCGCGCCCGGCCTTGATGCTGCCGCGCTTGGTCTTGGATTCCAGGCGACGCTTTTTCGAGCCCAGGGTGGGCTTGGTCGGGCGGCGCTTTTTCTCGACCTTGGTGGCGCTGAGGATCAACTCCACCAGGCGCTCCAGCGCATCCGCGCGATTCTGTTCCTGAGTCCGGTATTGCTGGGCCTTGAGCACCAGCACGCCGTCACTGGTGATGCGGCTGTCGCGCAGCGCCAGCAGCCGCTCCTTGTAAAACTCCGGCAACGATGACGCCGGAATATCAAACCGCAGGTGCACCGCGCTCGACACCTTGTTGACGTTCTGCCCACCGGCGCCCTGGGCGCGAATGGCGGTCAGCTCGATCTCGGCATCGGGCAGGTGCACAGTGTTGGAAATTACCAGCATCACTCAAAAACCTTAGGCAACGGACAAGCCCAACTCGGACAACAACATCGACGCCTGGGCTTTGGAAATCACGGCGCCTTTGAACAGTTTGGCATCATTGAGGCGAAAGCCGCTCAAATCCGCGCCGCGCAGGTCGGCGCCCGCGAAATTGGCGCCGTTGATACGGGCGTGAGCGAGGCTGCAATCGATCAGTTCAGCCTTGCGAAAGTCTGCATCCGACAAGTCGCTGTCGGAGAAGTCCAGGTTATTCAGCACGGTTCGGGCAAACGACAGGCCGGACAAAAATGCGCTGTTGAGCCGGGTTTCGCTGAAGCTCAGCCCCAGCGAGGCACAGTGAGTGAAGTTGGCGCCAGTCAGCTTGCAGTGGGCAAAACTCGCCTGGGACAATTTGCTGCGCTGCCAGCGGGTGTTGTTCAGGTCACAGCTGCTGAACTGGGCTTCCAGCAGGTTCGCCGCTTCGAATACGGCGTGGGCCGCGCGGCAACGGGTCCATTGCGTGCCTTCCAGGCGCGAGCCAAGAAAAGAAGTCTGGACCAGCATGCAGCGTTCAAACACCCAATGGTCCAGCGCCATCCGCGACAAATCGGCGCCGCTCAAGTCGACGTCAATCAACCGCAACGGCCCACTGTGCTGGTCAATCAGGTCTTCCAGCTCGGAACGCTGCAAGGTGCCGCCGTCGATGTCAGTGTGCTGCATGGAGCCTCCGGGCAGGGGTCTAGGTAAAACCAGGCAGCGAGTCTAACCCGCCCACGCCCACCGAAAACCCGACAACGTGCCGGGTTTTCTGTTTACGGGAAACGTCCTACTCCAGAACCGTCCGCACGGTGTTCTGAACCGTTTGTGCCTTGCGCTTGTTCTTGATCCAGTAACACAGCCCCATGAACGCCACCCACACCGGGATCGCGTACACCGACACCTGAATCCCCGGAATCATCAGCATGATCACCAGGATAAACGCGACGAATGCCAGGCAGATGAAGTTACCGTAGGGGTACCACAGCGCCTTGAACAACGGCACCTGGCCGGTACGGTTCATGTGCTGGCGGAATTTGAAGTGGGAGAAGCTGATCATCGCCCAGTTGATCACCAGCGTGGCCACTACCAGGGACATCAGCAGTTCCAGCGCATGTTGCGGGATCAGGTAGTTCATCAACACCGCCACCAGCGTGATAGCCGCCGAGGCCAGGATCGAACGCACCGGCACACCGCGCTTGTCGATCTTCGCCAGCACACGAGGCGCGTCGCCCTGCTCAGCCATGCCCAACAACATGCGGCTGTTGCAGTAGGTGCCGCTGTTGTACACCGACAGTGCGGCGGTCAACACCACGAAGTTGAGGATGTGCGCGGCAGTGTTGCTGCCCAGCATCGAAAACACCTGCACGAACGGGCTGCCGCTGTAGGCATCGCCGGACGCGTTGAGGCTTGCCAGCAGGCTGTCCCACGGCGTGAGCGACAACAGCACCACCAGGGCACCGATGTAGAAAATCAGGATGCGATAGATCACCTGATTGATCGCTTTGGGGATCACGGTGCGTGGCTGGTCGGCTTCGGCGGCGGTAAAACCGAGCATTTCCAGGCCGCCGAACGAGAACATGATGATCGCCATGGCCATCACCAATCCGCCCACACCGTGCGGGAAGAACCCCCCGTGGTCCCACAGGTTGCTCACCGAGGCTTGCGGGCCGCCGCTGCCGCTGACCAGCAAATAGCTGCCCAGGGCGATCATGCCGACGATGGCCACAACCTTGATAATGGCGAACCAGAATTCGGCCTCACCGAAGACTTTGACGTTGGCCAGGTTAATCAAGTTGATCAACACGAAGAACGCCGCCGCCGACACCCACGTCGGGATCTCCGGCCACCAGTAGTGCACGTATTTGCCGACGGCCGTCAGCTCCGACATACCGACCAGAATGTACAGAATCCAGCAGTTCCAGCCCGACAGGAAGCCGGCGAAACCACCCCAGTACTTGTGGGCAAAATGGCTGAAGGAGCCGGCGACCGGCTCTTCGACGATCATTTCGCCGAGCTGGCGCATGATCATGAAGGCGATAAAGCCGCAGATGGCATAGCCCAGGATCATCGACGGTCCGGCGGATTTGAGCACCCCGGCCGAGCCCAGGAACAGGCCGGTGCCGATGGCGCCCCCGAGGGCGATCAACTGGATATGCCGATTTTTCAGGCCGCGTTTCAGCTCGCCTGAAGAGGAATGGGGTCCACTCATGAAAAGGGTCTCACGCAAGGTTTGATGATGTTGAATGCACGTTGCTGCCTTGAGTCTCGACTCAAGCAGCGCTGCTCAAACCCCAGCGCAGGCACCAGGAGTACAGCGTCTTTCTAACGGTCATGCGTCACCTGTTTGTTTTTATCTGTGACGAAATCGAACCCGTCCGGCTCGTGGCCAGGCGGAGTGATCAGGGTGGGTAAACCCCGAGGTCTTGGCCTTTTGCGTAGGTACGCAAGGGGGTCACAGTAAAACGCGGCGCATTGTACACCGCTCGACAGCTTCGGGCCGACCCCGCAAGACGCCTGTGACAATCTGTCAGGCATTCCTTACAGCCTCTTGCTCGTCAAGTTTTGCGCGGCTTTCTCGTAAATTAATCGTTACAGCACGGAAAATAAGCGTTACAGCCAAGCGCGGGCTGTCAGAAAACGGAAAAATGTCAGTCGGAAATTTACGGTTGGTTACCCGCTCCAGTCCGTTGTTTTTTCTGAAAAAAAGACAGCGCTAAAAAAACAGAAGAAAAAATCCAAATGAGACCGTGTCAATAAATATTTTGCATTCCGAAACACTCTCTCCTAGGTTCTTTCACTTGCCAGCGAAGCCCGTTGGCAAGCCGTTCTCAAACAACGTCCTCTAGGAGATACACCATGCAAGCACTGGAAAACGACCTGGAAACCGAACTGCAACTCGACGATTGGTTTGAAGCGCCGACCCATGAGGCCGCCGTTGAAATGATGCAAGCCGATGCCGTTGTGCCCTTTGGCACCGCGATGTGGCCTTTCTAACACCCGGCAGGCATCCGGCAGGTGCTGTGCACGGCACCTGCCCCCTTACCCAAGGCACAGAAGGACACCCGTCATGGACAAGGCCCGCGCCGTCGAACACTTTCTCTACTACCTCGCGCACCACCCGGCCCTCAACGGCCTGAGCCGCCCTACCGTGCTACTGGGCCATACCGAACGCTACGAGGCCATCGCCCAGGCAATCACCCACGGCAGTGCCGCCCGATTCAATTTCCAGGTGCAGCGCCTGGACCTGGCCGCCAGCGACACCCTGGCCCAGGCCATCGAAGCCTGCGACCTGTACCTGTTTCTCTACGATTCCTCGACCCTGCCCAACCCACGCGCCGAAGGCCCGGACTTTATCCGCGCCCTGCAAGGCGTGATGGCGGAGCACTGGAAGAAATCCCTGCTGTTCAAGGATTACGGCGACTACTTCTACGACACCTTCAGCGTCGAGCCGCAGCGCATTGCCGACCTCAACGCCACGCTGATCCGCCGCATGTCCCAAGCCAACGTGCTGAGCTTCACCGACAAACACGGCTCACGCCTTGAAGCGCCGATGAGCAGCATCAAGAAGTGGACCAACATCAACGGCGTCGGTAACCACGACCTGGCGCCGGGCGAAATTGCCACCCACAGCGAAGCCATCAATGGCCAGGTGCGGTTTGTCGGCACCTTCCTCAGCACCATCCCGTTTGCGCGCAAATACGGCGTGCTGCAATCACCGTTGGAACTGTGGATCGAGAATTCGACGATTTGCAGCGTGGCCAGCGACGTGCCGGGGCTGGCGGATGATTTCAACAAATACCTGAATGCCAACCCGTCCAACCGGCGCGTGGAGGAATTGGGGATTGGCACCAATGAAGGCGTGAAAGACTTGTATGCGCGCAATGCCGGCTTCGAGGAGCGCCATTGCGGCCTGCACCTGGGCTTGGGTGGCGGACAAAAGGGTAGCCATCACCTGGATCTGATCTTCGCCAGTGGCGTGTTGGCACTGGATGACAAGCCCGTGTTTGACGGGACGTTTGCGTTCTGAAAGCCGATTTCGAAATCAACGTAGATCTAAATGTGGGAGCGGGCCTGCTCGCGAATGCGGTGTATCCGCTTGCACATGCATCAACTGACACACCGTATTCGCGAGCAAGCCCGCTCCCACAGTTGATCGCATTGCAAATTCAGAGCAAAAAAAAACGCCAACCCTAAGGTTGGCGTTTTTGTGCAGCACTTACATCACTGCGGCTTCTTGCGACCAAAACCCGGGCGCTGACCGGAACCGGCCGGGGCACCACGGCGCTTGCCCGACGGCTCGTCGGCGACCAGTTTCGGGCCGGGGCGCTTGTTCGCCGCCGGCTTGGCTGGGCGCTTGGTGCTGGCGCTGTCGGCTGGGCGATCGGATGCCGGAGCACCACGGCCTTCGCCACGGTTGCTACGGCCACCGCTTGGCGCTTCGCCACGGGCTGGACGCGGAGTGCGCGGTGCACGCTCGCCTTCCTGACGCGATGGCGCGGTTGGGCGACGCTCGCCTTCGATGTGCGGCTCACGGGAGATACGACCGCCGGTGGCCGGCGCATTCAGCGCCGGGCGCAGGGTACGGGCAACGCGTTCGGTACGCGCCACAGGGCGCGACGATTTACGCTGCATACGCTCAAGCTTGTCTTTGCTCTTGGCGTTCATCTGCGGCATCGCGACCGGCGTCAGGCCAACTTCAGCGCTGAGGATGTCGACTTCGTACTGGCTCATTTCGCGCCAGCGGCCCATCGGCAGGTCGGAGTTCAAGAACACCGGGCCGAAACGCACGCGCTTCAGGCGGCTGACCACCAGGCCCTGGGATTCCCACAGGCGACGGACTTCACGGTTACGGCCTTCCATCACCACGCAGTGGTACCAGTGGTTGAAACCTTCGCCGCCGGGCGCCTGCTTGATGTCGGTGAACTTGGCCGGGCCGTCTTCAAGAACAACACCGGCTTTCAAGCGCTCGATCATCTCGTCATCGACTTCCCCACGTACACGCACCGCGTATTCACGGTCCATCTCGTAAGACGGGTGCATCAGGCGGTTGGCCAACTCACCGTCGGTGGTGAACATCAGCAAGCCGGTGGTGTTGATGTCCAGACGACCGATGTTGATCCAACGGCCTTCTTTGGGCTTGGGCATCTTGTCGAACACGGTCGGACGGCCTTCCGGGTCGTCACGGGTGCAGATCTCGCCATCGGGCTTGTTGTACATGATGACGCGGCGCACCGATTCGGCGGCCTCTTCACGCTTGATGACCTTGCCATCAATGGTGATTGCATCGTGCAGGTCGACGCGCTGGCCAAGGGTGGCTTCAACGCCGTTGACCTTGATGCGCTTCTGGGTGATCCAGGCTTCGACGTCGCGGCGCGAGCCCACGCCGATACGTGCCAGCACCTTTTGCAGTTTTTCGCCTGCTGGGCCGATTTCCTGGCTGTCGTTCTGGTCTTGGTCGTTCATCTTAAGCACCTCCCGGTGGGTCGATTCAGGCGTGGCCTGAAGAGTGTTGAAAGCGGGGCTTTGGGCGAATACCTCGCCAAAGGGTCGCGAATCATACGCGCATGGCGTGCGTTGCGCATCAGAGACTAGTCGATTAAGCCGTTGTCATTTGCTTTTCCGCCGACCGGTGGCGCCCAGCGCCAGCAAGCGCAGCTCGGCTTCGGCCAGAACCGTGCGTTTGTCGACCTTGTCGAGTTTCTTCCAGGCGCGGATCTCACGCTTGCTGCGGCCGCACCCGACGCAGATGTCATCGCTGAACTTGCAGATACTGATGCAGGGGTCTTTGGTTGAACTCATTTGAATCCTCCCAGGCAACGGGTTTTCTGTGGGAGCTGGCTCGCCTGCGATGGCGTCACCTCGGTGAAACACAAAGACCGAGTCGCCTGTATCGCAGGCAAGCCAGCTCCCACATTTTGATGCGGCGTCAGTCTTCGAACTGACGCCGCTCGGCCTCGATGGCCTCAGCCAACGCCCGGGCTTCGTCTTCCTCGTCGCTCAACGGCGGTTGTTCAAGGGCGGCGACGGCAGCCAGGAGTTTCTCACGGGCCTCAGCGACACCGAGGATGTCTTCCTCAGGCTCAGGCTCAACTTCAATGTCGACCTCAGGCCCGGGCTCAGACTCAACTTCAATGTCGACCTCAGGCACCGTTTCAACGTTCACCTGGGTTTCAGGCTCGGCAGCGCCATCACGCAGCAAGTCGTCGAAGTCGGTCTTGATGCCCTGCTCCATGTCGTCCAGTTCCAGCAATAAGGTATGGAAGCTGGTTTCGTCCTTGGGTTCCTCCGGCTCGGCCGTGGCGTCGGCGAGTTCCTGCAGGCTGGCGGGCACCGGCGCGTCGTCGAAGTCCAGCACCGGGTCCGGCTCCATCTCGCGCAGCTCAGCCAGGGGCGGCAGGTCATCGAGGTTTTTCAGGTTGAAGTGGTCGAGGAACACTTTGGTGGTGGCGAACATCGCCGGTTTACCGGGCACATCACGGTAGCCGACGATGCGGATCCACTCGCGCTCCAGCAACGTCTTGACGATATGGCTGTTGACCGCCACGCCACGCACATCCTCGATCTCGCCGCGTGTGATCGGCTGGCGATAGGCAATCAGCGCCATGGTCTCAAGCATCGCCCGCGAATAACGCTGCGGGCGTTCTTCCCACAAACGGCCGACCCACGGGGAAAACTTCTCACGGATCTGCAGGCGATAACCCGACGCCACTTCGCGCAGCTCAAAGGCACGGCCGTCGCAGGACTTGCGCAAAATCTCCAGCGCCTTCTTGAACACAGGGGGCTCGGGCCGCTCGGCCTCTTCAAAAAGTTCGAACAAGCGCTCCAGGGATTGCGGTTTACCCGAGGCCAGAAGAAAGGCTTCCAGCAACGGGGCCAGTTCGCGGGGTTCAGTCAAATTCATCGATTCAGCTCTTTATTCGGCTCGCGCCCGCACGTGGATAGCCGCAAAAGGCTCATTCTGGACCAGCTCGACCAAGGACTCCTTGACCAGTTCGAGGATCGCCATAAATGTCACCACGACCCCCAGGCGCCCCTCTTCTTTGGTAAACAGCTCAACAAACGGCACAAAGCCGCCGCCCTTGAGGCGTTCAAGCACATCACTCATGCGCTCACGGGTCGACAAGGCCTCGCGGCTGACCTGGTGGCTTTCAAACATATCGCCACGGCGCAATACCTCGGCCATCGACATCAACAACTCTTCCAGGCTCACGTCCGGCAACAGCTTGCGCGCCCGGGCTTCCGGGGCATCAAGCTTGGGCACCACCACATCACGGCCGACGCGGCTCAAGCCGTCGATGCCTTCGGCGGCGGCCTTGAAGCGTTCGTACTCCTGCAGGCGGCGGATCAGTTCGGCGCGCGGGTCGTCTTCTTCCGCTTCGATGGTTTCTGAACGCGGCAACAGCATGCGCGACTTGATCTCGGCCAGCATAGCGGCCATCACCAGGTATTCGGCGGCCAGTTCCAGGCGCACCGACTGCATCAGCTCGACATAGCCCATGTATTGGCGAGTGATTTCCGCCACCGGGATGTCGAGGATATTGATGTTCTGCTTGCGGATCAGGTACAGCAGCAAGTCCAGCGGGCCTTCGAAGGCTTCCAGGAAGACCTCCAGGGCGTCCGGCGGGATATACAAATCCAGCGGCATTTCCATGACCGCCTGGCCGTAGACCATGGCGAAGGGCAGTTCCTGCTGGGCACCGGCCTGGCTGTCGACGGTTTCCACGACCGCCATTCAGGCCTCGACCATGAAGGGCGTCGGGTCGCCACAGCCGACACGCACCACTTCCGGTTCGCCGTCAGCCAGGTTGATCACAGTGGAGGCCTTGTTGCCGCCGTAGCCGCCGTCGATGATCAGGTCGACGTGTTTTTCCAGCAGGCGCCGCATTTCGTAAGGGTCGTACAGCGGCTCGGTTTCACCGGGCAGGATCAACGACACACTCATCAACGGCTCGCCCAGCTCAGCGAGCAATGCCAGCGCAATCGGGTGCTCCGGCACCCGCAAGCCGATGGTGCGCTTCTTCGGGTGCAACAGCAGGCGCGGCACTTCGCGGGTGGCATTCAGAATAAATGTGTAAGGCCCCGGCGTGTGGGCCTTGAGCAGGCGGAACGTGCCGGTGTCGACCTTGGCGAACAGGCCCAGCTGGGACAGGTCGCTGCAGATCAACGCGAAGTTGTGGTTCTTGTCGAGGTCACGCAGGCGCCTGACCCGTTCAACCGCGCTTTTGTCGCCGATCTGGCAACCAATGGCGTAGGACGAATCCGTTGGGTAGATCACCACGCCACCGGCGCGAATAATCTCCACTGCCTGTTTAATCAGGCGCGCTTGAGGGTTTTCCGGATGAATCTGGAAGAATTGACTCACGTGTTCTACCTGTTCAGACGGTGGCAATAATGGGGTCATGCTTGAATCGCCCCCACAAGAGCGGCAGGTCGTCCGGGACGGGGCGATATTCGCCAATCTCGGACCAACCGCCTGGGCCATGAAAATCACTGCCGGCGCTGACCAGCAGACCAAATTCGCGGGCAAGAATCGCCAGGCTACCCACCTGTTCGGCGGGTTGATGGCCGTTGACCACTTCAATTGCGTGGCCGCCCGCTCCAATATAGTCGGCAATCAGCTTGCGGCGCTTGCTGCGGGTGAAATCGTAATGCCAGGGATGCGCCAGGCTGACCCAGGCTCCAGAGGCCCGCAGGGTTGCAACGGTGTCTTCCAGGGTCGGCCAGTGTTGCTTGACGTCACCCAACTTGCCGGCTCCCAGCCACTTGCGGAAGGCTTCGGCGCGATCTTTGACAAAACCTTCCCGCACCATCCAATCGGCAAAATGCGGCCGGGCCGGTGCATTACCGCTGTCGCCGAGCTCTTGCTGGATGGCGCGGGCGCCGTCCAGTGCATTGGGCATGCCTTTAAGGCCGAGCTTGCGGCTTATTTCTTCGGACCGCAGCCAACGGCCATCGTGCAATTGGGCGATGGCCTCGACCAACGGCGGGGCGCTCTGATCGAAACCGTAGCCGAGCACATGAATGGTGGCGCCGCCCCAGGTGCAGGACAATTCCACGCCATTGACCAGTTGCATGCCCAGTGCATGAGCCGCCTCGCGGGCTTCATCGAGGCCTTCGAGGGTGTCGTGGTCGGTCAACGACAGGACTCGCACGCCTTTTTCAAACGCACGCGCAACCAGTAACGCGGGCGCCAGGGCGCCGTCGGAGGCCGTGCTGTGGCAGTGCAAATCAACATTCACGGGAGTGTGTAACCTCAAGTCAGCTGGCGCTTTCGCTACCAAGGATGTTTGTTATTATGCCGCCACATCCAGCTTCTGGCTCTTACTGTGAAACAATTCATCGACTTCATCCCGCTGTTGCTGTTTTTCATCGTTTACAAACTCGACCCCAGGGTCATCGATCTCGCCGGCCATGAGCTGACAGTCGGGGGCATCTACAGTGCCACCGCCGTGTTGATCATCAGCTCTGTCGTGGTCTACGGCGCCATCTTCATATCCCAACGCAAACTCGAAAAAAGCCAATGGCTGACCCTGGTCGCCTGCCTGGTCTTCGGTAGCCTGACACTCGCCTTCCACAGCGAAACCTTCCTTAAATGGAAAGCCCCGGTGGTGAACTGGCTGTTCGCCCTGGCGTTTATCGGCAGCCATTTCATCGGTGACCGCCTGTTGATCAAGCGGATCATGGGCCACGCACTGACCCTGCCGGAACCGGTGTGGACACGTTTGAACGTAGCCTGGATCGTGTTTTTCGTGTTTTGCGGCGCCGCCAACCTGTTTGTCGCCTTTACCTTCCAGGACTACTGGGTCGACTTCAAGGTGTTCGGCAGCCTGGGCATGACCGTCTTGTTCCTGGTCGGCCAGGGTATCTACCTGTCGCGCCATCTGCATGACACCGACCCTACCACGCCAAAAACCGAGGACTGACATGCTCTACGCCATCATTGCTACCGACGTTGCCAACTCGCTGGAAAAACGCCTCTGCGTGCGCCCGGCCCACGTTGAACGCCTGAAACAGCTGCAAGCCGAAGGCCGTATCGTGCTGGCCGGCCCGCACCCGGCAGTGGACAGCAATGACCCGGGCGACGCCGGTTTTACCGGCAGCCTGATCGTCGCCGAGTTCGCGTCGCTCGCCGAGGCCCAGGCCTGGGCCAAAGCCGACCCGTATGTGGCGGCGGGCGTCTACGCTGACGTGGTGATAAAGCCGTTCAAGCAAGTCCTGCCTTAACCAACCTTTCTTGAGCCTGAGCGCGCCGAACCAATTGCGTTCGGCGCGCTCCTAATGGCTCATTATTCTCGGTAACCTGCCGACAACGTTCTGAATATTCGTGTGGAATCAGGAGTTCCGATGCGCTTACGTCAGTTGGGTTTGTTGGCAGTGTTAATGATCGGGGCAACCGCCCACGCTGAAGAGACCTCGAACACCGGCAGCTCCACGCCCCTGTCCTTGAGTGCCGGCAGCCAGATCACCGAGTTGCAGCAACGCTTGAAAGAAAGCGAACGACTGCGTGAAGAACTGAGCAAACAACTGCAAAGCGCGGATACTGCTCGTGAAAGCGCCCAACTGAGTCGCTTGCGTCAGGAGAACCAACGCCTGGCCCAGCAACTCAAAGAAACACAAGGCGGCGCCTTGAACCGATGGCTGACCGAGCAACAGCAGTGGTTTGTCACGGGCGGCGCCGTTGCACTGATCGCGTTGCTGTGCGGGATCTTCGCCAGTGGTGGGCACCGTCGCCGTCGACAATGGCTAAATTGAGTGAGTCATGAGCGAGCTGTTACTGATAGATGATGACCAGGAGCTCTGTGAGCTGCTGACCAGTTGGCTAAGCCAGGAAGGTTTCCAGGTGCGCGCTTGCCATGACGGCTTGAGCGCCCGCAAAGCCTTGGCCGACAGCGCCCCCGCGGCGGTGGTGCTCGACGTGATGCTGCCCGATGGCAGTGGCCTGGAGCTGCTCAAACAATTGCGCAGTGACCACCCGGAATTGCCCGTGCTGATGCTCTCGGCCCGTGGCGAGCCGCTGGACAGGATCCTCGGCCTGGAACTGGGCGCGGACGATTACCTGGCCAAGCCCTGCGACCCACGCGAGCTGACTGCCCGCCTGCGCGCCGTGCTGCGCCGCAGCCACCCGGCTGCCGTGTCGAGCCAGTTGGAACTGGGTGACCTGTGCTTCAGCCCGGTACGTGGCGTGGTCACCATCGATGAGCAGGAGTTTGCCCTGACTGTTTCCGAAAGCCGCCTGCTGGAAGCCTTGCTGCGCCAACCCGGCGAACCGCTGGACAAGCAGGAACTGGCGCAGATCGCCCTCGGCCGCAAGCTGACCCTTTACGATCGCAGCCTGGACATGCACGTCAGCAACCTGCGCAAGAAAATCGGCCCGCACCCGGATGGCCGGCCGCGCATCGTGGCATTGCGCAGCCGGGGCTATTACTACAGCCGCTGAAATCGGGAGCCTGTGGCTCCCGGTTTTGTCAGTTCACCCCAAACCCCTCTTTACCCAAGCTTTACCGTCCCCTGACCGCCGCTGACCTTGATCTCCGTAATCTACTCACATCCGGACTCACCGGAATAGAGACAGGAGAATCACCATGCGCAAGACCCTTATCGCTCTGATGTTCGCCGCTGCCCTGCCGACCGTTGCCATGGCCGCAATGCCAGAAGGCCCAGGCCCGATGGGCGGCCCGGAAGGCCACATGATGGGTGGCCCGGGCCACGGCGGTGAACACGGTCCGCGTGGCAAAGGCGGCCCCTTCAGCCAACTGGACCTGACCAAGGAACAGCGCGAGCAAATCGGCAAATTGATGGGTGACCAATGGCACGCCCGCAAAGACCTGGTCAAAAAGTACCTGGACAAGCTGCCGGCCGCTGACCAGAAAGCCATGCAGGATGAAATCGCCGCCGGCAAACAGAAAACCCAGGCTGACATCCGTGCCGTGCTGAAACCCGATCAACAGAAGAAATTCGACGAGATCGTCAAGAAACAGGCCGAGCGCCGTGCCGAGTGGAAGGAATTCCAGGCCTGGAAAGCGCAACAGCCGCAAAAAGCGCAATAATGCTCTAGCGTTACCTCCCCAGCCCAGTGGCCCTCGCCGCTGGGCTTTTCCTGTTTGAGGGTTTCCTGTGCGTTCATTGTTCTGGCGCATCCTGGCCAGTTTCTGGCTGGCCATCGCCTTGGTTGCCGGGTTGTCGATCCTGCTTGGGCATATGCTCAACCAGGATGCCTGGATTCTCAGCCGCCACCCCGGCCTCAACAACCTGGCCGAAGAGTGGACCCAACTCTACGAAGCGCAAGGCGAAGACGCCGCCCAGGACTTGCTGCAACAGCGCAAGCGCCAGTATCACATCGACGTGCAAGTGCTGAATGAAAGCGGCGAGCCGGTAGTGCGTGGCACCTTCCCGAAGCGCGCTGCCGCCTTCGAAGCTCGGCAGAATGACAGCAAGGACGGCCACCTGCCCTGGCGCCGGCTGACCGCCGAGTACACCAGTGAAAAAACCGGCGACACCTACCTGCTGATCTACCGCATCCCGCACCCGGAACTCGACGAATGGCACCGCAACAGCCTGACCTGGCCGTTGAGCGCGCTGGCAATTGCGCTGGTGGTGCTGACGCTCTTCAGTTTGCTGGTGACACTGTCCATTACCCGCCCGCTCAGCCGACTGCGCGGCGCGGTGCATGACCTTGGCCAGGCCACCTACCAGCAAAACAGCCTGGCGCGGCTGGCTAACCGGCGCGATGAGTTCGGCGTACTGGCCACTGACTTCAACCGCATGGGCGCGCGCCTGCAAAGCCTGATCGGCAGCCAGCGTCAGTTGCTGCGGGACGTGTCCCACGAACTGCGCTCGCCCCTGGCCCGCTTGCGCATCGCCCTGGCCCTGGCCGAGCGCGCCAGCCCCGAAGAACGCGAAAAACTCTGGCCACGCCTGACCCGCGAATGCGACCGCCTGGAAGCGCTGATCAGCGAAATTCTGGTATTGGCCCGCGTCGATGCCGACAACGCCAGTGCCGAAGAGGTGGACCTCAACCCCCTGCTCAAAACCCTGCAAAAGGACGCCCAGCTCGGTGCGCCCGACCAGGTGGTGCAGCTGTCGGCCGACAACGAGCTGCACCTCAAGGGCTGGCCAACCATGATCGAACGCGCAGTGGATAACTTGCTGCGCAACGCCCAACGTTTCAACCCGCCGGGCCAGCCGATTGAGTTGAAGGCCCAACGCCAGGGCGAGCGCATTCTGATCAGCGTGCGCGACCATGGCCAAGGCGTGGACGCCGAACACCTGAGCCAACTGGGCGAACCGTTCTACCGCGCGCCCGGCCAGACGACCCAAGGCCACGGCCTGGGCCTGGCGATTGCCCGTCGTGCGGCAGAGCGCCATGGTGGCAGCCTGATACTGGCCAATCACCCCGACGGCGGGTTTATCGCCAGCATCGACCTGCCGCTGGTGCCCGGGGTTGTCACACCCGTGTGAGGATCTTCTATAGTGGCCCTTCTCTTACGGAGGGCCTTTGATGACTGACCTGCTGACTCCCATCCAAGCCGCACTCGATTTACCGCACGTCGCGCTGACCTTCACCGAAGCCGGCGCCCTGCCCTCGACGTTCGCCGTGACCGAACTGGCCTGCGCCAGCCTCGGTGCCGCCGGCCAAGCCGTTGCCCAACTTATCCAGCAACAGACTGGGCGCTTGCCCAGCGTCAGCGTGGACCGACGCCTCGCTTCCTTCTGGTTCTCGTCGTCGATTCGCCCGGAGGGTTGGCAACTGCCACCGCTTTGGGACCCCGTGGCCGGCGACTATGCCTGCGCCGATGGCTGGATTCGTCTACACACCAATGCGCCCCATCACCGTGCCGCCGCCGAGCGCGTGCTGGGCAAGGTCAATGACCGCGCCGAGATGGCCAACCATGTCGCGCCGTGGAACGCGGCAGTACTGGAACAGGCGATTGTCGATGAAGGCGGCTGCGCAGCGCAGATGCGTTCGTGGCAGGCCTGGCAGACTCATCCGCAGGGGCTCGCGGTCAATGCAGAGGACCTGGTGCAGCGCCGGACCTTCGACGCCACGGCCGACAAACCCTGGCTCGGCTCCGTGGCGCGGCCGTTGGCCGGCATCAAGGTGCTGGACCTGACCCGCGTACTGGCGGGCCCCGTGGCCAGTCGTTTCCTCGCCGGCCTTGGCGCCAATGTGCTGCGCATCGACTCACCCAGCTGGAACGAGCCGGGCGTGGTGCCGGAAATGACCCTGGGCAAACGCTGCGCTCGCCTTGACTTGAAACGCCCCGCAGACCGGCAGATTTTCGAACGCCTGCTCAAAGAGGCCGACATCCTCTTCCACGGCTACCGCGCCGATGCCCTGGAGCAGCTCGGCTACTGCGCCGATGACCTGCAAACCCTCGCGCCCGGTTTGATCGACGTGAGCCTCAATGCCTACGGCTGGAGCGGCCCGTGGCGTAATCGTCGCGGCTTCGACAGCCTGGTACAGATGAGCAGCGGGATTGCCGACGCGGGCATGGCCTGGAAACACGCGGATATACCGGTGCCGCTGCCGTTGCAGGCGCTGGATCACGCCACCGGGTACTTGATGGCGGCCAGTGCGATTCAGGCGTTGAGCGAGCGGCTGAAATCCGGGCGTGGCGGTTCGGCACGGTTGTCGTTGGCGCGCACCGCGAAGTTGTTGGTGGAAGCCGGCCAAGTGCCGGAGCAACCGGGGTTGCGGGCTGAAGAAGCGGGTGATCAGGGCGTGGTGGTGGAGCAAACGGCCTGGGGCCAGGCCCATCGTTTGCTGGCGCCGGTGACCATCAGTGGCACACCGTTACAGTGGGACCTGCCGGCGGGGGAATTGGGCTCGCACCGGCCGCAGTGGTGATTTGAAAAGCGCTTTCGCGAACAAGCCCGCTCTCACATTTTGACCGTAGTCCAATGGGTGTACGCAGTCAGTGTGGGAGCGGGCTTGCTCGCGAACAGGCCCTGGCGGCCACCCTCAATCCGCCCGACTCAACGACGTCCACAAATGCTGCGCGGCATACGCCCTTAACGGCCGCCACGCCTCAGCCCGCGCCAACAACGCGCGCGCGGTGACCGGCCCACCTTCCAACGCCGCCAGCGCATTGATCAACCCGATATCCCCCGAGGCAAACGCGTCCGGCTCGCGCAACTGGCGCATGGCGATGTACTGCGCGGTCCAGTCGCCGATTCCCGGCAACGCCACCAGCCGCGTCACGCCCTCCTTGAGGCTGGCTTTGGGGGCAAATAACTGCGGGTCATCCAATAAAGCCTGGGCCACACCCGACAAGGTGCGCCCGCGGGCCTTGGGCATGCCCAACGTCGCCAGGTCCGCCGCTGCCAACACGTCAGGCGTTGGGAACACATGGGTGATACCGGCGTGTGGCGTGTGCAGCGGCTGGCCATACTGCGCCACCAATTTACCTGCCAGACGGATTGCCGCTACCACGCTGATCTGTTGGCCCAGCACCGCGCGAATCGCCAGTTCAAGGCCGTCCCACGCCCCTGGAACCCGCAGGCCAGGACGGCCAGCCACCAGCTGCGCCATCAACGGGTCGGTGGCCAGTTGCGCCTGGATCAACTGCGGCTGGGCATCCACATCGAACATCGCCCTCAAGCGCCGCTCAATCTCGGCAAGCGCGGCGGTGTCAGGAAACTCGACGTCGACTTCCAGCCAATCGCCGACGCCCGGCGCCACACTGATCCAGCCATGGGAACCCGCAACACTGATGCTGCGCCGATACACCCCGGCCTCGACGATCTCCAACCCGCGGATTGCCCGCCAGGATAAAAAGCCCACCATCGCCGCCCAATCATAGGGAGGCTGATACGCCAGTCTCACAACGACAACACCCCGCTGTACAGCCCATACGCCGCCAGCCCAGCGCCCGCGACCACGCAGCTGAAAATGCCTTTTTCCATGTGGGTAAACAAGGGCTGGCCCTGCTCGCGCTTGGCCAGGGCAAATAGAATCACTCCGGGCGCGTACAGCAGTGCTGAAAGCAGCAGGTACTTCAAGCCTCCGGCGTACAGCAGCCATACCGCGTAACCAAGGGCAATCAGGCTGACCAGCACATCCTTGCAGCGCTGGCGCGGTGCGCCGTCATAGGTTTCGCCGCGCCCACTCAACAGCAGCGCGTAGGCCGCCGACCACAGGTAGGGCACCAGAATCATCGACGAGGCCAGGTAGATGAGGTTGGTGTAAGTGCTCTGGGAGAACAGCGTGATGACCAGGAACGCCTGGATCATCAGATTGGTCAGCCACAGCGCGTTGACCGGCACCTGGTTGGCATTTTCCTTTTTCAGAAAGGCCGGCATGGTGTTGTCATGGGCCGTGGCGTAAAGAATTTCTGCGCACAGCAGCGCCCACGACAGCAAAGCCCCCACCAACGACACCGCCAGGCCGATGCTGATCGCCACCGCGCCCCACGGACCGACGATGTGTTCCAGCACACCTGCCAGGGATGGGTTCTGCAATTGCGCCAGTTCCGGTTGGCTCATGACCCCCAACGACAGCACATTGACCAGCATCAGCAGCGCCAGCACCCCAAGGAACCCGATCACCGTGGCGCGGCCGACATCCGAGCGCTTCTCGGCCCGCGCCGAATACACGCTGGCACCCTCAATGCCGATGAATACGAACACGGTGACCAGCATCATGTTGCGCACCTGATCGACCACGCTGCCGAACTGCGGGTTGCCCAGGCCCCAGATATCGCGGGTGAAGATATCGGCCTTGAATGCCACGACCGCAATCACGATAAACATCAGCAGCGGCACGATTTTCGCCACGGTGGTGATCTGGTTGATGAACGCTGCCTCCTTGATGCCGCGCAACACCAGAAAATGCACGGCCCAGAGCAACAGCGAGGCGCAGCCGATGGCGACCGGCGTATTGCCCTGGCCAAACATCGGGAAAAAATAGCCGAGGGTGCTGAACAGCAGCACAAAGTAACCGACGTTGCCCATCCACGCGCTGATCCAGTAGCCCCAGGCGGATGAGAAGCCCATGTAGTCGCCAAACCCGGCTTTGGCATAGGCATACACGCCGGCATCCAGTTCGGGTTTGCGATTGGCCAGGGTCTGGAACACAAAGGCCAGGGTCAGCATGCCGACGGCGGTGATCACCCAGCCGATCAACACGGCGCCGACTCCCGCGCGCTCGGCCATGTTTTGTGGCAAGGAGAAAATCCCCCCACCGATCATCGAGCCCACCACCAGGGCGATCAGCGCGCTGAGGCGGAGTTTCTCGACCGATTCAGACATCACAACTCCTACACAAATAATAAATTGAGCGAACAACCGTGTACTCAACTAATTAATTCAGCGAGTGCAGCGTTTATTTAAGACGGCAATAAAACTCCCAGGCTCATAACATAACGGCATGACAGTTTGTAAAGTTTAGGTTTATTTAAAATTTAAACACGCCGACCTTTGGCCTGCCATTTAGCGCGTTTTCCGGCATTAAGTGGAAAAGTTTGCACATTCTGCAAAACGGACTAGCTTCAAACGTCCACGCCATGGGCCAAATCATTATTCATAACAGAGAGACCGCTCTAGAAAGCGTCTTTCCGAGCATACACCTGCTCAGGCGTTTCCTCCTTAAGTCATTAATTCACAATGGAATGTGCCAATGACGTGATCTAAGTCAGCTGTTTGATCAGCGCACAGATTTATTCTGTGGTCTCTCTTCTCCTGCATTGGAGTCACGCAATGTCTGACACTCCCGGAAAACTCCGATTAGGCGCACTGGTCGCACTGGTCGTGGGCTCAATGATTGGTGGCGGAATTTTCTCTCTGCCGCAAAACATGGCGGCCAGTGCCGATGTCGGCGCGGTGTTGATCGGCTGGGTAATTACCGCCATCGGCATGCTGACCCTCGCGTTCGTGTTCCAGACCCTGGCCAATCGCAAGCCTGACCTCGACGGCGGGGTGTATGCCTATGCCAAGGCCGGTTTCGGCGACTACATGGGTTTCTCGTCCGCCTGGGGCTACTGGATCAGCGCCTGGCTGGGCAACGTCGGTTACTTCGTGTTGCTGTTCAGCACCCTCGGTTACTTCTTCCCGATCTTCGGTGAAGGCAATACCCCGGCAGCCGTGATTGGCGCCTCGGTGTTGTTGTGGGCCGTGCACTTTCTGGTACTGCGCGGCATCAAGGAAGCGGCGTTCATCAACCTGGTGACCACCGTCGCCAAAGTGGTGCCGCTGGTGCTGTTCGTGTTGATCGCTGTGTTCGCGTTCAAGCTGGACATTTTCACCGCCGACATCTGGGGCCTGAAAAACCCGGACCTGGGCAGCGTGATGAACCAGGTGCGCAACATGATGCTGGTCACCGTGTGGGTGTTCATTGGCATTGAAGGCGCGAGCATCTTCTCGGCGCGAGCCGAAAAACGCACCGACGTCGGCAAGGCCACCGTGATCGGTTTTATCACCGTGCTGCTGTTCCTGATGCTGGTGAACGTACTGTCCCTGGGGATCATGACCCAACCGGAACTGGCCAAGCTGCAGAACCCGTCGATGGCCGCCGTGCTGGAGCATGTGGTGGGCCACTGGGGCGCGGTGCTGATCAGCGTCGGCCTGGTGATTTCCCTGCTGGGTGCCCTGCTGTCGTGGGTGCTGCTGTGTGCGGAAATCATGTTCGCCGCCGCCAAAGACCACACCATGCCGGCCTTCCTGCGTAAGGAAAACGCCAACCATGTGCCGGCCAACGCCCTGTGGCTGACCAACGCCATGGTGCAGATTTTCCTGGTGATCACGCTGTTTTCCGCCAGCACCTACCTGTCACTGATCTACCTCGCCACCTCAATGATCCTGGTGCCTTACCTGTGGTCGGCGGCGTACGCCCTGCTGCTGGCAGTACGCGGCGAGACTTACGAAAACGCCCTGCGCGAACGCAAGAAAGACCTGTTCATCGGCGCTATCGCGTTGATCTACGCGGTCTGGCTGCTCTACGCCGGTGGCACCAAGTACCTGCTGCTTTCTGCCCTGCTGTATGCCCCCGGCGTGATCCTGTTCGCCAAGGCCAAGCATGAGCTGGGCAAACCGATTTTCACCAACGTCGAGAAGCTGATATTCGCCGCGGTAGTCGTTGGCGCCCTGGTGGCAGCCTACGGGCTCTACGCCGGCTTCCTGACACTGTAATTGTTCTCACTGGAGGATCTGTAATGACCACGGAAAAAGTGAAGTACGGCGTACATTCCGAAGCCGGCAAACTGCGTAAAGTCATGGTGTGCTCCCCAGGTTTGGCCCACCAGCGGCTGACCCCCAACAACTGCGATGAACTGCTGTTCGATGACGTGCTGTGGGTCGCCCAGGCCAAGCGCGACCATTTCGACTTCGTCACCAAAATGCGCGAGCGGGACATTGATGTGCTGGAAATGCACAACCTGCTGACCGATATCGTCACCATTCCCGAAGCGCTGGACTGGATCCTTGAACGCAAGATCACCGCAAATACAGTTGGCCTGGGTTTGATCGATGAAGTCAGCGCCTGGCTGCGCAGCCTGGAGCCGCGCAAAATCAGCGAATTCCTGATTGGTGGCGTGTCGGCCGATGACCTGCCAAACAGCTTCGGTGGCAAGACCATCGAGATGTTCCGCGACTTTCTCGGCCACGCAAGCTTCATTCTGCCGCCGCTGCCGAACACGCAGTTCACCCGCGACACGACCTGCTGGATCTACGGCGGCGTAACGCTGAACCCGATGTACTGGCCGGCGCGACGCCAGGAAACCCTGCTGGCCTCCGCCATCTACAAATTCCACCCTGAGTTCACCAACGCAGACTTCCAGATCTGGTACGGCGACCCCGATCAGGAACACGGTGCCGCCACGCTGGAAGGCGGCGACGTCATGCCGATTGGCAATGGTGTCGTGCTGATCGGCATGGGTGAACGTTCGTCCCACCAGGCGATTGGCCAACTGGCGCGTAACCTGTTCAAAAACAACGCCGTGGAACGCGTGATCGTTGCCGGCCTGCCGAAATCCCGCGCTGCCATGCACCTGGACACCGTGTTCAGCTTCTGCGACCGCGACCTGGTCACCATCTTCCCCGAAGTGGTCAACCAGATCATTCCCTTCACCCTGCGCCCCGATGACAGCAAGCCGCACGGCATCGATATCCAACGGGAGAAAACCAACTTCCTCGAAACCGTCGCCGCAGCGCTCAACCTCAAGGCGCTGCGTGTGGTCGAGACCGGCGGCAACAGCTTCGCCGCCGAGCGCGAGCAGTGGGATGACGGCAACAACGTGGTGGCCCTGGAGCCTGGCGTGGTGATCGGTTACGACCGCAACACCTACACCAACACCCTGTTGCGCAAGGCCGGTGTGGAAGTCATCACCATCAGCGCCGGTGAACTCGGCCGCGGCCGTGGCGGCGGCCACTGCATGACCTGCCCGATCATCCGCGACCCCATCGACTATTGATTTTTTGGCCTTGGCCGCTGCTTATCCAGCAGCGGCCAGGGGGATAACCGAAACCTAAGGAGATCCATCATGGCTTTTAACATGCGCAACCGCAGCCTGCTCTCGCTGATGCACCACACCACTCGCGAGCTCAACTACCTGCTGGACCTGTCCCGCGACCTCAAGCGCGCCAAATACACCGGCACCGAGCGTCCGCACCTGCAGGGCAAAAACATCGCGCTGATCTTCGAAAAAACCTCGACCCGCACCCGCTGCGCATTCGAAGTGGCGGCCCATGACCAGGGTGCCCACGTCACCTATATCGACCCGGTGTCGTCGCAAATCGGCCACAAAGAAAGCATGAAAGACACCGCCCGCGTCTTGGGCCGCATGTTCGATGCCATCGAGTACCGTGGTTTCGAGCAGGAAATCGTCGAAGAGCTGGCCAAGTTCGCCGGCGTGCCGGTGTTCAACGGCCTTACCGCCGAATTCCACCCGACCCAAATGATCGCCGACACCCTGACCATGCGCGAACACAGCGACAAGCCGTTGCATGACATCAGCTACGCCTACCTGGGCGACGCCCGTTACAACATGGGCAATTCGCTGCTGATGATCGGCGCCAAGCTGGGCATGGACGTGCGCATCGGCGCGCCGAAAGCGCTGTGGCCGCATGAAGATTTCATCAAGCAGTGCCAGGCGTTTGCCGAAGAAAGCGGCGCACGCATCACCATCACCGAGGACCCGAAAGAGGCGGTCAAAGGCGTCGACTTCATCCACACCGATATCTGGGTGTCCATGGGCGAGCCGGTGGAAGCGTGGGACGAGCGTATCGAGCAACTGCTGCCGTACCAGGTCAACGCCAAGATGATGAAGGCCTCGGGCAACCCTCGCGTGAAGTTCATGCACTGCTTGCCGGCGTTCCATAACAGCGAAACCAAAGTCGGCAAGGACATCGCCGCGCGCTACCCGAACCTGGCCAATGGCGTTGAAGTGACCGAGGAGGTGTTCGAGTCGCCAGCCAACATCGCGTTTGAGCAGGCGGAAAACCGCATGCACACCATCAAGGCGATCCTGGTGTCGGCGCTCGCGGATATCTAATCCAACACCGCTCCCACTGTCGGAACACAGCCAATGTGGGAGCGGGCTTGCTCGCGAAAGCGGCGTGTCAGTCAGCCTCTGTATCAACTGATCCACCCTATTCGCGAGCACGCCCGCCCCCACATGTTGTCCTGTGTTCACAACGATGATTTTCAGAAGGACATTTATTATGCGTATCGTCGTTGCACTGGGCGGTAACGCCCTGCTCCGCCGTGGTGAACCCATGACCGCGGACAACCAACGCGCCAATATCCGAATCGCCACCGAACAGATCGCCAAGATTTACCCCGGCAACGAGCTGGTGATCGCTCACGGCAATGGCCCGCAGGTCGGCCTGCTGTCGTTGCAGGCGGCGGCCTACACCCAGGTTTCGCCTTACCCGCTGGACGTGCTGGGCGCTGAGACCGAAGGCATGATCGGCTACATCATCGAACAGGAATTGGGCAACCTGCTGGATTTCGAAGTGCCGTTTGCCACGCTGCTCACCCAAGTAGAAGTGGACCCCAACGACCCGGCCTTCAAGAACCCCACCAAGCCTATCGGCCCGGTCTACTCCAAAGCCGACGCCGAAAAGCTCGCCGCCGAAAAAGGCTGGGCCATTGCCCCCGATGGCGATAAATACCGCCGCGTGGTGGCGAGCCCGCGCCCGAAACACATCTTCGAAATTCGCCCGATCAAGTGGTTGCTGGAAAAAAGCGCCATCGTGATCTGCGCCGGTGGCGGCGGGATTCCAACGATGTATGGCGAAGACGGCAAACTGCGCGGCATTGAAGCTGTCATCGACAAAGACCTGTGTTCCTCGCTATTGGCCGCGCAACTGGACGCCGATTTGCTGGTGATCGCCACCGACGTCAACGCGGCCTTTATCGACTACGGCAAGCCAACCCAGAAGGCCATCGCCCAGGCTCACCCTGACGAAATGGAAAAACTCGGCTTCGCCGCCGGCTCCATGGGGCCGAAGGTGCAAGCGGCCTGTGAGTTCGCCCGCCAGACTGGCAAAACCGCCGTCATCGGTTCACTCTCGGACATCGAAGCCATCGTCCAGGGCCGCGCCGGCACACGCATCAGCACGGCCAAACCCGGGATCAGTTACCTGTGAAGTAGAGGAGAAATGCCTATGGCCACCTTTGAACCTGGTCACCTGCACATCGAACGCCACGCGCTCAACAAGGACGACTACAGCTACAACCTGTGCATCGACTACGAGGTCAGCCAGGATCCAGAGGAAGGCAAGGGAATGCTCTTCAAGATGCACGGCTCGGTACAAGGCAAGGAGCTCAAGGAGGAGTTCTTTCTGCCCAAGGATCAGGCCTTCGACTTTGCCCGGCATGCGATGAACATCGCGCAGAAATATGGAATGCCGAAGGTTGCGACGCTCAATGGCACCATGCATAAACAGTACGATTTGATGTTTGAAGATGTGCGGCATCAGCTGGATGTGAAGGCGGGAGACCCCATCAAGCCTGAGCACCTGGGCTAAGCCCCTTGCACTGCCCCCCCCTGAATGTGGGAGGGGGCTTGCTCCCGATTGCGCTGGTTCAGTCACCCGTTGTGTCAGCTGACACAGCGTATTCGCGAGCAAGCCCGCTCCCACATTTTGATCTCCATCAACGCCAAGGCATACTGGCCACCCTCCGCACTCCAGAATCAAGATCCACCCATGCGTATCCACGTCAGCTTCATCGACCGCGTCGGCATTACCCAGGAAGTCCTGGCCCTGCTCGGTGGGCGCAATCTCAACCTGGATGCGGTGGAGATGGTGCCGCCCAACGTCTATATCGATGCGCCGACCCTCAGCGCCGAGGTGCTGGAAGAACTGCGCGACGCGTTGTTCAGCGTGCACGGGGTCCAAGCGGTCACCGTGGTGGATATCCTCCCCGGCCAACGCCGCCACCTGCAACTCGATGCCCTGCTGGCCGCCATGACCGACCCGGTGCTGGCCCTGGACAGCGCGGGCAAGATCCTGCTGGCCAACCCGGCGCTGATCGCCCTGTACGGTCGCGAGCCGGCCGGGGAAAGCATCAGCGAACTGTTCAACGACCCGGCGCTGCTGGACACCTTGCTGGAGCAAGGCTTTCGCCTGCCGCTGCGCGAGATCAGCGTCAACGGTCAGACCTTGCTGCTCGATGCCACGCCGATCACCGACGCCGGCGCCCTGCTCACCCTGTACCCACCCAACCGGATCGGCGAACAGTTGTCGGCGCTGCACCACGACCATGCCGAAGGGTTTGATGCGCTGTTGGGCGAGTCACCAGCAATTCGCACCCTGAAGGCGCGCGCGCAACGGGTGGCGGCGTTGGATGCCCCGCTGTTGATCCAGGGCGAAACCGGCACCGGCAAAGAGCTGGTGGCACGTGCCTGCCACGCCATCAGCGCCCGCCACAGTGCGCCGTTCCTGGCCCTGAACTGCGCGGCGTTACCGGAAAACCTCGCCGAGAGCGAGCTGTTCGGTTATGCCCCGGGTGCCTTTACCGGGGCGCAACGGGGTGGCAAACCGGGGCTGATGGAACTGGCCAACCAGGGCACCGTGTTCCTGGATGAAATCGGCGAAATGTCGCCGTACTTGCAGGCCAAGCTGCTGCGGTTTCTCAACGATGGCAGCTTTCGCCGCGTGGGCGGTGACCGCGAAGTGAAGGTCAATGTGCGCATTCTCAGCGCCACCCACCGCGACCTGGAAAAGATGGTCAGCGAGGGCACCTTTCGCGAAGACCTGTTCTACCGCCTCAATGTGCTCAACGTCGAAGTGCCGCCGCTGCGTGAACGCGGCCAGGACATTCTGCTGCTCGCCCGCTACTTCATGCAGCAGGCCTGCGCACAGATTCAGCGCCCTGTGTGCCGCCTGGCACCCGGCACTTACCCGGCGCTGTTGGGCAACCGCTGGCCAGGCAATGTGCGCCAGTTGCAGAACGTGATCTTCCGCGCCGCCGCCATCTGCGAAAGCAGCCTGGTAGACATCGGCGACCTGGACATCGCCGGCACCTCGGTGGCCCGCCAAAACGACGCCGAGGTCGACAGCCTGGAACAGGCAGTGGAAGACTTCGAACGCAGCCTGCTCGAAAAGCTTTACGCCAGCTACCCCTCGA
The DNA here is from genome assembly GCF_900215245.1 of Pseudomonas fluorescens. Lineage (GTDB taxonomy): Bacteria > Pseudomonadota > Gammaproteobacteria > Pseudomonadales > Pseudomonadaceae > Aquipseudomonas > Aquipseudomonas fluorescens. The sequence continues at coordinate 821,976 of NZ_LT907842.1, forward strand.
CCCGCCAACTGGCCAGCCGCCTGCAAACCTCTCATACCGCCATTGCCCATCGACTGCGCAAATACGGCATCCCCAACAAGCCCTGACGGCACTCGATCTCAATGTGGGAGCGGGCTTGCTCGCGAATGCGCCGTGTCAGCTGACACAGCTGGTGACTGAACCACCGCAATCGGGAGCAAGCCCCCTCCCACATTGGACTGCATTGCGAATTTGGTCTGAGAACGACATCCGCTGTACTGAAAGCGCTACAGCGTAACGATATCGCTACAACCCTGTTTTTTGCGCGCCATGCAAGGCTTTGATCCACATAGGCTTTTTTTCGCGCACCCAGCTGTAGCGAAATCGCTACAGCCAGAACACATAACCTCACAACCATTTTTATCAACTCATTGATTTTTAACGACTTAATGAGATTGGCCGCGATATTGCTAAGCAACTCCTCATTATTCCAATCCCGTCCACCAGACGAATCTGGCCCTGAGGAGTTTCCATGAGCGAGTTGCGTTTCACTGAAGATCACGAATGGCTGCGCGCCGAAGCCGATGGCAGCGTCACCGTGGGTATCACCGCTTTCGCGCAGAACGCGTTGGGTGATGTGGTTTTCGTGCAACTGCCGGAGTTGCAGTCCTACGCGAAGGGCGCAGAAGCCTCCACCGTTGAATCGGTCAAGGCCGCAAGCGGCGTCTACATGCCGCTGGACGGCGAAGTCCTCGAAGTCAACGCGCAACTCGATGGCAGCCCGGAGCTGGTCAACGAAGACCCGACGGGCGAAGGTTGGTTCTTCCGCTTTAAACCCGCCGATGCCGATGCAGTGGCTAAGCTGTTGGATCAGGATGCGTACGACCGCCTGATCAAAGCCAACGCTGAAGCCTGAGGAGCGCGCCATGACGATCAATCTCAGCACCGCCAACGAATTCATCGCCCGTCATATCGGCCCGCGCCAGGAAGATGAGCAGCACATGCTTGCCAGCCTGGGCTTTGACTCCCTGGAAGCCTTGAGCGCCAGCGTCATTCCGGAAAGCATCAAGGGCACCAGCGTGCTCGGCCTGGAAGACGGCCTGAGCGAAGCCGAGGCCCTGGCCAAGATCAAGGCCATCGCCGGCAAGAACCAGCTGTTCAAGACCTACATCGGCCAGGGTTACTACAACTGCCACACGCCGTCGCCGATCCTGCGCAACCTGCTGGAAAACCCGGCCTGGTACACCGCCTACACCCCGTACCAGCCAGAGATTTCCCAAGGCCGTCTGGAAGCGCTGCTGAACTTCCAGACCCTGATCAGCGACCTCACCGGCCTGCCGATCGCCAACGCCTCCCTGCTCGATGAAGCCACCGCCGCTGCCGAAGCCATGACCTTCTGCAAACGCCTGAGCAAGAACAAAGGCAGCAACGCCTTCTTCGCCTCCGTGCACAGCCACCCGCAAACCCTCGACGTGCTACGCACGCGTGCCGAGCCGCTGGGCATCGATGTGGTGGTGGGCGATGAGCGCGAACTGACCGACGTCAGCCCGTTCTTCGGCGCCCTGCTGCAATACCCGGCCAGCAACGGTGACGTGTTTGATTACCGCGAGCTGACCGAACGCTTCCACACCGCCAACGCGCTGGTCGCCGTGGCTGCCGACCTGTTGGCCCTGACCCTGCTGACCCCGCCGGGTGAGTTCGGCGCCGACGTGGCCATCGGCAGCGCGCAACGCTTCGGCGTGCCGCTGGGCTTTGGTGGCCCGCACGCGGCGTACTTCTCCACCAAGGATGCGTTCAAGCGCGACATGCCGGGCCGTCTGGTCGGGGTGTCCGTTGACCGCTTCGGCAAGCCGGCCCTGCGCCTGGCCATGCAGACCCGCGAGCAACATATCCGTCGCGAGAAAGCCACCAGCAACATCTGCACCGCCCAGGTACTGCTGGCCAACATCGCCAGCATGTACGCCGTGTACCACGGTCCTAAAGGACTGACCCAGATCGCTCAGCGCATTCACCAGCTGACCGCGATCCTGGCCAAGGGCTTGACCGCCCTGGGCGTGAAGGTCGAGCAAGACCATTTCTTCGACACCCTGACCCTCAACACTGGCGCCCACACGGCCGCCCTGCACGACAAGGCCCGCGCCCAGCGCATCAACCTGCGTGTGGTCGACGCCCAGCGTCTGGGCCTGTCGGTCGACGAAACCACCACCCAGGCCGATATCGAAACCCTGTGGTCGCTCTTCGCCGATGGCAAAGCCCTGCCGGACTTCGCCGCTAACGTGGAAAGCACCCTGCCGGCCGCGCTGCTGCGCCAATCGCCGATCCTCAGTCACCCGGTGTTCAACCGTTACCACTCGGAAACCGAGCTGATGCGCTACCTGCGCAAGCTGGCCGACAAGGACCTGGCACTGGACCGCACCATGATCCCGCTGGGCTCGTGCACCATGAAACTCAACGCCGCCAGCGAAATGATCCCGGTGACCTGGGCCGAGTTCGGTGCCCTGCACCCGTTCGCCCCGGCCGAGCAAAGCGCCGGCTACCTGCAACTGACCTCCGAACTGGAAGCCATGCTCTGCGCAGCCACCGGTTATGACGCAATCTCACTGCAACCGAACGCCGGTTCCCAAGGCGAGTACGCCGGCCTTCTGGCCATCCGTGCCTACCACCAGAGCCGTGGCGAAGAACGCCGTGACATCTGCCTGATCCCATCGTCGGCCCACGGCACCAACCCCGCTACCGCCAACATGGCCGGCATGCGCGTGGTTGTCACCGCGTGCGACGCACGTGGCAACGTCGACATCGAAGACCTGCGCGCCAAGGCCATCGAGCACCGCGACCACCTCGCGGCACTGATGATCACCTACCCGTCCACCCACGGCGTGTTCGAAGAAGGCATCCGCGAAATCTGCGGCATCATTCACGACAACGGCGGCCAGGTGTACATCGACGGCGCCAACATGAACGCGATGGTCGGCCTGTGCGCACCGGGCAAGTTCGGCGGCGACGTGTCCCACCTGAACCTGCACAAGACCTTCTGCATTCCCCACGGTGGTGGCGGCCCGGGTGTTGGCCCGATTGGCGTCAAATCGCACCTCACGCCATTCTTGCCTGGCCACGCGGCCATGGAACGCAAGGAAGGCGCGGTGTGCGCGGCGCCCTTCGGCAGCGCGAGCATCCTGCCGATCACCTGGATGTACATCAGCATGATGGGCGGCGCGGGCCTCAAGCGCGCTTCGCAGTTGGCGATCCTGAATGCCAACTACATTTCCCGTCGCCTCGAAGAGCACTACCCAGTGCTCTACACCGGCAGCAATGGCCTGGTGGCGCACGAGTGCATCCTGGACCTGCGCCCATTGAAGGACAGCAGCGGCATCAGCGTTGATGACGTGGCCAAGCGCCTGATCGATTTCGGCTTCCACGCGCCGACCATGTCGTTCCCGGTCGCGGGCACGCTGATGATCGAGCCGACCGAAAGCGAATCCAAGGAAGAACTGGACCGCTTCTGTGACGCGATGATTGCCATCCGCGAAGAGATCCGCGCGGTGGAAAACGGCACCCTGGACAAGGAAGACAACCCCCTGAAAAACGCCCCGCACACCGCGGCCGAACTGGTGGGCGAATGGAGCCACCCGTACAGCCGTGAACAAGCGGTGTACCCGGTTGCGTCGTTGATCGAAGGCAAGTACTGGCCGCCGGTTGGCCGGGTCGACAACGTGTTTGGCGATCGCAACCTGGTGTGTGCGTGCCCGTCGATCGAGAGCTACGCCTGATCTGACTGGAGGGATGCGGTCAAACATGGGGGAGCGGGCTTGCTCGCGAATGCGGGGGATCAGTCACTGGATGCATCAACTGACACTCCGCTTTCGCGAGCAAGCCGGCGCCCACATGTGACCGCGTTCATCCGATAAATAATAAGAAACCGGAGAACAACCATGTCCCTTAGCGTGTTCGACCTGTTCAAGATTGGCATCGGCCCCTCCAGCTCCCACACGGTCGGCCCGATGCGCGCTGCGGCCCGATTCGTCGAAGGCCTCAAGCGCGACAACCTGCTGAGCGCCACCACCGGCATCAAGGTGGAACTCTATGGATCGCTGGGCGCCACCGGTAAAGGCCACGGCAGTGACAAGGCCGTGCTGCTGGGCCTGGAAGGCGAACACCCGGACACCGTCAATACTGAAACCGTGGCTGCACGCCTCGCGCAAATGCGCAGCGACGGTCGCTTGAACCTGCTTGGCGAACACCGCATTGCGTTCAACGAGAAAGAACACCTGGCGATGATTCGCAAACCCCTCGCCTACCATCCCAATGGCATGATTTTTCGTGCCTTCGATGCGGCGGGCATCCAGATTCGCAGCCGCGAGTACTACTCGGTCGGCGGCGGTTTTGTCGTCGATGAAGATGCCGCCGGCGCCGACCGGATTGTCGAAGACACCACGCCGCTGACCTTTCCGTTCAAGCACGCCAAAGACTTGCTGGGGCATTGCGCTACCTACGGGCTGTCGATCAGCCAGGTGATGCTGACCAATGAAAGTGCCTGGCGCCCGGAAGCGGAAACCCGCGCCGGTCTATTGAAAATCTGGCAAGTGATGCAGGACTGCGTCGACGCCGGCTGTCGCAACGAAGGGATTTTGCCCGGTGGTTTGAAGGTCAAGCGCCGCGCCGCTGCCCTGCATCGCCAGCTGTGCAAGAACCCGGAATCGGCGCTGCGTGACCCGCTGTCGGTGCTGGACTGGGTCAATCTGTACGCGCTGGCGGTCAACGAAGAAAACGCCAATGGCGGCCGCGTAGTGACCGCGCCCACCAACGGCGCCGCCGGGATTGTGCCGGCCGTGTTGCATTACTACATGCGTTTTATCCCCGGCGCGAACGAGGACGGCGTGGTGCGTTTTCTGCTCACCGCCGCCGCCATCGGCATTTTGTACAAGGAAAACGCCTCGATCTCCGGGGCCGAAGTCGGCTGCCAGGGTGAAGTCGGCGTGGCCTGCTCGATGGCAGCCGGCGCGCTGTGCGAAGTGCTGGGCGGCAGCGTGTCCCAAGTGGAAAACGCCGCCGAGATCGGCATGGAGCACAACCTCGGCCTGACCTGCGACCCGATTGGCGGGCTGGTGCAGGTGCCGTGCATCGAGCGCAATGCCATGGGCTCGGTCAAGGCGATCAATGCGGTGCGTATGGCTTTGCGCGGTGATGGGCAGCACTTCGTCTCGCTGGATAAAGTCATCCGCACCATGCGCCAGACCGGCGCCGATATGAAAAGTAAATACAAGGAAACCGCCCGTGGCGGTTTGGCGGTCAACATTATCGAGTGCTGACGCCTACAAGCGCGTCCGCACGTTTTTCAGGAGCTGAACATGTCCACCGAAACCCTGTTGAAAACCCCATTGCACGCCCTGCACCTCGAACTGGGCGCGCGCATGGTGCCCTTCGCCGGCTACGACATGCCGGTGCAATACCCGCTGGGCGTGATGAAGGAACACCTGCACACCCGTGAACACGCCGGGTTGTTCGACGTGTCCCACATGGGCCAGATCCGCCTGACCGGCGCCAATGCCGCCAAAGCCCTGGAAACGCTGGTACCCGTCGACATCATCGACCTGCCGGTCGGCATGCAGCGCTACGCCATGTTCACCAATGACCAGGGCGGCATTCTCGACGACCTGATGGTGGCCAACCTGGGTAACGACGAACTGTTCCTGGTGGTCAACGCCGCCTGCAAGGATCAGGACCTGGCGCACCTGCGCCAACATATCGGCGACCAGTGCAGCATTGAGCCACTGTTCGAAGAGCGCGCCTTGCTGGCCCTGCAAGGCCCGGCGGCCGTGAAAGTCTTGGCGCGCCTGGCACCTGAAGTGACCAAGATGACGTTCATGCAGTTCGCCAGCCTGCGCCTGTTGGGCGTGGACTGCTACGTCAGCCGCTCCGGTTACACGGGCGAAGACGGGTTTGAAATCTCGGTGCCGGCCGCCAACGCCGAAAGCCTTGCGCGCAGCCTGCTGGCCGAAGCCGAAGTACACGCCATCGGCCTGGGCGCCCGCGACTCGCTGCGCCTGGAAGCTGGCCTGTGCCTGTACGGCCACGACATGAACACCGACACCACCCCCATCGAAGCCAGCCTGCTGTGGGCGATCTCCAAGGCCCGCCGTGCCGACGGCGCACGTGCCGGTGGCTTCCCGGGTGCCGAGCGCATTTTCAGCCAACAGCAAGCCGGTGTGAGCCGCAAGCGTGTCGGCCTGCTGCCACAGGAACGTACGCCCGTGCGTGAAGGCGCCGAAATCGTCGATGAGCACGGCACCGTGATCGGCAGCGTGTGCAGCGGTGGCTTTGGCCCGACGCTGGGCGGCCCGCTTGCCATGGGTTACCTGGACAGCGCATTTATTGCACTGGACACCGAAGTGTCTGCGTTGGTACGTGGGAAAAAGGTGCCGCTGCGTGTAAGTAAAATGCCATTTGTACCGCAACGTTACTTCCGCGGCTGATTGACTGTTCCTATAAGTAACGCGGTTGCGTTAACGCGCACTAATTTGTAACGCAACCGCCATAAAAGAGTGCATTGACGATAGTCATTTTAATAGGCGCAAACCTATAACAAGTGAGCAACGCTATCGAATATGTGGGATCCACTTTTAGTCAACGAAGTGTCATATGGCCGAGCAAAACCTGGGGATTCTCCGGGGCTTGTTTTTTCCATATTAGTTGACGTAGAGTTTAGCCACTGTGTTTGCATGGGTCGCTTTGAACCTGGACCTGGGCAGTAGCCATAAGTTTGCTACAACCCGTTCGACGTCTCTTACTTTCCTGCAACCCAGCCCAGTACTCTTTCATGTGAAAGGGGCTGTCATTAATTTTTAGCGTCAAAGGAAATAAGAAATGTCGAATCGTCAGAGCGGTACCGTCAAGTGGTTTAACGACGAGAAAGGGTTTGGTTTTATCACTCCAGAAAGCGGTCCGGATCTGTTCGTGCATTTCCGCGCTATTCAGGGCAATGGCTTCAAGAGCCTGAAAGAAGGCCAGAAAGTGTCTTTCATCGCCGTGCAAGGCCAGAAAGGCATGCAGGCTGACGAAGTACAAGCAGAAGGCTGATCCTTACTGCGACAAAAAGCCCCTGATGGTGACATCAGGGGCTTTTTTATGTGCGTTTGCTCGTAAAATGGCTTTTTTCTCAAGAGAGACGGCCATGCCCAAACCTTTGTTGAGCCCCCAAGGCGAATTCCCCGCCGTTGGCCTGGGCCGTCGTCTGGCAGCGATGTTCTATGACTTCCTGTTGTGCACCGCGCTGCTGATCGTCACCGCGTTTATCTACAAGCTGGTGTGGATGGCGTTTATCGGCGAAGCCAGGATGCGCACGCTCACCGAGTCCGGCGCGCTGGACGGCGACCCGCTGCTGTCAACGATTCTGTTTTTTGTGCTGTTTGGTTTTTTCGCCATGTTCTGGACTTATTCAGGGCAGACCCTGGGCATGCAAGTGTGGGGCGTGCGCGTGCAGAACGCTGACGGTTCGCGGATCAGCCTGTGGCAAGCGCTGCTGCGGTTCGTGGTGTCGATTGCGTCATGGTTGTGTGTGGGGCTGGGGTTTATCTGGTCGCTGTTTGATAAACAGAAACGCAGCTGGCATGACATTTATTCGGATACCCAACTGGTGCGGATTCCGAAGCAGAAGAAATAAACGCTGAATAGTGGAGGTTCAAATGTGGGAGCGGGCTTGCTCGCGAATGCGCAGTGTCAGTTGATATATCTGGTGTCTGAACTACCGCATTCGCGAGCAAGCCCGCTCCCACAATTTTGACCGTATTTACAGCTTGGGTCAGGCGTTGCCGGCGAGCTTCAAGCGCGCAGCCTGGGTGAAATCCAGCATGCGCTTGAGCGGGCGCACGGCATGCGGGATCACTGACGGCTCAACGAAGATCTCGTTACTGCCCTCACGCAGGCACTGCAGCGTGCGCTCCAGCGTGTTCATCGCCATCCACGGGCAATGCGCGCAACTGCGGCACGCCGCGCCGTTGCCGGCAGTAGGCGCCTCAATGAAGACTTTATCCGGGCACAACTGCTGCATCTTGTAGAAGATGCCGCGGTCGGTCGCCACGATGAACGTCTTGTTCGGCAAACGCTGTGCGGCGGCAATCAGTTGGCTGGTGGAGCCCACCGCGTCCGCCAGCTCGATCACCGAGGTCGGCGACTCTGGGTGCACCAGAATCGCCGCGTCCGGGTAGAGTGCCTTCATGTCTTCAAGCTGCTTGGACTTGAACTCCTCGTGGACGATGCACGCCCCGTCCCACAGCAACATATCCGCACCGGTCTGGCGCTGGATGTAGGTGCCCAGGTGCTTGTCCGGGCCCCAGATAATCGTTTCGCCGTTGTCCATCAGGCTTTCGACGATTTCCAGTGCGCAGCTGGAGGTCACGACCCAATCCGCCCGGGCTTTGACCGCCGCCGAGGTGTTGGCGTAAACCACCACGGTGCGCTCGGGATGCTGGTCGCAGAACGCCGAGAACTCCTCCACCGGGCAACCCAGGTCCAGCGAGCACGTGGCTTCCAGGGTGGGCATGAGGATGCGTTTTTCGGGGGTGAGGATTTTGGCGGTCTCGCCCATGAAACGCACACCGGCAACCAACACGGTCTTGGCCGGGTGGGCAGCGCCGAAGCGGGCCATTTCCAGGGAGTCGGAGACACAGCCGCCGGTTTCTTCGGCCAGGGCCTGAATCACCGGGTCGCAATAAAAGTGGGCAACCAGCACCGCGTCTTGAGCCTTGAGCTCGGCGGCGATGGCGACACGCAGGCTCGCCTCTTCTTCGGCGCTGAGGGCCTTGGGCTGCTTGGCGTCGAGGTGAGCTTGAACCAGTAGGCGTTCGGAAATTTGCGTCATGTTCGCAAGACCTGCAAGCGCAGTTGCGCGAAAGTCGAGTGTACCACCGGCTCTGGAGCCCTTCGGGCGCCGCCGGACGAAGTGATTGTGTTCATCAAGCACGGGTGAAGCTGCGCAAGGCTACAGAATATCGAATGGATTCAAAAGCCTAATCTGGCATTCCCGGGTGCGTCTGTCGGGCAAAAAAAACGGGAAACCCAACGCAAGGGTTTCCCGTTTTCCAACCGGTGTCAGCGCTGCAGTGCGGCAGGGTCTTGCTGCAGCATCACCGAGTCATGCATGCTCGCCAACGCATCCTTTAGCGTTGACGGCTCCAGCGCATCCTTGGATTTTTTGCTTGCCTGGGCCGCGTGCTCAAGCAGCGCCAGGTAATCGCGCTTGGATGCGCCCTCCTTCGGCACCACCGTGTCCTCAACCAGCTTGGCCATCACATACTTCTGCGTATGGGTGCTCTGTACAGCCGTCTGCGAGACTGACGCGCTGGCCAGTTGGCCGTCTTTATAGGCGAAGCTTGCCGTACTGCTGGCCTTGTCCTGCACTTGCACATACAGGTAATTCTGCGATTCACGGTTGCCGTCCAAAACCGGTGGTTTACCGCCATTGAGGCTTGTGTGGAAACTCGCAGAAAGCGCCGACTGCTGGTGCTGGGTAACACTGCGATCTGCGCTACTGCGACCGTTGACCTGGGTCTTCTGCGACACGGTGTAGGAAAAACTGTCGACTTCCGACGGGCGCATTGGGTTGCTAGCGTCCACAGACTGTTTGATCGAAGCTTTGAAATCAGCCAGGCCAGTCAACAGGCCTTTGTCGCTGGGGTTGTTGCTCAGGGCGACTGGAGCGGTAACACCTTGTGGATAGTTGCTGTTCATGGCGCTGAACGCATCTTTGAACATCGCCATCAGGTCCGCATCCGCACTGCCGCGTTGCGCCACCCGGTCAAATTGGGCCAGGTAGGTTTTCAGCGCCTTGGCTTGCTGTTTAGAATCGCCGAGGATTGCCGCGTTTTTGAGGTCGACGGCCAGGTCAATGTTACCGGCCGGGCCACTCATGCGCGTGGTACGGCTCTGACTGTCGGCGTGGAAAGCCAGGCTAACGTCCTTGCCATCAAGGGCCTTGAGGCTGGCATTGAGGTCGACGGAAGCCAGCACCTGGGTATCAAACTGGGTCAACTTGCTCAGGTCGAGCTTGGGCGGCACGGCGGTCAGCCCGTCCACCGAGGCTTGGAAGGCACTGCCCAATTGGCCGACGGCCTTGAGTTCATCAGCCGTCAAGTCGCCGCCCTCTACGGTGGCCTGCACGCCCAAGCCATCCTTCTGGCTGGACAGGCTGAAGGTGACGGTCTTGCCGCTGGCGGTCTTGATGCTCAGGCTGACCTGGTTGTCGGCCTTGTTGTGCAGCAGCGTCTGGTCGGTCTTGATCGCGCCGGCATCCCCGGCCCGGGCTGCCGTTGTATTGAGCACGGACTGTGAAATACCGACGCCGCCGCCCTGGGTAAATTGATCCACCAACGCCGCGCCCAGGCCGCTGTAGCGACTCGCCGTGGAGATCGAATTAAAGCGGCTGTTGATGGCGTTGGTAACGGCATCCTGGCTGCTGTTTTCCCAGGCCCGCAGCGTTTCCTGGCCGGGCAACTGCCCGTCTCGAGAGTAGATATCGACGACATCGGCCGCAGGACTACCGAGACTGACCAGCGAAGACGGCCGAACCGGTGAGACATCGACGGTATTCGCCACGGCGGCCGGCAAAGGCGTCGCGGCCGCGCGAACGATGAGGGGATGGGTAGCGATGATAGGCGTTAGCGTCGTCATGACAGTCCGTGTCTTGAAAGCTGAGTAGCTTTCAATTTAACCAACACGTGACGGGATTGACAGCATTGAAGCCAAAATGATGACCAACGCGTGCTGCCAAAAAACTGGCTTTTTGCCGTATTGCGCAAGTCAGAACCGGTAAGTCACCGAACCACCAAAACCATTGGCTTTGTCTTCATGCCAGGCATCGTAAGTCAATGTTAATGCGGGTTGGGTCTGGCGAACCTTGATAGGTTGGTTTTTCAAGCCCGCCAACGGTTTATTGTGCACGTGCCGGTGCAATTACGCTGAACTCGCTGGTGGGATAGTTATCGTAATGACATGATAAAGTCCATTCAACATATTCGGTCAGATCCAAATGAATAGCACCGTCGGGATGGGCCCCGAGACAAGTCACACGCCCGATCCCCTCACAGGCGGCGCAAGCGAGCTGGCCGCGACTGGCTTGGGTAGAAATGAAGCGTTCACTGAGCGCGTACTGGCCAGCATCAACGATTGCATCAAAGTCCTGGACCTCGACGCCCGTCTCACCTTCATGAGCGAAGGTGGTCAGAAAATCATGGAAGTCAGTGACTTCAACAGCATCCGCGGCTGCCCCTGGCCCGACTTCTGGCAGGAACAGGGAAACCTGGACGCCAAGGCCGCCGTGCAGGCCGCCCAAAACGGTGAAAGCGCGAGCTTTATCGGGCCTGCGCAAACCTTGGCCGGCAACCTGAAGTGGTGGCATGTGCAGGTCAGTCCGATCCTGGACGGTAATGGCCGACCGGAGCAAATCCTCTGCGTGTCCCGTGATATCACCGCCCTGCGTGAAGCCGAAGAGTCGCTGCGTAAACTCAATGAGTCGCTGGAGCAGCGGGTGGTGGAGCGTACCCGTGATCGTGACCGTATCTGGCGTCTGTCGCCGGACTTGATGCTGGTTGCTCAGCTCGACGGTGTGATCTCTGCCGTCAACCCGGCCTGGACACGCATGCTCGGCCATACCGAACACGACCTGGTGGGCAGTCAGTTGCTGGCCCTGGTGCACCCGGACGACCTGGCCGTCTCGTCATCGGCGGTCAGCCGCCTGGGGGATGGCAAGAACTTTCCCAACTTCAAGAATCGTTACCGCCACCAGGATGGCAGCTACCGCATGATCGCCTGGACCGCCGTGCCCGACAGCGACTACATCCACGCGGTGGGCCGTGATATCCAGGCCGAGGAAGAAGCCAAGGAAGCCTTGCGTTTGTCGGAAGACGCCCTGCGTCAATCGCAGAAACTGGAAGCGATTGGCCAACTCACCGGCGGCGTCGCACACGACTTCAATAACCTGCTGACAGTGATCAAGTCCTGTGCTGACTTGCTCAAAACGCCTTCGCTAAGCGAAGTACGGCGCATGAAATATGTGGAAGCCATCGCCAATACCGTGGACCGTGCCGCCCGTCTGACCGCGCAATTGCTGACATTCGCCCGCCGCCAGGCCCTGCGCCCGGAAGTCTTCAACGTTGGCGACAGCGTATTGCGGGTGGGCGAAATGATGGACAGCCTGACCGGTTCGCGCATCAAGGTCACCATCGAGGTGCCGCAGAAACCGTGCTTTATCAACGCCGACGAAAGCCAGTTCGATACCGCTCTGGTGAATATGGTGGTCAACGCACGGGATGCCATGGCCGGCACTGGCGACTTGGCGATCAAAGTGGCCACGGCCAACTGGCTGCCTTCAGTGCGGGCCCATCCAGTGCGCGTCGCCGACTACGTGACCATCGAATTAAGTGACACCGGTTCAGGCATTGCGCCGGAAAAGCTCGACGCCATTTTCGAACCGTTCTACACCACCAAGGGTATCGGCCAGGGCACCGGCCTGGGGTTGTCGCAGGTGTACGGTTTTGCCAAACAATCGGGCGGTGAAATCCTGGTGAAGAGCGAATGCGGCAAGGGCAGCCAGTTCGTTTTGTACTTGCCGGAAGTCGAAGCCGGTGTGACGACAGCCATCTCGGAACACCAAAGCGACCCGATTGCCTCCAACCTGTGCGTGCTGATGGTCGAAGACAACACCGATGTCGGTCTCTACACCTCGCAGACCCTGGAGCAAATGGGTTTTAAAGTGCTATGGGTGCCCGACGCCAGCAGTGCACTCGACGCCCTGGCGCCCAACCCGGAGAGCTTCCAGGTGGTGTTTTCCGACATCTCGATGCCAGGCATGAGCGGGCTGGAGTTGCTCGACGCGATCGAAGCCCTCTACCCGTGGCTGCCCGTGGTGCTGACCACCGGCTACAACGACGAATACGCGCGCATCGCCCAGGAAGAAGGGCAGCGCTTTGTGCTGATGCAAAAACCCTACTCCACCGAAGCGTTGGCAGTGCAACTGCACAAAGTCGTCAAGAGCCGCCTGAATCTGATTTCTCCAGGCTGACCCGCTTGTATAAACACGCCGATTAAACGGTTATTACGCAACAATCAGAAAACCCGCCCCCATCCGTTAATACGCAAACCCCCGCAAAAACAACCCTCAACAGGTGCCCACAGGGCACCTGCGCACCACCTTTGTGCATTTTTTTGCTGAATAACGCGGCATTCCTCACGTTTTACGTAATAAATCCTACAGCCGATGTAACAAACCGTTTATTGATGACTCAAGTGCGGCAAGCCCCCTCCCGAGTGCATGGCTTGGCTCGATGGGCATGAATCGTGTGGATTTCTACGTTAAGGATGTCGAGTGCCGAATCAGCCCTCAACCAAGCGTCTTTGTTGTATTCAGAAACTAGGCGCCGCCCTGCTCTGCCTGTGTGCGCTGCCGGCGGCCGGCGCCGAGGGGCCGCAGCTCGGTCAGGAAGCCCTGCGTTTGCAGCAACAGCAGCAGCGCGACTTGCAACAATTACAACTGGAGCAGCGCCAGCGGCAGCTACAAAGAGGCAGTTTCGGCGCGCAACCGGCGACGCCAACCGTGCCTGAGGGCGGCGGCCACGACGAACGCTGCTGGCTCTTGAGCGGTACACGCGTGGCCGGTGTGACCTTGTTCAGCAATGCTGAGCTGAGCACACACATCAAACCCTACGTGGCCGCCTGCATGGGCGTCACCCAGATCAACCGCCTGCTGGCCGAGATTACCCGCCTGTACGTTGAGGCCGGCTACATCGCCAGCCGTCCGTACCTGATCAGCACGCCGGCGGCTGGGCACCCGTTGGATATTCACGTCGAAGAAGGCTATGTCGAAGCCATCGAATTGACTGACCAGAGCCTGCCGGTGTCGTTACGCGGAGCGTTTCCCGGGATGCTCGGCAAGCCGCTGAACCTGCGCGACCTGGAGCAAGGCCTGGACCAGCTCAATCGCCTGCGCTCGGTGGACCTCACCGCCGACATCGCACCTGGCAGCAAACCTGGTGCGTCGCGAATCATCTTGCACTCGCGCAGCACGGCCTCGCGCTGGGGGTTGGGGCTTGGGGTGGACAACCTCGGCAGCGCCGGCACCGGCCGTGATCGCAATGCCATCAGCCTGAGCCTGGACAGCCCGTTGGAACTCAACGATTCGCTCAACCTGAGTTTCAGCGACACACTCAACCACGGCCCGCGCTACAGCCGCAGCAACAGCCTGTTTTATTCCATCCCTTACGGCTACTGGACCTACAGCCTGTTCGCCAGCCACGCCGAATACCGCTCGCCCTTCACGCTCAGCAGCGCGACGTTTTATAACAGCGGCCGCACCGATCAGGTCAGCGTGCGCACCGATCGGGTGTTATGGCGCGACCAAGGCCATCAACTCAGCGCCAACCTGCAACTGGCCTACAAGGACGTCGACAGCTACCTGCAAAAGGTTCGCCTGGGCATCCAGAGCCCAACGCTGACGGTGGCCGAGGCCGGCGTAAATCTGTTCTGGCTCAACAGTGCGGTGTGGAACCTCGACGTCAATTACGCCCAAGGCCTGACCTGGTTCGGCGCCGATCGCGATGCCGACCACGTACAGAAAAACCTGCCCCAGGCGCAATTCCACAAGTACCGCGCCAACCTGACTCAATGGCGCAACGGCCAATGGCTGGGGCAGCCGTGGCAGTGGCAGAGCCAGCTGTCGGCGCAATACAGCCCGGACACGCTGCCCGCCATCGAACAACTGCTCGGTACCGACGACTCAGCCGTGCGTGGCTATCGCGACAACAGCGCGTCGGGTGCGATCGGCGCGGTATGGCGCAACACCCTGCGCTTGCCGCTCAACAGCGACCTCGCGGTCAAGATCACGCCACGTCTGGGCCTGGACAACGGCTGGGTCAAGCGCGAACACGGTGCCCAAAGCCAACGCCTGAGCGCGGCCAGTGCCGGGCTCAACCTGAGCTGGAAGAACGTGCAGCTTGATGTCGATTACCAACACAACCTCAACACCCCCGCAGGTTTTGCCCAGGAGCCGGATGTATGGCTGACGCGCCTGAGCCTGCAACTATGAGCCGATATCTGTTTAGCCTGAAATAACCGCAATTCCTGACCACCACAGCAGCGTTGCAACGAACAACGCACGTCGCGGATCAGCCAACACAGAGCGAAACTATTTATGCCGACAGACACACATCCGTTTCACCTTTCACCTCAAGGCAAACTGCGCTGGGCCATCGCCAGCCTGTTTCTGCTGCCACAACTGGCGCTGGCCGCTGGGTTGACCGTGGTCGAAGGGCCCGGCGGTACACCGCAACTGCAAAACCAGGGTGGCGTGCCCATCATCAACATCGTCGCGCCGAATGCTGGCGGCCTGTCCCACAACCAGTTTCTGGACTACAACGTCGACCGCCAGGGCGTTGTGCTGAACAACGCCTTGCAGGCCGGTCAATCCCAGCTCGCCGGGCAGTTGGCAGCCAACCCGCAGTTCCAGGGCCAGGCGGCGAGCGTGATTCTTAACGAAGTGATCAGCCGCAACGCCTCAACCGTCAACGGCGCCCAGGAGATTTTTGGCCGGTCGGCCGACTATGTGCTGGCGAACCCTAACGGCATCTCTGTCAACGGCGGCAGTTTTATCAACACCCCGAATGCCAGCCTGGTGGTGGGCCGCCCTGAACTTAACGACGGCAAGCTGCAAGCCTTGAACACCCGCGATGCGCGCGGCCAACTCACGGTACAAGGCCAGGGCCTGCACAACCGCGAAGGTTCGATCAACCTGATCGCGCCGCGCATCGACAGCGACGGTCACCTGAGTGCGCGTGATCAATTGAACCTCACCGTCGGCCGCAACCAAGTCGACTACGCCAGCGGCCAGGTGCGCCAGGTAGACCCAGCCAGCAAAACCCAGGACCAGCGTATCGACGCCCGTCTGTTCGGGGCGATGCAGGCCGGGCGCATCAACATCATCAGCACCGCCGATGGCGCCGGCGTGCGCGTGGGTGCCGTAAACGTGCAGGGGCGTGACGGGGTCAAGATCAGTTCGGCCGGCGACCTCGATATCAGCGGCCAGGTCCACGCCAACAGCCTCGACGCGACCCGCGCCAGCGTGCACAGCCGCCAGGGCGATGTCGACGTGCACAGCGCCAAGGACCTGAGCTTCGCCGCCACCGACGTCAGCGGGCGCAACGTCAAACTCGACGCCGGCCGCAACCTGACGCTTGGCAGCCTGGAAAGCCGCAAGCTCCAGGAAAAACGTGAGCAATGGGACAACAGCAACTTCCTGTTTACCTACGAAACCTATGACCGCACCACCACTGACCAGGACGCGCGCCAGCACGGCAACAAGGTGTTCGCGCAACAGGACGCAGCACTGTCGTCCGGCGCCAAAACCGAGATCAAGGCCAGCAACGTGGAAGCCGGGGCCGGTCTGCACGTCAACAGCGGCGCCGACCTTCAGGTGCTCGCAGCCACCGAAACCCACGAAACCCGCGATCAGGGCAATCATCGCAAGCACCTGTGGAAAGCCAACTGGGACACCTCCAGCAGCGAACAGCGCAGCATCACCAGCAGCCTCAAGGCCGGCAAGACCCTGGAGCTGACCAGCCAGCAGAAACTGCACCTGCAGGGCGCCGAGCTGAAAACACCGGGTGACCTCCAACTGGCCGCCCGCCAAGTGGATATCAGCAGCGCCAGCCGCACTCAGCGCAGCAGTCATACGGCGTACTCCGGCGACCTGACAGGTGGCAGCTTCTTCGGCAAAAACGGCGATGGGGATAAAGGCAACACCTTGAATACCGGCAGCAAGGTCAACGCCGACGGCAAGCTGATCGTCCAGGCGGATGAGGTGCGCATCAGCGGCAGCCAGGCCCGTGGCGGCAAACAGGCCAGCGTGATCAGCGACAAAGGTTCGCTGGTGATCGACGGCGTACAAGACACGTCCCACGACAATAGCTACAGCAAGGACAGCAAATTCTTCGGCATCGCCAAGGATGAAAGCCGCCAGAACCTCAAGGACAGTACCGTGGTTGCCAGCAACCTGCGCTCGGACAGCAACCTCAAGCTGCAAAGCGCCAAGGACATCCACGTCAGCGGCTCACAGGTGTCCGCCACCGGTGAACTGCAGGCGGATGCCAAGGGTGATATCAAGGTCACTGCTGCTGAAAACACCTTCCACAACACCACCAGCACCCACACCCGAGGCTTCGAGGGCTACGCCAGGGAAACCGCCGATGGCACCCGCCAGTACCGCGCGGGCGTGAGCTACGAAGACCAGCAGCACACCAACAAGACCGACACCACGCAACAGCAGGCGTCCAGCCTCAGCGGCGGCAGCGTGGCCGTCACGGCCGGTGGCGACGTAAGCTTCAAGGGCTCCGACCTCAAGGCCACCGAGGGCGATGCGACCTTGAGCGGCAAAAACGTCGAACTGCTGTCGGCCCATGACAGCAGTCACAGCGACACTGACAAAACCACCACCGGCGGCGGCGTCTATTACACCGCAGGCCTTGACCGCGCTGGCAACGGCGCGCAGTTCAGCCACCAGAACAGTCACGACACCCGCAGTACCACCACCGCACAAACCAGCCACGTCGCGGCGGCCGGCAAACTGACCCTCAACGCCGGCAACACCCTCACCAGCCAGGGCGCGCAGGTCCAGGCGGGTGGCGAGTTACAGGTCAATGCGGGTCAGGTCGATGACCAGGCGACGCATAACAGCGAGACCAGCACCCACAAGGAGAATGGTTGGACCGCCGATGTCGGCGCCAATGTCGAATACAAAGGCGTCACCCGGCCAATCGAAAAAGCGCTCGAAGGCATGGCCCAAGCCAAATTCCATCAGCCAGGTTTGCTCGATGCCTTCGAGCAACCCAATGTCGGGTTGGATGTGGAGGTCGGTCATACCAAAAAAAGTCGCACACAGCAGGACAGCACGGCGGTGGTCAGCCAGTTCAGTGGTGCCACGGTGCAGGTCAATGTCGCTGGCACGTTGCAGGATGCAGGCAGTCAATACCGCGCCACCGATGGCGGCCTGAAGATCGCTGCCGGCGAGCATCTCGCCACGGCGGCGGCCAACACCCACAGCAGCAGCGAGCAAGGCGTGGACGCCAAGGCGGGCGTGCGGGTCTACACCAACACCGGTGAAGACCTCAACGTACGTGGCAGCGGCACGGGCGGCAGCAGCGACGTGCGCCAAACCGCCAGCACGGCGGTGGTCGGCAGTTACGCCGCCACCCAAGGCGTGAACTTCCAGGCCAAGGGCGATGCAGGTTATGAGGGCAGCCAGTTCAACGGTGGCCAGGCAGGCATCCACCTCAAGGCGGGGGGTGAGTTGGCGCTCAATCAGGCCAACGATACCCAGAGCGACACCCGCAGCAGTCTGCGCGGCAATGGTTCATTGACCGTGGGCACGGCGCCCGGCGCGAACGGCACAAACGTCAACCTCGGTGCCGGTGCACAGTTGGACCATAAGCAACTGGACACCCGCGACAGCCAGGCGCGTGTCGCGACGCTTCAGGGCAGCGGGCCCATCGCGCTCAGCAGCGGCGGCGACATGACCCTGCAAGGCACTCAGGTCGGTAGCCGCACCGCCAACACCGGCGATATCAGCCTGACTTCCGGCGGCAAGCTGGACCTGCAAGCGGCAACCGATACCCACGTCAGTAACGGCAGCAACCTGGGCGGCGGCCTGACCGTCGGTGCCGGCAAGACCAGCAGTGCCGAAAGCAGCGGCAAGACCGGCAGCCTGAGCGCCAACTTCAACATCGGCAAGGTCGCCGAAAACGATCAGGCCGCCGTCGTTGGGCAGTTGCACAGCAACGGCAAGGTCAGCCTCGCCAGCGGCGCGGATGCGAAGGATGCCATCCACTTGCAAGGCACACAGGTCACCGCTGCCAGCGTCAAACTCGACGCGCAACAAGGCGGCATCCTGCAAGAGTCGGCGCAGTCCACTCAGGCCCATGACAGCTGGGGCGTCACCCTCGGCGCGGGCGGCAGTGGCGGCAAGACCACCCTGGCCGATGCCGGGGAGCACGACACACCCATGACCCAACTTGGCATCAATGCCCGGGCCAAGGTCGACGTGGATCACCTGCAAAGCACTGCGCAGCGCGACAGCCTGATCAAGGCAGACAGCGTAACGCTCAACAGTGCCCGCGATACCCACCTGGCTGGCGCACGGATCGAAGCGGATCAGGTGAGCGGCAAGGTGGGCGGGGACTTGGTGGTTGAAAGTCGCCAGGACCACATCAGCAGCACCCAGGTCAACGTCGATGCCAAGCTCGACGTCGAGAAAAACCAGCCCGGCGTGGTCAACAAACTGGCCAAAACCACCGGCCCGCTCAAGGACAAGGTGCAAGCCAAGGCCGAGGGCGCCTTCGACAAGCACCGTGAAAAGCTCGAGAACGCTGTCGACAAGGGCACCGAACACCTCGCTTCGGCCAAGGAAAACCTGGCCAGCGCCAAGGAGCGCCTGGGCGAGAAACTCACCCGCAGCGCCAGCTATGAGGTGAACCCGGAGCCGCGTGGCGCCTTCGGTACCCGCGTCGACAAGGCCAGGACGTACCTCGCGGACAAGAAGGAGGCGTTGGGCACTCACCTGTCAAACCTCAAGGATAAGGTTTGGCCAAAAACCAGTGACAGCCTTGCCGTCAGCGGCAAGCACACCACCGGCAGCTCGGTGGCGGATACCGCAGAAAGCGCGCTGTTCGGTGACAAGAGCGGTAAAACCAGCTACACCCCGACCTTGAACCTGGATGTCAGCCGTGTCGCCAAAGACAGCGTTACTCAAGCGTCTGGCATCCAGGGTACGCAGGGCGTCAATCTGCAGGTGAGCGGTGCAACGCATCTGACCGGCGCACGGATCAGCGCGCAGGCGGGCACCGTCGAGCTGGGCGGTTCCGAGGTGAAGGCCACGACGTTGGCAGGCAGCGATTATCGCGTCGATGTCGGGCTGAACGTTTCAAAATCGCCGGTCAACCTGGTGCTGGGCGCCAAGGACGAATTAACCCAGAAACAGGACGACGCGACCCGTCAGGATCAAGCCTTCAACCTCGGGCCGCTGCGGGTAGGCGGGCACAGTGACAGCCAGCAATGGCAGGCGGGAATTGATCAGGAGATCAACTAAGCAGTAATGCCCCGGTGGAAACGAGTCAGTCGATTTCCACCGGGGCAATCATTTCTAAATGTTTCTTCATAAACCCAAACCGTCATTAAACCGACACATCTCAGGAATTAAATCGTCACGTCTTAGACAGGTGGACCTATCCACTTACCCCTTCCTTGAGGTGTTGTCGTGATGTTGCCGAGCAAAAAAAGTCTGTCCGTTTTGTTGACCGCCCTGTGCCTGAGCGGTGTGGCCCACGCCACTGACGTTACCGGTGCCGGTTCGAGCTTCGTCTACCCGGTGCTGTCCAAGTGGTCACAGGACTACAGTAAGAACTCCAGCAACCGCATCAACTACCAGTCCATCGGCTCCGGCGGCGGTATCGCCCAAATCAAGGCAGCCACCGTTGACTTCGGCGCCTCGGACGCGCCGCTGTCCGCCGATGAACTCAAAGCCGGCGGCCTGGGCCAGTTCCCCAGCGTAATTGGCGGCATCGTGCCGGTGATGAACGTCGAAGGTGTGGCCGCAGGTCAGTTGAAACTCGACGGTGATGTGCTGGCGAAGATCTTTCTCGGTGACATCAAGGCCTGGAACGACCCGGCAATCGCCGCGCTCAACCCCGGCTTGAACCTGCCGGTGGCGAACATCACCGTGGTGCACCGCTCCGACGGCTCGGGCACCTCGTACAACTTCACCAACTACCTGTCCAAAGTCAGCGATAGCTGGAAAACCAAGATCGGCTTCGGCACCACCGTGCCCTGGCCGGTCGGCGTGGGTGGCAAGGGTAACGAAGGGGTTTCTGCCTACGTGAAGCAGATCAAAAACTCCATTGGCTTTGTGGAATACGCCTACGCGTTGCAGAACAAGATGACGTACACCCAGTTGAAGAACGCTTCGGGGAAATTCGTCAAACCTGACGCCAAAGCGTTCCAGGCCGCCGCTGACACCGCCGACTGGGCCCACGCCAAAGACTTCAACCTGATCATGACCAACGCGCCAGGCGAAGGCGCATGGCCGATCACAGCCACCACCTGGATCATCATGTACAAGCAGCCCAAGAACGCGGAGCAAAGCCAGGCCGCCTTCAGCTTCTTCAAGTGGTCACTGGAAAAAGGTCAGCAACAGGCTGCGGCACTGGACTACGTAGCATTGCCGGACTCTCTGGTGACGCGAATCGAAGGTTACTGGAAGTCTGACTTCACCAACTGATTCGCCTTATGACCGCCTTCCTCATCGCTTGAGGAAGGCGGTGAGCACATCTGATATGAACGACAGCGTCCAAACCCTGGTTATGACAACTCACGCGGGCGACACACGCAGCGACAGCCGCGCGGCCCGCGATCAACGCCACGATCTGTGGTTCAAACGCACACTGTTCGGCGCAGCCATGTTGGTGCTACTGCTGCTGGCAGCCATTGCAGCCTCGACCCTTTGGGGCGGCGGGCTGGCGTTCAAGACCTTTGGTTTCGACTTCATCACCAGCACCGAGTGGGATGCGGTCAATAACCACTTTGGCGCCGTGGTGCCGATCTACGGCACCCTGGTGACCTCGTTTCTGGCCTTGCTGATTGCAGTCCCGGTCAGTTTCGGCATCGCGATTTTTCTCACCGAAGTCGCGCCGCCCTGGCTGAAGATGCCGGTCGCATCAGCGATTGAATTGCTCGCCGGTATTCCATCGATCATCTATGGCATGTGGGGCCTGTTCGTGTTCGGGCCGTTTATGGCCGAACACCTGTCGCCGTTGATCAATGACTACCTGGGCGCCCTGCCCTTGGTCGGCTCGCTGTTTCAGGGCCCGCCACTGGGGATTGGCATGCTGACCGCCGGCATCGTGCTGGCGGTGATGATCATGCCGTTCATCACGTCGGTGATGCATGAGGTGTTTCGCAGTGTGCCGACACAGTTGAAAGAATCCGCCTACGCCTTGGGCAGCACCACTTGGGAAGTGGTGTGGGACATCGTGTTGCCCTACACCCGTTCGGCGGTGGTCGGCGGCATCTTCCTCGGCTTGGGTCGTGCCCTCGGCGAGACCATGGCCGTGACCTTCGTACTGGGTAACGCCCAGCAGTTTTCCGCCTCACTGCTGATGCCCAGCAGCTCGATCGCGTCGGTCATCGCCAACGAGTTCAGCGAGGCCTACACCGATCTGCATCGCTCGGCGCTGATCGCCCTGGGCTTCCTGCTGTTTATCGTGACCTTCGTCGTGCTGGCGTTGGCGCGGCTGATGCTGATGCGCCTGTCGCGTAAGGAAGGGCTATGAACGCCAACGAACGCCTCTACCGAAAACGCGCGCTTAAAAACGGCGTAGCCCTGTGCCTCAGTTGCGGCGCTACGGCCTTTGGCCTGCTGTGGCTGGCATGGATATTAGTGACGACCATCGTCAATGGCTTCCAGGCGTTGAACCTGCGCCTGTTTACCCAGATGACCCCACCGCCCGGCACCGAAGGCGGCCTGGCCAATGCGTTTTATGGCAGCGCACTGATGTCCGCTATCGCATTGCTGATCGGCACCCCCATCGGGCTGATGGCGGGCATCTGGCTGGCAGAGTTCGCACGACACTCGCGCCTGGGTACTACCGTGCGGTTCATCAACGACATCCTGCTGTCCGCGCCATCCATTGTGCTGGGGCTGTTCATCTACACCGGCGTCATTCTGCCGCTGAACCTGCTGACCAATCACCAGGTCGGATTTTCTGCCATCGCGGGGGCATTGGCCTTGGCCCTGCTGGTAATCCCGGTGGTGGTACGCACCACCGATGAAATGCTCCAACTGCAACCCTCGACCATGCGCGAAGCGGCCCTGGCACTGGGTGTGCCGCAGTGGAAGCTGACACTGCAGATCGTGTTGAGGGCGGCCAAAGCCGGCGTGGTCACCGGCATCCTGCTCGCGCTGGCCAGGATTACCGGGGAAACGGCGCCGCTGCTGTTCACCGCCTTCGGCAATCAGTTCTGGAGCAGCAACCTGCTCAAGCCGATTGCCAGCGTGCCGGTGGTTATTTTCCAGTACGCCATGAGCCCGTTCGACGACTGGCATGCGCTCGCGTGGGCCGGTGCATTGGTGCTCACGCTGTTCGTGCTGGTACTCAGCCTGGCATCCCGCCTGATTCTTTTACGCAATAGGTCTCACTGATGGACGCCACCGGCATTGCTCACGAAAAAACCAAAATCCAGGTGCGCGGGTTGGAGTTTTTCTACAACAATCAACGTTCCCTGAAATCCATCGACATCGACATTCCGGAAAAGCGCATCACGGCCATCATCGGTCCCTCAGGCTGCGGCAAGTCCACCTTGCTGCGGGTGTTCAACCGCATCTACTCGATGTACCCCAAGCAAGAAGCGCGTGGCGAAGTGCTGCTCAATGGCGAAAACATTCTCGCCCCCGGCTATTCGATGAACCGCCTGCGCAGCCATGTGGGCATGGTGTTCCAGAAGCCCGTGCCGTTTCCGATGTCGATCTTCGACAACATCGCCTACGCGGTGCGTCACCATGAAAAATTGTCCCGGCGCGAAATGAATGACCGCGTCGAGCAAGCCTTGCGCGGCGGCGCCCTGTGGGATGAAGTGAAAGACAAACTCAACCAGAGCGCACAGAGCCTCTCGGGTGGCCAGCAACAGCGACTGTGCATCGCGCGCACGATTGCCCTGCGACCGCAGGTATTGCTGCTGGACGAACCGACCTCTGCACTCGACCCCATCTCGACCGGGCGTATCGAGCAGTTGATTACAGAGTTGAAGGCGCAATACACGGTGATTATCGTGACCCACAACATGCAGCAAGCCGCGCGGGTGTCGGACAACACCGCGTTCATGTTCATGGGGGAATTGATTGAGTATGGGAATACGGACGAGATCTTCACCAAGCCGCAGATGAAGCAAACGGAGGACTATATTACCGGGCGGTTTGGTTGAGCGGACGCCAATACTCTTTAACCAAAAAATCCGGAACGCCTCATTTGCGCGAGCCGTCCGGATTTTCTAAACCGCCATAAGGCGGTGGGAATAAAGTTTTACAGGCCCTTCGAAAACACTACCTATACTGCCAGCCGTCAGTTTGCGCCTAAGAGCCAACACCTTGCAAAGAGAACTCCAACTCCTTACCTACGCCCTGTTCTTTGACAATATGCTGTTTACCTACCGTCGAATTTTTATACCTGCCGTACAGACCTGTGCTCATGATTTCACCCACCTTTACATCCCCCTTGTCATCAGTAGTAAAGGGTGCAAAAAAACTACCGCGGGTAGGCGCTATCTGCGAGCTTTTATTTATTTTCGCGCCGTATTGTTCGACGAAGCCAGCGTCACTACCCGCTAGCGCAACATTCTGATCGACGTGTATATCTTTGACATGTTGTTTTGGCCCAGGGTTATCAGGATCCGTAACATCCTGAACATAGGCGCTCAAAATTCGCGGGTCTGCGGGGTCTCGTTCGACAGTAAGTTCATACTTATTGCCAAACTTAAAGTCCACCAAGGTGCTATTGCTCGCGCCTGTTACCCCATCAAATTCAGCACGCCCTTTGGGCGCATTGAAATGCGGGCCATATCCGGAAAAAATAATCAGCGCCTTGCCATCCCCTCGGGGTTGCATCCCGATATAGCCACGACCAAGGGCTGTACCTTTCTCAGTATTGACGCCGAACATCATCGCGTAGTAAATCCCTGCGTCCTTATCAGCCTTTTTTTGAAGACCTTCGTCGATAATGATAGGGAACGTAATGTTGCTCAACCCAGGGCTCGGAGCGGCAAGCGAGTACTTCACACCAAACAATCCGTTGGGAGATGTGAACTCTTTCTTCATTTCAAATTTTGGATCGCTTACTTTATTGAGCACTGAGGCATCGGAAATAAGCGGAGTAGGTGAAGCACTGTCTTCAGATTTTATTACCGTCACACTCGCTGGCGATTGTGTTGGCAGTTGAACATGTATTGCTTGTGGAGAAAGTTGCGAACGGTAGATATTCATAACAACCACAGCCCTCTTTTGGAATAGCCATCAATAGGCATCAATGCAATGCCCGTTCATAGCCATGGTTATAAGGCCTCACACGCATCAATAGTGCTGACACCGATGAATGCCCTAGCGGTCTGAAAGGCGTCATTGTCGGCTGTAAATAATTGCTGATTTCGATCAAGGCAACTGACGACTTGTACGCACATTTCACGATATGACAGTAAATGGCTGACACCAAACCGCGCTATCAGAAAGAGCGCTCGGACGGCGTGGACTTTTCCTAAAGCAGATAAGGTCTATAACTGACAATTGCGGGAGATATATCTGAGTTGCCCATCACTCAAGACATTCTATTGAAACCTCGCGTAGCGAACGCCGCGACGGCACGCCCCCTGCACCGGCTTTAGTGGTAACCCCTCACCCAGGCTCTACTTCTCAACCAAATCCCAGGCAAAAAAAAACCCGGAAATCCTCACTTGCGTGGGCCTTCCGGATTTTCTAAACCGCCAAAAATGGTGGGTCGTGTGGGATTCGAACCTACGACCAATTGGTTAAAAGCCAACTGCTCTACCAACTGAGCTAACGACCCGCTGTGTGGTGGCGCGTATAATACTGATTTCTAAGGATTATTCAACACCTTATTTGAAATAAATCAGAAATAACGCGTTGGGTCTGTAATTCCGGCCGTTTGGAAGCCTTCTGCACGCAGTCGGCAAGCGTCACATTTCCCACAAGCACGGCCAGCATCGTCTGCCTGGTAGCAGGAAACAGTCAGCGCGTAATCCACGCCAAGTCCTACGCCAGCCCTCACAATGTCTGCCTTGGTCATGTTCTGCAGCGGGGCCTGGATACGAAAGCCCTGCCCTTCCACACCCGCCTTGGTCGCCAGGTTGGCCATGCGCTCGAATGACTCGACATACTCTGGACGGCAGTCCGGATAACCGTTGTAGTCCAGTGCGTTGACGCCGATGAAGATGTCACGGGCATTGAGTACTTCGGCCCAACCGAGAGCCAGGGACAGAAACACGGTGTTGCGCGCCGGCACGTAGGTCAACGGGATGCCTTCGCTGGGCGCCTCGGGCACCTCGATGCTGCTGTCGGTAAGGGCTGACCCGCCGATGCCATTGAGGTTGAGTCCGATCACCTTGTGCTCGACCACACTCAAGTCACGGGCGACACGCACGGCGGCGTCCAGCTCGGCGCGGTGGCGTTGACCGTAGTCGAAGCTCATCGTGTAACAGAGGTAGCCCTGCGCTTGTGCCATGGCAACCATGGTGGCGGAGTCGAGGCCGCCGGACAGCAAGATGACTGCGCGCTTTTGACCCGTCATGTCAGCGCCCCGGCTCGTCATTCCACAGGTATTTATGCAACTGCAATTGCAGGCGCACCGGCAGGTTGTCCGCCACGACCCAGTCGGCCAGGTCGCGGGCGTTCAAGTCATGATGGCTCGGCGAGAACAATACTTCGCCGGCACGACGGTCGAGGCCGTATTGGATCAGCTTGGAAGCCGCCCAGTCATAATCGTCGCGCGAACAGATCACGAACTTGACCTGGTCGTTGGCCGTCAGCAGATCGATGTTCTCGTACAGGTTACGGTGCGCTTCCTTGGAGCCTGGGGTCTTCAGATCGACCACTCGGCTTACGCGCGAATCCACGGCAGAGATGTCCAGCGCTCCGCTGGTCTCCAGCGAGACTTCGTAACCTGCATCACACAGTTGCTTGAGCAACGGGATGGCATTGGGCTGGGCCAGAGGCTCGCCACCGGTCACGCAGACGTAGCGCGGCTTGAAGCCGGCAACCTGCTCAAGGATGTCGTCGAGCGTGCGCACGGTGCCGCCACTGAAGGCGTAGGCGCTGTCACAGTATTGGCAACGCAAAGGGCAACCGGTCAACCGTACAAATACGGTGGGCAGGCCAGCGGTTCGCGTTTCACCCTGCAACGAGTAAAAAACTTCGGTAATACGTAATGTGTCTTGCATAGTCGCCACGGGCGTAACAGCTAAACAGGCTGTCCGCCTCCGTCAGGCACTTCAAGGGATTGCGCCAACGCGTCAACCCCAAGGAGCGTGTTTCATAAAAGGGCGTGGATTCTAACGAAAAAACCCGCGCCAGGCGCGGGTTTCTTCTAAACGGGCGACATCGCTTACAAGCGTTGCAGATCCCGCTGGGCCAACTGAGCAGCAGAGGTACCCGGATACTGGGCAACCACTTGCTGCAGAATGCCTTTGACCTTGTCGGTATGACCCAGGCGGCGTTCTACGTCGGCCAATTTGTACAGCGAATCAGGCACCTTGGCGTGCTTTGGGTACAGCTGGCTGACCTTGGCAAAAGCCTGGCCTGCTGCTTGTAAATCACCCTTGGCCAAGTTGACCTCACCCAACCAGTACTGGGCATTGCCCGCGTACTGGCTGTTTGGGTACTTGCGCAGGAATGCGGTAAAAGCCTGGCTGGCCTTATCGAAATCCTTGGCTTTGATCAGGTCGAAGGCTGCATCGTAATACAGTTTTTCCTTCGCTGGATCACCCGGTTCGCTGCTGGCGGCAGGGGCTTGGCTAGCCGCCGCTGCCCCTGCTGCGGCACCACCGGCGGCAGCGCTTGGCGCACCACCGGCAGAAGAATTATCAGGAGTTGCGGCAGGTGTTACGCCGGCTCCAATGCGTCGATCAAGATCCTGGTAACGCTCCAGGCCTTCTTGCTTCAGCTGGTTCACTTGATTCTGCAGTACTTCAATCGTGCCTTGTTGCTGCGACAATTGATCCTGCATGCGTTGCAGCTGGTTGAACAGTTCGCCCTGTGCCGAGGGGGCGGACGTAGCCGCCCCCCCAGCATAGGCGCCGTTCGTGCCATAACCCGCTGGCGGATAACTGCTCCCGCTATTGTTATAGCCAGAGTTGCTATCTTCCACAGGAACCGCAGCCCACACCGCAAGCGGTGCGAAGCTGAGAGCCAATACAGTTAGAGCACGACGGCACGTTCGCATGACGAATTACTTACGCAGTTCGACGCGACGGTTTTGAGCCCAGGACTGCTCGTCGTGGCCAGTAGCAACTGGACGCTCTTTACCGTAGGAAACCAGTTCCAGTTGGCCTGGAGCAACACCTTGCAGTACCAGGTAGCGCTGAACGGCTTTCGCACGACGCTCGCCCAGTGCCATGTTGTACTCACGAGTACCACGTTCGTCAGTGTTACCTTCCAGAACAACGCGAGCGCCGTTAGCTTTCAGGTCCTTCGCGTGAACGTCCAGAGCGCGCATGGCTTCTGGCTTCAGGTCCGAACTGTCGTATTCGAAGTAGAAAGTGGTGATAGCGCGCAGAGCAGCTTCTTCGCTCAGGGAGCCGTCAACTGCACCAGTGTTAGCGCCGTAACCAGCGTTTGGATCAACAGCTGCGCCTTCACCGGCATTGTCGCCGCCTTTAGACGAGCAACCAACGGCTACGGACAGAGCCAGAGCCAGAGCAGCAAACTTACCAAACTTCAGCATTTCCATCGTGAAACTCCTAATGAACCCCAGTGTGTTAAGCAAATCTTTTTGTAGCGCCGCGTCAGTTCAGGTAAGGGGACCAGGACGGTTCTCTGACTTCGCCTTGTGCGGTAGGAAGCGGGAGCCTTACGCGTCCATTAATGGACACGAGCATCAAGACTCCCCGGCCCTGCTGGCGGGTGGCGTAGATTACCATGGTGCCGTTGGGCGCAACAGTAGCTGACTCATCAAGGTTGGTGTCTGTGAGGATTTTTACCGTTCCACGCTGCAAATCCTGGGCCGCAACCCGGAAATTAGTGAAACCATCCTGACGGTGAATCATCACCAACGTCTTTTCATCAGCCGAAAGCTTAGGGTTGGCATTGTAGTTACCAATAAAGGTCACGCGTTCTGCGCCACCGCCACCTACGCTTGTTTTGTAGATTTGAGGCTTGCCACCACGGTCGGAGGTGAAGTAGATGGTCGAACCATCCTTACCCCAGAACGGTTCGGTGTTGATGCCCGGGCCGCTGGTAACACGGCTGATCTGGCGCGAAGCCATGTTCATCACGTAGATATCCGGGTTGCCATCCTTGGACAGTACGAATGCCAGGCGCGAACCATCCGGTGACCATGCTGGCGCACCGTTGAGGCCTTCAAAGTTGGTGATCTGCTCACGACGGCCAGTATCGATGTGCTGGACGAAGATACGCGGACGGCGCTGTTCGAACGACACGTAGGCAATACGCTTGCCGTCCGGCGCGAAACGCGGCGACAGGATTGGCTCACGGGACTGCAGCAAGGTCACGGCGCGCGCGCCGTCGTAGTCCGAACGCTGCAGCGTGTAACGCGTGTTGTCTACGGAGAAACGCTCAGCCGTTACATAAAGCAGGCGTGTCGAGAACGCACCCTTGATACCGGTGAGTTTTTCAAACGACTGGTCCGAGATGTAGTGCGCCATGTCCCGCAGTTGTTCGGCGGTGCCCGATACGCTGCCGGTCAAGACCTGCTGCTCGGTAGCCACGTTGAACAACGTGTACTGGATTTGCAGGCGACCGCCGGCCGGCACGATGTTGCCGACCATCAGGTACTGGGCGCCGACGGCCTTCCAGTCACGGAACACAACTTCGCTGGCCTGGTTCGGCTGGCTGATCATGTTGCCTTTCGGAATCGGCGCGTAGTAACCGGAGTTGCGCAGGTCGTCACTGACGATCTGGGCCATGTCGTCCGGCAGCACGCTGCCGCCCTGCCAGCCGAACGGTACAACCGCGATCGGGGTGGCCCGATCACTACCGCTGGTGACCAGGATGTTCTTTTCATCCGCCGCCGCTATCCCTGCCATACAGCAAATAACGACAAGCATTCCTCGAAGAAGGTTTCTCACAAGGCTAGATCCTCAGGTGTGAATGTCATCTTGAATGAACGATAGGGAGCGAAGTCGCTTGGTTTCATTCCCTGCATCTCGGTCAACCGGCCAATGTTCTTGACCGCGGCAACCGCCGAACTGTCGAACGAACCGTCACCACTGGACTTGGAAACGCTGACCGAAGTCACCGTGCCGTCCGGCAACATGCCGATCTGCAGCACTACTGTCATACCTTTACGTGCCGAAGGTGGACGCGTCCAACCTTCCGCTGCCCGTGCCCGAATCAGGTCGTCGAAACTGCCCGCGACTTCATCACCACGCTCATCGGCCAAGGCTTGCTGACGCTGCGGCGTGTCGGAAAGCAAATCTGCCAAGGCCTGGGCCTTTTTCTCTTCGGCGGATTTACGTGCTGCTTCCTGGGCCTTTTTCTTGGTGGCATCGGCGGCAGCTTTCTTCTTCGCGTCGTCGGCGATCTTTTTCTTCGCCTCGTCTGCTTCAGCTTTTTTCTTGGCGTCTTCGGCGGCTTTTTTCTTCGCGTCTTCGACTATCTTTTTCTTGGCCTCTTCAGCGGCCTTTTTCTTGGCCTCTTCTTCGGCAGCTTTTTTGGCTTCTTCTTCAGACTTCTTCTTGGCTATATCAGCCAATTGTTTCTCTTCGGCCTTTTTGGCTTCGGCAGCTTTCTCGGCTTTCTTGGCTTCATCAGCCTTTTTCGCCTCGTCAGCTTTCTTGGCTTCGTCAGCCTTTTTCGATTCCTCGGCCTTTTGAGCCGCCTCTTCTTTCTTTTGTTCCGCAGCAGCCTTCACCGCTTCCTGCTCGACCTTCTTCTGTTCCATCTGCTCGACTTCGGTCTGGCGCGCAGCCGACTTCTGGGCCTCACCCGCAATCTTCTGATTGGTCTGGGTGGTGGCCTGACTTTTCGATTTCAGCTGATACAGGGTCGCCTGCACGATCGGCTTGGCTGGCGGCAGGTCCGGTGTCATGGCAAAGCTGACGAACAGCATGCCAAACACCAGGACGTGCAGGGCAATTGCCCAGACGCTAGGCCAGAAGTAGCTTTCCGAGGCGGACGGCTCTCGCTGTTGGTGCATCAGGGCGCCTCGGTAATCAAGCCAACGTTACCGACGCCGGCCTTCTGCAGCCCGCCCATGGCGCCCATGACGGAGCCATAGTCAACCGACTTGTCGCCGCGAATAAAGACCTGGGTGTGCTTGCCGCCTTCATTGCCGGAGCGAATGATCTTGGTCACCGCGTCAGTCATGGCCGGCAAGGTCAAGGCCTTGTCCTGCTGTTTCTGAGTGTCGACTTCGCTGCCAAGGTTCCAGTAATAGGTCTTGTCAGCCTTGATCGAAATGGTCAGGACCTGAGTGTTGTTGTCTTGCGGCAAGGCTTCGCTGGAAACCTTGGGCAGATCAACCTTCACGCCCTGATTGAGCATCGGCGCGGTCACCATGAAGATGACCAGCAGCACCAACATCACGTCGATGTAGGGCACTACGTTCATCTCGGCGACCGGCTTGCGCTTTTTGCGAGCTCGAGCGATTAAAGCCATTGGGAAATACCTGCTTATTCTTCGCTGGTGTGCACTTTACGGTGCAGGATCGCCTGGAACTCGTCGGCGAAGGTGTAGTAACGGCTGATCAAGGTTTCGCCGCGTGCGGCAAAACGGTTGTAAGCGATTACTGCTGGAATAGCAGCGAACAGGCCGATCGCGGTAGCGACCAGGGCTTCGGCGATACCCGGGGCCACAGTGGCCAGGGTGGCTTGCTGGGCCTGAGCCAGGCCACGGAAGGAGTTCATGATCCCCCACACGGTGCCGAACAGACCGATGTACGGGCTGACGGAGCCGACGGTAGCGAGGAACGGCAGGCTCTGCTCGAGTTTCTCTTCTTCGCGTGAAATCGCGACGCGCATGGCACGGGCCACACCTTCCATGACCGCTTCAGGGTCGACGCCCGGCTGCTGACGCAGGCGCGAGAACTCCTTGAAACCGGCGCGGAAGATTTGCTCGACGCCCGAATCCGGGTCCGGGTTGCTGCCCGCCTGACGGTACAGCTTGGACAGGTCGATACCCGACCAGAAGCGCTCTTCGAAGCTCTCCAGGGCACGTCGACCGGCACGCAGCAAGTTGCTGCGCTGAAAAATCATGACCCAAGAGGTAACCGATGCGGCTACCAGGATCAGCATCACCAGTTGAACCACAACACTGGCATTGCTGACCAGGCTCCACATGGAGGAATGGTCGACGACGGTAGGTTCCACGCTAAATCTCCTGCGTTGATTGTTTACCCGCGCCGCTTACGCCGGCAAAGGCCGCACGTAGAGCTTCGGGAATGGCCCGGGGCTTCAAACTATTGGTGCGCACACACGCCACCAGGAACTGCCCCTCACAGAGCAGCGTTGCATCCGTTGCCCGCCTGACTTGCTGTTTAAAGCGCAGGCTGACACGGTTCAATTCGATTACTTCCGCGCTGACCAGCAGTTCATCGTCCAGCCGCGCCGGCGCGTGGTAACGCGCCTCGCTGGAATGCACGACAAACAACAGGTCCTCCCCCGCAAGCGTGGATTGGGCAAAGCCCAACTCCCGTAGCCGCTCGGTTCGAGCCCGCTCCATGAACTTGAGGTAGTTGACGTAATACACGATGCCGCCAGCATCGGTGTCCTCGTAATAAACGCGACAGCGATGTGCGAACGACTGATCCCCGTTTTGCGCGCGCATACTCTAGTGCTTACTCCTCAGGTTGCCAATCCGGCTCGCAACTGTTTTTTCATTCTCGCTCTGGGTTCTCGAGAATATTTATAACGACTGAATGACGACACCAGCCACTAGGACAGCACAAACTTAAGATAAATCGACTGGCATGATCTTTTTAATCGTCCACTGCATCGAGGAATTCGTCTACTACAGGCATCTCGCCCAATCGTGACGGAATGTTTAACCCAAAGTGCAAATAGGCGTGGCGCGTCACCACTCGCCCCCGTGGCGTACGCATGATGTAGCCCTGCTGGATCAGGTACGGCTCCAGCACATCCTCAATGGTATGGCGCTCTTCACTGATGGCGGCCGCCAGGCTGTCCACGCCCACCGGCCCACCGTCGAACTTTTCGATCATGGTCAAGAGTAGACGTCGATCCTGATGATCGAAGCCATGCTCGTCCACATCCAGCAGGTTCAACGCCAGGTCGGCCACGGCCTTGGTGATATGCCCCTTGGCCCGCACCTCGGCAAAATCGCGTACGCGACGCAACAAACGGTTGGCGATCCGTGGCGTGCCACGGGCCCGGCGGGCGATTTCAAAGGCGCCTTCCGGGTCCAGGGGCAAGCCGAGAATGCTCGCCGACCGGCTGACGATGGTCGCCAGGTCAGCGGTGCTATAGAACTCTAGACGTTGAACAATGCCGAAACGGTCTCGTAGCGGGTTGGTCAGCATGCCCGCGCGAGTCGTTGCGCCGACCAATGTGAAAGGCGGCAGGTCGAGCTTGATCGAGCGGGCCGCCGGGCCCTCGCCGATCATGATGTCGAGCTGGAAGTCTTCCATGGCCGGGTACAGCACTTCTTCGACGATCGGCGACAGCCGGTGAATCTCGTCGATAAACAGCACGTCGTGGGGCTCAAGATTGGTCAGCAGCGCCGCCAGATCACCCGGACGCTCCAGCACCGGGCCGGAGGTGGACTTGATCGACACGCCCATTTCCTGCGCGATGATATTGGCCAGGGTGGTTTTACCCAGCCCCGGCGGGCCGAAGATCAACGTGTGGTCCAGGGACTCATTGCGCCCGCGCGCGGCCTGGATGAACAACTCCATCTGCTCGCGTACGGTCGGCTGGCCGATATATTCAGCCAGGCTCAGCGGGCGGATGGCCCGGTCCTGGACTTCTTCACGGTCGCGCGGGCCGGTGGCCGCGATCAGACGATCTGCTTCAATCACTTAAATCATTCCCTTCAGGGCTCGGCGGATCATGTCTTCGCTGCTCAGGTTCTTGTCCTTGATGGCCGACACCGCCTTGCTGGCCTCCTGCGGCTTGTAGCCCAGGGAGATCAACGCGCTGACGGCATCGCTTTCGGCACTTGCAAGCTGCCCCACCGGCATATCCGGCTGGTTCGGCACCAGGGCAAACATGCTCGGCACGACTTCCCAGGCCTTGAAGCGGTCCTTGAGCTCCACCAGCAGGCGCTCAGCGGTTTTCTTGCCGACCCCCGGCACCTTGGTCAGCGCGGAGGTGTCCTGGGCCGAAACAGCGCGTACCAATTCATCCACTTCCAGGCTCGACATCAACGCCAAGGCAAGCTTGGGCCCCACGCCATTGAGGCGAATCAGTTCGCGGAAAAAGTCGCGGTCACGCTTGCCAATGAAACCATAGAGCAATTGCGCGTCTTCGCGCACCACCAAGTGAGTGTGCAGGGTCAACGGCTCGCCGATCGATGGCAGGCGATAGAGGGTGGTCATGGGCACTTCCAGCTCATACCCCAACCCATTTACATCCAGAATCAGGTGCGGCGGCTGTTTTTCAGCCAGGGTGCCGCGCAAGCGTCCAATCACGGTTCAGATCCTTAAAGCTTGGGGTCAGAACACGGCCTGACCGGAAATTACGATTGCGCTGATGCTATCAGAGACGCAGCCGCCCGCCACGACTGCGTGCCGTGCCCAGGCCATGCGGCAACAGACTGGAGCGGGTGTGGGCATGGCAAATGGCAATAGCCAGGGCGTCGGAGGCGTCGATTTGCGGTTTTGAGGTGAGCTTGAGCATGTGCATGACCATCATCTGCACCTGCTCCTTGTTTGCCGCACCGGTGCCCACTACGGCCTGTTTGACTTGGGTCGCCGTGTATTCGGCGATTTCCATGCCCTCCTCCGCACCGGCGACAATGGCGGCGCCACGGGCCTGGCCGAGTTTGAGGGCCGAGTCGGCGTTTTTGGCCATGAAGACCTTTTCGATGCCCATCGTGACCGGCCCGTAGGTTTGGATCACTTCACGCACGCCGCGATAGACGATCTGCAGGCGCTCGGCCAACTCGCCCGCGCCGGTGCGGATGCAGCCCGAGGCGACGTAGACGCAGCCACGCGGGGTCTGTTGCACCACGCCAAAACCGGTAATGCGCGAACCGGGGTCGATACCTAGGATTAAAGTCATAACGCCTGCGGGTTGGGGGAAACACAATTCTTGCGGCCAACATCGATCAACTGTGGGAGCTGGCTTGCCTGCGATGCAGGCACCTCGGTGCGTCTTCTAAACCGAGGTGATGCTATCGCAGGCAAGCCAGCTCCCACATGTTGATTTACATCATTCTTCAGACCAGCTGTGCTGCGACTTCTTCTGGAATGTCGGCATTGGAATAAACGTTCTGCACATCGTCCAGGTCTTCGAGCATATCGAGCATCTTCAGCACTTTCTGCGCGCCGTCCAGGTCCAGCTCGGCGCTGGTGGTCGGCAGCATCACGATTTCCGCGTCAGTGCCTTTGAAACCGGCCGCTTCCAGTGCATTACGCACGGCATAGAACCCGGCAAACGAGGTGAATACATCGATGGAACCGTCTTCGTTGGTGACTACGTCGTCGGCGTCCGCTTCCATGGCGGCTTCCATCAACGCGTCTTCATCCGTACCGGGCGCGAAGGAGATCTGCCCCTTGCGCTCGAACAGGTAGGCCACCGAACCGTCGGTGCCCAGGTTGCCGCCGCATTTGCTGAATGCATGGCGCACCGCTGCCGCCGTACGGTTGCGGTTGTCGGTCATGCACTCGACCATTACCGCCACCCCACCTGGGCCATAGCCTTCATAGCTCAACTCGACCATGTCGTCGGTGTCGGCCGCACCGGCACCACGGGCCACAGCGCGGTCGATGATGTCGCGGCTCATGTTGGCGCCCAAGGCCTTGTCCAGCGCCAGGCGCAGACGCGGGTTGGAGCCTGGGTCACCACCGCCTTGGCGGGCGGCGACGGTCAGTTCGCGAATCCACTTGGTGAAGATCTTGCCTTTCTTGGCATCCTGACGCTCTTTGCGGTGCTTGATGTTCGCCCACTTGGAATGGCCAGCCATAACACAACTCCGAAATTCTCTAGAAACCTTATCAATCCCGCCCCAGGCAGGAATTCCCTCTTTTAAACGCAAAGGCGCATCCGAAGATGCGCCTTTTTGACTGCGTAAAACCTTATTGCGCTTTCACGCCGCAGCCTTACTCAGCCTTCGGCGTCTCGCGCAGACGGATATGCAGCTCGCGCAGCGCCTTGGCATCCACCACGCCCGGAGCCTGGGTCATCACGTCCGCAGCACTCTGGGTTTTCGGGAAGGCAATCACTTCACGGATCGACTGGGCGCCGGTCATCAGCATCACCAGACGGTCCAGACCGAACGCCAGGCCACCGTGCGGCGGTGCGCCGTATTTCAGGGCGTCGAGCAGGAAACCAAACTTCTCTTCCTGTTCCGCTTCGTTGATGCCCAACAGGCGGAAGACCGCTTGTTGCATCTCTTTGCGGTGGATACGGATCGAACCGCCACCCAACTCAGTGCCATTGAGCACCATGTCATAGGCACGGGACAAAGCGCCGGCCGGGTTGGCTTCCAATTCTTCAGGCGAGCACTTCGGCGCGGTGAACGGGTGGTGCAAGGCGCTGAAGCTGCCGTCGTCGTTCTCTTCGAACATCGGGAAGTCGACGACCCACATCGGCGCCCACTTGCACGTCAGCAGGTCCAGGTCGTGACCGAGCTTGATGCGCAGTGCGCCCAGCGCTTCGCTGACGATCTTGGCCTTGTCGGCGCCGAAGAACACGATGTCGCCGTCGACCGCGCCAACGCGATCCAGGATCGCGTTCAGGTTGTCCAACGGGATGTTTTTCACGATCGGCGATTGCAGGCCATCAACACCGTTGGCGCGTTCGTTGACCTTGATATACGCCAGGCCTTTGGCACCGTAGATGCCGACGAACTTGGTGTAGTCGTCGATCTGTTTGCGCGGCATGCTCGCGCCGCCGGGTACACGCAGGGCAGCGATACGGCATTTAGGGTCGTTGGCCGGGCCGCTGAACACCTTGAAGTCGACTGCTTTGAGCTGGTCGGCCACGTCCACCAGTTCCAGCGGAATACGCAGGTCTGGCTTGTCGGAACCGTAGCGGCGCATGGCTTCTTCGAAGGTCATGTGCGGGAATTCGCCGAATTCCAGATCCAGCACTTCCTTGAACAGGTTGCGGATCATTTGCTCGGTCAGGCCCATGATCTCTTTTTCATCGAGGAAGCTGGTCTCGATGTCGATCTGGGTGAATTCTGGCTGGCGGTCGGCACGCAGGTCTTCGTCACGGAAGCACTTGGCGATCTGGTAGTAACGGTCGAAGCCAGCCACCATCAGCAGTTGCTTGAACAGCTGTGGCGATTGCGGCAAGGCGAAGAAGGAACCGGCGTGGGTACGGCTCGGCACCAGGTAGTCACGCGCGCCTTCCGGGGTGGCCCGGGTCAGGATCGGCGTTTCGACGTCGAGGAAGCCGTTCTC
Source organism: Pseudomonas fluorescens (assembly GCF_900215245.1). GTDB lineage: Bacteria > Pseudomonadota > Gammaproteobacteria > Pseudomonadales > Pseudomonadaceae > Aquipseudomonas > Aquipseudomonas fluorescens. Next base: position 859,286 of record NZ_LT907842.1, read on the forward strand.
GTCGAGGAAGCGACGGATGCTGGTGGTCATGCGCGAACGCAGACGCAGCTTCTCGGCCATTTCCGGGCGACGCAGGTCGAGGAAGCGGTAGCGCAGGCGCGTTTCTTCGCCAACGTCGGAATACTCGTTGAGTGGGAACGGCGGGGTTTCCGACTCGTTCAGCACTTCGAGCTCGTAACCCAGCACTTCAATTGCGCCGGACGCCATGTTGGCGTTCACGGCACCGGCCGGACGCAGGCGAACCTTGCCGGTGATCTTCACAACGTACTCGCTGCGCACACGGTCGGCGGCGGCGAAGCTTTCGGCGCGGTCCGGATCGAACACCACCTGGGCCAGACCATTACGATCACGGATATCGAGGAAAATCACCCCGCCGTGGTCGCGGCGACGGTGAACCCATCCGCAAAGGGTGATTTCCTGACCATCCAGGGTCTCGTTCAGTTGGCCGCAATAGTGGCTGCGCATCATGGTAGTGGTTTCACTTCTCGTAATTCGAAATTCGGTGGAGGCTCGCCTCGTCACCGTACAGTTAAGCAGGGGACGGATAATGCAGGAGCCTGCGCGTAGAGTTCAACTCAGTCTGCTTTGTCGCCGCCCGCCAGGTTTTTCTTGGCGCCGGTCTTGAAGTCGGTCTCGTACCAGCCGCCGCCGCTCAGGCGGAAGCCCGGCATGGACAACATCTTCTTCAGCTCAGGAGCCTGGCAGGCAGGGCAATCGACCAGCGGCGCTGCGCTGATCTTCTGAATGGCTTCCAACTGATGACCACAGGAAGCACATTGATAGTCGTACATGGGCATGGAGATGTCTCGGCGATCAGATCGTTACTGCGCCACGCCCGGCCCTGTGGATAAACCCAAGGCGTGCGCAGCAAAGCGCGGGATTATATCTGGTAAATCGAGGCAGTGCAGCCGGCTTTCTGCCCGAAGCCTGGCCCGCCTTGACGGAGGGCCCGCTTCGCAACTGCCGGATTAATCGGGGTTAAGGGCGCTGATACGTCCTTTTAGTACGTGAACCACGCACACCACCCTGACCAGCCCACTGAAGTTCTTCACCCCTCCGTACCTTAAATGCACTTCCCGGTCGACGTAAGACAGCAACGCACTGACTGAGCAGGCATTGATCCCGGCTATCTCCGTGAGGATATTCCAATAGATCTGTTCAAGCCGCAGGCAGGTCGAGAACCCATTGAGCCTGACCGACCGGGACAACGGCTTGGCCAGCCCCATGTCGAACCCTTTTGCAAAGGGGTCGACCTTTATCTTATGAAAACCACAGGTTTCCATCACTCCATTACTCACTCCACGTGACATACACCTGACACTCCATTGCCAAACAGCAGCCCATGGGTTTCTCCCATTGGACAGTAGGCCTATAAAACAGCAGGACGAGAGGGGCAGCCAGAAGACGGGGAGTCGATAATCGTAGGACAACGCCAGGAAGCGCAGAGAAACAAGCGAGCGGCGCCAGGAAGGCGCCGCTCAGGCACGAAGCTTATTGATTTTCGAGCAGGGAACGCAGCATCCACGCGGTTTTCTCGTGGACTTGCATGCGCTGGGTCAACAAGTCCGCCGTCGGCTCATCGCTGACCTTATCGAGCAAGGGGAAGATCCCGCGCGCGGTACGTGTCACCGCTTCCTGGCCTGCCACCAATTGCTTGATCATTTCTTCGGCACTTGGCACACCCTCCTCTTCCTTGATGGACGACAGGCGGGCGTAGATCGAATAGGCACCCGGTGCCGGGAAGCCCAAGGCGCGGATACGCTCGGCAATGGAGTCCACTGCCAGGGCGAGTTCGGTGTACTGCTCTTCAAACATCAAATGCAGCGTACGAAACATGGGGCCCGTGACGTTCCAATGGAAGTTGTGGGTTTTCAAATACAGTACATAGGTATCGGACAGAAGCCGTGAAAGCCCATCGACGATGGATTTACGATCTTCTTCACTGATACCAATATCGATTGCCATGTTTTTCCCCTTCAATTGACGAATATTCATTGATCAGGTGCAGGACCACTCTAGCAAGAGTGCCGCCGGTGTGCAGCCCGCCTCACGCAGGTGCCATGCGACAAATCGCCCCGCTCTACCCCAAGGCTGTCACTCGCCCGCGACCGGCGGACAAGCTTTGCGCAGGTCAGGAAACATTCAAAATGTCGCCCGAAAAGCCCGCACCTGTCTAGGACAAGCGTTTGATGCAGAAATGCCCTGCTGGCTTTAACGCCCCGAAATGCTTGATTTGAGTAGGCACAGCCTTTGCTGTTAAATAGACATCGTGTGGTTCGCCGTTTATTTCTGCGGCCGCCACATAGGCTGATACCCGCGCACGTGCTCAACGCCTCCCATTGTTCAGAAGCGAACCGTGCCAGTCAGCTCTTCCTTGTGATCCTTCTTAACGTGAGTTAATCAAAATGTTGAAAATCGTCCACCTGCTAACGGGCGTTGCAGCTTTGCTGCTGTCCTTTATACCGAGCTTGCAACAGGGAAGCCCTCCCTACCTGGAACAACACGACGCTCTGTACCTGGCCTTGTTCGGCCTTCTTAACCTGACGCTGGTACCGGTAATCCCTTACTGGAACAAAGGCACGCGTCATCAACTGCAAAACCTGGTCAGTGCGTTGCTGGTGCTGACCGTTGTCGTTCAAACCCTCACCCTCCTGGCACCGATGCCTGAAGTAGGCGGCCACCCAGCCATACTGCTCAGCCTGGTGATTGCTGTGGTCGCCATCGTTCTTCACCTGGCCATCAGCTTCTACCGTTCGTCCCCCGCCGCCGCGTCGCAAAGCTACGACATGACCAACCGGGATACCGGGACCGTCAAGTGGTTCAACACCTCTAAAGGCTTCGGCTTTATTTCCCGCGATTCGGGCGACGATATCTTCGTCCACTTCCGGGCTATCCGTGGCGAAGGCCATCGCGTCCTGGTCGAAGGCCAGCGCGTGGAATTCTCCGTCATGAACCGCGACAAAGGCCTGCAGGCCGAAGACGTGATCGCGGCATTGCCGCGTCGCTGATTCCCACCCGCAGCGCAAAAAAAACCGCGATCCAGCTTGGCTGGGTCGCGGTTTTTTATTGCGTGCTCATTAATAGTGAGGCGGTGGGGCCTCTTCTTCGGATGACTCGAACTGGCCACCCATTTCTTCCTGGCGTTTGAGCAGCGCCATCATCTGCAGTTGCAGCCGTTCAACCGCACGCTGCTGGGCGACGAGGATGCCATTGAGGGTATCGATGGTGTCGTCCTGAAAGGCCAGACGGCTTTCCAGGTCGGTGACGCGTTCTTGCAGGTCCATGATTCAGTCCTGGGTAAAGATGAAGCCGGCAGGCAATAACACGCGCAGTCGGCTGCGGATCGCCGCCACTTGCTCCTCGGTATAAGGCTGGGCCGGGTGTTTGCCCCAGACCGGTGCGGGCCAGGCAGCGTCATCCCGTTTGCGCACGATCACATGCACATGCAGCTGGCTGACAACGTTACCCAAAGCGCCAATGTTCATCTTGTCGGCCACGAAGCCTTCATTAAGCAGTTGCGCCAAGGCCGTCGTTTCTTTCCACAGTGTTTGTTGATCTGCGACATCCAGTTGAAACACTTCACTGATACCCTTGATGCGCGGCACCAGGATAAACCAGGGGTAGTTCGAGTCGTTGGACAGCAGCAGGCGACAGAGCGGAAAGTCCCCAATGGCCAGTGTGTCTTGTTGCAGGCGTTGATCTAAGGCGAACACGCGGGCACTCCGTTCGGCAGGTCGATATCAGGTGCCCAGCATACCTTTGAATGCGTGAGGCTTCACGGCCAATGCAGGGGAGCCGTGAGGCAACCGGATAAAAAAGCTGCACCTTTTCGAGGCAGCCGAATATTTGAGCTACGCTGATTCGGGCCTGAACGGGATGCACCAAAATGACCCACCTGTGCTTCAAAGAGATCCGCCAACTACCCACTCAAGGGGGTGAACCGGTAACGTTTTACCCTGGCACAGGTTTTGTGTACCACCCCACAGGTGACACACCCGGGCGTCAAGCCCAAAGTAAACGACGTAAGAAGCCCGTGCTTATGCGGTTTTTACACTGCCGTAACGGTTTTCACGAAAAAATGACATTCGGTTACCGCTTTGTGCACGCTTGTTGCATTAACACTCGTATAGTCGACAAGGGCACCCGCCTGGAAGCAGGTGTTTCGCGATAAAAAACAGCAGCGTTTGAGTGCGCACCAAGGACGACTTCAAACTTCGAAAGCGGTCTGAAAACAGCACTTAAGTTGTCAGCCCTGTTACATCGGGCTGTGAATTTGCGACATGGAACTAGCAATTTACGACAGCCTCGTAAAGAAGCTGAAAGGATAGATGGGTAAGTATCGTCAATAGGGTCTGCGTGATATAACTTTGCGCCGACACAAAAAAGAAAGAGCCGCCCAGATAAAAATACAGGTGGGACGGCAGTACTCTTCCTAAAACCAAAGGAGCAAATCACGATGCGCGTGATGAAGTGGAGCATGATCGCCCTGGCTGTTTCAGCAGGCACCTCGCAATACGCAATGGCGTCCGCACAAGACGACGCCAAGGGTTTTGTTGAAGACAGCACTTTCAGCATCAACACCCGGTTGCTGTATTTCAGCCGTGACAAGCGCAACAACGACACCGGCCAAAGCCGCAGCGAAGAAACCGGTCTGGGCTTCAACGGCCTGTACCAATCCGGCTTTACCCAAGGCACCGTTGGTTTCGGTGTTGATGCCATTGGCCTGCTGGGCGTCAAGCTCGACAGCGGCAAGGGCCGCGCCGGTACCGGTCTGTTCCCTACCGGTTCTGACGGTCGCTCGGAAGACGACTACTCCAAAGGCGGCGCTGCGGTTAAGTTCCGTATTTCCAACACTGTGCTGAAAGTCGGTGATCAATACACCACCGCACCGGTGTTCGCCTCCGATGACAGCCGTCTGCTTCCAGAGCTGCCGCAAGGCTTCTCGCTGACCAGCAACGAAATCAAAGACCTGAAACTTGAGGCCGGTCACTTCACCTCGATCGTTGCCCAGGATCACACCTACAAAGACAGTATCAGCAGCTCCGAACCCAACACCGGTCGCGGCCTGAGAGCGGCTAACTTCGTGGGCGGCGTTTACGCCTGGACCCCAGAGCTCACCACTAGCCTCTACTACTCGAAAGTCGAAGACTATTGGAAGAAACTCTACGCCAACGTGAACTGGACCCACGCGCTTACCGACAACCAGTCGGTCGCCGTAGACTTCAACATCTACGACACCAAAAGCGATGGCGCCGGTCTGCAACGTGCTGAAAAAGACAACACCACCAAGCTCGACAACCGTGCTTACAGCTTGCAAGGCGCGTACACCGTCGACGCTCACACCTTTACCCTGGCCTACCAGAAGGTTAGCGGTGATGGCGACTACGGCTACGGCGTAGACGGCGGCGGTTCGATCTTCCTGGCTAACTCCGTTGCACGTTCCGACTTCAACGCCGAGGGTGAAAAATCCTGGCAAGCTCGCTACGACCTGAACATGGCCAAATTCGGCATTCCAGGCCTGAGCTTCATGACCCGCTATGTGACTGGCAGCGGCGCCGACAACGGCACCACGACCAATGCCAAAGAATGGGAACGTGATATCGAAGCCAAATACGTGATCCAGAGCGGCCCAGCGAAAGACCTGAGCCTGCGCGTACGTCAAGCGACCTATCGTTCGTCTGACGGCGTGTACTACGGTTCGGCGTCTATCGACGAACTGCGTCTGATCGCGCAATACCCGCTGAACATCTTGTAATCGCCAGTTTGATTACAACGATGAGTTAAGGCTTCGGCCTTAAATAAAAAGCCGCTCCCTTGCATGCAAAGGAGCGGCTTTTTTATTGCAGTTTTATTTCAATGACGAAATAACTAGCAAGCTAACTAACGAGATTAAATGCTTGCATCGAACCTGACCTGTCGGCCAAGTTCGACGCCCCGCCACTTAGTTATTTCGCAACCGGTTCCTGCATCACGCGAATCACTCGCTGCGGGAACGGAATATCAATTCCCGCGCCTTTCAGGCGGTCACGCGCCAGTTCATTCAGCATGAACATAACGTCCCAGTAATCAGCCGTCTTGGTCCAGCAACGCAAAGACACGGTGATCGAGCTATCGCCCAGGGTCGACACCACGGCGACAGCCGCCGGGTCAGCCAGCACACGTGGGTCTTTCGCCAGTTCCAGCAGCACTTCACGGGCTTTCTGCAGGTCAGCTTCATAGTCGACACCCACGTCGAACACCACCTTACGGGTCGGCTGACGGTTGGTGTTGGTGATGATGCCGTTTGAGAGGATGCCGTTTGGCACGATCACGGTTTTGTTGTCACCGGTACGCAACACGGTATGGAAGATCTGGATGCTGTCGACGGTACCGGAAGTGCCCTGGGCTTCAATCCAGTCACCGATGCGGAACGGACGGAACAACAGAATCAGTACGCCGCCGGCGAAGTTGGTCAGGCTGCCTTGCAGTGCCATGCCGATGGCAAAGCCTGCCGCTGCGATCGCCGCAACGAACGACGTGGTCTCCACCCCGATCATCGACGCCACGCTGATTACCAGCATGATCTTGAGCACGATGTTCACAATGCTGGTAACAAAGCTCTGAAGCGCCAGGTCTGCGTTACGCATGGCCAACAGACGACCCATCTTATGGGTCAGTTTATTGATCAACCACCAGCCGATGGCCAGGGTGACCACCGCCAGCAGTACCCGGCTGCCGTATTCCATAATCATCGGGATCCAGGTCTGCGAGGCCTTGACCAGGTGATCCACTTCAGCGTTTAAATCCATCTATCTTCTCCTGTTGCGCGGATGTGCGGCTTTATTGACTGCCTAAAAACGCAAATGAGCCCCGTAGGGCTCAAGTGTAGGCACAGAGTCTGGGGCGTGGGACGTCAAAAACGCCCACAGGTTCCCCAAAGTGCCATCAGTCGCGGAAGTTATTGAACTGCAGCGGCATGTCGAAGGTCTTCGCGCGCAGGGCAGCAATTGCCTCCTGCAAATCATCACGCTTCTTGCCAGTGATGCGAACCTGCTCACCCTGGATGGCGGCCTGGACTTTCAGCTTGGCATCCTTGACATGGGCAACGATCTTCTTCGCCAGCTCTTTGTCGATACCTTCCTTGAGGACCGCTTCCTGCTTCATCAGCTTGCCGGACGCGTAGGCCTCTTTGATTTCAAGGCATTGCGCATCAATCTTGCGCTTGACCAAAGACAGCTTCAGGATCTCGATCATCGCTTCCAGCTGGAAATCGGCTTCAGCGGTCAGGTTGACGGTCAGTTCCTTTTCCTTGAATTCGAAGCTGCCCTTGCCTTTCAAGTCATAGCGACGGTCCAGTTCCTTGACGGCGTTCTCGACGGCGTTGGTGACTTCGTGTTTGTCCAGTTCGGATACCACGTCGAACGAAGGCATGTCATTTCTCCAATATAAGGGGCGGGCTCAGTAGAGATGGAGCGCGCCCGAGCTAAAATGCGCTGGCATTATAGCGGTTCTTTCGCCCCGTTCACCGTGAGCGACCCTACGGAGCACAAACTCATGTCGACCACCTGGCACATTCTCGGCGCCGGCAGCCTGGGCACACTCTGGGCCACGCGCCTGGCGCGCGCGGGCGTGCCGGTCAGGCTGATCCTGCGCGACACAACGCGCCTGGCCAGCTATCAGACGGCGAAAGGCCTGACCCTGGTGGAGCAAGGAATAGAAAGCACCTACCCAGTGAGCGGCGAAACACCTGACAGCCCCGAGCCGATTCATCGCCTACTGGTGGCGTGCAAAGCCTACGATGCCCAGAGCTCCATCGCACAGTTGCAACACCGATTGGTGCCAGACGCCGAACTGATCCTGCTGCAAAACGGCCTCGGCAGCCAGGACGCGGTGGCCGCGCAACTGCCCCAGGCGCGCTGCGTCTTTGCCTCCAGCACCGAGGGCGCATTTCGCGATGGCGACTGGCGCGTAGTGTTTGCCGGCCATGGCTACACCTGGCTGGGGGACGTTGGCCACCCGACTGCGCCGCTATGGCTGGAAGACCTGCACAGCGCCGGCATCCCCCACGAATGGAGCACTGACATCCTCACTCGGCTGTGGCGCAAGCTGGCCCTTAACTGCGCGATCAACCCGTTGACCGTGCTTTACCAGTGCCGCAACGGCGGCTTGCAAGCCCATCAGTGTGAAGTCGCAACCCTGTGCGCCGAGTTGGCCGAGTTGCTTGAGTGCTGCGGTCAACCGGCCGCCGCCGAGGATCTGCACAGCGAAGTGCAAAGGGTGATCCAGGCCACTGCCGCCAATTACTCCTCCATGTATCAGGACGTGGCCAACGCCCGGCGCACTGAAATCAGCTACCTGCTGGGCTATGCCTGCCTGGCCGCTGCCCGCCATCAATTGGTACTGCCGCATCTGCAACAGGTGCAGGCGCGCCTGGTCGACTACTTGCAAGCACGCGGATTGGCCAGCGACTGAGGCACGCGCTACCCTGCCTACCTGTCTATCACCTGGAAAAACCCTGATGCCACTGCGCCAGCGTCTTGAAAACCTACCGGTAGGGCAGAAACTGCTGGCCGCCCTGCTGGTGCTATTGACCACGGTATTGCTGGTGGCCAACCTGACGTTTATCAGTGCCGCCTATTGGATCTCCCAGGAAAGCATGGCGCCGCAGGCATTGCAGGCCATTGGTCGGCTGGTTTCCAGCCCGTCACTTGCCGCCGAAGCCCTTGAGTCGCCAGCCAAGGCCGACGCCCTGCTCAATGAGCTGACCAGCTATTCGCCGTTGCGCGCGGCGGCGCTGTACGACGGCGAGGGCACCCGCCTGGCGCAGATGCAACACGGCAATCGCCTGCATCTGCCAGACAACTACCGGCAGATCGAGGCGTGGCGCCTGACCGAATTTCGCAGCAACCAGGTCATCACCCTGCCCCGCGCCGGCCAGCCCTCCGGGCATTTACTGCTGGTGGCCAGCAGTGAGCTGCCGGTGGCCTTCTATACCGGCACGCTGACCGCCAGCTTGGGCATTCTGATTTTCAGTGTGCTGCTCTGGCTGGTCATCGCTCGGCAGATCAAACGCCTGATCACGCGCCCAATCCATGAACTGGAAGAACTCTCGCGCCAGGTGACCCGCGAGGAGAACTACGCCCTGCGCGCCGGACGCGGCAACCATGATGAAATCGGCAGCCTGGCCGAAGCGTTCAATACCATGTTGTCGCGTATCGAGGCTCGCGAGCAGCAGCTCAAACGCGCGCGCGATGACTCACAGGCTGCGTACGATCAGGCCCAAGGCCTGGCTGAGGAGACGCGTCACACCAACCGCAAGCTGGAACTCGAAGTGCAGGTTCGCAGCAAGATCGAGAAAAAACTCACCGGGTTCCAGAACTACCTCAACAGCATCATCGACTCGATGCCCTCGGCATTGATCGCGCTGGACGAACAGCTGTATGTCACCCAGTGGAACCAGGAAGCGACGGCCCTTTCCGGCACGCGCCTGGATGAAGCGTTGAATCAGCCGATCTTCCTCGCCTTCCAGCCGCTCAAGCCGTACCTGCCGCAAATCAAGGCGACGGTCGAGCAACACACGGTGGAACGCATTGAGCGCGTCACGTGGATCAAGGATGACGAGCCCAAGCATTACGCCCTGACCTTCTATCCATTGATGGGCGGCGCCGGGCGCGGCGTGGTCATTCGTATCGACGACATCACCCAGCGCTTGTCCCTGGAAGAAATGATGGTGCAGTCGGAAAAAATGCTCTCCGTCGGCGGCCTTGCCGCAGGCATGGCCCATGAGATCAACAACCCGCTGGGGGCTATCCTGCACAACGTGCAGAATATCCGCCGCCGCCTGTCTCCCGACCTGCCCAAAAACCTGGAGTACGCCGAACAGGCGGGCATCGAACTGGACACGGTCAACCAATACCTGCAAAGCCGCGAAGTACCGCAACTGCTCGACGGCATTCAGCAGGCAGGCGCCCGAGCGGCGAAAATCGTTACCCACATGCTCAGTTTCAGCCGCCGCAGTAATCGCCAGATGGCACCTTGCGATTTGCCGGCACTGATCGATCAGGCCGTGGAAATTGCCGGTAATGACTTCGACCTGACAATCGGCTTTGACTTCAAAGGCCAGGCGATCATTCGCCAGTTCGACCCGCAACTGGGCCCGGTTCCCGGCACTGCCAACGAACTCGAACAGGTGCTGCTCAACCTGCTCAAAAACGCCGCCCAGGCCATTCACCTGCGCGAAGACGACCGTGAGCCTGGGCGAATTATCCTGCGTACCCGCCTCAATCCGCCGTGGGCGGAGATCCAAGTGGAAGACAACGGCATCGGCATGAGCGAAAACGTGCGCAAACGCACGTTCGAGCCGTTTTTCACCACCAAGGAAATTGGCCAAGGCACCGGGCTTGGGCTGTCGGTGTCGTACTTCATCATTACCAACAACCATAAGGGGCAGATGGAGGTGCACTCCACCCTCGGCCAGGGCACCTGCTTCACACTGCGCCTGCCTTTGGCCGGCAGCCAAATGCCACCCAATGAACTGACTCAACTGGAGCAATGACCATGGGCTTTCGCCTGTCGAAGATCTACACCCGCACCGGCGACAACGGCGAGACGGGCCTCGGCGACGGCCGCCGCGTCCCCAAGGACCACCCTCGGGTGGAAGCGATTGGCGAGGTCGACACGCTGAACAGTCAGTTGGGTTTGCTGCTGGCCAACCTTGAAGAACAGAGCGGCAAGCATCCGGCACTGATGGATGTGATTGAAGTGCTCACACCCTGCCAGCATCGTTTGTTCGACCTCGGCGGTGAACTGGCAATGCCGGTGTACAAGGCGTTGAATGCGGCCGAAGTCGATCGGTTGGAAGCCGCGATTGATCGCTGGAACGAGGAAGTCGGGTCGTTGGAAAACTTCATCCTGCCCGGTGGCTCAGCGCTGATTGCCCAGGCCCACGTGTGCCGCAGCGTAGCGCGCAGTGCGGAACGGCGGTGTCAGCATTTGAATGCGGTTGAGCCGTTGGAAGGCCTGGGGTTGGCGTATATCAATCGGCTGTCGGATTTGTTGTTTGTGGCGGCCAGGGTGATTGCCAAGCGCCAGGGTGTTGCTGAAATTCTTTGGCAGGCGGCGGCTAAGCCACACTGATGTTTGTTTGGTGACTGATCTGGCCTCTTCGCGAGCACGCCCGCTCCCACATTTGACTGCATTCCAACGTGGGAACTCGGTCAAGTGTGGGAGCGGGCTTGCTCGCGAAGGGGCCATTCAGAACAACATTAAACCTCAGGCCAGAACGCCCGAATGCCCGCCACACCCTGAGCGCCAGCGTCCCAAGCCTGCTCCCGCTCGGCAGGCCCAACCCCGCCCAACAGAAACACCGGCTTGCTGAACCCACGGATCAACTGTGCAGCCAGCTCCCAACCCAACGGCTGGGCATCAGGGTGAGTCTGGGTCGGTTGCACCGGCGACAGCGTAACGAAATCCACATCCATCATTTGCGCCAGCGCCAGTTCTTCAGCGTTATGGCACGAGGCCGCCAACCAGCGATCCTTCGGCAACGGTCGGCCCTTGCTCGCGTATTTATGCAGCTGCGCCGAGGTCATGTGCCAACCCGCCGCCGGAAAATCCCCCAGCCATTCAAACGGCCCTTTGAGCATCAATTGCGCCTTGCCGGCACACAGGCCAACAGCATCCACCGCCAGGTCACGGTATTTCGGGTCGTAACCGTTGGGCGCACGCAGCTGAATGAGCTTGATGCCACCGGCAATGGCTTTCTGAATACCGCGCAGCAGCGTTGGGGTTTCCAGCTCACCCGGAGTAATCAGGTACTCGGCCGGTAACCGCGCCGCTGCGACGATTGGAGCATTGGCCGCAGGGAACTCATAGTTGGGCAAATCCCGCGGGGCGACCCATTCCAACGGCTGCCCTTCGGCACCATGGGGCTCGCCGGTAAAGGCCGAGACTTCCCAGACATCCAGCAACACCTGCTTGTCGGCGTAGTCATGCTGCACCTTGATCAACGGTCGCGCCGTGGTGACCTGAATGCCCAGCTCTTCCTTCAACTCGCGGGACAGCGCGGTGGCGACCGATTCTTCAGCCTCCACCTTGCCGCCGGGAAACTCCCACAGGCCGCCCTGGTGCTGAGTATCCGCGCGGCGCGCCAGCAGGATTCTGCCGTCGACACCGCGGATCACCGCTGCTGCTACATGCACTCGTTTCACCGCGCTTATCCTCTTGGCTATCAGGTGCGGTATTCCGCATTGATCTTCACGTACTCGTGGGACAGGTCAGTGGTCCAGATGGTTTCGCTGCACTCACCGCGACCCAGCTCGATACGGATGGTGATTTCTTCCTGCTGCATCACGGCCGAGCCTTGGGCTTCGGTGTAGGTTTCGGCGCGCGCGCCACGGCTGGCAATGCACACGTCGCCGAGGAACACGTCGATCTTGCTCACGTCCAGGTCAGGCACGCCGGCACGCCCAACGGCGGCGAGGATGCGGCCCCAGTTCGGGTCGGAGGCGAACAAGGCGGTCTTGATCAGCGGCGAATGCGCCACGGTATAGCCGACGTCCAGGCATTCCTGATGATTGCCGCCGCCGTTGACTTCAACGGTGACGAACTTGGTCGCGCCTTCACCGTCGCGCACGATGGCCTGGGCCACGTCCATGCACACTTCGAACACGGCCTGTTTCAGCGCCGCGAACAGCGGGCCCTCGGTGGAGGTGATTTCCGGCAGGCTGGCCTGGCCGGTCGCGATCAGCATGCAGCAGTCGTTGGTCGAGGTGTCGCCATCGATGGTAATGCGGTTGAACGACTTGTTGGCGCCGTCCAGCATCAGGCGCTGCAGCACGTCGCGAGAGACTTTGGCGTCGGTGGCAATGTAGCCGAGCATGGTGGCCATGTTCGGACGGATCATGCCCGCGCCCTTGCTGATGCCGGTCACGGTGATGGTCACACCGTCGTGCACGAACTGACGGCTCGCGCCCTTGGGCAGCGTGTCGGTGGTCATGATACCGGTGGCCGCAGCCGCCCAGTTATCCACAGACAGGTCGTCCAGCGCCGCTTGCAATGCACCTTCGATCTTTTCCACAGGCAACGGCTCGCCGATCACGCCGGTGGAGTATGGCAGCACTTGGCTGGCGTCCACGCCGGTCAGTTGGGCCAGCTTGGCGCAAGTGCGGGCTGCGGCGACCAGACCAGGCTCGCCGGTGCCGGCGTTGGCATTGCCGGTGTTGGTCAGCAGGTAACGGATCGGGCCGGCAACGCGTTGCTTGGCCAGGATAACCGGTGCGGCGCAGAAGGCATTGAGGGTGAACACACCCGCGACCGTCGAGCCTTCGGCACAGCGCATCACCACCACATCCTTGCGCCCCGGGCGTTTGATGCCGGCCGAAGCGATACCGAGTTCAAAACCGGCAACCGGGTGCAATGTGGGCAAAGGACCAAGACCAACAGCCATGAATGCGCTCCTTAAAAATAGGTGATGTCTGTGCCGTCGCTATCGACGGTGAATTAATGGCAAAACGCCGCGACGGCAAAAGCCGGTCGCGGCGCGGGGTGTTGCAGCGTCAGGCAAAAATCTTAGTTGATTTCGCCGTGGCAGTGTTTGAACTTCTTGCCCGAACCGCACCAGCACAGTTCGTTGCGACCCAGCTTCTGATCATTGCGAACCGGGGCTTGAGCCAAGGCCACATCGACCTCTTCGCCCAGGACTTCCGGGGCTTCCAGACCGGGGGCTTCGTCATGCTGGAACTGCATGCGCGCAGCCAGTGCTTCGGCTTCCTGACGCAGGCGAGCTTCTTCCTCGATCGGGTCTTCGCGACGCACCTGAACGTGGGACAGCACGCGAATCGAATCGCGCTTGATCGAATCCAGCAGCTCGGAGAACAGCGTGAAAGACTCGCGCTTGTACTCTTGCTTCGGGTTCTTCTGGGCGTAGCCACGCAGGTGGATACCGTGACGCAGGTGGTCCATGGTCGACAGGTGGTCTTTCCACAGGTCGTCCAGCACGCGCAGTACGATTTGTTTCTCGAAGGTGCGCAGTGCTTCGGCACTCGCCTGCTCTTCTTTCTCGTTGTACGCGGCCAGCAGCTCGGTCATCAGCTTCTCGCGCAGGGTTTCTTCGTACAGGTGGTCGTCTTCGTCCAGCCACTGTTGAACCGGCAAGTCGACCCCGAAATCGCTCTTCAACGCAGCTTCCAGACCGGCAACATCCCACTGCTCAGGCAGGGACTGTGGCGGGATATGGGCGCTGACGGTAGCGTTGAGCACGTCCTGACGGAAATCGGCAATGGTCTCGCCAATGTTGTCGGCGGCCAGCAACGTGTTACGCATGTGATAGATCACTTTACGCTGTTCGTTGTTGACGTCATCGAACTCAAGCAGTTGCTTACGAATGTCGAAGTTACGGCCTTCTACCTTGCGCTGGGCCTTCTCGATGGCGTTGGTCACCATGCGGTGCTCGATCGCTTCACCGGACTGCATGCCCAAGGCTTTCATGAAGTTCTTCACGCGGTCCGAGGCAAAGATACGCATCAGGCTGTCTTCGAGAGACAGGTAGAAACGGCTGGAACCGGCGTCACCCTGACGACCGGCACGACCACGCAGCTGGTTATCGATACGGCGCGATTCGTGACGCTCGGACGCGATCACCTGCAAGCCGCCGGATTCGAGCACAGCCTGGTGGCGTTTCTGCCAGTCGGCCTTGATCTGGGCGATCTGCTCAGGGGTCGGGTTGTCGAGCGAGGCCACTTCCACTTCCCAGTTACCGCCCAACAGAATGTCGGTACCACGACCGGCCATGTTGGTGGCGATGGTGAGTGCGCCTGGGCGACCGGCCTGGGCGATGATCTCGGCTTCTTTTTCGTGGAACTTGGCGTTGAGGACCTTGTGCTCGATGCCTTCCTTGTTGAGCAGGTTGGACACGTGCTCGGACGTTTCGATGGTCGCGGTACCCACCAGGATCGGACGCCCCTGGGCCATGCCGTCCTTGATGTCGTTGATGATCGCCGCGTATTTCTCTTCGGCGGTCAGGAACACCAGGTCGTTGAAGTCTTTACGCGCCAGCGGCTTGTTCGGTGGAATCACCATCACAGCCAGGTTGTAGATCTGATGAAATTCGAATGCTTCGGTGTCGGCCGTACCGGTCATGCCGGACAGTTTGTTGTACAGACGGAAGTAGTTCTGGAACGTGGTGGACGCCAACGTCTGGCTTTCAGCCTGGATGTTGAGCCCTTCCTTGGCTTCGATAGCCTGGTGCAGGCCTTCGGACAGACGACGCCCCGGCATGGTACGGCCGGTGTGTTCGTCAACCAGTACGACCTGGCCGTCCTGGACGATGTATTCAACGTTGCGATGGAACAACTTGTGAGCGCGCAGGCCCGCATACACGTGGGTCAACAGGCCCAGATTGTGCGCCGAGTACAGGCTTTCACCTTCGGCCAACTCGCCGATCTGGGTCAGCATCTCTTCGACGAACTGGTGACCGGCTTCGTTGAGCTCAACCTGACGGGTCTTCTCGTCGATGCTGAAGTGACCTTCTTTGGTCACCACGCCTTCCACTTCCTCGATGTGCTGCACCAGACGCGGGATCAACTTGTTGATCTCGGTGTACAGGCGCGAGCTGTCTTCGGCCTGGCCGGAGATGATCAGCGGAGTACGGGCTTCGTCGATCAGGATGGAGTCGACTTCGTCGATCACGGCAAAGTTGAGTTCGCGCTGGAATTTTTCTTCCATGCTGAACGCCATGTTGTCGCGCAGGTAGTCGAAACCGAATTCGTTGTTGGTGCCGTAGGTGATGTCGGCAGCGTAGGCGGCACGCTTCTCTTCCGGCGGCTGGAACGGCGTTACCACGCCGACGGTCAGGCCGAGGAATTCATACAGCGGGCGCATCCAATTGGCGTCCCGGCGGGCCAGGTAGTCGTTCACCGTCACAACGTGCACGCCCTTGCCGGACAGTGCGTTGAGGTAAACACCCAGGGTTGCCACCAGGGTCTTGCCTTCACCCGTACGCATTTCGGCAATCATGCCTTCATGCAAGGTCATGCCGCCGATCAACTGGACGTCGAAGTGGCGCATGCCCATGACACGCTTACCGGCTTCACGGGCGACCGCAAAGGCTTCGGGAAGCAGCTTGTCGAGGGTTTCACCTTTGGCTATGCGGGCCTTGAACTCTTGGGTCTTGGCGCGCAATTGCTCGTCCGAAAGGGCAACCATCTGCTCTTCGAAGGCATTAACCAGCTGCACCGTCTTGAGCATGCGTTTGACTTCGCGCTCATTCTTGCTTCCAAAAAGTTTCTTTAACAAAGGCGCAAACATATCGGCAGGTTCTTCCACACATAGGGATGGAGGGCGCACCGTCAGTGGCCCGAGCAGCCCTCACGGCCGCATGCGAACGCGCATTCTACCCGGAATCGTGGGTGAGGAAAGTGGCGTTGTTCCCCGATGCTGGCATGGGGCGGTGAGAGGGCCTGTTTAAAATAAGGGCTTTTGCGGGAACTTCAACCCATGGAGCGCAGAAGTTACCTATTGATTTCACGAGCATTACCCTGCTATCGCATTGCCTGGGGCCGCTCAGGCGCTTTCTGCTAAGATGGCGGCTCTGTTACTTAAGGTGTCTAAACATGGCATTTCGCCCTCTTACAGCCCGCGCGCCCAGCGTGTTGCTTCGCGAAGCCAAGCCGTTAAAAGCCATCTTTGGCCACGCACAACGCTTGGGCCATTTGCAACGCCTGGTCGAAAGCCAGCTGCAACCTGCTGCCCGTGAGCATTGCCATGTGGCGTCCTGGCGCGAGGGTAATTTGCTGTTAATTGTCACCGACGGCCATTGGGCAACCCGTTTGCGCTATCAGCAAAAACGCCTGCAGCGACAATTGATGGCATTTGATGAGTTTGCCAGCTTGACCCGTATCCAGTTCAAGGTGCAGCCGCCCACCGTGCAGCAAGGCGCGGCGGGGCACACGATGGACCTCTCGGAGAACGCCGCCGAAACCATTCAGGCAACGGCTGACGGCATCAGTGACCCGGGCTTGCGCGCGGCGCTCGAGCGGTTGGCCGCCCACGGCAAACCCAAATCCTGAAGCGTTATTTGCGCTTGCTGCCGCCCAATAACGACCCCAACAAGCCCCGCACCAGCTGCCGCCCCATCTGATTGGCGGCCTGCTGCATCGCCGACTTGAGTGCCTTGCCAGCCGTGGTGCCCAGAAAGGCACCCGCTTTGTCGGTAAAGCTCGGCTCTTCGGCGGCGGGCTTCGCCTCTTCGCTGACCCCAAGTTCCTTGCGCGCCATCAGCACTTCATAGGCCGACTCCCGGTCAATCGGCTTGTCATACCGCCCCTGCAATGGCGAACTGGCGATCAAGGCCGCACGTTCGGCCTCGCTCAGCGGCCCGATGCGCGACTGTGGCGGTGCGACCAGCACGCGCTGGACGACTTCTGGTGTGCCCTTTTCCTGCAAAGTGCCCACCAATGCCTCACCGGTGCCCAACTCAGTCAATACCGACAAGGCATCGAACGCCGGGTTAGGCCGGAAACCGTCCGCCACGGCGCGCAAGGATTTCTGCTCTTTAGTGGTGAACGCACGCAGACCGTGCTGAATACGCAAGCCCAATTGCGCCAATACCGTGTCAGGCAAATCACCGGGAGACTGAGTGACGAAGTACACACCGACACCTTTGGACCGGATCAAACGGACCACTTGCTCCAGTCGGTCCTGCAAAGCCTTGGGTGTATCGGCGAACAACAAATGCGCTTCGTCGAAAAACAACGCCAGCAGCGGCTTATCGGCGTCACCGCGTTCTGGCAACTGTTCGAACAGCTCGGCCAGCAGCCACAGCAGGAAGGTCGCGTAGACCTTAGGCGCTTCATGCACCAAGCGGCTGGCGTCGAGCAGGTGGATGCGCCCACGGCCATCACTGGCCGGCTGCAAAATATCCTCAAGTTGCAGGGCCGGCTCACCAAACAAGGCTTCGGCACCTTGCTGTTCGAGCACGGCCAGGCGCCGCAGCAGTGCCTGGCTGGAGCCAGTAGTCATCAGCGCTGCATCGTCGCCCAGCAATTGCGGGTGATAACGCAGGTGGTTGAGCAATGCCTTGAGGTCCTTGAGGTCGAGCAGCAACAACCCTTCGCGGTCAGCCACCTTGAACGTGGCATAGAGTGCCGACTGCTGGCTGTCGGTGAGCTCCAGCAGGCTGCCGAGCAATAAAGGCCCCATTTCGCTGATGGTGGTGCGAAGCGGATGACCGGACTGCCCGTGGATATCCCACAGCGTCACCGGATAAGCCTTGGCCGTGTAGTTAAGGAAGGGCATACCCGCGATGCGCTCGGCGACTTTACCTTGCGGGTTGGCCGCCGCCCCCAGACCACACAGGTCGCCCTTGATATCCGCGGCGAACACCGCCACACCCGCCTCACTGAAGGCCTCCGCCAGGCGCTGCAACGTGACGGTCTTGCCCGTGCCGGTGGCGCCGGCAATCAACCCGTGACGGTTGGCCAGACGCATGGCCTGGGCGATGGGTTGGCCATCAAGGCCAGCGCCGATAAGGAGTTGCGAGGAATCAGGCATTTCGTCACCTTTGGTTAATCTTTAGTGCCGCCAGGTCGATACAGACAGATGTAAGACCCACAAAGTCTAAAAATAGGTCAGATAGCTCCTACAGGGACTCACAGAGCTATTACCAGCAGTATCACACCTTTTTTGACGCTGTCATTTTGCGTATCCCATGAGGATGCGCTTCGGATATTAAGACCTTAGCGGACCCTACAAGCCATGAATAAAAACCTGCGCTTCAGCCACAAGATCCTGCTTGCAGCCTCCCTTATCGTCATCGCCGCTTTCGCGCTGTTTACCCTTTATAACGACTACCTGCAACGCAACGCGATTCGCGACGACCTCAATAGTTACCTGCATGAAATGAGCGATGTCACCGCCAGCAATATTCAAACCTGGCTGACCGGTCGTATTGCCCTGGTAGAGAATGCGGCACAAAACATCGCCATCAATCCTGACCCCAGTGTGGTTGCCAGCCTGCTCGAGCAGAAGGCCCTGACCTCCTCGTTCATGGCAACCTACGTGGGTGACAGCAAAGGCGCCTTCACCATCCGCCCCGACACCAAGATGCCGGATGGCTTCGATCCACGGGTTCGCCCCTGGTATAAAGGCGCCCAGAGCAGCAACGGCTCGACCCTGACCGAACCGTACATCGACGCCGCTACCGGGCAGTTGATCATTTCTGTTGCCACCCCCAGCACCACCAAGACCGGCCAGAGCATCGGCGTGGTCGGCGGCGACCTGAGCCTGCAAACCCTGGTGGATAACATCAGTGCGCTGAACTTCGGTGACATGGGCTATGCCTTCCTGGTCAGTGCTGACGGCAAAGTGCTGGTGCACCCGGACAAAAACCTGGTGATGAAAACCCTGGCTGACGTGTACCCGAAAAACACACCAAAAATCAGCGGTGACTTCAGCCATGTTGAAGCCAACGGCAAGGACAACATCGTCACCTTTACCCCGATCAAGGGCCTGCCGTCGGTGAACTGGTACCTGGGCGTCTCGGTGGATAAAGACAAAGCCTTCGCCATGCTCAGCAAATTTCGTACCTCAGCCGTCATCGCCACGATCATTGCCGTGGTGATCATCATCGCGCTCCTCGGCATGCTGATCCGTGTGCTGTTGCAACCCCTGCACGTGATGACCCGTGCCATGCAGGACATCGCCGATGGCGAAGGTGACCTGACACGCCGCCTGAACATCCAGAATCACGACGAATTTGGCACGTTGGGTAACGCATTCAACCGTTTCGTGGAACGGATTCATACATCGATTCGTGAAGTGTCCTCGGCCACCGAGCAGGTCAACGAAGTCGCCCTGCGCGTGGTCAGTGCGTCCAACTCGTCCATGGTCAACTCCGACGAGCAGGCCAACCGTACCAACAGTGTCGCCGCCGCCATCAACCAACTGGGCGCCGCTGCACAAGAGATCGCCCGTAATGCTGCGCAGGCTTCCGGCCAGGCCAGCGATGCGCGGCAATTGGCCGAAGACGGTCAGCAAGTGGTCGATCGCAATATCACGGCGATGACCAAGTTATCCGCGATGATCAGTGCTTCCAGCAGCAATATCGAAGCGCTCAACAGCAAGACCGTGAATATCGGGCAAATTCTGGAGGTCATCACCAGCATTTCCCAGCAAACCAACCTGCTGGCACTTAACGCCGCGATCGAAGCGGCGCGCGCGGGGGAAGCCGGGCGCGGGTTTGCGGTGGTGGCTGATGAAGTGCGCAACCTGGCGCACCGCACCCAGGAATCGGCGCAACAAGTGCAAAAGATGATTGAAGAGCTGCAAGTCGGCGCCCGGGAATCGGTCAGCACCATGAGCGAAAGCCAGCGCCATAGCCTTGAGAGTGTGGACATCGCCAACCTGGCCGGCGAACGCCTCAACAGCGTGACCCAGCGCATTGGCGAGATCGACGGCATGAACCAGTCAGTGGCCACCGCTACCGAAGAACAGACCTCGGTGGTGGAGTCGATCAACATGGACATCACCGAGATCAACACCCTCAACCAGGAAGGTGTGGAAAACCTGCACTCAACGCTGCGTGCGTGTACCGACCTGGAGCAACAGGCATCCCGCTTGAAGCAGTTGGTGGGCAGCTTCCGGATCTGATGCGGACAGCCTGCCGCCTGGCATGGCGGCGGGCCACTATTCGTCCTTGGGCTCGAGTTTGGCCTGTTCGCGCGCCCATAGCTGCGCGGCACCGGGAAACTCGGTGCCGTCCTCTGCGTCCAGCTCATCCGGGTCAAACCGGCTCAAACACCCCTCCCCCAGCGTCGCCGGGGCTTTGGAGGTGGCTTTGTCCAGCGGATCGCTCATCCATCAATCCTCAATGACAGGCAAAGAAAAAGGGCCTGGGACGATTTAACGCCCAGGCCCCTTATTCTTCAATAAGTACGTCGCGATCAGAACACGACCGTCTTATTGCCGTGCACCAGCACGCGATCTTCCAAGTGGTAGCGCAGGCCACGGGCCAGAACCATCTTCTCGACGTCACGGCCGAAACGCACCATGTCTTCGATGCTGTCGCTGTGGCTGACGCGCACGACGTCCTGCTCGATGATCGGGCCGGCGTCCAACTCTTCGGTGACGTAGTGGCAGGTTGCGCCAATCAGCTTCACGCCACGCAAGGAGGCTTGGTGGTAAGGCTTGGCCCCCACAAACGACGGCAGGAAGCTGTGGTGAATATTGATCACCTTACCCGCGTATTCGCGGCACAGTTCCGGCGGCAGGATTTGCATGTAGCGCGCCAGCACGACGACGTCAGCTTCATGCTGCTTGACCAGGCGAGAGACCTCGGCGAACGCCGGCTCTTTATCCTGTGGGTTGACCGGCACGTGGTAATACGGGATGCCGTGCCATTCGACCATGCTGCGCAGGTCGTCATGGTTGGAAATCACACAGGCGATCTCACAGTCCAGCTCATCGCTGTGCCAGCGGTGCAGCAGGTCAGCCAGGCAATGGGACTCACGACTGGCCATCAGTACCACGCGCTTTTTCTGCTCCGTGTCGGTGATGTGCCAGGTCATCGAAAACTCTTCGGCGATCGGCGCAAACGCCTCACGAAAAGCTTCAAGGCCAAAGGGCAGCGTGTCGGCACGAATTTCGTGACGCATGAAAAACCAACCGCTGAGATCGTCCGAGTGATGGCTCGCCTCGGTGATCCAACCGTTGTGGGAGGCCAGAAAGTTACTGACTTTGGCAACGATGCCAACCCGGTCCGGGCAAGCAATCACCAGCCGAAAAGTGCGCATTAGGGGAAAACTCCAGAACTTCGCAAAGGTCGCCATTCTAGCGATTACGCAGAAAAACTGCAGTATTCCTTGCGGCTTAATCTGCACACCCGGCCTGGCGACATCCCTTAATAGCGTAAGGGTTTAGCGCTGCTATATGACGCTGCCACCGCACACTCAGGCAGTTATCAAAAATAAAACGAGATTATCTTTACGCCTACCACCTACTAATTAACTCGATTGCATAGCATTGCCACAAACATTCAAAGTAATTCACATAAATAGCTCCTTATATGTTTACTTGAGGAAATTGCCTGACTATTATTGGGCCACTCCCTGTCAATCAGTGCTCTACATAAGGTAGTCCCCATGTCTCTGATCAACGAATACCGCGCCACCGAAGAAGCTATCAAAGAGCTGCAAGCCCGTTTGAAGAACCTGTCCCAAGACGACAAGCTGCAAACCGAGCTGGAATTCGAAGGCAAACTGCGCACCCTGATGGGTGAATACTCCAAATCCCTGCGTGACATCATCGCGCTGCTGGATCCGGAATCGAAAGTCAAAGCACCTCGTGGCGCTGTGAAAACTACCGGCACCAAGCGTGCTCGCAAGGTCAAGCAATACAAGAACCCGCACAACGGCGAAGTGATTGAAACCAAAGGTGGCAACCACAAAACGCTGAAAGAGTGGAAAGCCAAGTGGGGCGGCGACGTCGTTGAAGGTTGGGCTACCCTGCTGGGCTAAGCCTGGTCGGGCTGTCGCCTGATATGCAACACATAAAAAACGCCAGCTTGCTGGCGTTTTTTATTGTCTGAATACTCTCCAATGACCAGGCTACAGGTCCAGGCGGGCCGCTAAAGAATCGGCATATTCCTGCCATTGGTGCAGCACCTGGCACTGAAACGATGTAGCACTAACGGCCAACTCCTCACGTGCCTGCTTAAATGCCAACAAGGTATTCGGCGCGCCCCACTCCGGGTTTGACAAACGTTGCTGGCAAAAAAGTTTCCAGCGCTGTTGCTCCTCGTTGTTCAAGGTCTCCGGAAAGTTACGAGCCCGGTAGCGGAATAATAATTCCGGCAATCGATGATCATCAAAAGGCCACTGCTGATGTGCTAACTGTGAAGGTTCAGCCGCTCGGACTTGTTCGCATAAACGCCGGTCGCGGTCACCAATAAAACCGTCATAGAGCTGCTGCTCCGGGTCCTGACTCGGCACAAAATCTTCCTCGGCATAAATCGCCGCCAACTTGTCGCGCCAAACTTCCTGTGCGTCAGTTAGTCGCAGCGCGCGTGCCTGACAGACATCCATATCCAACTGAAGGCGCTCACGATCCTGAGCCCTCAGCACACTCAAGGGCGCAACGACCGGACAGCGGTTGATATGCAACAACTTGAGCGGCACCGGCAGTTCACCGTCCGTCAGGTCGTCACGGCGCGTGTAGAGCCGCTGGCGCAAGGTATCGGCGTCCAGGTCCAGCAAACCCTGCGGGTCGAGCCCAAGGTCACAGACAATCAATGCATTGCGATTGCGCGGGTGCCAGGCCAGAGGCAGTACCACGCCCAGGTAATGGCGCGCGGCGGAAAAACGACCTGAGATATGCACCATGGGTTGCAACAGGCGAACCTGATCCATCACCCGCTGTTTGCTGCGCAGTTGGAATAACCATTCATACAGCTTGGGCTGTTTCTCACGGACCAAACGGGCCAAGGCAATGGTGGCGCGGACGTCGGACAACGCATCGTGGGCCTGACCATGGTCGATGCCATTGGCGTCGGTCAAACGCTCAAGCTTGAGGGTAACGCGACCATCCTGCTCGGGCCAGACAATGCCTTCGGGGCGCAGCGCATAGGCTGTGCGGACCACGTCGATCAAGTCCCAGCGACTGTTGCCGCCCTGCCACTCCCGGGCGTAGGGGTCAAAAAAGTTGCGGTACAGGCTGTAGCGCGTCATTTCATCATCAAAGCGCAAAGTGTTGTAGCCGGCCCCACAGGTGCCCGGCGCGGCCAACTCGGCGTGTACGCGCGTCATGAAGTCGGCTTCGGCCAGGCCCTTCTCTGCCAGGATGTCGGGGGTAATACCGGTTATCGCGCAGGCCGCCGGGTGCGGCAGGATGTCGTCGCTCGGCCGGCAATAAAGGTTGACCGGCGGGCCGACCTCGTTGAGTTCGAGGTCGGTACGAACACCGGCGACCTGGAGCGGACGATCGCTGCGCGGGTTGATGCCGGTGGTTTCATAGTCGTACCAGAAAAGGGTAGTCACGGGCTGTTCCTGTGCTGAAGATCGGCAAAGTCTAGGCGCTGTAATACGTCCGGGGCCAGCAATACCTGACCTGTACAAACATCCAGCAAAACCTTGAATGGTTGCTTCCGCCGTCGACACTGCTAGCATCCGTGCATTCCAGCCGCCCGCACTGCCAAGGATCGCAATGCCATCAGCTCCTTTGGATACCCATTACCAGATCGAGACCCCGGAGGGCATAGACTTGCCGTTACGCCCGGCCGGGCTGATGCCACGTGCGTTGGCCTTCGCTTTCGATCTGGGCTTGCGCGGCCTGATCATGGGCATCCTGCTCGTACCGCTGGCGCTGCTTGGCAATATCGGTTTCGGCCTGGGTTCCCTGCTGCTGTTCCTGATCAGTTGGTGGTACATGGTGCTGTTTGAGGTACTCAACCAAGGTTGCTCTCCGGGCAAGCAGGTCATGGGCTTGCGGGTAGTACAGGATGACGGCACACCCATTGGCTGGTCCGCCTCACTTATTCGCAACCTGCTGCGTTTTGTCGACATGCTGCCTTTCGGCTACTTCCTTGGCGCCATCAGTTGCCTGCAACATCCGCATTTCAAACGGCTCGGTGATCTCGCTGCCGGCACGCTGGTGATCTACCGCGAACAGCCACTGGCTCGCCCGAAGGTGCCTCCGGCCGCCGCCCTGCGCCTGCCCATTGCACTGGAACTCAGCGAGCAACGCGCCATCCTTGGCTTCGCCGAACGCCAGAGTGAACTCTCCGCCGAGCGGGTACACGAACTCGCCGCCATCCTTGCAACACCGCTGCACGTCTCTCCAGCACGCGCCGTGGAGCAACTCAATGGCGTGGCTCGCGGCTTGCTGGGGCCGACATGAAGCAGAGCCTGTTCGAAAGCCGCCATCAGCCGCAGTGGCAAGCCTTTGCCGAACAACTCAAGCAGTTGGAGCAAGGCAAGACCAGAGCCCGCGACGTGGCTGATTTTCCACACCATTATCGACGCGTGTGCCAGCACCTCGCCCTGGCCCAGGAACGTGGCTACAGCAGCTACCTGATAGACCCGTTGCAACAACTGGCGCTGCGCGGCCACCAACAACTGTATCGCCACCGCAGCCACTTGGGGGCGAACGCATTGGGCTTCATCCTGGCTGACTTCCCTCGTCTGGTGCGTGAACAGTGGCGCTTCGTGCTAATCGCCAGCCTGTTGTTCTTCGGTAGCCTGGTGGCGGTTGGGTTGCTGGTCTATCTGTTTCCAGACCTGATCTACAGCATCGTCAGCCCCCAGCAGGTGGCCGAGATGCACAGCATGTACGACCCGGATGCCAGCCGCCTGGGACGTGCCGCCGATCGCGCATCCAGTGAAGACTGGATGATGTTTGGCTACTACGTGATGCACAACACCGGCATTGCTTTCCAGACGTTTGCCGCCGGCCTGCTGTTTGGCCTGGGCAGTGTGTTCTTTTTGATTTTCAACGGCCTGATCATCGGCGCCGTATCCGGGCACCTCACGGAGATCGGCTACGGCCAGACCTTCTGGTCGTTTGTCATCGGCCATGGCGCTTTCGAACTCAGTGCCATTGCCCTGGCCGGCGCGTCAGGCCTGCAGTTGGGCTGGGCGTTGATCGCCCCCGGGCAACTGACACGCAGCGAATCCCTGCGTCTGGCGGCACGCAAGAGCGTGCAGATGCTCTGCGGGGTCATGTTATTCCTGCTGATCGCGGCATTTATTGAAGCCTATTGGTCGTCTTCCAGCACGCTCGCCCCCTGGATCAAATACCTGACAGGCGCCGGGCTGTGGCTGCTGATGGGCGCTTACCTGGCCCTTGCCGGACGGACTCACCATGCGCCTGAGTGATGCCAGCGTAGTGATTCGGCCGCGCACGCCCTGGGAAGCCATGGACCTGGGCGTATTAATGGCGCGGGAGCATCGCCTGCTATTGATGACCAGTTGGGCAATGGTGACCCTGCCACTATTCGTGATGCTGACCGCCCTGCTGTGGGATTACCCTTCCACGGCGATGTTTTTATTCTGGTGGCTAAAACCGGCCTTTGACCGCCTACCGTTGCACATCCTGTCAAAAGCCTTGTTTGGCGAGACACCCAGCCTCAAACAGGCAGTACGCCATTGGCCGCGCCTGCTCAAAGGTCAACTGCTGGCCAGCCTGACCTGGAGGCGGTTCAGCCTGAGCCGCAGCTTTGTGATGCCGGTGAGCCAACTCGAAGGCCTGGACGGCCAGGCCCGCGAAAGACGCCTAGGGGTGCTCCTGCAGCGCAACGCCGGTGCTGCACGCTGGCTGACCATCATCGGGGTGCATTTGGAAATAGGCCTTTGGTTCGGTTGCATGGCATTGTTCTATCTCTTCATTCCGCAACAACTGGAACTGGATTGGGACTGGCAACGGCTGGCACTGGCAACCGGTTCAGAAGGGGTGTGGCTGGAGCATTTGAGCAACGCCTTCTATGCGTTGATCCTGGTGTTCTGGGAGCCCATCTATGTCGCATGCGGTTTCAGCCTGTACCTCAACCGCCGCACCGTCCTGGAGGCCTGGGACCTGGAATTGGTGTTCCGCCGGCTGCGCCAACGCCTGAGCAGCATCGTACCGTTACTGCTAGTGGCCGGGCTGATGCTTCTTCCTTTCAGCCGCCCGGCCCTGGCCGACGCCCCGGAATCGCCCAGGCAGGTCACGCCCCAGGCCGCCAGCCAATCGATCAAGACGCTGCTGGACGCTCCCCCGTTCAAAAATCAGGAAACCGTCACCCGTTACCGTTTTGGCGATGAAACGCCCACTGCAAAACACAAGGCGCGCGGTGAGGGCAAACTTCCGGCCTGGCTTCAGTCACTGCTGGACAGCTTCAACAGCGCTACTTTCAAACACGCAGCCCTCGGCCTGGAAATACTGTTATGGAGCCTGCTCGCGGGGTGCGTGGCGCTATTGGTCTGGCGCTATCGCGACTGGCTACGCACCTTTGTCAGCCGCCGCAGGCCACTCAAACCGAACGCTGCCAAACCGGCACCCACCCACTTATTCGGCCTGGCGCTGGGCACCGACACCTTGCCTGACGACGTCGCCAGCGCCGTCGAAGAATTGTGGCTTACCCAGCCAAGGGAAGCTCTTGGTCTGTTGTATCGCGGCCTGCTCACCCGACTGCTGCACGACTTCAACTTACCGCTGAAAAGCGCGGACACCGAAGGCCAGGTCCTGCAGCACGTTCATCACCTGCAACAACCGCAATTATTGGCCTTCAGCGATGAACTGACCCGCCACTGGCAAAACCTCGCCTATGGCCACCGCCTTCCCCCCACCTCGGTGCAACAGCAACTGTGCCGCGATTGGCGTGCCCTCTTCAGTCCGGGAGCCGCCCAATGAACCGGCCAATGCTGTGGGTCGGCCTGTTGCTGTTAGGTTTGCTGGGAGCAGGTGGCCTTTACCTTTGGCATATCGCAACGCCCTATGACGAGGTAGTCGACCGTGGCCCGTCGCCTCAGGTCATGGCCAACACCTACTTGGCAGCCGAATACTTCCTGCGTCAGCAAGGCCTTGCAGTGGAGCAAGCCAACAGCCTTGAAAGGCTTGCCGACCTGCCTGCCGAAGGGCACAGTTTGTTGCTGCTGGGTGAACGCAGCAACATGACGCCACGCCAGGTAGACCAACTGCTGGCCTGGGCAAAATCCGGTGGCCACTTGTTGTTGGTCGCCGAAGCGCTATGGGATGAAGAAACAGGCAAAAGCGGCGACCTGCTGCTTGATCGGTTGAATATCCACCAAACGTTGAGCGAGACCGCTGACGAACCCACTTCCTCGCGCAAAAAGACAGCGCCGGACCTGACCAAACTCTATGTCGACAATGAAACTGCTCCCGCCTACTTCAGCTTCAATACTGACTTCAGCCTCACCGACCCCAAGCACCTGGCGCAGTTTTCCGCCAATAGCGCCAAATCCAGCCACTTGATGCAACGCAACTTCGGCCACGGCACCGTTACGGTTGTGACCGACAGCGATCTGTGGAAAACCCCGAATATCGGCAAACACGATAACGCCTGGCTATTGTGGTACCTCAACCAGGGCAAGGACGTAACCTTACTGTTCAACAGCGACGTGGACGACCTGCTGAGCCTGTTGATACGCAATTTTCCCCAGGCGTTGGTGGCGCTCATCGCGCTGATTAGCCTGGCGCTCTGGCGAGCTGCTATGCGCCAGGGGCCGATCCGCGCCCCGGCACCGAAGGCACGTCGCCAGTTGCAGGAGCACTTGCAGGCCAGCGCCGACTTCCTGCTGCGACGCAGCGGCCAGGGCACGCTGTTGCAAGCCTTGCAGAGTGATGTGCAACGGGCTGCAAGGCGTCGCCATCCAGGCTTTGAACACCTCGAAAGCGCGCAACAGTGGCAGGTACTTGAACGCCTGACGCGCCAACCCTCCCACGTCATCCGCCAGGCCCTCGGCCCACTCCCGGAAAAACGGCTCTCCAGCGCCGATTTCAGCCGGGAGGTGGCCAACCTGCAAACCCTAAGGAACGCCCTATGAGCGATTTTCCAACGGCCACTGACCCGGCTGCCGAAAGCCTTCAACACGCCAGCCAGCTGGCACAGGCCCTGCGCGTTGAACTGCGCAAGGCAGTGATTGGCCAGGACCAGGTGATTGACGACGTGCTCACCGCGCTGATCGCAGGCGGCCATGTACTGCTTGAAGGCGTACCCGGCCTGGGCAAAACGCTACTGGTACGCGCGCTGGCCCGTTGTTTCGGTGGCGATTTCGCACGCATCCAGTTCACCCCGGACCTGATGCCCAGCGACGTCACCGGCCACGCCGTGTACGACCTGCACACCGAACAGTTCAAGCTGCGCAAGGGGCCGCTGTTCACTCACCTGTTGCTGGCCGACGAAATCAACCGCGCCCCGGCCAAGACTCAGGCCGCCCTGCTTGAAGCCATGCAGGAGCGTCAAGTCACCCTTGAAGGTGAAGCACTGCCCATCGGCCAACCCTTCATGGTGCTGGCGACCCAAAACCCCATTGAACAGGAAGGCACATACCCGCTGCCCGAGGCCGAGCTGGATCGTTTCATGCTCAAAGTGCGCATGGACTACCCCGACTCACAGCAGGAACTGGATATGGTGCGTGAAGTCACCCGCTCATCCAGGGCCGATATGCTGGATGTGCAGCCATTACGTACAGTGCTGCAAGCGGATGAGGTGCTGCAGTTGCAGCAGATTGCCAGCGAACTGGCGCTGGACGAACAAGTTCTCGACTACGCCGTGCGCCTGGCCAGGGCTACTCGCAGCTGGCCGGGGCTGGCCATCGGTGCAGGCCCTCGCGCCTCCATCGCCCTGGTACGCGGCGCCCGCGCCCGTGCTTTGCTGCGCGGGGGCGCATTCGTCACCCCGGACGATATCAAGGGCTGCGCTTTGGCGGTGCTGCGCCACCGGGTTCGTATCGCTCCCGAACTGGACATCGACGGATTGGAAGTGGACCAGGTGCTCAAGCAGTTGCTGGACCAGATTCCGGCACCTCGGCAATGACCCGTCCATGAAGCCGACTCGTCTGCTGCTGATCTGGCTCGGCGTGCTGTTGGGCTTGAACAGCCTGCTGGGTGCCGCTACGGCCTTGCAGTTCAAGGTGCCCGACACCCTGTATTCGGTGGCTTGGGGCCTGCTGCTCGCGCTGTTTCTACTGGCGCTGCTGGACGCCCTGCGTCTAAGTCGCCTGCCGTGTGCTCGCGTGCGGCGGCAGATGCCAGGCAGCCTGGCCTTGGGCCGCTGGGGCGAGGTGCGTGTGACGCTTGAACACGACTACCCACAGCCGCTGACGGTACAGGTATTCGACCACGCGCCTGACGGCCTGAGCGTGGAGAATATGCCGCAATCCATCGAACTACGCCCCGGTCTAAGCAGCGAGCTCGGCTATCGCCTGCGCCCCTTACGGCGCGGGCACTTCATTTTCAGCCGTTGTGAAATTCACCTGCCCAGCCCCATGGGGCTTTGGTCCGCGCGGCGTCTGGTTGAGGCCCGTGATACGACCCGTGTTTACCCCGACTTCGCCCGTCTGTACGGCGCACAGTTACTGGGAGTGGACAATTGGTTGAGCCAACTGGGCATACGTCAACGCCAGCGACGAGGGTTGGGGCTGGAGTTTCATCAGTTACGCGAGTTTCGCGAAGGCGACAGCCTGCGGCAGATCGACTGGAAAGCCACCGCGCGCCAGCGCACGCCAATCGCCCGCGAATACCAGGACGAACGCGACCAGCAAATTGTGTTCATGCTCGATTGTGGCCGACGCATGCGCAGCCAGGACGCAGAACTCTCTCACTTCGATCACGCCCTTAATGCGTGTTTGCTGCTCAGCTATGTCGCCTTGCGCCAAGGCGACGCGGTGGGGCTATGCACCTTTGCATGTGACCAGCCGCGCTACCTGGCGCCCGTCAAGGGCACCGGCCAACTGAACCTGTTGCTCAATGCCGTATACGACCTCGACACCACCCGCCGCACCGCTGATTACCAGGCCGCCGCCAGCCAGTTACTGGCCCGACAAAAACGCAGGGCGCTGGTCATTGTGGTCACCAACCTACGGGATGAGGACGATGAAGAGCTACTGACGGCGGTTAAACGCATCGGCCGGCAACATCGGGTACTGGTCGCCAGCCTGCGTGAAGACGTGCTCGACCAACTGCGCCAGTCCCCCGTGCAAACCTTGCCCGAAGCGCTGGCCTACAGCGGCGCCATCGACTACCTCAATAAGAGAAACGATCTGCATGAGCGCTTGAGCGCCCACGGCTTGTCGGTATTGGATACGCCGCCATCAGGGCTTGGAGCGGCCTTGGTCACGCGTTATCTGGGCTGGAAAAAAGCGGGCGTATTGTGAGGCATACACACCACCACGGCCTGGTGAACCACACCCGGGCCGGGGCGACTGCGTGCAAGGTCTAGGCGGAAGCCTGCAAAGGATCAAAACTGAAGTAATGCCACAGGGCGTTGATCAAGTGCTCGTACGCCTCAGGCGCTTCGACCACACTGAACCCTGAGTCGTAGTGTTGCGGGTTGACGTCCTCATGGCTCCATAAGCAGGTGGCGGTGAGGTCAATTGCCTGGAAATCACCGTCTGCTGTCGGAATTTTCAAACGCAGCTCGAACGCCACGTCGATCATCATGGGTAATTGGCTGATCAACATCAGCCCGTCTTTGGACACGTTACCCAAGTAACCAATCGGCTTGTCCGTAAGCCGGTTGAACACTTTCAGGAAACATGACAACTGATGCCGCTCAATCCGTCGGTCGGTAAACATGCTGAATTCGCCATCCATTGGCCATGAGTCTGGCCGCGCCAGTGATTCGGAACGGGCGATAAGGCCCGCTCTCCCTGGAGATCGGCGCGACGACAGCCTGTGCTTTGTCGCTCTACCGCTGCCAACCCCAAGCATTCCATTCGTTTGAACACAACCTTGTACAAACGAACACTCAAAGGATAGCTCAAGACTGGCGCCGGGCCAGCTATAGAATGACAAAGATCATCAAAGTGACGCCGGGCGCGGTTGTGCAACGCTCGCGCCAGAGTAATGCCCCAATTGCTTCAGGGTGTCGAGCCGGGCACGAGCACGGTAGGCATATTCGCTGGACGGGTATTGATTGATAATGAACTGGTAGGTTTGCACCGCATCGACAAACAATTTTTGCCGCTCCAGGCATTGCCCGCGCAACATCGAGACTTCCGGTTGCACGTAACGACGGGTACGGCTTTCACGGTCTACCTGGGACAATTCCAGAGTAACGCGCTCGCAATCACCGACCCCATAGGCACGGTAAGCGTTGTTCAAATGATGGTCCATCGACCAGCGGGTACAGCCGACGACACTGACGGCCAGGGCAGCAATGAGCAAAATTCGCATGGGGTTCTCCTGTCTTGTGCAGTGTATCGACCCCGCGTCGAAAATCTTCAAGGATGTTCGTCTATTCAACTGGAGCGAAAACAAGCGAATCATCGATAAGTAGTGCAAACGAACAATGACTACAACCAAAGAGCATAGTAGCCTTCCCCAGCGCTTGAACTCAGGAGTCTGTGCATGTCCGTCCGTCGTACCAAAATCGTCGCCACCCTTGGCCCGGCCAGTAACTCGCCGGAAGTCCTCGAACAGCTGATTCTGGCTGGTTTGGACGTTGCCCGTCTGAACTTCTCCCACGGCACCCCGGACGAGCACAAGGCTCGCGCCAAGCTGGTGCGTGACTTGGCCGCCAAGCATGGCCGCTTCGTGGCATTGCTGGGTGACCTGCAAGGCCCGAAAATTCGTATCGCCAAATTCGCCAACAAGCGAATCGAACTGAAGATCGGTGACAAGTTCACCTTCTCCACCAGCCATTCGCTGACCGAAGGCAACCAGGATGTCGTAGGTATCGACTACCCGGACCTGGTCAAGGATTGCGGCGTCGGTGACGAACTGCTGCTGGACGACGGTCGCGTGGTCATGCGCGTCGACACAGCGACCCCTACCGAGCTGAACTGCACCGTGATCATCGGTGGTCCGCTGTCCGACCACAAAGGCATCAACCGCCGCGGCGGTGGCCTGACGGCGCCGGCCCTGACTGAAAAAGACAAGGCCGACATCAAGCTCGCCGCCGAAATGGAAGTGGACTACCTCGCCGTATCCTTCCCGCGCGACGCCGCCGACATGGAATACGCCCGCAAACTGCGCGACGAAGCCGGTGGTACCGCCTGGCTGGTGGCGAAGATCGAACGCGCCGAAGCCGTGGCCGATGACGAAACCCTCGACGGCCTGATCAAGGCTTCCGACGCGGTCATGGTTGCCCGTGGCGACCTGGGCGTGGAAATCGGTGACGCCGAGCTGATCGGTATTCAGAAGAAGATCATCCTGCACGCACGCCGCCACAATAAAGCGGTGATCGTGGCGACTCAGATGATGGAGTCGATGATCCAGAACCCGATGCCGACCCGCGCCGAAGTGTCCGACGTGGCCAACGCCGTGCTCGACTACACCGACGCCGTGATGCTCTCGGCTGAAAGTGCTGCCGGACCGTACCCGCTGGAAGCCGTCCAGGCCATGGCGCGTATCTGCGTCGGTGCCGAAAAGCACCCGACCAGCAAAACCTCCAGCCACCGTATCGGCAAAGTGTTCGAAAGCTGCGACCAGAGCATCGCGTTGGCAGCCATGTACACCGCCAACCACTTCCCGGGCGTTAAAGCGATCATCGCCTTGACCGAGAGTGGCTATACGCCGTTGATCATGTCGCGCATCCGTTCCTCGATTCCGATCTACGCGTTTTCCCCGCACCGCGAAACCCAGGCCCGCGCGGCCATGTTCCGTGGCGTGTACACCGTTCCGTTTGACCCGGCGTCCCTGCCGCCAAACCAAGTCAGCCAGGCGGCTATCGACGAACTGCTCAAACGCGGCGTCGTGGAAAAAGGCGACTGGGTCATCCTGACCAAGGGCGACAGCTACCACACCATCGGCGGCACCAACGGCATGAAAATCCTGCACGTTGGCGACCCAATGGTCTGAGTAACACGCTGAAAAAAAGCCCCGCCATGTGAATGGCGGGGCTTTTTGCATTTCAAGGCCGGTTGACGGGCTAACTAAGAGCGCCTCATCGCAGGCAAGCCAGTGCCGACATTGGCGTGCGCTCAACTGTGGGAGCCGGGCTTGCCCGCGATGGCGTCCTCAGCGCCTGGCAATAAACCCTGACAACGCCGCAATCGCTTCCGGCGATTTCAAGCGCTGAGTAAACAACGCCCCCTCTTCCTCGATCACCCGCCGCAACTGCTCGCGATCAACACTTTTCATCAGCTGTTTACTGACCTGCACGGCCCCCGGCGCCAGGGTCTCAAAGCGCTCGGCAATCTCCCGCGCCTTGGCCAATGCCGCTTCGCCGCTGCCCAGCGCCTCGGTCGCAATCCCCCATGCCGCCGCCTGCTCCCCGGTAAACCCTTCGCCGAGCAGCAACAACTCCGCGGCTTTCGCATGCCCCAACAGACGCGGCAGGATCAGGCTTGAGCCAAACTCGGGGCACAACCCCAAATTAACGAATGGCATGCGCAAGCGTGCATCGCGACTGATATACACCAGGTCGCAATGCAGCAGCAGGGTCGTGCCGATACCGACTGCCGCGCCCGCTACCGCGGCAATGACCGGTTTACGGCAGTTGAGCAGGCTTTTCATGAAATGAAACGGTGGGCTGTCGAGGTCGCTGGGCGGCTGTTCGAGGAAGTCGGCAATATCGTTGCCGCCGTGAAGCAGTCGCGACTGCCCTGAATCAACACGGCACTCACGCCTGAGTCTGCATCCGCCTGTTCCAGCGCCTCGGCCAGTTGCGTATACATGGCGCGCGTCAGGGCGTTTTTCTTGTCGGGACGATTGAACTGCAAGGTCAGCAGCCCGCGTTCGCGGCGCTGCAGGATGGCATCAGTCATGGCGAGTCTCGCGGCTGGGAAATTCAGCGCTCAACCACGGGGCAGGAACACATCGGCCAGCAGTTGATTGCGCGGCAGTCCGGCCAGGAACAGGCGCTTGGAAAACGCCTCGACACTGACAGGGTGTCCGCAGAGTAAGGCCAGAGTTTGCCGCGAAACAAGCCGCAGTTGCGCCAATACCTGGTCCCACTCAGCCGAGGTCCACAGCTCAACGCTCAGGTTCGAATGCTGCGCAGCCAACTGCGCCAGGGGCTCAGCCAAGTAATGCGCCTCGGCATCATGGGCCAGGTGAATCACGCGAATAGCGCCCTGATGATCCTGGCGTAACGCCTCCCGCAGCACGCCCCACAAAGGGCCCAGGCCCGTGCCGGACGCCAGCAGCCATAGCGGCCGCGATTGCCAGTCGGGGTCGTAGTGCAATGCCCCGCCTCGCAACTCGCCCAGTTGCAACCCGTCTGCGACCTGCAACTGCCGGGCGATATCGCTGAACTGGCCGGGCTCACGGCAATCGAGATGAAACTCCAGGAAGGCATCTTCCTGGGGCAGGCTCGCCAACGAATACGGGCGCGCCACCTGCCCCGCCCACAGCACCAGATGCTGGCCGGCCCGGTAGCGCAGGCCACGCTCAGGTAACAGGCGCAGGCGCAGCACATTCACACTCAGCCAATCCACACCCACCACGCGGGCCGGCAAACCGTCACGCAGCGGGTCAAACGCGTCGACCTGCACGTCTGCGATGACCTGGCACTGGCAAGCCAAGCGCCAGCCATCCTGGCGTTGCGCCGCGCTCAGGGCATCGGGTTGCTTGTCCTCGACCTCGCCCCGGCACCGCACCAGACACGCGTGGCAACTGCCCGCCCGGCAACTGTAAGGCACAGCCACACCTGCCGTATTCAAGGCATCCAGCAGGTTGCTGCCGGTGGCGACCGACCAGTGGCGTTCGCCGACACGCAGTTCAGGCATATAAGGTCTCAATCAGAAAGGGCTGCGTACAGGGAATCACGCCCGACAGAGTTTGACCATAGTCGGGTGTATCGGCCACCGCGCCGGGTTATACTGCCGCGCCTTTTTAGCGTCGCGCCTGCTGCACTCGGCGTGCCTTGGAAAGGTGACTTCAGCCGACCGATGTACCCCACTGAAGCCACCTTTATTGAATGTTCCCGTCTTATAGAGGAGCGCGACTCATGACCGTGATCAAGCAAGACGACCTGATTCAGAGCGTTGCCGACGCCCTGCAATTCATTTCCTACTACCATCCCGTTGACTTCATCCAGGCGATGCACGAAGCCTACCTGCGTGAAGAATCACCGGCAGCCCGTGACTCCATCGCGCAGATCCTGATCAACTCGCGCATGTGCGCCACCGGCCATCGCCCGATCTGCCAGGACACCGGTATCGTCACCGTGTTCGTGCGCGTGGGCATGGACGTACGTTGGGACGGCGCCACCATGGGCCTGGACGACATGATCAACGAAGGCGTGCGTCGCGCCTACAACCTGCCGGAAAACGTCCTGCGTGCATCGATCCTCGCCGACCCGGCTGGCGCGCGTAAAAACACCAAGGACAACACCCCGGCCGTGATCCACTACTCCATCGTCCCGGGTAACACCGTGGAAGTGGACGTGGCCGCCAAAGGCGGTGGTTCCGAGAACAAGTCGAAAATGGCCATGCTCAACCCGTCCGACTCGATCGTCGACTGGGTGCTCAAGACCGTTCCGACCATGGGCGCCGGCTGGTGCCCACCGGGCATGCTGGGCATTGGCATCGGCGGCACCGCCGAGAAAGCTGCGGTGATGGCCAAGGAAGTGTTGATGGAATCCATCGACATCCACGAGCTGAAAAAGCGCGGCCCGCAGAACCGTATCGAAGAGATGCGCCTGGAGCTGTTCGAGAAGGTCAACCAACTGGGCATCGGTGCCCAGGGCCTCGGTGGCCTGACCACCGTGCTCGACGTAAAAATCATGGACTACCCGACCCACGCAGCCTCGCTGCCGGTGTGCATGATCCCCAACTGCGCCGCCACCCGTCACGCGCACTTCGTGCTCGACGGTTCGGGCCCGGCGTCGCTGGAAGCGCCACCGCTGGACGCCTACCCGGAGATCGTCTGGGAAGCCGGCCCGTCGGCCCGTCGCGTCAACCTCGACACCCTGACCCCGGAAGAAGTACAGAGCTGGAAGCCGGGAGAAACCGTGTTGCTCAACGGCAAGATGCTCACTGGCCGCGACGCTGCGCACAAGCGCATGGTCGAGATGCTCAACAAGGGTGAAACCTTGCCGGTGGACCTCAAAGGGCGCTTCATCTACTACGTCGGCCCGGTTGATCCGGTGCGCGAAGAAGTGGTTGGCCCGGCGGGCCCGACCACGGCGACGCGGATGGACAAGTTCACCCGCCAGATCCTCGAGCAAACCGGCCTGCTGGGCATGATCGGCAAATCCGAGCGCGGCCCGACTGCGATTGAAGCGATCAAGGACTACAAAGCCGTGTACCTGATGGCTGTTGGCGGCGCCGCTTATCTGGTGGCACAGGCCATCAAGAAGTCGCGCGTTGTCGCGTTTGCCGAACTGGGCATGGAAGCGATCTACGAGTTCGACGTGAAAGACATGCCGGTCACCGTTGCGGTGGACAGCAAGGGCGAATCCGTGCACATCACCGGTCCTGCCATCTGGCAGAAAAAGATCAGTGAAAGCCTGGCGGTAGAAGTGCAGTAAGCACTTCCCTCGCAAGGAGAAAGGCGACTGCGGCCCCATGGCCCAGTCGCCTTTTTTATTGTGTACGCGGTCATGTGGGAGCGGGCTTGCTCGCGAAAGCGGTGGGTCAGTCAATTTAACTGTCACTGAGACACCGCATTCGCGAGCAAGCCCGCTCCCACACAAGCCGCGCTCGCCACAAAATACAGTCCTACTCATGCTATGGTGCTTGCCCCTTACCGCGCCTGTTCATCACCGTATGATCGTGATCCCACGCCCCCTGCGCCTGACCTTCTACTCACTGTTGATCATCGCCGGTGCCGTGCTGGCCGCCGCCTTGGCCACCCGCCATGCCGAGCGCCAGGCCTTGGTGGATGATGCCGCTCGCGCCAATCAGCAACTGGCGCTGTATGCCAATTCCTTGCACACCCTGATCGAACGCTACCGCGCCCTGCCCGCCGTATTGGCGCTGGATTCGGAAATGATCAGCGCCCTGAAAGCCCCGCTGGACACCGCCACCCAGGACGTGCTCAACCGCAAGCTGGAACGCATCAACGGCGCCGCGCAGTCTTCCACCCTGGAACTGATGGACCGCACCGGCCTGGCCGTGGCAGCCAGTAACTGGAACCTGCCCAGCAGTTATGTCGGGCACAACTACGCGTTTCGCCCGTATTTCAGCCAGACCTTGAGCCAGGGCACCGGGCGTTTTTATGCGGTGGGGGTGACCACCGGCATTCCGGGTTACTTCCTCTCCAGCGCAGTGGTCGATGAACACGAACAGTTCCTTGGCGCGATGGTGGTGAAGCTGGAATTTCCCGAACTCGAACGCGAATGGGCCCAGGGCAATGACCTGCTGCTGGTCAGCGACGCACGCGGCATCGTGTTTATCGCCAATCAGCCGGGCTGGCGTTACCGCAACCTGCGTCCGTTGTCGGCCAGCGACCTCACTGAGCTCAAAGCCACCCGCCAATACGACAAGAAACAACTGCGGCCGCTGGACACCCAAACGCTGCAACGCTTTGACGAAAACAGCCACCTGATGCGCGTCAACGGTCCCGACGGCAGCGCCAACTACATCTGGGAATCCCTGCCGCTGAAGGCCGAAGGCTGGACCTTGCACCTATTGCGCAAGCCACAGTTCGCTTTTGAAGACCAACGCAATGCCGGGCTTGCCGCTGCCGGCTCCTGGCTGGCGCTGGTGTTTCTGGTGCTGTTCCTGACTCAACGCTGGCGCCTGGCCCGCTTGCGCCAACGCAGCCGCGAAGAGCTCGAACAGCTGGTAGAGGAGCGCACTCAGGCGCTGAGCACGGCGCAAGATGGCCTGGTGCAATCCGCCAAGCTGGCGGCACTGGGGCAAATGTCTGCCGCCCTCGCCCATGAAATCAACCAGCCGCTGACCGCCCAGCGCATGCAGTTGGCGACCTTGCGACTGCTGCTCGACCATGGCCGCGTGGACGATGCCTACAAGGCACTCACGCCGCTGGACGACATGCTCACGCGCATGGCCGCACTCACCGGCCACCTCAAGACGTTCGCCCGCAAAAGCCCCAGCGGCCTGCGCGAGAGATTGGACCTGGCGACAGTCGTCGACCAATCCTTGCACCTGCTCGACGCACGGTTGCGCGATGAAGCCATCGGTGTGGTGCTGGACCTGACCCGCCCGGCCTGGGTGCGCGGCGATGCGATCCGCCTGGAACAGGTGCTGATCAATCTGTTGCGCAACGCCCTCGACGCCATGGCAGACAAACCGCGCAAACGCCTGGAAATCCGCCTGCACGCCGACCAGCAACTGTGGCAATTGACCGTCAGCGACAGCGGCGGCGGGATTGCCGAAGCGCACTTGAACAGTGTCTTCGATCCGTTTTTTACCACCAAGCCTGTGGGGGATGGGCTTGGCCTCGGGCTGGCGGTGTCCTACGCCATCGTGCACGAACTCGGTGGGCGCCTGCTCGCCGGCAACCGTGGCGACGGCGCGGTGTTTACCCTGACCTTGCCGATTGTGCTGGAGACGCCTGACCTATGATAAATGCGGTGATTGTGGTCGATGACGAAGCCAGCATTCGCACGGCCGTCGAGCAGTGGCTGAGCCTGTCGGGGTTTGCCGTGCAGTTGTTCAGTCGCGCTGAAGAATGCCTGGCGCAATTGCCCAAGGACTTCCCCGGGGTGATCCTGAGCGACGTGCGCATGCCCGGGCTCAGCGGCCTGGAACTGTTGGCCGAAGTGCAGCGCCGCGATGCCGACTTGCCGGTGATCTTGCTCACCGGCCATGGCGATGTGCCGATGGCCGTGGAAGCCATGCGCGACGGTGCCTACGACTTTCTGGAAAAACCCTTCAGCCCGGATGCCTTGCTCAACAGCCTGCGCCGCGCGCTGGACAAACGCGGGCTGATCCTGGAAAACCGTCGCCTGCATCAACAGGCCGACCATCGGGCGCAGCTGGAATCCAGCCTGCTGGGCGTGTCGCGGAGTTTGCAGAACCTGCGGCGCCAGGTGCTCGACCTGGCCAGCTTGCCCGTCAACGTATTGATTCGTGGCGAGACTGGCAGCGGTAAGGAATTGGTCGCCCGCTGCCTGCATGATTGCGGCCCGCGCGCGAAAAAGCCGTTTGTAGCGCTCAACTGCGCGGCGATCCCCGAGCAGCTATTTGAGGCCGAGCTGTTCGGCCACGAAAGCGGCGCGTTCACCGGCGCCCAGGGCAAGCGCATCGGCAAGCTGGAATACGCCCACGGTGGCACGCTGTTCCTCGATGAAATCGAAAGCATGCCGCTGGCTCAGCAGGTGAAACTGCTGCGCGTATTGCAGGAACAGAAACTCGAGCGGCTGGGCTCCAATCAAAGTATCCACGTGGACTTGCGCATCATCGCCGCCACCAAGCCCGACCTGCTCGAAGAGGCCCGCGCCGGGCGTTTTCGCGAAGATTTGGCCTACCGCCTGAACGTAGCGCAACTGCGCCTGCCGCCGTTGCGCGAGCGCCGTGAAGATATTCCGCTACTGTTCGACCACTTTGCACACAGCGCCGCCGAGCGCCTGGGCCGCAGCGCACACCCCTTGAGCGGCGCGCAACTGGGGCGCCTGCTCAGCCATGACTGGCCGGGCAATGTGCGTGAGTTGGCCAACGTCGCCGAACGCCAGGTGCTGGGCCTTGGCGAACCGGAACCGGAAGGTATCGAGGCCGGGCAATCCCTGGCGGCGCAGCAGGAAGCCTTCGAAGCGCATTGCCTGAAAGCGGCGCTGGTACGCCACAAGGGTGATATCAAGGCGGTGCTGGCCGAGTTGCAACTGCCGCGTCGAACCCTCAATGAAAAGATGCAGCGGCATGGGTTGGTGCGGGATACGTTTCTGTAGGCTGAATTTTTTATTGCCTGGCAGGACGCCTTCGCGAGCAAGCCCGCTCCCACATTCGACCGCATCCCTCCAGTTGGAATGGGATCGAATGTGGGAGCGGGTTTGCTCGCGAAGGAGCCAGTAGCCATAAGCGGATTTCCGCTCATCACCCTCAAACCATAAGCGACTTTCCGCTCAGAAAATTCTTCAAACCCTTCTAAACCGGGCCTTCATCTATTTGGCACAGCTCCTGCTATAGCCCGAACCAGGCTGCGCTCGCGCTGCTCCACAAAAACAATTAGATGAAGGATCCTTCAATGGATAACTCCAACGCCCTGCCTCTGGGGTCGGCGGCTGCGCCGGCAAAAGAACGCAGTACTTCCAGCCGCATCAAATCGATTTTCAGTGGTTCGGTCGGCAACATGGTCGAGTGGTATGACTGGTACGTCTACGCCGCCTTCTCCTTGTACTTCGCTAAAGCCTTTTTCCCCAAAGGCGACACCACCGCCCAACTGCTCAACACCGCCGCGATCTTCGCCGTGGGCTTCCTGATGCGCCCGATCGGTGGCTGGCTGATGGGCCTGTATGCTGACCGCGCCGGACGTAAAGCCGCCTTGATGGCCTCGGTACTGTTGATGTGCTTCGGCTCGCTGATCATCGCGTTGAGCCCGGGCTATGAAACCATCGGCGTCGGCGCACCGATCCTGCTGGTGTTCGCACGCCTGCTGCAAGGTTTGTCGGTGGGTGGCGAATACGGCACCTCGGCCACTTACCTGAGTGAAATGGCGACCAAGGAACGACGCGGTTTCTTCTCCAGCTTCCAGTACGTGACGCTGATCTCCGGCCAGCTCATCGCTTTGGCGGTACTGATCGTGTTGCAACAAGTCCTGACGACCGAACAGTTGTATGACTGGGGCTGGCGTATCCCGTTCGCCATCGGCGCCCTGTGCGCAGTGGTCGCGCTGTACCTGCGTCGCGGCATGGAAGAAACCGAGTCGTTCAGCAAGAAGGAAAAAGCCAAGGAAAGCGCCATGCGCACCTTGATGCGCCACCCGAAAGAACTGATGACCGTGGTCGGCCTGACCATGGGCGGCACCCTGGCGTTCTACACCTACACCACCTACATGCAGAAATACCTGGTGAACACGGTCGGCATGAGCATTTCCGACTCCACCACCATTTCGGCGGCAACGCTGTTTCTGTTCATGTGCCTGCAACCGCTCGTCGGTGGGTTATCGGACAAGGTCGGCCGCCGGCCGATCCTGATCGCCTTCGGTATCCTCGGCACTCTGTTTACCGTACCGATCCTCACCACGCTGCACACCATCCAGACCTGGTGGGGCGCGTTTTTCCTGATCATGGCGGCGCTGATCATCGTCAGCGGCTACACCTCGATCAATGCGGTGGTGAAAGCCGAACTGTTCCCTACGGAAATCCGCGCCCTGGGCGTGGGCCTGCCATATGCACTGACCGTTTCGATTTTCGGCGGCACCGCTGAATACATCGCGCTGTGGTTCAAGAGCATCGGCATGGAGACCGGTTACTACTGGTATGTAACCGCGTGCATCGCGGTGTCGCTGGTGGTCTACGTGACCATGAAAGACACCCGCAAGCATTCGCGGATTACCACGGACTAAAGGCTGGGCGCAGTAAAAAATGTGGGCGCGGGCTTGCTCGCGAACGCGGTGGACCAGTCAGTATTTCCGTTGACTGAAACCCTGCATTCGCGAGCAAGCCCGCGCCCACATTTCGTTGCGTAGCGTTTCTTAAACAGTGTCAGGTCAACTCTACGGACTGCTGACGACCATACCGACGCTGCGCATACGACGCTCCGGCAATCATCACCACCAGTACCGCCGCCAACACCGCCGATGAACCGATGGTGCCGAAATCCAGCCCACCCTTTTCATGAGGTTTGGTGAGGAAGTCACCCAAGGTCGCACCAAACGGTCGGGTCAATACAAACGCCACCCAGAACAACAGCACCGACGAGATTTTGGTGAAGTATTTGAGTGCCACTACCACCGCAATAGCCGAGCCGATCAGCAAAGCGCCGCCAGCGAAACCCAACCCGGAATCATCCGCAAGGAAATCACCCAACGCGGTGCCCAAGGTGTTCGAGAACAGAATCGCCATCCAGTAAAACAGTTCGCCCCGAAAGGTCTGAACCTTGTTCACGTTCAGCGAATCACCGCTGACATGCCACAAGGCAAAGATGATCAACAGGATCGCGATCAGGATCATCGAGCCCGTCGCATAGCCAAGGCCCAGGGTACGGTCCATGAAATCCGACATGGTCGTGCCCGCCGTACTGGTGGACAGAATCACGATCCAGTACAGCACCGGGTTGTAGGTTTTCGACCAGAGTTGTGTGACCAGGGTGACGAGAAACACACTGATCAGGATCATCGAGCTGATGGCGTACCCGACATTCAGGGTCATCGACAGCAAATCCCCGGCGGTTTCGCCCAGGGTCGTTGCGCAGATTTTCATGACCCAGAACGCCAGGGTGATCTGAGGAAGTTTGTTCATGGTGCAGAAGGCTCCGAAGCTCAGTCTTTCAATGGGCCGACTTAGAGGGGTGTCGACCTGGCGCGCAGACTGAACGTGGCGCTGTGAAAAATAGGTGGGCACTAAATGAAAATTCCATCCAGCCGATGGAAATCCGCCGCCATGAATTGCAGTATGGCGCCTTCACCGAACCCAACAGCAGGAACCCCGGCCATGTCTGACGCTATCCACTTTTACGAACCCGCCAATGGCCACGGCCTGCCACACGACCCGTTCAATGCCATCGTCGGCCCACGGCCCATCGGCTGGATTTCCTCCCACGACAGCGAAGGCCGTCTGAACCTGGCGCCCTACAGTTTCTTCAATGCGTTCAACTACATCCCGCCGATCATTGGGTTTTCCAGCGTGGGCCGCAAAGACAGCCTGAATAACATCGAACAGACCGGCGAGTTTGTGTGGAACC
Source organism: Pseudomonas fluorescens (assembly GCF_900215245.1). Lineage (GTDB taxonomy): Bacteria > Pseudomonadota > Gammaproteobacteria > Pseudomonadales > Pseudomonadaceae > Aquipseudomonas > Aquipseudomonas fluorescens. The sequence continues at coordinate 902,668 of NZ_LT907842.1, forward strand.
TGGCCACCCGCCCGCTGGCCGAGCAGATGAACCAGAGTTGCGCAGCGGTATCGCCGGAAGTGAATGAGTTCGAACTGTCCGGCCTGACGCCGGTGGCCTCGAAAATCGTCGGCGTGCCGCGTGTGGGCGAGAGCCCGGTGTCGTTCGAATGCAAGGTGACGCAGATTATTCAGCTGCAGCGCGCCGACAAGCAGTTGGTGCTCAGCTGGCTGGTACTCGGCGAAGTGGTTGCCGTGCACATCGCCAAGTGGCTGCTCAAGGATGGGATTTACGACACCGCCGCCGCCGAGCCGATATTGCGTGGCGGTGGCCCGGCGGATTACTTCCAGTTGGGGCCGGAGGCCCTGTTCAAGATGTATCGCCCAGGCGCCACTGCGCGCTGATTGGAATGCAATAAAAATGCGGGAGCGGGCATGCTCGCGAAAGCGGTGCGCCAGTCAATATTGCCAGTGACTGACGCTGTGCATTCGCGAGCAAACCCGCTCCCACATTTGGATCGGCGGTGTTGTTTAGTTGGCGGCTGTTTCCCAGCTCAGTTGACCTTCTTCGTCCACATCGACCAGCCGCACCAATTGCGCGGCAGCCGCATCGTCGGCGTCGGAGGCGGTTTTGAACGTCTGTCCATCAAGGATCTTGTGAAAACGCGGGGCGCCCATGCCATCCAGCGCCTTGACGGCAATGGCAGCGCTGTAGCCACCCTCTTCTTCACGCACCAAGGCGGAAACGGCTTCGTGATGGGCAAACTCTTTACGTGCCATGTTGCAAATCCTGGCCAATGGGAAAGTCGGCCATTCTAAAGCACTAACCGGCCAGTTGCAGGTACTCGCCGTAGGCATGCGCAGCGGACGCCTCGGTAAAGGTCTGGAAGTCCATGCTGCGGACCACCCCGTCGTTCAACAGCTCGGTAAAGATCATCAGGGCCGGCGAACTGAAGTAGGCGCTCATCGCCTGCTCGCTGCTCCAGAAGCCCGAGACCAACCATACATCGGGATCGACCTGGGAATGCTGCAATGAAAACTGCAGGCAACCCTGAGCCTGACGGCCCGGTTCAATCAAACTGCTCAAGCGTGCACCGAGTTCGGTGCTGCACCCGGTGCGGGCGCGGATAAAGGCCATATGGCTCGCGGGAATGGGGGTGGACATGTTCGACTCTCCCGTTGAGAAGTGATGCTCGGCAACCACTGTGGGGGCGTGTTGCCACAGGATCAAAGATAGCGGCGCAGGCGTGGGCGTGGTTAGTCAATTCCTGCAGGCTTATTGCACAATCCTGCGAGAAGCGTAGATAAGACGTTTGGCGCCCGGGATTTATTCCATGCACAGGCTCAGTGTTTCAGGCAGATGACAGGCGTCGTGCTTGCCTGATTCACGACTTATCGCAGGATCAGGCAAGGATTGTGCAGAATCGACGTAACACCTTTTGAAAAGCCACCGCTAAGCTGAGCCCATCAAAGAAGCTTGTAGAGGACACCCCATGTCGTCGCCGCAACATACGTCCATTCCCCTCGATGCCGAGACGGAAAAACAGCGCGTCGAACTCGCCAGCATCGTGCACCGGCATACCTGGGAAGATGGCTCCTACGGCACAGCGGTCACCTCGTTGTTCCTGAACCGCCACAACACGCCGCGCGACTTCATGCCGGTGCTGGTCGAACCGGCGCTGTGCATTCTTGCCAGTGGCAGCAAGGAAGTGCGCCTGGCCGACGAGGTCTTTGCCTACGACCCGCTCAACTATTTGGTGTTTTCGGTTGCCATGCCGGTGGCCGGTCGGGTCATCGACGCGACGCCGCAAGACCCCAACCTGTCGGTGCGGATCAATATCGACCCGGCGCAACTCACGGCGCTGATTGCCGAGGCCGGGCCGATGGGCGTGCCGTCGCGGCCGACGTCTCGCGGCATGTACGTCGACCGTATTGATGCCCAGTTGCTGGATGCCGTGCTGCGCCTGGCGCGCTTGCTGGACACCCCCAAAGACATTGCGATGCTCGCACCGTTGATCAACCGCGAAATCCTCTACCGGTTGCTGCGTGGCCCGCAAGGCTACCGACTGTATGAAATTGCCGTGGCCAACAGTCAGAGCCATCGCGTAAGCCAGGCGATCACCTGGCTGAACGGCAACTATGAACAGCCGCTGCGTATTGATGAGCTGGCCAAGGAAGTGAACCTCAGCGTCTCGACCTTGCACCACCGCTTCAAGGCGATCACCGCCATGAGCCCGTTGCAATACCAGAAGCAGCTGCGTTTGCAGGAGGCGCGGCGGTTGATGATCGCCGAAGGGCTGGAGGCCTCGGCGGCGGGGTATCGGGTGGGGTATGAAAGCCCGTCGCAGTTCAGCCGCGAGTACAGCCGGTTGTTTGGGGCGCCGCCACTGAGAGATTTGGCCCGGTTGCGCCAGAGCATCTGACCCAGAGGCGTTCAAAATGTGGGAGCGGGCTTGCTCGCGAAAGCGGCGGACCAGTCAAAATTTTCGGTGACTGACACTCTGCATTCGCGAGCAAGCCCGCTCCCACATTTGATCCTCTGTGTGCTTTAGTCCAGGGTTCGCGGCAGCTGTAAGGTGACTCGCAAACCACCCTCGCGCAGGTTCTGCAAACTCACTTCGCCGCCATGGCTGTGGGCGATGTTGCGCGCGATACCCAGGCCCAAACCGTAGCCCTGCTGCTGGCCGGCCAAGCGAAAATGCGGTTCGAAGACTTGCTCCAGCCGCTGCTCCGGCACGCCTGGCCCTTCGTCATCAACGTGCAGAATGAATTCCGCGCCATCGTCCTCGATATGCAAGTGGGCGTTCTGCCCGTACTTCAACGCGTTGTCGATCAGGTTGCCGATGCAGCGTTTAAGCGCCAGCGGCTTGCCCGGATACGGCGCCAGGGCGCGGCCATGCTGGGTGATGCGGCCGTTGCCATTGGGCGCCAGGTACGGCTCGACCAGGCAATCGAGCACGTGATTGAGGTCGACCGGCTCGATGTTTTCATGGATATCAGTGTCTTTCACGCATTGCAGCGCGCCCTTGACCAACAACTCCAGCTCATCCAGGTCACGGCCGAATTTGTTTTGCAGGTTCTCGTCTTCGAGCAGTTCCACACGCAGGCGCAGGCGCGTAATCGGCGTGCGTAAATCGTGGGATATCGCACTGAATAATTGGCTGCGCTCGGTCAGGTAGCGGCTGATGCGTTCACGCATGGCATTGAACGCACGGCCCACTTCCACCACTTCGCTGCCGCCGCCTTCAGCCACCGGCTCCACATCCGCGCCCAGGGACATGTCCCGTGCCGCCCGCGCCAGGCGCTTGAGCGGCCGACTCTGCCAGTGCACCAGCAGGCCGATAAACAACAACAGAAAGCCGCTGGTCAATACGATGAACCACACCTGCTGCGAGGGCAGGCCTTGCTCTTCAAGGCTGGTGTAGGGCTCGGGCAACAGCGAGGCAATATACAACCACTCGCCCGGTGCGAGCTGGATCTGCGTGACCAACACGGGAGGGTTGACCGGTTCAAGCGTCAGCGCGTAATGCGCCCAGGAGCGCGGCAGTTCATCGAGCTTCAAACCGGCATTGAAAATACGCAGGTCCTCGGCGCTGACGAACTCCACCGAAATATGCACGTCGCTGCCCAGGGTCTGGCGCAGCACTTCATCCACCGCTTGCAATACCGCCTGCTTGCGCGGGGTCTGCGGCAATATCTGCATATCCAGCGGGCGGTCGTTGAGCGTCACCACAAAGCGGGTGCCACCCATGCTGCGCAGTTGATCAAGCACTAACGGGCGGTAGGCCACCGGCAACGAGCGGAAATAACTCACGCTGGCCGTCATCGAATGCGCCAGGCTGCGGGCGCTGGTGACCAGCCCTTCGAGCTGGGTGGCGCGCAATTGCGAGACCCAGATCACACTGGACAGCGCCTGGGCGAACAGCACCGCCAGCAAGGTCAGCAGCAACATCCGCCCCAACAGTGAGCGCGGTACCGGGAAGCGCCGGCGGCGCTCGGTCAACGGCTCAGTGGGCATTGCCGGCAACCACGCTGGCTGCCAGCTGATAACCGCTGCCGCGCACGGTGCGGATCAGCCTTGGAGGTTTTTCGGTGTCGCGCAGGCGTTGGCGCAGGCGGCTGACGGCCATGTCAACGATGCGGTCGAGCGGCATCAGATCGCGGCCGCGAGTGGCATTGCCGATGGTGTCGCGGTCGAGAATTTGTTGAGGGTGGTCGAGAAACAATTTAAGCAGGGCAAAATCGGCGCCCGAGAGAATCACCTCTTCACCGTCAACGTGAAACAGGCGATGGCTGATCATGTCCAGGCGCCATTCGTCGAACACCCACACATCGCCGCCGATGCTGCGTTCCTGGCCAAACTGGGCACGCCGCAGCAGGGCTTTGATCCGCGCTTGCAGCTCGCGAGGGCTGAAGGGTTTGCCGATGTAGTCGTCGGCGCCCAGCTCCAGGCCGATCACGCGGTCGGCTTCGTCGGAACTGGCGGTGAGCATGATGATCGGCACCTGCGCCTGGCGCGGGTGCTGGCGAATCCAGCGGCAGAGGCTGAAACCGTCTTCGTCCGGCAACATCACATCGAGGATGACCAGGTCGCACGGCGCCTCGTTCATGGCCTGGCGGAACCCCGCGCCATCCGGCACGCCACGTACCTGGAAGCCAGCGCGACTGAGGTAGGTTTGCAGCAATTCGCGGATTTCCTGGTCGTCGTCGACGAGGAGAATCGATTTACTGATTACGCTCACGGGGGCCTCCTTGTTGTTATGGCCAAGCTTAAGTCATTTGTTGCCCTTCGACCTATCGCGAGCAAGCCCGCTCCCACATTTGGAATGCATTTCAAAATGTGGGAGCGGGCTTGCTCGCGAAGAGGCCATCAGTACCTATGCAAAAGCCTGCTCCAGCGCCACGCCCGCCCCGGTCAACCCGGAATACGGCGCTGTCACCAGCCACACAGGAATACCGTCGAAGTAATCACTCATGCAGCCTTTATCGCGGAAACTCTTGGCAAAGCCGCTGTTGATAAAGAAGTCGGCAAACCGCGGAATCACCCCGCCCACGATGTACACGCCACCGCGCCCACCGGTGGTCAACACGTTGTTACCCGCGACCCGGCCGAGCCAGATACTGAACTGGTTCAACACCTCCATGGCCACCGGTTCGCCAGCCAGGCCGGCCGCGGTAATCGCTTCCGGGGTGTCCAGCACCGGCGTGTGCCCATCGACCGCGCAAATGGCGCGGTACACACGCGGCAGGCCACCACCGCTCAAGGCGGTTTCGGCGCTGACATGGCCGATCTCATTGTAGATGTGCTGCCACAGCTGGGTTTCACGCGGGCTGCTCAGCGGCAGGTCAACATGACCGCCCTCCCCCGGCAGCGCTGCCCAGCGACCTTCACCAAAATCCAGCAAGGTGCCAACGCCCAGGCCAGTGCCCGGGCCGATCACCACAGCAGGGCGCAACGGCTCCGGCGTGCCTTCGCAGACCACGCGGAATTCGTCGGGCTTGAGGCGAGTCATGCCCAGGGCCATTGCCGTGAAGTCATTGACCAGCAGCAGCTCGTCCACCTGCAAGGTTTTGCAAAATGCAGTTTTGCTCAGGCGCCAGTGATTGTTGGTGAATTTAAATTCATCGCCACTCACCGGCCCGGCGACCGACAGGCACACCGCGCCGATGTCCCCGCTTTCCAGGCCCTCTTCCTTGAGGTAGACCTTGATGGCCTCCTCAGGGCTCTGGTGATCCGCAGTGGCATGCACACGGATCGAATGCAGTTCCTGATCCCGCCACAACGCAAAACGGGCGTTGGTACCCCCGATATCACCGACCAGCGCTAGCTTCACTTAAGCGTCTCCAAGGCAGAGGTAAAGGCGCTGGCGCCTTGCTCTGCGGAGCTTGCGGCCATGCGCATAAATGCAAACAGTTCGCGACCGGCCCCCACGTTATTGCCCAACAGGCCCGTGGCAGGCGTGCGCGCTGCAAATTCTTCGGCGTCCACCTTAAGCTCCAGGGTGCCCTTCACGCCATCGACGCGAATGATATCGCCATCTTGCACGCGTGCCAGCGGCCCGCCGCTCTGGGCTTCGGGGTTGACATGAATCGCGGCGGGGATCTTACCCGACGCGCCGGACATACGCCCGTCTGTTACCAACGCCACTTTGAAGCCACGGTCCTGCAAGACGCCGAGGAACGGCGTCATTTTGTGCAGTTCCGGCATGCCGTTGGAGCGCGGGCCCTGGAAGCGCATCACCGCGACAAAGTCTTTTTCCAGTTGGCCGGCCTTGAACGCGTCGGCCAGATCCTGCTGATCCTGGAACACCACCGCCGGGGCTTCGACGATCTGGTGCTCCGGTGCCACGGCGGAGACTTTCATCACACCGCGCCCGAGGTTGCCTTCCATCACGCGCAGGCCGCCTTCCGGCGAAAACGCACGGGCCACGGGGCGCAGGATGGTTTCGTCGAGACTTTCGATCGGGCCGTCGCGCCAGATCAGCTCGCCATCGACCAGGAACGGTTCCTGGGTGTAACGGCTCAGGCCCTTGCCGGCCACGGTGTTGACATCTTCGTGCAGCAAACCGGCTTCGAGCAGTTCGCGGATCAGGAACGACATGCCGCCCGCTGCCTGGAAGTGGTTGATGTCGGCTTTGCCGTTTGGATACACGTGGGACAGGGTCGGTACCACCTCGGAGAGGTCGGCCATGTCCTGCCAGGTGAGGATGATGCCTGCCGACATGGCGATCGCCGGCATGTGCAGGGTGTGGTTGGTGGAACCGCCGGTGGCATTGAGCGCCACGATGGAGTTGACGATGGATTTCTCGTCGACGATCTCGCCGATCGGCGTGAAGCTGCCGTTGGCCTTGGTCAGGCGGGTGACCTGGTGCGCGGCTTCGCGGGTCAGCGCATCACGCAGCGGCGTGTACGGGTTGACGAACGAGGCGCCCGGCAAGTGCAGGCCCATGACTTCCATCAGCAATTGGTTGGTGTTGGCGGTGCCGTAGAAGGTGCAGGTGCCGGGGCTGTGGTAGGACTTCATCTCCGATTCCAGCAGTTCTTCGCGGCTGGCCTTGCCTTCGGCATAGCGCTGGCGCACATCGGCCTTCTGCTTGTTGGAAATGCCCGACGGCATCGGGCCGCCCGGTACGAAGATCATCGGCAGGTGACCGTAGCGCAACGCGCCCATCATCAGGCCCGGCACGATCTTGTCGCAGATGCCCAGCATCAGCGCCGCGTCGAACATGTTGTGGGACAACGCTACCGCCGTGGACATCGCGATGACTTCACGGCTCAGCAGGCTCAGCTCCATGCCGGGCTCACCTTGGGTCACGCCATCGCACATGGCGGGCGTGCCTCCGGCGAACTGGCCGACCGAACCGACTTCGCGCAGGGCTTTTTTGATGTGTTCAGGGAAGTGTTCGTACGGCTGATGCGCCGAGAGCATGTCGTTATATGAAGAAACAATTGCCACGTTGGCGGCATTCATCATGCGCAGACTATTTTTATCTTCAGTGCCGCAGCCGGCGACGCCGTGGGCAAAGTTGGCGCATTGCAGCTTACCGCGCATCGGGCCGTCGCTGGCGGCGCCGCGAATGAGCGCAAGGTAAGCCTCGCGGGTTGCACGACTGCGGGCGATAAGCCGTTCGGTGACCTCAATAACGCGGGGATGCATGTGTAGAACTCCAGGCTAACGGATGTGGCGACCTGCGTTCCTATGCTGATCAAACGCCCGCAGCGCATGGGATGGCCGGGTGTCGTTTGAATCATCGGACCAGTTGATTCAGGTCACTCGTTGTAGATTGAACAAAATATTGCCACTAAAAAGGCTTGTTTTCTATTTTTATGCGAATAATCTTGTAATTCTTACAACAAATCGACGACAGGCACTTTCCAATGACTCTTCGTATCGCAATCAATGGTTTTGGCCGTATCGGCCGTAATGTCCTGCGCGCACTGTATACCCAAGGCTATCGCCAGGATTTGCAGATCGTCGCCATCAACGATTTGGGCGACAGCTCGATCAACGCCCACCTGCTCAAATACGACACCGTGCATGGCACTTTCGAAGCAGAGGTCGCCCACGATCAGGAAAGCCTGACCGTCAATGGTGACCGGATTGCCGTCAGCGCCATTCGCAACCCGGCCGAGCTGCCATGGGCTGCGCACAAGATCGACGTAGTGTTCGAATGCACCGGTCTGTTTACCGACCGTGACAAGGCTGCCGCCCATATTACCGCCGGCGCGCGCAAGGTGATCATCTCGGCCCCGGCCAAAGGCGCCGATGCCACCGTGGTTTACGGTGTGAACCATGACATTTTGCGTCAATCCCACCAGATCATCTCCAACGCGTCGTGCACCACCAACTGCCTGGCGCCGGTCGCCCAGGTGCTGCACCGCGAGCTGGGTATTGAAAGCGGCCTGATGACCACCATTCACGCCTACACCAACGACCAGAACCTGACCGACGTCTACCACACCGACCCGTACCGTGCGCGCTCGGCGACCCAGAACATGATCCCGAGCAAAACCGGCGCCGCTGAAGCGGTAGGCCTGGTGCTGCCGGAACTCGCCGGCAAACTGACCGGGATGGCGGTGCGTGTGCCGGTGATCAACGTGTCCCTGGTGGACCTCACCGTGCAATTGAAAAAAGACGCCACGGCCGAGCAAGTCAACGCCCTGCTCAAAGAAGCCAGCCAGCACTCGAAAATTCTCGGTTACAACACGCTGCCGCTGGTTTCCAGCGATTTCAACCATAACCCGCTGTCGTCGATCTTCGATGCCAATCACACCAAAGTCAGCGGCAAATTGCTGAAAGTGCTGGCCTGGTATGACAACGAATGGGGCTTCTCCAACCGTATGCTGGATAACTGCCTGGCGCTCTGCAACGCCGAGTAAGGCTCGGCCTGTGTGGCAGCTGGCTTCTGCGGGAGCTGGCTTGCCTGCGATAGCATCACCTCGGTTTGACTGAAATACCCAGGTGCCTGCATCGCGGGCAAGCCCGCCTCCCACAAAAAACCCTTCCCCTATTTGATCGGTGCGGCTTCACAGCAATAGCCACTTGCCATTCGCCTTGATGATAAGCATTATCATTAACCGCCTATCGGTCTGGTATCACTGTGAGCCAATCTCGCTTCAACCAAGTCTTTCTCACCCAACGGGTGATTCTGCTACGCACGTTGCAGCGGATGGTGAATAACCCCAGCACCGCCGAAGACCTGTTGCAGGAAACCTACCTGCGTGTGACCCGCGCCCTCAGTGAGCGGCCGATCGACCACCTCGAACCCTTCGTCTATCAAACCGCGCGCAACCTTGCGTTGGATCATCTGCGCTCGCGCAGAATCCAGGCGCGCACGCTGCAGGAAGATGTCCCGCTGGACGTGCTGCAAAGCGTCGCCGCCCCGATCAGCACCCCCGAAGACGCGACGCAGGCCGAGCAACTGCTCGAACACTTGAGCGTCAGCCTCGGCCAGTTGAGCGCCCGCCAACAACAGATTTTCATCCTCAGCCGCCTGCACGGTTGCAGCTATCAGGAGATTGCCGATCAGTTGCAAGTGTCCTTGAGCACCGTGCAAAAGGAACTGAAATTGATCATGGCCATCTGTGTAGGTGTGGCCGAACGTCTGGATCAGCCTTAAGCTTCACCCGACAGAACTGTCGATCCAGGCTGCAGGAAAAATGAATAGAACGTGGCGAAGACCCGAGGAACACCGTGACGGCCCCGAATAAACTGCGTCCCCATGAGCTGGCTCATGAGGTGTTGCAAGACACGGCTATGGACCAGGCCCTCGACTGGCTGATCGCCTTGCAATGCCCGCAACCCGGGCAGCGCGCCGAATTCGACGCGTGGCTGGCCAGCGACCCGGCGCACCCGCACGCCTTCAGCAAGGCCCAGGCCGCCTGGGGTGGTGCGCCGGTGTACAGCGCCGCTGTGGCGCTGGCCGCGCCGCGCAAGCCGACGGCCTGGCGCCGGATCAAACCCCATTGGAAACCGATAGCCACCGCTGCCGTGCTGCTGATCGGCCTGTTCAGCTTCAGCAACCTGCCTGTTCGCCTGCAAGCCGACCACCTCACGGTGGTTGGCGAACGCCAGCGTCTGCAGTTGGACGATGGCTCCAAAGTGTTGCTGAACACCAACTCGGCATTCTCCAGCAGCATCAAGGACCAGCAGCGCGTCGCCCGCCTTTACCAGGGCGAGGCGTTTTTTGAAGTGACGCCCAACCGTGGCCTGCCGTTGGAGATTGACGCAGGCCCCGTGCGTGCCCACGTGCGCGACACCGACTTCGCCGTGCGCTATCTCAACGGCGAGGCCCAGGTGCAGGTGCAGCGCGGTGATGTCGACCTGAGCAACACCTTCGATGATGCCCGCGTTCGCCTGAGCGCAGGCGAGAGCATCCGTATCGGCCCGAAGGGCTTTGGCCAACCCGCCAAGCTGGATGCCAGCAAGGAGCTGGCCTGGGTCCAGGGCCGGCTGGTGTTCGAAAACTGCCCGATGAGCGAAGTGCTCGCCGAGCTGCGCCGTTATTACCCGGGCTGGATCGTCAACAACAACGACAAGCTCGCAAGCACCGCCGTCACCGGCAACTACCGCCTCGATCAGCCCCTCGACGTGGTGCGCTCGCTGGCGCACATCACCTCGGCCAAGCTTTCGGAATACCCGGCGTTGGTGATCCTGAACTAAATGAGAATTATTTTTACTCGATAGCCACCGGCGGTACGTCTCGTTATAGCCAATGCAACTGATTCCTATTTGGTTCGGTTCGCAACTATAAGATTCGTATCTCCGGAGCGCTCTCGATGTACTCTCGTTTCAACCGCCGGTCCTCTTCGCCCGTCCTGTCCCTGCTGACCGCTGCCATCCTGCTGGCCAGTGCGCCGGCCATGGCCGCCACCGCCGCCGAACCTGCCGCGCGCAGTCACGGCCAATACAGTTTCAGCATTGAGCAACAACCGCTGGTTTCGGCATTGAATGCCTTTACCGCGGTAACCGGCTGGCAAATCGGCCTGCCCGCGGCGTTGGGCCAGGGCGTGTCATCCCCCGGCGTGCGCGGGGCACTGTCGCCGGAAAAAGCCCTGGACCGGCTGTTGGTGGGGACCAACCTGAGCTATCGCAAACTGGGCAATAACAGCATCGTCCTGGAGAAACGTGCGGCGGGCAGCGTGCTCAACCTGCAACAGGTGACCATCAGCGCCACCCGTAACGAGCAGGACGTCAGCAGCGTGCCAAGCACCGTCACTGTTCAGGATCGCCAGGCACTGGACCGCCAGAACGTGAACACCCTCCGTGAACTGGTGCGCTACGAGCCCAACGTATCAGTCGGTGGCGCGGGCACCCGCGCCAGCAACGCGGGCTACAACATTCGCGGCATCGACGGCGACCGCATCCTCACTCAGGTAGACGGTGTGGAAGTGCCGGACAATTTCTTCAACGGCCCTTATGCCAAGACACGCCGCAACTACGTCGACCCGGAAATCGTCAAGCGCGTGGAAATTCTGCGTGGCCCGGCCTCGGCCCTGTACGGCAGCAGCGCCATCGGCGGCGCAGTGAGTTACTTCACCCTCGACCCGGACGACATCATCAAGCCCGGCCAGGACGTCGGCGCCCGCCTGAAAACCGGCTACAGCTCCGCCGACGACAGTTGGCTGACCTCCGGCACCGTCGCCGGCCGCGTGCAGGACGTCGACGGTTTACTGCACCTGAGCCAGCGCAATGGCCATGAAATGGAATCCTATGACGGCAACAACGCCACCGGCCTGGCGCGCACCGGCGCCAACCCTGAGGATGCACGCACCACCAATGTCCTGGCCAAGCTGGGCTGGAATTATGGCGATGACAATCGCCTGGGCCTGACGTATGAGAAGTTCAAGGATGATCGCGACGTCAACTTGAAGAACGCGGTAGGCGGACCGTTCACCGGCGGGCGAGGCTTCAACTTCTACCGCGCCCGCTCGGGCAACGACACCATCACCCGTGAGCGCTTTGGTATCGAAAACCGCTTCGCCCTCGACTCGCCGATTGCCGATCACATCAAGACCCGTCTCAACTACCAGATCGCCAAGACCGACCAGACCACCGCCGAAATCTACCAGCCATCGCGCCGTGTATTGCGCACCCGCGAAACCCTGTACGAAGAAAAACAATGGGTGTTCGACGCACAGTTGGACAAGGCGTTCAGCCTCGGCGAAACCGATCATCAGATGACGTACGGCACCACATTGAAACAGCAGAAAGTCACCGGCTCCCGCGAAGGCGCCGCCAGCTGCCTGGCCATTGGCGGCGGTTGCACGGCCATCGGCGCGCCCAGCCCCTCAGCCGGCGACAGCGTGAAAAAGTCCAGCGACTTCCCGGACCCGACCATCAATACCTACTCGCTGTTTGTGCAGGATCAAATCACCTGGAACAAATGGACCTTCCTGCCCGCCGTGCGCTACGACTACACCCAGCTCAAACCCAAGCTGACCCAGGAATTCCTCAACACCGTCGACCCTAACCGGATCTACGATCACAGCAATGCGGAAAAAACCTGGCACCGTGTCACCCCTAAATTCGGCCTGACCTACGCGCTGACCGATCACTACACCTGGTTCGGCCAATACGCCGAAGGCTTCCGCACACCGTCGGCCAAAGCCTTGTATGGCCGCTTTGAAAACTTGAATGAGGGCTACACCGTCGAGCCCAACCCGAACCTCAAGCCTGAGAGCAGTAAAGGCGTGGAAACCGGGATTCGTGGCAACTTCGACGAAGGTTCGTTCGATATCGCTGTGTTTTACAACAAGTACCGCGACTTCATCGACGAGGACGCCTCGGTTGCCGGCGGCACCGTGCAACAGTTCGAAGCCAACAACATCAAGCACGCCACCATTAAGGGCATTGAAGCCAAAGGTCGATTGAACCTCGACGCCTTCGGCGCACCGCAAGGCCTCTACACCCAAGGCTCGGTTGGTTACACCTATGGCCGCAACGACGACAACGGCGAGCCGCTCAACAGCGTCAACCCGCTTAAAGGCGTATTCGGCCTGGGCTACGAGCAAACGCAATATGGCGCGCTGGTCAGCTGGACGTTGGTGAAGAAACAGAATCGGGTCGACAGCACCACCTTCCACGCGCCTGATGGCAGCACCAGTGCCCCCTTCAAAACACCTGGCTTCGGCATCGTCGACCTGACCGGCTACTACAAAGTCACCAACGACGTGACTATCAACGGCGGCCTCTACAACCTCACCGACAAGAAATACTGGAACTGGGATGACGTGCGCAGCTACGACGGCGTCGGCGAAGCCGGGGTTACAGCACCGGCCAACCTCGACCGCTTGACCCAGCCCGGGCGCAACTTTGCGATCAACCTGATCTGGGACATCTGACAATCCCCACCTTACCTCGCCACGATTAATCAGCGGCGAGGTGAGGATTTTTTACTGTGCCGCGTCTTCTTGTTCGTCTAGTTGATAACCGCTCTCTTTAGAGCACCCAGGCGCAACGCTTCTCAAGGACTTTTTTCGATGACCGCTTCCCCTACCGCAGAACGCCCAGGCCTGCGCTCCCAGCGCCTGAACCAAATCACTCACGCGCCGCATACCCAGCTCGATGCGCTGGTCAAAGCCCACGCTCCATTCGAAACCCAAGCCAACTTCGCCCGCTTCGTGGTCGCCCAATACCTGTTCCAATCAGAACTGGTAGCCCTGTACAACGACCCCGAATTGATCAAGATCGTCCCGGACCTGGCCGAGCGCTGCCGTGCCGACGCCGCCAGGCTGGACCTCGGTGACCTCGACACCGAAGTGCCCGCACCGGTTGCCGGCGCCGTGAAAAACCCGAGCAAGGCCGAAGCTCTGGGTTGGCTGTTCGTGTCCGAAGGTTCCAAGCTGGGCGCTGCGTTCTTGATCAAGCGCGCTGTGGGCCTGGGCCTCAGCGAGACCTTCGGGGCCCGCCACCTCGGCGAGCCGGCCGGTGGTCGCGCCGAAGGCTGGAAGCGTTTTACCCGCACCCTCGATGGCCTGGCGTTCAGCGCCGAAGAAGAAGCCGCGGTCGAAAAAGGTGCGATCGACGCGTTTGTGCGCTTCACCGTATTACTGGAACAGGCGTACGCTACGGCCCCTGAACTGGCGTAACACTCGAATTGAAATGCAATCAACGGTGGGAGCGGGCTTGCTCGCTCCCACCGTTGAATCTCATTTCATACTGACTTCTGTGATCACCCAACCCATGACCGGCAAAACCCAATCCACCTCAAAAATCGCGCAGCTCCTCTTCGGCCTGCTGGCCTACGTCAGCCTGGGCATTGGGCTGGTGGCGATTGTCATACCGGGTTTGCCCACCACTGAATTCATCCTGCTTGCCGCCTGGGCCGCGACCAAAAGCTCGCCGCGCTTGAGTGCCTGGCTGGAAAACCACCGGCTGTTCGGGCCGATCCTGTTCAACTGGCGCAACGGCAAGATCATCGCGCGCAGGGCCAAAGTCAGCGCCACGCTGAGCATGTTGGCATGTGCCGGCTTGATGCTGGTGATGCTCGATCACGGCTGGCCGATCTACCTGGCAATTGCCGGTATGGGCCTCGGTAACCTGTGGATCTGGTCACGCCCGGAACGGCTCGCAACGCCCGTATAACGTGGCGTTTAGTGTTTTACCGACCGCTCATCACCTTTCCCTCATGAAACATCTTGATGCGCCGATGTTCCGGACATAGCGCCAAATGGACTTGGCTCGCCCTGTTTGCATCCTGACAAGTCCATTCGCGAGTGAACCTATGTTCGACACCCTCTCCATCCGCCTGAAAATTGTGCTGCTGTCCGGCCTTTGCCTGTTGGGGGTGATTGCGCTGATCATCAGCATCAACCTGTACGAAACCAACCAAAATGATCAGTTGATCAGCGACTCAAGCTCGCGAATGCTCACCCAAAGTGTGCAACATCTGTTGCAAGCCAAGGCCGCCGAGCAAGCCTTGCAATTGCAGAAAACCTTTGGCGAAAATCTGGTGGTGGTCACCGCACTCGCCGATCAGGTCAAGGACCTGCGCGCCCTCGCCAGCAAACGCTCGCTGGAACCGGGTGCGGTGCGTGAGGAGCTCAACCAAAGCCTGAAAACCGCGTTCGAGCGCAACAGCAAGGTGCTCGGTATTTGGCTGTCATTTGAACCCAACGGTCTGGACGGCAAAGACAGCGAGTTTGTCGACGATAAAGCCCGCGTCTCCAATGAAAAAGGCCGCTTCTCCAGCTACTGGAGCCGCGCTGGCGGCGAAGGCCTGAACACGGTGATGGTCGAAGACGACCTGAACAAGACCAGCCTCAACCTCAGCGGTACGCCCTACAACATCTGGTACACCTGCCCACGTGACACGCGCAACGTTTGTCTGCTTGACCCGTATTCCGATGAAGTGGCCGGCAAGCAGGTGCTGATGACCACTATCTCACTGCCGTTGATCGTCGACAGCAAAGTCATCGGTGTGATCGGCATCGATATCGCCCTCAACACCCTGCAAGCTACGACGGACGCAGCACAAAAAGAACTGTTCGACGGCGCCGCACACCTGGAGATTCTGTCCAGCACCGGCTTGATTGCAGCGTTCAGCGGCCAACCGGACAAGGTCGGCAAAAACCTGATCGACACCCTTGGCGCCGAAGGCAAAGACATCGTGCAATTGCTGGCCAGTGGCACGCGCACGATCCGCGAACAGGACGACACGATCCGCGCCGTGTACCCGGTAAAACCGATTGCCGATGCAAAATCCTGGGGGGTGGTCATCAAGCTGCCCAAAGACGTGATGCTGGCCGATGCACTGAAACTGCAAGGGATACTCGACAAGGCCCAAAACGCCTCCACGCTCAAAGCCCTGCTGGTCGGCGCGGCCGCCGCGTTGCTCGGCTTGCTTTTGATCTGGCTGACCGCCACCGGCGTGACCCGCCCAATCAATACCGTCGCCGCCATGCTCAAGAACATCGCCAGCGGCGAAGGTGACCTCACCCAGCGCCTGAGCTATGCCAAGAAAGACGAATTGGGCGAGCTGGCAAACTGGTTCAACCGTTTCCTCGACAAGCTGCAGCCGACTATCGCGCAGATCAAGCAAAGCATCACCGAAGCACGTGGCACGGCTGATCAGTCTTCGGCCATCGCGCGCCAGACCAGCGAAGGCATGCAGGTGCAGTTCCGCGAAATCGATCAGGTCGCCACCGCCTCCAATGAAATGAGCGCCACCGCCCACGATGTGGCCAACAGCGCCTCCAACGCCGCCAGCGCGGCGCGTGGGGCCGATCAGTCGGCGCGTGAAGGCATGTCGATCATTGAACAGAGCACCCGTGATATCACCACCCTCGCCGACGAAGTCAGCAAAGCCGTGAGCGAAGTCGAGGCCCTGGCGGTGAACAGCGAGCAGATCGGCTCGGTGCTGGAAGTGATTCGCAGCATTGCCGAGCAGACCAACCTGCTGGCACTCAACGCCGCCATCGAAGCCGCGCGCGCCGGGGAAAGCGGACGTGGCTTTGCGGTAGTGGCCGACGAAGTGCGCAACCTGGCCAAACGTACCCAGGATTCGGTGGAGGAAATTCGCCTGGTGATCGAACGCATCCAGAGCGGAACGCGCGGCGTGGTGGCGACCATGCATTCCAGCCAGCACCAGGCCCAAAGCAACGCCGGGCAGATCCATCAAGCTGTGCAGGCATTAGGCAAGATCAGCGATGCGGTGACGGTGATCAGCGACATGAACCTGCAAATCGCCAGCGCCGCCGAACAACAGAGCGCGGTGGCCGAAGAGGTCAATCGCAACGTATCGGCAATCCGCACCGTGACCGAAACCCTCACCAGCCAGGCCACCGAGTCGGCGGCCATCAGCAGCCAACTGAACGCGTTAGCCAGCCAGCAGATGAAGTTGATGGATCAGTTCAAGGTGTAACGCCATCCTTGAAAACGATGAGGCGCAAATGGGGGAGCGGGCTTGCTCGCGAATGCGGTGGATCAGTCAATACATCCAGTGACTGTCACACCGCATTCGCGAACAAGCCCGCTCCCACATAAAGCAGATCTGCGCTTTCTTACAGACCCGTCCAGGCTGTAACAAACGGCGCCAGGTCTTCTTTCGGCGCAGTGCGCGGCGGGTTCTGCGGGGTGCCCAGGTAGAGGAAGCCAATCACTTCCTCATCCGCCGTCAGCCCCAGGCCTTTGGCCACATGGGCCGAGTAGGACAACTCGCCGGTGCGCCACACCGCACCAATCCCCAGAGCGTACGCCGCCAACAGAATGCCGTGGGCCGCACAGGCAGCTGCCAACAACTGTTCGGACTTCGGCACTTTGAAGTGGTCTTGCAAGCGGGCAATCACCACAACGACCAGCGGGGCGCGCAATGGGCCGTTCTGGGCCTTGTCGATGGCGGCTTGCGGCGCGTCGGCGTCCTGCAGTCGCGCGGCTTCGGCCAGCAGTGTGCCCATTTGCTCACGGGCCGCGCCTTCCACGGTCAGGAAACGCCATGGGCGCAGTTGGCCATGGTCGGGCGCGCGCATGGCGGCGGCGAACAGCACATCGCGCTGCGCCTGGGTCGGTGCCGGTTCCAGCAAACGCGGCACGGAAACACGGTTGAGCAAAGCGTCGAGAGCCTGCATTGGCCACCTCCAGATAAAAATGTGCGGCCATTCTAGCGGTAATGAATCGGATTCGACCAAACGATAATTGCTCTTATTCAATCCGCCTTGCCCTGTTAGACTTTGCGGCCTCATTTTCCGCCTTCGTTCAGGAAATTCGATGTTCCGTTCGCTTCTTCACCTGTCCGCAATAGTGTTGGCCTTGAGCCTGACTGCTTGCGATGACGCCCCACGCTTCACCAAGGCGCAGCCCGGTGAAGCGCGAGCCGGCGGCGCGGCGACGGTGAACAAGCGTGACCAGAACGCGTTTTCCCTGCCCTCGGCCAACCTCGCTCCCAGCCGCCGCCTGGATTTCAGCGTCGGCAACAGCTTCTTTCGCAGCCCCTGGGTGATTGCGCCCTCTACCACCACCGCACGCGATGGCCTCGGCCCACTGTTTAACACCAACGCCTGCCAGAACTGCCATATCAAGGACGGCCGTGGTCACCCGCCGCTGCCCGATGCGCCGAATGCGGTGTCGATGCTGGTGCGCTTGTCGATCCCCGCGCCCAGCTCAGACCTGCCGGCCTACGCCAAGCTCATTGAACAGCTCGGCGTGGTGCCCGAGCCGGTGTACGGCGGGCAACTGCAAGACATGGCCGTGCCGGGCGTAGTCCCCGAAGGCAAAGTGCGGGTCGACTACACGCCCGTCAACGTGACATTCAAGGACGGCACGCGGGTCGAGTTGCGCAAGCCCGCCCTGCAAATCACCCAGCTCGGCTACGGCCCGATGCACCCGGAGACACTGTTCTCGGCGCGAATCGCCCCGCCGATGATCGGCCTGGGCCTGCTCGAAGCGATCAGCGACGCCGACATTCTGAAAAACACCGACCCGAAAACCGCCGACAAAGAAGCCATCGTCGGCCGAGCCAACCAGGTCTGGGATGATGCCCGGCACACCACGGTCCTCGGGCGGTTTGGCTGGAAAGCCGGGCAACCCAACCTCAATCAACAGAATGTTCACGCGTTCTCCGGTGACATGGGCCTCACCACGTCGCTAAGACCCTTCGATGACTGCACCGAGGCCCAAGTCGCCTGCAAGCAGGCCCCTAACGGCAATGGCCCTGACGGCGAGCCGGAAGTCAGCGATAACATCCTGCGTCTGGTGCTGTTCTACACCCGCAACCTGGCCGTGCCGGTACGCCGTGACGTCAACACACCGCAGGTGCTGGCCGGTAAAAACCTGTTCTACCAGGCCGGTTGTCAGGGTTGCCATAAGCCGACGTTCACCACCGCCGCCAACGCTGCCGAACCCGAACTGGCCAACCAAATCATTCGCCCCTACAGCGACCTGCTGTTACACGACATGGGCGACGGCCTGGCCGACCACCGCAGCGAATTCAAGGCCAGTGGCCGCGACTGGCGCACGCCGCCGTTGTGGGGCATTGGCCTGACGCAAACCGTCAGCGGCCACACGCAGTTTTTGCATGACGGCCGCGCCCGCAACCTGCTTGAAGCCGTGCTCTGGCACGGCGGCGAAGCGCAGGCGGCGCAGCAGCATGTGTTGTCCTTTAATGCCGAGCAGCGGGCTGCGTTGCTGGCGTTCCTGAATTCTCTATAAGCTTTGCCCCATTGACCGAAGGGAGCTCGACATGTTTCGTCCCAAGTTGTTGTTCACCAGCCTGGCCGCCCTCGCGCTCGGCGCCTGCTCGCCGCAGGACCCGCAAGCCGTGACTTCGGCGGCCATCGCCAAGCAAGTAATCCTGCCGACCTATAGCCGCTGGGTTGAAGCTGACCGCCAACTGGCCGTCAGCGCCCTCGCCTACTGCCAGGGCAAGGAAAGCCTGGAGACCGCGCGTGCCGACTTTCTCCACGCGCAAAAGGCCTGGGCCGAGTTGCAACCGCTGCTGATCGGCCCACTGGCCGAGGGCAACCGTTCGTGGCAGGTGCAGTTCTGGCCGGACAAGAAAAACCTGGTGGGTCGCCAGGTTGAGCAACTGGTCACCGCCCAGCCGCAGATCGATGCCGCCGCCCTGGCCAAGTCCAGTGTCGTGGTGCAGGGCCTGTCGGCCTACGAATACATCCTCTACGACGCACGGACTGACGTCGCCGACGAAACCCAGAAAGCCCGCTACTGCCCGCTGCTGGTCGCCATCGGCGAGCGCCAGAAGGCCCTGGCCGAAGAGATCCTGGCCAGTTGGAACAGCACCGACGGCATGCTTGCGCAGATGACCAAGTTTCCGAACCAGCGCTACGCTGATTCCCACGAAGCCATCGCCGACCTGCTGCGCGCGCAAGTGACTGCGCTGGACACCCTGAAGAAAAAACTCGGCACGCCGATGGGTCGCCAGACCAAGGGCATCGCGCAACCGTTCCAGGCCGATGCCTGGCGCAGCCAGTCTTCCCTGCAAAGCCTGCAGGCCAGCCTCGCGGCGGCTCAGACCGTGTGGGTCGGGGTCGACAACAAAGGCCTGCGTGGCCTGCTGCCGTCGGAGCAGAAGCCGTTGGCCGACAAGATCGACGCCGCCTATGCCGCGTCGCTGAAACTGTTCGCCGGCAACCCGCGCACCCTCAATGAACTGTTGGCCGACGATGCCGGGCGCCAGCAGCTCGACGCGATCTATGACAGCCTCAACGTCGTCCACCGCCTGCATGAAGGCGAGTTGGCCAAAGCGCTGGGCATCCAACTGGGCTTTAACGCCAACGACGGTGACTGATGATGCTCAGGCGACAGGCTTTGGCGGTGGGCAGCGTGCTGCTCAGTGCGATCACGTTGGGTGGCTGGACGCTGTTCAGGCAAAAGGACAAAGGCCCGCTGCTGCTGTCGGCGCGCGATGATGCGGACGGCAGGCACTACGCCGTAGGCTATCGCCTGGACGGCAAGCAGGTGTTTGCCACTCAGGTCGGCCAGCGCTGCCACGACATCATCAACCACCCGACGCTGTCGATTGCACTGTTCGTCGCCCGTCGCCCGGGCACCGAAAGTTACCTGATCGACCTGCGTGATGGCGCGCTGCTGCAAACCATCACGTCGAATGCCCATCGGCACTTTTATGGCCATGCGGTCATTCACAAAAGCGGCAACTGGCTGTACGCAACCGAGAACGACACCTCCGATCCGGGCCGCGGCCTGCTGGGCGTGTACACGTTCGAAGGTGAGCGACTGGTCCACAGCGGCGAAATTTCCACCCACGGTATCGGCCCGCATCAGGTGTCATGGATGCCCGACGGCGAAACCCTGGTGGTGGCCAACGGCGGCATTCGTACCGAAGCCGAAAGCCGTGTGGAGATGAACCTCAACGCCATGGAGCCGAGCCTGGTGTTGATGCGCCGCGACGGCAGCCTGATCAGCAAGGAAACCCTCGGCCAGCAGATGAACAGCGTGCGGCACATGGGGATTGCCAGCGATGGCACCATCCTCACCGGGCAGCAGTTCATGGGGCCGTCCCAGGAGCGTTCCGAGTTGCTCGCGATCAAGCGTCCGGGGCAGCCGTTCGTGGCGTTCCCGGTGGCCGATGAGCAATTGCAGGCGATGGGGCACTACACCGCGAGTGTCGCAGTGCACAGCGAACTGCGCCTGGTCGCGCTGACAGCGCCACGGGGCAACCGCTTTTTTATCTGGGACATGGACAGCGGCGAGCTGCGTCTGGATGGGCCTTTGCCGGACTGTGCAGGCGTGGGCGCGGTGGCGGATGGGTTCGTTGTCACGTCAGGCCAGGGGCGCTGCCGCTTCTACGATTGCCGCCAGCAGCAGTTGGTCGCCACGCCGCTGGAATTGCCGGCCGGGCTTTGGGATAACCATCTGCACCTGATCTGATCGCCGTCATGGCAGCGTTCCTGGCGCCGATTTTTAAACGATCTGGAACAGTAACGCGCAGGCTCCTCGGCACCTGTCTGCAGCTGCTACAACGTAAAAGGCCCCGCAGTGCGGGGCCTTTTACGTTGGCTGTGATGTATTCAACTCTGCGGTCTCATCCCTTGGGACATCCCGAACATGAATAACAGCAAATCATGATCAGGCTTGACCGCCACACTGGCCTTGGCAACACGTGGTAACAGACATTGCCCGCTACCCTGCACCGCGCTCAGCACTTGTGTGCGAGGTTGTTCCCACGCAGCCAGCGCCAGGGCTGCAATGCCCAACGCGCCGACCAGGAACAAACCTCGTGCTATTTCTAGCTTCATCTGGTTAAACCCTTGATAGCGCTGCCAAACGCCGTCTCGTAAAAGTAGCTGAGTTTTTCCCAGTCGGTACTGCTCCACGACGAATGGCGCCGCAGTTGCAGCATGTCATGGGACGCCGCCCGATAAGCGGTCAAACGCTGGCGGCACTTTTCGAAATCCAGCAGCGCCACTTCCACATTGGCCGAGTCGCCCTCGCCGGTTACCCGTACAAAGATGTGTTTGATGTACAGGCAGCCATGCTGCCAGCGGCCCTTGTGCATTCTCGCCAGGGTGCCCGCCAACTCTTTGAGCACGCGCTCGTGGACCAACTCGCCGTACTGCTCGCGGCCACCGGCGGCGTACCAGTTTTCGATCTCGTCGAAACCGTCCAATGACGCAGTCACCAACAGCGCCTTCCACTGGTGCTCCGGGTCACGGCGCGCGCCGCAAAACACCAGTTCCGGAACACGCACATCCAACGAGCGCAGGCCCATCAGGGCATCGCGCTCGCGCAACACGGTCGGGCGACCAAACGGGTGGAGCCAACTGCGGTAGATATGCCCGGTCTGGCGCTTGCTGTAGAGCAAGCGGCCGTTAGCGCTGATCACCCGTTGCACGCCACTTTCCCCCCCACGTCGACGATTGGGTTCCTCGACCCACTCGCCCCGTTGGCGCCAGAAATAATCAAATCGCTCTTCGGGAGCTACGTGACTGCCTGATACGCACTCAACTGCCATCCTGTTACCTCTTACGCAATACATATACTCGCCACATGGCGTAGAGCGGCATGAAGTCCAGGGACTCCTGAACCCGGAAACCGGCCTGCTCAAACTCTGCCTCAACAGTAGCAGCCGGTAACACAAACCGGTTTTGATAACCTTCCTGCTCACCTTTCTCGCGACGTTTCGCTTCGAGGCGCTTGCGTTTCCAGGCCTTGAAATTGCCATCTACCCACAGCGAAACGATCACGCTGTCGCGGGTAACGCGTTGAAATTCCTTCAATATTGCCAGTCTGTGCGCCGCGTCACCGATATGGTGCAGCAAGCGCATACAGAAAATACTGTCGACTGAATTATCCGGTAAATCAATATCGAACGCAGAAGTCTGCAAAGGCCGTACCCGTTTCACCACTTCCGCCGGTTGGGCGATGGTGGCGACGTTCAACATCGACGCCGAATTGTCGGCCCCGATAATCACCCGGTTGGGCTTTTCCGCCAGTAACGGCCAGAAACGTCCAGCCCCGCAGGGCAGGTCCAACACCAGGCCTGGCTCGCCGGCCATGGCCAACGCGCCGCGCGCCAATTGCTCGTCGCGTTTGTGGGACAACCGGCGAGCCAGATTGTCCTGATGTTTGAGCAAATATTCCTGCGCGTGCTGATCGTCGTACTTTTCAGAAAAATCGAGCTTGATCGGGGTAGACATCAACGGATCTCCAGTAGCTGATGCCGACAACCTTAAGCAGCGAAGTGTGACTATCAGGTCAACCCGTTGTGAAAAACTTGTCCTGTCCAGCCCCATACATTTCAAGACTTTACAGACACAATCAGTGGCATGGGGCCATCTTCGCCGAAAAGCGGGGTAGCTGCCGCAGGATAGCGGCAGGCGGGGGGCTTAGGGTTTGACCGGGCTCAATTGGACCTGAAAGCGGCAGCCATGGGGCTCCATGGTGCTCAGGCTGACGCTCCAGCCCTGGCTCTCGCAGATGCGTTGCACCAGCGACAAGCCTAACCCCAGGCCTTCACCGCGCTTTTCACTGCCGCGCACAAAAGGCTCGAACATCGCTTCACGCTTGTCTTCAGGAATGCCCACGCCGGAGTCTTCCACCACAAAGCCACTGGGTTCGAGTGTGAGGCGGATAAAGCCCCGTTCGGTGTAGTGCAACGCGTTGCGCAGCAGGTTGCCCATCACCGCATGCAAGAAGGTGGTGTTGTAGCGGGTATCCAGCGGATTGCCCGGCAGGTAGATCAATTCGAGGCCTTTGTGCTCGATGGGCTCGCGCCAGATGCCGAGCAAATCTTCGGCGACCTGGGTCAGGTTGACCTGGGGCGACATGGCCGCATCATCGTGTTTGGCACGGGCCAGCATCAGGAAGGTTTGCACCAGCTCGCGCATTTCTTCGCAGGCTCGGGCAATGCGCAGCACCTGATTGCGGCCGCGCTGATCAATGGCGGGGTTTTCCAACAGCAGTTCACACGAACTGGCCAACACCATCAGCGGGGTGCGCAATTCGTGGCTGACATCGCTGGTAAACAGTTGCTCACGGGACAATGCCTGCCGCAACCGCCCCAGCGTCGCGTCGAAGGCCACCGCCAGCTCACCGACTTCATCGGCGGCGTAATCCGGCGCCAGGGGCGGTGCCAGCCCCAGCAACTGGTCACGATGACGAACCTGGCGCGCCAAACGCACCACGGGCGCCATCACCTTGCGGGCCAGCACCCAACCGAGGAATACCGCCAGCGCCAGGCTGAGTACAAAACCCACCAGCACGACGGCGAACAGGACGCGCTCGCGCTCTTCGAAATCGCTCTGGTCTTGCAGCAGCACATAGCGCCGACCATCGACCACTTCGACCATGGCGTGGTACGACAGCGACTCGCGAAACACCTCATGAAAGCCGGGTTCCAGATGGCGCAGATCCTTGGGCAGTTCGAAATCCCCGGGCCCGCCGCTGAAATAGAACAGTTGATCCGGCTCTGGGCGATGGCTCCAGTCCTCGACACTGTCCATCAGCAACAGGCGCTGCAGGTCACCGCCCAGGCCGGCCGAAATCAGTTTTTCTTCCACCAGGTGCACGGTTGCAACGATGCCCATGGCGAACGCCCCCGCCACCAGTGCGCTCATCAAGGCAAAGGCGATGATGATCCGTTGGGCGAGGCTTTGCTTAAACTCCATCACGCCCCTCGGCCAGGCGATAACCCACACCGTGCACGGTTTGCAGCAACGGCTTTGCGAAGGGTTTATCGATCACTTGGCGCAATTGGTGAACGTGGCTGCGCAGGCTGTCGCTGTCCGGGCAGTCGTCGCCCCACAGGGCTTCTTCGAGAATTTCTCGACGCAACACGTGCGGGCTCTTTTGCATCAGCACCGCGAGCAGTTTCAGGCCCACCGGGTTGAGCTTGAGCAGGCGCCCTTCGCGGGTCACTTCCAGGGTATCAAGATCGTAATGCAGGTCGGCCACTTGCAGCGCGCGACGCCCGCCGCCTTGGGCACGGCGCAGAACCGCTTCGATGCGCGCGGCCAATTCCGACAGGGCAAACGGTTTGAGCAGGTAATCATCGGCGCCGGATTTAAAGCCCTGCAGCCGGTCATCCAACTGGTCGCGCGCGGTGAGCATAATCACCGGCGTATCGCGGCGAGCGTCTTCTCGCAGGCGTTTGCACAAGGTGTAGCCATCGATGCCAGGCAGCATGATGTCGAGCACGATGAGGTCGTAATGTTCGGTGGCGGCCAGATGCAGGCCCGACAAACCATCCTGCGCACAGTCTACGGTATAGCCTTTTAGCCCCAGGTAATCGGCCAGATTGGCCAGAATATCGCGGTTGTCTTCAACCAATAAAATTCGCATGGGCAGTGTCTCCGTACGCGGTAACGGCCGTGTTGGCTCGCGCAGCTTAAGGCCAAGCGCGGCTCAGGGATAGACCTGGACGCTACGTCGATATAGGTTTTCAACCAATTGTACAAACCAACAAGTTTTTCACTATAGCTTCACACACCGGCTACAGTGGCAGGTCGAATATCGGCGTCCATTGATATAAGGAATATGGACATGGGGTTTTTAAACACCGCGCCGATGCGCTTTCTGCTGCTCGTAACCGGCGCATGGCTGGTGATTTTCCTACTGACGCGCAGTGTGCTGCTGATCACGCATTTGGATGAAGTCGGTGGCAACCTGCTACCGGTGTTTGGCGTCGGCTTGCTGTATGACCTCGCGTTCCTGGCCTATGCCGCTTTGCCGCTGGGCCTGTATCTGCTGCTCTGCCCGCCCGCTCTGTGGCGCCGCCGTGGCCATCGCTGGTTCCTGCAGGCGGTGCTGACCGTCAGCCTGTTCGCCATGTTGTTTACGTCAGTGGCCGAGTGGCTGTTCTGGGATGAGTTCGGCGTACGCTTCAACTTTATCGCCGTCGATTACCTGGTGTATTCCAATGAGGTGATGAACAACCTGCTGGAGTCTTACCCGATCGGCAAGCTGCTCAGCCTGTTGGCGATGCTCGCGATTGTACTGAGCCTGGCCTTGCGCAAGCCGTTCAACAGCGCAATGAGCGCGCCTCTGCCGCCCCTGCGTGGGCGCGTGTTGAATGCCCTGGGCCTGCTGGTGGTTGCCGGTCTCTGCGTGCAATTGATCAGTCAGGACAGCCCACGCGCCTCGGGTGGCAACGCTTACAAGAATGAACTGGCGAGCAACGGCCCGTATCAGTTTTTTGCCGCGTTCCGTAACAACGAGCTGGATTACACCCAGTTCTATAAAAGCCTGCCCTCCGAGGTGGTCGCCAAGCAATTGCGGGCTGAACTCAGCGAGCCGAATGCGCGCTTCATCGGCACCGACCCGCTGGACATCCGCCGCGCAATCACCAACCCCGGCACGTTGCGCAAACCCAACATCGTGCTGGTGACCATCGAAAGCTTCAGCGCCAAATACATGGGCAGCAATGGCGACGACCGTAACCTCACCCCCAACCTCGATGCGTTGCGTAGACACAGCCTGTACTTCAATAACTTCTATGCCACCGGCACCCGCACGGACCGTGGCTTGGAGGCGATCACCCTGGCTATTCCACCGACGCCCGGCCGTTCAATCGTCAAGCGCATCGGCCGTGAGAGCGGTTTCGCCAGCCTTGGCCAACAACTCGGGGCCATCGGTTACGACAGTGTCTTTGTCTACGGCGGACGCGGTTACTTCGACAATATGAACGCGTTTTTCAGCGGCAACGGTTATCGGGTCGTGGACCAGAGCAGCGTGGCGGAATCGGAAATCTCGTTCAAAAATGCCTGGGGCATGGCCGATGAAGACCTCTACCGGCAAACCCTGAAACTGGCCGATGCCGACTATGCCAGGCAGCAGCCCTTCCTGCTGCAACTGATGACCACGTCCAACCATCGCCCTTATACCTATCCGGAAGGCCGCATCGATATCAAGTCCGGCAACGGCCGTGACGGCGCGGTGAAATACACCGACCACGCCATCGGTGAGTTCCTCGACGCGGCCCGCCAGAAGCCGTGGTTTGATAACACGATTTTCGTGTTCGTCGCCGATCACACCGCCGGCAGCGCAGGCAAGGAAGACTTGCCTATCGCCAACTACCAGATCCCGCTGTTCATCTACGCACCGAAGCTGATCGAGGCTCGGGAAACCGCGCAACTGGCCAGCCAGATCGACTTGGGCCCCACGTTGCTGGGGTTGATCAACCTGAGCTACGAATCCACCTTCTTCGGCCGCAACCTGTTGCAAGACAGCCCGCTGCCACCGCGCGTGGTGGTCGGCAACTATCAGCACCTGGGGTTGTTTGATGGCAAGGACCTGGCAATCCTCAGCCCGCGCCAAGGCCTGCGTCGCCACGATCAGGCCTTGGGCGAGAGCCAGGAGTTACGTGTGGGCACGGATGATCCATTGATCCAGCGCGCAATTACTTACTACCAGGCCGCCAGTTATGGTTTCACACAACAACTATTGAGCTGGAAAGCGCCCAAGGACGCAGCGCCTGCCATCAGCGTGCGCTGACCCCCTCGCGAGCCCTTGCCTCCCCATGGCAAGGGCGTAACACTTGCGTCCATTCTCCGGCGATGGCGCCCTTTCATGTCCGACACCCTGCTGCTGATTGAAGACGACCGCCCCCTGGCTGCACTGACGGCCGAATTCCTGCGTGCCGAAGGCTTTACCGTAACGGTTGAGCACCGTGGCGATCGCGCTGCACAGCGCATTCTTGACGAACAACCGGCGCTGCTGATCCTCGATGTGATGTTGCCGGGCATCGACGGGTTCACCTTGTGCCGACAGATTCGCGATCAGTACCCGGGGCTAATCCTGATGATGACCGCGCTGGATGAAAACGCCGAGCAACTGACCGGCTTCAACGTCGGCGCGGATGACTATGTGGTCAAGCCGGTCGACCCGCTGCTGTTGCTGGCCAGAATCCGCTCGTTGCTGCGTCGCCACCCTCAAGCCCCACGTGCTCATTACCAGTGGGGCACCTTTCGGCTCGACCTCAACAGCCATTTCGCCTGGCTCGATGAGACCCCTTTGCAGTTCTCGGTTGCCGAGTTCGAATTGCTGGCGATTTTCGCGCGCCATTGCGGGGTATTGCTGACGCGGGAAAAACTCCTGCAGAGCCTGCGCGGCCTGGAATACGACGGGCTCAACCGTTCCATCGACATGCGTGTGTCGCGCTTGCGTAAAAAGCTGATGAGCCTGGAATGCCCGGTGACTATCCAGACCATCACGGCCCAGGGCTATCTGTTCGTCGAAAGTGCCCAGGAGGCCCGACATGTTGACTAAGGTGCGGCCCTGGATGGTGGCCGTGGCGGGCACGGGCTGGGCGAGTTTGACGTTTTATCTGTTGTGGCTGTGCGCCAACGCCTCGGTGTTTGTCGGCGAAGACAGCTTTTTGCGCCTGATGGCCGGGCCGGCCTACCTGGTGGCCGAACAGCTCAAAGCCGTGCCGGCCGACCAACGTGAAGCGCGCATGGACATCCTGCGCGCGCACTTCCAGTACCCGGTGAATCTGATCTCGCTGGACGAGGTCGAATTGCCGCCGGAAGCGTTGGTCATGCTGGAGCATCAACAACCGGCACTGAGCAGCGACGAAGACATCAGCTACTTCCCGCTGGATGACGACACCATCATTCAATTCGGCCCAATGTGGGGCAGTGCCGAGGTCAAGGATCTGATCAAATTCCCGGTTTACTGGATCACCGCCGCTGTAGCAGGCCTGCCGGTGCTACTGCTACTCGGGATCGGTTTACGCCTGCACCGCCGTCGCCGCACCGACCTGAACACCCTCAAGACCTGCCTTGGCACGCTGGCACGTACCCCGAATGTGATGTTGCCTGCCATGGGCAAGGAATGGACGCCGTTGCTGATGACCTTGCAACAGCACGCGCGGGACATCAGCGCCATGAACGAGCGCCACCGTGAAGTCTCCCAGGCCGTGTCCCACGAACTGCGTACGCCATTGGCGCGCATGCGTTTTGCCTTGACGCTTCTGGGTAAAAGCGAAGACCCGCTCACCCGTACACGCCTTCAGGAACGCTTGCTCACCGATGTCGAAGAGCTCGAAGCGCTGGTTCGCGCCAGCCTCGCCTTTGCGCGCCTGGCAGGCGCACCGACCGACCTGCAGCATGAGCCAATCAACCTGCGTGACTGGCTGCACCAGGAGTTTGCCTTGCTCGACGGGCACCATCGCCGGTTGAGCCTGGAAACCGAGCCCGCCCACCTTGAGCTGATCGGCGACCGTGCCCTGTTGCACCTTATCGTGCGCAACCTGTTAAGCAATGCCATCACCTACGCACGCGATCAAGTGTGCGTCAGTGCCACTTACCACGGTCAACAGCACCTGGTGCTGCATGTGGATGATGATGGCCCCGGGGTATTGGCGGAGAACCGCGACAAGATCTTCGAGCCCTTCGTGCGCCTTGCCTTGGGGGGCGATGAGCCCACGGGCTCCGGCCTTGGCCTGGCACTGGCCAAACGCGCGACCCAGTGGCACCACGGTGAATTGTCGGTATCGCGCAGCCCTTTGGGCGGCGCACGCCTGAGCCTTATTCTGCCGCTGAGGCCG
Organism: Pseudomonas fluorescens; assembly: GCF_900215245.1. Lineage (GTDB taxonomy): Bacteria > Pseudomonadota > Gammaproteobacteria > Pseudomonadales > Pseudomonadaceae > Aquipseudomonas > Aquipseudomonas fluorescens. The sequence goes on from NZ_LT907842.1 coordinate 932,108, forward strand.
CTGTAACCTGCGTGTTACAGCCTGTGACAGTGAAGCCTTCGGATTGCTCGTAACCTCGCCACCTGAATCCCAGGTTGGAGAGCTCTTTCATGCATCCCCGTAAGAAGCATTTGTCCACGTTGGTGCTGTCGCTGTGCATCGTTACCGGCACACTCTTGCCCGACCATGCGTCGGCCTCGCGCCTGGCGGTTACCGACTCGCCATCGCCCCGGTTCGAAGACAAACACGCAGGCGATCACCCCGCAACGACGGCACGTCCGCCAACACCGCAGGGGTTGGTCGTCACGCCTCGGCCTGGGAGGCGGCCCAGGCCCACCGCCGCTGAAAAACTCGCGCACCTGCCTGTCCCTCGCCCACTCGACGAAGTTGCTGCACCGCAACCCCTGGCACTTATGCCGACTGCCCAACTGACCCTGGCGCGGGGGATGACCTTCAGGAAGCTGCTGCGACGACGCACCCTCGGCTGATCCATCCTCAAGCCCCATAAAAAAACCCCGCCTGCATCGCTGCAGGCGGGGTTTTTTATTAGCCGGGTAAGGCTGGCTTACATCATGCCGCCCATGCCACCCATGCCGCCCATGTCTGGCATACCGCCGCCAGTCGAGCCTTCTTTCTTCGGTGCATCAGCGATGGCCGCTTCAGTGGTCAGGATCAGACCGCCGATGGAGGCTGCTGCTTGCAACGCCGAACGAGTCACCTTGGTAGGGTCCAGGATGCCCATTTCGATCATGTCGCCGTAGACGCCCGTTGCAGCGTTGTAACCGTAGTTACCTTTGCCGTTCTTGACTTCGTTGACCACAACGCTTGGCTCGTCGCCGGAGTTGGCAGCGATCTGACGCAGCGGTGCTTCAACAGCGCGACGCAGTACAGCGATACCGACGTTCTGGTCAGCGTTGTCGCCCTTAAGGTCAACCAAAGCTTCCAGAGCACGGATCAGCGCAACGCCACCGCCAGGTACCACGCCTTCTTCAACGGCTGCACGGGTTGCGTGCAGGGCGTCTTCAACGCGGGCTTTCTTCTCTTTCATTTCAACTTCGGAACCGGCGCCAACCTTGATCACTGCAACGCCGCCGGACAGCTTGGCCAGACGCTCTTGCAGTTTTTCACGGTCGTAGTCCGAGGAAGTTTCGACAACCTGGGCACGGATCTGAGTGATGCGCGCCTGGATGTCCTGCTCTACGCCAGCACCGTCAACGATGATGGTGTTTTCCTTGGAGATGGTCACACGCTTGGCGCTGCCCAGGTTTTCCAGGGTGGCGCTTTCCAGGCTCAGGCCGATCTCTTCGGAGATAACGGTACCGCCAGTCAGAACAGCGATGTCCTGCAGCATGGCCTTGCGACGGTCGCCGAAGCCAGGCGCCTTGACGGCTGCGACTTTAACGATGCCACGCATGTTGTTCACAACCAGCGTCGCCAGGGCTTCGCCTTCAACGTCTTCGGAAACGATCAGCAGCGGACGGCCGGCTTTGGCAACGGCTTCCAGTACTGGCAGCATTTCGCGGATGTTGGAGATCTTTTTGTCGACCAGCAGGATCAGCGGGCTGTCCAGCTCGGCAACCATGGTTTCTGGCTTGTTGACGAAGTACGGGGACAGGTAGCCACGGTCGAACTGCATGCCTTCTACAACCGACAGTTCGTTTTCCAGGCCAGTGCCTTCTTCAACGGTGATCACGCCTTCTTTACCGACTTTTTCCATGGCTTCGGCAATGATGTCGCCGATGGAGCTGTCGGAGTTGGCGGAGATGGTGCCTACCTGAGCGATAGCCTTGGTGTCAGCGCATGGCTTGGACAGGTTTTTCAGCTCGGCAACAACAGCGATGGTCGCTTTGTCGATGCCGCGCTTGAGGTCCATCGGGTTCATGCCGGCAGCGACGGCTTTGTAGCCTTCGTTGACGATTGCCTGAGCCAGAACGGTAGCGGTGGTGGTGCCGTCGCCTGCGTCATCGTTGGCACGGGAGGCAACGTCTTTGACCAGCTGCGCGCCCATGTTTTCGAAACGGTCTTCCAGTTCGATTTCTTTTGCTACCGAAACGCCGTCCTTGGTGATGGTCGGAGCGCCGAAGCTCTTCTCGATGATCACGTTACGGCCTTTAGGGCCCAGGGTCGCTTTTACTGCGTCAGCCAGGACGTTGACACCGGTGAGCATTTTCTTACGGGCGGAATCGCCGAATTTAACTTCTTTAGCAGCCATGATCGATATTCCTTAAATACTTTGTAGTAACGGGAAAATGAGCGGGGAATCAGTCTTCCAGAACGGCGAGAATCTCGTTCTCAGCCATGACCAGCAGGTCTTCGCCGTCGACTTTCACAGTGTTGCTGCCGGAGTAAGGGCCGAAAACAACCTTGTCACCCACTTTTACGGCCAGCTCACGTACTTGACCGTTTTCCAGCGTCTTGCCCGGGCCAGCAGCGAGAATCACACCGTGGTTGGCTTTTTCAGCAGCCGAACCTGGCAGAACGATACCGCCGGCGGTTTTCTTTTCTTCTTCGCTGCGACGGATTACGACGCGGTCGTGCAGAGGACGAAGCTTGCTCATTGTCGATCTCTCCTAATTGTGTTTTTCATCGGCCGGTATCGGTACCGGCGGGTTGTATTCCGGCTGTGCCGGTCGCGCCTCGCCAAGCAAGACGCGGAAGTCTGTCTGGTGTCGCCACCAGAAACCTTGCGGTGACCGTTACATAAGGGCGCATAAGCTTATTACAAGGGGCCGCCGCGGAAATTTTTTGCGTGTGCCGGGCGGTAAACGCAACACGGCACCCGAAGGTGCCGTGCCGATTAAGCCGTTATTTGCTGTCGCGGTGCTCGAACTCACCCTCGATCACATCACCTTCACGCCCCAACGGTTGGCGCGGAGCCGGGCCGCCACGCGGTTGCAGGTCGTCGGCGAACGCACGCTGACGAATCGCAGCCTCTTCGGCACGCTGGCGCATCTTGCCGGCCAGCAGCTTGCGGGTGAACGGCAGCAGCATGACCAGGCCCACCACATCGCTGATGAAACCCGGCAGGATCAACAAGCCACCGGCCAAAGCCATCATCAGGCCTTCGAGCATGGTCTGAGCGGGCAATTCGCCACGGTTCAGGCTTTCACGGGCACGTAACGCGGTCGCCAGGCCGGCAACGCGCAGCACCAGGACGCCGAGCATCGAGCCTGCAATTATCAGCAACAGTGCCGGGAAGAACCCGATCGCACTGCTGACTTGAACGAATACGAACAGCTCCAACACCGGAAACAGCAGAAAGAGCAATAAAAAAGGGCGCATCAAATGGTTCCTCAACGCAAGAATGCCTTGCCAGTTCACCTTAGATGACGTCGCCGTTTCGTGAATTCAAGCGTCGGCGGGTTCTTTTTTCGGCCAAACCTCGGCGTGAGCCAATGAAACCAAGGCTTCGCGTACTTGTGTCGGAGTGTTGCAAGACGCTGCGAAAGGCAGCCAATGCAGAGACTGACCGATGCGCAGGTGCATGCCTTCGCTGTCGATACCGGCCAACTGTGCAGGTTCATGCGCAGGCAGGCCGGCGAGTTCGACGTAATGCGCAATGGCCTTGGTGTGGTCGCTGTTCATGTGCTCGATCATGCTGCGCTCGGTCTTGCCGGCGAACGGGTTGGCCAGGGTCAACTGATCGACCCAGTGAATCGCGCCAAACCCGCCGATGTAACGGTGACGCACGGGCTTGAGCACCCAGAAGTCGAAATCGTGGGCCTTGTGATAGTTGGCCGAATCCGGGAAATAGCGGTAATAGCGCTCGGCAGCCGCTTCAATCGCAACCTCATCCTCAAGCTTTTCAGCTTCGGCCAGGTAGGTCAGGCGCCCTACTGCTTGTATATCATCGGCCTCGCGCTCACCCACCAGCAGCGAACACTTGGGATCTTTCTGCAGGTTGTGGGTGTGCTGGGCGATACGGCTGATCAGGATAATCGGGCGGCCCTGCTCGTCGAGGCAATAGGGCACGACCGAGCCGAAGGGAAACCCGGGCATGGCTTTGGATAATGTGGAGAGAGCCCCACGGTATTCCTTGAGCAACAGCTCTCGGGCGTTCTTGGCAACCTGCGCGCTCACTGTATGACTCCTCGGGTGTTCAGCCGCCCACAGCGCATGACGTCTATGGGAATGAATCTCAACACAAGGTAATCAATATCCGCGCAGGTTGCCAGAGTGACCGATGCAGCTTTTACCAGGCCACGCCGAACCCGGCGGTGTAGCGGGTCTTGTCCAGGCTGCTCTGGGATTCGCCATTGATGATGTCGCGCTCAGCCTTGAGGTTGAGCGAAGCCCATTCAGTGACTTTGTAACGCAGCCCCATTTCTGCATCCAGGGAGTATTCGGACGGCCCGGCTAGTGGTTTGCCCAACTCACCATTGGTGAAGAACTCCACGGTCTTGCCCACCAGGTAGCGGTTGTAGCTCCACTTCATGGCCAGGGAATAGAAGTTGGTCTTGCCGCCGTCGGCATATTGATAATCCGTGCGGTTAACCAGCGAACCGAGGGAGAACGCGCCCAGCTCATCGTCCCAGAACTGGTAGCCAGGGCCGGTACCGACGGTGCGTTGGCGGGACAAGTCTTCCACTTCGTCGCGTTTGTAAGTCAGTCGGCCCTGCCAGAACCAATGCTCGGTAATAAAGCGGTCCAAGTCATATTCCAGCGCCCAGTTATCGGTGGTGGTCACGTCATCCTGGAATTCGCGGTTGTATTCACCCTTCGCGGTATGGCGCCACTGGCCGTGACGGGCCGAGGTCTTGAAGTCGACGTCGTAGTCGTTGGTGTCTTTGTCGGCGCGTTTGTAGTCCAGCGCCAGGTCGACGTTGCCCTTCCACACCAGGTCTTCGATGACCGGCTTGGGCTTGATGATTTGCTGGATGCTGGCCAAGTCCACGGTCTTGGGCGCCTCACCATTGGCGAGAACGACCTTGCCGTCCTCCGCCGCTTTCAGAGACTTGGCTTTCTCACCGCTGTAGGCGTCCTGCTTGACCAGCAGCTCCTGATCACTTTCCAGGGTTTTGACTTGTTTCCAATCCACCGGAATCGCCCCCGCGTAGCTGGTCTGAATCAGCAGCTTGCCACCGTCGAAGACTTTGATCTTGCCGGTCAGGCGGTCACCGTTTTTCAACCAGACAGTGTCGGCGAGCAAGGGCGTGGAGGCGCTGAAAACAGCAAGGCACAGCAGGGTTCTGGACAACATAAGCGGATTCGGAGCTCAGGGTTGGCGAAAAAAGAGGCGCTATCGTGTTAGATAGGTACGACTGACTCAAGGATTTATGATGAGTTCAATGCTCACAGCCCTGTTTTGAGATGTTTCTGACAAAGACCCCGACGATGCCCACAGCGAATTTACCTGCCGATCCCCCCCAAAGCCCGGCCGACATGCGGCGCACGGCGTTGTACCTGACCTTGGCGCAAGTGCCCGAAGGTTGCGTGGTGAGTTATGGCGAGTTGGCGCACCTGGCCGGCCTGGGCCGCGCCGCGCGCTGGGTCGGGCGTACGCTCAGCCAACTGCCCGAGGACACCCGGTTACCCTGGCACCGGGTTTTGGGTGCCGGTGGTCGGATAAGTCTGCCGGTGGGCAGTGCATCAGGCGATGAACAACGTGCGCGTTTACGCAGCGAAGGCGTCAGTATCCTGAACAATCGCGTTGATATTCAGCGTCATGGCTGGCGCCCGGTAGAGCACAGCGGTTAGAGTGCGCGCTTTGTTTCCGCAAATCTGAGGCAGACTCCAGCCCATGCCCCGTAAAACCTGGCGCGCCGCGCTCGCCGCCTATGCCAGCCCCTCGACGTTAGTGCTGTTGTTGCTCGGCTTTGCCGCCGGCTTGCCTTACATGTTGGTGTTTTCGACGCTTTCTGTGTGGTTGCGCGAGGCCGGCGTGGCCCGCGAGACCATCGGCTATGCGAGCCTGATCGGCCTGGCCTATGCCTTTAAATGGGTCTGGTCGCCGCTGCTCGACCAATGGCGCCTGCCGCTGCTCGGTAAACTCGGACGTCGTCGTTCCTGGCTGGTACTTGCCCAAACGCTGGTGATCCTCGGGTTGATCGGCATGGGTTTCTGCGACCCACAGAAACACCTGTCCTGGCTGATCGCTATTGCCGTCATTGTTGCTTTCGCCTCGGCCACCCAAGACATCGCGGTAGACGCTTATCGCCTGGAAATTGCCGATGACAGCCGCCAGGCCGCTCTGGCCGCCAGCTACATGTCCGGTTATCGCATCGCCGCCCTGCTGGCTACGGCCGGTGCGTTGTTCTTTGCCGAAGGCTTCGGTTCGACCGGCTTCAACTATAAGCACTCGGCTTGGACCGGCACTTATGTGCTGTTCGGCGTGCTGATGATCCCGGCACTGCTGACCACCTTCTTCATGCGTGAACCCGATGTGCCACTGCGCACCCAGTTGCAGGCCGGCCGCTACAGCTTCGCGCACCAATTGATCTCGGTGTTCGTGCTGATCGTACTGCTGGTGTCGGTCCCCGCGATGTTCACCCAGCTGTACAACACGGATTTCGCCAGTGTGCTGTTCCACGGCGTGAGCCTGTGGGAGCTGCTGATGGAAGACCGCGCCTTCCTGCGCGCCATCCTGTACATCATCCTCACGACCCTGTGCCTCTCAGCCATGGGCCGGCGTGGCTTGGCGCCGGTGCTGACGCCGATCAATGATTTTATCCTGCGCTACCGCTGGCAGGCGCTGCTGCTGCTCGGGCTGATTGCGACCTATCGCATGTCCGATACGGTGATGGGCGTGATGGCCAACGTGTTCTACATCGACCAGGGCTTTACCAAGGACCAGATTGCGGGGGTCAGCAAGATCTTCGGCCTGATCATGACCCTGCTCGGCGCCGGTATGGGCGGCCTGCTGATTGTGCGGTTCGGTATCCTGCCGATCCTGTTCATCGGCGGCGTATGCTCGGCGGCGACCAACCTGTTGTTCGTGATGCTCGCCGACATGGGCCCGGACCTGCAGATGCTGATTTTCACGATTTCCCTGGATAACTTCAGCTCGGGCCTGGCCACTTCGGCGTTTGTCGCCTACCTGTCGAGCCTGACCAACCTCAAGTTCTCTGCCACCCAATATGCGTTGCTCAGCTCCATCATGCTGCTGCTGCCGCGTCTGATTGGTGGCTATTCGGGCGTGATGGTCGAGAAGTTCGGTTACCACAACTTCTTCATCATCACCTGCCTGCTGGGTGTGCCGACGCTGTTCCTGATTGCCTTGCACTGGTTTCAGGAAAGTCGGCGGGCTCGTTTGAGCCCTTCACAGGAAGACTGACACCGCTCGGTCACTGCGGGAGCGAGCGCGCTCCCACATCCCCCTCTGCATTCTGATACCTGTACTCCAGCAGTTTGCGCCCGTACAATCCCAAGTCATTTCAAGTCCAAGCAACCGACAACGGCCTACCATGCGTACCAGTCAATATTTGCTCGCCACACAGAAAGAAACGCCTTCCGACGCGGTCGTGATCAGCCATCAGCTGATGCTGCGCGCGGGCATGATCCGCAAACTGGCCTCCGGCCTGTACACCTGGCTGCCCATGGGCTTGAAGGTGATGCGCAAGGTCGAAGCGATCGTTCGCGAAGAAATGAACGCCGCCGGCTCTCTGGAAGTGTTGATGCCAAGTACCCAACCGGCTGAGTTGTGGCAGGAATCCGGGCGCTGGGAAGAGTACGGCCCTGAGTTGTTGCGCTTCAAGGACCGTCATGGCCGTGATTTCTGCGCCGGCCCGACCCACGAAGAAGTCATCACCGACCTGATGCGCAACGAGCTGAGCAGCTACAAACAGCTGCCGCTGAACCTGTATCAGATCCAGACCAAATTCCGTGACGAAATCCGCCCACGCTTCGGCTTGATGCGTGGCCGCGAATTCATCATGAAGGACGCCTATTCGTTCCACGCAGACCAAGCGTCGCTGCAGGTCACCTACGACCGCATGCACACCGCCTACTGCAACGTGTTTACCCGCCTGGGCCTGAAATTCCGCCCGGTTGAAGCAGACAACGGCTCCATCGGTGGCGCCGGCTCCCACGAGTTCCATGTACTGGCCGAGTCCGGCGAAGACGATATCGTGTTCAGCAACGGCTCCGACTACGCGGCGAACATCGAAAAAGCCGAAGCCGTACCGCGCGAAACGTCCCGCCCTGCGCCAAGCGAAGAGCTGCGCCTGGTCGATACGCCAGAAACCAAGACCATCGCGGCCCTGGTGGAAAAATTCAATCTGCCGATTGAAAAGACCATCAAGACCCTGATCGTGCGCGCCGAAGAAGAAGGCAAGCTGATCGCCCTGGTCATTCGTGGCGACCACGAGCTCAACGAAATCAAGGCAGCCCAGCAGCCAGGCGTTGCCAGCCCGCTGGTCATGGCCACCGACGCTGAGCTGCGTGACGCCATCGGCGCCGGTGCCGGCTCCCTGGGCCCGCTGAACCTGCCGCTGCCGATCATCATCGACCGCTCGGTCGAGCTGATGAGCGACTTCGGTATCGGCGCGAACATCGACGACAAGCACTACTTCGGCGTGAACTGGGAGCGTGACCTGCCGGTGCCGACCGTGGCCGACCTGCGTAACGTGGTAGCCGGTGACCCAAGCCCGGATGGCAAGGGCACCCTGGAAATCAAGCGCGGCATTGAAGTCGGGCACATCTTCCAGCTGGGCAACAAGTACAGCAAGGCGATGAAGTGCGAAGTGCTGGGCGAGAACGGCAAGCCGATCACCCTGGAAATGGGGTGCTACGGCATTGGCGTGTCCCGTGTGGTTGCCGCTGCGATCGAGCAGAACAACGACGAGAAAGGCATCATCTGGAGCGACGCCCTGGCACCGTTCCAGGTTGCCCTGGTACCGCTGCGCTATGAAACCGAGCAAGTACGCGAAGCCACCGACAAACTGTATGCCGAACTGACGGCCGCCGGTTTTGAAGTGTTGCTCGATGACCGGGACAAGAAAACCAGCCCGGGCATCAAGTTCGCCGACATGGAACTGATTGGCATCCCGCACCGGATCGTGGTCAGTGACCGCGGCCTGGCCGATGGCAATCTGGAATACAAGAGCCGGACCGAAGCCGAAGCCCAACCGTTGCCGGTGGCTGACGTGCTGTCTTTCCTTCAGGCGCGTATTCGTCGCTGAAAACCAGATCAAGAGAAGTCATGTTCAAGCGAAACACCAGAGCCCTGGGGGGCGCCGCCTTGTGCGGCGCCCTGCTGGTCAGCGGCTGCGCCAACCAGATGTCGCAACGCAGTGAGCACGAGGAGCGGGTCGAGCGTAAGTTGCTCGATCACAGCCTGCAAATCGATGTAGGCGAACCCAAAGTATTGGAACTTCCACAACGCCGGGTTCGCATTCACGAGCAAAAGACCTTCGAGGTCACCGAATTCGAAGTCACCCGCCGTTACGATCGCTACACCCCCTACCAACCCTGGCGCAAACTCTATGAGATGCCCCTGGGCGCGGTCGCCCTGGTGGCGGGCGCGGGCGCCAACGTGGCGAATATCTTCGCCCTTGGCAACTTGCCTACCAGCATGACGCGCGATTGGCTGACGTATGGCGTGGACGGCATCAACCCGTTCATGAACGTGCAATCCCATGGCCGTGCGCAACAGAACCTGGCCGGTATCGATGAGGTCCAGCGCGACAAGCGCACGGAGTATTCGAGCCTGCCCTGGAGCGAGCGTCCGGTACAGGTCACCGCCGGCAAGCAAACCCATGAGCTGACCACCGACCGCGACGGCGTATTGCGCCTGAACCTCTTGGACAGCCCCTTTGCCGAGCAGGACCTGAACCGCATCACCACCTTGAAAATCAGCGTGGAGGATGGCCAGGACGACGCGCATTCGGACTCCACCCTGGCGATCAGCAATACCTTGCGTGGCAAGTTGCTGGAAGCTCATGGCCTGATCTACGACGATCTGGAAGACGATGAAGTCAACCAGTGGGTGCACCGGGTCAAGCGCCTGTCGGAACTGGGCCTGGAAGAAGAAGCCAGCGAACTGGAACAAAGCCTGATCGAACTGACCCGCAACGATCCCGAGTTGCAGCAGGAGTTTCTGCAGGCGCTGACCAAGGATGCGGGGCGGCTTGTCGCAGATCCTGGGGCACGCTGAGATTCTGAAAACGCTATAGATCTAAATGTGGGAGCGGGCTTGCTCGCGAATGCGCAGTGTCAGTTGATACATTCATCACTGATACACCGTATTCGCGAGCAAGCCCGCTCCCACATTTGGTTTCCGGTTTCTACCAGGGAAATTGAAGCTGCTCGTTGCCGCTGCTCAGGTCCAGCAACCGCACCCCAATCCCCAACAAACGCACCGGCTTGCCGCCGCGATTGAACGCCTGGCTCAACAGCTGTTGATAACTTTCCAGGTCCCGCCCTGCCCCGGCCTGCTCCAGCGTGGTCTGGGTAAAGTCATGAAACTTCACTTTGACGAACGGCTTGCCCGCGCGGTAACTGCTGTCGATGCGCGCCATGCGCCCGGCCAGGGTTTCCATCAGCTCGGGAAGTTTCGCCAAACAACTTGAGAGATCCGGCAGATCTACATCGTAGGTATTTTCCACACTGATAGATTGCCGGCGGCTGTCGTTCTGCACCACGCGGTCATCAATCCCACGGGCCAGGCTCCAAAGCCGCTCGCCAAAGCTGCCGAATTCGCGCACCAGTGACAGCTTGTTCCACTCGCGTAATTGCAGGCAGTCTTCAATGCCCAGGCGCGCCAGCTTATCGGCCGTGACCTTGCCGACGCCGTGCAATTTGTTCACCGGCAACTGGGAGACAAAGTCCTCGATCTGATCCGGCGTAATCACAAACAGGCCGTTGGGCTTTTTCCAGTCGCTGGCGATCTTGGCTAAAAACTTGTTGGGCGCAACGCCCGCAGACACGGTGATGTGCAACTGGTTGGAGACACGACGGCGAATATCCTGAGCGATACGTGTGGCGCTGCCGCCAAAATGCGGGCTGTCGGAGACATCAAGATAGGCTTCGTCCAGCGACAGTGGCTCGATCAGGTCGGTGTAATCACGAAAGATCGTCTGGATTTCCTTGGACGCTTCTTTATAAGCATCCATGCGCGGCTTGACGATGGTCAGGTCCGGGCACAGCTTCAAGGCGTGGCGCGACGACATGGCCGAGCGAACGCCATACGCCCGCGCCTCGTAGTTGCAGGTTGCGATCACCCCTCGTCTATCCGCCGAGCCGCCGACCGCCAGAGGCTTTTGTGCCAGGCTCGGGTCGTCGCGCATCTCGATGGCGGCGTAGAAGCAATCACAGTCGACGTGGATGATTTTGCGCTGCGTCATATAAACAGAAGGTGTAATCCAACGGATGGCCAGTATCGCACTCACCCCTGTATATAGCACCAGTAGTTTGAATCTTCCGCGCGAGCGGTAGGAAAACGTACAGATGAATTTATTTTTTCAATCGAAATCAGGCTACCGATAGAGCCGAAACCCTTGGCCACACTGGCCCGAAGGCATTTCCACCCCTACTTTGGAGAGCTAACCGATTGAACCACAAGCGCTTTTCTTCAATTCACGGGTTGACACACCTGCGTTCCTCTGTAGAATGCCGACACACAGACGCGGGATGGAGCAGTCTGGTAGCTCGTCGGGCTCATAACCCGAAGGTCGTCGGTTCAAATCCGGCTCCCGCAACCAAACATCAAAAAAGGCTACTCGAAAGAGTGGCCTTTTTTGTGCGCCTCTGTTTTACCCATGTATGAAAATTGTAAGACAAAAAACTCTTTCTCCATCGCGCACTTACCGCGCATGGGCAACACGCTGCGGTTATTTCACACTTATTTGACCCATCGGCCGATTAACGGTTGACACCCCGCCGCTGGGCTGTAGAATGCCGGCCACAGACGCGGGATGGAGCAGTCTGGTAGCTCGTCGGGCTCATAACCCGAAGGTCGTCGGTTCAAATCCGGCTCCCGCAACCAAACATCAAGAAAGGCCACTCGAAAGAGTGGCCTTTTTTGTATCCGGTTAAAAAAGTTCTTCTGAAACAATGGCATGGCATCTTTCATGAAACCGGATACGGTTTGCAGAGTCCATGTCACTGCAAGCTATGCTCAGTACTCAAGCACGACCCTCTACGACCAATGGCCGCATTCGCCCCACCCGGCGATAAGCGTTAATATTTGTAATTATTTTGTCCATAGGGATTGGTAACTTGGCTGGATACCCCCATCCTGTCGCGCACAATCCACGAGGTGATTGATGCGCGCCAACTCGTCTGAACCACAAGACACCGTCACAGCGGAACAACCGATTACTCCCACCCGTTTGCGTTGGCTGGATCTGTTGAGCAAATACCGTCAACCCATCGGGCTGGCCGTCACTCTATTGCTGTTCGCAATTGCCCTGATCGCCTGCCGACACCTGTTGTTGGAACTGGACCTGTACGCACTCCACGACTCGATCCTGGAGGTGCCCAAGCCGGCACTGCTGGGCGCGTTTGCGGCGGCGGTCGCCGGTTTCATCATTCTGTTGGGTTATGAGTTTTCCGGCGCCCGTTATGCCGGGGTGCAACTGCCTGCCAAGACCTTGGCCCTGGGTGGTTTCACCGCCTTTGCGATTGGCAATGCCATAGGCCTGTCGATGCTTTCCGGCGGCTCGGTGCGTTACCGCTTATATGCACGCCATGGCATCGGGGCATCGGAAGTTGCCCACATGACCGTATTCGCCAGTCTGGCCCTGGGCACTGCCCTGCCGCCGCTGGCCGCACTGGCCACGCTGAGTAACTTGCCGGCGGCGTCCACCTACCTGCATTTGTCGCAAGGTTTGCTCGGCAGCATTGCTGGCGCGGTCCTGCTGTTGTCGGTCGCACTGTGCATCGGCATTTATCGTCGCCGCCTGCCGGAACAACCTTACCCGGACAACCTGCTGGTCAAGGCGGGGCGCCGCACGCTGCGCCTGCCGGGCCGGCGCCTGACCTTCCTGCAGTTGATCATCACCGCACTCGACGTGGCAGCTGCCGCCACGGTCCTCTATATGTTGCTGCCGGAAGCACCGCCGTTCGGTCCCTTCCTGCTGGTGTATCTGTTGGCCCTGGCCGCGGGCGTACTCAGCCATGTGCCGGGCGGTGTGGGTGTATTCGAAGCGATTCTGCTCGCCGCCTTCGCCGACAAGCTCGGTGCCGCGCCATTGGCCGCCGCCCTGTTGCTGTACCGGATGATCTACGTGGTCCTGCCACTGCTGATCGCCTGCGTGTTCCTGCTGGTCAACGAAGCTCAGCGCCTGTTCCAGACCCAGCAGAGCCTGCGGGTTGCATCCGGCCTGGCCGCGCCCGTGCTGGCCGTACTGGTTTTTTTGTCAGGCGTGGTCCTGCTGTTTTCCGGCGCAACGCCGGAAATCGACACACGCCTGGAAAACATCGGCTTTCTGATTCCCCACCGCCTGATTGATGCCTCGCACTTTGGCGCCAGCCTGATCGGCGTGCTGTGCCTGTTGCTCGCCCAGGGCCTGCGTCGGCGTTTGTCGGCTGCGTGGATGCTGACCATGGTGCTGCTGCTGACCGGCGCCCTGCTCTCGCTGCTCAAAGGCTTTGACTGGGAAGAAGCCAGCCTGATGATCATGACGGCGGTGCTGCTGGCGATCTTCCGTCGCTCGTTCTACCGCGCGAGCCGCCTCACCGAGTTGCCGTTCTCGCCGTTGTACCTGGTGGCCAGCGTTTGCGTGCTGGGCGCCTCGATCTGGCTGCTGCTGTTTGCCTATCAAGACGTGCCGTACAGCCATCAACTGTGGTGGCAGTTCACCCTGGATGCCAACGCCCCTCGCGGCCTGCGCTCATTGCTCGGTGCGGCTGTGTTGCTGGTGATCGTCTCGTTGACCTGGCTGCTGCGCACTGCGCGACCAGTGATCCACCTGCCGACACCCGACGAACTGGCGCGCGCCAGCAAGATTCTGATGGCCTCGTCCCAACCCGACGGCGGCCTGGCGCTGACCGGCGACAAGGCGTTGCTGTTCCACCCTAACGACGAAGCCTTCCTGATGTACGCCCGCCGTGGGCGCAGCCTGGTGGCCTTGTATGACCCGATCGGCCCGACGCAACCCCGCGCCGAGATGATCTGGCAGTTCCGCGACCTGTGCGACATCCATCACGCCCGCCCGGTGTTCTACCAGGTCCGCGCCGAGAACCTGCCGTACTACATGGATATCGGCCTCACCGCGATCAAGCTGGGCGAAGAAGCCCGCGTCGACCTGAAACGCTTTGACCTGGAAGCCAAGGGCAAAGAGATGAAGGATTTGCGCTACACCTGGAACCGCGGCACCCGGGACGGCTTGTCCCTGGAGATCTGCGAACCGGGCCAGGCGCCGATGGATGAACTCAAAGTCATCTCGGATGCCTGGCTGACCGGCAAGAACGTCCGGGAAAAAGGCTTTTCCCTGGGCCGTTTCAGCGACGACTACCTCAAGCACTTTCGCATCGCGATCATTCGCTTCGAAGGGCGCCCGGTGGCCTTCGCCAACCTGCTCGAGACCTACAACCATGACCTGGCCAGTCTCGACCTGATGCGTGCGCACCCGGACGCACCGAAGCTGACCATGGAGTTTATGATGGTCGGCCTGATTCAACATTATAAGAACCACGACTACGCCCGCTTCAGCCTCGGCATGGTGCCGTTGTCGGGCCTGCAACCACGCCGTGGCGCCCCGCTGACCCAACGCCTGGGCTCAATGGTGTTCCGCCGTGGCGAGCAACTGTATAACTTCCAAGGTTTGCGCCGCTTCAAAGACAAGTTCCAGCCTGACTGGGAACCCCGTTACATGGCCGTGCCCGCAGGACTTGATCCGCTGGTGGCACTGGCCGATACCGCCGCCCTGATTGCGGGCGGCTTGACTGGATTGGTGAAACGCTGATGATTCGACGCTCCTGGCGGTATGTATTGGCCTTTGTAGTGCTGCTCGCCCTGATCGCAGGCGGCGGCTTTTGGTTCTGGAACCGCCCTGCTCCGCAACCGACCCTGGAACAACTGCCACAGGCTGATGGCACGGTCATGACTCGCGTGACCCCCCACGGCTCGGCAAAAGCCCGTGTGGCGGTCGCGGTGATGGCCGATGAAACCCTGACCGACAGCCAGCTGATTGCCCTGAGCCAAGGCGGTGCTGCACAAATCGTTCAAGTGATCCTGCCCAAGGATGACTGCAAGTTGCAGGAACAAGCCCTGCAGAGCGCCCTGAGCCAGCTTAAAGGCCCGGCGACCCTGGTCAGCGGCATCGGCCCTGGCGCTGCGCTCGCCTGGCGCTGGTTGGCGGCACAGAACGATGACAAAGCCAACGCCATCTCCGTCGGCTTCACCCTGGTACAGGAAACTTGCAAGGACCCGCTGCCGAAGACCTCCGCCCATGGCAACTGGCTGGTGGCCTGGAACGACAACCCCGACGATGAAAGCGCCAGTTTCGTGCGCGACACCCCGCGCGCAACCACCAGCATCAGCGACTACGACATTCACTACCCGCAAGTACTGAACAACGAACTGCGCAAGCAGTTGGTCGGTTCGGACAACGGCGGCCTGGCGATTCCCGTGGTCGAAGTCCCGGCTGGCCAAGCCAAGGACACCGTCACCCTGTTCCTCTCCGGTGACGGTGGCTGGCGTGACCTGGACCGCGACGTGGCGGGTGAAATGGCCAAGATCGGCTACCCGGTGGTCGGCATCGACACACTGCGCTACTACTGGCAGCACAAGACCCCGGAACAAAGCGCCAAGGACCTCACCGAGCTGATGCAGCATTACCGGCAGAAGTGGGGCACCAAGCGTTTCGTACTGACCGGCTACTCGTTCGGCGCCGACGTACTGCCCGCCATCTACAACCGCATGCCGGAGAACGAACAGCAGCGTGTCGACGCAATCATCCTGCTCGCCTTCGCACGCACCGGCAGCTTTGAAATCGAAGTGGAAGGCTGGTTGGGCAACGCCGGCAAAGAGGCCGCTACCGGCCCGGAAATGGCCAAGCTGCCGGCTGACAAAGTGGTGTGCATCTACGGTGCCGAAGAAGTCAACGAGAGTGGCTGCACCGACAAGACCGCGGTGGGCGAAGCGGTGAAGCTGCCGGGCGGTCATCACTTTGATGAGAACTACCCGGCACTGGCCCAGCGTTTGGTGGACATCATCGTCAAGCACCAGGCCAAGGATAAAGCCGAGTAATCCCGCGCTGTACGCGGATCAACCCTGTGGGAGCGGGCTTGCGCGCGAAAGCGGTGGATCAGTCACAACACCTTTGACTGACACGCCGTATTCGCGAGCAAACCCGCTCCCACATTGGTTTATGGCGTTGGTAAAAACTAGCGCGGCTCGATATGCGCAATCATCAGTTGCACGGTTTCCTGACCACGGAATTCGTTCACGTCCAGTTTGTAGGCCAATTCCACCCACCGCACCGTCGGGTTAGGCCAGACGTCTCGGTCCACGCCAAACGCAATGCCATCGAGCTTCACTGACCCGCACTCGCTCTTGAGCACCACTTTGAGGTGCCGCTCGCCTACCACGCGCTGTTCTACCAGCTGAAACACGCCGTGAAACAGCGGCTCAGGAAAGTGCTGGCCCCATGGCCCGGCATGCCGCAATGCACGCGCCAGTTCGAGGTGAAACTCTTCAACCGCCAAAGTACCGTCGGACAACAGCCGCCCGGTGAGGTCTTCTTCGCGCAGTTGCCGACGCACTTCAGCGTCAAACGCCTCGGCAAACAGCGGGAAATTCGCCTCGGGCAACGTCAAGCCGGCGGCCATCGCATGGCCGCCGTATTTGGTGATGAGGTTGGGATGCTGGCTCGCGACGACCGCCAGCGCATCGCGGATGTGAAAACCCTGCACAGAGCGCCCTGAGCCCTTGAGCAGGCCATCACCGGCGTCGGCGAAGGCGATGGTCGGGCGGAAATACCGCTCTTTCATGCGCGACGCCAAAATGCCGATGACGCCCTGGTGCCATTCCGGGTCGAACAGGCACAAACCGTAGGGCATCGATTCCACCGGCAAGTCCTTGAGCTGGGCGAGCGCCTCACGCTGCATGCCCTGCTCGATGGATTTGCGGTCCTGGTTCATGCCATCCAGTTGCGCCGCCATTTCCCGTGCCGCGGCGAAGTCGCGGGTGAGCAGGCATTCGATGCCCAGGCTCATATCATCCAGGCGCCCGGCGGCATTCAGCCGTGGCCCGAGGATAAAACCAAGGTCAGTCGAGGTGATGCGGGCATGGTCGCGCTTGGCGACCTCAAGGATCGCCTTGATCCCCGGCCGGGCGCGACCGGCGCGAATCCGCTCCAGCCCCTGATGGACCAGGATGCGGTTGTTGGCGTCCAGCGGCACCACGTCGGCGACGCTGCCCAGGGCGACCAGGTCGAGCAACTCACCGATGTTCGGCTGCGGCGTGTTGTCGTACCAGCCCAGGCTGCGTAAACGCGCGCGCAAGGCCATCAACACATAAAATATTACGCCGACGCCTGCCAGCGCCTTGCTCGGGAACTCACAGCCGGGCTGGTTCGGGTTGACGATCG
The DNA here is from genome assembly GCF_900215245.1 of Pseudomonas fluorescens. GTDB lineage: Bacteria > Pseudomonadota > Gammaproteobacteria > Pseudomonadales > Pseudomonadaceae > Aquipseudomonas > Aquipseudomonas fluorescens. The sequence goes on from NZ_LT907842.1 coordinate 949,561, forward strand.
CATCCGCCGCCGGCAATTCATCGCCGGGCAAGTGGTGGTCAGTCACCAACACCTTCAACCCCGCCGCCTTGGCCGCCGCCACGCCTTCGACACTGGAGATGCCGTTATCCACGGTAATCAGCAACTGGGGCGTGCGCTGCAGCGCCACCGCGACGATTTCCGGGGTCAGGCCATAACCGTATTCAAAGCGGTTGGGGACCAGGTAGTCGACATGCGCCGCACCGAGCAAACGCAGGCCCAGGGTGCCCACGGTGCTGGCCGTCGCGCCGTCGGCGTCGAAGTCACCGACGATCAGGATGCGCTGGCGCTGCTCCAGGGCGGTCACCAGCAGGTCCACCGCCGCGTCGATGCCCTTGAGCTGCTGGTAGGGAATCAACCGCGCCAGGCTCTTGTCCAGTTCGGCTTCCGACTGCACCCCGCGCGCGGCGTAGAGACGGGTCAACAGCGGTGGCAATTCACCGAGAAACGGCAGGACAGCAGGCAACGGGCGAGGATCAATACGCATGGGGTGACGGAAGCTTCTCTTCTGGTACAACGGTTAAACACAGGTATTAACAACGAGAGCGATCAACGGTGAGCGCTGGTTTACCGGCGATGCCGCCACCTTGCCAAATCAGTTACGCAGCGCGGATGCTTTCGCGAGCAAGCCAGCACCCAGACGTTTTAACCGCGCTCACCGACCAACCATTCCAACTGCACTTCATGCTGGCCACGATCATCGGTCACGAAGATCGTGCCTTCGCTGATCATCACGTCCCACTTGATAACGCGCGGCATGTCCTTGGCCAGGGTCTCGAGGACTTCCTGAGGCACCGCGGCGATGTGTACGTTCTTCAGGTTTTTGGCCACCGGCACCACTTTGCCTTCCCACACACGCAGGCTGCCATAGGCCAGCAAGCTGGTGCGTTCGGTACGGCGCGAACACCAGGTGAGACGGTCGGCGTCAGGCTGGCCGACCTCAATCCAGTGAAGAACACGGTCATCCAGGCTTTTTTCCCACAGGGCTGGCTCGTCTACATCTGACAGACCACGGCCGAACGACAATTGCTCGTTGTACCAAAGGGCGTAGGCCAGCAGGCGCACGGTCATGCGTTCTTCGGTTTCCGAAGGATGGCGGGCGATGGTCTGTTTGACGCTCTCATACACCGAACGATCAAGGTCGGTGAGGTTGAGTTCGAATTTGTAGGTCGTGGACGGCTGGGCCATGAACGGGCTTCTAAAGACAGGGAAAGGCGGCCAGTCTAACCGATGGTGCAGCCATTCAACGAATACTGCGGTGCATCATCCTTATCCCTGGGCCGCTCGCCTATGTTAAAAGGCATCACACCACCGTTTAACGCTGGATAAGGATCCTCATGACGTTTAATGCCAAACCGCTGGCCGGTCTGAAAGTCATCGAACTGGGCACCTTGATTGCCGGCCCGTTTGCGTCTCGCATCTGCGCCGAATTCGGTGCCGAGGTGATCAAGGTCGAATCCCCGGACGGCGGCGACCCGCTGCGCAAATGGCGCAAGCTGTACGAAGGCACCTCACTGTGGTGGTTCGTGCAGGCGCGCAACAAGCAGTCGCTGACCCTGAACCTCAAGCACCCGGAAGGTTTGGCCATCCTTAAACAGTTGCTGGCGAATGCCGACATCCTGATTGAGAATTTCCGCCCCGGGGTCCTGGAAAAACTCGGCCTGAGCTGGGAAACCCTGCACGCGCTGAACCCGAAATTGGTGATGGTGCGGCTCTCGGGTTTTGGCCAGACCGGCCCGATGAAAGACCAGCCGGGGTTCGGCGCGGTGGGCGAATCCATGGGCGGCTTGCGCTATATCACCGGTTTCGAAGACCGCCCGCCGGTACGCACGGGGATCTCCATCGGCGACTCGATTGCGGCTTTGTGGGCCGTCATCGGTGCGCTGATGGCGCTGCGTCATCGCGAAGTCAACGGTGGGCTCGGCCAAGTCGTGGATGTGGCGCTGTACGAAGCCATCTTTGCGATGATGGAAAGCATGATTCCGGAATTTGACGTGTTCGGGTTTATTCGCGAGCGCACCGGCAACATCATGCCCGGCATTACGCCGTCATCGATTCATACCACCGCCGACGGCAAGCATGTGCAGATTGGCGCCAATGGCGATGCAATCTTCAAGCGCTTCATGAGCGCCATCGGCCGCGACGATCTGGCCAATGACCCACAGCTGGCGAGCAATGACGGACGCGATAACCGTCGTGATGAGCTGTACGGCGTGATTGATCGCTGGGTCAATTCGCTGCCGTTGGACCGCGTGGTTGAGCAATTGAACAAGGCCGAGGTGCCCGCCAGCCGTATCTACAGCGCCGAAGACATGCTGGGCGACCCGCAGTTTCTGGCGCGGGAAATGTTTCTCGACGCTCAGTTGCCCGGCGGCAAGGGCTTCAAGATGCCGGGGATCGTGCCCAAGCTGTCGCACACACCGGGGAGCTGTGAGTGGGTCGGGCCGCAGTTGGGCGAACACAACAGTACCGTCCTCAATGAACTGGGTTACGACGCCGCAGCCATCATCCGTTTGCGTGAGGTTGGCGCGATCTGATGGCTCGCCCGTACCCGTGCCGGTTTATTCGTCTGTGCCTGATGAGCGTGTTGCTCGGCGTGTGGCCGCTCGCGGCGCATGCCGAGGACACGCTGATCTGGCTGTTGCGCGACCTGCCGCCCATCACCATCTTTGAAGGGCCTCAGAAAGGTCAGGGAATACTGGATGAGTTGTTGCCGGTACTCGCCAAAAAACTGCCGCAGTATCGCCACACGGTGATGCATGTGAACCGCGCTCGCGGCATTCAAATGCTGCGCTCACCGTCCCTGACCTGCGATCCCGCACTGCTGTGGACGCCGGAACGCGCGAAGTACGTGGTATTTTCGGCCCAGGCTTTCGTCTCGGTCAGCAACGGGGTGACGATCCAACGCAGCCAGCAGGAAGCCATGGCACCCTTCATTGCCGAGGGCCAATTTGATCTGCAAGCCTTTCTCGAATCCCCTAAAGCGCGCATTGGCGCTACCGCCGAACGCAGCTACGGCCCGACCATCGACGAACAGCTCAAGCACGCCGCGCCCCACACCCTGGCATTGCATTATGGCAACGACGCCCTTGGCAGCCTGTTGCAAATGCAGCGCCTTGGGCGGCTGGAGGCGGTGCTGGGTTACCCGCCGGAAATCCGCTATCACGCCCGGCAACAGGGGATTGCTGCCCACGACCTGATGTTCTATCCCATCAAGGGTTCAGCGCGTTATCAGCGCACGCACATTGGTTGTTCGGATACGCCACAAGGCCGTCAGGCCATACAGCTAATCAATCAGGCGATACGGGATATCCCACAGGAGCAGCTGCAGCAATCCTACGCATCATGGCTGGACCCGGTGATGCGCGCGCAGTATTTGTTGGACAACCCGAGTTTTTTCCACGACACCCCTGAGCCCTGACAAATCGCAGGCAAAAGAAACCCCGAGCAGTGGGGAGACAACTCGGGGTTAAACGTGGCCTACAAAGACCAGTACAGCAAGCCACAAACACCGGAGCACAATGTTTGCTCTTGCTGTTATGAAATCTGACCGGGCATGCCGTAGGAAGTTTCCATCATTAAACAATTCTTCATGCGAGGGCGCCGCCACGGGTTTGGGCTGCATTGCGCAATGCTGCAATAACCGAGGGTTCCAACCGCCCTTCAGCGATTTTCAGATCGCGTAGTAAACAATCCACCACATCCACCAGTGCACGCTTATCAGTCAATTGCGCCCGATCAACTTCACGCTCGACGACAATAGCGCCAGCAGGGTTCTTCACGGTCACCAGACACTCGCCCTGAAGGCCCGAGGTGGTCAATGTAACCTGATAAGGGCTCAGTGCTTCTTCGAGCAATAGGCTGATACTTTCCATCTCGATCACCACTCAATCATTCGAATAAGGTTCGAAAAACAAAAATGTCATTAAGGTGCTGACATTCAAGTGACCCGTGCTCAAAGCAGAAAGTTCGACCTTTTGTGTCGACTCCTGCACGAGTCAAGCGAGCATGCACGGCAAAGATGACAGAGAGAAAACACCCACCCACAGGCTGGCCCCTCTGGAATATCCTCGGAGCCTGCCTTGCAGGCCCGGTTTGAACAGCCACGGCGCGCCGTGCTGGTCGTGCGCCAACCAGGCTCAGGTCATCGGCACTGGTGCCTGGGTAGCGCAGCGATTGAATGCCCTTGAATGTGTCGGTTGAGCGCCCGCGCACGTGGGCTCGCCAGAATGAAAAAGCCCGTCACAAAGACGGGCTTGACCTACCGCGCAGCACCCTGTGGATCAGAGCGGCTTACCGCGGTTGCCGTGCTGGCTGACAAACGCCTGCATGGCTTTCAGATCGTTCGGCAACACCGTGCAGCGCTCTTCACGCTCGAACAGGTCAGCCAGATGCTCTGGCAACTCCAGCGCTTTGCCAACACCGGCCTTCTCCACCGCTTCCGGGAATTTGACCGGGTGAGCAGTGCCCAGAATCACCATTGGGATGTCCAGGCTGCGACGGCATTCGCGTGCGGCCTTCACACCGATGGCGGTGTGTGGGTCGAGCAGTTCGCCGGTCTGGGCGTAGACCTCAGCGATGGTTTCACAGGTCTGTGCATCGTCCACGGCCAGGGAGTCGAACAGCTTGCGGGTTTCGGTCCAGCGTTCTTGCTCGACGCTGAAACCGCCACCTTGCTTGAAGCTGTTCATCAGCTCGGCAAGGGCTGCGCCATTGCGACCGTGCATGTCGAACAGCAGGCGTTCGAAGTTCGACGACACCATGATGTCCATGGACGGCGACAGTGTCGCGTGCAGGGTTTCCTTGACGTACTGGTTGCCGCTCATGAAGCGGTGCAGGATGTCGTTGCGGTTGGTGGCGACGATCAACTGGTTGATCGGCAGGCCCATGTTGCGCGCCAGGTAACCGGCAAAGATGTCGCCGAAGTTGCCGGTCGGCACCGAGAACGACACCGAGCGCGCCGGGCCGCCCAACTGCAGGGACGCGTGGAAGTAGTAAACGATCTGGGCCATGATCCGTGCCCAGTTGATCGAGTTCACCGCCACCAGGCGCGTACCTTTGAGGAAGCTCTGGTCAGCGAAGCTGTTCTTGACCATTTCCTGGCAGTCATCGAAGTTGCCTTCGATGGCGATGTTGTGGATGTTTTCACCGAAAATGGTCGTCATCTGGCGACGCTGCACTTCCGACACGCGCTTGTGCGGGTGCAGGATGAAGATGTCGACGTTTTCGCAGTGCTTGCAACCTTCGATGGCGGCCGAACCGGTATCACCGGACGTAGCACCGATGATCACCACACGCTCGCCACGTTTTTCCAGCACGTAATCGAGCAGGCGACCCAGCAATTGCAGGGCGAAGTCCTTGAACGCCAGGGTCGGACCGTGGAACAGCTCCAGCACCCATTCGTTGCCGTTCAGCTGACGCAGAGGCGCAATGGCGCTGTGGGAAAACACGCCGTACGTCTCTTCCAGAATCTTTTTGAAATCCGCATCCGGAATGCTGCCGGTGACGAACGGGCGCATCACCCGGAACGCCAGCTCGTGGTACGGCAGGCCCGCCCAGGAGGCGATTTCTTCCTGAGTAAAACGTGGCAGGTTTTCCGGCACGTACAGGCCGCCGTCAGTGGCAAGGCCTGCCAGCAAAACGTCTTCGAAATTCAGGGCCGGTGCCTGGCCGCGGGTGCTGATATAACGCATGACTGGCTCCTCTAAAACATTCTCGAACAGAGGCCGCCGAACACACGGGGCCCCTGGATCAAATCGGTTAGTTCAAGTGTTCGACGCGAATCCGCACCACCGGGCCCACCACGCCTTGCAGGGCTTCGAGGGCGGCGATGGCATCGTTCATGCGTTGTTCGAGCACGCGGTGGGTCAACAGGATCATCGGCACCTGGCCGTTTTGCTCCTCGACTTCCTTCTGCATGATCGACTCGATATTGATGCCGCGCTCCGACAGGATGCTGGCAACCTGGGCCAACACGCCTGGATGATCCTGAGCCTGGATGCGCAGGTAGTAGGCGCTCTCGCAGGCTTCAATCGGCAGGATCGGGTGGGCCGACAGCGAGTCCGGCTGGAAGGCCAGGTGCGGCACACGGTTTTCCGGGTCGCTGGTCATGGCGCGAACCACGTCCACCAGGTCGGCGATCACCGACGAAGCGGTTGGCTCCATACCGGCCCCGGCGCCGTAGAACAGCGTGGAGCCGGCAGCATCACCGTTGACCATCACGGCGTTCATCACGCCGTTGACGTTGGCGATCAGGCGGTCGGCCGGGATCAACGTCGGGTGCACACGCAACTCGATACCGGCCGGAGTGCTACGCGCCACACCGAGATGCTTGATGCGGTAGCCGAGGGCTTCGGCGTAGTTCACGTCGGCAGTGGTCAGCTGGGTGATGCCTTCGGTGTAGGCCTTGTCGAACTGCAGCGGAATACCAAAGGCGATGGAGGCCAGGATGGTCAGCTTGTGCGCCGCGTCGATGCCTTCCACGTCAAACGTCGGGTCGGCTTCGGCGTAACCCAGCGCCTGGGCTTCGGCCAACACGTCTTCGAAGGTACGGCCCTTCTCGCGCATTTCGGTGAGGATGAAGTTGCCGGTGCCGTTGATGATGCCGGCCACCCAGTTGATACGGTTGGCGGACAGGCCTTCACGGATCGCCTTGATCACCGGGATGCCACCGGCCACAGCCGCTTCGAACGCAACAATCACGCCCTTTTCGCGCGCCTTGGCGAAGATCTCGTTACCGTGCACGGCGATCAGCGCCTTGTTGGCGGTGACCACGTGCTTGCCGTTCTCGATGGCCTTGAGCACCAGCTCGCGGGCTACGGTGTAACCGCCAACCAGCTCGATGACGATATCGATTTCAGGGTTGGTGGCCACAGCGAAGACATCGTTGGTAATCGCAATACCGGTCGTTTGGAACTGAGGCTTTGGCGTACGCGTGGCAATTTGCGCCACTTCAATTCCACGCCCTGCACGGCGGGAAATTTCTTCAGCATTACGCTGAAGTACGTTCAAGGTGCCGCCACCGACGGTCCCTAACCCACAGATGCCTACTTTGACCGGTTTCACTGAAGAACTCCCCATGAAACGGCCGACTCAAGGTCGGCCGTGGTAAACAGCCGCACAACTGCGGCTCTCAATTAATGCCCCGTCGACTGTTCGACGGGGCATGATCGTCAAAGGCTCGACGATGACTGCTTACTTCGCACCCAGTGCCAGTTTGGCAACTTGTGGCGCAGGCTGGTAGCCCGGAATGACCTGGCCATCAGCCAAAACGATGGCCGGTGTACCGTTCACACCAATCGACTGGCCCAGGGCGAACTGCTTGGAAACCGGGTTGGCGCATTTGGCTGATTTGATTTCCTTGCCATCGACCATTTTGTCCATGGCCGCTTTCTTATCGGCCGAGCACCATACGGCTTGCAGCTGTTCGTCACCCGGCGAGCCCAGGCCCTGGCGCGGGAACGCGACGTAGCGCACTTCGATCCCCATTTTGTTCAGCGCAGGCACTTCGGCGTGCAGCTTGTGGCAGTACGGGCAGGTGGTATCGGTGAACACCGTGATATGAGTCTTGGTCTCGCCGATGGCTGGGTAAACCACGGTTTCAGCCACTGGAATACCGTTGATCAACTTGGACACGCCCAGGCGTTCGGCTTTCTCGGTCAGGTTGACCGGCTTGCCGTCTTTCAACTGGAACAGGTAGCCCTGGACGATGTACTGGCCATCGGCACTGGCGTACAGCACACGGCTGCCTTTGAGCTTGACCTCATACAGCCCGGCCATCGGGCTGGCACTGATGCTTTCAATCGGCGTGTCGAGTTGCAGGTTGGCCAAGCTCTTGCGAATAGTCTGCTCGGCAGCGTCATCGGCGACAACAAAGGTGGAAACCAACGCAATGGCTGCGGCGGCAATAATCTGGGTCAAGCGCATGGGAACTCCTGAAGGCAGATGCAGGGACGGGCGCATGAACACCGATCTGAAAACACGGGGCTGTCAATACGAGCCTGGGCGCCGTCCCCTTTGCGAACCGGCAAAGCCTACCACAGTTGGGCCGGGGGGCAGACTGCGGCAGGTAAATTGGGCCTTTTCCGACGTAATTTTATCCGCGAGGGTGATGCTTGGCGTGCATCTCCTGCAGACGTGCGCGCGCGACGTGGGTGTAAATCTGGGTGGTGGATAAATCACTGTGCCCCAGCAGCATTTGCACCACGCGCAAATCCGCACCGTGGTTGAGCAAATGGGTGGCAAACGCATGGCGCAACGTATGTGGCGAAAGTGTCTTGCCGATTCCGGCCACTTTGGCCTGGTGCTTGATACGGTGCCAGAAGGTCTGGCGGGTCATCTGCTCACCGCGCAGGCTGGGAAACAGCACGTCGCTGGGCCGCCCGCCGAGCAATTCGCCACGGGCATCACGCATATAGCGCTCAACCCACACAATCGCCTCCTCGCCCATCGGCACCAGTCGCTCCTTGCTGCCTTTGCCCATGACGCGCAGCACGCCCTGACGCAAATTGACTTGCTCCAGGGTCAGGCTGATCAGCTCAGTCACCCGCAGGCCACAGGCGTAGAGCACTTCGAGCATGGCGCGGTCACGCTGGCCGATGGCTTCACTCAGGTCGGGCGCAGCAAGCAAGGCATCGACGTCAGCTTCCGACAGGGATTTGGGCAATGGCCTGCCGAGTTGCGGCATATCGATTTGCAGGGTCGGGTCGACCGCAATCAGCTTTTCCCGCAGCAGGTGGCGATAAAAGCCACGCACGCCCGATAGAAATCGCGCAGTGGAACGGGGTTTGTAGTTCTGCTCCAACCGCCAGGCCAGGTGATCGAGGATCAACTCACGTCCAGCATTGATCAGCTCGAGGTTTTTCTCCTGCAGCCAGCCGTTGAACAGGGCCAAATCACTGCGATAAGCCTGGCGGGTGTTGTCCGACAGGCCTTTTTCCAGCCACAGGGCGTCGAGGAAACGGTCGATCAGGGGATGGTCAATGGCGGGCATGGGCACTCAAGCAGCGCAGCACAGGGCTTTGCGCAAATTATTTAGTGAACTGTGACAACGGCCACTAGTCTTTCATAGCCCGCTATTTCAAGGAACAGGGAGCTTCAATGAGCGAACAACAGATTCTGCTGGCGTTTGGTGGCATTGGCGTGGCCGCGCTGGCCTGCCAATGGCTCGCATGGCGCCTGAAACTTCCCGCCATTCTTTTTCTGTTGGTCAGCGGAATCCTGGCAGGGCCGGTGCTGGGCTGGCTGAACCCTCAGGAAATGTTCGGTCCGTTGCTGATGCCATTGGTATCCCTGGCCGTGGCACTGATCCTGTTTGAAGGCAGCCTCACGCTGCACCTGTCGGAATGGAAGGAGATCGGCAGCGTCGTGCATCGCCTTGTCACGGTCGGCGCCCTGTCGACATGGGCCGTCATTACCCTGGCTACCCACTGGCTGCTGGGTTTTGACTGGATGCTCGCCCTGCTTTTCGGCACCTTGACTCTGGTGACCGGGCCTACCGTGATTGTGCCCATGTTACGTGTCGTGCGGCCAAAAGCCTCGATCGCCAATATCTTACGCTGGGAAGGCATTGTCATTGACCCGATTGGTGCGCTGCTCGCCGTGGTGGTCTACAGCTTTATCATCGCTCGCGCGTCAGGCGACGGTTTGAGTCACAGCCTGCTGACCTTTGGCGGCGTGATCCTGTGCGGCAGCCTGTTCGGAGCCGCCGGTGGTTGGGTGTTGGGGCAAATCATGCGCCGGCAATGGCTGCCGGAATACCTGCATAACCTGGCTACGCTGGCTGGTGTTCTGGGAATCTTCATCGCCTCCAACGAGGTGATGCATGAGTCCGGCCTGCTGGCCGTGACGCTGATGGGCATGTGGATGGCCAATATGAAGGGCGTTGACGTACGTCACATCCTGCACTTCAAGGAAAATCTCAGCGTCCTGCTGATTTCCGGGTTATTCATTCTGCTGGCCGCGCGCCTGGACCTGAACGCCCTGATTGCCTTGGGGCCGTTCGTACTGATCCTGTTACTGATCATTCAGTTTATTGCGCGACCTTTGAACGTCGCCCTTTCGACCTTCGGGTCCGGCCTGAACTGGCGTGAACGTGCCCTGCTGTCTTGGATTGCACCACGCGGGATCGTGGCGGCAGCCGTGTCGGCGATTTTCGCCATTCGCCTGGATGAGGCCGGTCATGAAGGCGCACTGTTACTGGTGCCGCTGACATTCGCCGTGATTATCGGCACCGTCGTCCTGCAAAGCGCCACTGCCCGCCCGTTGGCACGCCTGCTGAAAGTCGCCGAGCCTGCGCCCAGCGGCTTCCTGATCGTCGGCGCGAACGGCCCGGCGCGGATCCTGGGCAAAGCCTTGCAACAACTGGGCAGCCGTGTGCTGCTGACCGACTCCAGCTGGGAAAACATCCGCGCCAGCCGAATGGAAGGGCTACCCACCTACTTCGGCAACCCGGCATCACAACATGCCGAATCGCATCTGGATCTGGTCGGCCTCGGGCATTTGCTGGCGCTCTCACCTTCAGGCGAACTGAACACCCTGGCCGCCATGCGTTTTCGCCACGATTTTGGGCATCGTCTGTTCGCCCTGGCCAGCAGCCAGGAAAGCCGTCGCACCGATAAACACCGGGCCAGCCACGAGCACCGTGGCCATTTGCTGGGCAGCCAACCCCTGAGTTACACCAAACTTGCCAGCCTGCTGGGCCAAGGCGCAGAGCTGTATAGCACCAACCTGACCGAAGGCTTCAGCTGGGAACAGTACCAGGCGCTCCATGGCGACCGCGCGACGCTGCTGTTTGCCCGCGATACCGGCGGCTGGGTACACGTGGTGACCCCGGACAGCAGCTTGAAGCCCGTGGCTGGCTGGACCTTGCTGGCCATGATTCAACCAGAAAACAACACAGCCGAATAAGTCAGTCGGCAAAACCCGGTAAGACCGGCACAGGGCGTTTGTCAGCATCAATTGCCACGAAACTGAACACGCCCTGGATCGCCTTTTCGCGGCCATCGGCACTCATGCTCTCGACGAACACTTCGACTTCGACCTTGAGGCTGGTGTTACCCACTTTGATTACGCGACCGATCAGTTCAACGATGGAGCCGGCTGGAATCGCATGATTGAAATCGATTCGATCAGTGGAAACCGTCACCAGCGGCAAGCGGCAAAAACGCGTGGCGGTGATGAACGACACTTCATCCATCCACGCCAGCGCTGTGCCGCCGAACAGGGTGTTGTGGTGGTTGGTGGTCGGCGGGAACACGGCCTTGGTCACGTGGGTCACGGACAGGTCGGTGCGACGCTGGATTTCTTCGAGGCGGGTGGTCATGGGGAAATACCGGCAAATTGACAAATTTCAGGCACAAAAAAGCAGCCCGTAGGCTGCTTTTTTCTGCATCGGGAAGCTGGACTTAAGCCAGTTTTTCCTTGATGCGAGCTGCTTTACCGGACAGGTCACGCAGGTAGTACAGCTTGGCTTTACGTACGTCACCGCGACGCTTAACGGCCATGCTGTCGATTTGCGGGCTGTAGGTCTGGAAAGTACGCTCTACGCCAACACCGTTGGAGATTTTACGAACAGTGAAAGCACTGTTCACACCACGGTTACGCTTGGCGATTACCACGCCTTCGAACGCTTGCAGACGCGAACGGTCGCCTTCCTTCACTTTCACCTGAACGACAATGGTGTCGCCCGGGGCAAAGGTAGGGATCTCTTTGGTCATCTGCTCTGCTTCGAGTGCAAGGATGATTTTGTTAGTCATGCTGTGCTCCTAAGGTAAGTCGTCGGACCTACCATCGATACGTTGTTAACTATCGTCCCGCGCGAGGATGTATTCCTCGAGCAGCTTCTTCTCTTCTCCAGAAAGCGAGCGGCTTTCCAGAAGATCGGCGCGTCGTTCATAGGTCCGACCAAGGGACTGCTGTAAACGCCAACGCCGGATGTGTGCGTGATTGCCACTTAGCAATACGTCGGGAACACGCTGATCCGCATACACCTCCGGTCGGGTGTAGTGCGGGCAATCCAGCAAACCATCCGTGAAGGAATCTTCCTCCGCGGAGTCCGCATGCCCTAAAGCTCCAGGCAGCAGTCGTGTAACCGCATCTATCAGGACCATCGCCGGCAGCTCGCCGCCAGACAGGACATAGTCCCCAATCGACCACTCTTCATCGACATGAGCGTCAATAAACCGCTCGTCAATGCCTTCATAGCGACCGGCAATCAGGATTAATGCTTCCTCATTCGCCAGTTCGCGAACCCCAGCCTGTTTCAGCTGACGGCCTTGAGGAGACAGGTAAATCACCTTCGCCCTCTCCCCGGCAGCGGCCTTGGCCTGAGCCAACGCGTCTTCCAGGGGCTTGATCTTCATCACCATGCCCGGGCCACCGCCAAATGGGCGATCGTCCACAGTGTGATGTCGATCCGTCGTGTAGTCTCGCGGGTTCCAACAGGTAAGCTGCAAGAGCCCCTGTTTCACCGCCCGACTGGTGATGCCGTACTCGCTGATGGCGGAAAACATCTCGGGAAACAAACTGATCACTTCAATGCGCAAATTAGCCACGCTTAGAAGTCCGCGTCCCATTCCACCTTCATCTCGCCCGCTGCCAGGTCGACGGCCAACACACATTGCTCGGTATACGGCAACAGGCGTTCGCGATCATCCAGGCTGCCAGCGCAAGGCTTGACCACCATTACATCATTGGCGCCGGTTTCCAGAAGATGATCGATTTTCCCGAGCAATTGCCCCAGTTGATCAATAACCTTCAGACCTTCCAGCTGGTACCAGTAGTACTCGCCGTCGGTCAATTCAGGGAACAGGTTACGCGGCACGCAGATCTCATAACCGGCCAGAAGACGAGCTTCTTCACGATCATCAAGACCCTTGAGCTTTGCGACCAGGAACTTATCGCTCCCGCGTCCACTGACCAGCTCGACCTGTTTCACACTCCCTTCGCGCTTGAGCGTCCAGGTTTTGTACTGCAACAGGTTTTCAGTCGGATCAGTAAAGGAATACACCTTCACTTCGCCGCGAACGCCATGAACAGAGTAAATCTTGCCGATAACGATCAAATCATCAGCAACAGCTGGCGTCGCGTTCATATTGCTCAGGCTGCGGCCTTAGCCGAGTCCTTCAACAGTTTTGCAACGCGCTCGGATGGCTGTGCGCCAACGCTCAGCCAGTAGGCTACGCGCTCTTGGTTCACGGACAGACGAACTTCTTGACCACGAGCAACAGGGTTGAAGAAACCAACCTGTTCCTTGTGCGAACCGTCACGCGGGTTGCGGCTGTCGGTTACGGTCAAGTGGTAAAACGGGCGCTTTTTGGAGCCGCCAAGGGCAAGACGGATTGTTAGCATGTGAACATCGTTCCTGTAGTCGGTGCTGCAAATCTAAATGCACAGCGGGCATAGGTGCCCGAAAGGCCGCATATTCTAAGGAATATCCGGACTTTTGCAAATGTCTTTTTCTGGCGCCTATCAGCGTGCCACTCAGATCTGCTATAGAGCCGTCGGTTAAAACGGCGAGTCAGCTCCCGCTAACCGCGGGTTTGCTGGAGATCCCACATCCCTGTGGGTCGGAGCGCAAGCATGCTTGCGCTCGAATACTTTACATTTTGGGCATGCCACCGCCGGGCAACATACCGCCCATGCCGCGCATCATCTTGGCCATTCCGCCTTTGGCGGAGAATTTCTTCATCATCTTCTGCATCTGCTTGTGCTGCTTGATCAAGCGACCGATGTCCTGCACCTGGGTGCCGGAACCCATGGCGATCCGACGTTTGCGCGAACCACTGATCAGTTCAGGGTCGCGGCGCTCGGCCGGGGTCATGGAGTTGATGATGGCTTCCATCTGCTTGAATTGCTTCTCTGCCGCGCCCTGGGCATTGCCCATTTGCGCCAGGTTCACACCGCCGATGTTCGGCAGCTTGTCCATCAGGCCGCCGAGGCCGCCCATGTTTTTCATCTGTTGCAGCTGATCGCGGAAGTCTTCGAGGTCGAAGCCCTTGCCCTTCTTCAGCTTTTTGGCCAGCTTGTCGGCCTTGTCTTTGTCGAGGGTGGCTTCGGCCTGTTCGATCAGGCTGAGCACGTCACCCATGCCGAGGATACGCGAGGCGATCCGCTCTGGGTGGAACGGCTCGAGCGCGTCGCTCTTCTCGCCCATACCGATGAACTTGATCGGCTTACCGGTGATGGCACGTACCGACAGCGCGGCACCGCCACGGGCGTCACCGTCGACCTTGGTCAGGATCACGCCGGTCAGCGGCAATGCGTCGCCGAAGGCCTTGGCGGTGTTGGCCGCATCCTGGCCGGTCATGGCGTCGACCACGAACAGCGTTTCGACCGGGTTGATCGCGGCATGCAGCGCCTTGATCTCGCCCATCATCTCTTCGTCGATGTGCAGGCGACCGGCGGTATCGACGATAACCACGTCGATGAATTTGAGCTTGGCTTCTTTAATAGCCGCGTTGGCAATGTCGACCGGCTTCTGGCTCAGGTCGGACGGGAAGAAGGTCACCCCCACTTCACCGGCAAGCATTTCGAGCTGCTTGATGGCCGCCGGACGGTACACGTCGGCCGACACCACCATCACCGACTTCTTCTTGCGCTCTTTAAGGAAGCGCGCCAGCTTGCCGGCGGTGGTAGTTTTACCCGCACCTTGCAGACCGGCCATCAGCACAACGGCTGGCGGTACGGCGCTGAGGTTCAAATCTTCGTTGGCCGCGCCCATCAGGCTTTCGAGTTCGGCCTGGACGATCTTCACAAAAGCCTGGCCCGGCGTCAGGCTGCGGGACACTTCGGTGCCCACGGCGCGCTCTTTGACCGAGTTGACGAAGTCCTTGACCACAGGCAAGGCCACGTCGGCTTCCAGCAACGCCATGCGTACTTCACGCAGGGTGTCTTTAATATTGTCCTCGGTCAGCTTGGCCTTGCCGGTGACATGGCGCAGCGTCTGCGAGAGACGGTCAGTCAAGTTTTCAAACATGCGCGATCCTTTCAGGCCCTATTCATCGAAATGCAGTGGTGACCGAGGTAATGGCGGCCCAGGCTGTGGTAAATCGCTATTAAAAACAGCGCTCAGCGAGCCTGCGGCGTGGGCAGGTCGCGGATTATAGCGAAGACTGCGCCTGTGCACACCCGCTGTCTGGCCCGGGAGTCTTTCGTGCAGCGCAGGTGTGTGCCAAACTCAGCGCCTTT
This sequence comes from Pseudomonas fluorescens, assembly GCF_900215245.1. Classification (GTDB taxonomy): domain Bacteria; phylum Pseudomonadota; class Gammaproteobacteria; order Pseudomonadales; family Pseudomonadaceae; genus Aquipseudomonas; species Aquipseudomonas fluorescens. The sequence continues at coordinate 964,768 of NZ_LT907842.1, forward strand.
CGGGCTTGTCTATCAGGATTTATGGTCCCCTTGTCACCCAGTTTGCTACCCAGCCTCGCCGCCGCCCTTTTGTATGCCGCTGCGACTCTCTATCAGGGCACTCGTCTGGCCCAGGGCACAAAAGCGGACAAACGCCTGCTGGTGGGCGTTGGCGTCATCGCCCTGCTGGCCCATGCCGCGAGCCTGTTCACGCATCTGATGACGCCGGTCGGCCTGGGCCTGGACTTTTTCAGCGCTGCCAGCCTGATCGCCGCCGCCGTCATCGCGCTGACGTTGATGGCCTGCTATCGAATCCCCGTCGAGAACCTGCTGGTACTGCTATTCCCCCTCGGCATACTGACGGTGCTGCTGGCGCAATTTGCCCCGACCGGCACCGTGCAGGTCATTGACGAGGAACCGGGCATCCTCGCCCACATTCTGTTGTCGATTCTCGCCTACGGCATGTTCACCATCGCCGTGTTCCAGGCGTTGCTCGTGCTGCTGCAGGACCACCAGCTCAAAAACAAGCACCCGTCCGGGCTGATCAAGAACTTCCCGCCACTGCAAACCATGGAAAGCCTGCTGTTCGGTTTCCTGTGGGCCGGCTGGACACTGCTGTCGCTGTCGCTGATTTCCGGCTGGCTGTTCGTCGAAAACCTGTTCGCCCAGCACCTGGTGCACAAAACCTTGCTGGCGTGCCTGGCCTGGGTCGTGTTCAGCGTCTTGCTGTGGGGTCGCAACCGTCTCGGCTGGCGTGGGCACAAAGCGATCCGCTGGACCCTGGCTGGTTTCTGCCTGCTGATGCTGGCCTATTTCGGCAGCAAGCTGGTTCGCGAATACATCCTGCATATCTGACGGGCAGCGATCATGGACAACTTGCCCCTTGGGCCGATGCTCGCGGTAATCACCTTGCTGGTGTTATGGGCGGCGCTGTTTACCGCCATCGAAGCCGCACAACAACACCTGCTGGCACTGCGCCCTGGTACACGCCAGGGTGACAAGGCGGCCGCCCGCCTGAACTTCCCGCGTAACAGCCTGATCCTGTGCAACAGCTTGTGTCGCGCTGCGGTGGTTATCCTCTGCACCTTGCTGGCGATCTATGCCTGGGCGCAGAACGGCCCGTGGCTCGGCTGGCTGATCTCTTGTGCGATTCTGCTGGTGCTCGCCGACTACCTGCCCCGCGCCCTCGCAGTTCGCCATCCCCAGGCCGTACTGGGCTTTGGCAACACATTGCTGGGCGTGCCGCTGAAATTGCTTTATCCGCTGGCGTGGCTGCTCAATGGCATCAGCCTGCTGCTGCTGCGCCCCTTCGCACGCAAAACCGGCGTGGTGAAAAAAAGCGACGAGCCGCTGCCCGACCACGATGATGAACCGGAGCCCGAGGCCGATCAAAGCCGCAGCCACGGCATGCCCGGCATTCACGCCCTGGACAACATCACGGTCAACGACATCCTGGTACCGCGCAGCGAAGTGGACGGCATCAACCTGGACGATCCGGTTGAAGAGATCATCGAGCAATTGCGCACCTCCCAGCGCACGCGCCTGCCGGTCTTCCACAGTGACATCAACCAAGTCGAAGCGGTGCTCAACACCCGGCAGATCCAACACCTGCTGCCTGATGCCAGCCTGACCAAAGATGCCTTGCTCGCCGCGTGCCACGAACCCTACTTCGTCCCGGAAAGCACCCCGCTGCAACTGCAGTTGCTGAACTTCCACAAGCAGCAACGACGCCTGGGCATGGTGGTGGACGAATACGGCGAAGTGCTGGGTATTGTCACCCTGGAAGACATTCTTGAAGAAATCGTCGGCGAATTCGAAAGCGATCAGGCGGTGGATAACCCGCATGTCGACGCGCAACCCGATGGCCGTTTCATCATCGACGGCGCTGCCTCGATCCGCGAACTGAACAAGAGCCTGGGCTGGCACCTGCCCAGCGACGGCCCCAAGACCCTCAACGGCCTGGTCACCGAAGCGCTGGAGACCATTCCAGATTGCGCGGTGTGCCTGAAAATCGGCCGCTATCGCCTGGAAATCCTCGAAACCGAGGACAACCGCGTCAGCAAGGTGCTGATCTGGCACACCAGCCGGGTGCCGGTCGCCGTATAAGCGCTTGGCACCGTTGATTTGCAGCGTTTGATAGATCGTGATCGAGCCCCTTGTTGTCTGTTCAAACCCCTTCCTATAATCGGGCGGCTTACCCAAGCCCCGCCCGACCGCGTGCTACCCGCACTCAGCGCGTCCAGGCACCGCTTTACCGTGTCTGACCGGTGTTTGCTCCCATCCCGAGCCGCCCCGCCTACACCCCTGATCCTTGGGTGTTCGACCAATAATAATCCGCGTCCAAACGCGCAATGACCGTCAGGGATACTGCCATGAGCACCACCTACAACGAGGCGGCAACCGCCGCCCCGCTCAACTCGACCGCACGGGTCGCGACCGCGAGCATCGTCGGCACCGCCATCGAGTTCTACGATTTCTATATCTACGCCACTGCGGCCGCGCTGGTGATCGGCCCGGTGTTCTTCCCGCAGACGTCCGGCACCGCGCAGATGCTGGCGTCGTTCCTGACCTTCGGCATCGCCTTCATCGCCCGTCCATTGGGCTCCGCGCTGTTCGGCCATTTCGGTGACCGTATCGGGCGCAAGTCAACCCTGGTCGCCTCGTTGCTGCTGATGGGGGTGTGCACCACACTGATCGGCTTGCTGCCGGGCTACGACAGCATCGGCGCCTGGGCCCCGATTCTGTTATGTGTGCTGCGTTTCGGCCAGGGCCTCGGGCTTGGCGGGGAATGGGGTGGCGCGGCATTGCTGGCGACCGAGAACGCCCCAAAGGGCAAGCGCGCCTGGTTCGGCATGTTCCCGCAACTCGGCCCGTCGATAGGTTTTCTGGCCGCCAACGGCTTGTTCCTGATCCTGGCCATGAGCCTGAACGACGAGCAATTCCGCAGCTGGGGCTGGCGCATTCCGTTCATCCTCAGCGCAGCGTTGGTGATGGTCGGCCTGTATGCGCGGTTGAAACTGCATGAAACTCCAGTGTTCGCCAACGCCGTGGCCAAGGAAGCACCGGTAAAAGTGCCGTTGGTGGAACTGTTCAGCCAGCATTGGTTGCCGGTACTGCTGGGCGCGGCGTCGATGGTGGTGTGTTATGCACTGTTCTACATCACCACTGCGTTTTCCCTGAGCTACGGCGTTTCCACCCTGGGCTACAGCCGCGAAACGTTCCTGGGCTTGCTGTGCTTCGCCGTGCTGTTCATGGGCCTGGCCACGCCCTTGGCAGCCTTGGCCAGTGACCGCTACGGGCGCAAGCCGGTGCTGATTGTCGGTGCCGTGCTGGCGATTCTGTCGGGCTTCACCATGGAACCACTGCTGACCCACGGTTCGACCTGGGCGGTGGCGTTGTTCCTGGCGCTGGAGCTGTTCCTGATGGGCGTGACCTTCGCGCCGATGGGCGCCTTGCTGCCGGAACTGTTCCCGACGCGCGTGCGTTATACCGGCGCTTCGGCGGCGTATAACCTGGGGGGAATTGTCGGTGCGTCGGCGGCACCATTTTTCGCGACCAAGCTGGTGGCGATGGGCGGGCTGAGTTATGTCGGCGGGTATGTGTCGGCGGCAGCGTTGCTCAGCTTGATTGCTGTGCTGTGCCTGAAAGAGACGCGGGATAACGACTTGAACAAGGTCGCCTGAAGCCGATCGTTCCCACGCTCCGCGTGGGAATGCCTCTTGTGACGCTCCGCGTCCCGCTTGGGGACGCAGAGCGTCCCGGGCTGCATTCCCACGCAGAGCGTGGGAACGATCGGGTTGGGTTTACAGCTCTACAACAACAGCCTTCGAAGCACGGGTCGCTTTAGCTCGGGCAGCCTCAATCGACTCATCCCGCGCCAACGCCACACCCATGCGGCGCTGGCCGTTTACTTCCGGCTTGCCAAACAGACGCAACGCCGTGTCCGGTTCGCTCAAGGCAGCGCCGAGGTTGGCGAACGCTGTCTGAGTCGACTGCCCTTCCACCAGAATCACCGCCGACGCCGAAGGCCCGAACTGACGGATCAACGGAATCGGCAAGCCCAGGATGGCGCGCGCGTGCAGCGCAAACTGCGAAAGGTCCTGAGAAATCAGGGTCACCAGGCCGGTGTCATGCGGGCGCGGCGACACTTCGCTGAACCACACCTGATCGCCCTTGATGAACAATTCCACGCCGAACAGGCCACGACCGCCCAGCGCCTCGGTGACCGCTTTGGCGACGCGCTCGGATTCCGCCAGGGCAATCGGGCTCATGGCTTGCGGCTGCCAGGATTCCTGGTAGTCGCCCTTCTCCTGACGGTGGCCGACCGGCGCGCAGAAAGTGGTGCCGCCGATGTGGCGCACGGTCAGCAGGGTGATTTCGTAGTCGAAGTCGATGAAGCCTTCGATGATCACCCGACCTTTACCCGCCCGCCCGCCTTCCTGGGCGTAATCCCAGGCTTTCTGCACATCGTCTGTGCTGCGCAGCAGGCTCTGGCCCTTGCCCGACGAACTCATCACCGGCTTGACCACGCACGGGAAGCCCAGGTCTTGCACGGCCTTACTATAGTCTTCGAAGGTGTCGGCGAAGTGGTACGGCGAAGTCGGCAGGTCCAGCTCTTCAGCAGCCAGGCGACGGATGCCCTCACGGTTCATGGTCAGCGAGGTGGCACGCGCAGTCGGGATCACGGTGAAGCCTTCGGCTTCCAGCTCCACCAGGGTGGCGGTGGCGATGGCTTCGATTTCCGGCACGATGAAGTGCGGTTTTTCCGCTTCGATCACGGCACGCAGGGCGGCGCCGTCGAGCATGTTGATCACGTGGCTACGGTGCGCAACCTGCATGGCCGGCGCGTTGGCGTAGCGATCCACGGCAATCACTTCAACGCCCAGGCGTTGCAGTTCGATTACCACTTCCTTGCCCAGCTCACCGCAGCCACACAGCAAAACGCGGGTCGCGGTTGGCGACAATGGAGTTCCGATTCGGGTCATCTCAGGTCCTCAGGGGAGCGGATCATGGGGAGAAAGGCCGGCATTTTACATGAACTGCAAAAATTGGCCTCAGTTGGCGACGGCCCGTTTGCGCAGACGCCACGCCATGATCAGCCACACCACCGTGACCCCGGCGAATTTCGACACCAACGCCGTGCCGGCCACCGCTGGCGTCAGCGCGCCGATCAGGCCAAAGAAGATAAAGGTATCAATGGGAATGCTCAGCGCCGAACTTATCCACAGGCGATCATGCAGCGGGCGCTTGGTGATGCTGAACACCAGCCAGTCAATGCACTCGGACACCGCAAACGCCGTGGCGCTGGCCAGGGCGATGGACGGGTCGGAGGTGATATACGACAGCACCAGCGCCGCCAGCATGGCGATGATCGCACCGTGGCCGAAGCGGGTTTGCACCATGTCGCGCAGGATAAACACCAGGCCACCCCAGGCGGACCAGATGACGTCCAGGTGCGGGGCGGTGGAGAAAGCGAAGTTAATCAGCACGACACTGCTGATGTAGGCGATCAGGAAGAACATAGCGCGGGAGACCTGTGGGCAGGGGCCACAGGGTACTTCACATTTTGAAATATGTCGTCTGGAAGGGCCTCTTCGCGAGCAAGCCCGCTCCCACACTTTGACCGTATTCCTACAGGATAAACACGATCAAATGTGGGAGCGGCCTTGCTCGCGAAAGCGGTCTATCAGGCACCCGATTTGCCGGGCATCATCCACACCAACCCACTCGCCTTCGCCCGCTCATGGCACAACCCCAGCACCACCCGGCGCTCTGCGTTGTCCATACGGCTCCAGCGCGTAATCTCATCCACGGTGCGCTGGCAGCCGGTGCAAATATCGTCATCGTCTAACGCGCAGATGCTCACGCACGGCGAGGCGACAGGTCGTTCCAGCGGGTTCATTCTGCTTGCTCAGCCAAATCACGCGCATACCGCTGCGCGTTATGCACATAGTGCGCGGCGCTGGCTTCGAGCATGCGCTTCTGCGCCTCGGTCAGCTCGCGCACCACCTTGCCCGGCGAGCCCATCACCAACGAGCCATCGGGGATTTCCTTGCCTTCACCGATCAACGAATTGGCGCCGATGATGCAATGTTTGCCGATTTTGGCGCCGTTGAGGATGACCGCGTTAATGCCGATCAAGCTGTAGTCGTCGACGGTGCAGCCGTGCAACATGGCGTTATGACCGATGGTCACGCCAGTGCCCAGGGTCAGCGGATAGCCCATGTCGGTGTGCATCACGCTGCCATCCTGCACGTTGCTGTTCTTGCCGATCAGGATCAGTTCATTGTCGCCACGCAACACCGCGTTGAACCAGACGTTGGCGCCCTCCTCCAGCTTGACCTTGCCAACCAGCGTGGCATTCGGTGCCACCCAGCTTTGTGGATGCGTCTCGACGCGGGCGTCGCCCAGGCGGTATTTCATGGTTTGTCCTCACGGCTGGCCATTCAAGCGATGGCTTATATATTGATAAAGCTCTTGGGCGGCTGATGCAGGCTGATCTTGGCGTCGTCATAGAGCAGGTTGATCAGCTCGACAATCATGATCGCCGTCAGCCCCCAGATCTTGTACTCGCCAAACCGATAGCTGGGCACATACCAACTGCGGCCCTGGTAATCGATGCGGTGGGTATGTTCGCGCGGGTCCTGGCGGAAAAACTCCAGGGGCACGCTGAAGACGGCGGCGATCTCGGCATCATTGGCCAGGTATTCGACGTAATCGGGGATGACCCCGACATAGGGCGTTACACGGATGCCGTGCAAGGAGATCAAGGGACTCAACGGGCCGATGACCTCCACCAGGCCGGGGGGCAAGCCGATTTCTTCTTCGGCTTCGCGCAGTGCGGTAAAGATCAGGTCCGGGTCCTCGGGGTCACGTCGCCCGCCCGGAAACGCCACTTCGCCCCCGTGGGTCGACAGGCCGCTGGCGCGCAAGGTCAGGATCAGCTCAGGTTCGTCACTGCGGGTAATCGGCACCAACACCGCAGCCTCGGGGAAACGCCCGTCAGTCTCCAGCGTATGAGGGGTGTGATTGCTTACCCGGCGAAGTAGCTCGTCCAGCATGAGTCATCTCGGTCTGTTGGCTACCTTGCATCATGCACCAAAGCGTGCGGGTGCCCAACCCCAAAACCCGGTGCATGTCGCGAAACGACAACTTGCAGGGCCCTGCCCGTCAAGCCAAGATAGGCCGACTCTCCAGGAACCCCAGCATGAACTTCTGCAGCCAGTGCGGTAAACCGGTTACCCAGCGCATTCCCGAAGGCGACGCACGCCTGCGCTTTGTGTGTGATCACTGCTCGACCATTCACTACCAGAACCCCAATATCGTTGCCGGCACCGTGCCGGTGTGGGGCGATAAAGTGCTGCTGTGCCGCCGCGCCATCGAGCCGCGCCTGGGTTACTGGACACTTCCAGCCGGCTTCATGGAGAACGGCGAGACCGTGGAACAGGCCGCCATGCGCGAAACCCTGGAAGAGGCCTGCGCCCGCGTGCACAACCTGAGCCTCTACACCCTGATCGATGTACCGCACATCAGCCAGGTGCATATTTTCTACCGCGCCGAACTGGTCGACCTGGACTATGCGGCAGGCCCCGAAAGCCTTGAAGTGAAGCTGTTCGATGAAGCCGACATCCCTTGGTCAGAGCTGGCTTTCCGCACGGTCGGGCGTACCTTAGAATGCTTCTTCGCTGACCGTCGGCAGCAACTGTTTCCGGTGCGCAGCGAGTCAGTGCCGCCGATGACGCGGCCAGCCAAATAACAACACTCCAGGCAGCACCTTTTCCCAGGGAATCCGTTTTAATGCGTTGGTTGCTCGCTCTTATCTGCCTGTCGTTCGCTAGCCTGTCTTTGGCCTCTTCGGTGGAAACCCTTGGTGGTAAACCTGTCGAGAAAGTCCTGGTGCTCAAGTCCGCCCATCAGTTGCAACTGATCAACGACGGCAAGCCGCTCAAGAGCTATCGGATCTCCTTGGGCAAAAACCCGAAAGGCACCAAGCAGTTCGAAGGTGACCGCCGCACGCCGGAAGGCTTTTATTGGATCGACTGGCGCAAGACCAGCGACCGCTTCAACCTGGCCATGCACATCTCTTACCCGAACATCAGCGACTCCGCCCGCGCGCGCCGCGAAGGCGTGAAACCGGGCAGCATGATCATGATCCACGGGACGCCCGACACCGAGGAATACCCGGAGCAGTGGTTCCACACCCTGGACTGGACCGACGGCTGCATCGGCATGCGCAACGTCGATATGCGCGAAGTCTGGAACCTGGTCAAAGACGGCACCATGATCGAGATTCGGCCGTAATCCGCGACCGTTCGTAAAATAATTCGAAAATAATTCCTGCCCTCGGCAGCGCCTGCCGGTGAATACCAGTTCACCGCGCGGGCTGTGCACTTGTGCGCGTCTTAAAGACCTCTCTAATACCACTTGATGCCAGGCACCATTAAAGCGCCTTTAAACCGGCACCCGCACCGTTTTGGCTGCATTGACATGGTATTTAAGTGGTATTAATTTCCGGCCATTACCGGGCGACAACACTCCAATAACCGCATCGGAAACTTCACAGATGAACCCTATCCTGACGCTGCGCCCCGACGACAAGCAATCCACGCCGCTGTACCTGCAACTGGCCCGCAACCTTGAAGCGGCGATCCATGCCGGCCAGTGGAAATCCGAGCAGGCATTGCCGTCGGAACGCGCCCTCAGCGAGCAGTTGAGCATTTCGCGAGTCACTGCCCGTAAGGCGCTGGAAGTGTTGTTTGCCCAAGGCCTGATCCGCCGCAGCCAAGGCTCTGGCACCTTTATCACGCCGCGCCTGGAGCAGCCGCTGTCACGCCTGTCGGGCTTCAGCGAAATGCTCCGACTCAAGGGCTTTGTGCCCAGCTCCCAGTGGCTGGAGCGCGATATCACCCCGCCAACCCACGAAGAGCTGATCCGCCTGGGCCTGTCGCCCAGCGACAAAGTGGCGCGCCTCAAGCGTCTGCGTAAGGCCGATGACACGGTCATGGCGATTGAAATGACCGCCATGCCCGCCGCTGTCTTGCCGCACCCGCAAGCCATCGGCAATTCGCTCTACGAATACCTGGAAAGCATCGGCAAGCCGATCGTGCGCGCCCTGCAACATATCCAGGCGATCAACGCCTCGGACGAGTTCGCCAAGTTGGTGGGCATTGCCCCCGGCACCGCCATGCTGCTGATGACCCGGGTCGGCTACACCGCCGACAACACGCCGATTGAAATCACCGACACCTACTGCCGCAACGACTACTACGACTTTGTCGCAGAGCTGCGCCGCCACGACTATAGCGCTGAACGGCGCCTCTAGAGAACTGCCCATGTCCGAAGACAACATCCTCACACCCGGTGGCTGGATTCGCGGCCGCCTGGTGCACGCACACGGCAAGGTGGTCGCCATCGAAGGCACGCCGTGCGACCCGGCTGAAAACGATTTGCCGTACCTGCTGCCGGGCTTTATCGACCTGCACGTACACGGTGGTGGCGGCAAAGACATCATGGAAGGCGTCGCCGCCTTCGAGACCATCACCCGCACCCACGTGCGGTTTGGCACGACCTCGCTGCTGGCCACCACCATGACCGCGCCGGTGGACGAAATCTCTCGTGTGCTCGGCCAGCTCGGCACCTTCTGCGAGCAGCGCCCCACCGGCAGCGCCCGTGTACTCGGCGTGCACCTGGAAGGGCCCTACATCAACCCCGGCAAACTTGGTGCACAACCCAACTTCGCCCACACTGCGCTGATGGCCGAGGTCGAAGCCTACCTGCGCCTGGCGCCCATCCGGGTGATCACCATTGCGCCGGAGATCGCCGGCCACGACACCCTGATCCGCGCGCTCAGCCAACGCGGTGTGCGCATGCAGATCGGCCACACACTGGGCAGTTATGAAGAAGGTGTCGCCGCCCTCGCGGCCGGCGCTACCAGCTTCACGCATTTGTATAACGCCATGAGCCCGCTGCATCACCGCGAACCGGGCATCGTCGGCGCCGCCCTGGCCCACGCCAAATACGCGGAATTGATCCCGGATTTGCTCCACGTACACCCCGGCGCCATCCGCGTGGCCTTGCGCTCGATCCCGTGCCTGTACTGCGTCACCGATTCCACCGCCGCCGCCGGCATGCCCGATGGCGAATACAAGCTGGGCAGCCACACCGTCACCAAATGCCTGGGCGGCGTACGCCTGGCGGACGGCACGCTGGCGGGCAGCACCCTGACGATGGACCAGGCGCTGCGCAACCTGGTGAAAATCGGCCTGCCCATCAGCGAAGCCTCACAACGCCTGTCGCAATTTCCTGCGGATTACCTGGGCCTGGAAGAACGCGGGCGCCTGCAACCGGGCAGCTTTGCCGACTGCGTGCGCATGGACCGCTCCCTGCACCTCACCGACGTAATGGTCGAAGGAGAAACCATTGACTTCAAAAATGCTTGAAGAGGCCCTGGCCTCCTGTGACGCCGTCGCGGCGCAACTGCAACGCCTGCACCCGATGCTGGAAGAAGTCGCCGGGCGCCTGCGCCGCCAGCCGCCGCAAGTGGCGATGACCATCGCCCGTGGCAGTTCAGACCATGCCGCCAGTTACTTCGCCTACCTGGCCATGCAGCATGTGGGCATTCCGGTGGCGTCGTTGCCGATGTCGGTGGTGACCTTGTTGCAGGCGCCGCTGAAAGTCAGTGGCCAGGTCGCGTTCGGTTTCTCCCAATCGGGGCAAAGCCCGGACCTGGTCAACAGCCTGCGCCTGCTGCGCAAACGCGGCGCCTTGAGCATTTCGATGGTCAACGCCGAAGATTCGCCGCTGGAAGCCGCCTGCGAATTCCATGTGCCGTTGTGCGCCGGGCCGGAACACAGCGTGGCCGCCACCAAAAGCTTTATCGCCACCCTCAGCGCCAGCGCGCAGCTGATCGGCCACTGGAACCAGGACCTGTTGCTGCTGCAAGCCTGCCAGGCGTTGCCCGCCGGCCTGCGTGAAGCCGCCACCCAGGACTGGCGCGCAGCGGTCGAGGCCTTGCGCGCCAGTCAGCGGCTGATTGTCATCGGCCGCGGCGCCGGTTTTGCCATCGCCCAGGAAGCCGCACTCAAGCTCAAGGAAACGTCGGCGATCCAGGCCGAAGCCTTCAGCAGCGCCGAAGTGCGTCACGGGCCGATGGCTTTGATCGACCAAGGCTACCCGTTGCTGGTGTTCGCCCCACGCGGTGCAGAGCAGGCCGGCTTGTTGAGTCTGGCCGCTGACATGCGCCAACGCGGCGCCCGCGTGCTGCTGGCCGCGCCGGACGATATCAGCGAGCGCGACCTGACCCTGACCCGCGCCGAACACCCAAGCCTTGACCCGATCCTGGCGATCCAAAGCTTTTACGTAATGGCTGCGGGCCTGGCTGAAGCGCGGGGGATGGACCCGGACCAGCCGCGTCACCTGAGCAAAGTTACCCGCACTCACTGAGTAGCGTTTTCCTGATGAGTACCGTGCCCATGTCTTACAACAATAATGAATTGACCCTAAGCGCCCCACTCAGTGGCCCGGTGCTGACCCTGGGCAACGTTCCCGACGAAGTGTTCGCCAGCGGCGCCATGGGCGACGGTATTGCCATCGACCCGCTGAATGACTGCCTGCACGCGCCCTGTGACGGGGTGATTATCCATGTCGCCCGCACCGGGCATGCGCTGACGATTCGCGCCGAAAATGGTGCCGAGGTGCTGATGCATGTGGGCATCGACACCGTGGAGCTGAATGGCGAAGGGTTTGCGCTGCTCGTGAAGGAAGGCGCACGGGTGAGTCAGGGCCAGGCGCTGGTGCAGTTTGATCTAGACCGCATCGCACGCCAGTGCAAAAGCCTGATCAGCCTGATCATTCTGACCAATGGCGAGCGCTTTGAGCTGCGGCCGGTAGCGGGAAAAACCGTCAAGGTGGGTGAGCCGTTGCTGCACATTGTTGCGCGCTCGGCAGCGCTGTCGCCGGCGGCTGTGGATAACTCGGTCACCGAAGTGCGCGCCAGCGTGCGCATTACCCACCGGGGCGGTTTGCATGCACGCCCCGCCGCGCTGGTGCGCAAGACCGCGCAAGGGTTCAGCAGCTATGCAGAGTTGCACTTCGCCGGTAAGTCAGCGCCGTGCGACAGCCTGATTGGTTTGATGGGGTTGGGCATTGGTGAAGGTGATGAAGTGCGGATCACCTGTCGCGGCAAGGATTGCGAGGCGGCGTTGCAGGCGTTGGTGGCCGCACTCTCGGTGGCTGTGAGTGAAGAACACCACGCGCCGGTAGCCGTGGCACCGCGTCGGGTGAGCACCGAAGCCGGTGTGTTGCAAGGCGTGTGCGCCGCGCCCGGTCTGGTCTGCGGGCCGCTGTTTCGCCTCACCGGTATCGAACTGCCGCAAGACACGGGCAACCATGTCGCCGACGAACAACTGCAGCACCTGGACACCGCGCTGGAGCACGTGCGCGGCGAAATCCGCATTACCCTGGAGCATGCACGGCAACGCAAGAATGTCGAAGAAGAAGACATCTTCGCCGCCCACCTTGCGCTATTGGAAGACCCCACGCTGCTGGACGCCGCAACCGGCGCCATCGAACACGGCAGCGCCGCCACCCACGCCTGGCGCGATGCAATCCAGGCGCAATGCGCAGTGTTGCTGGCCCTGGGCAAACCGCTGTTTGCCGAGCGCGCCAACGACCTGCGCGACCTGCAACAACGCGTACTGCGTGCGCTGTTGGGGCAAGCCTGGCACTTCGAATTGCCGGCCGGTGCGATTGTCAGCGCCCATGAACTGACCCCCTCCGACCTGCTGCAATTGAGCGCGCAAAACGCCGTAGGCATTTGCATGGCCGAAGGCGGCGCCACGTCCCACGTCGCGATTTTGGCCCGCGGCAAAGGCTTGCCCTGTGTGGTCGCGCTGGGCGCCGAAGTGCTCGATGTGCCCCAAGGCCAACGCGTGGTGCTGGACGCGGCCAACGGTCGCCTGGAACTGGCACCCAGCGAGGCGCGCCACGCTGAAGTGCACCAGATTCGCGATGCGCAAACCCTGCGCCGCCAACAGCAACAGGCCTTCGCGCAGGAGCCGGCGCGCACCACCGATGGCGTGAGCATTGAAGTCGCTGCCAATGTCGCCTCCAGCGCCGAAGCCCAAGTGGCCTTTGAAAACGGCGCCGATGGCGTTGGCCTGTTGCGCACCGAATTCCTGTTTGTCGACCGCCGCACCGCGCCGGATGAGCAGGAGCAACGCCAGGCCTACCAGGCCGTGCTGGACGCCATGGGCGACAAGTCGGTGATCATCCGCACCATCGACGTGGGCGGCGACAAACAGCTCGACTACCTGCCGCTGCCCGTCGAAGCCAACCCGGTGTTGGGCCTGCGCGGGATTCGCATGGCACAAGTGCGCCCGGAACTGCTCGACCAACAATTGCGCGCCCTGCTGCAAGTCAGCCCGCTGGAACGTTGCCGCATCCTGTTGCCGATGGTCAGCGAGGTCGATGAACTGCTGCAGATCCGCCAGCGTCTGGATGAACTCTGCGCGGAGCTGGAACTGACCCAGCGCCCGGAACTGGGCGTGATGATCGAAGTGCCCGCCGCCGCGCTGATGGCCGACCAACTGGCCCAGCACGCGGACTTCCTGTCCATTGGCACCAATGACCTGTCCCAGTACACCCTGGCCATGGACCGCGACCACGCCGGCCTCGCCGCCCGGGTCGATGCGCTGCACCCGGCCTTGCTACGGCTGATCGCCCAGACTTGCGCGGGGGCGGCCAAACACGGGCGTTGGGTCGGCATCTGCGGCGCCCTCGCGTCCGACCCGCTGGCCACGCCGGTGCTTATTGGCCTGGGTGTCAGCGAACTGTCCGTCAGCCCGCCGCAAATCGGAGAAATCAAGGACCGTGTCCGCCACCTGGACGCGGCGCAATGCCGGCAATTGAGCCAAGGCCTGCTCGACCTGAGCAGCGCCAAGGCCGTTCGCCAAGCCTGTCAACACCACTGGCCGCTGAGCTGAAAACAACAAGAATAGGGAGACACGCCATGTACCAACACTTTATCGAAGGCTTGCAACGCCTCGGCCGCGCGCTGATGCTGCCGATCGCGATTCTGCCGATCGCCGGCCTCTTGCTGCGCCTGGGCGACACCGATCTTTTGAACATCGCGGTGATGCACGATGCCGGGCAAGCAATTTTCGCCAACCTGGCGCTGATCTTCGCCATCGGTATTGCGGTGGGTTTTGCCCGCGACAATAACGGCACGGCAGGTTTGGCCGGGGCGATTGGTTACCTGGTGATGATCTCCACGCTCAAGGTGATGGACACCACCATCAACATGGGCATGCTCGCCGGTATCGCCAGCGGCTTGATGGCCGGTGGGCTGTATAACCGCTTCAAGGACATCAAGCTGCCGGAGTACCTGGCCTTCTTTGGTGGGCGACGGTTTGTGCCGATTGTCACCGGGTTTTCGGCGGTCGCCCTGGGGGTGATCTTTGGCCTGATCTGGCCGCCGATCCAGCACGGCATCAACAGTTTTGGCGTGCTGCTGATGGAAAGCGGCAGCTTTGGTGCCTTCGTGTTTGGCGTGTTCAACCGCCTGCTGATCGTCACCGGCCTGCACCATATCCTCAACAACATGGCGTGGTTTGTGTTCGGCAGCTTTACCGACCCAACCACCGGCGCCATCGTCACCGGCGACCTGACCCGCTATTTTGCAGGCGACCCGAAAGGCGGCCAGTTCATGACCGGTATGTTCCCGGTCATGCTGTTCGGCCTGCCCGCCGCGTGCCTGGCGATGTACCGCAATGCACTGCCGGAACGCCGCAAGGTGATGGGCGGGATTTTCCTGTCGATGGCGCTGACCTCGTTTTTGACCGGAGTGACTGAGCCGATCGAATTCGCGTTTATGTTCCTCGCACCATTTTTGTACCTGATCCACGCGGTGCTCACCGGCCTGTCGATGGCCGTGACCAACATGCTGAATATCCACCTCGGGTTTACCTTCTCCGGTGGCTTTATCGACATGGTGCTCGGTTGGGGCAAATCCACCAACGGCTGGCTGGTATTCCCGGTCGGGTTGGCTTACGCGGTGATCTACTACAGCGTGTTCAACTATTGCATTCGTCGGTTCAACCTGAAGACACCGGGGCGTGAAGACATCCAGGTGGTGCAGGCTGAGGTGATGACCGATAACCAGCGGGCCAGTGCCTACATCCGCGCACTCGGCGGTGCAGAGAATTTGCTGAGTGTCGGCGCGTGCACTACACGTCTGCGCCTGGACATGGTGGATCGCAACAAGGCGGTGGATGCGCAGTTGAAAGCACTGGGCGCCATGGCTGTGGTTCGGCCGGGTAACGGCGGGAGTTTGCAGGTGGTCGTAGGGCCAATGGCCGACAGCATCGCCGATGAGATCCGCCTGGCGATGCCGTCGTTTGTTGCCAGTGCGCCGGTGGCCGCCCAGCCTGTGGATAAACCGGTTGCGGTGAATGTGCAGGAGGCCGAGAAGTGGCTGAATGCTTTAGGCGGCCGCACGAATGTGCGCCAGCTGGAAGCGGTGGCGATGACCCGATTGCGGGTGGAACTGGGGGATGATTCGGTGCTGTCTGAAGCGGACCTGACTGCGCTGGGTTGCCAGGGTGTGAGCCAGCTGGACAGCGGGGTTTGGCACCTGTTGATTGGTGACAAGGCCTTGGGGTTGGGTGAGGCTTTGGAGCGGTTGGTCGGTGGCCGCAAGGTCGGTGCCAGGGTTTAGAAATGTAGCGGCGGCTCTGGCCTCTTCGCGAGCAAGCCCGCTCCCACATTTTGATCGGTGCCCGACGTGGCAATGCGGTCAAATGTGGGAGCGGGCTTGCTCGCGAATGGGCCTCATAGGCACCCGATCACTTCTGTTCAGGCACCTCAAATAGATCCAACACCCGGTCCACCATCAACTGAATACCTTCCAGCATCCGATGAATCCCCAGCACTGCATCACGCTGTGGGCCGTCGATGTCAAACGCCAGATTGCCCGCCAGCGCCTGCACGGATGCCAGGTCTTGGGAGGCATTGGCGAGCAGGGTTTCGCTGTTCAGGTTGGGGAGGACGGTGAAGACTTGGTCGGTGGGCTGAGAATCAGATGGGAGATTTGGACTGTCTTTGATCATTGTGGGTTTCCTAGTGAGAGTTTAGGAACTACCAGCATCACTTGCAGATGATCGGTGGCAGCTGTGCGCGGGCCTGCAAGACCGAGTCCCACCAGCACCTCGGTAGACCCGAAGGTCTCCCGCACACAGCCGCCATAAATGACGACCATGAAAAAGCGCCGCAATTATAAAGGCGCTTAGGAGTAACTGGTGAGGTTTCGGCGGGCTTGCAGTCCCGATCGCTGAATTGGCAGCGACTGGCAAAGGTTAATAAGGTGAGTTCCGAGGGACAACCTGAAAGGCCTGCGGGAAAGATCTGATGCGCCTGTCCCGGCGCCATCGCCGGCAAGCCAGCTCCCACATTTTGAACGTATTCACAGATCAAACTGTGGGAGCTGGCTTGCCGGCGATTGGCCCTTGCAAACAACAAAAAACCCGCTGACCAAACTGGCCCAGCGGGTTTCTTGTTTCTGCAATCTGCGAATCAAAAATCCGCCAACTGCCACACCTCATAGGCCGGTGTCTCATAGGGATGGCTCAGTTTCAACGCGGCTACAACCGCCACGATCAACTCATCCGCCACCACCAGCTCAACTTTCCATTCTTCAACCACTTCAACCTGGCCGACTTGCCCGATAAACGGCTGGCTGCCGTCCAACGCGCGAAATTGGCCCTGGCCCAGCACTTGCCAGGCGCAGCTGTCGTAGTCGCCGATGTGCCCTCCGCCAGCGGCGAAGACGGCGGTTTTCACCGTCTCCACATGGCTGTCGGGCACAAAGAAGCTGAGCTTGTACACCGCCTTAGTTCACCCACACGCGAGCGTTGCGGAACATGCGCATCCAGGCGCCGTCTTCGTTCCACTCTTCCGGGCGCCACGAGTTCTGCACGGCGCGGAACACCCGCTCCGGGTGCGGCATCATGATGGTCACGCGACCGTCGCGGCTGGTGAGGCCGGTGATCCCGCGCGGCGAGCCGTTCGGGTTGGCCGGGTAGCTTTCAGTGACCTTGCCGTGGTTATCGACGAAACGCATGGCCACGCAGCCGGACAGGTCGGCTTCCAGCAAGGCTTCTTCGCTGGAGAATTCAGCGTGACCTTCACCGTGGGCGATGGCGATCGGCATACGCGAGCCGGCCATGCCTTGCAGGAAGATCGAGTTGGACTCTTGCACCTGCACCATGGCGACACGGGCTTCGAACTGCTCGGAACGGTTACGCACAAAGTGCGGCCAGAACTCGCTGCCCGGGATCAGCTCGTGGAGGTTGGACATCATCTGGCAACCGTTGCACACACCCAGGGTGAAGCTGTCGTTGCGCTCGAAGAAGCCCTGGAACGCATCGCGCGCACGGCTGTTGAACAGCGCCGACTTGGCCCAGCCTTCACCGGCACCCAGCACGTCGCCGTAGGAGAAACCGCCGCAAGCGACCAGGCCTTTGAACTCATTGAGGTCAACACGACCGGCGAGGATGTCGCTCATGTGCACGTCGATCGCATTGAAGCCGGCGCGGTCGAACGCGGCCGCCATTTCCACCTGGCCGTTGACGCCCTGCTCACGCAGTACGGCCACTTGTGGGCGGATGCCTTTCTTGATGTAAGGCGCGGCGATGTCCTGGTTAACGTCGAAGCTGAGCTTGGTGCTCAGGCCCGGGTTGTCTTCTTCCAGGATCACGTCGAATTCCTGCTCGGCGCAGTCGGCGTTATCGCGCAGGCGTTGGATCTGGTAGCTGGTCTCGGCCCACTGGCGTTGCAGCAGACGGCGCTGGCCGGCAAACACGGTATCGCCGTTGAAGGAGATGTTGATTTCGCCGTTGTTGATCGGCTGGCCAATCACCGCCACGCAGTCGTCCAGGCCAGCGGCGCTGAATTGTGCGAGTACGTCCGGGGTAGCGTCCTGGCGAACCTGGATCACGGCGCCCAACTCTTCGTTGAACAGGATGCCGTTGATCTCGGCGGCATCCTCGGCAACGCTGTCGAGCACGATGTTCAGGCCGCAGTGACCGGCGAAGGCCATTTCCACCACGCTGGTCAGTAAACCACCGTCGGAACGGTCGTGGTACGCCAGCAGGTGGCCGTCGGCGTTCAGGCCCTGGATCACCGCGAAGAACGCTTTGAGGTCTTCAGCGTCATCCACGTCCGGCGCGTGCTTGCCGAGCTTGCCGTGGGTTTGCGCGAGGATCGAGGCGCCCATGCGGTTCTGGCCACGGCCCAGGTCGATCAGGATCAGGTCGGTGGTGCCCTTGTCCATGCGCAGCTGCGGGGTCAGGGTCTGACGGATGTCGGTCACCGGTGCAAAACCGGTAACGATCAGCGACAGCGGCGAGGTCACGCTCTTGTCGGTGCCGTCTTCGTTCCAACGGGTGGCCATGGACATGGAGTCCTTGCCCACCGGAATGGTGATACCCAGCTCGGGGCACAGCTCCATGCCGACGGCCTTGACGGTGTCGTACAGGCGCGCGTCTTCACCCGGGTGGCCGGCAGCGGACATCCAGTTGGCCGACAGTTTGATGTCGGACAGCTTGCCGATGCGGGACGCGGCGATGTTGGTGAGGGTTTCACCAATGGCCATGCGGCCCGACGCCGGAGCGTCCAGCAAGGCCAGCGGCGTGCGCTCGCCCATGGCCATGGCTTCACCGGTGTAGACGTCGAAGCTGGTGGCGGTGACGGCAACGTCGGCCACCGGCACCTGCCATGGGCCAACCATTTGGTCACGGGCAACCAGGCCGGTGATGGTGCGGTCGCCGATGGTGATCAGGAAGCTTTTGCTCGCCACGGCCGGGTGGTGCAGCACGCGTTCGATGCTGTCGGCCAGTTCCAGCGTGCTTGGGTCGAAGTCATCGCCCAGTTCGGCTTCACGTACCGCCGAACGGTGCATGCGCGGGGCTTTGCCCAGCAGCACTTCGAGTGGCATGTCCACCGGGCTGTTGCCGAAGTGGCTGTCGGTGACCGTCAGTTGCGGCTCGGCAGTGGCTTCGCCGACCACCGCGAACGGGCAACGCTCGCGTTCGCAGATGGCCTGGAAGCGCGCGAAGTCTTCAGGGCCGACGGCCAGCACGTAGCGTTCCTGGGATTCGTTGCTCCAGATTTCGTGCGGGGCCATGCCCGGCTCGTCGTTTGGAATGTTGCGCAGTTCGAAACGGCCACCACGGTCGCCATCGTTGACCAGTTCCGGGAAGGCGTTGGACAAACCGCCAGCGCCGACGTCGTGGATGAAGCTGATCGGGTTCTTGTCACCCAACTGCCAGCAACGGTCGATGACTTCCTGGCAACGGCGTTCCATTTCAGGGTTTTCACGCTGTACGGAAGCGAAGTCCAGGTCCGCCGAGCTGGTGCCGGTGGCCATGGAGGAAGCGGCGCCGCCGCCCAGGCCGATCAACATCGCCGGGCCGCCGAGTACGATCAGCTTGGAGCCGACCAGAATCTCGCCTTTCTTGACGTGTTCTTCACGGATGTTGCCCATGCCGCCGGCCAACATGATCGGCTTGTGGTAGCCGCGCACTTCGTCGCCACGCGGGGTGGTGATGGACTGCTCGAAGGTACGGAAATAGCCGGTCAGCGCCGGGCGCCCGAATTCGTTGTTGAACGCGGCGCCGCCCAGCGGGCCTTCGATCATGATGTCCAGCGCGGTCACAATGCGCTCGGGCTTGCCGTACGGCACTTCCCACGGCTGTTCGAAGCCCGGGATCTGCAGGTTGGACACGGTGAAACCGGTCAGGCCCGCCTTTGGCTTGGCGCCACGGCCGGTAGCCCCTTCGTCACGGATTTCGCCACCGGAGCCGGTGGCGGCGCCCGGGAACGGGGCAATCGCGGTCGGGTGGTTGTGGGTTTCAACCTTCATCAGGATGTGCACCGGCTCCTGCACCGCGCCGTACTGGCGGGTTTCAGGGTCCGGGAAGAAACGCCCGGCGACGGAGCCGACGATGACCGAAGCGTTGTCCTTATAAGCCGACAGAACGCCTTCGCTGTGCATCACGTAGGTGTTCTTGATCATGCCGAACAGGCTTTTTTCCTGGCTTTCGCCGTCAATGTCCCAACTGGCGTTGAAGATCTTGTGACGGCAATGCTCGGAGTTGGCCTGGGCGAACATCATCAGTTCGATGTCGTGCGGGTTGCGCTTCAAGCCGTTGAAGGCGTTGACCAGGTAGTCGATCTCGTCCTCGGCCAGGGCCAGGCCCAGTTCGGTGTTGGCTTTCTCGAGGGCGGCGCGGCCACCGCCCAGCACGTCAATCGCGGTCAGCGGCTTGGGCTCGGCGTGGCTGAACAGACCGCCGGCCTGTTCCAGCTGGCTGACGATGATCTGGGTCATGCGATCGTGCAAGCTGCTGGCGATCAGCTCGGCCTCGGCATCGCTGAACTGGCCGGCGACGTAGAAAGCGATACCGCGTTCCAGGCGCTGGATTTTTTCCAGGCCGCAGTTACGCGCGATATCACTGGCCTTGCTCGACCAGGGCGAGATGGTGCCGAACCGCGGCAGAACCAGGAACAAGCGGCCGTTTGGCTCTTGAACGGGAACGCTGGGGCCGTACTTCAGAAGGCGTGCGAGCACTTGCTGTTCGTCGGCGGTCAAGACGCCGGTAACGTCGGCGAAGTGAGCAAATTCAGCATACAAGCCTGTAACAGCTGGAACCTTTTGGCTCAGTTGCTCAAGGAGTTTGCTGTGGCGAAAGGCAGAAAGGGCAGGAGCGCCGCGCAGGATCAACATCTTCGGGACAGCCTCGGGAAGGGGGTGTGCTTTGAGGCCGTGCATTCTAGCGTAAACCGCCGCCAACGGCACCCGAAACGGCACGGCTGGCGGCTGCCGAACGTCAGTTGGCACGGATTGCACGCTATCGGGGCGTTTTCCAAGGCTTTGCGCGCAGTTATTTTAACCGTCACAAACCCTCGCCAACCCACGTTTCTGCGGGCTTCAGCCCGGTTTTGCGGGCGCTAGCAGACAAGTCCCCTGCTGTCGAGATATGGCGCCGAGGGTCGTTTGCGTATACTGCGCAGATGTTCTCCCCAACTGCTTTACGCCCGCGATACGCCAAATGGCTCATCGCAACCGGACTCTTCCTGATGCTCAGCGCCTGTGTTGATAAGCCCAGCACGCTCGAGCGAATCAAGGAGGATGGCGTATTGCGGGTGATTACCCGGAACAGCCCGGCGACGTATTTCCAGGACCGCAACGGTGAAACCGGTTTCGAGTACGAACTGGTTAAGCGTTTTGCCGATGACCTGGGGGTAAAGCTGGAAATCGAGACCGCTGACAACCTCGATGACCTGTTCGGCCAATTGGGTAAACCCAAGGGCCCGGTTCTGGCCGCCGCCGGCCTGGTCAGCAGCGAGCAGCGTGCACAACAGGTGCGCTTCTCCCATCCGTACCTGGAAGTGACGCCGCAGATCATCTACCGCAACGGCCAGTCTCGCCCGACCACCCCGGCGGACCTGGTGGGCAAGAAGATCATGGTGCTCAAGGGCAGCACCCACGCCGAGCAATTGGCCGAGCTTAAAAAGCAGAACCCTGCGATTGAATACGAAGAGTCCGACGCTGTTGAAGTGGTCGACCTGCTGCGCATGGTGGACGAAGGGCAAATCGACCTGACCCTGGTGGACTCCAACGAAGTCGCGATGAACCAGGTGTACTTCCCCAACGTTCGCGTGGCGTTCGACCTGGGCAATGCCAGCAACCAGAGCTGGGCCGTGGCGGCAGGAGACGACAACAGCCTGCTCAACGAAATCAACAGCTACCTCGACAAGGTCGAGAAGAACGGCACACTGCAGCGCCTTAAAGACCGCTATTACGGGCATGTCGATGTACTCGGCTATGTCGGTGCCTACACCTTCGCGCAGCATTTGCAGCAGCGCCTGCCCAAGTACGAAAAGCATTTCAAAGCCTACGCCAAGGAAGAGAAAGTCGATTGGCGCTTACTGGCAGCCATCGGCTATCAGGAATCGCTGTGGCAGCCGGCTGTCACCTCCAAGACCGGCGTGCGCGGCCTGATGATGCTGACCCAGAACACCGCCCAGGCGATGGGCGTGTCCAACCGTCTGGACGCCAAGCAAAGCATCATGGGCGGCGCCAAGTACCTGGCCAAGATCAAGGATGAGCTGGACGACAGCATCGCCGAGCCGGACCGCACCTGGTTCGCCCTCGCCGCCTACAACGTCGGCACCGGCCATCTGGAAGATGCGCGTACGCTGGCCAAGCGAGAAGGCCTGAACCCGAACAAGTGGCTGGATGTGAAGAAGATGCTGCCGCGCCTGGCGCAAAAGCAGTGGTACAGCAAGACCCGCTACGGCTATGCGCGCGGCGGTGAGCCGGTGCACTTTGTGGCGAACATCCGGCGCTACTACGACATCCTCACGTGGGTGACCCAGCCGCAGCTGGAAGGCAACCAGGTGGTCGATGGCAACTTGCACGTGCCGGGGATCGACAAGACCAAGCCGCCGGAAGACACCCCGCAGCTGTAAATAATCTCTATAAACACCACAAACCTAATGTGGGAGCGGGCTTGCTCGCGAAGGCGGTGTGTCAGGCTATATATCTGTAGCTGATACACCGCATTCGCGAGCAAGCCCGCTCCCACATTTTTGATCTGCGCCTGGCTTCAGAGGCCGGTGAGCAGATGCACCACGCCGCCGGTCAACACCATCACCCCCGGAACACCCGCGGCCTTCAGCGCCTGCGTATCCAAGCGCCCGGCATCCAGCAGCTGCACGCGCACCCGCGTCAGCGCCACGCGCTGCTGCGACTTGAGATTATCCGCGCCACCCAACGCATTCAGCATAGCGGCCGACAACAGACTCGGTGTCGGCGCCACCACCGTCTCGGCAATCAGATCCGGGGTCAGGGCTTTCCAGAACGCCCGCTGCAATTTCTCGAACATGCTCAGTGCTCCACGACAGGTGAGGTTTCAACAGTGGCTGCGTGATAGAGGCGCAGCGCCTCGCGCACTTGGGCCGCTTCTTCCAGGCCCAGCACCTGGCGGGCGATGATCTGGCAGTCGGCCAGGTCCAGCTCGCGCACGGTGGCCTTGATGGTCGGGATCAGCGGTACGCTCACCGACAATTCATCCACGCCAAGTCCCAGCAACACCGGCACCGCCAGCGCTTCCGACGCCAACGCGCCGCACACGCCAACCCACTTGCCATGCGCATGGGCGGCCTTGACCGTGGTGGCGATCAAGCGCAGCACCGACGGATGAAAACTGTCGGCCTGACTGGCCAGCCGGGGGTGGTCGCGGTCCATCGCCAGTGTGTATTGGGTCAGGTCATTGGTGCCGATAGAGAAGAAATCCACATGCGGCGCGAAAACGTCCGCCATCAACGCGGCAGCAGGCACTTCGATCATGATCCCCAGCTTCGGTAGCTCGCTGAGCCCCATTGCCAGCGCTTCTTCTTGAAGAATTTTGCGTGCCAGGTGCAGCTCCGACAGCAGGCTGACCATCGGCAGCATGATATGCAGCCGCGCCAACCCGGCACTCGCAAGGATCGCGCGGAACTGCTCGCGCAATAACGCGGGGCGTTCCAGGCACAGGCGAATACCGCGCAAACCGAGGAAGGGGTTGGTTTCGCTCTCCATTGGCACGTAGGCCAATGGTTTGTCGCCACCGACATCCAGCGTGCGCACCACCAGATTGCGCTCGGTGCCCAGGGCGCGGGCGATGGCGCTATATGTACCGGCTTGCTCTTCGGGGCTCGGTGCGCGATTGCGGTCCAGGTAGAGAAACTCCGAGCGCAGCAGGCCGACGCCCTCACCGCCCAGGCTCAGCGCTTGCTCCACCTCCTGCAACGACGCGACGTTAGCCGTGACCTCAACGTGATGACCATCGCGTGTGGTGGCCGGCAAGGCCGCCTGTGCCACTTCGCGTTGACGGCGCAGCACCTGCTGATGGCGCGCCGCCTGCAGTTGTTCAATTTCAGCCAGGTCCGGGTCCAGGTGCAGCTCGCCCTTGTCGGCGTCGAGCAGTACCTGTTTGCCGTTGGCCAGCGTCAGCACCTGCACTGGCACACCGCAAATAGCCGGAAGACCCAGTGCCCGGGCGAGGATTGCAACATGGCTGGTCGCGCCGCCGCCGACCGTGACAAACCCCAGGACCTTGCGCGTGTCCAGGCTGGCGGTCTGTGACGGGGTCAGTTGCTCGGCGATCAGGATGGCTTGCTCAGGCAAGTCCCAGGCACGCTCCTCGACACCAAGGATCAGTTTAAGCACGCGCTGGCCGACATCCGCCAAGTCTGCCGCACGCTCGGCGAGCAGCGCGTTGCCCAGACCGTGGAATAACGTGGCGGTGTTTACCGTGGCGCGGTTCCATGCAAAGGCAGCGCTTTTGCCATTGGCCAGCAGGGCATGGGCTTGCTCCAGCAGGGTTGGATCCTCAAGCAGCTCCTGATGGGCGCGGAAGATCTCCGCTTGGGCGCTGCCGGCGGCCTTGGCCTGCAAGGCTTGCAGCGCCTCGCTTGCCGCCAGCAGGCCACGCGCCAACACGGCTTGTTCGGTCGCCTCGCCTGCGCCCTCTTCAGCAATCTGCAGCTCAGGCTCGGCCACTTGCACCACCTGGCCAAACGCCGACCCGGGGGACGCACATACGCCCCGCAGCAAGGTCGCCGACGACACTGGCTCAACAGCCTCGACCTCCTCGGCCGGTGCCGCGATCGCCTCGCCACACCCTTGCGCCAGCAGCGCGACCAATGCGGCAATCGCGGCCTCGGCATCGTCACCCGCCGCACTCACCTGCAAGGTATCGCCCTGTACGGTTTGCAGCGCCATGATCGCCACCAGCGACTTGGCGTTAGCGCTCTGGGTTTGCTTGTGCAGGTAAATGCTGGAACTGAAGCCTTTCGCCGCCTGGGCAAAGACCGCCGCAGGGCGGGCGTGCAAGCCGTTGGTATTGGGCAAGGTCAGCGGCTTGGAAAACCGAGCATCGCCCTCCTCCTCAATGACTTCTTGAGCGCGCTCCCCCGGCGATAACCGCAACAGCGGCTGGCCGGCGTCCACCCCAACGCCGTCCTCGGCCAGCAGCGTAAACGGTTCGCCACTGACCACCAGCATCAAGGTCAGCAAACTGCGCGCATTGAGCGCCACGTAGTCGGCATCGAACTCAATCAGCGGCTGCCCGGCCTCCACCCGCTGGCCCTCCTGCACCAGTCGGCGAAAGCCCTGACCCGCCAGATTCACGGTGTCCAGGCCGATATGCATCAGCACCTGGACGCCGTTGTCGTCGGTAACGCTGACCGCATGCCCACTGTCCTGGATATTGCTGATTACCCCAGCCAACGGTGCGCACAGGGTTTGCGAGGTGGGATCGATGCACAGGCCGTCACCGATCACGCGACTGGAGAACACCGGGTCGGGCACCTGATCCAGCGCCAGCAGCACCCCGGACAGGGGCGCCAGCAGTTCCAGGGGTTGAGTTGTGGTCATGACTTCACCTGCTGTTTGGTTCTGTAAAAATCATAGGGTGGATGTGAGTCCTGGGATGACGAAGATCAAATGTGGGAGCGGGCTTGCTCGCGAATGCGGTGTATCAGGCGACACATGTATTGGATGACCCACCGCTTTCGCGAGCAAGCCCGCTCCCACATTTAGTCCGCGTACATTTACAGATTTACTTCCACCAGTATTCGACCTGCACACCCACATTCGACCCATGCCGCGCCGTACCGTACGCGCCGGTGTCGGACAACGCCGAACCTGCCGCCAGTTCATTCGCCGCGCGCTTGGCCGCTTCGTTCCAGGTTGCATAGGTGTAGTACAAACGCACCTCTGGTCGCGCCCAGAAATCCGGGCCGTTGGGCGACCAGGTCGGGGCGAAGGTAAATTTGCTCAACTTGCGCGTACCACCGGCGGCCTCAACCTGATCGTGCCCAAGTTCGGTGACCAGTTTGAACTGCTCGCTGATGGCGTACGCCGGGCGCACGCCGATGGACATCCAGGTCTGGTCCTGGCTGCCAGGGCGAATGTCTTTCTGGTACACCGCCTCGATCTGCCCGCCGAAACGCGGGGTCACCTGCCAGTCAAAAAACTCCACGGCGCGGTAGCTTTTGCTGCTCTTGTCCAGTGCGGTGTCGCCGGTATAACCCAAGCCCGTGCCGGGCCCTTCGCCATACTGCAAGGCGAATTTGTTCTTACCGCCAAGGAAAGGTTTTTGCACGTGCTGCGCGGTGATTGCCCAACCGCTGCTGGCCTCACGCCCGCCGGCTTTTTCGATGTAGCTCAAGCCGAACTCCAGCTCACCGCCGGGGTTGGTCTTGAAGCCGGCGACGTTGAAGTCGTGACGGGTCGCGTATTCCTTCTGGTACAGGTTGTCCTTGCGCGAGAGGGCGTAGCTGTACTTGAGGTCACCGATCAACACGTCCTCGATACCGCCGCCGGTGGCGCTCTGGTTCCAGTAGTAGAAGTCGGAGATATGGATGTCGTTACGTTTGTAGTAACGCCGGCCGGCCCACAACGAACCGCCATTGAGGCTGGGCAGGTTGGACCACTGCGCATACATCTGCGGCATGCGCGCCGAGCCATTGTCTTCACCCTGGAATTTCAGGGCGCGATCGTACTTGTTGTACAGGGACGCCATGGCATCGACGCTGAGCACCGAGCCGTCATCGAGGGTCAGCAGGTCCTGGCGCAATTCAAATTCAGCGTACTGCTCGCATTCGTTACCCAGGCGGTATTTGGATTGCGCGCCCGGCAGTTGGAAACACTGTTGCTTGCCACTGCCCGTCGACGTGCCCGCGCCGCTGCGCAAATAACCGGCAAATTCGAGCGCCTGAGCGGCAAAAGGGGCGGTGAGACACGACGCAATAAGGCCCAGCTTTATTGTTGTTTTCATGAAGCACTCCGATATTTTTATTATGTTTTGGTGAAGCGCCCCTGCACTCCCATACAGGGGTTCAAGCGGGTCTCAGTCCTTGAGGTGCAGCACAAACGATTCATAAGGTCGCAACACCACCGTGCTCGAACACAACGCGCAGTCGGGGTAATTGCTGATCAGCAGGCGTTGCTCGTTCGCCGCGCTGATAACGCCTTCCGGCAGTTGGATTTCGCAGGGCTTGGCGTAGAAGTTGTTGAGGACCAGCAAGCGCTCGCCATCGCCTTCGCGCAGGTACGCCCAGACCTGGAGATGGTCTTGCAGCAGTTGGCGATAAACGCCCTTCTGGATCAGCGGCTCGTGGCGACGCAACGCAATCAGCGCGCGGTAGTGATGCAACACCGAATCAGGGTCATCCAACTGGCGCTCGACGTTGATCTGCGCCGCGTTGGCCGGAATCCCGATCCACGGTTCACCACGACTGAAACCGGCATTGGCCTGGGTGCTCCACTGCATCGGCGTGCGGCCGTTGTCGCGCGACTTCTGCATGATCGCCGCCATGCTCGACGCTTCGGACTCACCGGCATCGCGCTTGAGCCGGAAGATGTTCAGCGTCTCGACATCACGGTACTGATCAATCGTGTCGAACCCCGGGTTGGTCATGCCCAGTTCTTCGCCCTGGTACACATACGGCGTGCCCTGGAGAAAGTGCAGCGCAGTGGCGAGCATCTTGGCCGAGACCACGCGGAACTCACCGTCGTCACCAAACCGCGAGACCACCCGCGGCTGGTCGTGGTTACACCAGAACAGCGCGTTCCAGCCGCCACCGGCCTGCATGCCCAACTGCCAGTCGGAAAAAATCTGCTTGAGTTGCAGGAAATC
Organism: Pseudomonas fluorescens; assembly: GCF_900215245.1. Lineage (GTDB taxonomy): Bacteria > Pseudomonadota > Gammaproteobacteria > Pseudomonadales > Pseudomonadaceae > Aquipseudomonas > Aquipseudomonas fluorescens. Next base: position 992,493 of record NZ_LT907842.1, read on the forward strand.
GAAGTCGGCCCTTACCCACTTTTGCAGGTTCGGGTAATCCACTTTCAGGTGATGAAAGTTGAAGGTCATCGACAGCTCTTTCGACGCAGGATTCGAATAGCGGATGCAGTGTTCCAGGCTGGTGGACGACATCTCGCCGACGTTGATCAGGTCATGGCCTTCGAAGACTTCGCGGTGCATCTCCTGCAGGTATTCGTGCACGTGCGGGCCATCGGTGTAGAAGCGCCGGCCGTCGGTGTTGTCTTCGGGGAAATCGGCGGGCTTGGAGATCAGGTTGATCACATCCAGGCGAAAACCGCCCACGCCTTTGTCACGCCAGAAGCGCATCAGCTTGAACACTTCGGCACGCACTTTGGGGTTGTCCCAATTCAGGTCAGCCTGGGTGTGGTCGAACAGGTGCAGGAAGTACTGGCCGGTTTGCGCCTCGTATTCCCAGGCCGAACCGCCGAACTTGGACTCCCAGTTATTCGGCTGGTCGCGCCAGATATAGAAGTCGCGGTACGGGTTGTCGAGGCTGCTGCGCGCCTGCTGGAACCACTCATGCTCGATGGAGGTGTGGTTGACCACAATGTCGAGCATCAGCTTGATGCCGCGCTTGGCCGCTTCGCTGATCAACAGGTCGCAGTCGGCCATGGTCCCGTAGCTGGGGTCGATGGCGTAGTAGTCGCTGATGTCGTAGCCGTTGTCGCGTTGCGGCGAGCGCAGGAACGGCGTGATCCACAGGCAATCCACGCCCAACCACTTGAGGTAATCGAGTTTGTCCACGATGCCCAGCAGGTCACCGGTGGGATTACCCGCGTGGCTGTGAAAGCTTTTCGGGTAGATCTGGTAGATCACCGAGTGTTGCCAGTCTTGCATGGTGGACTCCTTCAATTAAGTTGTGTGTTGGCTTTGAGGGCCTCATCGCGGGCCAGCCCGGCTCCCACTTTGATGTGTGAACACATTCAAATGTGGCAGCTGGCTTGCCTGCGATAGCGATCGATCAAGCGACGCGATACCCCGGCCGCACAATCTTCATGCTCAACGCACAGGTCAGAACAAATGGCACCACCATCGCGATGACCATGCCGATGACAAAAACCGGGATGTACTGCGGAAGAATCGAGATAAACGCCGGCAAACCACCGACGCCGATGGCCGAGGCGGTCACCTTGTTCAACGACAGGAAAATGCTGCCCAGCGCCGAGCCCAGCAGCGCGGCATAGAACGGAAACTTGAAGCGCAGGTTCACCCCGAACATTGCCGGCTCTGTGATACCGAAGTAAGCGGAAATCGCCGAGGTGGAAGCCATGCTTTTGTCCCGCGCGTTGCGGGTCATGTAGAACACGCCGAGCGCAGCGCTGCCCTGGGCCAGGTTGGACATCACGATCATCGGCCAGATAAAGGTGCCGCCCTGGGTCGAGATAAGCTGCAGGTCCACGGCAAGGAACATGTGGTGCATGCCGGTGATCACCAGCGGCGCATACAACAGGCCGAAAATCGCTCCGCCGACCATCGGCGCCAGGTCAAACAGGGTGACTACACCCTCGGTGATCAGGATGCCGAGGTGGCGGGTGACCGGGCCGATGACTGCCAGGGCCAACACGCCGGTGACGACGATGGTGGTGATGGGCACAACGAGCAGTTGAATCGCATTCGGCACCCGTGCGCGCAGCCATTTTTCAATCACGCTCATCACGTAGGCCGCCATCAGGATTGGCAGGATCTGCCCCTGGTAGCCGACCTTTTCGATCTTGAACCAGCCGAAAATATCGAAGTAAGGCAGGCTCTGGCCGTCGAGCCCGGCGACTGCCTTGCCGTAGTTCCACGCGTTGAGCAGATCCGGGTGCACCAGCATCAGGCCGAGCACGATGCCGAGGATTTCACTGCCGCCAAACCGCTTGGCCGCCGACCAACCGACCAGCGCCGGCAGGAACACGAACGAGGTGTTGGCCATCAGGTTGATCAGGCTCCACAAGCCATCCAGGTTTGGATAGGCCTCCAGCAGCGTCTTGCCCTCGATGAACATGCCTTTGGCGCCCATCAGGTTGTTCACGCCCATCAGCAGGCCGGCAATGATCAGTGCGGGCAGGATCGGCATGAACACGTCAGAAAATACGCGCACCAGACGCTGCATCGCGTTGGTCTTGTCGGCGCCCTTCTTCTTCACGTCGGCAATGGTGGCGGCGGCGAGGCCGGTCTGTTCGCGCAGGGCGGCGTAGACCTTTTCGACTTCACCCGGGCCGATCACCACTTGGAACAAACCACCGGTGAAGAACGAGCCTTTGACCAGATCGACCTGGTTCAACGCACTGCTCTTGACCAGGCTCGAGTCCTTGAGCGCGAGGCGCAGGCGCGTCACACAGTGGGCAGCTTGCTCAAGGTTGTCGCTGCCTCCGAGGTTCTCGAGAATCTCGCGGGCGATATTCGAATAATCGTGGCTCATGCTTGGTATCCACTTTGATTTTTTTATTTGGGGGCAGTCATTGGCAGCACGCCGAGGGCAAAAATACTCGTCTGTACGAGTTAAAGCAATAACTCGTCTGTACGAGTTAGGAAATGTTTATTTTTCTGAGTTTGAAGTCAGACATTTCTCTTATTCCACGTGGGTCCAATGGACAAAGCCCACCTCTGCCACTAAGGTTCCTGCCTCGAACACCGTTCACCCTTCATCACGTCGGGCACAGAGCCATCGCCATGAGCAAATACAACCAGATCTATACCGATCTGCTTGCCAACATCACCACTGAACGCCTGCAACGCGGCACGCGCCTGCCCTCCGAAACCGAACTGATGGACGCCTACCAAGCCAGCCGTGGCACCGTGCGCCGCGCTATCGAGCAGTTGCAGGAACGCGGGTTTGCGCAAAAAATCCACGGCAAGGGCACCTTTGTGTTGTCGCCCAACCCCATCGAGTTCCAACTGGGCGGCATCGTCAGCTTCCACGAAACCCACGCCGACCTGGGCGATGACGTACGCACCGAAGTCGTCGACTTCAGCCAGTTCCCGCTGGAAGGCTCACTGCTGCAACACATCGAAGCCGAACCCGGCACGTTGATCACGCGGATCAAACGGGTACGGCGTATCGGCGGCAAACGGGTGATCCTCGACATCAACCATTTCGTCGCCGACCTGATCCCAGGCCTGGACCGTGACATCGCTGAGCAGTCGATCTACGCGTTTATCGAGCAGACGCTGGAGCTGCAAATCAGCTACGCGCAGCGCACCATCGAAGCCCTGCCCCGCAGCAAAGACGACCAGGCGCATCTGGACCTGGATGGGCAAAGCCATGTGATCGTGGTGAGTAACCAGACGTTTTTGCAGGATGGAAGGCAGTTCGAGTACACCGAGTCACGGCATACGTTGGATAAGTTTTACTTTTCGGATATCGCCCGACGTTGAAGCAAGAAAGGGTGAGTGCCGTGAATATTCCAAACAAATGGCGTGAACAGTTCCCGCAAGCACTGATTGAGCAACAAGCCATTGGTGAATCACGGGCTGACGTGTTTCGCCTGCGCCAGAGCGGTAGTGCGGACCTGTTCCTGAAGGCCGAGCCCGTGGAAGAACAGGGTGAACTTGCGGACGAAATCAAACGCCTTCGCTGGTTACAACAGGTTAATTTGCCTGCACCCGTTGTGCTGGATGCGCTGACAGACAACCACCACCACTGGCTATTGATGACCGCCGTACCGGGGCGGGATCTGGCCAGCGCCACCACGCTGTCCGCCGCCCAGACCATCGACATCCTGGCCACCGCCCTGCTTAGATTGCACCAAGTCCCCATCGCGCAATGCCCCTTCGATCACGCCCTCAAGTCGCGCATCGCACGCGCACAGCAGCACGTCAGTGCCGGGCTGGTCGATGAGACCGACTTCGACGACGAACGACTCGGGCGCAGCGCCGAGGATGTACTCGCCGAACTCATGTCCACCCAGCCAAACACCTATGATCCAGTGGTGGCCCACGGTGACGCCTGCCTGCCGAACTTCATGGCGCAAGACGGCCGCTTCAGCGGTTTCATCGACTGCGGGCGCCTGGGCGTCAGCGACCGTTATCAAGACCTGGCGCTGGCGGCACGTAGCATCGAGCGTAACCTTGGGCTGGAATGGGTAAAGCCATTTTTTGAGCGTTATGGGGTTGAGCCTGATGAGCAGCGCGTGAGGTTCTACTGCTTGTTGGATGAGTTTTTCTGAAAACTCACCCCACGGCATCTCATACTTATCGGAGTCAAAACATGAAGAATAACGCCATGTGCACGAGAAGCTTGCTGCTGAGTTTTTGCGCTGTGTTACTGGTTGGCTGCACAGGCAGAGGCTTTCAACCGCCGCCGCCGGAATTTACCAATTGGAAGAAGGCCGGGATGTCTGAAAAGGACGTCAAGAGCGCGATGACCGCCTGCGGCTATATCAACCTCACAGGGACGGGGGACACGACGCCGATTGACCAGGTACTCACGCAGTTTTATTGCATGAAAGACGCAGGTTTCAAGCGCACCGATAACATTGACCTGTGCAAGGAAGGCCGCATCGGCGAATCACCGGTGTGCGAAGGCCGCCGGTAATCCACGATCTACGCGAGCTGTACAGCATCGCTGGGATGTCGGCGCTAGCAGCGCTGGGCAGTGGCGCGTTGTTGACCGCCAACATCAGCGAGCCAGGGGGCCCCAAAAAGCCAAAAGCCCGCAATTAAGCGGGCTTCAGGTTATTTTTTGCTAGTGGGTCCCGGGTAATGCCGGGCGTACCATTATTCCCACTCAATCGTCGCCGGCGGCTTGCTCGACACGTCGTACGTCACGCGCGAAATGCCTTCGATCTCATTGATGATACGGCCGCTGACAGTTTCCAGCAGTTCGTACGGCAGGTGTGCCCAACGTGCGGTCATGAAGTCGATGGTTTCTACGGCACGCAGGGCCACAACCCAAGCGTAACGACGGCCATCGCCTACAACCCCAACCGATTTCACCGGCTGGAACACCACGAACGCTTGGCTGACTTTGTGGTACCAGTCGGCTTTGCGCAGTTCTTCGATGAAGATGTGGTCGGCGCGACGCAGCAGGTCGGCGTATTCCTTCTTCACTTCACCCAGGATGCGCACACCCAGGCCCGGGCCTGGGAATGGGTGACGGTAGACCATGTCGTACGGCAGGCCGAGTTCCAGGCCCAGACGGCGGACTTCGTCCTTGAACAGTTCGCGCAGCGGCTCTACCAGCTTGAGGTTCATTTCCTCAGGCAGGCCACCCACGTTGTGGTGGGACTTGATCACGTGGGCCTTGCCGCTTTTGGCGCCAGCCGACTCGATCACGTCGGGGTAGATGGTGCCCTGGGCGAGGTACTTGATGTTGTCCAGTTTGTTGGACTGGGCATCGAAGACGTCGATGAAGGTGCGGCCGATGATCTTGCGCTTCTTCTCTGGGTCGGACTCGCCGGCCAGGTTATTCAGGAACTGCTCTTCAGCGTTGGCGCGGATCACTTTGACGCCCATGTTCTCAGCGAACATGGCCATCACTTGCTCGCCTTCGTGCAGGCGCAGCAGGCCGTTGTCGACGAACACGCACGTCAGCTGGTCGCCGATGGCTTTGTGCAGCAGCGCGGCAACCACGGAGGAGTCAACGCCGCCGGACAGGCCGAGCAGCACGTTGTCGGTGCCGACCTGGGCACGCACGTTGGCGATCGCGTCTTCAGCGATTTTCGACGGGGTCCACAGGGCTTCACACTCGCAGATGTCGAGGATGAAGCGCGACAGGATGCGACCGCCTTGCTTGGTGTGGGTCACTTCCGGGTGGAACTGCACGCCGTAGTAGCCGCGCTCGTCGTTGAACATGCCGGCGATCGGGCAGCTCGGGGTGCTGGCCAGGATGTGGAAGTCTTCCGGCATCTTGGTGACCTTGTCACCGTGGCTCATCCATACGTCGAGGCCGAACAGGCCGTCGGCGTCGATGTGGTCTTCGATGCCGTCCAGCAGGCGGCTTTTGCCGACCACGTCGACACGGGCATAACCGAATTCACGCAGCTCGGAACCTTCAACCTTGCCGCCCAGTTGCTCGGCCATGGTCTGCATGCCGTAGCAGATACCGAAGACGGGCACGCCCAGGTCAAATACGGCTTGCGGGCAGCGCGGGCTGTTGGCTTCGTGCACGGACTCGGGGCCACCGGCGAGGATGACGCCTTTAGGTGCGAATTCGCGGATCGCTTCGTCGTCCATGTCGAACGGGTGCAGTTCGCAGTACACACCGATTTCACGCACGCGGCGGGCGATCAGCTGGGTGTACTGGGAACCGAAGTCGAGGATCAGGATGCGGTGGGCGTGAATGTCGAGGGCCATAGGGTCAGTCTCGTCTATGCAATTCGGTGAAGAAAATCAGAAACAACTCGGGGCTGAATAAAACAGCCCCGGTTACTTAACATTTTGCTGAAAGCATCAACCTACGCGGTAGTTTGGCGCTTCCTTGGTGATCTGCACGTCGTGGACATGGGATTCAGCCATGCCGGCGCCGGTAATCCGCACGAACTCTGGCTTGGTGCGCATTTCTTCGATGTTGGCGCTGCCGGTGTAGCCCATCGAGGAACGCAGGCCGCCCATCAGTTGATGGATGATCGCGCTGAGGGTGCCCTTGTAAGGCACACGGCCTTCGATGCCTTCCGGAACGAGCTTCTCGGCGCCTGCCGAGGAGTCCTGGAAGTAGCGGTCGGAAGAGCCTTGCGCCTGGGACATGGCGCCCAGCGAACCCATGCCGCGGTAAGCCTTGTACGAACGGCCCTGGAACAGTTCGATCTCGCCCGGCGCTTCTTCAGTACCGGCGAACATCGAGCCCATCATCACGCAGGAAGCACCGGCAACGATGGCCTTGGACAGGTCACCGGAGAAACGGATGCCGCCGTCCGCGATCAACGGAACGCCAGTGCCTTCAAGGGCAGCAGCGACGTTGGCGATAGCGCTGATTTGCGGCACGCCCACACCGGCGACGATACGCGTGGTGCAGATCGAACCAGGGCCGATACCGACCTTGACCGCATCGGCGCCGGCTTCGGCCAGGGCCTTGGCGGCTGCGCCGGTGGCGATGTTGCCGCCGATCACCTGCACGTCAGGGAAATTCTGTTTGACCCAGCGAACGCGGTCGATCACGCCTTTGGAGTGACCGTGGGCAGTGTCGACCACCACCACGTCAACACCGGCAGCGACCAGGGCCGCAACGCGGTCACCGGTGTCTTTACCGGTGCCGACTGCCGCGCCAACACGCAGACGACCTTGGTCATCCTTGCTGGCCAGCGGGTAGGCCTTGGCTTTTTCGATGTCGTTGACGGTCATCATGCCTTTGAGGGCAAATTTGTCATCGACGATCAGCACGCGTTCGATGCGGTGCTTGTGCAGCAGCTCGCGCACATCGTTCTTGTCGGCGCCTTCCTTGACCGTGACGAGACGCTCTTTAGGCGTCATCACTTCGCGGACGGTGACTTCAAGGCGGTTCTCGAAACGCACGTCACGGGAAGTGACGATGCCGACCAGGTCGCCATCGTGCAGCACCGGAACGCCGGAGATGTTGTGCAGGCGGGTCAGGTCGAACAGGTCACGGACGGTGGCGTCGGCTTCGATGGTGATCGGATCTTTCACCACACCGGCTTCGTAACGCTTGACCTTGCGCACTTCGGCAGCTTGCTGCTCGATGGTCATGTTCTTGTGGATGATGCCGATGCCGCCTTCCTGAGCCATGGCAATTGCCAAACGGGCTTCGGTGACGGTGTCCATGGCAGCAGAAACCAGGGGAATATTCAGCTCGATGCCACGGGTTAGGCGGGTCTTGAGACTGACTTCGTTAGGAAGTACCTCGGAATAACCGGGCACTAGGAGAATGTCGTCGAATGTCAGAGCTTCTTGGCTGATACGCAGCATCGCGGGGGCTCCCGAGCGGGAAAATGGAAGCGCGCCATTATATACATGCACCCCGTCAGGCTCAATGTAAAACTCTGACAAACTTGGTAATACTGATAGATGGATTAAAGCTCGACTTTGACCCAACTCATCTTCTGGTCCAACCAATCGGCAAATTCGTCGATAAAGCTCTGCTTGAACCCCGCCTCCGCCCAGTTGTTGAAAATGAATCCCAGGTTGGAAAACCCGCATTCCTGCAGGAACAGAAACCCGTTGATGTCATCTTCATGCCCACACAGCGGGCAGGTGAAATTGTCGGTGTGACCGGGCATCCAGTCTTCCAGGCTTTCGAACAGCGCCTCGCCGACTTCCTTGAGGCATTCCGGGCAGCCGGCCTCTTCGAGAAAGCCTTTGGCCGGGGTATAGATGCAGCGCTTGTAGATGATCTCGAGGCCGTTGATCGGCTCGTTGAACGGCAGCGCTTCGGGGTGCAGCACCACGGCGCGGGCGCCATCGGCCAGGGCGTAAGCCATGCGGTTACCGGTGCGGCCACAGGTGGTCAGTTCTTCCTTGATGATGTTCTTGCGCACCAACCAGCGCACAATCGCCCGCGCGCGGGGTTCGTGGACGGGCAAGGTGGAGATTTTCGGGACAAGGATACTTTGCGAGTTCATGAGAGTCCTGCGGTGTGGCTACTGGCCTCATCGCGGGCAAGCCCGCTCCCACATTTGACTGCGTTCACAAATCAAAAATGTGGGCGCCGGGCTTGCCCGCGATGAGGCCCTGAAGGCTGGCAGCTTAATCCCTGCCCCACACAGGTCAAGTGCTCAAGTACCGCCCGATCAACGCAATGCCACTGGCCAACACCAGCCACGTCACCAGCCTTACAAAGGCTTCACGGGACATGCGCATCGTCAGCCGGCGCCCGCACCACAGCCCCAGCGCCATCGCCGGCAACAGGCACAGCGCCAATATCAACAGCGGCACGTCAGCATACACCCCGGCAATCAGAAACAGGCTCAGGCGCACCACCGTGCTGCAACTGATCAGCGCACTTTGCGTGGCGCGCGCCGCGTCCTTGGGTAAACGGCTGTTCAGGTAGATCGCATATAAAAAGCCGCCACTGCCAAACAACGCACCAAACAGCCCGCCGACGGTGCCCATGGGAATCGACCAACCTTTGGAAAGTTGTGTGGGCCGCGCCTTCACCGACAAGCTGTAGATCGCATAGACGCTGATAAACATGCCCATCAGCAGCAGCAACAGATCCGAATGCAGGTTGAGCAAAAAGATCACGCCTAGCGTGCAACCGATTGCCATGCACGGCAGCAACCGCAGCAGCTCGGGCTTGTTTACATCTCGCCGCGATTGCAGCAGGTTGCCAAAGGCGGCGACAAAATCCAGCAGCACCAGCAGCGGAATGATCTTCGACAGTGGCATAAACACGATCAGAATCGGCCCCGCCACCAGCGCCGTGCCAAACCCGGCGATACCAAACACGACGTAGGCCACCACCACGCCGAGGCCGATCACCAGCCAATCAACACCGCCAAACGACCACTCACTCATCAGCTCAACCGGGCTCATGGGCACGTCCTTGTAAAGAGAAGGCCACCACTTTAGCCATCGTCGAGTGTTGCGACTAATATCTTCAAAGCCCTCCACCCATCTCGAAAAGGCATGACGTGTGATCTCCACTCGCCAACTGCGCTACTTCGTCGAAATCGCCGACAGCGGCAGCTTCAGCGCTGCGGCCGAGCGCCTGTTCGTGGCGCAATCAGCCCTGAGCCGACAGATCAAGGAGCTGGAAGCCCAGCTGCAAACCCCCTTGTTCGAACGCACCGCGCGCCACCCTCGGCTGACGGCGGCCGGTGAAGCCTTTTACCCTCGGGCGCGCAACCTGCTGAGCGAGTTGCTCAAAGCCAGTGAAATGGCGACGCAGGTGGGTAAGGGTCAACTTGGCACGTTACGCCTGAGCCATTCGAGTACCGTGCCGATGAGCGGGCCGTTGCTGCAAGGCATCAGCACCTGGCTGGCGCGCTGCCCCGGCGTGTCGATGGATATCGTCAAACTGTCCTCTGAAGCACAGCTGGAGGACATTGCCGACGGTCGCCTGGACGTCGGGCTATTGCGCTTGCCGGTGTTGCGCCAGCGCGAAGGTGTGCGTGTGACGCCTTTATATAGCGAACAGCTGTTGCTCGCGGTGCCGCCGGATCACCCGTTGGCGCACCGCGACACGCCGGTGGAATTGGTGCAGCTCAGGGACGAAGCGTTTATCTCTGTCCCTCACCCCCAACGCGGCGGCCTGAGTTATCTGTCAGCCGAATTGTGTATGCGTGCCGGCTTTTTCCCCAAGGCTGCGCGGGTGATGTCGCGCAAGACCACCCAGCTGCAATTGATCCAGGCCGGCTTCGGCATTGCCTTGTTACCAAAATCCATGCAGGCCATCGCCCCCGCCAACGTGCACTTTTTGCCCCTGGCCGACCCGGACTGCCTCAGTACCGTGGCGCTGGCCTGCGCGCAAACGCCGAGCGCGCTGGTCGAGCAATTCTGCCAAACCTTGCACGAATGCCTATAAACTGCCGCCCATGATTAAAGATCCTTTTGCCCGTCTGGGCCTGGACCGCGAAGTCCTGACTGTCAGCCAGCTCAACGGCCGCGCGCGGGTGTTGCTGGAAGACGTGTTCACCAATATCTGGGTCGAAGGCGAGATCTCCAACCTCGCCCGCCCGGCCTCCGGCCACGTGTATTTCACCCTCAAGGACAGCGGCGCCCAGGTGCGTTGCGCGTTGTTTCGCAACAATGCCGCCAGGGTGCGCCAGGCATTGAAGGACGGCCTGGCGGTCAAGGTGCGCGGCAAGGTCTCGCTGTTCGAGGGCCGTGGCGACTACCAGTTGATCCTCGACACCGTGGAGCCTGCCGGCGATGGTGCGCTGCGCCTGGCCTTTGATGCGCTGAAGGAAAAACTCAGTGCCGAAGGCCTGTTCAGCGCCGAACGCAAGGTGCCGTTGCCGGCGCACCCGCAGCGCATCGGCATTATCAGTTCGCCGACCGGCGCGGTAATCCGCGACATCATCAGCGTGTTTGGCCGCAGGGCGCCGAACGTTGAACTGACACTGATCCCTACGGCGGTACAAGGCCGCGAAGCCGTGTCGCAGATTGTGCGCGCCCTCAAGCTGGCCGATGCGCGAGGCTTCGATGCGCTGATCCTGGCCCGTGGCGGTGGTTCGCTGGAAGACCTGTGGTGCTTCAACGAAGAAGCCGTGGCGCGTGCCGTGGATGCCTGCGTGACGCCGATCGTCAGTGCCGTCGGCCATGAGACCGATGTGTCGATCTGCGACTTCGTCGCCGACGTGCGCGCGCCGACCCCTTCCGCTGCCGCCGAATTGCTCGCACCCGACGCCAGCCACCTGGTGCGCCAGGTCGAAAACCTGCACCGCCGGCTGGTGATGCTGATGCGCAATCGCCTGAGCCACGACCGCCTGCGCCTTGAGGGCATGGCTCGGCGCCTGCGCCACCCGGGCGAACGCCTGCGCCAACAGGCCCAGCGCCTCGACGACCTGGACATGCGCATGCGTCGCGCCTTCGAGCGCAGCCTCAATACCCGTCGCGAACGCTTGATCCGCCTGGAAACCCGCCTCGCCGGCCAACACCCCGGCCGCCAGTTGGCCCTGCTGCGCCAACGCCTGGACAGCCTCGCCGAACGCCTGCCCCGCGCCATGCGCGAAGGCCTCAAGGCGCGCCGTCTGCAACTGCAAAGCCAGGTGCAGACGCTGCAAGTGGTCAGCCCGCTGGCGACTCTCGGCCGGGGTTACAGCATCCTGCTCGACGAGCGTGGCCAGGCGATCCGCAACGCCGCGCAAACCCATACCGGCCAGCGCCTGACCGCACGCCTCGGTGAAGGCCAACTGCAGGTGCGGGTGGAAGATAACCACCTGACGCCCGTCACCCTTTCATTACTGGATTGATTGATGCCACGTTTATTGAGCTTGTTGATGCTGTTGTGCCTCACCTTCACCGCCCATGCCGACAGCTACATCACCCGGCTGCTGAACAAGCCGGTGCCCGGTGGCGTCGCGGTGGTTGACCTGGGCGCCTCGCTTGCGGCCCCGAAAGCCACCTATCAGGGCAAACCGGTATTGGTGGTGAAGGAACAGGACACGTGGCTGGCGATTGTCGGCATTCCATTGACCGTCAAACCGGGCAACGAACGCATCAGCAGTGGCGGCCAAACCTTGCCGTTTGTCGTCGGCTACAAGAAGTACCCCGAACAACGCATCACCCTGAAGAACAAACGCCAAGTCAACCCGAACCCTGCGGACGTCAAACGCATCGAAAGCGAGATCCCTTTACAGCTGGGCGCCTATCGCACGTTCAGCCCCAACACGCCGAGCAACCTGCTGCTGGACAAACCCGTCAATGGCCCCCTCTCCAGCAAGTTCGGCGTACGCCGTTTCTTCAATGGAGAAGAGCGCAATCCCCACGCCGGGCTTGACTTCGCAGTGCCCACCGGCACGCCGATCAAGTCACCGGCTGCGGGCAAAGTCATTCTCACCGGCAACTACTTCTTTAATGGCAATACCGTCTTCGTTGATCACGGCCAGGGCTTTATCAGCATGTTCTGCCATTTATCGAAGATCGATGTGAAGACCGGCCAAGCGCTGGCACGGGGTGACGTGGTCGGCAAGGTTGGCTCAACCGGCCGAGCGACCGGGCCTCACCTGCACTGGAACATCAGCCTAAACGAAGCACGGGTCGACCCGGCGATCTTTATCGGCGCGTTCCAGCCCTGATGTAAATAGTGCGCATACCGGCCTCATCGCGGGCAACCCCGGCTCCCACCGAGAATCGCGTTTACCTGTGGGAGCCGGGCTTGCCCGCGATGGCGCCAGGCCTGCCAGCACAATTGCGCACCCGATAGAAGCCACGCAATTAAAAGCAACACTCACCTCTAGAATCGCCATAAAATCTCGCCCTATCGCCAGATTAGAGAACTTCTCTCAATTTTTCTCGACTGCTTGCCATCTTTCACCCCGGCGGTTAGGGTTGAGCTTATGAAAACCTCTCACACCCTCATTCAGCTCCGCCAGCACCGCAGCCTGTGCCTCGTCAGCGCACGACTGCCAGGCTGAATCGTTCTGCCTCGTCCCCAGCTTCGCCCCCAATAACAGATTTACGGCAGGCCGCCTTTTCTCGGCCCTTACCACAAAGGATTTTCCGATGAGCATGCTCAAAGACCCGTCTTCGAAGTACCGTGCGTTCCCGACCATCGATATCCCCGACCGCACCTGGCCGTCGAAAACCATCACCGAAGCGCCGATCTGGTGCAGTTCCGACCTGCGTGATGGCAACCAGTCGCTGATCGAGCCGATGGACGCGGTGAAAAAGCTGCGCTTCTGGAAGACGCTGGTCGCCGTTGGCGTGAAGGAAATCGAGGCCTCGTTCCCGGCCGCTTCGCAAACCGACTTCGACTTCGTGCGCACCCTGATCGAAGACAACCACATCCCCGAGGACACCACTATCCAGGTGCTGACCCAGGGCCGTGAAGACTTGATCGCACGCACCTTCGAATCGCTGCGTGGCGCGAAGAAAGCCATCGTGCACTTGTACAACGCGACCTCGCCGTCGTTCCGCCGCATCGTGTTCAACCAGGACAAGGACGGCATCAAGGCCATCGCGGTCAACGCGGCCAAGCTGTTCGTCAAATATGCCGCACAGCAGCCGGAAACCCAGTGGACCTTCGAATACTCCCCGGAAACCTTCAGCGCCACCGAGCTGGAGTTCGCCAAGGAAGTGTGTGACGCGGTGATCGAGGTATGGAACCCGACGCCAGAGCACAAGATGATCCTCAACCTGCCAGCCACGGTTGAATGCGCCACGCCGAACATCTATGCCGACCAGATCGAGTGGTTCGGCCGCCATATCAACCGCCGTGACAGCGTGATCATCAGCCTGCACACCCACAACGACCGTGGCACCGGCGTGGCCGCCACCGAGCTGGGCCTGATGGCCGGCGCCGACCGTGTCGAAGGCTGCCTGTTTGGCAACGGCGAGCGTACCGGCAACGTCGACCTGGTCACCGTGGCCTTGAACATGTACACCCAGGGCCTCGACCCGCAACTGGACTTCTCCGACATCGACGGCGTGCGCAAAGTCGTCGAGGAGTGCAACCAGATCCAGGTACACCCGCGCCACCCGTACGTGGGCGATCTGGTACACACCGCGTTCTCCGGCTCCCACCAGGACGCGATCCGCAAGGGTTTCACCCAACAGAAAGCCGACGCACTGTGGGAAGTACCGTACTTGCCGATCGACCCGGCCGATATCGGTCGCAGCTACGAAGCAGTGATTCGTGTGAACAGCCAGTCCGGCAAAGGCGGCATCGCCTACCTGCTGGAGCAGGAATACGACATCAGCTTGCCGCGCCGCATGCAGATCGAATTCAGCCAAGTGGTACAGGCTGAGACCGATCGCGTCGGCCTGGAAATGACCGCACCACAGATTTACGCCTTGTTGCAGCGTGAATACCTGCAAGCCAACACGCCGTATGCGCTGGTCAGCCATCGCCTGCAGGAAGAGAACGGCAACAGCACGGTGGAAGTGGAAGTCTCGGGCAAAGGCCAGGGCGAAACCAACCTGCGCTGGCACGGCAAGGGCTACGGCACCCTCGAAGCGCTGGTTGCCGCGCTGCCGATCAAGGTCGAGATCATGGACTACAACGAGCACGCCATCGGCGCCGGCACCAATGCCAAAGCCGCGGCCTACATCGAACTGCGTGTGAATGGCGAGCGCCCGGTGCACGGCGTGGGGATTGATGAAAACATCACTACAGCCAGCTTTAAAGCGGTGTTCAGCGCCCTGAACCGTTCGTTGAGCCAGTTGGAAGCGAAAGCGGCGTAAGCCTTACCGCTGAACTGCAAAGGCCCCTGAGTGAGAACTCAGGGGCCTTTTTGTTGAACCTTGAAAATGCGCTGGCTGTGAGGGCCTCATCGCGGGCAAGCCCGGCTCCCACATTTGACTGTGTTCACAAATCAAAATGTGGGAGCGGGCTTGCTCGCGAAAGCGGTCTGTCAGACAAACTCAAAAATATCAGCGTCGAGATTCGCCGGAAACTTGGTGCGATACGCCGCCAACTCCGCAGCATTCAGGCACACCTGAAACACCCCGTCCGCCTCCCCTGCGCTCAGCAGCGTCTCACCCTGGAAATCCAGGACCTGACTGTCCCCGGTGTAGGCAAAACCTTTGCCATCGGTACCCACCCGATTCACGGCCGCTACGTAGCACAGGTTCTCGATGGCTCGCGCCGGTAACAGCCGATTCCAATGCTGGCGCCGCGCGCCCGGCCAGTTGGCGGTATACAGCAGCAAATCCGTGTCCTGCGCATCTCGACTCCACACCGGGAAACGCAGGTCGTAGCAAATCAGCGGACGAATACGCCAGCCCTTCAACTCAAACAGCACCTGACGTTCGCCCGGCGTGTAATGGTCGTGTTCGCCCGCCATGCGGAACAGGTGGCGCTTGTCGTAATGCAGCACCTCGCCATCCGGCCGCGCCCATAACAGGCGGTTGCGGTGGCTGCCGTCGGCGGCCTGGATGATCACGCTACCCGTGATCACCGCCTTATATTTCGCCGCCTGCGCCTGGAGCCAGTGCTGGGTCGGGCCGTTTTCCCGTTCTGCAAGGGTCTGCGACTCCATTGAGAAACCGGTGGTAAACATCTCCGGCAACACAATCAGATCGGCGCCCTTGGCCTGTTCCAGTAGCAACTCAAAATGTTCAAGGTTGGCCTGACGGTCATGCCATACCAGACTGGTCTGGACCAAGGCGATATTCAGGTCGGGTAATGCACTCAGATCACGCATAGTTTTTCCGCCGCGTGCTGCAGCGTCTCCTCGCGTTTGGCGAAACACAGGCGCACCAGGCGCTGGCCTTCGGGTGGGTGCTGATAAAACACCGACACCGGAATCGTCGCCACGCCGTGCTCGCGGGTCATCCACAGTGACATGGCAACGTCATCCAGGTCCGGGCGAATCTGTGCGTAATCCACCAGTTGGAAGTAGGTGCCGGTAACCCGGGTAAAGCTGAAACGCGACGGCGCCAGCAAGTCGCAGAACAGATCACGCTTGGCCTGGTAAAAAGCCGGCAGCTCTTCGACGTGTTCCGGGTGTTCGGCCATGAAGTCAGCCAAAGCGTACTGCAAAGGCGTCACGCCGCAGAAGTTGACATATTGATGCACCTTGCGCAGTTCAGCGGTAAGCGCTGGAGGCGCAACCACATAACCGGTTTTCCAGCCGGTGACGTGGTAAGTCTTGCCGAAGGAACTGACCACAAACGCCCGCTGATAAAGCTCTGGGTGGGCCAGCACGCTGACATGGTGCAGGCCGTCGAACACCAGATGTTCATAGACTTCATCGCTGACCAGGTAGATATCACGGTCGCGGATCAGTTCAGCCAATTGATCCAGTTCGGCGCGGCTGATCAGCGCACCGGTGGGGTTGTGCGGGGAATTAAGGATGATCATGCGCGTACGCGGCGAGAGCGCAGCCTTGAGCTTCTCAAAGTCCAGGGCGAAGCCTTGCAGGCTCAGTTGCACGTGCACGCAGCGACCACCGGCCAACTCAACCGAGGGCTCATAGCTGTCATAGCTGGGGTCGAACACAATGACCTCATCGCCGCTGCGAATCACCGCCTGAATTGCGCAGAAAATTGCTGCCGTGGCGCCTGGCGTGATGGTCACTTCACTGTCGGGGTTGACCGCGGCGCCATAGCTGCGGGCGATCTTGGCCGCCACTTGCTGACGCAGGGCCGGCAAGCCGGTCATCGGTGAATATTGGTTATGCCCACTGGCAACGTGTTTGCCCACCGCATCAAGCAACGCCTTCGGGCCATTGAAATCAGGAAAGCCCTGGGACAGGTTGAGCGCGCCGGTTTCGGCAGCGAGTTGCGACATGGTGGTGAAAATGGTCGTGCCGACATTCGGCAGCTTGCTGGTGATCATCGGAGGCCCCTGCAGGTGAGCCCCAAGTTTTAAGCTGCCGGCCGCGTGGGGTCAAGGCACAAACCGCCAGGCACAAAAAAGGGCTCCATAGGAGCCCTCTCTTGCAGCGTGCAGCCTACAACGTGAAGCGGCGGTTATTTCTTGTCGCGGCGCTTCTTGTCAGCCTTTTTGTGGTGAGTCATCAAACGACGCTTCTTGTTCACCTGACGGTCAGTCAAGGTGTTCTTGTTGCCTTCGTATGGGTTCTCGCCACCCTTGAACTCGATACGGATCGGCGTACCGACCAGTTTCAAGACACGGCGGTAGGTGTTTTCCAGGTAACGCACATAGGACTTTGGCACCTTCTCGATCTGGTTACCGTGAATCACGATAATCGGCGGGTTGGCACCACCCAAGTGGGCGTAACGCAGTTTGATGCGGCGGTTGTTGACCATCGGCGGTGCGTGCTCGCCGACGGCGTCTTCCAGGATCTGGGTCAGACGGTTGGTCGGCCAGCGGGTAACCGCGGACTTGAACGAGTTCTGTACGGAAGCGTAGAGGTTGCCCACGCCGGTGCCGTGCAGTGCCGAGATAAAGTGGATATCGGCGAACTCAACGAAGAACAGGCGACGCTGCAGCTCGATCTTGACGAAATCGCGCTCGCTCGGCGTCATGCCGTCCCACTTGTTGATTGCGATCACCAGGGCGCGACCGGCTTCCAGGGCAAAGCCCAGCAAGTTGAGGTCGTGGTCCACCACGCCTTCGCGGGCGTCCATCACGAAGATCACCACGTTGGCGTCTTTGATCGCCTGCAAGGTTTTGACCACCGAGAACTTTTCAACTTCCTCGTGGATCTTGCCGCGCTTGCGCACACCGGCGGTGTCGATCAGCGTGTACTTCTCGTCGTTACGCTCGAACGGGATGTAGATACTGTCACGGGTGGTGCCGGGTTGGTCATACACGATGACCCGGTCTTCACCGAGCATGCGGTTAACCAGCGTCGACTTGCCGACGTTCGGGCGACCAATGATGGCGATCTTGATACCGTCTTTTTCGCTCGGGCCAGGAATGCGCTTGGCTTCCTCACCTTCGGCGACGATCTCTGCTTCGCCCTCTTCTTCTTCGTCGTCATCCTTGGGGAAGTCGCGCAAGGCGATTTCCAGCATCTGGGTGATGCCGCGACCGTGCGCACCGGCGACCGGAATCGCGTCGCCCAGGCCCATCGGGCTGAACTCGGCACGGGCAGCCTCAGGATCGATGTTATCGATCTTGTTGGCGACCAAATAGGACCGCTTGTTACGCTTGCGCAGGTGCTCGCCAATCATCTGGTCGGCAGCGGTGTAGCCCGCACGGGCGTCCACCAGGAACAACACGACATCGGCTTCTTCAATGGCCAGCAGCGACTGCTCGGCCATCTTTTCGTCCATGCCATGCTCGTCACCGGAGATACCACCGGTGTCGACAATAATGTAGGAGCGCCCTTGCCACTTTGCCTCACCGTATTGGCGATCACGGGTCAGACCGGACAAGTCGCCGACAATGGCGTCGCGAGTCCTGGTCAGGCGGTTGAACAAGGTGGACTTGCCGACGTTAGGTCGGCCCACCAGGGCGATTACGGGAACCATGCGGCTCTCCACTTCGTTATTTCAGAAAATACAAAAGCCGCTGCAAGGCAGCGGCTGGTGCTCGGGGCAGCATATTCAAATGCCGCATGCCCCGCCGAAGCGGGGCCGCCTGGGTTTTACCCCAAGCATGGTTCTTTACTTGATGGTCAGGGCTTCCAGCTTGCCGCTGTTGCCAAACACGTAAAGCATGTTACCCACAACCAGCGGACGGGCACGCAGGCCGTCGCTGTCGATACGTTCGCGGCCGACAAAACGACCGTCCACCTGGCTCAGCAGATGCAGGTAACCTTCGAAGTCACCTACTGCTACGTAGCTGGAGAACACTTCCGGTGCCGACAGTTGACGGCGGGCCAGGGAGTCGTTGCTCCACAATGCAGTGGTGGAACGCTCGTCGACACTTTCAACGGTGCCGGACGCCAGGCTTACGTAGACGCTGCCAAACCCTTGGGCGACACCCGCATAGCTGGAAGCATCACGCTGCCAGTTGATGCGGCCGCTTTGCAGGTCCAGCGCCGCAACGCGGCCCTGGTAGGTGGCGACGTAGATGGTTTCGCCCGACAGCAGCAAGCCGCCGTCGATGTCCACCACGCGATCCAGCTCGGAACGACCCTGAGGGATTGCCACACGGGTTTCCCAGGCCGGCACGCCGTTCTGGGTATCCAGGGCGACCACTTTACCGGTCGACAGGCCTGCAATGGCCAGGTTGTTGGTCACAATCGGACCACTGGTGCCGCGCAGGGTCAACACCGCTGGGGTGCTGTCGTACAACCAGCGCTGGTTGCCGGTGGCGGCATCCAGGCCAATCACACGGTCGTCCTGGGTTTGCACCACGACGATATCGCCGTTGGTGGCAGGCGCGGAGAGCACTTCACTGGTCACGCGAGCGCGCCATTTCTCTTCACCCGATGCGGAGTCCAGAGCAACCACGTCGCCCTTGAGCGTACCCACCAGCACCATGCCGTAGCCGACGCCCACACCACCGGAAACCGGCAGCTCGAGGTCTTTCTTCCACTTGACGTCGCCATTCATGCGATCCATGGCAATGATCACGCCGGTGGAGTCAGTGGCCACAATGTTGTCGCCGTCGATTGCCGGCTGCAACAGGTTGTACAGGTCGCCCTGACCATCACCCACGGAGCGGCTCCACTGCTTTTGCAGGACCACTTCTTCCTTGAAGCTGGTCAGCTCGGCAGGAGGCAGTTCTTTTTTACTGTTGCTGCTGCAACCCGCGGCCAGAACGGCCAGAGCCAGCAATGCTGCATGTTTCCAACGGATCACGTCACGCATCCCCTTTGGCCAAGTCGTCCAGCTTGATTTGTAAGCCACCGACCGCCGCTTCATCAGACAGCGCCGCTTTGGCTTTTTGGTACGCAGCATGGGCTTCGTCGGTACGACCCAATTGGACCAAAAGGTCGCCCTTGAGCTCTTCGCGAGTGGCCACGAATGCCTTGTCAGCATCGCCGTCGAGCAGTTTGAGTGCTTCGTCAGCCTTGTTCTGTGCCGCCAATACCTGAGCCAGGCGCTGACGTGCGATTTCACCCAGGGTCGGGTTCGTCGGCTTGTCGGCGATGGCCTTCAGCTCAGTGGCTGCGTCGTCCAGCTTGCCGGTGTCGACCGCGACTTTCGCGACGAACAGGCTGCCGTACTGGGCGTAAGTGCTACCGCCGAACTCGCTTTTCAGCTTGCCGGCCAGGTCCGCCACTTGGGCAGGATCGGGCTTGCCGTTCGGCGTCAGGGTGGTTTCCAGCAATTGCTGATAGAGGACCGAGGCGCCTTGGGACTGGTTGGCCTGATACTTGTGCCAGGCTTGCCAGCCGAACACCACCACTAAAGCCAGCAGGCCGCCAGTAACCAGAGGCTTGCCGTTACGCTGCCACCAGTCCTTGAACTCGGCCATCTGCTCATCATCAGTACTCGACACCCCAATACTCCTTAATCGCTAAATTCGGCTGTTCGACAGCTTCAACCCTGCACGACGCAGGTGGCCAAGTGCGCGGCGAGCGCATCAAAGGCAATGTTCTGTTGCTCGCCCTGACCACGCAGGGGTTTGAAACCTATCACTTGCTGGGCCAGTTCGTCATCGCCCAGGATCAGTGCATACAGCGCACCGCTCTTGTCGGCCTTCTTGAACTGGCTCTTGAAGCTGCCGGCGCCGGCATTGATCTGCAGGCGCAGGTTCGGCAACTGGTCACGCACTTTTTCGCTCAGGGCCAGGGCTGCCAGTTCGGCGGCCTCGCCAAAGGCGCAGAGGTACACGTCCACCTGACGGGAGATTTCTTCCGGGACCTGCTCCAGGGTTTCCAGCAGCAGGATCAGCCGCTCGATACCCATCGCAAAACCCACGCCGGTGGTCGGCTTGCCGCCCATTTGCTCGACCAGGCCGTCGTAGCGACCACCGGCACATACGGTGCCTTGGGCGCCAAGCTTGTCGGTGACCCACTCGAATACGGTCTTGCTGTAGTAATCGAGGCCACGAACCAGTTTAGGGTTGATCACGTAGGGAATACCGGCTGCATCCAGGCGAGCCTTGAGGCCCTCGAAGTGCACGCGGGATTCGTCGTCCAGGTAGTCGGCCATTTTCGGCGCGTCGACCAGTACGGCCTGGGTCTCGGCGTTCTTGGTATCAAGGACGCGCAACGGGTTGGTTTTCAGACGGCGCTGGCTGTCTTCATCCAATTTGTCCAAGTGAGCAGACAGGTACTCGACCAGGGCGACGCGATAGCGACCCCGGGATTCGCTGGTGCCCAGGCTGTTGAGTTCAAGCTTGACCGCGTCGCGGATGCCGAGCAGGCCCCACAGGCGCCAGGTCAGCACGATCAGCTCGGCGTCGATGTCCGGACCATCGAGGTTGAACACCTCGAGGCCGATCTGGTGGAACTGGCGATAACGGCCTTTCTGCGGGCGCTCGTGGCGGAACATCGGGCCGATGTACCACAACTTCTGCGGCTGGCCACCACCGGTGAGGCCATGCTCGAGCACGGCACGCACGCAAGCGGCGGTACCTTCCGGACGCAAGGTCAGGGAGTCGCCGTTACGGTCTTCAAAGGTGTACATCTCTTTTTCGACGATGTCGGTCACTTCACCGATGGAGCGCTTGAACAGCTCGGTGAATTCGACGATCGGCATGCGGATCTGCTTGTAACCGTAGTTATCCAGCAGGCGCGCGACCGTGTTCTCGAAGTAGCGCCACAGTGGCGTCTGCTCCGGCAGGATGTCGTTCATGCCACGAATGGCTTGCAGAGACTTGCTCACATCTAATCCTTAAATTCGTTCTTAGCCGCGCGCGATCAGCGCTGCGTCAGCCGCGACCTTCTCGGCCGCTTTCTGGCGGATCAGCTTTTCCAGCTCATCCACCAGATTGTCATTCGTTAACTTCTGTGACGGCTTGCCGTCGATGTAAATCAGGTTCGGGGTGCCGCCGGTCAGGCCTACATGCGCCTCTTTGGCTTCACCCGGGCCGTTGACCACACACCCGATCACCGCAACATCGAGCGGAACCAGCAGGTCTTCGAGGCGCATCTCCAGGTCGTTCATGGTTTTCACCACGTCGAAGTTCTGCCGCGAGCAACTCGGGCAGGCAATGAAGTTGATGCCACGGGAACGCAAACGCAGGGATTTGAGAATGTCGTAGCCGACTTTCACTTCCTCTACGGGGTCTGCCGCCAGGGAGATGCGGATAGTATCGCCAATCCCTTCGGCGAGCAGCATACCGAGACCCACCGCAGATTTCACTGTGCCTGAGCGCAAACCACCCGCTTCAGTGATACCCAGGTGCAGCGGCTGCACGATTTCCTTGGCCAGCAGGCGGTAGGCTTCTACCGCCATGAACACGTCGGAGGCCTTTACGCTGACCTTGAAGTCCTGGAAATTCAGGCGTTCAAGGTGTTCAACGTGGCGCAGCGCCGATTCAACCAGCGCCGCCGGGGTCGGCTCGCCGTATTTTTTTTGCAGGTCTTTTTCCAGGGAACCGGCGTTGACGCCGATACGGATCGGAATCCCGCGGTCACGCGCCGCATCCACCACCGCGCGCACACGGTCTTCGCGACCGATGTTGCCCGGGTTGATGCGCAGGCAGTCGACGCCCAGTTCGGCCACGCGCAATGCGATCTTGTAGTCGAAGTGAATGTCGGCAACCAGCGGCACCTTGACCAGTTGCTTGATGCGACCAAATGCTTCGGCAGCGTCCATGTCCGGTACGGAAACCCGCACGATGTCGACACCGGCCGCTTCCAGACGGTTGATCTGGGCGACGGTGGCGGCGACATCATTGGTGTCGCTGTTGGTCATGCTCTGCACCGCGATAGGGGCATCGCCACCCACCGGCACCGAGCCGACCCAGATCTTGCGCGATACGCGACGTTTGATTGGAGATTCGCCGTGCATGACTATTGTCCCAACTTGAGGCGAGCGGTCTCGCCACTGGTGAACGGCGCCACGTCCACAGGCTGGCCGTTGTAGGCCACTTGCGCGCCACGGGCATAACCCAGACGCAGCGTCAACGGAGGCTTGCCGCCTTGGTCAAGCGTATCTCCCTTACGCTTCAAACCGCTAAACAGCACTTTGCCATTGCCATCGGTGACTTGCGTCCAGCAGTCAGCGATGAAGGTAATCTGGATATGCCCATCGCCGGCCGCCAAGACCGGCGTGGTAGGTGGCGAGACTGCCGGCGCTGCCGGTGCAACGGCTGCTGGAGCCTGTGCCGGCGCGGCTGGCGCATGTGCCTGGGCCACCGGGGCCGCCGCAGTGGCAGGCACCGTCGGAGCGGGCACGACGGCAGTCGCAGCAGGTGCCGTGGTGGCTTCCGGTGCAGGTTGCTCGGCGGTGGCCGGCGCTTCTGGCGCGGCCTGCCCTTGAGCAACAGCCTGGTCTTCCGGCTCATCCAGCGGATGAATCTGGGTGGTGCCGTCGGCGCTTTCGACTTCGACGTGCTCCAGGGCGTTGCTGGTCAGGTCCTTGGTGCGCTGGGAGGCTTGGTCCTGCCACCAGACGAAGCCGCCGCCGATCACCGCGATCAACAGCAAGAGGCTGACAATACGCAAAATCGTGTGGGAAACCCGCACCGGCTCTTCGATGCGACCGAGGCCATGCACATTGCTGCCCTGAGAGTCGGTGCCGGTGAATTGATCGAACGCTTGAACCAGTACGGTTTGGTCAATGCCCAGCAACTTGGCATAGGCGCGGATATAGCCGCGGGCAAAGGTATGCCCAGGCAGCTTGTCGAACGCGCCGGCTTCCAGGTTGCCCAGGGACGTGGCGGTCAAATTGAGCTTGAGGGCCACTTCTGCCAGCGACCAACCATTGCTTTCGCGGGCCTGACGCAAGGTTTCGCCTGGGTTTACGCGATTAGCTGCTACAACTTCCGGGTGCGCCGCTTTCATCATTGCTCCGACAGGTATTGCTGATATTCCGGCGTACCGGGATAGAGTCGTTCGAGTTGCTGGCCAAAACGTGCGGCCGTGTCGCGTTCTTCATGAACCGTCGCCAGGCGCACACCGAGCAATAGACTACGTGCATTTTGCCCGCTGAGCAGGCTAAAACGCTCGTAATAGTCACGTGCCGGCACATAATGCCTGTCTTCGTAAGACAACTCAGCCATTTCGAGCAACGCGCGTGGCTGACGACCGTTCAGGTGCAGGGCTTTTTCCAGCTGCCGCCGGGCGCTATCGCGCTGGCCAAGACGCACCGAGGTCACCCCAAGGTTCTCGAAGACGCGCGAGCGCTCAGGATAGAGAGTATCGGCGCTGGCTTGTTGGAAATAACGGGCGGCCTGGTCATAACGTTGCTGCTCGAACAGAAAGCTGCCGTAATTGTTCAGCAGCCGAGGGTCGGCAGGACGCGCGGCCAAGGCCTTGTGGAAATACTGATCGGCCAGTTCGGGCTCGGCCTGAGCCTGGAATACCAAGGCCAGTGCGGCATTCGCGTCGGCATCGGCGCTGTCCAGCGCCAAAGCCTTTTTCAACGGCACCTTGGCCTGCTCGCTCATGCCTTGGCGCAGATACCCCAAGCCCAATTGCACATAGGCAACTCGCGCTTCATCACGGCCTTTATCGGTTTGCAAAGGGCTGTCATGGCCCGATGAAACACAACCGGCCACGAGGCCGGTAAAAAGTAAAAGCAGCGCAAGGCGCAAGGGCATAGAGATCCTCTCTCAGATTCGATTCACAGCGATTTGCGGCAAATCTTCGGCGGCGTTAAGTTCGCGCACGGCGATATAACGTTCGCTGCGACGGGTGCGATCCAGCACCTGCCCGACCAATTGGCCACAGGCGGCGTCAATGTCTTCACCACGCGTGGTGCGGACGGTGACGTTGTAGCCGGCCTGGTGCAGTTGATCCTGGAAACGGCGGATGGCGTTGTTGCTCGGCCGCTCGTAACCAGAATGTGGAAACGGGTTAAACGGAATCAGGTTGATCTTGCACGGGGTGTTCTTGAGCAGCTCGATCATCTCGACCGCGTGCTCGACCTTGTCGTTGATGTCCTTGAGCATGGTGTACTCAATGGTCAACACACGCTTTTCGCCCAAGGTCGCCATGTAACGCTGGCAAGATTCGAGCAGCATCTTAAGCGGATACTTCTTGTTGATCGGCACCAATTGGTTACGCAATGCGTCATTCGGTGCGTGCAACGACAACGCCAGGGAGACGTCGATGTGCTTGGCCAGCTCATCGATCATCGGCACCACGCCGGAGGTCGACAGGGTTACACGGCGCTTGGAGATGCCGTAACCCAGGTCGTCCATCATCAAATGCATGGCGGCAACGACGTTATCGAAGTTCAGCAGCGGCTCACCCATGCCCATCATCACCACGTTGGTGATGGCACGGTCGACGGTCGCCGGGACGCTGCCAAAGGATTTGTTGGCAATCCACACTTGGCCGATGACTTCGGCGGCAGTGAGGTTGCTATTGAAGCCTTGCTTGCCGGTGGAGCAGAAACTGCAGTCCAGGGCACAGCCTGCCTGGGACGAAACGCACAAAGTACCGCGCTTGCCCTGGGGAATGTACACGGTCTCGACGCAGCTGCCGGACGCCACGCGCACCACCCACTTACGGGTGCCGTCGCTGGAGATGTCCTCGCTGACAACTTCGGGACCACGGACCTCAGCAATGGCCTTGAGCTTGTCGCGCAGGGCCTTGCTGACGTTCGTCATGGCGTCGAAATCGTCGACGCCAAAGTGGTGAATCCACTTCATTACCTGACCGGCACGGAAACGCTTCTCCCCGATTGAGTCGAAGAATTTTTCCATTTCCTGTTGAGTCAGACCCAGCAGGTTGGTTTTAACAGTCGATGTCGTCATGGATTCACCCTCACTCTTTAAGCCGATGCTTAGCGAGCGGTTACTTCAGTAGCAGCGAAAAAGTACGAGATTTCGCGAGCAGCGGCGGCTTCGGAGTCCGAACCGTGAACAGCGTTGGCGTCGATGGATTCAGCGAAGTCAGCACGGATAGTGCCGGCAGCTGCTTCTTTAGGGTTGGTAGCGCCCATCAGCTCACGGTTCAGAGCGATAGCGTTTTCGCCTTCCAGAACCTGAACAACAACAGGACCGGAGATCATGAACGCAACCAGGTCGCCGAAGAAACCACGAGCGCTGTGCTCAGCGTAGAAGCCTTCAGCTTCAGCTTTGGACAGTTGCTTGAGTTTCGAAGCTACAACCTTCAGGCCGGCTTTTTCGAAACGAGTGGTGATCTCGCCGATGACGTTTTTTGCAACAGCGTCAGGCTTGATGATGGAGAAAGTACGTTGAACAGCCATGGTGTAACTCCAGAAACGGTAATTTACGAAAAATTAAACCCGCGAATTATACGCGGGTTATTGGGTATTGCCTAACTGCGTAAAAAGGCGGCTCAGTCTGCTTCTTCGATCCACAGGCCTTGAATCGCCTCCAGAACCTTTTCGCCACCCCGGTCGGGGATGTCGTCGAAGTCCGGCAGCTCCATCACCAGATTGCGCAGCTTGACGAAGTTGACCGTCAGAGGATTGACCTCCGGGTGGGCTTCAGCAAGTTGTATAGCGATTTCTTGTACATCAACCCATTTCAGGCTCATGACATTTCCTTGAATCAATGCGGCGCTTCGGCCGCATGGTTGAGCGAATATTTCGGAATTTCGACGGTGATGTCTTCGGTCCCGACCTTTGCCTGACAGCTTAGGCGAGAAGTCGCCTCCAGGCCCCAGGCGCGATCCAGAAAGTCCTCCTCCAGCTCATCCGCTTCTTCCAGAGAGTTGAAACCCTCGCGAATCACGCAGTGGCAGGTGGTGCAGGCGCAGACACCGCCGCAGGCACTCTCGATCTCGATGTGGTTGTCATGGGCAACTTCGAGGATGGACTTGCCGGTCTCAGCCTCCACAACCATACCTTCCGGGCAATGCTCGGCGTGTGGCAGAAAAATGACCTGCGGCATTAATTATTCCTCGATTTCATTCAGATTGCGTCCCGCCAGGGCGGCTTTTACCGACTGGTCCATACGACGGGCGGCAAAAGCATCGGTCACTTGCGACAAACGCTTGGTCTGTTGCTCGATGGCATAACCATCGTTGCCTTTCATCAATTCGGTCAACTCCTGCATCTGCAGGTCGATGACCATGCGCTCTTCGGCATCCAGCAGGCGCTCGCCGTCAGCATCAAGGGCACCCTGCACCGCTTCAAGCAGGCGCTGGGCATCAACTTGCTGTTCACGCAGTACGCGGGCGACCTTGTCGTCACCAGCGTATTGGAACGAGTCCTTGAGCATCTTGGCGATTTCGCCGTCGGTCAGACCGTAGGACGGTTTGACCTGGATGCTGGCTTCAACGCCCGAGGCCAGCTCACGCGCAGCCACGCTGAGCAGGCCATCGGCGTCGACCTGATAGGTGACGCGAATCTTCGCTGCACCGGCCACCATCGCCGGGATGCCGCGCAGTTCAAAGCGCGCCAGGGAGCGACAGTCGCTGATCAGCTCGCGCTCGCCTTGCAGCACGTGAATCATCATGGCCGTCTGGCCGTCTTTGTAGGTGGTGAAGTCCTGGGCACGGGCGACGGGGATGGTGGTGTTGCGTGGAATCACCTTCTCCATCAGGCCGCCCATGGTTTCCAGCCCCAGGGACAGCGGGATCACGTCGAGCAGCAGCAATTCGCCACCGTCGCGCTTGTTGCCGGCCAGGGTGTCGGCCTGGATCGCCGCACCGATGGCGACCACTTGATCCGGGTCGATTTCAGTCAGCGGCTGGCGACCAAAGGCTTCGGCGACGGCTTCGCGCACGCGCGGCACACGGGTCGAACCGCCAACCATGACCACGGCCGCCACATCTTCCAGCTCAACACCGGAGTCACGTACGGCACGGCGGCAAGCCCTGAGGCTGCGAGCGACCATCGGCTCGATCAGCGCATCGAAGGCTTCACGGGTCAGTTGAGCCGACCATGAGCCGTAGCAAACCTCTACAGAGTTGGCGTCCGTCAGTGCTTCTTTGGCCGCACAGGCAGTTTGCAGCAAATTACGCTGCGCGCCCGGGTCCAGGTCGGCGGACAAGCCGGCACTGGTGATGATCCAGCCGGCAATCGCGTGATCGAAGTCATCGCCGCCCAGGGCGGTATCGCCGCCGGTGGCCAGCACTTCGAACACACCGCCGGTCAGGCGCAGGATCGAAATATCAAAGGTGCCGCCGCCCAAGTCGTAGATCGCGACCAGGCCTTCGGCGTGCTGATCCAGGCCGTAGGCCACAGCGGCCGCCGTCGGCTCGTTGAGCAAACGCAGCACGTTCAGACCGGCGAGTTTCGCCGCGTCCTTGGTGGCTTGGCGCTGGGCGTCGTCGAAATACGCAGGAACGGTGATCACCGCGCCGACCAATTCACCGCCCAAGGTGGTTTCTGCACGCTGGCGCAGCACCTTGAGGATATCAGCCGAGACTTCCACCGGGCTTTTCGGCCCCTGGACAGTGTCGATGAACGGCATATGGGATTCGCCGCCGACAAAGCGGTACGGCAGCTGGTCGCCCAATTGCTTGACGTCGGACAGACCACGACCCATCAAGCGCTTGACCGACAGCACGGTGTTCAAAGGATCGGAAGACGCCGCCAGCTTCGCCGACTCACCGACTTCGGTGCGATCAGCGTGATAGCGCACGGCGGACGGCAGAATAACCTGGCCATCAACGTCGGGCAGCGGCTCGGACAGGCCGCTGCGCAAGGCGGCGACCAGGGAATTGGTGGTGCCCAGGTCAATCCCGACCGCCAGACGACGCTGGTGCGGTTGAGGGCTTTGGCCGGGTTCGGCGATCTGCAGTAGAGCCATGGTAATCAGGTCTTATCTGTCTATCAGGCGTGCAACACGGGCAGCACTGGGTTAATCGTCGAGGCGCTCTTCTAGCTGGCGCACTTCGTAGGTGAGCTTGTCGAGGAACTGCATGCGCCGCATCAGGCGTTCGGCCTGCTCACGTTGCGCGGCATCATTCCAACAGGCTGCGAAGCTTTCGTTGAGTTCATCCTGGGCCACTTTCAGACGACGCTTGAAGACCGCGACACCGGCCACATCGGCCTCGTCCTGCAAGTCTTCGAGCTCTTCGCGCCATTGCATCTGCTGCATCAGGAAGTCCGGGTCGTGCACCGTGACTTCAATCGGCAACTCGCCACCGTTCATCGCGAGCAGGTAACGCGCGCGCTTCGGGGGGCTTTTAAGCGTCTGATAGGCTTCGTTGAGGCTGGCGGATTTCTCCAGCGCCAGGCGTTGCTCACGCTCGGAAGCGTCAGCGAAGCGGTCCGGATGCACCCCACGCGCCAATTCTCGGTAGCGCGTGGCAAGCTGCTCGAGGTCCAGCCGAAAGCTCGGCTGCAGCTCGAATAAAGCGAAATGACAAGGAGTACCCACAAATAGCCTCAGATGTTGAAGCTTTCGCCGCAGCCACATTCACCGCGTACGTTGGGGTTGTTGAACTTGAAGCCCTCGTTCAACCCTTCCTTGACGAAATCGAGTTCGGTGCCGTCCAGGTAGGTCAGGCTTTTAGGGTCGATGATCACTTTCTCGCCGTGACTTTCGAACACCTGGTCCTCTTCAACTACCTCGTCGACAAACTCCAGCACGTAGGCAAGGCCGGAACAGCCCGTGGTGCGAACACCCAGACGAATCCCCTCACCTTTACCGCGCCCATTCAGGGAGCGGCGAATGTGCTGCGCAGCCGCTTCTGTCATGCTGATAGCCATCGTTGACTCCTTACTCGTCGCCAAATGCTTAGATCAAGCCTTTCTTCTGCTTGTAGTCGCGAACGGCCGCTTTGATAGCGTCTTCGGCGAGTACGGAGCAGTGAATTTTCACTGGCGGCAGTGCCAGTTCTTCGGCCAACTGGGTGTTGCTGATGGTTACAGCCTCATCCAGGGTCTTGCCTTTCATCCACTCGGTAGCGAGGGAGCTGGAGGCAATGGCGGAACCGCAGCCGTAAGTCTTGAACTTGGCGTCTTCGATAACGCCAGCGTCGTTGACCTTGATCTGCAGGCGCATAACGTCGCCGCACGCCGGAGCGCCGACCATGCCAGTGCCGACATCAGGGTCTTCCGCGTTCATCTTGCCGACGTTGCGCGGGTTTTCGTAGTGGTCGATGACCTTTTCGCTGTAAGCCATGGTACTGAATCCTCACTCATCAGGGCCGCTCTGGAACCCTGTAAAAACGTCTGCGTTTTCCGCCACGTTCCTACAGAGCTTGGGTGGCGGCTTCTATAGTTAGTGTGCCGCCCACTCGATCTTGGAAATATCGACACCGTCTTTGTACATGTCCCACAGCGGCGACAGAACGCGCAGCTTGTTGACGGCTTCGCAGACTTTCTGCGCGGCGTAGTCGACTTGCTCTTCGGTGGTGAAACGGCCGAACGTAAAGCGGATCGAGCTGTGTGCCAGTTCGTCGTTGCGGCCCAGGGCGCGCAATACGTACGAAGGCTCAAGGGAAGCCGAGGTGCAGGCCGAACCGGACGAAACCGCCAGGTCCTTGAGCGCCATGATCAGCGACTCGCCTTCGACGTAGTTGAAGCTCAAATTCAGGTTGTGCGGTACGCGGGCAGTCATGCTGCCGTTGACGTACAGCTCTTCAAGGTTCTCGACCTGCTTGTAGAAGCGATCGCTCAGCGCCTTGATGCGCACGTTTTCAGCAGCCATGTCTTCCTTGGCTACGCGGAAGGCTTCGCCCATGCCGACGATCTGGTGGGTCGCCAGGGTGCCCGAACGCATGCCGCGCTCGTGACCGCCGCCGTGCATGGTGGCTTCGATACGCACGCGAGGCTTGCGGCTCACGTACAGCGCGCCAATGCCTTTAGGGCCGTAGGTCTTGTGGGCGGAGAACGACATCAGGTCGACTTTCAGCTTCGACAGGTCAATGTCGACCTTGCCGGTGGACTGAGCAGCGTCGACGTGCAGCAGAATGCCCTTGGAGCGGGTCAGTTCGCCGATGGCTGCGATGTCGTTGATGGTGCCGATTTCGTTGTTCACGTGGATCACGGAAACCAGGATGGTGTCTTCACGCAGCGCGGCTTCGATCATGGCCGGGGTGACGATACCGTCGGTGGTTGGCTCGAGGTAGGTCACCTCAAAACCCTCACGCTCCAGTTGGCGCATGGTGTCGAGGACAGCCTTGTGCTCAATCTTGGTGGTGATCAGGTGCTTGCCTTTGGTCGCGTAGAAATGCGCCGCGCCCTTGATTGCCAGGTTGTCGGATTCAGTGGCACCGGAGGTCCAGACGATTTCGCGCGGGTCTGCACCCACCAGGTCGGCGACTTGGCGACGAGCGTTCTCGACCGCTTCCTCGGCTTTCCAGCCGAATACGTGGGAACGGGAGGCCGGGTTGCCGAAGTTTCCGTCGACCAGCAGGCATTCGCTCATCTTTTGCGCGACACGCGGATCAACCGGGGTGGTCGCTGAGTAATCAAGGTAAATCGGCAATTTCATGGACTTTCTCCTAAATCAGGCTGGCTGGCGTGCCGTTAGCTCTGCGGCTGTCACTCGACGGCGGACGCTTCGATCTTGTCCAGACGCGGCGCCTTGGTATTGCAACGGCGCTGGTCCTGACGCTGGGCTACTTCTTGCACCTCACGGCGAGTCACAAGATCAGCCAAGCTGATACCACTCAAAAACTCATGGATCTGCAGGCTCAAGTCACACCACAAGTGGTGGGTCAGGCAGGTGTCGCCAGCGTGGCAATCACCCAAACCCTGGCATTTGGTGGCATCGACGGATTCGTTGACCGCGTCGATCACCTGGGCTACCTGGATGCCCTGCATGTCGCGGGACAGTTGGTAGCCGCCACCCGGCCCACGTACGCTGGAAACCAAGTTGCTACGGCGCAATTTGGCGAACAGCTGTTCGAGGTAGGACAGGGAAATGCCTTGGCGCTCGGAGATATCGGCCAGGGACACCGGCCCAGTTTGCGCGTGCAAGGCCAGGTCAAGCATGGCGGTTACCGCGTATCGGCCTTTTGTAGTCAGTCTCATGGACAAGTACCAAGGTGTTTCAGAATGGGAGCAAGTATGCGATTCCCGAGTATTTAAGTCAACTATAAGACCTAGTGCTTTAGTCGGGATTACCCGTAAAAAGGGCGCGCGAATCATAGCAGGGTGGGGTGGGATGGAACAGCGCGAACGGACAACCCGCACTGCCAGAGACAACGAAGACCACATGTGCGAGCGGGCCTGCTCGCGAAGGCGCTGGGTCAGCCAGTATATTCAGCGACTGACACACCGCTTTCGCGAGCACGCCCGCTCCCACAAGGGGCTTGGGTGATTGCGAGCGCTCAGCCAGCCTTGGTGGTGGCCGCTTCGTTCTTGATCTCGGCGAAGTCTTCCTCACGCAGCTCAGGCAGGTCCTTGGCGCAGTAGCTGCTGCCCAGCTCCTTCAGCGCGCCGCACATACCGTCCAGTTTGCCGTCGACCGCCTGCAAGTGGTCAAGCAACTGGCCAATGGCGCGCGCCACCGGGTCAGGCATGTCCTCGCTGACGCCATAGGCATCGAAACCGATCTTCTGCGCCATGGCCTTACGCTTGGCTTCCTGTTCGTCGCCGACTTCGGGTTTGACGATGATGCGCCCGGGAATACCCACCACGGTTGCGCCAGGCGGCACGGCCTTGGTGACCACGGCATTGGAGCCGACTTTGGCGCCCGCCCCTACGGTAAACGGGCCAAGCACCTTGGCGCCCGCCCCCACCACCACACCGTCACCCAGTGTCGGGTGGCGCTTGCCTTTGTTCCAGGTAGTGCCGCCCAGGGTCACCCCTTGATAAAGGGTGACGTCGTCACCGATTTCGGCGGTCTCGCCAATCACGATGCCCATGCCATGGTCGATAAAGAAGCGACGCCCGACTTTCGCCCCCGGGTGAATCTCGATTCCGGTCAGCCAGCGACCGAAGTTCGACACCAGCCGCGCCAGCCATTTCCAGCCCATACCCCACAGGGCGCCGGACAGGCGGTGAATCCAGATCGCGTGCATGCCCGGGTAGCAGGTGAGCACTTCAAAGGCGTTGCGCGCCGCCGGGTCACGGTGGAAAACACTCTGGATATCTTCTCGCAAACGCTCGAACATTTTTAATCCTTCCGCTTAAGAAGCTCGCCACGGGCCGCTTTCTGGGTTTCCGTGAGGATGCCACGCAATATATTCATTTCCGCTCGGCTGACCGAGCTGCGCCCGTACAGGCGACGCAGGCGCGCCATCAAGTGCCGTGGCTTTTCAGGATCGAGGAACTCGATGGCCACCAGGGTTTGCTCCAGGTGCTCATAAAACCGCTCCAGCTCGTCCATCGTGGCCAACTCGCCACTTTTGGTCGAGGCGACTTCATCCTTCTCTACCTTGCTCGGCTGACCTTCAGCGGCCAGCCAGGCCATGCGCACTTCATAACTCAACACCTGCACCGCTGCCCCGAGGTTCAGCGAGCTGAACTCAGGGTCGGATGGAATGTGCACGTGGTAATGACATCGCTGCAGCTCTTCATTGGTCAGGCCGGAATCTTCACGACCGAACACCAAAGCGATTTCTGCGCCGCCGGCGGCCTCTTCCACCACTTTGGTGCCACATTCACGCGGATCCAGCAGCGGCCAAGGGATACGACGGTCCCGCGCGCTGGTGCCGAGCACCAGGTTGCAGCCGACCAGCGCGTCTTCCAGGGTGGCGACAACCTGGGCTTTTTCCAGAATGTCATTGGCGCCGGACGCACGGGCATCGGCCTCGTGGTGCGGGAACACGCGCGGTTCGACCAGCACCAGGCGCGTCAGCCCCATGTTTTTCATGGCTCGCGCCACCCCGCCGATGTTGCCGGGATGACTGGTATTGACCAAGACGACACGAATGTTTTGCAGCAAGGGAGGCGCTCTCGGACACGGGAAAGGGGAGCAAATCTTACAGAACAGCCTAAGGTTATGCCATGAAAGGTAACGTCGTCCTTCACCTGAAGAAAGTTTCTGCTAGAATGCCCGGCTTTCTTTAACAACCTTAGGTGACACATCCATGCAGCCCATGCTGAATATCGCGCTGCGCGCCGCCCGCAGCGCCAGTGAATTGATCTTCCGCTCCATCGAGCGCCTGGATACCATCAAGGTCGACGAAAAAGACGCCAAGGATTATGTATCCGAGGTGGATCGCGCCGCCGAACAGAAAATCATCGACGCGCTGCGCAAGGCCTACCCTACCCACGGCATCCTCGGCGAAGAAACCGGCTTGCACAAAGGCAGCGGCGAAGGCGAAGACTACCTGTGGATCATCGACCCACTGGATGGCACCACCAACTTCCTGCGCGGCATCCCACACTTTGCGGTGAGCATTGCCTGCAAATACCGTGGCCGCCTGGAACACGCTGTCGTGCTCGACCCGGTTCGCCAGGAAGAATTCACCGCCAGCCGTGGCCGTGGCGCCCAGTTGAACGGTCGTCGCCTGCGTGTAAGCGGTCGTACCAGCCTGGACGGCGCCCTGCTCGGCACTGGCTTCCCGTTCCGTGACGACCAGATGGACAACCTGGAAAACTACCTGGGCATGTTCCGCGCCCTGGTTGGCCAGACCGCCGGCATCCGTCGCGCCGGCGCTGCCAGCCTGGACCTGGCTTACGTTGCCGCCGGTCGTTTTGATGCGTTCTGGGAGTCGGGCCTGTCCGAATGGGACATGGCAGCAGGCGCCCTGCTGATCCAGGAAGCTGGCGGCCTGGTGAGTGACTTCACCGGTGGTCACGACTTCCTTGAGAAAGGCCACGTCGTTGCCGGCAACACCAAATGCTTCAAGGCAGTACTGACGGCGATCCAGCCGCACCTGCCGGCTTCGCTGAAGCGCTAAGCGAGCGAGCACAAAAAAGCACCCCAAGGGGTGCTTTTTTTATGCCTGGGTGTTGGTCGATACGGCAATTCCAGCTAAACCGATACCTGATGTGGAAGCGGGCTTGCTCGCGAAAGCGGTGGGCCAGTCAATACATCTGCTGATTGACACTATGCCTTCGCGAGCAAGCCCGCTCCCACATGTTGAACCGCACCCAGCTTGGAATTACTGCTGGTTTTGACCCAGAATCAGGCGACCTTCTTTATCGACTGGAATCTGGCCACCCGGATCACGGTCCATGCGCACCGAACCTTCCTTGCCATCCAGGGTGTACCGCACGTCATAGCCGACAACCTTGTCGCTGATGTCGTTGACGGTGTTACAGCGAGTTTGCGTAGTGGTGTAGGTATCGCGGTTCTGCATACCTTCCTGAACCTTGTTACCCGCGTAACCACCACCCACCGCACCGGCTACCGTCGCCAGCTTCTTGCCATTACCGCCACCGACTTGGTTGCCCAATAGGCCACCTGCCAGCGCACCCACCACGGTACCGACGATTTGATGTTGATCCTGCACAGGCTTCTGCCGGGTCACGGCGACGTCCTTACAGACTTCGCGCGGGGTTTTAATCTGGGTTTTCACCGGCTGCACCGCCAGCACTTGCGCATACTCAGGGCCGCTTTTTACCAGGCTGTAGGTGGCAACAGCACCCCCGGCAGTCACACCGACAGCACCCAATACCGCACCAACCAGCAACGACTTGTTCACGTGAACCTCCTGACCATCACAAGCGGACCGAAACGTCCGCGCTATACCCAGCCTTGGAGCAAAAAAAAAGGCGCGAGTTCAATACTCGCGCCTTCTTTGTAACAGCGTGTCAACAAGCGCCCATCAAGGGCGGTCGTCGACCTCCTTGCCGGTAGTGGCAGGCGGGATCAAATCCTCGCTGTTGAGGTTCAGCCAGATCAGCACCACGTTGGCGATGTAGATCGACGAGTAGGTGCCCGCCAGAACGCCAATGAACAGCGCCAGCGAGAAGCCCCACAAGTTGTCACCACCGAAGATCATCAGTGCAGCAATCGCCAGCAAGGTGGAGATCGACGTCGCCATGGTCCGCAGCAGGGTCTGAGTGGTGGAAACGTTGATGTTCTCGATCAACGACGCCTTGCGCAGTACGCGGAAGTTCTCACGAACCCGGTCGAATACCACGATGGTGTCATTGAGGGAGTAACCGATGATCGCCAGCACCGCCGCCAATACCGTCAGGTCGAAGGTAATCTGGAAGTAGGCCAGGATACCCACGGTCACGATCACGTCGTGGATCAGCGACACAATGGCGCCGACGCCGAACTTCCACTGAAAGCGGAAAGCCAGGTAGATCATGATGCCGGCCAGCGCCATCAGCATGCCGAGGCCGCCCTGGTCGCGCAGCTCTTCACCGACCTGCGGGCCCACGAACTCAACGCGCTTGACCGACGCCGGGTTGTCGCCGCCGACCTTCTGCAAGGCCTCGGCGACCTGATGACCCAGTTGCGGATCTTCGCCGGGCATACGCACCAGCAGGTCGGTGGTCGCACCAAAGCTCTGCACGATGGCTTCGTGATAGCCGGCCTTGACCAGCTCGTTGCGCACCAGGGTCACGTCGGCCGGCTTCTCGTAGGTCAGCTCGATGAGCGTACCGCCGGTGAAATCCAGACCGTAGTTCAGCCCCTTATGGAACCAGCTGAACAACGCCAGAACGGTGAGGACCATGGTGAAGCCGAACGCAACGTTGCGAACGCCCATGAAGTTGATTGTACGTAACATGGCAGCCCCTTAAATCCACAACTTCTTGAAGTCACGTCCGCCAAAGATCAGGTTGACCATTGCGCGGGTCACCATGATGGCCGTGAACATCGAGGTAAAGATACCGAGGGACATGGTCACCGCAAAACCTTTGACCGGGCCGGTGCCCATGGCAAAGAGAATCCCGCCGACCAGCAATGTGGTCAGGTTGGAGTCGAGAATCGCGGTAAATGCCCGGCCGAAGCCTTCGTTGATTGCACGTTGTACGCTCATGCCCGCCGCGATTTCTTCACGAATCCGCGAGAAGATCAGTACGTTGGCGTCCACCGCCATGCCCATGGTGAGCACGATACCGGCGATGCCTGGCAGGGTCAGCGTAGCGCCCAGCAGCGACATCAGGGCCAGCAGCATCACCATGTTGCCCGCCAGGGCTACGGTGGCGATGACGCCGAAGAAGCGGTAGATGGCGATGATGAACAGCGACACAAACAGCATGCCCCACAAGGCTGCGTCGACACCCTTGGTGATGTTGTCGGCACCCAGGCTCGGGCCAATGGTGCGTTCTTCAGCGAAGTACATCGGCGCCGCCAGGCCACCGGCACGCAACAGCAGCGCCAGTTCGGACGATTCGCCCTGGCCGTTCAGGCCAGTGATGCGGAATTGAGCACCCAGCGGCGACTGGATGGTCGCCAGGCTGATGATCTTCTTCTCTTCTTTGAAGGTCTGCACCGGCACGTCTTTCTCGACGCCGTTGACCATTTGCTTGGTGTAGGTGGTGACTGGGCGCTGCTCGATGAAGATCACCGCCATGCTGCGACCGACGTTGCTGCGCGTGGCGCGGCTCATCAGCTCGCCGCCATGGCCATCCAGACGGATATTCACTTCAGGCGTGCCGTGCTGCGAGTCAAAACCCGCTTTGGCGTCAGTCACCTGGTCACCGGTGATGATCAAGCCACGCTCGATCAACGCGGGAGGACGGTTACCTTCACGGAACTCGAACTCTTCGGCAGTCGCGCGGGAAGCACCCGGCTCAGCGGCCAGACGGAATTCCAG
The DNA here is from genome assembly GCF_900215245.1 of Pseudomonas fluorescens. GTDB lineage: Bacteria > Pseudomonadota > Gammaproteobacteria > Pseudomonadales > Pseudomonadaceae > Aquipseudomonas > Aquipseudomonas fluorescens. Next base: position 1,030,019 of record NZ_LT907842.1, read on the forward strand.
GTTGGCCGTTTTACCCAGGATACGCTTGGCTTCAGCGGTGTCCTGTACGCCCGGCAATTCAACCACGATGCGGTTGGCGCCCTGACGCTGAACGATCGGCTCGGCCACACCCAGCTCGTTGACGCGGTTACGTACCGTGGTCAAGTTCTGCTTGATGGAGTATTCGCGGATTTCCGCCAGCTTGGCCGGGGTCATCGCCAGACGCAGTACAGGTTGACCATTCAGGTCGGCCGGTACGATGTCGAAATCATTGAAGTTCTTGCGGATCAGCGCACGGGCCTGTTCGCGGGAAGCTTCGTCAGAGAAGCCCAGCTGGATGGCACCGTTGAGCTGCGGCAGGCTGCGATAACGCAGTTTCTCTTTGCGCAGCAGGCTCTTCACATCGCCTTCGTAGACTTTCAGGCGTGCGTCGAGGGCTTTGTCCATGTCGACTTCCAGCAGGAAGTGCACACCACCGGACAAGTCCAGACCCAGCTTCATCGGGTGCGCGCCAATGCTGCGCAACCATTTTGGCGTGGTCTGGGCCAGGTTCAACGCGACAACGTAGTCGTCACCCATGGCCTTGCGCACAACGTCTTTGGCCGGCAGTTGGTCTTCTGCTTTGGTCAGGCGCAACAAGCCGCCCTTCGCATCAGCCGCCAATGTTGCCGCTTTAACCTGGATGCCCGCATCGGTGAGCGCTTTGCTCGCGCGCTCCAGGTCTGCCTGATTGACCTGCAGCGAAGTGCTGGCGCCCGTGATCTGGATCGCAGGGTCATCAGGATAAAGATTGGGAGCGGAATAAATAAAACCGATCGCCAGCACCGCCAGGATCAGTACGTATTTCCACAGAGGGTATTTGTTCAGCATCACGCCGCCCGCTTATAACGCGGGGCGCCTTGCGCGCCCCGTCGATTGGTAAAGGTTGTTACTCAGATCGCTTTGAGCGTGCCTTTAGGCAGCGTGGCGGCGATGGCGCCCTTCTGGAACTTCATTTCTACGGTGTCGGAGACTTCCAGAACCACGAAAGCATCGGAAACCTTGGTGATCTTGCCGGCGATGCCGCCAGTGGTCACAACTTCGTCGCCTTTCTGCAGGCTGCCCAGCAGGTTTTTCTGCTCTTTGGCGCGCTTGGCCTGTGGACGCCAGATCATCAGGTAGAAGATGACCAGGAAGCCGACCAGGAAAATCCACTCGAAACCACCGCCCATTGGGCCGGCAGCGGCAGGCGCAGCGGCGTCAGCCATGGCATTAGAGATAAAAAAGCTCATTTAGCACTCCAGTTGCAAATAGTGAATCTTAGGGTCGGAAAACTCAGTCCAAGGGCGGCACAGGGAGCCCGCGCTTGGCATAGAAGGCATCGACGAAGGCGGCCAATGTACCCTGTTGAATAGCCTCGCGCAAACCAGCCATCAGGACTTGGTAGTGACGCAAATTGTGGATGGTATTCAACATGCTACCCAGCATTTCCCCGCACTTGTCCAGATGGTGCAGATAAGCACGCGAGAAGTTCTGGCAGGTGTAGCAGTCACAGGTGGGATCCAGCGGCGAATCATCATGGCGATGGAACGCGTTACGGATCTTCAGCACGCCTGTATCGATGAACAGATGCCCATTGCGGGCATTACGGGTTGGCATCACGCAATCGAACATGTCCACACCGCGGCGCACACCCTCTACGAGATCTTCCGGTTTGCCAACGCCCATAAGGTAACGAGGTTTGTCAGCCGGCATCAGGCCCGGCAGGTAATCCAGCACCTTGATCATCTCGTGCTTGGGCTCGCCCACCGACAGACCGCCGATGGCCAGGCCGTCGAAGCCGATCTTGTCCAAGCCTTCCAGCGAGCGCTTGCGCAGGCTTTCGTGCATGCCGCCCTGGACGATACCGAACAGCGCCGCAGTATTATCGCCGTGGGCATTCTTCGAACGCTGAGCCCAACGCAGCGACAGCTCCATGGAAATGCGCGCCACGTCTTCATCCGCCGGGTACGGCGTGCACTCGTCAAAAATCATCACGATGTCGGAGCCCAGGTCGCGCTGCACCTGCATCGACTCTTCCGGGCCCATGAACACCTTGGAGCCGTCGACCGGTGAGGCGAAGGTCACGCCCTCCTCCTTGATCTTGCGCATGGCGCCCAGGCTGAACACCTGGAAACCACCGGAGTCGGTGAGGATCGGGCCTTGCCACTTCATGAAGTCATGCAGGTCGCCATGCTTCTTGATCACTTCCGTGCCCGGGCGCAGCCACAGGTGGAACGTGTTGCCGAGGATGATTTCGGCGCCGGTGGCGACGATGTCACGCGGCAGCATGCCCTTGACGGTGCCGTAGGTGCCCACAGGCATGAAAGCCGGGGTTTCGACGGTGCCGCGCGGAAAGGTCAGGCGACCCCGACGAGCCTTGCCGTCAGTAGCCAATAATTCAAATGACATACGACTCATAGTGGTTCCTCAGGGCCCGCTTCTTTAGGAGCAGTCGGCGCCGGGTTACGGGTGATAAACATCGCATCACCGTAGCTGAAAAAACGGTACTCGTTGGCGATGGCGGCTTGATACGCGGCCATGGTTTCCGGGTAACCGGCAAATGCCGACACCAGCATCAACAGCGTGGATTCCGGCAAATGGAAGTTGGTCACCAGGCAATCGACCACATGGAACGGCCGGCCCGGGAAAATAAAGATATCGGTGTCGCCACTGAACGGCTTGAGCACGCCATCACGCGCCGCACTCTCCAGCGAACGCACGCTGGTGGTGCCCACCGCCACAACGCGACCGCCGCGCGCCTTGCACGCCGCCACGGCATCCACGACGTCCTGGCTGACTTCCAGCCACTCGCTGTGCATATGGTGGTCTTCGATGTTATCCACACGCACCGGCTGAAACGTACCGGCCCCCACGTGCAGGGTCACATAAGCGCTCTCGACGCCCTTGGCGGCAATCGCATCCAGCAACGGCTGGTCAAAATGCAGCCCGGCCGTTGGCGCGGCCACCGCACCCAGACGCTGGGAGTACACCGTCTGATAGCGCTCGCGATCCGCGTCTTCGTCGGGGCGGTCTATATAAGGAGGCAACGGCATATGGCCGACGCGCTCCAGCAGCGGCAACACTTCTTCGGCGAACTTGAGTTCGAACAACGCGTCATGGCGCGCGACCATCTCGGCCTCGCCACCGCCATCGATCAGGATGCTCGACCCCGGTTTCGGCGACTTGCTGGAGCGCACATGGGCCAGCACGCGATGGCTGTCCAGCACCCGTTCGACCAGAATTTCCAGCTTGCCGCCGGACGCTTTCTGGCCAAACAGCCGTGCCGGAATCACCCGGGTATTGTTAAACACCATCAAATCGCCTGGGCGCAAATGCTCAAGCAAATCAGTGAATTGACGGTGTGCGAGGGCACCGCTCACCCCGTCCAGGGTCAGCAGTCGACTGGCGCGACGCTCGGCCAAAGGGTGGCGAGCGATCAGCGAATCAGGGAGCTCAAAAGTAAAGTCAGCAACGCGCATGATGGGGTTCGTCTAGCAGGGCCGGGAAGTCTAGCGGAAATAGTGAAAATAGACCATGAAACGTGATTGACCAACGGTAATCTCATCTCTATACTTCGCCGCCATTGAGCCCTGATGGCGGAATTGGTAGACGCGGCGGATTCAAAATCCGTTTTCGAAAGGAGTGGGAGTTCGAGTCTCCCTCGGGGCACCATCTTAAAGAAAGACCTTGAAATTCAAGGTCTTTTTTTTCGCCTGTCGAAAAGTGCGTATGCACGGGCGAACACAGACGCTAAGGAGCCGGGACCATGGAATTGACGCTGGAAGCTGTTGCGCTTTTTGCTCTCAAGCTGGTGCATGAGACCGAAGGCGCGAGCCCGATTCTGCGCGATGATTTGATCATGGACGGGTATGAGCGGGAAGTGTTCGGGTTGTTGGTGCGTCAGGGGGATTTGGCCACGATTCAACGCAAGCTTGATGAGTGCATTGCCCAGGCACTGGGTACGTTAGGCGGTGCCAACACCGTACTCGGGCGTGAACTGCACAAGCTGTCCGCCGAAGTGCAACAGGCCAGCCACCTTGATGAGCTAAACGCTCCGCTGATGACCCTCAAGGACTATCTGAAAGATATCCAGTGAGTCAATGAGCAACATACCCGCCAGGTAAACCATCAGCACCGCAACGCCAGCGTCCAAGCAGCGCCAGACCACGGGCGCGCGAAACAGCCATGTCAAACGCTGACACCCCAGCGCCAACAGCACAAACCACACCAACGATGCCGTCATGGCGCCTGTCGCGAACAGTGCTTGCTGGCCAGCGGGCTTGGCCGCACCGATAGAGCCGATCAGCACCACCGTATCAAGCCAGGCGTAGGGGTTGGCGAAGCCAAGCACTATCGCCGTACGTACTAGCCCCCTTTGCGAGTTACCCCCTTGAGTGTCCGGCATGGACAGGTTGCGGATGCAGGCCAACAAGCGCTGACCACCGAACCACAGCAGATAGGCCGCGCCGGTTACGAGCAGTATCGCCATCACCGCCGGCCAACTTTTCAGCACAGCCCCTAACCCCGTCACGCCGATAGCGATCAGGAGAATATCGGCCAGCACACAAATAGCGACCACCCACCAGATGGGACCACGTCCGACACCTTGGCGGATGACCAAGGTGTCTTTTGGGCCGGGGGCGGCGAACAGTCCGATGCCCAGGAGCAAGCCTTCAAGGTACAGGGCGTTGAAATGTGGAAACATGGATTGTTCGAGTCCGCGAGGCGATTAAAGAAGTTGAATAGGCTGATTGCCGAAACCGGTATGACGAGCGTTGACAGCACTGTTCAGGTCAATGGGTTTGCGGCGGAAAAAGCTTGTCGGCCGCTGTTCCGGGCTCGGATTTGCAAAGTAAATCAACGAGCTTCTGGCGACTGGCTGCTTCGGCGCCAATACAGCATGATAGGCAGCAGGAATGGACTGGTCGGAAAGCTCAGTGAGCAACGAACCTGCCAGCACTGCAATCTCGCCCTCCAGTAGCCGGACCGGCTCTAATGAAGCGCCCTTCACCAACACCAGCCCTTCGCGGGTAGGCTTGATAAACGACAGCATGTGCCCATCTTCATGAGGGTCCTGAGCAAATTGGCGCACGCCGTTTGTGGCCTGAGCACCGTAGACACAGAGTTGGATGTAAGACGCCAATCGCAAGGGCGCTAATGGGGCAACGCCAAACTCTGCACAAATCCCGTCCATTAACGCTTGGGCGAGCTCGCTGATCTGGCGCTCAAAACTACCCACAGCAGTGAAGAACGGGCTTCGGGTGAACTCCAGATCCGTTCGCTTAGGCGCATGCGCAGGCCAGTAACAGAAACGCTCACACAGGTCCGGGTGGTCTTCGATGCTCGAATACTCGGCGCCAAAAGGGAAAAAACCGTCAGTGTCTTCGGCGAAGGAAAATGATTGTTTGGTGGTTTGGGAAATTGCCGCGTACCCATCAATGATCTTTTTGTAGTCCTGCTGCATCGCATCTGAGATCTGCAGGGTCCCAAAGCCTGATCGAGCAATGGATTCACAGCACGCTTTTATCTGTTTCATAGAGATATCCAGAGATAGTTGTAAATGAATGCAACAAAAATGGGGTCGCAAGCATGCGAGACACCGCGACACTGGATATAGCCAATCAAAACGCGGACTATCCATGTCCTTCACAACGTCGCCAGCAGGATGCGAGTGTGCATGGCCCGCTACACGTTGCGGCGGGCAGGTTGTCCTTTTTAGCTAACAACGTGACGACTTTCACCAAGGACTGGGGATGAGCAATCAACTATGAGCATCAAGACGCGCGACACTCTTCGAGCGCTAGTCGTAAGACGCAGCCGGGAACTGGGTAAATCCATGACCACCCTGGCCAAGGAAGCCGGCATATCCAGAACCTACCTTTACGGGTTGGCCGGTGGCGCCTCTCAAGATCCCTCGGTGCGCACACTGATAAAGTTGGCCAAGGCACTTCAAGTTTCACCACTGCTACTGTTCCGCTACTTCGCCGATTTGGCAGGCGCTCCGGTGGGCGCTCACTCAATGGCTGCCACTAACCGCGCTATCGGCCTGCAAGACCCTGGTGACGTTGCCGTCTTCAACGCAGACGTCACCACGCCGGACCAAACCGTCGTGTTACCCGGTGAGACGTTTCAGAAGACCTGGGAAATCCAGAACCTTGGCACCCGCCCCTGGCGTGGCCGCAGGCTGGTACGGGTAGATGGCGAATACGTTATCGCCCAACGCACCGCCACGGGCGCGCCACTGGAAGTGGTGATGGACACCCACCTGCGCAGCCTGAACAACGAGATCGCTATTGCAGAAACACTGCCCGGCCAACCGGTGCACATCACTGTAGAGTTCGCCGCGCCCAAGGAAACCTGCACGGTCACGTCCATCTGGCGGATCGAGGATGAACACGGTCAGCCCTGCTACGGCCCCGCCTTCATCCTGCATGTCATCGTCAACGTCATGGCACGCTGAATGGCCTCACCGCCGCCCTTCAACCGCCATGCGCACCGCCAACCCCATCAACACCGAGCCCATCACCCAGCGCTGCACCACCTGCCAACCCGGGCGGGTGACAAAGAACACCGCGATGGAGCCCGCCATGATGGCAATCACCGAGTTAACGCTCACGCTGATGGCAATCTGCGTAAAGCCCAGCACCAGGGACTGCGTCAGCACACTGCCATGGCCATTCGGGTCGATAAACTGCGGCAGCAACGACAAATACATCACCGCGACTTTAGGGTTCAGCAGGTTGGTCACAAAGCCCATCATGAACAGCTTGCGCGGGCTGTCCTGGGGTAAATCCCGCACGTGAAACGGCGAACGGCCACCCGGCTTGACCGCCTGCCAGGCCAGGTACACCAGGTACAATGCCCCGCCGAGCCGCAGCGCGTCGTAGGCAAATGGCACCGCCATCACCAGCGCGGTAATCCCTAATGCCGCGCAGAGCATGTAAACCACAAACCCCAACGCCACACCGCCCAGCGAAATCAACCCGGCCGTGCGCCCCTGGCAAATCGAGCGGGAAATGAGGTAAATCATATTCGGCCCGGGGGTGAGCACCATGCCGAGTGAGATCAGGCCATAAGCAAGCCAGCTGGACAGTTCGGGCATGGTGCCGCTCCAAAATTATGAGGTTGGGCGCCATGGTAGGGCGTTGAATAGCAGGCCGTTAGATACAGATCCGCGAGCAAAACGTCATACACCCGCACAGGCATTTGCCGCACTACATACCCAGGACAGGCCCATGATCGACTTCAACAACAAAGGCTTCTTCAAACTCAAACAAAACAACGAATACGCCGAACGCGTCTCCGCCCTGCTGCTCGATGGCGAAGAAGTGATCGACGCCTACAAAGCCATGCGCGACGGCGTGGTCTTCACCACCAAGCGCATCATCGCGGTGAACGTGCAGGGAATTACTGGCAGCAAGAAGGACTTCACCTCGCTGCCGTACAAAAATATCGTTGCGTACTCGGTGGAAACCTCCGGCACGTTTGACCTGGATTCGGAGTTGGAGATTTACTTTTCGTCGCTGGGGAAAGTGAAGTTTGAATTCACGGGGAAGACTTCGATTGTGGAAATCTCGCGGATCATTTCCAAGCACCTGCTGAGCTGATCAGCAGGCAAAAAAAGACCTTGGCGTCCCAAGGTCTTCTCTGCTGCAGACACTGATTCAACGAATGTACACAGATCCAAATGCGGGAGCGGGCTTGCTCGCGAAGGCGCCCGCCGCCACACCATCAAACCACCCGTTTACACCGAAACAGCCTCCTTCTCCTCCACCCCCCCATTCGGCAACATCCCATTCGCCAAATCATCCACCACCGCCTTCGCCATCTCCTCCAAATAATGCGCCGCCCAAGCGTAACGGTCCGCGCTCTTGTCCATGGCGGCATCCAATGCGAGCATTTTGGAACAGTGCAGCAACTCGGAGGCATGCTCCAGGGCATCACGAATGGGCACGCCGGCATTGACGCGGAATAGACGGTGGAGATTGGGCTGTTTGCCGCAGGTGGAGAAGGTGATGACGCCGAGGGTTTTGTTGAGGGGTGGGTTGATCATTGGGCACCTCCGAACAGCGTAGAGGTGTGGACTGCAGTATTGCGAGGATAAAACCGTTCAGAAACGCTCATTGGTATAGCTCCCATTCTTCGAAGAGAGCTGCCGCATTCGTTTCCAGGCGAATGGGTGGCAGCTGTGCGCAGGCTGGAAACCGGGGAATAGGCAAACCCGGCAGACTCGAAAGCCTCCCACGCACAGCCGCCATAACACGCATATGCTGGCACAAAAGTGGCGCCAGCGGTCGTGATAAATGGTGGCGCCTGTGCGCCTATACCCACGGGTTTCCAGGCCCGGTCGCCATATAGACAGCGACGAGCGAGAACTTAGCTTTAAAAACTGGACGGGCAAAGCCGAGCCTTGTGACGAGAAATGTCCAAAGCGCACTACTTAAAATGCTGAAGATAGCTAAGTCGAAAAGTCTCATCGCCCTTTTTAATTATCGTCGCTAACAGCGATGACTTTTCCCACATACACCATCGAGAAGAGCCGACATCAACCTCTGATTACCCCTCGTACGCTCACTCCCTCGCACAAGGAAGTGAGCCCGTCATGTCAGAACGCGCGTACCCCATCACCGAAGAAGAACAACTCAAACGGCGAATCCTGACTCCGCAGCCGAAGCGGGTGCCCTATTCGCCGCCCATGGTGTTGCTCGACCCAACACCAGCACCGGCGCCTACGCCCGCAAAACTTCCCGGTTGCGTGTTCACCAAACCCTGCCAACTGCCTGACGGCATCATTCGCTACAACGACCCCACCGGTTACGTACCGTTGGAGCTGATCAAGGATTACGGCCATTTCAGCCTGTTGGGTGGGCGCGAGGTGGACAGCCGAGGCGCAGTCGCCTTGCGCAAGATCAGCGGCAGCGCCCTGCCTGTTGGCTTGGGGCAGTTGGCGTTGCGTTCGGCGGTGGTGGAATCCGCAGCAACCGCCGCTGGCACTGTAGCCGGTGGCTTATTGGCGGGTTTGGTGGCGCTGGCTTGGCCGTCGGAGCTGGGTGATAGCGCGCTCTACAGCGAGGAGCAGTTGCGTTCGCTGCAACGGGCGCGGTCGCAGATGCGTTTGCATGTCGAGCAGCGTGGGGACGGTACGCTCAAGGGGTACGGGTTTTACACGGGCAACACTGCCGATTGGCAGATGATTGATGTGGTGCAGTTCCAAAGCCGTGGCGATCAGTTTGTGGCGGATTTGGGTGAGGGCGTGGAACTGATCTGGACGCCTGCGGTTGATCCTGGAGATACGCTGGGTATTCCGGCATTGGAGGCTGCGCCGCAAGCGCCGGTGATTTGGATTTACCCGCCGACGGAGAAAGCCGCGCAGATTCTGGTGAACCCGATTTATCCGCCGGAGTATCGGGATTTTATTCTGGTGTTCCCGGTGGAGTCTGGGGTTCGGCCGCTGTATGTGGTGGTAAATGAGCCTCGGAAGGGGTTGAGAAACCCGGATCATGATTACTTTTCTGCACCAAGTACCGAAGATATAACTGGCTTCCCAGGCTTGATCCCCCAAAAGCCGGTGACACCAAGACAAGGCGGGGCTGGTTTACGTGAGCGTTGGATAGATGCAAAAAGGAGAAAGATATTTGAATGGGATTCCAAGAAAGGCGAGCTTGAAGTCTATCGAAACAGTGATTTAGAACATCTCGGCGCATTTGATCCTTACACCGCCGAACGTCGCGGGCCGGCGAACCCAAAACGTCGAATTTACAGATAAAGAGGAGTGCGAAAAATGGTTATGAAAATCAGATTACGGTGGTACGAAAAACTCAGTAATGACTTGAAAGCAGATGAGTACTCGGCAGATATCGATGACGCTGACAGTTCCTTTGAGGCATTAGGTTTGAGCGATGAAACCGCAATATATGCCGACGTTTTCAACGTTCTCCCAAATTGGATAACAATTCTCCAGCCACACTTCCAGCATGTAATACAGCCCAACCTATTCGACTACCAAATTTCCTTCCGCTATCAAGGCGCTTGGCCGCCACCTCCAAAGCAACCCAGGAAGGAATCCTGAAGCAATGAAAAAGCCCCTTCTCTACCGCTCAGTCAATACCCGAACCCATGGCGTGCGTCACGGTAGCGGTTTCGCTTATCGCTATGAACGGCATACCAAAAGCGCAAAGCGTTCACTGTCCACCCGCGGATCAATGCATAGCCGTCTACGACACGGTTTTGACTACACGCCGCTATTCCGATTTCTCCTGTCCAACGTTGGTCAGCCATGGGACAAGGTGTTCAGCGAAGCCAATGCTCGCCTGGATCGCCCGGAGCCCGTGTTCTGGATGGTTGCTCTGCATGAAAATGACAAAGACGACTATGTGCTATTGGGTGATTTCAGCTATTACAGCGGTTTGTGGGTCGACGCGGCAGGCCTGCTGCAAAAGGTTAACCCCCAATTGACGCCCGAACAGATGAAGCCCAGTTGTGACTGCTGCACCCATACGTTCAACGGTGTGGTATTCCCGCAGGCGCTTGCGCGCAAGCCGTGAAGCTCAGCCGCGCGCGCAAGCCGCCCTGCGCTAGATTGTGCAACGTCAACGCACTGCCGATCTTGCCCACGATCATCTCCACAATCGCCAACCCCAACCCCGCGCCATTAGCGTTATCCCGGCTATAAAACCGCTCAAACAACCGCTCCATTTCCGCTTCATCAATCCCCGGGCCTTGGTCTTCCACGCTCAAGCAGTTGACCCCAATCACCACCTTCACTTCGCTGCCCGCCGGGGAAAAATTCAGTGCGTTGGTCACCAGGTTCTGTAGCGCAATCGCCAGGGCCACCGGCTCGGTTTGCACCCAGCACGCTTCTTCGCCTTCGAGCACCAACTCCACACCTTTCTCCATGGCCAGCGGCGTCAACTCGGCCAGTTCTTCGCGCACCAGTTCCGTCAATTGCACAGGCTTGCGCACGGGGTTGCTCAGTTGCGGCTCGATACGCGCCATGGTCAGCAATTGGCTGCCAATGCGTGTGGCGCGGTCGACGCCGTTGACCAGGAAGTCCAAGGCTTCGCGCCGCTGCGCTTCGGTCGCAGCGCTTTGGGCGTTTTGTGCATGGATGCGCAGGATCGCCAATGGCGTGCGCAGTTCGTGGGCGGCGTCGGCGATGAAGCGGCGTTCGCGCTCCAACAGGTCATCCATTTGCACCAGCAACCGGTTGAGCGCGGTTTGCATGGGCTCCAGATCGGTCGGCAGCGGCTTGAGGTTCAACGGTTGCAAGGTGTCGGTATTGCGCCCCCGAATCGACCTGACCATGGCGCGCAACGGGGTGAGCCCCCAGCCGATGGTCAGCCAGATCAACACGGTCAGCAGTGGCACGCCGATCAAGGTGGGCCAAAGGGTGTGACGCACGATGCGTTCGATCAGGTCCTGGCGAATGTCGTCGCGCTCGCCCACCCAGATCAGCAGTCCCTGTTGCGGGTCGGCGAGGAGGAAGGCGCACCAGTCGTTGCCGTTGTCCATGATGTCGTGGGCGCCGAGGGCAGTCGGCGGGGTTGCAAGTACGGGCGCCTCTGCAGACCGCACCAGCAACTCACCATCACTGCGCCACACCTGGAAGGTCAGGCGAGTTTCGTACGGGTGGGCCACGCCCTCCTCCCCCACACGGCTCATGGCCTGGTCGAACGCCTGATACAAGCGGTCCCAGTCGGCTTCGCCGGGGTCGCGTTGGCGCAGCACACCTTGCAGCAGGCGCGCACTTTGGGCGAGTTGGGCGTCGTAGACTTCTTCGATTTCATGGTGGCTGTCGCGCAGCACCAGCCAGCTGATCAGCGCGTCGCCGAGCAAAATAAACACCAGCACCGGAATGAGGATGCGCGCGCGAACCGAGGTCATGGTGTGAGCGCCAGCACATAGCCAACACCGCGCACGGTGCGGATCAGGTCGGTGGATAACTTTTTGCGCAGGTTATGGATCAACACTTCCAGGGTGTTGCTCTCCACCCGGTCCTGCCACCCATACAACGCACGAGACAGCCGCTCGCGGGTCACCACTTTGCCGGGGCGCACCATCAACTGGTGCAGCAGTTGGTATTCCATCGGCGTGACGATGATCTCTTCATCCTGGTAACGCACTTGCTGGGTCGCCGGGTCGAGGCTGACACCGGCGTGTTCCAGCATCGGTTGCGCGCGGCCCTGGCTGCGGCGCAACAGGGCGCGCACGCGGGCTTTGAGTTCTTCGACGTCGAAGGGTTTGATCAGGTAGTCGTCGGCGCCCGCGTCCAGCCCGGCGATGCGCTCGGCGGTGCCGTCGCGGGCGGTGAGGATCAGCACCGGCACGTCGTGTTGCCCGGCGCGCAGTTGCTGCAACAGGTCGAGGCCATCCAGGCGTGGCAGGCCGAGGTCGAGCAGCAACAAATCGAAGCTCTCGGTGCGCAACGCGTGCAAGGCGCTGAGGCCATCTTGCAGCCAATCCAGTGTGTAGCCTTCAGCGCCCAATGCCACGCGAATGCCCTGGCCAAGGGCACGATCATCTTCGACAAGGAGTAGGCGCATAGCGGAGTCTCTGTAGGAATCGGCGGAATGATGCCGGTTCTACGCGGGGTCATTTCGGGAAAGATGTTACGGCGCGTTGCCAACTAAGCTTGCGCTAAGGTTGGTTTTGCACTGTGAAATCTCCCACATCTGCTGAGAGCTTTTTCATGCGCAAAATTCTCCTGCTGTCGCTGCTTATCGCCAGCCCCATGGCCCTCGCCGGCCCGCAGTGCACCACCGCCGAGCGTTCGCAATGGCAAGACGAAAAGGCCTTTCAGGACAAGCTCAAGGCCGACGGTTACACGATCAGCAAGTTCAAGGTCACGGACGGCAACTGCTACGAGATCTACGGCTTCGACAAGGACAAACGCAAGGTCGAGATCTACCACGACCCGGTCACCGGCAAGGCCGTGAAGACTGAGATCAAGGGCTGATGCCAGGCGAATCCCTGCGCCTGTGGGACCCGCTGGTGAGGCTGTTTCATCTGTCTATCGCCGGGGTCTTTATCGCCAATTACTTCGTTAACGAAGCGGGCGATGACTGGCATGTGTGGCTGGGCTACTACGCTATGGCCTGGCTGCTGGTGCGATGGGTGTGGGGGTTTGTAGGACCGCGCAGTGCGCGTTGGTCGGATTTCTGGCCATCGCCTGCGCGGCTCAGTGCCCATGTGCGTAGGGTGTTCGACGGGCGCGGCCTGCATCGCCTTGGCCATTCGCCCATCGGCGCGCTGGTGATGCTGTTGATGATGTCGGCGCTGCTGACCCTCGGTATCAGCGGCTTCCTGATGCAGGAAGTCGACGCGCTATGGGGCGCCGATTGGCCGCTGCAAGTCCATGAAACCGCCGCCAATGTGCTGCTGGCTCTGGTCGGTGTGCATGTGCTGGCCGCCGTGTATGAAAGCATCCAGGTGAAGGACAACCTGCCGTTATCCATGCTCACCGGTCGCAGGAAGCGCCTGCCGGATGATCGTGCGCAGTAATTTTTTTCTCTGACAGGTTCTCTATGCGCTCCGCCCTACTGATCTGCAGCCTGCTAGGGGTATTTATTGCCGCCTGGCTCAGCCATCCGCCGCACGTGCTCGCGCCGTTTGCCCAGGCGAGCCCGAACACCTCTAAAGTCGCGACGGCGCCGCAATACTCCAGCCGCTTTGTGTCTTCGCAACTCACTGACTTTGTGCACTCGTCCTCGGTCACCGCCCTACCCGGTGGCGACTTGATGGCCGTGTGGTTTGCAGGCAGCCGCGAAGGCGCCGCCGATGTGCAGGTGCGCACCGCACGGTTTGATGCACGCAGCGGCGAATGGGGCGCCGAGCAGGTGCTGGCCACACGTGAAAGTACCCGCGACGGCACCCAGCGTTACATTCGTAAACTGGGCAACCCGGTGATTGCGCTGGGGCCGGATAAACGCCTGTGGATGTTTTACGTGTCAGTGTCGGTCGGCGGCTGGGCCACCAGTGCGATCAACGTGATGGTCTCCGAGGACCTCGGCGCAAACTGGTCGGCACCTCGGCAATTGGTGACGTCGCCGTTTTTCAACATCAGCACACTGGTGCGCGCCGCACCGGTGTTTCACGCCGACGGCTCGATCGGCCTGCCGGTGTATCACGAGTTCATGGGCAAGTTCGCCGAGTACCTCTACTTGAGCGCGGACGGTGCGGTGATCGACAAATTCCGCATCAGCCGCGGCAAGCATTCCTTGCAACCGACCATCGTGCCGCAGGATGGCCAGCGCGCCGTGGCGATGTTGCGTTACGCCGGCGAAACCCATCACCGCGTGCTCGCCAGCCGCACCGAGGACGCCGGGCAAACCTGGAGCGAGCCGTACCCGCTGGAACCGGCCAACCCCAACTCATCGCTGGCGGCCGTGGCCACTGAAGACGACGGTTTGCTGGTCGCCCTCAACGACCTGCAGGACGGCCGCTTCAAGCTCAGCCTATATGGCACCGACGCCCAACTGAGCCAGTGGCGCACAGTGGTGGAACTGGACCAATCACCCGACCCGCTGGGCCAACCGTTTTCCCCCGAGGCTTATAAAGCGATCATCGGCGAAGGCTTCCGCGCGTCCAGCGGCGCCAAACGCCTGCCGCTGGAACAACGTTTTCTGAGCAATCTGGATTACCGCGTGTGCAAACCCCGTGGCTGCGATTTCGAATACGAGTACCCGTATTTCAGCCGCAGCCCGGACGGCATGTATCACCTGGTGTACTCGTGGAATAACACCTTTATCAAACATGTCAGCTTCAACGAAGCCTGGCTGGCGGAGCGTCTGTGATGGTTTCTGTGTGGCAAGCCCATTTGAGTTTTGTGTTGCTGGGGTTTGTGCTCTTAAGCGCATTCAGATTCACCGCACCGTGGCGCCCTTGGTTGTTGCCGGTGTTGGTGGCGCTGAGTGTTATCCCGCTGAATGAATTGCCGTTGGCGGCATACGTGCGCAGCTACACCGATGACCTGGCGATCAGCACGTTGGTGTTGTTGGCGTGGGTGGGGTTGTGCCGGTTGGGCGTGGTGCAGCCGCAGGGCCGTCAACAGCGGGTGCAATTGCTGCTGTTGTTTGGCGGGCTGAGCCTGCTGTTGTACCCGGCAACGCTGGGCCTGACGTATGTCGACCCTTATCGCTGGGGCTTTAAGCCGCGGCCGATGATTGTGCTGGTGGGGGCGGCAGCGCTGTTGATGCTGTGGCTGCGCAATGCATTGGCGGTGTGGATGCTGGCGATCGGCACGCTGGGGTTTGCGTTGCGGCTGAAGGCTTCGGAGAACTATTGGGATTACTTGGTTGATCCGCTGTTGGCGGGTTACTGCGCCGTT
This sequence comes from Pseudomonas fluorescens, assembly GCF_900215245.1. GTDB lineage: Bacteria > Pseudomonadota > Gammaproteobacteria > Pseudomonadales > Pseudomonadaceae > Aquipseudomonas > Aquipseudomonas fluorescens. Next base: position 1,045,344 of record NZ_LT907842.1, read on the forward strand.
GCAGGATTGATGCAACTCAAACTGTGGGAGCGGGCTCGCTTGCGAATGCGGCATATCTGGCACTGATACACCGCTTTCGGGAGCAAGCCCCCTCCCACAGTTGATCGGGGTCGTTTTGGACATTGGGAAGGGTCAATGATGGGTGTGTTGCAATCACGCCGCCTGCGCTACGGCGTGGGCGCGATCGGCTTGATATTTGTGTTGCTGGCCGCTTTGCGGCTGGTGTTTTTAATCAGCTTTTCCGGCCTTGCGCTGAACACCCCGGCGCTGCCGGAAACCCTGGGCATCGGCCTGCGCTTCGACCTGCGTCTGGCGGTGTTGGTCCTGTTGCCGCTGGCGCTGCTGGCCTGGTTCCCACGCTGGAACCTCACCACCCTGCCCGCCCTGCGCTGGTTGGCGCGCGGCTATCTGGTGGTGGCATTGGCCGTGGTCGGCCTGGTGTACATCATCGACTTCGGGCATTACGCCTACCTCGGTGTGCGTATCAACGCGACCGTGTTGCGCTACCTGCAAGACGCACAGATTTCTCAACAGATGGTGTGGGAAACCTACCCGGTGCTGTGGATAACCGCGTGTTGGCTGGCGGCGGTGGCCGTGTGGGTCTGGGCGTTGGTGTGCCTGGAACGATTGACCCTGGATGGCGAGCGCAAACCCATCGGCACACTCACGCTGGCGTCGGTCTCGGTGGTTGGCGTCATTGCCGTGCTGCTCGCCCTGCTCGGCCGCGTGAACAATCTCAACCTGGAAAACCCGGTGCCGCTGCGCTGGAGCGATGCGTTCTTTTCCGGCAATAGCCAAGTCGCCGCCGTGGGCCTGAACCCGGTGCTGTTCTTGTACGACACACTCAAGGTCGGCCAATCGCAATTCGATGCCGCCCAGGTGCGTCAGCATTACCCGCAAGTGGCCCAGTACCTGGGGGTCGAGCAACCCGATCCCGAGCAACTGAATTTCATCCGCGAGCAAGCCGTGCAACCCTATCGACTGCCAGGCGAGCGCCCGCCCAACGTGATCTTCGTGATGCTTGAGTCGCTCGGCACCAGCGCCGTCGGCGCCTACGGCAACCCGCTGAACCCCACGCCGAACCTCGACACACTGGCGACGCAAAGCTGGTTCTTCAAACACTTCTACGTGCCCGTCACCGGCACTGCCAAAACCGTGTGGGCAAGCATCTCCGGCGTGCCGGACGTCACCCGCCAGGAGACGGCCACACGCAACCCGCTGATCACCCGGCAACACACGCTGATCAACGCCTTCGAGGGCTACCAGAAGTTCTACATGATCGGCGGCAACGCCGGTTGGGCGAATATCAATGCGTTGATTCGCCAGAGCATCGACGGCGTGCAGCTGTTTGACGAAAGCCACTGGCGCTCGCCACGGGTGGACGTGTGGGGCATCTCCGACCTGGACCTGTTCAAGGAGGGCGACCAACTGCTGCGTGCGGTGCCAAAAGACCAACCGTTCTTCGCCTACCTGCAAACCTCCGGCAACCACCGCCCCTTTACCATCCCCAAGCAAAACGATGGCTTCCAACTCAATAACGTGACGCTGGAGCAAGCCCAGGCCGCCGGTTCACGCAGCGTCGAGCAATACAACGCGGTGCGCCTGCTGGATTACAACATCGGCCGCCTGATGGAAATCGCCAAGGCCGGCGGCTGGTACGACAACAGCATTTTTGTGTTTTTCGGCGACCACAACACGCGCATCAGCCAGATCCCGCACATGGCGCCCGCCTTCGAGCAACTGGGCCTGGAAAGCAACAATGTGCCGCTGCTGATCCACGCCCCGGGCCTGCAACCTCGGGTGATCGACGAAGCCGTGGGCCTGGCGGATTTGCTGCCGACGGTGGCGGGCATGGCGGGCATACCGTTTCGCAACGGCGCGATGGGCCGGGACATCCAGCAGCCAGCGCCGGAAGGTGAGCGCGTGGTGCCGCTGGTGTTGCATGAGGGCACCTTCCCGATTATCGGTGGCGTGACCAAGGACTTCCTGCTGCAGATGCAACATGACGGCAGCTCGCCGACCCTGCATGACCTGGCCTCGCAAACGCCTCGGGAGGATGTGGCCGAACAGCACCCTGAAGAGTTTCAACGCTTACAGGGCTTGACGCGCGGGCTGCATGAGAGCGCTCGGCTGATGCTGTTCAGGAATGTGCGCGAGTGATTACTTGGGCTGGAAGGTTTCCAGGTATTGGAGGATGTTTTCAATTTTTTCCGGATCGCTGATGCCCCAGAAGATCATGCGTGTGCCGCTGACCACCTTCTTCGGCGCCTCGATGTAGGCGGCGAGTTTGTCGCGGGTCCAGACCACACCGGAATTTTTCATCGCGTCGGAGTACTGATAGTCAGTGGTGGTGCCGGCGGGGCGGCCGATGATGCCGTTAAGCTCAGGCCCAAAACCGCCGCGTGCGCCTTCGCCGATGCTGTGGCAACCGCCGCAGGTCTTGGCGAAGAGCTTGCCGCCCGCCTCGGCATCGCCCGCCGCACAGGCCGGGCCGGCGTTGAGGATCAGGGCGAGGGTCAACAGGGCGTACTTCATCTAGGGCTCCACAGCGGGCAACGGTGAGTCGATTATGCCTGTATCCACCTCACAGTGGCGCTGCGACCAACCACCGCGCAACCGCTCTAAAACGACCACCCATCGCCCCGCAGATATCTAATCGAACCTATTCACGCCCGTCCCACTCCACCTTACTGAACCCTGATGGTGGAGTAAGGATCATGGCTCAGCCATCGATTTTAGTGCTGGAAGACGACGAGATCATTCGCTCGTTAATGGTGGACGTACTGGAAGACTTCGGGGCTCATGTCACTTCTTTCCCGTCGGCGGATGAGGGGATGATTTACCTGGAGCGCGGCGACGACCCGGTTGACCTGATTGTGAGCGATATCCAGATGCCGGGTTTGCTCAACGGCTATGACCTGAGCAAGGTGGTGGCGCATCGCTGGCCATCGGTGCCGGTGGTGCTGACCTCCGGCAATACCAGGTTAGCCGCACAACTGGGCGGTTCTGTGCGTTTTTTGCCCAAGCCGTGGAGTACCGAACATTTGGTGGAGTGCGTGCGAAACGCGCTGACCCAACAGGGCGCCTCCCTGCATTAATAGCACCGCAATATCATCCAGACCGAACTTGATGTGCCGCCCTGTGGTCATTAATTACGCAAGGAGCGACTTTTCTGATCCGCTGGTCAGGCTTTTCGCCTTATGCGTGAAGTTGACGGCAATGCATTGTGTAGAATCGTCGCCTATTTAATCGCGTCATTCATGGCCAAAAGGCCCACAGTTCGAGCTCACTGAATGCATTCACAGGCCCCTGACCTTGCTGCGCCCTCATTGCTGGAAGCGTTGCGCTCAGGCACTGGTGTGCTGCATGTAGCATTGGAGAAACGCCTGCCGTTTTTCTCCGAACGCCTGGATGCCGACTGGTACCAGCGCTTGCTCCAGGCGTACTACGGTTTTTATGCACCGATCGAAGCGGCGTTGTATGAAAGTGGTTTGATCCCCGATGGTTTCGATACTGCATTGCGTGTGAAAACACCCACCTTGCTGTGTGATCTCCACGCCCTTGGCCTGACTGACGCCGCCATCAGCGCCCTGCCCCGGTGCCGCAAACCGCCAACGTTCGATAACCCCGCAGCCTGCCTCGGCGCACTGTATGTGCTGGAAGGCGCGACCCTGGGCGGCCAGGTATTGCGCCGGGAAATGGGCAAGCGCCTGAGTATTGATGCGGATAACGGCGGTGCGTTTCTCAACGTGTACGGCGCCGAGACCGGTCGGCGCTGGAAAGACTTTCTCGATTACCTGGGAGACCAGCCACTGGACGCGCCAGCGACACAGCGCGCGGTGCAGGCAGCCTGTTCGACATTCAGCGGCTTCGAGCAATGGCTCGCCAGCCAGGAGGTACTGCTATGAAACCCGACGATTTTGAAGAACTGCTTGCCAACTGTGCCGACGAACCCATCCGCACGCCGGGGGCGATTCAGCCACACGGCGTGTTGCTGACACTGTCGGAGCCAGACCTCCATATTCTGCAGGTCAGCGCCAACGTCGGCACCTTGTTCGGCCACGCGCCAGAGTCGCTGTTGGGCCAACCACTGCACACATTGATTGGCGCGGAACACGCCCACGCCGTGCAGGCTATGGCTGAGGACAACACATTTTTCGACGCACACGCGCTGCATATCCACTTCAACGGTGTGCAATTTGAAGGCTTGCTGCATCGCCATCAAGACGTGCTGGTGCTGGAATTCGAACCGCGCCTCGAAGACTTCAAGCCCCGTGCCCTGAATGGCCGCACGAGTGACTTGGGCAAAATGCTGCAACGCCTGCAGTCGGCGAAAACCCTGCAAGCGCTGTACGAAATCAGCGTGAATGAAATCCAAACCATCACCGGTTATGACCGGGTACTGATCTACCGCTTCGAAGAAGAAGGCCATGGCCAGGTCATCGCTGAAGCGTCGGCGCCGTCCATGGAGCTGTTCAACGGCCTGTTCTTCCCCGCATCCGACATCCCCGAGCAGGCCCGCGAGCTGTACCGCACCAACTGGCTGCGCATCATCCCGAATGCCGCCTACGAGCCGGTGCCGCTGCTGCCCAAACTGCGCCCGGACACCGGCCAGCCGCTGGATTTGAGCTTTGCGACGCTGCGCAGCGTGTCGCCGATTCACTGCCAGTACATGCAAAACATGGGTGTGTTGTCGTCCATGAGCATCTCGTTGATGGCGGGCGACAAGCTCTGGGGCCTGATCAGTTGTGGTAACCGCGAGCCATTGCTGGTGCCCAATGAACTGCGTATCGCCTGCCAGACCATCGGCCAGGTGCTGTCGCTGCAGATCAGCGCCATGGAGGCCCTGGACATCAGCCGTCAACGCGAAGAAAAAGTCGAGGCACTGGTGCGGCTTGAGCGGGCGATGAAGGCCTCTGAGCAAAACGTCTTCGATGGCCTGGCCCAGCAGCCGCAATTGCTGATGGACCTGACCCTGTCGGGCGGCGTGGCAATCATCGAAGACAAGCAACTGCATCGTTACGGCAACTGCCCGGAGCCGGAGCAGATTCGCGCGCTACACAAGTGGCTGCAACAGCACGGCGAGCCGGTCTTTTCCAGCCACAACCTGGTGTCGGTGTATCCGCCCGCCGCCGAGTTTCAGCAAATGGCCAGTGGCGTGCTGGCCATGAGCTTGCCCAAGCCTGTGGATAACGGTGTGCTGTGGTTTCGCCCGGAAGTGAAGGAGAACATCAACTGGAGCGGCAACCCGAACAAACCGCTGGACCTGGAAAACTCCGACGCCGGTTTGCGACTGCGCCCTCGCACTTCGTTTGAAATCTGGAAAGTTGAAATGGCCGGTATCTCCACCAAGTGGAGCCACGGCGACCTGTTCGCGGCCAACGACCTGCGCCGTTCGGCCCTGGAAAACGACCTCGCGCGCCAAGTGTTGCGCGAGCAACAGGCGGTGCGCGCGCGTGATGAACTGGTGGCGGTGGTGTCCCACGATTTGCGCAACCCGATGACGGTCATCTCGATGCTCTGCGGCATGATGCAAAAGGCCTTCAGCTCCGAAGGCCCGCACACGTCGCGGCGGATTTCTTCGGCCATCGACACCATGCAACAGGCCGCCGGGCGTATGAATGTGCTGCTGGAGGACCTGCTCGACACCTCGAAAATCGAAGCCGGGCGTTACGTAGTCAAGCCCGTGGCGCTGGATGTCAGCCAGATGTTCGAGGAGGCCTACGCCCTGCTCGCGCCATTGGCGATGGAGAAAGGCATCGACCTGGCATTCAACGCGGAACCCGGCCTGCAGATCAATGCCGACCCGGAGCGCCTGTTCCAGGTGCTGTCGAACCTGATCGGCAATGCCATCAAGTTCACCCCGCGGCAGGGCAACATTGGCATCAGCGCCATGAGCACCGGCGAAGAAATCGTGTTTTCGGTGCGCGACTCCGGCGAAGGCATTGCGCCTGAACAGTTGCCGCATGTGTTTGACCGTTATTGGACCCAGACCGAAAACAACCCCACGGGCAGCGGGTTGGGGCTGTACATCACGCAGGGCATCGTTCAAGCGCACGGGGGGCGAATCGAAGCTCAAAGTGAGTTGGGGCGCGGCAGTGAGTTCAGGTTTACCGTGCCCAAGGCGGACTGAAACGCCATCAGCCGCCTGAGAAAACACGCGGACACCTTTGGCCGGGAACGCAGGCCCCGGCCAATGCCACTGACTCAGTGCGCACTCAAAGGGAATGTTGATGCGATCAGCGATCCTTCAATTGAGCATGAGGTCTACCCATGATGATTGGTAACACGTTCCACACCTATAACCTCAATCAAGCCCTACAACGCGAGCAGCTCCCAGCCAAACCGGCGGAAAACGCTTCGCCCCATCACGGCAACGCGTCCGGGCAAACCCAGCCGCAATCAAATCAATCTTCTCTGGCCACTCTCGGACAAGGCCGGCTGCTTTGACACAACAAGGCCCAACGAGCAGACCGGGCGGCCTGCGCCGCAGTTGATACGCCCCAGCGTGCAGCCCTGTTGCGCTGCACGCGGTTAACAAAACACTGACATCCTCTGCGCTACCCTTTTCAGCCCTACCTTGTGAGAGCTGCGTCCTCATGCCTCAACCCGATTCATTGCCCGCGGTGCTTGCTGGCCCGATGCTCAGGCGCCTGGAACCCCAACGTCTGGTCGTGTGGTTGGTGGGAAGCCGAACCCTGCAATTGAGCTTGAGGCTGCAGTTACCCACAGGCGAGACGCTGGCTATCGACCTCGATGCGCAGCACTGCCATGTCGTCCCGGTTGGGCGGCAGGCCTTTATTCACCTGATCGACGTACGGCTGAGTGCGCCTCTGCCCCAGGACGTCGCCATTGGCTACGACGTGATGGTCGACGGCTGCGGCATCGCCGAATGGGCGCCACACCTTCTGTACGCCAACGCCAAGTCCGCGAGCTTTGTGCTGCACAGCCGCGTCCACCAGTTGGTGCACGGCTCCTGCCGCAAACCGCATCACTGGGCCGACGAAGGCTTGCTCTGCGTCGACCGCTTGCTGGCTGACGCCCACACACCGGCCCAACGCCCGGCCCTGCTGATGATGAGCGGTGACCAGATCTACGCCGACGATGTCGCCGGGCCCATGCTGCGGGCGATTCATGCGCTGATCACGCGCCTGGGGCTGTTCGACGAACACCTGGAAGGCGCCGTGGTGAACGACAGCGCCAGCCTCTACACGCATCACGCCAGCTATTACCATCGGGCGGACCTGCTGCCCGCGCTGGACAGCAACGAGACCCTGCGCGAACGTTTTTTCGGCGGTGCAAAGAAGCCGATTTTCACCAGCAGCACCGCCGACAACCACTTGGTGACCTTCGCCGAGGTGCTGGCGATGTACCTGCTGGTCTGGTCGCCCACGCCCTGGACGCTCATCACGCCACAGCCACCGCAACTGGGCGTCGAGGAACAGCAGCGGTATACCCGCGAACAGGTACAGATCGATCAGTTCCGCCATGGCCTGCCCGGCGCCGCGCGGGTGTTCGCCCACCTTTCGACGCTGATGATCTTCGACGACCACGACATCACCGATGACTGGAACCTCAGCGCGCAATGGGAAGAAACCGCCTACGGCCATCCGTTCTCCAAGCGCATCATCGGCAATGCCCTGCTCGCTTACCTGCTATGCCAGGGCTGGGGCAATCAGCCGTGCGCCTTTGATGAATTGCTCATCCAAATCCAGGCATTGACCGCAACCACCCAAGCCAATCATCTGGACGCCGCAGCACAGGATGCGCTGTTGCAAGGGCTGTTGAAATTCCAGCAATGGCATTACGTACTGCCCACCTCCCCCGCCCTGGTGGTGCTCGACACGCGCACCCGGCGCTGGCGCAGCGAGTTCACCCTCAAGCAACCGTCCGGCCTGCTGGACTGGGAAGCCTTGAGCGAGTTGCAACAGGCCCTGCTGGATCATCCCAGTGCCATCATCGTCTCGCCCGCGCCGATCTTTGGCGTCAAGCTGATCGAGACGGTGCAGAAGGTATTCAGTTGGTGCGGCTACCCACTGCTGGTGGACGCCGAAAACTGGATGGCCCATCGCGGCGCCGCCCAGGTGATCCTCAACATTTTCCGCCACTCGCGCACGCCGGGTAACTACGTGATTCTCTCGGGCGACGTGCACTACTCGTTTGTCTACGAAGTGCTGATCCGCCACCGCAACGCCGGCCCGAGGATCTGGCAGATCACCAGCAGCGGCATCAAGAACCAATTCCCGCCACGCTTGCTGGAGTGGTTCGACCGCCTGAACCGCTGGCTCTACTCGCCACGTTCGCCCCTCAACTGGTTCACGCGCCGACGGATCATGCAGGTGGTGCCGCATATTCCGGAGCATGCGCAGGCCGGTGAGCGGCTGTGGAATTCGGCGGGAATCGGCCAGGTGTTTTTCAATGCACAGGGCCAACCCGAGGCGATTTACCAGCACAACGCCGATGGCACGCCTCGCACGAGAATGGTCGCGCCAACGTGATGGTCTGTAGCGGCTAAACTGAAGCAGCAACCCTCTGCGATTCAAACCGCGCAAGCCCCGATGCAGCGCAGGGCTTGCGTTGCAGCCTCGCTAAAACGCGACAGCGCTCACCTCACCGTACCGGCGGCGCGTACTGGATGCCGCCGTTGCTCCACAACGCATTGAGCCCACGCTTGATCTTCAACACGCTGCCCTGGCCGACATTGCGTTCGAACACTTCGTCGTAGTTGCCCACTTGCTTGACGATCTGCACCACCCAGTCCTTGCGCAGCTTCAGGTCTTTGCCGTAATCGCCGTCGGCACCGAGCAGGCGGGCGACATCGGGGTTCTTGGTGGACTTGGCCTGTTCTTCGACGTTCTGCGAGTTGATGCCCATCTCTTCGGCATTGAGCATGGCGAACAAGGTCCACTTGACGATGCTGAACCACTCATCGTCGCCCTTGCGTACCAACGGCCCGAGCGGCTCCTTGGAGATCACCTCGGGCAGCACCACAAACTCATCCGGGTGAGCCATCTTGATGCGCTGCGCATACAGGCCCGACTGGTCGGTGGTGAGCACATCGCAACGCCCGGCTTCAAGGCCCTTGGCGCTTTCGTCGGCGGTGTCGAAGGTAATCGGCGTGTACTTCATGCCGTTGGTGCGAAAGTAATCCGAAACATTCAGTTCGGTGGTGGTGCCGGCCTGGATACAGACGGTCGCGCCGTCCAATTGCTTGGCGCCGGTCACGCCCAACTTGTTGTTCACCAGAAAGCCGATGCCGTCGTAATAGGTCACACCGGTGAACACCAGGCCCATGCCGGAATCGCGGGAACTGGTCCACGTCGTGTTGCGTGAGATCAGGTCGATTTCACCCGATTGCAGCGCGGTGAATCGCTCCTTGGCGGTCAACTGGCTGAACTTCACTTTGGACGCATCACCGAACACGGCCGCGGCGACTGCGTGGCAAACGTCCACGTCGATGCCGGTCATCTTGCCCTTGGAATCGGGCACGCCAAAACCCGGCAGGCCATCACTGACGCCACACTGGATAAACCCTTTCTTCTGGATCGCATCCAGGGTGACGCCGGCGTGAGCGCTGCCCGCCAGGCCCACGGCCGCAGCCGCCGTGAACGCGGCCAAGGTGGTTTTGAGGTTTTTCATGCGAGGCACTCCCTGTCGAACTTTATTATTCGGCGCCGCACAGCCCGCGCCGGTTTATAGTGTTGCCGCGCAGTATCGACGGCTTTACTGCCCAGCCACAAACGACCTTTAGGCAAAGGCTCCTTCCGATTTGGAATGAACTGCATGATCTCAAAACGCTTGACCCCTTCGATGACCGCCCTGCAATGCTTCGAAGCCGCCGCCCGCCACCTGAGTTTCACCCGCGCCGCCGAAGAACTGCACCTGACCCAAAGTGCCGTGAGCAAGCAGGTGGCGCAGCTCGAAGAAATGCTTTGCCACAATCTCTTCGAACGGGTGCGCCAGCGTTTGTATCTGTCGCCGGCGGGCTCGCTGTACCTCGCCGAGGTGCACAAGATTCTCACCCAGGTGGACATCTCCAGCCGCTACATCCTCACCTATGGCGGCGAGACCGAGGTGCTGCGCATCGCCACCCAGCCAACGTTCGGCGACCGCTGGTTGGTGCCCAAGCTCAAGGATTTCGCGGCCAAACACCCGACTATCCACCTGGATGTGCGCAACGAACTGGAGCCCTTCGACGTGCTGCAGGCCAAGGCCGACATCGCGTTTTTCTTCGGCCAGGGCTCGTGGCCGGGAGCAACCTGCATCGAGCTGTTTCGCGAAGCCGTGGTGCCGGTGTGTGCGCCGGGGTTTGTCGCCGAGGGCAGCGATGCGTCGTCGCGCCATACCTTGCTGCAATGCACGTCACGCCCGGAAGCCTGGCATGAGTGGTTCCTGGAACAGGGCCTGCACTCGCAGAACAGCTACCACGGGCCGCGCTTCGACACGTTCTACATGTGCATCCGCGCGGCGCAATCGGGCTACGGCGTAGCGTTGGTGCCGCAGTACCTGGTGGCCGACGAGTTGGCCAACGGCAGCCTGATGACCCCTTGGAATTACGCGATGCCCAGCGCCGGCGCGCACTTTATCGCCCACGCCGAACATGCCGGTGAGGTCCCTAAAGTGAACGCCTTCCTGACCTGGATGGTGAACTACACACACGCACATCCCGACTTTTAATAATGACCCGGCGACTTTATTTCGTTTGCGACAGGGCATGGCAGGCGGCTTAGATAAATAGAAGCCCGCCATTGCCGAGTCCGAGATTCATGAGCCGCGAAACCATCAGCCAGTCGATTTCCATTGTTCACCCCATCAGCCTCAGCCACGGCAAGAACGCTGAAGTCTGGGATACCACGGGCAAGCGCTACATCGATTTTGTCGGCGGCATCGGCGTGCTCAACCTCGGGCATTGCCATCCGGGCGTGGTGGCGGCGATTCGCGAACAGGCGACCAAACTTACCCACTACGCGTTCAATGCTGCGCCGCACGCGCCCTATATCGAACTGATGGACCGCCTGAGCGCGTTTATCCCGGTGGGCTACCCCGTCAGCGGCATGCTCACCAACAGTGGCGCGGAAGCGGCGGAAAACGCCTTGAAGATCGTCCGTGGCGCCACTGGCCGCACGGCGGTGATTGCCTTCGACGGCGCCTTCCACGGCCGCACCTTGGCCACGCTCAACCTCAATGGCAAGGTGGCGCCCTACAAGCAAAAAATCGGTGTACTGCCCGGCCCGGTGTATCACCTGCCCTACCCCAGCGCCGACAACGGCGTGACCTGCGGGGAGGCACTCAAGGCCATGGACCGGCTGTTCAGCGTTGAAATCGACGTCGACGATGTCGCCTGTTTCATCATCGAACCGGTGCAGGGCGAAGGCGGTTTTCTGGCCCTGGATATCGAGTTCGCGCACGCCTTGCGCCGCTTCTGTGACGAGAAAAACATCCTGCTGATCGCCGATGAAATCCAGTCCGGGTTCGGGCGTACCGGCCAGCGGTTTGCGTTCTCGCGCCTGGGTATCGAACCGGACCTGATCCTGCTCGGCAAAAGCATCGCCGGCGGCGTGCCCTTGGGCGCGGTGGTCGGGCGTAAAGCACTGCTCGACAACTTGCCCAAAGGCGGCTTGGGCGGCACCTATTCCGGCAACCCGATTGCTTGCGCGGCCGGCTTGGCAACGCTGGATGCAATGACCGATGCGCACCTGAGCACCTGGGGTGCACAGCAGGAAGAAGCCATCGTCAGCCGTTACGCCGCCTGGCGCGAACAGCGCCTGTCGCCCTATTTGGGCCGTCTGACCGGCGTCGGTGCCATGCGCGGCCTCGAACTGGCCAATGCCGACGGCACGCCCGCGCCCAGGCAACTGACCCAACTGCTCAGCCTGGCGCGGGATTCCGGCCTGCTGCTGATGCCCAGCGGCAAGTCGCGGCATATCATCCGGTTGCTGGCGCCGCTGACCATCGAGCCCGCCGTGCTGGAGGAAGGCCTGGATATTCTGGAGGACTGCCTCAAGCAGTTGGCTTGATCGCGTGGATTGTTTGGCGTAGGTCACGTTGACGTTGTCCGGCGTGGCCTGTAGTTGCGTGCCGGTGCCAATTCGATGGACAACCCCGTAGCGGCTCAACGACTATTCAGCGCCTAGCCACCCACCGCACGGAAGCGCCCATGCTCGATATCCTCCAAGGCACGCCCCTTTGGGTGTACGCCATTTACCTGTGGATTTGTTACTACGGTATCAAGGCCTGCCTGGGCGGGCGCGAGACTCGTCGCTCGTTGATGATCCTGCCGGTGGTGCTGGTGGTGTGGTCGCTGATGTCGCTGGCACCGTCCATCCTGTCGAGCAGCGCCTGGGTTGCCGGCGCACTGGCAGGCAGCCTGCTGGGGATGTGGCTGTTCAACGCACGGGGCGCGTGGCTCGACGCCAATGGCGACACCCTGGTGCTGGCGGGCACCTGGAAGACCCTGCTGATCTCGCAACTATTCTTTGCCGTGAAGTACTACTTCGGCTACCAGCAGGCGGTGCACCCGCTGCTATTGAGCACGCACCCGATGCTGGTGGCGGTCGGCGGTGTGTCCGGGTTTACCGTCGGTCTGTTCTGTGGGCGGGCCATACGGCTGCAGCGGGCGCTGGCCGTGTTGCGCCGCGATAAGGGCATTGTGCTGCCTTGACCTGATCCCTCTACCCACTGAAAATGCGCGACGCTTTTTTGTTCCGTTTATTGAAGTAGTGAAATGTTAATGTCCGATTCTTACACTGAAAAATCCGCCGAAGAGTCCGTAGTCGCCTTGCATTCCAAGGCCGAATACGAAAACGCCATCAATCTTTCACAGCATGTGCCTGCCGCCAAGATCATCAGCGAAATGGTGCTGGACGCGTTTCACACCTCCAAGGAAAGCGACCAGATCCGCGAATTGCGCGTGGCGATCCGCCAAGCCCACGACGCCTTCGACGACGACAAGGCCTACGACCTGATGGGCCAGCTCAAGCAACTCAAAGATGCCGAGGCCGCCGACAACATCGCCCTGGAAGACCTCAGCAGCAAATTTTCCATCAGCCGCATCTTGTCCAGCTTCAAGGACGACCCCGAGTTCCAGGAGCTGGTCTACGGCCTGGCCCTCAAAGTGCTGAACCAGTCCCACCAGGCCATCAGCAACCCGAGCGCCGGCAAGAGCAAAGCGTCACGCGCCAAGAAAGAAGCCGAAGTGTTTGTCATCAGCAAGGACGGCATCAGCGTCACCCTGCCGCTGCGCACGCCGCGCTCCAAGCTCAATGTTGACCGCGAGGCGTTCGAGTTCCTGGGTTTCAGCTTTGTGGGTGATGGCGATGACGCGGAGCTGGAGGTCGAAAGCTTTGTGGATAACACCGGCGCAGAGCAGCCGTTGAGCCGCAAGAGCGTGATTACTGCACTGCAGCAACAGACTGCGTTTGATGGGTACAGCATCGCGCAGCAGTAACTCGCTGCCTGTAACCCAGCGGGACTCAACAGGTGGGAGCGGGCTTGCCGGCTCCCACGTTGGATCGGCGGCAGTTCAAACAGTCGCCGCAAACACCTCGCGAAAACGCGCCATCTCCTGCTTGCTCCCCACCGTCACCCGCACCCATTGCGGCCAGTCTTTCCACACCCGCCCGACCAGCACGCCGTGTGCGGCCAGCGTATCGATGACCTGCTGCGCCGGTTGCTTTACGTCGATCATGAAGCAGTTGCTCTGCGACGCGGTGCAAGTAAACCCTCGGCCCTTGAGCCACGCCACGCTTTCTTCGCGCAACTGGGTGTTGAGCGCCTTGCGTTGCGCGAGCAGCTTGGGGTCTTCCAGGCTTGCCCGGGCACCAAGTAACGTGGAGGCAGCCGGCACATTGTCGCCGCCGAACACCGCCAGACGCTCCAGCAGTGCCGGGTTGCCGATTGCCAGCCCCAGGCGTGCGCCGGCCATGCCGTATATTTTCGAGAAGGTGCGCAGTACCAGCAAATCGTCGTGGTCCTTGACCCAACTGACACAGCTTTGGGCGTCCGAGAAGTCGATGTAGGCCTCGTCCACCACCAGCACACTGCCTTGGGGCTTGTTCGCCAGCGCTTGGCGGATCGCGTCGGTGGGTGTGACGGTGCCGGTCGGGTTGTTGGGGTTGCACAGGTAGAGCATGCCCGCCTGGGGATCGGCGGCGAGCATGGCCGGCACATCATGGGCGTGATGTGTATCGAGGCTCACTTCGCGCACCGGCGCCGCCCACGATTCGGCCGCCTGGCGCGGCACTTCGTAGCATGGCGTGGCCATCACCAGCCCGCGGCTCGCGCTGGTAAACGCCACGACGGCATAACGCAAGGCGGCCATGGAACCGGCAAATACCGCGACCTGTTCTTCGGCAATGCCTTGCTGGCGGGCAAACATACCAGCCAGGGCATACATGTGTTCGTAGGGGTAACGCCCGGAGCTGCCGACACCGCGCTGCATCGCCTCGCGGGCGGCGTCCGAGGGGCCGTAGGGGCTTTCGTTATAGTTGAGCCGCACCGTGTCAGCCGTGGCCGGTGGCGGGCTGGCAACCGCCCAATCCAGGCGCCCCAGCACCGGCAAAGCGGCGCCGAAGGCGAGAAGGGAGCGGCGACTGACACTGACCATGGGGCAACTCCTTGTAGGCGGGTGCTGAATTCACGCAGCACGTACAAAGGAGTATGACGAGGCAGCGCTCGGCTGATTTAGCTCAGCTGCAGCTTGTGCTTCAGGCTATGCATGACACTCGCCTTGTTCTGCAGGTAGTCATTCAAGCCTCGCGCGCGCAGGTTGCACGCATCGCACTGGCCGCAACCGGCGCCAATGATGCCGTTGTAGCAGGTCAGGGTCTGGTGCTGCACCAGTTCCAGTTGGTGGTGGTAGTCAGCCAGCGCCCAGGTCTCGGCCTTGTTCAGCCACATCAGCGGGGTGTCCAGGCGCAGCGTGTAATCCATCCCCAGTTGCAGCGCCGTGTTCAGCGCCTTGACGAACTCATCCCGGCAATCGGGGTAGCCTGAGAAGTCGGTTTCGCACACGCCGGTAATCACGGTCTCAGCTTTAACCTGATAGGCGTAGATCGACGCCAAGGTCAGGAACAGGATATTGCGGCCCGGCACAAAGGTGCTTGGCAGGCTTTCACCCGAGCTGTTCACGGTCGGCACGGGAATGTTGTCGCGGGTCAGGCTGCTGATGGCCAACTCGTTGAGCAAGGACACGTCCATCACTTTGTGAACGGTGGCCCCCAGTTGTTGCGCCAAGCGCTGTGCGACTTCAACTTCCGCCACGTGACGCTGACCATAGTCGAAGGTGATGCAGTGCACTTCGTCATACAGCGGCAGCGCCTGGATCAAGCAAGTGGTCGAGTCCTGCCCGCCACTGAATACCATAACGGCTTTTTTACTCATCACGTTGCTTCCTGCATTTGTAGAAGGTGGGAATAGTTTAAAGGGCATGCCATAAAAAACCCCGCGCTTCTTGCGAAGGCGGGGTTTTTTAATGCATGAACGATCAGTGAGCGTAGGTCAGCAACAGCTCTTTCGGTACTTGGAAATCCAGGGACATCATCACGCTGAGCGCGGTGATGGTGAAGATCGAGAACACGAACAGCTTGCGCGCCCAGACAGTGTCATCCACTGCCTTGTAGCCGGTCCAGGCCATGTACAACCAGTACATGCCCATGGCGGCGGCGACGGCGAGGTAGCTCATGCCGGCGTAGCCACTGAAGGTCAACATCAAGGTCGCCACGAGGAAGGCCAGGATGTAGAGCAGGATGTGTTTCTTGGCGACCTCGATGCCACGCTTGACCGGCAGAACCGGAATCGAAGCAGCCAGGTAGTCATTGAAGCGGAAGATCGCGATGGCATAGGAATGCGGCATCTGCCACAGGCTGAACATCACCAGCAGCACCAGCGCGGCCATGTCGAAGCTATTGGTCACAGCCACATAACCAATCACCGGCGGCATCGCCCCCGACAGACTGCCCACCAGCGTGCCGTGAACCGACTTGCGCTTGAGGTACAGGCTGTAAAGGCCGACGTAGATAACAAAACCGATCACGGCAAACAGCGCCGCCAACGGGTTGGCCACCTTGTACAACAGTGCCACACCGGCAACACCCAGGACGGTCGCGTAGATCAGTGCCAGTTTCAGGGAGATGAGGCCCTGGACCAGCACACGATTCTTGGTGCGCTCCATCTTGATGTCGATGTCGCGGTCGATGCAGTTGTTGAACACACAACCGGAAGCTACCACCAGGGACGTACCGATCATTGCAGCCAGGAAGATGGCCAGATCGACATGTCCCTTGGAGGCCAGGAAGAAACCGCCTGCCACAGAAAGCACGTTACCGAAAATGATCCCCGGTTTGGTGATTTGGATAAAGTGCTTAAGCGACATCGGGTCTTACCTCACTTCGCCATCATGAACGTATGGATGCTGAACATGATCCATATCGACAGGCCAACCAGCAGCAGGATCACAAGACCTGCGAACACGAATGCAATCACGTTATCGCGCTGCTCTTTGGAGCGGTCCAGGTGCAGGAAGTACACCAGGTGAACCAGCACCTGAATCACCGCGAACGCCAGGACGATCATCAAGGTGATCGACTTCGGCAAGGTTGGGTACATCACCAGGCCGAATGGGATCAGGGTCAGGATTACCGACAGGATGAAGCCGATAGCGTAAGACTTTACGCTGCCGTGGCTCGCATCATGGCTGTCATGGTCATGGGAGTGTGCATTAGCCATTACAGGGTCCCCATCAAGTAGACGACGGTGAATACGCAGATCCAGACCACGTCCAGGAAGTGCCAGAACAGGCTCAGGCAGCTCAGGCGAGTCTTGTTGGTGTTGGTCAGGCCGTGTTTATTGACCTGATACATCATCACCGCCATCCACAGCAGGCCGGCAGTTACGTGCAGACCGTGGGTGCCTACCAGCGTGAAGAACGCGGACAGGAAGCCGGAACGGTGCGGGCCGTAGCCTTCGGAGATCAGCAGGTGGAACTCGTTGATCTCCATGCCGATGAAGCCCAGGCCGAACAGGAAGGTCAGTGCCAACCAGCTCAGTACGCCTTTCTTGTTGCCCTTGTAGAAGGCCAACATGGCGAAGCCGTAGGTGATCGAACTGAACAACAGCAAGGCGGTTTCGCCGAGCACGTAAGGCAGTTCGAAGATGTCGTGGCCCGACGGGCCACCCGCTACGTTGTTTACCAGTACCGCGTACACCGCGAAGATCGACGCAAACAAGATGCAGTCGGTCATCAGGTAGAGCCAGAAACCGAATACGGTCATTGGCCCCGAGTCGTGGTGATGGTCATCGTGCCCATGGTCATCGACATGGGCGTGTCCAGCATTGGTCACTAAGTTCGACATGGTTTAAGCCTGTTCCAACGAGGTTTCTACACGGTTGGCCGGGATTTTCTTCTCGGCTACCAGGCGAGCGTGTTGCTCGGCTTCGATGCGCTCGATCGTTTCGACCGGCACCATGTAGCCTTGATCATCACGGGCAGCGTGAATGATGAAGTAACCGATAGTGCCAACCAGGCCCACGATTGCCAGCCACCAGATGTGCCAGATCATCGCGAAACCGAACACGGTCAACAGCGCGCCCATCACCACGCCAGTGGCGGTGTTGTTCGGCATGTGGATCGGCTCGTAGTGCTTGGGTTGCTGGTACGCAGTACCGTCTTCCTTCGCTTCGGTGAACGCATCGATCGTGTTCGCAGTAGGAATCACAGCGAAGTTGTAGAACGGCGGTGGCGACGAAGTCGACCATTCCAGGGTGTGGCCATTCCATGGGTCGCCGGATTCGCAAGCGTTCTGCTTACGGTCACGGATACTCACGTACAGCTGGATCAACTGGCAGGCGATACCGGCAGCGATCATCAACGCACCGAACATGGCAACGTACAGGTACGGCACCCACTCAGGGTTGGTCGTAGCGTTCAGACGACGGGTCATGCCCATGAAGCCCAGTGCATAGAGCGGCATGAACGCGACGAAGAAGCCCGAGATCCAGAACCAGAATGCAGCCTTGCCCCAGCCTTCGTGCAGCTTGAAGCCGAACGCTTTCGGGAAGTAGAAGCTGAAACCAGCGATGTAACCGAATACCGCACCACCGATGATCACGTTGTGGAAGTGAGCGATCACGAACAGGCTGTTGTGCAGGACGAAGTCAGCACCCGGAATGGCCAGCAGTACGCCAGTCATGCCGCCGATAGCGAAGGTCACCATGAAGCCCAGGGTCCACAGAACCTGGCTGGTGATACGCAGACGGCCGTGGTAGATGGTGAACAGCCAGTTGAATAGCTTCACCCCCGTCGGGATGGAAATCAGCATCGTCGCCAGGCCGAAGAAGGCGTTGACGCTTGCCCCCGAGCCCATGGTGAAGAAGTGGTGCAGCCAAACCATGAAGCCCAGTACGGAGATCGCGCCGGAGGCGTAGACCATCGAGTGGTGACCGAACAGGCGCTTGCCGGTAAAGGTCGAGATCACTTCAGAGAAGATACCGAACGCTGGCAGGATCAGGATGTACACCTCAGGGTGACCCCATGCCCAGAACAGGTTCACGTACATCATTGGATTGCCACCAAGTTCGTTGGTGAAAATGTGGAAATCCAGGTAACGGTCAAGCGACAGCAGCGCCATGGTAGCGGCCAGGATCGGGAACGAAGCCACGATCAGGACGTTGGCCCAGGTGCAGGTCCAGGTGAAGATCGGCATGTCCATCAGTTTCATGCCAGGGGCGCGCATTTTCAGGACGGTGGCCAGGAAGTTGACCCCCGTCAGTGTCGTCCCGAGTCCTGATAACTGTAGCGCCCAGATGTAGTAGTCCACACCCACGCCAGGGCTGTACTGGATACCCGACAACGGCGGATACGCAACCCAACCGGTCTTGGCGAATTCGCCGACGCCCAGGGACAGGTTGATCAGCACCACGCCGGACACCAGCAGCCAGAAGCTCAGGGAGTTCAGGAACGGGTAGGCAACGTCACGTGCACCGATCTGCAGCGGCAAGGCAAGGTTCATCAAGCCGGTGAAGAATGGCATCGCCATGAAGATGATCATGATCACACCGTGAGCGGTGAAGATCTGGTCATAGTGTTCAGGCGGCAGGTAGCCAGGCGAACCCTCGGTGGCCATGGCCAACTGGGTACGCATCATGATGGCGTCGGCAAAACCACGCAGCAGCATGACCATGGCAACGATGACGTACATGACACCGATTTTCTTGTGGTCGACAGACGTCAACCACTCGGTCCACAGGTAGGTCCATTTCTTGAAATACGTGATTGCAGCAAACAGTGCCAGACCACCCAGCGCGATCATGGCGATGGTCACCATCACGATCGGCTCGTGGAACGGGACCGCATCCCAACTTAATTTACCAAACATCGTTTACTCCTCTGCCCCAGCAGTTGAATGCGAGCCCGTGTCAGAACCTTCAACCACGGCCACTTCTTTCTTCTCGTGCTTGACCGGCTTGCCTGGCTTCATACCTTCGTACTTGTCGACGATTTTCTGAAACAGGTCCGGCGTGTACGCGGAGTACAGAGTGGCGGGGTTGTTCTGGCTTGGTTTGGCAAGGGCATCGTATTCAGCTTGATCAAGCTGTTTAGGTGCGGCCTTGACTTTGGCTACCCAGGCGTCGAAATCTTCCTGGCTCGTCGAGATCGCTTTGAATTTCATGCCGGTGAAGCCAGCGCCGCTGTAGTTAGCGGAGATGCCTTCCATTTCAGCTTTCTGGTTGGCGATCAGGTGCAGCTTGGTCTGCATGCCTGCCATTGCGTAGATCTGGCCGCCCAGAGCGGGGATGAAGAACGAGTTCATCACGGCGTCGGAGGTGATCTTGAAGTTCAGCGGAGTGTGCTCCGGGAACTGGATTTCGTTAACCGTCGCGATACCCAGGTCCGGGTAGATGAACAGCCACTTCCAGTCCAGCGCGACCACTTCGATGTTGATCGGTTTGACGTCGGATTCCAGCGGACGGTACGGGTCCAGTGCGTGGGTGGACTTGTAGGTCACATAGCCCAGGGCAATGATGATGAGGATCGGCACCAGCCACACTGCGACTTCGATCTTGGTGGAGTGCGACCACTTCGGCGCGTAGGTCGCGCTGGTGTTCGACGCGCGGTATTTCCAGGCGAAGGCGAAGGTCATGATGATCACGGGGACCACGACCAGCAGCATCAGCAGGGTGGCGGTGATGATCAGGTTTCGTTCATCCAGACCGACCTGTCCTTTTGGGTCGAGCAAGGTCCACTTGCAGCCTCCCAGCATTAACATCATGCCAAGCAGCGGCAAAAAGCCTAGTAATCGGGGGTACCTGTTTTTACTCATCTCACGACCTCTAAAGCAGCTTGCGCAATGCAGTTGGGTTTTGATCGCCAACACTTCACCCTGCCAAGGGTTGGCATTTCTCTTCGATTGAATAAGAGCCTGCCCGGTACGCCATAAATGGACGTGTCACGGACCTGCGGTGAGTTCTTATTCGATTTCGTGGTTAAAGGCCTTGTTACAGACCAATTCCATTTGGTGCGGAAAGTTGAAAGGCTGCCGGAACCTGGGGTCGCACAGAGCCATCCATCTGCCCCTCGACCGCTCCAATGCTCAAAGATTGAACAGCACCGGACATTCAGTGCGGGCGATTGTAGTTAGCTAGCGATGTATAAACCATGTCTTATAAAGAAATAATTTTTATCGATTCCAGCAACAATCCTTCACCATTCCTGCAAAGGTTCGCGATCTTATCGTGTTCGATTCCCCACAAAAACCACAAAAATTGCCGTGTTATTCAGCACAGCCACTCAACCCTTACACGCTGTAAGGGCATGCAAAACGCATCCAAGTCCCCATAAAACAAGGCATTCGGACATCACCGAAGCGCTGGAACCACGCGGCGCTCGCGGCGTCATTCAAACCACGAACTGACAGCACAATTTGGCTTCCTGGCGCAAATTTATGCGAAGGTCCGGCACAGCAGAAACGTCCTGCGGCAGCTTCCGTGTGACAACATGTCGCACACTGCGCGCACCTCAAGTTGCTGCGCGTCACAGCACTTTCACAAATCCCTACGAACAAAAACGCCCCGGCCTTCCTTTAAGGAAGAGCGGGGCGTTTCAGTGAACAGACTCAGGCGTTGGGTCGGCGATTCCGGTAAATGCCCAACGGCACCAGGATCACCGTCAGCACGAACGCCACCAGTGCCCATTGCGCCAGGGACAGGCCGAGGATCGGCGGGTAAGGCGTGCTGCAGAAGCCATCAACCTGGAAGCCCAGCGGGAACACCTTGGCCAGCGGCAGGTCATCAACAATCGGCTGCAGCACATCGATGCCGCAGCTGACTTGCGGGAAGAACTGGGTGTACACATGGTGGCCGGCCGCAGCGACGCCGCCCAGCGCACTGAGTACCACCAACCCTTCAAACAGCGTGACCGCGCCCTTGCGGCGCATGGCGGCGCCGATGAACGCAAATATCGCAATCAACAACAAGGCGTAGCGCTGCAGGATGCACAGCGGGCACGGCGCCTCGCCCAACACGACTTGCATGTACAGCGCGCCGCCGATCAGCGCCAGGCAGATGATGCCCAGCAACACCAGAAAGCGCCGCTCCCTGCCTATACGCAATTCGTCACTCATCCCCGTTTCCCTTACCTGATTATGGTTAATGCCAGATGGCCGCAAGTTTACACACAGGGGATGGTTAAAACAGAAGGGGGTTAACAGCAGATTAATCAGCGGCAAATGGAGGAGCAATGTGCGAGCGGGCTTGCTCGCGAAGGCGGCGTGTCAGTCGACATGTTAAGTGACTGATCCAGGGCTTTCGCGAGCAAGCCCGCGCCCACAATTGGGCAGCGTCGTTTCCGGACAATTATTCCAGCGCCGCAGCCGGGCCGAAGAACTCGTAGCGCGCCTGCTGCTCGGGAACGCCCAAAGCCTTGAGGTGGCGCTTGATCGCCGCCATGAAGCCTTTAGGGCCAAGGAAGTAGGCGTCCAGGTCGCGCTGCTCGGGCAACCATGCCGCCAGTTGCGCTTGGCTCAGCAGGCCGACCTTGTCCGCCGCCGGGCTTACGCCGTCGTCCTCGGCATAACAGTAAAAGCGTTTGAGTTGCGGATGCTTGGCCGCCAGGGCGTCCACCCAGTCACGGAACGCATGCACCCCGCCGTTACGCGCGCAGTGGATAAAGTGCACCGGGCGCTCAGTGGCCAACGCCGCTTCGAGCATTGGCAGCGTCGGGGTGATGCCCACGCCACCGCTGATCAACACCAGCGGTTTATCGTTGGCCACCAAGGTGAACTCACCCGACGGCGGGAACAGCTCAACGGTCGCGCCAACCAGCAACTGGTCATGCAGGAAGTTGGACACCCGCCCACCGGCCTCGCGTTTGACGCTGATGCGGTAAAGGCCCGCGTCGCTCAAGGCTGACAGGGAGTAATTACGGCGCACTTCTTCGCCGTCGACCGTCAGCTTAATGCCAATGTACTGGCCCGGCGCAGCGGCCAGGATCGGACCGTTGTCCACGGGGGCAAAATAGAACGAGGTAATCTCATCGCTCTCCTCCACCCGCTTGACCAGCAGGAACGGCCGCGCACCGCGCCAGCCGCCCGGGGCCTGAGCTTTTTCGTCGTAGATGGCCGCTTCGGCGCCAATCAGGATGTCGGCCAACTGGCCGTAGGCGGCGCCCCAGGCGCTCAGCACCTCAGGCGTGGCAATCTCGCTGCCGAGCACTTCGTAGATGGCGCGCAACAGGCAGGTGCCCACGATCGGGTAATGCTCCGGGAGGATCTGCAAGGCCACGTGTTTGTTGATGATCTTGGCAACCAGATCGCCCAGTTGGTCCAACTGGTCAATATGCCGCGCGTACATCAGCACGCCGTTGGCCAACGCGCGGGGTTGGTCGCCGCTGGCCTGATTGGCCTGGTTGAACAGCGGGCGAACCTGCGGGTATTCGCTGAGCATCATGCGATAGAAATGCGTGATCAGCGCTTCGCCACCGCTTTCCAACAAGGGCACAGTGGATTTGACGATGGCACGGTCTTGGGCACTAAGCATGGCAGACTCCTGGGTCTTCTTACTGAATGCCTTTACTTAATCAGTATTCATGCCAACTTATTATTCGTTAATTTTCAATGATTTAAATATTAAGTAGTCAATATGACCTGCAACACAATATAGTCGTAAGGACTACAAGGAGTCATTATGACTGCACAATCGCTGCTCACCACCCTGCTGCCGCTGGTCGCCGACCTTTCTCGCGAATTGTCCGAAGGCGAGCGCTATCGGCGCCTGCTGCACGCCATGCGCGCCCTGCTGCCGTGCGACGCCGCGGCGTTGTTGCGCCTGGATGGTGAGTGGCTGGTGCCTCTGGCGGTGGATGGGTTGAGCGCCGACACCCTTGGTCGACGCTTCAAGGTCAGCGAACACCCACGCTTCGCCGTGCTGCTGAGCAGCCCCGGGCCTACCCGTTTCGACAGCGACAGCGAACTGCCCGACCCCTACGACGGTTTGGTCGAGGGCCTGCACGGCGACCTGCACGTGCACGACTGCATGGGCTGCCCACTGTTTATCGACGACAAACCCTGGGGCCTGCTGACCCTCGACGCGCTGGACACCGAGCGCTTCGAGCGTGTTGAACTGGATGCCTTGCAAGCCTTCGCCAGCCTGGCGGCGGCCACGGTCACCGTTGCCGAACGTATCGAGCGCCTGGCGTTGCGCGCCGACGATGAGCATCAGCGCGCCGAGATCTACCGCCAGGCCAGCGGCCAGCAGCACAAGGAAATGATCGGCCAGAGCAAGGCGCACAAGCGCCTGGTCGAGGAAATCAAACTGGTCGGCGGCAGTGACCTGACCGTGCTGATCACCGGCGAAACCGGCGTAGGCAAAGAGCTGGTGGCCCAAGCGATTCACGCCGCGTCGCCGCGTGCAGATAAGCCGATGATCAGCCTCAACTGCGCCGCCCTGCCGGAAACCCTGGTGGAGAGCGAACTGTTTGGCCATGTGCGTGGCGCCTTTACCGGCGCACTGAACGAGCGTCGCGGCAAGTTCGAGCTGGCCAACGGCGGCACCTTGTTTCTGGATGAAGTCGGCGAGTTGTCGCTGACCGTACAGGCCAAACTGCTGCGTGTACTGCAAAGCGGCCAGTTACAGCGCCTCGGCTCGGACAAGGAGCATCAGGTGGATGTGCGCCTGATCGCCGCCACCAACCGCGACCTCGCCGAGGAAGTGCGCAATGGTCGCTACCGTGCCGACTTCTATCACCGCCTGAGCGTGTACCCGCTGCAAGTGCCGGCGCTGCGTGAACGTGGGCGCGACGTGCTGCTGCTGACCGGGTTCTTCCTGGAACAGAACCGCTCACGTATGGGCTTGGGCAGCCTGCGCCTGAGCAGCGATGCCCAGGCGGCATTGTTGGCCTATAACTGGCCGGGCAACGTGCGGGAGTTGGAACATTTGATCGGCCGCAGCGCACTCAAGGCCCTGGGTAACTGCCACGAACGTCCGAAGATTCTGAGCTTGAATGCGCAAGACCTCGACCTGCCTGACGTCAGCGCGCCGCCGGTGATCGAAGCCCAGGCCGATGCGGTCCCGGTTGTCGCCGGCGACCTGCGCCAGGCCACCGAACATTACCAACGCCAGGTTATCAGCGCCTGCCTGGAGCGCCACCAGCACAACTGGGCCAGCGCCGCCCGCGAACTCGGCCTGGACCGCGCCAACCTGGGCCGCATGGCCAAGC
The DNA here is from genome assembly GCF_900215245.1 of Pseudomonas fluorescens. Taxonomy (GTDB): domain Bacteria; phylum Pseudomonadota; class Gammaproteobacteria; order Pseudomonadales; family Pseudomonadaceae; genus Aquipseudomonas; species Aquipseudomonas fluorescens. Next base: position 1,070,053 of record NZ_LT907842.1, read on the forward strand.
GCCTGGGCCTCAAATAAACCAACGGGCTTGGTAAGCGGCGGTAGACACCTCGGTCCATGTGGGAGCGGGCTTGCTCGCGAATGCGGCGTGTCAGGCAACAACTCTGGCACTGAAACACCGCTTTCGCGAGCAAGCCCCCTCCCACATTAGATTGCCTTCGCTTTGTAGACAGGACTCACAGGCTTGGGCTTACGAAACACCAGCACATTCCCCAACATCACCAGCACCAACCCCATCAGCGCCGGGGCCGTCCACTGATAACCCTCGGCGAACGCCGACACGTTCAGCGCCACCACCGGGAACAACACTGTGCAGTACGCAGCGCGCTCCGGCCCCATGCGGCCGACCAGCGTGAGGTAGGCGGTAAACCCAATCACCGACCCCGGAATCACCAAGTACCACAACGCGCCGACATAACGCGCACTCCAATCCATCTCGAACGGAATCCCGCGCACCGCGCAGTAGGTCGCGAGCATCGCCGAGCCATACGCCATGCCCCAGGCATTGGTGGTCAACGGTTTGAGCCCGGCTTTTTGCTGCAGGCTCGAGAGCATATTGCCTGCCGAGAAACACATCGTGCCCAACAAGGCCAACCCCAGGCCGAGCAACGTCTGTGGGCTGGCGGTGTGCCCGGCCAATTCCGGCCAGAACAAGAACCCCAGGCCCATCAACCCCAGCGCGCCGCCCAGCAACACGTTCCGCGCGACCCGCTGGCCAAAAAACACCCGCGCATTGAGCGCGTTCCACAGCGTGGCCGTGGAGAACACCACCGCCACCAGGCCGCTGGGAATCCACTGGCTGGCAGTGAGGAAGCACATGAAGTTGACGCAGAACAGGCACAGGCCTTGCGCCAGGCAGATCAGGTACCCGCGGCGGTTCATCACCTGCAACTTACGACTCAGCAGTAACAGTGCAAACAACACCAACGCCGCCAGCCCAAAGCGGTAGACGATCGACACCGGAATCGCCACGACGCCCAATTGCCACTTGAGTGCAATCCAAGTGGTGCCCCAGATCAGCACGGTGAGTAAATACAGAAAAAGGTTCATAGCGGGCTCCGTCGATTGAGCCACAGTGTCACCCGCCAGGCCGGGAGCGCTCTTGCAGATTCTTGCGCTTTTGTCGGGCAGTGGGCTCACAGCGCCAGCGACGCGGAGTAGGATGCAAGGCGTCGGAGAGTACACACCATGCCTGATCTGGAATCCCTGCAAGTCTTTCAAGCCCTCAACCGCTCGCCCAACGCTCGCCTGGAAGCCTGCGCCGAGCTCGGTGACGGCTTGTCTGCGGCCTTGTGGAGCAACCATCACGACTCGCAGGACTACCAGGCGCCCAGCCATCACACCTTGTCCTGCTACATCGGCGGCGGCACCGGGACCTTTCGTCGCGACCAGCCGGGCACCAAGGGCGGCCCCGACAAGCTGTGTATTCTGCCGGCCGAACACCAGTCGGCCTGGGTGATCAACGGCGAAATTCGCCTGGCCCACGTGTATTTCAGCCCGGAACAGTTCGCCCTCGGCTGCGTCACCCTGCTCGACCGCGAACCGCGTGAACTGCAACTGCGCGAAAGCACTTTTCTCGAAGACGCAAGCCAGGCGCGGCGCTTTCACCGATTGATCGCCCTCAACTGGCACGAGCCCGCCGAGCGCCTGCTGACCAGCAGCCTGGCGCATGAAATGCTCAGCCACACCTTGCTCAGCCAGGTCGGTGCGCGTGATGGCCTGCGCCTCAAAGGCGGGTTGGCCGCGCATCAGCGGCGGCTGTTGGTGGACTACATCGATCACCACCTGGAGGACCCGATCAGCCTGGGGCAACTGGCCGGACTCTGCGCGCTGTCGGAATACCATTTCGCGCGGATGTTTCGCCAAAGCTTCGGCTTGCCGCCCCATCAATACCTGTTGGCACGACGGCTGGTTCGGGCACAGACCCTGTTGCGCAGTGGCGCCCTGCCCCTCGGTGACATTGCCTGGATGTGCGGTTTCTCCAGCGCCAGCCACTTCACCCATCGTTTTCGCCAAGCCATGGGCGCAACGCCCGGTGAATACCGCCAAGCGTTCTGCACCGCCTGAACCATCACCCCCTCATCAAGCCCAACGTCTTGGCTTTGGCCACCGCCTGGGTGCGCCGCTCCACGCCGAGTTTGCTGTGAATACGCCGCGCGTGGGTCTTGACGGTGTGCAGCGAAATAAACAGCCGATCGGCGATTTCCAGGTTGGAGTTGCCAAGGGCGATCAAATGCAGCACTTCCAGTTCGCGTTGACTCAAGGGGTTCTCCGCCACGCCGCCGGGCGACGCTTGCGTCTCCAACCCCAGCTCACTCAATAACCCAGGAGCGCGCAAGCGCAGTTCGCGAATGGCCTGTTGCACCTGACAACGCGCGGCCAGTTCCAAACCGGTTTGCAGGGCGTGGCGGGCCAGCGCCGCATCGCCCACGCGCCAGGCCACTTCGCCCAGCACGAGGTGCAATTCGGTTTCCAGGCACAGCATGCCGCGTTGCTGGGCGGTGTGCAGCAAGGCATTGAGCCGCACCATGGGTTGGTCGGCGCAGCCCAGCCGCACCTCGGCCAGCACCAGCAAATACTCCAGACGTGGAATCAATTCCAGCGTGGCCGGCGGTGCCTGTCGAGCCTGCGGCCCACGGAAGTGGCGCAACACCCGGCGCACCGCCTCCACGGTCAAGTCGGCGCGGCCCTGCTGTAACCAGAAGTGCCCACTGACCAACAGCAGCACTGCGCGATACACCGATTCCGGCACTTGGCGTTGCTGCATCAAGCGCTCGGCGTCGCGCAGTTGGATAAAGGCCTGGGCGTAATCGCCATGGTTGGCTGCCAGCAGTGCCAGGCCGAGAAACCCGTACAGCACGCGTTTGTCCTGGCTGTGCAGGCACATCGTCAACCCGGCGTCGAAACACTCGCTGGCGAGTGCGTCCTGCCCCTGGCGCAGCGCCAAATGCCCGCGCCGCAGGGCGATGCGCCCGACCAATGGCCCGGCCTTGAGCCGCTGCTGCATGAGCATCGCCTGCACATTTTCCAGCAGGCTTTGCGCGCGATACGGGGCGCCGCGTTGTTCCAATAATTGCGCGTGGTCCAGTTCCAGCAACGCCTCCAGTACCAACGAGCCGTGGGCCCGCGCCAGGCACAGGGCTTCGCGGTTCAGCGTTTGGCCCACGTCCAATTCACCGCGCAGCAAGGCTTGTTGGGTCAGGCCCGAGAGGCACATCACGCGCGACGTCCAGGCGTTATCGGGCAAGGCTTGCAAGGCTTCCAGAAAATGCTCGCGGGACCGCTCGGCATCGCCGCCCAGATGCAACAGCCAACCCCATTGCGCCTGCCAGCGGGCCAACAAATGCCGCTGTTGCGCTGCACTGGGTTGCGGGGCAAAGCGGGCAAGCTGGTCGATGCACACGCCCGCCTGGTCAAAACGCCCGGCAAACAGCAGCGCCGCCGTGACCAGCCCCACCAGTTGCGCAGAACCGAGCATCACGTCATCGCCATGCTCTTCATGCAGGCGCAACAGCAGCAGCGCATTCTGCTGGCGGAACAGGTCTTCAAAACTGAAGTGCTGTAACAAACTCACCGCCACTTCGTACTCTTCGGCCAGCAACGCCTGTTCAAACGCGGCTTGCCAGTCGCGCTCGGCGGTAAACCACTGGCAGGCACGCCGATGCCACGAGCGCTTGGCCGGCCAGGGCTCATTGCAGAGCAATCGCGCCAGCGGCGGGAACACGTGCAGCCAATCGGCGGTGTCTTCCCATGGCTGGATAAATGCACCGAGTGCCTGCAAATCCCGCAGGTACTGAGCGCCGTCGCCAGCACCGAACAGGTGCTCACACAAGCTCGGGTTGAAACGCGGCAGATGCGCCAGCACACGCCAGGCATCGGCCAGTTCGGCCGGCAAGGTACTGAAGAGCTCATGTTGCAGGTAGTCGAGCAAGGTCTTGTCCGGGTGCCCATCGCCCAGCAAGGCGATACGCACGCCCGCACACCAACCGGCACTGAACTGCATCACGCTGTCGACAGTCTGCCCGGGGCCCAGCAATTGCTGGACCTGCGCGGGGCTGAATGCCAACTCACTGCACTCCAGCAACGCGTCGTCGAGCAACAGCCGTGGCCAGTTGCACAGCGGCCGCCGTCGCGCGCCCAGCCACCAGGTCAGCGCCGGGCTGGCGACGTTGAGTAAACGATCGAGCAACGCGTCCAGCCCAGGCGCGGGCAGACGGCAGAAGTCATCGAGAAATACCCACGCCGCGTGCTGCCAGCGGCTGAGGTCGAGCAACAAAGTGGCTTCATCGACAAAGGGCAGCCCCAGGTTGTGCGCCAGGCGCTGACAAAATTCGTGGGGGCTGAGGACCGCGCCATTGAGCGGCAGCCAATAGACCTGGCAACCTTTCGGCGCCTGCAACGCACACTCTGCGAGCAACGCACTCTTGCCACTGCCGCCCGGCGCGCAAAGCAACTTGACCCTGACGGGCGCGGCGAGCAAAGGCTCGGCCAGGCGCGGGCGCAACAGATGGTGAGCGGACAGCCGTGGCATGAATCCAGGACGGTCCAGGCAGCGTGTCATGGCGGTCATTGCTGCATCCTGCGTTTTTATTGTTATGCAACCTGACGCCTACCGTAGTCCTGTGGTCGGCGGTTGTTGAAGAAGTATTCAGCGGGGTGATTAATGACCATGCACAAAAGCCAATGTGGGAGCGGGCTTGCTCGCGAATACGGCGTGTCAGTCATCGACTTCTGAGACCGATACACCGCCTTCGCGAGCAAGCCCGCTCCCACCATTGAGCCCAATTCGACCCGGGATCAGCGCACGCCCGTAGACCTCAAAGCCGCCGGTGTGTAATCCGCCGCCTTGGCCGCAAAGCCGAACACGAAGCTGCTTTTCTCCTCATTCTTCATCCCCAGCGCGATGTAGCGCCCGGCGATGATGTCGTACAGGGTTTCCACGGTGTAGGCCGGCACCTGGTGGTCGTAATAGAACTGCGCATGGCCTTCGGCAACACGCCACAACTGGCCACGGCCGTCGTAGTGATCCACCAGCGCGACTTGCCAGCTGTCCTCGTCAATGTACATGTGGCGCTTGGCGTAGATGTGTCGCTCGCTTGGCTTGACGGTGCCGACCACTTCCCACACCCGGTGCAGCTCGTAACGAGTGAGGTCCTGGTTGATATGCCCGGCCTTGATGATGTCGTCGTACTTGAGGGTCGGTGAGTCGAGCTTGTAGCTGTTGTAGGGGATGTACATCTCTTTTTTGCCGACCAGTTTCCAGTCATAGCGGTCGGGGGCGCCGGAGAACATGTCGAAGTTGTCGGTGGTACGCAGGCCGTCGGAGGCCGTGCCCGGGCCGTCATAGGACACTTGCGGCGCGCGGCGCACACGGCGCTGGCCGGCGTTGTAGATCCAGGCCAGGCGCGGCTCTTTCACCTGGTCGAGGGTCTCGTGCACCAGCAGCACGTTGCCCGCCAACCGCGCCGGGGCGGTGACCGATTGCTTGAAGAAGCTCAACACGTTGGCGGCCTTGGCCGGGTCGATATCCGGGATGGCCTGAGGCACCGCCACTTCTTCCTCGAAGCGGATCGGCGTGTAGCTGCCGTTTGTCTGCGGGGTGGCCTGGGTGATGATGCGTTTCAGGTTGCCGCCGTGGTAACGGGTGATGTGGTTCCACAGCACTTCCACGCCATTCTTGGGAATCGGGAACGCGTAGTAGCGGTTGCCGGTGAAATTCTCCAGGCCGTTGCCGTTGTTGATCGCGTGCACATTCAGCGCGCTGCGCTTGATTGACTCATAGATGTCCGGCGGCAGGTTGACCGTGCGGTGCGTCGGGTACACCGGGATTTTGTAGGTCTCGGGGTAGCGCTTGAACATCGCCACTTGGCCGTCGGAGAGTTTGGCCTTGTACTTGTCCACCGTGGCGGCGGTAATCACGAACAGCGGTTTTTCATTGGCGAATGGGTCGGCGAGAAAGCCCTTGCTGTCGACTGCGCCGGCGTTTTTCGGGATGCCACCGGTCCAGGCCGGGATTGAGCCATCGGCGTTGCCGGCTTTTTCGGCGCCCACCGGCGTCAGGCTGGTGCCGAGCTTGGCGGCCTCTTCGGGCGACACGGCGGCCATGACGTGGGCCGCCAGCAAACTCAGGGCCATCACTGCAAATATCTTACGCATAGGTTCTTGTCCTTCCTTAAACCAAGTCAGAAGTTCACGCCGAAGCTGAGGGCGACAAAGTCGCGGTCGGTGAGGGTGTTGTAGTCACCGCCAAAAAAGTCGGTGTAGCTCAGGCTGGCGGTGTAGGTGTTGCGGTAGTCCGCATCCACGCCGACGCTGATCGCCTTGGCGCCTTCATTGAACAGGCCGTTGGGGCCATAGCCACTGACGTCCTGGGACCAGGACAGGTTGGGCTTGAGGTTCACCCCGGCAAACACGTTGTTGTAGTCAAGGATTGCCCGGGCGCGATACCCCCAGGAGTTGGCCGTGACGAAACCATCGGTGTCGCCGCCGAAACCGTAGGCGCCGTACACCGAATCACGGCCGTAGCGCAGTTTGCTTTTGGCCTCCAGCCCGCCGACGTGCACAAACGCCGCCTCGCCCACCAGGGTCAGGCGTTCGGCGCCGAGTACCTGGTCGAAGAACTGGGTCATGGTGCTCTGGATCTGAGTGATTTCCTTGCGCCGGTAGCCGGAGTTATCCGAGCCGAACGAACTGCGGATCGGCGAGGCGGTTTGGCCGGCAATCGGGTTGACTAGCGCCAGGGTCAAGTCGGTGGTGTTGAGTTGCACCGGAGCATTCGGGCGGTAGCTGATTTCGCCGGTCCAGGCCGTGCCGGTAGGCAAGGTGGTGGAGAAACTCGCGCCGTACAGGCGAATGTCTTCCGGGTAATCGAGGTAATACTGGCCACGGCCGAGCATCGTGCTCTGGGCCAGGCCCGAGCCGCTGCCGGGTGCGATGGCGTTGGCGGTCGCCGCGATACGCCCGATGGTGGCCAGGTTGGTGTTGGCGGTGATCGTGCCCACAGTAGGCGTGCGGCTGTGGTAATTCATGAAGTACAGGCCGTACTCGGTGTCATCGCCGAGCCAGCGCAACGCCGCGCCGAACTGGCCGCCATCGCGGGCTTCACGGTCCGAAGCACGTTGCACGACCACGCCTTCGCGCGTCACCTGGAAGCCTTGGCCGAACGCTGCGGCCACCGGTTGCAACGGCGCAATCGCCGGGCTGCCGACGGTGTAGTTGCCATTGCAGCCGTGGGCCACCACGTCGTTACCGAAGAATGTGCCGCAGTTATCCACCACGGTGTTTTCCCAGTTCAGCTGGTAGAAACCTTCCACCGACAGCTGGTTGGTGAGGCTCTGGGAGGCGAACAGCATGTTCACCGGAATCAGGCCCTCCTTGATCTCGGCACCCGGACGACGGAAAGCCGACACGTCGATCGGGTTGATGCTGTTGATCGAGTTACCGATAAACGTACTCTCGCCCCAGCTCACCACCTGCTTGCCGACACGCACGTTGCCCGGCAAGTCGCCGATGGAATAGTTGTGATAGACGAACGCATCCAGCAGCTCGTAGCCCGAAGAGCGCGCGCCCTCGTCGCGATGGTTGTTGCTGATTTGCTTGAATTCGCGGTTTTCGTCCTGCAGTTCGAAGTCGTACCAGTATTTGCCGCGCACAAACACGCCGCTGTCGCCGTACTTGAGCTCCAGGTCGTGAATGCCCTTGAAAATCTTGGAGAAGGTTTCGCCCTTCTTGAAGTTCAGCCGCCCGTCATCCCCGGTAGACGCCTGCCCCGTTCCGCCATTGGGAATCCCCACCAGCTTTTTGTCGGCATCGCGCATGCCCCAACTGGCGCCGACCGACAGCGAGGAATCGAATTGCCCTTCGATTTCGCCAATGTTGAACGAAACAGCCTGTGCCTGGGCGCAGCAGCCCAACGCAACCGCAGTGGCCAGCGCCTGTGGCGTGAAGATGGCGCGCATTGTTGTTTTTGTCATGCGTCTTCCCCGGTGAGTGACAGAAGGCCCCACCCTACTGCCGCTCGTCAGGAGCGATAAGCGCACCAAAGGGGTATTCGCACTGTCGCTCGAAAGGATTAGCAGGGGCTCTGGCCGGGGTTTGGGCAGGGCTATGGATCAGGTGGATGGCGGGTTATCAGGAGGATGGATGGCCCGCCTGGAGACTGTTGCAGATTGAGTAACAGTCCTTGTCATGAAGCGCTATTACTCATTTTGTTACAACCAACTATTCTTACCGGGCTTTCAGGGCAAACCGCCCGCTTCCAGCTTCGGGAGTAAAGTCGAAATTCAACGGATTGGCTAATGTATTCAATCTGTTACCTGTGTTCACTGACGTTGATTTATCGCTCCTTGATCCAACGTCTTACTTCGGCCGCTGCTGTTGCAGCGGCCTTTTTTATGCGCAAAAAAACGGGGCGCACTGAGCGCCCCGAAAGATTAAACCGTGTTCAAGCAACGATCAGAGGCTGAACTTCTGCAAGTTGGCCATCATCTGCGTCAACGCCTCAATGGTGTCCTTGGGGTGAACAGCGCCCTCGAAGTCACAAATCTGCGCCCAGTGCGCCGCCACGTCATCCGGCGAGAACCCGGCTTGCGGGTCGAACCCCACGCCCAGGCTGCGCTCCCAACGGGTCTTGCCGATCCAGCCGCCGCCGACTTCGAACAGCCCAGAGGTTTCCTGGCACGCCTCGCTGCCCAAGTACACCACCAACGGGCTGACCAGTTCCGGCTTGAGGCGTTCGAATACTTGCGGCGGGATCAGGCCTTCGGTCATGCGCGTGCCGCCGGTGGGGGCAATGGCATTGACCAGTATGTTGTTCTTGCGCCCTTCCAGCGCGAGGGTGCGAGTCAAGCCATACAGGCCAAGCTTGGCCATGCCGTAGTTGGACTGGCCGAAGTTGCCGTAGATGCCCGAGGTGGACGCGGTGAAGATCACCCGGCCATAACCCTGCTCGCGCATATGCGGCCAGGCGGCGCGGGTGACTTTGTAGGCGCCTTCGACATGCACCCGGTAAACCAGGTCCCAGTCACTGTCGTCCATTTTGTGGAAGGTCTTGTCGCGCAGGATGCCGGCATTGTTGACCACGACGTCAACGCGACCGAAGACGTCGAGCGCGTTCTGGACAATTTTGTCGCCGTCGGTAACAGAGTCATGGTTGGCCTCGGCAATGCCACCCGCCTCGCGAATTTCATTCACCACCCGGTCGGCGGCAGAGGCACTGGCGCCTTCGCCCTGGGTTGAACCGCCGAGGTCGTTGACCAGCACTTTGGCCCCGTGCCTGGCGAACAGCAGCGCATGGGCCCGGCCCAACCCGCCGCCGGCACCGGTGACGACCACGACCTTATCCTGGAACTGCACTGACTCACTCATAACGAACTCCGCTGGCGACAATGGGAATGGGGTGAGTGTCAGGCACGCAGCCGTTGGTCACAATAAAGGCAGCCGAGGCTGAATGGTGCTCGATAAGGCAGCGGGATGATTCCCCCACAGCAGCAGGCCGCTCAGGAATAAGCGACACACGACGCCGGCTGGCCCATTCGCTCGCGAAACTCGAGGTAATGCTTGAGCACCAACACGGGTGCCTCAATCTGCGGATAGTGGCCGATATTGGCCAGCAAAACGCTGTCGGCGTTGGGCACCAACTGATGATAACGCTCCACCATATGGGCACCGGAGATCGGATCGACTTCGCCATCGATCACCCGCATCGGCACGCCGTCGCGTTGCATTGCCGCCACCCAGCGCTCACGCAGACGGCGGCGCTGGGGAATATACGCGATCAGTTTGTGCAGGATGCGTGGGCCGTCATTGCAGCTGATCAGGCTCCAGAAATCATCCAGGGCACTTTCACTGGGTCGCGTATTCGGGCCAAAGATCTGACCGAAGCTATCCGACAGGGCATTGCGCCCGAAGGCGCGGCCGATCATCCAGCCGATCGGGCTGAGCAACAGCTTCTGCACCAGGGCCGGGCGGTGGGTTTCCGGAAACAGCCCGCCGTTGAGGAACACACAGCTGGCCATCGCAAAGCGACCTTCGTAATGACGAGCCAGTAATTCCTGGGCGACGCTGTCGCCGTAATCATGGGCCAACACATGCACCGGCTGCTCCACGCGCAGGAAGTCGAGGAGCGCCTGTTGCAGGTCGGCCTGCGCCAACAGGCAATACTCGTGATCCAGCGGTTTGGCCGAATCGCCAAACCCAAGCATGTCGCACGCAATCACCAGGTTGCGCTGGGCCAGGGGCTGCCACAGGTAATGCCAGTCCCAACTGGCGGTGGGGAAACCATGAATCAACAGCAACGGCTCGCCCTGCCCGGCCACCCAGTAACGGACCGTGTGGCCACGAAACACGAAAGTCTGGGCACGCTTGCGCCAGGCTCTGAGCGGGATTTCGGCGAGAGGCATCAGCTTTTATACCCGGGATCTTGCACGTCCAATTTACGCAACAGCGCCGGCCACGCCAGTGCACCTCCCATACCGTGGGCGCTCTTTGTGACAGCTGCCACCATCGCCTTGGCGCCCGCCAAAATCTGCGGCTCGATCGCGATCAATTCGGCGCCACCGTTTTGCGCCAATACCTGGATATCGCAGGCGCGCTGAAACGTGAACATCATCAGGAAGGTGTCGGCGATGGTGCCACCGCAGGTCAGCAAGCCGTGGTTGTGCAGCATCAGAAAATTGTTGTCGCCCAGGTCCGCCTGCAGGCGCGCCTTCTCTGCATGATTCAGCGCCACACCTTCGTACGCGTGATACGCCAGGCTGGACAAGACAAAGGTGGATTGCTGGCTGATCGGCAACACGCCCTGCTTCTGCGCGGACACCGCAACGCCGGCCGCCGTGTGGGTGTGCAAGACACAGACCACGTCGTGGCGGACTTCATGGATGGCACTGTGGATGGTGTAGCCCGCAGGGTTGATCTCGTAGGGGCTGTCCATCAGCTTGTTGCCCGCCTGGTCGACCTTGACCAGACTCGACGCGGTAATCTCGTGGAACATCAGCCCATAAGGGTTGATCAGGAAATCATGGGTGCCGGGCACCTTGGCGGAAATATGCGTGAAAATCAGATCGTCCCAACCCTGCATGGCCACCAGCCGATAGCAGGCCGCCAGGTCGACGCGGGTTTGCCATTCAGTAGCGCTGACCTGGTCTTTGACATTCTGTGACGATAGAACGGGGGCAAGGCTCACGGTAACGACCTCCTGGGTTCACGTTCTTATTGTTTTTTGAATGAAGGGCCAGTCTAGTCAGACGCCGTGGCGGAAGTAGTTGCCTTCGCAGCCAGCTTGATGACTGAGCGAGTCAGTCATGAGAATAGTCCAACTCGCGTCAGAGAAGCGCCGCCAATAAAGGCACAGCCAACAGGTTGAGCAACCCCGTCAAGACCATCACCAGCCCCGCGACCGAACCTTCTTCGCCGCCCACTTCGTGCGCGCGGCTGACGCCCGCGCCATGGGCGCCGATGCCAAACAATGCACCGCGCGCCAAAGGGGTGCGCAGCGGCAACCATTTAAGCAGCACGCCACCGAGCATAGCGCCGAACACGCCGGTAAACATCACAAATACGGCGGTGAGTTCCGGGACACCACCGAGGTCGGCGGAGACCGGCATGGCGAACGGCGTGGTGATTGAACGCGGTAACAAGGACAGGGTCACTGCGCTGTTCAACGCCAGTGCCTTGGCCAGCCCGAACGAGGTGCCGATGGAGGCCGCGCTGCCCGCCACCATCCCCAGCAGCAACGCTGACCAGTGGCGGGCCAGCAACCGGCGCTGTTGCCAGATCGGCACGGCAAACGCCACGGTGACCGGCCCCAGCACCAGCATCAACCAGTGCGTGTCGGTGGCGTATTCGGCGTAGGCAGTTTTCATCGGCACAGCCACCGCCAGCAGCAGCGCCGGCACCAGGATCAACGGTGAAAGCAGGTAACGTCCGCTGCGACGGTAGATCCAGCGGCTGAAAATATAGGCGCCCAGGGTCAGCGCGAGCCAGAACATCGGCATCAGTTCAAGCTTCACGGCGCAGGCTCCAGCGGCAGACCATTTCCACGGTGAACGCCGTCACCAGCATCACCGACAAGGTGCTTAAGCCAATCACCAACAGAATGCGCCAGCCGTCATGGCGCACCAGGCCACCGTAGTCGAGCAGGCTCATGAGGGCCGGGATAAAGAACAACAGCATTTCTGCCATCAACACCCCGGCCCCCAGTTGCAGAGCGGCCGGCTTGACCAGCCCACTGGCGAACGTCGCCAGCAACAGGCCAAGCCCCACGACGCCACCCGGGATGGGCCACGCGAACCAGGCCGACAGTTGAGTGCCCAGCAGGTAGATCGCCAGCAGTACGACCAATTCGCTCAGCAGGCGGCCAAGATGTTTGCAGGTAAAACGTTTCATGAGCTTTGGGTCCTCGCAGGCCGCCATTTTAAAGAGACAGCTCCCATCCCCACAGCGAATTGTTAGACTGCAAGCTATTCCAAACTGGAATCCCGATAATGGAATTCAAACAGCTGCGCAGCTTTGTCGAAGTGATCCACCGGGGCGGCTTTACCCAAGCCGGGAAAACCCTGCATATCAGCCAATCCGCCGTCAGCAAGCAGGTCGCGCAACTGGAGCAGAGCCTCGGTACGGCGCTGCTGGAGCGCACCGGCTCACACATCCGCCTGACAGCTGCCGGCACGGTGGTATTGCAACGTGCCGAGGCCATGCTGCGCCTGCACACCGAGCTGCTCAGTGAGCTTGATGATATGCAGCAACTGGCCCGTGGCGAGTTACGCCTGGGCTTACCGTTATTAGCAGGCGATTCTTTGTTTGCGGGGTTGTTCGCGGAATACCGCCGGCGTTATCCGAACGTCACCATCCAATTGCTGGAAGGTGGCAGCCGTACCATTGAGCAGGCGATTTTGAACGGCGAGTTGGACGTCGGCGGCAGCCTGATGCCCAGCGACCCGGCGTTTGCCTGGCAGGCCTTCTGCGATGAACCGCTGGATGCCTTACTGCCGATGGACCATCCGCTGGCCGACAACGCCCAAGTGCGCCTGGAAGAATTGGCGGACACGCCGTTCCTGATGTACCAGCGCAGCTTTGTACTCAATGACCGACTGATGCAGGCCTGCCAGCAATTGGGCTTCACCCCCAAGGAAATCGGGCGCAGCGGCCAGGCGGACTTTTTGGCGGCCCTGGTCGCGGCCGGCCAGGGCGTGGTGTTGCTGCCCAGCGTGGTCGCCCGCGGCCTGGTGCGGCCCGGCGTGGTACGCCTGACGCTCAAGGCGCCCGATTACCTGCGCTGGGACATTGCCTTTATCTGGCGTGAGGGCGCTTATCTGTCCAAAGCCGCCCAAGCCTGGCTGGCGTTGCTGCGCGAATTCCCGGTCAACCGCGCAGTGCAGTGACCAACTCGGCCAGCCAAGGCTCGGCGTCGGCCTCCGGGGTCACGCTTTCGCTGGCGTCCAGACGCAGCATCGGCAGCACTTCGCGCACGCCCAGCTCGCCGAACAGCTCGCGCATCTGCTCGCCGCCACCGCAGAACGTGTCGCCGTAACTGGCGTCGCCCAGGCCGATGACTGCACCGGGCAGACCACGCCAGGCGGCGGGCAGTTGGTCGCGAATCATCGAATACAGGGGTTGCAGGTTGTCGGGCAACTCACCCATGCCGGTGGTCGAGGTCACCGCCAGAAAGGCTTCAGGAGCAAAGGCCTGCACGTCGGCCAAGCTGGCGCGAGGGTTGTGCCAGGCGTCAAAACCGGCCTTTTTGAGGATGGCTTCGGCGTGGCGGGCAACTTCTTCAGCCGTGCCGTAGACCGAGCCGGAAAGGATGGCGACTTTCATCAATCTGATCCTGTAGTTGAGCGAAAGCGTGGGATATTAGCAGCTGGCGCAAATATTTCAGTGCGCACCGTGCAACATTCAAGACTTGCCATAAACTCCAAGCTTTAAAAACCAGCCATGGACCGCTCAATGATTAACGCCAAGCTGCTGCAGATGGTCGTCAATGCTTCCAATGACGGTATTGTCGTCGCCGAACGAGAAGGCAAAGACAAACCACTGATCTACGTTAACCCGGCGTTCGAGCGCCTGACGGGGTATGCCCTGGACGACATCCTTTATCAGGATTGCCGCTTCCTGCAGTCGGGTGACCGCGACCAGCCAGCGCTGATCGCCATTCGCGAAGCGCTCGACAGCGGTGGGGCCTGCCGGGAAATCCTGCGCAACTACCGCAAGGACGGCACGCATTTCTGGAATGAGCTGTCGCTGTCGACGGTTTATAACGAGGCCGACAAGCAGACGTATTTCGTCGGCGTGCAAAAAGACGTCACTGCCCAGGTCAAAGCGCAACAACGCGTCGCGCAGTTGGAGGCGCAAGTGGCCGAGCTTAAAGCGCAGTTGGCGGCCCTGGAAACGACGAGCGGAAATAACAAATTGTAGTAAATGAGGCCGTTAGAGGGATAATGGCTTTTTAGTACCTCATCCTTGAGCTACATCAATGCACCGCGACGCTCTCTTGACGCAGGACGAACTGGATTTTATCCAGGACATGCAGCACAACCCGCAGCTCAACGTGCGGGACGCATGGTCGAGCCTGACCGTCAACGGCGGTGCACAGATTCGCGATTTGCTCACGCGGCTGGCCGCTCACGACCACGTCACCATCCAAGCGCAGTTCGACAACCAGCAACTCACCTTCCCCTTGCACCTGGTGGAAGATGAGTTTCATGCGGTTCACTTGCGCTTGGGGGTACCGAGCATTTTTGAAGACGGCCCGATGATCCGCCCGTGGCGCCTGGCGCTTGAGACACCGGTGGCGCTGGAGAACGTCAAGGGTAACCCCGCCGCCCTGTGGGTGCATGAGGTGTCATTCAAAGGCGTGTTGGTGGAGATTCGCGGCCGGGTCAAACCGCCGAAAACCTTTTCCCTGTGGTTCAGCCCGTCCGGTTACGAGCGTATTGCGTTGCGCGGCACCCTGGAGCGGGAAACCGCCCGAGGGTTGTTCGCCTACCGCTTGAGCCAGAGCGATGCGGAGGAAATCGAACGCCTGCGCCAGTTCATCCTGCACCAGCATCGACTGGTCCACCCGCATGTGCACGCCTGATATCAGGTATCCAGCGCGCCGCTGAGGAACTGCTGCAGTCGCCGCCGCATCAAGCTGCCCTCACTGCCCAGGCAGCCGACGGAGGAGCCCACCAAATCCTTCTCGGCCAAGTCCGAGGCGATACCGGCAAAGAACAGCGGGCAATCCAGGGTCAACGCCAACCGACTCAAGCGCCCCGGCAGGCCCTGGTTGTGTGAATGGTTGGAGAAAATAATCAGCGCCTGGGGATGCATCCGTTCACACACCAGTGTCAACTCTTCAAAGGGCTGGCCCATGCCGAGCACCTTCACCGCCAGGTCATCGCCACTCATCAGCAACGCCGCGACCAGCAACTCCAATTTACGACACTCGCCAGGTATGGCTGTCAGTAATACCCGTGGCGCGGTTGAGGCACTCGCAGACTGCAGGCGCAGGAAGGCCTGTATGCGCAGAAAGGTGTCGTAAAACAGCCATTCGCTGGCTTGGCCGAAACGGCCTTGGTGGCGCAGCAGGTCATACCACAGCGGCATCAGGATATTCTGGAACGCGACGCCGAGCGGGTAGGTCGCAAGAATCTGACCGTACAGGCTCTCCAACTGACGATCGTCAAAGGCACTGACGGCTTGCACCAGTCTCGCCCGCCACTGCAGCCATTCGCTCTCCTCGCACGTATCGCGCTCAGCGCGCACGGCACTGGCCTGCTGATCATCGCGCGCAAGAATTTTGCCGACCTTGCTCACCGCCACACCCCGCTCAATCCAATCGAGAATGCGTTTGACGGTCTCAATATCAGCGCTGGAGTAGAGGCGGTGCCCACTTTCGGTGCGCGTGGGCTGGATCAGGCCATAACGACGCTCCCAGGCACGCAACGTGACGGGGTTAACACCTGTCAATCTCGAGACTTCACGAATCGGAAACAATGCCATCGAATCAGCAAGGTTTTCAGCGGCAACTTCGCGAGTAGGCGCAGTAATTTCAGGCATCTGGGGTCAAAAACGTCCGTGTGAATGTGGATCCCATTTAACGCCTGAACACTTGTCCTTTTCAAGGCCCGGCTCTTTAGACCAATGTCACTGGCGTAATTTTTCAAAACAGGAATAATCCTTGCCTGTTTTTCAGGTGGTGGCCCAACCCGGCCGCCATCTTTGCGCATTACCTACCCGGTTCAGCGCACCTGATATTTGGAGATACACAATGTCTACCTCACCCGTCACCCTGATGGTTGCGCGCCGCGTCGCCAAAGGTCGCTATGAAGAACTGATGGCCTGGCTGCGCGAAGGCGAGCAATTGGCCACCGACTTCCCCGGTTATCTGGGCTCCGGTGTACTTGCTCCGCCGCCCAACGATGATGAATTTCAGATCATCTTCCGCTTCGCCGACGAGAAAACCCTGCACGCCTGGGAATTCTCCGCGTCGCGCGGCGCCTGGCTGAGCCGTGGCAGCGAACTGTTTGCCGACCCGTCCGAGCATCGCGTCAGTGGCATTGATGGCTGGTTCGGTGCCGTGGGTGCGCGACCACCGCGCTGGAAACAGGCCGTGGCGATCTGGCTGGCATTTTTCCCGGTGTCGCTGCTGTTCAACGTTGGCCTGGGGCCGTTGCTCAGCGAGCTTGACCTGTTCAGCCGCGTTTTGGTCAGCACGCTCGCACTCACGCCATTGATGGTTTACTTCTTTATTCCACTGTCGACACACCTGCTGGCGAGCTGGTTGCACCCCGCGCCGCCGCGAAAGGTCACCGAAGCTGCTGCGTGAGTACAGGGGTGGCCGGTCGCTGGTATAGTTTCAATCTGCCAGCGACTTGAGCCCCCCATGACTGCAACGAACGCCCCGATCCTGATTACCGGCGCCGGCCAGCGTGTCGGCCTGCATTGCGCCGAACGCCTGCTGGACGAGGGCCATTCGGTGATTTTCAGCTACCGCAGCGAACGCCCCGGCGTTGCGGCCTTGCGCGAACGCGGCGCGCTCGGCGTGTTTGCGGATTTTTCCAGTGAAGCCGGGATCCTGGCCTTCATCGCAGCCCTTAAAACCCACACCGACAGCCTGCGCGCGATCATCCACAACGCTTCGGCGTGGGTCGCAGAAACGCCAGGCGACGAAAGCCACGCCTTTACCGACATGTTCAGCGTGCACATGCTTGCGCCGTACTTGATCAACCTGCATTGTTCACCTTTGCTGCAACGCTCGTCACCCGCCGATATCGTGCATATCAGCGATGACGTGGTGCGCAAGGGCAGCCGCCAGCACATCGCCTATTGCGCCACCAAGGCCGGCCTGGACAGCCTCACGCTGTCATTTGCCGCGCAGTTCGCGCCAACGATCAAGGTCAACGGTATCGCCCCGGCGATGGTGATGTTCAATGAGGGCGATGACGCGGCCTACCGCGCCAAGGTGCTGGCCAAATCGGCACTGGGCATCGAACCCGGGCCGGAGGTGATCTACCAGAGCGTGCGTTACCTGCTGGACAACCCCTATGTCACCGGTACCACCCTGACCGTCAACGGCGGGCGGCATATCAAGTAAGCCGTTTGTGAGGATGTTGTATGACCTTGTCCCTGCCCCAACACTACCGCGAGATCCTCAAAGGCCTGGGCGAAGACCCGGAACGCGAAGGCTTGCTCGACACCCCCAAGCGCGCTGCCAAGGCCATGCAGTACCTGTGTCATGGCTACGAGCAGAACCTGGACGAAATCGTCAACGGCGCGCTGTTCGCGTCCGACAATGACGAGATGGTGATTCTCAAGGATATCGAGCTGTATTCACTCTGCGAGCACCACTTACTGCCCTTTATCGGCAAGGCGCATGTCGCCTATATTCCGACTGGCAAGGTGCTCGGCCTGTCGAAACTGGCGCGCATTGTCGACATGTACGCGCGGCGCCTGCAAATCCAGGAAAACCTCACGCGGCAAATCGCCGACGCCATCCAGCAGGTGACCCAGGCCGCCGGCGTGGCCGTGGTGATCGAAGCCAAGCATATGTGCATGATGATGCGCGGCGTGGAAAAACAGAATTCAACCATGAACACTTCGGTGATGCTCGGCGCTTTCCGCGAGTCGAACACCACGCGCATGGAGTTCCTGCAACTGATTGGACGGAGCAAGTAGCAATGCCACAACTTCAACCAGGCATGGCGCGCATCCGGGTCAAAGACCTGTGCCTGCGCACCTTTATCGGCATCAACGAGGATGAGATCCTCAACAAGCAGGACGTGCTGATCAACCTGACCATCCTGTATGCCGCTCAGGAAGCCGTGCGCGACAACGATATCGACCACGCGCTGAATTATCGCACCATCACCAAGGCCATTATCGCCCACGTGGAAGGTAACCGCTTCGCCCTGCTGGAGCGCCTGACCCAAGAGCTGCTGGACCTGGTGATGAGCAACGAATCGGTGCTCTACGCCGAAGTCGAAGTGGACAAGCCCCACGCGCTGCGCTTTGCCGAGTCGGTATCGATTACCCTGGCAGCCAGCCGCTAACCCCTGGATCAGCAGTGAGCCCTATGAACGACCAACAACGCCTCGAACTCGAAGCTGCCGCCTTCCGCCGGTTGGTAGCGCACCTGGACAGCCGCAAGGATGTGCAGAACATCGACCTGATGAACCTCTCGGGTTTCTGCCGCAACTGCTTGTCCAAGTGGTACAAGGCCGAGGCCGATGAGCGCCACATCGAGCTGAGCCTCGATGACGCCCGTGAAGTGGTGTACGGCATGCCGTACGCCGAGTGGAAAGCCCAATACCAGAAAGAAGCCAGCGCCGACCAACACGCGGCGTTTGCCAAAGGAAAACCCCATGACTGATTTGAACACCCTGCGCGCCAGCCTCAACAGCGGCGAACACCTGTTTGCCGACACGCTGGCCTTTATCGCTGCCGGTTACGACTACCAGCCGCAAGCTTTCACCAACGGCAGCGTGGAAAACGCCGCCGGTCAAAACGAAGGCTCGTGCAAGACCCTGGGGCTGGCGCTGCTGGAAGGCTTGAGCGATCAGCAAGCGCTGCTGGCCTTTGGTGAGCATTACCGTTCCGTGCTGGCGACGCCTGAGGGCAGTGATCACAGCAATATTCGCGCATTGATTGCGCATGGTTTGGCCGGTGTGAAATTTGCTGCGCAGCCACTGACCCGCAAGTTCTGAGTCAAACACAACTCAAAATGTGGGAGCGGGCTTGCTCGCGAAGGCGGTGGATCAGTTGATACATGTGTTGCCTGACACACCGCTTTCGCGAGCAAGCCCGCTCCCACATTCGATCTGTGTAGGTCATCAAATCCTGTGCATAAAAAAACCGGCCTTTTGGCCGGTTTTTTATTTCAATGGGTTTAGAACGCAGCGTCCTTCAAACCGTCGAGGTAACGCTCGGCATCCAGAGCCGCCATGCAACCGGCGCCGGCCGAGGTGATGGCCTGACGGTAGACGTGGTCAGCCACGTCACCGGCAGCAAAGATACCTTCGATGTTGGTGGCGGTGGCGTTGCCTTCACGGCCGCCCTGCACAACCAGGTAACCGTCTTTGGCTTCCAGCACGCCTTCGAACAGCGACGTGTTCGGGGTGTGGCCGATGGCGATGAACACGCCGTCGACTTTCAACTCGTCGAAGCTGCCGTCGTTGTTTTTCAGGCGAGCACCGGTCACGCCCATGTTGTCGCCCAGGACTTCATCCAGGGTGGCGTTGAGCTTGAGGATGATCTTGCCTTCAGCAACACGGGCGTGCAGCTTGTCGATCAGGATCTTCTCGGCGCGGAAGGTTTCACGGCGGTGAACCAGGGTCACGGTGCTGGCGATGTTGGCCAGGTACAGTGCCTCTTCCACAGCAGTGTTACCGCCACCGACCACGGCGACCGGCTTGTTGCGATAGAAGAAACCGTCGCAGGTCGCGCAGGCCGAAACGCCCTTGCCCATGAACGCTTCTTCGGAAGGCAGGCCCAGGTAGCGGGCGCTGGCGCCGGTGGCGATGATCAGCGCGTCACAGGTGTAGACGCCGCTGTCGCCGGTCAGGCTGTAAGGCTTCTTGGAGAAATCGACTTTATTGATGTGGTCAAAAACGATCTCGGTTTCAAAGCGCTCGGCGTGTTCTTTCATACGCTCCATCAGCACCGGGCCGGTCAGACCGTGGACGTCGCCCGGCCAGTTGTCGACTTCAGTGGTGGTGGTCAACTGACCGCCCGCCTGCATGCCGGTGATCAGCAGCGGCTTGAGGTTGGCCCGGGCAGCGTAGACGGCAGCGCTGTAACCGGCAGGGCCGGAACCGAGAATAATCACTCGCGAATGACGGGTATCAGACATGACTCACTCCTATCGACCACCCGGAAAACAAGGCGGCTGGAATAAAAAAGGACCGCGAAGCACTTGGGGAAGGCTTGAACTCGCAGGTCCTGAAAAATAATGGGTGCAGCGTATCGAGGGGGGCAAGATTAAGGAAATACGGAATAACAATCCAGCTCATAGGCGGTCTCTATGCAGTCGGCTCGGTTAATCGACACCTTTGTTACCTTTGATGTCGTCAAACCGACCGTGCTTTCGCGTTGATTGCAAAGCCGGTAAGGTCGGCCCGTTCGTCTTCCTGCTCGGAGTTCTCCATGCCTGCCCCTGCTCTTTCCGGCCCGCAATACCTGCGTGAAGGCCTCAAACTGGTGTTGAGCCCTGGCCTGCGTCTATTTGTACTGCTGCCATTGGCGATCAACCTGGTGCTGTTCGTCGGTTTGATCTATTTCGCCGGCCATCAGTTCAGCCTGTGGGTCGACACTTTGATGCCGACGCTGCCTGGCTGGCTGAGCTTCCTCAGCTACATCTTGTGGCCGCTGTTCGTCGTGCTGGTGGTGTTGATGGTGTTTTTCACCTTCACCATGCTCGCCAATATCATCGCGGCACCGTTCAACGGTTTTCTTGCCGAGAAGGTTGAGGTGGTAGTGCGCGGCACCGATGACTTCCCGCCCTTCAGTTGGGGTGAGCTGGTCGCCATGGTCCCGCGCACCCTCGCGCGGGAAATGCGCAAGCTGGGTTACTTCCTGCCCAGGGCCATCGGCCTGTTTATCCTGTCGTTCATTCCGGTGGTCAACCTGATCGCCGCACCGCTGTGGCTGCTGTTTGGCGTGTGGATGATGGCTATCCAGTACATCGACTACCCGGCGGATAACCACAAGCTGGGCTGGAACGAGATGCTCGCCTGGCTGCGCCAGAAACGCTGGCAGAGCATGAGCTTCGGCGGCATCGTCTACCTGGTGCTGCTGGTGCCGGTGGTGAACCTGCTGATGATGCCGGCGGCAGTGGCCGGGGCCACGCTGTTCTGGGTGCGCGAGCAAGGTGCCGAGGCGACGGCCCGGCAAAATGTGGCCACGTCATAAATCCATCATCCCAGTGACACAATGACGACATGGCCCACAGTGACACTGTGGGCCATGACGACAGCTTCGCTTCACATCACCCTGATTACCGAAACCTTCCCGCCGGAAATCAACGGGGTGGCCAATACCCTTGGCCGCCTGTGTGAGGGTTTGCGCGCGCGCGGCCATCAGGTGGAGTTGGTGCGCCCGCGCCAGGGTGCCGACCAGAGCCGCCCCAGCGACGACGAATTGCTGCTGTGCCGCGGCTGGCCACTGCCCGGCTACCCCGGCCTGCAATGGGGCCAGTCGTCGATGCACAAATTGCTGCGCCGCTGGACCCGCCAACGCCCGGACGTGCTGTACATCGCCACGGAAGGGCCACTGGGTTTATCCGCGTTGCGCGCAGCGCGGCGCCTGGGGATCAGCGTGGTCAGCGGGTTTCATACCAATTTCCAGCAGTATTCCAACCAATACGGTTTGAGCCTATTGAGCCGTATGGTGACCCACTACCTGCGTTGGTTTCACAACCGCTCGAGCCTGACCCTGGTTCCCAGCGCCAGCCAGCGCCTGGAGTTGGCGCGTCGAAATTTCGAGCGTTTGGGGATGCTCGCGCGCGGCGTCGATAGCCAATTGTTCCACCCCGCCAAGCGCGATAACGCGCTGCGTGAAAGCTGGGCACTGAACAATGATCAAATCGCCGTGCTGCATGTGGGCCGACTGGCGCAGGAAAAGAACCTGGGGTTGCTCAAACGCTGCTTCGAAACCTTGCAAGACACTTACCCACTGCGTCAGATGAAACTGATCATCGTGGGTGATGGCCCGCAGCGGGCAATGATGGAAAAGGAAATGCCCGAGGCGATTTTTTGCGGCGCTCTGCGCGGCGAAGAACTGGCCCGGCATTACGCGTCCGGCGATGTGTTCCTGTTCCCCAGCCTGACCGAAACCTTCGGCAATGTGGTACTGGAAGCCATGGCCTCGGGCTTGGGGGTGGTGGCCTACGACCAGGCCGCCGCGACCCAGCATATTCGCCACGGCTATAACGGCGTGCTGGCGATGCCTGGGGATGAGGATGCGTTTTGCGATGCCGCCAACTGGCTGCTGGAGGATGCCGAGAGCTTGCGCCGCATGCGCTTGAATGCCCGCCAACACGCCAGCCGCCAGGGCTGGCCGGCAATTATCGAGCAATTCGAGCGCCACCTGCGCGGGGTGTGCGGCGAGCAGCCGGTGATTGCCGCACAGTCGCGTTTGATCTGACAGGGTGTTGGCTGTCAGATCACTCGCGCAGGCGCCAGTTACACCAACGTCGTCAACGCCTCACGACTGAACGGCAGAATGTCGCCTTCACGACCTTCACGCACCTTCACGGCCCAATCCGGGTCCACCAGCAAGGCACGGCCTACCGCCACCAGATCGAATTCGTCGTTGTTCAGGCGTTCCAGCAGTTTCTCCAGGCTGGCGGGCTGCGCAACCTTGTCGGTGTTGACCATGAACTGCAGGAACTCACCATCCAGCCCGACACTGCCGACAGTGATGGTCGGTTTCCCGGTGAGCTGACGGGTCCAGCCCGCCAGGTTGAGGTCGGAACCTTCGAACTCCGGCTCCCAGAAACGGCGGGTGGAACAGTGGAAAATATCCACACCGGCGTCAGACAGCGGCTTGAGGAATTCCCCCAGGGCTTCTGGGGTTTGCACCAGGCGTGCGGTGTAATCCTGCTGCTTCCACTGAGAAAACCGCAGGATAATCGGGAAGTCCGGGCCCACAGCGGCACGGGTGGCCTGGATCAATTCGATGGCAAAGCGCGAGCGATTGGCCAGGCTACCGCCGTATTCATCGGTGCGCTGGTTACTGCCTTCCCAGAAGAACTGGTCCACCAGGTAACCGTGGGCGCCGTGGATCTCCACGCCGTCCATGCCGATACGTTGCGCATCCTTGGCGGCTTGGGCAAAGGCGTTGATCACGTCCTTGATGTCCTGGGTGGTCATGCCGTGGACCACCACGTTGCCATCCTTGAGCTTTTCCATCGGACCGTAGGCCGGCACGCTCGCATCAGGCTCGGTGCCGATACGGCGCACGCTGCCCACGTGCCACAACTGCGGGACAATCTTGCCGCCTTCTGCGTGCACGGCATCGACCACTTTTTTCCAGCCAGCCAACGCGGCCTCACCGTAAAAATGCGGGACGTTCGGATAACCGTTGGAGGCTTGATGGCCGACCACCGTGCCTTCGGTGATGATCAGCCCTACGCCGGCGGCGGCGCGGCGGCGGTAGTATTCGATCACCTTCGAATTCGGCACGCCACCGGGCGAGAACGAACGGGTCATCGGTGCCATCACCACACGGCTGGACAGCTGCAATGCACCGAGCTGGAAGGGTTTGAACAAGGCTTGGACAGGCATGGGAGCACTCCACGGAAGAGGTGTTTATGATGTGGATAATATGGAGCGCGCACCGCGCTGGGTAGCACTATTGATCTGGGTGATTAAGGGGTAAAAGCGCGGGAAGTCAGGTGCTACTGGCCTGTGGTGAGGGAGGCCGCTCCCTCACCACAGGCAGGCACGAATCAGCTCAGGGCTTTTTCGATGGCCTGGACGATGGTGGGATCATCCGGCGCCGTGCGCGGCGAGAATCGCGCGAGCACACGCCCATCCTTGCCCAGCAGGAATTTTTCGAAGTTCCAGGTGATATCCCCTGGAAACTCGGCGCCCTCGCCCGCCAGCAAGCGATACAGCTGATGACGGTCGTGACCATTGACCTCAAGCTTGCTGCCCAACGGGAACGTCACGCCGTAATTCAAGCTGCAGAACGCCTGGATTTCGTCCTCGCTGCCCGGCTCCTGGCCTGCAAACTGGTTGCAAGGCAGGCCCAGCACGGTAAAACCCTGGTCTTTGTACTGCTGATAGAGGTTTTCGAGCGCCGCGTATTGCGGGGTCAAGCCACATTTGGAGGCGACGTTGACTACCAGCACAACCTGCCCTTTATAGGGCGCCAGCGGCAACTCTTGTCCGTCTAAAGCTTTGAGTTTCAGGTCGTGGAAAGCACTCATGACGAACTCCAGATATCCCATGTTCTTCGCATTGCAGCCGTTCGAGATTACAGACCGCTAGCCTGCAATCATAGACGCCGATTGAAAAACTCGCCCGCCGGTTATTGCGCCGTTGGCCAGGGCAAAATAGGAATGGCGGTGACCGCATTCTGCGGGCTGCCTTCGATCAGACGGTCGCTGTAGACCAGATACACCAGGGTATTGCGCTTCTTGTCGAGGAAGCGCACCACCTGCATGGTCTTGAACACCAGCGAGGTGCGCTCCTTGAACACCTCATCGCCGTCCTTGAGGTCACCCTTGAAGTGAATCGGGCCGACCTGACGACAGGCAATCGAGGCTTCGGCGCGGTCTTCGGCCAGGCCCAGCCCGCCTTTTACGCCGCCGGTCTTGGCGCGCGACAGGTAGCAGGTCACGCCGTCGACCTTGGGGTCATCGAACGCCTCGACCACGATCCGGTCGTTGGGGCCGACGAACTTGAATACCGTTGACACCTGACCGACTTCCTCAGCGCTGGCCAGCAGCGGCATGGCCAGCAGCAGGCCGAGCAAACCCTTCATCACTCGCATCGTGTAGTTCCTTTGTTTAGACCAGGATCAGGTTATCGCGGTGCACCAGTTCCGGCTCCGCCATGTACCCCAGTAGTCCGACAATCGCGTCAGACGATTGTCCAATAATTTTCTGCGCTTCCAGGGCACTGTAGTTGGCCAGGCCACGCGCAACCTCGCGACCATCGGGCGCCACACACACCACCATTTCCCCGCGGCGGAAGCTGCCCTGCACCAATTTGACGCCCACCGGTAACAGGCTCTTGTTGCCTTGGGACAACGCCGACACGGCGCCATCGTCCAGCACCAGCGTGCCACGGGTTTGCAGATGACCGGCCAGCCACTGTTTGCGCGCCGCCAGCATGCCGCGTTCCGGCGACAACAGCGTACCGATGCGCTCGCCAGCCTTGAGGCGGTCCAGCACCCGCTCCAGGCGCCCACCGACGATGATGGTATGCGCGCCGGAACGTGCAGCCAGGCGTGCTGCACGCAGTTTGGTCTGCATACCGCCACGGCCCAGGGCGCCGCCAACACTGCCAGCCACGGCGTCCAGCGCCGGGTCATCGGCGCGGGCTTCGTAGATCAACTGGGCGTCAGGGTTGTTGCGCGGGTCGGCGTCGAACATGCCGTCACGGTCGGTGAGGATCACCAGCAAGTCGGCTTCCACCAGGTTAGCCACCAAAGCGGCCAAGGTGTCGTTGTCGCCGAAACGGATTTCGTCGGTGACCACCGTGTCATTCTCGTTGATCACCGGGATCACCTTGAGCTCCACGAGCGCGCGCAAGGTACTGCGGGCATTGAGGTAGCGCTTGCGGTCGGACAGGTCGTCGTGGGTCAGCAGGATCTGCGCCGTGTGGCGGCCGTGCTCGGCGAAGCTGGATTCCCAGGCTTGCACCAGGCCCATCTGGCCGATGGCGGCGGCGGCTTGCAGTTCGTGCATCGCGCTGGGTCGCGCGGTCCAGCCGAGGCGGCTCATCCCGGCGGCAACAGCCCCGGACGACACCAGCACCAACTCGACACCGGCCTCATGCAAGGCCACCATCTGCTCGACCCAGACACTCATGGCTGCGCGATCCAGACCTTTGCCATCTGCCGTCAACAGCGCACTTCCGATCTTTACGACCCAGCGCTGCGCACCTGTCACTTTGCTCCGCATCATCTTCAACCTTAGAGTGAGGGCCGCGCGACCCAGCGCCGCCCATAACGTTATTCGTGACTACATTCCTGACTACGTAAAACCCAGATACCAAAACGCCGCTCAAGTGAGCGGCGCTTAAGTTTACTGCAACGAATCAGTCGCGCACGTAAATGATTTCCGGACCGTCTTCATCATCCACGTCTTCTTCGTCCCAATCATCGTCGCCGATGTCATGGACCGACTTCACGCCGCTGCGGCGCAGGGCACGCTGGTCGTCCAGGGCCTGCAACTGAGCGCGGGCTTCGTCTTCGATCTGCTGGTCGAGTTCGGCGAGCTCGGCCTTGAACACCGGGTCGGCCGCCAAGCGGTCGGCGCGGTCTTCCAGATAACGCATGATGTCACGGGTCAGGCGCTCGGTGCCTTCTTTGGCGATGGCCGAGATCACGTAGACAGGGCCGGTCCATTCCAGGCGATCAACGATTTCCTTGACGCGCTCCTCGTGTTCTTCTTCGAGGATCTGGTCGCATTTGTTCAGCACCAGCCAGCGATCACGCTCGGCGAGGGCCGGGCTGAACTTGGTCAGCTCGCTGACGATCACTTCGGCGGCGTCGGGTGCGCTGGTTTCGTCCAGCGGTGCCATGTCGACGAGGTGCAACAGCAAACGGGTACGCGACAAGTGCTTGAGGAAGCGAATCCCCAGGCCTGCGCCGTCGGAAGCACCTTCGATCAAACCGGGAATGTCGGCGATCACGAAGCTCTTCCAGCGGTCGACACTGACCACGCCCAGGTTTGGCACCAAGGTCGTGAACGGGTAGTCGGCGACTTTCGGCTTGGCAGCCGAAACCGAGCGAATGAAGGTACTTTTACCGGCGTTTGGCAGACCCAACAGGCCTACGTCAGCGAGTACTTTCATTTCCAGCTTCAGGTCACGTTGCTCACCCGGCTTGCCCGGCGTGGTCTGACGCGGAGCACGGTTGGTACTGGACTTGAATCGGGTGTTACCCAAACCGTGCCAGCCGCCCTGCACAACCATCAGCTTCTGGCCGGCCTTGGTCAGGTCGCCAATCACTTCCTGGGTAGCAGAGTCGATGATCGTGGTGCCGACAGGTACGCGCAGTACCAGGTCTTCGCCTTTTTTACCGGTGCAGTCGGTGCTGCCGCCGTTGGAGCCACGCTCGGCATCAAAGTGCCGGGTGTAACGGTAGTCGACCAGGGTGTTGAGGTTTTCGTCGGCCATCATGTAGATGGAACCGCCGTCACCGCCGTCACCGCCGTTGGGGCCACCGTTTTCGATGAACTTTTCGCGACGGAAACTCATGCAACCGTTACCGCCGTCGCCTGCTTTTACTCGGATGGAAACTTCATCAACGAACTTCATAACAAAACGCCTCTCGTCGCATGGACGAGCTTAAGAAACCAAGACATAAGACTCTTGCAAAAATGAGCGCAGCGACCTCAATAACGACCGCAAATCCAGCGCCTGAGCCCATTACAAACAGCTTTGCAAGAGACTCACTCCACAAACGAAAAAGCCCCGTCGCGAGACAGGGCTTTTCCAGCGATCGCGCAATTAAGCGGCGACAACGCTCACGTAACGGCGGTTGAAAGCGCCTTTTACTTCAAACTTGATCACGCCTTCGATTTTCGCGAAGAGGGTGTGATCTTTACCCATGCCAACACCGTAACCGGCGTGGAATTGGGTGCCGCGCTGACGCACGATGATGTTGCCCGGAATGATTTTCTGGCCGCCATACATCTTCACGCCAAGGCGTTTGGCTTCTGAGTCGCGACCGTTACGGGTACTACCACCAGCTTTTTTGTGTGCCATGAGTCAATTCTCCTAGTGAGGAATTAGGCTGAAATTAAGCCTGAATACCGGTGATTTTGATCTCGGTGTACCACTGGCGGTGGCCCATACGCTTCATGTGGTGCTTACGACGACGGAACTTGATGATGCGGACTTTATCGTGACGACCTTGGGAGATCACTTCAGCCACAACGGTAGCGCCAGCAACAACTGGGGCGCCGATGTTCACGTCATCGCCATTGGCGACCAACAGAACGCGATCAAAGGTAACGGATTCGCCGGTAGCGATTTCCAGTTTTTCGATCTTCAGGTATTCACCTGGGGCGACCTTGTATTGCTTGCCACCAGTAACAATTACTGCGTACGACATGGTATTTCTCCGATAATCCTGCTCACCCAGCGCTTTATAAGAAGAGGTATTGGCTGGCATGGCTGCATGGGATGGACGTCCCGAATGCAATTGCGTAAGGCAGGTGCTGCCCAGGAAGTTCAGGGTGCGCGATTGTACGCAAGGTAAATGGGTGATGCAAGTAGCCGCCAATCGCCGTGAAAGCGTAGCGAGCGAAGGGAACACAAGGAAAAAACCGGCGTGGAAGCGGAGTTTACTGGCTGTAAATGAGCATTCCGAGCCTGTTTTTGACGCAGGATTACGCGCGTAGAGCCGAAGGCTCCCAGCCTGCAGTAGCTTTCACGGTGATTGGGCGCGCCTTGACACCCGGGGGTGAGGGTCCTAGCATGCCGCGCAACCCTTCTGGAGCGACTGTCGCTGATGCAACCCCAAGCTTTCTACCGCGCGGTCGCGGACGATTTTAGCGCCGTCGACGGCATCATCAAGCAGCAGCTGACGTCTAAAGTGCCGCTGGTCTCCAAAATTGGCGACTATATTACGTCGGCGGGCGGCAAACGCCTGCGTCCTTTATTAGTGTTGCTGTGCGGCAAGGCCCTGGGCCGCGAAGGCGATGACCTGCGCCTGCTGGCAGCCACTATCGAATTCCTGCACACCGCCACCCTGCTGCATGACGACGTGGTCGACATGTCCGGCATGCGCCGTGGCCGTGAGACCGCCAACGCCATGTGGGGCAATGCCCCGAGCGTGTTGGTAGGCGACTTCCTGTATTCGCGCTCGTTCGAAATGATGGTCGAGCTGGGCTCGATGCCGGTGATGAAGATTCTTTCACAAGCCACGCGCATCATCGCCGAAGGCGAAGTGTTGCAGCTGTCCAAGGTCCGCGACGCCAGCACTACCGAAGAAACCTACATGGAAGTGATTCGCGGCAAAACCGCGATGCTGTTCGAAGCCTCCACCCACAGTGCCGCCGCCCTGTGTGGCGCCACTGCCGAACAGGCCGAAGCCCTGCGCACCTTTGGCGATCACCTGGGCGTGGCGTTCCAACTGGTGGATGACCTGCTCGACTACCGTGGCGACGCCGAAACCCTGGGCAAGAACGTCGGTGACGACCTGGCCGAGGGCAAACCGACCTTGCCGCTGATCTACACCATGCGCGAAGGCACGCCGGAACAGGCTGCACTGGTACGCAAAGCGATCCAGAAAGGCGGGATTGAAGACCTCGAAAGCATTCGTGCTGCCGTGGAAGCCTCGGGTTCCCTGGATTACACCGCACAATTGGCGCGTGACTACGTCGCCCGTGCCATCCAGTGCCTGGAAGCACTCCCTGCCAGCGAATACCGGGATGCCCTGGTTGAGCTGAGTGAGTTTGCGGTCGCGCGTACTCACTGATTCTGCCCCGCTTCATCTGGGAGCCGGTTTGCCTGCGATAGCGTCACCTCGGAACAACAGACACCGAGTGGGCCGCATCACAGGCAAGCCAGCGGCCCATTAGATCCAAGCCCCCACCCGACTCTAATTCCCTATATAATGTGCGACTTTTAGCCATCCTGACTTTCAAGGAGCTTTAGTGAGCACGTTGCCACCCTGCCCGAAATGCAATTCCGAATTCACCTACGAAGACGGCGCCCAGCTGATCTGCCCGGAATGCGCCCATGAGTGGTCCGCCAATGGCGAGGCCGAAGCGGCCGGTGATGAAACCGTGAAGAAAGACTCTGTAGGCAACGTCCTGCAAGACGGCGACACCATCACGGTGATCAAGGACCTCAAGGTCAAAGGCACGTCCCTGGTGGTCAAAGTCGGCACCAAGGTCAAAAACATCCGCCTGTGCGACGGCGACCACGATATCGATTGCAAGATCGACGGTATCGGCCCGATGAAACTCAAGTCTGAGTTTGTACGCAAAGTCTGAATCGGCTGCATCCATCCCGCGCCCGTCGCGGGATGGCGTTTTGCCCTCCCGGTTGATCGAACACACTCTCCCCACAGAAAAATCAGCAAATCGCCAATAGGCACTTGCTATTCTGCTAATAAGAATTATTCTCATTGAAACCCTCAAGGAGAATGACCATGACTTATTTGATAGATGCCTGGCTGGACCGACCACACCCTTACCTGCGAATCCTGCATCGGGAAACCGGTGAAGTCTGTGCGGTGCTGGAAGAAGAAGCGCTCAATGAGCTGCAGGATCAAGGCGACCTGGACGTGAACGGCCTGAGTTCCAGTGAGCCTGGGGTGCTGAAGGAAGTGCTGCGCAACCTGTTTCTGTTCTGCTATGCCCGAGCGTTGCGCCCGGCCACGGAGCTCAATGGCAAGTTCCATCCATGAGACACCCTGCACAACCTGAGTGCACCGGCTTCATGTGGGAGCCGGGCTTGCCCGCGATCCAAACGACTCGGCCCTACCGGCTACCGAGTTGATGCCATCGCAGGCAAGCCAGCTCCCATCTGAAACCGGAGCCAACATTACCGAGTATTACAGAACGTCGAGCAGCTCAACGTCGAACACCAGAACGCTGTGCGGCGGGATGCTGCCAACGCCTTGAGCGCCGTAAGCCAGTTCGCTCGGCACGTACAGACGCCATTTGCTGCCGGCATTCATCAGTTGCAGGGCTTCGGTCCAACCAGCGATCACGCCGCCAACCGGGAATTCTGCAGGCTGGCCACGCTCGTAGGAGCTGTCGAACACGGTGCCGTCGATCAGAGTGCCGTGGTAGTGAGTACGCACTTGGTCTTCACGGGTCGGCTTGGCGCCATCACCGGCGGTCAGCACTTCAAATTGCAGACCGGAAGCCAGGGTGGTGATGCCATCACGCTTGGCGTTTTCAGCCAGGAACGCCAGGCCAGCGCCAGCAGCCGCTTCAGCCTTGGCAGCCGCTTCAGCTTGCATGATTTCGCGGATAACTTTGAAGCTGGCAGCCATTTGCTCTTGGTCAACGCGGCTTGGCTTACCTGCGAAAGCGTCGGTCAGGCCAGCCAGGATGGCGTCGATGCTAACGCCCGGTGGCGGGTTGTCGCGCAGTTGGTCGCCCAACTGACGGCCGATACCGTAGCTGACGCGGGTTTCGTCGGTGGACAGATTAACTTCGGACATGAAGAGGCTCCGCTGTAGGGCAGCACGATTTCCCGTGCCATCCAAAACTAAAAGGGCCCGCAGACTAGCACACAAGACCGGCCCGTGATGAGCCCCCCTTTGCGGCTACCAAAGGGCCAGGTCGTATGTCAGGTAGAGTCGGTAGTTGTCTCGGTCGCTGGCATAGGTCGAACGATAGGTCGCCTTGCGCAACTCCACGCCCAGGCCTTTGAAGGTGCTGTCCTGGATGACGTAGCGCAGGTTGCTGTCAGATTCCCACTCCCGCGCCTCACGCCCTTTGTAATCACCGTTGTGTCCTTTGTAATAGCGCGTCATGAAACTTAAGCCTGGCAGCACTGCGGCAAAATCGTAGTCGTAGCGCAGCATCCAGGTTTGCTCACCGGCCTGGATGAACTTGCCCACGCCGGCGTTGCTGAAGGAATACACCGTTGAGACACTGGCATAAGGCAACGCGGTGTCCCCGCTGACCTTCTGATAACCGACGCCGAACGCCTGCGCGCCCAGACGGTAGGTGAACAGCCCACTGACCATGTCACTGTCGACCTTGCCGTTGCGCGCCTCTCCTGCCTCATTGCTGATGAAATAACGCACGTCACTGGTCAGCGTACCGCTGCCCACAGGCTGTTTATGCACAAGGCCGACAAATTGCTGGCGATAGAACGCTCGCATTTCGCCGTAATACCAAGTGCCACTCAGACGTGGTGTGAAGGCATAAGTGGCACCCGCAAAATCGAAGACGCTGCCTTCCTTGCCGTTGTAGCCCTGGGGATAAATGGCCACGCTGTCGGTGGAGTTTCGCTGCTTGAACTTATCCAGATGCCCGGTGTGCAGGTACAGGTTGCGAATACCGGTGTATTCCAACTGAGCGCCCTGGAACGTCTGCGGCAGCAGGCGCCCGTCGTTTTGCACCAGCACCGGAATCTTCGGCAACAACGTGCCGGCTTTGACCACGGTATCGCCCCAACGCATCTTCAGGGTGACGCCTAAACTGGAGAACTCGCTGGCCGCGTGACCGTCATCGTGCACCGGCAATAAACCGGTGCCGGCATGGGTGGGGCTGGAGTCAAGGCGCAGGCCTGTCAGCCCCAACGCGTCCAGGCCAACCCCCACCGTGCCCTCGGTATAACCCGACTGCAGGTTGAGCAAAAAGCCCTGCGCCCACTCCTTGCGATCCTCGCCACCCTCACGGTAATCGTCGTTGAAGTAAAAGTTACGCAAGGTCAATCGGCCCTGGGAGTCCTCCCAGAAACCCTGAGCCAGAAGCACCGGTGACAGGCTCGCCAACACGCCCATCGAGGCGATTTTCCCCCGCGTGAATAACTCGCGCATAACTGTTTCCTCAATGCCTGTTGTGGTTTTTTTATGGGCAGTTGCACCGCGCGATGCACTGGACGGCACGTCGCGTTGGAGCGGACACTAACGGCTCATCGAAAGCCCCACAACGTTATGCGAGATGCGCATCAGGCTATGCGCAAAGCACCGCTCACCCCTCGCAACCGACAGGAAAACCACGGTGAATCTCAAGCAG
This sequence comes from Pseudomonas fluorescens, assembly GCF_900215245.1. GTDB lineage: Bacteria > Pseudomonadota > Gammaproteobacteria > Pseudomonadales > Pseudomonadaceae > Aquipseudomonas > Aquipseudomonas fluorescens. Next base: position 1,102,918 of record NZ_LT907842.1, read on the forward strand.
CTCGAAGCCTTCAAGGCGATCATGTCCACCGGCTCGACCATCGGCGCGGCCACGCGCATGGGCCTATCGCAATCGGCCGTCAGCCGCCTGTTGAGCCAGCTGGAAGAGGCCTTGGGGTTCGCCTTGTTCCTGCGCAAAAAAGGCCGCCTGATGGCCACCGCAGAAGCAGAAGAGTTGTTGATGGAAGTCGCCGGCCTGGTGGACGGCATGCAACGTATCCAACGCCTGGCTGACGAGATGCGCGTGGGCCGCTCGCGCAAGAGCCTGCTCAAGGTCGCAGTTCCCACCAGCATGACCCAGGAGCTGTTGCCACGCATCGTCGCGGAGTTTCTCAAAAGCCATGAGGACATCGTCGTCGAGTTGCTGACCGGCTCGTATGACATGATCGAGCGCGCCGTGCTGGATCGCTCAGCCGACTTGGGTTTTGTGCGATTGCCGACGGAAATTCCCGGCTTCGACATCGAGCCCGTGCTCCAAACCGAGGGCGTTTGTGTGATGCCCGTCGACCACCCACTGACCCGCCACGCCTGTATCGAGGTGCAGCATTTGCGCAATCTGCCGCTGGTCATGCTGGGACGACAAAGGGCCTTGCGGGCGGAGCTGAACCAAGTGTTTCGCGCCGCCAACCTCACGCCGCAAGTGCGTGTCGAAGTGCACTCGGTGGGGGCGGCTTGCAGCTTTGTCGCCGAAGGCCTCGGGGTGTCGATCGTCAACGGTTTGCTGGCCAGCCACTTCCTGCATTTACCGATCGTTACCCGGCCTTTTCGCCCAAGGCTGCCCTACTCTTTCGGCCTGGCCTATCGCGCTGACGAGCCACGCCCACCACTGGTGACGGCGTTCGCCGAGCATCTCAAACAGCGCCTGAACGCACAAAACGCATAGCCCAATCCAGCCTGCGCATAACGTTGTCGCCAGCAAAACTTTGCCCTAGTGTCCGCTCCACACGCGTCACTCCCCCATAACAAAAACGGCGAACGCCGGGGCAGCCAGCATGAGCGAATCACAGATCATCCCCACCCAAACGGTGGTGGCAAAACCCATGCAACGCAAACAGATCAACCCGGCCATTATTCTGCTGAGCATCGTCTTGCTTGCCGTGGCCTTCACCTACGCGGTGAACGCAGGCAAGTTCGAGCGCCAGAATGGGCTGGTGGTACCGGGCTCTTATCAGGTGCTGGAAAAACACGACAGCCTGAGCCAACTGTTTGCGCTGGAGCCGCGCAAGGCTGGCGATACGACGGCCCGCCCGGTGTCGCTGGTCGAAGGGTTCATGGCCATCCCCCAAGGCATCGAGAAACGCGCGGCGCTGATTTTCATGGTGTTGTTCATCGGTGGCATGTTCGGCGTGTTGAACAAGGCCGGTGTCATCGATGCCGGGCTGGAGCGCCTGCTGGGTTTGACCCGAGGCAATATCTACGTGCTGGTGCCGAGCCTGATGCTGGTGTTTTCCGCTGGCAGTACGTTCATGGGCTTGGCCAAGGAGTTCATTCTGATCGTGCCGCTGATGGTCGCCATGGCCAACCGGCTGGGGCTGTCGAACCTGATTGGGCTGGCCATCGTCGCGATCTCGGTGAAGATCGGCTACCTGGCGTCGATCTCCAATCCGGTGGCGTTGTCCGTCGCCCAGCCGATGGTCGGGTTGCCGATATTCAGTGGTTTGAGCATGCGCGTATGGGCCTACTGCAGCTTCCTGCTGGTGGGCATTGCGTTCGTGTTGTGGAGTATTCGCCAGCACGGTTTCGATGCGACGGCGCAGATAACCTTCGAACGTAACCCCTTGCCCACGCGCCACCTGATCAATCTGCTCGTGCTGCTGATGGGCATCGGTTTTCTGGTCTACGCCTCCAACCGCTGGGCATGGAAATACCATGAGCTGTCGGCGTTCTACTTGCTCCTGACCGTGACGTTCAGTGTGATCGCCGGGCTGGGTGCCAGCGTCGCCGCCAGCGCGTTTGTCGATGGCATGAAGAAAGTATTGATTGCCGGGGTGCTGATCGGCCTGGCCACCGCCGTGGAGATCATCCTCAGCACTGGCCAGGTACTGGACACCATCGTCAACAGCCTTGCCAACCTGGTGGGCGACCACGGCCCGATTGTGTCGGCCTATGGCATGTTCTTCGCGCAACTGGGCTTGGATGTGCTGATCCCGTCGACGTCGGGCCAGGCTGCGGTGACCATGCCAATCTTCGGCCCGCTGGGCCAACTGTCTGGCGTCAGCCCACAGACCACAGTGTTCGCCTTTCTGATGGGCAATGGCCTGACCAACATGATCACCCCGACCTCCAGCGGCCTGCTGGTGTTACTGGCCACCGCTAACGTCGGCTGGGGCCAATGGGCACGCTATATCCTGCCGCTGTTCCTGATCTACGCCGTGCTGGCGATGGTGTTGTTGGCCGTCGCGGTCACGAGCGGGTACTGAGTCGATGAGTGTTCTCCCCATGCACACCCTGCACAACCAAATGGTTCCGATGCGTGATGGCATCCACCTGGCCACCGATATCTATTTGCCGGCCGGCAGCGACGGCCCTTTTCCAGTCGTCATCGAACGCACGCCGTACGACAAGAGCAAACCCTCACGCTCGGAAAAACAGCTGGACGGCCAACACCTCTCCCGCGAACAGATGGCAGCGCGTTTGACTGAACGAGGCTTCGTCGCCATCTTCCAGGACTGCCGAGGGCGCTATGCCTCCGAAGGGCTGTTCACCAAATACACCGCCGAGGGCGAAGACGGTTTTGACACCTTGGCCTGGATCGTCCGGCAGCCCTGGTGCAACGGCAAAATTGGCAGCATGGGCCTGTCTTACGCCGCGCATACCCAACTGGCGATGGCCTGCCTGCACCCACCTGGTTTGAGCAGCATGGTGCTCGACAGCGGCGGCTTCGCCAACGCTTACCAGTGCGGGATTCGCCAGGGCGGCGCATTCGAACTCAAACAGGCTACGTGGGCCTTTCGCCAGGCCAAGGAAAGCCCGGCTGCCCTGGCCGACCCACACATTCGTCAAGCGCTGGAGCACGAGGATATCGACCAGTGGTTTACCCGTATGCCCTGGCAACCCGGCCAGTCGCCTTTGCGCCATGTACCGGAATACGAGGCTTACCTACTGGACCAATGGGCCCAGGGCGACTTCAGTGACTATTGGCGCAAGTCGGGTATCTACGCCGAAGGCCATTATTCGCGGTTGCCCGATATTCCCGTGCTGTTCATGTCCAGCTGGTACGACGCGTATGTCAGCTCCACCCTGGCCAACTACAACGCCTTTGAACACAACGGCACAGCCAACCTTCGACTGGTGATGGGCCCGTGGCTGCATGGCGACCGCAATATCAGCCACAGCGGTGATGTGGAGTTCGGGCCGCAGGCGGTGTTCGATGGCCAGGTTGATCGAGACTGGCTGAGTTGCCGTCTGGCGTGGTTCGAGCAATCCCTCAAACCGTCGCCTCAGCCCGCAAAGGCCCGTGTGGATGTTTTTCTGATGGGCGGCGGCAACGGCAAACGCGACCACAACGGCCGCCTGCAACACGGCGGACGCTGGCTGCAATCGACGCAATGGCCATTGCCGGGCAGCCAGGCGCTGACCCTGTACTTGAATGCGCAAACACAACTGACGCAGAGCGCTCCATCCGACCTCGACGCTCACATGAGCTACATCGCCGACCCCGCTCACCCGGTTCCGACCATTGGTGGCGCGCTGACCTCCGGCGCCCCGGTATTTGTGGGCGGTGCTTTCGATCAACGTGAACGCGCCGACTTCTTCGGCACCCGAGGCGACAACAGCCCACTCAACGAACGCGAAGATGTACTGAGTTTCCAGACCGAACCACTCGACGAAGACCTGATCGTTGCGGGCAGCGTACAGATCGAGTTGTGGATCGACAGCAACGCGCCCGACACCGATTTCACCGCCAAGCTGGTGGACGTGTATCCACCGAGCATCGATTATCCGGACGGCTTCGCGATGAACATTACCGATGGCATCCGGCGCTGCCGCTATCGCGAATCCTGGGAACAGCCGACGCTGCTCACGCCTGGCGAGCGGGTCAAGGTGCTGATCGAGCCCTTTGCCACCTGCAACCTGTTCAAACGCGGCCATCGAGTGCGCCTGGACATTGCCAGCAGCAATTTCCCGCGCTTTGACGTCAACCCCAACAGCGGCGAACCCTCAGGCCAGGCCAGTCACCCGCGGGTCGCACGCAATACCGTGCACCTGAGCCAGGGGGCTGCGTCTTGCCTCAGGCTGACCGTGGTGCCCGCCGCCCTACTGTGAGCCCCGAAGGGTCGCCATTGCTGCCAGGCAATGGCGACCCTTCGTCGCACCGGTAAGAAAAGTATTTCAGATTCATCGCCTGCCGCCGATACAGCGCTACACACTTTGGCTGGCTCAAACAACAACACCGTCCAGCAGACAAACATCATTCTTGCGGAGCATTCGATGAATAGCTGGTTCGGCAACATCAGCGTCAACCTCAAACTCGGCCTGGGCTTCGGCCTGGTGCTGGTCCTCACCTCGATCCTGGCACTGACTGGCTGGACCAGCCTGGGCAGCCTGATCGACCGTAGCAACTGGATGAGCGACATCACCCAGCTCAACGCCTCGCTGACCAAGCTGCGGATCGTGCGCCTGCAATACATGCTGGCAAACGGCGATGAGGCTGTGGCACAGAACGTACAGACCAGCCTGGACGCCTTCGCAGCCCAGCAACAGAAGCTGCTGGACAGTTTCAAAAGCCCGGAAAACCTCAAACTGCTCAATGAGCAAAAAGCCGTCATCACTGCCTACCAGCAGTCGCTGAACAAAATGCGTGAGGCCTACCGTAACGGCAACGCCGCGCGCCAGGTCATGGGCGACAAGGCTGATATTGCCAACGCCCAGATCAACGCACTGGGCACCAGCGTGCAGCAGATGCCCGACAGCCCGGAGCGCTACACCCAATACCAGGCCATCACCAACGCCAAGGAAGAATTCCAGCTGGCCCGCTATGACGTGCGCGGTTACACCAACACCGTCAACGCAGAGACCGAAGCCCGCGCCGCGGCGCAAATCGAGAAAGCCATCGGTGGTTTGAAAGGCCTCAACGCAGCGTTCGGCACCAGCCAACAAAGCGCGCTGACCTCACTGGAAGCCGCGCTGGGTGCCTATCGCAGCGCTGTACAGAGTTACAAGGCGGCCAACGCCAACATCGTCAGCGCCCGTGCGGAAATGACCACGCAAGGCGCCGATATCGTCACCATCAGCGACAAGCTGTATGACATTCAGCTTGATCGCCGCGACGCCGAAAGCGCCCAGGCCCGCAGCCTGCAGTTGATCAGCACGTTGCTCGCGCTGCTGGTCGGCATCATCGCGGCCCTGGTGATTACCCGCCAGATCACGCGCCCGATCCAGGAAACCCTGGCCGTGGTCGAACGCATCGCTTCCGGCGACCTGAGCCACAACATCCAGGTGACCCGTCGCGATGAACTGGGCGTATTGCAACAAGGCATCCAGCGCATGGGCACCACCCTGCGTGAATTGATCAGTGGTATTCGTGATGGCGTGACTCAGATCGCCAGCGCCGCCGAAGAACTGTCGGCCGTTACCGAGCAGACCAGTGCCGGCGTCAACAGCCAAAAGATCGAGACCGATCAAGTCGCCACCGCGATGCATGAAATGACGGCTACTGTGCAGGAAGTTGCGCGCAACGCCGAGCAGGCCTCCCTGGCCGCTGCCGACGCTGACGGCCAAGCCCGCGCAGGCGACAAAGTCGTGGCCGAGGCCATTGCCCAGATCGAACGCCTGGCCGCCGAAGTGGCACGCTCTACCGACGCCATGACGCACCTGCAACAAGAGAGCAACAAAATCGGCAGCGTGATGGACGTGATCAAGGCCGTGGCTGAGCAGACCAACCTGCTGGCGCTGAACGCAGCGATTGAAGCGGCGCGTGCCGGTGAAGCCGGTCGTGGGTTTGCCGTGGTTGCCGACGAAGTCCGTGGCCTAGCCCAGCGCACCCAAAAATCCACCGAAGAAATCGAAGGCCTGGTCGCTGGCTTGCAGAACGGCACCCAGCAAGTGGCCACGGTGATGAACAACAGCCGCAGCCTCACCGACAGCAGCGTCGAGCTGACCCGGAAGGCCGGTGTATCGCTGGAAAACATCACCCGTACGGTGTCGAACATCCAGTCGATGAACCAGCAGATTGCAGCGGCGGCGGAACAGCAAAGTGCCGTGGCTGAAGAAATCAGCCGCAGCATCGTCAACGTGCGGGATGTGTCGGAGCAGACCGCCACCGCGAGTGACGAGACGGCCAAGTCGAGCGTGGAACTGGCGCGTTTGGGCAGCCAGTTGCAGCAGATGGTCAGCCACTTCCGGGTTTAAAAAATCAAAAAAGCCGCCTCGACTTAAGCCGAGGCGGCTCCACTTCTCAGACCTTACAGGTCATCAAAGCTGTCCCGCAGGAATGTCCACACGTGATAAACACGCAAGGCATTCACTACGAGGTTCCACGTACGTCGTACAAACTTGGACATGCTCGGCCCTCCCTGAGTTGGGCCTTACCTCCAGCGCACTTACCGGAACACGTGAACCTTCAGACGCAGGTCGATTGCGCCTTTTGAGGCGGCCGGGCTAATGGTCCTCCCGCATCAATCCGGCACGGATTACTAGCCCGTGGCGGTCGGTCCAGAATTCGCGCGCATACCCGGCTCACCTAAAAAGCGACAAACGCAGAACGGGAAAAATCCTAACCAACATTCCCGTCTAAGGTGTGTCAAACAGTGGTCAAATATCCAGTATCGCCCGATAGATTCATTGCAAGCTTTTGCAGTCAAATCAGGTAAGACAAAGATGCCTAAAGTATCCATGCTGGCCATCTTTTCGTCTTGCGTGATGACATGGCCAACGGTAGTATCTGGCTGCGGGTCGATTGCGTCTTTTGAGATAGCAACCCAGTCGCAAACTGGTTTGCAATAAAAAACCGCCCTACTAAGGCGGTTTTTTATTGCCTGCGATTTGCCAATCAGCCGTCGCCTTCCTCAACAAACACCAGCCGATTGCCAAACGGATCGCTGACACTCATCTCACGCGAGCCCCAAGGCGTTTCCTCAACCCCAGGCTTGGCATACCGGTAATCCTTGGCCAACAACTGCTGCTGATACGCGTCCACCCCGTGCGTTTGAATCCGCACCGCCGATCCCGGCGAAGCATCGCCATGATGCTCGGACAAATGCAGCACGCACTCGCCCAGCGACACCTGCAGATACAACGGAAAATTCGCCTCAAAACGATGCTGCCAGTCGAGCTTGAACCCGAGGAACTCGACGTAGAATTCCAACGCCTTGGCCTCGTCGAAAATACGCAAGATGGGCGTGACCTTTCCTAAGTGCATGGCAACAGCTCCGTGTATGAGAACGCCCCACTATAGAGACGAAAAACCACCGCGCAAATCCCCATTGCGTGCCAGAAACCGCCCTGGTCGCTGACCATTGGCCTGGCCATCGCTGTAGCTCAACACCCCGTTTACCCACACGCCATCAATGCCCTCAGCCGCGCGTTGCGGCGCGTTGAAGTCCGCCACATCCCGCACCCGCAACGGGTCGAACAACACCAGATCAGCCCAGTAGCCTTCACGAATTTCGCCGCGCTCAGCCAAACCAAAACGCGCTGCCGACAACCCCGTCATCTTGTGCACCGCCGTGTGCAACGGGAACAGCCCTACGTCGCGGCTGAAATGCCCCAGCACCCGCGGAAACGCGCCCCACAAACGCGGGTGAGGAAACGGGTCTTCAGGCAAACCGTCAGACCCCACCATCGACAGCGGATGCGCCAGGATACGTCGCACATCCGCCTCATCCATCCCGTAGTACACCGCCCCCGCCGGTTGCAGACGGCGTGCCGCGTCCATCAGCGACACGTCCCACTCGGCAGCGATCGCCTGCAAGTCGCGCCCACCCATGTCCGGGTGCGGCGTGGACCAGGTGATGGTGATACGAAAGGCATCGGTGACCTGCTTGAGGTCCAGCGTCGAAGAGCTGGCCGCATAGGGATAACAGTCACACCCCACCGGGTGATTGTTCGCTGCGGCTTCCAGCGATGCCAACAGCTGCGGACTGCGCCCCCAGTTCCCCGCGCCCGCACATTTCAGGTGGGAAATAATCACCGGCACCTGGGCATGTCGGCCGATCAGAAACGCCTCGTCCATCGCCTCCAGCACCGGTTCGAATTCGCTGCGCAAATGGGTGGTGTACACCGCACCGAAGGCCGTCAGTTCTTCACTGAGTTGCAGCACTTCATCGGTCTCGGCATTGAATGCGCTGGCGTAGGCCAGGCCTGTGGATAAACCCAGCGCACCGGCCTCCAGGCTTTGCTGCAATTGCGTGCGCATGGCGGCAATTTCATCGGGCGTGGCGGTGCGGTGCAGGTCGTCCATATGGTTACTGCGCAGGGCCGTATGGCCGATCAGCGCGGCGACATTGACCGCCGGATGCGCGCTTTCCACGGCCGCACGGTAATCGGCAAACCGCGGATAAACGAACGCCTCACGCGAACCCAGCAGGTTCATCGGGTCCGGCGGGTCGCTGCGCAAATTGACCGGCGACGCGCTGATGCCACAGTTGCCGACAATCACCGTGGTCACACCCTGGCTGAGCTTGGGCAACATCTGCGGGTGACGGATCACCACCGTGTCATCGTGGGTGTGCACATCGATAAAGCCCGGCGCCAACACCCGGCCATTGGCCGCGATTGTGTGCTCGGCCTGCGCGCTCGACAGGTCGCCAATCGTTGCGATCCGCCCTGCCCGTACACCGACATCCGCGACATACCCCGGGGAGTTGCTGCCATCTATGATCAGCGCCTGGCGAATCAGCGTGTCGTACTTCATATCAATCTCCAAGCGGCAGGCTATCGGGGCCGCCGCGATAGTCGTCCAGGGCCAGCTTGATCCGGCGCAGGCGTTCCTGGTTGGCGTCCGGCATGGCCAGCGCCAGCTCGGTGGCGAGCACGTCGATGGCCAACAGCATGCCGTAGCGTGCGGCGGTGGGCTTGTAGATAAAACTGGTTTCGGCCGGCTGCAAGGGCAGCAACACGTCTGCCAGTTGGGCCAGCGGTGAGTCGGCCAGGGTGATGGCGACGATGCGCGCATCGTAGTTGCGCGCCAGCCTCACCACGTCCAACAACTCGGGCGTGAGGCCCGTCAACGAACACACGATCAGCGCATGCTCCGGCCCCAACGTCGCCGCCGTGACACGCATCATCACCGGGTCATGGCTGGAGGAAATCGCGTACCCCAAACGCACCAGGCGCACCTGCAACTCGTCGCTGCACAGGCTTGATGGGCCGCCCATACCGAAGGCGTGGATCATCCGCACCTTGCCAAGCAGATTGACCGCATCGACAAAACTCGCCTGGTGGAAACCCGACAAATGCTGACGCAACGTCGCTTCGATATCGCCGAGAATCTGCCGATGAAACGCCGACTGTTCCGGCAACCCCGCCGGGTCCAGAAAGCGGCTGCCCACGCCACTGGCCTGCGCCAATTGCAGGCGCAAATCACGCAGATCGCGGCACCCCACACTGCGCGCAAACCTCGACAAGGTTGCCGTGCTGACCTCGGCCCGTTGCGACAACGCTTCCAGGCTGGCCGACGCGGCAAAGCCCACGTCATCGAGCATCAGCTTGGCGATACGCCCTTCGCCGGCGCTGAAGGACTCCTGGCGAGCACGAATCTGGTAGAGGATGTCCATGGGGTCTCCGAATTACAGGATGCAGGACAGACCGTACGTCAGACCGAAGGCGACCACCGAAATCAGGGTCTCCAGCACGGTCCAGGTCTTGAAGGTCTGGATCACTGTCATATTGAAGTATTCCTTGATCAGCCAGAAGCCGCCGTCGTTGACGTGGGAAAAGATCACCGAACCCGCTCCGGTGGCCAGCACCAGCAATTCGGGGTGTGGATAACCCAGGCCCAGCGCAACGGGCGCGACCACACCGGACGCCGTCGTCATGGCCACAGTGGCCGAGCCCGTGGCGATCCGCATCAGTGCGGCGAACAACCACCCCATCACCAGGGGCGACAAATGGAAAGCATGGGCCAAGCCGAGAATCTCGTTGGTCACGCCCGCGTCCACCAGGATACGGTTCAAGCCGCCGCCCGCGCCGACCAGCAAGGTGATGCTGGCGGTTGGCGCCAGGCATTCATTGGTGAACTTGAGGATCGCCTCGCGGTTAAAGCCCTGGGCCAGCCCCAAGGTCCAGAAGCTCACCAAGGTCGCCACCAGCAGCGCAATCACCGAGTTACCGATAAACAGCAGGAACTGGTTGAAACCGGTCCCCGGTGTCGAAATCACGTTGGCCCAGCCGCCGATCATCATCAGCACCACCGGCAACAGGATGGTGCCCATGGTCAGCGTAAAGCTCGGCAACCGGGTGCGCGGCTCTCGCTCGATAAACTGGCGCTCCAACGGGTTCTGCGCCGGCAGGTGAATGCGCGGCACGATGAACTTGGCGTACAGCGGGCCGGCGATAATCGCCGTAGGGATCCCCACCAAAATCGCATACAGCACGGTCTGCCCCACCGACGCGTTGTACGCCAGCACCGCCATCATCGCCGCCGGGTGCGGTGGCACCAGCGCATGCACCACCGACAAACCGGCGACCATCGGCAAGCCGACCATCAGGATCGACACGCCGACACGCCGCGCCACGGTAAAGGCGATCGGCACCAGCAACACAAAACCGACCTCGAAAAACAGCGGCAGCCCCACCAGGAACGCGATGCACACCATCGCCCAGTGCGCATTGCGCTCGCCGAAACGGTTGATCAACGTGCGCGCCACCTGCTCGGCACCACCGGATTCGGCCATCATCTTGCCGAGCATGGTGCCCAACGCGACCACCAGAGCGATATGCCCCAACGTCTTACCGACACCCGCCTCGTAGGAACCCATGATGGTATCGGCGGGCATCCCGGCCATCAGCGCCAGGCCGATAGACACCAGGGTGATGACGATAAACGGGTTAAGTCGGTAACGTGCAATCAGCACGATCAATGCAATGATGGCGATGGCAGCGTATGCCAACAGCCCCAAGCCCAGTGGTGCGGCCATGCGGTACTCCTCGGAAAGGGTCACGTCGAATTGGTTGTGAAACTCATAAATCATTACCGAGGAACATTTTCAATTTTTATGAAAGTAATTTTCGCCCACAGATAAGCGCTGTCGCTTGGGGACATGCCCCAAGCCGGCGCATGAAAATTCGGAGGGTGTTCTTACATGAAGTTTTTTGCGTCGCGCAAACTCAACGACCAGGGCCGAGTCTCAGATGGCGGCCTCAACTACGATCAGGAATCTCCACAATGAATCGCAAGACCCTGCGTGTTCCCTTCGTCGCCAGCGCGCTGTTGCTGGCCCTGTGCGGCAGCGCCTCGGCCGCCGACAACGCGGCTTTAAAGAAATGCATGGACGGCGCCAACACCACTGCCGACATGGTCAGTTGCAACGCCAAGGAAGCCAAAGTGCAGGACGAGCGCCTGAACAGGGCGTACAAAACCGCCCTCGCCGCCCAGGAAGGCGCACGCAAGCAGCAACTGCAGGATGTTCAGCGCCTGTGGATCAAATACCGCGACGCCAATTGCAGCTTCGCAGGCAGTGCCACCGGCGGCACCATCGACCAGGTCAATGGCTCCGGCTGCCTGCTGGACATGACCCAGACCCGCGCCCAGGAACTCGAAGACCTGGTGGGGCCGTGATCGCGCTGTGAGCCGGCTGGCGCGCGAAAACCAGTAACGATGACCCGGCCCCGCTGACACCCAGCCCGATCAGTCGTGATGAACCTTCGCGCGCTTGAGCAGCTTCTTGCAGCGCTCCGACAAGTGCAGCACCCGCAGATGTTTGCCGGCCTTGCTGTAACGCTCACGCAGGGTCATCAATGCGGCAATCGCTGAGTAGTCGACAAAGCTCAGGTGACGGCAATCAAGCGTTACCTGTGCCGGGTCATTGGCCGGGTCGAACTGATTCAAAAACGGCGTAGTCGAGGCAAAAAACAGCGTGCCGTGCAGGCGATAGAGCTTGCTGCCGTCGACTTCCAGATGTTCATCGGCATACAACTCACGCGCCTGTTGCCAGGCAAAGTTGAGTGCCGCAATCACAATGCCGCACAGTACGGCCGTGGCCAGGTCGGTAAACACGGTAATCACCGTCACCGCGAGAATCACCAACACGTCGTTGAACGGCACCTTGTTGATCACCCGCAGCGACGCCCAGGCGAAGGTCTGCTGGGACACCACAAACATCACCCCCACCAGCGCCGCCAGCGGGATGCGCTCGATCAGCGGCGACAGAAACAGAATGAACAACAGGATCATCACCCCGGCAAACACCCCGGAGAAACGCCCGCGCCCGCCGGAGCTGAGGTTGATCACGGTTTGCCCGATCATCGCGCAACCGCCCATGCCGCCGAACAGGCCCGAAACCATATTCGCCGCGCCCAGGGCCACACTTTCGCGGTCGGGGTAGCCACGGGTCTCGGTAATTTCGTCGGTGAGGTTGAGGGTGAGCAAGGTTTCCAGCAGGCCGACCATGGCCATCAGGAACGCGTAGGGCGCGATGATCGTGAGGGTGTCCAGGGTCCAGGGAATCTGCGGCAACGCGAAGGTCGGCAGGCCACCGGCAATGTGGGCCATGTCGCCGAGGGTGCGAGTCGGCAGGCCGAGCAGGTACACCGCCAGGCCGACGCCGAGGATCGCCACCAGCGCAGGCGGCACGGCGCGGGTCAGGCGCGGCAACAGGTAGACAATTGCCATAGTCAGCACAACCAGGCCCGTCATCACATACAACGGCGTGCCGCTGAGCCAATGTTCACCGCTCTTGAAATGCTCCAGTTGTGCCAGCGCAATAATGATCGCCAGGCCGTTAACGAACCCGAGCATCACCGAGTGCGGCACCATGCGCACCAGTTTGCCCAGGCGCAACAGGCCGAACGCAACCATGATCAGCCCGCCCAGCAGCACCGTCGCCAGCAAATACTCCACGCCGTGCTGCACCACCAGCGCGACGATGACCACCGCCATCGAACCTGCCGCGCCCGAGACCATGCCAGGGCGGCCGCCGAACAACGCGGTGAGGGTGCAAATGATGAAGGCGCCGTAGAGCCCCATCAGCGGGTTAAGGTGCGCGACCAACGCAAAGGCGATGCATTCGGGCAGCAGTGCAAAAGACGTGGTCAGGCCGGCCAGGGCATCGGCGCGCAGACGGGTGAGTTTCATGGGGTACCAGGGCATTGCGGGGGATTAGGCGGGGAATGGTACGGAATTGCGGCGGGTGGGGCCAGTGAAGTGTCAGGTCAGGTAGACCGAGTGGCCCCTATCGCAGGCAAGCCAGCGCCCACTTTGACCGCGTGTTGCTTGAACGACTCGGTCGATGTGGGAGCCGGGCTTGCCCGCGATGGCCGCACTCCGGTGTTAAGCGAACATCACACCATTTCGTGGCGAATCCACTCCACCACCGACGTACGCGTCGGCGCCCAGCCCAGTTGTTCACGGGCATGCTTGCCACGCACGCGGCTGTTGGAACCCAGGCCGTAGTTGGCCATTTCATAGCCCCATTCGGCTTGCGCGTCAGCCAACGGCCAATCCTGCGGCGCGCCCAGCTGCAGCGCTTGAGCAATCGCGGTGGTCATGTCGACAAACGACGCCTCGCCACTTTCCACAAAGTAGAACGTGCCCGGAATGTTTTTCGTCAGCGCCAGAAGGTAGAGCGCAACCACGTCTTCAATATGCACGTTGGACCAGATGTTCTGCCCGGTGCCCACATGGCGCACCACGCCGCTCTTGCGCGCCTGCTTGAGCAGTCGCGGCAATTGCACGCTGTCCCGCTTCACGCCCAGGCTGTGGCCATAAATCAGGGTGTTGCAAATCACCGCCGAATTCACGCCGTCCTTGGCCGCGGCCAGGATCAGGTTATCGATGGCTACGCGAGCGGCCTTGTCGACGGTCGGCTCCGGCAGGTTGTCTTCACGGTAGATGACAGCGCTGGCCTTACCGCCCGACGCATCACCGACGATGCTCGAACCGCTGGTGTGCAGGAACACCTTGTTCGAGCCTTTCAAGGCGGCCAGCAAGGTTTCCACGGCTGCACGATGATCGCTGCTCGCGGCGTTGATCACCGCATCGGCTTTCTGCGCTTGCTCGGTCAACACCGCGGCGTCATCAAGGGTGCCGATCACTGCGGTGATGCCCAGGCGAGTCATCTCAGCGGCTTGTTCGGCGCTGCGTACCAGGCCGGTGACGTGGTGCCCGGCGTTGGCCAGGCCGGTTGCAATGGAGCCACCGATAAAACCTGCGGCGCCGGTAACGAATACGTGCATGGAGAGTGCTCCTGACTGGGTAAGTGATGCCCCCAGTATCAAGCCTGCATTCGCGTCGAATAAGGCCCTGTCGCCCAATTCAATCTTGCGCTGCGGTCACGAATCAGCAGGCATACCGCGCCAGCTTGGCCTGAATGAAGTCCAGAAAGCACTGGATGCGCAACGCCAACTGCGAGTTGCGGTAGAACACCGCGTGGATCGGCTGGCGATAGCCACTGTTGAACGCTTCCAGCAGCGGCACCAGGCGCCCGGCGTTGATGTCTTCGACCGTCATGAAGTTCGACAGGCAGCAAATGCCCTGCCCTTCCAGTGCCAACTGGCGCAAGGTCTCGCCGCTGGACGCCGCAATGCCGGGCTGGATCAGCCATCGATCACCTTCCACGTGGCGCAATGGCCAATGGTTGAGCGTTTCTGTCTGCGTGAAGCCCATCAACGTGTGATCCGCCAACGCTGCGACCGTGCTGGGCGTGCCGTACTGCTTGAGGTATTCGGGGCTGGCCAGGATATGCAGCGGTGTGCAGCCAAGGGCGCGTGCATGCAAGGTGGAATCGGCCAGGACACCGATGCGAATGGCAATGTCGGTGCTCTGCTCGAGCAGGTCGATGATCAGGTCATCGCTGTTCAGCTCCAGCTGGATATCCGGGTACAAACGGCGAAACTCGGCGATGTACGGCACGATCCCATGCAGCATGAACGGCACGGCGGCATTGATGCGCAGGCGCCCCGCCGGTTTCTTCTGGCGTGACGACAGGCGTTCTTCCAGGTCATCCATCTGCGCCAGAATCACCTTGGCCTGCTCAAAGAAGTACTTGCCCTCTTCGGTCAGGTCCATGCGCCGCGTGGTGCGGTTGATCAGCGTGGTGTCGAGCTTGGCCTCCAGGCGCGACAAGGTGCGGCTGACCGCCGACGGCGTCTGCCCGACCTGCTCCGCCGCAGCCGAAATCGAGCCGCACTCAATCACGCTGACGAAGATCTGTAGCTCATCGGATCGGGCTTTCACAGGCAGTCCTCTTTATCGGTTAACCGCAGCTTACACCGAGAGGTTGAACACCTGCGCCAGATGCTGCTCGTAGCGCGCCACGTCGACCTCGATGGCCGGGCGTTTCATCACGTCCACGCAGAGGAAGGTCGGCAGGCCGGTCATGCCGAGAAACTCATTGGCCTTGTGGAACGGGAAGTACACCGCGTCCACGCCCTTGGCTTCGAAGAAATCAGTCGGGTCGTCGAAGGCTTGCTGCGGCGCGTTCCAGGTCAGCGACAGCATGTACTGCTTGCCCTGGATCAGGCCGCCGCTGCCGTATTTCTGCGAGGTATCGGAACGGGTTCGGCCGTCGCTGGCGTACAGGCTGCCGTGGCCTTCGGTGAAGACTTCGTCGAGGTACTTCTTGACGATCCACGGCGCACCCATCCACCAGCCGGGCATCTGGTAGATGATCACGTCGGCCCAGAGGAATTTGGCGACCTCTTCGGCGACGTCGTAGCCTTCGTCGATATGCGTGACTTGGACGTCGAGGCCACCACGGTCGAGAACGGCCACGGCAGTCTCATGCAGCGTGGTGTTATAGCGACCATCGGAGTGGGCGAATTTCTTGCCGCCGTTCAGCAGGAGGACGTTTTTCATGGGAGGGAATCCAGAGGGTTAACAATGTCTGCCGGCAGGCTATCGACATTGCACCCTCGGAATAAGCCGCGGCGCCGCAAAATACATTTGACCAAAACGCACGAATTGCAGGAGCACTTTTGACTTAGCCACTGATCAATAAATGACCACCCAGTAAGGCCATGCCGATAAAAAATACCCGTTTGAACAGCACCGCGCTGATGCGCCGGCGCAGCGCCTGGCCCAGCCACATACCCAACAGGGCGGGCACCAGCGCCAGCAGCGAGGCGTTTATTTCGCCGCCGCCCAAGGTGCCGCTCCAGGCCAGACCGGCGGCCAGCGCCAGGGTCGAGACAGTGAACGACAACCCCAAGGCCTGTACCAACTGATCGCGGTTCAAGCCCAAGGCTTGCAGGTACGGCACGGCTGGAATCACGAACACACCCGTGGCCGAAGTGATGAGGCCGGTGATCAGCCCGCACACCGGACCCAACCAGCGTTCGGCTGCCGGCTTCACCTTGAACGTCGGCAACAGCAACCCGCTCAGCGCGTACACCAGCAGGGCGCCGCCCAACGCGCGCACCACCCAATGCCCGCCGTCCATGCCCAGCCAGACGGTGCCGAGCCCGGTGCCGAGGAAAATCAGCAACAGCATCGGCCACAGGCGCTTGAGCAATGCGCTCAGGTGGCCACCGAATGCCAGTTGCCAGAGGTTTGTCACCGTTGAAGGAATGATCAGTAACGCGGCAGCCTGCACCGGGAGCATAGCCAGGCCGAGCATGCCCATGGCGACCGTGGGCAGGCCCAGGCCGATGATCCCTTTGACCGTGCCGGCCAGCAGGAAGGTGCCAATCACCAGCAGTGTCAAGGCGGGGCCGAGGTTTTGGTAGAACGCGAGGAAGGTATTCATGGGCCGAGTGTGGGGCTTTTCAATGGGCGCTGAAATTCGCCATATACTGAGGCAGCCTCTTGTTTTGCATGAGGCTTAGATGGCCATCGCCGGCAAGCCAGCGCCCACCGTTACGCTACTCACACCTCAAAATGTGCGAGCGGGCTTGCCCGCGATGGGGCCAGCCCAGTCACAGGAAATTTCCAGCCATGCACTTTGACCTGATCGACCTGCGCCTCTACCTGCACACCCTCGACACCGGCAACATCACCGCAGGCGCCAGCCGCAGCCATTTATCCCTGGCCGCCGCCAGCGCACGCATTCGCGCGATGGAGGCGTCACTGGGCATTGAGTTGCTCGAACGCGGCCGCCGTGGCGTTACACCCACCGCCGCCGGCAACGCGCTGGCCCGGCACGCGCGCTTGCTGCTGCAACAAGCCGAACACCTGCAACAGGAACTGGCGGAATACGCCAAGGGTGTCAAAGGCCAGGTGCGCCTGCTGTGCAACACCACCGCCCTCAGCGAATACCTGCCGGAACTGCTCGCGGATTTTTTGTGCGAGCACCCCAACCTCGATATCGAGTTGCAGGAACTGCCGAGCCTGCGCATCACCCAGGCCTTGCGCCAAGGCACGGCGGACTTGGGGATTATTTCCGACGCCGTCGACACCCACGGCTTGCAGACCGCGCCCTTTCGCGACGACCCGCTGGTGCTGATCATGCCTCTGGAGCATCCGCTGGCGACCGGTTCGGTGAGTTTTATCGACAGCCTGCAACACGACTATGTAGGCCTGGCCGCCAACAGTGCGCTGGCGGTGTACCTGGAAGAACAGGCGCTGCACAGCGGCTTTCGCCTGCAAACCCGCATTCGCGCCGAGGGTTTTGATGGGGTCATGCGCATGGTCGCCCGGGGCGCGGGCCTGGGGATTGTGCCCCAAGCGGCATTGGAACGCTGGCCACTGGAGCGCCCGATCAAGGCCCAACCTCTGCAAGAGGATTGGGCCCGACGCACGCTGCTGTTATGCGCGCGTTCGTTCGAACAATTGCCCGGTTATGCCAAGGCCTTGTTCGACGCCTTGGCCCTGCCCTTGCGGAAAAACCCGTAATACACCGCCGACAGAATCAGCAGGAACGGCACGCCGAACACCAGAGTCATCTTGAACGCCTCGGTGAAATACGTGGTGATCATCACCGCGCCCATCAGCACCAGGCCCAGCAGCGTGCTGTAGGGGAACAGGCGCAGTTGGAACGACAGCTGTGCGCCGCCGTTACGCTTGCGATAGCGGCGGAAAAAAAAGTGCGTGAGGAAGATCATGAACCAGGTGAAGATCGCGCCAAACATTGAGATCGCCATCATCAAGGTGAACGAACTTTCCGGGTACACCACGTTCAGCAGCGTCGCCAGGGCAATGCCCGAACTGGACAGCAGCAAGGCGTTCAACGGAATCCCGCTCTTGCTCAAGGCGCCCATGGACCTGGGCGCAAAGCCTGCGCGAGACAGGCTGAACATCATGCGCGTGGTGATGTAGAGCTGGCTGTTCATCGCCGACAGCGCCGCGATCAGAATCACGAAATTCATCACCCCGGTGGCACCGGGAATGCCGATGGTCTGCATCACCGTTACGAACGGGCTCTGGGTCTGCCCGGACTGGTTCCACGGCACGATGGCCAGCATCAGCGCCAGGGTCAGCAGGTAGAACACCACCAGACGCACGATGGTCGCGCGAAAGGCTTTCTTCACCGCCTGTTCCGGGTCGGCCGCTTCACCGGCGGCCACCGCGATCATCTCCACGCTCAGGTAGCTGAAGATCGACACGATCACCGCGATCCACATGCCGCTCAAGCCATGCGGAAAAAAGCCGCCGTGGGCCGTGTAGTTCTGCACCCCGTATTGCGGGTTGCCGGAGCCGAATACCACGTACACCGCGAGGATGATGAAGCCGACAATGGCGCTGATCTTGATCGTAGAGAACCAGTATTCAAAATTACCGAAGGTCTTCACGCTGATCGCATTGAGCAGAATCAACACACTGGAAAACGACACGATCCACACCCACTCCGGCACGTTGGCGAACCAGTACTTCATGTACATCGCCACCGCCGTGACCTCCGCGCCGACCGCCAGCACAATCGCCGCCCAGTACGCGTAACGCACCAGAAAACCGGCCAAGGGGCTGATATAGAACTCGGCATACGCGCCAAAGGAGCCTGAGGTGGAATGCGCCACCGTCATCTCCGCCAGGCAGCCCATCAGCAGTAAGGTAATCAGCGCGCCGATGGCGTAGCTCACCAGCACGCTGGGCCCGGCATAGCCGATGGCATAGGCACTGCCCATAAACAGCCCGGTGCCGATGGCGCCACCGATGGCGATCATGCTCATCTGGCCGGAAGTCAGCTGACGCCTCAGGCCCAGTTCGCGATGGGTGATCTCTGCAAAGCCGTTGTCTGGCGTGGTCACGTGGTGTGCCCCTTTATTATTGTGATTGCACGGTTTGGATATAGACACAGATCCACTGTGGGAGCGGGCTTGCTCGCGAAGGCGGTGGGTCAGTTACAGAATATGTTTCTGATACACCGCTTTCGCGAGCAAGCCCGCTCCCACATTGGTCTTGCAGTGTTCTTAGGTGACGCTGTTGCGCACTTTGAATTGCGGCTGGTCCCAGGTGTGGTTGTCGAGGATGTCGCCGAGGATTTCCACCGCATCCCACACCTCGGTAAAGCTTGTGTACAGCGGGGTGAAACCAAAGCGCATGATGCGCGGCTCGCGGTAATCGCCGATCACGCCACGGGCGATCAGGGCTTGAATCACCGCGTAACCTTCCGGGTGTTCGAAGCTCACATGGCTGCCGCGCTGGGCGTGCTCACGCGGGGTGATCAGCACCAAACCATGGGCAGCACAACGGGCCTCCACCAAGGCGATAAACAGGTCAGTCAGCGCCAGGGACTTGCTGCGCAGGCTGGCCATATCGGTTTGGGCAAAAATCTCCAGGCCGCATTCGACCATCGCCAATGAGGTGATCGGCTGCGTGCCGCACAGGTAACGGGCGATGCCGCTGCTTGGGGCATATTGAGCCTCCATGGCGAATTGCCGGGTATGCCCGAACCAGCCCGACAACGGCTGGCGTACCACGTCCACCAACGTCGGGTTGACCCACACAAATGCCTGGGAGCCCGGCCCGCCATTGAGGTATTTGTAGGTGCAGCCAATCGCGTAATCGGTACCGGCCTTATGCAGGTCGATGGGCACCGCACCCGCCGAATGGGCCAGGTCCCAGATGCTCAGCGCGCCGCACTCGTGGCTCAACGCAGTGAGCGCCTGCATGTCGTACATGTAGCCGGTCTTGTAATTGACGTGGGTGAGCATCACCACCGCGACGTCCTGGTCGATGGCCTGCGGCAGCTCGTCCGGGCGGTTGACCAGTCGCAGCGAATAACCCTGTTGCAGCAGCTCGGCCAGGCCTTCGGCGATGTACAGGTCGGTGGGGAAATTGCTCGCCTCGCTGACAATCACCTTGCGCGCCGGCGCGCGTTGGCGCTGCACGCTCAACGCGGCGCTGAGCACCTTGAACAGATTGATGGACGTGGTATCCGTAATCACCACTTCGTCGTCGCGGGCACCGATCAGCGGCGCCAGGCGGTTGCCCAGGCGCTGCGACAACGCTGCCCAGCCGGCGCTGTTCCAACTGCGAATCAGGCCATTGCCCCACTCCTCTGCAATCACCGCCTGCGCCCGCGCCAAGGCCGCCACCGGGCGCGCACCGAGGGAGTTGCCGTCGAGGTAGATGACGCCCTCGGGCAGGGCGAACTGGCGACGCAGTGGCGCCAACGGGTCCTGGGCGTCGAGGGCTTGGCAGTGGCTTCGAGTGGTCATGGTCTGTCCTGATTCTTATAAGTGACGATGGACAAAATAATGAACGAAACTTTAGAGAATTTTCGTGCAAAGTGGCGGGCAACAGGCTAATTAAGCTGTAGGAAATTCGAATTTAACTCCAAAACACGCGGATTTATTCTAAGCATGATTCTTGACGCCACCGACCTGCGCCTCCTGCATTTTCTGCAACAGGACGGCCGTATCAGTAACCAGGAACTGGCGGAAAAAGTCGCCCTGTCGCCTTCCGCCTGCCTGCGTCGCTTGCGCCTGCTGGAGAGCGAGGGAATCATCAGCGGCTACCGCGCGGTGTTGAATGCCGAGCAACTGGGAATCGAGCTGGAAGCCATCGTCCACCTGTCATTACGCCAGGATGTGGAGGATTGGCATGAGACGTTTATCAAGAAGGTGCAAGGCTGGCCGGAGGTGGCCAGTGCGTATGTGATTACCGGGGCCAGCAACTATGTGTTGCGGGTGCAGGCACGCAACCTCAAGCACTTTTCGGACTTTATCGTGAACCACCTGAACCGCACGGCCGGGGTGATGGATATTCGCTCGGAGATTGTGTTGCAGAAGATCAAGGATCGGGATGAGGTGCTGGACTTAGTCGTACGCAAATAACCAGAACACCACAGAACCCATGTGGGAGCGGGCTTGCTCGCGAAGGCGGTGTGCCAGTCAATACATGTGCTGGCTGATCCATCGCATTCGCGAGCAAGCCCGCTCCCACATTTTTAAACCGCGTTAATCAGTCTTCGAGGGCGCGCACGCGCTGCATGCGTTTCTGCTCCTGCGGTGCGCCGGACGATTGCAGCGCAAAATCAAAATCAATCTGCGCAAACCGCCCTTCCACGCCAAACTCGCGCGCCAGTTGCCGGTCGTCACTGAAGCGAATCTCGGCGATCAATTCATCGCGCGTCGCATAGGCAAAATCATCATGCAGGTACGGGTCATCCGACAGGTTGATCTGCGTGGTCAAATGCCGATGCCCCGGCGCCGAAATGAAGAAGTGAATATGCGCCGGCCGCTGCCCATGACGCCCCAGTTGATCGAGCAACTGCTGGGTCGGCCCGGTCGGCGGGCAGCCATACCCTGACGGCACGATGCTGCGAAACCGGTAGTTGCCCTGGGCATCGGTCTCGATACGCCGGCGCAGGTTGAACTCGGATTGCGTCGGGTCAAACCACGAATACGTGCCGCCGGTATTGGCCTGCCACACATCGACAATCGCCCCGGCCAACGGCGTGCCGTCGGTGTCGCGTACTTGCCCACGCATAAACAGCGGCACCGCGTCGTCCTTGCCATCGTCCAACCGCGCCTCGTACTTGGACAGCGGCGCCCCGGCCACATACAGCGGGCCTTCAATGGTGCGCGGGGTGCCACCGGATTTGCCGGCCGCTTCGTCGGCGGCGTCCATCAGCAGGTCCAGGTAATGCTCCAGGCCCAACCCGGCAGCAAGCAAACCGGCTTCCTGGTTCTTGCCCAATTCGTTGAGGTAATTGACCGCTTTCCAAAACTCTTCCGGGGTCACCTCCAGGTCTTCGATGATGTTCACCGTGTCGCGCAGGATCCGGTAAACCAACGCCTTGGTGCGCGGGTTGCCGCCGTCGTTGAGGCTGCCGCTGGCTTCTTCGAGAAACTGTTGGGCGTGGGCAGTCTGGGAAAGTCGGATGGTCATGGTGCAATCCTCATCTTGTCATTATTGGGTGCAAAACAGGCTCAGCGGTCGTCTTCACGGATCGACGAAGGGTGCCGGCACAGGGCGTTAATTTCGATGGTCATATAGGGGAACAGCGGCAGTTGCATCAGCAGGTCGTGCAGTGCCTGGACGCTGTCGACATCGAACACGCTGTAGTTGGCGTAATGCCCGGCGATGCGCCACAGGTGGCGCCATTTGCCCTCCTGTTGCAGGCGCTGCGCCAGGGCCTTCTCGTCGGCTTTCAGGGCCGCCGCGCGTTCGGGGTTGAGGTCGATGGGCAGGTTCACGGTCATTTTTACGTGGAACAACATGGCAGGCGCCTCTTAGTGTTTGTCACGACGGAAGAACGCCAGACGCTCTTCATCAATAGTCAGGCCCAGGCCCGGTAAGCGCGACACATGCAGCTGGAAATCGCGGTACACCAGCGGCTCGCTGAGGATGTCTTCGGTCAGCAGCAGTGGGCCGAACAGTTCGGTGTCCCACGCCAGCGTGTTCAAGGTGAGGAAGGCATGCGCCGAGGCCAGGGTGCCGATGCCGCCTTCAAGCATGGTGCCGCCGTAGAGGCCGATGCCCGCCGCGTCGGCAATCGCGGCGGTGCGCAATACCGCGCGCGGGCCGCCATTTTTGGCAATCTTGAGCGCGAACACCGAGGCCGCGCCTTCGCGGGCCAGGTTGAAGGCGTCTTCCACACATTCAATCGATTCGTCCGCCATGATCGGCGCCGGGCTCGACAGGTTCAGCCGTGCCATGCCACTGCGGTTATTGCGTGAGATCGGTTGTTCAATCAGGTCGATGCCGTTATCACCGAGCACTTTGCACGCACGCAGGGCCACGGCTTCGTCCCACGCCTGATTGACGTCAACGCGCACACTGGCGCGCTCGCCCAGGGCCTTTTTGATCGCGATGACGTGGGCCAGGTCGCGGCCGACTTCACCGGCGCCAATCTTCAATTTGAAGATACGGTGACGGCGCAGGTCGAGCATCTTTTCGGCCTCGGCAATGTCCTGTTCGGTGTTGCCGCTGGCCAGCGTCCAGGCCACCGGCAAGGCGTCGCGCACGCGGCCGCCGAGCAGTTCGCTGACCGGCAGGTGGCGGCGTTTGCCGAGGGCGTCAAGCAAGGCGCTTTCGACGCCGGACTTGGCAAACGTATTGCCGCGAATGCTACGCTCCAGGCGCAACATGGCAGCATTGATATTGCTCGCGTCCTGGCCAATCAACAGCGGCGCGAAGTGCCGATCGATATTGATCTTGATGCTGTCGGGGCTTTCATTGCCGTAGCTCAGGCCGCCGATGGTGGTGGACTCGCCGATACCTTCAATGCCGTCGGCGCAACGCACGCGGATAATCACCAGGGTCTGGTTTTGCATCGTGTGCATCGCCAGCTTGTGCGGGCGGATGGTCGGGAGGTCGACGATGATGGTCTCGATCGACTCGATGGCGCAAATCGGCATGGCTATACCCGTTGGGTTCTTTATAGGTTTGAGCCGATTCTGTGCCGTATTTTTGCTGGCTTCCAATATAGAATGGGTCTCGCACAATACCTTCAAGGTATGAAAGGAGCCGTGATGGAACTGCGTCATCTGCGCTATTTCCAGGTGCTGGGTGAAACCCTCAACTTCACCCGCGCCGCCGAACGCCTGCACATCGCCCAGCCGCCGTTGAGCCGGCAGATCCAGCAATTGGAAGATGAATTGGGGGTGATTTTGCTGGAACGCGGCCGACCGCTGCGGCTGACCGAGGCCGGGCGGTTTTTCTATGAGCACGCCAATGTGCTGCTGGAACAACTGGGCAAGGTCTGCGACAACACGCGGCGCATCGGCCAGGGCGAGAAGACCTGGTTGGGCATCGGCTTCGCGCCATCGACGTTGTACGGCGTGCTGCCGGAGTTGATTCGACGGCTGCGCAACCATGAAGCGCTGGAGCTGGAATTGGGGCTCTCGGAGATGACCACCTTGCAGCAGGTCGAAGCGCTCAAGGCCGGGCGTATCGACGTGGGCTTCGGGCGTATTCGCATCGACGACCCGGCCATCGTCCAGCGCGTGCTGGTCGAGGACCGACTGGTGGCGGTGCTGCCGGCCGGCCACCGGTTGCTCGGTGCCCCCGCCAGCCTCGCCCAGTTGGCCGCCGAACCCTTTGTGCTCTACCCCGGCAACCCGCGCCCCAGCTATGCCGACCATGTGATTGCGCTGTTCGACGCCCACGGCTTGAGCCTCCAGGTGGCGCAGTGGACCAACGAGTTGCAGACCGCTATCGGGCTGGTCGGCGCGGGCATGGGCGTGACCCTGGTACCGGCCTCGGTGCAGGTGCTGCACCGCGCAGATATCGGCTACACGCCGATTGTGGAAACCACCGCAACCTCGCCGATCATTCTCAGCCGCCGGGTGAATGATCAGTCGCCGGGGCTGAGTCATTGCCTGCAATTGGTGGAAGAGCTGATCTGAGATCGCCCAAACACTGGATATCCAATGTGGGAGCTGGCTTGCCTGCGATAGCGGTGGATCAGTTGGCATCTTTGCTGATTGGCCCACCGCCATCGCAGGCAAGCCCGCTCCCACAGTTTGATCCTCATTGTCTTCAAAGGCTGCGCAGGCGCTTGCGCTGTAAGGTCTGGCTGGGCGACTCGTCAAACAGCTTGCGGTATTCCGCCGAGAACCGGCCCAAGTGCGTAAACCCCCACCCCAGGGCGATTTCGGAAATGGTACGCGTAGAGCCGTGTTCGAGGATGTCCTGGCGCACCGCGCCCAACCGGTGTTTCTTCAAGTACGCCATGGGCGACAAGGCAAAGTATTTGCGAAACGCATCGAACAACTTGAACCGCGACACCCCGGCAGCGGTTTCCAGGTCTTCCAGATGCACGGCTTCACGGGCGTTGTCGTGGATGTACTGCCGCGCGCGAATCAAGTAATGCGGCAGCTTCACGCCGAGTACGTCGCGCAGTTCTTCGGAGTAGTTGTTCGGCTGGGCGAGGATCAGGCCCTTGATCAGCGAGCTTTCCAGATCGCGGGTAAACGCCGCCTGCTCATACAACTCGCTGCTGCGTTCAAGCTCGGCGATGAAATACCGCGCCATGCGCCACCACGACGCCGAAGCACCGTCCACCGCATCCATCACCGACTCAAACCGCAGCGGCGCTTCAATCGGCCGTTGCAGCAAGCCCTCAAGGGATTCGCTCATCGCCGCGCGCGTAATGACCACCTGCAACTTGCGGCAATCACCGGAAATAGCCAGCACCTGATGCTCGTTGGGCGAAATGATCACCCCTTGATCGCAATTGGAGCTCAGGCTCAAACCGTTCTTGCTCAACTCCTGCTCGCCCACCAGCGGCAGGCTCAGGCTGTAACTGCTGAAATGCTCGGCGTCTTCGATGTCGATGGTCACATCAGTGCCGTATTCGATCACGCCCAAGGTGGTGGCGCGGGACTTGAACACATTGGCACTGTGGTGAAAGCGCAGGCGCTCGGGCGTCGCCGTCGCCAGGCGATGCGGCCCGCAGATGCCGGACATCCAGCTGCAGGCGCCCTCCAGGTCGAAGCGTTGAATATGGATATCGCGTGTATGGCTACTCATCAGGGTGCACCCACGGCGGTTAGGCTGTTGCGCGCTCTGGCGGCGCGTCGGTGTAGATCGACAGCAAGTTCCAAGCCACGCCGGCCGTCTTGCAACTGGGTGGATAGCAACCGTCGACTATGTGGATAACGGGCAGGCTTTTGCGCCGTTTGCCTTGCATGACAGTAGCGCATTGCACCGCCGCCCTGCACCGTTGTGAGTATTTGCTGCCCAATTTTCCGGCCCACCTTCCCCCATTAAGCGGATAGCCCGCGCGCTGCCACGCTGCCTCTAATAAACCACCGATTAGCCCCTATCAAACAAGGTACCTCCCATGAGTGGTGCAAGAAGCGTCGAGCAGTGGAAAGCGTTTATCGAAAGCTGCCTGGATTTTCGTCCGGCGGATGAAGTGTTCCGCATCGCCAGGGACATGTTCACCGAACCCGAACTGTTCGACCTGGAGATGGAACTGATCTTCGAAAAGAACTGGATCTACGCCTGCCACGAAAGCGAACTGGCCCATAACCACGACTTCGTGACAATGCGCGCCGGGCGCCAGCCGATGATCATCACCCGCGACGGCGAGGGCAAACTCAACGCATTGATCAACGCCTGCCAGCATCGAGGCACCACCCTCACGCGCGTCGGCAAGGGCAACCAATCCACCTTCACCTGCCCGTTCCACGCCTGGTGCTACAAAAGCGACGGCCGGCTGGTGAAGGTCAAGGCGCCGGGGGAATACCCGGAAGGCTTCGATAAAGCCACCCGCGGCCTGAAAAAGGCCCGCATCGACAGCTACAAGGGGTTTGTTTTCATCAGCCTGGACGTGAATGGCACAGACAGCCTCGAAGCGTTCCTCGGCGACGCCAAAGTGTTCTTCGACATGATGGTCGCGCAGTCAGCCACTGGTGAGCTGGAAGTGCTGCCGGGTAAATCCGCCTACACCTACGACGGCAACTGGAAGCTGCAGAACGAAAACGGCCTGGACGGTTATCACGTCAGCACCGTGCACTACAACTACGTGGCCACGGTGCAGCATCGCCAGCAGGTCAATACTGAAAACGGCACGGGCTCAGGCGCCACGCTGGATTACAGCAAGCTCGGTGCCGGCGACGCGAATACCGATGACGGCTGGTTCGCCTTCAACAATGGCCACAGCCTGCTGTTCAGCGACATGCCCAACCCGACGGTGCGCTCCGGCTACGCCACGATCATGCCGCGCCTGGTGGAAGAACATGGCCAGCAAAAGGCCGAATGGATGATGCACCGCCTGCGCAACCTGAATATCTACCCGAGCCTGTTCTTCCTCGACCAGATCAGCTCGCAGCTGCGCATCATCCGCCCGGTGGCGTGGAACAAGACTGAAATTATCAGCCAATGCCTGGGCGTGAAGAACGAGTCCGACGCCGACCGCGAAAACCGCATTCGCCAGTTCGAGGATTTTTTCAACGTGTCCGGCATGGGCACGCCGGATGACCTGGTGGAGTTTCGCGAGGCCCAGCGCGGTTTCCAGGGCCGCCTGGAACGCTGGAGCGATATCTCGCGCGGCAGCCATCGCTGGGCAACCGGGCCTACGCCGAACAGCGAAGCCATTGGCATCCAACCGGCCATGACCGGAACCGAATTCACCCATGAAGGCTTGTACGTCAACCAGCACCGCAACTGGCAGCAGTTCCTGCTCAAGGGCCTGGACCTGCAAGCGCTGAAACTGCGGGAGGTGCAGTAATGAATGCGCAATTGCAGTACCAGATCGAGCAGTTTTTTTACCGTAAATCCGAACTGTGCGACGCCCAGGACTGGGACGCCTATGTGCAGCTGTTCGACCCGCAGAGTGAGTTCCACCTGCCGCAATGGGACTCGGAGCACGTCTACACCCGCGACCCCAAGCGCGAGATGTCGCTGATCTATTACGCCAACCGCTCGGGCCTTGAAGACCGCGTGTTCCGCCTGCGTACCGGCAAGGCGGCGTCGGCCACGCCCATGCCACGCACCTTGCACCTGATCAACAACGTGCGGATTGCCGAGCAGCCGGGCGGGTTACTGGAAGTGAAGCTGAACTGGCACACGCTGTTCTACCGACTGGCGACTTCGGAGCAGTTTTATGGGCCTGCCACGTATCACCTCAAACCCCATGGCGACAGCTGGCTGATCACCCGCAAACACGCGGTGCTGCTCAACGACACCATCAACTCGGTGCTGGATTTCTATCACCTCTAAAGCACCGGAGCACTGCAGATGAATCACAAAGTGGCCTTCAGTTTTGCCGACGGCAAGACCCTGTTTTTCCCGGTGGGCGCCGATGAAATCCTGTTGGACGCCGCACTGCGCAACGGCATAAAAATCCCCCTGGATTGCCGCGAAGGCGTGTGCGGCACGTGCCAGGGCCGTTGCGAGTCGGGTGATTACAGCCAGGATTATGTCGACGAAGAAGCGCTCTCCAGCCTCGACCTGCAACAGCGCAAAATGCTCAGTTGCCAGACACGGGTGCAATCCGACGCGACGTTTTACTTCGATTTTGATTCGAGCCTGTGCAACGCACCGGGCCCGGTACAGGTGCGTGGCACGGTGAGCGAGGTGCAGCAGATTTCGGCCAGCACGGCGATTTTGCACATTCAGTTAGAAGCCGCGCTGGACTTCCTGCCGGGCCAATACGCCCGTCTGTCGGTTCCTGGCACAGACAGCTGGCGCTCCTATTCCTTCGCCAATCGGCCGGGCAATCAATTGCAGTTCCTGGTCCGCCTGCTGCCGGATGGGGTGATGAGCAACTACCTGCGCGAGCGTTGCCAGGTCGGTGATGAAGTGCGGATGGAAGCACCATTGGGGGCGTTCTACCTCAGGCAGGTCCGCCAACCGCTGGTGCTGGTGGCGGGTGGCACCGGGTTATCGGCGCTGCTGGGCATGCTCGACGAATTGGCGGCGAATGGCTGCGCGCAGCCGGTGCACCTGTATTACGGCGTGCGCGGGGCCGAGGATTTATGCGAAGCCGCGCGCATTCATGCGTACGCCGCGAACATTGCGAATTTTCGCTACACCGAAGTGCTCAGCGATCCGTCGCCCGAGTGGTCGGGCAAGCGCGGCTACCTCACCGAACATTTCGATCTGGCCGAATTGCGGGACAGATCGGCCGATATGTACGTGTGCGGCCCCCCGCCAATGGTCGAGTCCATCCAACAATGGCTGGCGGATCAGGCACTTGATGGCGTTCAGCTGTATTACGAAAAGTTTACGCAGAGTAATATCTGACCCCTCAGCAGTTCTGGGGGGCGGGTGCGGCGTGCAATCAACCCTGAGAAAAACAAGTAGAAGGGAATGTTAATGGCGGATGACATGGTTAACCCGGTAGGCCTCAAGCGTGGCCTGAAGAACCGGCATATTCAGCTGATCGCCTTGGGAGGGGCGATTGGCACGGGCTTGTTCCTCGGCTCGGCCGGGGTGCTCAAGTCGGCGGGGCCGTCGATGATCCTGGGCTACGCGATCGCCGGGTTCATCGCGTTCCTGATCATGCGCCAGCTCGGCGAGATGATCGTCGAAGAACCGGTGGCCGGTTCCTTCAGCCACTTCGCGCACAAATACTGGGGCGGTTACGCAGGCTTCCTCGCAGGCTGGAACTACTGGGTACTTTACGTGCTGGTGGGTATGGCTGAACTGACGGCGGTGGGCAAGTACATCCAGTTCTGGTGGCCGGAGATTCCGACCTGGGTCAGCGCGCTGGTGTTCTTTGTCGCGGTGAACCTGATCAACACCCTGAACGTGAAGTTCTTCGGTGAAGCCGAGTTCTGGTTCGCGATCATCAAGGTGGTGGCGATTGTCGGCATGATCGTGCTCGGCTGCTACCTGCTGTTCAGCGGCACCGGCGGCCCGCAAGCCACGGTGAGCAACCTGTGGAGCCACGGCGGGTTCTTCCCGAATGGCGGCATGGGGTTGTTGATGTCCATGGCCTTTATCATGTTCTCGTTCGGAGGGCTGGAACTGGTAGGTATCACCGCCGCTGAAGCCAGCGAACCGCGCAAAGTGATCCCCAAAGCGATCAACCAGGTGGTGTACCGGATCCTGATTTTCTACGTCGGCGCGCTGACCGTGCTGCTGTCGTTGTACCCGTGGGACCAACTGCTGCAAACCCTCGGCGCGTCAGGCGATGCCTACAGCGGCAGCCCGTTTGTGCAGATCTTCTCGTTGATCGGTAACGACACCGCCGCGCACATCCTCAACTTCGTGGTGCTGACCGCGGCGCTGTCGGTGTACAACAGCGGCGTGTACTGCAACAGCCGCATGCTGTTCGGCCTGGCTGAGCAAGGCGATGCACCGAAATCGCTGATGAAGCTGAACAAACAAGGCGTGCCGATTCGGGCCCTGGCGATCTCGGCGTTGGTGACCATGCTGTGTGTGGTGGTCAACTACGTCGCGCCGCACAGTGCGCTGGAGTTGCTGTTCGCGCTGGTGGTTGCTTCGCTGATGATCAACTGGGCGCTGATCAGCCTCACCCACATCAAGTTCCGCAAGGCCATGGGCGAGCAAGGCGTGGTGCCGTCGTTCAAGACCTTCTGGTTCCCGTTCAGCAACTACCTGTGCCTGGCGTTCATGGTGATGATCATCAGCGTGATGCTGGCCATCCCGGGCATTCGCGAGTCGGTGTATGCGATGCCGATTTGGGTGGGGGTTATCTACATTGCCTACCGGATGCGGATCAAAAAGGGTAGCGCTGTAGTGAATGCACAGTGATCCCTGTGGGAGGGGCTTGCTCCCGATAGCGGTATGTCAGAGACCGGATGTATTGGCTGACACACTGCCATCGGGAGCAAGCCCCCTCCCACCTTGTTGATGGCATTCCAAATGTAGAAAGCCCCGGTTATCCGGGGCTTTTTGTTTAGAGCGTGGACCGTACTCGCCACAGCTCGGGGAATAACACCGTGTCGAGCATCTTGCGCAGGTAACCCACGCCTTCCGTGCCACCGGTGCCGGGCTGGAAGCCAATGATGCGCTCCACCGTGGTCACGTGCCGGAAGCGCCACTGGCGGAACGAGTCCTCCAGGTCGATAAACTTCTCGGCCAACTGATACAAATCCCAATACCGGCTCGGGTCGCGATACACCTCACGCCACGCCGCCTCCACCGATTCATCATGAACCGTCGCCGCCGTCGGGTCGCGTTCGGCGCGCTTGGGGTCGATCGCCAAGCCAGCCTTGGCCATCAGATTGATCGCCTCGTCATACAGCGACGGCGTGGCAATCGCCACTTTCAACTCGTTCAACAACGCCGGCCGATGCGCGTGGGGGCGCAACAGCGCCGCGCTTTTATTGCCGAGGATAAATTCGATCTCACGGTACTGGAACGACTGGAACCCCGACGACTGCCCCAGGAACGGGCGAATCGCCTTGTACTCCGACGGCGTCATCGTCGCCAGCACCGCCCAGGCGTGCACCAGTTGATCAAAGATCCGCGACACCCGCGCCAGCATCTTGAACGCCGGCGGCAACTCGCCCAGACGCACGTGCTCGCGAGCGGCCTTAAGCTCGTGCAGCATCAGTTTCATCCACAGCTCCGAGGTCTGGTGCTGGATGATAAAGAGCATTTCGTTGTGGTCCGGCGACAGCGGGTGCTGGGCGCTGAGGACTTTGCCCAGGTCCAGGTAGTCGCCATAGCTCATGGACTCGGAAAAATTCAGTTCGGCGTTATGCCATTCTTCCGGCGGTTGGTAGTCAGGTGAGAAGGGACACTGGCTCATCGCGTGGGCTCCTTGAGCGGGCGGAGAATGGCACGGACGGGGCTGGCGTCCAGGTTGGCAAAGCGCAGCGGCAGCGCGATCAACTCATAATCGCCCTCCGGCACGTCATCGAGCACGACGCCTTCGAGAATTGCCATGCCGTGGCGCGCCACGGCGTTGTGGGCATCCATGGTCTTGGACTGTTGCGGGTCCAGGGACGGCGTGTCGATACCGATCAGGCGCACGCCCAGGCTGGCGAGCAACTCGACGGTTGCTGGGGCAATGGCGGTGAAATTCGAATCCCACTCGGTCAGCGGCGCTTGTGGATAAGTACGCAGCAATACGCGTTCCGGCAAGTTATCCACACGCCCTTGCAGTTGATGCGGCTGCACCAGCGCGCCGCTGCCCAGGCAATGCAACACGCGGCACGGGCCCATGTAGACGTCCAGTGACACCGCGCCAATCGGCGCACCGTCGGCACTGTAATGCAGCGGCGCGTCCACATGGGCGCCGGTGTGTGGCGACAAGGTCACGCGCCCCACATTCACCGGGCACTGCGGGCCAAACTGCCACACGCGCTCTTCCTGGAACGGCGTATCCCCCGGCCAGGTCGGGGTCGCCGCGCTCAAGGGCGGGCTGATATCCCACCACGTTGTTATTGGGTTCATTTCAAGGCTCTCGGTTGTCACTGGGGTGAATGATACGAGGGCCAGACGTGCATTTTCTTGCTAATTCCAGCGCGAGGCGGGAATTCTTTCGTACTTACTGCGAGGAAATCGCAGATTCATGCACAAATCTTTCGTCCGGCGAAAGCAGCCCGCACACTGAACATCCAATGTGGGAGCGGGCTTGCGCGCGAAGGCAGAGTGTCAGTCACTGAATACTTAGGCTGACCCAACGCCTTCGCGAGCAAGCCCGCTCCCACATGGACTGCCTGGGTGTCAGAGGAATCGCACCAGCCTGCGCTTCTGGGCATCCCGATGTCGAGTTCAGACCACTGACGCAACGCCCAAGGCCTTAGGGTTCACCTTTGCATTCACTGCCTCGGAGTCATCATGTCCAAGCCCATCACCGTACTGCGCGACACCCACCCTCTGCCGGTCCTGGATGCCTGCAAATGGGAAAAACTCGAAGGCGACCCGCACACCGTCAACCTCAACGCCTACACCAGCGAAGACGGCAGCAAGATCATGGGCACCTGGATCTGCACACCGGGCAAGTGGTACGTGGAATACGTGAAGTGGGAATACTGCCATTTCCAGGAAGGCTACTGCGTGATTACGCCTGAAGGGATGGAGCCGATTCACTTGCGGGCTGGGGATATCTTTGTGGTGGAACCGGGGATGAAGGGGACGTGGGAAGTGGTTGAGACGGTGCGTAAGTACTTTGTGTTTGCGTGAGCAATCTAAAGCCCGCTTGCCATAACAAGCGGGCTCACTCCTCTACTCGGGCTTGCGATAGCTGTTGATGATCGCCGAGAAATCCTTGCCGCCTTCCCCGCGCTGGCTCATCGATTGATACAACTGCTGGGCCACAGCGCCCAGAATCACCGGTTGTTTCGCCTGGCGCGCGGCCTCAGTGGCCAAGCCCAGGTCCTTGAGCATCAGGTCGGCGCCAAAACCACCGGTGTAACCCCGCGATGACGGCGCGGTTTCAATCACGCCCGGCCACGGGTTGTAGGTGTCGGAACTCCAGCAACGCCCGGTGGAGCTGTTGATGATCCCCGCCAGCACTTGAGTGTCGATGCCCAGCGCATCGCCTAGGGCCATGGCTTCGCTGACGCCGACCATGCTGATCCCGAGCAGCAGGTTGTTGCAGATCTTGGCGATCTGGCCGGTGCCGACGTCGCCGCAATGCACGATGTTGCGGCCCATCTGCGCCAACACCGGTTGCAGGCTGGCGAACAGTTCTGGCGTGGCGCCGACCATGAACGTCAGGGTGCCCGCGCTGGCGCCGCCGGTGCCGCCGGAAACGGGGGCGTCGGCAACGGCTACACCTTGCTTCGCCGCCGCAGCCGCTACATCACGGATGGTTTGCGGGTCGATGGTGCTGCAATCCACTGCCGGTACGCCCTTGCCGATCCCGGCGAGCACGCCGTCTTCATTCAGCCACACACTGTGCACGTGGGCAGCGGCGGGCAGCATGGTAATCACCAATTCAGCGCCGTTAGCCGCATCACGCGGGGAATCGCTGATGGTGCCGCCGAGTTCGGCCAGCTCTTTGAGAACCGTCTGGTTCAGGTCGAACAGGTTCAGCGCGTGGCCGGCCTTGATCAGGTTGCGGGCCATGGGCGCACCCATGTTGCCCAAGCCGATAAATGCAATCTTCATGGTCGTCTCCCGGTATCAGCGCAGGTTGATGGTGGTGTTGACGCCATCGTTGACCGTGTCGTCGTCAAACCAGCGGCTCGTCACGGTTTTGGTCTGGGTATAGAACTGCACCACTTGCTTGCCGTACGGGCCCAGGTCGCCGAGCTTGGAGCCACGCGAACCGGTGAAGCTGAAGAACGGCACCGGCACCGGGATCGGGATGTTGATGCCGACCTGGCCTACATCGATTTCACTCTGGAACTTACGCGCTGCCGCACCGCTTTGGGTGAACAGGCCGGTGCCGTTGCCGAATGGGTTGGCGTTGACCAGCGCGATGGCTTCATCGAGGGTGGCAACTTCGAGCACTACCAGCACCGGGCCGAAGATTTCCTGGGTGTAGATCTGCATGTCCGTGGTTACGCCCGAAAACAGCGTCGGGCCGACGAAGTTGCCTTGCTCGAAGCCCGGCACCTTGATGTCGCGGCCGTCCAGCTCCAGCTTGGCGCCTTCTTTCACGCCACTTTCGATCAGCTCCAGGATGCGGGCCTTGGCGCGCTTGGAAATCACCGGGCCGACATCGGTGCCCGCTTCGCTGCCGGCATTCACTTTGAGCTTTTGCGCGAGTGCTTTCAGGTCTGGCAGCCATTGCTTGGCCGCGCCGACCAGCACCACCACAGACGTGGCCATGCAACGCTGGCCCGCGGCGCCGAAACCGGCGCCGACCAACGCATTCAAGGTGTGTTCGCGGTTGGCGTCCGGCAGCACCACGGCGTGGTTCTTGGCGCCCATCATCGATTGCACGCGCTTGCCGTGTTTACCGGCCAGGTCGTAGACGTGGGTGCCGACAGCCGTCGAGCCGACGAACGACACAGCCTTGATGTCTTTATGGGTGCACAGCGCATCCACCACGTCCTTGCCGCCGTGCACCACATTGAGCACGCCAGCCGGTACGCCGGCTTCCAGCGCCAGCTCCACCAGCAACATGGTCGACAGCGGGTCTTGCTCGGACGGTTTGAGCACGAAGGTGTTACCGCAAGCAATCGCCATCGGGAACATCCACAGCGGAATCATCGCCGGGAAGTTGAACGGGGTAATGCCGGCGCACACGCCGATCGGCTGGCGCAGGGTGTAGGTGTCGACGCCGCCGGCGACGTTTTCAGCGAATTCGCCCATCTGCAAGGTGCCGATGGAACACGCGTGCTCAACCACTTCCAGGCCACGGAAAATATCGCCCTCGGCATCGGCAATGGTCTTACCCTGCTCGGCGCTGAGGACGACGGCAATGCGCTGGGAGTGTTCGCGGATCAGGGCTTGCAGCTTGAGCATGATGCGCATGCGCGCGCCGATCGGGGTCAGCTTCCAAGTCTGGAAGGCACTGTGGGCGGCGTCGATGGCAGCGTTGACTTCATCGGCGGTGGCGAACGGGACTTTGGCCAGCACCTCTTGGGTGGCCGGGTTGACGATGTCTTGCCAGTGGGTGGTCTTGGACTCGACCCATTCACCATTGATCAGCAACTTGACCTGTTGCACGGAAATATCGGCAGAAGCGTTCATGTGGTCTCCAATCTTGTAGTTATGCAGAGACAAGGCGCGTGAATCGCCTTGGAAATGAGGCGTTCGGACTGTTTTTGGAGTATAGATGTGCAAATCTCTAATAAGAACGCACATAAAAGCCGGTCCAATATGCAAAAAAACATCACGTCATTGGGCTCCCTGAACTGGGATGACCTGAAGTTTTTCCTCGAAGTGGCCCGCACCCGCAAGGCCAGCGTGGCCGCCAAGCGCCTGGCGGTGGACTACACCACCGTGTCGCGGCGCATCAGTTCTTTGGAAGTGTCGCTCGGCACCTTGCTGTTCGAAAAATCCCGGACCAACGGCTTTGTCCTGACCGCCGAGGGCCAGCGTTTGCTGGGTTACGCGGAGTCCATCGAAAGCACCTTGCACATGGCTTGCGAGCAGGTGTCCGGCTCCGGCGTGGCACTGTCCGGGCATGTGCGCATGGGTTGCACCGAGGGTTTCGGCAGTTTTTTTGTTACCCCGCAGCTCAGCCACTTCGTCGACACCTACCCGGCGATCTCGGTCGACATCCTGCCCCTGCCCCACTTCATCAGCCTGTCCAAGCGCGAAGCCGACATCGTTATCGCCCTGGAACGCCCGGAACACGGGCCGTACGTGTGCTGCAAACTGTGCGACTACAAACTGCAGCTGTACGCGACCCAGGACTACCTCGACCAACACCCGCCCATCCATCGCCCGGCAGACTTGGCCGAGCATCCGTTTATCAGCTATGTGGATGACTTGGCGTTCAGCTCGGAGCTGCTGTACCTGGCGAATGTAGTGCCCGGCGCCAGCGCCAGTTTGCGCAGCACCAGCGTGATTGCACAGTACGTGGCGGCGCAGCAGGGGCGGTCGATGGCGATATTGCCGTGCTTTCTGGCGGCGCAGGACCCGCGGTTGTTGCCGGTGCTGGGGGAGGAAATTGCGATCACGCGGCAGTTTTGGATGTATTGCCGGGAGGATTTGCGCAAGTTGAAGCGGATTACGTTGTTGTGGGATTACATCAGGGAGGTGACGGAGCAGAATCAGGGGTTGCTGATGGGGGAGACGCGGGAGATCAAGTTTGCGGATTAAAGGGCCATCAACGACGATTCGCTTTAAATCGCAGGACGTTTCCTAGAGACTCTCCACCCTATTGCGCCTTACCGTTTGGGTCACTAGCCTCCCTGGGTCGCTGCACATCAGCGATCGGGTTTAGCGATCCGGATTTTATGAGGCACCGCTTCCAACAGTATTAGCTGGTTCTTGCCAGCTTTTAGCGTTTTATGGCGGCTGTGTGCGGGAGACCTTGAGTCTACCCGGGGTCTCTCAACCCGGATCGCTAACCTGCACACAGCTGCCACCCTCTTCATGTTTAGCGATGTGATGTGGCGGCTCTACTTCAGCAGAGAGCAATCGTCATGAGCAAAATCGTCCCCGATCCACCGCTTTCCTCCATCACCACCCTCGGCGTCGTCACCTTCGGCGACTACGGCGAAAACCAAAAACCCCTGTTCCGCGTCAATGCCGGCATGCCGATTGAGCAAGCCCTGGAACACGCCTCCACCCTGCTTTTTTACGCCAAGAAACTCGCCATGAAAGCCGCCATGGATGTGCGCGGCGAGCAATACGCGTGGGCTGCGCATTACCTGTGTGAGATGGGCAAGGCCGTGGTGGATGACTTGACACAGGCGATGACGCCGGGCAGTTAAGCGAACACTGTAGCGAGCACACACTGCAAAAATAAATATGGGAGCTGGCTTGCCTGCGATGGTGGAGGGTCAGTCAGCTTATCTGCTGCTGATACACCGCTTTCGCGAGCAAGCCCGCTCCCACATTTTTGAGCTGTGGTGGGTGCAGAACTTTGGTCATGCACAAATAAGTGTGGGAGCTGGCTTGCCTGCGATGGTGGAGGGTCAGTCAGCTTATCTGCTGCTGATACACCGCTTTCGCGAGCAAGCCCGCTCCCACATTTTTGAGCTGTGGTGGGTGCAGAACTTTGGTCATGCACAAATAAGTGTGGGGGCTGGCTTGCCTGCGATGGCGGTGGGTCAGGCAGCTTATCTGCTGCTGATACACCGCTTTCGCGAGCAAGCCCGCTCCCACATTTTTGAGCTGTGGTGGGTGCAGAATTCTGGTCATGCACAAATAAGTGTGGGAGCTGGCTTGCCTGCGATGGTGGAGGGTCAGTCAGCTTATCTGATGCTGATACACCGCTTTCGCGAGCAAGCCCGCTCCCACATTTTTTGAGCGGTGGCGGGTGCAGAACTTTGGTCAGACACAGATAAGTGTGGGAGCTGGCTTGCCTGCGATGGCGGTGGGTCAGGCAGCTTATCTGCTGCTGATACACCGCTTTCGCGAGCAAGCCCGCTCCCACATTTTTGAGCGGTGGCGGGTGCAGAACTTTGGTCAGACACAGATAAGTGTGGGAGCTGGCTTGCCTGCGATGGCGGTGGGTCAGGCAGCTTATCTGCTGCTGATACACCGCTTTCGCGAGCAAGCCCGCTCCCACATTTTTGAGCGGTGGTGAGCGCAGAATTTTGGTCATGTACAAATAAGTGTGGGAGCTGGCAAGCCAGCGCCCACATTTGACCGCATTGCAGCATTGGAACGGGTTAAGCGGTTAGTCCGCGATCACCACAATCGACACTCGACGATTCTCCGTGCGCCCCGCGACGGTGGTGTTAGACGCCACCGGTTCGCTGCTGCCCAAGCCGCGCAGCTTGACGTTTTCTTCCTTCATCCCCACACCTGTCAGCACCTTGACCACGCTTTTGGCGCGGCGCAGGGACAGTTGTTGGTTGTAGCTCTCTTTGCCCGAGGCGTCGGTGTGGCCGTCGACGCGTACACGTTCGATGCCGGCGCCTACCAGGGCTTTGCCGATACGTTCGACGATGTCGGTGCTGGCTTTGTTGAGGCTTTCCACGTCGCTGCCGAACAGCACTTTGCCCGACAGCCCGAACGCCCAGCCTTCGTCGGTGAGTTCAAAACCTTGCTGTTTGAGCACGGCGACTTGCGCCGGTGTCAGGCCTTTGGGCGGGGCCGTCTGGCAGCCGCCGAGGGCAAGGAAGGCCACCAGTAAGGTGATAAACATAAATCGCGCATTCGAGAACAAGGGATCAACTCCTGTGATTGACATTTGCGGCGGTGGGCTCCGATTCCGCCGTTTGCTGGCCACCCTGGGATAAGCGTTTGGCCTGGTACATCGCCGCGTCAGCGGCATTGAGCAAGGTGCCGGGAGTGGCGCCATGATCGGGGTAAACGGCAATGCCGATACTCAGTGAGGTCAACACCTGGGTGTTGCCGGGCAGCGGGATCGGCACGTCCATGCTGGCAATGATCTTGTCGGCGATACGCTGGGCGTCCTCCACCTTGTGCAGGGGCGCGAGCAGGATCGCGAATTCATCGCCGCCCAGGCGCGCCACCAAGTCATCTTCTCGCAATTGCGCGCGCACGCGCTCGGCGACGGCCACCAGCACGGCATCGCCGGCGGCGTGGCCGAAGTTGTCATTGATGTCTTTGAAACGGTCGCTGTCGAGGAACAGCACGGCGACTCGCTCATTGATTTTGGCGGCGCCGCGCAGCGCGCGGATCAGCCGGCCCTCGAAGAAGGCGCGGTTGGGCAGCCCCGTCAGGCTGTCGTGGCTGGCCTGGTGGGCGAGCGTTTCGTTTTCACTTTGCAGGTGGCTTTGCCAGGCTTCCATCTCGCCGAGCAGGGCATTGAAGTCGCTGCCCAAGTTGTCGAGTTCGGCGATCTGCGCCGGGGGCACGCGCCGGTCAAAGTCGCGCTCGCTGCGGGCGGCGTGGGCCACGGCAGCCAGGCTTTGCAACGGTTTGGTAATCCCCAGCAACAAGCGCCGCGCCAAGTACAACGCCACCCAGGCGCTGAGGGCCGTGCAAATCACGATGCCGGCCAGGCCGCTGAGCAGGAAGCGCAACAGGCTGCCGCCATGGCCGACCACGTGAATGCTGCCGACCCTTTGCCCTTGACGCACAATCGGCTGGCTGATGGGCTGTTCGAGCAACGCATGCGCCAGCGCCAGTTCGACCTGGGACAACATGCCGGTTTCCGGCCGTACCCATTGCGCCAATAGCTTGCCGTTGGCATCAAACACTTCGGCCTGGGCCACTTCCTCGGTGGAGGCGATAAGGCTGAGCGCTTCAGTGGCGGCGGCGCTGTCGTTGAACACCACCGCAGCTTCCACGGTGTAGTTGATGGAGCGTGCGATCAGGTGCAGGTTGTGATCGGCATACACGCGCAGCGCCAACACGCCGAGCAGGGTCAGCGACACGCTGGCCAGGGTCACCGCTACCAGCGCCAGGATCAGGTGCCCTCGGCCGATGACCGAACCCAGGGTCGGCCGCGCTTTATCAGCCCTCATGGCACCGTCGCTCGACGGCGGGACAACTGCAACACGCTGGGGTGGATGCGCACGCCACTGCGGGCAACGGAGTCCAGGTTGACCTCGAACGACACCTGCTCATCACCCACGCGCAGGCAGAACAGGCTGCCCACGGTGCATTGGTCGCCACCTTCGCTGATGCTGAGCACCGGGTGACCAATCAATGAGGTAAACAGCCGGGTGCGCTCATCAGCGCTGAGTTTGCCGATGTACACGGCGTCGCAGGCATTGACGATATCGGGGTGATCGGCCAGCAGGCGCTGCACCACAACCGGACGTCCCGTCGCCTGGGTCGTGCCCTTGACCAGGTCGTCGGTGTATTGGGTCGGCCCGACAATGCACAGGCGCAACTGCGCAGGCTCTACGGGCCAGCGTGCATAACTGAGAATACCGAGCACGACTTGGGTCACCGCCTGGGCGCGCTGATCCGCCGGGCCGGGAGCCTGGGCAAAGGCTCGCGGCGCGAGCACGCACACAAGCGCCACCAGTAACATGCGTCTCCAGCTCAAACTGCGCTCTGCGGGCGAGACAGCCACGTTCATGCAGCAATTCTCTTCAGGTATTTTTTCAAGGTGATGCCGCAACGATAGCACAGCGGCGCAAAGCCCCGGGAAAGCGTGCTTTCGCGAGGCCTGCTATTTTTTCAGAAAAATCACACGATCGAGTCAGAAATATTTCAGGTCCGATCAGTCAGTTTTTTCTTCCGCAGCGTCCAGCTCCAACATCAAACCACTCAGGCGCTTGACCTTGCGTCGCACGGCTTCCTCAAAGACACCACTGCGCGGCTCGATCAGGCTGAACCAACGTTTGGCGCGGGTGATGCCGGTGTAGATCAGTTCTTTGGTCAGCACCGGGTTCAGCGCGTCCGGCAGGATCAACGCGGTGTGGGTGAACTCCGAGCCCTGGGATTTGTGCACGGTCATGGCGTACACGGTTTCCACATCGTTCAGACGGCTGGGCAGTACAAAACGCACACCGCCCTGGCCATCGTTGCGTGGGAAGGCTACGCGAAGCACCTGCGGGCCACC
This sequence comes from Pseudomonas fluorescens, assembly GCF_900215245.1. GTDB lineage: Bacteria > Pseudomonadota > Gammaproteobacteria > Pseudomonadales > Pseudomonadaceae > Aquipseudomonas > Aquipseudomonas fluorescens. Next base: position 1,143,830 of record NZ_LT907842.1, read on the forward strand.
GTCGCTTTCGGGCAGTTTGAGCGCGATGCCGATGTCGCCGTTCATCAGGCCCAGGCCGTAATCGTTGCGGGTCATGAGTACCGGGCGGCCTTCGTACCATTGGTCATCACCTTCGATCAGCCGCACCTTGCGCAGGGCGGCGGTGATGCGCAGGTTCAGCCCTTCCACGCCCCAAGGGCCTTTGCGCACGGCGCAGAGCAGCTGAAAGGCGTCGAACGCTTGCAGCAGCTGTTGCGCCCAGTGTGTCCAGGCCGCGTCTTCGCGCGGGGTGTCGAGGGCCGGGCGCGCGCTGTGCAGCAGGTTGAGGTAAGAGCGATAACCTTGGGCGTCGTCGCCCTGCCCGTCCAGCACCAGCCGCTCCAGGGCGTGGTCGTGTTCGCCCTTGAGGCTGAGGCAGAAGAGGTCGCTGTGGCTGCGAGCGGCCAGCAGTTTGCGCGCCTCTTCGGCGTTTTGCTGGTTGACCCAACGCGCCAGTTGGCCAATACCGCTGCCTTCGCCAAAACGTCGCGAATAACGCAGCATCACCACTTGCTGGGCCAGAGGATGGCTGCCGTCGAGGTCTTCGTGGAGGCCGCTGGCGCTGAGGTCTTCGCCGCTGACGGCTTGCAGCCATCGGCGTGTGTCGGGGCTGTACCAACCGGCTTCGGCGTCGCGGCACAAGTCGCCGAGCACGGCACCGGCCTCCACCGAGGCGAGTTGGTCCTTGTCGCCCAGCAACACCAAGCGGGCGTGGGGCGGTAAGGCGTCCAACAGGTTGGCCATCATCTCCAGGTCGATCATCGAGGCTTCGTCCACCACCAGCACGTCCAGAGGCAACGGGTTGCCAATGTGATGACGGAAGTGCCGGGTGCCCGGGCGACTGCCCAACAGGCGGTGAACCGTGGTGACCTGGGTCGGGATTTTGTCCCGCACGCTGGCGGGCACATTCAGCGATAGCACTTGCTGGCTGATGGATTCGGTGAGGCGTGCAGCGGCTTTACCGGTGGGCGCGGCCAGGCGGATGCGCAACGGGCTGCCGGCTTCCACAGCGGGGGCCTGCAACAGGGCGAGCAGGCGCACCACGGTGGTGGTTTTACCCGTGCCGGGGCCGCCGGTGACGATACTGAATGCGCCGCGAGTGGCCAGGGCACAGGCGAGTTTTTGCCAGTCGATGACGCCGTCGGGTGGCGGTTGGTCAAACAGACGGTTCAGGCGCTGGGGCAAATCGGCGGCGACGCTTTCCACGCTCGCCAGGCGCAGGCGCAGCGCCGTGTCGATACGCCGCTCGTAAGTCCAGTAGCGGCGCAGGTACAAGCGTTTGCCAGACAGCACCAATGGCCGGCTGTGAGCGGCTTCACTGCCATCAACCGCCAGGGCGACCAGGTGACTGGCGGCCAACGCTTGGCACCAATGGGCACCGTCGAGGCCGGCGAGCAGTTGCGACGGCAACAGCATGGCACCGGTCTGCACGTCGCCTTCGGGTGGCAGCGACAAGGCAAAGTCGGGCGCCTTGAGGGTTTCGAACAGGTCGAGGCACACGTGGCCATGGCCCAGTTGATGGCTGGTTAATGCGGCAGCCAGCAGCACCAACGGATCGGCTTGCGCGTCGAGTTCGTGGAGGAAGCCGACGAAAGCTTTGTCCAAGGCGCGCAGCCAGCCGCGGTCGACCCAACGTTCCAGCAGTTGCAACAAGTCGGCGGCGCGGCTGAGCGGCAGCAGTTCCTCAAGCGGTAACGGCGACAGGCTCATAGCAGCACTCCTTGTTCCCAGGCCGGTTCGACTTTAGGCGGTATGGGTTTGCCCTGGAACAGCAGGTCCAAGCCTTCGATCAGTTCGCGTGGTGGCCGGGTGAAATACGCCCCTTGGCTGGCAGCCTGGGTGCCGCGCAGGAACAGGTACAGCGCACCGCCGACGTGACGGTCGTAGTCATAATCGGGCAGGCGTGCCTTGAGCTGGCGGTGCAGGGCCAGCAGGTAAAGTACGTATTGCAGGTCGTATCGATGCTCGAGTATCGACTGTTCCATCGCGTCTTGGGTGTAGGCCGAATCGTCGGGGCCGAGCCAGTTGGATTTGTAGTCGGCCACGTAATAGCGGCCGTCGTGTTCGAAGGTCAGGTCGATAAACCCCTTGAACATGCCGTTGAGCAATACCGGTTCGGCGGCAACCCGCGACACGCCGTGGTGGGTGTGCTGGCATACCCACTTGTCGAGGGCGAGCACGTCGACTTTGTGGCTGGCGAACCAGAACTCCATTTCAATCTGGTAGTGCCGCAGGCTGCTCAGGGTGACCTGGTCGTTACCCACAGGCAGCGGGGTTTGCAGCAAATGGCCCAGCCAGCCGCTGAGGGTGATGATCCAACCTTCCCAATTGCGCCGGTTGCAGCGCGCGCCCACGGCTTTTTCGATGGCCTCGGGTGTCACGTTGAAGCCCTCCTCACCCGCCCATTCCAACAGGCCGTGGAGGAAAGTCCCTGGATTAGGGCCACGTGGGAAACGGTGAATGTCACCGCCGGACGCGGCCACTTCGCGCGGCGCATCAGGGTCGAGGCGTTCGTCATCGAACAGCTTCTGGGCTTGTGGGTTTTCCGGCGCTTCGAGGGGCGCGGCGCTCATGCTGTCGCCAATGCGCAAGGCACTGTAGGAGGCGATCCACCAGTTCTCGGCGGCCTTGCGCTTGGGCAGCAAGGGCGCGAGCAAGCTGGCTTCGTTGCGCGGTGGGTGGAACAGGCTGTCTTGCGCGTCAGGCACGTGGGCGTAGTGGATGGCCGCGCAGCCTTCCTGCAAGTCCAGCAGCCAGCGCGCCAGACCGGCGGATTCGCCCAGCGATGCGCCGGCGCCGAGCAGATACCCCAGCGCTGACAAGTGCAAGACGGAGCTGTTGGTATTGCCGCGCTTAAGGTCGGCAATGCCGAGCCAGCAGGCGTGTTTGGCACGGGTCAGTGCCACGTAGAACAAGCGCAGGTCTTCGGCCAGGCGCTCATCGTCGGCCTGGGCGATCAACTCGGCGGTGGGCCGCAGGCTGACCTGGGATTTGCCATGTTCGTCGTGGTAATGCAGCGGTAAACGGCTGCCATCCACCGGTTTGGCCGAGCAGATAAAGGGCAAAAACACCAGGTCGTATTCCAAGCCTTTGGACTTGTGAATGGTGACCACTTTGACCAGTTGCTCATCGCTTTCCAGGCGCAGGATCTGTTCCTCACCGGCCTGACCTGACAGCGCCAAGTGTTCGGCCAGATGGCGGATCAGCGCTTGTTCGCCGTCCAGTTCCGACGCGGCCTGTTGCAGCAGTTCGCTGAGGTGCAGCAGGTTGGTCAGCACACGTTCGCCATCGCTGCGGGCGATCAGCGTGTGTGGCAGCTGGAAATCGTGGAGCAGGCGCCGCAGCATCGGCAGCACGCCTTGGGTGCGCCAGATCGCACGGTAGCCTCGGAACTGCATCACGCGGGTTTCCCACGCCAGTTCGTCCTGATTCAGACGCTCCAATTCCGGCAATGAAAGGTTCAAGGTGACACAGGCCAGGGCGGCGCGCAGCGGGCGCTCGACGTCCGGTTCCGCGCAGGCCTTGAGCCAGGCCAGCAGGTCGTGGGCTTCCTGGGCGGCGAAGACGGAGTCTTTGTCGGACAGGTACACGCTGCGCACGCCACGGGCAGCCAACTCGGCGCGCACGGCTTGGGCTTCCTTGCCGTCGCGCACCAGGATGGCGATGTCTGACGGGAGCACGCCGTTGAAACGGCCATCCTCTTGTAGGAAGCCGGCAGTACGTTGCTGTCCGCCATTGAGCAACGCGACGATTTGCGTGGCGCAGGCGGCAGCCAGTTGCTGGCGATACACCGCGTTGGAAATCGGCTGGTCGGTAGGCAGGTGCCAGAGGTTCATCGCTGGCAGCGTTTGACCCTCCACCTGCAGTTGCTCTTTGCGGCCTTGGGACAGTACCGAGTGGAACGGCACCGGGTTGTCGCCATTCGGCTCGCGGAACAGGAATGCGCCACGGCCGGTTTCCGCGCGTTGGAACACGTGGTTGACCGCCTCGACCATCGCATGGCTGGAGCGGAAGTTAGTGCCCAGGGTGTGATGGCGGCCAGCGGTAGACTGACGGGCGCGCAAGTAGGTGTAGATGTCGGCACCGCGGAACGCGTAGATCGCCTGTTTGGGATCACCGATCAGGAACAGGCCACTGTCCAGGTGGTTTTCTTCGATGCGGTAAATGCTGTCGAAGATGCTGTATTGCACCGGGTCGGTGTCCTGGAATTCATCGATCAGCGCCACGGGGAACTGCTCGCGGATCACACTGGCCAGACGCTCGCCACCTTCGGCTTGCAGGGCGGCGTTGAGGCGAATCAGCATGTCGTCGAAGCCCATTTCGGCGCGGCGGCGTTTTTCTTCCTCGAAACGTTTACCCACCCAGCCGGCGGCGTGTTGCAACACTGCGGCATCGGGCGTTGGCAAGGCGTCGAGGCTGGCTTTGAGACTGGCCATCGCGTTAATGCCGGGGTGGCGCGGCGGTTCGCCCTTCCAGGCTTCGGCCATGCCGTCGGGTGTGAGGCGGGTGAAGCCGGTGCCGATGTCCAACTGCTCAAGGGTTTCGTCAGCAGCCCAGGCACTGATCTTTTCGAACCAGGGCTCGAAGTAACGGGCTTGCATCTTGCGGCCGTCGACGGCTTTGGCAGCCACGGCCTGCAGGCAGATATCGCGCAGCTCGGCGGCCCATTGTTGCCAGGGTGCCTTGAGCGCGACCAGCGCTGCACGGCGCTCTTGCAGGCAGGCGTTGATCAGCTCGCTTGGCTCGCGGGTTTCGTCTGTAGGCCGCTCGCTGCCGAACAGCGCACGCACGCGCGGCATCAGCGCGGCGGGGCCGCTCCAGTTTTTGCGTACCCAATTGAGTGCGTCGTCATGCATCGGGTAGCAGAACAGCCGCCAGTAGTCGCGCAGCACTTCGCCGAGCAGGTCACTGTGATCGGTTTCCAGGGTCTGGGTGAACAGGCTGCCACTGTCGAACGCGTGTTCGCGCAGCATGCGCTGGCACCAACTGTGGATGGTCGAGACGGCGGCTTCGTCCATCCATTGGGCGGCGATGTCCAGACGGTTGGCGCAGGCGGGCCATTGCTCGGGGAGGTATTGATCGCGCAGGTCAGCGATCAGGGCATCGGGCTGATCGATTTCGTCGCGAAAAAAACGCGCGGCTTCGGCGAGGCGGATACGGATGCGTTCGCGCAGTTCTTTGGTGGCCGCGTCGGTGAAGGTCACCACGAGGATTTGCGGTGGCAGCAGTTCGCGAACAAAGCCAGACTCATCCCCCCCATGGCCAAGCACCAGGCGCAAATACAGGGCGGAAATGGTAAAGGTCTTCCCGGTGCCGGCGCTGGCTTCAATCAGCTGGCTGCCTTTTAGCGGGAAGGCCAGGGCTAAAGGTTTGCCGATCATGTGCTGGCCTCCTCACGGGTGAGCGATCGCCAGGGGGCGTTGATCAGCGGGCGATATAGGGTTTCGCACCAGCCTTCGAACTCTTCGCTGGCTACCAGGGTGGCGTAGTCGGGGAACTGGCGGGTGAGCGCCGGGGTTTCTCGCCGCTCGCCGTCGGTGGTCAGGCCGTCGCCTTCGTAGGCTTTGCTTGCGGCGGCCTGCGCCTTGGCAGGGTCGGTTTGGCCGAGCCAGGCGAAGGCGGTTTTCACAGCCACCGGGAGTGGTTTTCGCATGCCGGCGTGCCAGGCCAGCAGCAGGTTGCCGAGGATTTCCCGGGCACTGGATGTATCCAGCGGGCTCAGTAACAAGGTGTCGTCACTCGCGACCAAACCGGTACTGAGTGGCAGGCCGCAGGCGCAGGCAACGACGTGATTGACCCACGGGCGAATCAGGCGATGCCACTTGCGGGTCTTGATTGAGCCGATGCTGTTGGGGAGGGTGGTCACGCTTAGCAACCCGCCATCACTGCGCCGATGCAGGCCACTGATCCAGCCTTCCAGCTGCAGACCTTGATGCTCAAAACTGATCGGCTCGGCGGTTGTTTGTGGTGTGGGCCACAGCGCCAGTAAATGTTGGTAACGCTGCAACAAGTCGGGCAATGGCTCGATCAGTTCGTTACGCAGGCACTCGCCAAAACCGACCATTGGCAACAGGCCACTGCCTTGCAGGCGCAGCGCCTGGGCTTGGAGGGCCTGATCCACATGATCGGGCTGGGTCAGCGCGGCGTTCAACAGGCTGTCGCTGAGGCTGTAGCGTTGCAGCGCGTCAAGGACGAAGGGTTCTTCATCGGCCAGCGGCACTTCAGCGGCTTCGAAGAACACTTTCAGACGCTGGCTGAAGAAATGTTTGACGGGGTTGCGTAGGAAATCCTGCAACTGCCCAAGGCTCAAGGGTTCTTCTTGTGGGTGTGGCGCCAGTTCCTGCTCTTGTAGGGGGGCATCGGGCGCTTCGTGGAGCAACTGCCACTCGCGTGCGTAGCTGAACAGTGGGTCACCGGCATGGAAGTAGCGAGCGCTGAACGGCTGGAGTGGGTGCTCCTGGGTCATTGCTTCCAGCAGCGGTGCTTCTGCTTGTGCGTTGTGCCAGCCGCTGGCGAGATGATCGCGCAGTTGGCCAATCAGTACGGAGGCCGGACGCTCGCTGTTGTCACGGATGCTGCGGCCGACCCAACTGATATACAGCTGATCGCGGGCCGACAGCAGGGCTTCGAGCAGCAAGTAGCGGTCGTCTTCACGGCGTGAACGGTCGCCGGGGCGGTAGTCGCTGCCCATCAGGTCGAAGTCCAACGGCGGTTGCGCGCGCGGGTAGTCGCCGTCGTTCATACCCAACAGGCAGACGAGCTTGAACGGGATGGCGCGCATGGGCATCAGCGTGCAGAAATTGACAGCGCCTGCGAGGAAACGCTGGGACAGGCGGCCTTGGTCCAGCCCGGCCAGCCAGGCTTCGCGGACTACGGTGAGAGGTAACTCGTCTTGTAGGCCGACGGACTCGCAGGTCTCCAGCCAAGTTTCTCTGAGTTGTTCGAGTTGGCCGAGGAGGTAGTCGTCGTGTTCGCTGCTGGGCAGGAAGAATAACTGCATCAGGCGCTGCAGGCGCTCGCCCCAATCGCTCGGCGCCGCTGGTTGGGACAAGGCTTGATGCGCGTCATTCAATGCATCCAGCAAGGCGACCAGTGGGCCGATCAATGCGGCATCGAGACCACCGATTTCATCATAGGGCTCGATGCCATCGCAGGCCGGGCCAGTGCCGACGGCATAGCCCAACAACATGCGGCGCAAGCCGAACCGCCAACTGTTTTGCTCCAGCTCGTTTGGCAGGCCCAGGCCGGCGCGTTGCTCGGCGTTAAGGCCCCAGCGGATGCCGGCACCTTCGATCCAGCGGTGCAGTGTGGGCAGGTCGCGTTCCTTGATCGCGAAACGTTCACGCAACGCAGGAACGTCGAGCAGGTCGAGAATTTCACTCACGGGGAAGCGGCTGTCCGGGAGTTTCAACAAATGCTCGACGGCGATCAGCAGAGGGTCGCGGCCGCGCTGGCCCTGGTCGGTAAGGGTGAAGGGGATAAAGCGTGGGTCGGTTCTTTCCAGTTGACCGAACACGGCGCGAATATGCGGTGCGTAGCTGTCAACGTCGGGGACCATGACGATGATGTCGCGCGGGCGCAACTTGGGATCGGCGCTGAACCGTTGGAGCAGTTGGTCGTGGAGAATTTCCACTTCGCGCTGGGCGCTGTGGGCAATGTGGAAGCGGATGGAGCTGTCGTTATTGAGGTCGACGCCGGGCCACAGCTCACGCGTTTCGTTGAGTGGGCGCAGTTCGAGAATGTCATCCTGCAACTCATTGAGCAGTGTGGTCGGTTCGCTTTCGCTGAACAGGTCGATGCGCCCGTCACGGAAGGCGGCGCGGTAGCTGTTGGGGTCGTCGTAACTGTCCAGCAGGCTGATGTAGTCACGGCCCTGTTTGCCCCAGGCGGCGAGCAGCGGGTGCGCGTGCTGGTGCAGAGTTTGCGGGTCGATGGTGACCGGCATTCCGACCTTGCGCGCTTGGCGTTTGTACTCGTTGCGCAGCAGGTCTTTGTCCGCAACGATGTCAGACCAATGGTGGCGACAAGGGTTATGTACGCACAGCAAGACTTGGCTGAATCTCGCCAGGCCAGCGAGCGCTTCCAGCGCCTGTGCGGGCAAAGAGGAAATGCCGAAAACAATCACACGGGACGGCAGGCCTTGGGGGGCTTCTTGGAGGGTGTTGATCCGCTCAATGAAACGCTGATGAACACCGGCACGGCTTTCAGCCATGCCCTCTTCACCGACATCCAGTAACAGTGCACGCCATAACTCTGCTTGCCAGCAGTTCGCGGGGTTCAGCGGCTTGGACTCGCCTCGACCGTTGCGCAGTTGGTGACGGCCGGCGGCCCAGTCTTCCAGCCAGTCGGCGCGGTAGACCTGGTACTGGTCGAACAAGTCGGCCAACCGCTCTGCGAGTTGATAGCGTTTGCGCAGGTCGGTGTCGTGGGTGAGAAAACGCTGCAGCGGCTCGAAATGCGCTTGATCGATGAGCTCTGGTAGAAGGCGCATCAGGCGCCAAGTCAGTGGGGCCTTATCAAGCAGAGACTTGGGCGGGATCTCATCCTTGCCCAGAACCATGCGATAGAGCTGCCACATAAAGCTGCCGGGAAGCTGCACATCGATAGCGGCGGCGATGCCGCAGCCGCCCATATCATCTTCTTCGGGGTCTTCGGCCAAAGCCAACTTGAGCCATTGAGCAATGCCGTTGCTTTGAACCAGTGCTATTTCGTTTTCCAGGGGAGCCAGCGGATAACGACGCATCCAGCTGACGACGAGGCTGCGCAGTTCGTCCAGGCGGTTGCCGTGAACCACCATAAATCCAGCGCTGAGGGACGTCGCATCCGGCATAACGGCTTCCTTGGGAAAAGCAAAATCGAGGCATGGACTTTAGCACTGTAGGCGGCTGCAATAAGCCCCTTTGCACTTTTCGACCGCCCAAAACAAAACCCCTGTTCGCGTTAGCAAACAGGGGTTCTGGAATTTAATCTTGACGATGACCTACTCTCACATGGGGAAACCCCACACTACCATCGGCGATGCATCGTTTCACTACTGAGTTCGGGATGGGATCAGGTGGTTCCAATGCTCTATGGTCGTCAAGAAATTCGGGTACTGAGTCGTGGCCAGTTGGCCTCGCTTCAGCAAATTGGGTATGTGATAGCTTTCGGTGTTTTGTGAGATTCGAACTTTCGGTTCTATCGTCTTCACACACCGCAATCTGATGCTTCTGCTTGTTTCCAAGTAAGGAGTAGTCAAATTGCTTGGGTGTTATATGGTCAAGCCTCACGGGCAATTAGTATTGGTTAGCTCAACGCCTCACAGCGCTTACACACCCAACCTATCAACGTCGTAGTCTTCGACGGCCCTTCAGGGGACTCAAGGTCCCAGTGAGATCTCATCTTGAGGCTAGTTTCCCGCTTAGATGCTTTCAGCGGTTATCTATTCCGAACATAGCTACCCGGCAATGCCACTGGCGTGACAACCGGAACACCAGAGGTTCGTCCACTCCGGTCCTCTCGTACTAGGAGCAGCCCCTCTCAAATCTCAAACGTCCACGGCAGATAGGGACCGAACTGTCTCACGACGTTCTAAACCCAGCTCGCGTACCACTTTAAATGGCGAACAGCCATACCCTTGGGACCGGCTTCAGCCCCAGGATGTGATGAGCCGACATCGAGGTGCCAAACACCGCCGTCGATATGAACTCTTGGGCGGTATCAGCCTGTTATCCCCGGAGTACCTTTTATCCGTTGAGCGATGGCCCTTCCATACAGAACCACCGGATCACTAAGACCTACTTTCGTACCTGCTCGACGTGTCTGTCTCGCAGTCAAGCGCGCTTTTGCCTTTATACTCTACGACCGATTTCCGACCGGTCTGAGCGCACCTTCGTACTCCTCCGTTACTCTTTAGGAGGAGACCGCCCCAGTCAAACTACCCACCATACACTGTCCTCGATCCGGATAACGGACCTGAGTTAGAACCTCAAAGTTGCCAGGGTGGTATTTCAAGGTTGGCTCCACGCGAACTGGCGTCCACGCTTCAAAGCCTCCCACCTATCCTACACAAGCAAATTCAAAGTCCAGTGCAAAGCTATAGTAAAGGTTCACGGGGTCTTTCCGTCTAGCCGCGGATACACTGCATCTTCACAGCGATTTCAATTTCACTGAGTCTCGGGTGGAGACAGCGCCGCCATCGTTACGCCATTCGTGCAGGTCGGAACTTACCCGACAAGGAATTTCGCTACCTTAGGACCGTTATAGTTACGGCCGCCGTTTACCGGGGCTTCGATCAAGAGCTTCGCGTTAGCTAACCCCATCAATTAACCTTCCGGCACCGGGCAGGCGTCACACCCTATACGTCCACTTTCGTGTTTGCAGAGTGCTGTGTTTTTAATAAACAGTCGCAGCGGCCTGGTATCTTCGACCGGCATGAGCTTACGGAGCAAGTCCTTCACCCTCACCGGCGCACCTTCTCCCGAAGTTACGGTGCCATTTTGCCTAGTTCCTTCACCCGAGTTCTCTCAAGCGCCTTGGTATTCTCTACCCAACCACCTGTGTCGGTTTGGGGTACGGTTCCTGGTTACCTGAAGCTTAGAAGCTTTTCTTGGAAGCATGGCATCAACCACTTCGTCATCTAAAAGATAACTCGTCATCAGCTCTCGGCCTTAGAATCCCGGATTTACCTAAGATTCCAGCCTACCACCTTAAACTTGGACAACCAACGCCAAGCTGGCCTAGCCTTCTCCGTCCCTCCATCGCAATAACCAGAAGTACAGGAATATTAACCTGTTTTCCATCGACTACGCTTTTCAGCCTCGCCTTAGGGACCGACTAACCCTGCGTCGATTAACGTTGCGCAGGAAACCTTGGTCTTTCGGCGTGGGTGTTTTTCACACCCATTGTCGTTACTCATGTCAGCATTCGCACTTCTGATACCTCCAGCAAGCTTCTCAACTCACCTTCACAGGCTTACAGAACGCTCCTCTACCGCATCACTTACGTGATACCCGTAGCTTCGGTGTATGGTTTGAGCCCCGTTACATCTTCCGCGCAGGCCGACTCGACTAGTGAGCTATTACGCTTTCTTTAAAGGGTGGCTGCTTCTAAGCCAACCTCCTAGCTGTCTAAGCCTTCCCACATCGTTTCCCACTTAACCATAACTTTGGGACCTTAGCTGACGGTCTGGGTTGTTTCCCTTTTCACGACGGACGTTAGCACCCGCCGTGTGTCTCCCATGCTCGGCACTTGTAGGTATTCGGAGTTTGCATCGGTTTGGTAAGTCGGGATGACCCCCTAGCCGAAACAGTGCTCTACCCCCTACAGTGATACATGAGGCGCTACCTAAATAGCTTTCGAGGAGAACCAGCTATCTCCGAGCTTGATTAGCCTTTCACTCCGATCCACAGGTCATCCGCTAACTTTTCAACGGTAGTCGGTTCGGTCCTCCAGTTAGTGTTACCCAACCTTCAACCTGCCCATGGATAGATCGCCCGGTTTCGGGTCTATTCCCAGCGACTAGACGCCCTATTAAGACTCGCTTTCGCTACGCCTCCCCTATTCGGTTAAGCTCGCCACTGAAAATAAGTCGCTGACCCATTATACAAAAGGTACGCAGTCACAGAACAAAGTCTGCTCCCACTGCTTGTACGCATACGGTTTCAGGATCTATTTCACTCCCCTCTCCGGGGTTCTTTTCGCCTTTCCCTCACGGTACTAGTTCACTATCGGTCAGTCAGTAGTATTTAGCCTTGGAGGATGGTCCCCCCATATTCAGACAAAGTTTCTCGTGCTCCGTCCTACTCGATTTCATGACTAAGAGATTTTCGCGTACAGGGCTATCACCCACTATGGCCGCACTTTCCAGAGCGTTCCGCTAATCTCAAAGCCACTTAAGGGCTAGTCCCCGTTCGCTCGCCACTACTAAGGGAATCTCGGTTGATTTCTTTTCCTCAGGGTACTTAGATGTTTCAGTTCCCCTGGTTCGCCTCTTACGCCTATGTATTCAGCGTAAGATAACCATCTTATGATGGCTGGGTTCCCCCATTCAGACATCTCCGGATCAAAGTCTGTTTGCCGACTCCCCGAAGCTTTTCGCAGGCTACCACGTCTTTCATCGCCTCTGACTGCCAAGGCATCCACCGTATGCGCTTCTTCACTTGACCATATAACCCCAAGCAATCTGGTTATACTGTGAAGACAACATTCGCCGAAAATTCGATAATACTCAATTACGAGCAACTCACAAATTTTACCTTAGCCTGATCCGTTACCAGTGAAAGTAACGTTCAGTCTATCTTTCTATCACATACCCAAATTTTTAAAGAACGATCTAATCAAAGACTAGAAATCAACATTCACCATCATCACAATGGAATGCTCATTTCTAAGCTTTCGAAACTTCAGAAGCAGTAGTGGTGGAGCCAAACGGGATCGAACCGTTGACCTCCTGCGTGCAAGGCAGGCGCTCTCCCAGCTGAGCTATGGCCCCGTATTTCTACAGGCGTTTCCCACACAAAATTGGTGGGTCTGGGCAGATTCGAACTGCCGACCTCACCCTTATCAGGGGTGCGCTCTAACCAACTGAGCTACAGACCCAATTTCGGGCTGCTTCTTATCGTCTTCTTCAATGAATCAAGCAATTCGTGTGGGAACTTATGGAGCAGCTGATGTCGTCGATTAAGGAGGTGATCCAGCCGCAGGTTCCCCTACGGCTACCTTGTTACGACTTCACCCCAGTCATGAATCACACCGTGGTAACCGTCCTCCCGAAGGTTAGACTAGCTACTTCTGGTGCAACCCACTCCCATGGTGTGACGGGCGGTGTGTACAAGGCCCGGGAACGTATTCACCGCGACATTCTGATTCGCGATTACTAGCGATTCCGACTTCACGCAGTCGAGTTGCAGACTGCGATCCGGACTACGATCGGTTTTGTGGGATTAGCTCCACCTCGCGGCTTGGCAACCCTCTGTACCGACCATTGTAGCACGTGTGTAGCCCAGGCCGTAAGGGCCATGATGACTTGACGTCATCCCCACCTTCCTCCGGTTTGTCACCGGCAGTCTCCTTAGAGTGCCCACCATTACGTGCTGGTAACTAAGGACAAGGGTTGCGCTCGTTACGGGACTTAACCCAACATCTCACGACACGAGCTGACGACAGCCATGCAGCACCTGTCTCAATGTTCCCGAAGGCACCAATCTATCTCTAGAAAGTTCATTGGATGTCAAGGCCTGGTAAGGTTCTTCGCGTTGCTTCGAATTAAACCACATGCTCCACCGCTTGTGCGGGCCCCCGTCAATTCATTTGAGTTTTAACCTTGCGGCCGTACTCCCCAGGCGGTCAACTTAATGCGTTAGCTGCGCCACTAAGAGCTCAAGGCTCCCAACGGCTAGTTGACATCGTTTACGGCGTGGACTACCAGGGTATCTAATCCTGTTTGCTCCCCACGCTTTCGCACCTCAGTGTCAGTATTAGTCCAGGTGGTCGCCTTCGCCACTGGTGTTCCTTCCTATATCTACGCATTTCACCGCTACACAGGAAATTCCACCACCCTCTACCATACTCTAGTCAGTCAGTTTTGAATGCAGTTCCCAGGTTGAGCCCGGGGATTTCACATCCAACTTAACAAACCACCTACGCGCGCTTTACGCCCAGTAATTCCGATTAACGCTTGCACCCTCTGTATTACCGCGGCTGCTGGCACAGAGTTAGCCGGTGCTTATTCTGTCGGTAACGTCAAAACACTAACGTATTAGGTTAATGCCCTTCCTCCCAACTTAAAGTGCTTTACAATCCGAAGACCTTCTTCACACACGCGGCATGGCTGGATCAGGCTTTCGCCCATTGTCCAATATTCCCCACTGCTGCCTCCCGTAGGAGTCTGGACCGTGTCTCAGTTCCAGTGTGACTGATCATCCTCTCAGACCAGTTACGGATCGTCGCCTTGGTGAGCCATTACCTCACCAACTAGCTAATCCGACCTAGGCTCATCTGATAGCGCAAGGCCCGAAGGTCCCCTGCTTTCTCCCGTAGGACGTATGCGGTATTAGCGTCCGTTTCCGAACGTTATCCCCCACTACCAGGCAGATTCCTAGGCTTTACTCACCCGTCCGCCGCTCTCAAGAGAAGCAAGCTTCTCTCTACCGCTCGACTTGCATGTGTTAGGCCTGCCGCCAGCGTTCAATCTGAGCCATGATCAAACTCTTCAGTTCAAACATCTTTGGGTTTTTAAGAAACCCTAAACTTGGCTCAGCAATCGTTGGTTACATCTTTGATTTCTCGCGGAGTAACTTGTGATGCTGATAATCTTGTTGACTATCAGTCTGACTCCACAAGCACCCACACGAATTGCTTGATTCAGTTGTTAAAGAGCGGTTGGTTAAGATCTTTCGTCTCAACCGAGGCGCGCATTCTACAGCAGCCTCATTTGCTGTCAAGTGATTATTTTCAGAAGTTTTCGAGGAATTCCTCAACAACTTCAACCACTTGCGCTTCCGATCTCTCGTTAGCGGGAGGCGAATTCTACAGCGTTACACGCTGCTGTCAACACCTCTTTTTCTCCGCTTTCGACCGAGAGGATCGAAACGTTAATAGAGCCAAACAACACTGCCCTACCAACTCCTTCTGGGCTTCGATGACCTGAAGCAACTCGCTGTCGAATCCTGCATAACTCTTTGTTTACCAAGGAGTTTTCCGTTTCGACTGCGCCGGAAGTGGGGCGAATTATAGACGCCCAGAATCTACCGTCAAGCGCTAATTACGCTTTTGTCGCAGAAAGTGGTTTTTTCGCAATAAGGCGGGGAATTCGACGCGTCACTGGTGGAATCCGCAAGACCAACAGCAGCGCACCGATAGATGCATAGATGGCCCACTCCTTCAGGTCGGCCCGCACGATCCAAAGCATATGCAGCAAACCAAGCCCAAGAATCACATACACCAGGCGATGCAGCTTCTTCCAACGGCTGCCGAGCCGACGCTGACTATAGCGATTGGACGTCACCGCCAGCACCAGTAAACAGAGGAAACCCAGCGCGCCCACAATAATGTAAGGCCGCTTGCGCAGCTCTACACCAAATTGCGACCAATCAAGCCCAAGGATGAACACGCAGTAAGCCGCCAGGTGCAGAGCCACATACGCAAAACACCAGAGCCCCAGCTGTCGGCGGACAGCAATCCACCCCGCCCACCCACTGAGCTTCTGCAGTGGCGTCATGCACAGTGTGATCAGCAACAGAACCAGCGTTCCAAGCCCCAACCGATCCATCAGCACTTTCCCAGGATCAGGCCCGAGCACCGAGCTCCACGCTTCATATAACCAGAAAAATGGCCATATCGCCGCCGCTATAAAGACGCCAATGCGCCAGATTGGATAACGCATCAGTAGTTCTTCCGCAAATCGAGACCTGTATAAAGAGAAGCGACCTCATCCGAGTAGCCATTGAACATCTGCGTCTCGCGCACATTTGGACTGAATAAGCCGCTCGGCAGACGACGCTCCCGCGCCTGAGTCCAGCGAGGATGGTCGACTGTAGGATTCACGTTTGCGTAGAACCCATACTCATTGGCCGCAATACTCTGCCACGTGGTTTTAGGCTGCTCGCTCACAAGGCTGATGCGCACAATGGACTTCACACTCTTGAAGCCATACTTCCACGGCACCACCAAACGCAACGGCGCGCCGTTCTGGTTAGGCAACTCACGCCCATACATGCCTACGGCAAGAATCGCCAACGGGTTCATGGCTTCATCCAGACGCAGCCCTTCTACATAAGGCCAGTCGATCAAGCCGAAGCTTGAACGCTGACCCGGCATGCTTTTCGGGTCCTGGAGCGTTTCAAAGCGGATGTACTTGGCCTTGGAGGTCGGCTCAACCTGTTTGAGCAAGGCTGAAATGGGAAAGCCCATCCACGGAATCACCATTGACCAAGCCTCGACACAGCGCAACCGGTAAATGCGTTCTTCCAACTGATAAGGCTTCATGAAGTCTTCCAGGGCATAACGCCCAGGCTTGGCGACTTCCCCATCAATGACCACGCTCCATGGCTCGGTCTTGAGCGAGCCCGCGTTCTTCGCCGGATCCCCTTTGTCCGTACCGAACTCATAGAAGTTGTTGTAGTGGGTTGCATCCTTGAACGGGGTGATAGCCTCGTCCTTTACCGTGACAGCCTGCCACTTGGTACTCGGCAGCTTCTCGGCAAACCAGCTGGGGGCGTTGCCCGGTTCGACATCGGCATAACGCGCAGCATCGTCCGCACTGGCCCAGCGCGGCAAACTACTGGCCGCGACACCGGCAAGCGCACCGCCGAGCAGGCTGCGGCGAGAAAGGTAGAAGGATTCGGGGGTCACATCCGATTCAAGGCAATCGGACGCTTTGGGGATCTTGATTAACATGGCAACTCCGCAGCATTGGAGGACTGATGCACCAATAGACTGCGGAGTATGGGGAACATTACATTAAGACAATGTTTTGTCGCGACGCAGATGCAGCAAATATTGGATCGGCCCGGAAGCAGCGTAGACCAGGAACGCCAGCAGCAGGATACGCGGGGGATCACTGAACACGACGGCAAACACCAGCACAACCACCAGGATAGCCACGAAAGGCACGCGCCCTTTGAGGTCCAACTCCTTAAAGCTGTTGTACTTGATGTTACTGACCATCAGCATGCCGGCCGCCGCAACCATCAAGGCCACCAGAAAAGACATCTTCGACCCCTGGATCCCGTAGTCACTGAACGCCCAGACGATACCCGCCACCACTCCCGCAGCAGCGGGGCTTGCGAGACCAATGAAGTAACGCTTGTCGGCCGTACCCACCTGGGTATTGAAGCGCGCCAGACGCAAAGCAGCGCCCGCGACGTAGATGAAGGCAACCATCCAGCCCACCTTGCCCATATCGCCCAGTGCCCAGGCGAACGCCAGCAGTGCAGGCGCCACACCAAAGGCAACCATGTCCGACAACGAGTCGTACTCGGCACCGAAGGCGCTTTGGGTATTGGTCATACGCGCAACACGGCCATCAAGGCCGTCGAGCACCATGGCCACAAAGATTGCGATGGCAGCAAAACCGAAATACTTGCTGGCGCTCGCCGCATCACCCGCCGCCAACGCGCTTTGAGCGCTCATGGAGTTGATGATGGAATAGAAACCGGCAAACAGGTTCGCCGTGGTGAACAGATTGGGCAGGAGATAGATGCCACGATGCCGGACCTTGCGGCCTTCCGCGTCATGCCCTTCTTCGACATGTTCATCGATCGGTAGCAGGCTATCGGCGTCAGAAGCCTGGCTTGGCTCGTCGGGACGTTCGCTCATGGACTTTACCTTGCAACGGGTGTGAAAAAAATTCGACAAATACTTGCGGCGAGTGTTCGCCCGCAAACGATGCAGCTTTATACCAGAACCAGCCTCCCAAACGAAAAAACGCGGCCTAAGCCGCGTTTTCTCTTGATACGTACGACTTAGTTTTTGGCTTTGTCGACGATCTTGTTGGCACCGATCCACGGCATCATGGAGCGCAGTTGCTCGCCGATGACTTCGATACCGTGAGCGGCGTTGTTACGACGCTTGGCAGTCATCGAAGGGTAGCCGGTTGCGCCTTCGCTGATGAACATTTTGGCGTATTCGCCGTCCTGAATACGTTTCAGGGCGTTGCGCATAGCCTGACGCGACTCGGCGTTGATAACTTCCGGGCCAGTCACGTACTCGCCGTATTCGGCGTTGTTGGAGATCGAGTAGTTCATGTTGGCGATACCGCCTTCGTACATGAGGTCAACGATCAGCTTCAGTTCGTGCAGGCATTCGAAGTAGGCCATTTCCGGCGCATAGCCAGCTTCAACCAGGGTTTCGAAACCGGCTTTAACCAGTTCAACGGTACCGCCGCACAGAACAGCTTGCTCGCCGAACAGGTCGGTTTCGGTCTCGTCCTTGAAGGTGGTTTCGATGATACCGGTACGACCGCCACCAACACCCGCTGCGTAGGACAGCGCAACGTTTTTGGCGTTGCCCGAAGCGTCCTGGTAGATCGCGATCAGGTCAGGGATACCGCCGCCTTTGACGAACTCGGAACGCACGGTGTGGCCCGGCGCTTTCGGCGCAATCATGATCACGTCGAGGTCAGCGCGTGGCACAACCTGGTTGTAGTGAATCGCGAAGCCGTGGGAGAAGGCCAGGGTGGCGCCCTTCTTGATGTTCGGCTCGATTTCGTTCTTGTACAGCGCGGACTGGAACTCGTCCGGGGTCAGGATCATGACCAGGTCGGCAGCAGCAACAGCGGAAGCAACGTCAGTTACTTTCAGACCGTGGGCTTCAGCCTTGGCAACAGTGGCCGAGCCTTTACGCAGACCAACAGTGACGTCAACGCCGGAATCTTTCAGGTTGCAAGCTTGTGCGTGACCCTGGGAACCGTAGCCGATGATGGCGACTTTCTTGCCCTGGATGATCGACAGGTCACAATCTTTATCGTAATAAACTTTCATGAGGTTCCTCTATATATCCAGGCCGTAAGGCCATTCGCTAATTTGGGTTAGATGCTGAGTACTTTGTCGCCACGGGCAATCCCGGTGACACCACTGCGTACCGTTTCCAGAATCGAGGCCGTCCCGATCGACTGGATGAAGCTGTCCAGCTTGTCGCTTGTACCGGTCAGTTGCACGGTATAAACGCTGGCGCTCACATCGACGATCTGCCCGCGATAAATATCGGTAGTCCGTTTGATCTCGGCACGTTGAGCACCCGTCGCCTTAACCTTTACCAACATCAGCTCACGCTCGATGTGGGCACTTTCCGACAGATCGACCAGCTTGACCACTTCGATCAGTTTGTTGAGGTTCTTGGTGATCTGCTCGATCACCTCATCGTGGCCCACGGTGGTCAACGTCAGGCGCGACAGGGTCGGGTCTTCGGTCGGTGCCACGGTCAGGCTTTCGATGTTGTAGTTGCGTTGCGAAAACAGGCCGACAACACGAGACAGAGCGCCGGGTTCGTTCTCCAGAAGCAGGGAGATAATATGCCGCATGATTAAGTACGCTCCGTCTTGTTCAGCCACATATCGCGCATAGAGCCGTCTTTGATTTGCATCGGGTAGACGTGCTCGCTGGTGTCAACCTGAATATCAAGGAACACCAGACGGTCCTTCATGGCGAACGCCTCTTCCATCATCGGCTTGAGATCCTTCAAATCAGTGATGCGCATGCCGACGTGGCCATAGGCTTCAACCAATTTGACGAAATCTGGCAACGATTCCATGTAGGAATGGGAGTGACGGCTACCGTAGCTCATGTCCTGCCACTGACGAACCATGCCCAGCACGCCGTTGTTCAGGCAGACGATCTTCACCGGAAGGCCGTACTGCAAGCACGTCGACAGTTCCTGGATGTTCATCTGGATGCTGCCCTCACCGGTGACGCACGCGACGTCGGTGTCTGGGAAGCTCAGCTTTACGCCCATGGCCGCAGGGAAACCAAAGCCCATCGTGCCCAGACCACCGGAGTTGATCCAGCGGTTAGGCTTGTCGAACTTGTAGTACTGGGCGGCGAACATTTGGTGCTGGCCCACGTCGGAGGTCACAAAGGCGTCGCCCTTGGTCACTTCGCACAGGGTTTCGATCACGGTTTGCGGCTTGATGATGCTGCCGTCGCCCTTGTCGTAAGGGAACAGGCCGCGATCACCGCGCCACTCGTCAATCTGCTTCCACCAGCTGGCAACGGATTCCTTGTTCGGCGTTTCGCCGATGTCCTTGAGCGCGGCAACCATTTCGGTCAACACACTTTCCACTGGACCAACGATCGGCACGTCGGCCTTGATGGTCTTGGAGATGGACGCCGGGTCGATGTCGATGTGGATAATCTTGGCATTCGGGCAGAACTTGCTCGCGCCATTGATCACACGGTCATCAAAACGCGCGCCCACGGCCAGGATCACGTCGGCGTGGTGCATGGCCAGGTTGGCGGTGTAGCTACCGTGCATGCCGAGCATGCCGACAAACTGACGATCGGTGCCCGGGAAGGCGCCGAGGCCCATCAGGGTGTTGGTTACCGGCAGGTTAAGCAGTTTGGCCAGTTCGGTCAGCGGTGCGGAACCGCCGCCCAGAATGACACCACCGCCCGAGTACAACACAGGGCGTTTGGCTGCCAGGAGCATCTCTGCTGCCTTGCGGATTTGCCCCGAGTGCCCACGAACAGCCGGGCTGTAGGAACGCAGCTTGGCTTTCTTGGGGAAGACGTATTCAAATTTTTCGGCCGGGTTGGTCATGTCTTTCGGGATATCTACCACGACAGGGCCGGGACGACCGGACTGTGCGAGGTAGAAGGCCTTTTTCATGACTTCCGGGATTTCCGAAGCATGCTTGATCATGAAGCTGTGTTTCACGATCGGCCGGGAAATACCGATCATGTCGGTTTCCTGGAAGGCATCGGTACCGACCATGGTGCTTGCGACCTGGCCGGAAATGATCACCATCGGAATGGAGTCCATATAAGCAGTCGCGATGCCGGTAATGGCATTCGTTGCGCCTGGGCCGGACGTAACCAGTACCACGCCGGCTTTACCGGTGGCACGGGCGTAACCGTCAGCCATATGGGTCGCGGCCTGTTCGTGACGAACCAGGATGTGGGTAACAGCCGGTTCCTTGAACAGTGCGTCGTAGACATGCAGCAGAGCACCACCTGGGTACCCGTAGATATAATCGACGCCTTCGTCACGCAAAAAGCGGACGAGCATCTCACCGCCAGATAAAAGCTCCACGTTGTTCACCTCTAAAACGCCAGAATACCGTCCGTTAAAAACCGACGGGTCTTAATAGGTTTACTTCTCAACAGAGCATGAGCGACGGTGGTCGCCGACTACGTCAGCACTGACTGAGCAAGTATTGGGATCGTCCCAAGTGTTGCGGGCTTTTCCCACCCAGCGCGAGGTAACGCGTTGCGGGTGTTACAGGTCGGCGCGGGTATGCGCCTCATGATCTGCTGAGCGGGCCTGCTTCTGGCAGTCCCGATACAGCGGACTTTGGATTCTTCTGTTTCAGCCCCTTCAAGTCAAGCAATAATTGCGCTTTTTTCCAACTAAGCGCATGAGAACGTAGAAGAAAGGGGTTTGAGGAGGGATAAAACTCGCCTGAATGTCGTCAAGCGGTAGAAATGTGCGCAAGACTGCCGGAAATACCGGCAGTCAGGCAATTAACGAGCGTCGACGATCAATTGGTCGAACTTTTTCAGCGCATTTCGCAAACCCAGGCTCTCAACCGGCCGATCGGCATAGACCATCTCGGCCATCTCAAGGATCCCTGAAGCATTGGGCAATGGCAGGTCCTGCTCCAGAATCTGCTTCATGCGCACCAGGAAGATCCATTGCAGCCACTGGTGAAAGTCCAGGGTATCGACCGAGAAAGGCTCAACGCTGCTCAGCGCCTCGGCGCTGGGGGACACTTCGTCCCACCAACCCTGCACACGCAACTCGCGCTCAATCAGCAACAACTGTTCAGCAATCGCTGGAAACCGTGCATCCATCAGAGGCTGACCTTGGCTTTCTGTCGAGCTTGAGCGGCCCCGGCCGCGTCGCCTTGTGCGGCACGCGCATCACCAATCAAGGCCCATAGGTTGGCTTGCAGGTCTGGACGACCATTGGCCATGGTCAGGCCGCGACGGGCGAACTGCTCGGCCTGCGGCGCGTCACCCTGAGCCATGCGCACTTGGGCGAGGCGATACAACACTTGCGGCTCGCGAGGTGCCACACGTTGAGCACGCTCAAGGCTCGACGACGCACCATTCAAGTCGCCGCTGGCTTGCTGCTGCTGGGCGGTCGTCAGCAAAGCCAACACCGGACCATCCAGTTGCTCGTCAGCCGACAGACCGCCAGCGCTCGAACGCGACGGAATGCCGCTCGGCGTGGACGGCATGTTGTAGGTGCCCTGGTTGATCGGCGCCGTCTGGATCGGCGTGGAGTCGACAGGCCCCGATGTGCTTGGCCCTGGGGTCCACGGCTCGGCACTGATCGGCGCCGACGTAGCGGCACCCGCGCCAGGCACCATTACCACCACACCCGAATCCTGCGGCATGGCTTGCGGTGTGGCTTGGGCAGGCCGCTTGACCACGGTCTGACGGAAACCGCCATTGGCCGATATGCGGTCGTTGTTGGAAACGGTCGTGCTCGAATCCACCACCGGAATCGAACCGCGTTGCACGCTGGAGCAACCGCTGAGTACCGCCAGAGCTGTAATAGCTGGAATCAACCACTTGTTCACTTGAAACCCTCTTTGCTTAATTCATCCAGCCCTTGACCCAATCCATCACCGATTCCGCGTCAGCAGGGGCACTGCCACCGCACGCGGCGCCGGGTGGTGGCTCGCTGCCGCGAATATACGGCATCTGTACTGCGCCCGGACAGTTGGCATCGGAACCTTGGCCGGTATGCGGATCAATCCAAGCCTGCACGATGTTATCCGGCTGCGGCATGTTCAGCGGCAGCGGGTCGGCCTTGCGCATGAAACTGGTCCAGACCTGCAGGGCACCGGTCGCACCGGTGAACGGCGTCTTGCCATTGTCGTCACGCCCAAGCCACACCACCGCCAACACATCCTGGCCGAAGCCGGCGAACCAGCTGTCACGCGAATCGTTACTGGTACCGGTCTTGCCCGCCAGCGTCAGGTTCGACGGCAGCACGCTATAGACCGAGCGCCCGGTGCCTTCGCGCATTACGCGCTGCATGGCGTTCTGGATCAGGTAGATGGAGCCCGCATCAAAACGCTGCTGAATCTGGAACGGATAGCGCTTGAGCGGCTCGCCCTCGGCGGTCAGCACGCTGCGAATGCCGCGCATCGGCGTATTGAAACCACCGTTGGCGAGAGTCTGGTACATCGTGGCCACTTCCATTGGGGTCATGGCGCCAGCCCCCAGAAGCATCGATGGGAACGCCGGGAACTCACGGGTAATGCCGAGGCGGCCCAAGGTTTTCAGCACATTCGGCACACCCACCTCAAGCCCGAGGCGCGAGGTGGAGATGTTGTAGGAATGCGCCAGGCCCTGGTACAGGAACACGGTGCCGTGGGAGCGTCGATCGAAGTTCTGCGGCGTCCACACTTGGCCATCAGCACCTTTGACCGAAAGCGGGTCATCCGACAACCAACTGGTCAGGGTGTATTTGCTTGGTTTTTCCAAAGCCGTCAGGTAGACCGCCGGCTTAACCAGCGAGCCAATCGGCCGCACGGCATCCAGTGCGCGGTTGAAACCGGCAAAACTGGCTTGTCGACTGCCGATCATGGCCTGGACTTCGCCGGTTTCCGGGTTGGTCACGACCATCGCCGCCTCGACTTCATCCGAGCCTTTACGGCCGGTCAGGCGCTTGAATGTGTCGTTCACCGATGCTTCGGCTTTCATCTGCAGAATCGGGTCGAAACTGGTGAAAATCCGCAGGCCTTCTTCGGTCAAGTCTTCGTCGCGGTAATCTTCACGCAACTGGCGTTTGACCAGGTCGATAAAGCCTGGGAAGGAGCTGTCCGCCAGCTTGCCGCGAGTGGTTACACCCAGTGGCATTTTCTTTGCGGCAGCGACTTGTTCGGCAGTGGCTACACCCTGCTGTTCCAGCACATCCAGCACCAGGTTACGACGCTCGAGCGCACGTTCCGGATTGCGCCGTGGGTTGTAATAGGACGGGCCCTTGACCATCCCGACCAACAACGCGACTTGATGCAACTTCAGCTCGGACAAAGGCTGGCCAAAGAAGAACTGACTGGCCAAGCCAAACCCGTGCACGGCGCGCTGGCCATCCTGACCGACGAAGACCTCGTTGAGGTACGCCTCAAGGATTTCCTGCTTGCTGTAATGCAGTTCCAGCAGCATTGCCATCATGGCTTCGGTGAGCTTACGCGTCAGGCTGCGCTCGTTGGTCAAGTAGAAGTTCTTGACCAACTGTTGCGTCAGCGTGCTGCCACCCTGTGTCATCTTCCCACCGGAGGTGTTCACCCAGATCGCGCGAGCAATCGACTTCGGTGACACACCCCAATGGCTGTAAAAGTCGCGATCTTCTACCGCAACCAAGGTTTCCAACAGGTAGGGCGGCACCTGATCAAGCTTGATCAGGATGCGATCTTCTAGGTTCTTCGGGTAAATCCCGCCGATCATCAAGGGTTCAAGCCGCACTACAGGCAACTTTGAACCATTAAGCGACGACAGCTCTGCGACGTAATCGCCAGAGAAGCGCACGCGCACCGGCTGGGCTTTTTCGAGGCCTTCATAGAACTGGAAGCCGCGGGTATTCAAATCGACAGTGTTACCACTGACAGCGGCGGCACCCGGGCCGTTGCTCACGGGCTCGCGGCGATACCCCAGGGCATCGAGCTCAGTCAGGAAGTCTTCCTTGCTCAGCTTCTGGCCAGTGAACAATTCCAGCGGGCGTGCATACACCTTGGCCGGGATGGTCCAGCGCTTGCCGGAGAACTTCTCCTGGACCACGGCATCGAGGTAAACCGCGAAGCCGGCGAGCACGACAAGGCCTACCAGGCTTAGCTTGAGCGCCCAGCCCAGCCACGGACGCAGGCCGCGGGAAGGAGGTTTTTTACGGGAACGGGGAGATCGGGTTCGAGTCATGGCGGCGGATTATACGCACTTTATCGATGATCAACATGAGCCGGACAGCGGTTTGCACGACCGGCTGTAACCGCCATAATGCCGACCATGATTTCCCCCAGACTTTGAAGGATCGCCTGTGAGCCAGTCCCTGATTGCTGCACTGCAAAACCCGGCTTTGTATCCGCATCCAGTTGAAGCGTTTCAAGTCATCGAGACCCATATTTCCTGGGTCATACTGACGGGCCCCTTCGCTTATAAACTGAAGAAACCGATGAACTTCGGCTTTCTGAATTTCACTGAGCTGGCCGATCGCGGGCATTTTTGCAATGAAGAGCTGCGACTCAACCAGCGCCTGACCAAAGATTTGTATCTCGAAGTCTTGCCGATCACAGGCACAGCCGAAGCCCCGCAATTGGGCGGCGAAGGCCCGGTAATCGAGTACGCGCTGAAAATGCGCCAGTTCCCGCAAAGCCAACTGCTGAGCACCTTGCAAGCCAACGGCGAACTGACCAGCGCACACATTGATGAGATGGCCAAGCAGATTGCGCATTTCCACCTGACCGCACCGAAAGTGCCGCAAGACCACCCCGCCGGCACCCCGGACGAAGTGATGGCGCCGGTACGCCAGAACTTCGAGCAAATCCGCCCCTTCCTCAGCGACAAGGCCGACCTGGCGCAACTGGAAGCCCTGCAAGCCTGGGCTGAAAGCAGCTTCGAGCGCCTCAAGCCGCTGCTGGCCCAACGCAAACTTGGCGGTTTCACTCGCGAATGCCACGGTGATATCCACCTGGGCAACGCCACGCTGATCGATGGCCAGGTCGTGATTTTTGACTGCATCGAGTTCAATGAGCCCTTTCGCTTCACCGACGTCTACGCCGACACCGGCTTCCTGGCCATGGACCTGGAAGACCGCGGCCTCAAATCCCTGGCACGCCGGTTTATCAGCCAATACCTGGAGTTGACCGGCGACTACCAAGGCCTTGAACTGCTGAACTTCTATAAAGCCTACCGTGCGCTGGTCCGCGCCAAGGTTGCACTGTTCAGCATGCCGAGCGAGGCAAGCCCGGTGCAACGCGCCACCACCCTGCGCCAGTACCGCAACTACGCCAACCTGGCGGAAAGCTACAGCACCATTCCTTCGCGCTTCCTCGCCATTACCCACGGCGTCTCGGCCGTCGGCAAAAGCCACGTTGCCATGCGCCTGGTGGAAGCATTGGGCGCTGTACGCCTGCGCTCGGATGTAGAGCGCAAGCGCCTGTTCGGCGAGCAGAAAGTCGAGAACACGCCGCAAGCCGGTATCTATGCTGCCGATGCCAGCGCAGCGACCTACGCTCGCCTGAACGAAATCGCCGATACCCTGCTGCGCGCCGGGTACCTGGTGGTACTGGATGCCACCTTCCTGAAGCGCGAACAACGTGACGCCGCCGCGAAAATTGCTGAAGCCACCGGCGCGCCGTTCCTGATCCTGGATTGCAATGCGCCGCAAGCCGTTATCGCCAGCTGGCTGGCACAACGTCAGGCCGATAAAAACGATCCTTCCGACGCGACCCTGAGCATTATCGAAGAGCAGCAAGCCAGTCGCGACCCGCTGACCGCCGAGGAGCAGCTCCTCAGCAAGCGTGTCGAGACGAATGAAAGCGGGACGCTGGACGCATTAGTCGCGCACATTCGTCAGCACCTGCCCGGCCTGTAAGAAATATTTCTTGGTCGTGTCACCGTTCTTCGGTGCGCGACCGAGAAATAGTGGCACTATAATGGCGCCATAATTCCAACAGGAGTCCCGCAATGAGTCAGCCCAAGCTTCTTGATACCCCGCTCTACGCACTCCTGCACAAGGACGACATTCGCGGGTTCAACCAGGGACGCCCCAAAGACGGGATTATCGACATGCGCGGTGGCGACTTCCGAGGGTTGGACCTGCGTGATTTGAATGCCACAGGCGTGGACTTTACCGACGCGTATTTCCGCTCTGCCGACCTGCGCGGTCTGGATTTGCGCGACTGTTCACTGGAAGGCGCCAGCCTGGCGCATGCGCAGATCTCCGGCACCTACTTCCCCGCCGAATTGACGGCTGACGAGATCCTGATGTCGGTTAATTTCGGCACTCGCCTGCGTTACCGCACCAAGTAACATCACACTCCGGGCCCGAGGTACGTACCGCGCGTACCGGGCAGCGCCTGCCTGCTTGTCTTCAAAATCGTACGCCATTCTTATAGCGATTCAGCCGTTCCTGACCAAAGAATCACGCTTTTCCTACTGAGCGCTACACTCCCTTTCAGGCCTGCCTGGTCACGATACCCACCGCACCATTCGGCCGTCGCAAGGAGGCTTGATGAACGATGAGCTGCAACACTTGAAAAACCTTGGAAAGACGTCAGCGCAGTGGCTGCACGCGGTGGGCATCCACAGCGCGTCCGACTTGCGTCGGCTGGGAGCGGTCGATGCCTATCGGGCGGTACGGACTCGCGGGTTCCGGGCGTCGAAAGTCCTGCTGTATGCAATTGAGGGAGCATTGATGGATGTTCATTGGAACGATATCCCGGCAGAGCGCAAGGAAGCGCTGAACCGTCAATTGGATGCGATTTCAGCGCGCCAGAAGAATTAGGGCGCTTAGCAAACCCAGTGTTTACGGGCTATAAGCACGCTGACTTGAGAAAACGGCAAATCGCTGAAAAACAACTGTTGACTCTCAAATGAGAATCGTTATGATTATCACAACTGGTCGCGAGATCAGCCGATAACTGAAAGACCATTGGTTCGGACTCTCAGATTATCTCCTCATCAGGCTAATCACGGTTATTTGACCCGGCTCTTGCCGGGTCTTTTTTTGCCTATGAAAAACTGATTTCAGCGCGCAATAATCAGTGGATGCCCGCGCTCGGGGTGTGGCTGCACCAATACGTCCAGGCCAAACACCGCCTTGAGCGGCTCAGG
Organism: Pseudomonas fluorescens; assembly: GCF_900215245.1. Lineage (GTDB taxonomy): Bacteria > Pseudomonadota > Gammaproteobacteria > Pseudomonadales > Pseudomonadaceae > Aquipseudomonas > Aquipseudomonas fluorescens. The sequence goes on from NZ_LT907842.1 coordinate 1,171,327, forward strand.
CCGCATCACCTGTGCCGGCGTGTCCAGCGCATGTGGACGCCCGCCTTCCAGCAACAGAATGCGATCACAGTAACGCGCCGCCAGATTGAGGTCATGGAGGATCACCAACACTGCCGCGCCCCGGTCGGCAAATGTACGAATTGCCTGCAAGGTTGTGTGTTGGTGCAAGGGATCGAGCATTGACGTTGGCTCATCCAGCAGTAACGTCTGCCCCGCTTCCCCCGGCCACAATTGCGCCAAAACCCGCGCCAGGTGTACACGTTGGCGCTCACCGCCCGAAAGGGCCAGGTAACTGCGACCGCTCAAGTGCTCGATATCCGCCGCCTGCAGCGCCGCGGTAATAATTTCTTCATCTCTCACCCGCCCGGTCTGATGGGGCAAGCGGCCCATGCCTACAACCTCTTCGACACGAAAAGCGAAATCCAGGCTGGATGACTGCGGCAACACTGCCAGACGCTGGGCACGCTGTGGCCCGCTCCAGTCCTGCAAGGCTTGCTGATCCAGCCATACGTGGCCCTGATCCGGCTGAAGCTCGCCGCACAGCGCACCGAGCAACGTGCTTTTGCCCGCGCCATTCGGGCCCAGCACCCCGAGCACCTCGCCCGGTAACACGTCCAGGGTGACGTCCGACAGCACGGTTTTGCGACCACGCCTGACCTGCAACGCTTCGACTCGCAGCATCAGGCACGCCCTCGCAGCAACAAATACAGAAAAAACGGTGCACCAATAAACGCCGTCACGATGCCGATCGGCAATTCAGCCGGCGCCAGGGCCAAGCGCGCTACCAGATCGGCAAACAGCAACAAGCTCGCCCCGGCCAGCACCGAGGCCGGCAACAGCACCCGATGATCAGGCCCCGCCAACAGCCGCACAAGATGCGGCACTACCAGCCCGACAAACCCGATCATTCCCGCCGCCGCTACTGCCGCGCCCACCCCCAAAGCCGTACAGAACACCAGTTCACGCTTGAGCCGCTCCACGTCAATCCCAAGGTGATTGGCCTCCGACTCCCCCAGTAACAATGCATTCAACGCTTTCGCCCGGCGCGGCAACCACAACGCAACACCGGCACTCACCAGCAACAGCGGCCACAACCGCGCATAGCTTGCGCCATTGAGGCTGCCCAGGTTCCAGAAGGTCAGCGTGCGCAACGTGGCGTCATCCGCCAAATAGGTAAACAACCCCACCGCCGAGCTGGCGAGGGCCGTGAGCGCGATACCGGCGAGCAGCATCGTCGCAACGTTGGTCTGGCCGTTGCGTCGGCCGAGCCGGTAAACCAGTGCGGTGACGCCCAAACCGCCGAGAAATGCGCACAACGACAGTAGATACGGGCCAAACGCATCCGGCAGACCGCCAAAAAACGAGCCGCCGACGATCGCAATCGCCGCGCCCAACGCCGCACCACTGGAAACACCGACCAACCCCGGATCGGCCAGCGGGTTGCGAAACAACCCCTGCATTGCCACGCCCGACAATGCCAGGACACCGCCCACGGCCAGCCCCAATAAGGTACGCGGCAAACGGATCTGCCCTAAAATCAGCTCTGCCTGCTCCAGGCCGTGAGCTTCAATCGGCGCCCCCAGCATGCGCAACGCAGCCTTCAGCGTATCCAGCAAAGGCAGGCTGACAGGCCCCAACGCCAATGAAAGCCAGGTTGCCAACAGACATAACAGCGCCAGCCCAATAAAGAGCGTTTTCGGTTTAACCAACGTCGTCATGGGGCAGGTTTAGCCTGGGACGGATAAAACCCGGCAGACAGCGTCACCAGGCTTTGCGGCAAGCGTGGCCCGAGCCCTCCCACCAGCAGGGTTGGGTCCAACTCAAACACCCGACTATTCTTGGCCGCCGGCGTGGAAGCCAAAATCGGGTTCTCCTTGAACAAGGCGGCCCTCGCGGCGTCACCGGTTAAGGCCCGGTCAGCAAACACCAGCACATCGGGGCTCAACCCCGCCAACGACTCCACCGAAAAGGGTTTGTAACCCGTATGGGTCGCCAGGTTTTTGCCGCCTGCCAGCTGCAACATCCAGTCGGCAGCCGTGTCTTTACCGGCAATCAGCGGTTTGCCACCCGCGTGACCGAGCAACAACAGCACGCCCGGTGCCTTTTGGGTGGTTTGGGCCTTGGCAACCCAGGCTTTTTGCTGCTCAAGCGCCTGCTCATAGCCGGTAAACAATTCGTTGGCCCTGGCCTCACTGCCCAGCAACTTGCCCAAATGCTGAAGGTTCCCCTGCAACGTCGGTAAATCGGGCTGCGCCGAGAACATCTCGACCTGCACACCCGCCCCCCGAATCTGCGCCAGCACCGGCGGCGGGCCCATCTCTTCAGTGCCGACCAGAACCTGCGGGCGCAGGCTTAAAATACCTTCAGCCGACAACTGCCGTTGGTAGCCAATACTGGGCAACTTCGTGAGCGAATCAGGATGCTGACTGGTGGTATCGACGCCTACCAACTTCGACTCACCGCCCAGGGCCGTCACCCATTCCGATAGCGCCCCACCGGCACTGACCCAGCGTTGTGGCAGTTCAGAGGCTTGCGCCCCGGGATTGACCAGCAGTGAGGCAACGAGCGCAATAGCGCTGGTACTCAGGCGCATATCAGGGTTTCCTTCCAAGGGCAGGGCCACTCAAGCACTCACCGATGTGACAGATTAGACCCGTCTGGCATCGTACTGAGCGCCCAACCAGCTAACGGGCGAAGCCGGCATTTGATAATTGTTTGCATTTGCACGTCAAGGCACTTAAGGATTGAAATGAAGTTTCTCTGCTCCTCCGACACGCTCGCTCCCAACGCCAGCCTCGGTTTCGAGATCGACGGTTGCAAGCTGTTGGCCGTGCGCCGGGACGGCGTTGCCTACTTCTATCTCAACCGTTGCCCCCATCGCGGCATCCCGCTGGAATGGCAACCTGATCACTTCCTCGACGCCAGTGCCAGCCTGATTCAGTGCGCAACCCATGGCGCGCTGTTCCTGATCGAAAACGGCGAATGCATTGCCGGGCCGTGTGCAGGCCAAAGCCTCAAAGCCTTGCATGGCCGCGAAGACGCGCAAGGCCTGTGGGTTGAACTCTAGTCGCCGATCAGCACTTCCAAACGGCGGTCGACGTAAATTTCCTCAGGCGTGACCTGCACACCATAAGCCAGCACCTCCACGCCGGCCGCCTTGGCCTCACGCAACGCAGCAGCGTAACCAGCATCAATTTCCACGGCCGGGCGCACGGCCTCGATACCCGACAGGTTGACGCAATACAGCTGCACCGCCCGCACGCCGTCGCGGGCCAGGTGCGCCAGCTCGCGCAGATGCTTGGCGCCACGTTGTGTCACCGCATCGGGGAAGGCCGCCACTGCCGAGCCATCGAAACCCAGGGTTACACTTTTAACTTCCACGTACGCCGCGCCCTGCGGGTATTCCAGGCGAAAGTCGATGCGACTTTTTTCCTGGCCGTAAGGCACTTCACGTTTCAGCGCGGTAAAGCCATTGAGCTCAGTAATAACCCCGGCGCGCAGTGCCTCCTCAACCAACTGATTCGCGCGTGCGGTATTGACGCACGCCAGTCGGCCCTGCGGCGTTTCGGCAATTTCCCAGGTGCCCGGCAACTTGCGTTTGGGGTCGTCGGAACGACTGAACCAGACCTGGCCACCCTCCACCATGCAATTGAGCATCGAACCGGTGTTCGGGCAGTGAATAGTCAACAACTCGCCGGTAACCGTTTCGATATCCGTGAGAAAGCGCTTATAGCGGCGAATCAGCCGCCCTTCTTCGAGGGGAGGATGAAAGCGCATCAGCCTTGCCAACTCCGCAGGCCACGCGCAATCCGGTCCACCGCTTCTTGTAGGCGATCAAGGTTTTGCGTGTAGGCGAAACGCACATGGTGACCGGCTTTATAGCGACCGAAGTCCAGCCCTGGGGTAAAAGCCACATGTTCGGTTTCGAGGAAATGACGGCAGAACGCGAAGGCATCGCCGCCGAACGCGCTGATATCGGCATACAAGTAGAACGCACCTTCCGGTTCCACGGCGATGCCGAACCCCAGCTCGCGCAAGGCGGGTAACAGGAAGTCACGCCGGCGACCGAACTCGGCGCGGCGCTCTTCCAGAATGCTCAGGGTCTGCGGGGCAAAACAGGCCAACGCCGCGTACTGGGCCATGCTTGGTGCACTGATGTAGAGGTTTTGTGCGAGCTTCTCCAATTCGCTCACCGCATCCGGCGGCGCCACCAGCCAGCCCAGGCGCCAGCCGGTCATGCCGAAATACTTCGAAAAACTATTCAAGACGAAGGCCTCGTCATCGACTTCCAGCACGCTGGCAGCATCAATGCCGTAGGTAAGGCCGTGATAAATCTCATCCACCACCAAGTGGCCGTTACGCCCCTTGATGGCACTCGACAACCCGGCCAACTCATCACGGGTGAGGACGGTGCCGGTGGGGTTTGCAGGGGAGGCGACCAATGCACCAACGCTGTCCTGGTCCCAATGCCTGGCAACCAGATCGGCGGTCAATTGGTAGCGCACTTCGGGGCCTACCGGCACCAGTTGCGCCGCGCCTTCCACCAGCCGCAAAAAGTGCCGGTTGCACGGGTAACCCGGGTCCGCCAGCAGCCAGTGCTTGCCTGGGTCCACCAGCAGGCTGCTTGCCAGCAATAGGGCGCCGGAGCCGCCGGGGGTAATCAGAATGCGCTCAGGATCGACGCTCAGCCCGTAGCGCTGCTGGTAAAAACCGCTGATGGCCTCGCGCAACTCCGGCACCCCACGTGCCGCGGTGTAGCGCGTCTTGCCGCTGGCCAGTGCGGCCTGGCCGGCCTGGATAATCGGTTCGGCCGTGGTGAAATCCGGCTCGCCGATTTCCAGGTGGATGACATCATGACCAGCTGCCTGCAGCTCGTTGGCTCGCGCCAGCAACGCCATGACATGAAAAGGTTCGATGGCGCGACTGCGCGCACTGTAGGGCTGAGCCATTAGCCTTCCTTAGACGGTGAGGACAAAGTTCGGATTCTACCGAACCCGCGACGTAAAACATGCTCTATTGCCTGCTCGGCCACTTGTGCGGCCGGGCAGGCGCGCGCAAAACGACTAAAATCAACATTCGAGGCCATGCATACCCCGCCATGGCGGGCTGTAGCAGTTTGCAACCCCGTGGCGATGGGCCTCGACAACCGGGAGTGGCGCACCCTGAATCTATCTGGTAAGTTCGCCCGCTTGCAGCCGCAGGGCCGGCAGGTGTCGGTGACGTTGCAATCCTGCGCAATGGATTAGAAGAGTGAGAGGCGGTCTATTCATGTCCACCCAAGCAAAGCAACAGCAGACTCAAGGCCTCAATGGCTTCGAACCTTACGTCGAAAAGAAAGGTGAGGAGTACATGGGCGAGCCCATGCGCGAGCACTTCACCAAAATCCTCAACAAGTGGAAACAGGACTTGATGCAGGAGGTTGACCGCACCGTTGACCATATGAAGGACGAAGCAGCCAACTTTCCGGACCCGGCCGACCGTGCCAGCCAGGAAGAAGAGTTCGCCCTCGAACTGCGCGCCCGTGATCGCGAGCGCAAGCTGATCAAGAAGATCGACAAGACGCTGCAACTGATCAAGGACGAAGAATACGGCTGGTGTGAATCCTGCGGCGTCGAGATTGGTATTCGTCGCCTGGAAGCCCGCCCGACTGCGGACCTGTGCGTAGACTGCAAGACCTTGGCTGAAATCAAGGAAAAACAGGTCGGCAAGTAACTCTGCCGGGCTGAACGAATGGGGCGTGCGAACGCCCCATTTTTGTTTCTGGAATTTACCGTTTTTCCAGTAGTATCCGGCCCATGACAGCCTCTACCTATATCGGGCGTTTCGCCCCCACGCCCAGCGGCCATTTGCATTTTGGCTCACTGGTTGCCGCCCTCGCCTCCTACCTCGATGCCCGCGCCAATCAAGGCCGCTGGCTGATGCGCATGGAAGACCTCGACCCACCCCGTGAGGAGCCCGGCGCCCAGGCCGCGATTCTCCATGCCCTGGAAAGCTATGGCTTCGAGTGGGATGGTGAACTGGTCCGACAAAGCGAGCGGCATGAGGCCTATGCCAAAGTACTGAACGATATGTTCAACCACGGCCTGGCGTACGCCTGCACCTGCTCGCGCAAACAGCTGGAGCCCTACCACGGGATCTACCCGGGGCTGTGCCGAAATGCGGGGCATGATCAGCAAGACGCGGCTATTCGCTTGCGTGTGCCTGAGCTGGAGTACCACTTTACCGACCGCGTACAGGGCGAATTCCGACAGCACTTGGGGCGCGATGTCGGCGATTTCGTCATCCGTCGCCGCGACGGCCTGTATGCCTATCAATTGGCCGTGGTACTCGACGACGCCTGGCAAGGTGTTACCGATATTGTCCGCGGCGCCGACCTGCTGGACTCCACACCGCGCCAGCTTTACCTGCAAGAACTCTTGGGGCTGCGCCAACCGCGCTACCTGCACGTGCCGCTGATCATCCAGCCGGACGGTCACAAGCTGGGCAAATCCTACCGGTCCCCACCGTTGACACCCGACCAGGCTACGCCTCTGCTAGTGAGAGCCCTGCGCGCGCTCGGCCAACAACCCGGCAGCGAGCTGCTTCACGCCAGCCCACGGGAGCTGCTGGATTGGGGCATTGCGCAGTGGGATGCCGACCGGATCCCGCGCACACTCACACTGGCCGAAGCGCAATTGAGCTGAAGGCGCTTGCAGCTTCCCAGCCATCCGTTACCATCGCCGCAGTTTTTTACTCAGAGGCCAACATGTACATCTATCGATTGGTCCTGCTGCTGGTCGTCGGGATCTACCTGTTTTCCCCCGCCATCATGGATTGGTGGATTGACGCCACGGGCGCCTGGTACCGCCCCTATCTACTGTGGCTGATCCTGATCGTCGTGACCTTCATCCTGCAGAGCCAAAAAGATGCCGATGAGCTTTAGCCTCACCCAGATGCTGCTGATCAGCGCCGCCTACCTGGCTGCGTTGTTCGGCGTCGCCTGGATCAGTGAGCGCGGAATGATTCCGCGGGCGATCATTCGCCATCCGTTGACGTACACCTTGTCCCTGGGCGTATACGCCAGCGCCTGGGCGTTTTATGGCACGGTGGGCCTGGCCTATCAGTACGGCTACGGCTTCCTTTCCAGCTACCTGGGGGTGTCCGGCGCATTCCTGCTGGCGCCGGTGCTGCTGTACCCGATCCTGAAAATCACCCGTACTTATCAGCTGTCGTCCCTTGCGGACCTGTTTGCCTTCCGCTTTCGCAGCACCTGGGCTGGCGCACTGACCACGATCTTCATGCTGATCGGCGTGCTGCCGCTACTGGCCCTGCAGATCCAGGCCGTGGCGGACTCCATCAGCATCCTCACCCGCGAGCCGGTGCAGCATCGCGTCGCCCTGGCCTTCTGTGCGCTGATTACGCTGTTCACGATTTTCTTTGGCTCACGCCATATCGCCACCCGCGAGAAACACGAAGGCCTGGTGTTTGCGATTGCGTTTGAGTCGGTCATCAAGCTGATCGCCATCGGCGGGGTCGGCCTCTATGCGCTGTATGGCGTATTCGACGGCCCGCAACAGCTGGAACTGTGGCTGCTGCAAAACCAGACCGCCCTCGCCGCCCTGCACACCCCGCTGCAGGAAGGCCCGTGGCGCACGCTGTTGCTGGTGTTCTTCGCCTCGGCAATCGTGATGCCGCACATGTACCACATGACGTTCACCGAGAACCTCAACCCGCGCTCACTGGTCAGCGCCAGCTGGGGCCTGCCGTTGTTCCTGCTGCTGATGAGCCTGGCGGTGCCACTGATTCTCTGGGCTGGCCTCAAGCTGGGCGCGACCACCAACCCTGAATACTTCACCCTCGGCGTCGGCATTGCCGCCAACAGCAAATCCCTGGCATTGCTGGCTTACGTCGGCGGTTTATCGGCGGCCAGCGGCTTGATCATCGTCACCACCCTCGCGCTTTCGGGCATGGCGCTCAATCACCTGGTGTTACCGCTTTACCAGCCGCCGGCTGAAGGCAATATTTACCGCTGGCTGAAGTGGACGCGGCGCGCGCTGATCGTCGCGATCATCATGGCCGGCTATGGTTTCTACCTGTTGCTGGGGGCCGGACAAGACCTGGCCAACCTCGGCATCGTCGCGTTTGTCGCCACCTTGCAGTTCCTGCCCGGTGTGTTGTCGGTGCTCTACTGGCCGACCGCTAATCGCCGTGGCTTCATCGCCGGGCTGCTGGCCGGGATCCTGGTGTGGATTGTCACCATGCTGCTGCCGCTGGTCGGCAATCTGCAGGGTTTCTACATTCCGCTGTTGAACATGATCTATGTGCTGGACGACACCAGTTGGCACATGGCGGCCATTGCCTCCCTGGCAGCCAACGTGCTGATGTTCACCCTGATCTCGCTGTTCACTAACGCCAGCCCGGAAGAAACCAGCGCTGCCGAAGCTTGCGCGGTGGACAACGTGCGGCGCCCGCAGCGGCGCGAACTGCATGCCGCCTCACCCCAGGAGTTCGCCACCCAACTGGCCAAGCCGCTGGGCGCCAAGGCCGCACAGAAAGAAGTCGAACAGGCGCTGCGCGATCTGTACCTGCCGTTCGACGAGCGTCGCCCGTATGCACTGCGCCGGCTGCGTGACCGTATCGAAGCCAACCTGTCCGGCCTGATGGGGCCGAGCGTGTCTCAGGACATGGTCGAAACGTTCTTGCCCTACAAGGCCGGCGGCGAAAACTACGTCACCGAAGACATCCATTTCATCGAGAGCCGGCTGGAGGATTACCACTCACGCCTCACCGGTCTCGCCGCCGAACTTGATGCCCTGCGCCGCTATCACCGTCAAACCCTTCAGGAACTGCCGATGGGCGTGTGCTCCCTGGCCAAGGATCAAGAGATCCTGATGTGGAACAAAGCCATGGAAGAGCTGACCGGCATCGCCGCTCAGCGCGTGGTGGGTTCGCGCCTGAATACGCTGGCCGACCCGTGGAAAGAATTGCTGCAAGGTTTTATCAACCTGCCCGACGAGCACTTGCACAAGCAGCATCTGGCGCTCGACGGCCAGACCCGCTGGCTCAACCTGCACAAAGCCGCCATTGATGAACCACTGGCCCCCGGCAACAGTGGCCTGGTGCTGCTGGTGGAAGACCTGACCGAAACCCAGATGCTGGAAGACAAACTGGTGCATTCCGAACGCCTGGCAAGCATTGGCCGCCTGGCAGCGGGTGTCGCCCACGAGATTGGCAATCCGATTACCGGTATTGCCTGCCTGGCGCAAAACCTGCGGGAAGAGCGCGAAGAGGACGGTGAAATCACCGAAATCAGCGGGCAGATCCTTGAGCAGACCAAGCGCGTTTCGCGCATCGTGCAATCGCTGATGAGCTTTGCTCACGCGGGCGCTCATCAGAATCTGGACGAAGCGGTGTGCCTGGCCGAAGTGGCGCAGGATGCCATTGGGCTGCTGGCCTTGAACCGGCGCAATTTCGAAGTACAGTTCTTCAACCTGTGCGACCCGGACCACTGGGTCGACGGCGACTCCCAACGCTTGGCGCAGGTGCTGATCAACCTGCTTTCCAACGCCCGTGACGCCTCCCCGCCGCACAGCGCGGTACGCGTCAAGAGCGAAGCGTTCGAGCACACGGTCGATCTGATCGTGGAGGATGAAGGCAGCGGTATTCCACAGAACATCATGGACCGATTGTTCGAACCTTTCTTCACCACCAAGGACCCAGGTGAAGGTACCGGTCTGGGCCTTGCACTGGTCTATTCCATCGTTGAAGAGCATTATGGACAAATCACCATCGACAGCCCGGCTGACACAGAAAGCCAACGCGGCACCCGTATTCGGGTGACCTTGCCGCGTCATGTCGAAGCGACGTCCGCTGTGAACTGAGACCGTCGAGAGAATTGAATCAATGCCGCACATTTTGATCGTCGAAGACGAAACAATTATCCGCTCTGCCTTGCGTCGCCTGCTTGAACGTAATCAGTACCAGGTCAGCGAAGCCGGCTCGGTGCAGGAAGCCCAAGAGCGATTCAGCATTCCCACGTTCGACCTGATTGTCAGCGACCTGCGTCTGCCGGGCGCGCCGGGGACCGAGCTGATCAAGCTTGGCCAGGGCACGCCCGTGCTGATCATGACCAGCTACGCCAGCCTGCGTTCGGCAGTGGACTCGATGAAGATGGGTGCGGTGGACTACATCGCCAAGCCGTTCGACCACGACGAAATGCTCCAGGCCGTGGCCCGCATCCTGCGCGACCGCCAGTCGGCCAGCAGTGCACCGGCCGAACAGCGCCCCGCCGGCAAAGGCGCCAACGGCGCGGACAAGCCAGGCGTCGACAACAGCAACGGCGAAATCGGCATCATCGGTTCCTGCCCTCCGATGCAGGATCTGTACAGCAAGATCCGCAAGGTCGCGCCAACCGACTCCAATGTATTGATTCAGGGCGAATCGGGCACCGGTAAAGAACTGGTCGCCCGCGCCCTGCACAACCTGTCCAAGCGCGCCAAGGCGCCGATGATCTCGGTGAACTGCGCGGCGATCCCTGAATCCCTGATCGAGTCCGAACTGTTCGGCCACGAGAAAGGCGCGTTTACCGGCGCCAGCGCCGGGCGCGCAGGTTTGGTGGAAGCGGCGGACGGCGGCACCTTGTTCCTGGACGAAATCGGCGAACTGCCTTTGGAAGCACAGGCACGTTTGCTGCGCGTGCTACAGGAAGGCGAAATTCGCCGCGTAGGTTCGGTGCAATCGCAGAAGGTCGATGTTCGCCTGATCGCTGCGACCCACCGGGACCTGAAGAGCCTGGCCAAGATCGGCCAGTTCCGTGAAGACTTGTATTACCGCCTGCACGTGATCGCACTTAAGCTGCCGGCCCTGCGCGAGCGTGGCGCCGACGTCAACGAGATCGCCAGCGCCTTCCTGCTGCGCCAGAGCGCGCGCATCAACCGTACCGACCTCAAGTTTGCCCCGGACGCCGAGCAGGCGATTCGGCACTACTCGTGGCCAGGTAACGTGCGCGAGCTGGAGAATGCGGTCGAGCGCGCAGTGATTCTGTCGGAGAGCCCGGAGATTTCCGCCGAGCTGCTGGGCATCGATATCGAGCTCAGTGACCTGGAGGACGACGATTTCATCGGCCTGGCCCCGCAACAGGGCGGCGCCAGCAATACCAGCCATGAGCCGACTGAAGATTTGTCACTGGAAGACTACTTCCAGCACTTCGTCCTTGAGCATCAGGACCACATGACCGAGACCGAACTGGCGCGCAAGCTGGGCGTAAGCCGCAAGTGCCTGTGGGAACGGCGCCAGCGCCTGGGCATTCCACGGCGCAAGACCGGGGTTGCCAGCGAAAGTTGAGGGTGCGCCCTCACAGGTAACACCCTCAGATGTGAAAAAACTGTTACCGCTGAATTTTCACGTAACAAAAGCCGGGGCTTACGGTAACGAAGCCCCGGCTTTTTTTCGCCCTTCAAAAAGCCAAAACCACCTCAACCCCCCGGTTTTGCTGGGCGGCACAAAAGTTGGCACGCACCCTGCTATATGCTTAGTACAAAAACAATAACAAGCTTTGTACAAGACAATAAAAATAAGACGAATCGACTCACGCATAACAAAAACAACACGGCGGAGGCGCAGCTAACTGATTCTTTTGGAGAGGCGTTGCATTTGGGGCTTGCCCCGCAACCAGGCCGAGAACAACAAAAACTGCCCTAAGGCAGAGCCTGAACTGGTTGGATCATAGATCAGCAACACAGCGACCAAAGCAATCCGTTTGCTCTTGACTCCCGATTGGGAGTGTCATGAAGGTAAAAATTCATGGCGAGGGCGATCAACAAAAACAAGAAGCCCGCAATCAATAATAAAAAAAGAGCACGCAACTACTTCTGGGGGAGCTTCGGCTCCCCTTGTAGTTTCTGCGATTTGGCACCCGCCAACCCTTCTTTTAAGCTTCTGGCGCAAGCCTTGCAGCTTGTTCCTACACCATCCCTCGACTAAATGCTAGAATCCCGGCCCATCATGCGGTCATTCTTCGTTATGGCCGAACATTCCTTCAAACAGTGCATCCCATGCTGAAGAAGTTGTTCCAGTCATTCCGTTCCCCCTTGCGTCGTACGCAACACATTCGCAGCACGCCTGAAGTGCTTAACAGCAATCAGCATTCATTGCAGCGCGCTCAATTCAGCCGTTATGCGGTGAACATCGTCGAACGTTTGCAGAACGCCGGCTACCAGGCTTACCTGGTGGGCGGGTGCGTGCGCGACATGTTGCTCAACATAACGCCCAAGGATTTCGACGTCGCCACCAGCGCCACGCCGGAGCAAGTGCGTGCCGAATTCCGCAACGCGCGAATCATCGGCCGCCGCTTCAAATTGGTGCACATCCACTTTGGTCGCGAAATCATCGAGGTCGCGACCTTCCGCGCAGGCCATCCGCAAAACGATGAAGAGGAAGACACTAACCAATCTTCCCGCAACGAAAGCGGACGCATCCTGCGCGACAACGTGTACGGCACCCTGGAAGAAGATGCGCAACGCCGCGACTTCACCATCAATGCGCTGTATTACGACCCGGTCAGCGAGCGCATTCTGGATTACGCCAATGGCGTACACGACATTCGCAACAACCTGATCCGCTTGATCGGCGACCCGACGCAGCGCTATCAGGAAGACCCGGTACGCATGCTGCGCGCCGTACGGTTTGCCGCCAAGCTGAACTTCGGCATCGAAAAACACACCGCCGCGCCGATTCGCGAGCTGGCGCCGATGTTGCGTGAGATTCCGTCGGCACGTCTGTTTGAAGAAGTGCTCAAGCTGTTCCTGTCGGGCTATGCCGCCGACACGTTTGAAATGCTCGTCGACCTGCAGTTGTTCGATCCGTTGTTCCCGGCGAGCGCAGAGGCTCTGGAATACAACCCGACGTACACCCACACCCTGATCAGCGAGGCGTTGATCAACACCGACCTGCGCATCAAGCAGAACAAACCGGTGACCCCGGCGTTCCTGTTTGCCGCCTTGTTATGGCCGGCCCTGCCCAAACGCGTCCTGCGCCTGCAAGACCGTGGCATGCCGCCGATCCCGGCCATGCAGGAAGCCGCGCACGAACTGATTGCCGAGCAGTGCCAGCGCATCGCGATTCCAAAACGCTTCACCATGCCGATCCGCGAGATCTGGGACATGCAGGAACGCCTGCCGCGCCGCAGCGGCAAACGCGCCGATCTGCTGCTGGACAATCCGCGGTTCCGCGCCGGCTACGACTTCCTGTTGCTGCGCGAAAGCGCGGGGGAGCAGACCGACGGCCTGGGCGAATGGTGGACTGACTACCAGGATGCCAATGACAGCCAGCGTCGCGACATGATTCGTGACCTCGGCAGCAAAGGCGATGGCGCCGGCGAAGGCCCGAAGAAGCGTCGCCGCAGTGGTGGCAAGCGCAAACGCAGCGCCGTCGATGCATCGGGCGCCACAGGCGAATAAACGTGGACCGTATCTACATCGGCATGGGCAGCAATCTCGCGGCCCCGGACCAACAATTGCGCAGCGCCGTAGAGGCGTTAGCGTTATTGCCAGGCACCAGCGTCGCCGGCGTATCGGCGTTTTATCAAAGTGACTCTCTGCTCCCGGGCCAACCGCGCTACACCAATGCGGTCGCCGCCCTGGACAGCTGCCTCGCGCCCTTGGAGATGCTCGATGCGTTGCAAGCCATCGAAAACGACCAGGGCCGCGAGCGCCTTGAACGCTGGGGCCCACGCACCCTGGATCTGGATATCCTGTTGTTCGGCGATCGCCTGATCGATGAACCGCGCCTCAAGGTCCCCCATTACCAGATGCACCTGCGGGCGTTCGTGTTGTACCCGCTGGCCGAACTGGCCCCCACCCACCTGCAACTGCCAAACGGCCAAACGCTCTGCGAACTGCTGGCAGCCTGCCCGTTCGTCGGCCTGGAACGCCTCCCGACTGCTTGATGCGATCCCTGTGGGAGCAGCTGGCTTGCCTGCGATCGCATCAACGCGGTGTGGCGGATGTGCCGAGTCGTCTGCAGCGCCGGCAAGCCAGCGCCCACACTTGATCGCCGGCGTGACGCCAAGCGGCGTTCAACCTGCTGAATCGCGTCAGTAACAGCGGTAACACCGCACTCGTAACAATGCGGTAACACATCCAATTGACTTCCCGTGTCCTCATCACGACTATAGGCGTCCCGCTGCCGCCGACCCGGCGCTAAAGGGCGCAATCCAGGCCTTATAAGCACTGCTCTCAAGACAGTGCGCCTGTATAAACGAAGACTCACGCGCGTTACTCGCTGTTTCCAAGCGCCTGAACGAGGACCCTTTTCATGCCAGACATTACCCTGACCACCTTGCAGAGCCTGAAGCTCAAAGGTGAAAAAATCACCATGCTGACCTGCTACGACGCCACCTTCGCCCAGGCCTGCTGCCAGGCCGGCGTCGAGGTGCTACTGGTGGGTGACTCCCTGGGCATGGTTCTTCAAGGGAATGACAGCACCCTGCCCGTCACCACCGATGAACTCGCCTACCACACCGCCAGCGTGAAACGCGGTAACGACGGCGCCTTCATCATCGCCGACCTGCCGTTCATGAGTTACGCCACGGTCGAGCAGACCTTTCAAAACGCCGGCAAACTGATGCAAGCCGGTGCGCACATGATCAAAGTGGAAGGCGCCGTATGGCTCGCCGAGTCGATCCGACTGCTGGCTGAGCGCGGCGTACCCGTGTGTGTGCACATGGGCCTGACCCCGCAGTCGGTCAACCTGCTTGGCGGCTATAAAGTACAAGGTCGCAATGAGGCCCAGGCGCGCCAGATGCGTGCGGACGCCATCGCCCTGGAACAAGCAGGTGCGGCGATGATTCTGCTGGAGTGCGTGCCGAGCGAACTGGCGGCGGAAATCACCCAGGCCGTCAAAGTGCCGGTGATCGGCATTGGCGCAGGTTCCGCCACCGACGGCCAGGTGCTGGTGATGCACGACATGCTCGGCCTGTCGTTGACCGGCCGTGCGCCGAAGTTCGTGAAAAATTTCATGGCCGGCCAGGACAGCATCCAGGCAGCATTGAGCGCTTACGTGGACGAAGTCAAAGCCGGTTCTTTCCCAGGCGTCGAACACGGATTCTCTGCATGAACACCGTTAAAACAGTACGAGAGCTGCGCGCCGCCGTCGCTCACGCGCGCAGTGCCGGCAAGCGCATTGGCTTTGTGCCCACCATGGGCAACCTGCACAGCGGCCACGCCACTCTGGTGACCAAGGCCGCGCAGCAATCGGACTTCGTGGTGGCGAGCATTTTCGTCAACCCGCTGCAGTTCGGTGCCGGCGAAGACCTGGACAAATACCCGCGCACACTGGCTGCCGACCAGGAAAAGCTGCTGCAAGCCGGTTGCAACCTGCTGTTCGCGCCGACCGTCGAAGAAATGTACCCCGGCGGCATGACCGGCCAGACCCGCGTGAGTGTCCCGCAGCTGTCCGAAGGCCTCTGCGGCGCCAGTCGCCCAGGGCATTTCGAAGGTGTGGCCACGGTGGTCAGCAAACTGTTCAACATGGTCCAGCCGGACATGGCCGTGTTTGGCCAGAAGGATTACCAGCAACTGGCGGTTATTCGCGCCATGGTCCATGACCTGAACATGCCGATCCAGATCATCGGCGAGCCAACCGTACGTGCCGCCGACGGCCTCGCGCTGTCATCGCGCAACGGTTACCTCACCGAAGAACAACGCGCCATCGCACCCGTGCTGTACCGCAGCCTCAGCCAGATCGCTGCCGCCATCAAGGGCGGTGACCACGATTTCGCCAAGCTGCGCGCCGAGCAGATCCAGCACATCGAAGCGGCCGGTTTGCGCCTGGATTACCTGGAAGTGCGCCAAGGCGTGCACCTGCGTGCCGCCACGCCTGAAGACCGTGATGTCGTGATCCTGGTAGCCGCGTATTTGGGCGCTACGCGCCTGATCGATAACTTGCACTTGAATCTGGCCTGACCAACCCGGCCTTTCCCCCTGAAAAACCGCTAAACAGTTGCCCTCCCTGCTGTGCCGGTATAAAAAAGTACCGGCTACAGCGCAGACAAAGCCAAGACATATCGACACGCTAGGTTTAATGTAATCGCCCTGCGCCATAGTTGGCGCTGACCGGAGCTCAACGCCTGATGAAAGACTGGACGTTCCGGATTTAGAAGTGTCCTAAAGGCAAGTCCCCGTAATAAAAAGGAAACCCGCAGCGATGGCGTACTACCGCACTCCTCATGACGTTACCGCTCTGCCCGCTTGGCAAGCGCTCAACCAACACCGCCTCGCCATGCAGGATTTCAGCATGCGCGAAGCGTTTGATGCCGATCCCCAGCGCTTTTCCCAATTCACCTTGAGCAGCTGCGGGCTGTTCCTCGATTACTCGAAAAACCTGATCACCAGCGAAACCCGTGACCTGCTGGTGGCCCTGGCTAAGGAAGTCGACCTTAAAGGCGCGATCAAAGCGCTGTATGCCGGCGAACCGGTTAACTCCTCCGAAGGCCGCCCGGCCCTGCACACCGCCCTGCGCCGCCCAGTCGGCGACAAGCTGTCGGTCAATGGCGTGAACATCATGCCGGATGTGCACAAGGTGCTGAACCAGATCACCGACCTCGTCGGCCGTATCCACGATGGCCTGTGGCGTGGCTACACCGAAAAGCCGATCACTGACGTGGTGAACATCGGTATCGGTGGCTCGTTCCTGGGCCCGGAGCTGGTCTCCGAGGCGCTGCTGTCCTACGCCCACAAAGGCGTGCGTTGCCATTACCTGGCAAACATCGACGGCAGTGAGTTCCACGAACTGACCCAGAAGCTGCGCGCCGAGACCACGCTGTTTATCGTCTCGTCGAAGTCCTTCAACACCCTGGAAACCCTGAAAAACGCCCAGGCGGCACGCGCCTGGTACCTGGCCCAGGGCGGTTCCGAAGCCGAGCTGTACCGCCACTTCATCGCCGTATCGAGCAACAACGCGGCGGCGGTCGCTTTCGGTATCCGCGAAGAAAACATTTTCCCGATGTGGGACTGGGTCGGTGGCCGTTACTCGCTGTGGTCCGCCATTGGCTTGCCAATTGCCCTGGCCATCGGCATGTCCAACTTCAAGGAACTGCTGTCTGGTGCCTACACCATGGACCAGCATTTCCAGAATGCTCCATTCGAAGCCAACATGCCGGTGCTGCTGGGTCTGCTGGGCGTGTGGTACGGCAACTTCTGGGGTGCGCAGAGCCACGCGATCCTGCCGTACGACCACTACCTGCGTAACATCACCAAGCACTTGCAACAGCTGGACATGGAATCCAACGGCAAGAGCGTGCGCCAGGACGGCACACCAGTGTCCACCGACACCGGCCCGGTTATCTGGGGCGGCGTCGGTTGCAACGGTCAGCACGCTTACCACCAGTTGCTGCACCAAGGGACCCAACTGATTCCGGCCGACTTTATCGTGCCAATCGTCAGCTTCAACCCAGTGTCCGACCACCACCAGTGGCTGTTCGCCAACTGCCTGTCGCAAAGCCAGGCACTGATGCTCGGCAAGACACGCAGTGAAGCCGAAGCCGAACTGCGCGAGAAGGGCATTGCGGAAGATGAAGTGCAGAAGCTGGCCCCGCACAAGGTGATCCCGGGCAACCGCCCGAGCAACACCCTCGTGGTCGAACGCATCAGCCCGCGTCGCCTCGGCGCACTGGTGGCCATGTATGAACACAAAGTGTTCGTGCAGAGCGTGATCTGGGGCATCAACGCCTTCGACCAATGGGGCGTGGAGCTGGGCAAAGAGCTGGGCAAAGGCGTGTACAACCGTCTGACCGGCGCCGAAGAAACCTCGGCCGAGGATGCTTCGACCCAGGGCCTGATCAACTACTTCCGCGGTCGTCACCGCGGCTGATCCAGGTATCGCGAGGCCAACGTCCGTTTGGACGTTGGCCTTGAACCCTCCCCTCAGTGCGTGCATCTTTATGACTTGTCCCGAAAACAAGAATAAGGACCGCTCATGTTCGATATCAGCACATTCCCCACCGCCGATGCCGTGCGCCGGGCGGCGCAGCTTAATCAAGAAGACTACCAACGCCTCTATCGCCAATCGATCGAGCAACCCGAGATCTTCTGGGCCGAACAGGCCAAGCGCTTTCTCCACTGGATGACCCCGTGGCATACCGTTCAACACTCGGACATCAACACCGGCGCAGCCCAATGGTTTGCCGGCGGCCAACTGAACGTCAGCTACAACTGCATCGACCGTCACCTGGCGCAACGCGCTGACCAGCCAGCGTTCATCTGGGAAGGCGACGATCCTGCAACGTCTTCCAAAATCACCTACCGCCAACTCCACCAAAACGTCAGCCGCTTGGCCAATGTGCTGAAAAGTCGTGGCGTGAAGAAAGGCGACCGGGTGTGCATCTACATGCCGATGATCCCGGAAGCCGCCTACGCAATGCTCGCCTGCACACGCATTGGCGCCGTGCATTCGGTGGTGTTTGGCGGGTTCTCGCCGGACGCCTTGCGCGATCGCATTCTCGATGCCGACTGCCGCACGGTCATCACCGCTGACGAAGGCGTACGCGGTGGCAAGCCGGTGGCCTTGAAAAAAAATGTCGACAAGGCCCTGGCCAGTTGCCCGAACGTCAGCACGGTAGTCGTGGTGGAGCGCACCGGTGCGGACATTACCTGGGTAAAAGACCGCGACCTCAAGTATCAACAGGCCCTGGAGGCCGCCAGCGACGACTGCCCGCCGGAGCCAATGGACGCCGAAGACCCGCTGTTCATCCTCTACACCTCCGGCAGCACCGGCAAACCCAAGGGCGTGTTGCACACCACGGGCGGCTACCTGCTGCAAGCCGCGATGACCTTCAAGTACGTGCTGGATTATCGCGACGGCGAAGTATTCTGGTGCACCGCCGATGTAGGCTGGGTCACCGGCCACAGCTATATCGTCTACGGCCCGCTGGCCAATGGCGCCACTTCGCTGATATTCGAAGGCGTGCCGAGCTACCCGAGCAGCTCGCGTTTCTGGCAGGTGATCGACAAGCACAACGTCAATATCTTCTACACCGCGCCCACCGCACTGCGCGCCCTGATGCGTGAGGGCCACGGCCCACTGGAGAGCACCTCGCGCGCCAGCCTGCGCCTGTTGGGCAGCGTCGGCGAGCCGATAAACCCGGAAGCCTGGGACTGGTATTTCAACGCCGTGGGCGAGCAGCGTTGCCCGATCGTCGACACCTGGTGGCAGACCGAAACCGGCGGCATCATGCTCAGCCCGCTGGTCAGCGCCCAACGGATCAAACCGGGTTGCGCAACCCAGCCGATGTTTGGCGTACAGCCTGTGTTGCTCGACGAACAAGGCAAGGAATTGAGCGGCGCCGGCAGTGGCGTACTTGCCATCAAAGCCAGTTGGCCTGGGCAAATCCGCAGCATCTACGGCGACCCGCAGCGCATGATCGACACCTATTTCAAACCTTACCCCGGCTACTACTTCACCGGCGACGGCGCACGGCGCGATGAGGACGGTGACTACTGGATCACCGGGCGCATTGATGATGTTATTAACGTGTCCGGCCACCGTATCGGCACCGCCGAAGTGGAAAGCGCGCTGGTGCTGCATGACCAAGTGGCCGAAGCCGCCGTGGTCGGCTACCCCCACGACGTTAAAGGCCAAGGGATTTACGCCTTTGTCACCCCCATGAATGGGGTCGAGCCCAACGACGCGCTGAAAAAGCACCTGCTTGATTTGGTCAGCCAGGAAATCGGCAGCTTTGCCAAGCCGGAACTGATCCAATGGGCACCCGCCTTGCCGAAAACCCGTTCCGGCAAGATCATGCGACGGATTTTGCGCAAAATTGCCTGCAACGAACTGGACAGCCTCGGCGACACCTCAACCCTGGCTGACCCCAGTGTCGTAGACGGTCTGATCGACAAACGCCTGAATCGATAGGAACCCCCGCGTCGCCATGGAATTTATCCGCAGCCGCATCGAAACCCAGCTGATGAGCCTCACCGGTCTGTCACTGGGCCAGTTGGACCTGGAAAACCCCAAGGGCGACCCAGGCCTGTTCGGACCGGACTCGGTCAGTTGGCAAGTCCATGGCGACTTCAGCAGCATGCTCATCGGCGGCATCAGCGCGTTGATGCTGCAAGCCTTGCACCCGCTGGCCCTGGCCGGTGTGTGGGACCACTCCAACTTTCGCCAGGACATGCTCGGACGCTTGCGGCGGACCTCACAGTTTATTTCCGGCACCACGTTCGGTTCGCGCAAGGACGCCGAATGGCTGATTGAGAAAGTGCGCACCATCCACCTGCAAGTGGTCGGGCACGCCCCGGACGGCCGAGCCTATGCGGCCAGCGACCCAGAGCTGCTGACCTGGGTGCATGTGGCGGAAGTCAGCAACTTCCTCGCGGCGCACCTGCGTTATCGAAACCCGCACCTCAGCGGGCGGGATCAGGATCGCTACTACTGCGAAATCGCTCTGGTCGCCGAAAGGCTTGGCGCGCGACATGTTCCGCGCTCACGGCAGGAAATTTCGGATTATCTGGCGCGCATTCGTCCGCAATTGCTGTGCGACGAGCGTAGCCGCGAAGTGCTGCGCCTATTGGTCAATGCACCCGCCCCCAGCACATTGGCCAAACCCTTTGGCAGTTTGATGATGCAAGCAGGGATCGACCTGCTGCCGGACTGGGCCAGCACGATGCTCGAACAACACCAGAGCCCGCTGCAACGCCAGATGATCCGCGCCGGGGTCAAGCGCAGCGCGCCGTTGCTGCGTTGGGCGATGCGCAATGGTTCGGTACAACGCGCCCATCGGCGGATGGGGTTGATGTAGGCCAGCGCCTATAGCTGTTAAACTCCGCGCCCCCATTTACAGCAAGGCGCGCTCCATGACTCCCTTGAATCAGGCGCTGCGCGCCGCCCTCGACCACCGCCAAGACCTGATCAACGAGCTGCATGCCCAGGGCACCGACTGCTACCGGCTGTTCCATGGCAGCCAGGAAGGCGCCGGTGGCCTGACCATCGACCGTTATGGCCCGCAACTGCTGGTGCAAAGCTTCCATCAGTCCCTGCACACCGAGGAACTGCTGGACCTGTACCAACAGGTCAATCAGTTCATGGGCCTGGAATTGCAGCTGGTGTACAACGACCGTTCCCGCGGCAACTCGCGAATCGACCGCGAAGACACGGTATACCGCGCCGAACCCGCGGCCCTGGAAGACAAGGTCGGTCACGAATGGGGACTCAATTACCGTGTACGTGGGCGCCACGCCGGGCAGGACCCGTTGCTGTTCCTGGATTTGCGCAACACCCGTGGTTGGGTCAAGCACCACAGCGCCGGCAAAAGCGTACTCAACCTGTTCGCCTACACCTGTGGCGTAGGCTTGAGCGCAGCAGCCGGTGGCGCACGCGAGGTGTGCAACCTGGACTTCGCCGAGGGCAACCTGGCGGTCGGTCGCGAAAACGGCTTGCTCAACCCGCACTTGCCGACCATGGACTTTGTGCAGTCCGACTACTTCCCGGCAATTCGCCAACTGGCGGGTTTGCCGATCACCCAGCGGCGTGGCCAAAAGCTGCCGAGCTATCCGCGCCTTGAGCAACGCCAATATGACCTGGTACTGCTCGACCCTCCGGCCTGGGCCAAGAGCGCATTCGGCACCGTTGACCTGTTGCGCGACTACCAGAGCCTGCTCAAACCCGCGTTGCTGGCAACCGCCGACAATGGCGTGCTGATCTGCTGCAACAACCTCGCAAAAGTCAGCATGGATGACTGGCGTGAACAGGTGCTGCGTTGCGCCGAAAAAGCCGGCCGCCCGGTACGCGACTGGCAAATCATCACGCCGGGGACGGACTTCCCGTCCCAGGACCAGCAGCCGCCCCTGAAAACACTGATGCTGCAGCTGTAAGACTTGTCTCAATAGACCCGCTTCTTCGGAACCGAAATCCCGTGCCATACTCCAAGGCACTCTCGTTCGACATAGATGGCGTCACCCATGCCCAAAGGATTGATTCGCGCCATAGGCGCCTTGTTGACTGCCCTTGCTCTGTACAGCTTGCTGGGCTTTTTGATTCTGCCGGGCATCGCCCTTCGTGTAGCCAACCAGCAACTGGCCAATTACGCCACGGTGCCGGCGCGGATCGAACGTATCGAGCTCAACCCGTTCAGCCTGGAGCTGACACTGTGGGGCTTGAAGATCGGCGAACCCGGCAAGGAACAGGTGGGTTTCGAGCGTCTTTACGCCAACCTGCAGATCGACAGTCTCTGGACGCGCGCCCTGCACCTGGCAGACGTACAACTGGACCAGCCCAAGACCGAACTGCTGTTCGATAAGTCCGGCCAACTGAATCTGGCGCAACTGTTCAAGCTGCCGCCGAGTGAGCCGACGCCGGCCGACCCGAATGCCAAACCTTTCCCGCTGCGTATCGACAGCATCAAGCTGGCCGGCGGTTATGTGCACTTCAAGGATCTGCGCCCGAGCGAGCCGATTGAGTTCCTCTACAACAAACTCGACTTCGAGCTGAAAAACCTCAGCACCTTGCCGGAAGACAATGCCGACATGACGCTGGTGGCTGCCGGCCCTGAAGGCGGGCAAATCGACTGGAAAGGCAACTTCAGCCTGGTGCCGATCACTTCCGAAGGCACGCTGAAAGTCACCGACGGTAAAATGAAAGCCTGGTGGCCGTATGTACGAGATGCCCTGCCATTGGTGCTTGAGAACGGTGTGCTGAATTTCAGCACCCACTACAAGTTCAGCCTAGCCAAAGAAACCGAGCTGAACCTGACCAACACGTCCGCCAGCATCGCGCCCTTTGCCATCAAGGCACCGGATGGCCGGCCATTGGTGCGACTGGAGCGCCTGGATGTCAGCGACACCACTGTCGACCTGGCCAAGCAGCAAGTGATTGTCGGCAAGATTCGCAGCAACAAGCTGGAAACCTGGGCGGCCCGCGAAGCCGACGGGCAACTGGATTGGCAAAAGCTGTTTGCCAGCCAACCGAGCAAACCGGCCAAGGCACCGGAACCCGCCACTGCGCCCGCCACTGCCGACTCGCCAAAAGCTGCACCGGCAGCCCCCAGCAAACCCTGGCAAGTGCTGCTCAAAGACGTGCAACTGCGTAACTATCAGGTACACCTGGCTGACCGTCAGGCCAAACCTGCGGTCGCCCTGGAACTGGGCCCGTTGAATGTCGATGTGCAGAACTTCGACAGCCTCAACCAGAAGCCCTTTAACCTGAAAGTCGACACCGGGCTGGGCAAGCAAGGCAAGATCCAGGCGGTCGGCGAGGTCAACCTCAGCCCGGTCAGCGCCAAACTGAAAGTGAATACTCAGGATATCGACCTGCGGGTTGCCCAATCCTATATCAGCCCGTTTATTCGCCTGGAACTGCGCAGCGGCATGTTGGGCAGCAATCTGGATGTGAACCTGAAAAACACGGACCCACTGGCCTTTCAGGTCACCGGCAGTGCCCAGGTCGATCAATTACATACCCTGGACACCCTCAAGAACCGCGACTTCGTCAAATGGCAGCGCCTGATGCTGGAGGGCGTGAACTATCAGCACGGCGATAGCCTGTCGATCGACAAGGTCAACCTGCTGCAGCCTTACGCACGTTTCATGATCAACGATGACCGCACCACCAACATCGATGACTTGCTGATCCCGCAACCGGCCGACACTGGCAACAAGACGGCAGCCAAGCCGGCGGCCAGCAAAGAGAAGCCACTGGGCATTCACATTGGGCAGGTTGCGATCAATGATGGCTCGGCCAACTTCGCCGACTTCAGCCTCACGCCCAACTTTGCCACTGCCATTCAACAACTCAACGGGAAGATTGGCACCATTGACAGCCGCCAGGCCAAACCGGCGAGCGTCGACATCAACGGTAAGGTAGATCGCTACGCCCCGGTGACCATCAAGGGCAGCGTCAACCCATTTGACCCGATGGCGGCGCTGGATATCGCCACCAGCTTCAAACGCGTTGAACTCACGACATTGACGCCGTACTCCGGCAAGTTCGCGGGCTTTCGCATCCGCAAGGGCCGCCTCAACCTCGACCTGCACTATGTCATCACCAAAGGCCAATTGAAGGCCGAAAACAAGGTGGTGGTCGAACAGCTGCAATTGGGTGAGAAGGTCGACAGTGCCGACGCCGTGGACTTGCCGATTCGTCTGGCAATCGCCCTGCTCAAGGACTCTGACGGCAAGATCTCCATCGAACTGCCGGTAACTGGCGACCTGAATAACCCGCAATTCAGCGTGATGCCGATTGTGTGGCAGACCCTGCGCAACCTGGTCGTACGCGCGGCAACGGCGCCGTTCAAGTTTATCGGCGGGCTGGTAAGCGGTGGCGGCTCGGAAGACCTGGGTAATGTGTCGTTCGCCGCCGGTTCCAGTGAGTTGAACAAAGACGCCGAAGGCGCCCTGAATACCCTGGCCAAGGCGCTGAAAGAGCGCCCTACCCTGCGCCTGGAAATCGAAGGCACGGCGGCTGCCAGCAGCGATGGGCCATTCCTGGCCGCAGAACGTCTGGAGCGTGAATACCAGTACAACTACTACAAGATCCTGCAGCGCCGTGGTGACAAGGTTCCAGCCCAGGCCTCGCTGCTGGTTGTACCGGAGAAAGAAAAAGCACCGTTGCTCGAAGGCATCTACCGTACTCGCCTGAAACAACAGCCACCGGCAGAATGGAAGGACCTGAGCAGCGATGATCGCACTGCGAAGCTCAAGGATGGCTTGATCAAGTTCTGGAGCGCCAGTGACGTGCTGCTGCGCCAGTTGGGCCAGGACCGGGCCAGCACCATCAAGGACTACTTGGTGGACAAGGGTAAACTGGAAGATGACCGGGTTTACTTCATTGACGCCAACCTGGGGCAGGCAGAGAAGGATGGTCGTGTGGTAACGCCGATGCATCTGGATGCCGAGTAACGCCTGAGCGACATCATCCGAATGTGGGAGCTGGCTTGCCTGCGATAGCATCACCTCGGTTCAACTGAACGACCGAGGTGACTGCATCGCGGGCAAGCCAGCTCCCACGTTCATGTTTGTCGGGCTGGTTTTATTCCAGCCCACAATAGAACAGGCCCCGACACAAGTGCCGGGGCCTGTAATGACCACATCCGTGTGGTCGGTCGCATGAACTCAAGAGGTGCACCGGGTGGATATCTAGCTCACCCTGAGCCGCCGCCGCCCAGTTCAGGCGAAAAGTTGAGCGTTACTCTGCTTTCAGGCCATCAGCCGATACAGCTTTAACGCCTTTGATTTGCTTGGCGATATTCACTGCGGTGGTTTTCTGAGCTTCAGTCACTGCGGCCGACGAAGACAGGGACACTACACCCTTATTGGTTTCGACTTTGATGTCGGTGCCAGGAATGCCTTTCTCGGTAACCAGGTCAGCTTTCACTTTGGTGGTGATCCAGGTGTCCGAGGTGGTCTCTTTTGCGCCAGCAGCGGCGCTTTTGGTTTTGTCGACGTTATCTGCTTTAGTCGCGCCACCCGCCATCAGGCCGTCAGCGGACACGGCAGTAACGCCTTTGATTTTCTTGGTGATCGCTACAGCAGTGGCTTTCTGAGCATCAGAAATGGCGACTGTCGAGGACAGGGAAACCACACCTTTGTTGGTTTCTACCTTGATGTCCGAGCCAGGAATACCTTTTTCAGTCAGCAGATCGGCTTTGACTTTGGTGGTGATCCAAGTGTCCGAGGTGGACTCTTTGGCTTTGGTCATTTCGCCAGCGGCCAGGGTCATTGGCGCTTGGGAAGTCTGAGCAAAGGCCACGTTAGCACCCATGGCCAGGGTCAGAGCGGTAGCAGTAGCGAGAGCGAACTTCTTCATACGAGTAACTCCTGTTTTATTGAAAGTCTGCAGTGTGTGAACGTTGATGCTGCAGCGTTAACAGGGTTATTGCAGGCACTGTGCCAAGTCCTGCAACCGGATATTTTCCTTATAAAACAATAACTTAAAAAAACAGCCGATTCGCGGAATCGTGCAAGTTGCATGAAACTGATCGTGCCTGCGTGCAAGTTGCGGCTTTTTTGAATTAACTAAGCGACTGATTTCCCGACATTTTCCTGCGCGCATAAAAAAAGGACTCCGAAGAGTCCTTTTTCAGCTTAGAGCAAAGGGGTAATTAAACGCCCGAAGCCTTGGCTGCTGCTACGTCCTTGATGGACAGCTTGATACGGCCGCGGTTATCCACGTCCAGTACCAACACTTCCACTTCCTGGCCTTCTTTCAGAATGTCGGTCACTTTCTCAACACGAGCGTCGCTCAGCATGGAGATGTGAACCAGACCGTCTTTGCCCGGCAGGATGTTGACGAATGCGCCGAAGTCGACGATGCGCTCAACTTTACCGACGTAGATCTTGCCGATCTCGGCCTCAGCGGTGATACCCAGAACGCGCTGACGTGCAGCTTCTGCAGCTTCCTTGGTTTCGCCGAAGATCTTGATCGAGCCGTCGTCTTCGATGTCGATCGAAGCCTTGGTCTCTTCACAGATCGCACGAATGGTCGCGCCGCCTTTACCGATAACATCACGGATTTTGTCGGTGTCGATTTTCATCGCGATCATGGTCGGAGCATTTTCCGACAGTTCGGTACGGGACTGACCAATGATCTGGTTCATCTGACCGAGGATGTTCAGGCGCGCTTCCAGGGCTTGGCCCAGAGCGATTTCCATGATTTCTTCGGTGATGCCCTTGATCTTGATGTCCATCTGCAGCGCGGTAACACCTTTGGCGGTACCGGCTACTTTGAAGTCCATGTCGCCCAGGTGGTCTTCGTCACCCAGGATGTCGGTCAGGATGGCGAACTTCTCGCCTTCTTTAACCAGACCCATGGCGATACCGGCAACCGGTGCCTTCATCGGGACACCAGCATCCATCAACGCCAGGGAAGCACCGCAGACCGAAGCCATGGAGCTGGAGCCGTTGGACTCAGTGATTTCCGACACAACACGGATGGTGTAAGGGAACACGTCAGCAGCAGGCAGCATGGCTGCAATCGAACGACGAGCCAGACGGCCGTGACCGATTTCGCGACGACCAGCACCACCCATGCGACCACACTCACCAACCGAGAACGGAGGGAAGTTGTAGTGCAGCATGAACGGGTCTTTTTTCTCGCCTTCCAGGGTGTCCAGCAACTGTGCGTCACGGGCAGTACCCAGGGTTGCGACGACCAGAGCCTGAGTTTCACCGCGGGTGAAGAGCGCCGAACCGTGAGTCTTCGGCAGAACACCCACTTCGATGTTCAGCGGACGTACGGTGCGGGTGTCGCGGCCGTCGATACGTGGCTTGCCGTTAACGATGTTTTCGCGAACGGTGCGGTATTCGATTTCACCGAATGCAGCTTTGACGTCGCTGGAGGAAGGCTGGCCTTCTTCACCGGACAGCTTGGCCACAACCTGATCCTTCAGCTCGCCCAGGCGAGCATAACGGTCGGCCTTGACGGTGATGGTGTAGGCATCGGAGATCGCTGCGCCGAACTCGGAGCGGATAGCGCCCAGCAGTTCAGTCGCTTCAGCTTGTGGAGCCCAGGTCCAGGTTGGCTTGGCGGCTTCAGCAGCGAGTTCTTTAACAGCGTTGATTACAACCTGGAACTCGTCGTGAGCAAACAGTACCGCGCCCAGCATCTGGTCTTCGGTCAGCTCTTTGGCTTCCGATTCAACCATCAACACAGCTTCCGAAGTACCGGCAACGACCATGTCCAGGCTCGAAGCTTTCTGTTGTTCGTAAGTCGGGTTCAGCAGGTAGCCGGTGCTTTCGTGGAACGCAACACGGGCAGCGCCGATTGGACCATCGAAAGGAATACCGGAAATGGCCAGGGCAGCCGAGGTACCGATCATCGCAGCGATGTCCGGATCGGTCTTCTTGCTGGTGGAAACGACGGTGCAGACAACCTGCACTTCGTTCATGAAGCCTTCTGGGAACAGCGGACGGATCGGACGGTCGATCAGTCGGGAAGTCAGGGTTTCTTTCTCGGAAGGACGGCCTTCGCGCTTGAAGAAACCGCCAGGGATCTTACCGGCAGCGTAAGTCTTTTCCTGGTAGTGAACGGACAGAGGGAAGAAGCCCTTGCTTGGGTCCGCGTGCTTGGCGCCAACAACAGTCACCAGTACGGTAACGTCGTCATCAACGGTGACCAGCACTGCGCCGGAAGCTTGACGGGCGATACGGCCTGTCTCGAGGGTAACGGTCGACTGACCGAACTGGAATTTTTTGATAACCGGGTTCACGGTGTCCTACCTTCTTTGTGGCTCTTGGGGAACTTGTCTTCTTGCGAAATTCTTGGGCAATGTCGGGAATCGGCCCGAGCCTGGTCCAGGGTAAAACGTGTATCCAGATAAAACTTGAGGCTGGGAGCCTGCCATGGGCCAGCGGGAATCCCACTGACACACGGCAGACAACCAACCTCTAGCGCAATCGCTTATTAGCGACGCAGACCCAGGCGACCGATCAGAGTCTGATAACGACCCAGATCCTTGCCTTTCAGGTAGTCCAGCAGCTTACGGCGCTGGTTTACCATGCGGATCAGACCACGACGGGAGTGGTGATCTTTACCGTTGGCCTTGAAGTGACCTTGCAGCTTGTTGATGTTGTGGGTCAGCAGTGCAACTTGCACTTCTGGCGAACCAGTGTCACCAACAGCTTGCTGATAGTCAGCAACGATTTGTGCTTTTTCTTGAACGTCGAGAGCCATGAGGCAATCCTTTTTTCAGGAAACCACCCAAAGGGCAGTTTCAACAGGCCAGGGACAAATCCCTGTATCTAAAAATGAGTGTTGACCGTGCCTGTTAACAGCCACACTCGTCCGGTCATTCTGACCGAATTAGTCGACGTGGCGCGATGCGCCCGTCTTCGCTCACTTCACCGATACCGATAAAGCGACCGTTATGATCTTGTACCCGCACCATACCGAACTTCGGAGCGTCCGGAGCGCGTACCGGCTGGCCGTTTAGCCAGTAGAACGCGCTGTGCTCCGAGAAGTGCAGCAATGGCCAGTCCAGCAAACCGCTGTCCGATGGCATCAGGAAGCGATCAACTGCTTCATTGCCGCCTTCGGCATGTACCGCTTCCAACTCTTCCAGCGTGACCGTCTGGGCAAGGCTGAAAGGCCCTGCCTGCGTGCGTCGCAGCTCTGCAACGTACGCGCCGCAACCGAGCTGTTCACCAATATCTTCCACCAGGGTACGGATATAGGTGCCTTTGCTGCAATCCACGGCCAAGCGGGCAGTGTCGCCCTCACAGGCGAGCAATTCCAAGCGGGCAATAGTAACAGAACGCGGTTCGCGCTCCACTACTTCGCCCGCACGTGCCAGCTTGTAAAGAGGCTGCCCATCACGCTTGAGCGCCGAGTACATCGGGGGTATCTGACTGATTTGCCCACGAAAACCGGGTAAAGCAGCTTCAATATCAGCACGACCAACGGTCACGTCGCGAACCTGCAAAACATCACCCTCGGCATCGGCCGTGGTGGTGGTCTTGCCCAGTTGCATCAGGGTTTCGTAACCCTTGTCGGAATCGAGCAGGTATTGCGAGAACTTGGTGGCCTCACCAAAGCACAACGGCAATACGCCGGTGGCCAAGGGATCGAGGCTGCCGGTATGCCCGGCCTTCTCGGCGTTGAGCAACCAGCGAACCTTCTGCAAAGCGGCATTGGAGGTAAAGCCAATGGGCTTGTCGAGCAGAATGATGCCGCTGACGTTGCGACGGATACGTTTGACCTGAGCCACCGCTTACTCCTTGGCGTCTTCAGGTGTGGACGGGTGCTGGCTGTCTTCCGCCACGGCGCGCTCGATCAGTGCCGACAGGTGCGCACCACGCACGACGCTTTCGTCGTAGTGGAAATGCAACTGAGGCACGCTGCGCAGCTTCATTTCACGGGCCAACTGCATGCGCAGGAAGCCTGCAGCCGAATTCAGCACCTTGATGCTTTGCGCGATTTCTTCGCTGCTGTCCTGCCCCATCACGGTGATGAAAATTTTCGCGTGACCAACGTCACGGCTCACTTCAACGGCGGTGATGGTGACCAGGCCAACGCGTGGGTCTTTGACTTCGCGACGGATCAGCTGGGCCAACTCGCGCTGCATTTGATCGCCGATACGCTGGGTACGGCTGTATTCTTTTGCCATGTCTTGTTACCTGTTACTGCCACACGGTGAAACCCGTGGGGTCTGAAAGCGGCAAACGCCCGGCCTGACAAAAGCCAGACCGGGCGTTGCGTTTAGAGTCCGTACGCTGCGCGGGGCATCTGCATGCCCACACGTTGCGTGGCTCCGGAAGTGCGCGAGTTAGAGGCTGCGAGCAACCTGAACCTTCTCGTAGACTTCGATCTTGTCGCCAGCCTTGACGTCGTTGTAGCTCTTGACGCCGATACCGCATTCCATGCCGGCACGTACTTCAGAAGCGTCATCCTTGAAGCGGCGCAGGGATTCCAGCTCGCCTTCGAAGATAACGATGTCTTCACGCAGTACACGGATTGGACGGTTACGGTGCACAGTGCCTTCGATAACCATACAGCCGGCAATCGCGCCGAATTTCGGCGAACGGAACACGTCACGGACCTCGGCAACACCCAGGATGTTCTCCCGGACGTCACTGCCAAGCATGCCGGTAAGGGCTTTCTTGACGTCTTCGATGATGTCGTAGATGACGTTGTAGTAACGCATGTCCAGGCCTTCCTGCTCGACGATCTTGCGAGCGCCAGCATCGGCACGCACGTTGAAACCGAACAGTACAGCGTTGGAAGCCAGTGCCAGGTTGGCGTCGGACTCGGTGATACCACCGACACCGCCACCGACAACACGCACTTGCACTTCGTCGTTACCCAGGCCGTTCAAGGCGCCGTTCAACGCTTCGAGAGAACCACGAACGTCAGATTTGAGGACGATGTTGAGCGTCTTCTTCTCTGCCTGACCCATGTTCTCAAAGATGTTTTCCAGCTTGCCGGCGTGAGCACGAGCCAGTTTGACTTCGCGGAACTTGCCTTGACGGAACAGAGCCACTTCACGGGCTTTCTTCTCGTCAGCAACTACGCTCATCTCGTCGCCAGCGTCCGGAGTACCGTCCAGGCCGAGGATCTCGACAGGGATGGAAGGACCGGCTTCTTTGATTGGCTTGCCGTTCTCGTCGAGCATGGCACGTACACGGCCATAGTTCGAACCGACCAGCACCATGTCGCCTTGGCGCAGATTACCGTCTTGAACCAGTACGGTTGCAACCGGGCCACGACCTTTGTCGAGACGCGATTCAACCACAACGCCACGACCCGGGGCCGATGGAGTTGCTTTCAGTTCGAGTACTTCAGCTTGCAGCAGGACTGCTTCGAGCAGTTCGTCTACACCGGTACCGACTTTCGCCGAGACCGAGACAAACGGCGTATCACCGCCCCACTCTTCGGACGTCACGCCGTGAACCGACAGTTCGCTACGGATGCGATCAAGATCGGCGCCCGGCTTGTCGATTTTGTTCACTGCAACAACCAGTGGAACACCAGCAGCCTTGGCGTGCTGGACAGCTTCAATGGTCTGCGGCATCACGCCGTCGTCCGCTGCAACAACCAGGATCACGATGTCAGTCGCCTTGGCACCACGGGCACGCATTGCGGTAAACGCGGCGTGACCTGGGGTGTCGAGGAAAGTAACCATGCCGCGTTCGGTTTCAACGTGGTACGCGCCGATGTGCTGGGTGATACCGCCGGCTTCGCCAGCAGCTACCTTGGCACGACGAATGTAATCGAGCAGCGACGTCTTACCATGGTCAACGTGGCCCATTACGGTCACGACTGGCGCACGGGAGAACGTCTCACCTTCAAACTTCAAGGACTCGGCCAGGGAGTCTTCCAGAGCGGTATCGCTGACCAGGGTCACTTTGTGGCCCAGTTCTTCGGCTACCAGTTGAGCAGTTTCCTGATCAAGCACCTGGTTGATGGTCGCTGGAGTACCCAGTTTGAACATGAACTTGATGATTTCAGCAGCCTTGACCGACATCTGATTGGCGAGATCGCCAACAGTGATGGTCTCGCCGATCTGCACATCACGCACGACAGGGCCGGTTGGGCTCTGGAAACCGTGGGCGTTACGCTTTTTCAGCTTGGCCTTGCCGCGACCACCACGACGGAAGCCATCGCTTTCTTCGTCGGTAGTACGAGGGGCAACGCGTGGAGCAGGCGCTTTCTCTTTGACCGAGGCACGATGCGGAGCGTTTTTACGCTCGCCATCGCCACCACCACCGCGACGATTATTATCGTCGGCACGTGGTTTGTCCGGACGACGAGGTTCGTCACGCTTGCGAGCGTCAGCTGCAGGAGCAGGTGCAGCGGCAACCGGAGCGGCCTCACGCACAGCTTCAACAGGCGCGGCGACCGCCTCAGTGGCAGCAGGTTGCGCAGCAGCAGGCTGGCGACGCGCTTCTTCTTCGGCGCGACGCTTGGCTTCTTCTTCAGCCTTCTGACGAGCAGCATTTTCTACTGCGCGACGTTCTTCCAGTTCGCGTTTGCGCTCGGCTTCAATTTCTTCCGGGCTGCGCTGTACGAAGACTTTCTTCTTGCGTACTTCAACGCTGATGCTCTTGCTACCAGCAACACGCAGGGTGCTGGTGGTTTTGCGCTGCAATGTAATCTTGCGCGGTTCTTCCACTTTCGCCTTGTGGCTGCTCTTCAAGTGAGTCAGCAAAGACTGCTTCTCACTGTCGCTCACACCTTCATCGGCGGCGGTGTGCGGCAGACCTGCCTCACGCATCTGCTGCAACAGGCGCTCTACCGGTGTTTTGACCTCATCGGCCAGTTGTTTCACCGTGACTTGCGTCATGCACTTCTCTCCTCAGGCCGCGCCTAGTTACTCGAACCAATGGGCTCGGGCGGCCATGATCAACTTGCCGGCACGATCATCGTCAATGCCGTCGATGTCGAGCAGATCGTCAATAGACTGCTCGGCCAGGTCTTCGCGGGTAATTACGCCGCGCACCGCCAGTTCCATCGCCAAATCCTTGTCCATACCCTCAAGCGAGAGCAGGTCTTCGGCCGGATGGGCGTCTGCCAGCTTTTCCTCAGTAGCGATGGCTTTAGTCAACAAACGATCCTTGGCCCGAGCGCGAAGCTCGTTGACGGTGTCTTCGTCAAAGCCGTCGATGTTGAGCATTTCTTCCAACGGTACGTAGGCAATCTCTTCCAGGCTGGTGAAGCCTTCATCTACCAGCACCTGCGCCAGGTCTTCGTCGACTTCCAGCTCGTCGATGAAGTTGCGCAGGATGTCACCGGTTTCAGCTTGCTGCTTAGCCTGGATGTCCGATTCGGTCATCACGTTCAGGGTCCAACCGGTCAGTTGGCTGGCCAGACGCACGTTCTGACCACCACGACCAATGGCCTGAGCCAGATTGTCTGCGCCAACGGCGATGTCCATTGCATGGGCATCTTCGTCAACGATAATTGCCGCCACTTCAGCTGGCGACATGGCGTTGATCACGAACTGCGCCGGGTTATCGTCCCACAGGACGATGTCCACACGCTCACCGCCCAACTCGCCCGACACTGCCTGGACGCGCGAACCGCGCATACCAATGCAAGCACCTTGCGGGTCAATGCGTTTGTCCTTGGAGCGGACCGCGATCTTGGCGCGCGAACCCGGGTCGCGGGACGCAGCCATGACTTCGATCAGGCCTTCGGCGATTTCCGGCACTTCAATACGGAACAGCTCGATCAGCATTTCCGGCGCGGTACGCGACAGGATCAACTGAGGGCCGCGGTTCTCGGTGCGGATTTCCTTGAGCAGCGCACGCAGACGTACGCCAACCCGGAAGGTTTCGCGAGAGATGATGTCTTCGCGGGCCAGCAACGCTTCTGCGTTGTTACCCAGGTCGACGATCACGTTGTCGCGGGTGACTTTTTTCACGGTGCCGGAGATGATTTCACCCAGGCGCTCGCGATAAGCGTCAACGACTTGAGCGCGCTCGGCTTCGCGAACCTTCTGCACGATGACCTGCTTGGCGGTCTGTGCAGCAATACGGCCGAACTCGATCGATTCGATCTTTTCTTCGACGACATCACCTACCTGAGCGCCAGGGTGCGTTTCGGCAACCTTGCTCGGCCAGGTTTCGATGGCCGGATCATCAAGATCGGCTTCTTCGACGACCGTCCAGCGACGGAAAGTCTCATAGGCACCGGTGTGGCGGTTGATTTCCACACGCAGATCCACTTCGTCTTCAAAACGCTTTTTGGTAGCAGTGGCCAGGGCCAGCTCCAGCGCTTCAAAAATCACGTTTGCCGGTACGCCCTTTTCATTGGATACCGACTCAACAACCAGCAGTACTTCTTTGCTCATCGTACGCCTCGCCTTTCGCAAGCCATTGGATCCGCGGGATCCGCGTCTCAGTCAAAACTGGGAATAATGTTGGCCTTGTCGATCATATCGATCGGCAACAGGAATTCATGGTCTTCTACCTGCACCACGACATCCTGTTCTTCTACACCGCGCAGAAGGCCCTGAAAGTTGCGTCGCCCTTCGAACGGGGAGCGCAGCTTGATCTTCACTTGTTCACCGGCAAATTTTGCAAACTGATCAATAGTGAACAGTGGGCGTTCCATGCCTGGCGAGGAAACTTCGAGGGTATATTCAACGGAGATTGGATCTTCAACATCCAGGACACCGCTGATCTGACGGCTGACAATGGCACAATCGTCCACCAGCACACCGCCCTCTTTATCGATATAAACGCGCAACATTGAGTGGCGACCTTGAGCCGAAAACTCAATACCCCAGCATTCATAGCCTAGGGCCACGACCACCGGGGCCAACAAGGCCTGCAACTCTTCTAGCTTGCTCGACACCTGAACCCCCTCGTGCATGTATGTGCATGCTGTGCAAAATAAAAAAATGGGCGAAACGCCCATCCTTGAAACGCCGTCGAATAGCGGCGTTGAAAGTGTCCAGCTAACAAAAAGCCCCTTAAAAGGGGCTCCGCTAAAACTGGTTGCGGGGGCCGGATTTGAACCGACGACCTTCGGGTTATGAGCCCGACGAGCTACCAGACTGCTCCACCCCGCGACAAAGCTGGGGCGGAAGTATACGACCGATCCCTTACAGGGTCAATGTAACCTTCCACCTACAAGAAAGCCCGCAACAGCGGGCTCTCCTGATAATTGGTACCGAGAAGGGGACTCGAACCCCTACACCCTATGGGCACAACCACCTCAAGGTTGCGTGTCTACCAATTCCACCACCTCGGCAATACAGCGTTTACAACCCTTCTTACTTCTGCTCTTGAGCTGGAGGCACGTCAGTCGCTGGAGTAGCCGACTTTTGCTCTTGAAGCACCGGGACATCATCAGAAGCCGGTTTTGCTTTTGGTACTTCCAACACTGCTGGGTTTGGGAGACCTATTTGAGTCAGCACATGAGCTTTCTCTTTAGCAAAGTAACCTAACCCCAAGCTGGTTATGAAGAAACCGGCGGCAAGTATAGCAGTAAACTTACTAAGAAAGGTAGAGGAACCTTGGCTTCCGAACACAGTATTTGAAGCACCTGCACCGAAAGACGCACCAGCATCCGCACCTTTACCCTGTTGCAACAAAACCAGGGCAACTACGCCCAGGGCAGCCAACAGATGAAAAACGACTACGACTGTTTCCAGCATTTTTTCAGTTTCCCGCGGCGCGACAAATCGCACCGAACTCATCTGCATTCAGGGAAGCTCCACCAATGAGCCCCCCATCGATATCCGGCATGCCGAACAGTTCGACCGCATTGGCCGCCTTCACGCTGCCGCCGTATAGAAGCCGCACACCTTGTGCGACCTCAGAATTCTCTGCCGCCAACTGTGCGCGAATGGCTGCGTGCACATCCTGCGCCTGTTGCGGTGTAGCAGTCAGTCCGGTGCCAATGGCCCAGACCGGCTCGTAAGCAATTACTGCCTTTGCAAACGCACCAACACCCAGCTCCTCGATGATGCTGCCCAGTTGACGCGAGACAACTTCAAGAGTTTTACCCGATTCACGCTGCTCAAGGGTCTCCCCTATGCACAACACCGGAATCAAGCCACAAGCCTGTGCCGCTGCGAACTTGCGATTAAGTGTCCCATCACGCTCGCCCATCATCTGACGGCGCTCGGAGTGCCCGACAAGCACATAGGAACAACCCGCATCTACCAACTGACCCGGCGAAATTTCACCGGTCAAAGCACCTTGCATGGGCTCCACCGCAGAATTCTGCGCGCCGACCTGAATCGACTTACCTTTCAAGCCATCAACCACTTGGTTGATATGCAAGCAAGGCGGGAAAACCGCAACATCAACACCGCTAGGCAAGGCCAAGTGACGAAGGCCATTGATCAGCTCAGCGACACTGGCGCGGGTACCGTGCATCTTCCAGTTACCAGCTACCATAGTGCGACGCATGCTGTACCCCGTCGGTCAAAGTGGGCGCAGATGTTACCCAACCACATCAACACTGGCAAGCCGAATTCAGGCGCAAATTTCAGTTACCAGTTTTGCCAGGTCTTCGGCATGGCCGCGAACCTGTGTTTCATCTTCACCTTCGACCATGACGCGCACCAGAGGCTCCGTGCCGGACTTGCGCAGTAACACCCGCCCACGCCCCGCCATTGCCAGGGTCACGCGCTCGCAGGCGTCTTTGACCGCAGGGTGCTCGATCGGGTTTTCGCCACCGGCAAAACGCACATTGAGCAAAACCTGCGGGCACTTACGAAGCGCCTGGCGCGCCTGAGCAAGGCTCTCCTCACGACGACGCAAGGACAGCAGCACCTGCAACGCGGCAATAATCGCATCGCCAGTCGTCGTGTGCTGGAAGCAAACCACATGCCCCGAGTTCTCACCGCCCACCTGCCAGTTACGCTCCAGCAGCTCGGCGATCACATAGCGGTCACCGACATTGGCGCGCACGAAGGGAATTCCAAGGTCTGCCAAGGCCAGTTCCAGCCCCAGGTTGCTCATCAGGGTGCCAACGACGCCGCCCTGTAACTTGTCACGCTCATGCAGGTCGCGAGCAATGATGAACAACAAATCATCGCCATCCACGATAGCCCCAGTGTGATCCACCATCAGCACACGATCGCCATCTCCGTCGAACGCAATACCAAGATCAGCATGCTCAGCCAGGACAGCCGCCTGCAACTGCTCCATATGGGTGGAGCCGCAGTTTTCGTTGATATTCAAACCATTCGGCTGAGCCGACAGCACCGTCACATCGGCGCCCAGCTCCTTGAATACACTCGGAGCCACTTTGTAGGTCGCACCATGGGCGCAATCGACAACAAGCTTCAGCCCGGCAAAATTGGTACTGGTCGGCACGCTGCTCTTGCAAAACTCGATGTAGCGGCCAGACGCATCGTTGATGCGCGAGACCTTGCCCAGCTTGCTGGACTCAACCACCGTCATCGGTGCATCCAGCAGCTCTTCGATCATCAGCTCGATTGCATCCGGCAACTTGGTGCCCTGCCCCGAGAAAAACTTGATGCCATTGTCATCATGAGGGTTGTGCGAGGCACTGATCACGATACCGGCTTCAGCGTGGAAGGTACGCGTCAGGTAAGCGATCGCCGGTGTCGGCATTGGCCCCAGCAGCATTACGTCAGCACCTGCGGCGGACAAGCCGGCCTCCAGCGCGGACTCAAACATGTAACCGGAAATACGGGTGTCCTTGCCCACCAGAATGCGGCAAGCGCCCATGCTGCGGAACGCCATGCCTGCCGCCCAGCCCAGCTTGAGCATGAAATCAGGAGTAATCGGAAATTCGCCGACCCGACCACGGATTCCGTCGGTGCCAAAATATTTTTTAGTCATAAGTGCTCCATCGTTCTTATTCGGCTGATTCTACCGCGGCAAGCATACGCACTACGTCGACAGTCTCGGCGACGTCATGCACACGCAAGATACGCGCGCCCTTGGTAACCGCAAGCGCTGCCAGAGCAAGGCCACCGTACAACCGCTCACCCACCGGACGATTCAATGCAAGCCCTATCATGCTCTTGCGCGAAACACCGACCAACAGGGGCCGACCAAGCGCATGCAAGGCTTCCATATGCTTGAACAGGCTTAAATTGTGCTGAAGGGTCTTGGCAAAGCCAAACCCGGGATCAAGGATGATCTTCTCGGCAGCGATTCCCACCTTGGTGCACTGAGCGATCCTTTCAGCAAGAA
The DNA here is from genome assembly GCF_900215245.1 of Pseudomonas fluorescens. GTDB lineage: Bacteria > Pseudomonadota > Gammaproteobacteria > Pseudomonadales > Pseudomonadaceae > Aquipseudomonas > Aquipseudomonas fluorescens. The sequence goes on from NZ_LT907842.1 coordinate 1,209,417, forward strand.
ACCCCCTCACTTCACCCACGAGATCGTCATAGTGCGGACTGTCTTGCATATTGCCGGGCTCGCCCAGCATATGCATCAGGCACACCGGCAGACCGGTTGCCGCTGCTGCATCCAGGGCACCGTCCCGCTGCAGGGAGCGCACATCGTTGATGAGCCCCGCCCCCAGGCGCGCTGTCTCGCGCATCACGGCCGGAGTGGATGTATCCACCGAAATGATCACATCCAGCTCGCGAGCAATGCGCTCGACGACCGGCGCCACTCGCTCCAACTCCTCAAGGGGAGAAACAACGCGAGCACCCGGGCGAGTCGACTCACCCCCCACATCAATCAAGGTCGCGCCAGCCGCCACCATCGCCTCGGCATGACGCAATGCGGCATCGAGTTGACTGAAGCGGCCACCGTCGGAAAAGGAATCGGGGGTTACATTAAGAATGCCCATGACATGTGTATGGGCCAAATCAAGAACCCGGTTGCCGCAAGGCAACCGGGTTAAGGACAACGCAGAAGTCATTTCAAACCTTAGTGGTCAGCTGCCGGACCGCCGATCGGGGCTTCAGGGCGCTCGTTCTGAACCACTGGCGGAGTACCAGAAGTGCCCGAACCACCTTCCCAATCACGAGGCTCACGAGGTGTACGACCCGCCATGATGTCGTCGATCTGGTCGGCATCAATGGTCTCGTACTTCATCAACGCATCAGCCATGGCATCCAGCTTGTCGCGGTTGTCGGTCAGGATCTGTTTGGCCGTGCCGTAGCACTGGTCAATGATGCTACGCACTTCGGAGTCGATCAGCTTGGCCGTTTCACCCGAGAAGCTGGCAGCTTGACCGCCACCGCCACGACCCAGGAACACTTCGCCTTCTTCTTCGGCATACATCAAGGGACCAAGCTTTTCAGACAAGCCCCACTTGGTCACCATGTTCCGCGCAATCTGACTGGCACGCATAATGTCGTTGGAGGCGCCGGTGGTGACGCCATCAAAGCCAAGCGTCATCTCTTCAGCAATACGACCACCATACAGTGAGCAGATCTGACTGATCAGCGCACGCTTGGAGAGGCTGTAACGATCCTCTTCAGGCAGGAACATGGTGACACCCAGCGCCCGACCACGAGGAATGATCGACACCTTGTAAACCGGGTCATGCTCAGGCACCACACGACCAACAATGGCGTGACCGGCTTCGTGATAAGCGGTGTTCTGCTTCTCTTTCTCGGACATGACCATGGATTTGCGCTCGGCGCCCATCATGATCTTGTCTTTTGCCAGTTCGAACTCTTTCATTTCAACGATGCGCTTGCCGGTACGGGCAGCGAACAGCGAAGCCTCGTTCACCAGGTTGGCCAGGTCAGCACCGGAGAAGCCTGGCGTACCACGGGCAATCACGGCCGGAGCCACATCGTCACCCATCGGCACTTTGCGCATATGTACTTTCAAAATCTGTTCGCGACCACGGATGTCCGGCAGACCCACCACAACCTGGCGGTCGAAACGGCCTGGACGCAGCAGCGCAGGGTCCAGTACGTCCGGACGGTTGGTGGCGGCGATGACGATAATGCCGTCATTCATTTCGAAGCCGTCCATCTCCACCAGCAACTGGTTGAGGGTCTGCTCACGCTCATCGTGACCACCGCCCATGCCAGCACCACGATGGCGACCAACAGCGTCGATTTCGTCGATGAAAATGATGCACGGGGCGTGCTTCTTGGCCTGCTCGAACATATCGCGAACACGGCTGGCACCAACACCGACAAACATCTCGACGAAGTCAGAACCGGAAATCGTGAAGAACGGCACCTTGGCTTCGCCGGCAATCGCCTTGGCCAGCAAGGTTTTACCGGTGCCCGGAGGGCCGACCATCAGCACGCCGCGAGGAATACGGCCGCCCAGGCGCTGGAACTTGCCCGGATCGCGCAGGAATTCAACCAGCTCACCGACTTCTTCCTTGGCTTCATCACAACCTGCGACGTCAGCCAGGGTGGTCTTCACCTGATCCTCGGAGAGCAGGCGTGCCTTGCTCTTGCCGAAGCTCATCGGCCCGCCCTTGCCTCCCGCGCCACCTTGCATCTGGCGCATGAAGAACATGAACACGGCGATAATCACCAGGATCGGGAAGCTGGCCACCAGGAGCTGGGTCCAGATGCTCTGCTGCTCAGGCTGCTTGCCTTCAACAACCACATGGTTATCCACCAGGTCGCCGATCAGACCGTTGTCCTGAATTGCCGGACGAATGGTCTTGAAGCTGTCGCCATCGTTGCGTTTGCCGGTAATCACGTAGCCATCAACCGCTACGCGCTCGACCTTGCCATCCTTAACTTGCTGGATGAAGTCGGAATAGTTGAGGGTCTGCGGCTCGTTAGGGCTGGAGAAGTTGTTCATCACCGTCACCAGGACAGCCGCGATGATCAACCACAGGATCAGATTCTTTGCCATATCGTTCAATTAACTACCCTCTGAAGCAAGCTCCGCTACTGGCGCGCGCTTCGCATGATATTCACCGGCCTAACTTACTACATTACCTACAACTCTGGCAGGCGCCGTCTGTAACCCTTTGTGAAACTTTGACTACACAATATTCGTAAAGCTTCATGACGAAAGCGATATAAAAAAACCTATCGCCTTCCTCGAATTTCTCAAAAACGCTCTTCACTCGCTGCACCTTCAACACCGCGGAAGCCGCGGCACAGCAGGTATTGCTCGCGAGACCTGTCTCGGGAAGAGTCAGGTTTGCGCGTTTGCACCTTGTCGAACAGCTTGCGGATGTTCTTGTGGTACTCGTCAAAACCTTCACCCTGGAAGACTTTCACCAGAAAATCACCGCCAGGACGCAAAACCCGACCTGCCAAATCCAGCGCCAGCTCACAAAGGAACATCGCGCGCGGCATATCAACAGCCGGTAATCCACTCATATTGGGGGCCATGTCGGAAATCACAAGGTCTACCTGCGAATTTCCCACAGCTTCAAGGATCTGTGCGAGCACCGCGTCCTGGGTGAAGTCACCATGAACAAAGGTCACATCCGGGATGCTGTCCATTTCCAGAATATCGGAAGCGATCAGTCGACCTTGCCCACCAATCAGACGACTGGTCACTTGGGACCAACCGCCAGGGGCTGCGCCAAGGTCAATAACGCTCATGCCTGGACGAATCAATTTGTCCTTGTCCTGAATCTCCAGCAGCTTGTAGCTGGCCCGGGAACGGTAGCCGTCCTTTTGCGCCTTTTTGACGTAAGGATCGTTGAAATGCTCTTGCAGCCACTTAAGACTAGTTTTGGAACGGGCCACGGGCCACCTCGAAAATAAAACGGGTCGTGATTAACTGGGCGGTCCCGGACTCGCTCGGGTAAACTGGCCGCCGCTTTTTACAAGATCAGACGCAGGGGTCAGATTATGCCGCTCACTCAAGAGCAGAAGAAACAGTACAAATCCATTGGCCACCATCTGAAACCAGTTCTGATTGTGGCAGACAACGGTTTGACTGAAGGTGTGTTAGCCGAACTTGAACGCGCATTGGGCGATCACGAACTGATCAAGATCAAGGTCAACATCCTTGACCGCGAAGCGCGTTTGGCCGCCATTGCAGAACTGTGCAAGGTCGGCAAAGCGGATCTGGTTCAGGTCATCGGCAAGATGGCGCTGCTGTATCGCAAGAACTTCAGCGTCAACAAACAGCTGTCGAACGTACACCGCTTCAAATAATAGCTGTCAAATGACAACAAGGGTCACGGGCGTGCTTCGCGCGCCCTGCCACTCCATCCCGGCGCCGGCTGTATAACCAGCACCAGGCCGGAGAACCCTAGCACAAGATAGCTGAACAGCTGCCAGCGCAACGCTTGCGGCAGCCACACATGCACCACGCAAAACATTGCGCACGCATAGAGCGCCATCAACAGCAGTTGGCCGCGAATATCCCGCCACAAGCTCCCCAAACCCTCGGCCTTGACCAGCACCAATGCCTGGAGCGTCACGCACGCCGCTGCAAAACCGACCAGCAGCGCACTCAGCATTCCGTTGAGCTCATCGATCAGCAGCGGCGCCAGGCCAATCAGGCCCAGCACCGGCAGCACACCGATGTGCAACAACCATAGGCCGCCCACCCAAAGCATCTGGGCGAGCTGCCAAAGCATGGCACCCGCGCGAAGCGGGCGCCGCCTTTCAGACGTGACGGACTTCAACAATCTCGTACTCGGTCACGCCACCTGGCGTCTTAACGGTCACCACATCCCCCTCTTCCTTGGCAATCAAGGCGCGGGCCAGTGGTGAACCGACGGAGATCTTGCCGAGTTTGAAGTCAGCCTCGTCCTCACCGACGATTTGGTAAACCACGCTTTCGTCCGTTTCGACGTTGGCGATTTCCACGGTGGTGCCGAAAATCACCTTGCCGGTTTTAGGAATGGTCGTTACGTCGATCACCACCGAATTCTGCAGGCGGCCTTCGATATCACGGATCCGCGCCTCAACCATACCCTGCTGCTCGCGAGCAGCGTGGTATTCGGCGTTTTCCTTCAAGTCACCCAGCTCGCGGGCCGTACCGATGTCCTGGCTCAGCTTTGGACGGACGACCTTGGTCAGATGGGCGTGCTCCTCTTCCAGGGCCTTGAAGCCCTGGACGGTCATTGGGTATTTGGTCATGCCTTCAATCCTGCGTGTAGATCCTGCAAGCGACGCACGGTCTTTTCCGGACCGAACTTGAGCGCTTCGCAGATGGCTTCGCCAGCAGCAATGGTGGTGGTGCAGTAGATCTTGTGCTGCAAGGCATTACGACGAATGGAGTAGGAATCCGCGATCGACTGGCGACCTTCGGTGGTGTTGATGATCAGCGTGACTTCGTCATTCTTGATCATGTCGACCACATGCGGACGGCCTTCCGTCACCTTGTTCACGCGACGCACTTTCAGGCCGGCAGCTTCGATCAGCTTGGCGGTCCCGGCGGTGGCCACGACTTCAAAGCCCAAGTTGATCAGATCACGGGCCACGCCTGCAACCAGCGGTTTGTCGTCGTCACGCACGCTGATGAATGCAGTACCACCGGTCGGCAGCACTTCACTTGCACCCATCTGGGCCTTGGCGAATGCTTCACCGAAAGTGTCGCCCACACCCATCACTTCACCGGTGGACTTCATCTCTGGGCCCAGGATCGGGTCCACACCAGGGAATTTGGCGAATGGGAACACCGCCTCTTTCACGCTGTAGAAGTTAGGAATGATTTCCTTGGTGAAGCCGATTTCCTTCAGGGTCTTACCCGCCATCACGCGGGCAGCGATCATGGCCAGGGACACACCGATGCACTTGGATACAAATGGCACGGTACGCGAAGCACGCGGGTTGACTTCGATGACGTAGATGTCTTCGCCTTGCAGTGCCAACTGAACGTTCATCAGGCCGACAACGCCCAGTTCCAGAGCCATTTTCTTGACCTGCTCACGCATCTCGTCCTGGATGTGCGCCGGCAGCGAATACGGTGGCAGCGAGCATGCGGAGTCACCGGAGTGAACACCCGCCTGTTCGATGTGCTGCATGATCGCGCCGATCACGACGTCGGTACCGTCGCAAACCGCGTCCACGTCCATTTCGATCGCGCAGTTGAGGAAGTGGTCCAGCAGCACCGGGCTGTCGTTGGACACTTTCACCGCATCACGCAGGTAACGCTTAAGTTCTTCTTCTTCGTAAACGATTTCCATCGCACGGCCGCCCAATACGTAGGACGGACGCACCACCAGCGGGTAGCCGATCTTGCTGGCTGCACGAATGGCTTCGTCTTCGCTGCGCACGGTAGCGTTAGGCGGCTGACGCAGGTTCAGGCGCTCAACCATTTGCTGGAAGCGCTCACGGTCTTCGGCACGGTCGATAGCGTCAGGGCTGGTGCCGATGATCGGCACGCCGGCTGCTTCCAGTGCGCGAGCCAGTTTCAGCGGGGTTTGGCCGCCGTACTGGACGATCACGCCCTTTGGCTTCTCGACGCGGCAGATTTCCAGCACGTCTTCCAGGGTTACCGGCTCGAAGTACAGACGGTCGGAAGTGTCGTAGTCAGTGGAAACGGTTTCCGGGTTGCAGTTGACCATGATGGTCTCGTACCCGTCTTCGCGCAGGGCGAGGGCGGCGTGTACGCAGCAGTAGTCGAACTCGATGCCCTGGCCGATACGGTTTGGCCCGCCACCCAGGATAATGATCTTGTCGCGGCCCGACGGCGCGGCTTCGCACTCTTCCTCGTAAGTGGAGTACAGGTACGCGGTGTCAGTGGCGAACTCGGCCGCGCAGGTGTCAACGCGCTTGTAGACCGGGAAGATTTCCAGCTTGTGGCGGTGGGTGCGCAGGTTCTTCTCGGTCACACCCAGCAGCTTGGCCAGACGCTGGTCGGAGAAACCTTTGCGCTTGAGGCGGAACATCAGGTCGCGGTCGATAGAGGACAGACCGAGGGTCTTGACCTTCTCTTCTTCCTTGATCAGGTCTTCGATCTGCACCAGGAACCACGGGTCGATCATGTTCATGCCGAAGATCTGTTCGACGGTCATGCCGGCGCGGAAAGCATCGGCCACGTACCAGATGCGCTCGGCGCCCGGCACGGTCAGCTCGCGCTTGAGCACGCTCATGCTTTCCGGGTTGCTCAGGTCGAGCTTTTCATCCAGGCCGCAAACACCCACTTCCAGGCCGCGAAGGGCTTTCTGCAGGGATTCCTGGAAAGTCCGGCCGATGGCCATGACTTCACCCACGGATTTCATCTGGGTGGTCAGGCGCGCGTCAGCCTTGGCGAATTTCTCGAAGGCAAACCGTGGCAGCTTGGTCACAACGTAGTCGATAGACGGCTCGAAGGACGCCGGAGTAGCGCCGCCCGTGATTTCGTTTTGCAGCTCGTCCAAGGTGTAACCGATCGCCAACTTGGCGGCGATGCGCGCAATCGGGAAGCCGGTCGCTTTCGATGCCAGTGCCGAAGAACGCGACACACGCGGGTTCATCTCGATCACGACCATACGACCGGTGTCCGGGCAGATACCGAACTGAACGTTGGAACCGCCGGTTTCAACGCCGATCTCACGCAATACCGCCAACGAGGCGTTACGCATGATCTGGTATTCCTTGTCCGTCAGGGTCTGTGCCGGAGCAACGGTGATCGAGTCACCGGTGTGCACGCCCATCGGGTCGAAGTTTTCGATGGAGCAGACGATGATGCAGTTGTCCTTCTTATCGCGGACAACCTCCATTTCGTACTCTTTCCAGCCGATCAGGGATTCGTCGATCAGCAGTTCTTTAGTCGGCGACAGGTCCAGACCGCGCGCGCAGATTTCTTCGAACTCTTCACGGTTGTAAGCAATACCGCCACCGGTGCCGCCCATGGTGAAGGACGGACGAATGATGCACGGGAAGCCCAGCTTTTCGAGAACCGCATTGGCCTCTTCCATGCTGTGGGCAATACCGGAGCGCGGGCAGTCAAGGCCGATGGACTTCATGGCCTTGTCGAAACGCGAACGGTCTTCAGCCTTGTCGATGGTGTCGGCATTCGCGCCGATCATCTCAACGCCGAATTTTTCCAGCACGCCTTCGCGCTCCAGGTCCAGGGCGCAGTTCAGTGCAGTCTGGCCGCCCATGGTTGGCAGCAGTGCGTCTGGACGCTCTTTCTCGATGATCTTGGCAACCGTCTGCCACTTGATCGGCTCGATGTAGGTGGCGTCGGCCATGTCCGGGTCGGTCATGATGGTGGCCGGGTTGGAGTTCACCAGGATGACGCGGTAGCCCTCTTCGCGCAGGGCTTTACAGGCCTGGGCGCCGGAGTAGTCGAATTCACAGGCCTGGCCGATCACAATCGGGCCAGCGCCGAGAATCAGGATGCTTTTTATGTCTGTACGTTTTGGCATGGGTTTGTCACTCAAATCCGCAGGTCAGTCGGCAAGCCGTCTTGAACAATCTTTGAAGAGCTTGCGGGGGCCACCGGCATTCGGGGCCGCCCGCAAGCCACTCAGTCAGCGTCGCTTGGCCATCTCATTGATGAAACGGTCGAACAGCGGCGCTACGTCGTTCGGGCCCGGGCTTGCTTCAGGGTGGCCCTGGAAGCTGAACGCGCTCTTGTCGGTGCGTTCGATGCCTTGCAGGGAGCCGTCGAACAGCGACTTGTGAATTGCACGGACATTGCCCGGCAAGGTCGCTTCATCCACCGCAAAGCCGTGGTTCTGGCTGGTGATCATTACAACGCCAGTGTCCAGGTCTTGCACAGGGTGGTTGGCGCCGTGGTGGCCATGACCCATTTTGAGGGTTTTGGCACCGGAGGCCAGGGCCAGCAGCTGGTGACCGAGGCAGATGCCGAACACCGGAATCTCGGTTTCCAGCACTTCCTTGATTGCCTTGATGGCGTAGTCGCATGGCTCAGGGTCGCCCGGGCCGTTGGACAGGAACACACCGTCCGGCTGCATGGCCAGCACGTCGCTAGCCGGGGTTTGCGCCGGCACCACAGTAACGCGGCAACCGCGCGCTACCAACATGCGCAGGATGTTGTACTTGACGCCGTAGTCGTAAGCCACAACGTGGTACGGCAGCTCGGAGGCTTCGATGGTCGCGTGGCTGTCGGTCTTCAGGTCCCAGACAGTGGAGCGCCACTCGTACTTCTCTTTCACGCTGACAACTTTCGCCAGGTCCATGCCTTTCAGGCCAGGGAAACCTTGCGCTGCGGCAATCGCCGCCTCTTCGGAAATATTGTCACCGACCATGATGCAGCCGTTCTGCGAGCCTTTTTCACGCAGGATGCGTGTCAGGCGGCGCGTATCGATACCGGCGATCGCCACAACGTTGTTGGCTTTCAGGTAATCGGACAGCGACATCGTATTACGCCAGTTGCTCGCAACCAGTGGCAGGTCACGAATCACCAGACCGGCCGACCAGACACGATCAGACTCGACGTCTTCCGGTGTAGTACCGGTGTTGCCGATGTGCGGATAAGTCAGGGTAACGATCTGTTGGGCGTAGGAAGGATCGGTAAGGATTTCCTGATAGCCGGTCATGGCAGTGTTAAACACCACCTCTCCAACGGTTTGACCGTCGGCTCCAATGGCTTCGCCGCGAAAAATGCTGCCATCAGCAAGGGCGAGTATGGCTGGCTTAGTCAAGAAGACCTCCCGTAAATAAAGCCTGAAAGGGCGATCGCAGGTTGTAAAAAAGCGGAGTGACGTATGGACACGTCACCCCGCTTCTTCACTGAATTATTCTGCGCGCTTTTAGTGGACACACTAAAGCTGTAGCTTACAGAAAAAGGCTTTTTTGGTCCACCGCTAATGAGCCTTAAAGGCAGGGGAATGCGACAGGACGTCGCTTAGCGGTTAAAAACGGGGCCTCAGGATAATCCTGAGGCCCCATTTTAGCTACTGATTAGTGCAGATCCAGCACATCGCGCATGTCATACAGACCAGGCTCGCGGCCTTCCAACCAGAGCGCAGCACGTACGGCGCCCTTGGCAAACGTCATGCGACTGGAGGCTTTGTGGGTGATTTCCAAGCGCTCGCCTTCGGTAGCAAACAGCACGGTGTGATCACCGACCACATCACCGCCGCGAACGGTGGCAAAGCCAATGGTGTCACGCGCACGCGCACCGGTATGGCCTTCACGCCCGTAAACAGCAACTTTCGATAGGTCACGCCCCAGCGCATCAGCGATTGCCTCGCCCATGCGCAGCGCGGTCCCCGACGGCGCATCGATCTTGTGGCGGTGATGCGTCTCGATGATCTCGATATCCGCCTCGTCACCCAGCACACGAGCGGCCATATCGAGCAGCTTGAGCGACAGGTTCACACCGACACTGAAGTTGGCAGCGAAGACAACCGGAATATCCTTGCCCGCCTCCACCAACAACTGCTTCTGCTCGGCACTCAGCCCGGTCGTGCCGATCACCATGGCCTTACCCGCCTTGCGGCAGAACGCCAGGTTTTTCAGCATGACCTCTGGCAGAGTGAAGTCGATGAGCACGTCGAATTCGTCAGCCACCGCCTCCAGATTACCAGCCAGCGAAACGCCAATGCGCCCCAGCGAGGCCAGCTCACCGGCATCCGCCCCCAACAACGTGCTGCCGGGACGAACAATCGCCGCGGTCAACCCGCAAGCCGGCGAGCGCTGCTGCACCGCCTCAACCAGCGTTTTGCCCATGCGCCCGGCAGCGCCCATTACGGCTATACGTCGCATATTCACTTCCTTACAGGTCGCCGAAGAAGCGCTTCACGCCATCGAAAAAGCCCGTGGTTTTCGGTGAATGGGAGTCATCACCTTCCAACGAGCTGCGGAACTCTTCAAGCAATTCACGCTGACGACGACCCAGATTAACCGGCGTCTCCACAGCCACACGGCACATCAGGTCACCCGCACCGCCACCGCGCACCGGCGCAACGCCTTTGCCACGGATACGGAACTGCTTGCCGGTCTGCGTCCCCTCGGGAATCTTCAGCTTGACGCGACCATCAAGCGTCGGGATCTCCAGCTCACCCCCCAATGCAGCGTCGACAAAGCTGATCGGCACTTCGCAGAACAGGTGCTTGCCATCACGCTGGAAGATCGAGTGCTCGCGCACATTGATCACCACATACAGGTCGCCTGTTGGGCCACCCTGCGTACCCGCCTCACCTTCGCCCGACAGACGAATGCGATCACCTGTGTCCACACCCGCCGGCACCTTCACCGAGAGGGTCTTGTACTCTTCGACACGGCCTTCGCCGTGGCAGGAATCGCACGGGTCAGAAATGATCTTGCCCTGGCCATGGCAACGCGGGCAGGTCTGCTGCACCGAGAAGAAGCCCTGCTGCATGCGCACCTGGCCGATACCGCCGCAGGTCGGGCAAGTGATAGGCGAGGAGCCTTTCTTGGCACCCGAACCGTCGCACGGCTTGCAATTGACCAGCGTCGGCACACGGATATTGACGGTGGTGCCGCGTACGGCCTCCTCCAGATTCAGCTCCAGGGTGTAACGCAAGTCGCTGCCACGCTGGGCACCGCCACGCTGGCCGCCACGGCCGCCACCAAAGAAGTCGCTGAACACATCACCGAAAATATCGGAGAAGTTCTGACCACCAAAACCGGCACCGCCGCCGCCCATGCTTGGGTCGACACCGGCATGGCCATACTGGTCGTAGGCCGCACGCTTGTTGGGATCAGACAGGCATTCGTAGGCCTCGTTGGCCTCTTTGAACATCTCTTCGGATTCTTTGCTATCCGGATTACGGTCCGGGTGGTGCTTCATCGCCAGGCGACGGTAAGCCTTTTTCAGGTCCGCCTCGCTGGAACCGCGCTCCACACCCAATACTTCGTAATAGTCACGCTTTGCCATAAGTCTTTGCACTCTTAAGGACGTTCGGCCAGACCCTCCTGAGCCTTGCCAAACTCGTTGAGCCCCAATACAGGCCCGGACCCAACTCACGTCAATTCAACGATCCTGGTCATTACTGCTTTCAGCCAGGGACCCGGCCAAAAACGCGGTGATTGTCGCCCGGAAAGCAGGAGCATTCCCAGTCACACCGCCAACATCCGAGCCTTGTCGCATGTTGTAAAAATTCGCATACCCCAGACACGCCAACGCGGGAGCAAGCTCCCGCGCGGCGACATCCTACCAGTCACCGCTTGATAGCGGTCAACCGGGCGACCAACTTACTTGTGGTCTTTGACTTCTTCGAACTCGGCATCGACAACGTCATCGTGCTTGGCTTCAGGCTCTGCATGTTGTGCAGCACCTTCTGCCGGCTGGCCTTGCTCGGCGTACATTTTCTGAGCGACTGGCGCGGAGACTTTCGACAGCTCCTCAACCTTGGCTTCGATGGCAGCCTTGTCGTCGCCTTTAACAGCGGCTTCCAGGGCAACCAACGCGGCTTCGATTGCAGTTTTCTCTTCGGCGGTCACTTTATCGCCAGCTTCAGCGATCATTTTGCGCGTCGAGTGAACCAGTGCGTCACCCTGGTTACGGGCGCCGGCCAGCTCTTCAAACTTCTTGTCAGCTTCAGCATTGGTTTCAGCATCACGAATCATCTGTTGAATTTCTTCATCAGACAGACCGGAGTTGGCCTTGATGGTGATCTTCTGCTCTTTGCCGGTGGCCTTGTCTTTAGCGCCTACGTGCAGAATGCCGTTGGCATCGATGTCGAAGGTCACTTCAATTTGTGGCACGCCACGTGGTGCTGGTGGAATCTCAGCCAGGTCGAACTTGCCCAAGGACTTGTTCTGAGCGGCTTGTTTACGCTCACCTTGCAGCACGTGAATGGTCACAGCGCCCTGGTTATCGTCGGCAGTCGAGAACACTTGCGATTTCTTGGTAGGAATCGTGGTGTTTTTCTCGATCAGCGCGGTCATCACGCCACCCATGGTTTCGATACCCAGGGTCAGCGGGCTGACGTCCAGCAGCAGCACGTCTTTCACGTCGCCGGCCAGTACCGCACCCTGGATAGCAGCACCCATGGCAACGGCTTCGTCCGGGTTCACGTCTTTACGTGCTTCTTTACCGAAGAACTCGGTGACCAGTTTCTGAACCAGCGGCATACGGGTCTGACCGCCGACCAGGATCACGTCGTTGATCGAGCCAACGTCGATGCCCGAGTCTTTCAGCGCGATGCGGCAAGGCTCGATGGTGCGTTGAACCAGGTCTTCAACCAGCGCTTCCAGCTTGGAACGCGAGATTTTCACGTTCAAGTGCTTAGGACCGGTAGCGTCTGCAGTGATGTACGGCAGGTTAACGTCGGTCGACTGAGCGGAAGACAGCTCGATCTTGGCTTTCTCGGCGGCTTCTTTCAGGCGCTGCATCGCCAGCGGGTCACCCTTGAGGTTCATGCCGCTTTCTTTCTTGAATTCGTCAACGAGGTAGTCGATCAGACGAATGTCAAAGTCTTCACCACCCAGGAAGGTGTCGCCGTTGGTGGCCAACACTTCAAACTGGTGCTCGCCGTCAACTTCAGCGATCTCGATCACGGAGACGTCAAACGTACCGCCACCCAGGTCGTAAACGATCACGGTGTGGTCGCCCTTGGCCTTGTCCATACCGTAAGCCAGCGCAGCTGCGGTCGGTTCGTTGATGATCCGTTTTACGTCCAGACCCGCGATGCGGCCGGCGTCTTTGGTCGCCTGACGCTGGCTGTCGTTGAAGTAGGCCGGAACGGTAATCACCGCTTCGGTCACTGTCTCACCGAGGTAGTCTTCGGCGGTTTTCTTCATCTTTTTCAAGATTTCAGCCGAGATTTGCGGCGGCGACATTTTCTGGCCGTTTACTTCAACCCAGGCGTCACCGTTGTCAGCCTTGGCGATTTTGTAAGGGACCATCTTGATGTCTTTCTGTACGACTTCTTCGTCGAACTTACGACCGATCAGACGCTTCACCGCATACAGGGTGTTGTGCGGGTTGGTCACAGCCTGACGCTTGGCCGACTGACCGACGAGGATTTCACCGTCGTTGGCGTAAGCAATGATCGACGGCGTGGTACGCGCGCCTTCGGCGTTTTCGATAACTTTAGCAACGCCGTTTTCCAGCACGGAGACACAGGAGTTGGTAGTCCCCAGGTCGATACCGATAATTTTGCCCATGATTTACTCTCCCGAAACATGAATTTGGTTGCCGCAGCAGTGGTGGCTAACTGCGGTAGCACTTAAACGCTTGACTTATAAATGGGGGCCTTGCGGCGGATTTCAAGCCTGCTCATCAATAGAAGGTGCAACAGGTGCAGGAGCCTTGCTCACCACCACCATTGCCGGGCGCAACAAGCGACCGTTGAGCTGGTAACCCTTCTGGAACACTTTCAATACGCTGTTCGGCTCAAGGTCATGGCTTTCCTGCATGGCCATGGCTTGGTGATGCTCTGCATTGAACGGCTCGCCGCCTTGCGGATCGATGGCCTCCAACTGATAACGCTTCAGGGTGTCCTGGAACATTTTCAGGGTAAGCTCGATCCCTTCGCGCATCGGGCGGATGTTTTCGTCGGCCGGGTTGGACAACTCAAGGCCACGCTCCAGGCTGTCGATAATCGGCAGCAGGTCATTGGCGAATTTTTCCAACGCGAATTTGTGAGCCTTTTCGACATCCTGCTCGGCGCGGCGGCGGACGTTCTGCAGATCGGCAGCAACACGCAAAGACTGATCCTGCGCAGCGGCCAATTGCTCTTCGAGCACTTGCACACGAGTTGCCAGTTCATCCCCGGCAGCCGAATTGGCGTCTGGAGTTTGCGTATCCTGCGTCTGTTCGTCAGCCATAGATTTCTCCTTTCAAAATCCTGCGCGAACTGAACTCGCGCTTCTGTTCCGGTATATGGGGCCACAATTTCCAGGTTCAAGGGCTCAGGCGTTTCCAAAAGTCTTTCGTTGAGCCAGATCAATTCCTGAGCCGTCATTCCCAATCGCACTAATAAATTAACTCGACCAAGCAAATCGAGCTAAGTGACAGGATTGTCAGCCCCAAACAAAACACTGTATAAATAACCAGACCTAAAGCCTGGGAGCGGCCGTCATGCTCGTGCACCTGTCCGTACATAACTACGCCATCGTTGAACATCTGGATCTCGAACTGGATCGCGGGATGAGCGTAATCACAGGCGAAACCGGCGCCGGCAAATCGATCATGCTCGACGCCCTGGGCCTGACCCTTGGCGACCGTGCCGATAGCGGCGTGGTGCGCCCAGGCGCCGACAAGGCCGATATCCTGGCCACCTTTGACCTGGCAGACATTCCCGAAGCCGAAGCCTGGCTGGCCGAGCGCGACCTTAATAATGAAGGCCCCTGCATCCTGCGCCGAGTCATCACGGCAGAAGGACGCTCACGCGGCTACATCAATGGCACGCCCTGCCCCCTTGGCGACTTGAAAGCCCTGGGCGAGCTGCTGATCGATATCCATAGCCAGCATGAACACCAATCCCTGCTGAAAACCGACACCCATCGCCGCCTGCTCGACGAATACGCAGGCGCCACCGATCTGGCCCGACAAGTACAACTTGCCGCGCAGCGCTGGAGACAGACGCGCCAGGAGCTGGAGCGACTCTCCAACTCCGGCGACGAGCAACGCGCTCGCCACCAGTTGCTCAGCTATCAGCTCGAAGAGCTCGAAAGCCTGGGCCTGGGCGAAACCGAGCTGGAACAGCTGGAACAGGAACACAAGAACCTGACTAACGCCGAAACCCTGCTGGGTATCTGCCGGCAAGTGGTGGAGCAATGCAGCGAAAGCGATTCCGGCAACGTGCTCAATGCACTGACCGCCAGCCTCAATCGCCTGTCCAGCGTGAACAATGCGTCCGGCTCGCTGAACGAGGCCACCACGTTACTGACCAGCGCACAGATCCAGGTTGAAGAAGCCGTGGGAGAGCTCAATCGCTTTCTCGACCACTTCGATGCCGACCCAGCCCGCTTGCAGGAAATAGAGGAGCGCCTGGATACCATCTACACCCTGGCACGCAAACATCGCATTCAGCCGACCGAAGTGGCGACGATGCAGCAAAAGTTGCTGGATGAAATTGAAACCCTTAACGCCAACGACGAATCCATTGAGCGACTGGGCGACGAACTTGCCTCTTTCGCCCGACATTACCAAGAGAAAGCCCGCGAGCTGAGCGACCTGCGCCAGCAAGCAGCCACAAGCCTGGCCAGCGCCGTGGAGCAGGAAATTCAGCGCCTTGGCATGCCTGGCGGGCGCTTTACCATCGAACTGCACACCAACACCAGCAATGAGCTGCAACCTCACGGCCTGGAACAGGTGGAACTGCTGGTGAGTGCCAACCCCGGGCAGCCGCTCAAGGCACTGGCGAAAGTGGCGTCCGGTGGCGAACTGTCACGGATCAGCCTGGCCATCCAGGTGATTACCGCCCAGACATCACGAGTCCCCACATTGGTATTCGATGAAGTGGACGTTGGTATTGGCGGGCCGACCGCGGAGATTGTTGGCCAGTTGTTGCGCCGACTAGGGGATCGCGGCCAGGTACTCACGGTGACGCACTTGCCGCAAGTGGCTGCGCAAGGGCATCAGCATTTGTTTGTGCATAAAGTAAGAGGCAGCGATGCGACGCACACGGCGGTGTCCAAGCTGAACAAGTCGGAACGCGTAGAAGAAGTGGCGCGAATGCTGGGCGGTATCGACCTGACCAAGGAGTCCCTGGCCCACGCGAAAAAAATGGTCGTGGCTAGCAAGGCCTGAGCCGGGCTTTTTTCACAGTTTTTTCTCTCTTATAGAAAGCACGAAGGCGACCCCAGGGTCGCCTTCTATCGTTTCGCAGAACAAATCTGCGTCGATTTTTACTTTTTCTTACGGATGTACAGCACCAGATTATGGTCCACCAAATCGAACCCATGCTGCTCAGCGATGGTGTGCTGGAGCTTCTCGATTTCCGGACTGGTGAACTCGATAACCTCATTGGTATCCAGGTCAACCATGTGGTCGTGATGACCGCCGTCAGCCAATTCGAACACCGCATGACCGCCGTCGAAATTATGACGAACCACCAGCCCTGCGGCTTCAAACTGGGTCAGCACACGGTAAACCGTGGCCAGGCCAACGTCCTCGTTAGACTCCATCAGCGCCTTGTAAACATCTTCGGCACTCATGTGGCGCTGCTCAGCAGAATCGAGCATTTGTAGAATCTTGACTCGTGGCAGAGTCACTTTAAGACCGGCTTTGCGTAGTTCGCTATTTTCAACCATGGTTAGCTTTCTCGCGGATGCTGCTTCGCAGCTTCTCTTAATACGGGTATGATCGGCGTTTACGTTGTCCCAGCCAAGATAGTGGAAGTCGCCCACCGATGCAAAACACCAAGCTCTTGCTAACCAGTTTCACCCTTGTGGGACTGCTCGCACTCGCCGGTTGTTCATTCCCCGGGGTTTACAAAATCGACATCCAGCAGGGCAATGTCGTCACGCAGGACATGATAGACCAGTTACGTCCGGGAATGACCCGACGGCAAGTACGGTTTATCATGGGCAACCCCCTGCTGACCGACACTTTTCATGCCGATCGCTGGGATTATCTCTACAGCATCCAGCCAGGTGGCGGTGAGCGCCAGCAGGAACGCGTCAGTGTCATTTTCAATGGCAATGACCAGCTTGTCAGCCTGTCCGGTGACTTCATGCCCGGCGTAAGCCGTGATGAAGCCTTGCTGGGCAAGGACAACGGCACCAATGTGACTGCGCCCGCGCAGGAAGCAGAGAAGCCGAAATCCGAGGTGCCGGCCAAGCCAGGTTCCTTGCTGGATCAGATCCAGAAGGACGTGGACGGCGTGCAAACCGTTCCGGTCCCGACGCCACAGCCTCTGGACACCGCCCCGCAATAATTTTGCGGCGCACAACAAAAAGCCCGGCATGCCGGGCTTTTTTGTTGCCTGCCGATTGGCAGCGTTACGAACTTTGTTGCCTGGCCATCGCGGCCTTCGCCGCGCGCAGCCTGCGCACTTCCTTGGGGTCTGCCAGCAACGGCCGGTAAATCTCAATGCGATCACCTGGCTGCACAGCTTGCGCATCCGCGTCCGCAACCACCTTGCCAAAAATCCCCAAAGGACAATCAGCCACCACCAACCCCGGAAATTGCGCTGCAATTCCCGATGCCTGCACCGCCGCCCTCAGGCTGGTGCCCGCAGGCACCGTCACCGCCAACAAGACCTGGCGATCCTCGGCGGCATACACCACTTCAATCTCAACCATGCAGTTCCTTGGCCCGCTGGCAGAATGCATCCACCAGCGTGTTGGCCGCCTGGTTGAACAATGGCCCCAATGTGGCGCGCACAATTGGGCCCGCATAATCAAATGACAGGTCGAGGCTGATCTTGCAGGCCTTATCGGTCAGCGCCTTGAACACCCACACCCCGTGCAACTGGGTGAATGGCCCTTCCTGCAGATTCATTTCAATGGATTTCCCAGGCACCAACACATTGCGCGTAACAAAATGCTGACTAAGACCGCCCTTGGCCACCCCAACACTGGCAACCATGTGCTCATCACTGTTTTCCAGCACCTCGGCGGTGGAGCACCAAGGCAGGAATTCCGGGTAACGCGCAACGTCGTTGACCAGGTCATAGAGCGCCTGCGCCGGATAAGGCAGTAAGGCCGAACGTTGAATGTGCGTCGTCATGTGAGCGTTATTTCCACTGCTGAAGCAAACATCGCGAAAAAACAGCCCGATCCGCGAGAGAAAAAAACCTAAGAACTGCCCGTATTGTCCGGGATTCGTCCAACACGCTCAAGCACGCAGGTTGACCGTAGCCGACACGCTCGCAACTCCCTATAATGCCGCCCCTATGGCTAAACAAAAGAAACACCCTACAGGGACCATCGCGCAAAATAAAAAGGCGCGACACGATTACTTCATCGAACATCGGTTCGAGGCTGGTCTGGTCCTGGCCGGCTGGGAAGTAAAGAGTCTGCGTGCCAGCAAGCTGCAACTGGTCGACAGCTACGTATTGCTCAAGGATGGCGAGGCATGGCTGCTGGGCAGCCATATCACCCCGCTGACGACCGCGAGCACCCACGTAATCGCCGACCCGGTGCGCACGCGCAAGCTATTGCTCAACGCCCGCGAACTGGAAAAACTCGCTGCCGCCGTACAGCAGAAAGGCTATGCCTGCATCTGCCTGTCCTGGTACTGGAGCAAGCACCTGGTCAAGTGCGAGATCGCGCTCGGCAAGGGCAAGAAGGAATACGACAAGCGCGACACTGAGCGCGAACGCGACTCCAACCGTGAGTTGCACCGCGCCGTGCGCAACAAGGGCAAGGAAGAGTAATCCTTGTGACACTGTAGCCTTGGGTGATTCACCCCGGGCTACATGCCTTTACGTCGCTCCGCCCGAGCCACCCGCTGAACTTCCTGACGCACCTCTTCCAACACTTCCTGCACGTACAACAGGTGACGTGTTGAGACTTCCCGCGCCTGCTCGGCACGCCCCTCGATAATTGCCAGGTACAAATCCCGATGCTGACTGATCAGCATGTCACGGGTCTCCGTACGCTGCTGGTACATGCCGCCGATGTTGGTCACCACGTTACGCTTGAGCAGATCAAACAGCCCGCGAATGGTGTGCAGCAGCACCGCGTTATGACTGGCCTCAGCGATGGCCAAGTGAAACCGCGCATCCGCCGCGCCCTCCTCCACTCGGCTGACCTCATCAACACGCGTATAGCAATCCTGTAACGCTTCAAAAGCCGACGTCAGCCGCTCGCGATCGACTTCGGTAGCCCGCAACGCCGCGTAATAAGCACAGGACGCTTCGAGGGTTTGCCGAAACTCGAGCAGATCACGCTGAGCCTCCGGGTTATTTTCCAGCAGGTGCAGCAGCGGATCACTGAAAGTGGACCCCAGAGAGTCCGCTACATAATTACCGCCGCCCTGACGACTGACCAACAACCCCTTGGCCGCCAGCTTCTGAATCGCCTCACGCAACGACGGGCGCGACACGCCAAACTGCTCAGCCAAAGCGCGCTCGGCCGGCAAGCGCTCGCCCGACTTCAGCGTGCCCTCGAGGATCATGCCCTCAAGCTGCTCGACAATATCGTCAGACAAACGGCGCTGACGCACCTGATCAAACCCCATAACTCATTCTCCACAATCCCGACCACTCGCCGGGGCCTCTATTCTGGCCTATCGCCGCGCTTGCGGCACCTATCAGAACGCCTTCGATAAACCCGAGCAGACCACCCCGGCCACGTCGCTACGACCAAAGTTTCGTCAGCGGCAAATTGACACAGCCACGCCAACACTTTTACTCTAGCCAACAGCGGCTGTAAATTGGTCTTACCAATTATCCAAGCTGACTAAACAGTGCCTGACCAACAACAATTAGGGGCCACCCCATATGCAAACCTGGCAACAGCTCTACAGCCCGCTCGGCAGCCTCGGCCTGTCCGCACTGGCCGCCGTTATTCCGATCGTATTCTTCTTCCTCGCCCTGGCCGTGTTTCGCCTCAAAGGCCACGTCGCCGGGAGCATTACCCTGGCATTGTCGATCCTGGTGGCAATCTTCGCCTTCAAGATGCCGGTCGACATGGCGCTGGCTGCCGCCGGTTATGGTTTTGCCTACGGCCTGTGGCCGATCGCATGGATCATCGTCGCCGCGGTTTTCCTCTACAAACTGACCGTGAAAAGCGGCCAGTTTGAAATCATCCGCAGCTCGGTCCTGTCGATCACCGACGACCAGCGCCTTCAGGTGCTGCTGATCGGTTTCTGCTTTGGCGCCTTCCTTGAAGGTGCGGCCGGTTTCGGCGCCCCCGTGGCGATTACTGCCGCACTGCTGGTCGGCCTGGGCTTCAACCCGCTGTATGCCGCCGGCTTGTGCCTGATCGCCAACACCGCGCCGGTAGCCTTTGGCGCCTTGGGCATTCCAATCATCGTCGCAGGGCAAGTGACCGGTATTGACTCCTTCAAAATCGGCGCCATGGCCGGCCGCCAACTGCCGCTGCTGTCGCTGTTTGTACCGTTCTGGCTGGTGTTCATGATGGACGGCCTGCGCGGCGTTCGCGAAACCTGGCCGGCGGCTTTGGTGGCAGGCTTGAGCTTTGCCGTCACCCAATATTTCACGTCCAATTTCATCGGCCCGGAACTGCCGGACATCACCTCGGCACTCGTCAGCCTGGTAGCCCTGACCCTGTTTTTGAAAGTCTGGCAACCCAAGCGCGCCGCCGGCGCACAGATTGCTGGCGCCACCGGCAGCGCTACGGCCACCGCCAGCGTCGGCGGTTTCGGCCAGCCGCGTCAAACCATCGCTTCGCCCTACAGCCTGGGGCAAATATTCAAGGCGTGGTCGCCGTTCCTGATTCTGACCGTACTGGTCACCCTCTGGACCCTCAAGCCCTTCAAAGCGATGTTCGCTGCGGGCGGCTCGATGTACAGCTGGGTCTTCAACTTCGCGATCCCGCACCTGGATCAATTGGTCATCAAGGTCGCCCCGATTGTCGCCAACCCGACGGCGATTCCGGCGGTATTCAAGCTGGACCCGATCTCTGCAACGGGCACCGCGATTTTCTTCTCTGCGCTGATCTCGATGCTGGTGCTCAAGATCGACGTAAAAACTGGTCTGACCACTTTAAAGGAAACCTTCTACGAATTGCGCTGGCCCATCCTGTCCATCGGCATGGTGCTGGCTTTCGCCTTCGTCACTAACTACTCGGGCATGTCCTCGACCATGGCACTTGTGCTGGCCGGCACGGGTGCAGCCTTCCCATTCTTCTCGCCATTCCTCGGCTGGCTGGGGGTTTTCCTGACAGGCTCCGACACGTCGTCCAACGCCCTGTTCAGCTCGCTGCAAGCCACCACCGCCCACCAGATTGGCGTTAATGACGTGCTGCTGGTCGCCGCCAATACCAGCGGCGGCGTGACCGGCAAAATGATCTCGCCACAATCGATCGCCGTGGCGTGCGCCGCGACCGGCCTGGTAGGCAAGGAATCCGACCTGTTCCGCTTTACCCTCAAGCACAGCCTGTTTTTCGCCACCATCGTCGGGCTGATCACCCTGGCGCAGGCCTACTGGTTCACCGGTATGCTGGTGCACTGAGACCTGCACGCAATAGGGTAAGAATCGACGCCGGAACACGGTTCCGGCGTCTGCTATTTCTGGAGGACCGATGAGCCTGCCTGCTGCTTTTCTGAGCGACGCCGCACAACTGATCCCAAAAGATCGTCGCTTCGACGATCCACTTTCCACGCTCGCCTTCGGCACCGACGCCAGTTTTTACCGACTGATCCCACAGCTGGTGATTCGCGTGGAATCGGAGGAGGAAGTGGTGGCGCTGCTGCAACTCGCCCAGCGTGACCGTGTCCCCGTGACCTTCCGTGCTGCGGGCACCAGCTTGTCCGGCCAAGCCATCAGCGATTCGGTGCTGATCGTACTGGGTGACAATTGGAACGGCCGCGAGATTCGCGCGCAAGGCACGCAGATCCGCCTGCAACCCGGCGTGATCGGCGCGCAAGCCAATGCCTGGCTGGCACCGTTCGGGCGCAAGATCGGGCCGGACCCGGCGTCGATCAATGCCTGCAAAATTGGCGGCATTGTCGCCAACAATGCCAGCGGCATGTGCTGCGGCACCGCGCAAAACACCTATCACACCCTGGCAGGTATCCGCTTGGTACTGGCGGACGGCAGCCGTCTGGATACCGAAGATGCAGCCAGCGTCGCTGCATTTCGCGAACAGCACGGCGCACTGCTGGAGCGCCTGGCGAAACTGGGTCGCGAGACGCGGGCAAACGCTGAACTGGCTGCAAAAATCCGCCACAAATACCGTCTGAAAAACACCACCGGCCTGTCACTCAATGCACTGGTGGATTTCGATGAGCCATTGGATATCCTCAGCCATCTGCTGGTGGGTTCCGAAGGCACCCTGGGCTTTATCAGCGCAGTGACTTACGACACCGTCATTGATCACCCGAACAAAGCATCGGCGCTGATTGTGTTCCCGGACGTCGAGACCTGCTGCAACGCGGTGACGGTGCTCAAGACGCAACCGGTGTCGGCCGTCGAGTTGCTGGACCGGCGCAGCATGCGCTCGGTACAGGACAAACCGGGCATGCCGGCTTTCGTACAGCAGCTATCGGAAAATGCCTGCGCACTGCTGATTGAATCCCGCGCCGCTTCGCCGGCGTTGCTGCAGGAGCAACTGGGACTGATCATGGCGTCCCTGGCCGCATTCCCTGTGGAAAAGCAGGTCGACTTCACCGAAGACCCCGTAGAAAACGCCCGCCTGTGGGCTATCCGCAAAGACACCTTCCCGGCCGTTGGCGCGGTGCGTAAAACCGGCACCACGGTGATCATCGAAGACGTGACCTTCCCGGTCGAGCAACTGGCCATCGGCGTGAACCGCTTGATCGCGCTGTTCGACAAACATCACTACGATGAAGCCATCCTTTTCGGACATGCCCTGGAAGGCAATCTGCACTTTGTGTTCACCCAAGGCTTCAATAGCAGCGAAGAAGTCGCACGCTATCAAGCGTTCATGGACGACGTCGCACAACTGGTAGCCGTGGAGTTTGGCGGCTCGCTGAAAGCCGAACACGGCACCGGCCGCAACATGGCGCCGTTCGTTGAGCTGGAGTGGGGCAGCGATGCGTATCAGTTGATGTGGCAGCTCAAACGCCTGCTCGACCCCAACGGCATTCTCAACCCCGACGTGGTGCTCAGCGAAGACCCGCAAATCCACCTCAAGCACCTCAAACCCCTGCCCGCCGCCGACGAGCTTGTGGATAAGTGCATCGAATGTGGCTTCTGCGAGCCGGTGTGCCCATCGAAAGGCCTGACGTTGAGCCCACGCCAGCGCATTGTGATCTGGCGCGACATCCAGGCGAAGAAACGTGCGGGCGTCGATACCACCGAACTGGAAGCGGCCTATCACTACCAAGGCATCGATACCTGCGCCGCCACCGGGTTATGCGCCCAACGCTGCCCCGTAGGCATCAATACCGGCGACCTGGTGAAAAAGCTTCGCGCACGCGATGCTGGCCATACGAAAACAGCCGATTGGCTCGCCAGCCATTTCGCCACGGCGATGCAAGGTGCGCGCTTCACCCTGCACGTCGCCAACGGTGCACGGATGCTCTTGGGCGCGCCGCGCCTGGCCAAGCTGTCAGCCACACTGACTCAGCTGTCCAAAGGGCAAATCCCGCAGTGGAGCAACGCCATGCCGCAGCCGGAAAAAGCCATTCGCTTCAGCCCGGCGGTGACGGACACGCGCCCGCGTGTGGTCTACCTGGCGGCCTGTGTCTCACGCGCCATGGGCCCGGCAGCAGGTGATAAAGAGCAGATGTCGCTGTACGACAAAACCCGTGGCCTGCTGGAAAAAGCCGGCTACCAAGTGGTCTTCCCCGACAACCAGGACAACCTGTGCTGCGGCCAGCCCTTCGCCTCCAAAGGCTACGCCGAACAGGCCGAGCACAAGCGTCAGGAACTGATCGGTGCCCTGCTCCACGCCAGTCGTGGCGGCCTCGACCCGATCTACTGCGACACCAGCCCCTGCACCCTGCGACTGGTACAAGACCTCGGCGAAACGCGCCTGGACCTCTACGACCCGGTGCGCTTTATCCGCACTCACTTGATGGACCGCCTCGACTTCACGCCTCAGGACGCCCCCATTGCGGTACACGTCACCTGTAGCACTCAACACCTGGGCGAGAGCCAGGCATTGATTGAACTCGCGCGGCGCTGCGCCAAAACCGTGGTGATCCCGGAAGGCATCCACTGCTGCGGATTTGCCGGCGACAAAGGCTTCACCACGCCGGAACTCAATGCCCACTCACTGCGATCGCTCAAGGACGCGGTGCAATATTGCAGCGAAGGCATCTCCACCAGCCGTACCTGCGAAATAGGCTTGAGCCAGCATGGCGGCATCGATTACCACGGCTTGGTGTATCTCGTGGACCGGGTCACCCAGGCCCGCGCACATTAAACCTGCAAAAAAACAGAACCCCTGCGCGCCGGCGTAGTCATCTGCATAGGCCTCGGCGAACGAGGCTCATCAGTGATGCTGCCGGCAGGCCTCGAACGCCAGCAGCGTCGAGCCCTTTTTCGCAAGGAGATACCCTATGAAGCGTTCCGCTCTTGCTGGTTTGTTCGTTACCGCTGCGATGATGGCCTCCCCTGTTTTCGCTGCAGGTGAGACTGACCTGTGCAGAATCAATCTGGACAAAATCAACAACGGCAAAGCATTGCTTGCCACCGACACCAGCGGCAAAAGCGGCGAAATCGACACCGCCGTCTCCCAAGCCAAGGCAGCCCACGCAGCCGGTGATGACAAGAAGTGCATCGAGATCACGTCCAAAGCACTGCAGGATCTGCAGAACAGCGAAAAAGGCGGTCAATAAGCGCCTCACTCGGTCGCAGCCAACCTTCGGGTTGGCCTTCCGTGACGGTTTGGCGTACACTGCACAGGCTTGTCACTCACTATGAAACAACGAGTTACAAGCACGGGGCCGTTTAGGATTCGACGCCGGTCGCGAAACTTTAGGTGCATGCCGAGTTGGTAACAGAACTCGTAAATCCACTGTTGCAACTTCTTATAGTTGCCAATGACGAAAACTACGGCCAGGAATTCGCTCTCGCTGCGTAAGCAGCCTTAGCCCTGAGCTTCTGGTACCTTCGGGTCCAGCAATCACCAGGGGATGTCTGTAAACCCAAAGTGATTGTCATATAGAACAGAATCGCCGTGCAGTACGTTGTGGACGAAGCGGCTAAAACTTACACAACTCGCCCAAAGCACCCTGCCCTTCGGGTCGCTGAGGGTTAACTTAATAGAAACGGCTACGCATGTAGTACCGACAGCGGAGTACTGGCGGACGGGGGTTCAAATCCCCCCGGCTCCACCAATTCGAAGCATCAACAAAACCCGCCTAGTGCGGGTTTTGTTGTTTCTGGAGGATGGAAACCCCAGCCAACGGGCCTTCGGATTGTTCCTTCAAGATGTCGCGCCATTGGTGCACTGTTCCCACTCCACCGACATGACTAACCTCCTCTCATCGCTGCAAAATCAGCGACCGGGTTTAGCCGCTCGGCTCATATCAAGGCCTGCAACGCCACCATCCGCTCAGCATCTGCTGGACTACGTTATGGCGGCTGTGCGTGAGGCCCTTTCGGGTGCGCGGGGTTCGTTGATTCCTGGTCTGCTAACCCGCGTACAGGTGCTACCGTGTTTCGATTAGCCGGGCGAGACACCTCACAGGCCTCGCCCGCTGGAATCCCCTCACACTTCCCATTACCCTGACCGCCTTTATCAGACAACCGGAAGTCCGATACCCGTGTTCAAGCCCTTCGCTGTCATCGCCCTCGCCTGCGCGCCCTTGCTCACCCACGCTGCCGACCTGGCAGGTGTGTGGAAAGGCACGTTGGGTAAATCCGCCATTACCGCGTGTTTTAATGGTGCCCATGGCGCCAACGGCAGTTACTACTACCAGCGCATCCTCACTCCCATCCAACTGACCCAGGCCAACGCCAGTGAACCGTGGGCCGAAGAAGGCAACACGGGTTTCTGGCAGCTGGATGAGCCGCAAGGTGACACGCTGACGGGAACCTGGAGCAAAGCCCCGGGAGGCAAAGGCCTGGCGGTGCTGCTCAAGCGGGCGGATACCGAAAGCTGCGCCAGCGACACCTATAACACGCCACTCGAGGCAGTGCCGCCGAAGGTGACGGTCGAGAAGAAGGCTTTCCGCGAGCACGCCTACCAAGTGCACACCCAAGGTGGGCAGGTCACCTTCAAGCTGGAAGGCGAAGGGCCGGCTATCGAGAAGATCAACCGTGACCTCGCGCGGCTGGCGGTCAGCCCGGACGGCCAGGCCGACTTCTATCGTGAGCGGCGCAATGCACTGGACCAGAGCGGCGGCACGACCACCAGTGAGATCACGGTGGAGCCGTTTTACTGGTCCTCGCAGTGGATCACGGTGCGGTTCTATCGCTGGACGGCAGGTTATGGGCGCGGCGGCATCAGTTGGGGCCTGCACAGTTGGAACCTGCAAACCGGCGACAGCGTAGACCCGTGGACCTGGCTCGGCGGGCAGCAGGAATGGTACGACGCCTACTCCGGCCAAGTGAAGTTGCCCACCCCATTCAGCGACTGGCTCGCCAAGCAAACCACCACCGACGAAGGCTGCCCGGCGGTGACCAGCTACTCCACCTTCGACCTGAGCTTCAACACCCAAGGCCTGCAACTCTCCACGCCCGCCACGGGCGACGGCTGCGACAACGAGTTGAGCTTCACGTGGGCGCAATTGGAACCGGTGCTGACCGCGCAAGGCAAAGCGGCGCTGCCTAGCTTGAAACAGCCATGAATATCGGGCCCTGCGAGCCTTACAAAAACCGCACATTCATTCACGAAATATTAAGAATCCGTTACCTATACTAGCCGATCGCCACGGCCGTTCCCCCGAACGGCCCCTTGCCCCGGTAGCTAGAACCTATGACGCGTCCCGTTTCGCTGCTGCTCCTTCTCGTTGCGGTGTTGTTCTTCTTCGCCCTTGGCAGCCATGAGCTGCAAGGCTCCACCGAAGCCCGCGTCGCCGGGATCGCCATGGCCATGCACTTGGACAATGACTGGGTTATCCCACGCCTGTTTCGTGAGCCGTTCCTGGAAAAACCACCGCTGAGCCTTTGGTTGGATGCCGGAGCGATTCGCCTGTTCGGCGGCACAACCTGGGCGGTACGCCTGGCGTCAGCGTTTGCCGGGCTGTTCAGCGTGATGCTGTTTTACGCAATGCTGCGCAAGTTCGGGCGGCCACAGACCCTGGCGTTCTGCGCGGCGCTGATCCTCGCGACCATGGCCAGCTATTGGGGCAATGTGCGCGGCGTGGGTGAGGATTCATTGCTCAGCCTCGGTGTGACCACTGCGTTGCTGGCCTTCTACCAGGCCGTGCGGCCCGACCGTCAAGGCTCCAGTGTGTGGGCGTGGGCGTTGTTTACCGTCGGGATGGCGATCGCGACGTTGAGCAAAGGTGTACTTGGCCTGGCGATGCCGGGCATTGTGATTTTTGTGTACCTGCTCAGCACCAGCGTAATGGACAAGCGCCTGCGCATCGGCGACTGGCTCAAGCCTGGGCTGTTCACGCTGCTGGCGCTGGTGCCGCTGCTGATCTGGCTGGGGTTTCTGTTCCAGCGTGGCGGCCTGCAGGCCGTGGCCGAGGTGTTGTGGACCAACAGCGTCGGGCGCTTCAGTGGCTCGTTTGTCGAGGCCGGGCACTACGAGCCGTTCTATTACTACCTTGCAAAACTGCCCGAGGCCTTCCTGCCCTGGAACATTTTGGTGTACCTGGGCCTGTGGCACTTTCGCAAAAGCCTGGTGCGTAACCGCTACCGCCTGTTTTTCAGCGTGTGGCTGGTGGCGCAGTTCACCCTGCTGACCCTGGCATCCAGCAAGCGCGTGGTTTACCTGATGGCACTGACACCGGCAGCTGCCGTCCTTGCCGCGGAATATGCAGGGGTGCTGCTGGAGTGGCTCAAAGCGCGTAAACCGGGGCTGTACCGTTATCACCGCGGCGTGATCAGCGGTGTGTTCACGCTGTTGATCGTCAGTTACATGACTGCCGCCTTCTGGTTTGCACCAAAAGCCGACTTGCGCGAGTCCTTCGTACCGGTGATCAGTCAGGCCAAGGCTTATCAAACCGAAGGCAAGGAGGTGGTGCTGTTCCAGCCTAACGAGCGCATCGCCGGGGCCAGCGTGTTCTATCTGCAGGGCTACTTGCCGATCCTGCAAACTGAAGCGCAGCTGCGTAGTTTTCTGACTGCCAAGCCCGGCAACATGGCGCTGCTGGACCGCCCCGAGCAACTGGCTGAGAAAGTCACCGTGATCAAGCAGATGGCGATCGGTCGCCAGCCTTACTACTTCGTCGAACAGTAAGGCCGGCGCCGGGCATCAATGCTTGGTGAGTTTGTCCAGGTAACCCATGGCAAACGCCGAGATCACGAAGGTCATGTGGATGATCACGTACCACATCAAATGCTGCGGATCGACGTTCTTGGCGTCCATGAAGATGCGCAGCAGGTGAATGGACGAAATCGCCACGATGGAGGCTGCCACCTTCATCTTCAGTGACGAGGAGTCCATGGTGCCCAGCCAGTTGAGCTTTTCCTTATCCTCATCGATATCCAGCTGCGAGACGAAGTTCTCGTAGCCGGAGATCATCACCATCACCAGCAAGCCACCGACCAGCGCCATGTCGATCAACGACAGCAGCAGCAGGATCACTTCCGACTCCAACATGGTAAAGATGTTAGGCAGCACATGGATGATTTCCTGGAAGAACTTCAGCGCCAGGATCAACAAGCCCAGGGAAAGCCCCAGATAGATCGGCGCCAACAGCCAACGCGAGGCGTACATAGCATTTTCAATAAAGCGTTCCATCGGTTCTCACACAGCATGGCTAAAAATGGCGCCGAGTATACCAGCCGCTAACAAACCCCTGTAACCGCGAGAAAACTGACCTGAGCGGCATCTGTAAGAGAATTTTTCTGCTAGTGTCGAGTCCATTAACTCGGCTCGATGATGTCGGACAGGAAGATTCAGATGATGGATGTGCGATCCCCTTTGGCCACGATCGGCCTGTGTGCGGCGTTGCTGATGGCCAGCGGCTGCTCTCCCAAAGAAGAGCAGAAGCAGGTGACCCTCGAAGAAAAAACCGCGAAGTTCGAACAGTCGCTCGACACCATTCAAGACCCCAAACTCAGAGATGCCATTGCCGACCTCGGCGGCTCGCTGCTGTTGCTGGAACGGGCGCGCGTCAAACTCGCCAACAAGCCCATCGAAGCCGAATACGGCGAAGACACCCTGGCCTTGCTCAAGCATTACCCCACGCCCCAAGCCTTGGTGGACACCTACATCAATGGCCTGTTCGTGCTGCGCAAAGCCTCGCATTCCGACTACCTGACGGATTTGCAGCCGGTGTTCCCATTCAACTTCAACACCCCGGACCAGTTCCCCTTCCCCCATGGCCTGGAATGGCAGTCGGTGACCTTGAGCAACAATAAAGTCATCCCGTTTCAGCCGGAATGGTCGGAAACCGACCCAGGCATCCAACTGAGCCCGAGCAGCTCCAACCTGACCAACCCCGATGACCTGACCGTGACTTACCCGTTCATCGAGGGTATCGAGACCGACAACAAGAGCCAGCCGCAGCCGGTCAGCCTCAAGGGCGCGGTTGAGGTGATTGCGCCCGGCAAGGTGCTGACATTCGACTTGTCGAAAAAAGATGTGGGCCACACACGCACCGAGGGCAATATCACCCTCAACCTGCTGCTGCTTGAGAAAAACTACGCCGAGATCGAACTGACCAACAGCGAGCCACTGGCACCGGAGGTCGGTGACGAATCGCCGAACCCCTTACTGGTACAGGCGCGTGACAGTAGCGGGCAATTTCTGACCCGCTCGGGCTCCATCAACGAGAATGCCGCGCAAATAGCGTTCTACGAGAAACAACTGGCCGAGATGCAAAAGCAAACGGCCTGGTCGGATGCCTTTGAAAAGCACCTGACGGACGAGCAGAAAGCCTTTGAGCACAAACAAAGCAGCCACTACGCCAAGGTGTATTTCAATGGCTTGATCGACACCCTGCAGGTCGATGTACTGGACTTCTCCAAGGCCACGCTCACGCGCAAGGACCTCGACCTGCCGGTGATGCGTTTCGACAAGAACAGCCTGCAAAAGACCGTGCAAGCCTTGCCGATGCCGGTCACGGTGTACGACGACAGCGCCGCCAGTTGGCTAAAAGACGCCGCGATGACCGAGGAGCAGCTGAAAAAAAGCGTGACGATCAGCCAGTCGACCGAAGACGCGAGTGCCGCGAAGATCGTGTTTGACCACCCGTTCACGTTCAATGACGACCTGGTCGGCGCTGATCGCAACAGCGGCGAGTCGCCGATTACCTTCTTCACCGCGGATGAAAAAGGCGAACGCGGCGAGCCCATCGAATTGCCGACCGAGGCCTTCGAGCTGAATGCAGGAAGCGGCACGCTGACTTACGATCTCACCCTGTTCCCGGAAAACCCCGCCTTCGTAGTCGGCTCGATACCGTTGTTTCTGGCCACGATCGAAAAAGCCACGATTGACGTGGGCAAGCTGCCTAAAGGCCTGTCGCTGAAAGACAACGCGCTGATTGTCGATCAAAAAGAATTCCCCGCCGACAGCTGGCGTTTCTACGCCAAGGACGCCAGCGGCCACTACCTCAAGGAAATTCTCGGCGTGAGCCACCGCGCCGAGGAGTACGGCACGGCACTCTTTGACGTGTTTTATTTCTATGGCCAGCCGACGACGCTGGAAAGTTACCAGCGCACTGACCTGAGCACCGTGCAATACGGTTTCGAAGTGAAGCTGGACAAGCCCGAGGGCAAATAGTGTTCAGTGATGGGTATCACTGAGCGTCTGGCCTCGCCCACCATTGAGTTGTCGCAGATGTGCCTGCAGGTGCAGGCACCAGATCTGCGGGTCATCGGCCAGCGCATAACCGTGCTGGGTCAGGCTTTCAACAATTGACTGCAGAATGGTTTCTGCCACGAAGGGCCCGTGAAACGGGCCTTGGGACTTGATGGTGGAGGGCTGTTCGCCGGTCATGCCAGCGGCAAACAACAACGTCCACATCCCGTTATCCCCCGCGAGAGGGCGAATGGAGCATTCGATACGGGTAACCAGGCCCAAACATTGGCGGGTAAGGCAAAGGTTGCGCGACATGGCGGCGACCCTCGGTAGATCGGTGTTCAACCTCGCGCCTGGCGAAGCTGTCTCTATCCAGCGACTCCTGTAGATATCCCTTACGCTCAGAATAGAAGAAAACCAGTACAAACCAAGGCTGTAGGGACCAACGGGCGTTGGCCCCTGAGAGGCGAGTCAATTTAGTGGCGAATTCACCGCCGTTTCCAAATACTCCGCTGATCCAATGTGGGAGCGGGCTTGCTCGCGAATGCTGTCGGTCAGACACATTGTTAATGACTGATCCACCGCCTTCGCGAGCAAGCCCGCTCCCACACTTACCGAGCTGCCACAAAAAATCAGCTCGGCTTGGCTTCCGCCAACGCCTGCTGCGCCAGCTCCTTCTCCGCTTCCTTCAAGTCGTCCTCGCTGATCATCTCGGCAATCGCGCGCAAACGCTCCACCACACGCGCATTCACCGTGCCTTCAGGGAATTGCCCCTCCTCGTCCGGCTCACCGGCCGGCTCACCGACCAACAAGCTCAGCGCCTCATCCGCCTGACGCACGGCATAGATGTGGAACTGCCCGTTGCGCACGGCCTGCAACACCTTCTCGTCGAGCATCAAGGTGGCGACGTTGGCTTGCGGAATGATCGCGCCCTGCTCGCCGGTCAACCCGCGCGCTTCGCAGAGGCGGAAGAAGCCTTCGATCTTCTCGTTGACCCCACCCACCGCCTGCACTTCACCGAATTGGTTGATCGAGCCGGTGATCGCAAAGCACTGCTTGAGCGGCGTTTTCGACAACGCCGAGATCAAGGTGCACGCCTCGCCCAACGAGGCACTGTCGCCGTCCACGTACCCGTAGGACTGCTCCAGCGCGATACTGGCCGAGATCGCCAGCGGGAATTCCTGGGCATAACGGCTGCCCAGGTAACCGGTAAGGATCATCACGCCTTTGGAGTGAATCGGCTGACCGAGGTTAACCTCGCGCTCGATGTCGACGATGCCACTGCCGCCCGGGTACACCGTGGCGGAAATCCGCGCCGGCACGCCGAAGGCCGAATCGCCGACTTCCAGCACCGTCAGCCCGTTGCATTTGCCCACGGCCGCACCGGCGGTGTCGATCAGGATGACCCCAGCGAGCATGTCGTCGAGAATCCGCGCCGACACACGCCCGGTACGCGTGGCCTTGGCCTTGAGCGCCCGCTCGATATGCCCGGCATCGGTCATCTCATCACCCGCCAGGTGGCGAATGAAATCCGCCTCGCTCACCAGCTGGAACAAATCGCCGATACGCGCCGACAAACGCCCCTGGTGTTCGGCCAGGCGTGCGCTGTAGGTCGCCAGACGCGCCACGGCGTCCGACGTCAGCGGCGCCATGCCTTCTTCCGAGGTGCGGGTTTTGAGCAACTGGGCGAACTGCTCCAGGCTCTCGTCGACCATCGGAATGTCTTCGTCGAAATCCACCAGGACGCGGAACATCTCCTGGAAGTCCGGATCGGCATCCTGCAACGCGTAGTAGAGCTGGCGCGAACCAATGATGATGACCTTGACCTGCAACGGAATCATTTGCGGGTTGAGGGTCACGGTGGCCAGGCGGCCGAGCTCGCCCAGTGGCGATTCCATCTTCAGCTTGCGCGACTGCAGGGAACGCTTGAGGGCGTCCCACACAAACGGTTCGCTGAGCATTTTCTCGGCTTCCAGAATCAGGAAACCGCCATTGGCACGGTGCAGAGCACCCGGACGCAACTGGCGATAGGTGGTGTAGAGCGCGCCCTGGTCGGTGCTGTATTCGATACGGCCAAACAGGTTGTCGTAGGTCGGGTGCGGCTCAAACACTACCGGCGCACCGCCGTTGACCGAGTGGCCGACCACCAGGCTCGGGCAATACTGCTCTTCGAGCAGCTTGCGGGCCTGGGCGTCGGTCTTGGCGTCGTCCACCAGTTGCTCGACCACGGTTTTGAGCAGGTACACCTGCATGGCTTGCAGATAACCGCAAACACCGGCGTTTTCCGCGTACTTTTCCGACAGAGGCGCCAGCAAAGGTTGCAGGGCCAGGGTGATGGTTTCTTCGTTGAACTGACGCAGTTGGTTATTCGACTCACGCTTCCACTGCGGCAGGCTGGCCAGTTCTTCGTTAAGGCGTTCTTCCAGTTCGGAAATATCCGTATGGAAACGCTCGCGATCAGCCTCCGGCAGTTGCGAAAACTCCGCTTCGTCCAGCGCCTTGCCGTCGAGCATCGGGGTGAAGGCAATGTTGGAGCTGTCGCGGTAGAGCGCCACGTCCTTTTCCAGGGCCAGGCGTTCGATCACATCCAACGCCTTGTCGTAGCGCTGGTTGAAGGCGCGGTCGATGGCGCTTTTGCGCTGTTGATAGGTCGGGTGTTCGAAAACGGCCGGGAACGTCGCCACCAGGTTGTCGACCAACCCATTGATATCGGCAATGAACGCCGCCGCAGCGCCGCCCGGCAATTCCAGGGCGCGCGGTTCGCGCGGCTCATCAAAATTATTCACATAGACCCAGTCCGCCGGGGTCTGCAGGCGTTTGCCTTCGGCCTTCAGGTAGCGTTTGACGAACGAAAAGCGGCCGGTACCCGGCTCACCCATGACAAACACGTTGTAACCGGGGCGTGGCATGGCCACGCCGAACTGCAAGGCTTCAACCGCACGTTCCTGGCCAAGCACACCGCGAAAGGGCTCCAAATCATTAGTGGTCGAGAAGCTGAACTGTTCAGCGGAGAAAGGGCGAGTCAGCGCTTCGGGCGCTAGACGCAAGCTGGCAGCAACAGGATCAGGCATCGGGCTTCCTTACATCAGGCGGGGCAGATGAGCGCATTCTGGCTCCCGGTTGCGCGCTCTGGCAAGGCGAGCCTTTGGGAAAGCCTGGACACGGGAGGCCTCCTACAAAAAAATCGCGACAACTCGGTTTGTTTTATAAAAAATAACGGAACCCTAGGAACGTGCCTAAACTCCAAATTGCGCGGGTTGGACTAATAACTGGCCCCTAGGGCGCTGCGAAGCGCCTGAACCCTTGTCCATTGGTTTGCACACAAAGAGAACAAAGCTATGAAACGGATCCTTCTTGGTACTCTCTTCACCGTTGTCTCCCTCAATGCAATGGCTGAATCTCCAGGTGGCCCGAACTGCGGTTGGGGCAACATGTTGTTCGAAGGCCAGCGCGGTACTCCAGCCCACTTCCTCGCTTCCACCACCAACGGCACCTCCGGTAACGCCACCTTCGGCATGACCTCGGGCACCAACGGTTGCAGCACCAACAGCGCCCTGACCTACGGCGGCAAGTCCTGGATTGCCATGAATGGCATGATGAACGAGCTCTCCGAAGACATGGCCAAGGGCAACGGCGAAGCGCTGACCACCTATGCCGTGGTACTGGGCGTTGCGCCTGAAGATCGCGAGCACTTTGCTGCCGTGACCCACGAGCACTTCCAGCAAATCTTCAGCAAAGCTGACGTGACCGCTGACGACGTGCACAACAACACCCTGGCTGTACTGAAAAGCGATACCCGCCTGGCCAAATACGCTACCCAGGCTTAAGCTCGACCGGCCCGCGTCTTTCGAGGCGCGGGTTTTACTTTTGGACCCGCCTCCCCTTTGGGTCTCACTTTTCCCGACTTAAGTTGCCCCTATGCTCAAACGCCTTGCCTGGTTGGCACTCTTCGCCTGCGCCCCGCTATACGCGGCCCCGCATATTGATGATCAACGTTTGCAGCAATTGGCCAACGATCCGTTCTGGCTGTCTTTGGGCCATTACGAAGCCGGCAAGCTCAAAGGCTGGCGCAGCTATGTCAGCGACAAGAAATTCTTCCTCGCCCCCGACGGTGCCCACCACCCGGACGCCGAGCTCAAGGCCACCGTTGAAGCGCTGTATGCTCCGGCAAGCCTGGGTGAAAAACATGCGCAGTGCGTTTACCCGGCACGTACCCGCTGGCTGAAGGAACAGTTGCACCTCACCGATCTGCCCGCACTGGAGTGCAAAGAATTCACCCAATGGTTCAAGGACGTCGCGCCCCACAGCGCGGTGATGATCTTCCCGGCGGCCTACCTCAACAGCCCGTCGTCGATGTTCGGCCACACGCTGCTGCGCATCGACCAGGCTGACGTGCAGAGCAACAACACCGCCCTGCTCAGCTATGCGATCAACTTCGGCGCCTACATCGAAGGCTCCGACAACAGCATTCTCTATGCCTGGAAAGGCCTGATGGGCGGCTATCCCGGCCTGTTTGCGCTGGTGCCGTACCAAGAAAAGCTCTCGGAATACCGTAGCCTCGAAAACCGCGACCTGTGGGAATACCGCCTCAACCTGACCCAGCTCGAGACCGAGCGCATGGTCCGGCACGTGTGGGAGCTCAAGCAGATCCAGTTCGACTACTTCTTCTTCGACGAAAACTGCTCCTACCGCCTGCTGGAACTGCTGCAAGTGGCCCGCCCGAGCCTGCGCCTGACCGAGCAATTCCCGCTGACGGCGATCCCGACCGACACCGTTAAGGCGGTAAAAGAAGCCGGTTTGGTGGAGAAGATTGATTACCGCCCGTCCCGTGAGCGCGAGCTGCTCGAACGCGCCAAACCGCTGGATGGCGACGAGCAACAATGGGTACTGAAAGTCAGCGATGACCAGAAGCAATTGCAGGAGCCGGCCTTCAAAGCCCTGCCCCGCGATCGCCAGGCGCTGATCATCGACGCCGCCTATCGCTTGGGTCGCTACCGCGCCAACGGCCTGGAGCGCGACACCGAACGCTCCCAACGCAGCTTCGAACTGCTGCGTGCGATCAACCAGAACCCCGCGCCCGACCTCAACATCGCGCGCCCGGGCCTGCCCGAAGATGGCCATGAATCACGCACCTGGCAAGCCGGCATCGGCACCCGTGGCAGCAAAACCTTCGGTGAATACGGCCTGCGCATGGCCTACCACGACCTTAACGACAACGCCGAAGGCTTCCCCTTGGGCGCGCAGATTGAAATCCTGCAAATGAAGCTGCGCCAGTACGAAGGCAACCACTGGCAGGTGCAGCAACTGGACCTGGCGACCATCCGCTCGCTGACCCCGCGCAACGCGCTGTTGCAGCCGTGGTCATGGCAAGTGACCGGAGGCCTGGAACGCGTGCCGGGTAAACACGACGACCAAACCCTGGTCTCTCACGTTAACGGCGGCGCTGGCGGCACCTGGCAACTGAGCGACGACATGCTCGGCTTCGCCCTCGGCACGGTGCGCGTGGAACACAATAATGACTTCAGCGAAGCCATCTCCCCGGCAGCCGGGTTTAACACGGGCCTGCTGTGGAAAAACCCGCTGGGCAATTTGAGCCTGGAAGCCAAAGGCGATTTCTTCACCAATGGTGAAGTGCGCCGCAGTGTGAGCCTGAACCAGCAGTGGGAATTGTCGCGCAACCTCGGGTTACGCCTGAGCGCCCAACGCGAGTACAGCCACCTTTCCACGCCAGTGAATGAAGTGATGCTTGAAGTGAAGTGGTACCACTACTGATCTGTAAGCCCCGGCGATGACCCGATGTGGGAGCGGGCTTGCTCGCGAAGGCGGTGTATCAGTATCGGCTAGGCTGACTGACCCACCGCCATCGCGAGCAAGCCCGCTCCCACACTTGTTTTGTGCCAGGCCTGAATTCTGTGCCCGCCGCAGTTCAAAGGTGGGAGCCGGGCTTGCTCGCGAATGCGGTATATCTGCAGCAGATAGTCTGACTGACCCACCGCCATCGCAGGCAAGCCAGCTCCCACACTTGTTTTGTGCCAGGCCTGAATTCTGTGCCCGCCGCAGTTCAAAGGTGGGAGCCGGGCTTGCCCGCGATGGCGGTGGTTCAGGCAATGATGTATTGATTGACCCACCGCATTCGCGAGCAAGCCCGCTCCCACACTTGTTTTGTGCCAGGCCTGAATTCTGTGCCCGCTGCAGTTCAAAGGTGGGAGCCGGGCTTGCCCGCGATGGCGGTGGTTCAGGCAATGATGTATTGATTGACGCACCGCATTCGCGAGCAAGCCCGCTCCCACACTTGTTTTGTGCCAGGCCTGAATTCTGTGCCCGCCGCAGTTCAAAGGTGGGAGCCGGGCTTGCCCGCGATGGCGGTGGTTCAGGCAATGATGTATTGATTGACCCACCGCCTTCGCGAGCAAGCCCGCTCCCACACTTGTTTTGTGCCAGGCCTGAATTCTGTGCCCGCTGCAGTTCAAAGGTGGGAGCCGGGCTTGCCCGCGATGGCGGTGGTTCAGGCAATGATGTATTGATTGACCCACCGCATTCGCGAGCAAGCCCGCTCCCACACTTGTTTTGTGCCAGGCCTGAATTCTGTGCCCGCCGCAGTTCAAAGGTGGGAGCCGGGCTTGCCCGCGATGGCGGTGGGTCAGGCATGATGTATTGATTGACCCACCGCATTCGCGAGCAAGCCCGCTCCCACACTTGTTTTTGTGCCAGGCCTGAATTCTGTGCCCGCTGCAGTTCAAAGGTGGGAGCCGGGCTTGCTCGCGATGGCGGTGGTTCAGGCAATGATGTATTGATTGACCCACTGCATTCGCGAGCAAGCCCGCTCCCACATTTGGCTCGCGTAGAGTCAGATGCACTGCATTCCAGCCCAATCAGGAGCTCCATCAACATGGCCGTTAACTGCACCACCCTTGAACAAGTCCGCGCAAACATCGACCGCCTCGACCAGCAAATCGTCGCCCTACTGGCTGAACGCGGCCACTACGTTTCCCAGGCCGCTCGCTTCAAAAAAGACTCGGACGACGTCAAGGCGCCGCAACGGGTTGAACAGGTGATCGCCAAGGTGCGGGGGTTATCCGAGGCGTTGGGCGCTAACCCTGAGGTGACTGAGCAGGTGTATCGCGCCATGATTGCGGCGTTTATCCAGCAGGAATTGGCTGAACATGCCGCGCTGACGAATAACCAGACGGCATAACCCCCTTTGTGGCGAGCAGGCTTGCCCCGCTCGCCACAGAAGCAGGATTTGCCTGCTAAGCGGCGGGGGTCATCGCTTGGGTCAGGTCATCGACGACGGCCTTGCCCATCTCACACAGATAATGCGCGGCCCAGGCGTAT
The DNA here is from genome assembly GCF_900215245.1 of Pseudomonas fluorescens. Classification (GTDB taxonomy): domain Bacteria; phylum Pseudomonadota; class Gammaproteobacteria; order Pseudomonadales; family Pseudomonadaceae; genus Aquipseudomonas; species Aquipseudomonas fluorescens. The sequence continues at coordinate 1,247,522 of NZ_LT907842.1, forward strand.
TGTTCGCCGCGCACATCCATGGCGGCTTCCATGGCGAGTTTCTTCGAGTAAAAAAGCAAGGTGGAGGCGTGTTCCAGCGCTTGATCAATCGGCATGCCGGCATTGACGCGGAACAGCGGTTTTGCGTTTTCGCCGTAGTCGCCAAAGGTGACAACGCCGAGGGTGGTGATTGAGGACAGGGGTGGATCGGGGACGACTTTAGACATGGTGTACCTACTAAGTGAGATAAAGGACCACCACAGCACGTCGCTAAACATAAAGGGGTGGCAGCTGTACGCAGGTTAGCGAACCGGTCACCTAGACACCCGGCAGATCCGAAGATCTCCCGCGCACAGCCGCCATAACACGATATCGACAAGCATAAAAACCGCCTGCCAAGTGTGTAAAGAGGATGAGTCTTAGTGATTCGGGTCGCTAAACCCAGTCGCTGTTTTGCAGCGACCCGAGGAGGCTAGACACTCAAACCCTAAGGCACAATAGGCCAGGGATTCTCTAGGAAACGTCCTGCAATTTAAAGAGAATCGTCGTTGATGGCCCTTTAGCCCAACACCTTTCTCACCTCGCTTTCACACCTCCCCGACAAATCCCTGACTAGACTTGCCCTATCAGCCGTGAAACGGCCAGGGAGCAAGCGATGTGGCGGTACGCGTTAATGCTGTGCGCGGTAGTGGGGTTGTCGGGCTGCCAATCGACCCACCAGGAGTTGCTGGCTAAAGGTTATCCACCGGCCTTTGCCGACGGTTTTGATGACGGCTGCAGCAGCGGTCGCCAGGCCGCTGGGGTGATCAGTGGGGAGTTTCGCAAAAACGTACCGCGCTACCTGAAAGACCGCGAATACGCCGAGGGCTGGGAAGATGGCTTTCGCCAGTGCAAGGCCATGCGCGAGAACGAGGAGTTGCGCGACTACAAGGACAACCACTGGGATGACCGTGAGCGCGCCTGGCAGCACGAGAAAGACCGCGACGCCGGCAGGGCTTATCGCGCGCAATAGGTCGCTTTCAGACATCCAGCGAAACTAAAGCCCGGCGACCATGGCCCAACTTCCATAGAGGGAGCATGTCATGAGCCGAGCTTTTGTTAACGAAGACAACGCCGCCGCACAGGCCGACCAGCCGGTGGAGCGCCAGGTCAGTGAGCAACCCAATCACCTGACCGCGCAAGGGTTGGCGCAGTTGCAGGCCAAGGTCGCGCAATTGCAGCAGGAATACAGCGTCGAATCCGCCAGAGGCGAACAGGCCGATAAGCAGCGCCAGGCGGATCTTGAACGGGATTTGCGCTACTTCAACCAGCGCGTGCAAAGCGCACACGTGGTGGCGCCGGCCACCTCCACCGACAAGGTGCAGATCGGCAGTTGGGTCACCTTCGCCAACGAACAGGACGAACAGCAGCGCATTCAACTGGTGGGTGAAGACCAGGCCGATGCCGGCGCTAACCTGATCAATTGGGGCTCGCCGTTAGGCCGCGCATTGCTGGGCGCCCAGGTGGGCGACGAGGTGCTGTGGAAGCGCCCCGTCGGCGATCAAATGATTGAAGTGCTGCAGGTCGAGCCCGAGCGTTAAACGATACCTTGCGCCAGCATCGCGTCAGCCACCTTCACGAAGCCCGCGATGTTCGCGCCCTTCACGTAGTTGACCCGGCCGTTTTCCTCGCCGTAATGCACGCAGGCGTGGTGGATCGACTGCATGATGGTGTGCAGCTTGCTGTCCACTTCACCGGCGGTCCACAGCAGGCGCATAGCGTTCTGCGACATTTCCAGGCCACTCACGGCCACGCCGCCGGCATTGGATGCCTTGCCGGGCGCGAACAGAATGCCCGCCTCGATAAAGATATCCACAGCCTCAAGCGTGGTCGGCATATTCGCGCCTTCAGCCACGCAGATGCAGCCGTTGCGCAGCAGCGTGCGGGCGGCGTCGGCGCCCAGTTCGTTCTGGGTGGCGCACGGCAGCGCGATGTCGCAGGCCAACTCCCAAGGGGCTTTGCCTTTGCGGAACTCCAGGCCAAAGCGCTCGGCCAGTTCGCTGATGCGCCCGCGCTGCACGTTTTTCAACGTCAGCAGGGCCGACCAGTGCTCCTCGGTCAAACCGCTTTCGGCGTACAGGGTGCCTTCGGAGTCGGACAGTGAAATCACCTTGCCGCCCAGGTCCATGACCTTGCGTGCCGCGTATTGCGCCACGTTACCCGAGCCGGACACGGCCACGCGTTTGCCTTCAACTCGCTGAGCATTGCGCTTGAGCATTTCTTCGGCGAAGTACACGCAGCCGAAACCGGTGGCTTCGGGACGAATCAGGCTGCCGCCGTAAGTCATGCCTTTGCCGGTCAGCACCGAGGTGAATTGGTTGCTGAGGCGTTTGTACTGGCCAAACAGAAAGCCGATTTCACGGGCGCCCACGCCGATATCACCGGCCGGCACGTCCACGTCCGCACCAATGTGGCGGTACAACTCGCTCATGAACGCCTGGCAGAAGCGCATGACTTCGGCATCGCTCTTGCCCTTGGGGTCGAAGTCCGAGCCGCCTTTGCCGCCGCCCATGGGCAACGAGGTCAGGGAGTTTTTGAAGGTCTGTTCGAAAGCCAGGAACTTGAGCACGCCCAGGTTCACCGACGGGTGGAAACGCAGGCCGCCTTTGTAGGGGCCGATGGCGCTGTTCATCTGGATGCGGAACCCGCGATTGACCTGGACCTTACCGTGATCATCCACCCACGACACTCGGAAGGTAATCGCACGTTCCGGTTCGCAGATGCGCTCCAGAATGCCCGACGTCAGGTAGTGAGGGTTGGCGTCGAGAAACGGCCACAAACTGCGCAGGACTTCTTCTACCGCTTGGTGGAATTCCGGCTGGTCGGGGTCGCGTTTCTTCAGGCGAGCGAGGAAGGATTCGACGGATTCGATCATGAAAAGTCTCGGCAAATTGATTGTTTTTAAGGGAGATTGAGCCGGACCTTAGCAATTCATGTTGCACCTGAAAAGCGCAAAATGTCGCCTTTGTGAATTTAAATGGTGCATTTGATATAAATTATTGTGTTTTTTTGCACCATGAAAGGGATTTCAACACACGGCATGCACCAACAGTTAAACCGCCTTCGCGAGCAAGCCCGCTCCCATATTTGATCGATTTCCAACGATGGAATGCGGTCGAATGTGGGAGCGGGCTTGCTCGCGAATGAACCCACCTCGGTCTCTTTGAAAAAACGCGCAAAAAAAACGGAGCCCGAAGGCTCCGCTTTTTTCAAACCAGCCCGACTCAGGCCAGTTTTTTGTGCCGTACACGGTGCGGCTGGGCAGCAGCTTCACCCAAACGCTTTTTGCGGTCCGCTTCGTACTCGGTGTAGTTACCTTCGAAGAACACCGCTTGGGAGTCGTCTTCGTACGCCAGGATGTGGGTCGCGACGCGGTCAAGGAACCACCGATCGTGAGAGATCACAATGGCGGCGCCCGGGAAGTCCAACAGGGCTTCTTCCAGGGAACGCAGGGTTTCAACGTCGAGGTCGTTGGACGGTTCGTCGAGCAGCAACACGTTGCCGCCCTCTTTCAGGGTCAGGGCCAGGTGCAAGCGACCGCGCTCACCACCGGACAGGTCCTTGACGAACTTCTGCTGGTCGCCGCCCTTGAAGTTGAAACGGCCGACGTAAGTACGCGACGGGATTTCATAGTTGCCGATGCGGATCTGGTCGGAACCGTCGGAGATCTGCTGGAATACCGTCTTGCTGCCATCCAGGTCCTCACGGCTCTGATCCACACACGCCAGCTGCACGGTTTCGCCGACTTCGATGGTGCCCGAATCCGGCGTTTCCTTGCCCATCAGCATGCGGAACAGCGTGGATTTACCCGCACCGTTACCCCCGATAACACCGACGATCGCGCCTTTTGGCATAGAGAACGACAGGTTATCGATCAACACGCGGTCGCCATAACCTTTGGAAACGTTCTTGAACTCGATGACCTTGTCACCCAGGCGCGGACCAGCCGGGATGTAGATCTCGTTGGTTTCGCTGCGCTTCTGAAATTCCTGCGACTGCATTTCTTCAAAGCGTTGCAGACGTGCCTTGGATTTGGACTGGCGGGCCTTGGCGCCTTTGCGCACCCACTCCAGTTCTTCCTTCATGGCTTTTTCGTGGGCCGATTGCTGCTTGGATTCGGCGGCCAGACGGTCGGACTTGGCTTCCAGCCAACCGGAGTAGTTGCCCTCGTAAGGGATGCCGGCGCCACGGTCGAGCTCGAGGATCCAGCCGGCGACGTTGTCCAGGAAGTACCGGTCGTGCGTGATCGCAACCACGGTGCCCGGGAAATCGTGCAGGAAGTGTTCAAGCCAGGCGACGGAATCGGCGTCCAGGTGGTTGGTCGGTTCGTCGAGCAGCAGCATGTCGGGTGCCGACAGCAGCAGGCGGCACAGGGCCACACGACGCTTTTCACCACCGGACAGGAATTCAACCTTGGCGTCCCACGCCGGCAGGCGCAGTGCATCGGCGGCGACTTCCAGTTGGCGGTCCAGGTTGTGACCGTCGCTGGCCTGCAGGATGGCTTCGAGCTTGGCCTGTTCGGCGGCGAGCTTGTCGAAGTCGGCATCTTCTTCGGCGTAGGCGGCGTAGACCTCGTCCAGGCGGGCCTGGGCGTTCTTGATCACGCTGACCGCTTCCTCGACCACTTCACGTACGGTCTTGGTCGGGTCCAGAATAGGCTCTTGCGGCAGGTAGCCGATGTTCAGTTCGGGCATCGGGCGTGCTTCGCCTTCGAACTCGGTGTCGACGCCGGCCATGATTTTCAGCAGCGTGGACTTACCCGAACCGTTGAGGCCGAGCACGCCGATCTTGGCGCCTGGGAAGAAGGACAGCGAAATGTTTTTCAGGATTTCCCGCTTCGGCGGAACAACTTTTCCCAGCCGATGCATGGTGAAGACGTATTGAGCCATGGTGAACCTAGCGTCAGTGACTGATGAATTAAGCGGGCGAAGCCCGTGCAGGCCATGCGCCGCGCGGGCCGTTGATGGTGATCAATGCCTGCGTGCGAAAAAAGCCTGAAGTCTGGGGCTGGAACGCCCCCGCGTAACCGGCAAAGCTACCTGAATGCGCTTGGGCAGTCCAGCCAGGCGGGACTGGCACTTTGCCACAACTCAAGGCATGCTAGCCGCCCTCCGGGCGTCCGGCTTATAGTGCACGTCGCGCGCCAATCCAGCCAAACCGCAGGATCACAGCTTGTCCAAAGTCACGCCGCCCACTCCTCTGCGCGCCGCTCATATAGCGCCGGGAGCGCCCCTGCACGGCACCTTGAAAGGCGCATTGGCGACGCTTGTCCTTATGCTGCTCGCGCTATTGTTCTGGCAACTGCTGGACCAATTGCAGCAAAACCAGAAAAACCAGCAGCAATACACCATTGATTACAGCGCCGACCTGGCTGAACAGATCAGCCTGAACATGGCCCTGAGCGCGAAAATCGCCCTGAACCTGTTACCGATGGTCGAGCCGCCGCGTAACGACGAACAACAGCAAGCGCTGATGCGCACCTTGCAACGCTCGTTGCCGGAGCTGCGCAGTTTCGCCCTGCTCGCCCCCAGCGGTGCGCTGATCAGTGACAGCGCCAAAGACAGCCAGGACCGCGCCTGGCTTGAAGAGCTGGTACAGCGCAGCCACTCGCAACCTTATTACCTGAGCAACAATGCCGACGGCACCCTCATTTATTTGTTGCTGCAGCAGCCCAGTGGCGGTTCAAAAATGTACTGGGCCCTGCGCCTGGCGCCCAGCTATCTGAGCAACCTCACCCGCCAGGATGGCCAGGGCCAGCGCCCGATGTGGGCCATCGAAAACCGCTTGAACCACCGCGTGGTCAGCCGCGACTCCGGCATGCCGGCACAGTGGGGCTCGGCGCTGACGCCGGATGAGTTGAATAAAAGCGTGTTGGTCACGCCCCTGAGTAAAAGTGACTGGCAGTTGCGCGGGCTGTTCGACCGCAGCGCCGTGCTGGAGCAACTGTTGCCGGCATTTATCGGCAAATGCCTGTTGGGCCTGGCCTTTTCGCTGATTCCGGTGATTGTGCTGCTGAATATGCGTCGCCGTCAGCGTCAGGTGCATGAAGGCCGCAGGCGTTATCAGGATATTTTCGAAGGCACCGGCGTGGCCCTGTGTGTGCTGGACCTGTCGGGGTTGAAGGCTTTTTTCGACAAATCCAAATTGCAGACTCGCGAGCAATGGCAGGTCTGGCTGCGCAACAACGCCGCAGAGCGCCAACAACTGCTTAAGGAATTGCGCGTCACCGAGGTTAACCAGGTGGCCGTGCGCCTGCTGAACGTCAGCTCTTGCGAGCAAGCGTGGGAGCGGCTCATTGATGATTGCCCGCGCAACGCCACGGCCATTGGCTTCCAGGTGCTGGAGGCGGTGCTGACCCAGCAAAAACAGTTGGAGTTGGAAATCCAGCTCAACGACTTCGCCGGCAATGACCAATACCTGTGGCTGGTAATGCGCCTGCCGGAGCAGCAGGACGACTTCAAGGCGGTGATTCTCAGCATCAGCGACATCACCAGCCGCAAGTTAATCGAGCTGTCGCTGGTGGAGCGCGAAAGCTTCTGGTCGGACGTGGTGCGTACCGTGCCCGACCACCTGTATGTGCAGGATGTGATCAGCCAACGCATGCTGTTCAGCAACCATCACTTGGGCCACACCCTCGGCTACAACAAGTCCGAACTGCAGCAAATGGGCGAGTACTTCTGGGAAATCCTGCTGAACCCGGAAGACGCCGAGCACTACCACGACTTGCGCCAGCAGCAACGCAAAGTCGGCTACACCACTCAACTGCACTGTCAGTTGCGCTTTCGTCACCGCAATAACCAATGGCGGCGCTTCGATATCCGCGAACAGGCCCTCGCCCGTGACAAATTTGCACAGGTCACCCGGATCATTGGCGTGGCCAAGGACATTACCGATCAGATCGAAGCCAGCGAATCCCTGCGCGACAGCGAGCAACGCTACCGCATGCTGGCCGAAAGCATCAGCGACGTGATTTGCTCCACCGACAGCCACCTGGCCCTCAACTACGTCAGCCCGTCGGTCAGCGCCGTGCTGGGCTATGACGTGGACTGGGTGTTCAAGAACGGCTGGCAGTCGATCATTGCCAACCCCCAGCAACTGAGCGGCATTTACAGCCTGGTGGAACACGTCAGCCGCGCGCTGGGCGACGCGGCCGCGTTGAACAAGCTGCGCGATGAAGTGCAGACCCAGTTGTTCCTGTTCGACTGCTTGCGCGCCGATGGGCGCAAAGTGCCGATCGAGCTGCGCCTGGTGCTGGTGTGGGACGACCACGGCGCGTTTGAAGGCATCCTCGGGGTGGGCCGCGATATCAGCCAGCAACGCCGCGCAGAGAAAGACCTGCGCATGGCCGCTACGGTATTTGAACACTCAACCTCAGCGATTCTGATCACTGACCCGGCAGGTTATATCGTGCAGGCCAACGAGGCGTTCAGCCGGGTCAGCGGCTATGCCGTGGCGGACGTGCTCGACCAATTGCCAAACATGCTTACCGTCGACGAGCAACAGGAAGCGCACCTGCGTTACGTGCTCAAGCAACTGCACCAGCACAGCACCTGGGAAGGCGAAGTCTGGCTCAAACGACGCAATGGCGAGCACTACCCGGCCTGGGTGGGCATTACCGCCGTGTTCGACGATGAAGGCGACCTGGCCAGCTACGTGTGTTTCTTCAGTGACATCAGCGAGCGCAAGGCCAGCGAACAGCGCATCCACCGTCTGGCGTATTACGACGCCTTGACCCACCTGCCCAACCGCACGTTGTTCCAGGACCGCCTGCACACGGCACTGCAGTCGGCTGAGCGGCAGAAGTCCTGGGTGGTGCTGATGTTCCTCGACCTTGACCGCTTCAAGCCGATCAACGACTCCCTGGGCCACGCCGCCGGCGACCGCATGCTCAAGGAGATGGCCACCCGCCTGCTGGGTTGCGTGGCCGAAGACGACACCGTGGCGCGCATGGGCGGTGACGAATTCACCTTGCTCCTGCAACCGCGAGTCAGCCGTGAGATGGCGCTGAACCGTGCCATATCGGTGGCCGAGCAGATTCTGGCGAGCCTGGTGAAGCCGTTTGTGCTGGAAGGCCGCGAGTTCTTTGTGACCGCCAGTATTGGCATCGCCTTGAGCCCGCAGGACGGCAACGAGCTGAGCCAACTGATGAAAAACGCGGATACCGCGATGTATCACGCCAAGGAACGCGGCAAGAACAACTTCCAGTTTTACCAGGCGGACATGAACGCCAGTGCCCTGGAGCGCCTGGAGCTGGAAAGCGACCTGCGCCACGCCCTGGAACAGAACGAATTCGTGCTGTATTACCAGCCGCAGTTCAGCGGCGATGGCAAACGTTTGACCGGCGCCGAAGCCCTGCTGCGCTGGCGCCACCCGCGTCGCGGCCTGGTGCCGCCTGGGGATTTCATTCCGGTGCTGGAAGAGCTCGGGCTGGTGGTGGATGTGGGCGACTGGGTGATCAGCGAAGCCTGTCGCCAGCTCAAGAGCTGGCACCAGAACAAGGTGCGCGTGCCGAAAGTCTCGGTCAACATTTCGGCGCGGCAATTCTCGGATGGCCAACTGGGCGAACGCATCGCCACCATTCTCAAGGACACCGGCCTGCCACCGGCGTGCCTGGAGCTGGAGCTGACCGAAAGTATCCTGATGCGCGAAGTCAACGAAGCCATGCAGATCCTCGCCAGCCTGAAAAACCTCGGCCTGAGCATTGCGGTCGACGACTTCGGCACCGGCTATTCGTCGCTCAACTACCTCAAGCAATTCCCCATCGATGTGCTGAAGATCGACCGCACCTTTGTCGACGGCCTGCCCTCTGGCGAGCAAGACGCGCAGATCGCCCGAGCCATTATTGCCATGGCCCACAGCCTGAACCTGGCGGTGATCGCCGAAGGCGTGGAAACCCATGAGCAGTTGGATTTCCTGCGTGAGCATGGCTGCGATGAGGTGCAGGGCTACTTGTTCGGGCGGCCGATGCCGGCGAATCGGTTCGAGGCGCAGTTCAGCAATGAAGCGCTGTTCATGTTTGACTGAAACCCTGCAGTGATGCTGATGGCCTCTTCGCGAGCAAGCCCGCTCCCACACTTGACCGAGTTGCAACTTTGAAAAGCGCTCGAATGTGCGCGCGGGCTTGCTCGCGAAGAGGCCGGTCACGGCACCGCCCATCTCCAGATGAGCCCCACTTGTCCGCGACATGATGTCCTTTCATATGCCATCTAAAACCCATTGGGTTAGAATGCCCTCCTTTTCTGCCCCCGATCCTTGAGGACCGCCATGTTCAGCCGTGATTTGACTATTGCCAAGTACGACGCCGATCTCTTTGCCGCCATGGAGCAAGAAGCCGTGCGCCAGGAAGAGCACATTGAGCTGATCGCTTCGGAAAACTACACCAGCCCCGCCGTCATGGAGGCTCAAGGTTCGGTTCTGACCAACAAGTACGCCGAAGGCTACCCAGGCAAGCGCTACTACGGCGGTTGCGAGTACGTCGACGTGGTTGAGCAACTGGCCATCGACCGCGCCAAGGAACTGTTCGGCGCCGATTACGCCAACGTCCAGCCACACGCCGGCTCCCAAGCCAACAGCGCCGTGTACCTGGCCCTGTTGCAAGGCGGCGACACCATCCTGGGCATGAGCCTGGCCCACGGCGGTCACCTGACCCACGGCGCCAGCGTTTCCTCCTCCGGCAAGCTGTACAACGCCGTTCAATACGGTATCGATGCCAACGGCCTGATCGACTACGACGAAGTCGAGCGCCTGGCGGTTGAACACAAGCCGAAAATGATCGTAGCCGGTTTCTCTGCCTACTCGCAGATCCTGGATTTCCCACGTTTCCGCGAAATCGCTGACAAGATCGGCGCTTACCTGTTCGTCGACATGGCTCACGTAGCCGGTCTGGTCGCCGCTGGCGTCTACCCGAACCCGGTGCCTTTCGCTGACGTCGTGACCACCACCACGCACAAGACCCTGCGCGGTCCACGTGGCGGCCTGATCCTGGCTCGCGCCAACGCCGAGATCGAGAAGAAGCTGAACTCTGCCGTATTCCCTGGCGCCCAAGGTGGCCCGCTGGAGCACGTGATCGCCGCTAAAGCGATCTGCTTCAAAGAAGCCCTGCAGCCTGAGTTCAAGACTTACCAGCAGCAAGTCGTGAAAAACGCCAAGGCCATGGCCGGTGTGTTCATCGAACGCGGCTACGACGTGGTCTCCGGCGGTACTGAAAACCACCTGTTCCTGCTGTCGCTGATCAAGCAGGACATCTCCGGTAAAGACGCTGACGCAGCCCTGGGCAAAGCCTTCATCACCGTGAACAAAAACTCCGTGCCGAACGACCCACGTTCGCCGTTCGTCACCTCCGGCCTGCGCTTCGGTACTCCGGCGGTGACCACACGTGGCTTCAAGGAAGCAGAGTGCAAGGAACTGGCCGGCTGGATCTGCGACATCCTGGCTGACTTGAACAACGAAGCCGTGATTGACGCGGTGCGTGAGAAGGTCAAGGCCATCTGCAAAAAGCTGCCGGTATACGGCGCTTGATTGCAGTTGCTTGAACAAAAAGCCCAGCGCTAGCGCCGGGCTTTTTTATGCCTGAAAACCCTGCCCTCTCAACACGAAATACATTCAAAGGTGGGAGCTGGCTTGCCTGCGATGTCGGGCTGTCAGTCAATGCAGTGGTGACTGAGCCACCGCCATCGCAGGCAAGCCCGCTCCCACAGTGAGCGGGTTCCCATTCAGGGTTGATAGACCCGGGCAAAGCCTTCGCGAATCTTGTCTTCCGGCAGTTCGTCAGCAATAAACACGATCACACTTTCACGCACCTCGCCCTCGGCCCATTCGGTATCCCAATCGAACCCGTAGAGTTTGAGCACGCCCTGGAACACCATGCGCCGGTCTTCCCCGGCAATATTCAGCACGCCCTTGTAGCGCAGCAGTTGCTTGCCGTGGTCTTCCAGCAGTTCGTTCATGAACGCGCTGAGGCGGTCGATATCCAGCGGCTGGTCGGTGCGCAGCACCAGGCTGGAGATGCGGTCGATGGACGGTGCGGCGCTGACCGGGCGCAGGCTCATGCCGGCGTTGAGGTTAAAGCCGCGTACATCCAGCAATTCAGCCAGGTCGATGGCGCCGTGGTCGACCACGCGTATCGGCGCTCGGCGGTTGATGCGGGTCAGCCGTTGGCTGAGGGCGTCGAAGGTCGCCTCATCCACCAGGTCGCGCTTGCTCACCAAAAGCCGATCAGCAAAACCGATCTGAGCCTGGGCGATGGTCTGGGTCAGGTGGTGCTCGGCGTGCGCCGCATCCACCAGGGTGATGATGCCGTCGAGGATGTAGCGCTCGCGCAATTCTTCATCGATAAAAAAGGTCTGGGCCACAGGCGCAGGGTCCGCCAGGCCGGTGCACTCGATCACCAGCCGATCGAAGGCGATCTCGCCGCTGTCCAGGCGTTCAAGCAGCAGGTACAGGGCTTTGGTCAGGTCGGTGTGGATGGTGCAGCACACGCAGCCGTTGGACAGGGTCATGACTTGCACCGGTTCGGCGCCCAACAGCTGGGTATCGATACCGGCGTCACTGAATTCGTTTTCGATCACGGCGATTTTCAGGCCGTGCTCGGCCTTGAGCAGGTGACGCAGCAAGGTGGTCTTACCGGCGCCGAGGAAGCCGCTGAGGACGGTGACGGGGATGGGAGAGGACAAAGACAGTTCTCCTGATAACTGAAGGAACACAAAACAAATGTGGGAGCGGGCTTGCTCGCGAAGGCGGTGTATCAGTCGAAGTCAGCATCAACTGACAGACCGCCTTCGCGAGCAAGCCCGCTCCCACAGAGGATCACTGCAAACCCAAGAACCGGGCTAGCAGCACTTAGGCCCACCCTTGCCACCGTAACGGGCCTCCTGGCGTTCCCGGAAGAACGCCTTGTAGTCCATCACCGGTTTGTCCGGGTGCTTGGTTTGCATATGCTCGACGTACGTATCGTAGTCGGGCATGCCGACCATCAGGCGCGCGGCCTGACCGAGGTATTTACCGAGGCGACTGATGTCATTGAACATGCTTGCAATCCTCGATTACGCGTCCGGTACAGCCTGGAATGGGGCTTCTTTATCCGTACGCTCTTTGTTGCCCCAGGCGGCGACGCCGACTTTGAGCGCATAGAACAGGATGCTGAATACCACGAACAGGAACAGCGCCGTCAGCGTTGCGTTGGTGTAGGCGTTCCAGATCACGTGCTGCATCTGGTCGATGTTCTTGGCCGGCGCGAGGATCTGGCCGCCGGCCAGGGCATCGCTGTATTTCTTGGCCAGCGACAGGAAGCCGATCGCCGGGTTAGCGTCGAACAGCTTGATGAAGCCTGCGGTCACGGTGCAGATCAGCAGCCAGACAGCCGGCAACATGGTCACCCAGATGTAGCGTTGGCGTTTCATTTTGATCAGCACAACGGTGGCGAGCATCAGCGCAATACCGGCCAGCATCTGGTTGGAGATACCGAACAGCGGCCACAAGGTGTTGATGCCACCCAGCGGGTCGATTACGCCTTGGTACAGCAGGTAACCCCACATCGCCACGCACCCGGCGGTCGCTATCAGGTTGGCCGGCCAGGAGTCGGTCCGCTTAAGCGATGGCACGAAGGAACCGAGCAGGTCTTGCAGCATGAAGCGACCCGCACGTGTACCGGCATCCACCGCCGTCAGGATGAACAAGGCTTCGAACAGGATTGCAAAGTGGTACCAGAATGCCATGGTGTTTTCACCCGGCAGCACACTGTGCAGGATCTGTGCGATACCCACCGCGAGCGTCGGCGCACCGCCGGCACGCGCCAGGATGGTGGTTTCGCCGATGTCATGGGCTACCGCCGTCAAGGCTTCCGGGGTAATCGCAAAGCCCCAGCTGCTGACGGTTTGAGCCACACTCACCACGTCAGCGCCGACCACCGCAGCCGGGCTGTTCATGGCGAAGTACACGCCAGGCTCGATCACCGAAGCAGCAACCATGGCCATGATGGCCACGAACGACTCCATCAGCATCGCGCCGTAGCCGATGTAACGGGCGTTGACTTCGTTATCCAGCAGCTTGGGCGTGGTGCCCGAGGAAATCAGCGCGTGGAAACCCGAGACCGCGCCACAGGCAATGGTGATGAACAGGAACGGGAACAGGCCGCCCTTCCACACCGGGCCGGTGCCGTCGATGAATTGGGTGAGTGCCGGCATTTTCAGCACGGGCATGGTGACCAGAATGCCGATTGCCAGGGCGATGATCGTGCCGATTTTGAGGAAGGTGGAGAGGTAGTCACGGGGTGCCAGGATCAGCCACACCGGCAGTACGGCTGCGACGAAACCGTAGCAGACCAGCATCCAGGTGATCTGGATACCCGTGAAGGAGAAGGCTTTGGCCCAGACCGGGTCAGCCGCAATCTGCCCGCCCAGCCAGATGGAACCCAGCAGCAACAGCACGCCGACCACCGAGATCTCACCAATGCGCCCCGGGCGGATGTAGCGCATGTACACGCCCATGAACATCGCGATCGGGATAGTCGCCATCACCGTGAAGATGCCCCAAGGGCTCTCGGCCAGGGCCTTGACCACGATCAGCGCCAGCACCGCGAGGATGATGATCATGATCAGGAAGCAGCCGAACAGCGCGATGGTCCCGGGAATGCGGCCCATCTCTTCGCGAACCATGTCCCCCAGGGAACGGCCGTTGCGACGGGTGGACAGGAACAGGACCATGAAGTCTTGCACCGCACCGGCCAGCACCACCCCGGCAATCAGCCACAGGGTGCCTGGCAGGTAGCCCATTTGCGCCGCCAGTACCGGGCCGACCAGCGGGCCTGCACCGGCAATCGCCGCAAAGTGGTGACCGAAAAGGATGTGTTTGTTGGTCGGCACGTAGTCCAGACCATCATTATTGAGCACTGCCGGGGTGGCCCGCAGTGGATCAAGCTGCATCACCTTGTTAGCGATGAACAGGCTGTAGTAACGGTACGCAACCAGATAGATGGCCACTGCAGCGACCACAATCCACAAGGCGTTGATCGCCTCGCCGCGGCGCAAGGCCACTACGCCAAGGGCGCACGCTCCTACGATTGCCAGCACCAGCCAGGGTAGGTGGCGTAGCAGGCTATTATTATTTTTCATTTTTATATTCCAGCCAGGGTGGACAGAAAGGACAGCGAGTCCGAGTTTAGCGCTACTGGCCTTAAAGGCCAGCCCCCTACGTTGGTCTAGAGCCTTCACAGCGTAAAAAAAGCAGAAAACCCGGCCCAATAGTGGCGCAGGGCTACAATCCCTATATTAAAAGAGGGTTTCACCATGACCGAGCAACCGTCTGATCGCCGTCGTTTTCGCCGGATAGCCTTTGATGCCAAGACCGCACTTCGGCAAAACGGCCAGGAATGGCAGGTACAGCTAGTGGACTTGTCGCTGAAGGGCTTGTTGGTGAAGCGCCCGTCGCCCTGGCTTGGCAATGCCACTGAACCTTTTGACGTGGATATCCACCTGGACGCCGAGACCGACGTGCAGATGCGGGTACGGCTGACTCACGAGGACCCCAGCCAGTTGGGGTTTGTGTGCGAACACATTGACTTGGACTCGATCAGCCACCTGCGGCGGTTGATTGAGCTGAATGTGGGCGACCAGGAAGAACTGGAACGTGAGCTGGGCGCATTGTTAGAGATTTGAAAACCCTCTACACCGCAGAGGCCACGGGTGTCTGAAGCGACAGTCAGGGAAACGCGGCACTCGGGGGGAAGTCGCTTTCCGTGTCCCAATAACCCGCCTTCTGACGCGACACGGCCTGCCATTGCCCATCGATAAAACGATAGGTCGTGTAGCGGGTTGCGAAATCATCGTCGCCGTCACCGTCCATAAAGGACGAGACCTGCAGTAACTCATCCGTACCGCCGGCGGCTGGCGTGGCGATCTGCCAGGCGGCTTTGCCAGTCTGGGCCAGGGTCAGCGGCTCGACCTTACCGTCCGCACCCTTATAGCTCATTGGTTTGAGTTGCTGTTTGGCCGGCAGCAGCAACTGAGTCGCCGGGCCGCTGTAACTGCCCATCGGCGCCGTCTGGTCGATGCTCAAAAAGTACACCGTGTCCGGCAGGCCTTTAAGCGGGGCCTTCTTGACCTTGGCCAAGGGGTAGCCAAGGTCGTCGTGTGCCAGCACAGCGCCGGACGCCGACAGCAAACGTACCTGAGCGTTGAGCAACGGGTTCTCCACCAGATCGCCGGGCTCGTCAAACGAGTCCTCATCCAGGCCATTGCCCCAACTGTCCTTGTGCAACTGCGCGCTGATGCGCTGGTCTTCCAGCACCTGCAACACGCTGCCGTCTTCCGTCGCCAACTTCTGGGCCAGGCGGTAACCGGCCGGCAGTGGGGCCGACTCAGCCCAGGCAATGCCCGGCAACCCGAGCAAGGCCACGAACAGGGCACATACCCCCCAACGATTGGTCTGTTGCATTGCGTTCATCCCTGATTGCTCCACGTTTATTCGAACAGCGCATCCAGCGCCTGCTCCAGGCGCGTGACTGCAATGACCTGCAAGCCCGGCGGCGATTCCTTCGGCGCATTGCCCTTGGGCACGATCGCGCGTTTGAAACCGTGCTTGGCCGCTTCTTTCAGGCGCTCCTGGCCACTCGGCACCGGGCGTACCTCGCCCGACAGGCCGACTTCGCCGAATACCAGCAAGTCATGGGGCAGCGGGCGATTGCGCAGGCTGGACATCACCGCCGCCATCAACGCCAGGTCGGAGGCGGTTTCCAGCACCTTGACCCCGCCGACCACGTTGAGGAAGACGTCCTGGTCATGGGTGGGAATACCGCCGTGACGGTGGAGCACAGCGAGCAACATCGCCAGGCGGTTCTGATCCAGGCCGAGGGTGACCCGGCGCGGGTTGGCCAAGTGGCTGTCATCCACCAGCGCCTGCACTTCCACCAACATCGGGCGAGTGCCTTCCCACGTCGCCATCACCACACTTCCCGGCACTTCTTCCTGGGCGCGGGTGAGAAAAATGGCTGACGGGTTGGAGACTTCTTTCAACCCCCGGTCGGTCATGGCAAACACGCCCAACTCATTGACCGCGCCAAAGCGGTTCTTCACGGCCCGCAGCAAACGCAAACGGCCATCGGATTCGCCTTCGAAATACAGCACCGTGTCGACCATATGCTCAAGCACCCGTGGCCCGGCCAGCGCGCCTTCTTTGGTCACGTGGCCGACCAGGAAGATCGCCGTGCCGCTTTGCTTGGCATACCGCACCAGCAGCGCCGCGCTCTCACGCACCTGGGATACGCCGCCCGGTGCCGACTGCAACTGCTCGGTGAAAATCGTCTGGATCGAGTCGATCACCATGACCTTGGGTTTTTCGATACGCGCCGTGGCGATGATGCTTTCGATGCAGGTTTCGGTCATCACCCGCAGTTGATCCTGGGGCAGGCCCAGGCGACGCGCGCGCATGGCCACTTGCTGTTGGGATTCTTCGCCGGTGACATACAGCGCCGGCATGCGACTGGCGATGCTGCACAGGGTTTGCAACAGGATGGTCGATTTACCGATGCCGGGGTCGCCCCCGATCAGCACCACCGAACCGTCCACCAGGCCACCGCCGAGCACGCGGTCCAGCTCACCGGACGCCGTGGAGAAACGCGGGATCTCTTCGACGCTGACTTCGGCCAAGGTCTTGATCTGCGCCTGCTGCCCGGTCCAGCCGGCTCGGCCAGTGGGGGCTGCGGCGCCGCCGCTTTCGATCATGGTTTCAGTCAGGGTGTTCCACGCGCCACACTCGGAGCATTGGCCGGCCCACTTGGGAAAGGTCGCGCCGCACTCCGTGCAGCCGTACATGCGCTTGGCCTTTGCCATTTGAGAACCTCCAACCGAAAAACCGCGATGATAGCTCAGCGCGGCGCCGGGGTCCGGATTTCACCACTGGCTAATCGTGAAGCACTGTTGCCGATCGGGTCCTCGGCGTTGAGGTCGGCGCCTTTGGCTTTTAATTCATCCATCAACTCAATGCGCTTGAACAGCCCGGCGTACATGGCGGCGGTCTGCCCCGCGCCGTTGCGCTGGTCGGGGTTGCAGTCGGTGGCCAGCAGGCGCTGGGCGATTTTCAACTCACCTTTGAAGATTGCCCCCATCAACGCGGTGTTGCCGCGTTTGTCCTGCACGCAGGCGTCGGCGCCCGCATTGAGCAGGCGCTCCACGAAAGAGCCCTGGCCGTGGTAGGCGGCAAGGATCAGTGCGGTGTAGCCCTTTTCGTCCTGGGTGTTGAGGCTGTAGCCGGACTCAATGAAGGTGTTGAGCATATCGACATCGCCACGGCGCGCAGCGTCGAAGTAGTAGTCCTGCAACTGCGCCTTGAGCGCGACCGGGTCCGGGGACTCGGCATGGACGACGAAGGCAAGCATTGCCATCAGTAAACCGAGAGAGATTCGCACGGGTTTTCTCCTAACAGGGGCCGACACCCTGGTCAGGGCGTCGACCGGAACCAACGTCAGTCAGTCAGTTTTTCTGCCAGCGCTTTAACGCGCGCCAGGTCACCTTTAGCGACTTTGGTCACGCCGGTGCCGTACTCCGGGTCGGCTTTATAGAGGAACGACAGGATGATGTGCTTGCTTTCATCATCCGTCGTTGCCAGGGAGCCGCCGAAGTTTTCGATCAGGTCCTGACGCTCTTTCTTGGTGTAGGAGCGGTATAAATCCCCGGCCTGCTTGAAGTTCTGCTCACGCTGGATCTTCGCCTGCTGGGTGCTACCTGACAGCGCCGACTGGCTGTAGCGCGCAGTTTGCGGCTCTTCGCGCGGTAACAGGCGGCTTGGCTGGTAGTTCACGCCGGTGGTGGTTTTACCGAAATTCATCGCGCCGTCCTGGTTACCGTTGTTGACGGTGACACGGGGTGCGTTGATCGGCAGTTGCAGGGCATTCGCCCCCAGGCGGTACATCTGGGTGTCGGCGTAGGAGAACACCCGGCCTTGCAGCAAACGGTCTTCCGACGGCTCGATGCCCGGCACCAGGTTGGCCGGGGCCATGGCCACCTGCTCGGTTTCCTGGAAGACATTCGCCGGGTTGCGGTTCAACACCATTTGCCCGACTTTACGCTCCGGCACGTTCGGCCAGATCTTGGTGGCGTCCAGTGGGTCGAAATCGAACGCGGCCAAGTCCTCGGGCTTAAGCACTTGCACATACAGGTCCCACTTGGGGAAGTCGCCCTTGTTGATGTGGGTAACCAAGTCATTGGTCATGTGGCTGTAGTCACGCCCTTGCACCTCGGTAACTTGCTTGGGATCAAGGTTCTTGATGCCTTGCAGGCTTTTCCAGTGGAACTTGACGTAGTGCACTTCGCCTTTGGCGTTGATCAACTTGTAGGCATGTACGCCATTGCCGTCCATTTCCCGATAGCTGGCCGGGGTGCCGGAGTCGGAGTACAACTCGGTCAGCGTGCGGGTGGACTCGGGGACATGGGAGAAGAAGTCAAACCGACGGGAGTCGTCGTCCAGGTTAGTGCGTGGGTCGGGTTTGAACGCGTGAACCATGTCTGGGAACTTAATGGCGTCACGGATGAAGAACGTCGGGAAGTTATTCCCAACCAGGTCCCAGTTACCTTCAGCGGTGTAGAACTTGGTGGCGAAGCCGCGCGGGTCACGCAGGGTTTCCGGAGAGTGGTTGCCGTGGACCACGGCCGAGAAGCGCACGAACACCGGTGTCGCCTCACCTGCAGCGAAGACCTTGGCTTTGGTCAGGTCGCTGAGGTTGTCGGTGACGGTGAAGGTGCCGTGGGCGCCCGTGCCGCGGGCATGTACCACACGCTCGGGGATGCGCTCACGGTCAAAGCGCTGCAGTTTTTGAATAAGCTGCACGTCCTGCAACAGCACCGGACCATTGGCGCCGGCCGTTTGTGAGTTCTGGTTGTCCCCCACGGCAGCGCCGTTATCGCGGGTCAGGTTGGCGGCTTGTACAGAGAGGGAAAGCAGGCTGGCGGTCACCAGTGCCAACGCGTAGCGCGCTGAAACCGGCCCGCGGCTCATTGGAGTATTCATCGAGGTGTCCTCTGGTTTTTTTCGTGCACATTCAGTTGTGCTTGCCAGAGGCTAGTGACCTGCGAGTCAGAAGATAAATAGAAAAACACCACCAGCACGATTAAGAAAAAAATCTGGTAACCCACTGAAACAAGCGGTATTTCGCGCGCGATTGGTGGCACTTTGCAAACTATTTGCGGTTAAATGTGTCGATAAAAATTGACAGTGTTAACGGTTGTTTCGGGCAAGCCGCCTGCGACTGAATTACACTGACCTCCACCCTTCTCATCTGTAACAAGGAATAACCTATGGGCGTGATCAGTGAGTTCAAGGCCTTCGCGGTCAAAGGTAATGTGGTCGATATGGCCGTCGGTATCATCATCGGTGCGGCCTTCGGCAAGATTGTTTCCTCGTTTGTAGGCGACGTGGTGATGCCACCCATCGGTCTGCTGATCGGTGGCGTGGACTTCGCTGACCTGGCCGTGCAACTCAAGGCGGCGCAAGGCAGTGCGCCGGCCGTGGTATTGGCGTACGGCAAATTCATCCAAAGCATCATCGATTTCGTGATCATCGCGTTTGCGATCTTCATGGGCGTGAAGGCGATCAACCGCCTCAAGCGTGAAGAGGCTGTGGCGCCGACCCTGCCGCCAACGCCGAGCAAAGAGGAAGCCTTGCTGACCGAGATCCGTGATCTGCTCAAGGCTCAGAACGACAAGCCGCTTTAAACCGGCGGATCCAGAAAGGCGCCTATTGCAGGCGCCTTTTTTATTACCAATAGTTTTCCACCGCCACTTGCCCTGGGCGCCGGCTCAGGCTCAGTTGCATGTCGCGTTGTTTGAGCAGTTGGCGTGTGTCGTCGACCATCTGCGGGTTGCCACAAATCAGCACGCGGGAGAATTCCGGGGTCAGCTCGACGCCGGCCGCGCGTTCCAGTTCGCCATTCTCGATCAGCGTGGTAATGCGCCCGTTCAGCGCCCCGGGATGCTGTTCACGCGTCACGATGGGGATGTAGACGAGTTTATGGGCGTATTCGGCCAGGTACTCTCGCTCGCCCAACGCGGCAATCAGTTGCTGATAGGCAAGCTCTTTGGCCTCGCGGGCGCTGTACACCAGCACGATACGCTCGAATTTCTCCCAGGCCTCGAAATCCTGCAGGATCGACAAAAACGGTGCCACCCCGGTACCAGTGCCCAGCAGCCACAGGTCGCGCCCGTCCACAAAGCGGTTCAGGGTCAGGAAGCCTGTGGCCTGGCGCTCCACCATCAAGGTGTCACCCACCTGAAGGCGGCTCAGTTCACTGGTGAATTCACCACCCGGAACAACAATAGAGAAGAAGTCCAAGTGCTCGTCAAACGGCGAAGACACGATGGAGTAAGCACGCCATACGGTACTCCCGTCCGCCTTGCTCACCCCCAGGCGCACAAACTGGCCGGCGGTAAACCGAAAGCCCGGATCGCGCGTGGTGCGCAGGGTAAACAGGCTAGGCGTCAGCGATTGCACGTCGAGCAACGTCTGGCGGGTAAATTTCTCAGCACTGGCCGTCATAGGGGGCTCCGTTCAACAGGAACCCTAGTGTCCCCCAAAGTCGCGCAAGGAAACACCGTTGGTTTGTACTGGCATTATCGTTAGCCCGATGTTTACAGCCAGATAAATAGTAAGACTATTACATTGCAGTGACAGTTAAACGCGGGGAAGGCATTAAACCCTAACTAATCATTTAGCTATTTCCCCACGCTCTATATGCCATTAGATGACACAGCCAACCTAAATAATATCAATACAACATCATCTGCAACCTGTTAAAACCCAAGCATTTTTATTACGCACCTGTGAACTTACACAAAAGCTTAATTACTGTACAAGTTTAAGAAGTGTAAAGACCACCGCCGGATGACATTTTTTTCACCTTACTACGTAGCCTTTATCCTACACTCCTTTGCGTGCCTCATTGGGAGCCAGGAAGTGCCCGGGCAACAACGACATTCATGGAGAGTTACCGATGGTCAACTGGCGCAACACGAGGATTCCCAAACTCGAAGGCGAGAACAAGATCACCACTATTTATGAGATGGTCGTGAATCACACCTATGAACTCGACTTTGAATATTGCTCATTTACGATGAGTTCTCTACAACCTACCCATCAAACTAAACCGGTGCACTTAAACAACTATCCAAACGAATGGAACAGCGTCTACAAACAAGCGAATTTCTTTGACATAGACCCGGTAGTAGCCCACTGCAAACGTAGCGTCCTACCTATTGTGTGGGACGAAAAAACCTTCAGTACCACGCCACACTTATGGTCGTTGGCCCAGTCGTTTGGCGTGAATTTTGGTTGGACCCAGGCAGTACACGACTTCCAGGGCGTGTTCAGCATGCTGACCCTGGGCCGAAGCAGCGGCGAAGTCAGTCCGCAAGAGCTTTACGAGAAAGCTGGCCAGACACTGTGGCTGTGTCACGTATTGCACGCGGCCGTGGCACAAAAATATGCTGATAAACCGAGTATTACGCCGCCTTGCAAATTGACCCCACGGGAAACGGAAATCCTCAAATGGTCAGCCATGGGCAAGACGGCGTCGGACATTGCCACCATCCTGTGCCTGTCAGAACGGACTGTGGGGTTTCATATCAGCAGCTGCCTGAAAAAACTGGGCGTGAATAACAAGATCGCCGCCGTGCTCTGTGCCTCGAAAGCAGGCCTGTTTTAACCGGCGTACAAACACCGCATGTAATCCCTGCGAAAAAAAAGTAACATTTACGGGCTATTCTGAGTGTTGAAGCTGCGCCTCCGTGCCGCCTCGCCGTCCACTCAGTTGCTGCTCATACCGCCAGTTCCGCCGGCTGCCCACACCCGCCGCCGCCCATCGTTGACCCAGAGCCTCCCCCGCCATGCCCCTGCTTGACAGTCCCTTCGCCCAACTCGATCTGATCCGCCAGCCAGAGCAACACAATGACCCGCTGCAGGCTTTCGATGCCGCCGACGAGTATCTGCTCGGCTACCTGGCCGAACAGCAGCATGGCGCCGTCACCCGCGTACTGGTGCTCAATGACAGCTTCGGGGCTTTGGCGGTCAGCCTGGCAGGCAAGGTTCAGGTGACGTCCAGCGGCGACTCGTTTCTGGCAGCCCAGGGCCTGGAGAAAAACCTGGTGCGCAACGGCAAGGCGTTTGATGCAGTGGCATTCGTCCCCGCCAGCCAGGTGCCGAGCGGGCCGTTCGACCGCGTGCTGATCCGCGTGCCGAAAACTCTGGCTTTGCTGGAAGAGCAACTGATTCGTCTACAGGGGCAGTTGGCGCCGGGCGCCGAGGTCATCGCCGGCGCTATGATCAAGCACCTGCCGCGCGCCGCAGGCGAGCTGCTTGAGCGCTACATCGGGCCGATGCACGCTTCGCTTGCGGTCAAAAAAGCCCGGCTGCTGATCGCCACCGCTGAAGATCGCCCGGTCGCCGCCTCGCCCTACCCCACCCGCTACGCCTTGGACACACCAGCCATCGAGTTGCGTAACCACGCCAACGTGTTCTGCCGTGAAGGCCTGGACATCGGAACCCGCGCCTTCCTCCCGCACCTGCCGAAAAACCTCGGCAGCGCTCGCGTCGCCGACCTGGGCTGCGGCAACGGCGTGTTGGCGATTGCCAGTGCACTGCAAAACCCCGACGCGCAGTACACGCTCGTGGATGAATCCTATATGGCCGTGCAGTCGGCGCTCGAGAATTGGCAGGCGGCACTTGGCCCGCGAGAGGTGGTCGTTCGCGCTGCTGATGGCCTCGCCGGCCAGGAACCGCAGTCCCTGGACGTGGTGCTGTGCAACCCGCCGTTCCACCAGCAACAGGTGGTCGGCGACTTCCTTGCCTGGCGCATGTTCCAGCAGGCCCGTGAGGCCTTGGTGGTCGGCGGCGCGCTTTACATCGTGGGTAACCGCCACTTGGGCTATCACAGCAAGTTGGCGCGTTTATTCCGTGGCGTCGAGCAAGTGGCCGCCACGCCGAAATTCGTGATTCTCAAAGCGCGCAAATAAAAAACCCCGCCTTTCTCGCAAAAGGCAGGGTTGAAAACCGGGCCGCGAGGCCCGGAACGGGATGTCAGTGAGTCGTCAGGCCGGCCGCGCTCATGAACATACGCATCAGGCTGGCCACGACGAACAGGGCCAGCACACTGCCGGTCCAAATCATCGCCAGCCACCCCAGGCGCCGCCATAACGGCTGTTTCTCAGCCTGTTCGATCTCGTGCAACGTAGGTTTGCCGGGCATGTTACGACCCTCCTAGTGATAACCGTCTTCGTGAGTGACCTTGCCGCGGAACACGTAATAGCTCCAGAAGGTGTAACCCAGGATAAACGGGATGATGAACAGCGTGCCCACCAGCATGAAGCCCTGGCTTTGCGGCGGCGCGGCGGCGTCCCAGATCGAGACGGACGGTGGAATGATGTTTGGCCACAGGCTGATCCCCAGGCCGCTGTAGCCAAGGAAGATCAACACCAGTGTCAGCAGGAACGGCGTGTAATGGGCATTACGCGCCACTGCGCGGATCAAACCGTACATGGTCACCAGCACCAGGATCGGCACCGGCAGGAACCAGAACAGGTTCGGTAGCGTGAACCAGCGCGAGGCGATTTCCGGGTGCGCCAGCGGCGTCCACAGGCTGACGATACCGATCACCGCCAACACCACGAAAGCCAACGGCCGCGCCAGGTTGTGCATCTGTTCCTGCAACTTGCCTTCGGTCTTCATGATCAGCCAGGTGCAACCGAGCAAGGCATACGCGACCACCAGGGCCACGCCGCAGAACATCGTGAACGGTGTGGCCCAGTCGAGTGAGCCGCCGGCGAACTGGCGATTGACCACCGGAATACCGTCGATAAATGCCCCCAATGCCACGCCCTGGAAGAACGTCGCGGCGATGGAGCCGCCGATAAACGCCTTGTCCCAGAGGTGACGTTTATCGTCCTTGGCCTTGAAGCGGAACTCGAAGGCCACGCCCCGGAAGATCAGCCCGATCAGCATCAGGATCAGCGGCAGGTACAACGCCGACAACACCACCGAATAGGCCAGCGGGAACGCGCCGAACAACGCCGCGCCCCCCAGGACCAGCCAGGTTTCGTTGCCGTCCCAAACCGGGGCGACGGTGTTCATCATCACATCACGGTCGACTTTGCCGGGGATAAACGGGAAGAGAATACCGATGCCCAGGTCAAAGCCGTCCATGACCACGTACATCATGATGCCGAAGATGATGATCACGGCCCAGATCAGCGGAAGATCAATACCCATCTCAATTCCCCTTGTGCTGGATGTGAGTGTGGTCGTCATCGCTGCCGTCATCGGCCGCAGACAACGGACGGGCCGGTGTGCGTTTTTGCCCAGGGCCACCATGGGTTGGCTCCGAGCCCTCGTGGGTCTGAGGCCCTTTGCGCACCAGGCGCATCATGTAGCCCAACCCGGCGCCGAACAGCGCGAAGTACACCACCACGAACAACACCAGGGTAATCGTCATCTGCGCCAGGCTATGCCCGGAGGATGCATCCGCGGTGCGCATCAACCCGTAGACCACCCACGGCTGACGGCCGATTTCGGTGGTGAACCAGCCGGCGAGAATCGCGATCAGGCCGGATGGCCCCATCCACAACGCCAGGTAGAGGAACGGCCTCGACGTGTACATCTTGTCGCCCCGGCGCAGCCACAGGCTGAACAAACCGGTGAAGATCATCAGGAAGCCCAGGCCGACCATGACCCGGAACGACCAGAACACGATGGTCGAGTTGGGACGGTCCTCCGGTGGGAACTCCTTGAGCGCCGGCACCTGCTTGTCCAGCGAGTGGGTGAGGATCAGGCTGCCCAGGTACGGGATTTCGACCGCGTATTTGGTTTTCTCGGCTTTCATGTCCGGCCAGCCGAACAGGATCAGCGGCGTCGGCTCGTTGCCGATATTTTCCCAGTGACCCTCAATCGCGGCGATCTTCGCCGGCTGATGCTTGAGCGTGTTCAGGCCATGGAAGTCGCCAATCACCGCCTGGATAGGCGCGACGATCAAGGCCATCCACATCGCCATCGACAACATGGTGCGAATCGCCGGGTTGTCCTTGCCGCGCAGCAAGTGCCAGGCCGCCGAGGAACCGACAAAGAACGCCGTTGCAACGAATGCCGCCGTGGCCATGTGCGCCAGGCGATACGGGAATGAAGGGTTGAAGACAACAGCGAACCAATCGGTGGGTATCACGCGGCCGTCAACGATTTCGAAGCCCTGGGGCGTCTGCATCCAACTGTTCGACGACAGGATCCAGAAGGTCGAGATCAACGTACCGACAGCCACCATCACCGTGGCAAAGAAGTGCAGTTTGCGCCCGACCTTGTTCCAGCCGAACAGCATCACCCCAAGGAAACCGGCCTCGAGGAAGAAGGCTGTCAGCACCTCATAGGTGAGCAATGGCCCGGTAACGGCACCGGCAAAGTCGGAGAAGCGGCTCCAGTTGGTGCCAAACTGGTAGGCCATGACCAACCCGGAGACCACGCCCATGCCGAAGTTGACGGCAAAGATCTTCGACCAGAAATGGTAGAGGTCACGGTAGGTATCGTTGTGAGTCTTGAGCCACAAGCCTTCCAGCACCGCAAGGTAACTCGCCAGGCCGATGGTGATCGCCGGGAACAGGATGTGGAACGAGATGGTGAACGCGAATTGAATTCGGGCGAGATCTAGCGCCTCCAAACCGAACATAAGTTTTCCTCTGTCAGGTAATACCGGCTGCTGGCTGGGAGCCTGCACCCACTGCCCCCACGGATATGGAGTGTGGCGAATTTCAATTCGTTTCTTTTTTTACCCATCTCGCAGGGAGTTTGGCCTTTCGGCCGCCAGAACAAACCCGGGGCCGGTTTTGATCTGGATCAAGCATTGCTGAAAGAGTAGTCCCATTTTGGCTGTAGGACGGCGTGGTCTTTTGCCGCGTGACAGCTTGTCTCAGCCTGACGCCCAGCAAACCCTTGCAACTATTTGTTACAGCTTGATGCTAACCTCGTTGCTCCCTCCGTTCCGAACCCGTATTCCCGATGCCTAGTGAACCTGCGTTGCTGTTGCGTCACCACCGCCCTTTCATTGCGTTCTGGCTGGCGCGGATTTTTACCGCCAGCGGCTTCCAGATGCTCACCGTGGCCATCGGCTGGAACCTCTACCAACTGACCGGCAATGTGCTGGACCTGGGGTTGGTCGGCCTGGTGGAATTCATACCGCGCGTGCTGTTCATGTTACATACCGGGCACGTGGCCGATCGCTATGAACGGCGCAAGGTTGCCGCGATCTGCCAAACCGTGCAGGCACTGATTGCGTTGTCGCTGGCCATGGGTGGCCTGACCGGCAGCGTCACCCGCGAAATGATCTTTATCCTGGCCTTCCTGCTCGGCGCCGCACGTTCGTTTGAAATGCCCACTACCCAGGCGCTACTGCCCAGCATCGTGCCCAGCGCGCTGTTTCCGCGGGCCGTGGCCTCGTCGCAATCAGCGCAGCAACTGGCCACCATTGTCGCGCCGGCGTTGGGCGGCTTGCTGTATGCATTTGGCAGCGTGTGGGTGTATGGCCCCACCGTAGCGCTGTACTTGATTGCCTGCGTGCTGACCCTCAACCTGCCTGCCCGCCAGACCCCGCTGAACAAAGCCAAGGCTACTCTCGACTCGTTGCTGGCCGGGATTCGCTTTATCCGCAGCCGGCCGGACATCCTCGGTGCCATCTCCCTCGACTTGTTCGCTGTGCTGCTGGGCGGTGCCACGGCGTTGCTGCCGGTGTTTGCCAAAGACATCCTGCTGACCGGCGCCTGGGGCCTGGGCCTGCTGCGTTCGGCACCGGCGGTGGGCGCGTTGTTGATGTCGCTGTGGCTGGCGCGGTTCTCGGTGGACCGCCAGGTCGGTCGCGTGATGTTTACCGCTGTGGGCGTGTTCGGCGTGGCAACCATTGCGTTCGGCCTGTCGACTTCGTTCTGGTTTTCCCTGGCGGTGCTGGTGGTGCTCGGCGCGGCGGACATGATCAGTATGGTGATCCGCGCCTCCTTTGTTCAGCTGGAAACCCCCGATGAAATGCGCGGGCGCGTGAGTGCGGTCAACGGGCTGTTTATTGGCGCTTCAAATCAGTTGGGCGAGTTCGAATCCGGCATCACCGCCCACTGGTTCGGCACCGTGCCCGCCGTGGTCATGGGCGGGGTGGGGACGCTGCTGGTGACGGGCGTGTGGATCAAGCTGTTCCCGTCCCTGGCCAACCGCGACCGCATGCATGTGCCGGTGGAAGAGGCCAACGTCTAAGCACCACCACCTGATTTGATGTTGGAATGCAGTAAGGGTGGGAGCGGGCTTGCTCGCGAATGCGCAGTGTCAGTCACCTAATGTATTGACTGATGCACCGCATTCGCGAGCAAGCCCGCTCCCACATTTTGATCTTCGGTGGTGTGAAGGTTTGCGTTAAAGCACCTTGTCCAGGGTAATGGGAAAGTCCCGTACCCGTTTCCCGGTGGCGTGATAAATCGCATTGGCGACCGCTGCCGCCACCCCGACAATGCCGATCTCGCCCACGCCCTTGGACCCCAGCGCGTTGACGATTTCGTCATGTTCTTCGACAAAAATCACATCAATGTCGCCGATATCGGCATTCACCGGGATGTGATACTCAGCCAGGCTGTGGTTCATGTTACGGCCCAACTGATGGTCGGTCTGGGTTTCTTCATGCAGTGCCATACCAATGCCCCACACCACACCGCCGAGAATCTGGCTGCGCGCCATCTTCGGGTTGACCACGCGCCCGGCCGCAATGGCGCTGACCACACGACGCACCTTGATCGTGCCCAGGTCTTCGTCTACCTGAACTTCGACAAACACCGCCGAGTGGGTAGCGCTCGCATAGCCTTGACGCTTTTTGTCCGGCTCGCTGTCGACCTGGACTTCCAAGGCCTCCTCGCCACTGTCCTTGACCAATTGTGCCAACGACACACTCACGTCACCGGTGTGCAACTGGCCATCTTCAAAGCGTACGGTTTCTGCATCCTTGAAGACCGGGTAAGTTTGCCGGGCAATGGCCAGCAGCTTGCCGGTCAACGCTTCGCACGCTTGCTGCACGGCGGTGCCCACGGACGACACGGTAAACGAGCCGCCCTGCAACGGCGCGGTGGGCAACGACGAATCCCCCAGTAAAAAACGGATATCCGCCATCGCCACGCCGCTGGCCTGGGCGGCAATCTGGGTCATGACCGTATAAGTGCCGGTGCCGATATCGGTGGTGGCGCTGCTCACCGTCAATTGGCCCTTCGCATCGATCCGCGCCTTGGCGCTGGCCTTCATCTGCATGGCTTCCCACACACCACCGGCCATGCCCCAGCCGATCAACTGGTTACCGTCGCGCATGCTGCGCGGTTCCGGGTTGCGCTGGGCCCAGCCGAAGCGCTCGGCGCCTTCGCTGTAACACTCGCGCAAGGCTTTGCTGGACCAGGGTTTGTCCTCGTTCTGGTTACGTTCGGCATAGTTGATCAGCCGCAGTTGCACCGGGTCGATGCCCAAGGCGCAGGCCAGTTCATCCATGGCGCACTCCAGGCCGATCACCCCCAGCGCAGCGCCCGGCGCGCGCATGTCCAGCGGGGTAAATACGTCCAGAGGCACCAGTTTGTAAGTCAGTTGCACGTTGTCGCAGTGGTAGAGCATGCCGCTCCATTCCACCACGTGTTCACTGAAGTCTTCGAAGCGGGAAGTCTGGCCAATCGCGGTATGCCCTAACGCCAGCAGGCGGCCGTTGGCAGCGGCGCCCATCTGCAAACGCTGCAAGGTGCGCGGCCGGTAGCCGAACGTGAACATCTGTTGCCGGGTGAGCGTGACGCGTACCGAGCGCTTGAGCGCCAATGCCGCCATCACCGCCAGCGGCAACTGGTATTGCGGGCGCAGGCCCGAACCGAAGGCGCCACCGACGAACGCAGCGAAGATGCGCACCTGGCTTTTATCCAGACCAAAGACTTTTTGCACATACGCCTGGCAGTTCTGCGGGCCTTGGGTTTTGTCGTGGATATGCAGGGTGCCGTCCGGCTGATACAGCACGGTGCTGGCGTGGGGCTCCATCGGGTTGTGGTGTTCGATGGGCGTGCTGTAGTGCACATCGAGGTTGACGGCAGCTGCGGCCCATTCAGCCTGGAAATTACCGCGGGGCCCGGGCGGCGTTTGCGGTGATGGGTACGCCTGTTCCTGCATGGCCAGCAAGTCGGTTTCAAAGGCTTCGCTTGCGTACTCGATCTGCACCAGCGAACCGGCATGCCGTGCCAACTCAAGGTTGTCGGCGACCACCAGTGCCAATGGTTGGCCACTGTAGAGCACGCGGTCGTTATACAACGGACGAAACGGCGAGCCGTCCGCCGCATCGGCATCGGCGAACGCGTCATCGTAGCTGGCGAGTTTCGGCCGGTTGAGGTGATCGAGCACCATGACCACACCCGGCAGCGCCAGGGCTTTGGAGGCATCGATCCTGACGACCCGGCCTTTGGCGATGGTGCTGGAGACCACGCTGGCGTGAAGCAAGCCCTGGCCGGGAAACTCACCGGCATACCGTGCTTGACCTGTGACCTTAAGCAGACCGTCAACACGGTCCAAGGGTTTACCGATAGCCGTCATGACCGTTCTCCTGCGATGGCAGCGTCGCTGAGGGCGCGAATGATTGCGCGGCGCGCCAGCTTGACCTTGAAGGCGTTGTGCTCCAGCGGCTCGGCGTCTTGCAGCAAGGCGTCGGCGGCGTTACTGAAGGTTTCGCGACTGACGGACTGACCGATCAGCGTGACTTCCACTGCGCGGTCGCGCCACGGTTTGTGGGCCACACCGCCGAGGGCCAGGCGGGCATCGACGATGGTGTCACCGTCCAGCTCCAGGGCAGCGGCGACGGACACCAAGGCGAACGCGTAAGACGCACGGTCGCGAATTTTCAGGTAATGGCTGTGATTGGCCAAGTGGTCGGCGGGCAGCTCGATGGCGGTTATCAGCTCATCATCGGCCAGCAAGTTGTCGCGCTGCGGCGTATCGCCGGGCAGTCGATGGAAGTCCGCAAATTCGATGACCCGCGCCCCGCCACGCCCTTCCACGTGAACTCGCGCCGCCAGGGCCGCCAGGGCCACACACATGTCCGAGGGGTGCGTGGCCACACAGTGCTCGCTGGCGCCGAGAATCGCATGGATACGGTTCAAGCCGGTGCGCGCCGGGCAGCCACTGCCCGGTTCGCGCTTGTTGCAGGGCACGCTGGCGTCATAGAAATAATAGCAACGGGTGCGCTGCAACAGGTTGCCGCCGGTGCTGGCCATATTGCGCAATTGCGGTGAAGCGCCGGCGAGGATGGCCTGGGACAGCAACGGGTAACGCTGTTCGATCAAAGGGTGCCACGCCAGGTCGGCATTGCTCACCAAGGCACCGATCATCAAGCCGCCTTCAGCGGTCTCTTCAATGCCGTGAAGCGGCAGGCCGGTGATGTCGATCAGGTGTTCGGGGCGGCTGATGTTTTCTTTCATCAGGTCCAGCAGGTTGGTGCCACCGGCAATGAAGCGCGACGCCGCACTGCTCAGGTGCACCGCTTCGTGCACATCGACCGGCTTGCTGTACTGGAAGGGGTTCATTGCTCACCTCCCTTTGTGCGGCAGGCGGGCAAGGCTTCTTCTATGGCATCGCGGATATTGCTATAGGCGCCGCAGCGGCACAGGTTGCCGCTCATCAGTTCCTGAATTTGCGCGGTATCGTGGGCACGGCCCTCATTGGCCAGGCCAATCGCCGAGCAGATCTGGCCGGGGGTGCAGTAGCCGCACTGGAAAGCGTCATGCTTGATAAAGGCTTGCTGCATCGGGTGCAACACGTCGCCGTCGGCCAACCCTTCAACAGTGGTCAGTTCGGCGCCGTCGCACATCACCGCCAGGGTCAGGCAGGCGTTTACGCGTTTACCATCGCGCAACACGGTGCAGGCGCCGCATTGGCCGTGGTCGCAGCCTTTTTTGCTGCCGACCAGGTCAAGTTGCTCGCGCAGCAGATCCAGCAAGGTGGTCCAGGGCAACACGTCCAACTGGCGGTCCTGGCCATTGAGGCTCAGGCGTATGGAATGGCTGGCGAAGGGAGGGGCCGCCGCCTTGGGAATTGCGCTCATAAACACCTCACGGGTTGGTATACATCCGCGGCGTTCAGGGAAATCGCCGTCTCAGGGGTACGACTTCCCGGGGTATCGAGCGTTCAAGGAAATTGATCAGCGGATGTTGAGCATCGTCTTCAGCGGGGCTTGTGCGCCGTTGATCGAGGAATTGCTGTACTCGAACCAGCCTGAAGCTTCGACATTCACGTCGAATATATAGATGTAGCCCATCACCGTGCCCGCGCCATTACAGGCCTGGCTGATAGTGCCCACCTGGCAGATCGGCGTGCGTTGCCCGTTCAACTCTGCACCATCGAAACGGCCCATCGGGCTTTTGCCCAAACCGACTTCCATCACTGAAACCTTGGTGGGGCCACGGTGCGTGCACATCTGCGTACTGCTTGCTCGCTCCGGGATGGTTTCGGCGCAACCGGCAGACTCGACCTTGAACACTCGCACCTCGCTCAAGGCCGGTGCAGGCGCGCCCCAAGCCGGTGCCGCCAGCCCCAGGCCGATAATGGCGAACAGAGCTAGACTGCTGGCGTTGGCTTTTTTCATACTGATAACGCCCCTGTATTAAACGTCGGCGCAGTATGCCTCAAGCCCATGAACCATCAAAACCAAGCCCATGCGCCATTGGCCTTCGGCTGCTGGTATGATGCGCCGCTTTTTCCGATCCTCTCTGAAACCACAGGCGCTTGGCGCAGTTTGTGCTTTGACTTAGAGGTCAACAAATAACGACGCAAAATAGCGTCACAGGGAGCCGGCATGCTGGAAAAGCTGTTTCAACTCAAAGCACACAACACCAACGTGCGCACCGAGATTCTCGCGGGTATCACGACCTTTTTGGCCATGGCCTACATCCTGTTCGTGAACCCGAGCATCCTCGGCGAAACCGGCATGGACAAGGGCGCGGTGTTTGTCGCGACCTGCCTGGCCGCCGCCATCGGTTCGACCGTGATGGGCCTGATCGCCAACTACCCGATCGCACTGGCGCCGGGCATGGGCCTCAATGCCTTCTTTACCTACACCGTGGTCCTGCACATGGGCCACACCTGGCAAGTGGCGCTGGGCGCGGTATTCATTTCGGCGGTGTTGTTCTTCCTGCTGTCGATCTTCCGCATCCGTGAGTGGATCATCAACAGCATCCCGCTGCCCCTGCGTTCGGCGATTGCGGCCGGTATCGGCCTGTTCCTGGCGCTGATCGCCCTGCACAACGCCGGCATCGTGGTCAGCAACCCGGCCACCATGGTCGGCCTGGGCGACCTGAAGCAACCGGCACCGATCCTCGCCACCCTTGGTTTCGCGCTGATCGTGGCGCTGGAAGCCCTGGCCGTGCGCGGCGCCGTACTGATCGGCATCCTCGTGGTGACTATCGTGTCCATCGCCATGGGTTTCACCCCGTTCGGCGGCGTGACGTCGATGCCACCGTCCCTGGCCCCGACCTTCCTGCAGCTGGATATCAAAGGCGCGCTGGATATCGGCCTGGTCAGCGTGATTTTCGCGTTCCTGTTCGTCGACCTGTTCGACAACTCCGGCACCTTGATCGGCGTCGCCAAGCGCGCCGGCCTGATGGGCAAAGATGGCCACATGCCAAAAATGGGCCGTGCGCTGATCGCCGACAGCACCGCAGCCATGGCCGGCTCGCTGCTGGGCACCTCGACCACCACCAGCTACATCGAATCCGCTGCGGGCGTGAGTGCCGGTGGCCGCACCGGTTTGACCGCCGTGGTGGTTGCGATCCTGTTCCTGCTGGCGCTGTTCTTCTCGCCACTGGCGGCCAGCGTTCCGGCCTTCGCAACCGCACCGGCGCTGCTGTTCGTGGCCGTGCTGATGACCTCGGGCCTGGCCGAAATTGACTGGGATGACATTACTGTTGCAGCGCCGGTGGTGATCACCGCCCTGGCAATGCCCTTCACTTACTCCATCGCCAACGGCATTGCCTTCGGTTTCATCGCCTGGACCGCCATCAAGCTGCTTTCGGGCCGCTACCGTGAGCTGAACCCGGCGCTGGTGATCCTGTCGATTCTGTTTGTGATCAAGCTGGGCTGGTTCAACGCATGACTTTTGACGCCACACGCTACACCGCTCAACTGCAAGACAAGGTCACGCGCCTGCGTGACCTGTTGGCACCCTTCGACGCGCCCGAGCCGCAGGTCTTCGATTCGCCGTTGCAGAACTTCCGCCTGCGGGCGGAGTTCCGCCTCTGGCGCGAAGGTGGTGAGCGCCACTACGCGATGTTTTCCCAGGACGACAAACGCACGCCGATCCTGATCGAAGCGTTCCCCATCGCCAGCCAACGCATCAACCAGTTGATGCCGCAACTCAAGGCTGCCTGGCAGGCCAGCGCCGCCCTGAGCCACAAGCTGTTCCAGGTGGAGTTCCTCACCACGTTGGCCGGCGACGCGATGATCACCCTGTGTTATCACCGCCCGTTGGACGAACATTGGCACACTGCGGCGAACAAGCTCGCTGCCGACTTGAATGTCAGCATCATCGGACGCTCCAAGGGCAAGCGCGATGTTATCGGCCACGATTACGTGGTTGAAAAGCTCGAGGTCGGCGGCCGCACCTTCAGCTATCGCCAACCGGAAGGTGCGTTTACCCAGCCCAACGGCACGGTGAACCAGAAGATGCTCAACTGGGCGTACGACGCCTTGGGTGATCGCCCGGATGATTTGTTGGAGCTGTATTGCGGCAACGGCAACTTCACCCTGCCGTTGGCTACCCGCGTGCGAAAAGTACTGGCCACCGAAATCAGCAAAACCTCGGTGAACGCAGCCCTGAGCAACCTCGATGAAAATGCGGTGGATAACGTCACCCTGGTGCGCCTCTCGGCCGAAGAACTTACCGAAGCACTTAACGAAGTGCGCCCGTTCCGCCGCCTGCACGGCATCGACCTGAAAAGCTACGAATTCGGGAGTGTCTTCGTCGACCCGCCGCGCGCGGGCATGGACCCGGACACTTGCGAACTGACCCGACGCTTCGACAACATCCTGTACATCTCCTGCAACCCGGAAACCCTGGCTGCGAACATTGCGCAACTGCACGACACGCACCGGATTACCCAGTGTGCGATGTTTGACCAGTTCCCGTGGACGCACCATATGGAATCCGGCGTGTTGTTGACCCGGCGTTAAACACGCTCACGTCTCCTTGCGTGGCCGGCCGCCCTTCTTGCCATTGGCTCGGGCGGCGGCGGACTTGGCGGCACTGCTTTTACGCCCGTTACGCGACGCCACCATGCTTGCAGCCAGGTCCATCAAGGGCTGGCTCGTAGCAATCAGGCCACTGATGGAAACGTGCAAGTCGCGGGCTTCACAACACAGCGCCTTGCCACCGAACCCGACCTCCAGTTGCTGAAAGTCCTGCGCAGAAAACCCTTCGAATTCCGCAAGCCCGGCCACCGGCAGCACAATTCGGCAGCCATCGCCGAAGCCGATGGAAATGCAGTCGTCTGCGTAACGCACATCACTGGCATTGGCATACAAACGCTTCAGCTTGCGCCCACGCACGATGGCCTTGTCGATATCAGCCTCGGTGATCGGTAGATCAGGCAAGACTTTGGCTTTTACGATTTTTTTCATAAATCAATCTCCACGCAACCTGGCGCCCTCACCAGATTCAAAATGGTTCTCTGCCCAACGACATCGTGTCGGGCATTGGCGATCACATACACTCCACGCCGAATGACTAACCCCGGCACCACCTCATCAGCATCCCAGTCCCAGGAATGGTTCTCCAGGCAGACCGTTTGCAGCTTCTGCCACCAGATCCTGCGCGCCCGCGCCAAATAATGCGGCTGCATGAGGGCCTGGCGAATACCTTCCAGAATCGCGCCCGCTGGCCGGCACCGTTCGGGGTTCACATCCCACAACGCCACGCGTCCATCCAGAAAGCTGAAACGAAAGCGCGCATCCCATGCCTTTCCCTTGACATGAACATGAGGCGGGCAATGTTCGTCCCTGAGAAAAACCGCAATCACATATCCTTTGTAAGCCCCTACTTTCATCGTAACCCATCCGTTAGGTTATTTTCTGTCAGGAAACACTTTTCCTCCTGCAGCCCGATAGCCGGCTGCATGATCAGGGAGGTTTTTCACAGGTTAGTCGCGAAGGAGGAAGCGTCGAATAAGGTCTTGTAACCGCGCGTGGCCGTGTCTGGAGAACCGCCGTTACCGATTAACAGTTCGATAATCGAACATATCTGCGGCCACCAATTGACCAAAGTAACCATTCAGTACATTTTATCTCCACAACCAATAATAACTGTGGAGACACTCCCTATGCCGCCGATCGTGCTGGTACTCAACGGCCCCAATCTCAACCTGCTCGGTACCCGCGAGCCCGCTACCTACGGCTATGAAACCCTGGCCGACGTGGCTGCGCTGTGTGGCCGCAGCGCCGAAAAACTAGGCATGAAAATCGAATTCCGCCAGACCAACCACGAAGGCGAATTACTGGACTGGATCCACGGGGCCCGCGCCCGCTGCGCCGGGATCGTGATCAACCCGGCGGCCTGGACCCACACCTCGGTGGCGATTCGCGACGCATTGGTTGCCAGTGAAGTGCCAGTGATCGAAGTGCATTTATCCAACGTGCATGCGCGCGAGGCGTTTCGGCATCATTCCTTTGTCTCACCCATTGCCACCGCGGTACTCGCCGGGTTTGGCAGCCACGGCTATCACCTCGCCCTGGAACATTTCAGCCACACGTTGAAAGGATGAGCCCGATGAAACCGCGCATCCTCGCCGGCCTGATCGGCTCAGGCATCCAGGCCTCCCGTACACCCGCCTTGCATGAGCAGGAAGGTGACGCCCAAGGCCTGCGCTATTTGTATCGCCTGATCGATCTGGAGCCACTGCAACTGAGCATCGACGCGCTGCCCGACCTGCTGAAGGCGGCCGAGTTGATGCAGTTCACCGGGTTGAACATTACCTACCCATGCAAGCAGGCGATCCTGCCGCTGCTCGATGAATTATCCGACGAGGCCCGGGGCATTGGGGCGGTTAACACGGTGGTATTCAAGGCAGGCAAACGCATCGGCCACAACACCGATTGCCTGGGGTTCGCCGAAGGTTTTCGCAGAAACTTGAATGACGTCGACCGCCACCGTGTCGTCCAGATGGGTGCTGGCGGTGCAGGCGCAGCGGTGGCTCATGCGCTGCTGGCCGAAGGCGTGGAGCACTTGAGTATTTTCGACGTCGACGCCAACCGTGCCCGCGACCTTGTGGATAACCTTGCGCGGCGGTTCGGGGCCAGTCGCGCGCAGGTCGGCCGCCACCTGGAAAACGCCATGGCCGAGGCAGACGGTTTGGTCAACACCACCCCGATGGGCATGGCCAAGCTGCCCGGCACACCGGTGCCGCCTGCCCTGTTACGGGCTGAGTTATGGGTCGCGGAAATCGTGTATTTCCCACTGGAAACCGAGCTGCTACGCAGCGCTCGCGCCTTGGGCTGCCGTACGCTGGATGGCGGCAACATGGCGGTGTTTCAGGCCGTGAAGGCGTTTGAATTGTTCAGTGGCGAAGTGCCGGATGCGCAAAGGATGCTGGCGCATTTTCAGAGCATGAACACCTCGCAGTAGAAACCCAATGCAACTGTGGGAGCGGGCTTGCTCGCTCCACATCCGGTTCCGCGGTGTCCTCAAGCCTGCAGGTAACGCATCACCGATTCACAAATCATCTCGCGATGACGCTGTTTGACGGCCTCATCCGACAGTTCGATCTGAAAAATCTCACTGAACGTATGGCGATTGGACACGCGGTAAAAGCTGAATGAGTTGATCAGCAAATGCACGTCCAACGGGTTCAATCCTTGGCGAAATACGCCCATCTCAGCCCCCCGCCGCAACGTGGCCCCCAGCGCTTCGAGGATGTTGCTGTTCATTGCCTTGATCGAATCCGAGCGCTTTACGAACTCGGCGTTGTTGATATTTTCGATACTGACAATACGCACGAAGTCCACGTTCTGGTCGTGGTGATCAAAGGTGAACTCCACCAGCCTGCGAATCGCTTCACGCGGCTCCAGGGCCGTGAGGTTCATGCGGGTTTCCGTGTTGCGAATATCGCCGTAGAGCTTTTCCAGCACCTCGATGTACAACTGCTCCTTGCTGCCGAAGTAGTAGTAGATCATGCGTTTCGAGGTATGAATGCGCTCGGCAATCGCATCCACGCGAGCACCGGACAGGCCCTGTTGAACAAACTCGACAATGGCTTCCTGCAGTATATTTTCGCGGGTCTTTTCCGGATTGTTCTTACGACTCTTGCGCGGTGCGTCTGACACCGCGGGGAGATCGGGACTCGAGGTCATGGTGCGCTCACGGCCATTGTTATGCAGGCCGTGATTATGGGCCGCGGCGCTCTCTGAAGGAAGCACCTGTCAGCCGTTACAACCGAGCCTGGCGTGCTGCGCCGCTGCGGGACTTGGCCATCGCCGCCAGGCGCACCGCCACGTTGGCCGCGCCATAACCGGCATAGCCATTTTTGCGCTGGATGATCTCAAAGAAAAACCGCCCTTCGAACGGCTCGGTGTAGACATGAAACAACTCACCGCCTTGTGCGTCACGGTCGTACAGCACGTTGTAGTACGCCAGCTCGCTGAGGAACTCGTCGTCGAAATCAAACCGCGCCGCCAGGTCGTCGTAATAGTTGAGCGGGATATCCAGCAACGGCACGCCCGCCTCTTTGGCGCGGCTCACCTCCGCGAAAATGTCCGCACAGTCGAAGGCAATGTGATGCACACCCGAGCCGCGATAACTCGACAGCGCGTGGGAAATCGCGGTGTTGCGGTTCTCGGAAATATTCAACGGCAGGCGAATCGAACTGCAGCGGCTGCGCAACGCGCGGCTTTTTACCAAGCCGTAGGGGTCGGGGAGCACCACTTCGTCATCGGCTTCGAAGTCCAGCAGGCTCTTGTAGAACAGCACCCAGCTGTCGAGGCTGTCGGCCGGCAGCGCCATGGCCATATGGTCGATGCGCAACAGGCCGCCACTTGAGGCAGTGGCCGGTTGCAGGTTGAAGTCGGTGTCGTATAGCCCGCCCTCACTCTGGTCCACCAGGTAAATCAGGCTGCCGTCCGGCGCACGGACGGCCGCCAGCTCAAGCTCGTTGGGGCCGACCAGCCCGCGATAGGGCTGCCCCTTATAGGCCACCGCCCGCTCCAAGGCTTTTGCGCTGTCCTTGACCCGAATCGCTGTGGCGCATAAAGACGGCCCGTGGGCGTCGAAAAAGTTATGGGCGAAGGAATAAGGTTCACAGTTGAGAATCAGGTTGATATCACCCTGGCGCAACAGGCTGACACTTTTGGACCGGTGCTGCCCGGCCTTGACGAAACCCAGGCGTTCCAGCCAGTGAGTCAGTTTGGCGCCGAGGCTTTCATCCACGGCAAACTCAAGAAATTCGATGCCGTCGTATTCGCTGGCGGCCGGGGTTTCAAACAAGATGTCCACCGGTGCAGCTGGTTGTTCCTGCGCCAGGCGTTGACGGGTTTTCTCTTCCAGATACAGCAGCGAGCGCAAGCCATCCGCCGCGTTCGCTCGGGTCGGCGCCGCGCGGAAACCATCATTGAAAATTTCCAGGGACAACGGCCCGGTGTAACCCGTCTTGATAATCGGCGCCAGGAACCCCGCCAAATCAAATTCGCCCTGCCCTGGGAAACAGCGGAAATGTCGACTCCACTCCAGCACATCCATGGCCAGGATCGGTGCGTCAGCCATTTGCACAAAAAAGATCTTGTCACCGGGGATCTCGGCGATGGCGCTTGGGTCACCCTTCAGCGACAGCGTGTGGAAGCTGTCGAGCAACACGCCAAGGCTCGGGTGATCGACCTGACGCACCAGGTTCCACACCTGCTGCCAGGTGTTCACGTGCTTGCCCCAGGCCAGTGCTTCGTAACCAATACGCAGGCCACGGCGACCGGCGTGCTCCGCCAAAAGGCCGAGGTCATCCAGTAGAATGCGTTCATCGCCCACGCAATCGGCCGAGGCATTGCTGCACACCAGCACCAGGTCGGTGCCCAGTTCCTGCATCAAATCGAACTTGCGCTCGGCGCGCTCCAGGTTGCGTGCCAGGCGATCACGGCGACAGCCTTCAAAGTCGCGAAACGGCTGGAACAACGTGATGGCAATGCCGAGGTCGGCACACATTTGTTTAACTTCGCGCGGGCTGCCGTCGTAATACAACAGGTCGTTCTCGAAGATCTCAACCCCATCAAACCCGGCGGCGGCAATGGCTTCAAGCTTTTCCGGCAGGGTACCGCTCAAGGAAACGGTGGCAATGGAACGTTGCATAAGGCGACTCCCGGCAGTTGTTATTTGCGGCAAATTATTCGCCCCTAGCCTACACGCAGCAATTAAAATGTACGAACCGGTTAGTTTTTCGTGCGATTACCGAACACTATGCCCGTTTGGCGAATTGACGGTTTTTTAACCGCTGCGCACCATCGACGACGCAACCTTCACAGAAAAAAAGACCCAGAACACACCATAAAAATTTCAAAAAACGGGTACGACCTCATGCCTCTGCAAAACTCCGCCCTGGCCGCGCGCCCGGGCAACCCGCACGCCGGCATCGGCGACAAAATCCGTGGCGCAATGGCCGTGGGTAAAACTCGCTGGGGCATGCTGGCCCTGGTGTTCTTCGCCACCACCCTCAACTACATCGACCGCGCCGCCCTGGGCGTGATGCAACCGATCCTGGCCAAAGAGATGAGCTGGACGGCGATGGATTACGCCAACATCAACTTCTGGTTCCAGGTCGGCTACGCCATCGGCTTTGTGCTGCAAGGTCGCTTGATCGACCGCGTCGGCGTGAAGCGCGTGTTCTTCTGCGCCGTGCTGTTATGGAGCCTGGCAACCGGCGCCCACGGCCTGGCCACCTCGGCCGTCGGCTTTATGGTGTGCCGTTTCATCCTCGGCCTGACCGAAGCCGCCAACTACCCGGCTTGCGTCAAGACCACACGGTTGTGGTTCCCGGCCGGTGAACGCGCGGTGGCTACCGGTATCTTCAATGCCGGCACCAACGTGGGCGCAATGATGACGCCGATGCTGCTGCCACTGATCCTCCATGTCTGGGGCTGGCAGGCAGCGTTCCTGTGCATGGCGTCGCTGGGCGCAATCTGGCTGGTGTTCTGGGGTTTGAAGTACTACAACCCGGAAGACCATCCAACGGCCAAACAATCCGAATTGGACTACGTGCAACAGGAGTCCGAACCGGAACAACCGAGCGTGCCTTTCAGCCGCATCCTGCGCATGCGTGGCACCTGGGCCTTCGCCCTCGCCTATGCGATGACCGCACCGGTGTTCTGGTTCTACCTGTATTGGCTGCCGCCGTTCTTGAACCAGCAATACAACCTGGGCATCAACGTGACGCAGATGGGGATCCCGCTGATCATCATTTACCTGACAGCGGACTTCGGCAGCGTGGGTGGGGGGATTCTGTCGTCATTCCTGATCGGCCGCGGGATGAATGCAATCAAGGCGCGGCTGTTGTCGATGCTGCTGTTTGCCTGCTGCATCGTCGGCGTGATCATGGCGGCCGGCTCCAGCCAGTTGTGGGTCGCGGTGTTTGCCATCTCCCTGGCCATCGGCGCGCACCAGGCCTGGACCGCCAACATCTGGAGCCTGGTGATGGACTACACGCCCAAGCACATGATGAGCACAGTGTTCGGTTTCGGCGGTATGTGCGCGGCCATCGGCGGCATGTTCATGACCCAGATCGTCGGCCATATCCTTACGGTGACCAACAATAACTACACCGTGCTGTTCACCCTGATCCCGGCGATGTACTTCATTGCGCTGACCTGGATGTACTTCATGGCACCGCGCAAGATTCCTACCGTCGACGTTTGACTCACCGACGCCGCTGCTGCCAGGCAGCGGCCAACCCACTCATGCAGATCACCCCGATGCCGACCACCGTGGTCAAGTCGGGGGTATGGTTGAACACCAGCCAGCCCAACAACCCCGCGAACACGATCTGGCAGTAGCCGAACGGCGCCAGCAAGGCCGGCGCCGCGAAGCGGAACGCCTGGGTCAGCAGCAAGTGCGCCGTCATCCCGCAAGTGCCCAGCGCCAGCATCAACACACCGTGCCACAGCGTAGGGAGCTGCCAGAAGAATGGCACCAGCGCGCTCATCACCAAGGTATTGCACAGGCCGGCGAAGAAGTTACTGGTGGTTGGGGTGTCGTATTTGCTCAAGATGCGTGTGAGCAGTTGGTAGAAACAGAAGAACAGCGCCGAACACAGCGGCAGCAACACGGCCGGTGTGAACAACTCGCCGCCCGGGTGGATGATGATCAGCACCCCGATAAACCCGCAGATCACCGCCAGCCATTGACCACGCGTCACGCGCTCACCGAGCAACGGCACGGACAGCGCCGTCACCAGGATCGGCGCCAGGAAGTTCACCGCCGTGGCTTCCGCCAACGGGATGTAATGCAGCGCCGCAGTAAAGAACAGGCTTGTGCCCAACAGGCACAAGGCCCGCACCACCTGCATCCCCGGGCGCTTGCTGCGCAGCACACGCAGGCCCGATTGCGGCAGGAAGATCCCGGCCATCAGCAAGGTGTGCACCAGGTAACGCGCCCACACCACCATCACTATCGGATAAAACCCGGCCAGGTATTTGGACAAGGCGTCGTGGCTGGAAAACAGAAACGTCGCCACCACAATCAGCAGGATGCCTTTGAAAGGATGGTTGACGCCGGAAAGTGGGGTGCTGACAGTCATTTAATTCTCTTGCATGGCGGGCTGAACGCTGAGCATTGAACGCGGTAGCACTCAACCCGGTAATCTAGCAGCTGGGCCGTAGTCTGCCCCAAGAGCATAACCAAACAGCGTGCGAACAGCGCACTAAATCACGGGATTTGAGTCCAACGCTGCACGTTAGCCCGCGCGTTGCACACTTTTTAACCAAGGCCTTGCCGCTATGAAAAAGACACTCTTTGTTCTTTCTGCCCTTGCCCTGCTCACCGCCTGTAACAAGGAACCCAAGGAAGCCCCGAAACCCGCACCCGCCTCCGTGCAAGCCACGCTGGTACCGGCGACCCCGCCCACGGACAAATGGGTCGGCAAGTGGATTGGCGTCGAAGGCCTGAACCTGACCATCGCCAAGGACGACAGCATCGGCCGCGGCCACTACCTTCTCACCATGAAATACGGCCTCGACGCTGACGACTCAGGTACCTTCAAGGGTGAAGCCAACGAAGAAGGCATCACGTTCACTCGCCCGGACGGCCCGCAACTGCTGCACGCCGGCGACGGTGAAGCCACTGGCCTGAAATGGCTGGCGGATAAAAAGGACTGCCTGGTGGTCGATACCGGCGAAGGGTATTGCCGCGACTGACCCGGCGTTGCTGACACAACTTTCATCTGGCGCCCGTGCCACTCCGCCTGACAGCAGCGATACTACGCAGCTCTCGTTACTTGTCGGACAGCCGGGCTGGCGCCATTCATACGCACCAACAACACTGTTCTGAAAAAAGTGTTCCACAGGTTTATCGAGAGGATTGCCCCATGCTATGGAAAAAAGGCCGACGCAGCGACAACGTGGTAGATGCCCGCGATGACAGTGGCGGCGGCGGTGGCGGTGGCGGCATGCGTTTTGGGGGCGGCAAGGGCCTGAGCCTCACGGCGATTGTGCTGATTGTCGGCATCGGCTGGCTGACCGGCCAGGACCCGCTGCAGATCCTCGGCCAGTTGACCGGCCAGATGGAACAAGCGCCCTCGGTGAGCACGCAACCGCAACAGGCTCCGCCGGCCAATGACCAGCAGGCCGACTTCGTCCGGGCGATTCTGGGGGATACCGAAGACACCTGGGGCCAGGTGTTCCAGGAAAATGGGTTGGCCTACAAGAACCCGAAATTGATTCTGTTCCGTGGCCGGGTGAATTCTGCCTGCGGTGGCGCCACCTCGGCCAG
The DNA here is from genome assembly GCF_900215245.1 of Pseudomonas fluorescens. Taxonomy (GTDB): domain Bacteria; phylum Pseudomonadota; class Gammaproteobacteria; order Pseudomonadales; family Pseudomonadaceae; genus Aquipseudomonas; species Aquipseudomonas fluorescens. The sequence continues at coordinate 1,290,537 of NZ_LT907842.1, forward strand.
CGGCCCGTTCTATTGCCCGGCCGACCAGCAAGTGTATCTGGACCTGGATTTCTTCCGGGAAATGTCGCAGCGCTTCAAGGCCTCCGGCGAGTTCGCCCAGGCCTACGTGATCGCCCACGAAGTCGGGCACCACGTGCAAACCCTGCTGGGCATCTCGGCCAAGATCCAGGCCGCACGCCAACAGGGCCGGCAGATGCAAGGCGACGGCGGCTTGTTGGTACGCCAGGAACTGCAAGCCGACTGTTTCGCTGGCGTGTGGGCCAACCGCGCGCAAAAACGCCTGAACTGGCTGGAGCCTGGCGATATTGAAGCAGCACTGAATGCGGCCAACGCCATCGGCGACGACCGTTTGCAACAACAGGGTCAAGGGCGCGTCGTGCCCGACTCGTTTACCCACGGCACCTCGGCACAGCGTGTTCGCTGGTTCAAAACCGGCTTCGCCCAGGGCCAGATCTCTCAATGCGACACGTTTACGGCGAAGAGTCTTTAAATGAATAAACGATTGGGATGGCTGTTGGGCGTGTTGATAACGTGTTCCTCCTTCACCTGGGCCGCCGAGGAAGACCACGGCGTCAAGGTGGTCAGCCCCGATCGTTTCCATTTGGATGCGGGCGACCTCAGTCTTGGCTTGAGCCAGGACTGGGGCAAGCCGCTGCCTCAGGTCACCCGCGCGCTCATCATCGTGCACGGTCGCCTGCGTAACGCGCAGACCTACCTGAAAAGTGGCGAAGAGGCCGCCGAACACGCCGGTGTGGCCGCCAGCACGCTGGTGATCGCGCCGCAGTTTCTCAATGAGTCGGACATAACGCGCAATCACCTGGGCAACCCAGTGCTGCGTTGGAGCGGCAATGACTGGATGGCCGGCGCGCCGTCGACCGGTCCAGGCCAGGTCAGCTCCTACGGCGCGCTTGACCAGATCATCAAGCACTTGGGCAACCGCAAGCTGTTCCCGGCGCTGAAAGAAATCGTCGTGGCCGGCCACTCCGGCGGTGGCCAGGTGATACAGCGTTTTGCCCTCACCGGCCACGACCACCCGCTGCTGCAAACCGAGGGCATCAGCCTGCGTTATGTGGTGGCCAACCCATCGTCCTACGCCTACTTCAGCCCACAGCGGCCGGTAACCTTTGATGCAGCCAGTTGCCCAGGCTTCAATGACTGGAAGTACGGCATGCAAAACTTGCCCGACTACGCCAAAGGACAGCGTGCGCAGCAGCTTGAACAGGCTTACGTGTCACGCAACGTCACCTACCTGCTGGGCCAGCAGGACATCGACCCAAACCACCCGGCGCTGGATAAGAGCTGCGAAGCCGAAACCCAGGGCGCGTATCGGTTGGTTCGTGGGCATAACTACGTTGACTACCTCAAAGCACGCCATCCGCAGCTGAGCCACAAACTGGTGGAAGTACCGGGGGTCGGGCACGACGGCGATAAGATGTTTACCTCGCCTGAGGGCGAGAAGGTGTTGTTCGGGAAATAGCAGGCACTGACGAAACCGGATTAAACATGTGGGAGGGGGCTTGCTCCCGATGGCGGTCTGTCAGCTTCTTTTATGCTGACTGATACACCGCTATCGGGAGCAAGCCCCTTCCCACATTTGATCGGTGGTGCCAGGTTCAGATCATCTGGCGCAGGGCTGCACAATCCTCAGCATGCCAATCCGCCAACTCCGGCCACGGGTTCTCGGGCAAGTTCACCAACACTGTCCTGGTCCCCGCCGCGCGGCCACAGTCCAGGTCAAAGCGGTAATCCCCGACCATCACCATCTCGCTTGGCGCCACTTCCCAAGCCGTCGCCAGTTTCAGCAAACCACCCGGATTCGGCTTGGGCGGCGCATCTTCACGCCCCAGCACATCCTCGACAGCGAAACAGTCCGCCAGACCAATCGCTTCCAGCGTGATATGCGCCAACTCCCGCGCATTGCGGGTCAGGATGCCCAGACGGTAACCCCGCCCGGCCAATTCACGCACCAGCGCCACTGCGCCATCTGCAGCAACCGAGCCGACGGCCAGCGCCCGCTCATGCTCCAGCAACCACGCATGCTTGGCCGCCGCCACATCGGCCGGCAACGCCGCGAGGTGGGTGAGAATGTCAGCCTCGGGCGGAATCTCCAGAGCCACGCGAATGGCCGCAAAATCATGCACGGCCACCGTGAGGGTGCCGTCCATATCAAAGACCCAGTGCTTAACCTCCGACAGGCTCATGCCCAATCCTTGCGATGGCGAATCAGCCCTTCCTGGGTGACCGAAGCCACCAGTTGGCCGGCACGGTTGTACACGCTGCCCCGCGAGAAACCACGCGAGTTGCCGGCCCACGGACTGTCCATCGCGTACAGCAACCAGTCATCGGCGCGCAGGTCAGCGTGGAACCAGAGTGCATGGTCGAGGCTGGCGACTTGCATGTCTTTCTGCCACACCGTCTTGCCGTGGGGCAGCAGCGAGGTGGTCAGAAGGCCGAAGTCCGACGCATAGGCCAACAGGTATTTATGCAGCGCCGGCGCGTCGGCCAAGGCACCGTCAGCCCTGAACCACACGTACTTGACCGGGTCGGACGGCTGCGGGTTGAACGGGTCTTTCTCGGTGACCGGGCGCACTTCGATGGGCTTGGGGCACAGCAACTTTTCGCGCATGTGCTCAGGGATCAGGTGCGCGCGTTGTTTGGTCAGCTCCAGTTCCGACGGCAGGTTTTCCGGGCCGACGACCACCGGCATGGTGGTCTGGTGCTCGAAGCCTTGTTCGTCGTACTGGAACGAGGTGGTGCAGGTGAAAATCGGGTTGCCCTTCTGGATCGCGGTGACGCGCCGCGTGCTGAAGCTGCCGCCATCGCGCACGCGGTCTACCGAATACACCACCGGCAATGCGGCGTCGCCGGGGCGCAGGAAATAACCATGCAAGGAATGCACGTGCCGCGCTTCTTCTACGGTCTGGCTGGCCGCCGACAACGACTGGCCGAGCACCTGGCCGCCGAACAATTGGCGAAAGCCCAGGTCCTGGCTGCGGCCGCGAAAGAGGTTTTCCTCAATCGGCTCAAGGGTCAGCAAGTCCACCAGATCTTCCAATACTTGGCTCATAGAGCAACTCCTACAACAATCGATAGGGCATTCCGGGCTGCTTATCCGTGCAGCGTGTCCAACCATTGGGCGCGGGTGATGCGATACAAAACGTGATGGCGCAGCGGGTCATCGGCTGCGACCTTGGGGTGTTCAAAATCTGCCTGGGGATCGTAATGCATACCGATGGCCTGCATGACTTTTTGTGATGGCAGATTGGTTTCGGTGGTGAAGGACAGGATTTCATCCAGTTGCAGCCGATCGAAACCACAGCGCAATGCAGTCCAGGCCGCTTCGCTCGCGTAGCCCAGGCCCCAGTGCTCACGGGCCAGGCGCCAGCCGATCTCGACGGCCGGCCCAAAATCGGCTGCGAAATTGACATTTTGCAGCCCGGTCAGGCCGATAAACTCGCGCGTGTCCTTGCGCTGCAAGGCCCAAAAGCCAAAACCGTATTCGGCAAAATGGCCGCGAATCCGCCCAATCAGTGCGGCGCTTTCCAGATGGCTCAATTTGGCCGGGAAATAGCGCATCACCTGCGAGTCGGCGCACATGCGCGCAAATTCCGGCAGGTCGCTGTCGCGCCATTGGCGCAGCACCAGACGTGCGCTTTCCAACTCCAGTATCGGCTCCATGGGTCCCCTCCCTTGCCATGTGCGTGAGTGTACAGCGCTGGTAAGATCCTTCGCAGGTTCCCGTCAGAAAATCCCATGCCCTTGCCACTGATCTACCACGACGACTACAGCCCCGAGTTCCCAGCGGACCACCGGTTCCCCATGGATAAGTTTCGCCTGTTGCGCGACCACCTGGTGGACAGCGGCCTGACCGAGGACAGCCAATTGCTGCGCCCGGAGCTGTGCCCGGCAGAGATTCTGGCCCTCGCCCATGAACCTGGGTATATCGAACGCTACCTGAGCGGCGAGTTGTCCCGTGAAGACCAACGCCGCCTCGGCCTGCCCTGGAACGAAGCCCTGGCCCGGCGCACTGTGCGCGCGGTCGGCGGCTCGATACTGGCCGCCGAACAGGCGCTGGAACACGGCCTGGCCTGCCACCTGGCGGGTGGCACCCATCATGCGCATTACGATTACCCGGCCGGCTTTTGCATCTTCAATGACCTCGCGGTGATCAGCCATTACCTGCTGGCCAGCGGGCGGGTCAACCGCATACTGATCTTCGACTGTGACGTGCATCAGGGCGACGGCACCGCACGCATCCTCCACGACACGCCGGATGCAATCACCGTATCGCTGCACTGCGAAAAAAACTTCCCCGCCCGCAAGGCCCAGAGTGACTGGGACATCCCGCTGCCCATGGGCATGGGCGATGCCGATTACCTCAAAACCGTGGACGACGCGCTCAACTATTTGCTGCCGCTTTACCAGCCGGACCTAGTGCTGTACGACGCCGGTGTCGATGTGCATAAAGATGACGCCCTCGGTTACCTCAAGCTGACAGATGCAGGCCTCGCCGCGCGGGATGAAAGCGTGATGCGCCACTGCCTGGGCCGCGACATTCCGGTCATGGGCGTGATTGGTGGTGGCTACAGCAAGGACCGCCCTGCCTTGGCCCGCCGCCACGGCATCCTGCATCACAGTGCACAGCGGGTGTGGACGTCATCCGGTTGTCATTGAAGTGTGAGCGTTACCCACAATGCCTGTGGAACGGCCTGTGGATAACTTGAGCGTAAGCGCCTGAGAGCGAGTGGCCGCATGGCTTGTAGGAAAGTGTACGTTTTTTGATCAGGCAGCGATGCCGCCGTCGGGTAGAATGCTCGGCCTATTCCGCGACCGTAGCCTTGCCCATGCCTCAAGCCCCTTCTCACCACGTCACCATCATCGGCGGCGGCCCTGCCGGGCTGATGGCCGCTGAAGTCTTGAGCCAGGCGGGCGTGCAGGTGGACCTGTATGACGGCATGCCGTCGGTGGGGCGCAAATTCCTGCTGGCGGGCGTGGGCGGCATGAACATCACCCACTCCGAGGCCTACCCCGCGTTCCTGTCGCGCTACGCCGAACGCGCGCCGCAGATGGCGCCATTGCTGCGCGGGTTTGGTGCCGAGGCGTTGTGCGAATGGATTCATGGCCTGGGCATTCAAACCTTTGTCGGCACCTCCGGCCGCGTGTTTCCTACCGACATGAAAGCCGCCCCGCTGCTGCGCGCCTGGCTCAAGCGCCTGCGCGACCAAGGCGTGGTTATCCACACCCGGCATCGTTGGTTGGGCTGGACCGCCGACGGCGGTTTACTTATCCACAGCCCGGACGGCGAGAAAACTGTCCACAGCGATGCCATGCTGCTGGCCTTGGGTGGCGGCAGTTGGTCACGCCTGGGCTCCGACGGCGCGTGGCTCACATTGCTGGAAGACAAAGGCGTGCCCTGCGCCCCGCTGCAACCGAGCAATTGCGGCTTCGAGGTGTCAGCCTGGAGCGAATTGATGGTCAGCAAATTCGCCGGCGCGCCGTTGAAAAACGTCGCCATCGGCGTGGCGGATGACAAGCCTCGGCTGGGGGAATGTGTGGTCACGGCCACGGGTATCGAGGGCAGTTTGATCTACGCACTGTCGGCACCGATTCGTGAAGCGATCAACCGCGCGGGCTCAGCCACCGTGCACATCGACCTGCTGCCAAGCAAGCCGTTGGACAAAGTCCAGGCGGCCTTGGCCAAACCGCGTGGTTCGCGCTCGATGAGCAAGCATCTGCACAGCCAGTTGGGGTTGGACGGGGTGAAAGCGGCGCTGTTGCGTGAGTTGGCGCCTAGCGCGCACTTCAATGATCCGGCGCTGTTGGCGATGGATATCAAGGCACTGCCACTGACGCTGGTGAAGACACGGCCAATGGATGAGGCGATCAGCACCGCGGGCGGCGTGCCGTTCGAGGCGTTGGATGAGCGGTTGATGCTCAAGCAATTGCCGGGGGTGTTTTGTGCGGGGGAGATGCTGGATTGGGAAGCGCCGACCGGCGGCTACCTACTCACAGGATGCTTTGCCAGTGGGCGAGCGGCTGGGCGAGGGATGTTGGAGTGGCTTAAGCACTGAGGTCTGTAGCGAACTCAAAGCCGCCTTCGCGAGCAAGCCCGCTCCCACACTTGGAATGCATTTCAAATGTGGGAGCGGGCTTGCTCGCGAAGAGGCCCTCAATAACGCCTCAACTCTTATTTTTTCTTACGCGGCCCAGTGTTAAACACCGGCACCTTGCGCACCGGCTTAATCGACGGCTCAGCCGGCGCTACGTCGCCACTCTCCACCCACTTACCCAAATTGCGCTTACCGCCACCGCCACCCGACGCCTTAGGCTTCTTCGGTTTCTTCGGCTTCTTCACCACTTGCCCACTGGCGTCGGTATCCGGCACGCGGTGCTCAGGCTCGAAATCCGCTTCCATCTTGCGGGTCAAGGTCTGACGCGTGAGCATCTCGATGGCCGACAGCATGTTCACCTCATCGGCACACACCAGGGAAATCGCCTCACCGGTGTTACCTGCGCGGCCGGTGCGGCCGATACGGTGGATGTAATCCTCGGCCACGATCGGCAGGTCAAAGTTGACCACCAGCGGCAAGTCTTCAATATCCAACCCCCGCGCGGCCACGTCGGTGGCGACCAGAATCTGCACGTCGCTGGACTTGAAACGGTCCAGTGCACGCTGACGAGTGGCTTGGGGCTTGTCGCCGTGGATGCCATCGGCATTGATGCCCAGGCCCTGCAATTTATCCACCAGCGCATCCACGCCGTTACGGGTCTTGGCGAACACCAGCACCTGCTTCCAGCGGCCTTTGCGCATCAGGTGCACAAACAGCTCCGGCTTGCGCTTCTTGTCCACCGGCACCACCCATTGCTTCACGGTGTTGGCGGCGACGTTGCGCGGGCTGACTTCAACAGTCAGTGGGTCGTTGAGCATCTGCCCGGCCAGCAAGCGGATCTCATCGGAGAAGGTCGCGGAGAACAGCAAGGTCTGGCGCTTTTTCGGCAGCATGCGATAAATGTTGGCCAGCTCTTCGGAGAAGCCCAGGTCGAGCATGCGGTCGGCTTCATCCAGCACCAGGGTTTGCAGCTGATTGAGCTTCAGTGCGTTCTGGCGGAACAGGTCGATCAGGCGGCCAGGCGTGGCGACCAGAATGTCGACGCCCTTGCGCAGCTTCATCATCTGCGGGTTGATGCTCACGCCGCCATACACCGCGTAAGTGGTCAGCGGCAGGTGCTGGGCGTATTCGGCAACACTGGTGTGAACCTGCTCGGCCAGTTCACGGGTCGGGCACAGGATCAGCGCGCGCGCCGAGTTGGCAGCGACTTTCGGCCCTTCCATGGTCAGCAGTTGCAGCAGCGGCAGGGCGAAACCGGCGGTCTTGCCGGTGCCGGTCTGGGCCGCAGCCATCAGGTCGCGACCGGCCAGCACCGCCGGAATGGCTTGCGCCTGCACCGGCGTCGGGGTCTGGTAGCCAAGCGTCTCAAGGGCGCGCAGCAAGGGTTCGATCAGGCCAAGGGTGGCGAAAGTCATGTGTTTACCGTAGGAAAAATTCAGCGCATAGGCGTAATGCGCCGCAGTTTACCTTATTTCCGGCTTGGGCTTTCGCCACTGGGGCAGGCTGATCAACAGCACCGCGCTGATGATCACCAGCATGGCCAAGGCTTCTTCCATGCCGATGGTCTCGCCGACGAACACAATGCCCAACAACACGGCGACGGCCGGGTTCACATAGGCATAGCTGGTCGCCGCCGCCGGGCGCACGTGCTTGAGCAGGTACATATAGGCGTTGAAGGCGATGATCGAGCCAAACACGGCCAGATACGCCAAGGCCAGCCAGCCCTCAAGCGGCGGGATGGAATGCAGTCGCTCACCGGTCAGTGCACTGCCCACCAGCAACAACACACCCGCAATGATCATCTCGGCCGCGCTGGCCATGGCGCCCGGCGGCAGCGGCAAATGCCGGCTCCATACCGAACCGAAGGCCCAGGAAGCGGCAGCAAACAGCAACAACATGGCACCTGTCGGGCTCGATTGCAGGTTGGAGCCCATGTTGAGCATGGCGATGCCGATAATCCCCAGCACCACCCCGGCCCACTCCAGACGCGTATTACGCGCGCCCCAGAAATACCCGCACAACAAGGTGAACAACGGCACCGTCGCCACCGCCAGCGCGGCCACACCGGAGGCCACCCCGGTGTGTTCGGCCACCGTCACCGCGCCATTACCAAAGGTCAGCAGCAAAACGCCGATCTTGGCGGCCGCCTTCCACTGCACCCACGTCGGCGCAGGCGCCCCGCGCCAGCGCAAAAAGCCATACATCGCCAACCCCGCCACCAGGAATCGAATCCCGCCCAACATCAGCGGCGGCCAGTACTCCACGCCGATTCGAATCACCAGGTAGGTAGAACCCCAGATCACATACAACGCAAAAAAGGCGGCGATCAACGGTAAGGGAAAGCGACGTGGGCCAGGCATTGGGTAGCTCTGCGGCAGGGAACGGGAGGCTTATTCTAAAAAGGCAGCACGCTAAACATAAGTTACAAAACCTGTTTAAAGCGCCCATACACTTTTCAAAGCATGGTTATGAGGGCTATAACCCGTGGATTCGAAAGCCACGCATGACCGGAGCCTTATCATGGACAAATACGACCGCATGCTCCTCAGCGCCCTGCTCAAAGACGGCCGCGCTTCCTACGCCGAACTGGCCCGCACGGTAAACCTCTCCGCGCCGGCCGTGGCTGAACGCGTGGCCAAGCTGGAAGCCAGCGGCGTAATCACCGGGTATCAGGCCAAGGTGGACCTGTCCAAAATCGGCTTGCCGATCCAGTGCACGATCGAGCTGCGCTTGACCAACAACGGCAGCCAGAAGGTGTACGACGCATTGGCTGAAATCCCCGAACTAACCGAATGCCACCGGGTGACAGGCGACCCGTGCGTGATCATGCAGGCGGCAGTGGGCTCGATGCCGGAGTTGGAGAACCTGATCAACCGGGTGGCGAAGTTCGGGTTCAGCAAGACCTCGATTATTTTGTCCAGCGCGATAGAGCGGCGGGTGCCGTTGGGGCAGTTGGAGGCCAATGGGAAAAACGGCGGCTGATACACCGCCATCGCGGGCGAGCCCGCTCCCACAGTTGACCGAGTCGCCAGGCCTGGATGCAAGCTACTGTGGGAGATGGCTTGTCGGGTCGCCGCATCGCTGCGATGGCGTCAGCTGCGTCACCGCTTCCCGTTCTTTTGAAGGACATTTCCGAGCACCGTTTCATACCTTGTTCCGGCTGAATTCCGCCGCTAGTCTTCACCTCGTCATCGGCCCTTCGGTGACCGGAAGTGCAAGCCGAAATTGGCGGAAGGAGAGCGTCAAAAGTCCCGGAGATTCAACATGGTCAAAGCAACCTCTGCTTCAACTGATACCCAGACAAACTTCCTCAGCGAAGACGCCCTGCTCAACCGCCGAGCCATCGACTACTACCTCAAAGCTTCCGCCCCGGACGCGCCCAACTTTGTTCTAAATGACAACCTTAGCTTCGAAGACGCCCTCGCCCATGCGGCCGACTTGCTGCATTGCGCGGTGGAGACGGCGCACGGGTCGGCTGAAGCGATGAATGCGCAACAGCGAGCGGTGATGCATTTGGTGGGGATGGCGAAGGACGTGGTAGGTCGGGCGTTGGAGTGTGTGCAACCGCGATGAACACCGCATCACTCATGTGGGAGGGGGCTTGCTCCCGATTGCAGTGTGTCAGCCACTGGATGATTAGCGGACACACCGCGATCGGGAGCAAGCCCCCTCCCACATTTGAAACGTCGGTGTTCTTGGGCGGGTGGCCGGTTTAGAACCCGCGATGCTTCTTCAGGTGTTCATTGATCTTCGCCGCCGGCACTTTCTGCAAGGTGCACAGCAGGTCGTGGGACAGTTCTCGCAACCCATGCGTACCGCGCAATTGCTCGGCCAGGTGCGCGGTGAGGTTGGCCGCCATTTCCGCATCCGCCATCGCCCGGTGAGCCTTGCCGGTGTGGGGCAGTTGCGCGAAGGAATTCAACGTGCCGAGTTTGTGGTTCGGTGCCGCCGGCATCAAGCGACGGGCCAGCAGCAGCGAGCAGGCGAATTTTTGCAGGCGGGTGCGGCGGATCAGGCCCAGTTCGAAGTCCCAGAACTTCTGGTCGAACGCGGCGTTGTGCGCCAGCAATGGCGTGGTGCCCACGAACTCGTTGACTTCGTTCATCACCCGCTCGGCCGGTGGCGCGCTGCGCAACATGGCGTTGCTGATGCCGGTGAGTTGTTCAATAAAGCCCGGCACACGCACGCCGGCATTCATCAGGCTCTGGTAGCGGTCCACGATTTGGCCGCGCTCAAGGATCACCACCGCGATTTCCGTGGCCCGGCAGTGGCTGCTCGGGGTGATGCCGGTGGTTTCAAAGTCGATGACCGCTATACGTTCCAAACCTGTTCCAACTCCGTCTAACTATTTATTGAGCCGCTGCGCTTATTTGAGCAGCAGTGCGCCTTCGATCGGCACGTAGCGGCTGGCGGCGCGTATCAGCGAGTTGGCCGTCAGCCCTGGCACGCCGTAGGCCACGGCTTCGACGCCATGCTTTTGGATGATGCGGTCGAGCAGCATGTCGAAATCACCGTCGCCGGAGGCCAGCACCACTTCGTCGACGTGGTCGGCGGCATCCATGATGTCGAGGGTGATGCCCACGTCCCAGTCGCCCTTGGCCGAGCCATCGGCGCGCTGGATGTACGGCTTGAGTTTTACCGTAAAGCCCAGGTTGCGCAGGATCTGCTGGAATTGCTGCTGCTTGCTGTCGCCACGGTCGATGGCATACGCATACGCCTCGACGATCTGCCCGCGCGCGCTGATGTCAGCCCACAGGGCGGCGTAATTGAAGTGGCAGCCATACGCCTGGCGCACGGTGTAGTAGAGGTTTTGTACATCGGCGAACACCGCAATTTTCTTCACCGCACTTCCCCATGGCTGCCGCTTGGACCTCGAACGCGAAGGCCCGCAAAGGCGCCAGTATGCCAGCCATGGGAAAGTTTCAGCGAAAAATCAGCCCGGGGCGACGAAGCGCCCCGGTTGAGTGCGGCTCAGACGAAGGAGTCGTCGTCGCCAAACGAGGAGGAATCGTCGGAATAGTCGTTGTCGGCGAAGCTGTCGGAGCCGTTGTCGCTGCCCCAGTTGTCATTGCCGGCAAACTTCTGGTCGTCGTTGCCCCAGTTACTGTTGTCACTGGCGGGCGCCGGTTCTTCGCGGATGATTTCTTCCACGACTTGCGGCTGTTGCGAGTTGTGGTTGAACAGGCTGCTGATGCCTTCGGCCAGCATTACGCCACCCGCGACACCGGCGGCGGTTTTCAGCGCGCCGCCGAGGAAGCCACTGCCGATGGGCGCTGCTGGCGCCTGTTGCGGCTGTTGATAGTTCTGCTGCGGCGCACCGTAGTTCTGCTGTTGCGGCGCGGGCTGGCCGAACGAGGGCCGCGCCGGCTCACGCCAGCCGCCACCGGAAGACGCCGGGGCGCTTTGCGCAGGCTGGGCGTCACGCGAACTGCCGCCGCCAAAGATGCTCGACAGGAACCCCCCGCTGCTCTGCGCAGGTTGCGCCGCCTGGGATTTGGCCTGCTGCAATTCGTCCTGCAATTGCTGGATCTGCTGCGCCTGTTGCTTGTTCTGCGCGTCGAGACTCTTGATCGCGTGCTCTTGCACCAGAATCGACTGGGTCATGTAGTACCCGGCGGCCGGTTGGCGAGTCATGTGCTCCTTGATCCGCGCTTCGGCCAGGGCGTCGCGGGGGGCTGAGTCCGTTTCGGCTTGCTGCAACCGTGAAAACAGTCCATCGATCAGGGTTTGCTCTTCGCTGTTCATGGCGACCTCGTTAGATTGCCGGTAGAAATCATGGGCTTGCCCAGGGTCAGGCACGCTACGTAACAGTAATGGGGCTGTTACTAGACGTTTCAATGGTCTTTACGAAAGGTTTACGTTTGCTCACCTCTCGTCATGATCGGTTAAAGTGTCGGCCTTGCTTTTCGGCCTGTGATGAACCTGATGAATCCGTTAGACGTATTGCGCGACTCCTTCCGTTTCACCCAACGCAACCTGGGCGCCATCGTCCAGCTGTGCCTGCCGCTGGTGATTCTCGAAGCCCTGCTGCAACAGGTGCTCGACCACACGCTGGGCCCGGATGCCTTTCCCGGCTACAGCGTGGTGGTGGGGTTGTTGGTGTACCCGCTGTACACGGGCGCCTTGATCCTGTTTCTGGACGCGCGCACCCGTGGCGAGTCGCCGCGCACTAAAGATGTGTGGGCCATGGCCCTGACCCTGTGGCCACGCTTCGCCCTGCTCACGGCTATCAGCACGCTGCTGATTCTGCTTGGCCTGTCGTTGTATTTCCTGCCGGGCCTGTGGCTGATGGTGGTGCTCGCGTTTGCCGAGTACCTGCTGGTGCTGCGCGGCCTGTCGGCGCTGGAGGCGATGAAGGAAAGCTTTCGCCTGACTCGCGGGCACTTCTGGCGAATTCTGGTGTGCCTGCTGTGCGTGATGACGCCCCTGTGGCTGCTCAAGGGCGCCAGCGTGGCGGCGTATCCCGATCCCGCGCCGCTGCTGGGCGTACTGATCGACAGCGCCCACAGCTTTCTGCAACTGTTTACCAGTGTGGTGCTGTTCCGTTTATTCATGTTGATCGGTGGCGATGCCGACGCACGGTGATATGCTCCGTGCCACCTCTGAAACGCTATAAGCCGAGCCAATGACCCGTTTATTGCGCATCACCCTGTTGAGCCTCTTGATCATCGCGGGCCTGCTCACAGCCCTGATCTACAGCCTGACCTGGCGCCCTGCCGACAAGGAAACCCTGCCCGTCAGCTGTGTCGCGCCCCGTGCGCCGACCCTGCTGCCCGGGCAAGCGCTCAAGGTCATGACCTGGAACGTGCAATACCTGGCCGGCAAGAACTACGTGTTCTGGTACGACACCGCCGACGGCAGCGGCCCGGACGACCGCCCGACCGTGGAAGACATGGCCTCAAGCCTGGATGAAGTGGCGCGGGTGATCCGCGACGAACACCCCGACATCCTGCTGTTGCAGGAACTCGACGAAGGCGCCAAATCGTCGCACTACCAGGACCAGGTGGCCTTGCTTCAGGAACGCTTGGTCGACCTCTACCCGTGCAGCGCCCAGGCCTTCGACTGGAAAGCCGACTTTGTGCCCAACCTGCATATCTTCGGCAGCGTCGGCCGCAAACTGGTGACCCTGAGCCGTTACCAGATCGAACACGCCGAACGCCTGCAACTCCCGGTGTCGCCGGCCAACTTTATCAGCCGCCAGTTCCAACCCAGACCGGCCTTGTTGCTGACCTATTTGCCGCTGAGCGATGGCGGCCAACTGGCGGTGCTCAATACCCGGCTGGATGGCAACATGCCTGGGCGGTCAGCAGTGCAAGCGCAAGCGAAAGCCACGGTGAAGCTGCTGGATAAGTTCGAAGGCCGTGGCACGCCATGGCTGATCGGCGGGGACTTCAACTTGCTGCCACTGGGGCAATTCCTGCGCCTGGACGCGGTTAAGCGCGGCCAGTATTCGCCGGACAGTGAGCTGCATTTGCTGTGGGACAAGTACCCGATGATCCCGAGTAACAGTGAATCCAGCGGGATTGATCGTGAGAAATGGCTGACAAACTTCCCGAATGACCCCAGCGTAGAAGGGCCGGATCGTACGCTCGACTATCTGTTCTACAGCCCACGCATCAAGCGGGTGGAAGCCAAAGTACGCCAGGAAGACACGCTGCGCATCTCCAATCACTTGCCGGTGATTGCCCGCTTCCTGCTGCCGGCTGCGCAATAACCAACACCTCAAACCCTGTAGAAAGCGGGCTTGTGTGGGAGCTGGCTTGCCTGCGATAACATCGCCTCGGTGAACCAGATAGACCGAGTCGTCTGTATCGCAGGCAAGCCAGCTCCCACATTTGATCTCCACACGACCTACTTGCGGGGTTTGATCCGGGCGGTTGGTTCGGCCACCAACGGGTCATCCGGCCAGTAATGCTTCGGATAACGCCCCTTCAAATCCTTCTTCACCTCGACATACGTGCTGCGCCAGAAGTTCGCCAGGTCCTGCGTCACCTGCACCGGCCGTCGCGCCGGGGACAGCAGGTGCAGCTTGACCACCTGGCGCCCACCGGCAATGCGCGGGGTGTCCGCCAGGCCGAACAACTCCTGCAAGCGCACCGCCAGAATCGGCGGCTGTTCGCTGTAGTCCAAACGTACCGAGGAGCCCGACGGCACTTTCACATGCTGCGGCGCCAGCTCGTCCAGGCGTTGGGGCAGCGGCCACGGCAGCAGGTTGTGCAGGAAGCTGGAAATATCCAGGTTGGCGAAATGGCTCAGGCGCGAGACTTTGCCCAGATACGGCATCAGCCAGTGTTCCAGGCTGGCAAGCAACGCCGTGTCACTGATGTCGGGCCATTCGCTGGTTTTACCGGCGTCCAGGTGGCGCAGCAGCATCACGCGGGCCTGCCATTGGCGCAGTTCAGGCGTCCACGGCAGCAGCTCCAGGCCTTTGCGGCGCACGAGGTTAACCAGCGCCTGGCTGCGGGCAGACTCGTCGAGGCCGGTCAGCGGTTCACGGCTCAGCACCAGTTCGCCGACTTTGCGCTGGCGTTCAGCACGCAGCACGCCTTCGCGTTCGTCCCAATCCAACTGGTCAACGTTGCGCACTTGCTCGGCGAGCACCGTGTCGAACAGCGCCGGATCGAAGTCCGCCGCGAGGTAGATGCGTTCTTCGCGCTGGCCCTGCCGGCTGCCGAGGTCGGCGATCACCAACCAGGGTTGTTTCATCAAGCTGTCGGCGTCCGCGAACAGCGCGGCGCGGCCGTTGGCCAGGCGGTATTCGGCGCCACCGGGGCGACGTTGCTGGGCGACGCGGTCCGGGTAGGCCAGCGCCAGCAAGGCACCGAGCCAGCGCGGGTGGTCGGGATCGGCCACGGCTTGAGTCGCCGTGCCCCTTAAGTAGCTGCGGTATTGCCGCGCCAGTTGCTTGGCCCGCTGCACGCCAGCTTGGGTGCCACGTGCGCGTTCTTCGCCGGACATCAAGGCCAGGCGGCTGTGCAAATCGGCGCCGCCACCGCGCAAGATATCCCGCTCACCTAACAGCGCGGCGACATCACACGCAGTCGACGCCAGCCCCAAATCCTGCCCGCGCAGCAGCAGATGGGCGATACGCGGATGGGCCGGCAACTCGGCCATTTTCTGGCCATGGGTGGTGAGTTGTTCGTCATTCAAGGCACCGAGGCGCACCAGCAGGTCCTGGGCCTGGGCATACGCGGCAGTCGGCGGCGCATCCAGCCACACCAACTGCGTGGGTGTGACGCCCCAGCGCGCTAACTGCAAGGCCAGGCCGGCGAGGTCGGCGGCGAGGATTTCCGCGCTGCCGTACGCAGCCAGACCTTCGTGCTGGTCCTCGGACCACAGGCGATAACACACGCCCGGCTCCAGCCGCCCTGCCCGGCCGGCGCGCTGAGTAGCACTGGCACGGGAGATGCGTTGGGTGTCGAGGCGGGTCATGCCGCTGCCCGGGTCGAACCGCGGCACCCGCGCCAGCCCGGCGTCGATCACCACGCGCACACCGTTGATGGTCAGGCTGGTTTCGGCGATGTTGGTGGCCAGCACAACCTTGCGTTTACCCGCCGGTGCCGGGTCGATGGCCGCGCGCTGGGCATTAAGGTCGAGCTCGCCATGCAGTGGGCAGAGCAGGACATCACTGCGATCCCCCAAAGCGTCAGCCAGTTGCTGGTTAACCCGGCGAATCTCCGCTTGCCCCGGCAGGAACACCAGAATGCTGCCGGTTTGGTCATGCACAGCCTCAAGGATGGTCTGCACCACGCGCGGCTCGATAAATTCACCGGCCTGGTACGGCCGCCCCCAGCGCATCTGCACCGGGAACATGCGCCCTTCACTGCGCAGGATCGGCGCGTCATCCAGCAGCCCGGCCAGGCGCTCGCCTTCGAGGGTGGCGGACATCAGCAGGATTTTCAGCGGCTGTTCATCGCGAAACAGGTCGCGGCCGTTCAGGCTCAGGGCCAGCGCCAGGTCGGCGTCGAGGCTGCGCTCGTGGAATTCGTCGAAGATCAGCAGGCCCACGCCCTCCAGCGCCGGGTCGTCCTGCAGGCGGCGGGTGAGGATGCCTTCGGTGACCACTTCGATGCGCGTCGTGGGGCCGACCTTGCTGTCGAGGCGGATACGATAACCAACGGTTTCGCCGACCTTTTCGCCCAGCTCACTGGCCAGGCGTTCGGCGGCCGCGCGCGCGGCGAGACGGCGGGGTTCGAGCATCAGGATGGTTTGCCCCGCCAGCCATGGCTCGTTCAACAAGGCCAAGGGCACGCGGGTGGTTTTACCGGCGCCGGGCGGCGCTTCCAGCACGGCTTCATGGCGATTCGCCAAGGCGTCACGCAGGGCAGGTAAAACATCATCAATCGGCAACGAATTCATACTGGCTCCAAAGCAGAGCGGCGAGTATAACGGCGAACTGCCGGATGCCGGTGGTGGTCTCAAAGACACCACTGGCTTCGAAGATAAAAACGGTCAACGGTGGGAGCGGGCTTGCTCGCGAACACAATCTGTCAGTCGACGAATATGTTTCTGAACGACCGCATTCGCGAGCAAGCCCACTCCCACATTGGATAGTCGTCGTCGCGTGGATCTGGCTTATAGTCACCTTTCAACCGTGTTCAGGAGAATTTTATGCGTATCGCTTCCCGTGTCATCGGCGGTGTCCTCGCCGTCACCCTGCTGAGCCAACTCACGGCCTGCGGTTCGATTTTCTACCCCGACCGCCGTGGCCAGATCGACGGCAAGATCGACCCGGCGATTGCCGTGCTCGATGCCGTTGGCCTGCTGTTTTATGTGATCCCGGGGTTGATCGCATTCGGCGTCGACTTCGCCACCGGCGCGATCTATTTCGAGCCAGGCAAAACCGCGCAAGTCGCGCCAGAGAAGTTGCATGAAGCCATTGGTGCCGACGGCAAAGTCGACAACGCCAAGCTGCAAACCATCATCCAGAAAGAAACCGGTCACACCCTGCCGCTGGATGACCCGCGCATGATCCAGTTCAAGGGCAGCGTGCAACAACTCGCGTCCCTGGGCCTGCAACCTGCCGCTTGAGGATTCGACCCGCCTATGACCAGCAGCCCCGAACACGCAAGGCTCTTGCGCCTGGCCACCCGCGCTTCGGTGGGCGTGGCCTGTGCGCTGATTATCACCAAGGCCATCGCCTGGTGGCTCAGTGGCTCGGTGAGTATGCTCGCCGGGTTGACCGACTCACTGCTCGACGGCGTGACGTCGCTGCTGAATCTGCTGGCGGTGCATTACGCACTGCGCCCGGCCGATGACGATCACCGCTATGGGCATGGCAAGGCGGAATCACTGTCGGGCATGGCTCAAGCACTGTTTATCGCCGGCAGTGCGCTGCTGATTGCGTACCAGGCGTACCAGCGTTTGCAGCATCCTGAACCGGTCGGCGCACCGTGGTTGAGCATCGGCGTGATCGTGTTTTCACTGGTGATGACCGTGGCGTTGCTGATGCTGCAACACCGCGTGATTCGCGAAACCGGCTCCAACGCGGTGCGTGCCGACTCGTTGCATTACCGCTCGGACTTGATGCTCAACGGCAGCATCCTGGTGGCCTTGGTGTTGGCCGGTTTTGGTTTCCATCAAGTCGACGCGTGGTTCGGCCTGGGAATTGCCGTCTACATTTTGTGGAGTGCGATCCAGATCGCCCGGGAAAGCTTTGCGGTGTTGATGGACGAGGAACTGCCGCCGGACGTCAGCCAGCACATGCTGGAACTGGCGCGTGGCGTCCCCGGCGTGCTGGGTGCCCATGATTTACGCACGCGGATCTCCGGCAGCCATTGGTTTGTGCAACTGCATCTGGAATTGCCCGGCGAATTGACGCTGTCAGTGGCCCATGGCATCAGCGACCAGGCCGCCGATGCCATTCACAAAGCCTACCCTCGGGCCGAAGTGCTGGTGCACGCCGACCCGCGGGAAGTCGTCACGGGCGCCAAGGCCTAATACTGCACCTGATAGCCGCGACTGGTCAGGCAGTTACCCTGGGCCTGGCGGTAGGTTTGCACCACCGCCGGGGCCGGGGCGTAGGAGACCGCCTGCGGATCGAAACCACTTTGCTGCACCGCCCAGCGATAACAGTCGTAGCCATCCTGCTGCACCTGGGCCGGTGATTGGCCGTTCGCCGGATAGGCGACCACGTCATAACCATTGCCTTGCGGTGCGGGTTGCGGCGCCGGCACTTCTGTCGGCGGTTGCACCACCACGTACTGCTGGGTACTGCTTTCGTAGGTGTAATAGGCACCGGCGGCGAGGAAAAACAGCGCGCTGCCCACCCACACTTCCCGCGCATAGTCCGGCAGGTACTGCACACGGATGCCGTAGGGCGGCGTCACCACCACGTAACGCGGGCCTTGCGGGCGATACCAGTAGCCGCCAGAGAAGAAGTAATCCTGGCCACGGTAGGGCACGCGGTAGTTACGGTCGGGGAAGCGATCAACCATATGGCCGGGGCGATATTGCGGCCCCGGGCCCCAGCCGTTGCCGTGCCCATCAGGGCGACCTGGCCAGCGGTTGTCATTGGGGTGGCCATTGAAGCCGCCACCTGGGCGTGCGCCATTCCCTGCCTGCCAATGCGGGTTGCCGTCGTTGCGGCGCGGGATGTCCTGATAGTTGCCCTGGCGCGGCTCCTGGGTTTGCCGAACCGTGTCCGGGCGACCTTGAATCGGCAGATTATTCGCCGGTTGCGGTGCTGGCCGAGGCGGCTCGGCACCTTGCGGGCGACCTTGCCACTGCCCGCCGCCGTGCGGCGGTTGCTCGGCGCGATCAAAGTGCTGGTTCTGCGGGCGCGGCGGATGGTTCTCGAACTGTGGGTTCTGTGGCCGCGGCTGGTTATTCTCCGGGCGCGGTTGATTGTTCTGCGGGCGCGGTGGGTTATTTTGCGGGCGCGGCTGTTCGTTACCTTGCCGCCCGCCTTCCGGGCCTCTTTCATGCTGACCGCCGCCTTCTGAGCGCGGGTCGTCGGCCATCACTTGCGTGCCGACGGTGACCATCAGCAAACCTACACCTGCCATACGCCAGATGCGCTTCATGCTATTCCTCACTGCGGATTAGGGCCTCGAGTGTCCGGCCTCATAGTATGAGACTGGAAAAGCCTCACCCGGTTCTGAGACAGGTTATCAGTCACGAGAACTTTGTTTGCAGATAAAGAGAGGCAGGTAAAACCCACGCAAAAGAAAAGGGGTGACCCGTCGGCCACCCCTTGAGAATTTCGTCCTGGCTCAACGCTTTTGACGTTGGCTCACCTCACGCCGTCTTGTGGACAGTGTGCAGCCTGGAGGCCGGCTCAACCCTGCTGGGGTGGCGGCCGCAGCGGGCCTGATTGGGCTGGCTGCAGTGGACTGTTGTCCAGGCGGTGATTCTGTTGGTAATCATAGGCCCGACGCGCCGATAGATGATTGCGAAGATTGCGTCAATAAACAGTGCTTGCGCAATTTTTAACCCTTCATAGATAATTCGCCGCAATAGTTACGACAAAGGCCAACCCAATGAGCAAGCTTGACCGATACGACCTGAGTATTTTGGCGGAATTGCAGCGCGACGCGAGGATCTCCAACCAGGAGTTGGCCGAACGCATCGGCTTGTCGCCGTCGCCCTGCTCGCGCCGGGTCAAGCAGTTGGAAGATGACGGCTACATCGCACGCCAGGTCGCCCTGCTCGACCGCAAGATGCTCGGTTTGAGCCTCACGGCCTATGTGCTGATCGGCATGGACCGCCACACGCCCGAGCGGTTCGAGAACTTTGAAGCCGCGATTCGCACGCTGCCGCAAGTGCTGGAATGCAGTCTGGTGACCGGGATGGATGCTGACTATCAGTTGAAAGTGGTGGTGCCGGACATGGATCACTATCAAAAACTGCTGCTGGGCCACCTCACCCGCATTGAAGGCGTGACCAGCGTGCGCTCCAGCTTTGTGCTCAACCAGGTATTGAACAGCACCGAGCTGCCGCTGACGCACCTGCGTACCTGATCTCAAACACACTGAAGATCCCCTGTGGGAGCGGGCTTGCTCGCGAATGCGGTCTGTCAGTTAATGAATAGGTGGCTGACCCACCGCATTCGCGAGCAAGCCCGCTCCCACATTTGGACTGCACTTCGACTCAGGTCAATATTGCGTCTGTAACGCTGCCGTATACTTGCCCGCCTGCCCTGTCGGAAAAAGCCCATGAACAACATCGACCCTGCCCTGTTTGAAGAATGGATGATGACCGGCCTGGTCACCATTCTGATCATTTTCATGGGTTTTATCGTCTGGGACCTGGCGAAGAAGTCCAAAGCCGGGCGCTTTGGCTCGTTCATTCTGTTTTTTGTGCTGGGCCTGGGCGTGGCAGCGTTCATCATCAAAAGCGTGGTGATCGGCCTGATCGAGTCCGGCGCGCTATAACCGCGCCGGCACTTCCTTCCATTGGCCTTGATCCAGGCCATCAATCGACCACTCGCCGATACGCACGCGCACCAGGCGCAAGGTCGGCAAGCCCACCGCAGCGGTCATGCGCCGTACCTGGCGGTTACGCCCTTCGCGAATCACCAGCTCCAGCCAGTGCGTCGGCACGCTTTTACGGAACCGTACCGGCGGGTTGCGCGGCCATAGCTCGGGCTCCTCCAATTGCCGAGCTTCGGCGGGCAAGGTCATGCCGTCGTTAAGCTCCACGCCGTCACGCAGGCGTTGCAGTTGCTCTTCGGTGGGCTCGCCTTCGACTTGCACCCAATAGGTTTTCGCCAGCTTGTGCTTGGGGTCGGCAATCCGCGCCTGCAGTTGGCCATCGTTGGTCAACAGCAACAGGCCTTCGCTGTCACGGTCCAGGCGGCCTGCCGGGTAGATGCCGGGGATGTCGATAAAATCCTTGAGGGTCGCGCGCCCGCCTTCGTCGCTGAACTGGGTCAGCACGTCGAACGGTTTATTGAACAGCACCAACTTCGGCTCGGCCGGTGGCGCTTTGGCGACACGACGCGCTGCGGAGTAAGGCGGTTTCACGCCAGGGCGGCGCGAATCGGGACGGGAGGGACGGGACATGGCAAAGGAACATCTAACGGTCAGGACCGACAATGCTAGTGGCCTGACCGTTAAATGACCATCCCAACCGCTTAGCGGAACGGCGGTTCGTCGAAACTGCGCAGTTTGCGCGAGTGCAGCGAGTTGAGTTCGGTGCGCAACAGGTCCACCGCCTCGATGCCGATCTTCAAGTGCTGGCTGACCGCACGTTCATAGAACGCGTTGGCCGAACCCGGCAGCTTGATTTCGCTGTGCAGTGGTTTGTCCGAAACACACAGCAACGTGCCGTACGGCACCCGCAAGCGATAACCCTGGGCGGCGATGGTGCCGCTTTCCATGTCCACGGCCACCGCGCGGGACAAGTTGATCAGCGGCCGTTCCTGGGCCCAACGCAGCTCCCAGTTACGATCGTCGTAGGTCAGCACGGTGCCGGTGCGCAGGCGTTTTTTCAGCTCTTCGCCTTTTTCGCCGGTGACATTCGCCGCCGCTTGCTGCAAGGCCATCTGCACTTCGGCCAGGGCCGGGATCGGGATGTTCGGCGGTACCACGCGGTCGAGAATCCCGTCGCGGCGCATATAGGCGTGGGCCAGTACGTAGTCGCCGATGGTCTGGGATTGGCGCAGGCCGCCGCAATGACCAATCATCAGCCAGCAATGTGGGCGCAGCACCGCAAGGTGGTCAGTGATGTTTTTTGCGTTGGACGGGCCGACGCCGATATTCACCAACGTCACGCCGTGGCCGTCAGTGGCCTGCAGGTGATAGGCCGGCATCTGATAACGATGCCAGACCACGCCGGCAGCAATTGCCGACGCTTCGCCGTGATCCATGCTCTTGTCGATGATCACGTTGCCCGGCAGCACCATGCGGATAAACCGTGGGTCGCTGCGCAGTTGCTCCAGGCCATGCAGGATGAACTGGTCAACATAGCGGTGGTAGTTGGTCAGCAGGATCCACGGCTGCACATGGCGCCAGTCACTGCCGGTGTAGTGCACCAGGCGGCGCAGGGAAAAGTCCACGCGGGCGGCATCGAACAGCGCAAGCGGCAGCGGGTCGGTGTTTTCCCAGTCGTAGAGGCCGTCGGCAATGCCATCGGTGGCGGCGGACAAATCGGTGCTGGGGAACACGCGCGCCAGGGTCGCGGCAGTCACGCCGGAGCCAGCCAATTCGTCGCCCTGCTCCACCACATACGGGTAGGGAATGTTCTGCTGGCTGACGCCGACTTCCACCGTCACGGTGAAGTCGTGCATCAGCGGCACCAGTTGCTCCAACAGGTATTTACGGAATGCCGCCGGATGGGTAACGGTAACGCTGTAGGTCCCCGGCAGCTGGACTTTGGCATACGCGCGGGTGGTCTGTGGGACTTCGCCGTGGCAGTGGTAGGTCAGGCGCAGTTCAGGATAGCGGAACAGTGCGCGTTGTTCGGCATCGGGTTCGACGCGGTCCTTGAGGTATTGCTTGAGGGCTTGATTGAGCGCGCCGGTAGCACGCTCATGAAGAGCCGCCAGCCGATCCACGGCTTCTTCAGCGGTTTGAACGACAACAAAAGCTTCGGTCACGGTAAGCATCCTGTGTTCTGACGTGCAGACCTTTATCTTGCCTGTATCCCGGCCTCACTGAAACAGTGGAATTGGATTGCGATCAATGTGGGAGCGGGCTTGCTCGCGAATACGGTCTTTCAGTTGCTGAATAGGCGACTGATACAGCGCATTCGCGAGCAAGCCCGCTGCCACATTTTGAGCGAGTTTAGTCAGCGGTTTGGGGTCGAGCGGGCGACAATCGCCTCAACATTCACACCGCGCGGCAAAGTGCCGTACACCCGACCGGACGACTCGCCCAGTCGGCTGGCAATAAAACCATCACTGACCGCCGCATTCCCGGCCTCCAGCAACAGCTTGGCCTGCAACGCCACGGCAATGTCCTCCGTCAATTGGCGCGCACGGTACTGGATATCCTGAGTGTCCATGAAGGCCGACTTCAACGCTTCGATGTGCCGCGCCACGTGTTTGTCGCCATGCCCACTCCCCAACTCGACAAACAGTGCCTCCAGCACACCCGGCTCTTTGGACAGCGCCCGCAGCACGTCCAGGCACTGAACATTGCCGGAGCCTTCCCACGTCGAATTCACCGGCGCCTCCCGGTACAAGCGCGGCAGAATGCTGTCCTCAACATAGCCCGCGCCGCCCATGCACTCGGCGGCCTCGTTGATCATCGCCGGCGCGCGCTTGCAGATCCAATACTTGCCCACCGCCGTCACCAGCCGGGCGAATTTGGCTTCCTGCTCGTTATCAAGATGATCCAGCGCGCGGCCCATGCGCATGCTCAGGGCCAGCGACGCTTCACTTTCCAGGGCCAGGTCGGCCAGCACGTTCTGCATCAGTGGCTGTTCACTGAGGACGCGGCCGCCGACCAAACGATGGGCACAATGATGGCTGGCCTGGGTCAGCGCCTGACGCATCAACGCGCTGGAGCCCACCATGCAATCGAAACGGGTCATCGCGACCATTTCGATGATGGTCGGCACACCACGGCCCTCTTCGCCGATCATCCAGGCCAGGGCGCCACGAAACTCCACTTCGCTGGAGGCGTTGGAGCCGTTGCCGAGTTTGTTTTTCAAGCGCTGGATGTAGAACTCGTTGCGTGTGTCATCCGGGCGGTGCCGGGGGAGCAGGAAACAGGTCAGGCCTTTGTCGGTCTGGGCCAGGGTCAGGAACCCGTCGCACATCGGCGCCGAGCAGAACCACTTGTGCCCCACCAGTTCATAGGCTTGGCCAGGGCCGCCCGCGCCCACGGGGTAAGCACGCGTGGTATTGGCGCGCACGTCTGTGCCGCCTTGTTTCTCGGTCATGGCCATGCCAATGGTGGCGCCGGCTTTGTGGGCGATACCGACGTTGCGCGGGTCGTATTCGGTGTTGAGGATTTTCGGCAGCCAGGTCTGCGCCAGATCCGGTTGCAGGCGCAGCGCCGGGACGCAGGCGAACGTCATGGTCAGCGGGCAACCGGTGCCGGCTTCGGCCTGGCTGTGCAGGTACGTCATGGCGGCGCGGGCCACATGCGCGCCCGACTGCGGATGGGCCCAGGGCAGCGACGGCAGGCCATGCTCGACGGCCGTGCGCATCAGTTCGTGATACGCCGGATGAAACTCCACCAGGTCAATACGATGGCCATAACGGTCATGGCTGTTGAACACCGGTTTGTTCTGATTCGCCAGGAACCCGGCCGCCATCAGTGGCCCACCCGCCAGCGCGCCATACGCGTCGATACGCGCCTCGGCCCAGCCGGCGCCATAGCGGCGCGACCACTCTTGCAGCGGCAGGTCGATGCGGTACAGGTTGGTGCCGTCCAGGGACGGCGGCTGGTTGGTGACGTCGTGGGTTTCGGCGAACTGATGCAGGTTCATGACGGGCCTCCTGGAAAAGGCCACGTGCATTGAGGCCTGGATTTCAGTTAAGCACCGTCATCCGGCTTAAAAAAGTGGCATACGCGCCTAATGTCCGGCGCTTTCGCCCTCTAACGGGCACAGCAGAAGGCGCTCCAGCACGCCCTGCAACGCCTCGAAACGCACCGGCTTGCTGAGACGATCTGTAACGCCTACGCCATGACAGCGCTCGCGATCCGGGGCTTGCAGCGAGGTACTCAGGGCGATCACCGGCAACTCACCGCAGCCGGGCAGCGCACGAATCTGACAGCACAGAGAGAAGCCGCCTTCAGGCACATCGAGCAGCACCGCATCAAATGTTTCAGCCTGCAACAGGGTCAGAGCGGCCGCACCGTTGTCCACGGTTTTCACCCGGTAACCCAGCTTGAGCAGCATGCCGCGCACCGCCAGTTGGCCCACGCTATTGTCGTCCACCAACAGCACCGTGCAATCCTGTGCGGCGCGCTGGGTGAGGGGCACCTGCCCCACCGGCTTTGGCTCAAGCGGCACCGGGCTGACGCTCACGTCCAACTGGAAGCGGCTGCCCTTGCGCGGCTCGGAATGGTGGGTCAGGCGCCCACCGAGCAGCTCGATCAACTGCCGGCAAATCGCCAGGCCGATCCCCAGGCCGCCGTATTCACGGGTGGTCGAGCCGTCGAGCTGGAAGAAGCGCTGATAAAGCGTGGCCTCGTCGAGAAAGGCAAAGCCAATACCACTGTCGGTCAAAATAAAGCTCAGGCACAGCCCGCCATCACTTTGCGGCACACCCACCACGCGCAAGCGCACAGCGCCTTCGTGGGTGAACTTGAAGGCATTGTCGAGCAGGCAGTCCAGGCAGTGGATCAGTTTGTCCGCATCGCCGATCACCCGGTCCGGCAGCTCGTCGGCCACGTCGATGGAAAATGCCAGGCCTTTGCTCTGGGCGCTGGCGCAGAATTGTTGACGCAAGGTGTCGAGCGCGCCGCGCAGGCTGAACACCTGGGGCTGGGCCGTGAGGCGTCCGGCCTGCAACTCGGTCAGCGTGAGTATGCCGTTGACCATACGCATCATGTCCCGCGCGGAACCGGCGGCGGTTTGCTGGTACTGGGCCAGGTCCTCGTCCAGCGGCACGGTTTGCATCAACTCCAAAGAGCCGATCACGCCGTTCATGGGGGTGCGCAGCTCGTGGGTCAGGGTGGCGAGGAACTCGTCTTTCAGCCGGTTACTGCGCGCCAATTGCTGGTTGAGCACTTCAAGCTTCTGGCTGGCGTCGAACAGAATCTGCGCCTGCTGCTCGCGCATGCCGTTGATGCGATCCGCCAAGGCCAGGGAAAGCAGTGCCACTTCGATGGCCGAGCCGAGTTGGCTGGCGTACATGGTGAGGAACATATTGGGCAGGTAACCCAACACCATCAGCGTGTTGACCACCCCACCCAGCAGAAACGCCGACCAGGCAATGATGAAATAGCGCGCCATGCGCTGGCCGCAACACCAGGCCTTGATAGCAGCAATAAAGATGGTCACGGTGAACACCAGCGCCAGGCCGGTGGCCAGGCGCAGGGCCACGGCGTAGCTGGTCAACAGCGCCAATACCATCACCACGCCACCGCAAGCAGCCAGGGTCAGCAATATGCGATTGAGCCAACGACTGTGTTGTGCGGTGTGCAGGAAGCTGCGGGCAAACAAGCTGCCGAACAGCGCCGCCGACCCGATCAGGAACGGCACCGCCGCGTTCGCCCACCACGGGTTGTTGGGCCAGAAGTACTCCACGGCCACGCCATTGACCGACAGCTGGTAAACGCCAAACGAGGCGATATAGAGGATGTAATAAAGGTAGCTGGTGTCGCGCACGCTCAAGTAGATGAACAGGTTGTAGACCAGCATCCCCAGCAAGACGCCATAGATTGCGCCCAACACATACAGGCGCAGAGGCTGTTCTTCAAGGTAGGCAGTGGCGGACCAGAGCGTCAATGGGGCCTGGATCGAGCCTTGGCTTTGCAGGCGCAGGTAGACGGTGTGTTGCTGGTTGGGCACAAAGTTGAGCTTGAACAGGTAGTTGCTCGCCCGTACTTCACGGCTGGAAAACGGCAACGTGCTGCCGGTACGGGTGGCCAACCGGTAGTTGCCGGTGCCGTCGTTCTGGTACAGGTCCAGATGATTCAGCGGTGGGTATGCCAACTCCAGAAACCAGGTGCGTGGCGCGCGGGGGTCAGTGGCGGTGTAATGCAGGTCGACCTTGAGCCAGAACACCGAACGCGAGTAACCGGCGTTGAGGGTGGCTTTGTCATGGGGTTTGAATTGAGCAGCGTAAGCGGGGGAACTGACGTCAGCGATGGTGAGGGCGTCGGTGGGGTCTTCGAGCACTTGCATGACCCGGCCCAGCGGCAGGCTTCGCGTGCCCTGGTTGAACTCGACGGCGCCGGCGAGCATCGGCAGCCCGCACAATAATAAGATCAGCAAATAGCGCATAAAGCCCCAGCGTGGCCTGCCCGGTTGTGTCAAAAGCCCCCCATTCCTTTTGAGTAGACGTACACCGGCGATACAGTAGTTTGTTTGGATCCACTTTAGCATAGCCGGTAGAGGCCATTGGACACCATTGAAATAATTTTTTGAAAGGCTCTAAACCGGGCCTTTCAGCGCGTTTTTTAAACGAAAAAACAACGCGTAAACAGCGCTAAACACGCCCGGGCAGACACCGAAATTTCCCCTTCGCCCAACAGCCACGCAAAAAGCGTTTGGTGGTAAGCTCGCGCACCATGAATATCTACAGCTCTCGCCCCGTTGTCCTCTGTCTCTCCGGCCATGATCCCAGTGGTGGCGCCGGCTTGCAGGCAGATATCGAAGCCCTGCTTGCCCAAGGCTGTCATGCGGCACCGGCCGTCACCGCGTTGACCGTGCAAAACACCGTCAATGTCATCGACTTCCGTGTGCTCGACCGCGAGTGGGTAATGGCCCAGGCCAATGCCGTGCTCGGCGACTCCGAAGTGGCAGCCGTAAAGCTCGGCATGCTCGGCTCCACCGCGATGGTCGACACCGTGGTCGAACTGCTGCAGGCGCACCCGCACCTGCCGGTGGTGTGCGACCCGGTGCTGCGTGCCGGCGGCGGTGGCAGCCTGGGCAAGGACGAAGTGGGTTACGCCATGCGTGAGCGGCTGTTACCGCTGTCGTTGATCGCCACGCCCAACTTGCCGGAAGCGCGCATTCTCGCCGAGTTGCCAAATGGCACGGCCGACGAGTGCGCCGAGAAGCTCTTGCCGTTTATCAAGCACCTGCTGATTACCGGCGGCCACGGCGACGAGCATGAAGTGCACAACCGCCTCTACAGCCGCGATGGCACACACCAGACCTTCACCTGCCAGCGCCTGCCCGGCAGCTATCACGGCTCAGGCTGCACGCTCGCCAGCGCGTTGGCCGGTCGGATCGCTCAAGGCGAAGGCCTGGTCAGCGCCGTGCAATCGGCGCTCAACTACACTTGGCGCACCCTGCGTGACGCTGAACAACTCGGCCAGGGCCAGTTTGTGCCGCGCCGGCTGCCGCTGGATTTCTGCTCGTAACTTTGTGCTTTTAACAGCAAGAGGCCTGCCCCATGAAACTACGTGGCCTTTACGCCATTACCGACAGTCAACTGTTGGCCGGCAAATTCCTCGCCTACGTCGAAGCGGCGCTGGACGGCGGTGTGACCCTGTTGCAGTACCGCGACAAAAGCAGCGATGAAGCCCGGCGCTTGCGTGAAGCGGAGAAACTGCGAGAGCTGTGCTCGCGCTACAAGACGCAACTGATCATCAACGATGACGCCGAATTGGCCGCGCGCCTGGGCGTTGGCGTGCACCTGGGCCAGACCGACGGCCCGCTGACCCCGGCCCGAGCATTACTGGGGCCCAAGGCGATCATCGGCGCTACTTGCCACAGCCAGATCGAACTGGCCGAACACGCCGCCAAAGAAGGCGCCAGCTACGTCGCCTTCGGTCGCTTCTTTAACTCCAGCACCAAGCCCGGCGCACCCGCCGCCACTGTTGAAATGCTGTCCCAGGCCCGCGCGCGCCTGCAACTGCCGATCTGTGTGATTGGCGGCGTCACCCTGGAGAACGCCGAACCGCTGGTGGCCCACGGTGCCGACCTGCTCGCCGTGGTGCACGGCCTGTTCGGTGCCGACAGCACCCAGGAAGTCACCCGCCGCGCGCGCGCGTTCAACGATCTTCTTAAGTATTCAGTTTAGAGAGCCCGATCATGTCCCGTTCCGAAACCCTGTTTGCCAATGCCCAGAAACACATCCCCGGCGGTGTGAACTCCCCCGTGCGTGCGTTCAAGAGCGTGGGCGGCACGCCGTTGTTCTTCAAGCACGCCGAAGGCGCGTACGTCACCGACGAAGATGACAAGCGCTACGTGGACTATGTGGGTTCCTGGGGCCCGATGATCCTCGGCCACAGCCATCCGCAGGTGCTGGACGCAGTGCGCCAGCAGTTGCAACACGGTTTGTCCTATGGCGCCCCGACCGCCATGGAAACCGAGATGGCCGATCTGGTGTGCGCGATCGTGCCGTCGATGGAAATGGTGCGCATGGTCAGCTCCGGCACCGAAGCCACCATGAGTGCGATTCGCCTGGCCCGTGGTTTCACCGGCCGCGACAGCATCATCAAGTTCGAAGGCTGCTACCACGGCCACTCCGACAGCCTGCTGGTGAAAGCCGGCTCCGGCCTGCTGACCCAGGGCGTACCGAGTTCGGCCGGTGTACCGGCAGCGTTTGCCAAACACACTCTGACCTTGCCGTTCAACGACATCGCCGCCGTCGAGCAGATGCTCAGCGAAGTCGGTCAAGAGGTCGCGTGCATCATCGTCGAGCCGGTCGCCGGCAACATGAACTGCGTACCGCCAGCGCCAGGCTTTCTTGAAGGCCTGCGCCAACAGTGCGACAAGCACGGCGTGGTGCTGATTTTCGACGAAGTGATGACCGGTTTCCGCGTTGCCCTCGGTGGCGCCCAGGCTTATTACGGTGTCACGCCGGACCTGAGCACCTTCGGCAAGATCATCGGTGGCGGCATGCCGGTGGGTTGCTTCGGCGGCAAACGCGAAATCATGCAGCACATCGCACCGCTGGGCCCGGTCTACCAGGCGGGCACCCTGTCGGGTAACCCACTGGCCATGGCCGCCGGCCTGACCACCCTGCGCCTGATCAGTCGCCCGGGCTTCCACGCCGAACTGACGGACTACACCACTCGCCTGCTGGATGGCCTGCAACAGCGCGCCGATGCGGCCGGCATTCCGTTTGTCACCACTCAGGCGGGCGGCATGTTCGGCCTGTACTTCAGTGGCGCCGACGATATCGTCACTTTCGATGACGTGATGGGCAGCGATGCCGACCTGTTCAAGCGCTTCTTCCACTTGATGCTGGAAGGCGGCGTTTATCTGGCACCGAGCGCCTTCGAAGCCGGCTTCACGTCGATCGCCCATGGCGAAGCG
The DNA here is from genome assembly GCF_900215245.1 of Pseudomonas fluorescens. Classification (GTDB taxonomy): domain Bacteria; phylum Pseudomonadota; class Gammaproteobacteria; order Pseudomonadales; family Pseudomonadaceae; genus Aquipseudomonas; species Aquipseudomonas fluorescens. The sequence continues at coordinate 1,320,482 of NZ_LT907842.1, forward strand.
GAGTTGAAACTGACCCTGGATGCTGCCGAGCGCGCCTTCGCGGCCCTGAAGTAAGGGGCAGATAAATCTGACGTTGCCCCTGGCAGCGTCAGATTTGCTACCTTGCCTACAGAGATTTCCTACTTTTTTCGAGAAATCCCCTGCAATCCGGCAGATAACTTGCCTACGCAGCAGAAAAACGAGTAAAGACTTTGTAAGCAGGGGCCTGCTTATTTCATAATGCGCGCTTATTGGACTCCACGAGGGTCCGCGTGCCCCGTCAGAGGTAAGTCGATTCCCATGAAACGCACCGGCCGCACCCTGGTTCTGGGCTGCCTGTTGCTCCTTCAGCCGCTGCTGGCACATGCACAAGCAGGCGGCAACTCGTTGTTAATCCCAGCGATGGGTCGTTGCACCCTCAATACCCAGCCAGACAGCCAGGCCGAAGCCCTGAGCGCGTGCCAGAAACAGGCTGACGGCGGGGATGCGCAGGCGCAATACGAGTTGGGCCAGTACTACCACGACGAAAAAAACCCTGCCCGCGACCTCAACAAAGCCCTGAGCTACTTCGAGAAGGCTTCGTTGCAGGGCCACGCCCAGGCGCAATTCCAGCTGGGCAACATGTTCTTCAAAGGCGAAGGCGTGCCGGCCAACAACGTCCAGGCGTACATTGTGCTGAAAATGGCGGCGGTCAACGGTGCGGAAGACGCGCTGGACACGGCCGACGAAGTCGCCGAGCACATGCAGCGCGATGAGCTGGAATTGGCCACCCAAGTGTTGGGCCAGATTTTCCGCAATTATCTGCAGGAATTGCAGAGTGCCGATGGGCGTTCGCCCTTCTCACCACTGCCTTAATTCTTCAGTGCCTGTTTAGGCCTGCTCGGTCTAACGCCTTACTTCTCAGGCATCGGCATCGGAAACGGCATGACATTGCTGGTGCCACGGGCCTCGCTGATCTTCGGCGTGCCCAGGCGCTCCACTTCGTCGATGCGCACAATCGAATGCATCGGCACAAAGCTGCGCACCACGCCTTCAAACTGCGCCTTGAGTTTTTCTTCGCCCGGGTCGACGACCAACTGGGTGCGCTCGCCAAAGACGAACTCTTCCACTTCCAGGAAGCCCCACAGATCACTTTGATAGATCTGCTTGGCGTACATTTCGAACACCTGGCCCTGGTTAAGGAAAATCACCTTGTAGATTGGAGCTTCACGTTTCGTCATGGTGGGCGAATAACACATCGGGGATATAAAAGAGGGCGCGAACTATAGCATGGCACCCGATGCACAGCGCTAGGAACCAATGGGCATGCCCCCTATAATGCGCGGTTCTTTACCACCAGTTGACGATTCCCATGGCCAAGAAGCTTTACATCGAAACCCACGGTTGCCAGATGAACGAGTACGACAGCTCGCGCATGGTCGATCTGCTGGGCGAACACCAGGCCCTGGAAGTCACTGCCCGCGCCGAAGATGCCGACGTAATCCTGCTCAATACCTGCTCGATTCGCGAGCGGGCCCAGGACCGTGTGTACTCGCAGCTGGGCCGCTGGCGCGAATTGAAACTGGCCAACCCGGAGATGGTGATCGCCGTCGGTGGTTGCGTGGCCAGCCAGGAAGGCGCCGCGATCCGCGACCGCGCGCCGTATGTCGACGTGGTGTTCGGCCCGCAAACCCTGCACCGCCTGCCGGAAATGATCGACGCCGCGCGCATCACCAAGCTGCCGCAGGTCGATGTGTCGTTCCCCGAAATCGAAAAATTCGACCATTTGCCCGAGCCACGCATCGATGGGCCGAGCGCTTATGTGTCGGTGATGGAAGGCTGCAGCAAGTACTGCACCTTCTGCGTAGTGCCTTACACCCGTGGCGAAGAAGTCAGCCGGCCGTTTGACGACGTGATGTCGGAAATCATCCACCTGGCCGAAAACGGCGTGCGCGAAGTGACCCTGCTGGGCCAGAACGTCAACGGCTATCGCGGCCAGACCCACGACGGGCGCTTGGCCGACCTGGCGGAGCTGATCCGCGTGGTTGCCGCCGTTGATGGCATCGAGCGCATCCGCTACACCACTTCGCACCCGCTGGAGTTCTCCGACAGCCTTATCCAGGCACACGCCGAGGTGCCGGAGCTGGTCAAGCACCTGCACTTGCCGGTGCAGTCAGGCTCGGACCGTATCCTGTCGGCGATGAAGCGTAACCACACCGCGCTGGAGTACAAATCCAAACTGCGCAAATTGCGTGCGGCAGTGCCAGGTATCTGCATCAGCTCGGACTTCATCGTCGGCTTCCCCGGTGAGACCGAGAAAGACTTCCAGCAAACCATGAAGTTGATCGAGGACGTCGGCTTCGACTTCTCATACTCGTTCGTCTACAGCCAGCGCCCGGGCACCCCGGCCGCGGACCTGCTGGATGAGACGCCGGAAGCGCTGAAAAAAGAGCGCCTGAATGCGCTGCAACACCGCCTGAACCAACAAGGCTTCGAGATCAGCCGACAAATGGTCGGTTCGATCCAGCGGATCCTGGTCACCGACTACTCGAAAAAAGACCCGGGCGAGTTGCAAGGCCGTACCGAGAACAACCGAATCGTCAATTTCCGTTGCGACAATCCAACCCTGATCGGCCAGTTTGCCGACGTACACATTGATGCGGCGCAACCGCACTCGCTGCGCGGCTCGCTGGTGCAGTAACCCACTAATATTTCTGACTGATTGAGATCAAAATGTGGGAGCGGGCTTGCTCGCGAAGGCGGTGGATCAGTTGATACATGTATTAGCTGACCCACCGCCTTCGCGAGCAAGCCCGCTCCCACATGGGAACCGTGCTGCACTTGGGCTAGATAAGTGCTTTCGTACCCGCGCCACTGGCGTTATCCTCTCCTTCACCTAAACAGCCAAAGGGCGGCTAAAAGCAACCTTGAACGCACCCATAGCAGAACCCCATCGTTTTATCCTCGAACCTTTTGAGGCTCGCCGTTTCGCCAACCTGTGCGGACAGTTCGACGAGCACCTGCGCCTGATCGAACAACGCCTGAGCATCGAGATCCGCAACCGCGGCAATCAGTTCGAGCTTATTGGTGAACCTCAGCACACCACGTCTGCAGAAAACCTGCTCCGCCGCCTCTACCGCGAAACCAAGGGTAGTGAGCTGTCGCCGGAGACCGTGCACCTGTACCTGCAGGAATCTGCCGTGGAAGACCTGGCCAACAACCCGGTGGCCGAAGCCAGCGTGGCCCTGCGCACCAAAAAAGGCATGATTCGCCCACGCGGCTTGAATCAGCAGCGCTACGTCAAAGAAATTCTCGGCAACGACATCAACTTCGGCATCGGCCCCGCGGGTACCGGCAAGACCTACCTGGCCGTGGCCTGTGCGGTGGATGCCCTGGAGCGCGAGCAAGTTCGCCGCATCCTGCTGGTGCGCCCGGCGGTCGAAGCCGGCGAGAAGCTCGGCTTCCTGCCCGGCGACCTGGCCCAGAAGATCGACCCGTACCTGCGCCCGCTCTATGACGCGCTCTACGAGATGCTCGGCTTTGAATACGTGGCCAAGCTGATCGAGCGTCAGGTCATCGAGATCGCCCCGCTGGCTTACATGCGCGGCCGTACCTTGAACAACAGTTTCATCATTCTCGACGAAAGCCAGAACACCACCGTCGAACAGATGAAGATGTTCCTCACCCGTATCGGTTTCGGCTCCACCGCCGTGATCACCGGTGACGTCACCCAGGTCGACCTGCCCAAGGGCACCAAGTCGGGGCTTGCGCAGGTGATCGAAGTGCTCAAGGACGTGCCGGGCATCAGCTTCACGCATTTCATGCCTAAAGACGTGGTGCGCCACCCGCTGGTGCAGCGCATTGTCGAGGCCTACGAGCGCTTCGACCACAAGGACGACGCACCCGCCAAGGACGTTCGCCGCGATGCTTGAGCTTGACCTGCAACTGGCCACCGAAGCGCCCGCCCCCAGCGAAGAACAGTTCCGTCAATGGTGCGCACTGGCCCTGCGCCAGCGCACCGCCGACTCCGAACTGACCATCCGCCTGGTGGACGAGCCCGAAGGCCGTGAACTGAATCACACCTGGCGCCAAAAGGACTACGCGACCAACGTGCTGTCCTTCCCCGCCGACGTACCGGATGAGTTACTGGACATCCCCTTGCTGGGCGATCTGGTGATCTGCGTCGAGGTGGTGGAACGCGAAGCGAAGGAACAAGGCAAGGAACTTGAGGCCCACTGGGCCCATCTAGTCATCCACGGCTGCTTGCATCTCTTGGGTTACGACCATATAGACGATGACGAAGCCGAGGAAATGGAAACACTGGAACAAACGTTGCTTGCTGAATTGGGTCACCGCGACCCTTACGCTGACGACGAAAACTGAAACGACACCTTACTGACACAACAAAGGATTTAGAGTAATCGCTATGAGCGAAGACCGATCGAGCAACGGGCAGAAGTCATGGCTGGGTAAACTGACCCAGGCTTTTGCCCACGAGCCGAAAAACCGCCAGGAGCTGCTGGAGCTGCTGCGCGAGGCTCATCAGAACAAGTTGCTGGACAGCGAAGCACTGGCCATCGTCGAAGGCGCCATCCAGGTGGCTGACCTGCAAGTTCGGGACATCATGGTCCCGCGCTCGCAGATGATCAGCATCAAGGCGACCCAGACTCCACGGGAATTCCTCCCGGCCGTGATCGATTCGGCGCACTCGCGCTACCCGGTAATCGGTGAAAGCCATGACGACGTCATGGGTGTCCTGCTGGCCAAGGACCTGCTGCCGTTGATCCTCAAGGAGAACGGCGACAACTTCAACATCAAGGACCTGCTGCGTCCAGCCACCTTCGTGCCTGAATCCAAGCGCTTGAATGTGCTGCTGCGCGAATTCCGCGCCAACCACAATCACATGGCCATTGTGATCGACGAATACGGTGGCGTAGCGGGCCTGGTGACCATCGAGGACGTGCTGGAACAGATCGTCGGCGATATCGAAGACGAGCACGACGTCGAAGAAGACAGCTACATCAAGCCACTGCCCAGCGGTGACTTCCTGGTCAAGGCACTGACGCCGATCGAAAACTTCAACGAGTTCTTCGACAGCGAATTCTCCGACGATGAGTTCGACACCGTCGGTGGCCTGGTGATGAGTGCGTTCGGGCACCTGCCCAAGCGTAACGAGACCACCGAGATCGGCGCGTATCGGTTCCGCATCCTGAATGCCGACAGCCGCCGGATTCATCTGATTCGTCTGACACCGATTGCCCGCTAAGGAAGGGGTGGGTCATTAGCTGTTTCCTGTGTCGCATTGCCCCTTAGAGCGGGCCAGGCAAGGCGCAGGCCAGAGGAAATGGCATTCCCTTTTCAACGCCTGCAACGCAGCATGGCCCGTTCTAAGGGGCAACCCGAAGGGCCGGGCCTGCTGCGGAACAGGGCTGCGTTACTCGTCATTCATTTGGAACAACCAAACCACACTCCTCGCGCCTGCCCTGTGTCGCAGCAGGCCCGGCGCGACACAGGAAATAGCTGATGACCCACCCCGACATGCGCCGTCTCACTGCTCCCGGCTGGCCCGGCAATTTGCTGGCCGTGGTGGCCGGCGCCATCACTACCCTGGCGCTGGCGCCGTTCGACCTGTGGCCATTTGCACTGGTGGCCGTCGGCGTGTTCTATATCGGCCTGCGCGAGCTGACTCCCCGTCAGGCCCTGTGCCGTGGCTGGTGTTTCGGGTTCGGCCTGTTTGGCGCTGGCACCAGTTGGATCTACTACAGCATCCACCACTTCGGCGGCGCTTCGGTGTTGCTCGCTGGCTTTTTGATGCTGCTGTTTACCGCTGCGATTGCCTGGTTCTTCGCCCTGCCCGCCTGGTTATGGGCACGCTGGCTGCGTCGTAATGAAGCGCCGCTGGCCGATGCGCTGACGTTTGCTGCGCTGTGGGTTGGCCAGGAAGCGTTTCGTGGCTGGTTCCTGACCGGTTTCCCATGGCTGTACTCCGGCTACAGCCAGCTGGACGGCCCACTCACCGGCCTCGCGCCGCTGGGTGGGATGTGGCTGATTTCCTTCGCCCTGGCATTGACCGCTGCCGTGCTGTGCAACCTGCCGCGCCTGCTGGCGAGCAAGCGCAACGGTTTTATCGGTGCGGGCCTGGTGCTGCTGGTTGCGCCGTGGGCCATCGGCTTGGCACTCAAGCATCATGCCTGGACGACGCCTTCTGGCGCCCCCCTGAGCGTGGCCGCGGTGCAGGGCAATGTCGAACAAAGCATGAAGTGGGACCCTGAGCAGCTCAATGCGCAGTTGGCGCTGTACCGCGACATGAGCTTCAGCTCCAAGCGTGTCGATTTGTTGGTGTGGCCGGAAACCGCCGTACCGGTGCTCAAGGAATCCGTCGAAGGCTACCTGGGCATGATGGGCAAATTCGCCGCCGACCGGCACACCGCGCTGATCACCGGCGTGCCGATCCGCCAGGAAGTGCACCACCAGAAGCGCTACTACAACGGCATTACCGTGGTTGGCGAAGGCGAAGGCACTTACTTGAAGCAGAAGCTGGTGCCCTTTGGCGAATACGTGCCGCTGCAAGACATGCTGCGCGGGCTGATTGCCTTCTTCGACTTGCCGATGTCCGACTTCGCCCGTGGCCCGGCCGATCAGGCGATGCTGCAAGCCAAGGGCTATCAGATTGCGCCGTTCATTTGTTATGAAGTGGTGTACCCGGAATTTGCCGCCGGCCTGTCGGCCCAGAGCGATCTGTTGCTGACGATCAGCAACGACACCTGGTTCGGCCGTTCCATCGGCCCACTGCAACACCTGCAAATGGCGCAGATGCGCGCACTGGAAGCGGGTCGCTGGATGATCCGCGCGACCAACAACGGTGTCACCGGCCTGATCAACCCGTTTGGGCAGATCACCGAGCAGATCCCGCAGTTCGAGCGCGGGATTCTCTACGGTGAAGTGGTGCCGATGCACAACCTGACGCCGTACCTGCAATGGCGCTCGTGGCCGCTGATCATCGTGTGCCTGGGCTTGTTTGGCTGGGCGCTGCTGGCGGGTCGGATGTCCAAAACGGTCTGACAGACACTGCAAAACCAATGTGGGAGCGGGCTTGCTCGCGAAAGCGGGGTGTCAGTCACTGTATGGGCTGGCTGAACCACTGCATTCGCGAGCAAGCCCGCTCCCACATTTTGAATTGCGGTGCTATCGGTAAAACAACCGATACCCCACCTGCCCCACCGCCTCATTGATCAACTGCCCGCTGCGCCACACCGACACAAACTCAGGCATCCAGCCGCCCAAGGGCCGGGCATTGTCCACGCCCAAAAAGCCCACCGGCCCCGGCACCACAGTGAAACCGGCCTTCTCAAAGCTCCAGACCGCGCGCGGCATGTGCCAGGCCTGGGTCACCACCACCACACGCTTGATGCCTTGCGGCAACAGAATCTCGGCGCTCATCTGCGCGTTTTCCCAAGTGGTACGGCTGCGCTCTTCCTTCCAGCGTACCGTAACGCCGAAGTCATCCTGCATCGACACCGCCATAAGCTCAGCCTCACTCGGCGGCGTGCCATAGTGCAAGCCGCCGCTGGTCAGCACCGGCAACCCGGAAGCCTTGGCCAGACGCGCCGCATAACGCTGGCGCTCAAGCCCGATCCCGGTGGGTTGGTCGGTGCCCCATGCGGGGTCACCGCGTTCACGCCCGGAGCCCAGCACCACAATCGCATCGGCGCGCTGGGCCAGCGTTGCCCACTCTTCGCGGGCCAAGGGCGGTTCGGTTTCAAGGGCATGTGCGCCCCATTGCACCACCACCGGCAGGCTGATCAGCCACATCCCGCCCAACCCCACGGCGAAACAAAAGCCTGCCAGGCGCGGGCGACTTTTGCGAAACCACCAGGCAAACACCAGCAACAGCAAAAAAATACCGGGCGGCAGCAGCAACTGTTTAATGAAATAACGAAAAGGCATCGGGCATCTCCAAAGATGCCCGAAGCCTAGATGCAACGGGGTTCAGCGACAATCTTTACGCGCCTTTTTAGATAAGGCTGACGGCTAACACTGTGTGTCACTTGCAGCGTACGGCCCGGTGTTTTTCGGAGCCGCGACCGGCAGCCACGTCTTTCAGCCAGATCACCTTGGCCGAACGCGAGGGCACTTGAACAGGCGGGGAAGCCTGCTCCCGAGAGGCACGGTGGTGATTCAATTCCAGGTAGACCTTGATCAATTCAAGTTCTGCCTGGCTCAAGCCTCGCAACTCCAGTTCCAAAGGCCGTTCATCACGCAATCGGCCTGCGGTTCTTGCAGCATCCAATGCCCGACCCAAACGGTCGATCAATCCTTCGTACAACTGCGGTTTCGTTAGAGTTCGCTGCGATTCAACCATCCCTCACCTCATTGAAGATAAGACTCACTCCCCAATAAACAGCGTAGTCTCCATCGCTGCGCCTGCCCGGCGCCGCGACAGACGGCCCTGCCTGCGCAATCAGGGTTTCCCTCGATAGAGTGGGGTCATGTATGCTACGGCGCTTCCTGTAACTCCACTTCCCGCAGGGTTTGGGCACGGACGCGCCGCTTTTTGGTGTCGATCAACCTGAACGTTGCACCGAAGAGGATTAGGCCACCCCTATTCAGTTCAAAAGTAGCCATGCACGAACAATATCAGCCCCGTGAAATAGAAAATGCCGCCCAATCCTTCTGGGACGAGCAAAAGTCCTTTGAAGTCAGTGAACAGCCAGGCAAGGAGACTTACTACTGCCTATCGATGTTCCCTTACCCCAGCGGCAAGCTACACATGGGGCACGTGCGTAACTACACCATCGGCGACGTCATCTCGCGCTACCAGCGCATGCTCGGCAAGAACGTCCTGCAACCCATGGGTTGGGACGCCTTCGGCATGCCGGCAGAAAACGCCGCGATGAAAAACAACGTAGCGCCCGCCAAGTGGACCTACGAAAACATCGCCTACATGAAGACCCAACTGCGCAGCCTGGGCCTGGCGGTGGACTGGTCCCGCGAAGTGACCACCTGCAAGCCGGATTACTACCGTTGGGAACAATGGCTGTTCACTCGCCTGTTCCAAAAAGGGGTGATCTACAAAAAGAGCGGCACCGTGAACTGGGACCCGGTCGACCAGACCGTACTGGCCAACGAACAGGTTATCGACGGTCGCGGCTGGCGTTCCGGCGCGCTGATCGAAAAGCGCGAAATCCCGATGTACTACTTCAAGATCACCGCCTACGCGGATGAACTGCTGTCGAGCCTCGACGACCTGCCGGGCTGGCCTGAACAGGTCAAGACCATGCAGCGCAACTGGATCGGCAAATCCAAAGGCATGGAAGTGCAATTCCCGTACAACGTCGACTCGATCGGCGAAGCGGGCGCACTCAAAGTCTTCACTACCCGTCCAGACACCCTGATGGGCGCAACCTACGTCGCCGTGGCCGCCGAGCACCCGCTGGCCACCCAGGCTGCACAGAACAACCCTGAGCTGCAGGCGTTCATCGCCGAATGCAAAGGCGGCAGCGTGGCCGAAGCCGACGTCGCCACCCAGGAGAAAAAAGGCCTGCCAACCGGGCTCTTCGTCGAGCACCCACTGACCGGCGAGAAGCTGCCGGTATGGGTCGCCAACTATGTGCTGATGCACTACGGCGATGGCGCAGTAATGGCTGTGCCCGCCCACGACGAGCGCGATTTCGAATTCGCCACCAAGTACAACCTGCCGATCAAGTCGGTAGTGCGCACCAGCTCGGGTGATACCAACCCGGCCCCGTGGCAGGACGCCTACGGTGAGCACGGCGAACTGATCAACTCCGGCGAATTCGACGGCCTGGACTTCGCAGGCGCTTTCGACGCCATCGAAGTCGCACTGATCAAGAAAAACCTCGGTGCCTCGCGCACTCAGTTCCGCCTGCGCGACTGGGGCATCAGCCGCCAGCGCTACTGGGGCTGCCCGATCCCGATCATCCACTGCAAAACCTGCGGAGATGTGCCGGTGCCGGAAGACCAGCTGCCGGTGGTACTGCCGGAAGACGTGGTGCCGGATGGCGCCGGTTCGCCATTGGCGCGCATGCCCGAGTTCTACGAATGCAGCTGCCCGAAATGCGGCGCACCGGCCAAGCGTGAAACCGACACCATGGACACCTTCGTCGAGTCCTCCTGGTACTACGCTCGCTACGCCTCGCCGCACTATGAAGGCGGCCTGGTGGAAAAATCCGCAGCCGACCATTGGTTGCCGGTGGACCAGTACATCGGTGGCATCGAACACGCCATTCTCCACCTGCTCTATGCGCGCTTCTTCCACAAGCTGATGCGCGACGAAGGCCTGGTGAGCTCCGATGAGCCGTTCAAGAACCTGCTGACCCAGGGCATGGTGATCGCCGATACTTACTATCGCCGCGAAGCCAATGGCGCCTACACCTGGTTCAACCCGGCGGATGTCGAACTCGAGCGTGACAGCAAAGCCAAGGTCATCAGCGCCAAGCTGATCGCCGACGGCCTGCCGGTGGAAATCGGCGGCACCGAAAAGATGGCCAAGTCGAAGAACAACGGCGTCGACCCTCAGTCGATGATCGATCAGTTTGGCGCCGATACGTGCCGCCTGTTCATGATGTTCGCCTCGCCGCCTGACATGAGCGCCGAATGGTCCGACTCCGGCGTCGAAGGTTCGCACCGCTTCCTCAAGCGCGTCTGGCGCCTGGCGCACGCTCATGTCAGCCAGGGCCTTCCGGGCACGCTGGACGTGGCGTCGTTGAGCGATGAACAGAAAGCCATTCGTCGCAGCACGCACCTGGCCATCCGCCAAGCGAGCCAGGACGTAGGCCAGAACCACAAATTCAACACCGCCATCGCCCAGGTGATGACGCTGATGAACGTGCTGGAAAAAGCGCCGCAAGCCACCGAACAGGACCGCGCGCTGGTACAGGAAGGCCTGGAAACGGTCGTGCTGCTGCTGGCGCCCATCACGCCGCACATCAGCCACGAACTGTGGAGCCGCTTGGGCCACGACGGCGCGGTGATCGACGCCGAATGGCCGGTACAGGATGACAGCGCCCTGGTACAGGACACGTTGCAACTGGTGATTCAGGTCAACGGTAAACTGCGTGGCCAGATCGACATGCCGGCCAGTGCCAGCCGTGAAGAAGTGGAAGCGGCCGCGCGTATCAACGAGAACGTGCTGCGCTTTACCGAAGGCCTGACGATCCGCAAAGTGATCGTAGTGCCTGGCAAACTGGTCAATATCGTCGCCAGCTAATCGGATCGGGCGCAGGGCTTGAGCCCTGCGCCGAACTAAACCTTTAAGGCCTCGATAAGGCCCACATGGTTTCAAGGGGAGCAACAAAATGATCAAACGCAATTTGCTGGTGATGGGCCTCGCTGTGCTGCTGAGCGCTTGCGGCTTCCAGCTGCGCGGCACCGGCACCAATGAACTGAGCATCAAGGAACTGGACGTCAGCGCCCGCAACGCCTACGGCAATACCGTGACGCAACTGCGCCAGACCCTGGAAAACAGCGGTGTGCGCGTCGGCGCCGGCGCGCCCTACAAACTGGTCCTGGTGGACGAGAAAGAAACCCAGCGCAACCTCAGCTACGCCAGTGCCGGCCGTGCGTCGGACATTGAGCTGAGCAGCCTGGTCATCTATGAACTGCAAGGCCGCGACCACCTGCCGTTGATGGGTGACAAGGTTGAAGTGCAGAAGGTTGTGAGCCACGACGGTAACAACCTGGTGGGTTCGGACTCGGAGATCCTCCAGGCTCGCAAGGAAATGCGCAGTGAGCTGGTGCAGCGCCTGATGGTTCGCTTGCAACAGCTGTCCCCGGACAAACTGGCTGCCTTGCAGCAAACTGCCGACAACAAGGCCAAAGCTGACGCCGATGCCCTGAAAGCCGCGAAAGAGTATGAAGACAACACACCGAAACAGTCGCCTGTTGAAGTCCCTGTCGAGTAAGCCAGACGGGGCGCCTTTGGCGCCCCGTTCGCCCCGCCTATGAAACTCACCCCCGCCCAACTCGCCAAACACCTGCAAGGCGGCCTCGCGCCTGTCTATATCGTCAGCGGTGATGACCCGCTGTTGTGCCAGGAAGCCGCCGACGCCATTCGCACCGCCGCACGCCAGCAAGGCTTCGACGAACGCCAGGTGTTCAGTGCCGATGCCAGTTTCGACTGGGGGACGCTGCTGCAAGCGGGAGCGAGCATGTCGCTGTTCGCCGAAAAACGTTTGTTGGAACTGCGCCTGCCTTCGGGCAAGCCAGGGGACAAGGGTGCGGCGGCCTTGATGGAATACTGCTCGCGCCCCGCTGAAGACACGGTGTTGCTGATCAGCCTGCCCAAGCTTGATGGCAGCGCGCAGAAAACCAAGTGGGGCAAGGCACTGGTAGAAGGTCCGCAAACCCAGTTCATCCAGATCTGGCCAGTGGACAGCAACCAGTTGCCGCAGTGGATTCGTCAGCGCCTGTCCCAATCCGGGCTGTCGGCGACCCAAGACGCGGTAGAGCTGATTGCCGCCCGGGTCGAAGGCAACCTGCTTGCCGCCGCCCAGGAAATCGAAAAGCTCAAGTTGATGGCTGAAGATGGGCAGATCACGGTCGAAACCGTCCAGGGCGCAGTGGCCGATAGCGCTCGCTTTGACGTGTTCGGGCTGGTGGATGCGATTCTTAACGGCGAACCCGCCCACGCGTTGCGCATGCTTGAAGGGTTGCGTGGTGAAGGGGTGGAGCCACCGGTGATTCTGTGGGCCCTGGCCCGGGAACTGCGGGTACTGGCCAATATTTCCCTGCAATACAGCCAGGGCACACCGTTGGACAAATGCTTCAGCCAGGCCAAACCGCCCGTGTGGGACAAGCGCAAACCGCTGATGAGCAAAGCCCTGCAACGCTACTCGGCGCAACGCTGGGCGCAATTGTTGCTGGAAGCGCAGCGCATCGATGCGCAGATCAAAGGCCAGGCTGCCGGCTCGCCGTGGATGAGCCTGAGTCGTTTGTCACTGTTGATGTCTGGCCAACGCCTGACATTGCCTGCTGAATAACGGTTTCAACCGCTCCCACCTTTTAACGGTGCAACCGTTCAGAGCCTGTCTATTTCCTACACAGCGCCGGGCTTTACAGCGGCGCCACTTCGGCAGATGATTTGCACCGCTTCATCCCATCTCAAGCCTGCATAAAGAGAGCACCGACATGAGCAAAAAGCCATCCAAGCATGGCCCCAACAAGGCCAAATCCATCATCGCCCAGCCACTGTTCCGCAGCCGTCAGGAACGCGCCGGCAAGGGCAAAGGCAGCTACCGCCGCGAAGCCTTCCAGTCTAATAGCTGGGAGGCTTCTTACTTTCTGGCTGCCTGAAGGCAAGCGCCCCTCCGGCATGATAAGGTCTGTACCTGATTTGTAATCCCTGGACCTGTGCATGCCCTCTAGTCTTTCCCGTCGTTGGCACCTTCGCCAATTGATTGCTGCCTCCAGCCTCATTCTGCTTGTCGCCTGCGCGGAAAAACCGACCGCCGCGGACGCTCAACCCCTGCCAAAACTCCAGACCGTGCCGGCCGTTGCGCCTGCTGTGGTGGCGCCCTTGGCGGTGGACAATCTTGATATCCAACCGACCCAGACCTTTGCCGAATGGATGGCTGGCTTTCGCGCGGAAGCCATGAAAGCCGGGATTGCGCCCACCGTCTTCGATAACGCCTTTGCCGGCGTCACCCCCGACATGGCAGTAATTCGCGCAGACCGCAGCCAACCGGAATTTTCCCGGCCGGTATGGGAATACCTCGACGGTGCCCTGTCGCCGGTGCGCGTACGTAACGGCCAGGCCTTGCTGATCAAGTACGCCGATATCCTGCAAAGCATCGAGCAACGTTATGGCGTCGACCGCCAGGCGCTGGTGTCGGTGTGGGGGATGGAAAGCAATTTCGGTCAGTTCCAGGGCAATAATTCGGTGATTCGCTCCCTGGCGACCCTGGCTTATGAAGGCCGTCGCCCGGCCTTCGCCCAGGCGCAACTGCTGGCGGCGCTGCAAATCATCCAGCATGGCGATATTTCCGCCGACCAGATGAAAGGCTCCTGGGCCGGCGCCATGGGCCAGACCCAGTTCATCCCGACCACCTACAACACCCACGCCGTCGACTTCGATGGTGACGGTCGTCGCGATATCTGGAACAGCCCAGCCGACGCCCTCGCCTCTACCGCGCACTACCTGCAAAGCTCCGGCTGGCAGAAAGGCCAGCCGTGGGGCTTTGAGGTCAACCAGTTGCCGGCGAACTTCGATTACGCCCTCGCCGATGGCGGCATACGCAAGCCCGTTGGCGAGTGGATGAAGCTCGGCATCCAGCTGCCGCCAGGCGCGAGCATGCCGCCAAACGTCGACCAATTGTCCGCTGCCCTGCTGCTGCCGGCAGGCTACCGTGGCCCGGCGTTCCTGGTGCTGGATAACTTCCGCGCGATTCTCAAGTACAACAACTCGTCGTCCTACGCGCTGGCGGTGGGCCTGTTGTCAGAGCGGTTTGGGGGCGCCGGTGTGATTCGTGGCGATTGGCCAAAAGATGAACTGCCGCTGAGTCGTTCCCAGCGCATCGATTTGCAGACGGCGCTCAGCGCCAAAGGCTATGACGCCGGCAACCCGGACGGCATCATCGGCGCGAATACGCGTAAGGCGATCCGAGCGGCGCAGCAGTCGTTGGGTTGGCCGGCGGATGGGTATCCGACGGTGAAACTGCTGGAGTCGTTGCAGAGCCGCTAGATCGGCATACGGCGGCTGCCTTATTCGCGAGCAAGCCCGCTCCCACATTAGACCGCACTCCAACGTATGGACACGGTTGAATATGGGAGCGGGCTTGCTCTCGAAGACCGTATGACAGACGAAAATCAGCTCAGAACGACATCCTGCTCCAGCACCACCCGCTGCTCCCCTGCATTCAAACGCACCAACGCGCCCATTGGCAGCGTCAGGTTCGGATCGCAGTGGCCACTGCGCCAGCCGGACAACACCGGTATGCACAACGGCTCGAAGGTCTGCTTCAGCAGCCGCGAAAGCGCCGCGTTATCCACCCCCGACACGTCGCCCACCAACACACCCGCGACCTGGGCCAGCTTGCCCGCCAGGCGCAAATGGGTCAGCAGGCGGTCAATTCGATAAATCGGCTCGTTGACGTCTTCGATAAACAGGATGATGCCTTGCGCATCGATTTCGTAGGCTGTGCCCATCACCGCCGCGATCATTGACAGGTTGCCGCCGAGCAAGCGCCCACAGGCGATGCCAGGCTCAATCGTCGTCAGCGGGTAGGCCACCGGGTGCGCGAGCACGCTACCGGCGCGGAGTTGGCCCCGTAGCAGGCTGAACAAGGACGACTCGGTAGGCGGCTGCTTGTCACCGAGCAGGTCGGCGTTAAGCATCGGCCCATGAAAGGTCACGAAACCCGCGTAACGGTTGATGGCAAGGTGCAGCGCCGTGATATCGCTATAACCCACGAACGGTTTGGGATTGGCGCGAATCAGCTCGAAGTCCAGCCGGTCGAGCAAGCGCGGTGTGCCGTAGCCGCCACGCAGGCAGAAGATGGCATCGATTTGCGGATCGGCAAAAGCCGCGTGCAAGTCGCGCAGGCGCACGTCATCACTGCCGGCCAGGTAGCCGTCGCGCTCATACACACCCGAGAATATCCGCAGTTCGTGGCCACGGGCGCGCATCCATTGCCCGGCTTTTTCAACATCCAGTGCGGCAGGGCCGGCAGGGGCGATCAGGCCGATCACACCTTCGGCACGCAAAACAGGCACCGCCGCCGCGAGTTGAGTCGTCATCCATGCTCTCCCTCTTTATAACAACGCAGAACGAAATGTGGGAGCGGGCTTACCCGCGAAGGCGGAGTGCCAGCCAACACATCCGTCGACTGAAACACCGCTTTCGCGAGCAAGCCCGCTCCCACATTGGATAAGCGGCGTTACGCAAACCCTATCAGGAAACCAGGCTCGCCTTGACCAGCTTGGCCTGTTCATCAGCGTGGTACGAGGACCGTACCAGAGGGCCGGACGCCACGTTCTTGAAGCCCATCTTGTAACCTTCCTCGGCGAACCAGGCGAAGGTGTCCGGGTGCACGAAACGCTGCACCGGCAAGTGGCTGCGGGACGGTTGCAGGTACTGCCCCAGGGTCAGCATATCGATGTCGTGTTCGCGCATGCGCTTCATGACTTCGATCACTTCTTCGTCGGTTTCGCCCAGGCCCAGCATCAGGCCGGATTTGGTCGGGATGTGCGGCATCATCTGCTTGAATTTCTGCAGCAGGGTCAGCGACCACTGGTAGTCCGAACCCGGGCGCGCCGCCTTGTACAGGCGTGGCACGGTTTCCAGGTTGTGGTTGAACACATCCGGTGGCTCGGCCGCGGTGATTTCCAGCGCGACGTCCATGCGACCGCGATAGTCAGGAACCAGGGTTTCGAGCATCACGTTCGGCGACAGCTTGCGGATTTCGCGGATGCAGTCGGCAAAGTGCTGAGCACCGCCGTCACGCAGGTCGTCGCGGTCTACCGAGGTGATTACCACGTATTTGAGTTTCAGGTCGGCAATGGCAATGGCCAGGCTTTCCGGCTCGTTCACGTCCAGCGGCTTCGGCCGGCCGTGGCCAACGTCGCAGAACGGGCAACGACGGGTGCAGATGTCACCCATGATCATGAAGGTGGCGGTGCCGCCGGAGAAGCACTCACCCAGGTTCGGGCAGGACGCTTCTTCGCACACGCTGTGCAGCTTGTGTTTGCGCAGCAGGGCCTTGATACGGTCGACTTCCGGCGAAACCGGGATACGCACGCGAATCCAGTCCGGTTTTTTCGGCAGTTCGGTGGTCGGAATGATCTTCACCGGGATGCGTGCAACCTTCTCGGCGCCGCGCAGCTTGACGCCGGCTTCCACCTTGGCACGCGGGGCCGGGGCCGGACGTTCGGTAACATCCAGCGTCGGGATCATGGTTTGCACTGCATCAGTAGTCATAATCAGTCGATTCCGCCCGTGAGGGTCGTCTGCTCAGCATAGTCGAGGTGTTTGACGAGCTGCGCACGCAGCCGGGCACTTACCTCGGCAAATTTAATCGGTGTGGCGTGGTCGCTCAGTTGGGTCATCGCCAGCCCGGCATAACCGCACGGGTTGATCCGCCGAAACGGCGCCAGGTCCATGTCCACATTCAGGGCCAGGCCATGAAAGGAACAACCGTGGCGAATCCGCAAACCGAGTGAGGCGATTTTCGCGCCGTTCACGTACACACCGGGTGCATCGGGCTTGGCCGCGGCATTCACGCCGTAACTGGCCAACAGCTCGATCAGGCAAGCCTCCATACGGCTTACCAGGTCACGTACGCCAAACCCAAGCTTGCGCACGTCCAGCAACAGATAAGCCACCAGCTGACCCGGGCCATGGTATGTCACTTGACCACCTCGGTCGACCTGCACCACCGGAATATCCCCCGGCAACAGCAGGTGCTCGGCCTTGCCGGCCTGGCCCTGGGTGAACACCGGCGGGTGCTCCACCAGCCAGATTTCATCCGGGGCCGAGGTTCCGCGCTCATTGGTGAAGCGCTGCATGGCGTGCCAGACGGGCTCGTAGTCCATCTGGCCGAGCTCGCGAAAGCCCAGGACCTCTGACATCACAGCACCATGTGCACGAAGCCGGTGGCCCGCAGTTCACTGTTGATGTCGTAGAGCTGATCTTGACCGGTCGCAACGATGTGCAACTGGATCGTGGTGTATTTACCGTTGGAGCTCAAACGCTCGTCCACCCGGTTGTCATTGATTGTCGCGTGTTTACGCACGATCTCAAGAATCGTGTCTTTGTTGCCCACACCGGTATCGCTGATCACCTTGACGGGATAGTCCACGTTTGGGAATTCGATCTTTGGCGCCTTTACTTCTTTATCGGTCATGGCGTAACGGCCTCGTAAGCGTAAGCCGTGGCGACGGGCAAAGCCCCGTGTCGGATTAACACGGGGCTTTGCAGGTGCACACTTATCAGTTGAACAAGCTGTAGAAGAATAGACGGATGCTATCCCACACGCGGCGGAAGATACCACCTTCGTCGACGGCGTCCAGCGCGATCAGGTCGGCGCTGTGCACCACCTTGTCGTCCAGTTTCACTTCGACTTTACCGATAACGTCACCCTTGGCGATTGGCGCGACCAATTGCGGGTTCATGGTCATGCTGGCAGCGAGCTTTTTCAGCTGGCCTTTAGGCATGGTCAGGGTCAGGTCTTCAGCCAGGCCGGCCTTGACTTGGTGGGTAGCACCTTTCCATACCGGCGCGGACGCAAGCTCGGCACCCTTCTGGTAGAAGGTCTGGGTTTCGAAGAATCGGAAACCGTAGGTCAGCAGTTTTTGCGTCTCGGCCGCACGGGCCTGCTCGCTGTTGGTGCCGAATACGACGGCGATCAGGCGCTGGCCATCACGTACAGCGGACGACACCATGCAGTAGCCGGCTTCGTCGGTGTGGCCGGTTTTCAGGCCATCAACGGTTTTGTCGCGCCACAGCAGCAGGTTGCGGTTAGGCTGCTTGATGTTGTTCCAGAAGAATTCCTTCTGGGAGTAGATCGCGTAGTGCACCGGGTCGACACGGATGATCGCGCGAGCCAGCACCGCCATGTCGTGAGCCGACGAGTAGTGCTCAGGGTTCGGCAGGCCAGTCGGGTTCATGAAGTGGCTGTTGGTCAAGCCCAGGTCGCCGGCGGTCTTGTTCATCAAGTCGGCGAACGCGTCTTCACTGCCGGCGATGTGCTCGGACAGGGCCACGCTGGCGTCGTTACCCGACTGGATGATGATGCCGTGCAGCAGGTCGCTCACGGTGACTTGCGAACCCACCTTGATGAACATCCGCGAACCGCCGGTGCGCCAGGCATTTTCGCTGACCGTGACCGGGTCGTTTTCGCCGATCTGGCCGCGACGGATTTCCAGGGTCGCGATGTAAGCCGTCATCAGCTTGGTCAGGCTGGCCGGTGGCAGACGCTGGTCACCGTTGTTCTCGACCAGCACGTTGCCGCTGGCGGCATCCATGAGAACCCAGGCCTTGGCGGCCAGTTGCGGGGAAGCCGGCACCATTTCAACCGCCCAGGCGGCCGGAGTGATGATCAGCGAAAGAAGCAGGCACGTGCGTTTGGCTAAGGTGGTGATGTTCATCCGTCTCTCGAAATTGCTTATGGAAACTTGCCCTCGCGGGCAAAACTATTCAGACAGCCCGCTGCCAGACTGTCACGTGTTCGGTTGCCCGCTCACCCCTTGCCCCTGGGTTTTTATTGTTCAACGAGCCAACAACCAGGGCTCAGGCCCGCGTACGCGCCTGAGCCATCAATCTTTGTTATTCAGCGGTGACCACGCTGGGTTGCCCCAGGTTGGCCAGGCGTACGCTGTTCTGAACCTGCGCCACTTCGCTTGGCGAGCCAATCGGCCCCATGCGCACACGGTGCAGGGTCTGCTGGTTACGTACGATGGAGCTGATGAAAACCGGCGCATTGACCATGCCGCTGAGCTTGGACCTTAACAGTTCTGCCGCGTCCGGGTTGGCGAAAGCGCCCACTTGCAGGTACTGACCGCCCACGGTGGAGGCCCCCGGTGCCGCGCGCGGCACGACAACGGTGTCCGGCGCGTGCTGTGCCGGAGGCGGTGTCCACTGTTCGATCTTGCCGGCGGATGCGGTCACTTGCGGTTGCGGAGTTTGCGGTTCGTTAAGCATCAACGGTGCCGGTTTGCCACGCTGGGCCCAATACTGCGCCGGGTCGATGCCCTCGACTTTCACCCGCGCGGTGCCGATTTCGGCATAACCGAGTTTCTTGGCCGCGGCGTAGGACAAGTCGATGATCCGGTCCGAATAGAACGGGCCACGGTCGTTGACCCGCAGGATCACCGAGCGGTTGTTGTCCAGGTTGGTGACGCGTACGTAACTGGGCAGCGGCAAGGTCTTGTGGGCCGCGCTCATGCCGTACAGGTCATACACTTCGCCGTTGGCGGTGTTCTGGCCGTGGAACTTGGTGCCATACCAGGACGCTGTGCCCGACTGGACATAGGTCTTGGAATCCTGCAGCGGAAAGTAGTTCTTGCCCAGCACGGTATAGGGGTTGGCCTTGTACGGCCCGGTGTGCAGGGTTGGCGTGGCATCCGGGATTTTCGAAACGTCGACATCCCACCAGGGCGCGCCGTCTTTGTGCGCGCGGTTGATGTCCAACCCCGGCTGGGCACGGACAATAGCGCCGCCCTTCTTCGCAGGCGCGCGACTGGTGGTGGATGAGCAACTGACGACCAGCAGGGACAACGCGGCGAACGCCACCAGCTTGAGCGGTTTATTGAACGGCGATACCCGCATTACTTGTTGCCCCGTGCTTGGACCAGCATGTCTGACAGCTGATGCACGGCCATGGCGTACATCACACTGCGGTTATAACGCGTGATTGCGTAAAAATTCTTCAGGCCCATCCAGTATTCCGGGCCGTTTTCACCTTCGAGGCGGAACGCCGTCACCGGCATATCATCGCGTGGCGCATTCTGACTCGACCAGCCCAGCGCTCGCAACTCCCCGACGGTCTTGACCGGCTCGATTCCCTGGGTCAGGCCTTCGTCGGCGCGATCACCGGTAACCTCGGCACGCACCACTACCGGCTCGCCAGACACCCAACCGTGGCGCTTGAAGTAGCTGGCCACGCTGCCAATGGCGTCGTCGGGGTTGCTCCAGATGTTGATGTGGCCGTCGCCGTCGAAATCCACCGCATAAGCACGAAAGCTGCTCGGCATGAACTGCGGCAAGCCCATCGCACCGGCGTAGGAGCCTTTGAGGGTCAGCGGATCAACCTGCTCTTCGCGGGCCAGCAGCAGGAACTCGCGCAGCTCCTTGCGGAAGAACTCGGCGCGCGGCGGGTAATCGAAGCCCAGGGTCGACAAGGCGTCGATCACCCGATAGCTGCCGGTGTTGCGCCCGTAAAAGGTTTCAATGCCGATGATCGCGACGATCACCTGAGCCGGCACGCCGTACTCCTGCTCGGCGCGCGCCAGCACGGCCTCGTGCTGGCGCCAGAAATCCACACCACGGGCCACACGGGCGTCGGTGAGGAACATCGGGCGATAGTCTTTCCACTGTTTTACACGCTCGGCGGGACGCGAGATCGCGTCGAGGATCGCCTGCTTGCGCTGGGCTTCGCGGAACACGCCCATCAGCTGTTCACCGGCGAAACCGTAGTCGCGGGTCATTTCACCGACAAATTCGGCGACCTGGGGTGAGCCATCGTAGTCACCGGCCTGCACCTCTTGCGTCGCGCCCAGCAGCCCAATCAGGCCCATCCAGGACGCATGCCGAGTCGCCCAGCCGCGCATTACTTGCATTGACATCTTCACCTTATTCAAACCTGCGCGATCCACTTGCGATGCGTGTGAATCGACATCAAAACCCCAAACGCTGACAGCAATGTCACCAGCGAAGTTCCGCCGTAGCTAATGAACGGCAACGGCACCCCAACCACCGGCAACAGGCCACTGACCATACCGATGTTGACGAAAACGTAAACAAAAAAAGTCATGGTCAGGCTGCCGGCAAGCAATTTACCGAACAGCGTCTGCGCTTGCGCGGTAATCACCAGCCCGCGACCAATCAACAGCAAATAAATCAGCAACAGCGCGCAAATGCCCACCAGGCCGAACTCTTCGCCCATTACCGCGATGATGAAGTCGGTGTGGCTCTCGGGCAAAAAGTCGAGGTGCGACTGAGTGCCCAGTAACCAGCCCTTACCAAATACACCGCCAGAGCCGATCGCGGCCTTGGACTGGATGATGTTCCAGCCGGTGCCGAGCGGGTCGCTCTCCGGGTCGAGGAACGTCAAGATCCGCTGCTTCTGGTAGTCGTGCATAAAGAAGAACCACATGGCCACGGCCACCGGGATGGCCGCAGCCAGCACGCTGAGGATCCAGCGCCAGCGCAAACCGCCCATAAACAGCACGAACGCACCGCCCGCGAGGATCAGCAGCGAGGTGCCGAGGTCCGGCTGGCGCACGATCAGAATGAATGGCACGCCGATCAGGATCAGGCTGATCCCGACGTGCTTGAGCTGTGGCGGCAAGGTGCGTTTGGACAGGTACCAGGCGATGGTCGCCGGCATCAGGATCTTCATGAATTCCGACGGCTGGAAGCGAATCACCCCTGGAATGTTGATCCAGCGCGTCGCGCCCATGGCGTTGTGGCCCATCACGTCCACCACCACCAGCAGCAATACCCCGGCGACATAACCGAGTGGCACCCAGCGCGCCATGAAACGCGGCTCCAACTGGGCAATCACCACCATCGACAACAGACCCAGGCCGAACGATGAGGCCTGCTTGATCAACAGGTCCCAGTTCTTGCCGCTGGCCGAATAAAGGACGAACAGGCTGCCGGCGGCAAGGGTCAGCAGCAGGATCAGCAACGGGCCATCAATGTGCAAACGCTGCAGCAACGTCGCACGCCGACGCATCACATCTTCGCTGGAGAGGATGCGGTCAAAATTACTCTTCACGGGCCGTAACCTCGGTGCTTGAAGGGGGGCCGCCATACTCGGGTTTGAGCCTGCCGTCGTCGGCCAACAGCCAGGCATCCATCACTTGACGCACCACGGGCGCTGCGACGCCGGAGCCGGACTCGCCGTTTTCAACCATCACCGCCACCACGATTTTCGGGTCGTCGGCCGGGGCAAACCCGACAAACAAGGCGTGGTCACGGTGGCGCTCTTGAACCTTGGAACGGTCATATTTCTCGCCCTGCTTGATCGCGACCACCTGGGCGGTACCGCTCTTGCCGGCAATCCGATACTGCGCGCCGACCGCTGCCTTGCGCGCGGTACCACGGGCGCCGTGCATCACTTGCTGCATGCCGTGGTTGACCTTGGTCCAGTCGGACGGGTCGCGCAGCACGATGTCAGCAATCGGGTTCTCATCCACAGGTTTCTCGCCCTCGATGGTCTTGGCCAGGTGCGGGCGGTTCCAGATGCCCTTGTTGGCCACCAGCGCCGTGGCCTGAGCCAGCTGCAGCGGCGTCGCCTGCATATAACCCTGGCCAATCCCGAGAATCAGGGTTTCACCCGGGAACCACGCCTGGCGACGGGTCGCGCGCTTCCACTCCCGCGACGGCATCAGGCCGGGGGATTCTTCGAACATGTCCAGGGAGACTTTCTGACCCAGGCCGAACTTGCCCATATAGGCAGATAGCCGGTCGATCCCCAGCTTGTGGGCCAGGTCATAAAAATAGGTGTCGTTGGAGCGCATGATCGCGGTATCCAGGTCGACATAGCCGTCACCGGTGCGGTTCCAGTTACGGTATTTGTGATCGTAGTTGGGCAGCATGTAGTAGCCCGGATCGTACACGCGGCTCGATGCGGTCACGACGCCCGAATCCAGGCCGGCAATCGCCACCGCCGGCTTGATCGTCGAGCCTGGCGGATAGAGCCCGCGCAGCACGCGGTTGAACAGCGGTCGATCAACCGAATCACGCAGTTCGGCGTAGGCCTTGAAGCTGATTCCGGTCACAAACAGGTTAGGGTCGAAACTCGGCTGACTGACCATCGCCAGCACTTCGCCGGTCTTCGGGTCCAGCGCCACCACGGCGCCACGCCGACCGCCGAGCGCCATCTCGGCCGCTTCCTGCAGCTTGATGTCCAGGCTCAGCACAATGTCCTTGCCCGGCACCGGGTCGGTGCGCTTGAGCACCCGCAGCACGCGGCCTCGGGCGTTGGTCTCGACTTCCTCGTAACCCACCTGGCCATGCAGCTCGGGCTCGTAGAAACGCTCGATACCGGTTTTGCCAATGTGGTGGGTGCCGCTGTAATTCACCGGATCGAGGCTTTTCAGCTCTTTCTCGTTGATTCGGCCCATGTAGCCGACCGAATGGGCAAAATGCGCCCCTTGCGGATAATGCCGCACCAACTGCGCCACCACTTCCACACCGGGCAGCCGGAACTGGTTCACCGCGATCCGTGCGATCTGCTCTTCAGTCAGCTCAAACAGGATCGGCACCGGCTCGAAGGGCCGGCGCCCCTGCTTCATGCGTTTTTCGAAGATCACCCGGTCTTCCGGCGTCAGTTGCAGCACTTCGACGATGACATCGAGGATCTGCTGCCAGTCGCCGGAACGCTCACGGGTCATGCTCAGGCTGAAGCTGGGCCGGTTATCCGCGACCACCACGCCATTGCGGTCGAAAATCAGCCCACGGGTCGGCGGAATCGGCTGCACATGCACCCGATTGTTCTCCGACAGCGTGGAGTGATAGTCGTACTGGATCACCTGCAGGAAATACAGGCGCGCAATCAGCACCGCAATCAGACCCACCACCAAAAACGCGCCGAAAATGACCCGCGAGCGCACCAGACGTGCGTCTTTCTCGTGGTCCTTGATGCGGATCGGCTGGGTCATCGGGAGGGGCGCAGATTATTTGTGGTAAGGGTGCCCGGACAGAACTGTCCAGGCGCGATACAGCTGTTCACCGATCAGAATCCTTACCAACGGGTGCGGCAGCGTAAGTGCCGACAGCGACCAGCGCTGGTCCGCCCGTGCACAGACCTCCGGCGCCAGCCCTTCGGGACCGCCGACCATGAAGTTGACGGTGCGCGAATCCAGGCGCCAGCGGTCCAGTTCCACCGCCAACTGCTCGGTGCTCCAGGGCTTACCGTGCACCTCAAGGGTGACGATGCGCTCGTTGGGGCCGACCTTGGCCAACATGGCTTCGCCTTCCTGACGGATAAAGCGCGCCACGTCGGCATTCTTGCCCCGGGTGTTGAGCGGTATTTCCACCAGTTCCAGCGACAGCTCAGCGGGCAGACGCTTGGCATACTCATGCCAGCCTTCTTCCACCCACTTGGGCATGCGTGAACCGACAGCGATCAGACGCAGGCGCACAGCCGTTCCTTATTCCTGGTCTTTGTTGAGCTTGTCGAAGTGCGCGTGGCCCACTTCCGGGCTGTGGTGCTTGCCATCAGCGGCACGGCTCTGCTCGGCGCCTTTCCACAGACGCTCCAGGTCGTAGAACTGACGGGCGTTGGAAGTCATCATGTGAACGATCACGTCGTCCATGTCCAGCAGTACCCAGTCGCTGTCGCCCTTGCCTTCTTCACCCAGCGGCTTCACGCCTTGGGCTTTGACGGCTTCGCGAACCTTGTCCAGCATCGCGCCGATCTGGCGGTTGGAGGTACCGGTGGCGATGATCATGAAGTCGGTGATGCTCTGCTTGTCGCGCACGTCCAGAATCTGGATGTCCTGGGCCTTAACATCTTCCAGGGCAGCCACGGCGACTTTTACCAGCTCTTCGCCAGCCAGTTCAGGGCCGGTGTGCGCTTCAACTGGCAGCGGGGCGCTTTTGAACGTGCCTTTGCGCTTAACTTTGCTTACGTCTTTGTTCGTCATATAAAACTCGTTTTGCTCGTATGTTCGGGCGCTCGCTGCACGATTGTTCGTGCGTTCAAGCGCGCCTTTTCAGTTCGACGCACGGTAAAGTCCGTGCGCATCGATGTAGGCCAGGACCGCGTCAGGCACCAGGAAACGTACCGACTTCCCGCTGGCCAGCAGTTGACGGATCTGGGTGGCGGACACCGCAAGCGGGGTCTGCCAGACGAATGCAATATTCCCGTTCGGCCCGGTCAGGGCCAAGGGGTCACTTACCGACCGCGCGGCCAGCAGGTTGCGCAAGGCATCCGGCGGTTCGCTGTCGGCATCCGGGCGTTGCAAAACCAGGATGTGGCAATGCTGGAGGAGTTCCTCCCAGCGATGCCAAGAGGGCAGGCCGCAAAATGCGTCCCAGCCCAAAAGCAGAAACAACTGGTCATCCGCGGCCAACTCGGCACGCATCAGTTCCAGGGTATCGACAGTGTAGGACGGTTTATCGCGTTTGAGCTCGCGGTCGTCCACCACCAGCGGCGCAATCCCGTCTACGGCGAGGCGCACCATTTCCAGGCGCTGCTGCGCAGACACCTGCGGCGTATCGCGATGCGGCGGCCGTGCATTGGGTGCCAGGCGCAGCTCATCCAGCGCGAGGGCATCCGCGACTTCCAGGGCACTGCGCAAATGGCCGATGTGCACGGGGTCGAAGGTACCGCCGAGCAGCCCGATGCGTTTAGCCATCAAGTGCGCACATGACCGTCGCCGAACACCACGTACTTCTCGCTGGTCAGGCCTTCCAGGCCAACCGGGCCGCGTGCGTGGAGCTTGTCGGTGGAGATGCCGATCTCCGCCCCCAGGCCATACTCGAAGCCGTCGGCAAACCGCGTCGAAGCGTTGACCATCACCGAAGCGGAATCCACTTCGTTGAGGAAACGCCGGGCGTCGCTGAAATGCTCGGAAACAATAGCGTCGGTGTGCTTGGAGCCGTACGTGTTGATGTGTTCGATGGCCTGGTCCAGATCGTCGACGATCTTGATCGACAGGATCGGCGCCGTGTACTCGGTGTACCAGTCTTCTTCGGTCGCCTCGATCACGTCCGCACCGAGCAGCGCCCGGGTACGCTCACAACCGCGCAATTCCACACCCTTGTCCCGGTAGATGGCAGCCAGCGGCGGCAGCACGCGATCGGCAATGCCGACGTGCACCAGCAGGGTTTCCATGGTGTTGCAGGGGGCATAGCGGTGGGTCTTGGCGTTGTCGGCGATGCGGATCGCCTTGTCGATATCGGCGGCGACGTCGATGAACACGTGGCACACGCCGTCGAGGTGCTTGATCACAGGCACTTTGGCATCACGGCTGACGCGCTCAATCAGGCCCTTGCCACCGCGTGGCACGATCACGTCGACAAATTCCGGCATGGTGATCAGCGCGCCTACGGCGGCGCGATCGGTGGTTTCCACCACCTGCACCACTTCGGCCGGCAACTCGGCCACGGCCAGGCCCTGCTGAATGCACGCGGCAATGGCGCGGTTGGAATTGATCGCCTCGGAACCGCCACGCAAGATGGTCGCGTTGCCCGACTTGAGGCACAGGCTCGCAGCGTCGATGGTCACATTCGGGCGCGACTCATAAATAATGCCGATCACGCCCAGGGGCACGCGCATTTTGCCCACCTGAATGCCGGATGGCAGGTAGCGCATATCGCGGATTTCACCGATGGGGTCAGGCAGCTTGGCCACCTGACGCAGGCCTTCGATCATGTCGTCGATACGCGCCGGCGTCAGCGCCAGGCGGTCCAGCAGGGCTGGCTCGAGGCCATTGGCGCGGCCATTGGCCAGGTCCCGTTCGTTAGCGACCGCCAACTCGGAGCGCGAAGCATCCAGAGCATCGGCGGCGGCCAACAGGGCGCGGTTCTTCTGCGCAGTGCTCGCACGGGCGATCAACCGCGAGGCCTGCCGGGCAGCGCGACCCAGGCGGGTCATGTAGTCAAGAACGGACTCAGTCATGGTCAGGGAGTCTTGGCAAAGAGGAAAGCGGCAGATTATAGCTGTGACGCCGCCTGACTGACAGCGGTGAGGGGCGGATGGTCGAAATGAACTGTAAAAACCTGGGGTTCAGCCGTAATTAAGGCGGGAGTTGTTATTATTCCGTCACATTTAGCCGTATTAACCCCAGACAGCCATGCCCAGTTTTGCTCCGCAGCCCACCGCCAGCGCCCTGCCCGACCGTTTCTTCGACCGTGACGCGCAAGTTCTTGCGCGAGAACTACTCGGAAAAGTCATACGTCATCGCGTCGGCGATATCTGGCTTTGCGCGCGAATTATTGAAACCGAAGCCTATTACGTGGCCGAAAAAGGCAGCCATGCATCGCTTGGCTACACAGAAAAGCGTAAGGCTTTGTTTCTGGATGGCGGTCACATCTACATGTACTACGCCCGTGGTGGTGATTCGCTGAACTTCAGCGCTCACGGCCCCGGCAATGCGGTGCTGATCAAATCGGCTTATCCGTGGGTCGATGAGGTGTCCGGCCCGGCCAGCCTGGCGCAGATGCTGCTCAACAACCCGGACGCCAATGGCCATCCGCGCCCATCGCAAAAGCTCTGCGCCGGCCAAACGCTGCTGTGCAAAGCCCTGGGCCTGAAAGTGCCGGTGTGGGATGCCAAGCGCTTCGATCAGGAACGGCTGTTTGTTGAAGACGTAGGCCAAACCCCGACACAGATCATCCAGACCACCCGCCTGGGCATCCCCAGCGGGCGCGATGAACACCTGATGTACCGCTTCGTCGATGCTGGCTATGCGCCTTATTGCACCCGGAACCCACTGCGCCGGGGCCAGGTCGAAGGTCGTGATTATTTTTTGATTTGAATTGAATTGAACAGTGAGACCGGCCGCGCAACGGGGCCACTGACTCAGGTTATGTCTTGCATAAATGGAGTGACGTTTTATGGGCCAATGGCTCGATAGCATTACCGGCTGGCTCACACTGAACCCCGAATGGCTGGCGGTGGCGGTATTTATCGTCGCGTGCGTTGAATGCCTGGCCATCGCCGGTCTGATCGTGCCAGGCACCGTCTTGCTGTTTGCCATTGCGGCCCTGGCCGGCAGCGGCGCGCTGTCGCTGAGTGAAACCTTGCTGCTGGGCTTTCTCGGCGGTTTGCTTGGCGACGGGGTTTCCTACTACCTGGGCCGACACTTCCATCAGAACATCCGGCGTTTGCCCGGTTTACGCCACCACCCGGAATGGATGAACGGCGCCGAAACCTACTTCCACAAATACGGCATCGCCAGCCTGCTGGTCGGGCGTTTCATCGGCCCGCTGCGCCCCATGCTGCCGATGGTGGCGGGCATGTGCGATATGCCGTTCCCACGGTTTGCCGCCGTCAGCGTGCTGGCCGCCGCCGGTTGGTCGGTGGCCTACCTGCTGCCAGGCTGGGCCACCGGCGCCGCGTTCCGCCTGCCGCTGCCGGAAGGTTTCTGGCTGGAAGCCGGGATTGTTGCCGGGTGTATCGCGGTGTTGCTGGGTTTGAGCTTGAACAGCAGCCTGCGCGGCCATCGTCGCGCCACTGTGTGGGTCGGTGGCGCCAGCCTGACCTTGTTGATCGCCCTGTTTATCGGTTATCCCCACCTCAACCACTTCGACCAGGGCCTCAGTGCGCTGGTGCAGGAGCACCGCAGCCCGTGGCTGGACGAGGTGATGGTGCGGATTACCCAACTGGGTGAGTTCAGGAAGATGTTTATCGCCAGCGCGATTTTCACTGGCCTGCTGCTGGTGGCGCGGCAATGGCGGCATGCCGTGTTCGTCGGCGCCACCTTGGCGGGGGCGGCGGTGATCAACACCGGCACCAAACTGTTTTTTGCCCGTGGTCGACCGGAAATCCTCACGGACCCACTGACCAGCTTCAGCATGCCCAGCGGCCACGCCTCCGGCGCCTTTGCGTTTTTCCTGGCGCTGGCGGTGCTGGCCGGTCGCGGCCAACCCACGCGGTTGCGCCTGACCTGGATGCTGCTGGGCTGTATTCCGGCCGCCTTCATTGCGCTGTCGCGAGTTTACCTTGGCGCACATTGGCCGACGGACATCCTCGCTGGCACGCTGCTGGCGATGACGGTGTGCGCGTTCAGCCTGGCCGTCATCCAGTATCGCAGCCCGCTGCCGGCCATGCCGCAGAAAACCTGGTGGCTGCTGCTTCCGGTGCTGCTGGCAGTGCTGAGCTTTATCGCCCTCACCGGCACCCCGCACGCCTTGTTGCGCTACGCCTATTGAGTGAACAGTTCGCCCTGCAATTCGTCGAGCAACATCTGGATCGCATCCAGCCGTTGCTGCGGATCATCGAGTTGCAGCAGGTCGATCTTGTCGGCCTCGGTGAACGGCAGCAGGTACGCGAGCTGATTGCCCAGGGCTTGCTGGCCGTCGGCGTGGGTGCCCATGTCCAGCGAGGCGACCATCGGATGCTCGGCCAGGGCCTGAAGCAACGCCAACAGGTCGGCATCCTCTTCTTCCAAAGGCTGGTCTGGCACTTCTTCGAGCCATTGCACCTCGGCCACCAGCAACTGGTCCTTCTGCACCCCCGCGTCACGCACACGAAACCTTCGCCCACCTTCAACGCGAATCCCCAGCAGGCCATTATCCTGTTGTTTGAAATCGCGGATCAGCGCTTCACAGCCGATCAGTGCATAGCCGTCCGGGGCCACGCCCACTTCCCTGCCGTCGAGGATGCACACCACGCCAAAGCTTTCGCCCTTTTTCATGCAGCGGCTGATCATGTCCAGGTAGCGCGCCTCGAACAGTTGCAAATCGAGGGTGCAGCCAGGGAACAGCACGGTATTGAGCGGGAACAGCGCCAGACTCATAAAGGTTTCCTTAAACCCGGTTTAAACGATCACGGACACGGCGAGCGGCAGAAAAACCGCCGTGGCCACACCCATCAGACTCATGGCCAGCGCCGCAAAGGCGCCGCACTCTTCGCTTTCCTGCAAGGCCACCGACGTGCCGACGGCGTGGGCGGTCATGCCCAGGGCCATGCCGCGCGCCTCAGGGCTGTGCACGCCCAACCGTGACAGGTACGCCGGGCCGATCATCGCGCCGATCACGCCGGTAATCAGCACGAACACGGCGGCCAGCGCGGCCACGCCGCCGATCTGCTCGGCCACCAGCATGGCTATCGGTGAGGTGACCGACTTGGGCGCCATGGTCATCAGCATCCGATGTTCGGCGCCAAACCCCCAGCCCAGCAAGACGCACAAACCGGTGGCCAACACACCGCCTATCACCAGCGTAGTAAAAATCGGCCAGAACAATTGGCGAATCCTGCGCAGGTTCAAAAAGAGCGGCACCGCCAGGGCCACGGTTGCAGGACCGAGCAGGATGCCCATGATCTCGGTGCTCTTGCGGTACTCGGCGTAAGTCAGGCCGCAGGAGAGCAAGACGCCGATGACCAGCAGCATGGACACCAGGACCGGTTGCAGGAAGATCCAGCGGGTTTTCTCGAACGCCGCCAGCACCAGTTGATAGGCGCCAAGGGTGATACCGATGCCGAACAGCGGGTGATGAATCACTGCCGTCCATGCGCCGTGCCAGTCGACGGTCATTGATCCTCCTCCTTGCGCTTGACCATGGACTGCATGAGTACGCCGACAACGCCCATGGCAATCACCAGCGACAACACCAGTGCGCCGATGATGGCCCAGAAGTCTGCGGCAATGTCCTTGGCATACACCATCACGCCCACCGCCGGCGGCACCAGCAGCAACGGCAAATAACGCAACAGACTGCTGGCGGCCAGGCTCAAGGGTTCGCCGACTTCACCGCGCCAGATCAGAAACCCCAGCATCAACAGCAAGCCGATGATCGGCCCCGGCAGCACCGGCAACAGCAAATGATTGATGGCGGTGCCCATCAATTGAAACAGCACCAGCCATGTCAGGCCACGTAACAGCATGCGTTCTCTCCCCCTCGACGCTCGCCCGCATTATAAGCACGCCCGCTCTATGCGCCGGCATTCGCCAAAAGCATGGTGGGTTGACCGGGCTGGTTGCCCATGATGATCTAAGATGGAATTCGCACATCTAAAAAAACGATGAACCAAGGAGAGTCGCAATGCCCTATGTACCTGTAGCGCAACTCAAAGATTATGTCGGCAAGGAACTGGGACGTTCCGAATGGCTCACCATCGACCAGGCGCGTATCAACCTGTTCGCAGAGGCCACTGGCGATCATCAGTTCATCCACGTCGACCCGGTCAAGGCGGCCAAGACGCCATTCGGCAGCACCATCGCACATGGTTTCCTGTCGCTGTCGTTGATGCCCAAGCTCATGGAAGACATCCTGATCATGCCCGAAGGCCTGAAGATGGCCGTCAACTATGGCCTGGACAGCGTGCGTTTCATCCAGCCCGTGAAGGTTGACTCCAAGGTCCGCCTGAACGTCACGCTCACCGACGTCAACGAGAAAAAACCTGGCCAATGGCTATTTAAGGCCACCGCCACGCTGGAAATCGAAGGCCAGGAAAAACCTGCTTACATCGCTGAGTCGCTGTCACTCTGCTTCGTGTAAGGCCTTGCCTGTGGTGAGGGGATAAACCTTGCCACAGTGTATGTAAATTTATGTATGAAACTCGCAGCTGCGGCATACTCGGCGCTCAATTATCCGGATCCCGCTATGCGCCCACTCGCTCCCCTTGCCCTTGCCCTGTTGCTCACCGCTTGCGGAGACGGCGAATCGCTGTTGCCGCCCGATGCGCGCCTGCCCGACGGCGGCCGCTACCGTGGCGATGTGGTCAATGGCTTACTGCAAGGCCAGGGTCGCGTGGACTACCCCAACGGCAGTTGGTACGCCGGCCAGTTCGACAAAGGCCAGTGGCATGGCCAGGGCGAATGGCATGGCAGCAACGGCGAGGTCTATAAAGGCCAGTTCCAGCAAGGCCTGTTCGACGGCCAGGGCAGCCTGACCACGGCGGGCAGCAGCTACGTCGGCGGTTTCAAGAACGGTCGACGCAACGGCGAAGGCACCCTCAAAGAGGGGCAAATGACCTACCGCGGCGAATTCAAGGACGATCAGTACTCCGGCCTCGGCCGCCTGGAACTGCCCGACGGCAGCCAGTACCAGGGCCAGTTCGCCCACGGCAAACCGAATGGCGAAGGCCAGCGCAACGACGACAGTGGCAACCAGTTCAGCGGCCACTTTGTCGACGGCCAGCTCGAAGGCAACGGCACCTTCAACAGCGCCGACGGCGATATCTATGTCGGCCAGTTCAAACAGAACCAGCTCAATGGCAAAGGCCGTTATGAAAACGCCGACGGCGACGTGTGGATCGGTCAGTTCAAGGAAGGCGCACTCAGTGGCAAAGGCGAGCTGATCGGCGTTGATGGCAGCCACTATGTCGGCCAGTTCAGTGAATGGCGCTTCTCCGGTCAAGGCCGCCTGAACCTCACGGATGGCAGCTTCTACATCGGCGGCTTCGACAGCGACAGCTATCAAGGCACCGGCACCCTCGTCCTCACCGACGGCACCGTGCAGGCCGGCACCTGGGTCAATGGCATGCGCGTGCGCGATGCCGACGGCAAGCTACTGCCCGACCCGCTGGAAATCGGCGTACTGGCCCAAGGCCGCCTGCTCGATGCCGCCCTCGCTGCCGTGCCACCCTCAACGGGCGCCGTCGAGTTGTACACCCTCGCGCTGGCCGGTGATGGCAAGCAAAGCGTGTTCCTGCGTGAGGCCGATTACGTCAGCAACCTGCTCGCCACCCGCTTCGGGGCGCGCGGGCAGATTCGCCTGGTCAACCACCGCGACCACATCGCCGACCGCCCCCTGGCCACCCGCGAAAGCCTGCGCCGCGCCGTGCAAACCCTCGCCGAACGCACCGGGCCGCAAGACCTGGTGTTTATCTACATGACCAGCCACGGCACCCACGAACATGAATTGGTGCTGGACCAACCGCGCATGGAACTGGCCGACCTGCCTGCCGATGAACTGGCCGCCGTGCTCGCGCCGCTGAAAAACCGCGACAAGATCATCGTGATTTCCGCCTGCTACTCGGGCGGTTTTATCCCGGCACTGAAGGACGAACGCACGCTGATCATGACCGCCTCCCGCGCCGACCGCGTGTCGTTCGGTTGCTCAGAAGAGGCAGACTTCACCTACTTCGGCGATGCCCTTTTCGCACAAGCCTTCAACCAGACCGATGACTTGCAACAAGCCTTCAAACTGGCGCAACTGCATGTCGCCGAACGCGAACAGGCGGACAACTTCGAAGCCTCCGAACCGCAGATCTGGGCGCCCAAAGGCGTGATCGCCCATTGGCAACTATTACGTAAACAGCAGGCACGAAAGGCGCTCGAAAGCGTCTCAATGAATAGCAAGGAAGCCAAAGGCAACTAAGCTGTAACGTGTAACAAGGGGGAAACACCATGTACCTGACACCTCAGCATATTTTGCTTGCCGGCGCCTCCGGCCTGACTGGCGAGCACCTGCTGGACCGCCTGCTCAACGAGCCGACGGTGACCCGCGTACTGGCGCCGAGTCGCAAACCACTGGCCGAACACCCACGCCTGGAAAACCCCGTGGGTGACCCGGCAGTGTTCCTGCCGCAATTGAGCGGCCAGGTGGATATCGCCTTCTGCTGCCTGGGTACAACTATCAAGCAAGCGGGTTCCGAGGCCGCCTTCAAAGCTGTCGACCTGGACATGGTAGTGGCCTTCGCCAAGCGCGCACGGGAATTGGGCGCACGGCACCTGATCGTCATCAGCGCGATTGGCGCCGACCCGAAATCCTCAATCTTCTACAACCGGGTCAAAGGCGAGATGGAACAGGCGTTGAGGGCTCAGGACTGGCCGCAACTGACCATCGTGCGGCCTTCTTTGCTGCTGGGGGAGCGTCTGGAATCGCGCCTGGCCGAGAAGATTGCCGGGCCGTTGTCGCGGTTGATTCCGGGCAAATACCACGGTATCGAAGTTTGCGAACTGGCCCGCGCCATGTGGCGCCTGGCGCTGGAAGAGCAAGATGGCGTGCGGGTGGTGGAGTCGGATGAGTTGCGCAAGCTCGGCAAGTAATACGCTCTAAAAATGTGGGAGCGGGCTTGCTCGCGAATGTGGTGTTTCAGTCGATGCTTAAGCTGACTGACACGCCGCATTCGCGAGCAAGCCCGCTCCCACAATAGATTCAGGTCGCTTATAAGTCTGGGGTTAAAGCCCGCCGGTGGCATTAAACCCCACGCCCAACACCGTCAATAATGACAACGGCAACAACAAGGTATCGAGCACCGCACTGGCCGGCAGATCCACATGCGGATAGCTCGGCGCCTCAGCGCCAAAGCGGTCTTTGGCACAACAGCCGCCGTTGATCACATACAAATCCAGCCGCGTGCCGGCATACACCACCGGCGCCCCAGGTTGCGCCGCATCCAGCGTGCGCGCCGTGGCGCAGCCCGTCAGCTGCAACGCCAACACCACCAGCAGCGCCTTATTCATCACTGCTCAAATGGTGCTCGCCCCAACGCGGCAGCATGTCCTGGGGAATGTTCAGCAGGTTGAGGACCCGTGCGACGACGAAGTCCACCAGGTCATCGATGGTTTGCGGCTGGTGATAGAAACCCGGCGAGGCCGGCAAGAT
Source organism: Pseudomonas fluorescens (assembly GCF_900215245.1). GTDB lineage: Bacteria > Pseudomonadota > Gammaproteobacteria > Pseudomonadales > Pseudomonadaceae > Aquipseudomonas > Aquipseudomonas fluorescens. The sequence goes on from NZ_LT907842.1 coordinate 1,355,349, forward strand.
GGTCACGCCCATGTTCGACAACTTGAGCATGTGCTCCAGGTGGATACTCGAATACGGCGCCTCGCGCGGCACCAGGATCAACTGGCGGCGCTCCTTCAGGGTCACGTCCGCCGCCCGCTCGATCAGGTTGTTGCAGGCGCCCGTGGCAATCGCCGACAAGGTGCCGGTGGAGCACGGCACCACCACCATCGCCGCCGGCGCACCGGAGCCAGAGGCCACTGGCGACATCCAGTCCTCTTTGCCGTAAACCTTGATCTGCCCCGCCGCCGCCCCGGTGTACTCGGTGAGGAAGGCTTGCATCATCTGCACCTTGGCCGGCAGTTGCACATCCGTCTCGGTGGCCAGTACCAGTTGCGCGGCCTTGGAAATCAGAAAGTGCACTTCGCGATCTTCACGTACCAGACAGTCCAGCAGGCGCAGGCCATAAGGCGCACCGGATGCGCCCGTCATCGCCAGGGTAATGCGTTCCGGGCCACTCATTTGAGCGCCTCGGCCAGCTTGCCGTGCAGGCCGCCGAAGCCGCCGTTGCTCATGACCACCACATGGGTGCCGGGCTTGGCCTGGTGTTTGACGTGTTCGATGATCGACTCAATGGAGTCACACACGATCGAAGGCACTGTGCACAGCGCCGCAATCGCCGGCAGGTCCCAGCCGAGGTTGGCCGGGGCGTACCAGACCACTTGGTCGGCGTCGTTGACGCTTTCCGGCAAACCATCGCGGTGCGCGCCGAGCTTCATGGAATTGGAGCGCGGCTCGATAATGGCAATGATATTGGCATCACCGACTCGCTTGCGCAGGCCATCCAGCGTGGTGGCAATGGCCGTCGGGTGGTGGGCAAAGTCGTCGTAGATGGTGATCCCATTCACGTCGGCGACTTTTTCCATGCGGCGCTTCACGCTCTTGAACGCGCTCAATGCCGCGATGCCCATGGCAGGCACCACGCCCACATGCCTGGCGGCTGCCAGGGTGACCAAAGCGTTGGCGACATTGTGCTGGCCGGTCATGCCCCAGTCGACGATGCCTTGGGCCTGACCTTCGAACAGCACTTCAAAACGCGAGCCGTCTTCACTGAGCAAGTTAACCTGCCATTGCCCACCCACACCGGTGGTTTGCACCGGCGTCCAGCAGCCCATGTCGATCACGCGCTGCAAGGCCGGTTCGGTGGTCGGGTGGATCACCAGGCCTTCGCTTGGGATGGTGCGCACCAAATGGTGAAACTGGCGCTCGATGGCGGCCAGATCGGGGAAAATGTCTGCGTGATCGAACTCGAGGTTGTTGAGGATCGCGGTGCGCGGGCGGTAGTGGACGAATTTGGAGCGTTTGTCGAAGAAGGCGCTGTCGTACTCATCGGCCTCAATCACAAAAAACGGCGTATCGCCCAGGCGCGCCGACACCGAGAAGTTTTGCGGCACCCCACCAATCAAAAAGCCCGGGCTCATGCCCGCGTGTTCCAACACCCAGGCCAGCATGCTGCTGGTGGTGGTCTTGCCATGGGTGCCCGCCACCGCCAGTACCCAACGGCCTTGCAGCACATGGTCGGCCAGCCACTGCGGGCCGGACACATACGGCAAACCTTTGTTGAGTACATATTCGACCGCCGGGTTGCCACGGGACATGGCGTTGCCGATCACCACCAGGTCCGGCACCGGGTCGAATTGCGCGGGGTCGTAACCTTGGGTCAGTTCAATACCCTGGGCCTGCAGCTGGGTGCTCATGGGCGGGTAGACGTTGGCGTCGGAACCCGTGACGTGATGGCCCAGCTCTTTGGCCAGAACCGCCATCGAACCCATGAATGTGCCGCAAATACCTAGAATATGAATGTGCATAGTTGACCTCGTAAACATCGAGGCAGGTTAGCGCAGGGAGTAGGAAATCGCACCTTTTAAACGGTTGCAGCGCGAGCGAAATGCGCCAGGCACCTCGCTCGATGGCGCCTCGTTCACGCGGTGGCAGAGGCCCCGGTTTCGCGCTGGCTGGCTTTTATCGCAGCCAGCCAGCGCAGGTTTTCATAAGACTCGACCATGCGTTCGAATTTCCTTTCAATCAGGCCAAGGCGCCCTTTTGCATCGGCAGGGATTTGTTCGCCGGGTTTATGCGGCTTATAAACGATGCCGTTCTGCCGAGCGGCTTTCTTTAGATGTTGCTCTGAAACCCCGAGCATTTTTTTCCAGCGCACCTGAATCAACAGCGCGAATTGCGAAAAATTTTTATAAGGTCAACCAAGTTTAAGGCTTACTTGATAAGCGCCAACCTTCAAAGGGAATCATTCGAACAGTCCAAATTGGCGAGCTATTTTAATTCCCTTTACCCTGAGCGCAGACCCACTGACCAGAAAGCCAACCAGACAGTGTTTGACATTGAAGAGCGGCTTCCCCGGCACTCAAACATTAATTGGCCCACACCACCCAATAAGTCCCAGAACAACTAAGCCACGAGACAATTATGTCGATTAATATAACTAACAACTGCATACAGCCTACCCCAATGGCTATCTGGGTGATCGTGGTTTGCTGCGGCGTCACGGCACGCTGGTGGATGCGACGATCAGTTGCTGCACGGCGAGGAAACTTACGCGTGCGGGGATGCGCAGGTACGGGCCAAGGATGGGTACAGGCGAGGTGTGCATGTGATGCGGGCTGATCGCCTTGAGACAGCGTGACCAGAGGTTATTGTATGAAAACAGCGTCAGCAGTTGCCCCTGTTACGTGAGCAACTGCTTAAGCAGTGGATCCGTCGAAACAACCCACTACAACGTGTACAACGCTGGGATTAACTATTGCTTGGCGGTGATAGCTTTCATCAGCTCGGTGATGTATGCCATTCTGGATTCCATGCCAATAGCCCGGCTCTTGATATCATCTTCCTGCGCACCGGGTTTCGGGGCCTCAACTTTAATCTTCAGCTTTTCCGCTTCTTTAGCAAATTCTACTTCGAGGAAGTCAAGTATTTCATCAAGATAGTCCATCCGCTCTTCATTTGTCTTTGCCAACCATTCAATACTTGGGGTGACACCATATTCTGTACGAAGGCTACCCAACGTATTGGCTAATAGGAATACACCCCTTTGAGATTCATCAACCAACCGCGACTCCATAACATGTTGCTCTGTGGCCGGTTTTTGCGCTGGATTGATTTTGGGCTTGAGAAATTCAAGAAGGACGTTGGCGGCAAATGTCCCGGCAACTGTTAAGGGTACTGTGATCGCTGCCGTAATTGCGGCGACCTTGACAATATTTCGCCTTTCAAGCGGGAGTGCTCGATCCGCCTTCGCAGCTTTAGCATTCACGACCGCCTGGGCGCTTTCTTCCAGCTTACTCTGTGAAAAAGGCTCCACCTCCTTTCCGTCTACTCGACCTGCCGTCGGCTGAGCAAATAGCTTATCCCGGGAGCCAGCATCTTTTTGAGCTTGCCACTTCTTCCTGTTGGCTTCTCTGTATTGAGCCACTTCCGGAGTAACTGGGGCCTCTGTATCAGGGGCATTCCCAGTCTGGCGATGACCCGTGGCTTGACCCGGCCCGTCGAAGCCCACCTTTTTATCAACAAAACCCTGATCAAAATCGTTATTGCTACCGTCTGCCGGCTTGGACCCTCCCGGGCCTTCTACCTTAGGTGCTTCACCTACCTTTATAGAACTAGGCGTTTCGGTTCTGGTGAATCCACCACTGAAAAACTCCCCAATCTTTGAGAATACTACCGGCCTTGCGGCTGCATTTGAAAACATCATAATGATCTACCTAATGATTGATTTGCATTAGAAAGCCATCCATTTCTTCCACTTACTGTGTAACAGACAGGCCGCAAGCAGTTCCAAGCTACAAAACAAATAGTTTAGCCCTATGACAAATACGCAACAATCTTGGAGAATACTTTCCAGGCGCGCAGGTACACTTCAACAGCCAGCCTGAAACTCATCAGCCAGCTAAATCGCTCATCGATGCGCATCGCTTATAAAGCACTCACACTAATGCGGTGAGCGCTCGTCAATCCACCCGCCTGAACATCATTACGTTTTATTCGACGGCATCAGTGCGTTCAGCACACCAAATTGCGCTAACTGAGGACCAAAGGGTGTATTCATGAGGGAACTGTACGCATACCAAACCCCCTTATTTAAGACAGCGACGATTGGCCTACGCACACCATCTGATTCCACTTGATAGAAGCCCTTGACGATATCACCGTCCTTATAAGTCCGTGTTACTTCATAAGACCTATAGTTGCCTTTGAGTCGAGAAAGCACCTCATCGGCGTGTTTGTACACCTTCGTCATATCCTTACCGACAGCCACCACCCCCCGCTTAATATTCCTCGGCAGGTTAATAGCATCGGTAACGCCCGCCGAAGCGCCGAGACCAGCAAAAAAAGAGCGTTTGAGTACTTTACCTGCTGACTTGCCCAGTTTCATCGCCTTGCTCGCGGCACTTGCCCCGGGAAGAAAGAACCCCAAAATATCGAACCCGATATTAAACACTGCGCCCGCAACATTACCCTTTATCGCATCTTTAATACCGTCATAAAAAGGAATAAGCGAAAGCAAAAAATTATTGACAGCTTGAATACTTGCTGTATTTTTTTCAATCCTCGTTTGACCGGCATACAGTGCTTTCAAATACCCATAATCTTTTGTAAAAAACTTACCCACCACGGTAGCCAGCGAACCGTTTCGTCGAGAAAAATAAGGAACTCGTCCTTCACCGGTTACCTCAGGCAAATCACGGTCCTGATTGGTGGCATCAAATTTCGTAAAAACATCATATGTGCCGCGTACGCGGGCTCTGTACTTCGGGGCGAAATACTTGCTGTCGTCAAAATTTGACTGTTCTCCCGGATTACCCTTTTCCTTAACGATTTTTCCCAGGCCTGGGTAGTAACTATAGTACTCGACCTTGCCATCAGCTCCCTGCACTTTCATAAGTACACCTTGCCGCCCTTCCAACTCTTTGAGTTCATTAGGGGTCGGCGTTCGTGGTCGGCGCCCGGGGTACAGTCGGTGGTTGTTCGTTTCTTCTGTACCCAAAAAAGGGCGAGACACGCCCATGAACGTGACATCCGCTTGGTTTATACGCTCTTGTACGGCTATAGGCAGCAGAGAAACCTGGTACTTGAACTGGATAGCCCAGGCCGCCGCTTGAGTCTTTGTATAGTCTTCAAACGCTTCAGAAAATGTTTTATTGATGTCTGGACCAAGCTCGGAAAAGCGAGACTTAATCGTTTCCCAAGGTAGTTTCTCTTTATTTATCGGCTCCCACCAGTCCAGATTAAGAGGCTTCGTCATGAAGACATCAAGTGGCGAGACACGATACTTGTCATCCATTTTACTTCGTAATGTTATCTTCGTCGGGTCAACCCCCGGGAACACCCGCTGGAACTCAGCCAGCGCCAACGCCTCCCGAGTGGGCGCTGGCTTCATCAGCTCAGCGCGTGCCCACGCCAATTCCTTTTTCTGCTTTTTTAACACCGTTAATGATTGCTCAACGTCTTCGAACGTATAGTGACCCTGGGGTTTGTTTTTAATCACCTTATTAGCGAGGCCCCACGCAATAAGCGCATCGGTTGATGCGGCAGCTAACTCATCCCCACCGTCAAGAATACTAAGTTGCGCTTCCGCATAGTTCATGACTTGACTGAGCGTCATGTTCCCCGATGCGCCAGGCGCTTCTTGCTCTACCAGTGCAACGGCTATCGAAAAATCCACCCACGTATGAGTCCCATAAACAAGTTCAGGTGGAATGTTTTTTACCAGCAGTTCAGGGGCGACGGCTGACAGTAATAGTTGCGCAGCAAGAGGCGCCGCTTCAACACCCACCTTAGTTTCAAGGTAAGCGGTAAAACGCTTGACGATTTCAGCAGCGGTGGCACCTACATTTTCGCTTTTATAGAGGTTATAACCCGCCACGTTGAAACGTGACTTTCCTGGATTAGGGTCAAGCTCTTGCACAAGCGCCGCAGTCAAGGCCTCAGTTGCACCGGTCGGCGACGCTGCTAATTTGATTCTACCTTGTATGGTTTTGCCCAACGCCTGCGCCTCGGGCGACCGGATGAGTTGGTCAAAAGCAAATGAAGGGTTGTCCGCAATCACCTTCTTTGTAGACGTCGTAAGTGTGCTGATCAGGCCGCGTAACAAACTGCCTGCCCCACCCCCTGTCTGCGGATCAGGTGCCTGGCTTGCATGCTTCAACTTCCACTGATCCACCACCGCTTTCATCTTGCGTAGTTCAGTTCTGTTCAGCAGCCCACCAATATGCCTGACGCCCCCAGCGTCAACCCCAGGCACCCTATGCGCAAGGTCAAAGGTCAGTGCGTTAGCCAGGCCATGCGCCTGCGTGCTGTCGACGGGTAGTTTATGCCCTTGCCTTTCGAGCAGTTGTGCAACACTTATCTCCCGGCGCTGTTCGGTAAGAAATAAACTTGAACGTCGGTCAATCGGGACCATAACGTTATTCAGATCGATCTTCCCTTCAGCATCGTCTACCTGGGACCTCAGTGCAGCGATAAGTGCATGACGGTTAGCGTCATCACCCTGCGCCTTGCCCTGCTCCGCTAATGCTTCTACCGATCGCTGCGCCGCATGCCCCACAGGTGCAAACTCAAACGCGGCGCCTTCTTTCAATTTCTTAATGTGCGAGGCAGCTTGCGAAGGGGAGAGGTCGATAGGCTCTCCGTAAAATCGCCCCACCGTGTAAAACGGCACCTTACCGTCCGGCCAGGGGTAATTGAACGCCTGCCCGGGCATTGGAGCGATGCCTCTGGCAATCGACAACAGCACACGAGAAACATCTGCCCAGCCCGAATCATCTTTTAGGGAAAACGTTTGCATCTTGCCATTTACAATGCCGGTCAACTCCCCGAGGAAGGGATCCAGTTTGAGGCTCCTGGTATCAAGCCCCTGTACTTTCGCCCACGATAAAAATCCAGGGCTTTTGAAAGCACTGTCCAATAGGGTGCGCCAACGCCCGAGTGTGGACTCAGGGGTAACTTGAACGTCAGGCGGCCCTATTGAGGTGTGATAGGAGCGCGTCGCTAATGCGATCGCATAGGGCTTCGCCAACTGAGCGTCAGCCATTGCACGCGTTTCGGGAGTGTCAGGCATTTGCGCGTGTGTGTTGCTGTGAACGACTGCACTATTGATGGCCGCCGCAGGAGGTTCGCCAACCACGCTGCCTGATAAGGTAGGCGTTACTCTAACGTCTTGAAAATTTGTCATTTCCACACCCGCGTACGATTCAAATGAATAACTCTTCGTACGCTGAGTGGTGCAATGTCTTACAAATCATACAAAAAAAATTCGGGAAAATTTATCCAGATATTTCAGCTCTAAATAGTGCCCTTATCAGCGCCTAATAATCACGCTTCATACGTGCTGCGCTAACAACGTGCAGATCACACTTGTGGACACCGTTCGATTCCATGCTTGCGTAACTTGCGGTAAAGCGTATTCCGGCTCACTCCCAAACTTTCTGCTGCGTGGGACATGTGCCAATGTTGCTGCTTCAGTGCGTTGAGCAACACTACGCGCTCTGCATCGTCCAGAGCGCCCCCCTGCCGGGGCTCGACAACCATCGCCGCTCGCGCCTGGCGAATGAGGGGCGGCAAATCGTCTAACCTGATTCGCCCGTTCTCGCACAAGGCCGCCAAGGTGCGAAGTACGTTGCGCAATTGCCGAACGTTGCCCGGCCAGGCGTAGTCGAGCAACGCATGGCGCGCCTTCTCATCAAGCAACACAACCTGTCCTGCTGCCTCTTCCGCCAGCAAAAACGCCAGTAATTGCGCTTTATCACTCCGCTCACGCAGGGGCGGCACGGCTATTTCAAGACCGTTGAGACGATAGTAAAGATCTTCGCGGAAGCTACCGTTCGCAACACGTGCTAACAGGTCACGATGGGTGGCGCTGATGATTCTGACGTCTACCGCCTGCGGCGCACCGCCGATGGGCACCACCACGCGATCTTCCAGTACCCTTAAAAGACGGGTTTGCAACGCGAAAGGCATGTCGCCAATCTCATCGAGAAACAGCGTGCCGCCGTCGGCTTGCTGCAATTTGCCACGCATGCCTTCTTTCAACGCGCCGGTAAAGCTGCCGCCGCGGTAACCGAACAACTCGCTTTCAATCAGGTTTTCCGGGATGGCGGCACAGTTGAGAGCGACGAAGGCGTTATTGGCACGCGAACTGGCCTGATGCACGGCCTTGGCGAACGCCTCTTTACCGCAGCCGGTTTCGCCGTTGATCAGCAGCGGCACGTCACGCTCGAACACCCTCAGCGCCTTGTTAAAATCACTCTGCAACGCAGGGTCGCCCAGGCAGATGCCCGGCAGGCGTGGCGCTTCGGGCTTGGCCATGAGCGGCGGCGCGCGGCGCGCCTGCCCGCGCAATACGGCGAACAAAGACCGGCCATCTCGCGTTCGCAGCGGCCAGCTGGCGGTAGCGTTGGCGCTGGCGCGGCCGAGCAACTGGTCGAGGGTGCATTCAAAAAACGCCTCCACCGGCTGCCCCAGCAAACCGCCACGCGCTTGCCCCAGCAGGTTCAGCGCGCTCTGGTTGACCGCACAGATACGCCCTTCACCGTCGAACGCCAGCAGTCCTTCGCTGAACAACCCCACCGATTCTGCCTGCAAGTGAAAGCGCAGCAGCCAGTGGTTCTCAAAATGGCGCAGGAAGTAACAGCTCTCGATCATCTTCGCCGACAAGTTCACCAGTGCCATGGTGTGAAACTGGCTCTGACGCGACACCGCCTCGCGCGCCGACGACACGTCCAGCACCGCCAGCAACTCACCCTGGGGATCGAACACCGGGCTCGCCGAACAGGTCAGCCCCGTATGGCGGCCGCGAAAGTGCTCATCGCGGTGAATCGTCAGGGACTGGCGCTCCACCAGGCAGGTGCCGATGCCATTGGTGCCTTCGCACGCCTCGCTCCAGTCCGCCCCCAGCCACAGCCCGGCGCGCTCGAAAATCTTGCGCTCGGACGGCGCGGTGACACAGTTGAGGATCACTCCGCGCGCATCGGTGAGCAGCACCGCATGGCCTGCGCCGGAGAGCTGTTGATGCAGGCTGTTCATCTCACTGCCGGCGATGCTCAGCACCTGTTGCAGGCGTTCGCGGCTTTCCAGCAGGCGGCCATGCTCAAGCACGGTGGGGGCGATGCTCAACGCGGGGTCGAGGTGGTAATCCTCCAGGCAGCGCAGCCAGGAGCGGGCGATGGACGGGTCGCTGCCGGGGCCTTGGGCAAGGTCTTGCCCACGGGTGACGGTCAGGACTTGCTGGGCATGGCGACTGAAATGATCGTTGTGCATGTTCTTATTATTCTCTCTGCGGGAGAGCAGCCAGCATCCCCCAGCCATCCGGCCATTGCAATCCCGGGCAGACCCACCGGTCAGAGGCTGTACCGTTTATGGCACAAACTGTCACCCCACCTGTACCACGCCTGTCACAGCAACGCCTTGCAACAAACCCCAAGCCCTTGATTTACCTGGCCTGCAACGCAGTGGCCCAACCTTTGCTCTACGCTTTATCAGGCGCAACACCGCTGAACTCCAATAAACATAAAAGTCAGGAGATACCCACCATGCGTTATGCACATCCCGGTACTGAAGGCGCGATCGTTTCGTTCAAGGCCAAGTACGGTAACTACATCGGCGGCGAATTCGTTGCGCCGGTGGATGGCAACTACTTCTCCAACACCTCGCCGGTCAACGGCAAGCCCATCGCCGAATTCCCGCGCTCCACTGCCAAAGACATCGACAAAGCCCTCGACGCCGCCCATGCCGCCGCAGATGCCTGGGGCAAGACCTCGGCTCAGGACCGTTCGCTGGTGCTGCTGAAAATTGCCGACCGCATCGAACAGAACCTCGAACTGCTGGCCATCACCGAAACCTGGGACAACGGCAAGGCTGTGCGGGAAACCCTCAACGCCGACATCCCGCTGGCCGCTGACCACTTCCGCTACTTCGCCGGTTGCATCCGCGCCCAGGAAGGCACCAGCGCCGAGATCAACGAACTGACCGCGTCATACCACTTCCACGAACCGCTGGGCGTGGTCGGCCAGATCATCCCGTGGAACTTCCCACTGCTGATGGCCGCGTGGAAACTGGCGCCGGCCCTGGCCGCCGGTAACTGCGTGGTGCTCAAACCCGCTGAACAAACCCCGCTGGGCATCAGCGTGCTGATGGAGTTGATCGGCGACCTGCTGCCGCCAGGCGTGCTGAACGTGGTGCACGGTTTCGGCAAAGAAGCCGGCGAAGCCCTGGCCACCAGCAAACGCATCGCCAAGATCGCCTTCACCGGCTCCACGCCTGTGGGCTCGCACATCATGCACGCGGCGGCCGAGAACATTATTCCGTCCACCGTCGAACTGGGCGGCAAGTCGCCGAACATCTTCTTCGCCGACATCATGAAGGCTGAACCGTCGTTCATCGAAAAGGCCGCCGAAGGCCTGGTGCTGGCATTCTTCAACCAGGGCGAAGTGTGCACCTGCCCTTCCCGCGCGCTGGTAGAAGAGTCGATCTACGACGACTTCATGAAAGTGGTGATGAAGAAGGTCGAGCAGATCAAACGCGGCGACCCGCTGGACACCGACACCATGGTCGGCGCCCAGGCGTCCGAGCAGCAGTTCGACAAGATCCTGTCCTACCTGGAAATCGCCAAAGGCGAAGGCGCACAACTGCTGACGGGCGGCAAGGTCGAGCAGCTCAGCGGCGACATGGCCGGTGGTTATTACATCCAGCCGACCCTGCTCAAGGGCACCAACGAAATGCGCGTGTTCCAGGAAGAAATCTTTGGCCCGGTGGTGAGCATCACCACCTTCAAGGACGAAGCCGAAGCCCTGGCGATTGCCAACGACACCGAGTTCGGCCTCGGCGCCGGCGTGTGGACCCGCGACATCAACCGCGCCTACCGCATGGGCCGTGCGATCAAGGCGGGCCGCGTGTGGACCAACTGCTACCACCTGTACCCGGCGCACGCCGCGTTCGGCGGTTACAAGAAGTCCGGCGTGGGCCGTGAGACACACAAGATGATGTTGGACCACTACCAGCAGACCAAAAACTTGCTGGTGAGCTACGACATTAATCCGCTGGGCTTTTTCTAACTAACACCCGCTCCCCCATTTGAAATGCAATCAAGTGTGGGAGCTGGCTTGCCTGCGATGCAGGCACCTCGGTGTGTCAGGCACAGCGCGGTGATGCTATCGCAGGCAAGCCAGCCCCCACATTAGATCTTCGCAAGTACTTGCAACTCGCATTCGGCACCCAGAGGCCGAGCTAAAACAATAAGAACGGACGGTACTTTCCCATGCCTAGCGAACCTACTGGCTCTTCCGTCGACTTCGAAAAAGTCGGCAGCGACTACTTCCAACAACGCGAATTAAAAAAAGGTGCCGCCGGCTGGGTGCTGTTAGTCGGCCTCGGCGTTGCCTATGTAATCTCCGGCGACTATGCCGGCTGGAACTTCGGCCTGGCCCAGGGTGGTTGGGGCGGCATGTTCCTTGCCACCTTACTGATGGCCACCATGTACCTGTGCATGTGTTTTTCTCTGGCTGAACTGTCTTCGATGATCCCCACCGCCGGCGGCGGCTACGGTTTTGCCCGCAGCGCATTCGGCCCGTGGGGCGGGTTCCTCACGGGCACCGCCATCCTGATCGAATACGCCATCGCCCCCGCTGCCATCGCGGTGTTTATCGGCGCTTATTGCGAGTCGCTGTTCGGCATTGGCGGCTGGATGATTTACCTGGCGTTCTACATCATCTTTATTGGCATCCACATCTTTGGCGTGGGTGAAGCCTTGAAGCTGATGTTTGTGATTACGGCTGTCGCGGCGATTGCCCTGGGTGTATTCCTGGTGTCGATGGTGCCGCACTTCAACGTCGCCAACTTGCTGGACATCCCGGTCACGGAAGCCAAAGGCGCCAGCACGTTCCTGCCGTTCGGCTACGTCGGCGTATGGGCGGCAATTCCCTATGCAATCTGGTTTTTCCTGGCCGTTGAAGGCGTACCACTGGCCGCTGAAGAAACCAAAAACCCTAAACGCGACCTGCCTCGCGGCCTGATTGGCGCCATTGTGGTGCTGACCAGTTTTGCCCTGCTGATTCTGGTGATCGCACCGGGCGGCGCCGGCACTTACGCGCTGATCAAATCCGGCAACCCGCTGGTGGAAGCACTGGCACTCTCCTACGGCGGTTCAACCTGGATGGGCGGCTTCGTCAATCTGGTCGGCCTGGCGGGGTTGATCGCGAGCTTTTTCTCGATTATCTACGCCTATTCGCGGCAGATCTTCGCCTTGTCCCGCGCCGGCTACCTGCCGCGCAAACTGTCCCAGACCAATAAAAGCAAGGCGCCAGTGCTCGCGTTGGTGATCCCCGGCATCATCGGTTTCGGCCTGTCGCTGACCGGCCAGGGTGACTTGCTGATCCTGGTGGCCGTGTTTGGCGCGACCATTTCCTACGTGCTGATGATGGCCGCGCACATCACCTTGCGCATCCGTCGCCCCAAAATGGACCGTCCGTACCGCACACCGGGCGGCATTTTCACCTCCGGCGTTGCGCTGGTGCTCGCCTGCGTGGCCGTCGTAGCGGGCTTTCTGGTGGATCCACGGGTGGTGATTGGCGCGGCGATCATCTATGGAGTATTAATTGCTTACTTTGCTTTCTACAGCCGGCATCACTTGGTAGCGGGTACGCCGGAGGAGGAATTCGCGGCGATCCAGGCCGCAGAGGCCGCCTTGCACTAACTGCCGTAAACCTCGACGCGGGCGCTTTACTCTCAGCCTGCCCGCGTCGCCAAGGAGACACTGTATGGCAAGCTTTTCCCACGCGGTGGGTACTCAAACCTACCGCTTCGACAGCCTCAAGGACGTGATGGCCAAGGCCAGCCCAGCGCGTTCCGGAGACTTCCTCGCCGGTGTGGCCGCGCAGAACGACGGCGAGCGCGTGGCCGCGCAGATGGCGTTGGCGAACATTCCGTTGAAACACTTCCTGGAAGAAGCGCTGATCCCCTACGAAAGCGACGAAGTCACGCGACTGATCATCGACACCCACGATAAACCGGCGTTTAGCGTGGTCAGCCACCTGACCGTCGGCGGCCTGCGTGACTGGCTGCTCAGTGACGCGGCCGACGAACACAGCCTACGCGCCCTGGCGCCGGGGCTGACCCCGGAAATGGCCGCCGCCGTCTCCAAGATCATGCGCGTGCAGGACCTGGTATTGGTCGCGCAGAAGATCCGCGTGGTCACCCAATTTCGCGGCACCATGGGCCTGCGCGGGCGCCTGTCGACGCGCCTGCAGCCCAACCATCCTACGGACGAACCAGCCGGCATCGCCGCAAGCATTCTCGACGGCCTGCTCTACGGCAACGGCGACGCCATGATCGGCATCAACCCGGCCACCGACAGCATCGCCTCGATCTGCGCGATGCTGGAGATGCTCGACGCGATCATCCAGCGCTACGAAATCCCGACCCAGGCCTGCGTGCTGACCCACGTCACCACCTCCATCGAGGCCATCAACCGTGGCGTGCCGCTGGACCTGGTGTTTCAGTCGATTGCCGGCACCGAGGCCGCCAACGCCAGTTTCGGCATCAGCCTCAGCGTGCTGCAGGAAGGTTACGAGGCGGGCTTGAGCCTGAATCGCGGCACCTTGGGTCAGAACCTGATGTATTTCGAAACTGGCCAGGGCAGCGCCTTGTCGGCCAACGCGCACTTTGGCGTTGACCAGCAAACCTGCGAAACCCGTGCCTACGCCGTGGCGCGGCATTTCAAACCGTTCCTGGTGAACACCGTCGTCGGGTTTATCGGCCCCGAGTACCTGTACAACGGCAAGCAGATTATCCGCGCCGGCCTCGAAGACCACTTCTGCGGCAAGCTGCTCGGCGTGCCGATGGGGTGCGACATCTGCTACACCAACCACGCCGAAGCCGACCAGGACGACATGGACACCCTGCTGACCCTGCTGGGCGTGGCCGGGATCAACTTCATCATGGGCATCCCCGGCTCCGACGACATCATGCTCAACTACCAGACCACCTCGTTCCACGACGCCCTGTACGCCCGCCAGACACTGGGCTTAAAGCCGGCGCCGGAGTTTGAACAGTGGCTGGCGAAAATGGGCATCTTCACGCAAGCCGACGGCAAAGTGCACTTCGGCAACAGCCTGCCACCGGCGTTTCGCCACGCCTTGAAGCAATTGGGATGAAGGAGCCGCCCGTGCAAGTAGAACTGCCTGATAATCCGTGGCTGGAACTGCGCCGCCTGACCCCGGCGCGCATTGCCCTGGGCCGCACCGGCACCAGCATCCCCACCGGCGCGCAGCTGGACTTCCAGTTCGCCCACGCCCAGGCGCGCGACGCAGTGCACCTGCCCTTCGACGCCGCGGGCCTGAGCAGCCAGATGGCCGAGCGTGGGCGCGACAGCCTGTTGCTGCACAGCGCTGCGGTTGACCGCCATATGTACCTGCAACGCCCGGACCTGGGGCGGCGCTTGAGTGATGAGTCGGCGCAACGCCTGCGCGACTACGCGGCGGCCAACCCTGGCGGCGTAGACCTGGCCATCGTGGTGGCCGATGGTCTGTCGGCGCTGGCCGTGCATAAACATACGTTGCCGTTTCTTACGCGCATGGAAGAACAGACCCACGCCGAAGGCTGGTCCTTGTCGCCCGTGATCCTGGTGGAACAAGGCCGTGTTGCAGTCGCCGATGAAGTCGCCCAGTTACTCGGCGCCAAGATGGTGGTGATTTTGATTGGTGAACGCCCGGGGCTCAGTTCGCCGGACAGCCTGGGCCTGTATTTCACGTATAACCCCAAGGTCGGCCTGACCGACGCCTATCGCAACTGCATCTCCAACGTACGGCTTGAGGGGTTGAGCTACGGCATGGCCGCGCATCGCTTGCTGTACTTGATGAAAGAGGCGTGCCGTCGGCAGCTGTCGGGGGTCAATCTCAAGGACGAGGCGCAGGTGATGACCCTCGAATCCGATGATCCCGACCTGATGAAAGGCAATTTCCTACTCAGCCCACCGGATGACCAATAGCAGCGCGATTGCACTTTTTTTCACCATTAGGCAGCATCCAGTCACGGCCGCGTGTGTGGTCATACCCCTTTGGAAGTTGAGGCCTGGCATGCGGATTACTCAAGCGACCCTGGAACACCTGGACCTGTTGACGCCTCTGTTCGTCAAATACCGCGAGTTCTACGGGGCTTTGCCCTTCCCGGACTCGTCGCGAGCCTTTCTGGAAAAGCGCCTGCGCCGAAAGGAGTCGGTGATCTACCTGGCCCTGGCCGATGACGACGACAAGAGGCTGCTTGGGTTTTGCCAGCTGTACCCGAGCTTTTCGTCGCTGTCGCTGAAACGGGTATGGATCCTCAACGACATCTACGTGGCTGAAGACGCCCGCCGGCAGTTGGTGGCGGATAACCTGATGCGCACGGCGAAGAAAATGGCCAAGGAAACTCACGCGGTGCGGCTGCGGGTGTCGACCAGCAGCAACAATGACGTGGCGCAGAAGACGTACGAGTCGATCGGATTTCGGGAAGACACGGAGTTCAAGAACTACGTGTTGCCGATCAGTGAGGACTGACGCTGTTAGCCCAACCACCATAGATCCCCCTGTGGGAGCGGGCTTGCTCGCGAAAGCGGTGTATCAGTTAATAAAGATTCGACTGACCCACCGCTTTCGCGAACAAGCCCGCTCCCACATTTACATCTGAGCAACATTTAGATCGGTGTAAAGCCTTGCTACCAGCGACACTCCCCGCTACAAAACCAACACGCTTTTCACCTCTCAATCCGTATAATGCGGACCTCTCAGAGCTGTAAGAATCGCGACATAAGCTTGTAGCCTAACTTACCCGTAGCTTCCGCACAGGCCTGCTGAGCCGGGCCATTCACACAGGTGCCACCCATGGATTTCAACCCGCTCGACCTTATCCTGCATCTCGACGTGTACCTCGACATGCTGGTAAGAAACTACGGAGTGTGGATCTACGCCATTCTGTTCCTGGTTATCTTTTGCGAAACCGGTTTGGTGGTCATGCCTTTCCTGCCCGGTGACTCATTGCTGTTTATTGCCGGCGCCATCGCCGCAGGCGGCGGCATGGACCCGGTACTGCTGGGCGGCCTGTTAATGCTCGCAGCTATCCTCGGCGACAGTACCAACTACGTGATCGGACGAACGGCCGGGGAACGCTTGTTCAGCAACCCGAACTCGAAAATCTTCCGCCGCGACTACCTGCAAAAAACCCACGACTTCTACGACAAGCACGGCGGCAAAACCGTGACCCTGGCGCGCTTCCTGCCGATCCTGCGCACCTTTGCGCCGTTCGTCGCCGGTATCGCCAAAATGCCCTACCCGCGCTTCTTCGGCTTCAGCGTGTTCGGCACCATCATCTGGGTCGGTGGCCTGGTGACCCTGGGTTACTTCTTCGGCAACGTGCCGTTTATCAAGAAAAACCTCTCGCTGCTGGTGGTGTTCATCATCCTGCTGTCGCTGGTGCCGATGATCATCGGTGTGGTCCGCAGCCGCTTTGGCCGCACGTCTTCCGAAGCCAAACCGCAGTAACCCGCGATGTGGTCCCTCAGCGCCTGGCGTCGCCGGCGCCTGCTGGCCAAGCACCCGATTGCCGATGACACCTGGCAACGGGTGCGGCACCACCTGACCTTCCTCGACGGCATCAGCGCCGAGCAAGACCAGTGGTTACGCGAAGCCTGCGTGGTGTTCCTCGCCGAAAAACACCTCACCGCCCTGCCCGGCGTCGACCTGCACCAGGAACAACGCCTGCTGCTCGCCGCCCAGGCGCAATTACCGCTGATGAACCTCGGCGACCTCGATTGGTACCAGGGTTTCCACGAAATCGTGCTGTACCCCGACGATTTCCTCAGCCCCCAGCGCCATCGCGATGCCAGCGGCGTCGAGCATGAGTGGGACGGCGAACACAGCGGCGAAGCCTGGCAACAAGGCCCGGTGATCCTCGCCTGGCCCGGCGTATTGGCCAGCGGCCAGTGGGAAGGCTACAACCTGGTGATCCACGAACTGGCGCACAAGCTCGACATGCTCAACGGCGACGCCAACGGCCTGCCGCCGCTGCACCACGACATGCGCGTGCAGGAATGGGCCAGCGTGATGCAAAGCGCCTTTGACGACCTCAACCGCCAGCTGGACGCCAACCCGCACGCCGACACCGAGATAGACCCCTACGCCGCCGAAAACCCGGCAGAGTTCTTTGCGGTCACCAGCGAATATTTTTTCAGCGCCCCGGATTTACTGGTCAGCACTTATCCCCAGGTGTACGCGCAACTGAGTCGCTTCTATCGCCAGGACCCGTTGGCCCGCCTGACCCAGGTGCAAGCCAGCGACACCCGCTATCAGACTGAACGCCACGCGCCACACGACGTCTGACGCATAGCGTCGGCGTCAGAATATGCCTATAATCGCCGCCACTTTTAGGCCAATCCGGCCATGTTCCATGGCCAACTACGGGGGCAACGCCCAATGAGCTACAGCAAGATTCCGGCTGGCAAAGACCTGCCGAACGACATCTACGTCGCCATCGAAATTCCGGCCAACCACGCGCCGATCAAATACGAAATCGACAAAGACAGCGACTGTCTGTTCGTTGACCGTTTCATGGCCACCCCGATGTTCTACCCGGCCAACTACGGTTTCATCCCGAACACCCTGGCTGACGACGGTGACCCCCTCGACGTGCTGGTGGTAACCCCTTACCCGGTAACCCCAGGCTCGGTGATCCGCGCACGCCCAGTCGGCATCCTGAACATGACCGACGACGGCGGCGGCGATGCCAAAGTTATCGCGGTACCCCACGACAAGCTGTCCCAGCTGTACGTGGACGTGAAGGAATACACTGACCTGCCGCCACTGCTGCTGGAACAGATCAAGCACTTCTTCGAGAACTACAAAGACCTCGAAAAAGGCAAATGGGTGAAGATCGACGGTTGGGGCAACGCAGACGCCGCCCGCGCCGAGATCATGAAGTCGGTCGCTGCCTACAAAGGCTGATACCCGCTCCTCATTGCCCTGGCAATCAAAAAAGCCCCGACGATTCGGGGCTTTTTTTGTGGGAAAAATTTAAACTCAAAGTTCAATGTTTAATGCGCAGCGTTTAACCAAGTTAGAACTCTGAAATATCGGACTACAACTAAGCAAATCCCTACACGCGCAATTCAACGCATAGTTTATTTGATGTATTTTTTCGGCCAGTAAACTCTGCGTTTATGAATACATCAGGTGATCGACTAAAAGCACTACTGCGGGAAGTTCATCTTTCCGCCTCCGACTTCGCCAAGAACCGCGGTGTCACGCCTCAACACGTGAACAACTGGTTCAAACGCGGCGTGCCCATGGCCCGACTCAACGAGATCGCAGAACTGCTCTGCGTCTCCAGCCGTTGGCTACGCACCGGCGAAGGCCTCAAACACCCACCGGCCAACTTCCTGCTGGAAGGCCCGGACACCGCCAAAGGATTGCGCACCCGCGAAGACAGCGGCAAATACCTCACAGGCCCCGCCTGCCTCCCGGAAAAAATCGACGTGGAGATTCCTCTCCACCCCACCTTCACCTCCAGCGAACGCATCCGCGTCTCCCTGCACACCCTCGAAACCCTCAACGTAAACCCCGACCGCGCGGTAGGCGCCTACATGGTCGACAACAGCATGATCGACATCATCCAACAAGGCGCCACCCTCGCCATCGACCGCGGCCGCACGCAAATCACCGACGGCGAAATCTACGCCGTCGAACACGACGGCATGCTGCGCATCAAATACCTCTACAACCGCCCCGGCGGCGGCCTGCGCATGCGCAGCCACAACGCCAGCGAACACCCCGACGAATACCTCACCCACGAACAACGCTTCGAACAGAACTTCGAGATCGTCGGCTGGGTGTTCTGGTGGTCCACCCTCAACAACCGCCGACCGGTGCCACTGGACGAACACCTGCTGGGCTGGGAAGGCTCTAAATCGGACCCGGAGGTAGGCATTTGAAATGAATGTGGGTATCATGCCGCCCACATTTGGCAGGGGGTGGCTTTGCGCTATCCACCCTGCTTGGCGATGCGGAGGAGTTCCCGCTGATGCCCCTACTATTCAGTCAGACTTGATGTTGGCTGAGCGATTTGAAGGCTGGTGAGGTTTGTCAAAAACAAGCTGAGGCAGTCCCCGAGAAGCCGGCCACAAGCCGGCTTTTTAATGCCCTTTTAACCTCAAAAACGCATTGGTACCTGCTGGGGCAAGTAGGCACGCTGCGACTATCACCCTTACTCCGCAAAAACTCTATTCTAAAGCGCGCGCCTCAATTAATAGCCGCCTAGCTCGTTGACTCATAGCTAAAGTGTCGCCGCCAGCGACACAAGAACAAGACATGTCGCAAAAATCATAAAATAGCGACACATGACACCCACATGCTTACACTGACGCCATGAGAGAGCGCTTATGAAAGCGACCTCGCCTATAAATGAACCTCGTGGACACACTCTCATCCATGACAACACCTCATTTCCCATGGCAAGCCGATAAGCCTTACAACCAGCTTCCGCCACTACCGCCGTCAGCACAGCTGGAAACCCGGGCAGTACTCAAACGCTGCATTGAGGCCCGCGCAGCCTTGGCCGAATTGAAACAAGCTGCCGAGCTGATCCCTAACCAAACGATGCTGATCAATACCATCCCCTTGCTGGAAGCCAAGGACAGCTCCGAGATTGAAAGTATCGTCACCACCACGGACCTGCTCTTCCAGCATGCCCAGGATGGAGCAAATCACGCGGACCCCGCGACCAAAGAAGCCCTGCGGTACCGCAAGGCTCTTCATAACGGTTACCAATCGTTGGCTGAGCGCCCACTCTCCACAGGCACGGCAGTAGAAATCTGTCGCACGCTCAAGGGCGTGAACATGGACATTCGCCGTGTACCAGGCGTCCAGCTAGCCAATGACCGCACCGGCGAGATCATCTACACGCCACCAGAGGGCGAAGATCGCTTACGCGACTTGCTAGCCAATTGGGAACGTTTTTTACACAACGAGACAGACCTCGATCCTTTGGTACGAATGGCCGTGGGGCACTATCAATTCGAGGCCATTCACCCGTTCACCGACGGCAATGGCCGTACCGGCCGGGTACTCAATACCCTGTACCTGATTCAGGAAGGTCTGCTGAATCTGCCGATTCTCTACCTCAGCCATTTCATCATTGCGCATAGAGCCGATTACTACCGACTGCTGCTTGATGTGACCCGCGAGCAAGCCTGGGAGCCCTGGCTGCTCTACATGCTCACCGCCGTAGAGGAAACCGCCCGTTGGACCAGCGCCAAAATTGCCGCTATTCGCGGCCTATCCGAACACACCAGCCAGTTTGTTCGTGAACGTCTGCCGAAAACCTATACCCGCGAATTAGTGGATGTGATTTTCGAGCAACCCTACTGCCGCATTAGCAACGTCGTGGATAAGCAGATCGCTCAACGCCAGGCCGCCTCCCGCTACCTCAAAGAGTTGGTCTCCATTGGCGTTCTACAGGAGGTTCAGGTTGGCAAGGAAAAGCTCTTCATTCATCCAAAGCTGATGCAGCTACTGATTCGCGACAGCAACGACTTCAAGACGTACACCTGAGCCGTAGTGAAGGACATTGAGTATTGAATCGCCTGCACGGTGAAGACTGAACAGGCGACGTTTTCTTACTTCGGCTGCAAACACTCCACAGCCCGATCCGCCACCATCTTCGCCATCTCAACCAAATGCATCACCGCCCGATGCGGCGCGCCCAGCGGTTCACCCAGTGCCTGCGAGGTAGCCACCGCGCACTGCAGCAACTCGGCCACACGCAGCCAGGCATCTTCAAAGCTCAGCTCTTCATTGACAGTAAATGGCTGAGTCGCGGCCGATGACGGCGAATCCGATACAACGTTATCCATAGCAAAACTCCAATCGATAATTTGGAGCTGCCAAGATCCGCGACTAAACGAAAGGCGGCAGCTGTACGCAGGTTAGTCGACCGGTCGATTGGGAACCCGGCGCACCCGGAGGTGCCCTGCGCACAGCCACCATAAGATGCAGGCGAAGGGGTGCCTGACTCATGAATTGCTTATGCGCCAATCGAATCCGGGCGACTAAACCCGATCACTGAATAGGCAGTGACGGAACGCAGCCTAGTCGCGGAGTTTAGCTGGCGCAAGCGACTGGAATTCTCTAGGAAACGTCCTGCAAATGAAAGGGATCCGCCCTGCTGGCCTTTGAAAATCGCCCCAATACTCGACCGTATCCCCCCCACCCATCTGTTTCCCCAGGTGACACGTTTGCCTCCTCCCCCGAATCAACATCACCCCAAGAATCCTTCCTACAAACATAGCTAAACAGCCCCTTTAAAAACCGCTCGCCGCCACGTTTGGCATTTGGCCCAAAACCTGCTTATTGCACACCGTACAATAAAATCCGGTCTGAGCCGGGCCACCTCACTACTGCTGTGCAATACAGCTCGGGGAATGCTGATGTCCACACCACCGCTTCACTCTTCCAACCATGGCTTGGCACGGTCGCTCAAGGAGCGTCATGTGATGTTGATTGCTATCGGCGGCATTATTGGGGCCGGTTTGTTTCTGGGTTCGGGCAAGGCAATTGCCACGGCGGGGCCGGCGTTGTTGCTGGCGTATGCGTTGTGTGGGGGGATGGTTTATTTGATTGCGCGGGCGCTGGGGGAGTTGTCGTTGTACCGGCCCGGTAGCGGGTCGTTTGCAACGTATGCAGAGGAGTTTTTGGGGCCGCGGGTGGCGTTTATCACCGGGTGGTCGTATTGGTTGATCTGGATTCTGGTGGGGGTGCTGGAGGTTACGGGGATCGGTTTGTTGATGAAGTATTGGTTCCCGGAGTTGGCGCAGTGGATTCCGGCGTTGGTCACCACGGTGGTGTTGATGGTGATCAATTTGTTTGCGGTGAAGACGTTTGGCGAGGTGGAGTTCTGGCTGGCGTTGATCAAGGTGGTGACGATTGTCGGGCTGATTGCTGCAGGCTTGGCGATTCTGCTGTTCGGGCTGGAGACATCGTCGCAGCCCCCCCCTTCAATCACCCACCTGTGGCGGCACGGCGGGTTTTTCCCGAATGGCTGGAGTGGCTTTTGGTACGCGATACCGTTGGCGGCGTTTACCTTTGCCGGGGTCGAGGTGATTGGCTTGGTCGCGGCGGAAACGGCCAACCCGGAGCGCACATTGCCGCGAGCGATCAATAGCATCATCTGGCGGATGGCAATTTTTTATATCGGGTCGATCGCGGTGATCATGGCCCTTTACCCCTGGAACCAGATCGATACCTCGCAAAGCCCGTTTGTGAGGGTGTTCGACAGCATTGGCCTGGGGGTTGCGGCCGGGTTGATCAATTTTGTGGTGATCAGCGCGCTGGCGTCGTCGTGCAATACCGGGTTGTTTGCCACCAGCCGGATGTTGTTTGCGCTGTCGCATATTCAGCAGGCACCCCGTCAATTGCAGGTGTTGAGCCCGCGCCAGGTGCCGGCGCGTTGTTTGATGGTGTCGACTGCGATTTTGCTGGTGGGGGTCTTGCTGAACTATCTGATGCCGGAACGTATTTTCAACCTATTAATCACCGGCATTTTGGGCCTGTTGATTTGGGTGTGGGCAGTGATCATCGCCACGCATATGGCGTATCGGCGCAAGGTGCAGCGCGGTGAGTTGCCGCTGATGGCGTATCGCTTGCCGTGGGCGCGGGGCAGCAGCGTGTTGGTACTGTTGTTTTTGGCTGGGTTGACGGTGCTGGTGATTCGCGACCCGGAGACGCGCACGGCGTTTTATGTGGCGGCGGCCTGGTTTGCGCTGTTGCTGCTGGTGTATCCGAAGCGCAACGCATCCAAGGAGGTGAGCGATGTTCACAGCGCCTGATAAGTCCGTGTTGCAGCACTGCATCAACCGCTACACCCACGCCAACCCCAACAGCGCCCGGCAACTGGACTTGGCCGCGCGGGTAATGCCGGGTGGCAATACCCGCTCAGTGCTGTTTTATGAGCC
The DNA here is from genome assembly GCF_900215245.1 of Pseudomonas fluorescens. GTDB lineage: Bacteria > Pseudomonadota > Gammaproteobacteria > Pseudomonadales > Pseudomonadaceae > Aquipseudomonas > Aquipseudomonas fluorescens. Next base: position 1,378,348 of record NZ_LT907842.1, read on the forward strand.
GTTTCCGTTGGTGATGTCGGGCGGGACGGGCTGTTTTCTGGATGACCTGGACGGGCATCGTTATGTCGACTTTCTCGCCGAATACACCGCAGCGCTGTATGGGCACTCTCACCCGGTGATCATCCAGGCGCTGACGACGGCGATGGCGAACGGGCTGAACCTCAGCGCCCACACGCAACTGGAAGCGCGGTTGGCAACGCTGATTGTGGAGCGCTTCGGTTGTATCGAACAGGTGCGCTTTACCAATTCCGGTACCGAGGCGAACCTGCTCGCGCTGGCGGCGGCACGGGCCTACACCGGGCGCGACGGCGTCATCGCGTTTAACGGCGCTTATCACGGCGGCGTGCTGAGTTTTGCCGGGCCAGGCACGCCGATGAATGTGCCCCACCGCGTGTACCTGGCGGATTACAACGATCTACGCAGTGTCGAGCGTTTGCTGTTTGAGCACCCTGGCGCGTGTGCGGCGATCCTCGTGGAGCCGATGTTGGGCGCCGGTGGCTGTATCTGCGCCGCGCCGGGCTTTCTCGAGGGTTTGCGCGCGTTGAGCCGTGCACACGGGATATTGCTGGTGTTCGATGAGGTGATGACTTCACGCCTTGGCCCAGGCGGTTTACAGGAAAAGCTCGGTATAAAGCCGGACCTGATGACCCTGGGCAAATACCTCGGCGGCGGGATGCCCTGTGGCATGTTGGGTGGCCGACGAGACATCATGGCGCAGTTCGATCCGCGCCATGGCCGCCTCTCTCACGCAGGCACCTTCAACAACAACGTACTGACCATGGCGGCGGGTATCGCTGGATTGGAGCAGGTGTATACCCGTGAGCAAGCCCTTGCGTTGAATGCGAGGGGCGACCGGTTACGCGAGCAACTGAACGAGGTGCTCGCCTGCATGCCGATGCAGTTTACCGGGCAGGGTTCAGTGATGAACCTGCATCCCACGGGCAGGCCGATCCTGCGGCCCACGGATATCCCGACAGACCGAAACAGCCTACGGGACCTGTTCTTTTTCCACCTGCTTGAAGGTGGGATCTACAGTGCGCGGCGCGGGCTGTTTGCGTTGAGCCTGCCGCTGACCGAGCACGAAATGAATCGGCTGGTTAACGCTACACAGGCTTTTGTCGAACGCTATGGCGGCATGTTGACCGGCGACTGACGCCCTACCTGGAAGAGCGACAGCGAATCGACGACCGGCTATCCTTTCGCCGTCGCTCAACCGGAACAACGTCCATGACCAGCAAAACCGCAAACCCACGAGGCAGGCGTAAAAAAACCGTTGGCGAAGACCCGCAAAACCAACTGAATAAAGACACGATTATCGCCGCTGCATTGGCGTTGATCGACCGCGAAGGCCTGGAAAAATGCAGCCTGCGCAACTTGGCAAATAGCCTGGGCGTGTACCCCACGGCCATTTACTGGTACGTCTCGTCACGTGAATTGCTGTTGAGCGAAGTGTTGGCCAAAGTCCTCGAACAGGTCGCACCGCAGCCTCAGGAACGCTGGCAGGACTACCTTCGCGCCACCCTGGTTAATTGCCATAACGCTGTGCACCAGCACCCGAATGTCGCGCCGTTGCTTGGTGCGCAACTGGTCTCCAACACCCGCACCGACTTCAAGTTGGTGGAAGGCGTATTGGCGGCATTGCAGCAAGCGGGTTTCAGCGGGCCTTCATTGGCTGGCGCCTACAACACCTTTATCGCCGCCCTTGCCGGTTTCACCACCTTGGAGTTCGCCCCGCTGCCGGAGGACACCGAGGCGTGGCAGCACCAAGTACAGGAAAGCCTGCAGGCCATTGACGCCGAGCAGCACCCGACCCTTGCGCAGAACATGAACCAACTGAGCAACCGCGGTTTCAGCCTGCGCTGGCAAAATGGTGTGCACGCGCCGCTGCATGAGAGCTTTGCGTTTTATGTCGAGACCTTCCTCTGCGGCCTGGAAACCCTGGCGGCGCGTCACTGAAAAATCGCACAACATAATCAGAAAGCCCATTAATTGTACGCCGTACAATTTGGCGTTACAGTCCGCCACGTATGAATACCCCATGACCCTAAAAACAAAAACGTCAGAGGTCTTTAATCGTGGCGACTGCATTCAACGAAGTGGTCCAGGGCCAACGGCTTTGGCAGCCCTCCCCTGAACATATCCAACCTACCCGCCTCACGCATTACCTGGCTTGGCTCAAACGCGAGCGCGGGCTGAGCTTTGTCGACTACCACGGGCTATGGCAGTGGTCGGTCGATGATCTGGACGCTTTCTGGCAATCGATCTGGGATCACTTTAGGGTGCAGGCCAGTAGCCCATACCACGCGGTGCTGGGTGATCGCAGGATGCCGGGTACTGAGTGGTTTCCCGGCGCGCAGCTGAATTTTGCCGAACACATTTTGCGCAACGAACGGCAAGGCGATGCGCTGCTCTACCTGAGCGAATCCGCCGCCTTGCAGGGCTTGCCCTGGGCTGAGTTCTCCGACCAAGTACGCACGCTCGCCAGCTATCTGCGAGAGCTCGGCGTAGTGCCCGGTGATCGCGTGGTGGCTTACCTGCCAAACATCCCCGAGGCGATGATTGCGCTGTGTGCCTGCGCAGCCATCGGTGCGATCTGGGCCAGTTGCTCGCCGGATTTCGGCAGTGAGGGTGTGCTGGATCGGGTGCGGCAATTAGCGCCGAAAGTGTTGTTGGCGGTGGACGGCTACCGGTATGGCGGCAAGGCGTTTGACCGGCGTGACCAGGTCCGGCAGATCGTCGACGAGTTAGGCAGTATCCAGCAGGTGATTGTGCTGCCGACGCTGTTTGTTGATGAGCCATTGACGCTGGCTAACGCCATCGACTGGCACAGTTTGCGCCGGCGCCCCAGTGTGCCCGCCGCCGATTTCCAGTGCGCGCAAGTTCCCTTCGATCATCCGTTGTGGGTACTGTTCTCGTCCGGCACCACGGGGGTGCCCAAAGCCATCGTTCACAGCCATGGCGGGGTTCTGCTGGAGCAGCTCAAAGCACTGCATCTGCACCTGGATTTTCGTCCGGGTGACACCGCCTTTATTTTCACCACCACCGGCTGGATGATGTGGAACACCTTGTTCAGCGCCTTGCTCTGCGGTGTTCGCCCGGTGCTTTACGACGGCCATCCCACCTGGCCAGGCACCGATGCGCTGTGGCAAATCCTGCAAGACAGCCGGGCGAGTTTTTTCGGCACCAGCCCCACCTACATAGAGCTGATGCAGCGCGAGGGCATAGTGCCCGGCGAGCGTTTTGACCTGCACGCACTGCGCACGGTAATGCCGGTGGGGTCGCCGGTTTCACCGCAGTGTAATGCATGGTTTTATCGCAACCTGAACGCGGCGGTGTGGGTCAACACGGGCAGCGGCGGTACGGATATCTGCACCGGGCTGCTCAGTGGCGTACCGACCTTGCCGGTGTATGCCGGCGAGATCCAGGCGCGCGCCCTGGGGGTGGATGCCCATGCATTTGATGCGCACGGCCAGCCGGTGATCGATCAAGTCGGCGAGCTGGTGGTGAGGTCGCCCATGCCGTCGATGCCGGTGTATTTCTGGAATGACCCCACGGGCGAGCGCTATCGCGACAGCTACTTTCAGCCGTGGCCCGGCGTATGGCGCCATGGGGATTTCTTTTTACTCAATGCACGCGGCGGCTGCCAGGTGCTGGGGCGTTCCGATGCGACGCTGAACCGCTTTGGCGTGCGGATCGGCACGGCGGAGATTTATCGGGCGCTGGAGCACATCGCAGAAATCGAGGATGCACTGATCGTTAACCTTGATTTGCCCCAGGGCGGTTTCTTTATGCCGCTGTTTGTCCAGCTGCGTGCCGACGCGGTGTTGGATGAGCCTTTGCAGCAACGCGTGAATGATTGCCTGCGCCTGGCGTGCACACCTCGGCATGTGCCGGACTGCATCCTGGCTGTACCGCTGATTCCCACCACCCTCACCGGGAAAAAAATGGAAGTGCCGGTACGCCGGATCCTGATGGGGCACGACCCGCAGAAAGTCGCCAACCCCAGCGCCATGCGTGACCCGCAGGCGCTTGAGTTCTTTATCGAATACGCCGCCCGGAGCTGCCAGCCATGAGGGGTAAAGCTTATATCGCGGGAGCCTATGAACACCCTACCCGTCACGCCACGGACCGCTCCCTGGCGCAGTTGCATGCCGATGTGGCACGCGGCGCCCTGGAGGATGCAGGGCTGAGCCTCGGTGATGTCGACGGCTATTTCTGCGCCAGTGATGTGCCGGGCTGGGCGGCGCCAGGCGTAGGGCCGTTCTCCATGGTCGAGTACCTGGGCATCCAGCCACGCCATTTGGATACGACGGAAAGTTGGGGCTCGTCCTACATGCATCAAGTCGCCCAGGCTGCACGCGCCATCGCCGATGGGCGCTGCCGCGTCGCCTTGATCACCCAGGCCGGGCGCCCGCGTGCCGAGCGCCAACGTCCGCAAAGCAGCGCATCAGCCCCCGCGTACAGCGCGTGTGAAGCGCCGTTTGAAACGCCCTATGGCGCTGCCGTGGTCAACCTCTACGCGATGTGCGCCATGCGCCATCAGTACGAACACGGCACCACGGCCGAGCAACTGGCCTGGATAAAAGTCGCGGCGTCGCACCATGCCCAACACAACCCACAGGCGATGTTGCGCAATGTGGTGACGGTGGAAGACGTACTGAGTTCACCCTTGATCGCCGCCCCTTTGCGGCGCTTGGACTGCTGTGTGATCAGCGACGGCGGCGGCGCGCTGGTGCTGGTCCATCCGGCCATTGCGCGCTCGCTCAAACGGCCGCTGATTACGCCTATCGGTTCGGGCTATGCGATTAACCATCTGAACGGTGGTTACTTCGACCTGCTGACCTCGGGCGGCGCGCAATCCGGCGCCGACGCATTCAGCGAGGCGCGCCTGACACCGGGCGATATTGACTACGCCTCGCTGTACGACAGCTTCACCATCACCGTATTGATCCAGCTGGAAAACCTCGGTTTTTGCGCCCCTGGCCAAGGCGGTGCCTTTGTCGCCGACGGCAAGTTGATCAGCGGTGTCGGCCCCTTGGCGGTAAACACTGACGGCGGCGGCCTGTGCAATAACCACCCGGGCCATCGCGGCGGCATGGCCAGACTGATCGAGGCCGTGCGCCAGTTGCGCGGCGAAGCACACCCGGCCGTTCAACGGCCGCATTGCGCACTGGCTCTGGCCCACGGCACCGGCGGCCTGCTGGGTTCACGCCACGGCAGCGCCACACTCATACTGGAGCGCCTCTGATATGCCACTGACCTCACCGCACATCACCCCGGAAAGTGCGCCCTTCTGGGCCGCGGCCAATCAAGACCAACTGTTGCTACGCCGCTGCCTGGACACCGGCAAGGCCTACTACTACCCCCGCGATCACAGCCCCTTCACCGGCAGCACCGCAACCGATTGGATCGTCGCCAGCGGTGGCGCCACGTTGTACAGCTTCAGCTATAGCGGGCGCGCAGACGACGTGCATTGCATTGCCTACGTGACGCTCGACGAAGGGCCAACGATGTTGTCGGTCATCCAGTGTGACGCTGCGCACCGCTTGCGCATCGGGCAACGGCTCAAGGTGGCGTTTGCGCCCACGCCGAACGGCCAAAAAGTCCCAGTGTTTGTTCCATCGGTTTGATTGTCCTTTTTGAGTTGACGGTAAGACACGCGCCAGCCGATTTATCACTGCTAACTCACCCATTAATCTGTGCCCATGTTGAACGCAACGCCAACCCAACCTAAACAAAAAAAGGATTCAACCATGAGCACGCCAACCCTTAGCCGTTTGAACAAAGACGACGCCGTAGTCCTGCTGGTCGACCACCAAACCGGGCTGATCTCGCTGGTGCAGGACTTCTCCCCCAACGAGTTCAAGAACAACGTGCTGGCCCTGGCGGACCTGGCCAAGTTCTTCAACTTGCCGACCATCCTCACCACCAGTTTCGAGCAAGGCCCTAATGGCCCGTTGGTGCCGGAGTTGAAGGAGATGTTCCCGCAGGCGCCGTATATTGCGCGCCCTGGTCAGATTAATGCGTGGGATAACGAGGATTTCGTTAAGGCGGTCAAGGCGACTGGGCGTAAGCAGATCATCATTGCGGGTGTGGTGACGGATGTGTGTGTGGCGTTCCCGACGTTGTCAGCGCTGGCGGAAGGGTTTGAGGTGTTTGTGGTGACGGATGCCTCGGGCACGTTCAATACCACGGTGCAGCAGGCGGCGTGGAGCCGGATGACCCAGGCGGGGGCGCAGTTGATGAATTGGTTTTCGGTGGCGTGTGAGTTGCAGGGCGACTGGCGCAATGACATGGAAGGGTTGGGGAATTTGTTGTCTCAGCGGATTCCTAACTATCGGAATTTGATGAATGGGTATGCGGCGGTGACGGCGCGTCAGGGCTGAGGTTGAGGGGCGGCCCTCAAAAAACTGTGGGAGTGGGCTTGCCCGCGATGGCTGTGAATCAGTCGATAAATTCGGTGACTGATACACCGTCTTCGCGAGCAAGTCGAATCGTCGCACCGCCGCTCCCACATTTGATCTTCGCTGCTTTGAGTATTGGGGCAAGCCCACTCACCACAGACGCGGTGTTTGCCCTTACTCAGTCGAGGATCAGGTGCGGCAAAAACCGGCTGGAATCTTTGGTAATCAAACTATTGTCTTCCCGTACGCCAATCCCTGCGGCTTGATCGCCAATCACCCACGACCCGATCAGCGTGTAGCTGTCGCCAAAGCGCGGCAGCGGCGCGAACTCCTGGAGGATGAACGGCGCATCGGTGTAGGGGCCGTCTTCTTTTACGATCAGGCCGTCGGCGGTTTGCAGTTCGATGTTGGCGCCTTCGCGGGAGAAGAACGGTTTGCGCACCCAGCCTTTTGGCACGGCTTTGCCGGGGTCGGTATCCAGGTGGGACGCGAGCAGGTTCGGGTGGCCTTTATTGAATTCCCACAACAGCGGCAGGATGCCTTTGTTGGAGAGGATGGCTTTCCACGCGGGCTCGAAAAACTGCGTATCGCACTGGGCAATCGCGGTGCCGAAGGGCTCGTGGAAGATGAATTCCCAGGCGTGCAATTTGAACAGGTGGGGAATCCAGCGATCTTCGAGGTCGACGAAACGGCCGTCGCTGGTCAGGCCGATGTCCTCGATGTCGATGTGGCGTGATTCGATGCCGACCTTTTCCGCGACGAGGCGCAGGTAGTCGGTGGTGCCTTTGTCTTCGACCGAGTCTTTCATCGAGGCGAAGTAGAACGGTTGGTTGACCTGCAATTGAGCGAAGGCCTGGTGCAGTTTGGTGTCGATGCTGTTGAACTGGTCGGCATGCTTGGGCAGCAGGCCGCGTTCGATGCATTGTTCCAGCCAGCCCCATTGAAACGCCGCCGCCTCGTAGAGGCTGGTCGGCGTGTCGTAGTTGAGTTCGAGCAGTTTGGCGGGCCCAGTGCCGTTGTAGGAGAAGTCCATGCGCCCGTACAGGTGCGGGTGGCCTTCGAGCCATGAGGTTCGAATCATGTCGAAGAACGGCGCAGGAATGCTCAGCCGTTCCAGCAGCTCTTCGCTTTGCACCACGCGGGCCACGAGGTCCATGCACATGTCATGGATCTCGGTGGTCGGGTCTTCGAGGTCACGCTCGATTTGCTCGAGCGTGAATTGGTAGTACGCGCGCTCGTCCCAGTAGGGTTCGCCGTCGATGGTGTGGAACAGAAAGCCGAGACTCTCGGCAGTCTGTTGCCAGTCAGGACGTTCTGCGCAGTGGATCTTCTTCATGGCCCGGTTTCCTTAACTGCTCGACCCACCGCCGCCCCAGCCGCTGCGGGCGCTGGCTTTGCTGCCAAAGCCGCCACGCGAGGTAGAGGACGCCACGGACACCGGCTTGCTGGAGGAGCGCAGCGTGTTGGTGTAATTGCTGCTGCCGTACCGGGACTGATTCGAACGGCCGAATGTCGCCCCATTCGAGACCCGCTGGTTGAGCGTCGAGTTACCGTAATTGCCGCGATCATCGCGATAGCGATACACCGGCTCGGAGCGGTAGCTGTTGCGATTGTTGCTGAGCATGTTGCCGATCAGCAGGCCGGTCAGCAGGCTGCTGGTGGAGAAGCCTGAGCCGCCACTGTTCGCTTGGGAACCGCCGGCTTGCGCATTGGCCGCATCGACCTGGGATTGGGTCACCTGGCCGGCGGCGGTCAGTTCAAAACCGCCGAGTTTGGGGATGAACTTGCCGGTGGAATCCTGCTGGCACCAGCCGGCGACAAAGTCGGCATCGCAATCGGTCTGGCTGTCGTACACCGGGGCAATGCGGCGATGCTCGGCCATGGCCGTCATGTAGGCGTCCGAGCACACGTCGACCGGCAGATTTTCATCGGCGCATTGCTGAACCGACTGGAAGTTGTACTTCTTCTGCAAATCGTAGGTTTTTTCCGTCGGCCCACAACCGGATATCGCCATGGCGACCGACGCTGCCAGCGACAGCTGAACGTACTTGCTTCGTTTCATCGAGAGCTCCGTGCGCAATCAGTACTGGGTGGGCGTCATGCACGCGGCATTCAACATGCCGACGCTGATGGCCACGGCGGCCACGTAGATACCGGCCGCGAGTTCGCCGTTCTTGATGCGCTCGGACGTGCCTTTGAGCACCAGGCTGGTCAGCAGAAAGGCCAACAGTTGGACGCCGGCGGCGATCACCGCCCAGACGACGAAGTCGAGGATGCTGATCGAGTAGGCAATCACGTTGCTGGCCGGAATGGCGAAACCGATGATGGCACCGCCCAGGGCGACCGCCGCCGACACGTTGCCGGCACGGATCAGTTCGAACTCCTTGTGCGGGGTGACGCGGGTGTAGATGAACTGGAACAGCGCGAAAATGATCGCAGCCCCGAGGATATAGGTGACAAACCCGAACACAGCCGCCTTGTTCAGAGAGATGGAGAGAGCTTCTAGCATGGACGTGTTCCTTTTTTAGAGCGCAGTCAGGTCGGTTGTGTACAGCGAAATGCCCAGCGAGGTGCTCAAGCTGATGGTGCCTTCGGCGTCTTCTTCGACGGAAAACAGCAAAAACTCTCGGCGATCGGTCAGGCCTGTGTCGCGGGCGTACAGCATCGAACGGTGCTCGACGGTGTAGGCGGTCTCGGGGTTGATCACCTGTTCGGTCATCGCCACCAGTTCTGTCTGGCCAGGCTCGCTGCCCCACACGCGGGCGTATTCGACGCCGTAGTGGGTGTAGGTCGGCAGCCCGATCAGGCTTTGTGGCCCGGCCAGCCGACGCAGTTCCGCTTCACTGCTGATAGTGACGACGCTCAGGTAGTTGAACAGGATCACCGACTCGACCTGCCCGGCGATCTCGCCGGTGGTGTGCACCTGCAGCCAGTAATCTTCGTCGTTCATGTAGTAGCGCGACAGCCAGGTCGATTGCCCGAGGTCAACGCTGCCGTTGGCCCAGATTTCCTGGGAGCCGGGGATCACCACCGTGGTTTTCTCATCGAGCAGCAATTTCAGGCTCGTGTCGAACATCACGCCTTTGCCCGGCGCCAGGCCCAACGGGCCCGTGGCCGGCAGGGTTTGGCCTGCGGTCCATTTCGATTCTGTATTCGCTTGCGGGGCCTCAAGCCCCATCAACTGTTTAAACCATCCCATTGGAGATTTCCTTGAGGCGGGTGGAGGCGATGTAGAAGCGTTCGCCGCCTTCAACGCGCGTGGCGCCAGGCGGGTTGATTGAGGGGTGTCGAGCCGCGTTGGCGCGGTCGCCGAAGCGGTGAAAGCGGCAGGCCGCGTATAGGCGCAATAAAAGAAAAATCGACATGTCGTCCCGATTCCCTGGGTACTTGATTCCTGATGACGTCATCGCCTCGGCATTCACCCGGCATTAAACCTGCTGCGCGGCATAGAGAGAAGTACCTTGGCCGCAATAAACCCGGCGAGCGCACCAAACAGATGACCTTCGAAAGAAATCCCCTGGCGCGGCAGAAAGCCAAGGATCAGGCCGCCATACAGCACCGCCACCACACCGGCGATGATCAGGTTGCTCCAGCTGCGGTGGAACCAGGCGCGAGACAGCAGGTAGGCCCATAGGCCGAATACCCAGCCGCTGGCGCCGACGTGCACGCCGCTGAAACCGAACAGCCAGACCAGCGAGCCGCCCAGCAGAATGATGATCGCGCTGACGGCAATGAACCGGTTGAGCCCTTCGACAATGACCAGGCTGCCCAGCACCAAAAAAGCAATCAGGTTGGCGCTCAGGTGAGCGAAGGACGCGTGTAAAAAAGGTGAGGCGAGGATGCCGAACAGCCCCTGCACGGTTCTCGGGACCAGGCCGAATGCCATGAGGCTGTAACCGGTGGCGACATTGAGCAGTTGCAGCGCGACCATAAAAACGGCCAGGCCGGCGATTGTCTTGAAACCCTTGAGGGTATTCATCCTGACCTCGAGGTAAAAAAAGGAAGGGCAGACCTGAATGCCGGTCAGTTAAGTGCAAGGCCTCTGTGGGAGCGCCGCTGCTTTGAGCATTTCGTTCACTTAACTGACCTGCCCGGCCTGCTTCGGCGCTTTTTACTCAGCCGACTTTTGCTTCAGGCGTTCCAGAATCGCGTTGGCGCTGCCTGTGTCCGGCGTAATGCCAGCTTCGCGCAGCTTGCGCTCCAGGTCGTTGCCCGTGGAGGCCTCAGCCAGTTGATCCTGGGCTTGCAGTTCAGCGGCACGTTGCTGCTGCTTGGCTTGCAAGCGGTTCAGCGTACCGACGGCGGTTTCCAGCTTGCCGTTGGCACCGCCACTGGCGATGGACGCACTGACCTGGGCCTTTTGTACGCTTTCACGCGCCTTGGCCATGTCCACTTGCTGGCGCAGGCTTTTGATCCGGCTTTCGGCTTTGGTGATGTCTTTGCGCATGCTCTCAGCGTACCCGCCGAACTCGGTGGTCTGCTTTTGCTCGACGTCACGCTCGTTGGTCAGGGTCGAAATGGCTTCGGCGACTTCCAGGGCGAGGTCTTCGCGATTGGCCTGGATAGCCGCCATCGCTTTGGACTCCAGGTCCTTGATCTTGGCGTCGTACTCGCCCACGCGATCAGACGCCAGCTTGTGCTTGGCCATGATGCTGACCAGCTCACGCTTGGCGTTGGCCAGCGCCGTGTCGGCGTCGCGAATTTCCTGGTCGAGGATGCGCAGGGCTTGTTGGTCAACGATCGATTCGCCGACTTCGCTGGCACCGCCACGCAGCGCGGTGAACAATTTGCTCCAGATGGACTGAGTCATTGGATACTCCCGAATAATTAATTGAAGAAACGTTCGAAGGCTTCGCTGGCGCGCTGCACGTTATCAACCAGGGTTTTCACCTCGGTCACGATGTTAGTCAGGCTGGAGTCGGAACTCAGTGCGCCAAACATGTTGTAAACAACTTGCCCGTTAGGCATGGACTCGATACCGATCGAAGACAACGGGAACATTTCCCGACTGCGCAGCACTGCGTCATTGAAGGCGGTTACGTCGTTGATGGACTCGACGTCGACCAGCACGGTGTCCACGATGATCTGCTCGCCCACTACCGCGATATAAATCGGCAAGCCCCCGAAGTCGTTCATTTCCAGCTTGATGCTGGACTCGGAGCCTTGAACCAGAGAAAGCGTAATGTCGTTGGACACCACTTCGTCCAACGCCTGAAAAGCCGTGAAGAGGCGATCGATATTCCAGTTAGTACCTGCGCTCATGAAATTCTCCGACATGAATGAGCCAGCCAGAATCGGCTGGCGAAGCTGTTTCTCCATCTGCTTGAGCAGGCTTCGGTTTTCGGGAAGCACCCAAGTCTCGTGTTTCACATAACCGGCGGCCGCCAAGCCCGCGCGCATCTGCTTCATGTAAAAGCTCGATGGCTTTTTCGCAGGCGATTTCAAGCGCTCTCCCTTGCGGCTTGTTGAATCGGTATCGGGCCCTGCTGGCGGGCTCGATGGAGAGCTGCTTTTCATGGTACTGACCTCGTTGTGAAAAACTCACGCGTGAGAAAATCTACAGGTAATGCTCGGCATGCTCAATAGCTCACGCGTGAGATTTTTTACCTGGCGTTTGCGCCCCAGCCAAAAGCCCCCCTTGGCCAAGGTTGACACGACTGCATCGCAATCTGATGAACGGTTATGCGGCGCTGACAGCGCCTCAACACTTCGCTTGCCGCGCTCTAGGATAAGCCTGCCCTGAATGGCGCGCTTTTTTTGCAGGGGCCGGCACTACGCCCCGAATGTTTCACATTAGCCGTGGCGTTGTGAATTGTTGTGAAGGCTGGGCTAGTCGGCTAATTCATCATGCTAAGTTGCGTGACAGTGTTATTGGCAGCACTCATGCACAGCGGCCGCGCCACTAAGGCCGCCCTCTTGTTATTCAATAAACAGCCTCGGGTAGTTATCCAGGAAGTTGGGCGCCCCTGCGCGCCTTAAAAGACGCCGGGGCAATAATTACATCAGGAGAAGAACCATGGTAGCGAAGGTAGAAACGACCCCAAAGGACGCCGCGGTCACCCCTAAAAGCTCCGTCGCTGCCTGGGAAAAATCCGTCAAAAAAGCCTCTGCGCCCAAGGATGAGTTGGGCAAGGGCCAGAAACGCCCTGAGGGTGATACCCGCTCGGCCCAGCAAATCATTGATGACACGCCACTGCTCGCCCAACTGGGCAATCAAAGTGGGGTCAAGGACAACCTTAAAAAGCAGGTCGGCGATTTTGAGAAGGACGCGGACGCGGCCTATCGCGCCTCCAAAGTGCTCGAACATGTCGAGTACATCGATGAGAGTGGCAAGTTGACTGCTGGCGAAAATGTCGGCAACAACAGCATCGACGGGTTCACCAAGGACGGCGACGCTCGGCACGGCACCGAGGCCGGCCGCCTGCAGGATTTCGGCAAGTACGGCTATTCGAGCCTGCGCGGCGAGGTGGTGAAGTCGGACTTGGGCGACCAGCAGAAGCGCCCCGACGGTGATACGCGCTCGGCCAAGGAGATTATCGACGCCACACCGCTGCTGAAAAACCTCGGTAACCAGAGCGATGTGAAGGAGAACCTCAAGAAACAGGTGGGGGATTTCGACCACGATGCCGACGCCGCGTACCGCGCCACCCAGGTGCTGGAGCACGTGGCCAGTATCGATGAAAACGGCAAGCTGCTGACCGGTTATGACGCCCGCAACAAAGACAACGACAGCATTGATGGCTTCACCAAAGACAAAGAAGCCCGCCACGGCACCGAGGCCGGCCGCTTGCAGGATTTCGGCAAGTACGGCTACTCAAGCCTCAAGGGTGACCTGATGCACGTCAAAGACGCGACCCATACCGACAAGGCCGCGCCACCCGATGAGCCGCAGGACGTGCAGGCCCTGCGCGACACCTACAACATCCCCACCTTCGGCGCCGAAGGGTTAATGGACATGGAGTTGCCCAACGACAAGACCGTGGGCGGCCAGACGGCCGAGAACTTTGTGCAGGGCATTCGCGATGACATCAAGAGCGGCAAGCTGAGCGAAGACTCGGATGAAGCCAAGATCGTCAAGCTGATGGACGCCCAGGCCGCACTGGACAGTGGCTACGACCTGTACGGCTATGCCGAGAGCATCAACCTGGGCAGCGGCACTTACCGGGAAACGGACAAGACCCCGACCAAGCTCAACGGCAACGACGTGAAGGAGATGGTCGACGAAGACAAACTCGCCAAAGAAATTTCCACGTTGATGGGCAAGGAAGGGATTAAAGATCGTTACGACGCCGAACTAAAGAAAAGTGTCGGTAGTTTGTCGCAAGACCGCTTGAATGAAGTGCGCGAACAAGTGTTCCCGGCGCTGTTTAAAGATGGCAGCCGTGATGCCAACTTGAACTTCGAAGAATATGTAATCGCCATGAATGACTCGGGCGATCCGAAAAAATCGGAAATGGCCGAGTTGGACGTGGACCGCTATTTCGAGTCGCTGCGCATTCTCGAACCGGACAGCTTCACCGCGCGCCGTCAGACCTTCGACCAGAACATGATGACGCACCAACTCAACACCTACATGGAACACCCCGACAAGGTCTCGCCGGAGAATGCCGAAAGCGGGCTGAAGGCCTCGTTCACCATGATCAAGGGTGGCATCAACGCCGCCCTGGGTGGGCTGGACAAGGGCGACAAAGCCTACGACATGTACAAAAAAATGAAGGATGAGATCGACATCCTCGACGGCCATATCAAAGGGCTGACCCCGGCAGAAAACAAACAGATCGCCGCGGCCATTCGTCTGGCGGCTGCCAGCGGCGACCCGAAAGCCATCGACAAGGTGGTCGACACCCAATTGAAGGGCCTGGGCGCCAATCGCGAAGCGGCGGCCGGTTCCTTGAAGACGGTGTTGCACACCGCCAGCTCCACCGGCGGGCTGAGTGCGATGGCGGGCACCATGAACCTGGTCAGCGGCGCCCTGCAACTCGCCAATGGCGGCGGCAACATGACCGACGACCAGAAAATCGCCGCCGCGAAAGACCTGGTCGCCGGCTTGAGCTTTACCAACGACTTCCTCAAGTTCGGCTCGAACATTGTGGAAACCCTGGGTGGCACTAAAACCTATGACCCTGCCGTGGACAAAGACGGCAAAGGCCCGCCTAAAATCAAAGCCACCGAATGGCTAGGCCTGATCGATGAGAACCTGCCGGATATCTGGGGCAAGAAAGCCACCGAACAATCTGACGCGCTGGCCGCATCCATCAGCAGCCGCGTCAAAGAGTCTTCCGAAACCCTCAAGCAGCTCGACGTGGGCAACCTGTCGGCCGATGAGGTCAAGGAGTATGACAACGCCGCCAAATCCCTTGGCGAACACATGGGCGTCAAGGACATTCCCGGCAAAGGCGCCCCGGCTTCGAAATCTGAAATTGCGATCGCCTCCGGGCGCTCGTTCCTGCGCTTTATGGGCGGCGCCGGCCTGGATTTGACCGGCGGCGTGATGGACATCGTTTCCGGCGCGCGCAAACTGAAAAACGCCAAGACCGCACTGGAAAAAACCGACGCTGCCTTCACGCTGGGCGGCGGTGCGTCCGGCACCGGTATGGCGATTGCCAATACCATCGCGATGTTCGCCCCCAAAGGCGCGCACCTGGCCGGCAAACTGGCCGGTGATGTGGCCGCGACGGTTATTCGCGGGCTCGCCATCGGTGCCCGTGTGGCGGGCCCGATTTTCGCCGTGGCCGGGGTGATCTTCGGGGTCGCAGGCACCCTGATCGCCGAAGCGGTCGAGCATGCCAAGCTGCAAAAGCTCACCGATTCCCAGGGCAAGTTCTTCAAGGACCTCGCCGCTGCCGGCGTAACCAAGGACGACTGGGGCGACAAGCTCGAATACGCGCGTTATGCCACCTATATGTATGGCGGCCGTGACACGCCGGACGACAAGTCGATGTTCGAGTACCAGTCGGACGAGTGGAAACACTTCAAGGAAACCGAAGACAAAAAAGGCAGCTCCCTGGCGCGGCTGGCGCCCTACCTGCACAAAGACAGCGACCCCGACAGCAAGAACCTGTGGGAAAAATTCCTGGCAGGCGGGACCAGCTCCAGCGGGCCACATGGCAGTGAGCGGCATACTGATGATTGGCGGCCTTGGGGCAGCACGGACATGGACACAGGGAGCAAGCACACGGCCTGATGTTGCGTAGGCATTTTTCAGGCAAGCCTCTGCTGTTCTGTTAAGTGCAGATCCCGATGGGAGCGGGCTTGCTCGCGAAAGCGGTGGTTCAGTCAACTTCAATGTTTGCTGGGCCGACGTCTTCGCGAGCAAGCCCGCTCCCACCTTTGATCGTTGCTGCTTTGAGTATTGGGTTCGCTTAACCGGGCGGCCCTTGACTCTCCCCTATACGGCACACCCTACCCTGAACGCCTCGACGTTCAGGACCTCACCCCATGCACCAACGCATCCTGGTCATCCTCGGCCACCCTTCCACCACGAGCCTGTGTTCAGCCTTGGCCGAAGCCTACATCCACAGCGCAAAAGTCGCCGGTCACCAGGTACGCGTGCTATCCCTGGGCGATCTGACTTTCGACCCCGTGCTTCACCACGGCTACGCGCAGATTCAGGCGTTGGAACCCGATTTGCTCAGCGCCCAGTCCGACATCCTCTGGGCCACCCACCTGGCTTTCGTTTTCCCGATCTGGTGGGGCGGTATTCCGGCGGTGTTAAAGGGGTTTATCGACCGTATTTTCCTACCCGGCTTTGCCTTTAAATACCGCGAAGGCAAGTTGTTTCCTGACAAGCTACTGCTCGGCCGAACCGCGCACTTGTTGGTGACCCTGGACACGCCGCCGTGGTATTACCGCTGGTTCTACCGCATGCCGGGCATTCATCAACTGCGCAGCGCGACCCTGGCGTTTTGCGGCATCCGGCCGACCAAGACGTTGCTGTTCGGGCCGGTGCTGGGATCTACGCCAGCGCACCGCGCAAAGTGGCTGACACAGGCGAGCGGACTAATGGGAAAAGGGAGTTTTCATGTACATCGGCAAAGCCGCGCAGTTATCGGGCACGACCATCAAGGCGATTCGTCACTATGAGGCGATAGGCCTGTTGCCAGTACCGCAGCGGGAGGGGCGCTATCGGATCTATTCCGCGCACAGTGTCGAGCTGTTGGCATTGATCAAGTGCGCCCAGCAGTTGGGTTTCAAGCTCAAGGAGTTGCAGGGGATTTTGCACGGGCACCAAGGCGATGCCCTGCCTTGGGCACGGGCAGAGCAGGCCATCGCCAGTAAGAAGCGCGAACTGGCCGGACAGATTGCCGGGTTGCAGCAGATGCAGGCGGGGTTGATCGCGTTTGAAGCACAGCTTAAGGACGCGCAGGGGCAGTGTTATTTAACCGCTGACAGTGACTGACTTTCCCGGACGACGCCGCCGTCTGGCTCGGTGTCTGGTGGACGATGAGCCGAATAGGATGCACAATCGGCTCACAAAATGAGCCGAATAACGTTTTTATTCGGCTCACGCACCCAGGCATGCCCCATGGATCATCCGTACTGGATCTGGCAACACACCGATTGGCCCCACTTTCATTGGCAGCCCGGACAGCTGGCGGTCTTGCTGCGCGAGTGCGGGCAAGCCCAAGGCAAGCTGCTGGGCATGCTTGGCTCCGTCAGCCAGACAGTCAGTGCGCAGAATGAGCTGGATGCGTTGCTGCAAAATATTCTGACCTCCTCGGCAATCGAGGGCGAGCATCTGAATGTCGGCTCCGTGCGTTCCTCTCTGGCGCGGCGCTTGGGCCTGGAGGCGATGCAGGACGGCCAGGTGAGTCGACGCAGTGAAGGCCTCGCCGAACTGATGATGGACGCCACCGAGCAGTTCGCGCAGCCGTTCACTCTTACGCGCTTATTGAATTGGCATCACTGGGTGTTCCCCACCCCGGAAGCTGGCTTTGCCCCACGCGCGCTCAATGTCGGCGCACTGAGGGGAGATGAGTCCATGCAGGTGGTGTCGGGGCGACTTGATCGGCCAACGGTCCATTTCGAGGCGCCACCGCGCCGAGGCCTGGAGCAAGGGCTGGGTGATTTTCTCGAATGGTTCGAAACCAGCCGCAACCAGCCAGAGCTGGACCCGCTGATCCGCGCTGGCGTCGCGCACTTCTGGTTTGTCACGCTGCATCCGTTCGATGACGGCAATGGTCGCCTGACCCGCGCAATCACTGATTTGGCATTGGCCCAGGGCGACCATCAGGCCATCCGTTTTTATGCCATGTCAGCCAGCATCCTCGAGGACCGCGCCGGTTACTACAGCGCGCTGGAGTCCAGCCAGAAGGCCACACTGGATATCACTGATTGGCTGGCGTGGTTTTTGAAAACCCTGTTGCGCAGCCTGCAGCAGGCGATGGCGCGAATAGAACGCGTCCTAGGCAAGCCCCGGTTCTGGCAGCAGCACCGCGACCTCTCGTTGTCCACCGAACAGATCAAGGTACTCAACCGCCTGCTCGACGGCGATGAAAAGGGCTTCGAACACGGCATCAGCGCCGCGCAGTACCAGGCCGTGGCGAAGGTGTCCAAGGCTACTGCAACCCGCCATCTGGCTGATCTGCTGGAAAAAAACTGCCTGGTCCGCTTGCCCGGCGGAGGCCGTAGTACGCGTTATCAAATCAATGGCCGAGACGACTGAAGCGCCCCCACTCATTTGCCCGCTCATTTGCCCAGAATCCCCATGTCTGCTAGTGTCGCGCCGGTTTACCGTCTACCGGAATAGCCGCCATGGCCCGCAAAAAAGTTGCACTCGATTTCGAACAATCCCTCGCCGACCTGCAAACCCTGGTCGAGCGTCTGGAGAACGGCGAGTTGTCGCTGGAGGACTCGCTGACGGCGTTTGAGCAAGGTATCGGCCTGACCCGCGACTGCCAGAGCGCCTTGGCGCAGGCGGAGCAGAAGGTCCAGGTGCTGCTGGAACGTGACGGGGAGTTGGCCGAAGAACCTTTCGATGCGGAACAGCCGGAATGATCGACGCGTATCAGGCCAGTAGCCAAGCCCGGGTCAATGCGGCGCTCGAGCCCTTGTTTGTTGCGCCAAGCCCGGAAATGAACCGCCTCTATGCTGCCATGCGCTACAGCGTGATGAATGGTGGCAAGCGTGTGCGCCCGTTGCTGGCGTATGCCGCGTGTGAAGCCCTGGGCGCGCCTGCCGAGCAGGCCAATGGCGCGGCGTGTGCGGTCGAGCTGATTCACGCCTACTCCCTGGTGCATGACGATTTGCCGGCGATGGACGACGATGATTTGCGTCGCGGCCAGCCGACCACCCACAAAGCTTTTGATGAAGCCTATGCGATCCTCGCCGGTGACGGCTTGCAGAGCCTGGCGTTCAGCGCCTTGCTGGACCCGCGCCTGAACAGCGTGAATGCCGAGATCAGCCTGCGCATGGTCACGGCACTTGCGGTGGCCGCAGGCCCGGCCGGCATGGTCGGCGGGCAAGCGATCGACATGGGTTCGGTCAGCCTCAAGCTGGACCAGCAAGCCCTTGAACACATGCACCGCCACAAGACCGGTGCACTGATCGAAGCCGCCGTGCACCTCGGCGCCCTGGCCAGCGGTCGGGCCGACGCTGCGCAGTTGGCGTCCTTGCAGACCTATTCCCAAGCCATCGGCCTGGCCTTCCAGGTGCAAGACGACATTCTCGACGTCGAAAGTGACACCGCGACCCTCGGCAAGCGCCAAGGTGCGGATGCCGCACGCGATAAACCGACGTATCCGGCCCTGCTCGGCCTCGAAGCCGCCAAGGCGTATGCCCTGGAACTGCGTGACCAGGCCCTGAATGCCCTGCGACCTTTCGACGCGGCGGCCGAGCCACTGCGCGACCTGGCGCGGTATATCGTCGAACGCCGCCACTGATAACGCGGGCTATTAGCGCCGCATATCAGCCAAGTTCGGCGCTCTGCGTGGGCAGTTTGCACGGCTTGAGGTAAACTGCCGCCTCTTCTATACCTATAACGATTCGCCTGATGCCCACGACGTTCCAAGAGATTCCCCGCAAGCGCCCGTCCACGCCCCTGCTCGACCGTGCTGCCACGCCGGACGGCCTGCGTCGACTGGGTGAAGCCGAGCTGGAAACCCTGGCCGATGAGTTGCGCCTGGAATTGCTCTACACGGTCGGTCAGACCGGTGGGCATTTCGGTGCAGGGCTGGGCGTTATCGAGCTGACCATCGCCTTGCATTACGTGTTCGACACCCCGGACGACCGGCTGGTGTGGGACGTGGGCCATCAGGCGTATCCGCATAAAATCCTCACTGGCCGTCGCGAGCGCATGGGCACCCTGCGTCAGAAGGACGGCCTGGCCGCCTTCCCGCGTCGCGCCGAAAGCGAGTACGACACCTTTGGCGTCGGCCACTCCAGCACCTCCATCAGTGCGGCGCTGGGCATGGCGATTGCCGCCCGCCTGCAAGGCAGCGACCGCAAGGCGATTGCCGTGATTGGCGATGGCGCGCTGACCGCCGGCATGGCGTTCGAAGCGCTGAACCATGCGCCGGAAGTGAACGCCAACATGTTGGTGATCCTTAACGACAACGACATGTCGATCTCGCGCAACGTCGGTGGCCTGTCCAACTACCTGGCAAAAATCCTCTCCAGCCGCACCTACGCCAGCATGCGCGAAGGCAGCAAGAAGGTGCTCTCGCGCCTGCCCGGCGCGTGGGAAATTGCCCGGCGTACCGAAGAATATGCCAAGGGCATGCTGGTGCCTGGCACCCTGTTCGAAGAACTGGGCTGGAACTACATTGGCCCGATCGACGGCCATGACCTGCCGACCCTGATCGCCACGCTGCGCAACATGCGTGACCTCAAGGGCCCGCAATTCCTGCACATCGTCACCAAAAAAGGCAAAGGCTTCGCCCCGGCGGAAGTCGACCCGATTGGTTACCACGCGATCACCAAGCTCGAGCCTGTGGACGCTCCCGCCGCCGCGCCGAAAAAGGCCAGCGGGCCGAAGTATTCCGGCGTATTTGGCGAATGGCTGTGCGACATGGCCGCCGCCGACCCACGCCTGGTGGGGATTACCCCGGCGATGAAGGAAGGCTCCGACCTGGTGGCGTTCAGCGAGCGTTTCCCGCTGCGCTATTTCGACGTGGCGATTGCCGAGCAGCACGCCGTGACGTTTGCGGCCGGTATGGCCTGCGAAGGCGCGAAACCGGTGGTGGCGATCTACTCCACGTTCCTGCAACGCGGCTATGACCAGCTCGTTCATGATGTGGCGGTGCAGAATCTCGACGTGCTGTTCGCCATCGACCGCGCAGGCTTGGTCGGCGAAGACGGCCCGACCCACGCCGGCAGTTTTGATTTGTCCTACTTGCGCTGCATTCCCGGCATGCTGGTGATGACGCCGAGCGACGAGAACGAACTGCGCAAGATGCTCAGCACCGGTCACGTGTACAACGGCCCGGCCGCCGTGCGTTACCCACGCGGCAACGGCCCGAATGCGCTGATCGAAAAAGACCTTGAGCCGATTGAAATCGGCAAGGGCATTGTTCGCCGCCAGGGCAGCAAGACCGCATTCCTGGTGTTTGGCGTGCAATTGGCCGAAGCCCTCAAAGTCGCCGAGAAGATCGACGCCACCGTGGTCGACATGCGCTTCGTCAAACCGCTGGACGAAGCCCTCGTGCGCGAAATCGCCGCGAGCCATGAGCTGCTGGTGACGGTCGAAGAAAACGCCATCATGGGCGGCGCCGGTGCGGCGGTCAGTGAGTTCCTGGCGCGGGAGAATATCCTCAAGTCGGTGCTGCACCTGGGCTTGCCGGACGTGTACGTCGAACATGCCAAGCCGGCGCAGATGCTTGCCGAATGCGGGCTGGACGAAGCCGGGATTGAAGCCTCGGTGCGCGAACGCATGGCACTGCTCGGCCTGTAACCCGACCTCCCGGTGAAAACCGGGCCAACCTGTGGGAGCGAGCTTGCTCGCGAATGCGGGGTATCAGTCAACCGAGAGGTTGAAGGTGCCGCCGCATTCGCGAGCAAGCCCGCTCCCACATTGGTTTTATGCCATTTTCAAATGCCAGGGACAGCCCATGACCCGCCTTCGCTTTGCCCTGCCCTTGCTGCTGCTCCCCAGCACTGATTTGCTCGCCGATGCCTTCGAGCGCGACGACGCGCTTAAACTCCCGGACGTCGTGATCAGCGCCAACCGTCAGGTGCAGGACCGCAATGACAGCAGTGCGGCCAACACCGTGTTCACCCGCGATGACATTGACCGCCTGCAACCGACCAGCGTGACCGACCTGCTCAGCCGCGTACCCGGCGTGCAAGTGGCGCGCACCGGTGGCCGTGGCAGCCTGCCGGGGATCTACATTCGCGGCACCAAATCCGCGCAAAGCCTGGTGCTGGTCGATGGCCAACGTATCGCCAATACCACCTCCGGTGACAGCGGGTTGCAGTACCTGAACGTCGATCAGATTGAACGCGTGGAAGTGCTGCGCGGCTCACGTTCGGTGATCTACGGCAGCGATGCAATCGGCGGGGTGATCCAGATATTTACCCGGCGCAATGCCGAACAGGGCCTGCAGCCGCGCCTGAAGCTGGGGTTTGGCAGCCACCAGACGTGGGAGCGTAGCCTTGGCCTCTCCGGCGGTGACGAGCACACACGCTTCAACCTGGGGGCGAGCCTGGATGAAACGGCCGGGATCAACGCCTCCCACGCGTCGTTTGCCAGCGATGGCGACCGTGATGCCTATCGCAATCAATCGATTAGCCTGAACCTCAGCCACGCCATCAACGATGCGCTGGAAGTGGGCTTCAACCTGCTGGATAACCGTGGCAAGTCAGAGTACGACAACAGCTTCGGCCGCTACGACGCCGCCAGCGGGCAAAGTGTCGGGCAAAAACCCTACACCGACTACACCGTGAGCAGCGCCAGTGGCTATGTCGACGCCAAGCTCAATGAGCGCTGGCAGTCGCGCCTGGAGCTGGGCCACAGCGAAAACCGCGACACCAAGCGCGATAAGCTCAGCGCTGATTTCAGTGTATTCAACACCTATCGCGATTCGCTCAACTGGCAGAACGACCTGACGCTCGATGATCAGAACAGCCTGATTCTCGGCGGTGACGGGTACGAAGATCGCTTCAACGGCAGCACCGCCTTTACCGAAAACAGCCGCTGGAACCGTGCCGCCTTTGTGCAGCATCGCTTCCATAGCGAGCGGTTCTCCACGGAACTGGGCCTGCGGCGCGACCAGAACCAGCAGTTTGGCAGCCAGAACAGTTGGAGCGGCACCCTTACCGTGCCGATCAACCCTGACAATGACGTGCTGCTGAGCTACAGCGAAGGCTTCCGCGCGCCGACCTTCAACGACCTTTATTACCCTGACACCCAGTACAGCAACCCCAACCTGCAGCCCGAGACCTCGAAGAGCTACGAGCTGCAATGGCGCAGCCAACTGAGTGACAGCACACGCGTAGAGGCCTCGCTGTATCGCACCGACTTAAGCAACGCGATCATCCTCGACAGCACCAGCAAGCCGCAAAACGTGGCGTCGGCGCGTATCAATGGCGTTGAAGCGGCGCTCAAGCAAGAGCTGTTCGGCTGGCAGGGCAACCTGGGGGTTTCGATCATCGACCCGCGTGACCGCGATACCGGCCACACGTTGGCCCGCCGTGCGCGCCGCACGCTGAGCGTGGATTTGGATCGACAATTCGATCAGTTGAGCGTCGGCGCCAGCTGGCAAGCGATCAGCAGCAGTTACGACGATGAAGACAATCGTAATCGCCTGGGCGGTTACGCGTTGTTGGGGCTGCGCAGCAGTTGGGCGTTGAGCCGCGAGGTGTTGCTGTCGATCAAGGTGGATAACGTGCTGGACAAGACCTATGCCAGGGCGATGTACAGCTACCAGGACCCGAATTTCCAGAACAATCAGCATTATCGCGAAGAAGGCCGGGCATGGATGTTCGGGGTCACCTGGACGCCCATGTTTTAACCGTACATTGAATCTCGATGGACCTGGCGCAGTAGCGGAAAAAACCGTGTTCCAAGGCAAGCAGTCAGAAGACGCACGCAAACGCCACAAGCCGTCTGATGGACGATGCTTGCGAACACACGCTCGATCAAGACTCAGCCTTGCCGCAGAAATTTTCTGCCGGGCACTGGGTTCTGTTAATACCCAATTGCCTACAGGGTACCGATCGCGGGCGCTCAGCCGCGGTGCGCGCGCACACCAGCGCGATGGCGGTCACACACCATCAACGCTGAGGGATTCTGTTGATGCGCGCATTGGATGCAAGGCTGCCGTCTGCCAGCGCTGCGCTGCAGGTTGAATATCCCCAGGCGTTAGCCCAACCCTGCGAGGTGAACGACACAAAGTAATCCGCTTTTTTCCCGTCACGTGCCAATACGTAATCGAAGCACTGTGCCGTGCCGCCACGGATAGCGGTGATTTTCGTGGGTGCCTGAATGTTCAGCATGTCCTGCTGGGTGCTGTCCATCGACGAAGAGCGGTCCACCACAGGATGAGCACCGAATGTCCTGAGCGCGGTGATCCGTTGGGAGAGATCGCACCCGCTGATTAACGCCAATGTGAGGGCCATACCTGCCAACGCCAAAAAGTAACGCATGATGTGTCCTTAAGCTGCTTGATCAACCCGAGTGGGCAGGCAGCGAAACTAACATCGTGGCTCATGCAGTTCTGGCGGCAACGTCCGGCATTCATGACAGATCAATCCGAACGTATAAGGCGAAACTACGATGGTTAATCAGCGCTCGGGCGCGATTGACTGGCAGAGCTTCGCAATAGCCTCGACCATCTGCCCACTCGGCCGCTCCAGCCCCTTATCCGGCACAATCTGCAACCGAGCGTCGGCCACTGCGGCGATTTGGGGCCAAGCCTTCCAGGCGTCGAGTTGTGCCTGATCGGCGGCCAGAATCAGCTGCGGGTTGCGCTGCAACACCGACTCGACGCTGACCTGCGGCGCCGGCAGCTTGAGGTCGGCAAACACATTGCGTGCCCCGCAGACCGCCAGGGCATCGCTGATGATCTGCCCGCCGCCGACGGTGTATAGCGGCTGATTCCACACTTGGTAAAACACTCGCAACGGTTCGGTACGCTGATAGCGCTGGCGCAGCTCGACCAGACGCTGGCGCAACTGCGCGGCTAACTGCCGGCCAGCCTCCTCGCGGCCCACTTGTTGAGCAATCGCCTGGATCTGGCTGGTCAGTTGTTCAAGGCTGTGAGGTTCAGCGACGTACACGGGGATATTCAGGCGCAGCAACTGCTCGCGCTGTGCCGGGCCAATGCTGCCGGGCCATAACAGAATAAGGTCGGGCTTGAGGCTGAGCAGGCGCTCCATGTTCAGTTGCCCGTAATGCCCCACCGACGGCACGTTCGCCAACGCCGCCGGCCGGTCGCCGCCATCGAGCACGCCAACCAGTAAGTCGGCAGCGCCCAGTTCAAGCACAATTTCAGAGAGCGACGGCGCCAGGCTGACCACCCGCTCGACCGCCAATGCCTGGGCACTGAAGACCAGCAGCAGGATCGCCAGCCAGTAACGCTTCATCCCAACTGACGCGGAATGCGATAGAGGTAAAACAGCACCAGCGTCGACAGCGCCAGCAGGCACAGCGGCACCGCCTCCAGGCCGACAAACACCGCTAACGCACCGATCCAGGCTGGCAGGGCAGCCACCAGCAACGCCGTGCGCCGACGTGCCGCGAGGGTGATCCAGGCAGCCGGTTCTTCGGGCGTGTCGAGGGCTTTGGAAGTGGCAATCAGCGCGTGTTTATAGCCATGGAAATAACGCAGGCTCAGAAACATCGAGGCCACGCCGGCAATAAAGAACGGCATGGCCAGTACGGGAAGCAGGGATTCGGCCTGACCAAACACCAGGTTGATGACAAACAACGGGAGCACTGCCAGGGCCAGGTACTGCCACCAGTTGAAGGACAGTCGGCGTTTTACCTGGCCACGGGTCACGCGCGGTCGACCTCGCCTTGATGCTCGTTACCCATCATGTGGTCGAGCTTGCTGGCTTTGGTGGCCAGGTAGAGTTTGTTATGCGGGTTTTGCCCGGTGTGCAGCGGCACACGCTCGGCCACGGTGATGCCCATGTCGGTCAAGGCTTTGACCTTACGCGGGTTGTTGGTCATCAGGCGCAGGGATTTCACCCCCAGATGTTCCAGCATCGGCAGGCAGATGCCGTAGTCACGCTGGTCGGCGGCGAAGCCCAGGCGCTCGTTGGCTTCGACAGTATCGGCGCCGCCGTCCTGCAGCTCGTAAGCCCGTATCTTGTTCATCAGGCCAATGCCACGGCCTTCCTGACGCAAGTACAGCAAGACGCCACGGCCTTCACGGGCAATCGCCCGCATGGCCGCTTCCAATTGCGATCCGCAGTCGCAGCGCTGGCTGAACAGCGCGTCGCCGGTCAGGCACTCGGAGTGCACGCGGCCGAGCACCGGCGCGCCGTCGGCGATGTCACCCAGGCTGAGCACAACGTGCTCGCGCCCGTTGGCCTCTTCGAGAAAGCCATTCATGGTGAACGTGGCAAAAGGGGTAGGCAGCTTGGAAGCAGCGACGAAAACGACGGGCACCGTGTGCTCCTGATTTCAGATTTCACAGAGGGCGTCATTGTAACAGCAGGTTCCTACGGACGCTTAAGCTGAATTATCGCTGATAAAGATCAATCGGTTCGATTGGCCTTCGTCCAGGTTCTATGCAGGTCAGAATGGATACGGCTGTTTCCAGCGCAGGAAAATCGGCTTCAGCTCGCCACTGTCGATCAAGGCCGCCATGCGCCGGTCATAGACGGCCATCAAGGCGCGCCCGCGCTCAGTGTCGGCGAAGCCTACATAGAGCGGCAGCTCGGCAATATGAGTGAGCTTGAATTGCGACGGCTCATCCGACTGACTCAGCACGAGGTTGGCTTCGGTAAGGGAGTCGATATAGAAGTCGACGCGAGCGTGTTGCAGCATCGGCAGGATGCTGTCACGGCGCTCGATCTGGTTGAAGCGGTGCAGGTTCGGCAAGTACGCCTCGTACTTATAGCCGCGCACCCACGCCAAGCGGTAATTGCCCAGGGTGGCGAGGCTCGGCGTCGGCGCCGTTGCCAAGCCGAGTGCGTAGATGTGGTCGGCGTCGAAGTGCCAGTGCGGGTACAACACGCCGCTGGCTTCATCGCGATAGGCGCCCACCCAGCCGTCCACCTCACCCCGCTGGGCCAGCCCGATCGAGCGGGTATAGGGCACGGTGCGGGTTTGCACGGTGATGTCGGCCGGTTCGAAGACCTGACGCAAGACATCCCAGGCCAGACCACTGCCATCTTTGTTGGTGTAGTTGCTCCATTCCTCGCTGGCCAGCACCACCTTGCCAGGGACGGGGGCTTCATCTGCCAGCACCAGCGACGCGGCACACATCATGATCAGCAGCCAGCGGCGCACAACCATGGTGACAACCTCCTACACCGTGATAACGGTATAGAGGGTAGCGCATGCTCGTGGGCTTACGGCGCCTCGTGAAAATGTTGATAGCCGCGCACGACCGGGGTGATGTCTTGCCCAGTGGCGTCGAGCAGCGTCACGCCCTGCCCTGCCTCGACCCGGCCGATCACATGGATCGGCCAGCCGTTCGCCAACAAGGGTGCCAACTCGGCGCGGGGCAAGGTGAAGGCCAGCACGTAGTCGTCGCCCCCACTCAGCGCGGCAACACGGGCTTCATCATCACCGACAAACGCCAGCAACGCCGCGGACAGCGGCAACGCCTGACGCTCAACCAGCAGGCTGACAGCCGACGCCTTGGCGATATGCCCGCAATCGGCCAACAAGCCGTCGGAAATATCCATGGCCGATGTCGCCTTGCCGCGAAGCGCCAGGCCGAGTGCCAACTGCGGTTGCGGTGACCAGTAATGGGCGAGCAACGGCTCAGCGATGGCGGCGTCAGCCGTACGTTGCCCCAGCACCAACGGCAAGGCGCCAGCGGCATTGCCAAGTTCACCACCCACACACAGCAGGTCACCCGGCTGTGCACCGTTGCGCGTCAATGCCTGCCCGGCCGGCACTCGACCAAACACCGTCAGGGTCAGGCTCAGCGGCCCGCGCGTGGTGTCGCCGCCCACCAGGCCCACACCGCAGCTTTGCGCCATGGCATTCAAACCCTGGGCATAGCGTTGCAGCCAATCGGCATCAACCGTCGGGGTGGTAAGGGCAAGGGTAAACGCGAGGGGATGGGCGCCCATGGCGGCCAGGTCGCTCACTGCCACGGCCAGCGAGCGCTGGCCGAGCAGGAACGGGTCACACGGGTCGGCAAAGTGCACGCCGGCCACTAAGGTATCGGTGGAGATTGCCAAATGCTCCCCGGCGGGGAGCGCCAGCAAGGCGCAGTCGTCGCCGATCCCCAGGGCAATACCTTCACCGCCCTGCGCACACGGCGCGGCGGCGAAGTACTTGCGGATCAGCTCGAACTCACCCATCAATGTGCCCTGCCTCACCACTGCGGTTCCTTTTTGGCGGCGTCTGTTGCCGCCATACTGCGTTGCCGCTCCTCCCCATAGCACGCTATGAGTCGTCGCGGCGCCTTGTCTGGCAGCAACAGCCACTCACCAAAACAGGAACGCATTGGTAAGGCAAGGCACAGGAACTCAAGCGCAACTTAGCGCTTGTGTTCCTTCACTTCGGCTTCGCGCAGGCGCGGGGCCAGCTTGTCGAGCACGCCGTTGACGAACTTGTGGCCGTCGGTCGAACCGTAGACTTTCGCCAGCTCGATACCTTCGTTGATGACCACGCGGTACGGCACGTCGACGCGCTTGAGCAGCTCCCAGGTCGACAGGCGCATCACGCACAGTTCAACCGGGTCCAGCTCTTCGATGGTCAGGTCCAGGCATGGCGCCAGTGCCGTGTCGATCTCGGTCAGGTTGGCATGCACACCGTGCAGGATGTCGTGGAAGTAGCTCTGATCGGCAAACGTGAAGTCGTTATCGACGCGAAACTGCGCTTCGATTTCGTTCAGCGAAGCGCCCGCCAGCAAACGCTGGTACAGCGCCTGGGTGGCGAGTTGACGTGCTTTACGTCGTTTCTCGCTTTTGGATGGCTTGCCGGCATCCGCAGGGCGTGGGTCCTGAGGGTTGAACTGATCGCTCTCGTCAGAAATCACTTGGCCTCCAACTGCGACAGCAGGCTGACCATTTCCAGCGCGGACAGGGCTGCTTCAGCGCCTTTGTTACCGGCCTTGGTGCCGGAACGCTCGATGGCTTGCTCGATGGAATCGACGGTCAGTACGCCGAAAGCGACTGGCACGCCGAACTCCATGGACACCTGGGCCAGGCCCTTGGTGCATTCGCCCGCCACGTATTCGAAATGCGGAGTACCGCCACGAATGACCGCGCCCAGGGCGATGATCGCCGCGTACTCACCCTGTTGGGCAACTTTTTGCGCAACCAGAGGAATTTCGAAGGCGCCAGGGGCACGGATGAGGGTGATATCGCTCTCGCTCACACCGTGGCGAACCAGGGCGTCAACGGCACCGCTTACCAGGCTTTCAACCACGAAGCTGTTGAAGCGGCCAACTACCAGGGCATAGCGGCCTTTGGGGGCGATGAAGGTACCTTCGATGGTCTTCAGGGTCATTCGACAAATCTCTTAAAGAGCCGGGACGCGAAAAGTGCGTCCCTCAGTGATGATTTAACCGCGAACAAGGGGCAAAAATAGCCGGCCGTTATTCGGAGGGCACGTATTCTACAACTTCCAGGTCGAAACCGGATATCGCATTAAATTTCATCGGTGCACTCATCAAGCGCATTTTGCGTACACCCAGGTCGCGAAGGATCTGCGAACCGGCACCGACGATGCTGTAGGTGGTCGGCGTTTTGACCTGCGTGTTCTCGGCGGTTTCGCGAATATGCGCGAGCAACACGTCGCCATCCACCGGGTTACCCAACAGCAACACCACACCGCTGCCTGCCGCGGAGACCGCCGCCATGGCGGCGCGCAGGCTCCAGCGGCCGGGCTGCTTGACCATCAGCAGGTCGCGCAGCGGGTCCATGTTGTGCACGCGCACCAGGGTCGGTTCGTCGGCGCAAATGGTGCCCAGGGTCAGGGCCATGTGCACGTCGCCTTCCACTGAATCACGGTAGGTCACCAAATTGAATTGGCCCAGTTCGCTGTCCAGCGGCTGCTCGGCAATCCGCTGAACGGTACGTTCGTGGATCATGCGGTAGTGAATCAGGTCGGCAATGGTGCCGATCTTGATGTTGTGTTCGGCGGCAAAGGCTTCGAGTTCAGCGCGACGGGCCATGGTGCCGTCGTCGTTCATCACTTCGCAGATCACGCCGCTCGGCTCGAAACCGGCCATGCGCGCCAGGTCGCAGGCAGCTTCGGTGTGGCCGGCGCGAGCGAGGGTGCCGCCCGGTTGGGCCATCAGCGGGAAAATGTGGCCGGGGCTGACGATGTCTTCCGCCTTGGCGTCTTTGGCGGCGGCGGCTTGCACCGTGCGTGCGCGGTCTGCGGCAGAAATACCGGTGGTAACGCCGGTGGTCGCTTCAATGGACACGGTGAACTTGGTGCCGAAACCCGACCCGTTGCGCGGCGCCATCAAGGGCAGCTTGAGCAATTCGCAACGCTCGCGGCTCATGGGCATGCAGATCAGCCCACGGGCGTGCTTGGCCATGAAGTTGATGTGCTCAGCCTTGCAGGCCTCGGCGGCCATGATGATATCGCCTTCGTTCTCGCGATCTTCGTCATCCATCAGGATGACCATCTTGCCTTGGCGGATGTCTTCAACCAGTTCTTCGATGCTATTGAGCGCCACGCGGCACCCCCTTGGTCAGGATTTCAGGTAGCCGTTAGCGGCCAGAAAACTTTCAGTGATGTGACTCCCGGTTGGCTCTGCGGCCTTATCGCCCAACAACAGGCGCTCCAGGTAACGGGCAAGCAAGTCGACTTCCAGGTTCACCCGGCGACCTGGCTGGTATGACGCCATGATGGTTTCGCTCAGGGTGTGGGGAATGATGGTCAGTTCAAATTCGGCGCCATTCACGGCGTTCACGGTCAGGCTGGTGCCGTCGACGGTGATCGAGCCTTTGTGGGCGATGTACTTGGCCAGCTCTTTGGGCGCACGGATGCGGAATTCCACGGCACGTGCGTTTTCGCTGCGCGCCACCACCTCGCCGACGCCGTCGACGTGACCGCTGACCAGGTGGCCACCGAGTCGGGTGGTTGGGGTCAGCGCCTTTTCGAGGTTAACCGGGCTGCCGGCTTTGAGGTCGTTCATCGCGGTGCAGTCCAGGGTTTCCCGACTGACGTCGGCGGCAAAGCCATTGCCCGGCAGCTCAATGACGGTCAGGCACACGCCGCTGACGGCGATACTGTCGCCCAGCTTGACGTCGCCCAGGTCGAGCTTGCCGGTTTCAACCAGCAAGCGCACATCACCGCCTTTGGGGGTCATGGCGCGGATGCTGCCGATGGATTCGATAATGCCGGTGAACATGGCCTTCTCCTGGAAAACGGGACGGGCGCTTGAGCGCCCGGTCAGAATTATACGCTCGCTGCTGGAAGAGGGATGGCAGTGACTCGCCAGTCATCGCCTACAGCGCGCATTTCAGTGATCTTGAGTTGGGGGGCGTCGGCGAGTTTATCAAGCGGCCAGTCCAGCAAAGGCCGGGCGGCGGAGCCCAGAAACTTGCCGGCGACGAATATCACGTACTCGTCGACCAACCCCTGCTGGGCAAACGCCCCCGCCAGGCTTGGGCCGGCCTCGACCAACACGTCGTTGACACCCCTGGCCGCCAGCGCGACCAGCGCCGAGCGCAGGTCAACCTGACCGTCAACGCCTGGCACGACCAGGCATTCGGGCCCACGGGGGAACTGGTTCTCTGGGGTAACGCAGGTGATGACCAGCGCCGGGCCGGCCTTGAAGAATGGCGCGTTGAGCGGCACCCGCAGGCGGCCGTCGATCAGCACGCGCAATGGCGGGCGGGACATGGCCAGCGCAGTGGTGGCTTCGTCCAGGCCCAGTTCGGCGGCACGTACGGTCAGGCGGGCACCGTCGGCCAGCACCGTATCGGCACCGGTCAACACCACGCTGGCCTCGGCGCGCAGGCGCTGTACGGCGGCGCGGGCGGCAGGGCCGGTGATCCATTGGCTTTCGCCACTGGCCATCGCGGTGCGGCCGTCCAGACTCATCGCCAGCTTGACCCGCACGAACGGCAGGCCGTGTTCCATGCGCTTGAGGAAGCCCGGGTTGAGCGCGCGCGCTTCACTTTCCAGCACGCCGCTGTGGGTTTCGATACCGGCCTGGGCCAAACGCTGCAGGCCACGCCCGGCCACTTCCGGGTTGGGGTCCTGCATCCCGGCGACCACTCTCGCGACACCGGCGCTCACCAGTGCATCGGCGCAAGGCGGTGTCCGCCCGTGGTGGCTGCAGGGTTCAAGGGTCACGTACACCGTGGCGCCACGCGCCTTGTCACCGGCGGCGCGCAACGCATTCGGCTCGGCATGGGGTTCGCCGGTGCGCTCATGCCAGCCTTCGCCGACAATCTGCCCATCCCGCACAATCACGCAGCCCACACGCGGGTTGGGATGGGTGGTGTACACGCCCTTGCGCGCCAATTCGAGGGCGCGGGCCATGTAATGGGCGTCGAGGATGGTCTGTTCTGCAGAAGGTGCGGTCATTTCTTTACCGGCTCACGGGCCAGGCGGTCGATCTCTTCGCGGAACTCATTGAGGTCCTGGAAGCGTCGATACACCGAGGCGAAACGGATATAGGCGACTTCGTCGAGCTTTTGCAGCTCGCCCATCACCAGCTCTCCAACCACCAGGCTCTTGACCTCGCGCTCGCCGGTCGCACGCAGCTTGTGCTTGATATGCGCCAGCGCAGCTTCCAGGCGCTCGACACTCACCGGGCGTTTTTCCAGCGCGCGCTGCATACCGGCGCGCAGTTTTTCTTCGTCGAAAGGCTGGCGGCTGCCGTCGGACTTGATCAGACGTGGCAACACCAGTTCGGCGGTTTCGAAGGTGGTGAAACGTTCACCGCAGCCAGAGGCCAGGCATTCACGCCGGCGACGTACTTGATCGCCCTCGGCGACCAGACGTGAGTCAATGACCTTGGTGTCGTTGGCACCGCAGAAGGGACAGTGCATGGTGGCAGGCAACAAAAAAAGGGAGGGCCATGGTAGCGCATCCCCATGGCAAGACAAGCCATAGCCTTTACGGTATATAGGCTGACTATTATGTTTCATATTTTTTAAGCCACGGATTTTGCCCTTTCTGGAGCCGTACATGCAGTTACGACCACTTGTTTTACTCACCCTGTTCAGTTTCCTGGTCGCCTGCAGCAGCGAAGCCCCGAAACCGTCGGTACCGCAACCAACGCCCGCCCAAGAGAAAAAAGTCCCCGGTATTGAAGACCTGGGCCCGCTGCCGGCGTTTCAGCGTGAAATCAACGGCACCCTCAACGGCGTGCCGGCCAACGCCGAAGTCGAACTGGCGCTGCTGGTGATCGACGAGCGCAACCGCCCGCAACAACTGCTCGCCAGCAGTGTGCTGACCGGCAACGGCAAGCCCGTGGCCTTCCGTCTGCGCTTCAACCCGGACGCCTTCCCGGCCGGTGCGCGGGTTGAATTGCGCGGTCGCGCCAGCCAGTCCGGCCAGTTGATCCTGCACCTGCCTGCCGTGCGCATCACCCAAGCCATCACCCAGACCACCGGCCCCCTGCAACTCGTCAAGGCACCATGACGCCACCGCTGGACCTGCAACGGGCGCTGAGCGAACTGATCGGCGACGCGCAATTGGTGCCCTGCCCACTGCCGGGCACCGCGCTCTCATTGTGGCTGCTCGACACGGACAATATGGACCGCGCCTTCAGCCCCGAAGAGACCCGACGCATCCTGCATGAACCGCCCTACTGGAGTTTTTGCTGGGCCAGCGGCCTGGCGCTGGCGCGCTACCTGGCGGCCAACCCCGAGTGGGTCGCCGGCAAACGCGTGCTGGATTTTGGCGCCGGTTCCGGCGTGGCCGGGATCGCCGCCGTCAAGGCGGGTGCGCGGGAAGTGGTCGCGTGTGATTTAGACCCGCTGGCATTGGCCGCTTGCCGGGTAAACGCCGAACTCAACGCGGTGGAGCTGAGTTATTCAGCAGACTTTTTCGCCGAAGCCGACCGCTTCGACCTGATCCTGGTCGCCGACGTGCTCTACGACCGCGCCAACCTGCCGCTGCTCGACCAGTTCCTTACCCGTGGCCGCGAGGCACTGGTGGCAGACTCGCGGGTACGCGACTTCCAGCACCCGGCTTACCAACGCCTGGAAATCCTTGATGCGCTGACCCTGCCCGATCTGGCCGAGCCTTGGGAGTTTCGCAAGGTGAGCCTGTACCATTCGCGGCGCTCTTGAGGCCATCGCGGGCAAGCTCGCGCCCACAGATGACTGAGTGCCGCTGTGGGAGCGGGCTTGCCCGCGATGGCGATCTGGACTGCATCCCCTTATAGTTGCCCCATTCCCGCTTGATTCGAGACGCCCCATGAGTGAGCCCACGCCGTACATCTTCGACGTCACCACCGCCAACTTCGACCAGGCCGTGATCCAGAACTCCTTCGAAAAACCCGTACTCGTGGATTTCTGGGCTGAGTGGTGCGCGCCGTGCAAGGCGTTGATGCCCATGCTGGCGAAAATTGCCGAGAGTTATCAAGGCGAGCTGCTGCTGGCCAAGATCGATTGCGAGGCCGAGCAGGATATCGTCGCGCGTTTTGGCATTCAGAGCCTGCCCACCGTGGTGCTGTTCAAGGACGGCCAGCCCGTGGACGGGTTTGCCGGGGCGCAGCCGGAGTCTGCGGTAAGGGCGATGCTGGAGCCGCATGTGCAGATGCCGCCGCCAGCGGCCGCTGACCCACTGGAACAGGCCCAGGCGTTGTTTGCCGAAGGCCGTGTCAGCGATGCCGAAGCGGTCCTGGTCGCACTGCTGGGCGAAGACAACACCAACGCCGCCGCGCTGATCCTGTATGCGCGCTGCCTGGCCGAGCGCGGTGAGTTGGGCGAAGCCCAGACCGTGCTCGACGCCGTAAAAAGCGACGACCACAAAGCCGCCCTCGCCGGGGCCAAGGCGCAAATTACCTTCCTGCGCCAGGCGGCCGATTTGCCGGACGCCGCCGACTTGAAAAGCCGCCTGGCGCAAAACCCGCAGGACGATGAAGCGGCCTATCAGTTGGCCATTCAGCAACTCGCTCGCCAGCAATACGACGCCGCGCTGGAAGGCCTGCTCAAGCTGTTTATCCGCAATCGCAGCTACAGCGAAGGCTTGCCGCACAAGACCTTGCTGCAAGTATTCGAATTGCTCGGCAATGACCACCCGCTGGTCACCGTGTACCGCCGCAAGTTGTTCGCCGCGCTGTATTAATCGCCGACCCAGCTGTACAGCGGCGTATCCCCGCCGCTGGCGACTTTCACGCTGGCACTGTGGCGCAGGCGCACCAACAGGCGCTTGCCTGACGCCGCGTCACCTGCCAAACCTTCCAACTGGTCGAGCAACTCCAGCCCATTGAGTTGCCCGGCCTGGCGCAACAGGTCCTGGGCGCTCTGCCACAGATCGTCGGTGTGTTTGACCGGTGCAGCAGTCGGCACGCTGGCTGCCGGCGCCGCCTGCAAATGCGCGCCCAGCCGTGCCCAATCGCCGTCGTCGAGTTCCAGGGTCAAGTCCACCGGCAAGTCGCCGACGGTTCCACGAATTCGTAACATCGTCCTTACTCCCAGCATTTTTCCGACCCGCATGCTCCCACGCGACTTGCGCATCGCCAAGCGGGCGTTCAAACTCGTGGCCTATCGTTATAAGATTACATAACAAAACTTTCATGTTCTGGAGCCTACTCATGCGCCGTCTGCTGCTCGCTTTGCCGTTTGCCCTGCTGCCACTCGCCATTGCTCATGCGGCTGACGAGCACGACCACGACCATGAACACGAGCACGGCAGCCTGGGCGCCCACGAACACGGCGTCGGTCGCCTCAATGCGGTGCTCGACGGCCAGGCGCTGGAGCTGGAATTTGACAGCCCGGCCATGAACCTCGTGGGTTTTGAACATCAGGCCACCACCCCCGCCGATAAAGCCAAGGTCGCGGCCAGCCGCAAACAGCTGGAAAACCCGTTGGCCCTGTTCAACTTGCCTAAAGCTGCCGGTTGCGTGATCAGCACCCAGGAGCTCAACAGCCCGTTGTTCGGCGACAAGCCTGAAGCCGATCATGACGACGACGATGATGATGACCACGCCACCGACGGCAAAGGCGCAGCCGCTCACGCGCATCATCATGATCACAGCGAAATCCACGCCCACTACCAGTTCACCTGCGCCACGCCGACGGCCCTGAGCACTCTGGACCTGAGCCAAGTGTTCAAGACCTTCCCTGCCACCCAAAAAATCAACGTGCAGTTGATCGGCCCAAGCGGCCAGCAAGGTGTGGAAGCGACGGCACAGGCAGCTACCCTGAAATTCTGATGTGAAAACCCGATCACTGTGGGGCTGGCTTGCCTGCTGCCACAGTGGATCGGCGCTACTTCCTACCACCAGGCGACCCTGATTCCCCATGACCCAAGCGTTAATCGAACTGTCTGACCTGGGCTTCAACTGGCCCGGCCACCCACAGTTGCTGGACATTCCCGCGTTCCGCCTGGAAGCGGGGGAAACGCTGTTTCTCAAGGGCCCGAGCGGCAGTGGCAAAACCACCCTGCTCGGCCTGCTGGGCGGCGTGCAGAAACCCAGCCAGGGCAGCATCCGCCTGCTCGGCCAGGAATTGACCGAGCTGTCGGCGAGCGCCCGCGACCGCTTCCGCGTCGACCACACCGGCTACATTTTCCAGCAGTTCAACCTGCTGCCGTTTCTGTCGGTGCGCGAGAACGTCGAGTTGCCTTGCCACTTTTCCAAGCTGCGCGCGCAACGGGCGATTCAGCGCCACGGCAGTGTGGACCAGGCCGCCGCGACCTTGCTCGCGCATTTGGGTTTGAACGACAAAAACCTGCTGGAGCGGCGTGCCGACTCGCTGTCCATCGGCCAGCAACAACGGGTGGCCGCAGCCCGTGCGTTGATCGGCCAACCGGAACTGGTGATTGCCGACGAGCCCACCTCGGCCCTGGACTACGACGCTCGCGAAGCATTCATCCAGTTGTTGTTCGCCGAATGCCGCGACGCGGGCGCCAGCCTGTTGTTTGTCAGCCATGACCAGAGCCTGGCGCCGTTGTTCGACCGCAACCTGTCGCTGGCCGAACTCAATCGCGCCGCCACGCCCGCAGAGGTTTGAGATGTATTTGTTTCGTCTAGCCATGGCCAGCCTGGCTAACCGCCGCTTTACCGCGATCCTCACCGCGTTCGCCATCGC
This sequence comes from Pseudomonas fluorescens, assembly GCF_900215245.1. Classification (GTDB taxonomy): domain Bacteria; phylum Pseudomonadota; class Gammaproteobacteria; order Pseudomonadales; family Pseudomonadaceae; genus Aquipseudomonas; species Aquipseudomonas fluorescens. The sequence goes on from NZ_LT907842.1 coordinate 1,415,055, forward strand.
CCTGTCGGTGTGCCTGCTGCTGGCGGTGGAGCGCGTGCGCGTCGAGGCGCGCAACAGCTTCGCCAGCACCATCAGCGGCACCGACCTGATCGTCGGCGCCCGTTCCGGCTCGGTCAACCTGCTGCTGTACTCGGTGTTCCGCATCGGCAACGCCACCAACAACATCCGTTGGGACAGCTACGAGCACTTCGCCGCCAACCCGCAAGTGAAATGGGCAATCCCGATTTCCCTTGGCGACTCGCACCGTGGCTACCGGGTGATGGGCACCAACGAAGCCTACTTCGAGCACTACCAGTACGGCCGCAAGCAGAACCTCGAACTGGCCAGCGGCCGCGCCTTCGCCACCGACCCGTTCGAAGTGGTGCTGGGTGCTGAAGTCGCCGACGCCCTGCATTACAAGCTCGGCGATAAGCTGGTGCTGGCCCACGGTGTGGCAGTGGTCAGCCTGGTCAAACACGATGACAAACCGTTCACCGTGGTCGGCATTCTCAAGCGCACCGGCACGCCGGTAGACCGCACGCTGCACATCAGTCTCGGCGGTATGGAAGCGATTCATATCGACTGGCACAACGGCGTACCCGCCCAAGGCAAAGGCCGCATCAGCGCCGATCAGGCGCGCAATATGGACCTGACCCCGCAGGCGATCACTGCGTTCATGCTCGGCTTGAACAACAAGATTTCCACCTTCGCGCTGCAACGCGAGATCAACGAATTTCGCGGTGAGCCGATGCTGGCGATCCTGCCCGGTGTGGCGCTGCAAGAGTTGTGGAGCATGATGGGCACCGCCGAAAAAGCGCTGTTCGTGATCTCGCTGTTCGTGGTGCTGACCGGCCTGATCGGCATGCTCACGGCGATCCTCACCAGTCTCAACGAGCGCCGCCGTGAGATGGCGATCCTGCGTTCGGTCGGCGCACGCCCCTGGCACATCGCAACACTGCTGATCTTCGAAGCCTTCGCGCTGGCACTGTCCGGCGTGGTTGCAGGCACAGGCCTGCTGTACGTGTGCATCGCCGCGTCGCGCGGGTATTTGCAGGCCAACTATGGCCTGGACCTGCCGATGTCATGGCCCAGCGAATATGAATGGACCTTGCTCGCCGGTATCCTGGCAGCAGCGCTGTTGATGGGCAGCGTGCCCGCGTGGCGCGCCTATCGACAATCCCTGGCCGATGGCCTGTCCATACGTTTATGAGGAAGGCTTCGATGCGCCGTGCCCTGTTTGCCCTGTTGCTGCTGGTGGCCGTGCCCGCGTGGGCGGCCGACCAGCCCAAGGACCTGTCCTGGCAGGAGATGATCCCGCCGGACGCGCCGCCGGAAATTCCCAATATGAAGCCGCTGCACGACCTGTCGAACATGGCCGACGCGTTGTCGGTCGAGGCGGCGCCTGCGGCCAAGCAGGACCTGCCCAACGCACCGGTGGTACAGAGCCTCGACGGCCAGCACATTCGCTTGCCGGGTTATATCGTGCCGCTGGAAGTCAGCGAGGAGGGCCGTACCACCGAGTTTTTGCTGGTGCCGTATTTCGGCGCGTGCATTCACGTACCGCCGCCGCCGTCGAACCAGATCGTGCATGTGAAAAGCGAAGTCGGGGTAAAGCTTGACGAGCTGTACCAGCCGTATTGGATCGAGGGCTCGATGCAGGTCAAACCGTCATCCAGTGAGCTGGCGGATGCCGGCTACCAAATGGATGCCGAGAAGATTTACGTCTACGAGCTGCAGGAATGAGCCTTGCTCAAGAACAGCACAGATCCCAGGGTTTTTGATCCGTGGTTACCCTTTCATTGAGCTGAGTCAAAGGATCGAACGGAACGATCTCTACCATTGGACGTACAACTTTTAACGTCCTTCTGGAGCTCCCATGAACAAGTCCCTGCTCGGCGCGTCCCTCTTCGCGCTCGCCCTCGCCGCCCCTGCCGTCCACGCTCACGAAGCGGGCGATATTCTGATTCGCGCCGGTGCAATCACCGTTAACCCGAAAGCAGACAGCAGCAGCGTGAAGGTTGACCAGGGCCCCTTGGCGGGCACCAACCTGGGCGGCAAGGCGACCATGAGCAGCGACACTCAACTGGGCTTGAACTTCGCCTACATGTTCACCAGCCACTGGGGTATCGAACTGCTGGCGGCCACGCCGTTCGAGCACGACGTGAAGATCAAGAACACCGCGCTCGGCGCCGCCAACGGCAAGCTCGGCACCCTGAAACACCTGCCGCCGACCCTGAGCATCGTGTACTACCCGCTGGACAGCAAGTTGGCATTCCAGCCGTACGTGGGCGCCGGTATCAACTACACCTGGATCTACGACGAGCACGTCAGCAGTAGCGCCCAGCAAGCCGGGTTCAGCAACTTCAAGGCGGAAAACTCCTGGGGCTGGGCCGCGCAGGTCGGCGCCGACTACATGATCAACGACAAGTGGATGGTCAACGCTCAGGTGCGCTACATCGACATCAGCACCAAGGCCACCGTGGACAACAACGCGCTGGGCCAAGGAACGCGCGCCAAGGTCAATGTGGACGTCGACCCAATGGTGTACATGGTCGGTATCGGCTACAAGTTCTAGGTTTTTATCCCATCCAAGACCCTGTTTTTACAGGGTCTTTTTTATTCTCCTCACTAAGAGGAGTCAGCGGCGCTGATGAATGGATTGCAGAATCGCCGCAGAAATATGTTCAAGCGGCAACTCACGCTCCACCGCGCCCAGCTTGAACGCTTCCTTAGGCATTCCGTACACCACACAGGACTCTTCATCCTGGCCGAGGGTGTGGGCACCGCTGTCATGCATTTCTTTCAGCCCACGGGCGCCATCGTCCCCCATCCCCGTCATGATGATGCCCAGCGCGTTAGCTCCGGCACTGCGGGCGACGGAGCGAAACAGCACATCAACGGAGGGACGGTGCCGGCTGACGGGCGGACCGTCGACAATTTCAACCTGGTATTGCGCACCGCTGCGCTTGAGCACCATGTGCCGACCACCGGGGGCAATCAGCGCGCAACCGGGGATAACCCGGTCGCCATTCTTCGCCTCTCGGACTTCAATCTCACAGAGTCGATTCAGGCGCTCGGCAAATGCAGCCGTGAAGTGTTCGGGCATGTGCTGCACGATGACTATTCCGGGGCAGACCCTGGGCAGAGCGGTCAACACCAGCTCCAGGGCCTGAGTGCCGCCGGTAGACGTACCAATCGCGACGATACTTTCGGTGGTGCGCGCCATCGCCTGGGTGCCCGCAGGCAGTATGACGTCGGCACTCAGCCTCACCGGAACCCGCTCGCTGGAAGGCACCATCCGCTTCATGTTGGCCCGGGCGGCGGCCTTGACGGCACCCGCCAGCTCATCGGAACTTTCGGTCAGAAACTGGCGCAAATGGAGTTGTGGCTTGGTAACGATGCTGACCGCACCCGCAGCGAGTGCCTGCATCGTGGTGGCCGCGCCTTTCTCGGTCAAGGTCGAACAGATGACCACCGGCGTCGGGTGTTCCGCCATCAATTTTTTCAGAAAGGTAATGCCATCCATGCGTGGCATCTCGATGTCCAACACAATCACATCCGGCCATTGCTTGTTCATTTTGTCCATGGCGAACACCGGGTCCGCTGCCGCGCCGATGACTTCGATGGCCGGGTCTTGCCCCAGGGTCGCCGTCAGAACCTGGCGAACCACGGCTGAATCATCAATGATCAGTACTTTTATCAGGCTCATGTCGCACGCTCTCCAAGAGGGCTGACGGGTTGTTTCTGCAAGGCCAGGTAGTTGAGTTCAATGTTGCCGTTGGCAAGGTCGAACACCACGGTTCGGTAACCCACGCCTTCCACGTGGAAGTTGTGACAATGCAAATGGTGCAGGTCGAGCAGGCGCCGGGCTTGTTCGACATTGCGTTGCCCGACGTAGTGTTTGTCCGAACGCGCCAGACCGGGAAACATGTTCCCGCCGCCGAATACGCTGATTCTGAAATCGGCAGGTCGGGCCTTACTCGCGTGAATTCGACCGAGTAACAATGCCAGCGCCTCATTGCCGTAACGCCCGTCCAACGCGTGCGAGTTCGGCACTGCGCGTTGGGGTAACAGGAAGTGGCACATGCCGCCCAACAAGCGCCGGGGGTGCCAGAACACCAGTGCCACACACGACCCCAGCACCGTGCGCAGCCGAATCTCGCCAGCGCCGAAAAACCACTCTCCGGGATTCAGAAAAACCTCTTGGGGCACTCTGTTTTCAGGCACGTGGCCTCCGGTAGATCGAAGGTTTGATGAGTCGCAGTTCATCGGTCACGCCATTGAGGCTCTCCGAGTGGCTCACCAGAAAATACCCGCCGGGTTTGAGATGGTTGATCAGTCGCTGGACCACCTGCACTTTGGTGTCGTTATCAAAATAGATCATCACGTTACGCAGAAAGATCACGTCAAACATGCCGAGTTTGGGTAACGGATTATTCAAATTGATCGCCTGGAAATCGATCCGCGCAGCCAGTGCACGATCGACCATGAAGCAGCCATGGTTGGCGCCAACGCCCTTGAGGCAATACTTGTTGAGCAGCGCTTCAGGAATGCCGCGCGTACCTTCAAGGGGGTAACGCCCTGTCCGGGCTTTGTCCAACACCCGGCTGCTGATGTCCGACGCCACAATCTCCCAGGGCCGGCCCGCGAGGTTGTCCGCCAGGACCATCGCCAAGGTATACGGCTCTTCACCGGTCGAGCAGGCGCCACTCCAGATGCGTAAAGGCCCGCTGCCGCGCAGTTCGGGGAGCGCCACATCGCGCAGGAAATCGAAATGCTTGGGCTCGCGAAAAAAGTAGGTTTCGTTGGTGGTCAACATGTCGACCGCCACCTGCAACTCCGCACTGTCCTTCATCAATAGCTTGTAGTAAGCCCCGTAGTTAGTGAGCTTGAATAGGTGCAGTCGCTTGGCCAGCCGAGCACTCACCAACTGCTTTTTGGCATCGGACAGGCTGATGCCGGCGATTCGATGAATGAGGTCACGAAATTGCAGAAACTCAGTGTCGGAGAGAATCACGTTCATAAAGACGTTCCCAAAGAAGAATCGGGCGTTGCAGGCAACGAGGATTCGAGGGTGGCCAGCACCTCCACGTGCTCCAGGGACAACACCCGACCGATGTCCAGCAACAGCACAAAGCCGCTCTCCAACTTACCGATGCCCAGTAGAAAGTCAGCCCTGACATCGCTGCCGAAGTTCAACGAGGGTTCGATGTCCTGATCGGCGATTTCAAGCACTTCACTGACCGCATCGACAATGATCCCCACGAGCTTGCGCGCCGCGCCGGACTGGACTTCGAGGATCACAAAACACGTCCTTGAGGTCTGCACCGTGCGCTCACCACGAAAACGCACCCCCAGGTCCAGCACGGGAACCGCAGCGCCGCGCAGGTTGATCACGCCACGTATGCTGGAGGGCAACAACGGTACGCTGGTGATCGGCCCATATTCGATGATCTCCCGCACATTGAGCGTGCCCACGGCGAACATTTCATCGCCCAGTTCAAAGGTGAGGTATTGGCTCGGGCTTGAGACTGGGGTACTGCCTGGACTTTCGATGGATAGCGCCATGATTCACCTCGGACCCATTACATTCCGGACGCGCCTGAAGACGCGGCCCTACGCGCCACGCTCACATCAAGCCGGCTATCTCATCGACACACAACACATGCTCAATTTGCAGCAGCGTCACAAACTCACCGCGCACCTTGGTCATCCCCTGGATGAAGTCAGCGCGAATATGATTGCCGAACGCCGGGGTGGGCTTGATATCGATATCGAGTATCTCGATCACCTCGCTGACCGAGTCGACCACCACCCCCAAGACCAATGACTCGCCCTGCTTCGCCGCCTCCAGAATGACGATGCACGTCCGGCTGCCCAGTACCGTCACGCCCTTGCCAAACCGTGCCTTGAGGTCGACGACCGGCACGACCGAACCGCGAAGATTAATCACCCCGCGTAAAAATGTCGGCATCATCGGCACGGTCGTCACCTGGTTGTATTCGATGATTTCGCGAACACTCAGGGTATTGACCGCGTACATTTCCTGATCTGCCAAGAAGGTCAGGTACTGCAAAGGCTCATCAACGGGTGTCTGCCGTTCAAGCCCGTCCGACACACTGGCTGAGGCACTCATGGGTCAACTCCCGAAGCGGACGAACCCGCCCTCCACCGAACGATTGTCGGCGTCCAGCGTTAACGCTGCACGGCTGATGGTGGGTAGCGAGGCAGTGCGCCCGGCACGTTTGGTTTGTACGGTGAAGAAGCCCATGAGCTCCTGCAACTGCTCGGCCTGGCCACTCATTTCCTCGGCAGTCGCCGCCAGCTCTTCGGAGGCTGAAGCGTTTTGCTGAGTCAGTTGGCTCATCTGCGACATCGCACTGTTTATTTGCTCGGACCCGATGGACTGTTCTTCCGAGGCTGCGGCGATCTCCTGCACCAGGTCAGAGGTCTTGGCAATCGAAGGCACAATCTCATCCAGCAGGTTGCCCGCCCGTTCAGCCAAGGCCACGCTGTTCTTGGCCACTTCACTGATTTCCTGTGCGGCAATCTGGCTGCGCTCGGCCAGTTTGCGCACTTCTGCCGCCACCACTGCGAACCCTTTGCCGTGCTCACCGGCCCGCGCGGCTTCGATCGCGGCATTGAGCGCCAGCAGATTGGTCTGGTAAGCGATAGAGTCGACGATGCCGATTTTTTCAGCGATGGTCTTCATCGCCGCCACGGTATCCTTCACGGCTCGGCCGCCTTCTGAGGCTTCCTTGTTGGCCTTGCCCGCCATGCCATCGGTCACCTTGGCATTTTCGGTGTTCTGGGCAATGGACGCGGACATTTGCTCCATCGATGCAGAAGTCTGCTCCACCGAAGCCGCTTGCTCGGAGGCCGACTGGCTCATGCTTTGGGCGGTGGCGGAGATTTCTTCCGAGGCACTGGACAGCGAATCGGCTGAGCCGCGCACTTCGCCGATGATTTCCGAGAGTTTTTCCACGGTGCCGTTAACCGAGGTCTTGAGTTCCAGGAACTTGCCTTGGTAGTCACCGGTGATGCTGCGGGTCAGGTCACCGTTGGACATTGCCGACAACACGTCCATCGCTTCGGTAATCGGCTCGATGATCGCGTCCAGAGAACCATTGATACCCTGAATGATGCGGCGGAAATCGCCCTGGTGCCGCGCGACGTCAGGCCGGGTGTCCAGTTTGCCGATCAGCGCACTGTCACTGATCTGGGTGGTGTCTTCGACGAGCGCGAGGATATTGGCGCGCAGCTGCTCGATGTTCTCATTGATAAAGGCTTTTTTGCCCGGGAATTGCTCCAGTGACGCCGCCAGATCGCCTTCGCCGAACGCGCGAATACAGGCCATGGCTTTCTTCTTGACGTTGATGTGGCCGCTGACCATCTCATTGATGCCCTGACCGATATCACGGTACGAGCCGCGGAAGCGATCGACATCGATCATGACGTCAATGTCACCTTTTTCGTGCTCGCTGGACATGTGCTTCATATCATTGATCAGCGCCAGGACATTGGTGCGTAACAGCTCGATATTTTCATTGATAAACGCTTTTTTGCCGGGGAATGACTCAAGAGGCGCCGACAAATCACCCTCACCGAATGAGCGAATGCAGGCCATGGCTTTTTTCTTCACCGCGATGTGGCCGTTGACCATATCGTTGATGCCCTGGGCCATGGAGCGGTAACTGCCTTGAAAGCGATCGGCCGCGATCTGCACGTCAATGTCACCTTTGTCGTGGGCAGCGGACATTCGGTCCATCTCCACAATCAACTCGTGCAAGCCCTGCCCCAGCTGCTGCATGCTCGCCATCAGACTGGTGGTGTCACCCGCCTTGAGGGTTGCTTTTGCGTTCAGGTCACCGGCGGACAGACGTGCAGCAAAGTCGCGAACCACGGCGGGTTCAGCACCCAGTTGGCGCATCAGGTTTCGGCCCAGGAATGTTCCGATCAGCACGGTCGCGAACAGGGTCAAACCGCTCACCAACAGAATGATGTAGCGCGCATTCTTCTCAGTGGCGGTGGCCAGCAGTTGGCCCTTGCGCCCCAGTTCCAGGTTGTATTCACGCAGGTCACTGACCACCTTCAGCACCGACGCCTGCAATGGCTGGCTCGCCTCAATCAAAGCCCGCGCCGAGGCTTGGTCGCCTTCGTTGATGAGCTTGTCGAACTGCCCCTGCGAGGCGGTCAATTCACCCAAGTGGGCGCGCAGTTGTTTCAACAGCGACGCGTCATGGTCGTCAGAGACCAACTCGGCCTCATAGTGATCCAGGGCTTTGCCAATTGAACTGAAGTGCTGTGCCACGCTCTGCGCGTAACCCGGGAGGACACTTTTCCCGGGATCGTTCAAGTGCTGCCATTGCAAACCATGAAGGTCGCCTACAGCCGTTGCGACCTGGTCGATTTCCAGCAGGCTGGGCACCGTGTTGGCGTTGCCGTAACTGGCGCTCGAATTGATTTCACCGGCCAGGTACAGGCTGGTGCCACCCAATACGAGGACACCCAGCACTGCCGTGAAAACCAACAACATTATATTTTTGATAACGGTCATGGCGAGGAACTCCTGATGACGCTTCATTAAGTCGACTGAGGACTTGGAATCGAACGGTTATTGGCTTCCTTGGCAACGAGTCCTAACAAATTGGGAACATCCAGAATCAGCGCAACAGCGCCGTTGCCCAGGATCGTGAATCCCCCGAGCCCATGGGCTTCACCGAACACTTTGCCGAGTGGCTTGATCACGGTTTGAAACTCCCCCTGCAAGCGATCAACCACCAGGCCGGCACGCAGCCCCGCGTAGTGCACGACAACCACGTTTTCTCGGCTGCCGGCCGGTTCTTGCACATCAAACATGTCCCGCAGCCGCAGGATCGGCAGCACATCGCCACGCAGGTCGAGGTAGCCCGCGTCAGCATCCCGCCCAGAGGCGAGCTCGATGCACTCCTCCACCATGTTCAGCGGGATGACATAAGAACCCTTGCCGACGCCGATCAGAAACCCGTCAATGATCGCCAGCGTCAGCGGCAAACGGATGCGCACCGTCGTGCCCAGCCCTTCTTCGCTTTCCAGGCTCACACTGCCGCGCAACGCCGTGATATTCCTTTTCACCACGTCCATGCCGACCCCTCGGCCGGACAGGTTGCTGACCTGATCGGCCGTGGAAAACCCGGGTTCGAAAATCAAATTCAGAATGTCTTTGTCTGGCAGTACCTGACCTTCAGCCACCAGGCCACGCTCGCGGGCCTTCGCCAGGATTTTGTCCTTGGCCAATCCGCCGCCGTCGTCCGACACTTCGATGACGATACTGCCGGACTCGTGATAGGCATTCAGGCGTACGGTGCCCTGCTCGGGCTTGCCCCGCAGCAGGCGAGTGGACGCGGCCTCGATGCCGTGGTCCATGGCATTTCGCACCAAGTGCGTGAGCGGGTCACCGATCCGCTCGACGACGGTTTTGTCCAACTCGGTTTCGCCGCCGCCAATGCGCAGTACGATGTCTTTGCCCAATTCTTTGGACACGTCGCGCACCACTCGCTGGAAACGCGTGAAGGTTGCTCCAATCTGCACCATGCGCAGGGTCAACGCCGAATCACGGACCTCTTCAACCAACCGAGACAACAGACTGGTGGCCTCGATCATCTCGCCTATGCCGCTACGCACCGCCACCAGATTGGCGCCGGCACCGGCGATGATCAGCTCACCGACCAGGTTGATCAGTTGATCCAGCTTGGCGGCATCGACCCGAATCAGATTGCCATCGTTACTCGCGGTGCCTTTACCGGCCTTGATCGACGGCGCGGCCGCATCCGGCAGTGCGTCAAGTTCACCCCGCGGTTCGGCCGCTGCCGGCTGCCCCTCCTGGGCGACGAGCACGGCTTGCGACGCCGTCAGGCTGGCGCAGCGAACCAGTAACTCAAGCAACTCGTCATTGCCTTCCGGCAGTGCGTCGATGTGCGCCCGACACGTTTGCACAGAGGCGTGCGGCGCGAGGATCTGCACGAGCGCGTCATCGCGAACAAAGTCAAACGCGCCGTCGATGACCTCCCGGGAGGCGTCGCTGGCCAGCGCCAGCTCAAAGCCCAGGTAGTTGGTTTCCGGGTTCATGGACGCGATAGGCGGCAACGCGTCGAACAGCGTGACGGTCTGCAGCAACCTTCCCAACGTGCTCAGGTAGCGCAGGAATGCCAAGGGGTCCATGCCATTGCGCAACACATCCGGACCAAAGCGCAGGGACAAATGCCAGTGGCCGGGGCCGGCATCCTGGGTATCCTGGGCATCCGCCGACAGCGGGCCTTGATGGGCCGGTGCCGCCGTCGCTACCGAGGCGTCCAGGTACAAGGCAAGCCGGTCAACCAGACGATGGCCTCGGACCTGCAAAGGTTCGTCCAACCGATCCAGGTTGCCATCTTCGGCCAGCAGGTCGATCAATTGAGCGATGTGGTCACGGGCGTCGAGAAACAGCGCACTCAGCGCCTCATCGACGCGGACCTCCAGGCTACGTACCCGGTCCAGCACGCTTTCAGCGACATGGGTGAACTCAACGATGGGCATCAAGCCAAACAAGCCGGCCGAACCTTTGATGGTGTGGGCCACCCGGAACAGGCCATTGATGGTGTCCATGTCGTGGGGAGACTGCTCGATCTGCAGCAGCGCGTCTTCCATCTGCAACAGCAGCTCGCGACTTTCAGCGATGAAGGTCTGCAGCACGTCGTCCATGTTCATAGGCTGGGCCATGGGATCAGGCTCCGCTCGATTGGGCGATAGACGTATTGGAGAAGAAGTCCTCAAGACCGCTGAGCCGCAACGCTTCAATGACCGTCGGGCTATGGTTGCTCAGCAGCAGTTGCGCGCCCTCCCTGAGGGACTCGCGTTTGATGAGGATCAACAATTGCAAACCGGCGCTGTCCAGTTCGTCGACGTTGGACAAGTCCAATTCGACCTCATGGGCCAGCGGAAACAGCGACAACAACACGTCTTTTTGTTCACTGGCCGTGTAGATCGTCAGAGGGCCTTCCATGACCTGGATTCGACGCAGCATCGGGACGGGACTATTCATGGAAACCTCCTGGCCAGCGGTCGCCGGCCATCGCTAGGGCAGAATCAACTTGGAGACCGCGGTGAGCATCTGCGCCGGCTGAAAGGGCTTGACCATCCAGGCCTTGGCGCCGGAGGCCTGGCCTTGCTGCTTCATCGCATCGCTGGCTTCCGTGGTCAGCATGATGACGGGCGTGAACTTGTAGGCCGGCAACAGCCTGGCGGCCTTGACGAAGCTGAGACCGTCCATGTTGGGCATGTTCACGTCACTGACAATCAGGTGAATTTTGCGTCCATCCAGTTTGCTCAGCGCATCTTTGCCATCACAGCCTTCGATCACGTCGTAACCTGCGCCTTTGAGCGTGATGCTCACCACCTGCCGGATGGAAGCCGAGTCGTCGACGATCAGAATGGTTTTGCTCATCGGAAAAGCTCCTCTAGAAAAAGGTGATTTCGCTGGCGTCGGCCTTGGCGTGTGGCTTGCCACCGTGAATAGCGTGTTGCTCAGGCATGGTGTAAGCCGTTGCAAGCTCTTGCAGCCATTGCTCACTGAGCATCGGGGCAAGGGCATGCCCGCTCAGGCTCGATTGGTGACGCTGATCTAACTGCTCCTGCAACTTGCCCAGGTCACGAGTGATCAATGTCAGCATTTGGCTGACGCGGTCCTGAAACTGCAGGGCCACCAACACCTGGGCTATTTCGTCGGCGACCGTTGCACTTTGCTGCTGCAGGTCATGGCTGTTACGCACAATGGTCTGGGCGTTGCCGCGAAAATGCTCGATAACCTGCGAGACCACCCGCTCCGAGTCGGCGAGGGTCAAGGTGTCTTGTTCGGCGTGGTGGCGGGACATTTGCACCGTGCGTGCAATCGCGGCGTTGACGGTAATCACCGTTTCACTGATCTTGCGCCCGGTCTCGCCGGACATACTCGACAACTTACGCACCTCATCGGCGACCACCGCAAAACCTCGCCCCGCGTCACCGGCACGGGCAGCTTCGATGGCCGCGTTGAGGGCCAGCAGGTTGGTCTGGCTGGCGATGTCGCCGACAAACTTGGCCATCTGCTGAAGTTGCTCAGTGAAGCTGGACAGCTGCATGACCTCTTTGAGTTCGTTCTCTTTATTGGAAAGCGCAGCACGCAGGGCCAGTACGATGGAATTAAGGTCACGTTGGCCGACTTCCAGTAAGTCGACCAGTTGCTGGGAAGCATCCTGGCCACCAAGGCTGGATACGCTGTGACTGATGTTTGCTGACAGCGTGCCGAAACGCTCGCTGAGCTTGAGGATGGCGGTTTCGCTGAGCTGGCGGGCGGCTTCTATCTGCCGGGACCAGACCGGAAGCACGCCCTGGCATACGTCTGCCAGGCCCGAATCGACGGCCAGTGCCGCCGAGCCCGCGACCGGTTGCTCAAGCGGCTGGCACAGGCGGCGCCAATGCGCCTGGTGCGTGCGGTGTGCCCAAAGCCCCAGACCGATGCAAACCAGCAACACAACGCCCCCCGCGCCCACAGCCCTTGCGCCGAAGCCGTCGCTGTAGGCCACCGCAAGGCCGCCCAACAGGCCCGAAAAAGCGACGGGAAACATCGTCAAAGCAGCCGAAGGGGTGGGGGTCTGTTCGCTCACGATGTGTCTCCCAGTCAACGCAATCCTGACCGGTTGATCGGTGGTTAGATTGCTTGAGAGAGATACTGGCTAAATAATGGCATGAAGACCATCAGACCATCCCTATTCTAGGGTAGGGATACCGGAAAATCGGGTAGGAAAATCCCTACCCAAATGTGCCGTTCAAGAAATACCCAAGGTCATGGCGAACCGAACAATGTCGGCGGTGGAGCTGAACCCCATCTTGTCCATCAGCCGGGTTTTGTGGGTACTGACGGTCTTGTTACTGATGACCAACTGTTCGGCGATCTGGTTGACGCTCATGCCGTGAGCCAGCAAACGCAGGATCTGGAACTCTCGATCGGAGAGGCTTTCGACAAAGGTCTGTTGCTTCAAGCCACTGCTTTGCAGCGCGATCTGTTCTGCCAGCGCGGGGTCGAGGTAGCGTTGACCGCTGACGACTCTGCGTATGGCCACCAGCAAGGTCTCGGGATCTCGGTCTTTGGTGAGATAACCGAGTGCTCCGGCGCGCAGTGCACGTTGGGCAATGTGGATTTCGTTATGCATGCTCAACACCAAAATCGGCAGCGTTGGGTACTGGGTATGCAGACGCGCGATCAAAATCTCGCCACTGATGCCTGGCATGTTCATGTCCAGGAGCAACAGGTCGATCTCGACCTGACGCAACAATTCAATCAGTTGCGTGCCACTCTCGGCTTCGGCCACTACCTGGACGTCGGCGACCAGCATGAACAACTGCTTGAGCCCCTCGCGCATGATGGTGTGGTCATCGGCGATCAGCATGCGAATCATCAATACGTTTCCTTGTGCATTGGAATGAACGCCTGGACAGTCGTGCCCTGTCCGGGATGGCTGAAAATGATCACTTTGCCGCCCAACATCAGGCCACGTTCACGCATCCCGGCCAAGCCCAACGTCTGGCCGCCGACCACGTCCGGGTCAAACCCCTTGCCGTTATCCTGAATTTCCAGCAACCAATGCGTCTCCTGCGGGCTCAGGGTAACGCTGACCTGTGTCGCGCTGGCGTAGCGGGCGATATTGGTCAACGACTCCTGCACGATGCGGAACGCAGCGGTAACGTGGCTTTCAGGCAGCGTCAGAGGAATTATAGGCAGGTGCAGTACACACGGAACCTGGGTCAAGGTGACGAATTCGGTCGTCAGCCATTCAAGCGCAGAGACCAGCCCCAGGTTCAACGCGGACGGTCGCAAGCTGGTAGAAACATTGCGCACGACCTGGATCGTTTTATCGGTCAGCACCATCAACCGCTCAACTTGGGGGGTGAGTTCAGGCGTCGTGGCGCCAAACTGGAAGCGCAATAACGAGATGCCCATGCGCAGTGCTGTCAGGTGCTGGCCCAGCTCGTCATGGATCTCCCTGGCGATCAGTTTGCGCTCCTCTTCGCGCGCCGTTTCGCGGCGGGTCGACAGGTCACGCAATTGTGCATTGGAGTTGGCGAGGCGCCGCTCGGCAGCACGCAGCCTGGAGATGTCCCGCCCCACCGCCAGTACGCTGACCACCCGCTTGCCGTCCACTTCGGGAACGAAGTGGATCAGCACCACTTTGGGCGCAGTCTTCAATCCCGAGAGTCGAAACTCCTGCTCCGTGGCTTTATTCTCTCGAATCACCTGAGCCACCAATTCGCAAAACAACTGGGACTGGTTATTGAGAGGGGCCACCGCGTCCATGGGCATTCCTGTCAGCTCCGGTGCGGCTGCGCCCACCCATTCTTTCAACCGTGCATTGACGTAGAGCACGTAGCCATGAGCGCTTAACCGAGCGACAGCATCCGGGCTGTTTTCAACCAGCGCATTGATATCGTGCTGGCGTTCGAGCTCCTTCTGGCGAGCCCTGACCAACAGGGTAATGTCGCGGCCAATCACCAATATCCGTGAGCCCGCACCCGCAGTATCAGCCACTGGCACCAGGGTTAAATGCACGTGCCGCACCTCATTGCGAAGCACCATGCCCTCATCGGCCTCCACCACCCGCCCGGCGGTCATGCACTGCTCGCAGAGCCCCTGGATTTTTTGCGCATTTAAACGACCGAATATCGATTCGAGCGCCGCGCCGGTGACATCACCATGGGATTTGCCCAGCGCGTTTAACAACGCGGGGTTGGCCTCGACGCACTGCAGCCCGCTGGCCGGCGTCACCTCCAGCAGACAGAGCATATCCAGGGTGTGGTCGAAAATATTGCGGTAACGGCGCTCGCGCTCGCGCAGAAGTGATTCCGAGCGCCAGCGCTCAATAGCAATCGCAGCAATGTGGCACATCTGGCGCACGCGTTGAATTTCGCGCTCATGCGGCGCAGCGCCGAAAGGCTGGGATAACTCGAAAGTGCCCAGCACCTGGCCTTGTTTGTCGACGATGGGTTCGGACCAGCAGGCCGCAGGCATGCGCGCAGCCGCGCCGACATGTTCGGCCCCTACGAGCTGCACGCCGCAGGATCTGTGGGGTAAGGCCAGTTGCAGATAACCCACGAGTAACGCCAGCGTTTCCTGCAGAGAAGCGCCCATGGCCATGTTTTCGAAAATACCCAGACGCTCGTCTTCCAGCACCTGCTGTTTGCGCATCTCCGTAATGTCGTGGGCCAGCGCCAGCACACCGATCACCGCGCCGTTATTGCTGCGCTCGGCCATCAGGCTGACCGCACAACTCACATAGTCGTTGCCATCAGCAATCGTCCAGGTGTTTATAAATTGCGCCGTTTCGCCCGTTTCCAAAACATGCCGCAATTGGCTCAGATAGTCACCCGCGTGCGCGTCAGGACGCGTGCCGATCGACTCGGCATAGGTCATTCCGGTCAACAGCAGAAAGGCCGGATTGACGTAGGCGCGCTGCAGGTTGCAGTCGTAACGCACGATGATATTCGGCGAGTTTTCCGCCAGCGTGAGAAATTTCAGCTCGCTGCCCATCAGCGTTTCGCGAAGCTGCCAGTTCTCGGTGATGTCTTCCAGTTGAGACACAAAGCAGGACGGTTGCCCCTGCTCGTCGCGCACCATCCCGACCGTCAACCTGACCCAGACCACCTGCCCGTTGCGGTGGATATAACGTTTATGCAGCGTGGCGCCATGCCTGGCACCGCGAATCAACTCTTCAATCAATTGCTTGCCGACGTCGCGGTCTTCGGGATGGGTCAGGGCCATGAAGGTCGTGGTTTGCAACTGCGCTTCGCTGTAGCCAAGCAGTGTGCAGGTGACGCCATTGGCCCTCAGCCAACGTCCGTCCAGAGCAACCAGCGCCAACCCCGTACCGGAAGAGTCAAAAATGGACCTAAGGGGAATATCAGCGAAACGTTCGTTTCCCGGATAAGGCGCCGCAGAGGCCATAACGGGGGTAATTTCAACAATAAAATAATGCGCCTGCCACCGCGTCATGGCTACGCTCAACCGACCTGACCCGGTGGCGGCGGCGTCGAAAAAAGCGCGTTCGTTGCCCTCAGCTTGTTTAACCGCAGCATAAAAAAGCCCGTGGTCTTCAGGCCGCAGCAGTGAAAGAAACTCGCCGGCCACGTCAGGGCATACCGCCTGTTGGCGCTGCACCTCCAGGAACGCCGGGTTGCCGGTGATAACCCTGGCATCGCGGTCCAACGCCACAACCACTCCCGAAAGACAGCCAAGCACGCTCTCGAGGGTTTTCAGCATCCCTTCATCAGCCATCACAGCTCCCAGAAGCATCCGTTGCCAATCATTCTTCCCGCCGGGAAATGCCGCATCACAACAATAATAAAAAGATTATTAGCCCCGGTTAAATAAGACCTTAGTCATCAACTAAAAACGCTGTCACTCAACCCGGTCAATTGAATACCTGCCTGGCGAGTCTAGCAAAGCCACGGTTGAACGAAGAAAATTAGCCAGGCAACTCAAAACATGCCTCGCGAGACCGCCAGTCCGCGCTCTACGCGTTAACCGCCCTGGCGTTGCTCGCACGTTGGCCACTTGAAAAACTTGGCGATCAATTAATATTAATCCCACGCTATAACGAATTAAGCCCGCGAGGATGAGCATCAACATTAGAGCGCCGACTTAATTGCCAGAAACCGCCATTTTTGGAAGAACGTAATAGGGGGACGGTCGGCTTGGTATTGTGCAAAAAACCGCTTCCATAGAAAAAAGGCGCCTGTTTCAGGCGCCTTTTTTTATGTTTGGCCGTGCCGGTAGAACCGATCCAGCAACGCCGGTAACCCCGCCCGCCATGCCCGTGGCTTGATGCCAAAGGTGTGGAGGATTTTCTTGCAGGCCAGCACCGCATGTTGCGGTTCATCGGCCGCATCCGGCCGTGCCGCGTGGGCCTGGGCGGTCGGGGACTCGATCGCCAGCGGATGGTAGTTGCGCGCTTCGGTGAGAATCGCCTGGCCGAGCGCCAATGGTGTGGTCGCCTCATGGCCGGCGTAGTGATACGTGCCCCACAGCGGCGCCGCGCAATCGAGTTGCTTGAGCACTGAGATGATTACCCGTGCAGCATCATCCACTGGCGTCGGGTTACCGCGTCGGTCGTCGGCCATCAGCAATTCATCCGGCTTCTCGGCACGGGCCAGGAAGCGCCCCAGGGTGCCGTCGACGCTGTCATCCAGCAGCCAGCCAAAACGCAGCATCACGTGTTGCGGGCAGGTGGCGCGCACGCTTTGCTCAATGCGCCACAACGCCTGGCCACGCAGGCCCAGGGGCACCGGCTCGTCCTTTTCGCTGTAGGCGGTGGCACGCGAGCCATCGAACACGCGGTAGCTGGACGGTTGCAGCAAGGTGATGTTGTGGTGTTGGCACAGTTCGGCCAGGCGCTCGATCGCGAACTCCTGGGCAGCCAAGCGGGTTTCGCTGACCGCTTCGGCCTGGAACCAGTCGAAATAGTAGGCGAGGTTGATCAACGCATCGGGACGGGTGTCGTCGAGCAATTGGGTGAGGCTTGCGGCATCCCAGCCGTCTTGGGGCGGTTTGGGTGCGAGGAAACCAATGTCTTCCTCTGCACCGAGGCGAATCAGCGCCTGCCCGAGGGCATTCCCGCCGCCCAGTAACATAAGGCGCATTCGCATAGAGTGTGCAGGCCCGGTCTGTTTGGAACGATGGTTATTATCGGCGGCCTTGTGAGCCATGCCGTGGGTGTTTGCCAGAATCGTTGCATTTTGCGGGTTTGTAGCGCAACCGTCACTTATAAAGTGCGGGGTTGCAAGTTGCACCGGCCGGCCGCATAAATTGTGAATGAGCCTTCCCGAATCAACGGACACGGTCCTGGACGGTTTCCACCCCGCCGTCAGCGCCTGGTTCCGCAGCACGTTCCCCTCGGTGACCCGCGCCCAGGCCCAGGCCTGGCCGTTGATCCGCCAGCGCCGCTCGACACTGATCGCCGCGCCCACCGGCTCCGGTAAAACCCTGACGGCGTTCCTCGCGGTGCTGGACGACCTGGTGCATCAGGGCCTGGCCAACGGCGGGCAACTGCCGGATGAAACGTTGGTGGTGTATGTATCGCCGCTCAAGGCGCTGTCCAACGATATCCAGATCAACCTGCAAAACCCACTGGCCGGTATCACCGCGCAGTTGCAGGGCATGGGCCTGCCGCCGCTTGCGATCCGCACCGCCGTGCGCACCGGCGACACCCCGCAAAAAGACCGAGCGCTGATGCGCAAACGCCCGCCGCATATCCTGGTGACCACCCCCGAATCGCTCTATGTGCTGCTCGGCTCGGACTCCGGCCGGCACATGCTCGCCAGCACCCGCACGGTGATCATCGACGAAATCCACGCCATCGCCGCCGGCAAACGCGGCAGCCACCTGGCCCTCAGCCTGGAACGCCTGCAAGGCTTGTGCAGCGAGCCGCTGACCCGCGTCGGCCTGTCGGCCACACAAAAGCCTATCGAGGCGGTGTCGCGCTTTTTAGTCGGCACTGGCCGTGAATGCGCCGTCGTCGATATCGGCCACGCCCGCCCCCGCGACCTGGGTATTGAAGTGCCGCCGGTGCCGCTGTCGGCGGTGATGGCCAATGACGTGTGGGAGTTGGTCTACGACCGCCTCGCCACGCTCGCCCGCGAACACCGCACCACCCTGATCTTCGTCAATACCCGGCGCCTGGCCGAACGCCTGGCCCGGCACTTGAGCGAGCGCCTGGGCAAGACCTGCGTCGCCGCCCACCATGGCAGCCTGGCCAAAGAAATGCGCCTGGACGCCGAGCAACGGCTCAAGGCCGGCGAGCTGCAAGTGCTGATCGCCACCGCGTCGCTGGAGTTGGGGATTGATATTGGCGATGTCGACCTCGTCTGCCAGATCGGCTCACCTGGCTCGATCAACGGCTTTTTGCAACGGGTCGGCCGCTCCGGCCATCAGGTCGGCGGCACGCCCAAGGGCCGCCTGTTTGCCACCACCCGCGACGACTTGATCGAATGCGCCGCCTTGCTCGACTGCGTGCGTCGGGGCGAGCTGGACACCTTGCACATCCCGGTCGCGCCGTTGGACGTACTCGCCCAACAGATCATCGCCGAAGTCAGCGCCCGTGAATGGACGGAGCAGGCGCTACTGGCGCTGATCCAGCGCGCCGCGCCCTACGCCAACCTCGACCCGCGCCACTACCAGGCGCTGTTGCAGATGCTCGCCGACGGCTATAACGGCCGCCAGGGCATCCGCAGCGCCTACCTGCACCGCGACGCCGTAACCCACACCCTGCGCGGCCGCCGTGGTGCCAGGCTGACCGCCGTGACCAGCGGCGGCACCATCCCGGACAACGCTGACTACAGCGTGTTGCTTGAACCTCAGAGCTTGAATATCGGCAGCGTCAACGAAGACTTCGCGGTCGAAAGCATCGCCGGGGATATCTTCCAGCTCGGCAACACGTCCTACCGGATCTTGCGGGTCGAGGCCGGCAAGGTACGCGTCGAGGATGCCCATGGCCAACCGCCGACCATCCCGTTCTGGCTCGGTGAAGCACCGGGGCGCAGCCATGAATTGTCGGCGGCCGTGGCGCGTTTTCAGGCGCAGTTGGACGCGCTGCTCAGCGCCACCCCCGGCGACCTGCAACCTGCTCAGGACTGGCTCACCGCCAGCCTCGGCCTGAACCACGCCAGCGCCGAACAAATCCTCGATTACCTGGCCCGCGCGCGCCTGGCCCTTGGTGCCCTGCCGTCCCAGGACACGTTGATCATGGAGCGCTTTTTCGACGCCTCCGGCGGCACCCAATTGATCATCCATACACCGTTCGGCAGCCGCCTCAACCGCGCCTGGGGCCTGGCCCTGCGCAAGCGTTTTTGCCGCACCTTCAATTTCGAATTGCAGGCGGCGGCCAGTGAGAATGCGATCGTGCTGTCGCTGTCCACCAGCCACAGCTTTGAGCTCGATGAGGTGTGGCGCTACCTGAACAGCAACAGCGCCGAGCACATCCTGATCCAGGCGGTGCTGGATGCGCCACTGTTCGGCGTGCGCTGGCGCTGGAATGCCAGTGTGGCCCTGGCATTGCCGCGTTATACCAGCGGGCGCAAGATCGCGCCGCAGATCCAGCGCATGAAGAGCGAAGACCTGATTGCCAGCGTGTTTCCCGACCAGATCGCCTGCCTGGAAAACCTCGCCGGCGAGCGTGAGATACCCGAACACCCGCTGGTGGAACAAACCCTCGACGACTGCCTGCACGAAGCCATGGACAGCGAAGGTTGGCTGACCCTGTTGCGGCGCATGGAACGCGGCGAGGTGCGCCTGATCAGCCGCGACCTCCCCGCGCCCTCGCCCATGGCCGCGGAAATTCTCAGCGCGCGCCCCTACACCTTTCTCGACGACGCCCCGCTGGAAGAACGCCGCACTCAGGCGGTGCTTAACCGGCGCTGGAGCGACCCGCACAGCACCGACGACCTCGGCGCACTGGATGCCGAAGCCATCGCCGGCGTGCGCGAGGAAGCGTGGCCGGCCCCCAACAGCCTGGACGAAATGCATGAGGCGTTGATGAGCCTGGCCTGCATCGCCGCGGATGAGGTCACGCCGCAATGGGCCCAGTGGCTGCATGCCTTGGCCAAGGGCGGGCGCGCCTATCAACTCAAGAATGGCCTTTGGGTCGCCGTGGAGCGCTTGAGTTGTGTGCAGGCGATCTACCCCAACAACCTGCCGTTGCTGCCGGGCTTCGATGAGCCCTGGACTGTCGAGGATGCGCTGGCGGAAGTGCTGCGTGCCCGCCTTGGCGGGTTTGGCCCGCTGAGCCTGAGCGAGATTGCAGCGCCGCTGGCCCTGCCGGTGGCAGACGTCACGCCGGCACTGGCGCGCCTGGAACAGGAAGGCTACGTGCTGCGCGGCCGTTTCAGCCCCGGCGCCACGCACGAGCAATGGTGTGAGCGGCATCTGCTCGCGCGGATTCATCGCTACACGGTCAGGCGCCTGCGCCGGGAAATCGAGCCGGTGACATTGCAGGACTTCATGCGCTTTTTGTTCGATTGGCAGCACCTGTCCGACGGCACGCGCGGCCACGGCAGTGCGATGTTGCCGCAGATTGTCGGCCAGTTCGAAGGCTACGCTGCCGCCACGTCGGCCTGGGACAGTGACTTGCTCAGCGCTCGACTCAAGGATTACACCTCGACCTGGCTCGACGAGTTGTGCCGCAGCGGCAAACTGGTGTGGACGCGCTTGAGCAACAAGGCCAGCGCCATTGCGCTGCGCAGTACGCCCGTGGTGCTGCTGCCCCGCAGCCAAGTGCCGTTGTGGAGCGGCCTGACCGAACTCACCGACAGCACCACGCTGTCGCCCAAGGCGCAGAAAGTCCACTTGGCCCTGCGCGAACACGGCGCGCTGTTTTTCGATGAGCTGGTGCACGAGGCCCATCTGCTGCGCAGCGAACTGGAGATCGCATTACAGGAACTGGTAGGCGCGGGGCTGGTGAACGCCGACAGCTTCGCCGGCCTGCGCGCCCTCACCACACCCGCCAGCAAGCGCCTGGCGCGCAGCAGCCGGCGCGGGCGCGGGGCGTATGTCGGCGGCATGGATGACGCCGGGCGCTGGGCCTTGGTGCGCCGCTCGTCCGCCGCCGCCGGGCCGCACTCGGCGGAGACGTTGGAGCACGTGGCGCTGACCTTGCTGCGCCGCTATGGCGTGGTGTTCTGGCGGCTGCTGGAACGCGAGGCGGATTGGCTGCCGAGCTGGCGCGAACTGCTGCGCACCTTCCATCGGCTGGAGGCGCGCGGCGAGATTCGTGGCGGGCGGTTTGTCAGCGGGCTGGCGGGCGAGCAGTTTGCGCTGCCGGAAGCCATCCCGTTGTTGCGCGAAGTACGGCGCAGGCCGCATGACGGCAGTTTGATTGCCGTGTGCGGGGCTGATCCGCTGAACCTGGTGGGCACACTGCTGCCGGGGAACAAGGTGCCGGCGGTGAGCGGCAATCGGATTGTGTACCGTGACGGCGTGCCGGCGGCGGTGATGGTCGGCGGCAAGCAGCAGATTCTGCTGGAGCAGGATCTGCGGGCGATTCAGGAGAAGTTGATCAGGCATTGAAGTGGGTTGGCTTTGAGGGCCTCTTCGCGAGCAAGCCCGCTCCCACATTTTGACCGTATTCCAACCGTGTACTCGGTCGAGTGTGGGAGCCGGGCTTGCCCGCGATGAGGCCCGACCAGCCGCCCCAGAGCTACTGGGTACGCGGCTGCTCCGTCAACACCCGCGATGCCGGCACCTCTTCATCCGGCTCATCCACCCGCGCCGTGCGCTTGGGCAACAGCACCTGCTGTGGATAAGTCTGCGCGAAGTGCACCGCATCGCAGTTATCCACAAGCTTTTTCAAGCGTTGGTTAAACGCGCGACTCACCGCATATTGCCCGCCCGACACCGTTCGGAATTGCGCGGTGAGCACCACGCCGTTGAGGTCCATCTTGTCCACGCCAAAGACTTCCAGCGGCCCTTGCAGGTTGTACTTGAGGAACACGTCATCGCCGATCGATTGCCCGGTCTCGCGGATCAGTTCCACGGCTTTGTCCACATCGGTGTCATAGGTGAACTGCACCGAGAAGAACGCATAGGCAAATTGCCGCGACTGGTTGGTGACCGCCTTGATCTGCCCGAACGGCACCGAGTGCACGAACCCCTTGCCGTCGCGCAGGCGCAGGGTGCGGATGGTCAGGCCTTCGACGGTGCCGGCGTGGCCGGAGTCGAGCACCACCCAGTCGCCGATGGACAACGTGTCTTCGATGATGATGAACAGGCCCGTGATGACGTCCTGTACCAGTTGCTGGGAACCGAAACCGATGGCCAGGCCGACCACACCGGCACCGGCCAGCAGCGGCGCCACGTTAATGCCAAGGTTGGCCATCGTGGTGATCGCGCAAATCACCACCAGCACAATTTTCACCGCGTTACGCAGCAGCGGCAGGATGGTTTTGACCCGCGTGCTCGGCTGGCGGCTGGAGCGTTTGTTCACCGGTGGCTTGAGCGCCTCCTGGATCGCGGTGTCGAGTACCACCCAGAACAACCAGGTCATCAGCAGGATCAGGCCGATACTGCTGAGCGAATCGCTGATCGCCCGGCCGACTGCGTTGCGCTGGGCAAATTCGAACAGCGACACGCCCCAGATGCGCCCAAGCAGTTCGATAAAGGCGATGGCCATCGCAATGCGCAAGATCGCGTGTAGCAGGCTGAGGAAGCGCTCCTTGTAGGCACTGCTGCGTTGGATCGCCACCTGGCTGCGGGACTTGAACAGGTGCTGTAAAACCGTGCTGAGGAACACCGTGCCGATCAACAGAATCGTGGTGAACAGCGCGCAACGCAGCGCCTTCTGGTTGTCGTCACCGGCACCGATCAGGTTGATTGCCGAGACCAGCACCATCAACAGAATCGGCCAGTACCACAGCCCGGAAAACACCCGCAGCGATTGCTGCAGCGCCGGGTGCTTGAGGCGCTGGGCCAACGGCCGGTTGCGGATCAAATGCGCGACCGGGCGACGCAGACGCACCACCAGCACGCCGAAAATCACCGCGGCAAACAGGCCGGTAAAGACCGCGATGCTGCTGGTGATATTGCCGCCGAGCTGGCGGGCGATTTGCGGGCTGGTCAACGCGTCGCTGAGGGCGGCGAGAAAGCCGATCAGGAACAGCGGCTTGGGGCAGTAGTCACGAATGATCTGCACCGCCGGGCGCTTGTGGCCGAGGTTGAACATGACGATCACGCACAACAGCATCGAGGTGGAAAAGATCCCGCTGCTGGTGGCGTAGGCGAAACACAGCGCCAGCGCGCGCCCCACTGACGTGGGTAAAAAGTGGCTGACGTAGAGGGTCAGCGGCAGGCAGATCAGCGCCGGGATTGTATACGGCAACACATACCCAAGCACCGCTTGCAGACGCGCGCGCCGCTCGACGAAACGCCGCCGACTCAAGCGCCGCACGATGACGTGCGCCAGCAGCGTCAACACCGCAAAGGCCCCCGCCCACACGCCGGACAGCAACAGGAAATCGCCTGCCACGCTCCACGGCGAACGTTCGGCGGTCTGGTTGACCAGGCGCCCCACTTCATCCGCCGCACGGTCGGCGCGCAAGCGCCAGGCGTCAATGAGGTTCTGATTGAGGTCGAGTTTGTCCTGCACGTCGTCAATGCTGGAGCTGATGGCCCCCAACAGGCCGCCTTCCACCAACAGCTCGGGCTTGGTTTCGGCTGCGGCTGTGGCCGGTGCGGCGGCGGGCGCCGGTGTCGCGGCTTGCAACGCACCATTGCCAAAGAACAGCAGCGCGCCAAACAGTAATGCAGTTTTTAGATTCAGCAAAACACCGGGCTCCATCAGCAGGGTCTGTAAGGAACTGACGGGTTTGAGCCTTGATCGTTCCCCCCGTTCGGCACCTTTGCGCCCAGGGCAAATATCAAATGCCGATCGCTGCCTTTTTCCGCATAGGACAAACCCAGACACTGCGCTCCTGAATCACACCCACCGGAGTTGCAGCCATGCCTATTGCGTTGCTCGCGCTGACCCTCAGCGCTTTTGCCATCGGGACCACCGAGTTCGTCATCGTTGGCCTGTTACCCACAATCGGCGCCGATCTCGGCGTTGACCTGCCGTCCGCCGGCCTGTTGGTCAGCCTCTATGCCTTGGGCGTAGCCATCGGCGCGCCAGTGCTCACTGCCCTCACCGGCAAGGTGCCACGTAAATTACTCCTGCTGTCGCTGATGGTGCTGTTTACCCTCGGCAACCTGCTGGCCTGGCAGGCACCGAGCTATGAATCGCTGGTACTGGCGCGGATCGTCACCGGCCTGGCCCACGGGGTGTTTTTCTCGATTGGCTCAACCATCGCCACCAGCCTGGTGCCGAAGGAAAAAGCCGCCAGTGCGATTGCGATCATGTTTACCGGCTTGACCGTCGCGCTGGTCACCGGCGTGCCGCTGGGCACCTTTATCGGCCAGCACTTCGGCTGGCGGGAAACCTTCCTCGCCGTCTCGGCGCTGGGTGTGCTCGCCTTTATCGGCAGTTTGATCTACGTGCCGAACACCATCGCCCACAGCAAACCCGCATCCCTGCTGCAACAACTGCAGGTGCTCAAGCAGCCGCGCTTGTTGCTGGTGTACGCCATGACCGCCATCGGCTACGGCGGTTCGTTTATCGCGTTTACCTTCCTGGCCCCCATCCTCCAGGACATCGCGGGCTTCAGCGCCGGCACTGTGAGCCTGGTATTGCTGGTGTATGGCATCTCGGTAGCCGCCGGGAATATCTGGGGCGGCAAGCTGGCGGATAAACGCGGCCCGATCAGCGCGTTGACAATCATCTTTGCGCTGCTCGCCGCGGTGCTGTTCATCCTGTCCCTGACCGCCAGCAACCCATGGTTGGCGCTGGCCACCGTATGGGTGTGGGGCGCAGTCGCGTTCGGCAATGTGCCGGGCCTGCAGGTGTACGTGGTGCGCCAGGCCGAACATCACACGCCACAGGCGGTGGATGTTGCCTCGGGCTTGAACATCGCCGCGTTTAACCTGGGAATCGCCGGGGGCGCGTGGGCCGGCGGCTTGATCGTGGCGCACATGGGGCTGATCCATACCGCATGGATCGGCGGCCTGGTGGTGTTGGTCGCCCTCGCGCTGACCGCCTGGAGCGGCCGCCTTGACCGACGGGGACCGGTGTATGCCGAGCCCTCGACGCGCGTGATGGCCGGCCACTGATCCCGCCGTGTCTTGAGCGTGCCGTCCGTAGGAAGGTGGAAACTTTCCTCGAAACATCGCAGTCAGCCTTAAACGGGGGCCACGCCCCCACTCTTTCACAGGAGCAATCATGGCTGCGATTCCCGACTGGGTGCCCATTACCCCCAGCGTCGCCATCACGCGCTTCACGGTGCTGACGGTCAATATCCACAAGGGCTTCACTGCGTTGAATCGACGTTTCATTCTGCCAGAGCTGCGTGAAGCGGTGCGCAGCGTGGGCGCCGATATCGTATTCCTGCAGGAGATTCACGGCACTCACGAACGCCACCCTCAGCACTACAGTGACTGGCCGAACATGCCGCAGTACGAATTCCTCGCCGACAGCATCTGGCCGCAATTCGCCTACGGTCGCAATGCGGTCTACCCGCATGGCGACCATGGCAATGCGCTGCTGTCGAAATTCCAGATCATCCGCTACGACAACCTCGACATTTCGCAAAGCGGCCATGAAAACCGTGGCCTGCTGCATTGTGTGCTGCGCTTGCCCGGCTCCGGGCAGGAGGTGCATGCGATCTGCATGCACCTGGGCCTGCGCGAGGCGCATCGCCAGCAACAATTGCGCTTGCTGGAGCAGCGCATTCGCGAGATCCCCGCCGATACGCCGCTGATCGTCGCCGGTGATTTCAACGACTGGCGCCAGCAGGCTGACCTGAGCCAGAGCGGCCTCAAGGAAGTGTTCGTCGAAACCCACGGCAAGCCCGCCCGGACCTTCCCGGCACGCCTGCCGTTGCTGCCGCTGGATCGCATCTATGTGCGCAACTTGAACATTCGTAACCCCAAGGTGCTGACGACCCGGCCGTGGTCGCATTTGTCTGACCATGTGCCGCTGTCAGTGGAGATCGAGTTATGAACGTTGCGGTAGAACACATCGCCACCGACCAGCCGCCGGATGAAGCGAAAGCGCGTGATCTTGATTACGGCTGGCAGAGCAACAACCAGATCGAGTTGCTGGAAAACGGCGAGGCGTACTTTCCGAGCGTCTTCGACGCCATGCGCAAGGCGCAGCGGGAGATTCTGCTGGAGACCTTTATCCTGCTTGAAGACAAGGTCGGCCATGAGTTGCAGGGCATTCTGATAGAGGCGGCGCAACGTGGCGTGAAGGTGGTGGTCAGCCTCGATGGGTTTGGCTGCGGCGAACTGAGCCCGGCCTTTCTCGGCGAGCTGGCAGCGGCGGGTGTGGAGGTGCAGATGTTTGACCCGGCACCAAAAATGTTGGGGGTTCGCACCAACTGGTTTCGCCGCCTGCATCGCAAGATTGTGGTGGTGGACGCCACCGTGGCGTTTATCGGCGGGATCAACTTTTCTGCCGACCACCTCGGGGATTTCGGCCCCGAAGCCAAACAGGATTATGCGCTGCGATTGACAGGCCCGGCGGTGGCCGACCTGCATCATTTCGCCCTTGCACAAAGTGGTCGCCAGGTGCGCACGCGGCGCGGCTGGCGGCGGCGCCAGCAACGGCCCGCGCTGTGGACAACTGATAATAGCGACGGGCTGGTGCGCCTGATCTACCGCGACAACGTGCAGCATCGCGACGACATCGAAGAAGCGTATATCCACGCGCTGAGCAAGGCCCAGCAACGTGTGGTAATCGCCAACGCGTATTTCTTTCCCGGCTACCGCCTGCTGCGCGAAATTCGCAACGCCGCGCGCCGTGGCGTGCAGGTGCAATTGATCATGCAGGGCCAGCCTGATGTGCTATTGGCCAAGCTGGCGGCGCGCATGCTCTATGACTATTTGCTCAAGGACGGCGTGGTGATTCACGAGTATTGCCAACGCCCGCTGCACGGCAAAGTCGCGCTGGTGGATGACCATTGGAGCACCGTGGGTTCAAGCAACCTCGACCCGTTGAGCCTGTCGCTGAACCTGGAAGCCAACGTGCTGATTCGCGACCGCGCCTTCAACCAACAGCTGTATGAACGCTTGGCCATCCTCGCCAAAGACCATTGCCGGACCATGCCGGAAAACCGCAAGCCACGGCTGTGGCTGTGGCGATTGACCGTCGGTTTCCTGGTATTTCATGTGATGCGCCATTTCCCCGCGCTGACGGGTTGGCTACCGGCGCATAAACCCCGTTTGAAACCATTCCAGAGCCAGCCCGATGAACGCTGATACTGAGGGTTCGCGATTCAAACGCTGGAAGAAGCCGCTGACGATTGGCTTCTTCCTGCTGCTGATCGTGCTGTTCACCCTGCTGGCGCGGCGCATCGACTGGAGCGAAGTGCTGCAGACGCTCGGCGACTTCAAGCTGCGCACATTGTTGATGGCCGGTGGGCTGACCTTGTGCAGTTTCCTCGTCTACGCCAGCTTCGACCTGATCGGGCGCACCTATGTTCGCCAGCCATTGCGCTGGAAGCAGATCTTGCCGGTGGGGATCATCAGCTACGCGTTCAACCTCAACCTGAGCGCGTGGGTCGGCGGGATCGCCATGCGTTACCGGCTGTACTCGCGGCTCGGGGTGAGCACCAGCAATATCGCGAAGATTCTTGGGCTGAGCCTGGCGACCAATTGGTTTGGTTACATGGCATTGGCCGGCGTGGTGTTCAGCAGCGGCTGGGTGACGATGCCGCCGGGCTGGAAGGTCAGCACCGATGCGTTGCAGGGCATTGGTGTGTTGCTGGTGCTGGCCAGTCTCGGGTATCTGGCGGCCTGCCGGTTTTCGAAAAAACGCGCGTGGTCGATCAAAGGCATCGAGATCAATTTACCGTCGCTGCGCATGGCGTGTTTGCAGTTAGCGTTGGGCGCGTTGAATTGGTCATTGATGGCGGCGGTGATCTTTACCTTGTTGCCGGCCAAGTTGGACTATCCGTTGGTGCTGGGGGTCCTGCTGATCAGCGCGATTGCCGGGGTCATCACCCATATCCCGGCCGGGCTGGGGGTGCTGGAGGCGGTGTTTATCGCGCTGATGCAACATGAAGCGTCGCGCGGCAGTTTGCTTGCCGGGTTGATTGCCTACCGGGCGATCTACTTTATTTTGCCGCTGCTGATTGCGCTGGTCATGTACCTCGCGGTCGAAGCCAAAGCCAAAGCGTTGCGGGTGAAGAAAACCCCTGCTTGACCAGGTGTTGAAGGCGCCCCAAAGCGCCGCCGTTATTGGGATTGGATGATGCTCAAGCGCTCGCCCACGACCATCTCGGTAATCCAGTCGACCAGGATCGACGTGTAGGCCTGCTGCGACACCGGATCGCTGAGCGAATGGTCTGCGCCGTCGATGATGCGGTGGGTCAAGGAGTGGGTCTGCTGGCATGCCGCGCGATAGCTCATGATGGTGGCGTGCGGCACGTGGTCATCGGTTTGCGATTCGACAATTAGCACATCGCCGGTGAATTGCGCACAGGCATGCAGGGCGCGGTTGGTTTCGGCGTGCACCCGTGTGCTGCGGTAATCCATCAGGTCGGTCTTATCCAGGTCGCGCTTGGGTTTGAGCCATTCCTGATCACGGTAAAGCGCCGGTACCCGCAGCGCCAGCCAACGCACCGGGCGCAATGAGGTGAGAATCGCCGCCAGGTAGCCACCATAACTGGTGCCCACCACCGCCACCGCCGAGGTGTCGATGGCCGGGTGTGACAGCAACCGGTCATACGCGGCCAACAGGTCGCGCAGGTTGTCTTCGCGAGTGACGCGGGACAACGGGATACCGGTGCTCGCATGCCCACGCAGGTCGAACGTCAGGCACACACACCCCAAGCCGGCGATGCCTTTGGCCCGCTCCAGGTCGCGTTCCTGGCTACCGCCCCAGCCGTGCACAAACAGCACGCCTGGCACCTTCGATTTGGGGGTCAGGAACGTGCCGCTCATCTGTTCGTCGTCGATATCGATCGCAATGCTTTCGCTTCTAGCCGTCATAAGAATTAACCGTCACATACTTGAGAAGAAAGTCGCTGTTTTCGGCCGGGCCGCGGTACACCTCAATGGCATCCGCCGGCAGCGCCTGGTCCACGTAGGTTTCCACCGAGGACACACGAATAGCGCGCAGGCCGGGGTTATTGATGAAGCTCTGCAGCGCCGCGACCTCTGCGCTGCTGGCGCCCCCCATGCGCCAGGACTGTTCAAGCACGCCGCTGCGGCGTTGGCCATCACTGTCCAGGCCTTGGGCGATGTCGTAATTGCGTCGTGACGCGTAGAAACCAGGGTAGGCCTGGTTGGCGGCGCTGTCGAAAACCCGCGCCTGCTCGATGGCCTCACGCACGTCGGCGGGCAGGTCGAGCATTAACAAGTCCTCGTAAGCACCGGGCACCACCAGTAAGTCGGAGCCGCCGTAGACGTCTTCGCCCTGCCCGTCCTGAGTGAGGTATTGCTCGCCGCAGTAGCTGAACAGGTGATCGCCGATAAAACTCTGGCCCACGCTATGGGTGACTACCTCGTGCAGGTCTTGCTCCAGCACCACGCCCTCACTGAACAACTGCGCTGCATCGGGCCGGGCCAGCAGGGCCTCGAATGCGTCGACACTGTGGATAACTTCCTGGCCGCGCCCAGCGCAGGCATGCACGGGCTTCAGACGAATCGGCCCGCGACTGAGCAAGCGCCTGGCAGCGGGCCGCGCATCCTGCAACGCGAACACACTGAAACCCTCAAGAACAACGTCGCGCACGCGCTCGCCAAACAACGGCGACCAGCCCTCAGGCGCCGTGGCATCCGGGCTTAACAGGCCATGAGTGATGGCTTTGGTGCAGATAAAATCGTAATCGACATAGCCACCCCACAGGTCTTGCGGCCCTTTTACATTCAGCCGCAGTGCTTGGGCCGCGCCGATCAGGGTTTGCGTGGGCAACAGATACAGGTCACGGTCGCTATGGCGTTGGGGGTCATAGCTGCCGCCGAATTTAAGCCCGAGTATCTGCGCCAGCCATCGCGCCAAGGCGCGGTTGGTGTCGACTTCGTGCTGCGGCGCACCGTCTCTCGTGGAGTGAGCAACCACCCATTTTTTTCGTTGAGTCGGGGTCATGCGTCCCCCTTGGCCATCCTGCCATGTGTGTGTGTGCAGAGAGGGTTGCACGGATCAAGCCAAGGCGCGGCGGAACAGGAGGGTTGTTAAATCAATCCGTTACTGAAAAAGTAATGGCAGTAGGCCTGCCTGATTCTGCACGAAGCCGCGCTAAATACGCGGCGTTCTGCACGACTCGCCCCGCCCTCTTCTCCGGCGCCAGCTAAGATACTGGGCCTATCCACCCATCATGAGAACCCGTTATGGCCAAGCAAGCGCTCATCCTGATCGACATACAAAACGACTACTTCCCCCAGGGCAAGTGGCCGCTCGACGGCGTAGAGGCTGCGGCGGACAAGGCAGCCCAGCTACTGCAGGCGTTTCGTCAGGCGGGCGATGCCGTGATTCATGTACGCCATGAGTTCACCTCCGAAGACGCGCCTTTCTTCACGCCGGGTTCCGAGGGCGCGCACCTGCACGCCAAGGTGCTGAACGAAGGCAGTGAGCCAGTGGTGCTTAAACACTTCGTGAATGCGTTTCGCGGCACCGATCTACAGGCCGTCCTGGAACAACGCGCCATCACCGAAGTGGTGGTGGTTGGGAGCATGAGCCATATGTGCATCGACGGCGTCGTGCGCGCGGCCGCGGACCTGGGCTACAAGGTCACGTTGATTCACGATGCGTGTGCTACGCGGGATCTGGAGTTCAACGGGCAGGTGATTCCGGCGGCCCAAGTGCAGGGGGCTTTTATGGCATCGCTGGGCTTTGCCTACGCCAGCGTGATGTCGGCGGATGAGTATCTGCAGAGCCAAGCGGCGGCTGTGTGACCACCGCTTGTTTGCCGGGTTTCAGCGCGTTGCGATGATGAACAGGCGCGGGAAGGGCAGTAACACGGTGCCATCGGCCAGGGCTGGGTAGGCCTGGGTAATCCGCGCCTGGTAGTCCTGCAGGAACGCGGTTTTTTCGCTATCGGACAATGGCGCGAGAAACGGCCGTAACGCCGAAGCCTTGAACCACTCCACCACTGCCGCATGATCCGCCAGCGGGTGCAGGTAAGTGGTGCGCCACACGTCGACAGTGCTGCAATGTTTGCTCAGCAGCTCGTAGTAGTAGCTCGCTGTGTGCCGCTCATTGTGTTTAACCGCGCCAATCTTTACCGACCATGGCCCTTCGGCCGCGACTGCGCGAGCGAGTCGATGGGCAGGCTCGTCGAGGTTATCCGGAGTCTGCACCGCCAGTGTGCCGCCCAGCGTCAGTTGGTTGATCAGGTGCGGATAGAGCGTGGCGTGATTCGGCAGCCATTGCAGGGAAGCGTTGGCCAGAATCACGTCGAAGGTGTGTGCGGGATTCCAGGCGCCGATATCCGCCAATTCGAAGTTCAGTGCCGGCAGGCGCTTGCGGGCATCGACCAACATATCGTCGGAACTGTCCATACCGGTGACGTGCGCCTGCGGGAAGCGTGCGGCCAATACCTCAGTGGAATTGCCAGGGCCGCAGCCCAGGTCGACGGCGGTGCGCACGTCGGTTGCGGGAATCGCCGCGACCAGGTCACGGACCGGACGCGTACGTTGTTGTTCAAACATCGTGTACTGCTTGGCTGACCAGGTCATCGCGGCGCTCCTTCTTTTTGAGGTTGGCGACAGCCTAAATCTTGTGAGCCATGAGAACAAATGCCAGGATTGGCGACCTCCCATACCTTGAAAGTATGCCTATGTTGGAACTTCGCCAGCTTAAAGCCTTCGTGGCGATTGCCGAGGAAGGCTATATCACCCGCGCCGCAGAACGCCTGGGCATGCAACAACCGCCGCTGACGCGAATGCTGCAAAGCCTGGAAGCCGAACTCGGCGTTGTATTGATGGAGCGTTTGCCTCGCGGTGTGCGCCCGACCACGGCTGGACTGGCGTTGCTGGATGAAGCGCGCGCACTCCTGGCGCGGGCCGACGATGTAGCCGATGTGGTTCGTCGCGCGGCTCGGGGTGAACGGGGCCGACTGGCGATTGGGTTTACCAGCTCGGCGGCACTGCATCCTTTTGTGCCCAGCATAGTGCGGCTGTTTCGCGAAACCTTTGTCGGTGTCTCGGTGGTGCTGGAAGAAGCCGGCACCGGTGAGCTGCTGGACGCGCTGGCCCATGAAAAACTCGATGCCGCGTTTATCCGCTCGCCGCTCACTGGCACCCGCTCGCTGCAGGACGAACCGATTCTGGTGGAACCCATGTTGCTGGCGCTGCCGACCGACCATCCGCTGGCACTCGACGCTCTATCACCCCTGCCCTTGGCCGCCCTGGCAACCGAAGCGTTTGTGCTTTACCGCCGCCGCGTAGGGCTGGGTTTGTATGACGCAATTCTGGTGGCCTGCCGGGAAGCCGGGTTCAGCCCGCAAGTGGTCCAGGAGGCACCGCGCATGACCGCGACGCTGAGCCTGGTGGCGGCGGGCCTTGGGGTATCTATCGTACCGGCGTCGATGAAACGGTTGCGCGGCGACGGCATTGTTTATCGCGAACTCACGGAGTGCCGCAGCCTGGTAGCGCCGTTGCATTTGGCGACGCGCCTCGGTGACGGCTCGGCGGTTTTGCAGCGTTTCAAGGAGCTGGTAGTGACAGCGGCTGCGAGGGAGGCTTGAGCATGGGCAATAAAAAACCCCCGAGGCTTGGCCATCGGGGGTTTCGCGCGTTCCGGGTCTGAGACCTTAGAACGGGATATCGTCATCAAAGCTGTCGAAATCCGGAGCAGGCTGTGGAGCGGCCTGTTGTGGAGGCGGTGCCTGACGCGATTGTTGCGGTGCCGACTGCTGCGGGCGCGGAGCCTGCTGGCGTGGGGCCGGAGCGGACTGCTGGTAGTTATTGCCCCCGCCTTGTTGATCGCCCTGCTGTGGACGGCCGCCCAGCAGTTGCATGGTGCCTTGCATGTCGACCACGATTTCAGTGGTGTAACGCTTGATGCCGTCTTTTTCCCACTCGCGGGTTTGCAGTTTGCCTTCGATGTAGACCTGCGAACCTTTGCGCAGGTATTCACCGGCGATCTCTGCAACCTTGCCGAACATCGACACGCGGTGCCATTCGGTCTTCTCGACCTTCTGGCCGGTCTGCTTGTCAGTCCACTGTTCGCTGGTCGCCAGACTCAGGTTGGTCACGGCGTTACCGTTAGGCAAGTAGCGAACTTCGGGATCCTGGCCGCATGTACCGACCAATATGACTTTGTTAACCCCACGGGCCATAACGTTCTCCTAAGCTGGGCGCGCTGTCGGCACTGGGTTGACCAGTTGCTCGAGCGTCGCGCGATCCAATAATTCGGTGTCCAATTTGATGTAAATGGCCGCCTCTTCAGCGACCACTACTGCATCTGTTACCCCGACGACGGCCTTCAGGCGCTCTACCAGGCCAGCTTCACGAATTGCTTCGGGCGACAACGGCAGGCGCAGACTTGTGACGTACGGAGGTTCGCGCATGGTAACAGCAAAGGCCAGCCAAAGTGCAGCCAGCCCGGCGCATCCGAGGAACACAACCGACAAACCGCCATGCTGGAACATCCAGCCACCCATGATGCCGCCCAGCGCCGAACCGAGGAACTGGCTGGTGGAATACACCCCCATGGCCGTGCCCTTGCCGCCCGCCGGTGAAACTTTACTGATCAGCGAAGGCAACGAAGCCTCCAGCAGGTTGAACGCGGTGAAGAACACCACGGTGCCGATTACCAGCGCCCGCAGGCTGTCGCCGAATTTCCAGAAGAATAGCTCAGTGAGCATCAATGTCGCGACGGCGCCCAGGAGAACTCGTTTCATTTTGCGTTTCTTCTCGCCGTAGATGATGAACGGGATCATGGCGAAGAACGAGATCAACAGCGCGGTCAGATAGACCCACCAGTGCTGCTCCTTGGGCAGGCCGGCTTTTTCGACCAGTGCCAGGGGCAGCGCGACGAAGCTGCACATCAGCATCGCGTGCAATACGAAGATACCTAAATCCAGGCGCAGCAGGTCCGGGTGCTTGAGGGTCGGCAGCAATGCTTTGCGTGCGACGCCGGATTCGCGGTGCTGCAGCGTGCCGGTGGAGCGCGGCACCATGAACGCAACGATCACGATCCCGAACAGCGCCATACCGCCGGTGGCGAGGAACAGTCCGTGCAAACCAAAGGCACGTGTCAGCAACGGGCCGACAACCATCGCCACTGCGAACGACAAGCCGATGGTCATGCCGATCATGGCCATGGCCTTGGTACGGTGTTGCTCGCGGGTCAGGTCCGAAAGCAGCGCCATGACGGCGGCGGAAATCGCGCCGGCGCCTTGCAGCACGCGCCCGGCAATCACGCCCCAGATCGAATCTGACTGAGCCGCGAGCACGCTGCCGAGGGCGAACACGATCAGCCCCAGGTAAATCACCGGCCGCCGGCCGATACGATCGGAAATGATCCCGAACGGAATCTGAAAAAGTGCCTGGGTCAGGCCATAGGCGCCAATCGCCAGGCCGATCAGGGCGGGGGTCGCGCCTGCGAGATCCATTCCATAGGTCGCCAGCACCGGCAACACCATAAACATGCCAAGCATACGGAAGGCGAACACCAGGGCCAGACCGCTTGCTGCTCGGGTCTCGCCGCTACTCATGCGTTCGCTGTGGGGATCGTGCATGGAAAAACCTCGTGTGAACCGGCGGCGATTCTACCAGTCCCATCGATAGAGAGGGTATATGCGGCGCTTTGCCGCGCAGCTTTCATGTAAGGCTGCACCCGGCACTTTGACAGTGTATATTCATCCAGTCTTTAGCCGTATACTCCTGCATTATTTACGCCCGCCGTGCGAGGCCATCTTGGACAAGATCCTGATTCGT
The DNA here is from genome assembly GCF_900215245.1 of Pseudomonas fluorescens. Taxonomy (GTDB): domain Bacteria; phylum Pseudomonadota; class Gammaproteobacteria; order Pseudomonadales; family Pseudomonadaceae; genus Aquipseudomonas; species Aquipseudomonas fluorescens. The sequence continues at coordinate 1,450,546 of NZ_LT907842.1, forward strand.
GGGGCTAGAACCCACAACCTGAAGAACATCGACCTGACCCTGCCCCGGGACAAACTGATCGTCATCACCGGCTTGTCCGGGTCCGGCAAATCGTCCCTGGCGTTCGACACGCTGTATGCCGAAGGTCAACGTCGCTATGTAGAGTCGCTGTCGGCGTATGCCCGGCAATTCCTGTCGATGATGGAAAAACCTGACGTCGACACCATTGAAGGTTTGTCGCCGGCGATTTCCATCGAGCAGAAGTCGACTTCCCATAACCCACGCTCCACCGTGGGCACCATCACCGAAATCTACGACTACCTGCGTCTGCTGTATGCGCGCGTAGGCATTCCGCGCTGCCCGGACCACGACATTCCCCTGGAAGCCCAGACTGTCAGCCAAATGGTTGACCTGGTGCTGGCCCAGCCCGAGGGCGCCAAGCTGATGCTGCTGGCGCCGGTCATTCGCGAGCGCAAGGGCGAACACCTTTCGGTCTTCGAGGAACTGCGCGCCCAGGGTTTCGTGCGCGCGCGCATCAACGGCAAGCTCTATGAGCTGGACGAAGCGCCGAAGCTCGACAAGCAGAAGAAGCATTCGATTGATGTAGTGGTCGATCGCTTCAAAGTGCGCGCCGACTTGCAGCAGCGTTTGGCGGAATCGTTCGAAACCGCACTGAAGCTGGCGGATGGCATTGCGCTGGTCGCGTCGATGGATGACGAGCCGGGTGAAGAGATCATCTTCTCCGCACGTTTCGCCTGCCCGATCTGCGGCCACGCCATCAGCGAACTGGAACCCAAGCTGTTTTCGTTCAACAACCCGGCTGGCGCCTGCCCGACCTGTGATGGCCTGGGGGTTAAACAGTTCTTCGACATCAAGCGCCTGGTCAATGGTGACCTGACATTGGCGGAGGGTGCCATACGCGGCTGGGACAGGCGTAACGTCTATTACTTCCAGATGCTCGGGTCATTGGCGTCCCACTATAAGTTCAGCCTGGAAGTGCCATTCAACCAACTGCCGGCAGAACAGCAGAAAGTCATCCTGCATGGCAGTGGTTCGCAGAACGTCGACTTCAAATACCTGAACGACCGTGGCGATATCGTCAAACGCTCGCACCCGTTCGAGGGCATCGTGCCGAACCTGGAGCGACGCTATCGCGAAACCGAATCGGCGAGCGTGCGCGAGGAGTTGGCCAAGTTCCTCAGTACCCAACCGTGCCCGGACTGCCGGGGTACACGCCTGCGTCGCGAGGCGCGCCATGTGTGGGTCGGTGAGAAGACCTTGCCGGCGGTGACCAACCTGCCGATTGGCGATGCCTGCGAATACTTTGGTGTGCTCAAGCTGACCGGACGTCGTGGGGAAATTGCCGACAAGATACTCAAGGAAATCCGCGAGCGCTTGCAGTTCCTGGTCAACGTTGGCCTGGATTATCTGTCCCTGGATCGCAGCGCCGACACGCTGTCTGGCGGTGAAGCCCAGCGGATTCGGTTGGCCAGCCAGATTGGTGCCGGCCTGGTGGGCGTTTTGTACATCCTTGATGAACCGTCGATTGGCTTGCATCAACGCGACAATGACCGCCTTCTGGGAACGCTTAAACACCTGCGGGATATCGGTAACACCGTGATCGTGGTCGAGCATGATGAAGACGCGATTCGCCTGGCGGATTATGTGGTCGACATTGGCCCGGGTGCAGGTGTGCACGGTGGGCACATCGTCGCCGAAGGCACACCTGCCGAAGTGATGGCTCATCCGGATTCGCTGACCGGCAAGTACCTGTCCGGCCGGGTGAAGATCGAAGTGCCCGCCAAGCGTACACCGCGTAACAAAAAGATGGCGTTGCACCTCAAGGGCGCGCGCGGCAACAACCTGCGCAATGTGGACCTGGAAATCCCTCTCGGCCTGCTGACCTGTGTGACCGGCGTTTCCGGCTCTGGCAAGTCGACGCTGATCAACAACACGCTGTTTCCGCTGAGTGCCACCGCCCTGAATGGTGCCACTACGCTGGAGGCCGCTGCACACGACAGCATCAAAGGCCTGGAACACCTGGACAAGGTGGTCGATATCGACCAAAGCCCGATTGGCCGCACACCGCGTTCCAACCCGGCGACCTATACCGGGTTGTTCACGCCGATACGCGAACTGTTTGCGGGTGTGCCGGAGTCTCGCTCACGCGGTTACGGGCCTGGCCGGTTCTCGTTCAACGTGAAGGGCGGGCGCTGCGAAGCGTGCCAGGGCGATGGCCTGATCAAGGTTGAGATGCACTTTCTGCCGGACATCTACGTGCCGTGCGATGTGTGCAAGAGCAAGCGCTATAACCGCGAAACCCTGGAGATCAAGTACAAGGGCAAAAGCATCCACGAAACCCTGGAGATGACCATCGAGGAAGCCCGGGTGTTCTTCGACGCGGTGCCTGCATTGGCGCGCAAGCTGCAGACATTGATGGATGTAGGCCTGTCGTACATCAAGCTGGGGCAGTCGGCGACCACCTTGTCCGGTGGTGAGGCGCAGCGAGTGAAGCTGTCTCGCGAGCTGTCCAAGCGCGATACCGGCAAGACGCTGTACATCCTCGATGAGCCGACTACGGGCTTGCACTTTGCCGATATTCAGCAATTGCTGGACGTGCTGCACCGCTTGCGTGACCACGGCAACACAGTGGTGGTGATCGAGCACAACCTTGATGTGATCAAGACCGCCGACTGGCTGGTGGACCTCGGGCCGGAAGGCGGCTCCAAGGGTGGCCAGATCATCGCGGTGGGTACGCCGGAACAGGTCTCGGAGATGCCGCAGTCACATACCGGCTACTACTTGAAGCCGTTATTGGCGCGCGACAAAGCCTGATTGGTCGGGCGCATGAAAAAGCCCCTGTCACGTTGCGGTGACAGGGGCTTTTTTGTAACCGGGAATCAGAACTGCGATTGCAGGTAATTTTCCAGGCCAACCAGCTTGATCAGACCCAGCTGCTTTTCCAGCCAGTAAGTGTGATCTTCTTCGGTGTCGTTCAACTGGACTCGCAAAATTTCGCGAGTGACATAGTCGCTGTGTTGCTCGCAGAGCTCGATGCCCTTGCAGAGTGCGGCACGCACCTTGTACTCCAGGCGAAGGTCAGCGGCGAGCATGTCAGGCACTGTGGTGCCCACATCCAGGTCGTCTGGACGCATACGCGGCGTGCCTTCGAGCATCAGAATGCGGCGCATCAGTGCGTCGGCGTGCTGTGCCTCTTCTTCCATCTCATGGTTGATACGCTCATAGAGCTCGGTAAAGCCCCAGTCTTCGTACATGCGCGAATGGATGAAATATTGGTCACGAGCTGCCAGTTCGCCCGTCAGCAACGTGTTGAGGTAATCGATTACGTCGGGGTGACCTTGCATCGCCCTACATCTCCCTGCTTGAAAGTCTGTAGTTTGAACCATGATGACCCGGAGGTCACGGGATCAACGGCAGAAAAGTGAAGATTTGTGGTGAAAAGTAGCTGAAATAACGCAAAAACCGCCCAAATGAGGGCGGTTCTGCTTATCGTTTAGAGTCAGTTAATGGTTACGCCCAATCCTCTTGCGATACGTTGGCCGTAATCAGCATCAGCTTTTACAAAGTGTTGCAGCTGCCGCTGGACCACATCACTGGTCACTCCAGCCATGGCACCGACAATGTTGTTGATCAGCAGAGTTTTCTGACCATCGTCCATCAAGCGGTACAGCGCACCGGCATGGCTGTAGTAGTCGGTATCCTCACGCTGATCATAACGATCTGCCGCACCATTCAATGCCAAAGGCGGCTCGGCATACTGAGGCGCTTGTTGGGGCGTACCCGCGACGCTGTTTGGCTCGTAGTTAGGCGCCGCACCACCGTAACCAAAGGACATGGAACCGTCACGCTGATTAGTATTGACGGGACTCAATGGCGAATTGATCGGCAACTGCTGGTGGTTGGTACCAACACGATAACGGTGAGCATCGGCATAAGCGAAAACACGGCCTTGAAGCATGCGGTCTGGTGACAGCCCCACACCCGGGACCATGTTGCTTGGACCAAAGCATGCCTGCTCAACCTCAGCGAAGTAATTCACTGGATTACGGTTCAGCTCCAGCTCGCCAACCTCGATCAACGGAAACTCCTGCTGCGACCAGGTTTTGGTCACATCGAAGGGGTTTTCGTAATGAGCAACGGCCTGAGCTTCGGTCATGATCTGGATATTGACACTCCACTTCGGAAAATCACCGCGCTGAATCGCGTCAAACAGGTCACGCTGAGCGTAATCAGGGTCAGTGCCGGCAATGCGGGTTGCCTCCTCGGGAGTCAGGTTCTTGATACCTTGCTTGGTTTTGTAGTGCCATTTGACCCAGTGGCGCTCGCCTTTGGCATTGATCAAGCTGTAGGTATGACTACCGAAGCCATGCATATGACGATAGCCATCTGGAGTGCCACGGTCCGAAAACAAAATTGTGATTTGGTGCAATGCCTCGGGAGAGAGAGACCAGAAGTCCCAGACCATCTGCGCACTTTTCAGGTTCGTTTGCGGCACACGCTTTTGGGTGTGGATGAAGTCCGGGAACTTCAGCGGGTCGCGAATAAAGAACACCGGCGTGTTGTTGCCCACGATGTCCCAGTTACCTTCTTCGGTATAGAACTTCAAAGCGAAACCACGCGGATCACGCGCGGTATCCGCCGAACCACGCTCGCCACCCACGGTGGAGAAACGCAGGAACGTAGGTGTCTGTTTGCCAACGGTTTCAAACAGCTTGGCGCGGGTGTACTGGGTGATATCGCGGGTAACCGTGAACGTACCGTGGGCGCCAGAACCTTTGGCATGTACACGGCGCTCAGGAATATTCTCACGGTTGAAATGCGCGAGCTTCTCGATCAGATGAAAATCATCAAGGAGCAAAGGACCGCGCGGGCCGGCGGTACGGGAGTTCTGGTTATCCGCGACGGGTGCGCCGCTGGCGGTAGTAAGGATATTACTCATGCTCAATCTTCCTCAGGTCAGGCTAAGAACTGCCGGCTAATCGGCTTGGAGGGAGTATTGACCATCAAGATGACACCATCAAATGCATTAAATCATGGACTTTGATAGAAAATAACTAACGAACCGTCCTGGCAAATAGCTTTGGTTTAGTAAGAGCGTCGCGGTAGCGACCTGAAGAATATAGAAGGCTTTTCTACCGCCCACAAAAAACCGGGCACTAGGCCCGGTTTTTCGTTGCAGACTGTCGTCTTACTCGGCGCTTACAGCTTCGCCGGCAGTAGCACGATCAACCAACTCGACGTACGCCATAGGCGCGTTGTCGCCAGCGCGGAAACCGCACTTGAGGATGCGCAGGTAGCCACCCTCACGGGTAGCGTAACGCTTGCCCAGGTCGTTGAAGAGCTTACCAACGATAGCTTTCGAACGAGTACGGTCGAAAGCCAGACGGCGGTTAGCCAGGCTGTCTGTCTTGGCCAAAGTGATCAGCGGCTCAGCAACGCGACGCAGTTCTTTAGCTTTCGGCAGTGTAGTTTTGATCAGCTCGTGCTCGAACAGCGACACCGCCATGTTTTGGAACATGGCCTTGCGGTGCGAGCTGGTACGGCTCAGGTGACGACCACTTTTACGATGACGCATGGTTCATTCCTTACCAAACTCACGTTCGGTGATTACGACGATCAGGCAGTCGCCTTGTCGTCCTTCTTAAGACTTGCAGGCGGCCAGTTGTCGAGGCGCATGCCGAGGGACAGACCGCGGGAGGCCAGAACGTCCTTGATTTCAGTCAAGGATTTCTTGCCCAGGTTCGGAGTCTTCAACAGTTCTACTTCGGTACGCTGAATCAGGTCGCCGATGTAGTAAATGTTTTCCGCCTTAAGGCAGTTAGCCGAACGTACAGTCAGTTCCAGATCGTCAACCGGGCGAAGCAGGATCGGATCGATCTCGTCTTCCTGCTCGATTACCACTGGTTCGCTGTCACCTTTGAGGTCGACGAACGCAGCCAACTGCTGTTGCAGGATGGTTGCAGCGCGGCGGATAGCCTCTTCAGGATCCAGAGTACCGTTGGTTTCCAGATCAATAACCAGCTTGTCCAGGTTAGTACGCTGCTCGACACGGGCGTTTTCCACCACGTATGCGATGCGGCGAACCGGGCTGAACGAAGAGTCAAGCTGCAAGCGACCAATGCTGCGGCTTTCGTCTTCATCGCTCTGACGCGAGTCGGCCGGTTCATAACCACGACCACGAGCTACAGTGAGCTTCATGTTCAGGGCGCCGTTAGACGCCAGGTTAGCGATTACGTGATCGGGATTAACGATCTCGACATCATGATCCAGCTGAATATCGGCAGCGGTAACCACCCCCGAACCCTTCTTCGACAAGGTCAGCGTAACTTCGTCACGGCCGTGCAGCTTGATAGCCAGACCTTTAAGGTTCAACAGGATTTCAATTACGTCTTCCTGTACACCTTCGATGGCGCTGTACTCGTGGAGCACACCGTCAATCTCGGCCTCGACTACTGCACAGCCGGGCATTGAGGACAACAGGATGCGGCGCAGCGCGTTGCCCAGGGTGTGGCCAAAACCACGCTCGAGAGGCTCGAGAGTGATCTTGGCGCGGGTTGGACTGACAACCTGCACATCAATGTGGCGGGGTGTCAGGAACTCATTTACCGAAATCTGCATGGATGCACCTATTTTCTAGCCCTTACTTGGAGTAGAGCTCGACAATCAGGCTTTCGTTGATGTCGGCGGACAGATCACTGCGAGCAGGAACGTTCTTGAAAACGCCCGACTTCTTCTCAGTGTCTACTTCTACCCATTCTACGCGGCCACGTTGGGCACACAGATCGAGAGCTTGGACAATGCGAAGTTGGTTTTTTGCTTTCTCGCGAATCGCGACAACGTCACCAGCACGAACCTGGTACGACGGAACGTTAACGGTTTGGCCGTTTACGCTGACGGATTTGTGCGATACCAGCTGACGGGATTCGGCACGAGTCGAACCAAAGCCCATACGGTATACAACGTTGTCCAGACGGCATTCGAGCAGTTGCAGCAGGTTTTCACCGGTTGCACCTTTCTTGCCAGCAGCTTCTTTGTAGTAGCCGCTGAACTGACGCTCGAGAACGCCGTAAATACGACGGACCTTCTGCTTTTCACGCAGTTGGGTGCCGTAATCGGACTGGCGACCGCGGCGTTGGCCGTGGATACCAGGTGCTGCTTCAATGTTGCACTTCGATTCGATCGCGCGCACGCCGCTCTTCAAGAAGAGATCGGTGCCTTCGCGACGAGCGAGTTTGCATTTTGGACCAATGTAACGAGCCATTCTTTACAATCTCCTGGATTACACGCGGCGCTTCTTCGGCGGACGGCACCCGTTGTGCGGGATTGGCGTCACGTCGGTGATGCTGGCGATCTTATAGCCACAGCCGTTCAAAGCACGGACAGCAGACTCACGACCTGGACCTGGACCTTTGACGTTAACGTCGAGGTTTTTCAGGCCGTATTCCAGCGCAGCTTGACCAGCACGTTCAGCAGCTACTTGAGCAGCAAACGGGGTGGACTTGCGGGAACCGCGGAAACCCGAACCACCAGAGGTAGCCCAAGACAGCGCGTTACCTTGACGGTCGGTGATGGTCACGATGGTGTTGTTAAAAGATGCATGGATGTGGGCGATGCCATCAACCACTGTCTTTTTAACTTTTTTACGAGGACGAGCAGCAGGTTTTGCCATGATAATTTTCCTGTCGATTCGCGTGGGCGATTACTTGCGGATCGGCTTACGCGGACCTTTACGGGTACGCGCGTTAGTCTTGGTACGCTGACCGCGTACTGGAAGACCACGACGATGACGCAGACCACGGTAGCAACCGAGGTCCATCAAACGCTTGATTTTCATGTTGATTTCGCGACGCAGGTCACCTTCAGTGGTGAACTTCGCCACTTCGCCACGCAACAGCTCAATCTGCTCGTCGCTCAGATCTTTGATCTTAGCGGCTGGGTTTACCCCAGTGTCTGCGCAAATTTTCTGCGCAGTAGTGCGACCAACACCATAGATGTAGGTCAGCGAGATAACAGTGTGCTTGTTATCTGGAATGTTAACGCCTGCAATACGGGCCATTCAGTGGGACTCCAATTGACAGCTACCTACGCCCCGGAAGCCAAGAAATAGGGCGCGAGATAATATCGCTGTAATAACAAATAATCAACCCGGCAGCGCACTAGCTGCCGGGCTTCAAGCGGATCACACTCAGCCTTGGCGCTGTTTGTGACGCGGTTCCGCGCTGCAAATTACTCGAACAACACCTTCGCGGCGAATAATCTTGCAGTTACGGCACAGCTTTTTCACCGATGCACGAACTTTCATCACCAACTCCTCGAACCTTATGGGGTACTCAGCGCAACATGCCGCTGCCGTAGCCCTTCAGGTTGGCTTTCTTCATCAGGGATTCGTACTGGTGCGAAACGAGGTGCGATTGTACTTGGGACATGAAGTCCATCACAACCACGACCACGATCAGCAACGAGGTCCCGCCAAGGTAGAACGGAACGTTTGCTGCAACCACCAGGAACTGGGGAAGCAAGCACACGGCCGTCATATATAGAGCACCGAACAGGGTCAAACGAGTCAAAACGCCATCAATGTAGCGTGCAGACTGCTCACCTGGACGGATGCCCGGAATAAAGGCACCGGACTTCTTCAGGTTTTCCGCTACGTCTTTCGGATTGAACATCAACGCCGTATAGAAGAAGCAGAAGAAAATAATCCCTGCACTAAACAGCAGAATATTCAACGGCTGACCAGGAGCGATCGACTGAGAGAGGTCCTGCAGCCAGCCCATATTTTCAGACTGACCAAACCAGGTACCCAACGAAGCCGGAAACAGCAAAATGCTGCTCGCGAAAATTGCCGGAATAACACCGGCCATATTCACTTTCAGCGGCAAGTGGCTGGTCTGCGCAGCAAAAACCTTACGGCCCTGCTGACGCTTGGCGTAGTGAACAGCAATACGACGCTGGCCACGCTCAATGAACACCACAAAACCGATAATCGCTACTGCCAGCAAACCGATGGCAACCAGAGCGAAGATGTTGATATCACCCTGACGTGCAGACTCGAAAGACTGCCCAATTGCTCTCGGAAGACCGGCGACGATACCTGCGAAAATCAACATCGAGATACCGTTACCAACACCACGCTCAGTAATCTGCTCACCCAGCCACATCATGAACATCGCACCAGCCACAAACGTGGATACCGCGACGAAATAGAAGCCAAAGTCACCAGTGAACGCAACGCCCTGCCCCGCCAGACCAACGGACATGCCGATAGCTTGAACCAGGGCGAGGACGACAGTGCCGTAGCGGGTGTACTGGCTAATCTTGCGACGGCCAGCTTCACCTTCCTTCTTCAACTGCTCCAGCTGCGGGCTGACGGCGGTCATCAGTTGCATGATGATCGATGCCGAAATGTACGGCATGATCCCCAGTGCAAAGATGCTCATCCGTTCCAGCGCGCCGCCGGAAAACATGTTGAACAAGCTAAGAATGGTCCCCTCATTCTGTCGAAACAGGTCTGCGAGTCGGTCCGGGTTGATACCTGGAACCGGGATGTGTGCGCCTATTCGGTAGACGATAATCGCCAGGAACAGAAAACGCAGACGAGCCCAAAGTTCAGACATACCGCCTTTGCCGAGCGCTGAGAGAGCACCTTGCTTAGCCATTTATTCCTCGAACTTGCCGCCAGCTGCTTCGATAGCCGAACGCGCACCTTTGGTGGCGCCGATTCCCTTGCCGATAGTGACAGCGCGAGTCACTTCACCGGACAGCATGATTTTCACACGCTGTACGTTGACGTTGATCACGTTGGCATCTTTCAGGGTCTGCACAGTAACGATGTCGCCTTCCACTTTAGCCAGCTCGGACAGACGCACTTCTGCGCGGTCCATGGCTTTCAGGGATACGAAACCGAACTTAGGCAGGCGACGATGCAGCGGCTGTTGACCGCCTTCAAAGCCTGGAGCGATGGTGCCACCGGAGCGGGAGGTTTGACCTTTGTGGCCACGGCCACCAGTCTTACCCAAACCGCTACCGATACCACGGCCCGGACGATGCTTTTCGCGACGGGAACCCGGCGCTGGACTCAGATCATTGAGTTTCATCGATTAACCCTCTACACGCAGCATGTAGTAAGCCTTGTTGATCATCCCGCGATTCTCGGGAGTATCCTGGACTTCTACAGTGTGACCGATGCGACGCAGACCCAAACCTTTAACACACAGTTTGTGGTTAGGGATGCGGCCGGTCATGCTTTTGATCAGCGTTACTTTAACGGTAGCCATGATCAGAAGATCTCCTTGACAGTCAGACCACGCTTCGCAGCGATGGACTCAGGAGATTGCATAGCTTTCAAACCTTTGAAAGTGGCGTGAACCACGTTTACCGGGTTAGTCGAGCCGTAGCACTTGGCCAGAACGTTCTGAACGCCAGCAACTTCGAGGACAGCACGCATAGCGCCGCCAGCGATGATACCGGTACCTTCAGAAGCAGGCTGCATGTACACCTTCGAAGCGCCATGGGCGGACTTCATTGCGTACTGCAGCGTGGTGCCGTTCAGATCAACTTGGATCATGTTGCGACGAGCAGCTTCCATTGCCTTCTGGATCGCAGCAGGCACTTCACGTGACTTGCCACGGCCGAAGCCAACGCGCCCTTTACCATCACCAACCACGGTCAACGCGGTGAAAGTGAAGATACGGCCGCCTTTAACGGTTTTGGCTACGCGGTTAACTTGAACCAGCTTCTCAATGTAGCCTTCGTCGCGCTTTTGGTCGTTATTTGACATAACTTAGAACTCCAGCCCAGCTTCACGAGCAGCATCAGCCAGCGCTTTCACGCGACCGTGGTACTTGAAGCCAGAGCGGTCGAAAGCCACTTGCGAGACGCCCACGGCCTTAGCACGTGTAGCGACCAGCTGGCCAACCTTTGTGGCCGCGTCGATGTTGCCGGTGGCACCATCACGCAGTTCTTTATCCAAAGTCGAGGCGCTTGCCAGGACTTTGTTGCCGTCGGCCGAGATGACCTGGGCGTAGATGTGCTGCGACGAGCGGTACACGCAGAGACGCACGACTTCGAGTTCGTGCATTTTCAGGCGTGCTTTGCGAGCGCGACGCAGTCGAGTAACTTTTTTGTCGGTCATTTGCTATGCCCTACTTCTTCTTGGCTTCTTTACGACGGACGACTTCGTCCGCGTAGCGCACACCTTTGCCTTTGTACGGCTCTGGTGGACGGAAGTCGCGGATCTCAGCGGCCACCTGACCTACCAGCTGCTTATCAATACCCTTGATCAGGATATCGGTTTGGCTAGGGGTCTCAGCGGTGATGCCTTCCGGCAGTTCGTAATCCACTGGGTGCGAGAAGCCAAGGGCAAGGTTCAAAACCGTGCCTTTTGCTTGCGCTTTGTAACCAACACCGACCAGCTGGAGCTTGCGCTCGAAGCCTTGGCTTACGCCTTGGACCATGTTGTTTACCAACGCACGCGTGGTACCGGCCATTGCGCGAGTTTGTTGATCGCCATTGCGAGCAGCGAAACGCAGCTCACCAGCTTCTTCAACGATCTCAACGGACGAATGGATGTTCAGTTCAAGAGTGCCCTTGGCACCCTTCACCGAAAGCTGTTGGCCTGCGAATTTTACTTCGACACCGGCTGGCAGCTTAACGGGGTTCTTAGCGACGCGAGACATGCTTATCCCCCCTTAGAACACAGTGCAAAGAACTTCGCCGCCGACACCGGCAGCGCGCGCAGCACGATCCGTCATCACACCTTTGTTGGTGGAGACGATAGACACGCCCAGACCGCCACGAACTTTCGGCAGATCTTCAGCGGACTTGTACTGACGCAGGCCTGGACGGCTAACGCGCTTCACTTCTTCGATGACCGAACGGCCTTCGAAGTACTTCAGCTCGATGGACAGCAGTGGCTTGGTTTCGCTGCTGATCTGATAACCCGCAATGTAGCCTTCGTCTTTCAGGACTTTGGCAACAGCTACCTTCAACTTGGAAGATGGCATGCTTACGACGGACTTTTCAGCCATCTGGGCATTACGGATACGAGTTAGCATGTCCGCTAACGGGTCCTGCATACTCATGGGCTAGACGCTCCTAATACAAAAAAATTAGCCTTGCGGCTACATATGTCGCCGAGAATCTCCGGGCATAAAAAACACGGGCTCAGGCGAGCCGCGTATTTTAGACATACTCCGGAAATGAAACAAGCCCCAAAAGGGGCTTGATCCAGATTCAAGGTCACCGGCGGTCAGTATCTTGCGATTCTGCCCACCTGGACGTTGAAAGTACTTACCAGCTGGCTTTAACCAGACCTGGTACGTCACCACGCATTGCCGCTTCACGCAGTTTGTTACGGCCGAGGCCGAACTTGCGGTAAACGCCGTGTGGACGACCGGTCAGGCGGCAGCGGTTACGCATGCGCGAAGCGCTTGCGTCACGTGGCTGCTTCTGCAGAGCAACTGTCGCTTCCCAACGTGCTTCTGGACTTGCGTTCAGATCAACGATGATTGCTTTCAGTGCTGCACGCTTCTTGGCGTACTTGGCAACCGTGAGCTGACGCTTCAGCTCGCGGTTTTTCATGCTCATCTTGGCCATGGTCCTACTCCAATCAGTTGCGGAACGGGAATTTGAAAGCACGCAACAGGGCGCGACCTTCATCATCGTTCTTGGCAGTGGTGGTCAGGGTGATGTCCAGACCGCGGAGAGCATCGATCTTGTCGTAGTCGATTTCCGGGAAGATGATCTGCTCTTTCACGCCCATGCTGTAGTTACCACGACCATCGAAGGACTTGGCATTCAGGCCGCGGAAGTCGCGAACCCGAGGCAGGGAGATCGACAGCAGACGATCCAGGAATTCATACATACGCTCACGGCGCAGAGTCACTTTGACGCCGATCGGCCAACCTTCACGGACTTTAAAGCCAGCGATGGATTTCCGAGCGTAAGTCACAACGACTTTTTGACCGGTGATCTTTTCCAGGTCAGCAACAGCGTGCTCGATGACTTTTTTGTCACCGACTGCTTCGCCCAGACCCATGTTCAGGGTGATTTTGGTAACGCGTGGAACTTCCATCACGTTCGAAAGCTTAAGTTCTTCCTTAAGCTTCGGTGCGATTTCTTTCCAGTAAATCTCTTTTAGTCGTGCCATGGTCTTCTACCTAGCAGTGTTCAAGCATCAACCGCTTTTTGGGTCGACTTGAAGACACGAATTTTCTTGCCGTCTTCTACTTTGAAACCAACGCGGTCAGCCTTGTTGGTTTCACCGTTGAAAATGGCGACGTTAGAAGCGTCCAGTGGAGCTTCTTTTTCGACGATACCGCCTTGTACGCCCGACATCGGGTTAGGCTTGGTATGACGCTTAACCAGGTTCAGACCACCGATAACCAGACGGTTATTAGCGAGAACCTTAAGCACCTTACCGCGCTTACCTTTGTCTTTGCCGGCGATCACGATGATCTCGTCGTCACGACGAATCTTTTGCATGTCGGATCTCCTTACAGCACTTCTGGGGCGAGCGAGACGATCTTCATGAACTTCTCAGTACGAAGTTCACGGGTCACTGGCCCAAAGATACGGGTGCCGATCGGCTCTTGCTTGTTGTTCAGAAGAACAGCAGCGTTGCCATCAAAGCGGATAATGGAGCCATCAGCACGACGTACGCCGTGACGAGTGCGGACTACAACAGCAGTCATCACTTGGCCTTTTTTCACTTTACCGCGAGGAATTGCTTCCTTCACGGTAACTTTGATGATGTCACCGATACCAGCGTAACGACGATGGGAGCCACCCAGCACCTTGATGCACATAACACGGCGAGCGCCGCTGTTATCGGCCACATCGAGCATGGATTGAGTCTGAATCATATAATTTCTCCGACCCCTAGTCCTTAGACTTCCACAGCGCGTTCGAGAACATCAACCAGTGCCCAAGACTTGGTCTTGGCCAGCGGACGAGTTTCACGAATAGTGACTTTGTCGCCGATGTGGCACTGATTGGTTTCGTCGTGCGCGTGCAGCTTAGTCGAACGCTTAACATATTTACCGTAGATCGGGTGCTTAACGCGACGCTCGATCAGTACGGTGATGGTTTTGTCCATCTTGTCGCTGACAACACGGCCAGTCAGCGTACGGACAGTCTTTTCGGCTTCAGCCATGATCACTTACCTGCCTGCTGGTTGAGCACAGTCTTCACGCGAGCGATGTCACGCTTAACTTGCGAGAGCAGATGAGACTGCCCCAACTGGCCAGTTGCTTTCTGCATACGCAGATTGAACTGGTCGCGCAGCAGGCCGAGCAGTTGCTCGTTCAGCTGCTGTGCGGATTTTTCACGAAGTTCATTCGCTTTCATCACATCACCGTCCGTTTAACAAAGGCGGTGGCGAGCGGCAGCTTTGCAGCAGCCAGGGCAAAAGCCTCACGCGCCAGCTCTTCAGTTACACCCTCGATTTCATACAGGACTTTGCCTGGCTGAATCTGGGCTACCCAGTATTCCACGTTACCCTTACCTTTACCCATCCGAACCTCGAGAGGTTTTTTGGAGATCGGCTTGTCCGGGAATACACGGATCCAGATCTTGCCGCCACGTTTTACGTGACGGGTCAGAGCACGACGCGCTGACTCGATCTGACGAGCGGTGAGACGACCACGAGCTACAGACTTCAGCGCGAACTCGCCGAAGCTGACTTTGCTACCGCGCTGAGCCAGACCACGGTTGTGGCCTGTCATCTGCTTGCGGAACTTCGTACGCTTTGGTTGCAACATTTGGCGTACCCCTTACTTAGCAGCTTTTTTACGAGGCGCTGGTGCTTGTGGTTTCAGTTCTTCTTGGCGACCACCAATTACTTCGCCTTTGAAGATCCAAACCTTTACACCGATCACACCGTAAGTGGTGTGAGCTTCGTAGTTGGCATAGTCGATGTCGGCACGCAGGGTGTGCAGTGGCACACGACCTTCGCGATACCATTCAGTACGTGCGATTTCAGCACCGCCGAGACGACCGCTCACTTGGATTTTGATGCCTTTGGCACCAATGCGCATGGCGTTCTGTACGGCGCGCTTCATAGCGCGACGGAACATTACGCGACGCTCCAGCTGCTGAGCTACGCTCTGCGCAACCAGCATACCGTCGAGCTCCGGCTTACGGATCTCTTCGATATTGATGTGCACAGGCACACCCATTTGCTTGGTCAGGTCCTGACGCAGTTTCTCAACATCTTCACCTTTCTTCCCGATAACGATACCTGGACGAGCGGTGTGGATGGTGATACGTGCAGTTTGCGCCGGACGATGGATATCGATACGGCTTACGGACGCGCTTTTTAGTTTGTCTTGGAGATACTCACGCACCTTCAGATCAGCGAACAAATAGTCCGCATAAGTCCGACCGTCTGCGTACCAGACGGAGGTGTGCTCCTTGACGATTCCCAGGCGAATGCCAATGGGATGTACTTTCTGACCCATCTCTTCGACTCCGTTACTTGTCAGCAACCTTGACAGTGATATGGCAAGACCGCTTGACGATGCGATCAGCACGGCCTTTGGCACGTGGCATGATGCGCTTCAGCGAACGCCCTTCGTTGACGAAAACGGTGCTGACCTTCAGGTCATCAACGTCTGCGCCTTCGTTATGCTCGGCGTTGGCTACGGCCGACTCCAGCACTTTCTTCATGATCTCGGCGGCTTTCTTACTGCTGAAAGCCAACAGGTTGAGCGCTTCGCCCACCTTCTTCCCGCGGATCTGGTCGGCGACCAAGCGGGCTTTCTGGGCGGAGATTCGAGCGCCCGACAACTTAGCGGCTACTTCCATTTCCTAACCCCTTAACGCTTGGCTTTCTTGTCTGCCACGTGCCCACGATATGTGCGGGTAACGGCAAACTCGCCCAGTTTGTGGCCGACCATGTCTTCGTTAACGAGAACTGGGACGTGTTGACGACCGTTGTGTACTGCGATGGTCAAACCGACCATTTGTGGCAGGATCATAGAACGGCGCGACCAGGTCTTAACTGGTTTGCGATCGTTCTTTTCCGCCGCCACTTCGATCTTCTTCAGTAGGTGAAGATCAATAAAAGGACCTTTTTTCAGAGAACGTGGCACTGTCGTATCCCTCTATTTACTTGCGACGACGGACGATCATTTTGTCGGTACGCTTATTACCACGAGTCTTCGCGCCCTTAGTCGGGAAGCCCCATGGCGATACCGGATGACGACCACCAGAGGTACGACCTTCACCACCACCGTGTGGGTGGTCAACCGGGTTCATGGCAACACCACGAACGGTTGGGCGAACGCCACGCCAGCGTTTGGCACCAGCTTTACCCAGCGAACGCAGGCTGTGCTCGGAGTTCGAGACTTCACCCAGGGTCGCGCGGCATTCAGCCAGCACTTTACGCATCTCACCAGAACGCAGACGCAGGGTCACGTAGACACCTTCACGAGCGATCAGCTGAGCCGAAGCACCAGCGGAACGAGCGATTTGCGCGCCTTTACCTGGCTTCAATTCGATGCCGTGTACGGTGCTACCAACTGGAATGTTACGCAGTTGCAGAGCGTTGCCCGGCTTGATCGGTGCCAGAGCACCTGCGATCAGCTGGTCACCAGCACTCACGCCTTTAGGGGCGATGATGTAGCGACGCTCGCCATCTGCGTACAGCAGCAGAGCGATGTGAGCAGTACGGTTTGGATCGTATTCGATACGCTCGACAGTGGCAGCGATGCCATCTTTGTCGTTGCGACGGAAGTCGACCAGACGATAATGCTGCTTATGGCCACCACCGATGTGACGAGTGGTAATACGACCATTGTTGTTACGACCACCAGTCTTCGATTTCTTCTCGAGCAGCGGTGCGTGAGGAGCGCCTTTATGCAGCTCCTGGTTGACCACCTTGACCACAAAACGGCGGCCAGGGGAAGTCGGTTTGCATTTAACGATTGCCATGATGCACCCCTTCCTTACTCAGCACTGCTGCTGAAATCGAGATCTTGGCCTGGCTGAAGGGAGATAACTGCCTTCTTCCAGTCATTACGCTTGCCCAGACCGCGAGCAGTGCGCTTGCTCTTACCCAGAACATTCAGGGTAGTAACACGCTCAACTTTCACGCTGAACAGGCTTTCGACGGCCTTCTTGATTTCCAGCTTGGTTGCGTCAGTTGCAACCTTGAAAACGAACTGGCCTTTCTTGTCAGCCAGAACCGTAGCCTTTTCGGAAACGTGCGGGCCAAGCAGAACTTTAAATACGCGTTCCTGGTTCATCCCAGCAGCTCCTCGAATTTCTTCACGGCCGACACGGTGATCAACACCTTGTCGTATGCGATCAGACTAACTGGATCGGAACCTTGCACGTCACGTACATCAACGTGTGGCAGGTTGCGAGCAGCCAGGTACAGGTTCTGATCAACAGCTTCAGACACGATCAAAACATCGGTCAGGCTCATGTTGTTCAGTTTGCCCAGCAGATCTTTGGTTTTTGGACTTTCAACAGCGAAGTCCTGAACCACGACCAGGCGATCAGTACGCACGAGTTCAGCAAGGATGGAGCGCAGTGCTGCGCGATACATCTTCTTGTTGAGCTTCTGAGTGTGATCCTGTGGACGAGCTGCGAAAGTGGTACCGCCGCCACGCCAGATTGGGCTACGGATAGTACCGGCACGAGCACGGCCAGTACCTTTCTGACGCCAAGGGCGCTTACCGCCACCACGTACGTCGGAACGGGTCTTTTGCTGCTTGCTACCTTGACGGCCGCCGGCCATGTAGGCCACGACTGCTTGGTGAACCAGCGTCTCGTTGAACTCGCCGCCAAACGTCAGTTCGGAAACTTCGATCGCTTGAGCGTCATTTACATTTAATTGCATGTCAGCTTCCCCTTAACCGCGAGCCTTGGCCGCTGGACGTACAACCAGGTTGCCGCCAGTAGCGCCAGGAACAGCACCCTTGACCAACAACAGATTGCGTTCAGCGTCGACGCGCACTACTTCGAGGGACTGCACGGTCACGCGCTCAGCGCCCATATGACCGGACATTTTTTTGCCCTTGAATACACGACCAGGAGTCTGGCACTGGCCAATAGAGCCCGGGACGCGGTGGGAAACGGAGTTACCGTGAGTGTTGTCTTGGCCACGGAAATTCCAACGCTTGATCGTACCCTGGAAGCCTTTACCTTTGGACTGACCGGTTACATCAACCAGTTGACCAGCAGCGAAGATTTCAGCGTTGATCAGATCGCCAGCCTGGTAGTCGCCATCTTCAAGACGGAACTCCATAACAGTGCGACCAGCTGCAACGTTTGCTTTAGCGAAGTGACCTGCTTGAGCAGCAGTCACGCGCGAAGCACGACGCTCGCCGACAGTGACTTGCACTGCACGATAGCCATCGGTCTCTTCAGTTTTGAACTGGGTGACGCGATTCGGTTCGATCTCAATGACCGTGACCGGAATGGAGACACCTTCTTCGGTGAAAATACGGGTCATACCGCATTTACGACCGACTACACCAATAGTCATGTTGTAAACCTCATGAGTGTACGGGGCTTTCACCCGCTATGGCCGCCCATTTCAGAGCGTTACACGACTAAGACCCAAGTCTTAGCCGAGGCTGATCTGTACTTCCACACCGGCCGCCAGATCAAGCTTCATAAGTGCATCAACGGTTTTATCCGTTGGCTGGACGATGTCCAGTACGCGCTTATGAGTACGGATCTCGTACTGGTCACGCGCGTCTTTGTTGACGTGCGGGGAGACCAGAACGGTGAACCGCTCTTTACGGGTAGGCAGTGGAATTGGACCACGCACTTGTGCACCAGTACGTTTCGCGGTTTCCACGATTTCCTGGGTGGATTGGTCGATCAGGCGATGGTCAAAAGCCTTCAACCTGATACGGATTTGCTGATTTTGCATTGGATTTCAGACTCCGGCTGCTATTCCCAGCGAGCGCAATACGCCCGTTAAAAGGAGGCGCAATTCTATAGACGGCCCAGATAGGTGTCAACCCAATAAAAAAGGCCCCCGCTGAGCGGGGGCCTTTTCAAAACATCAAGGCAATCTCAAAAGAGATAATTACTCGATGATTTTAGCTACAACGCCAGCACCAACGGTACGGCCGCCTTCGCGAATAGCGAAACGCAGACCGTCTTCCATTGCGATGGTTTTGATCAGGGTAACAACCATTTTGATGTTGTCGCCTGGCATAACCATTTCAACGCCTTCCGGCAGCTCGCAGTTACCAGTCACGTCAGTAGTACGGAAGTAGAACTGTGGACGGTAGCCTTTGAAGAACGGAGTGTGACGACCGCCTTCTTCTTTGCTCAGTACGTAGACTTCAGCTTCGAACTTGGTGTGCGGCTTAACCGAACCTGGCTTAACCAGAACCTGGCCACGCTCAACGTCGTCACGCTTGGTACCACGCAGCAGAACGCCGCAGTTCTCGCCAGCACGACCTTCGTCGAGCAGCTTACGGAACATTTCAACACCGGTGCAGGTGGTGACGGTAGTGTCACGCAGACCAACGATTTCCAGTGGATCTTGAACCTTAACGATACCGCGCTCGATACGACCAGTCACAACAGTACCGCGACCGGAGATCGAGAACACGTCTTCGATTGGCATCAGGAACGGCTTGTCGATAACACGAACTGGATCTGGGATGTAGCTGTCCAGAGTTTCAACCAGTTTACGAACGGACGTGGTGCCCATTTCGTTGTCGTCTTTGCCTTCCAGAGCCATACGAGCAGAACCGATGATGATCGGAGTGTCGTCGCCTGGGAAGTCGTAAGTGCTCAGCAGATCGCGCACTTCCATCTCAACCAGTTCCAGCAGCTCAGCGTCGTCTACCAGGTCAGCCTTGTTCAGGTAAACCACGATGTACGGAACGCCAACCTGACGGGACAGCAGGATGTGTTCACGGGTTTGTGGCATCGGACCATCAGCGGCCGAGCAAACCAGGATTGCGCCGTCCATCTGGGCAGCACCGGTGATCATGTTCTTCACATAGTCAGCGTGACCTGGGCAGTCAACGTGAGCGTAGTGACGGATCAGCGAGTTGTATTCAACGTGCGCGGTGTTGATGGTGATACCACGAGCTTTTTCTTCTGGTGCGCTGTCGATTTTATCGAAATCAACGATTGCCGAACCGAATACTTCGGAGCAAACGCGAGTCAGAGCAGCAGTCAGAGTGGTTTTACCGTGGTCAACGTGACCGATGGTGCCAACGTTGACGTGCGGTAGGGAACGATCAAATTTTTCTTTAGCCACGACAATTAACTCCTTGCCTAAAGGACTGAATCAGCCTTGTTTTTTGGATACAGTTTCAGCGATGTGCGCCGGAGCTGTGTTGTATTTTTTGAATTCCATAGAGTAGCTTGCGCGACCCTGAGACATGGAGCGAACGTCGGTCGCATAACCGAACATCTCACCCAACGGAACCTCGGCGCGAATCACTTTGCCGGAAACCGTGTCTTCCATGCCCAAGATCATGCCGCGACGACGGTTAAGGTCGCCCATGACATCACCCATATAGTCTTCAGGTGTAACAACTTCTACCGCCATGATTGGCTCAAGCAACTCACCACCGCCCTTTTGGGCCAGTTGCTTGGTTGCCATGGAAGCAGCCACCTTAAACGCCATCTCGTTGGAGTCGACGTCGTGGTAAGAACCGTCAAAAACGGTTGCTTTCAGGCCGATCAGCGGATAGCCGGCAACAACACCGTTCTTCATCTGCTCTTCGATACCCTTCTGGATAGCAGGGATGTATTCCTTAGGAACAACACCACCCACTACTTCGTTCACGAATTGCAGACCTTCCTGACCTTCGTCAGCAGGAGCAAAACGGATCCAGCAGTGACCGAACTGACCACGACCGCCGGACTGACGAACGAACTTGCCTTCGATTTCACAGTTCTTCGTGATGCGCTCACGATAGGAAACCTGAGGCTTACCGATGTTGGCTTCGACGTTGAACTCACGGCGCATCCGGTCAACCAGGATGTCCAGGTGCAGCTCGCCCATGCCAGAGATGATCGTTTGACCAGTCTCTTCATCAGTCTTAACGCGGAAAGATGGATCTTCCTGAGCAAGTTTGCCCAGAGCGATACCCATTTTTTCCTGGTCATCCTTGGTCTTAGGCTCTACGGCAACCGAAATAACCGGCTCCGGGAAGTCCATGCGAACCAGGATGATTGGCTTAGCAGCGTCGCACAAAGTCTCACCAGTGGTGACGTCCTTCATGCCGATCAGGGCCGCGATGTCACCAGCGCGTACTTCCTTGATCTCTTCACGGGCGTTTGCGTGCATTTGCACCATACGACCCACGCGCTCTTTCTTACCTTTAACCGAGTTGATCACGCCGTCGCCGGATGCCAACACGCCCGAGTAAACGCGGACGAAAGTCAAGGTACCCACGAATGGGTCGGTAGCGATCTTGAACGCCAGGGCCGAGAACGGCTCGCTGTCGTCTGCATGACGCTCCATTTCCTCTTCCTCGTTATCAGGGTTGGTACCCTTGATAGCAGGAATGTCGGTTGGAGCAGGCAGGTAGTCGATCACAGCATCGAGAACCAGGGGAACACCCTTGTTCTTGAACGAGGAACCGCAAACAGCCAAGACGATCTCACCAGCGATAGTACGCTGACGCAGAGCGGCCTTGATTTCCACGTTGGTGAGTTCTTCACCTTCGAGGTACTTGTTCATCAGCTCTTCGCTGGCTTCGGCAGCAGCCTCAACCATGTTGTTGCGCCATTCGTCAGCCAGTTCCTGCAGTTCAGCAGGGATAGGCTTACGAACAGGAACCATACCTTTGTCGGAATCATTCCAGTAGACCGCTTCCATGTTGATCAGATCGATCTGACCCTGGAAGTTGTCTTCGGAACCGATAGCCAATTGGATTGGCACCGGAGTGTGACCCAGACGCTGCTTGATCTGACCGATCACGCGCAGGAAGTTGGCACCAGCACGGTCCATCTTGTTTACGTAAACAAGACGTGGAACGCCGTATTTGTTGGCTTGACGCCATACGGTTTCCGACTGAGGCTCAACACCCGAAGTACCGCAGAACACAACGACAGCGCCGTCGAGTACGCGCAGGGAACGTTCAACTTCAATGGTGAAGTCTACGTGGCCCGGGGTATCGATTACGTTGAAGCGATGCTCGTCTTTGTACTGCTTCTCGGAACCTTTCCAGAAGGCGGTAATAGCAGCAGAAGTAATGGTAATACCACGCTCCTGCTCCTGAACCATCCAGTCTGTGGTCGCGGCGCCATCATGCACCTCGCCCATTTTGTGACTTTTGCCGGTGTAAAACAGTACGCGCTCGGTGGTGGTGGTTTTACCAGCATCCACGTGAGCAACGATACCGATGTTACGGTAGCGGCTAATCGGAGTAGTACGAGCCATAAAGCCCTCGCAAAATTAGTGAAGCTAAGATTAGAAGCGGTAGTGCGAGAAAGCTTTGTTAGCTTCAGCCATACGGTGCACGTCTTCACGCTTCTTAACAGCAGCACCTTTACCTTCAGCAGCGTCCAACAGTTCGCCAGCCAAACGCAGAGCCATAGACTTCTCGCCACGCTTACGGGCGAAGTCTACCAACCAGCGCATTGCCAGGGCGTTACGACGGGACGGACGAACTTCAACCGGAACCTGGTAAGTAGCACCGCCTACACGGCGCGACTTCACTTCGACCAGCGGAGCGATGGCGTCGAGAGCTTTCTCGAAGATTTCCAGGGGGTCGCTGTTCTTGCGTTCTTTAACCTTTTCCAGCGCGCCATAAACGATACGCTCGGCAACGGCTTTTTTGCCGCTTTCCATCACGTGGTTCATGAACTTGGCCAGAATTTGGCTTCCGTATTTTGGATCGTCAAGCACTTCGCGCTTGGCTGCTACGCGTCTTCTTGGCATGGATAAGCCCTCAAACGGTCTTCAGGTTCGCTCGGAATCAGTGCCCTTTCGGGACGCCTCCGACCTTACTCTTATCGACTCAGAAAATAAGATGATTCAGTTTTACAAAAAGCCGCTACTACTTAGGCTTCTTGGTACCGTACTTCGAACGACCCTGGTTACGACCTTTAACGCCGGAAGTATCCAAGGAGCCGCGTACGGTGTGGTAACGAACACCTGGCAAGTCTTTTACACGACCGCCGCGGATCAGTACCACGCTGTGCTCTTGCAGGTTGTGGCCTTCACCGCCGATGTACGAGGAAACCTCGAAACCGTTGGTCAGACGCACACGGCATACTTTACGCAGTGCCGAGTTAGGTTTTTTCGGCGTAGTGGTATACACGCGAGTGCATACGCCACGACGTTGCGGGCAGTTCTGCAGCGCAGGCACGTCGGATTTCTCGACGATACGCTTACGCGGCTGACGTACCAGCTGGTTGATAGTTGCCATCTACTAGCTCCACTGTTGTCTTGCGACGCTATTGTCTTGCAAGAAAAGCAAAATGGCAGGAACGAATTCCCGCCAAATTTAGGGGTACAAGAGTCTAAAGAGGATCTTGCCCCCAGTCAAGGCAAGGCCCCGACCTCCCCTCTCATCGAACCGGGGCAAATTTGCCTCGATCCGACGAATGGGGGCTGCCAGGGCCCAGACTTATTTATCGCAGAACTCAGTTACCGCTTGAGTTCAGCGCTTCGGTCAGTGCAGCTTCCACTTCACTGGCGCTTACGCGCAGCGGCTTGTCAGCATCACGGCGGCGCTTGCGCTCGCTGTGGTAAGCCAAACCGGTACCAGCCGGGATCAGACGACCCACGACCACGTTTTCTTTCAGGCCGCGCAGGTAATCGCGCTTGCCGGTTACCGCTGCTTCGGTCAGTACGCGAGTGGTCTCCTGGAAGGAGGCCGCCGAGATGAACGACTCAGTGGACAACGACGCCTTGGTGATACCCAGCAACACACGAGTGAACTTGGAGACAAATTTGTCATCCGCGCTCAGACGTTCGTTTTCTACCAGTACGTGAGTCAGTTCCATCTGGTCGCCCTTGATGAAACTGGAATCGCCGGATTCAGCGATTTCAACTTTACGCAGCATCTGACGCAGGATGGTCTCGATGTGCTTATCGTTGATCTTCACGCCTTGCAGACGGTAAACGTCCTGGATCTCGTTAACGATGTACTTGGCCAGCGCACTCACACCCAGCAGACGCAGGATGTCGTGTGGATCGCTCGGACCGTCAGAGATAACTTCGCCGCGATTTACCTGTTCGCCTTCGAAGACGTTCAGGTGGCGCCACTTCGGAATCAGCTCTTCGTACGGATCGCTACCGTCGTTCGGGGTAATGACCAGACGGCGCTTGCCTTTGGTTTCTTTACCGAACGCGATGGTGCCGCTGACTTCAGCCAGAATCGACGCTTCTTTCGGACGACGAGCTTCGAACAAGTCGGCAACACGCGGCAGACCACCGGTGATGTCGCGGGTCTTCGAAGTTTCTTGCGGGATACGAGCGATAACATCACCGATCGCGATCTTCGCACCATCCGCTACACCGACCAGGGCGTTGGCTGGCAGGAAGTACTGAGCGATTACGTCAGTGCCTGGCAGCAACAAGTCCTTGCCGTTGTCATCGACCATCTTAACGGCAGGACGGATGTCTTTACCGGCAGCTGGACGATCTTTCGCGTCGAGTACTTCAATGTTGGTCATACCGGTCAATTCGTCAGTCTGACGCTTGATCGTGATGCCTTCTTCCATGCCCACGTAGGTCACGGTACCTTTCATTTCAGTAACGATTGGGTGAGTGTGCGGATCCCACTTGGCCACGATTGCGCCAGCGTCGACCTTGTCACCCTCTTTAACCGAAATCACAGCACCGTACGGCAGCTTGTAACGCTCACGCTCACGACCGTAGTCGTCAGCGATTGCCAGCTCACCGGAACGGGACACAGCAACCAGGCAACCATCCACTCGCTCAACGTGCTTCAGGTTGTGCAGACGGACGGTACCGCCATTCTTCACCTGAACGCTGTCAGCTGCGGAGGTCCGGCTTGCCGCACCACCAATGTGGAACGTACGCATGGTCAGCTGGGTACCCGGCTCACCGATGGACTGGGCAGCGATAACGCCAACCGCTTCACCGATGTTCACCTGGTGACCACGAGCCAAGTCACGGCCGTAGCACTTGGCGCAAATGCCATAGCGGGTTTCGCAGCTGATCGGCGAGCGAACAATCACTTCGTCGATGCTGTTGAGTTCGATGAACTCGACCCACTTCTCGTCTACCAGCGTGCCGGCAGGAACGATAATTTCCTCAGTGCCTGGTTTGAATACGTCGCGGGCGATTACTCGACCCAGTACGCGCTCACCCAGTGGCTCTACAACGTCGCCGCCTTCGATGTGAGGAGTCATCAGCAGACCGTGTTCGGTGCCGCAGTCGACTTCAGTCACAACCAAGTCTTGCGCAACGTCTACCAGACGACGAGTCAGGTAACCGGAGTTAGCGGTTTTCAACGCGGTATCCGCAAGACCCTTACGAGCACCGTGAGTGGAGATGAAGTACTGAAGTACGCTCAAACCTTCACGGAAGTTCGCAGTAATCGGCGTTTCGATGATGGAACCGTCCGGCTTGGCCATCAGGCCACGCATACCGGCGAGCTGACGGATCTGCGCAGCAGAACCCCGTGCGCCCGAGTCGGCCATCATGTACATCGAGTTGAACGACTCTTGATCGACTTCTACGCCGTGACGGTCGATAACCTTCTCTTTCGAGAGGTTAGCCATCATCGCCTTCGACACTTCGTCGTTGGCCTTGGACCAAAGGTCGATCACTTTGTTGTACTTCTCGCCCTGGGTTACCAGGCCGGAGGCGTACTGGCTCTCGATTTCTTTCACTTCATCGGTAGCAGCACCGATGATCTGAGCTTTTTCATCCGGGATAACGAAGTCGTTAACACCGATGGAAACGCCAGAAATGGTCGAGTAAGCAAAACCGGTGTACATCAACTGGTCAGCGAAGATCACGGTCTCTTTCAAACCAACCACGCGGTAGCACTGGTTGATCAGCTTGGAGATCGCCTTTTTCTTCATCGGCAGGTTGACGACATCGTACGACAGACCTTTTGGCACAACTTGATACAGCAGCGCACGGCCGACAGTGGTGTCGACGATGCGGGTACCGGTCACGCTGCCGCCGTCACGGTCGTTGACGGTTTCGTTGATCCGCACTTTGACCTTGGCATGCAGTGCGGCTTCGCCGGCACGGAACACACGGTCAACTTCTTGCAGGTCAGCGAACACACGACCTTCGCCCTTGGCGTTGATCGCTTCACGAGTCATGTAGTACAGACCCAATACAACGTCCTGCGACGGAACGATGATTGGCTCACCGTTGGCTGGCGACAGAATGTTGTTGGTCGACATCATCAACGCACGCGCTTCCAACTGGGCTTCCAGTGTCAGCGGTACGTGCACGGCCATTTGGTCGCCGTCGAAGTCGGCGTTGTACGCAGCACAGACCAGAGGGTGCAGCTGGATAGCCTTACCTTCGATCAGTACCGGTTCAAACGCCTGGATGCCCAGACGGTGAAGGGTCGGTGCACGGTTGAGGAGAACCGGGTGTTCGCGAATCACTTCAGCGAGAACGTCCCAAACCTCTGGCAGTTCGCGCTCGACCATTTTCTTGGCCGCTTTGATGGTGGTCGCGAGACCGCGCATTTCCAGCTTGCCGAAGATGAACGGCTTGAACAGCTCAAGCGCCATTTTCTTAGGCAGACCGCACTGGTGCAGACGCAGGGTCGGGCCTACGGTAATTACCGAACGACCGGAGTAGTCAACACGCTTACCGAGCAAGTTCTGACGGAAACGACCTTGCTTACCCTTGATCATGTCAGCCAAGGATTTCAGAGGACGCTTGTTCGAACCGGTGATAGCGCGGCCACGACGACCGTTGTCGAGCAAGGCATCGACAGCTTCTTGCAACATACGCTTTTCGTTGCGCACGATGATGTCCGGAGCGGACAGATCGAGCAAACGCTTCAAGCGGTTGTTACGGTTGATCACGCGACGGTACAGGTCGTTGAGGTCGGAAGTCGCGAAGCGACCGCCATCCAACGGTACCAGCGGACGCAGATCTGGCGGCAGAACCGGCAGAACGGTCAGCACCATCCACTCTGGCAAGTTGCCGGAACCCTGGAAGGCCTCCATCAACTTCAGACGCTTGGACAGCTTCTTGATCTTGGTTTCGGAGTTGGTTTGCGGAATTTCTTCACGCAGACGGCCAATCTCGTGTTCCAGGTCGATAGCGTGCAGCAGTTCACGGACAGCTTCGGCACCCATGCGGGCATCGAAATCGTCGCCGAACTCTTCCAGCGCTTCGAAGTACTGCTCGTCGTTCAGCAGCTGACCTTTCTCAAGGGTGGTCATGCCTGGATCGATAACGACATAGCTCTCGAAGTAGAGAACGCGTTCGATATCACGCAGGGTCATGTCCATCAGCAAGCCGATACGGGACGGCAGCGATTTCAGGAACCAGATGTGGGCAACCGGCGAAGCCAGTTCGATGTGCGCCATGCGCTCACGACGAACTTTAGCCAGTGCAACTTCAACGCCGCACTTCTCGCAGATCACACCGCGGTGCTTCAAGCGCTTGTACTTACCGCACAGGCACTCGTAATCCTTAACCGGGCCAAAGATCTTGGCGCAGAACAGGCCGTCACGCTCAGGTTTGAACGTACGGTAGTTGATGGTTTCCGGCTTTTTAACTTCACCGAACGACCACGAACGGATCATCTCAGGCGATGCCAGTCCAATACGGATGGCGTCGAACTCTTCGACTTGACCCTGGTTTTTCAGCAAATTCAGTAGGTCTTTCAAGGCCTTTCCTCCTGGCGGAGCAGAGAGCGGGCTAAACAGCCCCGCTCTCGATTCGCGTCACGTGTTATTCGGTTTCCAGATCGATATCGATGCCGAGGGAACGAATTTCTTTGATCAACACGTTGAAGGACTCGGGCATGCCCGGCTCCATACGGTGATCGCCGTCCACGATGTTTTTGTACATCTTGGTCCGACCGTTCACATCGTCCGACTTCACTGTGAGCATTTCTTGCAGAGTGTAAGCAGCACCGTATGCTTCCAGTGCCCAGACCTCCATCTCCCCGAAACGCTGACCACCGAACTGAGCCTTACCACCCAGCGGCTGCTGGGTAACCAGGCTGTACGAACCGGTAGAACGAGCGTGCATCTTGTCGTCTACCAAGTGGTTCAGCTTCAGCATGTACATGTAGCCAACAGTAACCGGGCGCTCAAACTTGTTGCCGGTACGGCCGTCGAACAGCTGCATCTGGCCACTTTCCGGCAGGTCTGCCAGTTTCAGCATGGCCTTGATTTCGCTTTCCTTGGCACCGTCGAATACCGGGGTAGCCATTGGAACGCCGCCGCGCAGGTTCTTCGCCAGATCCAGGATTTCCTGGTCGGAGAAAGTGTCCAACTCTTCGTTGCGACCGCCGATCTCGTTGTAGATCTCGTGCAGGAACTTACGCAGGTCTGCGACCTTGCGCTGCTCTTCGATCATACGGTTGATCTTCTCGCCCAGACCTTTGGCCGCGAGGCCCAGGTGGGTTTCAAGGATCTGACCAACGTTCATACGCGAAGGTACGCCCAACGGGTTGAGGACGACGTCGACCGGGGTGCCATTGGCATCGTGCGGCATGTCTTCAACCGGCATGATCACGGAGACCACACCCTTGTTACCGTGACGACCGGCCATCTTGTCGCCCGGCTGAATGCGGCGACGGATTGCCAGGTAAACCTTGACGATTTTCAGCACGCCTGGAGCCAGGTCATCGCCCTGCTGCAGTTTGCGCTTCTTGTCTTCGAACTTGTCGTCCAGCAGACGGCGGCGATCAACGATATAGGCCTGGGCCTTCTCGAGCTGCTCGTTCAGAGCGTCTTCAGCCATGCGCAGTTTGAACCACTGGCCGTGCTCAAGACCGTCGAGGATTTCGTCGGTGATGTCCTGACCTTTCTTCAGACCTGCGCCGCCTTCAGCCTTGTGGCCTACCAGAGCGGAACGCAGACGTTCGAAGGTCGCGCCTTCAACGATACGGAACTCTTCGTTCAGGTCCTTGCGGATCTCGTCGAGTTGAGTCTTCTCGATGGACAGTGCACGAGCATCACGCTCAACGCCGTCACGGGTGAAGACCTGTACGTCGATGACAGTACCCTTGGTACCGGTAGGTACGCGCAGGGAAGTGTCTTTAACGTCGCTGGCTTTCTCACCGAAGATGGCACGCAACAGCTTCTCTTCCGGAGTCAGTTGGGTCTCGCCTTTCGGAGTGACCTTACCAACCAGGATGTCGCCTGCGCCAACTTCAGCACCTACGTAAACGATACCGGCTTCGTCCAGTTTGTTCAGTGCAGCTTCACCCACGTTCGGGATGTCTGCAGTGATTTCCTCTGGCCCAAGCTTGGTGTCACGCGCCACACAGGTCAGTTCCTGAATGTGGATCGTGGTGAAGCGGTCTTCTTGAACAACACGCTCGGACAGGCAGATGGAGTCTTCGAAGTTGAAGCCGTTCCATGCCATGAACGCGATGCGCATGTTCTGACCCAGTGCCAGCTCACCCATATCGGTGGACGGGCCGTCGGCCATGATGTCGCTACGCTGAACGCGATCACCCTTGCTCACCAGCGGGCGCTGGTTGATGCAGGTGTTCTGGTTCGAGCGGGTGTATTTGGTCAGGTTGTAGATGTCGACACCGGCTTCGCCAGTCTCAACTTCGTCATCGGCAACACGAACCACGATACGGCTGGCATCAACAGAGTCGATCACGCCGCCACGACGAGCCACGACGCAAACGCCGGAGTCACGGGCTACGTTACGCTCCATGCCGGTACCTACCAGCGGCTTGTCGGCACGCAGGGTGGGTACAGCTTGACGCTGCATGTTGGAACCCATCAACGCACGGTTGGCGTCATCGTGCTCCAGGAACGGGATCAGCGACGCTGCAACCGAAACTACCTGCTTCGGCGAAACGTCCATCAAGGTGACGTCTTCCGGCGCCTTAACGGTGAACTCGTTCAAGTGACGAACAGCTACCAGCTCGTCGATCAGGACTTTCTTGTCGTTCATCGTGGCCGAAGCCTGAGCGATCACGTGATCGGCTTCTTCGATGGCGGACAGGAACACGATCTCGTCGGTGACCAGTGCATCTTTCACTACACGGTACGGGCTCTCGAGGAAGCCGTACTGGTTAGTGCGTGCATAAGCGGCCAGGGAGTTGATCAGACCGATGTTCGGACCTTCCGGCGTTTCGATCGGGCAAACACGACCGTAGTGCGTTGGGTGTACGTCACGAACTTCAAAGCCTGCACGCTCACGGGTCAGACCGCCCGGGCCCAGTGCGGAAACACGGCGCTTGTGGGTGATCTCGGAGAGCGGGTTGTTCTGGTCCATGAACTGCGAGAGCTGGCTGGAACCGAAGAACTCTTTCACCGCCGCAGCCACTGGCTTGGCGTTGATCAGATCTTGCGGCATCAGGCCTTCGCTTTCAGCCATCGACAGACGCTCTTTGACCGCACGCTCAACACGTACCAGGCCAACGCGGAACTGGTTCTCGGCCATTTCGCCTACGCAGCGAACACGACGGTTACCCAAGTGGTCGATGTCATCGACGATGCCTTTACCGTTACGGATGTCGACCAAGGTCTTCAGTACCGCGACGATGTCTTCCTTGCACAGCACGCCCGAACCTTCGATCTCGGTACGACCGATACGACGGTTGAACTTCATCCGGCCGACCGCAGACAGGTCATAGCGCTCAGGGCTGAAGAACAGGTTGTTGAACAGGGTCTCGGCAGCGTCTTTGGTCGGTGGCTCACCAGGACGCATCATGCGATAGATCTCAACCAGCGCTTCCAATTGGTTGCTGGTGGAGTCGATCTTCAGCGTGTCGGAGATGAACGGACCGCAGTCGATGTCGTTGGTGTACAGGGTCTCGATGCGAACAACCTGGGCCTTGGCGATTTTTGCCAGGATCTCGGTGTTCAGCTCGGTGTTGCACTCAGCCAGGATTTCGCCTGTAGCCGGGTGAACGATGACCTTGGCAGTGGTGCGACCCAGGACGTAGTCCAGCGGCACATCCAGCGACTTGATACCGGCTTTTTCGATCTGGTTGATGTGGCGCGCGGTAATACGGCGGCCAGCTTCAACGATGACCTTGCCGTTTTCATCCTGGATATCCAGGACGGCAATTTCACCACGCAGACGCGAAGCAATCAGTTCCAGGCTGAGGGTTTCATCCTTCAGGCTGAATACGTTGGTGGTGTAGAAAGCATCAAGCACTTGCTCAGTGGTATAGCCGAGCGCGCGCAGCAGTACCGAGGCCGGCAGCTTACGACGACGGTCGATACGCACGAACACGCAGTCTTTCGGGTCGAACTCGAAGTCCAACCACGAGCCGCGGTACGGAATGATCCGCGCGGAGTACAGGAGCTTACCGGAGCTGTGCGTCTTGCCGCGGTCGTGGTCGAAGAACACGCCCGGGGAACGGTGCAGCTGGGAAACGATAACGCGCTCGGTACCGTTGATAACGAAGGTACCGTTTTCAGTCATCAATGGGATTTCGCCCATGTAGACTTCTTGCTCTTTGATGTCCTTGATCGCTTTGTTCGACGATTCTTTGTCGAAAATGATCAGACGGACTTTTACCCGCAAAGGTACGGCGTACGTAACACCGCGCAACACGCATTCTTTGACATCAAATGCCGGTTCGCCCAGGCGATAACCCACGTACTCCAGCGCAGCATTGCCGGAGTAGCTGATGATCGGGAAAACGGATTTGAAGGCCGCATGCAGGCCCACGTCGCGGAACTGATCTTTAGTCGCTCCCGCTTGCAAGAATTCACGATACGAATCCAGCTGGATAGCCAGAAGGTACGGGACATCCATGACGTCCGGCAACTTGCTAAAGTCCTTGCGGATACGTTTTTTCTCAGTATATGAGTAAGCCATCAGCGTTCCCCAGCTTGGTCACCTGCTTGTTTGGCCCCTCCCGACGGGAGCAGCCAGAAAATCTCGCAAACCCCATGGTTTGCACCACCGCATCGGGTGGCTACAGCGCGTTAATGGCGGCGACCGAGTCGACAGCCAAGAACGGAAAAAGGCCGGTGGCATGAGCCACCAGCCATCAGCCTTCAGCTTAACGCTTGGGCTGGAGACGCAAGGTCGATGCTTACTTCAGCTCGACTTTAGCGCCTGCTTCTTCCAGCACTGCTTTGGCTTTGTCAGCTGCGTCTTTCGACACTGCTTCCAGAACCTGGGCAGGAGCGCCGTCAACTACAGCCTTGGCTTCTTTCAGGCCCAGACCGGTCAGTTCACGAACTGCCTTGATCACGTTTACTTTCTTCTCGCCAGCTTCCAGCAGCATGACGTTGAATTCGGTTTGCTCTTCAGCAGCAACAGCAGCAACAGCTGGGCCAGCGGAAGCAGCAGCAGCGGAAACGCCGAATTTTTCTTCGAAAGCTTTGATCAGCTCAACAACCTGCAGAACCGACATTTCAGCTACGGCGTTGAGGATATCTTCTTGGGAGATAGACATTACTGTATTTCCTGAATTGGGGGACGGCCTACGCGGCCATCGAAATAAACAAAAATACGCGAAAGGAGATGCTCAGCCTTAGGCTGCGGCAGCTTCTTTTTGCTCGCGAACTGCAGCCAGAGTACGAGCCAACTTGCTGGTAGCGCCTTGAATCACGCTCATCAGCTGAGAAATAGCTTCGTTACGGGTCGGCAGTGTTGCCAGTACGTCGATTTGGTTAGCTGCGAGGAACTTGCCCTCGAACGCAGCTGCCTTGATCTCGAACTTATCCTGACTCTTGGCGAATTCTTTGAACAAACGGGCAGCAGCGCCTGGATGTTCTTTGGAGAACGCGATCAGAGTCGGGCCGGTGAACACGTCGTTGAGGACACTGTATTCAGTGTCAGCAACAGCGCGCTTGAGCAGGGTGTTACGTACTACACGTACGTATACGCCAGCTTCACGAGCCTCTTTACGGAGTCCGGTCATAGCGCCTACTGTCACACCACGGGCATCAGCCACGACAGCGGACAGAGCAGCTTTGGCAGCCTCGTTGACTTCAGCGACGATGGCCTTCTTGTCTTCGAGATTAATTGCCACGGGTTTAACTCCTGCTTGTTACCGTTTCATCTGGCCGAAGCCGGATGTCGTTTTGGTGTCTGATTCGGTAAGGAACCGGGAGCACCATCTGCGTAGGCTTGTGGTTTAAGACTTGCGCCGCCTACGGTCTTGGATAGCCCCCGCCAGGCAGGGACCCCAATTTTTTCAATTGTCGCGATCTCTCGCGACAACTTGTGTCTTATACGTCCAGCGAGCCTTGGTCGATGACCAGACCTGGGCCCATAGTGGTGCTCAGGGTAACGCGCTTGACGTAGATACCTTTCGAGGAAGCTGGCTTGATACGCTTCAGATCAGCGATCAGGGCTTCAACGTTTTCCTTCAGCTTGACGGCGTCGAAGCCGACTTTGCCAACGGAGGTGTGAATGATGCCGTTTTTGTCGGTGCGATAACGAACCTGACCAGCCTTGGCGTTTTTAACCGCGGTAGCTACGTCTGGCGTTACGGTGCCGACTTTAGGGTTAGGCATCAGACCACGTGGACCGAGGATCTGACCCAACTGACCTACAACGCGCATTGCATCCGGGGAAGCAATAACTACGTCATAGTTCAGGTCGCCGCCTTTCATTTCGGCAGCCAGGTCGTCCATACCAACGCGGTCGGCGCCGGCGGCCAGAGCAGCTTCAGCTGCTGGGCCTTGGGTGAAGACAGCAACACGTACAGTCTTGCCAGTACCGTGTGGCAGCACAGTAGCGCTACGAACGACCTGGTCGGATTTACGTGGGTCAACACCCAGGTTTACAGCAACGTCAACGGACTCGCTGAACTTGACAGTCGACAGCTCGGTCAGCAGGGCAGCAGCGTCTACAAAGTTGTAGGCCTTGCCTGCTTCGATTTTGCCAGCGATAGCCTTTTGGCGCTTGGTCAGCTTAGCCATTACACACCCTCCACGTTAAGGCCCATGCTACGAGCAGAACCGGCGATGGTACGCACGGCTGCATCCATATCAGCTGCAGTCAGATCCGCGTTTTTGGTTTTCGCGATTTCTTCCAGCTGAGCACGAGTTACGGTGCCAACCTTAACGGTGTTAGGACGAGCGGAACCGCTAGTCAGACCTGCAGCCTTCTTCAGCAAAACCGAAGCCGGGGTCGACTTGGTTTCGAAAGTGAAGCTACGGTCGCTGTATACAGTGATGATCACTGGAGTCGGCAGACCTGGCTCAAGACCCTGAGTACGGGCGTTGAAGGCCTTGCAGAATTCCATGATGTTCACGCCGTGCTGACCCAGAGCGGGGCCGACAGGTGGACTTGGGTTGGCCTGAGCGGCCTTCACTTGCAGCTTGATGTAAGCGGTAATCTTCTTGGCCATGAGGCACTCCAATTACGGGTTCAAACGCCTCGAAAGGCTCCCCGGTTACTTGCGCGTTTATCCCAGTGACGACAAAACCCCACAGCCTAAGGCTGCGGGGTTGGGATGCTTGCTCAGCTAGACCTTCTCGACCTGGCTGAACTCCAACTCTACCGGAGTAGAGCGACCGAAAATGAGCACTGCCACTTGGATCCGGCTCTTTTCGTAGTTAACTTCTTCGACGGTACCGTTGAAATCAGCAAACGGACCATCTGTGACACGAACAACCTCACCTGGCTCGAACAACGTCTTCGGCTTAGGCTTGTCGCTACCATCAGCAACACGACGCAGAATTGCTTCCGCCTCTTTGTCAGTGATAGGAGCAGGCTTATCGGCAGTACCGCCAATGAAGCCCATGACACGAGGGGTATCCTTGACTAAGTGCCAAGTACCTTCATTCATGTCCATCTGAACCAGCACGTAGCCAGGGAAGAACTTGCGTTCGCTCTTGCGCTTCTGACCATTCCGCATTTCAACCACTTCTTCAGTGGGAACCAGAATTTCGCCGAAGCCATCTTCCATGCCTGCCAGCTTTACGCGCTCCAGCAAAGAGCGCATAACATGCTTCTCGTAACCCGAGTAAGCATGCACAACGTACCAACGCTTAGCCACGGGACACCCTTAGCCAACAATCAAGGAAACAAGCCAGCCGAGCAGGGAATCAAGCCCCCACAACAGCAACGCCATAACCAGAACAACAGCCACAACGATCAACGTGGTCTGCGTGGTTTCTTGGCGAGTCGGCCAAACGACTTTACGGATTTCGGTGCGAGCTTCCTTTACCAGGACCGCGAAAGACTTGCCTTTGGCAGTCTGCAGGCCTACAAAGGCAGCTACAGCAGCAAGGGCCAGCAAAGCGAGGACACGGTACAGGATCGGCGAAGCAGAATAATACTGATTGCCGACAACGCCTACGACCACCAACGCGACTACGGCGAGCCACTTGACGAGATCGAAACGAGAGCTTTGAGCTTCAGCCTTAGGAGTCATCTATGAAGATCCTGTGAAAAGAAAGCCAGATACACCACGTGAATCTGGCAGGTCAGGAGGGAATCGAACCCCCAACCTACGGTTTTGGAGACCGTCGCTCTGCCAATTGAGCTACTGACCTAAAACAAAATCAGGCCGACCATTATGCAGGCCTGAAAAAGACATTACAACAACCAACCCCAACAGACTTGAAATCACCTGGCGACAAAACCAGATACAACACCATCAAGCCGAGGCAGCTGTTAAAACAAAGGCAGATATTTTCATATCTGCCTTGTTATATGGAGCTCTTGAGCGGATTTGAACCGCTGACCTCACCCTTACCAAGGGTGTGCTCTACCAACTGAGCTACAAGAGCAAAACACCGTGCACAACCTGCAAACTTGGAGCGGGTAGCGGGAATCGAACCCGCATCATCAGCTTGGAAGGCTGAGGTTCTACCACTAAACTATACCCGCGGAGCTTGCAGCTCACGCTAAAAATGGTGGAGGGGGAAGGATTCGAACCTTCGAAGTCGTAGACGTCAGATTTACAGTCTGATCCCTTTGGCCGCTCGGGAACCCCTCCTAAGCGAGCCGGCATTCTACATCACGCCGGCCTTCTGTCAAGCATTTTCTCATTAAAAATATGAGGTTAGCTGCGTTGACCTTCGCTTCACGCTGTAGACCGTAAAGGTCTTCACTGCGAAGCGGGCGCCATTCTATGCAAACTATTCGACAGTTGCAACGCCTTCGCACAACATTATTTTATGTTTTAACTCATTGAATTCCTTAGCAAGGTTTTCAAACGGCAGATCGTCAGCCAAGCGCCTGCTTTCCGGGGCTACGCGAAGCCAATAGCCGGAGGCCTCAGCCGTATTGAGCAACTGCACCTTGACCTTTATATCCAGGCTGGTGAGGCGCTGCTCCATTGACTGGGCCTGCCTCTGATCAGCAAAGCCACCTATGTATAAGCAGGTATTTTGTGCGTCAGGGGCTTTTGCTCGATCACGCCGAACCATAGGATCAGAAGACTCACTCAACAGGCGAATATCCTGCTGAGACCCCTTATAGAGACTCAGGGGCGTTACATCCTTAGCGCGCAACGGCGCTTCTTGTTGATGCCAAATGTAATAGAAGGCATTGAGAACGAGCAAAAGCAAAAACAGCCAACGCATAAATACCTCAGGACAAGGGGCACGCCATCGCCAGACCAACAAAAACCAGATCAGGAACCAGGCGAGCCTGCGGCACAGCATCCGAGACCAGGTCAGCATCCCCTCCGGTTAGAAAAACCGTAAAATTATCGCCCCAATAGCTCTGAGCCAACTCGAGCTGGGTCAATACAAACCCCCTGAGCATCAGCGTACAACCCCGCTCAACGGCCTCCACAGTCGTCCGGCCCGGCGAGAGACGCTCCACAGCTTGCTCGGCCGCCACGTCGTCGTAGCGAATCTTACGCGTGTGGGTTCGCAGCTGACTGCGCATAAGGGGCATCCCAGGACATATGAAGCCGCCGAGGTGCTCGCCGTCAGCAGCAATAAAGTCTGCAGTCGCCGCCGTACCGAAATCGAGCACCAGACAAGCGCCTGCCGCTAATTTGAACCCCCCCAGCATTGCCAACCAACGATCAAGCCCGAGGCGCTCATACTCTTCGTAGCCATTACGAACACCCGCCATTTCTCGCGCTGGAGCCGCACAGGACACTACGACACCAAAAGCCCCCTGCAACGCCTCAACTAGCTGCCCAGTTTCCTGCGAAGCACGAACACTCACCAAACGGCAGCGCGTCAGAGAAAGCTCGGGTATTGCTACCAGACTCTCAATCAATGCGAGATCCGAACCGACAATACCTTCGGCAGATACCCGGGCCATGTGCGAATCAAGTACACGCCATTTGATAAAGCTATTCCCACAGTCGAGCTCAAGAATCATCACGCAACCTCAGGCTTAACTCACCACCGCTGTATATTTTCTCAACACCATCGACATCCAAGCGCAACGCGCCTTGGTGGTCGATCCCTAGCACAACCCCATCAATTTGGTTAACGCCCGCAATCAGCGATACGGCCCGCCCCTGCCACAAATGATTGTGCTCCCACTCCTCCTGGAGCGCAGTAAAGCCGAAAGCTGCATGTCGCTGCAGATGACTTTGCAATTGAAGCCCCAGGCGTGCAACCAGGTAATTGCGATCGACAGTAGATCCTGTTTCCAGCTGTACTGACGTCCACTCCTGATCGACCTCTGCAGCCTTTTGCATGTTTACGTTGATACCTATACCAAGCACAACGTGGCAAATATCTGCGGGATCTCCCACCAACTCCAGCAAGATACCGGCAATTTTCTTGTGCCCAACCAGGACGTCATTTGGCCACTTCAAGGCCGCCCCCTGGACACCTAGTTCGCGAAGGCACCGCATGACCGCCAAGCCGACAACAAGACTAAGCCCCTCTAACTGTCGCAAGCCCCCGTCAATGCGCAAGACAAGGCTGTAATAGACATTCTGAGCAAACGGGCTAACCCACTTACGGCCTCGCCTACCCCTTCCTGCGGTTTGCTGCTCAGCAAGCACCAGAAATGGCGCGGTACGGCCAGCGTCGACAAGACGCAAAGCTTCGGCATTGGTGGAGTCAATGGAATCCGAGATGTAAACGGGCCACACCAAAGAAGCAGCATTCGCTTCAATTTCTTTAGCGCTCAGAAAAACCAACGGCGACGCAAGCTGATACCCCCTGCCACGGACTTTATGAATGGGCAGGTTCAATTCAGACTCAAGATGCTGGAGCTGCTTCCAAACAGCACTGCGACTGACGCCCAGGGCAGCCCCCAGCGCCTCTCCAGAGTGGAATCGGCCATCTTTCAGAAGTTCTAACAACGTCAGCATGCAAGTATCGCCTCACAATGAGGCACGCATGATAGCCATGCATAAGGCCATTGCATAGAAAGGACGGGATTAAGCACTGTAGGCGGCTGCAATAAGCCCCTTTGCACTTTTCGACCGCCCAAAACAAAACCCCTGTTCGCGTTAGCAAACAGGGGTTCTGGAATTTAATCTTGACGATGACCTACTCTCACATGGGGAAACCCCACACTACCATCGGCGATGCATCGTTTCACTACTGAGTTCGGGATGGGATCAGGTGGTTCCAATGCTCTATGGTCGTCAAGAAATTCGGGTACTGAGTCGTGACCAGTTGGCCTCGCTTCAGCAAATTGGGTATGTGATAGCTTTCGGTGTTTTGTGAAATTCGAACTTTCGGTTCTATCGTCTTCACACACCGCAATCTGATGCTTCTGCTTGTTTCCAAGTCAGGAGTAGTCAAATTGCTTGGGTGTTATATGGTCAAGCCTCACGGGCAATTAGTATTGGTTAGCTCAACGCCTCACAGCGCTTACACACCCAACCTATCAACGTCGTAGTCTTCGACGGCCCTTCAGGGGACTCAAGGTCCCAGTGAGATCTCATCTTGAGGCTAGTTTCCCGCTTAGATGCTTTCAGCGGTTATCTATTCCGAACATAGCTACCCGGCAATGCCACTGGCGTGACAACCGGAACACCAGAGGTTCGTCCACTCCGGTCCTCTCGTACTAGGAGCAGCCCCTCTCAAATCTCAAACGTCCACGGCAGATAGGGACCGAACTGTCTCACGACGTTCTAAACCCAGCTCGCGTACCACTTTAAATGGCGAACAGCCATACCCTTGGGACCGGCTTCAGCCCCAGGATGTGATGAGCCGACATCGAGGTGCCAAACACCGCCGTCGATATGAACTCTTGGGCGGTATCAGCCTGTTATCCCCGGAGTACCTTTTATCCGTTGAGCGATGGCCCTTCCATACAGAACCACCGGATCACTAAGACCTACTTTCGTACCTGCTCGACGTGTCTGTCTCGCAGTCAAGCGCGCTTTTGCCTTTATACTCTACGACCGATTTCCGACCGGTCTGAGCGCACCTTCGTACTCCTCCGTTACTCTTTAGGAGGAGACCGCCCCAGTCAAACTACCCACCATACACTGTCCTCGATCCGGATAACGGAACTGAGTTAGAACCTCAAAGTTGCCAGGGTGGTATTTCAAGGTTGGCTCCACGCGAACTGGCGTCCACGCTTCAAAGCCTCCCACCTATCCTACACAAGCAAATTCAAAGTCCAGTGCAAAGCTATAGTAAAGGTTCACGGGGTCTTTCCGTCTAGCCGCGGATACACTGCATCTTCACAGCGATTTCAATTTCACTGAGTCTCGGGTGGAGACAGCGCCGCCATCGTTACGCCATTCGTGCAGGTCGGAACTTACCCGACAAGGAATTTCGCTACCTTAGGACCGTTATAGTTACGGCCGCCGTTTACCGGGGCTTCGATCAAGAGCTTCGCGTTAGCTAACCCCATCAATTAACCTTCCGGCACCGGGCAGGCGTCACACCCTATACGTCCACTTTCGTGTTTGCAGAGTGCTGTGTTTTTAATAAACAGTCGCAGCGGCCTGGTATCTTCGACCGGCATGAGCTTACGGAGCAAGTCCTTCACCCTCACCGGCGCACCTTCTCCCGAAGTTACGGTGCCATTTTGCCTAGTTCCTTCACCCGAGTTCTCTCAAGCGCCTTGGTATTCTCTACCCAACCACCTGTGTCGGTTTGGGGTACGGTTCCTGGTTACCTGAAGCTTAGAAGCTTTTCTTGGAAGCATGGCATCAACCACTTCGTCATCTAAAAGATAACTCGTCATCAGCTCTCGGCCTTAGAATCCCGGATTTACCTAAGATTCCAGCCTACCACCTTAAACTTGGACAACCAACGCCAAGCTGGCCTAGCCTTCTCCGTCCCTCCATCGCAATAACCAGAAGTACAGGAATATTAACCTGTTTTCCATCGACTACGCTTTTCAGCCTCGCCTTAGGGACCGACTAACCCTGCGTCGATTAACGTTGCGCAGGAAACCTTGGTCTTTCGGCGTGGGTGTTTTTCACACCCATTGTCGTTACTCATGTCAGCATTCGCACTTCTGATACCTCCAGCAAGCTTCTCAACTCACCTTCACAGGCTTACAGAACGCTCCTCTACCGCATCACTTACGTGATACCCGTAGCTTCGGTGTATGGTTTGAGCCCCGTTACATCTTCCGCGCAGGCCGACTCGACTAGTGAGCTATTACGCTTTCTTTAAAGGGTGGCTGCTTCTAAGCCAACCTCCTAGCTGTCTAAGCCTTCCCACATCGTTTCCCACTTAACCATAACTTTGGGACCTTAGCTGACGGTCTGGGTTGTTTCCCTTTTCACGACGGACGTTAGCACCCGCCGTGTGTCTCCCATGCTCGGCACTTGTAGGTATTCGGAGTTTGCATCGGTTTGGTAAGTCGGGATGACCCCCTAGCCGAAACAGTGCTCTACCCCCTACAGTGATACATGAGGCGCTACCTAAATAGCTTTCGAGGAGAACCAGCTATCTCCGAGCTTGATTAGCCTTTCACTCCGATCCACAGGTCATCCGCTAACTTTTCAACGGTAGTCGGTTCGGTCCTCCAGTTAGTGTTACCCAACCTTCAACCTGCCCATGGATAGATCGCCCGGTTTCGGGTCTATTCCCAGCGACTAGACGCCCTATTAAGACTCGCTTTCGCTACGCCTCCCCTATTCGGTTAAGCTCGCCACTGAAAATAAGTCGCTGACCCATTATACAAAAGGTACGCAGTCACAGAACAAAGTCTGCTCCCACTGCTTGTACGCATACGGTTTCAGGATCTATTTCACTCCCCTCTCCGGGGTTCTTTTCGCCTTTCCCTCACGGTACTAGTTCACTATCGGTCAGTCAGTAGTATTTAGCCTTGGAGGATGGTCCCCCCATATTCAGACAAAGTTTCTCGTGCTCCGTCCTACTCGATTTCATGACTAAGAGATTTTCGCGTACAGGGCTATCACCCACTATGGCCGCACTTTCCAGAGCGTTCCGCTAATCTCAAAGCCACTTAAGGGCTAGTCCCCGTTCGCTCGCCACTACTAAGGGAATCTCGGTTGATTTCTTTTCCTCAGGGTACTTAGATGTTTCAGTTCCCCTGGTTCGCCTCTTACGCCTATGTATTCAGCGTAAGATAACCATCTTATGATGGCTGGGTTCCCCCATTCAGACATCTCCGGATCAAAGTCTGTTTGCCGACTCCCCGAAGCTTTTCGCAGGCTACCACGTCTTTCATCGCCTCTGACTGCCAAGGCATCCACCGTATGCGCTTCTTCACTTGACCATATAACCCCAAGCAATCTGGTTATACTGTGAAGACAACATTCGCCGAAAATTCGATAATACTCAATTACGAGTAACTCACAAATTTTACCTTAGCCTGATCCGTTACCAGTGAAAGTAACGTTCAGTCTATCTTTCTATCACATACCCAAATTTTTAAAGAACGATCTAATCAAAGACTAGAAATCAACATTCACCATCATCACAATGGAATGCTCATTTCTAAGCTTTCGAAACTTCAGAAGCAGTAGTGGTGGAGCCAAACGGGATCGAACCGTTGACCTCCTGCGTGCAAGGCAGGCGCTCTCCCAGCTGAGCTATGGCCCCGTATTTCTACAGGCGTTTCCCACACAAAATTGGTGGGTCTGGGCAGATTCGAACTGCCGACCTCACCCTTATCAGGGGTGCGCTCTAACCAACTGAGCTACAGACCCAATTTCGGGCTGCTTCTTATCGTCTTCTTCAATGAATCAAGCAATTCGTGTGGGAACTTATGGAGCAGCTGATGTCGTCGATTAAGGAGGTGATCCAGCCGCAGGTTCCCCTACGGCTACCTTGTTACGACTTCACCCCAGTCATGAATCACACCGTGGTAACCGTCCTCCCGAAGGTTAGACTAGCTACTTCTGGTGCAACCCACTCCCATGGTGTGACGGGCGGTGTGTACAAGGCCCGGGAACGTATTCACCGCGACATTCTGATTCGCGATTACTAGCGATTCCGACTTCACGCAGTCGAGTTGCAGACTGCGATCCGGACTACGATCGGTTTTGTGGGATTAGCTCCACCTCGCGGCTTGGCAACCCTCTGTACCGACCATTGTAGCACGTGTGTAGCCCAGGCCGTAAGGGCCATGATGACTTGACGTCATCCCCACCTTCCTCCGGTTTGTCACCGGCAGTCTCCTTAGAGTGCCCACCATTACGTGCTGGTAACTAAGGACAAGGGTTGCGCTCGTTACGGGACTTAACCCAACATCTCACGACACGAGCTGACGACAGCCATGCAGCACCTGTCTCAATGTTCCCGAAGGCACCAATCTATCTCTAGAAAGTTCATTGGATGTCAAGGCCTGGTAAGGTTCTTCGCGTTGCTTCGAATTAAACCACATGCTCCACCGCTTGTGCGGGCCCCCGTCAATTCATTTGAGTTTTAACCTTGCGGCCGTACTCCCCAGGCGGTCAACTTAATGCGTTAGCTGCGCCACTAAGAGCTCAAGGCTCCCAACGGCTAGTTGACATCGTTTACGGCGTGGACTACCAGGGTATCTAATCCTGTTTGCTCCCCACGCTTTCGCACCTCAGTGTCAGTATTAGTCCAGGTGGTCGCCTTCGCCACTGGTGTTCCTTCCTATATCTACGCATTTCACCGCTACACAGGAAATTCCACCACCCTCTACCATACTCTAGTCAGTCAGTTTTGAATGCAGTTCCCAGGTTGAGCCCGGGGATTTCACATCCAACTTAACAAACCACCTACGCGCGCTTTACGCCCAGTAATTCCGATTAACGCTTGCACCCTCTGTATTACCGCGGCTGCTGGCACAGAGTTAGCCGGTGCTTATTCTGTCGGTAACGTCAAAACACTAACGTATTAGGTTAATGCCCTTCCTCCCAACTTAAAGTGCTTTACAATCCGAAGACCTTCTTCACACACGCGGCATGGCTGGATCAGGCTTTCGCCCATTGTCCAATATTCCCCACTGCTGCCTCCCGTAGGAGTCTGGACCGTGTCTCAGTTCCAGTGTGACTGATCATCCTCTCAGACCAGTTACGGATCGTCGCCTTGGTGAGCCATTACCTCACCAACTAGCTAATCCGACCTAGGCTCATCTGATAGCGCAAGGCCCGAAGGTCCCCTGCTTTCTCCCGTAGGACGTATGCGGTATTAGCGTCCGTTTCCGAACGTTATCCCCCACTACCAGGCAGA
Source organism: Pseudomonas fluorescens (assembly GCF_900215245.1). Lineage (GTDB taxonomy): Bacteria > Pseudomonadota > Gammaproteobacteria > Pseudomonadales > Pseudomonadaceae > Aquipseudomonas > Aquipseudomonas fluorescens. The sequence continues at coordinate 1,494,127 of NZ_LT907842.1, forward strand.
TTCCTAGGCTTTACTCACCCGTCCGCCGCTCTCAAGAGAAGCAAGCTTCTCTCTACCGCTCGACTTGCATGTGTTAGGCCTGCCGCCAGCGTTCAATCTGAGCCATGATCAAACTCTTCAGTTCAAACATCTTTGGGTTTTTAAGAAACCCTAAACTTGGCTCAGCAATCGTTGGTTACATCTTTGATTTCTCGCGGAGTAACTTGTGATGCTGATAATCTTGTTGACTATCAGTCTGACTCCACAAGCACCCACACGAATTGCTTGATTCAGTTGTTAAAGAGCGGTTGGTTAAGATCTTTCGTCTCAACCGAGGCGCGCATTCTACAGCAGCCTCATTTGCTGTCAAGTGATTATTTTCAGAAGTTTTCGAGGAATTCCTCAACAACTTCAACCACTTGCGCTTCCGATCTCTCGTTAGCGGGAGGCGAATTCTACAGCGTTACACGCTGCTGTCAACACCTCTTTTTCTCCGCTTTCGACCGAGAGGATCGAAACGTTAATAGAGCCAAACAACACTGCCCTACCAACTCCTTCTGGGCTTCGATGACCTGAAGCAACTCGCTGTCGAATCCCGCATAACTTCTTGTTTACCAAGGAGTTTTCCGTTTCGACTGCGCCGGAAGTGGGGCGAATTATAGACAGATATAATTCGCCGTCAACACCTAATTCCAGCTTTATTCGGATTTGAGCGTAATACGCGCAAATGCCTTCTTGCCAGCCTGACAAACATGGGTAGCGCCCAGCTCGTATATAAAGGTGCGATCGACAACCTCACCATCTATACGCACACCACCGGAACCCAAAAGGTCGCGAGCAACCGCAGAGTTCTTCACCAGGCCCGCCTTATTAAGGACGGCAGCGATCGGCATCGCTTCAGCAGCAGTCAATTCGATCTCCGGCAGATCATCCGGCAGCTCGCCATCCTTCATACGGTTACCCGCCGCACGATGAGCACTCGCCGCAGCCTCCTCACCGTGGAAGCGCGCAACAATCTCCTCCGCCAACTTGATCTTCACATCACGCGGATTGGCGCCCGCCTCGACTTCAGCGCGCAGCGCATTAATCTCATCCATCGAACGGAAGCTCAGCAGCTCGAAGTAACGCCACATCAGCGCATCTGGAATCGAAACCAGCTTGCCATACATAACACCCGGCGCTTCCTGGATACCCACATAGTTACCCAAGGACTTGGACATCTTCTTGACGCCATCCAACCCCTCCAGCAACGGCATGGTCAGAATGCACTGAGCCTCTTGGCCGTATGCGCGCTGCAACTCACGCCCCATCAGCAGGTTGAACTTCTGATCGGTGCCGCCAAGCTCAACGTCCGCGCGCAGTGCCACCGAGTCATACCCTTGTACCAGCGGGTAGAGGAACTCATGAATCGCAATAGGCTGATTGGTGGAGTAGCGCTTGTCAAAATCATCACGCTCAAGCATACGTGCCACAGTGTACTGGGAGGTGAGGCGAATGAAATCTGCCGGCCCCATCTGGTCCATCCAGGTGGAGTTGAATGCCACCTCGGTCTTGGCCGGATCGAGAATCTTGAACACCTGAGTCTTGTAGGTCTCGGCATTATCGAGAACCTGCTCACGCGTCAACGGTGGGCGCGTGGCGCTCTTGCCGCTCGGATCACCGATCATCCCGGTGAAGTCACCTATAAGGAAGATGACCTGGTGCCCCAGTTCCTGGAACTGGCGCAGCTTGTTAATAAGCACGGCATGACCCAAGTGCAGGTCTGGCGCCGTTGGATCGAAGCCAGCCTTAATACGCAGGGGCTGGCCACGCTTGAGCTTTTCGATCAGCTCGGCCTCGACCAACAGTTCTTCCGCACCACGTTTTATCAGCGCTAGCTGCTCTTCAACCGACTTCATAACAGACCCGCAAGGCTCAGATTCAAAAGGGAACCAACCATACAAGATCAGGGACTAATTACAAGTTTTGCCCTGCGCACGGACACCGTTCAGCAAGCCCAGCGTTCGCGAGCTTGCGCCACAGATGATTTGGTTATATTTTATACAGTTATTTCATCTTCATCATGTCATTCATCTTTTCCATTTCATCTTCAAAGTCAAAATTACTTATGACCACAGAACCGTCTAAAGCGCCGCCGCTTTACCCGAAGACCCACCTGCTCGCCGCAAGTGGTATCGCCGCCCTTCTCAGCCTGGCACTCCTGGTATTCCCTTCCAGTGACGTAGAAGCCAAACGAACATCCCTGAGCCTTGACCTGGAAAGTCCAGTTGAACAACTGACACAAGATCAAGACGCTTCTGACGCGCAACAAGCCACAAACGCGCCAGCCGATTCACCGTTTGCACAGATAGAAAGCACACCCGAAGACACTCAACACGCCGCTCAAGAGCCGGCTGCAGCGGTCCCCCAAAAGAATCCCCTGCACCGCGAAGTCATCGTCGCCAAAGGCGATACGCTTTCAACGCTGTTCGAAAAGGTCGGCCTGCCCACCTCTGCTGTTAATGAGGTGCTGGCCAGCGATAAACAAGCCAAGCAATTTACCCAGCTCAAACACGGCCAGAAGCTTGAGTTCGAATTGGCGCCCAATGGCCAACTGAAGAACCTGCACAGCAATGTCAGCGACCTCGAAAGCATTACCCTCACCAAGGGCGCCAAAGGCTTTGCCTTCAATCGCATCACCACCAAACCGGTAATGCGCTCAGCTTACGTGCACGGTGTGATCAACAGTTCATTGTCACAATCGGCCGCCCGCGCCGGCTTGTCACACAGCATGACCATGGACATGGCCAGCGTATTTGGCTACGACATCGATTTCGCCCAGGACATTCGCCAGGGTGACGAATTCGACGTGATCTACGAACAGAAAGTAGCCAACGGTAAGGTGGTCGGCACCGGCGCCATTCTTTCCGCGCGCTTCACCAACCGTGGCAAGACCTACACCGCTGTTCGCTACACCAACAAACAAGGCAATAGCAGCTACTACACCGCTGATGGCAATAGCATGCGCAAAGCCTTCATCCGCACGCCAGTGGACTTCGCTCGCATCAGTTCGCGTTTCTCCATGGGTCGCAAGCATCCAATCCTCAACAAAATCCGCGCCCACAAAGGCGTCGACTATGCCGCTCCACGTGGCACGCCAATCAAAGCGGCCGGTGATGGCAAGGTCCTGCTGGCCGGACGTCGCGGTGGCTACGGCAATACCGTGATCATCCAGCACGGCAACACCTACCGCACGCTGTACGGCCATATGCAAGGGTTTGCCAAAGGCGTCTCCACGGGCAGCAACGTGAAGCAAGGCCAGGTGATCGGCTACATCGGCACTACCGGCCTGTCCACCGGCCCGCATTTGCACTATGAGTTCCAGGTCAACGGCGTCCACGTCGACCCATTGGGCCAGAAGCTGCCGATGGCCGACCCTATCGCCAAAGCCGAGCGCGCGCGCTTCCTGCAACAAAGCCAGCCATTGATGGCACGCATGGACCAGGAGCGCTCTACCCTGCTGGCCTCGGCGAAGCGTTAAGGTATGCCGCTCTATATAGGCGTGATGTCCGGGACCAGCCTCGATGGCCTGGACATCGCTCTGATCGAGCAAGCCCCGGCGATCAACTTGATCGCCACTCACTACATTCCTATGCCTGAAACCCTGCGCGCCGAACTGCTAGGCCTGTGCGCCAGCGGCCCTGACGAAATCGCCCGCTCGGCGATTGCCCAGCAACACTGGGTGACACTTGCAGCCCAAGGCATCCACGCCTTGCTGGCCCAGCAGAACCTCACGCCTCAGGACATTCGCGCAATTGGCAGCCACGGCCAGACCATTCGCCACGAACCTGCACGGGGCTTTACCGTACAGATCGGCAACCCGGCCCTGCTGACCGAGCTGACTGGCATTACCGTCGTCAGTGATTTTCGCAGTCGCGACGTTGCCGCCGGAGGCCAGGGTGCACCATTAGTGCCGGCCTTTCATGAAGCATTATTCGGGGAACGTACCGGCAACCGCGCGGTGTTAAATATCGGCGGGTTCAGCAACCTCAGCCTGATCGAGACCGGCAAACCTGTCGCCGGCTTCGACTGCGGCCCAGGCAACGTGTTGCTTGACGCCTGGATTAACCATCAACGTGGCGAACAGTTTGATCGCGACGGCCAATGGGCCGCCAGTGGCAAAGTCGAGACTCAGCTGCTCAACGCGCTGCTCAGCGACCCCTTCTTCCTGACCAGGGGCCCGAAAAGTACCGGCCGTGAAGTCTTCAACCTGGGATGGCTGCAACATCACCTCGGCCGATTGCCGGCGTTTCAACCCGAGGATGTACAAGCAACCCTGCTTGAGCTGACCGCATCGACCATCGTCGAGTCCCTGCAAGCCGCACAAGCCGACACCGAAACCTTGTTGGTCTGTGGTGGCGGCGCGCATAACGCCGCACTGATGAGCCGTCTGGCGGCGCTGTTGCCGTCCACCCAAGTGAGCAGCACCGCCACTTACGGCGTGGACCCCGACTGGGTTGAAGCCATGGCCTTCGCCTGGCTGGCCCATTGCTGCCTGGAAGGCATCGCCGCCAACCGCCCGAGCGTCACCGGCGCACACGGGCTGCGGGTGCTGGGCGCGATCTACCCCGCCTGACTACCCTGCAAAATCTGCAGACAGCAAAACGCCGCGTGGCCCATTAAGCCATGCGGCGTTTTTGTATCCGCTGCCGATCAGATCGAGAACGAAGACCCGCAACCACAGGTGGTGGTGGCGTTTGGGTTCTTGATCACGAAACGCGAACCTTCAAGCCCTTCCTGGTAATCCACCTCGGCACCTGCCAGGTATTGGAAGCTCATCGGGTCCACGACCAGGCTGACGCCCTCGCGCTCGACGATGGTGTCATCATCGGCTACATCTTCATCGAAGGTAAAACCGTACTGAAACCCTGAACAACCGCCGCCCGTAACAAATACGCGCAGCTTCAAGCGATCATTACCCTCTTCATCGACCAGGCTCTTCACCTTGTGCGCAGCACCGTGGGTGAATTGCAAAGCCGTGGGGGTGAAGGACTCAACGCTCATGCTGATAATCTCCCGGCGTACCGCCGCCATATGCGTAATGACGGGCATTATCCGCTTCTCCTAGAAAAGCGGTCAACTATTGTTACGGTATATCAATCTGCGCTGCCGCCATTAAAAACACAAAAGGCCCGATCAACGGGCCTTTTGCAATCAACCGCGAAGCCTTAAGGCAACATGCCCGCATGGGACAAGCCCAGCTTCTCGTCCAGGCCGAACAGGATGTTCATGTTCTGCACCGCCTGGCCCGACGCGCCTTTGACCAGGTTATCGATCACCGACAACACCACCACCAAGTCGCCATCCTGCGGCCGGTGAATCGCGATACGGCACACGTTGGCGCCGCGCACGCTGCGGGTTTCCGGGTGGCTGCCGGCAGGCATTACATCGACGAACGGTTCGTTGGCATAACGCTTTTCAAACAGCGCCTGCAGGTCTACCGAGCGATCGACAACGGTTGCGTACAGCGTGGAGTGAATGCCACGGATCATCGGCGTCAGGTGCGGAACGAAGGTCAGGCCCACATCCTTACCGGCAGCACGACGCAGCCCCTGGCGGATTTCCGGCAAATGACGATGTCCTTTTACTGCATAGGCCTTCATGCTTTCCGAGGTCTCGGAGTACAACGAACCCACGGCAGCACCACGACCGGCGCCGCTGACGCCCGACTTGCAGTCCGCAATCAGGCGCGAAGTGTCCGCCAACCCGGCTTCCAGCAATGGCAGGAACCCCAACTGCGTCGCGGTGGGATAGCAACCCGGCACCGCAATCAGGCGCGCCTGCTTGATGTGCTCGCGATTGACTTCCGGCAGGCCATACACCGCCTCCTCCAACAACTCAGGAGCGCCGTGCGGCTGGCCGTACCACTTGGCCCACTCATCGGCGTCCTGTAGACGGAAGTCAGCCGACAGATCAATGACTTTGGTCCCGGCAGCCAGCAGTTCGCCAGCCAGTGCATGGGCCACTCCGTGCGGGGTAGCAAAGAACACCACATCACACGCGCCGAGGGTCTTGATGTCCGGAACGCTGAATGCCAGGCCGTCATAGTGACCTCGCAGGTTCGGGTACATGTCGGCAACGGCCAGCCCGGCCTCGGATCGGGAGGTGATGACCACCACCTCAGCTTGCGGATGCTGAGCCAACAGACGCAGCAATTCGACACCGGTGTAACCCGTGCCGCCGACGATACCGACCTTGACCATAAACCTGCCCTCAACGAACCCACTGGAAAGCCGTCGATAATAGGGGCCGTATCGTCCTGCGACAACCGTCAACGTGACGTAAGGGCGCATGAGCCACTACTATCTTCAGTTACCGTGAACCTGGGAATAACTAGAAATGCTCTATCTATGGGTCAAAGCCTTCCACATCGTCAGCATCGTCTGCTGGTTTGCCGCGCTGTTCTACCTGCCACGCCTGTTCGTCTACCACGCACAAAGTGAAGACACCGTCAGCAAAGAACGCTTCAGCGTCATGGAGCGCAAGCTGTACCGCGGCATCATGGGCCCGGCGATGATTGCCAGCCTGGTGTTCGGGGCTTGGCTGATCTACCTCAACCCCGCCATCTTTCAATCCGGCGCGTGGATCCACGCCAAGCTGACGCTGGTGGTACTGCTGATCGGCTACCACCATATGTGCGGCGGACAGGTAAAACGCTTCGCCCGTGGCGAAAACACCCGCAGCCACGTCTTTTATCGCTGGTTCAACGAAGTGCCCGTTCTGATATTGCTGGCTATCGTAATTTTGGTCGTGGTCAAACCGTTCTAATTCCAATTACTCGGGGTACCTCCAATGTCATTGCCTGCTTTGCTCGAACAACGTCTGCGCTTGCCCGTCGTGGCTGCACCGATGTTTCTGATTTCCAACCCGCAACTGGTCCTGGCTTGCTGTCGCAATGGGGTGGTCGGGAGCTTCCCGGCGCTCAACCAGCGCGAAAGCAGCGGTTTCAAGGCCTGGCTGGAAGAAATCGAAGCGGGCCTGGCACCACTGGACAACCCTGCGCCGTATGCCGTGAACCTGATCGTGCACAACAGCAACCCACGGCTGGAAGCCGACCTGGCGATCTGCGTCGAGCACAAAGTACCGATCGTCATCACCAGCCTGGGCGCAGTAAAGGAATTGGTCGACGCCGTGCACAGCTACGGCGGCCTGGTGTTTCACGATGTCACCACTCGGCGCCATGCCGAGAAAGCCGCAGAAGCCGGTGTTGACGGCCTGATTGCCGTGGCTGCAGGTGCCGGCGGCCATGCGGGCACGTGGAGCCCATTTTCGCTGATTGCCGAGATTCGCCAATTCTTCGACAAGACCCTGCTGCTGGCCGGTTGCCTCAACCATGGGCACGAGATTCTCGCCGCCCAGGTGCTGGGCGCTGACCTGGCGTACTTCGGCACGCGCTTTATCGGCACGACTGAAAGCCACGCCCCGGATGCCTATAAAGAGATGCTGCTCACATCGCGCGCCGCCGACATCGTGCACACTCCCGCAGTCTCTGGCGTACCTGCGAGCTTTATGCGCCAGAGCCTGGAAAACGCCGGTTTCGACCTCGCTGCCTTACAAGGCAAAGGTGAAGTAAACTTCGGCTCCAAGCTCAAACCGTTGAGCGACGAGGCCAAAGCCTGGAAAACTGTATGGTCCGCCGGCCAGGGCGTCGGTGAGATTAATGATTTGCCCAGCGTCGATGAACTGATTGCCCGCCTGGATGCCGAATACCGCAAGGCTCGCGAGCAGGCAGCACAACTTCGCTGGCCACGCTGACCACCGTCAGGCCTGTCTACTGCAGGCCTGGATAACCTCCCTGATTAAGAGACAAGGATGCCCGCATGAGCGACAACCGTTTCAAGATTGTGTTTGACGGGGCCTTGCTCCCGGGTGTCGAAAGCACCACTGCCAAGCTCAACCTCGCCGAACTGTTCAAAAGCGACGTGGCAGCCATCGAAAAGCTTTTTACCGGCCGCCCGGTTGCGCTCAAGCGTGACCTGTCCCGTTCCGATGCCGAAACTTACCTCACAGCACTGAAAAACGCCGGGGTCGATGCACGTATCGAACCTGAGCAACCTGTGGCATTCAGCCTGGCCGAAGCTCACGAGACGGATAGCAGCGCGTCTGACTTCTCACGCTCCGCTACTTCGCCCTACGCTCCACCGCGCGCCGCAGTGGGTGACCACACCGAGGAATACTCGACACTCAAGGTCTTCACTATCAACGGGCGTATCGGGCGTCTGCGGTATCTCGCCTGGACGCTGGTGTTGACCCTGGCAATGCTGGTCGCTGGCGGCATCATCAGCACCGCGAGCTTTGCCGTGGCGACCGCCTCGCCGACCGCCGGCATCATTCTCGGCTCGCTGCTGGGCTTCGCGCTGGTTGTTGCGATTGTCTGGGTCAGTGTGCAAATCGGTGTGCAACGCCTGCACGACCTGGGTTGGTCGGGCTGGCTGTGGTTCCTGCACCTGGTGCCCCTGGTGAACAGCGTCTTCCCGATCCTGTTGCTGGTGTTGCCGGGTAACGCCGGCGCCAACCAATACGGCGCACCGCCTCCGCGCAACTCCACTGCAGTGAAAGTGTTGGCGGCCCTGTGGCTGGCATTCATTCCGGTGATGTTCGCCATTCTGGTGACGCTGGGTATGAACGGCTACTTGAACCAACTCGAAGCCAATATGGACAGCAGCTACGAAAGCAGCTCCATCACCTCCGATGACGCCACCGATCAAAGCGTCACCGTTGATGAAGAAGACAGCGCGCAAAGTGCTGAGGACACGGCCGAACCTGTAGACTCTCCAGAACAGTGAAGAAACGCCCGCCGCCTGTGATGCCTCTGTCACAGGCCCGGCGGCGTTGCGATGGAGAAAGGCATGACCCGTTACGCTCTGATCACCGGCGCCTCCAGCGGCATCGGCCTGGCTTTGGCCGAAGCACTGGCTCGTCGCGGCCGCAGCTTGATTCTGGTGGCCCGCCAGCGTGATCAGTTGGAAAGCATTGCAATCGAATTGACTCAACGCTTTGGCGTCGAGGTGCTGTTTCGTGCCTGCGACCTGGGCGAGCCGTTGCGCTTGTCCGGGTTTCTGCTGGAGCTTGAAGAAGGTGAGCGCCAGATAGACCTGCTGGTCAATTGCGCCGGTATGGGCACCAGCGGGCCGTTCCTGGCCCAGGACTGGATGACCGAGCAAGACCTGATCGAAGTCAACATCCTGGCCCTCACGCGTATGTGTCATGCCCTGGGTAACGCCATGGCCCTGAATGGTGGAGGCCAGATTCTCAACGTTGCCTCGGTCGCGGCCTTTCAACCGGGCCCATGGATGAGCAGTTACTACGCCAGCAAGGCTTATGTGCTGCACTTCTCCGAAGGCCTGCGCGAAGAGCTCAAGACCTGTGGCATCAAGGTCTCGGTCCTCTGCCCCGGCCCGACACGCACTGCGTTCTTCGGCACTGCGCAAATGGACACCGCCAAGCTCGACCGCAGCCAACAGCTGATGAGCCCGGAAGAAGTCGCGCTCTACACCATGCGCGCACTGGAAAAAAACAAAGCCATCATCATTCCCGGGCGGCGCAACCGTTGGCTGGCCTTCAGCCCGCGGTTCAGCCCACGCTGGCTGACGCGCAAGATTGCCGGCGCGATCAACAAGGCCTATTGCCCACGCTGACTGGCTGGGTACACTCCCCTGCACTTTCACAATGGAGAAACAGCTGTGGATACTCTGTTCACCAAGATCATCAACAGGGAAATACCCGCGAAGATCATCTATGAAGATGACCAGGTCCTCGCCTTCCACGATATTGCCCCAATGGCGCCCGTGCATTTTCTGGTAATTCCGAAAAAGCCGATTCGTACGCTCAACGACCTTACCGAAGAAGACAAAGCCCTCGCTGGCCACATTTTGTTCACCGCTCAGCGATTGGCGGTGGAGCAAGGCTGCGAGAAAGGCTTTCGCGTGGTCATGAACTGCAATGAGGATGGCGGCCAGACCGTTTATCACATTCATATGCACGTGCTGGGTCAGCGCCAGATGAACTGGCCACCGGGCTGATCGACCTGCAACAACGGTCGCAGCCCGGGGCTGCGACCCTATGCCCTGACTCAGCGCAAACGCATCACCCTGTCTTGCGGTAAACTGGCCGCCGAGATTCTTTCCGGAGGTCAGCATGACTACCCAACGTCACTACTCGCCGATTGACCGTCTGTTGCTGCAAGCCGACACGGCCATGCGCACGCTGTTGCCGTTCAGCGGCCAACCGTACCGCCCATCGCCGGCCATCGTGCAGCCGGACGCGCAGATGAGCGAAACCGACACCCGTCATGTTGCCGGCCTGATGCGCATCAACCATACCGGCGAAGTCTGTGCCCAGGCGTTGTACCAAGGCCAGGCGCTGACCGCCAAGCTGCCGCAAGTACGCGCAGCGATGGAACATGCGGCCGAAGAAGAGATCGACCACCTGGCCTGGTGCGAGCAACGTATTCGCCAGCTCGGCAGCCACCCCAGCGTGCTCAACCCACTGTTTTACGGTTTGTCGTTCGGTATCGGCGCGGCTGCCGGGTTGATCAGCGACAAGGTCAGCCTCGGTTTTGTCGCCGCCACGGAACATCAGGTCTGCAAACACCTGGATGAACACCTGGAGCAACTGCCGGCCGAAGACGAAAAGTCCCGCGCCATTCTTGAACAAATGCGCATTGATGAAGAACATCACGCCGATAGCGCACTGGATGCCGGCGGCTTCCGCTTCCCGGCACCGGTGCGGTTTGGCATGAGCCTGCTGGCCAAGGTCATGACCAAAAGCACCTATCGAATCTAAGTGCCTCAAAACTGATCCACAAAAAAGGGCGCTATCGAAGCGCCCTTTTCTTTTGCCGTGTGTCTCAACCCAACTCGATGATCTCGTAATCATGAGTGATCGCTACACCAGCCGCACCGAGCATGATCGACGCCGAGCAATACTTCTCGGCAGACAGCTCGATGGCACGCTTGACCTGAGCCTCTTTCAGCGCCCGGCCCTTCACCACGAAATGCATGTGGATCTTGGTGAATACCTTGGGATCTTCAGTGGCGCGCTCGGCTTCCAGGAAGGCTTCGCAGCTTTCCACGGCCTGACGGGATTTCTTCAGGATGCTGACCACGTCGAAATTGCTGCAACCGCCGACACCCAGCAGGAGCATTTCCATGGGGCGTACGCCCAGGTTACGGCCACCGGCGTCCGGCGGGCCATCCATGACCACTACATGGCCACTGCCCGACTCACCGAGGAACATGGCCTCGCCCGCCCATTGGATGCGTGCCTTCATCGCCCAGACTCCACTGCTAAAAAAGGGTCGCCAGCTTAGCACAGGGCTTTGAAACCGCAGCGTCCAGCATGAAAGTGATAAATAGCAGTCTCTGCCGAGCAAATTCCTTAATCGAGGCAGAATGTGTCTGTTAAGCTGGCGCCAATTCAATGGCGCATTGCCATCCTTTGTACAGCGTGTATCAATGCCGACGCCGCTGGATAGAAAAATAAATCCAACCACACCGTGCAGTCTTTCCGGGATACAACCATGGTTGCTCTTACTCCCACACCCAAAATCAAGAACCTCGACAAACTGTTGATGCATTGCCAGCGCCGGCGCTATCCGGCCAAGCACAACATCATCTGTGCGGGCGAACGTTCGGAAACACTGTTCTTCATTATCAAGGGCTCGGTCACCATCCTGATTGAGGATGAAGATGGCCGCGAAATGATCATCGCCTACCTCAATACCGGCGATTTCTTTGGGGAACTGGGCCTGTTTGAACAGGCGGGCAAAGAGCAGGAACGCAGCGCCTGGGTGCGGGCCAAGATCGAGTGCGAAGTGGCTGAGATCAGTTACACGAAGTTCCGCGAACTGGCCCAGCATGATCCCGACATCCTGTACGCCCTGAGCGGTCAGATCGCCCAACGGCTGCGCGACACCACCCGTAAAGTGGGTGACCTGGCGTTCTTTGATGTTACCGGCCGCGTGGCCCGTTGCCTGCTGGAACTGTGTAAGCAACCAGACGCCATGACCCATCCTGACGGCATGCAGATCAAAGTCACGCGCCAGGAAATCGGGCGCATTGTCGGCTGCTCACGGGAAATGGTCGGTCGCGTGCTCAAGGACCTGGAAGAACGCAACCTGGTACACGTCAAAGGCAAGACGATGGTGGTGTTCGGTACGCGTTAAACCGGCAGGAACCCGGCCAGCATCTGACGGTACAACGCATCCAGCCGGGTGATCGCATCCGGCGCGGGAAACGCTTCGTGCAAGGCAATATGGCTGTCGGCACGCACCCGCTGGTCGAGGCCACACGCTTCATTGAAGCGATTGACCGCCGCAATCAACGCCTCGCGATCGTTATCCAGCAATAAAGCACCGTGCACCAACCCCACCGGCCGCCCGCCGCTCTGCCGCCAGCGCTGGGCGGTGCCCACCATCTTGCGACCATTGAGGTTGACGTTGTAACGGCCGTCGCAGAAGGCGCCGTCAATCTCACCGACACTGGCATCGCCCCCCAACTCAATCAGAAAGTCACAGATCGGCTGGCACAAACGCTGGTAGCCGGTTTCGATCCGCCCTTGATCGCCTTCACTGCGCGGTGGCGCGTAAACCAGCGCGATATTAACGGTCGCGGCGGACTGCGGCACCGGCTCACCGCCGGTTTCGCGCAGCAATACCGGCCAACCGGCCTCGGCCGAGATCTGGCTGGCCGCATCAAACGCCGGCAAGCGGCTCAACCGGCGCGGCATGACCAAGGCCTGATCACTGGGCTGCCAAAACAGCAGGCCAAATGCTTGCTCGCCCGCGCAAACGGCCGCCAGCAGGTCTTGCTCGGCGGCAAGGCCTGCTTCAACTGTCATCGGCACTGGCTTGAGCATCGAACACCTATCGCCATAAATAGACACACAACCGCACTTCAATCAATCCAGGGTCGAACCGCTGACGGCCACGCCACGCTCAGGGAAGAACAGACGTTGCAGTTCCGCGCCCGGGTTCTCGGCGCGCATGAAGGTCTCGCCCACCAGGAACGAATACACACCGCTGATTTCCATCAGTTCAACATCGGCGCGGTTGACGATGCCACTTTCGGTAATCACCAAGCGGTCGCGCGGAATACGTGGCAGCAGGTCGAGCGTGTTTTCCAGGCTGACCTCAAATGTATGCAGGTTACGGTTGTTGACCCCCACCAACGGTGTGTCGAGGGTTTTCAGCGCTCGCTCAAGTTCGTCGCCGTCGTGCACTTCGACCAGCACATCCAGGCCGACGCTTTTGGCGACTGCCGCCAACTCTGCCATTTTCACGTCATCCAGCGCCGAGACGATCAGCAACACACAGTCGGCGCCCAAGGCACGGGCTTCGACGATCTGGTAAGGGTCGACCATGAAGTCCTTGCGGATCACCGGCAACTTGCACGCAGCGCGGGCCTGCTGCAGGAACAGATCGGAACCCTGGAAGAAATCGATATCGGTCAGCACCGACAAACACGTGGCGCCGCCCTTCTCGTAGCTCTTGGCAATGTCTTCAGGAATGAAGATCTCGCGAATCACGCCCTTGCTGGGTGAAGCTTTTTTGATCTCAGCAATGACGGCGGGCTGCTTTTCCTTCGCCTGCTTGATCATCGCATTGGCAAAGCCACGCGGAGCATCGGCGCTTTTCGCCAGGCTTTCCAGCTCGGCCAGGCTGACACGGGCGCGACGCTCGGCGACTTCTTCAGCCTTGCGGGCCAGGATCTTTTCCAGAACGGTCGGAACACTCATCCTTCATTCTCCATTTTGAACACCGCAGTAAAGGCACCCAGTTCTTCGAGTTTCTCGCGAGCGAGCCCGGTATGCAAAGCATCATGAGCGAGGGCCACGCCCTCTTTAAGACTGTAGGCATGATCCGCGGCATACAGCGCCGCGCCGGCATTGAGCACAATCATTTCTGCCGCTTTCTGGCCATTTTCAGTCTTGCGGCGCCCCAAAGCATCACGAATCAGCTCCAGGGACGCTGCCGGGCTCTCCACTGAGAGGCCATGCAAACTCTGGCTTTTCATGCCGAGGTCTTCAGGTTCGACCCAATATTCAGTGACCTGATCGTTCTTCAGCTCCGCCACAAAGGTCGGTGCCGCCAGGCTGAACTCGTCCAGGCCATCTTTGGAATGCACCACCAATACATGCTTGCTGCCCAGGCGCTGCAGCACTTCAGCCAATGGCCGGCACAGGGCCTGGCTGAACACGCCTACCACCTGATGTTTCACACCGGCCGGATTCGTAAGCGGGCCAAGCATGTTGAACAGGGTACGCAGGCCAAGGTCCTTGCGCGGGCCGGCGGCGTGTTTCATCGCGCCGTGATGGGATTGGGCAAACATGAAGCCAATGCCGACGCTGTCGATGCAGCGAGCCACTTGTACGGGCGTGAGGTTCAGGTAGATCCCGGCGGCTTCCAACAAGTCGGCACTGCCGCTTTTGCCGGAGACCGCACGGTTACCGTGTTTGGCCACGGTGCAGCCGGCCGCTGCGACCACAAAGGACGCCGCCGTGGACACGTTGAAAATATTCGCACCGTCACCGCCGGTGCCGACCACATCGACCACACCGTCGAGGGTCTTGAGTTCGACCTTGTCCGCCAGCTCCCGCATGACCGATACGGCACCGACGATTTCGTCGATGCTTTCGCTCTTCATGCGCATCGCCATCATGAACGCGCCAATCTGCGCATCGGTGCATTGACCGGTCATGATCTCACGCATCACATCGCTCATTTCAGCGGTGCTCAGGTCCAGGTGGCCGACGATACGGCTCAGGGCAGTCTTGATATCCATGGAAAGTCCTTAGCGCGTGCCGCCGCTTTGCTTGAGAAAGTTGGCGAACAGCTCGTAGCCCTGCTCGGTCAGGATTGACTCGGGGTGAAACTGCACCCCTTCGATATTCAGTGTCTTGTGGCGCAGGCCCATGATCTCGTCGACGGAGCCGTCTTCCAATTGGGTCCAGGCTGTCAGTTCCAGGCACTCGGGCAGGGTTTCACGCTTGACCACCAGCGAGTGGTAACGGGTTACCGTCACCGGCAGGTTCAACCCGTGGAATACACCGAGGTCTTTATGGAACACCGGGCTGGTCTTGCCGTGCATCACCTGGCGGGCGCGCACCACATCACCGCCAAAGGCCTGGCCGATGGACTGGTGGCCCAGGCACACGCCCAGAATCGGCAATTTGCCGGCGAAATACTGGATGGCTTCGAGCGAAATGCCCGCTTCGGTCGGCGTGCAAGGGCCAGGCGAAACCACAATACGCTCCGGGTTCAGGGCAGCGATTTCGGCAACCGTCAGTTCATCGTTACGCACCACCTTGACCTCGGCACCGAGTTCGCCCAGGTACTGCACAACGTTGTAGGTAAAGGAATCGTAGTTATCAATCATCAGCAACATGTGGGTTCAAACCTCTTGAATTCACTGATTTCGAATGACCGCCTTCCAAGAGAGTGTCCCGCTGCCAGACGCACGTTCCGGTTGCCAGGGTTAGCCGGCAAGGGGCGTCGAACAACGGGTGAAGAAGGCAAATCGGTACAGGTCCGGCCGGGCCGGCAGAGAAAAATGTCAGGCGCGCCAACGCCAACGGGCGTGTGCCTTGACTACTCGCATCAAGAGTTTGCTGATGATCAACACGGGAAGGGTCTCATTCATACGTTCAGGCACAGTAACGTAGCCTCGCCAGCGGTGCAATATGGAGCAGCGAATACGGGGTAATCACTACGGTGTCTTTATAGGAAAAAATAGTTTTCTTCGACGAAAACCCTCACTACATTGCTAGTGTTTCGCATCCGATACAAAAACAACTAAATGGAATTTCGCATGCTCAGACCACCGTTGTTCGCACCCCTCGCCGGCGCCCTCTTGTCCCTGGCCTGCGCGCAGGCGTTTGCAGCCCCTTCACCCTATTCAACCATGGTCGTTTTTGGCGACAGCCTGGCAGACGCCGGCCAGTTCCCCGACGGCTCGGCCGGCGCCACTTTGCGCTTCACCAACCGCACCGGGCCGACCTTTCAGGGCAACTATGGCCTTGTCTCATCGACCCTCCTGGGTTCGAAACTGGGTGTCGCACCCAACGACCTGAATGCCTCCACCTCGCCGGTTCGCGCGGCACAAGGCCTGCCTGACGGGAACAACTGGGCGGTCGGCGGCTACCGTACCGACAACATCCTGGACTCCATCACCTCAGTCTCCAATGCAGCGATTCCACCTGGAAACCCCGGTGGCGGTACCGTTTTGCGCAGTCGCCAGGGTTATCTGCCGGCAAACGGCGGGCGGGCCGACCCGAACGCGCTGTATTTTCTGTCCGGTGGCGGCAATGACTTCCTGCAAGGGCGTGTGCTCAGCCCCGGTCAAGCGGTTGCCGCAGGTGGGCGCCTGGCCGACAGTGCCCAAGCCCTGCAACAGGCCGGGGCGCGGTACATCATGGTGTGGATGCTGCCCGACCTGGGCTTGACCCCCGCCATCAACGGCACGCCAGCGCAGGCAGCAAGCTCGGCCCTGAGCGGGATCTTCAACCAGTCACTGGTGCAACGCCTGTCGCAGATCGATGCCCAGATCATCCCGCTGAATATTCCGCTGCTGTTAAACGAAACCTTCGCTGACCCGGCCCGCTTTGGCTTGGCCACCGGGCAAAACCTCACGGGCACCTGCTTCAGCGGCAACAGCTGCACCGCCAACCCGATCTACGGCATCGGCGGCACCCAGCCGGACCCAACCAAGCTGATCTACAACGACTCGGTCCACCCCACCATTGCAGGCCAACAACTGATCGCCGACTACGCCTATTCCCTGCTTGCAGCCCCTTGGGAAATCACCTTGCTGCCGGAGATGGCCCAAGGCACCTTGCGCGCCCACCAGGATGAACTGCGCAACCAATGGCAGGCCGACAACGGCAACTGGCAAGCCGTCGGCCAATGGCGCGCGATCGTGGCCGGTGGTGGCCAGCACCTGGACTTCGATGATCAACGCAGCTCGGCCAGTGGCGACGGCAGTGGCTACAACGTGAATGTCGGCGGCAGCTACCGGTTCGACGACAACTGGCGCGTCGGTGTGGCCGCCGGGCTGTATCGCCAGACACTCGAAGTCGGCGCACGCGACTCGGACTACACGCTCAACAGCTACATGGGCACCGCCTTCGCTCAATACCAGCAAAATCACTGGTGGGCCGATGCGGCGCTGACCGGCGGCAAGCTGGACTTCGACAGCCTCAAGCGCAAGTTCGCCCTGGGCGTCAGTGAAGGCTCCGAAAAAGGCGACACCGATGGCTGGCTCTGGGCCTTGAGCGGCCGAGTAGGCTACGACATTGCTGGAGCCGGCAGCGATTGGCACCTGTCACCGTTTATCAGCGCCGACTATGCGCGGGTCGAAGTGAACGGTTACTCGGAAAAGGACAACCGCTCCACGGCACTGACGTTTGATGACCAGCAACGCGACTCCAAGCGTCTCGGCGTCGGCCTGCAGGGCAGCTACCGCGTCACCCCGCAAACCCAGGTGTTTGGTGAAGTGGCCCACGAGCACGAGTTCGAAAACGATGCTCAGAAGGTAAACATTTCACTCAACAGCGTGCAGGGAATCGACTTCAAGCTGGACGGCTACACACCTCGCAGCAATTCGGATCGCCTGAACCTCGGCATCAGCCACAAGCTGACTCAGGAACTGGCGTTGCGGGCGGTGTATAACGTGAGGAAGGATGACAGCCTGACCCAACAAGGAGTGAGTGTCGGGGTGAGTCTGGATTTCTGATGAAGTCTTAAGGACAGTAGATACCAATGTGGGAGCGGGCTTGCTCGCGAATACGGTGGATCAGCTACTTATTCAGTAACTGACACTGCGCATTCGCGGGCAAGCCCGCTCCCACATTTGGATCTGGGTCGACCGTTAACCCTGAGGAGTCTGCTCGGCCAACGCCACAGCCCGAAACATCGCGCGGCGTTTGTTCAGTGTTTCTTCCCATTCGAGCGCCGGCACCGAGTCAGCAACAATCCCGCCACCGGCCTGTACATGCAGTTCGCCATCCTTGATCACGGCGGTACGGATCGCAATCGCGGTGTCCATGTTGCCGTTCCAGGCGAAATACCCCACAGCGCCGCCGTATACACCACGCTTGACCGGTTCCAGTTCGTCGATGATTTCCATCGCGCGAATCTTTGGTGCACCCGACAACGTGCCCGCCGGCAGAATCGCGCGCAACGCGTCCATGGCGGTTAACCCGGCTTTCAGCTCGCCGGTGACGTTGGACACGATGTGCATCACGTTGGAATAGCGCTCGATCACCATCTTCTCGGTCAGCTTCACCGAACCGATTTCCGAAACGCGCCCGGTGTCGTTACGCCCCAGGTCGATCAGCATCAAGTGCTCGGCAATTTCCTTGTCGTCGCTGAGCAAGTCCTCTTCCAGCGCCAGATCAGCCTCTTCGGTCGCGCCACGCGGGCGAGTGCCGGCGATCGGGCGCACGGTAATCAGATTGTCTTCGACGCGCACCAGCACTTCCGGCGAACTGCCCACCACGTGGAAGTCACCGAAGTTGAAGAAATACATGTACGGCGTCGGGTTGAAGCAACGCAGCGCGCGATACAGATCGATCGGCGCCGCCTTGAAGTCGATGGACATGCGTTGCGACGGCACCACCTGCATGCAGTCACCGGCCAGGATGTATTCCTTGATCGTGTCGACCGCGCGCTCGTAGTCATCCTGAGTAAAGCTTGAACGAAAGATCGGGTCGGCAGCCGGCGGCCGGCTGAGGTCCAGGCCACGACGCGGGGTGATCGGCTGGCGCAGTTTTTCCAGCAAGGCTTCCAGGCTGGCCTGGCCTTGCTCGAAGGCATCGGCCTGGGAAGGGTCAGCGAGGACAATCGCGTGCATCTTACCGGCGAGGTTGTCGAACACCACCACCGCGTCAGAGACCATCAGCAGAATGTCCGGCACGCCCAGCGGATCTGGATTCGGGCATTTGCCCAGGCGTTTTTCCACATAACGCACGCAGTCGTAGCCGAAATACCCCACCAGGCCGCCGTTAAAGCGCGGCAGGCCGGCAATGGTCGGCACGTTGTAGCGGGCCTTGAACGCTTCGACGAAGGCCAGCGGGTCTTCGACGTCGTGGCTTTCGATCTCGACGCCGTCCTGGGTAATGCTCACATGGTGGTCATGCACGCGCAGCACGGTGCGGCACGGCAGGCCAATGATCGAGTAACGGCCCCATTTCTCGCCGCCCTGTACCGATTCCAGCAGGTAGGAATTGGGCTCGTCGGCCAGTTTCAGGTAGATCGACAGCGGCGTATCGAAGTCGGCCAAGGTTTCGCAGGCCAAGGGGATACGGTTATAGCCGGCAGCGGCCAAACGCAGGAATTCTTCGCGGATCATGAGGTGCCTCGTGGCTTGAGGGTCAAACGGTCAGGTGTGCAAACATGCCGCAGCGCGGCCAGGATCAGTCAGGCGCGCCAACGCCAGCGGGCCAGGGCCTTGATGACTTTCATCCAGAGTTTGCGAGTGACCACCACGATGGGATTTCCAGAAGGGGACGGTTCGGTATCGGGCAACGTTATCTCAGCGCCCGCTCCCAAGCAACCGGGGATTAGCAGTCGCAGGTCATCTATCACCAGTGCCGGCGATTCTTCGGCAATCGGCCGACCATGGTTGTAGCCGTAACTCAGGGCCACGCACTGCACACCGGCGGCTTTTGCGGCCAGCACGTCACTGCGCGAATCGCCGACAAACAACGATTGGGACGCCGGAATGTTGGCCATTTTCATCACGAAAAACAGCGCCGCCGGGTCGGGTTTCTTCTGCGGCAAGGTATCGCCACCGATGATCCAGCGGAAATAACGGCCAATTTTCATCTGGTCCAACAGCGGCGCGACAAAGCGCTCCGGCTTGTTGGTGATCAGGGCCATTTCCACGCCCTGCTTGTGCAGCCATTTGAGCGTATCGCGCACGCCGGGGTAAACCACGGTCAGTTCGTGACTGCTTTCATAGGCTGCATTGAACAATTCCAGGGCATGTTCGGCCTCGACATCATCGACGCCTTCAGCCTCGATATGGTTGGCCAGGGCCCGGCGCACCAGCATCTGCGCGCCATTGCCGACCCACTCGCGTACCGACTCGATACCCGCCGGCTTGCGCCCCAGCTTGAGCAGCATCTCGTCCACCGCCGCCGCCAGGTCTGGCACCGAGTCGATCAACGTACCGTCCAGATCGAACATCACCAGCCGTGGCAGTTTGCCGGGGAACAGCCGCTCAAAACCGCTCATGGACGCGCCAGCGCGAGTTCGGCACGCATCTTGTCGATGACTTCCTGGTAGTCCGGGGCGTTGAAGATCGCCGAGCCGGCCACGAAGGTGTCGGCCCCGGCAGCGGCGATCTCGCGGATATTGTTGACGTTGACCCCACCGTCGATTTCCAGGCGGATATCACGGCCCGACGCATCGATCAGCGCGCGGGCTTCGCGCAGCTTGTTCAGGGTGCCGGGGATGAACTTCTGGCCACCGAAGCCTGGGTTGACGCTCATCAGCAGGATCATGTCGACCTTGTCCATCACGTACTCAAGCACGCTCAACGGGGTCGCCGGGTTGAATACCAGGCCCGCCTTGCAGCCGCCTTCGCGGATCAGTTGCAGGGTGCGGTCGACGTGCAGCGAGGCTTCCGGGTGGAAGGTGATGTAGGTCGCACCAGCGTCAACGAAGTCGCCGATGATGCGATCCACCGGGCTGACCATCAGGTGCGCATCAATCGGCGCGGTGATGCCGTACTTGCGCAGTGCCGCGCACACCATCGGGCCGATGGTCAGGTTCGGCACGTAGTGGTTGTCCATGACATCGAAGTGCACGAAATCGGCACCGGCGGCCAATACCTTGTCCACTTCCTCACCCAGGCGGGCGAAATCGGCGGAGAGAATCGATGGAGCAATGACGAAGGGCTGCATGACGCACCTTTTTGAGCTAAATCACGATGGCGCGCATTGTATACCTCATGCTTTGCCGCGCGCACCGTGACCTCACTCAACAGTTAGTAAGCTGCCCGGTAGATTTTCTCGATATCCGCTGCGCTGAGCTGGCGCGGGTTGTTGCGCATCAGCCGCTCGATACCCGCCGCCTCCGTGGCCATGGCCGGGATTGCATCCTCCGGTATCCCGAAGCTGCGCAGGCCCGCCGGGATCTCGACTGCGGCACACAGTCGCGTCATTGCCTCAACCGCCTGGTCGGCTGCGTCGTTGATGCTGAGCCCGGTGACATTGACACCCATCGCCTGGGCAATGTCCTGCATGCGCTCGACACACGCCAGCTTGTTCCAGTGCATCACGTAGGGCAGCAACAGCGCATTGCTCACGCCGTGGGCAATATTGAATCGCCCGCCCAGCGGGTAGGCCAACGCATGCACCGCGCCCACTCCAGCGTTGCCGAACGCCATACCGGCCATCAGGCTGGCGGTGGCCATGTCGTCGCGGGCCTGCAGGTTGGCCGGGTTGGCGTAGGCCTTGGGCAGCGCATTGGCAATCAGCTTGATCGCGCCAATGGCCAACGCATCGGTGATCGGCGAGGCATTCAGTGACAGGTAGGACTCGATGGCATGCACCAATGCATCCACGCCACTGGCGGCGGTGACACTGCGCGGGCACGTGAGCGTCATTTGCGGGCTGATCAACGCGACATCCGGCAGCAGGTAATCGCTGACGATGCCTTTTTTCAGTTGCGCCACTTTGTCCGAGAGGATCGCCACATTGGTCACCTCCGAACCGGTGCCGGCCGTGGTCGGGATGGCGATCAACGGCGGCCCCTTGCGCGGCACCTGGTCGATGCCGAACAAATCCGCCAGGGCGCCGTGGTAACCGGCATAGGCCGCGACACTTTTGGCAATGTCGATAGCGCTGCCGCCGCCCACCCCGATCAGGCCGTCATGCCCGCCTTCGCGGTACGCACGCATGCAGTCTTCGACGATGGCGATTTCCGGGTCGGGCAGCACACGATCAAAAATCTCGTAGGTGCGCTCGCCCAAATGCTCAAGCGCCAGCGCCACGGTGCCGGACTTGACCAGCGCGGCGTCCGTCACGATCAGTGGGTTATCCACATCCAAACGCGTGAGCTCGGCGGCCAACTGCTCGATGGCACCGGCGCCGGTCAGCAGTTTGTGGGCGATCTTGAATGAGGAAGTGCTCATGTGCGCGGCCTCTTGTTATTAATGGGCTTGCACAAGAGTAGCTGAGGCACATGGGTTGTCTGCCATTCAGCGGCTGAATGGTCATTATCTGAATAAACACACCCCCATGTGGGAGCACGCCCGCTCCCACAGGTTGATCTCGGTTGGGCTTCAGACCTGCGCGGTGCGCAGTTTTTCGCTGCGGCCTCGCAGCCATTCCAGGGTCAGCAACAGCAACACCGAGAAGGCAATCAGCAAGGTCGCCGCGGCAGCAATCGTCGGGCTGAGGTTTTCACGGATGCCGCTGAACATCTGCCGCGGCAAGGTCGCTTGCTCAGGGCCGGCAAGGAACAGCGTCACGACCACTTCATCGAATGACGTAGCGAACGCAAACAGCGCCCCGGAAATCACCCCCGGCGCAATCAGCGGCAAGGTCACCCGACGAAACGCGGTCAACGGCGAGGCGCCCAGGCTGGCGGCAGCTCGCACCAGGTTATGGTTGAAACCCTGCAAGGTCGCCGACACCGTGATAATCACAAACGGCACGCCCAGCACCGCATGCACCACGATCAGCGAGAAGAAACTGTTGCCCAGCCCCAACGGCGCGAAGAACAGGTAACTGGCCACGCCGATAATCACCACCGGCACCACCATCGGCGAAATGACCAGCGCCATCACCAACGCCTTGCCGGGGAAGTTGCCGCGCGTCAGGCCAATCGCCGCCAGGGTGCCGAACACCATTGCCAGCACCGTGGCCGCCGGGGCAACGATGATGCTGTTCTTCAGTGCGCGCATCCATTCGGCCGAGGCGAAGAAGTCCTGGTACCAATGCAGCGAGAAACCTTGCAGCGGGTACACCAGGAAACTGCCACTGTTGAACGACAGCGGAATAATCACCAGCACCGGCAATATCAGGAACAGCAGGATCAAGCCGCACAAGATCCGCAAGCTGTAGAACCACACCCGTTCCACCGGTGACATATAAGGGCTCAGCATCGCAAGGTCTCCTCAGCTCAGGCGCAGGCGGCTGGCGCCCACCAGCCGGTTGTAGATCAGGTACAGCAGCACGGTCGCCAGCAGCAGTAAGCCGCCCAACGCCGTGGCCATGCCCCAGTTGATGCTGGTGTTGGTGTAGAAGGCCACAAAGTAGCTGACCATCTGGTCGTTCGGGCTGCCCAGCAGCGCCGGCGTGATGTAGTAACCAATCGCCAGGATGAACACCAGCAGACAACCGGCGCCGACACCGGCGTAGGTCTGCGGGAAGTACACGCGCCAGAAGCTGGCGAACGGGTGGCATCCCAGCGAGATTGCCGCCCGCATATACGTGGGCGAGATGCCTTTCATCACGCTGTAGATCGGCAGGATCATGAACGGCAGCAGGATATGCACCATGGAGATGTACACGCCGGTGCGGTTGAAGACCAATTCCAACGGTTTATCGATCAGGCCCACACTCATCAGCGCGCTGTTGATCAGCCCACCGGATTGCAGCAACACAATCCACGCTGCCACGCGCACCAGGATCGAGGTCCAGAACGGCAGCAACACCAGGATCATCAACAGGTTGCTTTTGCGTGCCGGCAGGTTGGCCAGCAAGTAGGCCAATGGGTACGCCAGCAGCAGGCAGATGAAGGTAATCACCAGGCCCATCCAGAACGTGCGGGCGAAGATGTCCAGGTAGATCGCCTGGTCCGGCGTTGCCGGGGCCACTTCGCCGAGGTCATCGATGCGGTGATCGACGGCCGCCAGCAGGTAGTAAGGCGTAAGGCTGCTGGTATTGCGCCGGATTGCCTGCCAGTACGCCGGATCGCCCCAGCGCTCGTCGAGGGTTTCCAGCGCCTGTTTATAAGAGGCGGGCGCTTCGGTAAACGGCAGCGCCCGCGCGGTTTTGGTCAGCAGGCTGCGATAGCCGGCCAGTTCCATGTTCAAGCGTTTGGACAGGTCGCCCAGTGTCTGGTTTTTACGCGCTTCGCCCAGGTCTTCGCTGAGGGCCTGATACACCGGCTCACCCGGCAGACCACGACCATCCCAGGTCTTTACCGCCACCACGGTGCGCGGTAAACCACCCACCACTTCAGGGTTGCCGACGCTTTTGTAAAGCAGCGCAACGATCGGCACCAGGAACACCAGCAGCAAAAACAGCACCAATGGCGCAATCAACGCTTGGGCCTTCCAGCGGTTGAGCCGCTCGGCACGCGCCAGGCGCTGCTTGAGGGTGGGGCTGGGAATGGCGATAACCATGGCAAACTCCGGAACTTAAAAATGAATGCGCTCTGCCCAACACAACAGGCCCCAAATGGGAGCCGGGCTGTGTGGGAGCGGGCTTGCTCGCGAATACGGTGGATCAGTCTCTTCACGCGCTGACTGTCACATCGCATTCGCGAGCAAGCCCGCTCCCACACTTACCGGTTCGCACAAGGATTTAGCGGTATTGCGGGTTACTTAGCCGCCCACGAATTGAAGCGCTGCTCCAATTGCTCGCCGTTATCCGCCCAGAAACTCACGTCGATCTGCACCTGGTTGGCAATGTTTTCCGGAGTGGTCGGCATATCCTTCAACACATCCTTGGCCAGCAACGGCACAGCCTGGGTGTTGGCCGGGCCGTAGGCGATGTTTTCCGAATAGGTCTTCTGCTGTTGCGGCTGCACCGAGAAGGCGATGAACTTCTTCGCGGCTTCCGCGCGGTCCTTGGCCAAGCCTTTAGGGATGGCCCACGCATCGAAGTCGTAGATGCCGCCGTTCCAGACCACTTTCAGGTTGCTCTCTTTTTGCACGGCGGCGATGCGCCCGTTGTAGGCAGAGCTCATCACCACGTCGCCAGAAGCGAGGTACTGTGGCGGTTGTGCGCCAGCTTCCCACCATTGGATCGACGGTTTGAGTTCATCCAGCTTCTTGAATGCACGGTCCTGACCATCTTTGCCGGCCAGCACTTTGTACACGTCCTTGGGGGCCACGCCGTCAGCCATCAAGGCGAATTCCAGGGTGTACTTGGCGCCCTTACGCAAGCCGCGCTTTCCAGGGAATTTCTTGGTGTCCCAGAAATCCGCCCAACTGGTCGGTGCGCTGGCCAGCTTGTCGGCGTTGTAGGCCAGCACGGTGGACCACACAAAGAAGCCCACGCCGCAGGGCTGAATCGCGCCCTTCACGTAGTCCGCCGTATTGCCGAACAGTTTGGGGTCGAGCGGCTCGAACATGTCTTCGTCACAGCCACGGGACAGTTCCGGCGACTCCACTTCCACCAGGTCCCAGGACACGCTCTTGGTGTCGACCATGGCTTTGACCTTGGCCATTTCACCGTTGTACTCACCCGCGACGATCTTGCCGTTGCCCGCGCTTTCCCACGGCGCGTAGAAAGCCTTGACCTGGGCCGCCTTGTTCGCGCCACCAAAGGACACGACCGTCAGGTCCGGGCCTGCCATGGCCTGTGTCGCGCCCATCAGGCCTAAAACCAGGGCGGAATATTTAAGGGATCTCAACATTGTTGTTCTCTCCACGTGCAGGGTTGGTGAAGCCATGGGGCGATTAATTCGCCTCTAGAAGTGGGTCGAGTGCGCGAACGTGCTCGACTTGCCAGCCAATCGGTACCACGTCGCCGACCGCCAGGGCCGGGTCCAGCTCGGCAATCGGTTGTTTCACAAAAAAATCGGCCTTGCCGCAAACCTCCAGGCGCACACGCACGTGGTCGCCCAGGTAGATAAACTCCGCCACACGACCAGAGAAACGGTTGACGCAGCTTTCGCTGGAGCCGTTAAGGCTCACGCGCTCCGGGCGCACCGACAGGGTCACCGGGCCGCCGATCTGGCCGACATTCACCGCGAGCGCCTCGACCTTTTCGCCCCGCGCCAGCTCCACCACGCAACGCTCGCCGCTGTGGCTGTGCAGGCGCCCGTTGAGGCGGTTGTTCTCACCGATGAAGTTGGCGACGAAGGTGTTTTTAGGCTCTTCGTACAAGGTGCGCGGCGCGGCGATCTGCTGGATTTCGCCTTGGTGGAACACCGCCACGCGGTCGGACATGGTCAAGGCTTCGCCCTGGTCGTGGGTCACGTACACCACCGTCACACCCAGACGCTGGTGCAGGTGTTTGATCTCCATCTGCATGTGTTCGCGCAGTTGTTTGTCGAGTGCGCCGAGGGGTTCGTCCATCAGCACCAGCTGCGGTTCGAACACCAGCGCCCGGGCCAGAGCCACACGTTGTTGCTGCCCCCCGGAGAGTTGCGCCGGATAGCGCTGGGCGAAGGCATCGAGCTGGACCATGCTCAACACACGTTTGACCCGCTCGCTGATATCGGTCTTGCTCAAGCCGCGCACCGACAAGGGAAACGCCAGGTTTTCGGCGACGGTCATGTGCGGGAACAATGCATAGTTCTGGAACACCATGCCGATGTCGCGCTTGTGCGGCGGCACGTTGTTGATCGCGCGCCCGGCCAGCAGGATTTCACCGGCGGTCGGCGTCTCGAAACCGGCAAGCATCATCAGGCTGGTGGTCTTGCCCGAGCCCGATGGCCCGAGCAGGGTGAGGAACTCGCCCTTGCGAATCTCCAGGTTGAGGTCTTTGACGATCAGGTTCTCGCCGTCGTAGCTCTTCTGCACGCCACGAAAGCTGACCAGCACATCATTTGAATCCACCTCGCTCATACCCGCACCTTTGTATTTTGGACTGCTGTGGCACAAGCGTAGTCCAGGCGCGAGGCCGCGGAAATCGGGGGCCAGGAGAGAATTGCATCAGCCGGATGGAAGGCTGGGGGTAAGGATCGCCCTACAACGATGGCGGGGATGGAACAGTGTCAGCGCCCCGCGCGCCGGGAATGGCCCTGGCAGGACGCGCGGGAGGTCGTAAACAGGCATGTCGTCACAACAGCTTATGTTCCATGGCGTACTTCACCAATTCGGCCAGGGACGTGATATTCAGCTTTTGCATCAGGCGCGCCTTGTGGGTGCTGATGGTCTTGCTGCTCAGCGCCAGTTGCTGGGCGATGTCATTGACGTTGGCGCCCTGGGCGAGGCGCTCGAACACCGAAAACTCGCGCTCCGAGAGCAGCGAATGCAGCGGCCGCGCGTCCGTCAAGCCGACTTCAAACACCATGCGGTCAGCCAGGTCCGGGTCGATATAGCGCCCGCCCGCCGCGACTTTGCGAATCGCCGTCAGCAACAGGGCCGGGTCGCTGTCTTTGGTCGCATACCCCGCCGCCCCGACTTTCAAGGCGCGGGCGGCCATTTGCGCTTCATCGTGCATGGACAACACCAGGATCGCCGGCGGGTTATTCAGTGCACGGATGCGCGCAATGGCCTCCAGCCCATTCACACCGGGCATCGAGATATCCAGCAACACAACCTCGCACGCCACGTGGCGCAAAGTCTCCAGCAACTGCTCGCCGTTACTCGCCTCGCCCACTACTTGCAGGTCTTTGGCCAGGCCGATCAATTGCTTGATGCCTTCACGGACGATGGTGTGGTCTTCGGCTACCAATACACGAATCACAGGGGTTTCCTCTTAGCGTTATGCATCCAACGGCACCCTGACACTCAAGGTGGTGCCCTCCCCCGGCTCGCTGTGCAGGCTCAGTTGCCCGCCCATCATCAACACCCGCTCGCGCATACCCACTACGCCAAAGGACACGGGCCGGCCCTGGGACTCAACGAAGCCGACGCCGTCATCGCTGATCGTCAACTGCAAGTCGCCGCCCTCAACCACCAGGGTCAGCTCGACAGTATGCGCCTGGGCATGGCGCATCACATTGGTCAACGCCTCCTGCAGGATGCGGAACAGGCCGATGGCCTTGGCGTCGCTCAGGGCGGGCAGGTTGTCCGGGACTTGTACCAGGCAGGGGATTTGCGTACGGGCTTCAAAGCGGCGGGCTTGCCACTCGATGGCCGAGGCGATGCCCGCGTCGAGAATCGGCGGGCGCAATGCGGTCGCCACGTCGCGCACCAGCTGGAACAGCTGGGCGATCAGGCGCTTCATGCTGTTGAGGCGCTCGTTCAAGCCCGGATCCAATTGCGCATAGGCCAGCTCGCACATCGAGGTTTCCAGCTTGAGCACCGTGAGCATCTGCCCGAGTTCGTCGTGCACTTCGCGGGCGATACGGGCCTTTTCTTCTTCGCGCACGGTTTCCAGGTGGGCGGACAATTCGCGCAACTGTGCCTCGCTTTGCAGCAAGGCGGCCACATAACGGCGGCGCTCGGTCACGTCACTGAGATACACGACCAGGTATTCGCCATCGGCAAAGCGCAGAAAGCTCAAGGACACATCAGCGGGCAGGATCGTGCCGTCTGCGCGCACACAATCGGCTGCAAAGTTTTGCGGGCCTTCTTCGCTGGCGCGGGCGCGTTTCCACAGGTTGAGCCAGCGGTCCATGTTCAACGTCGGGTCAAAATCGATCAGCGGTCGCTCGATCAATGCACCGGCGCCATAACCGAGCATGGTTTCGGCGGCGAGGTTGGCGTAGCGCACATGGCTGTCCCAATTGACCCACAGGATACCGACCGTACTTTGATCGATGGAAAACTGCGTCAACCGCAAGGCTTCGGCACTGGCGGCGCGCGCGGCACTTTCTTCCCGAGCCGCCAGCAGGTGCTGTTCCAGCCCACGTTGCTGGCGACGCTGCCAGACCACCACGGCAAGACTGGCGATCAGGAACAACCCCAAGAGCAGGCTGAGGTTTTTCCAGAAGGCGGGTGACTCCGACAACTGTGGGTACTTGGGTTGCAACCAGCGGCTATGCAGTTGATCCAGATCGCGGGCGGGTATCGCGCGCAAGGCGCTTTGCATGATGGTCGCCAGTTCCGGCCATTCACGGCGGGTGGCCACACGCAGCAATTGCGGCAAGCCGATATCCCCCACCACGGCCAACCCGGCAAACTCCGCCTCGCCGGACAACCGGCTCAACTGTGCCTCATCCACCACGGCATAACGCGCCTGCTGGCTGACCAGCAACTGCAAGGCCTGACGCTCCATGGGCACGCCTTGCAGATTCAGGTTGGGATAATTGCTGCGCAGGTAGTCCGCCACGGCGCTGGGCATGCGCACGGCAACGCGGGATTGCTCATCGAGTTTTTCCAGCTCCACGGCACCGCCGCCCTCGCGGACACCGACGATATGCTGGGGCACGCGCATATACGGGTCGGTGAATAACCACAGGCGCAGGCTCGCAGGGGTTTGCTGCAGGCCGGGGGCGATATCCACTTCGCCGTCACGCACGGCGGCTTCCAATTGCTCTTGGGTGGGGAAATTGCGCCAGGTCAGCTCAATGTTCAGCGCCTTGGCCAACCAATGCATCAACTCGACATTGGCCCCGGACAACCGCTGCAAGCGCCGGTCGTATTGCGCGTAAGGCGCCTGCAATACCAGGCCCACGCGCAACTCCGGATGCTGGGCGAGCCACTCCCGCTGTTGTGCATTCAGTTGCGCCTGTGGTGCAGCAGGCGCAGGCGCGGCACTGGCCATCAAGGCAAAGCACCAACAGCCGATAACCAGCAGACAGCGAAAACCCATGATCCACGTCTCACATCACTGACAAACACTGACCAACCCATTAGGCTGCTGGAATGACTTCTGGCCGGGAATTAACGATGCTCTTTCTCCACCGTTCGGCACTGCCAGCATTGTGCCTGTCGCTGCTATTTACCAGCGCCTTTTCTGTTCAGGCCGCCGACGCACCTGCGCCCGCTGCCGAAAAACCGGTTGAACGCCAACCTCTGCCCGAGCGCAGCCAGGAAGAGGCCAACGCCCTTGAGCGGCAACTTCCGCAACAAGAGCAGCAACAGTTGCAGGCCGGCAGCGATTCATTCCTGGCCCTGTGGAAACCGGCCAACAGCGCCGAACCCCAAGGCGTGGTGATTATCGTGCCTGGCGCCGGGGAAAGTGCTGACTGGCCGCAAGCAATTGCGCCTTTGCGCAGTAAATTACCGGACGCCGATTGGGGCACCCTCAGCCTTTCATTACCGGACGTGAACCTGGACACCTTACCGCCGCGGGTCATGGAAGCCCCCAAGGCAGCGGTCGACACCAGCAGCAAAGAAGGCAGCACCGCAGCCAAACCCATCGAACAAGCCGCCAGCGCCGAAGCTGAAGGGACGGACCCGGCGGTGGTGCCCGGTGCGGAGCAGCAGGAAAAAACCGACGCCAAGCGCATCTTTGATCGTATCGACGCCGCCGTCGCCTTCGCCCAAACCCAGAGCGCGCGCAGCGTGGTGTTGCTTGGCCATGGCACCGGCGCCTGGTGGGCCGCGCGTTACCTGAGCGAGAAGCAGCCGTCCCAAGTGCAAAAGTTGGTGATGGTGGCTGGCAAGACACCTACGGGTCGGCAACCGAATCTGCAACAACTGGCCCCAACGCTGAAAGTGCCTACAGCGGACGTGTTCTACCAGGACAGCGCCCAAGAACGCAAAAATGCGCTGGAGCGCGTGCAAGCCGCCAAGCGCACGAAGAATGACGGCTACAAACAGGTGTCACTGAAAACCCTGCCCGGCAATAGCTCGGCCGAGCAAGAGCAGTTGTATCGGCGGGTGCGCGGGTGGCTGAGCCCGGAGCCGAAATAGCGCTGACCGCCTATCTCGAAAGCACCGTAGCCTGATGTGGGAGCGGGCTTGCTCGCGAATAGGCTGTGTCAGTCAACAGATGCATCGGCTGACTCGCGAGCAAACCCGCTCCCACAATGGATTGGGTGCACACTTCCAAAAAGTGCTGGCTATCTGAAATCCCGCCGCTCGCGAATCAGCGCGTAGGCGTTATGCAGCTCGCGGGTTCGCTCGGTCGCCTCGCGCACTTGCGCGGGGCTGGCGCCGGTGCCGGCGATCTTGTCCGGGTGGTGGCGACTGAGCAGGCGACGATAGGCACGCTTGATCACCGACGGTTCGCTGGTGGCGGTTACACCAAGAATCCGCAACGCCTCCTGATAGGCGCCGCTGCGGCTGACCAAGGGCTTGCGTTCCGGCGCGTAGTCGCAGGCCAGCGCGTGCAACTGTTGCGGCGTCCAGCCCAGCCACTTGCCCCATTGATCGATCAGGTCGCGCTCGGCCTCATCTGCCCTGCCATCCGCCCAGGCCATTCGCCAGCACGCACGCAACACGCCTTCCGCCGCATGCGGCTGCGCCTTGAGTACGCGCAGATACGTGCGCACCCGGTCGGAACCGGACTTGCCGCGATTGAACGCGATAATTGCCCGGCGCCGGGCGTGTTCACTCATGTCCAGCGCGCGCATTTCCAGGCGCGCCTGCTGGATATGCCCATCCACGACCCGGCCATTGCTTTTGGCCAGGCGCCCCAACAACACAAACAGCAGCTCGTCGTTGCGCAATGCCGGGCGCCCGCCCAGGCGTTCACGCAATTGCGCCCAACTGTGCAACTGCAGGCGGCGGTCCAGTGCCTGCCCCAGCAATGCGCCCAACAAGGCCCCCGGAATACTGGCAATGGCAAAGCCAGCCCCGGCACCGATCAGTGTCCCTGGCCACAACATCTTATTGCTCCGCAGTCAGCAAGGTCTCGACCTGCGCCAGGCGTTCCAGCGTGCCGACATCAATCCAGCGTCCCGTCATGTGTTCCCCCGTAACCCGTCCTTTGGCCATGGCCTCCCGCAACAGCGGCGCCAGTTTGAAGGCCCCGGCGCTGCAACCCGCGAACAGCTGAGGGTCGAGCACTGAAATGCCACTGAAGGTCAGGTTATCGGCACCGGGCGCGGCATCATGAAGCACGCCGTCGCTCAAATAGAAGTCGCCGCCCGCAGGGGCATGGTCAGGCCTGTCGACCATCACCAAGTGGGCAAGCCCTTGCAGCGGCTTCTTGCGCAGGCTGGCGAAGTCGAAGTCGGTCCAGATGTCACCGTTGACCAGAAGGAAAGGCTCATCGCCCAGCAGTGGCAGTGCCTTGAAAATACCGCCGCCGGTTTCCAGCGGCTCGCCTTCGGCCGAGTACTGAATGCGCAGACCAAACTGCGCGCCGTCGCCCAGGTAGCTTTCGATCTGCTGCCCGAGCCACGCATGGTTAATGACGATATCGGTGAAGCCGGCCTTGGCCAGCGCTTCAAGGTGATACTCGATCAGCCGCTTGCCGCCCGCCTGCACCAAAGGCTTGGGCGTGTGCAGCGTGAGCGGACGCATGCGCTCGCCTTTGCCCGCCGCCAGGATCATCGCCTTCATACACCCGCCTCGGCCGGTTCGCGCAGGCTGGCCAGCAACTCACCCAGCTCATCCAGTTCAGTCCGGTCGGCCAGTACCGCTTCTATATAAGCAAAGAAGCGCGGCACGTCCGCCAGGTAGCGCGGCTTGCCGTCGCGATGGCAGATGCGCGCGAAGATGCCGATCACCTTGAGGTGGCGCTGCACCCCCATCAGGTCACTGGCCCGCAGGAACGCCTGAAAATCGCCCTGCACCGGGATGCCCAGCTGCCCGGCACGCTCCCAGTAACCACGCTGCCATTCGCGCACGCGCGCCTTGGGCCAGCTGAGGAACGCATCCTTGAACAGGCAGGTGATGTCGTAGGTCACCGGGCCGTAGACCGCGTCCTGGAAATCCAGCACACCTGGGTTCGGCGTGCTGATCATCAGGTTGCGTGGCATATAGTCGCGATGCACCAGCACTTTGGGCTGGGCCAGGGCGCTGTCGATCAAGTGAGCGCTGACGCGCTGCCACAAGGCTTGCTGCCGGGCGTCGAATTCGATACCCAAATGCCGACGAACGTACCACTCCGGAAACAATTCCAGCTCGCGGCGCAACAAGGCGACGTCATAGCTGGGCAGCGGCGCGTCCATCGGCAACTGCTGAAAAGCCAGCAGCGCGTCGATGGCATCGGCAAACAATTGATCGGCGTTTTGCTCGTCAATCACGTCCAGATAGGTTTTTCTGCCCAGGTCATTGAGCAAAAGAAAGCCGCGCGGCAGATCTTCTGCATAAATTTTTGGCACATTAATTCCCGATTTCGCGAGTAAATCAGCGATATCGACGAAAGGTTTGCAGTTTTCCTGGGGGGGTGGCGCGTCCATAACGACGAATGTTCGACCGCCGCCTTCCCAACGAAAGTAACGCCTGAAACTCGCGTCGCTGCTGGCCGCGGTCAATGTGGCCGGAGGTACGACACCCCAATCCTGAGCGTTGAAAAGGATTGGCAACTGCTCATCCAGCCATACTTTCAGCTGTTGTAAACGTAGATCTTGCTCGGGCATTACAAGGGTCTCCGACGGCGCTAGCCGTCAAGCGGGTCATGCTTTATTATCACGCATCTTTTTCAGACCATCGAGAGGCGTGCGGCCCAAACCGCGGGCAGATGGCACGCAGGAAGCCCGGACTAATAAGATGGCATTGAAATCCCCCGCGTTTCGTAGAAAATTTCCGTTGCTGGTAACCGGCAGTCTGCTGGCCATGCAACCTTTCGCCACCTCATTCGTGGTCGCCGCGGAACAGTATGACTGCTCAGTCTCTGCTTCGGGTGCCTGGGATTGCGCGCCGAAAACCGCCGCAGCCCCATTGCCACCGCGCCCGGTGCATGACGGCGCAGCCGTCAGCCCGGCTGGCAGCACGGCGCAAGCCGACGCTGGCGGCAGCGGCGACGCTGAACCGAAGACCGCGCTGGTCACCGAAGCCAAGGGCCGTGGCCTGCGTTCGCGCAGCGCCGACTACAGCCACCTGGACTGGGTGCCTCGCGAGAAGCTGACCGCGGCCCAACTGGCCGAAACCGGTCCGTATTGCTCCGGCGCGTACATCGAGCCGACCCGTCCTGGCATGAACGACAAGACGGACAAAAGCGATACGCCGACCTTCATCGGTGCCAAGGCCTCTCGCTACGAGCAGGAACAACAAGTCGCAACCCTGGCCGGTGACGTCGTCATGCGCCAGGGCAGCATGCAGATGGAGGCTCAGGAAGCCAGTCTGTATCAGGCCGAGAACCGTGGCGAGCTGAATGGCGACGTTCGTCTGCGCGACAACGGTGCCCTGATCGTGGGCGACCACGCAGAGGTCCAGCTCGACACCGGCGCCGCTCAGATCGACAACGCCGAATACGTGCTGCACAAGTCGCGCATCCGCGGTAACGCGCTGTACGCCAAGCGTGCCGAGAACGCGATCATCCGTCTTAAAGACGGTACGTACACCACCTGCGAGCCGGACAGCAACGCCTGGCAGCTCAAGGGCAACAACATCACGTTGAACCCGGCCACCGGTTTCGGTACGGCGACCAACGCGACGTTGCGGATCAAGAACATCCCGATCCTGTACACCCCGTACATCTATTTCCCGATCGACAACCGTCGTCAATCCGGCTTCCTGCCGCCGAGCTTCAGCACCGGTGGGGAAACTGGCTTTACCCTGATTACGCCGTATTACTTCAACCTGGCGCCGAACTACGACGCCACGTTGTACCCGCAATACATGACCAAACGCGGTTTGATGATGGAAGGCGAATTCCGCTACCTCACCAAGTCCAGCGAAGGTCAGTTTGGCGGCGCGTACCTGAATGACGACAGCGACGAACGCAAAAAGCAGAGCGACTACGAAAAAACCCGCTATATGCTCAACTGGCAGCATAAAGGTGGGCTGGATTCGCGACTGACGACCCTGGTCGACTACACCAAGATCAGCGATCCGTACTTCTACCAGGATCTGAAGACCAACCAGGAAGGTGTTAAAGCTCAGGACTTCGTGAACCAACAGGGCGCCTTGACCTATCGCGGCGACTCCTATCAGGCGCGCTTGAACGTCCAGTCTTATCAACTGGCGACCGTTTCGCAGATCACTCCATATGACCGGCTGCCGCAGCTGACCTTCAACGGTACGCTGCCTTACCACCCGGGCGGCGTGGACTTTGCCTACGAGACCGAGGCAGTGCGCTTTGACCGGGATCTTCAGACCGGCAACTACACGGAAAAAGACGGCGGCCCTTTCAATACGCCACCGTTGGATAACGGCACCCCTCGCCTGGACACTTACGTATTTGGCTTGAACCGCGCCAACGGTACGCGTCTGAACCTGGCGCCAAGCATGTCCCTGCCGATGACTGCAACCTACGGGTACATCACGCCGAAGCTCAAGTACGTTTACACCAAGTACGATCTTGACCTGGACAGCACTGGCAAGGCCGATTTGGTGACCAATAGAGGCGGCGCTTCGCAACTGGGTGAGCGTTTCAACAGTTCACAGGATCGCGCAGTCCCGATCGCCAGCATCGACAGCGGCCTGTACTTCGATCGCAATACCCAATGGTTCGGCGAAAACTATCGCCAGACCCTTGAACCGCGCATGTTCTATCTCTACGTACCAGAGACAGACCAGAAGGACATTCCGGTATTCGACACCAGCGAAAACAGCTTCAGCTACTCCTCGCTGTTCAGGGATAACCGTTTCTCCGGCTCGGACCGTATCGGCGACGAGAACAAGCTGTCGTTTGGCTTGACCAGCCGCTGGATTCAAGAAAACGGCTTCGAACGCCAACGAGCATCCATCGGCCAGGCGGTATATTTCAAAGATCGTGAAGTGCAACTGCCTGGTATCGATGCCAAGACCCGCGATGACGCTCACTCGAACGTTTCGCCAATCGCCTTGGAATACGAATACCGCTTCAACCATGACTGGCGCGCTACTGCCGACTACAACTGGGACCCGGAGAGCCGCTCCCCACGTTCCGGCAGCGCAATGTTCCACTACCAGCCGGAAGACAACCCGAACAAGGTTGTTAACCTCGGTTATCGCTATCGCAACGACCAAGTGGTTTATAACCAGTTGACCGGTAAATACCAGTTTGGCGGTGACTACGGCACACCTGGCACCGCTAACTACGTGAAGGATTACTACAAAATCCAGCAACACGACTTCTCGATGATGTGGCCGATCATTCCCCAGTGGAACCTGATCACCCGCTGGCAGTATGACTATGCCCGCAACCGCACTTTGGAAGCCTTCGGTGGTTTCGAGTACGACAACTGCTGCTGGAAACTGCGTGTGATCAACCGTTACTGGGTTTCCAACGACGAATACACTCAGATCGCCCCGCTGAACGAAAAGGGTGACCACGGGCTCTTCTTCCAGATCGTCCTTAAAGGACTCGGCGGCCTGACCGGCGCCAAGGTAGAGAGCTTCCTCGACAAAGGCATTGAAGGTTATCGTGAACGTGAAGACCAAGCTTTCTGATTGCGTGCGCCCGCTGGTGCTGGGCGCGCTGTTCCTGGGGGCCGCATCGGCACACGCTGCGGTTCAACAGCTGGACAAAGTTGTGGCCATTGTCGATAACGACGTGATCATGCAGAGCCAACTCGACCAACGGGTCAAGGAAGTTCAGCAGACCATCGCCAAGCGTGGTGGCGGCGTGCCGCCGACCAGCGTGCTCGATCCACAGGTGCTGGAACGCCTGATCGTCGAAAACCTGCAACTGCAGATCGGCGATCGTTCCGGCATCCGTATTTCGGACGAAGAACTCAACCAGGCAGTAGGCACCATCGCTCAGCGCAACAACATGAGCATTGACCAGTTCAAAGCCGCTCTGGCCCACGACGGCCTGTCCTATGAGGACGCCCGTGACCAGATCAAGCGTGAAATGATCATCAGCCGTGTGCGTCAGCGCCGTGTGGCCGAGCGGGTTCAGGTGTCCGAGCAGGAAGTGAAAAACTTCCTGGCGTCGGACCTGGGCAAGATGCAGCTCTCCGAAGAACTGCACCTGGCCAACATCCTGATCCCGACACCGGACAGCGCCAACGCCGAGCAGCTCAATGCCGCCGCCGCAAAGACTCAGGCCGTTTATAACCGTTTGAAAGCCGGCGCTGACTTTGCCCAGACGGCAATTGCCGTATCCGGCAGCGACAACGCCCTGGACGGCGGTGACATGGGCTGGCGTAAAGCCGCTCAATTGCCACCTCCGTTTGACCGTGAACTGAGCGCCATGCAGCCGGGTGAAATTACCCAGCCAGCACGCACACCGGGCGGCTTCATCATCCTCAAGTTGCTGGGAAAACGCGGCGGCGAGACCTCGCTGAAAGACGAAGTGCATGTTCGTCACATTCTGGTCAAACCAAGCGAAATCCGTACCGAGGCGCAAACCAAGGAACTGGCCCAGAAGATCTATGACCGCATTGAAGGCGGTGAAGACTTCGCCACCTTGGCCAAGAGCTTCTCGGAAGACCCGGGTTCGGCCCTCAACGGTGGCGACCTGAACTGGATTGACCCGAAAGCGCTGGTGCCGGAGTTCCAGGACGTGATGGCCAAGACCCCGCAAGGCGTTTTGTCCAAGCCGTTCAAGACTCAATATGGCTGGCATGTACTGGAAGTTCTTGGCCGCCGCGCGACCGACAACACCACCCAGGCCCGCGAGCAACAAGCCCTGAGCGTATTGCGTAACCGCAAGTACGACGAAGAGCTGCAAACCTGGTTGCGTCAGATCCGTGACGAAGCCTATGTGGAAAACAAGCTGCCAGGCGCCGAGCAAACAGGCACCGACCAGGCACCGAAGTGAAACCACAGCGTTTCGCGGTCACACCCGGCGAGCCGGCCGGCATTGGTCCAGACCTGTGCCTGCTCCTCGCCTCGCAACCCCAGCCACACCCCCTGATTGCCATTACCAGCCGCGACCTGCTCCTTGAGCGGGCCGCGCAGCTGGGCGTGGCCGTCAGTTTGCTGGACGTGGCGCCGGGCCATTGGCCAGACCTGCCGGCCCCCGCAGGCAGCCTGTATGTGTGGGACACCCCCCTTGCGGCCAAGGTCGTTGCCGGGCAACTGAACAAGGCCAATGCGGCGTTTGTGCTGGAAACCCTGACCCGTGCCGGCCAAGGCTGTATCGACGGCGACTTCGCCGGCATGATCACCGCCCCTGTGCACAAAGGTGTCATCAACGACTCCGGCATCGCCTTTTCCGGCCATACCGAGTTCCTTGCCGAACTGACCCACACGGCTCAAGTCGTGATGATGCTTGCCACACGCGGCCTGCGCGTGGCCCTGGTGACCACGCACCTGCCGCTGCGCGATATCGCCGACGCCATCACCGCCGAGCGCGTGGAGCGCGTCACGCGCATCCTGTACACCGACCTGCAACAAAAATTCGGCATTGCCCAACCCCGAATCCTGGTCTGCGGGCTTAACCCGCACGCCGGTGAAGGCGGCCATTTGGGCCATGAAGAAATCGACATCATTGAACCGACATTAGAGCGTCTGCGCCAAGAAGGCATGGACCTGCGTGGCCCACTGCCTGCGGACACTCTGTTTACCCCCAAATATCTGGAGCACTGCGACGCAGTGCTGGCGATGTACCATGACCAGGGGCTGCCCGTGCTGAAATACAAAGGCTTCGGCGCCGCAGTCAACGTGACTCTGGGCCTGCCGATCATCCGCACCTCCGTCGACCATGGCACGGCCCTGGACCTGGCGGGCAGTGGCAAGATCGATACCGGCAGCCTGCACGTGGCCCTGGAAACCGCCTATCAGATGGCCGAGACCCGTATATGACCGAGCATTACCAACACCGGGCGCGCAAGCGCTTCGGGCAGAACTTCCTGCACGACGCTGGCGTGATCGACCGCATTCTGCGCTCCATCCATGCCAAACCTGAAGACCGCCTGCTGGAAATC
Source organism: Pseudomonas fluorescens (assembly GCF_900215245.1). Lineage (GTDB taxonomy): Bacteria > Pseudomonadota > Gammaproteobacteria > Pseudomonadales > Pseudomonadaceae > Aquipseudomonas > Aquipseudomonas fluorescens. The sequence continues at coordinate 1,532,798 of NZ_LT907842.1, forward strand.
GGCCCGGGCCAGGGCGCATTGACCCAAGGCCTGCTGGCCAGTGGCGGTCAACTGGACGTGGTTGAACTGGACAAGGACCTGATCCCGATCCTCAACCAGCAGTTTGCGGGCAAGTCCAACTTCAACCTGCACCAGGGCGATGCGCTGAAGTTCGACTTCAACAGCCTCAATGCCGCGCCCAACAGCCTGCGAGTGGTCGGTAACCTGCCTTACAACATCTCCACACCGCTGATTTTCCACCTGCTGAACAACGCCGGGATCATCCGCGACATGCACTTCATGCTGCAAAAAGAAGTGGTTGAGCGTTTGGCGGCGGGCCCTGGTGGTGGTGATTGGGGCCGCCTGTCGATCATGGTTCAGTACCATTGCCGTGTGGAACACCTGTTCAACGTTGGCCCTGGCGCGTTTAATCCGCCGCCGAAGGTCGACTCGGCCATCGTGCGCCTGGTGCCTCACGCCGTACTGCCGCACCCGGCCAAGGACCACAAGTTACTGGAGCGGGTGGTGCGCGAAGCATTCAACCAGCGCCGCAAAACCCTGCGCAACACGCTCAAGGCGCTGCTTAGCAACGCTGAGATCGAAGCGGCCGGCGTCGATGGCAGCCTGCGCCCCGAGCAACTGGACCTGGCCGCGTTCGTGCGCCTGGCCGACCAGCTTGCCATCCAGCCTGCGCCCACCGCGGACTGAAGCCTGCCATGCATGGGCCAGACAGCATGTCTGGCCTAGTGCCCTGCTGATGGCCTAGACTGATCCGCATCTGCTGTCCTCCGCTTTTGCTTTTAAGGCCTCTTGCATGTCCGATCCTCGCTACCAGATCGACGTCAGCGTCGTCACCCGCTTTCTTGCTGACCAATCGCAACCCGAACATAACCGTTTCGCCTTTGCCTACACCATCACGTTGAAGAACAACGGGCAGGTGCCGGCCAAGTTGCTGTCGCGCCACTGGGTGATCACCGACGGTGACGGTCAGGTTGAGGAAGTGCGCGGCGCCGGTGTGGTTGGCCAGCAACCATTGATCGACATCGGCGCCAGCCATACCTACAGCAGCGGCACGGTGATGACCTCCAAAGTCGGCACCATGCAAGGCTCGTATCAGATGAAAGCCACCGACGGCAAATTGTTCGACGCCATCATCGCGCCCTTCCGCCTCGCCGTGCCTGGAGCCCTGCACTGATGGCGACGTACGCGGTCGGCGACCTGCAAGGCTGCCTGAAACCCCTCAAGTGCCTGCTGGAGCGGGTTGCCTTCAACCCGGCAAGCGATCGCCTGTGGCTGGTGGGTGACCTGGTCAATCGCGGCCCCGAGTCCCTGGAAACCCTGCGCTTTCTGTATGGCCTGCGCGATTCCCTGGTGTGTGTACTGGGCAACCATGATCTGCACTTGTTAGCCGCCGGCAACAACATCGAACGCCTGAAAAAAAGTGACACCCTGCGCGAAATCCTTGAAGCGCCGGATCGCGCGCAACTGCTGGATTGGCTGCGCAGGCAAAAGCTCATGCATTACGACGAAGGCCGCAACATGGCTTTGGTCCATGCTGGCATCCCACCCCAATGGACACTGAAGAAAGCCCTCAAGTGTGCCGCTGAAGTGGAAAGCGCACTGGCCGATGACAGCCTCTACACCGCCTACCTCGACGGCATGTATGGCAATGAGCCCATCAAGTGGGACAGCGACCTTACCGGCGTGGCCCGCTTGCGCGTGATCACCAACTACTTCACGCGCATGCGCTTCTGCACCGCCGATGGCAAACTGGACCTCAAAAGCAAGGAAGGCGCCGACACCGCGCTGCCTGGCTATAAGCCCTGGTTTGCCCACAAGGAGCGCAAGACCCACGACACGCAAATCATCTTCGGCCACTGGGCTGCCCTTGAAGGCAAGTGCGACGAGCCGGGTGTATTCGCCCTCGATACCGGCTGTGTGTGGGGCGGTGCCATGACCCTGATGAACATCGACACCGGCGAGCGCCTGAGCTGCCAGTGTGAATCCCCCCTTTCCGTGACACTGCCGGCCGCAAAGCCATAGGAGCCCGCCATGAGCGAATTCAAACGTATCCCTCCCGAACAAGCCCAGGCCCTGCGCGAGCAAGGTGCCGTGGTGGTCGACATCCGTGACCAGCCGACCTATGCAGCGGCTCACATCAGCGGCGCGCAGCATCTGGACAACCACAACATCGCCGACTTCATCCGCGCCGCCGACCTCGACGCACCGGTGATCGTGGCCTGCTATCACGGTAACTCCAGCCAGAGCGCGGCCGCCTACCTGATCAGCCAGGGCTTCTCCGACGTCTATAGCCTGGACGGCGGCTTTGAGCTGTGGCGTACGACCTATCCTGCAGAAATTGCCTCCGGCGATTCGCAATAATTTTTTTCACACCCCGCTACCCCGCGTGACGCTTGGGCTCGCGCCGTTTCTGACGAACGGCGCAGCCAACTAATTGCGCATCGTGCCTTGAACTCCCGGATTCCGAACTATCCTTAAGCGCAGGCCATCCGAATCAGGGGAGAGCCGGTACACCGGCGTGCGGGTCATCGGTAGCGTTTGAGGGTGTTCTGGGGGGAAAACAGGCATTGGCGATCACCAATGACTGCCAGCATCGACTGATTGATCCGGCGTCGGCTCCACGTATCGAGCGAGGTGACGACGTCATGAGTATCTTTAGCCACTTCCAACAACGCTTCGCGTCCACACAGCAGGAAGAGCTCACGCTGCAAGAGTATCTTGAGCTGTGCAAGCAGGACCGCAGCACCTACGCGTCTGCCGCCGAACGTCTGCTATTGGCAATTGGTGAGCCGGAACTGGTGGAAACCGCCAACAATTCGCGCTTGTCGCGAATATTTTCCAACAAGGTGATTCGCCGCTATCCGGCCTTTGAAGACTTCCATGGCATGGAAGAATGCATCGACCAGATCGTCTCCTACTTCCGCCATGCCGCCCAAGGCCTGGAAGAGAAGAAACAGATCCTCTACCTGCTCGGCCCGGTCGGCGGCGGCAAGTCGTCCCTGGCTGAAAAACTCAAACAACTGATCGAGAAGGTGCCCTTCTACGCGATCAAGGGCTCGCCGGTATTCGAGTCGCCACTGGGCCTGTTCAACGCCACGGAAGATGGCGCGATCCTCGAAGAGGACTTCGGCATTCCGCGCCGCTACCTCAATACCATCATGTCGCCCTGGGCCACCAAGCGCCTCGCCGAGTTCGGCGGTGACATCAGCCAGTTCCGCGTGGTGAAACTGTACCCGTCGATCCTCAACCAGATCGGCGTCGCCAAAACCGAGCCCGGCGATGAGAACAACCAGGACATTTCGGCCCTGGTGGGTAAAGTCGATATCCGCAAACTCGAAGAATTCCCGCAGAACGACGCCGACGCCTACAGCTATTCGGGCGCACTGTGCCGGGCCAACCAGGGCCTGATGGAATTCGTGGAGATGTTCAAGGCGCCGATCAAGGTGCTGCACCCACTGCTGACCGCAACCCAGGAAGGCAACTACAACAGTACCGAAGGTCTGGGCGCGATTCCGTTCACCGGGATCCTGCTGGCCCACTCCAACGAATCGGAATGGCATACCTTCCGCAACAACAAGAACAACGAAGCCTTCATCGACCGGATCTACATCGTCAAGGTGCCGTACTGCCTGCGGGTCAGCGACGAGATCAAGATTTACGACAAGCTGCTATTCAACAGCTCGCTGGCCAAGGCCCATTGCGCGCCTGACACCCTGAAGATGCTTGCGCAATTCACCGTGCTCTCGCGCCTCAAGGAGCCGGAAAACTCGAACATCTACTCGAAGATGCGCGTGTACGACGGCGAAAACCTCAAGGACACCGACCCCAAGGCCAAGTCGATCCAGGAATACCGCGACACGGCAGGCGTGGATGAGGGCATGAACGGCCTTTCCACCCGTTTCGCGTTCAAGATCCTCTCCAAGGTCTTCAACTTCGACCCGCACGAGATCGCCGCCAACCCGGTGCACCTGCTCTATGTGCTGGAGCAGCAGATCGAACAGGAGCAATTCCAGGCGGAAACCCGCGAACGCTACCTGCGCTTCCTCAAGGAATACCTGGCGCCGCGCTACATCGAGTTTATCGGCAAGGAAATCCAGACCGCGTACCTGGAGTCCTATAGCGAGTACGGCCAGAACATCTTCGACCGCTACGTGCTGTACGCCGACTTCTGGATTCAGGACCAGGAATACCGCGACCCGGAAACCGGCGAAATCCTCAACCGCGTGGCCCTCAACGAGGAGTTGGAAAAGATCGAGAAACCAGCCGGCATCAGCAATCCGAAGGATTTCCGCAACGAAATCGTCAACTTCGTACTGCGTGCCCGGGCCAACAACAACGGCAAGAACCCTACCTGGCTCAGCTACGAGAAGCTGCGGGTGGTTATCGAGAAGAAAATGTTCTCCAACACCGAGGATCTGCTGCCGGTCATCAGCTTCAACGCCAAGGCCAGCAAAGAGGACCAGCAAAAACACAACGACTTCGTTACACGAATGGTCGAGCGCGGCTACACCGACAAACAGGTACGGCTGCTCTCCGAGTGGTATCTGCGGGTTCGCAAATCACAGTAAGGCAGCGACGGGCGCATGCTGCCGGGCCCCAGGCCTGGCGGCTTACCGCTTGTCTCTAAGCTTCCAGCTCGCGGCTTGAAGCTTGTAACGTGAAGCTGCCCGGAGGGCTCCCCATGAGCTATGTGATCGACCGACGCCTTAATGGCAAGAACAAGAGCACGGTAAACCGCCAGCGTTTCCTGCGGCGTTACCGTGACCACATCAAAAAGGCGGTTGAAGAGGCCGTCAGCCGCCGCTCCATCACCGACATGGAGCACGGCGAACAAATCAGCATTCCCGGACGGGACATCGACGAACCGGTGCTGCACCATGGCCGGGGCGGCAAACAGACCGTCGTGCACCCCGGCAACAAGGAGTTCACCACCGGCGAGCACATCCAACGCCCCCAAGGTGGCGGCGGCGGCAAGGGCCCGGGCAAAGCCGGTAACTCCGGCGAAGGCATGGATGAGTTCGTGTTCCAGATTACCCAGGAAGAATTCCTCGAATTCATGTTCGAGGACCTCGAGCTGCCCAACCTGGTCAAACGGAACCTGACCGGCACCGATACGTTCAAAACCGTGCGCGCCGGGATCAGCAACGAGGGTAATCCGTCACGGATCAACATCATCCGCACCCTGCGCTCGGCTCATGCACGCCGCATCGCGCTGTCGGGCAGCAGCCGCGCCAAACTGAAACAGGCCAAGGAAGAATTGGCGCGCTTGAAGCGCGAAGAACCGGACAACTTCGGCGACATCCAGGAAATCGAGGCAGAAATCGAGAAGCTCAGCGCGCGAATTCACCGTGTGCCGTTTCTTGATACCTTTGACCTCAAATACAACCTGCTGGTGAAGCAACCCAACCCGAGTTCCAAGGCGGTCATGTTCTGCCTGATGGACGTGTCGGGCTCCATGACCCAAGCCACCAAGGACATCGCCAAGCGCTTCTTCATCCTGCTGTACCTGTTTCTGAAGCGTAACTACGACAAGATCGACGTGGTGTTTATCCGCCATCACACCAGCGCCCGGGAAGTGGACGAAGAGGAGTTCTTTTACTCGCGGGAAACCGGCGGCACCATCGTGTCCAGTGCGTTGAAGCTGATGCAGGAGATCATGGCCGAGCGCTACCCGGCCAACGAGTGGAATATCTACGCCGCCCAGGCTTCCGATGGCGACAACTGGAACGATGATTCGCCCATCTGCCGCGACATCCTGATCAACCAGATCATGCCGTTTGTGCAGTACTACACGTATGTCGAAATTACTCCCCGTGAGCACCAGGCCCTGTGGTTCGAGTACGAGCGCATCGGCGAAGCCTTTGCCGATACCTTCGCCCAGCAGCAACTGGTCTCGGCCGGCGATATCTACCCGGTCTTCCGTGAACTCTTCCAGCGCAGGTTAGTGACATGACGGCCAAAGCGCATAAGCGCCAACCCATTTCCACGGGGTCCGAGTGGACCTTTGAACTGATCCAGGCCTATGACCGGGAAATCAGCCGTATTGCGGCGGGTTATGCCCTGGACACTTACCCTAACCAGATCGAAGTCATCACCGCTGAACAGATGATGGATGCGTATGCGTCGGTCGGCATGCCCTTGGGTTATCACCACTGGTCCTATGGCAAGCACTTCCTCAGCACTGAAAAGTCCTACACCCGCGGCCAGATGGGCCTGGCCTACGAGATCGTCATCAACTCCGACCCGTGCATCGCCTATCTGATGGAGGAAAACACCATCTGCATGCAGGCCTTGGTGGTGGCCCATGCCTGCTACGGGCATAACAGCTTCTTCAAAGGCAATTACCTGTTCCGCACCTGGACCGATGCCAGCTCGATCATCGATTATCTGGTGTTCGCCAAGCAGTACATCATGCAGTGCGAGGAGCGCCATGGCATCGACGCGGTGGAGGACTTGCTCGATTCCTGCCACGCCCTGATGAACTACGGGGTTGATCGCTACAAACGTCCGTACCCGATTTCTGCCGAGGAAGAACGCCTGCGCCAGAAGGAGCGCGAGGAGCACTTGCAGAAACAGATCAACGACCTGTGGCGCACCATTCCAAAACGCGCCGGCAAGAACAGCGACAAAGACAATGCGCGCTTCCCCGCCGAACCTCAGGAAAACATCCTCTATTTCCTGGAAAAACACGCGCCACTGCTGGAACCGTGGCAGCGGGAAATCGTGCGCATTGTGCGCAAGATCGCCCAGTACTTTTATCCACAGCGTCAGACCCAGGTGATGAACGAAGGCTGGGCCACGTTCTGGCACTACACCTTGATGAATGACCTGTATGACGAGGGCCTGGTCACCGACGGCTTCATGATGGAGTTCCTCACCTCGCATACCAGCGTGGTGTTCCAGCCCGGTTTTGACAGCCCGTATTACAGTGGCATCAACCCTTACGCGCTGGGCTTTGCGATGTATCGCGATATCCGGCGCATGTGCGAGCACCCCACCGAAGAGGACCGTCGCTGGTTCCCGGAAATCGCCGGCAGCGATTGGCTGTCGACCATCAAGTTCGCCATGAGCAGCTTCAAGGATGAGAGCTTCATCCTGCAGTACCTGTCACCCCAGGTGATTCGCGACCTCAAGCTGTTCAGCATCATGGATGACGACCTCAAGGATGACTTGGTGGTGCCGGCAATTCATGACGAACCCGGCTACCGCACCATCCGTGAAACCCTGGCGGCGCAGTACAACCTGGGCAACCGTGAGCCTAACGTGCAGATCTACAGCATCGATGTACGCGGCGACCGCTCGCTGACCCTGCGCCATCAACAGCACGACCGCAAACCTCTGGGCGAATCCACCGAGGAAGTGCTCAAGCACCTGCATCGGTTATGGGGCTTCGACATTCACCTGGAAACCCTGCAGGGCGATCAAGTGATGAAGACCCACCACGTACCGCCACGCAGTGATCACAACGACAACGACTACGGCCGCCTGGACCTGGCCGTCGTTCATCTCTGAAACAGCAAAGCCTCCATTGGTCAGGCACAGGCGTTATCCTGTGCCGCTAATGGAGGCTTTTTCATGAAAATCTACAAAGTCGGCGGTGCGGTGCGTGACCGCTTGCTGGGCATCAAGGTCACCGACATCGACCGGGTTGTTGTCGGCGCAACCACCGAAGAAATGCTCGCCAAGGGCTATAAGCCGGTGGGTGCTGACTTTCCGGTATTCCTGGACCCCAAAAACGGCGACGAATACGCCCTCGCCCGCACCGAACGCAAGAGCGGCAGGGGTTATGGGGGGTTTGTGTTCCATGCCAGCCCCGAGGTGACGCTGGAAGAAGACCTGATTCGTCGCGACCTGACCATCAATGCCATGGCGGAGGATGACGACGGCAACCTGACCGATCCCTATCACGGCCAGCGTGATTTGGCAGCGCGTCTTTTGCGTCACGTTTCCCCCGCGTTTGCCGAAGATCCCCTCCGCGTACTGCGCGTTGCACGCTTTTCAGCACGTTACGCTCACCTCGGGTTTACCGTCGCGCCGCCAACGATAGAGCTGATGCGCCAGCTCAGCGAATCCGGCGAACTGGACGCCCTGACACCCGAGCGCAGTTGGAAAGAAATTTCCCGGGCGCTGATGGAGGATCAGCCTCAGGTCTTTATTCAAGTACTGCGCGACTGCAACGCGCTGAAAACCCTGATGCCGGAAGTGGACGCCCTGTTCGGCGTACCGCAACCCGCAGCCCATCACCCGGAAATCGACACCGGCCTACATACCCTGAGCGTGCTGGAACAGGCGGCCCTGCACCAACAGCCGCTCACCGTGCGCTGGGCTTGCCTGCTGCATGACGTGGGCAAAGGCCTGACACCTGTGGATAAGTTGCCGCAGCATATTGCCCACGAACATACCGGCCTGAAGCTGATCAAGGCGATGAACGAGCGCTTCAAGGTGCCGAAGGATTGTCAGGAACTGGCCCTGCTTGTCGGCCAATATCACACCCATGGCCATCGCGCGCTGGAGCTGAAAGCTTCGACATTGTTGGAGTTGCTGCAGAGTTTCGATGTTTATCGCAGGCCACAGCGTTTTGAAGAATTCGTGGTGAGCTGTGAAATGGACGCGCGGGGCCGCAAAGGCCTGGAGCAAAGAAGTTATCCACAAGCGGATTATTTACGCGGCGCGGCGAAAGCGGCACGCGAGGTGCCTGTGGCGCCTTTACTGGAGAAAGGTTTCAAAGGCCCCGAGCTCGGTGAGGCGCTCAAGCGTGAGCGGCTCAGGGTGTTGAAAGTCTACAAAGAACAACGCGCCCTATAGGGGCGCGTCCGGCGTCAGCTGCTGGCCCTGCCACTCAAAACCGACGGGCGCCAGCACTTGATCAATCTGCGCATCGCGCCATAGCTGCGCCAATGTCTTGCCCGCCTCCGGGTGCACACGATCGGGCGCCATCAACGACAGCGGCCACAGCACAAAGGCGTTTTTCAGGATCTCTGCTCGCGGCAGGATCAAGCCATCGAAATTGCCCACCAGCTCGCCGTACAGCAACACATCGATGTCCAGCGGCAGCCCCTTGCGGTCCGGGGCATAGCGACCATTATCGGCCTCGATGAATTTCAACCGACGATCCAGCTCCATCAGCGGCAGGTCGGTATAGGCCGACACCACCAGATTGAAGAATGGCCCGCTTTTGATGCCCACCGGCTGGCTTTCGAACACTGGAGAACAGCGCACATCGATCAAGAAGCTCGCCAGCGCATCCAGGCCAGCGACCAAATGGCGCTCGCGCTCGATATTGCTGCCAAGGCCAAGGTAAATCTGAGTTAGCGACATCCGCGCTCGATCTCCACGCCCACGCCTTTGGCGGCCGGTACGGCGCCGGGCTTGGTCAACTTGAGGTGCAGCCAGGGAATCTGAAATTCACGCATCAGCACTTCGGCCAGACGCTCGGCAAAGGTTTCTACCAACTGGTACTGGGATTGCTCGGCAAAGGCCTGGATACGCGCAGATACGCTGGCGTAGTCGAGCGCCAGGGTCAGATCGTCACCCGCCGCAGCCGGGCGGTTGTCCCAGGCAAAGCTCAGGTCCAGACGCAGACATTGCTTGATGCCGCGCTCCCAGTCGTAGGCCCCGATCACGGTGTCGACTTCCAGGCCTTCGATAAACACTCTGTCCAAGCTCTTCTCCGCAGCACGACAAGGGCGCGTTGCCCCGTTAGAATCAGGGCGTCCTCGCCCGGAATAGTTAGCATGTTTTGGTTACTGGCGACTCTCGCCTACCTGCTCGGCTCGCTGTCCTTCGCCATTTTGCTCAGCCGCCTGACGGGAAATCCCGACCCGCGAATGAGTGGCTCAGGCAATGCCGGCGCCACCAATATGTTGCGCCTGGCCGGCAAGAAACTCGCCGTGCTGACGCTGCTGGGCGACGTGTGCAAGGGCCTGCTGCCCGTGCTGCTCGCCAACTACCTCGGCCTTAGCCTGCAACAACAAGCCTGGGTGGGCGTGTCTGCCGTCCTGGGCCATCTGTTTCCGCTGTACTTCCGCTTTCGCGGTGGCAAGGGTGTCGCCACGGCGGCCGGCATGTTGCTGGGGATTTACCCTCCGGCAGCGCTGCTGGCCGTGCTCGCCTGGTTACTGACGTTCTACCTGACCCGTACAAGCTCCCTGGCCGCACTGATCGCCACGCCGCTCACCCTGCCATTACTGGCTTGGCAAGAACCGGCAGCGCTGCTGCCGATGAGCGTACTGACGCTGCTGATCGTCTGGCGCCACCGCGGCAATTTACGCGACCTGTTTGCCGGGCGCGAACGGCATTTTTAAATACCTTCGATGAGCCCGGCTCACATCCGCCGCTTACAACGGTGTCAGTTGTTCCATCGGCCAGCGTGCCTGCACGCTGATCGCCAGGCTCTCATGCTGGCCGGCCTGCAGGCGCTGGCAACCGGCATACGCAATCATTGCGCCGTTGTCGGTGCAGAACTCAGGGCGCGCGTAAAACACATCGCCCTTCATGTCGCCGAGCATTTTTTCCAGCGAGGTGCGCAGGGCCTTGTTGGCGCTGACGCCGCCCGCGATCACCAGGCGCTTCATGCCGGCCTGCTTGAGGGCTCGCTTGCACTTGATGGTTAAAGTCTCCACCACGGCCTGCTGGAACGCCAGCGCGATGTCGCAACGGGCTTGCTCACTGTCGTCCCCGGCGCTGACGCTCTGCTGCCAAGTGTTGAGCGCCGAGGTTTTCAAGCCGCTGAAGCTGAACATCAGGCCAGGGCGATCACACATCGGGCGCGGGAACGTGTAGCGGCCCGGGACGCCTTTTTCGGCAAGACGGGCGATTTCCGGCCCACCAGGGTAATTGAGGCCCATCATCTTCGCGGTTTTGTCGAAAGCTTCGCCGGCCGCGTCATCCAGAGACTCGCCCAAAAGCGTGTATTGGCCTATTCCATCGACCTGAACCAGCTGCGTATGGCCGCCGGAAACCAACAAAGCGACGAACGGGAACTCTGGCGGTGTTTTTTCCAACATCGGGGCCAGCAAATGCCCCTCCATGTGGTGCACACCCAGGGCAGGAATGCCCCAGGCAAACGCCAGTGCCTGAGCGCAAGAGGCCCCAACCAGCAGGGCTCCGACCAATCCAGGGCCGGCGGTGTAAGCGATTGCATCGATCTCGGTCGGCACGCAGCCGGCCTCGTCCAACACCTGGCGAATCAACGGCAGCATGCGTTTGACGTGATCACGGCTGGCCAGCTCCGGCACCACGCCGCCGTAGGCGCGATGCAGGTCGATCTGACTGAACAGCGCATCGGCCAAAAGCCCGCGTTCACTGTCGTAAAGTGCGACACCGGTTTCGTCGCAGGAGGTTTCAAGTCCCAGTACTAGCATGGGTTTGCGCCTTGTAGAGGCTGAATTCGAAGGCGCGCATAATAGTCGCCACTCCCCCTCCCGACTAGCGGTTTTCGATCAGAGGCTTTGCATTCCGGGCAATGAGGGGTTAACATCCGCAACCCTTAAAAACCGACGACCTCAGCCGCGAATTTTTTGCGACGAGAACGTTGATTCCCGGTAATGAAAGAAGGTAGCTCTGGATGCCAGCCGTCAAAGTAAAAGAGAACGAACCCTTCGACGTAGCTCTGCGTCGTTTCAAGCGCTCCTGCGAAAAAGCCGGTGTTCTGGCTGAAGTTCGTAGCCGCGAATTTTATGAGAAGCCAACTTCTGAGCGTAAGCGTAAAGCAGCAGCCGCTGTTAAGCGTCACGCCAAGAAAGTTCAGCGCGAACAGCGCCGCGCCGTTCGTCTGTACTAATACACAGACGTTCGTAGCAAGCTTCTGCCAAGCCCGGCCCTCAGCCGGGCTGTTGGCATTTGCGGATATCGCTTGATGCTTCATCGTCGACGCCGCACACGCGACCGAGACACTGCTTCAAACGTCAGGACTGGCTCTTCTGCCAGCGGTGCGCGTCTCTTCTGACGAGCCTAACAAGGCTACTGACGAGCACACTTATTTTTTAACAGGCGATCAACAGATCGACTGCGCCCACCGATGAGCTTCCGAGGCCCGCAAACGGCCAAGACCGGACTCCCGGGCAACATTTCCATGCCGAAATCTGATTGAAATTAACGTCAGTGAATGTTCGGCAGATACACTTCCTGACAGCCCAAGCAGACGACAGTTGATCGAGCCGCACAATTTGCGCGCCCGAGCACTTCACGGGCCTCATTGACACGCAGTGATGACGAGAACGCCATGGCCGGGCTAATTCCCCAGAGCTTTATTGACGACCTTCTGAACCGCACCGACATCGTCGATGTTGTCAGCTCGCGCGTGCAAATGAAGAAGGCTGGCAAGAACTACACCGCCTGCTGCCCGTTTCACAAAGAAAAAACCCCGTCGTTCAGCGTCAGCCCCGACAAGCAGTTCTACTACTGTTTCGGCTGCGGCGCGGGCGGCAATGCCCTCGGCTTCATCATGGACCACGACAACCTGGACTTCCCCCAGGCTGTCGAGGAACTGGCGAAAGCCGCCGGCATGGAGATCCCTCGCGAAGAAAGCGGTCGCCCGCACAAACCGCGACAACCCACCGACTCGCCGCTGTACCCGCTGCTGACGGCCGCTGCCGACTTCTATCGTCAGGCGCTTAAAAGCCATCCGCAGCGTAAGGCTGCCGTCGATTACCTCAAGGGCCGCGGCCTCACGGGCGAGATCGCCAGGGACTTCGGCCTCGGCTTCGCCCCGCCTGGCTGGGACAACCTGTACAAGCACCTGAGCAGTGACACGCTGCAACAGAAGGCGATGATCGACGCCGGCCTGCTGGTGGAAAACGCCGAGACGGGCAAGCGCTACGACCGGTTCCGCGACCGCGTGATGTTCCCGATCCGCGACAGCCGTGGCCGGATCATCGCTTTCGGCGGCCGAGTGCTGGGGGACGATAAACCCAAGTACCTGAACTCCCCGGAAACCCCGGTATTTCATAAAGGCCAGGAACTCTACGGCCTGTTCGAGGCGCGCAAAAACAATCGCAACCTCGATGAAATCATCGTGGTGGAAGGCTACATGGACGTGATTGCCCTCGCCCAGCAGGGCCTGCGCAATGCCGTCGCCACGCTGGGGACCGCCACCAGCGAAGAACACATGAAACGCCTGTTTCGCGTGGTGCCCAGCGTATTGTTCTGCTTCGACGGTGACCAGGCTGGCCGTAACGCCGCCTGGCGCGCACTCGAAGCCACGCTGTCGAGCCTGCAGGATGGGCGCCGTGCGCGCTTTTTGTTTCTGCCGGAAGGCGAAGACCCGGACACCCTGGTGCGCTCCGAAGGCACCGACGCTTTCCGCGCGCGCATTAATCAGCATGCGCAGCCCCTGGCGGACTATTTCTTCCAGCAGCTGACTGAAGAAGCCGACCCGCGCTCCCTCGAAGGCAAGGCCCACATGGCCACCCTTGCGGCACCGCTGATCGACAAAGTGCCGGGCGCCAACCTGAAATCACTGATGCGCATGCGCCTGCTGGAAATCACCGGCTTGAGCGGCGAAGCCGTCAGCCAGCTGGTACACAACGCACCGCAAGACGCGCCACCCGCGTACGACCCAGGCATGGATTACGACGCCATGCCGGACTATTCCGACTTCCACCAACCGCAGGAGGCCTACGCGCCCCAGCAGGAATGGACACCGAAAAAGCCCGGCGCCGGCGGTAAAAAATGGGACAAGAAACCCTGGAGCAAGAACGGTAAGCGCGGTGATCGCGATGAGCCCTACGCTCCACGCACACCCGTCGCGGTAGAAGCCCCGACGCTTATTGCGTTGCGTACGCTTATTCACCACCCGCAATTGGCGGAAAGGGTCGAAAGCGCCGAGCATTTTGCCAACGAGAGCAACACCTATGCTCAGGTACTGATCGCCTTGATCGAGGCGGTACAGAAAAATCCTAAGCTAAACTCAATTCAGTTGATGGCTCGTTGGCATGGCACCGAACAAGGCCGCCTTCTTAAAGCACTTGCGGAAAAGGAGTGGCTAATTGACGGCGATAACCTTGAACAACAGTTTTTAGACACCATTACTAGGTTATCAGCGGGTCAGCATACGCAGACCCTCGATGAACTCATCAAAAGAGCGAGGCAGCCGGGATTGTCGGCTGAAGAGCAAATTCAGATAGCAAAACAGATGCGTGACCTCTTAAAACAGAATGTTTCCGCATCAAACCCGACCTCAGCTGGCGTGTGAGGTCATAGCTCGGGTATAATCCTCGGCTTGTTTTTTGCCCGCCAAGACCTTCAGTGGATAGGGTGTTATGTCCGGAAAAGCGCAACAGCAGTCTCGTATCAAAGAGTTGATCACACTCGGTCGTGAGCAGGGTTACCTGACTTACGCGGAGGTCAACGACCACCTGCCTGAGGATATTTCAGATCCAGAGCAGGTGGAAGACATCATCCGCATGATTAATGACATGGGGATCAACGTATTCGAAGTCGCGCCAGATAAGGATTCCCTTATGCTGGCCGACGCTGATACCGACGAGGCCGCCGCTGAAGAAGCCGCTGCCGCGCTGGCTGCAGTAGAGACCGATATTGGCCGCACGACAGACCCGGTGCGCATGTATATGCGTGAAATGGGTACTGTCGAGCTGCTGACACGCGAAGGCGAAATTGAAATCGCCAAGCGTATCGAAGAGGGTATCCGCGAAGTGATGGGCGCAATTGCGCACTTCCCTGGCACGGTTGACCACATTCTCTCCGAGTACACCCGCGTCACCACCGAAGGTGGTCGCCTGTCCGACGTTCTGAGCGGTTATATCGACCCGGACGACGGCATTGCGCCGCCTGCCGCCGAAGTACCGCCGCCCGTCGACCCGAAGGCCCCTAAAGCCGACGACGACACCGACGACGACGATGCTGAAGCCAGCAGCGACGACGAAGATGAAGTCGAAAGCGGCCCGGACCCGATCATCGCTGCCCAGCGTTTCGGTGCGGTTTCCGATCAAATGGAAATCACCCGCAAGGCTCTGAAAAAGCACGGTCGCGGCAACAAGCTGGCAATTGCCGAGCTGGTGGCCCTGGCTGAGCTGTTCATGCCAATCAAGCTGGTGCCGAAGCAATTTGAAGGCCTGGTTGAGCGTGTGCGCAGTGCTCTTGAGCGTCTGCGTGCCCAAGAGCGCGCAATCATGCAGCTCTGCGTACGTGATGCACGCATGCCGCGTGCCGACTTCCTGCGCCAGTTCCCGGGCAACGAAGTGGATGAAAGCTGGACCGACGCACTGGCCAAAGGCAAGGCGAAGTACGCCGAAGCCATTGGTCGCCTGCAGCCGGACATCATCCGTTGCCAGCAGAAGCTGACCGCGCTTCAAACCGAAACCGGTCTGACGATTGCTGAGATCAAGGACATCAACCGTCGCATGTCGATCGGTGAGGCCAAGGCCCGCCGCGCGAAGAAAGAGATGGTTGAAGCGAACTTGCGTCTGGTGATCTCCATCGCCAAGAAGTACACCAACCGTGGCCTGCAATTCCTCGATCTGATCCAGGAAGGCAACATCGGCTTGATGAAGGCTGTGGACAAGTTCGAATACCGTCGCGGCTACAAGTTCTCGACTTATGCCACCTGGTGGATCCGTCAGGCGATCACTCGCTCGATCGCAGACCAGGCCCGCACCATCCGTATTCCGGTGCACATGATCGAGACCATCAACAAGCTCAACCGTATTTCCCGGCAGATGTTGCAGGAAATGGGTCGCGAACCGACGCCGGAAGAGCTGGGCGAACGCATGGAAATGCCTGAGGATAAAATCCGTAAGGTATTGAAGATCGCTAAAGAGCCGATCTCCATGGAAACGCCGATTGGTGATGACGAAGACTCCCATCTGGGTGACTTCATCGAAGACTCGACCATGCAGTCGCCCATCGATGTGGCTACCGTTGAGAGCCTTAAAGAAGCGACTCGCGACGTACTGTCCGGCCTCACTGCCCGTGAAGCCAAGGTACTGCGCATGCGTTTCGGCATCGACATGAATACCGACCACACCCTTGAGGAAGTCGGTAAGCAGTTTGACGTGACCCGTGAACGGATCCGTCAGATCGAAGCCAAGGCACTGCGCAAGTTGCGCCACCCGACGCGAAGCGAGCATCTACGCTCCTTCCTCGACGAGTGATACCAGAACCCCCGGCCCAGGCCGGGGGTTTTGCTTTCTGCAGATTACTTTCTACAGATTTACTGCCGCGCAATCCCCCTCCCCCGCAATGCCCGTCTACACTCGAAACATTCCCCGTGCCATAACGAGACCGTTATGCCCAGACTGCCGACTGTGATACTGCTGTCGCTGCTGACCTGGACCGCAACGGCTGGCGCGTTGACTCTCACCGATGAAGAGCGTGGCTGGCTGGCGGACCATCAGGAGCTGCGCCTGGGGGTGGACGCTTCCTGGCCACCCTTCGAGTACCGTGATGAAAATGGCCGTTACCAAGGCCTGGCTGCCGATTATGTTCGCCTGATCCAGGACCGCCTGGGCGTCAGGATCAAGCTGGTCGAGCCCGTCAACTGGACAGCCGTGCTTGAGCAGGCAAAGAACAACCAGCTCGACCTGCTGCCCGGCATCATGTCCACACCGGAGCGCCAGAACTACCTGGCCTTCACACGGCCCTATCTGGATTTCCCCATCATCATCCTCGCCCATGAGGGCGGCGCACAACCGCGCAACCTCAAGGACCTGTATGGCTTGAAGATCGCGGTCGTCGAGAACTACGCGCCTCATGAATTGCTGCGCACCCACCACCCCGACCTCAATTTGGTGGCGATGCCCAATGTCAGCTCGACCCTGCAAGCACTGGCCACTGACGAAGTGGATGCCGTAATCAGCGATCTGGCATCCAGCGTCTGGAGCCTGCGCCAGCTCAAACTCGATGGGTTGTACGTCAGCGGCGAAACCCCCTACCGCTATCAGTTGGCGATGGGGGTGCCGCGCGATCAGAAAATGCTGGTGGGCATTCTGGACAAAGTCCTCGCCGACCTCAGTTCAGACGAAACCGACGCGATCCAGCAACACTGGGTCGGCAGCGTCACCGATCACCGCACCTTCTGGGTCGACTTACTGAAATACGGCCTACCGGCGGTGTTGTTGTTGAGCACCGTGCTGGCCATTGTGATTCGGATCAATCGGCGACTCAGCTCGGAAATTTCCCGGCGGGTCGCCCTTGAGCAGGAATTGCGCAGCAGTGAATATCACTATCGCGGCCTGGTCGAGAGCCTGTCCGCCATCGCCTGGGAAGCCAGCATCAGCGATTTCACCTACAGCTACGTATCACCCCATGCCGAAGAACTGCTGGGCTACCCGCGCGCCCATTGGCTGATTCCAGGTTTTTGGCGCAACATCATCCACCCTGCCGACCTGACGCGCGCTGAAGCCTATTGCTACCGGGAAACGCGCGCCAACCGCGACCACAGCATCGATTATCGAGTGATTACCGCCGACGGCCGCTGCTTGTGGGTGCGCGACATTGTCAGCCTCATCGAGCACGGGCATGAGCCGGTGCTACGCGGCCTGATGATCGATATCAGCGAAGCCAAGCGCACCGAAGAAGCCTTGCAACTGTCCGAGCAGAAATTTGCCTCGGTGTTCCAGCAATGCCCGGACATCCTGGTGATTGCGCGGATGTCCGATGGCTGCCTGCTTGAAGTGAATAAAGCGTTCGAGGACCAGATTGGCCTTAGCGCCGAAGAAGTCGTCGGCAAAACCGCCACCGAACTGAATATCTGGGGTATCCAGGGCGTCGGCCCCGACCTGCTGCAACGGGTCCAAAGCAGCAGCGTGCGCAACCTGGAAATGCCCTTTCGGCGCAGCAACGGCCAAGCGTTTACCGGGCTGATCTCCGCGGAGCCGTTCCAGCTCGACACCACCGAAGCCCTGGTCGTGGTGGTGCGTGACATCAGCCAGCTCAAGGAAACCCAACAACAGCTGCAAACCTCCGAAGAGAAATTCGCCAAAGCCTTCCACGCGTCCCCCGATGGCTTGCTGCTGAGCCGCCAAAGCGATGGGTTACTGATTGAAGTGAACGAGGGTTTCAGCCGACTGACCGGGTACACCAGCGCAACCTCACTTGACCAGTCAACCCTGGACCTGGGCATCTGGGTCGACCTCAACGAGCGCAGGCACATGCTGGAACTGTTGAAGCGCGACGGTTTTGTCCGCGATTTCGTCTGCCATATACGACGCAGTGATGGGCAAATTCGTCTGTGCGAAGTGTCCAGCCGCCCGCTGCCCATTGCCGATGAAAATTGCATGCTGACCATCGCGCGGGACATTACCGAGCGCCAACTCATGCAGGAAAAACTGCAACAGGCCGCCACCGTGTTCGAAAGTACGGCCGAAGGGGTATTGATCACCGACACCCGGCAGAACATCAGCGCCGTCAACCGCGCCTTCAGCGAAATCACCGGCTACAGCGAAGCCGAAGCCCTCGGCAGTACGCCGCGTCTGCTCGCCTCCGGCCTGCATGACAGCGCATTCTATGCGGCAATGTGGCACCAGTTGACCGCTTATGGACACTGGCAAGGTGAGATTTCCAACCGCCGCAAGAACGGCGAACTGTACCCCAGTTGGCTGACCATCAGTGCCGTGCGCAACCGCGATCAAGTGGTCACACACTTTGTCGCGGTGTTTGCCGACATCTCCAGCCTCAAGCATGCCCAGGCCCGCCTCGACTACCAGGCCCATCATGATCCGCTGACCGGGCTGCCCAATCGCACCCTGTTTGAAAGCCGTTTGCAGGCGGCACTTAATGGCCAGCAGGAAAGCGGTAACCAGGGTGCCGTGTTGTTCCTCGACCTGGACCGTTTCAAACACATTAACGACAGCCTTGGCCATCCCGTTGGCGACCTGTTGCTCAAGGACATCGCCGTGCGGCTCAAGGAGCAACTGCGCGACGTCGACACCGTGGCGCGCCTGGGCGGCGACGAATTCATCATCCTGCTGCCCGGCCTGCAACAAGCCAGCGATGCCGAGCACCTGGCTAACAAGCTGCTCGCCTGCTTTACCCCACCGTTCCAGGCCGGCGAGCATGAGTTTTTTATCAGCGCCAGTATCGGCACCAGCCTGTACCCGCAGGACGGCACCGACGTTGCCACTCTGGTCAAAAACGCCGACGCCGCCATGTACCGCTCCAAGGCCAAGGGCCGCAACCGCGTCGAAAGCTATACCCGCGACCTCACCGCTCAAGCCAACGAGCGCGTGGCACTGGAGCACGAACTGCGCCGCGCCATCGAGCGTGAAGAGCTGTTTTTGTATTACCAACCGAAACTGAGCCTGGACACGCAGGCACTGATCGGCGCCGAAGCGTTGATCCGCTGGCACCACCCGACCTTCGGCGACGTACCGCCCGAGCACTTCATCGCCCTGGCCGAAGAGAACGGCATGATCCTGCAGATTGGCGACTGGGTACTGGAACAAGCGTGCAGCCAGATGCACCTGTGGAAAGACACGTTCGAGGATTTCGGCCCACTGTCGGTGAACCTCGCCGGCGCGCAACTGCGTCATCCCGGCCTGTTGGCGCGCATCGAACAACTGTTGCGGGACTACCGCCTGGAGCCCGGCTGCCTGCAACTGGAAATCACCGAGAACTTCATCATGAGCCAGGCCGAAGAAGCGCTGGAGGTGTTGCACCAGCTCAAACACCTGGGCGTGCAATTGGCGATTGATGATTTCGGCACTGGCTATTCATCGCTCAGCTACCTCAAGCGCCTGCCGCTGGACTTCCTCAAGATCGACCAGTCTTTCGTACGCGGCCTGCCCGACGACCCCCACGACGCCGCCATCGTGCGCGCCATCATCGCCCTGGGCCACAGCATGCAATTCACCATCATCGCCGAAGGCGTGGAAAACGCCGCGCAACAGGCCTTCCTCGCCGCCGAAGGCTGTGAACAGATGCAAGGCTACATCGTCAGCCTACCGCTGCCGCCCGAGCTTTTTGCCGAGGCCTTTCTTCATATGCGGGTTTCAGACTTTTCGGATGGCACAGCGGGGAAACCGTCGTTATAATCCGCGACCTACTGAGGGCCTATAGCTCAGTTGGTTAGAGCAGGGGACTCATAATCCCTTGGTCGTAGGTTCGAGTCCTACTGGGCCCACCATACTCAAAGCCGCGCATTGCGCGGCTTTTGTGTGTCTGGCGCAGATGGTTTGTCGGCTGTTCGCCTACCCCCTCGACACCCACGCAAACCTGTAACATGGCCACCCATTGCCGCCCGCACTGGAGCCCTGCCCTTGCCCACCCTGGATGAAATCGATCGCCAATTGATCGCCGCCTTGCAGATCAACGCCCGCGAAAGCGTGGCCATGCTTGCCCGGCAGTTGGGTATTGCGCGCACCACGGTGACGTCGCGCCTGGCACGTCTGGAGAAAACCCAGGTGATTACCGGGTATGGCGTGCGCCTCGGGCAACGTGTGATCGATGGTGGCTTGCAGGCGTATGTCGGGATCACCGTTCAAGCGCGTTCGGGCAAGGAAGTGTTGCGCCGGCTGAGCGCCATGGCGCAGGTGCAGCAACTGTGTGCGGTGAGTGGTGAATTCGATTACGTGGCCTGGCTGCGCACCGATTCGCCGGAACAGCTCGATCAGTTGCTGGACCAGATCGGCAGCGTCGACGGCGTGGAGAAAACCACTACCTCGATCATCCTCAGTAACAAATTGGATCGCGGCCAACCAATTTGACTGACAACTTCGTCACTTTGACTAAAAACAATCCAATCCGACGACACTTTGCGTCTTATTAACGAACGCAACGCTGCCTAAACTGGCTGCCATCTTTTCCTATACTCAACGGGCCGAATCCCGCCGAGTCGCCAGTAAGGTCAGCCATGAGCATTCCGTCCAGCACCATCAGCAAGACCAATCGCCACCCCGCCGACGGTAAAAAACCCATCACCATCTTTGGCCCGGACTTTCCGTTTGCCTTTGATGACTGGATCGAGCACCCGGCCGGTCTGGGTAGCATCCCGGCGGCCAACCATGGCGCCGAAGTGGCGATTGTCGGTGCCGGGATCGCCGGTCTGGTGGCTGCCTACGAGCTGATGAAGCTGGGCCTCAAGCCCGTGGTGTATGAAGCCTCGAAAATGGGTGGTCGCCTGCGCTCCCAGGCGTTTGAAGGGGCCGAAGGCATCATCGCCGAGTTGGGTGGCATGCGTTTTCCGGTGTCGTCCACCGCGTTCTACCACTATGTAGACAAGCTGGGCCTGGAAACCAAACCCTTCCCCAACCCGCTGACGCCGGCCTCCGGCAGCACGGTGATCGACCTCGAAGGCCAGACTCACTACGCGCAAAAAATCTCCGACTTGCCGGTACTGTTCCAGGAAGTTGCCGATGCCTGGGCGGATGCGCTGGAAGCCGGTTCACAATTCGGTGATATCCAGCAGGCCATCCGCGACCGCGACGTGCCGCGCCTCAAAGCGCTGTGGAATAAGCTGGTGCCACTGTGGGACGACCGCACCTTCTATGACTTCGTCGCCACCTCGAAGGCCTTCGCCAAGCTGTCGTTCCATCATCGCGAAGTGTTCGGCCAGGTCGGTTTCGGCACCGGCGGCTGGGACTCGGACTTCCCCAACTCGATGCTCGAGATCTTCCGCGTGGTGATGACCAACTGCGACGACCATCAACACCTGGTGGTCGGCGGTGTGGCGCAGGTGCCCATGGGCATTTGGCGCCATGTGCCTGAGCGTTGCGCCCACTGGCCGGCGGGCACCAGCCTCAGCTCGCTGCATCGCGGCGCGCCACGGGCGGGGGTGAAACGCATTGCCCACGCCGCCGATGGCCGTTTCGCAGTCACCGACAACTACGGCGACACCCGCGAATACGCCGCCGTGCTGACCACCTGCCAAAGTTGGCTGCTGACCACCCAGATCGAATGCGACGAAAGCCTGTTTTCGCAAAAAATGTGGATGGCCCTGGATCGCACGCGCTACATGCAGTCGTCGAAAACCTTCGTGATGGTCGACCGCCCGTTCTGGAAAGACAAAGACCCGGAAACCGGCCGCGACCTGATGAGCATGACCCTCACCGATCGCCTGACCCGTGGCACATACCTGTTCGACAACGGCGACGACAAGCCTGGGGTTATCTGCCTGTCGTACTCGTGGATGAGCGACGCGCTGAAAATGCTTCCGCAGCCCATCGACAAACGCGTCAAGCTGGCCCTCGACGCGCTGAAGAAGATTTACCCGAAAGTCGACATCAAGGCGCGCATCATCGGCGACCCGATTACCGTATCGTGGGAAGCCGACCCGCATTTCCTCGGGGCTTTCAAAGGCGCATTGCCCGGCCACTATCGTTACAACCAGCGGATGTATGCGCACTTCATGCAGAAGGACATGCCCGCCGAACAACGTGGGATTTTTATCGCCGGTGACGACGTGTCCTGGACCCCCGCCTGGGTGGAAGGCGCGGTGCAGACTTCGCTGAACGCGGTGTGGGGCATCATGACTCACTTCGGTGGCAGCACTCACCCGGAGAACCCGGGGCCGGGTGACGTATTTGATGAAATCGGACCGATCGCCCTGGCCGATTAAGGAGTTGAACATGCGCGTCGCCCTGTACCAATGCCCACCGCTGCCGTTGGATGTCGCCGGCAACCTCACGCGCCTGCATTCACTCGCGCATGAAGCGTCGGGTGCCGATGTGCTGGTGCTGCCGGAGATGTTCCTCAGCGGCTACAACATCGGTGCCGAAGCGGTTGGCGCGTTGGCCGAAGCTCAGGATGGGCCGTCAGCACAGACGATTGCCGACCTGGCGAAAAGCGCCGGGCTGGCGATCCTCTATGGCTACCCGGAGCGCGCCGAGGACGGGCAGATCTACAACGCCGTGCAGTTGATCGACGCCCACGGCCGGCGCTTGTGCAACTATCGCAAGACCCACCTGTTTGGCGACCTGGATCACTCGATGTTCAGTGCCGGGGAGGATGATTTCCCGCTGGTGGAACTGAACGGTTGGACGCTCGGTTTTCTGATCTGCTATGACCTGGAATTCCCGGAAAACACCCGTCGCCTGGCCCTGGCCGGGGCCGAACTGATCCTGGTGCCCACCGCCAACATGGTGCCGTTCGACTTCGTCGCCGACGTGACCGTGCGAGCGCGGGCCTTTGAAAACCAGTGTTATGTGGCCTATGCCAACTACTGCGGGCACGAAGACACGATTCAATACTGCGGACAAAGCAGCATTGCCGCGCCGAATGGTCAGCGAATCGCCCAGGCCGGCCTGGATGAAGCCTTGATCGTCGGGCAGTTGGACCGCCAAGCCATCACGGACGCACGCACTGCCAATCACTACCTTCAGGACCGACGCCCCGAGCTATACGGCGCACTGCACAAGCCCTGACCCGGCCGGTTTGTTAGCATAGGCACATTCTACGTTTTGGAAGTGCCCATGCCTGCGCCGGCCCACCCTCATCACCTGCACCTGACGCTGGCCAACGGTTTGCGAGTTTCCTTGCACCATGCGCCGCGTTTGAAGCGTTGCGCCGCGGTGTTACGCGTGGCCGCCGGCAGCCATGACGTGCCATTGGCCTGGCCAGGGTTGGCGCATTTTCTTGAGCATTTGTTGTTTCTCGGCACCCAACGGTTTCCGACAAACGAAGGGTTGATGGCCTACGTGCAGCGCCATGGCGGGCAGGTCAACGCCAGCACCCGCGAACGCACCACGGACTTCTTCTTTGAGTTGCCGGTAGCGCCCTTTGCGGGGGGCTTGGAACGGCTGGCCGATATGCTCGCCCATCCGCGCCTGGCGCTTGAAGACCAGCGGCGTGAGCGCGAAGTGCTGCAAGCGGAGTTTGTTGCCTGGTCTGAAGACGCCAACGCGCAACAGCAAGTCGCACTGCTGGAAGGTTTGGCAGCCGACCATCCCCTGCGAGGCTTTCATGCCGGCAATCGCGACAGCCTGCCGCTGGAGCGTGAGGCATTTCAACAGGCCTTGCGGGAATTCCACGCCGGGTTCTATCGGACCGGGCAGATGACCTTGAGCCTCGCCGGCCCGCAGCCGCTGGAGGCGCTGCACGCGTTGGCCCAACAGTTCAGCCAAGCATTGGCTTCAGGGCCAGCGCGCCCACAGGCTGCGCCGCCAGCGCTGATGCAGGGCGAGGCACGGGTTTATCAACACACCGCCCACCACCACCTGCACCACGTCATTACCTGTGACGCCCCCCGTGAAGCACTGGATTTTCTCTGCACGTGGCTCAACGCCTCGGCGCCGGGCGGGCTGCTGGCCGAACTGAAAGCACGAAAACTGGCCAGCGCAGTGCAGGCGTCGGTGCTTTATCACTTCGCTGACCAGGCCGTGCTGGATATCGACTTTACCCTTGGCAACCAAGACAGTTCGGCGACTCGAATCGAAGCGCTGCTGCACGACTGGCTGAGCTTTTTCGTACACAGCGACTGGTCTTCGTTGCGCGAAGAATTCGCCCTGCTTGCGGCTCGCCAACAACAGGTCCAAGGCGCCCTGGCATTGGCTCGCCACGACAGCAAAGGCCTGTCGCAACAAGATTGCGCAGCCCTGAAGACCATGCTGGATGCTCTGCACTTGCCGCCGTCTGAATACCCCTGGCAATTGCCACCCCACAACCCGTTTCTGCGCCCGCCCGTCAAAGCAGAACGCGCCGGCCTGATTCGCGGCCAGACCAGTGCCCACCGTGGTTTGCGCACCTTTGCCCAGGACCGCTCCCGAGGCCGCCGCGAGGTCTCGGCGCTGGTATTCAGCCAGGCCGTGGCAGATGACACCGATGAAGGCGCGCTCTACCTGCACTGGCGGTTTGACGCAGCCGTACCCGCCGGGCTGGAAAGCGCATTGCAGTCTTTACGTGAGAATGCCCATCAGGCCGGAATCGAGTTGTCTTTCGAAACCACTGGCAATGACTGGCAGGTGAAAATGATCGGCCTTCACGAGCCCATGCCGGCAGTGCTTGAAGAACTGGCACGTCGCCTTGGCTCACTGGATGAACACCTGCCGTCACCCGCCCCAACGCCGCTGATCGCTATTCGTGCATTGCTCAAGGCGTTGCCTGCTTGCTGCAGCGGTGATCATTCCGGCACGTGCGAGGCGCCAGGCACATGGACGACCGCCCGCTGGCAAGGGTTGGGTATCGGTTTACCCGCCGCCTGTGAAGCTGCGATCAAAGTCGCGGCAGCGCGGCTGCCTGGGCAGCCGGCGAACCTTGAGTCCACCTCACCCACGCTCAGCGGCCAGAAGCTATGGCACGCGATAAGCACCGACTCCAACGAGGCCGCGTTGTTGCTGTTTTGCCCAACGCCGACGCGCGCGCTGGCAGACGAAGCGGCATGGCGGCTGCTTGGGCACCTGCTGCAGGGGCCGTTTTACCAGCGCCTGCGCGTCGAACTGCAAATCGGCTACGCGGTATTCAGCGGCATCCGACAGGTCAAAGGGCAAACCGGGCTGCTGTTTGGCGTGCAATCCCCCAGCGTGTCGCTGAGCGGGATCGTTGATCACCTGAACACCTTCCTGGAACAGTTGCCGGCATTGGTCGAGCGCAGCGCCGACTTCGACAACCAGCGGCTGGCGCAGCAATTCTCTGCCGCTGAGCTACCTGTCGCCCAAGCCGCCGAGCTGCTTTGGCATGCCCACCTGGCGGGCCACACGTCGGATTATCTGGGGCACCTTCAGCACCTGATCCAAACCCTGACGCGCGAGGATTTGCAGCACGCCGCCCAGCAACTCAACGACGCGACAGGTGGCTGGCGCTGTGTGGCCAACGGCCCGCGCATCACGGACGCCTGGCAACCGGCAGGTTGATCATTGCCAACCCTGCAACAGGCTTTTTCCACCAAGACAGCGCTAACTTGAAAAGAATTGCGTAACATTAATAGGCAATATCTGAACATCTCCGATTGGAGGTGGACTATATGTATGACTCAGTAGTGAACGTCCCATCCTTTGGTAGGAGTATGAATATGACTTGGTCCAAACCTGCTTACACTGATCTGCGTATCGGTTTTGAAGTCACCATGTACTTCGCCAGCCGCTGATTGGCTGGGTAAGACAACGCCTCGGCTCGCCCGGGGCGTTTTTGTTTTGAGTTTTGCTTGATGGAGCGACCATGTTTGTCCAGATTCTAGGTTCCGCCGCCGGCGGTGGCTTCCCGCAGTGGAACTGCAACTGCGTGAACTGCGCAGGCTTTCGCGCTGGCAGCCTGCGGGCGCAGGCGCGTACTCAGTCGTCCATCGCGATCTCTGACGATGGGGTTAACTGGGTGCTGTGCAATGCTTCGCCGGATATCCGCGCGCAACTGCAGGGCTTTGCACCGATGCAACCCGGCCGCGCCCTGCGCGATACCGGCATCAGCGCAATCATCTTGATGGACAGCCAGATCGACCACACCACCGGCCTGTTGAGCCTGCGCGAAGGCTGCCCGCACCAGGTGTGGTGCACCGACATGGTCCATGAAGACCTGAGCACCGGTTTCCCGCTGTTCACCATGCTCACGCACTGGAACGGCGGCCTGGCCTGGAACCGCATCGAACTGGACGCCAGCTTCACCATCCCGGCGTGCCCTAACCTGCGTTTCACCCCGCTGCCACTGCGCAGCGCCGCACCGCCCTACTCGCCGCACCGCTTCGACCCGCACCCTGGCGATAACATCGGCCTGATCGTTGAAGACCTGCGCACCGGCGGCAAACTGTTCTACGCCCCGGGCCTGGGCAAAGTCGACGCGCCATTGCTGGAGATCATGGCCGGCAGCGATTGCCTGCTGGTGGACGGCACGATGTGGGACGACGACGAAATGCAGCGCCGTGGCGTCGGCACGCGCACCGGTCGCGAGATGGGCCACCTGGCGCAAAACGGCCCCGGCGGCATGCTGGAAGTGCTGGAGCAGTTGCCCAAGCAACGCAAAGTGCTGATTCACATCAACAACACCAACCCGATCCTCGATGAAGACTCCCCCGAAAGGGCCGAGCTGGTGCGACGTAACGTTGAAGTGGCTTACGACGGCATGAGCCTCGAATTGTAGGAGCAACCGAAATGACTGACACACCACTGACGCCCGCCGAGTTCGAGCACGCCTTACGGGCCAAAGGCGCCTTCTACCATATCCATCACCCATACCACGTGGCGATGTATGAAGGCCGCGCCACCCGCGAGCAGATCCAGGGCTGGGTTGCCAACCGTTTTTACTATCAGGTGAACATCCCCTTGAAGGATGCCGCCATCCTGGCCAATTGCCCGGACCGCGAAATCCGCCGCGAGTGGATCCAGCGCCTGCTCGACCACGACGGTGCCCCCGGTGAGGATGGCGGCATCGAAGCCTGGCTGCGTTTGGGTCAGGCGGTCGGCCTCGACCCGGACCAGCTGCGCTCCCAGGAGCTGGTGCTGCCCGGCGTGCGGTTTGCCGTGGACGCTTACGTCAACTTCGCCCGCCGCGCCAGCTGGCAAGAAGCCGCCAGCAGCTCGCTGACCGAACTGTTCGCGCCGCAGATCCACCAGTCGCGCCTCGACAGCTGGCCGCAGCACTACCCCTGGATCGACCCTGCCGGTTATGAGTATTTCCGCACCCGCCTGGGCCAGGCCCGTCGCGACGTGGAGCACGGTTTGGCGATCACCTTGCAGCACTACACCACCCGCGAAGGCCAGGAGCGCATGCTGGAAATTCTCCAGTTCAAACTGGACATACTGTGGAGCATGCTGGATGCCATGAGCATGGCCTATGAACTGAACCGCCCGCCCTATCACAGCGTGACCGAGCAGCGGGTCTGGCATAAAGGGATCACCCTATGAGCTTTGATCGCAGCAAAACACCGACGTGGCGCCAGGGCTACCGCTACCAGTACGAGCCAGCGCAAAAAGGCCACGTGTTGCTCTACCCCGAAGGCATGATCAAGCTCAACGACAGCGCCGCGTTGATCGGTGGCTTGATCGACGGCGAGCGCGACGTAGCGGCCATCATCGCCGAACTGGATAAACAATTCCCTGGCGTGCCTGAGCTCGGTAAAGACATCGAGGATTTCATGGAGGTCGCCCGTGCTGAGCACTGGATTACCCTTGCCTGAAAAACCGCCCGTTGGCCTGCCGCTGTGGCTGCTCGCCGAGCTGACCTACCGCTGCCCGCTACAGTGCCCGTATTGCTCCAATCCACTGGATTTTGCCGAGCAAGGCAAGGAGCTGAGCACTGAGCAGTGGATCAAGGTATTTCGCGAAGCCCGGGAGATGGGTGCTGCGCAATTGGGCTTTTCCGGCGGTGAACCGCTGGTGCGCCAGGACCTTGCCGAGCTGATCGCCGAGGCGCGCAAGCTGGGCTTCTACACCAACCTCATCACCTCCGGGATTGGCCTCACTGAACAGAAGATCAGTGACTTCAAGAAAGCCGGCCTGGACCATATCCAGATCAGCTTCCAAGCCAGTGATGAACAGGTGAACAACTTGCTCGCAGGCTCGAAAAAAGCTTTCGCGCAAAAACTCGAAATGGCCCGTGCGGTGAAAGCGCATGGCTATCCGATGGTGCTGAACTTCGTCACCCATCGGCACAATATCGATAAAATCGACCGCATCATCGAGCTGTGCATCGCACTGGAAGCAGACTTCGTCGAACTCGCCACCTGCCAGTTCTATGGCTGGGCGCAGCTCAATCGTGTGGGGTTGCTGCCGACCAAAGAACAGCTGGTGCGCGCCGAACGCATCACCAACGAGTACCGCGCCAAGCTGGAAGCCGAAGGCCATCCATGCAAGCTGATTTTCGTCACACCCGATTATTACGAGGAACGCCCAAAAGCCTGCATGAATGGCTGGGGGAGTATTTTTCTGACGGTAACGCCGGACGGCACTGCCCTGCCCTGCCACGGTGCCCGACAGATGCCGGTGCAATTTCCCAATGTGCGTGACCACAGCATGCAGCACATCTGGTACGACTCGTTTGGCTTCAACCGCTTTCGCGGCTACGACTGGATGCCCGAGCCTTGCCGCTCATGCGATGAAAAAGAAAAGGACTTTGGCGGCTGCCGTTGCCAGGCCTTCATGCTCACGGGCGACGCGAGCAATGCCGACCCGGTGTGCAGCAAGTCCGAGCAGCACGGCATCATCCTGCAAGCGCGGGAAGAGGCCGAACACGCCACCCAGACCATTGAGCAACTGGCCTTTCGCAATGAGCGCAACTCACGGCTCATCGCAAAAGGCTGACGGCTTCAGCGTTTGGCGATGATGTACACCGCGTGAATGATGCCCGGGAAATAACCGCACAGGGTCAGCAGGATGTTCAACCAGAACGCGCCGGCGAAACCCACTTGCAGGAACACACCCAGTGGCGGCAGCAGAATGGCGATGATGATGCGAATGATGTCCATGGGTCAGCTCCAAAAAGTCGGCTCGTGTGAGCCGTGTAGCTAATCGACCTTGGCCGTTCGTGAGGGTTCAGTGGAATCTGGCATTGGGCCATCCCACAGTGAGCAGACAAAAAAACGCCCCCAGCCAAAAGAATCAGGCTGGAGGCGCCGCGTATGCCGCGAGACGGTTCTGGAAGGAGGGTTAAACGGCGATGCCCTTGCGGCATTGCAGTTGCGCGGTGCGCACGCGCGCGAAGGCACGGGCCAGGCGCAGGAGCATTTCGTCGATGTGGTTTTTGCTGACCGTGAGCGCCGGAGTAAAGCGCAGGCAGTCAGGTTGCGGGGCATTAAGGATCAGGCCTTCGTGCAAAGCGGCTTTTACCACGGCATCAGCGCAATCGTCCGATAACGTCAGGCCCCACATCAGGCCATGGCCGCGTAATTGGCCGTGGTCGTATCGATAGGCCAACCGGGCGAGGCCTTCGCCGAGGTACAGGCCGGATTCACGGACGTGTTGCAGAAAGCCGTCCGCCAGCACCGATTCGAGTACCGCCACCCCGGCCGAGGCCATCAACGCATTGCCGTGATGGGTGCCGGCCATCTCGCCCGCTTCGAAGCAACACGCCTTGCCACGCGCCAGCAGTGCTGCCAACGGCACGCCGCCGCCGAGGCCTTTGCCCAGGGTGACGATGTCGGCGCGCACGCCGTACTGCTGTTCGGCAAGCAAGGTGCCGCAACGCCCGATACCGGTGTGCACTTCGTCGAGGATCAGCAGGATGCCCAACTCGCGGCACAGGCGTTCAACACCCTTGAGGTAATGTTCCGAGGCGGGGATTACGCCGGCTTCGCCCTGGATCGGCTCCAGCATGATGGCGACGGTCTGCGCGTCCACCGCCGCATGCAGGGCGGGCAAATCGTTAAAGGGCACATGGCTGAAGCCCGGCAACAGCGGTTCAAATCGGCTCGTACCCGCGCTGGCCGAAGCCGCCATCGCCGCAAAACTACCGCCATGGCAACCGGTGCTCGCACTGATGATGCGATACGCGCCGCCGCGATGCAGTTGCCCCCATTTGCGTGCCAGCTTGATCGCAGCTTCACAGGCTTCCGCGCCACTGTTGAGCAGGTAACCCTGATCGCTGCCGGTGTGCTGGCACAGCCGGTCGACGAGGTTCAGTTGGGCGCGGTTGTGCAGGCCGCTGCCCGGGTTGATCAGCGCCTGAGCCTGATCGGCCAGGGCGTTGATCAATACCCGTGGGCTGTGGCCGAGGCTGTTGGCGGCGCTGCCCTGGCTGAAATCCAGGTAGGCTCGGTCGTCGCTGTCCCAGAGCCAGGAGCCCTGGCCACGCACGAAAACCTGCGCAGGCCTGGCCACCGTCGGCATCAAGGATTCACTGGGCAATTCATGCGGCGCGTCCAGGATCAAATCATCCAGGCTCGGCGCAGGGCGACGAAACAGATTCACAACTCACCCCCGATGGCAACCCGACGTTGGTCTGCGTTACGTGCAAACACTGCCTGAAGGTTTTTTGCCTTGCCTATGTAAACGCTATCAAGATAAACGTTGTTCATTGCCCGATCCGGCCCTGTAAGCCCTGCGAATAGGCGCTAGACTAGGCGTCTCAAGGGCCAGCGGCCATTTCGATTTTCCAGCTTTTTCGATAAGTAAGTCTTATGGATTTCAAGCAACTGCGTTATTTCGTCGCGGTGTATGAGGAAGGCCACGTCGGCCGTGCCGCGGAGCGACTTTCGATCTCGCAACCGGCGCTGTCGCAACAGATTCGCCAACTGGAGCAGAACCTGGATGTGAGCCTGTTCGAGCGCAGCAGCAAGCGCCTCTTACCCACGCTGGCGGCGCATACCTTGTACAACCATGCGTTGCCTTTGATTGATGGCATGCAGCACGCCGTCGAAGCCCTGCGCAACTTCAAGGGCCAGGCGATGCGCACCTTGGCCATTGGCGTACTGCAAACCGTGCACACCAGCCTGGTCCCGCAAATGCTGGAGCGCGTGCGCAAGGCCCAGCCGCATTTGGTGGTGCAGATTTACGAATTGACCGGGCTGGAAATCGAACGCCGGTTGCTTAACGGCTCGCTGGACATCGGCATCAGCTACTTGCCGCCGCGCCAGCCAGGGCTGCATGGCGTGCTGTTGTATGAAGATGAGTTGAAGGTGGTCATCCCCGAAGACCATCCGCTACGGGCGTTCAAAAAAGTCTCGCTGAAACAGGCGGCCGAGTTGCCGATGTTGTTGCTGGGGGAGGAGTTCCAGGTGCGGCAGATCTGGCAAGGCCAGCTATCCAACCTTGGGCGACGACCGCAGGTGCAAGCGGAATTGAATACCATGGTGGGGATTCTCGACAGCCTGCCCCATACCAAACTTGCCACCGTATTGCCGGGGCGCTCCCAGGATGAACACAACAGCAAAGCATTGTTGTGGAAACCCTTGAGTGAACCGCGGGTGCCGCTGAAAGTGGGGTTGGTGTGCCGCGACGTACAGCGCCAGCAAGCGACCGTAGCGCTGTTGCGCACGCTGCTGGAGGACGTGATGAATGCCCCTCAGGCGCCGGCCTGACTTTTTCGCGGGCAAAAGAAAACCCCGCCGAAGCGGGGCTTTGCAGACTGTTTCCCTGACATCCATTTCACTCCGCCGTCCTGGCAGAATCCTACGTGTCCGTGTTGTTGCTTTGCGCTTCCTGCGCGACGTCCATGTGAAGTAGATTATCCGTGGATCCAATTTGGCGATAGAGGACGAATAGCAGCACGTCATGTAAGAGAATGCTTACACGCCCTCCAAGCCCTTAAAACAGTGCCTCATCCAGCAAAAACAGTGATTCACTGCCCGCTTTAACCGACGCACTCAGCGAATGAATACGTGGCAGCAGACGGGCAAAGTAGAAGCGTGCGGTGCCCAGCTTGCTGGCGTAGAAGTCTTCTTCAGACTCCTTACCCCACGCCGCCTTGGCCATGCGCGCCCACATGTAGGCGTAAGCCATATAGCCGAAGGCATGCAGGTACTCCACCGAAGCCGCGCCGATTTCATTCGGGTTGGTCTTGGCGCGGTCCAACACCCAGGCCGTCAGCTCATCCAGGTTATCCACCGCCGCGCTGAGCGGTCGGGTGAATTCGCTCAGCTCGGCGTCTGCCGAGGCGATGAACTGGCGGATTTCGTCGGCGAACACGTTATAAAACGCACCGCCGCTGCCGACGATCTTGCGCCCCATCAAGTCCAGCGCCTGAATGCCGTTGGTGCCTTCGTAGATCTGGGTGATGCGCACGTCACGCACCAGTTGCTCCTGGCCCCACTCACGAATGTAGCCGTGGCCGCCAAACACCTGCTGGCCGAGCACAGTGGTTTCCAGCCCGAGGTCGGTGAGGAAGGCCTTGGCGACTGGCGTCAGCAACGCCACCAGGTTGTCGGCGCGCTCACGGGCGGCGGCATCTTCGCTGAACTTGGCGATGTCCAACTGTGTGGCCACATAGGTGGAGAACGCACGGCCGCCTTCGTTCGAAGCCTTCATGGTCAGCAGCATGCGGCGCACGTCGGGGTGCACGATGATCGGGTCAGCCACTTTATCCTTGGCCTTGGCGCCGGTCGGCGAACGGCTTTGCAGGCGGTCGCGCGCATATTCAATCGCGTTCTGGTAGGAACGTTCGCCGGATGCCAAGCCTTGGATACCCACCCCCAAACGCTCGTAGTTCATCATGGTGAACATCGCCGCCAACCCACGGTTGGGCTCACCCACCAGGTAACCCACCGCTGCGTCGAAGTTCATCACGCAGGTGGCAGACGCCTGGATACCCATTTTGTGTTCGATCGAGCCGCAGGTGACCGGGTTACGCGCGCCCAGGCTGCCGTCGGCGTTGACCATGAACTTCGGCACCAGAAACAGCGAGATGCCCTTGGGGCCCGCCGGCGCATCCGGCAGCTTGGCCAGCACCAGGTGGATAATGTTTTCGGTCAGGTCGTGTTCGCCACCGGTGATAAAGATCTTGGTGCCGCTGATCGTGTAGGAACCGTCCGCCTGAGGCTCAGCTTTGGTGCGGATCATGCCCAGGTCAGTCCCGGCATGGGCTTCCGTCAGGCACATGGAACCGGACCACTCACCCGAGTACATCTTCGGCAGGTAGGTCGCCTTGAGCGCTTCGCTGGCATGGGTGTTGATCGACACGCAGGCGCCGGACGTCAGCATCGGGTACAGGCCAAACGCCAGGCTCGACGAGTTAATCATCTCTTCAACCTGGGCCGAGACAGCTTTGGGCATGCCCATACCGCCGAACACCGGATCGCCGCCAACACCCACCCAACCGCCTTCGGCGTAGGTTTTGTACGCTGCAGGGAAACCCTCCGGCGTGCTGACCACGCTGTCGGCCCAGCGGCAGCCTTGCTCATCGCCGTTGCGGCTCAGGGGCGCGATGGATTTAGCGGTAACCTTGCCCGCTTCCTCAAGGATCGCCTCAACGGTTTCGGCATCCACGGTGTCTGCCAATGCCGGCAATTGGGCCCAAGTATCAGCGACCTCAAACACTTCGTTGAGGACGAAGCGCATATCACGCAGCGGCGCTTTGTAATCAGCCATGGCAAACCTCGTGAGAACATGAAAAGTGATTCGATAGGATCGGTTTTACAGACTCCGAGTGTACCCGAACAACTTTTCAGACACATAGGGTCCACTTGTGACTGATTGGTATTTTTTAGTCACTACAAGCCAAACGCTTCAGCCGGCAAGCTCATCAGGCAGTCACTGCCCGCTTCCACTGCCGCTTGGTGCATCGTTGTGCGCGGCAGCAAACGCTTGAAGTAGAAGTCGCACGTCGCCAGCTTGGCGTTGGCAAACTCGGTGTCGTCGAGTGCCTGGGCGGTGATCGCCATACGCAACCACAGGTAACCAAGGATGATGTAGCCGCTGTACATCAAGTAATCCACCGCCGCTGCGCCCACTTCATCCGGGTTTTTCATCGCCGCCATCCCCACCTTGACGGTCAACTCGCCCCACTGCTGATTCAGCTGATTAAGCTGCTCCACATGGGCCTTGAGCTGCGGATGCTCGGCATTCGCCGCACAGAACTTATGCACAAGCTTGGTAAACCCGCGCAGCAGCTTGCCCTGGCTACCCAGCACCTTGCGCCCCAGCAGGTCGAGGGCCTGGATGCCGTTGGTGCCTTCATAGATCGGCGCAATCCGGCAATCGCGCACCAACTGCTCCATGCCCCATTCGCGAATGTAGCCATGGCCGCCAAATACCTGCATGCCGTGGTTGGTCACTTCCAGCCCGGTTTCGGTCATAAAGGCTTTGCAGATCGGCGTGAGGAACGCCAGCAGGTCTTCAGCTTCCTGGCGTTGCGTGGCGTCACTGCTCAGGTGCGCCGTATCAAGTAATTGTGCAGTGAAATAGGTCAGCGCCCGGTTGCCCTCATTGAAGGCTTTCATGGTCAGCAACATACGGCGCACATCGGCGTGCACGATGATCGGGTCGGCGGCTTTGTCCGGGGCTTTGGCGCCGGTCAGCGAACGCATTTGCAGGCGGTCGTTAGCGTACTTGACCGCGCCCTGAAAACTCGTCTCGCCATTGCACAGGCCCTGCATGCCCGTGCCCAAGCGGGCGTGGTTCATCATCGTGAACATGCAGTTGAGGCCTTTGTTCGCCTCGCCGATCAGGAAGCCTTTGGCGCCGTCGAAGTTCAGCACGCACGTCGCCGAAGCCTTGATGCCCATCTTGTGCTCGATTGAGCCGCAGTGCACCGCGTTGCGCTCGCCCGAATCCGCGTGGAACTTGGGCACGATAAACAAGGAGATGCCTTTGGTGCCTGCCGGCGCATCCGGCAACTTGGCCAGGACCAGATGGATGATATTGGCGCTCAGGTCATGCTCGCCGGCCGAGATGAAGATCTTGCTGCCGGTGACCGCGTAACTGCCATCCGCCTGAGGCACGGCGCGGGTCTTGATCAGCCCCAGGTCGGTGCCGCAGTGGGCTTCGGTCAGGCACATGGTGCCGGTCCATTCACCGGCGGTGAGTTTGTTCAGGAAGGTGGCTTTCTGTTCTGCGGTGCCGTGGGCATGGATCGCCGACATCGCGCCGTGCGTGAGCCCCGGGTACATGCCCCACGAGGTGTTGCTGGAACCGATCATTTCGCTCAGCACCAGGCCCAATGAATGCGGCAAACCCTGACCGCCGTAGGCCGGGTCCGCCGCCACGCCGTGCCAGCCGCCTTCCACGTACTGGGCAAAGGCTTGCTTGAAGCCCTTGGGCGTGGTGACCACGCCATTATCGAAATGGCAGCCCTCTTCATCACCATTGCGATTGAGCGGGGCGAGCACGTTCTCGCAGAATTTGGCGCCTTCCTCAAGGATCGCACTGACCATGTCCGGGCTGGCGTCGGTAGCGCCCAAGGCAGCGTAATGGCCGTGGAAATCAAACACGTTGTCGATCAGAAAGCGCATGTCGCGCAGGGGAGCTTTGTACTCAGGCATGGCGATGTCTCCGGCAGCAGATGGTTTCAACCTACTGCCGGCCACGACCGCAAACAATCACTGTAGAACCGCTGAATACACCACCATCACTCAACCGGCAGCGCTTTCCATGCGTACCGCGCCGCGCCGGGTTTGCCCGGCCGCGACCACGCAGTTACGCCCGGCGCCCTTGGCGGCGTACAGCGCCTGGTCGGCGGACTTGAGCACTTCCTCAGGGCTGCGCTGTTCAGCCTGGCGCTCGGCCACACCGATGCTGACCGTCACCGACACACTTGACGCGCCGCTGCCTGCACGGCGTTGACGGCCCTGTTGGTCGTCATGGGGACGGTCTGGGTTGCGCAGCTTGATGTCGTAGCTGGCGATGATCTCGCGGATCTCCTCCAGGTGCGGCATGCATTCATCGAGGGTCTTGCCTGCAAAGACCACGGCAAACTCTTCCCCGCCGTATCGATAGGCCCGCCCGCCACCATTGACCTTGGACAGCTTACTGGCCACCAGGCGCAATACCTGATCGCCGACGTCATGCCCGTGGGTGTCGTTAAACCGTTTGAAGTGATCGACATCACTCATCGCCAACACATAATTGCGCCCCAGGCGCTGCATCCGCTCGTTAAGTGCGCGGCGGCCCGGCAAGCCGGTGAGTTCATCACGAAAGGCCATTTGATAGGCCTCATGCGCCACACCGGCCGCGATCATCAGCATGACCTGGCTGCACATGATGTTCAGGGTGAACGGCAGGATGAAGGTTTGCGGCAACATCCAGAACAGCCCCAGCAAACCGACCAACTGCGCAGCGTGCAGAGGCCGCGGCTGGTACCAGTACTGCGCTGCCAGGGTGACAAAACCTATCAGGAACATGGGGTACGACAATTGGATCAGGCTCATCCAACTGCCATGCAACGCCGGCCAACGAATCTCCGCCAGCCAGTTCAGCAAGGCCTGTGGGAAACTTTGCTCCAGCGCCAGCGCCACACTGCTGATGGCAAGCAGCACCGCGCAACGGGCCACGAAGTCGCGGAACAGGTGGGTTTTCTCCTGCCACAGCGCATAGATGCTGAACAGCAGCGGCAGCAACAGGCAACACAGATGAAAGACCACCGCCGCGTCTTCGCGGACACGGCCGTTGTCGCGGTAGTAATCGGTCTGGGCGTCCAACAGGAAGTAAACCACATACACCGTGATCATCAGGAACAGCTCACGCTGGCGACGATACACCGCGCAGTACGAACCGCCGAGCAACAGCACAAGGGTAGGCAACACGTTGAACAGTGAGGTGAAGAAGACGTTGAGATCTTTGACGTACGCAGCCGAGAGCCCGGCCAGTAACAGCAGTAATGAAGGAAGAAAATGACTGAAACGTACAGCCGACACGCGCAACAAGGGTAAAGCTCCGACCCGCTCAAAAAAGATGGCACAGTGCCCTGACTGCGCACAGTTAAGCACACTCAGTGTGACCTGTATCACATTGCCATCACTGTAACGGCAGCCAATAGCAATCCCTGAGTGCGGGGCTGTGTTTTTTATCAGCCAACAAAAAACCGCCGCTCCCAAGGGAAGCGGCGGCTCTCGAAAGACCCGGTAAGGCTTAGTAAGCCAGGCCGAAGTCTTCTTCTTTCATGTCCATCAGGTTGCTGGCGCCCGACAGCATGGTTGCAACGTGGGTGCGGGTACGCGGCAGAATGCGCTGGAAGTAGAAGCGCGCAGTCTGCAGTTTGGCGGTGTAGAACGCTTCTTCAGTGGTGCCGGCAGCCAGTTTCTCGGCAGCCAGGCGCGCCATGTCGGCCCAGAAGTAAGCCAGGCACGCGTAGCCGGAGTACATCAGGTAATCCACCGAAGCGGCGCCGACTTCTTCACGGTCTTTCATCGCGGCCATGCCGACCTTCATGGTCAACTCGCCCCATTCCTTGTTCAGTGCAGCCAGCGGTGTCACAAACTCTTTGACCGCTTCAACACCTTCGTTGGCCTGGCAGAACTTGTGCACGATCTTGGTGAAGCCCTTGAGCGCTTCGCCTTGAGTCATCAGCACTTTACGGCCGAGCAGGTCCAGCGCCTGAATGCCGGTGGTGCCTTCGTACAGCATCGAAATGCGGCTGTCGCGAACGTTCTGCTCCATGCCCCACTCGGCGATAAAGCCGTGGCCGCCGTAGATCTGCACGCCGTGGTTGGCGGACTCAAAACCGACTTCGGTCATGAATGCCTTGGCGATCGGCGTCATGAATGCCAGCAGGCCGTCGGCCTGTTTTTTGGCTTCGTCGTCGGTGCCGTACTTGACGATGTCCACTTGCTTGGCGGTGAAGTACACCATCGCACGGTTGCCTTCGGCGAAGGCTTTCATGGTCAGCAGCATGCGGCGCACGTCAGGGTGCACGATGATCGGGTCAGCCGCTTTGTCCGGCGCTTTCGGGCCAGTCAGGGAGCGCATTTGCAGACGATCGCGAGCGTATTTCAGGCCGCCCTGGAAGCCGA
The DNA here is from genome assembly GCF_900215245.1 of Pseudomonas fluorescens. Lineage (GTDB taxonomy): Bacteria > Pseudomonadota > Gammaproteobacteria > Pseudomonadales > Pseudomonadaceae > Aquipseudomonas > Aquipseudomonas fluorescens. The sequence goes on from NZ_LT907842.1 coordinate 1,570,992, forward strand.
TTTCAGCGTGGGCCAGGCCTTGCAGTGCGGTGCCCAGGCGAGCGGTGTTCATAAAGGTGAACATGCAGTTCAGGCCTTTGTTCGCCGGGCCGATCAGGAAACCGGTGGCCGCGTCAAAGTTCATCACGCAGGTGGCGTTACCGTGGATGCCCATTTTGTGCTCCAGGGAGCCACAGGTCACCGCGTTGCGCGCACCGATCGAGCCATCTGCGTTCGGCAGGAACTTGGGCACGATGAACAGCGAGATACCTTTGGTGCCGGCCGGTGCGTCCGGCAGGCGAGCCAGCACGATGTGGACGATGTTGTCGGCCATGTCGTGTTCACCGGCCGAGATGAAGATCTTGGTGCCGGAGACTTTGTAGGAGCCGTCCGCCTGAGGCTCGGCCTTGGTGCGCAGCATGCCCAGGTCGGTGCCGCAGTGAGGTTCGGTCAGGCACATGGTGCCGGTCCACTCACCCGAGACCAGTTTGGTCAGGTAAGCGTTCTGCTGTTCCGGGGTGCCGTGCTCGGAGATGGTGTTCATCGCACCGTGGGACAGGCCCGGGTACATGCCCCACGACCAGTTGGCTTCACCGACCATTTCGCTGACAGCCAGGCCCAGGGATTCCGGCAGGCCTTGGCCACCGTGCTCAACGTCGTGGGCCAGGCTTGGCCAGCCGCCTTCGACGAACTGCTTGTAGGCTTCTTTAAAACCAGCAGGGGTCTTAACGCCTGACTCGCTCCAGGTGCACCCTTCGATGTCACCCACGCGGTTCAACGGTGCCAGCACTTGCTCACAGAACTTGGCGCCTTCCTCGAGAATGGCGTCAACCATGTCCGGGGTAGCGTCCTGGCAAGCCGGCAGGCTCTGATAGTGCGCTTCATAGCCGAGCAGTTCGTCACGAACGAAGCGAATATCACGCAAGGGGGCCTTGTAGTCAGGCATAGCGATAAACCTCTGCTGATGTATCTGGGATGAACAACCGCGTGGATTTGTTATGGCGGTCAAACAGGTGTTTGAAACATACGTTTACGACCTGGGGTTGTCAAGCATCGCACCGAAGCCGTTTGTCATGACGCGCATCAATGCCACGCACGGCAAGGCCTGCGGCGCAGTGCCACGTTTAAAAGGAGTTTAGAAGTTCAGCGAGATGTCGCAGGACAATGTGGGAGCCAGCGCCCACACACGCCAGCTCCCGCAGACAGCGAGAGCCGGGTTATGAGGCGTTTAAGCGTAGGTGTCGATCAAGGTGCCTAGCATTTCATTCGAAGCCTTGGCGACTTTGGCGCCCAGCTCCACTTGAAACTTGCCCTGGGCCATTTCGACCATATTGCTCGCCGAGTTGGACGGCTGGGCGCGATCGTTGGCTTGCAAACGGTCGCTTTGGGCGTCGGAGGGCTGGGTCGTCGCGGCGCTGGCAATGTTGCCGGCGGCCTGATCGACGCGGTTCTGCCCGGCCTGAATAGTGCTCAGCCCCGAATAAAACGCGCTGCTTCCAGAGATTTCCATGGCGTAAGCCTGCCTTTAGAGAATCGTGAACCTGAATTGAAGCAGAGATCCTGGCAAAACGCTCGTCAAAAACACTAATGGCATAATGCCTTAGCGATAGCCAAAATCAGTCAAGCAGGTCCAATTCCAGGCACTCAGCCACGGCTTCGGCGCTGGCGTGCTTGAGTTTCGGCACTCGCCCCAGGCATGGCGCAGGCAAGCGTTCCGCCAGGGTGGCGAGGTTCTCTTCCAGACGAGAGGTCTTCGGGTCGATGATATTCGCCACCCAGCCAGCCAACGGCAAACCGTCGCGCGCGATGGCTTCAGCGGTGAGCAGGGCATGACTGATACAGCCAAGGCGCACGCCCACCACCAGGATCACCGGTAGCTTGAGCGCCATGGCCAGGTCCGACAGGTTGTCCTGATCGGCCAGCGGCACACGCCAGCCGCCCGCGCCTTCAATCAGGGTGAAATCTGCCTGCCGGGCGAGTATTTGCTGCATCGGCTTCAAGAGCGATTGCACCGTCAGTGCAACGCCCGCTTCGCGCGCCGCCAGGTGAGGCGCGATGGCCGGCTCTAATGCCACCGGGTTGACTTCGGCATAACTCAGTGGCAACGAACATTCAGCCAGCAGCGCCAACGCGTCGGCATTGCGCAGACCTTTGGGCGTCACCTGACAGCCGGAGGCCACCGGTTTTCCGGCCGCGGTACTTTTGCCCGCGAGCCGAGCGGCATGCAGCAGGCCGGCGGCGATGGTGGTCTTGCCGACATCAGTGTCGGTGCCCGTGATGAAGTAAGCGGCGCTCATAGAGGTTTCTCCAGTACGGCATACACCACTTGATACGTGGCAGGCAGGCCCCGGGCCTGACGGAACTGCTCGTAAGCGTCCACCAGTGCAACAATCCGCGCGCGTCCCGTCAACCCTCCCGGGCGACCCGGGTTGAGGTTATGTGCGCCCAACGCTTTGAGTTCGTGGGTGAGGCTGCGCACATCCGGGTAGTGCAGCACATGGGGCCGGCGCTCCAGGCTCACCACCCGCAAGCCACTGGCGGCGCACAGCTGTTGATAAGCCTCGAAGGTGCGGAAACGGTTGACGTGCACCCACCCATCCGCCGCCCGCCAACTTTCGCGCAATTCATCCAGGGTGCCCACGCACAGGCTCGCGAACGCCAGCACGCCACCGGGATGCAGCACGCGGTGGGCCTCGCTGAGCACAGCGTCGAAATTCGCACACCATTGCACCGCCAGGCTGGAAAAGATCAGCCCGCAACTGTCGGCCTGCAAAGGCAGGCGCTCGGCATCCCCGGCGATGAAATGCTCGGCACCGCCCAATGGCCGCGCGTGGTTGAGCATGCCCTCGGCAATATCCAATGCCACGCCCTGGCTGGCCGGTAACCGTTCGGCCAATACGCGGCTGAAAAATCCCGTGCCGCAGCCCAGGTCCAGCCAGCGTTGCGGCGCGCTGCCCGGCGGCAAGCGAGCCAGCAGTTCAGCCCCCACTGCGCGCTGCAACTCGGCCACGCTGTCATAACTGGCCGCCGCACGGGAAAACGACGCCGCCACCTGGCGCTTGTCCGGCAAGGCACCCGGCAGTGGGGGGTGGGATAAATCAGTCATCAACGCACTCATGCAAAAAAGCCTGGATGGCCCCCGCTACACCGTGAGGGTCCTCCAGAAGAAAAGCGTGGCCGGCCTGTTCAATCAGGCCGATTTCAACATCAGGCAGCAGGGCCAGCAGGTCGCTCGCGGCTTCGGCGGGCACCAGGCCGTCCAAGCCGCCAAACAGGTGCAGTTGCGGGCCGCGGTAGGCTTGCAAGGCCGCGCGGGTATCCAGTTGCGCGAGCAGTTCCAGGCCCGGCATCAGCGCATTGGAAGGCGTATTCGGTGCCCCGCTGACCAACAAGCGCGAAAGCCCGCGCGGGTCTTCGGCGCCCTTGGCGCACAGCAGGCCGAAGCGTTTGAGGGTGACCTGGGAATCAGCGTGGCAACCGGCAAGAAACGCATCGAACGTTTCGGCGGGCATCGCGTTGGGCCAGCGCGCCTGTGCGACAAAACTCGGGTTGCTCGCCAACGTCAGCAGGCCGCAGCAACGCTCGCCACGTCGCGCCGCCAACTCGGAGGCGAGCATGCCGCCCAGTGACCAGCCGCCCAGCCAGGCGTTGTCCGGCAGCGTGGCGTCGAGTTCGTCGAGCCATTCATCCAGATCACTCGAGGCCAGCGTCGGCAAGGGCTCAATGTGCACGTGCAGGTGTTCGTCGAGGCCGCGCAACGCGGCGGCCAAAGGCTCCAGCGGGGAAACGCCGAGGCCCCAGCCAGGCAGCAATATCAGTCGATCACGCATGGTCGGGCTCCGTGATACTTAACAACCGGAAACACTCTTCCAACCCGCTTAACAATAGTTGCACCTGCGCCTCGCTGTGGGCCGCCGTCAATGTCACGCGCAGTCGGGCACTGCCGGCGGGCACGGTAGGCGGGCGGATAGCGGTCACCATCAGGCCGCGCTCGCGCAGCATCTGTGACAGGCGCATGGCCTTGGCGCTGTCGCCGATCATGATCGGCTGGATCGGCGTAAAGCTGTCCATCAATGCCAGGCCAATCTGCTCGGCCCCCCGACGGAACTGGCGGATCAGGTTATTGAGGTGCTCGCGTCGCCACTGTTCGGTGCGCAGCAGCTCGAGGCTCTTCAAGGTTGCACAGGCCAATGCCGGCGGCTGGCTGGTGGTGTAGATATACGGCCGGGCGAACTGGATCAGGCTCTCGATCAGCTCATCGCTGCCCGCCACAAACGCCCCGGCGGTGCCAAATGCTTTGCCCAGAGTGCCGACCAGCACCGGCACGTCCTCCTGGCTCAGGCCGAAGTGCTCGACGATCCCGCCACCCTTGGCGCCCAACGGGCCAAAGCCATGGGCGTCGTCCACCATTAACCAGGCGCCTTTCGCGCGGGTTTCGCGGGCCAGCGCGGGCAGGTCGGCCAGGTCGCCGTCCATGCTGAACACCCCATCGGTGACCACCAGGGTATTACCGGTCGCCTTCTCCAGCCGTTTGGCCAGACTGTCGGCGTCGTTATGCAGATAGCGGTTGAATCGCGCCCCCGACAACAAGCCTGCGTCCAGCAGCGACGCGTGGTTGAGCCGGTCTTCTAGGACCGTATCGCCCTGCCCTACCAGCGCGGTGACCGCGCCGAGGTTGGCCATATAGCCGGTGGTAAACAGCAGCGCACGCGGGCGCCCCGTCAGGTCGGCCAGGGCTTCTTCCAGTTCGTGGTGCGGCGTGGCATGGCCGACCACCAAGTGCGAAGCGCCACCGCCCACGCCCCAACGGGACGCACCGACGCGCCAGGCTTCGATCACTTGCGGGTGATTGGCCAGGCCCAGGTAATCGTTATTGCAGAACGCCAACAGCGGTTGGCCGTCCACCACCACTTGCGGACCTTGCGGGCTGTCCAGCAAGGGGCGTTGACGGTAAAGGTGTTCGGCACGGCGGGCAGCGAGACGCGCGGCGAGATCAAAAGACATGCAGGCCTCGGCAGATCAGGTGGAACTCGGTCAAAAATGTGGGAGCGAGGTTGCTCGCGAAGGCGGTGTATCAGTCACTGCATCTATCAACTGACCGATCGCCTTCGCGAGCAAGCCCGCTCCCACATTTGGAGTGCATTTCAATCAAACAACAGCGTTATAAAACTGCTCGCTGCTCTTTTGCTCCACCAGCGCCTGCTCAATCGCCGCCTGATGCACTTCATCGGCATGCTCTTCGCGGGCTTCCGGCAGGATGCCCAGGCGCCCGAACAGTTGCATGTCCTTGTCTGCCTGAGGGTTGGCGGTGGTCAGCAATTTGTCGCCGTAGAAGATCGAATTGGCACCGGCAAAAAACGCCAGGGCCTGCATTTGCTCGTTCATCGCCTCACGACCGGCCGACAGGCGCACATGGGATTGCGGCATCAGGATGCGCGCCACGGCCAACATGCGGATGAAATCGAACGGGTCGATGTCTTCAGCGTTTTCCAGCGGCGTACCGGCCACCTTCACCAGCATGTTGATCGGCACCGACTCCGGATGCTCCGGCAGGTTGGCCAACTGGATCAGCAGGTTGGCGCGGTCGTCGAGGGACTCGCCCATGCCGAGGATGCCGCCCGAACAGATCTTCATCCCGGAATCGCGCACATAAGCCAGGGTTTGCAAACGCTCGCCGTAGGTGCGGGTGGTGATGATGCTGCCGTAGAACTCGGGCGAGGTGTCGAGGTTGTGGTTGTAGTAGTCGAGGCCGGCCTGCGCCAGGGCTTGCGTCTGGTCCTGGTCGAGACGCCCGAGGGTCATGCAGGTTTCCAGGCCCATGGCCTTCACGCCTTTGACCATTTCCAGCACGTACGGCATGTCTTTGGCCGATGGGTGTTTCCAGGCGGCGCCCATGCAGAAGCGGGTCGAACCGATGGCCTTGGCGCGAGCGGCCTCTTCGAGGACCTTCTGCACCTCCATCAGCTTTTCTTTTTCCAGGCCAGTGTTGTAGTGGCCCGACTGCGGACAATATTTGCAATCTTCCGGGCAGGCACCGGTTTTGATCGACAGCAAGGTCGACACCTGCACCCGGTTGGCGTCGAAATGCGCGCGGTGCACGGTCTGCGCCTGGAACAACAGGTCATTGAAGGGCTGTACAAACAGCGCTTTGACTTCGGCTAAGGACCAATCGTGACGCAGGGTGGCAGTGGTGCTGGCGCTCATGGGCGATTCCTTGATTATGCTTGGGCTTTCGCTGTGGGAAGGGCAATACCCACAGGCACGACACGGATGCTCGGCATATTTAAGGAAGATTCATGCACTGTCAACCCGAACACAAACACAAGGTTTACATCTGGTTAAAAAACAACCAGACGTGTTTAATCTGCGATGAAGCCACGGAATCGAGCCATTGCGTGTGCAACGTCTGCGAAATCGAGCTGCCGTGGCTAATGGACGCCTGCGACATCTGTGCGCTGCCGCTGCCGATGGATGGATTGGTCTGCGGCCAATGTCAGAAGCAACCACCGGCCTTTAAACGAGTGATTGCGCCCTGGACCTACAGCTTCCCGGTCGACACCCTTATCAGCCGCTTCAAACACCAGTCGCGCTGGCCGCTCGGCCATCTGCTCGCGGGTTTATTGGGACAACACCTGCAACACCGCTTCGACAATGCTGAACTCACCCGGCCCGACTGCCTGCTGGCGGTGCCCATGGCGCGCAAACGCCTGCGGCAACGGGGTTTTAATCAGGCCTTGATGCTGGCCCGCTGGCTCAGCGAAGACCTCGACCTCCCACACAATGAACAGGTGTTGTTACGCCCCCATGAAACCGTCGCGCAACAAGCCCTGGACGCCAAGACCCGCAAACGCAACCTGCTCACGGCGTTTTCACTGGCGCCCGGCGCCCACGTGCAAGGCCGCCACTTCGCGCTGGTGGACGACGTACTCACCACCGGCGCCACCGCCCACAGTGTGGCCCGGCTGTTGCTGGAAGCCGGTGCGCGCCAGGTCGACGTCTATTGCCTGGCACGCACGCCAAAACCCGGTGCATGACTTGACTCCCGTGCGCCACGCCTGCAACGTCGGCTGACCTTATCCAAGCGTGCGCACATGTCTCTGCCGACCTCCCTCAGCCAACACATCCTCCGCCGTCCCCAGCGCATCGCCCTGCTGGCGCATATCGCCGAGCAGGGGTCGATCACCCGCGCGGCCAAAAGCGCTGGCTTGAGTTACAAGGCGGCCTGGGACGCCATCGATGAACTGAATAACCTGGCGCAAAAACCGCTGGTTGAACGCAGCGTCGGCGGCAAGGGCGGCGGCGGCGCCAGGCTGACGGTCGAAGGTGAGCGCGTGTTGCGCCTCTATCAGCGCCTGCAAGTGCTGCAAGCGCAGGTACTCGGTTCGGCCGAAGATGCCAGCGACTTCAACCTGCTGGGCCGCTTGATGCTGCGCACCAGCGCGCGCAACCAGCTGCATGGTCAGGTCAGCAGCATTGAGAGCCACGGCCGCAATGACTTGATCCGTCTGCAATTGTCCGGTGGCCTGAGCCTGAAGGCGCAGATCACCCACGACAGCACGCAGCGGCTGGAACTTGAGATCGGCACAGAAGTGGTGGCCCTGATCAAGGCCGGTTGGCTGGAGTTACTCGCCATCGAGCAAGCTGCAACACCTGGACACAATTGCCTGAGCGGTGTCATCGACACGGTTTTCGACGCCGATGACGGCCCCAGCGAAGTGCGTATCGCCCTGCCCAATGGCCAGGTTTTGTGCGCCCTGGCGCAGCCGGCCGCGCTCAAGGGATTGAACGCCGCCGACGGCCAACCGATCCAGGTGCAGTTCTCGCCCAGCAACGTGTTGCTCGGCACGCCAGTGTAGCGGGCAGGCGCACAGCGCCGGCCTTCAAACTGCAACAATTTCGTCATGACTGCTCCTTAAGGTGTCTGCAAAAACCGCAGGGAGCCTGACATGAGCTTATTAGAAGAAAACCAAGCCACTGACCTTGAACAGATGGTCGGCCTCACCCGCCGGCGTTTTATCGGCGCCGGCGCCCTGTGTGGTGCAGCGATGTTCCTGGGCGGCAACCTGCTGACGCGCAGCGCAATGGCCGTGAATGCCGCGACCGCCAGCCCATTGCTGGGCTTTACCAGCATCGCCGCTGCCACTAGCGACGCCATCACCTTGCCGCCCGGCTACAGCGCCTCGGTATTGATCAGTTGGGGCCAGCCGCTGCACACCCATGGCCCGGCCTTTGACCCGTCCGGCAACGGCAGCGCCCAGGCCCAGGAGCAGCAATTCGGTGACAACAACGACGGCATGAGCCTGTTCGCCTTCCCCGGCGACGACAACCGCGCACTGATGGCGATCAACAACGAATACACCAACTACCGCTACCTCTACGCCCACGGCGGCGCACCGCAGTCTGCCGAAGACGTGCGCAAGGCCCAGGCCAGCGAAGGTGTGTCGGTCATCGAAGTGCGGCGCAAGGGCGACACTTGGCAGTTCGTCCAGGACTCGCGCTACAACCGGCGCATCCACGGCAACTCGCCGATTCGCCTGAGCGGCCCGGCCGCAGGGCATGAATGGCTGAAAACCAGCGCCGACAAAACCGGCAAAAAAGTCCTCGGCACCTTCCAGAACTGCGCCAACGGCAAGACGCCGTGGGGCACTTATCTGACGTGCGAAGAGAACTTCACCGACTGCTTCGGCAGCAGCAACCCCCAACAAGCCTTCGACGCCGGGCAAAAGCGCTACGGCGTGGTGGCCGCCAGCAAAGAGATCAACTGGCACCCGCACGACCCGCGCTTCGACATGGCCAAGAACCCCAATGAGCTCAACCGACATGGCTGGGTGGTGGAAATCGACCCGTTCGACCCGAAGTCCACGCCGGTCAAACGCACTGCCCTTGGCCGCTTCAAGCATGAAAACGCCGCGCTGGCAGAAACCCGCGACGGGCGTGCCGTGGTGTACATGGGCGACGACGAGCGCGGTGAGTTCATCTACAAATTTGTCAGCCGCGACCCGATCAATCATCACAACCCGAAAGCCAACAAGGACCTGCTCGACCACGGCACGCTCTACGTGGCCATTTTCGACGCAGGCGACGGCAATGCCGATCATCCCAAAGGCAAAGGCGAATGGGTCGAGCTGACCCACGGCAAAAACGGCATTGACGCCAGCAGCGGTTTCGCCAGCCAGGCCGAAGTGCTGATCCATGCGCGCCTGGCCGCCAGCGTGGTGAAAGCCACCCGCATGGACCGCCCGGAATGGATCGTGGTCAGCCCCACCGATGGCCAGGTCTATTGCACCCTCACCAACAACGCCAAGCGCGGCGAGGAAGGCCAACCCGTTGGCGGGCCTAACCCGCGCGCGAAAAACGTCTACGGCCAGATCCTGCGCTGGAAGGCCGATGCGGATAACCACGGCGCCTCGACCTTCACCTGGGACCTGTTTGTAGTGGCCGGCAACCCGGGTGTGCATGCCGGTACGCCCAAAGGCGGCTCTGCCAACATCAACCCACAAAACATGTTCAACAGCCCTGATGGCTTGGGTTTCGACAAGGCCGGGCGCTTGTGGATCCTGACCGACGGCGACTACAGCAACGCGGGCGACTTCGCCGGCATGGGCAATAACCAGATGCTGTGTGCCGACCCGACGACCGGCGAAATTCGTCGCTTCATGGTCGGGCCGGTGGCGTGTGAGGTCACGGGGATCAGCTTTTCGCCGGATCAGAAGACCCTGTTCGTGGGAATTCAGCACCCGGGGGAAACCGGTGGTTCGACTTGGCCGGAGCATCTGCCCAACGGTAAACCGCGCTCGTCAGTGATGGCGATTCGGCGGGATGACGGTGGGGTCGTCGGCGCCTGACAGGGCCTCATCGCGAGCAAGCCCGCTCGCACAATTGACCGCATTCCAAAGGTGGCACTCGGGCAATTGTGGGAACGGGCTTGCCTGTGCAGGCGTCCGCACAGCCACCACCTATCTATGCGCGGGTGCGTTACCATACCGAGCCGGACGCGGCGCCCTGCTGCGCGCAGGAGTTTGCATGGCCCATCCGTTTGAAACACTCACCCCCGACCTGGTACTCGACGCTGTCGAAAGTATCGGTTTTCTCAGCGATGCTCGCGTTCTGGCGCTCAACAGCTACGAAAACCGTGTGTATCAGGTGGGCATCGAAGACTCCGAACCGCTGATCGCCAAGTTTTACCGGCCCCAGCGCTGGACCAATGAAGCGATCCTCGAAGAACACCGCTTCACCTTCGAACTGGCCGAATGCGATGTGCCGGTGGTCGCGCCCATGATCCATAACGGAGAAAGCCTGTTCGAACACGCCGGTTTTCGCTTCACCCTGTTTCCACGCCGGGGTGGCCGTGCGCCGGAGCCGGGTAATCTCGATCAGCTGTATCGCCTGGGGCAGTTGCTCGGCCGTTTGCATGCGGTCGGCTCCACCCGCCCGTTCGAACACCGCGAAGCGCTGGGCGTGAAGAACTTCGGTCACGATTCCCTCAACACCTTGCTGGAAGGCAATTTCATTCCCAAGAGCCTGCTGCCGGCATACGAGTCCGTGGCGCGCGACCTGCTCAAGCGTGTGGAAGAGGTGTACAAGGCCACGCCGCACAAGAACATCCGCATGCACGGCGATTGCCACCCCGGCAACATGATGTGCCGCGATGAAATGTTCCATATCGTCGACCTCGATGACTGCCGCATGGGCCCGGCCGTCCAGGACCTGTGGATGATGCTCGCCGGGGACCGTCAGGAATGCCTGGGCCAGCTGTCGGAATTGATGGACGGCTATCAGGAATTCCACGACTTCGACCCCCGCGAACTGGCACTCATCGAACCACTGCGCGCCTTGCGCCTGATGCACTACAGCGCCTGGCTGGCACGACGCTGGGATGACCCGGCGTTCCCGCACAGCTTCCCGTGGTTCGGCAGCGAGCGGTATTGGGGTGATCAGGTGCTGGCGTTGCGTGAGCAACTGTCGGCCCTCAACGAAGAACCGCTGAAACTGTTCTGACCCTGGCTCTGCTTCTTGTGGGAGCCGGCTTGCCGGCGATGCAAACAACTCGGTGCATCCGTCGCACCAAGGTGAAGTCATCACAGGCACGCCAGCTCCCACAGAAAAGCCAATCCCACCTGCGGACAAAAATCCTTACAATCGCGCTTTGATAGCTGCCTAAGCAAGGATTCCGCAATGCACGCCGCCAACCCCCGCAAGGGTTACATCCTGGGCCTGAGTGCCTATGTCATCTGGGGCCTGTTCCCGCTCTACTTCAAAGCCATCGCCAGTGTTCCCGCCGCCGAAATCATCGTGCACCGCGTGTTGTGGTCGGCGCTGTTCGGCGGTCTGCTGTTAATGGTGTGGAAACACCCGGGCTGGTTCCGTGAGCTGCGCGACAACCCCAAGCGCCTGGCTATTCTGGCACTCAGTGGCTCGTTGATTGCGGCTAACTGGCTGACCTATGTGTGGTCGGTGAACAGCGGACGCATGCTGGAAGCGAGCCTGGGTTATTACATAAACCCGTTGGTGAATGTGCTGCTGGGCATGCTGATTCTCGGCGAACGCTTGCGGCGCTTGCAGTGGATAGCCGTCGGGCTGGCGGCGGTGGGTGTGGCGCAACAGGTGTGGCAAGTCGGCAGTTTGCCGTGGGTGTCGCTGGTGCTGGCGCTGACCTTTGGCTTTTATGGGTTGATCCGCAAGCAGGCACCGGTCAAGGCGTTGCCGGGGCTGGTGGTGGAAACCTGGATGCTGGTGCCGATTGCCGTGGCCTGGTTGCTGTTCAACCCGTCGGCCCACAGTGCCCAGCTTGAATTCTGGAGCACCTCCGAAGCCTGGTGGCTGGTGGCTGCAGGCCCGGTGACGCTGATCCCGCTGGTGTGTTTCAACGCCGCTGCGCGGCATTTGCCCTACACCGCGCTGGGCTTTTTGCAGTACGTCGCGCCGACGCTGGTACTGCTCGAAGCGGTGCTGCTGTTCGGTGAGCACCTGGCACCGAGCACGCTGATTGCCTTCGCTTTTATCTGGGCCGGCCTGGTGGTCTACAGCCTGGATGCCTGGCTGACCGTGCGCAAACGCTGATCAAATAACGTACAAACCTCTGCAAGCCACAGCGTGCATGGCTTGCAGACATCCACCCCAAGGTTATCCACAACCTGATCCCCGCCATTTGTGCACAAGCCGTTGAAACTGCTCGTTTTTTGCTCAGCCGACGGAGAACCACGGCGCACGTGGCCTGGCGCCGGGTCTCTACAGGTTATCCACAGGCCCATGCAAGATTTCCATGCATAACCCTGTGGGCCGTTATTCCTCGCTGCGCAGTTCCACCATCAAGTCATCCGCCAAGGTTTCCAAAGATTCCTGCAGCGTCTCCAGGGACAGGGTTGACGGCACCCGCAACAGCGCCTCGGCATTGAATAGCGGATCACCGCTCATCGGGGCCGGACGCACATCAGTGCTCAAGCGCTCCAGGTTGACGCCCTGCTTGCTCAACAGCGCGGTAATCTCGCGCACAATCCCCGAACGGTCATTGCCCACCAGCGTCATCAAGATTGGCTTGGCGTCCAACGCCTGCCCGGTACTGCCCTCGCCCACCAGCACACGAATGCCATGGGTGGATAAATCCTCCAGCGCATTCACCAGGTCCTGACGGCTCTGCGTGGGAACGCTGACCCGCAGGATCCCGGCAAATTGCCCAGCCATGTGGGCCATTCGGCTTTCCAGCCAGTTGCCGCCGTGAGCGGCGATGTTCTGCGCGATGCGTTCAACCAAGCCGGGTTTGTCGGCGGCGATAATAGTGAGTACAAGATGGTCCATGGCGAAGCCCTCTGAATTCAATCTACAAGGTGGACGCAGGCGCCCTCGAAAACAAATCGTGTACCATTTTTATATTTATCTGGAACAATCCAATAGTTTTTTGAGAACATCCCGTTATCCGCTGTGACCGCATGACCAAAATGGGTCGCTAAACGACGTATTTAGTCTAATTTTCACAACCGCAAGTCATCATGTAGTATGCCCAATCGCGCACTACATAACGTTAGGTCGATGTCTGCCAAGGCACCCAAGTACTGCGTCAACCCTCTCGCCCAGCCGCCTGCACGGCATGTACTGGGAATGGGTTCGTGGTTTAAATGGCCAGAGGCTTCATTGGTAAATTGAAAAGCTGAAAAGCGCATTAGCTCCGCAGAGTGAGGCAAGCAATGACTGAACACGTTCAAGTCGGTGGCCTGCAGGTCGCCAAAGTCCTGTTCGACTTCGTGAATAACGAAGCCATTCCCGGTACCGGCATCACTGCCGACCAGTTCTGGGCCGGCGCCGACAAGGTCATCCACGACCTGGCACCGAAGAACAAAGCCCTACTCGCCAAACGCGACGATTTCCAAGCGCGGATCGACACCTGGCACCAAACCCATGCCGGCCAGGCCCACGACCCGGTGGCCTACAAAGCCTTCCTGCAAGACATCGGATACCTGCTGCCAGAAGCCGCAGACTTCCAGGCCTCGACCCAAAACGTCGATGACGAAATCGCCCGCATGGCCGGCCCACAGCTGGTGGTTCCGGTGATGAACGCCCGTTTCGCCCTCAACGCCTCAAACGCGCGCTGGGGCTCGCTGTATGACGCGTTGTATGGCACCGACGCCATCAGCGAAGCCGACGGCGCCGAAAAGGGCAAGGGTTACAACAAAGTGCGTGGCGACAAGGTGATTGCCTTCGCCCGTGCCTTCCTCGACGAAGCCGCGCCGCTGACTGCCGGCAGCCACGTCGACTCCACCGCTTACAAAATCGTTGATGGCAAGCTGGTCGTCGGCCTCAAGGGCGGCAGCAACAGCGGCCTGCGCGACGATGCCCAGTTGATCGGTTTCCAGGGCCCGGCGGCCCAGCCGATTGCGATCCTGCTGAAGCACAACGGCCTGCACTTCGAAATCCAGATCGACGCCAGCACCCCGGTCGGCCAGACCGACGCCGCCGGCGTCAAAGACGTGCTGATGGAAGCCGCGCTGACCACCATCATGGACTGCGAAGACTCGGTTGCCGCTGTCGATGCCGATGACAAAGTGGTGATCTACCGCAACTGGCTCGGCCTGATGAAAGGCGACCTCGCCGAAGAAGTGGCCAAGGGCGGCAAGACCTTCACCCGCACCATGAACGCCGACCGTGTCTACACCGGCGTCGATGGCCAGGACGTGACCCTGCACGGCCGCTCGCTGCTGTTCGTGCGCAACGTTGGCCACTTGATGACCATCGACGCGATCCTCGACAAAGACGGCAACGAAGTACCGGAAGGCATCCTCGACGGCCTGCTCACCAGCCTGGCAGCGATCCACAGCCTCAACGGCAACAGCAGCCGCAAGAACAGCCGTACCGGTTCGGTGTACATCGTAAAACCGAAGATGCATGGCCCCGAAGAAGCGGCGTTCACCAACGAGCTGTTCGGCCGCATCGAAGACGTGCTGAACCTGCCGCGCAACACCCTCAAAGTCGGAATCATGGACGAGGAGCGCCGCACCACGGTCAACCTCAAGGCCTGCATCAAGGCGGCCAGCGAGCGTGTGGTGTTTATCAACACCGGCTTCCTCGACCGCACCGGCGACGAGATCCATACGTCCATGGAAGCCGGCGCGATGGTGCGCAAGGCCGCCATGAAGGCGGAAAAATGGATCGGCGCCTACGAGAACTGGAACGTCGATATCGGCCTGAGCACCGGCCTGCAAGGGCGTGCGCAGATCGGTAAAGGTATGTGGGCAATGCCCGACTTGATGGCGGCGATGCTCGAACAGAAAATCGCTCACCCTATGGCCGGCGCCAACACCGCCTGGGTGCCATCGCCAACGGCGGCTGCACTGCACGCGCTGCACTATCACAAGGTCGACGTGTTCGCGCGCCAGGCCGAACTGGCCAAGCGCGAGCGTGCGTCGCTGGACGATATCCTGACCATTCCTCTGGCCAGCAATACCGATTGGTCCGACGAAGAAATCCGGAATGAGCTGGACAACAACGCCCAGGGCATCCTTGGCTATGTGGTGCGTTGGATCGATCAGGGCGTGGGCTGTTCGAAAGTGCCGGACATCAACGACGTCGGCCTGATGGAAGACCGCGCTACGCTGCGGATCTCCAGCCAGCACATCGCCAACTGGCTGCGCCACGGCGTTGTCAACGAAGCCCAAGTGATGGAAAGCCTCAAGCGCATGGCGCCGGTGGTCGACCGTCAGAATGCCGGTGACGCGCTGTATCGCCCACTGGCCCCGGACTTCGACAGCAACATCGCGTTCCAGGCAGCGGTGGAATTGGTGATTGAAGGGGCCCAGCAACCCAATGGTTATACCGAGCCGGTGTTGCACCGTCGGCGTCGGGAGTTCAAGGCCAAGAACGGCTTGTAAATGAAAAGGCCCTGATCGCGAGATCAGGGCCTTTTCATTGGGGAATGTGGTGGTCGTGACGCGTTGGCGAGCAAGCCCGCTCCCACACTCGACGGCATTTCTACAGGAGGCATGCGCTCAAATGTGGGAGCGGGCTTGCTCGCGAATACGCCTGCACGGTCAACAGATACTCAAGAAGCCATCCCCAGCTCACGCTTCACCATCTTCGCCAGCTTGACGCTGTCGATCGGCTTGAGCATGAAGTCCACCACACTCATGTGCATGGCGTCGATGACGTCGCGCGCGTCTGCGTCCCCCGACATGATGATGATCGGCAGCGCTGCTCGGGCAGAGCTGCGCACTTGCTGGATCAGTTCCAGGCCATTGCTCGGTGCCATGCGCAGGTCGGTGATCAGTAAACCGATGGAGCTGCTGGACTCCAACAAATCCCATGCCGTCTCACCATTGTCAGCGGTCATGCAGCGAATGCCGTCCAGCCCCAGGATCTCCGCCAGCAATTCACGCGCGTCTTTGTCGTCATCGACAATCAACACCCGTTGTGGCGGTAAATCAGGCTCCAGCATCACGGCGCTCAGCGCCTCGCGCTCGGCATCACTCAAAATATCGTGGTCGGACATACGTTTCTCAGCAGTTCTATTCAATCTCCCAGCACACTCGTCAGACATCTGCGGAAGGGCGAACAATGTGCACTTCGTCGGAAAGTTTGCCTAGTGGGCGTTCTACCGGGTTTTAACACTAGCCATCTAAGGTTTTTCCCTAGTCGTGAATCGTTTTCCCGCGAACTAGACTTACGTCCAATGGGCACCCGGAGCACGGGGGCTGACCATAAAGGACGATAACGACAAGAAACTGCGGTCACTCTTATGAGTAAAGCTGATGCTTTCACCCAGGCGGGAAAAACCGCCGTGTTGCAGAACATCCACGGCACCCTGCAATTCCTGCAACGCTTTCCCCCGTTCAACCAGATGGAAAACGCCCACTTGGCGTTTCTGGTGGAACAGTGCCAACTGCGTTTCTATGGCCCTGGCGAGAGCATCCTCAAACCATCGGGCGGGCCGGTGGAGCATTTTTATATCGTCAAGCAAGGCCGCGTCGTCGGCGAACGCCCGCAGTTAAATCAGGAAGCGGCCGAAACCACCTTCGAAATCACCACCGGTGAGTGCTTCCCTCTTGCCGCACTGCTGGGCGAACGGGCGACGCGCACCGAGCACAAGGCCGCCGAAGATACGTTCTGCCTGCAACTGAACAAGCCGGCGTTTATCAAGCTGTTCGCCCTCTCCAGTGCGTTTCGCGATTTCGCCCTGCGCGGTGTCAGCAGCTTGCTGGACCAGGTCAACCAGCAGGTGCAGCAAAAAGCCGTAGAGACCCTCGGCACCCAGTACTCGCTGAACACTCGTCTTGGCGAATTGGCGATGCGCCATCCGGTCACCTGCAGCCCGGACACGCCGCTGCGCGAGGCGGTGACGCTTATGCATGAGCAACAAGTGGGCAGCATTGTGATCGTCGACGAGCACAAAGCGCCCTTGGGGATATTCACCCTGCGCGACCTGCGCCAGGTGGTTGCCGACGGCACCAGTGATTTCAATCAGGCGATCGACGGCCATATGACCCAGGCGCCGTTCTTCCTCAGCCCGGACCACAGCGCCTTCGACGCCGCCATCGCCATGACCGAGCGGCATATCGCCCATGTGTGCCTGGTGAAAGACCAGCGCCTGTGTGGCGTGGTGTCCGAACGCGACCTGTTTTCCCTGCAACGGGTTGACCTGGTGCACTTGGCCCGCACCATCCGCAATGCGCCCCGGGTCGAAAACCTGGTGGCGATACGCGGTGAAATCGGCCAACTGGTGGAACGCATGCTCGCCCACGGCGCGTCGTCCACCCAGATCACGCACATCATTACCTTGCTCAACGACCACACCGTGTGCCGGGTGATCGAGCTGACGCTGGCCGACAAAGGCGACCCCGGCGTGCCGTTCAGTTGGCTGTGTTTCGGCAGCGAAGGCCGTCGCGAGCAGACACTGTTTACCGATCAGGACAACGGCATTCTGTTCGATGCCAAGGACGCCGCCGAAGCCGCAGCGATTCGCGGCCGCTTGTTGCCCCTGGCGCAGCAGATCAACCAGAGCCTGGCGCTGTGCGGCTTCAGTTTGTGCAAGGGCAATATCATGGCCGGTAACCCCGAACTGTGCCTGTCGCGGGCCGAGTGGGCGCGGCGCTTCGGTGCGTTTATTCGCGAGGCGACGCCGGAGAACCTGCTGGGCTCAAGCATCTATTTTGACTTGCGCGTGGTGTGGGGCGACGAACAGGGCTGTGAGCAATTGCGCCAGGGCATTCTGGATCAAGTCGCGGATAACCGGCTGTTCCAACGCATGCTGGCCGAGAACGCCTTGCGCCAACGCCCGCCGGTAGGGCGTTTCCGCGATTTTGTGCTGACGCGCAAAGGTGGCGAAAAAGCCACACTCGATCTTAAGGTGCAGGGCCTCACGCCGTTTGTGGACGGTGCTCGCCTACTCGCCCTGGCCAACGGCGTCCACGCCATCAATACCCTGGAGCGCCTGCGCCAGTTGGTGGACAAGGAAGTCATTGAGCCACTCGACGGCGCGGCATACGAAGAGGCCTATCACTTTATCCAGCAAACCCGCATGCAGCAGCACCAGTTGCAAAGCCGCGAGAACCAGGCCTATTCCAACCGTGTCGACCCTGACAGTCTCAACCACCTGGATCGGCGCATCTTGCGTGAATCCCTGCGTCAGGCCCAGCGCCTGCAAAGCAGCCTGACCTTTCGGTACCAGCTGTGAGCCTGTTCAGTTGGCTACGGACAAAAAAGCCCGGGCTGGACGCAACCCAGCAACTGCGCCTGGCGCAACTGCCCAAACCTGTGGGGTTGGGGACTGGCTCTCTGCGCAGCCAGCGCTGGGTAGTGGTCGACCTGGAAACCAGCGGCCTGAACCTCAACCGAGACCAGGTACTGTCCATCGGTGCCGTGGTCATCGAGGACGGCGCGGTGGACTTCTCGCAAATGTTCGAGCGCACCCTGCAACGTGCCGAAACAAAACTCAGCCCCAGTGTACTGATCCACGGCCTCGGCCCCAGTGCCATCGCTGCCGGCAGCGACCCGGTCGAAGCCCTGCTGGATTTCATGGCGTTTGTCGGCGACAGCCCGATGCTGGCGTTTCATGCACCGTTCGATCAGCACATGCTGTGCCGTGCACTCAAGGACAGCTTGGGCTATCGGCTGAGCCATCCGTTTCTCGATGTTGCAGACATCGCCCCACTGCTGTGCCCCGAAGCGAATATCCGCGAAGCCGGCCTCGACGACTGGATCAACCACTTCAAACTGCAAGTGGGCGAACGCCATCACGCCAGCGCCGATGCACTGGCCACGGCTGAGCTGATGCTCATCCTGTTTAACCGCGCGCAGCAGCAAGCAATCGCCAGCCCTCAAGCGCTGCAAGAGCGCCTGAGCCAATGGAAACGCCGCAAACAAGCGCCAGCGTTTTAGTGGCACCGCCCGACAGACGCCAATTGCGCCCACTCCCTGCCTCTGACACAATCGCGAATAATTCTCGTTAGTTTAAACCTCTTGTTTATTCGGTGATGCCTTGTCGTCGGTCCAGCCCCCACACAGTGAGCTTGTTGGCGCGTTATACCGCGACCATCGTGGCTGGCTGTTGGCGTGGCTGCGCCGCAACGTGGCCTGCCCGAGCCGCGCCGAAGACTTGAGCCAGGACACGTTCATGCGCCTGCTGGGCCGTGAAGAGTTGCGCGAACCGCGCGAGCCACGGGCGTTCCTGGTGTCGATCGCCAAAGGGCTGCTGTTCGACTACTTTCGCCGCGCAGCCCTGGAACAGGCTTACCTCAGCGAGCTGATGCTGCTACCGGAAAGCGAACAGCCGTCGCCCGAAGAACAGCAATTGATCCTCGAAGACCTCAAGGCCATCGACCACCTGCTCGCCAAACTGTCGAGCAAGGCCCGCGCCGCCTTCCTCTATAACCGCCTCGACGGCCTGGGCCACGCCGAAATCGCCCGGCGTCTCGGTGTGTCGGTGCCTCGCGTGCGTCAGTACCTGGCCCAGGGCATTCGCCAGTGCTACGTCGCGCTGTATGGCGAGCCGGCGTGCCCGTGATCAGCTCCAAACCGGTCTCGGCCCGCGTGCTGGACGCGGCAATTGCCTGGCAACTGTCCCTCGACTCGGGCGACGGCAGCCTGGTGGCGCAGGAAGAGTTCGCCAAATGGCTGGCCGGCGATGAAGAACATGCGCGCGCCTGGCGCCAGTTGGGCATGCTCGACCAGCGTTTCAGCAGGGCGTCGGGCCCGGCGCGGGCGGCGTTGGTGCAGTCTCGCGAGAGCCTGCGCCAGCGCGTGCGCAAACTTGGCCGCGGCCTGGCAAGTATCGCGCTGGTGTGCGGCCTGGTGGTGTTTGCCGGTGAGCGCTACGTGCCGATCCACTATTGGCTGGCCGACCAGCGCACGGCCACCGGCGAGCAGCGCACGCTGAAACTCGCGGATGGCACGCTGATCAACCTCAACACCCACAGCGCCATCGACGTGCGCTTCGATGAAAAACGCCGGCTGATCGTGTTGCAGGAAGGCGAGATGCTGGTCGAAACCGGCCACAACGATGCGCGCCCCTTCTATGTACAAACCCGCGACGGCAGCCTGCGGGCGCTGGGCACACGGTTTATCGTCAAGCGCGAAGACGACGCCACGCGCCTGAGCGTGCTGCAGTCAGCGGTGGCTGCTCAGCCACAGGCACTGCATCACGAACAGATTTTCTGCGAAGGCCAGCAAGTGCTGATGCGCAGCGACAGTCTCGGCCCCGTGTTGGCCGTCACGCCCGCCACCGACGCCTGGACACGCGGCATGCTGGTGGTCGACAACGCCCGCCTGGGCGACGTGGTCGAGGAGCTCAGCCGCTATCGCACCGGCTACCTGGGCGTGGATAACACCGTGGCCGACCTGCGCATCACCGGCAGCTTCCCGCTGCATGACACCACCCTGGCGCTGAACGCCCTGCTGCCGACCTTGCCGGTGCAGATCGAGCAGCGCACGCCGTGGTGGGTGACCGTTACCGCCAAGCCTTAGGTTATGCGGTGCATGGGCTGTAGCTTGCGCGGCCCTGAAAAACGCTTCAAATACCCGACTCAAAAAATATCTTCGCTCAGCCCTATCACTTTTCGAATCTCGCTCGGCACATAGGCAATTGAGAAATATTTCCATTCAGGAGCCGCCCCATGTCCCGCACGCTAGACACCCTGTTGCGCCCCAGCCTGTTAGCCGTGGCCATTGCCCTCAGCACGCCGCTGACTAGCACCTCGCTGATCGCCGCTGAACAGGCCTCGAACGTGCGCGCCTACAACCTGCCCGCCGCGCCACTGGCCAGCACCCTGAACCAGATCGCCAGCCAGGCGGGCCTGGCGCTGACCCTTAACCCGGCGCTGGCGTCGGGCAAAACCTCGGCACCGGTGAAGGGCCAGTACGATGCGCAAGGCGCGCTGCGTGAGGCCTTGCGTGGGACAGGGCTGCAGCTGGAACAGAGCAGCGCCGGGACGTTTACGCTGGTGGCAATTCCGGAAGGCGTTGTGGCGTTGCCGGAGACCAGCATCATTGGGCAAGGCAGCTATGAAAGCGCCTGGGGCCCGGTGACAGGCTATCTGGCAACGCGCACCGCTGCCGGCACCAAGACCGACACGGCACTGGTCGAAGCACCGCGCTCGATCTCCATTGCCACCCGCGAACAGATGCAGGATCGCAACGTCCAGAACCTCGATGACGCCGTCAAATACATGCCCGGCATCGTATCGTCCAGTTACGGCAGCGACACCCGCTACGACTGGATGCGCGTACGCGGCTTCGAGCCCACGCAATTCCTCGACGGCCTGCCACTGCCACGCGGTGTGTACGCCAACCCGAAAGCCGAAACCTGGAACCTGGACCGCCTCGCCCTGCTGCGTGGCCCTGCCTCGTCGATCTACGGCCAGACACCACCGGGCGGCCTGCTGGACATGGTCAGCCGCCGTCCCAGCGCTGAATCGAGCAACGCCATCCAAGTGCAGTACGGCAGTGACAACTACCGCCAGATCAACTTCGCTAGTACCGGCAAGGTCGATGATGAAGGGCAGTTCCTGTATGGCATCAGTGGCGTGGTACGCGATGCCGGCACTCAGGTCGACCATATCGACAACAAGCGCTACAACATCGCGCCCAGCCTGACCTGGAACATCGACCCGGATACCAAGCTGACACTGCTCTCGCAGTTCACCCGTGACGATACCGGCACTACCAGCCAGTTCATGCCCATTCAGGGCACCAAGATCAAATCACCACTGGGCAAGGTTTCCCACCACAAGAACCTCGGCGATCCGGATTACGAGTTCTACGACCGTACTTACTACGCGTTGGGCTATGCGTTCGAACACCGTTTCAACGATACCTGGCAGTTCAAACAGAACCTGCGTTACACCAAATCGGAGCTGGACTTCCAGCAACTGACCGTAGGCTCCTATGCGTTTTCCCCGGCTGATGCGGCGGGCAATATCAGCCGGTCTACCACCAACGTTGACGAAAGCATTGGCCAGTTCGCGGTGGACAACCATTTCCAAGCCGACTTCGCCAGCGGCGACATCCGCCATACAGTACTGCTCGGCCTCGATCACCAGCGTACCGACACCTCGTACCGCGCCCTATACGGCACGGCATCGAGTATCAACATCTTCAACCCGATCAACACTCAGCCGACTGTACGCCCGACGGATGTCCGACCGTTCTACGACTACAACCAGAAAACCGTACAAACCGGTCTCTACGTGCAGGACCAGATGGCCCTGGACAAGTGGCGCCTGACCTTGGGTGGGCGTGAAGACTGGGTGCACCAGGGCACCACCTATTTCAACGACAACGATGCGACCAACACCGACCGCATCAAACACTTCAGTGGCAATGCGGCGCTGAGCTATGTGTTCGACTCGGGCTTCGTACCGTACCTGTCCTACGCCGAGTCCTTCCAACCCGCGAGCAACGCCGATACAACCGCGCTCAAGACGTTTAAACCGACCGAAGGCAAGCAATGGGAAATGGGGGTCAAATATCAGCCGCCAGGTTCCAACACGCTGCTGAGTGCGGCGGTTTACGACCTCACCCAAAAAAATGTGCAGGTGACCACCCTCGGCGCAGGGGGCCAGCAAATCAACAGCCAGACCGGCGAAGTGAAGGTCAAGGGCCTGGAGCTGGAAGCAGTGTCTGACGTGACCGAGAACCTCAAGGTCATCGCCGCCTACACCTTGGCAAAATCCGAAGTACAAAAAGGCCTTTACACAGGTAACCGCCTGACATTGATGCCAAACCAGCAAGCCTCGCTGTGGACTGACTACACCTGGCACAGCGGCGTACTTGACGGTTTCGGGATTGGTTTGGGTGCCCGCTACACCGGCAACACCTATGGCGACCAGGCCAACACCTGGTTGGGTAAGGCCAACGCCTACACCGTGTTCGATGGTTCGGTGCACTACGACTTGGGCCGCCTGGATAACAGCCTCAAAGGCGCGTCGGTTAAATTGAACGCCACCAACCTGTTCAACAAAGATTACCTGTCCACCTGCGATGGCAACTACTGCTACTTCGGCGACCAGCGCAGCGTAGTCGCCAGCGCCACCTACCAGTGGTAATCAGCTGAGTTAATAATCAGGCCGTCCTCCGGGGCGGCTTGGGTGTGTCTGAAGGCAAGAAAATGAAAAGCAAAACCATCCGCCGCTGGTCCTTCATCCACACCTGGACGAGCCTGATCTGCACCGTCTTCCTGCTGCTGCTCGCCCTCACCGGCCTGCCGCTGGTGTTTCACCACGAGATCGACCACCTGCTGGGCAACGAGCCTGAACTGGCGCAGATGCCCGCCGACACGCCACACCTGAACCTTGAGCAACTGGTGGCCAAGGCCCAGGCCCATCGCCCGGGTGAGGCCATGCAATACCTGGCGTGGGACGCCGACGACCAGAACGGCGTGATTGCGATCATGGCCGCCACGGCCGGCACCGAACCCAACTCGTCTCACACCTTCATGCTCGATGCGCGCACTGGCGACGCCGTGGAAACCCCGGCGGCCAACGGCGGGCTGACGCTGTTCCTGCTGCGCCTGCATGTGGATATGTTTGCCGGCCTGCCGGGCAAGTTGCTGCTGGCGTTCATGGGTATTCTGTTTGTGCTGGCGATTGTCTCGGGCACGGTGCTGTACCTGCCGTTTATGCGCCGCTTGAAGTTCGCCACCGTGCGCCAGGACAAATCCACCCGCCTGCGCTGGCTCGACCTGCATAACCTGATTGGCGTGGTCACGCTGACCTGGGCGCTGGTGGTGGGTGTGACCGGCGTGATCAGCGCCTGCGCCGACCTGATCATCGCCGCCTGGCGCCAGGACAGCCTCAGCGCGATGATCGAGCCCTACAAAAACGCGCCGCCGCTGACACAACGCGCACCGGCCACCGAGCTGCTGAGCATTGCGGCCAAGGCCGCGCCCGGCATGCAGCCGGACTTTATCGCCTTCCCCGGTACGCGCTTTTCCAGTGAGCATCATTACGCCGTGTTCATGAAAGGCAGCACCCATCTGACGTCCCACTTGCTCACGCCGGTGTTGATCGACGCGAGCACCCTGGCCGTCACCGCCATTGCCGAACGGCCGTGGTACATGGACGCCATGGGCATGTCCCAGCCCTTGCACTTTGGTGACTATGGCGGCCTGCCGATGAAGATCCTGTGGGCGGTGCTGGATGTGTTGACCATCATCGTGCTGGGCAGCGGCGTTTACCTGTGGATCGTGCGGCGCAAGGCGGCCAGGGCATGAAGCCGCGTCAGTCGAATTTCTGGAAGGTGTTTGCTATTCCGCTGGGGATTGGCGTGCTCAGCGCAGCCGGGTTGTTTGCCGCGTTGCTGGGCGATGGGCTGTGGGATTCGCTCAGTTGGGTCGGCTTGGGGATTCCCGCTGTCATGGGTGTTTGGGCGTTGTGTAAGCGGCGTGGCTGAGGGCGCCATCGCCGGCAAGCCAGCGCCCACCTTGGGCTGCGTTCACAATTCAAAATGTGGAAGCGGGCTTGCCGGCGATGAGGCCCTCAAAAACACCCAAAACCCCCTCGTCAGCCACGGCGCAACCCTCTAGGCTAGCCACAGCCCATTCAGAGGAATGCCCATGTCCGCGCCCAGCATGACCTTGTTTCACAACCCCGCGTCACCGTTTGTCCGCAAAGTCCGCGTGTTACTGGCCGAGACCGGCCAGCAGGACCGCGTGACCCTGCACGGTTGCATGCCGACACCGGTCCAGCCGGATGCGCAATTGGTGCACGACAACCCCGTGGGTAAAATCCCGGCCCTGCGCCTCGCCGACGGCACGGTGTTGCACGACAGCCGGGTGATCCTCGACTACCTTGACTACCAGCATGTCGGCAACCCGCTGATACCCCGCGACGGCTCGGCACGCTGGCGGCGCCTGACCCTGGCCTCGATGGCCGACGGCATGATGGATGCCGCCGTGCTGGTGCGTTACGAGACGGCCTTGCGCCCGCCGGAAAAACACTGGGACCAGTGGCTGGACGAACAGCGCAACAAGATCCGCCGCACCCTCGTCGAGCTTGAGGCCGATGCAATTGCCGAGCTGGCCAGCCACTTCGACATCGCGTCCATCAGTGTGGCGTGCGCTCTGGGTTACCTCGACTTCCGCCACCCCGACCTGCAATGGCGCGACGCTAACCCCAAGCTTGCCGCCTGGTACGCCGAGGTCAGCCAGCGGCCTTCGATGCTGCAGACCCAACCACCGGTGTGACATTCATGCCCCTCCATTGTGGGAGCAGGCTGGCCTGCGATTGCGGCGTGTCATTCAGTGCACCTGTTGGTGACCCAGCGCTTTCGCAGGCAAACCCGCTCCCACATTGGAAGGTGGTGGCGTTGAGGAATATGACGATTCTTGCCGCCAGCTGCGCGCCCACCCGCTGATCCTCACGCAACCCGATCATTGCACGGCCTCCAGATCAAACTGCAGAGGCTCGCTCGCTTTGCGCTTGCCCACGCCATACCAGTCGAGTTTGCGCGTCAGCACCATCACCGTGCCGAGCAGGCCGAACAGCAACAGCGAGCCCATCAGCAGCGCGTAATCCTCGGCACTCAGCAACCCGTACAACAAGCCATACAACGCCGCCAGCCCCGCCGAAAACCCCAGGCCGTGGGTGACGCTGCGCAGCACATGGCACACGTAGAAACCAATCAACAGCACACAGGCACTGGCGGATATCACATACGCCAGCGCAAACCCCAGGTGCTCGGACAACGACAACAGCAGCAGGTAGAAGAACGCCAGGGCAACACCCACCAATGCGTATTGAATCGGGTGCACAGCCAGGTTCTTGAGCACTTCGAAGAGGAAGAAGCCAGCAAACGTCAGGGCGATAAACAGCAGCGCGTATTTGATCGCGCGGTCGCTCTTGAGGTATTGGTCGACCGGGTCGATGAAGTTCACGCCGAAGCTGCGGTTGGTGAAGTCTTCACAGCCCTGCCGGTCCAGGCAGGTTTGCAGGGCTTGCTCGAGGTTGGTGGAAAAAAACGAGGTCTGCCAGTTGGCGGTGAAGCCTTTATCGGTGACGTCTCGTTGGGCCGGGAGGAAGTTGCCGATAAAGCTCGGGTGCGGCCAGTTAGAGGCGAGTGTGACCTGGCTGGTCTTGCCCACCGGGACGACTTGCAGCTGTTCGGTGCCCTGCAGGCGCAGGTCGAACGCGAAGTCCACCACGGCCGGTTTTTTGCTGTCCTGCTCGGGCAGCATTACGTGCACGCCCTCCCCCAGCCAATCCACTTGAGTGCCCGGCGAGAACGCCAGACGCTGGCTGCCCAGCTCCAGCTTCAGCGCGTTTTCGATCCCGCGAATATCGCTGATACCCACCGCCAGAAACGCCGGTTCAAAGCGGTAATCGGCAAAGTCCTCGGTGATGCCCAACTGCGCAGGCAGCTCAAAATGCCCGCTGATACGGTTATCGGCATGGAACAGTCGCGCCTGGTAGATGCCCCGTGCGCGCAGTTCGGTTTGCACCTTGCCGTCGAGCTCAAAGCGGTCCGGCAGGAAATACAGACGACCGCGCTCTTCACGGGTTTGCTCGTAGCGTTTGTTGAGCTTTTCATTGAGTTTCCACTCGCGCACGGTCTTGCGGTACGGCACCACCATCACCGGCCCGGTGAGGCGCTGGCTGTAGCTGGAGCTGCGGGCGATGTCCATCAACACGCCATCGCGCAGTTGCTGGCGGTCGCTAATGATGCCGTTGATCATCAGCAACGGAATCAGTAACAACAGAATCAGCAGCGCAATGGCGCCAAGTTTGAAAAGCAGGCTGCGGTTCATGGGGCTCTCCCTGTTTTGATAGGCAGAGCGTGAGCCGCGCATATGGGCGATTTATGTGGGCAATGTGGAGACTGTGTGGAGATGCAGCACCACTTGCACACCGCCTTGCACATTGCCGATCTGCAAAGCGCCGCCATGCAGCTTCATCACTTCTTCAACGAAGTTCAGGCCCAGGCCGGTGCTTTTGCGCCCGCTGGCCGGGCGTGGCAACGAGTAGAAGCGCTCGCTCAGGCGCGGCAGTGCGTAGTCGGGAATCGGCGCCGTCTGGTTGAACAGGCTGACGTACACGTCGTTATGCTGGGTTTGCGCGCTGAATTTCAACGCGCCGCAAGGTGGCGTGAAGTCCAGGGCGTTTTCCAGCAGATTGCCCAAGGCCTGGCGCAACAGGAAAGGCTCGCCGAACACCTTCACGTCTGCGGCAATGGCTTGCTCGACCTGCAAACCGGCGCCTTCGATTCGTGCGCATTGGGCCTGGAGTACCTCATCAACCAGGGCGGCCAGCGGCACACTGGTTTGCGCTTCAAGGCCCTGGCGCTGCTCCACTTGCGCCAGGTTCAGCAGGCGTTCGATCAACTGTTGCAGGCGCGCGCTTTCACTGTCGATATTGCTCACAAAGCGCTGCTGCTGCTCGCGGGTCATGTCGCCCTGCAACAGTTCCGCCGCGCCGCGAATGGCGGCCAGCGGGCTCTTCAGTTCGTGGGTCAGGGTGTGCACGTAATGCTCGACGTAGGCCTTGCCCTCCAACTGCGTGCGCATGTGCTCCACGGCGGTGGACAGTTGCTTGAGTTCGCCGCCACGGTAATGCGGCAGCTCGGCACGCCGCCCTTCGCTGACTGCCTGTGCATAAGCCGTCAGCCGGTGCAGCGCAACACTCAACCACCACGACAACAGCGCGCCCAGCAGCAGGCCCATCACCACCAGCCCCGCGCCGTACCACAGCAGGCGGCGCTCGGTGCGGTCGACATAAGGCTGCAACGAACTGTTGGGCTTGGCCACGGTGACCACGCCGATGATTTGCCCGTTATCGCGGATCGGCGCACCGACATGCATCACCGACGAGGCCGGATCATCCGCTGCGCTGCGCGTGGAGCGCGCGCCGTACTCGCCGCGCAGGGTCAGGTACACGTCGTTCCATTTGGAATAGTCCTGGCCCACCGCTTCGCCCCTGGAGTCGAGCAGCACGATGCCCTTGGCGTCGGTCACGTAAATGCGGTGGTTAACCTGGTTTTTCGGCAGGCCCCAGATGGTCGCGCCGGGCTGGCGATTGCCGTAGGCCTTGAGCAGTTCGGCCCAATGGCTTTGGCCGAGGGTATGGTTTTTCACATCATCGCGCAGAATCTCGGCCAGTAGATTGGCGGTGTCCACCAGGGTTTCTTCAGTGGACTGGCGCACGCCCGGGCGGATTTCCTTCATCACCGTGTTGAGCACAAAGTAACCGGTCAGGCCGATAAACAGCGCATACACCAGGAAAATCCGCAGCCCCAGGCGCATCAGCTGTGGCTCGGGCTGTAACTGTAGCCCAGGCCACGATGGGTCTGGATCGGCTCGGCATCGGCCGCAATAGCCCGCAGTTTGCTGCGCAGGCTCTTGATGTGGCTGTCGATATTGCGCTCGTAGCCGGCATCCGCCGCCACGCCCACCGCGTCGAGTAATTGCTCGCGACTGAACACGCGTTCGGGTTGCTCAAGCAGGCTTTGCAGCAAACGGAATTCATGCCGGGTCAGGCTCAATGGCTGCCCGCGATAACTGATTTGCATGCGTTCCAGGTCCACCTGGAACACGGCGGGCGCCACACCTGGGCCGACGCGCTTGAGGATCGCCCGCACGCGCGCCGCCACTTCCCGTGGGCTGAACGGCTTGACCACATAATCGTCGGCACCGATCTCCAGGCCCACCACGCGGTCAATCTCGGCATCGCGAGCACTGAGGAACATCACCGGCACTTCGCTGAAACGGCGCAATTGCTTGCAGGTTTCAAAGCCGGTGATATCCGGCAAGCCAATGTCGAGGATGATCAGGTCGGCTGGCGTCTGGCGCTGATGGGCCAACGCCTCCTGGCCGAGGCTCAACCAGGTGGTGGTGAAGCCCTCGCCGTGCAGGGCGAAAACCAACGTGTCGGCTATCGCCGCTTCGTCTTCGACAATCAGGATATGCGGCATGGGTTCAATCAGCAGTCCGGTTTGTCAGCGGTATACCGACGGGCCGGGTTTACCGCCGCGCCGAATTCACGCAAGGCCTTGGCGCCGATCAGCAGCGGGTAGTTGAAGCTGCTGCGGTCGGTGAGGTTGACCTCGACGGTGCGCTTGACGTTACCCAGGCACATTTCCAGGTCAATCACCGGACGCTTGGCCACCGTGGCTTCGTCCTTGTCCTCGTCTTCGTCGGCGCGGCTCTTGATCTTGCTGATACGCGAGACTTTATGTTCGTAGACCTTGTCGCTCGCATCCTTGCCGCCGAGACGGAAGCGCACCCAGTCGTCACCGTCGCGGGTGAAGGTTTCGATGTTACGGGCCGACAGCGAGGCAGTCAGCGCGCCGGTGTCCATCTTGGCCTTGAAGGTTTCCCCTATCTCGGGCAACTGGATGTATTCGTAGCGACCGTAGAGGGTCGGTTCGGCGGCCATGACAGGCACAGCGGCCATAACGGGAAGAACCAGGGCGAACGCAGCAAGGAGCAATTTCACGAAGTGATTTCCTCGAAAGAAGTAGGCGGATTCTAGACCGCAAAAGCCGGACTAAGTTAGTTCTCAACCATACCGGGCGCAGTGTGAAACATTCGTGCGGTGATTTGCGATTTGGCCTCTCGACTCAGCTTGCTTATCATGGCCCGCCCACGTCGATTCCAAGAGTTACTTATGCGCCGCCTGCTCACCGGCTGTTTCGTCACACTCCTGCTATTGCTCAACACCCTGGTGCTGTTCGGCCCCTTGATGGTGTTTGCCCTGATCAAGCTGGTGGCCCCCGGGCGCTTTCGCGACTACGCGTCCTGGGCGGTGATGTGGATCGCCGAAACCTGGGCGGAAATCGACAAGCTTATATTCTCGCGGTGCACGCCCACTCAATGGGACATTCGCGGCGGCGACGACCTGCGAAGCGATACCTCCTACCTGGTGATCAGCAACCATCAGTCCTGGGTCGACATTCCGGCCTTGATCCAGGCGCTTAACCGCCGTACGCCGTTCTTCAAATTCTTCCTGAAAAAAGAGCTGATCTGGGTGCCCTTCCTTGGCCTGGCCTGGTGGGCGCTGGATTACCCGTTCATGAAGCGCTACACCAAGGCGTTCCTGGCCAAGCACCCGGAACTGGCGGGCCAGGACCTGAAAATCACCAAACAGGCCTGCGAGCTGTTCAAGCGCCAGCCGGTGACGGTGGTCAATTACCTGGAAGGCACGCGGTTCAGCGAGGCCAAGCGCACCCAACAGGATTCGCCGTTTTCGCGGCTGCTCAAGCCCAAGGCGGGCGGCGTGGCGTTTGTGCTGGCGGCGATGGGTGAACAGCTGGACGCGGTACTCGACGTGACCGTGGTCTATCCGCAGCACACGATTCCAGGGTTCTGGGACTTGATCAGCGGCGCGGTGCCGAAAGTGATCATTGATATCCGCACCCATGAGCTGGACCCGGCGTTGTGGCAAGGGGACTACGAGAACGATCCGGCCTTTCGCCAGACCGTCCAGAACTGGGTGAACCAGCTCTGGCAGGAAAAAGACCAGAGAATTGAGACGCTACTCAAATAGGCCTGCCAACGGTGTGCACAGCCTGTTCACACACCGCAAATGAAGCACATTGAGTGCGAACTAACGGGGAACACATTCTCCCCAAATGTTGAGTACCGGCTCATAAGGCGCTTGGGGTTCTTGTGCCTTCGAGGCATCGGCCACTTCGTTCCGGGCATTAGTGTGCCGCGGGCGACCGATCAAACCGGTCCCTTGTGGCTCATACGGGATGGCAGGAGGATTGACCCAATACGAGACGCTGACAGGCAAATGCAATGTTTTCATCGTGCCACCACTTAAAGTCCAATGAATGAAACCTTCCAAGCCCGTTATGCGCGAAGCTTGAAAGGTCTCCCTCTGTGGCGTGCCCTGTTCAGCGGTTCCCTACGATTTTATACGCCTCATTACGTGTGCTTTTTGATTGTTTGCATCAATGAAGGCCTCGCACCGTATGCGACATACACACTCACCGGTATTTAGCTGCCGGTGCCCCAGGCCGAAGCCAATTTGCCCAGCACTGACTGGTTGGCGCCCTGGCCACCCAGGTACTGCAGGATCACCGGCGCAAACTTGCCGATCATGCTGTTATCCATGCCCAGCGCGCTGAACGCGGTGTTGAGGTCGCTGGTGTCCTTCACGTTACCCAGCAGGCCGTCCAGGCCGCTGGTTTTGCTGCCGCCGCTCTGACCGAGCATCCCGCTCAAGGCGCCGAGGCTACCCAGCGAGTTGCTCCCGGACAGTTGATCCAGGCCCGGCACGCTCTTGCCCAGTTGCGAATAGTCAGTGCCGCTCAGCTTGTTTTTGGCCAGGCCGAGCATGGCGCCGGTGCCGCCGACGGCTTGTTCCGGGGTAATGTTCAATTGCGAAGTCAGGGCCTGCAACAGGCCAGCGGTCTGGGAGCTCGGCGCTGCGGCAGCCGCCTTATTGTTGCCCTGGGCACCGGAGACGGCATTGGCCACGTCACCGAGGCTGAAACCTGCGGCAAACACCGGGCTGGCGGCCACGGTCAACAGGCATGACAGGGCAAAACCGCGTGAAATCTTCATCAAGACAACCTCTGAATGTAGGAGCTAAAAGCACGCGTTTGACTGACAGTCCCGAAGGAATGTTCCCACCTAAAGATTAGTTCAGAAAAAGCTGCATCCAAATGTTCCCCGCGCGCGTATATCCCCCATGCACCGCCCGGAGTCGGATGGAATGAATGCTCAAGCTGGACTACCCTCTGCCTACCGTGCGCAGTCCCGTCGCCCTCGTCCGAGAGCCTGGAGAAGCCCTATTTCGATCAATGATGCTGACCCGTTGCGGCCTTTGCTGGCCCAATGCGCCCTGGGCAACCGCCAGGCGTTCGAAACCCTCTACCGCAGCGTTTCGCCACGGCTGCACGGTGTGGCGTTGCGGTTCATGGGGCGCTCCGACCTGGCCGAAGAGGTGTTGCAGGAGGCGTTTGTGCGCATCTGGTACAACGCCTCACGCTACGAAGCGCACCTGGCGGCGCCGATGACCTGGATGGTGAATATCACGCGTAACCTGGCCATCGACCAACTACGCAAACACCGCGAACAACCCTTGGCCGACGGCCAGCAGGACGCCCTGCTCGACGACGGCCCCAGCGCCCACGAGCAACTGGATAACGAACGCGAAGCCCGTGCGCTGAATCGCTGCCTCGACACGCTGGACGGCATGCAGCGTCAATCGATCACTGTGGCTTACTTCCAGGGCCTGTCGTGCTCGGAATTGGCCGACCACTTGGCCGCGCCCCTGGGCTCGGTCAAATCCTGGATTCGCCGCGGCATGGAACGCCTGCGCAGGTGCCTTGAATCATGAACTACCAAACGACCGCGCTGCGCCGCGCCCTGGCTGCCGACTACGCCATCGGGCTGATGCCCGCCACCGCCCGTCGGCGTTTCGACGCCCTGTTATTGGAAGACGCTGCACTGCGCGTCGAACTGGGCCATTGGCAGGATGCACTCGCCAGCCTCACCGGTTCTTTGCCCGAGCGGCCGGTGCCGGACCACGTGTGGGCGGGCATCAAGGCGCGGATCGAGCCGCAAGTGCTGCACGTGCCGGCGAAGAAACCGTTCTGGATGAACCTGCGCGTACTGATGGCCGCCTGCGCGGTTGTCGTCGCCGTGTTGGTCGGCGTGCTTTATCAGCGTGATATCGGCGCCGAGTACAACGCCACGCTGGTCGCGGCGAACCAGCAACCGGCGCTGCAGATCCAGGCGTTTGGCGATCATCTGCAAGTCGAGCCGCTAACGTTGGCGGCGGTAGAGCCGACACGGGCCCTGGAACTATGGGTCATTGCGGCCGGTGGCAAACCTGTCTCCCTGGGCTTGGTGCCGACTTCGGGTAAAGGCCGAATCCAGCTGAGCAAGGAACAGCAAGCGCTGTTGACTGCACCCGCGACCCTGGCCGTCAGCCTGGAGCCACAAGGCGGCTCACCCACCGGACAACCCACCGGCCCCGTGCTGTACCAAGGCGCCCTGGCCTCTCGCTGACCCCTCTCAACACCTGTGGGAGCGGGCTTGCCCGCGAAGGCGGTGTATCAGCTCAGAAAAGGTTGGCTGGCACGCCGCCATCGCAGGCAAGCCAGCTCCCACATTTTGATCTTCATCGGCCGGGCGACTTGCTCACACCACTACCCTGTGGGAGCGGGCTCGCGAAGGCGGTGTATCAGTTGATGAATGTGTTGACTGACACGCCGCCATCGCAGGCAAGCCAGCCTCCCACATTTTGATCTTCATCGGCCGGGCGACTTGCTCACACCACTACCCTGTGGGAGCGGGCTTGCTCGCGAAGGCGGTGTATCAGTTGATGAATGTGTTGACTGACCCACCGCGTTCGCGAGCAAGCCCGCTCCCACATTTGATTTTCATCGGCCGGGCGACTTGCTCCAGGCGTTTCCCTGTGGGAGCGGGCTTGCCCACGATGGCGGTGTATCAGTTGATGAATGTGTTGACTGGCACGCCGCCTTCGCAGGCAAGCCAGCTCCCACATTTTGATTTTCATCGGCTGGGCGACTTGCTCACACCACTACCCTGTGGGAGCGGGCTTGCTCGCGAAGGCGGTGTATCAGTTGATGAATGTGTTGACTGACCCACCGCTTTCGCGAGCAAGCCCGCTCCCACATTTGATTTTCATCGGCTGGGCGACTTGCTCATGGCGAAGGATGGCGCTTATAGTTCGGCGGTCGTCCATA
Organism: Pseudomonas fluorescens; assembly: GCF_900215245.1. Classification (GTDB taxonomy): domain Bacteria; phylum Pseudomonadota; class Gammaproteobacteria; order Pseudomonadales; family Pseudomonadaceae; genus Aquipseudomonas; species Aquipseudomonas fluorescens. The sequence goes on from NZ_LT907842.1 coordinate 1,604,604, forward strand.
TGGCGACACGGGTTTGGCGACTCGGGTGAATGGTGCAAAAGCTTCTGCTTTTTTGCAGGTTCTTTTGCGTCCGCAATAGCTGCTTTCATGGTGGCTGTGCGCGGGAGACCTTCGGGTCTGCCGGTTCCATTCCCGGTTCGCCAACCTGCGTACAGCTGCCACCCAATTCGTTTGGCGACGAATAAGTGTGTAGCCCACCTCTACTTGAATGGGTTTTAAAACATGAACCGATACATGCCGCTCACCGGCCACGACGCCACCACTCCCTCCCTGCTCATCGACACCCAAGTCCCGCTGGACGTGCTCCACGACGCCGCCGTCTACCGCATCCGCGCGGTCACTCAAGTCATGGAAAACCTGGCGTTTCGCGAAGGCATGCAAACCGACACCCTTGTCCTCCAGGACTTCGCCCTGCTCTGCGCCATTCCGCTGCGAGATGGCTGTGATTTGCTGGATGTGATCAGTCGACGCTTACAGGCTTAAGCACCCGACGCAAAAAGGGCGACCCTAGGGTCGCCCTTTTATTTCGCCAACGCTTATGCCGCACTGAACAACTTATGCGGATCAATCACAAACTTCTTCGGCACGCCCGCATCAAACTCGCCGTACCCACGCGGGGCGTCATCCAGGCTGATGACTTCGACGCCGACGATATCGGCAATATGAATGCGGTCCCACATGATCGCCTGCATCAGTTGGCGGTTGTACTTCATCACCGGGGTTTGGCCGGTGTGGAAGCTGTGGGATTTAGCCCAGCCCAGACCGAAGCGGATGCTCAGGCTGCCCATTTTTGCGGCGGCGTCGACGGCGCCCGGGTCTTCGGTCACGTACAAACCTGGAATGCCGATTTTGCCTGCCACACGCACCACGCCCATCAGCGAGTTGAGCACGGTGGCCGGGGCTTCGGCCTTGGCGCCGTCATGCCCGTGGCCACGTGCTTCGAAGCCCACGCAGTCAACGGCGCAGTCCACTTCCGGCTCGCCCAGCAGGGCGGCGATCTGTTCGTGCAGCGGGGTGTCGGTGGACAGGTCGACCACTTCAAACCCTTGCGCCTTGGCGTGAGCCAGGCGGATGGAGTTGACGTCGCCGATGATCACCACCGCCGCGCCGAGCAGGCGGGCGGATGCCGCAGCGGCCAGGCCGACCGGGCCGGCACCTGCGATGTAAACGGTACTGCCAGGGCCTACGCCGGCAGTGACGGCGCCGTGGTAGCCAGTCGGCAGGATGTCGGAGAGGCAGGTCAGGTCACGGATTTTCTCCATGGCCTTGTCGCGGTCCGGCAGTTTCAGCAGGTTGAAGTCGGCATACGGCACCAGCACGTATTCAGCCTGGCCACCGGTCCAATCGCCCATGTCGACGTAGCCATAGGCGCCACCGGCACGTGCCGGGTTGACGGTCAGGCACACGCCGGTGTGTTGTTCTTTGCACGAGCGGCAACGGCCGCACGCCACGTTGAATGGCACCGACACCAGGTCGCCGATTTTCAGGTTCTCGACGTCGCTGCCCTTCTCGATCACTTCGCCGGTGATTTCATGCCCCAGTACCAGGCCGGTCTGGGCAGTGGTGCGGCCGCGCACCATGTGTTGGTCGGAGCCGCAGATGTTGGTGGAGACCACGCGCAGGATGACGCCGTGCTCAATCTTCCTGCCACGGGGGTCCTGCATTTTGGGATAGTCGATTTTCTGTACTTCGACCTTGCCGTTGCCGAGATACACGACACCACGATTACCAGACATGCTTTCACCTCGCTGTTGTTTTTATGGAACCGCGTTGCCCAGGCAGGCAGCGCGTTTAAGTGCTCGGGTTACAGATGCTGTTTTTGCGTTGTTGCTGATGGCCCCTTCGCGAGCAAGCCCGCTCCCACATTCGACAGCATTTCAAATGTGGAACCCGGTCAAATGTGGGAGCGGGCTTGCTCGCGAAGGCGTCAGTCAAAGCACCACAGTCCTATTGGCATTGAGAAAAACCCGCCGCTCAATGTGATACCCAACCGCCCGGGCCAGTGTCAGCCCTTCAATATCGCGCCCCTTGGCAATCAAGTCCTCGGGATAGTGGCTGTGGTCCACCACTTCCACACCCTGGGCGATGATCGGGCCTTCATCCAGGTCGTTGTTGATGTAATGCGCCGTGGCGCCGACCAGTTTCACGCCCTTGTTGTACGCCTGGTGATACGGCTTGGCGCCTTTGAAACCGGGCAGCAACGAGTGGTGAATGTTGATGGCCTTGCCATCGAGCTTGCGGCATAGCTCCGGCGACAGCACTTGCATGTAGCGCGCAAGAATCACCAGTTCCGCACCGGTCTCTTCAATCACTTGCCACACCTGACGCTCCTGGGACGGTTTGTCGTTAGGGTCGAGGGGGAAATGGTAGTAGGGAATCTGGTGCCAGTCGGCCAACGGCTTCAAATCGGGATGGTTGGACACCACCGCGACCACGTCCATCGACAATTGGCCGATGCGCTGGCGGTAGAGCAAATCGTTGAGGCAGTGATCGGCCTTGGAGACCATGATCACCACTTTTGGCCGATAGTTCGGCGCCGTCAGCTCGAAGATCATCCCAAAGGCTTCGCCACGGGTGGCCAGGCCATCGCGGAAAGCCTGCTCGTCGAAACCGTCGGGTTGGCGAAACTCCACTCGAATAAAAAACCGGCCCGAGAGGCGGTCATCGAACGAATGGTGCTCGGTGACGTAGCAGCCCTGCTCGAACAGGTAGCGAGTGACCGCGTCCACCGTGCCGAGCACGCTGGGGCAGTCGGCAGTCAAAATCCATGTATCGGGTGCGCGGCTCATTGTGCGTGACTCCTTGATCGTTCCCACGCTCTGCGTGGGAATGCCGCCATGGACGCTCTGCGTCCGCTCTTGGGCCGCGGAGCGTCCCGGGATGCATTCCCACGCAGAGCGTGGGAACGAGCGTTATGCAACGACATTCAGGCCAAATTCGGCTGACGCGTCCTGCAGCCACAACCACCAGTAATCCGAGAAGCTGCGACGAATCAGCAGTTCCCAGGTGTCCTCGGCGGTGTGACGTATCACCAGTTGCGACTTGGCGAACACCGTGCCCACCGCCTTGCCCACCGGGAAATTGTTGGGGTGCACGTCGTAGCTGGTGGACTTCATCAGCACGTCGCGCACATTCGGGCCGCTGAGTTCGAGAATCTGCTGGCCGCCACTGACGTTGACGATCTGGATATGCAGGTCGCCCAGGGCGGCACGCAGGTTTTGCTCGGCAGCGAATTCTTCACCGCTTGGCACAACCAGCAGCCATTCATCCGGGCCGAGCCATTGCAGGCTGGTTTCGCCGTTGACGATCACCTGCAAGGCGCCGGGCAGTTCGATGCCCACGGCTTTGTGCACGCCGGCCGCGAAAGCCGCGTCATGGCCATCGCCACGAATCGTCAGGTGGCCGAGGAGTTTCTTTTCACGCACGGTCACGCCGGCGTTCTTGCGGCCCTTGCCGACCAGGCTGGCGAGGTCGGCATGGTGCAGCGACGACTCGGCCTTGGCGCCGGTGGTGGGGCGTTGTTGGTAAACATTGGCTGCTGTCATAAAGCACCTTTCCTGATTCTGTTGTGCGGCTACTGGCGTCTTCGCGAGCAAGCCCGCTCCCACAGGGGAATGCATTCCAAATGTGGGAGCGGGCTTGCTCGCGAAGGCCGCGCCTCGGTCTATCAGATGTTCTGGCGATCGCCTTTCGGGTCAAAGAACACCGAGGACACAATCTCTGCCTCGATCACGCTGCCATCCGCCTGCGGTGAGAACACTCGCTCGCCGATGCGCTTCAAGCCGCCCTTGACCACCGCCATCGCAAACGAATAGCCGAGGGAGTTGTGGGCGTAGCTGGAGGTGACATGGCCGACCATCTTCATCGGGATCGTCTGCTTCGGATCAAACACCAGTTGCGCGCCTTCCGGCAGCCATACGTTCGGATCAATCGGCTTGAGCCCGACAAGCTGCTTACGCTCTTCGCGCACGCAGTCTTCACGGTTCATGCCGCGCCAGCCGATCCACGAAAACGGTTTGGTGCGGCCTACACACCAACCCATGTTCAGGTCGTCCGGGGTCATCGAGCCGTCGGTGTCCTGACCAACGATGATGAAGCCCTTCTCGGCGCGCAGTACGTGCATGGTTTCGGTGCCGTACGGGGTCAGGTTGTACTTTTTGCCCGCCTCGACGATCTGTTCCAGCACGCCCATGGCGTAGTCGGCCTGCACGTTGACTTCGTACGACAGCTCGCCGGTAAACGAGATACGGAACACCCGCGCCGGTACGCCGCCGACCAAGCCTTCTTTCCAGGTCATGAACGGGAAGCCGTCCTTGTCCAGGTCGATGTCGGTCACTTCGCTCAGCAGCTTGCGGCTGTTGGGGCCGGACAAGGTCATGGTTGCCCAGTGGTCGGTGACCGAGGTGAAGTACACCTTGAGGTCTGGCCACTCGGTCTGCTGGTAGATTTCCAGCCACTGCAATACGCGCGCTGCGCCGCCGGTGGTGGTGGTCATCAAGAAATGGTTGTCGGCGAGGCAGGCGGTGACGCCGTCGTCGAAGACCATGCCGTCTTCCTTGCACATCAGGCCGTAGCGCGCCTTGCCCACATCGAGCTTGGTCCAGGCGTTGCTGTAGATGCGGTTGAGGAACTCACGGGCATCCGGGCCCTGAATATCGATCTTGCCGAGGGTCGACGCATCCAGCAGGCCGACGCTGTCGCGCACGGCCAGGCATTCGCGTTTCACCGCCGCGTGCAGGTCTTCACCGTTGCGCGGGAAGTACCAGGGGCGTTTCCACTGGCCGACGTCTTCAAACTCGGCGCCGTTTTTCACGTGCCAGGCTTGCAGCGCAGTGTAGCGCACCGGTTCAAAGATGTGCCCACAGTGGCGGCCCGCGACGGCGCCGAAGGTGACCGGCGTGTAGTTCGGGCGGAACATGGTGGTGCCCATCTGCGGGATGGTAACGTTCAACGAGCGCGCGGCAATCGCCAGGCCGTTGACGTTACCCAGCTTGCCCTGGTCGGTGCCGAAACCCAGCGCGGTGTAGCGTTTGACGTGCTCGACCGACTCGAAACCTTCGCGGGTAGCCAGTTCGATGGCGGCGGCGGTCACGTCGTTTTGCAGGTCGACAAATTGCTTCGGCGCCCGGGCAGTAGCTTTTTCGTGAGGCACCTGGAACAGCGCCAGCGTCGGCTCTTCCAGGCGGCTCAAGGCTTTTGGCAGCGTGCCTTGCACGGGCGCGAAACCGGCTTCGCTGGCTGCGCGCACGCCGCCTTCAAAACCATCCGCCAGGGAATCACCTAGGCCGTAGACGCCGTTGATGCCACCGACGCACACGCGTTTTTGTGGGGCTTCGCCCGGTACAAAACCGAGGATGTCTTCACGCCAGGTCGGCTTGCCACCCAAGTGCGAGGCCAAGTGAACAACCGGGCTGTAGCCGCCGGAGCTGGCCACCAGGTCGCAGTCCAGCCACTCGCCGGGGCTGGTGACTTTATGCGCTTTGACGTCGATCGCCGCCACGCGGGCGCCGGTCACGTGCTTGCTGCCACGGGCCTCGATCACAGCGCTGCCGGTGAGGATGCGAATGCCTTTGGCACGCGCCTCTTCAACCAATGCACCGCGTGGGTTATGGCGAGCATCGGCCACCGCGACAACCGCAAGGCCTGCATCGAACCAGTCCAATGCAACGCGGTAGGCGTGGTCGTTGTTGGTCGACAGCACCAATTTTTTGCCCGGTGCCACGCCGTAGCGACGCACGTAAGTGGAGACTGCGCCGGCAAGCATGTTGCCCGGCACGTCGTTGTTGCCGTACACCAGCGGGCGCTCGCACGCACCGGTCGCCAGCACCACACGCTTGGCGCGCACACGGTGGATGCGCTGGCGCACCACACCAATCGGCGCGCGGTCACCGAGGTGGTCGGTGAGGCGTTCGTGAATGGTCAGGAAGTTATGGTCGTGGTAACCGTTGACGGTGGCGCGAGGCAATAGCAGCACGTCCGGCAGGGCCTTGAGTTCAGCGATCACACTGGCGACCCACTCGGTGGCCGGCTTGCCGTCGAGGCTTTCGCGCGAGTCCAGCAAAGAGCCGCCGAATTCTTCCTGCTCGTCCGCGATGATCACTCGCGCACCGCTGCGCGCAGCCGCCAAAGCTGCCGCCAGACCGGCAGGGCCGGCGCCAACAATCAACACGTCGCAGTGACGGTTCATGTTGTCGTAGGTGTCCGGGTCGTTCTCGGTCGGCGAGCGACCAAGGCCTGCGGCCTTGCGGATGTACTTCTCGTAGGTCATCCAGAACGATTGCGGGTACATGAAGGTTTTGTAGTAGAAGCCCGGCGGCATCAGCTTGCCGCCGACCTTGCCGAGAATGCCCATCATGTCGTTGTTCACGCTCGGCCAGCCATTGGTGCTGGTGGCGACCAACCCTTGGTAGAGCGCCTGTTGCGTGGCGCGCACGTTGGGAATCTGGGTGGCTTCGGTGGCGCCGATTTGCAGCACCGCGTTCGGCTCCTCGGCACCGGCGGCAAAAATGCCGCGTGGGCGTGAGTATTTGAAGCTGCGACCGATGATGTCGACGCCATTGGCCAGCAGGGCTGCGGCCAGGGTGTCACCTTCAAAGCCTTTGTAGCTCTGGCCGTTGAAGGTGAACGTCAGGACTTTATTACGGTCGATGCGGCCACCGTTGGACAGGCGATTGATCTGGCTCATACCTTCTCTCCAGAGGCCTTGGCGGTAAATTGCGGCTTCTCGCCGATCTTGTAGGTTTCAAGTATTTCGTAGGTCACGGTGTCGCGCGTGGCGTTGAAATACTGGCGGCAACCGGCAGCGTGAATCCACAGTTCGTGGTGCAGGCCACGGGGGTTGTCGCGAAAGAACATGTAGTCGCCCCACTCTTCATCGGTGCAGGCGTTCGGGTCCAGCGGGCGCGGGATGTGCGCTTGGCCGGACGCGTGGAATTCCTCTTCGGAGCGCAGTTCGCCACAGTGAGGACAGAAGATATGCAACATAGGGAATTTCTCCTGTTAGTGGGCGACGGCCGCAGCGCCGTGTTCGTCGATCAACGCACCGTTGTGGAAACGGTCGATGGAAAAAGGCGCTGCCAATGGGTGCATTTCACCCTTGGCCAGGCTGGCGGCAAACACGTTGCCTGAGCCCGGTGTGGCCTTGAAGCCACCGGTGCCCCAACCGCAGTTGAAGAACATGTTCGGCACCGGGGTCTTGGAGATGATCGGGCAGGCGTCCGGCGTGGTGTCGACGATGCCGCCCCACTGACGGTTCATGCGCACGCGCGACAGCACCGGGAACATCTCGACGATGGCCTGGATGGTGTGTTCGATCACCGGGTACGAGCCGCGCTGGCCGTAGCCGTTGTAGCCGTCGATACCGGCACCGATCACCAAGTCGCCCTTGTCGGATTGGCTGATGTAGCCGTGCACGGCGTTGGACATGATCACGCTGTCGATAATCGGCTTGATCGGCTCCGACACCAACGCTTGCAGCGGGTGGGATTCGATCGGCAGGCGGAAGCCGGCGAGCGACGCCATGTGCCCGGAATTACCGGCCGTGACCACACCGACGCGCTTGGCGCCGATAAAGCCTTTGTTGGTTTCCACGCCGATGCACACGCCGTTTTCCTTGCGAAAGCCGATCACTTCGGTCTGCTGGATCAAGTCCACGCCGAGGGCGTCAGCGGCGCGGGCAAAGCCCCAGGCCACGGCATCGTGACGGGCCACGCCGCCGCGACGTTGCACGGTGGCGCCGAGCACCGGGTAGCGCGTGTTTTTCGAGCAGTCGAGGTACGGGATTTCGTCGGCCACTTGTTTGGCGTTGAGCAGTTCGCCGTCCACGCCGTTGAGGCGGTTGGCGCTGACGCGGCGCTCGGAATCACGAATGTCTTGCAGGGTATGGCACAGGTTGTAGACGCCACGCTGGGAGAACATCACGTTGTAGTTCAGGTCCTGGGACAGGCCTTCCCACAGTTTCATTGCGTGTTCGTACAGGTGCGCCGACTCGTCCCACAGGTAGTTGGAACGCACGATGGTGGTGTTGCGCGCCGTGTTGCCGCCGCCCAACCAGCCTTTTTCGACCACGGCCACGTTGGTGATGCCGTGCTCTTTGGCCAGGTAATAGGCGGTCGCCAGACCATGCCCGCCACCGCCGACGATGACCACGTCGTAGACCTTTTTAGGGGTCGGCGTGCGCCACATCTTCTGCCAGTTTTCGTGGTGGCTGAGTGAGTGCTTGAAGAGGCCGAAGCCCGAGTAGCGTTGCATAGTCATTACTCCAAAACCGCGCTCAGCGATAAACCGGGAAATCAGCGCACAGGGCAGACACGTGCTTGGCCACGTTGGCCTCGACGTCGGCGTCGCCGAGGTTGTCGAGGATGTCGCAGATCCAGCCGGCCAGTTCGATGCACTGCGGCACTTTGAAACCACGCGTGGTCACCGCCGGGGTGCCGATGCGCAGGCCCGAGGTCACGAACGGCGACTGCGGGTCATTCGGCACAGCGTTCTTGTTGACGGTGATGTGGGCGCGACCGAGGGCGGCGTCCGCCTCTTTGCCGGTGAGGCCCTGACGAATCAGGCTGACCAGGAACAGGTGGTTATCGGTACCGCCGGACACTACATCGTAGCCGCGTTTGATAAACACGCTGGCCATGGCCTGGGCGTTGTCGATCACTTGTTGCTGGTACGCCTTGAAACCTGGCTCCGCCGCTTCTTTGAAGCACACAGCCTTGCCGGCGATGACATGCATCAGCGGGCCGCCCTGGGCACCCGGGAACACCGCGGCGTTGAGTTTCTTTTCAATTTCTTCGTTGGCCTTGGCCAGGATCAAACCGCCACGTGGACCGCGCAGGGTCTTGTGGGTGGTGGTGGTGACCACGTCGGCGTAAGGCAGCGGGTTCGGGTACAAACCAGCGGCTACCAGGCCGGCGACGTGGGCCATGTCGACGAACAGCAGCGCGCCGACCTTGTCGGCAATCGCGCGAAAGCGTGGGAAATCCAGGGTTTTGGAGTAGGCGGAGAAACCGGCCACCACCATCTTCGGCTTGTGCTCGACCGCCAGGCGCTCAACTTCGTCGTAGTCGATCAGGCCGGTGTCGGTGTTGATGCCGTATTGCACCGCGTTGTACAGCTTGCCCGAGGACGACACTTTGGCGCCGTGGGTCAGGTGACCGCCGTGGGCCAGGCTCATGCCGAGGATGGTGTCGCCGGCGTTCAACAGGGCCAGGTACACCGCGCTATTGGCGGACGAGCCGGAGTGCGGCTGCACGTTGGCGTAATCGGCGCCGAACAACTGCTTGGCGCGCTCGATGGCCAGGGCTTCAACCTTGTCCACGTGCTCGCAGCCACCGTAGTAGCGCTTGCCCGGGTAACCTTCGGCGTATTTGTTGGTGAGGCCGCTGCCTTGCGCTTCCATCACACGTTTGCTGGTGTAGTTCTCTGACGCGATCAGCTCGATATGATCTTCCTGACGCTGCTCCTCGGCATTCATCGCCGCCAGCAGTGCGTCGTCATATCCCTGGATCTGGTCTTTTTTGCTGAACATCGCGTCTCTCCCAGCCTTTCGTATTGTTAAGGCCCGTGCAGGGCCCTTTGATGCGATGGTAGGGCTGGCGCAGACAGGTCAAATGCCTACGGACGCCACGCAAAGGTGCGTTTACGACATTACATGAGCGACACGAAACAAATGTGGGAGCGGGCTTACTCGCGAAGGCGGTGGATCAGCTTGCACACTTGTCTGCTGACACACCGCCTTCGCGAGCAAGCCCGCTCCCACAAGGGTTAGGCGATGATCTTGCGCACGAGTAGCAACATCAGGAAATGCAGTGGGTACAGGGCATACGCCCAACGGCGCATGGCCGGAGGCGAGACGTTTTTGGCCTGTCGCAATAAGACCAAACCGGCCAATGGCGCAATCAGGCAAGCGCCCAGCCCGAGCAGCGCAACGAGGCTGCCGTTATTGAGCAAAACCTGCCATTGGTTGGCAGCCACGCAGACCAAACCCGGTAACAAGCTGAAATACCATGGCCGACTGAACACCAGCAGCATGGCCAACGGCAGCAGCACACCGAAAAAGCCGAACATCAGATGCGTGGTAAACACAGCCCCGACTGCAACGGCGATCAGCGCCAAACCTCGATCAAAAAACGTCTTCTGCTGCCATCCTCGGGCAACGAGCAGGCCCAGCGCCAAGGTCGGCAGGACGTTTAATGTATCGGCATCGTCGATAAACATTCGGTACGGCACTTCGCTGACCACACTGAACAGCAACAGCCACCCCAGGTAGCGCCACTGGCCGCTCACCGGTGCATGCCGGACCCGGTGCACATTGGCCGCAATCGCCAGGCAAAACCACGGAAACGCCAGCCGGCCTGGCACATACAGGCCATCGAGGCTCAAACCGACATAGCGCAGGTGATCCAGCACCATGCTCAGCAGCGCCAGCCACTTGAGCAAATCCAGCGCGCCATCCCGGACGCGTCCGACAGGAATCGTTTCAGTACCGTGCATAATTCCCCAGTGACTTTGCATTTACAGTGCGTGCGCACCCTGGACAATCTTGGTTACAGTGCGCACCAACATCGACCACAGGAATGGGCCATGACCGACAAGAGCCAACAATTCGCCAGCGACAACTATTCGGGCATCTGCCCGGAAGCCTGGGCCGCCATGGAACAAGCCAACCAGGGCCATCAACGCGCCTACGGCGATGATGAATGGACCCACCGCGCCGCCGACGGATTCCGTGATTTGTTCGAAACCGATTGCGAGGTGTTCTTCGCCTTCAACGGTACAGCCGCCAACTCCCTGGCACTGTCCTCGCTGTGCCAGAGCTACCATAGCGTGATTTGCTCGGAAACGGCCCACGTCGAAACCGACGAATGCGGCGCGCCGGAGTTTTTCTCCAACGGTTCCAAGCTCCTCACCGCTCGCACCGAAAACGGCAAGCTGACCCCGGAATCAATCCGCGAAATCGCCCTCAAGCGCCAGGACATTCACTACCCCAAACCCCGCGTGGTGACCCTCACCCAAGCCACTGAAGTCGGCAGCGTGTACACCCCGGAAGAAATCCGCGCGATCAGCGTCACCTGCAAGGAACTGGGCTTGAACCTGCACATGGACGGCGCGCGCTTCGCCAATGCCTGCGCGTTCCTCGGCTGCTCCCCGGCCGACCTGACCTGGAAAGCCGGTGTGGACGTGCTGTGCTTTGGCGGGACGAAAAACGGCATGGCGGTGGGTGAAGCGATCCTGTTCTTCAACCACACGCTGGCGGAAGACTTCGATTACCGCTGCAAACAGGCCGGCCAGCTGGCGTCGAAAATGCGCTTCCTCTCCGCACCGTGGGTGGGCTTGCTGGAAAACGACGCCTGGCTCAAACACGCACGCCACGCCAACCACTGCGCGCAGTTACTGAGCAGCCTGGTAGCGGATATTCCCGGCGTGGAATTGATGTTCCCGGTGCAGGCCAACGGCGTGTTCCTGCAACTCTCGGAGGCGGCCATCGAAGCGTTGACGGCCAAGGGCTGGCGCTTCTACACCTTCATCGGCAAAGGTGGCGCACGGTTCATGTGTGCGTGGGATACCGAGGAAGAACGCGTAAGAGAATTAGCCGCGGATATACGGGAAGTGATGAACGCTTAACGTAGGAGCAAAACCAGCGCGTACTGGCCGATCGCCGAGACTGTTTTTTGATATTTCTGACAGCAGCGAACCCCGCTTTCGTTGACTAGCCTCTTGGAACCCGGAAGGAAAAGGCCGCTGCAGCGGCCACCTTTCGGGATAACCCCCTGCCGAATAATCGGCTGGAAACGGACCTCCAGAAGAGAGCTAAAACCATGGAGTATCAAAACAATGGCAACACCCTGCAAAGCGACGGCACTGCCAGCACCACGGTCATTGACTGGGATGAGTTCCGCAAATACGCCAAAGTCGGGGACACCATCCGCGAGCCGTCGAGGACACTGAGGATCTACGACAAAACCTATGAACTGACAGCCTCAGGCCAGCACTTTGTCATCCATATCTACGCCCAGTAACGGTTAAGTTGACTATTCGCTAGCCACTCAGCCACTGCTCGTTCCCACGCTGCGCGTGGGAACACCTGCTGGGACGCTCTCTGCGTCCACGCCACACCTCGTTTCGAGGACGAATAAACAGATGGGCAGAAGCCGCTACGTCATAACCGAACCCGAAAAACCGCATTTCCTAACATGCACGGTCATGGAGTGGCTACCGCTGTTTACTCGCGACTACCTCGTGAGCCATCTCCTGGATTGTTGGCGATATCAGCAAAAGCACCATGCGCTAAGCCTGTTTGGCTACGTCATTCTCGAAAACCACCTGCACTTCGTCGCCCAAGCGCCGGACCTGTGCAAGTGCGTCAATCAATTCAAATCCTTCACTGCTCGCACCATCATTGATGACCTGCAAAGCAAAGGTGCCGAGCGTGCATTGCAACGCCTGCGTTTCAGCAAACGAGCCCACAAGGCGGATCGGGTTTATCAGCTTTGGCAGGAAGGCTCACATGCCGAATTGGTGTACAGCGAAACAGTGATGCGCCAAAAACTGGATTACATCCACTGCAACCCGGTAAAGCGAGGGTATGTAGATTTGCCCGAGCACTGGCGATACTCCAGCGCCCGCAATTACGCGGGCAGTGAGGGTTTAATAGACATACAACGCTGGTACTGATGATCGTTCCCACGCTCCGCGTCACAACGTGCACAGGTCGGGACGCGGAGCGTCCCAGGAGGCGTTACCACGCGGAGCGTGGGAACGATCTGGTGCGGGGGATCGTGCCCACGCTCTGCGTGGGTATGCTGCCCGTGACGCTCTGCGTCACAACGTGCACAGGTCGGGACGCGGAGCGTCCCAGGAGGCGTTACCACGCGGCGCGTGGGAACGATCTGGTGCGGGGTTAGAACTCGATGCGCACATCGCCCTTCGGTACGCTGCAGCACGACAGGATGTAACCCTCGGCTTCGTCTTCTTCGGTGATCCCGCCGTTGTGGTCCATCTCGACCTCCCCGCCCAGTTTCATCACCTTGCACGTGCCGCAAATACCCATGCCGCAGGCTTTCGGAATCAACAGGCCCAGCTTGGCCGCCGCCGCGTGCACCGTTTCGCCCGGCGCCACACGGATGCTTTTGCCGGAAGCGATGAATTCCACTTGATGCAGGTCTGCCAGGTCGATTTCCGGCGCATCGGCGGCTTGTTCGGCTTGCTCTACCGCATCGGCACGGGCTTCCGGTGGCGTGGCGCCGAAGGACTCCTCGTGGTAACGCGTCATGTCAAAACCAGACGCTTCCAACAGGCGCTTCACTGCGTTCATGTACGGCGTAGGGCCGCAGCAGAACACCTCACGCTCCAGGAAGTCGGGCGCCATCAGTTCGAGCATCTTGTGATTCAGGTAGCCGCGATAACCCGCCCAAGGCTCGCCCAGGCCGTGTTTCTCGCAGATCAGGTGCAGGCTGAAGTTGTCGATCCGCGACGCCATGTGTTCCAGCTCGCGGTGGTAAATGATGTCTTTGGGCGAGCGGGCACTGTGGATAAACGTCATATCGACGTTGGCGTTGGTGTCGTAATACCAGCGCGCCATGGACATCACCGGCGTAATCCCGACGCCGCCGCTGAGGTACAGGACTTTGGGGTTACTGAAGTCGATGGCATTGAACAGCCCGACCGGCCCGTGCACCGCCAACTCCTGGCCTTCATGCAGGGTGTCGTGCAACCAGTTGGAGACTTTACCGCCGGGTACGCGCTTGATCGTTACCGAAAAGCTGTAGGGCACCGACGGTGAACTGGAAATGGTGTAGGAACGCATGATCGGCTGGCCATCGATTTCCAGCTCCAGCGTGACGAACTGCCCCGGCTTGAAGAAGAACAGGATCGGCTGGTCGGCCATAAAGCAGAAGGTGCGCACGTCCCAGGTTTCCTGGATGACTTTGACGCAACGGACGATGTGCCGACCATTGGCCCAGGTCTGGGTCGTTACCGGATTCAGGAAGCTGTTGGACATGCTGTTCTCCACCGCCGATATTCGGCCTTATGGTGGCGATTCTGCGTAACGCGCGAATCACCCATTTACCTATCTGCGACATTCACATACTTATCGCGACCAGCCCCCATACCACGGGGGTTGCGCGTCGGGATCAGAGTGGGCCATGTCGCTCATGGATAAGGTTCTGGTATTCACCGGCCCCACACTCGCTCCCAACAAAGACGCTTTCTTTACGCCTTGCACTGCACTAACCGTAGCCACTTTCGCCGGCCACACAGAATGGCCATGAGGACACACACGATGGACGTCACCGCAACCTTAAGCTTGGGCGATCCGCTGGAACCCGCACGCAAGGCCACCGCGCAAATGCTGCAAGAGCGTGAGCGCACCTTTTCGCTGCCGCAGCCGTTTTACTCTGATGAGCGGCTGTTTGATATCGACATGCAGGAGATCTTCCAGAAAGAGTGGTTGATCGCCGGCATGACCTGCGAGATCCCCACCAAGGGCAACTACTTGACCCTGCAAGTGGGCAAGAACCCGATCATCGTGATCCGTGGCGCCGAGGGCGTGGTGCATGCGTTCCACAACGTGTGCCGCCATCGTGGTTCGCGCTTGTGCACCAGCGACAAAGGCAAAGTCGCCAAACTGGTCTGCCACTACCACCAATGGACCTACGAGCTGGACGGCCGCCTGCTGTTCGCCGGTACCGAGATGGGTGCCGACTTCGACATGAAGCAATACGGCCTCAAACCGGTGAACGTGAAGACCGCCGGCGGCTATATCTTCATCAGCCTGGCAGAGAATCCGCCGGCTATTGATGACTTCCTGTCGACGCTGAACCACTACATGGAACCGTACGACATGGAGAACACCAAGGTGGCGATTACCACCACCTTGTTTGAAAAAGCCAACTGGAAGCTGGTGCTGGAAAACAACCGCGAGTGCTACCACTGCAACGCGTCGCACCCGGAACTGCTGAAAACCCTGCTGGAATGGGACGACGTTACCGACCCGCGCGCCGACCAGGCCTTCAAGGACCACGTCGCCGCTTCGGCCGCGGCCTGGGACGCCGAGAAAATCCCTTACGCCCACGCCAGTTTCGGCCTGCGTAACCGTATCGTGCGCATGCCGCTGCTCAAAGGCACGGTGTCGATGACCCTGGACGGCAAGCAAGGCTGCAACAAGCTGATGGGCCGCATCAAGAACCCGGACCTGGGCTCGATGCGCATCCTGCACCTGCCGCACTCCTGGAACCACTGCATGGGCGACCACATCATCGTGTTCACCGTGTGGCCGATCAGTGCCCAGGAAACCATGGTCACCACCAAGTGGATCGTGCACAAGGACGCCGTGGAAGGTGTGGACTACGACGTCGAGCGCATGCGCCAGGTCTGGGACGCCACCAACGATCAGGACCGTCGCCTGGCCGAAGAAAACCAGCGCGGGATCAACTCCACGGCTTACCAACCCGGGCCGTATTCCAAAACGTATGAGTTCGGCGTGGTGAACTTTGTGGATTGGTACAGCGAACGGATGCTGAGCAACCTGGGGGCTGCGCCAGCGCCTTACCTCAAGGGCGTGGCCGTACACGAATAACCGCTACACCACAGATCAAAATGTGGAAGCGGGCTTGCTCGCGAATACAGTGGATCAGCCAGCCTGCCTGGCGACTGACACACCGCCTTCGCGAGCAAGCCCGCGCCTACATCAGGTCTTCACACTGCTCAAGAAACGATCAACTTCCTCGCAGCCCTTTACCGCCACGCCCTCCAGCCTTTGCCCAACAACTTATCCACAAAGCCACCCACAGCAATTGTGGGCAAGTGCGCCTGCCGGCTGAAAATAGCTGAAGAAAATCCGTGACTTATTCAATCAGTCCGGTTTCAACCCCACCTGATCATTTATTGATCAACCCTGTGAAAGCCACGAATGGCGTGGCCTGTAGCAGTACGCGAACACCTTATCCACAGAAGCACCAACAGACTTTGGGGGCAACTTTGCCAGCGCTGTGGAAAACCGCGTGAAACCTTCATAAATCGGGGGTTTCAGGGTTTTAAGTCAGCAAACAGCCTGAATTGATCAATTATTAATCACTCCAGTGAAAGCCTTAATTGACGTGGCCTGCAGCCGATAGCGAACATCTTATCCACAGAAGCGCCAACAGACTTTGGGGGCAAGTCGGTACCGGCGAAGAAACTTATTCATGGGAAAACCCCAGGAAAAACCGCTGGTTAGCTTGGTTGTTTTTCGTACAGAGGGCTGCAGGGCTTGATATACAGGGGGTGTGGACAGCCGCGAACAGGTTATCCACAGGTGGGTCAACAGGGATTGTGGGTAATCCTGCTTTCTGTGGGAGTCGGCCTTGCCAGCTCCTACGCAAGCCCACTCCCACAGGGCAATCAGCGCACGACGCCTTCTTCTATCAGTAACTTGAGAATGGCGTCTGCCCCCGCTTCAGGGCTAAGCCCCTTGAGCACTTGCCCACCGCCGCCGCTGGCTTTGGCCGTGGCCGCCTTCATGCGGTCCGCGCCACTTTTCGCCTTGATCACCTTGAGGCGCTTGGGCCGTGGCTTGGCGGGTTGCAGCACAGCGGCGGTGAATAACTCGTCGGGCTCAATCTCGACCTCATGGGCCGCCAGCTCCCCGCGTTGCGCAGGGCCATAAGCGCTTTGCCGGGGTTTGGGCGCGGCGTTATCCACAGTCGCCAGAAACGGCAGGCGCACTTTCAAACGCCGCCGCTGACCGCGCGGCAAGGCTTGCAGCACATGGGCCACGCCGCCGTCGATGGACTCCACCTGCGCCAGCCCGACAATCAGCGGCCAGCCCAATTGCTCGGCCAGCAGGAACGGCAACATGCCCGAGCCCTCGCCGGTTTCCGCCTGGGTGCCGGTGAGCACCACCTGGGCGCCGGCGTCGCGCAAATATTCACTGAGCACCGGCAACGCATCAGCGCCAGCCGGCTGTTCCAACACGTGCAATTGCGCCAAGCCCATGCCCAGGTAGCTGCGCAAGGTCGGTTCGTGGAGATTGCCGGCGTGCAACACCTGCAACTTATCCCCAGCCATTTGCAGGCCCAGCTCGACGGCACGCGCATCCTGCTCAGCACGGCGCGGGCGACCGGAGGTGGGGTGGGCACCGATGGAAACCAGGCTGATTACATTCGTCGTCATGGTCATGTCCCTAAGCTGCATCGCGCTTGGCGCCGTTGCGGTAAACCTGCACCGCATCGATCAAGGCTTGCAGAATCGCGGCGCTTTCGCCGATCACCGACAGGTCGGCACGCTTGATCATGTCGCAGCCCGGGTCGAGGTTGATGGCCACCACCTTGTCGCAGGCACCGATGCCTTGCAGGTGCTGGATCGCCCCGGAAATCCCCACAGCCACATACACCCGCGCGGTGACCCAGGTACCACTGGCGCCGACCTGGCGATCACGCGCCATAAAGCCGTCGTCCACCGCCACCCGCGAGGCGCCTTCGGTAGCACCGAGGGCGGCTGCAGTCTGGTGGAACAAGGCCCAGTCCTTCACGCCGTTACCGCCGGAGAAAATAAACTCCGCTTCGGCCATGGGAATCGCCGCCGGGTCGACTGCCACGGCGCCGAGGTCTTCGATCCGCGACAAGCTGCGCGCCAAGGCTGTGGATAACTCCACGGGCAACACTTCGTGGCGCGTGTCGCTGACCGGATCGGCACATTCGGCTGCGGCGAGAATCAGGCGTGGCAACGGTCGAGCCAAGTCCTCCTGGCCCGCACCGGCACGCCCGATGCACTCCTCACCTTTGATTTGCCAGACCCGCGTGGCGGGGCGCTCCTTGAGGCTCGCCGCAAAACGCCGGCCCAACTCGCCGCCGCCACTGCGACTGTCCGGCAGCAACCAATGACGCGGGTTGAACTGGTTATCCACAGCCCGCAGGCCCTGGACGCGTTGCTCCGGTGAATAACCGTCGAACGCGTGGCCTTCGAGCACCAGCAGGCGATCAACGCCCGCCGTCGCAAAAGCGTTTTCCTTGTGTTCGCCGAACACCACCGCCAGCACGGCGCCGTCGCTGCCGGCAAGTTGTCGGGCCAGGCCGAGCAGGTCGCGGTCGTGGCTGCTCAGGCGGCCGCCGACCATGTCGGGCACCACGTTGATGTAGAACGCCGGCGCCGGCACCTGGTGCAGCGGCAATTGTACTTCCGCCGCCGCCGTACGCTTGGCCGTCCCGCCCTGCTGGGCACCGCTGCGGTCAATACGCTTGAGGCCGTTGGGGCCGATAAAACCGACACCATGTACGTTTTTGCGGATGACGCCGTTAGGCCCCATCCAACTGTGTTGCTGTGGCTGCATCGCCGCATGCAGCGGATGCAGGCGGTTACGGGCGATCCATTCGGCCCGTGGATCGCGGCGGATAATGTCGCTCATCAATGCACCTCCGCAGGTTCACGCTTGATAGGGGCTTTCACCGGGGCGGTGTCTTCGAGCAAGGCGTCAGCGACCAGTTCGGCAATATCCTTGATCAATGGGCGCGGTTCGACGACGCCTTCGAGCATCGCCGTGCATTGCGGGCAGCCTACGGCCACCAGCTCGGCGCCGGTTTCGCGGATGTCTTCCATGCGCATATCCGGGATACGTTGCTTGCCGGGGATATCGGTGATGGGCGCACCGCCCCCGCCGCCACAGCAGCGCGAGCGGAAACCGGAGCGTTGCATCTCCTTGACCTCGATACCCAGCGCGCGCAGCACTTGGCGCGGCGCCTCGTATTCGCCGTTGTAGCGGCCGAGGTAGCACGGGTCGTGATAAGTCACGCTATTGCCCTTGTGCTGCCCCAGGTTCAACGCACCTTCGCCGATCAGCTCGGCCATGAACGTGCTGTGGTGCTGCACCAGGTAGTTGCCGTTGAAGGCGCCGTATTCGTTTTTCAGCACATGGAAACTGTGCGGGTCGCAGGTGACGATGCGTTTGAAGCTGTACTTGGCCAGGGTCTGGATATTGCGCGCCGCCAGCAGCTGGAAAGTCGCCTCGTCCCCCAGACGCCGCGCCACATCACCGCTGTCGCGCTCCTCCAGGCCCAACACCGCAAAGTCGACGTTGGCCGCTTTCAGCACCTTGACGAAGGCCCGCAGGGTGCGCTGATTACGCATGTCGAAGGCACCGTCGCCCACCCAGAACAACACCTCGGTGCTGCCTGTGTCGCTGAGCAGCGGCAGGTTCAAATCCGCCGCCCAGTTCAGGCGACCACCCGGTGCGAAGCCGCCGGGGTTATCAGTGGCGATCAGGTTTTCGAGGACTTCGGCGCCCTTGTTCGGCGTGGCGCCTTTTTCCAGAGTGAGATGGCGGCGCATGTCGACGATCGCATCCACGTGCTCGATCATCATCGGGCACTCTTCCACACAGGCCCGGCAGGTGGTGCACGACCACAGGGTCTCGGCGTCCACCAGGCCGTTGACGATTGGCTGATGCGGGTTGCCGCTGTGTGCGCCAATCGGCTTGCCTGGATACGGGCTGCCGGCAAAATTGGCATCGGTGCCGCCGGCCAGGCCAACCACCATGTCCTGGATCAGCTTCTTCGGGTTCAACGGCTGGCCGGCCGCAAAGGCCGGGCACGCGGCCTCGCACTTGCCGCATTGCACGCAGGCGTCGAAGCCGAGCAGCTGGTTCCAGGTGAAATCCTTGGGTTTTTCCACGCCCAGTGGCGCGGTTTTATCGCTCAAGTCCAGCGGCTTCAAACCGGTGGAGCGGCCGCCACCAAAGCGTTCGGCGCGGCGGTGCCAGGCCAGGTGCAGCGCGCCGGCGAAGGCGTGCTTCATCGGGCCGCCCCACGTCATGCCGAAGAACATCTCGGACACGCCCCACAACACGCCGACGCCGAGCAGTGCCGCGAGCAGCCAGCCGCCGAAGTCAGCCGGCAGAACCCCGGCCACCGGCAAGGTCACCAGGAAGAAGCTCACCGAGAATGCCATCAGGCTTTTCGGCAGGCGCATCCACGGGCCTTTCGACAGGCGTGACGGCGGATTGCGCCGACGCAGGTAGACGAACGTGGCGCCGACAAACATCAGCACCGAGGCGAGCAACAACGCGTAGCCGAGGATGCGGTTATGCAGGCCGAAGCCGTGAACCAGAATCGCCAACAGCGCCGACAGTACGAAGCCCAGGGCTGTGGCGACGTGGGTGTTGGCGATGTATTTGTCGCGGGCGACCACGTGGTGCAGGTCGACCATGTAGCGCTTGGGCATGGCCAACAGGCCGCCGAGCAAGTCGACCCTGGAGGCGCGGCCACGGCGCCACATGTTCACCCGGCGCAATGCGCCGAGGACGGCAAGGCCCAGGGCGGCAAACAAGAGAATAGGCAGCAAGGTGTTCAACATGGTGAAGCTCCCAAAGACCACACCGGTCTACTGTGAGACCGACCTTAATGTGGGAGGGGGCTTGCTCCCGATGGCGGACTGTCAGTTCCTCTATCGGTAGCTGACCCACCGCTATCGGGAGCAAGCCCCCTCCCACACTTGACCGAGTACACAGTGGCTCAGTGTCGGGTCAGAAATCCTTGCACAAGCGCAGGGCGTCATAGATGGCGGCGTGGGTATTACGCTGGGCCACACAGTCACCGATGCGGAACAACAAGTAGCCGTCACCCGCCTCGCTCAAGCACGGCTGCGGCTTGATCGCGAACAAGGCTTCGACGTCAATCTGGCCCTTGTTGCGCGACCCTTCCTTGAGCCCGTAGTAGATGGCTTCGTCCGGGCGCACGCCGTTCTCGACCACCACTTGGTCAACCACGCGTTCTTCCTTGGCGCCGGTGTATTCGTTCTCCAGCACCGCCACCAGCTTGTCGCCCTCGCGGTAAACCTTTTCCAGCATCATGTCGCCGGTCATGATCACTTCTTTGGGGTACATGCTGCGGTAGTAAGTCGGGAATGACGTACCGCCAATCGCCACGCCAGGCTTGATGTCGTCGGTGACGATTTCCACCTGGCTGCCCTTGTCGGCGAGGAAGTCGGCCACCGACATGCCGGTGAATTCGCAAATGGTGTCGTACACCAGCACGTTCTTGCCCGGCGCGACTTTGCCGTCGAGCACGTCCCAGCTGCTCACCACCAGGCCCTCAGCGGCGCCCCAGTGTTCGTTCTGCTCGATAAACGGATGCCCGCCGACGGCCAGCACCACGATGTCAGGCCGCAGATCAAGGATGGCCTCGGCATCCGCCGCCACGCCGAGGCGCAGGTCGACTTTCAAGCGCGCCAATTCCAGCTGGAACCAACGGGTGATGCCGGCGATCTGGTCGCGCTGCGGGGCTTTGGAGGCCGTGGTGATTTGCCCGCCGATAAACTCTTTCTTCTCGAACAGGGTTACGTCGTGGCCACGCTCGGCCGCTACCCGCGCGGCTTCCATCCCGGCCGGGCCGGCACCGACCACCACGACTTTGCGTTTGGCCCCGGTGGATTTCTCGATGATGTGCGGCACGCCCATGTATTCACGGGAGGTCGCGGCATTCTGGATGCACAACACATCCAGGCCCTGATATTGGCGGTCGATGCAGTAGTTGGCGCCGACGCACTGTTTGATCTGGTCGATCTGGCCCATTTTGATCTTGGCGATCAGGTGCGGGTCGGCGATGTGCGCACGGGTCATGCCGACCATGTCCACATAACCACCTTCCAGAATGCGCGTAGCCTGGTTCGGGTCCTTGATGTTCTGCGCGTGCAGCACGGGAACCTTGACCACTTCCTTGATACCGGCCGCCAGGTGCAGGAACGGCTCCGGCGGGTAGCTCATGTTGGGGATCACGTTGGCCAGGGTATTGTGGGTATCGCAACCCGAACCCACCACGCCAATAAAGTCGAGCATGCCGGTGTCGTCGTAATACTTGGCGATCTGCTTCATGTCCTCGTGGGACAGGCCGTCCGGGTGGAACTCGTCGCCACACAGGCGCATGCCCACACAGAAGTCGTCACCGACCTCGGCGCGCACGGCTTTGAGCACTTCCAGGCCGAACTTCATGCGGCCCTCGAAAGTGCCGCCCCATTCGTCGGTACGCTTGTTGACCCGTGGGCTCCAGAACTGGTCGATCATGTGCTGGTGCACGGCGGACAGTTCCACACCGTCCAGGCCACCGGCCTTTGCGCGTTTGGCGGCGCTGGCGTAGTTGCCGATCACGCGCCAGATTTCTTCCGGTTCGATGGTCTTGCAGGTAGCACGGTGCACCGGCTCACGCACGCCGGACGGCGACATCAGGGTCGGCCAGTTGAAGCCGTCCCAGCGTGAGCGACGGCCCATGTGGGTAATCTGGATCATGATCTTGGCGCCATGCTTGTGCATGGCATCGGCCAGGTTCTGGAAATGCGGGATGATGCGGTCGGTGGACAGGTTCACCGAACTCCACCATTCCTGCGGGCTGTCGATGGCCACCACCGAGGAGCCGCCACAGATCGCCAGGCCGATACCGCCCTTGGCTTTCTCTTCGTAATACTTCACATAGCGGTCGGTGGTCATGCCGCCGTCGGTGGCATACACCTCGGCGTGGGCGGTACTGAGCACGCGGTTGCGGATGGTCAGTTTGCCGATCTGGATCGGCGCAAACATTGCTTCGAAAGCCATGGCAGGGTCCTCGACTTACAACGGCTTGACGGTGAACAGCCCGTCGTCGTGGCCTTCTTCGGAGCCACCGTAGACTTGTTCGGCTACCGTGCGGATTTTGCTGCCGCGCGCTTGCAGAATCTGGTCCATGGCGCCGGCGAACCAACCCGTGAACATGTAGTCGACCTTGCGCCCGACCTTGCCGTACACGTAGACGAATGCCGAGTGTTCGAGCTTGACGCTGGCAGTGCCTTTGTCGAGGTCGATGTCCTGGATCTTGAACAGGCCCCAGCCGCGTTGCGACAGGCGTTTCATGTAGTGCTCGAACACCGCAACGCCTTCCAGGCCGTGGCATTCAGCTTCTTTTTCACACCAGTGCCAGGCGGATTTGTAGCCGGCCTTGTAGAGGATTTCGGCGTAGGCGTCAGCGCCCAGCACTTCTTCGATACCAATGTGGTTATTGACGAAGAAATGGCGCGGCACGTACAGCATCGGCAGAGCATCGGAGGTCCAGACACCGGTTTCGCTGTCGACTTCGATTGGCAATTGCGGGGCGATCTTGGCCATGGAAACTTGACTCCAAACAATTCGTTTTGATGCCCGCTGCGCGACTGGCAACGGGCTGGGATTAGGAGAGCGGTGGCTTATTCGCCCCAGACGTCTTTGAGGACATTGACCCAGTTTTCGCCCATGATCTTGCGCACCACGCGCTCGCTGTGGCCGCGCTTGAGCAGGGTCTCGGTGAGGTTAGGGAACTCGCCCACGGTGCGGATGCCCAGCGGGTTGATGATCTTGCCGAAGCTGGTCAGGCGGCGGGCGTAACCCTTGTCGTGGGTCAGCATTTCGAAGAAATCCTGGCCATGGCCCTGGGTGAAGTCGGTGCCGATACCGATGGCGTCTTCACCGACGATGTTCATGGTGTATTCGATGGCTTCGGCGTAGTCGTCGATGGTCGAATCAATGCCCTTGGCCAGGAACGGCGCAAACATGGTCACGCCGACAAAACCGCCATGGTCGGCAATGAACTTCAGCTCTTCATCGGACTTGTTGCGCGGGTGCTCTTTGAGGCCCGACGGCAGACAGTGGGAGTAGCACACTGGTTTTTTCGATTCGAGGATGACTTCTTCGGAAGTCTTGGAGCCGACGTGGGACAGGTCGCACATGATGCCGACGCGGTTCATCTCGGCAACGATCTCACGGCCGAAACCGGACAGGCCGCCGTCGCGCTCGTAGCAGCCAGTGCCGACGAGGTTCTGGGTGTTGTAGCACATCTGCACCACACCGACGCCGAGCTGCTTGAAGATCTCGACGTAGCCCAGTTGGTCTTCAAACGCATGGGCGTTCTGGAAGCCGAAGATGATGCCGGTCTTGCCCTGTTCCTTGGCTTTGCGGATGTCGGCGGTGGTTTTCACCGGGATCACCAAATCGCTGTTCTCACGAATCAGGGTCTGGCTGGCCACAATGTTATTGATCGTGGCCTGGAACCCTTCCCACACCGACACGGTGCAGTTGGCGGCGGTCAGGCCACCTTTGCGCATGTCCTCGAACAGGTCGCGATTCCACTTGGCGATAATCAGCCCGTCGATAACGATGCTGTCGGCGTGCAATTCGGCTGGGCTCATCAGGCGTCCCCTTATTGGCGATTCATGCGCCGAATCGTCTGCCGGCGCTTTGGGGCCAGCATATGCCCAGGGGCAACCCGAGCCGGGTGCAAAAACGACAGGGGAATTGCCGAAAGCGTCAATCCACGACAAAGGCCTACATGACACGTCTGACTGACGACTGTTCTTTGTCTTACGCTTGAGCCAGAATTCCGCATCACCTGATATGAGACGGCGCAATGAAATCGATTTTCCTGGCTTTGGCACTCATCGCAACCGGCGTCCATGCGGCCGAAGACACCGACAGCACGCCGTGCGATGGCATCGAGAACGACAAGCAAACCCTGGAATGCGCGACTTTCAACAAAACCACCGCCGAGCAATTGCTCAAGGATAACTACCAAGGCCTGCTGGAACGCATGGGTTCGACCTATGGCAGCAACAAGTCACAACTGGCCGACATTACCGCTCGTCTGAAGGATGCCCAGCAGAAGTGGGAAAAACTGCGTGATGCCGATTGCGCCGTGGACACCTTCCCAGCGGTGAACGGCAGCAAGGACTATGCGATTCAGCAGAATGATTGCCTGGCGCGGATGAGTGATGAGCGGTCGGAGTTTTTGGAGTCGATTGGCCAGGAATAAGCCAGATTCAAAGCTTCCAGGATTATTGAAAAGGAATTCACATGTATTACCCACGCGAAGCGCAGAGGGATTTCCTCTACACGCGCGCCGCCCTGCTGTTTTTGGCCATGCTGATACTGTCGCTGATGCTGAGCTTGTCAGTGAGCCGGGGTGCTCCTTTTGCACTGATAAAGACGGCGCCCATCGAAACCATCGGGCACATCACCCAACTGGAAAGCCTCAGCGCCTGGGCCTCAAGCACCAACGTGTATTACGCCTTCGACCATGAAGGCCAACGCATCGAAGGCATGGTGAACAACAGCAGCTACATCGACGACCCTGGCTACGAAGTGGGCAGCCCGGTCCCCGTGGTGTACTCAAAATGGTTTCCAACGGTGCATAACATCAAGGCGAACCTTAAATCGAGTTCGCCTAACTTCTACATCATGAGCGTAAGCGTCGGCTTGGTGATGGTGTTCGCGATACTGATGTTCTGGACGGCACATCAGATCTATCAACATCAAGAAGAAGACCGGCATTACTGATACTCGCCACTCAGCCTCCACTTTATTTAATAGGCCATTGCATGACTATTTGCGGCATCGAAATCAAGGGCAGCGAAGCCATCATCGCCGTCGCCTCCCTGGAGAATCAGGCGCTGACCCACGTCGCCCTGGCCACCAAGAAAATCGCCCTGGAAGACGACGACGAGGCCGCCAACGTCAAAGCCTTCGCCGCCCAGCTGAAGGCATTCGTGCAGGCAAATGCCATCACCCGCATCGCGATCAAGAAGCGCAGCAAGAAAGGCGAATTCGCCGGTGGCCCGACCACCTTCAAGATTGAAGGGGTGTTTCAATTGCTGGACGGGGTTGAGGTGACGTTGCTATCGCCGCAGACCATTAATGCGCAGAACAAGAAGCACGATTTTGAGCTACCGGCGTCGCTGAACAAGTATCAGCATGAGGCCTACAAGGCAGCGTGTTCGGCACTGGTAAAGAAATAAGCCACACCACACATCAGTGTGGGAGCGGGCTTGCTCGCGAATGCGGTGTGTCAGTAACAGATGTGCCTACTGATACACCGCATTCGCGAGCAAGCCCGCTCCCACCTTTGATTTAGGGTGTCTTCAGTTCGGTGTACGGTTTTTGTACAGCAGCCAATCACCAAAGGATTTGTCTTCCAGGGCATACCCGCCCCGGCTCGACTTCCACACCAGCTCTTTGTCGCGCAGGGCATCGATACAGGCCTGAATCGTCTGGGTGCCCGGCACCACGTCGCTGCCCATGCCCTCCAGGGCTTTGCTGACGGCCGTGAGGGTGCTGTCCGTGAAGGGCGCGAAGGGCTCGTTGGCGCGCGATCGCGCCACCATCACTTCCAGCACGGCACGCTGGGGGATGGTGAGGTTGTTCCAGGCGCTTTCGAATTCAGTCCATACCCCCGCGCGCAATAGTTCGGCACGGCTGTGCAGCAGCTGGCCCAAATTGCTGGCCTCGCCCAATTCCAGCGCCACTTCACCGATGATGGTGCGCAGCATCTCGGGACGATGACCGACCAACTCAAACGCCTCATCAATGTCGACAGCGCTGAATTGATTGCTGTCGGCCAGGTGCGCATTGAGGTGTGCGGTGTAAGCCTGGGTGAACGCTTTGCCGAGCAAGGGGAACGGCGTGATGCTGGAGCCGAAAAACGGCTGACTTTTGCCCAACACCAAATGCGCAAGCTTGTCGCGATTGGAACCGGTGAACACCAGGTGCAAGCCGCTCCCCTCCTCGTCACGGCCCTGGTTGAGCTGATCCCGGGCAGCCTTCAACGCAAACATCGCGTTGATCCCTGACTCGCTGGTCAATGCGTGCTGCGCTTCGTCAATCACCAGGACCACGGGTTTTTCGGCAGCACTGTGGAGCAATTCCAAGGCTTGGGTCAGCGTCGCACCGACGGGCAGCTGTGGCTTGGTAAAGTCCCAGGACAGGGTACGCAGAAAACTTAGTTTTTCGATTCCAAGGTTCTTGGCCAGTTTGCGAATGCCCTTCTCATAGGGCACCAGAGCAGCGGCAATTGCGCCGGCGATCAGCTCTGCCGGATCTTTGTCTTTGTCGGCCCAGAGGTCGACATACACCGCCAGCCAACCCCGGAGCTGGCACTCCGGGATCAGGTCTTCGCGCAAAAAGGTGCTTTTGCCGGTGCGCCGAGGCGCCGCCAGGAACAGGCCCGAGGTGAAATCCTGGATCCCGGCCCCCACCAAACCGTCGGCAATGCTACTTGCCAGTGTGGGGCGGCGGAACACGAAGCCGCTGTGCTTGGACATGGTTTTATACTCAATTATTTAAGCAACTATAAATTATAGCCATGAGTATAATTGACTATAATTGCCGGTCAAACCACCTCCCGTCGCCGATCTTCCCGCGGGCACTTGGCAAACCGCGCCCGATAGCTGCGCGTGAAGTACGACGGCGACTCAAACCCGCACGCAATACTCACCTCCAGCACGCTCATATCGCTCTGGCGCAGCAGTTGCCGGGCTTTTTCCAGGCGTAAGCCCAAATAGAAGTTGCTCGGTGTGTCATTCAAATGCAGGCGAAACAGCCGCTCCAACTGCCGCCGCGTCACTTTGATTGCTTCCGCCAGCGCCAAGGTGCTCAGCGGCGGTTCGGTGTGTTGCTCCATCTCGCCAATCACCTGCACCAACTTCTTGTTGTTGATGCCGTAGCGCGTGGCGATCTGCATGCGTTGGTGGTCTTTGCGTGGGCGGATGCGGCCGAGCACGAATTGTTCGGACACCTGGATCGCCAGGTCGGGCCCGTGAGCCTGGGCGATCAGGTCGAGCATCAGGTCGATGGACGCAGTGCCGCCGGCGCAGGTGATGCGGCGACGGTCGATCTCGAACAGCTCCTGGGTCACGGTGAGCTGGGGATAAGATTCCTTGAACGCATCAATGGCTTCCCAGTGCAGCGTCAGGCGGTGGCCGTCGAGCAAACCGGCTTCGGCGAGCACGCAGGCACCGGTGTCGATGGCGCCAAGGGTGACGCCTTCGTGGTCGAGGCGGCGCAGCCAGTGTTCCAATGCCGGCGTGGCGAACTGCAGCGGCTCGAAACCGGCCACCACCAGCAGGGTCGCGCCCTTTTTCAGCGGCTCCAGCGCAGCGTCGGCGTTGACCGACATGCCATTGCTCGCCAGCACCGCGCCGCCGTCGGCACTCAATACGTGCCAGCGATACAGCTCGCCGCGAAAACGATTGGCGACCCGCAGCGGTTCGAGCGCAGAAATAAAGCCGATGGCAGAGAAGCCCGGCATCAGCAGAAAGTAGAAATCCTGGGACATGGTGCGCTCTCGTAGGACGGACAGCGTGCTCACTGTGATACGCCAGTTCAATCGGTCATTCAAGGGGGCAGGTCGCTGCAGTGCAAGAGCGAGTCGCCGCCGTGCGTTTTGTCGCCCTGCAAGCTGCGTAACGTGATCCCACGGCGCACAAAGACGCCGGAACCCACAATAACAACCTGCCGAGGGAACCACCATGAACCGACTGATCAGCCGCTGCGTGCTCGCATTCAGCGCCAGCGCCATTTTGAGCACCAACGTCATGGCAGCCGATGCGGCTTCTTGCCAGAACGTGCGCATGGGCGTGGTGAACTGGACCGACGTAATCGCCACCAGCGCCATGACCCAAGTGTTGCTCGACGGCCTCGGCTACAAGACCAAACAAACCAGCGCCTCCCAGCAAATCATCTTCGCCGGTATCCGCGACCAGCGCCTGGACCTGTTCCTGGGTTACTGGAACCCGCTGATGACCCAGACCATCACCCCGTTCGTCGACGCCAAACAGGTCAAGGTCCTTGAAAAACCCAGCCTGGAAGACGCCCGCGCGACCCTGGCGGTGCCGACCTACCTGGCGGACAAGGGCCTGAAAACCTTCGCTGACATCGCCAAGTTCGAAAAAGAACTGGGCGGCAAGATCTACGGCATCGAGCCGGGCTCGGGTGCCAACACCCAGATCAAGGCGATGATTGCCAAGAACCAGTTCGGCCTGGGCAAGTTCCAACTGGTGGAGTCCAGTGAGGCCGGCATGCTCGCCGCCGTGGACCGCGCCGTGCGCCGCAAGGAAGCCGTGGTGTTCTTCGGCTGGGCGCCACACCCGATGAACGTCAACGTCGCGATGACGTACCTCACCGGCAGCGACGACGCCCTGGGCCCGAACGAAGGCATGGCCACCGTGTGGAGCGTCACTTCGCCGACCTACGCCGAACAGTGCCCCAACATCCACAAGCTGCTGACCAACCTGACCTTCACTGCCGCCGACGAGAGCCGAATGATGCAGCCGTTGCTGGATCACAAGGACGCGTTCGAGTCCGCCAAGCAGTGGCTCAAGGATCACCCGCAAGACCAGCAACGCTGGCTCGAAGGGGTGACGACCTTCGACGGCAAACCGGCCGCCGCCAACCTGCAATTGAGCAACCAATAACCTGATTCGAATCACCGTGTCGCAGCCGCGCCTGGCTGCGAACGGCATCACTACGCCCGCCTGTAAGGAACCTGCCTCATGAACCACGACGTCATCATCACCTGCGCACTCACCGGTGCTGGCGACACGACCGCCAGAAGCCCGCACGTGCCGGTCACCCCCAAACAAATCGCTGCGGCCGCCGTGGAAGCCGCCAAGGCCGGCGCGACCGTCGTGCATTGCCACGTGCGTGACCCGCAGACCGGCAAATTCAGCCGCGACGTCGCCCTGTACCGCGAAGTGATGGAGCGCATCCGCGAGGCCGACATCGACATCATCGTCAACCTCACCGCCGGCATGGGCGGCGACCTCGAAATCGGCGGCGGCGAGCACCCGATGGAGTTCGGCCCCAACACCGACCTGGTCGGCCCGCTGACTCGCCTGGCGCACGTCGAGGCGTTGCTGCCGGAAATCTGCACCCTGGACTGCGGCACCCTGAACTTCGGCGATGGCGACACCATTTACGTGTCCACCCCGGCGCAACTGCGTGCCGGCGCCAAGCGTATTCAAGCGCTGGGCGTAAAAGCCGAGCTGGAAATTTTCGACACCGGCCACCTGTGGTTCGCCAAGCAGATGATCAAGGAAGGCCTGCTCGACAACCCGTTGTTCCAGCTGTGCCTGGGTATCCCATGGGGCGCACCGGCTGACACCACCACCATGAAAGCCATGGTCGACAACTTGCCGGCCGATGCGGTGTGGGCCGGCTTCGGGATCGGCCGCATGCAAATGCCGATGGCGGCGCAAGCCGTGCTGCTGGGCGGCAACGTGCGGGTCGGCCTGGAAGACAACCTGTGGCTGGACAAGGGCGTGCTCGCCACCAATGGCCAACTGGTGGAACGCGCCAGTGAAATCCTCAGCCGCCTCGGCGCACGGGTCATGACCCCGGCTGAAGGCCGCGTGAAGATGGGCCTGACCAAACGCGGCTAGACACGCAACAGGACTCACTGCCGAAACCGAATCAAAGGTGGCAGCAGGCTTGCTCGCGAAGGCGGCGAATCAGCCACCGAATGCATCAACTGACACCGCGCATTCGCGAGCAAGCCCGCGCCCACATTTTGAACCGGTTGCCAAAACAGAATTTGCGAATATTTTTAGGAATTTGCCATGCGTTTTATCACTGAGATCAAAACCTTCGCTGCCCTCGGTAGCGGCGTTATCGGCAGCGGCTGGGTGTCCCGCGCCCTGGCCCATGGCCTGGACGTGGTCGCCTGGGACCCGGCGCCCGGCGCTGAAGCCGCCCTGCGCAAGCGTGTTGCCAACGCCTGGGGCGCGCTGGAGAAACACGGCCTGGCAGCCGGTGCATCCCAGGACCGCTTGCGCTTCGTCGCGACCATCGAAGAGTGCGTGAAAGACGCAGACTTCATCCAGGAAAGTGCCCCGGAGCGCCTGGAGTTGAAGCTGGAGCTGCACAGCAAGATCAGCGCAGCGGCCAAGCCGAATGCGTTGATTGGCTCGAGCACCTCGGGCCTGCTACCGAGTGAATTCTACGAAGGCTCGACCCACCCGGAGCGCTGCGTGGTCGGTCACCCGTTCAACCCGGTTTACCTGCTGCCGCTGGTGGAAGTGGTGGGCGGCAAGCACACCGCACCGGAGGCTGTTCAAGCGGCGATCAAGGTGTACGAATCCCTCGGCATGCGCCCGTTGCATGTGCGCAAGGAAGTACCGGGCTTTATCGCTGACCGCCTGCTCGAAGCGCTGTGGCGTGAAGCGTTGCACCTGGTGAATGACGGCGTGGCGACGACGGGCGAGATCGACGACGCCATCCGATTTGGCGCAGGTTTGCGCTGGTCGTTCATGGGCACCTTCCTGACTTACACCCTCGCAGGTGGCGATGCCGGCATGCGGCATTTCATGGCGCAGTTCGGCCCGGCGTTGCAGTTGCCGTGGACGTACTTGCCGGCGCCGGAATTGACCGACAAGTTGATTGACGATGTGGTGGATGGCACCCGCGAGCAGTTGGGCACGCACAGCATTTCGGCGCTGGAGCGCTATCGTGATGATTGCCTGTTGGCGGTGCTTGAAGCGGTAAAAACCACCAAAGCCAAACACGGTATGAGCGTCGCTGAGTAACTAATGTGGGAGCGGGCTTGCTCGCGAATGCGGTGGATCAGTACCGAATGCATCAACTGACACACCGCATTCGCGAGCAAGCCCGCTCCCACATTTTTGACCGAGTACATTTTCGGATTCCACGCCATGCCTGCACTGACTACTTACACCACAAAAATCCAACCCGACTGGGTGGATTACAACGGCCACCTGCGCGATGCGTTCTACCTGCTGATTTTCAGTTACGCCACCGACGCACTGATGGACACCTTGGGTCTGGACAGCGAAAACCGCGAAGCCAGCGGCCACTCGCTGTTCACCCTGGAGCTGCACCTCAACTATCTGCACGAGGTAAAACTCGGTGCCGAAGTGGAGGTGCACACTCAGCTCATCGCCCACGATGCCAAGCGCCTGCACCTCTATCACAGCCTGCACCTGGTGGGCGGTGAGAAGGAACTGGCGGGCAACGAACAGATGTTGCTGCACGTCGATCTCGCCGGCCCGCATGCGGCGCCGTTCACCGAAGCGACCCTGGAAAAACTCATCGCGATCAGCGCTGAGCAGGCCGACCTGCCACGGCCCGCCCTCCTCGGCCGAGTGATTGGACTGCCACCCAAAAAACCATAAGGAATCGCCATGCCAACCGCCGCCGCTGTTGCCGACTTTCGTACTTACCCGCTGATCAGTGAGCTCGCCGATGCGCGGGTGCTGGACGATCAGATTCGCGTGCAATGGGCCGACGGGCGGCTGAGCCCGTTTCATCATCAGTGGCTGCGGGACAACTGCCCCTGCGCGGAATGCGTGTACAGCGTGACCCGCGAACAGGTGCTGGAAATTGTCGATGTGGATGCACACCTCAGCGCTGTCAGTGCCTGCCTCGACGATGGTTTTCTGCAGGTGGAATGGAGCGGCGGCCATCTCAGCCGGTACGCTCCCGGCTGGCTGCGGGCGCACGCCTATGATGATCAATCGCGCGCTGAACGCCGTGCGGCGAAACCTCGATCCGAACTGTGGGATCAGCGGTTTACGCTGCCGGTGTTCGACTACGCCGCGGTGATGGAAGACCCCAAGGTCTTGCTGCAATGGTTGCTGGCCCTGCGTGATTCAGGCCTTACACAAATCCGTGGTGTACCGACCGAGCCCGGCTCTCTGGCGCGGGTCGCCCAGCGCATTGCCTTTATCCGCGAGAGCAACTTCGGCGTGCTGTTCAACGTGCAATCCAAGGCCGATGCCGACAGCAATGCCTACACCGCTTTCAACCTGCCGCTGCACAGCGACTTACCGACGCGGGAGCTGCAACCGGGCCTGCAATTTCTGCATTGCCTGGTGAACGATGCCACGGGTGGCGAGAGTATTTTCGTCGATGGGTTTGCCATCGCCGCAGCACTGCGCACGGAAGACCCCGAGGCGTTTCGTGCCCTGTGTGAGATCCCGGTGGAGTTTCGCAATAAAGACCGCCACAGCGACTATCGCCGCCTCGCGCCGATCATTGCGCTGGATGCCTTGGGAGATGTTGCCGAGATTCGCATGGCTAATTTTTTGCGCGGGCCGTTTGAGGCGCCGGTGGAGCAGATGCCGTTGCTGTATCGCGCGTATCGGCGGTTCATTGCCATGACCCGCGAGGCGCGCTTTCGGGTGGTCCAGCGGCTGAACCCGGGCGAGCTGTGGTGCTTCGACAACCGCCGTACGCTGCATGCGCGCAATGCGTTTGACCCGGCTTCCGGCGCGCGGCATTTCCAGGGTTGCTATGTCGACCGGGATGAGCTGCTCTCTAGAATTCTGGTGTTGCAGCGGTAGCCCAAGGCGCACCCTTCGCGAGCAAGCCCGCTCCCACATTCGACCGCTTTTCCAAGATAAAACTCGGTCAAGTGTGGGAGCGGGCTTGCTCGCGAAGAGGCCAGCACAGCCACCGCACATCCCAAGCAAAAAAAAACCCGAACCAGCCGTGACTGGATCGGGGCAGAGTGCTGGGTGTGTGAGCGTGACATCCCGAGGGTGACCAAACCTTCAAGCTGCTTGCCTGGCAGTCAGTGTGCCCATTCCTCATGGCGGTAAATGGCCCGAAAACGACCTGTTCATAGCCATCTGAGCCATTCGTTGATTCTGCCCTTGCCGACCGGCCGAGGGCCTACCAGAATCCAGTTCAATCCCCGTTCCCTACACCAGGATAAACGTCATGATGCACGCGGATTTGATTGACCAGCACGACCTGCTGAGCCAGCTGCGCTCGCTGGGTTTTGAAGTGTCCAGCGGGGCCACCGCCGAGCAGGCCTGCGAGTGTGCGGTACGCGGTTTGAGTGCCGCACGGGCCAAGGCACTCAAGGGCATGGTGGAACAGATGTACACCGGCAGCGCGACGATTTTGCCGGCGGTGAGGCAGGCGATCGACAAGCAGTTGTTGCCGGCGCTGGTGCAGTTCAAGCAAAACTCCGGCGCCTGATAGAGCCCCGCGCGGGGCTGCGAAGCGGCCCCAAACCCCGCAGTTTGAGGTCTGCCTGACACACCACATTGCGCAGCCCAACGCGGGGCAAGCCCGCTCGCCACACGGTTGGTTTAGAGCCTTACACTGGCAAACGTCGACTCATTACGCGCCTGACTCAACGCCGACATCGGCCCCGACAACGGTGACAACACCAGCGCCTGCGGAATCGGCATCATCGCCACTTGCTGGGCGGTGTTGGAACCTACGCGCTCATCCCGTGGCGGAATGCCGAAGTACTCGCGGTAGCACTTGGAGAAGTGCGGCGTGGACACAAACCCGCACACCGAGGCCACTTCGATGATCGACATCGGCGTTTGCTTGAGCAATTGCCGCGCACGGATCAGACGCAATTTGAGGTAGTAGCGAGACGGCGAGCAATGCAGGTATTTCTGGAACAGCCGCTCCAGCTGCCGACGGGACACGGCGACGTACACCGCCAGTTCATCCAGGTCGATCGGCTCTTCCAGGTTGGCCTCCATCAGCGCGACGATTTCCTGCAGCTTCGGCTGGTTGGTGCCGAGCATATGCTTGAGCGGCACACGCTGGTGATCCTGCTCGTTGCGGATGCGTTCGTACACAAACATCTCGGAGATGGCGGCCGACAACTCACGGCCGTGGTCGCGGCTGATCAGGTGCAGCATCATGTCCAGCGGTGCGGTGCCGCCCGAGCTGGTGAACCGGTTACGGTCGAGGGTAAACAGGCGAGTGCTCATGACCACGCGAGGAAAAGCTTCCTGCATCGACGCCAGGCATTCCCAGTGCACGCTGCAGTCAAAACCGTCGAGCAAACCGGCGCAGGCCAGGGCCCAACTGCCGGTACACACGGCGCCGAGGCGACGCGACTGGCGGGCCTGGCTTTGCAGCCACGACACGTGCTCACGGGTGACGGTGCGCTGGATACCCACGCCGCCGCACACAATGACAGTGTCCAGGGCCGGGGCTTTGTGCATGGCGGCATCGGGGGTGATTTGCAGACCATCGCTGGCCCACACCTGGTTGCCGTCAACACTCAGGGTTGTCCAGCGATACAGCTCGCGACCGGACAGTTGATTGGCCATGCGCAGTGGTTCCACAGCCGACGCCAGGGAAATCAGCGTGAAATTGTCCAGCAGCAAAAAGCCGATGGATTGAGGCGCACGGTTCTGGGGTTGAGCCCCTGAGTTGAACGACGTCATCGCGGTATCTCCTCACACAAAGCGGGTGATGGCCTCAGGCGAGGCTCTTGTTATTGCGCTCTGCTCTTGGGCAGAGAGAGGCTTTAATTTGATAGAGCAAATGCCATGCCTAAAATTGAATGGGTATTCAATAAATCCTGAAAACGACCTGATGATGCGTCTATATAAGCCCGCGCAGGAAGTGCGGGATATACCCGAAAAGGACGTAGGAACAGCCTCGTTCAAGGGGTGTGAGCAGTTCGGTAGCACTTGTGGGAAGGCGCTTTGAGGGTGTGGGAAAAGTCTGTCACCGCACGCACGGCTGACGGGCGGTGGGGAAGGAAATCGTTTGGGAGCTACTTATCTGTTTGCGACGCGCTAAAAGGTGGCGCTTTTGAATTTGGGTGTTCACTTTTTGAGCAGTGTTGCCTGAGCTACCGCCATCGCGGGCAAGCCCGCTCCCACATTTTGATCTGTGAATACATTCAAAGGTGGGAGCTGGCTTGCCTGCGATGCAGGCGACTCGGTGTCAACACTCCACCGCACTCACCGCCAACCCACCGCGCGAGGTCTCCTTGTACTTGTCATGCATATCCGCCCCCGTATCGCGCATGGTGCGGATCACGCGGTCCAGGGAGATAAAGTGTTGGCCATCACCGCGCAGCGCCATCTGCGCCGCGTTGATGGCTTTCACCGCCGCAATCGCATTGCGTTCGATGCACGGCACTTGCACCAGCCCGCCCACCGGGTCGCACGTGAGGCCGAGGTTGTGTTCCAGGCCGATTTCGGCGGCGTTGCACACCTGCTCAGGCGTGGCGCCGAGGATCTCGGCCAGCCCGGCGGCAGCCATGGCGCACGCCGAACCGACTTCGCCCTGGCAGCCGACTTCAGCCCCCGAGATCGAGGCGTTTTTCTTGCACAGAATCCCCACCGCCGCCGCACCCAACAGGTAGTCGACGACGTTGGCTTCAGTGACCTCTTCGCTGAACTTCATAAAGTAGTGCAGCACCGCCGGAATAATCCCCGCCGCCCCATTCGTCGGCGCGGTGACCATGCGCCCACCCGCGGCGTTTTCTTCATTCACCGCCAGGGCGAACAGGTTGACCCACTCCATGGCGCTCAAGGTCGAGCCAATCACATTCGGCTTGCCCAGTTCCTGCAGGCTGCGGTGCAATTTGGCCGCGCGACGCCGCACATTCAGGCCACCGGGCAAGATGCCTTCGTGCTTGAGGCCCTGCTCCACGCAATCCTGCATGGCCCGCCAGAGCTTCATCAGGCCACTGCGGATTTCTTCTTCAGAGCGCCAGACCTTTTCGTTAGCCAGCATCAACTCGGCCACACGCAGGTCGTGGGTTTTGCACAGCTGCAACAGCTCCACCGCACTGGAGAAATCGTAGGGCAGCTCGGTGCGGTCCAGGTCGGCCACACCGCTTTGCGCCTGGGCTTCATCCACCACAAAACCGCCACCCACCGAATAGTAAGTATCGCGGTGCAGTTCGCCGTCATCACCGAACACCACCAGCGTCATGCCATTGGGATGGAACGGTAGGTTTTCGTCGAGCAGGCGCATGTCGCGCGCCCATATGAAAGGCACCGGCAAGTGACCGTCGAGCAAGAGGGTGTCGGTCTCGCGCAGGGTGTGAATGCGCAGGCCGATTTGCGACGGGTCGATTGCGTCCGGCCACTCGCCCATCAGGCCCATGATGGTGGCGGTGTCGCTGCCGTGGCCGATGCCGGTGGCCGACAACGAGCCATATAGCTGAACTTCGACGCGCCTGACTTGTTCCAACCATTCACGTTCACGTAATGCTTGGACGAACAACGCCGCGGCGCGCATGGGGCCGACGGTGTGAGAACTAGAAGGCCCGATGCCGATCTTGAACAGGTCGAAAACGCTGATAGCCATTGCGGTAGAACTCCTCGATAAGCACGGCCAGGCTTGAACGAGGTGCTACGCTCAGATCGCCCAGATGGCCGCATCATCAAGCTTTTGGCGGTCCTCACGGCGTCTCACACCGACGCACCCATGCTCACTAGCGTCGCGTCCGTGCGATCAGGCGTTTTGGCCGTTTTTTGCGGTGCAGATCGGTAAAAACTGCAGTTTTGCCTTTGGAAAAATCTGTAAGCGACGTCACCGACACTGGATACGACCATCCCTGTACTGGATACGACGCCCCCTGTAGGCGTCAGATTTTCACTGGTACATGATCAGTCTCGACTCGTTTGCAAGGCACCGTGCCTGCGCTTCATCGCACGCCCCAACCGCAACACGTATAAAGCGCGGCGAATGCCGCCAGAAAAAAGACACAGGAGTCTACCCCGATGAAAGGTTCACCCTCGTTGTTGTTGGCCGCCATGTTGAGTCTGCCAGTCCTGGCGAACGCTGCAGAACCGGCACAATGTCAGACCGTCAACTTCTCTGATGTCGGCTGGACCGACATCACCGTCACTACCGCGACCACCAGCGAAATCCTCAAGGGCCTCGGCTACAAGCCACGCACCACGATGATTTCGGTGCCGGTGACCTACAAGTCCCTGGCCGACGGCAAGAACATGGACATCTTCCTCGGCAACTGGATGCCGACCATGGAAAACGACATCAAGCAGTACCGTGATGCCGGCACCGTGGAAACCGTGCGCGCTAACCTGGAAAACGCCAAATACACCCTGGCGGTCCCCGAAGAGCTGTACAACAAAGGCCTGAAAGACTTCGCCGATATTGCCAAATTCAAGGACGAGCTGGGCGGCAAGATCTACGGTATCGAACCGGGTAACGACGGCAACCGCACCATCCAGACCCTCATCGATAAAAACCAGTTCGGCTTGAAAGACGCAGGCTTCAAGGTTGTGGAATCCAGCGAAGCCGGGATGCTCTCTCAGGTGGAACGCGCCACCAAACGTGGCCAGGCCATTGTGTTCCTCGGCTGGGAACCGCACCCGATGAACACCCGCTTCAAGCTCAAGTACCTGACCGGGGGTGACGATTCGTTCGGCCCCAACTACGGCCAGGCCACCATCTACACCAACGTTCGCAAGGGCTACACCCAGGAATGCAGCAACGTTGGTCAATTGCTGAAAAACCTGTCGTTCACCCTGGACATGGAAAGCTCGCTGATGGGTAACGTCCTGGACGACAAAATGAAGCCTGACGCCGCCGCCAAGGCCTGGCTGAAGAAGAACCCCGCCGTACTCGACACCTGGCTCGCCGGTGTGACCACCGTCGATGGCAAACCAGGTCTGGAGGCCGTAAAAGCGTATCTCGCCAAGTAAGTGCTGACCCCGGGCCGGTACGCTGGCCCGGGATGTTTTTCCCCTTCGCATGTGGACATTCACTACCATGCTGACTGAACAGAAAATCCCACTAGGCCAGTACATCGCTGCCTTCGTCGAATGGTTGACCAAACATGGCGCCAACTACTTCGACGCAATCGCATCGACACTGGAAACGATGATCCACGGCGTGACGTTTGCGCTGACCTGGTTCAATCCGCTGGCATTGATCGGTCTGATTGCGCTACTCGCTCACTTCATTCAACGCAAATGGGGCCTGACGGTGTTTGTCATCGCCTCCTTCCTGCTGATCCTGAACCTGGGGTACTGGCAGGAAACCATGGAAACCCTCGCGCAGGTGCTGTTCGCCACCCTGGTCTGCGTGGTCATCGGTGTGCCGCTGGGCATTCTTGCCGCGCACAAACCGCTGTTCTACACGATGATGCGGCCGGTACTCGATCTGATGCAGACCGTGCCGACTTTCGTCTACCTCATCCCAACCCTGACCCTCTTCGGGCTGGGTGTGGTGCCCGGTCTGATTTCCACGGTGGTGTTCGCGATTGCCGCGCCTATTCGCCTGACTTACCTGGGTATCCGCGATGTGCCACAAGAGTTGATGGACGCCGGTAAAGCCTTTGGCTGCTCACGCCGTCAGTTGCTCTCACGCATTGAACTGCCCCACGCCATGCCGAGCATTGCCGCCGGCATTACCCAATGCATCATGCTGTCGTTGTCGATGGTGGTGATCGCGGCCCTGGTGGGCGCCGACGGCCTCGGCAAGCCGGTGGTCAACGCACTGAACACCGCCGACATTGCCCTGGGCTTTGAAGCCGGCCTGGCAATCGTATTGCTGGCCATCATGCTCGACCGCATCTGCAAACAACCCGACGCCAAAGTAGGGGGTGATGCATGAGCATTATCCGATTCGACAATGTCGATGTGATCTTCTCCAAGGACCCGCGCGAAGCCCTCAAGCTGCTCGACCAAGGGATGAGTCGCAACGAGATCCTGAAAAAAACCGGCCAGATTGTCGGCGTTGAAAAAGCCAGCCTGGACATCGAGAAAGGCGAGATCTGCGTACTGATGGGCCTCTCGGGCTCGGGCAAGTCAAGCTTGCTGCGCTGCATCAACGGCCTCAACACCGTGAGCCGCGGCAAGCTGTTTGTCGAACATGAAGGCCGCCAGATCGACATCGCCTCGTGCACACCTGCCGAGCTGAAAATGATGCGCACCAAGCGCATCGCCATGGTGTTCCAGAAGTTCGCCCTGATGCCGTGGCTGACGGTGCGCGAGAACATCAGCTTCGGCCTGGAAATGCAG
The DNA here is from genome assembly GCF_900215245.1 of Pseudomonas fluorescens. Taxonomy (GTDB): domain Bacteria; phylum Pseudomonadota; class Gammaproteobacteria; order Pseudomonadales; family Pseudomonadaceae; genus Aquipseudomonas; species Aquipseudomonas fluorescens. The sequence goes on from NZ_LT907842.1 coordinate 1,644,129, forward strand.
GGCCGCCCCGAGAAGGAACGGCGCAAGCTGGTGGATGACAAGCTGGAGTTGGTGGGCCTGGCCCAATGGCGCAACAAGAAGCCTGACGAGTTGTCCGGCGGCATGCAGCAACGTGTCGGCCTGGCCCGCGCGTTGGCGATGGACGCCGATATCCTGCTGATGGATGAACCCTTCTCCGCCCTCGACCCGCTGATTCGCCAAGGCCTGCAAGACGAACTGCTGGAGCTGCAACGCAAGCTGAGCAAGACCATCGTGTTCGTCAGTCATGACCTGGATGAAGCACTTAAGCTGGGCAGCCGCATCGCGATCATGAAAGACGGCAAGATCATCCAGTACAGCGTGCCGGAAGAGATCGTGCTGAACCCGGCGGACGACTATGTGCGCACCTTCGTCGCCCATACCAACCCGTTGAACGTGCTGTGTGGTCGCAGCTTGATGCGCACCCTGGACAACTGCAAACGCATCAACGGTTCGGTGTGCCTGGACCCGGGTGGCGACTCGTGGCTGGACCTGGCCGAAGGCAACACCATCAAGGGTGCACGCCAGAATGGTGCCGTGCTGAACTTGCAGAACTGGGCGCCGGGGCAAGCGGTTGAAGGACTGGGCCGCGTACCGACGCTGGTGGACTCCAATATCGGCATGCGCGATGCGTTGCAGATTCGTTACCACACCGGGAACAAGCTGGTGTTGCACACCAACAACCAGGTGGTCGGGATCTTGGGGGACAGCGAGCTTTACCATGCCCTGCTGGGCAAGAACCTGGGCTAAGGCAGCGCGAAGACAACTGAAGGAACGGGTTCAATGTGGGAGCGGGCTTGCTCGCGAATGCGGTGTGTCAGTCAGCACATCTGTCACTGATACACCGCATTCGCGAGCAAGCCCGCTCCCACATTTTGCTCTGTTTACACATAAAAAAAGCGGCACCCGTGAGGGCACCGTTCGGCTCAAGCATCAGCTATAGACACGGCCAAGGAGCTGCCGATGGCTTTCAAACTGATCGAGCACGTCCCGGGTGATTTGTTCCTGGGCAAAGCCCATCAGGTCGTATTCCTGAGGCCCGTTGTGCAGGTAGACCTCGGCCCGGTAGTAACGCGTACGCTCTTCTTCGGGCACGTCGCTCGGTGCCGACGAATAAGCATCCAGGCTTACTTCGTAAACAAACGGGTTGCCCTCTTCCATCTCGATGCGCACACCAATGCAGCGCTTGGATTTGCCCAGCAGGGTCTGCACTTCCAGACCTTGATCACGCAACGCAGTCGCCGCTTGTTCCAACGCCGGCGTCACATGTTTGTCCATAAAGCGTTGCACGGTGCCCTGGCTCGGTTGCAGGTCCAGCGCGGTCAGGCGCTCGCTGAAACCACGGCGACCACGTTCAGCCAATTGTGCCTGCTCCTGCTCCATGGCCACGTCCTGGCGCATCGCCTTGTGCAAACCGAACATGAAGAAAATCAGCACCACCGAGAACGGCAGCCCGGCCAGCACGACCATGGTTTGCATGGCTTCGAAGTTGCCGGCAAACAGCAGGCCGATGGTCACCAGCGTGATCACCGCCGACCAGAAGATCCGCAGCCAGTGCGGCGCGTCTTCATCCACATTGCCGCCTTTGCAAGAAAGGTTGGCCATCATCACCGCGCCGGAATCCGCCGGGGTCAGGAACAGCACAAAGCCGACAAAGATCGACACACCGATAACGATTTTCGACGCCGGGTAATGCTCCAGCAATTGGTAGATGGCCATCGACGGTTGTTCCAGCGCCGTCTTGCCCAACTCCACCGCACCGTGGTTCAGCACCAGGTCCAGGGCCGAGTTACCGAAGATCGACAACCACGCCAAGGTGAAGCCCAGCGGGATCAGCAGCACGCCGGCCACCAGTTCACGCACCGTGCGACCACGGGAAATACGCGCGATGAACATGCCTACAAATGGCGCCCAGGAAATCCACCAGGCCCAGTAGAACAGCGTCCACAGGCCCATCCAGCGTTCGGTTTTGTCGGCATCGCCTTCGTAGACATAGAGGTCGAAGGTTTTCAGCACGATACCGTTGAGGTAGTCACCGGTGTTCTGCACCAAGCCATTGAGCAAGTGCAGGGTCGGGCCGAACAGCAGCACAAAAATCAGCAAACCGCTGAACAATACGATGTTGAGGTTGGACAAGCGGCGAATACCATTCTCCACACCCGACACAGCAGCGATGGTCGCCACGGTGCTCATCACGATAATCACGATCAGCAGGTTGGTGTTGCTGTGCTGCATGCCGAACAGGTTTTCAAGCCCCGACGACACTTGCATCGAACCAATCCCCAGGTTCGTCACCAGGCCCAACAGGGTCACGAACATGCCGAAACCGTCCACCGCGTGGCCGGCCGCGCCCTTCACCCAGCGCTCGCCCACCAGCGGGTACAGCGCCGAACGCAAGGCCAGCGGCTGGTTATGACGGTAGGCGAAATACGCCACGGCCAGGCCGACCAAGGCATAGATCGCCCAGCCGTGCAGGCCCCAGTGCAGGAAGGTCAGTTGCAGCGCCTGGCGTGCCGCGCCATTGCTGGCGGCCGCGCCTTCGGGCGGGTTGAAGTAGTGGTCCAACGGCTCCGAGGCGCCGAAATACAGCAGCGAGATGCCGATACCCGACGAGAACAGCATGCCGGCCCAGGCGCCGTAGCTGAAGTCCGGGGTGTCGTCCTTGCTGCCCAGTTTCAACTTGCCGTAGGACGAAAACGCCAGGCCGACCACAAACACCAGGTAAGCGGCGATGACCACCATGTAATACCAGCCGAAGCTTTTGGAAAGCCAGGCTTGTGCTACGCCAAGCATGCGCCCGGCCTCCTGCGGGGCGATGATCAGGATGGCGGTCAACAATAGAATCAGCGCGGTGGAGGTGTAAAACACCCAACCGTTGACCCGTACCTTTTCCGGCGGGGTCTTTATAAGAGAGGCAGAACTCATGGCGCAGATGCTCCGGGCAGTGCGAGAGAGAAACACAAGGCAACGGTTATCCCGGGACATCGATTTTTCGGCAGTCGACGGACGGGTGTTATAAAGACACCCCGAAAATTCTTGAGCCCCGCCGAAGCGGTGGCAGGCCCTGATATGGCCGGTTTCAAGGATTTTTGCAGGTGTCAGAGGCTGCTGCTCACAGGTAGGAAATATCTGTAGGGAGCGACCATTTGTCGCAGATCTTATTCTTTGTTGATTGAACGTTCAATCAAAACAAAATAGACTGGCCTTCAACCCGACGGACGTTTATCGCCCATCGGCAGGCCTAAGGAGAGGTGCTACATGCCCAAGGTCGGTATGCAACCCATACGCCGCCAGCAGTTGATCGAAGCCACCTTGACGGCCATCGATCAGGTTGGAATGGGAGATGCCAGCATTGCGCTGATCGCCCGTTTGGCCGGTGTCTCGAACGGCATCATCAGTCACTACTTTCAGGACAAGAACGGCCTGATCGCCGCAACGATGCGGTACTTGATGAATGTGCTGATCGAGAACGTCCACGAACGCAGGCTTGCGCTGAAGGACGACAGCCCACGGGCGCACCTTCGGGTGATCATCGAGGGCAACTTCGACGCCAGCCAGGTCAACGGACCGGCAATGAAAACCTGGCTGGCCTTCTGGGCCACCAGCATGCATCACCCGTCATTGCACAGGTTGCAGCGGATCAACGATCAACGTCTGTATTCCAACCTGTGCTGCCAGTTCCGCCGAGTGCTACCGCTGCCGCACGCACGCAAAGCAGCCCGAGGCCTGGCGGCCCTGATCGACGGTTTGTGGCTGCGCGGCGCCCTGTCGGGAGACGCTTTCGACACGGAACAGGCGCAACGGATCGCTTACGAATACATGGATTTCCAATTGGCCAAGCAGGTGAGTTAGAGCACACATAACCGCTCAACCCCTGAACGTCCGCCGCTCAGTGTTGCCAGAACCTCATGGCCCACTTTCGGCGGGTAACGCCAACCACTTATGCACTTGCGAGGACTTTATGGCCCGTTTCGAACTGCAAAAACTCTACATTGACGGCGGCTACAGCGACGCTGGCAGCGATGCCACCTTCGAAGCCATCAACCCGGCTAACGGTGAAGTTCTCGCCAATGTGCAACGTGCTACCAAAGAAGACGTTGAGCGTGCCGTGGTCAGCGCTGAAAAAGGCCAGAAAATCTGGGCCGCCATGACCGCCATGGAGCGTTCGCGCATCCTGCGTCGCGCCGTCGACATCCTGCGCGAGCGCAACGACGAACTGGCCGCACTGGAAACCCTGGACACTGGTAAAGCCTTCTCCGAAACCAAGTACGTCGACATCGTTACCGGCGCTGACGTGCTGGAATACTACGCAGGCCTGGTGCCGGCCATCGAAGGCGAGCAGATCCCGCTGCGCGACACTTCGTTCGTCTACACCCGTCGCGAGCCGCTGGGCGTGGTCGCCGGTATCGGCGCGTGGAACTACCCGATCCAGATCGCCCTGTGGAAATCCGCACCGGCCCTGGCCGCGGGTAACGCGATGATCTTCAAGCCAAGCGAAGTCACCTCGCTGACCACCCTGAAACTGGCCGAGATCTACACCGAAGCCGGCGTTCCGGCAGGCGTGTTCAACGTGTTGACCGGCAGCGGCCGTGAAGTCGGCACCTGGCTGACCGAGCACCCGCGCATCGAGAAAGTCTCGTTCACCGGCGGCACCGACACCGGCAAAAAAGTCATGGCCAGCGCTTCCAGCTCCTCGCTCAAAGAAGTGACCATGGAGCTGGGCGGCAAGTCCCCGCTGATCGTCTTCGAAGACGCCGACCTGGACCGCGCCGCCGACATCGCGATGATGGCCAACTTCTACAGCTCCGGCCAGGTCTGCACCAACGGCACTCGCGTGTTCGTGCCCAAGCACCTGCAAGCGGCCTTCGAAGCCAAGATCGTTGAGCGTGTGGCGCGCATTCGCGTCGGCAGCCCGCAGGACGACAACACCAACTTCGGCCCGCTGGTCAGCTTCGCCCACATGGAAAGCGTGCTCGGCTACATCGCCAAAGGTAAGGAAGAAGGCGCTCGCGTGCTGTGCGGCGGCGACCGTCTGACCGACGGCGACTTCGCCAAAGGCGCCTTTGTTGCCCCAACCGTGTTCACCGACTGCACCGACGAGATGACCATCGTCCGTGAAGAAATCTTCGGCCCAGTGATGAGCATCCTCACCTACGAGACCGAAGAAGAAGTGATCCGCCGCGCCAACGACACCGACTTCGGCCTGGCTGCCGGCCTGGTCACCAAAGACCTGAACCGCGCTCACCGCGTGATTCATCAGCTGGAAGCGGGTATCTGCTGGATCAACGCCTGGGGCGAGTCCGACGCCAAGATGCCGGTGGGCGGCTACAAGCAGTCGGGCGTTGGCCGTGAGAACGGCATCAGCTCGCTGAACAACTTCACCCGCATCAAATCGGTACAGGTTGAGCTGGGCGACTACGCCTCGGTGTTCTAAACCCGAGGCTTGCATTGCCTGCGAGGCCGGCATCGGGGGGCAAGCCCCCTTCCCACATCTGGAATGTATTCCCCTGTGGGAGGGGGCTTGCCCCCGATGAGGCCCGACCTGACCACACTTCAAAGAGGGTGCATCCAATGTCCCAAGAATACGACTACATCATTGTGGGTGCCGGCTCCGCCGGTAATACCCTGGCGACCCGTCTGACCGAAGACGAAGGCGTCACCGTCCTGCTGCTGGAAGCCGGCGGCCCGGACTACCGTCTTGATTTCCGTACCCAAATGCCGGCCGCGTTGGCGTTCCCGCTGCAAGGCCGCCGTTACAACTGGGCCTACGAAACCGACCCAGAGCCACACATGGACGGTCGCCGGATGGAATGCGGTCGCGGCAAAGGCCTCGGCGGTTCCTCGCTGATCAACGGCATGTGCTACATCCGTGGCAACGCCATGGACTACGACAACTGGTCGAAGCTCCCAGGTCTGGAAAACTGGAGCTACCTCGACTGCCTGCCGTACTTCCGCAAAGCCGAAACCCGTGACATCGGCCCGAACGATTACCACGGTGGCGATGGCCCGGTCAGCGTGACCACGCCAAAAGCCGGCAACAACCCGCTGTTCCACGCCATGGTTGAAGCTGGTGTACAGGCCGGTTACCCGCGTACCGACGACTTGAACGGCTACCAGCAAGAAGGCTTCGGCCCGATGGACCGTACCGTCACGCCTAACGGCCGTCGCGCCAGTACCGCTCGCGGTTACCTGGACACGGCTAAAAAGCGTTCGACCCTGACCATCGTCACCCACGCCCTGACCGACAAAGTCTTGTTCGAAGGCAAGCGTGCCGTGGGCGTGCGTTACCTGATCGGCGCCGCCGAAGAACGCGTTGAAGCCCGTGCACGCAAAGAAGTGCTGGTGTGCAGCGGCGCGATCGCTTCGCCGCAACTGCTGCAACGCTCCGGTGTCGGCCCGGCCAAACTGCTGGAAAGCCTCGACATCCCGGTGGTCCACGACCTGCCAGGCGTCGGCGAAAACCTGCAGGACCACCTTGAGCTGTACCTGCAATACGCCTGTACCCAGCCAGTGTCGCTGTACCCATCGCTGCTCTGGTACAACCAGCCGGCCATTGGGGCCGAGTGGCTGTTCAACGGCACCGGCATCGGCGCCAGCAACCAGTTCGAAGCGGGCGGTTTTATCCGCACCCGTGAAGAATTCGATTGGCCGAACATTCAGTACCACTTCCTGCCGGTGGCGATTAACTACAACGGCAGCAATGGTGTGAAAGAGCACGGTTTCCAGGCGCACATGGGCTCCATGCGTTCGCCAAGCCGTGGCCGCGTGCAATTGAAGTCGAAGAACCCACGGGACTACCCGAGCATCCTCTTCAACTACATGGCCACCGAACAGGACTGGCAGGAGTTCCGTGACGGCATCCGCCTGACCCGTGAAATCATGCAACAGCCGGCGCTGGACCCATACCGTGGCCGTGAAATCAGCCCGGGTATTGACGTGCAAACCGATGAGCAGTTGGACAAGTTCATCCGCGAGCACGCCGAGACTGCGTTCCACCCGTCCTGCTCGTGCAAGATGGGCACCGACGAGATGGCGGTAGTGGACGGCGAAGGCCGTGTGCATGGCATGCAGGGCTTGCGTGTTGTGGATGCGTCGATCATGCCGATCATCACCACCGGCAACCTCAACGCGCCGACGATCATGATCGCCGAGAAAATCGCCGACAAGATCCGTGGCCGCAAACCACTGCCGCGCAGCACTGCCGACTACTACGTGGCAGGCGATGCGCCGGTGCGTGGCAAGCCGCTGCGTGAAGTGGGCCCGACTGCGCAGTAACTGATACACCGCGGTGCCCATTCGCGAGCAAGCCCGCTCCCACATCTTGACCGTGTTAACCCGATCAAGTGTGGGAGGGGGCTTGCTCCCGAAGAGGCCCGAACAAGCGCTGTAAATCCCCCGCCTACACTTTCCTTGATCAGCTCCCCGCCCCAGGCCTACTCTGTTGCCTGCCCGCGATGAGCCGCCCACAAGGAAGGCCCCATGTTCGACCACCACGCCACACTCAAAAAGCACTTCAGTGCCCTGCGCACCACCGCTGAATTTTTCTCGCTGCGTTACGTGCGCGAATCCGGCCAATACCTGTCGGTACGCAAGAACGTCGCCGAGCCGCCACACCTGAACCACGACGAGGGCGCCATGCTCACCGTGCGTCTCAACGGTGTGGAAGCCTATGCCGCCACCAACGACCTTTCCCTTGCCGGCCTGCAAGCCGCCCTTGAGCGCGCCGAACAGCAAGCCCGGCGGATCTTCCCCCACGCCCTGCTCGACCTGCACACACAGCCGGTCTCCAGCGACGTCGCCGACTACCTGTCGCCGGATCTCGACCAGCCCTTCCCTTCTTTAAGCGACTGCTACCAACTGCTCGGTGACGAGTCTGCCGCCGTGCCCAAGGATGAGCGCCTGGTCAGTTGGGAAGTCAGCCTGGGCACCACCCATGTGGAACAGATCTACCTCAACAGTGCCGGTGCCGAACTGCGCCAGGCCCAGCGTTTCGTCTACCCGGGCCTGAGCGTCACCGCCTTCGATGGCAACGACAGCCAGACCCGCACCTTGGGCGGTACCAACTTCGGCCAGCAAGGCAGTGCGAACGTGATTCGCCGCTTCGGCCTGGTCGGCGCCGCCCGCACGGTCGCCGACGAAGCCCTGCAACTGCTGCTCGCACCGAACACGCCTCACGGCCCGCGCGACCTGCTGCTGATGCCCGACCAAATGATCCTGCAGATCCACGAGTCCATCGGCCACCCGCTGGAACTGGACCGCATCCTGGGCGATGAGCGCAATTACGCCGGCACCAGCTTTGTGAAGGCCGAGGACTTCGGCCACCTGCAATACGGTTCGCCCTTGCTCAACGTGACGTTCGACCCGGACATCCCTGAACAACTCGCCAGCTACAGCCATGACGACGACGGTACCCGCGCCACCAAGCAGTTCCTGATCCGTGACGGCCTGCTGCTCAAGCCATTGGGCGGCGCGTTGTCGCAATTTCGCTCAGGGCTGGGTGGCGTCGCCAACAGCCGCGCCTGCAGCTGGAACCGCGCGCCGATCGACCGCATGGCCAACCTGAATATCGAAGCGGGCGACAAGACCCAGGCCGAGCTGATCAGCGGTATCGAGCACGGCATCCTGATGAGCACCAACCGCTCCTGGTCCATCGACGATGCGCGCAATAAATTCCAGTTCGGCTGCGAGTGGGGCCAGTTGATCGAAAACGGCGAACTCAAGGGCGTGGTCAAAAACCCCAACTACCGCGCCATTTCCGCGCAGTTCTGGCGCAAGCTCAGCGCCGTCGGCGACGCCAGCACCTTCAAGGTCCTGGGCACGCCGAACTGCGGCAAAGGCGAACCCAACCAAGTGATCCGCGTGGGCCATGCGTCACCTGCGTGCGTGTTCAGTGCTGTCGACGTTTTTGGGGGAGAGGCCTGATGAACAACTTCAAGGCACTGGTGGACTGGCTCAAGCAGGCCATCACCGACAAGGAACAATTCCACCTTGGCTTTGCTGGCGAATCCTCCGAGTTCGTGCGGTTTAACCACGCGCAAGTACGCCAGGCCGGGCAGGTGCAACAGGCCAGCCTGAACCTCAAGCTGATCCACGACGGCCGTCATGCCGACCTCACTATCACCCTGGCCGGTGAGCCGGCGCTGGACCGCCAACGCCTCGCCAATGGCCTGCAACAACTGCGCGAGACCTTGCCCTTATTGCCACAGGACCCGTACCTGCTGCTCAATCACAACGCCTGGCAAAGCCACAACGAACAGCTGCGCCCGCTACCGGAACTGGCCCAGGTACTGCACGACATCAGCCAGGCGGCAGAAGGCGTAGACTTGGTCGGCTTCTATGCCGCAGGCCCCATCAGCCGTGGTTTCGCCAGTTCGGACGGCGCGTTCGGCTGGCATCAGGCCAATAGCTTCAACTTCGATTTCAGCCTGTTTCACGCCAATGGCGAAGCGGTAAAAGCCACCTACGCCGGGCACACCTGGGACAGCGCCGAGTTCGCCGCGCGGTTCCTGCAAGCACGCGAGCAGTTGGCATTCCTGGGTCGGCCGTTACACAGCCTGGCCCCCGGCCAATACCGCGCTTACCTCGCCCCGGCGGCGCTGGAAGAAATCCTCAGCATCATTACCTGGGGCGGGTTTTCCGCCCAGGCCATCGCCAGCAAAGGCAGCTCATTGCAAAAGCTGTATGCGGGTGAACAGTCGTTGAGCCCCTTGGTAAAAGTCGATGAGCAGATCAGCGGCTCACTGAGCCAGGCGTTTTCCACCGAAGGCTACCCGCGCGGGGATGTCACGCTGATCAATGCGGGCAAGGCGCAAGGCCAGTTGATCAACTCGCGCAGTGCCGCCGAATACGGCCTGAGCACCAACGGGGCGAGCAGCGACGAGTCGCCCAGCGCCTTGCAGATGGCGGCGGGCAGCCTGGCCCAGGCCGATATCCTCAAGCAGTTGGGCACTGGGCTGTATATCAGTAACCTGTGGTACCTGAACTACTCCGACCTGCCGGCCGCACGCCTGACCGGCATGACGCGCTTCGCCACCTTCTGGGTGGAGGAAGGCGAAATCAAGGCGCCGGTCAGCACCATGCGCTTTGATGACAGCGTCTATAGCCTGCTCGGCTCACAACTCGAAGCGCTGACCGCCGAGCGGGAACTGCTGTTGTCGGCCAGTACGTACAGCCAGCGTAATACCGCGTCCAACTTGCTGCCGGGGGCGTTGGTCAAGCGCCTGACCTTAACCCTGTAAATACAAACCCCAATGTGGCAACTGGCTTATTAGGGAGCTGGCTTGCCTGCGATGCAAACAACTCGGTGTGTCAGCAGGACCGCAGTGATGCCATCGCAGGCAAGCCAGCTCCCACAATATTCTGTGTTCGTTTCTGACACCCCCGTTTCACTCCTTCCTACCGCAAAATCCCATCTCACACTTCTCCCTGTGCGGCCTGTTGTCGCCCGCAAAAAACCTCGTTATAACGGTTAGTGGCACCCCGCCACCACCCCACGTGTTCGCACGTGATGCACGACCTTGCCCGGGATAGGGCAAGCTGGAGCGTTGACATGGACCATGGAAGTTTTGTCATAGAAAAGCTGTTCAAACACTACAACGTTCACGTAGAGCAGCTAGGTCACCACCCGCAAAGAAAAACCGTCCTGATGGTCAATGGGGCCCTGTCCACCACCCGCTCGTTTGCGCGCACCAGCAAATGCCTGGCGGAACACTTCAATGTGTTGCTGTTCGACCTGCCGTTCTCCGGCCATTCGCGCGAGCACAACACGAACCTGGACCTTGTGACCAAGGACGACGAGGTACAAATCCTGCGCGCGCTGGTTGACCGGTTTCAGGTCAACCATCTGGTGTCGGCCTCCTGGGGCGGCATCTCCACGTTGCTGACCCTGGCCCACAACCCGCCCTCCATTCAAAGCTCGGTGGTGATGGCCCTGGCGCCCAACCTCAACCAGGCGATGCTCGATTACGTGGAACGCGTGCGGGTGCTGATCGAGGCGGATGACAAGTCCGCCGTCGGCCACCTGCTAAACGAGACCGTCGGCAAATACCTGTGCCCCCGGCTCAAGCGCAATAACCATCGGCACCTGTCGGGCATGGCGACTACCGAGTACCGCCAGGCACGCTTTCATATCCACCAGGTGCTGGGCCTGGGCGACGGCAACTACCTGCCGGCACTCACTCAAATCGAAACCCCGGTGCATTTCATCAACGGCGCGCTGGATGAATACACCCCGGCAACCGAGGCCCGGCTGTTCAATAAATACGTGGGGCGCAGCACGTTCGCCGTCGCCGAGCACACCGGTCACTTGCTCGACCTTGAGTCTCGCGAGGCGGCGTTGGCGGTGCACCGCGCCCTGCTGGATTTCCTGGTCGGGGAGCACGCGCCATTGCCAGATTTAGACGAACCGCCAGTGGGAAAAGGCGCAACGGATGGCGCATAATCGCCGACACATAGCCTGCTAACCAAAAGGTCGCCCATGCCGAATCGCGCCCCTCTCGATGCCAAAACCGCCCGCTGGCTCCCCTGGGTGGTCGCGATTGCCTTCTTCATGCAGTCGCTGGATGGGACGATTCTCAACACAGCCCTGCCGGCCATGGCCCGGGACCTCGCCGAAAACCCGCTGCGCATGCAAGGAGTGGTGATCGCCTACATGCTCACCGTCGCCTTGCTCATTCCGGCCTCGGGCTGGATCGCCGACCGCTTTGGCACCAAGAAAATCTTTTTCGGCGCGATCATGCTGTTCAGCATTGGTTCGCTGTTGTGCGCCCTGTCCAGCAGCTTGACCATGCTGGTCGGCGCGCGGGTCATCCAGGGTTTGGGCGGGGCGCTGATGTTGCCGGTCGGGCGCCTCGTTGTGCTACGCGCTTACCCGCGCTCCGAGCTGGTGCGGATCATGGGCTTCATTACCATCCCCGGCCTGCTCGGCCCGTTGCTTGGCCCGACCATGGGCGGCTGGATGGTGCAATACCTGACCTGGCACTGGATTTTTCTGATCAACCTGCCGGTGGGCATGATCGGCTGTTACGCCGTGTGGAAACTGATCCCCGACCTGCGCGGCAGTGAGCGCACACGCTTTGACAGCATGGGGTTTGTGCTGTTTGGCGCGGCGATGGTGTTGATCACCATCGCCATGGAAGGCCTGGGCGAACTGCACCTGCCGCATCTGCGGGTAATGTTGCTGCTGTTTGGCGGGCTGGCGTGCCTCGCGGCCTACTGGCTGCGCGCCGGCCATATCGATAACCCGCTGTTTTCGCCGGTGCTGTTCAAGACCCGGACTTTTGCAGTGGGCATTCTCGGCAACCTGTTTGCGCGCCTGGGCAGCGGCGCCTTGCCATTCCTGGTGCCGCTGCTGTTGCAGGTGGCGCTGGGTTACTCGCCATCGGAAGCCGGGATGAGCATGCTGCCGCTGGCGGCGGCGGCGATGTTTGCCAAGTCGATTGCCCGCACCTTGATCGAACGCCTCGGCTACCGCGTGGTGCTGACCGGCAATACCTTGGCGCTTGGCATCATGCTGGCGAGCATGGGCCTGGTCAGTGAACAGACGCCTTACTGGTTGCTGCTGGGCATGCTGGCGATCCTCGGGGCGATCAACTCCCTGCAATTTACCGCGATGAACACCGTCACCCTGATCGACCTGGACGATGCCCAGGCCAGCAGCGGCAACAGTTTGCTCTCGGTGGTGGCGCAATTGTCCCTGAGCCTGGGCGTCGCGTGTGCCGGTGCCTTGCTCGGCGGTTTTACCGCCGAGTCGGGCAACGATGGTGTCAGCACCGTACTCGGCGCCTTCCAACTGACCTTCCTCACCGTGGGCATCATGGCCATGCTGGCGGCGGCGATCTTCCTGCAACTGTCGCCCACCGACGGCAAGCGCGTGATCAGCCGCGAGCACGACATCGAGCATTAACAGGCTTCCCGTCTAGAACTTGCGGGGAAAATCCTGTGGGACTGGTACACTGCGCAACATTTTGTTTTGCAGAGCCAGTCCCGTGACTACCATCGCCACCGCTTTTAATACTTTGCCGCTCTCCGCCGCCATGCTGGCTAACCTCGACTCGCTGGGTTATGTCGAGATGACGCAGATCCAGGCGCAAAGCTTGCCGGTGATCCTCAAAGGGCTGGACCTGATTGCCCAGGCCAAGACCGGCAGCGGCAAGACCGCCGCCTTCGGTATCGGTCTGTTGAACCCGATCAACCCGCGCTACTTCGGCTGCCAGGCCCTGGTGATGTGCCCGACGCGTGAGCTGGCCGACCAGGTCGCCAAGGAAATCCGTCGTCTGGCCCGCGCCGAAGACAACATCAAGGTGCTTACCCTGTGCGGCGGCGTGTCCCTCGGCCCGCAGATCGCTTCCCTGGAACACGGCGCCCACGTCATCGTCGGCACCCCGGGTCGCATCCAACAGCACCTGCGCAAAGGTTCGCTGGTACTGGACGGCTTGAACACGCTGATCCTCGATGAAGCCGACCGTATGCTCGACATGGGCTTCTACGACGCCATCGAAGACATCATCAGCAAGACCCCGGCACGCCGCCAGACCCTGCTGTTCTCGGCCACCTACCCGGTGAGCATCAAGCAGTTGGCGTCGAAATTCATGCGCGCGCCGCAGCAAGTGAAAGCTGAAGCCTTCCACTCCGATGACCAGATCGAGCAGCGTTTCTACGAGATCTCGCCGGAAGAGCGCATGGACGCCGTGACCAAGGTGCTCGCGCATTTCCGCCCGGCGTCGTGCGTAGCGTTCTGCTTCACCAAGCAGCAAGTGCAGGAAACCGTGGATCACCTGACGGCCAAGGGCATTTCCGCCGTCGGCCTGCATGGCGACCTGGAACAGCGTGACCGTGACCAGGTGCTGGCGATGTTCGCCAACCGTAGCACCTCGGTGCTGGTGGCGACCGACGTAGCCGCCCGTGGTCTGGACATTGACTCGCTGGACATGGTGATCAACGTCGAGCTGGCCCGCGATTCGGAAATCCACATCCACCGCGTAGGCCGTACTGGGCGTGCCGGTGAGACAGGGATTGCGATCAGCCTCGTGGCGCCGTCGGAAGCGCACCGCGCCCAGGCCATCGAGCAATTGCAGAAATCGCCGTTGAACTGGGACCAACTGGACAACCTCAAGCCACAAAGCGGTGGCCCGCTGCTGCCACAGATGAGCACCCTGTGCATCGCCGCCGGCCGCAAAGACAAAGTCCGCCCGGGCGACATCCTCGGTGCACTGACCGGTGAAGCCGGCATCCCGGGCGCACAGGTCGGCAAGATCGCGATCTTTGACTTCCAGGCGTTCGTGGCCGTGGAGCGCGGGATCGCCAAGCAGGCGCTGCAGCGTTTGAACGACGGCAAGATCAAAGGCCGTTCGTTGCGCGTGCGCATCCTGTAAAGAGCTCCCCTCCAATGGAGATCTAATGTGGGAGGGGGCTTGCTCCCGATGGCGGTGTATCAGTTGATAGAATTCTGGCTGACACACCGCTATCGGGAGCAAGCCCCCTCCCACATTTGACTGTATTTCAATTCAGAATTTGTATGAGGACATGGCTGTGCGCTCGACCGAAGTTGTGATCATTGGCGCCGGCGCCGCAGGCTTGATGTGTGCGCTGACCGCTGCCGGGCGTGGGCGCAAAGTGATGTTGATCGACCACGCGAACAAGGCCGGCAAGAAGATTCTGATGTCCGGCGGTGGCCGCTGCAATTTCACCAATATGTACACCGAGCCCGCCAACTTCCTCTCGCACAACGCGCACTTTTGCAAGTCGGCCCTGGCCCGCTACACCCAGTGGGATTTTATCGCTCTGGTTGCCAAGCATGGCGTGCCGTACCACGAGAAAAAGCTCGGCCAGTTGTTCTGCGATAACAAGTCCAGCGACATCCTCGGCATGCTGCTCGATGAATGCATCCAGACCGGCGTGAGCCTGCACCTGGACACCTCGATCGAGGAAATCGCCAAGCTCGAGAGCGGCTACCAGCTGCAAACCACCTTGGGTGAGCTGCGCTGCGAATCCCTGGTGATCGCGACGGGCGGCCTGTCGATTCCGACCTTGGGCGCGACCGGCTTTGGTTACCAAGTGGCCAAGCAGTTCGGCCATGAACTGCTGCCGACCCGCGCCGGGCTGGTGCCGTTCACCATCACCGACCAGCTCAAGGATTTGTGTGGCGAGTTGTCGGGCACCTCCGTGGATTGCCTGGTCAGCTGCAATGACCAGAGCTTTCGCGAGAACATTCTGTTCACTCACCGTGGCCTGAGCGGCCCGGCGATTTTGCAGATTTCCTCGTACTGGGAATCCGGCGACACGGTGGAAATCAACCTGCTGCCCGACCACGACGCCCACGCCTGGTTGCAACAGCAACAGGTCGAACGCCCCAACAGCGAGTTGAAAACCCTGCTGGGTGAGATCTTCACCAAGAAAATGGCCAACCTGCTGGCGGAAACCTGGTTCGTGTCCAAGCCGATGAAGCAGTACACCCACGCCGAAGTGGCCGACATCGCGCAAAAACTGGCGAGCTGGCAACTGGTGCCGGCCGGCACCGAGGGCTACCGCACCGCCGAGGTGACACTGGGCGGTGTGGATACGCGCGAAGTGTCGTCCAAGACCATGGAATCGCTGAAAAGCCCGGGGTTGTACTTCATCGGCGAAGTACTGGATGTGACCGGTCACCTGGGCGGGTTCAACTTCCAGTGGGCGTGGGCGTCGGGCTACGCCGCGGCGCAATACGCCTGACACTACGCGGTAAAAAATGTGGGAGGGGGCTTGCTCCCGATGGCGGTGTAGCAGTCAATTCATGAGTGACTGTTGCACCGCTATCGGGAGCAAGCCCCCTCCCACATTGATTGCATTCCCTATTTGGAATGCAATGGCGGGAATATATTTTGCTGTTGGATGTGATCGCCACGCTTGCCGTGGCGTCATTACTGGCTCAATTTAGCGGCATCGTCCAGGAAGACTCCAGACTTCATGTCATCGACCTCGTTCAAGCAGTCCATGCGGCGCCTGTGGGCGCTGGATAAATTCAGTTACAGCGTACGGGTGTTCATCGCCCTCACCGGCAGCATGGCGCTGTGCTGGTATCAGGATGAAATGACCCTGCTGATCCCGCTGTTCCTGGGGATTATCGCCAGCGCCCTGGCCGAGACCGATGACAGCTGGCAAGGCCGCCTCAATGCCCTGGCGGTAACGCTGGTGTGTTTCAGCATCGCTGCGCTGTCGGTGGAGCTGCTGTTCCCTTATCCCTGGATTTTCGCCATCGCCCTGGCCCTGGCCAGTTTCTGCCTGACCATGCTCGGCGCCCTCGGCGAACGCTATGGCGCGATTGCGTCGGCCACCTTGATCCTGTCGGTATATACCATGATCGGCGTGGACCAGCGCGGGGGGGCTGTCAGCGACTTCTGGCATGAGCCGCTGCTGCTGGTGGCTGGTGCCGCCTGGTATGGCGTGTTGTCGGTGCTGTGGCAGGCACTGTTTTCCAACCAGCCGGTGCAACAGAGCCTGGCGCGGCTGTTTCGCGAATTGGGGCGCTACCTCAAACTCAAATCGTCGCTGTTCGAACCGATCCGCCAATTGGATGTGGAAGCGCGGCGGCTGGAACTGGCCCAGCAAAATGGTCGCGTTGTTGCGGCGTTGAATGCGGCGAAAGAAATCATCCTGCACCGGGTGGGCAATGGTCGACCGGGCTCGAAGGTCAGCCGCTACCTGAAGCTGTACTTCCTGGCCCAGGACATCCACGAGCGCGCCAGTTCGTCCCACTACCCTTACAACGCCCTGGCCGACGCCTTCTTCCACAGCGATGTGCTGTTTCGCTGCCAGCGCCTGCTACGCCAGCAAGGCAAGGCCTGCCAGAGCCTGGGCGAGTCGATCCAGCTGCGCCAGCCCTTCATTTATGACGACAGCTTCGCCGAAGCCCTGGGCGACCTGAATGCCTCGCTGGAACACCTGCGCATCCAGAGCAACCCCGCGTGGCGCGGCCTGTTGCGCTCGTTACGGGCCTTGGCCGCCAACTTGTCCACGCTCGACCGTCTGCTTGGCGACGCCAGCAACCCCGACTCACTCGCCGATGCGACCGACAGCAACCTGCTGGACCGCGCCCCGCGCAACCTGAAAGAAATGTGGACGCGCCTGCGCACGCAGCTGACGCCGACGTCACTGCTGTTCCGCCATGCCTTGCGCCTCGCCCTGGCGCTGACCATCGGTTATGGCACCTTGCATGCCATTCACGCTTCTCAGGGTTACTGGATCATCCTCACCACCCTGTTCGTCTGCCAGCCCAACTACGGCGCCACCCGGCGCAAGCTTGGCCAACGGATCATCGGCACTGCCATTGGTTTGACCGTGGCGTGGGCGCTGTTCGATCTGTTCCCAAGCCCGTTGGTGCAGTCGCTGTTCGCCATTGCCGCAGGCCTGGTGTTCTTTATCAACCGCACCACCCGCTACACCCTGGCCACGGCGGCAATCACGCTGATGGTGCTGTTCTGCTTCAACCAGGTCGGCGATGGCTACGGGCTGTTCCTGCCACGGCTGTTGGATACCTTGCTCGGCAGCCTGATCGCCGGCCTGGCGGTCTTCCTGTTCCTGCCGGACTGGCAAGGTCGCCGCCTGAACAAGGTGCTGGCCAACACCCTGACCTGCAACAGCATCTACCTGCGCCAGATCATGCAGCAATACGCGGCGGGCAAGAGCGACGACCTGGCTTATCGGCTGGCGCGGCGCAACGCCCACAACGCGGATGCGGCGCTGTCCACCACACTGGCCAATATGTTGATGGAGCCGGGGCATTTCCGTAAGGAAGCCGACGTCGGCTTCCGCTTCCTGGTGCTGTCGCACACCTTGCTCAGCTACCTGTCGGGGCTGGGCGCACACCGCGAGACCCAACTGCCGGCCGAAGTGCGTGAGCACCTGATCGAGGGCGCTGGCAACAGCCTGGCGGCGAGCATCGATGAGATCGCCACCGGGCTGGCGAATAAGCAGCCGGTCGCGATTCAGAGCGATGCCGAGGAGGCCCTGGCGGCGGAACTGGAACAGATGCCGGATGAGATCGATGAAGGACAGCGCTTGGTGCAAACACAATTAGCGTTGATCTGTCGGCAGTTGGGGCCGTTGCGAACGCTGGCGGCGCACCTGATCAAAGATACCAGCGCGACTTAATCTGTGGCTAACGGGCTGTTGCGGCGAGTGCTCCAGCGACCGCGTCACATCCCATGCGCTTTCATCAACCGCTCGTAACTGCCGTCGACCTTCATCTTCGCAATCTCCCGGTCAAAGCTGGCGACGATCTGCTCATGCTCGGGGTTCTTCAGGCTCACCAGAATATGCAGGCTGTTTTCACTCAGCGGCTTGGGTAAAAACTCCACCGCATTGCGCACCCGCGCCGACTCGCGGGCCAGGTAATAGCGGGCAACATATTCATCTTCCAGCGTCAGCCTCACGCGCTGCGCCGCGAGCATGCGCACGGCCATGGCGAAGTTATGCACAGGCACCTTCTGCAGGCGTGCATCCTGATCGAACGCCGCCGAATAGGCATACCCGCGCACCACGGCGATGGCTTCGTCGTGCAGTTGCTCCAGGTTCTGATAATCGATGGGATCATCGCGGCGCTTGATAAAGCGCACACGGTTAAGCAGGTACTCAGCGGAAAACTGCCCCAGTTTCGTACGTGCATCGTCGTACCAGGCATTGATCAGTACGTCATAGCGGCCGTCGCCCACGCCCATCAGCGCCCGGGCCCAAGGCACTTGTTCAAAGTCACTGCCGTAGCCTGCGCGAGCAAGGGCGGTGCTGACGATGTCAGTGGCCAAGCCGCCGTTGATCAAGGTCGAATCCGTAAAAGGCGGCCAGGCATCCGCTACCAGGCGCAGGCGTTGTGCGACCGCAGGCTGGGCCAGCAACAACACTCCTATCAAAGCAACGGCACGAGAAAATCGCGGCATGCTCAAAGTCCTTGGCGGGCAGGCAGTGGCCTGATAACAGTAGCTCATCAATGAGCCTGCATTGCAGATTACACAAAGAAGCCCGCAGCGATTGCACTGAATGGTGGCAAATTGACGCCATTCACAAAAAAGCTCGATTTAGACAGGGGAGCCGGTGGCGCTTACTATCGACCACAGACATTAATAAGAGAGCACGCCATGACCGTTGAATGGGTTTGCAAACATCACGATGACTTGGGCAAGGAGCAGCTTTACGCGGTTTTGCGCCTACGCAGCGAGGTGTTTGTCGTTGAACAGAAATGCGCTTACCCGGACCTCGATGGGCAGGATCTTTCGGGTGATACCCACCACTTGATGGCCTGGAAGGATGACGAGTTGCTGGCGTACCTGCGCTTGCTCGACCCGGAATCACAGGGTGGCGATGTGGTGATCGGCCGAGTGATCGTTGCGCCGGCGGCACGCGGCACCGGGCTTGGCCATCAAATGATGGAAGAGACCCTCAAGCGCATTGAAGACATCTGGCCTGAGACGCCGATCTTTCTGTCAGCCCAGGCGCATTTGCAGGGGTATTACGGGCGGTACGGTTTTGTGGTGGCGGGTGAGGAATACCTGGAAGACGATATTCCCCATATAGGCATGCGACGCGCCTGATGGCCCTTTCGCGAGCAAGCCCGCTCCCACAGTTGACCGCGTCCGAGCGTTGAAACGCGGTCGAATGTGGGAGCGGGCTTCCTCGCGAAAGCCTCAGCCCAATCACCGCCACATTCAGGGATACCCCAACACCTGCTTGATCGACGCCAGATTGGCCTCGATCCACACCCGATCAATCGCCCCCCAGTTACGAACCCGATAGTGCCCGGCATGATTGCGCGCGCCGTCTGCCTGCTCGAACTCACACACGATATCCAGGTCGGCCAATGCCGCAATCGTGTCCTGCGCTGTGCGACGCGGCATGCCGGTGGCATCGGTCAACGCCGGGACACTGCTGGCCTGCCCACTGTCGATCAGGTACGCCACGTACAGGCGGCGGTAAAAACTGCTTTTGGTCTTGCTCACGTCCATGGTCAAAAGCCTTATGTGGTTAGGACTTGCCCTGCAAGTCGCGATACGTGAGGTAAACCCGCAGGTCGAATTCCACCTGATGGTAGCCCGGCATCATGTATTCGCAGAGTTTGTAGAACGCTTTGTTGTGGTCCGACTCCTTGAAGTGCGCCAGCTCGTGTACCACGATCATGCGCAGAAACTCCGGCGCGGCTTCCTTGAACAACGCGGCGATGCGAATCTCTTTCTTGGATTTGAGATTCCCGCCCTGCACCCGTGAAATCGTGGTGTGCAGGCCCAGGGCGCGGTGGGTCAGGTCCAGTCGGTTGTCGAACAGCACTTTGTCAATGGCCGGCGCGTTACGCAGGTGTTCCTGCTTCAAGGCCAGGGCATAGCTGTACAGCGCCTTGTCGCTCTGCACCGCATGACGTTCGGGGTAACGCTGCTCCAGGTAGGCGCCCAATTGGTCCTTGGCGATCAATTGGCGCACTTGCTCCTGGAGCGCTGCGGGGTAGGCCTGGAGGTATTTCAGCGCGGTCATGGGGTCTGCAACAGGGTTCGAATGGGCGCCAGTGTAGCGAATTCACAGCGCGCGGGGGTGGGGCCAGATCGCCATTTCCTCGGCCACCAGCGGCTGTGCCGCCCACGGCCCTTGAATACACGAGCAACCATTCGCCTTGAGCCACTGGGACTGCTCCAGGGTTTCCACACCCTCGGCGATCACCAACACATCAAAGTGCCCGCACAACTGGATAATACTGCGGGCCATCGCCGCATCGCGCACCGAGCCTGGCAGGCGTGCCACCAGTTGCGGGTCCAGCTTGAGCGTGTCGAACTCCAGATCCCGCAAATGGGCCAGCGAACAGCGGCCGAGACCGAAGTCATCCAGGGCAATACGCACCCCGATCTGACGCAACAGTTTGAGCTGCTTGTGGGTTTCCTCAAGGTTGCTCATCAAGCTGTCCTCGCTGATCTCCACCTCCAACTGGCGCCCCTGCAACCCATACCGCTCAAGGACCTGCTGCAGTTGGCTGGCCAGGTTGGGCATGTTGAACTGGCTGCTGCTCAGGCTCACGCTCAGCACCAACTCGTCATCGAAGGTGGCTTGCCAGGCGCGGCGCTGGGCAGCGACTTGCTGGTAGATCCAGGCGCTCAACTGGCTGATCAGCCGCGCCTCTTCCAGCAACGGCAAAAACAAGCCCGGCGGCACATCACCGACGCTCGGGTGCTGCCAGCGCAATAGCGCCTCGACGCCGCGCAAACGCCCATCCTCCAGCGACACCTGAGGCTGGTAGACCAGGGCGAAATCCTTGTTTTGAATCGCGGTACGGACACTGTCTTCGAGCATCAGGCGCGAACGGGCACGGCCGTTCATTTCCTGATCGTAATAGCGATATTGCTGACGCCCTGCACGCTTGGCTTCGTACATGGCGATATCCGCCGCGCGCAGCAGGCCATTCAAGTCAGCGCCGCAGTCCGGAAAGGTCGCAATACCAATGCTGACGCCGAGCATGACATCCAACCCATCGACTTGCTGACAGACAGACACGCGCTCGATCAGTTTTTCCGAAATCTTCGCCGCCTGCTCGGGAAACTCCAACTCCAGCAAGGCGGTGAACTCATCCCCGCCCATGCGCCCGAGAATGTCGTAGGAGCGCAGGCACGCCTGCATTTGTTCCGAGACCCAGCGCAGCACCCGATCCCCGGCGTCGTGGCCCAGCGAGTCGTTGACGCGCTTGAAGCCGTCGAGGTCCAGGTACAACAACACCAGCGACAGCCCATTACGTTCGCTGCGCAGCAAGGTGTTCTCCACCGCCTGGTGGAAGCCACGTCGATTCAGCAGCCCGGTCAACGGGTCGGTCACCGCCTGGAACTCCAGTTGCTGATGCAGGTGGCGCACCTCGGACATGTCCAGCACCGTCACCACCATAGCCTTCTGCTCGGCGGGCAACGGCGCGCAGGACAACGCCACCGGCACCTGCTGGCCACGGCCGGTGCGCAAAATAGCGTCGTGCTGGCGCCAGGTCTCGCCCTTGCGATACGCCTCGTACATCGGGAACCCCAACCACGTGGGCACATGGGGTTTTTGCAGGAAACTCAGAAAGCTCTCGCCCTGCAACTCGGCCATCGTGGCATTCAGCAACCGCGAAATGGCCGGGTTGGCATACTGGATCACACTGGCCTCACCCACCACCAGGATGCCCTCGGCGGCGTTGTCCAGCACAGAGGCATTAAAGGCCCGCGCGGATTCCAGGTCACGGCTCAGGCGCTGCAAGGCTCGGCGGTTGCGCTGCTGCTCGAGCAGGGCTTGCACCTTGGGTTTTAGAATATGGGGGTCAAAGGGCTTGAACAGGTAGTCGATGGCGCCACTGGCGTAGCCTTCGAGTACCGCCGCAGAAGACTGTGCATGTGCCGTCAGAAAAATAATCGGCGTCATGCGCGTACGCTGGCTGCCACGCATCAGCCGCGCCACCTCAAAGCCATCCATGCCCGGCATGCGCACGTCCAGCAGCACCAGGTCCACTTCGTGCGCCAACAATAATTCCAACGCCTCCAGCCCTGAAGCCGCGGTCATCACTTGCCAATCTTCACGCTGCAAAAGCGCACGCATGCTGATGAGGTTTTCCGGGTAGTCGTCGACCACCAGAAGAACCGAACTGCCATCGCCGAGGTATGGAGCGCAATCCATGCTACGTATCTTCCTTGAGGAGCTGCACCGGTCACTTCTCATCCAAAAACCGGACAAACACTGAGGCCTCACTCTAGCCCCGGTTCTAAAAAATCAGAAGTGACGTGGGTGCCATCATTGCGCCAAAGCTTAGGAAGCCGACTAACGGTAAGGACCCACAGCCCACGGGCCATGGGAAACATGGCTTTTTGGCATTCCTCTGACGCCAATAAATTGCCAGCAATTGTTTAACAACAGGACGATCAGCGCTTATAAAGAACCTGTAAGGCCCCCGGGCCAAAGCCGTCACCCTCTGTAAAAGGCCAACACCATGATCGACCTTTCCACCTGGAACCTGAGCATTCCTGTCGGCTCCCCGCCTGCGACCATCGACACCCCAAAACTGTTGAGCGGCTTCAAGGACCAATATTTCCAGGCCGAAGGCAGCAACGTGCAATTCTGGACACCCGTGACCGGCACCCGCACCGAAAACGCCATCTACCCGCGCAGCGAACTGCGCGAAACCTACGCCGACGGGCGCCTGCGCAACTGGACTTACAACGAGGCCAACAACTTCCTGCGCGCCACCGTGACCGTCAACCAAGTGCCTTCCAGCGGCAAAGTGGTCATCGGCCAGATTCACGCGTACGACAGCCAGAAACCGCTGATCAAGCTGGAATACCAATTCAAGGAAAAGACCCAGACCGGCAACATCGTCGCCAAGGTGCGCATGCGCCCGGATGATGGTGAGGGGCGCGTGGTCACCGTCGCCAGTAACGTGCCATTGGATAAGAGCTTCACCTATGTGATCAACCTCAATAAGGCCGGCTTGCTCAGCGTATCTGCCGCAGACGGCCAATGGAACGAGCGCATTGGCGCCGCGTGGGCTGCGAAACCGCTGTACTTCAAGGCAGGGGTGTATGTGCAGGACAACAGTGGGAACAGTAAGGAAGGCGCACGCGTGACGTTTGCCAAGTTGGACATTGACCACGAGTAGCGCGAGAAAGAAGCCCCGTTAACAGCGGGGCTGCTTGGAGGGTTTATTCAACGCACATCAGCATAAAGCCCATCGAAGAATCGCCGGAGGGTTTGTTATTGCCTACTTTGAGTGTTAATACGTTGACGTAGTTGATGGCCGGGACACTGCCCAACTTGGCATGGCCATAAAAGATATGTTCATTGGAACTGACATCCGTGACGGAAACTGTACAGAATCGTGGCGGCTGCTTAAAGACACCGGGCACGAAGCGGACTTTGTATTCCGAGAAATAATCAGGCTGCGCCGTCAACTTTATCTCTTTCAGCCACTGGGGTGATTGCGCAGTAATCTGGCCTTTATCATCAACAGACGCGGTAAAAATCCGGCTATCCGCGTATGCAAAAGAGCCTGTTGCTGCCAGCGCCAGAATGACGCCAACTGTTTTAATAAAACCCATCATCAATTCTCCATCATTGAATATCATCAAGGCCAAACCTTAAATGATCCGAGGCCGAAAAAAGCGCGCTTTCAATGACGCACGAACAAAACAGAAAAACTGTGAAAACACAGCGAACTCAATTCACTCGTTCCCGGAAACTTCCGATTGTAAAAACACCGGGGCGTTTCGATTTGTAGGCAATGTCTGATAAACCCAAGGACACTTCATGGGCAATCCAACCGCTTAAACACACCGCTTGTCCGTGTGGAAGCCGGGCTTGCCCGCAATGGCAGTGAATGAGCCAATATTTGCGTGCCTGACACACCGCCATCGCGGGCAAGCCCGACTCCCACATTGGATCTCCATCGATTTAGAGATCGAGGTTGGTCTTACACGACCGTTGCGGGCAGACAGATCGCCGCTTATAGTTCGCCGGTCGCTGAGAACAGCGATAGGGTTTCGCAGCCCTAACGATACGTGTGTAACCGAGCATCATGAATGCAACGTGGAGCGCTTCTGCGCCCGACGTTTACTTTATGGTGGCTGTGTGTGGGAGACCTTCGGGTCTGCCGGGTTCCTCGTATCCTCGGTCTGCGAACCCGCACACAGCTACCACCCATTCGTTTCGCAGCGATCGGCGGTAGTCCTTCTAGATACGAGGAATATTTGCCATGACCGACCCATTACCACCCCGCCGCTTCTACACCTGCACCGAGTCCGCCACCGATTCACCCGTGCTCTTGATCGACAGCGCCGCCCCATTGCCCGACCTCCACGCCTGCCTGCGCGAACGCCTCAACGCCGCCCTCGAACACCTCAACCTGATGGCCTGCTCCAGCCTGCCGGACTTCGCCGAGCGCGACCTGAATAACGTGGCCAATACCGCACGTATTCTGGTGCAGGACGTGAGTGATGTGTTCCGCGTCATCGAGCACCGAGGCTTCGATACCGCCGCCTGATCAAATCCCACCCACAAAAAAGCCCGCATCGCTGCGGGCTTCTTTTTAAACGCTTAAGGCTTAGTTCACCTTAGCGTTCAACTCACCTTTCAAATACCGCTGGTACATCGCTTCCAACGAGATCGGTTTGATCTTCGAAGCATTACCGGCAGTACCAAACGCTTCGTAGCGAGCGATACACACGTCACGCATCGCGGTCACGGTGGCGCCGAAGAATTTACGTGGGTCAAATTCGCTCGGGTTGGTGGCCATCAGGCGACGCATCGCGCCGGTGGACGCCAGGCGCAGGTCGGTGTCGATGTTGACTTTGCGCACGCCGTACTTGATGCCTTCGACGATTTCTTCAACCGGCACGCCGTAGGTTTCTTTGATGTCGCCGCCGTACTGGTTGATGATCGCCAGCCACTCTTGCGGTACCGAGGAAGAACCGTGCATCACCAGGTGGGTGTTAGGGATGCGTTTGTGGATTTCCTTGATGCGGTCGATGGCCAACACGTCGCCGGTAGGTGGCTTGGTGAACTTGTAAGCGCCGTGGCTGGTGCCGATGGCGATGGCCAGGGCGTCCACTTGGGTCTTCTTCACGAAGTCGGCCGCTTCTTCCGGGTCGGTCAGCATTTGGCTGTGGTCCAACACGCCTTCGGCGCCGATGCCGTCTTCTTCGCCGGCCATCCCGGTTTCCAGGGAACCCAGGCAACCCAGCTCGCCTTCAACCGAGACGCCGCAGGCGTGAGCCATGGCCACGGTCTGTTGGGTGACGCGCACGTTGTACTCGTAGTCGGTTGGGGTCTTGCCGTCTTCGCCCAGGGAGCCGTCCATCATCACCGAGCTGAAGCCCAGTTGGATGGAGCGCTGGCACACGTCAGGGCTGGTGCCGTGGTCCTGGTGCATGCACACCGGGATGTGTGGGAATTCTTCGATCGCCGCGAGGATCAGGTGACGCAGGAACGGGGCGCCGGCGTATTTGCGGGCACCGGCCGAAGCCTGGACGATCACTGGGGAGTCGGTCTTGTCAGCGGCTTCCATGATGGCGCGCATCTGCTCAAGGTTGTTGACGTTAAAGGCTGGGACGCCGTAGCCGAACTCGGCTGCGTGGTCCAGCATTTGACGCATGCTGATAAGTGCCATTGTGTTGTCTCTCCCGATCGAGGGTCGTTAATCGTGCAAGCCTGCCGTAGCGGCGACTGCTATTCAAGTTATTGCAGATCAAGGGGTTAAGGCCTGGCCTGCTGAATCGTTATTGCAGTGTCCGGTTCAAAATCCATGTCACTTTGGAACCGGATCTACTGCGGGAGCAGGCTTGCTCGCTCCCACATTTTTGATCTCATCACATTCCAGACCCTGTTCTGTCTTATTGGGCCTTGCAGCCACGCCCAATCAAATCATCGGTGGCGACCCAGTAAATCAGGCCTTCCTCACCTTTTGTGTGAAACGCCAATTGATCGTTGCTGTACAGCACGCCCGAGGCGGCAACGTCTTGCTTAAGACGGTAAACCTGGTCCGAACCACCGAGGCGAACATCCACCTCGGAACGGGCCTGATTGGCAAAGCGCCAGTTGATCTCGGCCTTGCTGTCGCAAGTCCAGGTCGTCCACTTGTCCGCCGGCTCTGCCTTGTTGAACATGTTCATGCTGCTGCAACCGGCCAATAAGGCCACTGCAACCAGGGCGAATACGCCTTTCATTGCCAATCCTCGAACGGCGACTCGAAGGCCGCCACTGCTGTCGGTTAATTGATCAGACCGGTCATGGGCAACCCTGTTCCTGACCGTTGGGCGCAGCGTCGTATTTCTCCAGCCGTTCATTGCCGATGCGCTTGTTGATCACCGGCATGGTCTCGGCTTGCCAGTCAGCCTGGTAGCAGCTCTTTTTCTGCCCCGGCGCCGGCTTTTCAGAGTCCGGCGCTGCGCGTTGCGTGCTACCGCAGCCGGCCAACAGGCCTGCTGCGATTACCAGTGCCAACGACTTGATCATGGGAAGACTCCTTTTCCGGATCACGAGCCTTAGCCTTTGGCTCGGGTTTCCAGCACTTCAACGGCCGGCAGGACTTTGCCTTCGACGAATTCCAGGAATGCGCCGCCACCGGTAGAAATGTAGGAGATCTGGTCAGCAACGCCATATTTATCGATGGCTGCCAAGGTGTCGCCACCGCCGGCGATGGAGAAGGCAGCGCTTTGAGCAATAGCCTGGGCCAGGACTTTGGTGCCGTTGCCGAATTGATCGAACTCGAACACGCCAACCGGGCCGTTCCACAAAATGGTCTTGGACGACTTCAGCAGTTCAGCGAAGTTGGCCGCTGTTTGCGGGCCGATATCCAGGATCATGTCGTCGGCAGCCACGTCCGCGATGAGCTTGACGGTGGCTGCAGCGCTTTCGGCAAACTCCTTGGCGACCACCACATCCACCGGCAACGGCACACTCACTTTTGCCGCAATGGCGCGGGCGGTGTCGAGCAGGTCCGGCTCATACAGGGACTTGCCCACCGGGTGACCGGCTGCCGCCAGGAAGGTATTGGCAATGCCGCCGCCGACGATCAACTGGTTGCAGATCTGGCTCAGGCTGTTGAGTACGTCGAGTTTGGTGGAAACTTTGGAACCGGCCACGATGGCAGCCATCGGTTGCGCCGGAGCGCCCAAGGCCTTGCCCAGTGCATCCAGCTCAGCGGCCAGCAGCGGGCCGGCGGCGGCGACTTTGGCGAACTTGGCCACGCCGTGGGTCGAACCCTCAGCGCGGTGAGCGGTGCCGAAGGCGTCCATTACGAACACGTCGCACAGGGCTGCGTATTGCTGGGCCAGTTCGTCGCTGTTCTTTTTCTCGCCTTTGTTAAAGCGCACGTTTTCGAACAGCACAATGTCGCCTGGCTTGACGTCGACGCCACCCAGGTAATCAGCCACCAACGGCACGTCACGGCCCAGCGCCTTGCTCAGGTAGTCGGCCACCGGCTTGAGGCTGTTTTCGGCGGAGAACTCACCTTCGGTCGGGCGACCCAGGTGGGAGCAGACCATCACGGCCGCGCCTTTTTCCAGGGCCAGCTTGATGGTCGGCAGCGAGGCCAGGATTCGCGCATCGCTGGTGACAACACCGTCCTTGACGGGGACGTTGAGGTCTTCGCGAATCAGTACGCGCTTACCTTGCAGATCGAGGTCGGTCATCTTCAACACGGTCATGGGTCGCAGTTCCTGAATTACTGTTGAGGTTGTTTAGAGGCGATGTGCAGATAATGGTCCGCAACATCCAGCATTCGGTTGGCAAACCCCCATTCGTTGTCGAACCAGGCCAGGATGTTCACCAGCCTGGGGCCGGAAACACGGGTTTGGCTGGCATCGACAATCGCCGAATGCGGGTCATGGTTGAAATCACAACTGGCGTGCGGCAACTCGGTGTAGGCCAAAAGGCCCTTGAGCGGGCCGCTGGTGGCGGCGTCGCGCAAAATCCGGTTGACCTCAGTGGCATCGGTATCGCTGACGGTTTGCATGGTGATGTCCAGGCAGGACACGTTCACCGTCGGCACCCGTACGGCTTTGGCCTGGATTCGCCCGGCAAGTTCCGGCAATAACCGTTCGATACCACGCGCCAGGCCGGTGGACACCGGAATCACCGACTGGAAGGCCGAACGTGTACGCCGCAGGTCCTCGTGGTGATAAGCGTCGATCACCGGCTGGTCATTCATGGCCGAGTGGATGGTGGTGATAGACACGTAATCCAGGCCAATCGCCTGATCCAGCAGGCGCAACAGCGGTACGCTGCAGTTGGTGGTGCAGGAGGCGTTGGACACCAGCAGTTCATTGCCGGTCAGGCAGTCCTGGTTGATGCCGTAGACGATGGTGGCGTCGACATCCGCCTCGCTGGCCATCGGCTGGGAAAACAGCACACGCGGCGCACCGGCGTCGAGAAAACGCTGGCCATCGGCACGGGTGTTGTAAGCACCGGAGCATTCCAACACCAGGTCGACGCCCAGCGCCGCCCAGTCGATGCCCTCGGGGGTGGCACTGCGTAGTACTTTTACGCAGTCGCCATTGATATGCAGACAATCGCCGTCGACCCGCACTTCGCCGGGGAACCGGCCGTGGGTGGAGTCAAAGCGTGTCAGGTATTCGATACTGGCCATGTCGGCCAAATCGTTGATCGCGACAATTTCAAACCCGGCAGCCGCCCCTCGTTCGAACAGAGCACGCAAGACGCAACGACCAATGCGGCCGTAGCCGTTGAGTGCAACTTTGTAGCGACGCGGTTGAGGCATGGGGTTCTCGATTACCTTGGGTAATAGGGTGGCTGTTAGATCGCTTTCGCGAGCAAGCCCGCTCCCACACTTGAATGGGTTCACAATTGCAACTGTGTGAACCCGATCAAATGTGGGAGCGGGCTTGCTCGCGAAGGCGTCAGTACAGCCACCTCAATCTACAGCCTTAGTCTTCCAGCAGTTCTTCAGCCTGACCCAGGATGTTTTCCAGGGTGAAACCAAACTCTTCGAACAACGCTGGCGCCGGCGCCGACTCACCGTAGGTGGTCATGCCGATCACGCGGCCTTCCAGGCCCACGTACTTGTACCAGTAGTCGGCGTGAGCCGCTTCGATGGCAATACGCGCGCTGACCTGCAGCGGCAATACCGATTGCTTGTAGCCGGCGTCCTGGGCTTCGAACACGCTGGTGCACGGCATCGATACAACACGCACCTTGCGGCCTTGTTCGGTGAGCTTGTCGTACGCCTGAACGGTCAGGCCCACTTCGGAACCGGTGGAGATCAGGATCAGCTCCGGCTCGCCAGCGCAGTCCTTGAGCACGTAGCCGCCACGGCTGATGTCGGCGATCTGCGCGTCGGTACGCACTTGGTGTTGCAGGTTCTGACGCGAGAAGATCAGCGCCGAAGGGCCGTCCTTGCGCTCGATGGCGTGCTTCCAGGCCACGGCGGATTCGACCGCGTCGGCTGGGCGCCAGCAATCCAGGTTCGGCGTGGTACGCAGGCTGGTCAATTGCTCGACCGGCTGGTGCGTCGGGCCGTCTTCGCCCAGGCCGATGGAGTCGTGGGTGTACACATGGATCACCCGCTTCTTCATCAGCGCGGCCATACGCACGGCGTTGCGCGCGTATTCCATGAACATCAGGAAGGTCGCGCCGTAAGGCACCAGGCCGCCGTGCAGGGACACGCCGTTCATGATGGCGCTCATGCCGAACTCGCGCACGCCGTAGTACATGTAGTTACCGCTGGCGTCTTCCGCCGAAACACCTTTGCAACCTTTCCACAGGGTCAGGTTGGAACCGGCCAGGTCAGCCGAACCGCCGAGGATCTCAGGCAGCAGCGGGCCGAAGGCATTCAGGGTGTTCTGGCTGGCTTTACGGCTGGCGATGGTCTCGCCCTTGGCCGCGACTTCGGCGATGTAGGCCGAGGCTTTTTCCGAGAAGTCGGCAGGCAGGTCACCGGCCAGGCGACGCACCAGTTCGTTGGCCAATGCCGGGAATTCGGCGGAGTAGGCAGCGAAACGCTGGTCCCACTCGGCTTCGGTCGCCAGGCCTTTTTCCTTGGCGCTCCACTCGGCGTAGATGTCGGCCGGGATTTCGAACGGGCCGTGGTTCCACTTCAGCGCTTCGCGGGTTAGGGCGATTTCCGCGTCACCCAGCGGGGCGCCGTGGCAGTCTTCTTTACCTTGCTTGTTCGGCGAGCCGAAACCGATGGTGGTCTTGCAGCAGATCAGGGTCGGCTGCTCGCTTTTGCGCGCGGTGTCGATGGCGGTCTTGATCTCTTCCGGATCGTGGCCGTCCACGTTGCGGATTACTTGCCAGTTGTAGGCTTCGAAACGCTTCGGGGTGTCATCGGTGAACCAGCCTTCGACTTCGCCGTCGATGGAGATGCCGTTGTCATCGTAGAAGGCAATCAGCTTGCCCAGGCCCAGGGTACCGGCCAGGGAAGCGACTTCGTGGGAAATGCCTTCCATCATGCAGCCATCACCGAGGAACACATAGGTGTGGTGGTCGACGATGTTGTGGCCAGGGCGGTTGAACTGCGCGCCCAGTACTTTTTCAGCCAGCGCGAAACCAACCGCGTTGGCCAGGCCTTGGCCCAGGGGACCGGTGGTGGTCTCGACGCCTGGGGTGTAGCCGAATTCCGGGTGGCCCGGGGTGCGGCTGTGCAGCTGGCGGAAGCTCTTGAGGTCATCAATAGTGACGTCGTAGCCGGTCAGGTGCAGCAGCGAATAAATCAGCATCGAGCCGTGGCCGTTGGACAGCACGAAGCGGTCACGGTCGGCGAACGACGGGTTGCTCGGGTTGTGTTTCAGGTAGTCACGCCAAAGTACCTCGGCGATATCCGCCATGCCCATCGGGGCACCGGGATGGCCGCTGTTGGCTTTTTGCACGGCATCCATGCTGAGGGCACGAATGGCGTTGGCACGCTCACGACGGCTGGGCATCGCTGATCTCCTGGGGTTTGAATATAGAAACCGAAAAAAGGACCGGCATTTTCCCTCAGCCACCGCCTGCGGGCAATGACAGATAGTCACTTGACGGTGTTTTTCCTGCGCATTGCCCGGCAATCGCTTGCAGAAACGCCCCACGGCTTCGTCTAAAGGTTATAGCGGTGGCTTATAACCGCCACTTATCGACCAATATCAAAACTTTTTGATATTGGCCTTGCAGGGATTTACACCCATCACTAGACTGCTGGCCTTATGAACCTACCCGTGCCCTCCCTGCGTCCTGACGATGGCGATGAGCTGGCTGCCTTATGCAAGGCCGCTGGTGATCCGTTACGCCTGAACGTACTGCGCGCACTGGCCAACGACTCCTTCGGGGTACTGGAACTGGCGCAAATCTTTGCGATTGGCCAGTCCGGCATGAGCCACCACCTCAAGGTACTGGCCCAGGCCGAGCTGGTAGCCACCCGCCGTGAAGGCAATGCGATTTTTTACCGCCGCGCCCTGCCCCACACCGAGCTGCTCGGCGGCAAGCTGCACAGCGCTTTGCTCGAAGAAGTCGACAATTTGAGCCTGCCGGCGGATGTGCAGTCGCGCATCGCCCAGGTCCACGGGCAACGGGCCGCCGCCAGCCAGGACTTTTTCTCTCGGGTTGCCGAGAAGTTTCGCGCCCAGCAGGACCTCATCGCCGGTTTACCGCAATACCGCGAAAGCGTACTGGCGCTGTTGGACAAGCTGAGCTTCAGTAATGAGGCGACGGCGCTGGAAGTCGGCCCTGGCGACGGCGGTTTCCTGCCGGAACTGGCGCGCCGCTTTCAGCAGGTGACGGCGCTGGACAACAGCCCGGCGATGCTCGAACTGGCGCGCCAGCTGTGTGAGCGCGAAGCCCTGGGCAATGTCAGCCTGCAGTTGGCAGACGCGTTGAATGACACCAGCCTGCGGGCCGATTGCGTGGTGCTGAACATGGTCCTGCACCATTTCGCCGCCCCCGCCGACGCCCTCAAGCAGATGGCAAACTTGCTACAACCCGGCGGCAGCCTGCTGGTTACAGATTTATGCAGCCACAACCAGAGTTGGGCCAAGGAGGCCTGCGGTGATCTCTGGTTGGGTTTTGAACAGGACGATCTGGCCCGTTGGGCCACCGCTGCGGGACTCGTTCCCGGGGAAAGCCTCTATGTAGGTTTACGTAATGGTTTCCAGATCCAGGTCCGCCATTTTCAGCGGCCGGCTGGCGACACTCACCATCGGTAAATATCAGGAAATCATCGAGATGAGCGAATACTCCCTTTTCACCTCCGAGTCCGTGTCTGAAGGGCATCCGGACAAAATCGCCGACCAGATTTCTGACGCGGTGCTGGACGCCATCATTGCTGAAGACAAGTTTGCCCGTGTGGCGTGCGAGACTCTGGTGAAAACCGGCGTGGCGATCATCGCCGGTGAAGTCACCACCACGGCCTGGGTCGACCTGGAACAGATCGTCCGTGACGTCATCACCAAGATTGGCTACAACAGCTCCGACGTCGGCTTCGACGGCGCGACCTGTGGCGTGATGAACATCATCGGCAAGCAGTCCCCCGACATCAACCAGGGTGTGGACCGCGCCAAGCCTGAAGATCAGGGCGCTGGCGACCAGGGCCTGATGTTCGGCTACGCCAGCAACGAAACCGACGTGCTGATGCCAGCGCCGATCACCTTCTCGCACCAACTGGTGCAGCGTCAGGCCGAAGCGCGTAAATCCGGCGTGCTGCCGTGGCTGCGCCCGGACGCCAAGTCCCAGGTGACCTGCCGTTACGAAGGCGGCAAAGTGGTGGGCATCGACGCCGTTGTACTGTCGACCCAACATAACCCGGACGTGTCCTACGCCGACCTGCGCGAAGGCGTGATGGAGCTGATCGTCAAGCACGTGCTGCCTGCCGAGCTGCTGACCAAGGACACCCAGTTCCACATCAACCCGACCGGCCAGTTCATCATCGGTGGCCCGGTGGGCGACTGCGGCCTGACCGGCCGCAAGATCATCGTCGACAGCTACGGCGGCATGGCCCGTCACGGCGGTGGCGCGTTCTCGGGTAAAGACCCCTCCAAGGTTGACCGTTCCGCCGCCTACGCCGGTCGTTACGTGGCCAAGAACATCGTGGCGGCCGGCCTGGCCGAGCGTTGCGAAATTCAGGTTTCCTACGCTATCGGTGTGGCTCAGCCTACGTCGATCTCGCTGAATACCTTCGGCACCGGCAAGATCAGCGACGACAAGATCGTCAAGCTGGTGCGTGAGATCTTCGACCTGCGCCCTTACGCGATCACCACCATGCTCGACCTGCTGCACCCGATGTACCACGAAACCGCAGCCTACGGCCACTTCGGTCGTACCCCTGCGCAGAAGACGGTCGGCGACGACACCTTCACCACGTTCACCTGGGAAAAAACCGACCGCGCCAACGACCTGCGCACCGCTGCAGGCCTGTAATCACTCGCGGCACACCAAGCCCCGCAGGGTAAACCCTGCGGGGCTTTTTATTGGCCGGATGATTAACGGGAGAGCAGGTCAACAAAGGCTGTAACAAACTGGCTGGCTCCCAGGCCAAGGTCGACGCCAAGCAGCAAACACAGGAAGCCAAGCGGGATAAGAACGAGGCGGTGAAGGCCGTGGGCGGCCTGTTCAAGTAACTCGAAACACCCGGTAAAAAGCCCCGCAGCGTCGGGGCTTTTTTGTGGTCGCCTGGATCACTTAGGCTGGGCGCCCCTTCCGAGCAAGGATGCTCATGATGCGTTTACTGATTGCTCTTTTCCTCAGCGGCCTGCCTTTGTGGGCCTGGGCAGACAATTGCCCCGAGGACGCCCGATCACAGGTCGACACCCTGGCCGAACAAATCAAACTTTGGGATGACAGCTACCACCGGCTTGGCCAATCACCGGTCAACGATGAACTCTATGACCAGGCTCGCCATCGCCTGGCTCAGTGGCGATCGTGTTTTACTCGGTTAACAAAAGCCACCGACAACCCATTGGCCAGTTCACGGGGCACGCGGGCTCACCCGGTCGCGCACACCGGCCTGGAAAAGCTGGTCGATGAAAAGGCTGTCGATGAGTGGCTCGGAACCCGACAAGACGTATGGATTCAACCCAAGGTCGACGGCGTTGCAGTGACGCTGGTGTATCACCAGGGTCGGCTGAGCCAACTCATCAGCCGAGGTGACGGCCGGCTCGGCCAGGATTGGTCAGCCGTCGCGCGCAAGCTCCCCGGCATCGTCCAGCGACTGCCGGAACCCATCAACCTGGTGCTGCAAGGCGAACTCTATTGGCGCCTTGACGATCATGTGCAGTCAGAACACGGCGGGGTAAGTGCCCGCAGCAAGGTGGCCGGGCTGATGAATCGTCGCCACCTGAGTGACGCTGACGCCGCTGGAATCGGCTTGTTCGTGTGGGCCTGGCCCGACGGCCCGGCAGACTTCACCACGCGCCTGGCCACCTTGGCTCGCTGGGGGTTTGCCGACAGCCGTCGCTACAGCCAGCCCATCCAGAACATGACGGATGCCGCGCACTGGCGCAGCTACTGGTACACCCATCCACTGCCATTCGCCAGCGATGGCGTGGTGTTGCACCAAGCGTCATACCCGCCGGCCAAACGCTGGCAGACCGGAACGCCTTACTGGGCGGTCGCCTGGAAGTACCCGGTGACCAAAGCGCTGGCCATGGTGCGCAAGGTGCACTTCAAGATCGGCCGCACCGGGCGCATCACCCCCATTCTGGAACTGGACCCCGTGCGGCTGGACGATCGGCAAATTCGCCGCGTCAACGTCGGCTCCCTGAAACAGTGGCATGCGCTGGATATCCGTCCTGGCGATCAGGTCTCCATCAGCCTTGCCGGCCAAGTGATTCCGCGGTTGGACCAAGTGATCCTGCGCAACAAGACAAGGGTGGCGGTGCAGGTGCCGGATGCGCGGGACTTCCACGCGTTGAGCTGTTGGCAACTGGACCCGGGGTGCGAGGAGCAGTTGCTCGCCCGTCTGACCTGGCTGAGCAGCAATCAAGGCCTGTCCTTGCCGCATATAGGGCGCGAAACCTGGAACGCTTTGATCCAGGCCGGTCTAATCGCAGGCTTTCTCGATTGGTTGACCCTGGATGCGGCAGAGCTTGCTAACATTGACGGCTTCGGTGAGCGCAGCCGTGCCCGGGTGCTCGATAGCCTTCAAAGCGCTCGGCAACGTCCCTTTGCGCAATGGCTCAAAGCGCTGGGCGTACCGCCTTCGGCACGTAACGATCTGGAGGGCGGCTGGCAGACCCTTGCCGCCAGAGACGTCCAGGCCTGGCTGGCCACCGACGGTATTGGCCCGGGCCGCGCGGCGCAATTGAGCGCTTTTTTTCGCGACCCGCAAGTACAAGCATTAGCTGAAACATTACGTGTGGCCGGGATTGACGGGTTTTAAGCCCAGCCCGGCCACCTTTAACCCCGGCAGAATTCACCCTGCCAACCGATTGCGACCTTGGAGCCTTACATGAAATTTCTAGCCCCACTAGCCTTGTTGACCGTCGCAAGCTTCATGACCGCGCCGCTGCTGGCTGCCGAAGAAGTCCCGGAACTTACCGGCTGCGCCGCCAAACGCCAAGCCATCAGCGCCCAAATCGAACAGGCCAAGGCCCATGGCAACAGTGAACAGCAAGCCGGCCTGGAAAAAGCCTTGAGCGAAGTCACCGCCCACTGCACCGACGCGTCCTTGAGGAAAGAGCGCGAGAACAAGGTGCTCGACGCCAAACACGAAGTCAGCCGCCGTCAGGCTGACCTCGACAAGGCAATGAAAAAGGGTGACGCGGACAAGATCAACAAACGCAAAGACAAGCTCGCCCAGTCCCGCAAGGAACTGCAGGACGCCGTCGAAGAACTCGACAAGTAAAACCGATCAGTGGTCCCGAAACTGTTTATGGCAGGCTGTGCAGGCATCTTCGACCTTCTGCACCGCCGGCCCCAGGTTACTGGCTTTGTAAGGTTGCAGTTGGCTTGCGATCACCAATTCACCGGTGGCCGCTTCAAGGCTGCGGGCCAACTCCTGAAAGCGTGCCTGCTGTTGCCACACGTTGTCCTTGGCGCTGGTGTGATCTTCTTCACGCACGCTCGGGAAATGCTTCCACGGTTCGTGGGACAACGCATCGAGCTTGACGGCGCCTTCGGCGAACTTGGCGCCGTCGAACGGGATACGCCCGCGCAACATGCCGCCCAGGTCTTCGCCGGTTTTGAGCATCTGCTTGAAGATCGCCTTGCGTTGGCCCAGGGGCGAATTCGGATCGACACCGCCGCAAGCGGACAAGGTCAGGCAGGCCAGCAATACCACGGTCAGTTTTTTAAAAGTCATGTTGGCTTCAAGGTCACGGGAAACGGCGGCCAGTATCCTCGCCCCGCCCGCAAAGACCAATAGCCCTATTAATAATAAGGGTTGCCTGAATGCGCCACGGCGCGGGCAACCGCTTCAGGAATTGTTTGTATGACTATCACGTTGAAACCCTGGAGCCGCCGCCTGGCGTTGGCTCTGCCGATGATGGCGTTGTTGGCCGGATGCGATGGCGGTAAAGAAGCCCACAAAAAAGAGGAAGCAGCCAAACCCCATGCGGTCGCCACCTATGTGAGCGCACCGTGGGAAGCCCTGCCAGCCGTCTCCGACAGCGATCTGCTCGCCGGGTTTGAATCCTGGCGCAGCGCTTGCCAACGCCTCAAGGCCGACCCGGTATGGGGCGCCACCTGCGCAGCGGCAGCCACCGTGCCGGGTGACGCCGTGGCGGTTCGCAGTTTTCTCAAGGAACGCCTGGATGTATTCGGCTTGCGCTCGGCCGACAACACGCCGAACGGTCTGATCACCGGCTACTATGAGCCGGTCTACCCCGGCAGCCTGACCGAAACCGCCACGGCGCATGTGCCGGTTTACGGCGTGCCGGATGACCTGATCATCGTCAACCTGGAAAGCATCTACCCGGAACTCAAAGGCAAGCGCCTACGCGGCCGTCTCGAAGGCCGTGTACTCAAGCCCTATGACGATGCCAGTACCATCAACGGCCAGGGCTCCACGGCCAAGCCGATTGCCTGGCTGACGAACCCGATGGACCTGCAATTTCTACAGATCCAGGGATCGGGGCGCATTCAACTGGCGGGCGGGCGTCAACTGCGCGTCGGTTATGGCGACCAGAACGGCTACCCTTACCGACCGATCGGCCGCTGGCTGGTGGAGCAAGGCGAGCTGAAAAAAGAAGACGTGACCATGGGTGCCATCAGCGCCTGGGCCAAGGCGCACCCGCAACGAATCCCGGAACTGTTGGCGAGCAACCCCAGCTACGTGTTTTTCAGCGCCCGCCCGGACAGCAATGAAGGCCCGCGTGGTTCGCTGAATGTGCCGCTGACGGCGGGCTACAGCGTGGCCGTGGATCGCAAGGTGATTCCGCTGGGCAGCCTGCTGTGGCTGTCGACCACCCAACCCGATGGTTCACCCATCGCCCGCCCCGTCGCCGCACAGGACACGGGCGGTGCCATCACCGGCGAAGTGCGCGCGGACTTATTCTGGGGCACAGGTGATGCAGCGGGTGAATTGGCCGGCAACATGAAGCAGCAGGGGCAGATCTGGATGTTGTGGCCCAAGGGTGCAGCGTTGCCGCAGGTGCCGGACGCACCCGCCGGGACCTGAAGACCACTGAAGATCGAATGTGGGAGCGGGCTTGCTCGCGAAGGCGGTGTATCAGCCAGCACAACTGATGACTGGCCCGCCGCCTTCGCGAGCAAGCCCGCTCCCACAATGAAATCGCGTCAGCCTTTAGATCGAGACAAAAAAGAAACTCGCAATCAGCGCCATGCCCACGAACCACACCAACGAACGCAGCATCGCCCAGTCCGCCAGGTAGCAAATGATGTACAGCAGGCGGCTGGTGATAAACAACACTGCCAGCACATTAATGGTCACCAGCGACGCCGTACCGGCCAGGTGCGCAATGATCACCGCCGCCGCAAACGCAGGCGTCACTTCAAAGCTGTTGAGCTGCGCGCTGTGGGCGCGTTTGGCGAACCCTTCGAGCGTGTCCAGAAAAGCCCGCGGGTCATGGTTCTGGCGCGGCCCGAACTTGCCACCGCTGAATTTGGCCAGACCCGTGCACAGGTAAGGCAGAAAAATTGCTACCAACACACACCAGAATGCCACTGTCATCACAGATTCCTTTTGTCGTTTTAGTCAGCGGTTAGAGTTTTAGCACTAAAAATGCGCAGCCGCACTTAACCGCTATGAGCCGTGCCGCACCGAAAGGTTCTATCGTCTTTTGCTGCGTGATTTGCAACATCCCGCCACGACTGCGGTCCATCCCCCCATTAATAATCGCTCACCCTCTTCCAAGGACTCCGGATGCTTGAACTTGTCGCCGCCTTCATCTGCCTCACCACCCTGCTCACCTATGTGAACTTCCGTTTTATCGGCCTGCCGCCCACCATCGGCGTGATGGTCACGGCCCTGTTGTTCTCCCTGATCCTGCAAGGCCTGAGCGTTATCGGCTACCCCGGCCTGGAAACACGGATCCAGCAATTGATCGGCCAGATCGACTTCGGCGATCTATTGATGAACTGGATGCTGTCATTCCTGCTGTTCGCCGGCGCATTGCACGTCAACCTGAATGACCTGCGCAGTTATCGCTGGCCCATCGGCTTACTCGCAACCTTCGGCGTACTCATCGCCACCGGGGTGATTGGCAGCCTGGCGTACTACATCTTTGCCTTGTTTGGCTGGCACGTGAGCTTCCTTTACTGCCTGTTGTTCGGCGCATTGATCTCCCCTACCGACCCGATTGCAGTGTTGGGTGTGCTGCGAACCGCGAACGCATCGAAACCCCTGAAAACCACCATCGTCGGCGAGTCGCTGTTCAACGACGGTACGGCCGTCGTGGTCTTTACCGTGCTGCTGGGCATCGCACAGTTGGGCGAAACGCCAACCGTCGGCGCCACCGCCATGCTGTTTGCCCATGAAGCCATTGGCGGCGTGGTATTTGGCGGGCTCATCGGTTACCTGGTGTACCTGATGATCAAGAGCATCGAGCAGCACCAGATCGAAGTGATGCTGACGCTGGCCCTGGTGATTGGCGGCTCGGCGATGGCGAGCGAGCTGCACGTTTCCGCGCCGATCGCGATGGTGGTGGCCGGGCTGATCATCGGCAACCTGGGCCGCAAACTGGCGATGAACGACATGACCCGGCGCTACCTGGATGGTTTCTGGGAACTGCTCGATGACATGCTCAATGCCCTGCTGTTTGCGCTGATCGGCATGGAGCTGCTGCTGTTGCCGTTCAACTGGCTGCACGTGTTCGCGGCCAGCTTGCTCGCCGTAGCGATCCTGCTGTCACGCCTGCTGACCGTGGCCCCGGCGATTCTGTTGCTGCGCCGCTGGCGCACAGTCCCACGCGGCACCATCCGTATTCTGACGTGGGGTGGCTTGCGTGGCGGGGTTTCGGTGGCACTGGCCCTGGCCCTGCCGCTGGGCCCGGAACGCGACCTGTTGCTGAGCATCACCTACATCGTGGTGCTGTCGTCGATCCTGTTGCAGGGGTTGAGCATCGGCAAGCTGGTCAAACGTGTGACCCGGGACGAACCCCAGGCCACGCCTGAGCCTCACTGACCCTTGTTGATCTGCTGCGGATGCCTCGGGTCCGCAGCCGCTTTGCCCGGCAAACTGCTTTCGCTGCGAATCTGCGCATGGCTGATCAGCGCAAAGATAAAACTGCCGCCGATGATGTTGCCCGCCAGCGTCGGCCCGGCAAACACCAGCCAGAAGTCTTTCCACGGCAGTTCACCGGCAAACACCAGGTACGACACTTCTGCCGAGCCGACGACGATGTGGGTGAAATCCCCCAGCGCCATCAGGTAGGTGATCAGGATGATGATGAACATCTTCGCGCTTTCCATGGACGGGATCATCCAGACCATGGTGGCGATCATCCAGCCGGAAATAATGCCTTTGGCAAACATCTGGCCAGGGTCGTTTTCCATGACTTTGCGGCCTATCTCAAGGAAGGCCATGTCGGTCTTGGTGTCGAAAATCGGCAGGTGCAGCATCACATACGCCACCAGCAAGGTGCCGCACAGGTTGCCCACCAGCACCACGGTCCACAGCCGCAACAGGCGCCCGGTATTGGCCAGCGTCGGTTTGCTCATCACGGGTAGCACGGCGGTCAAGGTGTTTTCGGTGAACAGTTGCTGGCGCGCCAGGATCACCGCCAGGAAACCCGCGCAGTAACCGAAGCTGGCAATGACCTTGAACCCTTCACCGTCCGGCAGCCGTGAGTTGAGCAGGCCCATGCCCATCAACGACAGGCCCATGGTCAGCCCGGCAGCCAGTGCCGACCACCACAACGCGGCGACAGTGCGCTCCAGCTCCTGATCGCCCTGGGTACGGATGATTTCATGCAGAACCGCCGCGCGGGGCGGCTGGTTCTTGTCGACGTCGTGCTGTTCTTCTTGCGACAGGTTGGGGGTTTTACCGTCTGCTTGAATGGCCATGATGTACCGAGTCCGAGGAGTGCTTTTAGCTACGACACGCCGCGGCAGTGGCTGTTCAGTGGCCAGGCAACAAAACCGGTATGCGCCAGGCTTTGGCCATCTCTACCGTGGTTGAACTGTGCGGTGTACTCCAAGGCTTATTGCGGGCTTTGTAGTACTTGATTATGCCGTTGAGCACACTATTGAACTGCGCCGACGTCGCTGCGTCAGCCAGGTCACGCACCGCACGGTTCAACAGTTCGACATTGGCGGCCGGCTGGCCGGGACGGTACAGCGATGGGTAAATGACCTCTCGGGTAAAGTTTTCAGCCTTCACCGCAATATCGCGCCGGTGCATGTGGGCTACGCCACTGGCCATGACCTTGGACAACGGTGAGGCACTTCCCGATTTCTGTTTAGCCGCCACTTGCAGCAGTTGCTGAAAATTGCGCTGGCCCGCAGCGTTAAGGCGCCGCCCCAACCACTCGATATGCTCGGGCCGACGCGCTAGCGCATCCAGATTACGCAGCGCCGAAGTCACCGCTGGCGTGAACACCAGAGACGTACGGGCTTGATTGGCTTGCGTGATCGCACTGTCCAACGCTTGCAGCGCCTGCTGCGCGCTCTTTC
This sequence comes from Pseudomonas fluorescens, assembly GCF_900215245.1. Lineage (GTDB taxonomy): Bacteria > Pseudomonadota > Gammaproteobacteria > Pseudomonadales > Pseudomonadaceae > Aquipseudomonas > Aquipseudomonas fluorescens. The sequence continues at coordinate 1,685,658 of NZ_LT907842.1, forward strand.
GAAACAACACTGCCGCAGCGCCGGCCGGGTCCTTCTGCAGTTGATCCTGCACGCTGGCCAGCATTTTATCGTCCATCGCCAACACGGCATCTTCCAAAGAGGCAAACGAATGCGGCTCACGCACTAGTGCACGTTTTTCCAGGTGCCCCGCCACCGTTTGACGAGCCAGGGCCTGAAGGCGCTGTTTCTGCTCGGGGGTCATGGTGAAGTTGACGGTGCCATTGAACAGGCCGCGAAAGTCGCCTTTGTCCGTGTTCAGCGGCAAGGTAACGGTCTGATCGGCATACCCTTTAAGCCGCTCCTCTTGGAAGGCATCGGCCGCCGCGTGTGGCGTACCGGTAAAGACGTCGCCAAGATGACTGGAAAAGCCGCCGCTTGTTTGCGCCGCTGTCGCCTTTTCGGGCTCGAATTTGACGACCAGCGATTCGTCCTTGCCCAACGGGCTCTCTTGGAACGATCGCTCAATGACGCCGGGAGCCGGGGTGTTGACGAGCAGACCACCGTCCTGAAAGGCCGTGACTTCGGCCGCCGCCTGGAACCCATGGCCTTGCTCGGCCGGGCTCTTGAACAGCCCCGGCAGCGAACCGGAGATATGGGCTGCGTGGGCGATGTCCATATCCGGGGTCAGGCTGGCGTTGAACACCACCAACTGCGGTCGCCCATCGAACATGCCCGTACCGGTGATGTTGAGTTGCTTGATCGCCGGGACGTGACGGCTGAGCACCTCAAGGTCGCGAAACGTCGGCGCACCTCCCGCGCTGAGCCGGTCGGCGATTTTCATGACGTCGGCGGGTCGGGTGGCCCGGGGCATGCCCGCGATATGGGCAAGAATCGACTTGCGCGACGCGTTGCGCATCATCTCTTCCAAGGGCTGCGCCTTGGTTTGCAGGCGCGGCAGCATAGTCAGCAGCAGCTGGGAAATATTGCCGGCGGGGCCGGGCAGTCGTCCGGCGAGCGTGCCAAGCTCTGAGCTGAGCGTTTGCAGCTTGGCGATCAATGGGTCTTTGCTATTGAGCAAGCCAGGCAAGTCAATACTGTTCGACAGCGCGCCGAATGCGTTGGCGTCCATACCACTGGCAAGCAACGTTGCGGAAATAGCACCCGCCGAAGAGCCGGAAATTACCTTAATGCCTTGCAGCTGTTTGGCTTCTTCAAGCGCCTGCACCAGCCCTGGAAAGGCGATGCCCTTGGCGCCACCGCCGCTGAGCACCAGATGGGTGGGCGGAGGCGGCGACAGCATCACCTCCACCCGTCCATCGCTATGGCGATACACGCTCAGATTGCGCTCGCCCACACCTTTTACCAGCGGCGTTTTCACCTCCTGACCGATGTTTTGAGGCAATGGGGGTTGAATCGGTGCAGCCGAACCGGAAACTTTCATACAGGGCTATCTCTACAGATTGTAGTCCTGAGTGACGAGAGAGCCCCAAAAAGATCCGTCTGGAATAATCCCGTAAAGAATCAAACCGGCGCGGGGTTATTCGCTAATGCCGTCTTCCTGGAACTGATCCTTCACGTACTTGATCTCGGTACGCCCGTGCGGCGCCGGTAAACCGTCTTCACCGAGGTTGACGAAGACCATTTTTTCCACGGTCAGGATGCTTTTGCGGGTGATCTTGTTACGCACTTCACAGGTCAGGGTGATGGAGGTGCGGCCGAACTCGGTGGCGGTGATGCCCAGTTCGATGATGTCGCCCTGGCGTGAGGCGCTGACGAAGTTGATTTCGGAGATGTACTTGGTTACCACGCGCTGGTTGCCCAACTGGACAATGGCGTAGATGGCCGCCTCTTCGTCGATCCAGCGCAGCAGGCTGCCACCGAACAGGGTGCCGTTGGGGTTGAGGTCTTCGGGTTTTACCCATTTGCGGGTGTGGAAGTTCATGGTCACTCCAAAGCGTCTTGCCGAATGATGGGCAACATCATGGCAGAGCCCAGGCCCAACCTCTATGAGCCATTGCCTATCAACCCCATGCGCGATCTTCATATGGCCGACAGAAAGGCTTGGGAAGTCTGGCGCGCACAGCTATAATCGCAGCGCTTCAAAACGGTCATCTTCAATTGATACCGTTCTCCCGCCACCTGTCCGAGGGGCGCTGCAGCAGGCTAGACCTGTCAGGCTCGGATGGGGCGTTGTCGGGCCTGGTTCACCTGGCCTGATACTAAACGCACAACGGCGCCCATTCGCACACTACGAATGGAGGCTCTTCATGAGCGCTGTAATCTCGCCTGCAGGTTTTACCGACTACAAAGTCGCCGATATGTCCCTCGCTGCCTGGGGCCGTCGCGAAACCTTTATCGCCGAATCCGAAATGCCAGCCCTGATGGGTCTGCGCCGCAAGTACGCCGCTGAGCAGCCGCTCAAAGGCGCGAAGATCCTCGGCTGCATCCACATGACCATCCAGACTGCCGTGCTGATCGAAACCCTGGTTGCCCTGGGTGCCGAAGTACGTTGGTCGTCCTGCAACATTTTCTCGACTCAAGACCAGGCCGCTGCTGCTATCGCTGCTGCCGGCATCGCGGTGTATGCCTGGAAAGGCGAGACCGAAGAAGAGTACGAGTGGTGCCTGGAGCAAACCATCCTCAAGGATGGCAAGCCATGGGACGCCAACATGATCCTCGACGACGGCGGCGACCTGACCGAGCTGCTGCACAAGAAATACCCGCAGATCCTCGACCGCGTCCACGGCGTGACCGAAGAAACCACCACCGGCGTGCACCGTCTGCTGGACATGCTGGCCAAGGGCGAGCTGAAAATCCCGGCCATCAACGTCAACGACTCGGTGACCAAGAGCAAGAACGACAACAAGTACGGCTGCCGTCACAGCCTCAACGATGCCATCAAGCGTGGTACCGACCACCTGCTGTCGGGCAAGCAAGCCCTGGTGATCGGCTACGGTGACGTGGGCAAGGGTTCGTCCCAGTCCCTGCGTCAGGAAGGCATGATCGTTAAAGTCTCCGAAGTTGACCCGATCTGCGCCATGCAAGCCTGCATGGACGGCTTTGAAGTGGTTTCGCCGTTCATCGATGGCGTCAATGACGGCACCGAAGCGAGCATCGACAAGGCACTGTTGGGCAAGATCGACCTGATCGTGACCACCACCGGTAACGTGAATGTTTGCGACGCGAACATGCTCAAAGCCCTGAAAAAGCGTGCCGTTGTCTGCAACATCGGTCACTTCGACAACGAAATCGACACCGCTTTCATGCGCAAGAACTGGGCATGGGAAGAAGTGAAGCCACAGGTGCACAAGGTTCACCGCACCGGTGCTGGCGATTTCGACCCACAGAACGACGACTACCTGATCCTGCTGGCCGAAGGCCGCTTGGTTAACCTGGGCAACGCCACCGGCCACCCAAGCCGCATCATGGACGGCTCGTTCGCCAACCAGGTACTGGCGCAGATCTTCCTGTTCGGCCAGAAGTACGCCGACCTGTCGCCAGCCCAGAAAGCCGAGCGCCTGACTGTGGAAGTGCTGCCGAAGAAACTCGACGAAGAAGTGGCCCTGGAAATGGTCCGTGGCTTCGGCGGCGTTGTGACTCAACTGACCAAGACCCAGGCCGACTACATCGGCGTGACGGTCGAAGGCCCGTTCAAGCCGCACGCTTACCGCTACTGATATGCCTGCTGCCTGCTCTCTCTGCGAGAGCGGGCTTTTGTAGGAGCGGGCTTGCTCGCGAAAGCGGTGGGCCAGTCACAAAATAGATTGACTGACCCAGCGCATTCGCGAGCAAGCCCGCTCCCACATTGACGGTGTACATCTTCTGGCTTGATGAGTTTCCATAGGTACGACCATGTCCCAAGACCGTCGCTACAGCTTCGAGTTCTTTCCGACCAAGACCGATGCTGGGCATGAAAAACTGATGGCGACTGCCAAACAGTTGGCCAGCTACAACCCCGACTTCTTCTCCTGCACCTACGGCGCGGGCGGTTCGACCCGTGACCGCACGATCAACACCGTGTTGCAGCTCGAAAGCGAAGTCAAAGTTCCCGCCGCTCCGCACTTGTCGTGCGTGGGCGACAGCAAAGCCGACCTGCGCGGCCTGCTGACGAAGTACCAACAAGCCGGCATCCAGCGCATCGTCGCCCTGCGTGGCGACCTGCCGTCCGGCATGGGCATGGCCAGCGGCGAGCTGCGCTACGCCAATGACCTGGTGAGCTTCATCCGTGAAGAAAGCGGCGATCACTTCCACATCGAAGTGGCGGCTTACCCGGAGATGCACCCCCAGGCGCGCAATTTCGAAGACGATTTGCAGAACTTCGTGCGCAAGGCCAACGCCGGCGCCGACAGTGCGATCACCCAGTACTTCTTCAACGCCGACAGCTACTTCTACTTTGTCGAGCGTGTACGGGCCATGGGTGTCAACATCCCGATCGTGCCGGGCATCATGCCGATCACCAACTACAGCAAGCTGGCGCGCTTCTCTGACGCTTGCGGCGCGGAGATCCCACGCTGGGTGCGCAAGCAACTGGAAGCCTATGGCGACGACGTCAAAAGCATTCAGGCATTCGGCGAGCAGGTGATCAGCGAGATGTGTGAACAATTGCTGCAAGGTGGCGCACCAGGGCTGCACTTCTACACCCTGAACCAGGCTGAGCCTAGCCTGGCCATCTGGAACAACCTCAAGCTGCCACGCTGAGGCGTGCCCGCTTGCGGTGCAGGTAAAACGAAAGGCCCTCGCATTGACGAGGGCCTTTTTGTTTTAACTGCGCTACATCAACTTGCCCGCGAATGCTTGTGCCAGAGCTTCTCTTTAACCAAGGAGCATCGTAACCTCAGGGCATGCCCGTCATTCTCAAGTTGTTGACCGCTGCGTTTTTGACTTGCCTGAGCCTCACCGCCTACGGCGAGAAACTACGCATTGTCACTGAGCCCTGGGCGCCTTATGTCTACGAAGAAAACGGCAGCATGCGCGGCCTGGACTATGAAACCACGGTGATTGTGTTCCAGCGCCTCGGCGTCGATGTGGAGTGGCAATTCCTGCCGTGGAAACGCTGCCTGGCCATGCTCGACCAGGGCCACGCCGACGGGGCGCTGGATATTTTCCACAGCCATGACCGCGACGCCCAGCTGCTTTATCCCAGTGAGCCGCTGTCGGAAGTCGAGTTCGTGTTGTTCTACGCCAATGCGCGCCCCCACCCCGCCGAACGCGTCGATGACCTGCAGGGGCTGACCGTTGGTATTTCGCCGGGCTACCTCTATGGCAACGCATTCAGCGAATCCACCCTGTTCAACCGCGAGCCGGCCCCCAGCCACGAGGCCAACTTCGGCAAGCTGTCATTGGGCCGTATCGACCTGGTGATCACCGATCGCCGCGTGGGCCAGCATGTGATCAAGGCCATGGGCCTGGAAGGCAACGTCAGCCAGGCGCCCTTCGTGGTCAGCCGCCAGCAACAATTTCTCGCCGTACGCCGTGGCGCGGGCATGGACCTGCTGGTGCAACGCTTTGCCGCCGAGCTCAAGCGGTTCAAGCAAGAACCCGCCTACGCGGCCTTGAGCGCCAAATATGGCGAAATCCAAGCCAATACGGCCTCTGAACACACCGTTGAGCAGCAGGAAAGCAGCGCGCCGTGATTGCTCTGTTATACTCCGGCCTTTCCGCCAGGCTCACGCCCGGCCGCTGAGGTCTTGAAAAAGGCACCTAACCCCGCTACTGCGCAGCTTTCAGCCCGCGCGAGCCGGTGGAGTGCCCGCCAGACGCAGCAGGACCGGACGGGGTTGCGCTCCCCTAAGCGCCATTCACGCCCGGCAAGATTATCCCTTTGGGCCAAGCCCTAACTAAAACAGGATTACTCATGTCCTTTGCTTCCCTCGGTCTCTCCGAGGCTTTAGTCCGCGCCATCGAGGCAGCGGGCTATACCGAGCCTACTCCGGTGCAACAGCGGGCCATTCCCGCCGTGTTGCAAGGTCGCGACCTGATGGTTGCGGCTCAGACAGGTACTGGTAAAACCGGTGGTTTCGCCCTCCCGATTCTGGAGCGGTTGTTCCCCAACGGTCACCCGGACAAATCCCAGCGTCACGGCCCGCGCCAACCGCGCGTACTGGTCCTGACCCCTACCCGCGAACTCGCCGCCCAGGTGCACGACAGCTTCAAGCTGTATGCCCGCGACTTGAAGTTCGTCAGCGCCTGCATCTTCGGCGGCGTCGGCATGAACCCACAGGTTCAGGCCATGTCCCGCGGCGTTGACGTGCTGGTCGCCTGCCCGGGTCGTTTGCTCGACCTGTGCGGCCAAGGCAGCGTTGACTTGTCCCACGTGGAAATCCTCGTGCTGGACGAAGCCGACCGTATGCTCGACATGGGCTTTGTCCATGACGTGAAAAAGGTCCTCGCCCGCCTGCCGGCCAAACGTCAGAACCTGCTGTTCTCCGCAACGTTCTCCAATGACATCACCGCCTTGGCCGGCAAGCTGCTGCACAACCCGGAGCGCATCGAAGTCACGCCGCCGAACACCACGGTCGAGCGTATCGAGCAACGCGTATTCCGCCTGGCTGCCAGCCACAAGCGCTCCCTGCTGGCGCACCTGATCACCGCCGGCGCCTGGGAACAAGTGCTGGTGTTCACCCGTACCAAGCACGGCGCCAACCGCCTGGCCGAGTACCTGGACAAGCACGGCCTCACCGCCGTCGCTATCCACGGCAACAAGAGCCAGAACGCGCGCACCAAAGCCCTGGCCGATTTCAAGGCCGGTGAAGTGCGTATCCTGGTTGCCACCGATATCGCCGCCCGCGGCCTGGATATCGACCAACTGCCACACGTGGTCAACTTCGAGCTGCCGAACGTCGACGAAGACTACGTGCACCGTATCGGCCGTACCGGCCGTGCCGGTCGCTCGGGCGAGGCCATCTCCCTGGTTGCACCGGACGAAGAAAAACTGCTGAAAAGCATCGAACGCATGACCAAGCAGAAAATCGCCGACGGCGACCTGATGGGCTTCGATGCCAGCACCGTGGAGGCTGAGAAGCCTGAAGCGCGCGAGCGTCCGGACGTGCGTAACCCACGCAACCCACGCGGTCCGAAGGGCGATGGCCCGAACGGCGGCGGTGGTGGCGGTGGTCGTCGCGACAAGGGCAAAGACAAGGGCGGCAAAGAAAAAGCGCCGACCAATGGCCGTGGCGAGCGCCCAGCCCGCGAGCAGAAGCCACGTGAAGGCACCCCGGCCCGCGAACAGCGCCAGCCGAGCCAGCCGCCACGCGCCGCAGCCGATCGTGCTCCGGACGAGTTCCTCGACGATGACGTGGATAACTTCGGTAACCGCGTTGACTACGTGCCGCAGGCCAAACCGGCTCAGGGCCGTGGTCGTCGTCCGGGTGCTCCGGCCGCGGCTGCAGGCACCGGCGCGCCACGTGGCGGCCAGCCTCAGGGCGGTCGTCAGAACGGCCCACGCAACAGCAGCGGCGGCACCACCGGCACCCCGCCTGCCAAGCGCAATGGCCCGCGTAATGGCGCCCCGCGTGACGGTCAAGCGCGTCGCGAAGATTCGCGCAGCAACAACCGCCGCCCGGCCCGTGACGATCAGCCACGTGCGTCCGAACCTGCCGTGCAGAACCCACGCGGTGGCCCGGCGCCGAAAATCATCCACAAGGAGTCGAAAGCTGACCGCTTCCCGACACCCGAGCAGTTGGATCAACTGCCAGGCCGTCCTCGTGGTGAAAAACCAGCGCTGCTGACCCGCAACCGCTGAGTTTTCGACGCTGAATAAAAACGCCCCGACTGTTCGGGGCGTTTTTGTATCTGGCGGTCAGCGCATTAATTCGTCACTTCACCGGCCTTGTGAAACAGCTTGGCGAAGATCATCCAGCGACCCTCCACTTTCATCAAATTCAAGTAGTCGACCATCACGTTATTGAACAGGCGCAAGCGTACTTTAACGATGGCCATTTCCGCAGACATCACATCGATCATCAGCACTTCGTCAAGTTGCGGGAAACCACCTTCCTGAGGCGACTTACGGCCCTGAACCATCGTCCTGTACTCATCAAAAGGCCGCACGACCACGGTCGAATTTTGCGCGCTATACAACACGCAGCCTCGGTGGAACACTTGATCGAACGCATTCAAGTCCTGGGTTTGCAACACGTTAAAGTAGTCTTTCAGAAACGCGTGGATTTCATTAATCATGCCTAACAACTCCCGATTTTTCTGCACGGCGTTATTTGAATAAATAACTTGTCGCCATTATCGGTAGCTCACTCATTTCACGTATAGCGGCTATTATTGGGCTTTCCCGTGAAAGGAATTCACCTATTGAAGCTCCCTCCACTCGCCGCACTCCGTGCCTTCGAGGCGGTAGCCCGGCTGGGCAAGGTGAACCTGGCGGCCATTGAGTTGCACGTCACCCACAGTGCCGTCAGCCACCAGATTCGCTCACTGGAAGAGTATTTGGACATCGCGTTGGTGGCCCGCAGCGGGCGCTCCCTGGTGTTGACGGACGAAGGCCGTGTTTATGCCTACCAGATCAGGCAGGCGCTGGGCGAGATAGCAGGGGTCACAGACAAACTCGTGGCAAAGAACAAGCACCCGCAACTGACCCTGTCGGTGCTGCCCTCCTACGCCATGCATTGGTTACTGCCACGCTTGCACGACTTCATCAGCGCCCAGCCTGGCCTGCGCCTGAAACTGGAATCGTCCATGGAGTTCGCCAGCTTCGAGCAAGGCCTGATCGATTGCGCGATCCGCTTCGGCCACGGCCAATGGCCCGATATGCATTGCGAAACGCTGATGACCGACTCATTGCTGGTGGTCGCCGCGCGCACCTTCAACCACGGCGTGCTGCCCACTACACCGCAGGCCATCCTCGAGCAGCCATTGCTGCACGCCAGTGAAAGCTGGCCGACCTGGCTGGGTGCCGCCGGCGTGGAGGGGCAACGCCCTCACGCTGCGCTGGAGTTCACCGACTCGACCTTGCTGCTCGAAGCCGTCAGGCTCGGGCATGGCGTCGCATTGACCCGACGCTCGATTGCCCATTCACTGATTCAACGCGGGGAGCTGGTCAAGCTCACCGATATTGAACCGGTGCATGCTTCGCGCTACTACCTGGTCTGGCCGATGGGCACCAAGCGTTCGGCGCAACTGATAGCCCTGCACACGTGGCTCAACGAACAAGTCGCAACGTATCAAGACAGCCTATAAACCACGCACAGCAAAACGCCGACCCGGAGGTCGGCGCTTTGCGTTTGAAACAGCGAAATATTACTTCGCTTTCACACCTTCAAACGTCACGTACAGCTCAACGGTGTTGGACGCTGGGCCCAGGTCCATCTGCTTGCCGAAGTCCTGGCGGTTGAAGCTGGTGGTGCCTTCAAAGCCGGCACGGTAGCCGCCCCATGGATCCTTGCCTTCACCCAGGAAGGTGGCCTTGACGACGATCGGCTTGGTCACGCCGTGGAAGGTCAGGTCGCCGGTCACGTCGGCAGTGACTTGGCCTGCAGCATTTTTACCGGTGGTTTTAACACTGGTGGAGACGAACTTGGCATCGGCAAACTTGCCAACGTCCAGGAAGTCTTTGCTGGAGATGTGCTTGTCACGTTCGGCGTGGTTGGTGAACACGCTGGCGGTACGTACGTTGAACTCGATCTTGCTGTCTTCAGGCTTGGCGGCGTCGAAGCTGAACTTGCCGTCCAGGTCCTTGAAAGTACCGGTGATGTAGCTATAGCCCAAGTGGCTGATCTTGAAGTCAACGAAGGCGTGCTGGCCTTCTTTGTCGACAACATAATCAGCGGCCATCACCGAACCTGCGGACATCAGAGCAGAACCGATTGCCAGAGCGGCGAGCGTCTTTTTCAACATGCTTTCTATTCCTTGTGAGTCGAGGTTGAACATCAGGCTTTGCGCCCCAGCATTCGCGTCAGGGTCGCATCACGATCGATAAAGTGGTGTTTAAACGCAGCCACGCCGTGCAAACCGGCGAAAACCACCAACACCCAGGCGAGGTACAGATGCACCACGCCGGCGGTGTCTGCCTGGTCCGGTAGACCGGAAACCACGGCAGGAATCTCAAACAAGCCAAACACCGGGATACCGACACCGTCTGCGGTGGAAATCAGGTAACCGGCAATCATCACGGCAAACAGCCCGAGATAAAGGAACGCGTGGCCAAACGCAGCCCCGATACGGGTCAAGCGGCTGTAGCTGGCCAGTGGTGGCGGCGGCGGGCTGAGCAGGCGCCAGACAATGCGCACCAGCATGATGGCGAACAGCGTGATGCCAATGCTCTTGTGCAGGTCAGGCGCGTCTTTGCGCCAGGCGCTGTAATAGTCGAGACCGACCATCCACAGGCCCAGGGCGAACAAACCGAACACCACCAGGGCCACGCCCCAGTGCAAAACAATGCTGACCCAACCATAGCGGGCCGATGAGTTACGTAGTTGCATGTCCCAAATCCCGTAAGAACTGCGCCCAAGACTAGCGATTTACCTATCGAATTAAAGCGGAAAATTTCGCTTTGAAATATCGAGAAATACGATCAAGAGGTTATGCACAGTACGTTAACAATGGATTAAGGACTATTCCTTAGAAACGTGACAGTGCGTCCCGCGTTTACTGCCAATTCATCCGTAATGGGTTGTGACACTGTCTGGCATTGCATAGGCTTGCGCGATTGTTTCGCCTGCGCCGGCCGCAGGTCCGCTTCGAGGAGATAGACGATGGGCTTGAATAACCAGTGGATGCAACGCGACCTCGCAGTACTGTGGCATCCCTGCACCCAGATGAAAGACCACCAGCAATTGCCGCTGATCCCGATCAAGCGCGGTGAGGGCGTCTGGCTGGAAGACTTCGAAGGCAAGCGCTACCTCGACGCCGTCAGTTCCTGGTGGGTCAACGTGTTCGGCCACGCCAACCCGCGTATCAACCAGCGCATCAAGGACCAGGTGGACCAGCTGGAACACGTGATCCTCGCCGGTTTCAGCCACCAGCCGGTGATTGAGCTGTCCGAGCGCCTGGTGGCGATGACGCCCGACGGCCTGACCCGTTGCTTTTATGCCGATAACGGCTCTTCGTGCATCGAAGTCGCGCTGAAGATGAGCTTTCACTACTGGCTCAACCGTGGCCTGCCGAACAAAAAACGCTTCGTCACCCTGACCAACAGCTACCACGGCGAAACCATCGCCGCGATGTCGGTGGGCGACGTGCCGTTGTTTACCGAAACCTATAAAGCCCTGCTGCTGGACACCATCAAGGTGCCGAGCCCGGATTGCTACCTGCGCCCCGAGGGCATGAGCTGGGAAGAGCATTCACGCAACATGTTCCTGGCCATGGAACACACCCTGGCCGAAAACCACGACAGCGTCGCCGCCGTGATCGTCGAGCCACTGATCCAGGGTGCCGGCGGCATGCGCATGTACCACCCGGTGTACCTCAAGCTGTTGCGCGAAGCCTGCGACCGCTATGGCGTGCACCTGATCCACGACGAAATCGCCGTCGGCTTCGGCCGTACCGGCAGCATGTTCGCCTGTGAACAGGCCGGCATCCGCCCGGACTTCCTGTGCCTGTCCAAGGCCCTCACCGGCGGCTACCTGCCGCTGGCCGCCGTGGTCACCACCGATGACGTCTACGACGCGTTCTACGACGACTACCCGACCCTGCGCGCCTTCCTGCACTCCCACAGCTACACCGGCAACCCGCTGGCGTGCGCGGCGGCCCTGGCGACCCTGGATATTTTCGAAGAAGACAACGTCATCGAAAACAACAAGGCCCTGGCCCAGCGCATGGCCACCGCCACCGCGCACCTGGTGGACCACCCGCATGTGTCGGAAGTGCGCCAGACCGGCATGGTGCTGGCCATCGAGATGGTCCAGGACAAAGCCACCAAAACAGCCTACCCATGGCAGGAGCGCCGCGGGTTGAAGGTGTTCGAACACGCCCTGGAACACGGTGCACTATTGCGGCCGCTGGGCAGCGTGGTGTATTTCCTGCCGCCGTATGTGATTACGCCGGAGCAAATCGACTTTTTGGCTGAAGTGGCCAGTGAAGGCATCGATATTGCGACCAACAGTCAAGTCAGCGTGGCAGTGCCGAAGGACTTCCACCCAGGCTTCCGAGATCCAGGTTGATTGCATTCACTCAACTGATCGGGTGCCGGGTTACCGCCATCGCGGGCAAGCCCGGCGCCCACAGGTTTTGTATTTTTCCAGAGAACCGAAATGAGACTGTCCCGCTTTTTTACCGATACCCCGCTGAGCCTCGGCGAGCACGAATTGCCCGAAGCCCAGGCGCATTACATCAGCCGCGTGTTGCGCATGGGCGAAGGTGATGCCGTGCAACTCTTCGACGGCTCCGGCCATGAGTTCCTGGGCACGTTGCTGGAGGTCGGTAAAAAACGCGTCACCGTGCAACTCACGGAACGTTTCGCGGGCCAGACCGAATCCCCGCTGCACATCCACCTCGGCCAGGGCCTGTCCCGGGGCGAGCGCATGGATTGGGCGATTCAGAAAGCCACCGAACTGGGTGTGAATGAAATCACGCCGATTTTCAGCGACCGCTGCGAAGTCCGCCTCAAGGACGAGCGTGCCGACAAACGCCTGCTGCACTGGCGCCAAGTGGCGATCAGCGCCTGCGAGCAATGCGGCCGTTCAACGGTGCCGGTGATTCACCCACCGCTGCTGCTGGCGGACTGGTTAAAACAGGCCGAGGCGGCGTTGAAACTGGTGCTGCACCCGGTGGCCGCGCCGATGATCAGCCACGCCAAGCCGGCCAGCCTGGCCTTCCTGATCGGGCCTGAAGGTGGGTTGACCGACGCAGAAGTCGCCACCGCCCAAGCTGCCGGCTACCACGCCGCCCGCCTCGGCCCGCGCGTGCTGCGCACCGAGACAGCGCCCGTGGTGGCACTGGCCGTCGCGCAACAGCTCTGGGGCGACTTCTAACCTCGCTGGGTAACCCCATTCAACGGTGGGAGCGGGCTTGCTCGCGAAGGCGCTGGATCAGTTGGCCTGTTTATCCACTGACACACTGCATTCGCGAGCAAGCCCGCTCCCACATTTCGGATGGGGTTGTCACTCCACCGGATCACTGACCGGCTTGGCAATAATCGCCTTCAATTCGGCGGTCATCGGGAACTCCAGGTTCAAGCCCTTGGGTGGAATCGGCTGTTCAAACCAGCGCTGGTAAATCCCATTGATCTCCCCCGTACGGTACAGGTCGCCGAGTGTCTCGTTGACCAGCGCGAGAAACTGCGGGTCGTCCTTGCGCACCATGCAGCTGTAGATTTCCCGCGATTGCTCCTTGCCCACCACCGCCCAGTGGTGCGGGTCCTTGGCCTTGGCGCGCTCGCCGTAGAGCAACGCATCGTCCATGTAGAACGCCACCGCACGGCCGGTCTCGAGCATCTTGAACGCTTCACCGTGGTCCTTGGCGCTGATCACGAACATGTTGGCGTTGTGTTCGGCGTTGTAGCTTTTTAGAAAACGCTCGTTGGTGGTGCCGGCGGTAGTCACCACGTTCTTGCCCTTGAGGTCCTCAAAACCCTGGATGCCGCTGTCCTTGGCGGTCAGCAACTGGCCTTTCACATAGATAAACCCGTAGGAAAATGCCACCTGCTTCTGCCGTTCGGCGGTGACGCCGGTAGAGCCGCATTCCAGGTCCACGGTGCCGTTCTGCACCAACGGGATACGGGTTTGCGAGGTCACCAGGTTGTACTTCACATTGAGGTTCGCCACGCCGGTTTTCTGCTGGATGCGCTCAACGATCTTGTTCGCCAACTCCACCGAATAGCCCATGGGCTTGCCGCTGCTATCGCCCACGTAGGAAAACGGCACCGACGCATCGCGATACCCCAACGTGATGGCCTTGGCACTGGCGATCTTGCTCAACGTGCCGTCCAGCGGCGCGTCATTCGCCTGAACCTGTGCGCCAAACACCAGCGCCAGGGTGCAGCCGGTCAACAGGATTTTTTTCATTGTTATTCTCCGTGGGTCTTGCGGTTATTTACGTGCAGCAATCACGCTGATTTCCACCAGCACTGTCGGGCGCGCCAGTTCTGCCTGCAAGGTGGTGCGCGTCGGCGCCATGCCCGGTGACAGCCACGCCGCCCACACCTGATTCATCGGCGCAAAACCGGCGCCGATGTCTTTCAGGTAAATCGTTGCGTTGAGCAGGTGGTCCTTGTCGCTGCCCGCCTGAGCCAGCAAGGCATCGACCTTGGCCAGCACCTCATGGGTTTGCGTGGCCACATCCTGGCCCTCATCCGGCACCTGGCCCGACAGGAACACCAGATCCTTGAAGGTGACGGCCCCAGAAAGGCGTTCGTTGCGGCTGATTCGGTTGATGGTCATGGCGTTATCCTCAAGCGGCGCTGGGCGTCAGGCCCTGCATATCAATGGAAGGAACGTGCTGGCCGATCAACTCGGCGAGCAGTTGGCCGCTGCCACAGGCCAGGGTAAACCCGAGCGCGCCGTGGCCCAGGTTCAGCCACAGGTTGCGGTACGCACTGGCGCCGATCAGCGGCACGCCGGTTGGCGTGGCGGGGCGCATACCGGCCCACTCGACGGCGCGGGTGTAATCGCCAGCACCGGGAAACGTCTCGAGTGCCTGGCGTTTCATCAGTGCCAGGCGCTTTGGCTCAAGGCGCGCATCAAAGCCGACGATATCGACCATGGCCGCCACCCGCAGCTGCTCGCCGATGCGCGCGTAGACGATCTTGCGGTCATAGTCGGTGATGCTCACATTCGGCGCCTGATGCTGCGCGCCAATCGGCACGCTCAGGCTGTAGCCCTTAAGCGGGTAAAGCGGCAGCGACAACCCAGGCAAGGCCAATTCAGCACTGCGATACCCGGCCGCCAAGACCAGTTGCTCGACCGCCATCACCTCATCGCCGAGCACCACAGCCTGCACCACACCGTCGGCGTGACGCAGGCCAGTGACCTTCTGCCCGAGCAAAAAAGTGCAGCGCCCCGAGGCCTCAAGCCGCGCCGCGAGCCGCCGGCAGAAAGCATGGCAATCGGCGACTTCTTCACTGGGCGTATAGATGCCACCGACAAAACCACCGCTCGCCAACGCCGGCTCCAGACGTGCGCAATCGGCGGCCGACAGCACCTGCTGTGGCCGGGCATCGGTGACCTTGCTGCGCGCCTGCTCAAAGGTGCCGGCGCGGCGAAAGGTCACCAGTTTGCCGTTGCGCCGCCAGTCGAAGCCGTCGAGGTGGTCAGCTTCTCGCCATTGCTCCAGGGTGGCCTGGCTCAAGGACGCCAGGCGCAGCAGGTGGGCGGCATTGCGTTGATTCACCGAGCCACGGCAGGCACCGATAAAGGCTGCCATCCAGCGCCATTGCTGCGGGTCGAGCCGGGGCCGCAATGTTAACGGCGAGTCACCGCGCAACAGCCAGCCAATGGCTTGCAACGGTACGCCGGCGTCGGCCAGCGGCGCCACATAGCGGTAGGACAGTTGCCCGCCGTTGGCGAAACTGGTCTCGCGGCCCACGGCGTCGCGCGCGTCAATCACCGTCACCGTATGGCCGGCGCGCACCAGGGCGTACGCACTCGCCAAGCCGATGACGCCACCGCCGATGATGCAAACCCGCTTGGCCATTCCCGCCACCTGCTTTTGAATTAACTGGGCTCAAGCGTAGGGCCAGGTGACAGGCCACCGACAATGAATAAAGATGGGCCACCTATAAACAAAGGTTATGGACGTGCCATGCGCTTGCGTCATATCGAAATTTTCCAGGCCATCCGCCAGACCGGCTCTGTCAGCGCTGCCGCGCAGTTGCTGCACGTTTCGCAGCCGGCGGTGACCAAGGTGCTGCAGCACGCCGAGCTGCAATTGGGCTTCCCGCTGTTTCTGCGGGTGCGCGGCAAGTTGCTGCCCACCCCGGAAGCCCTGGCGCTGGAGAGCGAAGTCGAGAAAGTCACCGAGAGCCTGCAAGGTGTGCGACGCCTGGCCAAGAGCTTGCGCCGTGAGCCTGGGCAAAGCGTGCGTATTGGGGCCATTCCGGCGCTGGCCTTGTCACTGCTGCCACCGGCGATTCTGGAGTGGACGCGCGACTACCCGAACATCGCCTGCGAGCTGTCCAGCGACCATAGCCGCGAGTTGGTGCAGAAGCTGTTGATGCGCGAGATCGACCTGGCGCTGACGCTCAACTTTTCCGGCCATCCCGGTTTGACCACACAAGTGCTGGCCAATGGGGTGTTGGTGGCATTGGCCTCGAAGGGTTATTGGCCAGACGCCGAGTTGAGCCAGGCATTGCCGCTGGCAGCGCTCGCCGGCGCGCCAATGGTTGGGCTGTCCAGTGCTGATCCGCTGGCGGCCAAACTCGACAGTTACCTGGAAAACGTCGACCCGGCGCCTCGGGTGACGATCTCGGTGCAAACCTATTCCCTGGCGCGGGCCATGGTCGAGTCAGGCGCCGGGTTGACCGTCATCGACCCGTTCACCGCCTTGGGCGCCTCAACGGCCACCACCTGCATCCGCCCGCTCACCCCGCCGCTGCCGATCACCCTGTACGCCCTGACCCGTGCTGACGAGCCGCCGCCGCATATGCTGGCGAACCTGCTGCAGATCTTCGGCAAACGCGCGCGTGAACTGCTCGAACGCTTGTGAGAACACTACCAATCTAATGTGGGAGCGGGCTTGCTCGCGAATGCGGTGGATCAGTTAGCCTATTTATCAACTGACACACTGCCTTCGCGAGCAAGCCCGCTCGCACATTTTTTAACCGCGTCGCCTGTTACAGCACGTAGTGCATGATCGCCACGAAGTGCAGCAGGCTGCCGCCGATCACGAATAGATGCCAGATCCCATGGGAATGGCGCAGGCGATCCTCCAGGGCAAAAAAGATGATGCCGACGGTGTACAGCACGCCGCCCGAGGCCAGCCAGACAAACCCCGCCGTACCCAGCGCAGCCAGCAACGGTTTGACGGCCACCAGCACGATCCAGCCCATCACCGCGTAGATCACAATCGACAGAATCCGCGCCTCGGAGCGTGGCTTGATCTCTTGCAGGATGCCGATCACCGCCAGCCCCCACACAATCCCAAACAGTGTCCATCCCCACGGCCCGCGTAGCGTCACCAGGCAGAACGGCGTGTAACTGCCGGCAATCAGCAGGTAGATCGAAAAGTGGTCGACCTTCTGCATGATCGCTTTTCGTCGCCCCTGCACGCTGTGATACACCGTGGAGGCGCTGTACAGCACCAGCAGCGTAAAACCGTAAATCGCTACGCTGACAATCTTCCAGGGGCTGCCGTCCAGGCTCGCCACCACCAACATCCATACTGCGCCGATAAAAGCTGCAACCGCCCCGGCCAAATGGCTCCAGGCGTTGAAACGTTCCCCGTGATACATGTGTCACTCACCTCGAATAACCGTTACCACATGGTTTTACTACCTGCATTCTGACGCGCCGGGCGGCCAGACAGGTAACAACCTTTCTTCATTTGCCCAAACGTACACGCCGATAGATGATTCGCTTCTTCCTGTGGGCGCTGGCTTGCCTTCAATCAGCCGCTGTCAGTCTGCGTGATGGGCTGATACACCGCTATCGCCGCGATGCAGCGACCCGACAAGCCAGCGCCGATACAACAGCAGCCTATCGGTATTGCCCGTGCACGAGCTTGAACCCGCCCCGCCTCATCCCAGCCTATGGCAGTTGTTTTACAACTTTGCCATGGTCGGCCTGTTCGGCTTTGGCGGCGTCATGCCATGGGCGCGGCAGATGATGGTTGACCAGCGCGGCTGGGTCAGCGAACAAGGCTTCAATGAGCTGCTGACCACCGGGCAATTCTTCCCCGGCCCCAATATCGCCAACGTGGGCATCATCTACGGCCGGCGCCTGCATGGCTTGCCGGGTGCCATTGTGACCGTGTGCGGGCTTTACCTGTTCCCCTCGTTGATCACCGTGCTCGCCGGTTTCGCCTATGCCAAGTGGTGGAGCAATGACGTGGTGCAGCAGATCTTCGGCGCCGTCATGCCGATTGCCACCGGCCTGATGCTCGGCACCACGCTGCGCCTGCTCAAGGCCATGCCCAGAACGATCGCCAACTACAGCGCCTTTGTGTTGACCTTCGTCTTGATGGCGGTCTTCGTGCTGCCATTGTGGATGGTGCTGCTGATTGGCATCCCCAGCTCCCTGGCCTTGAGCTTTATCCGCTCGAACAAGGGGGCTGGCTGATGCAAACCGTGCTGCTGCACCTGATGATTCAATGCGCGCTGTGGTCACTGATGTCGATTGGCGGCAATACCGTGGCCATCAGTGATATCCACCGCTACACCGTCGTCGATATGCACTGGATCACCGATGCGCAATTCGTCGCATTCTTTGCCCTCTCCCAGGCACTGCCGGGGCCTAACGGGATGTTCCTGGTGTTTATCGGCCAGCAGGCGGCGGGCCTGCCCGGCGCGCTGGTGGCACTGACCGCCAAACTGGTGCCTTGCTCGGTGCTGACCTATGTCGGCGCCGGCTGGCTGGAACGCCACACCCGGACGCCGTGGGTGCAACGCGTCAAGCGTAGCCTGCTACCGCTGTCGATTGGCCTGATTCTCGCCTCCACCTACATTCTGATGAACAGCCTGGAAAACAACGCGACCAGCCTGGTGCTGACCCTGGCCAGCGCCGCCGTGGTGTATTACACGCGGCTGAACGCGATCTGGCTGATCATCCTCGGCGTGGTGATCGGCCTGTGCAGTTCATGGCTGGGAGCGAGCTGGTTTTAGGGGCACAATCGACGGCATTCGAACCCGAGCCACCGCCATGTTGATCGACGAAGAATTCACCCTCAAGAAGTTGGAAATCTTCCTGGCGTTCATGCGCACCGGCAACCTGGCCCGCGCCGCCGCCGAGCTGCAAACCAGCAACGTCAGCGTGCACCGCGCGATCCACTCGCTGGAAAACGCCCTGCGTTGCCCGCTGTTCAAACACGAAGGGCGCAACCTCACCCCGCTGGAAAGCGCCTATGTGCTGGAGGAGCGCGCGCAAAAACTGGTGGCCGACGTGGTCGACAGCGTGCGCCTGACCCGCGAAGCCGCTGGCTTCTCCGCCGAACGCTTCAAGCTCGGCTCGCTGTATTCGCTGACGGTCAAGACCGTGCCACAGCTGATCATGGGCCTGAAAATCCGCCGCAGTGAACTGAATATCGACCTGATCCTGGGCTCCAACTTCGACCTGCTCTACAAGCTTAAGAGCATGGAAGTGGACGCAATCCTCATCTCCCTCGACGAACACGCCAACGACCCTGACTGCGCGCAGATCGCGCTGTTCTCCGATGACATCTTCCTCGCCACCCCGGCCGATTCACCGTTCGACCGCGAGCAGGAAATCGACCTCGCCGACGTGCGCGACGCCACCTTCATTACCCTCACCCAAGGCTTCGCCACGCATCAGGATGGCAACCGCGTGTTCAAGCAGGCGGGGTTTGAGCCGAAGGTGGCCATGCAGGTGAATGACATTTTCACCCTGCTGAGCATGGTCAGCTCAGGCGTGGGTTATGCGTTGCTGCCGGGGCGGATTGCGGCGGTGTATGAAAACCGCGTGAAGCTCATACCGCTGCAACCTCGGTATCGGATGCAGCAGCAGATTGGTGTGATGTTTCTCAAGGCCAAGGAGCGCGACCCGAACTTGCTGGCCTTGTTGGCGGAGTGCCGGATGTACGCCAATCGGCAGGCTTGAGACCGCCATCGCAGACAAGCCAGTTCCCACATTTTGACCGAGTACCAACATGAGAACGCGGTCAAAATGTGGGAGCGGGCTTGCTCGCGAAGAGGTCAGAGCAAACACCCTGAATTACCGGGTCAGCCAACAATCCCACGCACGATGAAATAGAGCAACGAAGGCCCCAGCAAGCACCCAAGCCCGGTATGGAACGTGGCCGTCAACGCGCCATACGGCACCAACCGCCGATCCGTCGCCGCCAGGCCTGCGGTCACGCCGCTGACCGTCCCGGCCAACCCACCAAACACCATCGCCGAGCGCGGGTTATCCAGGCCCATCCAGCGCGCTGCGACGGGTGTGCCGACCATCACCAGGATCGCCTTGATCAAGCCGGTGGCAATCGACAACGCCATCACATCCGACGTCGCGCCAATCGCCGCACCGGTCACCGGGCCGACGATGTAGGTCACGGCGCCGGCGCCAATGGTGGTCATGCTGACCGCATCGCGATAACCAAACGCCCACGCCATGCTCGCGCCGACGATAAACGGCAGAATCGTGCCAAGCAGCAAGGCAATCACCCCGATCAAGCCGGCTTTGCGCGCCTCAGTGGCTTGCACTTCAAAGGCCGTGGCGACAATCGCAAAGTCGCGCAGCATGGCGCCGCCCATCAACCCGATACCGGAGAACAGTGCCACATCGGCCAGGCCTTTTTGCCCACCGGTAAGCGTGCCGCCGACCCAGGCCAAGACCAGGCCGATGACAATCGCAATCGCCGAGCCATGAATGCGCCCGAAGGTCAGGCGCTTGGACAGCACCACAGAAATCCACATCACCACGCCGACGAACGCAAAGGCGGTGACCAGGCCGTTATGTTCCAAGCCTTTTTCGATGAGGTCCCACATATCAGCGGCCTCCCACAACAGGTGTCGGCGTAATCAGCGGTTCTTCAGCGGGCAAGGGTTCGCCCTTGTGGGTGCGGCTGATCAGCGCGATGGTGCAGCCACAAACGACCACAGAACCGATCGCCGCGAGCACCGCGACCGGGCCGCCGTGCAGGGCGGTGACCACGTTTTGTTGCGCGGCCATCGCGACGACCACGGGGATGTACATGGCGCCCCAGAAGCCGACGCCCATCTCGCACTCCTTGGTCATGCCACCGCGCTTTTGCATCCACAACCGCGCGCAGATCAGCAGGATCATGGCGATGCCCACTCCGCCCACGTTGGATTTGACGCCGAGCAACACGCCCAGCATATCGCCCATGATCACGCCCGCGAGCGTGCAGATCGCCAGCAATGCCACACCGTAGATAATCATTGTTGTTGTCCTCAAAGTGCTCGATCGAAATTGTTGTTTTTGTGCTTCGAAAGCCTTGGGTGGAGCTTTATCGGTGGCGGCGCTCCTCCTCTTGCAGCAGGGCCTGCAAGGTGTCCAGGCGCGCGCCTTCACAGGCGATCACCGTGCCTTGTTCAAACACGCGGCGTGACAGGCCGGTGAGCACGGCGCCCGGGGGCAGTTCGATTTGCAGGCGCACGCCGCGCTCGTAGGCGCTTTGCACGGTGCCGCGCCAGTCGACGACGCGGCACATGTTGAAAGCCAGGTCGTCGCGCAGGTGTTCCGGGTTGTGGATAGGCCGCGCGCGGGTGCTGCTCAGGTAGGTAATGCGCGGGGCCTTGAGCGTGACAAAGGCTTCGGCCAGTGCCTGCGCGGGCGCTTCCAGCAGCGCGCAATGGGACGGCACGCTGACGGCCAGGCGCTTGGCGACGCCGTTGCCTTTAAGGCGCTCGGCAACCCGCTGCATCGCCGCGTCGCTGCCCGCGATGACGGTTTGGTTGTCGGCGTTGATATTGGCCAGGTACACCGGCGTTTTTGCGCTGTGGATATCGGCCAGCAACGTTTCGACGGTGGATAACTCAGGGCCGATCAGCGCGGTCATGCCGTAGCCCTGTGGATAAGCGTTTTGCATCAGTTCGCCGCGCAGGCTCACCAGCTTTACCGCATCAGCAAAGTCCAGGGCACCGGCGATGACCGCTGCCGGATAGGCACCGATGGACAGGCCCGCCACGTAATCCGGCGTATGCTGCAACTGGCGCGCATGGGCGACGCCGACGATCAGCAGGCAGAGCTGAACGGCGCGGGTGCTCGCCAAGGCGTGCGCCGAGTCGAGCGGGCGAACGTCTTCACCCAAGGCGTCACTGGCTTCTTGCAAAATGTCCGCCGGCAACGCCTGGAGCATGCCTGCGCGTTGGGTGCCCTGCCCCGGAAACACCAGGAGGCTGCTCATGCCACGGCCTGCCACGGGTCGAGAACCAGGAGCGCGCCGCCGGCGGTTTTCAGCAGCACACGGCGTGAGCCACCGGCCCATTCGCGCAAGGCTACCGCACCGAATGGGGTTTGCAGCTGCAGGTCCACGGCACACGGCGCCGTGTCCAATTGCGCCAGCAACGCTCGGGCGTCCTTGCGATCAAGCGGCTGCGGGGCGAGCAGAATCAAATCCAGATCGCTCAGGGCATGCAAAGCTTGGATGCCGCTCGCCAATTCAAAGCCGGCACTGCCGCTCACGCCCCACTCTTGCGGTGCCAACAACGGCCGCAGTTGATCAAGTGCGCGCAACGCCGGCACATCCCGTGGCGAGCTCACATCGCGCAGGGCTTGCGGGGTCACTCGCCGTTGCACGGCAGCCAAGGGCATCTGCGTCGCAAAACGCTGCTCGCGCCGTTGCCCACGCACGCCGACCGCCACATAGCCGGGCTCGGCAATGGCGCGACGCACCACCACCGGGTGGCCGGCGCCCACAGCGTCCATCACCCACGCCGGGGAGTCGGCGGGCAGGTGCGCCGGGGTCATGCCCCAGAGCAGATCGTGGGCGTTCACCATTGCTCCCGCAGCAACTGGCGCACGTGGCTGGAGGCGGCGCGATGAGTGGCGCCCAAACGCCCTGTTAAATCAGGGCCGTCGATATCGTTGATGGCGTGCAGCAGGCAATCGCTGACCCGCACCACATCGTCCGCCGTGGGCTGTTCAATCTGGCTGACCGACAAGGTCTCCCAGAGCAAGCCGAGGCTGGCATAGCTGTCGATGTCATACGCCATCGGCGGCACACTGGCGGCCAGGGCTTCCAATTCCTCGACGCTGCGCAGGGTCACCCGCGCCGCCGAGGCTTTGCCCATGGCGTGCACCATCACGCCGGGGTCACGCAAGGCGATCAGGCGGTTGGCCTGGTAGCCGTGGGCGAGGAACGCGCCGGACATCGCCTTGCCCACCAGCAGAGCAATCACCGGGTGCCCGGCCAGCCGGGCGCGGGCATAGCTGTCGGCGGCGGCGGCCAGGGCCTGGTGAATGCCGAGGGCTTCTTCGCGACGGCCGTAGGCTTGGCTGGGCACATCGACGATGGCGATGATCGGGCGTTTGTCGCCACGGGCGATGGCGTCGTCCACGGCCTTGGCCAAGCCCCAGCCTTCGAGCAGGCCGACTTCGCCATTGCGCGCACGCGGGAAGCGGTTTTGGGCGTCGGTGACCACGGCGATGAAGCGCACCGCGTGTTCAGCCAACGCGCCGTCGGCGACTTTCAACGAGGCCGGCAAACCGTCCACGGGCGTGGCGCCGTTGCTCAATGCGTTGAACCACTGCAAGCCTCTCATGAGCGGTCTCCTTGATACAGGTCGCGAACCGTGGCCGCGTCAATTTGCGGCGTGGCGTCCAGCTCGGTCAGGCGCTTCAGGTAGAAATCGAGCTGACGGCTGCGCGGGTGTTCGGGCAAGCCTTGTTGCAACAGATCAGTGACGGTCTGCTGGATCTGCGCCACATCGTCCGCCACATAACGGTCGGCCAACCCGCTGTTAAAGCGTTGCTCGCCGCCGGTCAGGCTCCAGATAAAGGGACGGTCGCGGGAGTCGTATTCTTCCAGGCCGGCTTCCTGCTCGATCACCTGCGGGCCATTCAGGCCCAGGCGTGCTTCACGGGTGACGACGAGGTAGCTGCACAACCCGGCGGCGATGGACATGCCGCCAAAGCAGCCGACGCTGCCCGCCACCACGCCGATCACCGGCTGGTACTGGCGCAGGTCGACAATCGCCGCGTGGATATCGGCAATCGCGGCCAGGCCAAGGTTGGCCTCCTGCAAGCGCACGCCGCCGGTTTCCAGCAGCAGCACAGCGCGGGTCGGGATGCCCTTGCGGTTGTCTTCGGCGGCCAGCTCCAGCGCACCGGCGATTTTCGCGCCGCCGACCTCACCCAGGCTGCCACCTTGAAAGTTGCCCTCGATAGCCGCAACCACCACCGGCAAGCCCGCGATGCTGCCCTTGGCGATCACCACACCGTCATCCGCCTGAGGCACCACGCCTTGGCGGCTGAGCCACGGCGACATCACGCGCTGGAACGGGTCGATCAGCTCGCGGTAAGTGCCGGCGTCCAACAAGGCCTTGGCCCGTTGCCGCGCACCGAGTTCGACAAAGCTGTGTTTGCTGAGCAAGTCAGTCATGGCCGATCTCCTCGAAACCCTGCTCCAGGCGCAAGCGCACCACGCCGGGGGTGGCGCCGAAATCGTGGATATCAATCTTCAAGGCTGGCGGCATCTGTTCCTGGAAGATTCGCTCAAACAGATGCTGCCAGCGTTGTTCAGCGCCGTTTACCGAGGTCTGCACCTGGATGGTCAGCGTGCCGGGCGTGCCAGGCTCCAGCAGCACTTCCAGGTCGCCGGAGCCGACGCAACCCACCAGTGCACGGCCTGTCGGCGGCTGCCCGGCGGGGAATTCAAAAGATAAGGTTTCCATCACAACGCTCCGTCGAGGCGGTCGATAAACAGGCAGGCGGCCAACAGGTCGGCGGCGCCGCCGGGGGAGGCATTCAGGGCCAGCAGTTGTTGGTCCAGCACGTGCAGTCGGCGGCGGCCGGCGAGGCTTGCACTGCCGCCCGCGTCCAGCACCGCTTGGGCGCCGTGTTGCATAGCGTGCAGGCCCTCGGTGCCTGCGCGGTAGAGCACGCAGGTGTCCGCCAGGTCGGTCATGATCGCGAGCAAGGCGTCCAGGCGGGCGTTCTGTTCGCCGACATTTTGCTGACGACTTTTGCGCAGTTGCGGCAGGCCGCGCTGCACAACCGAAGGGAAGCCCAACTGGGCTTCTTCACGGGCACCGCGTGCGCCGTAGCGTTGGGCAACCTGGGCGCCGTGGCTCAGCGGTTGGGGCGCGTAACGGTCGTTGAGCAAGGCCAGTCTGGCGGCATTCAGCGTGATGGCGCGTGGTTCCAGGGCCGCCGCTGCGGTCAGCAAACCGAGCGCCCAGATCGCACCGCGGTGGGTGTTCACGCCGGCGGTGGTGGTGAGCATGGCTTGCTCGCCTTCGCGGCCAATCCGCCCGAGGGCTTCACGCAGGGGCAAACCGACTTCACCGAACTCAAGCGCGGCTTGCGCCATCTCCTTGAACATCGGCCACAGCGACAGTGCCGACGCGTGCATCAGGCCCAGGTGTAAATCGCGATGGGCGCCATTGCCGCGACGGTCGACCAAAGCGGGTTTTGGCGACAAGTCCGCCTCATCGATCAGCGCGTCGACGGCCATGTCCGCCAGGCGCTCGGCGAGGCTCAGTTCATGCAGTTTGAGGGCGCGCATTTACCAGCTCCTGAACTTGGCGGGCGGGTTGTACAAGCCACCGGACCACTCCACCAGGTCGGCCACGCTCTTGGCGGCCAACAGTTCGCGGGTGGCGTCGGTGCGGCGGATACCGAGGTCTTCGGGCAAGGCGATCAAGCCTTCGCGGCGCATGCGCGCAGTGTCCTTGGGGTTGTGGCGCAAGCCGATGGCGGTGACACCAGCAACGGCGGCGATCATCGCTTGGCGCTCTTCCAGGGAACGCGCCTTGTACAAGTAGGCGATGCCTTCTTCGGTGAGCAGGTGGGTGACGTCGTCGCCGTAGATCATGATCGGCGCCAGGGGCATGCCGCTTTTGCGCGCGACGTCCACCGCGTCGAGGGTTTCGACGAAGGTCGGTTTGCCGCCTTCCTGGAAGGTCTCGACCATTTGCACCACGAGTTTTTTGCCGCGTTCGAGCAAAGCCTCCGGCGCGTCATCGTGGCGCATATCCAGCCAGGCCGGGGTGCCATGCCGACGACCACGCGGGTCGTGGCCCATGTTCGGCGCGCCCCCAAAACCCGCGAGGCGGCCACGGGTCACGGTGGAGGAATGCCCATCACCGTCCACTTGCAAGGTGGCGCCGATAAACAGGTCCACCGCGTACTGGCCGGCCAGTTGGCAGAACATGCGGTTGGAGCGCATCGAGCCGTCGCGGCCGGTGAAGAACACATCCGGCCGTGCGGCGATGTAGTTTTCCATGCCCAACTCGGTGCCGAAGCAATGCACACTTTCGACCCAGCCGCTTTCGATCGCGGGGATCAGGGTTGGGTGTGGGTTGAGGGTCCAGTTGCGGCAGATTTTGCCTTTAAGGCCGAGGGACTCGCCGTAGGTGGGCAGGATCAGCTCGATGGCGGCCGTGTTGAATCCGATGCCGTGGTTGAGCGACTGCACATTGTGTTTTTCGTAGATGCCACGGATCGCCATCATCGCCATCAGCACATGCACCGGCTTGATGTGGCGCGGGTCGCGGGTGAACAGTGGCTCGATGTAGAACGGCTTGTCGGCCACCACCACAAAATCCACCCAACTGGCGGGGATGTCGACACGCGGCAAGTCGGTGACGTCGTCCACCAACTGGTTGACCTGCACGATGACGATGCCATCACTGAAGGCGGCGGGTTCGATCAGCGCGGGAGTGTCTTCGGTGCTGGCGCCGGTGTAGATATTACCGGCGCGGTCGGCCATGAAACCGGCCGAGAGCACGACGTTGGGAATCAGGTCCACCACCAGGCGGGCATAGAGTTCGATGTAGGTGTGGATCGCGCCGATTTCCAGCAGGCCGTCTTCCAGCAGTTGGCTGATGCGCAGGGATTGGGTGCCGGCGAAGGAGAAGTCCAGCTTGCGCGCGATGCCCTTTTCAAACAGGTCCAGGTGCTCGGAGCGGCCGACGCTGGGCATGATCATGTGCAAATCGTGGAGCTTGGCCGGGTCGGCCTTGGCCAGGGAGCGCGAGAGGAAATCGGCTTGCTTCTGGTTGTTACCCTCCAGCACCACGCGGTCGCCAGGCAGGATCAGCGCTTCGAGGGCCTCGACGATCTTGTCGCTGGGCAACACCGCCCCGTCTGCGTATTTTTTGACCAGCCCGAGGCGCCGCTGCTTCTCGTCGCGCCGCCGCGTCCAGCGCGAGTCGGGGGTGATGGTTGTTGTCATGGTCGCTCCACGGGGTTTGCTGTCGTGGGCTTACCTTAGGAGTGAATCCGGGGGGCATCAATCAAGCCCGACGGCGGATCGTTACGGCTGGAGTAACGGATCATCAGCAAACGCTGAGTTCGAGCCGACTGAAGATTAAAATGTGGGAGCGGGCTAGCTCGCGAATGCGGTGGGTCAGTTACACATGTACCGACTGACACCCTGCATTCGCGAGCAAGCCCGCTCCCACATTTGTTCGGTGGTGTTCAGAAGAATCACGTCATTGCCACTGATGGACAGCCAACACGTCTTCCACTTTATTCAGCAGTGTTATCGCGCCATCCATCAACTGCCCCAGCAGCGCCTCATCCTCATTCATATACCCTTCGTACTCCGCGAGGTTTCGGCGCTCATGGCACAGCGCTAATAACCTCACCTGCACCTTGTTCGCGTCGGCGGAGTGAATCAGACATTGAAAGACCAAATAGCGTTTGTCAGAACGATAGCCTTGCAAACGCAAGGCCGTGAGCGCGATGGCGTGGGCAGCGTTGTATGCCAGGTCGAAACGACTGGCGAACGACAACAGTGGGTTGCCCGCATCTCTTAATCGGTCCCGGGCCGAGCGCATCAGTCCATCACACTCCTTGCGATCCGGCGGCTCTGCCTTCAAGCCACCGCTACGTTGCAGGTTCTCCAGGTTTGCCTTGCTGTCCATCCGTGGATTCCAGGGGGTTGCCCCCCATCAGATTGATCTTGTCCTGCTGCACGACCCGCTGTACAAAACTGTTCCCGGCATTCCATTTGCCGATCCAGTCTTCGAGGGTGTAAAGCGTCGGGTTGATGGTGCGGCCCAGTTGCTCTTCCAGCGGCATGAGCTGCTCCATGACTTCACTGTAGTTGAGGCTTTCACCTATCAGCATCAGATCTATGTCACTGGATGAGTGCGCCTCGCCCTTGGCGATGGAGCCGTAGATGAACGCCCACGTCAGTTGCTCGGCGAAAGGCGCCAATGCATTGCGCAAGGGTTCGTCCAGACTCAGCGTCTTGCGCACGATAGCCAACAACTCCGAGTAAATCGGGCACTGGGGATTGGCTTGGTAGTGGGTCTGGTTGCCCTGGCGCGTCATGCTCAAGATGCCCGCCAACTGCAACCGCTCAAGTTCGCGGGTGAGGCTGCCCTTGCCCACTTGGGCCCAGCGGGCTATTTCGTTGGTGAAGAAACTTTGATCGGGCTTGCCAAAAAGCAGGCCCAGCACTTTTTGCTGGGTGACGGTGAAGAGTGCAGTGCTGAGCGGCAAGGTTTGCATGGCGGCGGCCAAAGAGTCCCAAAAAGGGAACGATAGGTCCCTTTTTGGGAACGATCAAGTTTTAAGCGGTTGGGGTACAGGAAACCATCAATCAGCAAATACTCGATTCGAGCCGAATGAAGATCAAAATGTGGGAGCGGGCTTGCTCGCGAATACGGTGGGTCAGTCAGCACATCTACAACTGATCCACCGTATTCGCGAGCAAGCCCGCTCCCACATTTGTTCGGTGGTGCCTGTTAAGTAGCGGTCCTAAACAGGGAACGACCAGCCCCTATTTGGGACCGTTTTAACCTGCCGCCGCCGGGCTGACTTGCTCCAGCGCTTTATCGACCAGCAACTGGCCCAACTCGGCCATTTGCTGAATGCCGAGCATGATTGCGCGCTGGGACGTATTCAGGTCAAAGGCCAGGTTGCAGGTCATAGCGTTCAGCGAGGACAGGGTTTCGCTGGCGTTGACCAATAGGGCTTCGGTGTTTTGGTGAGGGTTTACAGTGAAAACACTAGCGGGTGGATTTGGGGTAGGTTTGATCATGATGAAACTCCTAAACAGTTAGTAAGGAGCGCCACCGTTCGCTTGCACGCGAATGAGGGTGGCGACCGTGCGCAGGTGTGCAAGACCGGGCCTGTTCAGGACACCCAGCAGGTCCGAAGACCTCCTGCGCGCAGCCGCCATAAAGCAGCGAGCACAAAAAACGCCCGTGGTTGGCTGGGCGTCTGTACGCCTAAACAGTTTCGTCGGACTTGCACGTCCGTGTCACCGTTTTTTCGATGACGAACGAAGACTAGCCGCCATCACTACCCACAACAAGTTCATGCACCGCCCGAAATCTTGCAGGAAAAATCCGAACACTGGCCCATCACAAAGCCATCATCACCTTGACCGTCCCCAAGCCCTCCAGTGCATAGCTATGGTACTCATACACACGCCCCCGAATAATCAGATGCAGTGCACCGCCCTCATCACGCGCTTGGACATCGGGCTCTTGGGTTTTCAGAAACGCATGTGCAGACACTAAGGCGGCGAGTATTTCCTGATCACTCCCCAAATCCTCATGGACGTAGTATCTGTAGGAAAACCCCACCGTCGCCCCCCCCTGGCCGTCGCGCGCACCATAGATCGAAGTGCCGTTGCCCAAGGAATGCTTCAAAACCACTTCATCCAGAACCGGTGTTCCGGGCGACAGTATCCAACTGCCGCCGATATAGATCAGGCAGACCACAAGCAGGCAATTACGCAGAAACGGTATGAGGCGCTTAGTGGCCTTGCGAAATTGCATATTCAATACCTTTTCTTATCCAATATTGGTCCCGTGGGTCATCACCAAAAGGCTCACCGCCCCACCATGTTCCAAAATCCGGAAGGGTGGTTTTTGCGACGGTTTGAGCCACACCAGCAGCTCGCAACAACACATGCTCGGGAATGCCCAGCACCGTACCCGTAGCGCCGTAATTGAAGTTACCAAAAGCCTCATACTCGCGCCCTCGCTTCTTGTAGTTCCATGGGCCAGCAGCCCTGACCTGAGAATAAAACCAAGAATAAGCGAATGCCGAGCCCGGCTTGAGATGAGTGCGTTTGCAACGAGATATCGCCATGTTTTCAAAAATTGAAACACCGGGCGGCATTAACGGTACGGCCATTTGCAGATCCTTGCAGGCAATGAGGAGCGCAGAAGCTAGCCACTCCACACAGGCCTGAAAACCCGCTTAATCCAAATGCAGAACTCGCCTACAGCAACTCCATCCCATTCCGACATGTGAGCGGTCAGTCCGCATCATTAGCCGATCCGAAATGGTGAAAAGGTACGATCATCAACAACAATTTTTTAGTCACGAAAACGCTAACGCGCGATTGAACACAATTCAGTGTGGGAGCTGGCTTGCCTGCGATAGCGGTGGGTCAGTTGTT
The DNA here is from genome assembly GCF_900215245.1 of Pseudomonas fluorescens. Taxonomy (GTDB): domain Bacteria; phylum Pseudomonadota; class Gammaproteobacteria; order Pseudomonadales; family Pseudomonadaceae; genus Aquipseudomonas; species Aquipseudomonas fluorescens. The sequence goes on from NZ_LT907842.1 coordinate 1,715,706, forward strand.
GATGCAGTGACTGACAAGCCGCTATCGCAGGCAAGCCAGCTCCCACAGTGGATCTTCACAAGGCTAATCGTCAGGCCAGGCCGGACTCGACCAACAGCGCTTCCAGCCCCATCAGGTCAGGCACTTTCGCCACATGCTCGCCCACCTGCACCGCCGCCAGTTCCAGTGGGCACAGCGGCACATCCACGTAACTCAACTGGCTATCGAGTTTGTACGAGCGGGGAATCCCCTGAATCACCATCGCAATAAACTTCAACGTTGGCCGCCCGCCGAGCGCGTTCAACACCACAATTCGCGAACGCTCGCCGGTCACGCTGGCCTCACCGCACACCGCTTCAAAGCTGATCAACGGCAACTGCCGGTCGCGCCAGGTCACTTGCCGCAGGTACCACGGCGGCGCATCGCTGGCCGGTTCGCCGCGTTGGAAGTCGATCAGCTCGGCGATGGCGACGTTGGGCAGCACCAGGTGGCGGTCGGCCAGGGGCAACAGCAGGCCGGTGAGTTGGCTGGTGCGGTGGTCAAGCATGGGACTTGCTCCAGTAGGCGATGCTTTCCAGCAGCACCGACTCTTGGTACGGCTTGCCGAGGTAGTCATTGACGCCAATGGCCATGGCGCGGTCGCGGTGTTTTTGGCCGGTGCGCGAGGTGATCATGATGATCGGCAGGCGCATCAGCCGTGGGTCGTTGCGCACTTGGATGGCCACTTCGAAGCCGTCCATGCGCGGCATTTCGATGTCGAGCAACATCAGGTCCGGGGTGTGTTCTTCGAGCAGGGCGATGGCGTCGATCCCGTCTTTGGCCGTGAGTACGTTCATGCCGTTACGCTCCAGCAGGCGGCTGGTGACTTTGCGCACCGTGACCGAATCGTCCACGACCAGCACCAGCAGCGGGCGCTTTTTCAACGGGTCGTTGAGCACCAGCGCGGCGTCGACCGACCGGGCCGGCAAGGCCGGTTGCCGGGCACGGATGTGCGCGAGCAAATCGATGATCAACACCACGCGGCCATCGCCCAGAATGGTCGCCCCGGACAGCCCCTGCACGCCCGCAAATTGCGGCCCCAGGCCCTTGACGACGATCTCTCGCGTACCGGCCATGGCATCCACATGCACCGCCACGCGCCGTTCGTTGCATTGCACCAACAGCACCGGCACCGGCTGGTACTGGCCCAGCAATTTCGGCCGGGCGACGGTGTGCAGCAGGTCACCCAGGTAGAACAACTCGTAGCGCTGGCCGGCGTATTCATAACGCGGCGGGTCTTGTTGATAGTGCCCCGCCAGCTCGTGGGGCAGGACGCGCACCAGGCCTTCAATGGTGTTGAGCGGAATCGCGTATTGATCGTCCGCGCATTGCACCATCAGTGCGCGGTTGACCGACACCGTAAACGGCAGGCGAATGCGAAAGTGCACGCCCTCGCCCGGCCTCGAATCAATCACCATCGAGCCACCAAGTTGGCGCACTTCTTCGTGCACCACGTCCATGCCCACGCCCCGCCCGGAAATCTGCGTGATCTTTTCCGCCGTGGAGAACCCCGGTTGCAGGATGAACTGCAATACGTCGCGGTCGCTCATCTCTTGATGAGGGCTGAGCAACCCCCGCTTGATTGCCTTGCGCCGCACCGCCTCCAGTGGCACCCCGGCGCCGTCGTCGCGCATGTCGAAGACGATATCGCCGCCTTCGTGGGTCAGGTCCAGGCTGATGCGGCCCCTCGCAGGCTTACCGGCCAGCAACCGTGCCTCGCGCGATTCCTGGCCATGGTCCACGGCATTGCGCAGCATATGTTCCAGCGGCGCCACCATGCGTTCCAGCACGTTGCGGTCCATCTCGCCTTCGGCATTGCCGACCACAAACTCGACGTCCTTGCCCAACTCTTCCGCCACCTGGCGCACGATGCGCTTGAGGCGCGGCAACATGCGTTCAAACGGCACCATGCGCGTGCGCATCAGGCCTTCTTGCAACTCGGTGTTGATGCGCGCCTGCTGTTGCAACAGGTTGTGCGCATCCTGGTTGCGGCGGTCCAGCGTTTCCTTGAGGTCCAACAGGTCGGAGGCCGACTCGGAGAGCGCGCGCGACAGCTGCTGCAACTGCGAATGGCGGTCCATTTCCAGCGGGTCAAATTCTTCATAACCCAGGCGCTCGGCCTCGGCCTGCTGGCGGCTGAGGATGCGGCCCTGGGTTTCGGTGTCGAGACGGCGCAGTTGGTCGCGCATGCGTTCAATGGTGGTTTCGACTTCATTGAGCGCGGTGCGCGCATCGTTGACTTGCTGCTCGATACGGCCACGGAAGATCGAGGTTTCACCGGCCAGGTTGACCAGGTCATCCAGCAAATCGGCGGAGATTTTCACCATGTCCGCCGCCGGGTCGACCGCCGCTTCCGCCTTGCCCGTCGGCAATGCCACAGGCAACACCGGCTCATCACTAGGGTGCACCAGGCTTTTGATGCGCTCGATGAGCTTGTCCACCGAACCGACCGGCAAGCCGTCCGCCACCGCATCGATCATCTGCGCCAGGCGGTCATGGCAGCCCTGCAGCAACGCGAAGAGTTCAGGAGACGGGGCCAGCAAACCGGCGGACAGCCCTTCGTAGAGAAACTCCAGTTCATGGGCCAAATCGCCAATCGGCCCGATCTCGACCATGCGCGCGCCCCCTTTGAGGGTGTGCAGGTCGCGCAGCAGGGTTTCCACCTCCTGGCGATTGTTCGGCTCGGCCTGCCAGCGCAGCAACGCGCTGCTTGAGCTGTCGAGAATATCGGCAGCTTCTTCAAGGAAGATATCCAGCAGCTCGGGGTCAGCTGCCGCTTCGGGCGCTGCGACCGGGGTGGCTGGCGTGCTGCTGTGGCGTAACTCGCGCAGCTCGGCGATCAAGTCGCTGGAGTCGCTCAGGGGTTGGTGGTCTTGCAGTTGCTCCAGCTGCAAGGCCAGCCGTTCATGGCTGGCCATCAGCACATGGGAGAGTTCCGGGGAGTAGCTGTAGCGGCGGTCCACCAAGCCTTCGTACAGGCTTTCCAGCTCATGGGCCAGGTCGCCAATGGGCCCGATCTCGGCCATGCGCGCGCCGCCTTTGAGGGTGTGCAAATCCCGTTGCAGCGACGACAGCGGTGCCGCGCTGTCGGGCTCCAGCAACCAGCGTTTAAGCGACTGCCCGGCGCTGTCGAGGATATCCACCGCCTCTTCCAGGAAGATCTCGACAATCTCGTCGTCCATCGCCGTGTCCTGGCCCAACTGTGCCGTGGCGGCGCCCAGTTCCGAGATGCTCAGGGCGCGGCTGCCGTCGCTTTTGATCAGGCCGGTGGCGGACGGGTCGAGGGCGTCATCGAGCAATTCGCGCAGCGCTTGTACCCGCGCCGGCGCCGGGCTGATTTCCTGGCCGGCGGCCAACTGGTCGAGCATGTTGATCAACGCTTCATGGGCCTGTTCGGCCTCATGGAAAAACCGCTCGCTGACCGCAAGGCTGCTTTCTTCCACGGCACCATACAGATCGAGCAAGGCCTCGCACAGCGCGTCAATCGCGTGCAGGTCGGCGATGTGCGCGCCTTCACCCAGGGTGGTCAATTCGTCCAGCAGCGCGGTCAGTTCCTGACGCTCGCCGGGGTGTTGTTGCCAACGGCGCAGCAGGCTTTCGGCATCCAGCAGGATATCCATGCCCTGGGCCAGGAAGTTGGTAATCAACTGCGGGTCGCGCTTGATACGCAGGCCCGTGTTGGGCGCATCGAGCAGGGCTTCGAGCTGCTGGTCAAGCAGGCTTTGGGTACGGCTGATCAGGTCTGGCGCACCCTCGATCGGCACGAGCGGATCGCTGTCCAGTTGACGCAACCCGCGTTGAAACAAACCTTCCGCTTCCAGCAACAACTCCACTTCATCCAGGTCCAGCGGCAGGCGGTGGGCCTTGTATTCGCGGGTCAGGTGATCAAGCGGCCGTGCCAGTTCGGCAATTGGCAGTACGCCGGCCATGTAGGCACTGCCCTTGAGGGTGTGCAGGGCGCGTTGCAATTCATCGCTGACCTGCAGCGGCACGTGTTCGGCGGCTTGTTGCAGGAAGTGGTTGAGGCTTTCCAGGTGGCTCTGGGCTTCGTTGCGGAAAATCTCCAGCAGCATCGGGTCGTGGGGTTCTGCGGCCGATACAGTGCCGCTGGCCAGCGCGTGGGCACGCGCGGCCAAGGCGTCGACTTCATCGCGTTGGCGCTGGTCATCAGTGGCGAAGTCGGCAATTAATTCCGGCAGCAGGGCCACGGCGTCATCCAGCACCTGTTGAATATCGGGGCCGAGGGTAACGCTGCGTTCGAGCACGCGGTTAAGCAGGTTTTCCAACGCCCAGGCCAACTCGGCCAACACCAGGGCGCGGACCATACGGCCGCTGCCTTTCAAGGTGTGAAACGCGCGGCGCATCTCAGCTTGGGCGGTTTTGTCCGCGCTGTTCGGCAAGTAACGGTGCAGCACTTCGAGGACTTCGTCGGTTTCTTCAAGGAAGACTTCGCGCAGCTCGTCGTCGATGGGTTCCTCACCGTCCGGCGGTGGCTGCAGGCTGCCCGGGCGTTTCAGTGCCGGCGGGTTCAGGCGTGAGGTCGGGCTGGCCAATGCGTCGAACTGGGATTGGCTCGGCGCAACCTCGGTCGACAGTGCGCCATCCGGCGCGACCAGCGCCTGCCGCCAGGGTTTTTCGGCGGGCAGGTAGCCGAGTGCGGCCAGGCCCTGGGTGGCCAGTTCCAGCACGCGTTCGCCCGCAGCGTCGGCATCCTGGAGCATGCGTTCCAGGTAGTACTCCAGGCTGCTGATCACGTCTGCAAAATGCGCCAGCTGTGCCTCGCAGGGCATGGCCTCATTCACCATCAGCTGTTCGCCGACGTAATCGGTACAGCCGCGCATCAGGCTCGCCGCGCGCGGCAGCGGAATCATCGCCAGAGCCCCACGCACCTGGCTGAGCAGCTCGGGCAGAGACTCCAGGCGCTGGCGATCCCAGTCGGCTTCAACGCAGTCAATCACCAGCTCTTTGGCTTGCTTGAGGCACTGGCAGGATTCGCGGATAACCAGTTGATGAATCTGGGTCAGGTCAGTGGTGGGCAGGCGGCTTTCTTCGCGGTTTTCCGGTTCGACGGTGCCGACCATGCCCGCCAGCGTGGCCTCGACATACAGCAAGGCCCCGGCGACATCCATCAGCACCGCATCATTGGGTTCGCGGTGGCCCTGGACCAGGCCAAGCACCACGGCAAGCTGGTCGATGATGACTTTGCGCGGCTGGCCGAAGCCCAGTACCGCCAAGGTGTCGGCGATCTGCCGCAGCGGCGCCAGCAAGGCATCGAGGTCGCTGGTGTGTTGCCGGTCACTGCGCACGAACAGATCCAGGCGCTCCTTGACCCGCACCAGTTCCTCACATAACGCGCCAAGCACCGACCCCATGGCATTGCGATCCGGCCCGGCCAGGCGCGCGCGCTCGGCATCCACCACGGCGCTGTCGGGCAAGGCTTCATCCAGCCCGTAGCGTTCCTTGAGGCTTTGCATGCGCGGCGTCGGCCGGGTGACCTTGGCGACGTAGAACAGCAGGCTCTTGAGCAACTCATCCGGCGCCGGTTGGTTGATGCCGCCGATGCCCTGGGCCAGCAGGCGCTTGAGTTGCTTGTCGCTGGCTTTGAGCAAACTGCGCAGCGCCGGGCTGTTGGCGATGACGCCGGTGAGCATGCCTTCCACCAGCGCCGAGGTGACTTGCCACAATGGCAGCAGCGGCGCGCCTTGGCACAGGGCTTCGAGGCGGGCGAAGACCCGCGCCATATCTTCCAGGTTGCTTGGGCCATGGTCTTCACGCAGCAGCCCGGCCAACGCCTGGAGCAGAAGCTGGTGCCACTGGCGCAGTTGCTCGTGAAGGTCAGGCAGCGCACGCTGGGCCAGGGCCTCATCGGGCAACGGCGCAATCGACAGCAGTTGCGGGCTGAACAGGCTGGTCTCCGACAGCAGGCCTTCGCCGCGTGCGCTGCGCAGGTCATTGAGCAGCGGCAACACCACCAGCGGCAAATCGCGGCGGGCGCTGTGCACACGGTCAAGGTACAGCGGCAGCTGGCTAAGCGCCTGTTGCAGCAGACGGATGCTTTCATCGCGCTGGCTGACGCGCTCGCCTTGCAATGCCAGCGCCAGCTCTTCGATTTCTTCCGCCAGCAGGGCCGCGCCGTAAAACTCGACCATTTGCAACGCACCATGCACCTGGTGAATGCACGCAAGGCACTCGCCGATGGCGTCGCTGTCGTGGGTTTCGACAAACGTGTCCAGCGCCGAACGGGCCTGTTTCAGGGTTTCGGCAATGTCGCCCTTGACCCATTCGAGGGCCACGTAGTCGTGCCGATCAACCATAACTGCTCCGCTTAGAATTCATGGACTGCGTGTGTTGCCGAGAACAATGGAGATCCACTGTGGGAGCTGGCTTGCCTGCGATGGCGGTGGGTCAGCTGTAGATGTATCAACTGAAAGCCCGCTATTGCAGGCAAGCCAGCTCCCACATTTGGAATGTGGTGTTCTCCAGATAACATTTCAATCGTCTACCTGTTTAGGCGGTGGCAAGGTGAAGCCCGACACCGACCTGCGCAACTGGCTGGCCATCTTCGCCAGGTTGCCGATACTTTCGGCGGTGGCGGTCGAGCCGGATGACGTCTGCGTGGTGATTTGCTGGATCACGTTCATCGTCAGGGAAATCTGCCCGGCGGACGACGTCTGCTGCTGCGCCGCATTGGAAATACTCTGAATCAACGCCGCGAGGGTTTTCGACACGCCTTCGATCTCCTCCAGCGCCACCCCGGCGTCCTGGGCCAAGCGCGCGCCGCGCACCACTTCGGTGGTGGTCTGTTCCATGGAAATAACGGCTTCATTGGTGTCGGTCTGAATCGCCCGCACCAGCGTTTCGATTTGCCGGGTGGCGGCGGATGAACGCTCGGCCAGCCGTTGCACTTCATCGGCCACCACCGCAAAACCACGCCCGGCGTCGCCGGCCATGCTGGCCTGGATCGCCGCGTTGAGGGCGAGGATATTGGTCTGGTCGGCAATGTCATCGATCAGGCTGACGATATCGCCAATCTCCTGGGAAGATTCGCCCAGGCGTTTGATGCGTTTGGCGGTGTCCTGGATCTGCTCGCGAATGTTGTCCATGCCGTGGATGGTGTTGTGCACCACCTCGTTGCCCTTGTTGGCAATTTCCACCGAACGCTCCGCCACCGCCGAGGACTCCGCCGCGTTGGCCGACACCTGATCGATGGACTGGGCCATCTGGTTGATCGCGGTGGACGCTTCGGCGATCTGCTGGGCCTGATGCTCCGAGGCCTGGGCCAGATGCATGGCGGTGGCCTGAGTCTCTTGCACCGCGCCGGCAACTTGCCCGGCGGTTAAGTTGATCGTCGCCACCAGATCGCGCAGTTGGTCCACCGAATAGTTGATGGAGTCGGCGATAGTGCCGGTGAAGTCTTCGGTCACTGAGGCGGTCACCGTGAGGTCGCCATCGGCCAGGTCTTCGATTTCGTCGAGCAGGCGCATGATCGCGTTCTGGTTGCGCTCGTTCTTTTCGGCGGTCTCATGCAGTTGGCGGTTGGTTTCGCGCACCATTACCAGGCCGATCAGGATGATCGAGGCCAGCGCCAACAGGCCCAGCACATAGCCGCCGATGGTGTCGAAGCTGCGCCCGCTGGCGAGGTTTTCAAACCCGGTGGCCAGGTGCGAGGCTTCATCAAGCAGGGTTTGCGACAGGTTGAAAATATTGCTCGCCGACGCACGCACCTGGAACAGCTGCGGCGAGGTTTCGAGGATCTCATCCACAGAGCCGGAGACGAACTCGAACAGCTCGGCGATTTCCGCCAGGCGCGCACGGGCGTCGTGGTCTTCAACCTGGGTAATGCGCAGGCCCGGGTTGCCGTTGAGCATGCCGTTGAGCACCAGGCCGAAGCGGTTGGCATCGCGACCAAACGCGTCGGCGGCCTGCACGGCGGTTTCGTCGCCGGCCAGCACGGTGTTGACGGCGCCCAGGATGCGTTCGGCCAGCAGCGACTGGCGCTGGGCCAATGCCACCTGGCTCGCCGGGGCGCCGCGTTGCAGCAAGATATCGACGACCTTTTCCGACTCCATCTGCAATTGCGGCACCGTTTCGGCCAGGGTCGCGGCCACCTGGTGCAACGACAACACCGTCTGCTCGCTGGCGAGGATGGCGTCGGTGTTTTTCAGCAGCGCTTCCCAGTCCGTCTGCACGGCGCGCATCTCGGCGCGTACCGCACTGGGCGCCGCCGGCAGGCCGGTCTCGGCGTCACCTTTTTTCAGGTAGCCCCAGCGCTGGGCGAAGTCGTTGCGCGCGTCGCTCAGCAGCTTGAACGCAGCGGCTTTGCCGGCGGCGGCTTCGGTGGCATTTTTGGCGATGCGCTGGGACAGCACGCGCAGCTCACCGGCGTGGCCGATGTACTGTTTGTCGTAGGTGGACTGGGTGTTGAGGTACGCAAAATTGGCGAACAACAGCATGATGAACACGATCAGTGCGATAAACAGCACGATGATCTGCGAACGGCTGCGCGACGCGGCTTGCGGTTTGGGAGTGGTAGCGGTGGTCATGCGGCAACATCCATGAAGCCTGGGGCCTGGGCCAAAGCGAAGGGGCTGAAGACCTGCCAGAGCTGGTCGCTGTCGAACTGGCCCTGGATAAACGGCACGCCGGAAGTGGCGCCCGTCAACAAGGCGTCTTGTGCGAAATGCTGCATGCCCACCACCTCATCTACCAGCAGCCCGACAAACAAGTCGTTGAATTCCACCACCAGCACTCGCCGTTGCTTGCGCGCCTTGGACAGGTCCATGCCGAGAAACCCGCCCAGGTCCATCACCGGCAGCAAGCGCCCGCGCAGGTTGGCCACGCCCTTGACCCAGGGTTTAACCCCCGGCATCAAGGTGCAGCGCGGTTCGTGCAACACCTCGGCGACTTCGCCCATCGGCGCCACATACCAATGCGGCCCCAGGCGAAAGCCGATCCCGCTCCAACGTTGCAGGCGGGTTTCCTGGGACGGCAGGTCAGCGGCCAACAGGCGGCAGCGGCGGTCGATGTCCAGCAGCAGTTCGAAGGCGGTTTGCGACTCGGTCATGGGAGCTTGGGTTTAAGCACCGCGTTGAGGGTCTTGATCAGGGTCTCTTCATCAACAGGCTTGGTCAGGTAGTCCTTGGCGCCCTGGCGCGCGCCCCAGATCTTGTCGGTTTCCTGATCCTTGGTGGTGATGATGATGATCGGGATGGCGTTGGTTTCCGGTTCCTTGGACAGCTGGCGCGTTGCCTGGAAGCCATTGAGGCCCGGCATCACGATGTCCATAAGGACCGCATCGGGTTTTTCCTGACGGGCAAGCGCCACGCCGTCAGCGCCATTTTCGGCCTTGAGGACCTGATGGCCATGCTTTTCCAGCATGCCGGTCAGTTTGTACATTTCAGTCGGCGAATCGTCGACGATCAGAACGCGTGCCATGGTTTTCCCCACTACATTGGTCGGCGCCTGCCCTTGTGAGGCGGCGTCAGTGTGCTTGTTCTACTGCGGCGAACCCTGGCACATAGGCCTTGATCGCACTCAGCAGTTCTTCCTTGCTGAAAGGCTTGGTCAAAAACTGATCGACACCAACGATGCGCCCCTTGGCCTTGTCGAACAGGCCGTCCTTGGAGGACAGCATGATCACCGGGATCGACTTGAACGCCGGATTATTCTTCACCAGGGCGCAGGTCTGATAGCCATCCAGGCGCGGCATCATGATGTCGACAAAGATAATGTGCGGGTGGTGATCAACAATCCGGGCCAATGCATCGAAACCGTCGATGGCCGTGATGACATCGCACCCCACGTTCTTCAACAGCGTCTCGGCGGTACGGCGGATCGTTTTCGAATCGTCGATCACCATCACTTTCAAGGCGTTGGAATGCTGTTCCATATCTGCTCTACCATCGCCACAGCGAATCGGTTTTCGGTGTGTACTGCCTGATGTTGCACAGGATGAGCGCCGCAAGCCTTGGAATTCAAGGGCTGCTGCGCCGTGCCAGTCTTTTTAGCACAGTCTCCGGGCGCAATCTATCGAGCAACCGGCCAGGTGGTTTTTCCTTGACCCACAACAGCCGCAGCGCCACTCTGACGCCACTTTTATGCGCCCTAATTTGCTAGAGGAAATCCCCCATGAGCGTTCGCGTCGGCATTGTCATGGACCCTATCGCCAGCATTTCCTATAAAAAGGACAGCTCGCTGGCCATGCTCCTGGCCGCCCAGGCCCGCGGCTGGACCCTGTTCTATATGGAGCAGCGCGACCTTTATCAGGGCGACGGCGAGGCCCGTGCACGCATGCGCCCGCTGCAGGTGTTTGCCAACCCGGAAAAGTGGTTTGAGCTTGCGGATGAAATCGACAGCCCCTTGAGCGACCTGGACGTGATCCTGATGCGCAAGGACCCGCCGTTCGACATGGAATTCGTCTATTCCACCTACCTGCTGGAGCAGGCTGAGCGCGCCGGCGTGTTGATCGTCAACAAGCCGCAAAGCCTGCGCGACTGCAATGAAAAGCTGTTCGCCACGCTGTTCCCGCAGTGCACCCCACCTACCGTGGTCAGCCGCCGCGCCGATGTGCTGCGTGAATTCGCCGCCAAACATGGCGATGTAATCCTCAAGCCGCTGGACGGCATGGGCGGCACCTCGATCTTCCGTCACCGTGCAGGCGACCCGAACCTGTCGGTCATCCTGGAAACCCTGACCGCGCTGGGCACCCAGCAGATCATGGGCCAGGCGTACCTGCCGGCGATCAAGGACGGCGACAAGCGCATCCTGATGATCGACGGCGAGCCGGTGGATTATTGCCTGGCGCGTATTCCGGCGGCGGGTGAAACCCGTGGCAACCTGGCGGCGGGGGGGCGTGGTGAAGCTCGGCCGTTGTCGGACAAAGACCGTTGGATCGCCGCCCAGGTTGGCCCAACCCTGCGCGAGAAAGGCCTGCTGTTTGTGGGGCTTGACGTTATTGGTGAGAACCTCACCGAAATCAACGTCACCAGCCCGACCTGTATTCGCGAGATCGACAACGCATTTGGCACGAACATCGGCGAAATGCTGATGGCGGCCATTGAGCGCAAGCTACAAGCCAAGTGACATAGAACAGCCGGACACACACCAACATTGCGTTATCATGCGCCACCTGTGAAACGCGCGATGTTGGTTTTTTTGTCATGACACTCCCGTCCGATCTGCCCTCCGAACTCTCCCATAGCGGCGTGCGCCCGGCTGATCGGCTCGGATTTACCCTGTTCCTGGCGGCCTTGATTCACCTCGCCTTGCTGCTCGGCCTGGGCTTCAGCTTTGTCGAACCCAAGCAGATCACCAAAACCCTGGAAATCACCCTCGCCACGTTCAAGAGCGAAAAGAAGCCGGAGAAGGCCGATTTTCTCGCTCAGGACAACCAGCAGGGCAGCGGCACCCTCGACAAGAAAGCCGTGCCCAAGACCACTGAAGTGGCGCCGTTTCAGGACAACACGGTCAATAAAGTCACCCCACCGCCGTCGCCCAAGCCCGAAGTCAAGCAAGCCGCGCCCAAGGCAGCGGTGACCACCGTCGCGCCCAAACCGCAAAAAGCGCCGACCCAACGCGAAAAAGCCAAGACCGAACCACAGCCCGAACCGGTGAAACCGGCGCCGACGTTTGACAGTTCACAACTCTCCGACCAAATCTCCAGCCTCGAAGCCGAACTGGCCAACGAACAACAGCTGTACGCCAAGCGCCCCCGTATCTACCGCCTGAATGCGGCCTCGACCATGCGCGACAAAGGCGCCTGGTATAAGGATGAGTGGCGCAAGAAGGTCGAGCGCATCGGCAACCTCAACTACCCGGATGAAGCTCGGCGCCAGCAGATCTATGGCAATTTGCGCTTATTGGTGTCGATCAACCGCGACGGTTCGCTATATGAAGTGCAGGTGCTGGAGTCATCCGGCCAGCCGCTGCTGGACCAGGCCGCCCAGCGCATCGTGCGCCTGGCCGCGCCTTTCGCACCGTTTACCGGCGACCTGAATGATGTCGACCGCCTGGAAATTATCCGCACCTGGAAGTTTGCCCGGGGTGATCGGCTGTCCAGCAATTGATGACAATTGCCACATCACCCGCATCCCCAGCTTGTCAGTTCGCCCCTCCAACGCCACACTAGCGGACATGAAAAATGTCAGCCCGACCTACCTCAAGCACCAATTCCTGATCGCCATGCCCCATATGGCCGACCCGAACTTTGCGCAGACCTTGACCTATATCGTCGAGCACACGGCCAATGGTGCCATGGGGCTGGTGGTGAACCGCCCGCAAGAACTGAACCTGGCCGACATCCTTGAGCAACTGCGGCCCGAGGTCGACCCGCCGGCCCGTTGCCAGAGCGTGCCGATCTATATCGGCGGGCCGGTACAGACCGATCGCGGTTTTGTGCTGCACCCGACCGGGCCGAAGTTCCAGGCCACGGTCGACCTTGAGGGCGTGTCGCTGTCCACCTCCCAGGACGTACTGTTTGCCATCGCCGACGGCGTGGGGCCTGAGCAAAGCGTGATTACCCTCGGCTACGCCGGTTGGGAAGCCGGGCAACTGGAAGCCGAATTGGCCAGCAATGCCTGGCTGACCTGCCCGTTCGACGCCGACATCCTGTTCAACACCGCCAGCGAACTGCGCCTGGAAGCGGCCGCGGCCAAGCTTCGGGTCAACCTCAGCCTGCTGACCAGCCAGGCGGGGCACGCCTGATGGCCTTGCGTTTGATCCTCGGGTTTGACTACGGCACCAAACAGATCGGCGTGGCGGTCGGCCAGGTCATTACCGGCCAGGCCCGCGAGCTGTGCACCTTGAAAGCCCAGAACGGCGTGCCGGACTGGAACCAGGTCGAAGCCCTGATCAAGGAGTGGAAGCCCGACGCGGTCGTGGTCGGCTTGCCCTTGAACATGGACGGCACCCCCAGCGACATGTGCCTGCGCGCGGAAAAATTCGCCCGCCGCCTCAATGGTCGCTACAACCTGCCCTTCTATACCCACGACGAACGCCTGACCACCTTTGAAGCCAAAGGCGAGCGCCGCGACCGTGGCGGCCAGAAAGGCAGCTACCGCGACAACCCGGTGGACGCCATCGCCGCCGCCTTGCTGTTGCAGGGTTGGCTGGATGAAAACACCGCTTTATTTGAATCCTGACTGACGCGGCTTGCCGCGTCTTTTTACGTTTGAGCCCGGACCTTGTGCGCACCCCTGCCGCGCAAGGCCTTGAAGGAGCCACCATGAGCCTGCCCAATCCCGCCGAACTGATCAGCCAGATGGCGATTCGCCTCAAGGCGCACCTGCAACACCGTGCCATCAGCGAACCGCGCTTTATCGGCATTCGCACCGGCGGTGTGTGGGTGGCCCAAGCGTTATTGGAAGCACTGGGCAGTGATTCGCCGTTGGGCACACTGGACGTATCGTTCTACCGCGACGACTTCAGCCAGAACGGCCTGCACCCGCAAGTGCGTCCTTCGGCCCTGCCGTTCGAAATCGAAGGCCAGCACCTAGTGCTGATCGACGACGTGCTGATGAGCGGCCGCACTATCCGCGCCGCCATGAACGAACTGTTCGACTACGGCCGCCCGGCCAGTGTGACCCTGGTGTGCCTGCTGGACCTGGACGCCGGCGAATTGCCGATCAGCCCGGATGTGGTCGGTGCAACCCTGTCCCTGCAAGCCCACCAGCGGGTAAAATTGTCCGGTCCAACGCCGCTCGAACTCGAACTGCAAGACCTTGCCCTTTAAACCGCCTTGTACAGAGTCCCCGCGATGACGCCTCTAGATGCCAAGCGCCCGCTGCAGCTCAATGCTCAGGGCCAGCTGCAACACTTCTTGTCCCTCGACGGTTTGCCCCGCGAACTGCTGACCGAAATCCTCGACACGGCCGACTCCTTCCTTGAAGTCGGTGGCCGCGCAGTGAAGAAGGTCCCGCTGCTGCGCGGCAAGACCATCTGCAATGTGTTCTTCGAGAACTCTACCCGCACCCGCACCACCTTTGAACTGGCGGCCCAGCGGCTGTCGGCCGACGTCATCACACTGAACGTGTCGACCTCGTCGGCGAGCAAGGGCGAGACCCTGCTCGACACCCTGCGCAACCTGGAAGCCATGGCCGCCGACATGTTCGTGGTCCGCCACGGCGACTCCGGCGCGGCGCACTTCATCGCCGAGCATGTGTGCCCGAACGTGGCAATCATCAATGGCGGCGACGGCCGTCACGCCCACCCGACCCAAGGCATGCTCGACATGCTGACGATCCGTCGGCACAAGGGCGGCTTCGAAAACCTGTCGGTGGCCATCGTCGGCGACATCCTGCATTCGCGGGTCGCCCGCTCAAACATGCTGGCCCTCAAAGCCCTGGGTTGCCCGGACATCCGCGTGATCGCGCCGAAAACCTTGCTGCCGATCGGCATCGAACAGTACGGCGTGAAGGTCTACACCGACATGGCCGCAGGCCTTAAGGATGTGGACGTGGTAATCATGCTGCGCCTGCAACGCGAGCGCATGGCCGGTGGCCTGCTGCCGAGCGAAGGTGAGTTTTACCGCCTGTTCGGCCTGACCACCGCGCGGTTGGCCGGCGCCAAGCCGGACGCCATCGTGATGCACCCAGGCCCGATCAACCGTGGCGTGGAGATTGAGTCGGCGGTGGCCGACGGCGCGCAATCGGTGATTTTGAACCAGGTGACTTACGGCATCGCCGTCCGCATGGCCGTGCTGTCCATGGCCATGAGCGGGCAAACCGCGCAACGTCAATTCGAGCAGGAGAACGCCCAGTGAAGCTCAGCATTCTCGGCGCCCGAGTCATCGATCCGGCCAGCGGCCTGGATCACGTTACCGATCTTCATGTGGAAGCCGGCAAAATCATCGCCATCGGCGCCGCGCCCAGCGGTTTCAGTGCGGTTGAGACCATCGACGCCAAAGGCCTGGTGGCCGCGCCTGGCCTGGTGGACCTGAACGTCGCCCTGCGTGAGCCGGGTTACAGCCGCAAAGGCAGCATCGCCAGCGAAACCCGCGCCGCCGCCGCCGGTGGCGTGACCAGCCTGTGCTGCCCGCCGCACACCAAGCCAATCCTGGACACCTCGGCCGTGACCGAGCTGATCCTCGACCGCGCCCGTGAAGCCGGCAATTGCAAAGTGTTCCCGATCGGCGCCCTGAGCAAAGGCCTGGAAGGCGAACAGCTCGCCGAGCTGATCGCCCTGCGCGACGCCGGCTGTGTGGCGTTCGGCAACGGCCTGGAAAGCTTCCGCAGTACGCGCACCCTGTGTCGCGCCCTGGAATACGCGGCCACGTTCGACCTGACGGTGATTTTTCACTCCCAGGACCGTGACCTGGCCGAAGGCGGCCTGGCCCATGAAGGCGCTGTCGCCAGCTTCCTCGGCCTGCCGGGCATTCCGGAAACCGCTGAAACCGTGGCCCTGGCCCGCGACCTGCTGCTGGTGGAACAAAGCGGCGTGCGTGCGCACTTCAGCCAATTGACCAGCGCGCGGGGCGTGGCCCTGATCGCCCAGGCACAGGCGCGCGGCCTGCCGGTGACGGCGGACGTGGCGTTGTATCAGCTGATTTTGACCGATGAGGCGCTGATCGACTTTTCCAGCCTTTACCACGTGCAGCCGCCGCTGCGCACCTTGGCCGACCGTGAAGGTTTGCGCGCGGCGGTGAAGTCGGGCGTGGTCTCGGCGATCTCCAGCCATCACCAGCCCCACGAGCGGGATGCCAAGCTGGCACCGTTTGGCGCGACAGAACCGGGCATCAGCAGCGTCGAACTGCTGCTGCCCTTGGCAATGACGCTGGTTGAGGATGGCTTGCTCGACCTGCCGACGCTGCTGGCACGCCTGAGCGCCGGCCCGGCCGAAGCCTTGCGCCTGCCGGCGGGCAAGCTGGCGGTGGGCTCAGCGGCGGACCTGGTGCTGTTTGATCCAGCCCGCTCCACGGTTGCCGGCGAACACTGGCTGTCCAAGGGCGAAAACTGCCCGTTCATCGGCCATAGCCTGCCGGCGACGGTGCGATACACCTTGGTGGATGGGCGGATCAGCTACCAGGCCTAAAGCGGGCACGGTAAAAAGTGGGAGGGGGCGTGCGCCCGACGGCGGTGGGTCAGTCAGCTTATCTGTCGCTGACCCACTGCTATCGGGAGCACGCCCCCTCCCACATTTGGTTTTGTAGAGGCCTTGAGAGACTCAGCGCCCGCTATTGCGCTCGGCATTGCGGATCGAAACCTGTGTATTCAGCGTCCAGAAGTCATACAGCACACCGATCAGGAACAACCCACCGGTCAGCAGGTAGATCAGGCCGGTGATCCATTTGCCCTGGTACATACGGTGCAGGCCGAACACCCCCAGGAACGCCAACAGTACCCAGGCCACATTGTATTCGATGGGCCCGGCGGTAAAACGCAGGTCCGCTTCACGGTCCATGGCCGGGATCAGGAACAAGTCGATCAGCCACCCGATACCGAACAGGCCGAAGGTGAAAAACCAGATTGTCCCGGTCACGGGCTTGCCGTAATAGAAGCGATGCGCCCCGGTAAAACCGAAAATCCAGAGCAGGTAGCCAATCACCTTGCTGTGGGTGTCCTGCTGCATCACATCCTGTCGATAGGTGTTCATGGAGTACCTCTTTTGCCTCGATAGATAAATTTTTTCATTTTCTTTGTGACTTTTTTACGGGCGCCCGACGCACGGCAAATGGTATCTTCCCTCCCGCAAAGCCTTATGCCACCTGACCTCTGTAGGACAATAGCGGCAATTCGTCGCGTTTTTCCTGAATTTGACCCCAGGGTTCAGTCGACAAACGGCCTTAGAACGACACAAAAAGCTGTTATAAAGTTGCGCGCAAACCATTAAGAGCCACGCCTAATGCGACCATTTTTCAAGACATGGCTAACCATTTGCCTATTAATGCCACTGGCCGCCCACGCCACCAATCGTGAGCAACGTCTTCCTAACGTTAACGGTTTCACCCCTAAAGTTCACAGCACACCCAGCACTGCCAAGTCGGTAAAGCTGACCGTCAACCGCCCGACTCAAGTGAGCAAGGCCCACGGTAAAGCCATTCATACCCAACTGGCCGGCAACACCAAGCAAAGCAGCAATGTCCTCAGCCGCGCCGTTAATGTGCTCGGTACTCCTTATCGTTGGGGCGGCAGCAGCCCAAGTAAAGGGTTCGACTGCAGTGGCTTGGTGAAATATGCGTTTAACGACGTAAAAGCGGTGGATTTGCCTCGCACTTCCAACGCCATGGCCGCTGGCCACGGGCTGAAGGTTGATCGCAAGGACCTGAAACCGGGGGACCTGTTGTTCTTCAAACTGAAGAGCCGCCAGGTCAACCACGTTGCCATCTACCTGGGCAACGACCGCTTTATCCACGCGCCGCGTCGTGGCAAGTCGGTGAGCATCGACACGCTGAAGAAGCCGTTCTGGGACAAGAACTACGTGATTGCCAAGCGTGTTCTGCCTAAAGAGCAGAACAACCTGCGGGTTGTGCAGCGCTGATCTCTGGCTGAAATGCGGTAAAAAATGTGGGAGCGGGCTTGCTCGCGAAGGCGCAGTGTCAGTCACCATCTTAGGTGACTGATCTACCGCCTTCGCGAGCAAGCCCGCTCCCACAGTTGATTTTCATGGCACACAAGACCTCAGATATCCCCCGGCACCCGCGCCTGCCCCCGCGCTTCCTCCCGGCTGATCAACCCCTCATTGACCAACGCCTTCAAGCTCATATCCAACGTTTTCATGCCCAACGCCCCACCGGTCTGTATCGCGGAGACCATTTGCGCCACCTTGTCTTCACGGATCAAGTTACGGATGGCCGGCGTGCCCAGCATGATCTCGTGAGCCGCCACCCGCCCGCCGCCGATCTTCTTGACCAGCACCTGGGACACCACCGCCTGCAACGACTCCGACAGCATCGTGCGAACCATGGCCTTTTCCCCGGCCGGGAACACATCCACCAGCCTGTCCACGGTCTTTGCCGCCGACGTGGTGTGCACGGTGCCAAACACCAGGTGCCCGGTCTCAGCCGCCGTCAGCGCCAGCCGTATGGTTTCCAGGTCACGCAACTCCCCCACCAGAATGACATCCGGGTCTTCCCGTAGCGCCGAGCGCAGCGCCGTGGAAAAACTGTGTGTATCGCGTTGTACCTGCCGCTGGTTGATCAAGGCCATTTTCGGCCTGTGGATAAATTCGATGGGGTCTTCCAGCGTAAGAATGTGCTGGCGCCGGTGCTGATTAAGATGGTCGATCATCGCTGCCAGCGTCGTGGACTTGCCGGACCCGGTTGGCCCGGTCACCAACACCAGGCCGCGCGGAAACCGGGTGATCCGTTGGAACACTTCTCCCAGCCCGAGGCTTTCCAGGCTTTGCACCTCGGTCGCAATGGTGCGAAACACCGCGCCCATGCCGCGCGCCTGCTGGAACACATTCGCCCGGAACCGCGCCACGCCCGGCAGCTCGAAGGCAAAATCCGTTTCAAGAGATGTTTCGAAATCCTTTTCTTGGTACTGGTTGAGCAAAGGGCTCAATAAATCCGCCACTTGCGGGGGCGACAGCGCCGGGCCGTCCAGGGGCCAGACCTCGCCATCCACACGCAGCATCGGCGCCACGCCAGCCGACAAATGCAGGTCAGAGGCGCCACGACGCACGCTGGCCGTCAGCAATTCAGTGATATCCATAGGGCTTTCCATTTCCAGTAGAATGCCGCGGACTCCATATCCACGGGTGCATCTTGAATGTCGACGATAGCAGACAACATTGGCCTGGTTAGCGAGCGGATCCGCGCCGCGGCCCACGCCGTGCAACGTGACGAAAGCAGCATCCACTTGCTGGCCGTGAGCAAGACCAAACCCGCGCAAGCGGTACGCGAAGCCTATGCGGCCGGGATGTGCGATTTTGGCGAAAACTACCTGCAGGAAGCCCTGGGCAAACAGGCCGAATTAACCGACCTGCCCTTGAGTTGGCACTTCATCGGCCCCATTCAATCGAACAAGACTCGTGCGATCGCCGAGAACTTTGCTTGGGTGCATTCCGTGGACCGCCTGAAAATCGCGCAACGCCTGTCCGAACAACGCCCGGCCGACCTGCCGCCGCTGAACATCTGCATCCAGGTCAACGTCAGTGGCGAAGCCAGCAAGTCCGGCTGTACACCCGCCGACCTGCCGGCCCTGGCCGCAGCGATCAGCGCCCTGCCGCGCCTGAAGCTGCGTGGCTTGATGGCGATCCCCGAACCGACTGAAGACCGTGCCGAGCAGGATGCAGCCTTCGCGACAGTACGCGACCTGCAGGCGAGCCTGAACCTGGGCCTGGACACACTTTCCATGGGCATGAGCCACGACCTTGAGTCGGCCATCGCCCAAGGCGCCACCTGGGTGCGGATCGGTACCGCTCTGTTTGGCGCCCGCGACTACGGCCAGCCATCAAATGGCTGACTTTCCTCTGAATAAGGACCTGTCATGAGCAACACGCGTATTGCCTTTATCGGCGCCGGTAACATGGCGGCCAGCCTGATCGGTGGCTTGCGGGCCAAAGGCCTGCAAGCCCAGCACATCCGCGCCAGCGACCCGGGCGCCGACACGCGCGCGCGCGTCAACGCCGAGCACGGGATCGAAACCTTTGCCGACAACGCCGAAGCCATTCAGGGCGTTGACGTGATCGTGCTGGCGGTGAAACCGCAAGCCATGAAAGCCGTGTGCGAAAGCCTGCGCCCGAGCCTGCAACCGCATCAACTGGTGGTATCGATTGCCGCCGGCATCACCTGCGCCAGCATGAACCACTGGCTCGGTGCCCAGCCAATCGTGCGCTGCATGCCCAACACCCCGGCGCTGCTGCGCCAGGGCGTGAGCGGCCTGTACGCCACATCCCAAGTGAGCGCCCAACAACGTGACCAGGCTCAAGAGCTGCTGTCTGCAGTGGGCATTGCCCTGTGGCTGGAACAGGAACACCAACTGGATGCGGTAACCGCCGTCTCCGGCAGCGGCCCGGCCTACTTCTTCCTGTTGATCGAGGCCATGACCGCCGCTGGCGTGAAACTGGGCTTGCCACATGAAGTCGCGGAGCAACTGGCCGAGCAAACCGCGCTGGGCGCGGCGAAGATGGCCGTCGCCAGCGAGGTGGATGCGGCCGAGCTGCGCCGCCGCGTGACGTCCCCGGGCGGCACCACCCAAGCGGCCATCGAATCGTTCCAGGCCGGAGGTTTTGAAGCCCTGGTGGAAAAAGCACTGGGTGCTGCAGCACATCGTTCGGCTGAAATGGCCGAGCAGCTGGGTAAATAGTCGTCCCCTACTCGCAACTGGATTAGACAGGAAACAAACATGCTCGGAATCAATGACGCTGCCATTTTCATCATCCAGACCTTGGGCAGCCTGTACCTGCTGATCGTGCTGATGCGTTTTATCCTGCAACTGGTGCGGGCGAACTTCTACAACCCGCTGTGCCAGTTCGTGGTGAAGGCCACTCAACCGCTGCTCAAGCCCCTGCGCCGAGTGATCCCGAGCCTGTTCGGCCTGGACATGTCGTCGCTGGTGCTGGCGCTGTTGCTGCAGATTTTGCTGTTTGTGGTGATCCTGATGCTCAACGGCTACCAGGCCTTCACCGTGCTGCTGTTGCCATGGGGCCTGATCGGGATCTTCTCGCTGTTTTTGAAGATCATATTCTGGTCGATGATCATCAGCGTGATCCTGTCGTGGGTCGCACCCGGCAGCCGCAGCCCAGGTGCTGAGCTGGTTGCCCAGATTACCGAGCCCGTGCTGGCACCGTTCCGTCGGTTGATACCCAACCTGGGCGGCCTGGATATCTCGCCGATCTTCGCGTTCATCGCGATCCAGCTGCTGCAAAGCTGGGTGATTCCGCGCCTGGCCTACTACGCGTTCATGCCAAAAGAACTGTTTGGCCTGATCTGAGTGCGCTAAAAAATCTGCGAGGGGGCTTGCTCCCGATAGCGGTGGGTCAGTCAAACAGATGTCGACTGCCACGCCGTCATCGGGAGCAAGCCCCCTCCCACATTTGTATCTTTGTACGGGTGCAGGCCTTTGCTTGCCGCTAGGTGCAGCGGTCTTTAGACTTACGCCTCATTTAAACGAGAGCAGGGTCGATGCCAGCTGCCTTCCCCCCCGATTCTGTTGGACTGGTCGTGCCCCAATTGGCGCACTTCAGCGAGCCGCTGGCCTTGGCCTGTGGCCGTTCGCTGCCGGCCTATGACCTGATCTACGAAACCTACGGCCAGTTGAATGCCACGGCGAGCAACGCCGTGCTGATCTGCCACGCCCTGTCCGGCCACCATCACGCCGCCGGTTTCCACAGTGCCGACGAGCGCAAGCCCGGCTGGTGGGACAGCTGCATCGGCCCCGGCAAGCCCATCGACACCAACAAGTTCTTTGTGGTCAGCCTCAACAACCTCGGCGGCTGCAACGGCTCCACCGGCCCGAGCAGCCTCAACCCGGAAACCGGCAAGCCGTTCGGCGCGGACTTCCCGGTACTGACCGTGGAAGACTGGGTACACAGCCAGGCCCGCCTCGCCGACCGGCTGGGCATCAAACAATGGGCCGCGGTGATCGGCGGCAGCCTGGGCGGCATGCAGGCGTTGCAGTGGACCATCACCTACCCGGATCGCGTGCGCCATTGCCTGGCAATCGCCTCGGCGCCAAAACTGTCGGCGCAGAACATCGCGTTCAACGAAGTGGCGCGCCAAGCCATCCTCACCGACCCCGAGTTCCACGGGGGTTCGTTCCAGGAAGCAGGTGTGATTCCCAAGCGCGGCTTGATGCTGGCGCGGATGGTCGGGCACATCACGTATCTTTCCGATGACTCCATGGGCGAAAAATTCGGCCGTGGGCTCAAGAGCGAGAAGCTCAACTACGACTTCCACAGCGTCGAGTTCCAGGTGGAAAGCTACCTGCGTTATCAGGGTGAGGAGTTCTCGGGGCGTTTCGACGCCAACACCTACCTGCTGATGACCAAGGCCTTGGATTACTTCGACCCGGCCGCGAACCATGACGACGACCTGGCGAAAACCTTCGAGGGCGCCACGGCCAAGTTCTGCGTGATGTCGTTTACCACCGACTGGCGCTTCTCGCCGGCCCGCTCCCGGGAGTTGGTGGATGCCTTGATGGCCGCCCGCAAAGACGTCTGCTACCTGGAGATCGATGCACCGCAAGGCCACGACGCCTTCCTGATTCCGATCCCGCGTTACCTGCAGGCCTTCAGCAACTACATGAACCGAATAGCACTGTGAGAACGCCATGAGAGCCGACCTGGAAATCATCCAAGACTGGATCCCCGCCGGCAGCCGCGTGCTCGACCTTGGCTGCGGCGATGGCGAACTGCTGAGCTGGCTGCGCGACAACAAGCAAGTCACCGGCTATGGCCTGGAAAACGACCCGGACAACATCGCCCAGTGCGTGGCCAAGGGCATCAACGTGATCGAGCAGGACCTGGACAAGGGCCTGGGCAACTTTGCCAGCAACAGCTTCGACATTGTGGTGATGACTCAGGCGCTGCAAGCGGTGCACTACCCGGACCGTATCCTCGACGAAATGCTGCGTGTAGGCCGCCAGTGCATCATCACCTTCCCCAACTTCGGCCATTGGCGCTGCCGGTGGTACCTGGCCACCAAGGGCCGGATGCCGGTGTCGGACTTCCTGCCGTACACGTGGTACAACACCCCAAACATCCACTTCTGCACATTCGAAGACTTCGAAGCCTTGTGCGGCGAGCGTGAAGCCAAGGTGATCAACCGCCTTGCCGTCGATCAACAGCACCGCCACGGCTGGGCGAGTAAGCTATGGCCCAATCTGTTGGGCGAAATCGGTATCTACCGAGTCAGCAGCCCTGGCCTGACAGACCATCAAATCGCCGTCTAACCATTTTCAAGGAGGACGAACATGAGTCGTTTGGCTATTTTTCTACTCACCGCCTGCCTGGGCACCAGTGCCATGGCAGCCGACGCTATCGACAGCAACCGCCTGAAGGAATTTGGTGATATCACCGTGCGTTACAACACCTTCACATCCACCTTCTTGCAGCCGGAACAGGCCCAGCAACTGGAAGTGGTACGCGACAAAAAGGTCGGCATGATCAACGTGTTCGTGCAAAAGGGCGTGACGCCGATCGATGCCACCGTCACCGGCACGGTCAAAGACCTCGGCGGCAAAAGCGAGATGCTGACGTTCAAGAAGGTCACCGAGAACGGCAGCACCAACTACATCGCCCAATACCCGGTGCCACAGCAGGAAACCAAGATTTTCACCATCAATGTTGAAACCGGCGGCAAGGCTCACGGTTTCAGTTTCAACCAGGAACTGTTCCCGGCGCCATGATGAACCTTACCCAACTGGTACTCGCCAGCCATAACGCAGGCAAACTCAAAGAACTCCAGGCCATGCTCGGTGAGTCCGTGCAACTGCGCTCGATTGGCGA
Source organism: Pseudomonas fluorescens (assembly GCF_900215245.1). GTDB lineage: Bacteria > Pseudomonadota > Gammaproteobacteria > Pseudomonadales > Pseudomonadaceae > Aquipseudomonas > Aquipseudomonas fluorescens. The sequence continues at coordinate 1,739,109 of NZ_LT907842.1, forward strand.
GTTCAGCCAGGTCGAGCCGGAAGAAACCGGCCTGTCGTTTGTCGAGAACGCGATCCTCAAGGCACGCAATGCCGCGCGTATCTCCGGGCTGCCAGCCTTGGCCGATGACTCGGGCCTGGCGGTGGATTACCTCGGCGGCGCCCCTGGCATCTACTCGGCGCGCTATGCCGACGGCAAGGGCGATGCGGCCAACAACGCCAAGCTGCTGGACGCCCTCAAGGAGGTGCCGGACGCGATGCGTGGCGCGCAGTTCGTCTGTGTGCTGGCGCTGGTGCGGCATGCCGATGACCCGCTGCCGATCCTCTGCGAAGGCCTGTGGCACGGGCGCATCCTGCATGCCGCCAGCGGCGAACATGGGTTTGGCTATGACCCGCTGTTCTGGGTGCCGGAGCGCAATGTCTCCAGCGCCGAACTGAGCCCGGCCGACAAGAACCAGATCAGCCACCGCGCCCGCGCAATGGATTTGCTGCGCCAACGCTTGAGCCTGAAATGACCCAGAACACCTCTGCGCAGCCGCTGATCCACGGCGGCGCGCAAACACCTCGGGCGGCCCTGCCCCACCTGCCGCCCCTGGCGCTGTACATCCACATTCCGTGGTGCGTGCGCAAATGCCCGTATTGCGACTTCAACTCCCACACGGCCAGCAACGTGCTGCCGGAAGAAGAGTATGTGGACGCGCTGCTGGCCGACCTTGATCAAGACCTGCAGGCGGTTTACGGCCGCGAACTGAGTTCGATCTTCTTCGGCGGCGGTACGCCAAGCCTGTTCAGCGCCGCGGCCCTGGGTCGCCTGCTCACAGGCGTGGAAGCGCGCATTGCGTTTGCCGGCGATATCGAAATCACCCTGGAAGCCAACCCCGGGACCTTCGAGCAAGAGAAGTTCGTGGCGTACCGCAAGCTGGGGATCAATCGCCTGTCCATCGGTATCCAGAGCTTTCAGCAGGAAAAACTTGAGGCCCTGGGCCGCATCCACAATGGCGATGAAGCCGTACGCGCCGCCGGCATGGCACGCCAGGCCGGGTTCGATAACTTCAACCTGGACCTGATGCACGGGCTGCCCGACCAATCCCTGGACGATGCGCTGAGCGACTTGCGCCAGGCCATCGCACTGAAGCCAACGCACTTGTCCTGGTATCAGCTGACGCTGGAGCCCAACACCGTGTTCTGGAACCAGCCACCCGCGCTGCCGGAAGACGACACGCTGTGGGACATTCAGGAAGCTGGCCAGGCGCTGCTGGCCGAGCACGGTTACGCGCAATATGAAGTGTCGGCGTATGCCCAACCAGGGCGCCCGGCGCGGCATAACCTGAATTACTGGAGCTTCGGCGACTTTATCGGCATCGGCGCAGGCGCCCACGGCAAGCTCAGCCATCCGGACGGGCGCATCGTGCGCACCTGGAAGACCCGAGCGCCGAAGGACTATCTGAACCCGGCCAAAAGCTTCCAGGCTGGCGCGAAAGAATTGACCAATGAAGAACTGCCGTTCGAATTCCTGATGAACGCGTTGCGGCTCACCGAAGGCGTTGAATCCAGGCTGTACGCCGAGCGCACCGGCCTCGACTTGGCCAGCCTCGACGAAGGCCGCCGTGAGGCAGAACAAAGTGGCTTAATGCAGGTCGAACCGTCACGCCTGGCGGCGACTGACCGCGGGCAACTCTTTCTCAATGACCTGTTGCAGAAGTTTTTGAGCTGACGCTCTAAGGAAATCGAATGGATTTGGTACTCGACCTGCTCGCCACCGTATCCCGCTGGAGCCGCAGCAACCTCTCGGAAATCTCCCTGGCTCTTGTCGGCTGTTTGCTGGTGCTGTTTGGCGCTGATATCAAAGGCTGGATCGAAGGCCGCCTGGGCAGTATCGCGGGTGCGCTGCGTGTACCGTTGATGGCGTTGGTGTGCATGATCGGCAGCGGCGCGGCATTGCTGTATGCCACACCGTGGATAGTGCGCGGGCTGAGCCAGTTCAATAACTACAGCCTGGCGCCGGTGTTGGTGGTGGTGCTGGTGTTGATTGGCGTTGTGGCAGACCGCCGCTGACCCCAAACCCAACACACAGATACAAATGCGCGAGGGGGCTTGCTCCCGATAGCTGAGTGTCAGTCGACATCAAGAGGACTGATCCACCGCTATCGGGAGCAAGCCCCCTCCCACATTTTTGACTGCATTCCACGCTAATGACGTGTCAGTCGACCTTCTCGAACTTCAAATCCCAAACCCCATGCCCCAGACGCTCGCCGCGGCGTTCGAACTTGGTGATCGGGCGCTCGGCCGGGCGTGGCACGCATTTGCCGTCTTCGGCCAGGTTGCGATAGCCAGGCGCTACGTCCATCACTTCCAGCATGTATTCCGCGTACGGTTCCCAGTCGGTGGCCATGTGCAGGATGCCGCCCACTTTCAGCTTGCTGCGTACCAGTTCGGCAAACGAAGCCTGGACGATGCGACGCTTGTGGTGGCGGGACTTGTGCCACGGGTCCGGGAAAAACAGCATCAGGCGGTCGAGGCTGTTGTCGGCGATGCAGCGGTTGAGCACTTCGATCGCGTCGCAGTCGTAGACCCGCAGGTTGGTCAGGCCTTGGGTCAGCACGCCGTTAAGCAGCGCGCCGACACCCGGGCGGTGTACTTCGACACCGATGAAGTCCTGTTCCGGCGCGGCTGCGGCCATTTCCAGCAGGGAGTGGCCCATGCCGAAGCCGATTTCCAGGGAGCGTGGGGCCGAACGACCGAATACCTGGTCGTAGTCCACCGGCGCGTCAGCCAATGGCAGTACGAACAGCGGCGTACCTTGTTCCAGGCCCTTTTGCTGGCCTTCGGTCATGCGACCGGCGCGCATCACAAAACTCTTGATGCGGCGGTGCTTGGACTCGTCGCCTTCTTCCACGGTGTTCGGCGTTTCGTTTGATTCAGTCATCAATGGCTCTTACTTGATCAGACCATCCAGCGGCGAGGAAGCGCTGGCGTAAAGTTTTTTCGGCATGCGCCCGGCGAGATAGGCCAGGCGACCGGCGACGATTGCGTGTTGCATGGCTTGGGCCATCATGACCGGCTGCTGGGCATGGGCGATAGCCGAGTTCATCAGCACCGCATCGCAGCCCAGCTCCATGGCGATGGTGGCGTCGGAGGCAGTGCCCACGCCCGCGTCCACCAGCACAGGGATCTTGGCTTCTTCGAGGATGATCTGCAGGTTGTAAGGGTTGCAGATACCCAACCCGGAACCGATCAGACCGGCCAGCGGCATCACCGCGATGCAGCCGATTTCCGCCAATTGACGGGCAATAATCGGGTCATCACTGGTGTAGACCATGACGTCAAAGCCTTCCTTGACCAGCGTTTCGGCGGCCTTGAGGGTTTCGATTACGTTGGGGAACAGGGTTTTCTGGTCGGCCAACACTTCCAGCTTCACCAGGTTGTGGCCGTCGAGCAGCTCACGGGCCAGGCGGCAGGTGCGCACGGCTTCGATGGCGTCGTAGCAACCGGCAGTGTTCGGCAGGAAAGTGTAGCGATCCGGCGACAGCACTTGGAGCAGGTTCGGCTCCCCTTCGATCTGGCCAAGGTTGGTGCGGCGCACGGCAAAGGTGACGATCTCTGCACCCGAGGCTTCGATGGCCAGGCGGGTTTCTTCCATGTCGCGGTACTTGCCGGTGCCGACCAGCAAACGGGACTGGTAGGTACGACCGGCCAGGACGAAGGGCTTGTCGCTACGAACGATGCTCATGGGAAATCCTCGAAATGGGGTGAGGTTCTGCAGAATTCGGGATGGCGCCGTTGAGCGCCGAACGGCTAACCGCCGCCGATGGCGTGAACCACTTCGACCTGGTCGCCTTCGGTGAGCGCGGTGTCGGCGTGCTGGCTACGCGGGACGATATCCAGGTTGAGCTCCACTGCGACGCGACGCCCGGTCAAGTCCAGACGGGTCAGCAGGGCCGCAACGGTTTCACCGTCGGGCAGTTCAAAGGATTCGCCGTTCAACTGAATGCGCATGCCACGGGCCGCCATCGTTTTTAGGGGCCAGCATTCTAGCCCGATTGGCATTGCTGGCCCAAGCCCCTCGGTCAGATGACCTGCAGGCGCCACGCGGTCAAGCCGAGGAAGAACCAGCCCAACAGGAACGCCAGCCCACCGAACGGGGTGATGATGCCAAGCTTGCTGATGCCGGTCAGGGTCAGCGCATACAAGCTGCCGGAGAACAGCAGGATACCCACGGCAAAGGAGATGCCCGCCCAGCTGACCAGTCGGCCCGGAATATGCGCTGCCAGCAATGCGACGCCGAACAACGCCAGGGCATGTACCAGTTGGTAGGTCACGCCGGTGTGGAAGATCGCCAGGTATTCGGCGCTCAGGCGGTTTTTCAGGCCGTGGGCAGCAAAGGCCCCGAGGGCGACACCGGTAAAGCCGAAAAAGGCAGCCAGCATCAGAAAGCTACGCAGCATGAGGAACTCCAGTCAGACTCAAAGGGCGGTGTCTGTATAATGGCCCGCTCAACGGGTTCGGCCAAGCCATCTCTATGCTGCGTCTCCTCTTCAAACGTTTTCTCAAAGTCGTGAAATGGTTCGCCATCGGCAGTGTGCTGCTGGTGCTGCTGTTTCGTGTCGTCCCGCCACCGTTCACCGCGCTGATGGTAGAGCGCAAGGTCGAGTCCTGGGTCGACGGCGAACCGATTGACCTGCAACGCACGTGGGTGGCGTGGGATGAAATCTCCGACGACCTTAAGGTGGCGGTGATGGCCGGCGAAGATCAGCGTTTTCCCCAGCATTGGGGTTTTGACTTTGGCGCGATTCAGGCGGCACTGGCGCACAACGAGCGCGGCGGTTCGATTCGCGGCGCCAGCACCTTGAGCCAGCAAGTGTCGAAAAACCTGTTTCTGTGGACCGGCCGCAGTTATGTGCGCAAAGGCCTGGAGGCCTGGTTTACCGGATTGATCGAGGTGTTATGGCCCAAGCAGCGGATTCTTGAGGTGTACCTCAACAGCGTGGAATGGGATGAAGGCGTGTTTGGCGCAGAGGCCGCCGCGCGGCATCACTTTGGCGTGAGTGCCAAAGCGCTTTCCCGTCAGCAGGCCAGCTATCTGGCGGCGGTTTTGCCCAACCCTCGAGTGTGGAGTGCCAGCCATCCAACAGCCTATGTGGCACGGCGAGCGGCATGGATTCGGCAGCAGATGAGCCAGTTGGGTGGGGATGGTTACTTGGTGGAATTGAATAACTCCCGCAAAGCCCCGTGGTCCGACTGACACACTGCACTACCCATGTGGGAGCTGGCTTGCCTGCGATAGCGGTGGGTCAAACTACCCATGTGTTAGCTGATACTGCCTCATCGCAGGCAAGCCAGCTCCCACAGTGGACCGAGTTGAGCTTGAGATTTTCGACTGCAAACAAAAATGCCCCTATCTTTCGATCGGGGCATTTTTTTGTCTTATCGCAGCGTTTTAAGCGGCGATCGACAACTTCAGCTTGTTCATCGCGCTTTTCTCAAGCTGACGAATGCGCTCGGCCGACACGTTGTACTTCTGTGCCAGGTCGTGCAGCGTGGCTTTTTCTTCCGCCAGCCAACGCTGGTAGAGGATGTCACGGCTGCGGTCGTCCAACACTTCCAGCGCTTCGTGCAGGTTGTGGTTGGAGTTGTCGCTCCAGTCGGCGTCTTCCAGTTGACGCGCCGGGTCGTACCGGTGGTCTTCCAGGTAGTTGGCCGGCGATTGGAATGCGCTGTCGTCATCCGCTTCGGCGGCTGGGTCGAAGGCCATGTCATGGCCGGTCAGGCGGCTTTCCATCTCGCGCACTTCACGCGGCTCCACACCGAGGCTTTCGGCCACGCGGTGGACTTCTTCGTTGTTCAGCCACGCCAGGCGCTTCTTCTGGCTGCGCAGGTTGAAAAACAGTTTGCGCTGGGCCTTGGTGGTCGCGACTTTCACGATCCGCCAGTTGCGCAGGATGAACTCGTGGATTTCCGCCTTGATCCAGTGCACAGCAAACGACACCAGGCGCACACCCATTTCCGGGTTGAAGCGCTTTACAGCCTTCATCAGGCCGACGTTGCCTTCCTGAATCAGGTCAGCCTGGGCCAGACCGTAGCCGCTATAGCTACGGGCGATATGTACGACAAAACGCAGGTGGGCGAGCACCATCTGCCGAGCCGCCCCCAAATCCTGCTCATAGTAGAGACTCTCGGCCAGTTCACGCTCCTGCTCCGGTGTCAGCAATGGAATGCTGTTGACCGTGTGCACATAGGCCTCAAGGTTCGCACCCGGGACCAAAGCATAAGCAGGTTGCAAAGAAGTGGTCATACGAAAAAACCTCCGACTCACATAACTCGTGCAGTTCAGCACTGCGAAAATTGACCGGGAACCGTAGGACAAGTTCCCTAAACCACCAATACGGTCAATACAAACGAAACCACATTAATCTGACATTAACTACTTCGGCGCCAGCTCACGTAAATGACGAGCGACTGCAATCCACGCACCGATATACCCCAACAATACCGCGCCAAGCAAGAGTGACAGCCCATCGGCGACCGGCACGCCAGCCAAGGCGAAATCGCTGCCATACAAGCCGGCAAGCCCGACTACCGCGTCGTTCAGCCAATCAAGGCCAAACGCCAGCACGCCCCAGGACAAAATCCCCGCACCAAAACCATAAAGCGCGCCCATGTACAGAAATGGACGACGCACATAGCTGTCTGTGCCGCCGACCAGTTTAATCACTTCTATCTCGGTGCGACGGTTTTCAATATGAAGACGAATGGTATTACCTATCACCAAAAGTAATGCAGACACCAACAACACCGTCAGGCCAAACACAAAGCGGTCGCCCAGCTTGAGGATCGCGGCCAGGCGCTCCACCCAGACTAGATCAAGTTGTGCCTGTTGCACCTTGGGCATCTCTGCGAGTTTTTGCCGCAGGGCTTCAAGGGCCGGCTTGTCGACTTCATTCGGCGTTACCAGCACCACGCCTGGCAGCGGGTTCTGCGGCAATTCCTTGAGCGCCTCGCCCAGGCCGGATTGCTGCTGGAACTCCTCAAGGGCCTGGTCGCGGCTGATGTACTCGGCATCCGCAACACCCGGCAGGTGCTTGATGTCATCGCGCAAACTCTCGCCTTCCTTGGTACTGGCGTCGAGGTTCAAGTACAGCGAAATCTGCGCCGCGCGCTGCCAGGACCCGCCCAGACGCTCGACGTTATTAAGCAGCAGCGACAACCCCATCGGCAGGCTCAGGGCCACAGCCATCACCAGGCAGGTGAAAAAGCTGCCAATCGGCTGTTTGCCCAGGCGGCGCAGGCTGTCGAGCAGGCTGGCGCGATGGCTTTCGATCCAGGCGCGCAGCAGCGTGCCGAAATCCGGGCCATCGTCATCGTCGCGTTTTTTCTTCTGCGGTTGCGGGTCGGCGGCTTTGGGCGCCACGCGCTCGGAAACTTTAGGGCTGCGTGTCGCACTCATACGCCGGCCTCCCCGTCACCGATCAGGCGGCCACGTTGCAGAGTGAGCATGCGGTGGCGCATACGGGCGATCAGGGCCAGGTCGTGACTGGCGATCAGCACGCTGGTGCCCAGACGGTTGATGTCTTCGAACACGCCCATGATCTCGGCCGCCAGGCGCGGGTCTAGGTTACCGGTGGGTTCGTCCGCCAGCAGCAAGGCCGGGCGGTGGACAATGGCGCGCGCGATACCGACGCGTTGTTGCTGGCCGGTGGACAGGTCGCCCGGGTACAGGTCGGTCTTGTCCGACAGCGCCACACGCTCCAGTGCCGAATCCACGCGCTTGACGATCTCAGCCTTGGACAGCCCGAGGATCTGCAACGGCAAGGCAATGTTGTTGAACACCGTACGATCAAACAGCAACTGATGGTTCTGGAACACCACACCGATCTGACGGCGCAGGAAAGGAATCTGCGCATTGCTGATGGTGGCCAGGTCCTGGCCCGCCAGCAGCAACTTGCCGGTAGTAGGACGCTCCATCGCCAGCAACAGGCGTAACAATGTACTTTTGCCGGCACCCGAGTGGCCGGTCACAAACAAGAACTCGCCGCGACGCACTCGAAAGCTCAGCTCATGCAAGCCCACATGCCCGTTGGCGTAGCGTTTACCGACCTGTTCGAATCGAATCATGGACGCTCCCGCTCGGCGAAAAGTGCCTGTACAAAGGGTTCGGCTTCAAAGGTGCGCAGGTCATCGATGCCTTCACCGACGCCGATATAACGAATCGGCAAGCCGAACTGTTTAGCCAGGGCGAAGATCACGCCGCCCTTGGCCGTGCCGTCGAGCTTAGTCAATGCCAGGCCGGTCAGTTGCACCGTCTGGTTGAATTGTTTGGCCTGGCTGATGGCGTTCTGGCCTGTGCCGGCATCGAGCACCAGCAACACTTCGTGTGGCGCTTCGCCGTCGAGCTTGCCGATGACACGGCGCACTTTCTTCAGCTCTTCCATCAAATTGTCCTTGGTGTGCAGGCGACCGGCGGTATCGGCGATCAACACATCAATATTGCGGGCCTTGGCAGCCTGCACCGCATCGAAAATCACCGAGGCGGAGTCGGCGCCGGTGTGCTGGGCGATGACTGGAATCTTGTTGCGCTCACCCCAGACTTGCAGCTGCTCCACGGCAGCAGCGCGGAAGGTGTCGCCGGCGGCAAGCATGACCTTCTTGCCTTCCGACTGCAGCTTCTTGGCCAGCTTGCCGATGGTGGTGGTTTTGCCGGCACCGTTGACGCCGACCACCAGAATTACGAACGGCTTCTTCGGGGTGATGACCAGTGGCGCTTCCACAGGTTTGAGCATCGCGGCCAGCTCGGCCTGCAGGGATTTATAGAGCGCATCGGCGTCGGTCAACTGCTTGCGCGCGACCTTCTGGGTCAGGCTCTGGATGATCACCGCAGTGGCTTCGACGCCCACGTCGGCGGTCAGCAGGCGGGTTTCGATGTCTTCCAGCAGCTCATCATCAATAACCTTCTTGCCCAGGAACAGGCTGGCCATGCCTTCGCCAATGCTGGCGCTGGTCTTGCTCAGGCCTTGCTTGAGACGGGCGAAGAAACCGGTCTTACTGGTTTCAGCAGGCACGACGACCGGCTCCGGTGCGACCGGCGGCTCGATAACGGCAGGCGCGGCAACCACCACAGGTGCCGGCGCGGGCTCCACAACCACCGGCGCAGGCGCTTCGATCAATGGCGGCGCTTCGACCACAACCGCCACCGGCTCAACCACGACCGGAATCGGCGGCGTCACGTGCTCAGCCTGCACGTCTTCAACCAGCGCCACAGGCTCTTCGGCCACCGGCAGTTCCAGCCACGGCTTGTGCTCTGGCTCTGGCTCTGGCGCTGGCTCAACCTGTGCCGCTGGCTGCAATACGGGCTCAGCCATCGGCAACACTACCGGCGCCGGGGTTTCAGCGACCGGTTCGGCTTCTAATACAGGCTCTGGGATAGGCTCAGGTTGAACCTGTGACTGTTCGACGACGGTTTCCTGCGGCTTTTTGCGCAGCCATCCGAACAGGCCTTTTTTCTCGCCAGCCGCAGCTGGGCTCTTCTTGTCGTCGTTGGAACCAAACATGGAGGACGGCTATCTCAAAGTAGCGATGCGCCAGGGCGCCTCGGTAAATAAATTCGATGCAGAACAGACTGCGTTAACGCTCGCTTGTTCATGCGCAACATTTTGTAAGGCGTAAATAAAGGCCTCAACAAATCGTTTCAATAAAGGACTGAAGCGATAAAATCGGCGAAAAGTGGAAGATCGTCGGGGAAACCCACCATCTACTCCAACATTCCTACGACTGGATCCGGGACAAGATGACCGCCGCAGTGGCCGTGTCCAAATCGGATCAGTATCCTAGCACCTCCTCGCCCGCCGACGCTAAGACCAAGCGGGCAACCCAACAGGTTTAAAAACGAATGAATGCTCTAGCCCGCCGCGCCGCTGGCCTGCTGCTCGGCACAGTTTGCCTGCCCCTTTCAGCCTTGGCTGCCGACCCACAACCCACCCATGAATTCACCCTGGATAACGGCCTTAAAGTGGTCGTGCGCGAAGATCATCGTGCACCGGTGGTGGTTTCCCAGGTCTGGTACAAGGTGGGTTCGAGCTATGAAACGCCGGGCCAGACCGGTTTGTCCCATGCCCTGGAGCACATGATGTTCAAGGGCAGCGCCAAGGTCGGGCCAGGCGAAGCCTCGTTGATCCTGCGCGACCTGGGCGCCGAAGAAAACGCCTTCACCAGCGACGACTACACCGCCTACTACCAGGTACTGGCCCGTGATCGCCTGGGCGTCGCCTTCGAACTCGAAGCCGACCGCATGGCCAGCCTGCGCCTGCCGGCCGATGAGTTCAGCCGCGAGATCGAGGTCATCAAGGAAGAGCGCCGCCTGCGCACCGACGACAACCCAATGTCCAAGGCCTACGAGCGCTTCAAGGCCATGGCTTACCCGGCCAGCGGCTACCACACGCCGACCATCGGCTGGATGGCCGACCTTGAGCGCATGAAAGTCGAAGAGCTGCGCCATTGGTATCAGTCCTGGTACGTGCCGAACAACGCCACGCTGGTAGTGGTCGGCGACGTGACTCCGGACCAGGTGAAGAGCCTGGCCCAGCGCTACTTCGGCCCAATCCCAAAACGTGACGTGCCACCCGCGAAGATCCCGCTGGAGCTCGCCGAACCCGGCGAGCGCCTGCTGACCATGCATGTGCAGACCCAGCTGCCGAGCGTCATTCTCGGTTTCAACGTACCGGGCCTGGCCACCGCCGAAGACAAACGCTCGGTACAAGCCCTGCGCCTGCTCTCGGCCCTGCTGGATGGCGGCTACAGCGCGCGTATCTCGGAGCAATTGGAGCGCGGTGAAGAGTTGGTTTCCGCCGCCTCCACCAGCTACGACGCCTACACCCGGGGCGACAGCCTGTTCACCCTGACGGCCACTCCGAACCAGCAGAAGAAAAAAACCATTGCCCAGGCCGAAGCCGGCCTGTGGCGCCTGCTGGACGAATTGAAAGCCAAACCGCCGACGGCGGAAGAACTGGAGCGTATCCGCGCCCAGGTGATTGCCGGCGTGGTTTACCAACGTGACTCCATTACCAGCCAGGCCACGGCCATCGGCTCGCTGGAAACCGTTGGCCTGTCCTGGAAACTCATGGACACCGAACTGGCCGACCTGCAAAGCGTGACCCCGGAAGACATCCAGAAGGCCGCGCGCACCTATTTCACCCGCGAGCGTTTGAGCGTCGCCCATGTTTTGCCTGAGGAGACCGCTCATGAGTGATCGCAAAAGCAGCCGCCTGATCTTTCCTGGCCTGGTCGTCGTCACCCTGATTGCAGCCAGTGCCGTGTACTTCCTGCGCCCGAGCGAGTCCGTAGCCAGCCAGGCATTGGACAAGGCTCAATCGGCCAACAAACTGCAATCCCTCGCGGAGCTGGACGGCAAGGCGCCGACCAACCGCAAGCTTGACGTGCAAACCTGGACCACCGCCGAGGGCGCCAAGGTGCTGTTCGTCGAAGCGCATGAACTGCCGATGTTCGACATGCGCATCCTGTTCGCCGCCGGCAGCAGCCAGGATGGCAGCAGCCCCGGTGTGGCATTGCTGACCAACGCCATGCTTAACGAAGGCGTGCCGGGCAAGGATGTCAGCCAGATTGCCAGCGGCTTTGAAGGCCTGGGCGCCGACTTCGGCAATGGCGCCTATCGCGACATGGCGCTGGTGTCGCTGCGCAGCCTGAGCGACAGCGACAAGCGCGAGGCGGCCCTGGCACTGTTTGACGACGTGATCGGCAAGCCGACCTTCCCGGCCGATTCCCTGGCGCGGATCAAGAACCAGATCCTCGCCGGTTTTGAGTACCAGAAGCAGAACCCGGCCAAGCTGGCCAGCCTTGAACTGTTCAAGCGCCTGTACGGCGACCACCCTTACGCGCACCCGAGCGAAGGCACACCCGACAGCATCCCGAAAATTACCCTCGCGCAGTTGCAGGCGTTCCACGCCAAGGCTTACGCGGCGGGCAACGCGGTCATTGCAGTGGTCGGCGACTTGACCCGCGCCGAGGCCGAAGCCATGACTGCCAAGGTCTCCGCCTCATTGCCCAAAGGTCCGGCCCTGGCGAAGATCGCCCAGCCAACCGAACCGAAGGCCGGCCTGAGCCACATTGAGTTCCCGTCCAAGCAGACGCACCTGTTGTTCGCGCAACTGGGCATCGACCGCGCCGACCCGGATTACGCCGCGTTGTCCCTGGGCAACCAGATCCTCGGCGGCGGCGGCTTCGGCACCCGTTTGATGAGCGAAGTGCGCGAAAAGCGCGGCCTGACCTACGGCGTATATTCCGGCTTCTCACCGATGCAGGTGCGCGGCCCGTTCATGATCAACCTGCAAACCCGCGCCGAAATGAGCGGCGGCACCTTGCGCCTGGTTGAAGACGTGTTGGCCGACTACCTCAAGACCGGCCCGACGCAGAAGGAACTGGATGACGCCAAGCGCGAGCTGGCCGGCAGCTTCCCGCTGTCCACCGCGAGCAATGCCGATATCGTCGGGCAACTGGGCGCCATGGGTTTCTACAACCTGCCGCTGAGCTATCTGGAAGATTTCATGAAACAATCCCAGGCCCTGACCGTAGAACAGGTGAAGGCTGCGATGAATAAACACTTGAGCGCCGACAAGATGGTCATCGTGACCGCCGGCCCGACGATTGCGCAAAAGCCACTACCGCCCCCCACTGATAAACCTGCCGAGCAGCCGCTCGGGGTTCCGGAGCATTAATGGCCAGTTCATCTCGCCCGAAAAAACCCGTCCACAACGTCCATAACGGTGTGGGCCAACTGCGCATCATTGGTGGCGAATGGGGCAGCCGCAAGCTGAGCTTCCCCGACGTCGTCGGCCTGCGTCCAACCCCGGATCGCGTGCGTGAAACCCTGTTCAACTGGCTCGCGCCGTACATCGGCGGCGCCAAGGTGCTGGACCCGTTTGCCGGCAGCGGCGCGCTGTTCCTCGAAGCGCTGTCCCGTGGCGCGGCGCAAGGCCAGGCGCTGGATGCCAGCAATGTGGCCGTCTCCAGCCTCAAGGAACACCTGGGCACCCTGCGCTGCACCACCGGCCAGGTTCAGACCGCCGACGCGTTGCGCTACCTGGAAACCCAGCCGGCCACCGAGTACGACGTGGTGTTCCTCGACCCGCCGTTCAACCAGAACCTGCTGCCGACAGTGTGTGCGTTGCTGGAAGAGCGCCAATGGCTGGCACCGGATGCATGGATCTACACTGAAAGCGAGACCGCACCGTCGACCCTCGGCCTGCCGGGTAGCTGGCGCCTGCACCGGGAGCAGAAGTCCGGTCGGGTGTATTACGCGTTGTGGCACCGTTTGGTGGAAAGCGCTGCCTGATTTATGGCGAGCGGGCTGGCCCCGCTCGCCACAACAAGCTCGCTCGCTACAGAGATATCCATGATCCCTTCCGTCGACCTGTTCAAACCCGCCTTCGGCCTCGGCAACCCGCACCTGCAAACGCTTTGGGGGCCATTGTGGCGCCCTACCACCCATATCGAACGCCAGCGCGAGCGCCTATGGTTGGACGACGGCGACTTTCTCGACCTCGACTGGCATGGCCCCCATGACGCGCAAGCGCCGTTGGTGCTGGTGCTGCATGGGCTGACGGGGTCGTCCAATTCGCCCTACGTGGCCGGCCTGCAAAAAGCCCTCGCGTCCCAAGGCTGGGCCAGCGCAGCGTTGAACTGGCGCGGGTGCTCGGGCGAACCCAACCTCTTGGCGCGCAGCTATCACTCGGGCGCCAGCGAGGACCTGGCGGCCGCGATTGCCCATCTGCGCACCCAGCGGCCGTTGGCTCCGCTGTACGCCGTGGGTTATTCGCTGGGGGGCAATGTGCTGCTCAAGCACCTGGGAGAAACCGGCGAAGCCTCCGGGCTGCAAGGCGCGGCGGCAGTGTCGGTGCCGTTTCGGCTGGATCAATGTGCAGATCGCATCGGGTTGGGCTTTTCGCGGGTTTATCAAAAGCATTTCATGCGCGAGATGTTGGCGTATATCCGCCTCAAACAGAGCCGGTTTCTACAGGATGGTCGGGCTGACGGGCTAAAAACCCTGGAAGCACTGGGCTCTCTGGAGAAGATGCGCACATTCTGGGACTTCGACGGGCGGGTAACCGCGCCGCTGCATGGGTTCCTCAGTGCAGAAGACTATTACCGCCGCGCATCGAGCCGTTACTACCTGGGCGAAATCCGTACCCCCACCCTGATCATCCAGGCCGCCGATGACCCCTTCGTGTTCGCCCACAGCCTGCCCGAGGCCAGCGAACTGTCGGACTGCACCGAGTTCGAGTTGCTGGCCAAGGGTGGGCATGTGGGGTTTGTCGAGGGTTCGCTGAAGCACCCCAGCTACTACCTGGAGCGCCGCATCCCGCAATGGTTGCGGGAGGAGCACGCTAAATAATGAGGCAGCGGGCTTGCCCGCTCCCACATTTCGATTGGGTTTACACACCAGGCAAATCAGTCGCCGGTTACAACTTCCCGCGCCGGATCAGTAATCCACTCGCTCCACGACCCTGCATACAACTTGCCCAACGGATAACCCGCCAAACTCAGGGCAAACAGGTTGTGACACGCCGTCACGCCCGAACCGCAATACGCCACCAGTGCATCCGGCGAACGCCCCTGCAACTGCGCGGCGAAGCGCTGTTTGAGCTGCTCAGCCGGCAGGAAGCGCCCATCGCTGCCCAGGTTTTCATTGAATGCCGCACATTGCGCGCCGGGAATGTGCCCGGCGATCGGGTCGATCGGCTCCACGTCGCCACGAAACCGTGGTTGGGCACGGGCATCGATCAAGGTCATGCCCGGTTCGCCCAGGCGCTTTTGCAGGTGTTGCGCATCCAATACCAGCTGATTATCCGGCGTACCGGCAAATGTTCCCGGCTCAACCACAGGTGCGTCCAGGCTCAGCGGGAAACCTGCCGTGTGCCAGGCCTTGAGGCCACCGTCCAGAATAAACACGCCATCACGCTTGCCCAGCCAGGCCAGCAGCCACCAGGCGCGGGCGGCATAGGCGCCGGGGCCGTCGTCATACAGCACGATATCGGTGTCGGCGTTGATGCCCCAGGCCCGCAGTTGCACAACCAACGTATCCGCTGCCGGTAGCGGGTGGCGACCGGTCACGCCCTTGGTCACCTGCCCGCTGAGGTGGCGCTCCAGGTCGGCGTATTGCGCGCCTTCGATATGCCCTTCGGCGTAGCTGCAAAGCCCATAATCCGGGTCTTCCAGGGCGAAGCGGCAATCCAGGATCACCAGCCCGCCGCGCGGTTGGCGCTCGGCCAATTGCTGGGGGCTGATCAGTTGGGCAAGCGGCATGACAGGACTCCTGTGAACAGATTCGAGAAAGGGCCTACTTCACTTCTTCCAGTGCCTGATTCAACGGCACGTAAAACTCTTTGAACAAGGCATCCACTGCGTCTTTCGCCTCGGCGGTAACAAACCCCGCCTCCAGCACCAGCACCTGATACACACCGCGCTTGATCGCTTCGGCGCTCAAGTGAGCGGAGTTTTCATTGGTGGTGCACAGAAAGCGCACCCAAGAGGTGAGGATGATCCAGGCATTCAGGGTTAGCGCTTCGGTTTGCACCGGGTCCATATTGAGGATGCCCGCCTCGACAAACCCCTGATAAATGGCGCTGCCCTGGATCAGGCAGCGCTGGGAAAACCGCCGGTAGCCGGTGGCAAGTTCCGGGTCGCTTTCCAGCAGATGTTCAAGGTCACGGTGCAGGAAACGGTAGCGCCACATGCCGGCCAGCACGGCCTGCAGGTAGAAACGTTTGTCTTCGACGGTCACGGCGCGGCCTTGGGGCGGGCGCAAAAAACTGTCTACCAGGGCTTCGTATTCACGAAACAACACGGCGATGATCGCCTGCTTATTGGGGAAGTGGTAGTACAGGTTGCCCGGGGAAATTTCCATATGGGCGGCGATATGGTTGGTGCTGACACTGCGTTCACCCTGCTGGTTAAAAAGCTCCAGGCTGGTTTGCACAATGCGCTCGCTGGTCTTTACTCGTGGTGCCATAGGGGATCAGCTTCTGAACACGTGATGAAGCATCTTACGGCCTATCCTGCTCAGGATAAATCCGCATGTTGCTGCAATGTTATTTGACATTTTAGAGTAATGACTCTAATAAATGATGCATTCCAATAACAATCGGGAACTGCGCCATGCCTGCCAACGTTGCCTACCTGCAAGACGCCCAGGCGCTGGATCAACTCCAGGGCTTGTTCGACGCCCAGCGTTTCGCCTATGCGGCCAACCCGATGCCGCCCGCCGAGCAACGCCAGCAATGGCTCAAGGCATTGCGCGACTTGCTCAGCGACGAACGCGAGGCGCTGATCAAGGCGATCAGCCAGGACTTCAGCCACCGCAGTGCCGACGAAACCCTGTTCGCCGAACTGATGCCCAGCCTGCACGGCATTCACTACGCCAGCAAACACCTCAAAGGCTGGATGAAACCTTCCCGTCGCGCTGTGGGCATTGCCTTCCAACCTGCTTCAGCCAAAGTCATCTACCAGCCGCTCGGTGTGGTGGGCGTAATCGTGCCCTGGAACTACCCGCTGTATTTGGCCATTGGCCCGTTGGTGGGTGCTTTGGCAGCAGGTAACCGGGTGATGCTCAAACTCAGCGAGTCCACCCCGGCCACCGGTGAACTGCTCAAGGCACTACTGGGGAAAATCTTCCCTGAGGATCTGGTGTGCGTGGTGCTGGGCGAGGCCGACGTGGGTATGGCGTTTTCCAAACTGCGCTTCGATCACTTGTTGTTCACCGGCGCCACCAGCATCGGCAAGCATGTGATGCGCGCGGCTGCCGAGCACCTCACGCCGGTCACGCTGGAGCTGGGCGGCAAGTCGCCCGCGATCGTCTCGGCCGACGTGCCACTCAAGGACGCCGCCGAGCGCATCGCCTTCGGCAAATGCCTGAATGCCGGGCAAACCTGCGTGGCGCCGGACTACGTGTTGGTACCGGAAGACCGCGTCGAAGGGTTCATCGAGGCCTACTCCAAGGCAGTCCGCGGGTTTTATCCGACGTTGGCCGACAACCCGGACTACACCGCCATCATTAACGAGCGGCAACAGGCCCGGCTCAACGCCTACGTCAAAGACGCCACCGACAAAGGCGCCACCCTGATTCCGCTTTACGAGCAAGGCCAGGCTCGGCGCATGGCCCATAGCCTGTTGCTGAATGTCAGCGATGACATGACTGTGATGCAGGACGAAATCTTCGGCCCGGTGCTGCCGATCGTGCCTTATCGCGGCATCGACCAGGCGTTTGCCTACATCAACCACCGTCCTCGCCCGTTGGCCCTGTATTACTTCGGCTACAACAAGAGCGAGCAGAACCGTGTGCTCCACGAGACTCACTCTGGCGGTGTATGCCTGAATGACACGCTGCTGCATGTGGCTCAGGACGACATGCCTTTTGGCGGCATCGGCCCATCGGGTATGGGCCACTACCACGGCCATGAAGGCTTCCTCACGTTCAGCAAGGCCAAGGGTGTGCTGGTCAAGCAGCGCCTGAACGCGGCGAAGTTGATCTACCCGCCCTATGGCAAGTCGATCCAGACGTTGATTCAGAAGCTGTTTATCCGTTGATAACACACCCTCGGGATAACAATAACAATGAACCCTAGCCTGACTGATTCACCCGCGCTGTCACGGCGCGGCGTATTGAAAATCGGCCTGTGCGCCAGCGCGTTCCTGGCCACTGCCGGGCTCGGCGCCAGCCTCAGCGGCTGCTCCAGCAGCACCCCGGCCAGCGGCTTTGCCATGCTGCGCAGCAGTGATTTGCCGTTCCTGCGCGCGGTCATACCGGTGCTGCTCGAAGGCGCGGCCAGCGCCCAGGACGTGGTCGCCGGGATCGAAGACACCCTGAAAAAACTCGACTACAGCCTGCAACACTTGTCGCCGGAGATGTTCAAGCTCACCCAGCAACTGTTCGACGTACTGGGTATGGGTATCACCCGCGGTCCGTTGACCGGGATCTGGGGCAGCTGGGAAAACGCCAGCAGCGAGCAAATTCGCAACTTCCTGCACCGCTGGGAAAACAGCTACCTCAACCTGCTGCGCATGGGCCAGGGCTCACTGCTCAAGCTGGTGATCATGGCCTGGTACTTCCGCCCGCAATCCTGGGCCCATTGCGGTTACCCCGGCCCGCCGAAGATCTAACCCTGATAACCCGATCAGAAAATATGGGAGCGGGCCTGCTCGCGAAAGCGGTGGGCCAGTCAATAAATTCTTAACTGATAGACCGTATTCGCGAGCAAGCCAGCTCCCACATTGACCGCAACTTCGTAGCGTTTAACTCATAAGAACAAGAGTGCACTTCTATGCCCGTACCCGATCTGTTCCGCGACGGCCTGGCCCGTGGCTGGAAAACCCACAATGGCGCCGCCTTAGGCAGCGATCTGACCCTGGAAGCCGATGTGGCGATTATCGGCAGCGGCGCCGGGGGTGGCACCACCGCCGAGATCCTCAGCGCAGCCGGCTACAAGGTGTTGCTGATCGAGGAAGGCCCGCTCAAAACCAGCAGCGATTTCAAACTGCTGGAAGACGAGGCCTACGCCAGCCTGTACCAGGAAGGCATCGGCCGCATGAGCAAAGACGGCGCGATCACCATCCTGCAGGGCCGGGCGGTGGGCGGCACCACGCTGATCAACTGGACGTCGAGCTTTCGTACGCCCGACGCCACCCTCGCCCACTGGGCCAGCGAATACGCGGTAACCGGCCACAGCAGCGCCGAGATGGCGCCGTGGTTCGAGAAGATGGAACAGCGCCTGGGTATCGCGCCGTGGGCCATCCCCCCGAATGCCAACAACGATGTGATTCGCAAAGGCTGCGAAAAACTCGGTTACAGCTGGCACGTGATTCCACGCAACGTGCGCGGCTGCTTCAACCTGGGGTATTGCGGCATGGGCTGCCCGGTCAACGCCAAGCAGTCGATGCTGGTCACCACCATTCCGTCCACCCTGGAAAAAGGCGGCGAGCTGCTCTACCTGGCCCGCGCCGAGCAGCTCAAATACAGCGGCGACACGATCAGCAGCCTGGAATGCGTCGCCATGGATGAACGCTGCGTGGCCCCCACCGGGCGCAAGATCACGGTCAAGGCCAAGCATTACGTCCTGTCCGGTGGTGGCATCAACAGCCCGGCGCTGCTGATGCGTTCAAACGCACCCGACCCGCATTCGCGGCTGGGCAAACGGACCTTTCTGCACTTGGTGAACTTCTCCGCCGGGCTGTTCGACGAGGTCATCAACCCGTTCTACGGTGCGCCACAGTCGATCTATTCCGACCACTTCCAATGGCAGGACGGCACGACCGGCAAAATGTCCTACAAGCTGGAAGCTCCGCCCTTACATCCGGGCTTGGCCAGCACCCTGTTCGGCGGCTACGGCACACAAAACGCCTTGGACATGAGCCAACTGCCGCATACCCACGCCATGCTCGCGCTGTTGCGTGACGGCTTTCATCCCGACAGCCCGGGCGGTACCGTGGAATTGCGCAGTGACGGCACGCCGGTGCTCGATTATCAGGTATCGGATTACGCCTGGGACGGCCTGCGCCGGGCGTTCCATACCATGGCCGAGATTCAGTTCGCGGCGGGCGCCAAGTCGGTGAAGCCGCTGCACCACGATGCACGCTACGTGAACTCCTTGGCCGAGGCACGCAGCCTGATTGATGGCCTGAGCCTGGAATTGCACCGAACCACACTGGGCAGCGCTCACGTAATGGGCGGTTGCGCGATGGGCGAAGACCCGAAAAACGCGGTGGCCGACAGCCTCGGCCGGCATCACCAATTGCGCAACCTGTCGATCCACGATGGCTCTCTATTCCCCACCAGCATTGGGGCTAACCCGCAATTATCGGTGTACGGATTGACGGCGCAACTGGCGACAGCATTGGCCGAACGTCTGAAAACGGCATGAAAAAACACGGTATTCGTGCTGTCTATAGTGCTTTCTTCTGCATAAGTTGACTTGGCCGACCGGGATGGCTGCGATACCATCCGGTTCCCCAACGGACTCCGCCAGGACGACGCGATGAACCGAGTGTTGTACCCAGGTACCTTCGACCCGATTACCAAAGGCCATGGCGATCTGGTCGAACGTGCCTCTCGCTTGTTCGACCATGTGATCATCGCGGTCGCCGCCAGCCCCAAGAAAAACCCGCTGTTTCCCCTGGAACAGCGCGTGGAATTGGCGCGTGAGGTCACCAAGCACCTGCCCAATGTGGAAGTGGTGGGCTTTTCGACGCTGCTGGCGCACTTCGCCAAAGAGCAGAACGCCAATGTGTTCTTGCGTGGCCTGCGTGCCGTGTCGGACTTCGAATACGAATTCCAGCTGGCCAACATGAACCGCCAACTGGCGCCGGACGTAGAAAGCCTGTTCCTCACGCCATCGGAGCGTTATTCGTTCATTTCTTCCACGCTGGTTCGTGAAATCGCGGCACTGGGCGGTGATATCACCAAGTTCGTGCACCCGGCCGTGGCGGATGCGCTGACCCTGCGTTTCAAAAAGTAATTTCTGACCAGCGGGCTTGTCTGTGGCCAGTGGGCTTGACGCAATAAGCCCGCTCACCACCACAAGCACATCGCCACAGGTCATGTGCGCTCGCACTGTGGGCGCCAATGCGGCACAATTGCGCGCATTCGTTTTCAGATGCCCTGGCTGACAGCCCTGGCAGGAGTTTCCATGTCCCTGATCATCACCGACGATTGCATCAACTGCGACGTCTGCGAACCCGAGTGCCCGAACGCTGCGATTTCCCAGGGCGAAGAGATCTACGTGATCGACCCCAACCTGTGCACCCAGTGCGTCGGCCACTACGACGAGCCTCAGTGCCAGCAAGTGTGCCCGGTGGATTGCATTCCGCTGGATGAAGCCCATCCGGAAACGGAAGAGCAGTTGATGGAGAAGTACCGGAAGATTACCGGTAAGGCTTAAGGTTCTTCAGCGTCTGTACCGGCCTCTTCGCGAGCAAGCCGGCCCCACGTTTAAGCGTATTTCGTCAGAACGAACGCGTTCTAATGTGGGAGCGGGCTTGCTCGCGAAGGCGGCATCCGCCATCACACAGCGTCAGCTCTGGCACTTAGGGCAAAACACACTCGCGCGCTGCCCCAACACCACATTGCGCAGCTCGCTGCCGCACACCTTGCACGCCTCGCCGCCACGGCCATAGACGAACAGTTCCTGCTGGAAATACCCCGGCTGCCCATCGCCGCCGATAAAGTCCCGCAGCGTGGTGCCGCCCCGTTCGATCGCAGCCGCCAGCACACGCTTGATCTCAATCGCCAGCTTCAGATAGCGCCCGCGTGAAATACCGCCCGCGGCGCGACGCGGATCAATCCCCGCCGCAAACAACGCTTCCGTCGCATAAATATTGCCAACCCCCACCACCACGGCGTTGTCCATGATGAACGGCTTCACCGCCACTGACTTGCCACGGGACAGCTGAAACAGCCGCTCGCCGTCAAACAGTTCGGTCAACGGCTCCGGCCCCAGGCGCATCAGCAACGCGTGGTTGTGCGGGTCCTGACTCCAGAGCATTGCGCCGAAACGCCGTGGGTCGGTGTAGCGCAGGGCCAGGCCGGATTCGAGTTCGATGTCCACATGCTCATGTTTGAGTGCCGGCAAACCGACTTCCACCAGGCGCAGGTTGCCCGACATACCTAAGTGGCTGATCAAGGTGCCCAGTTCGGCATTGATCAACAGGTACTTGGCCCGCCGCTCCACCAAGACGATGCGCTGCCCTGAGAGACGCACATCGAGGTCTTCCGGGATCGGCCAGCGCAGGCGCCGCTCACGCACCACCACGCGACTGACCCGCTGGCCTTCCAGGTGTGGCGCAATTCCGCGCCGGGTGGTTTCGACTTCTGGTAACTCGGGCATGTGTACCTCTGGAAAAAAGGGTCAGTGCGCGCCCAACTCGCGGATCGACAACTTCATGCTTTCAAAGTCGTAGTCCGACAGGCCCACGTAATCCAGCACCAGGTGGCCGATAGCATTCCACTCATGGTCCTCAGCCTGGCTGCCCAGCACCCGGTAAGACGAGCAAATGTGCTCGGCCATTTTCAGGATCGCCAGCAGGTTTTTCAGTTGCGGAGTGCGCGATGACTCATCGCTGAAAATCGCCAGGGCGTTGTGGTGGTTGGCGATGGCGTCGGTCACATGCTCCGGCAGGCGCCAGGATTTGGCGGTGTAATAACCGACGACTGCATGGTTGGTGTTGAACGCGTTGTTCTCGGTGTCGACCACGCGGCAGTCGGGGCCGGCGTTGGCGTAGGCCTCTTCCAGCACCGCCATGTAGTTGGGGAAACGCTTGAACATCAACGGTACGCCGCAATCGTGGAACAGGCCCAGAGCATAGGCCTCGTCGACGGTTTGCGAACCGGTGCGCTTGGCCAGGGTCAGGCACGTCATGGCCACATCCTGGGCGGTGTCCCAGAAGCGGTTGAGGGTGACGATGGTGTCGTCGCTCATCTCGCCCTTGATCGACTGGGCATTGATCAGGTTAATGATCGAGCGGCTGCCCAGCAGGTTCACTGCGCGCTGGATCGAGGCGATCTTGTTGCTCAGCCCGTAATAGGGCGAGTTGACGATCTTCAGCAGCGCGCCGGACAAGCCTGGGTCTTGGGAGATCAACCGCGCGATCACTTCCAGGTCCGGGTCGGGCATGTACTGCTCCATCTGCAAATCCACCATGATTTGCGGTTGAGGCGGCACGCTGATGCCTTGCAGGGCCTGTTGGATCTGCTCGGCGGAAAGCTCTTGGGACATAAGTACACACTCTGGGCTAGGCGAGGATTCTAACCCTTATGAAGACTTGACCGACACCCAAATGCCGAACTGAAACCGGATCAAATGTGGGAGCGGGCTTGCTCGCGAAAGCGCGGTGTCAGTCACCGAATACAGTGGCTGATCCACCGCTTTCGCGAGCAAGCCCGCTCCCACATGTCCGGCGGCGCCGCGAATTCATGCACAACACGGTATACTCCCGCTCTTTTTTCCGGAGCGACGTCATGTCCCTGCCAAGCCTGCGTCTCAAAGCCAACGCCGATCGTCGTTTGCGCAACGGCCACCTGTGGGTCTACAGCAACGAAATCGACGTGGCCGCCACACCTCTTCACGGCTTCCAGGCAGGCGACCAGGCCATCCTGGAAGCGGCCGGCGGCAAGACCCTGGGCATCGTGGCCATGAGCCCGAACAACCTGATCTGCGCACGCCTGTTGTCGCGCGACATCAAGTTGCCCCTGGACAAGTCGCTGCTGGTACACCGCATCAACGTCGCCCTGTCGCTGCGTGACCGCCTGTTCGACAAGCCGTTCTACCGCCTGGTCTACGGCGATTCCGACCTGTTGCCAGGCCTGGTCGTCGACCGTTTCGGCGACATCCTGGTGGTGCAGATCGCTTCGGCGACCATGGAAGCCCACAAAGCAGACGTGATCGCGGCGCTGACCCAAGTGCTCAAGCCGAGCGGCATCCTGTTCAAGAACGACTCCGCCGCACGCGACGCTGAAGGCCTCAACCGCTACGTTGAAACCGTGTTCGGCCTGGTGCCGGAGTGGGTAGCGCTGGAAGAAAATGGCGTCAAGTTCGAAGCGCCGGTCATCCAGGGCCAGAAAACCGGCTGGTTCTACGACCACCGCATGAACCGCGCGCGCCTGGCCCCGTATGCCAAAGGCAAACGTGTGCTGGACCTGTACAGCTACATCGGCGGCTGGGGCGTGCAAGCTGCAGCCTTCGGCGCCAGTGAAGTGTTCTGCGTCGACGCTTCCGCTTTCGCCCTCGACGGCGTTGAGCGTAACGCCGCGCTGAACGGCGTCGCCGAGAAAATGACCTGCATCGAAGGCGACGTCTTCGAAGCCCTCAAAGAGCTGAAAGCCAGCGAAGAACGTTTCGACGTGATCGTCGCCGACCCGCCGGCCTTCATCAAACGCAAAAAAGACATGAAAAACGGCGAAGGCGCCTACCGCCGCCTGAACGAGCAAGCCATGCGCCTGCTCAGCAAGGACGGCATCCTGGTCAGCGCCTCGTGCTCGATGCACCTGCCGGAAGACGACCTGCAAAACATCCTGCTGACCAGCGCCCGCCACCTGGACCGCAATATCCAGATGCTCGAACGCGGCGGCCAGGGCCCGGACCACCCGGTGCACCCGGCAATTGCCGAGACGCGCTACATCAAGAGCATTACCTGCCGGTTGTTGCCTAACAGCTAAGGTAGGCCGCGCTCTGCGATAGAGCGCGGATCAAAATGTGGGAGCACACCAGCTCCCACATTTTTCGCTGTGTCAGAAACATTGCCACACAGGTCCCTACGCGCATCCCACAACGTTTTTGATTGAATTTCGCAGGTCGCAGACTAGTATCGGTTGCTGGTTTCACTCCGGAAAACAAAAACAATGTCTGAGTCCACCTGCTCGCTCCCGCTCAGTGGCGGCGCCAAGCATCAACAACGCTCGCGCTTCATCCTCATCACCTGCATTTCACTGATCAGCTTCTTTCCGATCAACATTCTCCTGCCCTCATTTCCCGCGCTGGCTACCCGGTTCGACATGCCGACGGCAGACATCGCACTGTCCATCAGCCTGTTCACCCTGGTCTTTTCCATCTCGCAACTGGTCGCCGGCCCGCTGTCGGATAAATGGGGCCGCAAGGAAGTCCTGCTCGGCTGCATCACCTTGTCGATCCTGGGCGCGATTGGCTGCGCGCTGGCCGCGGACTACCTGACCTTCTTGCTGTTTCGCTCTGTACAGGCGATGGGCTGTGGTTTCTTCGTGCTGGGCCACGCCCTGGTGGAAGACCTGTTCGAGGAACAGGATCGAGCCCGGGTACGCCTCTATTACATGACCCTGAGTGGTTCGTTTGTCGCGCTGTCACCCCTGATAGGCTCCTGGCTGCAAACCACCTTCGACTGGCAAGGCAGCTTCTACGGATTCGCGCTGATGGCGCTGGGCATGTTGATCCATGCGTTCTGCATCCTGCCGTCCAAATCCGCCAGCCCCCACCGCGCGCCGGTTTCGATCATCGGTACGCTGAAAGCCGTCGCAAGCAATCGAGACTTCCTGCGTTACTGGTGGATCGCCGCGCTGGTGTTTGCCTGTTATTTCGCGCTGATCAGCGTGACGCCGCTGATTTTCATGGATGCACTGAAACTGTCCGAATACCAGTACGCCCTGGTGCTGATGGTATACGGCGTGGCCTATCTGCTCGGCGGCGTCGCGGCGTCGTATTTGCAAAAGCGCATCCCGCTGTCCCGGCAAATCAACTTCGGCCTCGGCTTGCTGCTTGTCGCCGGTGTGCTGTTGACACTGATCGTCAGCTTTGAGGCCATCACCACCGTCACCCTGCTGATTCCGATGCTGATCAGCGCCCTGGCCGTTACCCTGGTTCGGCCTGCCGCGATTTCTGCGGCGATGTTGCTGTTCTCCAGCAGTGCCGGCACCGCAGCATCGGCAGGCAACAGCATCATGTTCCTCACTGCCGCCGTCAGCAGCGCCGCCCTAGCGCAAACCGGAACGCATTTGCTGATGACCATTGCTGTCAGCTTCATCCTTTTCAGCTTGTGGGGTTGGTTGACGAATGCGCGGGTCGGGCGCTGACGCCCCGCCACACGTCCCGTAAGCGCTGTCTGCACGCTTACGGCCATTCCCTCCAGCCGCCAGCGGTGTAGAATCGGGTCTATTCATCGCCAGTCATCCCCCGGCGGGTTTATGAGCTCAAGGCCCAAGCACGCGGCGATCCCGCGACGCGAGTGGCAACTTTTGGACACACGGCCATTTTCGGAGTGCTCCAGACGTCAATAGAAGCTCTCTCCCCAGTAGTACCTGATTAGTAGTTACCTGATTAGCCGCCCGGAGTGCTCCAATGCCTGATTACCGCTCGAAAACATCCACCCACGGCCGCAACATGGCCGGCGCCCGCGCACTGTGGCGTGCCACGGGGATGAAAGATGACGACTTCAAAAAGCCGATCATCGCGATTGCCAACTCGTTCACCCAATTCGTACCCGGCCACGTCCACCTCAAGGACCTGGGCCAGCTGGTCGCCCGCGAGATCGAACGCGCCGGCGGTGTCGCCAAAGAATTCAACACCATCGCCGTGGATGACGGCATCGCCATGGGCCATGACGGCATGCTGTATTCGCTGCCGAGCCGCGAGATCATCGCCGACTCCGTGGAATACATGGTCAACGCCCACTGCGCCGACGCCATCGTGTGCATCTCCAACTGCGACAAGATCACCCCCGGCATGCTGATGGCCTCCCTGCGCCTGAACATCCCGGTGATCTTCGTCTCCGGCGGCCCGATGGAAGCCGGCAAGACCAAGCTCGCCTCCCACGGCCTCGACCTGGTCGATGCCATGGTCATCGCCGCCGATTCCAGCGCCTCTGACGAGAAGGTCGCGGAATACGAGCGCAGCGCGTGCCCAACCTGTGGTTCGTGCTCCGGCATGTTCACCGCCAACTCGATGAATTGCCTGGTGGAAGCCCTGGGCCTGGCGTTGCCGGGTAACGGTTCGACCCTGGCCACCCACAGCGACCGCGAGCAACTGTTCCTGCAAGCCGGCCGCACCATCGTCGAGCTGTGCAAGCGTTACTACACCGAGAACGATGAGTCGGTGTTGCCGCGTAACATCGCCAACTTCAAGGCGTTCGAAAACGCCATGACTCTGGATATCGCCATGGGCGGTTCCACCAACACCATCCTGCACTTGCTGGCCGCCGCCCAGGAAGCCGAGATCGATTTCGACCTGCGCGACATCGACCGTCTGTCCCGCCACGTGCCGCAACTGTGCAAAGTCGCGCCGAACATCCAGAAATACCACATGGAAGACGTGCACCGCGCCGGCGGGATCTTCTCGATCCTCGGTTCCCTGGCCCGCGGCGGCCTGCTGCACACCGACCTGCCGACCGTGCACAGCAAATCCCTGGCCGAAGGCATCGCCAAATGGGACATCACCCAGACGGACGACGAAGCCGTGCACACCTTCTTCAAGGCAGGCCCGGCGGGCATCCCGACGCAAACTGCGTTCAGCCAGTCGACCCGTTGGGACACCCTGGACGACGACCGTGAAAACGGCTGCATCCGCAGTGTCGAGCACGCCTACTCGCAAGAAGGCGGCCTGGCCGTGCTGTACGGCAACATCGCCCTTGACGGCTGCGTAGTGAAAACCGCTGGCGTGGACGAGTCGATCCACGTGTTCGAAGGCCGCGCCAAGATCTACGAAAGCCAGGACAGCTCGGTACGTGGCATCCTCGCCGACGAAGTCAAAGAAGGCGACATCGTCATCATCCGTTACGAAGGCCCGAAAGGCGGCCCGGGCATGCAAGAGATGCTCTACCCGACGTCGTACCTCAAATCCAAAGGCCTGGGCAAAGCCTGCGCCCTGTTGACCGACGGCCGTTTCTCCGGCGGCACCTCGGGCCTGTCGATCGGCCACGCTTCGCCAGAAGCCGCTGCCGGTGGCGCGATTGGCCTGGTGCAGGATGGCGACAAAGTGCTGATCGACATTCCGAACCGCTCGATCAACCTGTTGATCAGCGATGAAGAGCTGGCTGCACGCCGGGTCGAACAGGACAAGAAAGGCTGGAAACCGGTTGAGAAACGTCCACGTAAAGTGACGACCGCGTTGAAAGCGTATGCCCTGCTGGCCACCAGTGCCGACAAGGGTGCGGTACGTAACAAGGCGATGCTCGACGGCCTGTAAGCCTCGCCCATAAAAATGCCCCGCCAAGTGCGGGGCATTTTTTTGCCTGCAGAAAACTCCCCAGACATAGAAGACCAACTGTGGGAGCTGGCTTGCCTGCGAAAGCGGTGGGCCAGCCGACTCATGTATGGCCTGACACACCGCCTTCGCGAGCAAGCCCGCTCCCACATTCGACCGCATTCCTATGCTGGAACTCGGTCAAGTGTGGTCGACCGCATTCCTGTGCTGGAACTCGGTCAAATGTGGGAGCGGGCTTGCTCGCGAAGCAGGCGCCTGGGTCTTACTGAATCTCGTCAGGCTTAACGATCACCCAGTTCTTGTCCGCCGTCACCGGCAACCCTTCCTTGGCTTGTGCGGCCGCGTGCTTGGCCATCATGCCGTTGAGCTGGGTCATGTATTTGTCTTTGCGGTTGACCCACAGGTGGATGCCACCTTTAGCCACGTCCACATCGTGGAACAGCATGTAGCCGTCGCTGGTCGGCGTGTCACCCCCAACGATCACCGGCTTTTTCCACTCGTCGATGTAGGTCAGGATGGCGGCGTGTTTGCCGGCCATCCAGGTTGCCGGCGTCCACAGATAAGGGGTCAGTTCCAGGCCAAGGTTGGCCTTCTCGTCATATTTGCCGGCAGCGATTTGTTTGCGTGCGGTGGTCAGCTCGCCGGTCTTGCGGTCCTTGAGCAGGGTGCTCACGCCGATGACGTTCTCGGGTTTGACGTTGTAGCCGTACTTCGGATCGGCAGCGACCATGCGCACCAGTTCCTCGGACGCGGCGGTCATCACGTAGACCTCAATGCCGTTTTCCATCAGCTTGTTGTAGAGCTCAGCCTGGCCGGTGAAGACTTTTGGTGGCTGGACGTCCATGTTCTTGACCACGTCACCGTCGTAGTACGTGACCGGGACGGGCTTGCCGGAAGCCATCATCTCATCGACGTAGCCTTTGAGCTCCTTGAGGGTGAAGCCGGAGAAAATCTGCGCCACCCACGGGTAGCAGACCATGTCGTCGACTTCGCAAAGGCGGTAGTAGTAGCTGAACAGGCTTTCCTTGTGTTCAGCGGTGTCCTTGAAGGGGATCAGCTTCAGGGACGGGTCCATGGTGTCGCGGGTGATCAAGCCCTTGTTTTCCAGGTACGGCAGCAAGGACTCTTCAAGGTCATAGCGGTAGCTGGTGTTGTCCATGTCGAACACCGCGAAGTTACCCTTGTTGGCGTTGGCGGCAATCATCTTGTTCAGTTGCTCGGCGGCGGGCGCCGGCCAGTGCTTCAACTCGGTGGCGGCAAATGCCTGGCTGGCGAGGCCGAAGCAGAAGGCGGCGGCAAGTAGTGTTGGCGCGAGCTTCATAAGCGTTTTCTCCCTGAGTGAAAGACATCGACGCTAACAAATCTGTGTGACAGTTATCGCCCGAGCGCGACCGCTTACATCGTGATTGCGCCAAGGGCATGTGCCTGAACGTCACCCGCTTATTCCAAAAACGACAGTCAACATTCCATATCGGTATTAAATCAATATATTTCAAGCTGTTAGCATTTCCGGTTCGCAATCGCAGGCTCACGCGATTGGCTGCCTTCTCAACGGAGCTTCAATGAATCTGCCCCTGATTCTCAACTTACTGGTGTTCGTGGCCCTGTTGCTGGGCCTGGCACAAACTCGCCACACGCACTGGAGCCTCGCCAAGAAGGTCCTGTTCGCCCTGGCCCTCGGCGTGGTGTTCGGTACGGCATTGCACGCCATTTATGGCGACGGTAACCCGGTGCTCAAAGCGTCCATCGGTTGGTTCGACCTGGTCGGTAACGGCTACGTGCAACTGCTGCAAATGATCGTGATCCCGTTGGTATTCGCTTCGATCCTCAGCGCAGTGGCCCGTCTGCATAATGCCTCGTCCCTGGGCAAGATCAGCTTTCTGACCATCGGCACGCTGCTGTTCACCACGGCGATTGCGGCGCTGATCGGCATCGGCCTGACCAACCTGTTCGGCCTCACCGCCGAAGGCCTGGTGGCCGGCACCCAGGAAATGGCGCGCCTGCAAGTGATCCAGAGTGATTACGCCGGCAAGGTCGCCGACCTGAATATCCCGCAGTTGCTGCTGTCGTTCGTGCCGGCGAACCCGTTCGCCGACCTGGCGCGCGCCAAACCGACGTCGATCATCAGTGTGGTTATTTTCGCTGCATTCCTGGGGGTTGCCGCGCTGCAACTGCTCAAGGATGACGTGGAAAAAGGCCAGAAAGTGCTCAACGCCATCGATACCCTGCAAGCCTGGGTGATGCGCCTGGTGCGCCTGGTGATGAAGCTGACGCCGTACGGCGTGCTGGCGCTGATGACCAAAGTGGTCGCTGGCTCCAACCTGCAAGACATCATCAAGCTCGGCAGTTTTGTGGTGGTGTCGTACCTGGCGCTGGGCCTGATGTTTGTGGTGCACGGCCTGCTGCTGTCCCTGGCCGGGATCAACCCGCTGCGGTTCTTCCGCAAAGTCTGGCCGGTGCTGACCTTCGCGTTCACCAGTCGCTCCAGTGCGGCGGCCATTCCGCTGAGCATTGAAGCGCAGACGCGCCGCCTGGGCATTCCACAATCCATCGCCGGTTTTGCCGCCTCGTTTGGCGCCACCATCGGCCAGAACGGTTGCGCAGGCCTCTACCCGGCGATGTTGGCCGTGATGGTTGCACCGACGGTCGGCATCAACCCGCTGGACCCGCTGTGGATCGCGACCCTGGTAGCGATTGTGACCTTGAGTTCGGCGGGTGTGGCCGGCGTAGGCGGTGGTGCGACGTTTGCCGCGCTGATCGTGCTGCCGGCGATGGGCTTGCCGGTGTCACTGGTGGCGCTGCTGATTTCCGTGGAGCCGCTGATCGACATGGGCCGCACGGCGTTGAACGTGAACGGGTCGATGACCGCGGGCGCGATTACCAGCCAGGTCATGAAGCAGACGGATAAAGCGCTGTTGAATGCCGATGAGCATGCTGAGTTAGCGCAGGCCTGACGGAGCGCTGTCGCAAGCAAGCCAGCTCGCACATTTTGACCGCATTCTCATGTAGGAACTCGGTCAAGTGTGGGAGCTGGCTTGCCAGCAATGTGCTTAGGCTTTTTCCCAGACTTCAAAGTTGTACGCCGGCTTATCACCTTCAGCCGGGTTCTCGACATTCGACACCAGCGTCCACTGGTTCAGATCAAACTCGGGAAACCACGCATCCCCTGGCGGGCTCAACGCAACCCGCGTCAGGTACAGGCGATCCGCCTGTTCCAGCCCTTGCGCATACAGCTGCGCACCGCCGATCAGCATCAGCTCATCCACGCCCTGCGCCAGCGCCCAGGACTCAGCCCGCTCAACCGCGGCGTCGAGCGACGGAAAAACTTCCGCACCTTCGAGCACCAAATCGGTCTGACGGCTGACCACGATATTCAAGCGCCCCGGCAACGGCCGGCCCAGCGAATCCCAGGTCTTGCGCCCCATAATGATCGGCTTGCCGAAGGTGGTGGCCTTGAAGTATTTGAAATCCCCCGGCAAATGCCAGGGCATGCTGTTGTCGACGCCGATCACACGGTTTTCACCGAGGGCTGCGATCAGGCTTAGAGGGAGAGTGTTTTTCATGCCGACGAGAATACCAGAGCCCCCAGCCACGCGCAGCGTGCACTAAACAGCCCCGGAGCGGTTATGCTCCAGGCTCACGAACACAACAGGACCGCGCGTGACTGCACTGAACCCCCTGCACAAACTCTGGCTGACGGAAACCGTGCGCTTGCGTGAAGAACACGCCGGCCCGCTGGAAGACCTGGAAGCCAACCGCCTGGCCCGCGCGGCCGGCGGCGACCTGCCGACGCGCATCCAGCAGCGCGCCCTGCACTTGGCCGAGCGCGATGGCTTGACCGCCGCCCTCACCCGCTGGCTGCAAGGTGCCCGTTTGGCGCTGGTGCTGTTGGCCGTGGTCGCGGTAGTCAGTGGCGCCGGGCTGGCGTTTGCTGCATTGGGCAATGGCGTGACGCCCGTGAATGTGTTCTGGGCCCTGGGCAGCCTGCTCGGCTTGAATCTGATCCTGTTAATCAGCTGGGCCCTGGGCCTGCTGTTTGCCGGCGAACACAGCGCCAGCCTCGGCCGCCTGTGGTTGTGGCTCAGCGAGAAACTCGCGCGTGATGCCAAGGCCGCGCAACTGGCCCCGGCGTTGCTGCTGTTGTTACAGCGCCAGAAACTCAATCGCTGGGCGGTCGGCATGCTGGTCAACAGCCTGTGGTTGCTGGCCTTGCTCAGTGCCATGCTGATTTTGCTGACACTGCTCGCCACCCGACGCTATGGTTTTGTGTGGGAAACCACCATCCTCGGCGCCGACACCTTTGTCGCCGTGACCCAAGCCCTGGGCCGCCTTCCCGCATTGCTGGGCTTCAACGTGCCAACGGTCGAGATGATCCGCGCCAGCGGCGATTCCGCCCTGAACATCGAAAGCGCTCGCCAAGCCTGGGCCGCCTGGCTGGTCGGCGTGTTGCTGGTGTACGGCCTGCTGCCCCGACTGATCCTCGCGTTGCTCTGCCTGTGGCGCTGGAAACGCGGGCGCGCCGCCTTGCGCCTGGACCTCAACCTGCCCGGCTACAGCCAACTGCGCGAACGCCTGATGCCCAGCAGTGAACGGCTGGGCGTCAACGACGCCGCGCCCGAACAGCTGCACCACGTCACCGGTGGCGTCAGTGAGCTGGAGAGCGACGGCGCGCTGCTGGTCGCCATCGAACTGGACGATCAGCACCCCTGGCCGCCCAAACTGCCGGCCAGCGTGAAAAACGCCGGCATCCTCGACAGCCGTGAATCGCGCAACAAACTGCTGGAACAACTCACCCGCTTCCCGCCCGCGCGCCTGGCCATCGCCTGCGACCCACGGCGCTCGCCCGACCGTGGCAGCCTGGCGCTGGTCGCCGAGCTGGCACGCAGCGCCGCCGCCACCCGCGTATGGCTGCTGCAAGCCCCGCCCGGCCAGGCACTGGACGCCGAGCGCCTGGGCGATTGGCACGCAGCGCTGCAACAATTAGAGCTGCCCTTCGCCGACTGCGCGCCGCTGAACTGGCTGGAGACCGGTCATGACTAAACCGCTGAAACTCGCCGTGGTCGGCCACACCAATGTCGGCAAGACCTCGCTGCTGCGCACCCTGACCCGCGATGTCGGGTTTGGCGAAGTGTCCCATCGGCCCAGCACCACGCGGCATGTCGAAGGCGCGCGGTTATCGGTGGATGGCGAGGCCTTGCTGGAGCTATACGACACGCCCGGCCTGGAAGATGCCATCGCCCTGCTCGACTATCTGGAACGCCTGGATCGCCCCGGCGAACGCCTCGACGGCCCGGCCCGTCTGGCGCGCTTCCTGGAAGGCAGCGAAGCGCGCCAGCGGTTTGAACAGGAAGCCAAGGTGCTGCGCCAATTGCTGGCCTGCGACGCCGGCCTGTATGTGATCGACGCCCGCGAGCCGGTGCTGGCCAAGTACCGCGATGAACTGCAAGTGCTGGCCAGTTGCGGCAAGCCGTTGCTGCCGGTGCTCAATTTCGTCAGCAGCAGCGACCACCGCGAGCCGGACTGGCGCGAAGCCCTGGCCCGCCTTGGCCTGCATGCGCTGGTGCGTTTCGACAGCGTGGCGCCACCGGAAGATGGCGAGCGTCGTCTTTATGAAAGCCTGGCCCTGCTTCTGGAGAATTCGCGGGGGCCGTTGGAGCGGCTGATTCTCGACCAACAAGCCCAACGCGAGGCGCGCCAGCAAAGCGCCGCACGGCTGATCGCCGAGCTGCTGATCGACTGCGCCGCCTGCCGGCGCAGCGTTTTGACTGCCGATGAACAGCAAGCCATCAGTGATCTGCGCAAAGCCGTGCGCCAACGCGAACAGAAATGCGTGGAAGCCCTGCTCAAACTGTTCGGTTTCCGCCCACAAGATGCCGCCGCCAGCGACTTGCCGTTACTCGACGGCCGCTGGGGCGATGACCTGTTCAACCCGGAAACCCTCAAGCAACTCGGCGTGCGCGTCGGTGGCGGAATCGCCGCAGGGGCGGCTGCCGGGGCAGGTGTGGACCTGCTGGTCGGTGGCTTGACGCTTGGCGCCGCCGCCATTGCCGGGGCGATTGCCGGGGGCGCCCTGCAAACGGCGCGTAGCTACGGCAGCCGCCTGCTGGGCAAGATCAAGGGCCAACGCGAATTGACCGTGGACGACAGCGTGCTGCGCCTGCTCGCCCTGCGCCAGCGCCAGTTGCTCAAGGCCCTGAGCCTGCGCGGCCATGCGGCGATGCACAGCATCAAGGTCGACACGCCTCAGGATAAAACCTGGCGTGAAGGCAAGTTACCGGACGCGCTGCACAAGGCCCGCGCTCATCCGCAATGGTCGTCCCTGAACCCTCATCCCAAGCTGAGTCAGGCAGAGCGCCAGGAACACATCCAAGCCCTGGCCCAGCGTCTGGATGAAACCTAAGCCGCGAGCAGGTGCCGAGCTTTGGCCTTGAGCACTTCAAGATCAAGCACCGGTATGGATACATGCTTGGCCTGTTCATCCCAATGGCGCATGCGCAAACTAACCGCACACAGCGGGTCCTGTTCGAAGGCCTGGGCTTCTTCGACGCTCATCATGCCGCCCTGGTACGCCAAAGTGCGGCGGCTGGCTTCGCTCAGGCGGGCGTAATAGCCCGGCTGGCTGAAGGTCAGGTAACGCTTGGCCTGCACGTGATATTCCACCAACCTGGCCATGCGCTCACTGAAGCCCGCCCGGCGCAAGTAATCTGCGCCCAGCCGCTCATGGCTGACCACACCATAACTGCCCATGTTTTCACCCCCCTGGCCGCACAAGTGCCCGATGTCGTGGAAAAACGCCGCCAGCACCACTTCATCATCAAACCCCTCGGCCATCGCCTGTTGCGCGGTTTGGGACATGTGTTCGATCTGCGACACCGGCTCGCCGATGTAATCCGCCATGCCGTGCTGCTCGTACACGCCAAAGACTTCGGCAATCGCCTGCTCCGGGCTCATCACGCGGCCCCCCACAGGGTTGTGATATTTCGCTCGGCCATGGCCGGCCCCACGCTCATGCCCACGCCGGTGTGCATCAGTGCCGCGCTCACGCCGGGCGCTACGCGCAGGAACGAAAACGGCGCCGGCCCGCGCGAGCCGTAGACGCCCTGCCAGCGCTCGACCACTTGGACCTTGCAGCCCAACGTTTGCTCGGCCAGCTCGATCAGCCAGTCATCAACCTGCTCGGCGTTGAACGGCGAGGCGTCGCTGCCGTAGTCATGGGAGTCGCCGATGATCAGTTCGCCATGGGGCGTCGGGCTGATCAACAAGTGAATCCCGTGCGCGTGCAAATGCGCGGCTTCGCGCAGGATCTGCGCCTGAACCGGCGCAGCCTCGGGCAGGTCGGCGAAGGCGCCGTAATGCACGCAACTCAACCCTGTGAGCAACGCGTGTTGCAGGTTGAGGTTGGCCGCAGGCCGGGCACGCAGCATTTGCAGGCGGCAGATACTCGGGTTGAGTTCGGCGATCGGTTCCGCCAGCAAGGTTTGGTAGTCGTGGCCGGAGCACACGATGACCTGCTCGCCGCGAAAGCTGCCTAAGGTGGTGTGCACCTGGCCGGGCTCCACGTCACGCACCAGGGTGGAGAAATGAAACTCCACGCTCAATTGCTGGCTCAAGTAGTTGATCAGCGCCGGAATCGCCTCGCGGGAATACAACTGCTGATCGTCTTTACCATGCAGCGCTGCGCGGTGATGGCGAAACTGACCGCCATATAGGTCCTTCATCGCCGCGCCTTGCAGCAGTTCGACGTTATAGCCGTGTTCGTGTGCGCGACCGGCGCAGAAGGCTTCCAACAGATGCTCTTCGGCTTCGGTGCGGGCAAACAGGTACGAGCCGTTGCGCTTGAGCTGCACACCCGCCACTTGTGCCCATTGCCCCCAGATGCCGCGACTTTCCCGGGCCAGGTCAAGCATCGGCCCCGGTGGTTGGCCGGTGACCAGCGCCTGGCCGAAGTTGCGCACCGAGGCACCCAACGGTGTGGCGCTGCGCTCGAACACCTTGACCTTGAGGCCGCGCCTGGCCGCCGCATAAGCGTGGGACAGGCCGAGGATGCCGGCGCCGATGATCAGCAGATCGCTGTGGTGTGTCATTACATGATGTCCTGAATTCGAAGCCGCCTGCGCGAGCAAGCCCGCTCCTACATGTTGATGTGCGAACACGTTCAAATGTGGGAGCGGGCTTGCCTGCGAAGAGGCCATAAGCCCTAACGAAAACCTTACTGACCCGCGACCTTTTCCGACTTGCCGTCATAGCGCTTGCGCCACTCGGTCAGGATGCTGTCGCGGTTTTTCGAGGCCCAGGCGAAGTCGTTCTTGATCAGGCGTTGCTCGTAGTCAGCGGGCAATTCGGTCTGCGGCTTGGCGATGCCAGGCTGGGCGAGGACAGCGAAGTTGTCTTTGTACAAGTCCATCGCCGCAGCGCTGGCGGAGAAGTCAGCGAGCTTTTTAGCCGCCTCGGCGTGCGCGGTGCCTTTGATCACGGCAGTCGCTTCGATGTCCCAGCCCAGGCCTTCTTTGGGCAGGATGATGTCCAGCGGCGCGCCTTGGCGTTTCAGCTGGACGGCCGGGTATTCGAAGGAAATGCCAATCGGGAACTCACCCGAAGCCGCCAGTTTGCACGGCTTGGACCCGGAGTGAACGTACTGGCCGATGTTCTGGTGCAGGTCGTCCATGTACTGCCAGCCCTGTTTCTCGCCAAAGGTCTGCAACCAGGCACTCACATCCAGGAAGCCGGTGCCGGACGAGGCCGGGTTAGGCATCACGATCTTGCCCTTGTACTCAGGCTTGGTCAGGTCCTGCCAGCTCACCGGTTTGGTCAAGCCTTGTTTCTCGGCTTCGACGGTGTTGAAGCAGATGGTCGCAGCCCACACGTCCATGCCGACCCAGGCCGGTGGGTTGGCGGCGTCGCGGTAGTTTTTACCGATCTTGTCCAAGTCCTTGGGCGCGTAGTTAGTCAGCATGCCTTGCTGGTCAAGGATCGCCAGGCTCGACGCGGCCAGGCCCCACACCACGTCGGCTTGCGGGCGGTCTTTCTCGGCCAGCAGCTTGGCGGTGATGATGCCGGTGGAGTCGCGTACCCATTTGATCTCGACGTCCGGGTTGGCTTTTTCAAAGGCCTGCTTGTAAGTCTTCAACTGCTCGGCTTCGAGCGCCGTGTACACCGTCAACTCGGTTTTGGCAGCAAAGGCATTCAGGCTGAATGCGCTGAGTAAAGCAGCGGCCAGGGCCAGGGGCTTGAACATGGAACACCTCCTTCAGGGATTATTGGCCGGGCGCGGTCTGGCGCCAGGCTTGGGAGCGGCGCAACGCGCCACGTGAAGCCCACGCCAGCAGCAGCGAGACGCCGCCTGAGGTGAACAGAATCAGGGTGGACATGGCCGCGGCGCCGCCTACGTTGCCGGCGTCGTCCATGTTCAACACGGCGACAGCGGCGAGGAGGGTATCGGGGCTGTAGAGGAAGATCGCGGCGGACACGGTGGTCATCGCCGACACAAACAAGTAGCGCACGATGTCCAGCAGCGCCGGCAAGCAGATCGGTACGGTGACGCGCAAATAGTGGCGGTACAGCGGCGCCTTGAGCGACAGCGCGGCGGCTTCAAACTCACTGTCCAGCTGACGCAACGCCGTGGTCGCGGTCATCTGCGCAGTGGTCAAATAGTGCGCAATGGTGCACACCACCAGCAGGGTCATGGTCCCGTAGAACACATGCAGCGGGTTGCCGTTGAGGTTGAAAAAGAACACGTAGCCCAGGCCGAGCACCAGGCCTGGCACGGCCATCGGCACAAAACTGAGCATGCGCAGCGCCAGGTTCAGGCCTTTCTGGCCCTTGGTCTTTTCCATCAGGTAGGCGCCCGTGAAGATCAATACGCTACCGATCAGCGCCGTGCACAGGGCCATGGTCAGGCTGTTGCGATAGGCCAGCCAACCGCCACCGGCCGTGTCTTCGAATTGGTAGTGGTTGAGCGACAGCGACAGGTTGTACGGCCAGAATTTAACCAGGGAGGAATACACCGCCATGCCGAACACCAGCAGCAACACCGCGCAAATCAGCAGCACAATGGCCAGGTAGCACCCATCGCGGCGCGCCGAGGGCGCCGGCTGGAACACCTGGGCACGGCCACTCATGGCGTCACCCTGCCGACGGCGCAACCAGGCGTCGACCGCAAAGCTGAACAGCGCCGGCAACAGCAACACCATGCCAATCAATGCACCGCGACCGAACTGCTGCTGGCCGACCACCGCCTTGTAGGCCTCCAGCGCCAGCACCTGATAATCGCCGCCGACCACCACGGGCACGCCGAAGTCGGTGATGGTCAGGGTGAATACCAGGCAAAACGCAGCGAACACCGCCTGGCGCGTGGCCGGCCAAGTGATGCTGCGAAACGCCCGGGCTGGACTTGCCCCCATGCTCGACGCCGCGTCGAACAAACGCGCATCTGCCAGCGACAGTGCCGACAGCAGGATCATTAACGCGTGTGGGAAGGTGTAGATCACTTCGCCGAGGACAATGCCCCAGAAACCGTAGATATTCTCCGAAAGCAGCCCGCGCAACATGCCCTGGTTGCCGAACAGATACACCAGCGCAATCCCCGGCAGCATTGACGGCGCCATCAACGGCAGCAGCGATATACCCCGCCAGACTGCCTTGCCGGGAATCAGTGTGCGCTGCAATGCGTAAGCAAACAGATAGGCCAACGGTACGACGATGGCCGCTACGCTGAGGGAAACCTTCAGGCTATTGCCCAGCAGCCAGTGGAAGTTGTCGCTGGTGACCAGCTCGCGCGCCGCGACCCACCCACCGCCCTGCCCGGCTTCACTGCTGAAGCCGCGCCAGAAGATCGCCAGTAATGGCATCAGTACCGCCACGCCCAACAGGCACAACCAGAGCACTTTGCCACCGAGCACAAAAATGCGGTCGCCCAGTTCGGCGCGGGACACCTGACGAGCCAGGTTGTCGGGAATCGGCAGTGTCATATCTTCGGCCATCTCAGGCAAACACCTGCAGGCTGCGCGGCGGCAAGGCAACCCAGATGTCCTGGGCACCGAGGCGTGGCATGGCTTCGGGGGCCAGTTCGGCCAGCAGCGGATGGCCGGGCAATTGTTCCAGCTCAAAGCTCATGCGGCAGCGGTTGCCGAGAAAGGTGATTTCGCGGACCTTCGCCGGGAACAGGTTTTCTTCATGCACCGGCGGGTTGACGCTGATGGCTTCCGGGCGGCAGAACAAACGGCCGGACCTGGCCTTGCTGGCGTTATCGTCCAGGCGCATGTTCATACCGCCGACCTGGGCATGGCTGTCGCTGTTGCGGCTGAACGGCAGCCAATTGCCCTGGCCGACGAACTCCGCCACGAACGGCGTGGCCGGTCGGTCGTAGATTTCCTGGGGCGTGGCATATTGCTCGACCTTGCCGTTGTTCATCACGGCGATGCGGTCCGCCATCAACATGGCTTCGTCCTGGTTATGGGTGACCATCAGGGTGGTAATCCCCAGGCGTCGTTGCAGTTGGCGCAACTCGGTGCACAAGTGCTCGCGGACACGGGCGTCGAGCGCCGACATCGGTTCGTCCAACAGCAGCAAAGAAGGGGCTGGCGCCAGAGCACGGGCCAGAGCGACGCGTTGTTGTTGGCCGCCAGAGAGTTGGCCGGGGTATTTCTTTTCACTGCCCAGCAGGCCGACCAGTTCGAGCATCTGGCCGACACGCTTGCGCACTTCATCGCGGCCGCTGCCGGTGAGGCCGTAGCCGATATTCGCTTCAACGGTCAGGTTGGGAAACAGCGCGTAGGACTGGAACAAAATCCCGTAGTCCCGTGCCTGTGGTGGCAGCAAGGAAACATCCCGTTGGCCAAGGTAAAGTTCGCCGCTGTCCTGGCGCTCCAGACCGGCGATACACCGCAGCAAAGTGGTCTTGCCGCAACCGGACGGGCCCAGCAGGCACACCAGCTCACCGGCCGCGACGTCCAGCGACACATTGTCCAGCGCAGTAAAGGCGCCGAAGCGTTTCTGGATACCGCGCACCTTCATCGGCGCGCCGGGGTTGGTCAGGGCTGTGTTCATGGAGGCACCTCATCAAACTGATGAAGGCCATGCTAGAGGGGCAATGCGTCCCTGATGTGGCAGGAAGGCAAAAGGGAGTGATAGTGGTATTGGTGGATTTGGGTAGTAACTACAGAGATGTGTTGTTTGGGATCCCGCTTTCGCGAGCAAGCCCGCTCCCACATTTTGACCGCATTCTCATGCTGGAACTCGGTCGAAGGTGGGAGCGGGCTTGCCCGCGATGGCGATCCAAAGGCCAGCACAAAACCTCAGAGCGGCGACATTTCCTGCGCCAACCCGAGAAAGGCAGCAGGCAGGCGAGCCCCTTTTCTTTCCTTGAGGCAGTACAAATACTCCGGAATCTGCGGCGAGTTCTCGATGGTCAGCACGCGCAACTGCGGGTCATGGGGCACTTCCTGGCGGGCGATGATGCTGATACCGATATTGCGCAGCACGGCCTCGCGAATCGACTCACGGCTGCCGATTTCCAGCAGTGGCCCGTAATTCACACCCGCGCCTTGTAACAATTCTTCGGTCAACCTGCGCGTGGTCGAACCCGCCTCACGCATCAACAGCGTGTGCCCGGCCAACGCACTGAGCGGTACATGCTCGAGGGTGGCCAACGGGTGATTGCGATGCACCGCCAGCACCAACGGATCGGTGCCCAGTACGCGCCGGATCAGACGAGGGTCTTCCAGCAGTTGCGAGGACGCGGCGACATCGACGCGGTAATCGTCCAAGGCTTCGAGCACCTGCTGGGAGTTGCCGATTTCCACCGACACCTCCACG
The DNA here is from genome assembly GCF_900215245.1 of Pseudomonas fluorescens. Taxonomy (GTDB): domain Bacteria; phylum Pseudomonadota; class Gammaproteobacteria; order Pseudomonadales; family Pseudomonadaceae; genus Aquipseudomonas; species Aquipseudomonas fluorescens. Next base: position 1,779,616 of record NZ_LT907842.1, read on the forward strand.
TGGGGCAGGCGTTCACGAAAAGCTTTGACCAGGTCGAGAATGTAATACGGCGCCGTTGCGGCAATCCTCAAGGCACCCTGGACATGGCCGCTGTTACGCAGGAAAAACTCGATATCGGCTTCCTGCTGCAACAGCGTCTTGACCATTGGCAGCAGCCGCGCACCTTCGTCGCTGACGGTAAGGCGGCGGCCGCCCCGGTAGAACAGCTCAACGCCGTACTGGCTTTCCAGGTTGCGAATCTGCGTGGTGACGGTGGGCTGGCTCAGGCCGAGTTTTTTCGCCGCCTGGGTAATGCTGCCCAGGCGGGCGACCATAAAAAACGCCTTCAACTCGGCACTCAGCACGCCACCCTCTCATCGTCTATTTGCGCAACAGGCGCAGGCCATTGAACACCACCAGCAGGCTCACGCCCATGTCGGCGAACACCGCCATCCACATGGTGGCCATGCCGAGGAAAGTGACCGCGAGGAAGATCGCCTTGATCACCAACGCCAGGGCGATGTTCTGCTTGAGGATACGCGACGTTTGCCTGGAGAGCCGAATGAAAGCCGGGATCTTGCGCAAATCATCGTCCATCAGCGCCACGTCGGCGGTCTCAATGGCGGTGTCGGTGCCGGCTGCGGCCATGGCAAAACCGATCTCGGCACGGGCCAGGGCCGGCGCGTCGTTGATGCCGTCGCCGACCATGCCCACCCGGCGGCCTTGGCCGTAGAGGGTTTCGATGGCGTGCAGTTTGTCGGTGGGCAACAGGTCGCCCTGAGCCTGGTCGATACCGACCTGGGCCGCAATCGCCTGGGCGGTGTGGGTGTTGTCGCCGGTAAGCATCAAGGTCTTGATGCCCAGGTCGTGCAACTGCTGGATGGCTTCGCGGCTGCTGTCTTTAACGGTGTCGGCCACCGCGAACAACGCCAGCGGGCCGGATTTATCGAGCAACAGCACCACCGACTTGCCTTGTTTTTCCAAGGCGAAGAGCTTTTCTTCCAGCGCAGGCGAGCACAGGCCCAAGTCTTCCACCAAGCGGTGGTTGCCCAGGTGGTAGGTTTCGCCGTTGATGTCGCCGCGTACACCGCGACCGGCCAAGGCCTCAAAGTTATCCACAGCGTGGCTCGGCAGGTTTTTATCCACAGCTGCGTTGGCAATCGCCAGCGACACCGGGTGGTCGGACCGCCCGGCCAGGCTGGCAGCCAGGGCCGGCGCGCTGTCCGCGACGTTGGGGAACAGCGGCAAATAGTCGGTTTGCACCGGTTTACCGTGGGTGATGGTGCCAGTCTTGTCGAGGGCCAGGTAATCGAGCTTGTAACCACCCTCCAGGTACACGCCGCCTTTGATCAGGATGCCTTTGCGCGCCGCCGCCGCCAGGCCGCTGACGATGGTCACCGGGGTGGAGATCACCAAGGCACAAGGGCAGGCAACCACCAGCAGGACCAACGCACGGTAGATCCAGTCGAACCACACGCCCGCCATGAACAGCGGTGGAATCACCGCCACGCCCAAGGCAAACAGGAACACGGCCGGGGTGTAGACCTTGGCGAAGCTGTCGACAAAGCGCTGGGTCGGTGCCCGCGCGCCTTGCGCTTGTTCTACGGCGTGAATGATGCGCGCCAGGGTGGAATTGTTGGCGGCTGCGGTGACCTTGTATTCCAGAGAGCCGGCTTGGTTGATGGTGCCGGCGAAGACTTTATCGCCCACGGTCTTTTCAATCGGCAGGCTTTCACCGGTGATCGGTGCCTGGTCGATGGTGGATTGGCCAGCGGTGACTTCGCCGTCCAGGCCAATGCGCTCGCCGGGTTTTACTCGTACGATGGCACCAAGATCGATGCTTTTGACTTCTTGTTCCAACCACGAGCCGTCAGCCTGTTGAACCGTGGCCTGTTCCGGGGTCATCTGCATCAAGCCGCTGATGGCATTGCGCGCACGGTCCAGGGACTTGGCTTCGATCAACTCAGCCACAGTAAACAGGAACATCACCATCGCGGCTTCGGGCCACTGGCCGATCAGGATCGCGCCCGTCACGGCGATGCTCATCAGCGCGTTGATGTTCAGGTTGAGGTTTTTCAGGGCGATCCAGCCCTTTTTGTAGGTGGTGAGGCCGCCGCTGAGGATCGACACCAACGCCACCAGAGCAATCACCCAGGTCGGTGCGACACCGGTGAAATGCAGCACCTCGGCACCCAGCGCGCCGACGCCAGACACTGCAAGCGGCCACCCGTGTTTCTTGGCCGGCGGCGCAGCGGCCGGGGTGCCTTCTTCAATAGGATCGGCTTGCATACCGAGGGACTTGATGGCGTCGACGATCGGCGCCGTGCTCGGCAAGTCATGGGTGACGCCGAGCATGCGGTTGATCAGGTTGAATTCCAGCTGCTGCACACCCGCGAGCTTGCCCAGTTTGTTCTGGATCAGCGTCTGCTCGGTTGGGCAGTCCATGGCTTCGATGCGAAAGGTGCTCAGGCGCGAGCCGGCGGTCGGCGCTTCGCTCAGCGTGACCACGGCAGGCGCGGCCTTGCTTGCACAGCAGGAGCCGGCATGGCTGGCGTGGTCGTGCTTTTTGACGGGCGTCAGTTTGGCGCCGTGATCGTGATCGTGATCGTGGGCATGATCGTGCTTAAGATCATGATCATGCGGGTGACCATGCTTTTTGGGGGTGTGGATGGAGTCGCTCATTCTGTCGCGTCCGTAAAGGTGCCTGTTGCCAAGTAAAGACCCTGTAGCCACTATAGGGTCAAGCACCCATTTGGAGATTGCTGCGATGAAGATCGGCGAACTGGCCAAACTGACCGACTGTCAGGTGGAAACCATCCGGTATTACGAGAAAGAAGGCCTGCTGCCGCCTCCGGCACGCACCGACGCCAATTATCGTGTGTACACCCAGGCGCACACCGAACGGCTGATCTTTATCCGCAATTGCCGCAGCCTGGACATGACGCTCGAGGAAATCCGCAGCCTGCTGGGGCTACGCGACAGCCCCCAGGACCAGTGCGAAAGCGTGAATGCCTTGATTGACGAGCATATCCACCACGTAAAGGCACGGATCGACGGGCTGCTGGCGTTGCAGGTGCAATTGCTGGACCTGCGCCAACGCTGCGGCGGTGGGCCGGATCTGGATCAGTGCGGGATTTTGCAGCGGCTGGAAGTCAGCGGGAGTGTCGCGGCCAGCGAGGCAGAGCCTTCGCACGTGGGCAGAAGCCACGGGCACTGAATCAAGTCAACACGGACCCAATGTGGGAGCGGGCTTGCTCGCGAATGCGATAGATCAGTCGATATTTCCAGCGACTGACCCACCACTTTCGCGAGCAAGCCCGCTCCCACAGTGATCAGATAGCCACGTCAGCCTTGATGCTCGGGTCGGCGTCGTAGCCAACGATTTCAAAGTCTTCAAACTTGTAATCGTAGATCGACGCAGGTTTACGCTTGATCACCAGTTCCGGCAGCTTTTTCGGCGTACGCGCCAGCTGGGTGCGGATCTGTTCCATGTGGTTGCTGTAAGCATGGGTGTCGCCGGTGGTGACGATGATCTCGTGAGGGATCAGGTCGCATTGCTGAGCCAGCATGTGAGTCAGCAAGGCCAACGCGGCGGTGTTGTACGGCAGGCCGAGGAAGACGTCGGAGCTGCGGATATACAACTGCATCGACAGATGCCCGTCATGCACGAACGCCTGGTACAACAGATGGCACGGCGGCAAGGCTTGCTTGCCGTTGCGCGCGTTCTCCTGCGGGCTCTTGGTTTCGTCCGGCAGGTACTCGACGTTCCAGCCATGAAACAGGATGCGGCGGCTGTTGGGGTTGGTTTTGAGGGTGTGGACCATGTAGTCGATCTGGTTGATCTTGCCGCCGTCCTTGGTCGGCCAGGCGGTCCATTGCTCGCCGTACACCGGGCCCAGGTCGCCGTCTTCGGTGGCCCACTCGTCCCAGATTTTCACGCCATTTTCGTTGAGCCACTTGATGTTGGTGTTGCCGCTCAACATCCAGATCAACTCGTTGGCGATACTTTTGAAATGAAGCTTCTTGGTGGTCAGCAGCGGGAAGCCGTCGGCCAAGTTATGCCGATACTGACGGGCAAATACGGCTTTGGTGCCGGTGCCGGTGCGATCGCCCTTGGTCAATCCATTGGTCACGACGTCGTTCAGTAGTTCGAGATATTGCTTCATGTTATTACCCGTATCGTTGAAGCCGAGGAGGCTGATCCTTCACGGAAGAGCCTCGGCATTCGAATTTAAAGCGCGGTGTTCTTGATGCCTTGCGGACGGTTGTACGCCCACCACAGCAGGCCCAGGCCAGCCAGGATCATCGGCATGCTGAGGATCTGGCCCATGGTCAGCCAGCCCCACGCCAGGTAGCCCAGTTGGGCATCCGGCACGCGCACGAATTCGACGATGAAACGGAAGATCCCGTAGAACAAGGCGAACATCCCCGACACAGCCATGGTTGGACGTGGCTTGCGCGAGAAGATGTACAGAATGAGGAACAGTGCCACACCTTCCAGGGCGAACTGGTAGAGCTGCGACGGGTGGCGCGGCAATTGCGCCGGGTCGCTGAACGGCGGGAACACCATAGCCCACGGCACGTCGGTCGGCTTGCCCCACAACTCGGCGTTGATGAAGTTACCGATACGCCCGGCGCCCAGGCCGATCGGCACGAACGGCGCGACGAAGTCCATCAGCTGGAAGAATGACTTGCCGTTGCGTCGACCGAACCACCAGGCAGCGATCATTACGCCGACAAAGCCGCCGTGGAACGCCATGCCGCCCTTCCACACTTCGAAAATCAGCGTCGGGTTGGCGATATAGGCCGGCAGATCGTAGAACAGCACATACCCGAGGCGTCCGCCGACAATCACCCCCATCGACATCCAGAACACCATGTCGGAGAGTTTCTCTTTGGTCCAGGTGGGGTCGAAACGGTTCAGGCGCCGGGAAGCCAGCAGCCAGGCACCGCCGATGCCGATCAGGTACATCAACCCGTACCAGTGGATTTTCAGCGGACCGATGGCCAAGGCCACCGGGTCGATCTGCGGGTAAGGCAGCATTGCGACTCCTCGTTAAATCATTAGTCATGGCGCACCGGACCATGCCGGTGTGCGATTAAGCCTGCGTTACAGCCGCAATTTCAAATTAAGAAGTTCGCACATACTGAACAGCCTGGCATGTTAACGGATGGAAGGCGTGCGACCCAACTTCGATACGATGGAACGCCCGCCGTTGTGTGGGTAGAGTGGGCAAAACACACAGGGAATGCCTTATGTGCCTGATCGTTTTCGCCTGGCGGCCGGGCCACGCCCAGCCGCTGATCGTCGCGGCCAACCGTGACGAGTTCTACGCCCGGCCCAGTCTGCCGCTGGGCCAATGGCCCGATGCGCCTGACATCTATGCCGGTCGCGACCAGGAAGCGGGTGGCACCTGGCTTGGGGTCAACGCCGACGGGCGTTTTGCCGCCCTGACCAATATCCGCGATCCGCACCAGCCCCCGGCGCGTAAATCGCGCGGCGAACTGGTGGCCCGCTTTTTAAGCGGTTCGCTGCCAATAGATCAGTATTTGGCCGACGTTAACGGCCGTTCGATTGAATATGCCGGTTTTAATCTATTGGTGGGTACACGGGACGAGTTGTGGCATTACAACGCCAATGAGACCGAAGCGACGCAGTTGAAGGCTGGGGTTTATGGCTTATCCAATGCCGGGCTGGATACGCCATGGCCGAAGTTGATCAAGGCCAGGGCGGCGCTGAGTGAGTTACTGGACAACCCCGAGCCGCAAGCCTTGCTGGGGATTCTGAGTGACCCGCAGACCGCGCCATTTGCTGACTTGCCGGATACCGGCGTGGGGTTGGCGACGGAGAGTCTGTTGTCGAGCGTGTTTATCGCCAGCCCCAGTTATGGAACACGGGCGAGTACGGCGTTGATTGTGAATGCCGATGGCACACGGCGGATGCTGGAACGCAGTTTCGGGCCGCACGGTGGCCGGTTGGGCGAGGTGGAACTCAATATGTGAGGGTGCCTGGGCCGACGCCATCGCAGACAGGCCAGCTCCCACAGTTGGATGCATTCTTCTGTGGGAGACGGGCTTGCCGGCGACGGCCGCACCTCGGCTTAGAGGGTTTTTGCCGAGGCCGGGTTGATCATCCGCGTCAGCCCCAAATTCTTCAGCGCCAGCTGAAGCGAGCTGTGGATAACTTGCGGGTTGTCGATGGTCATCAACTCGGCCAGCAACTCCTTGGCCATGCTCAGGTTTACCTGGCGCAGCAACCACTTCACCTTCGGCAAGTTGGTGGCGTTCATCGACAGGCTGTCAAAGCCCATCGCCATCAGCAGCACCGCTGCCGCCGGGTCACCGGCCATTTCACCGCAAATGCTCACCGGCTTGCCTTCGGCATGGGCGTCACGCACCACGTGCTGCAGGGCTTGCAGGACCGCCGGGTGCAGGTAGTCGTAGAGGTCGGCCACCCTTGGGTTGTTGCGGTCCACGGCCAGCAGGTACTGGGTCAGGTCGTTGGAACCGACCGACAGGAAGTCCACTTGCCGCGCCAGCTCTTTAGCCTGGTACACCGCCGCCGGGATTTCGATCATCACGCCAATCGGCGGCATCGGTACGTCGGCGCCTTCGTCACGGACTTCGCCCCAGGCTCGGTGGATCAGGTGCAGTGCTTCTTCCAGCTCATGGGTGCCGGAGATCATCGGCAACAGAATGCGCAGGTTGTTCAGGCCTTCGCTGGCCTTGAGCATGGCGCGAGTCTGGACGAGGAAAATTTCAGGGTGGTCGAGGGTGACACGAATACCGCGCCAGCCAAGGAAGGGGTTGTCTTCCTTGATCGGGAAATACGACAGTGACTTATCGCCGCCGATGTCCAGGCTGCGCATGGTCACCGGTAACGGGTGGAAGGCGGACAGTTGCTCGCGATAGATCGCGAGCTGCTCCTTCTCACTCGGGAAACGCTGGTTGATCATGAACGGCACTTCGGTGCGGTACAGCCCCACCCCTTCGGCGCCGCGTTGTTGCGCACGGGCGACATCGGCGAGCAGGCCGGTATTGACCAGCAGCGGCACACGGTGACCATCGAGGGTTACGCAAGGCAGTTCGCGTAACGAATCGAGGCCCAGCGCCAGTTGTTTCTCTTCTTCCACCACCTCGGCGTACTGCTTGCGCATCAGCTCGCTGGGGTTGGTGAAGACTTCGCCACGATGGCCATCGACGATCATGTCGATGCCGTCGACCTTGGAGTACGGCAGGTCCACCAGGCCCATCACCGTCGGGATGCCCATGGCCCGCGCCAGGATCGCAACGTGGGAGTTACCCGAACCCAACACCGAGACCAGGCCCACCAGTTTGCCTTCTGGCACTTCGCCGAGCATCGTGGCGGTCAGTTCTTCACTGATCAAGATGGTGTTGTCGGGGTACACCAGGTTGGTGGTGCGGTCTTCCTGCAGGTAGGCGAGCAGACGGCGACCGAGGTCGCGCACATCCGAGGCACGCTCGCGCAGGTAGGCGTCGTCCATCAATTCGAAACGGTTGACGTGATCGGTGACCACCTGGCGCAACGCGCCCTGGGCCCACTGGCCGGTCTTGATGACGGTTTTGACTTCGTTACCCAGCGACGCGTCGTCGAGCATCATCTGGTACACGTCGAACAGCGCGCGCTCTTCGGGGCGCAGTTGCGTGGCCAGTTTGGTCGACAGGTTGCGCATGTCGGCGCGCACGCCTTCCAGGGCGGTCTTGAACAGTTTGATTTCAGCGTCAATGTCATTGACGGTCTTGTCCGGCACCACATCGAGGTCGGCCGGTGGCAACATGACCACCGCCGTGCCGACGGCAGCGCCCGGCGAACCCGGTACGCCGACGAACTTGGCTTCCTGGATGCCCTTGCCCTGGCGACCCAGGCCGCGAATCGAGCCAGTGGCTTCGGCATGGGCGATAACCCCGGCCAACTGCGCGCTCATGGTCACGAGGAAGGCTTCTTCACCTTCGTCGAACTGGCGGCGCTCTTTTTGCTGAATGACCAACACGCCGACCACGCGGCGGTGGTGAATGATCGGTGCGCCGAGGAACGAGGCGTAGCGCTCTTCACCGGTTTCGGCAAAGTAGCGATAACGCGGGTGATCGGCCGCGTTTTCGAGGTTGAGGGGTTCTTCACGCGTCCCCACCAGGCCCACCAGACCTTCATTGGGCGCCATGCTGACTTTGCCGATGGAGCGCTTGTTCAAGCCCTCCGTGGCCATCAGCACAAAACGGTTGGTCTCGGGGTCCAGCAGGTAAACCGAGCAGACCTGGCTGCCCATGGCTTCCTTGACGCGCAACACAATAATCCCCAACGCCGCCTTGAGATCCTTGGCGGAGTTAACTTCCTGGACGATCTTGCGCAGCGTATTGAGCATGGCTCGGGGTCGAACTCCGTCGTCAGTCGCGCGATAAAAGGCGCGGGGCAAGCTCTTTGAGAGCGCGACGATAAACCTCGCGCTTGAATGTCACCACCTGGCCCAACGGGTACCAATAGCTGACCCAGCGCCAGCCATCGAACTCCGGTTTACCGGTCAAATCCATCCGCACCCGCTGCTCGTTGGAGATCAGGCGCAGGAGAAACCATTTCTGCTTCTGGCCGATGCACAGCGGTTGGCTGTGCGTACGCACCAGGCGTTGCGGCAAACGATAGCGCAACCAGCCGCGAGTACAGGCCAGAATTTGCACATCTTCGCGCTCAAGGCCGACTTCTTCATTCAACTCACGGTACAAGGCGTCTTCAGGGGTTTCGTCGGGGTTGATTCCGCCTTGAGGAAACTGCCAGGCATCTTGGTTGATTCGGCGAGCCCATAGCACCTGTCCGGCATCATTCGTAAGAATAATCCCGACATTAGGACGGAAACCATCGGGGTCGATCACGGCAACAACCTCGCAAACGCATGTCGCCGCATTGTTCCACAAAGGTTGTTCCAGCGGCAACGAGGCTTCTTACCTTATGTGCACTCTTGTGAAAAGACCGTATTCTGGACGCCTTTTTACAGACTTTTCAGCGAGTAACTGCAATGCGCCTGGCTTTATTCGACTTGGACAACACGCTTCTGGGCGGTGACAGCGATCACGCCTGGGGCGATTACCTCTGCGAACGCGGAATTCTCGATGCGGTGGCCTACAAGGCGCGCAACGATGAGTTTTACCAGGATTACCTGGCCGGCAAGCTGGATAACGCCGCTTACCTTAATTTCTGCCTGGAAATCCTCGGCCGCACCGAGATGGCCCAGTTGGACGAATGGCACAACGACTACATGCGTGACTGCATCGAGCCGATCATGCTGCCGCAGGCCATGGAACTGCTGGCCAAGCACCGTGCCGCCGGCGACAAGCTGGTGATCATCACCGCGACCAACCGCTTCGTCACCGCACCGATTGCCGCGCGCCTGGGGGTTGAAACCCTGATCGCCACCGAGTGCGAGATGGAAAATGGCCGCTACACCGGGCGCAGCACCGATGTGCCGTGCTTCCGCGAAGGCAAGGTCACGCGTTTGAATCGCTGGCTCGAAGAAACCGGGCACAGCCTGGAAGACAGCTACTTCTACAGCGATTCGATGAATGACTTGCCGCTGTTGGAGCAGGTGACGCATGCGGTAGCCGTGGACCCGGACCCGAATCTGCGGGCTGAAGCCCAGAAGCGTGGCTGGCCGGTGATTAGTCTGCGCGGCTGATAACGCCTTCGCGAGCACGCCCGCGCGCACATTTTGACCGCGCTCCCTCTGAAGGAACCGGCTCGAATGTGGGAGCGGGCTTGCTCGCGAATGAAGTCGACTGGGCCCCAAGCCTTACATCGGCTTCGCCACCATCAAATAGAAAATCGCCACAAACGCCAGAAACGCCGGCCAGCCCAGACCAAACCACCAGCGCATATAGGTTGTCGCCTTGATCGGCATCGCCGTGCCCTCGCGCAACGCCTGCTCGGCCATCGTGTGCACACGAATCTGTAACCACACCACCGGTAGCCAACAGATCCCGGCCAGGCAATACAGGCCGATGGTCCATTGCAGCCAGCTTTGCTGCATCGACCAACCCGCCAAGTGCATCAAGCCGACTCCGCTCAAGGGCTGGAACACCGCCGTGGTCGCGGTAAACGCCCAGTCGGCGAACACCAGGTGTTTGAAGGTCACGGCGATCACTTCAACCTTGCCGCTGCGCCAGGCGCGCAAGGCGTAGTAAGCCGAGCCCGCACCCAACCCGAACAGAATGGTCGACGACAGGATATGCAGGGTTTTCAGCAGCAGGTAAGCGCTCATCGCCGGGGTTCAGTCCAAAGAAGCCAAAGAGTAGCCACCATGAGTACCAGGTTTTTGGCGACCGCCGCGTAGGGATCAAACCAGTAATGGGGCAGGATTATGCTGATAACCACGGTATAACCGGCCATCAGCAGCAGTTGCAGGATCAGGGTCTGCCTGCGCCAACGCGCGACCAGCAGCCCCAAGCCCAACAGGCCATCACACACGGCCCCGGCGATCACCGCCAGCGTCGCCCAAGCGCCTTGCACGCCCGCTTCGGCCAGGATGCGCAGGCCCCAGTCATAACCCGGGCCGACGCAGACCACTGCGGTGCCCAGCCAGATCAGCACCATCACCGCCAGCATCAGCGGGCGGACAGTGCGTTGGCTACTCACTGTTGCCGTCGGCCAATCCCGCAGCCGCGTGGCCAGCGGTGCGGCCGTATAGCCGCACACCGAAGCCAGCACCTCGGGGTCGGCCACATTGTCCTGTTGCGCCAGTGCGATACTTTGTCGATTCAACGCCCGCCAACCCAAGTGGTCTCCCAGCCAACCGCCCAACCCCAGCAACGGCACTTGCCGGTAGCGGCCCGCGCCCCAGCCTTGAGCGGCACGCAGGTGGTCAATGACCTTGGACAGTGGCATCGGCTCAGGGCCCACCAACGGCAGCACCATTGATTCGGCCGGCCACTGCCGCAACAGCGCCAGTACCGCACCGACCACGTCGTCGATATGCACGGGTTGCAGGTGGGCCTTGAGGTTCAGCAACGGAATCAACGGCCAAGGCGAAAGCCCGGCCAACCACGCACTGCTGGCACCGCCAGCACCCACCACCAATGAAGGCCGCAGCACCACGCACGCTTTGCCCAGGCCGAGCAAGTAATCATCCGCCGAGCCTTTGCTGGCCAGGAATGGCACGTCGGAGTGCGCCGAAGCCCCCAGGGCAGAAATCTGCAACACCCGCGCACCGTGCCGGGCCGCCAGATCAAACAGCACGCGGGCGCCCTGATCCTGGACACGGCTCAACTGCGCCGCATCCACGCTCAGCAGGCCCGCCGCATTGATCAATAAATCAACAGAGTCAGGAAAAACAAAGCACTCGGGGTCGATCGCCAACCGGCTCAAATCCAGTGACCGCCACTCTACCCCTGGCCAGTTCTGACTTCGAGGCTCGCGACACGTAGCGATCACGCGGTGCCCCGCTTGCTGCAAGGCACGCAACAGGTGGCCGCCTACAAACCCTGTGGCGCCGACCAAAAGAATATTCATGAAGATCCTTTAGACCGGTTTGGCGCCCATCAAGCCGGCAATCGCCACAAACCCCACCAGGCTGACCACCGCCAGCACCAGGGTGAAATTCAGGTTGCCGCCTTCGCCTTTGCGCAGGCGATTAAGCCGTGCCACCAGCCAGAACCAGGCCAGCGCGGCCACGGTATAGAGGAGGCTGGAGCCCAGAATCCAGGTTTGCCCCAGCGGCCAGCCGACCAAGTGCACCAGCCACCAGCCGGTGAACGGCATGCTGACAAGGCTTATCCCCATCAACAACCACACGAACACCCATGGGCGTTGCACGGTGACGGCCGGGCCGGCGCTGCGTTTGCGCCAGGCCAGGACCGCCAGGCCGAGGCCGCTGAGCAGCAGCAACACGGTGGCGGTGATGTGAATAACCTTGAGGGTGGTCAGCGTTTCCATGGTCTCGATTCCTTATAGGCCGCTCAGTCAGCGTAGTCGCTCAACCGAGGAACAGCTGGTAGGCCGGGTTTTCGCTTTCATCCCAATACGGGTAGCCGATTTGTGCCAACGCGGCCGGCACCAGGTGACGCTCGTCTGCCGGTACTTGCAGGCCCGCGACCACACGTCCGTCGGCCGCGCCGTGGTTGCGATAGTGGAACATCGAGATGTTCCAGCGCCCGCCCAATTTGTTAAGGAAGTTGAACAGTGCGCCCGGGCGCTCCGGGAACTCGAAACGAAACACCAGCTCATCGCTGACTTTAGCCGCGTGGCCACCCACCATATGGCGGATGTGCAACTTGGCCAGTTCGTTCTCGGTAAGGTCCAGTACCGGGAAGCCCTGGCTGGTAAGGCTGGCGATCAGCGCGCTGCGCGGGTCGTTTTCGGGGTGCGTCTGCACGCCGACGAAGATGTGCGCCTCACGCCCGGAGTGGTAGCGGTAGTTGAATTCGGTGATCTGGCGCTTGCCCACTGCTTCGCAGAACGCCTTGAAGCTGCCCGGCTTCTCGGGGATGGTCACGGCGATGATGGCCTCGCGGCCTTCACCCAGCTCGGCGCGCTCGGCGACGTGACGCAGGCGGTCGAAGTTGACGTTGGCGCCGGAGTCGATGGCCACCAGGGTTTGCCCGGTCACGCCACGGGTCTCCACGTATTTCTTGATCCCCGCCACACCCAATGCGCCCGCCGGCTCGGTGATGGAGCGGGTGTCGTCGTAGATGTCCTTGATCGCCGCGCAGATTTCATCGGTGCTGACGGTAATCACTTCATCCACATAGTCTTTGCAGATGTCGAACGTGTGCTGGCCGATCTGTGCCACCGCCACGCCATCGGCAAAAATGCCGACGGTCGGCAAGATCACGCGCTCACCCGCGGCCATCGCGGCTTGCAGGCAGTTGGAATCGTCCGGCTCGACGCCGATGATCTTGATCTCCGGGCGCAGGTATTTCACGTACGCCGCGATACCCGCGATCAGCCCGCCGCCGCCGACCGGCACAAAAATCGCGTCCAGAGGCCCCGGGTGCTGGCGCAGGATTTCCATCGCCACGGTGCCCTGCCCGGCAATGGTGTGCGGATCATCGTAGGGGTGAATGTAAACGTAGCCTTTTTCGTCGACCAGCTTCAGCGAGTAGGCCAGGGCTTCCGGGAAGGAATCACCGTGCAGCACCACTTTGCCGCCACGCGAGCGCACGCCTTCGACCTTGATCTCCGGCGTGGTCTTGGGCATCACGATGGTGGCCTTGACCCCCAGCACCTTGGCCGCCAGGGCCAGGCCCTGGGCGTGGTTGCCCGCAGAAGCCGTGACCACACCGCGCGCGCGTTCTTCGGCGCTCAGTTGGGTCAGCTTGTTGTAGGCGCCGCGAATCTTGAACGAGAACACCGGCTGCAAGTCTTCACGCTTGAGCCAGACCTTGTTGCCCAGCCGCTCGGAGAGCTGGCGAGCGGTCTGCAATGGGGTTTCTACGGCAACGTCATAAACGCGCGAGGTGAGGATCTTTTTGACGTACTGTTCAAGCATCGGCAGGCATCACTGAGCGGGTTGGGCAGGGCCAAGGAGTCTAACCCGGCTTTTGGCCGGGCGACCACACGAATCCCGAGGTTTTGTTGGGTTATACTCGCCGCCCTCGATAACTCCCCGCCCGTTCCGGAGCCCGCATGACCCAGGATCAACTCAAACAGGCAGTGGCCCAGGCCGCCGTCGATTTAATCCTTCCTAAACTCGACGACAAAAGCATCGTCGGTGTCGGCACCGGCTCCACCGCCAACTGCTTTATCGATGCACTGGCCCAGCACAAGGGCGCGTTCGACGGCACCGTGGCCAGCTCCGAAGCCACCGCCGCGCGCCTCAAGGGCCATGGCATTCCGGTGTACGAGCTCAACACCGTGAGCGACCTGGAGTTCTACGTAGACGGCGCCGATGAAAGCGACGAACACCTGAACCTGATCAAAGGCGGCGGCGCCGCCCTGACCCGCGAGAAGATCGTCGCGGCCGTGGCCAAGACCTTTATCTGCATCGCCGACGCCAGCAAGCTGGTGCCGGTACTCGGTGCGTTCCCGCTGCCGGTCGAAGTCATCCCGATGGCCCGCAGCCACGTGGCCCGTGAACTGGTGAAACTGGGCGGCGACCCGGTGTACCGCGAAGGCGTGTTGACCGACAACGGCAACATCATCATCGACGTGTACAACATGCAGATCACCAACCCGGTGGAACTGGAAACCCAGATCAATGCGATCGTCGGCGTGGTCACCAACGGTTTGTTCGCCGCGCGCCCGGCGGATGTGCTGCTGCTGGGTACGCCTGAAGGCGTGAAAACCCTTAAGGCCTGAAGCTCAGCGCTGATTTCCTGTGGAGACAGGGCTTGTGTGGGAGCGGGCTTGCGCGCGAATGCGGTGTGTCAATCAACTGATCTGGCGACTGAGACACCGCATTCGCGAGCAAGCCCGCTCCCACATTTAATGTGTGCTGACCTGGATAACTGTGTAACAAAACCGCTACTTTTCGCAGCACCTACGCTCAAAAACCGTGCGCATGTCACGGCATTCCACGCCTCTCTTAGTATCAAATCCGTTACAAATTACACCCAGGCGACCCACGCGTTTAACAATGCGCCACTTCGCACACGCCCATGGAATGAGGCGCGCATTGTGCAATGGGTCTGGGCTTTGAAACCCCCATCACCTCAAGGACGACCTTGTGATAAAGCCTCTTGCCCTCGCTATCAGCGTTGTCGGCACTCTGCTGTCGACGCAAACCCAGGCCTACGATTACGGCCAGCACGCCAATACCACCCTGGAAAAGCTGATCAACGACTACCCCGGCCGTTATCGCGGCACGGCCAATTTCGCCGGCGCGGCAGATTGGATGCAAAGCCAGATGGGTTCGGCCTACAACCTCAGTCGCCAGAACTTCACCTGGAACAACGGCACTCGCGCTTCGCAAAACGTGGTGGCCTATGCTGCAGGCACTAAACCGCAGTACGTGGTGATTGGCGCGCACTTCGACACCTACTTCGGCCGCCCCACCCTGCAAGGCCTGGACGATAACGGCTCCGGCGCCAGCGTGCTGACCGAAGTGGCCAGGAACCTCGGCGGCCTGCCGCTGGAGAACGGCTTGCAGGTCGTCGGCTTCGGCGCCGAAGAAGAAGGCCTGCGCGGCTCCAAGGCCTTCGTCGACTCACTGAGCGCCAGCCAACGCGCGAACATGCTGGCGATGATCAACCTCGACAGCCTGATCACCGGCGACATGATGTACGCCCACGCCGGCCAGAACAGCACGGCCAACCCCGCCCTGGCGTCGCTGCGCGAGCACACCTTGCAAATCGCCAAGGAGCTGAACATCCCGCTGTTCACCAACCCGGGCCTGGACCCGCAGTACCCCAAGGGCACCGGCTGCTGCAGTGATGGCGAGCCGTTCGAACCGCTGAAGATCCCGATTCTGTATATCGAAGCCACCAACTGGGAGCTGGGCGATCTGGACGGTTACACCCAAACCAATAACCCAAAAATTCCCGGCGGCTCCACCTGGCACGACCCGGCAGAAGACAACAAGGCCGTGCTGACCAATGCCTTTGGCCAGGAACGCATCGACCAGCGCCTGCGCGACTATTCACGCCTGCTCAGCCGCCTGGTGCTGGAGCTGACCAACGCCGACTTGCTGGCCTCCACCACGTCGGGCGGCGCCGTTGCGCGCAACCTGCAGGACAACCTGCAACGCCAGCATCAGGCTATGGTGCGTCTGCATGATCGCCGTTGGTTGACCTTACAAGCGGCCAGCCGCGAGGTCGGAAGCGTAGACGGCGAAATCGGCGTGGACGGCGAATACACCCCGGACAGCGGCTTCGACAGCCCGCTCAACCGTGACACCCGACGCCTGGGCGTACACGCCTTGGGCGACTATCAGCTCACCTCCAGCCTGAATATCGGCGCCAGCCTCAGTTACCTCAATGGCCGCGACACGCTGGAGCAGCGCGGCAAACTGGACAGCGACACCTGGCAGGCCGCGGCCTATGCCTTGCTCAACGATGGCGGGCCAAGCTGGCTGGCCGGCGACCTGAGCGTCGGCCACACGCGTTTTGATTCCAAGCGTAACCTGCTGATCCAGGCCAATGGCGGCCCGGTGCTGCTCGACCAGCACCTGACCGGCAACACCGACGCCTTGTCGTTGGGCGCGCGCGTATTGGGCGGTTATGACTTTGATTTCGGTGCGATCAAGAGCGGGCCATTTGCCGGCCTGGATTACAGCCACTCGCGCATTGATAAATTCCACGAAAAACAGAACCTGCGCACGGCGCTGGAATACGAACAACAGTCTTTCGACTCCCTGGAAGCCAGCCTCGGTTGGCGCGTGCGCGGTGCCGTTGCCCTGCCCTATGGCATGAGCCTGCTGCCTTACGGCGACATCGCCTGGGTCAACGAATTGGCTGACGGCCGCCTCGAAGACCTGCAATTGACCGCCCGCGCCGACGGCCAGGCGCGCACCGCCAACCTTGGTTCAGTGGACAAGCGCTTTGGCCGCGCCCAGGTCGGCAGCCAGTTGGCGATTACCCCGCAACTGGGTGTGTATGCCGAAGTGAACAGCCGCCTTGGGCATACGGAAGGCAGCCAGACCGGCTATTCATTGGGCGTGCAATGGATGTTTTGATCAGGGCTTTTTGAACACGTAGAACAGGTTCGGCTCGCTGACCACATACAACGAGCCTTCGTCATCCATGGCGATCCCTTCGGCCTGCGGCACACGCTTTTCAAGGCCATGGCGCCCGTTGAGCAAAGAAAGACTGCTCAACGGGCGACCATCAAGGCCCAGCTCCAGCACCAGGAACGATTCATCCGACAGCGCCAGCAGGTGGCCGCTGCGCTCGTCGTATTGCAGGCTCGAGAGGTCGCGCACAAACAGCCCGGCATCGCGCTTGGGGTTGTTGATCACGTGCACGGAGTAGGTTTTTTCCGGTTTGAAATGGGGAAACCCGTGAACCTCGTAAATCAGCATCGGGTCGCGTTCCTTGGCCACAAACAGGCGCTTGCCCACCGAGTCGTACGCCAGGCCCTCGAAGCCGTTGTTACCACCGATGTGCACGCCCAACGTCATCTGCTCAGCATCCGCAGCATCGAGAAATTGGGTGTCGTCATTCACATGCACCTTGATCAGTCGTTGCTGGCTCTCATCGCTGATCACGTAGATGTTGTCGCTGATGAACTCCACCGCCTCCGCATCGCCAAACCCCACCAGAGGAATCCGCCGCAGGATCTTGCCGTCCAGGGACAGCTCGATCAGCTCGGCGTTTTTATTGGTGACCGTAAACAGGCTTTTGCGCACCGGGTCGTAGGTAAGGGCCGAGACGTTGTCGTCGAGACCGTCGATGACCACGGCTTGCAGGCTGACGCGGTAATCCCCCAGGCCAATGGAGCGCTCATCGGCAGGATGGCGCCATGTCTGGAAATTGAACCAGCCACGCTCAAACAGGCGAAAGTGCTGTGCGACCACTCCGGCGGCGACCAGAGTGAGCAGCATCACGATAAAGAACGCGGGTTTGGGGCGGGCAAGTCGACGCATCAGGCAAGCTCAAAGACAAAAAGTGGCGAATAAATATCACGCCGTTCTGAATTTAAACTTAAACGCTGCCGAGTGCCTGGTGAATGCCGCTTATAGAGCGGTAACCGACGCAATCGTCGGTTATTTCTGTTTTTCGAAGCGATAGAACAGGTTCGGCTCACTGACCATATACAACGTGCCGTTCTCGTCCATGGTCACGCCTTCCGCCCGGGGAATGGTGTGCTTGAGACCATTGAAGCCGCCAAGCAGGGTGATGAAGCTGACTTGCTCGCCCTTCTCATCCAACTCCAGCAGCAGGTGGGAGTCGGCCGACAACACCAGCAAGTGCCCGGTACGCGGGTCGACGGCCAGGGCCGAGATGTTGCGCACGTCCAGCGCGGTGCTGGCGATCTTTTGCTTGTCGCCGGTCAGCGTGCTGCCATCGCTTTTCCAGGTGAACAGCGCCGGCGGGCGCTCTTCGCCGAGTACGATGTGCTGGTTGCGTTTGTCCCAGGTCACGCCTTCAAAGGCTTTGTTCTGATCCTTGGACGGGCCCAGGTCGTAAGTCTTGAAGTCCGCGAAATTCAGTTGCTGGGTGCTGGCGTCAACGCTGACCACGGTCAGGGTGTGCATGCGTTCATCGACAATGGCCATCTGGCCGTTCTCCATGACTGTCACACCTTCCGGGTTATTCCAGCCGTTGAGCGGCATTTTGCGCAGCACGTCGCCTTGCAGGCTCAGCTCCACGAGGAACGGGTTTTTGCCCATCACAGAAAACAGGGTTTTGGTCTGCGGGTTATAGGAAACGTCCGAAGCCTCGTCCTTCTCCATACCGGGCAGCAATTTGGCGTCGATAACCGCACGGTAATCCGGCAGCCACACGCTCGCTTGTCGCTCAGCCGGCGTTTCAAAACGCTCCGCCACCCACAATACGCCGCGATCATCCCAATGCATCGCCCAGGCAACGCCATACACAATTACCGCGACCAGGAACAGCCAGGAATACCAGCGCAGGGCAAAACGTGAACGGGGTTTGGATTTAACGGAAGGCAAGAGCACGGCCATTGAGCGCTTTTCCAGAAAGTCAGCTTTAGGTGATAGCACAGGATCGACGGGCCCGCGCGCAGGAGCCTGCGGATTATCCGGATGGCGTGTGAAAAAAATGCAAAACCCTTCGATTCTGCTAATGATGTACGCAATCAAATGGGAGCGGGCTTGCTCGCGAATGCAGCGTGTCAGTCACCGAATGTGTTGACTGGTACACCGCATTCGCGAGCAAGCCCGCTCGCACATTTTTGACCGCGTTTGGCCGGGTTCTTAGCGAACGCTGCTTTCGAAGCGGCTCACGCCCGCCAGCTCCAACACCAGCTCATCGCCCACATTCAACGGGCCCACACCGGCCGGGGTGCCGGTGAGAATCACGTCACCCGCCTGCAGCGAGAAGCAGCCGGCCATGTGCTGGATCATCGGGATGATCGGGTTGAGCATCTGCGCGCTGTTGCCGTCCTGGCGCACTTCGCCGTTGATGGTCAGGCGAATGCCGATGTCGGTCACGTCCGCAAAGGTGCTGCTCACCACAAACGGTGCGATCACCGCCGCGCCGTCGAACGACTTGGCGATTTCCCACGGCAGGCCTTTGGCTTTCAATTCGGCCTGCTTGTCGCGCAGGGTCAAATCCAGCGCCGGGGCGAAGCCGGAGATGGCGTCCAGCACTTCTTCACGGCTCGGCTTGGCCGACAACGGTTTGCCGATCAGTACCGCGATTTCCGCTTCGTAGTGCACCGAGCCGCGCTCGGTAGGGATGGCAAAACCACCTTCCAGTGCTACCACGCAACTGCCCGGCTTGATGAACAGCAGGGGCTCGGTCGGGACCGGGTTGTCCAGTTCCTTGGCATGTTCGGCGTAGTTACGCCCGATGCACACCACTTTACCCAGGGGAAAGTGGATGTTGGTGCCGTCGATGTACTTGTGCTGGTAGCTCATGAAACGACTCCTTCAGGGACGGTTAAACAGCGAAGATCTTGCCAGGGTTCATGATCCCGTTAGGGTCGAACACCGCTTTGACTGCCTTCATGTATTCAATTTCAACCGGCGAGCGGCTGTAGGTCAGGTAATCGCGCTTGGTCATGCCCACGCCGTGTTCGGCGGAGATCGAGCCGTTGTACTTCTCGACGGTCTCGAACACCCACTTGTTGACGGTGGCGCACTTGGCGAAGAACTCGTCCTTGCTCAGGTTTTCCGGCTTGAGGATGTTCAGGTGCAGGTTGCCGTCGCCGATGTGGCCGAACCAGACAATTTCGAAGTCCGGGTAATGCTCACCGACGATCGCGTCAATTTCCTTCAAGAACGCCGGGACTTTGGAAACGGTCACGGAGATGTCGTTCTTGTAGGGCGTCCAGTGGGAAATAGTCTCGGAGATGTACTCGCGCAGTTTCCACAGGTTGTGCAGTTGGGTTTCGCTCTGGCTCATCACGCCGTCCAGCACCCAGCCCTGCTCAACGCAGTGCTCGAAGGTTTCCAGGGCGTGGTTGGCGACTTCTTCGGTGGTGGCTTCGAATTCCAGCAGCGCGTAGAACGGGCATTCGGTTTCGAACGGTGCCGGTACGTCGCCACGGCCCATGACTTTGGCCAGGGCCTTGTCGGAGAAGAATTCGAAGGCGGTCAGGTCCAGCTTGCTCTGGAACGCGTGCAGCACCGGCATGATCGAGTCGAAGTCAGTGGTGCCAAGCACCATGGCAGTGAGGTTTTTCGGCGCCCGGTCCAGGCGCATGGTGGCTTCCACCACAAAACCCAACGTACCTTCGGCACCGATAAACAGCTGGCGCATGTCATAACCGGTGGCGTTCTTGATCAGGTCGCGGTTCAGCTCCAGTACGTCACCTTTGCCGGTGACGACTTTCATGCCGGCGACCCAGTTGCGGGTCATGCCGTAGCGGATCACTTTAATCCCGCCGGCATTGGTGCCGATGTTGCCGCCAATCTGGCTCGAACCGGACGAAGCGAAGTCCACCGGGTAGTACAGGCCTTTTTCTTCGGCGACGTTCTGCAATTGCTTGGTGACCACGCCCGGCTGGCACCTGGCGGTGCGGTCGGTGAGGTTCACGTCGAGGATCTGGTTCATGTAGTCGAACGACACCACCACCTCGCCATTGGCCGCAACGGCAGCAGCCGACAAGCCGGTACGACCACCGGATGGCACCAGCGCCACCTTGTGTTCATTGGCCCAACGGACGATGGCTTGCACCTGTTCGATGGTCTTGGGAAAGACGATGGCAGACGGTGCAGGTGCGAAGTGCTTGGTCCAATCCTTGCCGTAAGCCTCCAGGGAGTCTGCATCGGTCAGCACTTTGCCGGGCTCAACCAGGGTCTTTAGCTCATCAATCAGGGCAGGATGGGTCATCGACAGAACTCTCGAACAATTCATGGTCATCCTGAGAACGCTTCACGTCGCAGGAATAGGTGTTTAGCGGGGCGCGTATGCTAGCATACCGCCCCCGCAGGACAGAGCCCAAAGGCGTTTCTGCGGTGACGGCTTTCCTGCCGTCCGGGTCAGCTCTTGTGCACTGGTTCAGGGCACTAACTGCTCGATTCCCTGCCATTTTTCTCCGGGATACAGGTTTACGCAGATGAGCAAGACTTCTCTCGATAAGAGCAAGATCAAGTTCCTTCTTCTGGAAGGCGTCCACCCATCGGCTGTCGACGTACTGAAAGCCGCTGGGTACTCCAGCATTGAGTACATCACCAGTTCTCTGCCGGAAGCCCAGTTAAAGGAAAAGATCGCCGACGCGCACTTTATCGGCATTCGCTCCCGCACTCAGTTGACCGAAGAGATCTTCGACCACGCCAAGAAATTGGTGGCCGTCGGCTGTTTCTGCATCGGCACCAACCAGGTCGACCTCAACGCAGCGCGCGAGCGCGGCATCGCGGTGTTCAACGCACCGTACTCCAACACCCGTTCCGTGGCGGAACTGGTGCTGGCCGAGGCCATCCTGCTGCTGCGCGGCATCCCAGAGAAGAACGCTTCCTGCCACCGTGGCGGCTGGATCAAAAGCGCGGCCAACTCCTTCGAAATCCGCGGCAAGAAGCTGGGTATCGTCGGTTACGGCTCGATCGGTACGCAGTTGTCGGTACTGGCTGAAGGCCTGGGCATGCAGGTGTTCTTCTACGACACCCTGACCAAACTGCCACTGGGCAACGCCACTCAGGTGTCGAGCCTGACCGAACTGCTGGGCATGTCCGACATCGTCACCCTGCACGTTCCGGAAACCGCTGAGACCCAGTGGATGATCGGCGAGAAGGAAATCCGCGCGATCAAGAAAGGCGGCATCCTGATCAACGCTGCACGCGGCACCGTGGTCGAGTTGGACGCACTGGCCGACGCGATCAAGGACAAGCACCTGATCGGCGCCGCTATCGACGTGTTCCCGGTAGAGCCACGCTCTAACGACGACATCTTCGAAAGCCCGCTGCGTGGCCTGGACAACGTGATCCTGACTCCACACATCGGCGGTTCCACTGCTGAAGCCCAAGCCAACATCGGCCTGGAAGTGTCGGAGAAACTGGTCAAGTACAGCGACAACGGTACGTCGGTGTCCTCGGTCAACTTCCCGGAAGTGGCCCTGCCGGCTCACCCTGGCAAGCACCGTTTGCTGCACATCCACCAGAACATCCCTGGCGTGATGATGGAGATCAACAAGGTCTTCGCAGAAAACGGCATCAACATTTCCGGTCAGTTCCTGCAGACCAACGAGAAAGTCGGCTACGTGGTCATCGACGTAGACGCCGAGTACTCGGACCTGGCGCAAGAGAAGCTGCAGCACATCAACGGCACGATTCGTAGCCGCGTGTTGTTCTAACGCTTTAAACGCCGCACAAAAAAGGGAGCCTTTCGGGGCTCCCTTTTTTACATCTGAACAAATCTTACTTGACGTTAACCGTGATGACTTTCGAGGCTACAGTCGGGTTGAACTGCATGTGCAGTTTGTCGCCGGCAACGAGTTGCAGCGTGTGCTTGCCCGGAGTGAGCGTCAGCTCGGTTTCAGTCTGGGCCTTGCCGTAGTGAATCACGGTGTCGGTGGCCGGGATCGGCACGCTGGCGTCAGGCAGCTCTTTTTGGTCGATCAGCAGGTGGTGGTGGCCGGTGCCTGGGTCCTGGCTGGTGGCCGGGGCCAGTTTCAGGCCGTCCATTCCGAATTTGACGGTGAAGGTTTTATCGACGGTGGCGCCATCTTTAGGCGACACGATAAATACTTTCGCACCTTCGGGTGGAGCACTGCGCGGAATACCGTCAGCGGCGGTGGCCAGCATCGACGCCCCCAGCAAGAGGCTAGCCAGGGTTGCACGAGACAATAGAGCTTTCATTCGCTTCTCCAGTTTTTCCAGGAAATCTGTTGGGTTATCACAACTTCGCGACAAATTGCTGTCCAAGGCACTCAACACCATAGCAAAGCGATGCTGAAAGGCGCCTCGCACAGACGAATTCTTTAGGAGCGACCATGCGCTTTTCGCCTGGCCTTGTACTTTTGCTGCCCCTTCTGAGCCCTTTGGCTCACGCCGAACTGATTGATGACGTGTTTGATCGCGGCGAATTGCGTATCGCCGTAGAGGCCAACACACCACCGTTCAACTTCAAGGACGGCGACAAGCTCACCGGTTTTGAAGTGGAACTCGGTGAGCAACTGGCGAAGGAGATGGACGTGCGCCCCTCGTTTATCACCACCGACGACACCGACCTGCTGCCAGGCGTTGAAACCGGCAAGTACGACGTGGCCATCAACCATATCGCTATGACTGCCGAGCTCAGTGATCGGTTCGATTTCAGCGAGCCTTATCACCAAAAGCCGGAGCTTGCGATTCCCTTCCAGAAGGGCAACCCGGCCTTCAAGAGCAGCCTGGACAAGGCGTTGCAGCACGTGAAGGCCGATGGCCGCTTGAAAGCGCTGACGCAGAAGTGGTTTGGGGGCAACACCAAAGGCGAATAAATACTCGGTCGATGTGGGAGCTGGGTTGCCTGCGATAGCGGTGTGTCAGTCACACATCAGGTGTTGAGCTATCGCTATCGCACAGAGCAGCTGCCGCTTCGGCCAGTTCAAGCTCACTGAACACCCGCACTCCATGGCGCTTGAGCAATGCCGCCGTCACGCCTTCGCCGCTGACCTTCACGCCGCTGAAGGTGCCGTCATAGGTCAGCAGGTTCCCGCAAGATGGGCTATTGGCCTTGAGAACGGCAATGCGGATGTCATGGCGCTGCACCAGCGCCAAGGCCTGGCGGGCGCCATCGAGAAAGGCGGCGCTGAAGTCTTCTCCCTCAGCGGTCAGCACCTGAGCGCGACCTTCCCACACATCGATACCCTGCCCGCCCGGGATCTCGGCAGAGGGCCGAGGCGTAGGCAAACCGCCCGACACTTCGGGGCAGATCGCAACCACGCGCCCTTGTGCCTGCCAGGCTGCCAATTGATCGAACGGGCCGCTGGCACCACCGTCGTAACGCACCTTGTGCCCGAGCAGGCAGCGACTGATCAGAATCTTTTCCATACTTAAAACGGCTCGTTACCGCGCCGGCGAAACCAGCCGGTCAGGGACAGGCGCTCACGCGTTGCGGGCAGGACTTCGTGGGGCACCTCGCCAGACAGGAACACCACCAGGCTACCACCGCTGGGCACCACGTCGTATTCCACGCCGTCCTTGAGGTACATGCGCAACTGGCCACCCTGCTCGGGCAGCCAAGCGTCGTTCAAGTAAACCACTGCCGAGACCATACGCCGGTCGTCGTCGCGAAAACGGTCCACATGTTTGAGGTAAAACGCCCCCGGTGGATACATCGCAAAGTGACTTTCGAAATCCTCCAGGCCCAGGAACAGACCACGATTCATCGCCTGGCGCAGACTGTCCATCACGCCCATGTACGTCTCGCAGACGGCGGCATCACCCTCTTCCAGCCACTGGATATGGTCACCGCGAATCCCTTCGCGAATCTCCTGGGCCGGGCCGCGCCCCACCGCTGCGGGCGCCAGTTCACCCTCAGCCGCACGTTTACGGCACTCAGCCGCCAGTTCCAGGGTCAGAGCCTGGGGCAGGAAGCCGTTCTGCTGCGACCAACCTTTTTCGGCCAGGTCGTCGACGATGCGTTGCAGCAGGGGATGATCGAGGGGTATTTGCATGGCGCGCATAGTATCCATACGCCTGTAAATCCGACAGAGCCGCCGAGCGTCTGAACACACTTTAGTCAGGTGACTGATAGGATTTCTCGACAAATCCTACGCCCGACACGGACAATAGTGGCCGACTGACAGGAGTCCCTATGCGTCGTTTGTTTTTTTCCATGCTGATGTTCTGCGTTTTGCCCGCTTGGGCAGACGGCCATGACCAGTTATACAAGGTCGCCGGCTGGGCCGAACAACGTGCGCATTTCAATGACGCCCTCAGTGCAGCCCAGCAGCGCTACCGCAACAGCTTGCCGCCGGCGGTGTACCAGGCGCTGGTGGACAACAGCAACACACGTTTTGCGGCGCAGGCCGTGGACAAGCGTGCTGAAGCGCAATTGCGCAAAAACCTCGCGGACCCGAAACCTGCCCTGGCGTTTTTCCAATCGCCGCTGGGCCGCAAGATTGTCGCCGCCGAGTTGCTGGCCACCCGCCGTGACCAGCTGGCAAAAAACGCGCAAGGCCTGCCACACATCGAGGCCGACGCGACCCGCAGCCTGATCATCGGGCACCTGGCTCAGGCCCTGCCGGCACGCGAGGCGGGGGCGGAAGTCAGCCTGGCGATTGCCGGGGTTGCCGCCGACAGCTTGAGCCAGATGATTCCTGGCCTGCTGGGTGGCGGCCAGGCCCAGGGCATGCTCAATGGTCAGCGCGAGCGGCTGATGCAGCAAATCGGCAACGACCTGAATAACACCCTGCTGTATGTCTATCGAGATTTGTCCGACCCGGAGCTGGAAGAATTCGCCACGTTTGCGGAATCGCCGGAAGGCAGGGCGTATTACAAGGCAGCTCTTGCAGCCATTCGCGCAGGTCTTGCCGTTGGTCAAAGCACTTCCAGCCTGGCGCAGTAACCAATGTGGGAGCGGGCTTGCTCGCGAATGCGGTGTGTCAGCCACTGTATTAGTTGACTGACAGGCGGTTTTCGCGAGCAAGCCCGCTCCCACATTGGCTCCGTGTTACTTCAGATGGTCCGTCAAATACTGGAAGTATTCCTGGCGAATCTCCGGAATCTCATTCGCCAAGTGATGCCTGCCCCGCGGCAGCATTAACACCTCCGGCTGATCGAACTTAGCCCGCAGCACCTGCAGGTTGTGCTGCCAATCCACCGTCATGTCTTCCTCGCCCTGCACGATCACCGGCTGCCGTGGGCTACGCGGTGCGGCTTCGATACGTTTGATCCAGCGCGCCAGCGCGCCCACCCAGGCAGTCGGCAGTTGGCGTGGCTGCAGGGGGTCAGCTTCCAGGAACGGCTTGAATTGGGGGTCGTTGGTGTTCTCGCTGAACCGCCGGGCGATGCCTTTGACGAACGGCCGCAGCAGGTAATAACTGACCTGCGACCAACCCCATGCACGCGGCCGCACCAAGGGTGACAGTAGAAAAGTCTTGCCCTGGGCCGGGCTGGCGGCACCGTGATTGAGCAAATGGTCCACCACCACCGCACCGCCGGTGCTTTGCCCGAACAGGTGCCAGGGTTGCGGCAGTTGCAGCGCCTTGGCCTGGGCGAACAAAGCCTGCACCACGTCCTGGTACACCGAAAAGTCATCGATGCTGGCGCGTGCGCCACTGGACAGACCATGGCCGGGCAAGTCGCAGGCAATCACCACAAACCCTTGGTCCAGCGCCCAGTCCACCGCGTGGCGGTACAGCCCCATATGGTCGTAGAAGCCGTGGAACATAAACATCGTCGCCACCGGCTGTGGTGGCCACCACACCTGGGCAACCACCTCAAAGCCATCCACTTCGAAACGTCCTAGACGGCTCAACGCCGGCACTTTGCGCGCAGATAAATCCAGCCCATAGAAACGCTGGTAGACCCGCGCCTCGGCGCTGAGCGGTTGCGCATCCACAAGGGGTCGCAAACTTTCGCGCAGATGATCGGGGTCAAAGCTGACAGGCATAAAGGGTTCCAGACTGACGGTGAAGATGAATATCGAGCTGCGATATTCATCTGTCAGGGCAAGCATGGCAAGCTACGCGACCTCCGAGGATAGTTCTGAATGCGACAGCCCTACCGTTCCGCCCTGTTCGCCAGCCTGCTCCTGATCATCTGCACTGGCGTGCTGTGGGCGGCGTATGACTGGTTCCAGGGCCGCTACCTGCGCGCATTCAGCGAACACACGGCCGTGTTCTCCGGCGACGCCTTGCGCCTGCCCGCCGAACTCGCAGGCCCAGGTCCGATTCGCCTGGTGCACTTCTGGGACCCCGCCTGCCCGTGCAACGTCGGCAACCAGCAACACCTGGGCGAGCTCATCGAGCAGTACGCGCCCCAAGGCGTCGAATTCTATGCCCTGCAAAAAGCCGGCAGCCACGGCCAACTGCCTGACAACCTGCGCAAGATGAAAACCCTCAATAGCCTGGCCGGCGCCGATCAGGTCCCCGCCACCCCGGCTGTCGGGATTTGGGATCGCACAGGCAAGCTCGCGTATTTCGGGCCGTACAGCGAGGGCCTGACGTGTAATTCCGGCAACAGCTTTATTGAGCCGATTTTGAAAGCACTTGAGGCCGGGCGCGAAGTCGACGCCACCCATACCCTGGCGGTGGGCTGCTATTGCGAGTGGAGCAAGGCGTCAAACTGAACACAGGCTGTTCAACCGGCAAACTCCAATCCCGCGATGAATCGGCTGCTGTATCGTACGTTTTCGGTGAGATTGTAAGCATAGGAACACATGAGCCAGTTAACCATCATCCTCTGGATGCTCAACGTTATCGTGGATACCTCCGGCCAGTTGGCGTTTAAAGCCGCCGCCTCTGCCAGCGCCGAGCATGACGGCATGGCTCACTGGAAGCACATGCTCAAGCGCCCCTGGATCTGGCTTGGGGTGATCTGCTACGTCTTCGAATTTGTGTTGTGGCTGGCATTCCTGACGCTGGTGCCATTGTCGGTGGGCGTGATGCTGGGCTCGATCAATATTGTGGTGATCATGATTGCCGGGCGTTTCCTGTTCAAGGAAAGCCTGAGCAAGTGGCGGTTGATCGGCATCATGCTGATCGCCTGTGGCGTGACCGTTGTGGGGTTTGAATAATGAAACGGTTCTATATCCTCGGCTTTCTGGCGCTGATCATTTTCGACACGTTGGCGCAGGTCAGTTTCAAATTCGCCTCGGTGCATGCCGAACCCCTGACGATGGATGCCGCCTGGTTGGTGCGCGTGTTTGGCGCACCATGGATCTACGGTGCCTTCGTGGGCTACATCGGCGCGTTCTTCACCTGGATGACGTTGCTCAAATATGCACCGGTGGGGCCCGCGTTTGCGGCGTCCCATTTGGAGCTGATAAGCGTAACGCTGATCTCTGTCTGGTTGTTCGATGACACCCTGACCTGGCCCAAAATCATCGGCGGCGCCTTGATCATCGCAGGCATTCTCTGTCTCGCACGCAGTGAAGACAAAGACAGCAAAACTGTCGAGGCCGAACCTTCACAGCCACTGGCGTCATGACCAGGGAAATCCCGCCCACCGCTGGCCTGCCGTTAAGCTGGCGGGATTTGCTGAACCTTTCGGGCGATTTGGCCCAGTCTCTGGCTCGCCAGTTCTCGATTCCACTGCCGGCGCTGCCCTGCTCCGGCACCGCTGCGCTGATCATCGCCCTGCGAGTCTTGCAGCAACGCATGCCCGGCCGCACCCGGCTGATCGTGCCGGCCTACACCTGCCCGCTGGTGGCGTTGGCCGCCCATTACTGCCCGCCGTTGCGCGTGGTGCCCTGCGATTTGCAGCCGGGCCGCATTGACCTGGATGAACAGCACCTGAAGCAGCTGTGCGACGACAGCACGCTGGCCGTGGTGGTCACTCATCTGGCCGGGCGTGTCGCGGACGTCGATACCGCCAAGCGTATTGCCGATTCTGTCGGCGCGGTGGTCATCGAAGACGCCGCCCAAGCCATGGGCGCACTCGACGACGGCCGCAGCGTCGGGCTCAAAGGTGATGTGGGATTTTTCAGCATGGCGCTGGGCAAAGGCCTGACGACGGCCGAAGGTGGCGTACTGTTCAGCCGCGATCCGGTGCTGCATCAGGCGCTGCACCGCCAATGCGCACAGGACCTGCCGTTCAGCCTGCGCTGGGAGCTGCAACGCAGCGCCGAGCTGTGGGGTTACGCGCTGCTTTACCAACCTCGCGGCTTGCACTACGTGTATGGCAAGCCGTTGCGCAAAGCGTTGGAACAGGGCGATGAAGTGAGTGCCGTGGGCGATGACTTTTCAGTCAACGACATCCCGTTGCACCGCCTCGGCGGCTATCGCCAGAAGGTCGGCGCCGCCGCGCTGGCTCGCCTGCCCGATTACTTGCAGCAAGGTCGCGCCCGGGCCTTGCGCCGTGCAGCTCGCTTGAATGCCTTGCCCGGTGTCTCGGTCGTTATGGACCGGCCAGGCCAGCAAGGCACCTGGCCCTTTCTGATGGTGATGATGCCGTCTGCACAAGCCCGCGATGCAGCGATGGCGCAGCTGTGGACCTCGGGGCTGGGCGTGACCCGTCTGTTTATCCACACATTGCCGGACTACCCCGACGTGGCCCCGCTGCTGCAGCCTGGCGGCGCTATCAGCCAAGCCCAGGCGTTCGCGACTCGCACACTGTCGATCAGTAACAGCCATTGGCTGACGGATGAACACTTCGAAAGCGTATTCGCCCAGCTAAAAGCTATTGTCGCCAACCCTGATTGATACGGGCCACCAGCCGGCTGTTCAGCTCGTTCTGTTGCTGCTGCCAGATCTGCACCTGGGCCTCAGGCAGTTCTTCCTGGCCATCGGACGCACTCAACCAGCGTTTGAACTTGCTTTCATAGTGGTAGGCCGACACATCGCCAGTGATGTCCGCGCCGATGATTCGGCCCTGGCAGGCACTGATCAGGTCGTTCAAATGCTGTTCGAGGAATTCGCCCTGGTCCCAGTTGGTGTTCACCACTTCCGGGCTCAGCACATCTTTATCAATGGACAGGTACACCGGCAGTGAACGGTCAAACTGTGCCAGGAACGCGCGCATCAATTCATCCGCATTGCTGAAGGCGCGATTGCTGCGCCCGGCACCGATCCAGTTCATCCAGCGCGTGTCGACGTTGATGTTCCAGTAGGTCAACTTGCGCTTGAGCAGCGGCGACCAGTGATTCTCCCAGGCGTGGCCCAGGCCGATATCCTGCGAACCGATGCCCAGCACATGCACATGCTCGACCTGCGGCAAGCGGCTGGCCCAGTAAACCCAGGAGCCGCAGTGGATACCGAACGGGTAGCGCATGTTATCCGGGTGGTTGTCGCAGATGATCAGCTGGAATTTCTGCTGCGTCGGCAGGCGATTCAACAACAGCTGGCTGAGGTGGTGATAGTCACCGCTGCCGGTAAATACACAGCCGTAATCGCTGGGCATTTGTGCGTGCAGGGCGGTTTCCAGCTGTTTGAATTGTGCCCAGCGGCAGCCGAAACGGATTTTTTCCTGCCAGGCCTGCAACGCCAGCGTAATTGCGCCGGGAATGTCACTGACGGCACGGTCGAAATCGAGAATCAGCGGCGGTCGGGCCTGGCTCATGCGGTGTGCTCCTGGTGCCACTGGGTATCACTTTCAAAGTGATGACGGAACCGGTTGCCCAGTTTGCGCAACAGCGGGTTACGCACCCAGACCAGATGGCGGGTAAAGGTAAAGTCGGCGCCCAGGCTGGCCTTGACCTGCGGGTCGGTCCAACCCGCCACATAAAATTTCAGCCCATTGGCTAGCGCATATTCAAGGTTCACAAACCAACTGACGAAATACAGGTTGAATTCCAACGCCAGCGGGTAGCTAAGGCCGATGTACTTGTCGAGCAGCTTGTCGCCCTCCACGTAGCACAGGTTGTAGCCGATCAGTTCGTCGCAGTGCCAATAGCAGAACACGCGCCCGTTACTTTCGGCGTCCCGCAGAAGGCTGCTGAAAAACTCAGGGGTGAGCAGGTCAAAATGGATCTCGCTCTGGTCATACACCGCCTTGTACAACCCGTACAACTGCGTGAGCCAGGCATCATCATTGAAGCGCGCATCACCGGTGTCCAGAACGTCCACCCGCAGCGCTTCACGGCTGCGCAGTTTGCGTCGGATATTGCGGCGACGGCTGTGGGACAAGCGCGCCAGGTACTCATCGATCGTGGCAAAGTTGATCGGCACGTACGCCAGCGCCTGCCCCTCAACGCTGATGAAACCGCGCCGGGTGCACTCATCAATCAGGGTTTGCGCGTAGCGGTTATCCGCCTCGCTGAGCAGCGGCGAGTTGCACGGCACGTCTTTGACGATGGTGAGCTTGCGCTGCGGCGCGCACGCCTCCTGCAACCACTGCGCTAGGTCATGAGGCGACACGCCTTGGGGCAGTGGTGAATATTCACTGACCGTGGTCCCCACAAAACAACTGTCGACACGCAGCCAGGCGTTCCAGAAACGATACCCGGGCCAGCTGCGAACACGCTTTTCGAACGCATCGTCGGCGGTGGTCAACAGGTCGAAGGGCGTGAAAAAATACGGCAGGCCCTGCTCGGACAGACGCGCATCAAAGCCCACTGGCGGGTGCTGCAAGAAGCGGCTGATCAGCGATGGCGCTTCCAGGCAGCACGCGTAGGCGGCCTCGGAGCGGCTGGAGTCTGGAAGGGGTTGCGGGGCGCAAGTCATGGAAAAAAGCTCAAAGATGACCGGCGCAATAGTAGCGTAGTCAGGGCACTCACCACTTGAACCTCGGCTGTCACCGCGGTGCATCGTGCGCGATATCAGCATTTCCCTCAGCCCTCGCCAAACCTATTAGACTCCGTTGACCTTCAAGGTGAATGACTCAAGGACCGTCCATGAAACGCAGCCTGACCGTGCTCGCTATCCTGATTGCCGCCCTCATGGCCGGCGCCGGCTGGTATGTCTACAGTAAGCAACCCACCCGCCAGGGCACCGAAACACTCGCCAACCTGCAAGGCGCGGTCACCGTGCGCTATGACGACCGTGGCGTGCCGCACCTGCGCGCCGAGAACGAGACCGATCTGTACCGCGCCCTCGGCTATGTGCATGCACAGGACCGGCTGTTCCAGATGGAGATCATGCGGCGCCTGGCCCGTGGCGAACTGGCCGAGATACTGGGCCCGAAGATGCTCCAGACCGACAAGCTGTTTCGCAGCCTGCGCATTCGCGAACGCGCCTTGAGCTACGTGGAACACATGGACCACGATTCACCGGCCTGGAAAGCCTTGCAAGCCTACCTGGACGGGATCAATCAATTTCAGGACAGCCACCCCAGCCCGATGGAGTTTGACGTGCTGGGCATTCCCAAGCGGCGGTTCACCGCTGAGGACACCATCAGCGTCGCCGGGTACATGGCCTACAGCTTTGCCGCCGCGTTTCGTACCGAGCCGTTGCTGACTTACGTACGCGACCAATTGGGGGGCGACTACCTGAAAGTCTTCGACCTTGATTGGCAGCCCAAGGGCGCGCTTAACCTGGCCGCCCGTGATTGGCAGACGCTCGGCGCGCTGGCCTCGTTGAGCGACAGGGCGTTGGCCGAGAATGGCTTGCCGCAGTTCGAAGGCAGCAATGCCTGGGCCATCAGCGGCAGCCGCACCAAGAGCGGCAAGCCCTTGCTGGCGGGCGACCCGCATATCCGTTTCTCGGTGCCGTCGGTGTGGTACGAAGCACAGCTCTCTGCACCGGGTTTTGAGCTCTACGGCTATCACAACGCGCTGGTGCCGGTGGCGTTCCTGGGGCACAACCTGGATTTCGGCTGGAGCCTGACCATGTTCCAGAACGATGACCTCGACCTGATCGCCGAAAAGGTCAACCCCGACAACCCCAACCAGGTCTGGTACCACGGCCAATGGGTCAACATGACCAGCAGCGAGCAACAGATCGCGGTGAAGGGCCAGGCACCGGTGACCTTTACCCTGCGCCAGTCGCCCCACGGTCCGATCATCAATGACGTGCTCGGCGAGAATGCCGGCAGCACGCCGATTGCCATGTGGTGGGCGTTCCTCGACACCGAAAACCCTATCCTCGAAGGTTTCTACCAGCTCAACCGCGCCGATACCCTGGCCAAGGTGCGCGCCGCAGCGGCCAAGGTTTCGGCACCGGGCCTGAATATTGTGTGGGCAAATGCCAAGGGTGATATCGGCTGGTGGGCGGCGGCGCAACTGCCGATCCGCCCGGCCGGGGCCAACCCGGCGTTCATTCTCGATGGCAGCACCGCCCAGGCTGACAAGCTGGGTTTCTACCCTTTCAGCGCCAACCCTCAGGAAGAAAACCCGGCGCGGGGTTATGTGGTGTCGGCCAATGCCCAGCCGGCGTCACCCACCGGCATGGAAATCCCCGGTTACTACAACCTGGCCGACCGTGGCCAACAATTGAACACGCAGTTGAGCGACAAAAGCGTGAAGTGGGACGTGAACAACAGCCAAGCCTTGCAACTGGGCACGACTACCGCCTACGGCCCACGCTTGCTGGCACCGCTGTTGCCGGTGCTGCGTGAGGTGGTCAAGGACCCGGCGCAGTTGAAACTGATAGAACAGTTGGCCGCCTGGAAAGGCGATTACCCGCTGGACTCCACCAGCGCGACACTCTTCAACCAGTTCCTGTTTAACCTCACCGATGCGGCCTTCCACCCGAAGCTCGGCGACGCCATGTTTAAAACCCTGCTCGGTACTCGGGTGATCGACGCCGCGCTGCCACGCCTGGCCGCTTCACCAGACTCACCCTGGTGGAACGGCAAGCGCGCCGACACCGTCAAGCTCGCCTGGGACAACAGCCTGGCTCACCTCAAGGCCACCTTTGGCGATGACCCGTCGCAATGGCAGTGGGGCAAGGCCCATACCCTGACTCACGGCCATCCGCTGGGCATGCAGAAGCCATTGGACAAGATTTTCAACGTCGGCCCATTCCCGGCGCCCGGTACCCACGAAGTGCCGAATAACCAATCGGCCATGATCGGCCCTGCGCCATGGCCCGTGACCTATGGCCCGTCGACCCGGCGCCTGATCGACTTCGCCGACCCGGCCCATGCGTTGACCATCAACCCTGTGGGGCAAAGCGGGGTGCCGTTTGACTCGCACTATGGCGACCAGGCGGAAACCTATATCGAGGGTGGGTACGAGCAGGCGCATTTCAGTGATGAAGAAGTGACGGCGAATACCCGTGGCACGCTGAAGCTGTTGCCTGCGAGAAAATAGTGCTGGAAGAATGCGCTCCCACATTTGCTTTGTGTTGTAGCGACTAACGAGCCCGCATCCGCCCCGGCGCCTCGCCGTAGGTTTCCTTGAATTTCTTGCTGAACGCCGCCTGGGACTGGTAACCCACCTGCGCAGCGATATCCAGCAGGCTCAGGCGCGATTGGCGCAGCAGGTTGAAGGCCAGTTCCATGCGCAGCTGGGTCAGCAGCACCCACGGCGACACGCCCGCCACTTTTACAAACGCGCGCATGAAGGTGGCCCGCGACATGGTGGCTGCCGCCGCCAGGCTGTCGATCGTCCACTCTTGACCAGGCTCGGCCAGCATCGCCTGCCAGGCTTTGCTCAGGCGCTTGTCGGCGAGCAAAGCGAAGGTGCCTGCCACGGGTGTCTGGCGAGCCAGCCAGGCACGCAGGATCAAAGTGAACAAGGCCTGCGACAGCGCGTCGATAAACGAGCGGGCGCCCAATTGCTGGCCGTCCGCCTCGCTGCGCAGTAAAGCAATCAACGCGGCCAACTGCCCATCGCCCTGCCACTGGCGGCTGGACACCACCAAAAATTCCGGCAATGCACCAAGCAACAACGATTGGCGGTTGTAGTGAAAGTTGCCGCAGAGCATGTCCACTTCCGGCCGTTCGCCACCCAGGCGATACACCGGCAGTACACCGCCTTCGATCACGGTGGGCTGCACCGGCCGAATCCGCTCACCCTGGCTGCGCAGCAAATGGGTTGCGCCACCGGGCATCAACAGGATGTCGCCCTCCTCCAGCGTCACGTGCTGGCCGCCCGACAATTCGGCGCGGCAAGTTCCGCTAATGACGATGTGGTACGGCGCCACGCCGAGATTCTCCGGGGTGTGTTCCAGCGCCCAGTCACCCTGGAACTGGCAACGTAAATCCAGACTGCCGCGCAGGTTGGCCAGCGCAATAAGGGTATCGATCGAATTCATTTGCGAACATCGGTCAAAAAGATGAGTGGATCGAACAATCATACCAACCCCGAACGGCACAGACTGGCTTCACACCCAACCCGTTCAGGAGTTACCGCAATGTTCAATAACTGGTCCGACTTGCTTGCTAACGTGAATAAAACCTTTGGTGCGCTGGGCAAGAGCAACCCGAAGATGGTCAAAGCCTATATGGCGCTGGACGAGGCTGCCGAGGAAAACCATGTACTCGACGCCAAGACCCGCGAGCTGATATCCATCGCCGTGGCGATCACCACGCGCTGCGACGGCTGTATCGCCGCACACGCGGATGCGGCGATCAATGCCGGCGCGACCCGAGAAGAAGTTGCCGCCACCTTGGCCACCGCCATCTCGCTGAATGCAGGCGCCGCGTATATCTACTCACTGCGCGCGCTGGAAGCCTACGACACGCTCACACCGGTGCAGCAAAGTTAAGCCGGAACTGTTGCGGCGTCACGCCCAGCCGGCGGTTGAACACACAGCGCATGTGCTGGGCGTCACGGAAACCGCATTGATAGGCCACAGTCTTGAGCGGTGCGGCGCTGCTTTCGAGCATCACCCGCGCCGCGTCCACTCGCGCTCGCTCGACGAACTCGGCAGGCGTTATGCGCGCCTCACGAGCAAACACTCGAGAGAAATTACGCGCACTCATGTTGGCCGCCCTGGCCAGATCGGCAATGGTCAAATCCCCGGTCAAGTTCGCCAGCACGTACAGCTGCACCAATGCCACCGCCGAGGTGCTTTCGGCGTGAGGCGTGAGGAACGGGCTGAACTGCGACTGCCCGCCCGAGCGCTGAGTGAACACCACCAGGCGCTTGGCCACGCTCAGCGCGACTTCCGGGCCGTGATCCTGGGCCAGCAGGTACAGCGACAGGTCGATGCCTGCCGTGACGCCCGCCGAGGTGTAGAGATTACCGTCCTGCACGTAGAGACGGTCGGCATCGACCTGGGCCGAGGGGCACAGGCGCGCCAGGTCGGCAGCGTCGTTCCAATGGGTGGTGACGGTTTTGCCATCCAGCAACCCGGCGCGCGCCAGCATAAAGGCGCCATTGCAGATCGAGCCGAAACGCTGTGCGCGGGCGGCGGCGCCGCGTAGCCAATCATCAAACTGGGCGCCGAAATCTTCGAAAGGCAGCTGAGGGCCGCCAGCGACCAGCAACAGATCATAGGCTTGCAAGGCGTCGCAGTAATGTTTGTGGGCCTGCAATGACAAACCGTTGGAGGCGACCAGTGTGCCGTGGCTCAGGCCGATCACTTCAAGCTGATAATGCTCTTCGGGCGGCAGAAAACGGTTGGCCTCGCAGAACACATCCATGGGGCCGGTCACGTCCAGTGACTGGACGCCGGGGAAGATCAGGATGGCGACGGTTTTGCCCATAAATAGAGACACCCTTTTCTAACTGAATAAAGGCAAAACCCTGCGGGAGCGGGCTTGCTCGCGAATGCGGTTGTTCAGTCGGTACATGCATTAACTGACATACCGCTTTCGCGAGCAAGCCCGCTCCCACATTTGATCTGCGCAGATTTCAAGAGACTAATCCGGCTGGCACGATGTGGCGCCACATTGGCAGGGATCGCGCCCTCGCCGCGATAGCCCCTTCGCGGGTACGCGACCAGACTTCACTCATCGGCGCCACCCCCGGCGCTTTGTTGAGGAGCACGACCATGAGCAACTCCATCGCCGGCATCCAGATCCCGGACAGCGCCTTGGCCAAAGCCACCACCGAATACATCCGCGACGTCGAGTCCGACTTGCTTTACCACCACTCGCGCCGGGTGTTTCTGTTCGGTGCGTTGAGCGGTGAGCGCAAGCAGTTGGCCTACAACCCGGAGCTGCTTTACGTCGGCGCGATGTTCCACGACCTGGGCCTGGTCGAAGGCCATCGCAGTAACAACGAGCGTTTCGAAGTGGACGGCGCCAACGCGGCGGCCGCATTCCTCAAACCTTACGGGCTGAGCGATGACGATATCGAACAAGTCTGGCTGTCGATCGCCCTGCACACCACGCCGGGTGTGCCGCAGCACTTGCGCCCGACCGTGGCGCTGGTGACCGCCGGTGTCGAGATGGATGTGCTGGGCATGGACTACGCCGCCTTTTCCAGCGTGCAGCGCGAGGCCGTGGTGCATGCGCATCCACGCGGCGAAGGGTTCAAGGAATGCATCATCTGCGCGTTTGCTGACGGCTTGCGCCATCGCCCGCAGACCACGTTTGGCAACGTGAAGACCGATGTGTTGGTGGATCAGGAGCCGGGGTTCAAGCCGATGAACTTTGTCGAGGTGATTCGCAAGTCGCCTTGGGCTGCATAGCTGACGTGAAAACCCAATCAAATGTGGGAGGGGGCTTGTTCCCGATTGCAGTCGGTCAGTCAATAGCTGCAGTGACTGGCGTTGCGCAATCGGGAGCAAGCCCCCTCCCACATGTTGAACCCGTTCCGGGGTTAGACCGGCGCAGGCGCCCGGCGCTTGTCCGGCTGCTGCCAGCCATCCGCCGCGGCTTCTTCAATCGCTTGTTGGATGGCTTTCTTGCGCATCTCTTCGGCCCGACGGCTGAAGAACCACACCAGGAAGGTCACCAACGACACCGCCAACAGAATCAAACTGGCCACGGCGTTGATCTCGGGTTTAACCCCAAGACGTACCGCCGAGAACACTTCCATCGGCAACGTGGTCGAGCCCGGGCCCGACACGAAGCTGGCGAGTACCAGGTCATCCAGGGACAGCGCGAACGACATCATGCCGCCTGCCGCCAACGATGGCGCGATCATCGGGATGGTGATCAGGAAGAACACCTTCCATGGCCGCGCGCCCAGATCCATTGCCGCTTCTTCAATCGACAGGTCCAGCTCACGCAAGCGCGCCGACACCACCACCGCCACATACGCCGCACAGAACGTGGTGTGGGCGATCCAGATGGTGACAATGCCACGCTCCTGGGGCCAACCGATCATCTGCGCCATGGCCACGAACAGCAGCAACAGCGACAGACCGGTGATCACTTCGGGCATCACCAACGGTGCCGTCACCAGGCCGCCGAACAGCGTGCGGCCCTTGAACTGGCTGATACGGGTCAGCACAAACGCCGCCAGCGTACCCAGTGCCACCGCCGCAACGGCGGTGTAGCAGGCAATTTCCAGGGAGCGCGCCACCGAGCCCATCAACTGGGTGTTGTCCAGCAGGCCCACGTACCACTTGATCGACCAACCGCCCCACACCGTCACCAGTTTGGATTCGTTGAACGAGTAGATCACCAGGATCAGCATCGGCAGGTAAATGAACAACAACCCCGCCACCAGCATGAAGCTTGAGAAACTGACGCGCTTCATATCTTGCCCTCCATCTCTTTGGCTTGGCTGCGGTTGAACAGGATGATCGGCACGATCAGGATCGCCAGCATCACCACCGCCAGGGCAGACGCCACCGGCCAGTCACGGTTGTTGAAGAATTCTTGCCACAACACTTTACCGATCATCAGGGTTTCCGGACCGCCGAGCAGTTCCGGGATCACGAACTCGCCCACCACCGGAATGAACACCAGCATGCAGCCGGCGATGATGCCGTTCTTGGACAGCGGCACAGTGATTTTCCAGAAACTGTTGAAGGTGCTCGAACCCAGGTCGGACGCAGCTTCCAGCAGGCTCTGGTCGTGTTTGACCAGGTTGGCGTACAGCGGCAGGATCATGAACGGCAGGTACGAATAGACCACGCCGATGTACACCGCGATGTTGGTGTTGAGGATCTGCAGCGGCTCGTTGATCAAGCCGATGGACATCAGGAAGCTATTGAGCAAGCCGTTATTGCTGAGGATACCCATCCACGCATACACGCGGATCAGGATCGCGGTCCAGGTCGGCATCATGATCAGCAGCACCAGTACGGTCTGCATTTCTTTGCGCGCGCTGGCAATCGCGTAGGCCATCGGATAGCCGATCAACAGGCACAGAAGCGTGCTGAAAAACGCCATCTTCAGCGAGCCCAAGTACGCGGCGATGTATAACTCGTCGTCGCCGAGCATCGCGTAGTTGCCGAGGTTGAGCACCAACTGCAGCTTTTGCTCAACGAAGGTGTAGATCTCGGTGTAAGGCGGGATCGCCACGTCGGCTTCGGCAAAGCTGATCTTCAAGACGATGAAGAACGGCAGCGCGAAAAACAGGAACAGCCAGAGGAAAGGAATCCCGATGACCACATGCCGGCCACCGGGCGTTATTCGTTGCAGCTGGCGTTTGAACTTCTTCATATTCATGAGCGAAGTACCACGCCGCTGTCGTCTTCCCACCACACGTAGACTTGGTCACCCCAGGTTGGGCGCTGGCCACGGCGTTCGGCGTTGGCGACGAAGGACTGCACCAGCTTGCCGCTCGGCAGTTCCACGTAGAACACCGAGTGGCCGCCCAGGTAGGCGATGTCATGCACTTTGCCGCTGGACCAGTTGTGCTCGCAGGTCGGCATTTCGGTGGTGACCAACAGCTTTTCCGGGCGGATGGCGTAGGTCACCGACTTGTCTTCCACTGCCGTGGCAATGCCGTAGCCCACGTAGATGTCGCGGTCCAGGTCCGGGCACTTGAGTACCGCGTGGCCTTCGGCGTCGTCCACCACCTGGGTGTCGAAAATGTTCACGTTGCCGATGAACTCACACACCAGACGGCTGGTAGGCGTTTCGTAGATGTCGATCGGGCTGCCGATCTGGGCGATCCAGCCCAGGTGCATGATCGCGATGCGTTCGGCCATGGTCATGGCCTCTTCCTGGTCGTGGGTCACCATCACGCAGGTCACGCCCACGCGCTCGATGATCTCCACCAGTTCCAGTTGCATCTGCGAACGCAGCTTCTTGTCGAGGGCGCCCATCGGCTCGTCGAGCAGCAGCAGTTTCGGGCGTTTGGCCAGGGAGCGCGCAAGTGCCACACGCTGACGTTGACCGCCAGAAAGTTGGTGCGGCTTGCGCTTGGCGTACTGGCTCATCTGCACCAGCTTGAGCATCTCGGCCACGCGCGCATCGACTTCAGCCTTGGGGATCTTGTCCTGTTGCAGGCCGAACGCGATGTTCTGCGCCACGGTCATGTGCGGGAACAAGGCGTAGGACTGGAACATCATGTTGATCGGCCGCTCGTAGGGCGGCATATCGGTGATGTCCACACCATCGAGGTAGATGCGACCTTCCGTTGGGCGCTCGAAGCCTGCGAGCATGCGCAGCAAGGTGGATTTGCCCGATCCCGATCCGCCGAGCAAGGCGAAGATCTCGCCTTTCTTGATTTCCAGGGACACATCGTCCACGGCAATCGTCTCGTCGAACTTCTTCGTGACCCGGTCGATTTTGACCAGCACCTTTTTCGGTGTCTGGTCGCCCTCGAGGGCTTTCTTATAGGCGCCGGAGGCAACTGCCATTTACGAAACTCCCAACAAAAAAGAGTGCAGTTCGCCCGAGGCAGGCGAACCCAGAATAGTTTGAGCCTTAAGCCTTACTTGCCCGTCTTGACCTTGGTCCAGCTACGGGTCATTAAACGTTGCACTTTCGGGGGTAGCTCGAAGTTGACGAACGTCCGGTCGAGAACCGCCTGCGGTGGGTAAACCGCTGCGTCAGTGCGTATCGATTGCTTCATCAGTTTGTCCGCCCCTGGGTTAGGGTTGGCGTAACCGACGTAATCACTGACCTGAGCGATCACCTCAGGTTGCAGTAAATAGTTGATGAAGGCGTGAGCCTCTTTGACGTTCTTCGCATCCTTGGGGATCGCCAGCACGTCAAACCAGAGGTTGCCGCCTTCTTTCGGAATCGCGTAGGCGATGTTCACGCCTTTGCCGGCCTCGCTTGCGCGAGCCTTGGCCTGGAACACATCACCGGAGAAACCGGCCGCCACGCAGATGTTGCCGTTGGCCAGGTCCGAGATGTATTTGGAAGAATGGAAATAGGTCACGTAGGGCCGCACTTTGAGCAGCTTCTCTTCGGCCTTCTTGTAGTCTTCGGGGTTGGTACTGTTCGGGTTCAGGCCCATGTAGTTGAGCACCGCCGGCAGCATTTCATCCGCCGAGTCCATGAACGAGACCCCGCACGTGGCGAGCTTCTTCATGTTTTCCGGCTCGAACAGCACGGCCCAGGAGTCGATATGGTCGACGCCCAGCACTTCTTTGACTTTGTCGACGTTGTAACCAATGCCGTTGGTGCCCCACAGATACGGCACGGCGTATTGGTTACCCGGGTCGTTCTTTTCCAGACGCTTGAGCAGCGCCGGGTCCAGATTGGAATAGTTAGTCAGCAACGACTTGTCGAGCTTCTGAAACGCCCCGGCTTTGATTTGCTTGCCAAGGAAGTGGTTGGACGGCACGACCACGTCGTAACCGGTACGCCCGGCGAGCAACTTGCCTTCCAGGGTTTCATTGGAGTCAAACACGTCATACACCGGCTTGATGCCGCTGGCCTTTTCGAAGTTGGCCAGGGTGTCGGCGCCGATGTAGTCCGACCAGTTATAAACATGCACAGTCGGCGCGGCCTGCACGCTGACAGCCAGCGTGATACCTGCACCCACCAGCAAGGCTTTGCGAAATAAAGAAATTGGCAAGTGGAGGTCCTCTTAAATAGTTGGGCCCAAAGTTGTTGCCCGGCAACAAAACCGGCGCGCAACTTACCCTCGATAAACCGATCCGGCAAAGCTTTCTATCATTTAATGTGTGGGAGCGGCGGTTCGCCGCCCCCACGGTTCAAAGGCTTATTTGCCCGATTTGATTTTGGTCCAGCTGCGCGTCATTTCACGCTGAGTAGCCGCCGGCAAGTCAGCAATGGCGTAGAGCTTGGCCTGCACATCCGCAGGCGGGTAAATGCCCGGGTCGCTGGTGATGTCTTTGTCGACCAGTGCGGTGGCTTTCTCGTTACCGTTCGGGAAACGGACGCTATTGGTGATAGCGGCCATAACTTCCGGCTTGAGCAGGTAGTTCATGAACTTGTAGGCAGCATCGACGTTTTCGGCATCTTTAGGGATGGCGACCATGTCATAGAAGCTGCCGGCGCCTTCTTTCGGAATGTCGTAGGCAACCTTGACCTTGCCACCGGCTTCAGCCGCGCGGGACTTGGCCTGCTGGATGTCACCCGAGTACCCCACGGCCACGCAGATGTTGCCGTTGGCCAGGTCGGAGATGTACTTGGACGAGTGGAAGTAGCCGATCGATGGGCGCAGCTTGAGGAACAGGTCCTCGGCTTGCTTGAGGTCAGCTTTCTTCTGGGTGTCGGTCGGCAGGCCGAGGTAATGCAGCGCCACCGGCAGCATTTCGGTTGGCGAGTCGAGGAAGCTCACGCCGCAGCTTTTCAGCTTGGCGATGTTTTCCGGCTTCATCAGCACGTCCCACGAGTCGATCTTGTCCACGCCCAGCGCAGCCTTGACCTTCTCCGGGTTGTAACCGATGCCGATCGAACCCCACATGTACGGGAACGCGTGCTTGTTGTCCGGGTCGCTGACCGACACGGCTTTAAGCAGGGATTTGTTCAGGTTGGCGTAGTTGGACAGCTTGGACTTGTCCAGCTCTTGATAGACACCGGCCTTGATCTGCTTGGCGAGGAAGTTGTTCGACGGAACGACGATGTCGTAACCGGACTTGCCTGCCAGCAACTTGGCTTCCAGGGTCTCGTTGCTGTCAAAAACGTCGTACACCACTTTAATGCCCGACTCTTTTTCAAAGTTGGCGATGGTGTCCGGTGCAATGTAGTCGGACCAGTTGTAGACGTGCAGCACTTTATCGTCTGCCTGGGCCGCGCCCGCCATTGCGCCCATCAGGGACAACGCGAGGAGGGTCTTGCCAGCGTTCTTCAAACCTAATGCCTTCATTTGGTGATGCTCCAATTTTTCTTTTTTGGGCCACGTTCTTTAGTCGTCTTACGACCCTTCCAAAGGGCAACAAAACACGGCGACAGTCTGGCAAGTTCAGGGGCCGGCTTTCAACCAAAGCGCCCTTTATTACTGCGTTTTTGTCACTGCCCGCACGCAGCGCCCGAAGCCGCTGCGCACTGAGCCTAGCACTTAGCCTTGCAATGCCGCCAAAGTCAGGTCCAGGCACTGGCGAGCCTTGGTCACCAACTCGTCGATTTCCGCCTTGCTGATCACCAGCGGAGGCGAAATGATCATGGTGTCGCCCACGGCGCGCATGATCAGGCCATTCTCGAAGCAGAACGTGCGGCAGATCATGCCCACACCACGGCCTTCGTAACGTTTGCGCGTGGCCTTGTCCTGCACCAGCTCAATCGCCCCGAGCATGCCGACACCGCGAACCTCACCCACCAGCGGGTGATCAGCCAGTTCCCTCAGACGTTTCTGCAAATACGGTGCCGTTTCTTCGTGCACACGGTTAACGATTTTTTCATCGCGCAGAATCCGGATGTTTTCCAGGGCTACCGCTGCCGCCACCGGGTGACCGGAGTAGGTGAAGCCGTGGTTGAAATCACCGCCTTCATTGAGCACGGCAACCACGTCGTCGCGCACGATCAGGCCGCCCATCGGGATGTAACCCGAGGTCAGGCCCTTGGCGATGGTCATCATGTGTGGCTTGAGGTCATAGAAGTCGCTACCGAACCACTCACCGGTACGGCCGAAGCCGCAGATCACTTCATCGGCGACGAACAGGATGTCGTACTTGGCGAGGATTTCCTTGATGCGCGGCCAGTAGGTCTCTGGCGGTACGATCACGCCA
This sequence comes from Pseudomonas fluorescens, assembly GCF_900215245.1. Lineage (GTDB taxonomy): Bacteria > Pseudomonadota > Gammaproteobacteria > Pseudomonadales > Pseudomonadaceae > Aquipseudomonas > Aquipseudomonas fluorescens. The sequence goes on from NZ_LT907842.1 coordinate 1,823,063, forward strand.
CCGGCCCCCTGGATCGGCTCGGCAATAAAGGCACCGACGTTGTCCACACCCAGTTCGAGGATCTTCTCTTCCAGCTGGTTGGCGGCCCAGATCCCGAATTCTTCCGGGCTCATGTCGCCGCCTTCGCCATACCAGTACGGCTGGGCGATGTGGGTAATACCCGGGATCGGCAAGTCACCCTGTTCATGCATGTATGTCATGCCGCCCAGGCTGGCGCCGGCCACCGTGGAGCCGTGATAGCCATTCTTGCGGCTGATGATGATCTTCTTGTTCGGCTGGCCCTTGATCGCCCAGTAGTGGCGGACCATGCGCAACATGGTGTCGTTGCCTTCCGAGCCGGAGCCGGTAAAGAACACGTGGTTCATGCCGGCCGGTGCGATCTCGGAAATCACCTTGGCCAGTTCCAGCACCGGCGGGTGAGCGGTCTGGAAGAACAGGTTGTAGTACGGCAGCTCTTTCATCTGCTTGGCGGCGGCGTCAGCCAGTTCATCGCGACCGTAACCGATCGCCACGCACCACAGGCCGGCCATGCCGTCGAGGATCTTGTTGCCTTCGCTGTCCCACAGGTAAACGCCGTGGGCTTTGGTGATAATCCGTGGGCCTTTCACTTTCAATTGCTTGAAATCGCTGAACGGCGCCAGGTGGTGATCATTGCTCAAGGCTTGCCATTCACGGGTTTGCGGGTTGTTGCTGGACATACCAATCTCCTAGACTTTTCAGGTGAGGGCGCGCCAATCCTGAGGCGCGCCCGACGCATCAGACGGCGAAGAGCAGGAATTCCCGCTCCCACGAACTGATCACGCGCTTGAAGTTTTCATGCTCGGCCCGCTTGACCGCGACGTAGCCTGTGATGAATTTTTGACCCAGATATTTTTCGATGGTCTTGCTGTTTTCCATACGCTCAAGGGCGTCTTCGATGGTCAGCGGCAGGCGCAGGTTGCGGCGCTCATATCCGCGGCCCACCACCGGCGCGCTTGGGTTATGACCTTCGACCATACCGATGTAGCCGCACAGCAGGCTGGCGGCAATCGCCAGGTACGGATTGGCGTCGGCGCCCGGCAGGCGGTTTTCGACGCGACGGTTCTGCGGGCCGGCATCCGGTACGCGCAGGCCGACGGTGCGGTTTTCTTCGCCCCATTCCACGTTCACCGGCGCCGAGGTGTCGGGCAGGAAGCGGCGGAACGAGTTCACGTTGGGGGCAAACAGCGGCAGCAATTCAGGGATGAATTTCTGCAGGCCACCGATGTGGTTGAGGAACAGCTGGCTCATGGTCCCGTCTTCATTAGAGAAGACGTTCTTGCCGGTGGCGATGTCGATGATGCTCTGGTGCAGGTGCATCGCGCTGCCGGGCTCGCCGGTCATGGGCTTGGCCATGAAGGTGGCGGCCACGTTGTGCTTGAGTGCGGCCTCGCGCATGGTGCGTTTGAACACCAGGATCTGGTCGGCCAGGGACAGCGCATCGCCATGACGGAAGTTGATTTCCATCTGCGCGGTGCCGTCTTCATGGATCAGGGTATCGAGGTCCAGCTCCTGGAGTTCACACCAGTCGTAGACGTCTTCGAACAACGGGTCGAACTCGTTGGCCGCTTCTATAGAGAAGGACTGGCGACCGGTCTCCGGGCGCCCGGAACGGCCGATCGGCGGTTGCAGCGGGAAGTCCGGGTCTTCGCAGCGTTTGGTCAGGTAGAACTCCATCTCCGGCGCCACGATGGGCTGCCAGCCTCGGTCGGCGTAGAGCTGGAGGACTTTCTTGAGCACGTTGCGCGGCGACAGCTCGATCGGGTTGCCTTGCTTGTCGTAGGTGTCGTGAATCACCTGGGCGGTAGGCTCGATGGCCCAGGGCACCAGGAATACGGCGTTCTGGTCGGGGCGGCAGATCATGTCGATGTCGGCCGGGTCGAGCAATTCGTAATAGATGTCGTCTTCGACATAGTCGCCGGTCACGGTCTGCAACAGAACGCTCTCGGGCAGGCGCATGCCTTTTTCGGCGATGAACTTGTTGGTCGGCGAGATCTTGCCCCGGGTGATACCGGTGAGGTCGCCAATCATGCATTCGACTTCTGTGATCTTGTGGTCTTTCAACCAATCGGTGAGCTGGTCGAGGTTGTTACTCATAAATGCCTCTGGGCTGTGTTTCCTGACATCCATTAAAGGTCAGGCGTTGTTTGACGCAGCATCCGCGTCGCGTTGCATCGCCCGCTTTCGACAGGCCGAGCCAAAAGCCTGGAAGATCGCGAGGTAGTGCGGGTTAGAGCTTACCTGCCATTCGGGGTGCCATTGCACTCCTAAAGCAAAAGCCTTGCCCGCGGTGTAAGAAAAAGCTTCGATCAACCCATCCGGCGCAGTGGCTTCGACCTGCAGCCCCGGCGCCAGGCGATCGACACCTTGGCCGTGAATCGAGTTGACCTGAATGGTCTGCGGCAACCCCAGGCTTGCCAAGACGCCATTCGGGGCGATCGCGACGCTGTGCGCCGGGCCGTACTGAATTTCAACCGGCTGGGTGTCGTCTTCGCGGTGATCCATCATGCCCGGCACTTCATGAACCTTCTGGTGCAGGCTGCCGCCCAACGCCACGTTCATTTCCTGGAACCCACGGCAGATGCCCAGCACCGGCACGCCTGCCGCAATCGCGGCACGCAGCAACGGCAGCGTGGTCTGGTCCCGTGCAGAATCATGAGCAGTCCCGGGCGTGCTGGCCGGACCGTCGTAGAGAAAAGGTTCGATATTGGAGGGGGAGCCGGTAAACAGGATGCCATCCAGGCCGTCAAGAATATTGGCCGGTTCGAGCAGATCGCCCAAGGATGGAATGATCAATGGCAAGCCCTTGGCAGCGGTGGCCACTGCACGGACGTATTTGTCGCCACTGATGTGATAAGCATGCAGACCGACCTGTTTGGAGCAGGCGGTGACGCCGATTAACGGCAGGCGAGACATGAAGCACCCCGGTATTATTGCTGTTATGGGTTTGAATCGAGCTTAGCCTTGTTCATTTTTTTACACAACACCCCCGTAAAAAATACAACACGGCCCGCTCAAGCCTGCTAGTCCCAAGGCCATCAAACCCAAAAAACCGCCCCAAAAAGCCCCAAAAAAGGCCTGGAGGCGCTTTTTTAGGGCAAAAAAGGCCTCGCTTGACTTCGGCTAGCCGTTCGGGTTGACTGAAACCAGAAAAGATCAATGATTGATATTTTTAACAACAAAGGTGTTGCATCATGTCGGTACCCCCGCGTGCCGTTCAGCTTAACGAAGCGAACGCGTTCCTTAAGGATCATCCTGAGGTTCTGTACGTAGACCTTCTAATTGCGGATATGAATGGTGTGGTGCGCGGCAAGCGCATCGAACGCACCAGCCTCCACAAGGTTTACGAGAAGGGCATTAACCTGCCTGCCTCTTTATTTGCCCTGGATATCAACGGCTCGACGGTGGAAAGCACTGGCCTGGGTCTGGACATCGGTGATGCTGACCGAATCTGTTATCCGATCCCTGACACCCTGTGCAATGAGCCGTGGCAAAAGCGCCCAACCGCGCAACTGCTGATGACCATGCACGAACTTGAAGGTGAACCTTTCTTCGCCGATCCTCGCGAAGTGCTCCGCCAAGTTGTCAGCAAGTTTGACGACCTCGGTTTGACCATCTGCGCAGCCTTCGAGCTTGAGTTCTACCTGATCGACCAGGAGAACGTGAACGGCCGCCCACAACCGCCCCGCTCGCCGATCTCCGGCAAACGCCCGCACTCGACTCAGGTCTACCTGATCGACGACCTCGACGAATACGTCGACTGCCTCCAGGACATTCTGGAAGGTGCCAAAGAGCAAGGCATCCCGGCTGACGCGATCGTCAAGGAAAGTGCCCCGGCGCAGTTCGAAGTGAACCTGCACCACGTGGCCGACCCGATCAAGGCTTGCGATTACGCAGTACTGCTCAAGCGCCTGATCAAGAACATCGCCTACGACCATGAGATGGACACCACCTTCATGGCCAAGCCTTACCCAGGCCAGGCAGGCAATGGTCTGCACGTACACATTTCGATCCTGGACAAGGAAGGCAAGAACATCTTTGCCAGCGAGGATCCCGAGCAGAACGCCGCATTGCGTCACGCGATCGGCGGTGTGCTGGAGACCCTACCCGCCCAAATGGCGTTCCTGTGCCCCAACGTCAACTCCTACCGTCGTTTCGGCGCACAGTTCTACGTGCCAAACTCGCCGTGCTGGGGCCTGGACAACCGGACTGTGGCGATTCGCGTACCGACCGGCTCCTCGGATGCCGTCCGTATCGAACACCGCGTGGCCGGTGCCGACGCCAACCCTTACCTGCTGATGGCTTCGGTCCTGGCAGGTGTGCACCACGGTCTGACCAACAAGATCGAACCGGGCGCACCCGTGGAAGGCAACAGCTACGAGCAAAACGAACAGAGCCTGCCGAACAACCTGCGCGATGCCTTGCGCGAGTTGGACGACAGCGAGGTGATGGCCAAGTACATCGATCCTAAATACATCGATATCTTCGTCGCCTGTAAGGAAAGTGAGCTGGAAGAGTTCGAACACTCCATCTCCGACCTTGAGTACAACTGGTACCTGCATACTGTGTAAGCAGTGGTTGCACTGAAAAACGCCTCCGGCCTTTGGTCTGTGGCGTTTTTTTATGGGTTTCTTCCGGTGGACCGAGTCGGCCTCATCGGGAGCAAGCCCCCTCCCACAGTTGACTGCATTGCAAGGTTGGAACTCAGTCAACTGTGGGAGGGGTGCTCGCGATGGCGCCTTGGCAGACAACACCGGTTCCTGCTCATACAATGCCCGCTGCCTTGTAGGAGACTTCCATGACCACCCGCCCCGCCGCCCCTCGCAAACCCCGCGCCCGCAGCCAGGCCCGGATCGACGCGATCCTCGACGCCGCCCGCACCTTGCTGGCGACCGAAGGCGTGGCCAGTTTGTCGATCTACAGCGTGGCGGAACGGGCACAGATTCCACCGTCGTCGGTGTATCACTTTTTCGCCAGCGTGCCGGCGCTCCTCGAAGCGTTGACCGCCGATGTGCATGCAGCCTTTCGTGCAGCCATTCAGGCACCTATCGAGCACGCGTCACTCAAGCACTGGCGCGACCTGTCCTGCATCGTCGAACAGCGCATGCTCACGGTCTACGAGCACGACGCCGCCGCACGCCAGCTGATCCTCGCTCAGCATGGGCTCACCGAAGTGACCCAGGCCGACCGCCAGCATGATCTGGAATTGGGGGACTTGATGCTGGCCGTGTTCAACCGCCACTTCGAAGTGCCGACGCTGCCTGAGGATGTGGATGTGTTCGCGTTGGCGCTGGAGCTGAGCGACCGCGTCTATGCGCGCTCGGTGCATCAGCATGGGCAGATTACGCCGCGCATGGCTGAGGAAGGCATGCGGGTATTTGATGCGTATGTGGGGCTTTATTTGCCGGCATATCTGCCCAAGCGCCAAGTATTGGGTTGACTGCGCCGGCCTCTTCGCGAGCAAGCCCGCACCCACATTTGAAGGCATTCCACTGTTGGAACTCGGTCAAATGTGGGAGCGGGCTTGCTCGCGAAAGCGGCCTTAAAAGCACCGCAAATCCCGATCACAACTTGGCGATCGACACCTCGGTGGACTTAACGAAGGCAATCACTTCGCTGCCAATCACCAACTCCAGCTCTTTGACCGAACGGGTAGTGATCACAGACGTCACGATACCGGACGCCGTCTGCACGTCGATTTCCGACAGCACGTCACCTTCGACGATTTCCTTGATGGTGCCTTTGAACTGGTTACGCACGTTGATGGCTTTAATAGTCATGGTGTTCTTCCTTCGCGGGACAAGTGAGTTATTGAGCCCAACGCAATTGCGTCGGCAGCGGTGAAACAGGTTCGGGCTCCGGCGGCGTGCCGGGCAGCGACAGCACACGGTTAAGCACTTCGGCTTCCAGCGCAGCCAGGCGATGCGAGCCACGGGCGCGGGGGCGCGGCAGATCGACAATCAGGTCCAGGCCGATTTCGCCGTCTTCGATCAGGATGACCCGGTCGGCAATCGCCACGGCCTCGCTGACGTCGTGGGTCACCAGCAACACGGTGAAGCCGTGCTTCTGCCAGAGGTTTTCGATCAGTTGCTGCATCTCGATGCGGGTCAGGGCGTCCAGGGCGCCCAGGGGTTCATCGAGGAGCAGCAGGCGCGGTTGGTGAATCAGCGCACGCGCCAAGGCCACCCGTTGCTTCTGGCCACCGGACAAGGCCGCCGGCCACTCATTGGCACGCTCGGCCAGGCCGACCGCCTCCAGCGCCTCCAGCGCTTTGGGGCGCCAGTTACCGTTGAGACCCAGGCCCACGTTGTCGATGATCTTTTTCCACGGCAGCAGGCGCGCCTCCTGGAACATCAACCGCGTGTCTTCAATCGCTTCGCTCAGCGCTGCGGAGCCGGCCAACAGCTCGCCGCCGCTGGCTTTGTCGAGGCCGGCCAGCAAGCGCAGCAAGGTACTTTTGCCGCAGCCACTGCGCCCGACCACGGCGACAAACTGCCCAGCGGGGATGTGCAGGTCGATGTCCTTAAGCACTTCGCGCGTACCAAAGGCCTTGCGCAATTTGCGCACCGCCAGCGGGATGCCCTTGAGCAGGCGCGGAGGTTGTTGGGCGGTCATGCCGCACCTCCTTTGTTCACTTGGTAAGCCGGGTGCCAGCGCAGCCACACACGTTCCAGACCGCGCGCAGCCAAGTCGGCGAGTTTGCCGAGGATGGCGTACATGACGATGGCCAATACCACCACGTCGGTTTGCAGGAATTCACGGGCATTCATCGCCAGGTAACCAATGCCGGAGCTGGCCGAGATGGTTTCCGCCACGATCAGCGTCAGCCACATAAAGCCCAGCGCAAAACGCACGCCGACCAGAATCGAAGGCAACGCGCCCGGCAGGATCACCTGACGGAACAGGCTGAAGCCGGACAAGCCGTAGCTGCGCGCCATTTCCACCAACGCCGGGTCGACGTTGCGAATGCCGTGGTAGGTATTCAGGTAAATCGGGAACAACGTGCCAAGGGCGACCAGGAAAATCTTCGCGGTCTCGTCAATCCCGAACCACAGGATCACCAGCGGAATCAGCGCCAGGTGGGGCACGTTGCGGATCATCTGTACCGAGCTGTCCAACAGGCGCTCGCCCCATTTCGACAGGCCGGTGATAAAGCCCAGGGCCAGGCCGATGCTGCCACCGATCACAAAGCCCAAGCCGGCACGCCAGCCGCTGATGGCCAGGTGCGTCCAGATTTCGCCGCTGCGCACCAGGTTAACCCCGGCTTCGATGACCGCACTCGGCGCCGGCAGAATGCGTGTCGACAACCAACCCGCCGACACCGACAACTGCCACACCGCGAGCAATAAGACCGGTAGCACCCAAGGCGCGACACGATGGCTTAATTTTTCAACGTTCATGACAGCGCCTCAGCTCTGCGACGCAGCTTTGGGAAGGATGTCGTTGGCGACCATCTCGCCGAACGGGCTGACGTAACCGGCACTTTTCGGCAACGCGGGACGTTCGATGTCCAGGTGCGGAAACAGCAGCTCAGCCACGCGATACGACTCTTCCAGGTGTGGATAACCGGAGAAGATGAAGGTATCGATGCCCAGCGCAGCGTACTCATTGACGCGTGCCGCCACGGTGGGGCCATCACCTACCAGCGCCGTACCGGCACCACCGCGTACCAGGCCGACACCGGCCCACAGGTTGGGGCTGACTTCGAGGTTGTCACGGTTGCCGCCGTGCAAGGCCGCCATGCGTTGCTGGCCGACGGAGTCGAAGCGCGCCAGGGACGCCTGGGCACGGGCGATGGTCTCGTCGTCCAGGTGGGAGATCAGTTTGTCGGCGGCTTTCCACGCCTCATCGTTGGTTTCCCGCACGATCACATGCAGACGGATGCCGAAACGCACCGTGCGCCCCAGTTTCGCGGCCTTGGCCCGCACCTGTTCAATTTTTTCCGCGACCGCGGCCGGAGGCTCGCCCCAGGTCAGCACCATTTCCACTTGTTCAGCGGCCAGGTCCTGGGCGGCTTCGGAGGAGCCGCCGAAGTACAGCGGCGGACGCGGCTGCTGGATCGGCGGGTAGAGCAATTTGGCGCCTTTGACGCTGATGTGTTCGCCGTCGTAATCCACGGTTTCACCTTCCAGCACACGACGCCAGATGCGGGTGAACTCCACGGAGGCCTGATAGCGCTCTTCGTGGCTGAGGAACAAACCGTCGCCGGCCAGCTCTTCCGGATCACCGCCGGTCACCAGGTTAAACAGCGCACGGCCACCGGACAGGCGGTCCAGGGTCGCCGCCTGACGCGCAGCCACCGTCGGGGAAATGATCCCGGGGCGCAGGGCGACGAGGAATTTCAGACGCTGGGTCACCGGGATCAGCGAGGCGGCCACCAGCCACGAGTCTTCGCAGGAGCGGCCGGTCGGGATCAACACCCCGCCGAAACCCAGGCGGTCGGCCGCCTGTGCCACTTGTTGCAGGTAACCGTGGTCAACGGCGCGAGCGCCTTCGGCGGTACCCAGGTAATGGCCGTCGCCGTGGGTAGGCAGGAACCAGAAAATAGTGAGGCTCATGGAGTTGTCTCCTGAAGAAGTCGAATTACGGCGCTTTGGCAACGGCGGCGGGTGGCGTCCAGATCACGTCCTTGATGCTCAAGGGTTTGGGGATCAATTTGAGCTGGTAGAAGCTGTCGGCGATTTTCTGCTGGGCGGCGACCACTTCCGGGGTCAGGAACAGCGCGCCGTAGCCTTGGCGCTTCACCGAGGTCAGGGTGATGTCAGCCGGTAGGCCGAGCAGCGGTGCGACTTGTTCCGTGACTTCCTGCGGGTTGGCTTTGGACCACTCACCTACCGCACGCACTTCTTCCACCAGCGCCTTGATCACATCCGGGTGCTGTGTGGCGTACGGTTTGGTGGCCAGGTAGAACTGGTGGTTGTCGGCGATGCCGGTGCCATCACGCAGGGTGCGCGCTTGCAGTTGTTTTTCGGCGGCGGCCTGGTACGGGTCCCAGATCACCCAGGCGTCGACGCTGCCACGCTCGAACGCGGCGCGGGCATCGGCGGGCGGCAGGAACACGGTGTGCACGTCGGTGTATTTCAGGCCGGCATCCTCCAGGGCGCGTACCAGCAGGTAGTGCACGTTGGAGCCTTTGTTGAGCACGATTTTCTTACCCTTGAGCTCGGCCACGGAGTTGATCGTCGAGTCTTTGGGCACCAGGATCGCTTCACTGGTCGGCGCAGGCGGTTCGTAGGCGACATAAAGCAGATCGGCGCCGGCTGCCTGGGCGAATACCGGCGGGGTTTCGCCGGTCACGCCGAAGTCGATGGAACCGACGTTCAGGCCTTCGAGCAGTTGCGGGCCACCGGGGAATTCCGTCCACTGCACCTGCACGCCTTGGGCGGCCAGGCGTTTTTCCAGCGTGCCCTTGGCCTTGAGCAACACCAGGGTGCCGTACTTTTGATAACCGATCCGCAGGGTTTCGGCGGCGTGGGCTTGAACCATGGCGCCGAAGGACACAGCCGCAGCAAACAGTGCGACCAGACCACGACGCAAGATGACAGTGCGCATGGCGCTCTCTCCAAAAAATGCGATTGGGGGGTTGGCTGCACCTGCTTGGCCGTTGGCGGCTGAGTAAGGTGAGTACTACAAAATCCGGTAAGGCTTAAATGCTCCAGCGAGCACTCAACAAACGGTCATTTAACACATTGGGATCAAGGGGTTTCGGGCGACGGGCCATGGCGCTGTAGAGCGTCTCCAGGGCCTCGTGCAAACGCTGCTCAAGCACTGGCACCAGTTGCGCCTGGGCACTGCCCTCGCCGTAAGCGATCTGGCTGTCTTCGGCAAAGATGCCGTGGAGCAGCTCCTGGGCTTTGAGGGCCGACAACACCGGCTTCAAGGCGTAGTCCACTGCCAGCATGTGGGCGATGCTGCCGCCGGTGGCCATCGGCAAGACGATCTTGTGGGCCAGGGCGCGCTCAGGCAGCAGATCGAGCACGGTTTTCAACGCACCCGAGAACGAGGCCTTGTAGACCGGCGTGGCGATGACCAGGCCGTCGGCGTTGGCGACTTGCTGCAACAGGTCGATGACTTTGGGACTGTCGAAGCGGGCGTGCAGCAAGTCTTCGGCCGGGAAGTCCCGTATCTGATAACTCACCACTTCCACGCCTTTGTCTTGCAGCCACTGACGGGTTTTTTCCAGCAAGACCCCGGAGCGGGAACGCTGGCTGGGACTGCCTCCAAGTGTTACGACCAGCATGCAGGTATTCCTTGAGCAAGTGTCGGCGGTTCGCTGTGTGCGGTGGAGCCAAGATGGAACAGACCATATCAGCTGATTTATATATCTATAAATCTTATTTTTTCATTTGTTTATTCCCTAAAAATATATGAGATTTATTCATTTTCAGGCGAAAAAAAAGGCCGTCGAAACGGCCTGAAAACCCCTGCTGTGTGAGACGGTCTACAACTTGAAATGCGCTCAAAATGTGGGAGCGGGCTTGTTCGCGAAGGCAGTGTGTCATTCAAAGGTGCATCAACTGACAGCCCCTCCCACACTGGATTATGTGTCAGCGATTAGGCTGTGGGGTCAGCCGCAGATACGGCTTCACCGCGCGATAGCCTTTGGGAAAGCGTTGCTTGATTTCTTCCTCGTCCTTGAGCGACGGCACAATCACCACGTCATCGCCGTCCTGCCAATTGGCGGGCGTGGCGACCTTGTGGCTGTCGGTCAGCTGCAGCGAGTCGATAACCCGCAGGATTTCGTGGAAGTTGCGGCCGGTGCTGGCCGGGTAGGTAATCGTCAGGCGAATCTTCTTGTTCGGGTCGATCACGAACAAGGAGCGCACGGTGAGGGTGTCACTGGCATTCGGGTGGATCAGGTCGTACAGGTCCGACACCGTGCGATCGGCATCCGCCAGGATCGGGAAGTTAACGACCGTGTTCTGGGTTTCGTTGATGTCTTCGATCCACTTGTGGTGCGAGTCCACCGGGTCTACCGACAGCGCAATCGCCTTGACGCCGCGCTTGGCGAATTCGTCCTTGAGCTTGGCGGTAAAGCCCAACTCGGTGGTGCACACCGGAGTGAAGTCCGCCGGATGGGAAAACAGCACGCCCCAGCTATCGCCCAGCCATTCATGGAAGCGAATCTTGCCGGCGCTGGAATCCTGTTCGAAGTCGGGGGCGATGTCGCCCAATCTTAGGCTCATGGTGTGGCTCCTGGTGAGTGCTTATGGAGCCTACTGTGCATGGGTTATAGATTATTTAAAAAGAATAAATATCGCTTTATTTAGACGATAAACGAATATTAAAAATCAATTCATTGGACGCGGGAAACGCTGAGGATCAACATCCAACACAAGGTTCGAGAAGGCCTTGAGACGCTGTACCAAGAGGGGTTTCAGGAAGGGCTTGCGGGGGTTGAGCCCGACTTGAAAAGAAAGACACCTTGCCCGGCATTGCGCCGGGCAAGGTTTACAGTCTTACAACAGCTTCACGCTACTAGAACAGTGGCAGCGAGTAGCTGACGATCAAACGGTTTTCGTCCTGGGAACGGGTGTTCGCCAGATCGGTACGCCACATAGCGTTTTTCCAGGCAACGCCGAGGTTTTTCAGCGGGCCTTCTGGAATCACGTAGGCAACGGTGATGTCGCGTTCCCACTCGGACTGACCGGTGGTTTCAGCGCGACCGGCGTTGTTGGCGATGGTGTCGATGTCGCTACCTTTGAGGTAAACAACACCGGCCGTCAGGCCTGGCAGGCCAACCTTGGCGAAATCGTAAGCGTAACGTGCTTGCCAGGTACGCTCGCCTGCGCGGGCGAACTTCTGGATTTGCATGTCAGTAGTCAGGTACGCCGACGAACCGTCACCTTGGTTCAGCCACGGGAAATCGCTGCTGCCGTTGCTGACCTGGTAACCACCACCAAACGTGTGACCTGCAACGGTGTACAGGAACAGGCCGCTGTACAGGTTGTTGTCAACCTTACCCTTGCCGGCGTTGAAGGTGTTGTAGTTGCCGGTGGTGTAATAGGCAGGCGTGTTACCGTTCAGACCGTCGTCGGTGCTGTGGAAGTAACGCAAGTCAGACTTCAATACGCCCGGGCCGATCGACCAGTTATGGGTCAGACCCAGGAAGTGTTGCTTGTAGAAGTCTTCCAGGTTGCCGTAGTAGTACTGGGCAGTCAGATCCTTGTTGATCTTGTAGTCACCACCTGCGTAGTAGAACTTATTGACGAACTTGCCGGCGCTGTAGTTAGAGCTACCGTTGGCACCGCCCAGCGACAAGCCTTCGTTGTTGCTGGAGTTACGGCCCTTGGCATGCTCAATCTGACCACCAACCAAGGTCAAATCCTTGATGTCGTTGGTAGTGATCTGGCCACCTTGGAAGGTTTGCGGCAGCAGACGACCGTCGTTGGTCACGATAACTGGCAGCTTAGGCTGCAAAGTGCCCAGCTTCAGTTCGGTCTGGGAGACTTTGACCTTACCGGTCACGCCCAGGCTGGCGAAATCACTGACAGCCTTGTTGCCGTCGCTTGGGAACACAGTGCCGCCCGAAGAGGTGCCGCTGTAGTTGCCGTGGTTATCGCGGCTGGAGTCCAGACGCATGCCGTACAGGCCGATAGCGTCAACACCAAACTGAACGGTACCTTGGGTGTAACCCGAGATGAAACGCAGGTCGAAGCCTTGGCCCCATTCTGCGTTCTTGCTACGGCTGCTCGCCGTAGGCGCGCCGTCACGGTTGTCAGTGTTGATGTAGAAGTTACGCAGACCCAGAGTGGCCTTGCTGTCTTCGATGAAACCGGCAGCGCCTGCTTGCTGAGCGATTGCGCCCAGGGTCACAGCCAACGCCAATGTTGACTTCTTCATGTACCGCTCCTCTCATTTCTAATTTTTGTATTTCTTTGGTCCCGGATCTGACGCCCTGGATCCACAGATGCGCGATTAGCGCCAGATAGTGACTACCAAGTCAATCGTAACTTTGTATGTCTACTACCTTGGTCTAAACGCTGTTGATTTGGTCCCTGCAGGGTAATGAGTTTTTCATACACCCAAAAAGAATTGTTTCATTCTTTTTCATACGATTCAGGAATAAGGCTTTGCATGCAGCAAGCCGGTCAGCATAGACCAACCGCCCCATAAGCTAATTCCTAAATGGTATTTACTAGCCTTTTTTTAGATCGATTAGTGTTGCCGTACAGTTGCATACGTCACCCACGATCAAAAAGGCGACGCCATCATGGCCAAAGGCACATCCTCTCGTCAATTTGTTACAGTTTTTGTGTCACTAATAATTTCTTTTGGTGTCCAAGCGGCCGATTTAACCATCGGCTATCAAACCGGCATCGACCCCAGCAAAGTCGCCCAGGCCGATGGGCTCTACGAAAAGGCGATTGGCGAGAAGATTGCCTGGCGCCGATTCAACAGTGGGCCGCAAGTCGTCACGGCTATCGCATCCGGCGATGTACAAATCGGTAACCTGGGTTCCAGCCCTCTAGCAGCGGCGGCTTCACGCAATCTACCGATCGTAGCCTTTATGGTATCGGCGCAGATCAATGCTTCTGAAGCGCTGGTGGTGCGTAATGGCAGCGGCATCGACACACCAGAGGACCTGGTCGGCAAAACCATCGCCACCCCCTTCGTCTCAACCTCTCATTACAGCCTGCTCGGCGCGCTGAAGCATTGGGGCCTGGACGCCCAAAAAGTCAACGTGGTGAACCTGCAGCCCGCAGAGATTGCCGCCGCGTGGAAACGTGGCGATATCGACGGTGCGTTCGTGTGGTCGCCAGCCCTGGGCGAGATCCGCAAGACCGGAAAAACCCTGACAGATGCGGCCCAGGTGGGCCAGTGGGGAGCGCCGACATTCGAAGTGTGGGTGGCACGCAAGGATTTCGCGGAAAAACATCCTGACGTAGTGGCCAAGTTTGCCAAGGTCACGCTGGACTCTTTCGCCGACTATGCCGCCCATAAAAACGGCTGGACGGTAGACTCTGAACCGGTGCAGAAAATCGCCAAATTGACAGGTTCGAATGCCGTGGATATTCCTGAGCTCTTGGCCGGCACCACCTTCCCGGATGCCCAGGCGCAGCAAACCGAAGCCCTGCTTAAAGGGGGCACAGCGAAGGCGATTGGAGAGACAGCGACGTTTTTGCAGGAACAGGGGAAGATCGAAGCGGTGCTGCCGGATTACTCAGCGTACGTGACCGACAAGTTCATCAACCCGTAAGCCAGCTCCTGCAGGAGCCAGCTTTTTATCAGGCAGGAAAATCGGCGTTAGAGGGCCTTCTCGAAAATCTTCGAATTACGCTGGTAGTTGTACAGCGAGGCTCGCGCCGAAGGCAGACGATCAACGCTGCTCGGTACAAAACCACGCTCACGGAACCAGTGGGCGGTACGCGTGGTGAGGACAAACAGCGTCTTCAACCCCTGCGCTCGGGCTCGGGTTTCGATGCGCTCCAGCAACACATCACCGCGCGCACCGTGGCGGTATTCCGGGTTCACGGCCAGGCATGCCAACTCACCGGCGTCCGAGTCTGCGATTTGATACAGCGCCGCACAGGCGATGATCATGCCTTCGCGCTCGACCACACTGAACTGCTCGATCTCACGCTCCAGCACTTCGCGCGAACGCCGTACCAGAATGCCCTGCTCTTCCAGCGGGCTGATCAGGTCGAGCAAACCGCCGACATCTTCAATCGCCGCTTCGCGCACCAGTTCAAATTGCTCCTGGGCCACCAGCGTACCGCCGCCATCCCGGGTAAACAGTTCGGTGAGCAATGCGCCGTCTTCGGCGTAGCTGACGATATGGCTGCGCCCTACGCCGCCACGGCAGGCTTCGGCGGCGGCGTCGAGCAGTTCAGCCTGATAGTTGTTGCCCAGGCGCTGCAGGTGCGCCGGCACTTGTTGCGGGCGCAGCTCACGAACCAGGCGACCGTGTTCATCGATCAGCCCCAGGTCGGCGCCAAACAGCAGCAGCTTGTCCGCACCCAGGTCGATGGCGGCGCGGGTGGCAACGTCTTCGCAGGCCAGGTTGAAAATCTCCCCGGTGGGCGAGTAACCCAACGGCGACAGCAGTACGATGGAGCGCTCATCCAACAGACGGTTGATGCCCTTGCGGTCGACCCGGCGCACTTCGCCGGTGTGGTGGTAATCCACGCCTTCCAGCACACCGATCGGCCGCGCGGTGACCAGGTTGCCGCTGGCCACCCGCAGGCGCGAGCCTTGCATCGGCGACGAGGCCATGTCCATGGACAGGCGCGCTTCGATCGCAATACGCAGCTGGCCGACCGCGTCGATCACACACTCCAGCGTCGCGGCATCGGTGATGCGCAAGCCTTCGTGGTAAACCGGGGTCAGGCCGCGCGCTTCAAGGCGCGCTTCGATTTGTGGGCGCGAACCGTGGACCAGCACCAGCCGCACGCCCAGGCTGTGAAGCAGCACCAGGTCGTGAACGATATTGCCGAAGTTGGGATGTTCCACACCGTCGCCGGGCAGCATGACCACAAAGGTGCAGTCGCGGTGGGCGTTGATGTAAGGCGAAGCGTGACGAAGCCAATTGACGTATTCGGGCATAACACCTGGGCCTGTAATAAAAAGCAGCCAAAAAAGGATGAATCGTGAAAGCGCACAGCGGGCTGATGGTTATCGTCGGAACAGGCTTGGCGACACGCTCACTCTCCTTATGTACGAATGGGCTGGGGTTAATTTATGCAGGTTTGAGGCAGTAATGTTCGATCAGTTCTCGCAATAGACGCACTGTAGGCGTCAAGCGTGACATTTCGAGGTACTCACCTGGCTGGTGAGCGCAGGCAATATCGCCAGGGCCGAGCACCAGGGTTTCACAACCAAGGCGCTGAAGATAAGGCGCTTCGGTGCCGAACGCTACTGCTTCGGCACGATGACCGGTCAATCGCTCCGCCACCCGCACCAGCTCGGCGTCTTCGGCCTGCTCGAACGGCGGCACTTCGGGGAACAGCGGCGCGTAGTCGATCTTGACTTTGTGACGCTCGGCCAAGGGTTCGAGCTTCTGCCGGATAGCGTCGCGCAGTACTTGCGGGTCCATGCCCGGCAAGGGCCGCAGGTCGAATTCCAGGGAACATTGACCGCAAATGCGGTTGGGATTGTCACCACCGTGGATGCAGCCGAAGTTCATGGTCGGTTGCGGCACGCTGAATTGCGGGTTGCGGTACTCACGCTGCCAGGCCAGGCGCAAGCCACGCAGTTCGCCGATGGCGTCGTGCATGGCTTCAAGAGCGCTGTGGCCCAGGCTTGGGTCCGACGAATGGCCGCTTTGGCCCAAAATATCAATACGCTCCATCATCACGCCTTTGTGCAGGCGGATCGGCTTAAGCCCCGTCGGCTCACCGATCACCGCCGCGCGACCCAACGGGCGCCCCGCCTCGGCCAGCGCGCGAGCGCCGGACATGGAGCTTTCTTCGTCGCAGGTGGCGAGGATCAGCAACGGTTGCTTGAACGGCTGATCCAACAATGGCAACACCGCTTCAATGGCCAGTGCAAAAAAGCCCTTCATGTCGCAGCTGCCCAACCCCACCCAACGGCCGTCGACTTCCGTCAGTTTGAGCGGGTCGGTTTTCCACAGCGCAGCATCATAAGGAACGGTGTCGCTATGACCGGCCAGCACCAGGCCGCCAGGGCCGCTGCCAAAACTGGCGAGCAGGTTGAACTTGCCAGGGCTGACTTGCTGGATATCGATGGCAAAACCCAGGTCGCCCAGCCAACTGGCGAGCAGGTCGATCACCGGGCGGTTGGTCTGGTCGAGAGACGCTTGGGTGCAACTGACCGACGGCGCGGCAACCAACGCGGCGAATTGCTCTTTCATGGACGGTAACGGCATGCGCGGCCTCTCAACTTCCCGGATGAGCCCCACTATAGAACCATCTGCACGACACAATAAACCGTTGCGGCGCGTTGCCGGGCTCAGTCCTGTACACTGCACGACCTTGGCAGCCACTCTTTTCCCCGGCTGCGCTCCCGATCCTGGATTTTCCGGCCATGCAGAAAGAAACCGAAATCAAGCTCCGCGTCAGCCGCGAAACCCTCGCCGCGCTGCGTGAGCACCCGCTACTGAAAAAACGCAACAAAAGTGGCTGGGAACGCCGTGAGTTGATGAACCAGTATTTCGACACCCCCGAGCGCGACCTGGCCCAGGCCAAAGTCGCCCTGCGCCTGCGCAAGGACGGTGACGAAATCATCCAGACCCTCAAGACCCGTGGCCAAAGCGTCGCCGGTTTGTCGGAACGCAACGAGTTCAACTGGGACCTGCCCAAAGCCAAGCTCGACGTGAAGAAACTCGACGGCGAGTGCTGGCCCGAGCAACTGGCCGAGCTGGACAAAAAGACCCTGAAGCCGATTTTCACCACCGATTTCGTGCGTGAGCGCGCTGAAATCGCCTGGGGACGTGGCAAGACCAAGGTGGTCATCGAAGCCGCCCTGGACTTGGGCCATGTGGTCGTCGGCAAGCAGAAAGAAGAAATCTGCGAGCTGGAACTGGAACTGCGCGAAGGTGAACCGGCTGCCCTGCTGGAACTCGCCGCCGAACTGGCCGCCACCCTGGCACTGATGCCCTGCGATATCAGCAAAGCCGAGCGTGGTTACCGCTTGTACGACGCCAACAGCTACTCGCTGAGCCTGCCGGCGCCGCAGATCCAAGCCGAAATGCCGTTGGACGACGCTTTCGCCGCCATCATGTGGCACCTGCTGGGCAGCAGCCAGCGCCTGGCCGAACAATACCGTTTCAACGGCCACTGGCGCCTGCTGCAGGACTGGGTCGACAACCTCGGCGAACTGCGCGCCCTGATCGGCAGCCTCGGCCAGGCCGCTCCGCGTCAATCCACCAGTGAACTGCGCAGCGCGCTGGATGCGTTGCTGGAAGACTGGCGCCCGCTGGTCCAGGCCGGTGATGACGACGAAGACATTCGCAAAGCCGCACCGGAACAATTCGCTGAAGAGCTGGAAGACGTGCGCTGGGGCTTGTTCTCGCTGAACACCTCGCGCTGGCTGCTGGCACGCACCTGGACCACCGACCGCAACGTGCGTGGCAACCGCCAGGGCGCCGCGCAAATCACCAACTGGCTACCGCGCCTGCTGGCTGACGATGCCGTCGCCCTGCAACTGCCGCGCTATCAGCAGCAACCGGAAGACCTGGCCGAGCAACTGCCGCGTATCGAGCGCATCCAGGCCTGGCTGCATCACGCGCGCCACGTGGTGGATATTCCGGAACTGGACCGTTTGTACGGCGAGCTGAACAAGCTGGCGCTGCTGGCCAACCAGCCGATCACCGACGAGTCGCTGGATGCGCGCATGCATCAGGCGATTGCGGTGTATCAAAACCGTGCCTGGAAAACGTTGCTGCGCCTGTAAAACCGAGCAATTCGGTCAAATGTGGGAGCGGGCTTGCTCGCGAAAGCGGTGGATCAGTCAACTTCTTGGTGGCTGACACGCCGCATTCGCGAGCAAGCCCGCTCCCACACGGTCAGCGCAATACAGGCAGGCTGGTAGTGGACTTGATCTCGGATAAAGCCACGATCGAGTTGACCTCCTGAATCCCCGGCACCATCGACAGCTTCTCGAAGAAAAACCGCTCGTACGCCTCAATGTCCGAGGTGACGATGCGCAGCAGAAAATCCACCGCCCCCATCAGCACGTAACACTCCAACACTTCCGGAAACCCACGGATCGCCTCGGTGAACTCGGTGAAGTTGGATCGGCCGTGGGCGTTGAGTTTTACCTCGGCAAAAATCTGCGTGTTGAGGCCGATTTTCTTGCGGTCGAGCAGCGTTACCTGACCGCGAATCACGCCTTCTTCCTTCAGCCGTTGAATACGCCGCCAGCACGGCGACTGCGACAGCCCCACCTGCTCGGCGATCTGCGCGCTGGACAGTGAGGCGTCCTCTTGCAGCAAGGCCAGGATACGGCGGTCGTAGACGTCCAACTCACTGTGCATAGAAATACCTTTAATAGCGCTTATCTCGAATTGTTTTATTCAACAAATCGCAAATACGCCCCATCTTAGATAAGAAATCTCCCGCAGCGAATGTAAAAATTTCTTCAGTCGAATCTGGAGAATCAGCATGCACGCCGTCGAAACCACACCGCCCTCTGCCCGCGTCGATGCGTGGGCCGTCAACTGCGCCCATTGCCAGGCGCATTATCAGATCGTTGCCGAGGCCGAACCGGATGTGCTGTGCCGCGTGCTCAATTACTTCGCACTGCAGTTCCTGACGCCACAGCAGGTCAATGTGAACCGGGAGGACGACCTGCTGAACATCGACATCGTGATGGACGGTTTGAGCTGGCATCGGGCCCAGGTGATCGGTGAAAAGATTAGAAACCTGATCAGCGTGTGCTCGCTGGACGTGTGGCCGGCCGATTCCCTGCGGCCTCAGGCGGTGACGGCGGCCAGTCTGTAAAAGCCTGCAATACACACTGGGCGGTGGATGTTCAGCGACTGGCTAGCCTGGAATTACACCCGACACTGCCCAGGAAATGCCCATGCCCGCTGCCTTGCACGATCACCGATTGGAACTGCAGCAATTGCTGCCTGCGCTGGTCGAGCAAAAGCTGATTTCAGCGGAGGTGGCGCAAAGGTTATCGGCGACGCCATCCTCACTGCACCCGCTTGAATGCATCGCAACCGAAGGGTTTTGCCTGGAAACACTGACCCAATGGCTGGCCCGGCATGTCGGGCAGCCTTATCTGCGCATCGACCCGCTCAAGATCGACGTGGCGACGGTAGTGCCCTTGATGTCCCACGCCTTCGCGCAGCGCCACGCGATCCTTGCGGTAGCCGTGGATGCGCAAACCGTCACCGTCGCCAGCGCCCAGCCCCATGTCAGCGGATGGGAAGCCGGGCTGGCGCAGGTGCTGAAACGCTCGATCAAGCGCGTGGTCGCCAACCCCAAGGACATTCAGCGCTGCATTGGCGAGTTTTACCGGCTGGCCCAGTCCGTCAGCGGCGCAGATCAAAAGGTAACGGTGGCCAGCAACTTCGAACTGCTCAACCTCGGCGCCAGCGAGCAGGAGCCGGATGCCAATGACGCGCATATCGTCAATATCGTCGACTGGCTGTTGCAGTACGCCTTTGGCCAAAGGGCCAGCGATATCCACATAGAACCGTGTCGCGACCAGGGCCGGGTGCGTTTTCGCATCGACGGGCTGTTGCACGATGTGTATCAATTTCCGCCTCAGGTCACGATGGCGGTCGTCAGCCGCCTGAAAAGCCTGGGCCGGATGAATGTCGCGCAAAAGCGCCAACCCCAGGACGGCCGGGTCAAGACCAAAAGCCCGGAGGGCGCTGAGGTGGAACTGCGCCTTTCAACCCTGCCGACCGCGTTTGGCGAAAAACTGGTGATGCGTATTTTCGATCCACAGGTGCTGATCAAGGATTTTGACCAACTGGGCTTATCCGTCGAGGACCAACAACGGTGGCACGCCATGACCCGCCAGGCCAACGGCATCATCCTGGTTACCGGGCCTACCGGCTCGGGCAAGACCAGCACCCTCTACACCACGCTCAAGCAACTGGCGACCCGCGAGGTCAACCTGTGCACGGTGGAAGATCCGATCGAAATGATTGAGCCCGCCTTCAACCAGATGCAAGTGCACCACAACATCGACCTGACCTTCGCCAGCGGTATCCGCGCGCTGCTGCGTCAAGACCCGGACATCATCATGATCGGTGAGATTCGCGACCAGGAAACGGCCGAAATGGCGATCCAGGCCGCACTGACCGGACATCTGGTGCTATCGACTCTCCACACCAACGATGCTCCCAGCGCCATCAGTCGTTTGCAGGAACTGGGCATTGCTCATTATTTGATCAAGGCTACGCTGATAGGCGTAATGGCACAGCGTTTGGTAAGGCTTTTGTGCCCTCATTGCAAACGCGCGGTGAATGCGCCGGAACCGGTTCACGAAGCGATTGGCTGCGGGGAGTGTCGCGACAGCGGCTACCAAGGCCGTGCCGGGCTCTACGAAATCATGGTGATGGACGAGACGCTCAAGGCGCTGATCACGCCCGGCGCCGATGTGCAGGCTCTACGCCGGGCATCACTTGGGCAAGGCATGCGCACGCTGCGAATGGCCGGTATCGACAAAGTGCACGCCGGGCTGACCACCCTCGCAGAAGTATTACGGGTAACGCCTGGGGATTCAGAAACAAATGATTGGGTGGTTGCGCCGTGAAACCGTCCCTATCCGTGAGCAGACCGTTACACTCGATCGCACATCCGCTTCACTGACACCATCAGATAGGGAATCGCTATGCAGATCGGAACCGTACTGCTTCTATTCGTGGGTTTGGCCGTGGCCATCCTGTTCATGGGTTTTAAAGTGGTGCCCCAGGGCTACCAATGGACCGTCGAGCGCTTCGGCCGCTACACCAACACCCTCAAACCCGGCCTCAACATCATCATTCCGATCATGGACCGCATTGGTCGCAAGATGAACGTGATGGAAAGCGTGCTGGATATCCCGCCTCAGGAAGTCATCACCGCCGATAACGCCACTGTGCAGATTGACGCCGTGTGCTTCTTCCAGGTGGTCAACACTGCCCAGGCCGCCTATGAGGTCAACAACCTCGAACATGCTATTCGTAACTTGCTGCAAACCAATATCCGCACCGTGCTCGGCTCCATGGAACTGGATGCGATGTTGAGCCAGCGTGACGGCATCAATGAGAAACTGCTGCGTACCGTGGATGAAGCGACGGCACCGTGGGGCATCAAGATCACCCGGATCGAGATCAAGGACATCAGCCCGCCTGCCGACCTGATGGCCGCCATGTCCGGCCAGATGAAAGCCGAGCGGATCAAGCGTGCGCAGATTCTGGAGGCCGAAGGCCTGCGCGCATCGGCGATCCTGACTGCCGAAGGCAAGAAGCAGGCGCAGATCCTTGAGGCCGAGGGCAGCCGTCAGGCGGCTTTCCTGGAGTCTGAAGCCCGCGAGCGTCAGGCCGAAGCCGAAGCCCGCGCCACCCAAGTGGTTTCCGAGGCAATCGCCTCGGGCAACGTGCAGGCGGTTAACTACTTCGTCGCGCAAAAATACATCGATGCCTTGGGCAAGCTGGCTTCGGCCAACAACAGCAAAGTCATCCTGATGCCGCTGGAGGCCAGCCAGGTGATTGGCGCAGTCGGTGGCATCGGCGAAATCGTCAAGGCAACCTTCGACAACAAGAAAGGCTGAGGCAGTCGCCATGTGGGAATTCCTGCAGCATCTGTCGTTCTGGGATTGGCTGGCACTGGGTACGGTGCTGTTGATTCTTGAAGTGTTCGGCGCCGGTGGCTACCTGCTGTGGATGGGGATCGCCGCCGCGGCCGTAGGCGTTATCAAGTTTCTGGTCCCACCGCTCGGGTTGGAATGGCAGCTGCTGCTATTCGCTGTCTTGTCGATCCTGACCGCCGTGTACTGGTGGAGACGCCAGCGCAGCAGCGCCAAGGTCAGCGACCAGCCGGGGCTGAACATGCGCGGCTCGGAACTGATTGGTCGCACATTTGTGGTGCATCAGGCGATCGTCGATGGCCGGGGCAAGATAAAAGTCGGCGATGGCGTGTGGATGGTGACCGGTCCGGACAGCCCCGTAGGCGCTCAAGTGCGTGTCATTGGTCAGCATGGCGTGGTTTTACAGGTCGAAACTGTTTAGTCAGTGATGGAACTCGATTGGGCTAACTACAATCAAACTGTTCAGATAACCCAGTCGGAGTCACCCATCATGCGTCTCAAATATGCTGTCGCAACCCTTGCTGTGCTTTCCCTCCCTGTCGGCTCAGCCATGGCCGACAGTTTCTGGCGCAACGTCATCTCATCGGGCGCCACTACCGGCTCGACGTACCTGACCTTCAAGGACCACAAGCTGGTGGTCGCCGCCCAGGATGACGCAGGCAGCTTTGTTGCCAGCGACGGCGGCATCCGCGGCCCGTACCTGGAAGCTGCCATGCAGAAAGTGCGCGCTGACAACCCTGGCCTCAAGGCCACAGATATGGAGTTGGCCAACGCCATCCTCGCGAAAAACGCTGTTACCGAGTAACCGCGCCCGATAAAAAATGCCGCTTTCCCAAGCGGCATTTTTTTGTCCATAACATGACGATTCGTTCACGCATGACAGGCTATATTCAGTCAAACCGTGCAACCATGCGGTACTGATACGTCTTTTACTCATCGCCTATCTGAAACGGATGCCTTCGTCGTTATGAGCCAACAGCCCTTTCTGCCGTTTTCCAAACCTACCATTGATGAAGCCACCATCTCGGCGGTCGGCGACGTCCTGCGCTCAGGCTGGATCACCAGCGGGCCAAAAGTACAGGCGTTCGAAGCACAACTGTCGGAATACTTTGGCGGCCGTCCGGTACGGACTTTCAACTCCGGCACCTGCACCATGGAGATTGCCCTGCGCATCGCCGGGATCGGCCCTGGTGACGAAGTCATCACCACCCCTATCTCTTGGGTCGCCACCGCCAACGTCATTCTGGAAGTGGGCGCCACGCCGGTATTTGCCGATATCGACCCGGTCACCCGCAACATCGACCTGGCCCAGGTAGAAGCAGCGATCACCCCACGTACCAAGGCGATCATCCCGGTCTACCTGGCCGGCCTGCCCCTGGATATGCCGATGCTGTATGCACTGGCCAACAAGTACAACCTGCGTATCGTCGAAGACGCCGCCCAGGCCTTGGGTTCCAGCTGGGATGGCGAACGTATCGGTGCAACCGGTGACTTCGTGTCGTTCAGCTTCCAGGCGAACAAGAACATCACCTCTTCCGAGGGCGGTTGCCTGGTGTTGAACAATGCCGAGGAAGCCCGTCTGGCAGAAAAATATCGTCTGCAGGGCGTTACCCGTACCGGTTTTGACGGGCTGGACGTGGATGTGTTGGGCGGCAAGTTCAACATGACCGACATCGCCGCCGCCATCGGCCTGGGGCAATTTGCCCATATCGAGAAGATCACTGCCCATCGCCAGAATCTGGCACGGCACTACTTCAAGTGCTTCGGCAGTGACTTTGAAGAGACATACGGCGCGCAACTGCCGCCAGCGGATTTCGAAAACAGCAACTGGCACCTGTTCCAGCTGGTACTGCCGGAGCGCCAGGACGGTCTGCCCGCGCGCGCGACCTTCATGGAGCAAATGCAAGCCCACGGCGTCGGCATTGGGTATCACTACCCGCCGATCCACCTGCTGAGCCTGTATCGGGCACAGGGCTTCAAGGAAGGCATGTTCCCGGTGTCGGAGCGTGTTGGGCGTTTGATCGTGTCGTTGCCGATGTTCACGGCGATGACAGAAGCGGACGTGGAACGGTCGGTCGCGGCGGTTAAAGCGGTACTGAAAGCGAGCTAAAGACAAACTGCCAGCTGTCCGCAATCAACTGTGGGAGCTGGCTTGCCTGCGATACAGGCACTGCGGTGATTCAACCACACCGCCGTGATGCTATCGCAGGCAAGCCAGCTCCCACATTGATGTGCGCGGGTCCAACGGCTCGCGGTTACTCGCCGATGGCGGCTTTGTAGCCGGCGGCATCCAGCAGTTTTTCCAGATCAGCCGAGTTGCTTGGCTTGAGCTTGAAGATCCAGGCGCCGTAAGGGTCGGAGTTCAACAGCTCAGGGCTGCCACTCAATTCCTCGTTGACGGCGATCACTTCGCCAGCAATCGGGGCGTAGATATCCGAAGCAGCCTTCACCGACTCAACCACGCCAGCCTGGCCTTCAGCTTTAAACTGGGCGCCAACTTCCGCCAGTTCAACAAACACCACATCACCCAACGCTTCCTGAGCATGGTCGGAGATACCGACGGTCACAGTGCCGTCAGCTTCCAGACGGGCCCATTCGTGACTTTCGGCAAAACGCAGGTCGGCAGGGATATCGCTCATAGTCTGTGTCCTCAAGATGAAATGTCAGCGGCCTTTGGCCTGCCGGAATAGTTAGATCAGGGTTTTGCCATGGCGCACGAAGGTCGGTTTGACCACTCGAACCGGGTACCACTTACCGCGGATTTCCACTTCGGCCCGATCGGCAGTGGCCGTCGGTACACGCGCCAGTGCAATGGATTTGCTCAGCGTAGGAGAGAAACTACCACTGGTGATCTCTCCTTCGCCAACATTGGCGATACGAACCACTTGGTGAGCACGTAAAACCCCACGCTCCTCCAGCACCAGACCGACCAATTTGTAGCGCACACCGCCTGCTTTTTCCGCCTCGAGGGCGGCACGGCCGATGAATTGGCGGTCGGCAGGCTCCCAGGCAATACTCCAGGCCATATTGGCCGCCAGGGGCGAAACCGCCTGGTGAATATCCTGGCCATACAGATTCATGCCGGCCTCCAGGCGCAGGGTATCGCGGGCGCCAAGGCCAATGGGTGAAATGCCGGCGCCGACCAGGTCATTGAAAAAACCCGGAGCCTGAGCGGCAGGCAGGACAATTTCCAAGCCATCTTCACCGGTGTAACCCGTACGCGCGATAAACCAATCGCCGTCGACCTGGCCTTCAAACGGCTTGAGCTGATGGATCAGCGTGCCGCGAGACTGGGTGACCAATTCGGCGATTTTCTGCCGGGCATGCGGCCCTTGAATGGCAAGCATCGCCAACTCGGACCGCTCATGCAGTTGCACCGCGTAGCTGCCCAACTGTGCCTGCATCCAGGCCATATCCTGATCACGGGTGGCTGCGTTGACCACCAACCGGTAGCCCGTCTCGGTGCGGTAGACGATCATGTCGTCCACTACGCCGCCTTGCTCATTGAGCATGGCGCTGTAAAGCGCACGGCCGCAGCCATGCAAACGATCGACATCATTGGCCAGCAGGTGCTGGAGCCATTCCTTGGCCTGAAGGCCTGTGACATCAATCACGGTCATATGAGATACATCGAACACCCCGCAGTCGCGTCGCACCTGATGGTGTTCTTCAACTTGCGAGCCGTAATGCAGAGGCATATCCCAACCGCCAAAATCGACCATTTTCGCGCCGAGGGCGAGATGCAGGTCATACAGAGGCGTACGCTGTCCCATGGGTTTCTCCTTCCGGGCTTGGCGAAGATGCGCAGAGTTGCCATTTGCGCTGAACACCTTGTATTACCAGGCCTGCAGCGACATTTAGCGACTCGCCCCGAAAGACGGAGCGCACCGAATGCCGCGCATTGTAGCCGCAAGCCGTAGGACTGGCACCTAACCGATTTGTCGTGCAGAGCGTCGGATCAGGCCGATCACCGGCAACAGGCCCACCAACACCAGTGTCAGCGCCGGCAACGACGCCCGCGCCCATTCCCCTTCACTGGTCATTTCAAAGATCCGTACCGCCAGCGTGTCCCAGCCAAACGGGCGCATCAGCAGGGTCGCCGGCATTTCCTTGAGCACATCGACGAACACCAGCAGCGCCGCGCTCAATGTCCCCGGCAGCAATAGCGGCAGATACACTTTGCAAAACAGTCGTGGCCCACTGACGCCGAGGCTGCGCGCCGCTTCCGGTAAAGACGGTCGGATTCGCGCCAGGCTGTTTTCCAGCGGCCCATAGGCCACCGCCAGAAAACGCACCAGATACGCCAGGACCAGCGCCGACAGGCTGCCAAGCAACAAAGGCTTGCCAGCGCCGCCGAGCCAACCTGACAACGGCACTACCAGCTCACGGTCCAGGTAGCTGAACGCCAGCATGATCGACACCGCCAGTACCGAGCCCGGCAAGGCATAGCCGACGTTGGCCAAGCTGATTCCGGAGCGAATCGCGCGCGTAGGCGCCAGGCGATTGGCAAAGGCCAATATCAACGCAACGCTGACCGTGATCAGGGCAGCGATACCGCCCAGGTAGAGGGTGTGAACGATCAAGCCGGTATAACGCTCATCCAGATCGAACCGACCGCGCTGCCAGAACCAGGCGACCAGTTGCAGCATCGGGATAACAAAGGCACAGGCAAACACCAAACCACACCAAGCACTGGCCGCGGCGGCCTTTAACCCGCGCAGGTGATACAGCGCCTTGCCGCGCGGCCGCTCATTGCCCGCGCGGCTGGCACCTCGGGCACGTCGTTCGCCGTACAACACCAGCATGACCACCAGCAGCAACAGGCTGGCGAGTTGGGCAGCGCTGGAAAGGCTGAAAAAGCCGTACCACGTTTTGTAGATAGCGGTGGTAAAGGTGTCGAAATTGAATACCGAGACTGCGCCGAAATCTGCAAGGGTCTCCATCAACGCCAACGCTACGCCAGCACCAATCGCCGGGCGCGCCATGGGCAGCGCGACGTGCCAGAACGCTTGCCAGGGTGACTGGCCAAGCACGCGCGCCGCCTCCAGCAGGCCTTTGCCCTGAGCCAAAAACGCGGTGCGCGCCAGAAGATAGACATAGGGGTAGAACACCAGCACCAACACGATGATCACACCGCCAGTGGAACGCACGCGCGGCAGACGCAGACCGCTGCCCCACCATTCGCGCAGCAGGGTTTGTACCGGGCCTGCGAAATCGAGCAGGCCGACAAACACAAAGGCCAGCACGTAGGCGGGAATAGCGAAGGGCAACATCAGCGCCCAGTCGAGCCAGCGCCGCCCGGGAAATTCGCAGAGGCTGGTCAGCCAGGCCAGGCTCACGCCCAGCAGCGTCACACCGACACCGACGCCCAACACCAGGGTCAGCGTGTTGCCCAGCAGACGTGGCATCTGCGTGTCCCACAGGTGCGCCCAGATCTGTGTGTCGATGCTCTGCCAGGACAGCAACAGCACGCTCAGCGGCAGCAGTACCAGAGCGGCGACGGTGAAGACCGGCAGGTACCAGCGGCGTTGGGCGGGGTGGGCCAATGAAAAATTCTCAGAATGTCAGTTGTCTTGAAAACACCACCAACCCATGCAGGAACGGGCGTGCTCGCGAAAGAGGTGTATCAGTCACACATGTATCGACTGACACGACGCCTTCGCGAGCACACCCGCTCCCACATGTTGATCAGCGGCGTTCTAAAATTTTAGTTCCAGCCGGCGCGGTCCATCAGGCGAATGGCCTCAGCCTGGCGCTTGCCTGCCACCTCCACCGGCAAGGTATCGGCGATGAACTTGCCCCAGGTCGCTACTTCCGCTGATGGCGGCACGGCGGGGTTAGCCGGGAACTCCTGGTTCACATCGGCAAAAATCTTCTGCGCCTCAGCCGTAGTCATCCACTCCACCAGGGCCTTGGCAGCCTCCGGGTGCGGTGCGTGCTTGGTCAGGCCAATGCCCGACAGGTTCACGTGTACGCCACGGTCGCCCTGGTTCGGCCAGAACAGCTTCACCGCCAGGTCCGGCTTCTGCTTGTGCAGGCGACCATAGTAGTAGGTGTTGACGATACCCACGTCGCACTGCCCGGCGTTAATGGCTTCGAGCACTGCGATGTCATCGGAGAACACGTCGGTGGACAGGTTGTTGACCCAGCCTTTGACGATTTCTTCAGTCTTGGCCGCGCCATGGGTTTCGATCAGGGTGGCCGTCAGCGACTGGTTGTAGACCTTTTTCGCTGTGCGCAGGCACAGTCGACCTTCCCACTGCTTGTCGGCCAGGGCTTCATAGGTGGTCAAGTCGCCCGGTTTTACGCGGTCAGTGGAATAGGCGATGGTCCGCGCACGCAGGCTAAGGCCAGTCCATGCGTGGCTGGAGGCGCGGTATTGCAGGGGAATGTTCTTGTCGATCACCGCAGAGGTGAACGGTTGCAGGATGCCCATTTGCTCGGCCTGCCAGAGGTTGCCGGCGTCGACGGTCAGCAGCAGGTCAGCGGTGGCGTTTTCGCCTTCGGCCTTGATCCGCTGCATCAGCGGGGCTTCCTTGTCGGTGATGAACTTCACCTGCACCCCGGTTTTCTGGGTGTAGGCGTCGAACACCGGCTTGATCAGTTCGTCGATACGCGAGGAGTAGACCACGACTTCGTCGGCCGCCTGCACGGTGGTGCTGCCGATAAGGGTGAGTGCCAGGGCAGTCAGGAGGCGCTTGGGTGCCAACATGGGTGCGGTCTCTCATTTGCAAAAAGAAGGCAAATGATAAGGACTCACATTTGGTAGCGCTCGGTGGAGGCGTTACCAGATGTTGCATGGCCGGATTGGCGCGAGCGCTGATGGCCTCATCGCGGGCAAGCCCGGCTCCCACAGAGACTGCATTTCAAGTCAGGGCTTGGCCAGCTCCGGCAGATCGCCCGTCAACCCCAGGGCCTGACGTACAAAAACCGCTTTGGCTTCGGGCATCTGGTCGACCATTTTCAACCCGGCGTTGCGCAGCCAGCGTAAAGGCAGTTGATCGGCCTGGAACAACCGCTCAAAACCTTCCATCGCCGCCATCAGCGCCAGGTTGTGCGGCATGCGCCGGCGCTCGTAGCGGCTCAGCACCTTCACATCGGCCAGGCGCTCGCCGCGCTCGGTGGCCGCCAGCAACACTTCGGCCAGCACTGCTGCATCGAGAAAACCCAGGTTCACGCCTTGCCCCGCCAACGGGTGGATCACATGGGCGGCATCGCCGATCAACGCCAGGCCTTCGGCCACATAGCGCTTGGCGTGGCGTTGACGCAAGGGCACACAAACGCGCGGGTCGGCGCTGATCACTGTGCCGAGCCGCCCTTCAAAGGCGCGCTCCAGTTCACGGCAAAAGCTGTCGTCATCCAGCGCCATCAAGCGCTCGGATTCCGCCGGGGTGGTCGACCAGACGATCGAACACCACTCCTCTTGCCCCTCCCGTACCAGCGGTAAAAATGCCAGCGGGCCGCTATCGGTGAAGCGTTGCCATGCCGTGCGCTGGTGAGCCTGGCTGCTGCGCACGCTGGTGACGATGGCGTTATGCAGGTAATCCCACTCGCGCGTCGCGGTGCCGGTCAGGCGGCGCACAGCGGAGTTGGCACCGTCGGCGGCAACCACCAGCGGTGCACGCAATTTGCGGCCGTCGGCCAAGGTCAGCAGCCAGTCATCACCGGAGCGACGCATCTGTTCCAGGCGCGCATTGGCGAGCAAGCCCAAGTCGCAATCGTGCAGGCGGTCCAGCAACGCGTCCTGAACCACGCGGTTCTCGACGATATGCCCCAGCACTTCGGCGTGCACGCTGGCCGCTGAAAAGTGGATTTGCCCCGTGCCGCTGCCGTCCCACACCTGCATCTCGCCATAGGGGCTGGCGCGCCGCGACACAATGCCGTCCCACACGCCCAGGCGCTCGAGGATGCGCTGGCTGGCGGCCGACAAGGCACTCACGCGGGGCTCGAAGGCTGCGTCCTGATCGAACGGCTTGACGCTCAGCGGGCTGCCATCGAGCAGCAGCACTTGCAGGCCACTGCCCTGCAACGCCAGCGCCAAGGCGCTCCCGACCATTCCGGCCCCGACAATCAGCACATCTGCGCGCATGTCCATGCTTTAAGCCTGTCTCGCTGGCGGCTTGCGCCGCACGTAAAGGGTTTTGTCGACCCGCGCCACCAGGGTGCCGGAGCCGTCATGAATCTGCACCTGAAGCTGGGGCAAGTACTTCTCACCCCCTTCAGTCTGTCGACGAATCTCGTCCAGCAAGGCGTCGTCGATGGAAAATTCGGCGTACACCGGGCCTTTGCCCGGCGAGATGAAATCGATGCTCGCAGCCTTGTCCCAGACGATGTAGTCGCGGCCCAGGTTCTCCATCAACAGCAACATGTAGAACGGATCGACCATCGAATACAAGCTGCCGCCAAATTGCGTGCCGACGTAATTACGGTTGTACCAGCCCAGCCCCATGCGCACTTTGACATGACGAAAGTCAGCGCTCATGTGCTGCACGCTGATCCCCGCCCCGAGATAGGGCGGATAAAGGGTCATGACCCAACGCAACAGCCGCGCTTTACCCAACCGTTGGACCAACCACTTACGCATCGGGGCGCGTACCCAAGCCCATGGCCTGACGGGCGAACCAGCGTTTGGCCGGCGGGAGCAGGTCCAGGCCCAGCAGGCCCATATTACGCCCCATGGCCACCAAGGGTTGAGCACTGCCAAACAGGCGCGTGACTTGATCGGAGAACCCCACCGTGAGCTTCTGATCCAGGTGCTGGCGCTCGCGATAACGCTGCAACGTCGCCAGGTCACCCGGCACCGCCGGCCCAGCCAGCAAGGCTTCGGCCAAGGCATTCGCATCGCGCAGGGACAGGTTGAAACCCTGCCCGGCAATCGGGTGCAGGCTGTGAGCCGCATTGCCGAGGACCGCCAGGTGAGAGCGGACTTGTTCTTCCGCCTCCACCAGAGTCAGCGGGTACAAATGACGGGCGCCCACTTGCTTCAGGGTGCCCAGGCGGTAGCCGAACACGCCCTGCAATTCGCTCAAGAAACTGCGTTCATCAAGGTTGGCCAGGCGCTGTGCGTCCATGCCGATGCGGGTCCAGACCAGCGCGCAACGATTGTCCGGCAGCGGCAGCAAGGCCATCGGGCCTTCATCGGTGAAGCGCTCGAAGGCTTCGCCGTTGTGCGCTTCGCTTGGGGTGATGTTGGCGATCAGCGCACTCTGGTTGTACGGGCGTGTTTTTACACCGATGCCTAATTGCTCGCGCAGACCGGAGCGGCCCCCATCGGCCAGCACCGCAAGGTCGCACTCCAATACGGTTTCATCATTGAGGGTCAGGCGATAGCCATCGGGCAGCGGCTCCATGCGCGTGACTTCGGCCGGGCAGCGCCAGCTCACCACTTCTTTGTCCAAACCTTGCCACAGGCATTGGCCGAGCCAGGCGTTTTCCACCACATAACCGAGGGCAGGCACGCCCTCCTCCATCGCGGATAACCGCGCAGTGGAGAAACGCCCACGGTCCGACACATGAATCTGCTTGATCGGCTCGGCGCGGCGGGAGATGGCTTGCCACAGGCCCAAGCGCTGATAAATCTGACGAGCGCCGTAAGACAACGCCGAGGAACGCGCATCGTAGCTCGGCTGATACGTGTCACCCGGCGCAAACGGTTCGATCAGCACGATGTTCCAACCCCGCGCCTTGGCGCCCGCTTGCAACGCCAGCGCCAGGCTCGCACCCACCAGGCCGCCGCCGATGATCGCCAGGTTAACGCGGCTCATCGGGCAGCCGCCATCAGCGCTTCGATCTCGACAACCGTCTTGGGCACGCCGCCGGTCAGGATTTCACAGCCTTGCTTGGTCACCACCACGTCGTCCTCGATGCGCACGCCAATGCCACGCCATTTCTTTGCCACATTCTGGTTGTCCGGCGATATATAGATGCCGGGTTCCACGGTCAACGCCATGCCGACTTCCAACACGCGCCATTCGCCACCGACCTTGTACTCGCCCACATCGTGTACATCCATGCCCAACCAGTGTCCGGCACGGTGCATATAGAAGGTCCGGTACGCTTCGCTGGCGATCAATTCGTCGACATCGCCCTGCAACAGGCCCAGTTTCACCAGCCCGGTGGTAATGACTTTTACCGTCGCCTCATGGGCCTGGTTCCAATGTTTGTTCGGCGCAATTTCGGCAAAGGCCGCTTCCTGGGACGCCAGCACAATCTCGTAAATCGCTTTTTGCTCGGGCGAAAACGTACCGTTGACCGGCCAGGTGCGAGTGATGTCGCTGGCGTAGCAGTCAATCTCACAACCGGCGTCGATCAGCACCAGGTCGCCATCCTTGAGCACTGCGTCATTCTGCTGGTAATGCAAAATGCAGCTGTTGCGCCCGGCGGCGACGATGGAGCCATAGGCCGGCATTTTCGCGCCGCCCTTACGAAACTCGTAATCCAGCTCGGCTTCCAGGCTGAACTCATACAACCCCGCGCGACTGGCCTGCATGGCCTTCACGTGGGCCGCACAGGAAATTCGTGCGGCCTCGCGCATCACCTTCACTTCTGCCGCCGATTTATACAGGCGCATGTCGTGAAGCAGATGATCCAGGGCAACAAATTCGTTCGGCGGCTGGGCGCCCAGGTGCGCTTTAGAGCGGATCACGTTGATCCACTCCATCACATGCCGGTCGAACTCGGCGTTGCTGCCCATGGCCGAGTAGACCCGGTCGCGGCCTTCGATCAGGCCCGGCAGGATGTCGTCGATATCGGTGATGGGGAATGCATCGTCGGCGCCAAAGTCACGAATCGCGCCTTCGGTGCCGGCACGCAGGCCGTCCCACAATTCGCGCTCGGCGTTGCGTTCGCGGCAGAACAGCACGTACTCGCCATGCTGGCGACCGGGCATCAGCACGATCACCGCTTCGGGCTCGGGAAACCCGCTCAGGTACTGGAAGTCGCTGTCCTGGCGGTAGACGTGCTCGACATCACGATTGCGAATGGCCACGGCGGCGGCCGGCAGAATCGCGATGCTGTTGGGTTCCATCTGCGCCATGAGCGCCTTGCGGCGACGGGTGTATTCCGCTTTCGGGATATGGATCATGGGCAGATGGGCTTCCTTTCTTAGTGCAGCGAAGGCTTGGGTGCAGCCGGTTCAGCGGACTTCTTGGTCTCGGTGAACAGCAGCAGCGGCGCGACGCGCAGGTATTCCATTACTTCCATATAGTCGCCTTCGCCGTCTTCGGACTCTTCCAGGGCATCTTGCACCTGGGAGATCGCCGCCAAGTCTTGCAACACTTCTTTGGCATCAGTGCTCAGTTCCAGGCCGCTGGCGTTCACGCCGAAACCGTGGAGGAAACCCTGGCACCATTGGCCCAGTGCGGCAGCGCGCTCGGTAAGCGGTGCGTCGTCGGTCGGCAGCAGCAGGACCACGGTGACGTCATCACCGGTCAGCTCGCCTTTGACCATCTCTTGCAGGCCAATCAGCGCGTTACGCACGTTCTCGGTCGGTTCGGTTTCCAGCAGCTCGGCCACATCAGCCAGCCAGTTGTCGGCATCGAAGCCAACACCCGTGCAGCTGCGGCCCAACAACACGCCGTGCAGTTCGGCAGGCGAGCAAGGATGACCGCTGGAGCTCAGCAGTTTGGAAAAAGCGTCGTACGGGGAGTTCTGAATAGGCATGGTGAGCTAGGCGCCAGACGGCGCAATGTCTAGAATGAAGCGCTGTATCCTAGCACCGGCAGACGTACCAAGACTATCAAGGGCGTCAGATCGTTTATCCTGCAGTTGCCATTCATCAGACAAATCCAGTGGAACCCAATGGAAGACACCGACCTGCAAGCGCTGATGGCCAGACTCGAATTGCTAATTGATCGGGTCGAGCAACTTAAGAGTCAAAACGGACTCCTATTAGCTCAGGAAAAGACCTGGCGCGAGGAACGCGCTCACCTCATTGAAAAAAACGAAATCGCCCGGCGTAAGGTCGAATCGATGATTTCGCGCCTGAAGGCCCTGGAGCAAGACTCATGAGTTCAAGCAATAGCGTTACCGTGCAGATCCTCGACAAAGAATATTCGATCATCTGCCCCCAGGAAGAACGCAGCAACCTGGTGAGTGCTGCCCGCTACCTGGATGGCAAAATGCGTGAAATCCGCAGCAGCGGTAAAGTCATCGGTGCCGACCGCATCGCCGTGATGGCCGCGCTGAACATCACCCACGATCTGCTGCATAAGCAGGAACGGCCTGACGTTCAGGCCAGCGGCTCAACGCGCGAGCAAGTGCGTGACCTGCTGGAACGCGTGGATCTGGTGCTTTCCACTGATTCGGACGCACCCAAGGGCTGATTGCCAACGCTGTTTAAGGTATACTCGCCCCACTCCCTGGCGTGTTTGCCAGTCGGCGATGTCCCTGAGCCGATTCGCACTACCCTGGAAGTTGCACGTTGGGCTGGTGTGCATGTCCGCTAGACGGAAAGCCTTAAAGCCTACTGCATCTTCCACCTTGAACTTTCGGGTTCAAGGGCTAAGTCGACAGCGGCTCTGTCGGGGAGCCTGAATTCCCAAACTCAATGCCAGTCCCAGGACTGGCATTGTTTTATGAGCCGAAAAACCATGACCGAACCTGCGCCGCTTTCCCGCCCGCAACTTCGACGCATGTTGCGCAAGGCCCGCCGCGAGCTGACCCCGAGCGAACAGCGTAAGGCAGCCCAAGGCTTGTATCGGCAACTGGCACAGCAACCGCTGTTTCGCCGCGCCAAACATATCTCTTTGTATCTACCGACGGACGGTGAAATCGATCCGCGCTTGCTGCTGCGCGCCGCTCAGCGCCGGGGCAAGGCCACTTACCTGCCGGTGCTGAGTGCCTGGCCGCGCACCAAGATGGTATTTCAGCGTGTGCGGCCTGGGGATAAGTTGTTGCCCAACCGCTTTCGCATTCTTGAACCGCGCGTGAATGCCAATCGCCAGCGCCCGGTATGGGCACTCGATCTCGTGCTGCTGCCGCTGGTGGGCTTCGATGATGTGGGTGGGCGCCTGGGCATGGGCGGCGGGTTTTATGACCGCAGCCTGGCCTACCTCGCCAGGCGCCAAAGCTGGCGCAAGCCGACGCTGCTGGGGCTGGCCCATGAATGTCAGAAAGTCGAGCGCTTGGCGCAGGCGAGCTGGGACGTGCCACTGGCGGGCACCGTCACCGATAAGCAGTGGTATGTCGCAGAAGCGTCGCTGGAGTCAACGACGCCTTGAAAAGGTGTTAACGCTTGAACGGGTGTGGCTGCTGCTGAGCCAGTTCAACGGGCGCATCGGTCTTGTTCGACCACAAGCTCTGCGCATACCCGGTGGTCACGACGCCCAGACCAAACAAAATGACCAAAATCCATAGTAAATCCGGTTTACGTTGCATCGATTGCCCCCCTTCAGGCACCTCGTACACGATGACAACAACGTTCCAAAGTAGTCCGTTGCAGCTGCGTCAAGCTTAAAAGCGGGCATTCTGCGGTAACGTGAACCAACACGCAAACCTTGACGCCAACCGACTGTCGGTTTGTCATGGAATTGCCCGACAACTTATCCAATGCCTTTTTTTGGAGCGTAAAAATGGCCTACTGGCTGATGAAATCCGAGCCCGACGAACTCTCCATCAACGGCCTGGAAAAGCTCGGCGAAGCGCGCTGGGACGGGGTTCGTAACTACCAGGCGCGCAATTTTCTACGCGCCATGGCGGTGGGTGACGAGTTCTTCTTTTACCACTCCAGCTGCCCCGAGCCCGGCATCGCCGGTATCGGCAAAATCATCGAGGCTGCCTACCCGGACCCGACCGCACTGGAGCCGGACAGCCATTATTTCGACGCCAAGGCCAGCCCGGAAAAAAATCCGTGGAGCGCGATCAACGTGGCACACGTTAAAACCTTCCCCAACGTGCTGGGCCTGGGTTACCTGAAGCAACAAACCGCCCTTGCCGAACTGCCCTTGGTGCAAAAGGGCAGCCGGCTTTCGGTCATGGCGGTCACGCCTGAACAGTGGGCCGCAATCATCCATTTGCTTTAACTGATCGATATCAAGACCCCCAGAGGGAAAACCGGTCACACTGGAACGCTAATGCCGCAGGATGCAGCCATGTCTACGAACCGCCATATGTCGCGCCTTTTCGCTATTGCCCTGATCGCCCTGTTGCTGGGTGCCGGTGGCTTCGGTTACTGGCGTTCCACCCAGGACCGCCTGCCAGAAGGCTTGAGCATGGGCAATGGGCGCCTGGAATCCACCGAAGTGCAGATCGCCGCCAAGATCCCCGGGCGCCTGGCCGAGGTGCGCGTGGATGAAGGTGACAAGGTGCTCAAGGGCCAATTGCTCGCGCGCATGGACACCCGCACCCTCGAAGCCCAACGTGCCCAGGCCGAAGCCGAAGTGCTGCGCGCCAAGGAAAACTTCGCCGCCGCCGAGGCCAACGTGCAACTGCGCCAGAGTGAACAACTGCTGGCCGGCCAGGAACTCAGGCGCACCCAGGAACTGTATAAGCGCGGCTTCGCCAGCAGCCAGTTGATCGACCAGCAGCAAGCGCGTCAGAACACCGGCAACGCCGCCGTGGTTGCCGCGCAAGCTCAGGTCAATGCGGTGAAAGCCGCCATTGGCGCGGCCCAGGCCCAAGTGGCCCAGCTCACCAGCGAAATCGACGACAGCAGCCTGCGGGCGCCCATCGACGGCATCATCCAGTTACGCCTGGCCGAGCCGGGTGAAGTGCTCGGCGCGGGCGGGCGTGTGTTGTTGCTGATTGATCCCAATGATCAGTACATGAACCTGTACCTGCCCGCGTCCATCACCGGCCGCCTGACCGTCGGCAGTGACGCGCGCATCCTGCTCGACGCCCTGCCCCAGCAACCGCTGCCGGCGAAAATCAGTTTTGTCGCCGACAAATCGCAGTTCACGCCCAAGGAGGTCGAGACCCGCGACGAGCGTCAGAAGCTGGTGTTCCGCGTCAAGCTGCGCCTGACTCAACCCAGTGCCGTACCGCAAGCCAAACCGGGCATGCCCGGCGCCGGCTACGTGCGCACGGCTGATATCGACTGGCCGGCCAACCTGAAATGACCGCCCTGGCGCTGCACGCCACGGGAATCAACCACCGTTACGGCAAGCAACAGGCACTCATCGACATCGCCTTCAGCTTGCCGGCCGGCACCCGCTGCGGCTTGATCGGCCCGGATGGCGCGGGCAAGTCCAGCCTGCTGGGGTTGATCGCCGGGGTTAAAAAGCTTCAGGCGGGGCAACTGGAAGTGCTCGGTGGCTCTATCGAGGACCGCCGCCACCGCAACAGCCTGTACCCACGCATCGCCTTCATGCCCCAAGGCCTGGGCGGCAACTTGTATCCCGAGCTATCCATCAGCGAAAACATCCGCTTCTTCGCCACGCTGTTCGGCCTGTCGAAAGCCGATTGCGAGCAGCGCATGCACAACCTGCTGCTGGCCACTGACCTCGCACGCTTCGCCGAGCGCCCGGCCGGCAAGCTGTCCGGTGGCATGAAGCAGAAACTTGGCCTGTGCTGCGCGCTGATCCACGACCCGGACCTGCTGATCCTCGACGAGCCCACCACCGGCGTCGACCCGCTGTCGCGTCGACGCTTCTGGGAACTGGTCGAAACCGTACGCCACGAACGCCCGCAGCTCACGCTGCTGGTGGCCACGGCCTACATGGAAGAGGCCGAACAGTTCGAACATTGCCTGATGCTGGATCGCGGCAAACTGATCGCCGACGGCTTGAGCCGCGAGCTGGCGGCCGCCACACCCAGCGGCAAACTGGACGAGGCCTTCACCCACTTCCAGGGCGACAGCGCCCACAACAATCAGCCGCTGGTGATTCCACCGCGAGAAAGCGGCAACACCGATATCGCTATCGAAGCCCACGACCTGACGCTGCGCTTTGGTGATTTCACGGCGGTGGATAAAGTCAGCTTTGCCATCGGCCGGGGCGAGATTTTCGGCTTCCTCGGCTCTAACGGCTGCGGCAAAACCACCACCATGAAAGTCCTCACCGGGCTGATGCCGGCCACCGAGGGCAGCGCCACGCTGCTCGGCAACCCGGTGAATGCCAAGGACCTCGCGACCCGTAAGCGCGTGGGTTTCATGTCGCAAAGTTTCTCGCTGTACGGCGAACTCAGCGTGCGCCAGAACCTGGTGCTGCATGCGCAACTGTTCGATTTGCCCAAGGCCGACAGCGGCCCGCGAATAGATGAGTTGATTCAGCGTTTCGATCTGGGCGACGTGGCCGAGCAGCCGTCAGGCGAGCTGCCCCTTGGCCTGCGTCAGCGCCTCTCATTGGCCGTGGCCGTGTTGCATCGCCCCGAAGTGCTGATCCTTGATGAGCCCACCTCGGGCGTCGACCCGGCGGCGCGGGATGATTTCTGGCGATTGCTGATCGAGCTGTCCCGCGAACAGGGCGTGACCATTTTCCTGTCCACCCACTTCATGAACGAGGCCGAGCGCTGCGACCGCATCTCGCTGATGCACGCCGGCCGAGTACTGGCATGCGACACACCCGCAGCCCTGCAACAACAATTCCACGGCGACACGCTGGAAGCGGCCTTCGTCACCTGCCTGCAACAAGCCCAAGGCGAGCCCGAACCCGCCGCGACCGCCGCGACCGTCAGCGAAACCAGCGCGCCGCCGGTCAGCAAACACGGGTTCAGTCCGGCTCGGCTGTTGGCGGTGGCCAGCCGCGAAGGCAAGGAGCTGCTGCGCGACAAAGTGCGCATGGCCTTCGCCCTGCTGGGGGCGATGTTCATGATGGTGATCTTCGGCTACGGGATTTCCCTGGATGTGGAAAACCTCGCCTTCGCCGTCTACGACCAGGACCAGACGCCGCAAAGCCGTGCCTACCTGGAAGCCTTTCGCAGCTCGCGCTACTTCGCCGAACAAGCGCCCATCCGCGACGCAAACGAACTGCACCGTCGCCTGCAGCGTTCGGAAATCAAACTGGCGCTGCAAATCCCGCCCGGTTTTGGCCGCGACCTCTACGCCGGTCGCCAACCCACCGTCGCCGCGTGGCTCGACGGCGGCATGCCGTTTCGCGCGGAAACCAGCCGTAACTACGTGGAAGCCGTGCATCAGGGCAACCTCCAGCAACTGGCCGCGCTGAGCAGCCTGCCCGTGAACACCCAAGCCGCCGCCAAGCTCGAAACGCGCTTTCGCTACAACCAGGACGTGGTCAGCGTGAATGCCATCGGCCCGGGCGTGATGGCGCTGATCCTGGCATTTATCCCTGCGATGCTCACCGCGCTGGGCATCGTGCGCGAGAAAGAGCTGGGCTCGATCACCAACTTCTACGCCACACCCCTGACCCGCCTGGAATTCCTGCTCGGCAAACAGGCGCCGTACCTGGCCGTGAGCCTCGTGAACCTCGCGCTGCTGGTGGCGATGAACCGCTGGCTGTTCGGTGTACCGTTTAAAGGCAGCGCGTTGACCCTGGCATTTGGCGGCCTGCTGTACGTGCTGGCCACCACCAGCATGGGCCTGCTGATCTCAGCGTTCACCCGCACTCAGATTGCGGCGATACTCGGCACCATGATCATCACCAGCCTGCCGACCATCCAATTCTCCGGGCTGATCGTGCCGCGCTCGTCCCTGGACGGTGCGGCCGCAGTGATGGGCACGCTGTTCCCCGCCGGCCACTTTCTGGATATCGCCGTAGGCACCTTCACCAAAGCCCTCGACCTGCGCCAGTTGTGGCCGCAGTGCCTGGCGCTGTTCGGTTTTTTTATCGGGTTCACCGGGCTGAGTTTAATCATGCTCAAGAAGCAGGAGGCCTGATGCACAAGCTCGCTCACATCCTGCGCCTGGGGATCAAGGAACTCACCAGCCTGCGCCACGACAGCGTGTTGCTGCTGTTTCTGGCCTACGCCTTTACCGTCGCGATCTACATGCCTGCCGCCGGCTCGGTGATTGGCGTGCACAACGCCAGCGTGGCCTTTGTCGATGAAGACCACAGCGCGCTGTCCCGGCAGATGGCCGAAGCATTACTGCCACCGGAATTTCAACCACCCGCGCCGCTGGCCTATGACCAACTGGATAAGGTCATGGACAGCGGCGAGTACACCTTCGTGATCAACGTGCCGGCAAATTTCCAGGCCGACCTGTTGGCCGGGCGTCAGCCGGGCGTGCAGGTGAACGTCGATGCCACGGCGATGAGCCAGGCGTTCATGGGGGCCGGCTACATCGGCAGGATTTTCCAGCGTGAGTTGCTCAGCTACAGCGGCCAGGCCGAGTCCAGCCAGACGTTACCCGCGCAGCTGACCACCCGGGCGCTGTTCAACACCAACCTGGAAGGCGGTTGGTTCCTGGCGGTGATCCAGATCGTCAACAACATCACCATCCTGGCCATCGTGCTGACCGGCACCGCACTGCTGCGCGAGCGCGAGCACGGCACGCTCGACCATTTATTGGTACTGCCCCTGACCGCACTGGAAATCATGCTGGCGAAAATCTGGAGCAACATGCTGGTGGTGGTGCTGTGCACGTGGCTCTCTTTGGAGCTGGTGGTCAAGGGTTTGCTCGGCGTGCCGCTGGCCGGGTCCATGAGCCTGTTCCTGTTCGTGACCGCGCTGTATCTGTTTGCGAGTACCGCACTGGGGATCTTCCTCGCCACCCTTGCTCGCTCGACGCCGCAATTCGGTTTGCTGGCGATTCCGGTGATCATCCCAATGCTGTTGCTTTCCGGTGGCAGCACGCCGCTGGACAGCATGCCCGAGTGGTTACAGTGGGTGATGCAGGGCTCGCCGTCGACCCACTTTGTGAGCCTGAGCGCCGCGATTCTGTTCCGGGATGCGGGCGTGAGTGTGGTGTGGCCGGATTTGCTCGCGCTGGCGGCGATTGGCCTGGTGTTTTTTGCGGTGGCATTGGCCAGGTTTCGCAAAAGCCTGGCTTCTTAACGGTGACGAACGGGCTTGCCCCGCGTTGGGCTGCGCAGCAGCCCCCTTCAAATTCACCACAGTGTTTCAGGTGTACCGAGGCGCAGGGTTTTCGGGCGGCTTCGCCACCCAACGCGGGGCAAGCCCGCTCGCCACAAGGACCCGTTACTGGATGATCAAGTTGTTGAACAACAGGTCTTCCACCACCGGCTTGCCGGTTTCGTCGTTCATGACTTGCTGGGTTTGCTTCAGGGCTTGCTGGCGCAGTTTTTCT
This sequence comes from Pseudomonas fluorescens, assembly GCF_900215245.1. GTDB lineage: Bacteria > Pseudomonadota > Gammaproteobacteria > Pseudomonadales > Pseudomonadaceae > Aquipseudomonas > Aquipseudomonas fluorescens. The sequence goes on from NZ_LT907842.1 coordinate 1,864,434, forward strand.
TTGCCTTCGACCGTACTCATCGCTTCGTTGGTCTGCTGGGTGAACAGCCCCACCAGTTGGTTACGAATCAATGGCTCGTTGGCTTTGACCGCGGCAAGGGCTTCGGGGCCGGTCACACGCAAGGCGATATCGGCCTTGAACACCTTGAGTTTTGTTGTGCCATCCAGGCCGTAGTTGCCCACGAAGGGCGGGTTCAAGCTGTAATAGCTGACCTTGGGTGCCTCGCCTTCTTTCGCTTCTTCGGCCTGGGCTGCCATCGGCAAGGTCAGGGCGAGCATCAACAGGATCCACGCTTTCACAGTTCATTCCTCAAATTCGGTTGCCGGGTAGCATAACGCTAGCAAGGCTGAGCACAAGCTTATGGCGACTTATCAGGCCCGGGCATGCTCGTTGACCCACGGGCGTACCCTCCTACACTTATCGGCCACGACGCCAAAAGGAATAGTCCGATGAAAGCTGTGCTGTGCAAAGCCTTCGGCCCCGCCGAAACCCTGGTGCTGGAAGAGATCGCCAGCCCGGCGATCAAGAAGAACGAAATCCTGTTGGACGTGCACGCGGCCGGGGTCAATTTCCCGGACACCCTGATCATCGAGGGCAAATACCAGTTCAAACCGCCCTTCCCGTTCTCGCCGGGTGGCGAAGCGGCCGGGGTGGTCAGTGAAGTCGGGGAAAAAGTCAGCCACCTGAAAGTCGGCGACCGGGTCATGGCCCTGACCGGCTGGGGCAGCTTTGCCGAGCAGGTCGCCGTGCCGGGCTACAACGTGCTGCCAATCCCGCCGAGCATGGATTTCAACACCGCCGCGGCTTTCAGCATGACCTACGGCACCTCGATGCACGCCTTGAAACAAAGGGCCAACCTGCAACCGGGCGAAACCCTGTTGGTACTCGGTGCCTCCGGTGGCGTGGGCCTGGCGGCCGTGGAAATCGGCAAAGCCATGGGCGCCCGGGTAATCGCCGCTGCCAGCAGTGCGGACAAACTGGCCGTGGCCAAGGCCGCCGGTGCGGACGAGTTGATCAACTACAGCGAAGCCAACCTGAAGGACGAAATCAAGCGCCTGACCGACGGCAACGGTGTCGATGTGATCTACGACCCGGTCGGCGGCGATCTGTTTGACCAAGCGGTGCGTGGCATCGCCTGGAACGGCCGTCTGTTGGTGGTGGGCTTTGCCAGCGGGCGCATTCCCGAGCTGCCGGTGAACCTGGCGCTGCTCAAGGGTGCGTCCGTGGTCGGAGTGTTCTGGGGTTCGTTCGCCCAGCGCCAGCCGCAGGACAATGCGGCGAACTTCCAGCAGTTGTTCACGTGGTACGCTGAGGGCAAGTTGAAGCCGTTGGTGTCGCAGGTGTATCCGCTGGAGCAGGCTGCCCACGCGATCAACGACCTGGGGCAGCGCAAGGCGGTGGGCAAGGTCGTCGTTCAGATCCGGTAATGATTTGAAACGCGGTCAATGTGGGAGCTGGCTTGCCTGCGATTGCGGTGAGTCAGCTCCAACAAATGCAGCTGACAGACCGCAATCGCAGGCAAGCCAGCTCCCACATTTTGATCTCCAGTGCTTCGAAGAAGCTGATTACGGCCCATACTTATCTATTCGCGACATGTTCGTAAGAGAACATGCAATCGCTCGGATTTCCTGTGTTTGCGGATAAGAGGCAATGCTATTTTCGGTAACGAAACTGTAACATTCGCATCCGCAGTCAAAACAAGAAATTTGGAGCTCTTGAATGTTTGCTTTCTTTCGTCCTGCCGCACACCAGGCGCCCCTGCCTGAAGAAAAAATAGACAGTACCTACCGACGACTGCGCTGGCAGATCTTCGCCGGTATTTTCTTCGGTTACGCCGGGTATTACCTGCTGCGCAAAAACTTCTCGCTGGCCATGCCGTACTTGATCGACGAGGGTTACACCCGGGGTGAGCTGGGCCTGGCGATGTCGGCCATTGCGATCGCCTACGGCTTGTCCAAGTTCTTGATGGGCCTGGTGTCCGACCGCTCCAACCCACGCTATTTCCTGCCCTTCGGCCTGCTGATATCGGCGGGCGTGATGTTCATTTTCGGTTTCGCACCTTGGGCAACGTCCAGCGTGACCATGATGTTCATTCTGCTGTTCATCAACGGCTGGGCCCAGGGCATGGGCTGGCCGCCAAGTGGACGCACCATGGTGCACTGGTGGTCGCAGAAAGAACGCGGCGGTGTGGTGTCGGTGTGGAACGTGGCGCACAACGTCGGCGGCGGCCTGATCGGCCCGCTGTTCCTGCTGGGCATGGCGTGGTTCAACGACTGGCACGCAGCGTTCTATGTGCCGGCGACCGTGGCATTGGCAGTGGCGGCGTTTGCCTTCATCACCATGCGCGACACCCCGCAATCGGTCGGCCTGCCGCCTATCGAGCAATACAAGAACGACTACCCGGAAGGCTACAACGCCAGCCACGAAGACGAATTCAGCGCCAAGGAAATCTTCGTCAAGTACGTGCTGCGCAACAAAATGCTCTGGTACATCGCCTTCGCCAACGTCTTCGTTTACCTGCTGCGCTACGGCGTATTGGACTGGGCGCCGACTTACCTTAAGGAAGCCAAGCACTTCGACGTGGATAAAACCTCGTGGGCGTACTTCTTCTACGAGTGGGCGGGCATTCCGGGCACGCTGCTGTGCGGCTGGATGTCGGACAAGATCTTCCGTGGCAACCGAGGCCTGACCGGCATCGTGTTCATGGCGTTGGTCACCGTGGCGACCCTGGTTTACTGGCTCAACCCGCCAGGCAACCCGATGGTCGACATGATCGCGCTGTTCTCCATCGGCTTCCTGATCTACGGCCCGGTGATGCTGATCGGCCTGCAGGCGCTGGAGCTGGCACCGAAAAAAGCGGCGGGCACCGCTGCGGGCTTCACGGGCCTGTTCGGTTACCTGGGTGGTTCGGTGGCAGCCAGTGCGGCCATGGGCTACACCGTGGACCACTTCGGCTGGGACGGTGGTTTTGTGTTGCTGGTGGGCGCATGCCTGCTGGCGATTGCGTTCCTGATCCCAACGCTGTGGCACACCAACAGCGTCAGCTCGGCGCGTTAATTCCCGCCGCAGTCTTTGGCACAACGCTTGAGCCGCGCCTCCAGGTTTTTATCTGGCATGGCGTGGCTACGCAGGGCGTTCACGGTCTGCTCGACATAATCGCGAGTGGTGCCGTAACGCCCGCAAGCGCTTTCCAACACGTGATTAAGCACGATATCGGGCAGGTTGCCGGCATAGCTGGGCAAGTGCCGCTCCAGCACAAACCCCAACGCCTGTACCTGGCTGCCATCTTCCAAGCGGCAACTGAGCCAGTGCGGCCGGTACGACGGGTAAGGCATCTCACGCTGCCACAAGGCATACAGCGAGGCCTCAAGCTGGTCTTCCGGCAAACGGTAGGCAAACCCGCTGCAAGAACCGCCGCGATCCAGGCCGAACACCAACCCCGGTGACTCCGGCGTGCCTCGATGCTCGTGTGACCACAGGTACAAACCCCGGTGATAACCGTGAACCCGTGCACGCATGCGCTGGGTCGACGAGCATTCCGGACGCCAGATCAGCGAACCATAAGCGAATAGCCAGACCGGCCCACCCTTATGCTTGGCCATGGTGGCCTGCATCGAACTCATTAATTGCTCGTGAGTCAGTTGCGGCCCCAGATCGAGCCGCGGAGGGTAAGCCAATTGCAACAGATCGGTTTCAATAACGGTCATGGCGGATCGCTTAGGTCTCCTGCGTGTTACCAGTTGTAAGCAACTTTACCGTAATAAAACGCGCCGCTGTAACCGTACGGCGAAAAAGTGCTATAGGCGAGGTTGCCGCCGCTGCTGGCGTAGGCATTGACCTTCTCCGGGTATTTATCGGTGACGTTGTCGCCGCCCAGGGTGAAGGTCCAGCTCTTGAGCGTGTAGTCCGCCGACAGGTCCAGTACCCAGGCCGCCTTGAAGGTCTGGTCGTTGATTGTGTCCGCCTGGTAACTGGTGAATTCGCCGTAGCGCACCAGATTGCTGTGCAGTGCCCAGCGGCCATAGGTGAAATCGTTACCCAGGCTCAGCTTGTGCTGAGGAGTGGTGTCGCCGAGCAAACCGATACGCTCGCGGCGGTCCACCCGCACCAGGTTGGCGCCCAGGCTGTCGAGAATGGCCGGGTTGGCCTTCACGTCCGTCACCTTCGTGTGGTTGTAGTTGTAGCCAACCGTGCTGTTCCAGCGGATGCCATTGTCGAACGAGTAACGGTAGTTGGCCACCAGATCGACGCCGTCGGTACGGGTGTCGGTGGCGTTGGTGAAATAGCGGGCACTGGTGTAGTTGATGTTGCCGACACCGTTGGCTTGCAGGTAGGCAATGGTGGCCGGGTTGAGATTGAGGTTGGACGACAGGCTGATGCGGTCGCGGATGTCGATGCGGTACACGTCGAGTGTCACGGTCAGGTCATCGGCAGGTTCGAGCACCAGGCCAAGGCTGTAGTTACGCGACTTCTCGGCTTTCAGGTCTTCGGCGCCCAGCAAGCGGGCCACCTGGCTGTTCGCCGGGAAGGTGCCGGCCTCCTGAATGGTGCTGCCGATCAACTGTGACGAGGTGTAGGCAAAGTTCTGCTGGGCCAGGGAAGGCGCACGAAAGCCGTTGGAGATGCTGCCGCGCAAGGCCACTTGCGGGGTGAAGTCATAGCGGGCCGACAGCGAGCCGCTGACATTGGAGCCAAAGTCGCTGTAGTCCTCATGACGCACGGCGGCCGACGCGCTGAGTTTTTCGGTGAAGTTGGTTTCCAGGTCCAGGTACTGGGCCCAGTTATGCCGTGAACTGCTGCCGGCATCGGCATCACGGAAACCACCCAGGCCCGAGCTGCCGGTCTGGTAGTAGGACGCCGGGTCGCCGGCGTCGATTTCATAACCCTGGCGCAGGTATTCGCCGCCAAAAGCCACCGACACCGGGTAAGGCAGGAAGCCCACGTCGAACTCACGGGACAGGTCCAGGCTGACCTGGCGCTGATCGTTGCTCAAGGTGCCGTTGTTAAATTTGCGCGGCGTGGCCAGGCCGAGTGAGGTGTTGATGGTTTCGGTGCCCAGTTCGTACTGGTTCTTGCCGTAGTTGGCCGACAGGTCGTAATGCCAATCGTAGGCCAGCAAGCCGCGCAGACCGACCACCAAGGACGTGTCCTCCAGATTGCCCTTGATCAGCGGCAGATAGCCATTGGGGTTCAGCGCCGGAATGTTGTTGGACGCGTTGCTCGCCCGATAGAACGCTGCTGTCTCGCCACGGCGCTTGCTGTAGCCGCCGAAGGTGTAGAACTCGGCCGCATCGTTGAAGGAATATTCGGAGTTGAACTGGAATTTGCCTTCATTGGTGGCCGGCTCGCCCTGACGGAACACGCGCTGGCCATAGGTGGTGGAACCCACGCTGCCAGGACGGAAATCGTCACCGGCGCGGTTGGTGTAGTCGTTGTCGGCACCCTCGCCCGAGACGTTGATAAAGCCGTTGTCACCCAAGGCAAACCCGGTATTGCCGCTGACGTTGCGCTGGATGCCGTCGCCCTTCTTGTACTCGCCGAACTTGGTCGAGACTGAGCCGCCGTGGTCGTCGTGCTTGAGGATCACGTTGATCACCCCGGCAATCGCGTCCGAGCCATAACGCGCCGACGCGCCATCGCGCAGCACTTCGATATGGTCGACCGCCGACAGCGGGATGGCATTCAAATCCGCCGGCGCCGAACCGCGCCCCACCGCCCCGCCCAGGTTGACGAAAGCACTGGTGTGGCGGCGTTTGCCGTTGACCAGCACCAACACCTGGTCCGGCGACAAGCCGCGCAACTGCGCCGGGCGCACCAGTTCGGCGCCATCCACCAGGCTTGGGCGCGGGAAATTGATCGACGGAATCAGGCGTGCCAACACCGCACCCAGTTCATCCGAGCCAGTGCTGCGCAGGGTATCGCCGGATATCACGTCGATGGGTGACAGCGAAGCACTGGCGGTGCGCTCTTGGGTGCGGGTGCCGGTGACGATCACGGTGTCGAGTTTTGGTGCGTCGGCGGTAACAGTTTCGCTCGCAAGCACTGGATTGAATCCCACAGCGGTCAGCAAATTGGCCGACAAAATCGCTGAGTACAGCGTGTGTTTTTGATTGCTCCCCATACCGCTCCCCTAAGAATCAACAATCAGAACTTCAATGCTCTGAGTTCGTACGATCGATCCGGCTGGCGGGCGGTGGCGGTCAGTGAGTGGTTATCGGCAGATAGTCGGTAGTCCGTTGCTTATAGCTTAATGAGATTTTCCCTACATCAGTAATACCGTAAATGAATAAGCATAGGCGCCCGAGCTTTCAGCGCAGGTTCAGGCCATGCAGGACGTTTACCGCCAAACTGACGACGTTAGCGACCCCACATTAGCCGCCTATCCGAACGACTATCGAGGTCGAACCATGAAATACTTTTATTGCGGCCTGCTGCTGTTGGCACACGCCGCCAGCGCCTTGGCCTCTGAGGCTGTCACCGAAAACGACAAAGGCTTCTGGTACGCCCAGACAAGCCTCTACACCCGGCACTTTTCACCGGACTCACAACACAATAACAATCAGGATTTGATCAACCTGGAGCGCAACGAGGCGTCAGGGCTGGTGTATGGCGGGGCGACGTTTCGCAACTCGTTCAGCCAGCGTTCGTACTACGTCTACGCCGGCAAGCGCTTCGATATTGTCGATTCGCCGTTTTACGTGAAAGTGACCGCAGGTGCACTGCAGGGCTATCGCGGCAAGTATCGGGACAAAATCCCGCTCAACCGTTACGGCGTGGCACCGGCGATCATTCCGTCTGTGGGGGTCCACTTCGGCCCGGTGACCAGCGAGCTGGTGTTGCTGGGCTTCAATGCGGCAATGCTGACGGCAGGCGTTCGTTTCTAAGAACGCCGCCTACCTATGTGGGAGCGGGCTTGCCTGCTCCCGCACGGGTTCAGCTCAAGGGTTCAAGGGCGCGGCGCGTAGGCAAACACATCAGCGCGCATCTGATGCGCATCCATGCCGGCGTCGACCAATGCGTCCAGCGTGCCGTAGATCATCGCCGGCGAACCACTGGCGTAGACATGCACGGCCTTGAGGTCGCTGATGTCTTCACACACAGCCTCATGCAGCAGCCCGCAACGCCCTTCCCAACCGCACAGGTCGCTGACCACTTTGTGCAGGAACAGGTTGGGCAGTTGCTGCCATTGGTCCCAGTGTTCGATTTCGTAGAAGTCTTCCGGGCGGCGCACGCCCCAATACAGGTGCACCGGGTGCTTGAAGCCCGAGGCGCGGCAATGCTCGATCAGGCTGTGCATCTGCGCCATGCCCGTACCGGCGGCGATCAGCACCAGCGGCCCGTCCGGCAGTTCAGCCAAGTGCGTATCACCAAACGGCAGTTCAATACGGGCCATCTGGTTGCGCTGCAACTGCTCGATCAGGTTGCGCGCACTGTCCTCGCGCACCAGCACATGCAGTTCCAGCTCGCGCCCGGCGTGGGGCGCCGACGCCAGCGAAAACGCCGACTTCTCGCCGTTGTCCCGTTCGATCATCAAGTATTGCCCGGCGTGGTAACGCAGCGCTTTACCGGCCGGCGCGCGCAGGCGCACGCGCCACACATCGCCACCGACTTCCACGCACTCACTCAATTGGCACGACAACTTGCGCAACGGCAACTCTCCCGGCGCCAACACGCCATCCCACAGCACAACGCAATCTTCCAGCGGTTCGGCGATGCAGGTGTAGAACTCACCATGGTCGCGCACTTCGCCGGCTTGCTGCACCCGGCCTTCCACCAGCAGCGCAGCGCACACATGGCACACGCCATTGCGGCACGCCTGCGGGCACTCGTAGCCCAGGCGGCGAGCGCCTTCGAGGATTCGTTCGCCAGGGACCAGCTCCAGTACCGCGCCGGAAGGTTGCAGGGTTACACGCATCAATCTATTCCCAATTCTTTCCAGATCGCATCGACGCGCGCGGTCACGGCTTCATCCTTGACGATCACCCGACCCCACTCGCGGGTGGTTTCACCCGGCCATTTGTGCGTGGCATCCAGGCCCATCTTCGAGCCCAGGCCCGACACCGGCGAAGCAAAGTCCAGGTAGTCGATCGGCGTGTTGTCGATCATCACCGTGTCGCGCTTGGGGTCCATGCGCGTGGTAATGGCCCAGATCACGTCGTTCCAGTCCCGGGCATTGATGTCGTCGTCGGTGACAATAACGAACTTGGTGTACATGAACTGTCGCAAAAACGACCACACGCCGAGCATTACCCGCTTGGCATGGCCTGGGTACGACTTCTTCATGGTCACGATGGCCATGCGGTACGAGCAGCCTTCAGGCGGCAGGTAGAAGTCGGTGATCTCAGGGAACTGCTTTTGCAGGATCGGCACGAACACTTCGTTCAGCGCCACACCCAGAATGGCCGGCTCATCCGGCGGCCGGCCGGTGTAGGTGCTGTGGTAGATCGGCTTGATCCGGTGGGTGATGCGCTCGACGGTGAACACCGGGAAGCTGTCGACTTCGTTGTAGTAGCCGGTGTGGTCGCCGTAAGGGCCTTCATCGGCCATTTCGCCCGGATGAATCACGCCTTCGAGGATGATTTCAGCGGTGGCTGGCACTTGCAGGTCGTTGCCACGGCACTTCACCAGCTCGGTGCGGTTGCCACGCAGCAGGCCGGCGAAGGCATATTCGGACAGGCTATCGGGCACCGGGGTCACGGCGCCGAGGATGGTCGCCGGGTCGGCGCCCAGGGCTACGGACACCGGGAACGGCTTGCCAGGATGTTTTTCGCACCACTCACGGAAGTCCAGTGCGCCGCCACGGTGGCTCAGCCAACGCATGATCACTTTGTTACGGCCGATCACTTGCTGACGGTAGATGCCCAGGTTCTGACGATCTTTGTTCGGGCCTTTGGTGACGGTCAGGCCCCAGGTGATCAGCGGGCCGACATCGCCCGGCCAGCAGGTCTGCACCGGCAGCATGGCCAGGTCGACATCATCACCCTCGATAACCACTTCCTGGCACACCGCGTCCTTGACCACTTTGGGGGCCATGGCAATGATCTTGCGGAAGATCGGCAGTTTCGACCAGGCATCCTTCAAGCCCTTGGGTGGCTCGGGCTCCTTGAGGAAGGCCAGCAGCTTGCCGATCTCGCGCAGCTCGCTGACCGACTCGGCGCCCATGCCAAACGCAACGCGGTCGGGCGTGCCGAACAGGTTACCGAGCACCGGGATATCAAAGCCGGTCGGGTTTTCGAACAGCAGCGCCGGGCCCTTGTTACGCAAGGTACGGTCGCAAATCTCAGTCATTTCCAGCACCGGGGAAATCGGCACCTGGATACGTTTCAACTCTCCGCGCTGCTCAAGTTGCTGCACGAAATCCCGAAGATCCTTGAATTTCATTAACCATGCCACCCGTAAAATAGGCGTACATCCTACCTGCTCTTACGAGCGCTGGCAGCTTATTGCACGTCATTGCGACTCACATCCGACTCAACGGATGCATGGCGCAAGCTGCGGAAGAGGGGTTCAAGGAACCCCTCCACATACCGCGTGCCCACGCTTGAAAGGTGATTGTCATCGGTATACAGCGACTGGCCACCCAGTTCGACCCGACACCAACCGTTGGCAGCACACAGCGTCGGCGCCGGGTCCAGGAGCTGGACCCCCGAGTCAGCCGCGGCGATTTGCGCAAAAACGCTGCTGATATAGGCCTGTCGCTGGACGTGTTCGGCCAGTGGCAAGCCTTCTCGGTCGGTCGGGCGACCCAACATCGCCAGGCGACTGAGTCGATAAGGCACATTGAAATCCTGCAGCGGCACCTCCTTGACCAACCAGACTCGGTGGCCGCCGGCACGGAGTTGCTGCACCAACGCCCTCAACCCCTCGGAGAACAATCGCTCGGCAATAGCACGGTCATACTTGCCCGTCTCCGGGTCATGGATCGACGCGCCTGTATCACCGGAGTGCTGGCCATAAACGTAGAGGCTCCAGCGCGCGACCAACACCACATCACTGAACTGTTCCTGGCTCAACAACCGGGTGACGCGCTCGTTGAACGCACTGCAGCCTGGGGTATTTTCTTTCCTGTAAAAAGGCAGACAGCCAGCATAACCGGCCTGGGTGATGCTGAAGTCGTACTTGCTGGCCCCATCTTTCAACGCCGGAATCAGCGCCGAGGCATGGCTGTCACCCCAGACGATTGCACGGGCCGAGTTCGCCGGTGGACCAAAATGGCACAGCTTACGGTGCGGGTCTTTCTTGTCGTCCGACAGGCAACTCATGAGTGTGGGGCTCCAGGTACGCGCCTGGGCGTATTGCAATGCCTGGGGCGGCAGCCGCGATGCAAAACCATCCGACCAAACCAGGCTTTTGCCGACCAGGCCCAGGCTGGCAAGCCCAAGGAAACCCGCGACCAGAATCGACCTGCGGCCTGCCAGCAGGCGCCGCTCACGGAACGGCCCTTCGACAAACCGCCAGGAGGCATAACCCAACACCAGGCTCACAACGAACAGAGCCACAAGCTCCCAGGACGACAGGCCAAAGATACTGGCGTACTTGCCAAACACCAGCACCGGCCAGTGCCACAGGTACCAGGAATAGGAAATCAGCCCAATACCCACCAGCACGCGACTGCCCAGCAACCGCCCTGCCCACGTTGGTTGCTGGCCGTTGGCCCAAATCAGCCCCACCACCCCCAATACGGGCAACAAAGCGGCCGCCCCTGGGAAAGCGGTGCGGTCGTCGTAACCAAATACCGCCACCATAATCAGGCCAAGGCTGAGCAGGCTGACGCCTTGCGCCAGCATCGGGCTTGCCCGCCGAGCGGGCACCGGCATGACGGCCAGCATGGAACCGGCCAACAATTCCCAGGCTCGCATGGGCAGCAGGAAGAACGCCTTGTCCGGTTCCCGAGACACCGCCCATACGCTCGCCGCAAATGACACCAGCAGCAACACAAACAAGGCGCCACGCCATTGCTTCAGCCGGCTCGACAGCAACGCCAGCAAGAGTGGAAAGGCAATGTAGAACTGCTCTTCAACCGACAGCGACCAGGTGTGCAACATGGGCTTCATGTCGGAGGCCGTGTCGAAGTAACCGTCCTGACGCATGAAGAACAGATTGGAGATGAAGATCACCTGGTTGTGTATCGACCGCCCCAACTCTGAGTAGTCTTTGGGCGCCATCAAAAACCAGCCGACGACCAATGATGCAGACATCATCACAATCAACGCCGGCAGGATACGCCGGGCCCGCCGCGCCCAAAATTCCACAAAACTGAAATGCCCGGCTTGACGTTCGCGCCAGATGATCGAGGTGATCAGGAACCCTGAAATCACGAAGAACACGTCAACGCCGACAAAACCGCCAGTAACGCCAGGTACTCCAAAATGAAACAGCACAACAGCCAGGACAGCGATGGCGCGCAAGCCATCAATGTCCCTTCGGTAAGCAAGAGCGGTCATAAATCGTCGATCAGCCTGATTCGGATGGAGGTGAGTGTATCCGCACCCACCTTTTTGTTTCTTAACTGACACTATTAGCGCACAAATCTCTCTTTTTCGATGCAAAAAAAATGGCGCCACAAAGGGCGCCATTTTTTGGACCTGAAGCGTCGTATTACTTGCGCTTCATCGACAAGAAGAACTCATCGTTGGTCTTGGTGGTTTTCAGCTTGTCGATCAGGAACTCGATGGCGGCTACTTCGTCCATCGGGTGCAGCAGCTTGCGCAAGATCCACATGCGCTGCAGTTCGTCATCGGCGGTCAGCAACTCTTCGCGGCGGGTGCCGGAACGGTTGATGTTGATCGCAGGGAACACACGCTTTTCCGCGATACGGCGGTCCAGAGGCAGTTCCATGTTGCCGGTACCCTTGAACTCTTCGTAGATCACTTCGTCCATCTTCGAGCCGGTTTCAACCAGCGCGGTGGCGATAATGGTCAGCGAGCCGCCTTCTTCGATGTTCCGCGCGGCGCCAAAGAAACGCTTTGGTTTCTCCAGGGCGTGGGCATCGACACCACCGGTGAGTACCTTGCCGGAGCTCGGGATCACGGTGTTGTAGGCACGGGCCAAACGGGTGATGGAGTCGAGCAGGATCACCACGTCTTTCTTGTGTTCGACCAGGCGCTTGGCCTTCTCGATCACCATTTCGGCAACCTGCACGTGGCGGGTTGGCGGCTCATCGAACGTCGAGGCAACCACTTCGCCGCGCACGGTGCGCTGCATTTCGGTTACTTCTTCCGGACGCTCATCGATCAGCAGCACGATCAGGTGAACTTCAGGGTTGTTACGTGCGATGTTCGCTGCAATGTTCTGCAGCATGATGGTCTTACCGGCTTTCGGCGGTGCGACGATCAGGCCGCGCTGGCCTTTGCCGATCGGGGCGCACAGGTCGATAACACGACCGGTCAAGTCTTCGGTGGAACCGTTACCGGCTTCCATCTTCATGCGCACGGTCGGGAACAGCGGGGTCAGGTTCTCGAAGAGAATCTTGTTTTTCGCGTTCTCGGGACGATCGAAGTTGATCGTGTCGACCTTGAGCAGGGCAAAATAACGCTCGCCTTCCTTCGGAGGGCGGATCTTGCCAACGATGGTGTCACCGGTACGCAAGTTGAAGCGACGGATCTGGCTCGGCGAGACATAGATGTCATCGGGGCCGGCGAGATAGGAAGCGTCTGCAGAGCGGAGGAAGCCGAAGCCGTCCTGGAGAATCTCCAGCACGCCATCACCGGAGATTTCCTCGCCGCTTTTCGCGTGCTTTTTGAGCAGGGAGAAAATCACGTCCTGCTTGCGCGAACGGGCCATATTTTCTATGCCCATTTCTTCGGCCAATTGGAGCAGGTCGGTAATCGGCTTTTGCTTGAGTTCAGTCAGATTCATATAGGAATGACGTAATCATTTATGGAGGGGGGAAATTAAGCTTTTGGCTTAATGAGGCCGCGCCGCAGAGAAGGCGACAGGATCGCGTACTAATCGAAAAGGAATGCGTCGGCGACGGCTTGCAGGGGGCAGTGGAGAAACCAGTGCGGGGCCGAATGTACCACCTGAGTTTCGGAGCGTCTAGCCCTGTTTCACGAAAAAGCCCCGCGATTTGCGGGGCTTTTTTGACGACGCTTAGATGTTCGCGTCGAGGAAAGCTTGCAGTTGCGACTTCGACAGCGCGCCCACTTTAGTGGCCTCGACGTTACCGTTCTTGAACAGCATCAAGGTCGGGATACCGCGCACGCCGTGCTTGGCCGGGGTTTCCTGGTTGTCGTCGATGTTCAGTTTGGCAATGGTCAGTTTGCCTTCGTAGGTCGTTGCAATGTCGTCCAGGACAGGAGCGATCATTTTGCAAGGGCCGCACCATTCAGCCCAGTAGTCAACCAGCACCGGGCCAGCAGCCTTGAGTACTTCGGCCTCAAAGGTCGCGTCGGTGACGTGCTTGATAAGATCGTTGCTCATGGATGTCTCCGGATTGTAAGCAAAAAAAACGTTGCCCATCATAGCCGCCCTTCCCTCGTTCAGGAAGCCGCCTCTGATTGACTCTTGCTATGACGACGCATGAGTTTGGGTATAGCCACTCAGGGCGTTACGGGCGTCACGAACGCTATGCCCGTGCGCAACGCCGCATTGCGTACGTGTTCCTGCATGGTTTTCTGCGCCGCCGCACTGGAACGCCGGGCCAGTGCACGCAGGATCTTGCGATGCTCCTGCCACGTTTCCATGGCCCGCTCCGGTCGGATGAACGGTAGTTTCTGACTCTCCAGGAACACCTCGGCGCTGGCACTCAAAATGCTCACCATCGCCTGGTTACCGCTGGCCAACAGAATCCGTTGGTGAAATTCGAAGTCCAGTCGGGCGGCGGTTTCAAAGTCGCCGGCCTTCAATACCTTACGCATTGCCTCGACATTGTCTTGCAGGCGGTCCAACTCATCGATAGTCAGCGTCACCGCCGCCAACCCCGCTGCAAATCCTTCCAGGGCATAGCGCAACTGGAAGATATCCAGCGGCGAGGCCTGGGCTGCAAAGGGCCAGGCAAACCCCGGCGGATCTTCCGCCGCCTGCACAAACACGCCTTTGCCGGGCTGCACACTGACCACACCCAAGGCACTCAAGGACGACAAAGCCTCGCGCAACGACGCCCGGCTCACGCCCAACTGCACCGCCAAGTCGCGCTGGGACGGCAATGCATCGCCCGCTGCGAAGCCCTGTTCCTTGATCAGTTTGCGGATGGCCTGCAGGGCCGCTTCCGGTACGGCTTGGGCGATGGAATTCATAAAAAACTCAAGGTTCCAGACAACTGAGCGGCTAGTTGTAAAGCTATTCGCGCCCGTCGGCAAGCCACGCCCCAAAGGGGCTCGCGCGGTTTTGTCGACGCTCGAAAAAGGTGCGAAAAGCGCCATCACTGTTCAGACCAGTAAGACCACCGAACCTCAACAAATTCCAGCGTTACAGACGATCAGAGAGGTGATGGCATGGGCTGTGCACTGAGCAAACTCAGAAAACCCCTTCGCCCTTTTCGGAGAGTTGCCATGACCAAGCGCTACAGCGCCCTGCTCACTGCCCTGTTTGCCAGCCTGATGCTGAGCCAGGCACCCGCCCAGGCCAATGGTCTGGAGGATATCGTCGCCCGGGGCACCCTGAAGGTCGCCGTCCCTCAAGACTTCCCGCCATTCGGCTCGGTCGGCCCTGACATGAAACCTCGCGGCCTGGACATCGACACCGCCAAGCTGCTGGCCGACCAACTCAAGGTCAAGCTGGAGTTGACGCCGGTCAACAGCACCAACCGCATCCCGTTCCTTACCACCGGCAAGGTCGACCTGGTGATTTCCAGCCTGGGCAAGAACCCCGAGCGGGAAAAGGTCATCGACTTCTCCAGGGCTTACGCGCCGTTCTACCTGGCGGTGTTCGGTCCGCCTGACGCAGCCATCAGCACCACCGACGACCTCAAGGGCAAAACCATCAGCGTGACGCGCGGCGCCATCGAAGACATCGAGCTGACCGCCGTGGCGCCCAAAGAAGCGACCATCAAGCGTTTCGAAGACAACAACTCGACCATCGCCGCCTACCTGGCTGGCCAGGTCGACCTGATTGCCAGCGGCAACGTGGTGATGGTGGCGATCAGCGAGCGCAACCCCAAACGTGTACCGGCCCTGAAAGTGAAACTCAAGGACTCGCCGGTCTACGTGGGCGTGAACAAGAACGAGCCGGCATTGCTGGAGAAGGTTAACCAGATTCTGGTGGCGGCCAAGGCCGACGGCAGCCTGGAAAAGAACGCGATGCAGTGGCTCAAAGAGCCGCTGCCCGCCGACCTTTGACGCGACGGAGCTGATTCATGGCCTATCAATTCGACTTTGTGCCCGTACTGGCCAATACCGACCTGCTGTTGCGCGGCGCCTTGTTCACGCTTGAACTGACGGCCATCGGCGCGATTCTGGGGGTTGCCCTGGGCACCGTCGGTGCCGTGGTGCGGGCGTGGAAGATCCAGCCGTTCGCCTGGTTCTTCGGCGTGTATGTCGAGTTGATCCGCAACACGCCGTTTCTGGTGCAGTTGTTTTTCATCTTTTTCGGCTTGCCGTCACTGGGGCTGAAAATCACCGAGTGGCAAGCGGCCGTGCTGGCGATGGTCATCAACCTGGGGGCTTACTCCACCGAGATCATCCGGGCCGGCATCCAGGCGATCCCTCGTGGTCAGCTGGAAGCGGCGGCAGCATTAGCGATGACGCGTTTTGAAGCGTTCCGCCATGTGGTGCTGCTGCCCGCTCTGGGCAAGGTGTGGCCGGCCCTGAGCAGCCAGATCATCATCGTGATGCTGGGTTCGGCGGTGTGTTCGCAAATCGCCACCGAAGAGCTGAGCTTTGCCGCCAACTTCATTCAGTCACGTAACTTCCGCGCCTTTGAAACCTACGCACTGACCACCCTGGTGTACCTGTGCATGGCGCTGATGATTCGCCAGTTGCTCAACTGGATTGGCCGACGGTTTGTGATGAGGAACAGCCGATGAGTGATTTTTCGTTCTGGGACATCGTGCGCAACCTGGCTGTCGGCCTGCAATGGACCCTGTTGCTGTCGCTGGTGGCCTTTGTCGGCGGTGGCCTGATCGGCTTGCTGGTGATGACGATGCGCATCAGCCGCAAAGCCTTCCCGCGCCATGTCGCGCGCACCTACATTGAACTGTTTCAGGGTACGCCGCTGTTGATGCAGCTGTTTCTGGTGTTTTTCGGCATTGCCCTGCTGGGGGTGGATATCTCGCCCTGGCTGGCAGCGGCGATTGCCCTGACTTTGTTTACCAGTGCCTACCTGGCCGAGATCTGGCGCGGCTGCGTCGAGTCCATCGCCCACGGGCAGTGGGAAGCGTCGGCCAGCCTGGCCCTTAACCCACTTGAACAACTGCGTTACGTGATTCTGCCCCAGGCCCTGCGGATTGCCGTAGCACCTACGGTTGGCTTCTCGGTGCAAGTGGTCAAAGGCACCGCCGTGACCTCGATCATCGGTTTTACCGAACTGACCAAAACCGGCGGCATGCTCGCCAACGCCACCTTCGAGCCCTTTATGGTCTATGGCTTGGTGGCCCTCGGTTACTTCCTGCTCTGCTACCCCTTGTCCCTCAGTGCGCGCTATCTGGAAAGGAGACTGCATGCCTCTGCTTAGAATTTCCGCCCTGCATAAGTATTACGGCGATCACCATGTACTCAAGGGCATCGACCTGACGGTTGAAGAAGGCCAGGTGGTGGCGATCATCGGCCGCAGCGGCTCGGGCAAATCAACCTTGCTGCGTACCCTCAATGGCCTGGAGTCGATCAATGATGGCGTGATCGAGGTCGATGGCGAATACCTCGACGCCGCCCGCGCCGACCTGCGCAGTTTGCGGCAGAAAGTCGGCATGGTGTTCCAGCAGTTCAACTTGTTCCCGCACCTGACCGTGGGCGAAAACGTCATGCTCGCACCACAAGTGGTGCAGAAAGTCCCCAAGGCCAAAGCCGCACAGCTTGCCAGGCAGATGCTTGAGCGAGTCGGGCTGGGCGAGAAGTTCGACGCTTTCCCTGATCGCCTGTCCGGCGGGCAACAGCAGCGCGTCGCCATTGCGCGGGCATTGGCCATGTCGCCCAAAGTGCTGCTGTGCGACGAAATAACCTCCGCCCTGGACCCGGAGTTGGTCAATGAAGTGCTCAGCGTCGTGCGCCAACTGGCCAAGGACGGCATGACCTTGATCATGGTGACCCACGAAATGCGCTTTGCCCGGGAAGTCGGGGACAAACTGGTGTTTATGCACCAAGGCAAGGTGCATGAAGTAGGCGACCCCAAAACACTGTTCGCCAACCCCAAGACACCCGAGTTCGCCAACTTCATTGGTTCGGTGGAACAGCCGGGCTGATCAGTTCGAAACGGCCGTGCCCCTCAAGGTGCGTCTCGTCGCGTACCTCCAAGGCCTCAGCGGGCAGTTCGGTGTCGATATCGACCTGGGCTGTCAGCCGGCGCCCTGCTATCGGTAACCCTGCCGCCCGCGCCACCAAGGTCTGGCCGGGCAGCAATTGCCCGCTGGCAGGCTCGCCGGCCAAGTCGCTCGCCGCCCACTCCACAGCCCGCCCATCCACTTGGGCGTGTTTGAGGCTCAAGCGAAATCGCCCTTGGCGACCCAACACAAACCCCTGCCCATCTGCTGCGACACCAACAAACCGCAATGCCATTGCTGCAGGCTCAGTGCAAAAAACGTTCACGCGCAACCTACGCGTCGCAAGCACCAAGGCGGCCCTTTCAACACGCGCCTCTGTGCGGATGGCGCCATAGTCGATGCGTGGCTGGCTCACCGATAACCGACAGTTGTCGGCCAGGACGTCAGGTGCTGCCAGTACCGTGCAGAGCAACACCAAACGCAGCCTTTCAAACTTAACGGCCATGGCACACCGCCGAGGTCGTTGCATAGAATTTGTCATTGTCTGGTTGGGTCTCAAGATCAATACGCAACACGCAGCTGGAAGAGTCAGGCAATGAAACCCGCAGGCTTTGCGCCTCATCGACGTCGTTGAGGAAAATCATGCCGTCACCCACCACGCTGGTCAGGAAGCGATCACCCTTGCCGAATACCGTGGCGCCTTGAGGCAATGGCCGGCCGTGCTGATCATGCGCGGTAAGCAACATGCGGCGCACGTTCACCACATCGAAATTCACGGCATTGAAGGACCCACGGCCTGCGGTGAGCATCTGGGTGCCGTTTTTCAGGTCGACGCGTTTGGGCAAGGACTGGGTTTGCACCTCGACTCGGCTGTTGGTGTAGGCCGGCAAGCCTGCGATCACCGCTTGCCCGCGGTAGTCCGTCCACACAGGGCCTTGGGGCGTCTCGACTTTTGCCGCGCCGATCTGCCCTACCGAGACGATGCCGAACGTGTCTTGCACGGCATACGGTGAGAACGTCAGGCCACCCGCGTGAGCCACCACGCCGCCCTGCAACTGCCCTGTGTAGCTGGTGCCCAGGGGGTCACGGCTGACACCCAGGCCAACGCGGGTATAACGCGGCAATAGATCCACATTGCCACGCACCGATTGCTCTCGGGCATTGAGGTCGCGCTCGACCCCCACTTCGTAATTCACAGACTCGTTGACCCGCTCGCTAAGCGCTGTGCCAGCAGTGAATCGGTCCCCGCGCCGGCTGGCGTAGCTATTAAGCCGACGATCTCGCCCAAGGGGCACACTGACCTGCAGACGCAAGGACAGGTCATGCTCCACAGCTCTTTCATTTCGCTCGCCGGCAAGCGTGGCATCACGGCCCATCCGCGTACCGCCCACCTGCGAATCCGCAATCAACGCGACATCGGCGTGGCTGAATGACTTGTTCCAGGAGGCAGACACATGCTCGGTCGTTCGGCCGTCAAATTGAGACCCGTGGGTATAGCCCGCAGAAAATACGCCCAGCGTGGGATCGGCCCAGCTCAGGCTTGCCGTGTATTGGTTTTTGAAGCGCGAACCCAATTCATCGGCCGTGTATGAGCGGCCGGCCTCAAGCACCTCACGATACCCCCGGGTTTGGCTGGTTGCGCTGAGGTTGACGTCGATATTGGCGTAGACCGGGCTGCTGACAGACACGCTGCTGCGCGCCCCGGACACTGCACTTTTGCCGTCTCGAGAAAGGTTTTGCCGCGCAGCCACAGAAACTCGCTGAAAAAACACACTGCTCAGGGTGCCACCTGCCGACCAGTATTCATCCGTACTCAACAAGCCAAAGCCCGCAGACGAGTTGCGCCCCAAACCCCAGGTGCCGCTCCCCATGGCGACCACCGGTGACGGCCCCTCTTCACCCGCACTCTTGCGCAGCTTGCCAACCGAGAAATAGTAACCCGGAGCCGCCGGGGCAGCCCCCGCAAACGAGGCCGCCGGCACCACAAAGCTGCGCCTGGCACCCCGCACGTCGATCACGCTGACCTCCAGGTCACTGGTGCCATTGAGCAATGGCAATCCCGTTAGCCGGAAGGGACCTTCCGGCACCAGCGTGCTGTGAATCAACACGCCGGACTGGCGAACTTCGATCCGTGATTGGCTCTGGGCAAGCCCTTCGACCACGGCATTGTTGCTGCCCACAGCGACGCGTGATTGACCATCGGGGAAAAACTGCAGGCCAGATAACTGGACGCCACCAAACAGCGGGTTATGGCTGGATATCTGCCCCACCTGGAAAGTCGATTGCAGCGCGGCAATGTCCCGCTGTGCATAGGCGTATACATGCTCGGTACGGGCCTTGCCGTTATCGGACACATAGAATTGACGACTGCGAACAATCCAGTCCTCAAGGTTGAAGCCTGCCTCGGTATAAGCCGAAACGAACCGGCTGGGCGCGCTGCGCGAACGGCTGTCGAAACCCAGCACGTCGTAGTTGAACAACGCCGCTGCCCCGCCTTTGGAAAAATGCCCGGCGTCCCACTGGGGATCACGCAATGACTGGGTGGGCACCACCAGCGTCACCTCGTCCGTGCCGGGACGCAGCTTCACCATCGTCGTCGGAAATGCCCCCAAGAAATCATGGCAAGACTGGTCGGGCGTAGCGCCTTCCTGAATGATGGTGCCGGGCGTCACTAACCCCGCTTTCTCCAGTAACCCCGGGGTGAAGCACAAGCGGCCCTCGTGATCGAAGCGTGCATCCACCAGCCCCAGCGGGTTTCCATTGACCCGCAACCCCACCACCTGGACGCCTTCGCGAAAGCGCGCCGCGTTGCGAAAGTAGTCGGAGACCTTCGGGTCGATACCGTGGGCGGTGAGTGACGCGAGGTCGAAACCCTCCCCGAGCTCCAGTGCCGACACAAGAACGGGCAGACTCCACAGGGTCGCAAACCCTATGATCAGGGTGGGTCTGCAGGGCCAAAAATACGCTGCGATGCTTTGACTCGAAGGGTTCGACATGAGTCGGTCACCCCCCGTCGGTAACGATCGGAGCCCGGTAGTGGTCGACCGTAAACCCGTAGACCGTCGCCGGCTGTATCTCGACCTCGGTCACGCTGCCCAAGGGACTGCCGACCTCTGCCGCCAGCACCTCACCCGGCAATATGTAGGTGCGCGGCAATATGGCCGGAACACCCTGTGGAAACACTTGCACATCCGGCGCCAGACGCACGACATAGGCACTGTCGTTATGGACGGTGAGACGTTCTCCCGCCCGCTTCCACTTCAGCAATTCCCAAGGCGTGTGGTGCCGAGGCAAGCCTTGTGGGTGCAGGATCAGCGGCAAATTCTGTCGAAGGGTGATACCGATGGTCGCCCCCTGCGCCGCGCGCGCTTGGGGAATACCTTCGAAGGACACGCGCTTGAGCCGTTGGGTCTTAAGCGGCGCCTTCAAGGTGGCGATGAACCGCACCAGTTGCGTGTCGCCCGCCTCCACACGAGCGATGGGCGGTGTGACGATCAATAGCGGCTCCAGGTCCTCCGGCACGTTCTCCACGACCGAATGAAGCAGCGCCGGCCCTGCATCGGTATTTTTGATGTTGATTGTGGCTTCGCCGTCTTCCTCATAAAGCACCACCACAGTTGTTTCCGGATACATGCCATCCGCCACAGCAGCAGTGGTAAACAACAGGCAAATGCTTGCACCCCGCAATAGCGCACTGCACATCACTAAAAAACCACGCACTCTATATTCCCCGCAACTAATAAAGTTGACCATTGGCCGTCAAGCGCCCACAGAAAAACAGCCAACAAGAAACAATAAGCTTCTTGGCTGGCTGTTTAACGTTACTTAGATGTAACTCAATACAAGCGTGGCGCGCCCATCAATAGAGACGTCTCGACTCAGGTCCAGGTCCTGGGCTCGGTTGATGACAGCCTTGACTGCAAGTGTGCCCGTCAATTGGTTAACGGCGGTGGGTGTAAAGGTAGCGCCGTTGCGCCAGGAGTACTGGGCGGGCGATTGGGCAACCTTGCCATCGCTGTTATTCCAGGCGCCAGCGCCGATACGCATGATCGGATACAGCGCTATGCTGGACGATCGCAGATCCCTGAGGGTGACCGAATAGCCACCGGTGCGACGGGCGCCTACAGCCCCCAACCCGAAATTCTGCGCTTCAGTAAAGCCGGCACCCAGGATGCCCGGCACCTTGCTGCCTGCTTGCAGATCGGTAAAGGTGATGCCGAACCTGGCAGGCGTCGTGCCACAATTGACGATCAGGGAAGTGCTCCTCTCTTCGCGCGGATTGAATGCAGTCTGGGACAATTCGCCCGAGCGAATCGTGCCGTAATCGATGATACCGCTGCCGGCCAGGCTGAGGTTACAGGCTGCCGGTGTGATCGTCCCCCTGACGACCAACTGGGCGCTGGTATTGGTAGTCGCCTGGGCAGTTAAGGCCGCAGCCAGGCACGCAATACCGAGAGTCAAGCCAACAATTTTTTTCATGTTCATCCTGTCACTAAAAAAGTTATCAGGTGTTCTTTATTTGTGTCTTGGCGACTCCATCGCCCAACGATTTATCTTCCGGGACGTGCACAACGATAAATAAATGCCACCTCGGCAGAATTGCCGGATGACAGTGTGTCGCTTTGGCACTTCATTAAAGAATCAGATAACACGACAATAACTGTGGGAATGATAAAAACAAACACCCTCCATTAAACCAGCCACAATGTAGTTCCCAATAAAATAATGAAGGAGATATCGAATCGCTCACTGTCGGAAATTTCACAAACCACCTTATGACCGCCGATAATAAAAACACACTACAACGTCGAAGAACTTAGTCGGCACGCACTTATAAAACCGCCCTACCTTTACTAAAGGAATTCCCCACAGACAGCCTCAGGAAAATTACTGAAGCACAACGCGTTGGCGCCAGCGGTCGATCGTGGCACGATGGTGAGGTTATCGACCGAGACCCCCAAACCATGCCGCAATCCCAAGCCAAGAATCTGTCCCTGATCGCCGCCATCGACCTGGGCTCCAACAGCTTTCACATGGTCGTGGCCAAGGCCCAGAACGGCGAAATCCGCATCCTCGAGCGGCTCGGCGAAAAAGTACAACTGGCTGCCGGGATCGACGACGAGCGCCAGCTCAATGAAGAATCCATGCAACGCGGGCTCGATTGCCTCAAGCGCTTTGCCCAACTGATCAATGGCATGCCTTTGGGCGCCGTGCGAATCGTTGGGACCAACGCCCTGCGTGAAGCGCGCAACCGCGGTGAATTCATCCGCCGCGCCGAGGAAATCCTCGGCCACCCGGTAGAAGTCATTTCCGGCCGTGAAGAAGCACGCCTGATCTACCTGGGTGTCTCCCACACCCTGGCTGACACGCCTGGCAAGCGCCTGGTGGCGGATATCGGCGGTGGCAGTACCGAGTTCATTATCGGCCAGCGTTTCGAGCCGCTGCTGCGCGAGAGCCTGCAAATGGGCTGCGTCAGCTTTACCCAGCGCTATTTCAAGGACGGCAAGATCACTCCGGCACGCTATGCCCAGGCCTACACGGCCGCGCGACTGGAGATCATGAGCATCGAGCACGCCCTGCACCGCCTGACCTGGGATGAGGCCATCGGCTCATCCGGCACCATCCGTGCCATCGGCCTGGCGCTGAAGGCCGGCGGCCATGGCACCGGCGAGGTCAACGCCGAAGGTCTCGCGTGGCTCAAGCGCAAGCTGTTCAAACTGGGCGATGCCGAGAAAATCGACTTCGATGGCATCAAGCCTGATCGCCGCACCATCTTCCCGGCAGGCCTGGCGATTCTCGAAGCGATCTTCGACGCCCTCGAACTGCAACGCATGGACCACTGCGATGGCGCCCTGCGTGAAGGCGTGCTGTACGACCTGCTGGGCCGCCATCATCACGAAGACGTGCGTGAGCGCACCCTTACCTCATTGATGGAGCGTTATCACGTCGATCTGGAACAGGCAGCCCGCGTGGAGCGCAAAGCGCTGCACGCCTTCGACCAGGTGGCCGAGGACTGGGACCTGGAAGACGGCGTCTGGCGCGAACTGCTCGGCTGGGCAGCCAAGGTGCATGAAGTGGGCCTGGACATCGCCCACTACCATTACCACAAACATGGCGCCTACCTGATCGAGCACTCGGACCTCGCCGGTTTCTCCCGCGAAGACCAACAGATGCTCGCGCTGCTGGTGCGTGGCCATCGCCGCAACATTCCAAAGGACAAGTTTGCCGAGTTCGGCGATGAAGGCATCAAGCTGATCCGCCTGTGCGTGCTGCTGCGCTTTGCGATCCTGTTCCACCACATCCGTGGCACACAGGAAATGCCCCAGGTCACCCTGCGCGCCAACGGCGACAGCCTCGACGTGGTGTTCCCCAAAGGCTGGCTGGACGAAAACCAGCTGACCCAGGCGGACTTCGCCCAGGAAGCGGAGTGGCTGACGCGGGTTGGGTTCAGCCTGAACCTGCGCTAAAGCGCACTGCAAAACAAATGTGGGAGGGGGCTTGCTCCCGATAGCGAAGTGTCAGTTGACCTATTCATCAACTGACCCACTGCAATCGGGAGCAAGCCCCCTCCCACATTGTTAGTCCGTATTGACTATTAATTCACCGCCAGAATCGGGCTACCCAGCTTCTCCAGCAACGTCGCCTGCGCGCTGCGCGGGTTCTGGTTGCCGGTCGGCGTGTTGCGCACGTATCGGCCGTCCGACTGCAGGCTCCAGCTGTGGGTGTTGTCGGTGAGGTAGCTTTCCAGCTCCTTCTTGACCCGCATGATCAGCTTCTTGCCTTCCACCGGGAAGCAGGTCTCCACACGCTTGTCGAGGTTGCGTTCCATCCAGTCCGCACTGGAAAGGAACATCTGCTCCTCGCCGCCGTTGAGGAAGTAGAACACCCGCGTGTGCTCCAGGAAGCGGCCGATGATCGAGCGCACATGGATGTTATGCGACACGCCGACAATGCCCGGGCGCAGGCAGCACATGCCACGCACCACCAGGTCGATGCGCACACCGGACTGGCTGGCCTTGTACAGCGCGCGGATGATCTTCGGATCAGTCAGCGAGTTGAACTTGGCAATGATGTGCGCCGGCTTGCCGTCGAGGGCGAACTGGGTCTCCCGGGCAATCATGTCGAGCATGCCCTTCTTCAGGGTGAACGGCGCGTGCAGCAGCTTCTTCATGCGCAAGGTCTTGCCCATGCCAATCAACTGGCTGAACAATTTGCCGACGTCTTCACACAAGGCGTCGTCGGACGTCAGCAAGCTGTAGTCGGTGTAGAGCTTGGCGTTGCCGGCGTGGTAGTTACCGGTGCCCAGGTGGGCGTAGCGCACAATCTCGCCAGCTTCGCGGCGCAGGATCAGCATCATCTTGGCGTGAGTTTTGAAGCCCACCACGCCGTAGATCACCACCGCACCGGCCGCTTGCAGGCGGCTCGCCAGTTGCAGGTTGGACTCTTCATCGAACCGCGCACGCAGCTCGATCACCGCGGTGACTTCCTTGCCGTTACGCGCGGCGTCTACCAGCGCATCGACGATTTCCGAGTTGGCGCCGCTGCGGTACAGGGTCTGGCGCACCGCCAATACATGCGGGTCCTTGGCGGCCTGGCGCAGCAGGTCGACCACCGGGGTAAAGGACTCGAACGGGTGCAGCAGCAGAATGTCCTGCTTGCTCACCACACTGAAGATGTTCTCGCTGTTTTGCAGCAACTTCGGGATCTGCGGCGTGAACGGCGTGTATTGCAGCTCCGGATGGCTGTCCAGGCCGGTGATACTGAACAGGCGCGTCAGGTTCACCGGGCCATTGACCTGATACAGCTCGCTCTCGCTGAGGTTGAACTGCTTGAGCAGGTAGTCCGACAGGTGTTTCGGGCAAGTATCAGCCACTTCCAGGCGCACCGCGTCACCGTAGCGACGCGAGAACAGCTCGCCGCGCAGGGCTCGGGCCAAGTCTTCGACGTCTTCGGAATCCAGCGCCAGGTCGGCGTTACGGGTCAGGCGGAACTGGTAGCAGCCTTTTACCTTCATGCCCTGGAACAGGTCGTCGGCATGCGCGTGGATCATAGACGAGAGGAATACATAATTGTCGCCAGCGCCCCCCACCTCTTCCGGTACCTTGATGATCCGTGGCAACAGACGCGGTGCCGGGATGATGGCCAGGCCAGAATCGCGACCGAAGGCGTCGATACCTTCCAGTTCAACGATGAAGTTCAGGCTCTTGTTTACCAGCAGCGGGAACGGGTGCGTAGGGTCGAGGCCGATCGGGGTGATGATCGGTGAAATCTCGTCACGGAAGTACCGGCGCACCCAGGTCTTGATCTTGGTGGTCCAGTGGCGGCGACGAATGAAGCGGACCTGATGTTTTTCCAGCTCCGGCAACAGAATATCGTTGAGGATCGCGTATTGGCGGTCCACGTGGCCATGCACCAGCTCACTGATACGCGCCAGGGCCTGATGCGGCTGCAGACCGTCGGCACCGGCTTGTTCGCGGGCGAAGGTAATTTGCTTCTTGAGGCCGGCGACGCGGATCTCGAAGAACTCGTCCAGGTTGCTGGAGAAAATCAGCAGGAACTTGAGCCGCTCCAGCAGCGGATAGGACTCGTCCAGCGCCTGCTCCAGCACGCGGATGTTGAATTGCAGTTGTGACAGCTCGCGGTGGATGTACAGGCTGCTGTCATCCAGGTTGGTCACCGCCGCCACCGGGGCCGGCGCAGGCGTCTCGACCACCACGACAGGTGGAGCCGGCTCCATTTCCGGCGGGGTCTCGGTGACTTGTTCGACCACCGGGTGAGCGTCTTTTACGGCAACTTCTGAGAGTCCTTCGGTATTCATCGAGTGTTCCTGTGAGGGCTATTGTTGCTCTCTAAGCAATTGGGCAGCGCGGGCGGCGAAGTAGGTCAGAATGCCATCAGCGCCTGCACGTTTAAAGGCTGTCAGGGATTCGAGGATCACCCCTTCACTCAACCAACCATTCTGGATCGCGGCCATGTGCATGGCGTATTCACCGCTGACCTGATAGACAAAGGTCGGCACCTTGAATTCCTCTTTGACCCGGTAAAGGATGTCCAGGTACGGCATCCCGGGTTTGACCATCACCATGTCGGCGCCTTCGGCCAGGTCGGCCGCCACTTCGTGCAGGGCTTCATGGCTGTTGGCCGGGTCCATCTGATAGGAAGCCTTGTTGGCCTTGCCCAGGTTCAGCGCCGAACCGACCGCATCGCGGAACGGGCCGTAATAGGCGCTGGCGTACTTGGCCGAATAGGCCATGATCCGCACATTGACGTGGCCCGCCAGCTCCAGGGCTTCGCGAATCGCCTGGATGCGGCCGTCCATCATGTCCGACGGCGCCACGACCTGGGCACCCGCTGCCGCGTGGGACAACGCCTGCTTGACCAGTGCGTCGACGGTGATGTCGTTCTGCACATAGCCGTCTTCGTCAAGAATGCCATCCTGGCCGTGGGTGGTGAACGGGTCCAGCGCCACGTCGGTGATCACACCCAGCTGCGGGAAACGCTCGCGCAGGGCACGGGTGGCGCGCTGGGCGATCCCTTGCGGGTTCCAGGCTTCGGCAGCGTCGAGCGACTTGAGTTCGGAGGGTGTCACGGGAAACAGCGCCAGCGCCGGAATCCCCAGCTCAACCCAATTGGCCGCTTCTTCGAGCAGCAAATCAATGGTCAAGCGCTCCACACCCGGCATAGACGCCACCGCTTCCCGGCGATTTTCACCGTCCAGCACAAACACCGGCAGGATCAGATCGCTCGTCGTCAGCACGTTTTCACGCACCAGGCGGCGAGAAAAATCATCACGACGATTGCGACGCAGGCGAGTGGCGGGGAACAGGCGATTGGCAGGGGTAAAGCTCACGACAGACTCCTGAGCCCGCGTTTACGGGCGAGCGTTGCAGTTATAAGCGGCCATTATGACGAAGGAATGACAGTTGTGCTTATCGATGCGACCTGCAGTCGCATTCGTCGTTTATGTAGGAATTGTTCACTTCGTGACACATCTCGATACTTTCATGAATGTTCACGAAGGCGTAGGCTGCGCGTTCATTTCGCCAGCACCCCAGACCATGCTTCAACAATTTCTGCATGACTTCGGCTACTTTGCCCTCTTCCTAGGCACGTTCTTCGAAGGCGAGACCATCTTGGTTCTCGCAGGCTTCCTGGCGTTCCGTGGCTACATGGATATCAACCTGGTGGTGGTCGTTGCCTTCTTTGGCAGCTACGCCGGCGACCAGCTGTGGTACTTCCTGGGGCGCAAGCACGGCCGCAAACTGTTGGCGCGCAAGCCGCGCTGGCAATTGATGGGCGACAAGGCCCTGGAACATATCCGTAAGCATCCGGATATCTGGGTGCTGAGCTTCCGGTTTGTCTACGGCCTGCGCACTGTGATGCCCGTGGCGATTGGTTTGTCAGGCTACCCGCCGGCGCGCTACCTGATTCTTAACGGGATTGGCGCTGCAGTCTGGGCGGCAGCCCTGGGCGCTGCGGCTTACCACTTCGGCGCGGTGCTGGAAGGCATGCTCGGCAGCGTCAAGAAATACGAGCTGTGGGTGCTGGGCGCGTTGGTGCTATTGGGCTTCGGCCTGTGGTTGCGCCGCCGCTTCAAGAACGCCCGTATTGCCCGCCAGGCCTGCGAGGACGCAAGGGCCCGGCTCGCCGCCGAGCCGGCTCCCGTCGACACGCCTAAGACACCAGCCGAGTAAGCCGGCTTCTGCAACAGTAGAGGCCGATCACGCTGAGCAAGCTGTAACTCAACAGACCCAGCCAGCCCAAACTGCTGGCCGGCCATAACCCGACCAGCGGTGCCAGCCACACCAGTGGCACATTCAGCCCCAGGCGTACCAGCTCAGCTTTCAGCGCCCACGGGCGATTCTCCAGGGCGACGCCCAACGTAAACAGCCCCACCGCCATCGCACTCCATCCCAGGATCAGCGCCGCCGTGGGCAGCCCCTCGGCGAAATTCATCAAATAGCTGCCAAAGCCCACATACGCGGCAAATTGCAGCGCGATATAGACCTGCTGACGCGCATCCAGCGGCACGTCGAATTTGCGGAACTGGCTCAAATCGGGTTTGGCCATCGGGTACTTGGCCTTCACGTCCGCCGGGCGCCAGCCAGTGCGCATGAACCAGATGCGCAGCTTGTCCCACCCGCTTTCGGTACGTCGTGCGTCATTCCACAGCTGCGCATAAAACTGCAGGTTGGCCCATAGCGGGTTCCAGCTGGCCAAAGGCGTGGTCACGCCAAAAATCACCGGCTCGTTGTCGTCTTCTTCCTGGAAGCTGCCGAACAGCCGGTCCCAAATAATGAACACCCCGCCGTAGTTGCGATCCATGTAGAGAGCGTTCTGTGCATGGTGGGCCCGATGATTGGACGGTGTAACGAAGAACCACTCGACCCAGCCGAGCTTGGGCACGTGGCGGGTGTGCACCCAGAATTGATACAGAAGATTGAGCGAGGCCACGCTGATAAACACCACCAGCGGCACGCCCAGCACGGCCAGGGGCAGGTAGAAGATCCAGCTCAGCAGAAAGCCGGTACTGGTCTGGCGCAGGGCGGTGGTGAGGTTGTAGTCCTCGCTTTGATGATGCACCGAGTGCGCGGCCCACAGGATGTTGCGCTCATGCCCGCAGCGATGCAGCCAGTAGTAGCAGAAGTCATAAAACACAAAGGCGAACACCCAGGTCCAGACACTCTGGGCCGACAGTTCGATCAGGGCCAAGTGCTTGAGCGCAAACGCGTAGGTCAGCAACCCCACGCCTTTGGTCAACAGCCCCGTAGTCGTGGACAGCACACCCGTGCTGAGGCTGTTGATGGCATCCGCCACTCGATAGTTGCGCTCGCCGCGCCAGTGATCGGCCAACAGCTCAACCACGATCAAGGCAATGAAAAACGGTACCGCGTAAGGCACGAAGTCCATGGGCTAGTCCGGTCTATTTTTGTTACATCAAGATTAGGTGTAGCAACGCCAGATCCCATTGGCAACAGGTGACAAATTAGTAGACATTTAACGCCACGAAATAGGGAGAAATACTCATGAGCAAAAAGATTGCAGTGATCCTTTCGGGCTGTGGCGTGTACGACGGTGCAGAAATCCACGAAAGCGTCATCACTTTGCTGCGCCTGGACCAGCGTGGCGCTCAGGTCCAATGTTTTGCACCCGATATCGCGCAACATCACGTGATCAACCACCTCACCGGCGAAGAGATGCCTGAGTCGCGCAATGTGCTGGTGGAGTCGGCGCGTATCGCCCGGGGTGAAGTGAAGGACATCCGTGAGGCCAACGCCGAAGACTTCGACGCACTGATCGTGCCCGGCGGTTTTGGCGCGGCGAAGAACCTCTCGACCTTTGCCGTGGAAGGCGCCGGTTGCAGCATCAACCCGCAGGTTCTGGCGCTGGCCGAAGCCTTTGCCGAAGCGGGCAAACCGGTGGGTCTGATCTGTATCTCGCCGGCCCTGGCCGCGAAGATCTATGGCCCCGGCGTTACCTGCACCATCGGCAACGACGCCGCCACCGCTGCCGCCCTGGATAAAATGGGCGCCACCCACCGCGACTGCGCGGTGGAGGATATCGTCGAGGACAAGGCTCGCAAGCTGGTGAGCACCCCCGCCTACATGCTCGGCAAAAGCATCAGCGAGGTCGCCTCAGGCATCAACAAACTCGTGGATCGCGTGCTGGAACTGACCCACGAGAACGACTAACCCACTCGCATCAACCGCGTGAGGATGCGATCCAGCGAGTTGGCGAACGCCTGCTTTTCCTTATCACCGTGGGGCGGCGGGCCGCCGCCCATTTGGCCTTGTTCGCGCAGATCCGTGAACAGGTTGCGCACCGCCAGCCGCTCACTCATGTTCGCCGGGCTGAACTCCTTGCCCCGCGGGTCGAGGGCGGTGACGCCCTTCTTCACCAGGCGATCGGCCAACGGTACATCGCTGCAGATCACCAGCTCGCCGGGCACCGCGTGCTCCACCAGGTAGTCATCCGCTGCATCCGGGCCGCTGGGTACAACGATCAGCTTCACACAGGCAAAGCTCGGCTTGATCTGGCTCTGCCCTGCCACCAGCACCACTTCGAACTGGCGCTTGAGGGCGAACTTCACCACTTGGTCCTTGGCCGCCCGCGGGCAGGCGTCTGCATCAATCCAGACGCGCACGATCAGGCGACCACACGGCGTTTTTCGGCCAGCCGGCTGCGGCCGTACAGCACCACAATCGCCAGCACCGCCAACGCCTGCGCACTCAACGAGTACGCATCGGCATGGATGCCCAGCCAGTCGAAGTCAAAAAACGCCACCGGCCGCGTACCGAAGACGCCGGCTTCCTGCAACGCCTTCACGCCGTGCCCGGCGAACACCACCGACAGTGCACACAGCAACGCCGCGTTGATGCCAAAGAACAGCGCCAACGGCAGCTTCGCCGAACCCCGCAGGATCACCCACGCCAGACCCACCAGCAGCACCAGCGCAGTAGCACCACCCGCCAGTACGGCGTTGTGCCCGGCCGGGCCGGCTTGCAGCCACAGGGTTTCGTAGAACAGGATCACTTCGAATAGCTCACGGTATACCGAGAAAAACGCCAGCAGCGCAAAACCAAAGCGCCCTCCGCCGCCGACCAGGCTGCTCTTGATGTAATCCTGCCAGGCTGCCGCATGGCGCCGGTCATGCATCCACACGCCAAGCCACAGCACCATCACACTGGCGAACAGCGCCGTGCAGCCTTCCAGCAATTCGCGCTGGGCACCGCTGACGTCAATCACATACGCCGCCAACGCCCACGTTGCCAGACCGGCCAACAGCGCCAGGCCCCAGCCGACGTTCACACTGCGCACCGCCGATTGCTGGCCAGTGTTACGCAGGAACGCCAGGATCGCCGCCAGCACCAGGATGGCTTCCAGGCCTTCACGCAACAGAATCAACAGCCCGGAGATATAGCTCAGCGACCAGCTCAAGCCATCGCTGCCCAACAAGCCAGCTGATTCGGTGAGCTTGCCTTTGGCGACGTCCAGACGCTGCTGCACTTGCTCAAGCGGCAGGCCGTCCTGCAACGACTGCCGGTAGGCCATCAGCGCTTTCTCGGTGTCCTTGCGCACGTTGGCGTCAACGTTATCGAGGGAGCTTTCCACCAGCTCGAAGCCCTCAAGGTAAGCGGCGACCGACAGGTCATAAGCCTGCTCGTGGTCACCGTTACGGAATGCGGCGAGGCTCTTGTCCAGGGTGGTGGCGGTGTAATCGAGCAACTGTGCCGGGCCACGCTTGACCTGTGGCGGTTGTGCGCGCTGGGCCCGGAAAGTCGCGGCGGCGCCTGGACCGTTGGCAGCCAGCACTTCATTAGGCGTTTGGCGGGCCAGGTCGGCGAGGTTGAAGGGTTGTTCACTTTTTGCCGCAGCCGGGTCTGCCGTGAAGCCCGCGATGTAAGTGGCCAGGTCCCAGCGCTGACGGTCATCCAGTTGATCGGCAAAGGACGGCATGTCAGTGCCTTCAACACCCAGGCCGAGGGTATTGTAGATCGCATAGAGGCTCAGGCGGTCCAGGCGCACCGCATCTCGCAGGTTGGCCGGTGGCGGCGTCATTCCCGTACTGGCTGGGCCATCACCCGCACCGGCAGTGCCGTGGCATACCGAGCAATGCTGGGCGTAAAGCGGTGCGCCACGCGCGGGGTCGGGAGTGATGACCGGGGCTTGGCTGACTTCATACGCCACCGCCAACTTGGCGCCCAATTGACGGGCCAGGCGAGCGACAGCTGCGCCGTCCTGGTGGGCGGTCACGGCCGCTAGCAATTCGTCGACGCCTTTGACCAACTCCGCGCGCTCGGGCCTTTGCGGCAGTTCAGCCACCAGGCCTTGCAACACGCCGAGGAACTCTAGTTGTTCGCGATATTCGGATTCATCGATAACCTTGCCCGCCTCCACCGTCGGTGGGTAATCAGCGCCAATGTAGTCCAGCAAATGCAAGGCTTGTGGGGCGCCCTCGGCATTCGCGGCCAGCAGATTGAAGCTGCACGACATCAAGGCCGGCAACACCAGCCAGGCGAGAAAACGGATGGGGGCAATCATGAATGAATCTCAAAGGTAAATACGAAGTAACACATTGTTTAACTTTAAAGGCTCTGACTCAAGGCGTTCGTGATCTGGCGCTAGGAAACCACCCGCGGATTGATGGCATTCAGCGCTTAAAGCCATAACAAAAAGCCATTGTTTTGCCAGTAATGGCGCCTATAATGCCGCGCCCTGTTATTTCTAAAGGGTATTTATTTCCTCGTTTTTATGAGGAATTTGCACATCTGCTTATCACTTTCAAGGAAGAAGTTTGCATGGCATTTCGCGCCTTGACCCCGCTCACGCTGGCGGCGGTTACCTTGCTCTCGGGTTGTTCGATGTTTCGCAGCTACGACACTGAGCTGCAAGCCACTAACCAGCAGTTGGCCACCGGTAACGTCGACGGCGCCCTGACCCTGCTGGAAAAGAACAATGCCGGCGAAGACAAGGACCTGCTCTACTTCTTCGAAAAGGGTGAGCTGTTGCGCGCCAAAGGTGACCTCACCGGCAGCCAGACCGCCTGGCGCAGCGCCGACCTGCAGGTCTACAAGTGGGAAGAGTCGGTCAAGTTCGACAGCGAAAAGTACCTTGCCCAGTTCGGCAGCTTCCTGGTCAACGACAAGGTGCGCCGCTACGAAGGCTACGACTACGAAAAGGTCATGCTGACCACCCAGATGGCCCTGAACCTGCTGGCCGTGAATGACTTCGACGGCGCCCGCACCGAAATCAAGAAGACCCACGAGCGCGAAGCCGTTATCGCCGACCTGCGCGACAAGGAATACCTCAAGCGCGAAAACGAGGCCGAGCGCCAGGGCGTAACCACCCAGATCAAAGACCTGCGCGGCTACCCGGTAGAGGCACTGGACGCACCGGAGGTGGTCGGCCTGAAGAACAGCTACCAGAGTGCGTTCAGCCACTACCTGGCAGGCTTTGTCTACGAGGCCCTGGGAGAGAAAGACCTGGCCGCACCGGGTTATCGCAAAGCCGCCGAGTTGCGCCCCAACACGCCGTTGCTGGAGCAAGCGTTGATGGACCTGGACAAATCCAGGGTCGGCGCCGACGAGACCGATGTGCTGATCGTGGTGCAGAGCGGCCTGGCCCCGGCGCGTGACTCGATCCGCCTACCGCTGCCGATCCCGATCGACGGCCACTTGGTCATCACCCCGTTGTCCTTCCCGGTCATCAAGGCAGACACCTCGACCGCGACCTTCGGCCAGATCGGCGTCGACGGCAAGCAGCAGAACCTCACCGCACTCAATAGCACCACCGCCATGTCCCGCCGCGCCCTGCGTGACGACATGCCGGGGATCATCCTGCGCACCACCGTGCGTGCAGTCAGCCGCGGCGTGACGCAAAACAATCTGAACAAGACCAACCCCATGGCAGGCCTGGTGCTGGGCATCGCCTCGGCGGTGACCGAAGGCGCCGACACTCGCACCTGGCGCACCCTGCCGGACATGACCCAAGTGACGCGCCTGCGCCTCAAGCATGGCGAACACCAAGTCAGCCTGCCCAACGCCTTGGGTGGGACGCTGGTGACGGTCAAGGCCGACCAGCGCTATCAGGTGATCACTCTGCGCGTAGTCGGCAACCAGGTGTTCGCCGGCGGCCTTGCCGCGCATGTGGTGCCAGGCACTTCCACCCAGGCCATCGCCCTCAAACAACCTTAAGGAGCACGTTATGCGTCATTTCATCCTCGGCGCCCTCGCGCTGATCCTGCTCGCCGGCTGCGCCACGCCACCGCCACCAGAGCCCGGCAGCGCCGCCAGCAAAATCGTCGTGATGGGTAAATTCAAAGGCATCGCCGTCGGTGCCATTCGCGTTGCCCGTGAAAACGGCTTCCTCACGGCCAAGGTGCAACTGAGCAACATCACCAGCAGCAACCAGATGATGTATTACCGCTTTGCCTGGCTGGGCGCCGACGGCTTCCCCGTGGGCGATGAAGAAACCTGGAAAGTGCTGAACCTGTACGCCAACCAGGCGACCTTCCTGCCCGCCATTGCCAATTTGCCCCAGGCCGCGGACTTCCGTCTTGAAGTGAAGACGCCTTAAGTCGCGCCCCTGCTCTTCAACTTAACAGCCTGTTTCAGAGAGATTTCCCCATGTTCGTACGCTTCTCGCTCCTCGCCGTGGTCGCCCTGCTGGCCAGCGGTTGCTCCAACACCTCGCCGGTACTCGGCGGCAAGAACATCAGCTACGGCGACACCAAGGCCGTGGAATTGGTGACCAACGAGTTCGGCTCCACCGACCTGCAGATGATCGCCGAAAGCATGACCCGCTCTCTGGCGCAGTCCGGCATTCTGCAAGGCCGTCCGGTGGTGCAGGTGTATGACGTGAAGAACAAGACCAGCGAGTACATCGATACCCGCGAGATCACCACGTCGATCAAGACCCAGTTGATGAAGACCGGCACCGCGCGCTTCGCCAGCGACAACACTGAAATGCAAAGCCAGGTCGACCAGCTCAAGCTGCAGAACCAGAGCGGCCTGTATAAAAAATCCACAGTGAGCAAGACCGGCAATATGGTGGCCGCCAAGTACCGCCTGGAAGGCTCCATCAGCTCCATCGTCAAGCGCAGCTCGGACTACAAGGACGTGTTCTACAAGTTCAGCCTGCAGTTGATCGACGTCGAGAGCGGCCTGGCCGAATGGATGGACGAAAAAGAAATCCGCAAAACCACGGAGCGCTGAACAATGCGTGCATGGATCGGCATGATCGGCCTGCTGTGCGCCTTTGGCGCCTCGGCCGCCCCGAAGATCGCGGTAACCGACCTGGCCTACGAGGCGCGGGTCGAGGAGTACATCCACGCGGTGTCGGCCAGCAATAACTTCCAGGCCAGCGCGTATCAGGCCAGCGGTGCGTCGAACTACAGCGAGTACGAGAGCCGTACCAGCTACATCGAACAGACCGAACTGCGTAAATTCAGCGGTGATATCAAGGGCGAAATCCTCAAGTCGCACCAGTTCCAACTGGTACAGGGAACGCCCTACACCGCCGACGCCAAGGGCGACGTCTATGACGTGATCAAACGCATCAAGGCCGGTAACTTCAAGGGGGCTGACTACGTGCTGTTCGGCACACTGTCAGACATCGACTTCACCCAGGACATCAATGCCCTGGACCACACCAACAGCTATTCGGCGGTGCTGGGCCTGACGCTGGTGGCCGATTTCAGCCTGATCAACACCCGAACTTTCGAAATCACCTCGGCATTTACCGCCATGGGTGAAGGCCAGGACACCAAGCTGGTGAACAGCCGTGACGTACGCGTCAGCCTGAACCGGCCACGTGTGGTGAAGGAAGTCTCGAAAGCACTGGGTGAGGATGTGGCCAGACAGTTGGCGGAACAGTTGGGCGGCGGGTATCAAGACCCGGGCAAGCCTGCGTTGCGCAATAACCTGCCAAGGGATGAAGCGCCAAAGATTCTGCGCTGAGCCCCCACTTCAAAGCCAACCCATAAACCATGTGGGAGCAGGTTTGCTGCTCCCACCGTTGTAATTCCGTTTCTTCCCTTACGCCGTTGCGCGATGCAAGCTGGCCAAGAACCCCGCAGCCCCCACGAATAACCCGGCAAACGTGCGGTTCATGCGTTTTTGCTGCTTGGGCGTGCGCAACACACGCAAGACTTTCGACGCCAACCCCGTATAACCCGCCATCACAATCATATCGACGCTGATCATGGTCGCGCCGAGGATCAGATACTGGATCAGCAAAGGCGCCTGCGGGTTCACGAACTGCGGCAGCACCGCCAGCATGAACACCAGGGCCTTGGGGTTGCTCGCGTTGACCAGAAACCCACGGAACATCATCGCCATCGGCTTGCCGATCGGGCGTATCGCCGCGTCATCACTCATGTCCATGGGCAGGGCACGCCATTGCTTGATGGCCAGGTACACCAGGTACGCCACACCAAACCATTTGATCGCATAGAACGCAGTGGAAGACGCCGCAAGAATGGCACCCAGCCCGCCCGCTACCACGGCAATCTGCATCGCCAGGCCCAGTTGCAGGCCAATGGCATTCCAGTAACCGCGCAGGAAACCGTATTGCAAGCCGCTGGACATCGACGCGATTGCGCCAGCACCGGGGGAAAGGGAGATGATCCAACTGGCCAGGAAAAAGGCCAGCCATGTATCGAGTGCCATTACACACCTCAGAAGGGAGTTTGCGGTCAGGCCTTAAGCTAACTCCGCCGACCGGAGGCTGGCTATAGATTTTTAAAAGATCTGAGCGCTAGCGGTCGCCCGGGAACACATGAGTGCCCGGCCAACGCCGCACAGAGCGCTGGAAGAACAAGCTGTTAGGCACTTGGACCATCGCGCTGCCGGTACCGGCATCTTCCACTTCGATCAGCGTGGTGTAGAGCAGGTTGATCGCCACTACCCGACCCTTCACGCCGGGCTTATCGACGGTGTCCACCAACTCGACGATATCACCGAGGCGGAACGGCCCGACGGTGAATATCAAGATAGCGCACAGCAGGTTGGACAATACCGACCACATGGCGAAGAACGCCACAGCGGCAACCGCGACAAACCCTGACAGCGCCGTCCACAACACCGTGGCGGACACGCCCAGGCGGCCCAGCACGAAAATCAACGCACTGCCCATGATCAGCCAGCGCAGGCCGCCACGTAGAGGCATCAGCAATTGCGGCGGGAACGGGTAGCGCTCACCCAAGCGAGTGAGACCTTTGGCAACAAAACGCTGGGCCAGATAACCGGCCAGTAGAATCAGCAGGATTTGCACGCCAATCCAGGCCGGTTCCACCCATTGCGTCGGTAACGGCAGGTGCAGCGCTTCCATCAGGACAGCGCCTCCAGCTCCGCTTGCAGACTTTCCAGCAGCTCGAGGGCCTCCATCCAGGTTTCCTCCAACTGCCCTTCACGCACCTTGAGCTTGGCCTGTTCGGCCAGCAGGTCGCGCAGCTCGTCCTTGCGCGCCGCCTCGTAGACGGCGCTGTCGCCCAGGCTGGTTTCGATCTTGGCCAGGCGCTCATGCACCTTGCCCAACTCGGCTTCCAGCTTGTCGGCTTCACGCTTGTGCGGCGCCAACTGCTGACGCAGTGCGGCGGCGGCCTGGCGCTGGGCTTTTTTGTCGGTTTTGTCCGGGTTGACCGGCGTGTTACTGACCGGCGCGTTGCGCAGACGATAATCCGTCAGCCAGCGTGCGTAGTCATCCAGATCGCCGTCGAACTCTTCGACTTTGCCATCCGCCACCAGCAGGAAGTTGTCGGTGGTGCTCTTGAGCAAGTGGCGATCGTGAGACACCACCAATACCGCACCACTGAACTCCTGCAGAGCCATGGTCAGCGCCAGGCGCATTTCCAGGTCCAGGTGGTTGGTGGGTTCGTCGAGCAGCAACAGGTTCGGTCGGTCCCAGGCGATCAATGCCAGGGCCAGACGCGCTTTTTCGCCACCGGAGAAATTCAATACCGGCTCATCGATGCGCGCACCACGGAAGTCAAAGCCACCGAGGAAGTCGCGCAGGGTCTGCTCACGCTCGGTCGGCGCCAGACGCTGCAGGTGCAGCAACGGGCTGGCCTTGGAATCGAGGGAGTCCAGCTGATGCTGGGCAAAGTAGCCCACCACCAGGTTCTCGCCACGGGTCAGACGGCCGGCCAGCGGTTGCAGTTCACCCGACAGGTTCTTGATCAGTGTCGACTTGCCGGCGCCGTTAGGGCCGAGCAAACCAATACGTGCGCCCGGCGTGAGCTGCAGCTTGACCTTCTCCAGAATGGTTTTGTCGCCATACCCCAGACGCGCATCCGACAGGTCCAGCAACGGGCTGGAGATCTTCACCGACTCACGAAATACGAAGTCGAACGGCGAATCAACGTGGGCCGCCGACAGCTCTTCCATGCGCTCCAGCGCCTTGATCCGGCTCTGGGCCTGACGGGCCTTGGTGGCCTGGGCCTTGAACCGGGCGATGTAGCTTTCCATGTGCGCGCGTTGCGCCTGCTGCTTCTCGAAAGCTTGCTGCTGCTGCGCCAAACGCTCGGCACGCGCGCGTTCGAACGCGGTGTAGCCGCCACGGTAGAGGGTGATTTTCTTCTGTTCGACGTGGGCGATGTTGTCGACCACGGCATCGAGGAAATCCCGGTCGTGGGAAATCAGCAGCAAAGTACCTGGGTAGCTCTTGAGGAAGTCTTCCAGCCACAGGATCGCATCGAGGTCCAAGTGGTTGGTCGGTTCGTCGAGCAGTAACAGGTCCGACGGGCACATCAGCGCCTGAGCCAGGTTCAGGCGCATGCGCCAACCACCGGAGAAGTCGGCGACCGGGCGGTCCATCTGCTCATTGGTAAAGCCGAGACCGGCCAGCATCTTGCGGGCACGGGCGTCGGCGGTGTAGCCGTCGGCGCTGTCGAGTTCCGAGTGCAGGCGGGCCTGAGCCGCACCGTCCTGGGCTTTCTCGGCCTCGGCCAGGTCGTGTTGCACCTGGCGCAGGCGCAGGTCGCCATCGAGCACGTAGTCGATCGCAATGCGGTCGAGGGTGTCGATCTCCTGGCGCATATGGGCGATGCGCCAGTCGGCCGGCAGCAAGCAGTCCCCGGAATCCGGGGTCAGCTCACCCAGCAACAGGGCGAACAACGTGGATTTACCGGCACCGTTGGCACCGATCAGGCCGGCTTTGTGACCGGCGTGCAGGGTCAGCTCGGCGTCTTCGAGAAGACGTTGCGGGCCACGCTGTAATGTTAGGCTTTGAAGTCGGATCATAATGGCGGCGGAGTCTACCAGCTTCGTTGCCCGCTGGCTTGGGTGTGAATATGTGCGCTGACCTGTGGAGCTTTGCCCTCTCGACTTACGCCCGACCGGGCGTCGAAGCCGCCTGCCTGCGCTTGCAGGAGCAAGGCGCGGATGTGTGCCTGTTGCTCTGCGCTGCCTGGCTGGAGCGGCGAGGTGTGGCGCTTGCGCCCGCGCGCATTCATGCGCTGCAGCAGGTTGCCCTGCCCTGGCAAAAAAACGTGGTCGAACCGTTGCGACAGGTGCGCCTGCAATGGCGAGCCATGGCTCAACTGGATTTGCCTTTGGCGGCGTTACGCGAGCGGGTCAAAACCCTGGAACTGGAAGCCGAACGGGAGCTGTTGGCGCGCCTGGAAGTGTTGACGCAGGCATGGCCGACTGAAGAAGGGGATCAACGGGGATGGCTTGAAAGCTTGGCGGCCGGAGCCGCCAACCTTGACCACGACGCGCTGCAGCAGTTGCGCGTCGTGGCATCCGGCACTTAGGAAGCGCTGGTTGGGGTAGTGCTTGGCGCTACGGGTGCAGACGTGCTGCTGGCCGATGCCGTTGGCGCGGCGGACGCCGTCGGCGTAGCAGGCGAAGCTGCCGGGGCAGTTGGCTTGGCCGGTGCAGGTTTGGCAGCAGCAGGTTTTGCGGCTGGCT
Source organism: Pseudomonas fluorescens (assembly GCF_900215245.1). Taxonomy (GTDB): domain Bacteria; phylum Pseudomonadota; class Gammaproteobacteria; order Pseudomonadales; family Pseudomonadaceae; genus Aquipseudomonas; species Aquipseudomonas fluorescens. Next base: position 1,904,196 of record NZ_LT907842.1, read on the forward strand.
TAGCGGCTGGTTTCGCAGCAGCAGGCTTGGCAGCTGGCTTAGCGGCTGGTTTTGCAGCGGCAGTTTTAGCAACCGGCTTGGCGACCGGTTTTGCAGCAGCCGCTTTAGCAGCTGGCTTAGCGGCTGGTTTCGCAGCAGCGGTTTTAGCTGCTGGCTTGGCGGCCGGTTTTGCAGCAGCGGTTTTAGCCGCAGGCTTGGCGGCTGGTTTTGCAGCGGCAGTTTTAGCAACTGGCTTGGCGGCCGGTTTTGCAGCAGCCGTTTTAGCAACTGGCTTGGCGGCTGGTTTCGCAGCAGCGGTTTTAGCCGCTGGCTTGGCGGCCGGTTTTGCAGCAGCCGTTTTAGCAACTGGCTTGGCGGCTGGTTTCGCAGCAGCGGTTTTAGCCGCTGGCTTGGCGGCCGGTTTCGCAGCAGCGGTTTTAGCCGCTGGCTTGGCGGCTGGTTTCGCAGCAGCGGTTTTAGCCGCTGGCTTGGCAGCTGGTTTCGCAGCAGCGGTTTTAGCAACTGGCTTGGCGGCTGGTTTTGCAGCAGCGGTTTTAGCCGCTGGCTTGGCAGCAGTCTTAGCCGAAGCTTTCGACGCAACAGCTTTTGCTGGTGTGCGAGCGCCCAGCACTTTGGCCACGGCTTCTTTCACACGACCTACGCCCTGGGCCAGCTTCAGGCTTTCCTGGGCATCGCGCTTGAGTTGGGAAATGTAAGTGCGGGTTTCAGCTTGGCGATCCTTGAGGGCATCCAGCAGGTCCTCAAGTTCTTTAACAGCGTCTTTGGCTTTGGCTTGTGCCTTGGCCTTGCCGGCAGTCGCGGCGTCTTGCAGTTTGGTGCGGGACTTGTGCAGCTTCTCTTGCGCTTTACCGCGTTGTTTTTCCAGTTTGGCGAGCAGTTTTTCTGCATCAGCCAAGGCTTGGGAACATGCGCTTTCCAGATGTTCGAGCAGGCTGCCCGAAAGTTGTTGGAGTAAGTGCAACGGGGTATTTACAGGCTTCTGTTTGGCCGACATGGTTTACCTCCTGGCTGACGTGGGTGCGGCTCATACTAGCCCTCTGCTCTTACCGCCGCTAGGGCATGTTGACAGTATCGTTGGCCTTGCGTTGCACGGTGAGAAAATTCTTATCGATATAACAAAAAACCACGGCACTTTTTACGCATTCAGGCTGGCATAATCCGTCGCACTTTCGGCGGGAGACTACCCCATGTCGCGTTACCTTTTTTTAGTGCTTGGCTTGGCGATTGGCGTGGCCAATGCAGGTGAGCAATCGCCGTCCAGCAGCACTGCTCAAGACCCGCACGATCTCGCGTACAGCTTGGGCGCAAGCCTCGGCGAGCGCTTGCGCCAGGAAGTCCCCGACCTGCAGATCCAGGCGCTGGTTGACGGCCTCAAGCAAGCCTACCAAGGCAAACCACTGGCGCTGGACAATGCTCGTATCGAACAGATCCTCGCCCAACACGAAGCACAGAGTGCGGCCGACGCTGAGGCGCCAAAAAGCGAAAAAGCGCTCGCTGCCGAACAGCAGTTTTTAACCCAGGAAAAAACGGCAAGCGGCGTGCGTGAATTGTCGGATGGCATTCTGCTCACCGAGCTGAAGCCTGGTACTGGCAGCAAGCCGTTGGCCAGTGATGAGGTGCAGGTGAAATACACCGGGAAGTTGCCCGACGGGACAATCTTCGATCAGAGCACACAGCCCCAATGGTTTCGTCTGGACAGTGTGATCAGCGGCTGGAGCAAAGCACTTCAACAGATGCCGACAGGTGCAAAATGGCGCCTGGTGATTCCATCGGCCCAGGCCTATGGCGCCGACGGTGCCGGCGAGTTGATACCGCCGTATACACCGCTGGTATTTGAGATCGAGTTGCTCGGTACTCGCCACTGACCCAATAAAAAACGGTGCGCCATGCGCACCGTTTTTTACGTATCACCCAGGATCAAACCTGCGCGACAGGCTCTTCCTTATGGGCGTTGTGCAACACTTCGATCAAGCAGTCTTCCAGCTCGAAACGCTCGTGGAGCAGACCACCCAACTCTTTAAATTTTTCAGCAACACACTTGCCGGCGTCACACAGGTCGTTAAAGGCCAGCAACTTTTCAGTGATGACGTCGATGCGCGGGTAAATAGTCTCGGCCAGCTCCAGACCACGCTTATCGTTAAACGCTTTCGCCTCGCTGGTCAGTTGCTCGTAGATCTCGAAATGACCTGTAGAAACATAGTCCACCAATACACCGCAGAAATCTTGCAGCGACTCGCAATTCTGAGCCAATGCTTCGGGCTTGGCGCCAAGAGCATCAAAGGCCCGAACCAGTTCGTGACGTGCTTTCAACCAGCTGTCGATCAGCTTGTGCACCCCACCCCAGCGTTCCTGAGCATTCTGACAACTTTCCAGCATGGTGATCTCTCTTCCCTATAGGGGGCGCTGCCGCTCTGTGCCCGCGCAACACTTCAAGGATAAAAGCGGCAGCCGGACAAGGCCGCATCTGACAAACGGTTTCAGTAATGCATGCGGGCCAGATTATGCCCGCATGACTATGGCTTCAAGGTACGCAGGAGAGAAAGTTCATACAAGTGTTTAATCCCGTCGTACAAACTGCGACTGTCCTTCAGTACCTCACAAGGTCCACACGACGGCTCAGTAGCAGCCGCGAAAACTGCATGATGCCCAGGACCAGCATCGCCACGAAGAACAGCAAACTCCACTCGGGCAGGCTCAGGTCGAACAGCGTCCAGTTGAGTTCCACACAATCGACGGTGCCTCTGATCGTCAATTGCAGTGATTGCCAAAGCGACAGGTTCTCAATCATGTATTGCAGACTGGGCCAGCAATCGCTGGCCTGCTCCAGTGCGGCATTTTGTAGCAGTACTTGGCGCACGGCGGTGATAGCGCCCAGCAACGCGCACCCCATGCTGGCCAACCCGTAAAGATAAGCCGCAAAGCGTCTTGGGCCGTGAATCACGGCAACCAGATTGATCAGCGTAAAGGCGGCCAAAAAGATGCGTTGCACCTGGCAAAGGAAGCAAGGGCGCAAAAGCGCGCCGAACTCAAGATAGAACGACGCACCCAACGTCATCGCACCAGCCATGAACGCCAGGAGAAACAAGGAGCGTGAAGGGGCCAAAGACATTGTTATCCGTACCGCAAAAGATAGGTCGTTACGGTAGAGTAAAGGCCTGACCCCTTTCAATACGTGCTAGAGCAGACAATTCCGCGAGAGCCTGGGGATATACCGTCAGAACCTGGATGACTTCAAGCTGTTAGCGGTAGGAATTTGCTACATCGCGCTTTAGACCCAGCCTTTACACGATAAAAAAGGGTTGGCCCTAAGAAACTTCTGAGCCAACCCTCTCACTCTTTCCTACTTCAAATCCGCGCAGGCACTGGCAACGGTGAGGCCAGCAAACGGCTGTCCAACAGGCCCAGGCCTTCCTGGAACAATTGGTTACTGCGCTCGGTGTCACCCAACTGGGCCAGTAAACGTGCCAGCTCAGCACAGGCTTCGGGGTTTCGCTGTACCTGCAGACTGCTTTCCAAATAGTCCCGCGCCTTGCCCCACAAGCTGTTTTGCAGACACAGGCGGCCCAGGGTCAGCAGCAGGCTGGCGTCACCGGGATGATCCTTGAGCCAACCTTCAGCAAACTTCAACTGTCGGCCTGGATCGCTGCCGCGCAGCAACCCATAAAGCCGGATCAGATGGCTGTCATAGCCGCGCTTGATGGCGCCGCGCAGCACTTCCTCAGCCTTGGCATCAGCACCCAGCCGACGCAGTTGCTCAGCATAAGCCAAGACCAGTTGCGGCTCCTGGCGCTGGGCTGAAGTCAGTTGCTCCCACGCGCGCTCCAATGATTGCAAGCCCGCTTCGCCTTGCTCTTCACGCTGCACGGCAAGGCCAAGGTTCTCGCCCCATGCGCGTCGCTCAAGCTCTGCCAATTCGGAGGCAGGAAGCACTTTGTCTTTGCGCAGTTCCGGCAACAAGCGAATCACCGATGCCCAATCGCCTCGCTGCTGATGCAAGCGCTGCAACTGGCGCAAGACCTGTGCGTTATGGGGATGGCGCTCGTACATCGCCTGCAAGGTAACCAGCGCCCCCTCAGTATCGCCGCGATCCATCTGCAACTGCGCGTGGCTCAAGGCGACGGCAAGTTCTGCCTGTGGCTGGCGCTCCATGGCGCGCTCCAGCAGGCCGTCGGACTCTTCATAACGGCCCTGCTCATTGGCGGCACGGGCAGCCCCAAGGTAATACAGCAAAGGTTGGCGCTCGGCCTCTGCGGCACGGTGCAGGTGGCGTTCGGCGCTGGCCCAGCGGCCCTCGGCGAGGTCCAACTGGCCCTGCTCAATCGCAATCTGTATGCGGCGGCTGCGGTTGCGTCGCGACCACGGGTTGACCACACCACCGGAGGTAGTGATCAGGCTCAGCAGCACGCGAACCAGGTAGATCGCCAGGCCGACGACAAACACTGCCACCAGCGTGGCCCACAGGCTCGACTCGTAATGCAGCAGATGAGGATAGGTAATCAGCACGTAGCCGGTGTGTTTCGAAATACCCACACCCAGTGCCAAGGCAATTGCAATCGCCAGTACCAGGATCACATAGAAACGCTTCATCGGCTCTACTCCTGCTTGGCCGGCGTGCCCGCCGCCGCCTTGGCTTCACCGGCAGACAGATGGCGGCGTTCAAGATAAGCCTGCACGGCAGCCAGGCTGGCGGCCAGGTCCGGGGTCACCACGGAGACGGCCTTGGGCTCGAGTTCGGCAATACGTGCCAGCATCGCTTTGCTCTGCGGGTTGTCCTGGTTGAAGTTGTCCTGCAGCACGCTGCGTGCTTCACCCAGGGAGCGGCTGTACACCGCCGTCTCACCGTTGAGCGCGGCCCATTGTGCCTGCTCCAGGGCCAGGCTCAGTGCCAGGCGCACCTGGTTCAAACCTTGACCGGCCAGCAACGGACGAATGTTGTCATCCGGGTTGAAGTCGATGCGGAAGTAACGCGATATCTGCTCCCACCACTGGCGCAGGCGACCTTCCGTGTCGGTCGTCGGGCGCCCCTCGGAAGTGGGCTCGGTGAGTTGATATTCAGGGGCAATAGCCGCCAGTTGCACGACCTGGTCACGCAGGGCCGCCAGTTGCAGGTAAAGCCCGGTGCGGTCTGGCTGTTCAGTGCCGCGCAGCGCGGTCAGGCTTTTGGCCAATTGCTCACGGGCAGCGTAGGCACCTGGATCGCTCTGTTCGCGAAGAATTTCGTCAGCGCCCTGGACCAGCGACTGGGCACTGTTGATGTCCTGCAGGGCAGACAAGCGCAAGCTGGCCAGACGGATCAGGTGCTCGGCTTCGGCCAGGCGCCAGTCCTGGCGGCTGGCACCCAGCACGGTTTCCAGACGTTGGCTCAAGCGCTGCTGATCACCCTGCAACTGCGAGACCAGGCGGCGGCGCTCTTCCAGCTCATCGGCTGCTGGCAATTGTGCCAGGCGCGCAGCCAGCTGCTGCTGACTCTGCTTGAGTGATTGGGATTGGTCATCAAGGGTCTGCACCTGGCCCAGCTGTTGCTGGCTACTGGCTTGCAGGGCACGGACCTGCCATATCCCCCAACCGCCGGCGGCAACACCTGCGGCACCGAGCAACAGGGCCACAATAGCCAGGCCATTGCCGCGGCGTGGCGCGGTGGCCGGTGCAACCGGCGCATCAAGTGCTGGCTGGGCTTCATCTTTAGGCAAGGCTGTTTCGCTCACGTATCCGTCCTTTGCGTATCAGAGAGTGGGCGCCGCATGCCTCACGAGGCAGCGCTGCGCAACGCCACTAACAAAGCCGCGGCACTCGCGCCGCGACAATCCACAACTTTTTCTGCGCCAGCGGCCCGCGCCATTTCATAAACGCGCGGGCTGGGCACGAACAACGGCAGCTGCGCCACTTTCGGCCAATCGAGGCCGGCCAGGGCTTGCAGGTGCAAAAAACCCTGCCCACTGCTGACCACCAGGCCGTTCAAGCGTTCCAACTGGATGCGCTGCGTCAACACCCCGGCCTCGTAAGCCGGGAGCAAGCGGCGATACAACTCCAGATAATCGACACTAGCACCTTGCTCACGCAAACGCTCAGCCAGCAACTCGCGCCCACCCTCGCCACGCAGGATCAGTACCCGGGCATCGGGCCGTGCGATAGCCTCGCGCAAGGCGGGCAATTCAAGCAAGGCTTCGCTGTCGTCGCCGGTTTGCGGATAGTGAACGTTGAGCCCGTGATCGGCCAGTACCTGCGCAGTGGCAGCCCCGACGCTGAACCAGGGCAACTGCGGCCAAGGCTGATTCAACTGCTGCACAGCAAGGCGTGCAGCCGGTTTGCTGACCACAATCACCGCGCAATAACGGCCCAGGTCACGCAGCACAGACTGTTGCTCAGGCGTTACCGGCAGGGCTTCGATGTCGAGCAAAGGCAGGCTGCTGCTGAAAATGCCGGCGTCAGACAGCGATGCCGCCAGGGCAGCCGACTCTTCGGCAGGCCGCGTCAGCAGCAAACGCCAGCCAGTCACTGCGGACCGGCCTCGCCGTAGACTTTTTCCAGAATGGCGCCGGCGCCCTTGCCCAGCAGCTCTTCAGCGACCTGGATACCCAAGGCGGTCGCGTCACGCTGTGGCCCACGCACGTCGGCAGTGAGCAGCGTGCCGCCTTCAGGATCGCCTACCAGGCCACGCAGCCAAAGGTTTTCACCTTCAAGCACGGCGTAGCAGGCAATTGGCACCTGGCAGCCACCGTTGAGGTGCTTGTTCAGCGCGCGCTCGGCGGTGACACGCACTTCGGTGTCAGGGTGATCCAAAGGTTTGAGCAAGGCGTGAATTTCACTGTCGGCCGTGCGGCATTCGATGCCCACTGCGCCCTGCCCGCCTGCGGGCAAACTGTCTTCGACGCTGATGGCGGAGGTGATACGGTCTTCGAAACCGAGCCGGATCAGACCGGCCGCTGCGAGAATGATCGCGTCATAGTCACCGGCATCCAGCTTGGCCAGACGCGTGTTGACGTTGCCACGCAGGAAACGGATCTGCAGATCCGGGCGCCGAGTCAGCAACTGCGCCTGACGACGCAGGCTGGAGGTGCCGACGACACTGCCCAGTGGCAACTCATCCAGGGACGCGTAGGTGTTGGAAACAAAGGCATCGCGCGGGTCTTCACGCTCGCAGATGCAATACAGGCCGAGGCCTTCAGGAAAGTCCATCGGCACGTCTTTCATCGAGTGCACGGCGATGTCGGCTTCGTTTTCCAGCAGCGCGGTTTCCAGCTCTTTGACGAACAAGCCCTTGCCGCCGATCTTCGACAGTGGCGAGTCCAGCAGCTTGTCGCCGCGACTGACCATGGGCACGAGGGTCACTTTGAGGCCCGGGTGGGCCAGCTCAAGGCGTGCTTTGACGTATTCGGCCTGCCACAAGGCCAAGGCGCTTTTACGGGTGGCGATGCGGATTTCGCGAGAGGACATGGATCAATCCGTACTGAATAGATACGGCAGATAATAACAGCTCAGGCAAACACGCTTTGATTTGAATCAGCAAGTGCGGGGCCTCCCTGGCCACATCGCACCGGGATAAGGTCTGCAGACTTCGCCACAGCCCTCGGGCTACAGCTGCTGCATCATCTTGCGTACGCCAGCGACATGACGGCGGCTGACGATCAAGGCATCGCCATTGAGCCCTTTCAGGAATAGCTGAAAATGGCCCAGCGGCGTGCGCTGCAAACGCTCAATTCGCTCACGAGCCACCAGTGCGTTGCGGTGAATGCGCACGAAGCGGTCGCCAAACTCATCCTCCAACGCCTTGAGCGGCTCATCGAGCAATACTTCGCCTGCCTCGTGACGCAGGGTCACGTACTTGTGGTCGGCAATAAAATAGACCACCTGGCCCAGCGGTATCAGCTCAATGCCTTTGCGGGTCCGCGCGCTGATGTGGCTGCGCGGCCCATTGCCGCTCTGGGCAGCTGGCTGGGTCAGCGCAGCCAATTGGACGCGGTTGGGGCGCTCGGCCTTTTTCAGGGCCTTGAGCAACGCTTCGCCAGTCGCCGGCTTGGCGAGAAAACTGACACCACTGGCTTCCAGCGTTTCCGCAGAAAACTCTTCCTGCGCAGCACACAACACCACGGCAGGCGGCGATTCTCGCTCACTCAGGCGGGCGGCGACTTGCAGGCCATCAAGGCCCGGCATGCGGATATCGAGCAGCACCACGTCAGGCTTGAGGCTGTCGATCAGCGTCAACGCCTCCTCACCACTGGTGGCGCTCGGTTCAAGGACTGTATAACCCTCGAGCTCATTGACCAAACGGCTCAGTCGCTCGCGGGCTTGGGGTTCGTCATCAACGATCAGGACATTCATATTGCGCTGGATTCCTGCGTGAGTCTCGCACAAGGATAGCGTAGACAGGTGCGGTGACTTGCGTCACAGCGATCCACGCTAAGACTAGCGCGAGCGGTAAAAAGTGCCCCGAGAGCGGCACCCAAATTCACCCGGACCTGTTCAGTTGCGCCCAAAACCTGCTGCCTATGGGCATTGCCGTAGGGTTTGCTGATACACAATCCGAATACCCCCCTTTTTTAATGGATAGCCTGGGATATGACCACATCACCAAACTTTGGTGCATTCATGCTCTATCAGTGCAACTGTAGACGCTCGCTGAGACGATATTGTTCGATCGTCAAATATCCTTTCAATTAACGCCTGCCTTCAGTCTCGTCCCGGATGCGTTCGGCGGCAAGGCACTTAGCCATCCTTCGCACAAATAAAAATGCCGACCACCCGCAGCACCGCCTCCACGGGCAACCCTGTTATTATCGGCGGCACACCTCCACGCCTCTTTTAAGCAGATCACGAGCGAATCCATGAGCACCGACAAGACCAACCAGTCCTGGGGCGGCCGCTTCAGTGAACCCGTCGACGCCTTCGTCGCCCGCTTCACCGCCTCCGTCACCTTCGACCAGCGCCTGTACCGCCACGACATCATGGGCTCGATCGCCCACGCCACGATGCTGGCCAAGGTCGGCGTGCTGACCGACGCCGAGCGCGACAGCATCATCGATGGCCTGACCACCATTCGCGGTGAGATCGAGGCCGGCACGTTCGACTGGCGCGTCGACCTGGAAGACGTGCACATGAACATCGAGGCCCGCCTCACCGATCGTATTGGTGTGACCGGCAAAAAACTGCATACCGGTCGCAGCCGTAACGACCAGGTGGCCACCGATATTCGCCTGTGGCTGCGCGATGAAATCGACCTGATCCTCGCCGAAATCACGCGCCTGCAAAAGGGTCTGCTGGAGCAGGCCGAGCGTCAATCGGACACCATCATGCCCGGCTTCACCCACCTGCAAACCGCACAGCCAGTGACCTTCGGCCACCACCTGCTGGCCTGGTTCGAAATGCTCAGCCGTGACTACGAGCGCCTGGTGGATTGCCGTAAACGCGCCAATCGCATGCCGTTGGGCAGCGCGGCACTGGCGGGCACCACTTACCCGATCGACCGCGAGTACACCGCTCAACTGCTGGGTTTTGACGCCGTGGGCGGCAACTCCCTGGATGGCGTATCGGACCGCGACTTCGCTATCGAATTCTGCGCCGCCGCCAGCATCGCGATGATGCACCTGTCGCGTTTCTCCGAAGAACTGGTGCTGTGGACCAGCGCGCAATTCCAATTCATCGACCTGCCGGATCGCTTCTGCACTGGCAGCTCGATCATGCCGCAAAAGAAAAACCCCGACGTGCCCGAGCTGGTGCGTGGCAAGAGCGGCCGTGTGTTCGGCGCGCTGATGGGCCTGCTGACGTTGATGAAGGGCCAGCCGCTGGCCTACAACAAGGACAATCAGGAAGACAAAGAACCGCTGTTCGACGCTGCCGACACCTTGCGCGATTCGCTGCGTGCGTTTGCCGACATGATCCCTGCAATCAAGCCCAAGCACGCGATCATGCGTGAGGCGGCCTTGCGTGGGTTCTCTACTGCGACCGACCTGGCGGATTACCTGGTGCGCCGCGGCCTGCCGTTCCGTGATTGCCACGAAATCGTCGGCCATGCCGTCAAATACGGTGTGGACACCGGCAAGGACCTGGCAGAGATGAGCCTGGAAGAACTGCGTCAGTTCAGCGACCAGATCGAGCAGGACGTGTTCGCGGTGCTGACCCTGGAAGGCTCGGTGAATGCCCGTAACCACGTAGGCGGCACTGCACCGGCGCAGGTCAAGGCAGCCGTAGCGCGCGGCCAGGCGCTGCTGGCCAGCCGCTAAACGCTTCACGAGCAAGCCCGCCGCCACCACTGACCAGGTTCCACTTGTGGAATGCAGTCGCATGTGGGGGCGGGCTTGCGCGCGAAGGCGTCACCGCACTATTTCTTCGCCGCAATCATCGCCATAAACGCTGGCATCGCCGCTTCCCTGTCCGCCGCCACCTTTTGTGCGTTGGGCAAGGCATGCAATCGCTCCAGCAGCGCTTTGGCCGCCGGCAACTCAGCCAGCAGATCCACGCCAAACAGCTTCTCGCCCACGCCACAGGCGAGGTTCACGCTGTACATGAAATACAGATCGGCAATCGTGAAGCTCTCCCCCGCCACGTAAGGCGCGAACTTGGCGTGTCGACCTAAAGACGCGATCCCCAACAGCAACTCGGCCTTGGATTTTTCCTTGATCGCATCCGGCACCGGCATACCGAAGAACGCCTCGGCGAAACAGGCGCGCGCGGGCAGCTCGATGTACAGCTCGATTTCCCTGCAGAACGCCAGCACCTGGGCGCGTTGATACGGGTCGGCCGGCAGCAACGAACGGCCCTCCTGGGTCTGCTCGATGTATTCGAGGATCACGCTCGTTTCGTTGATAAACCCCTGCTTCACGCCAAGAATCGGCACTTTGCCACGGGGGCTGACAGCAAGGGCTTCAGGCGTCTGGCTCGGGTAAAACGGTACTTCTTCAAACGGCAGGCCCTTCTCCATCAGCGCCAGTTTGACCATGTTGTAGTAGTTGCTGACCGAAAATCCGTAAAGCTTGAGCATTGCGAATGCCTCCAGGCCGGGTGTGGGGTTGGCTGCAGAAGTTATAGAGCGTCGCGACCGACCTGACCAGCAGCATCACCTGCCTGAATGGGGGTAGACTGGCGCCCTTTCCTTGAGGAGCCTGCCATGAGCGAGCCGACCGATATCGACAGCGACGAAGAAGAGTTCACCGAAAACACGCTGATCCAAGCCATCGAAAACCAGATCGAAAGCGACAATCCGCCTGCCGCCAAAGCCACGTTGAACAAGCTGACGCTGGTGGGTTACGAACGCGAAGAGATTCTGAACCTCATGGCTCACGTATTGGCCGTGGAAATCGACAAGATGCTGGACGAAGACCGCGCATTCAATACCGAATGGTACGAAACAGCGCTGCGGGCACTGCCGGAATTGCCACCGGAAAACGACTGAATCGAGCACCTTCGTGGCGAAGCAGCAGGCGTGCTCATCACAAAGGTGCGCCATATCAAGACCCACGACTTTCTCACTGGACAGCCCGGCAAAGTGCGTTCACCTTATGCCCTGCTAGCCTCTAATAAATTCTTAGAAAGTCTGGAGTCCTTATGTCGTATACCCCTGAGTTGGTTGCCGAACTGGAAATCCTTGCACTCTTCAACCTGGGCAGCTCCCAGGAAGGTCTGAAAGTCCACCAGACCGCCGCCCCCTCTGCCATCGCCGCCGCCAAACGCCTGTTCGAGAAAAAACTGATCGACCAGCCGGACGGGGGCTACCTGACCAGCCTTGGCCGGGATGCTGCCGAACAGGCCCAAACCCTGTTGACCATTCTGACCACTGCCTCGACCAAAGAAGCCGCCTGACACCTCTTGACGCCCATGGAGTCCGCCCTTTGCGGATTCCGAGGGCGCTGCTGTTCAGCCGCTCAAAATTCTGACGCCAAAAACAATTTCCCTCTAAAACTCCTACGCTACTGGCTGTAAACTCCTACACGGCCGCCCATGTCGGGCCCTGCGAGCCACCGAGTTCTACATGACCCGCACCCATGAGATCCGCCCCGACCTGGACGAAGGCATCGACCGCAAGGTGCTGGCTCAATTGCGCGCACGCTTCATGGCCCTCAATGAAGGCCGCATGGCCCGGGCCGTCGAGGGGCTGACACCACGCCAACAAAGCGTGCTGACCCTGCTGCCGCTGTTTTTTCACGTCAATCATCCGCTGCTGCCCGGTTATGTGTCGGGCAGCACGCCGGCCGGGCTGTCGAACTTCGAACCTGACGCCCAAGCCCTCACTGAAGCCCAACGCCTGACCCGCTCGTTCTCCTACAAGGCACGCCATGGCAACCCGCCGCAGCCGATCCACGGGCTGTTTTTGATGGGCAGCCTCGGCACCCTGGCTCAGGCAGACCAAAGCGATATGGACGTGTGGGTATGCCACGCGCCCGACCTGGGCGAAAACGAGCTGGCTGAGCTGCGCAAAAAGTGTCAGTTGCTGGAAGCCTGGGCCCTGACCATGGGCGCCGAGGCGCATTTTTTTCTGATCGAGCCGACACGCTTTGTGCTGGGTGAACGCGACACACAATTGAGCTCCGACGACTGCGGCACCACGCAGCATTACCTGCTGCTGGACGAGTTCTACCGCACCGCAATCTGGCTCGCCGGGCGCACGCCGATCTGGTGGCTGGTGCCGGTCTACGAAGAAAGTCGCTACGCCGAGTTCACCCACGCACTGATTTCCAAGCGCTTTATCCGCGCCGATGAAACCCTCGACCTTGGTCACCTGGCCCACATCCCCCCCGGCGAATTCATTGGCGCCGGGCTGTGGCAACTGTTCAAAGGCATCGAGTCGCCCTACAAGTCGGTGCTCAAGCTGCTGCTGACCGAGGTTTACGCCAGCGAACACCCGCACGTGCATTGCCTGAGCCTGCGCTTCAAACGCGCGGTGTTCGCCAATCAGATGGATCTGGATGAGTTGGACCCGTACATCGTGGTCTACCGCCGCATCGAGGAACACCTTAAGGCGCGTAACGAGCCCGAACGCCTGGAACTGGTACGGCGCGCGCTGTACCTGAAGGTCAACCTCAAGCTCAGCGCCGGCCAACGCAGCACCAGTTGGCAGCGCTTGTTACTGGAACGCCTGGCCCATGAATGGGGCTGGGACCAGCGCCAACTGGCCCTGCTGGACAGTCGCAGCCAGTGGAAAGTGCGCCAGGTCGCCTCCGAACGCCGCGCGCTGGTCAATGAGCTCAATTACAGCTACCGCTTTCTCACCCAGTTCGCTCGCACCGAGCAGACTGTCAGCCTGATTAACAAGCGCGACCTCAATGTGCTGGGCCGGCGCTTGTATGCGGCGTTTGAGCGCAAGGCCGGCAAGGTCGAGTTCATCAACCCCGGCATCGCCCCGGACTTGGCCGAAGACACCCTGACCCTGGTGCAATCGCCCAACCGCAAGGAGCCCGGCCAGCACCACTGGGGCCTGTACAACGGCAACCTGACGGCACTGGAATGGGAGCACTTTGCGCCGATCAAACGCAGCCGCGACCTGCTGGAAATGCTCACCTGGTGCCACCGCAACGGCGTGATCGACAGCAGCACGCGCCTGGCACTGCACCCGGGCGTCAGTGACATGACCGAATTCGAGCTGTTCAACCTGTTGGGCAGCCTGCAACAGACCATCGCCCTGCCGTTGACCAGCGTCGATGAAGATCGCCTGTTGCGCCCGGCCGTGCCGGAAGACGTGTTGTTGCTGATCAACGTCGGCGTTGACCCGCTCAAGCATCACCGCGACCTGAATATCGTGATGACCACCGAGCGTACCGACTCCTTGAGCTACGCCGGCGTGCGCGACAATTTGGTGCTGACCCTGGACCAAGTGACGCTCAACAGCTGGAACGAGGTGATGGTCAGCCGCTACGACGGCCCCCACGCATTGCTCGACTGCCTGCGTGACTACCTCAACCAACTGCCGCCGGACCATTTGCCACGGCTGCGGGTGCGCTGCTTCTGTCACAACCGTGCGCAGTTCATTGCCCAGCGCGTGGAAGAAATCTTCGACACGGCGCAGAGCCTGCTGCTGGGTCAGTCCAATCACCGCTACCTCCTGCAAGTGCAGCAGCACTATCACGTGATGGAGCTGAGCCCAGGCCAGGCCACCCATGTGTCGCTGCCGACCCAGGACGCGCTGATCGCGTACCTCAGCGAAGAACTGGCCAGCTACAGCCCGCTGCACCTGGACGCCATGGCCCTGGAAGACCACGACCTGGCGCTGCTGTTACCCATGGGCCTGGCCGATTGTGTGCAGGTGTTCTACCGCGTCAATGAAGGCTTCGCCGAGCTGTATGTGCTGGATGAGTTCAATGCGCTGTGGCAGCAGCGCCAGCCGTTTCATGACGAACAAAGCCTGTTGGCGCCGTTGCAGCGTTTTCTGCAATCGATCATCTACCGCCGTGAAGCGCTATCACCGCTGGATACGCCACAGACGCTGGGTGAAGTGCAAACTTTGTATTACCAACTGTTGCCGTCCGGCAGCCATCGCGCCCGCAGCATCGAGCCGCGGCCCGCCCCTCAAAACCCGGTCAATAAACCGTTTTATGACGTGCAGGCGATTATCGGCAAAGCGGCGCACGGCCAGGTAGGTATCACCCTGTACTGCAATCAGCGGGAGTTTTGCGAACTGGAGTTTGGCGACCAGTTGTTTGCAGTGGTCGCCCAGGAAATCGTCGGGCAGCGTCGGGAGACCGAGCGCTACCGCTGCTACATCACCGACCTGGACCTGTCGGGCCTGCTCGGTGATGTGCAGAGCCCGAGCAACTTGTATCTGCGCTACAAGGCCGAGCTGGAGCTGTCGCTCAATAAAGCGTTGAACCAGGTTTAGAGCGGGAAGGCGCCGCCATCTTTGGGCTGGCCTTCGACGCTGAGCAATTCAAGCTTGAGGGTCTTGCCACCGGGAGCTGGCCAGTCGATGTGCTGACCGACCTGCAAACCCAGCAAGGCGCTGCCGACCGGAGCCAGAATCGAAATCTTGCCTTCATCGGCATTCGCATCCTTGGGATACACCAAGGTCAGGTGACGCTCCTTGCCGCTGCTTTCTTCACGGCAATGGACACGGGAGTTCATAGTCACGACGTCTCCCGACACTTCATCGTGGCCGACTGTTTCTGCGCGGTCGAGTTCGGCTTGCAACGCTTCGACGCCGGGAAACTCATCGCCCAGGCGGTCGATCAGTTGCTCAAGACGCTGCACGTCAAGACGGGTGAGGATGATGGAAGGTGCGGTGGTCATGATTCAGGCAGACTCCTTTTTTCTGCACAAAAAAGCAAAACCCCGCCAGGAAAAGGCGGGGTTCTCACGGACCTCGATGATTTGAGGTGTACCCGGACACTACCACAGCGTCACAAATAAACAAGGCGGCCTCAAGCGCGCGCCCTGCGCTGCTCGGCCTCGGCACAGATCAGGCGGCGCCGGGCGTCGTCGGCAGAGCGCCATTCACGGATGTCTTCCACATGGCGGAAGCAGCCGAGGCAGACTTTTTGCTCGTCCAGACGACACAAACTGATACAAGGTGACGGCACCGCCGGGCTGACATTGCTGAACAACGGCTTTGGCGGGCGTACAGGTGCAGGCTGGGTCACAATCAATTCTCGTCGGGGTTCAGCTCATCGAAGCTCAGCTCGACGCCGGCCTGCTCCTGCGTGAGGCGCGCGAGCATTTCGCTGAGCAGCTCATCACTGGTATCGCACTGCCAGTTGTTGTCTTCTTCGTTGAAGTCGAAGTGAAAACCACCCGAACGGGCTGCCAGCCACAACTGACGCAGCGGTTCCTGGCGACTGAAGATCAGTTGAGTGCCGTTCTCAAACTTGACGGTCAGCACGCCGGCCGAGTTTTCCAGGTCCACATCCAGGCCGCTGTCGTCGAAAATATCTTCCAGCGTCTGCTGGGTCGAATCCACCAGGTCGTGAAAACGGGCTTCGGTCAAACTCATTGTGGCAACCTCAAAAGTGTCTGGTTTTGCTCAAGCGCCGCACGATACGGGCGAGCCCCGCTGATTGCAAAGGATACCGAGTTCATTACCGATGACAGTATGAAATATCCTCGACCAGCGTAGCCTGCTTCCCAACTATCTCGGCAAACCCCCGCCGGACGGGTATTCCGGCGCATAGGCAAGCTGGCGGGTGGTCGGTATACTCGGGCGCAATTAATGCATATTCAAGGATTTCGCCATGAAGCGCCTGATCTCTTCCCTTGCTGCGCTCGTCGCGGTCGCTTGCCTCGTTAGTGCCTGTGGTCAAAAAGGTCCGCTGTACCTGCCCGATGACAGCAAAGACCCCAATGACCAAGCGCAAACGTCGCAATCCAAAGCGCACAAGCACGACATCTATTAAGGGAAACTCATGGACGCTTTTAACTACCGGGACGGCGAGCTGTTCGCGGAAGGCGTGGCGCTGTCCGCGATTGCCGAGCGCTTTGGCACCCCGACCTATGTGTATTCCCGTGCGCACATCGAAGCCCAGTACCGTTCTTTCACCGACGCTCTTAACGGCGTTCCACACATGGTGTGCTACGCGGTCAAGGCCAACTCCAACCTGGGCGTATTGAATGTCCTGGCGCGCTTGGGCGCTGGTTTCGACATCGTCTCCCGTGGCGAGCTGGAACGTGTGCTGGCTGCCGGCGGCAAGCCTGAAAAAATCGTGTTCTCCGGCGTCGGCAAGAGCCGCGAAGACATGCGCCGCGCCCTTGAAGTCGGCGTGCATTGCTTCAACGTTGAGTCCACCGACGAGTTGGAGCGCCTGCAGGTCGTCGCGGCCGAGATGGGCGTTCGCGCGCCGATCTCCCTGCGCGTCAACCCGGACGTCGATGCCGGCACCCACCCGTACATTTCCACCGGTCTCAAAGAGAACAAGTTCGGCATCGCCATTGCCGACGCCGAGGACGTGTACATCCGTGCCGCGCAATTGCCGAACCTGGAAGTGCTGGGCGTCGACTGCCATATCGGCTCGCAGCTGACCACCCTGCCTCCGTTCCTGGACGCCCTCGACCGCCTGCTGGCGCTGAGCGAGCGCCTTGGCGAGTGCGGCATCTACCTGCAACACATCGACCTCGGTGGTGGTGTGGGCGTGCGTTATCGCGATGAAGAGCCGCCGCTGATTGCCGACTACATCCAGGCCGTGCGCGAGCGCACCGAAGGCCGCGGCCTGACCCTGATGTTCGAGCCGGGCCGTCATATCGTCGCCAATGCCAGCGTCCTGCTGACCCAGGTCGAATACCTCAAGCACACCGAGTACAAGGATTTCGCCATCGTCGATGCGGCGATGAACGACCTTATTCGCCCGGCGCTCTATCAGGCCTGGATGGATGTGACTGCGGTCAAGCCACGTACTGGCGAAGGTCGCAACTACGACATCGTCGGCCCGATCTGCGAGACCGGCGACTTCCTGGCCAAGGATCGTCAACTGGCCCTGGAAGAAGGCGACCTGCTGGCTGTGCATTCGGCCGGTGCCTACGGGTTTGTCATGAGTTCCAACTACAACACTCGCGGGCGTGCCGCCGAGGTGCTGGTGGACGGTGATCAAGCGTTTGAAGTGCGTCGCCGCGAGACGGTAGCCGAGTTGTATGCTGGCGAAAGCCTGCTGCCGGAGTAAGCCATGCTGCTGCGTTTTACCAAGATGCACGGGCTGGGCAATGATTTCATGGTTCTCGACCTGGTCAGCCAGCACGCGCACATCCTGCCCAAGCACGCTAAACAATGGGGCGACCGTCACACCGGCATCGGCTTCGACCAATTGCTGATCGTTGAGGCGCCGAGCAACCCGGAAGTGGATTTCCGTTACCGGATCTTCAACTCCGACGGTTCCGAAGTGGAACAGTGCGGCAACGGCGCGCGCTGCTTCGCGCGCTTTGTGCTGGACAAACGCCTGACCGCCAAGCGGCAGATTCGCGTCGAGACCAAGAGCGGTGTGATCGAGCTGGATATTCGCAGCGACGGCCAAATCAGCGTCAACATGGGCGAACCACGCCTGGTGCCGGCGGATATTCCGTTCCTGGCCACCGAGCAGGCCACCCGTTATGCAGTGGATGTCGATGGCAAGATTGTCGACCTGGCAGCCGTGTCCATGGGCAACCCCCACGCCGTCCTGCGGGTCAACGACATCAATAACGCCCCCGTGCATGAGCTGGGGCCAAAGATCGAACATCACCCGCGCTTTCCGGCACGGGTCAATGTGGGCTTTCTGCAGGTGATCGACCGTTCCCGCGCGCAACTGCGTGTATGGGAACGCGGCGCCGGTGAAACCCAAGCGTGCGGCACCGGTGCTTGCGCCGCCGCCGTCGCCGCGATCAGCCAGGGGTGGATGGATTCGCCGCTGCTGATCGACCTGCCCGGCGGACGCTTGTCCATCGAATGGGCAGGCCCTGGCCACCCGGTGATGATGACCGGGCCGGCCTCGCGCGTATACGAAGGACAGGTCCGTCTATGAGTGAGCCAAGCTAATGACCGATAAGCCTCAAGTACCCGCCGAAACGTCCCCGAGCGAAAGTCTGGAGGCCGCTGCTGTCGCGGCGTACCTTGAGGCTAACCCGGACTTCTTCGTCGAACACGAAGAACTGCTGCCCGCCCTGCGCATCCCCCACCAGCGCGGCGACACCGTCTCGCTGGTGGAGCGCCAGATGAAGATCCTGCGCGAGCGCAACATCGAAATGCGCCACAAGCTCTCGCACCTGATGGACGTGGCCCGCGACAACGACCGTCTTTTCGACAAGACCCGTCGCCTGATTCTTACCCTGATGGATGCCACCAGCCTCGAAGAAACGGTCATTGCCGTGGAAGACAGCCTGCGCCAGGACTTCCAGGTGCCGTTTGTGAGCCTGATTCTGTTCAGCGACAACCCGATGCCGGTGGGTCGCTGGGTCAGCGGCGGCGAAGCACAGACGGCAATCGGCGGCCTGCTCTCCGAAGGCAAGACCATCAGCGGCACCCTGCGCGAGCATGAGCTGGACTTTTTGTTTGGCGCTGAACAGCGCAAGCAGATCGGCTCGACCGCTGTGGTTGCCCTCAGCCATCAAGGCCTGCATGGCGTATTGGCCATCGCCAGTCGTGACCCTCATCACTACAAAAGCTCGGTGGGCACGCTGTTTTTGACCTATATCGCTGAAGTGCTGGGCCGGGTCCTGCCGCGCTTTACCACTGCCTTGCGCGCGGTGCGCTAGCCATGGACAGGCAACTGGACGCTTACTGCGCTCACCTGCGCAACGAGCGCCAGGTGTCGCCCCATACCCTGGAAGCCTATCGACGGGACTTGAACAAGGTCCTGGCGTACTGCGAAAAGCAACAGATCGCCAGCTGGAAGGCCCTGGATATCCAGAGCCTGCGCAGCCTGATTGCGCGCCTGCACCAGCAAGGCCAATCCTCGCGCAGCCTGTCCCGTCTGCTGTCGGCGGTGCGCGGCCTCTATCATTACCTCAACCGCGAAGGCCTGTGCGACCACGATCCGGCCAATGGCCTGGCCCCGCCCAAGGGCGAGCGACGCCTGCCCAAGACCCTGGACACCGACCGCGCCCTGCAATTGCTCGATGGCGCGGTGGAGGATGACTTCCTCGCCCACCGCGATCAGGCGATCCTGGAGCTGTTCTATTCCTCTGGCCTGCGCCTGTCGGAGCTGACCGGCCTGAACCTCGATCAGCTGGACCTGGCGGACGGCCTGGTGCAGGTGCTCGGCAAGGGCAGCAAAACCCGCGTACTGCCGGTGGGCAGGAAGGCCCGTGAAGCCTTGCAATTGTGGCTACCGCTGCGCCTTTTGACCAACCCGGCGGACGATGCGGTGTTTGTCAGCCAACAAGGCCGCCGCCTGGGGCCACGCGCGATTCAATTGCGGGTCAAGGCCGCCGGCGAGCGTGAGCTGGGGCAGAACCTGCACCCACACATGCTGCGGCATTCCTTTGCCAGCCATATGCTGGAGTCGTCCCAGGACCTGCGCGCCGTGCAGGAACTGCTCGGCCACTCCGACATCAAGACCACGCAGATCTACACCCACCTCGACTTCCAACACCTGGCGACGGTGTATGACAGTGCCCATCCACGGGCCAAACGCATCAAGGGCGGCGACTCATGAGTATCAAGCTGATCACCTTCGACCTGGACGACACGCTCTGGGACAACGTACCCGTCATCATCAGCGCCGAAGCGTCGATGCGTGAATGGCTGGCGACCCATGCTTCCAAGGTCGGCGATTTACCTCTCGAGCACTTCGCGAGCCTTCGCCAGCAGGTACTGGAGCGCCATCCTGAACTCAAATATCGGATCAGCGTGTTGCGCCATCGGGTGCTGATGCACGCCTTTGAAGAGGCCGGTTATCCACAGCCAGAAGCCACGCAGATGGCTGATGTGTGCTTTGAAGCGTTCATTCACGCACGCCACCAGCTCACGGTGTTTCCCGAAGCTGAACCGATGTTGCAAGCCCTGCGCGAGCACTTCCTGCTCGGGGTTATCACCAACGGCAATGCCGATGTGCAGCGTGTGGGCCTGGCCGACTACTTTCACTTTGCCCTGCGCGCCGAAGATATCGGTATCGCAAAGCCTGATGCGCGCCTGTTTCAGGAAGCCTTGCAACGCGGTGGGGTGAGTGCCAGTCAGGCGGTGCATATTGGCGATCACCCTGGCGATGACATCGCCGGGGCGCAGCAGGCAGGGCTTCGTGCGGTGTGGTTTAACCCGACGGGCAAGGCGTGGGAAGCGGATAAGCGCCCGGATGCGGAAATTCGTCGCTTAAACGAGTTGCCGCCGTTGCTTCGCAGTTGGCAGTAACGCCATAGCGGCAGCCCTTTTGTTCTGTGGTGACCTGCAGGATTGATTACAGGCATGAAAAAGCCCGCAGCGACGGCGGGCTTTTTCTTACAAGCAGGTGACTGACCTCAAATAGGTCGACTGCCGTACTTGTTATCCGGCTTTTTCGGTGGATCTGCCACCACGTTCGCCTCGACTTCCTGCACTTTGCCGCCTTTTGCGAGGAATTCTTCCATCGCACGGGCCAGCGCATCGCGCTCTTTGTTCTTGGCTTCAACGCTTGGCAGTTCGTCTACCGAAACCGCTGCCTTGGCTTTGCCTTTGGCCGCCGGGGCAGGTGCATCATCGCCACCGTCGTCGTCAGTAACGTCTTCAGCTGCCGCTTCAAGACCTTCTTCGGTCTCGTCGTCGTCACCTACTTCAAGGTCGTCGTTTTCCAGATCATCGTCGCTCATGTTCTACCTCATGACTTGCGAAAAGCAGATTAGTTATAGCCCAGCCTCACTCGCTGTCGAGTTCGCCGGAAAAAATCAACATCCACCGGATAACCAGTGGCTTATGCCCCATCACCGTGCAAGGTGGCGAGGACTTTACGAGCACCGCCATGATCACGGTGCTCGCCCAGATAAACACCTTGCCAGGTCCCCATTGCCAAGCGGCCGGCCTTGACCGGCAAACTCAGCTGGCAGCCCAGGAGACTGGCCTTGAAGTGCGCCGGCAGATCATCCGGACCTTCGTCGTTGTGTTCGAACCCTGCACGCCCTTGCGGCACCAGCGAGTTGAAAAAACGTTCGAAGTCACGGCGAACCGCCGGGTCGGCATTCTCGTTGATCGTCAACGAGGCCGAGGTGTGCTGCAGCCACAGATGCAACAGGCCTACGCGACAAGCCTTCAATTCAGGCAAGCCGGCAAGCAACTCATCCGTTACCAGGTGAAAGCCCCGGGGCTTGGCCCGCAGGGTAATCAGGGTCTGTTGCCACATACAGTTCTCCGCCCATCGGCGCGCATTCTAGCGCGCTCAGGAAAAAAACAAAGTGCCGAATACGCCTACATGCATGTAAGACTTTTGCACGGTGAAAAGTACTGTGTGCGCCCCATCACAAACTCTGTGCAAAAACCGGTACAGCGTCCTATCACTGACAAACACCAGACAAAAAAATGCCCGGCAAGCCGGGCATCTTTTTTTCGCGTACTTACAAGTTGTAGCCGCGTTCGTTGTGTTGCGCCAGATCGAGGCCGACAGCCTCTTCTTCGTCGGTGACCCGCAGGCCCATGACCGCATCCAGCACCTTGAGGATGATGAAGGTCACGATGGCCGTGTAGATCACGGTGAAGCCGACGCCTTTGCACTGGATCCAGACTTGCGCCGCGATGTCAGTGGTCGCCGCGTTGAAGCCGCCCAGGGAAGGGGCTGCGAATACGCCGGTCAGGATCGCGCCGAGGATACCGCCGATACCGTGCACGCCGAAGGCGTCCAGGGAGTCGTCGTAGCCCAGCTTGCGTTTCAGGGTAGTTGCGCAGAAGAAGCACACCACGCCTGCCGCCAGGCCGATAACCAGAGCGCCCATCGGGCCCACGGTGCCGGCAGCCGGGGTGATTGCAACCAGGCCGGCGACCACGCCCGAGGCAATGCCCAGTGCGCTTGGCTTACCGTGGGTGACCCACTCGGCGAACATCCAGCCCAGCGCCGCCGCAGCGGTAGCAATCTGGGTGACCAGCATCGCCATACCGGCAGTGCCGTTGGCCGCAGCAGCGGAACCGGCGTTGAAGCCGAACCAGCCAACCCACAACATGGCCGCACCCACCAGGGTATACCCGAGGTTGTGAGGTGCCATTGGGGTGGTCGGGAAGCCTTTACGCTTGCCGAGTACCAGGCACGCCACCAGGCCAGCCACACCGGCGTTGATATGCACCACGGTGCCGCCCGCGAAGTCCAGCACGCCCCAGTCGCCCAGCAACGAACCCGGACCGCCCCACACCATGTGGGCGATTGGTGCGTAGACCAGGGTGAACCAGACGCCCATGAAAATCAGCATCGCGGAGAACTTCATACGCTCAGCGAAAGCACCGACGATCAGCGCAGGTGTAATGATCGCGAACGTCATCTGGAAGGTGACGAACACCGCCTCAGGGAACAGCGCCGCAGGGCCGGTGATGCTCGCCGGAGTCACACCCGACAGGAACAGTTTGGACAGGCCGCCCACGAACGAGTTGAGGTTGACGACGCCGGCTTCCATACCCGTAGTGTCGAACGCCATGCTGTAGCCGTAAACGAACCACAAAATGGTGATCAGACCGGTGATGGCGAAGCACTGCATCATCACGGAAAGAATGTTTTTGGAACGAACCATGCCGCCGTAGAACAGCGCCAGGCCTGGAATGGTCATGAACAGCACCAGCGCGGTGGATGTGAGCATCCACGCCGTGTCGCCGGAATTGAGGACTGGAGCAGGGGCTGGGTCCGCCGCCAATGCCAAGGCCGGCATTACGAGGGACAACAGGGCTCCTAGCCCTGCGAATTTACGCAGAGTCATATTGTTTTCTCCTGGGGCGTTGGGGGTTTGGCGGCTTAGATTGCGTCGGTATCGGTTTCGCCGGTACGGATGCGAATAGCCTGTTCCAGATTGACCACGAAGATCTTGCCGTCACCGATCTTGCCGGTGTTGGCCGCCTTGGTTATCGCCTCGATAACCCGGTCAAGATCCTTGTCGTCAATGGCGACATCAATCTTCACCTTCGGCAGAAAATCGACCACGTATTCCGCGCCGCGATACAGCTCGGTGTGACCCTTCTGCCGACCGAAGCCTTTGACCTCAGTAACGGTAATGCCCTGCACGCCGATCTCGGACAACGACTCGCGTACATCGTCCAACTTGAACGGCTTGATGATGGCAGTGACTAGCTTCATGAAAACTCTCTCCCGAATTGGTGGACTTGCCCCAGGAAAACAAACCCGTCTCAAGTCTAAGCGCAGTGCCTGGCTTTGTAACGCGTCGTCGCCTCGGCATTTGCCGTTGCGACGCCAGCGAACCACTGGTGACGAAACCTGTACCCCTGATCCGTCGGCGCACTGCATTCGTCACAGCGACTGCATCAGTGCATGGGTCATGATCGTCTAAGCAGAAAGCTTGCCAGCTCCGTAAAAACCACTGAAATCAGTCCGTTGCCCACTTATGCCCACCTGCGGGGCTTTATCGCGACGCCAATGCGCACAAAAACAGTGCATAGCCGCCCGGCCCCCTGCGCGAAAAGCGTGCGTCTGCGACCGTGAAAAGACTATAGACGCTGCGTGATACACTGCCCGCCAACAGTTTTCCGGAATATTTCCCATGCTCGCGCCCAAAGACCTCCTCGACGCCCTGAGCGGCCACGCCTCTCGCTTGTTCAGCGGCGACACCCCGTTGCCCCGCAACGAAATCGAAAGCCAGTTCAAAGCGTTGCTGCAAAGCGGCTTCAGCAAGCTCGACCTGGTGAGCCGGGAAGAGTTTGACAGCCAGATGGTCGTGCTGGCCCGCACCCGTGCGCGGCTGGAGAGCCTGGAGGCGAAGGTGGCGGAGTTGGAAGCGCGGCTCGCCCCCACTGCCGAGTAACGGTCACAACTCAGTCAACGGTGGGAGCAAGCCTGCTCCCACATGAGTTTTTTCGCTGCACCTCGGATACGTTCTGTAAAACCTCCCCCGCCTCGCTCTCCACCCCCTCGTCTACCCTTGAAAAACCGCAGGAAGCGGCCCTCTCTTTCAAGGAACGAGCATGTCCCTCGCTATCGTCCACAGCCGCGCCCAGATTGGCGTCGAAGCCCCTGCCGTCAGCGTTGAAGTGCATATGGCCAACGGTCTGCCCTCCCTGACGCTGGTAGGCCTGCCGGAAACTGCCGTCAAGGAAAGCAAGGACCGCGTGCGCAGCGCCATCCTTAACTCAGCGCTGCAATACCCCGCCCGCCGCATCACCCTCAACCTCGCGCCTGCCGACCTGCCCAAGGACGGCGGGCGTTTTGATTTGGCGATTGCCCTGGGGATTCTCGCAGCCAGCGTGCAGGTGCCGGCGTTGATGCTGGACGACGTGGAATGCCTGGGGGAGCTGGCGCTGTCGGGTGAGGTGCGCGCAGTAAAAGGCGTGTTGCCGGCGGCGCTGGCAGCACGCAAGGCCGGGCGCACCGTGATAGTGCCTCGGGCCAATGCCGAGGAAGCGTGCCTGGCGTCGGGGTTAAAGGTGATTGCGGTAGATCACTTGCTGCAGGTGGTGGCGCACCTGAACGGGCAAGTACCGATTGAGCCCTACAAGTCCGACGGGCTGCTGTACCTGAACAAACCCTATCCGGATTTGAGTGAGGTGCAAGGGCAGCTGGCGGCCAAACGCGCGTTGCTGATCGCGGCGGCGGGCGCGCATAACCTGCTGTTCAGCGGGCCACCCGGCACCGGCAAGACCTTGCTCGCCAGTCGGCTGCCTGGGCTGCTACCGCCGTTGAGTGAACAGGAAGCCCTGGAAGTGGCGGCGATTCAATCGGTGGTCAGCCCGGCGCCCCTGAGCCATTGGCCGCACCGCCCGTTTCGCCAGCCACACCACTCGGCTTCCGCGCCGGCACTGGTGGGCGGTGGTTCAAAGCCGCAACCTGGGGAAATTACCCTCGCCCACCATGGCGTGCTGTTTCTGGATGAGTTGCCGGAGTTTGATCGCAAGGTGCTGGAGGTGCTGCGCGAGCCGCTGGAGTCTGGGCATATCGTGATTTCCCGGGCGCGGGACCGGGTGAGTTTCCCCGCGCGCTTTCAATTGGTGGCAGCCATGAACCCCTGCCCTTGCGGCTATCTGGGCGACCCCAGCGGGCGTTGCCGCTGTACGCCGGAGCAGATCCAGCGCTATCGCAACAAACTCTCCGGGCCATTGCTGGACCGCATCGACTTGCACGTCACTGTCGCGCGGGAAACCACCGCGCTGAACCCAACCCAACAGGACGGCGATAACACGGCGAAGGCGTCGGCAGAGGTCGCCGAGGCACGCGAGCGCCAGCAACGACGTCAAGGCTGCGCCAATGCCTTTCTGGATCTGCCAGGGCTGCGCAAGCACTGCGGGCTGGCGAAAGCCGACGAAAGCTGGCTGGAAAGCGCCTGCGAACGGCTGACCTTGTCCCTGCGCGCAGCACATCGGTTGCTCAAAGTGGCGCGGACCCTGGCCGACCTTGAGCAAGTAGAGAACATCACCCGCCATCATCTGGCAGAAGCGCTGCAATACCGGCCTGTGGCCGCTGGCTAGTGCGCCGAGGGGAAATCCAATAGCAGCCTCGCCACTTCCATCACCTCACCCAACACCGCTTCTGCCGACTCGGTAGACGGTTTGAGCATCAGGTCATCGGCATACCCCATTGCCAAGGCAAAGATCTGCCGGGCAGCGCGTTGGGGTGAATTACAGCGGAAAACACCTTCAGCAACTCCTTGCTCGATCACCTCAGCGAGCATGCCTTGCCATTGAGCATTGATCACCAGATAGGCCTGGGCCATCTGCGGGTCATGCATCGCCTCGTCCCATGCATCCAGCCACAGCGCCCAGCCGGCGTCGGCGGTGCACGGCAGGCAATCGCGCAAGAACCCGACCAGCGCCTCAAGCGGTGGCACGCCCACCAACGGGGCGCGGACTTCATCCAGTTGTTCATTGGCAAAACGCACAAACGCTTCGCGGCGCAACTCATTCCAGTCGCTGAAGTAGTGGTAGACGTGGCTGCGGGACAGGCCGGCATGCTCGGCCAGGTCGCGGGTGGACACATCGGCAAAACCCTTGCTGCGAAACAGCTCCAGGGCAGCGGCGATGATCTGGTCTTTACGGTCAATACGCGACATGGGCAATTCCTTCGGGCGCCGATGGATGAGTGGCGCTTGCTTTTTGAGCGATCGCTCAAGGATACTTGAGCAGTCGCTCAATAATAGCGTCTATCACCCCATTGGTGCACCTATGTCATCCGTCACTTCGCAAATTCTGATCGAAGAAAGCAAGAAAATTGGCCAACAGTCCGCCAGCCAAACCCTCAAGGCAATTGCCCGGGCCTACCCTGGCAAACTGTTCTGCACGCTGTCGCTGGTTGCGCTGGAGAACGCGCTATTGCTGGCCTACCCGCTGTTTGCTGGGTTCGCGGTGGACTCGATCATCCGTGGCGATGCCGACAGTGCGTTGTTTTACGCCGCCGTGGTCTTGATGTTTTGGGTGGTCGGGGCGGCGCGACGCGCGTTGGACACCCGCACCTTCACGCGGATCTACGCTGACCTCGCCGTGCCGGTCATCCTCAATCAGCGCCTGCAAAACCACAGCACTTCAAGGGCGGCGGCGCGGGTGGTATTGGCACGGGATTTTGTCGACTTCTTCGAAAAACACGTGCCGATCATCGCGACGGCGCTGGTCTCCATCGTCGGTGCGGCGGTGATGTTGGTGGTGATCGAGCCGTGGATCGGCCTGGCGTGCCTGGGCGCACTGCTGTTGTGCACCACTTTGCTGCCACGCTTCGCCCGACGCAATCAGCAGCTGCATGAGCGCTTGAATGACCGCCTGGAGAAGGAAATCGGTTTGGTGGAAAAGGTCGGCGTGCAAACCTTGCAGCGCCACTATCACGTGCTGTCGCGCCTGCGGATCTGGCTGTCAGACCGCGAGGCGGCCGCGTTCCTGTTTATCGGTACGCTCGCCGCCCTGCTGTTTGTCGTCGCGATCAGCCAGTTGGCCCTGTCGCCTGCGGTCAAAGCTGGCCACGTGTACGCGGTCATGACTTACCTGTGGACCTTCGTCAGTAGCCTGGACGAGGCACCAGGGATGGTCGATCAGCTCGCGCGCCTCAAGGATATCGGCAAGCGTGTGGACCCGGGCCTCGGCGACCGCTAGGCCTCAACGAAACCGATCCACCTCGTGCCGCAAGCCGGCCGCCAGGGTTTCCAGTTCCTTGGCGGTAATGGCCAGGTTCGACACCACTTCACGCTGCTCGCTGTTGGCCAGCGCAATGCTTTGCAGGTTGCTGCTGAGCACATTTGCCGTGCTGCTCTGCTCCTGGGTCGCGGTGGTGATCGCGGCAAACTGCTGGCCCGCCGAGCGGCTTTGCTCGTCGATCCGCGCCAGGGCCGACGCCACGTCAGCATTGCGCGACAAGCCTTCCTGCATCAATACGTTGCCGTGCTCCATGGTGCTGATGGCGTTGCCGGTTTCTTGCTGGATGCTTTGGATCATCCCGGAGATTTCGTCGGTGGCCTGACGCGTGCGCGAAGCGAGGTTACGCACCTCGTCGGCAACCACGGCAAAACCTCGACCTTGCTCACCGGCACGCGCGGCTTCGATGGCGGCGTTGAGCGCCAGCAAGTTGGTTTGCTCGGCGATCGAGGTGATGACGCCGACGATCCCGCCAATTTCCTGGGAACGCTGGCCGAGGGTATTGATGACCGTGGCCGTGCTGTTCAGCGCCTCAGCGATATGCTCCAAAGACGACGACGCCTCCTGCATCGAGGTGCGGCCGATACGCGTCTGCTGGGCGTTTTCCTGAGCCAGTCGCTCGGTGTTGCCCATGTTGTCGGCGATGTTCAGCGAAGTCGCGCTGAACTCCTCCACTGCGCCGGCCATGCTGGTGATTTCGCCGGACTGCTGCTCCATGCCTTCGTAGGCACCGCCAGACAACCCAGACAACGCCTGGGCTCGGCTGTTGACCTCTTCGGACGCCTTGCGGATATGCGAAACCATGGTCGACAGCGCTTCGCCCATCTGGTTGAAGCTGCGGGCCAGTTGGCCGATTTCGTCATGGCTGGACACATTGAGGCGCGCACTCAAATCACCCGCGCCAAGGGCTTCGGCCTGGCGCACCAGGTCGCTCAGGGGCTGCAACTTACTGCGCAGCAGCCAGACCGCAGCGCCCACAGCGAGCAACATGGCCAGCACACTGCCAATGACCAGGCGAATCCCCACCGCCCAGGTCACCGCGCGAATTTCTGACTTCGGCATACTTGCCACCACCGCCCACGGGCCGCCGTCGAACGGCACCGAGACGCTGTAGAAATCTTCGTTTTTGTCACTCCAGAAGAGACCTTTACCGGGCGTCTTGGCCAGGTCGAGCATCACCGGGATTGCCTGGTCCAGCGCCTGCACACCTGCGGGTGGCACCAGCCAGTGCTTCTGTTCATCCAACAGGGCCAGGGAGCCTGTCTGGCCGATCCGGAAGCGCTTAAGGTTGTCGAACTGGGCCTTCTGGGCGTCGGTGTAGTCGAAGCCGACGAACAGCACGGCGATCACTTTGCCGGCCGCATCCCGCACCGGCGTGTACTGGGTCATGTAGGAGCGGTCGAACAACACCGCCCGGCCGACATAACTCTGCCCGGCCAGCAGGCGCTGATAGGCCGGATGCTGGTGGTCCAGGGCCGTACCGATGGCGCGGCTGCCATCCTGTTTGGTCAGGGATGTGCTGATACGGATAAAGTCTTCGCCGCTGCGCACAAATACCGTGGCCACGCCGCCGGACGTGTCCTTGAATTCGTCGACCTCGCCGAAATCGTTGTTCAACAGGTCGCTGCCCAGGAACAGGCTCGGGGTTTGTACGCCGGCCACGGCTACCGGCTGCTCGCCACGCACACTCAACCCGGCGCCGAAGCGCTTTTCAAACAGCCCGCTCAAACGCTGGGTACTCTCGCGCAAGGTGCTGTGGAAGGTGTTGAGCTGGTCGGCGAGCAAGCGCGCCTCGCTGGCCAGGTGTTCCTCGCGCGTTTCAAGGTTGGCGGAATCGAGGGAACGCAAGGCGAAAACAGTGCTGCCGCTGATGACGACAGCCAAGATTACGGCCAAGGCGAGGCCTAACTGGGAGGCAATCCGAGCGCGAGGTTGAGACATGACAGCTCCTGGCCGAGGCCAGGATCATCCTGATCTCATAGCGCTGCTCGGCAAATTATCTAGTGGGGAAACGTTGGTGCACGAAGGTTCCAACACCCCTACTTCGGCGGGCACGGGCAATACTTGAGCGCTTCACAGGGGGATCGCGCAAACGATTGTACGCACGGTGGGTAGCGCTTCAGTCCAGACGTTCCACCTGGGGCAACGCCATGGCGTTGACTTCCCCTTGGAGGAACTCCGCCAAACGGCGCAGACGCTCACCACCGGGACGGGTTTTCGGCCACACCAGGTAGTAATTCTCCCCACTGGCCACGGCGGTCGGCCACGGCAGGCTCAATCGCCCTTGGGCGACGTCTTCGGCCACCATCAGTAGATCGCCCATGGACACCCCGTAGCCTCGCGCCGCTGCAATCATGCCCAGTTCAAGCGTGTCGAATACCTGCCCACCCTTGAGCGACACCTGGGACGACAGCCCCATGCGCTCCAGCCAGTTGCGCCAGTCGCGGCGGTCGGGCGTAGGGTGCAGCAACTCCGCACACGCCAAACGATGAACATCCCATGGCCCATCGGTCAGCAGGTTGGGGGCGCCCACCGGGATCAGCAATTCAGGGAACAGGTAACAGGCCTCCCAGTCCGCCGGGAAATGCCCGTAGCTCAACAGGACTGCGCAATCGAACGGCTCCTGGTTGAAGTCCACTTCATCCACGCTCATCCACGCACTCGTGAGTTGCACTTCATTGCCGGGCTGCAACGCGCGAAAGCGGCTGAGCCGCGCCAGCAGCCAGCGCATGGTCAAGGTGGACGGCGCTTTCATGCGCAGGATGTCGTCTTCGGCATTCAGGGTGTGGCAGGCCCGCTCCAACGCAGCGAACCCCTCACGTACACCGGGCAGCAGCAGGCGCGCTGCTTCGGTGAGTTGCAGGTTCCGGCCGCTGCGCTGGAACAGGCGGCAGGCGAAATGCTCTTCGAGCGTACGGATATGTCGGCTGACCGCACTTTGCGTGATCGACAGTTCCAGCGCCGCACGGGTGAACGAGTTATGCCGGGAGGCGGCTTCAAAGGCCCGCAGGGCATAAAGCGGAGGAAGGCGACGAGACATTGGGAAAGCTCCGACAGCGCAATATTGAAACCCTACCAGAATCACTCAGGCATGAGTTTTAATCATGCAAACGATCGCATTTATCGTTTTGTGCAATGTGCTCAAAGCGCCGAGAATCAACCCTTCCTCAACCCTCCGACTTTTTGAGCGTGATGATCATGCAGCATCCGGTACGTACCGAACTCTGGGCCATTCTGCGGCTGTCGGGGCCGTTGATTGCCTCACAGTTGGCACACATGCTGATGGTGCTGACCGACACCCTGATGATGGCCCGCCTCAGCCCCGAAGCCTTGGCCGGTGGCGGCCTCGGCGCCGCAAGCTATTCGTTTGTGGCGATTTTTTGCATCGGCGTAATTGCCGCAGTCGGCACCCTTGTCGCCATTCGTCATGGTGCGGGCGACATCGAAGGCGCTACTCGCCTGACCCAGGCCGGGCTCTGGCTCGCGTGGCTGATGGCCCTGGTGGCCGGCTTACTGCTGTGGAACCTCAAGCCCGTATTGCTGATGTTTGGCCAGACCGAAACCAACGTGCACGCAGCGGGGCAATTCCTGACCATCCTGCCGTTCGCCCTGCCCGGCTACCTGAGCTTCATGGCCTTGCGTGGTTTCACCAGCGCCATCGGCAAGGCTACCCCGGTGATGGTGATCAGCCTGTGCGGTACGGTGCTTAACTATTTCCTCAACCACGCGCTGATAGAGGGCATGTTCGGCCTGCCCAAGCTGGGCTTGATGGGCATCGGTTTGGTCACGGCCATCGTCGCCAACAGCATGGCCTTGGCGTTGATGTGGTACATCCGCAGCAACCGGACCTACGCGGCCTACCCGCTCGGCACCGGTCTGCTGCGCCTCAACACCCAGTACTTGCGCGAGCTGTGGCGCCTGGGCCTGCCGATTGGCGGCACCTATGCGGTGGAAGTCGGGCTGTTTGCCTTCGCGGCGCTGTGCATGGGCACCATGGGCAGTACGCAACTGGCGGCGCACCAGATTGCCCTGCAAATTGTCTCGGTGGCGTTCATGGTGCCGGCGGGAATGTCGTACGCGATCACCATGCGTATCGGCCAGCATTACGGCGCCGGCCAGTTGCTGCGCGCACGCATGGCCGGGAGGGTTGGCATCGGGTTTGGCGCGGCAGTGATGTTGGGATTTGCGGCGGTGCTGTGGCTGTTTTCCGATCCGCTTATCGGGCTATTCCTCGACCATAACGACCCGGCCTTCCACGACGTGATCGTCCTGGCCGTCAGCCTGCTGGCGGTAGCGGCCTGGTTTGAATTGTTCGACGGCGTGCAGACCATCGCGATGGGCTGCATTCGTGGGCTGAAAGACGCCAAGACCACCTTCCTGGTGGGCTTGGGCTGCTATTGGCTGATCGGCGCTCCATCGGCATGGCTGATGGCGTTCACCCTCGGCTGGGGGCCGACTGGCGTGTGGTGGGGCCTGGCGCTGGGCCTGGCCTGCGCGGCCATCAGCCTGACCTGGGCGTTTGAAGCGAAAATGGAAAGGATGATTCGCCGCGAGCCTGAAGCACACCCTGGCTTTCATACCGCACAGGCAGAGTAAGGGTCTTACTCAATCAACAGGTGAGAGCGGGCTTGCTCGCGAATGCGGTGGAACAGTCGATAGCGTCGGTGACTGATACACCATATTCGCGAGCAAGCCCGCTCGCACATTTTTGAGGCGGTTCGCAACTCAGCCCAACAGCGCCTGCTGGTCTTTGCCAAGCGTCAGGTATTCGACCAACTCCGGCAACGGTAACGGCTTGCTGATCAAATAACCCTGGGCCTGGTCGCAACCAAACAACCTCAACAGCGCAAGTTGCTCGGGTGTTTCCACACCTTCGGCCACCACTTCCAGGTTGAGGTTGTGGGCCAGGTTGATCATGGCGTGCACCAGCTTGCGATTTTCTTCACGCTCTTCCATGCCGCCGACAAAACTCTTATCGATCTTCAACAAGGCAATCGGCAGGCTGTTGAGGTGCACGAACGACGAAAAGCCGGTGCCGAAGTCATCCAGCGAAAACCTCACGCCAAGGCGGCCGAGGGCATCCATGGTCTGCTTGACCAGATCACTGCGGCGCATCACGGCGGTTTCGGTGAGTTCAAACTCCAGCCACTGCGCTTCCACACCCCGCTCGGCAATCAACCGGCTGAGGGTCGAGAGCAATTGGCTGTCCTGGAATTGGCGAAATGACAGGTTGACCGCCATGTGCAGCGGCGGCAGGCCGCGCTCGCGCAGGTCTTGCATGTCGCGCAGGGCCCGGGAGATGACCCAGTAACCCAGCGGTACGATCAGACCGCTCTGTTCAGCCAAGGGCACAAACTCACTGGGCGGCAACAGGCCTCGTTCGCCGTGGCGCCAGCGCACCAGCGCTTCAAGGCCGACGATGTGCCCGTCGTCCAGATCCAGGCGCGGCTGGTAGTGCAGTTCCAGTTCGTCACGGCGCAATGCGCGGCGCAGTTCACTTTCCAGGTCGGCCAGGCTGCGTGCGTTGCGGTTGATGCGTTCGTTGAAGATGTGAAAGGTGCAGCCTTGTGTGCTTTTGGCTTGCTGCATGGCGATGTGCGCGTGCCACATCAACGGGTCGGCACCGGCGCGCGCGCGAGCATGTGCCACGCCCAGGCTGCAACCGATCAAGAGGCTTTCGCCGTCTACCCAGTAGGGTTCGGCCATCGCTTCGATAATGCGTTCAGCCATCCATTCGGCGCGCTGAGGCGCGCGGCGGGTATCAATCAGCAAGGCGAATTCGTCACTGCCCAGGCGCGCCAGTTGGTCACCGGCTTCGAGTTGGCTCTTGAGCCGCGAAACCACCTGCAGGATCAACCGGTCGCCCGCCTGGTGGCCCAACGCGTCGTTGGCGTGACGGAAGTTGTCGAGGTCGAGGTGGCCAAGGGCCAAACCGCGGCCTTCGTTCTCAACCAATCGCGCCGCCAGCAAGGTCTGGAAACCCTGCCGATTGGCGATGCCGGTGAGCGGATCCTGCTCGGCCAGGCGTTGCAAGGTGTTTTCCAGCGCGCCCCGCTCACGCACGTGGCGCAAGCAGCGGCGCAATGTATCGGCATCCAGAACACTCCGGATCAGCCAATCGCTGACACCCAGCGGCGCAACCAGTGGCTCCTGCTCCAGCAGCAACACGCACGGCAAGTTGCAGCGGCCAGGACCGGGTTGCAAATGTGGCGTGGTCAACAGCACGGCGGTGTGGTCGTCATCGAATAGACGGCTCACCGAGTCCCAGTTGGGCGCACTGATCAGCACAGCCCCTTCGCCCATCGGCGCCAGGCACTCGCGCAACAACGCTGCCCACGCTGGCTCATCGGCCAGTAGCAGCAAACGCAAGGGTTCGACAGGCGTAGACAAGCTAGCTCCCTAGACTCTGCAAAAGTGTGTTGGCGGCGGGCATTATGACGCGCTGCCTGATAATCACCAATGATAAGGGTTATCAAATGCGCCGACTGTAAGGTTAAGTCGTAACCTTAGCCGTAAAAGCCTCCACATCCTGCGGCAAAGTATCAAAACCGGCAAATTTAGATCGAGTGGTACGTCACACTGTCGTTCTGTCAGAGCAGAATCCTGCGAGCCTGTTAAAATGCCCGCCCTTTTGAACAACGACTCCCTGAATTCTGTATGTCCCGACTCAACCCCCGGCAGCAAGAAGCCGTGAACTACGTCGGCGGCCCTCTATTGGTGCTCGCCGGTGCTGGCTCCGGCAAGACCAGCGTGATCACCCGCAAGATCGCGCACCTGATCCAGAACTGCGGCATCCGTGCCCAGTACATCGTCGCCATGACCTTTACCAACAAGGCCGCGCGCGAAATGAAAGAACGTGTCGGCACGCTGCTCAAGGGCGGCGAAGGCCGCGGCCTCACGGTGTGCACCTTCCACAACCTGGGGCTGAACATCATCCGCAAGGAGCATGCGCGGCTGGGCTACAAGCCAGGTTTCTCGATCTTCGACGAAACCGATGTGAAGTCGCTGATGACCGACATCATGCAAAAGGAATACGCAGGCGACGACGGCGTGGATGAGATCAAGAACATGATCGGCGCCTGGAAAAACGACCTGATCCTGCCGCCCCAGGCCCTGGAAAACGCGCGCAACCCCAAGGAACAGACCGCCGCCATCGTCTACACCCACTACCAGCGCACGCTCAAGGCGTTCAACGCGGTGGACTTCGACGACCTGATCCTGCTGCCGGTGAAGCTGTTCGAGGAACACGCCGACATCCTCGAAAAGTGGCAGAACAAAGTCCGCTACCTGCTGGTGGACGAATACCAGGACACCAACGCCAGCCAGTACCTGCTGGTGAAAATGCTGATCGGCACGCGCAACCAATTCACCGTGGTCGGCGACGATGACCAGTCGATCTATGCCTGGCGCGGCGCGCGGCCAGAAAACCTGATGTTGCTCAAGGACGACTACCCGTCCCTGAAAGTGGTGATGCTGGAGCAGAACTATCGCTCTACCAGCCGTATTCTGCGTTGCGCCAACGTACTCATCTCCAACAACCCCCACGAGTTTGAAAAACAGCTGTGGAGCGAGATGGGCCATGGCGACGAAATTCGCGTGATCCGTTGCCGTAACGAAGACGCCGAAGCCGAGCGCGTCGCGGTGGAAATCCTCAGCCTGCACTTGCGCACCGACCGGCCCTACAGCGACTTTGCGATCCTTTATCGCGGTAACTACCAGGCCAAGCTGATCGAGCTGAAATTGCAGCACCACCAGGTGCCGTATCGCCTGTCGGGCGGCAACAGCTTTTTCGGACGTCAGGAAGTAAAAGACCTGATGGCCTACTTCCGCTTGATCGTAAACCCGGATGACGACAACGCCTTCCTGCGCGTGATCAACGTGCCGCGCCGGGAAATCGGCTCCACCACCCTGGAAAAGCTCGGCAACTACGCCACCGAACGCAAGATCTCGATGTACGCCGCCACCGACGAAATCGGCCTGGGCGAACACCTGGACACGCGTTTCACCGATCGCCTGTCACGCTTCAAGCGCTTCATGGATAAGGTCCGCGAACAGTGCGCCGGCGAAGACCCGATCAGTGCCCTGCGCAGCATGGTCATGGACATCGACTATGAAAATTGGCTGCGCACCAACAGCTCCAGCGACAAGGCCGCGGATTACCGCATGGGCAACGTCTGGTTCCTGATCGAGGCGCTGAAGAACACCCTGGAAAAAGACGAAGACGGCGAGATGACCGTCGAAGACGCCATCGGCAAACTGGTGTTGCGCGACATGCTCGAACGCCAGCAAGAAGAGGAAGACGGTGCCGAAGGCGTGCAGATGATGACCTTGCATGCGTCCAAGGGCCTGGAATTCCCCTACGTGTTCATCATGGGCATGGAAGAGGAAATTCTCCCACACCGCTCCAGCATCGAAGCCGACACTATCGAAGAAGAACGGCGCCTGGCCTACGTGGGCATTACCCGCGCGCGTCAGACCCTGGCCTTTACCTTTGCCGCCAAGCGCAAGCAGTACGGCGAAATCATTGACTGTGCCCCCAGCCGGTTCCTCGACGAGCTACCGCCGGATGACCTGGCCTGGGAAGGCAATGACGACACCCCGACCGAGGTGAAGGCCGTTCGCGGCAACACCGCTCTGGCGGATATACGCGCGATGTTAAAGCGCTAAAATCGACTACTTTTTAATCTACTTTCGGCGCACACCGCGCCATTAGAGGAAGCTTTCCGTGGAAGCACTGCACAAGAAAATTCGCGAAGAAGGCATCGTGCTTTCCGACCAGGTACTCAAGGTCGACGCCTTTCTGAACCACCAGATCGACCCGGCGCTGATGAAGCTCATCGGCGACGAATTCGCCGCGCGGTTCAAGGACTCGGGCATCACCAAGATTGTCACCATCGAAGCCTCGGGCATCGCACCGGCGATCATGACCGGCCTGAACCTCGGTGTGCCGGTGATTTTCGCCCGCAAGCAGCAATC
Organism: Pseudomonas fluorescens; assembly: GCF_900215245.1. Lineage (GTDB taxonomy): Bacteria > Pseudomonadota > Gammaproteobacteria > Pseudomonadales > Pseudomonadaceae > Aquipseudomonas > Aquipseudomonas fluorescens. The sequence continues at coordinate 1,940,770 of NZ_LT907842.1, forward strand.
CCTGACCCTGACAGAAAACCTGCTGTCGGCGACCGTGTATTCCTTCACCAAGAAGGTGGAAAGCACGGTGGCGATCTCCCCGCGCCACCTGACCAGCAGCGACCGCGTGCTGGTCATCGATGACTTCCTGGCCAACGGCAAGGCATCCCAGGCGCTGATTTCGATCATCAAGCAAGCGGGCGCAACCGTTGCCGGCCTGGGGATTGTGATCGAGAAATCCTTCCAGGGTGGCCGTGCGGAGCTGGATGCGCAGGGTTATCGGGTTGAGTCGCTGGCGCGGGTGAAGTCGCTGGCGGGTGGCGTGGTCACTTTCATCGAGTAATCGCTGCCTGAATGCAGTTAACCCTGTGGGAGCGGGCTTGCTCGCGAATGCGCTGTGTCAGTCAATGAATAAGTCGACTGATACACCACTTTCGCGAGCAAGCCCGCTCCCACATTTGGTTTTGCGTTGGGCTGTCAGTGCGCGGTGGCCTGCAGGCCGGCGAGCAGCAAGCGTTGGTATAAATCCTCTTTCAACCCCTCCGGCTGATCCAGCCGCATCCGCTTCAAATGCTCGGGAAACGCCTCCGGCTCCGGTGCATCCAGCGCCGCTTTGCCCAACTCCAGAATCTCTGTCAGCTTGAATTTGCTCTTGAGCCAGTTCAACGCTCGCAACAGATCCTTTTCCTCATCCGTGAAGTCAGTGCCCAGCGGGTACTCCGGAAACAGCCGGCGATGGCGGGCCTGAATGCCCTTGAGCCGCTCCGGTGTGTTGTCGGCAAAGCGCGGGGCCAGCTGGAAGTCATTGGGTAACTTGCCGGCCTTCTGCGCTTGTTCGATCAAGTCCCCCTGAAAGCGCGAGTCGGTAATATTCAGCAGCGCCTCGATCACTTGGGCATCCGTCTGCCCACGCAAATCGGCAATCCCGTACTCCGTGATGACGATATCGCGCAGGTGTCGAGGAATGGTGCAGTGGCCGTACTCCCAAACGATATTGGAACTGACCTGCCCCGCCGACTCGCGCCAGCTGCGCAGGATCAATATCGAACGGGCACCTTCCAGCGCATGGCCCTGGGCAACGAAGTTGTACTGCCCGCCGACGCCGCTCAGTACATGGCCGTCCTCCAACTGGTCCGCTACGCCAGCCCCAAGCAACGTCACCATGATTGCACTGTTGATAAACCGCGCATCCAGGCGCTGCAGGCGCTTGAGTTCTTCCTGACCGTAGAGCTCGTTGATGTAACTGATGCGGGTCATGTTGAATTCGAGGCGCTTGGCGTGAGTCATTTCCTGCAAGCGCTGGTAAAAACTGCGCGGCCCGAGGAAGAAGCCGCCGTGGATCGAAATGCCGTCAGGTTGGGCCGCGTCATCCAGCGTTCCGGCGTTGGCTTGCTGCTGTGTCGCCACATCCGGGTAGACCTTGCGCCGGATAATGCCGGCATCGGCCAGCACCAGCAGGCCGTTGACGAACATTTCGCTGCAGCCATAAAGGCCACGGGCAAAGGGCGCGACGCCGCCTTCGTGGCTGATCAAGGGCGCCCACTGATACACATCGAGGTCGGTCAGCAGCAGCCGATAGGCTTCGTTATCGGCCTGGCGCGCCAACAAGGCGGCGGTCAGCGCATCCCCCATGGAGCCGATACCGATCTGCAAGGTGCCACCATCGCGCACCAGAGTGCTGGCGTGCAGGCCGATAAAATGGTCCTGGAGGCCCACAGGCATATTCGGTGTGGAGAACAGCGTGGTGCTGTCCTTTTCGTCGATCAGGTAGTCGAATTCGCCCATGCCCCACTCGGCGTCGCCGGGCATGTAGGGTAAGTCGCTGTGCACTTGGCCAACGATCAGAATGGTTTCACCGGCCTCACGGCGCTTCTCGATCATGGGCAGCAGGTCCAGCGTGATATCGGGGTTGCAGCTCAGGCTCAGGCGATCCGGGTGCTCAGGGCTGCTGGCCACCAGCTGCGCCACCAGATTCAGGCCGGCTGCGTTGATGTCGCGTGCCGCGTGGCTGTAATTGCTGCTGACGTAATCCTGCTGCGCCGATGCACTGTGAAGCAGGCTGCCGGGCTGCATGAAGAACTGCTGCACGCGGATATTCGCCGGCAGGCTGTCCTTGTGCAGGTCGGCGAGAAAATCCAGCTCGGGGTAATCGCCGAACACCCGCTCGATAAAAGGTTCGAGAAAGCGTTTTTGCAAGCCATCGCCCATCGTTGGTCGGCCCAGGGCCAGCGCGGTGTAGAGGGTCAGCGCCCGCTCCGGCAACTTGGCGATACGCCGATACAGCGCATTGACGAACAGATTCGGCTTGCCCAGGCCCAAGGGCATGCCCATATGGATATGCGCCGGCAAACGCGCCAGTACGTCGTCAACTGCTTGCTCGATTGAACACAACTGCACCATCCGACCCTCCTGACATTCCATGATTAGGGGTTGGACCGAGCTTGCCGGGTCTTTGCTGCAATGAACAGCCTCGAAATACAAATTCCAGGCACAAAAAAGCCGCTCGTAAGCGGCGTTTTTGGCGAAGATCGGCGGGTTACAGGCCAGACATCTTCTTGATTGCACCTTCAAGGTCGTCAAGGCTGCAATCAGTACAGGTGCCCATCGGCGGCATAGCGTTCAAACCGTGTTTGGCGACCTGCGCCAAACCCTTGGTGCCTTTCTGCGGGTCCTCGATCTTGAGCTCTGCCAATACGGCATCCACATGGCCAAGCCGCTCTTTCCAGGCAGCCGCGTCACCGATTTTCGGAGCATTCAGCAACCCGCTGCCGTGGCACGCATTGCAATGCTTGGCGATCACCTCGTCCGGCGTTTTCGCACCGCCGCCGCCGCCCACTGCCACGGCCACTTCCATCCCTTTGCATTCCTGGCCCTGAACACAAACTTGGCCGACAGGCTCCAGGCGCTTGGCAATTTCATCATTGGTCGCAGCTTGAGCGCTGACAGCCCATAGGGCCAGTACGGTTGCTGGTGCAGCCAGCATTTTCATAATTAGGTTCACGCGTTCACCCTCAATGGTGGCTATTCACGCCTGCGGCCACGGTTTCGCAGGCGGCGAAAGTATAACGGTTAGCCCGCCCGGCTGAAACAACCCTATTAAATAAAGGGAGATTCAGCTTCGCGGAATGCAGCTACGGGTGTCTCTGCACCACTGGCAGGACGCCTCTTCTGTCAGAAGTTCGCGGGTGTGGCTGCGCTGATTAGTCGCGCCGGCACGTCGAACGGATTACGAAAACGATGAGGCTTGGTGCTTTCAAAGTAGTAGCTATCGCCAGCTTCGAGCACAAAAGTTTCAAGACCGACCACCAACTCCAGGCGGCCTTCCACCAGGATCCCGGTTTCCTCACCTTCGTGGGTGAGCATTTCTTCGCCGGTGTCGGCGCCCGGCGGGTAAATTTCGTTGAGAAACGCAATCGCCCGGCTCGGGTGCGCGCGGCCCACAAGTTTCATGGTGACGGCGCCGTCAGAGATGTCGATCAGCTCATTGGCTTTATAGACGATCTGGGTCGGTATTTCCTGGAGGATCTCCTCGGAAAAGAATTCGACCATGGACATGGGGATGCCGCCCAGCACCTTGCGCAAGGAGCTGATCGAGGGGCTGACACTGTTTTTTTCGATCATCGAAATGGTGCTGTTGGTGACACCCGCACGCTTGGCGAGCTCGCGCTGGGAAAGACCCTTCAGTTTACGGATGGATTGCAGTCGTTCGCCGACGTCCAATGCAGGAGCCTCCTAGGATTCAGGCTTTGTTGTAATTGAGCGTTATCATGGCGACAGCGTTCAGTATTTACAACACTTGGGCCTAAATCCCGGCCAGCTCTGCTCGTAGGCGGCGTTCAAGCCCCGGAATAGAGCCTTGGCACCCGGCGCAGGTTGCAGAAGATCTGGTAGGGGATGGTCTCGGCGGCGGCCGCAACGTCGCTGGCGAGGATGTTCTTGCCCCACAGCTCAACGGGGGAGCCGAGGCCGGCCTGAGGCACGTCGGTGAGGTCGACACACAGCATGTCCATGGACACGCGGCCCAGCAATTGGCTGCGCTGCCCCGCCACCAGCACCGGCGTGCCGGTCGGCGCGTGGCGCGGGTAGCCGTCGGCATAACCCATGGCAACCACGCCAATGCGCATGGGTTTCGGCGTGATGAACTTGGCGCCGTAGCCCACCGGCTCACCGGCCGGCAGTTCGCGCACGCAGATGACTTTCGATTCCAGGGTCATCACCGGCTGCAAACGCGCGGCGATGGCCTGCTCCTCACCAAACGGCGTGGCGCCGTAGAGCATAATGCCCGGGCGCACCCAGTCGCTGGCCACGTTCGCCCACCCCATCACCGACGGCGAATTGCGCAGGCTGACTTCGGCCGACAGACCTTGGCGCGCCGCTTCAAACACCTCCACCTGTTCATTGCTGCGCACACAATCGAGTTCATCGGCACGCGCGAAATGGCTCATCAGTACAATTTTCGCCACTTTGCCGCTGGCCAGCAGGCGCTGGTACGCCTCGTGATAATCCTTAGGATGCAGCCCAACACGGTGCATGCCCGAATCCAGCTTGAGCCAGATGGTCAGCGGCGTGCTCAACCGTGCTTGTTCGATCGCTTCCAACTGCCACAGCGAATGCACCACGCACCAAAAATCGTGCTCGATGATCAGCGGCAGCTCGTCGGCCTCGAAAAAACCTTCGAGCAGCAATACCGGCGCACGAATACCGGCAGCACGCAGCTCCAGCGCTTCCTCGATACACGCCACGGCAAAACCGTCGGCCTCGGCTTCCAGCGCCTGGGCGACGCGCACGGCACCGTGACCATAGGCATCGGCCTTGACCACGGCGAGGGCTTTGGCCCCCGTGACTTCACGGGCCAGTTGATAGTTATGGCGCAGGGCTTGGAGGTCAATCAGGGCACGGGCAGGACGCATGGCGGCAGGCTTCTAGGCGGCGAGTGAAGAAAAAACCGGCACCGACCAACAGCGTCGGCACCGGGAGAGGGATCTTGGTTAAGGCAGCGCGGCCACGACGGACAGCTCCACCAGAATTTCCGGTTCACACAGCTTGGCTTCAACCGTGGCGCGGGCCGGAGCGACGCCTTTGGGCAGCCATGTGTCCCACACCGCGTTCATGCCGGCGAAGTCGGCATCGATGTCTTTCAGGTAAATCGTCACCGACAACAGCTTGGTTTTGTCAGTGCCGGCCAAATCCAGCAACCGCTCGATATTGGCCAGGGTTTCACGGGTCTGCTGTTCAATCCCGGCACTCATGTCGTCGCCGACTTGCCCTGCCAGATACACGGTACCGCTGTGAACAACGATCTGGCTCATGCGCTCATTGGTGAGCTGGCGCTGGATGGACATGTTTTGCGGACTCCTGAGGGTTGCCGTAACGGGAAATATCGAGGCCTTCGGCGCTGATCTGCGGCGTTTTCTTCGCCATCAGGTCGGCCAGCAAACGACCAGAGCCACAGGCCATGGTCCAGCCGAGAGTGCCGTGGCCGGTATTCAGAAACAGGTTCTTGAACGGGGTGGCACCGACAATCGGCGTGCCGTCGGGCGTGGTCGGGCGCAGGCCGGTCCAGAAAGTGGCTTCGGTCAAATCACCGCCCTGAGGATAAAGGTCGTTGACGATCATCTCCAGGGTTTCGCGTCGACGTGGGTTCAGCGACAGGTCAAAACCGGCTATCTCAGCCATGCCGCCGACGCGGATGCGGTTGTCGAAACGGGTGATCGCGACCTTGTAGGTTTCGTCGAGAATGGTCGACGTTGGCGCCATTGCCGGGTTGGTGATCGGCACGGTCAGCGAGTAACCCTTGAGCGGGTACACCGGCGCCTTGATTCCCAGCGGCTTGAGTAACTTCGGCGAATAACTGCCAAGGGCCAGTACATAGCGGTCGGCGGTTTCAAGCTTGCCGTCGATCCACACGCCGTTGACGCGGTCACCCGCGTAGTCGAGGCGCTGAATGTCTTGTTCAAAGCGGAACTCCACGCCCAGCTGTTTGCACATCTCCACCAGGCGCGTGGTGAACATCTGGCAGTCGCCAGTCTGGTCGTTGGGCAGGCGCAGGGCACCGGCGAGGATGTCGGTGACGCTGGCCAGGGCCGGTTCAACGCGAGCGATACCGGCGCGGTCGAGCAGTTCGAACGGCACACCGGACTCTTTCAGTACGGCGATGTCCTTGGCCGCACCATCGAGTTGGGCCTGGGTGCGGAACAGCTGGGTCGTACCGAGGCTGCGGCCTTCGTAGGCGATACCGGTCTCGGCGCGCAGCTCGTCGAGGCAGTCGCGGCTGTACTCGGACAGGCGAACCATGCGTTCCTTGTTCACGGCATAGCGGCTGGTGGTGCAGTTGCGCAGCATCTGCGCCATCCACAGGTATTGATCGATATCGGCAGTGGCCTTGATCGCCAGCGGTGCGTGGCGTTGCAGCAGCCATTTGATCGCTTTGAGCGGTACGCCCGGGGCGGCCCATGGCGAGGCATAACCAGGGGATACCTGGCCGGCGTTGGCGAAACTGGTTTCCATGGCAGCGGCGGGCTGACGGTCGACCACGACCACTTCAAAGCCGGCCCGCGCCAAATAGTAGGCACTGGTCACACCAATGACGCCGCTACCCAAGACCAGAACGCGCATTTTTATATCCTCATCACGGGCTTAGCCGCTGACGTGTGTTATTCGAGCAATGATGGGCGCAGTATAAAAAGCAATCACCAGTGCATTTCACTATATAAATGCCTATATTTGGCGACAATTCTCGGCAAAAACCCTTTTCACAGAGGCGTATCCCCTATGCGTACCAACACCCAGACCAAGCGGGAGCTGGACAAGATCGACCGCAATATCCTGCGCATCCTGCAAACCGACGGGCGTATTTCGTTCACCGAGCTGGGGGAAAAGGTCGGGCTGTCGACCACGCCGTGCACGGAGCGGGTTCGCCGCCTGGAGCGTGAAGGAATCATCATGGGGTACAACGCGCGGCTCAACCCGCAGCATTTGAAGGGAAGTTTGCTGGTATTTGTCGAGATCAGCCTCGATTACAAGTCCGGCGACACCTTTGAAGAGTTCCGCCGCGCCGTGCTGAAACTGCCCCATGTGCTGGAGTGCCACCTGGTCTCAGGCGACTTTGACTACCTGGTGAAGGCGCGGATTTCCGAGATGGCGTCGTACCGTAAATTGCTTGGCGATATCCTGCTCAAACTGCCCCACGTGCGCGAATCCAAAAGCTATATCGTGATGGAAGAAGTGAAAGAGAGCCTTAACCTGCCCATCCCCGATTAATTGACCCGACTGCGTCAGTTTGACCGCGTGCAGCCGCTATACCAGCACCTGCCGAGTGCTGGCCATGTAGTCGTGGATCTGCTTTTCGACCCGTGGATGAATCAGTTCCACCGGCCCGCGGCCGTTGGGGCACGGTAAGGTCTTTGTGGTCCCGAACAAGCGGCAGATCAGCGGACGCTCGTCATACACCGTGCAGCCATTCGGCCCGAGGTGCACACAGTTCAGCTCGTCCATGGCCGCGTCCTGCTCGGCAGCAGTCTTACGTGGCAGGCGCGACATCTCCTCGGGCGAGGTTGTCACTGGCCCACAGCAGTCGTGGCAACCGGGGACGCACTCGAACGAAGGAATCTGTCGGCGCAGCGCGCTGATTTTCTGACTGTTGCAACTCATCGAAACACGTACCGAACGGCGAATAGGCATGGATTCTGCCGCAAAAAGCCCTGATGAGACAGCTTCGTCCGACCGCTGTATCCTGCGTCAAATTTTCCAAACAGGGATGCTCCCGATGACTGCCCGCGCCCGGCACACCACTTCCTACTACGCCGCCAGCAGCGTGCCGCAACCCGATTACCCGGCGCTGGCGGGCGAAGTGAGCGCCGACATCTGCGTGATTGGCGGCGGTTATTCAGGGCTTAACACGGCGCTGGAGTTGGCCGAACGGGGTTATAGCGTGGTGTTGCTGGAGGCGCGCAAGATCGGCTGGGGCGCCAGCGGCCGCAATGGCGGCCAGTTGATTCGCGGCGTCGGCCATGGCCTGGAGCAGTTCGCCAACGTGATCGGCACCGACGGCGTGCGCCAGATGAAGCTGATGGGCCTGGAAGCCGTCGAGATTGTGCGCGAGCGCGTCGAGCGCTATCAAATCCCCTGCGACCTGACCTGGGGCTACTGTGACCTGGCCAACCAACCTCAGCACTTGCAAGGCTTCGCCGAAGACGCCGAAGAACTGCGCAGCCTGGGCTATCGCCATGAGGTGCGCTTGCTGCAAGCCAGCGAAATGAGCAGCGTGATCGGCTCCGACCGCTATGCGGGCGGGATGATCGACATGGGCTCCGGCCATTTGCACCCGCTGAACCTGGCCCTCGGCGAAGCGGCCGCCGCGCAGCAGTTGGGCGTGAAGCTGTTTGAGCAGTCCGAAGTGACGCGCATCGACTACGGCCCCCAGGTTAACGTGCACACAGCCCTTGGTAACGTACGCGCCAAGACCCTGGTGCTGGCGTGTAATGCCTACCTCAATGGCTTGAATCCGCAGTTAAGCGGCAAAGTGCTGCCCGCGGGCAGCTACATCATTGCCACCGAACCGTTGAGCGCAGCGCAGGCCGCCAGCCTGCTGCCGCAGAACATGGCGGTATGTGATCAACGGGTGACGGTGGATTATTTCCGGCTCAGCGCTGACAACCGCCTGTTGTTCGGCGGTGCCTGCCACTATTCCGGACGCGATCCTCAGGATATCGGCGCCTATATGCGGCCAAAAATGCTTAAGGTGTTCCCGCAACTGGCGCACGTAAAGATCGACTACCAGTGGGGCGGCATGATCGGCATCGGCGCCAACCGTCTGCCGCAGATCGGCCGACTGGCCGATCAACCCAACGTGTATTACGCCCAGGCCTACGCAGGGCATGGCCTCAACGCCACGCACCTGGCCGGCAAGCTGCTGGCCGAAGCGATCAGTGGCCAGCAGCAGGGCCGTTTCGATTTGTTCGCCCAGGTGCCGCACATCACCTTCCCCGGCGGCAAGCATCTGCGCTCGCCGCTGCTGGCGCTGGGGATGCTGTGGCACCGATTCAAAGAATGGGTGTAATCAGTCACGCCAGAACGGTTTCAAACCTTCATGGCGCGCCTGCTCGGCGCTGAGTCCGATGTCACGCAGTTGCTCGTGAGTCAGGCTCAGCAAGGCCTTGCGCGTGTGGCGACGGTGCCAGAAAAGACTCCAGCGGCCGCAGGCGGGCGTCGACATCGCCGGCTCCTGCCCCGCTTCCAACTCCTGACTGTGTAATGCCAACCGCACATCGCTCATGCCGCTCATTTTGCTGCCCCTCATTTGCCTGTTGCCATGAGTGACTAGCTTGAGCGCGCGAGCAAAACCATTACAGATTCAACCAACTCTTATTAAATCAATACAGATGCTGCCTTCAGGGGGCTGAATCCTGTATTTTCTGTGTATCTGTAATGGTCCACCGGGAGCGACCGCCATGACCCTCTACGTCAATCTCGCCGAAGTGCTGGGCACTCGCATAGAGCAGGGCTTCTACCGCCCCGGCGATCGCTTGCCCTCGGTACGGGCTTTGAGTGTGGAACACGGGGTCAGCCTGAGCACCGTTCAACAGGCCTATCGCTTGCTGGAAGACAACGGCCTGGCGATGCCCAAGCCCAAATCCGGCTACTTTGTGCCCGTCGGGCGTGAGCTGCCGGCCCTGCCCGAAATCGGCCGCCCGGCCCAGCGGCCGGTAGAAATCTCGCAGTGGGACCAGGTGCTGGAACTGATTCGCGCAGTCCCCCGCAAAGATGTCATACAGATGGGCAGGGGCATGCCGGATGTATTGTCGCCGACCCTCAAACCCCTGCTGCGCAGCCTCGCAAGGATCAGTCGTCGCCAGGATATGCCCGGACTGTATTACGACAACATCCTTGGCTGTATGGAATTACGCGAGCAGATCGCGCGTCTGTCTCTTGATTCCGGCTGCCAACTCAACGCCGAAGATATCGTCATCACTACCGGTTGCCATGAGGCACTGTCCGCCAGTATTCATGCTATTTGCGAACCTGGGGATATCGTCGCAGTCGACTCGCCAAGCTTCCACGGTGCCATGCAAACCCTTAAGGGCCTCGGCATGAAGGCCCTGGAAATCCCCACAGACCCGCTCACCGGTATCAGCCTTGAAGCACTGGAATTGGCCCTGGAACAGTGGCCGATCAAGGTCATCCAGCTGACGCCGAACTGCAACAACCCCTTGGGCTACATCATGCCGGAAGCCCGCAAACGCGCACTGCTGACCCTGGCCCAACGCTTCGATGTGGCGATCATCGAAGACGACGTGTATGGCGAACTGGCCTACAGCTACCCGCGCCCACGCACGATCAAGTCCTTTGACGAAGATGGCCGCGTACTCCTTTGCAGTTCGTTCTCGAAAACCCTGGCGCCTGGCTTGCGCATTGGCTGGGTTGCGCCGGGCCGCTACCTGGAGCGGGTGCTGCACATGAAATACATCAGCACCGGCTCCACGGCGACACAGCCGCAGATCGCCATTGCCGAATTCCTCAAAAATGGCCACTTCGAACCGCATTTGCGGCGGATGCGTGCACAATATCAACGCAATCGCGACTTAATGCTCGATTGGGTCAGTCGCTATTTCCCAGCGGGTACACGGGCGAGCCGGCCTCAGGGCAGTTTCATGCTATGGGTTGAGCTGCCCGAAGGTTTCGACACCCTCAAGCTCAATCGCATGCTGGCCGAACAGGGCGTGCAGGTGGCCGTGGGCAGTATCTTCTCGGCTTCCGGCAAGTACCGGAACTGCCTGCGAATGAACTACGCGGCCAAGCCAACCCCGCAGATCGAAGAAGCGGTGCGCAAGGTCGGCGCCGCGGCGATAAAAATGCTCGCCGAGACTGCAGACTGACCTTTCGCAGGAATTAGCCGTCATATGCCGACAATTGCCCTGATGTGGAAGCAGCGCCCTTGATGATTCGACGGCTTTTACCGTTTTTCCTGTTGGGTGCCGTGGCCCTGAGCGGTTGCGCGACAGTCAATGCACCGCGCATTCCCAGCGATGCGCTGCCCGCTGCGCAATCGTCATTCGGCCGCTCGATCCAGGCCCAGGCCGCGCCGTATCAGGGCCGCTCAGGCTTTCGCCTGCTGCCCAATAGCAGCGAAGCCTTCATGGCCCGCGCCGAACTGATCCGTAATGCCCAAAGCAGCCTCGACCTGCAGTACTACATCGTGCACGACGGCATCAGCACCCGCATGTTGGTGGATGAACTGCTCAAAGCGGCTGACCGTGGCGTGCGCATCCGCATCCTGCTGGACGACACCACCAGCGACGGCCTCGACCAAGCCATCGCCACCCTCGCCGCCCACCCACAGATCCAGGTTCGCCTGTTCAACCCCCTGCACCTGGGCCGCAGCACCGGCGTGACGCGGGCCATGGGGCGGTTGTTCAACCTGTCGCTCCAACACCGGCGCATGCACAACAAGCTATGGCTGGCGGACAACAGCGTGGCAATTGTTGGCGGGCGCAACTTGGGTGACGAGTATTTCGACGCCGAGCCGAACCTGAACTTCACCGATATCGACATGCTCAGCGTCGGCCCGGTGGCCGAGCAGCTCGGGCACAGCTTTGATCAGTATTGGAACAGCGCGCTGAGCAAACCGATTGATGATTTCGTCTCAAGCAGCCCGTCCAAAGGTGACTTGGCCGCCGCACGCGTGCGCCTGCAAAATTCGCTGGCCGAATCTCGCCAGCAGAATCACGCGCTGTATAACCGCTTGCGCACCTACCAGACCCAACCGCGCATGAACATCTGGCGCCGCGAGCTGATCTGGGCGTGGAACCAGGCATTGTGGGATGCGCCGAGCAAGGTGCTGGCCGAAGCCGACCCAGACCCACGCTTGCTGCTCACCACCCAACTGGCGCCGGAGCTGGAAGGCGTGAACCATGAGCTGATAATGATCTCGGCGTATTTCGTACCTGGGCAGCCCGGGCTGGTGTACCTCACCGGCCGCGCCGATGCAGGCGTGTCGGTCAGCCTGCTGACCAACTCCCTGGAGGCCACGGACGTACCGGCCGTGCACGGTGGTTACGCGCCTTATCGCAAGGCGTTGCTGGAGCACGGCGTGAAACTCTACGAGCTGCGCCGCCAGCCCGGCGACCCCAGCGGTGGCAGCGGTCCGCACTTGTTTCGCCGGGGCGCCTTCCACGGCTCGGACTCCAGCCTGCACAGCAAGGCGATGATCTTTGATCGGCAGAAGTCGTTTATCGGCTCGTTCAACTTCGACCCGCGCTCGGTGCTGTGGAACACCGAAGTCGGCGTGCTGGTAGACAGCCCCGAGCTGGCCGAGCACGTACGCAACCTCGCGCTGCAAGGCATGTCACCAGCCTTGAGCTACCAGGCGAAAGTGCAGGACGGCCAGGTGGTATGGGTGACCGAAGACAATGGCCAATTGCACACGCTGAGCCGTGAACCCGGCAGCTGGTGGCGTCGGTTTAATGCCTGGTTCGCCACCTCAGTCGGATTGGAACGCATGCTGTAGGAACAAAGATCCAATGTGGGGCCGGGCTTGCCCGCTCGCACAGTTGATCGCATTTCAAATCAGGCGGGCTGTGCAACGCCAAATGCGCCCTGGCGCAGCAACAGCACCACCAGCCCCAACGCGCCGGCAGCCATCAACCACGGCAATGCATGCCCACTGATCCATTGGCTGCCCGCACCGGCCACCAGCGGCCCGATCAGGCAACCGATGCCCCACAGCTGCGCCACGTGAGCGTTGGCGCGCACCAGCGCGTCGTCGCGATAGCGCTCGCCGATCAGGATCAGCGACAACGTGAACAACCCGCCGGCGCTGGCGCCGAAGACCACCCACACCGGCCAGATCAGCGGCGTGTGCAGCAGCAGCGGAATCGCCAGGCTCGAGACCAGCAACAGCACCGCACAACTCAAGAACAGCGTGCGTCGCGGCAGGTAGTCAGCCAATGCGCCGATGGGCAATTGCAGCAGCGCATCGCCAACCACCACCGTGCTGACCATGGCCAGGGCGATCTCGGCCGTGAACCCCTGCTGCAGGCAATACACCGGCAGCAGCGTCAGAATCATCGCTTCGAACGCGGCGAACAACGCCACCGCCCAGCCAATCGCCGGCAGACTCAGACAAAAACGCCATAGGTCGCCGAAGGTGACGCTGAAGGAATCGGCCGTTGGCGCACCGGAGCGCCCCAGCAACAGCAGTGGCGCGACCATCAACAAGCCCACGCCCACCCAGAAAGCATAATCATGGTCGGTACCCAGCACGCCCAAAAGCAACGGGCCAGACAGTTGGCTCAAGGCGTAACTGCAGCCATACAGCGCAACGAGTCGGCCACGCCACTGCTCCACCACCAACTGGTTGATCCAGCTTTCGCCGAGGATAAACACGATGGTCAGGATCACCCCGATCATCAACCGCAGCACCAGCCAGACCGGGTAGCTGGGCAAGATTGCCAGCAGGCCAATAGACACTGCACCGGCCCATAGGCACAAACGCATCAGGTTCGCAGTGCCCAGCCATGCGGCCAACCGACTGGAGACCTTCGCTCCCAGCAGCACGCCGAAGGCCGGCATGGCGGCCATCACACCAATGGCGAAACTGCCGTAACCCCAGCCTTCGAGACGCAGGGACACCAGCGGCATGCTGACGCCCAGGGCCAGGCCGACGCTGAGTACCGAAGCCAGCACGGCGAAATATGTCGCCCAACGCATGCCCACGCTCCTGTGGAAAATGTCCGAGGTTGTAAACGAACTGTAGGAGCGAGCTTATGCGGGAGCCGGGCTTACCGGCGATTGCAGACGCCTCGGTGTGTCAGTCACACCTTGGCGCTGCTATCGCCGGCAGACCCGGCGCCCTCACAAGCTGGCTCCTACAGGGGATCAGCGGTATGGCTTACAGCTTGATCCAGGTCGACTTCAGCTCGGTGTACTTGTCGAACGCGTGCAGCGACTTGTCGCGGCCATTACCCGACTGCTTGAAGCCACCAAACGGCGCGGTCATGTCACCGCCATCGTATTGGTTGACCCACACGCTACCGGCGCGCAAGGCCTTGGCGGTCAGGTGCGCCTTGGAGATATCCGCCGTCCACACCGCCGCGGCCAGGCCGTATTGGGTGTCGTTGGCAATGGCGATGGCTTCTTCGGCGCTGTCGAAGGTGATAACCGACAGGACGGGGCCAAAAATCTCTTCCTGGGCGATCTTCATGGCGTTGGTTACGCCGTCAAAAATCGTCGGTTCCACGTAGGTACCGCCGGTTTCTTCCAGCGTGCGTTTGCCGCCCGCGACCAGCTTGGCGCCGTCGGCGTGGCCGGCCTCGATGTACGACAGCACGTTGTTCATCTGCTGGGTGTCCACCAGAGCGCCGACGTTGGTCGCCGGGTCCAGCGGGTTGCCCGGCTTCCAGCCCTTGAGGGCCTCGATCACCAGCGGCAGGAAGGTGTCCTTGATCGAACGCTCCACGAGCAGGCGCGAACCGGCGGTGCACACTTCGCCCTGGTTGAAGGCGATGGCGCCAGCAGCGGATTCGGCAGCGGCTTGCAAATCCGGCGCATCGGCAAACACGATGTTCGGGCTCTTGCCGCCGGCTTCCAGCCACACGCGCTTCATGTTCGACTCGCCGGAGCGAATCAACAGTTGCTTGGCAATCTTGGTAGAACCGGTGAACACCAGGGTGTCGACGTCCATGTGCAGCGCCAACGCGTTGCCCACGGTATGGCCATAACCCGGCAGTACGTTGAGCACGCCTTTTGGAATACCGGCCTCAACGGCCAAAGCCGCGATTCGGATGGCGGTCAGCGGGGATTTTTCAGACGGCTTGAGGATCACCGAGTTACCGGTGGACAGCGCCGGGCCGAGTTTCCAGCAGGCCATCATCAACGGGAAGTTCCACGGCACGATCGCGCCGACAACACCGACCGGCTCGCGGGTCACCAGACCCAGCTGATCATGCGGGGTGGCGGCAACTTCGTCGTAGATCTTGTCGATAGCCTCGCCGCTCCAGCTCAGCGCATTCGCTGCGCCAGGCACGTCAATTTCCAGGGAGTCGGTGATCGGCTTGCCCATGTCCAGGGTTTCAAGCAGCGCGAGCTCTTCGGCATTGGCCTTGAGCAATGCGGCGAAACGGATCATGGTGGATTTGCGCTTGGCCGGCGCCAGGCGCGACCAGACACCGGAGTTGAACGTGGCGCGGGCATTTTCGACAGCGCGCTGGGCGTCGGCGACGTCACAGCTGGCAACGGTGGCCAGCAGGCGGCCATCGACCGGGCTGATGCATTCGAAGGTGTCACCGGAAACAGCGGCGGTGTATTCGCCATTGATATACGCGCGGCCTTCGATCTTCAGGTCCTTGGCGCGTTGTTCCCAGTCGGCACGGGTCAGGGTGGTCATGCGAGTGTCCTCCTCTTATTGAATACAAGGGCCAGGTGATGTCCCCCGGCAGCCTCAAAGAATTCTTGCCCGGCCAGCCTGCTGTTCGGCTCAAGGCAGCTGCCACCCTAAACCAGCGGCTGGGGATGTTTCAATATATTTGACATAACGGCGGTAAACGCCCTTGCGATGTTCATTTTAATAAACATAGACTTTGGGCTCACCAACCGCAGGCCAGACGGGACACGCACATGAGCATCCAGGACATCGTCGACTTCAGCCAAGCCAACACCGCCCCAGACCGCTACCGTCCGGCCGCCGAGAAAATCCTCAAGGGTGACCCCGAACAAACGATCTACAACCACTACAACAGTCCGTGCGGCCAGATGAGCGCCGGCGTGTGGGAAGGTGAAGTCGGGCATT
Source organism: Pseudomonas fluorescens (assembly GCF_900215245.1). Lineage (GTDB taxonomy): Bacteria > Pseudomonadota > Gammaproteobacteria > Pseudomonadales > Pseudomonadaceae > Aquipseudomonas > Aquipseudomonas fluorescens. The sequence continues at coordinate 1,956,533 of NZ_LT907842.1, forward strand.
GGAAGGTCAATTACACGGAGCATGAGTACTGCGAGATTGTGCAGGGTGTTTCCGTGTTGCGCGATGCCGACGGCAACGCCAAGACCTTGCGCGCCGGCGACCGCTTCGTGATCCCCGCCGGGTTCAGCGGCACTTGGGAAGTGCTGGAGCCGTGCCGCAAGATCTACGTGGTGTTCGAACAGAAAGCCTGATCAACAAATCACAGGCAAAAAAAAGCCCGGATCGTGAGATACGGGCTTTTTTTCACAAGGAAGAAAATCAATTACTTGATTTTGCCTTCTTTGTAGATCACGTGCTTGCGAACGCGCGGGTCGAACATTTTCTTTTCGAGCTTGTCCGGGGTAGTACGCTTGTTCTTGTCGGTAGTGTAGAAGTGACCAGTACCGGCGCTAGAGATCATTCGAATCAATTCACGCATGATAAAGCTCCTTAGATCTTGCCAGCGGCGCGGATTTCGGCCAGCACGACAGTGATGCCACGCTTGTCGATGATACGCATGCCTTTGGCAGATACACGCAGGCGAACAAAACGTTTCTCTTCTTCAACCCAGAAGCGGTGATGCTGCAGGTTCGGCAGGAAACGACGACGGGTTTTGTTATTTGCGTGGGAAATGTTATTCCCAGTCACCGGACCCTTACCGGTAACTTGACAGACTCTCGACATGCCTCAGCCCTCTAAAACCACATGCCCAACCCGGCATGGGTTGGCCGCTTAATCTCTCAGTCATTTGGCGCCAGGCGCCGCGTTTCTTTAAGGGTCTTACCGGCTACACCTACAGTGAAGGAACCGGGCCCCTAGAAAAGAGCGCTGCTTTATACCAGAAAGACCCAAGTGCAACAACAGCCCGTGTGTTTTTACCGGCATAAATGTTGGCGACAGACGCCTGAACCGTTGCCAGGAGGGGCCGCTGTAACAGCCGACCGCTCGTCGCACAGAATGATTTACCACGCCCGCCAGCACACAAAAGTACAAGACGAAACGCGCTGAGGCGCCATCAAAACAGCATTTACGCCAAAAGCACAGGCAAAAATGGGCTAGTCATTTATCAAACAGACCACTACGGTAGGCTTTTTCCAGACTGCACTCGCAGATGGGCCTTCGATCTGCAAAGGAAACTGAATATGCGCCTCGCTGCCCTACCGCTATTGCTAGCCCCTCTCTTTATCGCGCCGCTGGCCCAAGCCGCCACCAGTTTGAGCGTTTGCACCGAGGCCAGCCCCGAAGGGTTCGATGTGGTGCAGTACAACTCCCTGACCACCACCAATGCTTCGGCCGATGTGCTGATGAACCGCCTGGTGGACTACGACGCCGCCAGCGGCAAGCTGGTGCCGAGCCTCGCAGACAGCTGGGAAGTGTCGCCGGACGGCCTGACCTACACCTTCAAGCTGCACCCGGACGTCAAATTCCACCGCACCGAGTATTTCACCCCGAGTCGCACCCTGACCGCCGAAGACGTGCGTTTCAGCTTTGAGCGCATGCTCGACCCGGCCAACCCGTGGCACAAGATTGCCCAGAGCGGCTTCCCGCATGCGCAGTCTCTGCAATTGCCGGCACTGGTCAAGAAGATCGACGCCCTCGACCCGCTGACCGTGCGTTTCACCCTCGATCACGCCGACTCGACCTTCCTCGCGGCCCTCAGCATGGGCTTTGCCTCGATCTACCCGGCCGAATACGCCGGTAAACTGCTCAAGGCCGGCACGCCCGAAAAGCTCAACAGCCAGCCGATCGGCACCGGGCCGTTCGTTTTTGTGCGTTTCCAAAAAGATGCCGTAGTGCGTTACAAAGCCAACCCGGATTACTTCGCCGGCAAACCGGCTGTGGATAACTTGCTCTTCGCCATTACGCCGGATGCCAACGTGCGTCTGCAGAAGCTGCACCGCGATGAGTGCCAGATCGCGCTGTCGCCCAAGCCGCTGGATGTGGGTGAAGCCGAGAAAGACCCCGCACTCAAAGTAGAAAAAACCCCAGCCTTCATGACCGCATTCGTTGCGATCAATAGCCAGCACCCGCCGCTGGACAAGCCCGAAGTACGGCAGGCGATCAACCTGGCCTTCGACAAGAACAGCTACCTGAAAGCGGTATTTGAAGGCACCGCCGAAGTAGCCAATGGCATTTATCCACCGAATACCTGGAGCTATGCCAAGGATTTGCCGGGTTATCCACAGGACATCGCCAAAGCCAAGGCGCTGCTGGATCGCGCCGGGCTCAAGAATGGCTTTAAGACCACGATCTGGACTCGCCCCACTGGCAGCCTGCTGAACCCCAACCCCAACCTCGGCGCGCAGCTGCTGCAGGCGGACCTCGCCAAAGTCGGCATCCAGGCAGAGATCCGTGTGATCGAGTGGGGCGAACTGATTCGCCGCGCCAAAGCCGGTGAGCATGACCTGCTGTTCATGGGTTGGGCTGGCGACAACGGCGACCCGGATAACTTCCTGACCCCGCAATTCTCCTGCGCGGCGGTGAAATCCGGCACCAACTTCGCCCGCTACTGCGACCCTGCCCTGGACAAACTGATCAGCGCCGGCAAGACCACCAGCGAGCAAGGTGTACGCAGCAAGCTGTATCAACAGGCCCAGGCACAGATCCAGCAGCAAGCCCTGTGGCTACCGCTTGCGCACCCGACGGCGTTCGCACTGGCGCGCAAGAATGTCGAGGGCTACCAGGTGAGCCCGTTTGGGCGCCAGGACTTCTCCAAGGTCAGCGTCAAACCGTGAAAGCCCGCCCCGCCCCAATGGGGCGGGGCTACAGCCACCCATATTCCGCCATCGACAGCGGGTCACCGTCGCCCACAATGATGTGGTCCAGCACTCGCACATCCACGACTTCCAACGCCTTTTGCAGCAACTTGGTTAATTTTCGATCAGCCGCACTCGGTTCGACACTGCCGGAAGGATGGTTATGGCACAGGATCAGCGCTGCCGCGTTATATGCAAGCGCACGCTTGACCACCTGCCGAGGGTAAACGATGGCGGTGTCGATGGTGCCCTCAAACAACGCCTCGAAGCCCAGCACACGATGTTTTGAATCGAGAAACAGGCAGCCGAAGATTTCGTGGGGCTCATGCCGTAACAGCGCCTTGAGGTAGTCACGCACGGCGAGCGGACTCTCCAATACCGAATCGCTACGCAGGCGCTCCGCCAAGTGGCGCCGGGACATTTCCAGCACCGCCTGCAACTGGGCAAACTTCGCCGGGCCCAACCCCAAATGCTGGATGAACAGCGTCTGGCTAGCCTCCAACAACGGTCGAAGGCCTCCGAATTGCGCCAATAGATGGCGCGCCAGATCCACCGCACTTCTGCCCGAAACCCCAGTGCGCAGGAAGATTGCCAACAACTCGGCATCGGACAGACTCGCCGCGCCCCACTCCAAAAGCTTCTCCCGTGGACGCTCAGCCACAGGCCAATCGCGAATACTCATCCCACCTCCGTGTGCATGTGCGCCGCTGTTGCCCGGCGGTCGCTGTGTTATCTTAAGCCCTCTTTTTTGCGTGCGATTTCACCTGGGGAGGGGGCATCGCAGGCGTCACTGAACTGGCATCACTGAACTGGAAAGGCAAACCAATGCAGCGTCTGTATCGGAAACGCATCGTTCTCGGCGTCGGCGGCGGCATTGCCGCCTACAAGAGCGCAGAGCTGGTTCGCAGGCTCCTGGACCAGGGCGCCGAAGTGCGCGTGGTCATGACACGCGGTGGCAGTGAGTTCATCACCCCACTGACCATGCAAGCCCTGTCCGGCCACCCCGTTCACCTGGACCTGTTGGACCCGGCGGCCGAAGCCGCCATGGGCCATATCGAGCTGGCCAAATGGGCTGACCTGGTGCTGATCGCCCCGGCCACTGCCGACCTGATCGCGCGTCTGGCCCAAGGCATTGCCGATGACCTGTTGACCACACTGGTACTGGCCACCGACGCTACCGTCGCCATCGCCCCGGCCATGAACCAGGCCATGTGGCGCGACCCGGCCACCCAGGCCAACACCCAACTCCTGCAGAGCCGTGGCCTCAAAGTGTTCGGCCCGGCCTCCGGCAGCCAGGCCTGCGGCGACGTGGGCATGGGCCGCATGCTCGAAGCCACCGACCTGGCGCAGTGCGCCGCAGAGTGCTTCCAGCACCTGGCACTCACCGGCAAACACGTACTGATCACCGCTGGCCCGACCCAGGAAAACATCGACCCGGTGCGTTACATCACCAACCATAGCTCAGGAAAAATGGGCTTTGCCTTGGCCGAAGCCGCGGTTGAGGCAGGCGCACGCGTCACCCTGATCACCGGTCCGGTGCACTTGCCAACCCCCGATCGCGTCACGCGCATCGACGTAGTCAGCGCCCGGGACATGTTGGCGGCCTGTGAAGCAGCCATTCCCTGCGAGCTGTTTATCGCCTCGGCAGCGGTTGCAGACTACCGCCCGGAAGTCGTCGCCCCGCAAAAGCTCAAGAAAGACCCTACAAGTGGCGATGGCCTGCTCCTGCAAATGGTGCGCAACCCGGACATTCTGGCGACCATCGCCACCCGCCCGGACCGGCCATTCAGTGTCGGCTTCGCCGCCGAGACCGAGCACCTGCTGGACTATGCCGCGCGCAAATTGAAAGACAAAAACCTCGACCTGATCGTTGCCAATGATGTCGCCAACCCGAGCATCGGCTTCAACAGTGAGGAAAATGCCATCAGCGTGATCGACCGCGAGTTGCACGCCACCGTTTTCGCCCAGACCAGCAAAGGCAAGATTGCCCGCCAACTGATCTCATTTATCGCCCAACGGCTGAACCAGGTTTAATTTACATGCACGCTTTGCAAGCCAAGATCCTCGACCCTCGCATCGGCAACGAATTCCCGCTGCCGGCCTACGCCACACCGGGCTCCGCCGGCCTGGACCTACGCGCCATGCTCAAGCAGGACACGGTCCTTGAGCCGGGCCAGACCCTCCTCATTCCTACTGGCCTGTCGATCTATGTCGGCGACCCTGGCCTGGCGGCGCTGATCCTGCCGCGCTCCGGCCTGGGCCACAAACACGGCATCGTGCTGGGCAACCTCGTGGGCCTGATCGATTCGGATTACCAGGGCGAGCTGATGGTGTCGTGCTGGAACCGTGGCAACACCGCGTTCAACATCGCCGTTGGCGAGCGCATCGCCCAGTTGGTGCTGGTGCCGGTGGTACAGGCGCACTTCGAACTGGTACAGGAGTTCGACGAAACTCAACGCGGCGCAGGTGGTTTTGGGCATTCCGGCAGCCACTGACTAAGCTGAATCTTGCCGGGCGCAGTTGTCCGGCAAGACGTCACCGCATGGCTATTCAGGATGAAGAATGCGCGGTTTTATTCAGCGAGATTTTTCTAATAAAATCAATGAATTACGCAAAAACGCAAACGGAGCCAGTACTCCGATGGCACTTTTACACCACGAACTCTCTGCCGAAAACGCCGTCTTACCCTTCAGTTTGAGCCTGCCGGTCAGCCACTTTAAGGCCAGCCTTGCCCCCCTTCAGATGGAGTTCCCCCCCCGCGATGAGTACCGCAGCCCGAGTAGCCCCGACATTCCCCGACAGCATCTTTCGCGCCTACGACATTCGTGGTGTGGTGCCCAAGACCCTGACCGCCGAAACCGCCTATTGGATCGGTCGGGCCATTGGCTCCCAGAGCCTGGCCCAGGGCGAGCCCAATGTTTCGGTAGGCCGTGACGGCCGCTTGTCCGGCCCGGAACTGGTGGAACAACTGATCCAGGGCCTGGCCGACAGCGGCTGCCACGTCAGCGACGTCGGCCTGGTGCCGACGCCTGCGCTGTACTACGCCGCCAACGTACTGGCCGGCAAATCCGGGGTGATGCTCACCGGCAGCCATAACCCGTCGGACTACAACGGCTTCAAGATCGTCATCGCCGGCGATACCCTGGCCAACGAACAGATCCAGGCCCTGCACAACCGCCTGAAGAACAACGACCTGACCAGCGGTAAAGGCAGCATTACCCAAGTCGACATTCTTCAACGCTACTCCGACCAAATCACCGGCGACGTCAAACTCGCACGCCGCCTCAAAGTGGTGGTGGACTGTGGCAACGGCGCGGCCGGCGTGATCGCCCCGCAGCTGCTCGAAGCCCTGAACTGCGAAATTATCCCGCTGTTCTGCGACGTTGACGGCAACTTCCCCAACCACCACCCGGACCCGGGCAAACCTGAAAACCTGATAGACCTGATCGCCAAGGTCAAGGAAACCGGCGCCGACGTGGGCCTGGCGTTCGACGGTGACGGTGATCGCGTCGGCGTGGTGACCAACACCGGCGAGAATGTGTTCGCAGACCGCTTGCTGATGCTGTTCGCCCGAGACGTGGTAGCGCGCAATCCCAATGCTGAAATCATCTTCGACGTAAAATGCACCCGCCGTCTCACGCCGCTGATCAAGGAATACGGCGGTCGCCCACTCATGTGGAAGACCGGTCACTCGTTGATCAAAAAGAAAATGAAGGAAACCGGCGCGCTGTTGGCTGGCGAGATGAGCGGCCATGTGTTCTTCAAGGAGCGCTGGTTCGGGTTTGACGACGGCATTTACAGCGCCGCCCGTCTGCTGGAGATCCTCAGCAAGGAAAAATCCACGGCGCAGGAGCTGTTTCAGACCTTCCCGAATGATATTTCTACGCCAGAGATCAATATCCATGTGACCGAGGAGAGCAAATTCAGCATCATTGACGCACTGCACGATGCGCAATGGGGTGAAGGCGCCAACCTGACCACCATTGATGGTGTGCGAGTCGATTACGCCAAAGGCTGGGGCCTGGTTCGCGCGTCCAACACCACACCGGTGCTGGTCCTGCGCTTCGAGGCGGATACCGAGGCTGAGTTGCAGCGCATCAAGGACGTGTTCCACGCCCAGTTGAAACGTGTTGCCCCTGATCTCCAATTACCGTTCTGATTTTTTACCGGAGCCCTGAATGACCCTCGAACGCGAAGCCGCTGCCAATACCGCCAAGGTCCTGTCCGAAGCGTTGCCTTACATTCGACGCTACGTCGGCAAGACGCTGGTGATCAAGTACGGCGGCAATGCCATGGAAAGCGAGGAGCTGAAAACCGGCTTTGCCCGCGACATCGTGTTGATGAAAGCTGTCGGGATCAACCCGGTAGTTGTGCACGGTGGCGGCCCGCAAATCGGCGATTTGCTCAAGCGCTTGTCGATCGAGAGTCACTTCATCGATGGCATGCGCGTTACTGACGCGCAGACCATGGACGTGGTGGAGATGGTCCTCGGCGGCCAGGTGAACAAGGACATCGTCAACCTGATCAACCGTCATGGCGGCAGCGCCATCGGCCTGACCGGCAAAGACGCGGAGCTGATTCGCGCGAAAAAACTGACCGTTACCCGTCAGACGCCGGAAATGACCCAGCCGGAAATCATCGACATCGGCCAGGTAGGCGAAGTCATCGGCATCAACACCGACCTGCTGAACTTGCTGGTCAAAGGCGACTTCATTCCGGTGATCGCGCCGATCGGTGTAGGTGCCAACGGTGAGTCCTACAACATCAACGCCGACCTGGTCGCCGGTAAAGTGGCCGAAGCGCTGAAAGCTGAAAAGCTGATGCTGCTGACCAACATCGCCGGCCTGATGGACAAGGAAGGCAAGGTGTTGACCGGCCTGACGACCCAGCAGGTGGACGAGCTGATCGCCGACGGCACGATCTACGGCGGCATGCTGCCGAAGATCCGTTGCGCGCTGGAAGCAGTGCAAGGCGGCGTCGGTAGCTCGCTGATCCTGGATGGTCGGGTACCGAATGCGATCCTGCTGGAAATCTTCACCGATACCGGTGTGGGTACGCTGATCAGCAATCGCAAGCGTCCTTAAACGCGGCAAACCAAAAGGCCCCGCTCAATCAAATTGAGCGGGGCCTTTTTTGTGGGCGCTGGCTTGCATGGGCCGCCGTGTCAGACGCCGAACTGCTCGCGGTATGCCTTAACCGCCGGCAAATGCTGCTTGAGCTGCGGGTCATCTTCCAGGAACTGCAACACCTGGTTCAACGACACGATGCTCACCACCGGAATGCCGAAATCACGCTCCACTTCCTGGATTGCCGACAACTCACCGTTGCCGCGCTCCTGGCGGTTCAGAGCGATCAACACGCCGGCCGCCTTGGCGCCCTCCTGGGAAGCGATGATCTGCATCACTTCACGGATCGCGGTGCCGGCAGTGATCACGTCGTCGATAATCAGCACGTCGCCTTTAAGCGGAGCACCCACCAGGCTGCCGCCTTCGCCGTGAGCCTTGGCCTCTTTACGGTTGAAGCACCACGGCAGATCAAGCCCATGATGTTCGGCCAACGCAACGGCCGTCGCGGCCGCCAGCGGGATACCCTTGTAGGCCGGGCCAAACAGTACGTCGAAGGAAATACCGCTTTCAACAATGGCTGCCGCGTAGAAACGGCCCAGCTGAGCCAGGGCCGAACCCGAGTTAAACAAGCCTGCATTGAAGAAGTATGGGCTGGTGCGCCCGGACTTCAGGGTGAACTCACCGAAGCGCAAAACGCCGCGATCGATGGCAAAACGAATGAAATCGCGTTGATACGCCTGCATGAAAAAAGCCTCAGATACCACGGATTTAGCTAATTAGGTAGACGGCGTGTATCATACACGCACGCGATTTTTGGGGCCATTTATGCGGATCATCAGTGTGAACGTTAATGGTATTCAGGCTGCAGTCGAGCGTGGTTTGCTCAGTTGGCTGCAAGCACAGAATGCCGACGTCATCTGCCTGCAGGACACCCGCGCCTCCGCCTTTGAACTGGACGACCCAGCCTTCCAACTGGATGGCTACTTCCTTTATGCCTGCGATGCCGAAGTGCCCACCCAAGGTGGCGTGGCTTTGTACTCGCGGTTGCAACCCAAGGCGGTCATCAGCGGCCTCGGCTTCGAGACAGCCGACCGCTACGGGCGCTACCTGCAAGCCGATTTCGACAAGGTCAGCATCGCGACCTTGCTGCTCCCTTCGGGGCAGAACGGCGATGAAGACTTGAACCAGAAGTTCAAGCTAATGGACGATTTCGCCCGTTACCTGGATAAACAGCGACGCAAACGTCGCGAGTACATTTATTGTGGCTCGCTGTACGTGGCGCAACAGAAGCTGGATATCAAGAACTGGCGTGACAGCCAGCAATCCCCGGGCTTCCTGGCACCAGAACGTGCCTGGATGGACGAGATTGTCGGCAACATGGGCTATGTTGATGCCCTGCGTGAAGTCAGCCGTGAAGGCGACCAGTACAGCTGGTGGCCGGATAACGAACAGGCTGAGATGCTCAACCTGGGCTGGCGTTTCGACTACCAGTTGCTGACCCCAGGTCTGCGCCGGTTTGTTCGCAGCGCACGTCTGCCGCGCCAGCCACGCTTTTCGCAGCACGCACCACTGATCGTGGACTACGACTGGACACTGACCATCTGAGGTCTTTTCCCAGGCACAAAAAAACCGACATCGTTGTCGGTTTTTTTGTGGATGCCTGTCGGCCGAACCCGCGTTATTTGACCACTCGCCAGGTCAAGGGATAGCGATAGGCGATGCCTTTGTTGGCTTTGATCGCACCTATGATCGTCAGCACGATAGTGCCGATGGCCAGTGCAAACATCAGGAAAAAGCCGATGACCGCAAAAGCCAGCACGATGCACGCCATCCAGGCGATGGCCACGGTGATCTGGAAGTTCAAGGCTTCCTTGCCCTGATCATCAATGAACGGGTCCACTTCCTTTTTCATCTGCCACAGGATCAGCGGCCCTACGACGCTGCCGAAGGGGAACACAAACCCCAGAAACGCCGCCAAGTGACACAACATGGCTCCCTGACGCACTTCGTAGGAAGGCGTAGGCACGGGTAGTTGGCTGTCATTCATGGCGTTTCTCCTTGAGGCCGACTCAGTCAGCCAGTGCGGCGTTCTGCAGCTCGAAAATTTCGGTCATGCCTTTCTGGGCCAAGGCCAGCATGGCGTTCAGGTCGGCCGGCTGGAATGGCGCGCCTTCGGCGGTGCCCTGCACTTCGATGAAACCACCGGTGCTGGTCATCACTACGTTCAGGTCGGTCTCGGCAGCCGAGTCTTCCAGGTAGTCCAGGTCCAGCACGGGCTCGCCCTGGTACATGCCGACCGACACCGCAGCAATCATTTGCTTGAGCGGGTCGCCGCCTTTCAGGCCGCCGCGTTTCTTGATCACTTTGAGTGCATCGACCAGGGCCACCATAGCGCCGGTGATGGAAGCGGTGCGCGTGCCGCCATCAGCCTGGATCACGTCGCAATCGACGTACAGGGTAACGTCGCCCAGCTTGGACATGTCCAGGGCTGCACGCAGGGAGCGGCCGATCAGACGCTGGATTTCCAGGGTACGGCCGCCTTGCTTGCCACGGCTGGCTTCACGCTGGTTACGCTCGCCGGTGGCGCGCGGCAGCATGCCGTATTCGGCGGTCAACCAACCCTGGCCCTGGCCCTTGAGGAAACGCGGCACGCCGTTTTCGACGCTGACGGTGCAGATCACCTTGGTATCGCCAAACTCGACCAGTACAGATCCCTCGGCGTGTTTGGTGTAGTTGCGGGTGATGCGGATCGAGCGGAGCTGATCGGCAGCGCGACCACTTGGACGTTTCATAGGGGATACCTGTACGGAGGACGAAAAACTGCCGAGCATTATAGAGCCGCGAACCGATTCGGGGCACTTCTAAAAAATTCGGTTACGAATGGCGAGCCTATTGCCCATTGTTTGGGCGCGCTCGCCCCACTGCGCTACAATCCTGCGCCTTCGCAGCCTGTCGGCTTCAATTTACCCATCAGCCCGCATTTGTGGGACTGCATCGCGAGGTACCTCCATGGTGCACAGCATGACCGCCTTCGCCCGCGTCGAAAAAGCCGGCGTCCAAGGCACCCTGAGCTGGGAACTGCGCTCGGTCAACAGCCGTTACCTGGAGCCGCACCTGCGTCTGCCGGAATCCTTCCGTGACCTCGAAGGCGCCGTGCGTGAAGCACTGCGCCAGGGCATCTCCCGTGGCAAGCTCGAATGCACCCTGCGCTTTACCGAGGAAACCACCGGTAAGCCACTGCAAGTCGACCGCGACCGCGCCGCGCAACTGGTTGCCGCCGCCGAAACCATCGCCGGCCTGATCAAGCAGCCCGCCGCGCTCAACCCTTTGGAAGTGCTGGCCTGGCCCGGCGTACTCGTGGCCGACGCCACCGACCCGCAAGCCCTCAACGCCGAAGCGCTCGCCTTGTTTACACAGGGTTTGAAGGAGCTCAAGGCCGGCCGCGAGCGCGAAGGCGCCGAACTGGCCCGCCTGATCAACGAGCGCCTGACCTCGATCGAAGCCGACGTAGTCACCCTGCGCGAGCTGGTGCCGCAGATGCTCGCCACCCAACGCCAGAAAGTCCTCGACCGCTTCACCGACATGAAGGCCGACCTCGACCCCGTGCGCCTGGAGCAGGAAATGGTGCTGCTGGCACAGAAGAGTGACGTGGCCGAAGAGCTCGACCGCCTGAGCACCCATATCCTCGAAGTGCGCCGCGTGCTCAAGTCCGCCGGTGCCGCCGGTCGGCGCCTGGACTTCCTGATGCAGGAACTCAACCGCGAAGCCAATACACTGGGCTCCAAGGCGTTTGATCCGCGCAGCACCACGGCTGCGGTCAACCTCAAGGTGTTGATCGAGCAGATGCGCGAACAAGTACAGAATATTGAGTAAGGCAACCTCCATGACCCACAGCACCGGCACCCTTTACATCATTTCCGCCCCTTCGGGCGCGGGCAAGAGCAGCCTGGTCAAGGCCCTGACCGACGCTGACGAGCAAATCCGCATCTCGGTCTCGCACACCACCCGCGCCATGCGCCCGGGTGAAGTGGACGGCGTGCACTATCACTTCGTCGAGCGCACCGAGTTCGTGAAGATGATCGAACACGGCGACTTCCTTGAGCGTGCCGAAGTCTTCGGCAACCTCTACGGCACTTCGCAAAGCCATTTGCAGCAGACCCTGGACGAAGGCCACGACCTGATCCTGGAAATCGACTGGCAGGGCGCTGAGCAAGTGCGTCAGTTGATGCCCAAGGCGCGCTCGATCTTCATCCTGCCACCTTCGCTCGAAGCCTTGCACCAGCGCTTGACCAACCGTGGCCAGGACAGCGACGAGATCATCGAAGGCCGCATGCGTGAAGCCGTCAGCGAAATGAGCCACTACGTCGACTATGACTACCTGATCATCAACGACGATTTTGCGCATGCCCTGGACGATTTGAAGGCGATTTTCCGTACCAATCAGCTCCAGCAGAAGCGCCAACAACAGCGTTTCGGTAAATTACTGGCCGAACTGCTGGGTTGATTGACGCTTCCCAAAACCGCTGCAAGGGCTTTACATTGGCACTTGTAGCGGTTTTGCGAGGGCCTGCGAAAAAACAGCGCTTCCCTAAACGCTGGTGATTTTTTAAACTGTTTAGTCCGCTCGCCCAACCGGGCAGCGCGCATCTTGCATTCGCTCCGAGGAATACCATGGCCCGCGTAACCGTTGAAGACTGCCTAGAACACGTGGATAACCGCTTTGAGCTGGTCATGCTCTCTACCAAGCGTGCCCGTCAATTGGCCACTGGCGGCAAAGAGCCACTGGTCCAGTGGGAAAACGACAAGCCTACCGTTGTAGCCCTGCGTGAAATCGCTGAAGGCCTGATGAGCTACGAGTTCATCGCTAACGCCGAAATCGTTGAAGACGAACCGCTGTTTGCAGCGTTCGAGGACGAGTCCAACGAGGCCGTCTAAGCCTATGCCTGGTCGACGTAGCACGGCGCGGGGTCACAGCCAACGGCAGGAGTTAACACTTTGCCGAGCATAGACGCCCTCGCCGATCGCTTATCGGCCTACCTCGGCCCAGACCAGGTCAACCTGGTCCGCCGAGCGTATTTCTACGCCGAACAAGCCCACGACGGCCAACGCCGCCGCAGTGGTGAAGCGTATGTCACGCATCCTCTTGCCGTGGCAAATATTCTCGCCGACATGCACATGGACCATCAGAGCCTGATGGCTGCGATGCTGCATGACGTGATTGAAGACACCGGCATCGCCAAGGAAGCGCTCAGCGCGCAATTTGGCGAAACCGTGGCCGAACTGGTCGACGGGGTCAGCAAACTGACCCAGATGAACTTCGAGACCAAGGCCGAAGCCCAGGCAGAAAACTTCCAGAAGATGGCCATGGCCATGGCCCGCGACATTCGGGTCATTCTGGTCAAGCTGGCGGACCGGCTGCACAACATGCGCACGCTGGAAGTGCTGTCCGGCGAAAAACGCCGGCGCATCGCCAAGGAAACCCTGGAAATCTACGCGCCCATCGCCAACCGGCTGGGCATGCATGCCATTCGTATCGAATTCGAAGACCTCGGCTTCAAGGCCATGCACCCGATGCGCTCGGCGCGCATCTACCAGGCGGTAAAGCGCGCCCGTGGCAACCGCAAGGAAATCGTCAACAAGATCGAAGAGTCGCTGAGCCACTGCCTGGCGATCGACGAGATTGAAGGCGAGGTCAGCGGCCGGCAGAAACACATCTACGGCATCTACAAGAAGATGCGCGGCAAGCGCCGGGCCTTCAACGAGATCATGGACGTGTATGCGTTCCGGATCATCGTCGACAAGGTCGATACCTGCTACCGCGTGCTGGGCGCTGTACATAATTTGTACAAACCTCTGCCAGGCCGCTTCAAGGACTACATCGCCATTCCCAAGGCCAACGGCTATCAGTCGCTGCATACCACGTTGTTCGGTATGCATGGGGTGCCGATCGAGATCCAGATCCGCACGCGGGAAATGGAAGAAATGGCCAACAACGGCATCGCCGCCCATTGGCTGTACAAATCCAGCGGCGACGAGCAACCCAAAGGCACCCATGCCCGCGCCCGCCAGTGGGTCAAAGGCGTGCTGGAAATGCAGCAACGTGCCGGCAACTCCCTGGAATTTATCGAAAGCGTGAAGATCGACCTGTTCCCGGACGAGGTCTACGTATTCACGCCCAAAGGCCGGATCATGGAGCTGCCCAAAGGCTCCACGGCGGTCGACTTTGCCTACGCGGTGCACACCGATGTCGGCAACAGCTGCATTGCCTGCCGGATCAACCGTCGTCTCGCACCGCTGTCCGAACCGCTGCAAAGCGGCTCCACGGTCGAGATCGTCAGTGCACCCGGCGCGCGCCCGAATCCGGCCTGGCTTAACTTCGTGGTCACGGGTAAAGCGCGGACACACATCCGCCACGCGCTCAAACTGCAACGCCGCTCCGAATCCATCAGCCTGGGCGAACGCCTGCTGAACAAGGTGCTCAACGGTTTCGACAGCGCCCTCGAAAAAATCCCGGCCGAACGCGTGCAAGCAATGCTCCACGAGTACCGCCAGGAAACCATCGAAGACCTGCTGGAAGATATCGGCCTGGGCAACCGCATGGCCTATGTGGTCGCCCGCCGCCTGCTCGGCGAAGGCGAACAACTGCCAAGCCCCGAAGGCCCGCTGGCCATTCGCGGCACCGAAGGCCTGGTGCTCAGCTACGCCAAGTGCTGTACGCCGATCCCGGGCGACCCGATTGTCGGCCACTTGTCTGCGGGCAAAGGCATGGTGGTGCACCTGGACAACTGCCGCAATATCAGCGAGATCCGTCACAACCCCGAAAAATGCATCCAGCTTTCGTGGGCGAAGGATGTCACCGGTGAATTCAACGTCGAGCTGCGGGTTGAGCTGGAGCACCAGCGCGGCCTGATCGCCCTGCTGGCCAGCAGCGTCAACGCGGCCGACGGCAATATCGAGAAAATCAGCATGGATGAGCGCGATGGCCGCATCAGCGTGGTCCAGCTGGTGGTCAGCGTGCACGACCGCGTGCACCTGGCCCGTGTGATCAAGAAACTGCGCGCCCTGACGGGAGTGATCCGCATCACCCGCATGCGTGCATAGCCGTTCTCTTACAAGGAGTCACTCATGACCAAGACTGTTATCACCAGCGACAAGGCCCCGGCCGCCATCGGTACTTACTCCCAGGCGATCAAGGCGGGCAACACCGTCTACATGTCCGGCCAGATCCCACTGGACCCAAAGACCATGGAACTGGTTGAAGGCTTCGAAGCACAAACCGTACAAGTCTTCGAAAACCTCAAGTCCGTGGCCGAAGCCGCTGGCGGTTCGTTCAAGGACATCGTCAAGCTGAACATCTTCCTCACCGACCTGAGCCACTTCGCCAAGGTCAACGAGATCATGGGCAAGTACTTCGAACAGCCGTACCCAGCCCGCGCCGCCATCGGCGTTGCTGCCTTGCCTAAAGGCGCACAGGTTGAGATGGACGCGATTCTGGTCATCGAGTAAAACACCCGGCGCAGCCTTCACGGGCTGCGCCGACTTCGTTTTAGAAGGATTTCGTAATGCGCAAAGCGCTTGTAGCCTCTTCGTTGCTCGCCCTGTTGCTGGGCGGCTGCGCCAGCAACCCCGCCGACCTGGATGTGAGCGGCACCTGGATCAACCAGGCCGCCATCAACGCGGCAGCCAAGGGCGGCCCTTTGCGTGAAGCCCTGCAATCCTTTGGCCCGAACCTCGAATGGGAGGTCAATACCAAGGCTTCGCAGGCACGCTACTACAATGGGTTTGAAGTCGCTGAAGGCAAGTTGCTGGGTGAGAAATCCGGCGCCTGGAGCGTCGAGTTCTACGGCAGCTCGGCTACCGAACTCAAGCGCAAGGGCATACAACTGTTGCAAGTGGCCAACGATAACGAGCCAGAACAATTGTTCGCCCGCGCCAAAGACCCGGCTCCGGAGGGCGCGCCATTGGGCGCCAACTTCGAACGGGCGCTGTATGCAGCCTACATGGGCGGCGACTGGAAGATCACTGACGGCAACGGCGACGGCGCCACGGTGCAGTTCCAGGCCGACGGCAAGGTCGCTGGCCTGCCAGGCGTCGACCGCTACTCGCTGTGCCTGGCGGGTGACTGCGCCTCGATGAGCGGCGGCTACGACAGTATCTGGCTGCAACTGAACGGCCAGGGCAACCCGTGGATCTTCGTGCGCAAAGGCAAGCAGCTGGAAATTTTCCAGGCGGTAAACACCGCGCATACCGACGAAGTACCTTCGTTCACGCCCGGCCCGCGACAGTGGTTGCTTGAAAAAAAATAGGCAGCCAAACACAACGCTAAATGTGGGAGCGGGCTTGCTCGCGAATACGGTGTAACAGTCAAACCCTCAGTGACTGAACCCGCGCATTCGCGAACAAGCCCGCTCCCACATTTTTTTGATCGCGTTTAGCCCTTTAGAATCGCTGCATACCCCTCGCGATAGGTCGGATACGTCGGCACCCAGCCCAGCGCCTTGGCGCGGGCATTGCTGCATTGCTTGCTGCCGGCACGACGCACACTCGCATCATCCGCCCACTCGGTTACGCCCAGGTACTCGCGCAACCAGCCGACCACTTCCGCCAACGGCGCAGGCGCATCGTCCACGCCGATGTAGATCTTATCCAGCGCACCGCCCTGCTCCACATGCCGCAACAAAAACGCGAGCAAGCCCGCGGCGTCATCCGCGTGAATCCGGTTGCCATATAAAGGTGGATCAACTGCCACGCGGTAGCCCTGGCGCACCTGGGTCAACAGCCATTCGCGGCCGGGACCGTAGATCCCGGTCAACCGCACGATACTCGCAGGGATTGCGCTGTTGAGGGCCACTTGCTCGGCCTCCAGCATCACCTGGCCCGAATATCCCTTCGCCAGGGTGTCGGAGGTTTCGTCGACCCATTCACCCTTTTGCTGGCCGTACACACTGCTGCTGGACACAAACAACAGATGCTTGGGTTCCTGGCCGTAGTCGCCCAGCCACTCCAATACATGCTGCAACCCTTGCACATATGCCGCGCGATAGCCGGCTTCATCGTGGTCCGTGGCAGCAGCGCAGTACACCAGGTAATCCACCCCGCCGATCGGCCAGGTGTCAGGGCAATCTTTTTTGAACAGGTCGCCGGCAATGCCGATGACCCCGTCGGGAAGCCGCGAAATATCGCGTCGCAGCCCATGAACCTCCCATCCCGAGGCCAGCAATTGGCTAGCCAGCCGACTACCCACATCGCCGCAACCGGCAATTACAACAGAAGGCGCAGACATCACAAAACTCCATTCTTAAAGGCGCAGATTAGCCGCCAGAGATGACCAGCGGCCAGCAAAAGGACAAATTAAGTAACTGTATTACTTTTGTTAACAAGAATTACTTGCAATAATAACCCCCCAATTTGTCCTCGGCCTCACAGGGTCTGGCAGGACGATCACTCATTTCTCTCTCAGGTCCGGCCAGCATGACACGTAATACAAACCCCGCTTCGCCAACCAAGCTTCACAGCCCATCCCGCGCCTGGCGTGCGATTGCTGCGCTGCTGTTCAGCGTACTGCTGGCACCGACCGCCGCCTTCGCTGATGCCACCGCCCCAGCCGCTCCGGCGGCTGCCGAGCACACCGCGGCAACTCCGGCTGCGCCTGCTGCCGCACCGGTCGCCACCGACCCTGCCCAGGCGGCCAACCCGGCACCTGCCGACGACTCCGGTGTAGTGCTCGAACAAGACAACACCTTGGGCATGGCCCATGACCTGTCACCCTGGGGCATGTACCAGAACGCCGACGTCGTGGTGAAAGCCGTGATGATCGGCCTGGCCATCGCCTCGATCATTACCTGGACCATCTGGATCGCCAAGGGCTTCGAGCTGCTGGGCGCCAAGCGCCGCCTGCGCACTGAAATCGTCCACCTGAAGAAGGCCACCACCCTCAAGCAAGCCAGCGAAACCGCGACCAAGAAGGGCACCCTGGCCAACCTGCTGGTTCAGGACGCGCTGGAAGAAATGCGCCTGTCGGCCAATACCCGTGAAAAAGAAGGCATCAAGGAACGCGTCAGCTTCCGCCTGGAGCGGCTGGTTGCAGCCTGTGGCCGGAACATGAGCAGCGGCACCGGGGTTCTGGCTACGATTGGTTCCACCGCGCCTTTCGTCGGCCTGTTCGGCACCGTGTGGGGCATCATGAACAGCTTCATCGGCATCGCCAAAACCCAGACCACCAACCTCGCCGTCGTTGCCCCTGGCATCGCCGAAGCCCTGCTGGCTACGGCTCTGGGCCTGGTTGCCGCGATTCCTGCGGTGGTGATCTACAACGTCTTTGCCCGTTCGATTGCCGGCTACAAGGCTCAGGTATCGGACGCATCGGCAGAAGTCCTGCTGCTGGTCAGCCGCGACCTCGATCACCTGCCTACCGAGCGCAGCTCGCAACCGCACATGGTGAAAGTGGGGTAATCGGCCATGGGCCTGCATTTGAATCAAGGCGACGACGAACTCGTCGAGAACCACGAAATCAACGTCACACCGTTTATCGACGTGATGCTGGTGCTGCTGATCATCTTCATGGTGGCGGCCCCACTGGCCACCGTGGACATCAAGGTCGACCTGCCTGCGTCCAGCGCCAAACCTGCGCCGCGGCCGGAAAAACCGATTTTCCTCAGCGTCAAAGCGGACCAACGCCTGTTCCTGGGCGAAGAAGAAGTCAAAGCCGAAACCCTGGGCCCGGTGCTCGACGCCAAGACCCAAGGCAAGAAAGACACGACGATCTTCTTCCAGGCCGACAAGGGCGTGGACTACGGCGACCTGATGAGCGTGATGGATGCCCTGCGGGCAGCCGGCTACCTCAAGGTTGGCCTGGTCGGACTTGAGACGGCAGCCAAGAAATGATCACGACGCGCCACAAACTGACGCGTTATGGCACCAGCCTCGCCGTCGTGCTGGGCGTGCATGCCGTCGCGATCATCATCGCGCTCCAATGGTCCGCGCCGCATCCGGTCCAACTGCCACCGGCGGCCATGGTCATCGACCTGGCGCCGATGCCTGCACCGCCGCCTCCGGCACCGCCCAAAGTCATTACACCGCCGCAGCCGCCGGCACCGGTGGAAGAACTGCCCCTGCCGAAAATGGCCGAGGCACCCAAGCCCACGATCCAGGTACCCAAGCCGGTCAAGCCCAAACCGAAGCCTCAGCCGCCCAAACCCGTGGAGAAGAAGCCCGAGCCACCCAAGGAAAAACCTTCCGAGGAGCCACCGAGCGAAACCCCACCGACCAAAGCCCCGGCTGAGAAGTCCGCCCAGCCCGTGCCCGGCCCATCGCCTGCACAGGTAGCGGCCAAGGCGTCCTGGGAAGGCGCCCTGCTGGCGCATTTGCAGAAGTACAAGAAGTACCCGCCAAGCGCCCAACAGCGTGGCAAGGAAGGTTTGAACCGCCTGCGCTTTGTAGTCGATGCCGAAGGCAACGTGCTGTCGTACGAGCTGGTCGGCCGCTCCGGCAACGCTGACCTGGACCGTGCGACCCTGGACATGATCCGTCGTGCCCAGCCACTGCCCAAGCCACCGGCCGATATGTTGAAAGGCGGCAGCGTCGAGATCGTCGCGCCGTTTGTTTACAACATCGAGAAGCGTCGCCGCTAAGGCTTGCAAAAACGGGCGTGCGTGTGGGAGCGGGCTTGCTCGCGAAAGTGGAGTGTCAGTCACCGATTTTATTGGCTGACCCACCGCTTTCGCGAACAAGCTTGCTCCCACGTTTGATTTCATCAGCTCTAAAAATCCTTTTTCAGCTAAATCCGCGCCACTCCCCGCTCAATCCCCATCAAAGTTCTGATAACGTGCGTCTATCGATTGCAGCCGTTATGCTTGGCCTGCAACCTCATGGACGCCCGCTATGACTCTTACAGAATTACGCTACATCGTGACCCTCGCCCAAGAACAGCACTTCGGCCATGCGGCCGAGCGCTGCCACGTCAGCCAGCCGACGCTGTCGGTGGGCGTGAAAAAGCTTGAAGACGAACTCGGTGTGCTGATTTTCGAGCGCAGCAAGAGCGCCGTGCGCCTCACGCCAGTGGGTGAAGGCATTGTTGCCCAGGCCCAGAAGGTACTGGAACAAGCCCAAAGCATTCGCGAGCTGGCCCAGGCCGGCAAGAACCAGCTGACCGCACCGCTGAAAGTCGGCGCCATCTATACCGTCGGCCCGTACCTGTTCCCGCACCTGATCCCGCAACTGCACCGCGTTGCGCCGCAGATGCCGTTGTATATCGAAGAAAACTTCACCCACGTATTGCGCGACAAACTGCGCAACGGCGAGCTGGACGCGATCATTATCGCCCTGCCGTTCAACGAGGCAGACGTGTTGACCCTGCCGCTCTACGACGAGCCGTTCTACGTGTTGATGCCCGCCTCACACCCGTGGACACAGAAAGACACCATCGACGCCGGCCTGCTCAACGACAAGAGCTTGCTGCTGCTCGGTGAAGGCCACTGCTTCCGCGACCAGGTACTGGAAGCCTGCCCGACCCTGACCAAGGGCAACGACGGCGCCAAGCACACCACCGTAGAATCCAGCTCCCTGGAAACCATTCGTCACATGGTGGCTTCCGGCCTGGGTATTTCGATCCTGCCGCTGTCGGCAGTCGACAGCCATCACTACGCCCCTGGCGTGATTGCGGTGCGCCCACTCACGCCGCCAGTGCCGTTCCGTACCGTGGCCATTGCCTGGCGTGCCAGCTTCCCGCGGCCGAAAGCCATTGAGATCCTCGCCGACTCGATCCGCCTGTGCTCGGTGGCCAAGCCGCCTGCTGCGAGCTAAGTAAGCGTATGACTGAGCTGTCGCGAGTGTCGGTGACGGCACTCAAAGGTGTCGGTGAAGCCATGGCCGAGAAGTTGGCCAAGGTCGGCCTGGAGAACCTCCAGGATGTGCTGTTTCACTTGCCTCTGCGCTATCAGGACCGCACACGTGTGGTGCCCATCGGCCAATTGCGGCCGGGCCAGGACGCCGTGGTTGAAGGCACCGTCAGCGGTGCCGATGTGGTGATGGGCAAGCGCCGCAGCCTGGTCGTACGGCTGCAGGACGGTACCGGCGGGCTGAGCCTGCGCTTCTATCACTTCAGCAATGCGCAAAAGGAAGGCCTCAAGCGTGGCACCCGCGTGCGCTGTTACGGTGAAGCCCGGCCTGGCGCGTCGGGCCTGGAAATCTATCACCCGGAGTACCGCGCCATCACCGGCGACGAGCCGCCCCCGGTCGATACCACGCTCACGCCGATCTACCCACTGACCGAAGGCCTGACACAACAACGCCTGCGCCAGCTGTGCATGCAGACCCTGACCCTGCTCGGCCCGAAAAGCCTGCCCGACTGGCTGCCCCTAGAACTGGCCCGCGACTATCAACTGGCGCCGCTGGACGATGCGATTCGTTACCTGCACAACCCGCCAGCCGATGCCGATGTCGACGAACTCGCGCTCGGTCATCACTGGGCACAACACCGCCTGGCCTTCGAAGAACTGCTGACCCACCAGCTGTCTCAGCAACGCCTGCGCGAAAGCATGCGCTCCCTGCGTGCACCCGCGATGCCCAAGGCCACGCGCCTGCCGGCGCAATACCTGGCCAACCTCGGCTTTGCGCCGACAGGCGCCCAGCAACGCGTGGGCAATGAAATTGCCTATGACCTCAGCCAGCACGAACCGATGTTGCGGCTGATCCAGGGCGACGTGGGCGCGGGCAAGACCGTGGTCGCCGCCCTCGCCGCCCTGCAAGCATTGGAAGCCGGTTACCAGGTGGCGCTGATGGCGCCCACCGAGATCCTCGCCGAACAACATTTCATCACGTTCAAGCGCTGGCTCGAACCGCTCGGCCTGGAAGTGGCATGGCTGGCGGGTAAGCTCAAGGGCAAGGTCCGCGCGGCGGCGCTGGAACAGATCGCCGCAGGTGCACCGATGGTGGTGGGCACCCACGCGTTGTTCCAGGATGAAGTGCAGTTCAAGAACCTCGCACTGGTGATCATCGACGAACAGCATCGTTTCGGCGTGCAGCAACGCCTGGCCTTACGCCAGAAAGGCGTGGGCGGACGCATGAACCCGCACCAACTGATCATGACGGCCACGCCGATCCCGCGCACGCTGGCCATGAGCGCCTATGCCGATCTCGACACGTCAATTCTCGATGAGCTGCCGCCAGGCCGCACACCGGTCAATACCGTGCTGGTGACCGACACGCGGCGTGTGGAGGTCATCGAGCGCGTGCGCGGTGCCTGCGCCGAAGGGCGTCAGGCGTACTGGGTATGTACGCTGATTGAAGAGTCCGAAGAACTGACCTGCCAGGCTGCCGAAACCACCTATGAAGACCTCACCAGTGCCTTGGGCGAGCTCAAGGTCGGGCTGATCCACGGCCGCATGAAACCTGCGGAAAAAGCCGCGGTGATGGCCGAATTCAAGGCCGGCAACCTGCAACTGCTGGTGGCCACCACCGTGATCGAGGTCGGTGTGGACGTGCCCAATGCCAGCCTGATGATTATCGAAAACCCCGAGCGCCTGGGCCTCGCCCAACTGCACCAATTGCGCGGCCGTGTTGGCCGGGGCAGCGCCGCCAGCCACTGCGTGCTGCTCTACCACCCGCCGCTGTCACAGATCGGCCGTCAGCGCCTGGGCATCATGCGCGAAACCAACGACGGCTTTGTCATCGCCGAAAAAGACCTTGAGCTGCGCGGCCCCGGCGAAATGCTCGGCACCCGCCAGACCGGCCTGCTGCAATTCAAGGTCGCCGACCTGATGCGCGACGCCGACCTGCTGCCCGCCGTGCGTGATGCGGCGCAGGCACTGCTTGAACGCTGGCCGGATCACGTCAGCCCGTTGCTCGATCGTTGGCTCAGGCATGGGCAGCAATACGGCCAAGTGTGACGCCTGACTCACTTATCCAACCTACAGTTGTATCAAGCTGGTTATACTTCGATGACTGTAAGAAATTGGATCAGGCCATGTCAGAAGTCGCCCTCGCCACAGTCCCACTGACCGCCCCGCCGGTCATTCGGGCTCTGCTCGCAAAGCTCGCCATCCCTTACACAGAGGTTGTCGAACAGCCCGGCCTGAATCCCGCGCAAAAGGTCCAGGCTGTGTTGCTGGAAGACGCCGTGGGCGCGCTCATGGTGTTGTTCCCGCAAAGCCAGTTGCTTGATCTCAACCGTCTCGCCGAGCTGACCGGTCGCCGCCTTATCGCCGTGTCGCCGGATCGCATCGAGCGCATGCTGGCCAAGCATGAACTGAGCCTGCTGCCCGGCCTGCCGGCACTGACCAGCTCACCGTGCCTGTACGAAGGCAGCCTGCTCAACGAACCGAGCCTGCTGGTGCACTCAGGCGAAGCCGGGCTGCTGCTGGAAATTGCCAGCGGCGACTTCAAGACCATGCTCACCAAGGCCAGCGCCGGTCATTTCGGCGAGCCCCTGAGCAATATCCGCCCCAACCTCGACCGCCCCAATGATGACCGCGAGGAAATCACCCAGGCGATGCAGGCCTTCACCGCTCGCCGCATCCAGCAGCGCCTGGAAGCAACCATCGAGATTCCGCCGCTGGCCGACACGGCGCAGAAGATTATCAAGCTGCGCGTCGACCCCAACGCCACCATCGATGACATCACCGGTGTCGTCGAGACTGACCCAGCCTTGGCCGCTCAAGTGGTGAGCTGGGCGGCGTCGCCGTACTACGCCTCGCCAGGCAAGATTCGTTCAGTGGAAGACGCCATCGTGCGCGTGCTCGGCTTTGATCTGGTGATCAACCTGGCGCTGGGCCTGGCCTTGGGCAAAACCCTGAGCCTGCCCAAAGACCATCCGCATCAGTCCACCCCGTACTGGCACCAGTCGATCTACACCGCCGCCGTGATCGAAGGCCTGACCCGCGCCATGCCTCGCGCCCAGCGCCCGGAAGCCGGCCTGACCTACCTCGCCGGTTTGCTGCACAACTTCGGTTATCTGCTGCTGGCCCACGTGTTTCCGCCGCACTTTTCGCTGATCTGCCGCCACCTTGAGGTCAACCCGCACCTGTGCCACAGCTATGTCGAGCAACACCTGCTGGGCATCAGCCGCGAGCAGATCGGCGCGTGGCTGATGCGCTACTGGGACATGCCGGACGAACTGTCCACCGCCCTGCGCTTCCAGCACGACCCGACCTACGACGGGCAATACGCTGAATATCCGAACCTGGTGTGTTTGGCCGTGCGCTTGTTGCGCAGCCGTGGCATTGGCTCCGGGCCGGATGAGGCGATTCCGGATGAGCTGCTTGAGCGTCTGGGCTTGAGCCGTGACAAGGCTGAGGAAGTGGTCGGCAAGGTGTTGGATGCCGAGGTGCTGTTGCGTGAATTGGCATCGCAGTTCAGCCAGGGCTGACACGGTCACCTGATAAACCGCTATCGCAGGCAAGCCAGCTCCCACAGTTGACCGAGTTCCAACCCTGGAATGCAGTCAACTGTGGGAGCTGGCTTGCCTGCGATGAATTCAACTCGGTACCCCTGAAGAAACCCTTCAGGCCTTCTTCTTTTTCTTCGGCTTCAAATACTTGGTCAGCCCCTGGAACCAGATCACCAGCGCCGGGTTGCCCTTGATCTGGATCGACTTGTCCTGAATCCCCGTCATGAACGCCAGTTGCTTGTTCTTCGCCTGCATCGTGGCGAAGCCGTAGGCCGCATCTTTGAACGCGATAGCAAATGCCGGCGCAGGGTGAACCCCTGAACGGCTGGTGATGCGCTGGTCTTTGACGATGAAGTGACGGGCAACCTTGCCGTCGAGGGTCTGCAACTGGAACGCCAGGTCTTTGTCACCCAGTTGTTGCTGGAAAGCAGGGTTGGTGCGGCTGGCTTTGCCCATCATCAGGCCAAGCACCCACAGCAGAAGACGAAATTTCATGCACACGGCCTCGGTGTATTTATTAAGTGGCCGCAGCAGTGTAACGATTTGCAGAAGGAACGCCACCGATCTCGCGCTTTAGCAGGAGATCGGTTGGCGTTTAACGCTTATAGCAACATGTTACTTAAACGTTAGGGCAAGGCACCGGCGCCCAATCGGCGAGGTTAGGATCGCGGCAGGTGCCTTCGATCTGTGCTTTACCGGCGCTGGCGACCTGCTTGCTTTCAGCTTGCTTGGCCTGCACGGTCTGGATGCTCTTCTCGGTGGTCACCGCTTCTTTCGGCACGGTTGGCAATACTGGCTTTTTCGCGACTTTTGCCGGTGCTTTGCCTTTCTTGGCCGGTACAACTGGCGGCGTTACATCGGCCTGGGCAACGGTTACCACATCGTTGCGCTGCACACCGACTTGCTGCAGGTCTTTCTCGTAGGCCTGGGTGTAGTTATTCAGGTCTTCGCTGGCTTTACCGTTGACCGCAACGATCAGGTCATTGGACTCCTTCAAGCCTGCAACGATTTCCGCCAGGCGCTTGCGGCCTTCGGTGTCGTTGACGGCCTTGGCTTTACGATCGGCCACCAGCTTGGTGAACGCGCTCTGGTAGCACTGCTGGGACGCCTTGGCGTAAGCGGTGCTACGGTCGATGTCGGAAGCGCTTTTGTTGAAGTCCGTGGAGTACGACGCGATGCGCTGGTTGTCATCCGTGATCTGCTTCTGACGCTCGGTGTAGTAACCCGCTGCGCCGCCAGCCAGGGCGCCGCCCGCTGCACCGATAGCGGCGTTACGGCCGCGCTTTTCGGAGTCGCCGGTCAGCGCACCCAACAGAGCACCGCCGGCCGCGCCGAGGGCCGCACCGGTCACAACCGACTTGGTCATGTTCGAATCGGTTGCACGCAAGTGCTGCACCGGCTCGTAGCAGTTCGGGTAGTACTCGACCTTGGTGCTTGACGCGACCTTGGACGCCGGTGACGTGGCGCAACCAGTCAACACGGTGCTGAAACCGGCTGCGATCAGCAGCAGGTGACGCTTGGAAACCGCCTTACGGGAAAAAAGCATAGGTGTGTTCTCTTTTAAGTTTGACTTGCCCAGCACGGCCCACCGCCGCCTGAGTCCCTTCCAAGCTCGCTATACAACCAGCGGTCAAGACCGCTGACCGCTCGCTGCGAGCAATTCCTTCAAGATCGTTGCCGGGTCGGCCCGCTGTTGCTTGCGGTAGTTGCCGACATGGCGAACGAACAGTGTCGCGCGCGTCACCAGGCTTTTACCGAGCACTGGCTTGCGATCCAACTCTTCCTTGATACGTTGAAACTGCGCCTGGATAACCGCATCGGTGTAGCGCGTGCCGGTGGCCAGGTTGTCGATGTAGATCGCCACCGCGCCATCAAGCGCGCTACGCCCATTGTCGATGGCCGTGGCAAACAGCTGGGCGCTGGCCGTGTCCTTGTTGTCCAAGGCCTGCTGGCGACTCTTCTGCAGGTTGGTCAGGCGAATGTTGTAGTTGCTGATGGTCTCGGCCACCAATGCAGCCGACTGGATCAGGTTGCCCGCCGCCTCTTCGCGTTGCTGGGCGATCAGCGAGACGTTGCGCTTGAGCTCTTCGTTGACCAGCCCCAGTTCGGCTTGCAGCTTGGGATCGACGCTGGCCGAGATAATGCTGTCCAGGCGCTTGGTCGGGTCCTGGGCATCGTCAATCGCGTCGGTCAACGAGGCCAGGCGGCCCTCTTTTTGCCACTGGGCGAACAGCTCCTTGTAACGCGAGCGCGGCGCCGACAACGCCCCCACCGCCACGCGAAAACCCGTGGTCTCGTTGCTTTGCTCGGTGCCGTCAGCGGCGAACAGCGGATACTCGCGGCGCATGCCGGTGAACAGCGTGCCCTCGCCTTCCAGGTAATTGCCGCCCTTGACCACAAAACCGCCGTAGGTGCCCTGGCGACGCCCGGCATGCACCAGCTGGAAGGATTCCTGGACCATTTCCGCCGCATTGCCGATCACATCGAACATGCCGATCGGGTTGGGCAGTTTGGTGCCGATGGGCATCAGGCGCGCGGCCTGGCCAGTGCCGCCGGCAACCTGGTTGAATACCGCGTAATCGGCCAGCGGGCCGTCGCTTTCGCTGCCTTCGACGCGCCGTGGGAACAGGCGCCCTTCCAGGTCCTGGCGGCTCACTGCCTGGCCACCGCGCGCGGCGTATTCCCATTCCACTTCGGTGGGCAGGCGCACAAAGCCCAGGCCACCGTCTTCCGCCGAGGCGCCGCGGCCGCTGACCGGCAGCAAGTCACGGTGGTATTTCATCAGCCAGGCGCTGTACACCGCCGAGAAGCGCTCGGCTTCAAAACGCGAGAGTTTCACCTTGGGCAAACGCGCGGCCATGCCGGTGGGCAAATCGCAGGCCGGGGCCGGCTCACCGCTGGCCAACGACTGCGCCTGGGACATCACCTGGGCGTACTGGCGTGCAGTCACCTCATACTTGCCAATGAAGTACAGCATCGGCTTGAGCGGGGTTTTCGCGTCGGTCTTCGGCATCAACGGCGCGATGACTGTGTTCCAGTCCTTCGGCAGGTCCTTGAGGGTGAACTGGCCGTTGATGAAGTCGCGCCGGTAGCCGGAAATAAACGACTGCTGATAACCCGCCTCACCTTCGGCGAAGGGGTAGCCGAGGCTGATCTCACGGTCATCCAAGGTGCCCTGGGCCAGCACGTAGGCATAGCGGAACACCATGTTGCCTTCGCAGGGCAGCGGCAGGCTGACGTCGTCCGGCAGCGGTTTGGGGTTGTCGAGTTTGTCGCTGGCCTCATCGGCCCACGCTATCGATGCCACGCTCAGCACCACACAGGCGCCCAGTAACTTATACATCTCTGATTCCTTCAGAAGCCTGGATACGCGCCACTCGCCAACCACCACAGGCCGCCGCCAGGGCGCTGACGCCAAGGATTGCAACCAGGGCCAGGCCGTAGTGACGCGCCAGCAGGTGACTGGCGTATTCGCCCGGCACCTGCACAAATAATTGATTCAAACCCATCTCGGCCAAGCCATAGAGCCCGGCACTCAGCCCAGCGGCGAAACCTGCGCTGTAGAGCGCCTGCGTCACCACAAACAGCAACAGTGCGCCGGTGGAAAACCCCAGCAGACGCAACACGGATAACTCCCGGCGCTTGCGCGCCACGGCGGCCAACGCCCCGGCAAAGATCGCCGCAAACGCGCCCGCCAAGGCCAGCCCGGCGATGATCCAGAACACGATCGACAGGTTGCGGCTCAACGACTGCACCTGGGCGATGGTTTGCGCCTGGGTCGAGACCAACAGATTCTGCCCGGCAAAATACACTCGCAACGGCTCTACATCGGTGAGGGTGCGTGCGTACAGGCGAAACGCCGGGTACACACGCTGCTCACTCACACCCACCGCGTCACCCTCCCAACCCAATGCGGGCACCGCGCGACCGTCGCGATAATCTTCGGCCGCTTCCAGCAGGCCCAAATCTGCCAACAAGCCATCGCGGGCAAAGGCTTCCAGCGGCAATACCGCCTGCACCTGCAGCCGTGTGCGCTGATCTTCGACACGCCCCGCCACTTGTCGCGCAAAACGGGCTTCCAACCAATCCCCAGGTCGCGCCGCGAGCTTTTCAGCGGCGGTGTGGCTCAGCACAATCTGGTCCAGGCCGCGCGGCATCGGCAAACCCGCCAGCAAAGGATCGCCCGGCGCCGTCGGCAGCATTTCCAGGGTGAGCGTGCCCACCTGCGCGGTCGCCGCAATCTGCCGGGTACGCGGCACGGCAAACCCGACATCACTGCGCAGGCCGAGCTGCTCGATAAACGCGCTGCTGAATCGACCACCGCCCAACGGAATAATTTCACGGGTGGCGGGATCGGTCTCCAGGCGTTCGGTCAAACTGCTAACCAGTCCAAACTTCAGGCCAAATAACACCAGCAACGGCACCATGACGGCCACCAGCGCCAGCACCGAACAGGCGGACAGCCAGGCATCGTTGCGGTAATCCTGCCAGGCCAGTGAGGCAACCAGACCGCTGCGCATCAGCACGCCTCCCCGAGGGTCGCGGTGACGCCGCCGTCGGTGTCACGACGGCAAGTGATGCGCCGCACCTGCAAGCCGCTGGCACGGGCCAGGGGTTCGTCATGCGTGGCGATCACGCAGGCCGCACGGTGTTCGAGGGCCTGGGCCAGCAGCGCCTGCATCACACGCTCAGCGTTAAGCGGGTCAAGGGACGCCGTCGGCTCATCCGCCAGCACCAGTTGCGGCGCGTGGGCCAAGGCTCGGGCGCAGCTGACGCGCTGGCGTTGGCCCACTGACAGCGAGGCCGGTTTTTTGGCCAACTGATCGCTGATTTCCAGTTGCTCGGCCAGCCGCGCCACGCTGCCGTCGTCCTTCAACCCCAACAGTTGCCGGGACAGAGCGATATTCCCGCGCACATCGAGAAACCCCAGCAGCCCACCGGTTTGCAGCACATAGCCCAAGTGCCGGCTACGTAACCCGGCCAACGTGGAGTGTTGATCGCCACGCCACAAGCCGCCAATGTCGACCTGGTTGAAGACAAACTGGCCAACCTGATCCGGCGCCAACACCAGCGCCAACAGATCCAGCAACGTGCTTTTGCCACAGCCACTCGGCCCGACAATTGCCAGTTGCTCACCCGCCCGCAGCGTCAGCGCCGGAATCACCAGGCTATAGCGCTGGCTACCGAGGCCCCGGCTCTTATGCACCGCGCTCACAGTCAACATCACGGCAGCGTCGACAACGGCACGCGATACAACGCATCGCCCGGTTCGGCATCGCCGAAACGGACCCAATTGGCCACGTCATTGTGGAAGGTTTCGTAGAGACGGATTTTCGAATCCAGCTCGTCAATAAAGTCTTCCTGCTCGGCGACACTCAACGACAACCACAAGTCCTGCGTCATGTTCAGCGACTTGCTGCGGTACGGCAGGCCTTCCAGGTATTCGCCGAGAAGGCCGCCGTCGGCCAGGTTGCCGCCCTTGCGCAGGGCTTGCGGGTCGCGGCTCATATAGGCCGAGGCGCTGGCGATTTCCTGGAAGAAGTCTTTGGGCGAGGTCTGGGTTTTGCGCGCGGCATCGACGATCAGCTTCAACGATTGCTGCAGGTCATTGAGCTGCAACTTGGTTAACATCACGCACACCTGGAACGCCGGCAGCGCCGGGTTCGTCAGGTCCCGGTCGGCCGTCCAGGCGCTGACCAATTGCGGGGCCTGGCTCGCGGTTTTGCGGCCGAGAAAATCCATGTGCATGGCGTAGCCGACAGCGGCGGACTTATCGGCCAGGCTCGGCGCGGAGCTCAGCAGCGGCACCGGTTGCGGCGTATTGCTGCGCACTTGGTGCACGAGGTTGGCAAACACGCTGCCAATCTCATCGACACGCTCGCCGAGCTTGCGCACATCACCGCCCGGCACCGGCGTATAGAGGTCGCCGATCTGCGGGTTGGCGTCGGCGGTGAGCACGCGATATTGGCTTTCCGCACCGGCATGGGTTTTCTTGCCGGCGTCGGTGCGCAGGTGCAGGGCGTAGATCTTGATCTGCTTGCCCAGTGCCGCCTGGCGCACTTCGGCTTCGTTCATTTGGGTGGCGGCAAACGGATCGTTTTTACGCAGCGCGCCGGCGTCGGTGACCAGCAGGATAATGCGCCCGCCGTAGCCGGACCAATCCATGTCATCCACCGCCTGCATCACACCGGCAAACGCGTCTTCGTTGAACGAGTGGCTGGACACGGTAGACGCCTTGACCTGACGCGCCATGTCGAGGAAGCGTTGCGGATCGCGACCCTGATCAAGGGTGATCAGGGTCTTGGCCACATATTCCAGGCCCGGGGTTTTCTTGATGCTGTTGCGAAAACCCACCAGGCCGAAGCTGACGCTGTCCAACTCGCCGCGCTCGGCAATGCGGGTTTGCAGCTCATGTACGACGTCGCGGACCTGGTCGATATAAGGCTGCATCGACACGGTGGTGTCGACCACCAACACCACCGCGGTGCGGAAGGCGTCGGCATTGGCGCTGAGCACACGGGCGGCCGGTTTGGCGGCAGCAGCACTCCCGGGATCGATGGACGCTACGTTAAGCAACTGCACCGGTTGGCCGTTTTCATCGAAGCTCTCCTTGGCGTCGAAGATCGGCAGCAGGTAAAACTGGTTTTGCGGGACCGCGCTGGCCGTCGGCTCAAGCGCCAGCACTTGTTGATTGTCTTCGCTGTTCTTCTGCGCCTTGGCCAAGGCGGTTTTCGCGGCAGCGGGATCCGCCAACAGTTTTTCCACCTCAGAGGATTGGCGCAGGAACATCACCGGCGCACGGCCCGAGCGCTCGGTGAACTTGAGCACCAGGCTTTGCTTCCAGTCGCTGACCTGAGCGGCTGGCAACCAGCCATCGCTGCGCCCATCGGTGGCGGCACCGACACGCACCCACGGGCTGCCATCGATGTCTTTGCGCTGGTAAACGTAGAGCACGGAAAACGCCGGCAGCGCCTCGTCGGCCGCACCACCGGCGTCATGGGACAGCTTGGCGCCGGGCTTGCTGAGCACCCGTTGAAACAAGGTCTTTTTGCCGGCCATCAGCAAAGGCCGCTGGCCGCCATCCACATCCGCCACGGCCGGTTTTACCGGCGTAGGTGGCGGCGTCGGGGTCGCCGGTGTTTTCGGGACTACGGCGGCGGGCGGTGCCGCAGGCGTATCGCCGCTGCTCAGCCACCAGTAACTGGCACCGCCAATCGCCAGCGCCACCGCCACCGCGACTGCAGCCAACGCCAGCACCGGCCCTCGACGCTGTTCGGACACGGCGTGGTGTTGCGTCGGTGTCACCACTGGCTGGCGCACCGGTTGTGGCTGAGGCTTTTCAGTCGGAATCTCGATGGACACCGGCGTCATACCCGCCAGATCAAAACTCAGCGGAATCGGCAACGGCCGCACCAGCGTCGCTTCAGGCGAGTCCGCCGGCAGTTGATCCAAGGCCCGCAACAACGCCGCCGCATCCGGGAAACGCTCGGCCGGGTCCTTGGCCAACAGCTTACGCAGCACGTCCTGATAACGGCCGTGGTGCACCGGCAACTCCGGCAGCGGCTCGGTCAGGTGAGCCAGCGCGGTGGAGAGTGCATCGGTGCCGGTGTAGGGCAGCTTGCCGACAAGGATTTCATAGAGCACCACGCCCAGCGCGTACAGGTCGGCGCGGCCATCAATCTCCTGGCCGCGCGCCTGTTCCGGGCTCATGTAGCTCGGCGTGCCCACGGCAAATCCGGCCTGGGTGAACTGGGTACGGTCGTCCAGCGACTTGGCGATACCGAAGTCCGACAACACCGCGGTGCCGTCGGCGCGGAACAGAATATTCGCCGGTTTGACGTCGCGGTGCACCAGCCCCTGGGCATGCGCATAGCCCAGGGCCGAGGCGATCTGGCGGATCAGGGTCACGCCCTGCTCCGGCGTCAGCCCGGCAGCGATACGCTCTTTGAGCGTGCCGTTGGGCAGGTACTCCATGGCCATGTAATACAGCTCACCGACATTGCCGATGTCATGGATGGTCACCGTGTGCGGGTGGGACAGGCGCGCCAGGGTCTTGCCCTCGCGCAGGAAACGCTCGCAAAAACTCGGATCAGCCGCCAACGCCGCCGCCATCACCTTCAACGCCACCTTGCGCTCCAGCGAGCGTTGGGTCGCCAGGTACACGCTGGCCATGGCGCCTTCGCCGATCTCGCCTTCGATGTCATAACCCGCAATCACGATGTTCATGGCGAAACCTTCACGACAATGGCGGTGATGTTGTCCGGCGCGCCCCGGTTAAGCCCCAGGTGCACCAGGCTGCGCACGATTTCATCCGGGGGGTCATGGCTGAGGACCTCGCGGATTTCATGGTCCTCGACGGTCTTGTTCAGGCCGTCGCTGCACAGCAGGTAGCTGTCGCCGGGCGCGATCAGCAAGTCGACCACGGCCAATTCCAGCTGCGCCTCCACACCCACCGCGCGGGTGACGATATTGGCGCGCGGGTGCACGCGGGCATCGGCTTCGCTGAGCAAGCCGCTGTCCTGCAGGTCCTGCACGTAGCTGTGGTCGCGGGAAATGCCTTCGAGCACGCCATCGCGCAGGCGGTACAAGCGACTGTCACCGGCCCACAAACACACGCCACGCAGGCCGCGTGCCGCCAGCACAACGACGGTACTGCCCATCATCGTCACGCCACGGTTGGCCGTTTCTTCACGCACGCTCGCGTTGATGCGGATCAGGTCATTGCGCAGGGCCGCCGAATACTCATCCAGAGAACGCCCCACCGGCACATTGCGCAGGCTGTCGACGATCAGGCTGCTGACATAGTCCCCTGCCGCATGCCCGCCCATGCCATCGGCCACCACCCACAGGCGGTTTTCCGGCAGGTCCAGGCACGCGTCTTCATTGACCTGGCGCACCATGCCCACATGGCTTTTGCTCGCGGATTTGAACGTCGACCCCATCTACACCACACCTTCTTGTCCGAGCAAAAACTGCGCAAAATCACTGGCGGCAGGCAAACCCTGACACCGTAATAAACCAGGGGAAATCACCTGCGAACCACGCCCCCACCACAGGCTGGCGCCTTCGCAGGCCTGTTCGGCGAGCGCGGTCATTCGGCTGTGGGGCACGGTGGCGGCAACCCGTTGCAGGCCCGCAAAGCGGCTGTCCACGGCGCGCGGCTCGCTGGCTGGAATGCCCAGTTTGTCGAGGTCGTCGTTGAAGCCTTCAAAGGTCGCGCCCGCGTCCAGGGTGCTGAGCAACAGCTCTTCAGCCTGTTCGAACCAGGTGTCCGGCCCGCCGACCAGCGAAGCCGGATTGGTGTCGTGATCCAGCAAAGCGACCACCGCCAACGGAAAATACCGCCCGACCCGGTCAATGCTTGGCATCACCACGCCCGCCGCAGCGTCCGGCCCGCACACACCGGGCGCCAGCACAAAGCGCCACAACGGGCTGACCAGGTACACGTTGAGCCAGTCGCCGCCCAGGCTGTTCTGGCTGGCGAGCAACCCCGCCGCCAGCCAGCTGTCCCACGGGCCGATAAAACTCTGGGGCAAGGCGCGACTGACAAAGTCACCGCGGCTGGCCAACTTGCCGTAGAAACCCAGCGTCGTCATAGCCGCTCCGGCAGGCTGAAGCCGCTGAGCACACGGCTCTTGAACGGGTTGAAGGCGCTGTTGGCACGCAACTCGTAGGCGATGCTCGCGCCGTCTACTCGCAGGCGCAGGTTGAAACGGTCCGGCGAGTTACCGGCGGTGAGGTCCGATTGCTCCAGCAGGCGGAACCACGCCCACGGCCCGTCCAGGGTCACGCCCGAACGGCCGCTGGCCGACGGCGGCATGATGGAAATACGTACCACGCCAATGCTGCCCGGGTTCGGCCACTGCATGGCCACCGGGCGGCTTGGGCCGTGGTCGTAGCTCAATTGCTGGCCGTCCAGGTCCAGCAGGAACTGAGTGATCGTCGGGTCCATCGACACCGGCTTGAGTTCGAAACGCACAATCGGCTGGGTGCCGCCGGCGCGGAAAAACGCATCACGAATGGCCGCCGCACGCTGGAAAGTTTGCAGCACGCCCGGCGCAATCCCGAGCTTCTGCGCTGCGCCAGGCTGCCAGCGCCAGGTCGACGCGGACGTGTCCACGTAAGGCTGCAGGTATTTGCGGAAGTAGTTATCCATCACCCCGCCCACACCAAAAAACTGCCCAAAGTCATCCAGCGTGGCGTCGCGCGCGCTGCCTGGCGACATCGGGTAACGACCGGCCAGGGACTGGCGATACACGTTGACCACTTCGCTGACCCACGCTGCGTTCAGTTGGTTACGCACGCCACCCATCATGCTGTTGGTGGTGGAATTGACCACCGACTTGACCATGCCCTGCACCAGCGGCGGCTGGCGCTCCGCATTCAGGCTGACCCGCGTGGCCGCTGCCGCCGCCTGGTTCTTCGCCTCGCCGAGCAACGCATCGCCACTGGCACCGACCATGGCGCTGACCTGCACATACAGCGCGTTCATATCCGCGAGCAGGCCGTCGATAGCGGCCGGTTCGCCTTCGTTTTTGCTGACGATGCTGTTGAGTTCAGCGAAATGCGCGGTCACCTGATCATCCGCCGCTTGCGCAGTGCTGGTGGTCTGTTGCTCCTGGCCGAGCAGGCTGCCGAGGCGCTCCTTGAGCTTGTCGACACCGCCTTCCACCGGCACGCCTTTGGCGGCCAATTGGCGCTCTTCGGCTTGCAGGTCGGTTTCCCTGGCCACCGCAACCAGCAGTTTTTTCAGCGGCGACGTCGGGCCGGATATCACTCGCAGCACATCGGCGGCCTGGGCCACGCTGGTGATCGGCACGAAGTCGATATCCGCAAGCAAGGCATCCCACTGACGCTGGTAATCCTGGAAATACAGGCGGCGCACATCGGCGGCGAGGCTCGCCACGTTCTGCTGGTCCGCCTGTTCGCGGCCCAGCACCCACTGCTCTTCAGCCAGGGTGCCCGTCTGATTCAAGCTGCTCAGCAGGAACGCCTGACGATAGCCCTTGGCGGTGAAAAACCCACTCAACGGCTCGCCCAGCGGCTTGCCACTTTTACGGCTGAACACCAGCGCCGCGTCACGGCCGGCGGCTTCGTTGATACGAAAGTCAGGAATGCCATCGGGCAGTTTCTGACGTTTGACCCGGTCATAGACGCGCTGGGCCACCGGCAGTTGTTGCAGTTGCCGACGCAGGTCGTCGATCAGCCGTGGGTCGAGTCGCGCGTTCGGCGGATGGCGCTCGAACAGCGCCTGCAAATGCCCGGTCAACGCCTGGCGCTGATCGGCCGGCAGGTCACGCGGCAAGCTGCGGTCCCAGTCCAGGGCGATCCAGGCCTTGATGAAGTCCGGGTCGTAATGCTCACTGTCGGCGAGCATCAGGTAGGCCTTGAGGCCTTCATAGAGGAAGTCGGAATTGCCACCGCCGTGCAGTTGCTCCTCGATGCGCGTCACCAGGCGGGGCGCGAATACTGCGATCAACAGCTTGCGGTAGACACTGGCGGACTCAGCTTCAAGCATGTCGCCTTGATACAGGCCCAGCCCTTCGGACCAGTTCGGCGAATCACCCGCGAGGTTCTTCACCGCATTGAGCAACGGCAGCACGGCGAGGACGTCACGCTGCGCCGGGCTGAGGTTCTGTACCGTCTGGCCCAGCGGCGCGACCTTCTGGTCGACTTGGGCGATGTAGGCCTGATTGGCGCGATAACTCACCCACCACAAACTGCTCACCACCACGACCAGGGCCACGGTAGCGGCCAATACGCCGCGTGCGATCCATTTGCGCCGCCGCTCGACCTTCGGGTTCACCCCCACCAGGCCACGCTCGGCAAACGCCACGGCAGTGAACAGTTTTTCGATGAAATAACTGCGCCCGGTACCGCTCTGGCGCGCCAGGTGCTGGCGGTCCAGATTCATGCTCTGGGCCATGGCGCCGATCAAGCGATCAATCGGGCTGCCTTCCTGGGTGCCGCTGGTGAAGTACACGCCGCGCAGCAATACACGCTCTTCAAAAGCATTGGGCTTGAACACGCCCTCAAGGAAGCTTTGCAGGCAATCCTTCAACGCGCCGAACTGCTGCGGGAAGCCGTAGATCAGGTCGCGCCGCGCCGGGTCGCGCTCCTGTTGCAAGCGTTCCACCAAGCGTTCGTTGAGGCGCTGTTCCAAGCCTGCAAATTCGCTTTGCAGATGGGCCAACGGGCTGTCGCTGTTCTTGCCGTCATCCAGGGCAAAGGTCATGCCCCACACCTGGGCGCGGTCTTCTTTGCTCAGGTTGTCGAAGAACTCCATGAAGCCCGGCACCAGGTCGAGCTTGGTCAGCATCAGGTAGATCGGGAAACGCACGCCCAGCTGGGTGTACAGCTCCTGGATACGCAGGCGAATCGCGGCAGCATGGGCGGCGCGCTCGGCATCGCTGCCCAGCAGCAAATCGGACAGGCTGATAGCGATAAAAGCACCGTCGATCGGGCGGCGCGAGCGCTGCTTTTTCAGCAGGTCAAGGAAGCCCAGCCACGCGGCTTTATCCACCGTGGAGTTGCTGTCTTGCGTGGTGTAGCGGCCAGCGGTGTCGAGCAAAACGGCTTGATCGGTAAACCACCAGTCGCAATTGCGCGTACCGCCAACGCCCCGCACCGCACCGGCGCCCAATTGCGCGGCGAGCGGAAAATGCAGGCCGGAGTTGACCAGCGCGGTGGTCTTGCCCGAGCCCGGCGGGCCGATGATCACGTACCACGGCAGCTCGTAGAGGTTGCGACGTTCGTCACCGCCAAGCTTGGCCTTTTTCAGCAGCGTGAGGGCTTCGTCCATGCGCTGGCGCAGGGTCGATAACTCTTCGGCAGTGGCGACACTGTTGGGGTCGACCGGCGTTTCGGCCGCCAGGCTGCGCATCACTTCGGCGGCCTGGCGCCGGGCCTGGATAATGCGGAACACGCGGTAAGCGATCCACACGGCAAACACCAGGATGATCAGCGCCCAACGGCGCCCTTCCGGCACCAGGAAATCGAGCAACGGCCCGACAAACCAGATGATCAGGCTGAGGGCGATCAGGCCCAGCAACGGGATCACCCAGCGAATCATAAAACTGAAAAACGCCTTCACTCGACGCCCTCCGCCAATACGGTGATTTCAACCCGACGATTGCGGGCACGGCCTTCGGCAGTGGCATTAGTGGCCACCGGCGTGGTGTCGCTTCTGCCTTCGGCGCTGAAGCGATCCGCCTGGCCGGTCTTGGCCGCCAGAATCTCCAGCACCGACTTGGCGCGCGCTTCGGACAACGCCCAGTTGGACGGGAACCGCAGCGTGGCAATCGGGCGGTTATCGCTGTGCCCGGTGACGCGCACCTGGCCCTTGACCTTGCGGATGGCATCGGCGATGCGCAGCATCAGCGGCTGGTAGTCATCGACAATGCTGGAACTGGCCGACGCGAACAGCTCATCGCCCCGGATCGTCACGACGGAACGGTCGACCTTGTCTTCCACGGCCACGCGGCCCGCCTTGATGTCTTCCACCAAAAAGCCTGCCAGGCGTGGCCGTTCGATTACTTTCGGTTGCACCACAGGACGGTCGATGGCCTGCACCGGGATCTCGCCCAGGGCATGGATATTCTTGAACACCGGCTCGGCATCCGATGCCAGTTTCATGCGCAAACCGAACAGCAACGCCAACAGCAGCGCCAGGCCGATGGCCACGGCGATCCATGGCGGCATGAATTGCGCCAGGCGATCACGCGCCACAGTCACGCCGCGCCAATGCGGCGACAGCTCACGCTCGTGCTCACCACGGGCGCTGCGAATGGCCGCGGCAGTGCGTTCACGCAAGGCTTCCAACTGGCTGCGACCGTCGTTCATCACGCGGTAGCGGCCCTCGAAACCCAGGCACATGCACAGGTACAACAGCTCCAGCAAATACAGGCGCTCGCGCGGGCTTTGCAGGCAGTGGTCGAGCAACTGGAAGACTTTTTCGCCGCCCCAGGCTTCGTTGTGCACAGTGATCAACAAGCTCTGTTTGCCCCAGTCGCTGGTGCTGCCCCATGGCGTACTCAACACCGCCTCATCCAGCGCGGTACACAGCGCGTAACGCGCCAGCAGCACTTCGTTGCGTGCCACACCGGCGGCTTCGGCGCGTTCTTCGAACTGACGCAAGTAGGCCAGTAACTGCGCGCGCAGACTGGCCGGCGCCGGGTGCGCGATGGTGTTGCGCAGGCGTGTCAGCAGCGCGAGCAACGGGCCCGCGGCGCTTTCCAGCGGGTTGAGGCCTTGGCTTTTACCGGTCAGGATTGGCGCGGCCGGCATCGACAGCGGTGCCGGTTCTGCACGCGCAGGCTCCGGCGCACGGCCACCCGGGCGCGGCATGAACTGGGTGCGGTCATCATCATTGGGATGCATCGCGGATTATCCTCGGATCGCCCAGAAGGCCAGGTTCAAACCCGGGAACTGCCCGGCGATATGGAAGGCAAAACCGCCGGAGTTGTTCAGTTGCTGCCAGTGTTCGCTGCCTCGGTCCAACTCGTAATAGGTGCTGCCTGCGTGGTACGGGATCTGCCGTGGCGCCACCGGCAACGGCAGCAGGCCAATGCCCGGCAGTTGCAGGTTGACCATGTCGCGGATGTGCTCCACCGAGCCGACTTTGCTCTGCTGACCGAAGCGCCCGCGCAGGGTTTCGCCAGGCACGTCGGCGCGCACCACGAGGATGAAACTGGCGCTGTCGAGCAGGGTTTTGTCGGCGAGCATCGCCACGTGGATGCCGTAGGCTTTCTCCACAATTGGAATCGGCGTGGCCTTGCTGTCGATCAGCATCGACAGCGCTTCACGCAGGGCCGCCATCACCGGGGCGAAGCTCAGGGCCAGGTCGTCGTGCTGGTATTGCGGGTATTCCTGGGGGCGGCGGCCCGAGGTGGAGAAGGTGGAAAACTCCCCGGCCAGGCTCACCAGCTCGCTGAAAAGACGCTCCGGGTGCAACGGGCTCAACTGGCTGAAATGCTGGAGCAGCGGCTGCGCGCGGTTGACCAATTGCAGCAGCATGAAATCGGCAATCTCCGAGGCGCCACCGGCGCCCGAGGCAACGACACGGCCCGCCAAGGCTTCGCCGCGCTGGTGCAGCAGGCCCAGCAATTCGCTGCGAAAGGCCGTCAGCGGTTTGCTCGCGGCCACGTCCAGAACCGGCGGGATGTAGGTGTCATCGAGGACCAACGCGCGGTCGGCGCGCTTTTCCTTGATGCGTACCAGGCCGATGGCCGCGTAATCGCTGATGCCATCTTGCGCGGTCAGCAAACGCAGCGCCCGCGAGCCCACGGCCACCGGCGCGCGGTTTTCGAACGGAGCGTTGTCGTCACGGACTTCACGCACTTGGCTCACATAGCGCGCGCCGCCAAGGTCTTCGCCGTCGTCGACCGTGTCACGGGCGCCCGCGCGCTTGAGCGGCAGGGCCAGGTACACCAGGCCATCGCGCAGGTTATCGTCGATGTTCAACGGGCTCGGCGCCAGGTCGTCCTGGGGAATATTGAACGGCGTGCCATCAGGCAACAGGCCGCGCGCCGAAACGATCGCCAGCTTGCCCTGCGCCAGCAGGCCCTGGTCGATCAGCAACTCGGAAAAGCCCCACGCGCCAGCGGATAACGGACGGCTACGGGCGTCGATCAGGTTTTCCAGATAACGGTCATGCTGCTGGAAGTGCTGCGTTCCAATGAACATGCCTTCCGACCAGACCACGCGATTGTTCCAGGACATGGGGGCTCCGATTGCTTCTTATTGGGCAGGGCTGGATGGGGGAACCACGACGTCGGCGCGCACGGCGCGCACATCGAGGCTGATCTGGTATTCGGTGTACTGGCGAGCCGGCACATTGAGCACCGTGCGCCATTGCGCGCGGTCCAACTCGCGATAGCCCACCAGCAAACCGATTTGGCGCGTGGAAGGGTCGAGGTCGCGTTGAATGCTCAATTGCTGGCCGGGTTGGACCATCACTTCGTCCTGGTCCAGCAGGTCCAGGCCGAGGGTGGATTGCGCACGGTCAGCCAGCGCGAAGTAGTCGGAGCGACTGAAAGTGGCGGCGTTTTTCAGTTCGAAGATGCGCACCCGCACCGGCGCGGCCTGGCCGTTGGCGCCGGGGTTGAGCCCGTTAATCGCGTGAAAGTGCAACTCGACGGCGGCGGTGTCCGCCTCGGCCTCGGCAACCGCCTGGGGTTTGGCGGCATCCTTGGCACACGCCGTCAGCAGCAACGCGGTGGCTGCTGCGAGTAAAAACCTGGGAATCATCCTGCGTCCTCAATGACGTACTTAGCTATCCGTTTTATCCATTACTGCGGCGCGATTTAGCGTCGCTGTCGTGCGCTGTGTTCTTCGTAGGCTCGGCTGAATTCGCGGCCGAACAGGTCCTGGAAATCTTCCTGGGCCTCGCGGGAAATATTGCTGTAGAGCTCGGTGAACTGCTGCCAGTACTGGGCCTGACGCGAGCCGTTAAAAAGACTCGACAGCCCGCCGGGCTTACCCATGCGCTCTTCCAGCTGTGCCGGTTCAAAGCGCGCGAGCAAGTGTTTGATCGCCGCTTCCACACCGGCCATCACCGCCAGTTGGTGGGCGCGCAGGTCGTCGAAACTGTCGCGCACAGCGACGTCCGGCGCCATAAACGCTTGGTTACCGTGGCGAAGCAGCAGCAGTAAGGCTTCGTCGGCATTCGGCGCGAATTTCAACGGATTGTTTTCGGCCGGCCGGATCATCGTCTGCTGCATGCGAAACTCGCCCTTGAGGCTGGCACGGGCACGCAATACATCGATCAGGCCTTCGACCATCAGCCGATAGCTGCGGCCGATGCTTTCCATTTGCGCGCAGGCGTCGGCTTTGTCGAGGCGCAGCTGGTCAAGGCCGGCGCCGCGCAGGAAGGCTTGCAGCAGGTCGGGCTGCTGAGTGTCCGGGGTGGTCGGCTGGGCGGTCGGCTGGATGACCGGCTGAACGCTCGGCGCCGGTGGCGGTTCGGGCGGCGCAACAGGCTGAGGGGCGGTGACGACAGGCGCTGGCGTGTCGCCAAACAGGTCCCAGTCTTCGGGAATGACTGAACCGGATACCACCGGCGGCTCGATCACCGGCACGGCAACCGGCGTCGGTGGACGGAAGTCGTGTTGCTCGGAGGGTACGTGGTCCGCCACGGTCGGTGGCGGTACGGTGGTCGGGGTGAGGAAGTCGAACAGATCCGGCAGCGTGTCCATCGACGACGCACCCTGGAATTGCGGCGCAATCGCCGGCGTCGACGCAGGCGGGTTCACCACCGCCCCCATCAGCGCCTCAAAACTGTTCGGCGAATCGCCGGCAAACGACTGGCTATCGACGGCTTGCACGTTAAAGTCGATGCGCGCCTGAATTTCGTAATCGCCGATGCGGATCAACTCACCATCTTGCAACGGCTCGCTGTTACCCCTGCGCATACGGATACCGGCGTTGACCAATTCCACGCCGTTTGTACTGTTATCGGTTAAATAGTAACGACCATCTTTGTATTGAATAACGCAGTGCTGTGAAGAGACAAGGCGCTCTGGGTCGGGCAATACCCAGTCATTATCAGAACTGCGGCCAATAGCCATCACGCCCTGATTCATGGACTTTTCAGGGCATTGCCCAGGGGTAATTTTGTGATAACTAGTGATAGTCAAACACAGCGACATCTTGCCTCCTTGCTGATACATCGCGCGCGGTCTATCCGGGGGCTACCCAAAGGGGCCCGTCCTCCCGAGAGATCACCGCCAGGTCGTGCAAACGACCTTGAAAATCTGCTTTTGTCAGCATGATCGCTGATCTTACCCGGCCTCTATGACAAAAATCCTATCTTGGGGCACCGTTAGACCCGTCAGTCGCGCAAGGTGTTAAACACCGCACATCTGTCACAGAGGGCGAATAGCTTACCTTGACAAGGCGTAACTACTACACCAAAAATGCACAACTTCTTGAACATCAGTGGTGGCACATTAGTGGCACCTCGACGTATATGACCAAGAAACCATGCAAAGTTCATTACGCAACTAATGCATGAATTGCCCGATATCTAACGGGCCGATAGGGAGATCGAATCAAGTGGATGTGCCGTTGCTGCTCGCCGCCGTTTCCGCGACTTCGCCTTGTGGCGAAGACATGGAATATGACGCGGACTTTCTCCACCTGGAGCGTGCCGCCAAAGGCCAACCCGAGCGCAGCATGGGCGACTCGATCCTGCCCGCT
Organism: Pseudomonas fluorescens; assembly: GCF_900215245.1. Classification (GTDB taxonomy): domain Bacteria; phylum Pseudomonadota; class Gammaproteobacteria; order Pseudomonadales; family Pseudomonadaceae; genus Aquipseudomonas; species Aquipseudomonas fluorescens. The sequence continues at coordinate 1,998,916 of NZ_LT907842.1, forward strand.
GAACCGCCGGACTGGCGCAGCATCCAGCAGCAAAGCCTCGACTTGCTGCAGCGCAGCAAAGACCTGCGCATCACCCATTTCCTGTTGCAAAGCTCCCTCGCCCTGCAAGGCCCGGTCGGGCTCGCCGAAGTGCTTACGCTGATCAATGCGCTACTGCGTGAATACTGGGCCGACCTGCACCCGCGCCTGGATGCCGACGACGATAACGACCCCACCGTGCGCATCAACGCCCTCTCGGGCTTGACCAGCGACGCGACCATTCGTCTGCTGCGCGAAAGTATCCTCACGCGCTCACGCACGTTCGGGCCGGTGAGCCTGCGCGCTGCGCTGAACGCCAGCGGCCTGATGAGTTTCCCTGATGAACAACTCGGCGCCCAGCAACTGAACGCCGCGTTCCTCGACAGCGACCCGGAACAACTGCAAGCCACCCACGATGCCTTGAGCGCCGCGCGTGCCGCCTGCGAAGCCATCGAACAACAGGTCAGCGACCAGGTCGGTTCAGCCCAGGGCGTTGACCTCAGCCTGTTGAAGCAACCGCTCAAGCAGGCGCTGCAAGTCCTCAACCAATTCGTACCGAACAGCGATACCCGCAGCGCGCCCGAGGCCGTCAGTGACGACAATGCCCCCTCGGTTGAATACGCTGCTGCCCCCGCCGCACCGCGCCCAACGGGCGACATCGCCAGCCGCGATGACGTGCTGCGCAGCCTCGACAAGATCCTTGCGTACTACACCCGACACGAGCCTTCGAGCCCGCTGCCGGTGCTGTTGAACCGCGCGAAAAATCTGGTGCACGCCGACTTCGCGGCCATCGTGCGCAATCTGATTCCCGATGGCATGTCCCAATTTGAAAACCTGCGTGGCCCGGACGGCGAGTAAGCCGCCCGGCTGTGCAGTAACAACACCGTCGCTCAAGCGACCAGGAGCAGCAACGTGGCGAAGCAAAGTTCTCAGAAATTCATCGCGCGCAACCGTGCGCCTCGAGTGCAGATCGAGTACGACGTCGAGCTTTACGGCGCCGAGAAAAAGGTCCAGCTGCCCTTCGTAATGGGCGTGATGGCCGACCTCGCCGGCAAGCCTGCCGAACCGCTCGCCCCTGTGGCCGACCGCAAGTTCCTTGAAGTGGACGTCGATAACTTCGACTCGCGCCTCAAGGCCATGCAGCCGCGTGTGGCGTTCCATGTACCGAACGAGTTGACCGGCGAAGGTAACCTGAGCCTGGACATCACCTTCGAAAGCATGGACGACTTCAGCCCGGCCGCCGTGGCCCGCAAGGTCGATTCGCTCAAACAGCTGCTCGAAGCCCGCACCCAGCTCGCCAACCTGCTGACCTACATGGACGGCAAGACCGGCGCTGAAGAAATCATCATGAAAGCGATCAAGGACCCGGCATTGCTGCAGGCCCTTGCAAGCGCGCCTAAGCCGGCAGGGGACCAGTAATCATGACCGAGAATACCGCCCGCGAAGGCTCCCAGATCCTGGGCGCTACCGAAGAAGCCAGCGAGTTCGCGAACCTGCTGTTGCAAGAATTCAAACCCAAGACCGAGCGTGCCCGCGAAGCCGTGGAAACTGCCGTGCGCACCCTGGCCGAACAGGCTCTGGCGCAGACAGACCTGGTGTCCAATGACGCGATCAAGTCGATTGAATCGATCATCGCCGCCATCGACGCCAAGCTCACCGCCCAGGTTAACCAGATCATCCATCACCAGGATTTCCAGCAACTGGAAAGCGCCTGGCGTGGCCTGCACTACCTGGTCAACAACACCGAGAGCGATGAGCAGCTGAAGATTCGCGTGCTCAACATCTCCAAGCCGGACCTGCACAAGACCCTGAAGAAATTCAAGGGCACCGCGTGGGACCAGAGCCCGATCTTCAAGAAGATGTACGAAGAAGAATACGGCCAGTTCGGCGGCGAACCTTACGGTTGCCTGGTGGGCGACTACTACTTCGACCAGTCGCCACCCGACGTGGAGCTGCTGGGCGAGCTGTCGAAAGTCTGCGCCGCCATGCACGCCCCGTTTATCGCTGCGGCTTCGCCGACCGTGATGGGCATGGGCTCCTGGCAGGAACTGTCGAACCCGCGCGACCTGACCAAGATCTTCACCACCCCGGAATACGCCGGCTGGCGCTCGCTGCGTGAATCGGAAGATTCGCGCTACATCGGCCTGACCATGCCGCGCTTCCTGGCACGCCTGCCGTATGGCGCCAAAACCGACCCGGTGGAAGCCTTCGCCTTCGAAGAAAACACCGACGGTGCGGACAGCTCCAAGTACACCTGGGCCAACGCCGCGTACGCGATGGCGGTGAACATCAACCGTTCGTTCAAACACTACGGCTGGTGCTCGCGCATCCGTGGCGTGGAGTCCGGCGGTGAAGTGGAAAACCTGCCTGCCCACACGTTCCCGACCGATGACGGCGGTGTGGACATGAAGTGCCCGACCGAAATCGCCATCAGCGACCGCCGCGAAGCGGAACTGGCGAAGAACGGTTTCATGCCGCTGCTGCACAAGAAAAACACCGACTTCGCCGCCTTCATTGGCGCCCAGTCGTTGCAGAAACCGGCCGAATACGATGACCCGGACGCCACCGCCAACGCCAACCTGGCCGCGCGCCTGCCGTACCTGTTCGCCACCTGCCGTTTCGCTCACTACCTCAAGTGCATCGTGCGCGACAAAATCGGTTCCTTCAAAGAGAAGGACGAGATGCAGCGTTGGTTGCAGGACTGGATCCTCAACTACGTCGACGGCGACCCGGCGCACTCCACCGAAACCACCAAGGCCCAGCACCCGTTGGCTGCCGCCGAAGTGATCGTGGAAGACGTCGAAGGCAACCCGGGTTACTACAACTCGAAGTTCTACCTGCGCCCGCACTATCAGCTGGAAGGGCTGACCGTGTCGCTGCGCCTGGTATCGAAGCTGCCGTCGGCGAAAAGCGCGTAAGTAGCTGTCGCTCGTTCCCACGCTCTGCGTGGGAATGCCGCCCGGGGCGCTCCGCGTCCCAGTGACGCAGAGCGTCACAGGATGCGTTACCACGCAGAGCGTGGGAACGATCAGCGTTAATAAATTCTGTGGCTGAGACCACACAGGGAGAAAACATGGCTGTTGATATTTTCATCAAGATCGGCGACATCAAGGGCGAGTCCATGGACAAGGCCCACAAGGACGAAATCGACGTGCTGAACTGGAGCTGGGGCATGGCCCAGTCCGGCAACATGCATGTTGGCGGTGGCGGCGGCGCGGGCAAGGTGAATATCCAGGACCTGTCGCTGACCAAGTACGTCGACAAGGCGTCGCCGAACCTGATGATGCACTGCGCCAGCGGCAAGCACATCGACAAGGTCAAGCTGACCGTGCGCAAGGCCGGTGGTGAAAGCCAGGTCGAGTACATGGTGATCAACCTGGAAGAAGTGCTGGTCACGTCCCTGAGCACCGGCGGCTCGGGCACTGATGATCGCCTGACCGAAAACGTCACCCTGAACTTCGCCCAAGTGATGGTCGACTACCAGCCGCAGAAAGCCGACGGCACCAAAGACGGCGGCGCGATCAAGTTTGGCTGGAACATCCGTTCCAACACCAAACGCTGATAGCCCAGGAGGCCGTAGCCCTGCGCTACGGCCCCCGGCACCGGCCCTGCTGCACAACCGTCCCTCTCACAACCCGTCCGTGGAGCTGCTTTGGTGGTAACTGAAATCGCTTCCCGCGACCGTCTGCAACCGTCCTTGCTGGACCGGCTGACCGACGACGACCCAACCAATCCCAAGGAAAGCGCCGACAAACGCGTGCTGTCCCTGACCCAATTGAAAGCCTCGGTTCTGCGCGACCTGGCGTGGCTGCTCAACACCACGTCGTTGCTGGATGCCGATGCCACGCTGCACACCGCGGCCGGTACGTCGGTGGTCAATTACGGCCTGCCGGCACTGGCTGGCAACAGCGTTTCCAGTGTTGACATCAAGGCCCTGGAAGCCCTGATCTACCAGGCGATTGCCACCTTTGAGCCACGTATTCTGCGCCACACACTGCGCGTCAAAGCCCGCGTCGGCCATGGCGAGATGAACCACAATGCGCTGAGCTTCGAGATCGAAGGCGACCTGTGGGCACAGCCGGTGCCGTTGCGCCTGTTGCTGCAAACCGACCTCGACCTGGAGTCCGGGCATGTGCGCGTAGTGAATGCCGACCAGCGGAGACGCCCATGAACCCGCGCCTGCTGGAGCTGTACAACCAGGAACTGCACCACGTGCGCGAAAGCGCCGCCGAGTTCGCCAAGGAATACCCGAAGATCGCCAGTCGGCTGACCCTGTCCGGTATGGACTGCGCCGACCCGTACGTCGAACGTTTGCTTGAGGGCTTTGCCTACCTCACCGCCCGCGTACAGCTCAAGCTCGACGCCGAGTACCCGACCTTCACCCATAACCTGCTGGAAATCGCTTACCCGCACTACCTGGCGCCGACGCCGTCGATGACCGTGGTGCAATTGCAGACCGACCCCGACGAAGGCTCCTTGGCCAGCGGTTTCCCGCTACCCCGCGACACGGTGTTGCGCGCCGCACTGGGTCGCGAAACCCAGACCTGCTGCGAGTACCGCACCGCACACCCGGTGACGTTGTGGCCGTTGCAGGTCAGCGGCGCCGAATACTTCGGCAACCCCGCCGCCGTACTCGGGCGCCTGGCTGCCAGCGAGCCGAAAGCCAAGGCCGGCTTGCGCCTGACCCTGCGCACTGGCGCCGAGTTGCCGTTCAACAGCCTCGACCTCGACAGCCTGCCGCTGTACCTCAGCGGCGCCGATGAGCAACCGTTCCGCCTCTACGAACAATTGCTCGGCAACGCCTGCGCGGTGTTTGCACGCAAGCCCGGCGGTGACTGGGTTGAACGCCTGCCGCAAGACGCGCTGCGCTCACGGGGTTTTGACGATGCCGACGCAGCCATGCCGGTGGTGGCGCGCGCGTTTCAGGGCTACCGGTTGTTGCAGGAATACTTCGCCCTGCCCCATCGCTTCCTGTTCGTCGAGTTCGCCGAACTGAGCCGTGCAGTCAAACGCTGCGACGGCCAGGAGCTGGAACTGATCGTGCTGTTCGACCGCCACGAGCCGAGCCTGGAAGGCAGTGTCGGCGCGGCGCAGTTCATGCCGTTCTGCACGCCGGCGATCAACCTGTTCCCGAAACGCGTGGACCGTATCCACCTGTCCGACCGCGTCAACGAACACCATGTAATCGCTGACCGCACCCGGCCGATGGATTTCGAGATTCATTCGCTGAGCGGCATCACTGGGCACGGCACCGGGCCGGAGCAGCCGTTCCTGCCGTTCTACGCGGTGCGCGACCCGTCGCGCTATGGTCGCGACAAAGCGTATTACACCGTACGCCGCGAACCACGCGTGCTGTCCAGCGACCAACGCCGTAACGGCCCGCGCTCCACCTATGTGGGCAGCGAAACCTTCGTCAGCCTGGTCGACAGCCAGCAAGCGCCGTACCGCCACGACCTGCGCCAACTCGGCGTAACCGCACTGTGCACCAACCGCGATTTGCCGCTGTTCATGAGTGTGGGCAACGGCAAGACCGACTTCACCCTGGCCGACAGCGCCCCGGTATTGTCCGTACGCTGTGTGGCCGGCCCGAGTCGCCCGCGCGCCAGCCATGCCCACGACGCCAAGGCCTGGCGCCTGATCAGCCAGTTGTCGCTCAACTACCTGTCGCTGAGCGAGCAAGGCCAGGGCGCGGGCGCCTTGCGCGAACTGCTGCGCTTGTACGGCGACAGCAATGACGCGGCCCTGCAATTGCAGATCGAAGGCCTGCGCGAAGTCAGCAGCAAAGCCGTGACCCGGCGCCTGCCGATGCCGGGTCCGATCGTGTTTGGCCGCGGCTTGGAAATCACCCTGGAATTTGATGAAAACGCGTTTCGCGGCACCGGCGTGTTCCTGCTCGGTGCGGTGCTGGAGCGCTTTCTGGCACGTTACGTGTCGATCAACAGTTTTACCGAGACGGTGATCCGTACCACCGAACGCGGCGAGATCATGCGATGGAAAGCCAAGCCCGGGCGGCGTCCGACCCTGTGAACACACTGGATGCGATGCATCAGGAGCCCTGGGAATACGATTTCTTTCAGGCACTGCGGCGTATCGAGTGCGAATCGCCAGAGCTGCCGCGCCTGGGCCATTCCCTGCGCCTGGCGGATGACCCGTTACGCCTGGGGCAGCAAGCCGATTGCACGTTCGCCCCGGCCACCCTGGCCTCGGTCGATCCCGGCGGCGACGGTAAGCCTGCGCGGCTGGAACAGTTCTTCTTTGGCCTCGGCGGCCCCAACGGCCCGTTGCCGCTGCACATCACCGAGTACGTGCGCGAGCGTCAGCGCAATAACGCCGACAGCACCAGCAAACAGTTTTTGGACGTGTTCCACCATCGCCTGCTCAGCCTGTTCTACCGGGCCTGGGCCGAAGCGCGGCCGACGGTCAGCCACGACCGACCGGACGATGATTACTGGTCGGCACGCCTGGCAGCACTGAGCGGCCGAGGTATGCCGAGCCTGCTGAATCAGGGGCTGATTCCCGACACGGCGAAGTTGCATTACAGCGGCCACTTGTCGGCACAGACCCGCTACCCGGACGGTTTGAAGGCGATCCTCAGCGAATACTTTGGCTTGCCCGTTGAGATTGAAGAATACGTCGGCCAGTGGCTGGAACTGCCCGAGCGCAGCCGCGTCAGTGTCAGCGCCAATCAACTGGGCGTGGACTTTTGCCTGGGCAGCCACGTGTGGGACCGCCAGCATAAGTTTCGCATCCGCCTGGGCCCGCTCAAGCTGGATGACTACATGGGCATGCTGCCTGGCAGCCAGCCGTTCAACGAGCTGGTGGCATGGGTGGCCGAGTACCTGGGCCATGAATTGGACTGGGACTTGAACCTGATTTTGCAACAACCTGAAGTCCCGAAGCTGCAGCTTAACGGCCAGTTCCGCCTGGGCTTCAACACATGGCTCGGCTGCCCCGCGCACGACGCCAACGACCTAATCCTGGCTCGGCATTACGCCGATCACGCCAGCACCTCAAGGAATCCAGAGCATGGGTGAAATCAGTCGCGCCGCACTGTTCGGCAAACTCAACAGCGTGGCCTACAAGGCCATCGAAGCCGCCACCGTGTTCTGCAAACTGCGGGGCAACCCGTACGTGGAACTGGCTCACTGGTTTCACCAACTGCTGCAGTTGCAGGACTCGGACCTGCACCGCATCGTCCGCCAGTTCAACGTGGAGCCGGCGCGCCTGGCCCGCGACCTGACCGAAGCCCTGGACCGCCTGCCGCGCGGCTCGACGTCAATCACCGACCTGTCGTCCCACGTGGAAGAAGCCGTGGAACGCGGCTGGGTCTACGGCAGCCTGATGTTCGGCGAGAGCCAGGTGCGCACCGGTTACCTGGTACTCGGCATTCTCAAGACACCGAGCCTGCGCAATGCGCTGCTGGGCTTGTCTTCCGAGTTCAACAAGATCAAGGCCGACACCCTGAGCGAACGCTTTGACGAATACGTCGGCGACTCGCCGGAAAACGCCCTCAGTGCCAACGACGGATTTAATGCCGGCGCAGTCCCGGGCGAGGCCAGTGGTGCCATGGCGCCGAGCGCGATGGGTAAGCAGGAAGCGCTCAAGCGCTTCACCGTCGACCTCACCGAACAGGCCCGCAGCGGCAAGCTCGACCCGATCGTTGGGCGTGATGAAGAGATCCGCCAACTGGTCGACATCCTGATGCGTCGGCGCCAGAACAACCCGATCCTCACGGGTGAAGCCGGCGTGGGCAAGACTGCCGTGGTCGAAGGTTTCGCCCTGCGCATCGTCGCCGGTGACGTGCCGCCCGCACTCAAAGACGTGGAACTGCGCAGCCTCGATGTGGGCCTGCTGCAAGCCGGTGCCAGCATGAAAGGCGAGTTCGAGCAGCGCCTGCGCCAAGTCATCGAGGATGTGCAGGCTTCGCCCAAACCGATTATTCTGTTTATCGACGAAGCCCACACCCTGGTGGGTGCCGGTGGCGCCGCCGGCACCGGTGATGCGGCCAACCTGCTCAAGCCCGCCCTCGCCCGCGGCACCTTGCGCACCGTCGCCGCCACGACCTGGGCCGAGTACAAAAAACACATCGAAAAAGACCCGGCGTTGACCCGCCGCTTCCAAGTGGTGCAAGTCGCCGAGCCGTCGGAAGACAAGGCGCTGTTGATGATGCGCGGCGTGGCCTCGACCATGGAAAAACACCATCAGGTGCAGATCCTTGATGAAGCCCTGGAAGCTTCGGTGAAGCTGTCGCACCGCTACATTCCTGCCCGCCAGCTACCGGATAAATCCGTGAGCCTGCTGGACACCGCTTGCGCGCGTGTTGCCATCAGCCTGCACGCGGTGCCCGCCGAAGTGGACGACAGCCGCCGCCGCATCGAGGCGCTGGAAACCGAGCTGCAAATCATCGCCCGCGAGCATGCCATTGGCATCGTGATTGGCGCGCGCCAAAGCAACAGCGAAGCCCTGCTGAGCGCTGAGCGTGAACGCCTCGCAACCCTGGAAAGCCGCTGGGCCGAAGAGAAAGCGCTGGTGGACGAGTTGCTCGCCACTCGCGCGACGCTGCGTGAGAAGGTCGGTGAAGTCGACAGTGGCAACGATGCATTGCGCGCACAGCTGGTGGACCTGCAACAGCGCCTCACTGCCCTGCAAGGCGAAACCCCGCTGATCCTGCCAACCGTGGATTACCAGGCGGTGGCCTCGGTGGTCGCCGACTGGACCGGCATTCCCGTGGGCCGCATGGCGCGCAACGAACTGGAGACGGTGCTCAACCTCGACCAGCACCTGAAAAAACGCATCATCGGCCAGGACCACGCCCTGCAGATGATCGCCAAACGCATCCAAACCTCTCGCGCCGGCCTCGACAACCCGAGCAAGCCCATTGGCGTGTTCATGCTCGCCGGCACGTCCGGCGTGGGCAAGACCGAAACCGCCCTGGCCCTGGCCGAAGCCATGTACGGCGGTGAGCAGAACGTGATCACCATCAACATGAGCGAGTTCCAGGAAGCCCATACCGTGTCGACCCTCAAGGGCGCGCCGCCGGGCTATATCGGCTATGGCGAAGGCGGTGTGTTGACCGAAGCCGTACGGCGCAAACCCTACAGCGTCGTGCTGTTGGACGAGGTCGAAAAAGCCCACCCGGACGTGCATGAAATCTTCTTCCAGGTGTTCGACAAGGGCGTGATGGAAGACGGTGAAGGCCGCGTGATCGACTTCAAGAACACCCTGATTCTGCTGACCACCAACGCCGGCACTGAGCTGATCTCCCGCGTCTGCAAAGACCCGGCGAACATGCCTGAGCCAGAAGACATCGCCAAGGCCTTGCGCCAGCCGCTGCTGGAGATTTTCCCACCGGCATTGCTTGGCCGTTTGGTGACGATCCCTTACTACCCGCTGAGCGACGAGATGCTCAAGGCAATCACCCGCCTGCAACTCAACCGCATCAAAAAGCGCGTGGAGAATACGCACAAAGTCGCTTTCGACTACGACGACGCGGTGGTCGACTTGATCGTCTCACGCTGCACCGAAACCGAAAGCGGCGGGCGCATGATCGACACCATCCTCACCAACAGCCTGTTGCCGGACATGAGCCGTGAATTCCTCACGCGCATGCTCGAAGGCAAGGCGCTGGCGGGTGTGCGCATCAGCAGCCGGGACAATGAATTGCACTACGACTTCAACGACGCCGATTGACCTGACGGAATGCGATCACAACGGCGGGAGGGGGCTTGCCCCGATAGCGGTGAATCAGTCACCTCAGGCATCAACTGACGCACTGCTATCGGGAGCAAGCCCCCTCCCACAGTTGAATTCGGTTTCTTCAGCTATTAAGTCATTTACGGGTTAACCGATGCTATTCAACCAAGCCTCACGCCTGGCCAAGATCACCAGCCCCCTGGGGGCGGATGTGCTGTTGCTCAATGAAATGGGGGGCGGCGAAGAGCTGGGCCGCTTGTTCAACTATGAGCTGCAACTGACCTCGCTCGACGCCAACATCGACCTCAACCAGCTGCTGGGCAAGCCGATGAGCGTGAGCGTGCAACTGGCGGACGGTGGCGAGCGGCATTTCCACGGCATCGTCGCGCGGTGCAGCCAGAACATCGACCAGGGCCAGTTCGCCAGTTACCAAGTGACGCTGCGCCCATGGTTCTGGCTGCTGAGCCGCACCTCGGACTGTCGGATTTTCCAGAACCTGAGCATCCCGCAGATCATCAAGCAGGTGTTTCGCGACCTGGGCTTTTCCGACTTCGAAGACGCCCTGAGCCGCCCGTACCGCGAGTGGGAATACTGCGTGCAGTACCGCGAAACCAGCTTCGACTTCGTCAGCCGGTTGATGGAACAGGAAGGTATCTACTACTTTTTCCGCCATGAACAGGACCGCCATGTGCTGGTGCTGGCCGACGCCTATGGCGCCCACACCACCGTGCCGGGCTACGCGTCGATTCCGTACTACCCCAAGGACGAGCAGCAGCGCGAACGCGACCATATGCACAACTGGCACCTGGCGCACGAAGTGCAGCCGGGGTCGCTGGAGCTGAACGACTACGACTTCCAGCGCCCCAGCGCGAGCATCGACGTGCGCTCGGCGATGCCGCGCCCGCACACTGCCGGCGACTACCCGTTGTACGACTACCCCGGCACTTATGTGCAAAGTGAAGACGGCGAACACTACGCGCGCACCCGCATCGAAGCCTTGCAAACCCTGCATGAGCAGATCGAGTTCAGCGGCAACGCGCGCGGCCTCGGTTCGGGCCACTTGTTCAGCCTCACCGGCTTCAGCCGCCAGGACCAGAACCGCGAATACCTGATCGTCGGTTGCCGTTACTACATCGTCCAGGAAAACCTGGAAAGCGGCGGCGGCTCAGGCTCGGCGCAATTCGAAAGCAGCCTCACCTGCATCGATGCCCAACAAAGTTTTCGCCCTTTGGCCAACACCCACCGGCCGATTGTCAAAGGCCCGCAGACGGCCTTGGTGGTCGGCCCCAAAGGTGAAGAAATCTGGACCGACCAGTATGGCCGCGTGAAGGTGCACTTTTACTGGGACCGCCATGACCAATCCAACGAAAACAGCTCATGCTGGATTCGCGTATCGCAATCCTGGGCCGGGAAAAACTGGGGCTCGATGCAAATCCCACGGATCGGCCAGGAAGTAATTGTGAGCTTTCTGGAAGGCGACCCGGACCGACCGATCATCACCGGGCGCGTCTACAACGCCGAGCAGACCGTGCCTTACGACCTGCCGGAAAACGCCACCCAGAGCGGCATGAAAAGCCGCTCCAGCAAAGGCGGCACGCCGGCCAACTTCAATGAAATCCGCATGGAGGACAAGAAGGGGCTGGAGCAGTTGTATATCCATGCCGAGCGCAATCAGGACATCGTGGTGGAAGTGGATGAAAGCCACGCCGTCGGGCATGACCGCAACAAAAGCATTGGGCATAACGAAACGGTGACCATCGGTAATAACCGTACGCGCATCGTCAAGCAGGAGGACGTCCTCTTGGTCGGCCAGCGCAAGACCGACAGCATCAGCCAGAGCTATGTCGTCGAAGTGGGTGAAAACCTGCGCCTGGTCTGCGGCGAAAGCATCCTGGAGCTGAATGCCAGCGGGCAGATCAACCTCACCGGGGTGAATATCAGTTTCTATGCCAGCGGTGATGCCGAGTTCAACACCAAGGGCGTACTGCACTTGAACAACGGCCACGGCCCCGGCGCCACACCCGATGGCCAGGGCATCAAAAAAAGCATCGACGCCAATATCAAAGCCGTTTTCCCCGCGCCTAAAAGCTCCTGACGAGACCTGTTTGCCATGACGTACCGAATCAACGAATTCCAGTTCCAACTGCCTGCAGGCGAGCTGCAAGACGCGTCGATCAATATCCTCAAGTTCCCTGAGCTGGGCACGTCCTTGATCATCAGCCGCAGCTTCCTCACCGACGGCGAAACCCTGCACAGTAACTTCGACGACCAGCTCAAGCGCCTGGAAAAACAGGTGCAGGACTTGCGCTGCCAACCGAGCGTGACCGTGCGACTGGGCGCCGCTCAAGAGGTGGAAGGTATCGAGTTGCGCAGCCAGTTCAACAAGGGCAATGACAAGGTGTTCCAGTATCAGTTGGCGCTGGTGTTGCCGGGTACGCGCAAGATGCTCGCCTTGAGTTATGTGAAGGCCGAAAAACTCGGGGAAGCCGAGGCAACGCACTGGGCATTGATAAAAAATTCGCTGTCGTTCGACGCTATCTCCTGATGAGCAACCTGCATGTCTGACGCGTTATGGGCGGCCCGGATGGGCGATGCGCTATCCCACACCTCGATGATGGCGGACATCCTCGGCGGTGTGCTGGAAGTGGCGGCCAATATCGCGATTACTGCGGTCGCGACCGCTGCCGTGGTGGCCGCCACCGGCATTACCGTGGCCACCGGCGGCCTCGGCTGCTTCCTGCTGGGCGCGGTAGTGGGCACGATTGTCGGCCTGGCCATGAGCAAGAGTGGCGCGGACAAAGGGCTGACCAAGATATGCGATGCCTTTAGCAACGCCTTATTTCCGCCCACCGTGCAGGCGAACATTCTCACCGGCTCCACCAACACCCTCACCAATAACATCCCCGCCGCCCGCGCGGCAGGGGCGATCAGCTCCCATGTCACACCGGCCGGCACCGAGCTGGAAGAAACCAAGCCTGAGCCAGAGCCCAGTTACCTGGACATGGCCGAAGGCTTCTTCTCGCAGATGTGGCGCCCCACCGTCGCAACGCCCGCGCCAGGCGCCGTGCCGAAGCCGCTGGACCTGGTCGTGTGCATGAAGCACCCGCCAATGCCGCCGCAGTTTCTTGCCGAAGGCTCGGAAAAGGTCACGATCAATGGTCAGCCCGCTGTGCGCAGTGGTGATCGCAGTACCTGCGATGCGACGGTGGTGTCGTCCGGTTTGATCTCATCCAACGTGGCCATAGGCGGCGGCTCGGTGGTGGTGCGTGAAATTCGCAGCGGCAAGACCCCGGGGGTTGGGCTGGCGGTCACGGCGTTGTTGATGCTCAAGGGTGGCAAGGGCAAGTTCTTCAGCAAGTTGCCGTGCATGTTGGTCAGCGGTGCGACCTCGATGGCCATCAGCAGCGCGATGGGCGCTGCGGCTAACGCTGCGATGGGCTCGTCGAACCCGGTGCATGCTGCGACGGGCGCGAAGGTACTGGGCGACGTCGACGACCTGGATTTTGTGCTGCCGGGTATCCTGCCGATTGACTGGCAGCGCTTCTACAACAGCCGCGATGAACGCCCGAGCAGCCTGTTTGGCGCCGGTTGGAGCGTGCCCTACGAGGTGTGCGTCGACATTCAGCCGCATCCCGAGGGCGGCGAAACGCTCGTGTATACCGACGAGCAGGGCCGGCCCATCGACATGGGCTCCATTCCGTTGGGCGGCGCAGTGTTCAGCGCGGGCGAAGGGCTTGCGGTGCGGCGACACCTCAATGGGCAATTGCTGATCGAAAGCGACGACGGCATGTACCGTTTGTTCGAACCGGCGCCCGCAAACTCGACACGACTGCGCCTGAGCCAATTGGGTGATCGTAACGACAACCGTATCTACCTCGACTATGACGAAGCCGGGCACTTGGTGCGTCTGCGCGACACGTTCGATCTGGTGCAGGTTGAGCTGATCCGTGATCAGGGCTATGTGAGCCGCATTGAACGCCTGTACCCGGATCAACGTCGCGAGGTGCTGGTGAGCTACGGCTACGACGCGGCGGGCAATCTCGCGCAAGTGCGCGATGCAACCGATCAAGTCCAGCGGCGCTTCGCCTACGATGCCGGGCGCCGAATGGTGGAACATCAATTGCCCACCGGATTGCGCTGTTTCTATGAGTGGGTACTGGTTGAAGGCCTGGAATGGCGCGTGGTTAGGCATTGGACCGATGAGGGCGACGCTTACCAGTTCGACTATGACCTGCAGGCCGGTATTACGCGCATCACCGATGGCCTACAGCGTGTGAGCACGCGGTACTGGAACACTCAGCACCAGATCATTCAGTACAGCGACAACCTCGGCCAGACTTGGCTATTCGAATGGAACGACGAACGCCAATTGCTCAGCGCTACTGATCCGTTGGGTGGGCGCTATGAATACAGCTACGATGAGAGCGGCAACGTAATCGGCGAAACCGACCCGCTGGGCCGCAGTGATTCGACCTTGTGGCTGGAACATTGGGCATTGCCGCTGGTGGAAACCGACGCGGCCGACAACAGCTGGCAATATCGCTATGACCCACGCGGTAACTGCATTGCCGAGACCGATCCGCTGGGTTATATCACCCGCTATCGCTATGACGCCCATGGCCAGGTCGTGGAGATTGTCGACGCCACCGGCAAAAGCAAAAAACTGCGCTGGAATGCATTCGGGCAGTTGGTCGAGCATATCGATTGCTCGGGCTACCCGACGCGTTTCAGCTACGACGACCGTGGCTATTTGCAGGTCATCACTGATGCCTTGGGTGAACGCACGCAGTTCAGCTATGACGCTCAGGGCCGCTTGCTCAGCAGCCAATTACCGGATGGGCGCACCGAGTTGTATCAGCGCAACGCCAGCGGGCAGTTGGTGGGCTACACCGACCCCGCCGGGCACACCACGCTCTACCAACACAACCGGCGTGGCCAGGTACGTCAGCGCACCGACGCCCATGGTCGACAGGTGCAGTTTGGGTATGACAGCTACGGGCGGCTGCAAGCGCTGGTCAACGAGAACGGTGAAAGCTATCGGTTTGCATGGGACGCCGGGGATCGGCTGACCGAGCAGCAGGACCTCGACGGCAGCGCCAAGCACTACGACTACGACTTGCTCGACAACATCACGGCGGTGACTGCGCTTCCTGCGCCTTATGGCAATGGACTGGCGGTAGTGCCCGAGACGCCACCCGCGCCCATCGTTCATCGGCTGGAGCGTGATGCGCTCGGGCGACTGGTCGCCAAAACCACCGACGATGGCCGCACCGACTACAGCTACGATGCCGTGGATCAGCTCACTGCGGTCACCTTCACTGATCTGCAAGGCAATGCCCAGGCGTTGGGTTTCGCCTACGATGCTGTCGGCCAGTTGCTTGCCGAACAGAGTGCCGCCGGCAAGCTGCAACATCACTACGACGAACTCGGCAACCTGATCCAGACCCAACTGCCGGACGGGCGCTGGCTCAATCGCCTGTACTACGGCAGCGGCCACCTGCACCAGATCAACCTCGACGGCCAGGTCATCAGCGACTTCGAACGCGACCGCCTGCACCGCGAAGTACTGCGCACCCAAGGCCAGCTCAGCACCCGCAGCGAATACGACCGCAGCGGCCGCCTGCGCTCACGCCAACGCCGCCTTAACAGCCAGCCATCGCTGATGCCTGCGGCGACGCAAAAGCAGTTCGAATACGACCCCGCCGACAACCTGATCGGCAAACTCGACCAGCAAACCACCGCGCAACATCGCCAACTGCTGCACTACGACGCCACCGGCCGCATCATCGCCAGCCAGGACAGCCTGCACGGCCAGCGCGAAACCTTCGCCTATGACGCCGCCGCCAACCTGCTGGACGGCCCGCAAGCGGGTGCCGGGTTGGTGGTGCATAACAAGCTGCTGACGTATCAGGACAAGCGTTATCGCTACGACGCGTTTGGGCGGATGGTCGAGAAGCGCAGTGCCAAGCGTGGCGTGCAGCGGTTTGCGTATGACGCTGAAAGCCGGCTGGTTGAAGTGCGCAGTCAGAAAGATGGACGGGAGACAGTCGTGAAAATGACTTATGACCCGCTCGGCCGCCGCACCGCCAAAACTGAACATGACAGCCAAGGTTACCCCTTAGGCGAAAGCCGTTTTGACTGGGAAGGTATGCGTCTGCTGCAGGAACATCGGCATAGCCAGACCAGCCTCTACATCTATGAAGAAGATAGCTATGCGCCGCTGGCGCGTGTGGATGGGGCGAACAAGCATCAAAGTGTGCGCTATTACCATAACGATCTGAACGGGTTGCCGGAGCAATTGACCGAAACTGACGGGGTAACCGTGTGGCAGGCGCGGTATCAGGTTTGGGGAAATACAGTTCAAGAGGTCCGTGAAGCGTACTTTATCGAAGAACAGAATTTACGGTTTCAGGGGCAGTACCTGGACCGGGAGATTGGGCTGCACTACAACACGTTTCGGTTTTATGATCCGGATGTGGGACGGTTTACGACGCCAGACCCAATTGGGTTGGCGGGTGGCGATAACCTCTACCAATACGCCCCTAATACGTCCGGATGGATTGACCCGCTGGGCCTGCTCAAAGAAGGCGAGGTTGCTGGTTATGGCGCCAAGGCCCATAAGAATGACGGACTGGAAGCACACGAAATTGTCCGCAATAAATTCCTAGAAGAAAAAGGTATAGCCAAGGGCCGGCGCTACAAGGGCAATCCATCCATCGCGCTGTCGCCCGAGCATCATGACATGGTGCATGCCGAGGAAAATCGTTTGCGGCGCGCTCGAGGGATGGGGCCCAACCAGATGCTCAAACGTGGGAAGCTGGAGATTCGTATCATGTCCCAAGCCATACACAACTCGCTGGTCAAAACCGGCATCATCACACAACAGCAGGCCAGAACGGCGAGGCGGTCTGCCACGTCATTTGCCAAACGAAAAGGTTGTTTCTAAAGGATCAAGGGCTATGGGCATCAATCAAATCATTCTCTCAGAGCAAGACCATAACCTTGGGCAAATTGGCGGAGGAGCTTGGCTGACAGACCTTGCTCTGTGGCCTAAGGATCCGAAAACCGGTCAACTGATGCTACCGGTGATGATGATGACCCCAGCGTTCCTGGGCGTCTCATTTATTCCCGCCGGAATGGCGCTGACAGTGTTCGTTTGCGTTGAGCGAAATGACGAAACCTACACACGTTCTTCGGTACGTCAGCTGACCGTCCATCAACAAAGCGAGATGGACAAGCTTAAACTTGGCCTTAGCTGCGTTCTGCTTCACACGCTGGCAACCTGTGAACTCACACCTACCACGTTGGTTGACCCGATTCCGCGGACGTACATTGCCCAGCAGCCGCTGACTCCCGAACAAATGGAAGAAGAATTGGAGGACTTGGAGTGTGGCGCGGGTATTAGCAAGGTTTTAGGGCGCCCGGCGTGGTTGCAAGACCCTTTGTATGAAAGTCCTCGTTACTATTTTTTAGCTCAGCTAATCGACGCTGACATCGCAAAAATAAGCCCTAGCCACGAAGGAATATTCGGTGGAGGTATCGGCTACATTTTTGCCGATAATCGAGCGAAAAAGATGAAAGAGGGAGATACGGGTGGTTACTTCCTCGTTCAATTCACTTGAGGATGAGTGAGACAGATTGATTTGAATTAACCAGCTAAGTAAATCCGGCCCTTATCCGAGAAGCCACCCGCGTCCATCATCCACCGGCAGGAACGCGATGCGGTCGATCACTTCATGGCCGTCACCTTCACATACCCTGGGTTTCGCCTGCGCACCCAGGGCCAGCTCAGCACCCGAAGCAAATACGACGCCGCCGCCAACCTGCTGGATGGCCCGCAAGCGGGTGCCGGGTTGGTGGTGCATAACAAGCTGCTGACGTATCAGGACAAGCGTTATCGCTACGACGCGTTTGGGCGGATGGTCGAGAAGCGCAGTGCCAAGCGTGGTGTGCAGCGGTTTGCGTATGACGCGGAAAGCCGGTTGGTTGAAGTGCGCAATGAAAGCGGTAGCGTGGTCAGGATGGCGTATGACCCGCTGGGGCGGCGGGTTGAAAAAACCGAGCATGGCAGCGATGGGTATCCGTTGGGGGAAACCCGGTTCATGTGGGATGGGCTGCGGTTGTTGCAGGAGCACAAGCACAGTCAAACCAGTCTTTATGTGTATGAAGACGACGGCGGCTATCAACTGTTGGCCCGCGTCGACGGTGACGGCCCACTGCAGAAAATTCGTTACTACCACAACGACCTGAACGGGTTGCCGGAGCAACTGACCGAAGCTGACGGACACAGCGTCTGGCAGGCGACTTATCGGGTGTGGGGCAACACGCTGGAAGAGGTGCGCGAGCCTTATTACATCGAGGAGCAAAATCTACGGTTTCAGGGGCAGTATCTGGACCGCGAGACGGGGCTGCATTTCAATACGTTCAGGTTTTATGATCCGGATGTGGGGCGGTTTACCACTCCCGACCCGGTGGGGTTGGAGGGAGGTTTCAACCTCTACCAATACTCACCGAACCCCCTTACATGGATCGATCCATGGGGGCTGAAGACCTGCTATCACAAGAGAACGAAGAGTGAGATCAAAAAAATACGCGCCAACTTCGACAAAAAAGGTGGTGCCAAAGAGAAGTACATGAAAAAAATGGCCAAAGACCCCAAATCACTTCAGAAATATGGTCCGGCCGGGGTAGATAGAATGAAAAAAGGCCAAGTTCCCGAGGGCTTTGACGTGCATCATAAAAAGCCAATATTCAGGGGTGGCAATAACCGCCAGAGCAACCTTGAACTCATGGACAAGTCCTACCACAAAGCTAATAGCAAAGCCCTGCATTGGTATCCTGAAGGGGAAAATCCATATGGACTCAATTAATAACGCCCGATGCCAGCTCTGCAAAGAGACATTTGAGCTGGACGCGAAGCAACAACAATTCATTGCACCGCTCCTTGCAAAAGGCCAGCGTTTTATCATGATTGAGTGCCCTTCCTGCGGTTCTTCAACGCAATACGTGAAGGCTGAGCAACCCCCAATCACAGCACCGCAGCCTGCCAATTATCGGTGCCCGATTAGCCAATGCGCCGGCTGGGTTGATCTGATTGATGAGCAATCCCCGCCCTTTTGGGGCTGTGGCGAGTGCGGCAGTGTTTGGTATGAAGGAAAAAACCTACAAAAAGAAATTACAGCAATCATGAACTTGTATCCGTATAGAGCCAGCAGCTACAAGCAATTAAATGGAGAATGGATTCCCGGGAATTTAAACTCAGAACCTGCGAACTACGAAGAGCTCGTCGCAAAAGAATCGCCAGACGGGCATGACGAGTTAGTTCGGGGATAAACGTGACGACGCCAAGATGCATTGAAAGCTGTGATTACACAGCCCAACAAAAATGGGCACCCAACCCAGTCGGCGTGCCCATTTTCTTACCAACCCGCCTCCCTTCAGACGGTCCTGCTCTTACGGGTTGACGCTGTCTTTGAGCGACTTACCCGGCTTGAACGCAACGGTGTTGCTCGCCTTGATCTTCACAGGCTCACCGGTTTGCGGGTTTTTGCCGGTGCGGGCGCCGCGGTGGCGTTGCAGGAAGGTGCCGAAGCCAACCAGTGTGACGCTGTCCTTGCGGTGCAGGGCGCCGGTGATTTCTTCGAGAACGGCGTTGAGGACGCGGTTGGCCTGTTCTTTGGTGAGATCCGCTTTTTCAGCGATGGCGGCTGCGAGTTCTGGTTTACGCATAAGTGAAGCCTCTTTGACGGTTTTTTGTTGTTATGTCCGTGCTGCTCTCTTATGGAGCAACGCCCAAGGCGCCGCAGGCTCTACTCTGCGGCAGACGGGAGTGAGGATGGCATGCCCTCGCACGCTCCGCCAGTCTCGCGGCGACCTTTCTAGAGCGAAAAACAGGGTTATTCCGACAGAACGACCGGTATTTACGCCAGCAACGGCGGAAGTTCTTTGTTCAAGGCCAGTTTTTCCATAACCGCACTGCCGGTCAGCGCGTAACCCAGCAGGCGGCCGCTGGCGTCGCGGCACAAGGCCTTGATGTCGGCGCCCTGCCCTTCGACGCTCCACACACCTTCGGTGCCGCGTGGCGGGGGCGAGACTACCAGCGGGCAGATCGGGGTTTTCACGGTGATCGGCATCGGCCCATAGCTGACCGCCGTAGCGTTGCCAGCCAGGGTCTGGGCCAGGGCGCGGGCGCAGCTCATCAGTGGCATCACGTAGAGCAGGTTGAGGCCGTCAACCTCGGCGCAGTCGCCCAGGGCGTAGATGTTGGCGTGGGAGGTCTTGAGGTGGCGGTCCACCATGATTCCACGGTTGATTTGCAGGCCGGCAGCGGCGGCAAGGTCGATGCGCGGGCGCAGGCCGATGGCCGAGACCACCAGGTCGCAGTGGATGACCTCACCGTCCGACAGGTGCGCTTCCAGGCCGTCAGCGCTGCGCTGCAGGCGGTTGAGCACCGGGCCCAGGTGGAAACGCGCACCAAGGCCTTCCAGGCCGGCTTGCACTGCTGCAGCGGCGGCGGGATGCAGCAGGGTCGGCATGACCTGCTCGCACGGCGCCACCAGGTCGATTTCGTAACCGCCGAGGATCAGGTCGTTGGCGAACTCGCAGCCGATCAGGCCGGCGCCCAGCACCAGCACGCGGCGCTTGCCGGCGGCAGCGGCGCGAAAGCGGGCGTAGTCTTCGAGGTCGTTGATCGGGAAAATCAGCTCAACCCCATCACCTTCAACCGGAACGCGCACAGTTTCTGCGCCCCACGCCAGGATCAGGTCGCGATAGGCCACCGCTTCCTCGCCGATCCACAGGCGCTTGTGGCCTGGGTCGATGCCGCTGATGCGCGTGTGGGTGCGCACTTCGGCCTTGAGTTGCTCGGCCATGGCACCGGGTTCAGCCATGCTCAGGCCATCGGCTTCCTTGTTCTTGCCAAAGCCGGTGGAGAGCATGGGCTTGGAGTAGGAGCGCCCATCATCCGCGGTGATCAGCAGCAATGGGGTCTCGCTGTCGAGCTTGCGAAACTCCCGGGCCACGTTGTAACCGGCCAATCCTGTGCCGATGATCACGACAGGTGCGTTCATTCCTTTCTCCTTGTAGTACGTTTCTTAAACTCAGTGCTTAAATTCGAGGCATTAACCGATTTCGATCATTTCGAAATCCATTTTGCCCACACCGCAGTCCGGGCACAGCCAATCTTCAGGGACGTCCTGCCACTGCGTGCCCGGTGCGATACCGTCATCCGGCCAGCCGTCTTTTTCGTCATAGATCAGGCCGCAGACTACACATTGCCACTTCTTCATTACTTGCTTCCTCAGGGTCCAGGCATCTTGGCCGACGGTCGATAGACCTACGTTGCCGTGCGGCTCAGGGCGTTTTGTACTGATCGGGGCCGGCAGATGCAAGCACGATCGACGCATGGGGCCGGTTCAGCACGGCAAAAGCCCAGGACGCCATGGTAAGCTCGCAGCCTCTTTTGCTGCCAATACTGACTCACCGTGCCGCACTCAATCGCCCTTCCCGATGCTTGCCAATGGCTGACCCAGAGCCTTCTGAGCCCTTTGCCCGCGCCTTTGACCCTCGATTGGCTGTTCGACGAAGGCTCACTGACGCGCCGGCTCACGCGGCTGTCCAACGATGAGTTCAGCGTCACGCCGCTGTTCGAAGGCTGGCAGCCGTTGCGCGAGGATGAATGTGCGGCGCTGGGCCTGGCCCCGGCCACTGTCGGTTGGGTGCGCGAGGTGTATCTGCGCGGGCATGCCCAGCCGTGGGTGTTCGCCCGCAGCGTGGCGGCGCGCAGTGCCCTGCAGGGCGACGGGTTGCATATGGACGCGTTGGGCAGCCGTTCGTTGGGCGAGTTGCTGTTTTGCGATCACGCCTTCACCCGCCAGCCCATCGAGGTGTGCCATTACCCACGGCAATGGCTGCCGAGCGCGGACCAGGCCGACGGCTTGTGGGGGCGCCGCTCACGCTTTGATCGCGGGCCGCTGAGTGTGCTGGTGGCGGAAATTTTCCTGCCGAGCTTCTGGCACGCGTTGCATGACCATCCGGAGAACTGCTGATGTATCAACGCCTGCTTAAATCCTTGAACCGCCTGAACCCCAGGGCCTGGGATTTCATTCAGTTGACCCGCATGGACAAGCCCATCGGCATCTACCTGCTGTTATGGCCAACACTGTGGGCGCTGTGGATCGCCGGCAAGGGCTCGCCGTCCTTGATCAATATCGTGATTTTTGTACTGGGTGTGGTGCTGACCCGCGCCGGGGGCTGCGTGATCAATGACTGGGCAGACCGCAAGGTCGACGGCCATGTGAAACGCACCGAGCAACGCCCGCTGGTAAGCGGCAAGATCAGCGCCAAAGAGGCACTGGTGTTTTTCGCCGTGTTGATGGGCGTCAGTTTCCTGCTGGTGCTGCTGACCAACGCCACCACCATCCTGCTGTCCCTCGGCGGTTTGGCGCTGGCGGCGAGCTACCCGTTCATGAAGCGCTATACCTATTACCCGCAAGTGGTGTTGGGCGCGGCGTTTTCGTGGGGCATGCCAATGGCGTTCACCGCCGAGACGGGCCACCTGCCTGCCACTGCGTGGCTGCTGTACATCGCCAATTTGCTGTGGACGGTGGGTTACGACACGTATTACGCGATGACCGACCGCGACGATGACTTGAAGATCGGGGTGAAATCCACGGCCATTCTGTTTGGCGATGCCGACCGCGTGATCATCCTCACCCTGCAAGGCCTGTCACTGGCCTGCCTGTTGCTGGCGGGCGCGCGGTTCGAGCTGGGAGGCTGGTTCCACCTTGGATTGCTGGCGGCGGCGGGCTGTTTTGCCTGGGAGTTCTGGTACACCCGCGACAAAGACCGCATGAAATGCTTCAAGGCGTTTTTGCACAACCACTGGGCCGGGTTGGCGATTTTTGTCGGGATCGTGGCGGATTACGCGTTTCGATGAGGGGCCAGGCCCCTCATCGCCAGCGGGTTTAACTAAGGCTTGGCGACCTTCCAGGCGCCGTCCATTTTGCCTTCACCGGTCATGTCACCGGCCTTCTTGTCCATGACGAAGGTGTAGAGCGGTTTGCCGCTGTAGGCCCACTGGCTCTTTTGATCGTCACGGGTGATGACGGTCCATTTGCCCATCGGCTTGTCGGTGGATTCGGCCATCAACGGCGGCCAGTTGGTGGCGCACTTGTCGTTGCACATGGACTTGTCACCAGAATCCTTGGCGAAGGTGTAGAGCGTCATACCCTTGTGGTCCACCAACATGCCGTCTTTGGTCATCGCAGGCTCGGCCGCAAACGCCAGTGTCGGCAGCGTCAACGCCGCCGTTACCAGCAGGGCTTTCCAGGAAAAAGTACTGTAAGTCATCGGAACCTTCCTTTTGTGGTTGTCAGGATTCGGACCCAAAGGGTAGTCCAGAGTGCCGAGAATTGCCCAAGCGACTAAATTACTGTCACACGACTGCAATAATTCCGTTATCTAATGCGGCGCAAGACAGTTAAATGACAAGAGGATTTAGGCATGGTTGGCAGGAGCATTCTGATCGTTGACGACGAAGCGCCCATTCGCGAGATGATCGCCGTTGCGTTGGAAATGGCCGGCTATGACTGCCTGGAGGCGGAGAACTCCCAGCAGGCCCACGCCATCATTGTCGACCGCAAGCCGGACCTGATCCTGCTCGACTGGATGCTGCCCGGCACATCCGGTATCGAACTGGCCCGCCGCCTCAAGCGTGACGAGCTGACCGGGGATATCCCGATCATCATGCTCACCGCCAAGGGTGAAGAGGACAACAAGATCCAGGGCCTGGAAGTTGGCGCTGATGACTACATCACCAAGCCATTTTCCCCACGTGAACTGGTCGCCCGTCTGAAAGCTGTATTGCGCCGCGCCGGCCCTACCGATGGCGAAGCGCCGATCGAAGTCGACGGCCTGATTCTGGACCCGATCAGCCACCGCGTGACCATCGACGGCAAGCCGGCCGAGATGGGCCCGACCGAATATCGCCTGCTGCAATTTTTCATGACCCACCAGGAGCGCGCCTACACCCGTGGCCAATTGCTCGACCAGGTGTGGGGCGGCAATGTGTACGTGGAAGAGCGCACCGTGGACGTGCATATCCGCCGCCTGCGCAAAGCCTTGGGCGATGCCTACGAGAATCTGGTACAAACCGTGCGCGGCACCGGCTACCGCTTTTCCACCAAAGGCTGAGCCAGCCCTTCCCTTCCTTAACAGCTGACAAGGACGCATGTTTAAGTGAACCAGAACTGGCATGGCACCCTGATCCGCCACATGCTGCTGTTGATCACCGGCTGCCTGGTGGTAGGCCTGGTCAGCGGCTATTACGGCTGGAGCCTGGCCGTCGGTATCGGCCTGTATCTGGGCTGGACGCTCAAACAGCTGCTCCGCCTGCATGAATGGCTGCGCCAACACAAACCCGATGAAGCACCACCCGATGGCTACGGCCTGTGGGGCGAGGTGTTCGACAGCATCTACCACCTGCAACGCCGCGACCAACGGGTACGCGGGCGCCTGCAAGCGGTGATCGACCGTGTGCAGGAGTCCACCGCCGCGCTCAAAGACGCGGTAATCATGCTCGACAGCGACGGCAACCTGGAATGGTGGAACCGCGCCGCCGAGACCCTGCTGGGCCTCAAGACGCCTCAGGACAGTGGCCAGCCGGTGACCAACCTGGTGCGCCACCCGCGCTTCAAAGAGTATTTCGAGCAGGAAAACTACGAAGAAGCCCTGGAAATCCCTTCGCCCACCAACGACCGTGTGCGTATCCAGCTGTACCTGACCCGCTACGGCAACAACGAACACCTGATGCTGGTGCGCGACGTCACCCGCATCCACCAGTTGGAACAAATGCGCAAAGACTTCGTCGCCAATGTGTCCCATGAGCTGCGCACGCCGCTGACGGTGATCTGTGGCTACCTGGAGACGCTGCTGGACAACGTCGACGAGATCAACCCGCGCTGGAGCCGAGCCCTGCAACAGATGCAACAGCAAGGTTCACGCATGCAGACACTGCTCAACGACCTGCTGTTGCTGGCCAAGCTTGAGGCCACCGACTACCCGTCGGACAACCATCCGGTGGCGGTGCAAAGCCTGTTGCAGACCATCAAGAACGACGCCCAGGCGCTTTCCGGTGAACGCGGGCAGCAGATCAGTCTGGAAGCCGACCCGCTGGTTTTGCTCAAAGGCAGTGAGGGCGAGTTGCGCAGCGCTTTTTCCAACCTGGTGTTCAACGCCGTGAAGTACACCCAGGACAAGGGCAATATCCGCATCCGCTGGTGGGCCGACGAGCACGGCGCACACCTGAGCGTGCAGGATTCCGGTATCGGCATCGACGCCAAGCACCTGCCCCGCCTGACCGAGCGCTTCTACCGCGTCGACTCCAGCCGCAACTCCAACACCGGCGGCACCGGGCTGGGCCTGGCCATCGTCAAACACGTGCTGCTGCGCCACCGTGCACGGCTGGAAATCAGCAGCGTGCTGGGCCATGGCAGCACCTTTACCTGCCACTTTCCGCCAGCGCAGGTGACCCGCTCGCGGGTGATCGACACCGAGGAATAACCCGAAAACGACGCTGGACTAAGTGTGGGAGCGGGCTTGCTCGCGAAGGCAGCAGGTCAGCTATGAATGTGTTGGCTGACCCACCGCCTTCGCGAACAAGCCCGCTCCCACATTGGACATGCCGCGTGTGGACGTATGTATTCCAGGCCCCGCCCGGCAGCGGGCACTAGGCAAGCGCCCCGCCAGCCGCTACATTGGCCGACTTGCGGCTGCTTTTCAGGCCCTCCTGTCATCCCTCATTGAACACACGGAACCTGCAAAACCCCATCATGGACCCTTCCCCTGGTATCACCCTCGCCACACTCTTCGCCGACTTCGGCATGATTCTTTTTGCACTGATCCTGGTACTGCTCAACGGTTTCTTCGTTGCGGCGGAATTTGCCATGGTCAAATTGCGCGCCACTCGGGTCGAGGCCATCGCCCACAAAAACGGCTGGCGCGGGCAGATCCTGCGCACCGTGCACAGCCAGCTCGACGCCTATCTGTCGGCCTGCCAGCTGGGTATCACCCTCGCCTCCCTGGGCCTGGGCTGGGTCGGTGAGCCGGCCTTTGCGCACATCCTCGAGCCGTTGCTGGGCGCCGTGGGCGTGCAATCGCCTGAGGTGATCAAGGGCGTGTCGTTCTTTGCCGCCTTCTTCGTGATTTCTTACCTGCACATCGTGGTCGGTGAATTGGCACCCAAATCCTGGGCGATTCGCAAACCCGAGTTGCTGTCGCTGTGGACGGCAGTGCCGTTGTACCTGTTCTACTGGGCGATGTACCCGGCGATCTACCTGCTCAACGCCAGCGCCAACGCCATCTTGCGTATCGCCGGCCAAGGCGAGCCTGGCCCACACCATGAGCACCATTACAGCCGCGAAGAACTCAAGCTGATCCTGCACTCAAGCCGTGGCCAGGACCCGAGCGATCAGGGCATGCGCGTGCTCGCCTCTGCGGTGGAAATGGGCGAACTGGAAGTGGTGGACTGGGCCAACTCCCGGGAAGACCTGGTGACCCTGGACTTCAACGCCCCGCTCAAGGAAATCCTGGCGCTGTTCCGCCGTCACAAATTCAGTCGCTACCCGGTGTACGACGCGGTGCGCAACGAGTTCGTCGGCCTGCTGCACATCAAGGACCTGCTGCTGGAACTGGCGGCCCTGGACCACATCCCCGAGTCGTTCAACCTGGCCGAGCTGACCCGCCCGCTGGAGCGCGTGTCGCGGCACATGCCGTTGTCGCAGTTGCTGGAGCAGTTCCGCAAAGGCGGCGCGCACTTCGCCCTGGTGGAAGAAGCCGATGGCAAGATCATCGGCTACCTGACCATGGAAGATGTGCTGGAAGTGTTGGTCGGCGATATCCAGGACGAACACCGCAAGGCCGAGCGCGGCATCCTCGCCTACCAGCCGGGCAAACTGCTGGTGCGTGGCGATACGCCGCTGTTCAAGGTGGAACGCCTGCTGGGCGTCGACCTGGACCACATCGAAGCCGAAACCCTGGCCGGTTTGATCTACGACACCCTCAAGCGGGTGCCGGAAGAGGAAGAAGTGCTGGAAGTTGAAGGCTTGCGCATCATCATCAAGAAGATGAAAGGGCCGAAGATCGTGTTGGCCAAGGTGCTGTTGCTCGATTGAGCAACAACACCTTCGGCTAAACACTGAAGATCAAAATGTGGGAGCGGGCTTGCTCGCGAAAGCAGGGTGTCAGTCATCGAAGATGTTGACTGATACACCGCCTTCGCGAGCAAGCCCGCTCCCACATTGGTTATGGGGCGCGGTGTAGATCACGCACCCGGCACAAAATGCTTCTGCGCCGTGCCGCGCGCGATCAGGCGGGAGATGTAGTCGAGCTTCTGCGCATCCTGGTCGATAAACCGGAAGGTCAGTTGCAGCCAGTCGCTGTCCGGCCTCGGCTCGTAGGCGACGATCGCGTGCAGGTAGCCGTTGAGGCGTGCGACTTCGGCGTTGTCGCCTTGCTCAAGGTCCAGTACCGCGCTTTCCAGCACCTGAGGCAGCACTTCACCGCGACGCACCACCAGCAGCGCCTCCTTGATGCTCAGCGCCTTGATCACACATTGCTGGGTGCCGCTGGACAGGCGCAGTTGGCCCTGGCCACGCCCACCTGCCGGCGAAGCAGCCGGAGCCGCCTGCACCGGCTGGCTGTTAAGCAGGCCTTTGCTCGGCGCCGCCACAGGAGCAGCTTTGACCGCTTCAGGCTTGCCGCCAGTCAAGGCGCTCAGGGAGTCGTTGCCAAAGGCCGAGTTCATCTTGGTCGGCGCGCTGGCGACCAGCGCGTCGAGGCGGCCGATCTTGTGCAGGGCCTGTTTGACCTTGTTCAGCAACTGCTCGTTGGTGAACGGCTTGCTGACATAGCCGGAAACCCCGGCCTGAATCGCCTGGACCACGTTTTCCTTGTCGCCACGGCTGGTCACCATCACGAAGGGCATGGCCTTCAAATGGGCTTGCTCACGGCACCAGGTCAGCAGCTCAAGACCGGACATCTCGGGCATTTCCCAGTCGCACAGCACCAGGTCGAAGGTCTCGCGCATCAGGATGGTTTGCGCCTTTTTGCCGTTCACCGCGTCTTCAATCTTGATCCCGGGGAAGTAGTTGCGCAGGCACTTCTTCACCAGGTCGCGGATAAACGAGGCGTCATCCACCACCAACACACTGACTTTACTCATCGACCCTTCATCCTATAAAAACTTCGGCACACAAAACGCCTGACTGATGGCATTTTGCCAAAACTCGCTGGTCGCAGAAGGACTATATTGCTCCTGCTGCGCAAAATATTCAGATACCGCAAACGAAAACGCCCGACCAAAGGCCGGGCGTTAATTTCTCGGGCAACCTTACTTATCGTCAGATTCGCCCGGAACATTAGGGATTTGATCGGCCGTGCCTTCAACTTCGGCTTTCATGCGCTTGAGCCCCATGTGCCGTACGTCGGTACCGCGCACCAGGTAAATCACCAGTTCCGAGATATTGCGCGCGTGGTCGCCGATCCGCTCCAGAGAGCGTAGCACCCAAATAATGTTCAAGACCCGCGAGATAGAGCGCGGGTCTTCCATCATGTAGGTGGCCAGCTCGCGCAGTGCAGTCTTGTATTCGCGGTCGATGGTCTTGTCGTACTGCGCCACCGACAACGCCAGCTCGGCGTCGAAACGGGCAAAGGCGTCGAGAGCGTCGCGCACCATGTTACGCACCTGGTCACCGATATGGCGCACTTCCACATAACCGCGCGGTGCTTCGCCTTCTTCGCACAGCTGGATGGCGCGGCGGGCGATTTTGGTGGCTTCGTCGCCAATACGCTCCAGGTCGATTACCGACTTGGAGATGCTGATGATCAAACGCAAGTCAGACGCCGCCGGTTGGCGACGCGCCAGAATGCGCAGGCATTCTTCGTCGATATTGCGTTCCATCTGGTTGATCTGGTCATCAATCTCGCGCACTTGCTGGGCCAGGCCAGAGTCGGCCTCGATCAGCGCAGTGACGGCATCGTTGACTTGCTTCTCCACCAGCCCGCCCATCGCCAGGAGGTGGCTGCGCACTTCCTCAAGCTCGGCGTTGAACTGCGCGGAGATGTGATGGGTAAGGCCTTCTTTGCTAATCATGTTGGCGTCCTTGGAACGTCCGGTAAGGTGCGGAGAACCGCAGCATTCAGTGCAATCAGAACCACCGCATACTAGCCGTAGCGACCGGTGATGTAGTCTTCGGTCTGCTTCTTCGCCGGATTGGTGAACAGGGTATCGGTGTCGCCGAACTCCACCAGTTTGCCCATGTACATGAACGCGGTGTAGTCGGAAACCCGCGCCGCCTGTTGCATGTTGTGGGTCACGATGACGATGGTGAACTTGGACTTGAGCTCGTAGATCAGCTCTTCGACTTTCAGTGTCGAGATCGGGTCAAGTGCCGAGCACGGTTCGTCGAGCAGCAAGACTTCCGGTTCCACGGCGATGGTACGCGCGATCACCAGACGCTGCTGCTGGCCGCCGGACAGGCCGAGTGCCGAATCGTGCAGGCGGTCTTTGACCTCTTCCCACAGCGCCGCGCCTTTCAGGGCCCACTCCACCGCTTCGTCGAGGATGCGTTTTTTGTTGATGCCCTGGATACGCAGGCCGTAGACCACGTTTTCGTAGATGGTCTTGGGGAACGGGTTCGGCTTCTGGAACACCATGCCCACACGACGGCGCAGCTCGGCCACGTCCTCGCCCTTGCGGTAGATGTTGCTGCCGTAGAGGTTGATTGCACCTTCTACGCGGCAACCGTCCACCAGGTCATTCATGCGGTTGAACGTGCGCAGCAGCGTGGACTTGCCGCAGCCGGACGGGCCGATAAAGGCGGTCACGCGCTGCTTGGGAATGTTCATGCTGACATCGAACAGCGCCTGCTTTTCACCGTAGTACAGGCTCAAGCCCGGTACTTCGATGGCCACGGTTTCCTGGGCCAGGCTCAGGCTCTGCTTGTCGCGACCCAGGGCCGACATGTTGATGCCGTGGGTAGGGGTTTCATGTTGCATGGGATGCTCCCTGTGCTACCAATTCGTTGTGTTGGACCGCCGGGGCGGTCTACTCAAAAATCTGTGTGTTACGCGGTCCATGTGGGAGCGGGCTTGCTCGCGAAAGCGGTGGGTCAGCCAGCACATGTGTTTCTGATACACCGCATTCGCGAGCAAGCCCGCTCCCACATTTAGTCCGCGTTCAATTCAGATCAGCTGTCCAGCGCCTTGTATTTTTCGCGCAGGTGGTTACGAATCCACACCGCCGACAGGTTGAGCGTGGCGATCACCAGCACCAGCAGCAAGGCGGTGGCGTATACCAGCGGTCGTGCGGCTTCGACGTTGGGGCTCTGGAAGCCGACGTCATAAATATGGAAGCCCAAGTGCATGATTTTCTGGTCCAGGTGCAGGTACGGGTAGTTGCCATCCAGCGGCAGCGACGGTGCCAGTTTCACCACACCGACCAGCATCAGCGGCGCCACTTCACCGGCGGCACGGGCCACGGCGAGGATCATGCCGGTCATCATCGCCGGGCTGGCCATTGGCAGCACGATCTTCCACAGCGTTTCCGCCTTGGTCGCGCCCAGTGCCAACGAACCTTCACGCACCGTGCGAGGAATCCGCGCCAGGCCTTCCTCGGTCGCGACAATCACCACCGGCACCGCCAGCAACGCCAGGGTCAGCGAAGCCCACAACAGGCCAGGCGTACCGAAGGTCGGCGCCGGCAGAGCTTCAGCGAAGAACAAACGGTCGACCGAGCCACCCAGTACATACACAAAGAAGCCCAGGCCGAACACGCCGTAGACGATGGCCGGTACGCCGGCCAAGTTGTTCACGGCGATACGGATAATGCGGGTCAGGGCGTTCTGCTTGGCGTATTCACGCAGGTACACCGCCGCCAGCACCCCGAACGGGGTCACGATCATCGCCATGATCAGGGTCATCATCACCGTGCCGAAAATCGCCGGGAAGATCCCGCCTTCGGTGTTGGCTTCCCGTGGGTCGTCGCTGAGGAATTCCCAGACCTTGCTGAAGTAGAAGCTGACCTTGGTCAGCGTGCCCATGGCGTTCGGCTGGTAGGCATGCACCACTTTGCCGATGCCGATTTCGACTTCTTTGCCGTTGCCGTCGCGAGCGGTCAGGCTGTCGCGGTTGAACTGGGCGTGCAAGTCGGCCAGGCGCGCTTCGACGTCCTTGTAGCGGTTGTTCAGTTCGGCGCGGCCCGAATCCATGTCCGCTTGGGCGGTAGCATCGAGCTTACCTTCCAGCTCCAGCTTGCGACCGTGCAGACGGATGCGCTCCAACCCGGCGTTGATCGCGCCGATATCGGTTTTTTCCAGGCTCTTGAGCTGGGCAGCCAACTTGTTCACGCGGTCGACGCGGGCTTGCAGCTCCGGCCACGCAGCCTCGCCTTCGGCGATCACCTTGCCATCCTGCTTAACGTTGACCAGCGTGCCGTAGAAGTTGCCCCACTCACGGCGCTCGATGGTCATCAGATTGGCAGGCTTGGTCTGGTCCTTGAGCCACTCGCCGACGATCCAGGTGAAGTCGTTGCCGTTCAAGTCACGGTTGCCGACCTTGATCAGCTCGCGGGTCATGAATTCCGGGCCTTGGTCCGGTACCGGCAGGCCAGCGCTTTTCAGGCGCTCGCGGGGTACTTCTTCCTTCTGCACCACTTCACCGATGACGATATGGTTTTCCTGGCCCGGCACGGTGTAGTTGGCCTGGATCAGGTCAGCCGGCCAGAAGTGGCCCAAACCGCGCACGGCAATCACAGCCAGCAAACCAATGGTCATGATGACCGCGATGGACACCGCGCCACCGCTGATCCAGACGCCGGGAGCGCCGCTCTTGAACCATCCATTCAGGGAGTTCTGTTTCACAGACTTCTACCTTTCTTAAAGCGACGAGTATTTCTTGCGCAGACGCTGACGAATCAGCTCGGCGAGGGTGTTCATGATGAAAGTGAACAGCAGCAGCACCAGCGCCGAGAGGAACAGCACGCGATAGTGACTACCACCGACTTCCGACTCAGGCATTTCCACTGCAACGTTGGCCGCCAGGGTGCGCAGGCCTTCGAACAGGTTCATCTCCATCACCGGGGTGTTACCGGTGGCCATCAGCACGATCATGGTCTCGCCGACGGCGCGCCCCATACCGATCATCAGCGCCGAGAAAATCCCCGGGCTGGCGGTCAGGATGACCACGCGCGTCATGGTCTGCCATGGCGTGGCGCCCAAGGCCAGGGAGCCCAGGGTCAGGCCGCGCGGCACGCTGAACACGGCGTCTTCGGCGATGGAGTAGATGTTCGGGATGACCGCAAAGCCCATGGCCAAACCGACGACCAGGGCGTTGCGCTGGTCGTAGGTGATACCCAGGTCATGGGAGATCCACATGCGCATGTCGCCGCCGAAGAACCAGGTTTCCAGGTACGGGCTCATGTACAGCGAGAGCCAGCCCACAAACAGGATCACCGGAATCAGAATGGCGCTTTCCCAACCGTCGGGCACACGCAGGCGGATCGACTCAGGCAGGCGGCTGAAGATAAAACCGGCGACCAGGATACCAATCGGCAACAGCATCAGCAGGCTGAAGATCCCCGGCAGATGCCCTTCCACATACGGCGCCAGGAACAGGCCGGCGAAGAAGCCGAGGATCACCGTCGGCATCGCTTCCATCAGTTCGATCACCGGCTTGACCTTGCGGCGCAGGCTCGGGGCCATGAAGTAAGCGGTGTAGATCGCAGCGGCGACAGCCAGTGGCGCGGCCAGCAGCATGGCGTAGAACGCGGCTTTCAGCGTACCGAAGGTCAGCGGCGCCAGGCTCATCTTAGGTTCGAAGTCGGTGTTGGCGGCCGTCGATTGCCAGACGTATTTAGGCTCGTCGTAGTTCTCGTACCAGACCTTGCTCCACAGCGCGCTCCAGGACACTTCCGGGTGCGGGTTGTCCAGTAGCAGTGGTTGCAGCTTGCCACCGGCTTCGACGATCACACGGTTGGCACGTGGCGACATGCCGAACACGCCTTGGCCATCGACCACCGGGTCGACCAACAGGGTGCGGTGCGCGGTGCTGTGGAACACGCCGAACTTGCCGGACGCATCGAGCGCCGTGAAGCCTTTGCGACGTTCTTCAGCGGTGATTTCCACAATCGGCGTAGTGCCCATCTGGAAAGTACGGATCTGCTTCAGACGCTGTTCGCCATCCGGGTCGCGCGCCATGAACCACTGCGCCAGGCCACCCTTGGAGTTGCCGACGATCAGCGAGATACCGCCCACCAGCTGGGTGCTGGCGGTGATTTCGGCGTCGCCGTCTTCGAGCAGTTTGTAGCGCCCGTTGAGGCTCTTGTCGCGCAGGCTGAACACATCCGCCAGGGCGCGACCGTTGATCACATACAGCCACTGCTGGCGTGGGTCGATGAAGATCGCCTTCACCGGCTCGGTCATTTGCGGCAGCTCGATACGCTTCTGCTCGCTGGTGACTTCGCCCGTCATCATGTTTTCTTCACGGCTCAGGGCCAGCACGTTCAAGTGCGAACCGGCCGAACCGGCGACCACCAGCGACGAGTCGGTGGCATTGAGGGCGACGTGCTCCAATGGACGACCGGCGTCATCGAGCACGATGGGCGTTTCGCCGTAAGGGTATTCAACCGCAGGCGTAATGGTTTTCTTGCCGTCCGGGTAGGACACCTTATAGGTGTGGCGGAACACCAGGGATTGGCCATTCGACAAGCCGAGGATCACCAGCGGGCTGCCCGGCTGGTCTTCACCAATCGAGGCAACACTTGTGCCTGCCGGAAGCGGCAAGTCGACACGCTTGAGCTCGGCACCCGTGTCCACATTAAAGAACAGCGCCTGGCCCTTGTCGGAAACCCGCATGGCGACCTGGTTCTGTTCTTCGAGGGAGATCATCAGCGGCTTGCCGGCGTCCTGAATCCAGGCGGGCGTCAGCGCGTCTTCCTTGGTCAGCGAAGCACCTTGGAACAACGGCGCAACGACATAAGCGAGGAAGAAGAAAATCAGGGTGATGGCGCCGAGGACGGCGAGGCCGCCGATCAACACGTACCAACGGGTCAGGCGATCTTTAAGCGCGCGAATACGGCGCTTGCGTTGCAGCTCAGGCGTATTGAAATCAATGCGCTTGGGGGGAGAAGTCGTCGTCATGGTGGAATTGGCCAGATCATTCATGCGCACACCCTAGCGATCCTGTATGACAGAAAGATGACAATGCAGTGACGCAAGAAATCCGCCGCGGAGCAGAGCTGGCAGCGGACTAAAAAATAAGAGGTGTAGACGGTGAGTGGAGGAGCGGGTTTGCCCGCTCCCACAGAACAACATGCGTCTACACCAGGTCTTGCAGGCTTAGTTGCCTTCTTTCAAACCCAGGTCAGCCAGGGCCTTGGCGGCAACTTTGGCTGGCAGTGGGATGTAGCCGTCTTTGACGACCACTTCCTGGCCCTGTTTGGACAGAACCAGTTTCACGAACTCAGCTTCCAGCGGGGCCAGAGGCTTGTTCGGGGCTTTGTTGACGTACACGTAGAGGAAACGCGACAGCGGGTATTTGCCGTTCAGGGCGTTTTCTTCGCTGTCTTCGATGAAGTCAGTGCTGCCTTTCTTGGCCAGGGCCACAGTCTTCACGCTTGCAGTCTTGTAGCCGATGCCCGAATAACCGATGCCGTTCAGCGAGGAGCTGATCGACTGCACGACCGAAGCCGAGCCTGGTTGTTCGTTCACGTTTGGCTTGTAGTCGCCTTTGCACAGGGCTTCTTCTTTGAAGTAGCCGTAGGTGCCGGATACCGAGTTACGACCGAACAGTTGCACCGGCTTGTTGGCCAGGTCGCCGGTCACACCCAGGTCGCCCCAGGTTTTCACGTCGGCTTTAGCACCGCACAGACGAGTAGACGAGAAGATCGCGTCGACTTGTTCCATGGTCAGGTGCTGGATTGGGTTGTCCTTGTGCACGAACACGGCCAGGGCATCCACAGCCACCGGGATAGCGGTTGGCTTGTAGCCGTACTTCTGCTCGAAGGCCGCCAGTTCGGTGTCCTTCATTTTGCGGCTCATCGGGCCCAGGTTAGAGGTGCCTTCAGTCAGCGCAGGAGGTGCAGTGGCGGAGCCGGCAGCCTGAATCTGAATGTTGACGTTCGGGTATTCCTTTTTGTAGGACTCAGCCCACAGGGTCATCAGGTTAGCCAGGGTGTCGGAACCAACGCTGGACAAGTTGCCCGAGACACCGGTGGTCTTGGCGTAAGCCGGAATTGCCGGGTCAACACCAGCGGCCACCGCGTGGGCGGTCGCAACGCCAGCAGCGACAAAAGTCATTGCCGCCATCAAACGCTTCAGTTTCATGCCTTGCTCCTAGCAGATAGGGATAGTTGGATCGGGGCCAAGTATCGGTAGGCCGTGTGAACACTCTATGTCTGCAATGTGACAATTAGATGAAAGGCCAGCATTTATGAAAAACCTGACAGGAAGGGCAAAGGTCAATAAATTCGGGGCTTGCGAGGAGGTTGAAGCGCTTGAAGCGGTGTTTCAGAAATACTCTGTAATCTATGAGCGTTCCTACGCAGCTGCGTAGGAACGCCCCTCAAATGGCGGCTTACCGCCCACGCTTCCACAGGTACCCACCCACCAACGTCCCCATGACACACAGCACGGCGACATAGTAAGCAGGGCCCATTGGGCTTTCCTTCATCAGCAGCGACACCGCCAACGGCGTCAAACCACCAAATACGGCGTAGGCGACGTTGTAGGAAAACGACAAGCCGCTGAAGCGCACGACGGGTGGGAAAGCTTTCACCATCACGTAAGGCACCACGCCGATCACACCGACAAACAGGCCCGTCAGGGTGTACAGCGGGAAGAGCCAGTTCGGGTGATCGATCAGGCTGTGGTACAGCGTCCACGACGTCGCCAACAGCAACAAGCAGCCAATAACCAGCACACGGCCGGCGCCAAAGCGGTCGGCCAGGGCGCCGGAGGCGATGCAGCCCAGGCTGAGGGTGACGATGGCCAGGCTATTGGCTTGCAGCGCAATGGTCGGGCTGAAGTGATAGACGGTTTGCAGCACCGTCGGGGTCATCAGGATGACCACGACAACACCGGCCGACAGCAACCAGGTCAGCAACATCGACAGCACGATGGCGCCACGGTGGTCGCGCAATACGGCGCGCAGGGGCAGCTCGGCAGCCAGGGTTTTGCGTTGCTGCATTTCGGCGAAGATCGGCGTTTCATGCAACCAGCGGCGCAGGTAAACCGAGAGCAGGCCGAACACGCCACCCAGCAGGAACGGGATTCGCCAGGCGTAATCCGACACTTGCTCCGGGCTATAAAGGCTGTTGATGGCGGTAGCCACCAGCGAGCCAAGCAGGATGCCGGCGGTGAGGCCGCTGGTCAGGGTGCCGCAGGCGTAGCCGATATGGCGCGGCGGTACGTGTTCGGAGACGAACACCCAGGCGCCGGGTACTTCGCCGCCAATCGCCGCGCCCTGGATAACGCGCATCAACAGAAGCAGGAGTGGCGCCCACAGGCCGATCTGCGCATAGGTCGGCAGCAGGCCCATGATCAAGGTCGGCACGGCCATCATGAAGATGCTCAAGGTGAACATCTTCTTGCGACCCAGCAAGTCGCCGAAGTGCGCCATGATGATGCCGCCCAACGGCCGCGCCAGGTAGCCGGCGGCGAAGATGCCGAAGGTCTGCATCATGCGCAGCCATTCCGGCATGTCCACAGGGAAAAACAGTTTTCCGACCACGGTGGCGAAAAACACAAAGATGATGAAGTCGTAAAACTCCAGCGCCCCGCCCAAGGCAGACAGTGACAGGGTTTTGTAGTCGTTGCGGGTCAGCGGGCGCGACGGTTGCGCACTGCTTGCGGGCACGGAGGACATGGCAAGGCTTCTCTTATAGTAGTGACGGCAAGCCCGGGACTTGCGGCGGGTCTGGCAAGATAGCAAATCGCTTGAAAAAGCACAGCGCCCACCGAATAACAGTTTAAAGGCGTGCGTTATTCCTCGTTCCTGCGCTTTATTTGCCACCAGAAGCACAGTTACGCGAAAAAGCCGCATTACAGCCGCGATTTGCCGACCAAATGAGTGCCGGGAGGTCGTCGTGGCGCCAGGGTCTCGATATACTCGGCCCGTGCAAGCGCCAAACCCGCTGTCTTGACGGGCTGCTGTGCCAAAACGTCGTTGGGTGCCATCCAGCCGATTTGGCAGAGTTTCCCTTTAGTACGCCTTATGAGAAACGTATCGAGCGGTGTATGTTGGTGCTGAAACGTTTTTCCGGAAGACGGCTATCCACTTGAAATACCCATGAAGCGTCACGGGTCAGAGGCACCCTCGGCATGATCGAACTCGAACAAGAAGATCCTATCCCGCAAGGCGATCTCGCTCTGCAAATCACCGCCCTGCCGCGTGAAACCAACGGTTTTGGCGATATTTTCGGCGGCTGGCTGGTCGCGCAGATGGACTTGGCCGGCACGGCCATGGCCAGCAAGGTCGCCGGCGGCCGCGTGGCCACCGTGGCCATTGATCGCATGGCATTCCTGGTACCGGTGGCAGTGGGCGCGCAATTGTCCTTCTATACCCAGGCCCTGGAAATCGGCCGCAGTTCGATCCAGATGATGGTCGAAGTCTGGAGCGATGACCCGCTGTCCAGCGAATGGCGCAAGGTCACCGAGGCGGTGTTTGTGTTCGTCGCCATCGATGGCAGCGGCCGCACGCGCTCGGTGCCGTCACGCGCACGTTAAACCTCGCTGGGTTTTGACGGTCAATTGCCCCATTGCCTGCCATCAAGAGTGCTTTGTATGCCTACGCCCCACGTTGAAACCGTGAAAGTCGACGAGCTGGACTGCTGGCGCATCCGTCACAACGGCGCCGAACTGCAGGTGGCCCAACAGGGCGCGCATATCTTCAGTTACCAGCGCCAGGGCGAGCAGCCGTTGATCTGGCCGAACCCCGAGGCGGTGTTCAAACAAGGCAAAGGCATCCGTACCGGCGTGCCGGTGTGCTGGCCGTGGTTCGGTGTGTTCGACCGCAACCCGCACAGCGTAAAAGCGATGCGCCAGAGCGATCAACCTGCCGGCGCCCACGGTTTTGTACGGACCGCGCGCTGGGAATTGGCCGGGACCACGATTGAAGGCGATGCATTGCGCGTCGACCTGGTATTGCCGGTGCCTGCGGGCGGTTTTCCCGGCTGGCCCCATCAGGTCGACCTGAAGCTGAGCCTGCTGCTCGACGATCAACTGCATATCCACCTGACCAGCCACAACCGTGGCACCGATACGGTAAGCCTCAGCCAGGCGCTGCACACCTATTTCGCCGTGAGCGACGTGCGCAACGTACAGGTCGAAGGCCTGGATGGGCTGGCGTATATCGATACCGCCGACGGCTGGAGCAACAAACAGCAATCCGGTTTGCTGCACTTCACGGCCGAGACCGACCGTATCTACCTCAATACCCCGGCGCAGTTGAACATTGTCGATAAAGACTGGCAGCGCCGCCTCCAGTTGACCAGCCGGGGCTCGAACTCGACGGTGATCTGGAACCCCTGGACCGAGCGCGCCAAGGCGTTCGACGACATGGCCGATGATGGCTGGCAGGGCATGTTGTGCATCGAGACAGCAAATGTGCTGGATGATGTGGTGAGCCTGGCGCCGGGTGAAAGCCATACTTTGGGCGTGAGCATCACCCGTATCGCCCTGTAGTAAACGCTGATCAAAATGTGGGAGCGGGCTTGCTCGCGAATGCGGTGGACCAGTCAACGTTATATTGACTGACACTACGCCTTCGCGAGCAAGCCCGCTCCCACATTGGGTTCTGCGTCATGATCTAGAGATCGGACTCTTTCACCACCCGCACCTTCCCAGCATCCAGCGCATACGCCGCATCCGCCAAATCGTTATTGACCTTCTCCACCTTCAACGTGCCCGTGACCCACAGCGGCGTGTAGATATCATCCAGCTTCAACCCCTTGGGATAACGCACCAGCACCAACTGGTTAGGGGGCGGTGGCGGCACATGGATGCAGGCGCCTGGGTAAGGCACCAGGAAGAACAGCGTGCTGCGGCCTTTGGCATCGGTTTCCAACGGCACCGGGTAGCCGCCGATACGGATATTCTTGCCGTTCATGGCGGCCACGGTCTTGGTCGAATACATCACCGCCGGCAAGCCCTTGCTCTGCTTCAGGCCACCTTTGTCAGTGAACGTGCCTTGGGCTTCGGGGGAGTTGTGGTCGATCTCGGGCATGGCTTCGAGGGCTTTCTGATCGGACAGCGGCATCAGGTCGAGCCAATCGGTTTCCGGCAGTTCACCGGCGTGCGCCAGGCCTGAGCCCAACAGGAGGAGTGTGAATAAAAGACGGCGCATGAAAAAACTCGGCAAGTTCAGATGCCGAGCATTCTAGCCCTCTGCGCCTGCGCAGCGCAGAGGGCTTTGTCGCTTAATTACTTTTTACGCAGCAGACCGTAAATCACCAGCAACACGATGGCGCCGATCAGCGCACCGATAAAGCCTGCGCCTTGACCCGCCTGGTAGATGCCCAGGGCCTGACCACCGTAAGTGGC
Organism: Pseudomonas fluorescens; assembly: GCF_900215245.1. Taxonomy (GTDB): domain Bacteria; phylum Pseudomonadota; class Gammaproteobacteria; order Pseudomonadales; family Pseudomonadaceae; genus Aquipseudomonas; species Aquipseudomonas fluorescens. The sequence continues at coordinate 2,038,221 of NZ_LT907842.1, forward strand.
GGCCAGGGAACCTGCAATACCCAACAGGATGGTCATGATCCAGCCCATGCTGTCGTCGCCAGGCTTGAGGAAACGCGCGAGCAGACCGACGATCAGGCCGATAAAAATGGTTCCGATGATACCCATGGCATTTCCCTCTGAATTGAATGTGAGTCATGCCAAAGCCTAGTCAGGCTTTGCCATCCTGCAATCAGAGAGACGGCGGCAACCAATGGTTCCCGCCGACCCCCGGGTTATTGCTCGGCGATCAGCGCTTCGACCTTGAGGATCTGCCCTTGCAGGGTCGCACGGTCCTTGCAGCGCAGGTTGGCGTGGCCGACCTTGCGCCCGGCCTTGAAGGCCTTGCCGTAGTGATGCAGATGGCAGTCGTCGATGGCGATGACTTTTTCCACTGGCGGTACAACACCGATGAAGTTGAGCATGGCGCTCTCACCGACCTTGGCCGTGGAGCCCAACGGCAAGCCCGCCACCGCCCGCAGGTGGTTTTCGAACTGGCTGCACTCGGCGCCTTCGGTGGTCCAGTGCCCGGAGTTGTGCACACGCGGGGCGATTTCGTTGGCCTTGAGGCCACCGTCGACTTCAAAGAACTCGAACGCCATCACGCCGACGTAATCCAGTTGCTTAAGTACGCGGCTGGAATAGTCTTCGGCCAGAGCCTGCAACGGATGGTCGGTGCTGGCCACGGACAGCTTGAGGATTCCGCTGTCGTGGGTGTTGTGCACCAACGGGTAGAAGCGGGTTTCGCCATCACGCGCACGCACGGCGATCAGGGAGACTTCACCGGTGAACGGCACGAAGCCTTCCAGCAGACAGGCGACGCTGCCCAGCTCGGCGAAGGTGCCGACCACATCGGCAGCCGTGCGCAGGACTTTCTGGCCCTTGCCGTCGTAACCCAGGGTGCGGGTTTTAAGCACGGCTGGCAGGCCGATGCTGGCGACGGCGGCGTCCAGGTCCGCTTGGGACTGGATGTCGGCGAACGCCGGCGTCGGGATGCCCAAATCCTTGAACATGCTCTTCTCGAACCAGCGGTCACGCGCGATGCGCAAGGCTTCGGCGCTCGGGTACACCGGCACGAACTGCGACAGGAAGGCCACGGTTTCGGCCGGGACGCTTTCGAACTCGAAGGTCACCAGGTCAACTTCGTCAGCCAGTTGGCGCAGATGGTCCGGGTCGCTGTAGTCAGCCCGCAGGTGCTCGCCGAGGGCCGCCGCGCAAGCGTCGGGCGCCGGGTCCAGGAAAGCGAAGTTCATCCCCAGCGGGGTTCCCGCCAAGGCCAGCATGCGGCCCAATTGGCCGCCACCGATTACACCGATCTTCATCGTCAATAACCTCAGGCGATGCGTGGGTCTGGATTGTCCAGCACGCTGTCTGTCTGCTCAGCACGGAATTTTTTCAGCACCGCATGGAACTGCGGGTGCTTGGCGCCCAGGATGCTGGCGGACAGCAACGCAGCATTGATCGCGCCGGCCTTGCCGATTGCCAGGGTGGCCACCGGAATACCGGCCGGCATCTGCACGATGGACAACAGCGAATCCACGCCCGAGAGCATCGACGACTGCACCGGCACACCGAGCACCGGCAGGTGGGTCTTGGCCGCACACATGCCTGGCAGGTGCGCCGCACCGCCGGCACCGGCGATGATCACCTCGATGCCACGGGATTCTGCTTCATCGGCATACTGGAACAGCAAATCCGGGGTGCGGTGGGCAGAGACCACTTTCACTTCATACGGAATGCCGAGTTTTTCCAGCATATCGGCGGTGTGGCTAAGGGTGGACCAATCGGACTTGGAGCCCATGATCACGCCAACCAATGCACTCATCGTCGTGCCTCTTCTCTCTGGGCGCCCGCAGGCGCGTCAAAAAACAACAAGCCACGCGGGAAATCCGGCGTGGCTTGGTGTACGAATTAAGGCCGGTTAGACCGGCCGAAGGCCGCGCAGTATACCGTAATAATCCAGATAAACAGCCCCTTGGAAGACCGCCCGTCACAGGCCTGACCAATCGCACAAACTGACTTAAAAGTCAGGCCGGCGCTGACGACGCTCCGAATGTGCTCGAAAGATCGAACAGCGTTCTTGAGCAACAATTTGTAGGAAATAAACACTTGAACACACATGTTAACAAGTAAGCGTTTTACATGCCCGGCGTGATTGATTTATTAAATAAGCCTTTGAGTCGATAGAGAGCGCTAGTCATGCAATCCATTCACAGATCACCCTTTGACTTCTGGCAAGTTGCAAAAGTTAACAGCCCTATACTTGCCAGCACTGAAAAAAAACCTGTTGAAATACAAGTTATTTTGCATGAGAGCATCAGGCTTACTCAGTCGCAGGAAGACCGAATGCAAAAAAACTTCAACCTGATCCAGTCTGAATTTAAAAAATATGCTGGGCGCGAGGTCAAGTTCAACGTCGATCATTACTCACATCTGCGTGGCTTCAGCAAAGGCGGCGACAAGCTCAGCGACCTGAACTCACAGGTCGACTATTTGAAGCGCCAACAGAAGCAACACGCTACCGACAACTCGGAAGAACTCAAAAAATACTTGTTTATAACGCCAAAAAGTGAAGACGGTCACCCTGGATCAGGCGCTCCGGGCTTGGACGCCGGCATTGCTGCATTGAATGACGACAGGGGAATTGCCCACGCCGTAGGGCTTATGTTCGGCGCCAAACCAAGCGACGCCGAAGTTAACTATCATTTCCCTTGGTGGTATGAAACTGTCATGAACGATAGTAGTGTTTCAACAATGCACGCAAACGATTACCGCTTCAGCGATAAGAACCGAACAAACATCCGCACCTATCTAAGCAAGTTCAGCTGACACACCAGATGTACATCAGACGTCGGCGTCGGCGACTTCACCTGCTCATCCAGAAGTCGCCCCCGCAGCACCACCTTCAAGTTTACGCCACAACAACCGCACGTTCGCCTTGCGCACCAACGCGCAGCGATACAGACGAATCTCCAGCGGCACATGCCATTGCGGGCCGCCGCACACCACCAGTTCACCGCGCGCCAGTTCGGCCCGCACGCTCAGTTGCGGCACCCAGGCAATGCCGAGGCCTTCCAGCGCCATGCTCTTGAGGCTATCGGCCATGGCGGTTTCGTACACCGTGGTAAAACGCAGTGCGCGCTGGCGCAGCAACAGGTTCACCGAGCGCCCGAGAAATGCGCCGGCGCTGTAGGCCAGCAGCGGCACACTGCCCTCGCCTTCCAGGTCGAACAACGGCTTGCCCTCGGCATCGGCGGCGCACACCGGGAGCATTTCGGTATTGCCCAGGTGCAGCGACGGGAAGATCTCCGGATCCATCTGCATGGCGGCATCCGGGTCGTAGAACGCCAGCATCAAATCGCAGCCGCCCTCACGCAGGGCGTGCACGGCGTCACCGACGTTGGTGGCGACCAGTCGCGTGGCGATGTTCAGGCCTTCGTTGCGCAGTTGCGCGATCCAGCGTGGAAAGAAGCCCAATGCCAGGGAATGCGCCGCCGCCACTTGCATGACTTCGCCCTGCCCGCCTTCCAGGTGATGCAAATGGCGCAGCACTTCGCCGAGTTGCTCGACCACCGTGCGCGCAGTCACCAGGAACAACTGCCCCGCCGCCGTTAATTCGACTGGCGTGCGCGAGCGGTTGACCAAGGTCAAGCCCAGCGCAGCTTCCAGGCTGCGAATACGACGGCTGAACGCCGGCTGGGTAACAAAGCGTCGCTCTGCCGCCTGGGAAAAGCTGCGGGTGGCCGCCAAGGCGCTGAAGTCTTCCAGCCATTTGCTCTCAAGGTTCATCACTTCCTCCCACGGGTATGCACCATTTTGGCACACACGCCCGCCATGATAGCTGGGTCACACCTTCATTATGCCGTTTGTGCATAGGCCAGTGTTTAACAGCATTGGCCCAAAAACTCCCACAAGCCTAGCATTCACAGCGTTCCGGCCTGTTCCGGGTCCATATCGAGATGATTTCCGTCATGTCCTCCGCTGCATCATTCCGCACAGAAAAAGACCTGCTTGGCGTACTTGAAGTACCGGCTCAAGCGTACTACGGCATCCAGACCCTGCGAGCGGTGAATAACTTCCGCCTCTCGGGCGTTCCGATTTCGCATTACCCGAAATTGGTGGTCGGCCTGGCAATGGTCAAGCAAGCAGCCGCTGACGCCAACCGTGAGTTGGGCCAGCTCAGCGAAGCCAAGCACGCTGCCATCAGCGAAGCCTGTGCCCGCCTGATCCGCGGCGATTTCCACGAAGAATTCGTGGTGGACATGATTCAAGGCGGCGCCGGCACTTCAACCAACATGAATGCCAACGAAGTCATCGCCAACATCGCGTTGGAGGCCATGGGCCACAACAAGGGCGAATATCAGTACCTGCACCCTAACAACGACGTGAACATGGCGCAGTCGACCAACGACGCCTACCCGACCGCGATCCGCTTGGGTCTGCTGCTGGGCCATGATGCACTGCTGGCCAGCCTCGACAGCCTGATCCAGGCGTTCGCCGCCAAGGGCGTCGAGTTCAGCCACGTGCTGAAAATGGGCCGCACCCAATTGCAAGACGCCGTGCCGATGACCCTCGGCCAGGAATTCCGCGCCTTCGCCACCACCCTCGGTGAAGACCTGGCCCGCCTGAAAACCCTGGCGCCTGAGCTGTTGACCGAAGTGAACCTGGGCGGCACCGCGATCGGCACCGGCATCAACGCCGACCCGCGCTACCAGGCCCTGGCCGTGCAGCGCCTGGCCCTGATCAGCGGCCAGCCGCTGGTACCGGCTGCCGACTTGATCGAAGCCACCTCCGACATGGGCGCCTTCGTGCTGTTCTCCGGCATGCTCAAGCGTACCGCAGTGAAACTGTCGAAGATCTGCAACGACCTGCGCCTGTTGTCCAGCGGCCCACGCACCGGCATCAACGAGATCAACCTGCCGGCACGCCAGCCAGGCAGCTCGATCATGCCCGGCAAGGTCAACCCGGTGATCCCGGAAGCTGTTAACCAGGTGGCGTTCCAAGTCATCGGTAACGACCTGGCCCTGACCATGGCGGCCGAAGGCGGCCAACTGCAGTTGAACGTGATGGAGCCGCTGATCGCGTTCAAGATCTTCGACTCGATCCGCCTGCTGCAACGCGCCATGGACATGCTGCGCGAGCACTGCATCGTCGGCATCACCGCCAACGAAGCACGCTGCCGCGAGCTGGTGGAGCACTCCATCGGCCTGGTCACCGCGCTGAACCCGTACATCGGCTATGAAAACGCCACCCGCATTGCGCGCATCGCCCTTGAAAGCGGTCGCGGTGTGCTGGAACTGGTGCGCGAAGAAGGCTTGCTCGACGACGCCATGCTCGACGACATCCTGCGCCCCGAAAACATGATTGCCCCACGTTTGGTCCCGCTGAAGGCCTAACGTTTGTTGCACTGCTCACCAGGATGAGGGACTAGACACCTCTCACCTTTTGAGGGCCTGAAGGCTCGTTCTTCAGGCCCTTTTTTTTGCCTCAAGGTTGTGAAATGACGCCCATAAAAAATCCAATAACGCCCTACAAACCCTCCTTGCCTGCAATAGCTTGGCTGAAACCTTTAATCGCCCCGTGCAGACGGATCACGCTCGCCTAGGTATAGTGCCGCCCCTCTTCGCGTCTGCGGCCGTCGGTAACGAGGCCCGGATACAACGCGAAAGCGCATGAATAACAACACCCGCAAAAGGATTGGGGCGAAGCGTCGTGCACTGCCTGGTGCCGAGCGACGCGTCGGACCGTCCTGCGTTTGCCATTAGAAAAATCAGCGAGGAACACTCCATGCTCGAAGTCATCAACGACTTCCTCTCAGGGAAAGTACTGATCGTGCTCATTGTCGGGCTCGGCGGTTATTTCACGATCCGCTCGCGTTTCGTTCAATTGCGTCACTTTTTCCACATGTTCTCGGTGTTTAAAGACAGCCTGAAGAGCAGCGCCGGCCAACTCAGCTCGTTCCAGGCGCTGATGCTCAGCCTGGCCGGCCGCGTCGGTGCCGGTAACATCGCCGGTGTCGGCATTGCCGTCACCCTGGGTGGCCCGGGTGCCGTGTTCTGGATGTGGGTCACCGCGCTGGTGGGCATGTCTTCGAGCTTCATCGAATGCTCCCTCGGCCAGCTGTATAAGCGCACCGACGCTGAAGGCACCTACCGTGGTGGCCCGGCCTACTACATCCAGCACGGCCTGCATAAGCGCTGGCTGGGTATGGTCATGGCGTTCCTGTTGCTGGTGACCTTCGGTTTCGCCTTCAACGGCCTGCAAGCCCACGCCGTGACCCACTCGCTGAACAATGCTTTTGGCCTCGACACCACCTACACCGGCCTCGCGCTGGCGGTATTGCTGGGCCTGGTGTTCATCGGCGGGATCAAGCGTATCGCCTCGATCGCCGACCTGCTGGTGCCGGTCAAGACCCTGGTCTACATCGCCGTGACCCTCTACGTGATCGTGCTGCAATTCGACCACGTGCCGGCCATGCTCGCGACCATCGTCAAGAGCGCTTTCGGTCTCGACCAAGCCTTCGGTGGCCTGGTGGGCAGCGCAATCATCATGGGTGTGAAACACGGCGTGTTCGCCAACGAAGCCGGTTTGGGCAGTGCGCCTAACGTGGCCGCCGTGGCCTCGGTCGAACACCCGATCGCACAAGGCGTGGTACAGGCATTCAGCGTGTTCCTCGATACCTTCGTGATCTGCACCTGCACCGCGTTGCTGATCCTGCTCTCCGGTTTCTACACCCCAGGCTTTGAAGGCGACGGCATTGCCCTGACCCAGAACTCCCTGGCAGCCGTGGTCGGCGACTGGGGCCGCATGTTCATCTCGGTGGCCCTGGCGTTGTTCGTGTTCACCTCGATCATGTACAACTACTACCTCGGCGAGAGCAACCTGCGCTTCCTGGTCGGCAACAACCGCAAGGTGCTGATGGGCTACCGTGCGCTGGTGCTGGTGCTGATTTTCTGGGGTTCCATCGAGAACCTGAGCACCGTGTTCGCCTTCGCCGACATCACCATGACCCTGCTGGCGTTCGTCAACCTGTTCGCCCTGGCGTTCCTGTTCAAGATCGCCATGCGCATCCTGAATGACTACGATGGCCAACGTGCGGCAGGCATCAAGACGCCAGTGTTCGATTCCAGCAAGTTCCCTGACCTGGACCTGGACCGCAAAGCGTGGCCGGCAAACCCGGCGACGCCTGAGCCTGGCGCTCAAGCATCGGCTGAACTGAACGCTCAAGCGCAACGCTGAGCGTAGAAAGCCTAGATAGATGACACGCCGCCCGGCCTTGGGCATGCTCTGGGCCCGGCGGCGTTTTTCGTTCAGGAGAATTCTCGATGTCCAAAGCTAACAACATCATGGTGCTCTACACCGGCGGTACCATCGGCATGCAGGCCAGCGCCAACGGCCTGGCCCCGGCTTCCGGTTTCGAAGCACGTATGCGCGAACAGATTGCCGACCTGCCAGTGCCTGCCTGGCGCTTCCGGGAAATGGCGCCGCTGATCGACAGCGCCAACATGACCCCCGCCTACTGGCAGCGCCTGCGCACCGCTGTGATTGAAGCCGTGGACGACGGCTGCGACGCCGTGCTGATCCTGCACGGCACCGACACCCTGGCCTACAGCGCGGCGGCGATGAGTTTCCAACTGCTCGGCCTGCCGGCGCCGGTTGTGTTCACCGGTTCCATGCTGCCTGCCGGCGTGCCCGACAGCGATGCCTGGGAAAACGTCAGCGGCGCCCTGCTGGCATTGGGCGAAGGCCTTGCACCAGGTGTGCAGCTGTACTTCCACGGCGCACTGATGGCACCGACCCGATGCGCGAAGATTCGCAGCTTTGGTCGCCATCCATTTGCCGCCTTGCAGCGCAATGGCGGCGTAGCCAAGGCCGATGCACTGCCGCCCGCCCTGGATTACCGCCAACCCAAAGCGCTGGCCAACGTCGGCGTGCTGCCGCTGGTGCCGGGTATCGCCGCCGCGCAACTGGACGCACTGATCGACAGCGGTATTCAGGCGTTGGTGCTGGAATGCTTCGGCAGCGGCACCGGGCCGAGCGATAACCCGGCGTTCCTCGCCAGCCTCAAGCGCGCGCAGGCCCTGGGCGTGGTCGTGGTGGCGATCACCCAATGCCATGAAGGTGGCGTGGAACTCGACGTCTACGAGGCCGGCAGCCGTCTGCGCGGTGTGGGCGTGCTGTCCGGTGGCGGCATGACCCGCGAAGCGGTATTCGGCAAGCTGCAGGTGCTGCTGGGTGCCGGGCTGGCGACCAACGAGGTCCGCCGCCTGGTGGAACTGGACCTGTGCGGCGAACTGAGCTGACCGGCATGTAACTTGCTCCACTTCCAGCCATCCCCTGGCTGGAAGTTCCCATGCTGCACTCCCACCTCACCACCCTCAATGCCGTTTCCCTGGTGCTCAGCACGTTCAAGGCCGAAGGCTTGCCCTTTGAAGCGCTGCTCGCCGGCAGTGGCATCTGTGCGGCGGACTTGAGCCGCGCCGATACGCGCATCACCACCAATCAGGAAATGCGCGTATGCGCCAACGCCGTGGCCCTGCGCCGGGATGTGGGCCTGGAGTTGGGCCGCCGGATGCATGTCTCGGCCTACGGCATGCTCGGTTACGCCTTGCTCACCAGTGCCACCTTCGGTGACGCTTTGCGCCTGGCGTTGCGTTATCCGGCGCTGCTGGGAACACTTTTCGAGCTCAGCCTTGAAGAAGACGCTGAGCGTATCTGGTTCACCGCCAGCGACTACCGGGAAACCCCGAGCCTTGCGATGTTCAACGTTGAACTGTGCCTGGCGTCGCTGAAGGTCATCTGCGACGACTTGCTCGGCCAACCACTGCCGCTGCTCGCCGCGCGCTTTGAGCACAGCGCACCGGATTATCAGGCGCGCTACGGCGAGTGCTTTGCCTGCTCGCTGCAGTTTGAAACCACCACCAACGCGTTTGCCTTCGACAAACGCTGGTTGGACCACCCTTTGCCTCTGGCCGACGCGATCACTCACCAGGCCATGGCCGAGCGTTGCCGCAAACAGAACCTGGAATTCACCGGTCGCCAGGCCTGGCTTGGCAGAATCCGCCAACTGCTTGCCAACCAACTCAGCGCGGCGCCCGGGATTGAAGGCCTGGCCGAACAGATGAACTGCTCGGCCCGTACCCTGCGTCGACACCTGCATGATCTGGGCTGCAGCTACCAGGAGCTGCTCGACGAGTTGCGCTTTGAGCGAGCCAAGCAATGGCTGGCCGACGATGAACTGCCCATCTACCGGATCGCCGAGCAACTCGGCTTCAGCGAAACCGCCAGTTTTCGGCATGCCTTCGTGCGCTGGAGCGGCGTGGCGCCCAGCCAGTTCCGGCCCTGATGCCAGTTGAAGGCGCATGGCCGCGCCATTTCGGGGCGAATTGAGGACAGACAATTTGGCCAGATTTATCCCCTTTTGGCCGCTCCTGCCGTTCTCTTAAAACCCGCCCGCCGCAAGACTGCATCCACCGATACAGCCTGCGGAGAACAATAAATGCTGACGATCTACTCGGACGATCACCACCTGCATCACGGCCGTTGCGAATTGATGGACGGGCGACTGATGCCCTGCTTCGAAATGCCATCGCGCGCCGACCATGTGTTGCAACGGGTCAAGGACCGCGACCTGGGCCCGGTTCAGGCGCCGCAGGACTTTGGCCTGGCACCACTGCAACGCATTCACAGCCGCGACTACCTCGACTTCTTCAAGGGTGCCTGGGCGCGCTGGACCGAGTTCGGCCAGGACGGCGACTTGCTGCCCTACACCTGGCCTGCCCGCACCCTGCGCCGGGTACTGCCTGCCAGCCTGCACGGCCAACTGGGTTATTACAGTTTTGACGGTGGCGCACCGATTACCGCCGGCACGTGGCAAGCCGCCTACAGCGCCGCGCAAGTCGCCCTGACGGCGCAGCAGGCAATCGCACAAGGTGCAAACGCCGCCTTTGCCCTGTGTCGCCCGCCGGGGCATCACGCCGCCAGCGATTTGATGGGCGGGTATTGCTACCTCAACAACGCGGCCATTGCCGCTCAGGCATTCCTCGACCAAGGCCACAAAAAGGTCGCGATTCTCGACGTGGATTACCACCACGGCAACGGCACGCAGTCGATTTTTTATGCCCGCAGTGACGTGCTCTTCACCTCGATCCATGGGCACCCGGAAGCGGAGTTTCCGTTTTTCCTGGGGTATGCCGACGAACGGGGAGAAGACGCCGGCGCAGGCTTCAATTTCAACTACCCATTGCCGGCAGGTTCCGGCTGGGATCGCTGGAGCGCAGCACTCGAAGAAGCCTGCACCGAGATTGCGCGCTATGGCGCCGACATCATCGTCGTTTCCCTGGGTGTGGATACGTTCAAAGACGACCCGATTTCGCAATTCAAACTCGACAGCCCGGACTACCTGGCGATGGGCGCACGCATCGCCCGCTTGGGCAAACCCACGCTGTTTGTGATGGAAGGCGGCTACGCCGTGGAAGAAATCGGCATCAACGCCGTCAACGTGCTCGAAGGTTTTGAGGAGTCCGCCCAATGAACATGCTCAAGTCACTCGTCCTCTGCGCAGCCGTTCTTGGCGGCGCGGCCCACGCCGAAGAGAAACCCCTCAAGGTCTACAACTGGTTCGACTACATCACCCCCAAGGCGCTCGAAGACTTCAAGGCACAGCACCCGCAGGTCAAGCTGGTGTACGACATCTTCGACACCAACGAAGCCCTTGAGGCCAAGTTGCTCACCGGCAACTCGGGCTATGACGTGGTGGTGCCGTCCAACGTGTTCCTGGCCAAGCAGATCGAAGCCGGCGTGTTCCAGGCGCTGGACCGAAGCCAGTTGCCCAACTGGAACCACCTCGACCCCAAGCTGATGAAGCTGATCGAAGCCAACGACCCCGGCAATAAATTCGCCGTGCCCTACATGTACGGCACCATCCTGATCGGCTTCAACCCGGCCAAGGTCAAAGCGGTGTTGGGCGACAATGCGCCGGTGGACAGTTGGGACCTGATCTTCAAGGAAGAGAACATCAGCAAACTCAAACAATGCGGGGTCGCCCTGTTGGATTCGCCCTCGGAAATTCTGCCGCTGGCCTTGCAACATTTGGGCCTGGACCCCAACAGCAGCAACCCCAAGGATTACGTCAAAGCGGAGGCGCTGTTGATGAAAATCCGCCCCTACATCACCTACTTTCACTCGTCCAAATACATGGCCGATATCGCCAACGGCGACATTTGTGTGGCCGTGGGTTATTCCGGTAGCTTTTCCCAGGCCGCCAACCGCGCCAAAGAGGCCAAAAATGGCGTGACCGTGGACATGCGCCTGCCCAAAGAAGGCGCGCCGATCTGGTTCGACATGCTCGCCATCCCCAAGGGCGCGCAAAACCCGCAGGACGCCTACACCTTCATCAACTACCTGCTGCAACCTCAGGTAATTGCGCCGATCAGTGATTTTGTCGGCTACCCCAACCCGAACAAGGACGCTACCGAGCAGGTCGACCCGGCGATTCGCAATAATCCCAACCTGTACCCGACCGAGGCGGCGATGGCCACGCTTTACACGCTCAAGCCCCTGGACAGCAAAGTCGAGCGCGCCAGGACAAGGGCCTGGACCAAGATCAAATCCGGGATGTGAGGCGGCGCCAGGCGCGGGTATAGCGGTAGGCTCAGGTAAGACCGCCTACTTGGCTGGCCGAGCCTGGCCTTCCAGCAACAGTTGGTCACCTACGGGCACCAGAACAACGACAGCGGCCCTTATTGTTTGGCGTAACGGCTGCACCTCGACGTATCTACCGCTCCAGCCGCAACGCCGCTCGCTACCTTGCCCATTCCTGAAGCCCGCCCGGGCCATCGAATGCAAAGGAGCAGCACATGCCCAATGACATCGCTGATAACCACCGCCCACCCAGTACCTATGAACTGCTCACCCAATTGACTACCGGCCCTACCACCCGGGAAGTCGCCGCCGCCACACTACATTCGGCACTCAAAGAGTTGTACCCCTCGCTGAATATCGACCCCGATCTGGCCGTGGTGGTCAGCCCTCAATGGGAGGTGGTCGGTAACGCCGTCGAGCGTGCACCGGCCATTATCGAATCGCTCGCCTCGGTGCTGGCTCATCAGGCATTGTCCGGCGACAGAGTGACCTACATCGACGGCCAACACTTCCTCACATTGCAACCGAACGCTGCGGCGCCTGTACACCTCGCGGTGAAAGTCGATGCCATCGCACGTCTGATCAACGAGTTATCCGATCTGCTGTTCACCGCCTTCCAGGAACAGCAGCTGGACTTCTGGAACGGGTCCAACGGTGCCACCGGCTCCCGCTGGCAGTCCCTTTCCCACTCTCTGAGAAAGGTGTGGAACATCAGCGAAGAGCAAGACCTGGGTGAACACGAATGTGCCATGGCTCGCACGGTTTTCCAGGAACCCGACCGGGCCAAGCGTTCACTGAAAGACCCTTACAAAAGCCATGCTTACATGGTTGATATAGATACTCTTCAGGACGGCCAGTCCACCCACACCAGCTTCCTGGACATCACCGTATTGGTAGGTGAGCACGAGAAGCGCCAGATAGTACTGACGCACTCGCTGGTGAGCGGATATGAGGTGTTCGAGTCCCTGACCCAGTTCGGCGACTCGCTGGCTGCCCGGCTGCCTGCGCCCGAGCGAGACACCACCTTACAATGGCGCTTGTATGAGCCCGACGGCAACTTCTTCGATACGCTGGCCTGCACTCTGGTCTCGCTGCAAATCCAGGTCATTGGGAGTTTCGGTGGGTCCGGGTCAGGTGCTCCCCCCGTCGCCCACATCGCGCCCAGCATCGAAGAAATGAGCGATCACCAACTGTCGAGTATCCGCGAGATTCACCAACAACTTCCAGATTGGCTGGCCTCGGCGACGGACTACGATACCGCCGCCTACAGCCGCTACCTGATCGACCTGGCCCACCTGCACACCCGTTACCAAGGCGAAACGTTCCAGGGCGATATTCCTCCCATTCGTGACTATGCCCGGGCACAGTTGCACAGCCGTATCCGCGCGCCTGAAAAGGACGTGAGCCTGAACCTGGACAAAATCGAGATTGTTATCCAAAGCCCGGTTCTGTGGGGCACGTTTATCGTACCGGGAGCTGTGGACACCACCCGCCGCAGCCTGATCGACCTGGCCCTGGAAAACCTCACGGGCCTGCCCACCGGCAATGCGACGGTGCACTACGACGGCGAGGAGAACGGCGTACCGGCCTGGCTGACTTACGACTACCTGAAAGGCGTGATCGAAGACATCAATATAGGCCAGTACTACCCCGCCCTGATCAAACAAAAGTTACTCGACGACCCGCTGCAATCCAGCCACCGACAGCAGCTCTACACCAGTCACCTGCAGATACAACTGCCGTTGCTGGCTCTGCAAATGAAAATCCGCAACCAGGGCGGCATTGATGAACTCGGTTACCGCTACATCGCTGCCGTGATGCGCACCGATGGACATGAGCGCCACGTAGATGGGCAACCCATCGTCATCCGTCGCCTGGCCTTCATACCCACCTTGCGCCCCGGCCATGAGCAAGACGTGGTTGCCAATATGTTCGTGATCGGCCCAAGGCAATCCGACGCCGGCCCCTGCATGCTTTATCGGCCCATGCTTGAACCAACCCTGGTGCAATTTGCGTCGCGGCAAAACCTGTTGTACGCCATCAAACATGACCGGTCCTTGCGCGAGTCGGTGTTGGCATGGCTACCCGAAGCACAAAGGTTCAATTACGCCCAGTACGTTTTTCCCGATACCCTGCCCTCCCCCTGGACCGTGGTGCGCGTGCTGGTCGAACCGTTTACCGTGCTGTACATGAGCGGCCCGGTGATGCTGACCGATGAAGAGATAGGGAGCGACACGTTGGCGACGCTGTTCAAGGCCAATGCCAATGCCATGGTCGAGTTGGCGACACGCCAGTCAGTGTCCAACGTGCAGAAACGTTGGGCGACCTTTCGACAGGCCGGCTGGCAAATATTCAATGCCGCGCTGCCCTTTATGGGGCGAACCCTCGGAATCGCCGCCTGGATCTGGCAAATCATGGATGATTTGCAAGACGCCGCGCAGGCCGTGAGCAAGGATGACCAGCCCGCGTCCTGGGCAGCGTTGGTGGATGTATTCCTCAACCTGGGTATGGCGCTGATCCTGCACACGGCTCTGCGCCACCCTCGCCCGCAGCAGCAACTCGATGGCCTCAAGATCAATACTGAATCGGAGCCAACGACAATCGAAGCGGCGCGTAAACCGGCAGTTGCCGAGAAAAAATATACTGCTGTGCAACAAGCAAATATCCCCGACGGCCAACTTCCCGCCAAGCATCAAGGCGACGTGCATACCAGCGGGGCCTTGAGTAATAGCCACCAGAGCCTGGCCAAGGCACTCGACAGTTTCAATGTCACCAAACCCAATAAGCTTGGCGAACAAAACAAAACCCCCGGTCGCCACCTAAATCTCTATCCGCTTGCAGACAAATGGTATGCACCGGTTGGCAAGCGCTGGTTCGAGGTGATAGTGGATGACAACGACAGTGTCATCACCATCGACCCGAAGGCACCGTTGCGTACCGGCCCGCCGCTGATCAGCAACCTGGCGGGCCAATGGTTTGTCGATGTCCGTTTGCGACTACGAGGCGGAGGTCTTCGAAACCGTCGGCGAGCGGTCAAGATCAATCAGCCTGCGCGCATTACGGCACTCAGGACCCAGCTCAACACCTTCGACGCGGTCGCCGCCCGCAGACAACTGGACGTGCTTGAGTCAAGGCCCGCGCTGGATGCGGCCCCCGGCCCTTCCACCGACCTGCGGCGTACAGCGTTCATAGGTGAGGTCGACAGCCGGCTGGTGGCATACGATGAAGCGATCAGTCAGCTGAAGTCCTTGAGCATCATCGACGCCATGCCCGCCTATCAGAGCAACATGAGTGGTTACCTGAAGCAGCAAATACAACTGACTCAGATAGCCGTGGAACAACAATTGGTGGGCTATAGCGAGGCCTTAAAATCGTCGTTCTCAATCCTCGATGCCGAGGTAGACATTGACTATAAAAGCCAGGCGCGAAGCGCGCAAAATCTGTCCACCTTGAACCTGGCAATCATCAAGCGCCTGGAGTTCATCAACGACCGTTTCAGCGATCTCAAAGTGCTGGGAGATGACGGCGCAGCGGTCATTCACAAAACCATGGGCGAGTTGCCACCGCTCACCCTCGCTGAGCTCAAATCCCTGGAGATCGGCTTGGCTCGCTACTTGTGTATCGATGAAGAGCAAAGCCAGATCCCTGCCACGCTGCGAGAGCAGATGAACCAAAGCGTCGATACAGCCGAACTTAACGTCGAGAGTTTCAATGAAATCATGAAACGGGGTAACGGCACGCTGGATGAACGCATTGATGTGCTCAACAGCCTGGTTGAGCAATTTTCCAGCGCAGATCAACGCCTGCTGGACCTGCATGCCGACCACCCGCAGTTTCTGCTGAAATCCCGCCTGGAAAGCTTTCGACAGCAAATTAGCGACTTCAGCCAGCGGGCCACTCACGACCTGGCGCAACTGCTGCGCGAGAAAAAAGCCCTGGAACCCAAGCCCGGCGGCTCAAAGGCCCCACGTGCGCCACAGCGCAAAGTCATCAAGACACGCTACGACGGCATTTTGATAGCCCACCCCCATGAGTCCGACAGCACGCTGGCTGATGTCAGGGCGTCCGTGACGGGTAAGGTGCTCGCTACGTTTCATGAAAAAACCCCAGGCGTCTGGGTCAAACGGCAAAAGGTCACCCCGCCACCGCCAGCGCCTGCCGCTGTAGACCTGGATACCGGCATCAACACCGGGCAAACGCTTTTGGATAACGAGCACGCGGAAACCCACAAGTACCGGAATTTCTCGCGTAAACCCTGGCATTCGCCCCAGGACCTCCAAGATATGTTCGACGCCTACGCCAAAAAACTGGAGGACGCATCAAACGATATCGAGCAGGCGCTGACTCGGCGCAATCTCACCGAAAGCGATCATACTTCCGCCGCGTCGACCAAGCGCAACCTCAACGACGCAGCACAGCGGCTTTATCGCCTGGGCAGAAAAACCTACATCGACATGATCAAACAGCAACCGCCCACTGCCGCGCGGGTGGAGTGGCTGCATAGCCAAGGGCTGATAAGGATCGCCAAAACCTTCAGCCGCCGCGCCGTCAAAGGGCCTCCGAAGGGCTATCTGGATGAGTACGAAGTACGCGATAAAGAGACCAACACTGTGCTGTGGTACGCGCACTTTCACTACGCAACGAAAGGCGCCGCCCCTGAGAGATTCGAGAAGGCCCACCTCAAAACTCGTGAACAACAGCGGCTTGGTGGCTCTCGCCAACGCACCGGCCCCAGTGACTGGGAAATGATAGAAATCCACCGCAGCAGCATCGGTGATCAACTGGCCAAGTCGCTGTTCTTCAACAGCTGATCGCCTTTTATGCCTGCCACGCCTGGCGCAAACGTGCCAGCGCCTGTGCAATGGCCGCCTCTGGCACGGCGGCAAACCCCATCACCAGGCCTGCGCGCTGGTCCGATGATGGGCTTTTGCCAGCCAGCCAATAGCTACTCAAACCGTTGATCTCGACATTTACCGCATGGGCCTGTGCGAGCAACACCTGCTCGCGGGCCAGGCTGTCCACTCGCACTGTCAGGTGCAGCCCGGCCGCAACGCTGGGCAAGGCGCCGACGCCGGGTAACCCGTCCGGCCAACCGGCTAACAAAGCATTGCGCCGGCTCAGCGCAGCGCGGCGCATCCGGCGAATGTGGCGTTGGAAATGCCCGGCGGCCATGAATTCGGCCATCACCGCCTGGGTGCTGACTTCAGAATGGCGCATGTCCACGGCGCGACGCCGGGTGAATGCGTCCACCAGGCCCGCCGGCAATACCAGGTAGCCCAGGCGCAAGGCCGGGAACGCCACCTTGCCGAAGGTGCCGACGTACAGCACGCGGCCACTGCGATCCAACGCCGCCAACGGCGACAGAGGCGCGCCGCTGTAGCGGTACTCTCCGTCGTAGTCGTCTTCGATGATCCAGCCGCCCGTACGTTCAGCCCAGGCCAGCAGCTCCAGGCGCCGCGCCAGGCTCATCACCACACCCAACGGGTACTGGTGAGAAGGCGTGACATACGCCACACGGCAGTCATCCAGTGTGTTGAGCACCTGGCAATCAATCCCCTCGCCGTCCACCGGTACGCCCTGCAGTCGGCCACCCGCCAGGGCAAATGCATGCCCAGCCGCGCGATAGCCCGGATTTTCCACCGCTACCTGGTCTCCCGGCTCCACCAGCAACTGTGCACAAAGGCTGATTGCCTGTTGCGCACCACAGGTGATTACAATTTGCTCAGCCGAACACTGCATGCCCCGTGAGCTGCGCAGGTAAGCGGCGATCAAACCACGCAGACGGCTGTCACCGGCCGGGTCGCCATAGCAAAGCTGTTGCAGGTCCGGCTTGCGCCAAAACGCCCCATTCAGCTTGGCCCACACCTCAAACGGAAACAGATCAAAGGCCGGCACCCCCACGCGAAATGCTCGAGGTGGCCCCGCGGGAGGCAGGGAAAGGTGGTTGTTTTTTACCCGCGCCAAGCCCGCGCTGTGGATAACTTCATTGTCGAGATCTTCCGGCAAATCCGCCCATTTTGTGGATAAGGCTGTGGGTAAGCCTGTGGAAAACCCTGTGGATACTTTTGTGGATAGTTTTTTTGGCGTGGGCAATTGGGCCACATAAGTGCCATCACCCACCCGGCTCTCAATAAACCCCTCCGCATACAACTGATCGTAGGCGCGCACCACACTGTTGCGCGAGATTGAAAGTGCTGCCGCCAAGTCGCGAGTGGCCGGCAACCGTGTACCACTGACCAGCCGCCCGTCCAGCACTCGCTGGCGCAACGCGCCGTAGAGCTGGCGAGTCAGGCCCTGACGGCGATCCAGCTCAATGCCTGCGGGGTTGAATAACAACGGCGGCGAAACAGGCGGCATATTGGACCCATGAAATTGGTGCTAGATGGCTCTTACAACGAACCATTAGCCTGCCTAGGATGCAGGCATTCGCCAAGGAAAATTTCATGTACACACCACGCGCCTTTGCTCTCGAAGATTTGCCTGAACTGCAGCAACTGATCCAGCACACCCGCCTGGCGCAGTTGGTTACCTTGGGCGAACAAGGCTTGCAAGCCAGCCACTTGCCGCTGCTGCTCAACCCCGACGAAGGCCCGAATGGCACGCTCTACGGGCACCTCGCCAAGGCTAATCCGCAGTGGCGCGAGCTGCAAAATGGCAGCGAAGCCCTGGTGATCTTTGCCGGTGCCGAAGGCTATGTCAGCCCGGCGTTTTACCCGTCCAAGGCCGAGCACGGCAAAGTGGTGCCGACCTGGAATTACCTCGCTGTACATGCCTATGGCAAAGCCGAGGTGTTTACCGACGCTGAGCGCCTGCTGACGGTGGTCAGCGCCCTCACCGACCGTCACGAAGGCCGCCGCGCCCAGCCCTGGAAAGTCAGCGACGCCCCCGCCGACTACATCGACGGCATGCTCAAGGCCATCGTCGGCTTCGCCCTGCCGATCGAGCGCCTGCTCGGCAAGCGCAAACTCAGCCAGAACCGCAACCCGGCCGACATCGCAGGCGTACGCGAGGGCCTGGCTGCCAGCGTGGATGTGCGCGACCAGACCCTCGCCCGCTTTATTCCCCAAGGAGTTTCAGAATGAGCCAGATCGACATCCGCCAGGTGACTGCCGCCGACCACGGTGCCTGGTTACCGCTGTGGCAAGCGTATTTGAAGTTTTACAACACCGAACTGCCGGACGCCGTCAGCCAAAACACCTGGCAACGCCTGATCGACGCCAGCGAGCTGACTCATTCGGCCCTCGCCTGGCAGGACGGCAAGGCGGTGGGTATGGTCAACTTCATCTACCACCGTTCCAACTGGAGCATCGAAAACGCCTGCTACTTGCAGGACTTGCTGGTGGACCCGGCGCAACGCGGTACCGGCGTGGGGCGTAAGCTCATCGAATTCGTCTACGCCACCGCCAAGCACGATGGCTGCTGCAAGGTTCATTGGCTGACTCACGAGACCAACGCCACGGCAATTCAATTGTATGAACGCATTGCCGAACGCCCCGGTTTCATTCAATTTCGCAAAGGTCTTTAAGTCTTTAAGGAGCGCAGCATGCCTATCTCACCCGCCGACTGGAAAGGCGTCCCCGCGCCCACGGTTCAGTTGCTTGAAGGGCGCTACATTCGCCTGGAAAAACTCGACCCGGCCCGCCATAGCGACAAACTGTTTGAAGCCCTGAATGGCCCCGGCGCCGACCCGAAGCTGTGGGACTATTTGCCCTACGGCCCGTTTACCGAACGCGGCGCGTTTGATACCTGGCTCAACAACCATGCCCAGCACAGCGACCCGTATTTCTTCAGCATCATCGACCGCGCCAGCGGCGACGTCCAAGGCATCCTCAGCCTGATGTCCATCGTCCCCGCCCAGGGCCGTATCGAAATCGGCCACGTCACCTTCGGCGCGCCGATGCAGCGCTCACCGAAAAGCACCGAGGCCGTGTACCTGCTGGCCAAGTACGCGTTTGAACAGGGCTACCGTCGCCTGGAATGGAAGTGCAACAACGGCAATGCACGCTCAAAATACGCGGCCGAGCGATTGGGGTTCAGCTTTGAAGGCGTGTTTCGCCAGCACATGGTGGTCAAGGGCCAGAACCGCGATACGGCGTGGTATTCGATCCTGGATTCTGAATGGCCAACCCTTGAGGCCGGGTTTGAGGCGTGGTTGTCCGAGGCGAACCAGAGCCGTTCCGGCCAGCTGAAGACACTGGCCGAGTGCCGAGCCTGATTCGCATTGACAACACAGCACCACACTTTAGATCTTCAGCGATTTCAAACGATGGGTTCAGCCGCCTTTGCCCACCTTGCAGCCCAACGCCTTCAAAGCATCACAGCCATCCGCAACAACAGATGCGCTGACGGGGCAAAGGCAGATGAGTTTTTAATCGCGCCGTACTAGAGAAAGCTCCCGCAAACCAAGGGGCGATGACCTGACAGTTATCACCCCGCTACCTCGCTAAATTCCCGGCCTCATTCATCAGAGGTCGGGATTACATGCTCCTTACACATCACAGATTTGCCCTGCTCATAGCCCTTACGATCAGTGCGGCCAGCCTGCAACCCGCGTATGCGCGAGGTGATATCGCTTCAACACCCTCCGTATTTGATCCCCTCCCCGCATTTAACGACGCGGGGTTTTACACCCCCGTAGAGCAAGCACCCTCCATCGACGGTTACCTCACTCGGCAGGCCACCACGCATAACGGTTTGCAGGTCGCCAAGGTCCTGGAACCCGCATTGAGTCGCCTGCTGGCGTCCGGTGAATTGTCCAGAGCACAGGTCAACGCACTGCAACGCTTCGGTGAAGATGTGGCTGGCCAGCCCGGAGGGACCGGCGCTGCGCTCGAACAATTGGCGGGCAGCCAAAATGCCAATCTGGCGGGTGCAACCCAGGCCGTCACGGGACAAATCAGCAGCCAGTTGCTCTCAACCCTGCGCACGCTGCCCACTGACGGCGATGGCCACTTCTGGGTGCAAGGCCTGGGCAACGACGGCAAGCTCGACAAGCGAGGCGGCAGCGACGGCCTCAAACATGACACCAAAGGCCTGATGCTGGGCGCCGATTGGGCGGTGGCCGACGCCTGGCGAGTCGGTGTGATGGGGGCAAAATCTTCCAGTGAGCTGAGCGCCCAACACTTTCGGGGTGAGCTCGACAGCTTGCACTTGGGCGGTTACGCGGTGCGCCAGGACGGCCCATTGGCTCTGCGCCTGGGGGCGATCTATAGCGATCACACCGGGAAAAACAAACGCAGCGTCAACCTGCTCAGCTACAAGGAACAGATAAGAGGCGATTACAGCGCCCAAAGCCAAACCGTATTTTCCGAGCTGGGCTACCAATTGGGCAGTGCGGACCTGCACGTGGAACCCTTTGCAGGCATTGGCTATCAGCGTTATCACCGCAACAGCTTCAAGGAAAAGGCTGGCCTGAGCGCGTTGAATGTCGGCTCACAAACCCAGCAGAATCTGAGCAGCACCCTTGGCCTGCGGCTGGCCACCGTGTACCGATTCGACAACCGGATGAGCCTCACACCCCACGTGAGTGCCGGCTGGAAACGCCTCTACGGCGAAGTCGGCAGCCAGGTGCGTCAATCCTATCGCTACGCGCCGGGCCTGATTGACGGCTTCAACATCACCGGCACATCACTGGACCGCAACAGCCTCGACGTGCAAGCCGGCCTGGACCTCGCCTTATCCAGCCAACACTCCGTCGGCCTGGCCTATAACGCCCAAACCGGCAGCCGAAGCCAAAGCCAGGGCCTGATGGGGCAATGGAAGATGAGCTTTTAACCGCGCCGAGCAGTAAATCCCGGGCAAAAAAAAGGGGGGCACCTGCCCCCCCGAGGATTAAGCGGTAGTGTCGAAGGCTGAATCAGCCTTCGATTTCAATCAGGATCTCGCCAGGGTTCACCCGGTCGCCCTTGGCCACATGAACGGCGGTCACCTTGCCGGCAATCGCTGCCTGCACTTCGGTTTCCATTTTCATGGCTTCGGTAATCAGCACGGCCTGGCCGGCTTTCACCACGTCGCCTTCCTTGACCAGTACGTCGACGATATTGCCCGGCATCGCCGTGCTGACATGGCCCGGCTCCGTGGCGTGCTTGCGCTTGCTGCCGCCACTGCTGACAAACTCGTTGAGCGGTTCGAACACCACTTCTTCCGGCATGCCGTCGATGGACAGGTAGAAGTGACGCTTGCCTTCAGCCTTCACGCCAACACCCGTAATGTCGACGCGGTAGCTTTCGCCGTGCACGTCGATAACGAACTCGGTCGGCACGCCTTCGCCACCGGCACGGGCCACACCGCCAGCCTCAGGGATCGGCAACAGCACTTCAGGGGCCAGGGTGCCGGCGTCGCGTTCTTCGAGGAACTTGCGACCGATGTCCGGGAACATGGCGTAGGTCAGCACGTCTTCTTCGGACTTGGCCAACGCACCGATTTCGCCGCGCAGCTTGGTCATTTCCGGCTTGAGCAAATCAGCCGGTCGATGGTCGATCACGTCTTCGCTGCCGATCGCCTGGCGACGCAGTTTTTCGTTCACCGTGCCCGGCGCTTTGCCGTAGCCGCCTTGCAGGTAGAGCTTCACTTCGTTGGTGATGGTCTTGTAGCGTTCGCCGGCCAGCACATTGAAGAACGCCTGGGTGCCAACGATCTGCGAAGTCGGCGTCACCAATGGCGGGAAACCGAGGTCTTCACGCACCCGTGGGATTTCAGCCAGCACTTCGCCCATGCGGTTGAGTGCGCCTTGCTCTTTCAACTGGTTGGCCAGGTTGGAAATCATCCCGCCCGGCACCTGGTTGACTTGCACACGGGTGTCGACGGCGGTGAATTCGCTTTCGAACTGGTGGTATTTCTTACGCACGGCGTAGAAGTACAGGCCGATTTCCTGCAGCAGTTCCAGGTCGAGGCCGGTGTCGAACTCGCTGCCTTTAAGGGCGGCGACCATCGACTCGGTGCCCGGATGGCTGGTGCCCCAGGCAAAGCTGGAGATGGCGGTGTCGATGTGATCGGCACCGTTTTCGATGGCTTTGAGTTGGCACATCGCGGCCAAACCAGCGGTGTCGTGGGAGTGAATGAAGATCGGCAGACTCTGCTCGGCCTTCAACGCCTTGACCAACTCGCCGGTGGCGTACGGAGTCAACAGGCCGGCCATGTCTTTGATGGCCACCGAGTCGCAACCCATGGCTTCCATTTGCTTGGCCTGGGCCACAAACGCATCGATGGTGTGCACCGGGCTGGTGGTGTAGGCGATGGTGCCCTGGGCATGTTTGCCGGCGGCTTTGACCGCCTCGATGGCCACGCGCAGGTTACGCACGTCGTTCATTGCGTCGAAGATGCGGAACACGTCGATGCCGTTGACGGCGGCCTTGGCGACAAAAGCTTTGACCACATCGTCGCTGTAATGCCGGTAGCCCAGCAGGTTCTGACCGCGCAGCAGCATTTGCAGGCGCGTGTTAGGCAATGCGGCGCGCAGTTCGCGCAGGCGCTCCCACGGGTCTTCTTTCAAAAAGCGTACGCAGGCGTCGAAGGTCGCGCCGCCCCAGACTTCCAGGGACCAGTAGCCGACTTTGTCGAGCTTGTCGCAGATCGGCAGCATGTCGTCGGTGCGCATGCGGGTGGCCAGCAACGATTGGTGGGCGTCGCGCAGGATGGTGTCGGTTACGAAGATCTTCTTGCTCATTCTTATATTCCTCACAGGCCTGCGTGGGCGGCGATGGCGGCGGCGATGGCCAGGGCCAGCTCTTCGGGTTTGCGCTTGATCGAGTAGTTGGTCAGCTCAGGATGGCTTTCCACAAAGCTGGTATTAAATTGGCCGCTGCGGAATTCCGGGTTGCGCAGGATTTCCTGGTAGTAGGCGGCGGTGGTCTTCACGCCTTGCAGGCGCATATCGTCCAGGGCACGCAGGCCGCGGTCCATGGCTTCTTCCCAGGTCAACGCCCACACCACCAGTTTCAGGCACATGGAGTCGTAGAACGGCGGGATGGTGTAGCCGGTGTAGATCGCCGTGTCGGTCCGCACGCCGGGACCGCCGGGTGCGTAGTAACGGGTGATCTTGCCGAAGCTGGGCAGGAAGTTGTTCTTCGGGTCTTCGGCGTTGATGCGGAACTGCAACGCGAAGCCACGGTGCTGAATGTCTTCCTGTTTCACCGACAGTGGCAGGCCCGAGGCGATGCGGATCTGCTCACGCACGATGTCGATGCCGGTAATTTCTTCGGTGATGGTGTGTTCCACCTGCACCCGGGTATTCATCTCCATGAAGTACACCTCGCCCTCGGCGAGCAGGAACTCCACGGTGCCGGCGTTTTCGTAACCCACGGCCTTGGCAGCGCGCACCGACAGGTCGCCGATGTAGGCGCGCTGTTCAGGGGTCAGCTGCGGGCTTGGGGCAATTTCGATGAGCTTCTGGTTACGGCGCTGAATCGAGCAATCACGCTCGAACAAATGCACCACGTTGCCGAAGCTGTCACCGAGGATCTGCGCCTCGATGTGCTTGGGGTTGACGATGCATTTTTCCAGGAACACTTCCGCCGAGCCGAACGCCTTGGTGGCTTCGGATATAACGCGGGGGAAGGCTTGTTCAAGTTCTTCGCGGCTGTTGCAACGACGGATACCGCGACCGCCACCGCCGGAGGTGGCCTTGAGCATTACCGGGTAACCAATGCGGTCACCTTCAGTCAGGGCTTCGGCGATGTCCGCAACGTTACCTTCAGTGCCCGGCGTGACCGGCACACCGGCCTTGATCATGCTGCGCCGCGCTTCGGTCTTGTCGCCCATGCGGCGAATGACTTCTGCCGACGGGCCAATGAATTTGATGCCACGTTCGGCGCAGATGTCCGCCAGTTCGGCGTTTTCCGACAGGAAACCATAGCCGGGGTGCAGCGCATCACAACCGGTTTCCACCGCCAGGTTCACCAGCTTGCGCGGGTTCAGGTAACCGGCCAGGGGCTCGGCACCAATGCTGTGGGCTTCGTCGGCACGTTTGACGTGCAACGCATGGCGGTCGGCGTCGGAATAGACCGCGACCGAGCGAATGCCCATCTCGGCGCAAGCACGCACGATTCGTACGGCAATTTCACCACGGTTGGCGATCAGGATCTTTTTTATCACTTGGAAATTCCCTTGAGCCGATTGCTGCGTTCTTCAACCCTCTGAATCAGGGTCGGCGCGTGACCAAATGTTTCATGACAGTCGCGAGACACACACTATGCGCACCGAAGGATTAACAAAAATCAATAATTATTGGGTCGTGCATAAGTAAAGACTTATAGTTGGCCGACCGGCCCGAGGCGAGAGGACTTAAATAATGCGTAAGTCATTGATGCGTATGACATTACGGCAGTTGCAGATCTTTAATGAGGTGTGTGATTTGCGTTCCTACAGCCGCGCAGCCGAAGAAATGTCCCTCACACAGCCGGCCGTTAGCCTACAAATTCGCCAGCTGGAAGAGCTGATCGGCCAACCGCTGTTTGATTACGTCGGCAAAAAGCTCTACATGACCGAGGCCGCCGAAGCCTTGCAACGGGCCAGCCGCGATATTTTCGGGCGTTTGGAAAACCTCGATATGCAGCTGTCGGACATGCAGGGCTCGCTGCAGGGCCAACTGAAACTGGCGGTGGAGTCCAGCGCCAAGTACTTCGTGCCGCACCTGTTTGCCGCCTTCAAGCGCCAGCACCCCGAGGTCCAACTGCACCTGACGGTGGTCAACCGCGCCCAGGTGATTCGCCGGCTTTCAGATAACCGCGATGACCTGGTGATCATGTCCATGGTGCCCCAGGACATGGGCCTGGAATTCCTGCCGTTTCTCAACAACCCGATTGTCGCCGTGGCACCCCTCGATCACCCGTTGAGCCAGCAAGGTCCGCTGCGCCTGCAAGACCTGGAGCCTTATACGCTGCTGACACGTGAACCGGGGTCGGGCACGCGAATGGCCTGCGAGGAGTACTTCAAGGAAAAGCGCGTGCACTTCACCCAGACGGTGGAAGTGGCCTCGGCCGAGGCGCAGCGCGAGTGTGTGAGCGCGGGGTTGGGCGTGGCGCTGCTGACGCGCCACGCGGTCAACCTGGAGCTGGCCACCGGCGGGCTCAAGGAGCTGCCGGTGGAGGAACTGCCGCTGTACCGCAGTTGGTGCCTGGTGCAAGCCAAAGCCAAGCGCTTGTCACCGGTGGCCCATGCGTTCCTGGGCTTTATCCGCAGCGAACGGGTGCAGATCAGCGCGCTGGCTGAACGCTTCGCTGGGCAGCCGCGGGTGCCTGCCAGTGGAGTTCCGGGTAGTCACTGATGCTCTTGAGCAATTGGCGCTCCTCGCAACGGTCTTCGATTGCGCGACGGAACGCCATACGGCGCTGATCTTCCTGCTGACGACGGGTTTTGACGGTGCTGCTGTCTTCGTATTGCCGGGCCATTTTGAGTCTCCCAATGCGAGTACGGGGAGGTCAGGATGAGCGCAGGGGATGACGGTTTGGCGGCGCAGGGGTTACAGGACGATGAATATTCTGGATCGGTAGGAAATCCCAATGTGGGAACAGGCTTGCTGGCGAATACGACCGGGCCGCCAATACTTATAGTGACTGACGCTCTGCATCCGCGAGCAAGCCCGCTCCCACACTGACCTGCGTACCCCCCATTAATCGTCGAGGGCTTTGACCGATTTTGGCGACAACCGCAGGCTGCGCAAGCTGCGTTTAACGCTCTTGAGGTGGTTGACCAGGCTCGGCCCGCGCGCCATGGCCACGCCCATCGCCAGCACGTCGATCACCACCAGATGGGCGATACGCGAGGTCAACGGGGTGTAGATCTCGGTGTCTTCGTGTACATCAATCGCCAGGTTCACCGTGGACAGTTCCGCCAACGGCGTCTGGCTGGGGCACAGGGTGATCAGCGTCGCGCCACTTTCACGCACCAGGTTGGCGGTAATCAGCAAGTCTTTGGAGCGACCGGACTGGGAAATGCAGATGGCCACGTCAGTCGGTTTCAGCGTGACCGCCGACATCGCCTGCATGTGCGGGTCGCTATACGCCGCCGCAGTGAGCAGCAGGCGGAAGAATTTGTGCTGGGCATCCGCAGCAACGGCGCCAGACGCGCCGAAGCCATAAAACTCCACACGCTGCGCCTGAGACATGGCCGTCACCGCTTTCTGCAGCTCCACCGGGTCGAGCTTCTCGCGCACTTCCATGAGGGTGTGCAAGGTGGTGTCGAAGATTTTCAGGCTGTAGTCGGCGACGGAATCGTCTTCGTGAATCGCAAACTGCCCGAAACTCGCACCCGCTGCCAGGCTCTGGGCCAGCTTGAGTTTCAAGTCCTGGAACCCGGAGCAACCGATGGCGCGGCAGAAGCGCACGATGGTCGGCTCACTGATGCCCACGCTGTGGGCCAGGTCGGCCATGGAACTGTGCATCACAGCCGCAGGATCAAGCAGCACGTGATCGGCAACCTTGAGTTCCGATTTGCGTAACAGGTGGCGCGACTGGGCGATATGTTGCAACAGGTTCAAAGGGCAGGACTCTTGTTATTGGCGGGTGCCAGGGATGTAGCAAGCTTGTAGTTATACTACAAGAATTGTCGTTTTGCCCGTCCGATGCATCACTAAATCGCCCTGCTGCCCTCTGATTCAAAGGGCAGAGGCTTTGTAGCCGCATGGGCGGCCTTGGCGTCATTAAGAAAAATCTGCATTTTTCCGTAACAAATCTGCCAACCCCTCGGCCTGCATCGGCCGGCTGATGAGGTAGCCCTGCACCTCATCGCATCGCTCCCCTCGCAGGAAATCCAGCTGCTGCTGATCTTCCACCCCTTCGGCCACCACTTTAAGTGCCAGGCCATGGGCCATGGCAATAATCGCCCGGGTAATGGCCGCGTCTTCACGGCCTTGGCCCAGCCCGCGAATAAAGGTCTGGTCAATTTTCACGTAGTCCACCGGGATACGCTTGAGGTAGCTGAGGGACGAGTAGCCTGTGCCGAAGTCGTCAATGGCCAGCTTCACGCCCAAATCGCGTAGCTGCTGGAAGGTGGCGATGATGTGCTCAACGCTGTCGAGCAGTTGGCTTTCGGTCAGCTCCAGCTCCAGGTATTGCGGGTCCAGGCCGGTTTCTTCCAGTACCTGGCGCACAAGGCTGACCAGCTTGCCCTGGCGCAACTGATGCACTGACAGGTTCACCGACACCCGAATCGGTGCGAGCCCCTGGCGCTGCCACTCACACGCCTGCCAACACGCCTGGCGCAACACGAACTCGCCCAGCGGTACGATCAGGCCGGTCTCTTCGGCCAGGCCGATAAAGTCCCCTGGCGGCACCATGCCCCATTGCGGATGCTCCCAACGAACCAGCGCCTCGGCAGCGTTCAGTTTGCCCGTGGCCAGGCACAGTTTCGGCTGGTAGAACACCGTGAGCTGGCGCTCGTCGATGGCCTTGCGCAAGTGGTTCTCCAGTTGCAAACGCTCCAGGGTGCTGGCTTGCAGGCTGTCGGTGTAGAACTGGAAATTATTGCCGCCCAAGTGTTTGGCGTGCTGCATGGCCATGTTCGATTGGCTGACCAGCGCAGAAATTTCCCGCGCATTATCCGGCAGCAGGCTTACGCCCATTGAGGCGCTGACCACCAGCTCATGCCCCTCTACCGTCACCGGCACGCGCAATTTGGCCAGGAGCCGCGTCGCCACGCGCGCCAGGCTCGACAAGTTGCCGTAGGCGTCGAACAGCACGGCAAATTCATCACCGGACAGCCGCGCAATGGTGTCGGCTTCGGGCAAGGCATTGATCAACCGCCGCGCCATTTTCTGCAACAGCTGATCCGCGACTTCATGGCCGAGGCTGTCGTTAAGCAGCTTGAAGCGGTCCAGGTTGATATGCAGCAGTGCCAGGCTGCGCCCGCCCTGGCGTACACGTTGGTGAGCTTCGCGCAGCCGTTCGCGAAACAGCGAGCGATTGGCCAGGCCGGTCAACTCGTCATAGTGAGTGAGGTAGCGCATGCGCTCTTCGGATTCACGCCGCGCAGACAGATCGGCGAAGAAGCCCACAATATGGCTGACTTTTCCGCGAGCATCGCGCACCACATTCAATTGCAGCCATTGCGGGTACAGCTCGCCGTTTTTGCGCGTTTCCACCAACTCGCCCTGCCAAGTGCCGTGGCTGAGCAGCGCCTGACGGATCACCGGAAAATGCCGACGGGCGTCACGGCTGCAGGGCAGTTCGACCACATTGCGGCCAATCATGTCGTCGATTTCAAAGCCGGTGACACGGCTGAAGGCCTGGTTGACAGCAATCAGCACGTATTCCGGGTCGAGAATCACGATGCCTTCGCTGGCGGCTTCGAACACCGTCGAGGCAAGGCGCTGCTGCTCTTCAAGGGCCTTGCCGGCGCTGATGTCGCGGCGAGTGCCGAGCATGCGCGTGACGCGTCCGCTGGGCGTGCGCTCCACGGCGCGGCCACGGTCCTCGATCCACACCCAATGGCCTGCGCCATGGCGCACGCGGTATTCGACCTGATAATCCTCGCTGCGGCCCTTGAGGTGTTCCACCAGGGCGCGCTTGAGCAGCGGCAGGTCGTCGGGGTGCAGGCGTGGCTTGAGATGGCTGAGCATCGCCGTAACGTACTCAGGCTCCAGGCCGAACAGCTCCTTGAGTTGGGTGTGGTGCACTTCATCGGTTTGCAGGTTCCAGTCCCACAAGCCCAGTTCGCTGGCTTGCAGGGCCATGGCCAGGCGCGCTTCGCTTTTGTTCAGGGCGAGGCTGGCGGCGTCCAGCTCCTGGCTGCGTTGCGCCACGCGGTCTTGCAGACCGGTTTGCGCCTCGCGCAATTCCTGTTCGACCTGACGGCGCTGGCCAACTTCACGCACCAGTTCCTGATTCAATTGCTCGCTGCGCTGCTGCGCCTGCTGGAGATGCTCGATCAGCGCCTGGTTCTGGAAGCGCCGCAGCAACCCGCGCTGAATCAGGCGGTTGACCTGCCACGCCACCAGGCTCAAGGAGGCCAGCAGAATCAGGCCGAGCACACCCCAACCTTGCTGCTGCGGGGCACCATTCCAGAACAGATAGACAATCGCCGGCACCAGGCACGGCAGGGCAAATGACAGGAACGCGGACAGGCTCACGGCATAGGCCACGCTGGCCGACAGCGTAGCGGCGCCGATCAGGCCGAACACCCAGGCTTGCTGCATGAAACTGTCAACCGGCACCAGGGCGATGGCGGCAGTCGCCAGTGTCAGGCCGCTGACCGCCGAGCCCAGCATGAACATGCGTCGCCAGATCGGCTGGGCCTGGCGGCTGGGCATCGCCGAATCAAAAGCCGCTACCTGGATCACACGCAGCGCCACC
Organism: Pseudomonas fluorescens; assembly: GCF_900215245.1. Classification (GTDB taxonomy): domain Bacteria; phylum Pseudomonadota; class Gammaproteobacteria; order Pseudomonadales; family Pseudomonadaceae; genus Aquipseudomonas; species Aquipseudomonas fluorescens. The sequence continues at coordinate 2,068,148 of NZ_LT907842.1, forward strand.
AGGGCGAGCAGCCAGACCAGCCAGATGCTGTCCAACACATATTGCTTGGGGTTCCACAGCAACCAGGCACACACCAGGCCGTTGACCAACATCAATAACGTCGGCAGCAATGACCCCTGATACAAGAGGCGAGTGCGCTCGACCGCCATCTCGGTTGCGTAATGTTTACGGATGACCTGCGCGGGCGCCGCCGGGGGGCCGAACAGATCAGGACTGAGGGTCATAGGCAGTGTTCTTATAATGGTGAGCCCGAAACGTGGACGGAGCATACACAAGCAAGCGCTTGGGCCAAACTGCTCCACGTCATAAAGACCGCCCTGGAATCGGCCGCAAACCTTGGAGCCAGACTGCTTGAGCGAGGGCCCGCGCGGGCTGTGGCCCATGACCAACCAGTCATCACCCGCGGTAGAAAGTTTGCCCGGCCACGGGCACGCCGGTTGTTTTCCATCGACCACCCGGCATTGGGATTTGCCCCACTCCCGTTAGGCCCATAGAATGCGTCGATGCGCGATGATCTCTCTCTTTTGCTGAACTCCCTCAACGATGCCCAACGCCAGGCCGTAGCAGCCCCCGTTGGCCGTCAGTTGGTCCTGGCCGGTGCTGGCTCCGGTAAAACCCGCGTGCTGGTGCACCGTATCGCCTGGTTGATCCAGGTCGAAAACGCGTCCCCGCATTCGATCCTGTCGGTGACTTTCACCAACAAGGCCGCTGCCGAGATGCGTCACCGCATCGAGCAGTTGATGGGCATCAGCCCCGCCGGCATGTGGGTGGGCACGTTCCACGGCCTGGCACATCGCCTGTTGCGAGCGCACTGGCAAGAAGCGGGCTTGAGCCAGACGTTCCAGATCCTCGACAGCGACGACCAGCAACGCTTGGTCAAGCGCGTGATCCGCGAACTGGGCCTCGACGAACAACGCTGGCCTGCGCGCCAGGCGCAATGGTTTATCAACGGCCAGAAAGACGAAGGCTTGCGCCCGCAACATATCCAGGCCAGCGGCGATTTGTTCCTGGCGACCATGCGCAGCATCTATGAAGCGTACGAGGCAGCCTGTGTGCGCGCCGGCGTGATCGACTTCTCCGAGCTGCTGCTGCGCGCCCTCGACCTGTGGCGCGACAACCCCGGCTTGCTGGCGCATTACCAGAAGCGTTTCCGGCACATTCTGGTGGACGAGTTCCAGGACACCAACGCCGTGCAGTACGCCTGGTTGCGCTTGCTGGCCAAGGGCGGTGACAGCCTGATGGTGGTGGGCGACGACGACCAGTCGATCTACGGCTGGCGCGGCGCGAAAATCGAGAACATCTACCAGTACTCCGACGACTTCCCGGACGCGATCACCATCCGCCTGGAGCAGAACTATCGCTCCACGGCCGGCATCCTCAAGGCGGCCAACGCGCTGATCGCCAATAACACCGGGCGCATGGGCAAAGAGCTGTGGACCGACGGCGGCGAAGGCGAAGCGATCAACCTGTACGCCGCGTTCAACGAGCACGATGAAGCGCGCTATGTGGTGGAAACCATCGAGAGCGCGCTGAAAACCGGTTTGGCGCGCAGCGATATCGCCATTCTGTATCGCTCCAACGCCCAATCGCGGGTATTGGAAGAAGCCCTGCTGCGCGAACGCATTCCGTACCGCATCTATGGCGGCCAGCGCTTCTTCGAGCGGGCGGAAATCAAGAACGCCATGGCCTACCTGCGCTTGCTGGAAGGTCGTGGCAACGATGCGGCGCTGGAGCGGGTGATCAATATCCCGGCGCGTGGCATCGGCGAAAAAACCGTCGAGGCTATTCGCGACCATGCGCGCCACGCCGATGTGTCGATGTGGGAAGCCATGCGCTTGCTGATCGCCAATAAGGGCCTGACCGGCCGCGCCGCCGGTGCCCTGGGTGTGTTTGTCGAACTGATCGAGAACCTGGCGGCCAAGTGCGCAGAAATGCCGCTGCACTTGATGACCCAGACCGTGATCGAGCAGTCCGGGCTGATTGCCTATCACGAAGCGGAAAAAGGCGAGAAAGGCCAGGCCCGGGTAGAAAACCTTGAGGAACTGGTCAGCGCCGCGCGCGCGTTCGAAAATACCGAAGACGATGAAGAGCTGACCCCGCTCGCCGCCTTCCTTGGTCATGCCTCGCTTGAAGCCGGCGATACCCAGGCCGATGAGCATGAAGACAGCATCCAGCTGATGACCTTGCACAGCGCCAAGGGCCTGGAGTTTCCGTATGTGTTCCTGGTGGGCATGGAAGAAGGCCTGTTCCCGCACAAGATGAGCCTGGAAGAGCCCGGCCGCCTTGAGGAAGAACGCCGCCTGGCCTACGTGGGCATCACGCGTGCCATGCAGAACCTGGTGATGACCTATGCCGAGACCCGACGCCTGTACGGCAGCGAGACCTACAACAAGGTGTCGCGCTTCGTACGTGAAGTGCCGAAGGGGCTGATCCAGGAAGTGCGCCTGTCCAACAGTGTCAGCCGCCCGTTCGGCGGCGGTCAGCAGCAGAACTCCAGCAGCATGTTTGCCGGTTCCGAGATCCCGGAAACCCCTTTCAGCCTTGGCCAGCAGGTCAAACATGCGATCTTCGGCGAAGGCGTGATTCTCAACTTCGAAGGCGCCGGCGCCCAGGCACGGGTGCAGGTGAATTTCGCCGAAGGCAGCAAGTGGCTGATGATGGGCTACGCGAAGCTCGAAGCAATCTGATACATCTTCACTGCATGAAGGTTGTTGGCCCGCCCTTGTTTTTAACAAGCGCGGGCCAATATCAGTAATAAGTCCTACAGGCCATTCTGATTCGGTCCTACGCAAAAGCCCGAAACATTATGTCGCTAGCCACTGTCACGACACCTGTGCAACATGGCGCGCGTGCAATCCACAAATGGGAATTCCCTTTATGAAACGTTTTCTTAGCATCGCCATGGCGTTGTGCATCGGCCTGACGATGAGCCTCGACGCCAACGCCAAGCGCTTCGGTGGCGGCAAAAGCATGGGCTCGGCACCGACTCACCAGACCAGCCAAATGGCTCCCGCCGCCGGTGCCGGCGGCGCAGCGGCTACCGCAGGCGCAGCCGGTGCGGCTGGCGCGGCAGCCAAGGCCGGCGGTGCTTCGCGCTGGTTAGGCCCTCTGGCCGGTATCGCCGCCGGTGGCCTGCTCGCGTCCATGTTCATGGGCGGCGGCTTCCAGGGCATGCAGATCTTCGACATCCTGATCATGGCGGTCATCGCCTTCCTGATCTTCCGCTTTATCGCCGCCCGTCGCCGCAAGCAGCAGGAGCACATGGCTCCAGCCGGCGCGCCGATGCAGCGTGAAGTGTTCGAGCAAAAACCAGCCATGGGTTCGATCTTCGGTGGTTCGGCTGCACCGGCGGCCGCCCGTCCGGTAATCAATGCACCGGCCTGGTTCAACGAAGAGCGTTTCGTCGAAGCGGCCCGCAGCCACTTCCAGTCCCTGCAGCAACACTGGGACGCCAACGAAATGGACAAGATCTCCGAGTTCGTGACCCCGCAACTGCTGGATTTCCTCAAGCGCGAACGCGCCGACCTGGGCGACGGCTTCCAGTCGACCTACATCGACGACCTGCGTGTCCAGCTGGACGGTGTGGATGATCGCGCCGACAAGACCATCGCGACCCTGACGTTCAGTGGCGTGTCGAAGACTTCACGTTTCGACCAGGGCGAAGTGTTCAGCGAAAGCTGGAACATGGAGCGCGCCCAAGGCGACAACCAGCCTTGGCTGGTCGCCGGTATCCGCCAGAACGGCTGATAGCTGCGCGTTTGAGCACTTGGTGATAAAAACCCCGGACATGTTCCGGGGTTTTCTATTTCACGGTTGCACTTATAGCGAGCTACTGTATAAAACGCCCCTATAAACCGCGCCATCTAGCAAGAGGATCCCGGCCGTGGAAGAAATCATCGAACAATTGCGTGAAGCCAACGAACCGGTCCCGGTTCCTCTGGAGCTGCCTGACGAAGACCAACTGGTGGAAATCGAAGAACAACTGTTCATCGACATCCCCTTTGTCTTCCGCGAATTCCTGCTGACCGTCAGCGACGTGGTGTATGGCAGCCTCGAGCCGGTGACCGTCACCGACCCGCAGTCCCATACCTACCTGCCGGACGTGGCCGCCAACGCCTGGGATGCCGGTGTTGACCGCAGCATGATCCCGATCTGCCAGGACGGCGACGACTACTACTGCGTCGAAGAAGACGGCACCGTGGTGCTGTGGTCCGGCGAAGAAGAACTCGTCACCGAAGAGACCTGGGAATCGGTATGGCACTGGGCGCGGGACGTCTGGCTGGAAAGCTGAGTCGCAGCGCCCGGGCCTCTAGTGCTCCGGCGTATCCTTATGGTTATCCAGCGTCTCCAGCAAGGCGACCTGCATCCGCGTATGCACGCGGATGAACCACCGCCAGAGCACGGCCGCTACCGCGGCCGTGACGACGGCAATCAGCACCAGCAACTTGTTGGTCGGCAGAATACTGGCCGACAAGGCTGCCAATAGCAGGAAAATCACCAGCAACGAGAGGATGGGGATCAGTTCGGCAATCACCCGCCGCACGCGCTGGGTATGCCGCCCGGCCATTTCCGGCTTCACGCTCATCTCCGCCAGCAACATCGACAGCGCCTTTAGTTTGCGATACGCCGCAATCAGGAACGGCAGCGACAACAGCAACGCCGCGCCCCAGATCAATGCCTTCTGCCAACTCGGATCACTGATCCAGCCTTCCAGATAACCGCCGATACGCACCGCGAAAAAGCTGCCGGTGAAGAAGATCGCCACCACCAGCGCCAGGTTGACCCCCACTTGCAGGATGATTTTGCGGATCATCGACGCCAGCATTGCACCCTCACCCTGAGGCTGGATGCTGCGCAGCCATTCGCCATACATCCCAAATACCCGGCTCATGCGCTTAGGCATCACCGAGGCAATCTTTAACGACAACGGGTCGGCACCGCGGATCAAGTAAGGCGTCAGCAAGGTGGTAATTGCCGAAACGGCAACCGCCACCGGATAGAGGAAGTCACTGGTGACCTGCAGCGTCATGCCCAGCGCAGCGATGATGAATGAAAACTCGCCAATCTGTGACAGCCCCATGCCAACCCGCAGTGAGGTGCGGCCGTCGTTGCCAGCGATAAAAGCCCCCAGGCCGCAGGACAACATCTTGCCCAGCACCACCGCAACGGTAATCACCGCGATCGGCCAGGCGTACTGCAGCAGGATTTGCGGGTCGATCATCAAACCGATGGCGACAAAGAAGATCGCACTGAACATGTCGCGAACAGGCTCGATAAGGCGCTCGATCTTAATCAACTGGCGGGACTCGGCCATGATCGCGCCGATCAGGAACGCGCCCAGCACCATGCTGTATTCCAGCTTGACCACCAGCAGGCAGAAGCCGAAACACAGGCCCAACACGGTGATCAGCAGCATCTCGTTGCTTTCGAACTTGGCCACGTAGGCCAGCAGACGCGGCACCAACAAAATACCGATGACCAGCGCGACGATCATGAACAGCGAGAGTTTGCCGACCGTGGAAAACACCTCGCCGGAGCTGACCGTACCACTGACGGCAATACTCGACAGCAAGGCGATAATGCCGATGCCGAGGATGTCCTCAACAATCAATACGCCAAAAATCAGCTGGGCAAACCGCTGGTTTTTCATCTTCAGGTCATTGAGTGCCTTGACGATGATGGTGGTCGAGGAGATCGCCAGGATCGCGCCGAGGAACAGCGAGTCCATGGTGTTCCAGTCGAACCAGCGGCCGATTTCGTAGCCGATCCAGATCATCAGAATGATTTCGAGGAACGCCGCTATAAACGCGGTGGCACCGACCTTGAACAACTTGCGCAGGCTGAACTCAAGGCCCAGACAGAACATCAGGAAGATCACCCCCAGCTCGGCAAGGGTCTTGATCGTGTCTTCGTCATGGATCAGGCCAAATGGCGGGGTGTGGGGGCCGATGATGAACCCGGCGACGATATACCCCAGCACCACGGGCTGCTTGAGACGATGAAACAGGACAGTCACAACCCCTGCTACCAGCATGATCACGGCCAAGTCCTGAATAAAGCTGATGGCGTGCATGGCGAGGGGCTCCTTGAGGGTACTGGCGCTTTTCCCACTTCCACTCGCACCTTTGAACAGTCGCAAAGAGCGGAAGGAAAAGTCTGCCTTGATCGTAAGAAATGCCCTGAGATGGGCGTTTGAAGGGTAACACCGCGACTTCCGGCAGAAAGCCGGTGCAATATATGGAAACAGATCGCTGCACGCGTGACGGCAAGCGACCCGCCGGCGTCCCGTTAGGGAGCGCGCTGCAAAGCGTTCAGCACCCGCAGAGGTGCCTCCCCCAACCAATGCCTACAACCCGTGAGTGTGCTATGGAACCCGGAAACGCCCAGCTGTCGATGACGGTATTGATGACCCCTGACATGGCCAACTTCTCAGGCAATGTCCACGGCGGCACCCTGCTCAAGTACCTCGACGAAGTGGCCTACGCCTGCGCGAGCCGTTACGCGGGCCGCTACGTCGTCACACTGTCGGTCGACCAGGTGATTTTTCGCGAACCGATTCATGTCGGCGAGCTGGTGACCTTCCTTGCCTCGGTCAACTACACCGGCAACACCTCGATGGAAGTGGGCATCAAGGTGGTGACCGAGAACATCCGTGAGCGTTCGGTGCGCCATACCAACAGCTGCTTTTTCACCATGGTGGCCGTCGACGACCAGCGCAAACCCGCCGCCGTACCGCCGCTGCAGCCGCAGAACAGCGAAGACAAGCGCCGGTTTGTGCAGGCCCAGCAGCGTCGGCAGATTCGCCAGGAGCTGGAAAAGCGCTATCAGGAAATCAAAGCCGACGCGCCGTAAATCCCAGGCTGTAAACCCAATCAAGTGTGGGAGCCGGGCTTGCCCGCGATGGGTTCACCTCGGTTTTCAAGTTGCACCGCGGTGATGCCAGCGCAGGCAAGCCAGCACCCAAACTGGGTTTGGTGTGACTACAGACTGATCGGTGTGGCCTCGAAGCGTACCCGGGGATGGGCAATACGGTCCTGGGCGCGGACCAGTTCCAACTCGTAACTGGCGCAGGCCTGGGTTTCCAGCAGCACTTCATGCACCGCGGCGGCCGTGAACTCAAAGGCCGCCACCAAGCTGTCGCCCAACAGCACCCGCGCCAGGAACAACCCTGATGTCAGGTCGCCCACGCCCACCGGCTGGCGCGGGAACGCCAGCAACGGCCGCCGCAAGTGCCAGCTACCATCGGCAGTCACCAGCAGCATCTCAAAACCATCCGGCAACTTACCCGGGTAATCCAGGTGTTTGACCAGCACAGCCTTCGGCCCGCGTGCGAGCAATGCCTTGGCCATGCCCAGGCAGTCGAACAGCGATTGCGGCTTGCGCCCGGCAAAGCTGTCCAGTTCCAGCTGGTTGGGGCACAGGAAATCCGCCATAGCAGCCGCCTCTTCCAGCAGGAAATCACTGACTTCCTGAGGCACGATACAGCCCTTTTCCGGATGCCCCATCACCGGGTCGCACAGGTACAGGGCCTTGGGGTTGATGGCTTTAATCCGCGCCACACCGGTCAGAATCGCCCGGCCCTGGTCTGCACTGCCGAGGTAGCCGGACAGCACCGCATCGCAGTTGCCGAGCTCGCCAATGGCGGCAATGCCTTCCACCAATGCCGGAATTTGCTGCGGCGCCAACACTTCGCCCGCCCACTGGCCATACTGAGTGTGATTGGAGAATTGCACGGTGTTCAGCGGCCAGACATTCACCCCGACCCGCTGCATGGGGAACACGGCGGCGCTGTTTCCGGCGTGGCCAAAGACCACATGAGACTGGATCGCAAGCAGATGAGGTGTGCGTTTCATGCGGGAGATTTCCGTAAAGCCGTTGAAATTCTGGCCGCGCAGTATGCGACTAAACACGGCCTATACGACAGACCAGAGACACAGTTAAGCTGCTCTCACTTTGTTGGAGTTCATCGCATGCTGACCCTGGGAAACATCTTTGTGTTGATGCTGCTGGCGACTGGCGCCGCTTGGGTGTGGCACAACCACGGCCTGCGCGAGCGGGCGCTGGAGCGGGTCAAGCAGCATTGCGCCAAGCTCGATATCGAACTGCTCGACGGTGCGGTGGCTTTAAAACGCATCGGTTTTGTGAGGGATGCCAAGGGTCGTCGGCGCCTGGCACGTATCTATAACTTTGAGTTCACCGTGACCGGCGAAACCCGCCATCCCGGGACTATCACCCAGTTCGGCGCCCACAGCGCGCAGATTGAACTGGCGCCCTACCCGTTCGAGATCAAGACGCCGCTGCCCAGCGCAGAAGTGATCGAGCTAAGCCAGTGGCGCCAGGACCACGCCACCAAGACGCGTCACTGACGACAGGCGGACAGCGCGCTCTGCAATGCGACTACGTCCTGTGGCTCGCTGAAAATCAATTCAATGCGCGAGTCGCGCCGCCATTCGCTGGGTTGCCAAGCCAGTGGGCTGTTATCCACAGCGTTGGCGCTGACCCATCCATGGCCGCTGTGGATAACCAGTTTGGCGCGGCGCCACGCAAGGCTTGTGAGCCAATGGTCCAGGCGCCCGGTGTCGAATTGCTGGCTCGGGTGCCAGCGCCACCCGATGCTCCAGCCTCCCTCTTGAGCCTGGCTCAGGCAGATGGGCAGTGTCGGATCGCTCCAGATGGCTGGCATCTGCGCCACGCCGCTGGGCACCTCAACGTTATCCACAGCGGCGCCGGCTTGAGTGTGGAGGCCCGGCAACCGCGCCAGCGGCAAGTGTGCCTGGCGGGTCCAGTGCAGCGGGCAGTCGGGTAATAGGCGTTCGACGGCTTGGCGCTGCGCGGTATCCAGCGTTTCGTCCTTGTTCAACACCAGCAACCCGGCGCTGGCCAAGGCCTCGCGCTGCGCTGGCGGCAAAGGTTTGCCCGCCGCCAATGCCTGGGCATCCAGCACCAACACACAGGGCTGGACTGCCAGCACGTGTTGCCAGGGCGCCCCACGTAATTGCTTGAGCAACTGCGCGGGATGGCCCAAACCCGAGGGCTCGATAAACAACCGGTCCGGTTTAGCCTTACGCAACAAGCGGCCCAGGCCTACCTGGAACGGTGCGCCGTTCACACAGCACAAACAGCCACCGGCGACTTCACCCAAGGCAATGCCATCATCGTCCTGAGTGAGTAACGCCGCATCCAGACCAATCTGCCCGAATTCATTGATCAGTACCGCCCAGCGCTCGTTGGCCGGGCGTTGCGCCAGCAGGTGCTTGATCAGGCTGGTCTTGCCGGCGCCCAGCGGCCCGGCAATCACGTGGGTGGGAATGTTCTGCAGCATGAGGGGCATCATTCAGACCATATAGAGAGCTTGATCCTACCCGGTTATGCCAGCCAATCCAGCGTCAGGATCAACCGTCGCTCATCGGCTTTGAGTGCGGGCGAGCGATGGATCAGGCCGTGGCCTTCGTTGCCGTGCCACTTGGTGCCCTTGAGCAAGGCCACCTCGCCACAGTGGATTTGCTCAATGCGCTCAGTCGGTTCGGCATCCGGTTGGCTCAGTTTTCGGCGGTCCATCACCCCTTCGCGCAACCACTGACTACCGACTCCGGCATAGGTGGTAATCAACCGAACGGGCACATGGTCAACGTGAAAACGTGGGCACATGGCTTTGTCCAACAGCCGCAAACGCACGCCTATACGCTTGGCACCGAGCAGGCAGGCGAACGCGCTGACCAGCCACGACACATCGGCGATAAACCCTTCGTAGCCTTCAAGATCACGACAACTGGACGCCAAACCCTGCAAATTCGGCTCAGCGTCGTCCTGGTTAAGCTCGATCACCAGGGCATCGGCCAACGGTTCATTGAGCGCCACCAGCAAGGCGCCGAACTCGGCAATATGATGGGGCAACTGGCGCTGCCATAACGCCAGATTTACGCCGTCTTCCAGGATATCGGACAGTGCCAGCGGGGTTTCACCGTGGGTCTGACGTATCACGGGACGCAGGGGAATAACCGGTGCCAACATCACGCGACCTCTTCATACCAAGGGCCAAAGGGGTCGGCCAGCAGGCGCCAACTGTCGACACCCAGGGCCATTTCTTCATCCGTGAGCAAACAGGCGTCCAGCTCGGCGCGCATCTGGCTGAAGTCGATGTTTTGCCCGATAAACACCAGTTCCTGGCGGCAATCGCCGGTGCTCAGCTGCCAGTTGCCCATGATCGCTGCCACGCTTTCTTCGTCCTGAGGCCATTGGCTTTTCGGCACAAAACGCCACCAGCGCCCAGCAAAACCATGGCGCATCAACCCTCCGGCCTGGGACCAACTGCCCGCATCCTGGTGCTTGCTGGCCAGCCAGAAAAAGCCTTTGGAGCGCAGCAGTTTGCCGTTTACCCACGGACGGTCGATGAAGTTGAAAAAGCGCTGCGGATGAAATGGCCGGCGCGCACGATAAGCCGTGGAAGCGATGCCGTATTCTTGCGTTTCCGGTACATGTTCACCGCGCAATTCCTGCAACCAGCCTGGGGCCTGGGCGGCGCGTTCGAAGTCGAAGCGGCCGGTGTTCAGGATCTTGTTCAGCGGCACCTCACCCATGACCATCGGGATGATTTCTGCCTGCGCGTTGAGGCGCTCGAGGATGGCCATCAGTTCTTCGCGCTCGCAGCTGCTGATCAGGTCGATCTTGCTGATCAGGATCACGTCGGCGAACTCGATCTGCTCGATCAACAGGTCGGTGATCGAGCGTTCATCGTCTTCGCCGAGGGTTTCGCCGCGTGAGGCCAGGCTTTCAGCGGCTTGGTAGTCGAGCAGGAAGTTCATGCCATCCACCACGGTGACCATGGTGTCCAGACGCGCGATATCGGCCAGGCTTTGCTCGTTTTCATCTCGGAAGGTGAACGTTTCGGCCACCGGCAATGGCTCGGAAATGCCAGTGGATTCGATCAACAGGTAATCGAACCGACCTTCCTTGGCGAGTTTTCCGACCTCTTCCAGCAAGTCCTCACGCAAGGTGCAGCAGATGCAGCCGTTGCTCATTTCTACCAGTTTTTCTTCGGAGCGGTTCAGGGTGACATCACGCTGAACCTCACTGCCATCGATATTGATTTCGCTCATGTCGTTGACGATCACCGCCACCCGCAGGTTTTCGCGGTTACGCAGGACGTAATTGAGCAGCGTGCTTTTACCGGCGCCGAGAAAACCGGACAACACGGTAACGGGGAGACGATCGGGCATCAGGTATTCCTCATCAGGGTTGGCCGGTCAAATCGCCCGTCGATGGCGTTCGCGCAGCTCTTCACGTTCTTTGGCTTCTATACACAAGGTTGCGGTGGGGCGCAGTAGCAAGCGTTGCAGACCAATCGATTCGCCGGTGTCACGGCACCAGCCGTACTCGCCGCGGGCCAGCAATTCGAGGGCGTCGTCGATCTTGTCCAACAGCTTCTTTTCCCGCTCTAACAGACGCAGTTGCCACTGGCGCTGTTCTTCGGCGCTGCCCATGTCGGCCGGGTCGCTGTTGGTTTCCTGCTCACGCAGCGCCAGGAACTCGCCCTCGATGCGCGCCTGCAGCTCAGTACGCTGGGCAAGCAGCAGTTCACGGAAGAACCGTTGCTGGGCTTCATTCATGTAGTCGGCGGGCGGTTGGGCCAGGAGGTCTTGTTCAGTCATGGGAAGCGGGTCACGGGTCAGGCTGTGTTTTTATGTTATAGTATAACAACACAAATAAGCCAATCCGACTTGCTCACCACGACGAAGGGCGCAATGCTTGAGCCCTTCCTTACCCCGAGAATCGCCATGAAACGCCTGTTGTGCGCCCTGTTATTGGCAGCGGCAGGACCTGCCTGCGCTCAACCGCCAAGCCTGTTGGCAAACTGCACGCGCAGCGCCAACCTGCTGGCCTGCGTGGACCCGCTGGGGAACGCCTACAGCGTGGCGACCGTGGGCAGCACCACGTACTTGCGAGGGTTCGAGGTGATCGGCAAACGCTACTGGGCACAAACCAACAGCCGCTATGGGCAGTTGACGTTCTTTACTGGGTTAGCGTCCGACGGAGAGGCGTGGGTCGGCTACACACGGCGCGTGGGCTGGACCACCCTCAACCGGTTTTCCAGCTCAGGTGGTGCCAGTGCCAAGTTCACGTGCAGCCGTATGACCGGCTGTTAGACCTGGCCGTTCTTCTGCTCTTGAACCCAGGCCATGTAGCTGTTCATCGGAGGGTTCTTTTCGAAGTATTTTTTCAGCCCCTCGAACAGACCATCCGCCACCGCCTTTTGATGACGCGCAGTCACCAACCGCTGGGCGTCCTGGGTATTAGAGATAAACCCGGTCTCGACCAGAATAGAGGGGACGTCCGGTGATTTAAGTACCGCAAATCCAGCCTGCTCCACGCGTTTCTGGTGCAGCGTGGTGATGCTTTGCAGGCTGCCCAACACTGAGCTGCCCAGCTGCAGGCTGGAAGCGATGGTGGCGTTCATCGACATATCGAGAATCACCCCGGCCAACATCGGGTCCTTGTCCTTGAGATTGAGCAAGGTTGTGGCACCCAGCAGGTCCGCGCCGTTTTCACGCTGCGCCATGAAGCGCGCCGTGGCGGAAGTTGCGCCACCTTCAGACAACGCATACACCGAGGCCCCGGATGCCGTCAGTCGTGGCGCGGCGTCAGCATGCACCGAGATAAACATATCGGCCTTGTGCTGGTGGGCAATGTCCACACGCTTGCGCAGCGGCACGAAGAAGTCATCGTTGCGCACCAGTTTCACGTCAAAGCCCTTCTCACGCTTCAAACGTTTGGCCAGTAATTGGGCGATGGACAGCACCACGTCCTTTTCGCGCTGGCCCCTGGAGCCGATGGCGCCAGGGTCTTTGCCGCCGTGGCCGGGGTCAACCACCACGATGATGTCGCGCTTGGGATGTGCTTTATCGACCGGCGCAACCAGAGGCGGCGGTTCCGCTGCGATTTGGCGAGGGGCATGAGTGGCGTTGGTCAGGTCGAGCACCAGGCGATGACCTTGGCCATCCTGGGGCGGCAATAGAAAGCTGTTGAGCTGCATCGGCGTGGCCAGGTCCAGCACGATGCGTGTGTCGCCTTTGCCGAAATGCCCGGAGCGGATTGAAGTAATCCCGCTGTTCTTCAACGCCAACTGAGAAAAATCCCCCGACAGCCCGGCGCCGCTCAGATCGATGATCAACCGTTCCGGAGAGGTCAGGGAAAAGGTCTTGTATTGCACCGGGCCGCTGAGGTCGAACACCAAGCGTAATTTATCGTCCGAGCGCCACAGGCGCGCATTGCGGATCTGCGTGGCGTAGGCCCCCAAAGGCAAGGTGAACAGGGGACTGAGCAGCAGCAGGTTGAGGAGCTGACGTCTGTGCATGACATATACCGCAAATAGAGGAGCGTCCTTGCTCGACATGACTGAAGAAAGGCGGGAGCAGAAAAATCATCGTCGATTCAATAGTTATAATATAACATGTCTTTTTATTTCCAACGATGGACCTGCCCATGAATGCGCTGACTCTGCCGGATATTGCCGCGCAGGCTTCACGCCAAGCCGTGCCACTCGACTGGGTAGGCATGTGTGGCATTGCCCTGCCGATCCTCATCGACGGCCAACGCTTGAGCGCCACTGCCGATGCGGGCGTCAGCCTGGACGATGGCGAGGCTCGTGGCATTCATATGTCACGCCTGTACCTGGCCCTGGAAATGCTCGACCAACAGCCTCTGACGCCTGCGCTTCTGCGTACTCTACTTGAGCGTTTTCTTGAGAGTCATGAAGGTTTATCTAAGAACGCCTACCTGCGTATCCACACCGACTTATTGCTCAAACGCCCCGCGCTGGTCAGTCCATTAGCTGGCTGGAAAGGCTACCCGGTGTGCATCGAAGCACGCCTGGAAAACCAGATGTTCCACGTGGAACTAAAAATTGACGTTACTTACTCGTCAACCTGCCCCTGCTCGGCCGCGCTCGCCAGGCAGTTGATTCAACAGCAATTTCTCGAAGATTTCGCCAACACGCCGTTGCAGCACGAGGATGTGCTGACCTGGCTCGGCAGCGCCAATGGCATCGTCGCCACGCCTCATAGCCAACGAAGCAGCGCAGAGTTGTCGATCCAACTGGACGCCAATCAGTCCACCTTGCCGCTTACCGACCTGATCGATGATGTCGAGGCCGCCCTCGGCACTGCCGTGCAAACCGCTGTGAAACGTGCGGATGAACAAGCCTTCGCCTTGGCCAATGGGCAGAACCTGATGTTCTGCGAAGACGCCGCTCGCCGCCTGAACCTCGCCTTGAAACGCTCGGATGCCGTCAAAGCCTTCCACCTCAAAGTGATCCACGCCGAAAGCCTGCACGCGCACGATGCCGTGGCTGAAAGCCGCTGGACGAGAGACTCTGCATGATCACCTGCAACGCTTTGCGCTGGGGTGCCCCCGGGCAACCGCTCACACCGGCGCTGGATTTGACGCTGGAAAAAGGCAGCCTCACCGGCATCATCGGCGCCAACGGCACAGGCAAGAGCAGCCTGCTCAAAGTCATTGCCGGCCTGCAAAAACCGTTGGCAGGCAATGTCAGCGTGGAGGTTCCACGCCGTGGCGGCTTGTCATTCCTGCCGCAGCAGCAACACCTGGACCGGCAGTTTCCGATCAGCCTGCAAGCGCTGGTCGCCGCCGGTTTCTGGGGCACCAAACTCACCCCGGAACAACGCAGCCAACGCCTGCAAGCGGTGCTGGAAGAATGGTGCCTCAGTGGTTTGGAACACCGCCCATTGATGGCGCTGTCCGGCGGCGAACTGCAACGTGCCCTGCTCGCGCGCATGAGCCTGGCCGAAGCGCCGGTCCTGCTACTCGACGAACCTCACGCCGCCCTCGACGAAGAAGGCCAGGCACTCTGCTGGAAACACATCCACGCCTGGCACGACGCAGGCCGCACGCTGATCGTCGTCTGTCATGACTTGGCGTCGGTGCGTCAGCACACACAGCAAGTGGTGCAGATCAAAAGCACCGGCTGCCTGTTCGGGCCCAGCAAAGAGCTGATCCGCCCGCAACCGCACATGCAGGTGGCTTGATGCACTTCGCCGCCCACCTGTGGATGCCGTTCCTCGACTTCGTATTTATGCGCCGCGCGCTCATCGGCGGGCTGGTGCTTGCGTGCAGCACCGCGCCGCTGGGCGTGTTTCTGATCCTGCGCCGCATGAGCCTGATCGGTGACGCCGTTGCCCATGGCATCCTGCCCGGCGCCGCACTGGGCTTCTGGTTCGCCGGCCTCAGCCTGCCCGCCCTGACCATCGGCGGCCTTGGCGCAGGCCTGAGTATGGCCGGCGTGTCAGCCTGGATCACCCGCCGTACCGGCCTGCGCGAAGACGCCAGCCTCGCCGCCATTTACCCCATCTCCCTGGCAGCGGGCGTGCTGATCCTGGGCATCGCCGGCAAGCGTCTGGACCTCTTGCACCTGCTGTTCGGCTCAGCCCTGGCAGTGGATGAAACCACCCTGACCGGCATGCTCTGGGTGTCCGGCTTCAGCCTGATCGCCATGGCGCTGATCTACAAACCGCTGCTGCTGGACACCCTTGACCCGCTGTTCCTGCAAACCGTCAGCCGCCTGGGCCCACTCGCCCACGGCTTATTTCTGACGTTGGTGGTGTTGAACCTGGTGATTGGTTTCCAGGCCATCGGCGCGTTAATGGTGGTGGGTTTGATGATGTTGCCGGCCATTGCTTCACGCTTCTGGAGCCGGCGCCTGCCGGTGTTGATCGCGGTATCGGCAGTGCTGGGATGCCTGTCGGTGTGGTTGGGTTTGTTGCTGTCGTTCTACTACTCGCTACCCAGCGGCCCGGCCATTGTGCTGGTGGCTGGCGGTGGGTATTTGCTGTCCGTGGTCTTCGGTCCGGTGCACGGCTTGCTGCGCCGCCCGCCCTTGCTTACATCCCAATGAGGTGTTTTCCGATGCGCGCTCTACTCGTGCTGTTCAGCATTCTGCTGCCATTGTCGATGGCTCAGGCCGCCGACAAACTTCAAGTGGTTACCAGCTTCAGCATTCTCAATGACATCACCCACCAGATCGGTGGCGAGCACATCCAGATCAGCAACATGGTCGGCCCGGACGCCGACGCCCATACCTACGAACCGACACCGGATGACGCCAAGGCGCTGCTCAAGGCCAAGGTCATCATCAAGAACGGCCTCGGCTTCGAACCCTGGCTGGACCGCCTGGTCACCAGCACCGAAACCAAAGCCACTGTGGTCACCGCCAGCAAAGGCGTGATCTCCCACACCATGGAAGAAGACGGCGAAACCATTCCCGATCCGCACGCCTGGCACAACCTGGCCAACGCCGAAATCTATGTGAACAACATCACCAAGGCGCTGGTGGCCGCTGACCCGGCCAACAAGGCCGACTACCTGCGCAACAGCCAAGCGTACCTGAAAGAAATCTACCGCCTGCTGGCCGAAGCCAAAACCAAGTTCGGTGCATTGCCGCCTGGCAACCGCCGCATCGTTACCTCCCATGATGCCTTCGGTTACCTGGGCCAGGCCTACGGCATCCAGTTCCTGGCGCCACAAGGGCTGTCGACCGAGCGTGAACCCTCAGCGGCCGAAGTCGCTGCGCTGATCACCCAGATCCGCAAGGACAAGGTCAAAGCCGTGTTCATGGAAAACATCAAGGACTCGCGCCTGCTCAAGCAAATCGCTGACGAAAGCGGCGCGCAGATTGGCGGCACGCTGTACTCCGACGCCCTCGCTGCCGAAGGCCCGGCCAGCACCTTCACCGGTCTGTTCGAGTACAACCTCAACACCCTGTGCGCCGCCCTGAGCAAGCCATGACCTTGAGCATGCGCGACCTGGAAGGGGCTGCCATTGGCAGCCGCTTTCCACTCGAGCCGGTACTCAACGCCCTGCCGTGGAACAGCGATGGCCTGATTGCCGCCATCGTCCAGCAACACGGCAGCGGCCAGGTGTTGATGCTGGCCTGGATGAACCGCCAGGCCCTCGATGAAACCCTGGCCACAGGGCAGGTCTGCTACTGGTCGCGCTCGCGCCAGCAACTATGGCGCAAAGGCGAAAGCTCCGGCCACTGGCAACAGTTGGTCGAAGCGCGCCTGGATTGCGATGGCGACGCCGTGCTGCTGATTGTCGACCAGCAAGGCCCGGCCTGCCACACCGGCCGGCCCACCTGCTTCTACAACGCCATCGATGGCGCCTACGTTCACATCATTACGGAGCCCGCTGCATGATCCGCAAGAACCCCTCCGGCGATCTGCCGGTGATTGCCGAATCAGCCTACGTCGACAAAACCGCCATCATTTGCGGCAAGGTCATCATCGGCGAGAACGTGTTCGTCGGTCCCTACGCCGTCATCCGCGCCGACGAAGTCGACGCCAGCGGTGCCATGGACCCCATCACCATCGGTGCCAACTCCAATATCCAGGACGGCGTGGTCATCCACTCCAAATCCGGGGCGGCGGTGACCATCGGCGACTTCACCTCTATCGCGCACCGCTCCATCGTCCACGGCCCCTGCTCCGTCGGCGACCGCGTCTTCATTGGTTTCAACAGCGTGCTATTCAACTGCGCCGTCGGTGATGGCTGCGTGGTGCGCCATAACTCGGTGGTCGACGGCCGTGACTTGCCCGCCGACTTCTATGTGCCCTCCACCACCCGCATCGGCCCGAACACCGACCTGTCGCAATTCCCGCCGGTGAGTGTCAGTGCCTCGGAGTTTTCCGAAGACGTGGCGCGCACCAACGTCGATCTGGTGCGCGGTTACAAAGCCCTGCAAAACGAGTTCTGAACCATGAGCCGCCTGCTGATTCGCAATGCCCGCCTGGTGAATGAAGGCCAGTTATTCGACGCTGATGTACTGGTCGCCAATGGCCGTATCGAGAAGATCGCTACCAGCCTTGAAGGCTACAACGAACCGGTAGAAATCGACGCCCAAGGCCAATGGCTGCTGCCGGGAATGATTGATGACCAGGTGCACTTTCGCGAACCCGGCGCGCCCGAAAAAGGCAGTTTCTATAGCGAATCCCGCGCCGCAGTGGCGGGTGGCATCACCAGCTTCATGGACATGCCCAACACCCACCCCGCCACACTTAACCTGGAGGCCCTGGCCGATAAAAAGCGCCGCGCCGCGCTGCACTCAGTGGCCAACTACGGCTTTCACTTTGGGGTCAGCAACGACAACCTCGACACGGTCGCCGCCCTGGACCCACGCGAAGTGGCCGGGGTGAAAGTGTTCATGGGCGCCTCCACCGGCAACATGCTGGTGGACGACCCACGGATTCTGGAGCGACTGTTTGCCGAAGTCCCCACCCTCCTGCTTGCTCACTGCGAACACACACCCAGCATCCTGGCCAACGAGCAACGCCTGCGCGAGCGCTTCGGCGAACATATTCCTGCGGTCGCCCACCCGCTGATCCGGGATGCCGAAGCCTGCTATCGCTCATCATCGTTTGCAGTGGAACTGGCCAAGCGTCACGGCACCCGCCTGCACGTGTTGCACCTGACCAGCGCCATCGAGTTGGCGCTGTTCGACGACATACCCCTTGCCGAAAAGCGCATCACCGCCGAAGTCTGCCTGCACCATCTGCTGTTCGATGACCACGACTATCACCGCCTCGGCCACCGGATCAAATGCAACCCGGCGATCAAGACCCGCGCTGACCGCGACGCCCTGCGCCGTGCCTTGCTGACTGATCGTCTGGATGTGATTGGCAGTGACCATGCGCCACACACCTGGGCGCAAAAACAGTTGAGCTACCGCGAAGCGCCGTCCGGGCTGCCGTTGGTGCAGCACGCGTTGCCGGCGTTATTGGAGTTGGTTGCGGACGGGCTCTTGCCCCTGCCTACCCTGGTGGCCAAGACCAGTCACCGGGTAGCCGACCTGTTTGCCATTCCCGATCGCGGCTACTTGCGCGAAGGCTATTGGGCAGACCTGGTGCTGATCAAACCTGAGCCCGAGGGCAAACCCGTCAACAGCCAGCCCATTCTCGCGCGCTGCGGTTGGACGCCCTTCGCCGAGCGCAGCTTTCGCCACAGCGTCAGCACCACGCTGGTGTCAGGCCACCTGGCGTGGCACAACGGCCAGGTGGTCGACAGTTGCCAGGGCTTGCCCCTGCTCTTTCTGCGTTAAGCGCGGGGTTTGACCGTACCGCAATCGTTACCCAGCCACTGAGCGTGGGTGTCCAGGCTGCCCTTCTGCTGAACGCCGGTGGCATTGAAAGTGCCGTTGACGGTCGTGGTGAACTCCTGCTGGCTCTGGAACGTCGCTACACCGGTGCCCTGGGCTTTCGGGCAGCTGAAACGAAACTTCCATTGGTTGCCGGTCTTGTCGGTCACTTGCTGTTTACAGCCCGATTGCGGGTCAGTCAGCGGGATTGAGTCAGAGGCAACCTGGGCCGGCGTGAGGCACACCTGCACGCCTTTACCGGCCATGGTGATGCCCTGTTTTTCGAGCATCGCGCGCTGTTCAGGGGTCATCTGTTGTTTGAGCTGACCGAGGATCAGCGACAGGTCGGGCAAGTCCTGGTTATCCACTTTCATATTACTGGTGGTCAATTCCCACAAGCCCGGCGCCAACATCTGCGCCTGAGCCGCCACGGGCAGCGACAATCCAACAACCATGGCCAAACCAAGCAGGCGAGCATTCATCGGGTAACTCCTGGATAATTGTGGGCGTTAGACGCCGCAAAGCTGCCAGTGTTGCACGACAAATAAAATAGCGACATTCACCGTCGAACATGGTCTGTTAGGCACTTGATTGCCTGGAGTTACGTCGTTCATGGATTTTTTTGGCCCGCACTTGCTCGCCTACTTCATTGCCACGCTGCACTTTCTCGGGACTCTGGCCGCGATTCACGCGGTGCTGACCGTCAGGACCGCCCAAGGCTCAATCGCTTGGGCCCTGTCGCTGATGTTCATGCCTTACCTGACGCTGATTCCGTACCTGATTTTTGGTCGCAGCACCTTCGACGCTTATATCCAGGCGCGTCGCCAGGCCAACCAGGAAATGCACACCGCCATCACCGCGCTGAACTGGCGCCCCTGGGTCGATGAAGCGCTCGCCGCACGCAACTCCAATGCCTATGCGTCCCTGCGTGCCATGCCCAAACTTGGCCGCATGCCATGCCTGGCCAATAATGAAGTACGCTTGCTGATCAATGGCGAGGCGACTTTCAGCGCAATCTTCGACGCTATCCGCACGGCCAAAACGGCGGTGCTGTTCCAGTTTTTCATCATCCATGACGACGAGCTCGGCCGCCAACTGCACACCTTGCTCAAGGAAAAGGCCGCCGAAGGCGTAGACATCCACGTGCTCTACGACCGCATCGGCAGCCACGCCCTGCCCTCTCGCTACGTGCAATCGCTGCGCGACGCCGGCGTCAAGGTCAAAGCATTCGCCACCCGCAGTGGCTGGCTCAACCGCTTCCAGGTCAACTTCCGCAACCATCGCAAGATCGTGGTAGTGGACGGCATTACCGGATTTGTCGGCGGGCATAACGTCGGCGATGAGTACCTGGGCAAAAAGCCGCCGTTGGCGCCATGGCGCGATACCCATGTACAGGTCACCGGCCCGGTCGTGGCCTGCCTGCAGGAATCGTTTGCCGAAGACTGGTTCTGGGCCGCGCGCGAGTTGCCGCCACTGATCCTGCCGGACACTTACCCTGAAGACGGCGTGCTCTGCCAACTGCTCGCCAGTGGCCCGGCTGACCCGTATGAAACCTGCTCGCTGTTTTTCGTCGAAGCGATCCATGCCGCGACCAAGCGGGTGTGGATCACCAGCCCCTATTTCGTGCCCGACGAAGCCGTATTCGCCGCCCTGCGCCTGGCGGTGTTACGCGGGGTGGATGTGCGCCTGCTGCTGCCGTCGCGGCCCGATCACCGCATTGTGTATGCCGCCTCCAGCCTCTACGCCATCGAAGCGGTGCGCGCCGGCGTGCGGGTATTCCGCTATAAGCCGGGCTTCCTGCATCAAAAGGTGGTGTTGGTGGACAGCGAAATCAGCGCCATCGGCAGCGCGAACATGGACAACCGTTCGTTCCGGCTTAATTTCGAAGTGATGCTGCTGACCGTGGACGAGGCGTTTGCCAGCGAAGTGGAACAGATGCTGCTGGACGACTTCGCCGTCGCCCACGAAGTCAGCCAGGAAGAAAGCCGCGAAACCCGCCGCCTGCAACAACTGGGCATGCGAGTCGCGCGGCTTATTTCACCGATTCTCTGACAACCAACACAGAACACATTTACATCTTCTGCGTCTTCGCAGCACTGTTTCAGCGGTAGATATCTTCCCGCGTCCACGGCAGTTCATGGCTGCCATCGGCATGAGGTTTTACTGCCAGGATCTGATGCAGGTTGATCCAGCCACGGGCGAACGCATAGGCACAACCGGCCAGGTACAGCCGCCAAATACGCAACGCTTGCTCCGGCACCATCTTCGCCGCCGCTTCAAGGTTGTCTTCCAGCCGCTCGCTCCAATGGTCCAGCGTGCGCGCGTAATGCAGGCGCAGGCTCTCGACGTCGACCACTTCCAGCCCGACTTCACTGATTTCGGCAGTCATCATCGCCAGATGGGGCAACTCACCGTTGGGGAACACGTAACGCTCGATAAAATCCCCGGCGCCACGGCCGACAGGTCGACCATCCGTGTGCTTGGCAGTGATGCCGTGGTTCATCACCAGGCCGCCTTCACGCACCGCACCAAACAGGGTTTGGCAGTATTGCGCCAGGTTGGCATGGCCAACGTGTTCGAACATGCCCACGCTGACCACTTTGTCGAAACGACCGTCTTGGGGCAGGTCGCGATAGTCGAGCAATTGCAGGTCCACCTGGTCTTCCAGGCCATCCGCTTTGACGCGCTCCCGGGCCAGTGCCAACTGCTCCTTGCTCAGGGTGATACCAAACACTTTGACCCCGAATTCCCGCGCCGCAAAACGCGCCAGCCCGCCCCAGCCACAGCCCACATCCAGCAAATACTCACCCGGTTGCAAGCGCAGCTTGCGGCACAAGTGGCGAAATTTGTCTTGTTGAGCCTGGTCGATGGATTCACTGCCGGTTTCAAAGTAGCCGCAGGAGTACGCCATGTCCTGGTCCAGCCAAAGCTGGTAGAACTCGTTGGACAGGTCGTAATGGTAGGAAATGGCGGCTGCGTCGGTCGCCTTGTCGTGGATCGAGCGCACCGGATGACTTTCCAGGTCGTCTTCGATCAGCGCGTGACTCAACTCGTCACAGACCCGAATGACCTCGGTGATGGAACCCTCAAGCTCCAGTTTGCCTTCGACGAACGCTTCACCCAATGAGTCGAGCGTTGGATGGGTCAGCATGGAAACCGCCGTGGGGTCCTTCACCACGATGGTCACACTGGGCTCAGGGCCCAAGTTGAATTCATGGCCATCCCAGAGTCGAAGACGAAGCGGTAGCTTTAGATTCTGTAAGGCCGGTGGAAGTGGCGCGAGCATGAGTAGTCCCCCCTTGTTTCAGACGTCTGGAATGAGGGTAGACCATCCAAAGACAAAGTAGGGGGCTATCGAATCGATAGCGCCGCTCTACTGCGCCCGAAACTCGAGCAAACCGTCTTGGACCCACTGTTTCAGCCACGTCACCGCTTGCAGTGCTGCACCCTCTTTATAAGTGACTGCCAACTCTGCGCACAGTTCTGAAAAGCGCCAGCCGGTGGCGACCATGCCTGCCAGTGCGCAGGCTTCAGCGGGTTCCAGGCTGCGGTAGTGGCACACGTTCTGGTGGCGCCATACCAGGCAAATCTGCGCGACCTCCAGTGCATGGCTGTCGGGGAAGCCCGACTCATCCTTACTCGCTCGCCAAATCGCCACGGTATTGAACTGGCAGAGCATCTGCTGCACGCAAGGCGCCAGGGCTACCTGCAAACCCGGCCAGGCTTCGGGTGGCAGTTGCGCCATATCATTCAGGGTCAGCGGCTCACCCTGCGGCGCATCAAACGCCAGGGTAAAGGCCCACTCCAACCGCGCCAGTTCAGCCAGCGGGGCGCTCTGCTCAGCCACCAGGTGCTCAACAATGAACGCCGGGAACCGCTCACCCAACCAACGCAGGCTGTAATGAGCGGACGGATAACGTCGCACATAGGCCTGTGTCAATAACGCGAACTCATCATCCCCCAGCCAATACCAGATGGCGCCGAAATCATGGCGCAACACTTCCTGCAACCGCGACACGTAGGCGTTGTGATAAATCGCCAGCCCCGTGTCGACATCCAGGGTCGGGCCGCCGAGCAAAGTGGCGGCGAAACCCCGGTTGGCCACCGTCGTTTCGGATAGCAGATGCTGCTCAAAGGCCAACTGCCAATCGGTCAGGCGCATAGCGACCTCCGGGCCAGCGCGGTAGCCCCCAGTTCACGGGCCTTGCTCAGCTCGGCAAGCAGTTCTTCGAACGGCGGGAAATGATCATCGCGCTCCAACAGCGTCGACACCGGCCCCAAATGCTCAAGTGTCTGTTGATAGAGCGCCCACACCGGATCGCACACCGGATGGTCATGGGTATCGACCACATAATCGCCGTAGTCCATATGCCCGGCCAAATGCAGTTGGCGAATACTCTCGGGCGGCAGGCTGCGGATAAACGTCCACGCATCGAACCCGTGATTGCGCGAACTGACATACACATTGTTGACGTCCAGCAGCAACTGGCACCCAGTGAGGTGCGCCAAGGCATTGAGGAATTCCCACTCAGTGAATTCGTCCGCCTTGGAGCGTACATAGCTGGAGACATTTTCCAGCACCAACGGACGCTGCAACACGTCCTGCACTTGGCGCACACGGCCGGCCACGTGGTAGAGACTTTCTTCGGTGTAAGGCAATGGCAGCAAATCGTGCAACTGATGCGCGCTACCGCGACTCCAGCACAAGTGATCGGAAATCCACGCGGGTTGAATGCGCTCGGCGAGCTGTTTGATGTGTTTCAGGTAATCGGTATCGAGGGCATGGGGCCCACCGATGGACAGGGACACACCGTGCATCACCAGGGGATAGCGCTCGGCTATCGCGTCCAGGTAGTACAACGCTTTGCCGCCCTGGACCAGATAATTCTCGGAGATCACTTCGAACCAATCCACGGCCGGCGACTGTTCAAGGATCTGCTGGTAATACTCACTGCGTAAACCCAGGCCGTAGCCCAGATTGGGAAAGGAAGCGGACATACGACAACTCCTGGGCAAAGTGTCCGCAGCGGCAGGGGGCGTCCGCTGCGGTTGCACTGGTTTGCCGGTTATTCGCCGACTTTGCCGCCTTTTTGGTCGCACATGGCTTTGCTCATGGAGAGGAAGCCCTGGCCTTTGCAAGAACCTTGACCTTTGCACGCGTGGTCTTTGGTTTTGCAGTCGTTCTGGCCTTTGCAGGCGTTGACGCCATAGCAATGCACAGCGGTATCAGCGGCTTGAGCCTGAGTGACAACACCAGCAAACATGGTAGCGGCAGCCATAGCGAGGGCGGCACCGGCAGCAGCGGATTTAATGTTCATTCTCGTATTCCTCATGAGCGAATGGAGTCGGTCTGAACGGATTGTTCAGTCTCGACATACCACTAGAGTGAGGTCCCGCATTGGCGTTACAGCCCAGTGAAAATATTTCTGAAAATTATTCGTCGAGCTTCAAAAGCGGCTCCTGAAAGCGTAGCAAACGCCCGGCGTTGCCCAGTACCAGCAAGGTGCTGAGGTTATGCAACACCGCCGCGATCATCGCGCCTGCTGCGCCCAACCAGCCAAACGCCGCGAACACCACGATGGCCAAGGTCCAGCCCAAGCCGATGATCACATTGACCTGCAATGTGTGTCGGCACTGACGACTCAAGCGCACACAGGTGCCCAGGCGACGCAGGTCGCTGCCGATCAACACCACGTCCGCCGACGCGAGGGCGATGTCCGCCCCGCCCGCGCCCATCGCCACGCCGACCACACCCGCCTTGAGCGCCAGGGAGTCGTTGATGCCGTCGCCCACCACCATCGGCCGGAAACCACTGCGGATCTCGCCCAACACGCGGTTGAGCTTATCTTCCGGCAAGGCCTGCGCTTCGACGTCGCTGATGCCTACGTCCAGCGCGAGGCTGTCGGCCACGCTTTGACGGTCGCCGGTCAGCAGCAATTGGCGGCCCAGGCCTAGATCCCGCAACTCTTGCAGTGCCTGCCGTGCCTCCGGCTTGACGCTGTCGGCCAACAACAGCCAGGCGAGGAATTGCCCGTTCAGCGCCAGCCCGGCAATCGGGCCATCGTGACGGGGGACGTGGGTGCTGACGATGCCCAATTGCTCAAATAACTCCGGTCGCCCAAGGGCCGCTTCGCCCTGCTCGGTCTGTGCCACCACGCCAAGGCCCTGGCGTTCGCGAATATCCGTGAGTGCCAGCATTTGTTCCTGAGTCGCCAAACTCGCCAGTGCACGACTGACCGGGTGGCTGCTGGCCGAACCGAGGCTGGCCGCCAGGTTCAACACCCGCTGCCGATCCGGCGCCGTGGTTTCAATGGACTGCAGGCGCAAGGTGCCAAAGGTCAGCGTGCCGGTCTTGTCGACCACCAACGAGGTCAGGTCCGCCAGCTCCTCCAGAAACGCCGAGCTGCGAATTAAAATCCCATGGCGCGCTGCCACCGCAATCCCGGCAATCGCCGTGGCCGGTGCCGACAGCACCAACGCACACGGGCACGCCGCCACCAGCACGGCGAGCATTGCCTGGGCGTCATGGGTGACAAACCAGGTCACCGCCGCCAGCAATAACACCAGCACCATATAGCTACCGGCATAGCGCTCCAGCAGCCGCGTGATCGGCGGTTTGGAGCGCTCGGCGTTCTGCATCAGCGCGATGACTTTGCCCAAGGTCGACTCATCACCGGTGCGCGTCACTTGCAAGCGCAACAAGCCATCAAGGTTGATCGCCCCACCAAACACCTGCACGCCGACGCTGGCTTCCAACGGCACCGACTCCCCGGTGATAGGTGCCGTGTCCAGGCTGGCCTGGCCCGACAGCACCACGCCATCGGCGGGTACCCGGTCGCCGGCACGCACTTCGACGATATCGCCGGTGTTCAGCGTGCCGTTATCCACTTCAACAATGCTGCCGTCGGCCTGCACCAGGCGCGCGTGGCTGCGGGTCAGTTTGCCCAGCGCGTGAATCGCCTCCTGAGAGCCGATCACGCTGCGCTCTTCCAGCACATGGCCGAAGATCATGATGATCGGCAGCAAGGCAGCGGTCAGCAGGTCGCCCGTGGCCCACGCGCCCATCATCGCCAGCGCGATCAATTGGTCGGTGATGCCATGCAGGCTCGGGTAACGCAGGCTGTACCAGGCCGAACGCATCACCGGCACGGCCACCAGCAAGGAAGCGACGCCGAGCAGCAATTGGCTGACACCGGTCTGATCCGGCGCCAACCAACGCCACACCAGCCCCAACATCAGCAAACCCAGGGCCAGCATGGCCAGCGTCAATTGCCGGGCAGCGCTGCGCTGCTCGGCGGAGGTCAACATGGGTGCGCTCATTGCTCGGCTCCCTGAATGATCAAGCGGGAGTCGTCTTTAGGGTCGACCGTAGTGACTGAACCGGCCTGGCCAAGAATGTTCGGCACGCGCTCGCGGTAAAGGCGCAGCAGCAAGCCAGGGTCTTTAACCTGCGCCAGGCTGGCGACGGTGGCGGTTTGCGCCTGGGCGCTGGCCAGGCGCTCACTGGCCTGGGCGTGGGCCACTTGCACCAGGCGGTCAGCCGCCTGGTTGGCGATCTGGGTGAGTTTTTCCGCTTCGGTGCGCGCATTGGCCACGGCTTTATCGGCTTGCTGGCTGGCGGTCAGCACCGCGTTGAACGCATTCACCGCCGGGCCCGGCAGGCTCGATTGCACATCCACGCGGGTGACCTCAATGCCCAGCCCCAAACCCGTCGCGGCCAGCTCCGCCAGGCGCTTATTGATACCTTGCACCAGGTCGGCGCGCAGCCGCTCGCGGCGCTCGGCGGCGCCGTTGTCGGTGCCGATCAGTTCCGGGCGCGCCACCAGAATCGTGTCCAGATCCCGCGCAGCCGTCAGCGCCACTGCGCTGCGCGTCACCAGACGATCCAACGCCGGCAGCACGTGCTCGCCCTGCAGCACAAACGCATAGGGTTCGGTGACTTTGTAAAACACCCGCACATCCAGCTGCACCACACCGGCATCGCCGGTCAGCAAGTAACCGGAACCGGCCAGTGCATCGCTCAACGGCGTGGCGAAACTGGCGACACGGTCGGCCTGGGTTGCCGCATCGGAGCGCAGCAGGTTCTCCACCCGACGTTCAATCACACGGTCCGCAGCGGGTAACAACACAACCTGCTCGAACGGCTGCGGCCACGCCAGCAGGAGCCCGGCGTTCTGAATCCGGTCCAGCGCGCCGAAGTGCAGCACCACGGCGCGGTTTTGCGGGTCGATCTGCCGCACATTGGAAAACGCCCAGGCCAGCGCCGCCAGCACCGTCACCGCGTACAGCGCCAGGAAGGTCAGGCGCCCGGCCTGGATCCACGGGCTGTCCGGGCCGTCACGCTCGGTCATGGTTGAACGTCCTTCGGCCCGTCCACCAGTGCACGGAACGGCGCCGCGTCGGTACGCAGGATGATTCGGGTGCTCGGCGTGACCACCGTGCCCAAGGTGTCGAGCGAGCGCAGCAGGTTGTACAGCTGCGGATTGCCCGCGTAGGCCCGGCCATAAATCTGCGCCGCTTCAACCCGCGATTGAGCTTCGATATCGGCGGCTTTCACCGTGGCATCGGCTTGCACAATACGCGCGTCACGCTCGGCGGCAGAGCGGATCTGCGCGGCTTCACGCTTACCGACAGCGGTGCGTTCGGTGGCAATGGTTTCACGCTCGGCACGCATGCGGTCGACGGTGGCCGTGAGGGTGACCGACGGCAGGGTCAGGCGCTCGATACCGACTTGCACCACGCGCACGCCGTAGGTGGTGAGCAATTGTTGATCAATCTGCTGGCGCAATTGCGCCTCGAAATCAGCAATGCGCACCTGGCTGGCGTCGGTGTTAATCAAGCTCGACAGGTCGAAGCTGGCTGCTGTGGTTTCCAGCGCCGAGCCGACGAACGTGCGAATCTGCCGCGCCGCTTCGTCCGGCTGGTTCTGCACCGCACGCATAAAGCGCTGCACATTGTCGGCATCGCCCTGCACCTGCCACGCCACATAGGCCTGCACGATGATCCGCAGGCCGTCGCGGGTACCCACATCCTGTAAACCGCTGGAGGTAGTGCGCAGGCGCAGGTCCACCGGGATCGCCGCTTCGAACGGTGCCGGCCAGCGCCAGCCCAGGCCCGGCTCCAGCAGTACCCGCGACGGGTTGCCGAACCGCGTAATCACTGTGGCCTCGCCGGAGCGCACTTGCACCAGGCTGGCAGCCGCGACGGCAAACAGCACCAGCAACACGGCCCAGGCCATGCGTCGCCAAGGAAATGGCCCGGCCGCCTGCTCATCACCATGGTGGTGGTGATGATGGCCGTGGTGGTGATGACCGTGATCGTGAGAATGAGCGCTCAACAGACAGACTCCTTATTGAACGGCTTTACGCGGCACCGAAGGATCGGCCGGCAAAGTAAAAGAACGCAGATCGATCGTTGGCGCGCCATCGGCGCCCAGGCGGTGATCCAGAATAAGCAGCTTGGCGTGCGCCAGCCCTTGGCTCAGTTGAGCGAGATACTGCTCCAGCACGAAGGCACGGCCTGCGGTGGCGTAAGCCTTTTGTTCGGCGCCAAAGCGCAGGTCTGCCGCTTGGGCGCCCGCGCTGACTTCACGGGCGGTGGCCATCGCCTGGTCGCGCGCAGTGCTGGCCTGCAGCAAAGCCTGGTTGGTTTGTTCGCTGGCGGCGCCGCGCTCACGGGAAATCAGCGCCTGGGCACCAATCTGTGCCGCCTGCACACCGTGGTAGGCATTGGCGGCGCCGGCCGGTGGGTGAATGGCTTCCACCACCGTGGCCAGAATTTCCACGCCACTGTTAAGTTTTTGCAGGTCCGCCTGCACCGCGCGGCCGACCTCATCAGCGAGGCGGGTGCGTTGTTCGCCGAGGAGCTCGTCGAGGGTGCGCGAGGCAAAGTCGTGCACGAGGATGCGGCTGGCGGTACTGCGAATCAGCGTCGGCACATCGGCGCTGTTATAGGTGGCAGCCAGTGCGGCCTGGTCGGTCAGGCCAATGCGGTAGACGAAGCGGACATCCATATTGACGATCTGGAAGCTTTGCTTGTCGCCGCTGCTGCTGGCGATCACCTGGGACTTGTCATTCACATGGCTGGCATCCCACAACCGGTTGGCGATCAGCGGCGCCGGGCCTTCGGCAGGTGCCAACGGCACTGCGGCGGCGTCGCTGGCGCTGGTGGCGAGCTCGTGCACAACGCCGTTTTCCACGTTCAAAACGCGACCCAATGGCCACGGCAACCCAGCATGCAGGCCCGGGCCGAAGACTTCCACCGGTTTGCCGAACCGCTCATAAATCCCACGGCCTTGCAGAGGCACTTCGTGCACGCCGGTCAGTGACCAGCCTACCGCCAGCACCACCAGCAGCACCGGCAAGAACGCCCGGCGCATGTAGGTAAACGCCCAGATCTGGCGCAAGTCGATGCCGAAGCGGTTGTGCAGTTCGTGCTGCAAAGCGAGCAAGGGTTGTGGCGGCCAACGCAGCAGACCGGCGATGAAGCTTTGCGCCATCAGGCGGGGTTCGAGCCGTGGCTGGCGCGGGCTGAACAGCGACAGCGTGCCTCTTAAGAGGAACTCCAGCGCCACCAGCGCTGGCAACAGGCCAATGACCGTCGCCAAGCGCAACGGCCACACGGATTGCGCGCCGGCAAACAACAAGCAGATCGCACTGACCACCCAAACAACAATCGCCACCCGGACCAACTGCGCCAACTGCGACGCTTCAGGCCATTGCGCAGCGGTTTCCTGAGCCAGACGGCGCTCCAATACCAGCAAGCCAAAGGCCAGCGCCAACGCCAGCGCAGCGCCGATACTCGCGGATTGCCCCACGGGCGATGCGGGCAAGGCCAGGTTCCAGAATTCAATGATGCTGAGCAACGCCAACAACGACCAACCACAGAGCCACAACACCGGCGCGCCGATCTGGGCCAGCAAGCCACTGCCGAAACGCTCCAGCAGACGCGTGTATCCGCCCCGCTCTTCGAGGGGCCGTTCGATTAATTCCGCTGCCGGTTCCTCCAGCGCCTGGGCACGCCAATCGGCGACCCACCACGCCGATTGCAACCCGGCTACCAGCACCAGCAGAGCGCTCGCGCAATTGATCAGCACCACGGGCCAGATCGACAACGGCGCAAACAGCGCGACAAACAACGCCAGCACCCAACCGGCGACAGCCAGGGCGGTCAGGCTGATGCCGGCCTGCCTCAATCGACGGGCATGGAACACCCCTTGTTGAAAACGCGCGAGGCCTTCAACCGAAGCGCCATCAGCTTCCAAATCCACTTGCATCCACTTAACGCCCGCTTACACACAGTTCGTTACGATATAACACGCGGCGTGAAATTTTTGTTCGCTAAACACCGTTTTTGAGCCCTGCGCTGTGCCCCTGTGCACAGGGCTTACTCGCGATGGCGATGGGGCAGTTGATGCCTGTACTGCCTGGCCCACCGCTATCAGGCGCAAGCTGCCTGCCACAAATTCCCTGCGGCACCGGCGAGACCGTGACTAAACCCCCATAAACACGCGCCATCACTGGTGCAGGCACGGATTAATCGGCACACTCCAAAACAGTTTTTCGCGGGTTCACGGACAAGGAAGCGCCACTCCCCATGATTTCGATCTATCAACTCAAGCCGCGTTTTCAAAACCTGCTGCGCCCCCTCGTGCAGCGTCTCTATGACAACGGCACCACCGCCAACCAGATCACCGTGTTGGCTGGCGTGATTTCCCTGCTGGTCGGCCTGTTGATCGCCAGCTTCGCCCAACACCTTTGGCTGTTTGCGCTGATCCCGCTGTGGATGATCCTGCGCATGGCCCTCAACGCCATCGACGGCATGCTCGCCCGGGACTTTGGCCAGCAGTCGCGCCTCGGCGCCTACCTCAATGAACTGTGCGACGTCATCGCCGACAGCGCGCTGATCCTGCCCTTTGCGCTGATCCCCGATGCCAGCCTGGTGCCCGTATTGCTGGTGGCGCTGCTCGCCGTGTTCAGTGAATACGCTGGCGTGCTCGGGCCAATGGTGGGCGCTTCGCGCCGCTACGACGGGCCGATGGGTAAGAGTGATCGCGCGTTTGTACTCGGGGTGCTCGCCACCGGCGTGGCACTGGGTTGGCTCAATGCTGGCTGGGTCGACACGGTGATGTGGCTGGTCGCCGCCCTGCTCGCCTATACCTTGGTCAACCGCGTGCGCCAAGGTCTCAAAGAAACCACTTCCCCTTCTGCATAAGGAATTTGCGATGCGCGAACAGCACGATCACACCTTCAGTACCCATGATGGCGTCGAGCTTTTCTATCGGCACTGGCCGGCCACGGCGCCTGCGGGCGACGAGCCGCGCAAGGCGATCCTGCTGTTTCATCGCGGCCACGAGCATTCGGGGCGCATTGCTCACTTGGTCGACGAACTCGACCTGCCGCAATTCGATTTCTTCGCCTGGGACGCACGCGGCCACGGCCAATCCCCCGGTGCACGCGGTGACAGCCCCAGCTTCGCCACCAGCGCGCGCGACGTGCAGACCTTCTGCGAGCATATCGGCGCCACTTACGGCATCGACGAAGAGAACGTCGCCGTCATCGCCCAAAGCGTGGGCGCCGTGATCGCCGCCACCTGGGTGCACGATTACGCCCCCAAAATCCGCGCCCTGGTGCTGGCCTCCCCGGCGTTCAAGGTCAAGCTCTACGTACCTTTTGCGCGACCGGGCCTGGCGCTGATGCGCAAAGTGCGCGGCAACTTTTTCGTCAACAGTTACGTCAAGGCCAAGTTCCTCAGCCACGACCCGGAGCGAGTCGCGTCCTACGACAGCGACCCCTTGATCACCAAAGCCATTTCAGTGAATGTGCTGCTCGGGTTGTACGAAGCTGCCGATCGCGTTGTAGCCGATGCCCAGGCGATTCAAGTGCCCACACAGCTGTTGATCTCCGGCTCCGACTTTGTGGTGCACCGTAAACCCCAGCAGCAATTTTTCGACCGCCTCGGCAGCCTGAAAAAAGAGCTGCATATTCTTCCCGGCTTTTTCCACGACACCCTCGGCGAACGCGACCGAGCGATCGCCCTGAGCAGCGCCAAGCGCTTTATCCTGCAGAACTTCGCTCACCCGCTGGACCGCGCGTCTTTGCTCGACGCCGACAAACTGGGCGCCACCTGCGCCGAGTCAGAATCCCTCGCCGCGCCGCTGCCCCGTCATTCATTGCGCGACCTGTACTGGCGCATGACCCGCGCCAGCATGGGCTTGGGCAAGAACCTGTCGGCCGGGGTGAAATTGGGCTTCGACACCGGCTTCGACTCCGGCAGCACGCTGGACTACGTGTACCGCAACACGCCCACCGGCAAGGGCGGGCTGGGGCGGATGATCGACACCAATTACCTCAACTCCATCGGCTGGCGGGGCATTCGCCAGCGCAAGCTGAATGTCGAAGAACTGCTGCGCCTGGCCATGGCCAAGTTGCGTGCAGATGATCGTGAGGTGCGAATTGTCGATATCGCCGCCGGCCACGGCCGCTACATTCTCGAAGCCTTGCAGGGCGTTTCGCCGCTGCCGGAATCAATCCTGCTGCGCGACTACAGTGACATCAACGTACGCGACGGTGGCGCGCTGATCCGCGAAAAAGGCCTTGGGGATATCGCCCAGTTCGTCAAAGGTGATGCGTTTGACCGGGCTGATCTGGCGGCCCTGGACCCCAAGCCGAGCTTGGCAGTGGTGTCCGGGCTGTATGAGTTGTTTGCCGATAACGGCATGGTCGGCGGTTCGTTGGCAGGTCTGGCCGAAGCGGTGGAGCCTGGCGGTTATCTGGTTTACACCGGCCAACCGTGGCATCCGCAGCTGGAATTGATCGCCCGCGCGCTCACCAGCCATCGCCAGGGCCAGGCCTGGGTGATGCGCCGGCGCAGCCAGGCAGAAATGGATCAGTTGGTTGAGGCCGCAGGCTTTCGCAAGCTCACCCAGCGTGTGGACGAGTGGGGCATTTTCACCGTGTCCCTGGCACAGAAGATCTGAGCATGCGCGAACCCGGCTTATTGAAACCGGCCGTCCTGTGGCTGCTGTTGTTGGCGCCGTTGTTTTTCGCTACCTACGGCTTCGCCACCTGGGTCACCAGCCAGCGCAGCGATGTCGGCACACTGGTATTCGGCTGGGAAACCCATATGCCGTTCTGGGCCTGGACCATCGTGCCGTATTGGTCCATTGACCTGCTCTACGGGTTCTCCTTGCTGTTGCCCAACACTCGCCATGAGCTGAAACAACACGCGTTGCGCCTGCTCAGTGCGCAAGTGATTGCCGTGAGCTGCTTCCTCATCTGGCCACTGCGTTTCACCTTTGAACGGCCGGAACTGGACGGTGTGTTTGGCTGGCTGTTTGCGGTGCTGGCCGGCTTCGACAAACCGTTTAACCAGGCGCCCTCACTGCACATCGCGCTGCTGGTGATCCTGTGGGTCATGTACCAGCGCCACACTCAAGGGCTCTGGCGTTGGGTGGTGCATGGCTGGTTCACGTTGATCGGCATTTCGGTGCTGTCCACTTATCAACATCACTTTATTGACTTACCCACAGGCGCCCTCGCGGGCTGGTTATGCGTGTGGTTGTGGCCAGTGGAGCACCCGAGCCCGCTGTTGAATGCACGGCTTGCGCGGGATTCGCAGCACTGGCGGCTGGGTTTGCGTTACGGCGCGGGGTCGGTGGTGCTGTTGATTGTGGCGCTGACCTTGGGCGGCGGGTGGCTGTGGCTGATCTGGCCGGCGGTGTCCCTTGCGCTGATAAAGGCGAACTACCTGGTGCTGGGCGCCGCAGGCTTTCAGAAACGCGCCGATGGCCGTCTGACGCCCGCCGCACGCTGGTTGTACGCGCCCTACTTGGCTGCGGCCTGGATTAACTCGCGGTGGTGGACGCGAAACCATCCACAATCTGACCAGGTTGTGGATAACGTTTGGCTGGGTCGAATTCCTACCGTCAGCGAGCAGGGTTCATTCAAGGCTATCGTCGATCTGTGTGCGGAATTGCCGATGAATCCCCAGGGCCGCGCCTATCAATGCATCCCTGTGCTCGACTTGATCGCCCCAACCCCCGCCGAATGCCTGCACGCCGCGCAAGCCATTGAACGCTTGCGCCTCAGCGGCCCCGTGCTGGTGTGCTGCGCCTTGGGTTATTCGCGCAGCGCCACGGCAGTCGCTGCCTGGTTGCTGCACAGTGGTCGCGCGGCCAGTGTCGAGGAAGCGCTGGCTATTATTCGTACAGCGAGGCCCAGCGTGGTCCTGCATCCCACTCACCGTGAAGCTCTGGAGGGTTTACCCCATGCCTGCTGATATGGAACTCCAAGTGGTCGCCAGCCTTCTGCGCCGTGGCCGATCACTCGATCAGTTATCCACAGGCCTGACCGTGGTCGGTGTGCTGTTCGGCCTGGCTCAATTGCTGATGGCGAGTATTTCGACAATCTGCCTGCTGCTCAGCCTGTGGATGATTATTCTCGGCCTGCTGCAAAAGTACTGGGCGCTGCGCGTGGCTTTCGACGCCGACCTGTTCGCGCTGCTGGCCCGCGCCCCCCAGCGCACACCCGATCTCGACCAGGCCTTGCAAACCCTCGGCCTGCAATCGCCCAAACGCGCTGGCCGGCCCTGGACCGAGCGCCGTCGCGGCGCCCTTAAATTGTTGCGCAAGCAGGCCTGGCTGCTGGGCGCGCAAGTGCTGCTGACCCTGCTCGTGATACTCGCCAGCCCTTGGCTACCTTTTGCCGGATAAGGAATTCCCATGTTCGAACCTGTGGTCGCCACGCTGATTACCTCGATGGCCCGCACCGTCACCGGCGCCCGTAGCCTGTGGCTGGGCTGCGCGCCGGTCCCGGTGCAACGTATTTACTTCGCCAACCACAGCAGCCACGGCGACTTCGTGCTGCTGTGGGCATCACTGCCGCAGAACCTGCGCAAATTCACGCGCCCGGTGGCCGGTAGCGATTATTGGAACAAAAGCGCGTTGCGCCGCTACATCATCAACCGCGTATTCAATGGCGTGCTGATCGACCGCGAGCGTAAAGACCCTGTGGATAACCCTTTGCAGCCGATGCTGGCCGCGCTTGAAGGCGGCGACTCGCTGATCATCTTCCCCGAAGGCACGCGCAATCTGGAAGACGGCCTGCTGCCATTCAAAAGCGGCCTGTATCACCTGGCAAAAAGTTACCCACAGGCGGAATTGATCCCGGTGTGGATAGCCAACCTCAACCGCGTCATGCCCAAGGGCCGCGTGCTGCCACTGCCGTTGTTGTGCACCACCAGCTTCGGCGCGCCGTTGCAACTGGAAGAGGGCGAAGACAAAGCCGCGTTCCTCGCCCGTACCCGCGACGCCCTGCTCGCCCTTGCCCCGGAGCATGTCTGAGATGGATAGCCAAACCCTGATGTTGTTCGGTGGGATCGGCGCGATCCTGGTACTCGCCTCATTGATCGGACTGATCCTCAAACTGCGCACCCGTGGCACGCCGAATGCGGTGATCGACAACCTCAACGCCCGCATCAACGCCTGGTGGGTGATGGTGGTGGTCATCGGTATTGCCTTCTGGCTGGGTACCGGCGCGGTGATCCTGCTGTTCTACGCGGTGTCGTTCTATGCCCTGCGCGAATTCCTCACCCTGACCCCCACGCGCCGCAGCGACTACCCGGCGCTGGTGGCCGCGTTTTACGTGGCCCTGCCCTTGCAATACATGCTGATCTACTCGGACTGGTATGGGCTGTTCTCGATCTTTATCCCGGTGTACGTGTTCCTGCTGCTGCCGATCCTCGCGTCCCTCGGAGGCGACAGCACGCACTTTCTCGAACGGGCGTCGAAAGTGCAGTGGGGCCTGATGATCGCGGTCTTCTGCGTGTCGTTCGTGCCGGCCCTGTTGACCCTCGACATCCCCGGTTACGAAGGCCGCAACCTCTTGCTGATCGCCTATCTGGTGATCGTGGTGCAACTGTCTGACGTGCTGCAGTACGTGTGCGGCAAACTGTTCGGCAAACACAAGATCGCGCCCAACCTGTCGCCCTCCAAAACGGTTGAAGGGTTTGTTGGCGGGATTCTGCTGTCGTCCCTGATCGGTGCGGCGTTGTGGTGGACGACGCCGTTTAATCCGTGGCAGTCATTTTTGATCGCCTTGTTGATCAACCTGTTGGGTTTTGCCGGCGGCATTGTGATGTCGGCAATCAAGCGCGACCGGGGCGTTAAGGATTGGGGGCATATGATCGAAGGCCATGGCGGGATGCTGGATCGGCTGGATTCGGTGTGTTTTGCTGCGCCGATTTTCTTTCATCTCGTTCGCTACTGGTGGACCTGAGCCATACAGGCTCAAGCCCAATGCGGATCAAATGTGGGAGCTGGCTTGCCTGCTCCCACACTGGGTTTGCAGTGTTTTCCCGTCCTCATCCCGGCAAATGTCCCAGGGGCAAGGCGCCTGGGGTTTTCACGGTCTGGATCGCAAAGTTACTGCGAATATCCCTCACCCCCGGCAGCTTCAACAGGCTGCCGGTGACGAACCGCTCATACCCACGTAAGTCCGGCACCACCACCTGCAACAAAAAGTCCGACTCCCCCGACACCAGAAACGCCGAGATCACTTCGGGCAATGCCGTCACCGCCTCGCGAAAGGCATTCGCCTCGGTGTCGTTGTGCCGCTCCACCTTCACGCCCACAAACACCATCATGCCCAGCCCCACTTCATCGCGGTCCAGCGTGGCCTGATAACCGCGAATCACCCCGGCCTCTTCCAACAGACGCACGCGGCGCAAACACGGGGAGGCGGACAGACCGATCTCATCAGCCAGTTGCACATTGCTCAGGCGACCGTCCCGTTGCAGGGCCTCAAGAATCTTGCGGTCGAACGCGTCAAGTTTGAAATTTGGCATAAGTGGATGGCCGTAGGCTGTATTGGTGGCAGATAGTGCCAAGACTAGACGCTTATCTGGCTGACTTCGCAAGCACCTGCCCTGCCTTTCAATCCTAGAATTGGCCGACCAATCGAGGGAGGTGAAACATGGCGCAGCTCTGGTTATTTCTGTTGGCCTTATCGGTCGCTTTCCTGTTGCCGGGGCCGGACATGATCCTGCTGCTGCAAACCGGCGCACGCCAGGGCAAGGCCTTGGCGCTGACCACGGCAATCGGCTTGGGGCTGGCCCGGGCATGCCATGTGGCGTTGGCCGGTATGGGCTTGGCGACCTTGTTCAAAGTGGCGCCGTGGACGTTCGACGTGGTGCGCCTCGGTGGCGCGGCCTACTTGTTGTGGCTTGGCGTGCAGTGCCTGCGCGCCAATCGGCTGACATCGCTCAACGAAAGCCAGGGCGCACCTTCGGTGCATGCCTGGCGCACGGCCTTTCAGCGCGGCCTGCTCACCAATCTGCTCAACCCCAAGGCCCTGCTGTTCTGCTCGGTGCTGCTGCCGCAATTCATCAACCCGCAAGCAGGCCCGGTGGCAGCGCAGTTTGCGTTACTCGGTGTGATCCTGGTGAGCGTCGGTTTCGTATTCGACGGCTGCTACGCCCTGGCCGGCGCGCGCATCGGCCACTGGCTGGCGCGCAATCGCTCGGCGCAGCGCGTGCAACAGTGGTTGTTTGGCAGTCTTTTGATTGGTTTTGCGGTGCGTCTCACTTTTGTGCAGCACGCCTGAGCAAGTCGGCGATTTCACGTCATCTTTTGTATCAAAGACGCGTGTAATATAGGCCGCACTTAGCCAGGGATGCTCACCATGCTCGATTCGTTGAAAGCGACCAGCCGCCGGATTCTCGGCGCTTTACTGACTGTGGTGAGTGCTCTCTTCGGCCAATGGCAACCGCCGCCCTGGCTGCGCGCCATTGGCCATGGCCTGGCAAACCTGGGCCATAAAGCACGCGCTTACCCGCGCCAGGCCGGTGCCGGGCTGTTGGGTCTGGTATTGCTGGCCGCTGCCGGCTTCTATGGCTGGCAGTGGTACTCGCACCTGCCGCAACCGCACACCGTCGGCTATTCGCTGCACAAACCGAACCTGACTGATTACACCCAACAACCACCGGTTGTGGATAACTTGCAGGTGCGCTTTGCCGAGTCCGTGGCTCCGCTGGCGGCCATTGGCAAGCCCGTCACTGAAGGCATCACCCTAAGACCTGAAGTGGCCGGCACCTGGCGTTGGTCCGACGACCACACCTTGTTGTTCGTACCGGAAAAAGACTGGCCCGTCGACGCCCATTACACCCTCGACCTGGCCAAGAAAAAGCTGCTGGCCGACGGTGTATTGCTCAGCCAGTACAGCAGTCAGTTTTCCACTCAACCGTTCCGCGCCACCCTGGCGCAAAACGAGCTGTATCAAGACCCGTCCAACCCGACGTTGAAACAGCTGGTGGCGACTTTTCATTTTTCCCACCCCGTCGATGAAGACAGCCTACGCAAGCGCGTCTCGGTAACCCTCGGCAAAGGCTTGGCCTACCGCGATGCCCAGTTACCCAACCGCCCGGAAATCACCTTCGACGACACCAGGCTCAACGCCTACGTACGCTCCGCCGCCCTGGCCACGCCATTGGAAAGCACGCCCGTCAGCGCCAAGCTCGATGAAGGGATCAAGGCCCGCGACGGCGGCAATGCCAGTACCGCACCACTGGTCTCTGAAGTCACCGTACCCGGTCGCTATCGCCTGACTTTTACCGGCGCCGAAGTCAGCTTTGTCGACAACGCGCGCGGTGAACCCGAACCCGTGCTGATGTTCAGCAGTTCCAGCGCCGTGGCCGATGACACCATTGCCGGTAAGGTCCAGGCCTGGCTGCTGCCGGAAAAAGCCCAGGATGATACCCGCCCCTATTACAGCAACGAGATCGACGATGCTTTGCTGGCGCGTAGTTCAAAGGTCAACCTGACCCACGTACCCAGCGTCGAACCGCTGAATACGCTTCACGCCTTCAAGTTCAAGGCGCCGGCAGGCCGCGCGCTGTATGTACGCGTACCCGCCAACCTGGAAGCCATCGGCGGCTACCTGGCGAAAGACCCTACGGCGTCGCTGATCAGCATGCCGGCGTACCCGCGCACGTTGCAGTTCCTGTCCGACGGCGCCTTGCTCAGCCTCAACGGCGAAAAACGCCTGGGCTTCATGGCCCGTGGCGTGCCCGGCGCCCATGTGGAAATCGCCCGCCTGCTGCCCAATCAGTTGCAGCACCTGGTGGACCAGAGCAGCGGCAGCTTCGCCCGTCCGAATTTTGGCAATGAGTATTTCGACCGCATGGTGGAGCGTCAGTCGCTGGATATTCCGCTGTCGTCCAATGACCCGGCGAAAACCGTCTACGACAACGTCGACCTGAGCCACTACCTCACCGCCAACGGCGGCCGTCGCGGCATCTTTGTGCTCAAGCTCAGCCCTCAGGATGACCCCGCCGAGCGCACGTTCGATTACTCGCGCAGCAGCACCAGCGACTTGCGTTTCATCGTGGTCACCGACCTTGGCATCATCGCCAAACGCTCCAGCGACGGCAGCCACGATGTTTACGTGCAATCCATTGATAACGGCTCGCCAGTGGCCGACGCACAAGTCGACATCATTGGTCGTAACGGGTTGCCGGTCAGCAGCGGCCGCACCGATGCCGAAGGCCATGCGCATTTCGCCAAGCTGGATGAATTGCGCCGTGAGAAAACGCCGCTGATGTATGTCGTCACTCGCGGCAACGACCAGTCGTTCCTGCCGATTGCCCGTCAGTCGCAACAGCTGGATTTGTCGCGTTTTGACGTTGGCGGTTTGGAAGAAGACGGCGCGATTGATCGCCTGAGCGCCTACCTGTTCACCGACCGCGGCCTGTATCGGCCCGGCGAAACGGCGCACCTGGGCATGATCGTGCGCAGCGGCAATTGGAAAGGCGCATTACAAGGCCTGCCAGTGGAGCTGCAAATCACCGACCCACGGGGCCTGGAAGTCATTCGCCAGCCGCTGAAACTGTCCACCAGCGGTTTTGAAACCTTTGATTTCCCCAGCAGTGAAGTCGCCCCCGCCGGGGACTACACCGCGACCTTGCAACTGATTGGCCAGAAAAACACGCGCACCGACCTGGGCAGTGTCAGCTTCAAAGTGCGTGATTTCGAGCCAGACCGCATGAAGGTCAGCCTGAGCCTGCACGACACCCCGGTGTTGGGCTGGATTCCACCCGACCAAGTGGTGGCCAAAGTCACCGCGATGCACCTGTTCGGCGCCCCGGCATCGGGCCGTCGCGTCACCGCCAAAATGTCCCTGAGCCCCACACTGGCGGCCTTCGACCGTTACCCCGAGTACCGCTTCCGCCTCAACGACTCGCTGGAAGAAGCCAGCACCGAAGACCTGGCGGAAACCACGGTCGACGACAACGGCCAGGCGCTGCTTGACCTCAACTTGCAACGCTTCGCCAATAGCACCTATCGCCTGCAAGTGATGACCCAAGTGTTCGAAGCTGAAGGTGGCCGTAACGTCGCTGCGCAAAATGCGCTGCTGGTGTCATCCGCGCCTTATCTGGTCGGTGTGAAAAGTCAGGATTCGCTGTCGTACGTTGCCAAAGACGCCCCACGCCAAGTGCAATGGCTGGCCGTCGCGCCGGACCTTACACCCGTGGCGGTGGACGGCCTGACCAGCGAAGTCATCGAGCACCGCTATGTGTCGGTGCTGGTGAAACAGTCCAACGGCACCTACAAGTACGAGTCGCGCATCAAGAACATCAGCCAACCGGCCTCGCCGCTGGTGATGACCAAGGAAGGTGCCAAGCAGCCCCTGAACACCGGCACGCCGGGCGATTTCACCCTGCAACTCAAGGACGCCAACGGCAACCTGCTCAACCAGATCGACTACAGCGTGGCCGGGCGCGGCAACACTTCGCGCTCCCTGGAGCGTAACGCCGAGTTGCAATTGCGCCTGGATAAACGCAGCTACGCCACAGGTGACGAGATCGCGATCAGCATTCGCGCGCCGTACACCGGTGCCGGCTTGATCACCATCGAGCGTGACAAGGTTTACACACAGCAGTGGTTCAAAGCCGACAGCACCAACAGCGTGCAACATATCCGCGTGCCTGCAGGGCTTGAGGGCAATGCCTACGTCAACGTGCAGTTTGTGCGGGACATCGGCTCGTCCGAGGTCTACATGAGCCCGCTGTCCTATGGCGTGGTGCCGTTCAGCATCAACCTGGATGCACGGCGCATGGCGCTGAAGGTCGAAGGCCCGGCGAAGAT
Source organism: Pseudomonas fluorescens (assembly GCF_900215245.1). Taxonomy (GTDB): domain Bacteria; phylum Pseudomonadota; class Gammaproteobacteria; order Pseudomonadales; family Pseudomonadaceae; genus Aquipseudomonas; species Aquipseudomonas fluorescens. The sequence continues at coordinate 2,109,430 of NZ_LT907842.1, forward strand.
TGAGCCGGGGCAGACTCTGGATATCAAGGTCACTGCCGACCGCCCCGGTCGCGCGGTGGTCTACGCGGTGGACGAAGGTATCCTGCAAGTGGCGCGCTATCAGACGCCGGACCCGTTGGGCTTCTTCTTCCAGAAGCGTGCGCTTGAAGTCGGCACCAGTCAGATTCTTGACCTGATCCTGCCGGAATTCAGCCGCCTGCTCAGTGGCGCAGCACCCGGTGGCGATACAGAAGGCGGCCTGGCCAATCATCTCAACCCGTTCAAGCGTAAGCATCAGCCGCCAGTGGCCTGGTGGTCTGGGCTGGTGGATTTGCCCGCCGGTGAGACGGTGCTGCATTACCAGGTGCCGGACAGCTTCAACGGCAAGCTGCACCTGTTTGCGGTGGCGGTGGATACCGACAGCGTCGGTGTCAGCGAGGCCAATACCGAGGTGCGCGGGCCAATAGTGATAACGCCGAACGTACCAGCGTTTGTCGCGCCGGGAGATGTGTTCAATGTCAGCGCCGGGGTGTTCAGCAACCTGGAGGCTGCGACGGATGTGAAGTTTGAAGTGCAGACCAGCGACGGCCTCAACGTGCAGGGCGACAAGGGCAGCACCTTGTCACTGCAACCGCGCAAGGAAGGCACGGCAGAGTTCAAGATCAAGGTCGGCGAAACCCTCGGCTCGGCGGACCTGCGTTTTGTCGCGGTATTGCCGGACGGCAAACGCATTCAGGTCGCGGAAACCACGTCGATTCGCCCACTGAGCGAGCAACGCGTGGCCCTGAGCCTGGGTCGCTTTGACAGCGCCAGTAAAGAACTCAAGCCAACGCGTGAACTGTTCAGCCAATTGCGTGATGTGCAACTGGGTGTGGCGGCCTCACCACTGGTGTGGGCCAACGGCCTCAAGCATTACCTGGATGACTACGGGTATGCCTGCACCGAACAACTGGTGTCCAAGGCCATGCCGGCGTTGATCTGGGGTGGCACTGCGCCAGAAGCCGAGCAAGCATTCAGCGGCGCGGTCCGCATGCTGCGCCAACGCCAGAACTCGGCCGGCGGCTTTGGCTTGTGGGCGGCCAACCCGGACGTGGCGCCGTACGCCAGCCTGTATGCGACTGACTTCCTGATCGAAGCGAGGGAACGCGGGCTACCGGTGCCGGAAGACCTGCTGGTACGCGCCAATGCGTATCTGACAGACCTGGCCAATGGTCCGAGTGAAGGCCTGTCGGAATTGCGCAACCGTGCCTACGCCAGCTACTTGCTGAGCCGTCAGGGGATTCTGGTGAGCGGCGCCTTGAGCGATATCCGCGAGCGCTACGAGAATTACTTCAAGGACGCCTGGCAGGACGACCTGGGCGCCGCTTACCTGGCTGCCAGTTACAAGCTGCTCAAACAGGATCGCCAGGCGGATGCACTGTTCCGTAAAGTCCCGTGGCGTTCACTTGTGGATAAGTGGGACAGCGACGGCCTGTACTACGACCCGCTGGTGCACGACGCTGAACACTTGCATCTGTTGGCGCGTCATTTCCCCGAGCTGCTGGACGATGTGCCGACGGCGTTACTGGACAAACTCGGCAAGCGCCTCAACGAACAGCGTTACAACTCGCTGTCCGCCGCCCTGTTGCTGCGCGCCCTGGATAACTATGGCCAGCGTGCGCAAAGCGACATGACCCTCAAGGCCACCGCCTGGCTGGGTAACAAGCAACAGCAACTGCTGGAAATGGCCGGCCAGCCACCGCGCGCCGCCGTGCCGCTCACCACGCAGAAGCTGGTGATGGAAAAATCCGCCGGCCCAGCCGCGTTCTACATGCTCAGCGAAGCCGGCTTCGATAAGGGTACTCAGCTCAAGCCGATCAACAACGGCCTGGAAATCATCCACGAGTACCTCGACCTCAAAGGCGAGCCGGTGAGCAAAGTCGCGGTCGGCGATGAGTTCCTGGTGCGTCTGCGCCTGCGCGCCACCGACCGTGACCAAGTGCAGCAAGTGGCCGTGGTCGACCTGCTGCCGGGTGGCGTCGAGCCTGTGTATAACGTGCCGCCGGAGCCGGAGTCCGCCAGTACCGATGAAAGCGAGGGTGAAGATTCCGAATACGCCGAAACCGCAGACGGCGAAGAAGCCGACACCTGGCAAGCGCCTATCGGCGAGACCGAGCTGAGCAATTGGCAGCCGGACTATGTGGATGTGCGTGACGATCGCGTGGTGTTGTACGGCACCGCGCTGCGCGATGTAGGCACGTTCGTCTACCGCGTGCGCGCCACCAACGCAGGTACGTTCAATACGCCACCGGCCTATGCCGAAGGTATGTACGAAACCACCCTGCAAGGGCGCGGCAAAGTAGGCCAGCTTGAAATTACCAAGCCTTAAACGCCTGACGCCGCTGTTGGCAGCGGCGGTGTTACTGGCGGGGCTGCGGCTGTGGCCCCATGCCCCGCTGGAACAGGCCGTGACGTCGTCACGGGTAGTGCTGGCCGACGACGGCTCGCTGCTGCGCATGACCTTGGCGGACGACGGACAGTACCGCCTGTGGCTGCCCCTTGAGCGTATGTCGCCGTCACTGGTCGAGGCGTTGCTGCTCAAGGAAGACCGCAATTTCTATTGGCACCCGGGCATCAATCCCCCCGCGCTGCTGCGCGCGGCCGCGGCCACCTACAGCGGTGGCCAGCGCCAGGGCGGCTCGACACTGAGCATGCAACTGGCGCGCCGCCTGTGGGACCTCAACACTCGCCAAGTACCGGGCAAGTTGCAGCAGATGGCATTGGCGCTGTGGCTGGAAGCGCGCTACAGCAAGCACGACATCCTTGAGGCCTATCTGAACCTGGCGCCCATGGGCGGCAATATCGAAGGCGCCGAGGCGGCCAGTCGCATTTATTTCGGCAAGTCGGCGGCACAGCTATCGTTGTCCGAAGCCTTGGCGTTGGCGGTGATTCCGCAACAGCCGGGTCGGCGTGCGCGCTTCGGGCCATCGCTGCAACATGCACGGCTGCGATTGATGACTGAATGGCGCGAAACCTATCCACAGGACCCGCGCAACGCCAGTTTGCTCGACTTGCCCCTGGAGGCGCGCAACCGCCAGCAAATTCCTTTTCTGGCGCCACACCTGAGCGAACAACTGTTGGCGTCCCAGGCCGGCAACGAACTCAACACCACGCTTAACTTGCCCTTACAGCAATTGCTCGAACGCCTGATCACAGGCTTTATTGCCGAACGGCGCAGTACAGGTGTGGAAAACGCCACAGCGATCCTGATCGACAGCCGCGACCAGAGCGTCAAGGCCTTGGTGGGTTCTGCGGATTACTTATCCACAAGCATCCACGGCCAGGTCAACGGCGTGTTATCACGCCGCTCACCCGGGTCGACGCTCAAGCCATTTCTGTACGGGCTGGCGCTGGATCAGGGGGTGATCCACCCCATGAGTATCCTCAAGGACTTGCCGAGTAACTTCGGCTACTTCCAGCCGGAAAATTTCGACGGTAGCTTTGTCGGGCCACTGACGGCGCGGGATGCTTTGATCCGCAGTCGCAATATCCCGGCGGTGTGGCTCGCCAGCCAAGTGCAGTCGCCTTCACTGTATGGGTTGCTGCAACGTGCCGGCATCAAAGGGTTGCGCAACGAAAGCCATTACGGCCTGGCGCTGGCCTTGGGCGGCGGCGAGATGACACCGGAAGAGCTCGCGCGCTTGTATGTGATGCTGGCCGGTGACGGGCATTTGCGGCCGTTGCGCTATTTGCAGGAACAACCGCAAGCCACCGGTGCGCAGTTGCTCACGCCCCAGGCCGCATTTATGGTGCGCGACATGCTACGGCGCAACCCACGCCCGGATGGCTTGCCCGGCCGCCACTGGCGCACCGCCTGGAAAACCGGCACGTCTTGGGGGTTTCACGATGCCTGGAGCGCAGGCTTGGTCGGCCCGTACGTGCTGGTGGTGTGGGTGGGTAACTTTGATGGCCGACCGAACCCGGCGTTTATCGGTGCCAAGACCGCTGCGCCGTTGTTCTTTCGGATCGCCGACGCCTTGCCTCTGGCGCTGCCCAATGTCGTGATTAAAGCCGACAAGCCGCCCGCCGGGCTGGTGCGCATTGATGTTTGCGCCGCCTCCGGCGAGTTACCCAACCGCTGGTGCCCGCAGACGCGCAAGACTTGGTACATTCCCGGCGTGTCACCGATTCGCGTGTCCAACCTGCACCGCCCGGTACTGATCGACACGCGTACCGGCAAGGCCGCGTGCCCGCCGTTCGATGCACAATACACCCGCCAAGAAGTCTTCGAGTTCTGGCCCAGTGACGTGCAGCGCCTGTACCGGGCAGCCGGCCTGCCTCGACGTACGCCGCCCAACGTGATGAAGAACTGCCAACCCAACCGCATCAGCGATCAAACCGAAGCGCCGCAGATACGCTCGCCGCTGACGCAGGTGAGCTATCAGTTGCGTCTGTCCCAGCCGCAGGAAAGTATCCCACTCACTGCCAATGCGGCCAGCGATGCGGCGACGCTGTATTGGTTTGCCGACCAGACCCTGATCGGCCAGGGCCCGCCGCAAGCCACACTGAACTGGCGGCCGGGCAAGTCGGGGGAATACCGGCTGCGGGTCAGTGATGATCAGGGACGCAGTGCGAGCCGTGGGTTGAAGGTGGAGTTTGTGCCGTGACCCAGCGAAACACGTGGCCTCTAGGCGCCGACCTCCACGTAACAGGACTCGCCGCCGCCCGTCGCACCTGACAGCCACCCCCACACAAAACTCAACGTAGTGCGCCCGGCAGAATCAAGGCCTACCGTGCCCCGGGACCAACCGGCCAACAGCTCACCTTCGGTGTTCAGGCACTGATAAAGCAGCTCAATGCTGTCGGGCCCGGTGACACGTCCGACCTGCTGGCCTATACGGATTCGACCGCCTTGGTAAGTGCCCGAAACAGCGTCCCCATCGACACGGTAGTGAAACACGGTGCCGGTACCGGAGAGCCCTTGGGTGTTGCTGGCGACTATAAATCGGCGGTTGTTCAAGCGTTCGTGAACGAGGCACGGTTGCATCGACGACGCATCCTTTCGATAGGGCCTGGAGACGCGACGGTGAATTTAGAGAATTAAAACTGTCGCTGACATGCCCGAATTTACGCGCCCCCATCTAGTGGCGAAGGAAACGCAAAACTGTCGCAATCGTCCAAATCGCCCTTGGCACCACATGCTCTAGAGAATTAAAACTGTCGCAGCCAAATACGCTGCGGCCTTCCGTCCGGTCATGAGCATTCGTCGAGGGAGAGGCTAACCTAAGGTGTCGGCTAGGCGATACGTCCAAATCTGACAGCAAGGTCTGGCGTTAAGTCAAAGCCCTTCTCCACATAGGCCTCGAGCGCAGAAAGCGTTCTTTCCCGGAAACTGCTGCGGTTCAGTGCTTGAATCTCCAACTGGCGCTTCACAGGTTCTTCAACGTCCAGCGCCCAGATTTCGCTAAGCGCTTCATCCACGCGACCACATACTGCTAGCCCTACGTGAGCCAGCACTGGCGCTTTGGTCGGCGCTGGCTATATTCATTTTGCGTCCAAAACATTTTTCCGAAGTACAGATCAACCTTGGCCCAACAGGGGTACCCCCATGTCCGTGCATACCGCCATGGCCGGCAGCTTGGGATTACTCCTGTGCATGCCGGGTTGTACTGTCGTGAATGTCTATGAAGATGGAATCCGCACCGAGCGGCAGGTCGGGTTGCTCAGCAGTAATCCTGCCAAGGCCTTGTCCGGTGCCCCCGCCTACATCGAAACCCGAGGTTTTGGCGTCGTCCCCGGCGCCAAGGGCCTTTCGATCGGCTATATGGAGGAAACCACCATCAGCCTCGCGGATACGCGCTGTGTCGCCGTGTTTATAAAGCCGACGCGTGAAACGATGGATGCGCTCACCGCCGCCGCTGTCGACTTGACGCGGCTCTGCACTTATCCCTGAATGAGGGTTGGTCCATGTATAGAAAACTGGGTATCGCTTGCATGCTAGTTTCCGGGTGCTCGCCGTTGCAGCAGGCGCCGTTGATGTATACGTCGAAGCAGACGCTGGGGATTGATTTGACGACGCCGACGGCCGAGTCCCCGAGCCTGACGTTCAATCTGGGGTTCATGAACCTGGACGCGGTATATATTCCGTTAGCGGTTTCGAAGAGGCCGGAAAGTACGATGCACTTCGGCATTGAACAGATTTTTGCGACGCATGGGAGTGGGGGCACGGAGGCTGAGGTCAATGCACAACCGACCCCAGCAACCGATAAAGTAGTGGTTAACAACACTCAGAAGGCTGCGGAAGTCAAAGCGGCCACTGAAGAATTGCAACGAGCAACGCAGGAGGAGGCCAAAACCACGGCCCAAGTAAATGCCTTGCCGAGCAACTTGCAAGAGTACTCCGCTACCGTCCAGTCAGCGGGAGTAAATACAGCACGCATAAAACCGATCGCCGAGAGGCTACTCGCCAATCTCAATGCATTGAAAGTTCCCTCCGCTATCATCCAGAAAGTTGAGACTGGCAAGCCGCTGACTTCAGTCGACAAAGAGGCCAGCCTTAGCAAGGCACAGGAGCAACAGTGGTTGGCAGCCGCCGACACGAGCGTAGCGCAAGCCCACTATGGCCAGGTCTACTCTGATATGCAGAAGGACTCCATGTCCGTCTTCAGCACCTTCGGCACAACCTTCGGTCACACGACTGGCGATTCAGGCCTGTCCAACCGCATCGGCAAAGTCTTCTCCACCGGCATCGCCGCACAGAACCTGACCCGGCATCTCGAAACGTCGAGCCTGCTGGAGCAGTGCGCAAAATTACTGGCCCTCGCGAAGAACGAGACCCAGCAAGGCCAAGTCCTCACCCTCTGCACCGCACAGTCGACCAAGCCAGCAGCAGTCGAATAGCCTTACTAACCAGCGATGCGGGCCAACGTCAATACTCAATCTGCCCTTGCGCAACAGGCGGCCCCATTGAGTCGATCGGCACTGACTCCATCGCTGTTCTGCCTCTTGCTCGCCATGCTCTGCGGCCCCGCCAAGGCGGAGCCGTACCGGGTCATCAACGAGGAATGGAGGTCGCGGTGGGAATGGCAGTCACCTGCCACCCCCTCCCACAGATCCGTACGTGCAGAATTACCGCATACGGCTCCCGCCTTGGGTTTTGACGCCGAAGGGGGATCATGGGTGTTGCGGCTGATGCAGAATTGACCCAACTGCCGAAATTTACCTGACCCAAGCTTCTACTTCGTAAAGCGCTAGCAGGTATGACTTTAGGCTGAATGCTTATGGGGCAAGCAGGTGTTGGCGCTAACGCCGAATTGACCCAGTGGCCGATGCCACAACTGACCTACCCCAATCGGAAAAAATCCAGCACTAGTAATGGTTTACAAGGTAGGAGCCTGAGTCAGTGAAATCTCGGTAACTGGGTCAATCCTGCTCTGGCGATAATAGGCTCATCTCAAACAGATAGGAAAAAACGCTGCACCACCGCAAAGTCGCGTGCTTCAGCTAGGACTGGCAGTTCTGCGATCAAGATGCCAGCATCGCAGCAGTACCTGAATACACGATAGTGGTTGATCCCCACCTCAAGTTTGGAGTCTTGAATGAATCACCTCCCTCCCGGCGTTGATCTGGGAAACATTGTGCTGCCCGGAAGTGCTTCTTCAACAGTAGCCATAGCAGTCCCGGAAATAACCGTACCGGAGGCTTCTGTCTACGCTTTGCATCCTTCTCTTCCCCTGGCCACTAAGAACAATCTGCTGGAAAAACGATACCGGAGCGTGACTTTTCTGGACGCCTATGTCACCGGCAATGCTTACATCCACCCAATGACCGGTGCGCTCTGTCTAAGGACCACACGCGATGAAGCATCTTTCAAAGGCTTCGTTTTTGAAGCGGCCTTAGCTCGGTGGTGCCGGGAGTTTCCGTCCGGTATTGGCAAGCGGGCTTTCGCCTGGTGCACCAATCGTAACTACAACAACACCACAGACGCGATCTACAACAGGTACAAAGTTTTTGTTAGGGGAGACAAGACATTAGCCGCGCGAGCGGAGACGGCAATTCTCTATAACACTGGTGCCCCATTTGACGTGCAGTTCTATCGCCTCAACGAGGAGCACAACAAGCCAGAGGTGGCCACGTTGCTGGGCACTCAGATCGAGGCTGGCATTCAAGTCAAAGCCATTACCGGCGATGAATTGACTCAGATCATCAACCCCATTCTAAACGGGACTTACACCCACGTAATAACCATGCTCAAGCACGCTAACGGGCGGCACAGCTATGAAGTATGCATGGATATTCTTAATAACCAGAGACGGCTTAAAAAGCTTACGGATGAGCAGTACGCCGTTGTGACCAGGCACATTACTCACCCGCAAGATCTTGGCATCAATCAGCAGTTCGTTGATGAGTACAGTCACTACATCAGATCCCTCTATCAAGGGTCAAATGCAGCATGGACTGAAGAAATTAACCAAGCGATAAGCTTGGAAGTGTGTGATGGGCTCACAGCGAGTCCTGGCGGAATTTTGATGCCAGTGGTGCAACCAATTCAGATCTCATCGCCGTTAGGGTATTGAAAACAATGCGATAGCTACCCTTCGAGTCTTTAGCTCATAGATTCGAAGGAGGCTGGCTTGCATCAGGCTCCCCGTCTTTCGTACCCGGGAAGGTATCGCCGCTACAGGGCCTCACATTAAGATTACAACGAGCTGAGGATGGCGGCCATCAGCCAGCATTACTCCTTCAAAAACCGTAAACTCACACATTCAAATCGCTGAACCTATCAAGCCAGTCGGCTAGATGACTCGTGACTAACGCCCTAAATAGCCACAACGCTTACCCAAGGAAGAACGTGCCAGATTGATGGCAGGCGCGTAACCACAAATCAAGCGATGGATAAACGGTCGCACAATCTGCCAGGCCCCATGACGATGAACACTCACTTTCGCCGCGCTGAACATCCGAACGAAGAATATCCATCAAATCTGATCCCTCACCTCGCATACGCCTGTTTCGATCACCTAGAAGTAGACACAGTAGCGCGGACCGTCCTATTGGCATTCGACTTGGTCGACGCACAATGGCTGGACGTGCAGGGAATGCAAAATCCGCTGTTGAATGCCGACCAACCCGACGGCGTCGATGAAGCGTGGAAGTTACGGAGACAATTTAGCAAGCGCAGAAGCCAGAGCCCATTCGAATCGATGCCAATTTTCCGGCTGGAAATCGAACTTCCCGACGGGCAAAGGCTCTTCGATCTCCCACCACTCCCTTCTGCTAACGACCCGCGCGCCCTTCGCGTTATGGCGGCAGACCTTGAGCGGATGTGGTTCGAGGTAGAAATACAAAATCATCGCGGGCCAAGCCTTATGGTGGCTCAGCTCTATCCAGGATTGTTCGCTAACGCGGTGTCGGTTTACGTAAAGGGAAAAATGCCCCCGAAACAAAAGGCTAAAGGGTTGTCCGCTGTATTTTCTCTGGCACATCTTCCCACCATATCCACCCGTCACCTGGCAATGGAGCTTTCCAGCGCCACCGCAGATCTATTGGCGGTATATGATGTGGGGCAAGGAAATGCCAATGCGCTGGTTTCCACGAGGCCTTTTGGAGTGCCTACGCACTATTATGATCTGGGTGCTGGGGTTTACAGAAACAAGCACACCACACCCTATCCTTTGGCCTTCTGTTTCACACAGAAACCTCCGATCATCCTTTCCCACTGGGATGCCGATCACTGGGCAGGCGCTTATGCTGTCACCCATAACAACAAAAACCCTGCCCTCACATGCACTTGGATTGCTCCACTTCAGGTAGTTGGTCCCTTACATATAGCTTTCGCACATGACGTGATCAGCAAAGGCGGTGAGTTCTTTATCTACTCTCCCCCTCCTGGCGAGATCGGCATCGCAACGTTGCCCCAACAACGGCGTATTAGGTTCATGCGCGGCGGCGGCAGAGACCGCAACGGTACCGGAATTGTCCTAACCGTGGAGGAGCCTAGCAACATCCCTGCGAGGAGCTGGTTGCTCACCGGCGATTGCGACTATTTGCACTTCGTCGACGAGCTAAAACCGTTGCCCCCCGTGGGCTTGGTCGCGCCCCACCACGGCGCGGACCTTGATAGCAAAAGTCCCATCCCGAAAGCACCGACCGGCGTTGGGTATAAACGGCTGGTGTACTCTTTTGGTCCGGGAAATCGACATGGCAAAACACCCCCCGTCCAGCATCCGACTACCAAAGGAGTCACGCTGCACAACAGTGCCGATTGGGACCACAATCGTTGGAGCCTGTTGACTCCCGGTACCCATGCACCTGGAGGTGACATTTTAGCAACATGTGAACATGCACCTGGCACCTCACGTGGCGGCGCACTGATTGGATGGGATCGACCGCCCAAAAGATTAATTGCGCCTTGCGGTGGAGGGGGATGCTCTGCACCGCTAAATCAAAGCTAGGTATTCTTATTGGCGCTGATGCGATTTTGAACCAGGGTGCCGGAATTCATTGACCCACCCGAATGCTCAAATGGTGGCCTTGCGGATTATTTCAGAGGCAGTTGCATAAATTCGACGTTTAATCGCCGACAACTGCGTAGACGTCGATATGATTCGGTCTAGAGCTTGCGCCGACAGCAGATTATCATCGTTGTACCAAACTCCTGCCGCTTGATCGAAGGCGCGTAACGCACCGCGATTACCCCAAATATATCGAAATCTAGGAGCCGAGATGGCATACGTGGTGGCTTTACTCGCAACTCGCTGGGGGAGTGATTTAGGTGGCCTCAACGTTTTTAACAAAGGGCTTGCGGAAGGCTTGATTCAGGCATTGCCCAAAGGAAGCCAGACGCTCTGCTTTGTAAATCGGCTGCCGACCACCACCATAAGTGAGGGAGAGGTCCAGCTAATAGAGCATGAAGAGTTCAGCACTACGATCCTAGCGAGCGAGATCGCCAGCCACTGTGCGACGTTGGATATAGGTACTTTACAAGGCGTGTTGGTAGTGGGGCATGACGCCATTACAGGCCAAGCAGCCGTCGACTGCGCCAACCAACTTCGTGAACATCTGGGAGATGAGACCAGCGTCAAGTCGGCCGTCATCGGTCATATGGACTATTCGGCATATGCCTTTATGAAGGGGCATAGCCTTGAAGAGGTGACAGAGCGGTCGATCAAGCAGCGAGATATCATAGCCGCTGCAGATTGTGCGTTTGCAGTAGGCCCGCTATTACAAAGCAACTTCGCGTCCGCGCGAAGCGCCATGCATCGCCCAAGATCACCAGTGAGGCCATTAACACCTGGCGTGAATGAAGTTAAGTGGAATCATCATAATCCCCGCGTTGATCTGCAGGTTTTTATCTCGGGACGACTTAATAGTGAAGATGATCCGATTAAAAACTCTATATTGGCTATCCATGCGCTCGCAGAAGCATATAAGCGTGGTCGTCAAATTAGCGCTGCAGCTTGGGACGCGCGAGGGCAGCTTTTCGCTTGGGGCGTTGATCCAAGCTCCGACCGAGCAGCAATAGATGAGCTAAAGGCAATCGGCAGTAAAAGTGCCGCGTTTGTGCTACATGCAGAACCGTTCTCCGATGACCAGAAAGTTCTGCGTCAAAGTTTGGCGGGCTGTCATGTGGCGCTGATGCCTTCTTGGCATGAAGGGTTTGGTCTGAGCGGATGGGAGGCTCTGTGCGCAGGTGTGCCTCTTGTATGCTCGCGTCAGTCCGGCCTCGCAATGCTAATCGATGATCTAAAGCAGCAGTTCCCAGAGGTATCCTTTGACAGCGTCGTGTTCGTCAATATCGGCGGCAGCCTGACCGCAGGAACACCGAGCGCGGAGGACATCGGGACATGTGCGGACGCATTGCTTGAAATCACCAGCAACCTCGAAGTACGCAAGCAGGCCGCTATACAGTTGGCGAGCCTCCTTAAGCGCGAATTCAGCTGGAAGCGTTGTGCTTCAGATTTACTAGAGGGTACTGGTTGGGATTTGCCTGGTTCCGTTCACTGGTCAAACCGACAGGCCGTGGGGCGGAAACAGGAAGAGTCTCGTCAGGTATTGGAGCGTATCCTCGACGACCTTGACCATTTGGACCTTGAAGAAGACTGGCGCGATTTGACGACAGCATTCAACCATCTGAGTGATGCCGGTAAGAACGCCGATCTGCAGGATAGACCCGAACTGCGTGCGAAACTACGCACCATCGGCAGTGCGATTGGTGATCACATGACCGTCGCTAGCGCTCTGTGCGAAACAGCGAGAGAGTCGGGGCGCATGGACGTATGTTGGCGATACATGGCTGCGTGCGCCAACATTTGCTTAAGCTTTCGAGATTTTTCGGAATCTTTTCCAGAGTCAATGTTACATGTGATCTGGAAAGATACGTTTTTAACGAAGGAGTTGTTTTACTACGCCGCAGTCTTTGCGGATGAGTTCACGCACCAGGCGAGCGAGATTGCTCCGAAGTTTTTCGAGCCCGCCTGGTTAACCGATTCGGAGCCTGCTTATGCTATTCGACTCGCCCGCTTAGCAAGCAAATGTAAAGAACTAATGCAACTTTTCCCGAGAGTGGAAAATGTTCCGGAGTTTATCAACGAACATGAGCGCTGCATTAAACTTGAAAAGCACTCGCACGATATTGCGAGTGCCATCGCGGACGACCCTAAACTAGTGTCGACGATGCTAGCGCTAATGGCGCACGGCTTAGAACCAGCACGTCAGATATCCGATCAGACTGTCAGTTTCTTAAGCAGCTATTTCCCCGATGCTGGCACCGCTAAGGGCCATTGGCGTGGTGACAAGCGCGTATTCGCAGCGCTTGCTACAACGAGCTTATCAACACAGGTGCTTCTTGAAGCGTTGCGCTGTATGGCACTCGATGAAGATGAGAGCATCAGGTGGGCCTCATTGCATCTGGCGTTCTCACAGACATTGCGACGACGACTGGAATCTGCCTTCACGGCAGGGGCACTTACGATCGAGGGCTCGTTGAATGAAGAGCTGGGCAAAATTGTGGACATGGCTATCAGCACCGATGATGGCCACCCATGGCTACATCGGGAATTCCTGAGTCATTACCTAGAAGAGTGCGCTTCGCCACCCGGGCACGGCAAACCTAGGCCTTTAGGGGTTTTGGACTTCCCCGTGGCTAGATGGTTGATCGGCCCAGTCGTAGGAGAGCGTGCGCCGAATCTTCGGGGTCGCATGCACCCGGAAGTCGCCGTAACACGCACCGACACTCTACAAGCAGTAAAACGCATCCTCCTCGTATTGCCTCCAATCGAAATCGACGACGCTGCATCCGGTGCATCCCGAACTAGCACGCCTGCCTTAGGCCTCGGACTGCTGGCATCTCACCTCGCGTCTCAGGGCCATGACGTGCAGGTCGCAGACTGTCACCGATTCCCAAGGTTACGTGCTGAAGTGCTGCGTCTGGCACGGACTTTCGACTTGATTGGATTTAATACGGTGTTTTCTACAATCCAGTCAACTATGAATATGCTTGTCGATATTCGCAAGCGCACACACAGCACGACACTCGTAATTGGCGGACCGGCGGCAAAACTAAATGCATGGCAGTTTTCTGCGGTTCATACGGAGGACGCCCAGACAAGTTGGGACTTCGCAGTCGCAAGCAATGCGGTTGAGAACTTATCTTCATTAGTGGCGAGCTTGAAAAGTCAAGGTCAATGGCCTGCAGCTCCGGGTATTACGCCAAACCTTAAGAGTTGGAATGTGGTCGGGCGTGGCATCGAAGAATATAGCGTATTACCATTCCCATCGATCAAATCATCAATTTCAACGTGGCCAAATGTGATGCTTGATCGACGGATTTATCGGAGTGGGGATGGCCAGTATGAGCCTGCTAGAACACGTTCGAAGTCGCAGACATTTCATGAGGCTCATGTAGTCATGTCGCAGGGGTGCGACTGGAACTGCGCTTTCTGTACCGAGCGTAGGGACAAAAGTGGTGGTGAAACAAGGCGGGAGGTCTTACATGTGCTCAAGGAAATTAGCGACCTCACATTGCAGCATAAAGATCTTCGGATTCAGTTCATCGACGATAACTTGCTTCCACAGATTGCAGCCGATGGGAAACAGAGAGGGGATAAGTATCAAGGGCTCACCTGGGCGAGCGATTTTCTCGATGGCTTAGTTAAAATAAAAGAACAGGCCGGCGACTCATTTGGCTGGCGCGGAATCTTCCGTATTGAGGATTTCATCGCCTACGATGCCAACTTTGATGAACCCTTTATAGAACACCTACAGCGCTCAGGTTGTCGTATGCTTGCATTCGGTATTGAGCATGGTAGTGAAGTGCAGAGGAAGAAAAGCAAAGCGGCAAGTGAGGTTGTAACCAATGCTCAAATTTCAGAGTTGTTTCAGCGACTCCGATCTGCCGATATTCTTACGAAAGCCTATTTCATGCTCGGTGGTCCATGGGAGACTCAAGAGAGCGCGCACCAGACTATCGATTTTGCAGTTCAGAGTGGCGTGACACTTGCTTATTTTGCGCTTTACAAGGACTTCGCCAAGGCCTCGAATATCTTGAGTAAAGAGCAACAGGCGAAGGATCCCAAAGCTGAAAGGTATATTAGGTATGACCAGCTAGCTCTCAATTGGGATCAGATCCTAACCAACGTAAAAGTCAATCATGATCATGTTGTTGACTCCTGCGATATGTCTGGTGGACCTGTAACGAAGCTAGAGCTGGAATGCTATCGCAAGCTTTCGGCACTAGGGTTTCAATTCACAGACTTGGTCAAGTACAACGACTTCCACGATGAGGAGGCAGATGGCGGAAGCCTCCTTCGTGCTGTTACGTGGAACTCGCCATCGGAGTATTTTAAGACCGTCGAGCAGGCTTACCGCAAATTCTACCTGAGAGACAGCTTTGTTGAGGAATACAACGCGTTACTTTCGCACGGCTACTGAACTGGCTTGTGACATTAGTGTTCGCCTCCAGATACGCTCGCCCTCGACTTCCTAGCATCGGAGACGAATAGTAACGGGCTTGGACGCCATACGAATTCGAAACCCTCCAGCGGATTGACGTTGTTGGCGCCGGCGCCGAATTGACCCAGTTGCCGAGATATCACTGCCCCGGGCAGAATCCTCGAGAACCACTACTTTTACTGGATTTGTGTTGACTTGAGGGTGGGTCAATTCAGCGTTGGCGTTAACAGCCTGGGCTATGGAACGGATCTACTGGTCTTTGAATTGCCCCCCAGGAATTTGTGATTAGCATTTTACCAACATGGAGGTAAACGTGGAACCGGCGGAATTTTATGCATTCTTGAGGGACCCCAAGCTATTGGAGCTGATGGAGCTCAACAAAACCGTCGACGACGTTTTTGCGGTGACGACACTTCTCGAGAACCAGAACTCTGAAGTGCTTGCTTGGTGCATGAACCCCCATGAAGGCCATTCCCAAGGCGACTGGGTTATCAAGGACTTTTTGGAGGCAGCCCACGCCGCCAGCGATGGATGCACGTATGACAACCGTAAGTTTTTTGCGAAGTGGACGCCGGGGAAAATTCGCACCAGCAGCTTCGGTGCGGCATTCGTCACCCGCGAGTTCAGTATCAAAGTAGACGAAGGCACCGCCAATGGTAGGCTGGATCTGTTTCTGGTCGACCCGGCGAACAAGATTCTGGTCGCGATTGAAAACAAGGTGAAGGCATCGCTGACAGTGCAGCAGCTAGAAAAATATGTACGTGCTGTCAAGGGTCAAATCAGCAATCGTAGAGTGTTTGCCGACTACGACTTGGCTTTCATCGTGCTCGATCAGGACCTTGAGAGCTACAAGGAAAGGCAATTGCTGGAGTTGGGCAAGCGCTGGGTGCTTCTCGACTATCGATGGCTGGAAGCCTCCGCTAGCAGGGCGCGATTCCAACTGAGTCGGGGTAACAACTCCGCGCAGTTGCTGATTGCCTATTGCCAAAGCGTGACCCGATGGCAAAGCCCGACCAGCGAAAAAATCTCGGACCTTGCAGCGGATCTGGTCCTGACTCATCAGACTGTGGTCAATGCAATGCGCTCGTCGAAAGGTAAGCCGCTGAATCAGTGGATACCCGCCACCGTCCAGGGGCATCTGGGCGAGTTGACCCTGTTCGTCGTCCAGCATCGCCAAGTATGCGACAAGCTACTGAGCGTAAGGGGCGTGGCCAGCCTAACGCCCCTGTTGCTCAAGGCCATCCCGACGCTCTCAACCGAGCTGGTTGATCAAGGTATTCAATGGATCTCAATAACACCGCCGGAAACGACGGGGCTAATGCGCGATGAAGGCTGGCCGGTCTACGTCACTATCTACCGGGTGGCCAAGGTGTCTAAGCCATCGGCACCCAAATACAACGTAAGGCTGGTCTGGGATAAAAACGAATTCGATGTGGACAAGGTCAGTGAGAACGCTCTGCGGCTTCACTTGAGCAAAAGCTTCCCTGGGTTGGAGAAGTTTGCTTCCTCGCAAATGCGCCGGATCCTGTTGGCTGAGCATGTAACGCCCGTACAGGCGATCAACTCTGCCGCAAAAATCATGAAACTTCTATCTGCCCAGATATCCAATTGTCCCGGGCCGGATTAAACCGATAAGGAGGCAAATCGGGTCGAGCCCAGCTTAATTTGTCTCGCAACCTATGTATCTAAACCCTCGCCCTGACTTTAGTCCATTCGAAAATATGAAAGCACTATGCTAGACAGCACCCTAAGAGCGTGAGGTATATGCGAGCTCAAGGCCGAAGCGTCAACAACGGCCTCGATATGATCCGATACAATTACGTCGCGGCCTAAAATTGCCAATGATGCTGCATCAGGTGTTCCAGCTTGCGACGTGATGTCAAAGAAAGGGAGCGGCCGCATGTCCATCACGGCAGGAAGCGCCCAAGGCAGTGCTAATAGAAGGAGCTTTCAATGTCGGACAACGATCATTGGCGACTGTTTAATGTCGACTCGCTGGTTTATGAATTGGGGGACATCTCAATCGATGCCGAGACCTTGGACCTATTCGTGGCATCCCTCGCGTTCAAAAATTTTGACTTTGCTCCAAGGCGTTTTCCTTACGTGCGAGAGAACGTGACACGTGATCCGTCGATCTGGCAAAAGCTGGTTCAAGTCGCCCCGACGAGGTACTGGATACGTGACATCCCGGAGGCTGTGCTTGTGTTCCCTCAGACAGCTCACTGTGGCTGTATTCGAACGTATCGCTGGGATGGGGGGAAGCCCCCCTCGGTTACTGACAGGGAAAGCATTCATTGGGTAACGGTTCCAACGGAAGGCATTCTGTACAGCGCGTTAAACACACCGGCGACCATCAGTGTTTATAAGGCATGGTACGACTGGATGGATCGCACCACTCAGGAACCGACCGACTTGGCTGAGGGCCGTTTCGAGAATACCTCAGTGTCTCGCTCGCTGATTCTTTCTGGAGTGGGAACATGTCTGGCCTGCTCAAGGCCCGCAGAGGGAAGCGCACGTACCACGATAGGTTTGGGAAGTGATCATGGCGTATTGGTTCAAGTCCCTCTCTGCCCCACACACATGGAGGCAGCACGCGAGCAACCCAGCGTGCTACGGTTTCTTGAGACGATGTTCTCGATGTCGTTAAATCTGCCAGACCTTATGCGAGCAGAGGCAATTCCGGACGAGTTGATCAGTTTGCTGCATACATTGGTCGCTGAGGATCTTGGTGGAAGCGTGGGTGAGGCGACGAAGCGAAGACGTGGATGGGTGTTGATCATCCACCTGCCTGATGGGTGGCACTGGTTACTCCGACTGAACACGTTGATGGATTACGCCTACATGTTGTTCAAGCCGGGCGTTAACAAAGAAGTTTATCGCGCAGACTCAGCACCTGATCATCGGGATCTACCATTTTTCCCTGATCACGAGCACTCCAAGCCGGACAGAAAGGGGGATGTGACAGCCCCCAGTTTTCTGTATGGCAATCCGTTGCTCGATCTGAAACGTCTGCGTGACGTTGAAGCAGCTTTGAGGAGCAAATAACGAACGGCAGCGATCATGAGCTTGATCCTATCGGCACGCATGAATTGCTCGCTCGATAGCTGTCAATGAGGGTGCCCGTAGACCGCCACGGGCACCCTCACCTCTCTAGGCCTGTTTGCGGTTGTAGCCAAGCTCAGACAAGCTCTTTTCAACAGCAATCTGCATCAGGACCTGAACCTCGGCAAGCGACGTGGGGTTTTCCACTTCTTCAACACCGTTGGAGTTAACAGCAGCCCCCCAGAAACCGTTAACAATTACACCAATACCTTCGGTGTTACTGCGTTTGTCGTCCATCACAAAGAAACGCTTTTCCAGCACCGGGATTTTGAAAACAAGCGGCTCGCCATTGAGGAAATCGAGAACCCGGGAGTCTAACGTTATCTCGATACGACGTGCATTCGGATCATAGCGATCAGGGTGATAGACCCCACAAATCACTCGACCGGAGGTTGTGGGGAGAATAGCCCTGACCAAGTCGGATTTGATCGTCTCCAGCGTAGGCGAATCGTCTTGCTGCTCCGCAAAGCCATAAATAAATGCCTCCCCGCCCCACCGCCCGTCTTTCAGGCTGGAGCGCATCGTTTGGGAACCCTTGCGGAAGCGGCTTACATAGAGCCCGTCAGTAACACGGTAGCTGTAGCCCGAATCGACACGGAAACGTTCCTCCGCAACGCTTTGACCAAACACGGGCAAAGTGAAAGGCTGACCAGCTTCAGCCTTAGCGCCGTCACCCTTCGAGACATTCATAACGACGTGGTAGGAGACATCTGAGTAATGGTCGTTATTGCGTTGACCAAGGCCGTGAGGCCACTTCTCAATCTCGATGTAAAATGTGTGCCCTTCGGCGAGGACCGCGAGGACAGGGACCTTCGACCAGCTTTCAAGCCGGGCCACACTGGTTTGGAAGGCAGCCTGGTCGAACCCATTGGCCGGTTCCACGGGACCACTCTCAAGCGATGCACACAGGGAGGCGTAAGTGCGGAAGCCGAGTCCGTGCGCCAAAGCCTCATTGAGCTTTGAGCGGCTGATTTGCATAACTTTACGTGCAGCGAAGTGAATGCCGCGTGCGTACGCGTCGAACGCGGATTGCGTCGAAAATTGCATGATGCTTGCTCCATTGAATAATTTATGACCGGTCAGGCTACGAATTACACTGCCGAGAACAATGGAGTTCCAAGCTTCAAGGGTAATGCGGATAACTCATCCCACGGACTAGCTCGTAGCAGCTAAGGTAGTGAACCTGAAGCTAAAACTAGCCGATTAGTGAACGGGAAGGCAACCACCGTCAGTCGTACGCATCGGAGAGGCTGTCAAATCGAGGAGCTGAGCAGCAGCAGGGAGGGGGGAGGTTGAGCCAGGGTGGGACCATACGATTTCATGCTAGCTTGGAATGAGGAGTGTTCACCAGACGCTTGCAGCTCTCACCGAACATATTGATGATGAGCGGTTCTCAGTGGTCAGTGCTTGTCGTGGCGGCATTTCAAACACCCTTCGATCGCCTTTCGGCTACCTGCGCCGAGAACCTTAAGCGGGCCGTCCCGGGTGGCTACTTATCGAGTTAGCTGGTTTACTCTGCCAAATCGATAAGATGGCCCTGGCCGAGGGGCTTTCAGGTCGTGCATAGGGACGTTCATGCCCATTACACTCCCTGTGTTGATGGCGAAAGATTTCCTAATTTCCGGCAACCGGGCTCACACACCAAGAATCCTGGCACCCAGCATCAGCGGTGTGACTCCTGCTGTTCATGTGCTGGAGGTCCCGCTGTAGATTGCTGTGCATTGAAAGGTTAAGGAACTGGATTGGAGCTCAGGGATTTGAAAGACCTGTGGAACGTCGTGAAGCATTGGCTTGCCAACCTACGAGGGATACCGAGCGTAGTCCCTCTAGCACCACCGCCGATGGAAATAGGTACAGAGGCTCCTATCCGTACTCAGGGCGAAGACCGTCTGCGCAGAGTAGGTTATGCATCTCGCATCGCGGACGTGCTGTCGGAGCTTAGCCCTCGTGAAGGGCGGGTTTTTGCGATCCGCGGTGGCTGGGGCTTTGGCAAATCGTCCCTAAAGCACCTTGTCATTGAACAGCTTGAGGCCAGAGACAAGCACTCCAATTGGCTGGATTTCAACCCGTGGCAGTGGGGTGACGGAAACGCTATCAGCCGAGCACTTTTCGGCCAGATCGCGGACAGACTGGGCGGCGATAACTCCCAGGAAGCGCTGAAGCGAGCCGCGACCCTTCGGAAATACGGCGCGATACTGTCAGGCGGAAGTGCACCGCTCAAGCAGGCTGGAGGTTCGCAACAAAAGATTACGACGATACTCACGAATGCGTCTTTGATTTCCATTGCCTCCTCCATCGGCTTCGACTTGCCCTCGGCAGCGACGGTCGCTGGTGTTCTGGCTGGGATAGCTATTGCCATATCACTACTCGGTCGCTGGTTAAGTCACCTAGGACGGGACCGTAGTAACGAATCACTCGATCAAGTCCGCAAAGCCCTAGAGGAGCGCCTCCGCGAATTGAAACGGCCGCTAATCGTCTTTGTCGACGACATAGATCGGCTCGAACCGGACCAGATTCGAGTGCTGCTTCGTCAGGTTAAAGCCAATGCGAACCTCCCCAACATCGTTTTCGTTTTGCTGTTCCAGCCGAGCATCGTGGAGAGCGCACTGAACCCAGTAGCAGACGGGGATGGTCGAGCCTTTCTTGAGAAAATCGTCCAAGCGAGCTTCGATCTTCCCATGGTGCCAACACATATGGTGCATAGGATTTTCACTGAAAATTTGTCTCAATTGGCGAACTCCTACGCCACAGAGAAAAACGGTTTTGATCAGACCCGCTGGG
This sequence comes from Pseudomonas fluorescens, assembly GCF_900215245.1. Taxonomy (GTDB): domain Bacteria; phylum Pseudomonadota; class Gammaproteobacteria; order Pseudomonadales; family Pseudomonadaceae; genus Aquipseudomonas; species Aquipseudomonas fluorescens. The sequence continues at coordinate 2,130,223 of NZ_LT907842.1, forward strand.
GCAATGCATTAATTGGCTCCATTCAACCACGGCTTCGTAACATGCGGGATGCCCATCGGTTGGTCTCCTCCGTGGCGGTCCATTTACCGCTGCATGCGTCTGGTGATTTGCTCGAAGTGAATATCGTGGATTTCCTAGTTTTGGAAACACTTCGGGTTTTCGAGCCGGATCTGCACGAAACGATTTTTCTGGAAAAATCTCTGCTGCTGCAGGGCGGTCGGCACCTGGGAGACGGCAAAAGGCCGATAGAGGAAGCAGCCATTAAAGATCTACTCAACACCGTGACGGAGGAACGCCGCGAGCTGGCCAAGGAAACCTTAAAGCTGCTGTTCCCTCAGGTCGAGTGGGCAATGGGCGGCCCTCGTTACGACCATGGTTTTCAACAGCAATGGGCTGAAGCGAAGCAAGTGTGCAGTTCTCGATTTTTCCCGCGGTATTTCGAACTGCAGACCGCACTCGGTGAAATTTCAGAACGCCGCTTCACTCAGTTCATCAATGCAGCGCTGACGGAAGAGCAACTGGCCGCTTCGATCGCGGCAATCGAGAAAGACGGGCTGCTCCCTGCGCTCGTGGCGAGGCTCGACGAATCGGTCAATCGGCTGCCGGTCGAGAATGCTGCAGTGCTGCTTCCAGGACTATTTACCATCGCACAAAAATTCGCTGGCGATGACGGTGATCCATTTAGCTCGCCATGGGTTCGCGCATGGAGGACGACATCATGGTTTTTGAAGGCCATCCCCGAGGACAAGCGCGGTAGCCTGGCAGTCGAAGCTTTTCGGGAGACCAAAGCTTTGTCCGTGGCCGCGATCCTCGTTCATCTCAGTGACCCTGCAGATCATAAAGACAAGGCTGACTTCAAGCCTATGCTTGATGTACCGACGGTCGACGCGATGAAGGCTATCTGGTTGCAGTTGGTTCGGAGTCGAGCAGCAGACAATAACGCCCTGTTGTTAGAGCCAGACCTCGCAGCACTGCTTTATCGATGGAAGAACTACTCCGGATCGGTTGATGAGCCACGAAGGTGGTTACAGGGTTCGATCGGTACAGATCAGAAATTCACGATCATGGCCTCAAACCTGATGAGCTCTGGGACCAGCCACGTACTCGGCGATCGAGTGGGCAAAGTGCAGTACATGTTCAGCAGAGATACGATTGAAACATTCGTCGGACTAGACATCGCCATCGCACGGTGCGAGTCAATCAATCCAGCCGACTTCCCCGGTTACGAACTCCCGCTCACAACGCTGCGACGTCACCTTGAGGCCTGGGTGCAAAACAAAGACGAGCTATTGGATTGGTAAGCCCCTGCTAAGCGGCACAAAGTCGTGCCGCTTTTCACTTCTTCCTGGCGTAGTGCGTACTCACCCACTCACGTGTAGGCCGGATGTATTGGTCAACTAATCTCGGACACCGCGTTAAGTTTTTCCTCGGCCACAGCGGGCGTCAGCTCGCTGTCCGTTGATGGGTATCTGGAAGCGTCTGGCTGGAAGCAAGCAGATCAGGGCTAATGCCCTTCGGGCCCATCAAACGACTGCTCTGCCAAGCTCTTCACCTCTCCGGCTCGGAAGCTTCTCGGTATCGATGCGTTTCCGACACGAAATCGATAAATGCCACTGCTGCGGCAACCGCAAGCCGAGCATGCCTGGGCTGCAGCCCGCGATGTTGGCCGTCCTTGCCATGTCCGGTACCGTACAAACCTCTCAACTGCGTGAGATTGCTGGTCAACTGAGTGAGGTTGCGGAGGATATTCTTGATGTTTTCAGCGCCCTTAGCTGCTTCACTGACTTCGTCGGGAACCAACTGCAATGCTTTGGTAACCTTCTTTGTCAGATTGCCTAGGTCATCGGCCTTGGTGAACGGAATTTCTCGTTTCGTGAGAATGGACTTGCAGCAGCTTTCCACCAGTTCTTTGGCTGTCCCGATCGCCAATTCGGGGTCCGAATCGACTGCATATTCCAGACGTTCAATTTGCTTCGCCATCCATCCGGCGCTCAGCGCCTCGACAACAACTCTCGCTCGCATGACCGACCTGGTTGCGTTCGCTTCTGTCGAAGCGCTGCTTATCAACCGGTAGGAAAAGCGCGGGCGGCCGGCGATTTGCTGCTCCTGGTACAACTCCCAGCCGGCGTTCTGAAGTTGATCGTTGAAATGCTCAACGAGCTTAATCGCTTCTTCTCGTTGGGGGCGAACTACGGGGTGCACCGTTTCGCAGAGAAACCGGAGAAATGCCTCAGCGCTCCCATCGAAGAGGTTGAATCGGGAGTCGCTGAAGACCCAGTCATCCTCCCAGTCATCGTTGTTGTAGCGATGTTGCCAAATGTCGCCGACGGCGTCTTTGTAGCGATTGTCCGTGGAAGGGAGGGTTTCGAGCTCATACAGGCGACTCAGAAACTCAACATCATTGAGCTCCCCATACCACTTTACGTTCTCTAGACGTAGCCCATCCGTGATGTTTTGCCGCACCGATTTCGGTAGGTTGGAAGACTTCCCGGAACGCCAATCCACCTGATACTCACGTGCAGGCACGATCAGCGCCGAGTACGCGTCGCTTTGCTCGTGCTCAGTTACCGTCCTTAGCGCGGTTGTGATCCTTTCCTGGAGCGGGACCCGTTTGACCCCGAGCTTGGCGTACTCCAAAGCAGGAATGATGAAGTGGATCTCCCAATAGTTGGTTCCACCATTCCAGTTGTCGTTGCCCGTCAGTTCCGCATTCGCAGGATGACCGCGGACTACCTCCGCAGCCTCATCAGCACCCTCCGCGCGGAGAACCGCGTATACCGTCGCCAAAAGCGGCTCAATTTCGGTTTGCTCCATACGGCCCCCCAATCCAGATAACTGAGAGTCATCGTAGCTAGCAGGACGGGCCATCTGCTATCAAAAACTAGATACGTTGGTGAAAAAGCTAAACTCGAGGTATGCCCAGCAAACCAGGGGCCATTTACATGTCTTTCACTTTTCAGCCCTTTCCATACATTCCCTGAACCTGCAAGCGTGCCTTGATGCCCATCTGAGCAATGCCGTTTGATCCTGGCTACTTGCGGGCCGGAAACTCTTCAAAACCAGCGGCAATCAGATTCGGGCGAAGTGCTTTCAAGCAAGTATGTGGCACGGCCAGCCAGAACAGGTTCCGCGCTCTGGTCACCGCGACATAGCCGATGCGACCTTCCTCGGTAAGGGTGCCGGCAAGCAAGGCGTCAACGTTCGGCTTTTTGGTTACGTACAGAACCGCACCGATAGACTCGCCCTTCACCTGGTGGATGGTTTCCACTCTAATCCCGGGGGCCCGATCCTTCTCCTCTACCGCACCAGTTAGGGGAAGATCCAACAACCCGGTTTTAGCCAGCTTGTTGCCCAGCTTGCCTGCAGCCTTCAACCCAAATTGCCCTTCGGTGGTCGAGAGAAGCTTTTTGATATTGGTCAGTAATTGGGGATGCCACTCGGTTTTAGCCAAAAGCGTAGATGAAGGTAGCCCGGCCTCAGCGTCGCGGATGAAACCCCAAAGCAGTCGTCTAAGCCCAAACATCCATGCATCCTGCGGGGCACCCTGAAGGTGAGTGCTGAGGCCATGAGGTGGCTTCTCCATCAAACCCTCCACCGCTCGGCACACAAGCTTGAAGCAATCTTGATAGCGGCCTTGCTGGTCTCGGAGCAATGCTGCTTTGGTGAAAAGAGCGACCGTACCTTGACCTGGGGGAGCAGCTTTGCCGGATAGCACTGCCTCCCGGTCAGTCCCCCGGCTGAGGATCACCGCATCTTGATATTGCATGCCCAAGTCATCAATTTGCGCTTTGAACGATTCAAAAAGCTTAGGAAGCTCGGAGTCCTTGTATCCGACGAAGTACGCCCCCCCGTTTTCAGGCTCCCGATCGGCCTCATCCTCGCGGCCACAGAGTGAATTAGCGATGCTGATGATTGGAGGCAGTGAACGATAATTGCGCGAGAGCTTGTAGTCGTTCACCCCCGCACGATTGTAATAGGTGCTCAGGAATGAACCGTCAGCTCCTGCGAAGCCGTAAATGCCCTGGTTTACGTCACCGATGAGCGAGACTTGAACTCCAGCCTTGATGAGCAATTCCAAAATAGCCTGATGCAAGGTGCCCAGATCCTGGGACTCATCGACCAAAATCTGCGGGTAGCGGGCGGCAAGCGCTCGCAAGACTGCTGGTTGCCCGATCAACGTACGGTACACCCAATACCGGCCAAGCTCGTGCGTGTAGGCCCCAATGCGGCCCAGGCGCCTGATCGCATCTAACGCCTTAGCGGCATCGAGCTTCACCAAATCATCGAGGGTACCGGTAAAGAAGTAGAAGTTCCCATGCTCCAGCCCCACTTTGACGTCCTTGATGTGGGTCGGACGTCCTTCCTCAGGCCAGTATTTAAAGTTTGCTAGAAACGGCTCGGTACCGGATACAAGGTACGCAGCTTGGTCTGAGGACATTGTTCGGTAAGCGTGGGGACGCAGCACATGCTGGGTGAAGAAGCCGTCTAGCGTGTCCACTTCCACGCGTTTGCGGTTGGCATCATCTGGAAGGTCTGAAGCGAGCTGGGCGTAGCCTTTGTTGAAGGTATTGACCGCAACATTCGAGAACGACAAAAGTACAACCCGCCCCCGACTATTTTCCATTTTTTGCCGGACGGCAATCAGCCGCCTGATCGCTGTGGACGTCTTGCCGCTACCGGCGCAGGCTGTAACAGCGATAGGTCCAAGAGGCGCATTGATTATTTCCTTCTGCTCATCGGAGAGCTTCATGGCTTGATCGCTCCCTGACAGACATGCTCAATCGCTTTGCGGAGATAGTCAGGTACTTCGCACTTTGGCGTGCTGGCAATCTGTTCAGCCAAAGCCTGGGCAAACCGCCCCTTTTGCAGATTACCGCTACTCGCTTTACGCTCGAACATGCCACAAAACAGCGCCTTTGCCTTCGCAGTGTTGTCTGGCTGAGCATCGACGATCTTGCGTAGCGCTGCCGAAATGATCGGATGAGGGTCAGCCAAGGCCTTGAGCATCGAGTCGCGGTTCGCCTCAAGCAATGCAAGGTCGTATTCCAGCGTTTTCAAACCGTGGAACACTTTGACGAAAGCGTCTTCCGACTCCTTCATCTTGACGGTGTTGCTCGATAGCCTCACTTCATCTCCCAGCGACGGATAGACTTCTTTCCGTTTTAGCTTCTTCTTTTTCTTGGCAGGCTCAGCTAACGGATCATCCGCGTCAGGACCATCGACGACAGGGGCATCCGTTTCTTCGAGATACGCAGCCTCGGCGAGAATGTCTTCGATGTCGCCTGCATCCAGCGCTCCTTCCGCAAGCTCGTTGGCCTCTTCCTCCTCGAAAGGATCGGCGTCGGTTACGACGGCAACCGGGATCCGAAGTCCGTTTTCACCGAACAAGGGTAGGAAAGAATCGAAATTGAGTCCTTCGACACTGATCAGGCTAACCCCGAACTCTCGCAGGTCCAGCCCCATGAGCGTTGCCAGAGCATCGACGAGCATGAGCTCGGCGGCGCCTTCCACAAATATTACCCGGCGAGCAAAAAAAAGTTCGGCTCGGGTTACGTCCAGATAGCGCTCCAGCTTTTCGCGTTTGCCCTTACCGAACTTGATGTCGCGCGGGAAGAAGGTCTCTACGCCGGCATCGTCGTTCTCAACCAAACACACCAGGGATTCGAGCTTGGAGTTGCTGGCAAAATTAGGGGAGTGACTAGTGACGAACAACTGCACCGCCTTTTCACCTTCGCTCGTTGGCACGCCTGCGAGGTAGCGCAACAACACGCGCTGCAGCTGAGGATGCAAATGGGCTTCCGGCTCTTCAACAATCAAGCTGCGATACGCGGCGTCCGGATTCTTGGCCAGCTCGCTTAGCACTACCGCCATGAAAATCAGGTTGTTGAAACCCAGGCCATTCTGCTCAATGTCCATTGCTTGAGCCGTGAGGGAGAGCCGAGCAGATAAACGTTGAAAGTCCGTCGCGCTAAGCCCAACAGCGAGTGTCTGTGCCAATTGATCGCCCATCATCAGGCCGTGTCGGGACGAAATCGCGGTATGGGTGTTCTGGATCGCTTCGGTCTGTTGGAGCTTTTCGTCCAGTTCCTTCAATGCTTGGTTAATCGCGTCACGGCCAGGTTCATCCGTGAGCAAGTGAAGCAGGTGTGCCAGCTGGCTGTTGCGGCTGGGTCGAAGTCCCTGAGCGGCATCTCGTAGGGGTTGGAGATAAACGCCCCTAAGGTTTTCCATCATGTCTGAGGTAAGCGCCACATCTTGATGATCGCCACACCAACGCTTGACCCTGAAGCGTCCTGTCTGATCTGCGTCGGTATATCGGACGTGGATATGGGCGTCCATGGTCTCATCAGCAGCGGGCTTGAGCGCAGCGATAAAGTCCGCTTCATCATCGTGGCTTAAATCACGAAAGACAAAATGGAAGGAAATGTCACCACCCGGCTCGCCCTCAAGCGGACGGTGCCGGTCGGCGATATCAAGGCGGGGATACGGTTCGTCATGACCGGCGAGAAGGGTCCGAAGCGCATCCACTACAGCGCTTTTGCCAACATTGTTTGGACCTACCAGCACATTCAATCCAGGCTGAAATTTCAGCTTGGCGTCACGTAGCTTGCGGAAATTCTTAATAGTCAGCTCAGCGAGGTACATGAAAGTCTCCATCCGTGTTGTGCGGATAAGAGCCTATATGAGCTGAAGTGCGCAATAGGGCTTCCTCTCTACGACTTCCAAGGTCCGATATAGATGAAGGCGATCGTGCCCTAAGGCGCAAAAAAAGGATGCTACCCCCACCTCGCATGCCCCTCTTCCCACACCCTACACCCAGCAGCACGGCGAGCACACTGAGTACGCCCAGCACAACTGAGCACCGAAAATAAAAAATAAAATCATGAAATTCATAAAGTTATAAATATTTTATGCGCGATATCGCGCAATTCGATTATCTGAACTAGCCTCATATCAGGAATTTGAGTGGTCTGTAACGTTCATTCACGTGCATAGAAATGCGCGATATGAGCGTGTAATGACGGTTTGCCATCGTCAACAGATGCCCTGAAACTGGACTCAACAGAAAACAGATAAGGGCTGCACAATGGCCAACGCAAAACAGTCAGTAAAACGCCGCTTAACGATGGCGGAACGTGCCCAGCAACTGATGCTGGTCCACTTTCCCAACATTCCCGATGCGTTGAAATGGACGCGAAAAACCCACGACGGCTTTAGCACGATTCCACGAACCCTGCCCATTGCCATGCAGATTATTGACGCCGACTCGAAGGGGCAGCCTGCCGGGCACGTGCTGTTTTGCCTATGGGCGCGTATGCCCGATCATCCGGTCATAACGATCGAGAACCCCAGCACGTTTGCGGCTGAAGCCGGGTTTCTCGGGGAACGGGCCGTGGACACCTGGCGTCGCCGGATGAAGAAGCTCCGGGAGCTAAACTTCATCATGACCAAGCCTGGCGCATCCGGTGAATTTCATTACGTGATGCTCACTAATCCTAACGCTGCGGTCGAGTGGATGCGCGGCCACGGCAAGGTTCAGGATGGCCTTTATAGCCGCTTCATCGAGCGACTTCCTGAGATCGGTGCCTATGGCGACATAGAAGCGCTCCATGCCTATTGGGCTGCGCTCAAAGAAGCGGAAAGGGTGGCTGCTGAAGTTGCTAAGCAGGCATCGAGCCCCTCCGTATTGGACGAGCCGGCACCCGCTCCACCAACCAAACCAAAGCGGACCAGGAGGACGAATGCTAATGCGTAGGAGAGAACGGGGCGCTAAGTGCTAATCACCCACCTCGGCGCCCTCAAAAATAAAGTCCTGGACTAACTGAGGGTCGAATCTGACTGGTCAGGGATGTGGTGGTGCAACGCTTAGCTGATCGATACAACCTAGAGGAGGCCGAAAATGCAGTTACTAAGGAGAAGAGTCGCGGGCGCCGAGTGCCAATCCACCCACCTCGGCGCCCTCAAAAATAAAGCCCTGGACCAGCTGAGGGTCGAGTCTTGACTGGTCAGGGCTGTGGTGGTGCAAGGTTAGGGGGGACTAGACGTCGCAAGGAGTCTAGCACCCCTTTTATCTTTTCAGAGCGGGGAGAAGGCCTTTGAACTCTCACAGACTGAATCGCCACTGACTTCCTAGACACATCCCGAGCGCCAAAGTCAGGACTGGAAGTATCTAGAAATCACTTACGATTTAGACTGCACAATGAAATTGTCATTATCGGGATCCAATCGGAGTAGGATGGATTTTGGTGGCAACTGGCCACCTACTTCCGACATGTCTGCCAAGGAGGCGTAATGGGCCAATACTCGAATCACCCTCGATACATCCCGGTTATCAAATGGCAAAAATACGAGCAACTCGCGCTTAATAAGATCGATGCGGCCTTGTTGCCGCGGGTGAAGCCGTGCATCGAGGTCCGTACGAGCGATCAGCACACGAATCTCGTGAAGAACCTACATACAATCTGGCCGCATGAAACGTACGTGGATTACTCCAATCCTAGTGGCGATCTGACTGCTCCGCGTCAAGCTGAGCTGATGGCCTTTCTCCAAGTTGCTGCAGCTACGCAGCTGCCGGTGTCCCCGGTTATCAGTCCAGCGTACCTCGCAGGTCTAGGGGCTCCGTTTCTGCAGGCCACGGCCGCTTTACCATCGGTAGCCATTCGTATTCGCCTGAGTTCTTTTCAGTTGAACCCGCAGTTGTTTCAACTGGTGACCGGTAGCTTGGCGATCCTCAAGGCGGCAGGGAGTAACGCTGAGCTATTTGTTGATCTCGGGGTCAGCCCTAAGGGCTGGGCTCCTGCTGACGTCCAGGCTTTCGGGGTGACCGTGCAATTGTTGTCCGGGATTGGGTATTCCAGCGTCCATTTGATTTCCGGCGCCTTCCCCGCAAGCCTCGCATCCGTAAAAACGGGATCCGGGAAATTCGATCGAAACGACTGGAAGTTTTGGGAGGCGCTCTCCGCCAGCGTGCCTGCGCTCAAGATCGGATACGGAGATTACGGCACGCTGTCACCGGAATGGTCCGAGCAGATTTTGGAGCGGCGGAGCAACAGTATTGCGATTCGCTATACGCGAGATGACAACTGGCTGATTCTGCGTGCCGCAGGAAAGACTGCTCCTGACTCTGTGGCTCTCTCCCAGATCTTGGTGAACAACTATCCCGATTTCAAAGGCAAAGGGTATTCGTTCGGAGATGACCTACTTGAGCAACGCGCGGATCCGAATGTTGCGCTTAAGCTGAAGAAGTGTGGCCATTACCACATCACGGAAGCCTGGAGTCACCACATCGCGTATGTGCTCAAAGAGCAGTATCGGTAAATCCGGCAGCTCTTTCGACCATCGCCTGCTTTACCCTCTCTCGGAGTCGCTTGATTGGCACCAGCTCAGCGACCTTGGCCTGAATCACGTAGAGGCTTTTACTCTTAAAGCCTCGCGTGATGCCTTCCTCGGCAAGAATCCTGAGCGCCTCTTCGCGCTTAAGCAAAGTGACTAGAACCTCTGGCTCATGGGTCTTGTTCTGCTTGGCTTTCCGAACCTGGCGCAGAGCGCGCCCCGATTCTTTGGGAACGACGATAACGCCCCACCATAGTGGGAGCATCGGCATCGCCTTAACCAAGTGACATTCGGCCGTGACCAGAGTCACTTGGTCGAACGCCCTGCCGTAGCGCGACCCTTGTCCGATGAGACGTTTAAGAGAGTCGCCTTCGCTCTTGATCTCATAGCAATGCATGTCCGAAACCTGAACGAGGTCAGCCCGAATCTCACCGCCGTTGATTTCCACCTCTTCGAGAAAATGCAGAGGCACAGATGCCGCCCGGGAAAGGTGATCGGTGAGAGCCAGCTTGATTTCGGTTTCGCGCATACCTAATCCTTAGAAAACGCGCAATGATGCCCTATTTGATGCCTTGCTGCGTCGAGCTTCCGACAATGTGTCGAGCCCGTTTACGAAAGCCTCTGCAATCACGCCATATTTGGTGCGTAAATTTACATAGCCCTACCCGCCAGATTACTTCAGAACTGCGGACCTATTTCTGAGACGGGCCTGGAAACCCGAGCATCCATCGCAAAGGTCAATCGGATCAACCAGTCTTAGGTGTATCGAAATCTCTTTTGTGAGCCCGAGCGATTGAGTAGAACACTTCAGTCTCTACGTAAATATGCAGATCTGGACCTAGGGTTGCCAATAGCAGTTGTACCAGATTCCTGCGGTTGCATCGTGTTGATGGATGCAATCAGCGAGATCAGAGGGCTGAAGCAAAGACCACGCAAAGCGTCTGGCTGATCTACTTTTTGCGCATGACCGCGCTACCGTGGGAAGATAGCACTTCGGAGGCGCGTTAGAGGAGGTTGCATATGCAAGACGCAAAAGCTCTCATAACCGTTAAATCCGCTTACGGAAGCCTGCAGGCTGCCGGCTTCCCCAAGTCCTTCGTGGACCGGATGCTGCCCGAGTGGTGGGACAATAGCCTGCTGAAAACCAGCGCCGGTGCTCTCCAGTTCGCCCTCATTTTGAAGCAACGCTTAGGGTTGGACATCTTCTTTGGTCAAGACGGCCAATTAGCAATAAACACCCAGGCACCTCAGGCAAGCTTCAAGCATCGATCAGACACCTCCGCTGACGAGCTCAACGTCTCCGCAGCGCTTGGTATTGCATTAGCGCGCATTGCCGTCCGGGCGACGCGGAATCAGTATATTGAGCTACCTCGTGATCCTCGGGCCATCTATGCCATGGCTCGCGACACGTGCGGCAGCGCCAACATGGGGTTTGAGGGATTACTCAATCTCTGCTGGGCTCACGGCATACCCGTATTATTCCTCAAAGATTTGCCCAAAAAGACCAAGCGTATGGCGGGGATGGCCGCTATTGTTGGTGGCCGTCCAGCCATCTTGCTGGGGTACGACTACGCGCAGCATACCAAACAACTTTTTGTCCTTGCTCACGAGCTTGCCCACATCGTGTGTGGACATGTGGGGGACAACGGCGCACTGATCGATGAGGAAATCACGCAGGTCGTCGTTGGTCTGGAAGGGCGCGCTCAATCTCAGCGTGATGCACAAGAAAGCGAAGCAGACGATCTCGCCCTCTTGATGATCCGCAACGGCAATATGGATGTGGTGAATCAGTTTTCTCGAGCGTCCTCTGCAGTTGCTCTAGCAGCTCAGGCGATTGCTTTAGGCAAAAATACTGGCATCGATCAGGGCCATCTCATTTTATCCTACGCAAAACTGCATGATGACTGGATGAGGGCAAACCAGGCACTGAACTTCATCGAACAGCGCGTCGATGCTGTCGCATTGGTGAAGGAAAAATTCATCGCCAACGTGGATCTTGACTCAATCAGTAATGAAAGTGCACAGCACTTGCTGACGATGCAGGGCTTTCAAGGATGATTGCATTTGTACCTGCTCGATAGCGATGCCGCCCGCAAGCTTTGCCAGTACGAGCTGATTGAAGAGCTGATCGTATTGCTAGGGTGCGCCATGACAGATGTGGCAGTGCTTCCTCAACTGAAGTTTCAATTGTGGCTTACCAATGACGCCAAGGCACTGGAAAAACTGGGTACGGCGAATGCTGTGGATCTAGCAAGGCGGCTAGTTTCGTCAGCTCAAGAAGTTGAAGTCTCTGCCACGGGTGCCAACCCGCTGCTTGAACTGAATCGTCCTGATATCGACAGCGGCGAGGCTACGCTGTTTGCGGCGCTCGGTGAGCGCTCGGATTCGTCCCTGGTCAGTGGCGACAAAAGAGCGTTCATTGCGCTATCGAAGGTGGATGGTATACCGCTGATCGATGGGTTGTGGGCGAGGATGTTATGCCTTGAAGAGGCTTTGTTGTGGCTAGCAAGCGATGGTGATTTTCCTACTGTATCGGAGAGAGTTCGCAATCGAGCGGATGTCGACACATCCATCGGAATCTCATTTGGTCGAAGCGCTCCAGCGGCAAAGCATGCCGTGATAGATGCTCTGCAAAGCTATATAGATCACCTAAGACAACAGACAAACGGGAAATACATTCCTCGGTAAATCATTGGCTCGGAGGCCTGAGTCAGCAGCCTGGAAGCCTATTGCGTTTGTGCGAATGCAACCTATCGATATTCTCGTCCGAGCATCATTCGATGCCTACCGATCGGAGCAAGGTCTGCAACACTTCTCCTGCGCTCCCCAGCAGCATAATCTCATTCGCTCCGCATGACCCCACGTCCTCAAGATTGACATGAATCACCGTGGCTCCCGCTGCTAGGGCCATGTCTGGAATATCTGCAGCGGGCATGACCACACCGGAGGTGCCAACTGAAATTAGCAACTCACAGTTTCTCACAAGCCTCACGGCCGATCGCCAAGCATCCTCAGGCAAGTTCTCCTTGAACCACACCACCCCCGGTTGAAGTCTACCGTTACAGCGGGTGCATCGGGGAGGCTTGATTAGATTCCCTTCATCAGCGATCTGCAGCTTCTCAAGAGTCAATTCAACCGGGCGATGACAAGCAAAGCATTTCACGCTCATTAAACTGCCGTGAAGGTGGACCACGCCCTTTGAGCCTGCTCGCTCGTGTAAGTCATCGATATTTTGAGTGACAACCGAGATGTCCCAGCCGGCTTTAGCCAGCCGAGTAATGGAACTGTGGGCTGAATTGGGTTCCGCTTGGCTAACCTGGCGCCGCCGCCAGAGATACCAGCCCCATACGAGAGCAGGATTTTCACGGAAAGCATCAGCTGTTTCCAGACGGCGTGGGTCTTGCTTCTCCCAAAGCCCGGTGAGCTTGTCGCGGAACGTCGGTATTCCGCTGTCTGCTGAAATACCTGCACCAGTGAAGAAAACAACCCTTTTAGAGGTGCGTAAAGCTTCGGCAGCTCGTTGCATACCCATTTGATGAAATCCTCGTCAACTGTAAATCTAACCCTCTACAGCCCCTCAGGCTACTACGACTGGGCGGTTCTGTAAGAACTGACCGATGGCAAAGCGGCCAGGCTTTGAGCCTCTAAACTTGAGATATGTGTTAACCGAGGCTTGGATGGGATGAAAATCACTGGTCTTGTAGAAGTCGAAGCTGTGACCGACGTGCGTTGTGACGTATGCGATTGCTCTACCCGTCTAGGAAGCGGCAACTTGGAGTATGGGAGTCTCCATGCGCATTGGGGCTATGGTGCCTTGCACGACGGTGAACGCTATGAGGTGCATCTCTGCGAAAACTGTTTTTTAGCTACCCTCGCTTACCTCAAGCAGGAGAGACGAACAGCGCACATGTTTGAGACTGACCCTAAAAGGCCGGGAGACGATTTCGGGCTGGCCGCAAAAGATGACTTTTTCCGTGAAAGTCACTGACCGACACCGGTGATCAGGTCATCTATTTAGGCTTTTTGGGACTGGATGACGGTGACTCCATGTACTGACGGAAGGATCGTATTAAGTCCTCGTCGGTCGCCTTTGGGACAGGCACGCGTCGGGTGGATTTGGCTGGGAATTTCTCTTCTGGCAAGGCGATATGCTTCAACCCTGAGCGCTCCGCCTCAGTAGCCGACGAATTAAAAACCCTTACCTGAACACGCTGGTCGCGATCTGCCCGGGTGAAGTTCACTACGTTCGACTTGTACTCAGCGGGTAAGTCGAATGGGCAACGCAGGTCCAAGCGCTTGCTGGATCCTCTGCTGATAGCCTCCAACTGCAGGTCTTCGACATCTCTCGCGTTACTGGTGTACGCACTAGACCGGTAGGCCGTGTGCAAGTCATCGACCTCAATCCGGCTCCTGCCGGCGGCACGACATTCAATGTAAGCAAGCTTTAGCAACTGTACAACGAGTCGCTTGATACCAAAGGTGGAACGGTAAAGCTCCGCCGCAAATTCATCATTGCCGACTTTGACACGGCTCCCACTAACCCTCACGCACTCGTCCACATAGTCAGCCCAATCCTGGCTCTTAGGATCATCGGGCAGCATGATCCGTGGCTCGGAAAGCAGTCTCTGCTTATCCTCGCTGTTACGACGGAGCAGCTTGTGCACCAGGCTGTAATTGGACACAAAGATCATAGGGGGTCCGATGACTGCCATCGTCAGCAGGATGTCGGTCACTTTAGACGCACCTTCACCGGTGTTGATGTGCTGGGTTTCATCTAGAACGACCAGCGTGACGCCGTCCCGGTTGGCTAGCCGACGGCAGTCCACGAGCAATTTCTTCAGATTGCCACCACGACCGTCGTGACCACTACCATGAACGAAATCCAAGAGAAGTTGCTTACCACCCGCTTTGCCGCGAGCACTCGCGTACCACAGTGAGATCAGCTCGACAGTGCCCTGGTATAGGTCACAAGTGAATGCCACCGGTGGAGGGAGAGCCCTCCACAGAGCAGCAATCGTCTGGCTCTTACCTACGCCCGCCAGGCCTGTAAGGCAGATTGGTGAAACCTCCACCTCTGGAGGTGTGAAGATTCTGGCCGCGTACCCAGCCTCGCTGCTGAAAACTTTGAGGTTGTGCAGATACGCCAAACCGATCATTTCATGAATAAAGTTGAGAGAAAATTCGTTGGGGATGTATATCTCCATCAGCCTCTCAGCGAGGAGTTGAGCGCCAATCGAAGGGTGAAACGTCTCCAAATCTGATACGGGCTCGGGTCGCACGACAACTCGTCTACGGATGATTTCAATGTCCATATAACCGTCGAAACGAGATTCGATGGTTCTGTTCATTTCGTTGCACCTCTGAAACGGTTGTAATCGGCACTATCACGCAGTGCAGCGCCCCCTTTGGAAGGCCGCCCTATCTTCCGCTCACCAGCGTCCCAATCCTCACCAGTATTCCGTTTGAATCTGTCTTCGAAATGTTGATCATGGGCAGGCCGTTCTTCTCGAAGATCAGCAGCGGCGTCTAGGCGCAACTGATGAATTTCCTGCAGTTGGCGAAGTGAGATATCGATGGTGCCCTGCGACGTACGCACCGATCTCATAAAATCTAACTCATACAAAAGCCCTTTGACTTCGATCCATATGTGGCGAACACACATGACCAGTACATATGCTGAAGTGTTGATAACCCCTTGCCGAGCTACCAAATCAAACACTCCCGTTTCTTGCAGAGCACGCGATCTATATTTACGTCCGTAGAAATAGACGCCATCTTTTCTTATCGAGGCTGGGCGCACATCAAGAAACTGCCTAACAGCCGTGTCGAAAGGAACGCCGATCGAAGAGTCTCGACCACGCATGCTCCAGTAGCTGTAGATTTCAAGTGGTGTGGGTTTAATGCCGGCCAGAATCATTTCTTCGTCCATACGTTGCATCGCGTCAGAGCTATGATTGTCTTTCAGAACCTGTGCGATCTCCCGCTTGACCATCTGGACAAAATCCAACCTGCTATGAAAAAAGGTCGGCTGCTCGAGTGTGTGTTTATGCCTCGGGTGAGAGGACTCAACAGTGGCCTTAGATTGGCCAGCATAGACAGGTGTCACCTCTACCGACTTCAACCAGTGAATCTCTGGCTCTACCTCGTAGCCAGCAGCGGGGCCTCTATCCAGCACCATCCCACCTGATAGGCCGATACTAGGCCATTCTTCCGCGCTGATCTCCACACCATACTGCTCGCAGAATTTGACCTTGTCACACGCCATGGAATAGATCGCCATGCGATAGGCCGCCATATTTTCTCGGCCTTCCGAAAAGCCAATCCCTAGCACCATCCCCGACAGCGCACAGACAGCTCGGACAACACAGAAGCTATCTACTGCGCTACCTTCAGTCAAACCAGAAAGCTTCTCGGATATATTGTAACCATCAAATTCAAGGCGCTGATTAACGTTGATGAGATTGTCGGCAAAGCTTCCTTCAGAGCCTGATTGAGCACGAGCACCATTCTTTCCTCTTAAAGCAATACGACGCTCTTTCGCGCTGATCATTTTGGATACCCAATACTTGAACTGGGCGAAGGAAGGGAAAGGCTTACTTTGCGGATGTCTAAACTCTACTGTCTTACTGCTCTGTTTGGCTGAAACACAACCAAAAACCCCTTTCAGGATTTCGCTGTAAATCTTGTTTTGTGTCTTGTGGGGAGACTTATAAGTCAGAAAGCCTTCCAATATCAGTTGTTGCATGGCTGCATCACAACGATAGCCATGTCTTTTCCCCTTGCGAGAGGGGCGGCCAAGCTTCTTCGTTCGACCAGGTCCTTCTCGACTCCATGCCCCGATTCGGTGAAAAGGTGGCAACAGGGACCATTTGGTCTGGCCGAACACTACATAGGAGTAGAACCAAAGCCTCATCCTTGCAGCGTTCTGATGGGGGCGCAGTGCTTTAGCGTGAGCGTTGATGAGAGCGTCAGGATCAGCGCTCGAAAAAATTTCATCCCGGCGAGCGACCAGGCTCGAGATTGCAGCAAAACGCTTATTCACCTTCTGCTCATAACTCTGTTTCGATGAGGCCCGACGGTTTTCCAGATGCTCGATGGCCACACCTTCGATGGGTATCAGCCAAGGGGGAGTTGAATCGGCCAAGCCATCCTCCGCCAACCATCCATTCTCAACCGCGCCCTCAAAGTCAATCTGGCTCAGTTGAATCAGATGAGTACTGATGCTTTTCCCATCATCCTTGAACTCGACCAGACGAACCCGGTTTCGCCGGCCATCGCTCACGAGGAAGTGGTAGACAATGCCCTGTACGAGGCTGAGAAACCCCTCTGGGGCGATGATCCGTGAACCTGCTCTCATGGCGCCGCCTCTTCGAAAAACGAGCCAAAAGCTTGAAGTAGATCGCAGCCACCCGTGATGAGCGGGCGATCGATCAGGATAGGTTCGTTGAAGTCGACCAGGAGCTTTCTATCCCAAATATCCTGGTAAATCTTGGCAATGAACTGATCGCGGAAGCCCCATCTAGCGCTATGTTCAATCGCCACATAAGCCACTGGTTTTCCAATTTTTATGGCATCAGTCACTGCACCACTGAAGTCTTCCAGCAGAGCTGCCCCAAGCGAGAAATCAAGATCGTGCATGCCAAACAAGAGATCCAGATTCGCTTGGATCGTAGGTGATACAAGATCGCGAGAAACTTCAACGGTTCGGATTCCGGCGCTTGCATAGTAGCGCCGCTCTAACTCGCCCCTTAGTTCTGCATGCTCACGGTCTTTCCTCTGCTGGACAGGTGTCTTGGGCGACATGCTTCGGCGTTCACGAAAAGCTAGAGCCTGGTCTTTGACAGTCCAGTTTACGGCGAAGGGTTCCCCTCGACTGTTGAGAAGGTACAGCAGCAGGTCCCCTTGGTAGGGGAACGGCATTTTGTGCCTGTTCCCGCTCGCATCCTCCACTACGATTTCAAAATGCTTAAAACCAATCTCCCTCGCGACATCAACAGTGCCGCGCAGAGAGGGCGGGAAGGTCCCTTTCGTCAGGGGATGTCCTCGAAGTGGATGGCCTGAATTAACTGGCCAGAGCATTTTCTGCTCGTGGAGCTCAAACAGATCAGGGTGATAAAGGGCTAATTGCGTAAATACCTTCTCGGGTCCAGAAAGTAGATGAAGTGTGCGTTTCAGCTTTCGACTGCGCAGCCTACTGATTCGAGATCCCTTTGGCGCCTCGCGGGGAACAGCCAGCGTGGACGGTATGTATTCACCGCCCCATTCGAACCGGCTTTGGCGACTCATAATGAGGGCAAATCTGTCTTGCGGTTTCATCCGAATATTCCAATCTCATCAGGATCGCGCGCGCTACGTTTGCTGGGGATAACAGCATACGCTCCGGCGAAACCCTTACCCTGCGGGCAGGTAACCGCGCGTCCGGTTGTGGATAACGCGCAGCATCTTGTGGATGAGCGAAGCCGTGCGAGACTTGACGTCTCACATGTTAGGGATAGAAAATGGATGAGTCAGGGATCGAAATCTGACTTATCCACAGAGGCCCAAGGTTGCACTTGGGCCTCTGTCTATCTGACATACAGCGCTCACGTTTAACGAGCTGTCATCTGATATTTCGAATAGGGCATACCTTAGGCGTCATCGCCGATTGTGAACCGCCCACCATGACGAAGCCTTATTCAGGCGTTACGAGCATAGTGTTTGCTTCGCTAGCATTTCGATTAAGCAGAATATGTTACAGCCGGAAATTCCTAACTGACAACAAGTTTGCGTACCAACCAAGCATGATCTCAGTCGCTGATAAAAACGGCATCAGTCTCCACCTATCCAGGCGTACACAAGATTCCGGTCCACGGACGGATTTTTTCGTTTTTAACTTTGGTCGGCGGTACGACGTCTCGCCTCCGAAGTTTTTGAACAAAATAAAATAATAAATTGCTTCGTAATAACTTAAAGAGATTTTACAATTCTACACCGTGGAATTATTGTGACTTCCTTTGAGATACGAGATAAATGGACGCCATCAAAATGCGAATTCCGTATCTCCATTGGTTAGAGGACGAGTGTTTTTTTAGCCTATGTAGTCGGCAGCATTTTCTTTGTGCCAACCATTCATCTGCGGAAACACTACACTATCTCTTTGGAAGCGATACTAAGTCGTTTTCACACGACTTCCCTCGAAGTCTCGAACTACTGAATGAAGATGCAAAATTAACATGGGGTAGCTCAGAGGAAATAATCCGTGAGCATACGATTTCCCCTATATTCTTCCCTTTCCAATCACCTGAACATGTGGATGCTCTTGAACGAGCCATGAACAGGCCGACGTTGGGCTCTTTTAAATACAGACTAGGACTTATCACGGGCCGATTTGGAGGGGGACACCCTTTAAAGGCTTGTATTCAATGTATGACCGCTGATCGTGCGCTTCATGGAGTCACATACTGGCATCTAGCTCACCAATTTCCAGGCGTATCTATGTGCCCATTTCATAATTGCTTACTTATGGAATCTACAGAAAATAGACAGTGGTCGAGACGCTTTCAATGGCTTCTTCCAGATGAAGCGGACCTTATTACGATTGGTCCACCTACACCTAGTCCTCCAACCCTCAAAACGCTGCTGGCTATGTCTGTCGCAGTGGTAGCGCTCGGTAAATTGCGTAGCTCTTGTCGCTTTGAGCCCAGCATAGTCGTTCAAGTCTATAAGGGCGCGATCAATCGTCAGGGAATCTCCCCGCATGAGCGAGAGGCGACTGCAGAGCGCTTTGCGGAATATTGCACTGCGCTTCAACCTTATCCGCCTTTTTCTGCATTACCCCGCGACGTGCATTGTGCAAAACGGTTCATGACTCAAATGACTCGCAAGCAGCGTGGCTATTGCCATCCGCTGAAGCATTTAACTCTCATAATGTTTTTATTCAGACGCTTCGAGTTATTCCTGGGCTCGTACCAACAGCTCGCTGCACAGCAGAGAATTTCAGTAGCAGGGAATTATGAACTGGTTAGTCAGATTCAACCTAGTGAGTGCCCGCTACCAAAATTAGAATTAAGAGCGCGCACTCTAAAACCAAAAAAGCTTATCAAGGAACTGAAAGATAAAATTATAGAGTCATTGATGGTAGGCACATCAAAAAAAGAGATCTGCTCAAGATTTGAATTATCGATAAGCACAGTGAACCGGGTACTGCGCTTGAACCCCTCAGTTGAAAAAGAATTCAACAAGATAATTTATCTTAAAAAGCAAGAGCAACAAAGAAACAAATGGAGCAACAGTGTCAGTCTAAACCCCAACCTCAGCGCAAATGATATTAAAAAATTGAACCCTAATGTCTACGCCTGGCTTTATCGAAACGATCGTTACTGGTTATCTAATCGGACCAGCAATTTGCCGAGTGGCAGACGCGGAAATTATGTATGCATTGACTGGGACAGCCGCGATGAAAAGTTGCGCACTTTAGTTGAATCAACGCTGATCGAGCAGCCGACCAAACTTCGCAAGAGTGACTTATACCTGTTGGTGCCAAGTTTATTTTCATCACTTGAGAAGAGATCGCATTACCCTAAAACGAGAAAATTGCTCTCTGAAATGCTGCAGAGTGTCACTTAGCTTCGGGCTACTGGATTCCACATCTCTTTGAGCTGAATTAACAATAATATTGAGCCGGGCGCTCACCTCATCTTCTTCGGTTGAGAGCACCCCACCCTCCGCATTTCAAAATTTGGCTTCATTGGCCCGTATACGGTTCAGCCGCGAGGTATCAATGAGCTAGTCTTAAGTCAGGAAGCTTGCTCTACCACCTATACAGCTATTCGGTGGGGCGTAAAAAGCACCACACCATTCCAACGTGAGCGATTTTTTGTATGCCTGTTTCAGCAGCTATTTTTGACGCGTTCGGTACGCTGATACAAATCAACGAAGGCAGCCACCCCTTTCGAAAAATTCTCAAACTCGGCATTGAACAGGGGCGCCGACCCCAATCTACTGATGCAGAACAGCTCCTTACCTTACCTATGGACCTGCGTCAGGCTGCGGATTTTTTTGGCATCCTGGTCGATCCATCCGTGATGTCACGATTAGAGTCCGATCTACACAATGATTTAGCAAATATTCGAGCCTATCCGGACGGCATTGTTGCGGTAGAGGCACTTCAAGACGCAGGAGTAAAAGTGGTGGTGTGCTCTAACCTGGCGAAGCCGTATGCGGCAGCTATTGAAAACCTATATCCGAAGTTAGACGGCTACAGTTACAGCTTTGCCGTAGGCGCAATTAAGCCATCCTTCGATATCTATCGCCACGCGACACAACTAGTATCGGCAGCGCCATTTGAAACTTGGATGGTAGGTGATTCAAAGCGATGTGATTGCGAAGGGCCCATCGCATTTGGTATGCACGGTTTTTGGCTCGACCGGCAAGGCGGTGGTACATACACGTCGCTGCATCAATTCGCTGAGGCCATTTTTCGGACCCGCTGAACTTGGCCAATTAGTACAGCGTATAGAAGCTTGCTGAAGCGCAGACATCAACTTCTATAGTAGAGATTGAGCAGCCGCTAGGCCAACTTTAAGCATTCATCAAATACCCATACGGGTCTCGGGCTTTATTTGGGGGACGCCTGGTAATATCTCGCTCACCTTTCCCATCTTTAGTTTTTGCCCCTTAAATTTAGGGTGTGGGAAATTACAACAAGGGTATTGTCTGGGCCGCCGTCTGTAATACCCATCGCCGCTGCAATCATTCTCAGATAGCGGGCTTGGATAAGGGCAGAACCAACGACCTACCCCGGAGGCGTAATCCTCTTCAACATAGTGAGCAGACTCTATCCCCCCCGCCTGATATGTTGCCCATAGCGAGTCTATAGGTCGAGCATCAGCCTGCCTCAATCTCAGGTCCATCGAGAAATCATCAAAGCGCTCATAGAGAGTTGCCACAGCATCAATAATCCATAGGTTTAGGTAGCTTATGCCATTCGCGTTATTGTTCAAACGTGACCTAGTCAACATTTTAAGGTAGCTATCTATTTGTTGTAGTTCAGACTCCATTTCCGCAGTGAGAGCTGTAGGCATGATCGAAATTAGAGACGCCGCCTTTTCCTGCAAGACACTGAGCGCCACCACATCACAGATGTGATGTGAAGATGAACAAAGTCCATGGATGGTAATGGCACGCTTGAGTTCCGATAAATTATCGTTACGCAGGGACGGTGCTTCGGCAAGATGTTTGCCATCACACTTTCGCCACATTACATCCAATGTATGGCCTTTGCGTGAAAACGGTTTACCGCAAAATGGGCAGTGGTTAAGAAGGACTACGTTGTGCTTGTAGCAGACCTTCACGTACCGGTTGCAGAAGCGTTTCCAATACGAAAAACCGAAGCTCTCTAGATCTTCTCTTACGCAGTCAGGGCAATAAGAAGCATCCCAGTCGCTATAGCGAACTTCCTCTGTTGCATAGTGCTTTCCAGAATAGGAAACATCTTGAGAGTTCTTAATTACAAAGAGCTTTGCCGCATCCGTGTGGTAATGAATCAGGCGATTGAATCCATAACACCCCTGCCATCCTATAGCCGACGCCAATTTCTTTACCTCAGCTCTACTGAATGAGGCACGCTTTGCCAGCTCTATAAAAACCTCCATATCGGATGCATACCTGTTGATAAGGAGGTTTCGCATTACAAAGGAAGTAAGTGACTCATCAGGTCGTATTTGCAAGAGCATCGGAAACGCCGGTGCATTGGTGCCAATTTAGGAACCGGGCGGGAGAAGCCTGTCGCGACATCAAGGGAGCCAACGAGCGCGCCCCTGTGCTGCGACAGTTTTAATTAGCTAGCGACAGTTTTAATTCTCTAAATCCAACGGCCTCCAGGCGCTTGGGGGATTACTCCACCGTCACCGACTTCGCCAGGTTGCGCGGTTGGTCGACGTCGGTGCCCTTGAGCACCGCCACGTAGTACGACAGCAACTGCAGCGGGATGGTGTAGAGGATCGGCGACAGGTTGTCGTGGATGTGCGGCATGTTGATGACGTGGGTGCCTTCACCGTTGGTCATGCCGGCTTTCTCGTCGGCGAACACGATCAGTTGGCCGCCACGGGCACGCACTTCCTGCAGGTTGGATTTGAGTTTTTCCAGCAGTTCGTTGTTCGGCGCAACGGTCACCACCGGCATGTCGTCATCCACCAGGGCCAGCGGGCCGTGTTTCAGCTCACCGGCCGGGTAGGCTTCGGCGTGGATGTACGAGATTTCCTTGAGTTTCAGCGAGCCTTCCATCGCCACCGGGTACTGCGCGCCACGGCCGAGGAACAAGGTGTGGTTTTTGTCGGCAAACAGTTCGGCGATTTTTTCTACGGTGCTGTCCATGGCCAGGGCTTCGCCCAGGCGGGTTGGCAGGCGGCGCAGTTCTTCGACCAGAGTGGCTTCGACGCCTTCGGCGAGGGTGCCGCGAACCTGGCCCAGGGACAGGGTCAGCAACAACAGGCCCACAAGCTGGGTGGTGAAGGCTTTGGTGGACGCCACGCCGATTTCGCGACCGGCCTGGGTCAACAGGGTCAGGTCGGACTCGCGCACCAGGGAGCTGATGCTGACGTTGCAGATGGCCAGGCTACCGAGGAAGCCCAGCTCTTTGGCGTTGCGCAGTGCGGCCAGGGTGTCGGCGGTTTCGCCGGACTGGGAGATGGTCACAAACAGGGTGTCTGGCTGCACCACCACCTTGCGGTAGCGGAATTCGCTGGCGACTTCGACCTGGCACGGAATGCCGGCCAGTTCTTCCAGCCAGTAACGGGCAACCATACCGGCGTGATAGCTGGTGCCACAGGCGACAATCTGTACATTGCGCACTTTGGCGAACAGCTCGGCCGCTTGCGGGCCGAAAGCGTTGACCAGTACTTGCCTGTCACCCAGGCGACCTTCCAAGGTGCGCTGCACCACGGCCGGTTGCTCGTGGATTTCCTTGAGCATGAAGTGGCGGAATGCGCCTTTGTCGGCAGCTTCGGCGCCGTCGCGGTATTGCACGGCTTCGCGTTCGACGGAATTGCCGTTGACGTCCCAGATCGCCACGCTTTCACGGCGGATGTCGGCGATATCGCCTTCTTCCAGGTACATGAAGCGGTCGGTGACCTGGCGCAGGGCCAGTTGGTCGGAGGCGAGGAAGTTTTCCCCCAGGCCGAGGCCGATCACCAACGGGCTGCCACTGCGCGCAGCAACCACGCGGTCGGGTTGGCTGGCGCTGACCACGGCCAGGCCATAGGCGCCGTGCAGTTCCTTGACGGTGGCCTTGAGAGCAACCGTCAGGTCGCCGAGGTCCTTGAGCTTGTGGTTCAGCAGGTGGGCGATGACTTCGGTGTCGGTGTCCGAGGTGAACACATAGCCCAGGCCCTTGAGCTGTTCGCGCAGCACTTCGTGGTTTTCGATGATGCCGTTGTGCACCACCGCCAGGTCACCGGAGAAGTGCGGGTGGGCATTGCGTTCGCACGGCGCCCCATGGGTGGCCCAGCGGGTGTGAGCAATGCCGAGACGGCCGACCAGCGGCTCGCCGAGCAGCGCTTGCTCCAGCTCAGCGACCTTGCCCGGGCGACGCATTCGCTCGAGCTTGCCGGCGTTGGTGAAAACCGCCACACCGGCGCTGTCGTAGCCGCGGTATTCCAGGCGCTTGAGGCCCTCGAGCAAGATAGCGGTGACGTTGCGTTCAGCGACTGCGCCTACAATTCCACACATGGTATGTCTCCTAGATGATTGCCGCGCATATCAACGTAATGCCGCGGGCTTGGATCTGGTCGCGGGCCTCAAGCGGCAGGCGATCATCGGTAATAAGGGTATGGACGCTGCTCCAGGGCAGTTCCAGGTTGGGAATCTTGCGGCCGATCTTGTCGGACTCGACCATCACCACCACTTCACGGGCGACCTCGGCCATCACACGGCTCAGGCCCAGCAATTCGTTGAAGGTGGTAGTACCGCGCGCCAGATCGATGCCGTCAGCGCCGATGAACAATTGATCAAAGTCGTAGGAGCGCAGCACTTGCTCGGCGACCTGGCCCTGGAACGAATCCGAATGCGGGTCCCAGGTGCCGCCCGTCATCAACAGCACCGGCTCGTGTTCCAGTTCGCTCAAGGCGCTGGCCACGTGGAGCGAGTTGGTCATGACGACCAGACCTGGCTGGTGGCCCAGCTCGGGGATCATGGCGGCGGTGGTGCTGCCGCTGTCGATGATGATGCGCGCGTGTTCACGTAAACGCATGACGGCTGCACGGGCGATGGCGCGCTTGTAGGCCGAAATCGGCTGGGCGGCATCACCCACCAGTTCCTGAGGCATGGTGATCGCGCCACCGTAACGGCGCAGCAACAGGCCGTTGCTCTCAAGAGCGGCCAGGTCCTTGCGGATAGTCACTTCCGAAGTTTCGAAACGCTTGGCCAACTCGTCCACGCTGACTTCGCCCTGTTCATTGAGCATCGTCAGAATGTTGTGGCGTCGTTGGGGCGTATTTCGTTTCGACATGATGGTCTTAAGTTTCGTTTCGAAAGATAACGAAGGCAATCAAAACCTATTGGCAGGAAATCGTCAAGCAGATCGAAAAGTCTTTTTGACACAACACTGAGCAAAATGTGGGAGCGGGCTTACTCGCGAATGCGGTGTGTCAGTCAACTTTTCAGTGCCTGAACCGACGCTTTCGCGAGCAGCCCGCTCCCACATTTGAACGGTGCTGATTTCGACTCTGTGGATAACTCAGGTCTTTTTGATTTTGACCGGGCGTTTCCAACCGTCGATGTTGCGCTGGCGAGCGCGGGCTACGCCGAGCTGCAAGTTATCCACATCTTGGTTGATGGTTGAGCCGGCGGCCGTGGTGGCGCCGTCGCCCACTTTTACTGGCGCAACCAGTGAATTGTTAGAGCCGATAAACACATCTTCGCCCAGTACCGTCTGGTGCTTGTTTGCGCCATCGTAGTTGCAGGTAATGGTGCCAGCACCGATGTTAGTGCGCGCGCCGATCACTGCGTCACCCAGATAGGTGAGGTGGCCGGCCTTGGCGCCCTCGCCCAAGTGAGCG
Source organism: Pseudomonas fluorescens (assembly GCF_900215245.1). Taxonomy (GTDB): domain Bacteria; phylum Pseudomonadota; class Gammaproteobacteria; order Pseudomonadales; family Pseudomonadaceae; genus Aquipseudomonas; species Aquipseudomonas fluorescens. The sequence goes on from NZ_LT907842.1 coordinate 2,155,590, forward strand.
TTTTTCAGTTCCACAAAGTTACCCACATGGGCCTTGGCTTCCAGCACGCTGCCTGGACGAAGGCGTGCAAACGGACCAGCATCACTGCCCTCGCCCATCACCGCACCTTCAATATGGCTGTTGGCTTTGACCACCACGCCTTTGTGCAGGGTGCTGTCCTTGATCACGCAGTTCGGGCCAATCACCACGTCGTCTTCAATGATCACCCGGCCTTCGAGGATCACGTTGATATCAATCAGCACGTCGCGGCCCACGGTGACCTCGCCGCGTACATCAAAACGCGCCGGGTCACGCAAGGTCACCCCTTGGGCCATCAAGCGGCGGCCTTCGCGCAATTGGTAGTGGCGCTCCAGTTCTGCAAGCTGCTTGCGGTCGTTGGCGCCCTGCACTTCCATTGGGTCGTGGGGCTGCTCGGTGGCAACCAGCAGGCCATCACTCACGGCCATTTCGATGACGTCGGTGAGGTAATACTCGCCCTGGACGTTGTTGTTGGACAAACGGCTCATCCAGTCAGCAAGTTTGCTGGCAGGAACGGCGAGAATGCCGGTGTTGCCTTCGGTAATCGCACGCTGGGCTTCGCTGGCATCTTTGTGTTCGACGATGGCCGCTACCTTGCCGTCGGCATTGCGCACGATGCGGCCATAGCCGGTAGGGTCATCCAGCTCGACGGTAAGCAGGCCCATCTGGCCAGGGACGACGTGCTTGAGCAGGCGTTGCAGGGTTTCCACTTCGATCAGCGGCACGTCGCCATAGAGAATCAGCACCGTATCGGCACTGATGAACGGCACGGCTTGCGCGGTGGCGTGGCCGGTACCGAGTTGTTTGTCCTGCAATACAAAATTCAGGTCATCCGCCGCCAGGCGTTCACGCACCACATCGGCACCGTGGCCAATCACCACGTGAATCCGCTGCGGGTCCAGTTGCCGGGCGCTGTGGATAACATGGCCAAGCATGGAGTTGCCCGCGACGGGGTGCAGCACCTTGGGCAGGGCCGAACGCATACGGGTGCCCTGGCCTGCGGCGAGGATGACAATTTCAAGAGACATGAATGGCTACCAATCCTGGACGGTCCGGCTTCAGACCAGAGAAGTGTTTTGCTAAAAAAGAAAAAGGGTAGCCGAGGCTACCCTTTTTAATCAATCGCGCTTGAAGCATGGCGGCTGGGCCGCTTACTTCTTGCGGATCTGCTGGAGCGTGCGCAGCTGAGCTGCAGCTTCGGCCAGACGTACAGCAGCAGCGCTGTAGTCGAAGTCCGCGCCCTTTTCGTTCAGGGCCTTCTCGGCAGCCTTGACGGCTTCCTGAGCGGAGGCTTCATCCAGGTCGCCAGCACGTTGCACGGTGTCGGCAAGTACCTTGACCATGTTCGGCTGAACCTCGAGGAAACCACCGGAGATGTAAAACACCTCCTTTTCCCCGCCTTGCTTGGTCAGAGTGATCGGACCTGGCTTCAAGCTGGTGATCAATGGCGCGTGGCCCATGGCAATACCCAGGTCACCGAGTTCGCCGTGTGCAATCACCATTTCTACCAGACCGGAGAAGATTTCCCCTTCCGCGCTGACGATATCGCAATGGACTGTCATAGCCATCTGATTGCCTCAACCTGATGAGCGCCCGTTGCCGGGCGCCGGGATTACAGTTTCTTGGCTTTCTCGATCGCTTCTTCGATGCCGCCGACCATGTAGAACGCTTGTTCTGGCAGGTGGTCGTAGTCACCGTTGAGGATGCCTTTGAAGCCAGCAATGGTGTCTTTCAGGGAAACGTATTTACCCGATGCACCGGTGAAGACTTCAGCCACGAAGAACGGCTGCGACAAGAAACGCTGGATCTTACGAGCACGGTTTACCAACTGCTTGTCGGCTTCCGACAGCTCGTCCATACCCAGGATCGCAATGATGTCCTTCAGTTCTTTGTAACGCTGCAGCACGTACTGAACGCCGCGAGCGGTGTCGTAGTGCTCCTGGCCGATCACGTTCGGGTCCAGCTGGCGCGAAGTCGAGTCGAGTGGATCGACCGCTGGGTAGATACCCAGGGAAGCGATGTCACGGGACAGAACGACGGTGGCGTCCAAGTGGGCGAAGGTGGTCGCTGGCGACGGGTCGGTCAAGTCATCCGCAGGTACGTATACCGCTTGGATCGAGGTGATCGAACCTTCTTTGGTCGAAGTGATACGTTCTTGCAGAACGCCCATCTCTTCAGCCAGAGTCGGCTGGTAACCTACTGCCGAAGGCATACGGCCCAGCAGTGCGGATACTTCAGTACCGGCCAGGGTGTAACGGTAGATGTTGTCGACGAACAGCAGAACGTCGTTACCTTCGTCACGGAACTTCTCGGCCATGGTCAGGCCAGTCAGTGCTACGCGCAGACGGTTTCCCGGCGGCTCGTTCATCTGACCGTAAACCAGTGCCACTTTGTCCAGAACGTTGGAGTCCTTCATCTCGTGGTAGAAGTCGTTACCCTCACGAGTACGCTCACCCACACCGGCGAACACGGAATAACCGCTGTGCTCGATGGCGATGTTACGGATCAGTTCCATCATGTTTACGGTTTTGCCTACACCGGCACCACCGAACAGACCGACTTTACCGCCTTTGGCGAACGGGCAAACCAGGTCGATAACCTTGATGCCGGTTTCCAGCAGATCGTTGCCGCCAGCTTGCTCGGCGAACGAAGGTGCTGGACGGTGAATGCCCCAGCGCTCTTCGGTGTCGATCGGGCCAGCTTCGTCAATCGGGTTGCCCAGTACGTCCATGATCCGGCCCAGGGTCGCTTTACCGACCGGTACGGAGATGGCTGCGCCAGTGTCGACAACGTCCAGACCGCGCTTCAAGCCTTCGGTGGAACCCATCGCAATGGTACGAACTACGCCGTCGCCCAGCTGCTGCTGAACTTCCAGAGTAGTTTCCGCGCCTTGTACTTTCAGCGCGTTGTAGATGCTCGGTACGCTGTCGCGTGGAAATTCCACGTCGATAACGGCGCCGATGATTTGAACGATACGTCCGCTACTCATAGCTGGATCCTCTGAATATTTGAACCGTTAAACCGCGGCAGCGCCGCCGACGATTTCCGAGATCTCTTGGGTGATCGCAGCCTGACGCGCCTTGTTGTAGATCAGCTGCAAATCGCTGATCAGATCACCGGCGTTATCGGTAGCGTTTTTCATCGCGATCATCCGCGCCGCTTGTTCAGCTGCGTTGTTCTCGACCACCGCCTGGTACACCTGCGACTCCACGTAGCGCACCATCAAGCCGTCAAGCAGCTCTTTGGCGTCTGGTTCGTAGAGGTAGTCCCAGTGGTGCTTGAGTTCCTGATCCGGAGTCGCCACCAGTGGAATCAATTGCTCCACGGTTGGCTGCTGGGTCATGGTGTTGATGAACTTGTTGGATACCACGGACAGGCGGTCAATCCGGCCTTCCAGGTACGCATCCAGCATCACCTTCACACTGCCGATCAAATCATTGATCGACGGCTCTTCACCCAGGTGGCTGATAGCTGCAACGACGTTACCGCCGAAGTTGCGGAAAAAGGCCGCACCCTTGCTACCAACAACACACAGATCGATCTCGACGCCCTTTTCGCGGTTTACCGCCATGTCCTTGACCAGGGCCTTGAACAGGTTGGTATTCAAACCACCGCACAAACCACGGTCACTGCTCACTACCACATAACCCACACGCTTAACTTCGCGGTCGATCATGAACGGGTGGCGGTATTCCGGGTTGGCGTTGGCCAGATGCCCAATTACCTGGCGGATACGCTCCGCATAAGGACGGCTAGCAGCCATGCGCATTTGTGCCTTGCGCATTTTGCTGACCGCCACTTTTTCCATGGCGCTGGTAATTTTTTGCGTGCTTTTGATGCTCGCAATCTTACTGCGAATCTCTTTTGCGCCTGCCATGTAACACCTATCAGGTTAGCAAGCGGGAGCCTTGCGGCTCCCGCTGCGGCTTACCAGGTTTGGGTGGCCTTGAACTTCTCGATACCGGCTTTCATGCCAGCGTCGATATCGTCATTGAAGTCACCCTTCACGTTGATCTTCGCCATCAATTCGGCGTGATCGCGGTTGAAGTAAGCAATCAGCGCTTGTTCGAAGCTGCCGATCTTGGTGATTTCAACGTCGGTCAGGAACCCACGCTCAGCGGCATACAGCGACAACGCCATGTCAGCGATCGACATTGGGGCGTATTGCTTCTGCTTCATCAGCTCGGTAACGCGCTGACCATGCTCAAGTTGCTTACGGGTCGCTTCGTCCAGGTCAGACGCGAATTGGGCGAATGCCGCCAGTTCACGGTACTGAGCCAGAGCGGTACGGATACCACCGGAGAGCTTCTTGATGATCTTGGTCTGAGCGGCACCACCCACACGGGATACCGAAACACCGGCGTTCACAGCAGGACGGATCCCGGAGTTGAACATGGCCGATTCCAGGAAGATCTGACCGTCGGTGATGGAAATCACGTTGGTCGGAACGAACGCGGAAACGTCGCCAGCCTGGGTTTCGATGATCGGCAATGCGGTCAGGGAACCGGTTTTGCCGGTCACTGCGCCGTTGGTGAACTTCTCTACGTATTCTTCCGAAACGCGGGATGCGCGCTCCAGCAGACGGGAGTGGAGATAGAACACGTCGCCTGGGTAAGCTTCACGGCCTGGTGGACGGCGCAGCAGCAGGGAAATCTGGCGGTAAGCCACTGCTTGCTTGGACAGATCGTCATAAACGATCAGCGCGTCTTCACCGCGGTCGCGGAAGAATTCACCCATGGTGCAACCGGAGTACGGTGCCAGGAATTGCAGCGCAGGAGATTCCGAAGCACTGGCAGCCACGATGATCGTGTTGGCCAGGGCGCCGTTTTCTTCCAGCTTGCGAACCACGTTGGCGATGGTCGATTGCTTCTGACCAATAGCTACGTAGACGCAGAAAATGCCGCTGTTCTTCTGGTTGATGATCGCGTCGATCGCCAGAGCGGTTTTACCGATCTGACGGTCACCGATGATCAGCTCACGCTGGCCACGGCCGACTGGGATCATGGCATCGACAGCCTTGTAGCCAGTCTGTACAGGCTGGTCTACCGACTTACGCCAGATCACGCCTGGAGCAACTTTCTCGACCGCGTCGGTCTCGGTGTTGCCCAGTGGACCTTTACCGTCAACAGGGTTACCCAGTGCGTCGACTACGCGACCCAGCAGTTCCTTACCAACCGGAACCTCCAGGATGCGGCCAGTGCACTTGGCGCTCATGCCTTCAGCCAGACTGGTGTACGCGCCCAATACAACGGCACCTACGGAGTCTTGCTCCAGGTTGAGGGCCATACCGTAGACGCCGCCCGGAAACTCGATCATCTCGCCGTACATTACGTCGGCCAGACCGTGAATCCGCACGATGCCGTCAGATACGCTGACGACAGTGCCTTCGTTACGGGCTTGGGAGGTCACATCGAGCTTGTCGATGCGGCCCTTGATAATTTCACTTATTTCGGAAGGATTGAGTTGCTGCATTGCTCTGCTGCCCCTTCAAACTCAAGATTTCAATGCTTCGGCAAGTTTCGCGATTTTGCCGCGAATCGAGCCATCGATAACCAGGTCGCCGGCGCGGATAACGACACCACCAATCAGGGATGCGTCCTCCGTAGCTTGCAGGCGCACTTCCCGATTGAGTCGTGCACTGAGAACCTTGGCGAGTTTGTCTTGCTGTTCTTGGTTCAATGCGAAAGCACTGGTCACTTCAACGTCTACCGATTTCTCTGCTTCGGCCTTGTACAGGTCGAACAGAGCGGCAATCTCCGGCAGAAGCGGGAGACGGTCGTTTTCGGCAACGACGTGGATGAAGTTCTGCACCTTCACATCAAACTTGTCGCCGCACACTTCAATAAAAGTGGCGGCCTTGTCTGCGCTCGTCAGGCGCGGGGCCTTGAGCACGCGCTGCATGGTGTCGTCTTGCGACACTGCTGCAGCCAGGCCGAGCATGGCTGACCAAGAGGCCAGCTGCTGGTGGGCCTGGGCGTGCTCGAAGGCTGCCTTAGCGTAAGGTCGGGCCAACGTGGTCAGTTCTGCCATGATCGCCCTCGCTTAAATTTCAGCAGCCAGTTTGTTAACCAGCTCCGCGTGCGCGTTTTGATCGATTGTGGCACCGAGGATCTTCTCAGCACCGCCGACCGCCAGAGCACCCAGTTGGGCACGCAGCGCGTCTTTGACGCCGTTCAGTTCCTGTTCGATCTCGGCATGAGCCGAAGCCTTCACACGGTCAGCTTCGACGCGGGCTTTATCAACAGCCTCTTCGACGATCTGGTTACCGCGTTTCTTGGCTTGCTCAATGATTTCAGCTGCCTGTGCTTTAGCTTCGCGCAGTTGATGACCCGCTTTCTCTTGGGCCAACTCCAGGTCGCGAGCTGCACGGGTGGCAGCGTCCAAACCATCCGCGATCTTCTTCTGACGTTCGTGCAAAGCCGCGATGACCGGAGGCCACACGAACTTCATGCAAAACACTACAAAAATGAAGAACGCAACGGATTGGCCAATCAGGGTTGCATTAATGTTCACGCCAACACCTCGCTCATTCGTTGTCCATCACCCCAATCAACTCGAAAAATTCGAGTGATTAGCCAGCGAGTTGACCAACGAAAGGGTTCGCGAAGGTGAAGAACAGAGCGATACCAACGCCGATCATGGTCACGGCGTCGAGCAGGCCGGCGACGATGAACATTTTAACTTGCAGCATTGGGACCATTTCTGGCTGACGCGCTGCGCCTTCCAGGAATTTGCCGCCCAGCAGGCCGAAACCAATGGCAGTACCCAGGGCGCCCAGGCCGATCAACAGTGCAACAGCGATAGCGGTTAGACCAACTACAGTTTCCATCTTTCCTCCCGACTTTTACGTCGTATGGTTTAGGTTTTTTAGATTTTAAAGCGGTAAAACAAATCGTTTCATAGCCCTGGTGGGCCACCTTCCCGTGTTACCGGGAAGGACATCAGACTAGTCGAGACTGGTCTTAATGGTTCTCTTCGTGCGCCATCGACAGGTATACGATGGTCAGCATCATGAAGATGAACGCCTGCAGGGTGATGATCAGGATGTGGAACACAGCCCACGCCCACTGCAGAACGATGCCCAGGCCGCTAAGCCAGAGCAGACCACTGCCGAACATCACAGCGATCAGAATGAATACCAGCTCGCCGGCGTACATGTTGCCGAACAGTCGCAGGGCCAGGGAAATAGGCTTGGCGACCAGGGTCACGAACTCCAGCAGGAAGTTCACCGGGATCAGCAGGGCTTGAACGAAGATGTTCTTGCTGCCGAACGGGTGCAGGGTCAGTTCGCCGATGAAGCCGCCGATGCCCTTGACCTTGATGCTGTAGAAAATGATCAACGCAAACACCGACAGGGCCATGCCCAGGGTGGCGTTAGGGTCCGTGGTGGAAACCGCACGGAATGGAATGTGGTGATCGCCGGTGATCAGGATGGCTAGCTGAGGAATCCAGTCGACCGGAATCAGGTCGACGGCGTTCATCAGGAACACCCAGACGAAGATGGTCAGTGCCAGCGGTGCAATCACCGGGCTACGGCCATGGAAGCTGTCTTTCACGCTGCCATCGACGAATTCGACCAATACTTCAACGAAGTTCTGCAAAGCACCTGGCTGACCGGAAGTCGCCTTCTTTGCCGCCATGCGGAAAATCAGGACGAAGATCAGACCCAATGCGACAGACCAACCCAGAGTATCCAGGTGGAATGCCCAGAAGCCCATTTCTTTGGCTTCTGCTGCGGTGTGGGCGAAGCCCCAGCCGCCGTTGGGAAGCTGACCGAAGGTCAGGTTCTGCAAGTGGTGCTGGATATAGCCCGAAGCGGTTGTTTCTGCCATGGTTGCCTCAAACGCCCTAAGGTTTCGAAAGTCTTGTTTTCATTAGCAGGGGAGCGAACCAGCTGACCAGTTGGGTCAACACGAAGACGCCGAATACAGCCAGCGGCGCCAATGGCTTCACACCTGCAAAGGTCAGTGCAAACAGCACTGCCGTCAAAATCAATTTCCCTGCCTCGCCAGCATAAAAAGACCGGACGATGGACTGGGCTGCTCGGGCGCCGGAAAACCGAAAGGCCCTGTGAGCAAAATACATATTGGGCAGCAAGGCTATCAGGCCTCCGCAGAGTCCTGAATACCCGGCTACGACTCCATGCCAATACCAAAGCGCCAATGCGGCGATCAGCAAAACGACAAATTGAGCCAATAAAACCGGGAAAACGGCCAAGCGATGGAACGGCAACGTGTTTGGCGTGCGGGTTTCCATCACTCTTGCTCCTCAATGGTCGGCTGCCGGAAATCAATAACTTGGCATAATTTGTGCCGACAAAATGCGCGCAGAGTATAGGGGCGGTTCTGCCCCTATTCAACTGTCGGGTAGTGTTTTCCGATCGCGCGCTACATAAGCAAATGTTTCAGCGGATGTGGGCAAGGACGCCTTGAAGCTCATCAAGCGAGTTATATCCGATCACCAATTGCCCTTTGCCTTTCTTGCCATGGCGAATTTGCACCGCAGAGCCTAGGCGCTCGGCCAGGCGCTGCTCGAGACGCGCGATATCCGGATCAGGTTTGGCGGTTTCGACCGGTGCAGGTTTGCCGCTCAGCCACTGCCGAACCAGGGCCTCGGTCTGACGAACGGTGAGCCCCCGTGCGACAACGTGTCGCGCCCCTTCAACCTGTTGATTTTCCGGCAAACCGAGCAAAGCACGTGCATGACCCATTTCCAGGTCGCCGTGGGACAACATGGTCTTGATCACTTCGGGCAGCGCGATCAAACGCAGCAAGTTGGACACCGTCACGCGGGATTTACCCACCGCATCGGCCACTTGTTGCTGGGTCAGCTGGAATTCCTGCTGCAGGCGCTGCAACGCGATCGCTTCTTCGATCGGGTTGAGGTCTTCACGCTGGATGTTCTCGATCAATGCCATGGCGATGGCGGTTTCGTCCGGCACATCGCGCACCATCGCCGGGATGGTGTCCTTACCGGCCTGCTGGCTGGCACGCCAGCGGCGTTCGCCGGCAATGATTTCGAAGCGGCCGCCACCGATCGGGCGCACCACGATCGGCTGCATTACGCCCTGGGCCTTGATCGAATTGGCCAGCTCTTCCAACGCCTGCGGGTCCATGTCGCGGCGTGGCTGGTATTTACCACGCTGGATCAGGTCCAGCGGCAGGTGTTGCAGCTCGCGCTCGTCGGCCTGCACCGCTTGTTCTTCAAGCGAAGTGACGGTAGGACCACTCAGCAGTGCATCCAGTCCACGTCCGAGACCTCGTTTCTTGACGGCCATGGGAATTCCTTAAGTTGGCTGGGCAGCAGCGGTGCGTGAGTTGCGGCGTTGACGGCGAACCATCTCGCCGGCCAGTGCCAGATAGGCAATGGCACCACGCGATGATTTGTCGTACGCCAGCGCGGGCATGCCATAGCTTGGCGCTTCGGCCAGGCGGATGTTACGTGGGATCACGGTGTCGTAAAGCTGATCGCCAAAGTGTTCCTTGAGCTGCGCCGACACATCGTTCATCAGGCTCAGGCGCGGATCGAACATCGTGCGCAACAGGCCTTCGATCTGCAGGTTCGGGTTGAGCAGTTCAGCGATTCGCTTAATGTTATCCACAAGGTCGCTCAACCCTTCGAGTGCGTAGTACTCGCACTGCATGGGGATAATGACCCCATCGGCCGCCACCAATGCGTTCAGCGTCAGCATCGACAGTGAAGGCGGGCAGTCGATCAAAATGTAGTCGTAGTTCTCGCGGATCGGCGCCAAGGCGCTGCGCAGACGGCTTTCTTTCATCTGCATTTCCAGCAACACCACTTCCGCCGCCGTCAAATCGCGGTTGGCCGGCAGCAGTTGATAACCGCCGTGTTCGGAGTAGTGCATGGCCTGGGCCAGGTCGCACTCGCCGATCAGCAAGTCGTAGACCGAGTTTTCCAGGCCGTGTTTATCCACACCGCTACCCATGGTGGCGTTGCCCTGTGGATCGAGATCGATCAACAGCACCCGGCGCTTGGTAGCAACCAGGGATGCTGCGAGGTTGATGCAGGTGGTGGTTTTGCCCACGCCACCTTTCTGGTTCGCTATCGCGAATACCTTAGCCATTCTTGCTTGTGTTCCCAATCATGCCGTGCGGCGCAGTATCAGCAGATGGCGTTGGCCTTGGCAACCGGGTACGGCCAAGGCGTGTTCGCTATCGAGGTGGAAGTCTGCCGGCAATGCTAACAGCTCGTCGCTTGGATGAACGCCCTTCATTGCCAGCCAGCGAGTGTCGCGGTCGCCCAAGTGGCGAGTCCAGTTACTGAAGTTCTCCATGCTGCTGAACGCCCGGGAAACAATTCCGTTGAAAGGCTGTTCAGGCGTGAATTCTTCGACCCGACTGTGGATAACTTGTAGGTTATCCAACTTGAGCTCGAGTTTGACCTGGGTCAGGAAGCGGGTTTTCTTGCCGTTGCTGTCCAGGCACGTCACTTGCGAGTCCGGAAACAGGATGGCCAGGGGAATACCTGGCATGCCACCGCCACTGCCAACATCGAGCCAGCGGCCGTTTTCGATAAACGGCATCACGCTCAGGCTGTCGAGCAAATGACGGGAAACCATTTCGTCAGGATTGCGCACCGCAGTCAGGTTGTAAGCCTTGTTCCATTTGATCAACAGGGCCAGGTAGCCCAGCAGTAATTCGTGCTGGGCAGCAGTCAGGTCAACACCCAACTGGCGTGCCCCTGTGGATAACTCTTCGGCGTGTTGCGAGGTGACCAACGAACTCAAGCGCTTTGCTCCAACTGACGGCCCGCGCCGCGTTTTTTCAAATGAATCATCAACAGCGAAATCGCTGCCGGGGTGACGCCGGGAATACGTGACGCCTGACCCAATGTCTCCGGCCGAGTTATCCCCAGCTTGCTTTGAATTTCTTTCGACAAACCGGAAATCCCGGTGTAGTCGATATCCACAGGCAGCTTGGTGTTTTCACTGGCGCGCAAGCGAGCGATCTCGTCCTGCTGGCGGTCAATGTAACCGGCGTATTTGGTCTTGATTTCAACCTGCTCGGCCACTTGTGGGTCTTCGGCACCTTCGCCTGTCACTTCGACCAGACCAGCGTAGTCGATTTCCGGACGGGACAGCAGGTTGAGCAAATTGTATTCGTGGGTCAGCGGCGTGCCGAATTTTTCGGCGATCGCGTCGCCTTGCTGGGTGCCCGGGCGAACCCAGGTACTTTTCAGGCGTTGCTCTTCCAGCGTGATGCTTTCGCGTTTTTTGCAGAAGGCGGCCCAGCGGGCGTCGTCGACCAAGCCCAGCTCGCGACCTTTTTCGGTCAAGCGCAGGTCAGCGTTGTCTTCGCGCAGGATCAGGCGGTATTCCGCCCGGGACGTAAACATCCGATACGGTTCCTGGGTCCCCAGGGTAATCAGGTCGTCGACCAATACGCCGATGTACGCCTCATCGCGACGCGGGCACCAGCTGTCTTTGCCTTGCGCACGCAGCGCTGCGTTGGTCCCGGCCAGCAAACCTTGGGCGCCGGCTTCTTCGTAACCTGTCGTGCCGTTGATTTGCCCGGCGAAGAACAAGCCGCCGATCACTTTGGTTTCCAGGCTGTACTTCAGGTCACGCGGGTCGAAGTAGTCGTATTCGATGGCGTAGCCCGGGCGCACGATGTGTGCGTTTTCCATGCCGCGAATCGACTGCACGATCTGGATCTGCACGTCGAAGGGCAGGGACGTGGAAATCCCGTTCGGGTATAGCTCGTGAGTGGTCAAGCCTTCGGGCTCGATGAAGACCTGATGACTTTCCTTGTCGGCAAAGCGGTGGATCTTGTCTTCGATCGACGGGCAATAACGCGGGCCAATGCCTTCAATCACCCCGGAATACATCGGCGAACGATCAAGGTTCGCGGCAATGATTTCGTGGGTACGGGCGTTGGTGTGGGTAATCCAGCAACTGACCTGTTTCGGGTGCTGTTCCTTGGAGCCCATGAACGACATCACCGGAATCGGCGTATCGCCGGCTTGTTCGGTCATTACCGAAAAATCCACAGAGCGCCCATCGATACGCGGCGGGGTCCCGGTTTTCAGGCGACCGACACGCAGCGGCAATTCACGCAGGCGTTTTGCCAAGGCAATCGACGGCGGATCGCCAGCGCGACCACCGGAATAGTTCTGCATACCGATGTGGATAAGTCCGCCGAGGAATGTACCGGTGGTCAACACCACGGATTCAGCGAAGAAACGCAGGCCCATTTGGGTGACAACACCGCGTACCTGGTCCTGTTCGACGATCAGGTCATCCGCGGCTTGTTGAAATATCCACAGGTTCGGTTGGTTTTCCAGGGTTTCGCGAACCGCCGCCTTGTACAGGATGCGATCAGCCTGCGCCCGAGTCGCACGAACGGCCGGGCCTTTGCGGCTGTTGAGCACGCGAAATTGAATACCACCCTTGTCGGTAGCCATGGCCATGACACCGCCCAGGGCGTCAATTTCTTTGACCAGATGGCTTTTGCCGATGCCACCAATGGCGGGGTTGCAACTCATGGCTCCGAGGGTTTCCACGTTGTGCGTCAGCAACAGGGTTTTGACGCCCATGCGTGCTGAGGCCAGTGCTGCCTCGGTACCGGCATGACCGCCGCCGATGACGATCACTTCAAAACGGGAAGGGAAATCCACCACGCACCTCGTGCCTGCTTATGTAGGTAATCAGGAATTGATTGTTGAAAGAGTTTTAGAGCTTTGGCGGCAAGTATAGGGACTTAGCCCTTCCTAAAGAACCCTTTGCACAAAATTTAACCAGCTGTGGATGAATCACAGACAATAGAAATTAAAAGAGAAGAAATTTATAAGATCTTTGTTTTTATGTTTATTTCTACTGAGCCTACTTTCTGTGGATAGATCTCTACAGGCCTTTATTTACAATGTGTACAGCGATTCAAAAGTCTGTGGTCATGTGCCAATGAGGCCCTTGGATAAGTGCTTTAAGCCTGTGGATTAAACAGGTTGTTATCCACAGAGGGGTTTTTACTCAGGTTTCAAGCCCTGTTATCAACTGGGCACAAGGGCGGTTATTCACAGGGCTTAATCCACAGAAATTGGCCCACGTGACCCAATAGCGCGCACACAAAAGCCGCCATAGGCACAGTGGTGAATCAAAAGATGGAATGAGATGCCCTGAAGCGGGCGAAACAGACAGGCACGAATGGCCTGTCTGTGGACAACGAAGGGTTATTTACCGATGCAGAAGCTGGAAAAGATCCTTCCCAGAAGGTCATCGGAGCTGAATGCGCCGGTTATTTCGCCCAGCAGCTGTTGTGCCTGACGTAAATCCTCAGCCAGCAGCTCCCCTGCGCCCGCCAACGTCAGCTGAGCCCGACCGTGCTCCAACGCCGCGCTGGCATGACGCAGTGCCTCCAGGTGCCTGCGGCGTGCACTGAAGCTGCTTTCCGAGGTCTGCTCATAGCCCATGCACGCCTTGAGATGGTCGCGTAACAACTCCAGGCCGTCACCGGCCGACTTGGCACTCAGGCTGATGGTAACGTGGCCATCTTCGCTGGTTTCCATGGCGATGGCTTCGCCGGTCAGGTCCGCCTTGTTGCGGATCAAGGTCACTTTGGCGGGATCTGGTCGCTGCTCAAGGAACTCCGGCCACAAGGCAAACGGGTCCACGGCCTCAGGTGCTGTGGCATCCACCACCAGCAGCACCCGATCCGCTTCGCCGATCGCCTTGAGCGCGCGTTCCACGCCGATCTTTTCGACCTGGTCATCGGTATTGCGCAAGCCGGCGGTATCAACCACGTGCAGCGGCATGCCATCGATGTGGATATGTTCACGCAAGATATCCCGGGTGGTGCCTGCAATCTCGGTCACGATGGCGGCTTCACGACCTGCCAGGGCATTCAGCAGGCTGGACTTGCCTGCATTCGGACGACCGGCAATCACTACCGTCATGCCGTCGCGCAGCAATGCACCCTGTCCGGCTTCACGCAAAACTGTGGATAACTCATCACGAACTTTATCCAGCATTGCCAGGACATGGCCATCGGCAAGGAAGTCGATTTCTTCCTCTGGGAAATCAATGGCGGCCTCAACGTAGATGCGCAAGCTGATCAGTTGCTCGGTGAGGTTGTGCACACGCAGGGAAAAAGCCCCCTGCAGCGACCGCAACGCATTGCGCGCCGCTTGCGCAGAACTGGCCTCGATAAGGTCAGCAATCGCTTCGGCCTGGGCCAGGTCAAGCTTATCGTTGAGGAATGCCCGCTCGCTGAACTCTCCCGGGCGAGCCAAGCGGCAACCTAACTGCAGGCAGCGCTGTAGCAACATATCCAATACCACCGGGCCGCCATGCCCTTGTAGTTCCAGTACATCTTCACCCGTGAACGAGTTTGGGCCAGGAAAATACAGGGCCAGGCCTTCGTCCAGCACGGTGCTATCGGCGTCCAGAAATGGGCCGTAGTGGGCGTATCGGGGTTTCAACTCGCGGCCGCTGATGGCCTGGGCTGCCACGCTGGCGAGAGGCCCGGAAATTCGAACGATACCGACACCGCCACGACCTTGGGCGGTCGCGACAGCAGCGATGGTTTCACGAGGAGCGCTCATCAGCAGGTTCCAGAACAAAAGTGACGGAAAGCAAAACGCCCCACTAGGGGGCGTCTTGAGTGGTTATCCACAGAGTAAATTATGCTGCAGCTTTTTTGGTAGCCGCTTCAATTTTACGTGTGATGTACCACTGTTGAGAGATCGACAGGCAGTTGTTGACCACCCAGTACAGCACCAGACCTGCAGGGAACCACAGGAAGAAGAAGGTGAAGATGATTGGCATCATTTTCATTACCTTGGCTTGCATCGGGTCCGGCGGAGTCGGGTTCAAGCGCTGCTGGATAAACATGGTCGCGCCCATGATGATCGGCAGGATAAAGAACGGGTCTTTGATCGACAGGTCAGTTATCCACAGCATGAACGGAGCCTGGCGCATTTCGACGCTTTCCAGGAGTACCCAGTAAAGCGACAGGAACACCGGCATCTGTACCAGAATCGGCAAGCATCCACCCAGCGGGTTGATCTTCTCTTTCTTGTACAGCTCCATCATGGCCTGCGACATTTTCTGCCGGTCATCACCATGTTGCTCTTTCAGCGCGGCCAGTTTCGGAGCCACGGCCCGCATACGTGCCATCGACTTGTAGCTGGCTGCCGACAGAGGGAAGAAGATCCCTTTGATCAGCATGGTCAGTAAGATGATCGAGAAGCCCCAGTTACCAACGATGCTGTGGATATGTTGCAGCAACCAGAAGATCGGCTGGGCAATGAACCACAGAATGCCGTAGTCCACAGTCAGTTCCAGACCTGGGGACAACTCTTTCAGTACCGCTTGGCTTTTCGGGCCGGCATACAGCGTGGCGCTGGTTTCAGCCTTGGCACCTGGAGCGACGGTCAACGCCGGGCCAGTAAAACCAATGATGTAGTTGCCTTGGCTGTCTTTGCGGGTTTGAACCAGGTTGGCTTCACCCTTGTTCGGGATCCATGCGGTCACGAAGTAGTGCTGCAACCAGGCGACCCATCCACCTTGGACTGTTTCTTTCAGCGCGCCCTTGTCGATGTCTTTCATCGACACTTTTTTGTACGGCTCGCTACTTGTCCACAGGGCGGCGCCCAGGTAAGTCGCGGTGCCGGTGGCAGTGCTGGAAGAAGGATCGGCGCTGTTGTCACGCTTAAGCTGGGCAAACAGGTTGCCCGTCCACGGTTTGGCGCTTTCGTTGTCGATCAGGTAAGTGACCTTCAAGTCGTACAAACCACGGGTGAAGCTGAAACGCTTGATGTAATTGACGCCGTCGTGACTGAATTTCAGGTCAACGTTCAACTGGTTCTGGCCATCAGCCAGTTGATAAGTCTTTTGTTCGGTCGAATAAACCGGACGACCGGTAGCACGAGCATCCGGACCGTCAGTGCCGGTCAGGCCACTTTGGGCCAGATAAACACGTTCGCCGCCATTATCGAACAGCTGGAACGGAACATCCGGATGGTCTTGGCGACGTGGATACAGCGGCAGTTTCAACTGCGCGATATCACCACCTTGAGGGTCGATAGCCAGGTCGAGCACATCCGTTTTTACGTGGATGAGGTCTTTGTTAGTGACAACCGGCGTTTCTACAGGGGTGCTGGTATCGGCATTCGCGCTGGGTACATCGGCACTGGCGGACGCATTGTTACCCAACGGGGTGTCCGGAATAGCCGGAGCAGCCTGATTGGTAGCAACATTCTGAGTCGGCAGGGCAGCCTGGCCATAGTCCTGGTTCCACTTAAGAACCATGACATAGGACACGATTGCCAGGGCGACGATCAGGATCGTGCGTTTAATATCCATGATTACTCGGCCATCGAAGAAGAACGGGAGGTAGGGATAGGTGGAACCGGGTCAAAACCACCGGGATTCCACGGATGACAGCGGCCTAAACGACGAAAGGCCAGCCAGCCACCGCGCAGAAGACCATGATTTTCTATGGCCTCTAACGCGTAGCAGGAACAACTGGGGTAGAAACGACAGTGGTCGGCCATCAGAGGACTAATGGCATAACGGTAAAACTGGATCGGAACGAGGGCCAGTTTACGCATTGGTGCTGTCTACCCCTACAGTTTCGGTGCTGACTGCTGGTGCTGGCTTGTTGGTACGCGCCAAACGTTTCCAGAGCTTGCCGAAATGCTGAATCAATTCGGGGTTTTCTACATCCCCCAAGCCTTTGCGCGCGACGATAACAATATCCCAACCAACCAGAGTGTCCTGGTGGAGGCGAAACGATTCGCGCATCAGACGCTTGAGGCGATTGCGCTCAACGGAGAGCTTTACGCTCTTCTTGCCGATCACCAACCCGAGACGGGGGTGATCCAGATCGTTGTTACGCGCAAGGAGCAGGAGATTTTTCCCCGGAACCTTGCCGGTGGGGGAGTCAAAGACTGCCTTGAAGTGCCGGGGGGTTAGCAGACGCTTTTCCCGACTGAAGTCCTGACTCACCACCAGTACCGGATTATCAAACTGCCAGACGCGCACGACCTTTGGCGCGGCGACGCGACAGGACAGCACGGCCGTTCTTGGTAGCCATGCGAGCACGGAAGCCGTGAGTACGGGCGCGTTTGATGGTGCTTGGTTGGAAAGTACGTTTCATGGCGTTGTTACCTGGTTCGTCCACAACGGGCCGGAATGGCCCCCGTTTTAAGAGACCGGCGATTCTAGAGAAAGCAAGCCTCTAGGTCAATTTCCAACCAGCTTTTCCTTTAATTAGATTCTTCTGGCCTATCAGCGCGTTTCTGTTCGCTCGGCTTTCATGAGCAGGACGATAGATATAAAAATAAAGAAGGAAGTTATTTAAAGCTTTTCTGTAAAGCTTATAAAAGCTAGGGTGGCGATCATCTGTGGATAACTGCCTTAAGGCCATATTCCACGTGGTGTACAGAGAATGACAACACGGGGGAGAAACGGTGCTCTGCCTGTGCTGCGCTGTCGGATAAGCTGTGTGTGGAATGGGGTTTTATCCACAGGCCAGTTACCCACAGACTTTCGACCCCACTTGTACAACGAGCTTAGGTGCGCTTATCCACAGAGCTTATGCACAGACCACTGGTCGGCTTTTTTACGCTTAACGCATTGATTTTGGGTGCCCTGTGAGCAACCTACGTGTGGATAAGTAGGCGACTGACCGCTACAATGGCGGCTGTTTTTGCCTCACCGGCTTTCAACTTAGGGGATATCCGTGTCAGTGGAACTTTGGCAGCAGTGCGTGGAGCTTTTGCGCGAAGAGCTGCCTGCCCAGCAATTCAACACCTGGATCCGTCCGCTACAGGTCGAAGCCGAAGGCGACGAGTTGCGTGTCTACGCGCCGAATCGTTTTGTTCTCGACTGGGTCAATGAGAAGTACCTGAGCCGCGTTCTCGAATTGCTCGATGAGCACGGTAATGGCCTTGCGCCTGTGCTTTCCTTATTAATAGGCAGCAAACGCAGCTCTGCACCGCGTGCTGCGCCGAATGCGCCGTTGGCCGCGAGTGCCTCTCAGGCTCAGGCAGCAGTGGCACCTGTTAATAACTCACCCGCACCGGTCGCCCAGACGCCTTCGAAATCAGCGTCGCAAAAAAACGCACCTATAAATGAAGAGCCGTCGCGCGACAGCTTCGATCCAATGGCCGGTGCCAGCTCTCAGCAAGCGCCGGTCCGCGCAGAACAGCGCACCGTCCAGGTAGAAGGTGCGCTCAAGCACACCAGTTACTTGAACCGTACGTTCACCTTCGAAAACTTCGTCGAAGGTAAATCCAACCAGCTGGCCCGCGCGGCAGCCTGGCAGGTGGCCGATAACCCCAAGCATGGTTACAACCCGCTGTTCCTTTATGGTGGTGTTGGCTTGGGTAAGACGCACTTGATGCATGCTGTGGGTAACCACCTATTAAAGAAGAACCCGAATGCCAAGGTCGTGTACCTGCACTCGGAGCGCTTCGTAGCGGACATGGTCAAGGCGTTGCAGCTCAACGCCATCAACGAGTTCAAGCGTTTCTACCGCTCGGTTGATGCCTTGCTGATCGATGACATTCAATTCTTCGCTCGCAAGGAACGTTCCCAGGAAGAGTTTTTCCACACCTTTAACGCGTTGCTCGAAGGTGGCCAACAGGTCATCTTGACCAGTGACCGTTATCCGAAGGAAATCGAAGGCCTGGAAGAGCGTTTGAAGTCGCGCTTTGGCTGGGGGCTGACCGTTGCGGTAGAGCCGCCGGAGCTGGAAACCCGCGTCGCGATCCTGATGAAAAAGGCCGACCAGGCGAAAGTCGATCTGCCCCACGATGCTGCTTTCTTTATCGCTCAACGCATTCGCTCCAACGTGCGTGAGTTGGAAGGTGCGCTCAAGCGGGTCATTGCTCACTCGCACTTCATGGGTCGCGACATCACCATCGAGTTGATTCGGGAATCCCTGAAAGACCTGCTGGCACTGCAAGACAAGCTGGTGAGTGTGGATAACATTCAGCGCACCGTGGCTGAGTACTACAAGATCAAGATTTCTGACCTGCTTTCCAAGCGCCGCTCGCGCTCGGTGGCACGTCCTCGTCAGGTGGCCATGGCGCTCTCCAAAGAGCTGACCAACCACAGCCTGCCGGAAATCGGTGATGTGTTTGGCGGTCGCGACCACACCACGGTCTTGCACGCGTGCCGCAAGATCAACGAACTTAAGGAATCCGACGCGGATATTCGCGAGGACTACAAGAACCTGCTGCGTACACTGACTACTTGATGACACCAGTGCAGCTTATTAAGGCAAGGGACTAGACCATGCATTTCACCATTCAACGCGAAGCCCTGTTGAAACCCCTGCAACTGGTCGCAGGCGTCGTCGAGCGCCGACAGACCTTGCCGGTGCTCTCCAACGTATTGCTGGTGGTCGAAGGCCAGCAATTGTCCTTGACCGGTACCGACCTGGAAGTCGAGCTGGTTGGCCGTGTTCAACTGGAAGAGCCTGCTGAGCCGGGCGAAATCACTGTGCCAGCACGCAAGCTGATGGACATCTGCAAGAGCCTGCCCAACGACGCGCTGATCGACATCAAGGTTGATGAGCAGAAGCTGGTGGTCAAGGCCGGTCGAAGCCGTTTCACCCTGTCGACGTTGCCTGCCAACGACTTCCCAACGGTGGAAGAGGGCCCGGGCTCGCTGACCTGCAGCCTGGAGCAAAGCAAGCTGCGCCGTTTGATCGAGCGCACCAGCTTCGCCATGGCCCAGCAGGACGTACGTTACTACCTCAACGGCATGTTGCTGGAAGTATCGGAAGGCATTATCCGCGCCGTTGCCACCGATGGTCACCGTCTGGCCATGTGCTCGATGAAGGCCGATATCGGCCAGCCTGACCGTCACCAGGTGATTGTGCCGCGTAAAGGTATTCTTGAGCTTGCGCGTTTGCTCACCGAGCCGGATGGCAATGTCAGCATCGTCCTGGGTCAACACCACATCCGCGCTACCACTGGCGAATTCACCTTCACCTCTAAGCTGGTTGATGGCAAGTTCCCGGACTACGAGCGCGTGCTGCCTAAAGGTGGCGACAAGCTGGTGATTGGTGATCGTCAGGCGCTGCGTGAAGCGTTCAGCCGTACTGCGATTCTGTCGAACGAAAAGTACCGTGGTATTCGCCTGCAACTGGCCAACGGTCAGCTGAAAATTCAGGCCAATAACCCGGAGCAGGAAGAGGCTGAAGAAGAAGTGGGTGTCGACTACAACGGCGGCTCGCTCGAAATCGGCTTTAACGTGAGCTACCTGCTGGACGTGCTGGGTGTAATGACCACCGAACAGGTTCGCCTGATTCTGTCGGACTCCAACAGCAGCGCCCTGGTGCAGGAATCCGACAACGACGACTCGGCTTACGTTGTTATGCCGATGCGCCTGTAATCATGCTCAGCAGAAGCTAGATGTCCCTTAGTCGCGTCTCGGTCACCGCGGTGCGCAATCTGCACCCGGTGACCTTCTCCCCATCACCTCGCATCAATATCCTCCACGGCGCCAATGGCAGTGGCAAAACCAGTGTGCTGGAAGCCATTCACCTGTTGGGCCTCGCACGTTCCTTTCGCAGCGCTCGCCTATTGCCGGTGATTCAGTACGAGCAGTTGGCGTGCACGGTATTTGGCCAAGTCGAATTGGCTGAGGGTGGGTGTAGCAGCCTGGGGATATCTCGTGATCGCCAGGGGGAGTTTCAAATTCGCATCGACGGGCAAAACGCCCGTAGTGCCGCGCAACTGGCCGAAATCCTGCCGTTGCAACTGATCAACCCTGATAGTTTCCGCCTTCTGGAAGGTGCGCCGAAAATCCGCAGACAGTTCCTCGATTGGGGCGTCTTCCATGTGGAGCCGCGGTTCATGGCCACTTGGCAGCGCCTGCAGAAGGCCCTGCGGCAGCGGAACTCGTGGCTGCGGCATGGTACACTTGACGCCGCTTCGCAAGCGGCCTGGGACCGGGAACTGTGCCTGGCCAGCGACGAAATAGATGAATACCGCCGTGCCTATATCAAAGCCTTGAAACCAGTCTTTGAGCAGACCTTGAGTGAGTTGTTGGATCTCGAAGGGCTGACGCTGAGCTACTACCGTGGTTGGGATAAAGAGCGTGAACTGAGCGCGGTGCTCGCCACGTCCTTGCAACGGGATCAGCAGATTGGCCATACCCAGGCGGGGCCCCAACGAGCTGATTTGCGTCTTAGACTAGGCGCTCATAATGCCGCGGATATCTTGTCCCGTGGTCAGCAGAAGTTGGTGGTGTGCGCGCTGCGTATTGCCCAAGGGCACTTGGTTAGCCAAGCCCGGCGCGGTCAGTGTATTTATCTGGTGGATGATTTGCCGTCTGAACTAGACGAACAACACCGCCGAGCGTTATGCCGCTTGTTGGAAGACTTACGCTGCCAGGTGTTTATCACCTGTGTAGACCACGAATTATTGAGGGAAGGCTGGCAGACGGAAACGCCAGTCGCTTTGTTCCACGTGGAACAGGGCCGTATCACCCAGACCCACGACCATCGGGAGTGAAGGCATGAGCGAAGAAAACACGTACGACTCGACCAGCATTAAAGTGCTGAAAGGTTTGGATGCCGTACGCAAACGTCCCGGTATGTACATCGGCGACACCGATGATGGTAGCGGTCTGCACCACATGGTGTTCGAGGTGGTCGACAACTCCATCGACGAAGCTTTGGCCGGTCACTGCGACGACATCAGCATTATCATCCACCCGGATGAGTCCATCACGGTGCGCGACAACGGTCGCGGCATTCCGGTCGATGTGCACAAAGAAGAAGGCGTTTCGGCGGCTGAGGTCATCATGACCGTGCTGCACGCCGGCGGTAAGTTCGATGACAACTCTTATAAGGTCTCCGGCGGTCTGCACGGTGTAGGTGTGTCGGTAGTGAACGCACTGTCCGAAGAGCTGATCCTGACCGTTCGCCGTAGCGGCAAGATTTGGGAGCAGACGTACGTCCATGGTGTGCCACAAGAGCCGATGAAAATCGTTGGCGACAGTGAATCCACGGGTACGCAGATCCACTTCAAGCCATCGGCTGAAACCTTCAAGAACATCCACTTTAGCTGGGACATCCTGGCCAAGCGGATTCGCGAACTGTCCTTCCTCAACTCCGGTGTGGGTATCGTCCTCAAGGACGAGCGCAGCGGCAAGGAAGAACTGTTCAAGTACGAAGGCGGTCTGCGCGCGTTCGTTGAATACCTGAACACCAATAAGACCGCGGTCAACCAGGTGTTCCACTTCAACATTCAGCGTGAAGACGGCATCGGCGTGGAAATCGCCCTGCAGTGGAACGACAGCTTCAACGAGAACCTGTTGTGCTTCACCAACAACATTCCACAGCGCGATGGCGGTACTCACTTGGTGGGTTTCCGTTCCGCACTGACGCGTAACCTGAACACTTACATCGAAGCCGAAGGCTTGGCCAAGAAGCACAAAGTCGCCACCACCGGTGACGATGCGCGTGAAGGCCTGACCGCGATTATCTCGGTGAAAGTGCCGGATCCCAAGTTCAGCTCCCAGACCAAAGACAAGCTGGTTTCTTCCGAGGTGAAGACCGCCGTGGAACAGGAGATGGGCAAGTACTTCTCCGACTTCCTGCTGGAGAACCCGAACGAAGCCAAGCTGGTCGTCGGCAAGATGATCGACGCTGCACGTGCTCGCGAAGCGGCGCGTAAAGCCCGTGAGATGACCCGTCGTAAAGGCGCGCTGGATATTGCTGGCTTGCCTGGCAAGTTGGCTGACTGCCAGGAGAAGGACCCAGCGCTCTCCGAGCTATACTTGGTGGAAGGTGACTCTGCTGGCGGTTCCGCCAAGCAGGGTCGTAACCGTCGCACCCAGGCGATCCTGCCGTTGAAAGGCAAGATTCTCAACGTAGAGAAGGCCCGCTTCGACAAGATGATTTCCTCCCAGGAAGTCGGCACCTTGATTACGGCGTTGGGCTGCGGCATTGGCCGCGATGAGTACAACATCGACAAGCTGCGCTACCACAACATCATCATCATGACCGATGCTGACGTCGACGGTTCGCACATCCGTACCTTGCTGCTGACCTTCTTCTTCCGTCAGTTGCCTGAGCTGATTGAGCGTGGCTACATCTATATCGCGCAGCCGCCGTTGTACAAAGTGAAAAAGGGCAAGCAAGAGCAGTACATCAAAGACGACGACGCCATGGAAGAGTACATGACGCAGTCGGCCCTGGAAGATGCAAGCCTGCACTTGAACGACGAAGCACCGGGTATCTCCGGTGAGGCGTTGGAGCGTCTGGTTAACGACTTCCGTATGGTGATGAAGACCCTCAAGCGTCTATCGCGTCTGTACCCTCAGGAACTGACCGAGCACTTCATCTACCTGCCGGCCGTCAGTCTGGAGCAGTTGGGTGATCATGCAGCGATGCAAGAGTGGCTGGCTCAGTACGAAGTACGCCTGCGCACTGTTGAGAAGTCTGGCCTGGTGTACAAAGCCAGTCTGCGTGAAGACCGTGAACGTAACGTGTGGCTGCCAGAGGTTGAGTTGATCTCCCACGGCCTGTCGAATTACGTCACCTTCAACCGCGACTTCTTCGGCAGTAATGACTACAAGACGGTCGTGACCCTCGGCGCGCAGTTGAGCACCTTGCTGGATGATGGTGCGTACATTCAACGTGGCGAGCGTAAGAAAGCGGTCAAGGAGTTCAAGGAAGCCTTGGACTGGCTGATGGCGGAAAGCACCAAGCGTCATACCATTCAGCGATACAAAGGTCTGGGCGAGATGAACCCTGATCAGTTGTGGGAAACCACCATGGATCCAGCACAGCGTCGCATGCTGCGCGTGACCATCGAAGACGCCATTGGCGCAGATCAGATCTTCAACACCCTGATGGGTGATGCGGTCGAACCTCGCCGTGACTTCATCGAGAGCAATGCCTTGGCGGTGTCCAACCTGGACTTCTGATCAGGTGTAGGTCACAAAGTGGTTCGGCTAATCATCACTGATAGGCCGACCCTACGAAGAAGGCCCGCACACAGCGGGCTTTTTTTTGCCCACATTGTTTGCTTACAGGTCTTGGGGCGTTTGATAACAAAAGCCCGGCTTTTAGTATGGGAAAAATAATTTTTAGATGGGGGGTTGACCACGTATTTGAATACTGTATTATTCGCCTCCCGCTGACGAGCAACTTGAACAGAGTTGCTACTTAAGTATTTGATTTTGTTAAAAGATCATAAAATATTAAGTGTGTTAGCGGCTGAGGTGCTGTAGAATGCGCGCCTCGGTTGAGACGAAAGATCTTAACCAACCGCTCTTTAACAACTGAATCAAGCAATTCGTGTGGGTGCTTGTGGAGTCAGACTGATAGTCAACAAGATTATCAGCATCACAAGTTACTCCGCGAGAAATCAAAGATGTAACCAACGATTGCTGAGCCAAGTTTAGGGTTTCTTAAAAACCCAAAGATGTTTGAACTGAAGAGTTTGATCATGGCTCAGATTGAACGCTGGCGGCAGGCCTAACACATGCAAGTCGAGCGGTAGAGAGAAGCTTGCTTCTCTTGAGAGCGGCGGACGGGTGAGTAAAGCCTAGGAATCTGCCTGGTAGTGGGGGATAACGTTCGGAAACGGACGCTAATACCGCATACGTCCTACGGGAGAAAGCAGGGGACCTTCGGGCCTTGCGCTATCAGATGAGCCTAGGTCGGATTAGCTAGTTGGTGAGGTAATGGCTCACCAAGGCGACGATCCGTAACTGGTCTGAGAGGATGATCAGTCACACTGGAACTGAGACACGGTCCAGACTCCTACGGGAGGCAGCAGTGGGGAATATTGGACAATGGGCGAAAGCCTGATCCAGCCATGCCGCGTGTGTGAAGAAGGTCTTCGGATTGTAAAGCACTTTAAGTTGGGAGGAAGGGCATTAACCTAATACGTTGGTGTTTTGACGTTACCGACAGAATAAGCACCGGCTAACTCTGTGCCAGCAGCCGCGGTAATACAGAGGGTGCAAGCGTTAATCGGAATTACTGGGCGTAAAGCGCGCGTAGGTGGTTTGTTAAGTTGGATGTGAAATCCCCGGGCTCAACCTGGGAACTGCATTCAAAACTGACTGACTAGAGTATGGTAGAGGGTGGTGGAATTTCCTGTGTAGCGGTGAAATGCGTAGATATAGGAAGGAACACCAGTGGCGAAGGCGACCACCTGGACTAATACTGACACTGAGGTGCGAAAGCGTGGGGAGCAAACAGGATTAGATACCCTGGTAGTCCACGCCGTAAACGATGTCAACTAGCCGTTGGGAGCCTTGAGCTCTTAGTGGCGCAGCTAACGCATTAAGTTGACCGCCTGGGGAGTACGGCCGCAAGGTTAAAACTCAAATGAATTGACGGGGGCCCGCACAAGCGGTGGAGCATGTGGTTTAATTCGAAGCAACGCGAAGAACCTTACCAGGCCTTGACATCCAATGAACTTTCTAGAGATAGATTGGTGCCTTCGGGAACATTGAGACAGGTGCTGCATGGCTGTCGTCAGCTCGTGTCGTGAGATGTTGGGTTAAGTCCCGTAACGAGCGCAACCCTTGTCCTTAGTTACCAGCACGTAATGGTGGGCACTCTAAGGAGACTGCCGGTGACAAACCGGAGGAAGGTGGGGATGACGTCAAGTCATCATGGCCCTTACGGCCTGGGCTACACACGTGCTACAATGGTCGGTACAGAGGGTTGCCAAGCCGCGAGGTGGAGCTAATCCCACAAAACCGATCGTAGTCCGGATCGCAGTCTGCAACTCGACTGCGTGAAGTCGGAATCGCTAGTAATCGCGAATCAGAATGTCGCGGTGAATACGTTCCCGGGCCTTGTACACACCGCCCGTCACACCATGGGAGTGGGTTGCACCAGAAGTAGCTAGTCTAACCTTCGGGAGGACGGTTACCACGGTGTGATTCATGACTGGGGTGAAGTCGTAACAAGGTAGCCGTAGGGGAACCTGCGGCTGGATCACCTCCTTAATCGACGACATCAGCTGCTCCATAAGTTCCCACACGAATTGCTTGATTCATTGAAGAAGACGATCAGTGTGCTCTCTAAGTAAGAGAGTGACTGTGTTGCATGAAAGCTTAGAAATGAGCATTCCATCGTGATGATGGTGAATGTTGATTTCTAGTCTTTGATTAGATCGTTCTTTAAAAATTTGGGTATGTGATAGAAAGATAGACTGAACGTTACTTTCACTGGTAACGGATCAGGCTAAGGTAAAATTTGTGAGTTACTCGTAATTGAGTATTATCGAATTTTCGGCGAATGTTGTCTTCACAGTATAACCAGATTGCTTGGGGTTATATGGTCAAGTGAAGAAGCGCATACGGTGGATGCCTTGGCAGTCAGAGGCGATGAAAGACGTGGTAGCCTGCGAAAAGCTTCGGGGAGTCGGCAAACAGACTTTGATCCGGAGATGTCTGAATGGGGGAACCCAGCCATCATAAGATGGTTATCTTACACTGAATACATAGGTGTAAGAGGCGAACCAGGGGAACTGAAACATCTAAGTACCCTGAGGAAAAGAAATCAACCGAGATTCCCTTAGTAGTGGCGAGCGAACGGGGACTAGCCCTTAAGTGGCTTTGAGATTAGCGGAACGCTCTGGAAAGTGCGGCCATAGTGGGTGATAGCCCTGTACGCGAAAATCTCTTAGTCATGAAATCGAGTAGGACGGAGCACGAGAAACTTTGTCTGAATATGGGGGGACCATCCTCCAAGGCTAAATACTACTGACTGACCGATAGTGAACTAGTACCGTGAGGGAAAGGCGAAAAGAACCCCGGAGAGGGGAGTGAAATAGATCCTGAAACCGTATGCGTACAAGCAGTGGGAGCAGACTTTGTTCTGTGACTGCGTACCTTTTGTATAATGGGTCAGCGACTTATTTTCAGTGGCGAGCTTAACCGAATAGGGGAGGCGTAGCGAAAGCGAGTCTTAATAGGGCGTCTAGTCGCTGGGAATAGACCCGAAACCGGGCGATCTATCCATGGGCAGGTTGAAGGTTGGGTAACACTAACTGGAGGACCGAACCGACTACCGTTGAAAAGTTAGCGGATGACCTGTGGATCGGAGTGAAAGGCTAATCAAGCTCGGAGATAGCTGGTTCTCCTCGAAAGCTATTTAGGTAGCGCCTCATGTATCACTGTAGGGGGTAGAGCACTGTTTCGGCTAGGGGGTCATCCCGACTTACCAAACCGATGCAAACTCCGAATACCTACAAGTGCCGAGCATGGGAGACACACGGCGGGTGCTAACGTCCGTCGTGAAAAGGGAAACAACCCAGACCGTCAGCTAAGGTCCCAAAGTTATGGTTAAGTGGGAAACGATGTGGGAAGGCTTAGACAGCTAGGAGGTTGGCTTAGAAGCAGCCACCCTTTAAAGAAAGCGTAATAGCTCACTAGTCGAGTCGGCCTGCGCGGAAGATGTAACGGGGCTCAAACCATACACCGAAGCTACGGGTATCACGTAAGTGATGCGGTAGAGGAGCGTTCTGTAAGCCTGTGAAGGTGAGTTGAGAAGCTTGCTGGAGGTATCAGAAGTGCGAATGCTGACATGAGTAACGACAATGGGTGTGAAAAACACCCACGCCGAAAGACCAAGGTTTCCTGCGCAACGTTAATCGACGCAGGGTTAGTCGGTCCCTAAGGCGAGGCTGAAAAGCGTAGTCGATGGAAAACAGGTTAATATTCCTGTACTTCTGGTTATTGCGATGGAGGGACGGAGAAGGCTAGGCCAGCTTGGCGTTGGTTGTCCAAGTTTAAGGTGGTAGGCTGGAATCTTAGGTAAATCCGGGATTCTAAGGCCGAGAGCTGATGACGAGTTATCTTTTAGATGACGAAGTGGTTGATGCCATGCTTCCAAGAAAAGCTTCTAAGCTTCAGGTAACCAGGAACCGTACCCCAAACCGACACAGGTGGTTGGGTAGAGAATACCAAGGCGCTTGAGAGAACTCGGGTGAAGGAACTAGGCAAAATGGCACCGTAACTTCGGGAGAAGGTGCGCCGGTGAGGGTGAAGGACTTGCTCCGTAAGCTCATGCCGGTCGAAGATACCAGGCCGCTGCGACTGTTTATTAAAAACACAGCACTCTGCAAACACGAAAGTGGACGTATAGGGTGTGACGCCTGCCCGGTGCCGGAAGGTTAATTGATGGGGTTAGCTAACGCGAAGCTCTTGATCGAAGCCCCGGTAAACGGCGGCCGTAACTATAACGGTCCTAAGGTAGCGAAATTCCTTGTCGGGTAAGTTCCGACCTGCACGAATGGCGTAACGATGGCGGCGCTGTCTCCACCCGAGACTCAGTGAAATTGAAATCGCTGTGAAGATGCAGTGTATCCGCGGCTAGACGGAAAGACCCCGTGAACCTTTACTATAGCTTTGCACTGGACTTTGAATTTGCTTGTGTAGGATAGGTGGGAGGCTTTGAAGCGTGGACGCCAGTTCGCGTGGAGCCAACCTTGAAATACCACCCTGGCAACTTTGAGGTTCTAACTCAGGTCCGTTATCCGGATCGAGGACAGTGTATGGTGGGTAGTTTGACTGGGGCGGTCTCCTCCTAAAGAGTAACGGAGGAGTACGAAGGTGCGCTCAGACCGGTCGGAAATCGGTCGTAGAGTATAAAGGCAAAAGCGCGCTTGACTGCGAGACAGACACGTCGAGCAGGTACGAAAGTAGGTCTTAGTGATCCGGTGGTTCTGTATGGAAGGGCCATCGCTCAACGGATAAAAGGTACTCCGGGGATAACAGGCTGATACCGCCCAAGAGTTCATATCGACGGCGGTGTTTGGCACCTCGATGTCGGCTCATCACATCCTGGGGCTGAAGCCGGTCCCAAGGGTATGGCTGTTCGCCATTTAAAGTGGTACGCGAGCTGGGTTTAGAACGTCGTGAGACAGTTCGGTCCCTATCTGCCGTGGACGTTTGAGATTTGAGAGGGGCTGCTCCTAGTACGAGAGGACCGGAGTGGACGAACCTCTGGTGTTCCGGTTGTCACGCCAGTGGCATTGCCGGGTAGCTATGTTCGGAATAGATAACCGCTGAAAGCATCTAAGCGGGAAACTAGCCTCAAGATGAGATCTCACTGGGACCTTGAGTCCCCTGAAGGGCCGTCGAAGACTACGACGTTGATAGGTTGGGTGTGTAAGCGCTGTGAGGCGTTGAGCTAACCAATACTAATTGCCCGTGAGGCTTGACCATATAACACCCAAGCAATTTGACTACTCCTGACTTGGAAACAAGCAGAAGCATCAGATTGCGGTGTGTGAAGACGATAGAACCGAAAGTTCGAATTTCACAAAACACCGAAAGCTATCACATACCCAATTTGCTGAAGCGAGGCCAACTGGTCACGACTCAGTACCCGAATTTCTTGACGACCATAGAGCATTGGAACCACCTGATCCCATCCCGAACTCAGTAGTGAAACGATGCATCGCCGATGGTAGTGTGGGGTTTCCCCATGTGAGAGTAGGTCATCGTCAAGATTAAATTCCGAAACCCCTACCTGCGCATACAGGTAGGGGTTTTGTTTATCCGCGAAAAAACTATCCTGGTCAGCGGGCTTCCCGAATCGTCTATTTTTGGAACCTGCACCGGTAACGCGGCTAAAACAAAAAGGCCAACGCTCAGCGTTGGCCTTTTTTATTGGGTGATGAATAGCTGATTTTCAAATGCTCCACGTGGAACATCACTGTTTTAGCTTGGGGTCGCAGCCGCAACACTTTCCAATCGATAGCCGTATCCATAGATCGTCAGCAGTTGCCAGCCTCTGTCGGCAGTCAATCCCAGTTTGTTACGCAACCGATAGATATGAGTGTCCAGTGGCCTTGAAGACACCATTTCCTCATGGGACCAAAACCGTTCATACAGGTATTCGCGAGAGAGTGGTCGAGCCAGGTTGGCAAACAAGCAACTGGCCAATCGATACTCTCGCTCGGTTAAATTGATCGGCTTTCCTGCTCGCGTAACCGTCAATTCGGCGTCATCAAAGGTCAGGTCGTTGAAGCTTTGCAGCTCATTGCTGGCTGACTTTTGCAGCCCATGACGACGTAAGACGGCACTGACCCGAGCTTTAAGTTCGTTAGGCCGAAAGGGTTTACTGACGTAATCATCCGCCCCGCTGTTCAACGCCGTGACGATATCGCTCTCGGCATCCCGGCTGGTGAGCATGATTACGGCAGGCGGTGAGTCCATGTGTTCGCGCGTCCAGCGCAGCAGTGCGATACCCGTGATATCGGGCAATTGCCAGTCGAGTATCAACAGGTCAAACGTTTCCCGGCGCAGTTGACGCAGCAGGTCTTCACCGCGCTCAAAGCAATGCAGTGACCAGGGTTGCTCTGCGGTGCTTGGGATCTGTCGCAGTGTCTGTTCAACCCGACGCAATTCAGCGGGTTCATCGTCCAGTATTGCGACACGCATGGGTGGGTCCTTTTCCAAAAAAATACGGCAGCCGACGGCCTGTTCAATTACCTACATACTGCGCAGGGTCGGTGGGTGAATCTGAATAATTGTGGTCAGACTCAACGCCTCATTGGATCTGTCGGTACGCTGATATCAAAGGGCCGTTAATCCGTTTAAAGTCTTCCGTACCTAAGTGGGAAAGATACCGGCTCCCATCCCAGAGGAAAAGGATCAGCCGACACATGCGCTTTCGCAAACATGTGCGTCTTGATGCCAGTTGCCTTCTCGAACTACCAACGTGATGAGCGCCATGACCTTTTCTGCTAACCGATTATGCCGTGCCCTGCCCTTATTACTGATCTTGGTCATAGGCGCTACGCAGGCTTCTACGGTGCACCGCGCTGCCTACATCGACGATCAATCATTATGTCGTGCGCAACCGTTGCCGGCGGTTGTGCAGCATCTGACCGGGGAAGCCTGGAAGCTCGATGCCAAGGGTAAAGCGCAGCCGCTGCAGGAAGGCATGACCATTGATGAGCAAGAAGGCGTTAAGACATCGACATCGGCGTTTGTCAGCCTTCTGTTCGGGGACGGCTCCAGAGTGGTGCTGCCCTCCAGCTCGCAAGTGCGAGTGCACTTGGTAGATAAACAGTCGATTCCCCAAGTCATTCTGGAGCAAGGCCAAGTCGAGACGTATGTGATCAAGCGGGCCAGTGACTATGATCGCTTCCAGATACGGACACCGGTGGGCGTCCTGGGCGTGCGAGGTACACACTTTCGCGTTCGCAGCGACGGCGAGCAATCGGTTCTGGAAGTGCTCAATGGACAGGTGGCGGTCAATCGCAAAATCAAAACCACGCCTGTCGAAGGTGAGGTCAAGGTGGACGCGCGACAAGGTTTGCTGATCAAAGCACAAGGTGAACTCAAGCCAGTGAACCTTCTCCCTGCGCCTGAGTTGATTGGTCAGGATGGCCAGAAAGGCGAGGCACCAATCTGGAGTTTGTACCTGCGGCCATTACCCGGCGCACAGCGTTATCGCGCGCAAGTTGCTACCGACACGGCCTTCTTGAACATCAAGCAGGAAAACTTTTCCAGTGAGCCGAAAATGCGCTTCACTGGGCTCAAAGCATCGTTTTATCACGTGCGCCTGTCGGCCTATGACGCGGACGGCCTGGAGGGGGAAACCGGGGTCTATGACATCTTCTACTACCCACCTGCAACCTAGGTCCAGGCCTCCGGCGGTTGACCAATGATGTTTTTGCACAAGGCCGAGAAACGCCAACCCACCCACGCCCAACGTTTATTCCATGGGTTGGTTCGCGAGTGGTTGTGGATAGGGCTGCTGTTGTTACCTATCACTGCTTACCTATCGTTGAGCCCGGGCTTGGCGTTGAACAACCCGTTGTACGACAGCCTTCGACGTCTGGCGCCACTGCCAGTCGATCCACGTATCTTGCTGGTGACCATCGACGACCAAAGTTTGAAAGAGCTGGGACGCTGGCCCTGGCCGCGCAATTTGCACGCGGACCTGATTGATCGCCTGAGTGCTGCGCAACCGTCAGCCATCCTGTTCGATGTGATTTTCAATGAGCCCGGTGTACCCGCCAACGACCAACGCCTCGCAGCAGCCGTGTGTCGTGCCGGCAATGTTGTGTTGCCGCTGCTGCGTGAAGAAGTCACCAGCTACAGCCAACCGGACGCGAAAATGTTGCCGTTGCTCGATTGCGCGAAAGGCCTTGGGCATATCAATGTCGAAGCGGACAGCGACGGCATAGTCCGCAGCTTGTTTTTGCGCGAAGGCCCGCCCGATAACATGGCGCCGCAACTGGCATGGATGGCCTACACGGCGAGCGGACAAGTCTCTGAAATGCCTGGAAAGCCCCTGCAGCCGATCAGCCAGTATTGGCACCGGGAGAATGCCATTCGTATTCCTTTCGTCGATGCCAGTGCCCACTTTCCCAGTGTGTCCTACGCCAGCGTATTACGCGGTGAAGTGCCTCCAGAGCGCCTGCGCGGTCGCCTTATCCTGGTGGGCTCCACCGCATCCGGTATGGGTGATCGCTTCGTTACGCCGCTCTCCTCTACGGTCGGCACGACGGCCGGCGTTGAGATCCAGGCCAACGTCCTGAATGGTCTCTTGCTAGGGCGCAGCCTCGTTGACCTTCCTGGCGGGTTGTCGGCACTCATGGCGACAGCGTTGGTTGCCCTGCTGCTGGGCCTGTTGTTATACCGTCCCCGCTATGCGCTGTGGATGACCCTGGGGTGCATGACGACGGCGTTGCTTGGCGCGTGGGTGTTGTTGCGCCTGGACTACTGGTGGTCGCCTGCTGCGTGTTTGATTGGGTTGCTGCTCAGCTACCTGATCTGGAATTGGCGCCGCCTCAGCGTGATCCTTGCCTACTTCGGCTGGGAGCTCGCGCGGTTGGATAACGAACCCAAGGTGCTCCCTGAACGTCGCCGTGCGCCCGCCAGTAAGGGTGATGTATTGCAAGCGCGGATCTTTGCCCTGGAACAAGCGGTAAGCCGTACACGCGACACCCGACGGTTTATGGCGGACGGTTTGGAATGCTTGCCGGTGGCAACCCTGATCACAGACCCAAAAGGCAACATCCTGCTGGCTAACCGAATTGCGCGTGAGGTGTTCGGTAATGACCTGGTGAGTGAAAACCTGCTCGAGCAACTGGCCGACCTCGGCTATCCACCGCTGCACAATGGCGTGCGCCCTGCCCTGTCAGTGTTGGAACTCGTAGAGTTCCGTGACATCCACCAACGCAGCCTGCGCATGGAACTCGCGCCGTTGCTGCCGGCAGAAGGCGACGTTGCCCTCGGCTGGCTGCTGAGCCTGACGGACCTGAGCAAGGAGCGTGAAGCCCAATTGCACCGCGAGACGATGCTGCGCTTCCTTTCCCACGACCTGCGTGCGCCACACTCGGCGATCCTGGCGATGCTGGATGTGCACAACGGTGAGTCCCCGATCTTTTCCCAGATCGAACAACAGGTGAAGCGCGCCTTGAGCCTCACCGAGTCTTTCGTGCAGTTGGCCAAAGCCGAAGCTGACGGCTACCACTTCCATCCCTCACTGTTTGCCATGCTGGTAATGGATGCTTTTGATCAGGTGTCGGTGATTGCGCAGCTCAAGGGCATTCACTTGGTGCACGACCTGGACGAGGCAGATGAGAGCATGATCTCAGCCGATCAATCACTGCTGACTCGGGCGCTGTTTAACATGCTGGAGAACGCTATTAAATACTCCCCATCCGGCACCACCGTGACGTTGAGCCATGGCTGTACGCAAGGGTGGCTGGAATGCAGCATCAGCGATCAGGGACCTGGTATTGCGCCAGAAGACTTGCCCGAACTCTTTAGCCAGTATCGACGCTTCGACTCGGCCCAAGGCGTTGAGGGGCTGGGGTTGGGATTGACCATGGTCAAGGCCGTGGTGGAGCGTCATGGTGGCCGCATCACGTGTGAAAGCGAGCTGGGTAAAGGCTCAACCTTCAGCCTGCAACTGCCGCTGCTTGACGAGTGAAAAACGTACTGTTTGCCTGTGCATAAAAAACCGGTCACAAGGACCGGTTTTTTAATGCGCAAAAAAACTTATGCACGTTTTTCGAGATTTTATGAGCTTGAGAAATATTTAAGTAAATCAGCTTGTTATGAATCAAAAACACGCATTCGCCAACAAACCGTACACAGGTTATCCACAGATCCTCAAACCTCAGGTGTTTCAACCACGGCAGCCTGTGCAGGCAACGAACCCATAGCCCGCTGCTGCGCTTCATTCCATGCGGCGGCACGGTCGTTCAGCGCGGCAATGGCACGTGGGCCTTCACCTTCGGCGTACATCGGCTCGCCGATCACCACGGTGATGGTGCCTGCACGTTTGGCCCAACCGGTCTTCGGCCAGAACTTGCCGGCATTATGTGCAATCGGCAACACCGGCAGGTTGGCATTGACCGCCAACGCGGTGCCGCCTCGCGAAAACTTGCCCACAGTGCCATACGGCACCCGGGTACCTTCCGGGAAAATCAGCACCCAAACGCCATCCTTGAGCAGCTCGTCACCCTTCTTGGCTACGTGCTTGAGTGCAGCCTTCGGGTTGTCACGGTCGATCGCGATCGGACGCAACATGGCCATCGCCCAGCCGAAGAACGGCACGTACAGCAGCTCACGCTTGAGCACCTGGCTCAGGGGCGAGAAGTACGCCGAAAGGAAAAAGGTTTCCCAGGTGCTCTGGTGGTTCGACAGAATCACGCAGGGCTGGTCCGGGACGTTTTCAGCGCCTTTAATCTCGTAGCGAATACCCAAAAACACCTTGGACAACCACAACGCGCAGCGGCACCAATAAACGTTGATAAAACGATAGCGCGCCTTGAACGGCAGGAATGGCGCGATAAAAAAGCTCAGGGTGCACCAAAGAAACGAACTGGTGCCCAACAGCAGGTAAAAGAAGAAGGTTCTGATGGCCTGCAAAATCGACATGGCGGCATTTACCGTTGCGGGACACGGCCCGCCTGTTAAAAGCGCACGCCCGAACAGTCCTTGGCCAGGAAGTCGAGGGCGGCTAGTTGTTGATAAGTTCTGCGGCAACGGCCGCCAGATCGTCAAAAATCAAGGTGCCTACCGGCAGGTTTTTCGCCTGGGTCTTTTCGCCTTTCCCGGTTTTAACCAAAACTGGCTGAGAGTCGACGGCTTTGGCAGCCTCCAGGTCACCGAGGCTGTCCCCGACGAACCATAGCCCAGCCAGGGGCACGTTGTAATGTTCTGCAATGGTTTTCAACATGCCTGGTTTGGGTTTGCGGCATTCGCAGCCCTCATCCGGCCCGTGGGGGCAGTACACCACCAGCCCCACCTCACCGCCCTGCGCCGCCACTAAGCTGCGCAAGCGCGCGTGCATGGCGTCCAGGGTGGCAATGTCGTAGTAACCGCGGGCGATGCCGGACTGGTTGGTGGCGATGGCCACCGTCCAGCCGGCTTTGCTCAACTGCGCGATGGCCTCGATCGAGCCCGGCAGTGGAATCCATTCCGCCACCGACTTGATGTAAGCGTCGGAGTCGTAATTGATCACTCCGTCCCGATCGAGAATCAGCAGTTTCAACATGATCAGCCCAGTACGGAAATGTCAGCGATGTTGATGAACAAGCCACGCAGACGCGCCAGCATGGCGTAGCGGTTTTTCCGTACGCCCGCATCCTCGGCATTGATCATCACCGCTTCGAAGAACGCATCCACCGGCTCACGCAAGGTGGCCAGGCGCGCCAGTGCTTCGGCGTAGTTGCGTTCGGCGAGCAGCGGCTTCACTGCGTTTTCTGCCTTGGCGATGGCCGAGTTCAGCGAGAACTCCTTGGCGTCGGCAAACAGGCCTGGGTCGACTTCGGCATTCCCGAGGTTGTCGGCCTTGCTCAGCAGGTTCGACACACGCTTGTTCACCGCGGCCAGGGCCCCGGCTTCCGGCAGTTTGCGGAATGCCTGGACGGCTTGTACGCGTTGGTCGAAGTCCAGCGCCGAACCTGGCTGCAGGGCACGTACCGACAGGTAGACGGAAACGTCCACGCCTTCGTCTTCGTAACGCGCTCGCAAGCGGTCGAACACGAATTCCAGCACTTGTTCGGCCAGGCCGGCTTGCTTGACCTTGCCACCGAACTGGCCGACAGCGAACACCACGGCCTGGGTCAGGTCGAGGTCAAGCTTCTTGTCGATCAGGATACGCAGCACGCCCAGCGCCGCACGGCGCAGGGCATACGGGTCTTTGCTGCCGGTAGGCAGCATGCCGATACCAAAGATACCCACGAGAGTGTCCAGCTTGTCGGCGATGGCCACCGCCGCACCGGTCAGGGTGGTCGGCAGTTCAGCACCGGCACCGCGTGGCATGTACTGCTCGTTCAGGGCCAGCGCCACATCGTCCGGCTCGCCGTCATTGAGGGCGTAGTAGTAACCGGCCACACCTTGCATTTCCGGGAACTCGCCGACCATCTCGGTGGCCAGGTCGCACTTGGACAGCAACCCTGCACGTGCGGCCCAGGCAGCGTCACCGCCGATACGCGGCGCAATGTACGCGGCCAGTTTGGAAACACGCACCGCCTTGTCGTAGACGCTGCCGAGTTTTTCCTGGAACACCACGTTTTGCAGGCGCTGGTTGAAGTCTTCGAGCTTCTGCTTCTTGTCTTGCTTGAAGAAGAACTCGGCATCCGTCAGGCGCGGACGAACGACTTTCTCGTTACCGGCGATGATCTGCTGGGGGTCTTTGCTTTCGATGTTGGCCACGGTGATAAAGCGCGGCAGCAACTTACCGTCCACATCCAGCAGGCAGAAGTACTTCTGGTTGTCCTGCATGGTGGTGATCAGGGCTTCTTGCGGCACATCGAGGAAACGCTCTTCAAACGAGCACACCAGCGGCACCGGCCATTCAACCAGCGCGGTCACTTCGTCGAGCAGGCTTGGCGGCACGATGGCGGTGCCTTCCTGCAGGCGCGCCAGTTCTTCGGTGCGCTTGCTGATCAGCTCACGACGCTCATTGGCATCGGCCAGTACATAAGCGGCGCGCAGATCGGCGGCATAGTTGGCGGGCGAGGTGATGCGCACGGCGTGTGGATGGTGGAAGCGATGACCACGGGAATCACGACCGGCCTTTTGGGCGAGGATGGTGCAGTCGATGACGTGGTCACCGAGCAGCATCACCAGCCATTGGGTCGGGCGTACGAATTCTTCCTTGCGTGCACCCCAGCGCATGCGCTTGGGGATCGGCAGGTCGTTCAGCGAGTCTTCAACGATCGTTGGCAACAGGCTGGCAGTCGGCTTGCCGGTGATGACCTGGCTGAAACGCAGTTTCGGGCCGCTTTGGTCGATCTCGCTCAGCTCGACGCCGCACTTCTTGGCGAAGCCAAGGGCCGCTTGGGTCGGGTTACCTTCAGCGTCAAAAGCGGCCTGACGCGGCGGGCCGTCGAGGTTGATGCTGCGGTCCGGCTGCTGGGTTTCCAGCGCGGTCAGCAACACGGCCAGGCGGCGTGGCGCGGCATAGACTTTTTTTGCGGCGAATTTCAGGCCGGCGCTCTGCAGGCCTTTTTCGATACCGGCCAGGAACGCGTCGGCCAGGGTATTGAGTGCCTTGGGAGGCAGCTCTTCGGTGCCCAGTTCAACCAGAAAATCTTGAGCACTCATTGTGCAGCCTCCAGCTTAGCCAACACTTCATCACGCAGGTCCGGGGTAGCCATCGGGAAGCCCAGCTTGGCGCGAGCCATCAGGTAGGCTTGGGCGACGGAACGCGCCAGGGTGCGTACACGCAGGATGTATTGCTGGCGCGCGGTTACCGAAATGGCACGACGGGCGTCCAGCAGGTTGAAGGTATGGGACGCCTTCAACACCATTTCATAGCTCGGCAGCGGCAGCGGCTGGTCAAGTTCGATCAGGCGCTTGGCTTCGCTTTCATAGAAGTCGAACAGTTCGAACAGCTTCTCGACGTTGGCGTGTTCGAAGTTGTAAGTGGACTGCTCCACTTCGTTCTGGTGGAACACGTCGCCGTAGGTCACTTTGCCGAACGGGCCGTCAGCCCACACCAGGTCGTAGACCGAGTCCACGCCTTGCAGGTACATGGCCAGGCGCTCAAGACCGTAAGTGATCTCGCCGGTCACCGGGTAGCACTCGATGCCGCCGGCTTGCTGGAAGTAAGTGAACTGCGTCACTTCCATGCCGTTGAGCCAGACTTCCCAGCCCAGGCCCCAGGCGCCGAGGGTTGGCGATTCCCAGTTGTCTTCGACGAAACGGATGTCGTGCACCAGTGGGTCCAGGCCGACATGTTTCAGCGAGCCCAGGTACAGCTCCTGGAAGTTGTCCGGGTTCGGCTTCAATACCACCTGGAACTGGTAGTAGTGCTGCAGACGGTTCGGGTTTTCGCCGTAGCGGCCGTCAGTCGGGCGACGACTGGGCTGCACATAAGCGGCGTTCCAGGTTTCCGGGCCGATGGCCCGCAGGAATGTAGCGGTGTGGAAAGTGCCGGCGCCTACTTCCATATCGTAGGGCTGAAGTACCACACAACCTTGCTCGGCCCAGTACTGCTGGAGGGCGAGGATCAAGTCTTGGAAGGTACGCACGGCTGGCGTAGGCTGGCTCACGAAATTCACCTGTTACTTGGGCTGCGATTTAAAGAGCGGGAGTATACCCGATTCGGCCGCGCCACCATCCCCTGGAGCCTTATGCCACGCTGCTTTTGGTGTTCTGAAGATCCGCTGTACATGGCTTATCACGATCAGGAGTGGGGAACGCCGCTGCGCGATGCGCAGGGTCTGTTCGAGTTGCTTTTGCTCGAAGGGTTCCAGGCGGGCCTTTCCTGGATCACCGTTTTACGCAAACGCGAGCATTATCGGAAGGTCTTGTTCGGCTTTGATGCCCAGCGTTTGGCACGCCTGACCGATGTTGAAATCGACGCACTGATGCTCGACCCTGGCATTGTGCGTAACCGCCTGAAGCTCAACGCCACCCGCCGCAACGCCGCAGCCTGGCTGGCCCTTGAAGACCCGGTGGGCGTGCTCTGGTCGTTTGTCGGCGGCGCGCCCAAGGTCAATCACTTCAAGGATCGCAGCCAAGTCCCGGCCATTACGCCAGAGGCTGAAGCCATGAGCAAAGCCTTGAAAAAAGCCGGTTTCACGTTCGTCGGGCCGACCATTTGCTACGCGTTCATGCAGGCCTCGGGCATGGTCATGGACCACACTCAAGACTGCGACCGTTACGCGGACTTGGCCAACGCCGGTTAGAATGGCGGCTTTGCGCACCACACACGATCAGGAGTGACCTGTGGAAAAGTTTAAAGGCGCCTTGCTGGTAGGCGCTCTTCGGTTGTTTGCCCTATTGCCCTGGCGCGCGGTTCAAGCGGTCGGCACGGCGATTGGCTGGATCATGTGGAAAACCCCCAACCGTTCCCGCGACACGGTACGGATCAACCTCTCCAAGTGCTTCCCGGACATGGACCCGGTCGCACGTGAGCGCCTGGTCGGCCAGAGCCTCATGGATATCGGCAAGTCCCTGACTGAAAGCGCCTGCGCCTGGATCTGGCCCGCCCAGCGCTCCATCGACCTGGTACGTGAAGTCGAAGGCCTGGAAGTGCTGCATGCAGCATTGGCCTCGGGCAAAGGCGTGGTCGGCATCACCAGTCACCTGGGCAACTGGGAAGTGTTGAACCACTTCTATTGCAGCCAGTGCAAACCGATCATCTTCTACCGGCCGCCAAAGCTGAAAGCGGTCGACGAATTGTTGCGCAAGCAGCGGGTTCAGCTGGGTAACCGAGTAGCCGCGTCGACCAAGGAAGGCATTCTCAGTGTCATCAAGGAAGTGCGCAAAGGTGGCCAGGTCGGCATTCCCGCCGACCCGGAACCGGCGGAATCGGCAGGCATCTTCGTGCCGTTCTTTGCGACCCAGGCGCTGACCAGCAAGTTCGTGCCTAACATGCTCGCGGGCCACAAAGCCGTGGGCGTGTTCCTGCATGCCCTGCGACTGCCGGACGGCTCGGGTTACAAAGTGATTTTGGAAGCGGCGCCGGAAGATATGTACAGCACCGACACCGCCACCTCCTGCGCGGCGATGAGCAAGGTGGTGGAGCGCTATGTCGGCGCGTATCCGAGCCAGTACATGTGGAGCATGAAACGCTTCAAGAAACGCCCGCCCGGTGAGGCGCGGTGGTATTGATTTACGACTGACTTACGGTCGATGCAAAACTAGTGTGGGAGCGGGCTTGCTCGCGAATGCGGTGTAACAGACACACATTAAGTGACTGACACGACGCCTTCGCGAGCAAGCCCGCTCCCACATTTTGGATCCGCTTAGGCTTGGCGATCGAGTTTTTTCAGAAACACCGTCATCTCTTTCTCGGCCTGCTTGTCGCCATGCGCCAGGGCCGCTTCGATACCCTTTTCCCACGCCTGCCGTGCTGCTGCACTATCCCCCAGCCCCTGCTGCGCCTTGCCCAACAACTTCCACGCCGCCGAATACTTCGGGTCGAACTCGACGCATTTTTGCAGGTGCTCCGCCGCCTTGGCGTTTTCCTTTGCGTCCAGATAACCCTTGCCCAAGCCAAAGCGCAGCAGTGAATTATCCACACCCTTGGCGAGCATTTTTTCGAGGGATTCGAGCATGGCTGTGGATCCTTTAGCTAGGTAGGGTTTTCAATAACGCATCGCGGGCGAACCCGCTCCCATAGCAGCATCATGATCACCTGTGGGAGAGGCTTGCCCGCGATGGCGGCGGCAGGCTCCGCTGAGTGTGTTGATCAGAAAAAGCTCAACCCCACGTGGAACAGTTTCTCCACATCGCGGATATGTTTTTTATCCACCAGAAACAGAATCACATGGTCACCCGTGGCGATCACCGTATCGTCGTGGGCGATCAGCACCTCTTCGTCACGAATGATTGCGCCGATGGTGGTGCCCGGCGGCAGGCCGATATCGCGGATGGCCTTGCCGATGACTTTGCTCGATTTTGAATCGCCGTGGGCAATCGCCTCAATGGCTTCCGCCGCGCCTCGGCGCAGGGAGTGCACGCTGACGATATCGCCGCGGCGCACGTGGGTGAGCAACGTGCCGATGGTGGCCAGCTGCGGGCTGATAGCGATATCGATATCGCCGCCCTGGATCAGGTCGACATAGGCCGGGTTGTTGATGATGGTCATCACCTTCTTGGCCCCCAGCCGTTTGGCCAGCAGGGACGACATGATGTTGGCCTCGTCATCGTTGGTCAGGGCCAGGAAGATATCGGCATCGGCGATGTTCTCTTCCATCAACAGGTCGCGGTCCGAGGCGCTGCCTTGGAGTACGACGGTGCTGTCGAGGGTGTCGGACAAATGCCGGCAGCGTGCCGGGCTCATCTCGATGATCTTGACCTGGTAGCGGCTTTCGATCGCCTCCGCCAAACGCTCGCCGATCTGCCCGCCGCCGGCGATGACGATGCGCTTGTAGGTTTCATCCAGGCGGCGCATTTCGCTCATCACCGCGCGAATATTGGCTTTGGCGGCGATGAAAAAGACTTCGTCGTCGGCTTCGATCACCGTATCGCCCTGGGGCAGAATCGGCCGGTCGCGCCGGAAAATCGCCGCTACGCGGGTTTCCACATTCGGCATGTGCTCGCGCAGTTGGCGCAGTTGCTGGCCCACCAGCGGACCGCCGTAATAAGCCTTCACCGCCACCAGTTGCGCCTTGCCCTCGGCAAAGTCGATCACCTGCAACGCGCCGGGAATTTCGATCAGGCGCTTGATGTAGTGAGTCACCACTTGCTCGGGGCTGATCAACACGTCCACCGGAATCGCGTCGTTATCGAACAGCCCTGCACGGTTCAAATAAGCCCCTTCACGTACGCGGGCGATCTTGGTCGGGGTGTTGAACAGAGTGTGGGCGACCTGGCAGGCGACCATGTTGGTTTCGTCGCTGTTGGTGACGGCCACCAGCATGTCGGCATCGTCGGCACCGGCCTGGCGTAGCACCGCCGGGAATGACGCGCGGCCTTGCACGGTGCGGATGTCCAGGCGGTCACCCAGGTTGCGCAGGCGCTCGGCATCGGTGTCGACCACGGTAATGTCGTTGGCTTCGCTGGCCAAATGTTCAGCCAGCGTGCCGCCGACCTGCCCAGCCCCAAGGATGATGATTTTCATCCGGTCACTCCCTTAAACCCGTTCAGCCGCGCGCGGCGGCGATCTTGATCAGTTTGGCGTAGTAGAAGCCATCGTGCCCGCCTTCCTGTGCAAGCAGTTGGCGGCCATGGGGCTGCTTGATGCCGGCCGTGGTGGCGAGGTCCAGCTCGCGCGCGCCGCTGGTGCGGGCGAGGAAGGCTTCGATCACCTGCGTGTTTTCGGTGGGCAAGGTGGAACAGGTGGCGTAAAGCAGAATGCCGCCAACGTCGAGGGTCGGCCACAAGGCGTCGAGCAGCTCGCCTTGCAGCACCGCCAGGGCGGCGATGTCGTCGGGCTGACGGGTCAGCTTGATGTCCGGGTGGCGACGGATCACGCCGGTGGCGGAGCATGGCGCATCCAGCAGGATGCGCTGGAACGGTTTGCCGTCCCACCAGGCGGCCGTGTCGCGGCCGTCGGCGGCGATCAGGTCGGCACTCAGGCCAAGGCGCGCGAGGTTTTCGCGCACGCGTACCAGGCGCTTGGCTTCCAAGTCGACGGCGACCACGCCAGCGAGGTCTTTTTCGACCTCCAGTATGTGACAGGTCTTGCCGCCCGGTGCGCAGCAGGCGTCGAGTACGCGCTGGCCCGGTGCCAGGTCGAGCAGGTCGGCGGCCAGTTGCGCAGCTTCGTCCTGCACGCTGATCCAGCCTTCGGCAAAGCCCGGCAGGCTGCGGACGTCGGCGGCGGCTTCCAGCACGATGCCATCGACGCTGTACATACACGGCGAGGCATTAATGCCTGCGTCAGTCAGTAATTGCAGGTACGCGTCACGGCTGTGATGACGGCGGTTAACCCGCAAAATCATCGGAGGATGTGCATTGTTGGCCGCGCAAATGGCTTCCCATTGTTCAGGCCAGAAGGCTTTCAAGGACTTTTGCAGCCAGCGCGGATGGGCAGTACGCACCACCGGGTCGTTTTCCAGTTCAGCCAGCAGCGCTTCGCTCTCGCGCTGGGCGCGGCGTAGCACGGCATTGAGCAGGGCTTTGGCCCAGGGCTTTTTCAGTTTGTCGGCGCAACCGACGGTTTCACCGATGGCGGCATGAGCCGGTACGCGGGTGTAGAGCAACTGATAGAGGCCGACCAGCAGCAGCGCTTCCACATCGGCATCGGCTGCCTTGAATGGCTTTTGCAGCAGCTTGGCCGCGAGCGCCGACAAGCGTGGCTGCCAGCGGGCCGTGCCAAACGCCAGGTCCTGGGTGAAGCCGCGATCGCGGTCTTCGACTTTATCCATCTGCGTAGGCAGCGAACTGTTCAACGAAGCCTTGCCGTTGAGGACGGCGGCGAGGGCCTTGGCGGCGGCCAGACGCGGGTTCATTGAGCGACCGCCCCGAGAACCGTGCCCAGCGCAAACTTCTCACGGCGGCTGTTGAACAAATCGCTGAAGTTAAGCGCCTTACCACCGGGCAATTGCAGACGCGTCAGACACAACGCTTGCTCACCGCACACGACCAGCAGGCCTTCCTTGCTGGCACCGATGACTTCACCGGGAGCGCCTTTGCCGTCAGCCAAGGTGGCGGCCAATACTTTCAAGGCTTCGCCATTAAGGGTGCTGTGGCAAATTGGCCACGGGTTGAAGGCGCGTACCAGGCGCTCCAGCTCCACGGCCGGGCGGCTCCAGTCGATGCGGGCTTCGTCTTTGTTCAGTTTGTGCGCATAGGTGGCGAGGCTGTCGTCCTGCACTTCGCCTTCCAGAGTGCCGGCAGCCAGGCCGGCGATGGCCTGTACCACGGCGGGCGGGCCCATCTCGGCCAAGCGGTCGTGCAAGCTGCCGCCGGTGTCTTCACGGGTGATCGGGGTGGTGACTTTGAGCAGCATCGGG
Source organism: Pseudomonas fluorescens (assembly GCF_900215245.1). Taxonomy (GTDB): domain Bacteria; phylum Pseudomonadota; class Gammaproteobacteria; order Pseudomonadales; family Pseudomonadaceae; genus Aquipseudomonas; species Aquipseudomonas fluorescens. Next base: position 2,199,456 of record NZ_LT907842.1, read on the forward strand.
CCGGTGTCCAGACCTGCCTCCATGCGCATCACGGTCACGCCGCTTTCACTGTCACCGGCTTCCACGGCGCGCTGGATCGGCGCCGCACCGCGCCAGCGCGGCAGCAGCGAGGCATGGCTGTTAATGCAACCCAGGCGCGGAATATCCAGCACCGCCTGAGGCAGGATCAAGCCATAGGCCACGACCACCAGCAGGTCCGGCTGCAATGCGGCGAGTTCCGCCTGGGCATCGGTGTTGCGCAGGGTCGGTGGTTGCAGCACCGGAATGTTGTGCTCAAGCGCCAGCTGCTTGACCGGGCTTGGCATCAGTTTTTGCCCGCGACCGGCCGGACGATCCGGCTGGGTGTACACCGCGACGATCTCATAAGGGCTGGCAAGCAGGGCCTTCAGGTGTTCGGCGGCAAATTCAGGAGTGCCGGCAAAAACAATGCGCAGTGGCTCGGTCATCGGAGTTCTCGGTTAAAAACAGTCACAAAAGAAAAAGGCTTGCCGTAGCAAGCCTTTGGAAGAAGGGCATCAAGCTTGCTGGCGATGCTTTTTTTCCAGCTTCTTCTTGATCCGGTCGCGTTTAAGCGTGGACAGGTAATCGACAAACAGTTTGCCGTTGAGGTGGTCGCATTCGTGCTGAATGCACACCGCCAGCAGGCCCTCTGCGATCAGCTCGTAGGGCTGGCCGTCGCGGTCCAGGGCCTTGATCTTCACGCGCACCGGGCGTTCGACGTTCTCGTAGAACTCCGGCACTGAGAGGCAGCCCTCCTGGTATTCACCCATCTCGTCGGTCAGCGGTTCGAACTCGGGGTTGATAAACACCCGAGGCTCGCTGCGATCTTCTGACAGGTCCATGACCACGACACGCTGATGCACGTTGACCTGGGTCGCGGCGAGGCCGATGCCCGGAGCTTCATACATTGTTTCAAACATGTCATCGACCAACTGACGAACCTTGTCGTCCACTACGGCCACCGGTTTGGCGATCGTGCGCAGGCGCGAGTCGGGGAATTCGAGGATGTTCAAAATAGCCATAAGCGTAATTGCTGCACATGTGAGGTAGAGGCAAATCGGCGTTGGGATGGACCCAGACAGCCGGTGTGAAAGGTTCGAAAGCCGCGAAGGCTATGGCATTTCACGCGAACGTACATAATAAAGGAGATTCACCCCATGAGGAAATCGCTACTCGTCTTGCTGCTGTGGGCGCCGCTCACCCTGGCGCTGCTGACACCGCCCGAACAGCGCCTGAATCAGGCGGCGCAACAGGCCATGCAGCGCTTTTTGCTGCATAACCGTATCCTCGATACCCCTCAGGATCTGGATAACGCGCCTTATATTGTCGCGGCTGAGGCGGGTCGAGTGTTGGGGGCCAGTGGCGAACGTGTGCACGCCAGAGGCCACCTGGACCCGGCCCAGCCAAATTATGGAATCTTTCGCCGAGGCAAGGTTTACACCGACCCGAACACCCAGGAGCAGCTGGGGGTTAACGCCGATGACATCGGCACCGCACGTTTTTTGACGGCCGGTGACCTGAGCACCCTCGCAGTACAACGAGTGACCCAGGAGGTCCGCCCAGGCGACCGATTGCTGCGCGCCGAACCTGGCGTCGAGCTGGCCCGGCTGCAAACCCCGCCGCACCCCGGGGCCCTGATCAAAGGGCACATCATCGACGTCCCCAAAGGCGTGACCCAGATCGGCGTGTTGGACGCCGTCACCTTGAACAAGGGCCGCCGCGACGGCCTGGTCGAAGGCCAACTGCTCACGGTGATCAAGCTGGGCGCGACCGTAAGGGATGTCCTCACCGGCGCTTTGACGAAACTGCCTGATGAGCGCGCCGGCACCCTGCAGGTGTTCCGCACCTATGAAAAGCTCAGTTATGGCCTGGTACTCAGCGCTTCAAGGTCGCTGGCGGTGCTGGACCGTTTTGAGACTGCCCAACAAACACAATAAATAGCCTGCTAAATAAGTTACCAACAGAGTTATCCACAGCTTGTTCCGATCAAGGATGATCAAATGTATCCGACAAACAGCGATGAAATTTCCCCGTCAGAACTGGAAGCCCGACTACGCTTGCACAGGCTGCCAGAACTGGGTCCCAAGCGTTTTCGCGTGTTGATCGAGGCATTCGGCTCTGCCTCAAAGGCTATCAGCGCGCCTGCCAGTGCCTGGCGCTCCCTCGGGTTGCCGCCTGCCAGCGCGGATGCCCGACGCAGCCCGCAAATCCGTGACAGCGCCAGTGACGCGCTCGCGTGGTTGGAGCATCCCGCCCAGCATTTACTGATGTGGGACCAACCTGATTACCCTGCCTTGCTTGCGCAGATTGACGACGCCCCGCCGTTATTGTTCGTCGCCGGCGACCCCAAAATCCTGGAGAAACCGCAGTTGGCCATGGTCGGCAGTCGGCGCGCTTCCAGGCCCGGGCTGGACACCGCCGCCGCCTTTTCCCGCAGCCTCGCGAGCGCCGGTTTTGTCATCACCAGCGGGTTGGCCCTGGGCATTGACGGCGCTGCGCATCAAGCCGCATTGGATGTCGGCGGGCAGACAGTCGGCGTGCTTGGCACCGGCCTGGAAAATTTTTATCCACAGCGCCACCGGCGGCTCGCAGCCGCGATGATTGCCCAAGGGAGTGCGGTGGTTTCCGAGTTTCCACTGGACGCCGCGCCCCAGGCCGCTAACTTTCCCCGGCGCAACCGGATCATCAGTGGCCTGTCGCTGGGGGTGCTGGTGGTGGAGGCCAGCATGGCCAGCGGCTCGCTGATCACAGCAAAGCTCGCTGCCGAGCAGGGGCGTGAGGTGTACGCGATCCCCGGCTCCATCCATCATCCGGGGGCCAAGGGCTGTCATCAGTTGATTCGCGATGGTGCGACGTTGGTGGAATCCATCGAGCATATTCTTGACGGGTTGCGCGGCTGGCAGGCCTTGTCTCGCCCGGCACCGCTGCCGGTGACGCACCCGCTGGTGGCGCTGCTGCATGCCGCGCCTCACACCAGCGAGGCCCTGGCGATTGCCAGCGGGCGGCCCTTGTCCCACGTGCTGGCGACCCTTACCGAGCTGGAGCTCGAAGGCCAGGTCATCTGCGAAAGCGGGCGGTGGCTTGCGCGCTGCTAGGTTTTGTAAAGAACATCGGTAAACTGCGCAGAGCTTTAGTTCGGAGAGTGAGCAATGGTCAACAGGTGGCGTGTGCTGGAAACCGCACGAGAAATTCGCGCAGGCGCGGTGATCGCCTACCCGACCGAAGCGGTCTGGGGCCTTGGCTGCGACCCGTGGAATGAAGAGGCGGTGGACCGGCTGCTGGCGATCAAGAATCGGTCAGTGGACAAGGGGCTGATCCTGGTGGCGGACAATATTCGCCAGTTCGATTTTCTCTTTGAAGATTTCCCGGACACTTGGATCGAGCGCATGGCCAGCACTTGGCCTGGGCCGAATACCTGGTTGGTCCCCCATCAGGACTTGCTGCCTGAATGGGTCACAGGTGTGCATGACACCGTCGCCTTGCGGGTCAGCGATCATCCGCTGGTAAGGGATTTATGCTCATTGGTCGGGCCGCTGATTTCCACGTCGGCCAACCCGCAGGGCCGCCCGGCAGCGCGCACGCGGCTTCGTGTGGAGCAGTATTTCCGTGGCCAGGTTGATCGGGTATTGGGTGGCGCCCTGGGTGGGCGCAAGAACCCAAGCCTGATTCGCGATTTGGCGACAGGCGAGGTTGTGCGGCCTTCTTAAGATTGAGGTGCGGCCTTCGCGAGCAAGCCCGCTGCCACATTCGATCGCGTTCCTTCAGTTGGAATCCGATCAAAATGTGGCAGCGGGCTTGGCGGTGATGAGGCCCTCACCGCCTCAGTAGATCAATCGCCTTACGGCAACAGAATGGTCGACCCCGTCGTGCGTCGCCCTGACAATTCCGTCTGCGCCTTCGCCGCTTCGGCCAGCGAAAACCGCTGGTTGATATCAATGCGCACCTTGCCGCTCTTGATCATCGAGAACAGGTCATCGGCCATGGTCTGCAAGTCTTTTGGATTGCTGGCATAGGTCGCCAAGGTCGGCCGAGTGACGTACAGCGAGCCCTTTGCGGCCAGAATGCCCAGGTTCACCCCGTCTACCGCGCCCGACGCATTCCCAAAACTCACCACCAGCCCACGCGGCGCCACGCTGTCCAGCGAGGTCAGCCAGGTGTCCTTGCCGACGCCGTCGTACACCACAGGCACTTTCTTGCCGTCGGTCAATTCCAGTACGCGTTGTGCGACGTTTTCCTTGCTGTAGTCGATGGTTTCCCAGGCACCGAGGGATTTGGCCAGGGCGGCCTTTTCCGGGGAGCTCACGGTCCCGATCAACTTAACGCCTAACGCCTTGGCCCATTGGCAGGCCAGGGAGCCCACACCACCGGCAGCGGCATGGAACAGAATGGTCTCGCCACCCTTCAGCTCGTAAGTCTGGCGCAGCAGGTACTGCACGGTCAGGCCTTTGAGCATGGCGCCGGCGGCTTGCTCGAAGCTGATGTCATCCGGCAAGTGCACCAGGTTGGCGGCGGGCAATACATGCAGCTCGCTGTAGGCGCCCAGTGGGCCACTGCCGTAGGCCACGCGGTCACCGACCTTGAACTGGGTGACCTCGCTGCCCACCGCATCCACCACACCGGCGCCTTCTGCACCCAGGCCCGATGGCAGGGCTGGCGGCGCATAGAGACCGCTGCGGAAATAGGTGTCGATAAAATTCAGGCCGATGGCCTCGTTACGCACGCGAACCTGCTGAGGGCCTGGTTCTGCCGGGGTGTAGTCCACATACTCAAGTACTTCGGGGCCGCCATGGGCACGGAACTGGATACGTTTGGCCATCTGCACTTCTCCTGAGGTCGCATTTGCGTAGCCCTCTATCGGACTCCTAAGCTTGATCTTCGTCAACTGCGGCTTACTGGAGTGCAGTGGTATCCTGTGCGCCCATTTGCCGCCGACGCCCAATGGCCTCGCGTAGCTTTGCCCGATTCAAGGTGATGCCATGACTACCCGCACCGAGGCTGTTAAAGCCTACCTGCTTGACCTGCAAGACCGTATTTGCAGCGCCCTGGAAACCTTTGAGACGGACACTCGCTTTATCGAAGACGCCTGGACCCGGCCTGCGGGCGGCGGCGGTCGCACCCGTGTGATCGAAAACGGTTCGGTGATCGAAAAAGGCGGTGTTAACTTTTCCCACGTGTTTGGCAGCGGCCTCCCACCGTCCGCCAGCGCGCATCGTCCTGAGCTGGCCGGTCGTGGGTTTGAAGCCCTGGGCGTTTCGCTGGTGATCCACCCGCACAACCCCCATGTGCCGACGTCCCACGCCAACGTGCGCTTTTTCATCGCCGAAAAAGAAGGTGAAGAGCCGGTGTGGTGGTTCGGTGGCGGCTTCGACCTCACGCCGTATTACGGCAATGAAGAAGACTGTATCCATTGGCACCGCGTGGCCGAGCAGGCCTGTGCGCCGTTCGGCGCGGATGTGTACTCGCGTTACAAGGCCTGGTGCGACACCTACTTCCACATCAAGCATCGCAATGAGCCACGCGGTATTGGCGGCCTGTTCTTCGATGATTTGAACGAGTGGGACTTCGACACCTGCTTCGCCTTCATCCGCGCCATCGGCGACGCCTACATCGACGCCTACCTGCCGATCGTGCAGCGCCGCAAGGCCGCCGCCTACACCGAGCAGCAGCGTCAGTTCCAGGAGTTCCGCCGTGGGCGCTATGTCGAGTTCAACCTCGTCTATGACCGTGGCACCCTGTTCGGCCTGCAATCGGGCGGCCGTACCGAGTCGATCCTGATGTCGCTGCCGCCGCAGGTGCGCTGGAGCTATGACTGGAAAGCCGAGGCCGGTAGCGAAGAAGCGCGCCTCACTGATTACTTCCTGCAAGATCGCGACTGGCTCGGCATTGCCGCGCCCAAGGCAGCTGTCTGATGGACCGTTATGTCGTCTTCGGCAACCCCATCGGCCACAGCAAATCGCCGCTGATTCACCGTATGTTCGCCGCGCAAACCGGTGAGCAATTGGACTACAGCACCCTGCTTGCGCCGCTGGAGGATTTCACCGGCTGTGCCCGTGAGTTTTTTCAGCAAGGCCGTGGCGCCAACGTCACCGTGCCGTTCAAGGAAGACGCGTATCGCCTGGCCAACAGCCTGACCGAACGCGCCCAGCGCGCCGGCGCGGTGAACACCTTAAGCCAGTTGGCCGATGGCAGCCTGCTTGGCGATAACACTGATGGCGCGGGCCTTGTGCGCGACCTGACGGTGAACGCCGGGTTGAGCATCAAAGGCAAGCGTATCCTGCTGCTGGGCGCCGGTGGCGCGGTACGTGGGGCGCTGGAGCCGTTGTTGGCTGAGCAACCGGCCTCGCTGATCATCGCCAATCGGACCGTGGCAAAAGCCGAGTTGCTCGCCGAACTGTTCAACGACCTGGGCCCGGTGTCTGCCAGCGGTTTCGACTGGCTGCGTGAGCCGGTGGACGTGATCATCAATGCCACGTCCGCCAGCCTGTCAGGCGATGTACCGCCGATTGCCGGCAGCCTGATCGAGCCGGGCAAGACCTTCTGCTACGACATGATGTACGCCAAGGAACCGACCGCGTTCTGTCGCTGGGCTGCTGAGCAAGGCGCGGCGGTGGCGATGGACGGTTTGGGCATGCTGGTGGAGCAGGCCGCAGAAGCCTTTTTCCTGTGGCGCGGTGTGCGCCCGGATTCGGCGCCGGTGTTGGCTGAGTTGCGTAGGCAGTTGGCCTGACACAAAGCGAATGTGGGCACAGTCAGTGTGGGAGCGGGCTTGCTCGCGAAAGCGGTGTGTCAGTCAATAATTACTTAACTGAGCCACCGCATTCGCGAGCAAGCCCGCTCCCACAGTTTTAAGCGTGTTTATTCTTCAAAATGGATGGGGCAGTTGTCGGCCCCTTCCAATTTCTTTAATTCTTCCACTACCTGCGGCCTGGCTCGGCGCAACGTCAGGCTACGTCCCGCTCTGTGCAAACGCCGCGCCTCCTGGTGCAACATTTCCACCCCGGAATAGTCGATAAAGTTGATCTGTTGCGCCTCGATCACCACCCGCTCGCCTTGCAGGCTTTGCAGGCGTACTTGCAGGTAATGGCTGGCGCCAAAAAAAATCGAGCCGCCGACCCGCAATACATCCTCGTCACCGTCACGCCATTGCTGAACCCGTGGTTGCGACGTGCGTTTGAGGTAGAAAAACAGCGACGCCAGCACCCCCGCGTAAATCGCTGTTTGTAGCTCCAGCAGCAAGGTGGCCACGCAGGTCAGGCTCATCACCACAAACTCGGCCCGGCTCACGCGAAACAATGCGCGAATGCCGCGGTGGTCCACCAGGCCCCAGCAGATCAACAGGATGCTCGCGGCCATGCTGGGAATCGGAATGTGCGCGATCAACGCCGCGCCGAACAGCGCAAACAGCGCCACCCACGCGGCCGAAAACACACCTGCCAAGGGCGAACACGCGCCTGCCTCGTAGCTGAGGCCGGAACGCGTAAAGGAACCGGCTGACAAGTAGCCAGAGAAAAATCCGCCGACGATATTGGATAAACCCTGCGCCCGGACTTCCTGATTGGCGTCGAGTAACTGCTGCGAGCGCGCCGACAGCGAACGGGCAATCGACAGGCTCGTCACCAGCCCCAGCATGCCCACCGCCACGGCGCTGGGCAGCAGGCGCAGGAGCATATCCAGGTCCATCGGCAATGGGCTGAATGGCGGCAGTTTGCCCACGAACGAACTGACCAGCGCCACCTGGCCAAACATCGTCGGCCACAGCCACGCGGCCAGGCTGCCCAGAGACAGAGCGATCAATAGCGTGGGCCAGCGTGGCATCAGGTACTTGAGCAATGCGCCCACCAGCAAGGTGCCCAAGCCAAGGGCGAGTGAGGCATGGTCCCACTCGCCAGCATGGTTGATCAGCGCCAACAGGCTATTGATCGCCGTGGCCTCGCTTGGTAACTCCAGCCCCAGCAGGTTGGGTAACTGCCCCAATGCAATCACCACGGCAGCCCCCAGGGTGAAACCCAGCACCACGGAATGGGAGACGAAATTCACCAGCGCGCCGAAGCGCAGCATGCCCAACAACCACTGGAAAACGCCGGCGAGGAAGGTCAGCAACAGGATCAAGGTGATGTAGTCCTGCGACCCCGGCACGGCCAATGGACTGATACTGGCGTAGAGCACGATGGAAATCGCCGCCGTCGGGCCACAGATCAGGTGCCAGGAGGAGCCCCAGAGGCAGGCGATCAGCACCGGAATAATCGCGGCGTATAAGCCGTATTCGGGTGGGAGACCGGCGATCAGCGCGTAGGCAATCGACTGCGGCAGCGCGAGTACCGCGCCGCTGAGGCCGACCATCGCATCCCGGCCGACACTGGCGCGGGTTTGGCGCGGGAGCCAGGCGAGGAAGGGCAAGAGTGTATGGCGGTTGAGCCGGGGCATCGCAAACTCGGTCGAAAGGGTTGGCTCAGAGTATCAGTCCACACCGACCCCTGTGGGAGCGGGTGTGTGTGGGAGCTGGCTTGCCTGCGATCCAGGCACCTCGGTAATACCGATACACCGCGGTGATGCTATCGCAGGCAAGCCAGCTCCCACAGGGATTAGCGTTTGGCATTAGAGTTTGGCTTTTACCGCCGCTAACGCATCCTGGCCATCCACGGTTTTTACGCCATCGAGCCATTTATCCAGCACCGCCGGATTCGCCTTGATCCACGCCTTCGCCGCGTCGGCATTGCTGACCTTGTTATTGGCCACCTCAGCCATGATGCTGTTTTCCATGTCCTGGGTAAAACTCAGGTTGGTCAGCAGCTTCCCGACATTCGGGCAGGCCTGTGCATAACCCTTGCGGGTCAGAGTAAACACGCTGCCTTTGTCACCGAAGTACTTCTCGCCACCCTTGAGGTAATGCATTTTCAACTGCACGTTCATCGGGTGCGGTGTCCAGCCGAGGAAGGTGACGAAGCGCTGTTTCTTCACCGCGCGCGACACCTCAGCCAGCATCGCCTGCTCACTCGACTCGATCAGCTTCCACTGGCCCAGGTCGAAGTCGTTCTTCTTGATGATCTCCTGCAGCGAGATATTCGCCGGCGCGCCGGAGCCGATGCCGTAGATCTTTTTGTCGAACTTATCCGCAAACCTGTTCAAGTCAGCAAAGTCATGCACCCCGGCGTCCCACACATAGTCCGGGACGGCGAGGGTGAACTCGGTGCCGTCGAGGTTTTTCGCCAGTTGCACCACGTCGCCATTGGCCACGAACTTGTCATAGAAGCCCTGCTGCGCCGGCATCCAGTTACCCAGGAACACATCCACCTGGCCGTCCTTGAGACCGCCAAACGTAATCGGCACCGCCAGGGTGTCGACCTTGGCCTTGTAGCCCATGCCGTTCAACAGAAAACCGGTGATGGCATTGGTGGCGGCGATATCGCTCCAGCCCGGATCGGCCATCTTCACGGTATCGCAGCTTGAGTCGGCATAGGCGCCGGCGCTGCTCAACGCCAGCAGTGCAACGCTCAACACGGTGGATAACTTTTGCATGGCCTTCCCCTCAGTTTTATTGGTTTTGGCAGGGTTGTGGATAACGTGCCTTGCGCTCCAGATCGTCGAGGTCGATATGGTTGCGCATGTATTGCTGACTGGCGTCTACCAGTGGCTGGTGGTCCCAGCTCTTCAGCTTGCCCTGGGTCAGCGCCTCAAATACCAGGCGACGACGGCGTTGGCTGGCGAGCACCTGCTGGTGGATCGCCGGGATGTCCCATTTGGCCCGCGCCTCACGCAAAAACGCCTCGAACAGTGGCCGGTGTTCCGGTGATTGGCTGAGGTCTTCCCGCTCGTGCGGGTCGTTGCGTACATCAAACAGTAGGCACGGATCGTCCTCGCTGTAGATGAACTTGTAAGTGCCACGGCGAATCATCATCAGCGGGCTGATGGTGCCTTCGGCCATGTATTCACCGAACACTTCGTCGTGCCCGCCCAGCCGCTGCAAGTGCGGGACCAGTGAGCGGCCGTCCAGCGGCAAACGCGGGTCCAGTTCACCGCCGGCCAGTTCCACCAGTGTCGGCAACAGGTCGGCCGTCGACACGGCCCGAGACACGCGGCCAGCGGCAAACTGGCCTGGCGCACTGACCAGCAGCGGCACGCGGGCGGCCATTTCAAACCAGTGCATTTTGTACCAGAGGCCGCGCTCGCCGAGCATGTCGCCGTGGTCGCCGGAGAAGATGATGATGGTGTCATCGGCCAGCCCGGTGTCTTGCAGGGTTTGCAGGAGTTTGCCGACGTTGCTGTCGATATAGCTGCATGCGCCGAAGTAGGCGCGGCGGGCATCACGGATCTTGTTCAGCGGCAGCGGCTTGTCCCACAGGTCATACACCTTGAGCAGGCGTTGGGAGTGCGGGTCGAGGTCGGCCTGGGCTGGCGTCGTAGGCAATGGGATGTCGCTGTCGTCGTACAGGTCCCAGAACGGTTTGGGAATCGTGTACGGGTCATGTGGGTGAGTCATCGACACGGTCAGGCAGAACGGCTGGTCGCCGTCTTCACGAATATGGTCGAACAAATACTGCTGGGCCTTGAACACCACCTCTTCGTCAAAATCCAGCTGGTTGGTGCGCACGCAAGGGCCGGCTTGCAGCACCGAAGACATGTTGTGATACCAGGTGGGGCGCACGTCCGGCTCGTCCCAATTCACCGCCCAGCCATAGTCGGCGGGGTAGATGTCACTGGTCAGGCGTTCTTCGTAACCGTGCAGTTGGTCTGGCCCGCAAAAGTGCATTTTGCCGGACAACGCGGTGCGGTAGCCCAGGCGACGCAAGTAATGGGCGTAAGTCGGCACATCGGCGGGGAAATCCGCCGCGTTGTCGTAGGCGCCAATCTTGCTCGGCAACTGGCCACTGACCAGGGTGAAACGCGACGGCGCACACAACGGGCTGTTGCAATAAGCAGCGTCGAACACCACGCCCTGTTCGGCGAGGCGGCTCAGGTTGGGCAGCTTGATCGGGGAAGGTCCGTAGAACGGAAGCATCGGCGCGGCCATTTGATCGGCCATGATGAAAAGAATGTTCTTGCGCTTCATGAGTCTTCGGCATTCCATAGGCGGTGTTTATGCGAATGAGCATGCAGCCCATGGAAAATGGGGTAAAGCCCATGAAAAGCAATGTCTAGGATAAGCACAGCTTATGTATGAAGCCCTCGGCGATTTATCCCTCGACCTGCTGCGCGCTTTCGAAGCGGCGGCACGCCATCGCAGCTTCACCGCCGCCGCGATGGAATTTGGCACCACTCAGCCGGCCATCAGCCAGCAAATCAAGCGCCTTGAAGAACAGCTGGCGATCCGCCTGTTTGATCGCATCTACCGCGGCATCGAACTGACCGACGCTGGCGCGCTGTTGTTCGAGCACGTCCAGGGCGGCTTGCAGGCGATCAATTCGGGCCTCAGCGCGATCACTCAACAGGACCAGCATGAAGTGCTGCAAGTGGCCACCGACTTTGCCTTTGCCGCCTACTGGCTGATGCCGCGCCTGCATCGCTTCCACCAGGCCAACCCACACGTTGACGTGAGCCTGGTCACCAGCGAGCGCAACCACGCCACCTTGCGCAGCGATATCGACGTGGCAGTGTTGTTCGGCGACGGTCGTTTCAAGCAGGGCGACAGTCTTTGGCTGTTCAATGAGGAAGTGTTCCCGGTGTGCAGCCCGCAATGGCTGAAGGACCAGGCCACCGCGTTGACCGTGCAGACCTTGCCGGACTATCCCCTGTTGCACCTGCGCCAGGAAAACAACAGCCAGTGGTTCGACTGGAGCGGCGTGTTTCGCGAGCTGGGCATCACCGCCGTGCCCACCCCTGGCCAATTACGCTTCGACAACTACACCCTGCTGATCCAGGCCGCGATTGCTGGCCAGGGCGTGGCCATCGGCTGGCGCCATTTGGTGGATAACCTGCTGGAACAGAACTGGCTGTGCCGACCGATCACCGACACGGTGATCTCGCGTTTTGGCTATTACGTGGTGCAGCCCCAGCGAAAGCGCCGCGGGCAGTTGGTCGAGCGCTTTGTCGACTGGCTGGTGGCCGAGCAAGCCAGCAGCGCGCAATCGTTGACCGGGCTGGCCCTGCCGTCGATTGCGGTCTAGGATCGGGGCCTACTGGATGCGGATTTCTCCATGCAACGTATCAAGGGCTACCACGCCCATATCTACTTCGACGCCAGCACTATCGGCCAGGCGCGCAGCCTGTGCGAAGACGCGGCACGCCTGTTCCCGTTGCGCATGGGCCGTGTGCACGAACGGCCAGTGGGCCCGCACCCTGACTGGAGCTGCCAACTGGCATTCGAGCCGGAGTACATCGGCGTCGTGCTGCCGTGGCTGGCGCTGCATCGCGAAGGCCTGGTGGTGTTTCTGCACCCTGAGACCGGCGATGACTTGAAGGACCACACCGATTACGCGATCTGGATGGGCGCAATGCGCGCGCTGGACCTGTCTGTTTTTTAACCAGTGTCTAAACAAATCCCGTTCCCTTGTGCAAAGGCGACGGGATTTTTTTCATGCTTGCCCAATATATGGGACCGTTATTTATATATTGAGATATCGCCAGCCATAGGTTTATATTCGCCCATCTGCTTTTTTCAGCACCCACTCATTTCAGGTGAAGCGATGCAGGCGCAATTGATCGCGCTCGACTGGGGGACCAGCTCCCTTCGTGCTTATAAACTCGGGCCGGCCGGCGAGGTGCTGGAACAGCGCTCGCTGGCATTCGGCATCATGCACCTGCCCACTGAACCGCGGGAGATTGCCGGCGTTCGCTGCGGCGATGGCTTCGAGTTGGCGTTCGATGCCGCCTGCGGCGACTGGCTCGACGCCGAACCCAACTTGCCGGTGATCGCCTGCGGCATGGTGGGCAGCGCCCAGGGTTGGAGCGAGGCGGCCTATCGCAATACGCCAGTCGATGTCGCCAGCCTGGGCCAGGCGCTCCACACAGTGCGCAGCCTGCGCGGGGTGGATGTGCATATCGTGCCTGGCGTGATCGAACAGGTCGGCTTGCCCAATGTGATGCGCGGCGAAGAAACCCAAGTGCTGGGCGTGCTGCAAGGCCTTGAGGCCGAGGTCCTGATTGGTCTGCCCGGCAGTCATTCCAAATGGGTCGAGGTGAAAGGCGGCTGCATCACTCATTTCGACACCTTCATGACCGGCGAGCTGTTCGCGGTGCTGAGCAAGCACAGCCTCCTCGGGCGTACTCAAAAAATATCCGAACACTTCCAGGCCGAGGCGTTTGATCGAGGCGTGAACGTGGCGTTATCAGCAGATGGCCAACGTGGCGTGCTCTCGACGCTGTTCAGCGCGCGCACCCTGGGCTTGACCGCGCAACTGGCACCCGAACAGCAACCGGATTATCTGTCCGGCCTGCTCATTGGCCATGAACTCGCCGGTTTGCCGCGCCAGGCGAAACACCAACCCATCGTCCTAGTCGGCGCCGCACCGCTCTGCGCCCGCTACCAACGCGCCCTCGCGCTGTGCGGTTTCGCCCCGGTCAGCCTGGCGCAGGAAGCCACCGAGCGCGGCTTGTGGCAACTGGCAGTCGCGGCCGGGCTCACTCAACCTGTATCGGAGGCCTGACATGCTCAAGCAAGCACTCGCACACAATGGTTTGATCGCAATCCTGCGCGGTATACGACCGGACGAAGCGGAGGCGGTTGGCCAGGTGCTCTATCAGGCTGGCTTTCGCGTGATTGAAGTACCGCTGAACTCCCCCGACCCTTACACCAGCATCCGTACGCTGCGCAGCAGCCTGCCCGCCGATTGCCTGATCGGCGCGGGTACGGTGTTGACGCCGGAGCAAGTGGCGCAGGTGAAAGCGGCCGGCGGCCAGGTGATTGTCATGCCCCACAGCGACGCCCGGGTGCTACGTGCTGCGAAAGCGGCGGGCCTGTACCTGTCGCCGGGTGTCGCCACGCCGACCGAAGCCTTCGCCGCGCTGGCCGAGGGTGCCGACGTATTGAAGCTCTTCCCGGCCGAGCAAATGGGCCCGGCGGTGATCAAGGCGTGGCTGGCGGTATTGCCGACGGGCACGTTGCTGCTGCCGGTCGGCGGTGTGACCCCGGACAACATGCAGGTGTATTTCGACGCCGGCGCGAAGGGCTTCGGCCTGGGTTCCGGGTTGTTCAAGCCGGGTATGTCGCTGGCGCAAGTCGCCAGCAGCGCCCAGGCCTATGTCGCGGCCTGGAACGCGCTTAACTGATGCCCCTGAACTGAGTGCAAGCTTTGCGCCTTGGGCGCTGCATCGACAAGAGAGATAAGAGATGAAAATCACCAAACTGACTACCTTCATCGTGCCGCCGCGCTGGTGCTTCCTCAAGGTTGAAACCGACCAGGGCGTGACCGGTTGGGGCGAGCCCGTGGTTGAAGGTCGCGCCCACACGGTGGCGGCTGCCGTCGAAGAGCTCAGCGACTACCTGATCGGCAAAGACCCACGCAATATCGAAGACATCTGGACCGTGCTCTACCGGGGCGGCTTCTACCGTGGCGGCGCCGTGCACATGAGTGCCCTGGCCGGTATCGACCAGGCGCTGTGGGATATCAAGGGCAAGGCGCTTGGCGTATCGGTCAGCGACCTGTTGGGCGGCCAGGTGCGCGACAAGATCCGCGTGTATTCATGGATCGGCGGCGATCGCCCGGCCGACACCGCCCGCGCCGCCAAAGAGGCGGTCGCGCGTGGTTTTACCGCAGTGAAAATGAACGGTACTGAAGAACTGCAGTTCGTCGACAGCTTTGAAAAAGTCGACCTGGCCCTGGCCAACGTGGCTGCCGTGCGCGACGCCGTCGGCCCTAACGTCGGCATCGGCGTCGACTTCCATGGCCGCGTGCACAAGCCCATGGCCAAGGTGCTGATGAAAGAGTTGGACCCGTACAAACTGATGTTTATCGAAGAGCCAGTGCTCAGTGAAAACTATGAGGCGCTGAAAGAACTGGCGCCGCTGACCAGCACGCCGATCGCCCTCGGCGAGCGGTTGTTCTCGCGGTGGGACTTCAAGCGCGTGCTCAGCGAAGGTTACGTCGACATCATCCAGCCGGACGCGTCCCACGCCGGCGGCATCACCGAAACCCGCAAGATCGCCAACATGGCCGAAGCCTACGACGTGGCCCTGGCCCTGCACTGCCCGCTGGGTCCGATTGCCCTGGCGGCCTGCCTGCAACTGGACGCGGTTTGCTACAACGCGTTTATCCAGGAGCAAAGCCTGGGCATCCACTACAACGAGAGCAACGACTTGCTCGACTACGTGCGCGACCCGGGCGTGTTCGACTATGACAAAGGCTTTGTGAAGATCCCCAATGGGCCGGGCCTGGGCATCGAGATCAACGAAGAGTATGTGATCGAACGCGCGGCCATCGGCCACCGCTGGCGCAACCCGATCTGGCGCCATGCCGACGGCAGCTTCGCCGAGTGGTAAGCCCCTCCTGAGGAAACACAGTCAATGTGGGAGCTGGCTTGCCGGCGATATCGGTGGGCCAGCTTGCATCTCTGGCGCAGGTATACCGCCATCCAGGCAAGCCAGCTCCCACACTGACCGCGTTCGTTCAGCCAGATTTGTCCTCAATAACCATAAGAAGAGGCACTCCCCCATGCACCCTGAATCCTTCACCGGGCAGGCGTCTTTAGTCACGCCCAGCAGAAAGCGTTTCTTCATCATGGTGTTGCTGTTTATCACCGTGGTGATCAACTACCTCGACCGCAGCAACCTGTCGATTGCCGCCCCGGCGCTGACCAGCGAGCTGGGGATCGACCCAGTGCACGTCGGGCTGATCTTCTCGGCTTTCGGCTGGACCTACGCCGCCATGCAGATCCCCGGCGGCTGGCTGGTCGACCGGGTGCCGCCGCGCATTCTCTACACCGTCGCCCTGCTGCTGTGGTCGATTGCCACCGTGCTGCTCGGGTTCGCCGCCAGCTTTATCGCGCTGTTCGTGCTGCGTATGGCGGTGGGTGCGCTGGAAGCGCCGGCCTACCCGATCAACAGCCGCGTGGTCACCACCTGGTTTCCGGAACGCGAGCGCGCCACGGCGATTGGTGTTTACACCTCGGGGCAATTTGTCGGGCTCGCCTTTCTCACGCCGGTACTGGCCTGGCTGCAGCACGCGTTTGGCTGGCACATGGTGTTCGTCGCCACCGGGGGTGTGGGCATTCTGTGGGCGCTGATCTGGTACGCGGTGTACCGCGAGCCGAAGGATTTCAAAGGCGCCAACGCGGCTGAAATCGAACTGATCCGCGACGGTGGCGGGCTGGTGGATATCCAGGCGCAAACGGCCAAGGCGCCGTTCAGTTGGGTCGACCTGAGGGTGGTGCTGAGCCAGCGCAAGTTGTGGGGCATCTACCTGGGGCAGTTCTGCCTGAACTCCACGCTGTGGTTCTTCCTGACGTGGTTCCCGACCTACCTGGTGAAATACCGGGGCATGGACTTCATCAAGTCCGGGTTGTTGGCGTCGTTGCCGTTTCTCGCCGCATTTGTCGGCGTGCTGTGTTCGGGGATTTTTTCTGATTGGCTGATTCGCCGGGGCGCGTCGGTAGGCTTTGCGCGCAAGTTGCCGATCATTGGCGGGCTGCTGATTTCCACGGCGATCATCGGCGCCAACTATGTGGACTCGACAGCGTGGGTGATTGCGTTTCTGGCGCTAGCGTTTTTCGGCAATGGCTTGGCGTCGATCACCTGGTCGCTGGTATCGACCTTGGCGCCTGCGCGTTTGTTGGGGCTCACCGGGGGCGTGTTTAACTTTATCGGTAACTTGTCGGCGATTACCACGCCGATAGTGATCGGCTTTCTGGCCAGTGGTGATTCATTTGCGCCAGCGATTACCTACATCGCGGTGCTGGCATTGCTCGGGGCGCTTTCCTACGTGTTGCTGGTGGGCAAAGTCGAACGCATCGAACTGTAAACCCATTATCAGGGCGGCGGCTGACCCCTGTGGCAAGCCCGCTCGCTTCAACAAGCCGGCTTGCCACCCAAGCATTGCGGTCAGTTGAGCACGCCGTTCAGGATTTCGTAGACGATCCCCGTGCCCACCGCGATCAACACCACGTCCGGCCCGGAACGGCGCCATTCATACCCTGGGTAAACCGGCAGGCGTGCCAGGGCGCGATTGTCGAGACGTTCACCGTAATAGCCGCGTGGCAGGGGCTGGCCGCGAACCAGACGTACATTCGGCGGCGGCGGTGCGCCGCGCGAGAATTGGCCGTGGTTGTCGTGGATGATCTGCCGCACCGGGCCGAAGTCCTGAGGTGGGCCGCCGCGACGGTTGTCCGGCGGGCCGCGATGGTCGTCGCCACGTTGCTCGTGCTGGCCTTGCGGGCCGCCACGGCCGGGGCCGTCGCCATCACCCCGTTGGTCAGGCGGCGCGGCCTGCACCAAGGCACTCGCGCCGAGCATCAGCACGCCGAGACCGGCGATCAAGCGTTTAGGCATTTTCATGGGGTGTTTCCTCAGTACTGCACCAACAAAAAAGGGATTTCGAACCGAGTTCGAAATCCCTTGGTCTTGTCAGTTTAGGTACTGATTCGACAGTATGATTCCTCTGTATCAGGAACTTTACCTACCGCTACATGGCGTTTACTTACGGGCGTTGCGGACACCTTCCGACAGCGCCGCGCACAAGCCCAATACGCCATCAATCGCTTGCTGATCATTTTTGGCATTGGCAATGTGGTCGATCAGCGCCGAACCCACCACCACACCGTCAGCCAAGCGTGCGATGGCCGCAGCCTGCTCAGGCGTGCGGATACCAAAACCGATGCTGATGGGCAGGTCGGTGTGGCGGCGCAAGCGGGTCACCGCTTCTTCAACGTGTTCCAGGGTGGCCGCACCGGCACCGGTGACACCGGCTACCGACACGTAATACACAAAGCCGGAGCTGCCGTTGAGCACGGTCGGCAGGCGTACGTCATCGGTGGTTGGCGTGGTCAGGCGGATAAAGTCGAGGCCTGCTGCCTGGGCCGGGTCGCACAGCTCGCCGTTATGCTCAGGCGGCATGTCGACCACGATCAGGCCATCAACGCCGGCTTCTTTCGCGTCGGTGATGAACTGTGGCACACCGTATTTGTGGATCGGGTTGAAGTAACCCATCAGCACCAGTGGCGTGTCGTTATTGCCCTGGCGGAACTCGCGAACCATCTGCAGGGTTTTCGCCAGATTTTGCTTGGCTTCCAGCGCGCGGATGTTGGCCAGTTGAATCGCCGGGCCGTCGGCCATCGGGTCGGTGAAGGGCATGCCCAGCTCGATCACGTCGGCGCCGGCCGCCGGCAAACCCTTGAGGATCGCCAGCGAGGTGTCATAACCCGGGTCGCCGGCGGTGACGAAGGTCACCAGGGCCGCGCGGTTTTGTTCTTTCAGCTGCGCAAAGCGGGTTTGCAGGCGGCTCATCAGTGTTTCTCCTGCTGGGACTGTTCCATGTGGTGCATCACGGTCTGCATGTCTTTGTCGCCACGGCCGGAGAGGTTGACCACCATCAGGTGATCCTTCGGCAGATTCGGTGCGCGTTTGAACACTTCGGCCAAGGCGTGGGCGGTTTCCAGTGCGGGAATAATCCCTTCCAGGCGGCAGCATTTGTGGAATGCGATCAGGGCCTCGTCGTCGGTCACCGAGGTGTATTGGGCGCGGCCGATATCATGCAACCAAGCATGCTCAGGGCCGATGCCGGGGTAGTCGAGGCCGGCGGAAATCGAGTGAGCGTCGATGATCTGGCCGTCGTCGTCCTGCAGCAGGAAGGTGCGGTTGCCGTGCAGCACGCCCGGTACGCCGCCGTTGAGGCTGGCGGCATGTTTGCCGGTTTCGATGCCGTAGCCGGCTGCTTCAACACCGATAATCTCGACGCTGGCGTCATCCAGGAACGGGTGGAACAGGCCCATGGCGTTGGAGCCACCGCCGATGCAGGCCACCAGGCTGTCCGGCAAGCGGCCTTCCTGGGCTTGCATCTGGGTGCGGGTTTCCTTGCCGATCACGGCCTGGAAGTCGCGCACCATCGCCGGGTACGGGTGCGGGCCGGCCACGGTGCCGATCAGGTAGAAGGTGTCGTCGACGTTGGTCACCCAGTCACGCAGGGCTTCGTTCATTGCGTCCTTGAGGGTGCCGGTGCCGGCGACCACCGGGATCACTTCGGCGCCCAGCAGCTTCATGCGGAACACGTTGGCCTGTTGGCGCTCGATGTCGGTGGTGCCCATGTAGATCACACAGTCGAGGCCAAAGCGTGCGGCCACGGTGGCGGTTGCCACGCCGTGCATGCCGGCGCCGGTCTCGGCGATGATGCGTTTTTTGCCCATGCGCCGCGCCAGCAGGATCTGGCCGATGCAGTTGTTGATCTTGTGCGCGCCGGTGTGGTTCAGCTCTTCGCGCTTGAGGTAGATCTTGGCACCGCCGCAGAACTCAGTCAGGCGCTCGGCGAAATACAGCGGGCTTGGGCGTCCGACGTAGTCGCGCTGGAAGTAGGCCAGTTCTTCGTTGAAAGCCGGATCGATCTTCGCCGCTTCGTATTCGCGGGCCAGGTCGAGGATCAACGGCATCAGGGTTTCAGCGACGTAGCGGCCGCCGAACGCGCCAAAGAGGCCGTTGGCGTCGGGGCCGTTGCGCAGGTCGGTCTGGGACTGAGTCATGGGGCGCTCCAGGAAATAATTCGTGTGAGAGGCAATGACGGTCACTCTACCCCTCACATCCGGCGCTGAAAACCGATAAGATCGCCGTAACCTGTCAGGAAAACTCACAGATGAGTCGAGACCTTCCGCCCCTCAATGCCCTGCGCGCGTTCGAAGCCACTGCCCGGCTCAACAGCGTCAGCCAGGCCGCTGAGCAACTGCATGTGACCCACGGTGCCGTCAGTCGCCAGTTGAAGGTGCTGGAAGAGCATTTGGGTGTCAGCCTGTTCGTCAAGGACGGGCGCGGCCTTAAACTCACAGATGCCGGTGTGCGCCTGCGCGACGCGAGTGCCGAAGCCTTCGAGCGCTTGAGGGACGTGTGCGCAGAACTCACCCAAGCCAGCGCCGATGCGCCCTTCGTGCTGGGCTGCTCGGGCAGCTTGTTGGCGCGCTGGTTGATCCCGCGCCTGGGCCGCTTGAACGCAGACTTACCGGACCTGCGCCTGCACCTGTCCGCCGGTGACGGCGACCTTGATCCTCGGCGGCCCGGTCTTGACGCCCTGCTGGTTTTCGCCGAACCGCCGTGGCCGGTGGATATGCAAGTGTACGAACTGGCCAGCGAGCGGATTGGCCCGGTGATGAGCCCGCGCTTCGCCGGTTATGAGCCTCTGCGTCATGCACCTGCCTCGGCGTTGTGTGGCGAAGTGCTGTTGCACACCACCTCGCGCCCGCAGGCCTGGCCCAGTTGGGCGCAGCAACACGGCATCGAGCCCGGCGCGCTGAAACTCGGCCAGGGTTTTGAGCATTTGTATTATTTGCTGGAGGCGGCTGTTGCCGGGCTGGGAGTGGCGATTGCACCTGAACCGCTGGTGGCAGAGGACCTGCGAGCGGGTCGCCTGGTGGCGCCGTGGGGTTTCAGTGAAACCCCGGCGCACCTGGCGTTGTGGCTACCCAAACGCGCCGCAGACGGGCGCGCCGGTCAGCTGGCGCAGTGGCTCAAGGCAGAGCTGCTGCGCCAACCGCTGTAGCCGGTCAATCAGTCACCGCGTTTGCACAGCAGGTAAGCGGCCAGCAGGCCCAACGCGCCAACGGCAACGCCGGCGGTAGTCCATGGGTGCTCTTGCGCGTAGTCGCGGGTGGCGACGCCGGTTTCGCGGATTTTGACTTTGCTTTCTTCGTAGGCATCGCTGATCAGGTGGCGGGAGTGCTTGAGAGCATTCTCGGCATTACTTTTCAGGGCCTTCAGCGTTTTGCGCGACTCATCGGATGCATCATCCTTGAGGCTCTCAAGGGACTTGAGCAGGCTCGAAATCTCGGCTTCCATGCTTTCCAGCGACGCTTTGCGTAAAGAAGTGTTGGCCATGTGGGCTCTCCTGAAGTGATTGAGTGGCGTGTGTAGATACCGACTACGGCGTTTTCAGAAAGTGCAGTAAATCTGAACTTTCACCTACGAATAGCCGCCAGAAGCAGTACGAACATTGACTGCTACGCTCAGTAGAGACCTCAGGAGAAACGCTATGTCAGATCATCACACTTACAAGAAAGTCGAACTGGTGGGCTCGTCGACGACCAGTATCGAAGACGCCATCAACAACGCGATTGCCGAAGCGCATAAGAGCATCAAGCACTTGGAGTGGTTTGAAGTGACCGAAACCCGTGGCCACATCAAGGACGGCAAGGCCGCGCACTTCCAGGTCACGCTGAAGGTGGGGTTCCGAATTGCCAGTAGTTGATCACGTCGGTTGAACTTGCCGACTGGCCGATTGCCATAACCTGCGCTACACCCTTAGGGTGCCGATGCAATGCATCGGCACGCTCTTTTCGATCAGCGCAAGGAAAGTAACGGATGAAGAAGTTCCTGTTGGCGGTAGGTTTGTTGAGCATCGCGGGTACAGCCCTGGCGGCGGGCAAGCCTTGTGAGGAGCTGAAAAGTGAACTCGCAGCAAAGCTTGATGCGAAAGGCGTTCAGCATTATTCCCTGGATGTTGTCGATAAAGGCGCTGCAGCCGATGGAGATAAGGTGATTGGCTCCTGCGAAGGCGGCACCAAGGAAATCGTCTACAAACGCGGTTAATCCCGTGTTCCAGACATAAAAAACCGACGCGAGTGCGTCGGTTTTTTTTCGCCTCGGGCTCAGCCTTTCATCAGCTGTGCCAGCAGCTCGTAGGAATGAATCCGGTCAGCGTGCTCGTAGAGGTCGCTGGTAAAGATCAGCTCATCGGCACCGGTTTGCTCGATCAGCACTTCCAGTTTGGCGCGGATCTTGGCCGGGCCGCCGACCATGGCCAAGCCGAGGAAGCTGCCGACGGCGTCTTTTTCATGGGGCAGCCACAGGCCGTCCATGCTTTTCACCGGTGGGCGCTGCACCAGGCTTTGCCCGCGCATCAGCGCCAGAATGCGTTGGTACACGGACGTGGCGAGGTAATCGGCCTGCTCGTCGGTATCGGCCGCCACCAGCGGAATGCCGAGCATCACGTAGGGCTTGTCCAGCACGGCTGAAGGCTTGAAGTGATTGCGATACACGCGAATCGCCTCGTGCATCAAGCGCGGTGCGAAATGTGAGGCGAAGGCGTAGGGCAAACCCCTCTCTCCCGCAAGCTGCGCGCTGAACAGGCTGGAACCCAGCAGCCAGACCGGTACGTTGGTGCCAGTGCCCGGCACGGCGATCACCCGTTGGTCAGGCGTGCGTGGGCCGAGGTAGGCCATCAGTTCGGCCACGTCTTCGGGGAAATCGTCGGCGCTGCCCGAGCGTTCACGGCGCAGGGCGCGGGCGGTCATCTGGTCGGAACCGGGCGCGCGGCCCAAGCCCAGGTCGATACGGCCGGGGTACAGGCTTTCCAGCGTGCCGAACTGCTCGGCAATTACCAAGGGCGCGTGGTTGGGCAGCATGACGCCGCCGGAGCCGACGCGGATGGTCGAGGTGCCACCGGCCAGATAGCCCAGCAACACCGAGGTGGCCGAGCTGGCGATGCCGTCCATGTTGTGGTGTTCGGCCACCCAAAAACGGTTGTAGCCGAACTTTTCCACGTGCTGGGCGAGGTCCAGAGAGTTGCGCAACGATTGCGCGATGCTCCCGTTGGCGCGCACGGGCACGAGGTCGAGGGTCGAGAACTTCACGTCGGACAGCGATTTCATAAGCCTGCTTCTCCATTAGGTGCGCAGGCTTATAGACGAACCAAAACCTGCCGCTTCATGTGCATGTTCTATGCAATGAGGGCATATACCCGAGATTCAATAGAGGTGGAGAGATTTCCTACTAAATAACTAGGTTTTTCCGACAAGATGAACTTTGCCCGCGCATCTATCCTCAGAACCCTTACTGAAGCAAAACCACCGTTCGAGGAGACCGCTATGAGTATCGTTAAAAAAGCATCCGCGCATTGGGAAGGTGATCTGAAGACTGGGCTGGGTTCCATTTCCACCGAAACCGGCGTGCTGCGTGAAGCGCCTTACGGCTTCAAGGCCCGTTTCGAAGGAGGCAAGGGCACCAACCCTGAAGAATTGATCGGTGCGGCCCACGCCGGCTGTTTCTCCATGGCGTTTTCGATGATTCTCGGCGACGCCGGCCTCAAGGCCGACAGCATTGACACCCAGGCTGAAGTGACGCTGGACCAAGTGGAAGGTGGCTTTGCAATCACCGCCGTGCACCTGATCCTCAAGGCCAAGATTCCAGGCGCAAGCCAGGCCCAGTTCGACGAACTGAGCAAGAAAGCCAAGGAAGGGTGTCCGGTATCCAAGGTACTGAATGCGAACATCAGCCTGGATGCGACGCTGGTTAACTGATAAAGCATCTTCCAATGTGGGAGCGGGCTTGCTCGCGAACGGGGTGGACCAGTCAATATCACTGTGACTGACCCACCGCATTCGCGAGCAAGCCCGTTCCCACATTTAGTTGTGCGTTAAATCAGAACTCGTGTTTCCCAGATGTGGTCCTATACGCTATGCAACTTAGGCGCACACCCGTGCGCATGCATTCAGGGAGCTACACACATGAAACGTTTTGCCTTGGCGATCATCTGCGCTGTTTTGGCCACGTCGGCCGTGGCCGCGCCAAAAGATTGTGAAGAGCTCAGGAAAGAGATCGAGGTCAAAATCCAGGCTAATGCAGTGCCGTCCTACACCTTGGAAATCGTCAGCAAGGAAGAAGGCGACAAGCACGACGAGGCCATGCGTGTAGGTACTTGCGAGAACGGGACCAAAACCATCATCTACCAAAAGAACAACGACTGATCAGATGCAGTTGACGCTGCGTTCTTGCGCCAGCAACTGCCGCGCTGTGTTGTACAGCCGGATGTTCGGCGTGTAGCCCAGCGAGCGGCCCTCCAGCACATAGCGCTGGCCTGCCTGGAAACTGTTGTACTGCAAGGTCATGAAGCAGGTCCGGTCCTGGGTCTGCGACAACCCGCCCAAACTGCCCCCGGTTGGCACCTCGAAATCAAAGCGCACCATCAGTTCGTGGCTGCCGGGTGGCACCTGAAAGAAACGCCCGTCGTTGAGGTTCTTGCCGTCCAGGCGCTGGGCCATCACCAGTTTGGCGCCCGGGGTCGGGGTGGCGAAATCGACCCATGCCTGGTGCGGATCGACCGGTGGCAATGGGGTCGAAGCACAGGCGCTGAGAAACAGGGCAGTGACGGGAAGCAAGAGCTGGCGCATGGCAGGCACTCAACGGAAGGAAAGAATTGAGCCGGGCGCACAAGGCGGCAAACTCTCTATGAGTATAAACACGTCACGGCATGGAAAAATTCCGCGCCGGCAGGATAGTCTGGCGAGCCAGTCACCCAGGAGCGGTCGGAGCATGTTGAGGCGTTTTCTTCCAGGGCTAATCGTCGTGTTGCTCAGCGGCTGCTCCAGCGTCAGTTATTACGCCCAGTTGGCTGACGGCCAATGGCAATTGCTGAGGGCCCGCGAGCCGGTCGCCGAGGTCATCGCCGACCCCTCTCGGCCACAGGCGCTGCGCGATCACCTGGCGCAATCGCAGAAGGCACGCACCTTTGCCAGCGAGCACCTGCACTTGCCTGACAACCAGAGTTACCGGTTGTACGCCGACATTGGCCGACCCTATGTGGTCTGGAATGTATTCGCCACGCCGGAATTCTCTCTATCCCCGCAAACCCATTGCTTTCCAATCGCCGGCTGCGTCGCTTATCGCGGCTACTACAACCAGGGCGCTGCGCGCGGCGAGGCGGCGGTGCTGCAGCAACGGGGCATGGACGTGTCGATTGACGGTGTCGAGGCTTATTCCACGCTGGGTTGGTTCAACGATCCGATCATGAGTTCGATGATGCACTGGGGCGATGAGCGCCTGGCCACGCTGATTTTTCATGAATTGGCGCATCAGCGTTTTTATGTGAAGGATGACACCGAGTTCAACGAGTCTTATGCCAACTTCGTCGAGCAGGAAGGCACCCGCCAATGGCGTGCGGCGCGTGGCTTGGCGCCATTGAGCAATGCGGCGTTGCAGCAACGCGATCAGTTTATTCGGCTGGTACTTGATACCCGCAAGCGCTTGGAACAACTCTACGCCCAACCGCTGGCGACGGATGTAATGCGCCAGGCCAAAGCCGCAGAGTTCGAGCGCTTGCGCACAGCGTATCAGCACATGCGCGATAGCCAATGGGGCGGGGATAAACGTTACGACGTGTGGGTCAACCAGCCGATGAACAATGCGCGGCTGTTGCCGTTCGGGCTGTATGACCAATGGGTGCCGGCGTTTGCGGCGTTGTTTGCGCAGGAAGGCGGGGATTGGGTGAAGTTTTTTGCGGCGGTTGAAAAATTGGGTGGGTTGCCGGTGGCGCAGCGTAAAGCGGCGTTAAGGCAATTGGAGAGTGGTGGCCGTTAGGGCCTCTTCGCAGGCAAGCCAGCTCCCACAGTTGATCGATTTCCAAACTTGGAATGCGGTCAAGTGTGGGAGCTGGCTTGCCTGCGATAACGGTCTCAAGCGCGCTGCAAAAACGCCTGATGCATCTCATCCAACGTCGCAAAATGCCAAGTCGGCGCCTCGGCATTCAACTCTTCAAAACTGCCGAACCCATACCCCACCGCCGCCGAATCCAGGCCATTGCTGCGTGCTCCGATCAGGTCGTGCTTGCGATCACCAACCATCAACGTGGTCGCCGGGTCCAGGCCTTCTTCGCTCATCAAGTGAGCAATCAGCTCGACTTTATGCGTGCGCGTCCCATCCAGCTCGCTGCCGTAGATGACTTTGAAGTGCTTGGCAAAATCGAAATGCCGGGCGATCTCGCGGGCGAACACCCACGGCTTGGACGTGGCCACATACAGCTGACGGCCCTGGCCGTTCAGCGTTTCCAGTAACGGCATGACGCCGTCGAACACGCGGTTTTCATACAGGCCGGTGACCTTGAAACGCTCGCGATAGAAATTCACCGCCTCCCAGGCCTTGGCTTCATCGAAGCCATAGAACTGCATGAAGGCTTGCAGCAACGGCGGGCCGATAAAGTGTTCCAGCTTGGTCAGGTCCGGCTCGTCGATACCCAGTTTGCCGAGGGCATACTGGATCGAGCGGGTGATGCCTTCGCGCGGATCGGTCAGGGTGCCGTCCAGGTCGAACAGGACGGTTGGGTAATGCAGGGTCATTGATCGAATCCTTCCACCAGGTGCAGGTCTTTGAGCTTCACGTAGTTTGCTGCGCTGTAGGTGAAGAACGCGCGTTCCTTGTCAGTCAACGGACGGATTTGTTTAACCGGGCTGCCCACATACAAAAAGCCGCTGTCGAGTGTCTTGCCCGGTGGAACCAGGCTGCCGGCGCCGATGATGACGTCGTCTTCGACCACGGCGCCGTCCATCACGATGCTGCCCATGCCGATCAAGATCCGATTGCCCACGGTGCAGCCATGCAGCATGACCTTGTGGGCGATGGTCACGTCATCGCCGATCAGCAGCGGGAAGCCATCCGGGTTGAACGGCCCGGCGTGAGTGATGTGCAGCACACAGCCGTCCTGCACGCTGGTGCGCGCACCGATGCGGATGCGGTGCATGTCGCCGCGAATCACGGTCAGCGGCCAAACCGAGCTGTCGGCGCCGATTTCGACATCGCCGATCACCACCGCCGAAATATCGACAAAAGCCCCGGCGCCCAGGGTTGGCGTGTGGTTCTGATAGGTGCGAAGGGTCACGATAGCCTCTCTCTCTTCTGCTGATAGCTGCGGTGGGCGTTGATTGTAATTAAGATGGCCCCATCTTTGTTCTTACATGTTTCTTCAGCCAAGGTGCCAACCGTGAGCGCGAACAACCCTCTTCTGCAGTCCTACGACCTGCCGCCGTTCTCGGCGATCCGTGCCGAGCACGTTCAGCCGGCCATCGAACAGATCCTCGCCGACAACCGCGTTGCCATCGAAGGCATCCTGCAAAGCCAGGGCAAAAATCCGACATGGGCCGGTCTGATACTGGCCATGGACGAGCTGAATGACCGCCTGGGCGCCGCCTGGAGCCCGGTCAGCCACCTCAACGCCGTATGTAACAGTGCCGAGCTGCGCGAAGCTTACGAAGGCTGCCTGCCAGCATTGAGCGCCTACTCCACCGAGATGGGCCAGAACCGCGCACTGTTCCAGGCCTTCGAGGCCCTGGCCAACAGCCCCGAAGCGGCCGGCTTCGATGTGGCGCAAAAAACCATCCTGGAACATTCCCTGCGCGACTTCCGCCTCTCGGGTATCGATTTGCCGCCTGAGCAGCAAAAACGTTACGCCGAGGTGCAGAGCAAGCTGTCCGAGCTGGGCAGCAAATTTTCCAACCAACTGCTGGATGCTACTCAGGCCTGGACCAAACACGTCACCGATGAAGCCACTCTCGCCGGCCTGACCGACTCCGCCAAGGCGCAAATGGCGGCTGCCGCCCAGGCCAAAGGCCTCGACGGCTGGCTGATCACCCTTGAATTTCCGAGCTACTACGCGGTGATGACCTACGCCCAGGACCGCGCCCTGCGTGAAGAAGTCTACGCGGCCTACTGCACCCGTGCGTCGGACCAAGGCCCGAATGCCGGTCAGAACGATAACGGCCCGGTGATGGAACAGATCCTCGACCTGCGTCAGGAACTGGCCACGCTGTTGGGTTATGCGTCCTTCTCCGAGCTGAGCCTGGCCACCAAAATGGCTGAATCCAGCGACCAGGTGCTGAGCTTCCTGCGTGACCTGGCCAAGCGCAGCAAGCCGTTTGCCGCCCAGGACCTGCAACAGCTCAAGGCCTACGCCGCCGAACAAGGCTGCGCCGATCTGCAAAGCTGGGACAGCGGTTTCTACGGTGAAAAACTGCGCGAGCAGCGCTACAGCGTTTCCCAGGAAGCCCTGCGCGCCTACTTCCCGATCGACAAAGTGCTCAGCGGGCTGTTTGCCATCGTCCAGCGCCTGTACGGCATCGAAATCGCCGAGCAAAAAGGCTTCGACACCTGGCACCCGGATGTTCGCCTGTTTGAAATCAAGGAAAACGGCCAGCACGTCGGGCGTTTCTTCTTCGACCTGTACGCCCGCGCCAACAAGCGGGGCGGTGCCTGGATGGATGGCGCGCGCGACCGTCGCCGCACGATCGACGGCGTATTGCAAAGCCCGGTGGCCAACCTGGTGTGCAACTTCACCCCGGCCGACAGCGGCAAGCCTGCGCTGCTGACCCACGATGAAGTCACCACGCTGTTCCACGAATTCGGCCACGGCTTGCACCACCTGCTGACCCGCGTTGAACACGCTGGCGTGTCCGGCATCAACGGTGTGGCCTGGGATGCGGTGGAGTTGCCGAGCCAGTTCATGGAGAACTGGTGCTGGGAGCCGGAAGGCCTGGCGCTGATCTCCGGCCACTATGAAACCGGTGAGCCGCTGCCTCAGGACCTGCTGGAAAAAATGCTGGCGGCGAAGAACTTCCAGTCCGGCCTGATGATGGTGCGCCAACTGGAATTCTCGTTGTTCGACTTCGAGCTGCACGCCACCCATGGCGATGGTCGCACCGTGGCGCAGGTGCTTGAAGGCGTGCGCGATGAGGTCTCGGTCATGCGCCCACCGGCCTACAACCGCTTCCCTAACAGCTTTGCGCACATCTTTGCCGGCGGTTACGCGGCGGGCTATTACAGCTACAAGTGGGCGGAAGTGTTGTCGGCGGATGCCTTCTCCAAGTTCGAGGAAGAGGGTGTGCTCAACGCGGAAACCGGTCGCGCCTTCCGCGAAGCGATTCTGGCGCGGGGCGGTTCCCAGGCGCCGATGGTGCTGTTCGTCGACTTCCGCGGACGGGCGCCGTCGATTGACGCACTCTTGCGTCACAGCGGCCTGAGTGAGGACGCGGCAGCATGAGCGAAGGGCCTGTGATAACCAAAAAGCAATTTATCGCCGGGGCGGTCTGCCCGGCGTGCAGCGAGCCGGACAAGTTGAAGATGTGGACTGAAGACAGCGTGCCGCACCGTGAGTGTGTGGCCTGCGGTTATACCGACACGCTGAATGATCAAGGCTTGTCGGTGCCCAAGGAATTGGGCACGCGGGTGAATACATCGGCGCTGAAGGCGCCGGACCCGAAGGTGCAGGCCGTGCAGTTTTTCCCCAATCCCAAGCTGAAAAAGGATTGATGCCCGCTTAGGGTGTGCGTACCCAATCAGTGTCTTTCTTTGGCTCCACACGGCTGCTGCTGGCCGTGTTGAGCCAACTGTTCATCGAGCACAGGGCAAACGCGCTGGTGCTGCAATCGCCATTCGCCAAGGCTGTACGCAACTTGTCGATATCGGCCTTCATCATGTAGCGAACGCCGTCCTTGAAGCCGTTACTGGTGCCGAAACCGCCCAAGGTCATCTCGTTCAGCGCGTCTTCTTTGCTCCACCCCTGGATCACCACGCGATACATCGCGGCCATCAGGCCTGTGCGGTCAGAGCCGTGTTTGCAGTGCATCAGCACGGGGCCGTTAACTTCTGCTTGCTGGATGGCCCTGAGCGCCGCCAGCACGTCGGAATCGTCGACGTGGTTGGTGCGATAAGTCAGCTGCACCTGTTTGATATCAGATGTCTTCAGCCACGACGCATCAGATTCCGGCAAAAAGTTGATCACCGTGCCGATCTTGAGTTTTTCCAGTACGGGCACGGCGCTGCTGTCCGGCAATGCGCTGCGATACAGGGTAGGCGTCATCTGGTGCAGGTTGAATTGGCCGCCCACAGGCTGGGCCCACTCTGCTGAGCGCAGGGACGTGGCCTCGTCGGCTTGAGCCTGCAGTGTGCTGAGCAGAGCCATGAACGCCAGGCCGAGGGCAGGCAGCAAACGGATTGTGAACATGCGCGTTGGGACCGAATAGGAAGGGCTGATAGGCCACAGATTCGCCTGCGCGGGGTCAACATGGCGTGAGGTACTCGTCAAAGAATCGTGAAGACCCGACCTGATCCGCTGTTTTTCTCGGTTAATCGATTCTTCTCAATTCTTAGCCTGCTATCATTTGTAACTATTGTTTGCGAGCCTGCTCTAGCCCATTGGCTCCTAGTTGCTCGGCAAACCTTCACGCTGCTCCCAGAAGCGGCTGATCAATCCGTGACCACATGATGAGGTGCACCCATGTCTGATCAAGATCAAGACAACCCCCGGCGTGACTTTTTGCGCAAATCCTTGACCTTGATCCCGGTGGTCACGGTTGCCAGCACCGGCCTTGGCGGCTCGATGTTGATGGCCACGCCGGAGCCGGCCCAGGCCGCTCCGGCCAAGCCGCCCGCCAGCGACAAAGCCTATGAACCGAGCTACTTCACCGCCGAAGAATGGGCGTTCATCAACGCGGCCGTCGCCCGCCTGATTCCCGCTGACGCCCAAGGCCCTGGCGCCCTGGAAGCCGGCGCGCCGGAATACATCGACCGCCAGATGAACACGCCGTATGCCGCCGGCGCCCTGTGGTTCATGCAAGGCCCGTTCAACGCCGATGCGGCGCCGGAGATGGGCTGGCAGAGCAAACTGGTGCCCAAGGACATCTATCGCCTGGGCATTGCCGCGACGGATGCATGGTCGAAGGCGTTCAATGGCAAAGCTTTTGCTGCGCAAGACAGCGCTACCCAGGACGACATGCTACGGCGCATGGAGGCTGGCGGCAGTGAAATGACGGCGCATTTCGAAGCCGTGCCCGCGAAAATGTTTTTCAACCTGCTGCTGCAAAACACCAAGGAAGGGTTCTTCTGCGACCCGGTCCACGGCGGCAATAAAGGCATGGTCGGCTGGACAATGATCGGCTTCCCCGGCGCGCGCGCCGATTTCATGGACTGGGTTGAACGCAACGAGCAATACCCCTTCCCGGCTGTTTCCATTCGCGGCGAGAGGGCATAAACGTGGCGACCATCATGAAGAAAGTGGACGCGGTGATCGTGGGCTTCGGCTGGACCGGCGCGATCATGGCCAAGGAATTGACCGAGGCAGGCCTCAATGTGGTTGCGCTGGAGCGCGGCCCGATGCAGGACACCTATCCGGACGGCAACTATCCGCAGGTCATCGACGAACTGACCTACAGCGTGCGTAAAAAACTCTTCCAGGACATCTCCAAGGAGACGGTGACCATTCGCCATAGCGTGAATGACGTCGCCTTGCCCAACCGCCAGTTGGGCGCGTTCCTGCCCGGCAATGGCGTGGGCGGCGCGGGTTTGCACTGGTCGGGCGTGCATTTTCGCGTCGACCCTATCGAACTGCGCATGCGTAGCCACTATGAAGAGCGCTACGGCAAAAATTTCATTCCCAAAGACATGACCATCCAGGACTTCGGCGTGAGCTACGAAGAATTGGAGCCGTTTTTCGACTACGCGGAAAAAGTCTTCGGCACCTCCGGTCAGGCCTGGACCGTAAAAGGTCAGGTGGTGGGCGAAGGGCGTGGCGGCAACCCATACGCACCGGATCGTTCCAACCCGTTCCCGCTGGAGTCGCAGAAAAACACCGTGTCCGCACAGCTGTTTCAGAAGGCGGCTGCCGAGGTCGGTTACAAACCCTACAACCTGCCGTCGGCCAATACCTCGGGGCCGTACACCAACCCCTACGGCGCGCAGATGGGCCCGTGCAACTTCTGCGGGTTCTGCAGCGGTTACGTGTGCTACATGTATTCCAAGGCCTCGCCAAACGTAAACATCCTGCCAGCACTGCGCCAGGTGCCGAACTTTGAGCTGCGGCCCAATTCCCACGTACTCAAGGTCAACCTCGACAGCACCAAGAGCAAGGCCACCGGCGTGACCTATATCGACGGCCAGGGTCGGGAATGCGAGCAACCGGCGGATCTGGTGATCATCGGCTCCTTCCAGTTCAACAACGTACGTCTGATGTTGCTCTCGGGTATCGGCAAACCCTACGACCCGATTACCAATGAGGGTGTGGTAGGCAGGAACTTCGCCTACCAGAACATGGGCACCATCAAGGCCTTCTTCGACAAGGACACCCACACCAACAACTTCATCGGTGCGGGCGGCAATGGCGTGGCCATTGATGACTTCAACGCGGATAACTTCGACCACGGGCCGCACGGCTTTGTGGGAGGCTCGCCGATGTGGGTCAACCAGGCCGGCAGCCGGCCGATTGCCGGTACGTCCAACCCGCCGGGCACCCCGGCGTGGGGCAGTGCCTGGAAACGTGCCACCGCCGATTACTACACCCACCAGGTGTCGATGGACTCCCACGGCGCGCATCAATCCTACCGGGCCAACTACCTGGACCTGGACCCGGTGTACCGCGATGCCTACGGTTTGCCATTGCTGCGGATGACGTTCGACTGGCAGGAAAACGACATCAAGATGAACCGTTTCATGATGGAAAAAATGGGCAAGGTTGCTGAAGCGATGAACCCCAAGGCCATTGCCGTGCTGGGCAAAAAGGTCGGCGAGCATTTCAACACGGCGTCCTACCAGACCACTCACCTCAACGGTGGCGCGATCATGGGCACCGACCCGAAAACCAGCGCGCTGAACCGCTACCTGCAGAGTTGGGATGTGCACAACGTATTTGTCCCGGGCGCATCCGCTTTCCCACAAGGCTTGGGTTACAACCCTACCGGCCTGGTGGCAGCGTTGACCTACTGGTCGGCGCGGGCGATCCGCGAGCAGTACCTCAAGAATCCCGGCCCACTGGTTCAGGCATAAGGAGCGATGACCATGAAAGCACTCGTTATCGCCTCCCTGGCGTTGCTCAGCAGCTGCTCGGTAAGCGCCGCCGAAACCGACTTGATCAAGCAGGGCGAATACCTGGCTCGCGCGGGTGACTGTGTGGCCTGCCACACTGCCAAGGGCGGCAAGCCGTTCGCTGGCGGCCTGCCGATGGAAACGCCCATCGGCGTGATCTATTCCACCAACATCACCCCGGACAAGACGGGCCTGGGCGACTACAGCTTCGAAGACTTCGACAAGGCCGTGCGCCATGGTGTCGTCAAGAACGGTAGTACGCTTTACCCGGCGATGCCGTATCCGTCCTACGCACGCGTCAGCGACAGCGATATGCAGGCGTTGTATGCGTATTTCATGAAAGGGGTTGAGCCGGTCGCCCAAGCGAACAAGGACAGTGACATTCCGTGGCCCTTGAGCATGCGCTGGCCGTTGGCGGCCTGGCGCTGGATGTTTGCCCCGACGGTGGAGGAGCATCCGGCACAGGTCGCCGCCGACCCGGTGATCAGCCGTGGCGCCTACCTGGTTGAAGGCCTCGGCCACTGTGGCGCCTGCCATACGCCGCGCGCGCTGACCATGCAGGAAAAAGCCCTGAGTGCCGCGGACGGCGCTGCCTTCCTGTCCGGCAGCGCGCCGTTGGAAGGCTGGATCGCGAAAAGCCTGCGTGGCGACCACAAGGACGGCCTCGGCAGTTGGAGCGAGGAGCAACTGGTGCAGTTCCTCAAGACCGGTCGCAGTGACCGCAGCGCGGTGTTTGGCGGCATGAGTGATGTTGTCGTGCACAGCATGCAGTACATGTCGCAGGACGACCTGACCGCTATCGCCCGTTACCTCAAAAGCCTGCCGGCGGTCGATCCCAAGGATCAGCCGCATCAGTACGATAAACAGGTGGCCGACGCGCTGTGGAAAGGCGATGACAGCAAACCGGGCGCGTCGGTGTATATCGACAACTGCGCCGCCTGCCACCGTACGGACGGCCACGGTTATACGCGGGTGTTCCCGGCACTGGCGGGTAACCCGGTGTTGCAGACGGCGGATGCCACGTCGTTGATCAACATTGTGTTGAACGGTGGAACCTTGCCGGCAACTCATACGGCGCCGTCGACATTCACCATGCCGGCTTTTGCCTGGCGGTTGTCGGACCAGGAAGTGGCGGATGTCGTCAGTTTCGTTCGCGGCAGCTGGGGTAACAAAGGCGCGCCCGTGACAGCCAGTGACGTGGCCGACCTGCGCAAGAGTGACATGCGCACCACCTCAGGCGATGACCTGGGGCAGGTAACGCAAAAGCACTGATCCTGGCCTGACCGCCAAACGGCACTGGTCAGAACCCTCGCGCCTCGATACTGTATATAAAAACAGTATCGAGGCGTTTTCATGTCTACTCTGTTGCCGCCCCGTGGCCGGGGCACGGCCACCAACCTGAACAACCGTTTTGCGCCGACTGCCAGCGTGGTCGAGGACGACGGCTGGTTTCAGGAAGTGCCGCCGACCCAGGGCACCGAAGTGCGGATTGAGACGGCCAAGAGCATCATCACCCGCAACAATTCGCCGGACTTGCCCTTCGATCGCTCGATCAACCCTTATCGCGGCTGTGAGCATGGTTGCATCTACTGCTATGCGCGGCCCAGCCATGCCTATTGGGACCTGTCGCCGGGGCTGGATTTCGAAACCAAACTGATCGCCAAAACCAATGCCGCCGACGTGCTCGAACAACAGCTGTCGAAGCCGGGCTATGTGTGCGCGCCGATCAATCTGGGCTCCAATACCGACCCGTACCAGCCTATCGAGCGCGAATACAAAATCACCCGGCAAACCCTCGAAGTGCTGCTGCGTTATCGGCACCCGGTGACGATCATCACCAAGGGTTCGCTGATCCTGCGCGATCTCGATGTGCTCACTGAACTGGCGCGCCAACGCCTGGTGGCGGTGATGATCAGCCTCACCAGCCTGGACGACGAGCTCAAGCGCATCCTGGAACCGCGCACGGCGGCGCCCAAGGCGCGATTGCGGGCGATTCGAGTGATGCGTGAGGCCGGTATCCCGGTGGGGGTGCTGTGCTCGCCGATGATTCCGATGATCAACGACAGTGAACTGGAAAGCCTGCTGACCGAAGCTCACGCGGCCGGGGCGCAGAGCGCCGCGTATATGATGCTGCGCTTGCCATTGGAAGTGGCGCCGTTATTCGAGGAGTGGCTGGCGGCGCATTACCCGCAGCGGGCGGCCCATGTGATGAGCCTGGTGCGCCAGGTGCGTGGGGGTGAGGTGTACGACAGCCGCTTTGGTGTGCGCATGCGCGGCGAGGGGCCGTTTGCTGATTTGTTGGCGCAGCGCTTCAGCAAGGCGATCAAGCGGCTGGGGCTCAATCGCCGGGAGGGGTTTAACCTGGATTGTTCGGCGTTTTGCCCGCCTGGCAGGCAAATGGCATTGTTGTAGACTGACGAGGAAGAACGCGTCGTTTCTGTAGGAATAGTCGCGTTTTGACATCAATGAAACCCACGATCTAGAGCGGTTCATTCAGTTTGAGTTAAGTTTCGACGGTTACCTTGTTCAGCGAGTGACTGATGAGTCGGCGCCTCGGTTTGTGTGGTTTTCCAACTATTTCACAGCCTGGGCGTCGAATAGACCTGAACACTCACCCTGCATTAATCAAGAGGATGAATCATGAGTGACAAGGATAAACAGCCGTTGGCTGCGTCGGCTTCAGCCCCTCAGGTGGCGGAAACCGCCGATGCAGCGCTAAAGCACATCGTTGACGGCTTTTTGCATTTCCATCACGACGTCTTCCCTCAGCAGGAAGAACTCTTCAAGAAACTCGCCACGGCCCAGAGCCCGCGCGCAATGTTCATTACCTGCGCCGACTCACGCATCGTGCCCGAGCTGATTACCCAAAGCTCGCCCGGCGACCTGTTCGTGACCCGTAACGTAGGTAACGTGGTGCCGCCCTACGGCCAGATGAACGGTGGTGTTTCCACCGCCATCGAGTACGCGGTATTGGCCCTGGGCGTGCAGCACATCATTGTGTGCGGGCATTCCGATTGCGGCGCCATGCGCGCAGTGCTCAACCCCCAGAGCCTGGAAAAGATGCCGACGGTAAGGGCCTGGTTGCGCCACGCCGAGGTCGCCAAGTCCATGGTCGAGGACAACTGCGACTGCGCCAATGAAGGCGAAAGCATGAAGGTGCTGACCGAAGAAAACGTCATCGCCCAGTTGCAACATTTGCGCACCCACCCTTCCGTGGCTTCGCGCATGGCCAATGGTCAGTTGTTTATCCATGGTTGGATCTACAACATCGAGACCAGCGAAATTCGCGCATACGACGCAGACCAGGCGGCGTTCCGACCGCTGGGCGGCGACGGGCCAATCCCTTGCGCGACGCCTAAAGCGCGCTTCTAAAACACTTCCCTGCCGGGTAAAGCGGTGGCTGCCATGGATGCAGCCAGGCTTTACCGCGCCCGGCGAATGCCTCGGGAGAGTCATCATGCGTGCTGCTCAATTGAAAGCTGTTTTGCCACGGGAGCTGCTGGCCTCCGTGGTGGTGTTTCTGGTCGCCCTGCCCTTGTGCATGGGCATCGCGATTGCTTCCGGTATGCCCCCGGCCAAAGGGCTGATCACCGGGATTATCGGTGGCCTGGTAGTGGGCTGGTTGGCGGGTTCGCCGCTGCAGGTCAGCGGCCCGGCAGCGGGCCTGGCGGTGTTGGTGTTCGAGTTGGTGCGCCAGCACGGCATGATGATGCTCGGACCGATCCTGCTGCTGGCGGGTTTCCTGCAATTGGTGGCGGGGCGCCTGCGCCTGGGCTGCTGGTTCCGGGTCACGGCCCCGGCCGTGGTGTACGGCATGCTGGCGGGGATCGGCGTGCTGATTGTGCTGTCCCAAGTGCATGTGATGCTCGATGGCGCCCCCAAACCTTCAGGGCTGGATAACCTGGCAGGCTTCCCCGCCGCAGTGGCTGAAGCCATTCCGACCCTCGGCGGTGGCCTTGGCTGGCAGGCCGGTTTACTGGGGCTGTCGACGATGCTGGTGATGTACCTGTGGGACAAATTCCGTCCCCACGCACTGCGGTTTGTGCCGGGTGCCTTGTTGGGCGTGGGCCTGGCGACCGTCACCAGCCTGGTGCTGGCGTTGCAGGTCAAGCGCGTGGAAGTCCCGGAAAACCTCGCTGACGCGATCGACTGGTTGCGCCCCAGTGACCTCCTCAACCTGGCTGATCCACAGCTGTTGATCGCCGCGTTCGCCGTGGCGTTTATTGCCAGCGCGGAAACCCTGCTGTCTGCCGCTGCAGTCGACCGTATGCACAGCGGTCAGCGTTCTGATTTCGACAAGGAATTGTCTGCTCAAGGTGTGGGCAACATGCTCTGCGGCTTGGTGGGCGCCCTGCCGATGACCGGCGTGATCGTGCGCAGCTCGGCCAACGTGCAGGCCGGCGCTACCACGCGGTTGTCGGCGATGTTCCATGGCCTGTGGCTGCTGGGGTTCGTGCTGTTGCTGTCGAGCGTGCTGCAAAGCATTCCGGTGGCGAGCCTGGCGGGTGTGCTGGTGTACACCGGGATCAAGCTGGTGGACGTGAAGGCGTTCCGGGCGTTGGGCCGCTATGGGCGGATGCCGATGTTCACCTATGCCGCGACGGCGCTGGCGATCATCTTTACCGACCTGCTCACCGGTGTGCTGGTGGGCTTCGGGCTGACATTGCTGAAGCTGGCCTTCAAGGCTTCGCGACTGAAAGTCAGCCTGATCGACCTGCCCCAGGACCGTGAGATGGAGTTGCGCTTGACCGGTGCGGCGACCTTTTTGAAAGTCCCGGCGCTGACTCAGGTGCTGTCGACGGTGCCTGCGGGGACCACCTTGCACGTGCCGCTGAGTAACCTGAGTTACATCGACCATTCGTGCCTGGAGTTGCTTGAGGAATGGGGCCGGGCGAATGCGGCCAAGGGCTCGACGCTGGTGATCGAGGCGCGCGGGTTGAAGCGCCGGTTGGAAGGCCGGGTGCGCACGACGGTGGGAATCGGTTCGGCACCTGCCTGAACCCCACAAAACACTGTGGGAGCCGGGCAAGCCCGCTCCCACATTGGATCGTTATCAGGTCGGCAGTTTAAGCCGGCTGATCCAGCGCCAACTCAACGCCCAACTGCCGCGAAAGGCACGGCCAGCGCTTCCACGCGGCTTCCGTTTCCGGGCTTTTCAGCTGGTCGCGATACGCCTCGACCGACTCCAGCGCAAAGCTTTCTTCGTTGAGCATTTCATCCACCGCCAAATGCACCGCTTCATCCAGCTGATTGGCAAACTGCTCGCCGATCAGTTGGTGGGCGATCAAATTGGCCACGGTGGTATCCGCCGGAATCAGCGGTTGGCCGAAATGCTTGATATACAGGTCGTTGACCTCTTCCACCAAACGATGGGCCAGGTAGGCCTCGTCCAGCAGACCGTCGAGGCCTTCATGGCCGGCCAGAATCGCCGGCGGTTGCAGGAAGAAATGCTCGGCGATCTTCAGTACCGGCTTGATCTGGCTTTCGATCCCGGCTTCGCGGGCCACGTCGTTGGCAGCTTCCAGCAAGTCCGGGACGAGCTCGATGTAGGCGGTGACAAAACGGGTCATGACAATGTTGCGATCACCGTCAGCCAGGGAGATGGCCGAATGCAGGTGCGGCAATTGTTTTTCCAGTTGCTGGGCAAGCTGGCCAGTGCTGGCTTCGTGTTGATGGGCACGGGAAATCTGCTCGCGCAATGCGGCGGTGTTCATGAAAGCTCCAGTGAAGCAGGCGTAGGAAAAGGGAGAAGATAAGGTAGCTCGTTTATACGAGCACCTAAGACGCATTTGTCATAATTATTTCATGGTTATGCGCAGGCGTTATATTGAATTGCCATCGCTCGTCGGATAAACGTTTCCGCCCCCGATTTTATTAGCCCCGCCCGTCTGTTTTTGCTCATTTGCCCCTACACATTGCGGGGTTGGTGCGGCTGTCTATACTCGGTTTTGTACGCAATTAGCTGATGACGCCCAACTGCATGAAGCAGGCAAGGCTTGGCGGTTGTAAGCAGTATGGAAGCCGCTCCCTTCGCCGCAGGTGCAAACCGGCGGGATAACAAGAAACATAAAGGGGAACCCGCAATGACGCGACATCCACATGTTTGGATGGGCCTACTGTTGTGGTCAGTATTCGGCCAGGCGCAAGCCGCCTGGACAACGAATATGGCGCCAGGGGCTACTGAAGTCAGTCACGCCGTGTTTGACCTGCACATGACCATTTTCTGGATTTGTGTGGTGATCGGCATTGTCGTGTTTGGCGCGATGTTCTGGTCGATGATCCTGCACCGCCGGTCCACGGGCCAGGTGGCGGCCAAGTTCCACGAGAGCACGACCGTGGAAATCCTCTGGACCGTGGTGCCCCTGCTGATTCTGGTGGCGATGGCCATTCCGGCGACCAAGACCCTGATCAATATCTACGACAGCACTGAGTCGGATATCGATATCCAGGTCACCGGCTACCAGTGGAAGTGGCATTACAAGTACCTGGGTCAGGACGTGGAGTTCTTCAGCAACCTGGCCACGCCCGCCGAGCAAATCCATAACCAGGCCACCAAGGGCGAGCACTATTTGCTCGAAGTCGACCAGCCACTGGTGCTGCCGGTGGGCGCCAAGGTGCGTTTCCTGGTGACGGCCGCGGATGTGATCCACTCCTGGTGGGTGCCGGCCTTTGCAGTCAAACGCGACGCCATCCCCGGTTTCGTCAACGAGGCCTGGACCCGGGTCGAGAAGCCTGGCATCTACCGTGGCCAGTGCGCTGAGCTGTGCGGTAAGGACCATGGGTTCATGCCCATCGTGGTCGAGGTCAAATCCAAGGCCGACTACGACACCTGGCTCGGCGAGCGCAAGGCAGACGCCGCCAAGCTCAAGGAATTGACTTCCAAAGAGTGGACGCTCGAAGAGCTGGTGGCCCGTGGCGACAAGGTCTACCACACCACCTGCGTGGCCTGTCACCAGGCCGAGGGCCAGGGCCTGCCGCCGATGTTCCCGGCACTCAAAGGCTCGCCAATTGCCACCGGCGCCAAAGAAGACCACCTGCACCGCGTGTACTTCGGCAAGCCCGGCACCGCCATGGCGGCATTCGGCAAACAGCTGTCGGAAGTCGATATCGCCGCGGTGGTCACCTACGAGCGCAACGCCTGGGGCAACAACAAAGGCGACATGGTCACGCCCAAAGACGTGCTGGCTCTGAAACAGGCGGAAAGCAAATGACGGCCTCAACTGCGTATGCCCTGAACCGCACAGCCCATTCCTTTGCAGGAGAACGGCCATGAGCACTGTGATCGACCATGGTCATGCCGACCATGCCCACGGCCCCGCCAAAGGCCTGATGCGCTGGGTGCTGACCACCAACCACAAAGACATCGGCACCCTGTATCTGTGGTTCGCCTTCACCATGTTCCTGCTCGGTGGCTCGTTCGCCATGGTGATCCGCGCCGAACTGTTCCAGCCCGGCCTGCAAATCGTGCAACCGGCGTTCTTCAACCAGATGACCACCATGCACGGCCTGATCATGGTGTTCGGTGCGGTCATGCCGGCCTTCGTCGGCCTGGCCAACTGGATGATCCCACTGATGATCGGCGCGCCGGACATGGCCCTGCCGCGCATGAACAACTTCAGCTTCTGGCTGCTGCCGGCGGCGTTCCTGCTGCTGGTCTCGACCCTGTTCACGCCGGGCGGCGGGCCGAATTTCGGCTGGACCTTCTATGCCCCGCTTTCCACCACCTACGCGCCGGAAAGCGTGACGTTCTTCATCTTTGCCATTCACCTGATGGGCATCAGTTCGATCATGGGCGCGATCAACGTGGTCGCTACCATCCTCAACCTGCGCGCACCCGGCATGACCCTGATGAAAATGCCGCTGTTCGTCTGGACCTGGCTGATCACCGCGTTCCTGCTGATTGCAGTGATGCCGGTACTGGCCGGGTGCGTGACCATGATGCTGATGGACATTCACTTCGGCACCAGCTTCTTCAGTGCGGCCGGCGGCGGTGACCCGGTGCTGTTCCAGCACGTATTCTGGTTTTTCGGACACCCCGAGGTGTACATAATGATCCTGCCGGCCTTCGGCGCCGTCAGCTCGATCATCCCGACCTTCTCGCGCAAGCCGCTGTTCGGCTACACCTCAATGGTCTACGCGACCGCGAGCATCGCGTTCCTGTCGTTCATCGTCTGGGCACACCACATGTTTGTGGTCGGCATTCCGCTGGTGGGCGAGTTGTTCTTCATGTACGCCACGCTGCTGATCGCGGTGCCGACCGGTGTGAAGGTATTCAACTGGGTCAGCACAATGTGGCAAGGCTCGCTGACCTTCGAGACGCCGATGCTGTTTGCCGTGGCCTTCGTGATTCTGTTCACCATCGGCGGCTTCTCCGGGCTGATGCTGGCGATCGCCCCGGCGGACTTCCAGTACCACGACACCTACTTTGTGGTGGCGCACTTCCATTACGTACTGGTGCCCGGCGCGATCTTCGGCATCTTCGCCTCGGCCTACTACTGGCTGCCGAAATGGACCGGCCACATGTACGACGAAACCCTCGGCAAGCTGCACTTCTGGCTGTCTTTCGTGGGCATGAACATGGCGTTCTTCCCGATGCACTTCGTGGGGTTGGCCGGCATGCCGCGTCGGGTGCCGGACTACAACCTGCAGTTCGCCGACTTCAACATGGTCTCCTCGATTGGCGCGTTCATGTTCGGCGCTACACAGATCTTTTTCCTGTTCATCGTGATCAAGTGCATCCGTGGCGGCCCGCCGGCGCCGGCCAAGCCGTGGGATGGCGCCGAAGGCCTGGAATGGAGCGTTCCTTCGCCCGCGCCGTATCACACGTTTACGACGCCGCCGGAGGTCAAGTGAACGCTTTGTCGCGCGGTGAACACCGTCAGTGTGGGAGCGGGCTTGCTCGCCAAAGCGGTGTGTCAGTCGCCGCAAAAGTTGTCTGGCCTACCGCCTTCGCGAGCAAGCCCGCTCCCACATTGACCGCATTCGCCCTGGGTGAGCGCCATGCTTGAATCCGTGCCCATCAAACGCCTGGTCACCCGCCTGCTGATCCTGGTGGTGGCGATGTTCGCCTTCGGCTTCGCCCTGGTGCCGATCTACGACGTGATGTGCAAGGCGTTCGGCATCAATGGCAAGACCGCCGGGCAGTACGAAGGTGAGCAGGTGGTCGACCCCACGCGCCAAGTGCGCGTGCAGTTTATGTCCACCAATGCCATCGACATGGTCTGGGAATTCCACTCCAAGGCCGATGAGGTGGTGGTCAACCCCGGTGCGGTCACCGAGATGCTGTTCGTGGCCTACAACCCCACTGATAAACCCATGACCGCCCAGGCCGTACCGAGTATTTCCCCGGCCGAAGCGGCGATGTATTTCCACAAGACCGAATGTTTTTGCTTCACCCAGCAAGTGCTGCAGCCAGGTCAGCGCATTGAAATGCCGGTGCGCTTTATCGTCGATCGCGCCATGCCCAAGGATGTGAAGCATTTGACCCTGGCATACACGCTGTTTGACATCACTGCGCGCCAACCGCCGGTGGCCGTCCATACCGGCGGCTAGCTACTGTTTGCCCCCTCAATCAGGAGAGCGAATACATGTCGTCTCATGATACGTACTACGTACCAGCGCAAAGCAAATGGCCCATAATTGCCACGTTTGGCATGTTGATCACCGTGTACGGCCTGGGCGTGTGGTTCAACGACCTCAAGGCGGCGCGCCCGGAATCCCACGGTCCGTGGATCTTTTTTGTCGGCGGCCTGTTGCTGGCCTACATGCTGTTCGGTTGGTTCGGTGCGGTGATCAAGGAAAGCCGCGCGGGTTTGTACAGCCCGCAGATGGACCGCTCGTTTCGCTGGGGCATGACCTGGTTCATCTTTTCCGAGGTGATGTTCTTTATCGCGTTCTTCGGCGCGCTGTTTTATGTGCGGCATATGTCCGCGCCGTGGCTGGCGGGTGAGGGCTCCAAGGGCGTCGCGCACATGCTGTGGCCGAACTTCGAATTTGCCTGGCCGTTGCTCAACAACCCTGACCCGAAAATGTACCCGCCGCCCGAAGGCACCATCAGCCCGTGGGGCTTGCCGCTGGTCAATACGATCTTGCTGGTCAGCTCCAGCGTGACCATCACCCTTGCTCACCATGCCTTGCGCAAGGGCCATCGCGGCGCGCTGAAAATCTGGTTGGCGCTGACGGTGCTGCTGGGTTGGGCCTTTTTGGGCTTTCAGGCCGAGGAGTACATGCACGCTTACAAAGAGCTCGGCCTGACCCTCGGCTCGGGCGTGTACGGCGCGACCTTCTTCATGCTCACCGGCTTTCACGGCGCCCACGTGACCATCGGCACCATCATTTTGTTTGTGATGCTGATGCGCATCCTCAAGGGGCACTTCAACGC
Organism: Pseudomonas fluorescens; assembly: GCF_900215245.1. Taxonomy (GTDB): domain Bacteria; phylum Pseudomonadota; class Gammaproteobacteria; order Pseudomonadales; family Pseudomonadaceae; genus Aquipseudomonas; species Aquipseudomonas fluorescens. The sequence continues at coordinate 2,242,514 of NZ_LT907842.1, forward strand.
CGAGCACCAGTTCGGTTTCGAGGCGGCCAGTTGGTACTGGCACTTTGTGGATGTGGTGTGGATCGGCCTGTTTTTCTTCGTTTATGTGCTGTGAGGCGCCTTACCACGGTGCATGAGAAACCAGCTGGCCGCTGAAAAAGCCCCAGGCGATTAACCCCACGGTGATCGCGGCCAGTACGACACGCACGGTCAAGGCAGTGACGAGGCGGTTGGAGTTGCCCTCGTCCTTGACCAGAAAGAACAAGCCACTGAACAGGCTCACGACAGTCGCGATCAGCATCAGGGCAATGGCTGCTTTGAGCATGGTCAGGTTCCATTCGGATGGGCGGGCAATGAAAACAAGTATAGCCAGCGCCATAAAAGACTTTCGCCCAGGGTTCGCACCCACGCTGGTGGTGCTGGTGCTACTGCCGTTGATGGTGGGCCTGGGGTTCTGGCAACTGGCTCGCGGGCATGAAAAACAGTTGCTGGTGGACAGCTATGCCGAACGGCGCGTGGCTGAGCCGATCAGCAGCGTGCAGCTGCAGGGCATGGCGGACCCGGCCTTCCGCCGTGTGCGTCTGCGCGGCCAGTTCGATGCCGAGCACAGCGTGCTGCTCGACAACCGCATGCGCGAAGGCAAGCCGGGTGTTGAACTGTTGCAGCCCTTTCACGACCAGGCCAGCGGCGAATGGCTGTTGCTCAATCGCGGCTGGCTGCCCTGGCCGGACCGGCGCACACCGCCCGTGTTCACCACGCCTGAACAGCCATTGAATCTGGATGCCTGGGTGTACGTCGCGCCCGGCGAAACCTTCCAGCTGCACGCCGACCCAGCCACCACGCAATGGCCGCGCTTGCTGACTGCGCTGCATCCCGCCGCGCTCTGGGCTGAGTTGGGTCGCAGCGGTTTTGCCTTTGAGTTGCGCGCCGAACCCGGCCCCGGAACCTACGACACCACCTGGCCGGTCGTCGCCATGGGCCCGGAAAAACACTTGGGCTACGCCGTGCAGTGGTTCGCCATGTCGTTGGCGCTGCTGGCGCTTTACCTCTACCTCGGATGGCACAACAAAAAGGAGAAACCCCATGGGAGCGGCCATGAATCCACCCAGCACGTCTGAGGCGCCCGACCGACGCAAAGGCCGCTGGCAGCTGATCCTGATCCTGATGATGGTGATCGGCCCGATGGCGCTGGCCACCTTCATGTACAAGTTGCAGTTCTGGGTGCCCGACAGCCGCAGCTACCACGGCGAGATGATCGGCAACGGCCAGACCCGCGCCGACATTGGCGTACAGGCCGACGAGGATCGTTGGCAACTGTTGGTCACCGCACCCACCGCCTGCGCTGCCGAGTGCCAGCAACTAGTGTACCTGGCGCGCCAGCTGCAAATCAGCCTGGGCCGCGATGCCTCCCGCGCCAGCCATGCGCTGGCCAGCGCACAGCCGGTGAGCACCGAGTATGACGCCAAGCTCAACGCCGAGTACCCGCAACTGCAACGCTATCCGTTGGACCTGTCGACCTTCACCAAGGACGCCGCCGTGCCCGGTGATGCGCAACTGTGGATCGTCGACCCCCACGGCAACCTGGTGCTGCGCTACGACGCCAAGGTCAAGGGTAAGGACCTGCTCAACGACCTGCGCCTGCTGCTGAAACTGTCGAACATCGGATAAGGGCATCGTCATGGCCAAACCTGGATTTCGCCTCGCGTTGTTTGCCACGTTATTGGCGCTGATCGTCGTGCTGCTCGGCGCCTACACCCGGCTGACCCATGCCGGCCTCGGTTGCCCGGACTGGCCGGGCTGCTACGGCTTTATCAGCGTGCCGCAAAGCGCAGCCCAACTGGCCCATGCCGAGCTGCATTTTCCCGACACGCCAGTGGAGGCCGACAAAGGGTGGGCCGAGATGACGCATCGGTATTTTGCCGGCACCTTGGGCGTGTTGATCGTGCTGCTGGCGGCGCGCTCGTGGAGCCATCGGCGTGACCCTGGCCAGCCGGTGAAGCTGCCGCTGTTCCTGTTGGCGGTGGTGTTCGCCCAGGCGGCGTTTGGCATGTGGACGGTGACGTTGAAACTGTGGCCGCAAGTGGTGACCGGCCATCTGCTCGGTGGGTTTGCCACCTTGAGCCTGCTGTTTTTGCTGACGTTGCGTCTGTCCGGCGTGCTGCCGGCGTTGATCGTGCCCAAGCGCCTGCAATATTGGGCGACCGCCGGTTTGGTGCTGGTGATCGGGCAAATTGCGCTGGGCGGCTGGGTCAGTTCCAACTACGCGGCGGTGGCCTGTATCGACCTGCCCACCTGCCATGGCGAGTGGTGGCCGGCAGCCGACTTTGCCAACGGTTTTCACCTCACCCAGCACATCGGCCCCAATTACCTCGGTGGCCAGCTTGATAGCGAGGCGCGCACGGCCATCCACCTCACCCATCGAGCGGGTGCGATGCTGGTCACGCTGGTGCTGTTGGGCCTGGCCTGGCAGTTACGCGCAGTCGGCATGACCCGGCTTGCGGGCCTGTTGCTGATCGCCCTGGCGGCGCAAATCGGCTTGGGCCTGAGCAACGTGTACTTCCATCTGCCGCTGCCGGTTGCGGTCGGCCATAACGCCGGTGGCGCGGCGTTGTTGCTGACGCTGGTGCTGGTCAATTATCACGCGCGCACCAGCCTGGTCCGGGTGCGTAATCAGCTGCCGTTCGGCTGGCGTTTTATCCCACGCAAACACGTATCGGGCCTTATCACCCTTAAAGGAGAGATGCCATGGCGACCTTGATCGGCGCACGTCGCGATCAGGCGATCTGGCGCGATTACCTGGAGCTGACCAAGCCGAAAGTCGTGGTGCTGATGCTCATCACGTCCTTGGTGGGCATGTTCCTCGCGACCCGCGCCGGGGTGCCGTGGACGGTGCTGGTGTTCGGCAACCTGGGCATCGCCCTGTGTGCCGGTGGCGCGGCGGCGGTCAACCATGTGGTGGACCGGCGGATCGATGCGGTGATGGCGCGCACGCATAAACGGCCGATGGCAGAAGGGCGGGTATCGCCGATTGCGGCATTGGCCTTTGCATTGTTTCTAGCCGTTGCGGGGTTGGCCTTGTTACTGGCGTTCACCAACCCTCTGGCGGCCTGGCTCACGCTGGCCTCGCTGCTCGGCTATGCGGTGATCTACACCGGCTTTCTCAAGCGTGCGACCCCGCAAAACATTGTCATCGGTGGCCTCGCGGGCGCCGCGCCGCCGCTGCTGGGGTGGGTTGCTGTCACCGGGCATGTCAGCGCCGAGCCGCTGCTGCTGGTGTTGATCATCTTCGCCTGGACCCCGCCGCACTTCTGGGCCCTGGCCATTCACCGCAAAGAGGAATACGCCAAGGCCGACATTCCGATGCTGCCGGTTACCCACGGCGAGCACTACACCAAGGTGCATATCCTGCTTTACACCTTCGCCCTACTGGCGGTGAGCTTCATGCCCTATGTGATCCACATGAGCGGCCTGCTGTACCTGGCGTGTGCGCTGGTCTTGGGCGGGCGCTTTCTGCAATGGGCCTGGGTGCTGTACCGTGGCAGCAAGCCGCACGCGGCGATCAACACGTTCAAGTACTCTATCTGGTACTTGCTGCTGCTGTTTATCGCGCTGCTCGTCGACCACTACCTATTGTTGAACCTATGACTCGAACTCAAAAAACCGTCTTCATCCTGGTGGCCATCGTCGCGTTGATCATGGGCCTGACCGTCAACAAAGTGCTCAGCGGCAAAGGCCAGGGCGACCCTACCGCGCTGATCGACGCCGGTATCATCCTGCTGCCGCAAAGCCGCCAGTTGCCGCCGGTGACCATGACCAACCAGGACGGCCAACCGGTGGTGGTCAACGCGTTGAAAGGCAAGTGGAGCCTGCTGTTCTTCGGCTACACCTTCTGCCCGGACATCTGCCCGACCACGCTCGCCCAACTGCGCCAGATCAAGAGCGAGCTGCCTAAAGAGGCGGTGGATAAGTTGCAGGTGATCCTGGTCAGCGTTGACCCGAACCGCGACACGCCGACTCAGCTCAAGCAATACCTGGGCTACTTCGACCCGCAATTCGAAGGCCTGACCGGCGCGAATGTGGAGGATGTGCAGAAGGTGTCGAATGCGGTGAGCATTCCGTTTATTCCAGCGGACACCAGCAAGCCCAACTACACCGTCGACCACAGCGGCAACCTGGCGCTGATCGGCCCGGATGGTACGCAGCGCGGGTTTATCCGTGCGCCGTTGAACAACCAGAAGTTGGTGGCACAGTTGCCGGGGTTGTTGCAGCGTAAATAAGCTGATCGCCGACCCAGCCAACAACACAAATCACCTGTGGGAGCTGGCTTGCCTGCGATAGCGATGGGCCTGCTTGCATCCCACTTGCTGACCCACCGCCATCGCAGGCAAGCCAGCTCCCACAGTGGTGTTGTGCAAGGGTTGAACGCAAGTGTGTTGCACTGATCTTTCTGGCAACACAAAACAAATGTGGGAGCGGGCTTGCTCGCGAAGACGGTGGTTCAGTCGACAGATTCGGTGACTGACACTCCGCTTTCGCGAGCAAGCCCGCTCCCACATTGGGTTTTGAGCAAGGGTTGAATAGTGAGTCGTCGGACATTTCCTGCACGTTGTGGCGCTGTGCGTGAACTTGTTGGGTGCGGTTGGGGTGGCTAGTCTTTGTGCTGTCGCTGCAAATTCAGTGACAGGGTGTGGAAGCCCTTATATCGTTAGGCGCACAAAGCGCCACCATGTGTCAGGCGCTTTTTCTTGTCTGTGTTTTATGGTGGCTGTGCGCGGGGCGCTTTCGAGTGCGCCGGGTGCCTAACGTCCCGGTCTTCCACACCTGCGTACAGCCGCCACCCATTACGTGGAAGTAGTGCTTGGCGGTCCCTTGATACGTTAGGAGCCAGACTATGCAAACACTTACCCCCGACCCACCCGTCACCCCCGAAGTCTTCACCCGCCACCATCACCAACTGCACGCCGTGCTGATCGACAGCCAACCCTGGTTCAGCGCCGCTGACATCGGCCACTTGATGGGCCTGCACCTCAATCCGGCGTTACTGCGCAAACTCGACCCCGATCAACAGCACACCGTGCCCCTGATCACCCACCGCCAGTGCGCGCCGACGTTGATGGTCAGTGAGTCTGGCGTCTACGCGCTGCTTATCTACCACTACTACCCGGAGAATCGGTGCCTGCGCCAATGGCTGACCCATGAGGTGGTGCCAGCCCTGCGCTGATAGCAAAAGCCACACGAAACAAATGTGGGAGCGGGCTTGCTCGCGAATGCGCAGTGTCAGTCGACTAATAAGTGACTGAACCACCGCCTTCGCGAGCAAGCCCGCTCCCACATTTTTTGATCTTCGGTGTTGTGAAGATCGGGTTTGATCAGAACGCCGGCAGGATCGCGCCTTTGTACTTCTCCTGGATGAATTTCTTCACTTCCGGGGTGTGCAGGGCTGCAACCAGCTTCTTCACCGCGTCCGAATCCTTGTTGTCGTCGCGCGTCACCAGGATGTTCACGTAAGGCGAGTCGTTGCCTTCGATCACCAGGGCATCCTTGGAAGGGTCCAGCTTGGCTTCCAGAGCGTAGTTGGTGTTGATCAGTGCCAGGTCGACCTGGGTCAGCACGCGCGGCAGGGTGGCGGCTTCCAGTTCGCGGAATTTCAGGCTTTTAGGGTTGCCGGTGATGTCCTTGATGGTCGACAGGATGTTGGTCGGGTCCTTCAGGGTGATCAGGTTGTGCTTGGCCAGCAGCAACAGGGCGCGGCCGCCGTTGGTGGCGTCGTTTGGAATCACCACGTTGGCGCCGTCAGGCAGATCTTCAAGTTTTTTGTATTTGCTGGAGTAGGCGCCCAGCGGCTCCAGGTGCACAGCGCCGACGCTCACCAGGTGAGTGCCCTTGGCTTTATTGAACTCGTCCAGGTACGGCTGGTGCTGGAAGAAGTTGGCGTCCAGGCGCTTTTCGGCGACCTGTACGTTCGGCTGCACGTAGTCGGTGAAGACTTTAACCTGCAGATCTACGCCCTCTTTGGCGAGTGCAGGCTTCACGAACTCCAGGATTTCGGCGTGGGGCACCGGCGACGCGGCAACCTTGAGGGTCTCGGCGGCGTGAGCGGAAAACGCGGCAACGGCGGCGAAAGCAACCAGTAGTTTTTTCATCCAACAAGCTCCTTGTTCGGGCATTTGCCGGCTTTTTGGCCGGCAATGGCCGTTATTTTCGAGAAAAGTGCACCACCAGCTTGTCGCCGACGGTTTGCAGAATTTGCACCAGGATCAACAGCATCACCACGGTGACCACCATCACATCGGTCTGGAAGCGCTGGTAACCGAAACGGATCGCCAGGTCGCCCAGGCCACCGGCGCCTACGACACCGGCCATTGCCGTGTAGGAAACCAGTGTAATCGCCGTAACCGTAATCGCCGCGAAAATGCCTGGGCGCGCTTCGGGCAGCAATGCATTGACGATGATCTGGCGTGTGCTCGCGCCCATGGACTGCGTGGCTTCGATGATGCCGCGGTCCACTTCACGCAAGGCGGTTTCCACCAGGCGCGCGAAGAACGGTGTTGCGCCCACGACCAGCGGCGGAATCGCACCGGCGACACCCAGCGAGGTGCCGGTGATCAGTACGGTGAACGGAATCATCACGATCAGCAGGATGATAAACGGCAGCGAGCGCAGGATGTTCACGATCAGCGACAGCAGCGCGTACAGGCCTTTTTGTTCGAACAGTTGGCGCGGGCTGCACAGGAACAGCAGCACGCCCAGCGGCAGGCCGAGCAGTACGGTAAAGAACAGCGAGCCGAACAGCATGGTCATGGTGTCGCCGGTGGCGAGCCAGATTTCCGACCAGTCGATATTGGCGAAGAAACTCAACAGGACTTCCATTAGCGCAGAACCTCCATGTGGACGTCTGCCGCGGTAAAGCGGGCGAAGGCGGCTTCCATGTCCCCACCGGTCACGGCGAGGGTCAGTTGGCCGTAAGGAATATCTTTAATGCGGTCGATACGACCGGCGAGGATGCTGTAGTCCACACCCGTTTCGCGGGCGACGGTGCCCAGCAGCGGCGCGTAGGTCGCTTCGCCCTGGAAAGTCAGGCGCACGATGCGGCCCGGCACATGCGCGAAGTCATCGCGCTGTTCGCTTTCGTCGATTTGATCGGCTTCTTGCACGAAGCGCTTGGTGGTCGGGTGCTTGGGGTGCAGGAACACATCGGCCACCGAGCCTTGCTCGACAATCACGCCGGCGTCCATCACGGCCACTTGGTCGCAGACGCGGCGGATCACGTCCATCTCATGGGTGATCAACACGATGGTCAGCTTCAGCTCGCGGTTGATCTCGGCCAACAGTTGCAACACCGAGGCGGTGGTCTGCGGGTCGAGGGCGCTGGTGGCTTCGTCGCACAGCAGGATCTTCGGCTTGGTCGCCAGGGCGCGGGCGATGCCGACGCGCTGCTTCTGGCCGCCGGACAACTGCGCCGGGTACTTCTTGGCGTGGTCCGACAGGCCGACACGGGCGAGCAATTCAGCCACGCGTACGTCGATTTCCTTGCGCGACAATTCGCCGGCCAGGGTCAGTGGCAGCGCGACGTTGTCGGCAACGGTCTTGGACGCGAGCAGGTTGAAGTGCTGGAAGATCATCCCGACTTGCTGGCGGAAACGGCGCAGGCCATTGGCGTCCAGGGCAGTGACTTCTTCGCCGTCGACGTTGATCTGGCCACCGCTGGGTTGCTCCAGGCGGTTGATTAGACGCAGCAGGGTACTTTTTCCCGCGCCGGAGTGGCCAATCAGGCCGAACACCTGGCCGTTTTCGACACGCAGGCTGGTGGGATGCAGCGCGGGGATTTCCTTACCGGCGACGCGGTAGGTTTTATGGACGTTATGAAACTCGATCACGTAGCGAACCTTGTGGGGCGCATGGAAAAGGGATCAGCGGTTAGCCGGGCGCGCATTTTAGCCTGTCCGTATAGCGTTTCTTAGCATTTATTTCGCATTCAACCAGCGATTTGGCAATAACGCGATCAAAGGTCATAAAAAAGGAACGGTGCAAAACCGCGTCAGTCACTACTTAAGCAACTCGATTTCCCAGGTGCCGTGCCTGGGGTTTTTTGCTCAAACGCGCCGGGGACCGCTCTGGCTACTTTGAATAAGGAGTTTTGTCTGATGAGTACCAAGAAGCCAGCTACCCCGCCGAAGAGTGAGCTCGCGGGCACCGATACCCTGGACCGTGGCAACACCAACGCCAAGTTGCAGGCCCTGGAGGAATTCCGCTCAGATGCAACCGGCCAGGCGCTGCGCACCAACCAAGGCGTCAAGATTGCCGATAACCAGAACACCCTGAAAGTCGGTGCCCGTGGCCCTTCGCTGCTGGAAGACTTCATCATGCGTGAAAAAATCACGCACTTTGACCATGAGCGTATTCCGGAGCGCATCGTGCATGCCCGTGGTACGGGCGCCCATGGTTATTTCCAGACTTACGAGAACCATTCGGCGCTGAGCAAGGCCGGTTTCCTGCGTAACCCCGAGCATAAAACCCCGGTGTTCGTGCGCTTCTCTACGGTGCAGGGCCCGCGTGGTTCGGGCGATACCGTGCGTGACGTGCGCGGTTTTGCCGTGAAGTTTTTCACCGACGAAGGCAACTTCGACTTGGTGGGCAACAACATGCCAGTGTTTTTCATTCAGGACGCGATCAAGTTTCCGGACTTCGTGCACGCGGTAAAACCAGAGCCACATAACGAGATTCCTACCGGCGGCTCGGCCCATGACACGTTCTGGGATTTCGTCTCGCTGCAGCCGGAATCGGCGCACATGGTGCTGTGGGCGATGTCCGATCGTGCCATCCCAAAAAGCCTGCGCGCCATGCAGGGCTTTGGCATCCACACCTTCCGCCTGATCAATACCGAAGGTAAGTCGAGCTTCGTCAAATTCCACTGGCACCCAAAAGTCGGCACCTGCTCCCTGGTGTGGGACGAGGCGCAGAAGCTTGCCGGTAAAGACACCGATTACCACCGTCGTGACCTGTGGGAAGCGATTGAGAGCGGCGACTACCCTGAGTGGGAATTGGGTGTGCAAATCGTGGCCGAAGAAGACGAGCACAAATTCGACTTCGACCTGCTCGACCCGACCAAAATCATCCCCGAGGAACTGGTGCCGATTACCCCGTTGGGCAAGATGGTGCTTAACCGTAACCCGGACAACTTCTTCGCCGAAGTCGAGCAGGTCGCGTTTTGCCCAGGCCACATCGTGCCGGGTATCGATTTCACCAACGACCCCTTGCTGCAAGGCCGTCTGTTCTCCTACACCGATACCCAGATCAGCCGTCTCGGTGGCCCTAACTTTCATGAGTTGCCGATCAACCGGCCGGTCACGCCGTTCCATAACGGCCAGCGCGACGCCCAGCACCGCACGGTGATCGACAAGGGCCGTGCGGCCTACGAGCCGAACTCGATTGACGGCGGTTGGCCGAAAGAGACGCCACCGGCTGCTCAGGATGGCGGGTTCGAGACCTACTACGAGCGCGTCGATGCCAATAAGGTGCGTGAACGCAGTGAGTCGTTCGGGGACCACTTCTCCCAGGCCACGCTGTTTTTCCACAGCATGAGCCACCACGAGAAAGAGCACATCATCGCGGCCTACAGCTTCGAGTTGGGCAAGGTGGAACGCGAGTTTATCCGCGCCCGTCAGGTCAACGAGATCCTGGCCAATATCGACCTGGAGCTGGCCAAGCGCGTTGCGCAAAACCTCGGGTTGCCGGCGCCGACCAAAGGCACCGTACCGCCGCGTAAGACCTCGCTGAAAGCGTCGCCGGCGTTGAGTCAGGTGAACTTGCTGTCGGGCGATATCAAGACGCGCAAAGTCGCGATCCTTGCGGCGAATGGCGTGGACGGTGCGGCGATTGATGCAATCAAGAAGGCGCTGGAAGCCGAAGGGGCGCACGCCAAACTGCTGGGGCCGACGTCGGCACCGGTGAAGACTGCAGATGGCAAGAGCCTGGCGGTGGATGCGTCGATGGAAGGCATGCCGTCGATTGCGTTTGACGCGGTGTTCGTACCGGGTGGCAAGGAGTCGATCAAGGCGTTGAGCGGCGATGGCGTGGCGTTGCACTTCCTGCTGGAGGCGTACAAGCATCTGAAGGCGATCACGGTTGCCAGCGATGCCAAGCCGCTGCTGGATCAGCTCAAGCTTGAGGCGGATGCGGGGTTGATCGTGGGGTCGGATGCCAAGGCGTTCAAGGCATTCTTTGCGGCGATTGCGCAGCACCGGGTCTGGGACCGTGAGCCTAAGGCTAAGGCGATTCCGGCTTAAGCTTTTGGTTGTTTGTTAGACCTCTATCGGGAGCAAGCCCCCTCCCACATTTGGAATGCATTTCAAATGTGGGAGGGGGCTTGCTCCCGATAGCTTTATTGCACCTTGCGCGGAATCAGCACAACCTGCGCCGGAATACGTTTCAAGATCTGCCGGTGAATCTTCAGGTCATACCCCGAATCAATTCGCTTCACCCGTTTGGTCAGCAACGTGGCCAACCATGGGTAATCCTGCGTGCGCGGGGCCTGGATGCTCACGTCGCACTGGTAATTCACCACGTCGGTGGCGATCGCATCCAACTGATGGCGAAGTTCTTCGATGTCAGTGAGGTTCAGCGCCACGGTGGTGCTTTGCGCGGCAGGGTCGATGACCTTGGCCGCTGGCTTGGCTTCGGCCGCTTTCAGGGCGGCTTCGGCTTTATCCAGCTCGACTTTGCGGGCGTGGCTGATGGCACTGTTCACGCCGCCGGTGAGCGCCGGGGCCTTGGGCATCAGCGCGCGGGCACGGCTCAGGGCGGTCGCGGCAGCGTTGACGTCACCTTTTTGCAGCACGATCTGGCTGCGCTGCAGGTAGGCTTCGGCCAATTGGCGCTGGTAAGGCTCCAGGGTCGGGTCGTTAGGCGATTGGGCCTGCAAGGCGGCAAGCTCGTCTTCGGCGGTCGCCAGTTCGCTGCTGGCCAGGTTTTGCTCCAGCTGCGCGATTGCCGCAGCGCGTGTGTCCGGTACCTCGGTGGCAGCGGGCGGTGTGCTTTGACAGGCGCCCAGCAGCAGGGAAAATGCGGCAAGGAGCAGATAACGGACGTTGAACGGCTTCATTCCTGCGACTCTCTATTTGCGCAAAAAGCGAGCAAGTCTACACCCCTCGACGGGGCAGGACAAAACTCAGCAGAAAGAGGGCGGCCGCCGTGACTACAATCGACGGCCCGGCCGGCGTGTCCTTGAACCAGGACAGCGCCAGGCCCCCGCACACCGCAAGCATCCCCAGCAGGCTGGCGCCGATCGCCATCTGCTCGGGTGAGCGAGCGTGGCGCTGGGCAGCGGCTGCGGGAATGATCAGCAGCGACGTGATCAACAATACGCCGACAATCTTCATCGCGACAGCGATCACCACTGCGATCAATAGCATCAGGGTCATGCGCAGGGCCGGTACGGGCAAACCTTCCACGGTGGCCAGCTCTTCATGCACGGTGATCGCCAGCAATGGGCGCCACAGCGCTACCAGCAACACCAGCACGGCGGCGCTGCCGCCGAGGATCCAGGCAAGGTCAGTCGGGCTGATCGCCAGCAGGTCGCCGAACAGGTAGGCCATCAGGTCGATGCGCACTTCATGCATGAAGCTCAGCACCACCAGGCCCAGGGACAAGGTGCTCGGCGCGAGGATGCCGAGCAGGGTGTCGGAGGCCAGCGGCTGGCGCTGTTGCAGGGTCACCAGCAGCACCGCCAGCAGCAGGCAGCCCACCGTCACGGCGATGGTCGGGCTCACATCCAGCAAAAAGCCCATGGCCACGCCCAGCAGCGCGGCGTGCGACAACGTGTCGCCAAAATAGGCCATGCGCCGCCAAACCACGAACGAGCCCAATGGGCCCGCCACCAGTGCCAAAGCCAAGCCTGCCAGCAGGGCGTAGAGCAGAAAATCAGCCATGCTTGCAGCTATCTCCATGAACGTGGGTGTGGGGTGTAGCGGGGTCGTCGACGACAGCGCCGTGCAGATCGTGGGCGTGGTCGTGATGGTGGTGATAGATCGCTAGGCTTTGGGCGTTTTTGCCGAACAGCTCGACGAACGCCGGGTCGCCACTGACCTGTTCCGGGTGGCCGGAGCAGCAGACGTGGCGGTTGAGGCACACCACTTGGTCAGTGGTGCTCATGACCAGGTGCAGGTCGTGGGAGACCATCAGCACGCCGCAGCCATGCCGGTCGCGCAGGCGGGTGATCAGGCTGTACAGCTCGGCCTGGCCAGCCACGTCGACGCCTTGCACGGGCTCATCGAGCACCAGTAATTGGGGCTCGCGCAACAAGGCGCGGGCCAGCAGGACGCGCTGCATTTCGCCGCCCGAGATGCTTTGCACCGGGCTGTCGATGACCTGTTCGGCGCCGACTTCTTTGAGCGCTTCCTGCGCGCGGGCGCGGTCTACGCCTGGCACCAGGCGCAGGAAGCGCAGTACCGACAATGGCAGTGTTGGGTCGACGTGCAGTTTTTGCGGCATGTAGCCGACGCGTAGCTTGGGCTTGCGCCACACGCTGCCGGTGTCGGGCTTGAGCAGGCCGAGCACGGCGCGAACCAGCGTGGTCTTGCCGGCGCCGTTGGGGCCGATCAGGGTGACGATCTGCCCCGGTTCCACGCTCAGTGCGATGTTATCGAGCACGGCTTGGCCGGCGAACGTGACCCCGACCTGTTCCAGGCGGATTAACGCGTTGCTCATCAAGCCCCCTGGCAGCCCGAGCAAAGCCCGACCACTTCGACCGTTTGCCCTTCAACTTTGAAGCCAACCTCGGCAGAGCTCTTGATGATGGCGTCGCTGATGCTTTTTTGTTCAAGCTCGATGGCCGCGTGGCACTCGCGGCAGATCAGGAACTGGCCCTGATGCGCGTGTTCCGGGTGGTTGCAGCCGACAAAGGCGTTGAGTGAGGCGATGCGGTGCACCAGGCCGTTTTCCAACAGGAAATCCAGCGCGCGGTACACCGTCGGCGGCGCGGCGCGGCGGCCATCCTGCTCGCTGAGCACGCCAAGAATGTCATAGGCGCCCAGCGGCTTGTGGCTCTGCCACACCAACTCCAGCACGCGGCGACGCAGCGCAGTCAGGCGCAGGCCTTGGCGTGCGCACAGGGTATCAGCCTCCGACAGCGCGGTATGCACGCAGTGAGAGTGGTCGTGGGGACGGCTGGCAAGCGGTGTAATAGGCATGAGCGGCGACAGACATTTGATAGAGACGTTATTATGTTACCCGTTCCTACGCCATTGAGTGGTCATCGTGTCCCGACTTTTTCCCGTTTTTGTCGTATTTGTCACCAGTTTGTTCATCGCCGGGGCTGCTCAAGCCGAGGTCAAGGTGCTGACCAGCATCAAGCCGTTGCAGTTGATCGCCGCGGCGGTGCAGGACGGTGTGGCCATTCCGGAGGTGTTATTGCCGCCCGGCGCTTCGCCGCACAACTATGCCTTGCGCCCATCCGACGTACGGCGTGTGCAGTCGGTGGACCTGTTGTATTGGATCGGCCCGGACATGGAGAGCTTCCTGCCGCGCGTGCTCAAGGGGCGTAGCCTGCCGACCGTGGCGGTACAGGACCTTGCGGGCATGAAGCTGCGCCGTTTCGCCGAAGATAGCCACTCGCATGCCGAGGATGCCGACGAACATGATCACGATCACCGCCCAGGCAGCCTGGATGCGCATTTGTGGCTGTCCACCGTGAACGCTCGCGTCATTGCGGCGCGCATGGCGGCTGACCTCAGCACGGCCGACCCGGCCAATGCCGCGCGCTATCAGAGCAACGTGAAGGCGTTCGATGAGCGTCTGGATGCATTGGATGCGCGCCTGAAGGCTCGGTTGGCGAGTGTGGGGGACAAGCCTTACTTCGTCTTCCACGAGGCCTTTGATTACTTCGAAGACGCTTACGGGCTCAAGCACACTGGCGTGTTCAGCGTCGCCGCCGAAGTACAGCCAGGCGCCCAGCATGTGGCGGCGATGCGCACGCGGTTGCAGGAAGTGGGTAAGACCTGCGTGTTCAGCGAGCCGCCCTTGCGCCCGCGCCTGGCCGAGACGCTGGTCGCCGGTTTGCCGGTGAAATTGGCGGAGCTGGATGCGTTGGGCGGTTACACGCCGGCTACGGCGCAGGGTTATGAGCAGGTGCTGGAGAAGTTGGGGAATGACCTGGCCGGGTGCCTGGAATCACTCTAACCGCCGCCGCGTAACCCATGTGGGAGCAGGCTTGCCCGCGATGGCGATGTGTCAGTCGACACCGCTATCGCAGGCAAGCCCGCTCCCACATATTTACCGAGCAGGTCTTTAGAGTGCGAACGGCAAGTGCACGTTAACCTGTTGACGCTGCGCGAGCCGGTGCTCGAACTCTGCCGGGTCATGGATCAACACGTCCTGCCCGGCAAACGACTCCGCGGCGATCAGGCGTGACAGCCAGAAGCGCACGCACGCTACGCGCAACATTGTCGGCCACCATTGCGCTTCCTTGGCGGTGAACGGGCGCAGCCCTGCGTAGGCGCCCAGCAGCGCGCGGGCGCGTTGGCCATCAATCACGCCATCGGCGTCCGAGCACCAGTCATTCAGCGCGATCGCCACGTCGTACAGCATCGGGCCTGAGCAGGCGTTGTAGAAGTCGATCAACCCAGTCAGGTGGGTGCCTTCGAACATCGCGTTATCGCGGAACAAGTCAGCGTGAACGTTGGCGCGCGGCAGGGCGAGGATCTCGGCTTTGTGAGCGTCTATTTCGGCCAGTGCATCTTGCAGCAGGCGCTGCTGTGCGTCGTTCAGGTGCGAAATCAGCTGCGCCCCTTCGCGGAGCATCCAATCCAGCCCGCGATCAGTCTTGCGTTCCAGCACCTTCTCGCCTTGAGTCGCCAAGTGAAGGTGGCCGAGAAGGTCGCCGACCTGGGCGCAATGCTGCGCATTGGCGTCCTTGATGTGCTTGCCGGCCAGGCGCGGTTGTAGCAGCGCGGGTTTGCCGGCAAGTTCGCGCAGGGCCACGCCATCGGTGGTCCGCAGGGCGTAAGGCACCGGCAGGTCGGCGTCGTGAAGCACGTCGAGCAGTTCGATGAAGAACGGCATTTCTGCAACGGGGCCGCGCTCAACCAGGGTCAGGACGAACTCGCCCTGTTCCAGGCTGATGAAGAAATTGGTGTTTTCGCTACCGGCGGCAATCCCCTGGAAATCAAGCAGGCGGCCGAGCCCGTAAGGGGCGAGAAAAGTTTCCAGCTCGGGCCGAGCCAGGGGGGTAAACACAGACATGGTTAAAACTGCCAGTACGGGCGCCGCAGTGCGCGGCGCCAATTTAAGTTAAGAAATCATTTCCATTCGAAGATCTTCCATGACGGGATCAGCATATCCGGTTGGTCAGAACGGATGAAATTCGCATCGGTTCCGTCCGCGCGCACCAGGAAATACGGCGGAAAGCCTTTCTGGGTCACCTTGATCGCGTACAGGAAGCCATTTTGGCGGTATTCCTGAATGGTCTTGTCGCCTTCCGTGCGAATGGTGACTTCCGGGTCGCCTGAAGGCGCACTATCTGCCGCCATGGCCACCATCGGAGTGAGTGCAATCAAGCCGGTCAACAACAAGCGATTTACTGTACGCATGATAACCTTGTCCCTTTGTCGTCATTGGTCCGGCTATTCTAGCGCCTGACCCGCCGAAAAGGTTGATCCTGCTCATGAGCCAAGCCCCCCTCGTCCTGGTGGACGGTTCGTCTTACCTGTACCGCGCCTTTCACGCGCTGCCACCGCTGACTACGTCCAAAGGCCTGCCGACCGGTGCGGTCAAGGGCGTGTTGAACATGCTCAAAAGCCTGCGCAAGCAGTACCCGGACAGCCCGTTCGCGGTCGTGTTCGACGCCAAGGGTGGGACCTTTCGCGATGACATGTACGCTGAATACAAGGCTAACCGCCCCAGCATGCCTGATGACATGCGCCTGCAGATCGAGCCGCTGCACCAAAGCGTGATCGCGCTGGGCTTCCCGCTGCTGTGCGTTGAAGGCGTCGAGGCCGATGACGTGATCGGCACCCTGGCCCGCAGCAGTGCGGCCGCCGACCGACCGGTGGTGATTTCCACGGGCGACAAGGACATGGCGCAACTGGTCGACGGGCACATTACCTTGGTCAACACCATGACCGGTAGCGCGATGGACATCGAGGGCGTGAAGGAGAAATTCGGTGTCGCTCCCGAGCAGATCATCGATTACCTGGCGTTGATGGGCGATTCCTCCGACAACATCCCGGGCGTTCCGGGCATTGGTCCGAAGACTGCTTCCGGCCTGTTGGTGGGCGTGAACGGCGGCCTCAAAGAGCTTTATGAGCAGTTGGATATTGTGCCGACCCTGCCGATTCGGGGCGCCAAGAACCTGCCGGCCAAGCTGGAAGAGCATAAGGAAATGGCGTTCCTGTCCTATCAGCTGGCGACGATCAAGATCGACGTGCCGCTGGACGTGGGCCTGGATGATTTGCACCTGATCGAACCGGATCGCGAAAAGCTGCTGGAGCTGTACACGCTGCTGGAGTTCAAGAGCTGGTTCGATGAGATTCAGCGCGACGCCAAGCGTGTCGAGTTGAAGGCCTCGGCGCAAGCTGCTCCGGCCACCGAAGAAGCGGTTGAGGTGATTGCCTCCGCGCCCGTGGAGACGTCCTACACCACTGTCCTCGACCAAGCGACATTCGACCGTTGGCTGAAGAAGCTTAATGACGCGAAGTTGTTCGCGTTTGACACGGAAACCACCGGGATTGACGCCCAACAGGCGCAGTTGGTCGGGGTTTCCTTTGCCGTGCAGCCTCACGAAGCGGCCTACATACCGCTGACCCACTCTTATATCGGTGCGCCGCAGCAGCTGGATCGTGACACCGTGTTGCTGGCCCTCAAGCCATTACTGGAAGACCCGACCAAGCTCAAGGTTGGCCAGCACGCCAAGTTCGACATGAACATCCTGGCCAACTGTGCCATCGGTGGTGATTTTGAACAGGGCATTACCGTGCGCGGTATCGCCTTCGACACCATGCTCGAATCCTATGTGCTGAACTCCACCGCCACCCGGCACGACATGGACAGCCTGGCGAAGAAGTATCTGGACTACGACACCGTCAGCTTCCAGGACATCGCCGGCAAGGGCGCCAAGCAGCTGACGTTCGACCAGATCCCGCTTGAGCAAGCCGGCCCTTACGCGGCCGAAGATGCCGACGTGACGCTGCGTCTGCATCAGGCACTGCACGCACAACTCGCGGCCATCCCGAGCCTGGCCAGTGTGCTGACCGATATCGAAATACCTTTGGTGCCGGTGTTGGCGCGTATTGAGCGCCAGGGTGCGCTGGTGGATAAGGACCTGTTGGGTATCCAGAGCATCGAGCTGGGCAACAAGATGGTGGAGCTGGAACGCCAGGCGTTCGAGATCGCCGGTGAGGCGTTCAACCTGGGCTCGCCCAAGCAGCTCGGAGCCATTCTCTACGAGAAGCTGGGCCTGCCGGTCCTGAAAAAGACCGGCAAGGGGCAGGCGTCCACGGCCGAAGAAGTGCTGGCCAAGTTGGCCGAAGATGACTTCCTGTTGCCCAAGGTGCTGATGCAGTACCGCAGCATGAGCAAATTGAAAAGCACCTACACCGACCGCCTGCCGGAGCAGATCAACCCGCGCACCGGGCGCATTCACACGTCCTATCATCAGGCTGTGGCAGCTACCGGGCGCTTGTCGTCCAGCGACCCGAACCTGCAGAACATCCCGGTGCGCACCGCCGAAGGGCGGCGGATCCGCCAGGCGTTTATCGCGCCCAAGGGCTACAAGCTGCTGGCGGCGGACTATTCGCAGATCGAGCTGCGGATCATGGCGCACTTGTCCAAGGACGAGGGCTTGATGAATGCGTTTCGCAATGACTTGGACGTGCACACCGCTACGGCGGCCGAGGTGTTCAAGGTTGAATTGTCTGAGGTCACGTCCAATCAGCGCCGCAGTGCCAAGGCGATTAACTTTGGCCTGATCTACGGCATGGGCGCGCAGAAGTTGGGCAAAGATATTGGCGTCGATACCAAGACTGCCAAGGCGTACATCGATGTGTACTTCGCGCGCTACCCAGGTGTTCGCGAGTACATGGAGCGCACGCGTGCCCAGGCGGCTGATCAAGGCTATGTAGAAACCTTCTTCGGGCGTCGGCTGTATTTGCCGGATATCAATTCCAATAAGCCTCAGGAACGAGCGGCGGCCGAGCGCACGGCAATCAACGCGCCCATGCAGGGCACGGCGGCAGACATCATCAAGAAAGCCATGGTGTTGGTGGATAACTGGCTGACTGAATCGGGCCTGGATGCCAAGGTCATCCTGCAGGTGCACGATGAACTGGTGCTCGAGGTGCGTGAGGACCTGGTGGCGCAAGTCAGCGAGAAGATCCGCGAGCACATGAGCGCGGCGGCTCAGTTGGACGTGCCACTGGTGGTGGATGTGGGTGTGGGCGATAACTGGGACGAGGCGCACTGATTTTGCGGCTCTGCCACTTGCGAGGGCGGTGGCAGAGTGCTTTAGATCAAAAAACGCCGCCGGCTATTTCCAATAGTTTTTTGAACCTGCCGGAACTTAACCCGTGAATTGCTACTCAGAGTTACTGAATGGGTGGTGAAGCCCTTCAATGCTCCTATGTTGTGTTAAGTGTTGGCAGATATCTGGACCCCGCCCTAGCGGTCCGGAACTTGAACCCCGAACTTCCCCTCCCCATACGAAGTCCGGGGTTTTTTTTGCCCGCAGAAAAGTTATTCCGCGATTTCAGTGCCCTTGTCGGCCAATTCCATCCAGCCTGCCAGCACGGTGTAGGCGTCTTCCAGGCCCATCCGCTTCGGTGCAGAGAACAACTGGATGGTGATCGCATCCCCCCAGCCTTTGCGAATGTCGGACTGCACTTTGAGCAGGGTGTTCTTGGCGGCACCGTAGGTCAGCTTGTCGGCCTTGGTCAGCAGGATGTGCATCGGCATGCCGCTGGCGACAGCCCAATCAAGCATCAGCAGGTCGAAGTCGGTCATTGGATGACGGATGTCCATCATCAGAATCAACCCTTTCAAACTCTCCCGGCCACCCAGGTAAGCCTCCAGGTGACGCTGCCAGTGCAGCTTCAGCGGGATAGGTACTTTTGCATATCCGTAGCCCGGCAGGTCGACCAGACGCCGATCATCGTCTAGCTTGAAGAAATTGAGAAGTTGCGTGCGGCCCGGGGTTTTCGAGGTGCGCGCCAGGCTGGCGTGAGTCAGGGTGTTCAGTGCGCTGGATTTGCCAGCGTTGGAACGACCGGCAAAGGCGACTTCAAAGCCTTCGTCATCGGGGCATTGGTCAACTTTGGCGGCGCTGAGCATGAATGTGGACTGTTGGCACAGACCGAGGATGGGATTCTTGAGTTGCATGAGATTTCCGATGTGGGCGGTGCCGAAAAAGGGTGCGGCAAGCGGTGTCGTTTCCGTTTCAGTAGCGCCAGTATATAATGCCGCAGATTTTGTGTGTGCTTTGTCCCAGCGAAGGATGAAGTTCACGGGAGCGAAAGACCTTCATTGCGCATTAGAACGCAAAACGCTCTCAAACCCTGAAAAGGTCGATGTATGACCCGATGGTTGCTCGCTTTTGGTGTCCTGGTTCCGCTTTACGGCGCTCAGGCTACACAGGATCCGGAGGCGGTGTACAACCGAGTTTGCGTGGCTTGCCATGCCGGCCAACTGCCCAACGCCCCCAAACGGGGTGATCAGGTAGCTTGGGCGCCCAGACTGGCGCAAGGTATGGACACGCTGGTGCAACACGTGACCCAGGGTTTCAAGGCAATGCCGCCGCGTGGTTTGTGCATGGACTGCAGTACTGAGGATTACCAGGCCATCATTGAGTTGATGGTGAGTAAACCCGGTAGATAACTCTTAAACCCTTAGCCGTAGTTGGATTAGCTGATGAACAAACTGATCGTGAGTCTGCTGTTGACCTTGGGCATCACCGGTGTTGCCCATGCTGCAGGCGACGCTACAGCGGGCCAGGCGAAAGCCGCCGTGTGTGGTGCTTGCCACGGACCGGACGGCAATAGCCCGGCGCCAAACTTCCCTAAACTGGCAGGCCAGGGTGAACGTTACCTGACCAAGCAGATGCACGACATCAAGGACGGCAAGCGCACGGTGCTCGAAATGACCGGTTTGCTGACTAATCTCAGCGATCAGGACTTGGCAGACATCGCTGCGTATTTTGTCAGTCAGAAAGGCAGTGTGGGAGCTGCCGATCCAAAGCTGGTGGCTCACGGCGAAGAACTGTTCCGGGGTGGTAACCTGGAAAAAGGCATGCCTTCCTGCCTCGGTTGCCATTCGCCTAACGGCGCCGGCCTTGCTGCTGCCGGTTTCCCGCACCTGAGCGGCCAGCATGCCCAGTACATCACCAAGCAACTGACGGACTTCCGTGAGGGTAATCGCACCAACGATGGCGATACCAAAATCATGCAAAGTATTGCCGGCAAGTTGAGCAACAAGGATATCGAAGCGGTTTCCCAGTATATCCAGGGCCTGCACTGATTCAGGCGGTACGTTAACGCTCGATTAATCCGTCGATGCAAGCATAAAAAGGGTGGCTTAGGCCGCCCTTTTTTGTGGCCGGTGCCGTTACACTAACGAACTCATGCCCGCGCAGACCTGTCACACCTAAAGGTCGCGTGAGGCGACTTTATTTGTCCAGGAGTAAAGCATGCGTAATCTGATCCTCAGCGCCGCTCTCGTCACTGCCAGTCTTTTCGGCATGACCGCACAAGCTGCCGACGTGCCGCTTGAAGCCGGTAAAACCTACGTAGAACTGGCCAACCCGGTCCCCGTTTCGGAGCCTGGCAAGATCGAAGTGGTGGAGCTGTTCTGGTATGGCTGCCCGCATTGCTACGCCTTTGAGCCGACCATCAATCCGTGGGCTGAGAAACTCCCGGCCGACGTGAACTTCAAGCGTATCCCTGCGCTGTTCGGTGGCCCATGGGATGCCCATGGTCAGCTCTTCATCACCCTGGACACCATGGGCGTTGAGCACAAGGTTCATAACGCCGTCTTCAACGCTATCCAAAAAGAAGGCAAGCGTCTGACCAAGCCGGAAGACATGGCTGATTTCGTTGCTACCCAAGGCGTCGACAAAGCCAAGTTCCTCGAAACCTTCAACTCGTTCGCCGTCAAGGGCAAAATGGCTCAATACAAAGAGCTGGCCCAGAAGTATGGCGTGCAAGGCGTACCGACCATGATCGTCAACGGTAAATACCGTTTCGACCTGGGCACGACCGGTGGTCCTGAGCAGACTCTCAATGTTGCCGACCAACTGATCGCCAAAGAGCGCGCAGCCAAGTAAGGGGCCTACCATGCGCCGCTGGGGTACTGAACGTGTGGTTGGCCTGCATGATCCGCAGGTCAACGAACATCATCTGGAGTCCACGGGCCTGCCGGCAGACAGCCGCTTGCGCCTGCTCAGCTTCAATATCCAGGTGGGCATCAGCACCGAGAAGTACCGGCACTACCTCACCCGGGGCTGGCAGCACCTGCTGCCGCACACCGGGCGGGCCGTTAACCTGCAAAAAATCGGCAACCTGCTGAACGACTTCGATTTGGTCGCCCTGCAGGAAGCTGATGGCGGCAGCATGCGCTCTGGCTACATCAACCAAGTGGAACACCTGGCTCAACTCGGCGCGTTCCCCTACTGGTATCAGCAACTCAACCGCAACCTGGGGCGTCTGGCGCAGCACAGCAATGGCGTGCTCAGTCGCTTGAAACCCACCGCCATCGAAGATCACCCCTTGCCAGGTCCCAAGGGGCGTGGGGCGATCCTCGTGCGATTCGGCGAAGGCCCGGAAGCCTTGGTGGTGGTCATGATGCACCTGGCGCTCGGGGGGCGTGCGCGCAACCTGCAGCTTGCCTATGTGCGTGAAATGATTAGCAACTATAAGCACCAGGTACTGATGGGTGACATGAATACCCATGCCAACGACCTGTTGCAGAATTCCCCGTTGCGCGACCTCGGGTTACTGGCGCCGCAAGTCGAAGCCACGTTTCCCAGTTGGCGCCCGCAGCGCTG
The DNA here is from genome assembly GCF_900215245.1 of Pseudomonas fluorescens. Classification (GTDB taxonomy): domain Bacteria; phylum Pseudomonadota; class Gammaproteobacteria; order Pseudomonadales; family Pseudomonadaceae; genus Aquipseudomonas; species Aquipseudomonas fluorescens. Next base: position 2,264,517 of record NZ_LT907842.1, read on the forward strand.
CCTGGACCATATCCTGCTTAGCCCGACCCTTACGCTCGAAAGCGTGCAGGTGTTGGCGCAGCCCATCTCCGATCACCTGCCGGTCGCGGTAGAGATTCGTCTGCCGGGTTCGCTCACGGCTGATGCATTACCCGCGTTGAGCCCCGGCCCTCGCGGACCCCTTGCATGAGCGACGACGCCCAGCGCTGGAAAGAGAAATACCTGAAAAGTGTCGAGCAGCAAGACAAGCTCGAACGTCGCTGGGCCGCCCGCCTTGACCTGTTACGGCGAGGGCTGGTGCGTAGCACGCTGGCGGCTGAAGGGACCGACCGCGCGGTTGATCAATGCATGAAAGAGATGCGCGACGTGGTGCGTACGGACGACATGGACGCCGCTCTCGCCGCCTTGTTGCCTCGCCTGGAAAAAGCCGTGCTCGACTCGGAGCAGCGCCGCGAAACCCGGGTCGACCAGATCAGCACTGCGCTCACCGCGCTGGTCGTGCAATTGCAGAAGTTGCCACTGCCGCGTGAGGTGGCCCGCCCGTTGAAAACCTTCGCCAAGCAGCTGGACGGCCGGGTCGGGCAGGCGCGTGAGATCCCGCTGTTGCTCAGTGAGCTGAGCAGCCTGCAAGAGCAGGCGTTGAGTAACCTGGAGCCGGATGGCGAAACCACGCGCACTGGGCCGGGCCTGCTGCAACGTCTGTTTGGCGCGAAAGAGGTTTCGAATGAAGTGCCGGTGGCCCAATCGACGCCACTGCCTGTACCGGCGCTGGCTGCGCCGAAACCCGTCCCCGCCGCGCCCAAGCCCGAGCCTCAGGAGCCCGCGCAATCCGAAGAGCTGACACACGCCTTGCGCGCCTTTGCGCCGTTGCCGCAGACCCCGGTCGAGGCACAGCCTGAGCCGATCACGCCGGTGCAAGCTACAGAGGTCGCCGCCGAAACGTTTGTCTTTGAGGCCCCGGCGCCAGCGGCGCCGATCGCTACGCCCACCACTGCGCCTGCCGCGACGTCTGAACCCGAGGCAGAGGAAACCGTTCCCGAGAGCGCCCTCGCTGCGTTTATCGAGGTCCCGCAGGCTGAGGTGGCTACGCCGGATGAAACCGCCATCGGCAGCCTGTCGCTACCTCCTGTGATGGAAAGCCCCGAGCCCGACCCGGATATGCTGCAATCGGACGGCGTTTACGCGCTGCCCGATTCGCCCGAGCCGTCTTATAGTTCGGTCGCCAGCCATATCGAAGGCACCTTGCTCGGCTTGCTGGGTGATCTGTCGCTGCCCGAGCGCCACCGGCCCCAAGCCGAAGCCATGCGCGAACGCCTGGCCCACGGCTTGAACTGGTACGAATTGCTGCCGATCCTTGATGACCTTGCAGTGCTGATGCTGGCGATCACCGACAGCGGCCAGCACGAGTTCGAAGCCTACCTCAAGCAGCTCAACGAGCGCCTCGAGGCATTCCAGGGTCATCTGCAGGTGGCCAGTGACGGCCACGCCGACAGCCGTTCGGCCGCGCGGGAACTGGATACACAGATCCGTGAGCAGGTCGACGGCCTGCAAAGCAGTGTGCAGGAAGCGGCTGACCTGGACAGCCTCAAGCAGGTGCTGGAAAGCCATCTTGAAGGCCTGCTCGGCACTATGGATGAACACCAGCAGCAGCGTGACCAGCGCGAGCAGGAGGTAGCGGCGCGGCTGAAGGGCTTGGCTGAACGTGTCGCAAACATGGAAAAGGAAGCCCAGGGTTACCGCGAGCATTTGGAGGTACAACGCCAGAAGGCCTTGATCGACCCGCTCACCGGCCTGCCCAATCGTGCGGCGTGGAGTGAGCGTCTGGATCATGAAGTGAATACCTGGCACCAGCGCGGCAATAGCTTGTCCCTGGCCATGCTGGATCTGGACCACTTCAAGCGGATCAACGATGGCTACGGTCACCTGGCCGGTGACAAGGTGCTGAAAATCATCGCCAACGTGTTGCGCAAATACCTGCGCCCCAACGACTTTATCGCGCGCTTTGGCGGTGAGGAGTTTGTGTTGCTGATGCCTGACTCCGCCTTGGAGGAGGCCTTGGCCGTGGGTGAAGGGCTGCGTGCAGCGATTGAAGCGTGCCCGTTCCACTTCAAGGGCGAGCCGGTGACGATCACGATGTCCATGGGCCTGGCGCAGTTTCAGCCAGGTGAGCGCAGTGACTTGGCGCTCAAGCGCGCCGATGAGGCGTTATACCGGGCCAAGGCTGCCGGGCGTAACCGGGTACAGGCGGCCTGAAAAATGTTCCATTTTGTTTAAAAGCCCGGATTTGACCGCCGAGCCTCAAACGTTACGTTACACTATTGCATTATCGTCTTCAGTGTAATGCCTTTGCCATGAAATCCTTGTACGTCGCTTTTGTGTTTTTGCTCCTCGCCGGCTGCGCCAGCGGCCCGCGCCTGGACACCAATCACCCTTCGATGAACCACGATAACCGCGTGCAGTTCGTCATTGTTCATTACACCTCTACCGGCCTTGAACGCTCCCTGGCGCTGTTGACGCACGGCCAGGTCAGCAGCCATTACCTGATCGGCGACGACGCTTCAGGCACCATCTTCAAACTGGTGGATGAGAGCCAGCGTGCCTGGCACGCCGGGGAAAGCGAGTGGATGGGCCGCACCTGGCTCAACTCCAGCTCCATTGGCATCGAGATCGTCAACCCAGGGTATCGCGACACGCCAACGGGCCGTGTGTGGTACCCATACTCCGAAGCACAGGTGCAGTCGCTGGTGGTGTTGCTCAAGGACATCAGCAAGCGCAATGGCATCAACCCCCGGAATATCATCGGTCACAGCGACATCGCGCCGCTGCGCAAGCTCGACCCGGGCCCCCTGTTCCCGTGGAAGCGTTTAGCCGCTGAAGGTTTGGGGATGTGGCCGGATGCACAGGCAGTCGCCCGATTCCAGCAGCAATACAGCGCTGCCCTGCCGAGTATTACCTGGTTCCAGGAAGAGCTGGCACGACTCGGCTACCAAACGCCGCAGACGGGTGAGCTGGATGTAGCCACACGGCATGTGATCGCGGCCTTCCAGATGCACTTCCGTCCATCACTGTTCGATGGCACGCCGGATGCCGAAAGTGCTGCGATCCTGCGCGCGTTGAACCGCAGCTAAGCGTGTATCGCAAGGGTTGGCTTGCGAAAGCGGAATGTCCGGCGGCAGCAATGTTGGCTTTGAAAGCGCCTTCGCGAGCAAGCCTGCTCCCGGGTTTTCACCTGTGCGTCGGTAGTTTGATGGGGGGCTTTCAGGTCCTTGTCGCTGTGACAAGGCAACCCGAGCAGTCAGATTACAGCGGCAGCGCCATGTAGAACTGCGTGCCTTGCCCCGGCCGCGAATACACGCCCATGCGGCCGCCGTGCAATTGCACGATCTCTTTGCAAAGAGCCAACCCCAGGCCGGCGCCGCCTTTCTTGCGGCCCACCTGGACGAAGGGTTCGAAGATCCGCCCTTGTTGGCCGTAAGCAATACCTTCGCCGTTATCTTCGACGCTGATAATTACCCGCTCGCCATGACGGCGTGCCTGGAGACGAATCTGGCCGCCTTGCGCAGTGTGCCGCAACGCGTTGCCTAATAGGTTATCGAGCACGCGCTCCAACTGCGCCTGGTCGGCATACAGCCTGGGCAACTCTGCTTGGGCCTCCACCAATAACTCGATGTTCTTTGCATTCGCTGGCTCAGTGAATCGGGCCCGTGCGTGCTCCAGCAGGTCGGTGACATTACATGGCCCGAGCGTGAGCTTTTGCAGGCCATTCTGGTAGCGTGAAAAGTTGAGCAGGTCATTGATCAGCTGCATCAAGCGCTGCATTTCTTCATTGACCGTATCCAGCAGGTCCGCTTCACGCGAGTCCGCAGGGAACTTTGCCCGCTCACGGAACAGCCCGAAGGCCATGTGCATGCCGGTCACCGGTGTGCGTAACTCGTGGGAAGCGCGCAACACAAATTCGCTACGCACCCGTTCGAAAGCGCGTTGTTCTGTGACGTCGTGCAGCACCATCACCGCGCCCAGAATATGCCCTTGGGTATGGCTGACGGGCGTCAGGCTGTAGGTCAGCAGGCGTAATTCGCCTTCGACTTCCACTTCCAGGTCTTCCGGCGCGCGCTCCAGGTTGCCGCCACGCAGTACCAACTGAAGTTGTTCATCCATTTCCGGGCGGCCCAGTGCTTCGCCCAGGCCCTGGCCTAAACGCGCCTCGTCCCAGCCCAGTTGGCGCTGCGCCACTGGGTTGAGGTGTTCCAGGCGGCCCTGGCGGTCGATCATCAGCAAGCCATCGTCGATGCTGTCGAGCACCGCTTGCAGGCGCTGCTGGCCGGCCAGCAATTCGTCGACATTGGTCGCCTGATGCTGGCGCAGCGCTTCGGCCATGATGCCAAAGCGACGCGTCAGTTGATTCATTTCCGCTGCCGACGAGAGGGGCAGCGTCACTTCGAAATCACCCTGCCCGATCTTGTCAGCGGCTTTGGCCAAGGCTTCGATCGGCCCGCCAAACCGCCGTGCGATGCCGTGTGCAGTGACGAAGCCGATGATCAGTACCGCGAGGCCAACCAACCCTAAGAGGCCGGCAATCAGCAATGCTCGGTCTCGCGATTTGTATTCGCTGGTGTTGATATTCTCCAGCGCTTGTTTGTGTTCGGCGATCAGGCCATTGCGCAATGCATTGAAGGTTTCGGTCAGTTTCTGGTTTTTATTGTTCGCCAGCGAGCTTTGCTGGGCCTCGTCAAACGCCTTGAGGAAGTTCAGGTAGTCGGCACGTGCCTGGGCGAAGCCGCTGAGTCTGCCGTCTTGCTGTTCGTGGGCGATACCTTGATCCAGCAGGGCGAAATATTGCTCTTTCGAGGTTTGCAGGGCCGCGGGGTCCGGTCGATCCTCCAGCATCAGGATCAACTGATCGCCCAAGCTCTGGCGCAGCTTGAGGCCCAGGTCCAGGGTGATGAAGTTGCTGCGAATCAGCGACTCCTGGCTCTTGGCCATTTGCATGACGCTGACCAGTCCCAGAATCAGTCCCAGCAGGGCGACGGTAATCAGCGCTGAGATACTCAGGAATAACCGAGTGCGCAGTTTCATCGCAAGCTTCATAAAGTACAGCTCATAAATTGTACTGTTTGCGTTTGCGATAAAGGGTCGATGCGTCGATGCCGAGGGTGCGTGCCGCTTGATCCAACGTGTCGCTGGTGGCGAGTACTGCACCGATATGCGCTTTCTCCAGCTCATCCAGGCTCAGTGCTGCGCCGATGCGCGGGGCATTGTTGGTCGGTTGTTCGGCCATCCCGAGGTGGCTGATTTCAACCTTTTCCTGTGGGCAGATGATGCTGGCGCGTTCCACCACGTTCCGCAGTTCGCGGATATTGCCTGGCCATCGGTAGTTGAGCAGCGCTTCACGCGCGCTGTCGCTGAAACCGCGTGCCGGTCGGGCGTATTCCTTGACGAAGCGTGCCAGGAAGCGGTCGGCAAGGGTCAGGATGTCCTCACTGCGTTCACGCAGCGGCGGCAGGTGCAAGGTGATGACATTGAGGCGGTAGAGCAAGTCTTCCCGGAAGCGGCCGTCGCGCACCATGTCTTCCAGGTTCAGGTTGGTGGCCGCCAGGATGCGCACATCGGCGCGCCGGGTGACCGGGTCGCCTACGCGCTCATATTCCTTGTCCTGGATAAAACGCAGCAATTTGGGTTGCAAAGTGAGGGGGAAGTCGCCGATTTCGTCGAGAAACAGCGTGCCACCGTCGGCCTGGTTGACGCGGCCCAATGTGCTCTCACTGGCACCGGTAAACGCGCCGCGGCTGTGGCCGAACAATTCGCTTTCCATCAGTTCCGCGGTCAGTGACGGGCAGTTGATGGTCACGCAGGATTTTTTCGAACGTTTGCTCCAGCCGTGAATGGCCCGCGCCAACTCGCCTTTACCGGTGCCGGACTCGCCCAGAATCAGGATATTGGCGTCAGTCCCGGCAACTTGGCGTGCGGTTTCCAGTACCACCATCATCGCCGGGCTGTGGGAGTCGAGCCCGTCCTTGGGCTGGCGTACTTCGCCTTCCAGCGCTTCCAGGCGGGCGGACAGTTGGCGCACTTCCAACTGCTTGGCGGTGGCCAGCCGTAATTGGTCAGGGCTGCACGGTTTGACCAGGTAGTCGGCGGCGCCGGCCTGGATCGCATCGACTGCGGTGTCTACGGCGGAATGCGCGGTAACAATGACCACGCGCATCCACGGCGCCTGGATACGCATCTGCGCCAATACATCCAGGCCGTTATCTTCGCCCAGGCGCAAATCCAGGAAGCACAGGTCAAACACCTGGCGTTGCATCAGGGCATCGGCTTGCGCGGCGCTGTTGGCGGTCGCTACGTTGTAGCCTTCATCTTCCAGGCAGTAGCGGAAGGTGCGAAGGATCGCGGATTCGTCATCCACTAAAAGAATGCGGCCTTGAAGTTCCTTGGCTGATTCCATCTGTCCCGCGCTCCTTAACTATAAATGATGCTGATTAGTCCCGGAATAATCGGGCAAGTTGCATGGTTTATTCTGATTGATAAACGGCGTCCGCGCGCAGGTATCTTCACGCTCTCCTACAAACACGCCGTTTGATAGCGTTTTCATCCCTTCTTGCCACTTCGGCAACTCAACTGCTGCTTTCGATCCGTTGATCCGACCATTGGCCGTCGTGCATTTCGCACGGCCTGGACAGAGGCATCGTGCAGGATGCTGGCCTCTATAACCGTCGCTCATTCATAACATGCTGATTTTATTGGGATTTATTTTGTAAAAAATCTGGCATGCACCCTGCAATACCTCTCCTGACAGCGTCATGAACGAATAACCAGAATGCGGGAGAAATGCAGCATGACTCGCCAAAGCCTCAGCAGCCAATTGCGTGTATCGCCAGTGCGTTTGCAGCAAGGTCTGTTCGCCAGCCTGGCCTTGATGGTCACGTTGATCGCCGGCCAGCAGTTGCAGCATTGGCAACAGAGTCAGCAACAAACCCCGCAGTTTGAACGCCCGCTCATGACCCAGACCCATTTCCGTTCCGTTGGCAGCGCTACCGCCGACGTAACCGCCCCGCAATTGAGAGTGGCTGACCAGGATTCCACCCTGGGTGAATTGCCAACTCAGGAGCGTTGGGTGTTCTAGGCAACAAAACGTCGCTGAGTTGAGCGGCTGCACCGCACTACCGCTGTTACCCCTATAAAAGCGTAAGGAGAATCACCATGTTGAGTTGGGCAATCACATTTCTGATCATCGCCATTGTGGCTGCAGTCCTGGGCTTCGGCGGCATCGCGGGCACTGCCACGGGTATCGCAAAAATTCTGTTTGTGGTCTTCCTGGTGATGTTCATCGCTTCGTTCTTCTTTGGTCGTCGCGGCCGAGGCTGAAAATGACCACTTTGTCTCTCAAAGCGCTAGCTGCCGCCCTGCTCTTGGGCGGTAGCGGCCTGGTGATGGCCGCCAATGACGGTCAGACCCGGGCCAACGAACTGCTCAGCTCCGATCCACAGTTTCGTGAGACCTGGCAAGGCGTTGTGAAGAAAGAAGAGCGGCTGCCGGAATGGGTGATGAACCTCTCCGGTACGGCCGAACAAATGAATGCCGTGGAAGAAGATGGCGACAAGTACCTGGTCGGGCCGCTCTGCGAGACAGCAGACACGTGCCTGAACAAGCGTCTGGTCGTTGCCTTCAGCTACAACAAGAAACATGCCTACGCCATGTTGGTACAGGTCCCGGCAGGTCTGCCGGCAGACAAGTCACCGACGCGGCACGCTGACTACCGTTTCCTCGGTAAGCCGGACGAAGGCATGCAGAAGCTGCTGATGGAGCAGCTCAAGAAAGATCCGAATTGGTACTAGGTTCCGTCTGACGCATCTGCCGTCTACGGAGCCGGCGTCCATGGAAAGAGGCCACTTTGCTTCCTTCCACTTGCACCGCTCGCCAAAGGCGGTGCTTGACCAGGGGGCCGGGTTGCTCTGATCAATCGAGATCGGCGTGACCTACGGGTACAGGGAGTGCCTGCGCAAGGGCCGGGTCAGGTGAAAAGCTGCGACGCAAGTTCACAAGTCCTCAAGCTTGCTGAACTTGCGGCGGGCTTATGACTCTCATTGCCCATCTTGTATGTCGTCTATAGCCGTTATTTTCTTTTGTGCTTCCGCTCAACCATTACTTGGTGTGTCGGAGCGACCTTCTATCTAGAAAATTTTCCGCACGCTATAGGACTTCTCCGACGCCAAGCTCATCAAATCCCAGGCATTTCTGCCAGTGACCTGAGGTCGTCCAACATCTCTGAGCGAGCCTGTATTGGCCGGTTAACGGCATATTCACCTGCTGAATTGGCGTATTTGAACTGACCGTTCGGACAGTTATTTTCATAAAAAGCCATGCCGATTCGGCATAGGGTAGGCGTTTACGGCATTAGACGTCGCTCCCTTGCATGGGAATAGTTGCGCCTTTTTTCGCCTGCCAGTAAGCCATTTCGGCCACGCTGCGGTGACCTTCTACGGAGGCAGATGCACACACTTTTTCGCTTCCGAGCGTTCCAGATGGCGCATCCGCCTTAAGTCCACTTGAAGTAAGGGTAATGACATGAAGAAGGCAAAGCTAAGCCTCGCCTGGCAGATCCTCATCGGTTTGGTATTGGGGATCGCAATCGGTGCAGTGCTCAACCATTTCAGTGCTGAAAAAGCCTGGTGGATCAGCAATGTGTTGCAGCCAGCGGGCGATATCTTTATCCGTCTGATCAAGATGATCGTGATCCCGATTGTGATTTCCTCGTTGATCGTGGGCATCGCCGGTGTGGGGGACGCGAAGAAGCTCGGCCGAATCGGTGTCAAAACCATCCTTTACTTCGAAGTGGTCACCACCATCGCCATTGTGGTCGGCCTGCTGCTTGCCAACCTGTTCCACCCGGGCGCTGGCATCGACATGAGTACCCTGGGTACCGTCGACATCTCCAAATACACCGCCACCGCCGCCGAAGTGCAGCATGAGCATGCGTTCATCGAGACGATCCTCAACCTGATCCCGTCGAACATTTTCGCGGCGGTCGCACGCGGCGATATGTTGCCGATCATCTTCTTCTCGGTGCTGTTCGGCCTGGGCTTGTCGAGCCTCAAGCCTGAGCTGCGCGAGCCGCTGGTGACCATGTTCCAGGGCGTGTCGGAGAGCATGTTCAAAGTCACCCACATGATCATGAAGTACGCCCCTATCGGTGTCTTTGCCCTGATCGCGGTGACCGTTGCCAATTTCGGCTTCGCTTCCTTGCTGCCGCTGGCCAAGCTGGTGATCCTGGTTTACGTGGCCATCCTGTTCTTCGCCTTTGCGGTACTGGGCCTGATCGCACGCCTGTTTGGCTTCTCGATCCTCAAGTTGATGCGTATCTTCAAGGACGAATTGGTACTGGCCTACTCGACCGCCAGCTCGGAAACCGTGCTGCCTCGGGTGATCGAGAAAATGGAGGCGTACGGTGCGCCAAAGGCCATCTGCAGCTTCGTGGTGCCGACCGGCTACTCGTTTAACCTCGACGGTTCGACCCTGTACCAGAGCATCGCTGCAATCTTTATCGCCCAGCTGTATGGCATCGACCTGTCGATCGGCCAGCAACTGATGCTGGTGCTGACCCTGATGGTCACCTCCAAAGGTATCGCCGGCGTGCCGGGCGTGTCCTTCGTGGTGCTGCTGGCCACATTGGGCAGCGTGGGCATCCCGCTGGAAGGCTTGGCGTTCATCGCCGGTGTCGACCGTGTGATGGACATGGCACGTACCGCACTGAACGTGATCGGCAATGCCTTGGCCGTACTGGTCATCTCCCGTTGGGAAGGCATGTACGACGACGCCAAGGGCGAGCGCTACTGGAATTCCCTGCCGCACTGGCGCAGCAAAGAAGCGCTGCCGGCCGGCGAGGCCAGCCGCGGCTGATGCGCGAGTGATGTGAAACAAACCCCGGGAAATCCGGGGTTTGTCGTTTCTGCCAGCCCCGTTATCATTCGCTCCATCTTTCGGGGGATTCAACTGATGCTCAATGGCCTGTGGCTTGGCTTCTTTGTCGTGGCAATGGTGTCAGCACTGGTGCAGTGGCTGGTTGGCGGTAATGCCGGGATTTTTGCGGCGATGGTCGAAAGTATTTTCGCCATGGCCAAATTGTCAGTGGAAGTGATGGTGCTGCTGTTCGGCACCCTGACCTTATGGCTGGGCTTTTTACGCATCGCCGAAAAGGCCGGGATCGTCGATTGGCTGGCCAAGGCGCTCGGGCCGCTGTTTCGCCGGCTGATGCCGGAAGTGCCCGCCGGCCATCCCGCTATCGGCTTGATCACCCTCAACTTCGCCGCCAACGGTCTGGGCCTGGACAACGCCGCGACGCCTATCGGCCTGAAAGCCATGAAGGCGTTGCAGGAACTCAACCCCATCCCGAACGTTGCGAGCAACGCGCAGATTCTGTTCCTGGTGCTTAACGCCTCTTCGCTGACGCTGTTGCCGGTGACGATCTTCATGTACCGCGCCCAGCAAGGTGCCGCGGACCCGACGTTGGTGTTCCTGCCGATCCTGCTGGCGACCAGTGCCTCGACCCTGGTCGGCCTGCTCTCGGTGGCCGTGATGCAACGCTTGCGCCTGTGGGACCCGGTGGTGCTGGCCTACCTGATTCCCGGTGCACTGGTGTTGGGCGGTTTTATGGCGCTGCTGGCGACCCTGTCCGCCACGGCCCTGGCCGGCCTTTCTTCGATACTCGGTAACCTCACGCTGTTTGGGTTGATCATGCTGTTCCTGGTGATCGGCGCGCTGCGCAAGGTGAAGGTTTATGAGGCATTTGTCGAAGGTGCCAAAGAGGGCTTCGACGTTGCCAAGAACCTGCTGCCGTACCTGGTGGCGATGCTGTGTGCCGTGGGTGTGTTGCGCGCCTCCGGGGCGTTGGACTTCGGCCTGGAGGGCATTCGCCATGTGGTGGCCTGGAGCGGCATGGACACGCGTTTTGTCGACGCGCTGCCGACGGCGATGGTCAAGCCGTTTTCCGGCAGTGCCGCACGCGCGCTGTTGATCGAGACCATGCAAACCAAGGGCGTAGACAGCTTCCCCGCGCTGGTGGCAGCGACCATTCAGGGCAGCACGGAAACCACCTTTTATGTGTTGGCGGTGTACTTCGGTTCGGTAGGAATACAGCGGGCGCGGCATGCGGTGGGGTGTGCGTTGCTGGCGGAGTTTGCCGGCGTCGTGGCGGCGATTGCGGTGTGCTACTGGTTCTTTGGTTAAGGCTTTAATAGCTATCGCGAGCAAGCCCGCTTCCAATTTTGAACGGTGAATACATTCAAAGTGTGGGAGCGGGCTTGCTCGCGAAGAGGCCGTCAGCGTTTCGCAACAGCATTGCCCTGCTGCACCACCCAATCCACCACCTGCTTATTCAGCTGATCCCCGGCCTGCCCAAACGCGGCGACCACCGCCGGCACCTTGGTATCGCCCGCAGCCTGCCTCACCTCAAACCGACGGCTGGCAATAATCCGCTGATCACTTGCGCGCACCAACCGTGCGTCAAGTCGAATCACCACGTCCACCTGATTGCCCCGGTATTCACTCTGGAAAGCCTGCAACTGGCCGCCCAGCTCATAGTCGGCCTGCAAGTTGGTCTCGTCGGTGCTCAGTAGCGTTACCCGCCCATCGCGCTGGAAACCGTCCATGAACCGATTGCGCAGCAGCACCGGGCTCGGGTCGCTCCAGCGTGAGTTCGCGTAGCTGCTGATCAGGTCGCCGTTGGGCACCACGGCAATGCGCGGGCTGTCGAGAAACTCGCTGCTCTGGGGCTTAGACACACGCAGTGACCAACTGACCGGCGTGCCTTGGGTGCTGGTGTGTGCTGAAGCCAGGCGGTAGACATCCGACGGGTCCGGCTTGGGCAAGATCGAGCACGCGCTGATCAGGGCCAGGGCCAGAGGGGCGATCATTTGGTAAGCACGCTTCATGGCGTGAACTCCTTGTTCTTGTCGCTGCCCAGAAGGTAACCACTGGGGTTGGCTTCGAGGCGGCGGGAGATGGCGCGCAGCGAACCCAAGGTTTCGCGCAGTTCGCGCACGGCGGGTGCCAATTCGTTGAGGCCCTGCATGCCGCTGTTCACCGAGTCCTTGTTGTTGGTCAGCAAGGTGTTGATGGTCGCGGTGCTTTGCTCCAGGGATTTCATTGCCTGTTCGGCGCTGCCGAAGGCCTGTTTGCCTTGCTCGTTGAGCAGGCCGTTGGCATTGCGCATCAGCACAGTGGTTTGCTCCAGTGCCGCAGTCGCCTGTTTGCTGACTTGCATCAGTTGCTGCATGACCACCTTGATATCGCCGCGCTGTTCGGCAATGGCGCCGGTGGTCTGCTGCAGGTTGTCCAGCGTATTGCTCAGGCGCTCGACGTTCTCCCGGGAGAACATGTGGTTGGCGTTGTGCAGCAGCAGGTTGATGCTGGTCATCAGGTCGTTGCTGTTATTGAGCAGGCGTGCGATCGGCGATGGCGACGCGATGATTTCCGGCAGGTTGCCGTCCTTGCCCTTGAGTTCAGGACTTTGCGGGGTACCGCCGCTGAGCTGGATGATCGAGGTGCCGGTAATACCGGTCAGTGCCAGTTTGGCCTGGGTGTCTTCCTTGATCGGCGTTTGCCCGGCCAGGCGGATACGTGCGAGCACACGGCGCGGGTCTTTCGGGTCCAGGCGCAGGCTGGTGACATCGCCTACCTTGATCCCGCTGTATTGCACCGAGCTGCCCTGGGACAGGCCGCTGACCGCCTCGTTGAACACCACCTCGTATTCCTGGAAGGCGCTGTCCACGCTGGACTTGGCCAGCCACAGGCCGAACAGCATGGCGCCAACCACTACGATCACGCTGAACAGACCGATCATCACATGATGGGCTCGGGTTTCCATGTCATACCTCGTTGAACGATTGAGCGGCAGTCAATGCCGCGCGGCCTCGGGGGCCGTGGAAATACTCGTGAATCCACGCGTCGTCCGTTTCCGAGACAACATCGATGGCGCCGGCCACCAGCACTTTCTTCTGCGCCAGCACGGCGACGCGGTCGGTGATGGTGTACAGCGTGTCGAGGTCGTGGGTGACCAGGAACACGCTCAGGCCCAGCGCATCACGCAGGGTCAGGATCAGTTGGTCGAACTGCGCCGCGCCAATCGGATCGAGGCCGGCGGTGGGTTCATCGAGGAACAGGATGTCCGGGTCCAACGCCAAGGCGCGTGCCAATGCCGCGCGCTTGATCATGCCGCCGGAGAGTGACGCCGGGTACTTGTCGGCAGCCGAAAGAGGCAGCCCGGCCAACGCCAGTTTGACCGCGGCCAGGTGCTCGGCGTCGGCACGGCTGAGGCCCGCGTGCTCAATCAATGGCAGGGCGACGTTTTCGGTCACAGTCAGTGAAGAAAACAGCGCGCCCTTCTGAAACAGCACGCCAAAGCGCCGTTCCACCAGCGAGCGTTCATGTTCCGGCAGGCTCGGCAGGTTCTTGCCGAACACCCGCACGTCGCCTTCGCTGGGGCGGCGCAAGCCGACGATGCTGCGCAACAGCACGGACTTGCCGCTGCCGGAGCCGCCGACCACTGCGAGGATCTCGCCTTTATACAAATCCAGATCGAGGTTCTCGTGCACGCTCTGGCTGCCAAAGCGGTTGCACAGGCCGCGCACTTCGATCACCGCCTCGGAGGGCGCACGGCGTAGACGACTCACCAGCCCATCTCCATGAAGAACAGCGCGGCGACCGCATCCAGCACAATGACCACAAAGATCGATTGCACCACGCTGGAGGTGGTGTGGGCGCCGACCGACTCGGCACTGCCGCTGACTTTGAAGCCTTCGAGGCAGCCGATCGCCGCGATCAGGAAGGCGAAGAAGGGGGCTTTCACCATGCCGACCAGGAAATGCTGTACGCCGATGTCCGATTGCAACAGCGAGAGAAACATTGCCGGCGAAATATCCAGCGTGACGGCGCACACCACGCCGCCGCCGATAATCCCCGAGAGCATTGCCAGGAAGGTCAGCATCGGCAGCGACACCAGCAGCGCCATTACGCGCGGCAGAACCAGCAACTCCATCGGGTCCAGGCCCAGGGTACGGATGGCGTCGATTTCTTCGTTGGCTTTCATTGAGCCGATTTGCGCTGTAAAGGCGCTGGCGGTGCGCCCGGCGATCAGGATGGCGGTGAGCAATACACCAAATTCACGCAGGAAAGAGAACGCCACCAAGTCCACGGTGAAAATGGTCGCGCCGAAACTCTTGAGCACCGTGGCGCCGAGAAACGCGACGACCGCGCCAACCAGAAACGTCAGCAGTGCCACGATGGGCGCGGCGTCGAGGCCGGTTTGTTCGATATGCGCGACCATGGGCGTGATACGCCAGCGCTTGGGGCGGAAAATGCTGCGGGCGAAGGTTTCGAGGATCACCCCGATAAAGCCCAGCAGCTGATTACTGTCCTGCCAGACGGTGTCCACCGCACGGCCGATGCGTGTCAGCACCTGGATGCCGGCGGTTTCCTCGGGGGCCTTGTCCGGCACACAAAAGTCATTCAGGGAGCGGTAGACGGTCTTGAGCAACGCGCGGTCGGGGGCGGACAGGCTGCAGTCGGTTTGCTCGGCAGATTGCTCGATGCGGTCGGGGCCCAGCAACTCGACCAACAGCGACGCGCCGGCAGTGTCCAGGGCGCCGAGGCCATTGAGGTCAATGCGGGCACCGGCGTCGTATTGGCCATCGAGTTTGTCCGACAGCTTCTTCAGGTTTGCATAGTGGGCAAGCGTCCAGTCCCCTGTAATCCTGAGTAACGGGGGAACGGTAGACGAATCGAGGTGGGCTGCGCCGGCCGTCGTACGAGTGGTCATAAGCTCCGAGCTTGTTTGGCTATCCACAATCCCTACGTAATAGCACGATCCGGCCTACTTTGGCGTGTCCGTTTGTGCTGTGTCAGTGACTTTGAAGCGCAGTACGCCGATGACCTGCCCGTCTTCCGTCAGCACCCGCACCTGCCAGCGCCCAACCGCATCGGCCGGGAAATTCTGTTTGTGGGTCCAGGCGCGGTAGCCTTCCTTGCGCCCACCGTGGATATCCAGGGCGATGCGGTCGACCTCTTGGCCGTTGAATTTCCACACATGGTAAATCCGCTCATCCAGCCCGCGCGGGGCGTTGATCGCGGTATAGGCGTACAGCCCGCCACTGCGCAGTTGGGCGGCGCTGACTTCCTTGAGGTCGTCGCCTGGCGTGCGGTCTTGCAACTGGGTGCTGATCGCGACTTCGGTCATCCACAACGTGGCCGGCGGTACCCAGCTGCGCAGGAACCAACCGGCGCAACCAATGGCGGCGGTGACTCCCAGCAGCATCGCCCAGCCTTTGATACTGCGCAGCGGCAGGCTTGTGGCCAGGCTCGGGATCGACAATGCCATGGCGACGCCCAGCGCGAGCTTGTAACTTTCGGCGGTGGTCAGGTGCAGGATAATCGGCAGCGCGGTGAGCAGCGCTGCGAACAGGGTCAGGGTGTGCAGCGCCAGGAACAATGAGCGCTTGGGAGCCAGCCATTTGTAGTACAGCGGGTCGGTAATCGACACAAGCGCCGCCGCACCGAGCAGGCCAGTGAAAATCGATTGGCCACTGTTCCAGGTGGTTGTGATGAAAAAGAACGGTAATACAAAAAACAGACTTTCCTGGTGGATCATCTGGGTGGCATAGCGCAGCAGCGGTTCCGGGATTTCCCGCTTGAAGACTTTGGCGAACAGCTGGGTAAAGCTGTTTTCCAGCATCAGCCACAGCCAGCTCACCAGCATAATCACGGCGATCCAGCTGGCCATGCCTTGCTGGCGATCCACCAGAATGAAGCTGGACACACCCGAGATAAAACCGCCGAGTGCGATCACCCCTGGGTAGCGCTTGATCAGTACGAGGATGCGCTGGATGAGGGGCGGCAGGTTTGGCATGGGCAGTTCACAGTGTATGTAGGAAAAAACCCCGACAGAATAACGTCTTAGTCCTGGGCTCGGTGCTTCATTACGCGATCCGTTTGCGATAAAGACGAACGCCGATCAACCCGCTGGCAATCAGCCCAAGCGCACCGACGCCGATCCAGGCCAGGGTGTCATAGCTGAGCAGCGGTTTTTCCACGCGCCAATAGCCCGGTTGGTCGAACACCTGGCGCATGGCCTGGTTGGTCTGTGCCAGGGTCACGGCCTTGATCCGCTTCGCCGGGTCACTGAAATGGCCGTCGTTGTAGTCGCCGGAGGCACTCCAGTAATAGTCGGCCAGGGCGCTGTTGCCTTGCACTGCCCAGGCTTGGCGGGCGATGGCAGCTTGCTGCAGGCGGGCGAATGTCGCCGGGTCGAGGCCGTCTTTAAGCAGGTGCGCCTTGAGGTTTTGCAGCACCTGTTCGGCTTCAGGCAGCTTGTCTCGCTCAAGGTCGGCATTCAGGCTCAGGAAACCAACGCCGCCGAGCACTTCACGCTCGCTCCATGGGCCGTAGGACAAACCGTGCTTGAGGCGCAGTTGACGGTAGAGCGCCCAGTCCAGGTAGTCCTTGAGCAAGTCGTAGGTTTCATCATGTTGGTCGTCGAGTACCGGTTCCGGGAACAGCCAGTGCAGCTTGGCGCTGTCACCGACCCAGCCGTGGACGAGATCACGGTAGCTGGCGGCGGCATGTTGGATTTCCGGTAGCGGCAAATGCTCGCTCGGCTCGACCGGGTCGAGTTGGCCATAGGTGCGCTCCAGGTAGGCCGGCAGCAGTTTGTCGAGGTCGCCGACGATAATCAGGGTCATGTTGTTGGGCGCGTACCAATGCTTGCGCAGGGACTCCAATTGATCGCGGGTCAGGTGGTCGACTTGCGCACGTTCGGCGCATTTGAGCCCCAGTTCGACGGCCAGTTGGTTGCTGGCGGTGTGGCCAAGGTCCTGGCGGTCGAGCAGGCGTTGCAGGTGTGAGTAGTGGCCGCCATCTTCGCGTTCGACCACCTGCTTGGCTGCGTTGATGTTGGCATCGGTCAGTTCAGTGCGGGTGACGATTGCCAGCAGCAAGTCGAGTACCTTGCGTTGGTTCTGCGCGGGCGCTTCGATCACAAAGGTCGTGTCGGCGTTGCTGGTGTAGGCGTTCCACTCACCGCCGAGGGCTTGCATGCGGTCTTCCAGGTCGCCTTCACCGCCGCCGTCGATGCCGCTGAACAACAGGTGTTCGAGCAGGTGCGGCAACTCCTTTTCTTCACAACGGAAGTCATCCAGGCCTACGCCTACGACCAGGCGGATAGCCACGTGCCCGCGCTCGGTGCCCGGTTTGAGCAGTAATTGCAGGCCGTTGGGCAGGGTGTAACCCTCGACTTGCAGACGATCAAAGGCAAAGGCGTGTGCAGAGCCCCACAGCAGGCAGGCGAATAACAGGCGACGCATAACAAGCTTCCTGGCGAATGACTGTGGGAGCGGGCTTGCTCGTGAAGGCGGTGGTTCAGTCGGCTGAATCGTAGACTGACACACGGCTTTTTTCGCGAGTAAGCCCGCTCCCACATTGCCGGTTTGGTTTTAAGTCCATTTTTTACTGACTGTGCAGTCGCCCGTACGTTCAGGGCGAATGGGTGATGTCAGCAATATCTTCAGCGGAGAGTGCGCCGGTATCGGAGGTTTCGAGCACCACATAGGCGCTGCTGCAGAACAGTGAGTTGAGACGTTTCATGTCGGCAATCAGCTCCAGATGCAAGGAGCTGGTCTCCAGGCTCTGTACGATTTTGCGTTGCAGACGGCTGACGTGAGCATGCGCCAGGCGGCGTTCCTGGGCGCGAAAGCGGCGCTTCTCGCGCAGCAATTGGCGGGCGCTTTCGGGGTCGGCGCTGAGGAACACCGACAGGCCCAGGCGCAGGTTGGCAATCAACTGTGTATGCAGGCCGGCCAGTTCTTCCAGGCCCACTTCAGAAAACTGGCGACGCTGTGACGTTTTCTGCTGCTGGACCTTGCGCAGCATGCGCTCGATCAGGTCGCCAGCCAGTTTCAGGTTGATTGATAGCTCGATGATCTCGGCCCAACGGCGGCTGTCTTGTTCACTGAGGTCTTCGCGGGGCATTTGCGCGAGGTAGAGCTTGATCGCGCTGTAGAGTGCCTCGACGTCATCGCTGAGGCTGCGCATTTCCTGGGTAATAGCCGTTTGCTTGCCGCGCAGCACTTCGAGCATGGCGGTGAGCATGTTGTCGATCAGGTCGCCCAAACGCAGGGTTTCGCGGGCGGCGTTGGCCAACGCAAGGCTTGGCGTGGCAAGTGAGGCCAAGTCCAGGTGGCGCGGCTTGGCTTTGCCGTTGACCTCTGCTTGTTCCGGCAGTAACCAGGCGCACAGGCGTGCCATCGGGCTGATGCTCGGCAGCAGGATCAGGCAGCGGATGGTGTTGTAGAGCAGATGGAAGGTGATGACCATGCCTTGGGCGCTGTAGTCCAGACCGTCCATCCAGCGCACGAGCGGGTCGAGTACGGGGATGATCAGCAGCAGGCCGATCAGTTTGTACAGCAGGCTGCCCAGCGCGACCTGGCGACCGGCGGCGTTTTGCATGCTGGTGCTGAGGAAGGCCAGCACGCCACTGCCGATGTTGGCGCCGATCACCAGGCCGATGGCCACGTGCAGGCCGATCACTCCGGCGCCGGCCAACGTTGCCGTCAGCAATACGGCGGCCAGGCTGGAGTAGGAAATCATTGCGAACAACGCGCCGACCAAGGCGTCCAGCAAGATGTCGCCAGTCAGCGAGGCGAAGATGACTTTGACGCCTTGGGCATGGGTAATCGGCCCGGCGGCTTCGACGATCAGTTGCAGGGCGAGAATGATCAGGCCCAGGCCGATCCCGACCCGTCCCATCTGGCCCGCTCGCGTCTGTTTGCGCGACAGGAAGAAAATCACCCCCAGAAAGATCAGCAGCGGTGACAGCCAGGACAAGTCGAAGGTCAGCACCCGCGCCATCAATGCCGTACCGACGTCGGCGCCAAGCATGGTCGCAAGCGCGGGCGTGAGGCCCATCAGGCCCTGGCCGACAAACGAGGTCACCAGCATTGCCGTGGCGTTGCTGCTCTGCACCATGGCCGTCACCAGAATACCGGCGACGAAAGCCAGCCAGCGCTTGGACATGTTCTGCCCGATGACTTGGCGCAAGTTGGAACCGTAAACCCGCAAGATGCCGGTACGGACAATGTGCGTGCCCCAGATAAGCAGGGTCACGGCGGAAAGCAGATTGAGCAAGGTCAGCATGCTCGGCCCCCCGTGTAGGTGCGCCCAATTGGGGCGAAGGAAAGTTGCCGCGTGCCGTTCTACGTCTTGTACTTAAGCTGTAGTTGGCGGATGCGCTCTGCGCCAGCATCGCATAGCTAAAGAAGGTATTGAAACAAAACTGTCATGAAATCAGCTTTTTGCGGATGAAAAAAAGGGGCTTATAGAAGCCCCTTTTTGTCTGGCTCGGGTTTATTGACCCGGAATGTCCTTGCGCAGTTTCACCGGGTCCTGTTGTTTCTTCTTCTTCGCAATCGAGGTGCGCATCTTGATGTTGACCGCTTCCACCGCCAGCGAGAACGCCATGGCGAAGTAGACGTAGCCTTTTGGCACGTGTACGCCGAAGGATTCGGCGATGAGCACGGTACCCACTACGAGCAGGAACGACAGCGCGAGCATTTTCAGCGACGGGTGCTTGTCGATGAATTCGCTGATGGTGCCGGCAGCCAGCATCATCACCAGTACGGCGACGATGATCGCGGCGACCATGACGGGTACATGGGAAACCATGCCCACCGCGGTGATGACCGAGTCCAGGGAAAACACGATGTCGATGATCGCGATCTGGATGATGGTGTAGATGAACTTGCCACCGGCGCCCTTCGGCTCATCGTGGGTTTCGTCTTCACCTTCCAGTGCGTGATACATCTCCTGGGAGCTTTTCCACAGCAGGAACAGGCCGCCGAAGAACAGAATCAGGTCGCGCCCGGAAATGCCTTGGCCGAAGACCACGAACAGGTCGGCGGTCAATTGCATGACCCACGTAATCGACAGCAGCAACAGGATTCGCGTCACCATGGCCAGGGCCAGGCCGAAGATCCGGGTGCGCGCCTGCATATGCTTGGGCATGCGGCTGACCAGGATCGAAATCATGATGATGTTATCGATGCCCAGGACGATCTCGAGGGCCGTCAGGGTGAAGAAGGCAATCCAGATTTCCGGATTGGTCAGCCATTCCATGTGTATTCCTTTGAGCTAGTGTGAAACCGCGCAAGCTGCAGCGCCGCGCGGTTAGGTCGGTAAGATTATAGAGTGCTGAATAGCGGAAAAATCCCCATCAGCAGAGCCGCGAACATTATGCACAGGCACACCAGTACTGCCCACTTGAGGGTAAAGCGTTGGTGGTCGCCGAATTCGATGCCGGCCAGGGCCACCAACAGGTAGGTCGAAGGTACCAGCGGGCTGAGCAAGTGCACGGGTTGGCCAACGATCGAGGCGCGGGCCATTTCAACGGCGGTGATGCCGTAATGGCTGGCCGCTTCGGCGAGTACTGGCAGTACGCCGTAGTAGAACGCGTCGTTGGACATGAAGAACGTAAACGGCATGCTTACCAGCGCGGTGATCACTGCGAGGTACGGGCCCAGCGCTTCCGGGATAACCGCCAGCAAGCTCTTGGACATGGCATCAACCATGCCGGTACCGGACAGAATGCCGGTGAAGATGCCCGCGGCGAAGATGAGCCCGACGACTGCCAGCACGCTGCCGGCGTGGGCGGCGACGCGGTCTTTCTGCTGTTGCAGGCACGGGTAGTTGACGATCATCGCGATACTGAACGCCACCATGAACAGCACTGGCAGCGGCAACAGGCCGGCGATCAGGGTGCACATCAGGGCGAAGGTCAGGGCGCCGTTGAACCAGATCAGCTTTGGACGGCGGGCGTCCGGGAATTGCGACACGCTGATCTCGCTGTGGTCGATTTCATCGCCTTGCAGGTGCAGCTCACCCAGGCGGGCACGTTCGCGCTTGCCGTACATGTAGGCAATCACCAGGATCGCCACTACACCGGCGGCCATGGCCGGGATCATCGGAACGAAAATATCTGACGGGTCCACATGCAGTGCACTGGCGGCACGGGCAGTCGGGCCACCCCAAGGCGTCATGTTCATCACGCCGCCGGCGAGGATGATCAGGCCGGCCATGATGCGTGGGCTCATACCGATACGCTGGTACAGCGGCAGCATGGCAGCCACGCAGATCATGTAGGTGGTGGCACCGTCACCGTCAAGGGAGACGACCAAGGCCAGCACCGCGGTGCCGACCGACACTTTCAGCGGGTCGCCCTTGACCATCTTGAGGATCTTGCGCACGGCCGGGTCGAACAGGCCGGAGTCGATCATCAGCGCAAAGTAGAGGATGGCGAACATCAGCATCACGCCGGTCGGCGCAAGCTTGGTGATACCCGCCAGCATCATCGGGCCGATTTCCGGTGCAAAGCCACCAAACAGGGCGAACAGGATCGGCACAATGATCAAAGCAATCAGCGCAGAGAGGCGCTTGGTCATGATCAGGAACATGAACGTGATGACCATGGCAAAGCCAAGGAAAGTCAGCATAGGAATACTCCAGGCGTAGCGCGGCTAGGGAATGGCGAACCGGTTGGGGGTTAGCGCAGTACGAAAGGCACGTAGCGTACGGTGGGAGTTGGAGCGAACAGGCGGGTACGAACAGACATCAGGAATCACCATTGTTGTTGTTAACAGCCGGTCTGTTGCCGGCAGTGGGGCGATCCTAGACGGGGAAGCTTTCAGCCAGCTTTCGCTGAGCACTCAGACGATCAGAGGTTTGTAGGACTTTTCTTTAAGGTGGGTTAAGGCAGTTCCAAACCACCTGCAGCTTTGTGCAGGGCGCGCAGATGTTCACCTACCTGTTTGAGGTTGGCCTCGCAGGCGGCGATCTCGGCAGCGCGGGACGGCTCCAGCAGCATCCGCACCTCTTTATCCAGGTCGCCGGTCAAGGATTGCAGTTGCTTCTGGCGTTCGGCGCTTTCCGATTCCAGACGTTTGGCTTCCGAAGGTTGTGGCAGGCCGTAGCCGCTGGTGCCCAGCAGTTCTGCGGGGCGACTGAGGAAGCCGCTGTTGGCGAGGATCTGTTGCAACGTATTGTTGGCTTTTTCCATGCCGCCGTTTTTCAGTTCGCGTGCACCGAGGTAGCGTTGTTTGACTTCGTCCTGGGCCAGCATCAGTTGCCTGCGATAGCTTGCCTGCTCCAGCAACAACAGTGCAGCGCTGGTGCGCAGGTCGGCCTTGCTGAACCACTGACGGCGTTCGTCGGCGCTGAGAGCCAGCCAGTCTTCCACCTGGGTCTGTTTGATCGGCAGATGTTTACGCAGCACGTCAAACATTGCCTGGTAGCGCTCGCGGAACGAGTCGAAGTGATAACCCAGGCGCAACGCCTCGCGTTTGTCATTGAGCACACGGGTGTCGGCCAGGCCACGGGCGCTGAGCACTTCCAGCAGACCATTGGGGGTGATGTTGTCCAGGCCGGTCAATTGCGGGTTGGCGCTGCCACTGCGTAACAGTTTCAGGCTTTCCACTGCGCAGTTATTGGAAATGAAGAAGTAGTTGCCGTCATAGCTCCAGTGCATTTCGGCGGCGTGCTCGACGGTGTCGTTGATTTCCTGACGTGTGAGCTTGAGCGGTACGGACGCCAGGCCACGCAACTCGGTCTTGGTGTATTCGTCGATCACTTGGGCCAGCGGTAGCACGAACAGCCGTGAAGGGTACTTGCCCACCAGGCCATCCCAGCTCGACAGCTGTACGTCACCGACAAATGCGCGGTAGGACAGCACCAGGTGCTGGTCCAGGTCCAGCCGGCAATCCGGGCCACGTGGGCGACCAGGCGCACAGATCACCAGGCGCAACATACTGTGGCCCCAGCGGCTGACCAGGTTTTGGTTGGCTTCGGCCAGCAGGTAATCGATTTCATACACCCGCTCCGGATCGATCTGACCCAGTGGCGTCTTGGCGAAATCGTTACCCGCGTTCAGGAACGCGTAGGTGGTGGCGCAGGTGTCTTGCTTTGGCGGCGCCCAGCCGAAGTGTTCCTTGTAATAGCGAAACAGCGCGGGGCGACGGCAGGCGTAGCTTGGGTCGAGGAGAAAGTACTCCATGTTGACGGCCACGAACTCCAGCGGGCTGGTGGTTTCGTAGATGTCCGGGCTGCGGGCAACCTGATGGTTGTGCTGCTCCCGTTCGCCGCGACGCCCCACGTATTGCGGCCAGCCGGCAAGGTCCAGCAGGCGCGGGTCGTCACTTAAGGTAAAGCGGCGGTCATTCTGGCCTCGGCATTGATCGGGAAGGCCGATCAGGCCGGTGATGTTGTTCTGGCGGCTGCAGCGTTGGATCAGCCGGCGCTCGTCTTTGGTCCACAGGCGCGCACGGTCATAAATGTGGGTCAGTTCATGCAGGACGGTGGCGAGCATTTCGCGGCGTACGGTGCCGTGGGGGCGGTGGGTCTTCTGCGTGGCCGCGCTGCCGTCGGTCAGGCTGGCAAGCAGGTTTTGGTTAAGGTCCAGTTCGGACACCAGAGAGGCTTGGCCGTACGCGTTTTCAGGCATCTTGTCGGTCCAGCCGACATCAATCCGCCGGTCCAGCTGCTCGATAAAGCGTGGCGGCAAAGCGCGCATCGCCTCATCGAGCAATGCCTGGCTGGCCTGCTGTTCGGCCGGGCTCAAACCTTCGGTCTTGAGCCGCAGTTGCAGGCTGGCCTGGGCTGCGCTGGCACAGAGCAGCACAGTCCCGGCCAGTAGCCAGGCGACTAGCCGCCTCACAGAGCGAGGATAGCTTCGGCGAGGGTCTGGTCACTGGCGTCGCGAGCTTCCGGTACACGGGTTCGCAGGGTGTTGAAGGCGGCTTCCAACTGCGCGCCACGGATCTCGCCATTGGTGGCGACGAAGCTGGCGGCGTCATCGTGGGCTTCGCGCACGATTTTGGAGTCGCGGATGGAGGTGGTGGTGTCCGAGGTGAAATCAATGGTGCGGGCCGAGGCACGCACGACGATGTTACTGGTGGCCTTGAGGGTTTGCGCGTGGGCAACATCGGCCAACAACAGCAGGCCGAGAGCGGCGGCGATCAGCGGGCTACGCATGGGATGACTCCAAAATACAAAGATGGAAATACAAAGATGATTATTGGACGAGAATTGCTTGCGCCAGTTCAAGGTCGCTGGCATGAAGTTTTGGCTGGGTCCGGCGCAGATAATCCAGCGCGGATTCCAGGCGAGCTCCCCGCCATTGGCCGTCAGTGGCGATAAATGCGGCAGCGTCATCCTGGGCGGCCAGTATCAATTTTCTGTCAAAAGGCGCTGACGTCACCTTGCTGGTGGCATACGCACTGATGACGGTGCTCTGAGTGGACACGTCAAAGGCCGACGCCAAGGGTGACCAGCAGGCGCAAAACAAAACGGGAACGATCAACAGGCGGTATGAAAAAGCCATGGGACTCGACAACTGAAAGCGAGCGCCAAGGCTAGCGCAACGCCCGGGCGAGGGCCAGCGCTGACACATTTGCTGGTAGCTGGCGCTCTCGTGGGTCGACTTGGCGTCAGATGGCCAGGATGGCCTGTGCCAACTGCGCGTCCGTTGCGGTGTTCAACTGCGGAGCCTGCTGGCGGATCTGGGCCAGGGCGCTTTCCAGCTTCACACCACGAATGGCGCCTTCACTGGCGACAAAGCTGGCGGCGTCGTCGCGGGCCGCTTGCACGACCTTGTTGTCGCGCAGGGAAGAGGTGGCATCGGAGCTGGCATCGGACGTCGCTTTCAGTGCGCCGACGATCGAATCAGTGGTCACGATAAGGCTGCTCGCGTGGGCGTTGGCAGCTACGGCCAACAGGGCGGCAGCACTCAGCAGGCGAAGACGGGACATGGAATGACTCCTGTAGATGATCAAATAAAGCGGCGCAAAGCGGCCACTGTGAAACGGACAGTGTTGCTGTCGAGGATCAGACGCCCGTTCTACAAGGTTCGCCACGTGGTGATGGAATCTTAAGCTGCCGCTTATCCGTTCGGGAAGCTTCTTCACTGTTCAGTCACGCCAGAACGGCTTGGACAGCTCGGCGGTTCGGTCTCCCCAACTGATTCCAGCGTCGGACAGCTCGCGAGGGTCAAGTTGTGCCAGTTGGCGCCGCTCGTGGGCCTTTCGCCCCCATCTGCCTAGCGCACGGGCCATACGCACTATCAACGGCTTATAAGATGACGTGTCTGTCTTCATGGCTGGAGCCTTTCATGAGGTCTTGGGACACCATGTTGGCTGGCGCGAGTTCACCGATACAGATACACCGAAGTTAAATTGTACCGCTTAACTGTAGTTATTTTTAAACTGTACTGGTACTCATGAAGTGCATCTGTTTAACGTTAGAAAAAGTTGAACGCCAGAAACAGCAAAGCCCGCCTCCAGTTACCCGGGGCGGGCTTTGCTTTGACAAATCAGAGTGCTGGCGGTGGACCCGGTGGGTCAGGGCCAGCGGGCGCCAATTAGCGCCAGAACGGCTTGCTCAGCTCTTCGTAGCGTTGAGCTTCGCTGATACCGGCGTCAGCCAGCAGACGCGAATCCAGACGAGCCAGTTGGTGGCGGCTGGAGATGCGGCGCTGCCACAACATCAGGTTGGCGAGAACGCGCAAAGGCAGGGAAGCCTGGGTGTTTACAGCTTTTTCTTCGAAGAACAGATCGGAACTGAGTGTACGTTCCATGATGACATCCTTCCGCTTGTGGCGGGATTAGGTAGTGGTTTAACTGATGCCAATGATCCTCCTCCGACGCAAGACTCTCTAGATACAGTTCACCTGTATTGTGAGGGGCCAGTTAACTGTTTATAGCGGCTGTACGGTACATAAATGGGGCAACTGTACCTGTCCGCACTGAAACAGTGCGAAATAGGCATTTTAGGCGAGGGGCGTAGGAGAATTCAGTAGGAAATGACCGGTACAGCAGTACAGTTTTTGTAAAAAGTACTGCTGAGATTCCCGAGCGGGTGAAACGGTGATGGCATCAGGCTGGATCTGTATCAATCAAGCCTTGAGCATATGCCCGGTTTCTTCCAGGTTAATGTGCCAACTCAGTGCTTCACGCAGGATATGCGGTGTATGCCCGCCGATCGCGCAGGCGGCATTGAAGTAAGTGTTCAGCGCATCGCGGTATGCCGGGTGCACGCAGTTGTCGATGATCACCCGGGCCCGCTCACGCGGTGCCAGGCCGCGCAGGTCGGCAAGGCCGATCTCGGTCACCAATATGTCGACGTCATGTTCGGTGTGGTCCACGTGGCTGACCATCGGCACCACGCTGGAAATCGCACCGCCTTTGGCTATCGACTTGGTGACGAAGATCGCCAGGTGCGCGTTGCGTGCGAAGTCTCCGGAGCCGCCAATGCCGTTCATCATCCGTGTGCCGCAGACGTGGGTGGAGTTGACGTTGCCGTAGATGTCGAATTCCAGCGCGGTGTTGATGCCGATAATGCCCAGGCGCCGAACCACTTCGGGGTGATTGGAGATTTCCTGTGGGCGCAGTACCAACTTGTCCTTGTAGTGTTCCAGGTTGCCGAACACATCGGCGTTGCGTCGCTCCGACAAGGTGATCGAGCTGCCCGAGGCGAAGCTCAGCTTGCCCGCATCGATCAGGTCGAACGTTGAGTCCTGCAACACTTCCGAGTACATGGTCAGGTCTTCGAACGGCGATTCGATCAAGCCGCACATCACCGCGTTGGCGATATTGCCGATGCCGGCCTGCAGCGGGCCGAGCTTGTTGGTCATGCGCCCGGCGTCCACTTCCTGCTTGAGGAAGTTGATCAGATGGTTGGCGATACCTTGGGTGTCAGCGTCCGGCGGCGTCACTGTAGAGGCGGAGTCTGCCTTGTTGGTGATGACGATGGCCACAATCTTCTCGGGCGGGATCGGGATCGCGGTGCTGCCGATGCGGTCGTCGACCTTAACCAGCGGAATTGGCGTGCGTGTCGGCCGATAGGTCGGGATATAGATGTCGTGCAGCCCTTCCAGGTTCGGATTGTGCGCAAGGTTGATCTCAACAATCACCTGCTTGGCGAAAATCGCGAAGCTGGCTGAGTTGCCCACGGAGGTGGTGGGCACGATATGCCCTTGTTCGGTGATCGCGACGGCTTCGATGACGGCGATGTCCGGCAGCTTGAGCTGGTTGTTGCGCAGTTGCTCGACGGTTTCCGACAGATGTTGGTCGATAAACATCACCTCGCCTGCGTTGATCGCTTTGCGCAGGGTGCTGTCGACCTGAAAGGGCATGCGTCGGGACAGCACACCGGCTTCGGTCAGTTGCTTGTCCAGGTCATTGCCCAGGCTGGCGCCCGTCATCAGGGTGATTTTCAGCGGGGATGTCTTGGCGCGTTCGGCCAGGGCGTGGGGAACGGCCTTGGCTTCACCGGCGCGGGTGAAGCCGCTCATGCCGACGGTCATGCCGTCCTCGATCAGTGCGGCGGCGTCTGCCGCGCTCATGACCTTGTTCAACAGCGAAGGCAAGCGGATACGATCACGGTACATGAATTGTTATCTCAGGCTACGGAAGCAAGGTGGGCAGTGTAGTGATTTCAAAAAAATTCGGCCCGCTACCATGGTCGAATGCCGGGCAGCGATTTAGAGCCTTTGGTCGGGTTTCATCCGATAATAAAAAACCCCAGCCTACTGGAGGCCAGGGTTTCGGGTATTGCGCTGGCGCAGTGTTATTCGACAGCTTTGACCATGTCTTCGATGACCTTCTTGGCATCACCGAAGACCATCATGGTTTTGTCCAGGTAGAACAACTCGTTGTCCAGGCCGGCATAGCCGCTGGCCATCGAGCGTTTGTTGACGATGATGGTCTTGGCCTTGAACGCTTCCAGGATCGGCATACCGGCGATCGGTGAGTTTGGATCGTTCTTGGCGGCCGGGTTGACCACGTCGTTCGCACCCAGCACCAGCACCACGTCGGCTTGGCCGAACTCGGAGTTGATGTCTTCCATCTCGAATACCTGGTCGTAAGGCACTTCGGCCTCGGCCAGCAGTACGTTCATGTGCCCAGGCATACGGCCCGCTACCGGGTGGATCGCATACTTCACGGTGACGCCGCGATGAGTCAGCTTTTCGGTCAGCTCTTTGAGCGCATGCTGCGCGCGGGCGACCGCCAGGCCATAGCCTGGAACGATGATCACGGTGTCGGCGTTGGTCAGCAGGAAGGTGGCGTCGTCCGCGGAGCCGGATTTTACCGGGCGCGCTTCTTTCGAACCTGCCGCTGCGCCGGCATCCACCGTGTTGCCGAAACCACCGAGCAGTACATTAAAGAAGGAGCGGTTCATCGCCTTGCACATGATGTACGACAGGATCGCGCCGCTTGAGCCTACCAGCGAGCCGGCGATGATCAGCATCGAGTTGTTCAGCGAGAAACCGATGCCTGCTGCTGCCCAACCGGAGTAGCTGTTAAGCATCGAGACGACAACCGGCATGTCGGCGCCGCCGATCGGGATGATGATCAGCACGCCGAGCACGAACGCCAGGGCCAGCATCAATGCGAAGGCACTGAGGTTGCCGGTGAACATGAACGCCAGGCCGAGACCGAGCGTGGCCAGGCCAAGTACCAGGTTCAGCTTGTGCTGGCCGCCGAACTGTACCGGTGCGCCCTGGAACAGACGGAACTTGTACTTGCCCGACAGTTTGCCGAACGCGATCACCGAACCCGAGAAGGTGATGGCGCCGATGGCTGCGCCGAGGAACAACTCCAGGCGGTTACCGGCCGGAATCGAGTCGCCCAAATGTTTCACGATGCCCAGGGATTGTGGCTCGACCACGGCGGCGATGGCGATGAACACCGCTGCCAGGCCGATCATGCTGTGCATGAACGCGACCAGTTCTGGCATCTTGGTCATTTCTACGCGCTTGGCCATGATCGAACCGGCGGTGCCGCCGACCAGCAGGCCGACGATGACGTAGCCAATACCAGCGGTGGCGAGTTCAGCGCCCAGTTTATAGATGAGGCCGACGGTGGTGAGTACCGCCAGCGCCATGCCGAGCATGCCAAACAGGTTGCCGCGTCGCGATGTGGTGGGGTGTGACAGGCCTTTAAGGGCCTGGATAAAGCAGATCGACGCGATCAAGTAGAGCGTCGTGACGAGATTCATGCTCATGACGATGGCGCCTCTTCTTTTGCTTTCGGGGCTTTCTTCTTGAACATCTCAAGCATCCTGCGAGTGACCAGGAAACCGCCAAACACGTTAACCGCCGCGAGCGCCACGGCCAGGGTGCCCATGGTCTTGCCCAGTGGCGTTACGGTGAGCGCGGCGGCGAGCATGGCGCCGACGATGACAATTGCGGAGATCGCATTGGTCACCGCCATCAGCGGCGTGTGAAGCGCGGGGGTCACGTTCCATACCACGTGGTAGCCGACATAAATCGCCAGCACAAAGATGATCAGGTTGTAGATACCGGGGGAGATAAGCTCTTCCATCGTCTGAATCCCTGCTTAGGCGTTTTTGCGGATGACTTGGCCGTCGCGGCACATCAGGCACGCGGCGACGATGTCGTCTTCGAGGTTGATTTCAAACTGCCCTTCCTTGGTGAAGACCAGCTTCAGGAAGTCCAGCAGGTTGCGCGCGTATAGCGCAGAAGCATCGGCGGCTACGGCACCCGCCAGGTTGGTCGGGCCGCAGATGGTCACGCCGTTTTCCACGACGACCTGATCGGCCACCGTTAGCGGGCAGTTACCGCCTTGGGCTGCGGCGAGGTCGATGACCACCGAGCCCGGCTTCATTTGCGCGACGGTCTCGGCGCTGAGCAGGGTGGGTGCCTTGCGACCTGGGATCAATGCAGTGGTGATGACGATGTCGGCTTGCTTGGCGCGTTCGTGTACGGCCAGGGCCTGGCGCTGCATCCAGCTGGACGGCATTGGGCGAGCATATCCGCCGACACCGACGGCGCATTCGCGCTCTTCGTCGGTTTCATAAGGGACGTCGACGAACTTGGCGCCAAGCGATTCGATTTGCTCTTTTACCGCAGGGCGCACGTCAGATGCTTCGATCACCGCACCCAGACGCTTCGCCGTGGCGATGGCTTGCAGTCCGGCGACACCCGCGCCGAGAATCAACACGCGCGCTGCTTTGACGGTGCCTGCGGCGGTCATCAGCATCGGCATGAAACGCGGGTAGTGGTGGGCTGCCAGCAGGACCGCTTTATAACCGGCGATGTTGGCTTGGGACGACAGCACGTCGAGGCTCTGGGCTCGCGATGTACGGGGGGCGGCTTCAAGCGCGAAGGCCGTGACGCCACGCTCGGCCAACTTGGCAATGGTTTCGTTGCTGAACGGATTGAGCATGCCCACCAACACAGTGCCGCTTTTGATCAGCGCCAGTTCACTGGCGCTGGGGGCAACCACTTTGAGAATCAGCTCGGCGCCAAACGTATCGTTGGCACTGCCAATGGTTGCGCCTGCCGTTTCATAGGCACTGTCGACGATGCTGGCGTTGAGGCCTGCTCCGCTTTGAACAGTGACCTTATGGCCCTGGCCGATCAGCTTCTTGATGGTTTCCGGGGTGGCAGCCACCCGCGTTTCACCGGTCTGGGTTTCGAGAGGAACACCAATGTGCACGTCAAATCTCCTGCATGATCTTTTTGCTTTTGATCTTTTTGTAAAAAGGCCAGTGCACCGTGAGTGGCGCATCTGGGGCGGCCGATCAGCACGATCCCGCTGAAATGACAGCGGGGCGCGGCATTTTGCAGGCGAACTTTACGGCCTTCAAGGGATTATGACGGGTGACGAAAAATTAACTACAAGTCACCCTGTGACTGATTGTCGCAACGTGCGCAAATAACCTCTTTAAATACAGGTGTTTAAAGGGTTGCAGAGGTTTATTGATGCTTTTTCAATCGCCGGTGTGAATGGTTGGGCATTGGCCGGCGCTAGGCCCTGAAAGCCATGTTGATCATGGCTCTTAGCCTTTTTATGGCTGATAAGTACAGTCTGTCTAAAAGCGACATATACGTACATCTGTAGGTTTTAGATTTAATTGACTACAAGGTCAACAAATACATTTTCTCCTTTAAATACCTGGGCTGTAGCGGTGTGACTGGTCAATTAGCCAGTCCCTGAAAGCGTGCAGTGATGCAGATTCGACTTTTCTTTCAGGAATCATCAGGTAGTAAGCCTTGGCGCTGTGCAGTGCCTCGGGGCTTGCGATCACCAGTTGGTTCTCCTTGAGTTCGCGCTGGATGAGGAAGGGTGGAATCAGCGCGATCCCCATGTCATGCATGGCGGCTTGAGACAACATCGAGAATAGCTCGTAACGAGGGCCTGTCATGTCGCGGGGTATGTTCAGTTGTTGCGCGTTAAACCATTGGCGCCAGGCGTAAGGCCTGGTGGTCTGCTGCAGCAGCGGCAGTTCTGCGATTTCCTGGGGGCTGAAGTGGGTTCGGGTGCCCAGTAATCCTGCGCTGCACACGGGGACGGGGTTTTCTCCCATCAGCCGATGGGATTCTGTACCGGACCAGTCGGCATCGCCAAAGTAGATTGCGGCATCGAATTCGGTATCGGCAAATAGAAAGGGGCGCGTGCGGTTGGTGAGGTTGACCGTCACTTCCGGGTGCCGATGTTGAAAGTCCTTGAGGCGGGGGATCAGCCATTGGGTGCCAAAGGTTGGAACCACGGCCAGTTCGATGACGTTGGTGCCTTGCTGTCCCATTACCGACAGAGTGTCACGCTCAACGGCGTCCAATTGCATGGCGACTCGACGGCTATAGGACAGCCCCGCTTCCGTCAGCTTCACCCCGCGTCGTGAGCGCCGAAACAGCTCGACACTCAAAAACTCCTCAAGGCTGGCTATCTGTCGACAGATGGCGCCCTGGGTGATGGAAAGCTCGTGCGCCGCCTTGGTAAAGCTCTCGTGGCGGGCCGCCGCTTCAAAACTGACAAGGGCCGTGGTGCTGGGAATTTTTCTGCGCATGTACGTAGTGCTCACTTAAAAAGCGCGTCTGCGCCATTCTCAGTCGTTTCGGAGTGAGAAATTAGCACAACCCTATGCACAAACCTCGTTTGCCCTCTGCGCGTGCCCGGCCTAGGCTGCATCCACGACTTCTGATTTATTGCGCGAGGGCTTATTCATGGCTGGTAAGGCAAGCTTCAACTGGATTGATCCACTGCTGCTGGATCAGCAGCTCACCGAAGAAGAGCGCATGGTGCGCGACAGTGCTGAGCAATTTGCCCAGGACAAGCTGGCGCCGCGTGTGCTCGAAGCCTTCCGGCATGAAAAGACCGACCCTGCGATCTTTCGCGAAATGGGTGAAACCGGCCTGTTGGGCGCGATGATTCCCGAGCAGTACGGTGGCAGCGGCTTGAACTACGTCAGTTATGGGTTGATTGCCCGTGAGGTGGAGCGTGTCGACTCCGGCTATCGCTCGATGATGAGCGTGCAATCCTCGCTGGTCATGGTGCCTATCAATGAGTTCGGCACCGAGGCGCAAAAGCAGAAGTACTTGCCGAAGCTGGCCTCTGGTGAATGGATTGGCTGTTTTGGTCTGACGGAGCCCAACCACGGTTCCGATCCTGGCGCGATGATTACCCGTGCCCGTAAGGTGGACGGCGGCTATAGCCTGACTGGTGCCAAGATGTGGATCACCAACAGCCCGATCGCGGATGTGTTTGTGGTGTGGGGCAAGGACGATGCCGGCGACATTCGTGGTTTTGTCCTGGAGAAGGGCTGGAAGGGGCTGAGCGCTCCGGCGATTCACGGCAAGGTCGGCCTGCGGGCGTCGATTACCGGTGAAATTGTCATGGATAACGTGTTTGTGCCGGAAGAGAACATCTTCCCGGATGTCCGTGGCTTGAAGGGGCCATTCACCTGCCTCAACTCGGCGCGCTATGGCATCTCCTGGGGGGCACTGGGTGCCGCCGAGTTCTGCTGGCATACCGCTCGCCAATACACCCTTGACCGTCATCAGTTTGGTCGCCCGCTGGCGGCCACCCAGTTGATCCAGAAGAAGTTGGCCGACATGCAGACCGAGATCACTCTGGCCTTGCAAGGCTGCCTGCGTCTGGGGCGTATGAAGGATGAAGGCACGGCGGCTGTCGAGATTACATCGATCATGAAGCGCAACTCGTGCGGCAAGTCTCTGGATATCGCGCGTATGGCGCGGGACATGTTGGGTGGCAACGGTATTTCCGACGAGTTTGGGGTGGCGCGACACTTGGTCAACCTGGAGGTGGTTAACACCTATGAGGGCACTCATGACGTGCACGCCTTGATTCTGGGGCGCGCGCAAACTGGTCTTCAGGCGTTCTATTAATAGGAGCACGGCATGGGCGCGCTTTCACATCTGCGGGTACTGGATTTATCGCGAGTGCTGGCGGGCCCTTGGTCCGGGCAGATACTTGCGGACCTTGGGGCTGAGGTGATCAAGGTCGAGCGGCCGGGTAATGGCGATGACACGCGTGCATGGGGGCCGCCTTTCCTGAAGGACGCTTATGGCGAGAACACCAGTGAGGCGGCGTATTACCTGTCGGCTAACCGTAACAAGGAATCGGTGACTATCGACTTCACGCGTCCGGAGGGGCAGAAGCTGGTGCGTGATCTGGCTGCCAAGTCCGACATTCTGATCGAGAACTTCAAGGTAGGTGGTCTGGCGGCATATGGGCTGGACTATGAGTCGCTCAAAGAGATCAATCCGGAGTTGATCTACTGCTCTATCACGGGCTTCGGCCAGACGGGCCCTTATGCGACGCGAGCGGGCTACGACTTTATGATTCAGGGGCTGGGAGGGCTCATGAGTCTGACGGGGCGGCCAGAGGGCGATGATGGGGCTGGGCCGGTGAAGGTGGGGGTTGCACTGACGGACATCCTGACGGGGCTTTATTCGACTGTGGCGATCCTGGCGGCATTGGCTCACCGGGACCACGACGGTGGTGGGCAGCATATCGATATGGCCTTGCTGGATGTGCAGGTGGCTTGCCTGGCTAACCAAGCGATGAATTACCTGACGACGGGTGTGTCACCAAAACGCTTGGGCAATGCTCACCCGAATATAGTGCCTTATCAGGATTTTCCTACGGCTGATGGTGATTTCATCCTGACGGTGGGTAATGACGGCCAGTTTCGCAAGTTCGCTGAGGTGGCTGGGCAGCCGCAGTGGGCCGATGACCCGCGGTTTGCTTCTAATAAGATGCGGGTGGCCAATCGCGCCGAACTGATTCCGTTGATTCGCCAGGCTACCGTCTTCAAGACCACGGCGCAGTGGGTGTCGCAGTTGGAGCAAGTCGGCGTGCCGTGTGGGCCGATCAATGATCTGGCGCAGGTGTTTGCCGATCCGCAGGTCAAGGCGCGTGGGTTGGCGATGACGTTGCCTCATTCGCTGGCAGGGATGGTGCCGCAGGTGGCCAGTCCGATACGGTTGTCCAAGACACCGGTCGAGTATCGGAGTGCGCCTCCTTTATTAGGAGAGCATACGGTTCAGGTATTGCAGGGCGTGCTTGGGCTGGGGGCGGCGAATGTGGCTGCCTTAAAGGAGGCAGGCGTTATCTGAGTCGCTTCTTCTATATAGAGCGTGTGAACAACGCTATGTCGATTGTTTTTTAATCAATTCTAACTAATTGATAGAAAGACAAAATTAAGCGTTGACGGCAGATTCTGGACGTCTATAATTCGCCCCACTTCCGGCGCAGTCGAAACGGAAAACTCCTTGGTAAACAAAGAGTTATGCGAGATTCGACAGCGAGTTGCTTCAGGTCATCGAAGCCCAGAAGGAGTTGGTAGAGCAGTGTTGTTTGGTTCTATTAACGTTTCGATCTTCTCGGTCGAAAGCGGAGAAAAAGAGGTGTTGACAGCAGCGTGTAACGCTGTAGAATTCGCCTCCCGCTAACGAGAGATCGGAAGCGCAAGTGGTTGAAGTTGTTGAGGAATTCCTCGAAAACTTCTGAAAATAATCACTTGACAGCAAATGAGGCTGCTGTAGAATGCGCGCCTCGGTTGAGACGAAAGATCTTAACCAACCGCTCTTTAACAACTGAATCAAGCAATTCGTGTGGGTGCTTGTGGAGTCAGACTGATAGTCAACAAGATTATCAGCATCACAAGTTACTCCGCGAGAAATCAAAGATGTAACCAACGATTGCTGAGCCAAGTTTAGGGTTTCTTAAAAACCCAAAGATGTTTGAACTGAAGAGTTTGATCATGGCTCAGATTGAACGCTGGCGGCAGGCCTAACACATGCAAGTCGAGCGGTAGAGAGAAGCTTGCTTCTCTTGAGAGCGGCGGACGGGTGAGTAAAGCCTAGGAATCTGCCTGGTAGTGGGGGATAACGTTCGGAAACGGACGCTAATACCGCATACGTCCTACGGGAGAAAGCAGGGGACCTTCGGGCCTTGCGCTATCAGATGAGCCTAGGTCGGATTAGCTAGTTGGTGAGGTAATGGCTCACCAAGGCGACGATCCGTAACTGGTCTGAGAGGATGATCAGTCACACTGGAACTGAGACACGGTCCAGACTCCTACGGGAGGCAGCAGTGGGGAATATTGGACAATGGGCGAAAGCCTGATCCAGCCATGCCGCGTGTGTGAAGAAGGTCTTCGGATTGTAAAGCACTTTAAGTTGGGAGGAAGGGCATTAACCTAATACGTTAGTGTTTTGACGTTACCGACAGAATAAGCACCGGCTAACTCTGTGCCAGCAGCCGCGGTAATACAGAGGGTGCAAGCGTTAATCGGAATTACTGGGCGTAAAGCGCGCGTAGGTGGTTTGTTAAGTTGGATGTGAAATCCCCGGGCTCAACCTGGGAACTGCATTCAAAACTGACTGACTAGAGTATGGTAGAGGGTGGTGGAATTTCCTGTGTAGCGGTGAAATGCGTAGATATAGGAAGGAACACCAGTGGCGAAGGCGACCACCTGGACTAATACTGACACTGAGGTGCGAAAGCGTGGGGAGCAAACAGGATTAGATACCCTGGTAGTCCACGCCGTAAACGATGTCAACTAGCCGTTGGGAGCCTTGAGCTCTTAGTGGCGCAGCTAACGCATTAAGTTGACCGCCTGGGGAGTACGGCCGCAAGGTTAAAACTCAAATGAATTGACGGGGGCCCGCACAAGCGGTGGAGCATGTGGTTTAATTCGAAGCAACGCGAAGAACCTTACCAGGCCTTGACATCCAATGAACTTTCTAGAGATAGATTGGTGCCTTCGGGAACATTGAGACAGGTGCTGCATGGCTGTCGTCAGCTCGTGTCGTGAGATGTTGGGTTAAGTCCCGTAACGAGCGCAACCCTTGTCCTTAGTTACCAGCACGTAATGGTGGGCACTCTAAGGAGACTGCCGGTGACAAACCGGAGGAAGGTGGGGATGACGTCAAGTCATCATGGCCCTTACGGCCTGGGCTACACACGTGCTACAATGGTCGGTACAGAGGGTTGCCAAGCCGCGAGGTGGAGCTAATCCCACAAAACCGATCGTAGTCCGGATCGCAGTCTGCAACTCGACTGCGTGAAGTCGGAATCGCTAGTAATCGCGAATCAGAATGTCGCGGTGAATACGTTCCCGGGCCTTGTACACACCGCCCGTCACACCATGGGAGTGGGTTGCACCAGAAGTAGCTAGTCTAACCTTCGGGAGGACGGTTACCACGGTGTGATTCATGACTGGGGTGAAGTCGTAACAAGGTAGCCGTAGGGGAACCTGCGGCTGGATCACCTCCTTAATCGACGACATCAGCTGCTCCATAAGTTCCCACACGAATTGCTTGATTCATTGAAGAAGACGATAAGAAGCAGCCCGAAATTGGGTCTGTAGCTCAGTTGGTTAGAGCGCACCCCTGATAAGGGTGAGGTCGGCAGTTCGAATCTGCCCAGACCCACCAATTTTGTGTGGGAAACGCCTGTAGAAATACGGGGCCATAGCTCAGCTGGGAGAGCGCCTGCCTTGCACGCAGGAGGTCAACGGTTCGATCCCGTTTGGCTCCACCACTACTGCTTCTGAAGTTTCGAAAGCTTAGAAATGAGCATTCCATTGTGATGATGGTGAATGTTGATTTCTAGTCTTTGATTAGATCGTTCTTTAAAAATTTGGGTATGTGATAGAAAGATAGACTGAACGTTACTTTCACTGGTAACGGATCAGGCTAAGGTAAAATTTGTGAGTTGCTCGTAATTGAGTATTATCGAATTTTCGGCGAATGTTGTCTTCACAGTATAACCAGATTGCTTGGGGTTATATGGTCAAGTGAAGAAGCGCATACGGTGGATGCCTTGGCAGTCAGAGGCGATGAAAGACGTGGTAGCCTGCGAAAAGCTTCGGGGAGTCGGCAAACAGACTTTGATCCGGAGATGTCTGAATGGGGGAACCCAGCCATCATAAGATGGTTATCTTACGCTGAATACATAGGCGTAAGAGGCGAACCAGGGGAACTGAAACATCTAAGTACCCTGAGGAAAAGAAATCAACCGAGATTCCCTTAGTAGTGGCGAGCGAACGGGGACTAGCCCTTAAGTGGCTTTGAGATTAGCGGAACGCTCTGGAAAGTGCGGCCATAGTGGGTGATAGCCCTGTACGCGAAAATCTCTTAGTCATGAAATCGAGTAGGACGGAGCACGAGAAACTTTGTCTGAATATGGGGGGACCATCCTCCAAGGCTAAATACTACTGACTGACCGATAGTGAACTAGTACCGTGAGGGAAAGGCGAAAAGAACCCCGGAGAGGGGAGTGAAATAGATCCTGAAACCGTATGCGTACAAGCAGTGGGAGCAGACTTTGTTCTGTGACTGCGTACCTTTTGTATAATGGGTCAGCGACTTATTTTCAGTGGCGAGCTTAACCGAATAGGGGAGGCGTAGCGAAAGCGAGTCTTAATAGGGCGTCTAGTCGCTGGGAATAGACCCGAAACCGGGCGATCTATCCATGGGCAGGTTGAAGGTTGGGTAACACTAACTGGAGGACCGAACCGACTACCGTTGAAAAGTTAGCGGATGACCTGTGGATCGGAGTGAAAGGCTAATCAAGCTCGGAGATAGCTGGTTCTCCTCGAAAGCTATTTAGGTAGCGCCTCATGTATCACTGTAGGGGGTAGAGCACTGTTTCGGCTAGGGGGTCATCCCGACTTACCAAACCGATGCAAACTCCGAATACCTACAAGTGCCGAGCATGGGAGACACACGGCGGGTGCTAACGTCCGTCGTGAAAAGGGAAACAACCCAGACCGTCAGCTAAGGTCCCAAAGTTATGGTTAAGTGGGAAACGATGTGGGAAGGCTTAGACAGCTAGGAGGTTGGCTTAGAAGCAGCCACCCTTTAAAGAAAGCGTAATAGCTCACTAGTCGAGTCGGCCTGCGCGGAAGATGTAACGGGGCTCAAACCATACACCGAAGCTACGGGTATCACGTAAGTGATGCGGTAGAGGAGCGTTCTGTAAGCCTGTGAAGGTGAGTTGAGAAGCTTGCTGGAGGTATCAGAAGTGCGAATGCTGACATGAGTAACGACAATGGGTGTGAAAAACACCCACGCCGAAAGACCAAGGTTTCCTGCGCAACGTTAATCGACGCAGGGTTAGTCGGTCCCTAAGGCGAGGCTGAAAAGCGTAGTCGATGGAAAACAGGTTAATATTCCTGTACTTCTGGTTATTGCGATGGAGGGACGGAGAAGGCTAGGCCAGCTTGGCGTTGGTTGTCCAAGTTTAAGGTGGTAGGCTGGAATCTTAGGTAAATCCGGGATTCTAAGGCCGAGAGCTGATGACGAGTTATCTTTTAGATGACGAAGTGGTTGATGCCATGCTTCCAAGAAAAGCTTCTAAGCTTCAGGTAACCAGGAACCGTACCCCAAACCGACACAGGTGGTTGGGTAGAGAATACCAAGGCGCTTGAGAGAACTCGGGTGAAGGAACTAGGCAAAATGGCACCGTAACTTCGGGAGAAGGTGCGCCGGTGAGGGTGAAGGACTTGCTCCGTAAGCTCATGCCGGTCGAAGATACCAGGCCGCTGCGACTGTTTATTAAAAACACAGCACTCTGCAAACACGAAAGTGGACGTATAGGGTGTGACGCCTGCCCGGTGCCGGAAGGTTAATTGATGGGGTTAGCTAACGCGAAGCTCTTGATCGAAGCCCCGGTAAACGGCGGCCGTAACTATAACGGTCCTAAGGTAGCGAAATTCCTTGTCGGGTAAGTTCCGACCTGCACGAATGGCGTAACGATGGCGGCGCTGTCTCCACCCGAGACTCAGTGAAATTGAAATCGCTGTGAAGATGCAGTGTATCCGCGGCTAGACGGAAAGACCCCGTGAACCTTTACTATAGCTTTGCACTGGACTTTGAATTTGCTTGTGTAGGATAGGTGGGAGGCTTTGAAGCGTGGACGCCAGTTCGCGTGGAGCCAACCTTGAAATACCACCCTGGCAACTTTGAGGTTCTAACTCAGGTCCGTTATCCGGATCGAGGACAGTGTATGGTGGGTAGTTTGACTGGGGCGGTCTCCTCCTAAAGAGTAACGGAGGAGTACGAAGGTGCGCTCAGACCGGTCGGAAATCGGTCGTAGAGTATAAAGGCAAAAGCGCGCTTGACTGCGAGACAGACACGTCGAGCAGGTACGAAAGTAGGTCTTAGTGATCCGGTGGTTCTGTATGGAAGGGCCATCGCTCAACGGATAAAAGGTACTCCGGGGATAACAGGCTGATACCGCCCAAGAGTTCATATCGACGGCGGTGTTTGGCACCTCGATGTCGGCTCATCACATCCTGGGGCTGAAGCCGGTCCCAAGGGTATGGCTGTTCGCCATTTAAAGTGGTA
The DNA here is from genome assembly GCF_900215245.1 of Pseudomonas fluorescens. GTDB lineage: Bacteria > Pseudomonadota > Gammaproteobacteria > Pseudomonadales > Pseudomonadaceae > Aquipseudomonas > Aquipseudomonas fluorescens. The sequence continues at coordinate 2,304,208 of NZ_LT907842.1, forward strand.
CGCGAGCTGGGTTTAGAACGTCGTGAGACAGTTCGGTCCCTATCTGCCGTGGACGTTTGAGATTTGAGAGGGGCTGCTCCTAGTACGAGAGGACCGGAGTGGACGAACCTCTGGTGTTCCGGTTGTCACGCCAGTGGCATTGCCGGGTAGCTATGTTCGGAATAGATAACCGCTGAAAGCATCTAAGCGGGAAACTAGCCTCAAGATGAGATCTCACTGGGACCTTGAGTCCCCTGAAGGGCCGTCGAAGACTACGACGTTGATAGGTTGGGTGTGTAAGCGCTGTGAGGCGTTGAGCTAACCAATACTAATTGCCCGTGAGGCTTGACCATATAACACCCAAGCAATTTGACTACTCCTGACTTGGAAACAAGCAGAAGCATCAGATTGCGGTGTGTGAAGACGATAGAACCGAAAGTTCGAATTTCACAAAACACCGAAAGCTATCACATACCCAATTTGCTGAAGCGAGGCCACCTGGTCACGACTCAGTACCCGAATTTCTTGACGACCATAGAGCATTGGAACCACCTGATCCCATCCCGAACTCAGTAGTGAAACGATGCATCGCCGATGGTAGTGTGGGGTTTCCCCATGTGAGAGTAGGTCATCGTCAAGATTAAATTCCAGAACCCCTGTTTGCTAACGCGAACAGGGGTTTTGTTTATGTAGAAGTCCATGAATTTCACTGGTGTGTTGCTGATGCAACGTACTGGTACACAGAATTTCTTGACGACCATAGAGCATTGGAACCACCTGATCCCATCCCGAACTCAGCAGTGAAACGATGCATCGCCGATGGTAGTGTGGGGTTTCCCCATGTGAGAGTAGGTCATCGTCAAGATTAAATTCCGAAACCCCTGTCTGCTAACGCAGACAGGGGTTTTGTCGTTTAGAGGGTTTGATAATTGACCTGCTCTTGCTGCTGACTATTGATCGGTATTAAGAGGCAAGCATCAACGATGCTAAGCGTTCTCTGCATCTATCCATCTCTATACCCGACATCGCACTGCCAAGTCGCAAGCTGTCCCAGGCAGCTACAACGCGACGAACCCCCATTTATCCATCTCAACCACGTCTGGCAGATAGGCACTCTTTCGCTGAAACCATCGAAAGCAGCGGGACAGGTATCTGTGCTGAAGCTCTACCACTGGTCGTTTTCCTACTCAAAACGACGATGGATCTCACAAATTTCTAAGATTTATTCCGTCCTGGCCGAAAGCCTGATGAGCCATGCGTGCACCGAAATAGAGCGGCCTGAGAGTCTGCCTATCCCGTTACATGGAATGTTCCACTCGGCACGCTCACCCCCCTTTGGCAAAAGAAGTCGATGAAATGAATCTCAAGTTCAGTCATAAAATTCTACTGGCCGCGTCAGGCGTCGTGGTTTTGGCCTTCGCGTTATTCACGCTCTACAACGACTACCTGCAGCGCAGCACGATCAAGCAAAACCTCGAGTCGTCTATCCAGCAATCGGGCGAGCTCACGGCAAGCAGTGTGCAGAACTGGCTCAGTGGGCGCATCCTGGTGCTCGAAAGTCTGGCGCAAAACGTTGCCCATCAGGGGAGTGGTGCCGACCTTCCAGGGCTGGTCGACCAGCCTGCATTCACCTCAAACTTCCAATTCACCTATGTCGGTCAAACCAATGGTGTGTTCACCCAGCGCCCTGACGCGAAGATGCCTGACGGTTACGACCCACGTCAGCGACCTTGGTACAAGCAAGCGGTGGCTGCCGATAAAACCATGCTCACCCCGCCTTACATGGCCGCAGTGGGTGGTCAGATCGTAACCATCGCTCTGCCAGTCAAAAAGAACGGTGAGCTGCTGGGTGTGGTCGGTGGTGACCTGAGTTTGCAAACCCTGGTGAAGATCATCAACTCGGTGGACTTTGGCGGCATCGGCCATGCGTTTCTGGTCAGTGCGGATGGTCAGGTGATCGTCAGTCCTGACCAGGACCAGGTGATGAAAAACCTCAAGGACATCTACCCAGGCACCAGTCTTCGTATTGAGAAGGTCAGTCAGGATGTCGTCTTAAACGGTCAGGACCGCATTCTGTCGTTCACGCCAATCAGCGGTTTGCCGGGTGCAGACTGGTACATCGGTCTCTCGATCGACAAGGACAAAGCCTACGCACCACTGGGTAAATTCCGTACTTCAGCGTTGATTGCCATGTTGATTGCTGTGGTGGCGATTGCGGTGCTGTTGAGCTTGCTGATTCAAGTACTGTTGCGCCCGCTGACCACCATGGGTGTTGCCATGCAGGACATTGCCCAGGGTGAAGGCGATTTGACTCGTCGCCTGGACGTGACCAGTAAGGATGAGTTTGGCGAGGTCGGCAGTGCTTTCAACCAGTTCGTCGAGCGTATCCACGCCTCCATTTCCGAAGTCTCTTCGGCAACACGACAGGTACACGACCTGTCCCAGCGTGTCATGGCGTCTTCCAACGCGTCGATTATCGGCTCGGACGAACAAAGCGCACGTACCAACAGCGTAGCTGCAGCGATCAACGAGCTGGGTGCCGCTACCCAGGAAATCGCGCGCAACGCGGCCGATGCTTCGCAGCACGCCAGTGGTGCCAGTGAACAAGCAGACGACGGGCGCAAGGTCGTGGAAAAAACCATCCTGGCAATGTCGGAACTGTCGCAAAAGATCAGCCTGTCCTGCACGCAGATCGAAACCCTCAACGCCAGCACCGACAACATTGGTCACATTCTCGATGTGATCAAAGGTATCTCCCAGCAAACCAACTTGTTAGCGCTCAATGCCGCGATCGAAGCTGCCCGTGCCGGGGAAGCCGGGCGTGGGTTTGCCGTGGTTGCCGATGAGGTGCGTAACCTGGCTCACCGTACCCAGGAGTCTGCGGAAGAGATCCACAAAATGATCACTTCGTTGCAAGTGGGTTCGCGTGAAGCGGTGACCACCATGAACGCCAGCCAGACCTCCAGCGAAGAAAGCGTTGAAGTGGCCAACCAGGCCGGTGAGCGCCTGGTCAGCGTGACGCAGCGAATCGTCGAGATCGATGGCATGAACCAATCGGTTGCTGCCGCCACCGAGGAGCAGACGGCGGTGGTTGAAACCCTCAACGTGGATATCAACCAGATCAATCTGCTGAACCAGCAAGGCGTGGCCAATCTCAACGAAACGCTTAAGGACTGCGATGCGCTGTCCCAGCAGGCCAGCCGCCTGAAGCAATTGGTCGACAGCTTCAAAATCTGATCCACGTTATGCAGGGGCGAAGCCTTTCGCTCCTGCTGATCAGCCAAGCATCTTTCGCACATTCTCCAGGGCGCTGTCGGCGAAGGCTTGAACAAACTGTTCAAACTCCGCCTGCGGTGTATCGACCGGTTCGCCAATCAGTGTCCAGATCGCCCTGGAGTATCCCGCGCCAAGCGCTTGCACACTCATTGCGGCCCACAGTTGGGCGACACCCAACGTGTTGTAGAGGGTGGTCCAGGTCATGCACATCGCGTCGTCGTTTCGGCTGTTGAGCTGCTCAACGACACAATGCCCGTCATGGAAAAATTTCGTACGCAGTGCGCCTACACCTGTGCCGGTCATTTCGATGTGCGAAAGGGCGGGAATGAAGGCATCAAATTCCGCAAAGTTGCCTACCACGCTCCATAGGCGGGCGGCTTCGCACGCGACGTCGACAGACGCCTTCAAGGGGGAGCCATTCGGGTTGCGGATCAATGTATCGGGTTGCAGCAATTTCATAAGGGTGTCCTGAAACGGTCAGAGAAAGCCGATGGCGCTGAGGTGATCGCAGCCCCTGCGCAACAGCGTCGCGTCCTTTTGCGGGTATCGCTCGCCCATGGCTTCCACACCTTGGCGGGCGTTCTCGTGACAAATCATCGAGATGTCGCTGATGTCTTCGGCAAGGTCATCCAGATAGAAACCCAGCACACCAAACAGGGCGTTATCGCGACCCACCGTGTGTAGCTCTCGTTGCCAGTGTGCAACGCTCACCCGTTCGAAGTGATGGCCCGCCTGGCTGAAAGCATCCAGATAGTGATCCCAGCTCAAGGGTTGCGGGTTATGCAGGTTGAATACGTTTTGCCCGACCGCAGATTGGCCGCAGTGGAACGCGACAAAACGGGCAAAAAAATCCACCGGCATCAGGTCGAAGTTCACGTTCAGGCGTGGCGCCATACCTAATTGCAATGAGCCTTTGAGCATTAGCATCAGGCGATTGTTTTGCGGCTGGCAGACTCCGCTGCGGCTGTTGAAGGCGATGTTGCCCGGGCGATAGATGTTCACCCAGGCACCTTGTTCGACCGCACGCCCCAACAGCCGCTCGGCGACCCATTTGGACAGGTTATAGCCATTCTTGAGGTAGAGCGGCAACGTGGCCACCGCCGGTGTTTCGAGGATGTACCCTTGGGCGTTGATGCTGCTGCAAGCCGACAGCGTCGAGATGAAATTGAAGACTTTTTTGCAGTGGGTTTCACACAGTCGCAGGCACTCCAGTACCGGTTCGACGTTGTCCCTGGCCAGTGACGCATAATCCATCACATGATTGACCCGCGCTGCGTTGTGCACCAACACGCCATGGCTGCGAGCGATTCGCTCATACACATCGCAGGCCAGGCCCAGACGAGGCTGGCTGATATCGGCGGCGTATACCTGCACCCGGCTCATGTCCAAATGCTCCAGGCGATACTCGTGTAATGCCTGGGTAAACCGCGCCATGGCGCACTGGCCCGGCTGTTCACGCACCAGGCATGTCACCTCCAGTGCTCCCCCTGCCAACAACGCTTCGACGAGATGCACGCCGACAAAACTGTTGGCGCCTGTGACGATCACCTTGCGCAGATCGCCAATGCGATGTTCGTGCAGCATTTGTATATTCAGCGCCTGCGAAGCATCTTGCTCCACCTGGCCTGACGGTACTTCAGGTGTCGCGCCGTCCTCCATCAGTGCAGTGAGCGTACGAATCGTCGGAGCTTCAAAGAAACGGTTCAATGAGAGGCTGCGGCCAAACGCTTCGCGCAGTCGCAGCAGCAGGGTCGACAGCAGGATGGAATGACCGCCCAAATTGAAAAAGCTGTCATCAATTGAAAAGTCATCGCCGGGTATATCCAGCAACTCGCTCCATAACGTCACCAGACGCGTTTGCAGAGGTGTTTGCGCAGGTCGGCGGTGTGAGTGGGGCCTGGCGTGCTTCGGCAGCGCCAGTAAGGCCACGCGGTCGATCTTGCCATGGCTGGTGCGCGGCATCGTGGGTAACTCAGTCCACACCGCGGGCTGCATGTAATCCGGCAGCCACTGCTGTGCATGTCGCTTGAGGCCCGCCACCGTGGCGCCCGATTCGGGCTGGGCGACAACGCAGAGAATCCTGCGATCACCATCGATCACCACGGCCACCTGACGGAATAATCGACTGGCGCTCAGGCACTGTTCGATCTCCTGGGGCTCGACTCGAAAGCCACGGATCTTCACCTGGTCATCCCGCCGGCCACCCAGCTCGATACCGTCCGGCATCCATTTCGCCAGGTCACCGCTGCGGTAAGCCTGCAGTGTCTGGCCATCAGGCAGTGTCACCACCACGAACGGGTTGTCGACCTGCTGCGGCGCGTTCACATACCCCAGGCTTATGCCGGGGCCGATGATGTACAGATCGCCCATTACCTGTTCATCTACGGGTTGCAGCGTGTCGTCGAGGATCAACACTTGGCTGTTTGCAATGGGGTGGCCGATGTTGCGGTTGCTGTCACCGGGTTGAAACGTCCGGTTGGTGACCAGCACCGTGCTCTCGGTAGGGCCGTAGAGGTTGTGCACTTGGCACTGGCTCGCCAATCGTTCGATCACAGACGGCTCGCAGGCATCACCACCGGTCAACAGATGGCTGATGCCCAACGGCTCCTCCAACGGCAGAATGCTGAGGAGCGCGGGCGGCAGAAAGGCATGGCTGATGGGCTGATGGCGAATCAGCTCGACCAACTGATGAGGATCGCGTTGCTGGGCTTCACTCGGGACGATCAACTCGGCACCGGCTATCAGAGCAGGGAAAATATCGATCAACGAGGAGTCGAAACTCAGCGGCGAAAATTGCAGCACACGGCTCTGTTCGTCCAGCGCCAGGCGAGTAGCGAACCAGGCGGTGAAATGCGCAAGGTTGCGTTGACTCAGCAGTACGCCCTTCGGTTGGCCAGTGGTGCCCGAGGTGAAAAGCGCGATGCAGGGTGCTTCGATGCTGGGGTGATGGTGCATCAAGGGTTGCGTGGGGTCGGCCAGGACGGGGTCGACAGTACAGACATTCAGGGCAATGAAATGGTCGCGCAGAGGGTGCTGGCCATCATCGAGCAACAGCCTGGCCTTAGTGCTTTGCAGCATGGCTTGATGGCGCGGTGACGGATGTTCCGGCGCCAGTGGCAGGTAAACCGCACCGCACCCCAATACCGCGAGAATACTGGCGTACAGCTCGACAGATTTTTGCAGACACACGCCGACCACCGGGGGCGACTCAATGCCCTTCAATAACGGGCGCAGGCGTTGCTGGATCGACAGGGCTCGCTGGTGTAATTGGCGGTAACTGAGCCTGTCGCCCGCGATGTTCAGCGCCGTTCGTTCTGCGAAGGTATTAAGACTGGTCTGTAGCCGTTCGATGATCGGTACTTGGGCGGCCTGCAGCAGCGCCGGCTGCGCAGTGCGATTGAATCGATGCAGAAATGCCAGTGCGTCCAGCCCTTTCAAGCTGTGCTCGGGCCACGTATTGGCGGTGGTTACGGCCGTGAAGAGCGCGGTGTCCCTTGCGAAGCCGCTGATCAGCAAGGCGATCCATTCGACCAGTGTGTTCGTCGCTTGCCGGCGCAGACGTTGGCCGTTGCCGCTGGGCTCCTCGGCAACGTCCTGCACCGCCAGCACACGCTGGTCATGGGCATAGCAACGCAACTGCACAGAGGGAAGCCCGTAGTCGGTCACCGGGCCGATACCCAGGCGCAGGCTTAACCCTAGAGCGTTGTCGGAACGTGTGGGCGGTGGTTGGCTGCCGTCCTCAATGAGCACATCAACGGCTTCTGTTGCGCTGACATGCCCGTATTGTTCCAACGTTTGCCTGACCGCCTCCAGGGCCTCGCTGGTGCCGCTCCATCCAATCCTCAAGCGTCTCATGCCGGCCTCCGCGTGTCGGGGAGATAGTCGCTCAGGGCACAGGCCACGCTGGGTGTGCTCAGCACGCCGCTCTGGTGCAGGAACCCCATGATGTTGCCGAGCAGCGGATGCTGGCGGGTGATGGGAAAGTCCAGCGCCGCGACTTCATCCCGCAGCGCCTGTCGGGTATCGCCGCTGACATCCAGGTGTTCGATCAGCTGTAGATCGAAGCCTTTTTGCAGGTCATTGGTCAGGTAATGCATCAAAAAAAACGGCAGGATTTCCGCGATGCTATCGCGATCGCCCGGGGTTGCCGCCTGCCAGTAGAGACGCACCAATTGCGTCCAGAACTGTGCATGGCGCCCTTCGTCAAACAAGTGATCGGCCATCAGGCCACGGATGGATGGCTTGACACTGTCGTCCTTGGAAAACGCCGCTACGGCATGGGTTACGGTGTTTTCGGCGATGGCTACGCCAATCAACTCCACGGCATCGCGCAGGTGTGGCGCTGCCATTGCACACGCGGCGGGCAGGGCGCGGCTCAGTTCGATTTGCGCGGGCAGATCGAGCGGTTGGATGCCGGTCATTTCCACGGTCTGTTGCAGGAAATCCAGTGCAACCAGCGCGTGGTAGTCCTCATCCACCACGATGGTCATCGCATCCACGCGACAGGCGAGAGGGAAGGGCAACGAGAAGCGATTCTTGGCGATACTACGGGCGGTCTTGTCGACGATTTCGGTTTCGAAGATCACCACATCATTGATGAATTTGTAGAAGCTTTGCACCAGCACAAAGTCGCGCCACTGCGGGCAGTGTTCGAGAAAGGTCGCATTGAGTACCAGCGGCTGCCGACACAGCGGGTAGATCAATCTGTCATCGTTTTCGAGCAAGCGCCGAGGGCGGGTTCGGACAGTTGCCCGGCGTTCCCAGTCTTCGGCAAAGGAGCGGTAGTGCGCGGCAATCATGATTGCACCTCTTGCAACGAGGCCCGTACGTCGTCCCACAAGCTGAGTCGACTTTCTACGGCGTCGAGCGCGTAGTCATCTGCCTGGTTTTGACGCGCCGGGTCTGCGTCGATCAGGCGGTCAAGCACAGCCTCTGCCCCTGGCCCATGTTCCTGGGAGTCCAGCGCGATGTGACGGCTGAGGTAGTGGCATAAGGTCGGTGCCTGGCGCTCAATCAATGGGTTGCCGTGCAGAATGCGTTCGAACATCGACGGTATGACACTCTCGCGGCCATGCAAGAAGGCCGCAGCCACGCAGTGTGTGGGTGCGTTCAGTGCGATCTGCAACGTGGTATCTACGAAGCGAGCTACGCCTGGCAGGACGTTGACCAACTGCAAGGCAACGCTCGCCGGCACGCCCTGACGCTGCAGCTCAATGAAGCGCCGAACAGGGATGGTGCTGGCGCCGACTTCAGCCATGGCTTCCAGATACAGTTCAAAGTGGCTGCAAGCGCCTCGTGTCGGGTGTTCATCCGACTCTTCGCCGAGCACGATTTCATTAATGAGGCGTGCGGCGAGTGGGTCTGTCGGTGGGAGCCAGGGTAATTGCGTGCAGGTCAGATCCTGCTGCAGGCGTTTGGTCAGTGCCATGAAGTCCCAGACGGCAAACACATGGTGTTCCATGAAAAGTTGTAACTTGTTAAGTGTAGTTATTTCAGTAAATAACGGATGGCTGCATAACTGCAGTTTTTTTTGTTCAAGTAAGTGTTGGTGCATGGTTGACGCCTATAAGTTGTTGCGACTGTTCTGGAAACAGTGATGAGGTGTTTAATTCAATATGAAAAGTTGGCGTTTTAGCCCCAGCGCACGTGCAGCGGTGGACGGACGCAGGTCCGCGCCGCGGTACGAAGTGTGTGTTTTATTCGGGGCGGATAATAATCTGACTAAACGTTTTGATGAGCGTGTAAATGTATTAGAAGTTTTTTCGAGAGATAATTGCTGTGAATGCGTTACTTGATGGGTTGTCGGATGTTTCCTTGCGACGAGCGGGTTTATTTAAGTTGAGTTGTTGGGGCTGGCGTATGCCTGTGCGGAGGCTCCCTGATGGAACAGGAGTACCGCACTGTATGGGTAAGGTGTAGGCACAGCGCTTTAGAAGTTTACCGCGCGCTATTCTTTTCGTTGGCTTCAAGACTATTGAGATAAGTCGAGATCACCTCCATCCCGCGCGTCAGGTGATTGCGCAGCGTCAGAATACTTTCCTCGACTTTTTTCTGCGCGACCAGGCTCAACAGTTCACGGTGGTCTTCCTGAGACGTCTCGCCCAGCCCCATTGCCTCGAGGTTGAAGCGCAGAAAGCGCTCTTCCTCGTTCAAACCATGCTCAACCAATTTGAGCAGCCGCTGGTTCGGCGCTTTGCCATACAGCGCCATGTGGAACAGGCGATTGAGTCGGCCAATCTCGGAATAGTCTTTCTCGCGTTCCAGGGCATGGATGCAGGCGTCGGCTTGCGCAATATCCGCATCGGTGAGCCGCGGAATCGATAAGCGCAGCGCTTCGGATTCCAGCAATATGCGCAGTGCATAGGTCTCGGCCGAGTTATCTTCGATCAACGGCGCAACCACGGCGCCTTTGTGGGTCACCACATGCAGTAAGGATTGAGCTTCCAATTGGCGCAGGGCTTCTCGCACAGGCATGCGGCTGACGCCGAACAGGCTGGCCAGTTCTTGCTGGCGCATCGCGGTACCACAGGGCAAGCGACCATCGAGAATGGCATTGCGCAACGTTTCTTCAATAACGGCGCGAGCAAGATGGGCTGGGATAGGCCCGCTGATTTTGATGCTGCTTAAAGGGTTCGGCTTCTGCGTCACGGTTACGCTATCCTCCTTGCTTGAATAAAGTGTGTTTAATTGGATCCAATGCACACTAAAGATGGGTCACACACTTGTCAAACAGCCAGGGTTTCAGTTTGTAAGGGCTTACGGGATGTACTTTATGCATCCCACAAGGGGCGTTTATAAATTCGGGCCGCTTATGAATGATTGCACTGTGCCATTGTTTTTTGGTGGTTGAAGCTTCACCATCCCTGAAATTCCGTCTCTCTTCACGGACTGAACGCCTTGGCGGTAAGTTTTATTCCCTCTCGAATAGTGTGCTGGCTACTTTCAGCGACTTTGTTGGCTGGCTTGATGCCCGGCGGGCTGCATGCCGATTGGGATTTCTCTCAGATCAGCCGCAAAGCCACCGCTTTGTATGGGCCGCTGGGGGAGGGACAGCAGCGTATCGATGCCTGGCAGCGGCTGCTGGCGACCGAAAAGAAGGTCGACGAACAGGAGCAACTCAAGGTCGTGAACCTGTTCTTCAACAAGCAAATGACTTATGTGGAAGACATCGACTTGTGGCACGTGGTCGACTATTGGGAGACCCCTATCGAAGCGCTGTGGAAAGGTGCCGGAGATTGTGAGGACTACGCAATCGCCAAGTATTTCAGCCTGCGTCACCTGGGCGTCTCCAGCGACAAATTGCGCATTACGTACGTCAAGGCCTTGCGTCAGAATCGCGCGCATATGGTGCTGACGTATTATCCGACCCCCGAAGCCATCCCGCTGGTGCTCGACAGCCTGATGGACGAGATTCTGCCGGCGACCCGCCGTACCGACCTGGTCCCGGTGTACTCATTCAACGCCGAGGGCTTGTACCTGCCCGGCGCCAAGGGCAACAAGAAAGTCGGTGACACCAAACGCTTGTCGCGCTGGCAGGATGTGTTGAGAAAAATGCGTGCGGAAGGCTTCCCGGCCGAGCCTGCCAACTAGGAGTAACTGATCGGATGTCTCTGTTCAAACAACTATTGATCGCAATCTGTCTGTTCCTGGTAGTCGCCTTCAGCGGCAGCTTCATGGTCAGTCTCGAAAGCTCGCGTACCCAATACGTCAACCAACTGCGTTCCCATGCACAGGACGCGGCGACCGCACTGGCGCTGTCGCTGACGCCGAATATCGACGACCCGGCCATGGTGGAGTTGCTGGTCAGCTCGATCTTCGACAGCGGCTATTACGCCAGCATCCGCGTCGTGGACTTGGCCACCGATAAAACCATCGTCGAACGCAGCGGTATTCCTGACAACAACGGTGTGCCCAACTGGTTCGTCAAACTCATCGGGCTGGAGCCGGCCGGTGGTGACGCGCTGGTCAGTCGCGGTTGGGAACAGGCGGCGCGCGTGGAGGTGGTCAGCCACCCGATGTTCGCCCTGGCCAAACTCTGGCAAAGCGCCTTGGGCAGCCTGGGTTGGTTGCTGTTGTGCGGGGCGGTGAGTGCGGTGCTTGGCGCGTTGTTGCTGCGGCGGCAGTTGAAGCCGTTGGACTACATGGTCAAGCAGTCCCACGCCATCGCTCGTCGCGAATTCCTAAGCTTGCCAGACCTGCCACGCACACCGGAACTGCGACGTGTGGTGCAGGCCATGAACCAGATGGTCGAAAAGCTCAAGGCGCTGTTCCAGGAGCAAGCGGAGCGCAGCGAAAAACTGCGCATCGAATCCTACCAGGACAACCTCACCGGCCTCGCCAACCGTCGTTATTTCGAGATGCAGCTCAATGCGCGCGTCAGCAACCCGGAAGAGACCAACTCCGGCTATCTGCTGCTATTGCGGGTCAAGGACCTGGCCGGTCTCAACCAGCGCCTGGGTGGCCAGCGCACCGACCAATTGCTGCAAGCGGTCGGCGAACAACTGCTGCGCCAGTGTGAGCCTTATCCGGAAACCCACAACCTCGTCACGCGTATCCGTGGCGGTGAGTTCGCAGTGCTGGCGCCGGGGCTGACACGTGAAGAAGCACTGCAATTGGCGCAGAACCTTGAAAACACCTTGCTCAGCCTTCAGGCGACCGCCGCCAGTGATGTCACACCGGTCGCCTACATCGGCCTGGCGCCGTTTAACCATGGCGATTCACCGCAGGCCCTGTTGACCCTGGCTGATCAGGCCCTGGCCCAGGCCGAAGGGCAGGGCGACTCCAGTTGGGTATGCCTCGACCACAGTGCCGCCGCCAGCGTGGGTGACGATCACCATGCCTGGCACACACTGTTGGACCAGGCCCTGACCCAGCAGCGGTTTCAGCTGTACTTCCAACCGGTTGTCGCCAGCCAGGACCCGCAACTGGTCTTGCACTACAAAGTACTGTCGCGCTTGCAGGACGAAGACGGCCATACGATACCCGCCGGGCGTTTCCTGCCGTGGCTTGAGCGTTTCGGCTGGACCGCCCGCCTGGACCGTCTGATGCTCGAGCAAGTGCTCAAGCAGATGGCCGGTCACACTCACAGCCTGGCGCTGAACCTCTCAGCCGCAACCTTGCAGGATACCCAGGCGCTCAGCCGGATTTTTGAGCTGCTACGCCAGCACAGCAACCTGGGCCCGCGCCTGACGCTGGAAATCGGCGAAGAACAATTGCCCGAACAGGCCTTGCTGGAACAGTTGACCCAGCGCCTGCGCGAGCTGGGATTCTCCCTGAGCCTGCAGCGTTTTGGTGGGCGGTTCAGCATGATCGGCAACCTGGCACGGCTGGGCCTGGCGTACCTGAAGATCGACGGCAGCTACATCCGCGCCATCGACCAGGAAAGCGACAAACGCCTGTTTATCGAGGCGATCCAGCGCGCGGCCCACAGCATCGACCTGCCGTTGATCGCCGAGCGCGTGGAAACCGAGGGAGAGCTGAAAGTGATTCGCGAGATGGGGATTTTCGGCGTGCAGGGTCAGCTGTTTGGTGAGCCTGCGCCCTGGAAGTAAGCCAAACCTAATGTGCAAGCAGGCTTATGTGGGAGCTGGCTTGCCTGCGATTGCATCACCTCGGGTGTGACTGACATACCGAGGTGATGCAATCGCGGGCAAGCCCGGCTCCCACACACGCTTACCGTTAAAATTCGTGAGTTCAGATCAACCCAGTCTCTTCATCATTGATCAGGTGGCTCAACCCACCCAACGCTTCCCGTGCGTGGGTACGGTCCATCAACTTGGCCTGTGCCGCCGGCGGCAAGTCCGTCACGCTGATGACACCCTTGCGGGTCAGCACCTGAATCAAGTCGTCCAGTACCCGGATCATCTCCAGGTCGCTCTGCTTGAGCTGCGCCAGGCTGGTTTCCACCACTTCGTTGGCGTACCAGGCCTGGATCTCATGGTGATCGGCCGGCAGGGTTTCGGTCGACTCGGTAAAGGCGGCGGCCTCCACGCGACTCAATGCACCCTGTGCATCACGTTGCACGTAAAACATAACAAACCCTCGAAAATGAGCCACACGCGTTCACCAGCATAGGCCAACGGTGTGTTTATGGGCGCGAGTATGCGATGCAACCTTGCGCCAGGGCCAGCCACCTGTCGTCCAAATAAATCGGCCGCCCGTGAGGGCGGCCGATAAACCGAGGCTTAGGCGGTGTGGTCGATCTTGATAGTCGGGTCGGCACCACTGATCAGCGAGTTGATGCTGGTGTGGGACCAATCGTTGCCTTCCAGCTTGATCGTTACATCGGCATTGGCCAGGCCGCCGGCGGTGTTGAGCTTGCCTTCGGTGCTGACTTGCAAGGTCGACACGCCATCGACTGTGGTGATCTTGAGGTAGTTGTCGATAGTGCTGTCCGTCTCACCTTTCAACAGATCCTTGAGATCAATCCGGTCACCTTCCGACGCCTTGAAGTCCTTGATCACATCGTTGCCAATGTCACCGGCCTTCCACACGAAGGTATCGGCCCCCGAGCCGCCGATCAGGATGTCGTTGCCCGGCCCACCGATCAAGGTGTCGTTACCGGTGCCGCCCAGCAGGATGTCATTGCCTTTGCCACCGTCCAGCATGTCGTTGCCGCCCTGGCCGAACAGGATGTCATCGCCCGAGCCGCCCAGCAGCGTGTCGTTACCGTCCTTGGCGCCGGATACATCGAAGTCCGCGTAGTGCTCGGTGACGTACTGGTGCACGTTCGAGGTGGTCACCGCCGACACGGCCACACCGGTTTTCTGCGCGACGAAGGCCTGCAGCGCGTTGTAACCCTCACCGGTAATCCCGCTGAAGCTCACCAGGTCGCCGAAGATGATGTCGTTGCCGTCGCCACCGTTCACGGTGTCGGCGCCAGGCAGGGTCGCTTCGGTGTGGCCGAGGATGGCGTTGGCCAGGTCCTTCGGATCGATATTTCTCTGCGGCTTGCCATCGCTGTCGTACGGTTTTAGATCGGTGAGGCTGACGTCGCCATTGATACCAATCGCTTCCACTTGCGACAACCCACCCAGCAATGCAAAGGCGCTCTTCGAATTGCTCAGTGTCGACGAATCGGTGTCGTTGCCCAGGCCTGCGCGGTTGGACAGCTCAAAGGTGCCGTCGCCTTGTGCATGAACAGTGCCCAGGTTGTTGCTGTACCACCAGTTGCCAACCAAGGTCTGGAGTACAGCGTTACCGGAGGAGTCGATGGTGAAGTAGTGAGTGTTGTCCAGGTACTTGGCGACCGTTGTGCCTGGTGTGTAGTTTGAGGTGGTCACCACGTCATCGAACTTGACGTTGCAATACAGCGTCGGGTTGGTCTGCTCGCCGCTCTGGTAGTACGTCGGCTGGCCGTCGGTGATGAAGTAGGTCAGGTTGGTGGCACCGGTGTTGTTGGTGGCCAGGCCGCTTTGGAAGAAGTTGGCCGTGGTCTTGAACACGTCTTCATAGTTGGTACCGCCGCCCGACACCATCGAGTCCAGCACGGCCTTGAGCAGGACCAATGCGTTTGGATCGTTGAGGTTAATCGCGACCGACTTGTTCACCTGGGTATCGAAGTCCGCCAGGAAGATGTTCACGGTGCCTGAGGTGTTGGCGCCCAGGCTGTCTTTGAGCGAATTGAACACCGAGGTCAACGAAGCCTTCGCCGCGTTGATCGAGGAGGTGCTCATACTGCCGGAGCTGTCCACCATGAACGCAATGTTGTAGTTCTTGCCCTGCACCACGTTCAGGCCGCCGATATCGGCCACGACGATGTCGTTGCCATCGGTGCCGTTGATGCTGTCACTGCCCGAAGTGCCCGTCACCGCGCTGTAGGTGGCCGGGTACACCGTGACCGGCAATTGCGCGGTGGTGACGGCCGAACCGCCGAGGCTTTCGGTGGAGGTCGAGGTGACGGTCAGGTTGAACTGGCCGCTGTAGTAGGTCGGCGGCTTGATGGTCAGAGTGCTCAGGTCCCAGCCGGTGACGTTGACTTCGCCCACGGTCTTGGTGGCCGTGAAGGTGTGCCCGGAAGCATCGGTCAGTACCGAGCCGGCCGGGACGCCGCCGATCTTCACGCTCAAGGTTTCGGAGCCGTCGGTGTCGGTCAGCGCGGTGGTGACCTTGGACAGCTTCACGGTGCCGTTTTCCTGGCCTTCGTTGAGCTTGTAGCCCACGTAGTAACCGTCACCATTGCTGCCATGCAGGTCGGACACGGTCACGCCGGCGTTGGTCAGGTCAGTGATACCGGTATACAACGGTACGCCGCTGGTGCTCAGGTCCTTGGTCGCGCCACCGTTGACCGACAGGTTGACGTCGTAGCTGCCAAGGCCGGACTGGTTGGCGTGGTAGATCTCGAGGCTGTAGTAACCGCTCACTGTCGGGGTGATTGAGCCACTGAACGCACCGCTGTTAGTGCCCCACTGCGCGCTGGCCACGTCTTTGCCGCCGACGTTGATCACCAGGCTGTCATCGCCGGTGCCGCTGAAGGTATAGGTCTTACCGGCTTCCATGTAGATCAGGCCGGAAGTCTTCGAGCCGGCACCCGCAGAGACGTTTGCGGTGGACTCGACGTTGGTCACCACCCCACTGCTATTGGGTGTGCCAGCTTTATCAATGGCGTTTTTCAGGTCGGCGGGTGCTGCGCCGTTCCCGTTGGTGCCAAGCCCGGAAATGCTGTTCCAGCTTTGCTTGAGCAAGCCGACCGAATTGACGCTGTTGTCGGCCACAGTCAGGGTCGGTGCGTCGGCCACCGGTGTGATATCGACTTTCACCGTGGCGCTATTGCCCAAGTCCTTGCCATCAGTCGGCTGGAACTTGAACTGCGCGTAATCGGCTTGCTGGTTGCCGATGCCGGTGCCGCCATAACCGTTGGTGCCGGACTCGTTGGCGTTAGGCATGAAGCGCAACTGGCCGCCGTCGATCTGGGCTTTGGTGAAGGTTTGGCCCGCGGTCACGTTGCTCCAGGTGGCGCCATCCGCCGCCAGGTATTGCAGTTTGCCGGCCACTGGCAGGTCGGTAATCTTCACGCCGAGGCTGGCTTGTGGCGAGTCCACATCGGTGACGCCGAAGTTGGCCCAGGTCAGTGCCAGCGCCGTGTCTTCGGTGCCGGTCACGGCACTGCCAGTGGCTACCGGCGGATCGTTGACGGCCACGACGTTAATCGTGGTGGTGGCGACGTTGGAGTAGTTGCCGCCATCGGTCACGGTCACGGTAATCACGCGCGGCGTGGTGCTCGGGTCGTGGCTGCTGTTGGTGAACGTGATGTTCTTGATCTGCTGCATGTAGTCAGCCAGCGACGCCGTGCCGGTCAATGTCAGCGTGATCTTGCCTGTAGCAGGGTCCGTGGTCGGGGTCACGGTGATGCCGGTGACGTTTGTGACGTTCAGCGAGTCGCCTTGCTGAGTGTTGGTCAGCACCACGGTGGCGCCGGTCAGTTGGGTGCTGTCCGGATCGGTAATCTTGATATCGGTGTCAGCAATCGACACGCCAGTGCCGCCTTCGGTGAACGACGTCTTATAGTCGGTACCCGTGGCGCCGCTGGAATTGTTGGCATCCAGGTCGATAACCGGCGGCGCATCGTTGTCGATGATGTTGGTGCTGACGCTGCCATTACCCACCACCAGGCTCTCGAAGTTGCCACCGGTGGTCTTGTCGATGGTGATGACAATCTGTTCCGTCGGCTCGGTGATCTTGTCGTCGATCGTGGCGATGTTAAACGGCACGCTGCTGGAGCCGGCCGGGATCTTCACGGTGTACACGCCGTTGAAGTCCGAACCGTCGGTGGCGGTGCCGCTGTACTTGAGCGTCACGGTCATATCGGTTTGTGCCGGGTTGCTCAGGTTCAGCGTGTAGTGCGCAGTGCCGCCTTCAGTGACCGAAGCGTCGCCGGTAATGCTGATGGTGGTGCTGTTGACTACATCCGTCACCTTGGTGACCACAGTGCTGCCGTCGACGATCAGGTGTTCGTACTTGTCGCCGCCGCTGACCACGCCAGTGATCTTGGTGCTGACATCATTGGCACCGACATACGCGTCGTTAGGCGCAACAGCCGTAACGGTACTGCTGGACGTGCCGCTGCCGATGGTGATGGTCGAGCCGTTCGCCAGCTTGATCACCAAGTCGGAACCGACGTTGTTCACTGCTGCACCATTCTTGTCGACCAAGGAGGCGGTGTAGACGATCTGGCCGCCCTCACTGACCGAGCCGGTGGCCTTGAGCGAAACCGTCACGTCATCGATGGTGTCGTTGATCGTGGTGGTCGCACCACCCGGGGTGATGGTCACACCCTCGAAGTTACCGCCAGTGGTACCAGTGATCTTGACGGTCTGAGTGCTCTTGTCGATGAACACGTCATCGCTCGGAGCAGGGACGGTCACGGTGCCCACGGTCGCACCTTGCTTGATGGTGATGCTGGCGCCGTTATCGAGCTGGACCACCATGTCGGTGCCGGCCTTGTTGCTCAAGGTGGCGGTGTAGGTGATCTGGCCGCCTTCGTTGACTGCGCTTGGTGCGGTCAGCGTAACGCTGGTGAGATCGGTGCTGCTCGGTGTGTCGGTGACGGTGGTGTTAACCGGCGTAGTGCCCGGTACCAGGTTTTCGAAATGCTCGCCGCCGGTCACGCCTTTGATGACGGTGGTGACGGTCTGGTCGCCTTTGTACACATCGTTTGGCGCTACAACCGAAACGGTGCCGCTGGACTGGTTCACGCCGATGGTGATGGTTTTGCCATTGTCCAGGGTCACGGTCAGTGGGTTGGTGATGTTGGTCACTGCCGCGCCGTTTTTATCCACAAGGCTGGCGGTGTAGACGATGTTGCCGCCTTCGCCGACGGTGGTGGTGGCGGTCAGGACTACATCAACCTTGTCGATGGTGTCGTTGATCGTGGTGGTTGCGCCGTTACCAGCAACTTCCAGTTTCTCAAAATTGCCGCCAGCAGCGTCGGTGATCTTGACGGTCTGGGTGCTCTTGTCGATGAACACGTCATCACTTGGCGCCGGGACGGTCACAGTACCGACGGTATCACCGGCTTTGATGGTGATGGTCGAACCGTTGTCGAGTTTCAGGGTTACGTCGGTGCCCGCTTTATTGGAAAGCGTAGCGGTGTACGTAATCTGACCACCTTCGTTGACTGCGCTTGGTGCGGTCAGCGTTACGGTGGTGGTGTCCGCAGTGCCCGGTGTGTCGGTGACGGTGGTGTTAACCGGCGTAGTGCCCGGTACCAGGTTTTCGAAATGCTCGCCGCCGGTCACGCCTTTGATGACGGTGGTGACGGTCTGGTCGCCTTTGTACACATCGTTTGGCGCTACAACCGAAACGGTGCCGCTCGACTGGTTCACGCCGATGGTGATGGTTTTGCCATTGTCCAGGGTCACGGTCAGTGGGTTGGTGATGTTGGTCACCGCGTTACCCGCCTTGTCGACCAGCGACGCGGTGTAAACGATGTTGCCGCCTTCACCTACGGTGGTAGTAGCGGTCAGAACCACATCAACTTTGTCGATAGTGTCGTTGATCGTGGTGGTGGCACCGTTACCAGCAACTTCCAGCTTCTCGAAGTTACCGCCAGTAGCGTCAGTGATTTTGACGGTCTGGGTGCTCTTGTCGATGAACACGTCATCGCTAGGTGCTGGGACAGTCACGGTGCCGACGGTATCGCCGGCTTTGATGGTGATAGTCGAACCGTTATCCAGTTTCAGCGTGACGTCAGTACCCGCTTTATTGGAAAGCGTAGCGGTGTAGGTAATCTGACCACCTTCGTTAACTACGCTTGGCGCAGTCAGCGTTACGGTGGTGGTGTCCGCAGTGCCCGGTGTGTCGGTCACGGTGGTGTTAACCGGCGTAGTGCCCGGCACCAGGTTTTCGAAGTGCTCGCCGCCGGTCACGCCTTTGATGACGGTGGTGACGGTCTGGTCGCCTTTGTACACATCGTTTGGCGCTACAACCGAAACGGTGCCGCTCGACTGATTCACGCCGATGGTGATGGTTTTGCCATTGTCCAGGGTCACGGTCAGTGGGTTGGTGATGTTAGTCACCGCGTTACCCGACTTGTCGACCAGCGACGCGGTGTAGACGATGTTGCCGCCTTCGCCAACCGTGGTGGTGGCAGTCAGTACGACGTCGACCTTGTCGATGGTGTCGTTGATAGTCGTTGTTGCGCCGTTGCCTGCAACTTCCAACTTCTCAAAGTTACCGCCAGTAGCGTCAGTGATTTTGACGGTCTGGGTGCTCTTGTCGATGAACACGTCATCGCTAGGTGCTGGGACAGTCACAGTACCGACGGTATCGCCGGCTTTGATGGTGATGGTCGAGCCGTTGTCGAGTTTCAGCGTGACGTCAGTGCCCGCTTTATTGGAAAGCGTAGCGGTGTAAGTAATCTGACCGCCCTCACTCACCTGCGACGGAGCCGTCAGGGTCACGGTGGTGGTATCGGCGGTGCCCGGAGTGTCAGTCACAGTGGTGGTGACTTTATCGGTACCTGGCACCAGGTTTTCGAAATGTTCGCCGCCAGTCACGCCTTTGATAGCGGTGGTGACAGTCTGATCGCCCTTGTAGGCGTCATCTGGAGCTACAACCGAAACGGTACCGCTCGACTGATTCACGCCGATGGTGATGGTTTTGCCATTGTCCAGGGTCACGGTCAGTGGGTTGGTGATGTTGGTCACTGCCGCGCCGTTTTTATCCACAAGGCTGGCGGTGTAAACGATATTGCCGCCTTCGCCAACCGTGGTGGTGGCAGTCAGAACCACATCAACCTTGTCGATGGTGTCGTTGATAGTCGTTGTTGCGCCGTTGCCTGCAACCTCCAACTTCTCAAAGTTACCGCCAGTAGCGTCAGTGATTTTGACGGTCTGGGTGCTCTTGTCGATGAACACGTCATCGCTAGGTGCTGGGACAGTCACAGTACCGACGGTATCGCCGGCTTTGATGGTGATGGTCGAACCGTTGTCGAGTTTCAGAGTGACGTCGGTGCCGGCTTTGTTGCTCAAAGTGGCGGTGTACGTAATCTGGCCACCCTCGTTGACTGCGCTTGGTGCGGTCAGCGTTACGGTGGTGGTGTCCGCAGTGCCCGGTGTGTCGGTCACGGTGGTGTTAACCGGCGTAGTGCCCGGCACCAGGTTTTCGAAGTGCTCGCCGCCGGTCACGCCTTTGATGACGGTG
The DNA here is from genome assembly GCF_900215245.1 of Pseudomonas fluorescens. Lineage (GTDB taxonomy): Bacteria > Pseudomonadota > Gammaproteobacteria > Pseudomonadales > Pseudomonadaceae > Aquipseudomonas > Aquipseudomonas fluorescens. The sequence goes on from NZ_LT907842.1 coordinate 2,324,605, forward strand.
GTGACGGTCTGGTCGCCTTTGTACACATCGTTTGGCGCTACAACCGAAACGGTGCCGCTCGACTGATTCACGCCGATGGTGATGGTTTTGCCATTGTCCAGGGTCACGGTCAGTGGGTTGGTGATGTTAGTCACCGCGTTACCCGACTTGTCGACCAGCGACGCGGTGTAGACGATGTTGCCGCCTTCGCCAACCGTGGTGGTGGCAGTCAGTACGACGTCGACCTTGTCGATGGTGTCGTTGATAGTCGTTGTTGCGCCGTTGCCTGCAACTTCCAACTTCTCAAAGTTACCGCCAGTAGCGTCAGTGATTTTGACGGTCTGGGTGCTCTTGTCGATGAACACGTCATCGCTAGGTGCTGGGACAGTCACAGTACCGACGGTATCGCCGGCTTTGATGGTGATGGTCGAGCCGTTGTCGAGTTTCAGCGTGACGTCAGTGCCCGCTTTATTGGAAAGCGTAGCGGTGTAAGTAATCTGACCGCCCTCACTCACCTGCGACGGAGCCGTCAGGGTCACGGTGGTGGTATCGGCGGTGCCCGGAGTGTCAGTCACAGTGGTGGTGACTTTATCGGTACCTGGCACCAGGTTTTCGAAATGTTCGCCGCCAGTCACGCCTTTGATAGCGGTGGTGACAGTCTGATCGCCCTTGTAGGCGTCATCTGGAGCTACAACCGAAACGGTACCGCTCGACTGATTCACGCCGATGGTGATGGTTTTGCCATTGTCCAGGGTCACGGTCAGTGGGTTGGTGATGTTGGTCACTGCCGCGCCGTTTTTATCCACAAGGCTGGCGGTGTAAACGATATTGCCGCCTTCGCCAACCGTGGTGGTGGCAGTCAGAACCACATCAACCTTGTCGATGGTGTCGTTGATAGTCGTTGTTGCGCCGTTGCCTGCAACCTCCAACTTCTCAAAGTTACCGCCAGTAGCGTCAGTGATTTTGACGGTCTGGGTGCTCTTGTCGATGAACACGTCATCGCTAGGTGCTGGGACAGTCACAGTACCGACGGTATCGCCGGCTTTGATGGTGATGGTCGAACCGTTGTCGAGTTTCAGAGTGACGTCGGTGCCGGCTTTGTTGCTCAAAGTGGCGGTGTACGTAATCTGGCCACCCTCGTTGACTGCGCTTGGTGCGGTCAGCGTTACGGTGGTTGTGTCCGCAGTGCCCGGTGTATCGGTCACGGTGGTGTTAACCGGCGTAGTGCCCGGCACCAGGTTTTCGAAGTGCTCGCCGCCGGTCACGCCTTTGATGACGGTGGTGACGGTCTGGTCGCCTTTGTACACATCGTTTGGCGCTACAACCGAAACAGTACCGCTCGACTGATTCACACCGATGGTGATGGTTTTGCCATTGTCCAGGGTCACGGTCAGTGGGTTGGTGATGTTGGTCACCAAGGCGCCGTTTTTATCCACAAGGCTGGCGGTGTAGACGATGTTGCCGCCTTCGCCGACGGTGGTGGTAGCGGTCAGGACTACATCAACCTTGTCGATGGTGTCGTTGATCGTGGTGGTTGCGCCGTTACCAGCAACTTCAAGCTTCTCGAAGTTACCGCCAGCAGCGTCGGTGATCTTGACGGTCTGGGTGCTCTTGTCGATGAACACGTCATCACTTGGCGCCGGGACGGTCACAGTACCGACGGTATCACCGGCTTTGATGGTGATGGTCGAACCGTTGTCGAGTTTCAGAGTGACGTCGGTGCCGGCCTTGTTGCTCAAGGTCGCGGTGTACGTAATCTGACCACCTTCGTTAACTACGCTTGGCGCGGTCAGCGTTACGGTGGTGGTGTCCGCAGTGCCCGGTGTGTCGGTCACGGTGGTGTTAACCGGCGTAGTGCCCGGCACCAGGTTTTCGAAGTGCTCGCCGCCGGTCACGCCTTTGATGACGGTGGTGACGGTCTGGTCGCCTTTGTACACATCGTTTGGCGCTACAACCGAAACAGTACCGCTCGACTGATTCACACCGATGGTGATGGTTTTGCCATTGTCCAGGGTCACGGTCAGTGGGTTGGTGATGTTGGTCACCAAGGCGCCGTTTTTATCCACAAGGCTGGCGGTGTAGACGATGTTGCCGCCTTCGCCGACGGTGGTGGTAGCGGTCAGGACTACATCAACCTTGTCGATGGTGTCGTTGATCGTGGTGGTTGCGCCGTTACCAGCAACTTCAAGCTTCTCGAAGTTACCGCCAGTAGCGTCAGTGATTTTGACGGTCTGAGTGCTCTTATCGATGAACACGTCATCGCTTGGTGCTGGGACAGTCACAGTGCCAACGGTATCACCGGCTTTAATGGTGATAGTCGAGCCGTTATCCAACTTCAGAGTGACGTCGGTGCCGGCCTTGTTGCTCAAGGTGGCGGTGTACGTAATCTGACCACCTTCGTTAACTACGCTTGGCGCGGTCAGCGTTACGGTGGTGGTATCGGCGGTGCCCGGAGTGTCAGTCACAGTGGTGGTGACTTTATCGGTACCCGGCACCAGATTTTCGAAATGTTCGCCGCCAGTCACACCCTTAATTGCGGTGGTGACGGTCTGATCACCGTTATAGACATCGTTCGGCGCAACGGTTGTAACGGTGCCGCTCGACTGATTCACACCGATGGTGATGGTCTGGCCGTTATCCAAGGTCACGGTCAACGGGTTGGTGATGTTAGTCACTGCCGCGCCGTTTTTATCCACAAGGCTGGCGGTGTAAACGATATTGCCGCCTTCACCAACAGTGGTATTGGCAGTCAGAACCACATCAACCTTGTCGATGGTGTCGTTGATAGTCGTCGTTGCACCATTACCAGCAACTTCCAGCTTCTCGAAGTTACCGCCAGTAGCGTCAGTGATTTTGACGGTCTGGGTGCTCTTGTCGATGAACACGTCATCGCTAGGGGCTGGGACAGTCACGGTGCCGACGGTATCGCCGGCTTTGATGGTGATGGTCGAGCCGTTGTCGAGTTTCAGAGTGACGTCGGTACCGGCCTTGTTGCTCAAGGTGGCGGTGTACGTAATCTGACCACCTTCGTTAACTACGCTTGGCGCGGTCAGCGTTACGGTGGTGGTATCGGCGGTGCCCGGAGTGTCAGTCACAGTGGTGGTGACTTTATCGGTACCCGGCACCAAGTTTTCGAAATGTTCGCCGCCAGTCACGCCTTTGATAGCGGTGGTGACAGTCTGATCGCCCTTGTAGGCGTCATCTGGAGCTACAACCGAAACGGTACCGCTCGACTGGTTCACACCGATGGTGATGGTCTGGCCGTTATCCAAAGTCACGGTCAACGGGTTGGTGATGTTGGTCACTGCCGCGCCGTTTTTATCCACAAGGCTGGCGGTATAGACGATGTTGCCGCCTTCGCCCACGGTGGTGGTGGCGGTCAGTACGACGTCGACTTTATCGATAGTGTCGTTAATCGTCGTGGTTGCGCCGTTACCAGCAACTTCCAGCTTCTCGAAGTTACCGCCAGTAGCGTCAGTGATTTTGACGGTCTGGGTGCTCTTGTCGATGAACACGTCATCGCTCGGCGCTGGGACAGTCACAGTGCCGACGGTGTCGCCCGCCTTGATGGTGATAGTCGAGCCGTTATCCAACTTCAGAGTGACGTCGGTGCCGGCCTTGTTGCTCAAGGTCGCGGTGTACGTAATCTGACCACCTTCGTTAACTGCGCTTGGCGCGGTCAGCGTGACAGTGGTGGTATCGGCGGTGCCTGGTGTGTCAGTCACAGTGGTGGTGACTTTATCGGTACCTGGCACCAGGTCTTCGAAGTGCTCGCCGCCGGTCACGCCTTTGATAGCGGCCGTTACGGTTTGATCGCCCTTGTAGGCATCATCTGGCGCTACAACCGAAACGGTACCGCTCGACTGATTCACGCCGATGGTGATGGTCTGGCCGTTATCCAAGGTCACGGTCAACGGGTTGGTGATGTTAGTCACCGCGTTACCCGCCTTGTCGACCAGCGACGCTGTGTAGACGATATTGCCGCCTTCGCCCACGGTGGTGGTGGCGGTCAGTACGACGTCGACCTTGTCGATGGTGTCGTTGATCGTGGTGGTTGCACCGTTGCCAGCAACTTCCAGCTTCTCGAAGTTGCCGCCAGCAGCGTCGGTGATCTTGACGGTCTGAGTGCTCTTATCGATGAACACATCGTCGCTAGGCGCCGGGACGGTCACGGTGCCAACGGTATCACCGGCTTTGATGGTGATAGTCGAACCGTTATCCAACTTCAGGGTTACGTCAGTACCCGCTTTATTGGAAAGCGTAGCGGTGTACGTAATCTGACCACCCTCGTTGACTGCGCTTGGTGCGGTCAGCGTGACGGTGGTGGTGTCTGCAGTGCCTGGAGTGTCAGTCACAGTGGTGGTGACTTTATCGGTACCTGGCACCAGGTTTTCGAAGTGCTCGCCGCCGGTTACGCCTTTGATAGCGGTGGTGACAGTCTGGTCGCCCTTGTAGGCATCATCTGGAGCTACAACCGAAACGGTACCGCTCGACTGATTCACACCGATGGTGATGGTCTGGCCGTTATCCAAGGTCACGGTCAATGGGTTGGTGATGTTAGTCACTGCCGCGCCGTTTTTATCCACAAGGCTGGCGGTATAGACGATGTTGCCGCCTTCGCCGACGGTGGTGGTAGCGGTCAGGACTACATCAACCTTGTCGATGGTGTCGTTGATCGTGGTGGTTGCACCGTTGCCAGCAACTTCCAGCTTCTCGAAGTTGCCGCCAGCGGCGTCGGTGATCTTGACGGTCTGAGTGCTCTTATCGATGAACACATCGTCGCTTGGCGCGGGGACGGTCACGGTGCCGACGGTATCGCCGGCTTTGATGGTGATAGTTGAGCCGTTGTCGAGTTTCAGGGTGACGTCAGTACCCGCTTTATTAGAAAGCGTAGCGGTGTAGGTAATCTGACCACCTTCGTTAACTGCGCTTGGCGCGGTCAGCGTGACAGTGGTGGTATCGGCGGTACCCGGAGTGTCAGTCACAGTGGTGGTGACTTTATCGGTACCTGGCACCAGGTTTTCGAAATGCTCGCCGCCAGTCACACCCTTAATTGCGGTGGTGACGGTCTGATCACCGTTATAGACATCGTTCGGCGCAACGGTTGTAACTGTACCGCTCGACTGATTCACACCGATGGTAATGGTCTGGCCGTTATCCAAAGTCACGGTCAACGGGTTGGTGATGTTAGTCACTGCCGCGCCGTTTTTATCCACAAGGCTGGCGGTGTAAACGATATTGCCGCCTTCACCAACAGTGGTATTGGCAGTCAGAACCACATCAACTTTATCGATGGTGTCGTTGATCGTGGTGGTCGCACCGTTACCAGCAACTTCCAGCTTCTCGAAATTACCGCCAGCGGTGTCAGTGATCTTGACCGTTTGAGTGCTCTTGTCGATGAACACGTCATCGCTTGGCGCTGGGACAGTCACAGTACCGACGGTGTCGCCGGCCTTGATGGTGATAGTTGAGCCGTTGTCGAGTTTCAGGGTTACGTCGGTACCCGCTTTATTAGAAAGCGTAGCGGTGTAGGTAATCTGGCCACCTTCACTCACCTCGGACGGAGCTGTCAGGGTCACGGTGGTGGTATCGGCGGTGCCCGGAGTGTCAGTCACAGTGGTGGTGACTTTATCGGTACCCGGCGCCAGGTTTTCGAAGTGCTCGCCGCCGGTCACGCCTTTGATAGCAGCCGTTACGGTTTGGTCGCCCTTGTAGACATCGTTCGGCGCCACGGTGGTAACGGTGCCGCTCGACTGGTTCACACCGATGGTGATGGTCTGGCCGTTATCCAAGGTCACGGTCAGTGGGTTGGTGATGTTGGTCACCGCGTTACCCGACTTATCGACCAGCGACGCGGTGTAAACGATATTGCCGCCCTCACCAACGGTGGTGGTGGCAGTCAGTACGACGTCGACCTTGTCGATGGTGTCGTTGATCGTCGTCGTTGCGCCGTCGCCAGCAACTTCCAGCTTCTCGAAGTTACCGCCAGCGGTGTCAGTGATCTTGACCGTCTGGGTGCTCTTGTCGATGAACACGTCATCGCTCGGCGCTGGGACCGTCAAAGTGCCAACGGTATCGCCGGCTTTGATGGTGATAGTCGAGCCGTTATCCAACTTCAGAGTGACGTCAGTACCCGCTTTATTGGAGAGCGTAGCGGTGTAAGTAATCTGACCACCCTCACTCACCTGCGACGGAGCCGTCAGGGTCACGGTAGTGGTGTCAATCGAGTCAGTAATCGTGGTGACCGCTGGTGTCGTACTCGGCACCAGGTTCTCGAAATTGCCGCCCGTCGCGCCCGTGATAGTGGTGCTGACAGTGCTGCCGTTTACGTAGACGTCGTTCGGCGGGGTGTCGACGATCACGCTGCCAACCGACTCGCCAGCCTTGATGGTAATCACCGAGCCATTGCTCAAGGTGACAGTCACGGGCGTCTGCGCAGGATTGGTCAGCGTAGCGGTGTAAGTGATCTGACCGCCTTCGGTCACGGTATTGCCCGCCGTCAGCGTGACGGTGGTGGTGTCGATCGAATCAGTAATCGTGGTGACCGCAGGCGTTGTGCTCGGTACCAGGTTCTCAAAGTTGCCGCCGGTCGCGCCTGTAATCGTAGTGCTGACAGTCGAACCGTTGTTGTAGACGTCGTTAGCCGGAGTATCGACCACAACTGTGCCCACCGACTCGCCAGCCTTGATGGTAATCACCGAGCCATTGCTCAAAGTGACAGTTACCGGTGTCTGCGCAGGATTGGTCAGCGTAGCGGTGTAAGTGATCTGACCGCCTTCGGTCACGGTATTGCCCGCCGTCAGCGTGACGTTGGTGGTATCGATCGAATCAGTAATCGTGGTGACCGCAGGCGTTGTGCTCGGTACCAGATTCTCAAAGTTGCCGCCGGTCGCGCCTGTAATAGTAGTGCTGACAGTCGAACCGTTGTTGTAGACGTCGTTAGCCGGGGTATCGACCACAACCGTGCCAGTCGACTCGCCAGCCTTGATGGTAATCACCGAGCCATTGCTCAAAGTGACAGTCACCGGCGTCTGCGCAGGATTGGTCAGCGTAGCGGTGTAAGTGATCTGACCGCCTTCGGTCACGGTATTGCCCGCCGTCAGCGTGACGGTGGTGGTATCGATCGAATCAGTAATTGTGGTGACCGCAGGCGTTGTGCTCGGTACCAGGTTCTCAAAGTTGCCGCCGGTCGCACCGGTAATCGTGGTGCTGACAGTCGAACCGTTGTTGTAGACGTCGTTAGCCGGAGTATCGACCACAACTGTGCCCACCGACTCGCCAGCCTTGATGGTAATCACCGAGCCATTGCTCAAAGTGACAGTTACCGGTGTCTGCGCAGGATTGGTCAGCGTAGCGGTGTAAGTGATCTGACCGCCTTCGGTCACGGTATTGCCCGCCGTCAGCGTGACGGTGGTGGTATCGATCGAATCAGTAATCGTGGTGACCGCTGGTGTCGTACTCGGTACCAGATTCTCAAAGTTGCCGCCGGTCGCGCCTGTAATCGTAGTGCTGACAGTCGAACCGTTGTTGTAGACGTCGTTAGCCGGAGTATCGACCACGACCGTGCCCACCGACTCGCCGGCCTTGATGGTAATCACCGAGCCATTGCTCAAAGTGACAGTCACCGGCGTTTGGGCAGGATTGGTCAAGGTAGCGGTGTAAGTGATCTGCCCACCTTCGGTCACGGTATTGCCCGCCGTCAGCGTGACGGTGGTGGTGTCGATCGAATCAGTAATCGTGGTGACCGCAGGCGTTGTGCTCGGTACCAGGTTCTCAAAGTTACCGCCGGTCGCGCCTGTAATCGTAGTGCTGACAGTCGAACCGTTGTTGTAGACGTCGTTAGCCGGAGTATCGACCACAACTGTGCCAACCGACTCGCCAGCCTTGATGGTAATCACCGAGCCATTGCTCAAGGTGACAGTTACCGGCGTCTGCGCAGGATTGGTCAGCGTAGCGGTGTAAGTGATCTGCCCACCTTCGGTCACGTTTTGACCTGCGGTCAGCGTAACGGTGGTGGTATCGATCGAATCAGTAATCGTGGTGACCGCAGGCGTTGTGCTCGGTACCAGGTTCTCAAAGTTGCCGCCGGTCGCGCCTGTAATCGTGGTGCTGACAGTCGAACCGTTGTTGTAGACGTCGTTAGCCGGAGTATCGACCACAACCGTGCCAGTCGACTCGCCAGCCTTGATGGTAATCACCGAGCCATTGCTCAAGGTGACAGTTACCGGCGTCTGCGCAGGATTGGTCAGCGTAGCGGTGTAAGTGATCTGCCCACCTTCGGTCACGTTTTGACCTGCGGTCAGCGTAACGGTAGTGGTGTCGATGGTATCGGTAATCTGAGTAACGGCCGGATTAGGGTCGAGGGTCAGTACCAGGTTGTTGCCGCCGGTGGTGCCGGTGACGTTGACGGTGATCTGGCTTGCGTCGATGTATGGGCTGTCATTGGGTGCCAGCGGTACGTTGACGGTGCCGGTCAGTTGGCCGGCATTGATCGTGATCACCGCGCCATTGGACAGGGTGATGCTCAAGTCGCTGGAGGGCGCCTGCGTGACGGTGGCGGTGTAGGTCAGTACGCCGCCGGCTTCGGTAATGGTTGGGGTCGCGCTCAGGCTCAGCGTCGAGGCCTGCAGGGCGAGGTTGCCCGTGTTGGCGGCTTGGGCGCCCGTGAGTTGGGTCAGCGTCGAAGCGCCCTGGCCCAGCGGGCCGGTTGGGAAGCCGATAGTGGGATCGACACGGCCAGCGGTCGCATCCAGTACGACGAAGCTGTGGCCCCCGCCTGCAGCGCCGTTACCGGCTGCGGTCGGGCCGGCAGCAGTGGCTTCCAGGTCGGTGGTCGGGTCGGCACCTGCGACGATGGCTTGTTGCAGCTCGGCAACCGACGGCGCGGCGTTCTCAGCGGCAGCGGCCAGGTCGGTGCTGGAGTCCGGCAAATCGGCGCTCCACTGGGTATCGCGGCCCAGGTCCAGCGTACGGCCGTCGGCCAGCTCCAGGCTGACAGCGCCAGACAGGCCAGTGTCTACTTGGTCGCCCGCGAACAGACGGTCGCCCTCAACAAGAACTCGGCGCGTTCCTTCCGGAGAAATAACGAAAACTTGACCAACAATGCTTTTGACGATGGCAACAACACTGCTCATTAAAATTTTCTCCGGCGTTCCGTTCTGATGAAATCCATGTGGCAGCCCAAGTTAGGACGCCAGATAGTAGGGGGCGTAGTCTATGGTGTTAATGACGTCAAATATTTGGCTATATTTTTTCGCGATCTAGTTTATGCCAAACTATTGACCTTCTGGTCGTCATCCTAAACAATCGCCTCCGTAATGTCACATTGATATTTATGCGGCGAACCGTCCTACATGTGTGAAGCAGTTCCGCTTTTTGAACTTTCCGACGTACGGTCATAACGGTAGCCATTATCCGACGCAGCGAGGCCAATCGCTGTGATTTGAGACAAGAAGTCCTGGGGAATTTTTTAATGCGTCTGCACCTGTTTAAGGCAATACCGTTCGTCCTCGCCGCCAGTTTTGTACAAGCCCAAACATTGCCCCAGGCCATGCAACAGGCGCTGGATGTGCACCCGGAAATTCAAGCCGGTGTGAACAGCCGTATCGCCGCCGATTACCAATTGCGCGCCGCCCAAGGTGGTTACCTGCCGCGCGTTGACCTGAACGCCGGTTACGGCCGTGAAGGCACCGACAACTCCACCACCCGCGCCGCCAATGGCCCAAACGGCAACCACTGGGACACGCTCAATCGCGGCGAGTCCAGCTTGCGCCTGCAACAAATGATTTTTGACGGTTTCGCCACCTCCAGCGAAGTCGGGCGTCAACAAGCCAACGTTAATTCTCGTGCTTACTCGTTGCTGGGTACCTCCGAGCGCACCGGGCTGACCGTCGCCCAGGTGTACCTGGACGTGCTGACCCGTCGCGAATTCGTGCGCCTGGCTGAAGAAAACCTGCGTAACCACGAACGCATCTACGACCAGATCAAATTGCGCACCCAGCGCGGCGTTGGCAACGGCGCCGACCAGGACCAGGCCGAAGCGCGTCTGGCCCAGGCCCGCAACAACCTGATCACCGAGCAGACCAACCTGGCCGACTCGCAGGTCAACTACCTCAGTGCAGTCGGCCAGATGCCCGACCAGCTCGAGCGCCCGGCGCCGTTCATGGCCATGCTGCCGGCAGACCTGAATGAAGCGCGCCGCCAGATGCTCGACAACAGCCCGATCCTGCGTTCGGCCGAGTCGGACATATCCGCCGCCGAAAGCCAGTACGAAGCCGCCAAGTCGAGCTTCTACCCGCGTTTTGATGCCGAGCTCGGCACCAACGCCGACAACAACGTATCCGGCGATGCCAGCCACAGTAACGGCTGGGAAGCCATGGTGCGCATGCGCTTCAACCTGTTCGCCGGTGGCAGCAACAAGGCTGACCTTCAATCCAAGTCGTATCAGGCCAGCCAGGCACTGGATATCCGCAACAACGCCTTGCGCCAACTCAATGAAGAACTGGGCCTTGCCTGGAACGCCTTGAACAACGCGAATGCGCAGTTGCCGGTGGCTCAGCAATACGTGGATCACAGCACCCGTGTGCGCACGTCCTACCAGCAGCAGTTTAGTCTGGGCCAGCGTACCCTGCTGGATTTGCTCGACAGCGAGAACGAATTGTTCACCGCTTCCCGTCGTTTGGAAGAGATCAAGAACATTCAGTTATTTACTCAATATCGAATCAAGGCGACCATGGGCGAATTGCTCAAAAGCCAGGGAGTGGTCGCACCGATGGCCTCCGTCGTGCAGAACGACGTGAAGCCTAAAGTCCAACTGCCTGGGATGAATTGAGCCACCCCAATAGCCCCATCTGTTAGTCGAGAGTGCAGCGCGTGGAATCCGAAGTCAGTCGAGTTCATCTCAGTCATGATCCACGCACGCTGCACGACGACCCGTTACTGGACGGGTTGTTGGCGCTTTGTGCCCTGCATCAAAAACCCGCCAGCGCAGCCATGCTCACCACCGGCCTGCCGCTGCCTTCGCAGCGGTTGAGCGCCGAGCTGCTGCCTCGCGCCGCCGCGCGTGCCGGGCTGCAGGGGCGGTTGCTGCAACGCAAGCTCGAACAGATTCCGACAATTGCATTGCCCGCGCTGCTGTTGCTCAAAGACGGGCGCAGTACCGTGCTGGTGGGCTGGCAAGGCGAAGACGAGGCGCGAATCCTGCTCAGCGAAAGCGACGGCGGTGAAGTGCTGATCAAGCGTGAGCAATTGGCCGAGGACTACATCGGCAAGGTCTTCTTCGCCCAGCCTCAGCACAAATTCGACGTCAACCACGGCACCCTGATTCCCCGGGCGCGCTCGTGGTTCCGTGACACCCTCATGCGCTCGCGCTGGCTCTACACCGATGCCATCGCCGCGAGCTTCCTGATCAACATCATCGCCATGGCCGCGCCGCTGTTCGTGATGAACGTGTACGACCGTGTCGTGCCGAACCAGGCCACTGCCACCCTGTGGGTGCTGGCCGTAGGTATCGGCGGTGCGTACCTGTTCGACCTGATCCTCAAAAGCCTGCGCAGTCTGTGCCTGGACCTGGCCGGTAAAAAGACCGACCTGATCATCTCGGCCACGCTGTTCGAGCGCATCGTCGGCATGTCCATGAAGTACCGCCCGGCGCGGGTCGGCAGCTTTGCGCAGAACATTCATGAGTTTCAGAGCCTGCGTGATTTCCTCGCGTCGCTGACCCTTACCAGCCTGATCGACCTGCCGTTTACGCTGCTGATTTTCCTGGTAATCGCGATTCTCGGCGGGCACCTGGTGTGGATTCCGGTGCTGGCGTTCCCGCTTGCCCTCGGCATTGGCTACGCCCTGCAAAAACCGCTGGTGGCGACCATGGAGCGAACCATGGCCCTGGCCGCCGAGCGCCAGTCGAGCCTGATCGAAACCCTCGCCGGGCTGGACGCGGTCAAGGTCAACAACGCCGAAAGCGAGCGCCAGTACGGTTGGGAGCAGACTATCGGCACCCTGAGCCGGCTTGAGTTGCGCGTGAAGTTGCTGTCGGGCCTGTCGATGAACATGACCCTGCTGATCCAGCAATTGGCCGGCGTGGTCATGATCGTATTCGGCGTGTACCAGATCATCGACGGCAACCTCAGCATGGGCGGCCTGATTGCCTGCTACATGCTCAGCGGCCGCGCCTTGAGCCCGCTGGCCTCACTGTCGGGCCTGCTGACCCGTTACCAGCAAGCCAAGGTCACCATGACCTCGGTGGACCAGATGATGGAGCTGCCCCAGGAGCGCAATTTCGAAGAGCGCCCGATGAGCCGTCGCACCCTGCAAGGCGCCATCGAGTGCCGGGGCCTGAATTTCACCTACCCGAACCAACAGAACGCCGCGCTGAAAAACATCAACCTGGTGATCAAACCGGGCGAGAAAATCGGCATCATCGGCCGCAGCGGCTCGGGTAAAAGCTCCCTCGCCAAACTGATTGTCGGCCTTTATCAGCCAGACTCCGGCGCCTTGCTGGTGGACGGCGTCGATGTGCGCCAGATCGATGTGAGCGAACTTCGCCACAACATCGGCTACGTCGCCCAAGACATCCAATTGCTGGCCGGCACCCTGCGCGACAACCTGGTGTCCGGTGCGCGTTACGTAGAAGACGAAATGGTCCTGCAAGCCGCCGAGCTGGCCGGCGTGCACGAATTTGCGCGCCTGCACCCCCAGGGCTATGAGCTGCAAGTCGGCGAGCGTGGGCAAAACCTGTCCGGCGGCCAACGTCAGAACGTCGCCCTGGCGCGTGCATTGTTGCTCAACCCGCCCATCCTGCTGCTGGACGAACCCACCAGCGCCATGGACAACACCGGTGAAGAACGCTTGAAACAACGCCTGCAAGCCGTGGTGCAAAGCAAGACCGTGGTGCTGGTCACCCACCGTGCCTCGCTGCTTTCTCTGGTGGACCGTCTGTTGGTCGTCGACCGTGGGCAGATCCTCGCGGACGGCCCGAAAGCGGTGGTTATGGAAGCGTTGAAAAAGGGGCAGATCAGTGTTGCTTAAGTCCATCAAAAGCGCGGTTGGCCGCTATTTCAAAGGCTCCGACTCCCTGCGCAACCAGCCCCTGCCCGAGGTTAACAAAGCCCTGATCGAAGATGCACCGCGGGTTATCCGCCTGACCATCTGGGCGATCATCGCGTTCTTCGTATTTCTGGTGGTATGGGCGGGTTTCTCCAGCATTGACGAAGTCACTCGTGGCGACGGCAAGGCGATTCCGTCGTCCAAGCTGCAGAAAATCCAGAACCTGGAAGGCGGCATCGTTTCCGAGTTGTATGTGAAAGAAGGCCAGATTGTAGAGGCTGGCGCGCCGTTGATTCGCCTCGATGACACGCGGTTTGTCTCCAATGCCGGTGAAACCGAAGCCTTGCGCCTGGCCATGCAACTGCGTGTCGAGCGTCTCAGCGCGCAGGTGGATGATCGCCCGCTGAACATCCCTGACGAGGTGCTCAAGGCCGCCCCAAGCCAGGCCGCCAACGAACGCTCCTTGTATGAAAGCCGTCGCCAGCAGTTGAAGGACGAAGTGGGCGGCTTGCAGGAGCAATTGGTGCAGCGCCAGCAGGAACTGCGCGAATTTACCTCTAAGCAGGGCCAGTACCGCAGCCAGTTGTCCCTGCAACGCCAGGAAATCAACATGTCCGAGCCGTTGGTGGCGCAGGGTGCGGTGTCGCCGGTGGAAGTCTTGCGCCTCAAGCGCGCCGAAATGGAAACCCGTGGTCAGCTCGACGCCACCACCCTGGCGATTCCCCGCGCCGAATCGGCGATCAAGGAAGTGCAGCGCAAGATCGACGAAACCCGTGGCAAATTCCGCAGTGAAGCGCTGACCCAGCTCAACGAAGCCCGCACCGAACTGAACAAGGCCGAATCCACTGGCCGCGCCCTCGAAGACCGCGTCAGCCGCACGCTGGTCACCTCGCCAGTGCGCGGTATCGTCAAGCAGTTGCTGGTCAACACCGTGGGCGGCGTGATCCAGCCGGGCAGCGACATGGTCGAAATCGTGCCGCTCAACGACACCCTGCTGGTGGAAGCCAAGATCCGCCCGCAAGACATTGCTTTCCTGCACCCGGGGCAAGAAGCGATCGTTAAATTCACCGCCTATGACTACACCATCTACGGCGGCCTGAAGGCCAAGCTGGAACGCATTGGTGCCGACACCATTACCGATGAAGACAAAAAAACCACTTACTACATGATCACCCTGCGCACCGACCGCAGCCACTTGGGCACCGATGAGAAGCCGTTGCTGATCATCCCCGGCATGGTGGCGTCAGTGGATATCATCACTGGCAAGAAAAGCATCCTGAGCTACCTGCTCAAGCCGATCATCAAGGCGCGGGCCGAGGCGTTGCACGAGCGGTAATCTCTATCGCCTGCCAGGGCCTCATCGCAGGCAAGCCAGCTCCCACATGTTGATTTGTGAACACATTCAAGTGTGGGAGCTGGCTGGCCTGCGATGGCGCCATCAGCTTCACTGCAGATCCCAACCCTAATGCATATCGATATTCGCTAACGGTATTTAAGCGTCCGTTCTTATATCTATAAAGTCACTCCCCTGTCCGACCGGGAGTGCCCTCATGTCCGCCACCTCTACTGTTCCAACAGCGACCTCTACCGCCCAAACGTTCGAGATTCGCCCGTTCCCCGGTAGCGTCGGCGCCGAGATTATTGGCCTGGACTTGTCCCGCCCGGTCAACGACACGGACTTCGCGCGCATTCACCGCGCGCACCTGGATCACCACGTCGTGGTGTTCCGCGACCAACGCATCACCCCCGAACAACAGATCGCCTTCAGCCGCCGCTTCGGTGTGCTGCAGATCCACGTGCTCAAACAGTTCCTGCTGGCCAACCACCCGGAAATCCTGATCGTCTCCAATATCATCGAAAACGGCCAATCCATCGGCCTGGGTGACGCGGGCAAATTCTGGCATTCGGACCTGTCGTACAAAGAGCTGCCGAGCCTGGGCTCGATGTTGCACGCCCAAGAGCTGCCTGCCGAGGGCGGCGACACGTTATTCGCCGACATGCACAAAGCCTGGGAGCAATTGCCCGAGCACCTGCGCAAAGCCGTGGAGTGTCGCAGCGCTGCGCACTCCTACACGGCGCGCTACAGCGAGAGCAAATTCGAAGGCAACTGGCGCCCGACCCTGACGCCCGAGCAACTCGCCCAAGTCGCGGAGGTGGTACACCCGATTGTGCGCACTCACCCGGAAAACGGCCGCAAAGCGCTGTTCGTCAGCGAAGGGTTCACCACCCGCATCGTCGACCTGCCGGAAGACGAAAGCCGCGACCTGTTGGCGCAGCTCTACGCCCACAGCGTGCTGCCGCAAAACATCTACCGCCACCCGTGGCAGCCCCACGACCTGGTGTTCTGGGATAACCGCTCGCTGATTCACCTGGCCGCAGGTTGCCCAAGCCATCTGCGCCGCAAGCTGTTTCGCACCACCATTCAGGGCGACGCGCCTTTCTGAACCTTATTCCCGGCAAGAGAGATGAAATGAACGCGCCCCTGCAAGGCCACGCGGCCAGCAACCGGAACACCACCGTCGAACCCCTGTTGGCGGTGGATAACGTCAGCCTTGAATACCGTACCCCCGAGCGCGTGGTGCGGGCCACGCACCAGGTCAGCTTCGAGATCGACCCGGCCGACCGTTACGTACTGCTCGGCCCCTCAGGCTGCGGCAAGTCCACCTTGCTCAAATCCGTCGCCGGGTTTATCAAGCCCTGCGAAGGCGAGATTCGCCTGTTGGGGCAAAAGGTCGATGAGCCCGGCCCGGATCGCATTGTGGTGTTTCAGGAATTCGACCAACTGCCGCCGTGGAAAACCGTCAAGCAGAACGTGATGTTCCCGCTCCTGGCGTCGAAAACCCTGAAGCGGCGCGAAGCCGAAGAGCGGGCCCTGCATTACCTCGAAAAAGTCGGCCTCAGTGCGTTCGCCGAGGCTTACCCGCATACCCTTTCCGGCGGCATGAAAGCCCGCGTGGCCATTGCCCGTGCGCTGGCCATGCAACCGAAAATCCTGCTCATGGATGAACCCTTCGCCGCCCTCGACGCCTTGACCCGACGCAAGATGCAGGAAGAGTTGCTGCTGCTGTGGGAAGAGGTGCGCTTTACCCTGTTGTTCGTCACCCACTCCATCGAAGAAGCGTTGGTGGTGGGCAATCGCATCCTGTTGCTGTCGCCGCATCCCGGGCGGGTGCGGGCGGAAATTCACAGCCATCAATATGACCTGCACAGCCTGGGGGGTGTGGAGTTCCAGGCGTCGGCGCGGCGGATTCATCGCCTGCTGTTCGATGAAGCGCCCGAGGCCGAACGTGAGTTGGGTTTCGCCGATATCCGCATCGCCTACTGAAGGGGCACCCCATGCGCCAGGAATTTGAAGTCACCCTCGAACCGCTGCTCAGCGTCCCTGTGGAACGCGAGCTTCCCCTGCGTCAACGCCTGTGGCAACAAGGTTGGCTGCGTAAAGGCCTGATCCTGATCGTGTTGGCGATTGTCTGGGAGGCGGTCGCCCGCTATCAGAACAATGACCTGCTGCTGCCAAGTTTCCTGCAGACCTCTCACGCCCTGTTCGACGGCCTGCTCAGTGGTGAGTTGCTCAGCAAAGTGAGTATCTCGCTGGCGGTGCTGATCAAGGGTTACCTGATCGGCATTGTGCTGGCGTTCGCCTTGACCACGCTGGCGGTGTCGACCCAATTGGGGCGCGACCTGCTTAGCACACTGACCTCGATGTTCAACCCGCTGCCGGCGATTGCCTTGCTGCCGCTGGCGCTGCTGTGGTTTGGCCTGGGGCAGAACAGCCTGATTTTCGTGCTGGTGCATTCGGTGCTGTGGGCCTTGGCGCTGAATACCTACTCCGGGTTCCTCGGCGTGTCGGAAACCCTGCGCATGGCCGGTCGCAACTATGGCCTCAAGGGCATGCGTTTTGTGCTGTTCATCCTGATCCCGGCGGCGCTGCCGTCGATCCTGGCGGGCCTGAAAATCGGCTGGGCGTTTGCCTGGCGTACGTTGATCGCCGCCGAGCTGGTGTTCGGCGCCACCAGCGGCAAGGGCGGCTTGGGTTGGTACATCTTCCAGAACCGTAATGAGCTGTACACCGACAAAGTCTTCGCCGGCTTGGCTGTGGTGATTCTGATCGGCCTGCTTGTAGAAAACCTGGTGTTCGACACCTTCGAGCGGCTGACGGTGAAGCGGTGGGGTATGCAGCGCTGAGCCCCTCATCCCTGCTACGATTGCGCCCAGTTCACTCCCTATTAGTCACGAGTGCTTGGCATGCAACTACCGGACATGAACCTGCTGGTCGCCCTCGACGCCTTGCTTGACGAGGGCAGCGTGGTGGGTGCCGCGCGGCGCATGAACCTGAGCCCGGCGGCCATGAGCCGCACCCTCACGCGAATTCGCGAAGCGGTGGGTGATCCGATCCTGGTGCGCGCCGGTCGCGGCCTGGTGCCGACGCCCAAGGCGTTGCAGTTGCAGGGCCAGGTTCGCAACGTGGTGGAGCAGGCCGCGTTGCTGTTTCGCTCGGCGGATCAGGTCGACCTCCGCACTTTGCGCCGCCGGTTCAGCGTGAGGGCCAATGACTTTTTTGTCGGGGTGTATGGCGGTCGGTTGTTCGACACCCTGGAGCGCATGGCGCCGCTGTGCGAGCTGTGTTTCGTACCCGAAGGCGACACCGACGACGATGCGTTGCGTGAAGGGCGCCTGGACCTGCGGGTCAGCAATACGCCGCCGGCCAGCCCTGAGGTGAAGGTGCAGAATTTGTTCTCAACCACCTTCGTCGGCCTGGCGCGGCAAGACCACCCGTTATTCGACGAAGAAATCACCGCCGCACGTTTCGCCAGTTATTCCCACATCAGCATTTCGCGGCGCGGTATCGCCCGTGGTCCGATCGACACGGCGCTGAATGCCCAGGGCCTGGAGCGCCGTGTCGCGATGATCGCGCCCGGCTTTCACGGTGCGATGTTCATGCTGCCTGATTCCGACCTGCTGCTGCCGGTGCCCAAGGAAGCCCTGTTGAGCGCCAACCGCCTGAACCTGCCACTGCGCTCATTCCCGCTGCCGATCTCCCTGCCGACGCTGGTTCTGGCTCAATCCTGGCACCCGCGCTTCGACAAAGACCCGGCCCACAAATGGCTGCGCGAGACCATGCGCGCGAGTTGCCACGCCACGTGGCTGGAAGCCCAACCCACTTAAAAGGTGGGAGCTGGCTTGCCTGCAATCACCTCACCTTGGTCTGCCGGACAGACCGAGTTGCCTGCATCGCAGGCAAGCCCGGTGCCTAGAGCATTTCGTTGTTGTTAACAGTTGCGTCTGACGCACTTATAACCTGCCGATAAGTAACTTTTTTGTCATGTATTAGCCTGATTAAACTGCTCGGGTATTTCTAATGCCGAGTTACCTGTTCATGACGTCCCTCGCTGCCCCCGCCCTCCAGGCTGCAGCCAAACCTGTTGCGCTGAACCCGCCCGTGTTCGGCCCGCGCATCATCATCGGATTGGTCGGTGTGTTGCTGGCGGTGCTGGTTTCCGGGCTCAACGAGATGGTCACCAAGGTCGCCCTCGCGGATATCCGTGGTGCGCTGTACATCGGCTTTGACGAAGGCACCTGGCTGGTTGCGGCCTACACGGCCACCTCGGTTGCGGCCATGGCGTTTGCGCCGTGGTGTTCGGTGACCTTTTCCCTGCGCCGCTTCACGCTGTGGGCCATCGGTTTGTTCACGGTGTTGGGGATCCTGTGTCCGTTTGCCCCGAACTACGAAAGCCTGTTGGTGCTGCGTACTGTGCAAGGCCTGGCTGGCGGCGCGTTGCCGCCGATGCTGATGACCGTGGCGCTGCGTTTCCTGCCGGCCAACGTCAAGTTGTATGGCCTGGCTGGCTATGCGCTCACGGCCACTTTCGGGCCCAGCCTGGGCACGCCGTTGGCGGCGTTGTGGACCGAATACGTCGGCTGGCAATGGGCGTTCTGGCAGATCGTCGGGCCATGCCTGCTGGCGATGGCCGCCGTGGCCTACGGCTTGCCGCAAGACCCGTTGCGCCTGGAGCGATTAAAGCAGTTCAACTGGCGCGGCCTGCTCCTGGGGTTTCCGGCGATCTGCATGTTGGTGATTGGTCTGTTGCAGGGCAATCGCCTGGCTTGGTTCGAGTCTGGCCTGATCACATTCCTGCTAAGCGGCGGCACCCTGTTGCTGGTGCTGTTTTTGATCAACGAATGGTCGCAGCCGATTCCGTTCTTCAAGTTGCAGATGCTTGGCCTGCGCAACCTGGCGTTTGCCCTGGTGGTGCTGGCCGGCGTGCTGATGGTGCTGACCTCGGTGATCATCATCCCATCGAGTTTCCTCGCTCAGGTCCAGGGTTACCGGCCGCTGCAAACCGCGCCGGTGATGTTGCTGATGGCGTTGCCGCAGTTGATCGCGTTGCCGCTGGTGGCGGCGCTGTGCAACCTGCGTTGGGTGGATTGCCGTTGGGTGCTGGGGATCGGCTTGAGCCTGTTGGTGCTGTGCTGCATCGGCAGCGCACACCTGACCTCGGCGTGGATTCGCGATGACTTCTATGGCCTTTACCTGCTGCAAATTTTTGGTCAGCCGATGGCCGTACTGCCGCTGCTGATGCTGTCCACCGGCAGCATCCAGCCGATTGATGGGCCGTTCGCCTCGGCCTGGTTCAACACTGTAAAAGGCCTCGCGGCGGTGATCGCCACGGCCGTGATTGAGGTACTGACCACCCAGCGGCTGCACTTCCACTCGACGATGTTGGTGGACCGACTGGGCAATTCACCGCTGGCCGACGGCGACGCGGCGGGCCTGGCGCACCGCCTGCACCAACAGGCCGTGGTACTGACCTCTGCGGATCTCTATTACGTCATGGCCGGTGTCGCGGTGGCGTTGATCCTGCTGATTTTCTGGATGCCCACGCGGATCTTTCCGCCTCGCGCACCGACCTAGCCTCAAGGACTTCTCATGAAACGCAAAGACAAAATTGCCGTCGCCGTTATTGCTGTGTTTGCCGTCGGCGTGCTGGTTTATCGGGTCGCGCCAGGCGTGCTGGGCAGCCAGCGCCAGACCACCAACGATGCCTTCGTCGCCGCCGACTTCACCCTGGTGGCGCCGCGTGTTGCCGGCTTCATCAAGGAAGTGCTGGTGGAAGATAACCAGCGTGTCAAAGCCGGCCAATTATTGGCATTGATCGACGACCGTGATTTTCGCGCGGCCGCCCAAGCCGCCGACGCGGATACGTTGGTTGCCCAAGCCCAACTGAAAAACGCCACCGCCACCCTGGAGCGCCAAAGCTCGGTGATCGCCCAGGCCCAGGCCACCGTGTCGGCTGACCGCGCCGAAGTGGCCTTCGCCGAGCATGAACTGAACCGCTACAACCACCTCGCCGGCGTGGGGGCCGGCACCGTGCAGAACGCGCAGCAGGCCAAGACCCGCATCGACCAGGCCACCGCGCGCCTGGCCAGTGCCACGGCGGTGTTGGCCGCCGAACGCAAGCAAGTGGAAATCCTCACCGCCCAGCGTGATGCGGCCGCCGGTGGGCTCAAACGGGCCCAGGCTGCGCTGGAAATGGCCAGTTATCAGCTGTCCTACACGCGCATCGTTGCGCCGGTGGATGGCATGGTCGGTGAGCGTGCGGTACGGGTCGGCGCCTATGTGACGCCAGGCAGCAAGATCCTCGCGGTGGTGCCCTTGGCCGAGGCCTATGTGGTGGCTAATTTCCAGGAGACTCAACTGTCGCATATGCACGCTGGCCAGGCGGTGCAGGTGCGTGTCGACAGCCTCGACGGCGAGTTGCTCAACGGCCATCTGGAAAGCCTGGCGCCCGCCACCGGCGTGACGTTTGCCTCGGTCAAACCGGACAATGCCACCGGCAACTTCACCAAGGTGGTGCAGCGTATTCCAGTGAAGATCATCCTCGAGTCGAACCAACCGCTGACCGAGCGCTTGCGCGTCGGCATGTCGGTGGAGGCCAGTGTCGACACCCAGTCGCTCGCGCAACCGCGTGAGGTGGCCCAGCAATGAAGTCATTTGTCTGGCTCAGCTTGAGCCTGATCAGCCTGAGCGCGTGCACCGTCGGCCCGGATTTCCAACGGCCTCAAGGTCCACACGTCACGCAATGGAGCGAGCCTCAAGGTCGTCAGGCCGCCAGCCGCGCCGTCACCGAGCCGTTGCAGGAGCGCTGGTGGGACGTGTTCCACGATGCGCAACTCTCGGCCCTCACACGCCGTGCCGTCACCGATAACCTCGACTTGAAACTGGCCAGCAGCCGCCTGCAACAAAGCCGCGCGGTACGCCAGGTGACCACCGCCGAGCGTTACCCCGACGTTAGCGCCACGGGTGACTACCGGCGCCAACGCAACAGCGCCAAAGGCCTGAACGACCCGTCTGGTGAGGGTGGCCGGTCGGCTTACAACCAGTGGGACACGGGCTTCTCTGCGGCCTGGGAGCTGGACTTCTGGGGCCGCGTCAAGCGTGAAACCGAAGCCGCCGACGCCACCCTGCAAGTCGCCGAGAACGACCGCCGTGCGGTGCTCTTATCGGTACTCGCCGAGACCGCCCAGGACTACATCCAACTGCGCGGTGTGCAGAACACCCGTGCGGTCACCGAGCAAAACCTCGACGTGGCCCGGCACAGCCTCAAGCTCTCGCAACTGCGCTTGGCCGACGGCGTGGCGACAGACCTTGACGTGGCCGAAGCCGCCGCCCAGGTCGCTGCCATCGACGCGCGCCTGCCGGATTTGCAGCAGCGCCAGGACCAACTGATCAACGCCCTGAGCCTGTTGATGGGCGAGCCGCCGCAAGCGCTGCACGCGCAACTGTCCAAAGACGCCGCCGTGCCGCAAACCCAGCGCCAGGTCGCGATCGGCCTGCCGTCGGAGTTGGCCGAACGCCGCCCGGATATCCGTCAGGCCGAGGCACGCTTGCACGCCGCCACCGCCAACATTGGCGTGGCCCAAGGCGATTTCTACCCGCGTATCACCCTGTCCGGCAGCCTCGGTTCCCAAGCGCTGCAATTGTCAGATTTCGGTTCGTGGGGCTCGCGCGCGTTCGCCTTCGGCCCGCAGTTCAGCCTGCCGCTGTTCAACGGCGGGCGCCTGCAAGGCATGTTGAACCTGCGTGAGGCCCAGCAGCAGGAAGCGGCGCTGGCGTACCAGCAAACCGTATTGCGCGCCTGGCATGAAATCGACGACCAATTGACCCGCTACAACGCCAGTCAACTGCGCCGCGACAGCCTCGCCGAAGCGGTGCGCCAGAACCAGATCGCGCTGGCGACCGCGCAACAGCAGTACGTCGAAGGCGTGGTGGATTTCGTCAACGTGCTCACGGTGCAAAGCGCGCTGCTGGCGACGCAGGAACAGTGGGTGGAAAGCTCCACCGGCGTGTCGTTGGCCATGGTCGGGTTGTACAAGGCGTTGGGCGGCGGGTGGCAATCCGTCTACCCTGAAACAGCCTCCCTTCCTGCAGGCTGAAGACCTCTCCCTGTGGGAGCGGGCTTGCCCGCGATGAGGGCGGATCATTCAACACCACGTTGACTGGACTGACGCTATCGCGGGCGTGCCCACGCCCACAGGGAGTACTGCGTGATCACCGGTTTTGCAAAAACACCACATACCCGCGAAACCACTCGCTGCCCTTCAAATACCCCGGCTCGTCCCACACGCCACCCTGAATCAGCCCGACCTTGAACGGCAGCCCCAGCCGGTTCATCCGAGGTAAGTACGCGGCGTAATCCGGAATGCTGTGGCGCCCCTGATAGGTCTGCACCACCACTTCATCTACCACGCCCTTGAGCTGGGCGATGGCGGCCGGATCGGCGTTGCTGCTCCAGTCCATAAGCCCCGTAATGCTTAACTTCAGGTCGGCGGGCAGGCGCTGGCGCAGGTCACGCAGGAAGCGTGTGTACTCGTGCAGGTATTGGGTACGGGCGTCGAAATCAATCTGGATGCCAACCACCGGGTTGCCCGCCTCGCGCCAGCGTTGCACCTGGCCGAGCAGTTGGGTGTAGACCTGCTCCGGCCAGTGCAGGGTGTGGGCGCGGTACACCACCCAGACGTCGCCCTGGGTGATGCGCGGAACGCTGATGCCTTGGGCGATAAACTGCACGCCAAGCTGGGGCGCGCGCCGGGTGGAGTTGATTTGGCCCTGGAGGATGTAGAGGGTTTTTGCCTGTTTGAGTACTGGCTGTGGGGTGACGCCGCTCCACAGCCAGAAGGCGTCATAGTCGCGGGCGTCAACAGCGCCAAAGGCCGGGCTTGCCAGCAATAGCAAGCCTAGCCACAGGTGTTTCACCAGTAATACTTCAGGGACTCGGCCCACTCAGTGTCGGCAAACCCGGTTTTCAGCTGGCGGAACCAGCCTTTGCGCACGGATTTATCCACATCTTCACCGCCGCAATTGTTGTAACCGGCCCGCGCATAGCAGTTGATCGCACGGAACAGCGCATAGGCCTTGTCGTTATGCGCTGCCTTGGGGTTGGCGATGACCTGCCGGTAGCCGTCGAGCCGTGAGAAGGTCTCGCCTTTGAACAGCGAGGCCGTGCTGCCCAGGCTGCCCGCCGCGCGCGCCTGGTCCAGCGGCATGCCATCCAGATGGTTACGCAGGATGAACTCACCCAGGCAATTCAGGCCCTTGGGGTTTTTCGGATCGGCCTGCAGGGCGCTCGCGATTTGCGCAATGCTCGGGCACGCGTAGCCGTCTTCAGGTTTATCGCCGTTCCACTGGAACAGCTGCAACGAGCGACCATCGCCATAGACATAACCCAGGCTGGTACTGAGTTTGTCTTGTGGCACGGATGCCGGCAGTTGCTTGAAGTCTTCGGCGAAGGTGGCGTACTGGCCGCGCATCAGGTCTTTGTACAGCAGCACAAACTGCGCAGTTTCACGCTCGGCCGGGTCGCTTGCCTGGGTAATCTGCTGGCGCAGTAAATCCTGGCCTGCGATGTTGCGCAGCAAGATGTAGCGCACCTGTTTGGCGCTGATCGGCGAGTCGGTGGCAAACACCTTGGCCAGTTGCCCGCTGCGCTCGTAATTCATCGCCAGGGCCAGTTCCAACTGGTCACGCTGCAAGGGCTGCTTGGCCAGGGGCAACAGTTTCAGCCACAGCGCTTCGGCGCCTTTCCAATCATTCTTGGCTTCCAGGGCGAGGCCGCGCAGGGTCTGTTGGCTGAACGCCAGGTAGCCCAGGTTGGCGGGTACGTCCTGAGGCAGCAGTTTCAACGTGCTGTCGGGTTGATGCTCGACGTACAGCGCAAACGCTGCTTGCACGTAGTCGTACAGCGCTGGCTCCTCGGCGAACACCGGCTTCTGCGCGGCCAAAGCGTCGCGGGTCAATTTGGGCGGGTTGCCGGCACGCATCCACATCAAGTCGTTGAGGGCCAGCATCAGCGGGTTGGCCGCAGGCTTGTTGGTCGCGCTCAGCAGCTTATTGTCGGTTTCCTGCACCAGGTCGTCCAACGACACGTTGCGCTGCTCGCTGCTCAGTTGCGCGGCCAGGTCATTTGCCAGCTTGTCGGTATCGCCCGCCAGCCAATGCACCCGGCGCAACAGGCCTTGAGCGGAAGCTGCGTATTCGCCCTGTGGATAAGTTTTCAGGTACAGGTTGAAGCGGGTATCCGCATCGGCCAACACGGCCTTATCCACATGCTCCAATTGCGGCATGCCGTATTCGTCGAACGCGTTTTCCTGGGCCTGGTTCAACTCGGTGCGGGCGATCATGTACAGCGCCGTTTCCTTGACCCAGGGCAGGCTGGCGCTGGCGGCGGCGACAAAGCCGCGCTGTGCGTCGCCGAACCGGCCGCTGTAGAAGTCGCCAGCGGCTTGAAGATACGTGCGCAGCTCGCGGCCTGCGGCGGACTGGATGTGCTCCGGGTCACCCAGGCTTGCGCCCTCCCAGGTACAGGCGCCCAGCAGACTCAGACGGCCAGTGACCAAAAGTCGGCGTTCCGCTTCAGGCAGGTCGGCGCTGACCACCTGGCTGATAAACGCCGTGGCGCTGCTGTCATCGTTGCTGCGGCAGCGACTGCCTTCGCCGGTCAGGAACGCGTCACCCGCCGCTTTGTCGTTTTCACGCTGAATGCCCAGCGGTGCGAGCAGCTCATCGAGTTTGCTGGGCGTAGGCGCCGCCTCGGGTTTTTCGACGGCTGCGTCGGTCATTGGGGTGAGGCGATACACCGGGAACGGCACCGGGCCGAAGCCTTCCTCAAGGTCAGTTTCGCTCAATGCACTTGGCGTCAGCGGCGCGACTTGCTTGTCCGCTAGCAACAGGCGCAGGTTGACCCGGCTGTCATTGCCCGGGCTCAGGAAGGGCAGGTTGCTGCACCCTTCAAGGCTGTCGCGCGACACCCGCCAATCGGGGTAGCACGAGTCATCCCCGCTGGCCTGGGCTTGGAACGAAAGGCCGGCGAGCAATGCCACGGCCAGAGGTGACAGAAAACCGATGCGCATGAGCGTGTCCTTGATCCTGGATCCTTGGAAGGCCGCAATAATAACGCACACCTGCAAATACGTCGGCGGCGCCCTACAATAAATTCAGATTTGTCGGCTGTGGGTAGTGGCAATTTGACCTTGCTGCCCTAGACTGCCGGCATCATCAGGGAGTGGTAAACGTATGGAGCAGTTGCGTAGCTGGATGTTTGGGATTTCGTGTCTGATTGGCGTAGCGCAACTGGCGATGGCGCACGATCCGCTGTTGGATCACCCGCCCGAGGCGAATGCCGGCAACGGCAGTGAAGCACGCGGAGTGCTACGGGCTCGCGACCAGGCGATGCTGGCCAGCGAGTTGTCGGGGCGTATTGTCGAACTGCCGTTCAGTGAGGGCGAGTCGTTCAAGAAAGGCGACACCCTGGCGCGTTTCGATTGTTCGGCTTACCAGGCCCAACTGAATGCCGCCCAGGCTGCCAGCCGCGGCGCCAATGAAGAGCTGGCCCACAACAAGCAATTGGCGGCGCTCAATTCGGTTGGCCGGTTTGAAGTGGCGCGTGCCGAAGCCAAGCTCACCGAAACCCAGGCCCAGTCCCAGGTCTACCAAGTGCAGGTCAAACGCTGCAGTGTGCTGGCGCCGTTTGACGGCCAAGTGGTGCAACGCAAGGTGCAGCGCTATGAAAGCGTGTCGGCCGGGGCGCCGCTGCTGGAAATCGTCGACAACCACAGCCTTGAAATCCACCTGCTGGTGCCGTCGCGCTGGATGGGCAAACTCAAGCCCGGCCAGACCTTCGAGTTCACTCCAGACGAAACCGGCAAGGCGTTCAGCGCCACCGTCAAACGCCTTGGCGCGCGCATCGACGAGGGCAGCCAAACCCTGCTGCTGGTCGCCACGTTGCCCAGTGCCACTGGCTTGATGGCCGGCATGAGCGGCACCGCCCACTTTGCGCAACTGCAATGAACGCACCGATGCCGGGGCATATCGAGCGGGTGTTCGCGCAGTTTCTGGAGCTGGAACGCCAGACTCGCGCCGCACGCACGACCGAGCAACTGGCCTACAGCCTGGTCAATGACGGCCAGCCGCTATTTGGTTATCGCCATGCGGCGCTGTTGATCGCCGGCAAGATACAGGCTGTGACGGCGGTGAGCAGCGTCGACCCGAA
This sequence comes from Pseudomonas fluorescens, assembly GCF_900215245.1. GTDB lineage: Bacteria > Pseudomonadota > Gammaproteobacteria > Pseudomonadales > Pseudomonadaceae > Aquipseudomonas > Aquipseudomonas fluorescens. The sequence goes on from NZ_LT907842.1 coordinate 2,351,178, forward strand.
CGCGCCGTTTGTGGCTTTCGTCGAGCAAGCGGTGGCGCAGTTGCATAAGCAGGCGCTGGGCCAGACTGCACGTGTCGTTCCCGCCGAACAGTTGAGCGGCGCGGTGCAGGCCGACTGGCAAAGCCTGTCCGCCGGGCATGTGTTCTGGCTGCCGTTGATCGATCCCCACGGCCGGGTGTTCGGCGGCTTGTGGCTGGCGCGGGATACGCCGTGGGCCCCGGCCGAGCAGGTGTTGCTGGCACAATTGGGCGATACCTACAGCCACGCCTGGCACGCGTTGCAACCGCGTCAGCCGTGGCGGTTGCGCCTCACGCGCAAACGCCAGGTGCTGGTGGTGGTCGCCTTGCTGTTGCTGCTGCTGATTCCCGTGCGCCAATCGGTGCTGGCGCCTGCCGAAGTGGTGCCGTTGGCCGGGCAAGTGGTGGCGGCGCCGCTGGACGGGGTGATTGCCGAGTTTCTGGTCAAACCCAACCAGGCGGTGAAAACCGGCGACCTGCTGCTGCGCTTCGAAAGCACCACGCTCACCGCCCAGGCGGATGTGGCGGCACGCGCACTGGGCGTGGCCGAGGCTGAGCTCAAGGCCAATTCCCAGCGAGCGTTTGCGGATGCCGAATCAAGCTCGCGCATCGACCTGCTGGCGGCCAGGGTCGAGCAAAAACGCGCCGAACGCGACTACGCCCGCGAACTGCTCAAACGCAGCGAGGTACGCGCCGAGCGCGACGGCATCGCCGTGTTTGCCGACGCCGAACGCTGGACCGGCAAACCCGTGCAAACCGGCGAACGCCTGTTGCAGATCGCCGACCCGGCTCAAGCCGAGTTGCGCATCGAGCTGGCCGTGGGTGACGCGATTGCCCTGGCGCCCAACGCCCAAGTGGCGCTGTTCCTCGACAGCGACCCGTTGCAACGCCATCTGGCGACCCTGCAACGTGCGGCGTATGAAGCGCAGCCCACGCCCGGCGGCCAGCTTGCTTATCGACTCGATGCACAGTTTGATCAAGCGCCGCCGCGTATCGGCCTGCGCGGCACGGCAAAAATCTATGGTGAGCGTGCGCCGCTGGCCCTGTATTTGTTACGTAGGCCGCTGGCGGGCCTGCGCCAGAGCGTTGGCCTCTGATGAGCCTGCCCAAACTGCGTGAAGACCTGCAGCTGTCCAGTGCCGGCGCGGCCCTGGACGGCTCGCCGCGCTGGACCCTGGCCGACCCGGTACGCGGGCGCTATTTCAAACTCGGCGCGACCGCCATTCGCCTGCTGCGCCACTGGTCCCTGGGCGACCCGGAACACGTCCTGCAGGCGGCCAACCGAGAGCCGGGTTTGCCGTTGGGCGGCAGCGAAGTCGAGGAGTTGCTGAGCTTTCTGCGCGCCCATGACTTGATCGCCGCCTTCGACCCGCAGCAGCGCGCCAGTTACCTCCATAAAGCCGCCGCGCAAAAGCGAAGCCTGTGGCAGGTGTTGCTGCACCAGTATCTGTTTTTCCGTATTCCGCTTTGGCGCCCCGACGCGTTTCTCAACCGGGCGTGGCCTTGGCTGGCGCGGTTCGGGCCGGGGCTGTTGCGTTACGGCCTGCCGATCATCCTGGGGTTGGGGGTGTTTCTGGTCGCGCGCGACTGGCAGCGTTTTCTGGCGACTTTCCCGCACCTGTTCAGCCTCGGCGGCGCCCTGGCGTTTGGCGTGGCGCTGTTCTTTGCCAAGCTGTGCCATGAGTTCGGCCATGCCTTTATGGCCAAGCGCGCCGGCTGCCGGGTGCAGAGCATGGGGGTGGCGTTCATGGTGTTGCTGCCGATGTTCTACACCGACGTCAGCGATGCCTGGCGGGTCAATGATCGCCGCGCACGGTTGATGATCGGCGCCGGTGGGGTGATGGCCGAATTGCTGCTGGCGAGCATTGCCTTACTGGCCTGGTCGCTGTTGCCCGATGGCCCTGCGCGCACGGCGGCGTTCATGCTGGCCAGCGCCACGTGGCTGACCACGCTGGCCATCAACCTCAACCCCTTTATGCGCTTTGATGGTTACTTTTTGATCAGTGATTGGTGGGGCGTCGATAACCTGCAAGGCCGTGCTTTTGCGCTGTGCCGCTGGCGCTTGCGTGAGCTGTTGTTCGGCTATGGCGAGCCGGCGCCGGAGCCGTGGTCACCGAAGATGCAACGGCGACTGCTGGGCTGGGGCTACCTGGCGTGGTTGTGGCGGGCGGCGCTGTTTTTGGGGATTGCCCTGGCGGTGTATCACCTGTTCTTCAAGCTGCTCGGGATCTTCCTGATGCTGGTCGAGTTGGTGTGGTTCATCTTCCTGCCGATTTTCAAGGAGTGGCGCGAGTGGTGGAGCCGCCGCACCCAGGCCTATGCTCCCCGCGTGCTGCTCAGCGGCCTGGCGCTACTGCTGATTGTACTGGCGCTGGTGCTGCCGTGGCGCAGCGCCGTGGAGTTGCCGGCCATGCTTGAGGCCGGGCGCTCCAGTGCGCTGCATGCGCCGGTGGCAGCGCGGGTCAAGGCCTTGTCGGTGGTGGACGGGCAGGTGGTGAGCCAGGGCCAGGTGCTGATTGAGCTGGAATCGCCGGACCTGGATGCGCGGCAAAGCATCGTGCGCCGCGAAGTGGACATCCTGCAGTTGCAGATGCGCCGCCAGGCCGGGCGCAGCGAAACGGCGGCGGACGCCGGGATCAATGATCAGCGCCTGTCCCAGGCGTTGGCCGAATACCGAGGTTTGGCGGCGCAGCGCGAGCGCCTGCTGTTACGGGCGCCTCACGCCGGCACCGTACGCGATTTACTGCCGCAATTGAGTGTGGGCCGCTGGCTGTCGCCCAAAGACCCGCTGGCGCAAGTGGTGGAAGAGGGCGCGCGGCTGCGTGGTTACCTCGCCGAAGCCGAACTGTGGCGGGTGGCGCCGGGCGCGACGGGACGTTTTATCGCCGATGACCCCATGCGCGCGGCGATCCCGGTGGAGTTGACCGACATCGACGCGAATGGTGTGGCCTATCTGGATCAAGAGGCGCTGACGTCCGACCACCACGGGCCGATTGCCGTGCGCCGCGATGAAAATCAACGCCCGCAGCCGTTGCAGGCCCAGTACGGCGCGCGCTTGAAAAGCCAGCAACCGATCGATACGCCCCATCAGCCGTTGCGTGGTTTGGTGGTGTTGCAAGGCCGCAGTGAGTCGGTGCTGGGCGTGGCCTGGCGACGCGCCGCCGCGTTGGGTGTGAGGGAAAGCGGGTTCTGACAGGAGTTGAACGCAATGTTGAACAAGGATGGCGCCTTGGCGCAAGGCTTGGTGGTACGCCCGTCACGCAGCAGCGACGGGCCGTTTTTGCAGCGCCTGTACCGCTCGGCGCGTGCGGATTTGCAGTGGATCGACGGCGAGCAGGCGCTGGTGGAAGAAGTGATTGCCCAGCAATTCCACGTGCAGGAACAGGGCCTGGACGCGCATTTCCCCGGCGCCCTGCATTACGTGATCGAGAAGTTGGGCACGCCCATCGGCGCTTTAAGTGCGGATTTTGGCGCCCATGAAATCCGCGTGTTGTACCTGGCATTCATCCCCGCCGCGCGTGGCCAGGGCTTTGGCCGTGCGGTGCTGCAAGGTGTGCAGCAGGCGGCCACCCAGGTGTTTTGCCCGGTGGCCACGGTGGTTTGGGCGAGCAACCCCCATGCGCGCCAGCATTACCTGGCGCTGGGGTTTTGTGTGGAAGAAGAAACGCCCGCTGCGCAGCGGTTGGTGTGGTACCCGTCTCAGTTGAACACGATGCAGAAGTAACCGCGTTGCTCATCACGGCCCATGGCGGGCTCGCGGGAAACGAACACCTGTTCCAGGCAGGTGTCCACCAACGGCAAACGGCATAAACCGTCGACGAAGTCGGTGGGCCCAAGGCTTTCGAACAACACACTGAATGCCCCGCGTGGGCTGCCCGGCAGGGTGGCCTTGGGGGCTTCGGTCAGGTGCTGGATCTGGATCGGCAGCGCCGAGCCGTCGGGCAGGTACAGCATGCTGCTGCAATTGAGCAGCGGTCGAAAATGCTCAGAGGTGACCAGGTTCAACATAGAAGGCTCCCGTTCAAAAGCGCCGAGGCCCGTGAGCCCCGGCCGAGTATTTAGCCGCGTGATGGAAAGAGTCCGGTCAGGGCAATGCTGAAGTTGATCACCAGAAACGGATTCATCGTGCCCATCGGCAAGCCCTGGCCTGCCGGCGCAATCGTGCCGGTCAACGTGGTGTTGACGCCTTTGAGCGCCACCGGGTTGGCGCCTTGTTGGTCGGAGTAGATCGAAGCACTGCCGGGGCCGGTGCCGGATGCACCGATGTAGGCGTTGGTGGCGGTCGGTGTTGTCACCGGGTTGCTGACGGCGCTGGTCAGTTGCACTGAGGTACTGGCCGCCAGGGTTGTGGTGGCGTGGGTATGGACGGGCAGGTTGGCCTGGGTGGCGGTGACGCTTTCGGTGCCTGAAAACTCACCGATAACACGCGGTGACAGGTTTACGCCGTTGCCCTGGCCGATGGGCAAGCGGCCTTGCAGGTTCGGCAACCCGAAGTTTTGGCTGCCGTTGCCGCCGTAAGTGGTGCCAATCAGGGCGAACAGCGCCTGGTATTGATTGAGTGAGAGGATCTGACCTTCGCACAAGGCCCAGCCTTGCGGGGCAAAGTTAAACGCAAAGGGTTGAATGGTACCGATGAATACTTCCATGCTCTTTCATCCTTGTGGTGGGATTTGCGTGGGTGTGACGCCAATCGATCTGGTGTCATCGCAGAGCGTAGTCGGCGGTTTTGCGCGGCGCCTGGCGGTTGTAAAACAGCGAGCGAAACCGGGGCGTTTGTCCTAGAGTGGCGCTTGTTTGCGCGAGCGCAGGTTTCGCCCCGGTTAATGGGCGGTATGAGGGGATTTGAGGTGCGACGGTCTGTGGTAGAGCAAGACGACAAAGTGGGGGCATTTCCCGCAGTCAATCGCCTCTCGGCCGCCTGGGAGGGTGCCGGTTGGCTGGCCCGCTTATGGTGGGTGCCGATCCTGGCGCTGGCGATGGCCGTGCGTTTCTATGGCCTGACCGCCTCGGCGATCTGGGCCGACGAAGGCTCAAGCCTGTTGCTCAGTGAATACGCCATGGATGACCTGTGGTTTCACGCGGCCCATGACGTGCACCCACCGCTGTACTTTTTCATGCTGCGCGGGTGGATCGGGTTGTTTGGCGATGGCATCTGGTCGATTCGCGGTATGAGTGCCATTCCCGGCGTGGTGGCGGTGGGCCTTGGCATCGCGCTCACACGACAGTTATCGACCCGTCGCGCGGCCGTGCTGGCGGGTGTCCTGCTGGCGCTGTTTCCGACGGCAGTGCGTTACAGCCAGGAAGTGCGCATGTATTCGCTGCTGGCCGTGTGGCTGCTGGGCGCCACGCTGGCGCTGGTGTATTGGGTCCGTCAGCCTCAACGCACACGCTACCTGGCGGCCTATTCGCTGCTGATGGCGGCCGCTTTCTACACCCATTACTTCACCGCGTTGTGCGTGCTGGTGCATTGGGCGTGGCTGGGCGTGTTGTGTACGTCTCAAGCGCGGGGCCAACGCCTGATACTTCGTCCGTCCTGGTGGTGCGCTAACGCGTTGATTGTGGCGTTGTACCTGCCCTGGCTGCCGAACCTGCTGGACCTGATCCAGCATGTCGAGCAGCTCAAGGTCGGCGGTGACATCGGCTGGGAAGACCCGGTTTCACTGATTTCGGTGCCGTCGATGGTCTGGCAGTTCGTGCTTCAGGACGAAGGCATCGGTTTCTGGCCGCCGTTGTTCTGGCTGTTCCCACTGCTGTTGATCGCCGTGGTGGGTCTCACCGCCTGGCGTGACCGCGAGCGTTATCGCCCGGCTTGCCTGCTGGCCGCGTTCTTTCTGCTGCCGCTGCTGCTGGTATACGGTGTGTCGTTCATCTCACCGGTCTTTATCGAGCGCTACCTCACGGTGTACGCACTGGGTTTGCCGATCCTCGTGGCAGTGGCCATCGACCGCCTGCCGACGCGCCTTTCGTGGCTGGGGGCGGCGCTGTTCGTGGTGTTCGCAGGCGTGGAATTGTTGGGGCTGAAGAACAACGCCACCGTGGACGTGCAGGACCAGTTCAATGTCCCGGTGGAGTTCATCAACCGTAATTACCAGGAAGACGACCGCATCGTCCTCAGCGACATGTTGTGGTACCTCAGCTACGTGTATTACGACCAGACCGACGCCCAATTGCAGCTCTACACGCCGCCAAAACCGGATGGCACGTCGACCCGACCCAACGCTTATGGATTCGGTACGCTGGTCGACCAGGACGGTGGGCGTATTTACCTTGACCGCCTGTCGGCATTACCGGCCGATACGCGCCGTGTGTGGCTGGTCAGCAGCACCGAGCCGCCGGATGATTTCGCACCGATTCCTGATGGCTGGCGCGAGCTTCTGCGCCAGGATGGCGGCGGGGCACGCGCGCGGTTGTTTGTGCTGTGCCGCGGTCCAGAGCCTTTGCAACCAGAGGGTTGCCACTAATTTCTAATCGGCATTGGACGAATGCCGAAATGGTGGCAAATAACCACTAGTCGACACTGTAATCCTCAGCTACGCTTCGCCCATAAATGGATTTTCGTCCTACAAAGTGGTGAACGGATTGCAGTATCACTTTATCTCCGGATTACCGCGTTCCGGTTCGACTTTGCTGTCTGCGATTCTGTTGCAGAACCCGCGGTTTCACGCCGGCATGAGCAGCCCCGTAGGCACCCTGTTCAACGGCGTGCTGGGGCAATGCAGCGCCGGCAGTGAGTTTGGTTCGGTGATTGACGCCGACACCCGGCGCCGTTTGCTGCGCGGCCTGTTCGATTCGTACTACGCCGACAAAACCGCTCTCCCGATCGTCTTCGACACCAACCGCCAATGGTGCGCGCGCATGCCCGCGCTGCATGACCTGTTCCCCCAGGCCAAAGTGATCGCCTGCGTGCGCAATGTGGCCTGGATCATGGACAGCCTTGAGCGGCTGTATCGCGCCAACCCGTTCGAGAACACCAAGCTGTTCAACGATGACGTCGAGCGCAACACGGTCTACAGCCGTGTTGAAACGCTGGGCCAGCGCAATCGCCTGGTGGGCTATGCCTGGTCGGCGCTCAAAGAGGCGTACTACGGGGAAAACGCCGATTCCATGCTGGTCGTTGACTACGACTTGCTGTCCCAGGCGCCTGAGCGGGTGATGCGCCTCGTCTACGAATTTATCGGCGAGCCGTGGTTCGAGCATGATTTCGACAACCTCAGTTATGACGCGCCGGACTTCGATGACGCCTTGGGCGTCAGCGGGCTGCATCGGGTCAAATCCAAGGTCGCGTTGCAGCCTCGGCGCACCATCCTGCCGCCTGACCTCTTCGAGCAGTATGCGCACATGGAATTCTGGCGGGATGGCTCGTTGAGCGCCGCCAATGTCATTCGTACCAAGGCCGACGCCGCAATCAGCTGATTGCGGCTTTTTTCGTTTCGAGTAACAGTCTTCGACAAGCGGGTGAGCAGCATGTGGTGGAGCAAAGGTAAGGCACGGCAGGCAACAACAGGCGCCACCACCCCGGCATCGCCGATGATCATGTTCCTTGAACCCCGCATGCTGTTTGACGGCGCGGTCGCGGCCACAGTGGTCGATGCCGCCCAGGCGGACAGCCATGCCACTGCGGATGCGGCGGCCAAGGCGTCGACGGCGGATCACGCGACGGCCAGCCAGGACACCCACGCGCAAACCGACGCGCCGGCCACACCGGCACCGGTTGCCGTCCCAGGCCAGGCGGTGGTGTTCGTCGATGCGCGCGTGAAGGACGCCGCCGACCTGCTCAAAGGCGTCGCTCCCGGTACCCAGGTGGTGCAGCTGGATGCCAGCAAAGATGGTCTGCAACAGATTGCCGATTACCTGGGCAGCCACCAGGGCGTGAGTTCGGTGCAGATAGTCGCTCACGGTAATTCGGGCGACTTGTGGTTGGGCAGCACTTACCTGTCGGCCGATAACGTCGCGGCCCGCAGCGCAGTGCTGGCGCAGATCGGTCAGGACATGAATGTCGGTGGCGATATCCTGATCTATGCCTGTAACACGGCAGAGGGCGATAAGGGCATCAGCTTTGTCGACTCCCTGGCGAGCCTGACCGGGCGTGATATTGCCGCGTCCAGCAACCGCACCGGCGCGGGCGGCGACTGGACGCTGGAGATTGCCACGGGCTCTATAGAGAACCACACCGCGTTGTCGTATCAGTCGATGTCGGCGTATCAATACGGCCTGGCGACGATCACGGTGACCAGCGGGGCGGACAGCGGCATCGGTTCGCTGCGCACGGCCCTGGGCAGTGCGGTGGCGGGCGATACCGTTACCTTCAACACGCCAGGCATGACGGTCAATCTCAACTCGCAGTTGGTGATTACCAAAAACCTCACCATCGAAGGCGACCTCGACCACAACGGCACGCCGGATGTGACCATCAGCGGGCAGTACAAAACCCAGGTGCTCACGGTCAATTCCGGGGTTACCGCGACCCTGGACGGGCTGGTGATTACCAAGGGCCTGAAGGCTGGCGACGGCGGCACTGGCGGTAGCGCGACGACCGCGGCCAATTTGCTCGGGGCCGGGATCAGTAACTTCGGCAACCTGACGTTGAATAATGTCACCGTGACAGCCAACGCAGCCTCGGGTGGCGGTGGCGGTGGTGGTGTGGCCGGTGGCGATGTCGGCGGTGCTGGCGGCGGGGGCGGCGCAGTGGGCGGCGGCACCGGTGGGCATGGCGGCATTACCGGCAACGGGAGCGGTATCTACGCCGGCACCGCGGGCACCGCCAACCAGGGCGGTACGGGCGGTGGTTATCGCACCATGGGCGGTATCGGCGGTTCGAGCACCGGCGGCGCCGGTTCGACCGGCATCTACGGCTATACCAACGGTTCCGCTGGCGGCACAGCGGCCTCTGGCGGCTTGTCGATCGGCGGCGGCGGCGGTGGTTCCGGTTGGAATGCGGCCGGTGGCAAGGGCGGCGCAGCGGCCGGCGGTATCTACAACGCCAGCGGCGCCACCTTGACCATCGTCGGCACCAGCTCGATTACCGGTAACATCGGTGCCGGCGGCGGCGGTGGTGGCGGTTCGGCGGCAGGCAGCGGCACGACGTTCAATGGTGGTGACGGTGGCCTGGGGGTCGGTGCCATTTGGAACAAAGGCGCGGTATTGATCACGGCGGCTAACTTCGCGACCCTGGGGGGGACGTCCAACACCGGTGCCAGTGGCAACGGTGGCTTGGCCACCGCCGCCTCGCCAGGCAACAAGCCGACAGCCGTCAACGGGCTGTTCAACGATATCGGCGCAACCGCGAACACGGCTTACAGCCCGGCGCCGACGGCGACCATTGTGGTCGGCACCGTTGCCCAACATATCGGCAGTACGTCACCGGTGACGATTACCTTCAACCAGGCCGTAACCGGGTTCACCAACGCCGACCTGACGGTTGCCAACGGCACCCTGAGCGCGGTCAACTCCCTCGACGGCGGCATCACCTGGACGGCGACCTTTACCCCGAGTGCGGGTACCACCAGCGCCACCAACCAGATTGTCCTGGACAACACCGGTGTGAGCAGCGTTTCGACGAGCACCGCGGGGGTTGGCACCACCACGTCCAACAACTATGCCATCGATACCGTGCGGCCGACCGCGACGCTCTCGGTCAGCGCTCCTACGCTGAGCACCACGGCCAACGGTACGGTGACTATTACCTTCAGCGAAGCCGTGGCCGGTTTCAGCCTGTCTGACATGACGGCGTCCAACGGTACCCTGAGCAACCTGACCACCAGCGACAATATCCATTGGACCGCCACCCTGACGCCCACCGCCGGCAACAATACCAGCGGCAACGTCATCACCCTGGACAACACCCTGTATACCGACGCGGCGACCAACGCTGGCAGCGGCACGACCACGTCCAACGCGTATGTCATCGACACCGTGCGGCCGACCGCCAGTATCGTGGTGGCCACTACCGCGCTGAATATCGGCGGTACCTCCCTGGTGACCATCACCTTCAGCGAGGCCGTCACCGGCTTTACCTCGGCTGATTTAACCGTTGCCAACGGCACCGTCAGCGGGCTCAGCAGCAGCGATGGCGGCGTAACCTGGACCGGCACACTCGCGGCCACCGCCGGCATCACCGACACTACCAACGTGATTACCCTGGCCAACAACGGCGTCAGCGATGCGGCTGGCAACACCGGCACCGGCACCACCGACTCCAACAACTACGTCATCGACACGCAGCGGCCGACCGCAACCATTGTGGTCGCCGACAACGCATTGAAGCTCGGCGAAACCTCGCTGGTGACCATTACCTTCTCCGAAGCGGTCACAGGTTTCACCAACGCCGACCTGACCATCGCCAACGGTACCTTGACCGCCGTGAGCAGCAGCAACGGTGGCATCACCTGGACCGCGACCTTCACACCGACCAGCAACATTACCGATACCACCAACCTGATCACCCTGGATAACACCGGCGTCAGCGATGCGGCCGGCAACACCGGCACCGGCACCACCGACTCCAACAACTATGCGGTCGACACGCAACGGCCAACGGCAACGATTGTGCTGGCCGAAAACGCGCTGAAAATCGGCGGCACCTCGCTGGTGACCATCACCTTCAGCGAAGCAGTCACCGGCCTCACCAACGCCGACCTGACCATCGCCAATGGCACCTTGACCGCTGTGAGCAGCGCCGACGGTGGGGTCACCTGGACCGCGACCTTTACGCCGACCAGCAACGTCACCGACAGCACCAACCTGATCACCCTGGACAACACCGGCATTGCTGACCAGGCTGGCAACGCCGGCAGCGGCACGACCGATTCCAACAATTACGCCATCGATACCCAGCGCCCGACCGCGACCATTATTTTGGCCGACCCGACGCTGAGCGCGGGCGAAACCTCGTTGGTGACCATTACCTTTTCCGAAGCGGTCACCGGGTTCACCAACGCCGACCTGGCCGTTGCCAACGGCAACTTGAGCGCGGTCAGCAGCGCCGACGGCGGCATCACGTGGACCGCGACCTTCACGCCGACGGCGAATATCCATAGCACCACCAATATCATTACGCTGCAGAACACCGGCGTGAGTGACCTGGCGGGTAACGGTGGGTTTGGCACATCCAACTCCGGCAACTACGTGATCGATACCAGGGCCCCAACTGCAACCATCGTGGTCGCGGACAATTCGCTGACCATCGGCGAGACCTCGCTGGTGACCATCACCTTCTCCGAGGCTGTCACCGGTTTCAGCAACGCCGACCTGACCGTCGCCAATGGCACCTTGACGGCGGTGAGCAGCGCTGACGGCGGTATCACCTGGACCGCGACGCTGACACCGACCAATGCCATCACCGACACCACCAACTTGATCACGCTGGACAACAGCGGCGTACAAAACGGCTCGGGCAATGCGGGCGCCGGCACCACCAACTCCAATAATTACGCGATCGATACCCAGCGACCCACGGCCACCATCGTGGTCGCCGACAGCGCATTGGCGATTGGCGAGACGTCACAGGTGACCATCATCTTCTCCGAGGCGGTCACCGGTTTCACCAACGCCGACCTGACCATCGCCAACGGCACTCTGAGCGCGGTCAGCAGCAGCAATGGCGGCCTCACCTGGACCGCGACCTTTACGCCGACCAGCAACGTCACCGACAGCACCAACCTGATCACCTTGGACAACACCGGCGTCACCGACCAGGCGGGCAACGCCGGCAGCGGCACCACTGACTCCAACAACTATGCAATCGACAGCCAGCGGCCCACCGCGACCGTCGTGATTGCCGACCCGACCCTGAAGGCCGGCGAAACCACCCTGGTCACCGTGACCTTCTCCGAAGCGGTGACCGGTTTCGACAACAGCGACCTGAGCGTCGCCAACGGCACGTTGAGTGCAGTCAGCAGCAGTGATGGCGGCATCACCTGGACCGCGACCTTCACGCCGACGGTCGGCGTCCAGGACACCACCAACCTGATCACCTTGAACAACAGCGGCATCAGCGACATTGCGGGTAACGCCGGCACCGGCACGACCAACTCAGGCAACTACACCATCGATACGGTGTTGCCGACCGCCAGCATCGTGGTTGCCGATAACGCCCTTAACGCCGGCGAGACATCCCTGGTGACCATCACCTTCAGCGAAGCGGTCACCGGCTTCAACAACGCCGACCTGACCATCGCCAACGGCACCTTGAGTGCGCTCAGCAGCAGCGACGGTGGCATTACCTGGACGGCGACTTTCACGCCGACCAGCAATGTCACTGACACCACCAACCTGATCACGCTGGATAACAGCGGCGTACAAAACGCCTCGGGCAATGCGGGCGCCGGCACCACCAACTCCAACAATTACGCGATCGATACGGCGAGCCCGACCGCCACCCTCGTGGTCGCGGATGCGGCCCTCGGCGTCGGCCAGACCTCGCTGGTGACCATTACTTTCTCCGAGGCGGTCACCGGTTTCACCAACGCCGACCTGACGGTCGCCAATGGCACCTTGAGCGCAGTCAGCAGCAGCGATGGCGGTATCACCTGGACCGCAATGTTCGCACCGGCTGCCGGTATCACGGCCACCCGCAACCTGATCACGTTGAACAACACGGGCGTCAACGACCTGGCGGGCAACGCGGGCACGGGTACCACAGACTCCAACACTTACAGCATCGACACCCAGGCGCCGACTGCCACCGTCGTGATTGCCAACCCGCTCCTCACTGCCGGCAGCACCAGCCTCGTTACGGTAACGTTCTCGGAGCCTGTGACGGATTTCGACAACAGCGACCTGATCGTTGGCGCCGGCAGCCTCAGCAGAATGACGTCCAGCGATGGTGGGCGCACCTGGACTGGGCTATTCACACCCGTCGATGGCATTCAGGCCAGCAGCAATATCATTACGCTGAACAACGCCGGTGTGAGGGATCTTGCAGGCAACGACGGTTCGGGTTGGATCAGTTCCAATGCGTTCAACATCCAGACCTCACACCCTACTGCGACCCTTGAGATCTACGACACGATTATCAATAAGGACGAAATACAGATCGTAACGGTGCGTTTCTCCGAGGCGGTGCAGGGCTTCAACCTTGGCAGTCTGCATGCCCCGGACGGCACTTTCAGCCAACTCACCCGCTACAGCGATACGCTTTACACAGCGGTGTTCACGCCGAATGCAAACGTGACGGCCCCCGCCAATTTGATCACGCTGGACACCAGCAGCGTTCAAAACGCCTTCGGTAATAGAGGCGTTGTGAATGCGCTGTCGCCGGTTTTTGCAATCGATACGGTTATACCCACGGCGACCTGGACGCTGTCCGATAAGCTGCTGGAACCGGGCGAGACCGCCACCGTCACCGTCACCTTCTCCGAGCGGGTCACCGGGTTCGACAACCGCGCAATCGTCAACCTGCAAGCGGCCACATTGAGTCCGTTCTACAGCCTCGACGGTGGCGTGACCTGGCAGGCGACACTGACGCCGACGCCGGGCGCGGGTTCCTCGGGCAGCTACCTGATTGGTTTGTCCCTGGCTTACGTCAAAGACTTGGCCGGCAATACCAACTACGCGTTCGATGCCGGCTCAATGATCACCTACACAGTCGACCACACACCGCTGAGTTCCAATGTTTACCTGAGCTCCGAGCGTTTGGCAGTCGGCGCAACGAGCACGGTGTCTATCTACTTCAACAAGGCGGTCAGCAACTTTGACCTGAGCGACCTCAGTGCCGACAACGGCGTGCTGTCCAACCTGCGCACCAGTGATGGTGGTATCAGCTGGCAGGCAACACTCACGCCATTTGCCAATACCACCAGTGCCCAGAATGTGGTGCGGCTCAACAACGCCGGCGTGACCTACTACGGCGGCAGCACCGGCGCCGGTATCACCACTTCGCGCAACTACACGGTCGATACCCAACGCCCGACCTCCACCATTGTGGTCGACAAGACCAGCCTGGGCGGCAGCGAGCAGGCGACAGTGACCATTACCTTCAGTGAAGCCGTTGAGTTCTACAACAGCCCACAGGCGCAGAACGCCTGGCTGAGCGGCCTGAAAAGTGTGGACGGCGGCATCACCTGGACCGCCACGCTCACGCCGCAGCGCTACATCGAAGACACCAGCAATGTGGTGAGCCTGGACAATACCCAAGTGCATGACCTCAGCGGCAACGCAGGGCTGGGCACCAGTACGTCGAACAACTACGCGGTCGATACCCGCCCGGCCACTGCCACGATTGTGGTTGATAAGGCCGTGCTCGCCACGGGCGAAACGGCCAACGTCACGATTACGTTCAATGAGGCCGTTTCAGGTCTGAAACTGGAAAACCTGAGTGTCGGCAGCGGCGTGCTGAGCAACTTGAAAAGCCTGGATGGCGGCATGACCTGGACGGCCACGCTGACGCCTAAAGACCACCTCGATAATACGTATGGCACGCTGGTGCTCAATGGCCAAGGCGTGACGGACGCGGCAGGCAACTCATCAGCCGATACGTATGCCTATTCAAACTATTTTGCTGTCGATACCCAAGGCCCACAGGTGTACATCGAAGTGTCGGACACCCAGCTCAAGGCCGGGCAGGGCACCCAGGTGTTTATCTGGTTCAGCGAACCGGTGCGCGGCTTTGACCTGTCCAGCCTGAAAGTGCCGAACGGCACGCTGTCCAACCTGCAAAGTGGCGAGGGCGGCTATTACTGGACCGCGACCCTGACGCCGAACAACAACGTCAATGTCAGCGCCAACATCATCACGGTCGACAACAGCACGATTCGTGATCTGGCCGGTAACGTCGGCGGAGGCATCAGCCAGTCCAACGCCTACGCGATCAATAGCGTCACGGTCACGGCCGACCCTCTGACCCTCACCGGCGCTGTCGCAAGACCGGTGACCGACATACCGAACCTGCCGCTGCAACCGGGGGTCTTCGCTCCGCCCAGCGGCAACCTGGGTTCACCACTGACGTTCGCGCCGCTGTTTGAGCAGCGCGTACTGGGCGACGGTATTCGCCCGCTGGGGGACATTTTTATCAACAACGGCGCCACCAGCCCGAGCTTTATCGCCCAGGTGTTCACCAGCAGCGATAACGTTGGAGACGGTTCCGGCAAGGGCTTCCTCGGGTTTGGCGGTGGCGATGGCGGGATGTTTGGTACAAGCACCTTCTCCAGCCTGTTTAACCGTGAAACCGGCGGCGACGGTAGCTCACTCAAATCTTTCGACAGCCATTCGATCAAAGGCCAGGGCGACCCGGCCCAAGGGCTGCGCGGGGTATTTGGAGCGCCGACGCTCGGCCAGCAATTACAGCAACTCAAAGACATCGAACACCGCCAGGTGATGGACCTGGCACAGGCACTGCAACAAGTCGGCATCAGCGAAATGCAGGCTTGAACATACTTATTTCAAGGCGCGGTAACAGGGGCAGTCCAAGGATGAAAACACGTCATAAGTTGTTCGGCGCCAGCTTGCTGGCGCTGGCGATCAGCGGTTGTGCGGTCACCAGTGAGCCGATTGAACGCAGTGTCAGTGAGCAGCGAGCCCGCAGCGATCTGCAAGGCATGTACAAGGACCAGGAGCCGTTGAGCGGCCCGCTGACGCTGCACCAGGCCATGGCCCGTGCCGTCAAATACAACCTCGAAGGCCGTTTGAAAGTGATGGAAGAGGCCCTGGCCAAACGCCAGTCGGACCTCTCGAGTTTTGACATGCTGCCGCGCATGGCACTCTCGGCGGGTTACGCCGGGCGCAACAACACCAATGCCTCCAGCAGCCAGAGCGTGCGCACCGGCACCCAATCCCTGGAACCGTCGACTTCCCAGGATCGCGACCGCCGCGTGGCCGACCTGACCATGGTGTGGAACGTGCTCGACTTCGGCGTCAGCTACATCAGCGCCAAGCAGCAAGGCGACCAGCGTCTGATCATCCAGGAACGTCGGCGCAAGGTGATCAACACCATTGTTCAGGACGTGCGCTCGGCCTATTGGCGAGCGGTGGCGGCCGAACGTTTACTGACCCAGATCGATAGCCTGATGGCGCGTGTCGACCAAGCCCAGACCAACAGCCAGAGCATGAGCGAGCAGCGCATCGGCGACCCGGTGCAAGCCCTCGGTTACCAGCGCGCGCTGATCGAAGCCACACGCCAATTGCAGGAACAGCGCCGCGCGTTGTCCCTGGCCAAGACTGAGCTCGCAACCCTGATCAACCTGCCCATGGGCACCGACCTCAAGCTGGCCACGCCGGACAACTACAGCGTGCCCGAGCTCAAGGTCAACCTGGCCAGCCTGGAACAGGAAGCCCTGGCCAACCGCCCGGAATTACGCGAGCAGGACTACCAGACCCGCATCAGCGCCGCCGAGACCCGCAAAGCCATGCTGCGCCTGTTGCCGGGCCTGGAGTTCTCGGCCGGCGGGCACTACGACAGCAACTCGTTCCTGACCGACAACCGTTGGGCTGACTACGGCGCCAAGATCACCTGGAACCTGTTTAATGTGATTTCCGCACCCGCTGCCATCGACGTTGCCAAGGCCGGTGAGGAAGTCGCCACCGCGCGCCGCCAGGCGATGTCCATCGCCGTGCTGGCACAAATCTACGTGGCCAACGCCAACTACCAGGACGCCGTGCGGCAGTTCAGGACCAACGACCAATTGGCCAACATCGACGGGCAGATCCTCACCCAGTTGCGCAACCGTCACGAAGCCGCTGGCCTCGGCGAACTTGACCTGATCCAGGGCGAACTCAATACGCTGCAAGCCGACCTGCGCCGCGACCTGGCCTACGCCGACCTGCGCAACGCCTACGGCCAGATCTTCGCCAGCGCGGGTCTCGACCCGCTGCCCGAGCAGTTGGATTCCGACCGCGTGCAAGCCATCGCCACCGCCCTGGCCAGCCGCGAGTCGGCGTGGGCTGCGGGTAACATCACCACGGCGGTGCCTCGTGCCGTCGTCAAGTAACCCGGTCGCGCTGGCGGCGAGCATCACTCGCCGCCAGCGCGAGGCGCGCAATGGGCATCGCGGTGTGGCGATCCTGCTGACAGGCTTGCCTGCCTCGGGTAAGTCCACCATAGCTCAGGGGCTGCAGGCCGCTCTGTTCGAGCAAGACCGGCAAAGCCTGGTGCTTGACGGTGATGCCCTGCGCGGCGGCCTTAACAACGATCTCGGGTTTGCCGACAGCGACCGCCTGGAAAACATCCGCCGCGCCAGCGAACTGGCTGCACTGCTGGTGGATAACGGGCAAATCGTGATCCTGGCGATGATCGCGCCGCTTGTCGAGTTGCGGGCAGTGTTTGCTGAGCGGCTGGGCGCCGACTATCGAGAAGTGTGGTGCAGCGCCTCGCTGGCGGTGTGTGAAAGGCGCGACCCCAAAGGGCATTACGCGCGGGCTCGACGGGGTGAGCTGCCGGGGTTCACCGGCATCGGCTCACCCTACGAACCGCCACCGCATGCATCATTGGAGTTGGACACCGGCATGCTGCCTGTGCAGCAGTGCGTCGAGCGGTTGTTGGCCTGGCTGGCGCCTGAACTAGACTCTGGGCAATCATCTTATTAGGAGCCAGCCATGGAACTGCCTGTGCATAGTTTGCCGTCACTGTTCAAACAGCTCGGGCTGCCCGATGACCCGGTAAGTATCGAGAGGTTTGTGGCGGTGCATTCGCCGCTTAAACCGGATCTGAAATTGGCAGACGCCTTTTTCTGGACTGCCAGCCAGAAAGCGTTTTTGCGCGAAGAAATTTTGGAGGATGCGGATTGGGCGGAGGTGGTGGATGAGCTGAATCTTTTGTTGCGGGGAGGGCGCAGGGCGTAAAAAATTGCCTTTTGACTCCCACGGACGCTTAGCAGACCTCAAGTGAACGTTGATCTAAATGTGGGAGCTGGCTTGCCTGCGATGGCGCCGAGTCAGTTGACCTCCACCTCGACTGATCCACCGCTATTGCAGGCAGCTCCCACAGATGTTTTGTCTGATTTTTCCCATGCTGCGTGGGAACGATCAAAGCGGGGGAGTGTGAGAAGTGGGACGGCTTGGGAAGTTTCCTGCCGGTCAAACAGAAACGGATGATAGCCGCCAGAATGAGGGGCCCGCTATTTACAGACGCTGATTCCCTTTTATGGCCACGTCATGCAGCGTCTGATCCCTCACAAAGAAATTGAAAACTATGATCTCACCAAAATCGAAAGTCCCTACTTTGCTGGTATCAATGTAAGGGAGTTCTTTCGCGCGCCTTATGCATTGCAGGGGCTGTGCGAGCTGCTAGCCGAGTGCAATGTTTCTCCTGTTCGGTGTTCAGGGGATAACGATCAACGCCGAGTTTTGGACAAGTTGGCGTCCGGTGATTGGCTGTTCGTAATGGACAGGCCTTTTCTTCCTTTAAGTCGAGAATGCCGTGTTAAGTATGGGCATTTGATGGGGCGCCGACTTTATGTCGGGCCTGGTAAATGGGAAAAGGTAAGTATCGATTACGATGGGGTTAAAAATACTGCAATCCTGGCCGCAAACCGACTGGCATCCATGGGTGACGAAGGGCGAATGTTCTTATCCGACGGGAAAGATCTGGCGAACACCACCAGGATTATGACGCAGCGCTGGGTCCGTTTGGACAGTCGTGACGACCAACTCACCCACAGATCGGTTGAGCACCGGTACGGGGAACTGCGGCAAATCAAGCAACGCTATCTGGAGGGGGATGACAATTGGCAGCAGGGTGGGAAATCCTGGCATTGGCAGCCTGTAACGCCGGATACAGCGTATGAATACGAGGATGCGAAACAGTGACGCGCAAGCAGGTCTTTTGGTTTTGGGGAGCGATGGATGCCATTTATCTGGTTCGCTATTGGGTCACCAGTGTAGTGGAGGGGCGAGTTCCTTATTTGAGCGATATCGAGAGCGCATTATGGGTTTTGCGTGACCACAGCGTGCTGCAGATTTACACCTTTGGCTTTGTCATGTTGCTGCAGATCTCGATAATAGCGTCCTGTTTTTTATTTCTTCTCAGTAGTCAAAAGGTCCGCTGGCTTGTTTACCTTCAAACCCCGTTACGGTTAGTTTTTTTCATCCCTTCAGTTTCTCTTCTGCTTATAGGCGCTCAGTTAGTCCCAGGCTACAGCGTGGTGGTGATGGCGGTGCTAGTCGTCGCGTCCGAGGCCATGAAGGTTTGGAGCGTCTGGCGATGGGGCAAGAAATCTGACGTTTCCAGCAGTCGGCGTTAGTCGATAAGCCAGTTGCACAGCTTCAACCATCCCCCCTATAGTTCGCCCCGTCGCCGCACATCGGCGATCGGATTTGGCGATCCGCATTCTATGACGCGTTACAGCGCTCTAACTCCGTGTTTTCCGCTTGGCGGATACATGAGTTCTATGGCGGCTGTGCGCGGGAGATCTTCGGATCTGCCGGGTTTCATAGATAACCGGTTCGCCAACCTGCGTACAGCTGCCACCCATACTCGTTTGGCGACGGGGACAGGTGGTCAAAATCTTATCTATGAGGCTTTATCGATGGACCAATACAAACCGCTTCAAACCAATCCCACCGGCGTTCCCGTTCTGGCATTCAACACGTTTGCGCCCTCGCACCTGCTCCATGAAACAGCCCGCAGCCGCGTGCGTATCGGCACCGAGCTGTTAGAAACGCTCAGCGCCAAAACGGACAGCCAGAACCTTCATCACCTCGTCACTGCAGCATTAGTCTCGCTACGCGATGGCTTGGACATGATGGGCGAAATCCAGCGCCGCCTGGATGCTCCGGCCGAACAGCCAGCCTGAGGCCAACACTGAACTAAATGTGGGAGCTGGCAAGCCAGCTCTCACAGGTGCTTTGTTCTGCCGGAAATCTAACGTTCTCGCTCAAACCCGCTTTACTTATCTTCACTTCCGGCCACCCATCCGCAAATTTGTTTCAAAACTTGACTGCTCTGGTTCCATCCACCATATTGATAGTTAGCAAACTAACTGTATGCGAACAATCCAGTGCCTCAAACCCTCGAACAACTCCAGATGAACCTCAGCAGCAGCATGGTGGTGGGCGCCCGTAACTGGCGCAAAATCTGCCAGACCACGCTGGTGAGCTACGGTATTTCCGAAGCCTGCGCGGTGCCGCTCTTGATGATCGGCCGCTTGGGCGACGGTGTGCACCAGGTCAAAGTCGCCCAGGCGTCCGGGATGGAAAGCCCGTCGCTGGTGCGCCTGCTCGACCAACTCTGCAGTGGCGGTTACGTGTGCCGTACCGAAGACGTGCACGACCGCCGTGCCAAGGCCTTGAGCCTTACCGAGCGCGGCCGTGAGCTGGTGCAGGCGGTGGAAGTGCAACTGGTGCGTTTGCGTAAGGACGTGTTGGCAGATATCGCCCACAGCGACCTTGAAGCTGCGCTGCGCGTACTGCGCGCGTTTGAAGCGGCTGAGGTTGCAACGCCTTGAACGGATTTTTTACCGGCTTCCCGCCGGCCCGCGACTGGTTCTATGGTGTGCGTACGTTTGCGGCGTCGATGATCGCCCTGTACATCGCCATGCTCATGCAGATGCCGCGTCCGTATTGGGCGATGGCCACCGTGTATATCGTCTCCAGCCCGTTTGTCGGCCCTACCAGCTCCAAGGCGTTGTATCGCGCGATCGGCACCTTTATGGGCGCCGCAGCGGCGGTGATTTTTGTGCCGATGTTTGTGCAGTCGCCGTATGTGCTGGTGGTGGTGATTGCGTTGTGGACGGGCATTTTGCTGTTCCTGTCCATGCACCTGCGCACCGCGAACAACTACGCGTTGATGTTGGCCGGCTACACCTTGCCGCTGATCGCCTTGCCGGTGGTGGATAACCCGCTGGCGGTGTGGGATGTGGCCGAGGCGCGTACCGAAGAGATTTTCCTCGGCATCGCGGTGGCCGCCGTAGTCGGCGCAATGTTCTGGCCGCGGCGCCTGATGCCGGTGTTCGACGGCTCGGTGGCCAAGTGGTTTGCCGATGCCCAGGTCTACAGCCAGCGTTTTCTGACCCGTAACGTTGCGCCCGAAGAAATCAGCACCTTGCGCGGCGGCATGGTCGCCACCTTCAACACCCTGGAATTGATGATCGGCCAGTTGCCCCACGAGGGCGCACGGCCGCAGACGGTGCGCAACACCAAGGAACTGCGCGGGCGCATGATTCACCTGCTGCCGGTGATCGATGCCCTGGACGATGCGATCTACGCCATTGAACACCGCGCCCCGGAGTTTCTCGACCGGTTCACGCCGTTGCTGCAAGAAGCCAACGCCTGGCTGGAGAGCACCACCGAGCAAGCGCCCCTGGAGCGCTGGCGCGTGCTGCGCGACAAGATCGACGCCGCCCAACCCCGCGGCGAAGCACTGGACGACCGCCACACGCTGCTGTACTCCAACGCCCTTTATCGCCTCGGCGAATGGGTCGATCTGTGGCAAGACTGTCGCAGCCTGCAAGCCGCCATCCAGTGCGAAAGCCAGGACACCTGGCGCGCCGTCTACCGCCATTGGCGCCTGGGCCGGCTGACGCCGTTCCTCGACCGTGGGCTGATGTTCTATTCCGCGTTTTCCACGGTCACCGCGATCATCGTCGCCTCGGTGCTGTGGATCTTGCTGGGCTGGACCGATGGCGGCAGCGCAGTGATTCTGGCCGCCGTGGCGTGCAGCTTTTTCGCCTCGATGGACGACCCGGCACCGCAGATCTACCGGTTCTTTTTCTGGACCGCGATGTCGGTGCTGTTCGCCAGCTTGTACCTGTTTCTGGTGCTGCCCAACCTGCACGATTTCCCGATGCTGGTGCTGGCGTTTGCGGTGCCGTTCATCTGCATCGGCACGCTCACGGTGCAGCCGCGTTTCTACCTCGGCATGCTGCTGACACTGGTCAACACCTCGTCGTTCATCAGCATCCAGGGCGCCTACGACGCGGACTTCCTGAACTTCGCCAACGTCAACCTGGCCGGGCCGGTGGGCCTGTTGTTTGCCTTTGTGTGGACGCTGGTCGCACGGCCGTTCGGCGCCGAACTGGCAGCCAAGCGCCTGACCCGTTTCAGCTGGCGCGACATTGTCAGCCTGACCGAGCCCGCAACCCTGGCCGAACACCGCCACATGGCTGTGCAAATGCTTGACCGCCTGATGCAGCACCTGCCGCGCCTGGCCCTCATCGGCCAGGACACCGGCAGTGCCCTGCGCGATTTGCGTGTGGCGCTGAACCTGCTCGACCTGCTGGCCTATTCGCCACGCATCTATGGCGTGCCACGGGTATTGCTCAACCAGGTGGTCGAAGGCGTGGGCGGTTACTTCAAGGCCTGCCTCAAGGCGGGTGAACGCTTGCCCGCGCCCGGTGGTCTGCTGATGACCCTCGACCGCACACGCCGCGCCCTCAATGGCCAGGGCCTGCAAAACGAAGAAGACACCCGCCTGCATCTGTTGCACGCATTGGCGGGTCTGCGCCTGTCGTTGCTGCCTGGCGTGGAATTTATTGACGGCACCGAGCGGGAAGCGCCGTTACCTGATGGAGCGCCTTTATGATCGGTGATCTGGATATCAGCGGGGTATTCCTGCCCACGCTGCTGGTGCTGATGGGCATTACCTATGTGTTGTTTCTGGTGGTGCACGGGCTGTTGACGCGCATTCACTTCTATCGCCTGGTCTGGCACCGGGCATTGTTCAATGTGGGGCTCTACGCGTTGTTGCTGGGCGCGGTGGACTCACTCAGTCGATACCTGATGACATGAAAAAACCTTTTTTGACCATCGGCCGTGTCGTTCTCACGCTGTTGATCGTGACGTTTGCGGTCGTCGTTGTGTGGCGCATGGTCATGTACTACATGTTTGCGCCCTGGACCCGTGACGGGCATATCCGTGCCGACATCGTGCAGATCGCCCCGGACGTGTCCGGGTTGATCCAGCAAGTGGACGTGCGCGACAACCAATTGGTAGCCAAGGGTCAGGTGCTGTTTGCCGTTGACCAGGACCGCTTCAAGCTGGCCCTGCGCCAAGCCCAGGCCGCCGTGGCTGACCGCCAGGAAACCTTGGCCCAGGCCCAGCGCGAATACAAACGTAACCGTGGCCTCGGCAATTTGGTGCCGAGTGAGCAACTGGAGGAAAGCCAGTCCCGCGTGGCTCGCGCCCAATCGGCCCTGGCCGAGGCGCAAGTGACTGTGGACGCGGCCCAACTCAACCTCGACCGCTCGGTGATCCGCAGCCCCGTCGATGGCTACGTCAACGACCGTGCGCCGCGTGCGCAGGAGTTCGTCACGGCCGGGCGCCCGGTGCTCTCGGTGGTGGACAGCAACTCCTTCCACATCGACGGCTATTTCGAAGAGACCAAGCTGGACGGCATTCACGTCGGCATGCCGGTGGATATCCGCGTGATCGGCGACAACACCCGCCTGCACGGCCATGTGCAGAGCATCGTCGCCGGTATTGAAGACCGTGACCGCACCAGCGGCTCTAACCTGCTGCCCAACGTCAACCCGGCGTTCAGTTGGGTGCGCCTGGCCCAGCGGATTCCGGTGCGAATCGCCTTTGATGATGTGCCGGCTGACTTTCGCATGATCGCCGGGCGCACGGCCACGGTGTCGATCATCGATGACCGGGGCGCTGCCAAAGACCGCGCGCAGCAGGGAGAACAGCCATGAAACCGGCGGCGTTGCTGGCCACGGCCGGCTTGGGTGTGCTGCTGTCGGCGTGCCAGGTGGTAGGCCCGGACTACAAATTGCCGCAAACCTCGGCGATCAACCGGGGCGACCTGCAAGGGCAGATTGCGGGCGAAGGCAGCAACGTCGTGTCGGCGCCGGTGCCGGCGCACTGGTGGAAACTCTACAAAGACCCGCGCCTGGATGAGCTGGTGCGCCAGGCCATGGCCTCCAACACCGACCTGCGTGTGGCTGCGGCCAACCTGCAACGCGCCCGCTACCAGACGCAACAGGCTGAATCCGCCGGGGGTTGGAACGCCGGGGTCAAGGCCGAAGCCCAGCGCCTGCAGGAATCCGGTGAGGCCTTTTTGCTGACGGAAAAAGTCCCGGTAGGGAATATCGGCAGCGTCGGGATCAGCACCTCGTATCAGTTCGATCTGTTCGGCACCTTGCAACGCGGCATTGAAAGCGCCCAGGCCAGCGCCGACGCGGCGCAGGCGGCTGCCGATGTCGCGCGAATCACCCTGGTGGCGGACGTGGTGCGTTCCTATACCCAAGTGTGCGCCGCCAACGAAGAGCTGGCGATTGCCAACCAATCCCTCGACCTGCAAGGCCAGAGTACTAAGCTGACCCAGCGCCTGCGCGACGCCGGGCGCGGTGATGAAACCCAGGTGACCCGCTCGCAGACCCAATACAAATCCTTGCGCGCCGACATGCCGCGCTATGAAGCGTCGCGCCAGGCGGGCCTGTTCCGTTTGTCGATGCTGCTCGCCAAGCCGGTGGACCAGTTGCCAGCGGGCACCAACACCTGCGCCGAGCTGCCGCACATCGCCCAACTGCTGCCGGTGGGCGACGGCGCCGCGTTGCTCAAACGCCGCCCGGACGTGCGCCAGGCCGAACGCCAACTGGCCGCTGCCACTGCGCGTATCGGCGTGGCCACCGGCGCGTTGTACCCGGACATCAGCATTGGGGCCACGGTAGGCACCGTCGGTCTTCTCGATGACCTCGGCACGCCGGCCACTAACCGATGGGGCTTTGGCCCGCTGATCAGTTGGTCTGTGCCGACCAACGGTGCGCGTGCGCGAATCCACGAAGCTGAAGCCGCGACCCAGGGCGCCCTGGCACACTTCGACGGCGTGGTGCTTAACGCCATTCGCGAAACCCAGACCGGCCTTGCGCAATACACCGCACAGTTGCAACGCCGTGATGCGCTGGCCGATGCCGGCGAGTCCGCCAGAGAAGCATCGGAGCAGACGCACCGCTTCTTCCAGGCCGGCCGTGCGTCGTTCCTGGCCGACCTGCAAGCCACCCGCACCTACACGGATGTGCGCGCGCAACTGGCCGCGGCGAACACCCAGGTTGCCATGAGCCAGATCGATCTGTTCCTGGCGTTGGGCGGTGGTTGGGAAAGCGGACGAACGCAAGCGTCACAATCCGGCAAACCCTGAGCTAAAAGCTATGCTTTGACTGGTGAGTCGCCATGCTCTTCGCCTGAGGGCCGACTTACCTGTCACTGCTCGCGTTTGCTCATGGGGATTCCAATAATGAAAAACCCTTATGCTCCCGCTTTCTGGTGCGTGTTCTTCGCACTGGTGTTGCTATCGGCCGCTTATTTTTACGGCGTCATGCTCGCCCACCAAATCGACAAGGCCATGGTCTTTCTCGACAGCGCCTGCCTGGTGATCGGCACGTTGTCCATTGGTGTGGTGGCGTGGGCGTCGTATCAAAACCAACGGGTGAAGAAGAAGTTGCTTGAGCAAGGCAAGACACGCGTAGCGATCTGGGACACCAAGGTCGCGTTACGCCGCGTTGAAACCGTGTTCGATCGCTATTTCTGGGGCAGCTACTGGCAGCCCGGCCGCACCTTCCAGGAGGTGATGGGCGAACTCACCGGCACCCCTCTGGAAAAAAGCCTCGAAGCCCTGAAAAAACAATGCGTGCTGCTCGACCAGCAGGTCGCTGATGGCAGGCATTGGCTGAATAACGCACGGGAATTGTCCGATGTGGCCAACGCCATGGCCCGCGAACGTTACCAATTGGATTTCTGTGACCCCAAGGCCGACACCCCCGGCAATGCCGTCATACACCGCGAGTTTGAGGTGTTGGTGTACACCTGGACGGCCCGTTTGAAGCGTTTCGATCACCAACTTGATGAGGTCGAATTGGAGTACTCGTGAACCATCTGCTGACCTGACCCCTCTGAAAAGCTGAGCCGTTCGCGGCTGCCAGTGCTAATCTTCCCCCCGTTTCGGCGGGCTTGAGCCAACCCCCTCGGGGTTCAAGGAAGACAGCCCACTTCTCACAGGATTTGATCAGGTCACTTCATGAATAAGCCAGCAGTTGTTCTTTTGGGTTTTGTTGTCGCCGTCGGCGTCGTCAGTGCAGGCGGCGCCTGGTACACCGGTAAGCAGCTGGAGCCGGTGCTGCAAACCGCGATCCAGAACGCCAACAAGGAACTGCAGACCTCCATGGCCGGCGTCGACGGCACCGTGAACCTGGAGCTGGTCTCCCTGGACCGTGGCCTGTTCAGCAGCACCGCCCATTACCGCCTCAAGGGCCAAGGCAGCGTCTTCGGCGAAGAAAACCCCAACCCTGAGCTGCTGTTTGTCGACCATATCGAACACGGCCCGCTGCCGTTTTCCCGCCTGGTGTCGCTGAAATGGCTGCCGGTCATGGCCACCAGTCACTACGCGCTGGAAAAAAACGCCACCACCGAAAAGTGGTTCGCCGCCAGCAAGGACGTGTCGCCGCTTAAAGGCGTGGCCAATATCGGCTACAACCGTTCGGTCAACGGCAACGTCGAGTTGCTGCCTCTGGAGTTCAAGGACGACAAGTCCTCGGTGAGTTTCTCCGGCGCCAACCTGGACTTCGACAGCACCGCCGAAGGCCAGAAGGTCAAGGCCGACGGCTACATGAACAGCCTCAAAGTCGCAGCGATCGATGCCAACGGTGCGCCGTTTGAAGCCGAGCTGTCTGGCCTGACCGTGGCCAGCAACCTGGCAAAATCCACCTTCGGTTTCTACACCGGGCAAAACACCGTTGAGCTGACCGACACCAAGGTCACCTTCGGCCCGCAGAAAGCGGTGCTGACCCTCAAGGGCTTCGAGCAGAAAGACACCAGCGAGACCAAGGACAACAACCTGGCCGGCCGTGTCGACTACAAAATCGACGAGATCGGTTACCAGGGTAAGCCTGTCGGCTCGGCGGCCATGGCCTTGAGCATGAAGAACGTCGACATCCCGGCGATGCTGGTGCTGACCAAGCTTTACCAGGACAAGATGCAACCGGTGCAAGCCGCTGCGGCGGCCGGCCAGCCCGTGCCTGAGCTGCAGCTGAGCGAAGCCGAGCAGACCCTGGCAGAGGCGAACGTCAACCAGGTGCTGGCCGCCAAGCCGCAACTGGCGGTGGAAAACCTGTCGCTGAAAACCACCCACGGCGAAAGCAAATTCAACCTGGTGCTGGACCTGACCAAGCCTGCGTCGATGGAACTGCCGCCGGTTGAGCTGGGCAAACAAGTCATCGCCCTGCTGGATGCCAACCTGACCCTGTCCAAGCCAATGATTGGCGATGTAGCCGCCCTGCAAGCCGAAGTGGGCGGTGTGACCGACCCTAAAGCCATCGAGCAGCAATCGCAGATGGCTGCCGAGATGGTCAGCGGCATGGCGGTCGGTACGCAACTGGCGACCCTGGTGGGCACCGACGTGGTCTCCAAACTGCACTACGCCAACAATGAAGTGATGTTCAACGGCCAGAAGATGACCGTTGAGCAGTTCATTGGTTTTGTCATGGCCAAAATGGGTGCGGTCAGCGGCGCCCAGTAAGATTTCTTACATCAGTAAGAAATAAATAATGTGGGAGCCGAAGGGCTCGCGACAGGGGTCAAACGACCGGCGTTAAGGCCGGTTGATACCTCATCGTCGCGGGCAAGTCCGCTCCCACATTCATATTTCCGGCAGGCCCTGCAATTCTGAACAATTGTTATCAATTGGCCTTCTGCCTACTTTACTGAGGGATAGTTCCTACAGGAAAGCTAGGCCGGGTCACTAGACGCCGGCACCCTGATGCGTTTCGCTCAGGACCACCTATCGTTACAGCTTTCCTTGTGTAAGGAAGCTCTCGATATGCTGCGAAACCTACCCATCAGTGCTTCAGGCCGGTTGCGACTGCTCATCGGGGCCGCCTTGTGCAGCCAACTGCTGATGCCCAGCCTCGCGTTGGCCGACCCGGCCTACGATGCCCTGATCATCCAGGCGCGTAACGGCAATTTCACGCCCGCCCTTGCCCAATTGCGCCAACTGCCCGCCGAGCGCCAGACCCCCGGCCAGATCAGCGACCACCTGGTGATTGCCGGCTGGGCCGGTCAAGACGCCGAAGTGCTCAAGGTGTACGAGGCTCAGGGCAAAAACCGTAACCTCACCACCCAAGCCCTGGCCACGGTCGCGCGCACGTATCGCAATCAAAAGCAGTGGCCGCAAGCTTTGGCGGTCTATCAGCAGGCACTGTTGCGCGAACCGAAAAATATCGACCTGCAACTGGGCCAGGCCCTGACCCAGGCCGACGGCGGTCAAACGGCCGAGGCGGTGCAACGCTTGCGCGCGTTGGTGGCGGCGCAACCCGATGACCCCAACCGCCGCATGGCCCTGGGCTATGCACTGACCCGCGCGGGCTTGAACTACGACGCGCTGTTCGAGTTCGACCACGCCTTCACCCGCGCCGGTGACAAGCCCGAAGTGGTCCGCGAATACATCATCGCCCTGCAAAAGGCTCGCTTGCCGGAGCCCGCGCTGCGCCTGTCGGCCAAACATCCGGGCGTGCTCGACGCGGTCACCCAGCGCCGTCTGGAAGGCGACCTCGCCGCCGAGCGTGTGCGCATGGCCGAGTTCGCCACGCGTACCGAAAAAGAACGCTACGTGGTCGCCGACCGCGCCCTCAACGATTACGACAAACTGCTCGCGCGCTGGACCCCGGACGCCAGCGCCCATGACGACGTGGTGCGCTGGCGCATCGATCGCTTGGGCGCGCTCAAGGCGCGGGCACGCACCGCTGATGTGATTCGCGAGTACCAAACCCTCAACGGCGAAGGCGTGCAATTGCCGACCTATGCCGTGCGCTGGGTCGCCGCGTCTTACCTCGACCAGCGCCAGCCGGAAAAAGCCGAGCCGTTGTATCGCCAGGCGCTGACTGCGCCGGATGCCGACCCTGGCGATCACGTCGAAGACAGTACCGCGTTGTTCTACGCCCTGCTCGAAAGCGACAAAGTGATGGAAGCGCGCGACGTCGCCAATAGCCTGGCCACCACCCAGAAACCGCGCGTCGAACTCAAGGGCTTGCCCATTGGCAACCCCAACGACAGTTGGATGGACGCGCAACAACTGGCGGCCCAGGCCGGCACCTACGGCGGTGACCTGCCGGGCAGTGAGACCGGCCTTGAGGCACTGGTGCAAAAAGCCCCGGGCAATGTCGGCTTGCGCCTGGCCCAGGCGGATATGTACCGCGCCCGTGATTGGCCGCGCCGCGCCGAAGGCGCCCTCAAGGAAACCGAAACCCAAGTCCCGCGTGATATCGGCCTGGAAGTGTCCCAGGCCTACACCGCCATGGACCTTCAGGAATGGCGCCAAATGGACGCGCTGACCGATGACGTGCTGGCCCGCAACCCGGACAGCCGCCAGGTGCAGCGCCTCAGCCGTCTGCGCGATGTGCACGACATGGCTGAACTGCGCGTTGAGGCCTACACCGGTAAAAGCTACGGCGGGGGCAATAACGGCGACGTCGGCGCGGTCGCCGGTAGCCGTGATTGGGGCATCGAAAGCGTGCTCTACAGCCCGCCCATCGACGAAGACTGGCGGGTCTTCGCCGGAGCTGGCTATGCCACCGCCGACTTTACCGAAGGCACCGGCCAGCACCGTTGGCAGCGCGTCGGCGTGGAGCGGCGCACCCGCGACATGACCCTTGAAGCCGAAGTCTCCAACCACTCCTACGGCTATGGCGCCAAACAAGGCGCCAGCGTGTCGATTGCCCGCGATATCAACGACAACTGGCAGTACGGCGGCAGCCTCGGCTACCTGCTGACCAGCACGCCGCTGCGGGCCTTGAATGCCGATGTCACGGCCAACGGCGGCAGCGGGTTTATCCGCTGGCGTGCGAATGAAAGCCGCGAATGGAAACTGTCCCTCAGCCCGTCCCGTTTCAGCGACGGCAACAACCGGCTCGAAGCGTTGCTCACCGGGCGCGAGGGCATCTACAGCTCGCCGCACGTGCAAGTCGACTTGGGCCTGGAGGTCGGCGCCAGCCGCAACTCGAAGGAAGACGTGGTGTATTTCAACCCCAAATCGGACTTCAGCGTGTTGCCCACCGTCACGGTCAACCATGTGCTCTATCACCGCTACGAGACCCAGTGGAGTCAGCAGTTCCAGGTCGGTGCAGGCACGTATAGCCAGCGGGATTACTCCACCGGTGGCGTTGGTTTGATCGGCTACGGCCAACGCGTTCGCTGGAACGACGTACTCGAAGCCGGCGCCAACCTGAGCCTGATCAGCCGACCTTACGACGGCGTTCGCGAACGCGATCTGCGCCTGCTCGTCGACCTCATTTACCGTTTCTAAAAGAGCCTGACCATGACTGTCCTCAGCCGTTGCTTGTTGGTCCTGGGTGTATTGCTGGCCGGTGCCTGCGCCCAGCAACCCGCGCCCTATACTCCCCCCGCCGAGCGGCCGACACCGGCACGCGAAGCGCCGTGGCCGAAAAACCATTTCCTGGGCATCGCCTACCACGACGTCGAAGACCGCGACCCCGATCAGGCCGTGGTGGCGGTGCGCACCGAGCGTTTGATCGACCAGTTGGCCTGGCTGCGCGAAAACGGTTACCAGGCGGTCAGCGTCGACCAGATCCTGGCGGCGCGCAGTGGTGGGCGTGAGCTGCCGCCCAAAGCCATCATGCTCAGCTTCGACGATGGTTACTCAAGCTTCTATACCCGTGTGATGCCGATTCTGCGTGCCTATAACTGGCCGGTCATCCTGGCGCCGGTCGGGTATTGGATCGACACGCCCTTGAACAAACCGGTGGATTTTGCCGGCACGCCGCGCGCCCGTTCCGACTTCCTGACCTGGGAGCAAGTGCGCGAAGTTTCCAAATCGAACCTGGTGGAAATCGCCGCGCACACCGACGCCAGCCACATGGGCATTCTGGCCAACCCGCAGGGCAACCTGGAGCCGGCCGCCGCGACTCGTCGATACGATGCTGCCACCGGCAAATACGAAACCGAAGCCCAGTTCCAGGCGCGGATGCGCGCCGACGTGACCGCCATTTCCAACAAACTGCGGGCCGTCACCGGCAAGGCTCCGCGCGTGTGGGTGTGGCCTTACGGCGCGGCCGATGGCACGTCGTTGGCCGTGGTGGGTGAGCAGGGCTACCAGATGGCCCTGACCCTGGACGATGGCCTCGACGACCTCGCCAACCTCAAGAGCAGCCCGCGTTTCCTGGTGGCGTCCGACCCGGATGGCGAGCACTACGCCAATGCGATTGTCGGCACCCAGGCCAAGACCTCGATGCGTGTGCTGCACGTCGACCTGGATAATGTCTACGACCCCGACCCGGCCCAGGAAGCGCGCAACCTCGACCAGTTGATCCAGCGCGTGGTCGACATGGGCGCCAGCACCGTGTTCCTGCAAGCCTTCGCCGACCCCAAGGGCGATGGCCTGGTGCACTCGTTGTACTTCCCCAACCGCCACCTGCCGGTGCGCCGCGACCTGTTCAACCGCGTGACCTGGCAGTTGCGCACCCGTGGCCACGTGAACATCTTCGCCTGGATGCCGGTGCTCAGCTTTGCCCTCGACCCGGCGTTGCCACGCGTTACCCGCTGGGACCCGCAGACCGGCCAGGTGGGCATCGACCCCGACCAGTACAAGCGCCTGTCACCGTTTGATCTCAAGGTGCGCCAGCAGATCGGCGAGATCTACGAAGACCTGGCGCGCAACACCGCCATCGATGGCGTGCTGTTCCACGACGACGCGCTCTTCTCGGACTTCGAAGACGCCAGCCCGCCCGCGCTCAAAGCCTATGCCGCCAACGGCTTGCCGAGCAGCATTGGCGCATTGCGCGCCGACCCGGCCGTGATGCAGCGCTGGACGCGCTTCAAGAGCCGCTACCTGATCGACTTCACCCAGGAACTGGCCGGTAAAGTCCGCGCCATTCGCGGGCCGCAGGTGCAGACCGCGCGCAATATCTTCGCTGAGCCGATGCTCAACCCGGGCAGCGAAAGCTGGTTCGCGCAGAACCTCGATGACTTCCTCCAGACCTACGACTGGACCGCGCCGATGGCCATGCCGCTGATGGAAGGCGAGACGCTGAAGAACTCCAATGCCTGGCTGGAAAAGCTGGTGGCCACGGTCAAGGCGCGTCCCGACGCGTTGCAGCGCACCGTGTTCGAACTGCAAGCCAAAGACTGGCGGACCAAAGAAGCGCCCGATATCAGCGGCACGCAGATGGCTGAATGGATGGGGGTGCTCAAACGCCAGGGGGTCAGGAGCTTCGGCTACTACCCGGATAACTTCCTGGAAAACTCACCGGACCTGAAGACAGTACGTCCGGCCCTTTCCAACCAATGGAACCCTTGACCATGTTCGACAGAATCCTGGCTTTATTCGTGTTGGCGTTGGTGTTGGGCGTGCCCCTAGGCCTGATTTTCCTGGTCACCGGGCAGTTCCTGATGGACTTCGTGTTTTTCTACCCGCTGTTCATGTCGGCACTGTGGATCGCCGGCGGCCTGTATTTCTGGCTGCACTGGGAGCGTCACTGGCCGTGGAAAGAAGACACGCCAGCCCCCACCCTGGCCGGCAACCCGCTGATCTCGATCATCATCCCTTGCTACAACGAGGGCGATAACGCCGCCGACACCATTCATGCGGCCCTGAACCAGCTGTACCCGAATATCGAAGTCATCGCCGTCAACGACGGTTCCAAGGACAACACCGCAGCGGTGCTCGACGCCCTGGCCTTGCAACACCCACGCCTGCGAGTGCTGCACCTGGCGCAGAACCAGGGCAAGGCGGTGGCCCTGCGCATGGGCGCCGTGGCCGCGCGCAGTGAGTACCTGGTGTGCATCGACGGCGATGCCTTGCTCGATAAAAACGCAGCGGCGTATATGGTCGCGCCGATGCTCGACAACCCGCGCCTGGGCGCCGTGACCGGCAACCCACGCATCCGCACGCGCTCGACCTTGATCGGCCGCGTGCAGGTGGGCGAGTTCTCCTCGATCATCGGCTTGATCAAGCGCACCCAGCGCGTGTTCGGCCGGATCTTCACGGTGTCGGGTGTGGTGGTGGCGTTTCGCAAGAAAGCCCTGGACCGCATCGACTACTGGAGCACCGACATGATCACCGAGGACATCGATGTCAGTTGGAAGCTGCAACTCGACCACTGGGCGATCTTTTACGAGCCCCGCGCCCTGTGCTGGATCCTGATGCCCGAAACCGTCGGCGGCCTGTGGAAACAACGCCTGCGCTGGGCCCAGGGCGGCGCCGAGGTGCTGTTCAAGAACATCCGTGGCATCTGGCAATGGCGCCATCGCTACCTGTGGCCGCTGTTGTTCGAATACTGCCTGTCCACCGGTTGGGCCTTCACCTTCCTGCTCTCGGTGATTTTCTGGGGCGTGGGCAAGTTCGTGGTACTGCCACAGGCGATCGCCGTCGACTCCCTGGTGCCACCGGCCTTTACCGGCCTGGTGCTGGCAATGGTCTGCCTGCTGCAGTTTGCGGTGAGCATCCTGATCGACCGGCGTTACGAAAAAGACCTGTGGAAAACGCTGTTCTGGACCGTGTGGTACCCGATGGTGTTCTGGCTGGTCAGCTTGCTCACCACCCTGGTCAGCTTTCCCAAGGTGCTGTTTAACCAGCATCAGAAGCGTGCACGTTGGGTCAGCCCGGACCGCGGTATCAAACCCAGTGAAGAGGAGGCGTGATCATGAAACTGGTCAGAACTCGCCAGAACACCCTGATGTGGATCATCGATGTGCTGCTCACGCTGTTGGCGTGGGGCGGGCTGGTTTGGCTGTTGGCGCGCGGGATGACCGCGATGTTGGAAACCCATGGCGGCCCACGCATTGAGGCGCCGATTTTTGCCGCGCTCAACACCTTGCAAATCTACCTGTGGATCGCCTTGTTCAATGCGCTGATCCTGATCAGCTGGGCGCGCTATCAACAACGTCGCGGGCGCAAGTTCGCCCAGCGCCGCGCCGAGGCCAATGCCCTCAGCGACCAGCACCTGAGCGAGAGTTTCAAGCTCGGTGACGGCCACCTGGAGCAGTTTCGCAAGCCGGGTGTGCTGGTGATCCACAACGACGATGACGGCGGTGTGGAAGACGTGAAGGCGCATGTTTCGCGCGACGTGGAGCGCCCGGGCCTGACCCTGGTGCCCGGCGCAGAAAAAGACAAAGACGCCGGCTAGATATTCCACAGCACCCAAGACCCCTGTGGGAGTTGGCTTGCCTGCGATAGCGGTGGGCCAACACCCAGTCAATACCTGACACGCCGCCATCGCAGGCAAGCCAGTTCCCGCATTCCACCTGCGTCGCTTGGAATTCCGATAAATGGGATCCAATTCACAAAACTGCCGCGAACTTTTTTGTATTCCCCCGCACTAACCTAACTCAGTTAGTAGTTGATGGCTAAATAATGGCCTCTATTCGGTTATTTACTGGATGACTATCAAATAGAGTTGCCGCTTGTCGGAATAAACCTGTCTACGACCAGCGTCAGCGCGGTTTGATTATTATTTTTTGTTATTAATCAATAAGTTGCGGCTTTAATAAGTTCGGATGTGCAATGGCCCCGGTTTCTTGGGCTAGCGCGAGTTCGATGTTAGTTTGCCGCCCCTTGATTTTCGATGGATCGAACATGTCTCTGTTATTGCCACGGACTCGGTATTTGCTGTGCACTTTCCTGCTCACCTGCTTGAGCCTGAACACTGCCACGGCCGCTCCCACGCCAGGGGATCAAGACTTGATCCGCGACCGGCAAAACCGTCTGCTCGAAGAGCAAAGCCGGCGTCTGCAAGAACTGCAGGACTTGCCCGGCAAAGCGGCCAAGCCCCAAGCGCCGGCCACGCCTGCCGACACCCGTTGCTTCCCGATCAAAGACATCGAACTCAAAGGCGCCGACAGCCTGCCCGCCGGCGACCGCACGCTGTTGCTCAAGCCTTATGTCGGCCAGTGCCTGGGCGTCTCGCAGCTTAATGAACTGCTCAAGGTCATCACCGACTATTACATCGCCAAAGGTCGCGTCACCAGCCGCGCCTACTTGCCGCAACAAGACCTCGGCAGCGGCCACCTGCAAGTGCTGGTGGTCGAGGGCAAACTCGAAGCGTTGCGAAGCGCCGAAGGCAGCACCGTGACCGACCGCGAGCTGGCCATGGCGTTTCCCGGCAAGGTCGGCGAGGCGCTGAACCTGCGTGAAGTCGAGCAACTGGTGGACCAGCTCAACCGCCTGCCATCCAAACAGGCACAAATGGAGCTGACCCCCGGCAAACAGGTCGGCGGCAGCGACGTGGTGGTCAAGAACACCCCACAGAAGCCCTGGCGCGCCAGCCTGTCGCGCAATAACGACGGGCAACGCAGCACCGGCGAACAGCAATGGGGCGCGGGCCTGGAGTGGGACAGCCCGCTGGGCCTGGCCGATCAACTGGTGCTGCGCGGTGGCCACGACGCCATCAGCGACCACCAGAAAACCTCGAAAAACACCATGCTCTACTACAACGTACCGTGGGGCTGGTGGAACTTCACTTACACCTACAGCGAGAGTGATTACCGCGCGCTGGGTTACACCGACACCTTCAAGTTCAAGCAGTCGGGCGACAACCAGAACCACCAGTTGCGCGCAGAGCGCGTGATTCACCGCGATGACGTGAGCAAAACCTCGGTCAACGTGGGGGTGGCTCACCTGCGCACCAACAACTACGTCAACGACGCCCACCTCGACATCAGCAGTAATCGCATCAGCGAACTACAGTTTGGCATCAACCACGGCCGGCGCATCGGCAGTGCGTTCGTCAACGTCGACCTGGGTGTGCAGAACGGCATCGGCGCCTTTGACGCCCAGCGTGACGACCAGCATCGCGATCAGTTCGGCAACCTTACGCCCACCCCGGATTACCGCAAATACACCGCCACCGTCAGCTATTTGCAGCCGTTTCGTCTGTGGGGCGAGTCGTTCAGCTTCACCAGCCTGGCCACCGGGCAACGCAGTGAAGACGTGCTGTTCTC
Organism: Pseudomonas fluorescens; assembly: GCF_900215245.1. Lineage (GTDB taxonomy): Bacteria > Pseudomonadota > Gammaproteobacteria > Pseudomonadales > Pseudomonadaceae > Aquipseudomonas > Aquipseudomonas fluorescens. The sequence continues at coordinate 2,387,006 of NZ_LT907842.1, forward strand.
GCCGCAACGCATCAGCCTGGGCGGCTCGTCGTCGGTACGCGGTTTCAAGGATCAGCAGCTGTCTGGCGACAGCGGTGGCTACTGGCGCAACGAAGTGCGCTGGGCCCGCCCGGTCACCCTGGAATGGCTGCGCCCGGCCTTTGCGGAATACGGCACCAGCCTCGGTTACGACCAGGGCGTGATCCGCAACGACCGTTACAACGGCGACAACCACGGCCGCGTTTCGAGCAACTCCGTGGAACTGTTCGCCCGTGGCAAATACGTCAGCACCAGCGTGACGTTTGCCCATTCGTTAGAAAGACCGGGAGTGGTGACGGAGCGCGAAGCGCCGATCTACTTCCGCATGGATTTCTTCCTGTAATTCAACGCCCCGCTGCAACGAGAATTTGACCATGGATGTTCGCCACTTTGCCTTTCTGGCCCGTCAACCTTCTGCTGCCCTGAAGCGCCGCGACGCGTTCTTCGGCCTGCCCAAGCGTGGCCTGGTGCTGATCCTGGTCAACGCGCTGTTCTGGCAGCCGTTGCTGGCCCAGGCCGACGGCATTGTGGTGAGCAACCCGGCCACCAGCGTCGGCCAGGCCGGCAATGGCGTGCCGGTGGTGAACATCGCCACCCCCAATGGCAGTGGCTTGTCCCACAACCAGTTCAAGGACTACAACGTCGGCCCTAACGGCGTGATCCTCAACAACGCCACCGGCGCGGTGCAGAACACCCAGCTCGGCGGTTATATCGTCGGCAACCCGAACCTCAAGGGCGGCGCCGCCAACGTCATCCTCAACGAAGTCAACGGCGGCAGCCCGAGCCAGTTGCGCGGTTACACCGAAGTGGCGGGGCAGTCGGCCAAAGTCATCGTCGCCAACCCGTACGGTGTGACGTGCAGCGGTTGCGGCTTTATCAACACCCCCAACGTGACCCTGACCACCGGTAAACCGGTGCTCGACGCCAGCGGCCAGTTGCAGCGCTACCAGGTTGACGGCGGCGCCGTGACCATCGACGGCGAAGGCTTGAATGCCAGCAACGTCGATCGCTTCGAAATCATCACCCGTACCGCCAAGATCAACGCACAGATCAACGCCCGCGAACTGGCGGTGATCGCCGGGCGCAACGACGTCGATGCAAACACCCTCAACGCCACCCCGCGCGCCGACGACGGCAGCACCAAGCCGGAACTGGCGATCGACTCCAGCGCCCTGGGCGGCATGTACGCTGGTGCGATCAAACTGGTGGGCACCGAAGCCGGTGTGGGCGTGAAGCTCGACGGCTCGTTGGCGGCCAGTGGCGGCGATATTCAGCTTGATGCCAACGGGCATTTGAGCATGGCGCAAGCCGCCGCCAGCGGCGCGGTCAACGTCAACGCCGCCAGCCTGGATGCCAAAGGGCCGGTGTATGCCGGTACGGCCCTGAACGTGAACACCCAAGGCGATCTCACCAACCGCCAAAGCCTGGCTGCCCGTGACCGCATTGCGCTGTCCGCCGGTGGCGCCTTGACCAACGGCGACATCATCGAAGCGGGCGTCAACACCGACAACACCCGCAACGCAGCAGGCGATGTGAGCCTGCGCGGCAAGGCCATCAACAACACCGGCGCGAGTGTCATCGCCAGCCGCACGTTGAGCGTGGATGCCCAAGCCCTGAATAACCAGGGCGGCACACTGGGCGCCAAACAGCGCACCCAGATAACCGCTGCCGCAGTCGACAACCAGAACAAAGGCCGCATCCTCAGCAATCATGGCTTGGCCATCACCGCCGATCGCCTGCAGAACAGCCAAGGTGGGCTGGTCACCAGCGACGGGCCGCTGACCGCCGTCGTCGGTGAGTTGCATAACCAGGGCGGTGAACTCTCAAGCCTGGACACCGCAGCGCTCACGGTCGCGACCCTCGATAACGTCGCAGGCCTCATCACCGCGGGCAATGCGCTCAGCCTCAACGTCGGCAGCCTCAACAACCAAGCCGGGTTGGTCACCAGCCAAGGCACGGTAAGCGTGGCCGGTAACAGCCTCGACAACCGCCAGAAAGGCTTGGTCGCAGGCGTGGGTGGTGTGCAGGCCAATGTCGTCAACATCGACAACCGCAACGGCGAGCTGTCCAGCCGTTCGGGCGTGGTGGTGACGGCTACGCAACTGGATAACAGCGACGGCGGGCTGCTGATTGCCGGCGCCGGAGCAGGTTTGAATGTCGACCAACTGCTCAACCGCAACCAGGGTTTGATCAGCAGCGAAGGGCTGCTGAGCATTTCGGCGCGCACCCTGGCCAACAACGCCGGTACGCTGTCCAGCGCCGGCCCGTTGACCCTCAGCGCCCTCGGCGCGGTGGATAACCGAGGCGGGCGCCTGGTCACCGACGGTGGCCTGATCCTCGATGCCGCCAGCCTCGACAACAGCCAGAACGGCACCTTGAGCGCGCGCGGGGCCCTGTCCCTCGGCACCGCCGACCTGAACAACCAGCAAGGCGGCCAGATCACCAGCGCCGCGGCCCTGACCCTGAACCTCAACCGGGGCGAGTTCAACAACCAGAAAGGCCTGATCAATGCGCCGCTGTTGATGCTCAACCACCTCAAGAACGTGCACAACCAGGGCGGCGAGATTTCCAGCAACCAGGCGTTCACCCTTACCGCCGACAACCTCGACAACAGCGGCGGCAAGCTGCTGAGCAACGCCGCGCTGACCCTGCGCATCGACCAGGCCCTGGCCAACGTCAAAGGCCTGATTGCCGCCGCCTCGGTCGATGCGCAGGCCAGCGACCTCGACAACAGCGGTGGCACGCTCACCAGCCGTGGCGACACCGTACTCAACGTTGCTGGCCGCCTGGCCAACCGCGATCAGGGCCTGCTCAACGCGAGCAATGCCTTGACGCTCAACAGCGCCGAGCTGGATAACCAGAACGGCTCGCTGCTGGGCAGCGCAATTGCCCTGGACTTCGGCACCGCCACCGGCGACCTGAACAACACCGGTGGCCTGATCACCACCGCCGGCAACCTCTCCATCAACCACCTGCGCGACCTCAACAACCAGGGTGGCGAGCTCTCCAGCGCGCAAACCCTGAACCTCAGCGGGCGCACGTTGAACAACAGCAACGGCAAGCTGATCAGCAATAACCTGCTGGTGCTCAATGCCGAAAACCTGATCAACCAAAATGGCCTGATGTCCGGCTGGCAGGGCCTCACCGTCAGCGGCGCAAACCTCGACAACCGCAACAGCGGCACCTTGTCGAGCCGTTACGGCGACCTCAATGCCACGCTGACCGCCAGCCTGCTCAACAGCGCGGCCGGTGCACTGGTCAGCCAAAAGGCGCTGAACGTCAGCGCCGGCGAACTGGACAACAGCAACAAGGGCGTACTCTCCAGCGCCGCAGGCCAGCGCCTCACCGTGGGCGGTGTGCTGAACAACGCCCAAGGCGGCGTGATCGACAGCGGCGCCGCCCTGACGCTGACCGCACAAAACCTGGACAACAGCGCCGGCAGCATCAGTGGCGGCACCGCCACCACCCTCGACCTGCTCGCGACCCTGACCAACACCAATGGCAAACTGGCCAGCGGCGGCCCGCTGCTGATCATTCGCGCGGCGCAGATCAACAACCAGGGCGGCCAGATTGCCAGCCAAGGCGTGTTGACCCTGCTGACCGGCGGCCTGGATAACCGCAACCGTGGCACCCTGGCTGCCAACGACCGCTTGAGCCTCACCGCCAGCGGCCTGGTACAGAACGGCAACGACGGCTTGATCTACAGCCAGAACGCCGACCTCAGCCTCACGGCCAACCGCTTGGACAATGGCAAAGGCACCGTGCAAAGCCAGGGCGGCATGACCGCCAACGTGGCCGACACGCTGGATAACCAGAGCGGCAAACTGATCGCCCAGGCCGGTGACCTGAATATCAACGCAGCCAGCCTCGACAACCGTGGCGGCACCCTCGCCAGCCTCAAGGCCGCACTGCAAACCCAAGTGGTCGGCGTGCTGCGCAACGGTTACGACCTCAACAACAACCGCCAGGGCGGCGTGATGCAGGGGCAAAGCCTCAACCTGCAAGCCGGCAGCGTGGACAACTACGGCGGGCGCATCGCCGCACAGGGCGGCAACGCACTGGTCACCACCGGCAATTTCGACAACCGCAACGGCGGGCTGTATGCCAAAGGCCTGATGCGCGTGGTCGGGCATGACTTTGATAACAGCGGCGACAACGACGGCCAGATTGCCGGCCAACAGATCGACCTGGACCTCAGCGGCGCGCTCAACAACCGCCTGGGCATTATCGAAAGCGAAAGCACCCTCAAGGTGCGCGCGGCCAGCCTCGATAACCAGACCGGGCGCCTGCGTGCGCTGGGCACGGCGGGCACCACCGAATTCGCCATCGGCGGCCTGTTCGACAACCGCAACGGCGTGCTGGAAACCGCCAACAACGACCTGACCCTCAACGCCGGCAGCTTCCAGAACCTGGGCGGCAATGTCCTGCACGTGGGCACCGGTAATTTCGGCATTGCACCCGCCAACCTCAACGACGTGGGCGGCAGCCTGGTCACCCGTGGCGACCTGACCATCACCCAAGGCAACTGGACCAACAGCAGCGTGATCCAGGCCGGGCAACTCACAGTCAATGTCGACAACCTCGACCAGACCGCCACCGGCCAACTGCTCGGCGCCCGGCGCTTTATCGGCAATGGCGCCAATTGGACCACCCACGGCCTGATCGCCAGTGACGGCGCGCTCGACCTGACCTTGAGCGGCGCGCTCAACGGCAGTGGACGCATCAGCAGCCTGGGCACCCTCAACCTCAGCGCGGCCCAAGCCACCCTCAGCGACACGGCCAGCATTGCCGGCGGTGGCGTTACTACCGCCAACATCGCCGGCACACTCAACAACCGTGGGCGCCTCACCGCCGCCACCGACCTAGTGGTCAACGCCGGCACACTCAACAACTACGCGACCCTGGGCAGTGGCCAACGGCTGGTCGCCACCACCGGCGCCTTGCTCAACGACCACGGCCTGATCTTCAGCGGCGGCGACATGAGCCTGCGTGTCGATGCGCTGCACAACAGCTACGCCGACCTCTACAGCCTAGGCAACCTGAGCGTTGACCGCGACGGCAAGGGCGGCCTGGCCAGCAGCATCCTCAACAGTTCGTCGACGATCCAGAGTGACGGCAACCTCAGCCTGTCCGCCAATTCGATCAAGAATGAACGGGCGGTACTCACCGTCAACGACGCAGGTGTCTACACCGCCTCCGCCACCCTAGGCACGTGCATTGAGTACGTCAACGCCGGTGACTGCCACGCCGGTGGCACACCGCGCAACTACGTGTGGGAACTGGTGACCCGCGACAAACTGGAAGTGACCGCCGCCAGTGCCGGTTCGAGCATCACCTCGGGCGGTAACATGACCCTGGCGGGCGGCGACCTGCTCAACAGCAGCAGTTCGATTGCGGCCGGTGGCAACTTCACCGCGCGCCTGAACAACCTGGTCAACACCGGCATCGAAACCGGCGAAACCGAGACCTATCGTCTTTTCACGTCAAAGCGCACCAAGCACCCTGAAGGCTGGTTCAGTGCCGCCGCCGCACTCACCAACAAATACTGGTACAAAAGCGCCGGTTACACCCCCAATGACCTCGGCGGCCTGGAAGCCACCGTGGCCAACTTCGTCGGCCTGATGGAGAAAGAGAACACCCAGTTCGGCAAAGTCACCAAAATCGCCAGTGACGACCAACGTTACGCTGCGGTGATTCAGGCTGCCGGCGCAGTAGACGTCAAGGCGCAAGCCGGTATCGACAACAGCGTGGTGCGCCTGGGCTACAACTACATCGGTGCGGGCGCCAAAACCACCACCGACGCCACCGGTGCCAGTGGCGCAGCCGGTTACTCCACCCGCGTGACCCTCAACCAGCAACTGCCGCCGGACCTGGCCCAACAGCAGATCAACCCGCTGAGCCTGCCCGGCTTCACCTTGCCCACCGGCCAAGGCGGGCTGTTCCGCCTCAGTGGCGAAAGCGCCAGCGCGCCAGCCAGTACCAGCCCGCAAGGCTGGACCCTGGGTGGCGGCGGCGTCGACCGCACGCCGGTGACCGGCCCGGTCGTACCCGGCAGCGGCACCTCGGCCGACGGCGTGGTGATCAACCGCGTGCAAGGCCTGCCAGACAGCCAGTTCGTCTCCAACCCACAGAAATACCTGATCGAAACCAACCCGCTGCTGACCAACCTCAGCCAGTTTTTAAGCTCTGATTACATGCTGTCCAAACTGGGCTTCGACCCGGACCAGGCACAAAAGCGCCTGGGTGACGGCCTGTATGAACAGCGCCTGATCCAGCAAGCGGTCATCGCCCGTACCGGCCAGCGCTTCATTGATGGCCAGACCAGCGACGCCTCGATGTTCAAGTACCTGATGGACAACGCCATCGGCACCAAGCAGGCACTTAACCTGGCCGTAGGCGTGAGCCTCACCGCCGAGCAAGTCGCGGCCCTGACCCACGACATCGTGTGGATGGAAAACGCCACCGTCGCCGGCCAGCAAGTGCTGGTGCCCGTGCTGTACCTGGCCCAGGCCAACAACCGCCTGGCGCCCAACGGCGCACTCATCACCGGCAGCGACCTTAACCTGGTCAGCGGCACCGACCTCAACAACGTCGGCACCCTGCGCGCCACCAACAACCTGGCGGCCAGCGCCGGGCGCAACATGGTCAACAGCGGCCTCGTGCAAGCGGGCAACCGCCTCGACCTGCTCGCCGGCAACACCCTCACCAACCGCGCCGGCGGCATCATCGCCGGGCGCGACGTCAGCGTCAGCGCAGTGAATGGCGATGTGCTCAACGAACGCACCGTCACCAGCCACCAAAGCAGCAGCGGCTACCGCACCGAACGCACCGACTTCGTCGACAACGCCGCCCGCATTGAAGCCGCCAACACCCTCACCCTGCAAGCCGGGCGCGACGTCAACAGCACCGGCGGCGCCTTCAAAAGCGGCGCCGACCTGGGCGTTCAAGCCGGGCGCGATGTGAACCTGGCCACCGCCGAACAGCGCAATGCCAACACCGTCAGCACCTACATGCGCAGCAGCAGCGCAAACCAGTACGGCACCGTGATCGAAGCCGGGCGCGACTTCCAGGTGGTGGCTGCGCGGGATATCAGCGCCATCGGCAGCCAGCTCAATGCCACGCGTGATCTGGCGCTGGTGGCCAAGGGGAATTTGAACCTGGCGTCGGCGACGAATGAACAGCATTCGGCGTTTAATTCCAAGAAGGTCACCAGCCAGGAAGACCACGTCCAGCAAGTGGGCACATCGTTGGTGGCCGGTGAGAACCTCTCCCTGAGTGCCGGCAACGACCTCGTCGTCAGCGCCAGCCGTGCGAGTGCCGGCAAGGAAGCCTACCTGTACGCAGGCAATGACCTGGCGCTGAACGCCGCGCAAGACAGCGACTACAGCTATTACCGCAAAACCAAAACCAGCAAAGGGTTGCTGTCCAGCAGCCAGAAAACGCGCATCGACAGCAGTAACCAGATCAGCCAGCAGGGCTCTTCCATCAGCGCTGATACCGTGGTCGTGCGTGCTGGCCGTGACATCGGCACTACCGCCAGCGACGTGGTTTCCACCAACGCCACCAGCCTGATTGCCGGTCGCAATGTGGTGATTGATGGGGCAACGGAAACCTTTGAACAAAGCCATTCGTCCTCGACCAAAAAATCGGGCTTGATGAGCAGCGGCGGCATCGGCGTGACGTTGGGTTCAAGCAGCAACCAGAACACCTTCACCAGCAGCACCGAAACCACCCGGGCCAGCAACATCGGCAGTGTGCTGGGCAGCGTGGATATTCAGGCTGGCAAAGACCTGACCATTCGCGGCTCTGACGTGGTTGCCGGTAAGGACATCAGCCTGGTTGGGCAAAATGTCAGCATCCTGGCTTCCGAGAACAACAACCGCAGCGAGCAGACCTCCAAAAGCAAAACCAGTGGTTTGACCCTGGCGTTGTCCGGCACCGTGGGTAGCGCGGTGGACTCCGCTTATAAGACCGCCAAGCAAGCCAAGAACGAGGACGACGGCCGCCTCTCGGCGCTGCAGGGTGTGAAGGCGGGTTTGACTGGCGTGCAAGCGTGGCAAGCGGCGCAGCAGAATGGCGGCATGACCGGCGCTAACGCGTCGCAATTTGTGGGGATCAGCATCTCCCTGGGTTCGCAAAAATCCGATTCCAAACAGACCCAGGAGCAGACACTCAGCCAGGGCAGCAGCCTGACGGCCGGCAACAACCTCACCATCGTGGCGGACGGCAACGGTACGCCTGGGGCCGCAGGTGACATCCATGTTCAAGGCAGCAAGCTTCAGGCCGGTAATGAGATGCGGCTGGCGGCGGAGCGCGATATTCGCCTGGAAGCTGCGGCGAATAACCAAAAACTTGATGGCAAAAATAGCAGCAGTGGTGGTGCGGTAGGTATCAGCCTAGGCGTGGGTTCCGAAGGCGGCGGCCTGAGCATTTTCGCCAATGCCAACAAAGGCACCGGTAACGAGAAGGGCACTGGCACCACCTGGACGGAAACAACCCTGGATGCGGGCAAACAGGTGAGTCTGATCAGCGGCCGAGACACCGCCCTGAAGGGCGCGCAGGTCAGCGCAGACAAAATTACCGCTACTGTGGGGCGCGACCTCACACTGCAAAGTCTGCAAGACACCGATAACTACAAGTCCAAGCAGACGGATGTGAGTGGGGGCGTCAGCTTCGCCATCATCGGCACCGGTGGCAGTGCAAACCTGAGCATCAGTAAAAGCAAGATCGACTCCAAATACCAGAGTGTGCAGGAGCAAACCGGCCTGTTCGGCGGTAAGGGCGGCTACCAGATTGACGTAGGCAACCACACGCAACTCGATGGCAGCGTGATCGGCAGCACAGCCACGCCGGACAAAAACCGCCTGAGCACCGGCACGCTGGGATGGAGCGTTTTAAAGAACAAGGCTGAGTACACAAGCCAGTTGCAGAGCGCCAGTGTGAGCAGTGGCGCAAGCGGAGCGAACGCCTTCATCAGCAACCTGCCCTCCGGCAGCTTGATCGCGTTCAATCATGGCGACAGTGACAGCGGCACCACCTCATCGGCCATTTCCAACGGTACCCTCGACATCCGCGACCCTGCTAAACAGCAGCAGGACGTTGCAACGCTGAGCCACGATGTTGAACACGCCAACGGCAGCATCAGCCCGATCTTTGATAAGGAAAAAGAGCAGAAGCGCCTGCGGCAGGTGCAGTTGATTGCGGATATTGGTACTCAGGCAGTAGACATTGTGCACACACAAGGCGAGCTCAACGCCAAAGAAGCGGGTCGCAAAGAGCTGGCCGCCAAAGGCAATGATCAGCCGACGAAGGAGCAGATCGCTGCCAGCGATGCCTATAAAAAAGTCATGGCTGACTACGGCGTGGGCGGTGACTATCCGCGTGTAGCCCAGGCCGTAACGGCGGCATTGCAAGGGCTGGTTGGGGGCGATATCGGTTCAGCCATTGCGGGCGCATCAGCACCGTACCTGGCGCAAGTCATCAAGAAAACTACCGGAGATAACACGGCACTCAACACCATGGCGCACGCTGTATTGGGTGCGGTGATAGCGCAGGCCCAGGGCAACTCAGCGTTGGCGGGCGGTGCCGGGGCTGCGACGGGCGAACTGATTGCCCACCAACTCTACCCAGGCACGGCAACGGCGGATCTTACGCAGGAGCAGAGAGAGACGGTTTCAGCGTTGTCTGGTTTGGCCGCAGGGCTGGCGGGTGGGATTGCTGGCGGTGACCTGAGCGGAGCAGTGACGGGCGCGCAGGCGGGGACTAATGCTGTTCAAAACAACTATCTGAGTAAGGAGCAGAAGGCTCAACGTGATGCAGAAATGGCAGGCTGCGCGGGTCTGGGATGCCGGACTGGAACTGCTACCAAGTGGATGGCAATCGACATCGCGCAGGACGCAAGTTTCACAGCAGGTACAGCCGCGGGAGCTGTGTTGGGGCTCAATGACGCCGTGGACAGTATCGTGCACACCGCCGGCAACCTTAAGGAAACTTATGCGGCGCTCAAAGCCGTGGTTGAAAGCGGTGGCGTTTGGGATTCAGTCAAGCAAACGTACATCGACCGCATAGATAACTTGCAAGCGCAGTTTGAACAAGCTGGGGCGAGTGGTTCCTTCCAGGCTGGGGTTGAAACTGGAAAGCTGTTGAGTGACATGGCGGGTGTTCTTGCTGGTGGCGGAGCGCTCGTGAAAGGCGGCGCCATGTTGGCGGAGAAGGTTGCGGCCAAGGTCGCCAAGGCCGAGTTGCAGGCGGTGGCAAAAGAGGCAGGCGAAGCCGTTGCAACAAAAGGTCCAAACACTGCGTTACCTGGGACCACTTCGAAGGGGGAATACAGCAACAATCTCCCGGCAGGCTACGATCGGGGTCCCATTACCGTTGGTGGTAAGGCGGTTGATGGCGCTACGGATTTTAGTCTTGGTGCAAAAGAGCCCTCGGCGCCTGTAATGGGGGGATTGGATCTTTCGAAGGTCGATGTATTGACCATAAAAGACGCACGCAAGCTTGAGGGCGAAAATAAAGGTTTGATCTTCGTACAAGAGCCTCAGGGCGATTTTAGTAAGCCGTTCGTGAAATTCGAAGCGGGTACAACAGGAGCTTTTTCAGACGTTCTGTCGCAGCGTAAGGCCGTGCCCGCAATACGGTTTGACAACCCAAATCCTAACGGTAACAATTTCGTGAAGTTTGATGGTGTTGAGGATGTCGATGGTATTACCTTAATTGACCGAAAAACAGCATTGACATCGTTTGATAAGCAACTTCAAAGTGTTCAGCGAGTATCGAATGCGTTGAAACAAAATCCCGGTATCAAAGCCGTTTTTGAATTTCCAAGTCAAAAAGCGGCCGATAGAGCAACTGATATTTTGATTGAGCAAAATATCAGAAACATTACTGTGAGGGTTGCACCCTAATGGCTACGCATAAGCTTGAATTTCGTCATAGGCCAAAATTTTCAGAGTCGATTGAAAAGCGACACGAAAATTTTCTCGAAAGGTTGTCCGGCTTAGGTGCGCCATGGGATTTGGCCGGTGCTGTAGATGTTCCCGATATTGAAGGCGAGCTTGTTGTTTCTGTTTCTTTAGATAAATTCCTTCCAAAGGGAATAAAAGGTCGAATTGCATATTCTCTTAGAAGCGAGAGATATCTAGAAGATGATGCTCAATTTGATGACTCTATATTCATTGAGTTTTCGAATGCTAAAATTGATTATTTGGACTTGTTGAAAAGAATTTTCCCTGCGTACGTAGAGGCTTTTGGTGCCTATAGAGCTGCACTGCATGATTGGTCTGTCACTAGAAGCGACTGGCCGGCAGTAGTAGCTGCATGCGATGCTACAAAAAAAGATGTTAACGGGAGAGATGGTGTTTTTCGTATAAATGCGGCGAATTATTTTGATGAGAAATTGTGCCTTCGCGCATTTGGGAAAAGCCCTCAACAGATTATTAACTGTCTCAAGGGGCACGTTGAGGAGGCCTCGGAATTGGCCGGAGGTGTGTTGATTGTTGTTAGCTATACGCCGCTGACCACCAGCGAGATAGCTACTGCTGGAGAGCGATTAAAAGAACTTTTGGTTGGGTGATGCGAGGGGAGGCTAGGTCCAGAAGAGCCGGGGCCAACTGGCGCACTCCCAACAATGACGACTTGTTGCCCTGCCTGCTGTCCGCACGTGACCTCCACGCTTGGCAAACTGGTAAGACAACTCGAGACCAGTCGACCAAGATTAAAGGATGTTTCAAGGGCCTAATAACCCCAGCAGCATACAAAAAAGGGACTGTAGAAAAAGGGGACGGATTTATTTAATTGTCCAAGTTCTTTTTTACTTAAATAAATCTGACCCTTTTCGCCTTCAGATGGGGAAATAGGGGTTAGACCACGTTTGAGTTTTTTAGAGTTCAGTGAAGTTGTTCTTTAAAAATATGTTTTATATTTTGGAAAAATAGGGTGGACCACGGTTTTACTTTTTTAGAGTTTTGTAGAGTTGCTCTTTTAAAAGCATGATTTATTTTTTGTGATTATTTTATTTCGTTGGCCTAGTAATTTCAACTAAGCTGTAAGCTCTTATCCAATTAGGGGTTTATATGGCTCGCCGTTCTAGGGTTTTAATGCCGAATATCCCGTTGCATATTATTCAGCGGGGAAACAATCGGGCTGCGTGTTTTTATTCAGATAAAGACTATATTTTTACATGGATACATTAGCCGTGCTTGCTGAACTGTATGGCTGTAAAGTTCACGCATTGTGCTGGATGACAAATCATGTTCACTTGTTGTTGACTCCGACCTGCTGCGCGGGGGCTGGCCTGCTTATGAAGGGGCTGGGGCAACGCTACGTTCAATATGTCAATCGAACATATCAACGTACGGTCACGTTGTGGGAAGGCCGTTTCCGCTCCTATTTGGTTCAACAAGACAACTATGTTTTAGCTTGCTATCGATATATCGAAATGAACCCGGTCAGAGCGGGTATGGTTGCTCATCCGGGCGACTACCGTTGGACCAGCTATAGGACAAACGCGCAGGGCGAGCTATCAGGCTTTATAAGCTCGCATGCAGTTTATAGCGACTTAGGTAGCGGCAGCGCGCAACGAGCCGAAGCTTACCGGTCTTTATTCAATGATCGACTTTCACCTGGGCTGATAGAACAAATCCGATCTTCTACAAACGGTAATTATGTTTTGGGCGATCAGAAGTTTGCGTCCGAGATCGCGCACGCATTAGGTAAAAGAGTTTCGCAGGGTGTGTCAGGACGCCCAAAAAAGTATGAGTTAAAAGAATAGAAGAATAGTGGTCTGACCCCTATTTTCCGTTGCAAAAGTTAATAACGGACGCAGCCCATATTCTGAGTTAAACGGAGCAATTGGGGAGGCTCGTGGCTGGAGTCAGGCTATTGAATCGGGGCAAACACCAATTTCCGGACCTGGGAAAGCGTCACTTCCAGGTGCAGATTACATTACGTATGATCCATCATCGCGATCTGTGATCGTCTGGGACGCCAAGTATCGTGCTCCTGGCGGAAGCTATCCGACTTCCTTACCAGATTCAAAGTTAAAGGCCTGGCAGTCAGAGATCATAAACTCCGTTAAAAATATGCCGGAGGGATCGGCCAAAGCAGCCGCGGAGAGCGCGCTTAAGGCTGGCAGGGTCGAAGGTCGAATATTCAAATGGCCACAGTAGGCTTGAGGTATTTAACATGAAAGAATGGTCATCGCTGTGCAAGTCAAAGGTAGGGGACGTCGTTGTTGAACGGGAGCAATGCGTTATCGCTATGGGCGACGGTGCATACAAAATTTCAGACGATCAGTATTTTTTAGCTGACGCTTTTTCTGATGAGGGAGAGGAAAAACTTCGTTTGCTATCCCTCTACTGGGCCTGCAGTGAGCCTGCATTTAGAAGAGCCTACTACAGGGATGTTGAAAATGATGACATGGCCGTATGCCGGCCGCCGCCTGAATTGCTTCCAGTTGGGGCGGGGGAGACCTATAGTCAGATAAAAAATGCTCTTGGCTCTCTTGGTTCTGACAAATTTATTGAGTACGCCTCCTATCGTGTTATGTCTGATGGTGCATTTGTTCATAAGGGCTTAGAAAGCTCATTGGCTGTTTATTATTTTCGCTTGCATGATATTGTTGATGAAGAGCTGCCTTACGCGATACTGTGGAAGCTTTCTAATGTGTGATTTGATGGAGGGGAAAGGGGACGGATTTATTTAATTTTACGAGTGCTTTGTTAATTAAATAAATCTGTCCCCTTTCCGCCCTATCGAAATGAACCCGGTCAGAGCGGGTATGGTTGCTCATCCGGGCGACTACCGTTGGACCAGCTATAGGGCAAACGCACAGGGCGAGCTATCAGGCTTTATAAGTCCGCATGCAGTTTATAGCGACTTAGGTAGCGGCGCCGCGCAACGAGCCGAAGCTTACCGGTCAACATTCCTGGATCGGCTTTCACCTGAGTTGATAGAACAAATTCGATCTTCTACAAACGGCAATTATGTTTTGGGCGATCAGAAGTTTGCGTCAGAGATTGCGCAGATATTAGGTAAAGGAGTTTCGCCGAGTGTGTCAGGACGCCCGGAAAAGTGTGTGTTAAAAGTTTAAGAATAGTGGTCTGACCCCTATTTCCTATAGTGGGTAGTGAAGTTAATAAGTAGCTGACTAGGGATTGATATGAAATATTATTTGCTGCGTCAGGATCTTTCTATTTCCGGAAAGTGGGTGCTCGGCGATGTGAGGCACGTGGATAATTGGAACTTTAGTAATCCACCCCTTAATTTCATGGAGCCTGGCAGATATACGCTCGATGTCAGGTTCGACGGCGTTGAAATTGATTATTCTCTAGCGGGCTACGCGAGTGTTCCTGTTCTGAGTGAGAGAGCTCGAAATTCACTCATAGGTTTGTCTGAAGTCGATCAAACTTATCATAATGTGGTCTTTGAGCCCGTTGATATCGAAGGGAAACACGTTTCGCAAAATTATTTTCTAATGATCATAGAAACACAAATAGATTGTGTAGATGAAGAGTCTTCAAGGTTTACAAAGTTTTCAGTGAATGATCCTGTGCGCCCAGACATGGCTGGTCAATACCGCGCGTTTTATAATTTGGCCATAGATGAGTCAAAAGTAGGTGATTTTCATATTTTTAGGATTAAAAAATATTTGGGTGCGATTGTAGTAAGCGAAGATGTGAAACTTCGATTTGAGGCAGCAGGAGTGGTGGGGGCGGTATTTGAGTCGGTTAATGGCGATAAGGTTACTGTTGCATAAAGAAAATCAGAAGAGCAAAAAATAGGCATCAGCCAAAAGAAAAAAGTGGACGGATTTATTTGATTTTTCGAGTGCTTTGTTAATTAAATAAATCTGCCCCTTTTCGCCTCTCATCAAGGATGACCAATGAAATCCAGCAAGTTCTCGCTCCTCGCCTTTCTGATGTCCTGCTTGTTTGCAGGCTGGGGGTTGGTGTACGTCGGCCGTATCAAATGGGCCATCCGGGTGGCGGCGCTGATGTATATCGGCGTTGTGCTGATGGGGGTGAGCGGGTTGGCCGCCACGCCTGTCGGGCTGTATGTATTCATCGCTTTTATCATCACGCTCAAGCTGGCCACCGCGATTGCCTCCGCTGTGCTTGCCCGCCGTTACGACGGCCCGCCAGGCCTGCCACGCAAGCGTTTCCATGTGCTCTACGTGGGTGTGCTGATCGTGATCACCTTGCTCCTATTCGAGGTGTTTCGCGCGCCGCTGCTAGGCTTCAAAAACTACTTCATACCGTCGGGCTCGATGGCACCTACGCTGTCGGTTGGCGACTACATCATCTCTGACCTGCGGCCAGGTGCGCCCAAGGTGGGCGATATCGTGGTGTACCGCTGGGACGGCACTGAGGCGGTCAAGCGCGTGGCGGGCATTGGCGGCGACACGCTGGCGATCGTCAATGGCGAGTTGATCCGCAACGGCGAGAACCTGGGGTTGTTCCATGCACCGGCCGAGCGCGTCAAAAAGGACTATTCCCTTACGCTGGCGCCTCTGCGCGTCGAGCCAGGCCATGTGTACTTATTGGGCGACAACCGCGATGTGAGCAATGACAGCCGCTTCATGGGCCAGGTGGCCGATGAGGATGTGGTCGGCAAAGTGACCGGCATCTGGTTCTCGGGTGACCTGGGGCGCATCGGTACCACGTTCCCTTGAAGAGAGATATTGGTGAGATATTGGGGTCAGACCACGTTTTTTGAATGAGCCGGCGCATATAGGTACGAGGTTCCCATGACACGTGAGGTTCAGATGGCAGGTTTAGCGGTAGTCGGATGGCGGTTGGTGCAGGGGTTGTGCCTGCTGCTGATGTTCGTCAGTGCAAGCGTTTGTATGTTGGCGTGGGGCTCCTTCGACAGCTCTACCGCCGGCGCTTTCGGAGCGGCGCTGGGCGGTTTCCTGATGTGTGGCATTGGGCTGCTGTTCGCATTTGTGTTCGAGCGCTTGCGCACGCCTCGGGCCACGGCGCGCTACATGGTGACGCGGGTGGCCGTGGTTCTGCTGCTGGCAGCGGGCGCGGTGTACTTGGCCGACGCGGTATGGCTTGCGCCTGAGCGCGACGCGCTCGACGCGAATTTGGAAGGGGCGACCTGTGGCAAGTACACCGGCACCATCGTGAAAGGCTGGGAGCAGATTTGCGCCGGGAGGAAATAGAGCAGAAAAAGGGCACGGATTTGAATGGCACTTACTTAATCTTCGTAGAGTGGCCATTTTTTCTGATTTCGGCCCTTGCCACCGAACGTTTCGGCATCAGGGTACAAAGCGGATAGAGTTATTTAAGGGCTATAAAATAAATCCGTTCCCTTTTCCCCCAGTGCATGCTTTTCACAGCGCCAAGGCTGCATAGGCGACAGGCCACTTTTACTGCCCAAGCGTGGCCCGCACCTATTCACTGCCTCACCATTAACAGGGCAACTCGTCAGCCGCCCTGTCGCGGTCAGTTGACGCTGTTAAGCCTGCGAATAATGACATCCAGCAAATCACACCCATCCCGCAGCGGTATAGCCAGTAGTTGGGCGAAGTCTTGAAGCACCACAGCATCGCTGCTGAGCTGTTCGCGGAAGGCCAGGTTTTCCAACAGTTGCGTGACGGCGCGAATCCGGTACGCGGCGGCGTCGTGGAGCACGTCGAGGGGCGCGCTGGTGTCGATAAGCAGAGCGGGGACGGTGCAGTCGTGGCCCGTTAGGGGCATGTATTGGTTCATTTTCAGTACTCTGTTAGTGGATTAAGCCACCACGCATTCGTCGCCAAACGAATGGGTGGCAGCTGTACGCAGGTTGGCGAACCGGAACAGAGTAACCGGCAGACCCGAAGGTCTCCCGCGCACAGCCGCCATAACATGCACAGCTTTGCGGGTGCAAAAACACCTGCATGGAAGCGGGTTGCTTTTGCACTCTGTTGTCAGGTCGCCAAACCTGATCGCCATATGGGCGACGGGCCGGACTATAAGCCCCCCACCCAAACCCACGCAAGGCACCAACGCCCTGACCCAACCTCCTTTCGCCTATCCCCAACCCCACCATCCCCAACGCATTCCGCCGTCCGCTCACGGATATCAGGCAAACCCTCGGTAGTTTGGGGAAGTTTCCTACCGCAAAAGGAACCATTTCCCTCAAGCCTGGGTCTTTACCCCGCCCACCCGCAACCGGTCGGGCTGCATGGACTGCAGCGTTTTAAAACGACATTAAGGATTAATGTGAACTTCGCCTCCCCATTCCCTTGTCTGCCACCACCGACTGCGGTGCGATTGCCCGCGCCTGTGGTTCAGCAAAGTGCCTTGGGGGAATGCATTCGGATCATCTGATCCCTCGCTCAGTACACCTACAGCCGCCGGGCGTATTGGCGGCTTTGACTGTAGTTCATGGAGTTTGAAATGAAGCGCAAGCCGTTCCAGAAAACCCTGCTGGCCCTGATGGTCAGCGCAGGCGCCGCGCATGTTGCTGCGGTGGAATTCGACGTGAGCAGCGGCCAGAACAAGTGGAAAGGTCAGGTGTTCAACGAGCCTGTCACCTTGGTCGGGTCGCGCAATGTGGTGGCCACCCAGCGTAATGTCGATGGGGCCAGTGTTGCCGAGACCAATGTTCAGGGTTCGCTGATCAACCGTGCCGACTACAACATTGATGGCAGTGGCCTCAACATTCGTGGTTTTGTGGTGGATGGCGCGCTGGACTCTGATCTGCGTGCCCGTGGCGGCACGATCACCGGTGATGTGATCCAGGCCGGTACGATCAGGCTCACCAACCAGACCTGGGCCGAAGGTTTTGAGGTGGGCGCCGCGAACATTGGCGGCAGCGTGATCAACTCCGGGACTATCGTCGCCGTTGACGTGCCGGGGTCGGACAGTGACGGCGAGGGCATGTACCTCAATGGTACGACCGTCGGTGGTGACGTGATCAACTCCGGCCTGATTGATGTCACTTCCATCTACGGCTACGGCCTGATCCTGGACACCCATAACAACATGCCGGTGACCGTCGGCGGCAAAATCCTCAACTCCGGCACCATCCGCGTCACGGGTGAAGAGGCGTTGGGCATTGAAGTTGAAACCGACACCAGTGACCTGCGTATAGAAAACAGCGGTGTGGTGACGGTCAACGGTGGCATGGCCAGGGCCGTACAGTTCAACTCCGGCACCTTCGATTACTTGCTCAACACCGGCACGATTGAAGCCAACGGCGCCAATGCGGTGGCTGTGCATCTGACTGGGGCGACCTTTACCCAGAACCCGCAGTCGGGCGCGCGCGGCGTTATCAACCGGGGTCTGATCAGTGCCGACAGCACCGCGATCCTGGTCAATGCCCGCGACCAGACTTCGCCCTTCGAGATCAACCAGCAAGCAGGCGAGATCCGCAGCAAATCCGGCACGGCCATCGACGCCGCCAACCTTGCCACGCTGAACTGGACGGGCGGCAAAATCACCGGCGACTTGCTCAACCTGAGTGCGGTGAATGTCGCCGGCCAAGCTGATTTTGCCGGCCAGCGCATCATCGCGCCGGTCTCGATTAATTCCGGCTCGTTGAACCTGGCCGCGCCCGGTACCACGATCAGCGGCAACCTTAACGTCGCCAGCGGTGCGGGCATTGATATGCACCTGGCCGACAGCGTGGTGCCGACCACGCCGTATCTGTCGGTCAACGGTACGGCTAATTTCGCCCAGGCGTCGAAGCTCACGGTGAGTGCGCAGCCAGGCGACTTTGCGCGCACCAATAACGGCACTCAATACACCCTGTTGCAGGCCACCAGTGTGCAGAACAACGGCCTGTCGGTTGCCAGTTCGTCATCGCTGCTCAACGTGCTGAGCTACTCGGCGGATGCGCAAACGGTCAAGGCTGTCGTCGCAGTTAAAGACAACCAGCAAGTGCAGCAGGAACTTGCCGGTGCAGGTGCCAGCGCCGCAGCGGCCACGGCGGTGAATACGTTCAAGAACGAGGTGCTCGGCGGGCTGAACCAGAACGACCCAGTGTTCCAGTCCCTCGCCAACGCCGGGACTGCGCAACAGCTTGCTCAAGTGAGCGAGCAGCTCAAGCCGGACGTCAACCGTGGCGCGCTGGATGTGGCGTTGTCGGGGCAGACTGTTATCAATGGCGCAATCTTCAACCGCCTTACCGACCAGCGCGAAGGCCATCAAACCGGCGGCGTGTGGGTGCAGGGTTTGAGCAGCAACATGGACCAGGATGGGCGCGGCGGTAACAACGGTTACTCGGCCAACAGCAGCGGCATGGCCGTGGGTGTGGACGGGCGTTTGAACGACACCACCACCCTGGGCGTGGCTTACAGCTACCTTAATTCCAACATCCATTCGGACCTGGGCAACAAGACCGACGTCGAGGGCCACGCGCTGTCGCTGTATGGCAACTGGGCGCTGCAAAACTGGTTTGTCGACGGCAGCCTCAGCTACGGCCACAACGACAACGACAGCAAACGCCATGTGGCCGGCACCACGGCCAAGGGCAGTTACGACAGCAATGTGTTGGCAGCCAGCGTGATCGGCGGCTACAGCTTCAAGCCGTCGCAGGCCGTGGTAATCGAACCGCGCGTGGCGGCGCGTTATGCCAACGTGCGCATGGATGGCTTCGACGAGAAAGGTTCGGCGGCGGCACTGAGCACCCGTTCGCAGCGTTATGAAGTGGGTGAGTTGGGCGCCGGTCTTCGCCTGGCCGGCAACCTGCCGATGGGCGCGGGTAGCCTGCAACCGGAAGCGACCTTGATGGCGTACCACGACCTGATGGGTGATCGCGTCGCGCAAACCTCCAACTTTGTGGCGGGTGGTGCGGCGTTCACCACCACCGGCGCGTCGGTGGCGCGTGACAGCTACGAGGCGAGTGTGGGCGTGAACTACCAGGTCTCGGACTTCACCGTGGGCGCCAGCTACACCCGCCAGGCGCGCAGTGGCTTTGACGCCGATGGCGTGATGCTCAAAGCGCGTTACGCGTTCTAAGCCCCAACGCCAAACCCCTGTGGGAGCGGGCTTGCCCGCGAAGGCGGCGGGTCAGTCGATCTATGCATTGGCTGGCACACCGCTTTCGCGAGCAAGCCCGCTCCCACATTTGGATAGAGGTGTTTCAGGTAGCTGGGTTTTGCTTTCAGCGCAGCTGTCGACAGTGCGTTACGCGCTCCAAGCCAACACCACCGAACCCCTGTGGGAGTGGGCTTGCCCGCGAAGGCGGCGGGTCAGTCGATCTATGCATTGGCTGGCACACCGCTTTCGCGAGCAAGCCCGCTCCCACATTTGGATAGAGGTGTTTCAGGTAGCTGGGTTTTGCTTTCAGCTCAGCTGTCGACAGTGCGGCACACGTTCCAAGCCAACACCACCGAACCCCTGTGGGAGCGGGCTTGCCCGCGAAGGCGGCGGGTCAGTCGATCTATGCATTGGCTGGCACACCGCTTTCGCGAGCAAGCCCGCTCCCACATTTGGATAGAGGTGTTTCAGGTAGCTGGGTTTTGCTTTCAGCGCAGCTGTCGACAGTGCGGCACACGTTCCAAGCCAACACCACCGAACCCCTGTGGGAGCGGGCTTGCTCGCGAAGGCGGCGGGTCAGTCGATCTATGCATTGGCTGGCACACCGCTTTCGCGAGCAAGCCCGCTCCCACATTTGGATAGAGGTGTTTCAGGTAGCTGGGTTTTGCTTTCAGCTCAGCTGTCGACAGTGCGGCACACGTTCCAAGCCAACACCACCGAACCCCTGTGGGAGCGGGCTTGCCCGCGAAGGCGGCGGGTCAGTCGATCTATGCATTGGCTGGCACACCGCTTTCGCGAGCAAGCCCGCTCCCACATTTGGATAGAGGTGTTTCAGGTAGCTGGGTTTTGCTTTCAGCGCAGCTGTCGACAGTGCGCACACGTTTCAAGCCAACACCACCGAACCCCTGTGGGAGCGGGCTTGCCCGCGAAGGCGGCGGGTCAGTCGATCTATGCATTGGCTGGCACACCGCTTTCGCGGGCAAGCCCGCTCCCACATTTGGATCTGCGTCTGTCAGATGGCCGTACTCTGCCCGCTACATCAGCCAGTACCACAAGAACAGCCAACACCACCAAACCCCTGTGGGAGCGGGCTTGCTCGCGATAGCG
This sequence comes from Pseudomonas fluorescens, assembly GCF_900215245.1. Taxonomy (GTDB): domain Bacteria; phylum Pseudomonadota; class Gammaproteobacteria; order Pseudomonadales; family Pseudomonadaceae; genus Aquipseudomonas; species Aquipseudomonas fluorescens. The sequence goes on from NZ_LT907842.1 coordinate 2,408,104, forward strand.
GTAGACCAGTCGATACCTCACGTGACTGACCCACCGCCTTCGCGAGCAAGCCCGCTCCCACTTTTGTATCTGTGTCTGTCAGATTGGCCGCACTCCACTGTGCTCGGCCGCGGGGGGCTGCAGGTTGTTCGGCCCGTTGGCCACCGCAAAATGTTGGTGCGCCTGGCTAGAACCGCCGACGAGGCGGGCGTTGCCGTTGGGCGGTGAACGCCCACTTGGCAGCAAAACCGCTTGAGTACACCGGGCAACCCCGTAAAATGTCGCGGCATTGGCTACATCGCATTTTTCAAGGACGAATCAAGCAATGCGCATTTCTGCTTTTCTCCCAGTCACCTGCCTGATGGCGGGCTGCACTGTCCAACCGGGCTGTTCTGCGCCGGTCATCCTTGCCAAAACACCTACCTGCTGGCCCGACACGTTCGATGTTGCGGCGCTGGGCAAGATCGCGCATTTTTTCAGCAAATTCTGATCGCTGCCACAGCGTAGATGACGTACACAACAGTCCCTCCCGCTGGTTCACCTGCTGCAACCACGGACCTCTCACCCTAGGAGCACCCTGTGAAAACACTGTCCAAAATCCTGCTGTCGGGCGTTGCCGCCGCAGCGCTGCTGACCGTGGCCGGTTGCGCCACGGAGAGCAATCGCGCGATGCCGGTGGAACAAGTCGCCAGCGCCAGCGTGGCCTATTCCGGCGTACGTGTACCGATTGCCGTAGGCAAGTTCGATAACCGTTCCAGTTATATGCGCGGCATCTTCTCCGATGGCGTCGATCGCCTCGGTGGCCAGGCCAAGACCATCCTGATCACCCACTTGCAGCAGACCAACCGCTTCAGCGTGCTGGACCGCGACAACATGGGCGAAATCTCCCAGGAAGCCGCGATCAAAGGCACCGTGCAGAAGCTGAAGGGCGCTGACTATGTAGTGACCGGCGACGTGACCGAGTTCGGCCGCAAAGAGACCGGCGACCGCCAGCTGTTCGGCATTCTCGGCCGTGGCAAAACCCAGGTGGCTTACGCCAAGGTCGCGCTCAATATCGTCAACATCAGCACGTCCGAAGTGGTGTATTCCACCCAGGGCGCCGGTGAGTACGCCCTGTCCAACCGTGAAATCGTGGGCTTCGGCGGCACCGCCAGCTATGACTCCACCCTCAATGGCAAGGTCCTCGACCTGGCCATGCGCGAAGCAATCAACCGCCTCGTCGACGGCATCAATGCCGGCGCCTGGAACCCGCGCAACTGATCAGCAGCACCTCAAGGAGCAGTACAAGGATGAGCAAGGCAGTTAAGTTGGCGCTGATGCTGACAGCAATCGCAACGGTCGCCGGGTGCCAGACGGCGCCCCAACCCCTGTATCAATGGGAAAGCTACCAGGCAGAGGTTTACGAGTACTTCAAGGGTGAGCCCAAGGAAGCACAGGTGGAAGCACTGGAGCGCGATCTGCAAAAGATCAACGCCAGTGGCCGCAAGGCGCCGCCGGGTTACCACGCGCACCTGGGCATGCTGTACCTGAGCATGGGCAAGGATGACCAGATGGTGCAGGAGTTTCGCACCGAGAAGGCACTGTTCCCCGAGTCGGCTTCGTACATGGACTTTCTGCTGAAAAACGCCAAAACCGGAGTCGCTGCCAAATGAGCCTGTTAAAACTCACCGGCGCCTTGCTCGCCCTGGCGTTGCTCGGCGGCTGCGCGGCGCCCAAGACCATTGATTACACGGCGTATAAACAGGCCCGGCCGAAGTCGATCCTGGTACTGCCGCCGATCAATGAATCGCCGGAAGTGCAGGCGTCCTATAGCCTGGTTTCGCAGGTCACCTACCCGTTGGCCGAAGCGGGCTACTACGTGCTGCCGATTGCCCTGGTGGACGAAACCTTCCGCCAGAACGGCCTGACCACCGCCAACGATATCCAGGGCGTGGCACCGGCCAAGCTGCATGACATCTTTGGTGCGGATGCGGCGCTGTACATCACCGTCAGCGAGTACGGCACCAAGTACATGCTGATTTCCAGCGACACCTCCGTGACCGCCTCGGCCAAGCTGGTAGAACTGCGCACCGGCACCACCTTGTGGACCGGTTCGGCACGTGCTTCCAGCGAGGAAGGCAACAACAACAGCGGCGGCCTGGTGGGCATGCTGATCTCGGCGGCGGTCAAGCAGGTGATCAACAGCTCTACCGATGCCGCGCACCCGATTGCCGGTATCGCCAGTGTGCGTTTGCTGTCGGCCGGGCAGCGTACGGGGATTTTGTACGGTCCGCGTAACCCGAAATACGGTACGGACTGAGTTAACGGTTCAACCGGGTAGAAGGCTCTGCTGGCCCTCGGGTCAGCACAGCTTTCGCGGTGGGCTTCTCACGTTTTGTTATCAGTTCACCAGAATGTCTTTCGGCTTGATCACATGCGTACTTTTCACCAGGAAGTCCGTTGTACGGTTGCCGGTTAAGTCGATTGCGACGAAGTAGCGGTTGCTGTGTGGGTTAAAGCTCACGATGGTCTCCCCGACCTTGCCGGTAAATTGTTTGACGGAGGTGAGGCGCTTATTCGCTTCTTTCTCGATTGCACGCAGGTCAATCAGGTCGGCGCCACTGTTGAAGTTCGTCAGTAACCGGGCGTTGGCAACACCTGAGTCGCGGGCGCTGTGGAAGACAACACGCGGTCTTATCGCAGTGGGTGTCACAGGCCGCGCACCACGTGCAGGCAGCTCGCGTTTGTACAACGGGGTGATGTCTGTGGGCTTGACCCGCCCATGGGTCTTGATCAATAGGTCTGCTCTACCATTGCCGTTCAGGTCGATGGCCACCGAACCCATGCCGCTTCTTTCATCGTAGGTGAGCAGCGCCTCACCGGCTTTGCCGCTCCAGGCATTGACGACCGACACGGAAGACAGGCCGGCACTCCTCAACGCACCCGTTACATCGATCTTGTCGGTGCCGCTGGTGAAATCCATGATTTCATCCGGGTTTTGCGGCGTGGAGTCACTGGCGTGGTGGTACACAAAACTGTCGGCGCCCCTGCCACCGCGTAAACGATCAGCGCTGGCCCCGCCAGTAAGCCGGTTATCTTCATCGTTACCGATCAGCGCATCAGCACCTGAACCGCCAATGGCGTTTTCGATAGTGCAACCCCGGGCGATCGAGACGTTACCTTGCCCGTTACCCACGTCGGAGAACGACCCCGCCCTGAGGTTGATAACCTGGTTGGTGTGGTAACCCGAGGCGTCAAGCGTGTCGTTACCGGCACCGTCCCATATGCAAAAAGCAGCGCTATCGCGGTTGCTGTTCAGTGAGTAGTAATCCCGCCCGGTATTGGAGTTAAACCCGTAAATGTTGTTTTCCCGGCGGGTTTTATAATTGGCACCGTACTTGTGTTGGATCGCACTGATGTCATCCATCATGGGGGCCATCAGGTCATATCTGACACGTTTGCCACTGGTTTGAGCGTCGTAATAGCTCATGATGGTATGGGCCTTGGAGTCTTGGGCATAGATTCGTTTCGTATCGTCTGGCTTACCGTCGTAGTCACCCGGGTGCCTCAGGCCGAGGGCGTGTCCAACTTCATGGGTTATGTGGGGCCGTGCCACATAATTTTGGTTGTAGCGGGTATCCCCGCCTTGGCTGCCCATGAAGCGGCTGTAAGGGAAGGCGCCGTCGGCAACGCTGACGGCGTCGGATATTTTGAAGGTCAACTGCCCTTCCGCCGAGCCGCCGTTTTCAGTGAACGTTAGATTGGCCACGTCGCCCCAGGACTCGATGGAGCGCCGGGCTTCCTGTTTTTGATGTGCGTTGAATCCAATACCCTGCTCGTATTTGAAGTAATAGCTAATCTCGGTTTTATTGTTTTGGTTCAAGTCCTGCCATGTGGTTGTCTTCCGTGTGAGCTGCTCAATGGCCTGTTGCTTATCAAAGGACAGCCTGTTGGCTTTGCCTAGGTGCGGGTCGTCCGCGCGCAGGGTTGCGTCGTACTGGCTGCCATTGGTGTTCCCTGCGCTCGCAGCCGAGCTATCCCATTGACGACCGGCCTGAACAGTTTGTCGGGCGTGCGGGCGCACGAAACGGTGCTGGGTTGAAGGTTGGACAAACGGCCGGGAATCGGAAAGGCGAGAGGAACGCTCGGCCGGTTGGGCAGCAAGCGAATTGAGCGGATAGGAAAGTTTTCCAGGGTGTATTTTCAAAGTAATAACTCTTGCCGGATAGTTGTGTTTTCCCTTCTCGGTGACGCCCGCAGTTTCCATTTGCGTTGGATGAAGTTATCAACGGCGATTTGGATTTCCAATGTTCAGATATGTGTCTAAGTAAGTGTCTGTGCTGATCTTGAAAAGATGTTATGTGCAGTGTGTTTTCATTTCGAAATGTTAACTAGGGTTTTTATTCCAGCGATTGCTGGCTGAACAACAAACAGTATTTTTTTGCGTGGGCTGTATCGGATTTACCCAAGAAAGTTGAGCCTGAATCCTTGCTTCTAAAATGCTGTGTCTGATCGTGTACGTGAACTATTCCTTCACGAGGTTCAGACTTTATCCGGCCTCCTACCCTGATGTGCACAAGCCTGCCGAAGCGGCCCCGCTGACGAACTGAACAGCGACGTTGTAACGGGCACCGGGCAAGCTGCCGCCGCGCTTCGCGGCGGATGCGGCTCACCCGAATACCCGCCATCACAGGCGCCGCTGTTTGCGGTGCTGCTGGATCAGCTCAGCGCGTGTCGCGGCGCCTCTTGAGGCGTGGCTATTGCCCACTTGGCCGATGATTGAACCGTAGTGCAGCGCGATGATTTCGCCGCTGTCGGCGGATATCAGCGGAGAACCGGACGTGCCCGGTATTTTGTAGGCGTCATGATAGAAGGTGCTTTGGGGACCGCTGTCGGTGCTGAGCCCCAACAGGGTGGTGGGCTTGCCGTCGGCGTTCAGGAAAGAAATACCCTGACCTTGTTGGCCGTGGTTGGGCATAAAGATTTTTTGTCCGGCTTGGGCCTGTGGGTTATCGGCCAGTTTGAGCGGCGGGAACTGCTTGGCCAGCGTGCTGATCTGCGCCTGGGGCAAGTCGACCCGCAATTCGGCGTAATCCAGGTGCGCGTCGCTGTTGATCGCGCGGCTGTCCAGCGGCACCTTGCGTTCAACGCGCATGCGGCCGCCTGGATCTTCGGTGTACCCCAGCCACAGTTCCAGCTTGCTGCCTTTGGCGAGTGCGTCATGCACGTGTTTGTTGGTCAATACGCTGGCGCCTGAGTCGATCAGCGAGCCGGTGCCCAACGTCGTGTAGTGAACCCGCTCGTAGCCCCATGAGTCGCGCACCACGGTCACCTCGCGGATGCTGCCCACCGCCTTGGCAGAGGCATACATGGGGGAGTTCTTGAGCGACTCACTGGACCAGTTCTGCAGGGAAAACGGTGCGCGCTGCGGGGCGTTGATTTTGACTGCGGGCCAAGAGACCGTGGGCAATGATGAGGTGGCTGGCGGTGCGGGTGGCAGCAGCCGGTGGGCCGTTGAACCATTGACGATCACATCGCTGGCCTTGATTGCACGGCTGCTCCTGATGAACAGGTCGGCGTTGCCGTTGCCGTTCAAGTCGATGGCCAGGCTGCTTTCCCGGGTGCTGGGGTTGTAGCCCAACACCGCTTCGCCCGCCCGGCCGCTAAACCGTGCCACAAAGCGCAGACTCTCTACACGCGCCTCACGCAATGCCCCGGATACATCGATTTTGTCCTGCCCACTGCTGAAGTCACTGAGCAGGTCGGAGCGATCCCGGGTCGAGTCGCTGGCCTTGTCGTAGATAAACGTATCGGCCCCGGCCCCGCCGGTCAGCACGTCAGCGCCTGCGCCACCTTTGAGGCGATTGTTCGCAGCGTTACCCGTGAGCAGGTCATCCCCCGAGCCGCCGATCGCATTTTCGATGGTTACGCCATTGGCAATGGAGACGTTGCCTCGCATGCCGCCGACATCAGAAAAGTGTTGGGCCTTGAGGTTGATGCGCTGGTTTTGGTGGAAACCGGAGAAGTCCAGGGTGTCATGACCGCCGCCGTCCCATATGCAGAATACGGGGGCATCCGTTGAAGATCGCAGGCTGAACGCTTGGCGCCCGGCGTTGGCGTTGAAGCCGTAGGTGGTGTCGGTGTTGCGGGTGGTGTAATTGGCGCCATACAGTTTTTGCACGGCGGTGATGTCGTCCATCATTGGGGTGCAGGGGTAGTACGTGCGCTGTTGCTTGGCGAAGTCATGGCCGAGATTGCCTTCCCACCAGTAGCTCATGATGCTGTAGGCCCGGGTGTCTTCGGCATACCCTGCATCGGTGGCGTAGCTGGCACCGGCGCCATTGTAATGACCGGGATGCAGCAGGCCCAGGGTATGCCCGATTTCATGGTTCATGAGCCATTGCTCGAAATGGTCTTGGCTCAGTGCTCTTTCCTTGCCATCGGAAGCGATCCAGACCTGCGTGCCGTCCCTGTAGATGCCTGGGTAGGAGCCTGCTCCGGCAAACCGGAGGTGGGGGTCGTTGCCTAATAACATTTTCCCTTCGGCGTAGGGGGCGTTTTGCCTGAAGGTGACATTGGCCACATCTGACCAGAGCTGCATTGCGCGCCTTGCGTCACTTTTCTGGCCGGCGGTAAATTCATTGGCGCCCTTGGGCGAATTGAACGTAGCGATGGACGGGGTGAAAAACTGGTAGGAAATGTGCGTAGTGCCGTCACGGTTTATGTTCTTCCAGCGGTAGCCCAATCGGGTGATTTGTTCTGCGGCCTGATCGGTATTGTAGGATTTTTTTGGGTTGCTCAGGCTTGTAGGCGTGCTGGCCGCTTGGCTGTTCGGCGCGGCGGCCTGGGCATTCGAAAAAGCAGGCGTGATAGGGGACGGGTTGGTTCTGAGCATGGATTTTTACCTTCTGATCAGTCGTTAACGCTATCGACGAAGTCAGGCACTGCTTCAGGCGCGAACGCTCAAGCAGCGCCTTCACTTGAACGGTTATCGGGGGGTATTAAGGCCGGTAATATCGTGAGGCCTGATCAACCGGGTGCTCTTGACCAAAAAGTCCGTCTGGCCATTTCCGGTCAGGTCAATGGCCACAAAATAGCGCTGGCTGTACGGGTTGAATCTCACGATGGTGTCGCCCGCGCGCCCTGTGTAGGCGCGCACCAGTCGCAGCTGAGTAAGGGTTGCTTTGCTCAAGCCCGTGAGGTCGATCTTGTCTCTGCCACTGACAAAGTCGGTGATCAGGTCGGCGCTGGCCGCAGTCGAGTCGCTCGCCTTGTCGTAGACAAAAACGTCAGCGCCGCCGCCGCCTCTCAGGGTGTCAGCGCCGCCACCGCCCGTTAGCCGGTTGTTCGCGTTGTTGCCGATTAACGTGTCGTTATGGGTGCCACCAATGGCATTTTCCAGGGTCACGCCTTTGGCGATGGAGACATTGCCTTTCATTCCGCCAACATCAGAGAACGCTTCGGCGTTCAAGTTGAGGGTTTGCTGCTTGTCAAAGCCGGAACAGTCGAGCGTATCGATGCCGCCGCCGTCCCATATGCAAAAGACTGGCGCGTCGCGTGATGACGTGAGGCTGTAATAGTCGCGATCGGTATTGGAGTTGAAGCCGTAAACGGTGTTGCCGCTACGGGTCTTGTGGTTCGAGCCGTAGAGCGCCTGCACAGCCGCAATGCCATGCAGCATCGGCGCCGTCGGGTAGTGGGTCCATTCACCGTTTTTCGAGAAGTTTTGACCGCTGCGGATCTCGGGGTTGTAACTCATCAGGCTGTAGGCTTGAGTGTCCTGCAGATAATGGCGCGCGGCGGGTTGTTGGCTGTAGTCCCCTGGGTGATCCAGGCCCAGCGTATGACCAATTTCATGTGCCATGACCTGACGGTCGTAGCGGTCCGTGCTGGGTTGCGCATGCCCTTTGTCCAGCCATGCCTCGCCACCTTTTTTGACGTCCCGGGGATAGGGCAGGGACGCATAGGACTCGCCGTCACCTGCGTAAAGCCCCAGGGTCAGTCGGCCTTCGGTACTGGCGCTGTTTTCCGAAAAGGTGATACGGGCGACGTCGGCCCAGGCTTGCATGGACATACGCGCCAGTTTCTTTTGATGCTCACTTAATTCACTGGCGCCCTTGGGGACATGGCTGACCGCGTGCGGGTTGTCGGGAGTGAAAAACTCATAGGCAATATCCACTACGCCGTCGCGGTTGCGGTCTTGCCATTTAAACCCTCGTTCATGACTGGTACGCAGCAGTTGCCGGGCAGCTTGATCGGTGGTGTAGGACGCCAATGCGGGGGCCTTTACGACATCAGGGGGTTGATTGGCGTATATGACTGGACGTACCGGGTAAGACGATTGACTAACTGGCAACATCTACTTGAATCCTTTTTATAGGCACAGTGAAGCGTGAACGTTAAGGCTCATGGGTGAATGGGGTTCTTCAGGCGTTAATGTCTTTAACGCAGGGGTTTACCTGGCCCGTGAAAACGCGTTGGCCCGAGCGTTGGGGCGTTTAGGTACACCGATGACGTCTTCAGGTTTTATGCGTTGAGTGCTCTTGATCAGAAAGTCTGTTCGGCGATTACCCGTCAAGTCCACGCCCACGAAGTAGCGACCGCTGTACGCGTTAAACTTCACGAGGGTGTCACCAATGCGGCCGGTGTAGCGCTCGACCAGTTGAAGGTGAACGCCGGTGTTGTTAATCAAACCGGTGAGATCAATCTTGTCTTGGCCACTGACAAAATCCTGGAGCAGATCCGCATTGTGATAGGTCGAGTCGCTGGCCTTTTCGTAAGTGTATGTACTCGAACGATGGTGCCTGGGGGGCGTCAATGTGGCGCGATTACTCGGCGTGTCCGCCTGAGTATCAAGGGTTACGGCACCTGCGGACTGAACAATATCCCCTGGTTTGACTTGCCCGTGGGTTCGGATCAACAGGTCGGCTTTGCCGTCGCCCGTCAGGTCGATCGCCACGCTACCTTTGTTGCCGCTGGCGTCATGGATGAGTACCGCATCCCCCGCCTTGCCGGTCATTTCGCTGACAAAGGCCAGGCTGGCGACATTGGCGTGCTTCATGGCCCTGGATACATCGATTTTGTCGGTGCCGCTGATGAAGTCCATGAGCACATCCGGGTTATCCGGCGTGGAGTCACTGGCCCTGTTGTAAACGAAGGTGTCTGCGCCGCCGCCACCCCGCAGCCGGTCACCGCCTGCGCCGCCGGTGAGCCGATTGTCAGCCTCGTTACCGATCAGAGCGTCGTTGCCTGAACCGCCGATGGCATTTTCCAGGGTGACACCCCGGGCGATGGACACGTTGCCCTTGAGCCCGCCGACATCCGAGAACGAGCCGGCCTTGAGGTTGATGGTCTGGTTGGAACCGTAGCCAGAGACGTCCAGAGTGTCGATACCGCCGCCGTCCCATACGCAGAACACCGCATTATCGCGGTTGGAGTTGAGGGTGTAGTAGTCCCGCTGGCTGTTGGAATTGAACCCGTAGGTGGTGTTTTCCTGGCGGATTTGACGATTGACGCCATACAGTTTTTGAATAGCGGAAATGTCATCCATCATCGGCGCCACAGGGGTGTTGCCGCCGTGGGTTTTGCCACTTTTATCCGCCCAGAAATAGCTCATGACGGTGTGGGCTTTCGAATCCTGTGCATGGTTCCACTGGCTTGTGTGCAGGCTGCCATTGTAATTGCCGCCATGTGACAGGCCGAGGGCGTGACCTGTTTCATGCAGCAAGGTTTGACGCGTGACCCGGTTGGGGTTGTACCAGGTCGAGCCTCCATAGGGGTGGTTGCTGGGGTAATAGCCGCTGGCAACCGACTCGGTGTTCGATATGCCAAACGACATTTTCCCCTCTCTGCGAGGCCCGTTTTCTTCGAAGGCGAGATTGGACACGTCGCTCCACGCCTGCATGGCAAGCCGCGCCTGTGCTTTTTGCCGTTCATCGAACTGTCCGAAACCTGTGTTGAACGAGTAGGCAACAGAGGTTCTGCCGTCTCCATTCAGGTCATCCCACTTGGCGCCTTCCCGCGTGAGGTTGTCGCTTGCCTGGCGCGCATCGAAAGAGCGTTTATTCAGGCTGGCCACATAGGGGTCATCGGGCCGCAATGTTGGGTCTTTTCCGTCCCAGTTACGCGTGGTGAGGGGCTCGGATGGCGTGGGGGCGGTGGTAGTGATTGGATTAATGGGTGGGCGTGTAGGTGGCTGAATAACCGGACGTACGAAGGGAGGCTGAATAATCGGATGTATAAAAATACGCACGAACGGATGCTGTAAGAACGGTTGCAGAAACGGACGAAAGATCGAGTAGTTGAACGTCTGCTGAGCAACGGGCTTTAGGATCGGCGGCAAGAAATGTTCAGTCGGGTTCGGCTGTTGGAATAAAGAAGGCCTGAAGTCGAGTCTCATAGGAGTAACCCATGGTTTTTGTTGTGGGATGGATTCCTTTTCTGTTTGGAGAGTACATGTCCGTGTGCTGTAAGTACCTTCGCATCCTATAAATAAATAGCCAACGGGTTATTTGTTTCTCGAATGTATCGGTGGGTCGTTGCAACATGATTTGCAACAGCAGGGTTGTTTGTTTTTAGTTTAAGGCTTGCGTGTGGTGTGCCGATTTTTAACGTGCTATTCGAATAGTTGAAAGTACAGTTTTCAGTCGTGTTTATTTTGTTTCTTTTAGACATACAGGAACACTTACAGTCTGAAGGCTTTTGTTAAAGCCTTTATAAGCATGCGCGGGGGGGCAGGGTGTTCAAGCGTTGTTGTTGCCAGGATTTCCCACAGGCAGGTAAGGGGTTGTGGACTCAACATTGTTAAATGCCTGACCGCTTTTTATACGCGGAGCCGACACGCGGGTTCCGCGAGAAAATATCGATCATTAACCCGAACCTGGCGTACCTCACGTCTGAAGCTATGAACGGACTATTCACTGTTGAGGTTCAGCGCCATGTCACAGGCTCCTTTATTGCTGCGTCCCATCGGCTGCAGCCTTGTCGTTACCGTGTTGGCGACGCTCGTCGGCTGCGGGCTGTCATCGTCTCGAGAGGCCGCCAAGCCTGTCGCCGAAACGCCTCCATCTCCAAGCCCTGAGGGTGCCTTGGCCAAGCGTGCTGCGGCCCCTGTATTGATGGCCTCGCAAAAGGTCATGCACGAGTCGGTGGCGTTGGCCTATCGGGACGCGCCTCGAGAGCAGTACCAGAACCTGCCCGACAACCCGGTCTACAGCGTGGCAAGCAACCCGGTGTCGACCTTCAGTGCAGACGTCGACACCGGCAGTTACGCCAACGTGAGGCGTTTCCTCAACCAAGGCCGCCTGCCGCCTGACGGTGCTGTGCGGCTGGAGGAAATGGTCAACTACTTCCCCTACACCTATGCACTGCCCACCGACGGCTCACCTTTTGGCGTAACCACCGAAGTCGCCGCGACGCCGTGGAACCCGCACACCCGATTGTTGCGCATCGGCATCAAGGCGTCTGATCGCGCGGTGACGGATCTGGCGCCGGCCAACCTGGTGTTTCTGGTGGATGTCTCCGGCTCCATGGACCGCCGCGAAGGGTTGCCACTGGTGAAAAGCACGCTGAAACTGCTGGTGGATCAGTTGCGTGATCAAGACCGTGTGTCGCTGGTGGTTTATGCCGGTGAATCCCGTGTGGTTCTCGAGCCGACCTCCGGCCGCGAAAAAACCACGATCCGCAACGCCATCGACCAACTTGCCGCAGGCGGCTCGACGGCGGGCGCATCCGGCATCGAACTGGCCTACCAGATGGCCCGCGCAGGTTTTATCGACAAGGGCATCAACCGCATCCTGCTGGCCACCGATGGTGACTTCAATGTGGGCGTCAGCGACTTCGACAGCCTTAAGCAAATGGCCGTCGACCAACGCAAAAGTGGTGTATCCCTGACCACTTTGGGCTTCGGTGTGGATAACTACAACGAGCACCTGATGGAGCAATTGGCTGACGCGGGCGATGGCAACTACGCCTACATCGACAACCTGCGTGAAGCGCGCAAGGTGCTGGTGGACCAACTCAGCTCGACCCTGGCGGTGGTGGCGCGGGATGTGAAACTGCAGGTGGAATTCAATCCGTCGCAGGTCAGTGAGTACCGGCTGCTCGGCTACGAAAACCGTGCCTTGAAGCGTGAGGATTTTAACAACGACAAGGTCGACGCCGGTGAGATCGGCGCAGGGCATACGCTGACCGCGTTGTACGAAATTGTGCCGAAGGGCGAGAAGGGTTGGTTGGAGCCCTTGCGTTACGCCACGGCCCCTGCGGTCGAAAACACCTCCGCTGAGCTGGCGATGTTGCGGGTGCGCTACACACCGGCGGCGGGCGGTGCCAGCCAGTTGATTGAGCGGCCCATCGGCAACCAAACCCGCCAGGCCAGCGACGATTTGCGCTTCGCCGCTGCTGTGGCGGCCTTCGCCCAACAGCTCAAGGGGGATGGCCGCTACACTGGCAGCATGCGTTTGCAGGACACCGCCGCACTGGCCCGCTCGGCGCGCGGGGATGACCCGTTCGGGCTGCGCAACGAGTTCGTGCAACTGGTGACATTGGCGCAGAGCCTCAAACACGGATCGTAGGCCCCGCGAAGCACCAAGGTGGGAGCTGGCTTGCCCGGCTCCCACCATTGAAAGGTTTTAACGTCTCCAAAGGAGTTCGCCACTTAACATGGTCGTTCCAGATGATTCACCCAGCGACGAATCGCTGCTGGCCCGTTACCGAGCCGGTGACACTGCCGCGTTCGAGGCCTTGTACGCGCGGCATCGCCAAGGCCTGTACCGGTTTCTTGTATCACTGAGCAACAAGGCCGAACTGGCTGAAGAGGTTTACCAGGAAACCTGGCTCAGCCTGATTCGTAGCAGCAGCCAGCCACAGGGGCGGGCGAGTTTTCGCACGTGGCTGTTTCAGATCGCCCGCAACCGCCTGATTGATCACTGGCGCAAGCACGGCATCCACAACCCTTTGCATGACAGCTACGACGAGCAACTGCACGCCCAGGCCGACGACAGCGCCGGCCCTGAGCAGCAATTGAGCCTGAGCCGCGACCAGGCGCGCCTCGACGCAGCAGTGCAAGACTTGCCCGAAGACCAGCGCGAAGTCTTCCTGCTGCGCCTGCACGGCGACCTCGAAGTGCCGCAAATCGCCGCGCTCACCGGCGCCCCGCTGGAAACCGTAAAAAGCCGCCTGCGTTACGCCCAGCAGAAACTGCGCCGCCTGCTGGCCGAGGAGATACCCGCATGACCGACTCCCGACACCCCGATGATGCCGACGACGTGTTGCTGCAACACTTTCGTCAACACACCACCGGCGAACCGCCTGCGTCCCTCGACGCCTTCATCCTCACCGCCGCCCGCCGCGAAGCCCCGGCGCCGCCGCCGCCGAGCCTGTGGCAACGCTGGCTGCACGCCTGCCAACGCCCGCGCTGGCAAATGGCATTTGCCACCGTCGCCGGTGTGGCCCTGATGATCGGCGTAGTGATGCGCTCGCCCGTGCCACACCAGGAAGTGGCCACAACAACGTTCTCCGCGCCCCAACCAGAAGCTGCACGCCTGGCGCCGCAAGCCTTCTCGGCACCCGCACCCGCACCTATGGCCCGCATGGCCGCCGCCCCGCCGGTTCAGGCTGAAGTCGCCAGCTCGATGGCCGATGCACCGGCAGTGAAACTGAGCAAACGCGCACCGGTGGCGTTGCCGTCGTTGGAGGAGGGCTTGCAGGAAATTGTGAACCTGCGCCTGGCCGGAGCAACCAAAGCGGCGGATGAGAAGTTGCTGGCGCTGCATGAACGCTTCCCCGAGGAAGACCTGCCGGCGCGGTTGGAGGCGTTGCAGAAGCGTTAAATCGCCGCCCACAAAAAAGCCCCAGGTCTTTCGGCCTGGGGCGTTTTTGTGTGTGTCTGGTGCCCGGGCGTCGTTTGAACTGGAGGCTTTTAGTGCCGGTTTATAAGGGGCTGGCTGGTAGTGTTTCGGTTAGGCATACACATGGGCATACACGGTGCAGCGTACTGCTTCCTCTCACACTCGTTTAGGGCGCTCGATTTAGCCACCATGACGAACGACTGCGGGCGCACCTTGGTAATTCCCGCACTACGTATCCAACGCTGTTTGTGACAAAAGAAATGGGCTGTGAAGATCGCTTCACCGGGGCTCGCAGGATTAAGTGTGCGAACCTCAACGACCCTCGACCCACTTCCCGTAAGCGCTCGTCCCCATCTTCTCAAAATCTGGAAAAAAGCCTGTCTCGACAGCTTGGAAAAAGGCGAGGCAATGACTCCAATCAGAGTTGCTGGGCTCATCCACTACCCAGCAGTCATAACCCAATGACTTCCAGTCAAGGGAAGGGTCCGAGTTGGATACCCGCAGGAGTTCCTCAGCAATGCGTTCTGTCCACGCTATTGCCTCCCCCAACGTAGGGGCCGTGACGTAAACGCCGGTGGATGACTCGCAGTCTTCAATGATGCCTTTTTGAAACAACTCCCAGCGTTCGGGCTCGTGGTAAGTGAAGCCTATTAGGAATTTATTCATGTTGAATCCTTGTGGTTCCATCGCCACTAGCATCGCTATCGTGCTTTCGCGGACCTTAGTAATTGGGTGAACCTGGAAATCGCAAGATGTATGTCATCTTGGGTATCTCCGTCCCACTCCTCAACCGTTTCCAACTCGGCTCGTAACCTGGCAATACGCTGTTCGATCTCTTCAATTTCAGAGGGGCCGCATTGCTTAGCGATTGCTTGCCAATCGTCAGCAGAGATTTTTTCCTGAACAGACAAGCCCGACTTGGCATTTTCTATCAGCTTCTGAAGGTTACTCATCGGTGGTCTCGGGCAGGTTTTGAAAAAAGTCGCTGGGGACCCTGAGGATATCTTGAGGACACGGGGCATGAAACCCGCGGGATCGAGTTAGCGGGAGGCGTTGGAAGTTACTGAAATTTCAATCGTTGAAATTGAAAGGATCTTGAAGAAAAAGGGCCATCGTTACAGCTTCGGTAAAGGTGGCTGTATCTGTTGCTCCAGGCCTGCAAGCGTGGTGTCTGCTAAGGGGCGGCGTTTGATTTCAGTGCGCTTCACTTCCTGTATGCCTCCAGTTATAGGAATCTCAAAGCATAAATGTGGGCATACACGGCGGGAAGTTACAGGGGTAGGCAGGGACGAATAGCCAGAAACAAGAAAGCCCGCACAGGGCGGGCTTCTTGGGGTGTTTCGTAGACTGTCTGAGACAGCCCGAGACTGCTATATGGTGCACCCGGCGGGATTCGAACCCACGACCCCTGCCTTCGGAGGGCAGTACTCTATCCAGCTGAGCTACGGATGCTTGTGCGGGCGACATCATACCCATGTCGCCCTTGGGCGTCCATGCCGGTCTTTGGCCGTTTATAGGTAGGAATTTGCTCAACCGAGGCCCTGCGCCGGGGCCCGGTGGTCAATACGTTGGAACCTGGTTGAATCACGCTGATCAGAAAGATTCGGCAAATGCGCGGTTTTCGTTCTTTTTTTCGAACAGACTATTGCCCTGTACCCCCATTGATCCTAGGATTCGTTTGAGATTTCAAACGCTCTGTCTCCCGCGTGCTATTCACTCATGCTTGCGCGCTGGGGCTGATTTCCCTGACGGCAGCCCACAAGGCGCCTTTCAACAACTCTAATTCGCTCCGCGTGCGCGCGGTGCTGTTAAGGAAAGCCGACATGCAGCTCAAAGATACCCAGTTGTTCCGCCAACAAGCCTTTATCGATGGCGCTTGGGTCGATGCGGACAATGGTCAAACCATCAAGGTCAATAACCCTGCCACGGGCGAAATTCTCGGCACCGTGCCGAAGATGGGCGCTGCTGAAACCCGCCGCGCCATCGAAGCGGCTGATAAGGCCCTGCCGGCCTGGCGTGCACTGACCGCCAAAGACCGCGCCAATAAGCTGCGTCGCTGGTTCGAGCTGATCATCGAGAACCAGGATGACCTGGCTCGCCTCATGACCCTGGAACAAGGTAAGCCGTTGGCCGAAGCCAAAGGCGAAATCGTCTACGCGGCCTCGTTTATCGAGTGGTTCGCCGAAGAAGCCAAGCGCGTCTACGGTGATGTGATTCCCGGCCACCAGCCGGACAAGCGCCTGATCGTGATCAAGCAGCCGATCGGCGTTACCGCCGCCATCACGCCGTGGAACTTCCCGGCCGCGATGATCACCCGCAAAGCCGGCCCGGCCCTGGCCGCCGGTTGCACCATGGTGCTCAAGCCGGCTTCGCAAACCCCGTTTTCGGCGTTTGCCCTGGCTGAACTGGCCCAGCGTGCGGGCATTCCAAAAGGGGTGTTCAGCGTGGTTTCCGGCAGCGCCGGCGATATCGGCAGCGAGCTGACCAGCAACCCGATCGTGCGTAAATTGTCCTTCACCGGCTCGACCGAAATCGGTCGCCAGTTGATGGCTGAATGCGCCAAGGACATCAAGAAAGTCTCCCTGGAGCTGGGCGGCAACGCGCCGTTCATCGTGTTCGACGACGCGGACCTGGATAAGGCCGTCGAAGGCGCGATCATTTCCAAGTACCGCAACAACGGTCAGACCTGCGTCTGCGCCAACCGCCTGTACATCCAGGATTCGGTGTACGACGCGTTCGCGGAAAAACTCAAGGTGGCTGTGGCCAAACTCAAGATCGGCAACGGTCTGGAAGAAGGCACCACCACTGGCCCGCTGATCGACGAAAAAGCCGTGGCCAAGGTTCAGGAGCACATTGCTGATGCCCTGAGCAAAGGCGCCAAGCTGCTGGCCGGTGGCAAGGTCATGGAAGGCAACTTCTTCGAACCGACTATTCTGGTGAATGTGCCCAAAGACGCGGCTGTCGCCAAGGAAGAGACCTTCGGCCCGCTGGCGCCGCTGTTCCGCTTCAAAGACGAAGCTGAAGTGATCGCGATGTCCAACGACACCGAGTTCGGCCTGGCCTCCTACTTCTATGCCCGCGACCTGGGCCGTGTGTTCCGTGTGGCCGAAGCCCTGGAATACGGCATGGTCGGCGTCAATACCGGGTTGATCTCCAACGAAGTGGCGCCGTTCGGCGGCATCAAGGCCTCGGGCCTGGGCCGTGAAGGCTCCAAGTACGGGATCGAGGATTACCTGGAAATCAAATACCTCTGCCTGGGCATCTAAGCCGGGAAGGGATTGCAGTAAACGCAAAGGGCACGAGAGCGCTGACCCTTTGCGTGTTTCAAGACGTTATTCGTAGTGGCCGGGAAAGCTGTGGCAGTCGATCATCGCATGCTGCCGTAGTTGCCTCCCCGCCACGTATTCCTTGGACCCCGCCACCCGATGAGTGGCGAATGAGGACTTTATGAGCAAGACCAACGCATCCCTGATGAAACGCCGCGAAGCCGCTGTACCACGCGGTGTTGGCCAGATTCACCCGATCTTCGCCGAGTCGGCAAAGAACGCCACCGTGACCGACGTTGAAGGTCGCGAGTTCATCGATTTCGCCGGCGGTATCGCCGTGCTGAACACCGGCCACGTGCACCCGAAAATCATCGCCGCCGTGACCGAGCAACTGAACAAGCTGACCCACACGTGCTTCCAGGTATTGGCCTACGAGCCGTACGTGGAGCTGTGCGAAAAAATCAACGCCAAGGTGCCAGGCGACTTCGCCAAGAAAACCCTGCTGGTCACCACCGGTTCTGAAGCCGTTGAAAACGCCGTGAAAATCGCGCGTGCCGCGACCGGCCGTGCCGGCGTGATCGCCTTCACCGGCGCCTACCACGGCCGCACCATGATGACCCTGGGCCTGACCGGCAAAGTCGTGCCTTACTCGGCCGGCATGGGCCTGATGCCAGGCGGTGTGTTCCGTGCGCTGTTCCCTAACGAACTGCACGGCGTCAGTGATGACGACTCCATTGCGAGCATCGAACGCATCTTCAAAAACGATGCCGAGCCGCGTGATATCGCGGCCGTCATCATCGAGCCGGTGCAGGGCGAGGGCGGTTTCTACGTCGCGCCGAAATCGTTCATGAAGCGTCTGCGTGAACTGTGTGACAAGCACGGCATCCTGCTGATCGCCGACGAAGTGCAAACCGGTGCCGGCCGTACCGGTACGTTCTTCGCCATGGAACAGATGGGCGTGGCTGCCGACCTGACCACCTTCGCCAAATCCATCGCCGGTGGCTTCCCGCTGGCCGGTGTGTGCGGCAAGGCGGAATATATGGACGCTATCGCCCCAGGTGGCCTGGGCGGCACCTATGCCGGTAGCCCGATCGCTTGCGCTGCTGCCTTGGCGGTGATGGAAGTGTTCGAAGAAGAGCACCTGCTTGACCGTTGCAAGGCGGTCGGCGAGCGCTTGGTGACGGGCCTCAAAGCCATTCAAGCCAAGTACCCGGTGATCGGTGAAGTGCGTGCCCTGGGCGCGATGATTGCGGTCGAGCTGTTCGAAGATGGCGACAGCCACAAGCCGAACGCCGCTGCTGTTGCCGCCGTGGTCGCCAAAGCGCGCGACAAGGGCCTGATCCTGCTGTCCTGCGGCACCTACGGCAACGTGTTGCGCGTGCTGGTCCCGCTGACTTCGCCGGACGAGCAATTGGACAAAGGCTTGGCGATCATCGAAGAGTGCTTCTCCGAGCTGTAAGCGGACACTGACCTGATCGACAGAAAAAACCCGCTTCGGCGGGTTTTTTTGTGCCGGGTGCAGCACATTCAGGCCTTGTTCATTGTATGTAGGCAGCTTGATTGTCTAAGGTGCAGGCATTGCCGATGGAGCGTGCTGGATGACTGCTGTTGATTTACCGGCTGTACCCCGAGTGTTGATTGCCGAGGCGGACCCTTGGTCGCGGGATCTGCTCAAGCAAGTGTTGTTGAATGTGCGCTGCGACGCACGGCTGGACGTGTGTGCCGATGGGCAGCAAGCTGCCACGCTGCTGCAAGAAAAAGCCTACGACCTGATCCTGGCGGATTGGGAGCTGCCGGGCATCGATGGCCTGAGCCTGCTGCGCAACGTGCGCCAGAAGCGCCGCTCGCCCGCGCTGCCGTTTATTTTGCTGAGCACTCGCAATGACAGTGCCAGCGTACGCGAAGCCTTGCCCCTGGCGCCCACGGCGTACCTGACCAAACCCCTGGACATGGACGGCCTGACCCAGCGGCTGCAAGACCTGCTGCTCAATGAAGGCGAAAGCGTGTATTGCGAAATCCCTCCGTTGGCGCCGGGCATGACCTTGCCGGTGTTCCTGGAGCGCCGACGCGACGCCTGCGACGGCGCACCGTTGTGGGTCGACGTGAAGGCGGCGGTGCAACAGAGCCTGGGGCCGGATGGCCTGGACCTCCAGTGCCTGGAAGATCGGGTACGCATGGACCCGCAAATCACCGCCGTGCTCATCGCCGCGGCCAACAGCGCCGGGCAGCATGGCTCACCGGTACAACACCTGCCGGCCGCGCTGCACTCGCTGGTGCCCGGGCAGAGCATGAACCTGATCCTGGGCCTGACCCTCAAGCACAACGTGGTATTGGGCGATCCGGCACTGGTGGCCTACGCCGAGCGCCACTGGCAGTTGTCCCAGGCCACTGCCGACTATGCCCGCCGCCTCGCGCGTATGCTGGATCTGGACCACGAGCGCTGTTACAGCGCCGGTATCCTGCACCGGCTGGGGGACTTGGCGCTGTTGCGCTGCCTGGAAGATTGGCGCCTGGGCGGTGGTGCGTTGGATGACGAAGTGATTGGCGAGTCGCTGTTCACCTTTGGCGCGGCCTATGGGTCGGCGTTGCGCACGCGTTGGCGCTTGCCGTTGGAGCTGCGTCAGTTGATCGCGGCGACTTATTCACTCGAAGGCGGGGTGTATTCGCGCGAAGCGCTGGTGGTGAACCTGGCGGCGCAAATGGCGCGCCTGACCGAGCATGAAGGGCTTGAAGAACTCGCCAAAGGCAAGACTGCGCGGTTGCTGAAAGTGGGCCTGTCGGAGCTGATGCGGGTGCGTAAAACCTGAGAAAAAAATACCCCGATCCCCGCTTCTGATCAGTGCTAGCCGGCTACCACGCGGTTTTTGCCCTGGCGCTTTGCCTCGTACATGGCGGTATCGGCCCGCGCGAACAGGCTGTCCAGGGTTGAGTCGTCTTCACACAGGTTGGCCAAGCCCTGGCTGACGGTCACGGTAAACGCCCTGCCTTCACAGCTGAAACTCAATGCCTGGATTTCCTTGCCCAGGCGTTCAGCCACCTGCATCGCCATCTCCGGCGCACACCCCGGCAGCACGGCGGCGAACTCTTCGCCGCCAATACGCCCGAACAGGTCGCCACGGCGCAATACGCCCCGACCGCTCTCGGCGATACGCCGCAACACCTGATCGCCCTCCAGATGGCCGTAGCTGTCGTTGACGTCTTTGAAGTCATCAATGTCCAGCAACAGGAATGCCAGCGGCGCGCCTTGGGCGCAGGCGTTGTCGAAGGCTTGATTGGCGCACTCGAAAAAATGCCTGCGGTTGCTGCTCTGGGTCAGCACGTCGGTGGTGGCCAGGCGGTGCAGCTCCAAGGCCATCTGTTTCTTTTCGGTGATGTCCTCGGCCATGCCGACCACGATTGTTGGCGCACCGGGCTCGACCTGCTGGTTGATATAGCATTTGTCGCTCAGCCAACGAATGTGCCCGTCAGCCGTGATGATGCGGTACTCGCGGTCCTCCACGGCACCGTGCTCCAGCACGCGAGCGAGGCTGTGTTCGGCATAGTCGAGGTCTTCAGGGTGGATGCTGTTGCGCCATTCGCGGTAATCGGCCAACAGCAAACCGGCCGACCGGCCGAACACCCGCTCGTAGGCAGGGCTCACATACAGCACGCGACGCGTTTGCCAATCAATGGCCCACAGCACGGCATTCACACTGACCAGCAGTGAGCTCAGCAATTGCTCGCGCTCGCTCAACCGTTCGACTTCACCCTGGGCGTGCATCAGCGCCAACAGGGTGGCCGCCGCGGCTGGGCGAGGAGGCTCAGCAGTGGGGGCGTCGGGTAGGTAGGGCTTTTCGTGGACCATCGGTACAACTCTCTCTGGGCGCGCCGCAGGATGGAACAGCGGTCACTACAAGGGTCACCATGATGGCGAAGTGTTCTTTGAGAGAGGGGAATTGCAGTGAAGTTCCGTGATCGTCACGGATTGGCGGTGCCCGGAAAATGGCGCCAGAAAGAGGGTGTGTGGGAGGGGTGGCCCTCCCACAGTGCCGTCAGACCGCTGCAGGGCGCAGCGAATAGGTCTTCAGTTGGTGGGCAAAATCACGCAGGGACTGGATGCCACTGGCTTCGGCCTCGTGCACCCATTCCTTGATCGCCGCCAGCATATCGTGGCCATTGGAACTGGTCTTCAGCCAGATCTGCTGCAACGCCAGGCGTTTTTCGTAGATCACCGTCAATGCATGGCTGTGTTCCAGCATGCTCTGGATACGCACGTGGTGGCGGTCATCCAGCAGGCTGGTTTCCCGTGACAGCAGGCGTTTGGCACGGTGGAACTGGTGGCGGACCGAATGATCGACCTTCTCCAGCTCCTGCTTGACCAGCGGGCCGATCACCAGCTTGCGGTATTGGGCCATGATCTGGAAACGGTTGTTGAGGATCGCCATGGCGGTGTCCATGTCCAGGTTGCCTTTACCCTCCACGCGGTGCGCGATAGGCGCGACGCGTTGCACCTTGGCCAGGCGCAGGAAGCTGAACACTTTGATCCACGCCCAGCCGAGGTCGAATTCCCACTTCTTGACCGACAGCTTGGCCGAGTTCGGGTAGGTGTGGTGGTTGTTGTGCAGTTCTTCGCCACCGACGATGATGCCCCATGGCACCAGGTTGGTCGCTGCGTCGCGGCATTCGAAGTTGCGATAGCCGATGGCATGCCCCAGGCCGTTGATGACACCGGCTGCCCAGAACGGAATCCACATCATCTGGATCGCCCAGATGGTGATGCCGATGGTGCCGAACAGCAGCAGGTCGATCACGCCCATGATCGCCACGCCCAGCAGCGGGTAGGGCGTGTAGAGTTTGCGTTCGATCCAGTCGTCCGGGCAGTTCTTGCCGTAGATGCGCAGGGTCTCGGGGTTCTCGGCTTCGGCGCGGTACAGCTCGGCGCCTTTGCGCAGCACGGTGGACAAACCCTTGATGACCGGGCTGTGCGGGTCGTCGACGGTTTCACATTTGGCGTGGTGTTTACGGTGGATAGCGGTCCACTCGCGGGTGTTCTGTGCCGTGGTCAGCCACAGCCAGAAGCGGAAGAAGTGTTTCAGGCCGGCATTGAGCTCCAGGGAGCGGTGGGCTGAATAGCGGTGCAGATAGACCGTGACCCCAACGATGGTCACATGGGTCATCAACAGAGTGACCGCCACCAGTTGCCAGGCTGACAGGTCAAGAAAACCGTTGTACCACATAGGCTGTATGGCCCTCAGATAAAGAAAAAAACAGCTCACGCATTATCACTAAGCCTACAGAGAAAACCAGCCGCCCTTTCAGATAGGAGTGACTGGATGTTTCTTATTCTATAATCCGCAGCCTTTGTAGGGCGATTTTGTTTTTTTGGTAAGGATTACTGAACCTATGCTGTTTTCATACCGAGGTGCCCTGCGTGTGGGGCTGGTATATCTGCTGGTTTCCATTGTTTGGCTCCAGCTCAGCCAGCAGCTATTGATCAACTTTCTCGATGAGCCGCACGCGTTAGTGCGCTGGCTGCAGGTGCGCGGGTACGTGTGGGTGGCCCTCAGCGCGTTGGTTATTTACCTGATTTGCGTCCGTTTTGTCCGCGCTCATCAAGTTCAGCTACCCCAGCAGGAAAACCGCGAGCGCTTGCGCCAGGCGGCCGCCGTGTTCGATTGCACGCGCGAAGGGGTGCTGGTCACCGACGCCCAAGGGCTGATCGTGCACGTCAACCGGGCGTTCATGGAAATCACCGGCTACCAACAAGAAGACGTCATGGGCGAGCGCCCCAGCCTGTTCAAGTCCGGGCGCCATTCGTCGAATTTTTATCAGCAAATGTTCCAGACCCTGGAGGACAAGGGTGAGTGGAGCGGTGAAATCTGGAACCGGCGTAAAAGCGGTGAGATTTATCCCCAGTGGCAAACCATCCGTGTGATCCACGACGACCAAGGCCAGGTCAGCCATCACGTCGCGGTGTTTTCCGATATCAGCGCCATCAAGGACTCCGAGCACGAACTGGCGCACCTCGCCCATCACGACCCGCTGACCGACCTGCCCAACCGCCTGCTGTTTACCGACCGTGCCGAACAGGCGCTGGCCTCGGCGCAAGTGCACAAGCGTGGCTGTGCGTTGTTGTTGATGGACCTGGACCACTTCAAGATCATCAACGACAGCCTCGGCCATAACGTCGGTGATCAGTTGCTCAAGGCAGTGGGCGAGCGCCTCAAAGGCCTGTTTGGCCCCGGCGTGACGCTGGCGCGCCTGGGTGGGGACGAGTTCGCCGTGCTGGCCGAAAGTTGTCCACAGGTGATTCAGGCTGCCGCGATCGCACAGCGCATGCTCGATGCGATGAAAGACCCCTTCGTGTTCGACGGCAACCAGTTGTTTATCAGCGCCAGCGTCGGCATCAGCCTGTTCCCCAGTGACGCCCTGAGCGCCCAACAGTTACTGCGCAATGCGGATTCCGCGCTGTTCAAGGCCAAGAGCGTCGGTCGGGAAGGGTATGCGTTGTACACCGAAGAGCTGACCGCCCACGCGCAGAATCGCGTGGAAATCGCCAGCGAACTGCGCCGCGCCCTCGAACAGCAAGAGCTGCGTGTGTATTACCAGCCTGTGCATAACCTGCAAGACAGCCGCCTGCTCGGCGTCGAAGCGCTGGTGCGCTGGCAACACCCGGAGCGCGGCCTGGTGCCGCCGGGGGAATTTATCCCCATCGCCGAGCGCACCGGGCTGATTGCCGATATCGACGCCTGGGTGATGGACCAGGCCTGTCGCCAGATGTGCCAGTGGTTGGCCGAGGGCGCGCCGTTGAGCTTTGTTGCGGTGAATGTCTCCAGCCGTCTGTTCGCCCGGCGCGAGCTGTACGAACAAGTCGCCCAAGTGTTGCATGAAACGGGCCTTGATCCGGCGTTTCTGGAGCTGGAAGTCACCGAAAGCGCGGTGATGGATGACCCCGAAGTGGCCCTTGAGCAATTGCATCGCTTGCGTGAGCTGGGCTTGCGCCTGGCCATTGATGACTTCGGCACTGGCTATTCATCGTTGCTGCGCCTCAAGCGCTTGCCGGTGCAGAAGCTCAAGATCGACCAGGGTTTTGTCGCCGGGCTGCCGTGGGACGAAGACGACGCCGCCATCGTGCGCGTGGTGATCGCCCTGGCCAAAAGCATGGGCATGCAGGTGCAGGCCGAAGGCATTGAGCAAGTGGAGCAGGCGCGGTTTCTGTTGGCGCAGGCGTGCGATATGGGGCAAGGTTATTGGTTCGGGCGGCCGATGCCGGCAACTGAAATTGATTGGGCGCGTGCGCCAGCTATCAGGACTTGAAATACAGTCAAAATGTGGGAGCGGGCTTGCTCGCGAAAGCGGTCTGTCAGAAACAGGTGTATTGACTGATTCACCGCATTCGCGAGCAAGCCCGCTCCCACCTTTGGATTTCGGCATGGCTTATTTTCAGTGTCGCACGCGTAAAAAACCTCGCAACCCCACGTCCTGCCAGAAAATTCTTTCTGGTTATATAAACATTCTTAAATAGTCTTTTTAAGAATATCCGCGCTTATCTACTATCGCCCTCACGCCGCAAGCAGTGCCGCCACTGCCAGGCACTATTCATTTCAGGAGCGAGACCATGAGCGCATCTCTACGTAGCGTCGACGGCCAGGACGAAGCAGCCATTTTGCGTGAGATCCAGAGCGCCTTGCGCGACCTGCGGTTCGGCGCGGTGGAAATCACTGTGCATAACGCCCAAGTGGTGCAGATCGAACGCAAAGAAAAATTCCGTTTGCAGAACCCGGGTAACAAACCGAGCTAAGCAATAACGGCGATAGACCCGCAATTATAAGAAAAAGCCAACACCCAGAATTTCAGGAGCCTTCTATGTCGTCGATTCGCCGTTACGCCCTCGCCGCACTGGCCAGTGCCGTGTTTGCCGGTTCCGCAGTTGCCAAGGACTACGAGTTGCTTAACGTCTCGTATGACCCTACCCGTGAGCTGTACCAGGATTACAACGCTGAATTCACCAGCTTCTGGAAGAAAGAGCACCCCGGTGACAACGTCAAGATCCAGCAATCCCACGGTGGCTCCGGCAAGCAAGGCCGTGCAGTGATCGACGGCCTGCGCGCCGACGTCGTCACCCTGGCGCTGGCCGGCGACATCGACGAAATCGCCAAGCTGGGCAAGACCCTGCCGGAGAACTGGCAAACCCGCCTGCCGGACGCCAGCACGCCGTACACCTCGACCATCGTGTTCCTGGTGCGCAAGGGCAACCCTAAAGGCATCAAGGACTGGGGCGACCTGATCAAGCAAGACGTTTCGGTGATTACCCCGAACCCGAAAACCTCCGGCGGCGCCCGCTGGAACTTCCTGGCCGCCTGGGCCTATGGCCTCAAAGCCGGCGGCAGCGAAGCCAAGGCGCAGGAATACGTTCAAGCGCTGTTCAAGCATGTGCCGATCCTCGACACCGGCGCTCGCGGCTCGACCATCACCTTCGTCAACAACGGTCAGGGTGACGTGTTGCTGGCCTGGGAAAATGAGGCGTTCCTGGCGTTGAAAGAAGACGGCGGCGCCGACAAGTTCGACATCGTCGTGCCGTCCCTGTCGATCCTCGCGGAGCCGCCGGTGGCCGTGGTCGACAAGAACGCCGAGAAGAAGGGCAATACCGAGATTGCCACTGAATACCTCAAACACCTGTACAGCCCGGCTGGCCAGGAGATTGCGGCGAAGAACTTCTACCGCCCACGCGATGAGAAAGTCGCTGCCAAATACGCCCAGCAGTTCCCGAAACTGGACCTGGTGACTATCGACAAAGACTTCGGCGGCTGGAAAACTGCCCAACCGAAATTCTTCAATGACGGTGGCGTGTTCGACCAGATTTACACGGCGCAGTAAGCCAAAGTACCTGTAGGAGTCCCGCTTCTCTCTGTGAGCTGGCTTGTGTGGGAGCTGGGCTTGCCCGCGATAGTATCACCGCAGTGTGGCTGACACACCGAGGTGGCTGCATCGCGGGCAAGCCCGGCTCCCACATAAACCAGCTCCCACAGAGGAGCGCGCTCCTGCAGTGGTTTCTACCTTTAACCAAGGACTCTTATGTCGCGTCGTATTTCCCCCGTCATACCCGGCTTCGGGCTGACGCTGGGCTACACCGTGGTGTACCTCAGCCTGATCGTACTCATCCCCCTGGCGGCGATGTTTGTCCACGCCGCTCAACTCACTTGGGATCAGTTCTGGGCCATTATTTCCGCACCCCGTGTGCTGGCGGCGTTGCAACTGAGCTTCAGCACCGCGTTGTACGCCGCGCTGATCAACGGCGTAATCGGCACGCTGCTGGCCTGGGTGCTGGTGCGCTACACCTTCCCCGGCCGCAAGATCATCGATGCGATGATCGACCTGCCGTTTGCCCTGCCCACTGCCGTGGCCGGTATCGCGCTGACCGCGCTGTACACGCCGACCGGCCTGGTGGGCCAGTTCGCCGCCGACCTCGGCTTCAAGATCGCCTACAGCCCCTTGGGCATCACCCTGGCACTGACCTTCGTCACACTGCCCTTCGTGGTGCGCACGGTGCAGCCGGTGCTGGCCGATATCCCCCGGGAAGTCGAAGAAGCCGCCGCCTGCCTGGGCGCCAAGCCATTGCAGGTGTTCCGCTACATCCTCGTGCCTGCATTGCTGCCCGCCTGGCTGACCGGCTTCGCTTTGGCCTTTGCGCGTGGCGTGGGTGAGTACGGTTCGGTGATCTTCATCGCCGGTAACATGCCGATGAAAACCGAGATCCTGCCGCTGCTGATCATGGTCAAGCTCGACCAATACGACTACCGCGGCGCCACCTCCATTGGCGTGCTGATGCTGGTGGTTTCCTTTGTCCTGCTGCTGCTGATCAACTTGTTGCAGCGGCGCATCGAACGTCCATAAGGAGGCGCGGAACATGTCCCAATCGTCTATTTCCGCCGCGTCTTCGGCCAACGCTGCCCGTCGTGGCAGCGCGGTGTCGCGACGTATTCTGATCAGCCTGGGTTGGCTGGTGTTTGCGCTGTTCCTGCTGCTGCCGTTGTTTATCGTGGTGTCCCAGGGCTTGAAGAATGGCCTCGGCGCATTCTTCACCGCGATCCTTGAACCCGACGCACTGTCGGCGCTGAAGCTCACGGTGATCGCCGTGGTGATCTCGGTGCCGCTCAACGTGGTGTTCGGCGTCAGCGCTGCGTGGTGCGTGAGCAAGTACTCGTTCCGTGGCAAGAGCATCCTGGTCACGCTGATCGACCTGCCGTTTTCGGTGTCGCCGGTGATCGCCGGCCTGGTCTATGTGCTGATGTTCGGCGCCCAGGGCTTCTTCGGCCCGTGGCTGCAGGCGCATGACATCCAGATCGTGTTCGCCTTGCCGGGCATTGTGCTGGCGACCATTTTCGTGACGGTGCCGTTTGTGGCCCGTGAGCTGATCCCGCTGATGCAGGAGCAGGGCACCCAGGAAGAAGAGGCCGCGCGCCTGCTCGGTGCCAATGGCTGGCAGATGTTCTGGCACGTGACCGTGCCGAACATCAAATGGGGCCTGATCTACGGCGTGGTGCTGTGTACCGCACGGGCGATGGGTGAGTTCGGCGCGGTGTCGGTGGTGTCCGGCCACATTCGCGGCGTCACCAACACCCTGCCGCTGCACGTCGAGATCCTCTACAACGAATACAACCATGTCGCCGCGTTTGCCGTCGCGAGCCTGTTGCTGATCCTGGCGCTCTTCATCCTGCTGCTCAAGCAGTGGAGCGAGAACCGTATCAACCGCCTGCGCAAAAGCGCCGGTGAGGAATAAGTCATGTCGATTGAAGTCCGTAATGTCAGCAAGAATTTCAACGCCTTCAAGGCCCTGAACAGCATCAATCTGGACATCCAGAGTGGCGAGCTGGTGGCGTTGCTGGGCCCGTCCGGCTGCGGTAAGACTACCTTGCTGCGCATCATCGCCGGGCTGGAAACCCCGGATGACGGCAGCATTGTGTTCCACGGTGAAGACGTGTCCGGCCACGACGTGCGGGATCGCAACGTCGGGTTTGTGTTCCAGCACTACGCGTTGTTCCGCCACATGACGGTGTTCGACAACGTCGCCTTCGGCCTGCGCATGAAGCCGAAAAACCAGCGCCCGAGCGAAACCCAGATTGCGGCCAAGGTTCACGAACTGCTGAACATGGTGCAGCTCGATTGGTTGTCTGATCGCTACCCGGAGCAACTGTCCGGCGGCCAGCGCCAGCGTATTGCCCTGGCCCGTGCGCTGGCGGTGGAGCCCAAAGTCTTGCTGCTGGACGAACCGTTCGGCGCCCTCGACGCCAAGGTCCGTAAAGAACTGCGCCGCTGGCTGGCGCGCCTGCACGAAGACATCAACCTGACGTCGGTGTTTGTGACCCACGACCAGGAAGAGGCCATGGAAGTCGCCGACCGTATCGTGGTGATGAACAAGGGCGTGATCGAGCAGATCGGCTCACCGGGCGACGTCTACGAAAACCCGGCCAGCGATTTTGTGTACCACTTCCTCGGCGACTCCAACCGCCTGCACCTGGGTGAGGACAAGCACGTGCTGTTCCGCCCGCACGAAGTGTCGCTGTCGCGCCATGAGCTGGAAGACCACCATGCGGCTGAAGTGCGTGATATTCGTCCGCTGGGTGCGACTACACGGGTGACCTTGAAGGTGGAAGGCCAGAGCGAGCTGATTGAAGCTGAAGTGGTGAAAGACCACGACAGCCTCACCGGCCTGGCCCGTGGCGAGACGCTGTTCTTCAAGCCCAAGGTCTGGCAGAAAGCCTGAGCCCACTGCAAAACCCCTGTGGGAGCGGGCTTGCTCGCGAATGCAGGGTGTCAGTCAACAGATATACCGACTGATACACCGCTTTCGCGAGCAAGCCCGCTCCCACATTTAGACCTTGCTCGGCTTTAGATCACGGCGCTGCACCGGCCCTGCCCGCCGTTCGATCTGCTGCTTCAGGTCATCGCGCAACCCCAGCATGAACGCCAGCTCTGCCACCACAAACAACGGCCCGACGATCAGCCCCGACACGTCATCCACAAACGCCGGTTTCTTGCCTTCGTAATAGTGGCCGACAAACTGAATCACCCAGCCCACCACAAACATGCCGATGCCGCTGCTGAGCCACACCATCGTGCTCTGCGCCGCCAGCACGTGCCCGGCCCACACCGACAAGCCCATCAGCACCGTCATCAGCACGCCCAGGGGCCATTCCAGGCGCAGGTAAAACCACGCTGAAAACAACGCCAGCATCACCGCAGGCGACAGCCAGAGTGCGCCCACTGCCCATTCCGGGCGTGACAGCAGCACGGCCACCGCCACCACAATCAGCGGGATGCCGATAAAATGGCTGGCGATATTGCGCGGGTCGCGATGGTAGGCGGCATATTGACTGAGATGGTCGACGAGGCTTTTCATTGTTGTTCCTCCTGTAGGATGGTTGATCATGCCCTGTCAGCCTGCGACTGACTGTCAGCTGGGCGACAATCTTCGGAGTTGTCATGCACACAGAGAAATGGCACGCGCAGTTGGCCACGGGCCATTGGTTCAGCCACCTGCCGGGTTCTTTTCAGCATAGCCTGCTGGCCCACGCCCGGCAGCGGCAGCTGGCGGCGGGGCAATACCTGTTCAAACGCGGCGACCCGCCGTGCGGCCTGTACGCAGTGCTCGACGGCACGCTGCGCATCAGCGCCGTGAATGAGCACGGCAAGGAGGCGGTATTGAGTCAGGTCGAGCTGCCTTACTGGTTCGGCGAAATCTGCCTGTTCGACGGCCTGCCGCGTACCCACGATGCCTGCGCGGTCGGGCCGTGCACGCTGTTGCAGGTGCCGCAACGCGCGTTGTTGAACATCCTGGATGAAACCCCGCAATATTGGCGCGACCTGGCGTTGCTGATGAGCCAGAAACTGCGCCTGAGTTTCATCGGCCTCGAACACCTCAGCCTGATGCCGGCCTCGGTTCGACTGGCCCACCGTTTATTGATGATTGTTGAGGGTTACGGGGATATCCAACCCTCCAGAAGCAGTGTGCAACTGCCCCAGGAAGACCTGGCGGCGATGTTGAGTCTGTCGCGCCAGACCACCAATGCGTTGCTCAAGGAGCTGCAAACCCAGGGCATCGTGCGCCTGGGCTATGGCGAGATCGAAATCCTCGATGCCCAGCGACTGCGTGAGGCGGCGCACGCGCCAGGGTGTTAGCCTGCCAACCTGATTAATCGAGGTGTGTTATGCGTGTGCTGTTAGTGGAACATGAATCCGAAGAAGCACAGCGGATGGCCCAGGGCTTGAACGAGGCGAGCTACACCGTGGAAGTCGCGGCCAATGGCATGGCGGCGTTGCGTTTCGTGGAAAGCACCGAGTACGACCTGGTTATCCTGGATGTAATGCTGCCGGGCTTGAATGCCTGGAAGTTGCAGCAGGCGATTCGGTTGAAGGGGCAGACGCCGATGTTGTTCTTGACCACACCAGGCGGGATTGAAGACCGACTGCGTGGCCTGGAATTGCATGAGGATGATTATTTGCTCAAGCCGTTCGATGCCAAGGCGTTGGTGGCGCGGGTCAGGAAGTTATTACGCCGTGATCGTGGGCGCTGACTGATCCAGTTAATGGGGTGCCGGGGCTATCGCCATCGCAGGCAAGCCAGCTCCCACAGTTGACTGGGTTCACCCATCAAAATGTGGGAGGGGGCTTGCTCCCGAAGGGGCCCTCACAGTCACCCAAAATCGCCCTACCGCCATCGCAGGCAAGCCAGCTCCCACAGTTGACTGGGTTCACCCATCAAAATGTAGGAGGGGGCTTGCTCCCGAAGAGGCCCTCATAGTCACCCAAAATCTCCCTGCAGCCATCGCAGGCAAGCCAGCTCCCACAGTTGACTGGGTTCACCCATCAAAATGTGGGAGGGGGCTTGCTCCCGAAGGGGCCCTCACAGTCACCCAAAATCGCCCTGCCGCCATCGCAGGCAAGCCAGCGTGAACACAGTCAACCTGTGGGAGCCGGGCTTGCCCGCGATGAGGCCCTCACAACCGCTACACATTCCGCTACCGCAACCCATCGCGAAACTGCCCCGGCGTCATTCCCGTCCAGCGCTTGAACGCCCGATTGAAACTGCTGGTGTCGGCGAACCCCAGCAAATGGCTGATCTCGGCCAACGAGCATTGCAAGTCCCGCAGGTGCAGCAGCGCCAGGTTCTCGCGGCACTCATTGAGCAACGCATCAAACCGACAGCCCTCATCCGCCAGATGCCGCTGCAAACTGCGCAGGCTCAGGTGCAGGGCGTGGGCAATCCGCTCGGCACTTGGCTCGCCCTCCGGCAATTGCGCCTCAATGGCCGCGCGCACCTTGCGCTCCCAGGTCAGCGGTTGTAACTGGGCAAGCGTGCGTTTGAGCACGGTCTCATTGTGTTCGGCCAACTCGGGGTTGGCGTCATCCAGATGGCTGTCGAAGTCCCTTGCGGCAAACTCCAGGCGGTCTTCCTCAGCGCCAAAAAACACCGGCGCGCGAAATACCGTGTGCCACGGCTTGGCGTCAGCCGGCTCCGGCCGTCGCAGGTGCACCGCCAGCGGCGCGTATTCGCGGCCCAGTCGATTACGGCAGGTGCGCACATAAATCGCCGCAAACGCATCAATCGCTTCCAGTGCCGGCGCCGGGCTGCCCGGTGGTTGCAGCAGGCGAAAGTGGTAGCGCTCGCCCTCTCGGCTAAGCTCCAGCGTCAGCGCATCACTGACCACCTGGTGATAACGCACGATGCGCTCGAACACCTCGCGCAAGCTGCCGCTGGCCACCAACGCATAACCCAGCGCATGAAAGGTCGTGGGGCTGACAAACCGCGACACCCGCAACCCGATCGCCGGATCGCCGCTGGCCTGCACCGCCAGCTCCCATAAGCGCGTGGTTGCCGACAGCGGATAACGCGCGTTGGGGTCGTCCATCTGCTGTGGGTCGAGCCCGGCCTGGGCGCACAGCGCGGCGCTGTCGAGGTCCAGGGCATCGAGCTGTTTGCGCAGGGCGCGGGTCCAGCTGGCGAGGGAAGTGGGTTCGGTCATGGCGATTGGCGCTTGCGGTCAACAGGTTGGCGTGTGGGGCTGATGCCCTGGCGGACCGCTTGGGCCAGGATGCATCTATCAATAAACCAGAGGATGGGAGCATGGACGGTACTTCTGCAAGTCCCCAACAGATGAACGCACAACAGCGTTCTGCGCATATCCGCGAAGTGGTGCTCGCCGAAGGCGCCAGACTGCGCCAGCAGCACCCCTGGCTGCGGCACCAGGACGCGCTGGGCGCCGGTATCCTGGCCTTCGCCTTGCTCGGCATGCTCGGCTCGGCAGCGCTCTACATCAGCGGTCATATGGCCTGGTGGGTGTGCCTGCTGCTCAATGCCTTCCTCGCCTCGCTGACCCACGAGCTGGAACACGACCTGATCCACAGCATGTACTTTCGCAAGCAACGCCTGCCCCACAACCTGATGATGGGCCTGGTCTGGCTGGCGCGCCCGAGCACGATCAACCCGTGGATACGCCGCCACCTGCACCTTAACCACCACAAGGTCTCCGGGACCGAAACCGATATGGAGGAGCGCGCCATCACCAATGGTGAACCGTGGGGCGTTGCGCGGCTGCTGATGGTGGGGGATAACGTGATGTCGGCGTTTATCCGCATGCTGCGGGCGAAAACCTGGGGCCACAAACTCAAGATCCTCAAGCGCTCGCTGCTGGTGTACGCGCCATTGGCTCTGCTGCATTGGGGCGCGTGGTATGTGTTCCTCGGTTTCCATGCCGCCAATGGCATTGCCAGCCTGATGGGCGTGCCGATTGCCTGGTCAGCCAACACCTTGCAGGTCATGCAGGTCATCGACATCGCCGCCGTGGTCATCATCGGCCCCAACGTGCTGCGCACCTTTTGCCTGCACTTTGTCAGCTCCAACATGCATTACTACGGCGATGTGGAGCTGGGCAATGTGATCCAGCAGACCCAAGTGCTCAACCCCTGGTGGATGTGGCCGCTGCAGGCGTTTTGCTTCAACTTCGGCAGCACCCACGGCATCCATCATTTTGTCGTGAAGGAACCGTTTTACATCCGCCAGATGACGGCCAAAGTGGCGCACAAAGTCATGGCCGACATGGGCGTGCGTTTCAATGATTTTGGCACGTTTTCGCGGGCCAATCGGCTCGGCTTTCCACCGCCAGCAGGGCTTCGATCAGCACCTTCGCCGCAGGCGACAAACGCACCCCAGCGCGGCTGATCACGCCGCAGCGGTGGTTCAAGCTCTCCAGGGTGTGAGGCAGGTTGCGCCAGTGCAGCAGCGTCAGCTCACCGTGGGTGAACGCGCCGGCGAAGGCCTCTTCTGGCCCCAGGCCGATGGCGTCTGACTGCTGCACGAGGGTGGCCAGAGAGGAAAACTGCTCCAGCTCGACAGCGGGCGCAAAGTCGATGCGCCCGCTGAGGTTGGCCAGTACCTTGCGAATGCCGGGCGCCATCAAGGGCGCGGCCAACGGGTAATCGAACAGGTCATTGGTGGAGAGGCTGTCCTTGGCCAGCAGCGGGTGCCCGGCGCGGCAGAAAAACGCCATGCGCCGCGGGGTCAGGGCCTGGGTCTGAAAGTTCGGATCGGCTTCAAAGTGACGCACATCGGCGATAAAGAATTCGATCTCTTCCCGGCTCAGGCTGCGCCCCAGTTTTTCCCAGTTATCCACCTGCAGGGCGGTGCGTACCTTGGGGTAGGTCGTGATAAAACGGGCGATGGTCACGGGCACCAGGTTGACCGCCGCCACTGCATCGCTGCCAAACCGAACCTCGCCCGCGTCGAGCTTGGTCATGCGCGTGACTTCATGGCTCAGCAGCGCCGCACCTTGCACCAGGCCCAAAGCGTGCTGCAGCACCACCTGGCCTTCGGGCGTCGGGCGCAGGTCTTTGTTGGCGCGATCCACCAATACACAGCCGAACTCCTGCTCCAGGCCCTGGATGCTGCGGCTGAAGGCCGGCTGGGTAATCCCCATGGCGTCGGCGGCGCGCACGAAACTGCGGTACTTGTTGAGCGCAATGAAGTAGCGCAGTTGGCGGAGATCCATGGGGGCCCGACGTGCGAAAGAAGAACCGCGATTTTAAGGCGCTTGCTTATTCCGTCAACGAAGCGAGTTTTTTTATCTAGACCTTAAATGCATATCTATAGAGCAGGCACCGTGCGATAGGTGGCCGGACTGAACACCCGCGTCACCAGCAGCATCGCCACTACGGTGACTGTCAGCACCACCCAGGCGCTGACAAAGTTGCCGGTCAGTTCGCGCAGCCAGCCGGTCAGCCACGGCGAAATCGCGTTGATCAAAAAGCCTACGCCTTGCACGAAAGCCGCCAGTTGCCCGGCTTGGCGCGGGTCGCGGTGGTGGTCGAGGGTCAGCAGCAGGCTCAGGGCAAAACATGCGCCCAGGCCGAAGCCGCACAAGGCCACCCACAGGTGGGGATATTCCTGCGGCGCGATGATCAGGCCGAGGTAGCCGAGGGTTTGCGCCAGCAGGCTGATGCCCAGCAACGGTCGACGGTCGATACCGCGTTGTGCCAACACCGGCATCAGCAGCGCGGCGATCACCTGGAAGATGGTCATGAAGGCCAGCAACGAACCACTTGGCAATACGCCCCAGCCCAATTGCTGATAGTACGCCGGCAGCCACGCCACCATGCTCATATAGCCGCAATTGACCAAGCCGAAGTACAGCGCCAACAGCCAGGCCCGCCGGTTGCGCAGGCCCGTGAACGCGGGCACTGGCTGCGGGTTTCTCGCCGCGCCCAACGGCAACCAGGCCCATAGCAATAACGCCCCGAGCGCCGGCAACAGCCACACACCCAACCCGGCCTGCCATTGCTCGAAATGCGTGGCCACTACCGGGCTCAGCAGCGCCGCCAACCCGCCACCGGCCATCAGCGAAGCGGAGTACACGCCCATCGCCACTGGCACGCGGTGATGAAATTCGCGCTTGATCATCGCCGGCACCAACGCCTGGATCAGCGCCACACCGGCGCCACCGAGCAATGCCGTGACCAGCAGCGCCGACGCCTGGCCCAGCAGCCAACGCGCCAGGCACGCGAGCAGAATCATCATCAAGCCCAGGGCAATGCCACGCCGTTCGCCGAGCCGTGCCTCCACGCGCACGCCGACCAGCGCCACCAGGCCCATGCACACCACCGGCAGGCTGGTGAGCAGCGCACTGCTCTGGAAACTCAGGCCAGTGGCCTGGCGGATCTCGCCGAGCAACGGGCTGATGGAACTGAGGATCGGCCGCAGGTTGAGGCCGAGCACCACCAGCAGGCCCCAGCCGGCGAAGGATTTATTCAGGGTCATGCAGGGTTTTCCATCGGTGATACAGCGCGGTCATGGCGGCGTCGGGCAGGTGTTGGATCGGCAGGCGCTGTTCGCTCAGTGGCAGGCCGACCTGCTGCCCAATCACCGCCGTCGACAGGCCGAACGGTTCGGCCATTGCGTTGCTGGCGGCAAACACCACGCGCGCTACGCCGCACAGGTACATGGCGCTCAAGCACATCGGGCAGGGTTGGCCACTGGCGTATATCACGCAGCCTTCCAGGCGCGCGCCTACGCGTTGGCTGGCCGCGCGAATCGCCAGCAGCTCGGCGTGGGCGGTGGGGTCCTGGGTCAGGTGGATCTCATTGACGGCTTCGACCAGCACCTCGCCATTGAGCGTCAGCACGGCGCCGAACGGTCGACCACCTTGGGCCACATTGGCGCTGGCCAGGGCTACGGCGCGTTGCAGGTGCTGATGATCGTCGGTCATTGCGGTCCCTCTGGGCAGAATGGAAGGTGAAGTATGGTCAGCGGCCGGGGTATTCTGAAATTAAATATAACCATGCCAACCAGTGGCAAATGGAATGGTGACGCGCCATGTTCGACCCCGTGTTGTTACGCAGTTTTGTTGCCGTGGTGGACTGCGGCAACTTCACCCGCGCTGCCGAGCGCCTGCACTTGACCCAATCCACCGTGAGCCAGCAGATCCGCCGCCTGGAAGATGGCGTGGCGTGCCAGTTGCTGGACCGCGACCAGCGCCGCGTGGTGGCCACTGCTGAGGGCGAGCGCTTGCTGGCCTATGCGCGGCGCATTCTGGCACTGCATGAAGAAGCCGCTGACGTGTTGATCAGCCAGCAAAGCGACGGCGTGTTGCGCCTCGGGGTGCCGGAGGACTTTGCCGCCGAACGCCTGATGCCGTTGCTGTCAGCGTTCGTGGTGGCCTACCCGCGCGTGCGTCTGGAGGTGACCAGTGGCCTGGGCCCGGAGTTGCAACGGCAGTACCGCGCGGGCGAATTCGACGTGTTGCTGGTCAAGCAGATGGGTGACAGCGATGACTGCCTGGCCTCATGGCCGGAACCGTTGTGCTGGGTCGACAGCCGCAGCACGCCGTCCCTGGGGCGCGACCCGCTGCCGCTGGTGGCGTTTCCGGTGGGCGGTTTGTACCGCAATGAAATGCTCCACCACCTGGAAGTCGGCGGCTGGCGTTGGCGCATCGGTTATTCCAGCGCCAGCCTGGCCAGCGTGTGTTCGGCAGTGGCGGCGGGGTTGGGGATCAGCTTGTTGCCGCGAAGGGTGGTGCAGGCCGGGCATGTGGTACTCGGCGAGCACAGTGGTTTGCCCAGGGTGCAGGGCGTGCGGCTGGCGTTATATGGCCGCAGTGGGTTGGGCGCGGCCGGGCAAACGTTGCAAAGCCAATTGCTCGACTTATGCGCAAACAGCCCAGCGTAAAACGGTCGACGGCTTTTTATTGGCAAGCCCGCGCGCCACACGCGATGCCTTTCAGGAATATTTTTTATGCCCTTAAGGCATTCAAAAATGGCGCCTTCGCCACAGGCCAGGCGGGCCGTGGCTTGGGTGTTTCAGGACGGTTCATTTATTCAATTTAGATCTATCTATAACTTTAAAGATTACTTTAAGAGATAAGCGTCTGCCCCCGATGATTCAGCCCTCGACGGCCGCTTTGGCAGGCCTGTCGGTTTTTGGGTGTGAAAACCGTAGGGAGTGAATCAATGGGCAATGTCCAGACCGCCGCCAGTGTCCCCGAGGCGCAGTGGCGCCAGGCACCGGGTGGTGAGTTGGTCGACCTTGGCCGGCCGCACCGCGCGCCCTTGGGGCAGCTGCGTTTGCAGAAAACCCCGAAGCGTTTTGCGAGTCGTCGCGAAGGGGTTCTGCTCGGGTTGCTGGTGGTGGCCCTGCACGGTGCGCTGATCTATTGGCTGAGCCAGAAGCCCACGCCGGTGCTGCCAATCGTGCCGCCGGAAATCCCACCGATGACCATCGAATTTTCCCAACCCGCGCCGCCGGTGGTTGAACCGCCACCGCCGCCGCCTGTAGTCGAGCCTCCGCCGCCGGTAGTCGATGAGTTGGCCGCCAAACCAGCGCCGCCGAAACCTGTTCCAAAACCCAAGCCGAAGCCGAAGCCGGTGCCGAAACCTGAACCCAAACCTGTGCCAAAAGCGGTCGAGCAACCGCCTGCGCCACCGACGCCTGCGCCTCCAGCGCCTCCAGCGCCACCGGCACCTTCACCTGCGCCGGTGACACCTGCTTCGGCCAACGCCGCGTACTTGAAGAACCCGGCGCCGGAGTACCCGTCGCTGGCCCAGCGCCGTGGTTGGGAAGGCACCGTGCTGCTGCGCGTGCATGTGTTGGCCAGCGGCAAGCCGGGTGAGGTCCAGGTCCAGAAAAGCAGCGGTCGCCAGCAACTCGACGACGCCGCACTGGCCGCCGTGAAACGTTGGAGTTTCGTGCCGGCCAAGCAAGGCGATGTGGCCCAGGACGGCTGGGTCAGCGTGCCGATCGATTTCAAGATTCACTAACTATTCGGCAGCGGTGTGTTGGACACGCCGCCACCTGCACAGAGGGAAAACATCATGGCATTAGCATCTCCACTTGAATCCGTTGAAAGCGCGGTGATCTGGCTGCTGGTGGCCTTTTCGGTCGCCACCTGGGGCTTTGCCTTGCTCAAGGCTGTGCAGTTCAGTCGCCTCAGGGCGCAGGATCGAAAATTCCACAATCAGTTCTGGGCGGCGTCGAGCCTCGACTCGGCTGCCGAGCTGGCCGAAACCCAACCCGGCGCTGCGGCCCGTGTGGCCCAGGCCGGTTATGCCGCGATCCAGGTCGGCGATGCGCCGCACGCGGCTGACTTGAGCCAGGCCATCAACCATCAGGACCGTCTCGAACGAGCCCTGCGCCAGCAGATCGTGCGTGAGCGACGCTCGCTCGAAACCGGCCTGGCCGTGGTCGCCAGTATCGGCAGCACCTCGCCGTTTATCGGTCTGTTCGGCACCGTGTGGGGGATCATGGAAGCGCTGAAGGGGATCAGCGCCGCCGGTTCCGCCAGCCTGGAAACCGTGGCCGGCCCGATTGGTGCGGCGTTGGTTGCCACCGGTGTCGGTATCGCCGTCGCCGTGCCGGCCGTGTTGGTCTACAACTACTTCCTGCGCCGCTTGAAGCTGACAGCGGCCGACCTCGATGACTTTGCCCACGATTTTTACAGCCTGGCGCAGAAGCATTCTTTCCGCGTGCTGTTGCACCCTGCGCTGACGAAAAGCGCGGCGGGTAACCCGCAAAAAGTGAAGGAGGCGTCCTGAGATGGCCTTCTCAACCCAAGACAGTGATGAGGTGCTGAGCGAGATCAACGTCACGCCGCTGGTGGACGTGATGCTGGTGCTGCTGGTGGTGTTTATCGTCACCGCGCCGCTGCTGACCAATGCGATTCCGATCAACCTGCCCAAGACCCAGGCCGTGGCCCCGGTGGAGCAGAAAGACCCGCTGGTGGTGAGCATCGACGGCGCCGGCAAACTGTTTATCAACAAGGACGCAATCCAGCCGGACCTGCTCGAATTCAACCTGCAGGCGGCCAAGGCCAAGGACCCCGATGTGCGGGTGCAACTGCAGGCGGACGATGGCGTGAACTACGGCGAAGTGGCGCGAGCCATGGCGTCTATCGAACGCGCGGGCATTACCAAGCTGTCGGTGATTACCGCTCGTTAGTGTTAAAAGCCTCGACAATTTTTTGGGCCGTTTCCTTGGCAGGGTGCGGCCTTTTTTTTGCCTGGTATTTACCTGATTTCCCCTGTGCAACCCGATCCATGTGGGAGCTGGCTTGCCTGCACCCACATTTTTAAGTATCCGTGTGATTGATATTTTGGTTATTAATAAATAGCTTCTTATTCCTTAACGAATATAACCCGCGTCCCTATACTGACCAGCAACGTTAAACGCTGCAGGAGGGCACACCCATGCACAGCGAGTCGATTCGTTATCTGATCGTGCCGGGCTGGCAAGGATCGCCAGAAGAACATTGGCAAAGCCATTGGCAAAACAGCCTGCCCAACAGTGCGCGCGTGGAGCAGGCCGATTGGTTGACGCCGCGTCGCGAAGACTGGGTGGCCGCGCTGGCTGAAGCGATCGCTGCCGACAGCACGCCGGTGATTCTCATCGCCCACAGCTTGGGTTGCATCACCGTCGCCCACTGGGCGGCCACTGCGCCGGTGCATTTCCTGCGGCAGGTACGCGGTGCCTTGCTGGTGGCCCCGGCCGATGTCGAACGTCCGGCCTGTTCGCCGGCGCTACGCAACTTCGCGCCGATCCCGACCGACCTGCTGCCATTTCCCAGCCAGGTGGTCAGTTCCGATAACGACAGCGCCGTCAGTGCCCCAAGGGCGTTGGAGCTGGCCCGTCACTGGGGCGCCGAAGCCGGCATTTTGTCGGGTGCCGGGCATATCAATGTGAAGTCCGGCCACCAGCGTTGGGAGCAGGGGTTCGCCTATCTGTATCGTCTCCAGAGCCGCCTCGAGCATCACGCCCGGCGCACTGCCTGAACATTTTCAACGCCCCGTCCCTGAGTGGATTTGGGGCGGGAGCCTGCCATGAGTCATGAAACCTTCGGCCAGCCACTGCTGACCTTCCCCGACGCCGAAAAGAGCCCGCTGAGCATTCGCGCCAAGGCGTTGGTGTTTGTCGACCCGCGTTCACGGCAACTGCGTGAAGCGCTCGAAAGCCTCGCGCCGCGTGCCTTGCCCGTGTTGATTCGCGGCGAGACCGGTAGCGGTAAAGAGCTGCTGGCGCGGCATATCCACCGGGGCAGCGACCGCGCCGGGCTGTTTGTGTCGGTCAACTGCGGCGCGATCAGCCCCACCTACGCCGACGCCGAATTGTTCGGCTACGCCGCAGGCAGCCACAGCGGCGCGGCCAGCAGTCGGGCCGGGTGGTTCGGCTCGGCCAACGGCGGCACCTTGTACCTGGACGAAATCGGTGACTTGCCGCTGCCGATCCAGGTGAAATTGCTCGCGGCCTTGGAAAATCACGAAGTCACTCGCGTTGGCGCACATCAGCCCAGCCCGGTGGATGTGCGGCTGGTCGCAGCCACCAGCATCGACCTGGCCCAAGCCGTGGCGGCGGGCAAGTTTCATGAACGCCTGTTCCATTACTTGAGCGAAGGCCAGTTGGACCTGCCGGCCTTGCGTGAACGGGTCGGCGACATCCTGTCCCTGGCCGAATACTTCCTCGGCATCTACAGCCAGCGCCTGGACCTGCCGGTGCCGCTGATCAGTGACGCCGCCCAGCGCGTGCTGGAACACCACAGTTGGCCGGGCAATACCCGCGAGCTGGAAAACGTCATTCACTTCGCGCTGTTGGTGAGCAGTGGCGATGAAATTTTGCCCGAGCATTTAAACCTGCCGGCGGCGGGCTCACCCCTTGAGCAACTGCAACGGATTTTCGCCAACGCCAGCCCCGCCGAGCAGCAAACCTTGCTCAAATTCCTACATGAACAAAATGGAATATCAACGTGAATAAAAGATATTGTTCGGGAATAAAAAATCTAGGTATTGTCCACCCCACGCCGCGATAGCACTTCGCTGGCACACCACAAAAAAACGGTCGTCAGAGACGCCCCGGAATTTCGATAAGGACACTGCATGAAAAAGGTTCTGTTGTTTACCGCACTGGCGGCTGCCCTGACTGCAAGCTTCGCCCAGGCCAACGAGAAACTGGTCGTTGCGGCCACCCCGATCCCGCACGCCGAGATCCTTGAGCTGGTCAAGCCGACCCTGGCCAAAGAAGGCGTGGACCTGGAAATCAAGGTGTTCACCGACTATGTGCAGCCCAACACACAGGTTGCCGAGAAGCGCCTGGACGCCAACTACTTCCAGACCCTGCCGTACCTGGAAAACTTCAACAAGGGCAAGGGCACCAACCTGGTCACTGTGATCGGTGTGCACGTTGAACCGATCGGCGGCTACTCGAAGAAGATCAAGAATATTTCCGAGCTTAAAGACGGCGCTACCGTGGCCATCCCGAACGAAGGCTCCAACAGTGGCCGCGCCCTGCTGCTGCTGCAAAAGAATGGTTTGATTACGCTGAAAGACCCGAGCAATGCGCTGTCCACGCCGAAAGACATCGCTTCCAACCCAAAACACCTGAAGTTCAAAGAG
Source organism: Pseudomonas fluorescens (assembly GCF_900215245.1). GTDB lineage: Bacteria > Pseudomonadota > Gammaproteobacteria > Pseudomonadales > Pseudomonadaceae > Aquipseudomonas > Aquipseudomonas fluorescens. Next base: position 2,449,580 of record NZ_LT907842.1, read on the forward strand.
CTGGAATCGGCCTTGCTGCCTCGCGTGCTGGACCAGGTTGACCTGGACGTGATCAACACCAACTACGCCCTGGAAGCGGGCTTGAACCCGGCGAAAGACGCGCTGATCATCGAAGATGCCAAGTCGCCTTATGTGAACTTCCTGGTCGCTCGCCCGGACAACAAGGACAGCGACGCTGTGCAGAAACTGGCCAAGGCGCTGACCAGCCCGGAAGTCAAAGCCTTCATCGAGAAGAAGTACAACGGCGCGGTAGTGCCTGCGTTCTGATGTAAACAAAACCCCCTTCAAGGTTTGAACGCCGACGGCTTCTACAGCGTCGGCGTTTTTTTATTGACCTGGAAATACGGGCAAGAACTGTGGGAGCAACTTGCCTGCGATAGCGGTCTGTCAGTTACAGATGCTCTGTCTGATACACCGCATTCGCGAGCAAGCCCGCTCCCACATTGGACCTTCAGCGTTTCAGAGCACACGGCTATTGATCGCCCTGCGCAGCGCCACCAACCACTTCACCAGTTCCTGCGGATCCAGCGGTTTCGCTTGGTTCATTGCTCATTCCCTCGAAAAAAACAGCCGTCCTGCGACCCCAAGACCATAGCCGTCACCGGCCAAACCCGCGAATCCGGCGGTTATCTTTTTGGGTGATATCAATATGCTATTTAGGTATTTAAATTTTGCTTTTTATACCTTTAAAGTTCGCGCTACCCGACGTTACCCACGCCGGAACGGACTGCGCTCGCTGCATTACCCTTGCGGCGTCATGGACTCACGATGACCTTCGATTTCGCTTTTATCCTCAGCACCCTGCCGGCGTTTCTCAGTGCCGTGGGGGTGACGCTGCAAGTGGGCTTGATTGCCATTGCCAGCTCCTTGCTGGTGGCGCTGATCAATGCGGCGCTGCTGGTGTTTCGCACGCCCTACCTGTCGCGCCTGGTGGCGCTGTATGTGGAGTTGGCGCGTAACACGCCGCTGCTGATCCAACTGTTCTTCGTGTACTTCGCCTTGCCGGCCCTGGGTTTCAATATTTCCGGGTTCTGGGCGGCCATCATCACCATGACGTTCCTGGGCGGCGCGTACCTCACCGAAGTGCTGCGCGCCGGTGTCGAAGCGGTGCCGCTGGCGCAGATCGAGTCGGGCAAATCCATCGGCCTGTCCGACTGGCAGTTGCTGCGCCATGTGATCCTGCCCCAGGCCGGCATTCTCAGCCTGCCGGCGCTGTTCGCCAATTTCATCTTCCTGCTCAAGGAGACCACCGTGGTCTCGGCTGTGGCCGTGCCGGAAATTCTCTACACCACCAAGAGTTACATCGCGCTCTACTACAAAACCTACGAGATGCTCGCCGTGCTGACGCTGATTTGCGTGCTGTTGTTCTTGCCGCTGTCGCTGCTGCTCAGCCGCCTGGAAAGGAGGCTCCAGCATGGCCAGTTCGGGTCTTGAGTTGCTGTGGGTGTCGTTGCCGCAACTGGGCAAGGGCGCTGCGCAAACCCTGTCGATTTCGTTTTTGAGCATTGCCTTCAGCACCGTCGGCGGCGTGCTGTATGGCGTGTTGCGCACGCTGAACAACCGGCTGATCAACCTTGTGCTGCGTGTTTATCTGGAGCTGTTCCGGGCGATTCCGGTGCTGGTGTGGTTGTACCTGTTGTTTTTCGGCCTGCCGATTTTCTTTGGCCTGAGCATCCCGAGCTTTTGGTGCGCGGTGCTGGTGCTGTCGCTATGGGGCGCCAGCGAGGTGGGCGAAGTGGTCCGCGGCGCGTTGCATTCGCTGCCGCGTGGCCAGCGTGAAGCCGGCTTGTCGATTGGGTTGTCCGACCCGCAGCTCTACGGCTACGTGTTGCTGCCCCAAGCCCTCAAGCGTATGACGCCGCCGACCATCAACGTCTACACGCGGATCATCAAGACCAGCTCCCTGGCCGTGCTGATCGGTGTGGTCGATGTGATCAAGGTCGGTCAGCAAATCATCGAGCGCACCTATGAGTCGGTACTGATCTACGGCGTGCTGTTCCTGTTTTTCTTCTTTATCTGCTACCCGTTGTCGGCTGCCTCCAAGCGGCTGGAACGGCGCTGGGCCCAAGCATGAGCGCATTGATCGAGTTCCAGGGTTTCAACAAATTCTTCGGCGAACAGCAGGTGCTCAAGGGCATCGACTTGCGGGTCCAAAGCGGCGAAGTGGTGGTGATCCTCGGCCCCAGCGGCTGCGGCAAAAGCACGTTGTTGCGCTGCCTTAACGGCCTTGAAGTGGCGCACAGCGGCAGCCTGCGCTTTGCCGGCAAGGAGCTGTTGGACCCACACACCGACTGGCGCCAGGTGCGCCAGGACGTGGGCATGGTGTTCCAAAGCTACCATTTGTTTCCGCACATGAGCGTGCTCGACAACATCCTGCTCGGCCCGTTGAAAGTGCAAAAACGCGCGCCGCGCGAAGCCCGCGAGCAGGCAGAAAAACTGCTGGCACGCGTGGGCCTGGCCGACAAGCGCGATGCCTACCCGCGTCAGCTTTCCGGTGGCCAGCAGCAACGCATCGCCATCGTCCGCTCGTTGTGCATGAACCCCCAGGTCATGCTGTTTGACGAAGTCACCGCCGCCCTCGACCCGGAGATGGTCAAGGAAGTGCTGGAGGTGATCCAGGGCCTGGCCCGCGATGGCATGACCCTGCTGATCGTGACCCACGAAATGGCCTTCGCCCGCGCCGTCGCCGACCGCGTGGTGTTTATGGAGGCCGGTCGCATCCTCGAACAACACACCCCCGAAGAATTCTTTACGAACCCGCAAACCGCACGCGCGCAGCAGTTTCTGGAGAAGTTTTCCTTTGTTTCAACACTGCCCAAAAAGACCAAGGAACTGGAGCTGATATGAAAACTGCCAAGTTATTACTGCCACTGCTCGCCGTCGCATTGTTGGCCGGCTGCGATAAGAAGGCTGAAGCGCCCGCGAAACCTGCCGCCGCGGTGAGCTACATCGACAAGATCAAGGCGCGCGACAAGTTGATCGTCGGCGTATTCACCGACAAGCCGCCGTTCGGCTTTGTGAACGAAGCCGGTCGCTACGTCGGCTTCGATACCGACATCGGCCGCCAATTCGCCAAGGACCTGCTGGGCGATGAAAACAAAGTCGAATTCGTCGCCGTCGAGCCGGCCAGCCGTATACCGTTTCTGCAAAGTGACAAAGTCGACCTGATCCTCGCCAACATGACCGTGACCCCGGAGCGCAAGGAAGCGGTGGACTTTACCAACCCCAACCTGAAAGTCGCGGTACAGGCGTTGGTGCCTCAGGGCAGCGCGGTAAAAAGCCTGGATGACTTGGCCTCCCGCACCACCATCGTCACCACGGGTACCACTGCCGATATCTGGCTGACCAAGCACCACCCGGACTGGAAACTGCTCAAGTTCGAGAAAAACTCCGAGTCACTGCAAGCGTTGTCGGCCGGTCGTGGTGACGCGTATGCACAGGACAACCTGGTGTTGTTCAGCTGGGCCAAGCAGAACCCGGGCTACCGTGTGCTGGAGCAGAAACTCGGTGATGAAGCGCCGATTGCGCCAGCGGTGAAGAAGGGCAACGTCGAATTGCGTGACTGGGTGAATAGCGAGTTGGCGAAGTTGGGTGAGGAGAAGTTTTTGCTCAAGTTGTATGACCAATATGTGCGTAAAGAGCTGAGCGATGACACCCGGCCTGAGAGTGTGATTGTTGAAGGCGGGAAGTGGCAGGGGTGATTTTGCGCTGACTGTTCAGCCGCTGTTGCGGGCAAGCTCGCGCTCACAGTTGGCCGCTTTACATCGCTTGGGGGCGCGGGCTTGGTCGCGGTGAGCATCGGTCTTTGCGCAAAGCTTTGGGTTGCTTTGGGGCTGGGGGGCGTTTCGGTGGATTGGGTACATATCCGTTGCTGCGGTAACGGCGGCTATGGGTTCCGCTCTTACAGCGGGTCACTTTTGGCAAACGCCCCAAAAGTAACCAAAAGGTCTTTGCCCCACCACTCGGTGCCTCGCCCAGGCTCGGCATGCCCTCACTCCGGCTTGAATCCGTGGGCCGCCGCAATGGGCCATCCCTGGCCCAGTGCGGCTAACCCGGCGTCCTGCCGGGTTACCCACGGATTCAAGCCTGCGTTCGGCCAGCGTGGTTAACGGGGCCTGGCAGATCAAGATCAACAGCAGATCAAAAGCAGAGCACGGCGGCCTGACAGCCGACCTGAGTGGTAGAAGCAAAAGCACAGCAACACCACGTTTACCGGATGAAATGAGTTCCAAATGTGGGAGCGGGCTTGCTCGCGAAAGCGGTGTGCCAGTTAGCTCATCTGTCACTGATGCGCCGCATTCGCGAGCAAGCCCGCTCCCACAATGTTGACCGAGTTTAGCTGCCAGCACCGCAGTGCTCTGCTTTTCTGTGGGAGCGGGCTTGCCTGCGATGCAGACACCTCGGTACATCAGTCATACCCAGCAGTAGACCCCATGCCAGCTCCCAGATTGACCCAATACAGTCTGAAAAGCAGCCCACCCTCTGCCTGATGTACCCCGTTCAAAATGTGGGAGCGGGCTTGCTCGCGAAAGCGGTGTGCCAGTCGGCTTATTTGTAACTGACCCAGCGCATTCGCGAGCAAGCCCGCTCCCACAATGTTGACCGAGTTTAGCTGCCAGCACCGCAGTGCTCTGCTTTTCTGTGGGAGCGGGCTTGCCTGCGATGCAGACACCTCGGTACATCAGTCATACCCAGCAGTAGACCCCATGCCAGCTCCCAGATTGACCCAATACAGTCTGAAAAGCAGCCCACCCTCTGCCTGATGTACCCAGTTCCAAATGTGGGAGCGGGCTTGCTCGCGAAAGCGGTGTGCCAGTCGGCTTATTTGTAACTGACCCACCGCCTTCGCGAGCAAGCCCGCTCCCACAATGTTGACCGAGTTCAGTTGCCAGCACCGCAGTGTCCTGCTTTTCTGTGGGAGCTGGCTTGCCTGCGATGCAGACACCTCGGTACATCAGTCATACCCAGCAGTAGACCCCATGCCAGCTCCCAGATTGACCCAATACAGTCTGAAAAGCAGCCCACCCTCTGCCTGATGTACCCAGTTCCAAATGTGGGAGCGGGCTTGCTCGCGAAAGCGGTGTGCCAGTCGGCTTATTTGTAACTGACCCACCGCCTTCGCGAGCAAGCCCGCTCCCACAATGTTGACCGAGTTCAGCTGCCAGCACCGCAGTGCTCTGCTTTTCTGTGGGAGCGGGCTTGCCTGCGATGCAGACACCTCGGTACATCAGGCAAACCCAGTCGCAGACCCCATGCCAGCTCCCAGATTGACCCAATACAGTCTGAAAAGCAGCCCACCCTCTGCCTGATGTACCCAGTTCCAAATGTGGGAGCGGGCTTGCTCGCGAATGCGGTGTGCCAGTCACCTACTCCATCAACTGACAGACCGCTTCGCTTGCGCTTTTGATCTAACCACTCAGGTCGGCTGTCAGGCCGCCGTGCTTTGCTTTTGACTTTGATCTTAGGTGCCGAGTGGTGGGGCAAGAGCCCTTTGGTTACTTTGGGGCTTTTCCAAAGTGACCCGCCGTAAGGGCGGAACCCATTGCGGCCGTGACCCAAACAACGGATATGTACTCAGCGCCCCCCACAGTCACCCTCTATTCCGGCCAATGCCACGCCGGCGCATCCAAAACCCCTTGCCCCACAATCCGCGTCTCGCCCAGCACCTTCTCCAGCACAATCGAATGACACCCTTCATCCTGCTGCAGCGCGGCAATCAACCGACTGGCATGGGATACCACCCACACCTGGCACTGCTGTGACGCCTGGATAATCAAGCGCGCCAGCGCCGGCAGCAAATCCGGGTGCAGGCTGGTCTCCGGTTCGTTCAGCACCATCATCGTGGGCGGCCGGGGCGTCAGCAGCGCGGCAACCAGCAGCAGATAACGCAAGGTGCCGTCCGACAACTCCGCGGCCGACAGCGGCCGCAGCAAACCTTCCTGATAAAATTCAAGCGCGAAACGCCCGCCTTGCAGCGGTTGGATATTCAAGCGCGCTCCGGGGAACGCATCGCTCACCGCGCGCTGCAAGGCCTCGGGGTCGCCAATCTCTCGAATGGTCTGCAACGCGGCTGCCAGGTCGCGCCCGTCGTGATGCAACACCGGCGTGCGCGTGCCCAGTTGTGGCTGGCGCACGGGCGCATCGACGTCGCTGCGAAAGTGATCATAAAACCGCCAGCCCCGGATGCTTTCGCGCAGCAGCAACACCTCCGGCGAGCCGCGCAGGTTGCCGACCTGGTCGAACAGGCTGTGGTAATTCGGTGTGTGCTGAGCCAACACGTCCCAGGCACGTCCTTCACGTGCTCGCACCATCGGCCCGGAACGCTGCACCAGCAGGCTGGCCGGGCGGTAGAGGTGGCCAGCCCAGATGCATTCCTTCTTCACTTCCGGGTCCAGGGAAAAATACGACTGGGTTTTTTCCGGCAGGCCCAGGGAGATCGCATAGCTGAAGTCCTCCCCGGCAAACCCCAGGCGCAGGCGTTTGACGCCTTGGCGTACCATGGGCTCCACCGGCACCTCGCCATTGCGCATGCGCCGGCTGATGGTTTCCGGCCCGGCCCAGAAGGTCGAGTCCAACCCGCCCTCACGGGCCAGCGCATTGATCACCCCGCCTTGGGCGGTTTCCGCCAGCAGCCGCAGGGCGCGATACAGGTTGGACTTACCGCTGCCATTGGGGCCGGTGACCAGGTTCAGCCGGTCCAGGGGCACCACCAACTTATTGATCGAGCGATAATTGGCTACTGCGAGGGTTTTCAGCATGTGCATTCAGTCTGCAGGGGAACCCTTGGAGTATGGGTTCCTGCCGGCAGATAAGGAACCCTGATCTAAGCTCACAGTCGCATACAAACTGGCACATCGCGTCACGCAAAAGGAGCCTGCATGGGCGGTCGCACTTCAAGAGTTGTACTCAGCCTTGGCCTGTTGGCGCTGCTGAGTGGCTGTGGTCAGGAAAACACCGAACCCAAGGCGCATTCACGGGTATTTGTGCAGACCGTACAGTCGGCGGATTTTGCCGCAGCGGTCACGCTGACCGGTGACATCCAGGCCCGCGTACAAACCGATTTGTCCTTTCGGGTGGGCGGCAAGATCATCCAGCGCATGGTCGACGTGGGCGACCGCGTGACCGCCAAGCAAGTGTTGGCCAAGCTCGACCCCAAGGATTTGCAGACCAACGTCGATTCCGCCCAGGCCCAGGTCGTGGCCGAACAGGCGCGGGTCAAGCAGACCGCCGCCGCCTTCGTGCGCCAGGAAAAGCTCCTGCCCAAGGGCTACACCAGCCGCAGCGAATACGACGCTGCCCAGGCCGCGCTGCGCAGCAGTCAAAGTGCCCTGGCGGCGGCGCAAGCCCAACTGGCCAACGCCCGTGAGCAACTCGGCTATAGCGCGTTGATCGCCGATGCGCCCGGCGTGATTACCGCTCGCCAGGCCGAGGTCGGCCAGGTGGTGCAGGCCACTGTGCCGATTTTCAGCCTGGCCCGTGACGGTGAGCGCGATGCGGTGTTCAACGTGTACGAATCGCTGTTAGTGGAGCCGCCGCCTGACGCACCGATCACGGTCAGCCTGTTGGATAACCCGAGCATCAAGGTCCAAGGCAAGGTCCGTGAAGTCACCCCAGCCGTCGCGGCCAATACCGGCACCGTGCAAGTCAAGATTGCGTTGCAGGCGCTGCCCAAAGGCATGCAGCTGGGTTCGGTGGTGAGCGCCACTGCGAATGGCCCGGCCAAGGCCAGTATCGAGCTGCCCTGGTCTGCGTTGACCAAAGACCTCAACGAGCCCGCTGTGTGGCTGGTCGATGGCGACGGCAAGGCGCAACTGCACAAGGTCACGGTGGCGCGTTACCTGACCGGCAAAGTGATCATCGGCGAGGGCCTTAAAGGCGGCGAAAAAGTTGTGGTGGCCGGCGGGCAATTGTTGCACCCCGGTATGCTTGTCGAGATCGCCCAGCCAGGAGCCCAGCCATGAAGCACCTGACGGCTCTACTCGCCACCAGCCTGTTGCTGGTCGCCTGCTCCAAGCAAGAACCGCCGCCCGAACCGGTGCGCCCGGTGTTATCGATGGAAGTCAAAGCCGAAGACCAGGAAAACCTCGGGCGCTTCGCCGGTACGATCCAGGCGCGTTATGAAAGCAATCTGGGTTTCCGCGTGCCCGGCCGTATTGCCCGTCGCGCCGTGGACGTCGGTGCCGAGGTGGAGAAGGGCGCCTTGCTCGCCGTTCTCGACCCCACCGACCAGCAGAACCAGTTGCGCGCCGCCCAAGGCGACCTTGCCCGTGTGCAGGCGCAATTTATCAATGCCCAGGCCAACGCCCGCCGCCAACAAGCGTTGTTCGACCGTGGCGTCGGCGCCCAGGCCCAGTTGGACGTGGCCCAGACCGACCTTAAAACCACCCAGGCCACGCTCGACCAGGCCAAGGCCTCGGTCAACCAGGCCAAAGACCAGCTCACTTACGCCGAACTGCGCACTGACCACGCCGGTGTTGTCACCGCGTGGAATGCCGAGGCCGGTCAAGTGGTCAGCGCCGGCCAGCAGGTGGTGACCCTGGCCCGCCCGGATATCAAGGAAGCGGTGATCGACCTGCCCGCCGGCCTCGCCGAGCGCTTGCCCGCCGATGTGGTGTTTCTGGTCGCCGGGCAACTCGACCCAAGCGTCAACACCACCGCCATCGTGCGCGAAATCGAGCCTCAGGCCCAAAGTGCCACGCGCACCCGTCGCGCACGACTGACCCTGGCCGAGACGCCGCCGGCGTTTCGCCTGGGAACCGCGATCAGCGTGACCTTGAGCAGCGCGATTGCGCCACGTATCGAACTGCCTGTCAGCGCGTTGCAGGACGTTGGCGGCAAAACCCGCATCTGGCTGCTCGACACCCAAAGCCAGACCGTGCAACCGCGTGACGTCACCGTGATCAGCCAGGACGCCGACAGCGCCTTGCTCAATGGCGGCGTCAAACCCGGCGAACGCATCGTCACCGCCGGTGTGAACAGCCTGAAAGCCGGGCAAAAAGTCAAAATCGACGAGGACAGCCCGCGATGAAAGGGAGCTTCAACTTATCCGACTGGGCCCTCAAGCATCAGTCCTTCGTCTGGTACCTGATGTTCGTCGCGCTGCTGATGGGCGTGTTCTCCTACATGAACCTTGGCCGTGAGGAAGACCCCTCGTTCACCATCAAGACCATGGTGATCCAGACCCGCTGGCCCGGTGCGACCCAGGAAGAAACCCTCAAGCAGGTCACCGATCGCATCGAGAAAAAACTCGAAGAACTCGATGCCCTCGACTACGTGAAAAGCTACACGCGGCCGGGCGAATCCACGGTATTCGTGTTTCTCAAGGACACCACCAGCGCCAAGGCCATCCCGGAGATCTGGTACCAGGTGCGCAAGAAGATCGACGATATTCGCGGCACATTCCCCCAGGGTTTGCAGGGGCCGTCGTTCAACGATGAGTTCGGTGACGTGTTCGGTTCGGTGTACGCCTTTACTGGCGATGGCCTGTCGATGCGCCAGTTGCGCGACTACGTGGAACAGGTACGTGCCGAGATCCGTTCGGTGCCGGGGTTGGGCAAGGTCGAGATGATCGGCCAGCAGGACGAAGTGATTTACCTGAATTTCTCCACGCGCAAACTCGCGGCACTGGGGATTGATCAGCGCCAGGTCGTGCAAAGCCTGCAATCACAGAACGCGGTGACCCCCGCCGGGGTCATCGAGGCCGGGCCGGAGCGGATCTCGGTGCGCACCTCGGGCCAGTTCGCCTCGGAGAAGGACTTGGCGGACGTTAACCTGCGGCTCAATGACCGTTTCTACCGTTTGGCGGATATCGCCGACATCAGCCGTGGCTATGTCGACCCGGCGCGGCCGCTGTTCCGTTTTAACGGCCAGCCGGCGATCGGCTTGGCCATCGCCATGCAGAAGGGCGGCAATATCCAGTCGTTCGGCAAGGCCCTGCACACGCGCATGGATGAGCTGACCGCCGACCTGCCGGTAGGCGTCGGCGTGCACAAAGTGTCCGACCAGGCGGAAGTGGTCGAGGAGGCGGTTGGCGGCTTTACCAGCGCCTTGTTTGAAGCGGTCATCATCGTCCTGGTGGTGAGCTTTATCAGCCTCGGTATGCGTGCCGGGTTGGTGGTGGCGTGTTCGATCCCGTTGGTGCTGGCGCTGGTGTTCGTGTTCATGGAGTACAGCGGCATCACTATGCAGCGGGTGTCGCTGGGCGCCTTGATCATCGCCCTCGGCCTGTTGGTGGACGATGCGATGATTACCGTGGAGATGATGATCACGCGCCTGGAAAAAGGCGAAACCAAGGAGCAGGCAGCGACGTACGCCTACACCTCGACCGCCTTCCCGATGCTTACCGGCACGTTGGTGACGGTGGCCGGTTTCGTGCCAATCGGCCTCAATGCCAGTTCGGCGGGCGAATACACCTTCACCCTGTTCGCGGTGATTGCCGTGGCGATGCTGGTGTCGTGGGTGGTGGCGGTGCTGTTTGCACCGGTGATTGGGGTGCATATCCTCAGTGCCAATGTGAAACCGCATAACGCCGAGCCAGGGCGCATCGGCCGCGCGTTCAATGGCGGCATGCTGTGGGCGATGCGCAACCGCTGGTGGGCCATCGGCATCACCGTGGGCCTGTTCGTGGCGTCGGTGTTCTCCATGCAGTTTGTGCAGAACCAGTTCTTCCCGTCGTCGGACCGCCCGGAAATCCTCGTCGACCTCAACCTGCCGCAAAACGCCTCGATCAACGAAACGCGCAAAGCGGTCGACCGCCTGGAAGCCATCATCAAGGATGACCCGGACATTGCCCGCTGGAGCACCTATATCGGTCAGGGCGCGATTCGTTTCTACCTGCCCCTCGACCAGCAATTGGAAAACCCGTACTACGCCCAGTTGGTCATCGTCAGCAAAGGCCTGGAAGCACGCGGCGCCTTGATTGCGCGCCTGCAAAAACGCCTGCGTGATGACTTTGTCGGTATCTCCAGCTATGTGCAGCCATTGGAAATGGGCCCACCGGTAGGCCGGCCTATTCAGTATCGGGTCTCCGGTAAAGACATTGACCAGGTGCGTAAACACGCGATTGAACTGGCAACCTTGCTGGATCAGAACACCCACTTGGGCGAGATCATCTACGACTGGAACGAGCCCGGCAAAGTGCTGCGCGTGGACATCGCCCAGGACAAGGCGCGGCAACTCGGGCTGTCGTCGGAAGACGTGGCGCAGTTGATGAACAGCGTGGTCAGCGGCGCCTCGGTCACCCAGGTGCACGACGATATCTACCTGATCAACGTGGTCGGTCGCGCCGAGGATGCCGAACGCGGCACGCCGGAAACCTTGCAGAACCTGCAGATCGTCACGCCCAACGGCACCTCGATTCCATTGCTGGCTTTTGCCACCGTGCGCTATGAGCTTGAGCAACCGTTGGTATGGCGCCGCGACCGCAAGCCGACGATCACGATCAAGGCATCGGTGCGCGATGAGATGCAGCCGACCGACCTGGTCAAGCAGTTGGCGCCGACGATCGAAAAATTCAGCGCCGGATTGCCGGTGGGTTACACGGTCGCCACCGGCGGCACCGTGGAAGAAAGCGGCAAGGCCCAGGGCCCGATCGCCAAAGTGGTGCCGTTGATGCTGTTTTTGATGGCCACCTTCCTGATGATCCAGTTGCACAGCGTGCAGAAGATGTTCCTGGTGGCGAGTGTTGCGCCGCTCGGCCTGATTGGTGTGGTGCTGGCACTGATTCCCACCGGCACGCCCATGGGGTTTGTGGCGATCCTCGGCATTCTCGCGCTGATCGGCATCATCATCCGCAACTCGGTGATTCTAGTGACGCAGATCGACGCCTACGAGCGCGACGGCTACACGCCGTGGGATGCCGTGGTGGAAGCCACCGAGCACCGACGCCGGCCGATCCTGCTGACGGCGGCGGCGGCGAGTCTGGGCATGATCCCGATTGCGCGGGAAGTGTTCTGGGGGCCGATGGCGTACGCGATGATTGGCGGGATCATTATCGCCACGTTGCTGACGCTGCTGTTCCTGCCGGCGCTTTATGTGGCCTGGTACAAAATTCGTGAGCCCAAAGACCATCAGGCCTGACCCGCGAGGCCTTCCTGCGAGGGTGTAGGAAGGCTCCTGGAAACACTTTCCCTACAGTTGCCGGGCGCCAAGTGTTTTACCCTCCGGGCCTGATCCCGTTTGGAAGACCTGTGCCATGCGCCCTTTTGTGTTGGTTTGTTGCCTGTTGCTGTCTCCGCTGACGTACGCGGGGACGGTGCTGGAAAACGCCTTGTGGCGCGTCGAACTCGACCCCGCCACGTTGGCGCTGCGCGTCACGCCGGCAGGCGAGGCGCCCGTGCAAGCCTCCAGCGGCGTGGCGGCGCAGGTTGTCAGCGATATGCAGGCGGGCACTGAACAGGCGGCCTGGCAATGGGACAGCGGCGCCTATCGTCTGACGGCTCGCCTTGAGCAGCGCGACCTTGCCGTGACCATCAGCGCCCGCGAGCCGGGTACATTGCCGCTGCTGCGCCAACCCGCCGAGGCCATGGGCCAAGGGTTGATCTGGCCCTTGGCCGAAGGGCACTACGTGCCCGCAGGTAACCCCGTATGGAACGCGTTTTTGCTCGAACAGGGCGAGCTCAACACCACGCAGGACTTGAGCCTGCCGTTATGGGGCGTGGATCACGGGCGCTTTACACTGAGTTGGTTGCTGACCAACCCCTATAACAATCACCTGGTGTGGCAAGCCGACGGAAAAGGCCTGGCGCTGCTGGCATCCCATACATTCACCGCACTGGAGCCCAGCGCGCCGATGACCCTGCGCCTGCACCTGGGCGACGCCGACCCGTTGGCCGGTGCCAAGCGCTATCGCCAGTGGCTGGTGGAGCAGGGCCGTTATGAACCGTTGACGGACAAGCTGCGGCAAACGCCTGAAGCGCAAAAGTTGTTGGGGGCCAGCCATGTCTACCTGTGGGGGAATGAGCTGTTGGGGGCGGAGGATGTGCGTGACTGGCCGCTGCTGGTGAAAGTGCTGCGTACCCACGAACTCAAGGGCTTGCTGGATAAAGAGGCCACGCAAGTGCTGGCGCAGTCCGCTGCGTTGGACCGCTATCAAAAGACCGTGCTGTTGCGTGGCCTCAACGCGGCAATCAATACAAAGGCCCGGCAAACCTGGCAGGCTAGCGAAGAGCCGGACATGCTCAAGCTCGCGGATGGCTACGGCGCACTGCGCCGTGAGCTGGCGACGGCGTTCAGCGGCGCGCTGCGTGACGGCCCTGAAACCTGGGGCAGCAGCCTTTCGACCAAGACCCTGAAGTCGCTGCAAGACGCTGGGCTTGCGCGCCTGCTGCTGGCTCTGGGCGACGGTTGGGAAGGTGGCTTGTGGCACCCCGAAGCGATTCAGGCGGGCGTCAACGCCGGTTACCTCATGGCCCCCTACGATTCCTATGAAACGGCGTTATCCACCACCGAAAACCCGGACTGGACCACCGCCCACCTGGGCAGCAAGGCTTACCGCGAGTGTGCCATCGTGTTGAAGGACGGCACGCTCAAGACCGGCTTCCAGCAATCGGGCCACTACACCGATCCGCGCTGCGTTCGGCCATTGCTGGAAGCCCGGGTGAAGGCCGTGCAGGCCAAGGCAGGGTTCAACGCCTGGTTCCTCGATGCCTACGCCACCAGCATGGTCTTCGACAGCTATCGTAACGGCGCCCCAATGACCCAGGCGCAAAACGCCGAGGGCAATATCGACGCGTCGCGCTGGATCAACACCGCGCTCAAGCTGCCCGCCGGCTCCGAAGACGGCAACGCCATCACGGCCCAGGGCATCCTGTTCGCCCATGGAATGCAGACGCCCGTGATCGGCTGGGGTGACCACGCGATGGCTCAGGACAAGCAGTCGCCCTATTACGTGGGCAACTGGTACCCGCCGGAGCAACCCGCGGTGTTCTTCAAGTCCGTGCCGTTGAAAGAGCCGTTTCGTACGGTGTACTTCGAGCCGACGATGCGTTTGCCGTTGTACCAGGCGGTGTTCCACGGGTCGGTCATCACCACCCACCACTGGCTGTTCGATAGCCTCAAGCTGAGCAATGTGCAGGCTGCAAACGAGCTGACTCAACTGCTGTACAACGTGCCGCCGCTGTACCACCTCAGCGCGGCGACGCTTAAGCAGCGGCTGCCGGTGATCCAGCGGCAGGACCGGTTTTTCCGGCCATTGCATCAACGCTTGGCGACTCAGGCGATGACCGATTTCCGTTGGTTGACGGCGGACAAGCAGGTGCAGCAGACCACGTTTGCCGATGGCACGCGGTTAGTGGTGAATTTTGCTGCCGAGGAGCACCAGGGCTATGCCGCCCGCAGTGTGACCGCGTTGGTAGTGGGGGAAAAACCGCTGGTGTATCAGGTGCAGTAGCGCTGCCGGTCAAACCGCTATCGCAGGCACGCCGGCTCCCACAGGCGAATGCATTTCAACCAGTGGGAGCGGGCTTGCTCGCGAAGGCGTCAGCCCTGGCAACAAACATCTATAACGTGCGCCACACGCTCGCCAACCAAGGCTGCTGTTCCCGTGGCAACCCGGCGGGCCGGTAATAATGCTCCAGCTCCACAAACCCGGCCGCCGTGAGCAAACCCTGCCACGCCGCCAGGTCGTGGTAAGACCCGTACCGAGGCCCATTCCAGCCTTCCTGGTTTTCACCGCGAGGGTTGGAGCTGAACAGCACGCCGCCCTGTTTCAAGGCGCCATGCAGTTGCTTGAGGATGCGCGGTAATTCCTGCTTGGGGATATGAAACAACACCGCGTTGGCAAACACCCCATCAAATCGCCCGGCAGGCAAATCCAGCTTCAGGAAATCCTGCTGCAACACCTCACAACCACTGTCATCGCGGGCCATCTGCGCAAAGCGCTCGGAGCCATCCAGCCCCACTGCAATGTGCCCCATGCGGGTAAACGTCTGCAGATCGCGCCCCGGCCCGCAGCCGAAATCCAGCAGGGTAAACGGTGGCGTGCCGTGGATATGCCGCAGCAAGGCGTCGATGTTCTGGCTCACATCGTGATCGCGGGTGCCTTCACGGAAGTCCTCGGCCACCTGGTTGTAGTGGCCGAGCGTGGTGGACGTGATCTGGTCGAGGTCGTCGGGCTTAAGGGTCATGACGGGGAATACCGGGTACTGAGATAGCCCGACTATACCTCACCGCTTGTTGAGCACTCGCGCCAGGCGATCGCCCCCCAGCTGAATCACGGCCACCAGAATCACCAGCAGCACGATCACCGTCAGCATGATCTGTGTATCAAACCGCTGATAGCCATAGCGGTAGGCAATATCACCCAGGCCGCCCGCGCCGATCGCGCCAGCCATGGCCGACGAGTTGATCATCGTCACCAGCGTAATCGTAAACCCGCCGACGATTCCTGGCAGCGCTTCCGGCAACAGCACGTGCCAGATGATATGCCAGCGTCGGCAGCCCATGGCTTGTGCGGCTTCGATCAAACCGTGGTCGACTTCACGCAAACTGACCTCGGCGATCCGGGCAAAGAATGGCGTGGCGGCGATGGTCAGCGGCACCACGGCCGCCCATACGCCATAGGTGGTGCCGACGATCAGCCGGGTAAACGGGATCAGCGCCACCATCAGGATCAAAAACGGAATGGAGCGGAACAGATTGACGAACGCCCCCAGCACGCGGTTCAGCGCGGGTGCCTGGTAGATCCCGCCCTTGTCGCTGGTGACCAGAAACACCGCCAGCGGAATGCCCACCAGCAATGCAATCAGTGACGACACGCCGACCATCAACAAGGTATCGATGGCGCCCTGCACTAAACGATCAAACCACATAACCGAGCACCTCCACGTGTTGCGCCCAACGCCCGGCGCGATTGCGCAGTTCTTCGGCGTTGTGGGGCGAGCCATTCACCGCCAGCAGCAACTGCCCGAGGGCATGACCCTGAATGCGTTCCACACCGCCTTGCAGCAAGCGCACACGCCCGCCGAGGGCGTTGAACAGCGCGGCCAGGTCGGGTTCGTCGCTGGCGCTGCCGGTGAACTGCAAGCGCAGCACCAGTGCCGCGTCGGCAGATGGCCGGGTCAGTTGCAAGCGGCTTTGCAGTTCGTCCGGCAACCCGTGTTGCAGCGGCGCCAACAGGGTTTTGCTGACCTCGTGCTGCGGGTTGCCGAACACTTGCCACACCGGGCCTTGCTCCACGATGCGGCCGTGTTCCAGCACCACCACGCGGTCGCAGATTTCGCGAATCACCGCCATTTCATGGGTGATCAACACAATGGTCAGCCCCAGGCGCCGGTTGATCTCGCGCAGCAGGCCGAGGATCGATTGCGTGGTTTCCGGGTCGAGCGCCGAGGTGGCTTCGTCGCACAGCAGAATCTGCGGGTCGTGCACCAGCGAGCGGGCGATGCCCACGCGCTGCTTCTGCCCGCCGGAGAGCTGCGCCGGGTAGGCCTTGTGCTTGTCCTTGAGGCCCACCAGCTCGAGCAGCTCGCGTACCTTTTGCTCGCGTTGCAGCTTTGGCACACCGGCCACTTTCAGCGGCAACTCGACGTTCTGCCACACGGTCTTGGCCGACATCAGGTTGAAGTGCTGGAAGATCATGCCGATACGTCGACGCAACGCCACCAGTCGGTCTTCGTCGTACTCGCCGATGTCCACCTGATCGATCAACACCCTGCCGCTGCTGGGTTGCTCCAGGCGATTGATGGTGCGGATCAGCGACGACTTGCCGGCGCCGCTGCGGCCGATGATGCCGAACACTTCACCGCGCTGGATCGCCAGGTCAATGCCTTGCAAGGCCTGCACGGTGCCGTCATAGGTTTTGCCCAGGTTGATAAAACGCACATGGGCGCGGTTCAAGTCGGGGTGCAGTTCTGTCTGCTCGGCGTGCCTGGGTGGTAAACCCAGGTCGCGCAGTTGTGTGTTGGCGGCGCTCATATTCAGCCTTCCCAGCCGACTTGGTAGAGCTTGCCGAGGGATTTATCCAGAGCCGCGCGCACCACCGGCGAGTGCTGGTAGATGTCGACGAACTTGATCACGCGCGGATCGGTTTTACTCTTGGGCTGGACGACAAACTGGATCACGTATTCCGGGTGGTCGAGGCCGTCGAACAGCAGTGCCGACTCGGCATCGAAGGTTTTGGACAGGCGGATATACGCCGGGTAGCCCTGCACCAGATCGGCGTCGTCATAGGCGCGCACCAGCTGCACGGCTTCTACCTGCAGGATTTTGATCTTCTTCGGGTTGGCGATGATGTCTTCTTCAGTGGCCTTGTAGCCCACCCCCGGCTTGAGGGTGATCAAGCCCGCTTTGGCCAGCAGTTGCAGGCCGCGACCACTGTTGATCGGGTCGTTGGCAATCGCCACGCTGGCGCCTTGAGGCAGGTCGTTGAAGCTTTTGTACTGCTTCGAATACAGCCCGACGTTGTTGATGATGCCGGGCGCATACGGCTCCAGCTTGAAGCCGGCGGCGGCCTTGGCGTTTTCCAGGAACGGGATGTGTTGGAAGTAGTTCACGTCGATATCGCCGGCCGCCAGGCTCACGTTGGGAGCGATCCAGTCGGTGAACTCCACCAGCTCGACTTTCAGGCCTTGCTTGCCGGCTTCTGCCACGGCGGCTTCCAGGGGGATCGCGAACGCGGCGGTGGTGCCGACTTTCAGCGGCGCATCGGCAGCAAACACGGCCGAGCTCAATAATCCGAGGGTCAGGGCCAGTGCTTTGACTGGGTGGGTGAGCAGGGTCTTTTTCATGATCGGTTTCCAGTCATAAGAGAGTCGGTCAAACAATGAGGTTCTATTGCGGGAGCGGGCTTGCTCGCCTAAGCGGTGGGTCAGCAAACGAATCTGGTGACGGAATCACCGCATTCGCGAGCAAGCCCGCTCCCGCAGTTTTGGTTCAGTGTCGGTAGGTCGATCCGGTGTGTTGTTCGGGTAACCGCGCCGTGCCCTGGAAGACTTTTTCGCGCAGCGTTCCTTGCGCGTAGGCGGTCTTGTACGACCCGCGCCGCTGCAACTCCGGCACCACCAGGTCGATAAAGTCGACATAGCTTTCCGGCGTCACAATGCGCGTCAGGTTGAAGCCATCCAGCCCGGTTTCGCTGATCCACGATTCCAGTTCATCAGCCACGTGCTCGGGTGAACCGACCAGGGTGATGTAGCGCCCGCCGAGGGCGTGTTGCTCAAGCAACTTGCGCCGGGTCCAGTCGTTGTTTTGCAGGTTCTTGGTGGCCGACTGGATCGCGTTGCTTTTCACGTACTGGATAGGTTCATCGATGCCGTATTGGGCAAAATCAATCGCCGTCGACGCGGAAAAATGCGCCACGCCGGCTTCAGGGCTGGCGTAGCTCAAGTACTCGGCGTGCTTGGCCCAGGCCAGTTCGTGCGTGGCGCCAACAATCACGTTGAGGCCCATGAACACCTTGATGTCATCCGGGTTGCGTCCGGCTTCGGCGGCGCTGGCGCGTACCTTGTCGACCTGGATTTTGGTCGCCGCCTTGTTCTGCCCGCTGATGAACACACACTCGGCATGTCGCCCGGCAAACAGCAGGCCACGGTCTGAACTGCCGGCCTGGAACAGCACCGGTGTGCGCTGTGGCGACGGCTCGCAGAGGTGATAACCCTCCACTTGATAGAACTCGCCATGGTGCTCGACCTTGTGCACCTTGCCCGGCTGCGCGTAGACCCGTTGCTGCGGATCATTGATGACCGCATCGTCTTCCCAGCTGCCTTCCCAGAGTTTGTACAGCACCTGCAGGTACTCGTCGGCCTGGTCGTAACGCCGGTCATGCTCGACCTGTTCGGTAAGGCCCATGGCCTTGGCGGCGCTGTCGAGGTAACCGGTGACGATATTCCAGCCGACCCGGCCACGGCTCAGGTGGTCGAGCGTGGACATGCGCCGGGCGAACAGATAAGGCGGTTCGTAGGTCAGGTTGGCAGTGAGGCCGAAGCCGAGGTTTTTGGTCACGGCGGCCATGGCCGAAACCAGCAGCAGCGGGTCATTGACCGGCAGTTGGATCGACTCTTTGAGCGGCACGTCGATGGAGTTCTGGTAGACGTCGTACACGCCGACGATGTCGGCGATGAACAGGCCGTCGAACAGCCCACGCTCCAGGGTCTGCGCCAGTTCGGTCCAGTATTCGACGGTTTTATACTGCGTCGAGGTGTCCCGTGGGTGAGTCCACAAACCGTGGTTGATATGCCCGATGCAATTCATGTTGAACGCATTGAGCAGGATTTTTTTCTTTGGGTGTACCGGCAGGCTCATCAGATAGTCCCCCGCAGTGGCGGGTTTTCATCGTTGAGGTAGTAATTGCCCACTGCGTGGTACTTCCAGCGCACCGGGTCATGCAGGGTGTGCACCCGGGCGTTGCGCCAGTGGCGGTCGAGACCGTGTTCGGCCAGGGTCGCCTGGCTGCCGGCCAGTTCGAACAGGGTGCTGCCGGCGGCCAGGGAAATTTCCGTGCTCAGGGCGCGCACTTCGGCGACGGCGATGGAGGCCGCCGCGACGTTCTCGGCCGTGCTGTCGGCCTGGGCGCGGTCGAGAAATTCGCCGGAGCGCTCCAGCAAGGCCTCGGTGGCATGCAGCCGAATGCTCAGGTGGCCGAAGCTTTTCAGGGTGAGCGGGTCTTCGGTGGCCTTGTCGTTGCCGGCGTCGATCCACGGGCGGGTCTTGGTGCGCACAAAGTGCAACGCATCTTCGAAGGCGGCGCGCGCGATGCCGGTGTCGATGGCGGCGTGAAGAATTTGTGCCAGCGGGCCGACGGTGGTCGGGCGCTCGAAAGCGCTCTGGAACGGGACCACGTCCTGCGCGGCGACCCACACATTATCGAACACGACGGAGCCGCTGCCGGTGGTGCGCTGGCCGAAGCCACTCCAGTCGTCGATCACCGTCAGGCCTTCGCTGTCGCGGGGCACAAACGCCAGTTGCTGCACGCCGTGCTCATCCACCACCGACGTCGGTATGCGTTGCGCGTAGATCGCGCCGGTGGCGTAGAACTTGCGGCCGTTGATGCGAAAACCATCGCCGTCGCGGGTGAGGGCGGTCACGCGGTCGTGGGCGGTTTTGGTGCCCAGTTCCGCCAGGGCGTTACCGAAACGCTGGCCGGCGAGCACTTCGGCGTACAGGCGGTGTTGCTGCGCGGGGCTGCCGTTCACGCGCAACACTTCAAGGGCGTAGAAGTGGTTTTGCGGGATCTGGCCCAATGAGGCGTCAGCCTGGGCGATCAGTGCAATGACCTTGGCCAGGGTGACAGTGGAGACGCCGGCACCGCCGTGTTCCTTCGGCACGCTGATGCCCCACAGACCGGAGCGGGAGAACACCTCCAGTTCGGGCAAGGGCAGGCGGCGCTCGCGGTCGCGCTGGGCGCTGTCGCGGCGCAAGTCTTCGGCCAGGTCGCTGGCGACAATGAGCGCTTGTTCGTCGCTGGTGATAACCGCGACGTTTGTAGAAAAAGTCATGTTTGCTCCAGAAGCTTGTAGAGAAAGTGTTCTGGTCGGTTAAATCCAGGAGTGACGAGCAGGCAACGTGCCGTTCAATCGATAGGCGCCGACGGCGTGATACTTCCAGCGCACCGGGTCGTGCAGGGTGTGCACGCGGGCGTTGCGCCAATGGCGGTCGAGGTTGAACTCGGCGAGGGTGGCGCGGCTGCCGGCCAGTTCGAAGAGCTTTTCGCTGACCAGCAGCGACACTTCGGTGGTCAGCACTTTCGCCTCGGCCACGGCAATCGAGGCCCGTGCGGCGGATTGCGCGGTGATGGGTGCCGCACTCACCTCGTCCAGCACCTTGCCGGCCTTGCGCAGCAGCGCTTCGGCGGCGTGCAGTTCGATTTTCAGCTTGCCGATATCGGCAATCACATAAAGGTCATCGCTGGCGCGCTCGACCTTGGCGTCGATCCACGGGCGCGAGCGTTCACGCACGAAGGCGATGGTGTCGTCGAGGGCGCCACGGGCGATGCCGGCGTCGATGGCTGCCTGGATCAGTTGCGAGACGGCGCCCTGGATATTCGGGCTTTCGCCGATACGCCAGTTTTCGACGACCAGCTCCGCGTCTACCGCAACGTTGTCCAGCACTACAGTACCGCTGGCCGTGGTGCGCTGGCCAAACCCTGACCAGTCATCGACGATGCGCAGCCCTTCAGTGCCACGGCGTACAAAGGCCATGACCTGTTTGCCGTCATCATTCAACGCTTTGATGGCCACCCAATGGGCGAACAAGGCGCCGGTGGAGTAGAACTTCTGGCCGCTGATCACATAGCCGTCGCCTTCGGCGGTGAGGCGCGCCTTGAGCTCCAGGGTGTTTTTGGTGCCGCGTTCCGGGCCGCCATTGCCGATGCGCCAACCGTCGAGGACGTTTTGGAACAGCTGCTTTTTCTGGCGCTCGGTGGCGGTGCCCTGCAACAGGTACAGGATGCCGAAATGGTTCTGTGGGATCTGCCCGAGGGCCGGGTCCGCTGCGCTGATGATCGCAAAGACTTCGGCCAGGGTAACGAACGATACCTCTGGGCCGCCGTATGCACGGGGAATGGAAATACTGCCGAGCCCGCTACGGGTGAACTGCTCGAGCTGCGCCCATGGCAGCGTGCGCTGCTGGTCGCGTTTGGCCGCTTGCAGGCGCGCAGCCTGGGCCAGCTCAAACGCGGCGCTCAACGCCTCGGCATCGTTGCGCAGCACAGTGGCCGGCAACAGCAGTGGAGCTACGTCCAGATCACTCTGGGGGGGTGTTAGAGCCAAGTTAGACATCAGCGCCGCTCCTTGGCTGCACGTAATGCCCTGGCGTTATGCACCGGGGTAATTCTGACCATACCGACCTCGCATTCAATGAAATAAAAACAGAAAAATCAGAGATGTCCGGTGGTCCGGTGCATATACCCTAAGCGTGTTAAATTTTTTAATAAACTAACTTTTAGGAATATGCATAGAAGGGCAGTCACCCAGGCTCGCAGGGCGAACCGGGCTGGCGCGGTTGATAAGTCGACGCGGCCCTGGCCAGGCGGGTCGGCGCCTGTGGCACGCAGGCGGCGATCTTCAAGGTGCGCACCGGTGCCCAGCGCGAATTATTGCCGACGCGGTCGAGGATGCAGTACGTCACGTCCAGGCGGGCGTCGTCGCCCGCTTCGACAA
The DNA here is from genome assembly GCF_900215245.1 of Pseudomonas fluorescens. Classification (GTDB taxonomy): domain Bacteria; phylum Pseudomonadota; class Gammaproteobacteria; order Pseudomonadales; family Pseudomonadaceae; genus Aquipseudomonas; species Aquipseudomonas fluorescens. The sequence continues at coordinate 2,471,674 of NZ_LT907842.1, forward strand.
TCACCACTGACGGCACCCACACCTGCATCGGCAGGCCGACGCTTTCGGCCTGGATTGGCGGCAGGTCGAGGCGCGCGTCACCCCAACGCAAGGTAATCGCGTCGCCTATGGCCATGTTCAGGTAAGGCTCAATGGTCAGCGGGACACCCCGCCGTACCTGGCTGCTGTTGACGCCGTGACGTCGAATGGTGTCGGGCAGGCCCACCGGGGCGAGGTTCTGATTTTCGTCGCCCGACAGTGCAGGCGGCAGGCCACCCGGATAGCAGGTCTTTACTCCCACCTGGGCGATGGCCGAGCGTGCCGGGCCGTGGCCGACGTGCAGGACCTGGTAGTGAACCCGAGCCGCGCCATCCTGGATAAAACTTTCCGGGACGCGCAGACGGGTCGCTGTGCCGACCTTGCACGCGGTAATCCGACGCGAGTCGGCGAAGCAGTGGTTCCAGAACAGTTCGATCAGGTCGCCTTCCTCCATGCCGGGGTAGGGCGCGATATCCACCTGCAAGTGGGCGGCGGCGAGGGCATTGATGCCGTGCCGGTTAGCCTGGGGCAGGGTTGGGGCAGGAAGCAGGGTCGAGGTTGCAGTGCGCGTCATAAGTAATCTCCTTGATGCAGCCAGCAGCAATCGTTCCGGCGCCCGTGGCACGGATGTGCGCAGGGTGCCGAAAGGAACGATTCAGTGAATAGCCGGGATAGGATCCAATCCTCTGGGCGCTAGATAAGAGGGTTGGCCAACGGCCGTCAATGGCGGCAAAGGGCTAAACGGCGGGTTGGAGCAGATTCAGAACAAGCTGACGGGCAGGGGGATTTTAAGCAGGCTGTTGCGTGGACTTTTACGGATTGGAATGAGGATTTCTTGTAGGAACACCGTCCTGTGGACGCTGGCGTGCCTGCGGTGCAGGCACCCTGGTTTATCAGTCACACTGCGGTGATGCTATCGCAGGCACGCCAGCGCCCACACGGACGGTCAGTGGGCGAGAAATTTGCTCAGGAACTGCTGGGTGCGTTCTTCCTTGGGGTTGGCAAACAAGGCCTTGGCGTCGCCCTGTTCCACGATCACGCCTTTGTCGAAGAAGATCACCCGGTTGGCCACATCCCGGGCGAAGCTCATTTCGTGGGTGACGATGACCATGGTGCGGTTTTCTTCGGCGAGGCTGCGGATAGTCGCCAGCACTTCGCCGACCAGCTCCGGGTCGAGGGCCGAGGTGGGTTCGTCGAACAGAATCACCTCCGGCTCCATGGCCAATGCGCGGGCAATCGCCACGCGCTGTTGCTGGCCACCGGACAAGCGTCGCGGGTACGCGTCTTCCTTGCCCGCCAGGCCGACCCTGGCCAGCAGCTTGCGGCCCAATTCGACGGCCGCTTCGCGCGGCATCTTCTTGACCACGATCGGGCCTTCGATGACGTTTTCCAGCGCGGTGCGGTGGGGGAACAGGTTGAAGTTCTGGAACACAAAACCCACGTGCTGGCGCAAACGCCGCACCAGGCCTTGTTGCTGGTTGAGCGGTTTGCTGCTGTCGATCTCGATATCACCCACCTGGATGCGACCGCTGGTGGGTTGTTCGAGGAAATTCAGGCAGCGCAGGAAGGTGGTTTTACCGGAACCGCTGGGGCCAATGATGGCGACGACTTCGCCTTCCTTGACCTCAAGGTCGATCCCGTTGAGCACCACCTGACCCTTGAATTGTTTGGTCAGTTTTTCAACCACGATCATGCTTCAAGACTCCAGGTCATGCCGGTTGACCCGGTCTTCCAGGCGATTTTGAAAATGCGCCAGGATGCTTGCCAGTATCCAGTAGATCAGGGCAGCGGAGAGGTACATGGTGAAGATTTCGAAAGTGCGCGCCGACACCAACTGAGCCTGGCGGAACAGTTCGGGCACCTGGATGGTGGCTGCCAGCGCCGTGTCCTTGACCAACGAAATAAAGCTGTTGCCCAGCGGCGGCAAGGCCGTGCGCATGGCCTGCGGCAGGATGGCCCGGCGCAACGTCTGCGCGCGGGTCATGCCGATACTGGCAGCCGCTTCCCACTGGCCACGCTCGATGGAGCTGATTGCGGCGCGCAGGATTTCACAGGCATAGGCGGCCATGTTCAGCGAAAAGCCGATCATGGCGGCCGGGATCGGGTCCAGCTCAATGCCCACTTGCGGTAAGCCGTAGTAGATCAGGAACAGCTGCACCAGCAAGGGCGTGCCGCGAAAGAACGACACGTAGACGCGGGCGGTCCAGCTCAATAACTTGAAGCGCGACAAGCGCATCAAGGCCAGGCCGAAACCCAGCAGCAAGCCGAAAAACATTCCGCCCAGGCTAAGAATCACCGTGTAGTACGCGCCCTTGAGCAGAAAGGGCGCGGAGTCCAGCGCGAGTTGGAAACCTGCTTCCATTATTGAGTGACGTCAGCGTTGAAGTATTTCTCGGACAGCTTCTTCAAGGTGCCGTCGGCGCGCAGCTTGTCGAGGGCCTTGTTCACAGCGTCGAGCAGTTCAGGCTCGCCTTTGCGCAGGGCGATACCGGCTTCCTGGCGGGAGAAGGCATCACCAGCAGCGGCGGTGTCCGGGGCTTTTTTGGCGTATTCCAGGGCGGCCAGGCGGTCGATCAGGATGGCGTCGATGCGGCCGATGCGCAGGTCCTGGAACTTGGTTGGGTCATCGTTGTACGTCTTGATGATGGCTTTGGGTTGGTTGTCCTTGAGCCATTGCTCGTAGTTGGTGCCCAGGCCTACACCGACTTTCTTGCCGGCCAGGTCGTCGGCGGTTTTGATGGTGTCGACGTTTTTCTTCAGCACCAGCGCCTGGATACCGGAAACGGTGTAAGGCTTGGAGAAGTCATACTTTTTCTTGCGCTCTTCGGAGATGGTCACTTGGTTGACCACCGCGTCCAGGCGCTTGGATTCCAGGGCGGCGAGGATGCCGTCCCACGGTGTGGCTTGCAGCTTGACCTTGACGCCCAGCTCCTTGGCCAGCGCTTCGGACAGCTCGACTTCGAAACCGCTGAGCTTGCCGCTTTCATCGACAAAGCTGAAGGGCGGGTAGGTGCCTTCCAGGCCGATCTTGATTTCGCCCGCCTTCTTGATGGTGCTCAGCTGCTCGCCGGCAACCGCCTGGCCCAGCCAACCGGCCCCAAGAGTCAGGCCCAATGTGCCCACCAGCAATGTGCGACGCAATACAGAAATAGTCATGAAGAGCCCCTGTGTTTTTATGTTGAGCGAAGCAGGTGACGCGGTAGTCGTATCCTGCCTTAAAGCGCGAAGCGCGTCTTCGCCTTCGGCGCGACTATAAAGCGAGTTTTTAAGACTTGAAAATAATATAAATATAATTTGTTATTCGATTGTGGAATATAACGTTGGTCTAATGTGGGTGCGGGCTTGCCCGCGATAGCGCAGTGTCAGTTTGCAAATATGTCGACTGATACACCGCTATCGCGGGCCAGCCCGCTCCCACCTTTCGATCTGTATTCGTTCAGTTAAACGCGGCGCCATAGGCAAACAACGCCGGCGCCCCACCGGTGTGCAGGAAAATGATCGGACCGTCCTCGAACCGCTGACGCCCGATACCATCGAGCAAGCCGGCCATGGCCTTGCCCGTGTAGACCGGGTCCAGCAGCAGGCCTTCCTGGCTGGCCAATAGCTTGACCGCGGCGAGGGTGCCGGCGTTCGGTTCGCCGTAGCGCGGGCCGAAATATTCGTCCCACAGAATCACGTTGAAGGCCGCGGGAATGTCCACGCCAAGCAACTCGGCGGTGCGTTCGGCCAGGCCTTGTACTTTCGGGCGCTGGGCTTCATCGGTGCGTGACACGGTGACGCCGATCACGGGCAAATTCGGCAGCACTTCACTCAATGCCAGGGCCAGGCCGCTGTGAGTACCTGCGCTGCCCGAGGCGAGGACCACGGCGGAGAATTCAATCCCGCTGTCTTTGATCTGCCCGGCCAGCTCCAGCCCGGCGCGCACATAACCCAAGGCACCCAGGGCATTGGAGCCACCGATCGGCACCAGGTACGGCTTCTTGCCGTTGCTGCGCAGGCGGGCGGCGAGGGCGTTGAGCTGGTCGTCGGCGTGGTCGAGGTTCTCGACCAATTCGACTTTGGCGTCGAACAGCTCCAGCAACAGGCGATTGCCGTTGCCCAGGTAATTGGGGTCTTCGGTGCCGGTGGGGTTTTCCAGCAGTGCAACGCAACCCAGGCCGAGCCTGGCGGCCAGCGCGGCGGTTTGGCGGACATGGTTGGACTGAATGGCGCCGGCAGTCACCAGCGTGTCGGCACCCTGTGCGAGGGCATCGGCGGCCAGGTATTCAAGTTTGCGCAGCTTGTTGCCGCCCATGGCCAGCGGCGTGGTGTCATCGCGTTTGACGTAGATATCCCTGCCCAGCCAGGTCGACAGCCGCTCAAGTTTTTCGAGGGCAGTGGCGCCGCCCAGCAGTTCCAGGCGGTTAAAGCGGTCGAGCTGTTGTTTGATCATGGCTACGCACAGTGGCTAAGTGATGGGGCGACTATAGGCAGGCACTTTTCAACGGGCAACCCGTCAATCGCTTATGTCGGATAGTTCTTAGTATCACACCATTGGTTCTTAAGGGCGGCCAGGGTCCATACCGTAAAGTGATGGCCATTTCGTCAGGAGTGAATACCGTGAGTGAGCGTTCCAGTCATTGGCAATTGCAGACCATCGTCAGCCAACTGCGCAGCGCCCGGGACCAGTGGCGAACGCGCAATGGCCGCTTGAGTGGCGAGCACGGCGGCCGCGAGTTGCCGTCGCGCGAAGCGGTGGCGCAGATTCTTGAAGCGCTGTGCGGTGCGTTGTTTCCCATGCGCCTGGGGCCAGTGGACCTGCGTGAAGAAAGCGAAGATTTTTACGTCGGCCATACCCTCGACGTCGCCCTGAACGCGTTGCTCGGCCAGGCACGCCTGGAGTTGCGTTATGCCGCCCGCCAAGGCGGCAAAGACGATGCCGAGGTCGACGCACTGGCCATTCGCCTGATCCAGGATTTCGCCCTGGCGTTGCCGTCCCTGCGCAGCCTGTTGGACACCGACGTACTGGCCGCCTATCACGGCGACCCGGCGGCGCGCAGTGTGGATGAAGTGCTGCTGTGCTATCCGGGGATTCTGGCGGTGATTCACCATCGCCTGGCCCACCACCTGTATCGCGCCGGGTTGCCGTTGTTGGCGCGGATCAGCGCGGAAATTGCCCATTCGGCGACCGGTATCGACATTCACCCGGGCGCGCAGATTGGCCCGAGCTTCTTTATCGACCACGGGACGGGCGTGGTGATCGGCGAAACGGCGATCATCGGCGAGCGCGTGCGCATCTACCAGGCCGTGACGCTGGGCGCCAAGCGCTTCCCGGCGGATGAGGATGGCCAGTTGCAGAAGGGCCATCCACGCCATCCGATTGTTGAGGACGATGTGGTGATCTATGCCGGGGCGACGATCCTGGGGCGCATCACCATCGGCAAAGGTTCGACGATTGGCGGCAATGTGTGGCTGACCCGCAGCGTGCCGGCGGGGGCGAACATTACGCAGGCGAATCTGCAGCATGAGGATGGGGCGCAGAAGTAGCGACTGAGCCAGAGCCTGTCACTGAGTCCTGTGGGGGCTGGCTTGCCTGCGATGGCGGTATGTCTGATCCGGCACTATCGCAGGCAAGCCAGCTCCCACAGTGCACGGCATTCCAGCTTTGGGTAAGTTTTCACTCAATAATCGCTGAACGTTTTGCCATCACCAGCCGTCATACCAATCCTTGAGCTAGTGTAGGAACTATCTACCGCTCAGCCTTGCGATTAGTCCAAAACCGCCTATTCATGTTTAACTTGAATGTTCGTTCAAGTTAAATCCGGCGGTTCGCTGCCCGCTCACAACAGGAGGCTTACCTTTGCTGAGTCCGTTATTTACAGCCACATCCCACACCTTCGGGGTGCATCGTTCATGAGTGCATCGTCCACCCCATCCAGCGGCCTGGTGCGCATGAATGCGCCGGTTTTCTACTTTGCCGCAAGCTTTATCCTGCTGTTCGGCATCACTGTCATCGCTATCCCGCAACAGGCCGGGGCCTGGTTGCTGGCGGCGCAAAACTGGGCGGCCAATACGGTCGGCTGGTACTACATGCTGGCGATGACCCTGTATCTGGTCTTCGTGGTGGTCACCGCGCTATCGGGCTACGGCAAGATAAAACTCGGTGCCGACCACGACGAGCCCGAATTCAGTTACCTGTCCTGGGCGGGCATGCTGTTTGCCGCCGGGATCAGCATCACGCTGTTTTTCTTTTGCGTGTCGGAGCCGCTGACGCATCTGGTGCAACCGCCCCAGGGCGCCCCGCTGAACGCCGACGCCGCGCGCCAGGCCATGCAGATCCTGTTTCTGCACTGGGGCCTGCATGGCTGGGGCGTGTTCGCCTTTGTCGGCATGGCCCTGGCGTATTTCGCCTACCGGCATAACCTGCCGCTGGCGCTACGCTCGGCGCTGTACCCGCTGATCGGCAAACGCATCAATGGCCCCATCGGTTACGCGGTGGATGGCTTCGGCATCATCGCCACGGTATTCGGCCTGGGCGCTGACATGGGTTTTGGTGTGCTGCACCTCAACTCAGGCCTGGACTACCTGTTCGGCATTGCCCACACCCAGTGGATCCAGGTCGGCCTGATCACACTGATGATGGGCGCGGCGATCCTCGTCGCCGTTGCTGGCGTGGACAAGGGCGTGCGGGTCATGTCCGACATCAACATGCTGCTGGCCTGTGCGCTGCTGCTGTTTGTGTTGTTCGCCGGGCCCACCCAGCACTTGCTCAACACCCTGATCCAGAACATCGGTGACTACCTCGGCGCGTTGCCGACCAAGAGCTTCGATGTCTACGCCTACGACAAACCCAGCGACTGGCTGGGCGGTTGGACGGTGTTCTACTGGGCCTGGTGGATTGCATGGTCGCCGTTCGTGGGCCTGTTTATCGCACGCATTTCCCGCGGGCGTACCATCCGCGAATTCGTGTTTGGCGTACTGCTGATTCCGTTGGGCTTTACCCTGGCGTGGATGTCGATCTTCGGCAACAGCGCCATCGACCAGGTACTCAACCACGGGATGACCGCCCTCGGCCAGTCGGCCATCGACGACCCGTCGATGAGCCTCTACTTGCTGCTGGAAACCTACCCGTGGAGCAAGACGGTGATCGCCGTCACGGTGTTTATCAGCTTCGTGTTCTTCGTCACCTCGGCCGACTCCGGCACCGTGGTGCTGTCGACCCTGTCGTCCAAAGGCGGCAACGCCGATGAAGACGGGCCGAAGTGGCTGCGTGTGTTCTGGGGCGCAATGACCGCGCTGGTCACCAGTGCCTTGTTGTTTGCCGGCAGTATCGACTCGTTGAAATCCGCGGTGGTACTGACCTCGTTGCCGTTCTCGCTGATCCTGCTGTTGATGATGTGGGGGCTGCACAAGGCGTTCTACCTCGAATCGCAAAAGCAGATCGCCCAGATGCATTCCCTCGCGCCGGTGTCCGGTTCACGCAAGGGCACGGGCGGATGGCGCCAGCGTCTGACCCAGGCCGTGCATTTCCCGTCGCGCGATGAGGTGTACCGTTTCCTTGAAACCACGGTGCGCCCTGCGATCGAAGAAGTGACGGCGGTGTTTGTCGAAAAAGGCCTCAACGTCGTCACCCAGCCCGACCCGTCCAACGACAGCGTCAGCCTGGAAATCGGCCACGGCGAAGAGCATCCGTTCGTGTACCAGGTGCAGATGCGCGGCTATTTCACGCCGTCCTTTGCACGCGGTGGAATGGGCTCCAAGCAGCTCAACAACCGACGCTATTACCGGGCGGAAGTGCACTTGAGCGAGGGCAGCCAGGACTACGACCTGGTGGGCTACACCAAGGAGCAGATCATCAACGACATCCTCGACCAGTACGAGCGTCACCTGCAGTTCCTGCACTTGGTGCGCTAGTACCCTGTGGGAGCGGGTTCGCCCGCTCCACAAAGAAAAAGCCCGCAAAGCCCCGTCCTACGGGGCTTTCTTAAATTTAATTTCATTCGTTGCAACCGCGCTTTGACGCGCAACTGTCATCTGGCCACTGCGTAATTGTGTGAAGCGTTTGACGCTTTCATTTCAGTACAGTGACGGAGACCGGTAACAATGAAGACGTTAATAAGCCCTATGGTGGGTGCCGCCATGGCGAGCTTTATGCTGTCCGCCCATGCCGATTTTATCGACGACAGCCACGCCGATGTGACCTTGCTCAACCGCTACCTCAACCAGCAAGGGCGTGATGTGGTGAACAGCAGCGCCAAGGCCCACAGCGTGCGCGATTGGGGCCAGGGTTTCGAGTTCAACTTCAAGTCCGGCTACACCGAAGGCCCGGTAGGTTTTGGCCTGGACCTGCAAGCGTTCTACGGTTTGAAACTGGATTCCGGTGGCGACCTCAATGACAAGGATCACCAGGGCCGCTACCCCGGCAGCATGTTCCCGCTGGATGACGGCAAGTCGGCTGACCAGTTCGGCGTGCTGAGCCCGACATTCAAAATGCGCTTCGCCAAAGATGAATTGCGCCTCGGCACGCTCTACGGCAACAACCCGGTGCTGGCCAACACCGACGGTCGCTTGTATCAACAGACCAACACCGGTGTGCAACTGGTCTCCAAGGACCTCAGCGACTTCACGTTCACTGGCGGCGATATCTTCAAGACCAAGATCCGCAACGAAACCGGCGATCAGGGGATGATTACCGCAGGTGGCACCAAAGAGAGCGACCGCTTCCTGTTCGGTGGTGCCGATTACACCGGCATACAGAACACCACCGTCAGCCTGTGGTACTCCAACCTTGAGGACTACTACCAGCAGTTTTTCCTCGGCGCCAAGCGTCATGACGCCTTGTCCGTGGGCGCGATCGACACCGACGTCCGTGTGTTCCGCAGCCTGGGTGTGGGCGCCAACGCCGATGGCGATAAAGACTTTGCCGGCGCAGGCCTCTACGGCGATGGCACCAGCAAAGGCCGCATCAACCAAACCACCGCCAGTTTGCTTGAGAGCTACAGCCTGGACGGCCACACCGTTGGCCTCGGTATCCAGAAAAACAGCGGCGACAGCGACTTCCCCTACCTCGACTCCGGCCTGAACAGCGGTGACGCGCGCCAAGGCCCAGGCTCAGGTGCCGACACCCCGGCGCTGACCAACATGCAGTTGAACAAATTCCAGCACGCCGGCGAACGCACGTGGCTGGCCCAATACAAATATGACTTCGGTAAGCTCGGCCTCAACGGCCTGACCTTTTCCGCCGCTTACGCCCATGGCGATGACATCCGCACGGCACAGGGCGATACCAGCGAATGGGAACGCAACATTGCCGTGGCTTACCAAGTACCCACCGGCACCCTCAAAGGCCTGGGCGTTACCTGGAAAAACGCACATGCGAGCCCGGACATTACCGGCGCCACCGTACAAGATGAAAACCGCTTCTATGTCAGCTATGTCGTTCCACTCTGGTAGGAAATTGCTGTAAAACGAAAGGGCAGACTTAAGCGATTCAGCCGCTTAAAAGGCCTGGGAATAGCGTTATTCCCGGGCCTTATTTGCCCCAAGTTCAAGAGAGGATTCGATGACTTATATTGCTGCCGAAAACCGCTATGAATCTATTCCGTATCGCCGCGTAGGCCGCAGTGGACTGGTGCTGCCGGCACTCTCCCTGGGCCTGTGGCACAACTTTGGCGACAGCACCCCGATCGACACCCAGCGCGCCTTGCTGCGTACCGCGTTCGACCTGGGTATCAACCACTTTGACCTGGCCAACAACTACGGCCCGCCCTATGGCAGCGCCGAGATCAACTTCGGCCGCTTGCTGCGCGAAGACTTCAAGCATTACCGCGACGAACTGATCATCTCCAGCAAAGCCGGTTGGGACATGTGGCCCGGCCCCTACGGCCAGGGCGGCGGCTCGCGCAAATACGTGCTGGCGAGCCTGGACCAGAGCCTGCAACGCCTGGGCGTTGACTACGTGGATATTTTTTACTCGCACCGTTTCGACGCCGACACCCCGTTGGAAGAAACCGCCAGCGCTTTGGCCACGGCCGTGCAACAAGGCAAGGCGTTGTACATCGGTATCTCGTCTTATTCCGGCGTGAAAACCCGCGAAATGGCGGCGTTGCTCAAGGAGTGGAAAGTACCGTTGCTGATCCACCAGCCGGCGTACAACCTGCTCAACCGCTGGGTCGAAAAAGACCTGCTGGACACCACCGAGGAACTCGGTGCCGGGGTGATTGCATTCACGCCGCTGGCCCAGGGTTTGCTGACCGACAAGTACCTCAACGGCGTACCGGCCGATGCGCGGGTCAACCGTCCAGGTGGCGGATCGTTGCAGGCCAAGCACTTGTCCGAGGCCAACATCGCCCATGTGCGCGGGTTGAATGAAATCGCCAAGCGCCGTGGCCAGAGCCTGGCGCAACTGGCCCTGGCCTGGACCCTACGTGACCCACGGGTGACCAGTGCCTTGATTGGTGCGAGCCGACCGGAGCAGATCATTGAAAACGTCGGTGCGTTGAAGAACCTGAACTTCAGTGCAGAAGAATTGGCGGAGATTGATCGGTTTGCGCAGGAAGGCGGGATCAACCTGTGGGAGAAACCGTCCACTGCTGAATAAGCTGGCACAACCCGGTCAAAAATGTGCGAGCGGGCTTGCTCGCGACGGCGGTGGATCAGTCGATGAATTTGTTGGCTGACACTGCGCTTTCGCGAGCAAGCCCGCTCCCACAGTTTGATCTTCAGTGTGGCCAATTCACTCGTTGGTACGCGGTCAATGTGGGAGCCGGGCTTGCTCGCGACGGCGGTGAGGCAGTCGATGAATTTGTTGGCTGACACTGCGCTTCCGCGAGCAAGCCTGCTCCCACAGTTTGATCTTCAGTGTGGCCAATTCACTCGTTGGTACGCGGTCAATGTGGGAGGCGGGCTTGCCCGCGATGGCGGTGAGGCAGTCGATGAATCTGTTGGCTGACACTGCGCTTTCGCGAGGAAGCCCGCTCCCACAGTTTGATCTTCAGTGGGGTCAATTCACTCGTTGGTACGCGGTCAATGTGGGAGCCGGGCTTGCTCGCGACGGCGGTGAGGCAGTCGATGAATTTGTTGGCTGACACTGCGCTTTCGCGAGCAAGCCCGCTCCCACAGTTTGATCTTCAGTGTGGCCAATTCACTCGTTGGTACGCGGTCAATGTGGGAGCCGGGCTTGCCCGCGATGGCGGTGAGGCAGTCGATGAATTTGTTGGCTGACACTGCGCATTCGCGAGCAAGCCCGCTCCCACAGTTTGATCTTCAGTGTGGCCAATTCACTCGTTGGTACGCGGTCAATGTGGGAGCCGGGCTTGCCCGCGACGGCGGTGAATCAGTCGATGAATCTGTTGGCTGACACTGCGCTTTCGCGAGCAAGCCCGCTCCCACAGTTTGATCTTCAGTGTGGCAAATTCACCCGCTGGTACGCTGTCAATGTGGGAGCCGGGCTTGCTCGCGATGGCGGTGAGGCAGTCGATGAATTTGTTGGCTGACACTGCGCTTTCGCGAGCAAGCCCGCTCCCACAGTTTGATCTTCAGTCTGGCCAATTCACTCGTTGGTACGCGGCCAATGTGGGAGCCGGGCTTGCTCGCGACGGCGGTGAGGCAGTCGATGAATTTGTTGGCTGACACTGCGCTTTCGCGAGCAAGCCCGCTCCCACAGTTTGATCTTCATTGATGCAGAGGTTGTGCCTGGCTTAGAAGGGCACGTCGCCCAGAATCGTGGCGCGATGCATCACCCGCCGCTGCGGCCGGTAGTCATCCACCGCGTAATGCTGGGTCACGCGGTTATCCCAGAACGCCACGTCATTCTCCTGCCAGCGCCAGCGAATGGTGAATTCCGGCCGTGTTGCGTGGGCGAACAGCAGTTTCAACATTGCCTCGCTTTCAGCCGGCTCCAGCTCGTTGATTCTGGTGGTGAAGCCATCACTGACAAACAGCGACTTACGCCCGCTCACCGGGTGTGTACGCACCACCGGGTGCGACAGAGGCGGGTTCTTCTTGCGGGTTTCTTCCCAACGCGCGAAGTCTTCGGCCGTATTACCAAAACGCTCCAGCGGGAAGGATTTAGTGAAATCGTGAGTCGCCGTCAGGCCATCGAGCAGGCGCTTGAGCGGCGCCGACAACGCCTCGTACGCCGCAATGCCGCTGGCCCATAACGTGTCGCCGCCGAACGCCGGCAGCCGCTTGGCGCTGAGCACTGCACCGAGTGCAGGCGTCGGCAGGAAGGTCACGTCGGTGTGCCACACCGCGTTATCACGCACATCGGTCACCGCGGTGTCGAGGATCAGCACTTCCGGCTGTTCCGGCACGTTGGGGTAGATCGGGTGAATATGCAGGTCACCAAAATGGGCCGCAAAGCGTGCCTGTTGCTGCGGCGTGATGGCTTGGCCGCGGAAGAACAGCACCGAGTGGGTAAGCAACGCCTGTTCGATGGCGTTGCGTTGTCCCGGGCTCAGCGGCTGGGTGATATCGACGCCGCTGATCTGGGCGCCCAGGGCGGTGCTTAATGGCGTAACGGTCAGGCTGCTCATGCTGTTCTCACTTAGTGTGCCTGGCCATGCCAAGGCACCCATTTGCGTTGCAGGGCACGCAGGCCCATTTCCATGGCGAAGGCGATCAGGGCGATTACCAGAATCCCCAGCACCACCACGTCAGTGACCAGGAACTGCGCTGCCGACTGCACCATAAAGCCCAGGCCGCTGGTGGCGGCGATCAACTCGGCGGCGACCAGCGTCGACCAACCCACACCCAGGCCGATGCGCACACCGGTGAGGATGTCGGGCAGGGCGCTCGGCAGGATCACATGGCGAATCAACTGGGCACGGCTCGCACCCAAAGACTGCGCGGCACGCAGCTTGGCCGGGTCGACCGTGCGTACGCCGGTCGCGGTGGCGATGGCGATGGGCGCGAAAATCGCCAGGTAAATCAGCAGCACCTTGGACAGTTCGCCGATGCCGCACCAGATCACAATCAACGGCAGGTAGGCCAACGGCGGAATCGGCCGGTAGAACTCGATCAGCGGGTCGAGAATGCCGCGGGCAATACGGTTGGCGCCGATGGCAATGCCGACCGGCACGGCAGTCAACACTGCAAAGCCCAAGCCCAGGCCGATACGGCTCAAGCTCGCACCCAGGTGCTGCCACAAGGTGGCGTCCATGTAGCCCGTGGTCGCCAGCAGCCAGCCTTTTTGCAACACGGCAGACGGTGGCGGCAGGAACAAGGGCTCGATCAAACCGGTCGCGGTCACGGCCCACCAGATCGCCAGCAAGGCGACCAGCGTCAGCCCGCTGATCCAACGTGTGCTCAGCCTGCGGCGTAGCGGGGTAGGCGCGAGAGCCACGGGCTTGGCAGCCGTGGCGGGGAGTTCATAGCTGCTCATGCGCACACCTGCCGTTGGGAGAACACCTTGCCCAGCACGTGCTCACGGGTTTCGATAAAGCGTGGGTCGGACTTGATCGCCCGGGCCGATTCACCGGCGGCGTAGCGTTGGCCGAAGTCCAGGTGCAGGCGTTCGACGATCTGGCCCGGGTTGGGCGCCAACAGGATCAAATCGGTGGCGAGAAAGACCGCTTCTTCGATGTCGTGAGTAATCAGGAATACCGGTTTGGCCGTGCGCCGCCAGACTTGCAGCAGCAACTCCTGCATCTGTTCGCGCGTGAAGGCATCCAGCGCGCCGAAGGGTTCATCCATCAGCAACACGCGAGGGTCGGCCGCCAGGGCACGGGCCAGGCCCACACGCTGCTTCTGGCCACCGGAGAGTTGCCAGATGCGGCGGCTGTCGAAACCGGCCAGGTCGACCAGGGCGAGCATTTCCCGGGCGCGCACTTCACGTTGCGCCTTGGGTACGCCGGCCAGTTCGAGGCCGAAGCCGACGTTGGCCAGCACGTCTTGCCAGGGCAGCAGGGCGTCGTCCTGGAACACCACGCCACGTTCGGCACTGGGGCCTTTGACGGGCACGCCATCGAGGGTGATGCGCCCGGCAGAGGGCTCGACGAAACCGGCAATCAGGTTCAACAGCGAGGTCTTGCCACTGCCGGACGGCCCGAGAGCCACCAGCAATTGCTGGGGCCCCAGGTCGAGTGAAATGTCAGACAGTACCGGTTCTGTGGCGCCTGGGTACTGTGCGCTGATGCGCTCCAGTTGTAGCAAGGCCATCGCAATGAACTCCCGAATCAGTGGGTGATGAACTGGGCGCTGATGTAAGGCGCGTAGTCCGGCAGCACGGCGTCGACCTTGCCTTGTTCCTTGAGGAACGCGGCGGTATCCGTCACGGCTTTGGTGGTCGGTGCGCCCAGCAGCGTCACTTGGTCAGCGGCCAGTGGGTAAACATTGCCTTGCAGCAGCAGTGGGATATCGCTGGCCTTGGCGCCGGAGAGCTTCACCAGTTTGTCGACGTTGCTTTGGTCGGCGAGCCAGGCTTGTGGGTCTTTGCGGTACGCGGCGTAGGCATCCAGCGTGACGTTGGCGAAGGCGCTGACGATTTCCGGGTGTTTTTCGGCGAAGTCTTTACGCACGATCCACGCATCGAAAGTCGGCGCGCCGAACTTGGCCAGTTCGCCGGAAGTGATCAGTACCTTGCCGTTTTCCTTGGCCACACCCAGGGCGGGGTCCCAAACGTAGGTCGCATCGATATCACCGCGCTTCCAGGCGGCGATGATCGCCGGTGGCGCGAGGTTGAGGATGGTGACTTTCGACGGGTCGATGTTCCAGTGCTTGAGCGCGGCCAACAGGCTGTAGTGGCCGGTGGATACGAACGGCACGGCGATTTTTTTGCCGACCAGGTCCTGCGGGCTATTGATCCCCGAACCATTGCGCGCCACCAGGGCTTCGGCGCCACCGATCTGGGTGGCGATGAGGAAGGTTTCCACCGGTACTTTGCGGGTGACGGCAGCGGTCAGCGGGCTGGAACCGAGGTAGCCGATCTGCACGTCGCCGGAGGCGATGGCGGCGATGATGTCGGCGCCATTGTCGAATTTGCGCCAGTCGATCTTGGCGTGGGTGGCTTTTTCATACGCGCCATCGGCCTGGGCGACTTTGGCCGGGTCCACGGTGGTCTGGTAAGCGATGGTCACATCCGCCGCCTGGGCGAACAGGCTGGCACCGGCCAGGGACAACGCCGCCAGGAGGCGGAGAGGGACATGCAGTTTCAAGGGGAAGCTCCTCAATCAGGCGGCCGAGGGTCGGCGTGTGAGGAGACTAAATGATCTAAGAATCCGAAAATAAATAACATTTTCGAATTAGCTTATGAGGAGAAAGGTGAAAGCCGGTCTTCAGTCAAAGGAGGGCAAATGTGCGAGGGGGCTTGCGCCCGATGGCGGTGGGCCAGTCAATGAGAGGTGACTGACGAATTCGCTATCGGGAGCAAGCCCCCTCCCCTATAAAGCCCATTCCCATTAGGGATTGAGCGCGGCTTTTTAGTTGCTGATCGCCAGAATGCTCGCCTGGTACGAGCCGACAAACACATCAAAATCGCCCACTTCGTTCTGCTCCAGCTCCGCCTGTTGCGCCAGCGACGTGCGCGCCAGTTCTTCAAAGCGCGCCTGCTCGGCTGCCGGCAGCGGCTCTTTACGGAAATGCTCGGCATGCACCTCGCTTTGGTGCAGGGAGAACTGCGCAAAGCTCTCTTTGCGCTCGGCCATCGCCGCCAGCACTTGGGCCGAGGGCGTCAGAGAAGGGTCTTTGACCTTCGCCAATTGAGCGTCCAGTGCCTGGCTGTGTTCCTGGATACCGTGGCTCTCGTCAAGCAACGCGGCCAACGGCGCAATCTGCTCCAGCAGCTCCGTGGCCCATTCCTTCATGTCCACGGGCTGGCCGTCACGCTGCAACTGCAGGCCTGGGCGGCGACCTTCCTTGACCACACTGAGGAAGTTGGAGGTGGCATTACCGCACTCGTTGTTGGCGAACAGCGGGCTGTCGTTCAACGCGCAGTACAGCAGGAACGCGTCGAGGAAACGCGACTCCGGCAGGTCGATACCCATCGGCAGGAACGGGTTGATGTCCAGGCAACGCACTTCGATGTACTGAATGCCACGGGCCATCAGTGCCTGGATCGGCCGTTCGCCGGTGTAGGTGACGCGCTTGGGGCGAATGTTGGAGTAGTACTCGTTTTCGATCTGCAGGATGTTGGTGTTGAGCTGAACCCACTCACCATCCTTATGGGTGCCGACTTCGACGTAAGGTGCGTAGGGCGTTGCCACTGCTTCACGCAGGCTGTCGGTGTAGCTGCTCAGATCGTTGTAGCACGGCGTCAGGCCCGCCTGAGCGTTGCTCTGGTAACCCAGGTCGCTCATGCGCAGGCTGGTGGCGTAGGGCAGGTACAGCGTGTCGGCGTCCAACACTTCCAACTGGTGCGAGCGACCGCGCAGGAAGCCGGCGTCCAGCGCCGGTGAGGCACCAAACAGGTACATCAACAGCCAGCTGTAGCGACGGAAGTTACGGATCAGCGCGATATAGGCGGTGGACTGGTAGTCGCGGTCGGTGCCGACGAAACCTTCGGTTTCCTTGAGCAACGGCCACAACTGTTCCGGCAGCGAGAAGTTGTAGTGGATGCCGGCGATGCACTGCATGGTCTTGCCGTAGCGCAGGGCCAGGCCCTTGCGGTACACGTACTTGAGCTGGCCGATATTCGAGGTGCCGTAGTAGGCAATCGGAATATCTTCCTCGGCCGGCAACGGGCACGGCATCGAAGGGCTCCACAGGTACTCGTTGCCGAGTTTGCTGTAGGCAAAACGATGGATCTTGTCCAGGCTGCTCAGGGTATCGGCCGGGTTGGGCAGGGCGGGAGTGATGAACTCCAGCAGCGACTCCGAGTAGTCGGTGGTGATCAATTCGTTGGTCAACGCAGCGCCCAGGGCTTCAGGGTGCGGCGTTTGTGCCAGGCGACCCTCATCTGTGACGCGCAGGCATTCGCGCTCGATGCCGTGCAAGCACTGCTCTAGCAGGGAGAGGTGTTCGCGCTTGCCGAGCAAGGCCAGGCGGCGGTTGAGAAGTTCGCTCAAGTTGGATTCCTTCACGCGTCAGTCGCCCCAATATGGGGGTGGGCAGGACGGTCTACAAGGGTGAAGTTAAAACTGGCGTTATCGCCTGGTTTTGAGTCGATTTGACCCGCTTTGAAAAAGCCTACTTCACTCCATGAATTGGGCTATAGCGCAGCAAGAAAATTCCGACGATGTTGTCGCAGCGCCGAAATTAACTCAAATCGAGGGCGGGGAGCTATAGGACAGCGAAGGTGCCTTGTGCTTTTGCGACCAGTTTGTCGTCCTGGTACACATCCGCCTCGACCACCAACGTGCGTCGACCGGCGTGAATCACCCGGCTGGTGCACACCACGTCGCCGTCAGACACGGCGCGGATGTAGTTGATTTTGCATTCGATGGTTGCACTCTGCTGATCGAAACCATGGGAACTGGAGCAGGCCAGCCCCATGGTGATATCGACCAAACTGAAAATCGCCCCGCCATGGAGCTTGCCCGCGCGGTTGCGCAGGTGCGGCTCCAGGGTCAGGGCCACCTCGGCAACGCCTTCTTCAAGGCGTTGCAGGTGGCAGCCGATCAGCTCACTGAAGGCGCTCTGGGTCAAACCGGCTGGAATTTCCATCAACGTTTCTTCAACTGCTTGGCATTGGCGAACAGCGACGCCATGGCGTTGTTGCTCGGCGCGGCCGTGGCGGTTTCCTTGCGCGGTGCGTTGTGCTGCGACTGGCGCGGCGCCGAGCCAGGGCGTGCACCACGGGCTCCGTCGATTTTCTCGCCGGGGGTGTCGCTCATGCGCATCGACAGGCCGACGCGTTTGCGTGGGATATCGACTTCCATGACCTTGACCTTCACCACGTCACCGGCTTTCACCGCTTCACGAGGGTCCTTGATGAACTTCTCCGAAAGCGCGGAGATATGCACCAAACCGTCCTGATGCACGCCGATGTCCACAAAGGCACCGAAGTTGGTCACGTTGGTCACCACACCTTCGAGGATCATGCCCAGTTGCAAGTCCTTGAGGTCTTCGACACCGTCCTGGAACTCGGCCGTCTTGAACTCGGGACGCGGGTCACGGCCCGGTTTTTCCAGCTCTTGCAGGATGTCGGTGATGGTCGGCACACCGAAGGTTTCGTCGGTGTACTTCTTCGGGTCCAGGCGCTTGAGGAACGCAGCGTCGCCGATCAGCGAGCGGATGTCGCGGTCGGTCTCGGCGGCAATACGTTGCACCAGCGGGTAGGCTTCCGGGTGAACCGCGGAGGCATCCAGCGGGTTATCACCGTTCATTACACGCAGGAAGCCTGCGGCCTGCTCGAAGGTTTTTTCGCCCAGGCGTGCGACTTTTTTCAGTGCCGCACGGGTTTTGAACGCGCCATTCTCGTCGCGGTGGGTGACGATGTTCTGCGCCAGGGTGGCGTTAAGGCCGGAGATGCGCGCCAGCAGCGCCACGGAGGCAGTGTTCACGTCCACGCCCACGGCGTTTACGCAGTCTTCCACCACCGCATCCAGGCCGCGTGCCAGTTTCAACTGCGACACGTCGTGCTGGTACTGGCCGACACCGATGGATTTAGGGTCGATTTTCACCAATTCGGCCAACGGGTCTTGCAGGCGGCGAGCAATGGAGACCGCGCCACGGATCGACACGTCGAGGTCCGGGAATTCCTTGGAGGCCAGTTCCGAGGCCGAGTACACCGAAGCACCGGCCTCGGAGACCATGACTTTGGTCATCTTCATGGCTGGGTATTTTTTGATCAGCTCGGCGGCCAACTTGTCGGTTTCACGGCTGGCGGTGCCGTTGCCGATGGCGATCAGGTCCACGGCGTGCTTGGCGCACAGCGCGGCGAGGATCGCCAGGGTCTGGTCCCACTTGTTGTGCGGCACATGCGGGTACACGGTGGCGTGGTCCAGCAGCTTGCCTGTGGAGTCGACCACGGCAACCTTGCAACCGGTACGCAGGCCTGGGTCGAGGCCCAGTGTGGCGCGCGGGCCGGCCGGCGCGGCCAGCAGCAGGTCGTGCAGGTTGTGGGCGAACACGTTGATCGCTTCGGTTTCGGCGCCGTCGCGCAGTTCGCCGAGCAGGTCGGTTTCCAGGTGAGTGTAGAGCTTGACCTTCCAGGTCCAGCGCACGACTTCACTGAGCCACTTGTCCGCAGGACGGTTTTGATTCTGGATGCCGAATTGTTGACCGATCATGCCTTCGCACGGGTGCATGGTGCCCGGCAGCTCGTCGCCGACTTTCAGCGCGGAGCTGAGAATGCCTTCGTTGCGACCTCGGAAAATCGCGAGTGCGCGGTGGGATGGCATACTTTTCAGCGGTTCATCGTGTTCGAAGTAATCGCGGAACTTGGCGCCTTCTTCCTCTTTGCCGGCGATGACGCGGGCGCTGAGGATGGCTTCCTGCTTGAGGTAGGCGCGCAGTTTTTCCAACAGGCTGGCGTTTTCGGCGAAACGCTCCATCAAAATATACTTGGCGCCTTCGAGGGCGGCCTTGACGTCGGCGACGCCTTTTTCGGCGTCGATAAAGCGCGCGGCTTCAGTTTCCGGGGTCAGCGACGGGTCATTGAACAGGCCGTCAGCCAGGTCGCCCAGGCCGGCTTCCAGGGCGATCTGGCCCTTGGTGCGGCGTTTCTGTTTGTACGGCAGGTAAAGGTCTTCGAGGCGGGTCTTGGTGTCGGCGAGCTTGATGTCGCGCTCCAATTGCGGCGTCAACTTGCCCTGCTCCTCGATGCTGGCGAGGATGCTGATGCGCCGTTCGTCGAGTTCTCGCAGGTAGCGCAGGCGCTCTTCCAGGTGACGCAACTGGGTGTCGTCGAGGCTGCCGGTCACTTCTTTACGGTAACGGGCGATGAAAGGCACCGTGGAGCCTTCATCCAGTAGAGCGACGGCCGCTTCGACCTGTTGTGGGCGTACACCGAGTTCCTCGGCAATGCGGCTGTTGATGCTGTCCATAAAACCACCTGAAATTCTGAAAGCAGCTCGCAGGCCCGGAAAACAAGGCGTTGCGAGGCTGGTTGAGCGGCGCTATCGGCGCCGCTGCCTGGGTCGATAGGCTGCCTATTGACCCGCGAAATCGGGAAATTGCTGCCCGCCGCTGAAAAAACTGCTGAGGCAGTAAACAGTAAAGTCTGACAGTGCCCTGCACGAAGGCGCCGCATTATAACCAGCGTTCTGCCCTTGGGGGGTACTGCACCGGTGGTTGTAGGACGCGGGTTCGCTGGCGGTGGAGGAAAAATCTGCTAACAATGCACACGGTGCGTATAACGGCAGCTACGCCATAATGCGCGCCGAGATAAGAGGAGCATCTAATGAGCAGCACTGCACAAACTGCTGAAGGCGAAAAAATTCTCATCGTTGATGACGATCCGGGGCTGAGCAGCCTGCTGGAGCGTTTTTTCAACTCCAAGGGCTACCGTGCACGCGCGGTGCCGAACACCGAGCAGATGGACCGCCTGTTGGGGCGCGAAGTCTTCAATCTGGTCGTGCTCGACCTGATGTTGCCCGGCGAAGACGGCCTCACCGCCTGCAAGCGCCTGCGCGGTGCGAACAACCAGATTCCAATCATCATGCTCACCGCCAAGGGCGATGAGCTGAGCCGCATCAAGGGCCTCGAACTGGGCGCTGATGACTACCTGGCCAAGCCGTTCAACCCTGATGAGTTGATGGCCCGGGTCAAAGCCGTACTCCGTCGCCAGGCAGCTCCGGTTCCTGGTGCGCCGGGCAGCGAAGACGAAAGCGTCACCTTTGGCGACTACGAACTGTCGCTGGCGACGCGTGAGCTCAAGCGTGGCGAAGAAGTGCACATGCTCACCACCGGTGAATTCGCTGTGCTCAAGGCCCTGGTGATGAATGCTCGCCAGCCGCTGACCCGCGACAAGCTGATGAACCTGGCCCGTGGCCGTGAGTGGGACGCCCTGGAGCGCTCCATCGACGTGCAGATCTCCCGTCTGCGCCGGATGATCGAGCCGGACCCGTCCAAGCCACGGTATATCCAGACGGTGTGGGGCGTGGGTTATGTGTTTGTGCCGGATGGCACTGCAACCAAGTGACCGATGATTTGCAGGGGCGGGCATCCTGGCGTTTGACTCCATGAGGGTCGACGGGATGCCCGGCGTCTGCAATTCTGCGAGCGCCGCTCGTTCTTGCAAGGTGTCTAGCTGTCTCCTATGAAAACCCCGCTGTGGTTCCCACAAAGTTTCTTCTCCCGCACCCTTTGGCTGGTGCTGATCGTCGTTCTGTTTTCCAAGGCACTGACGCTGGTTTATCTGTTGATGAACGAAGACGTGCTGGTCGATCGACAATACAGCCACGGTGTTGCCCTGACACTGCGTGCCTATTGGGCTGCCGACCCCGAAAACCGCGAGAAGATCGCCAAGGCCGCCACCCTGGTTCGCGTCGCCGGAGCCGGTGTGCCGGAAGGCGAGCAGCATTGGCCCTACAGTGAGATTTACCAACGCCAGATGCAGGCCGAACTGGGTGAAGACACCGAAGTGCGGTTGCGTATGCATGTGTCACCGGCGTTATGGGTGCGCGCGCCAAGCCTGGGGCAGGATTGGCTGAAAGTGCCGCTGTACCCGCATCCATTGCGAGGGCAGAAGATCTGGAACGTGCTGGGTTGGTTCCTGGCGATCGGCTTGCTTTCAACGGCGTCCGCGTGGATTTTCGTGCGCCAGCTTAACCAACCCCTCAAACGCCTGGTATTTGCCGCTCGCCAACTGGGACAAGGGCGCAGCGTGCGCCTGCCGATCAGCGACACGCCCAGTGAGATGACCGAGGTGTACGGCGCGTTCAATCAGATGGCCGAAGATGTCGAACAGGCCGGGCGCGAACGCGAGCTGATGCTGGCGGGCGTGTCACATGACCTGCGCACACCGCTGACGCGCTTGCGCCTGTCCCTGGAATTGATGGGCAATCATTCCGACCTGACCGATGACATGGTGCGCGATATCGAGGACATGGACGCGATTCTTGACCAGTTCCTCGCGTTTATCCGCGATGGCCGTGATGAAGTGGTGGAAGAAGTCGACCTGACGGAACTGGTGCGTGAAGTGGTGGCGCCCTACAACCAGAACGGTGAGCAGGTGCGCATGCGCCTGGAGCCGATCCAGCCGTTTGCGCTGCGTCGCATTTCAATGAAGCGTCTGCTGAACAACTTGATCGGCAACGCTTTGCATCACGCCGGTTCGGGTGTCGAAGTGGCCGCGTATGTGTCCGGCGACAGCACCGCGCCTTATGTGGTGTTGAGTGTGATGGACCGAGGTACGGGGATCGACCCAGCGGAACTGGAAGGTATTTTCAACCCGTTCACCCGTGGCGACCGTGCCCGGGGTGGTAAAGGTACGGGGTTGGGGTTGGCGATTGTGCGTCGAATTGCTTCGATGCACGGCGGCAATGTTGAACTGCGCAACCGGGAAGAGGGTGGCCTGGAGGCGCGGGTGCGGTTGCCGCTTGGCCTGATGCTGCCAAGAGACGCGGTCTGACAAACAACTCGAATCAAATGTGGGAGCAGGCACGCCAGCTCCCACCTTGTTTTTAACGCCTGCCAAAGTTTGCTGCGTATCAGCCCTTACCCTTGGTCCGCGTCATATTCGGGCCACCACTCTTCTCCAGATGCTGAATGATGATCCCCGCCACATCCTTTCCGGTGGTGGTCTCGATCCCCTCCAGGCCCGGCGATGAATTCACTTCCATCACCAATGGCCCGTGGTTGGAGCGCAAGATATCCACGCCCGCTACGCTCAACCCCATCACCTTGGCTGCCCGCAGCGCAGTCATGCGTTCTTCCGGGGTGATCTTGATCAGGCTGGCACTGCCGCCACGGTGCAGGTTGGAACGGAATTCGCCTGGCTTGGCCTGGCGCTTCATCGCTGCAATCACCTTGTCGCCCACCACGAAGCAACGGATATCCGCACCGCCGGCTTCCTTGATGTATTCCTGGACCATGATGTTCTGTTTGAGGCCCATGAACGCCTCGATCACCGACTCGGCAGCAGTGGCGGTTTCGCACAGCACCACGCCGATGCCCTGGGTGCCTTCGAGCACCTTGATCACCAGCGGCGCACCGTTGACCATCTCGATCAGGTCGGGGATGTCATCGGGAGAGTGGGCAAAGCCGGTCACCGGCAGGCCGATGCCGCGACGCGACAGCAACTGCAGCGAGCGCAGCTTGTCCCGCGAGCGGGCGATGGCCACCGATTCATTGAGGGGAGACACCCCCATCATTTCGAACTGGCGCAACACCGCGCAGCCATAGAACGTCACCGACGCGCCGATCCGTGGGATCACCGCATCGAAACCTTCCAGTGGCTTGCCCCGGTAGTGGATCTGCGGCTTGTGGCTGGCAATGTTCATATAGGCGCGCAACGTGTCGATCACCACCATTTCATGGCCACGTTCGGTGCCGGCCTCGACCAGGCGGCGGGTGGAATACAGACGCGGGTTTCGCGACAGCACAGCAATCTTCATGCAGCACCTGGGGCAGAAATAGTAGAGACCGGGAACACCGGCTTGTCTTGAACGTACTTGACGCCGGGGTTGACCACCAACTGGCCGTCAATCAGCGCCTTGGAGCCCAGCAGCAGGCGGTAACGCATGGCCTTGCGGCAGGCGAGGGTAAACTCCACCCGCCACACCCGGTCACCCATCGCCAGGGTGGTGCTGATCACATAGCGCACCTGTGCGTGGCCGTTGGAGCTCTTGATGGTTTTCATCGTCACCAGCGGCGCCTCGCAACGACGGTGACGCAATTGCACCACGCTGCCCAAGTGCGCGGTAAAGCGCACCCACTTCTCTCCGTCGCGCTCAAACGGCTCGATATCGGTAGCGTGCAGGCTCGAGGTGCTGGCACCGGTATCGATCTTCGCGCGCAGGCCAGCCACTCCCAAGTCGGGAAGCGCCACCCACTCACGCAGACCAACAACGGTCAAATGGTCAAATGTCTTCAATATGGGTAACCGGTCAGTTCGCCCAGGCCTTGGGTGAAACCTCGGCCAGGGCTTTGAATGCAGGCTTGGCGAACCAATAACCCTGCATCAGAAATATTCCGCAGTCGGACAGAAAGTCACGCTCGCCGGCACTTTCGATGCCTTCGGCAATGACAGTAACGCCCAACTGCTCACAGATTGTGACAATCCCCTGGACGATTACCTGGCGGACACGATCCTGGTCGACATCGCGAATCAGCGCCATGTCGAGTTTGATCAAGTC
The DNA here is from genome assembly GCF_900215245.1 of Pseudomonas fluorescens. Classification (GTDB taxonomy): domain Bacteria; phylum Pseudomonadota; class Gammaproteobacteria; order Pseudomonadales; family Pseudomonadaceae; genus Aquipseudomonas; species Aquipseudomonas fluorescens. The sequence goes on from NZ_LT907842.1 coordinate 2,495,850, forward strand.
AGGTTGGAAATCAGCCAGCAGGTTCAGCCCCGAATAGCCCGCACCGAAATCGTCGATGGCGGTCTTGAAGCCGAATTCGCGGTATTCACGCAGAATATTGGTCAAATGGCGATAGTTATCTACGTGCTCGCTTTCGAGTGTTTCGAAAATCAGCTGATTCAGCGGAAAGTTATGCGCGCGGGCCGCCTCAAGGGTGCTGCGAATACACAGCTCCGGTCGGTAAACGGCATTGGGCATGAAATTGATCGAAAGATGGGTTTGCATGCCCAGGGCGGAGGCGCCGGCAATCGCCTGGGTGCGGCAGCGTTGGTCGAAGCGATAACGGTTGTTTTTGTTGACCTGACTCAGCACTGACAACGCCCCTTCCCCGTTGGGGCCTCGCACTAAGGCTTCATGGGCGAAGATCGAATGGTCCCGAAGGTCTACGATAGGCTGATAGGCGAACGAAAAATCAAAACCCAGGGGTTCGCTTTGCTGGCAGCCCACGCAAGTCTGGTTGGGCGAGGTGAGTGAAGCAGGAAAATCGGTCACGGCGTATCCTCGCGAAAACAGGGTGGGTGCCTGGCGTATCTTAGGTGAGCGTTGGGGTTTATGCGTCGAAGCACTTCAACGGTAAAGTTGCGACATTTTTCAAAGCGAGGAATTCAAGTGGCTCAAAAGCAGGAAGAGGAAGAAAAGGTCCGTTTGGACAAGTGGCTGTGGGCAGCGCGTTTCTTTAAAACCCGTGCCTTGGCCAAGGCCGCCATTGAGAGTGGCAAGGTGCACCATCGCGGTGAGCGCTGCAAGCCGGGCAAGGAACCGCGCGTCGGTGATGAACTGCAGATTCGTGCGGGGTTTGATGAAAAGACCGTCGTCGTGCAGGCCCTGTCCGTGGTGCGCCGTGGGGCACCCGAAGCGCAGGCGCTTTACACGGAGACCGAAGCCAGCATTGCCAAGCGCGAAAACGCCGCGGCCATGCGCAAGGCCGGAGCGACCGGCATGACCACCGATGGCAAACCGAGCAAGAAGCAACGTCGCGATTTGTTCAAGTTTCGCGGCAGCGGCAATGATGATTGATTGCGAATCTCCAGCAACATGGCGATCAACTGCGCGCGCTGACTCTCCGCTATCGCGGACAAGCCAGCGCCCACCTGAATCGACTGCTTCAAGCGGCTGTGCGTATGACGCTCAATCGCCCGACCACTGGCAGCTTGCCCAGTAAGCCGAAGACCGGCGCCGTCAGCCGCAACAAAGCCCCCGACACCTTCGCAGCAAACGGCGTGTAATACCCCCAGCCCAGCGCCAACAACGCCAGCAGCATGCCGCCGATGTAATCGTCCTGTCCCCAATGCGCGCCCGCCACCAATCGCGGCATCATGAACAACAGCGCCAGGCCCCAGATCACCAGCACCTGGCTGATGCGCTTGGCAAACACCGTCATGAACAGCCCCCAGATCAACAGCACTGAAGCATGATCACCCGGGAAGCTCTGGCTGGAACGGTCCTTCAGCTCCCAGGTTTTCTCCAGCCCGGGGAAATAATCACTCATATGAATCGCGCCAGCGATCACCATCGACGGGCTGCTGTGCTGCCAGCCCATCTGCGCCACCAGTTTGGAAAAGAGCATGCGGATAAACAGCAACAGCAGCAAAATGCCGAAAAAGCCAAAAAACGCCTGGCGGACTTGAACGGCCTTGAACACCCAGTCGCCACGTATCAGTAGCATCAGCAAAATCACCCCGACGACCGCGTCAAATGGCCGCAAACTGGCCACAGCCCACACATGCAACCACACTGGGTTGCTGGCCAGCGGGTCGTTGAACAGATGAAACAGCCATTCGTCGAATAGCACACACAGCATCTGGCCCGTGGGCCACAGCCAAAAAACCAGCAGCCCGATAGCGAGTAGATTGCAAAAGGCCCACCCCCCGAGGTTCCACTTGGCTTGGAACAAACCCGGATTGTTCATAAACTGTCCCCCACTGCTCTAGAAAACCGCACCAAAATGGTGCTAAAGCGTCTAATTCTATAAACCTTGTAATTAATTTGTCATCAATTCAGATACCAGACCTATGACTGATCTACCGGATACCGACTTCACCCAACGCTTCATCTTCGACGAGAACGACGCCCGCGGCGAACTGGTCTCGCTGGAGCGCAGCTACGCCGAAGTCCTCGCCAAGCACCCCTATCCGGAGCCGGTCGCGCAACTGCTCGGGGAGTTGATGGCGGCGGCGTCGCTGCTGGTGGGCACCATGAAGTTCGACGGTTTGCTGATTCTGCAGGCGCGCTCCGAAGGCCCGGTGCCGATGCTGATGATCGAATGTTCCAGCGAGCGTGAGATCCGTGGCCTGGCCCGTTACGACGCCGACTTGATCGCGCCGGACGCGACCCTGTCCGACCTGATGGCCAACGGCGTGCTGGCGATCACTGTTGACCCGACGGAAGGCCAGCGTTACCAGGGCATTGTCGATCTCGACGGCGAGACCCTCTCGGACTGCTTCACCAACTATTTTGTGATGTCCCAGCAAGTCGGCACCAAGTTCTGGCTCAATGCCGACGGCAAGCGCGCCCGTGGCCTGTTGCTGCAGCAACTGCCGGCCGACCGCATCAAGGACGACGATGAACGCACCGACAGCTGGCGCAAGCTCACGGCCCTGGCCGGTACCCTGACCGCTGAAGAGCTGCTGGGCCTGGACAACGAAACCATCCTGCACCGCCTCTATCACGAAGAGGCCGTGCGCCTGTTCGACGCACAGGGCCTGCGCTTCCGTTGCAGCTGTTCCCGTGAGCGCTCGGCCAATGCCTTGGTCAGTCTCGGCCTTGAAGATGCGCAGAATCTGGTGGTGGAGCACGGCGGCAATATTGAGATCGACTGCCAGTTCTGCAACCAGCGCTACCTGTTCGATGCCGCCGATGTCGCCCAATTATTCGCTGGCGCAGGCATCGAGACCCCTTCTGACACCCGCCACTAAAACGTTTAAGCACAGGTAAATCACCTGACAAACGCCGGAATAGCGCAGTTCTGACGGGAGGGCCCTACTTTTTTTGGGCTTTTCTGGCATAATCCGGCCCACTTTTTTCGCGGTAGTAGTGCGCAACTTTCTACTACAAAACGTTTGGAGCACTCGGCCATAGGCCGACGGGGAACCTCATGACGCAAGCCAATAACGCCGTATACACCGATCTGAGTGTTGACGATCTGGTTAAAGAAGCCCTGCAGCGCGGTGAAGGCGTGCTTGCCGATACTGGCGCACTGGTCGTAGAAACCGGTCATCGTACCGGCCGTTCTCCGGTCGACCGTTTCATCGTTGAAGAGCCTTCTACCCAGGACGCAATCGCCTGGGGCCCGATCAACCGCAAGTTCCCGGCCGACAAGTTCGATGCCCTGTGGGCTCGCGTCGAGGCCTTCAACAACGCGCAAGAGCATTTTGTTTCCCACGTTCACGTAGGGGCTGCAGAAGACCACTACCTGGCCGTGAAAATGACCACCCAGACTGCCTGGCAGAACCTGTTCGGTCGTTGCCTGTTCATCAACCCAGCCCAGTACAACCCGGCCGGTCGTGATGAGTGGCAAGTGCTTAACGTGGCCAACTTCGAGTGCGTGCCAGAGCGTGATGGCACCAACTCCGACGGTTGCGTCATCCTCAACTTCGCCCAGAAGAAAGTGCTGATCGCCGGCATGCGTTACGCCGGTGAAATGAAAAAAGCCATGTTCTCGGTGCAGAACTTCCTGCTGCCGGCCGCCGACGTGCTGCCAATGCACTGCGCCGCCAACATCGGCGAAGCAGGCGACGTGACCCTGTTCTTCGGTCTGTCGGGCACCGGTAAAACCACCCTGTCGGCCGACGAAAGCCGTTACTTGATCGGTGACGACGAACACGGCTGGGGCGAAGGCGTAGTGTTCAACATCGAAGGCGGTTGCTATGCCAAGTGCATCGACCTCTCCGAGAAGAACGAGCCGGTCATCTGGAAAGCCATCAAGCACGGCGCCGTGCTGGAAAACGTTGTGATCGACGAGGCCAAGCACGCCGACTACACCGATGTCAGCCTGACCCAGAACAGCCGCGCCGCCTACCCGCTGGAACACGTTGCCAAGCGTTCCGAGAAGAACCTGGGCGGCGAGCCAAACGCGGTCATCTTCCTGACCTGCGACCTGACCGGCGTACTGCCGCCCGTGTCGATCCTCAGCGAAGAACAAGCGGCTTATCACTTCCTGTCCGGCTACACCGCACTGGTGGGCTCGACTGAAATGGGTTCCGGCAGCGGCATCAAGTCGACGTTCTCCACCTGCTTCGGCGCGCCGTTCTTCCCACGCCCGGCTGGCGAATACGCTGAGCTGCTGATCAAGCGTATCCGTGGCTTCGGCTCCAAGGTTTACCTGGTCAACACCGGCTGGACCGGCGGTGGCTATGGCGTCGGCAAGCGCTTCAACATCCCGACCACTCGCGGCGTTATCGCAGCGATCCAGAGCGGCGCGTTGATCGGTGCTGAAACCGAACACCTCGACACCATCAACCTCGACGTGCCATTGGCTGTGCCGGGCGTTGAGACTGGCCTGTTGAACCCACGTAACACCTGGGCCGACAAAGCGGCCTACGACGCAGCAGCGAAAGCGCTGGCGGGTCTGTTCACCGAGAACTTCAAGAAGTTTGACGTGAGCGACGCGATCAAGGCGGCTGGGCCTCAGTTGTAAGGTTCGCTTGTTGTAAAAAAACCGCCCCTCGTGGGCGGTTTTTTTATGCGCAAGCGTTAGTCGGCGAGGTGCAAAACCACCGCCCCGACCAGCACCAACGCTACGCCCACGACCTGCACCGCTGACAACCGTTCCTTGAAAAACACAAACCCCAGGATCGCCGCGATCCCGCCCGACAACGTGCTGATCACCGTCACTACCGACACCGACCCCGCCATCGCCCCCCACGAAAATGCCGAGAACCCGCCCAGGTTCATCAAACTCGCGCCGGTCAACGTGGCGCAGTTTTTCAGTGGCGGAATCTTCAGGCCGTTCTGGATCTTCAGCACCATCACCACCAGCACGCACAACCCCACCAAATAACCCAGCCACAACATGGTAATCGGCCCCAGCGCGGGCAATGTGTAGCGGCCTTGCAACCAGAAACTGGTGCCGTACAGCGTTGCTGCGAGCATGGCGTAGGCGATGGACTGGCGTGGGTTGTTATGGGGCACGCCGTTGTCCTTGTGAAGGCTGGAGAGGATCACGCCGATGACGCATAAGCCGATGCAACCGAGCTGGATCAGGCTGATGTGTTCGCCGCTGGCCCAGGACAGCAACGTGGTGACCACGCCGTAGGAGGTCACCAGTGGCGCGACGATGGCGGCTTTGCCCAGGGCGAAGGCCTTGGACAGCGCAAGCGCCCCGGAGACGGTGAGCAGGGCGGCGGCAATGCCCAGCAGCCAGACACTCAACGGGGCATTCAGGGACTTGAACAGGAAGGCCGGGAAGATGACCAGCAACAGGGTCATGATCAGGAAACCGAGGGCCTGGCCGAAGTACACCGCGCGTTTGACGCCGACGGCGCGCGCGTTGAGACCCACGAGAAAATCCGTGCCGCCCCAGAGCAGGGCGGCCAGCAGGCCCATTATTACGTCCATGTAAGGTCCTTGTTATGTAAACGATTCGCCAGGTTAGCGCATAACCCATGTGGGAGCGGGCTTGCTCGCGAAAGCGGTGGATCAGTGAGAAATACTCTGCCTGACACACCGCTTTCGCGAGCAAGCCCGCTCCCACATTTGACGCTCAGCGGGCTTGGCTTCAGCTGAGGTTTTCCAGGGTTTGCGTGTCCCAGCGGTGAGTGTTGATGGCCAGGTAGAGCATGCCAATCGTCAGTGGCACCTTAGCGCCACGCCCTTTGGCGCGGTGTTTCAGGAACACATCGAACACTGGCGGTTGGAAGTAACGATAAGCGTCGTAGTCGCCCAGGTCGACCGCAAAATCCTGCTCCAACGCCTCCATGAATTGCGTAGCCTCGGCGCGGTCGCAGCCAAGGTCGAAGTTGATTGAGGTGTCGAGGCGAAGGGTCTTGTGTTTCGGCAGGCCGATTTCTTCGTGCAGCAATTGCAGCAGCTGCTGCATGGCGGGGTCTTCGGGGAAGTTGGGGGCCAGGTTCATGGTGGGGGCACGCAGGAGTGGGTGAGGGGGAGGGTTACGTTTTAGTCGGTATTTGTTGCGGGTGATGAAGAGTGCCAAGCCTATCAAGAATACGAAGATAGGGAGGAAGGGCATGCTGAGGGTTACTGCCACGTAGGGTAATCAGAACGCCAATGCCAGGCCGGCTACGAGGCATGTGACTGCAAGGCGTTTTCTCAGAATAGCGTCAGTGATTGGGTAATGCAGTACCAGGTAAAAACCCAAGAAACAGGCGATTTGCAGGACAGTATTCATGACGCTTGAAATCTCCTTGCTTCGAGTGCCTGTGTGTTCCAGCGTTTGGCTTTGACGGCGTGGTAGAGCATGCCAAGGGTGAGCGGGATGTTGCCTTTGCAGCCTCTGTCCACCCGTCGATAGCGCACTTCGTTTGTCGAAGTACCTGCGTCTCACCAACAGAGGTTTGCCAACGCGTGCTTGTGGGTGGGTAAAACCGTAAGGCGAATCACCGTGAAGGTGACGCCGTAGTGGCCGATGTATTGAGTCCTTTCGAGGTACACGGATTTTTGCCGGGACAGTGGAGAGGGCGCAAGTTTCGGTCATGCGCAGGCGAGTTACGTAGAGGGTGGCGCAGGTGTTTTGAGCAGTTTAGGGAGAGGACTACGCTGTATTTAGCGGCTTCCCACAGGGCTTTCCGGCATTTTCGGTTTGACAGTGATTTTTTGGTCAACACCCATTCAATGTGGGAGTCGGGCTCGCCCGCGATGGCGCTGTGTCAGGTGCAGAAATATAGCCTGATATACCGCCATCGCAGGCAAGCCCGCTTCCGCAGGTTTAGCTCAGTGGCTGGCCTGGTGATGGTTGGTTATCGGCTGCCGGTTGCAGTTGAACGTGTTGCGCGGCTTCCAGCAGATCACAGCCATCCTGCACGAGCAGGTACAAGGCATTAATGATGTGGGAAATATCGTCGAGGTCCGCGTGATCGTAGGTCAGGCAGGTGAAGGTTTTGAGTAAGTCGCTGGCAGCGCGGATGCGCTGGTGTGCGGCGCTCTGGATGTCCTCGGCGGTGGCTTCTGTGTCGATGACGAGAGGGTGGGTGTCGGTGAAATTGGTGCGCAGAAGGCGATAGCGATTGGCAGGGACATTGAGCGTTGTCATAAAAGGGCACTCCGAAAAATCAAAGAAATACGCCAAAAAATTTGGCACGTTTATCTCTGCTGTTGTTCGAGTGACCAAGCTCGGTCGCTAAATTGATAGCGACGAAGCGAACCTTAGAAGCTAGCGTTATTTGTAGCAATAAACAGATGGTTTAACTATTGGCGTTTCGATTAAGCGCTGGCTGGCCTGCTGATACACCGCTCAAAAATCGCCTCCAGCCCCCGATAGTCACACGCCACCGCATCGATGTTCGCCGGTACCCACGCCGCGTGTTTCACCAGCCACCAGTTCACCGAGAACCCCGCATTCACGATGATCTGTTCGAACAAAATCCGCTGCGCCCGGCCGTTGCCTTCGCGAAAGGGATGAATGACGTTGAGGTCGCCATACGCCTCGGCAATCAAGGGCACGAGCTCAGCCTGGGTAGCACCGACATACCAATTAGCCTGTTGCATATGCCGGATGATTTTCGCTGCTTCCGGCGGGATGCGTTCCGGCGTGCAGAACAGCGTTTCACCTTTCTGGATGTTGACGCTGCGCAGCTCGCCAGCCCAATCGTAGATATCGCCGAACAGGGTGCGGTGTATGTGTTGTAGCCGGCTGAGATCGTAGGGCGGTGGGTAGAGCGGGAGGCTGCCTACAGCGATTTCAGATAGTTCGCGCTCGGCTTGATGGAGGAGTGATGCGTCGCGCAAATCGAGGCGGTTACGCAGGATGCTGCTATCGGGATAGCAGTATGGGTCCTGGCCCACCCCGTATTTGTCGAGCATCAGTGTGGCGTTTTGCGGTACTTGGCAAGAACGGCTTCGCGGGTCGGCAAGGGCTTGTCGACATCGGCCGGTTGGGTGTCGAACCCCTCCAGGCGCAAGCTGGCCAGATAATTGGAACGGCGGATCTTGTGGTAGTGATCCTGTTTTTGCTCAAACGTCGGTTCGCTCATTGCAGCGTACTCCTGGGTCGCAATGTTCAATTGTAGCGCAATGCTTGCGGGGGCAGGCGAGATAAAAACCACGTCACATTCCGCATAAAAAAACCGCCAACCCATCGAATTCAGCGTATGTTGCACCGCAAAATCGTGTCGGGCGATTCCGCCCACTACTTAAAGGGAGTTAAGCATGGGTTTGCTTCGTGTCGCCTCGGTGATGTCATTGTGTGCGGTGGCTTTTTCGATCCAGGCCGAGCAGTTGCCGATCGAGGTGCTGAGTGCGGTGGTCAAGGACCAGAAAATCGCCGACGCCGAAGTGCTGCTGCAACGTAACGGCGCACAAAACGTGGTGGGCCGCACCAACGCGCAAGGCCAGGTGACCCTCACCAGCGAAGCCGCCGATGACGCCAGCAATCTGCTGATCATCAAGAAGCCCGGCTATTCCAACCTGGTGGTGAAGTGCCCGTGCAAAGGCATGACGTACGCGATCAGCCCGGTGATGGAAAACCTCGATGGCCTGCGCGTCGTGCTGACCTGGGGTAAAACCCCGGAAGACCTCGACTCTCACATGATTTTCCCGGGCAACAACATCTTCTTCGGCAACCAGAAAGGCACCGACGCCGAGCTGGATGTGGATGACACCGACAGCTATGGCCCGGAAACCATCACCCTGCAGAAAAAGCACTACGGCGAAAGCTACGTCTACGCCGTGCATGACTTCACCAACAGCGGCAATCCAGGCTCGCGCCAGTTGTCCAACAGTGAGGCCAAGGTGTTTGTGTACATGGGGCAATCCCTGGTGCGCACTTACTACGTGCCGAAGAACCGCAGCGGTAACCTGTGGACCGTGTTCCGCATGACCGGCAGTGGTGACTTCCAGGACATCAACAATTTCAGTGGGGTAACGGTTGATGCCCCGAACGTGCTCAACGAAGTGAAGGGCTTGCTGGATGACAGCGTGGCGGTCACGGCGGTAGCTGTCAGCTCTTCCGCACAGACCGATGCGAAGCGTCTGAACGTGCAAGGCGAAGCGGCCTACCAGGCCGGTAATCTTGACCAGGCCATTGACCTGTTCCGCCAAGCCATCGACCTCGACAACGGCTTCGGCAAAGCCTACGGCAACCTTGGCCTGGCGTATCAGAAAGCCGGCAACACGGCCGAGTCGATCTGGGCCAACCGTAAGGCGATTGCCCTGGCGACCGGCGCGAATGCAGCGACCGTACGGGCAGGCGCCTACTACAACATTGCGCGGATCTACGAAGCCGCGGGGCAATTCTCGGATGCCTTGCGTCACTACCAGTTGGCGAAAGAGCAAAAGGCCAATCCGGTGTATGACACGGCGATTGAGCGCGTGCAGAACCGCTGATTCGGCCGTAGCGCAGGTCTAAACGTGTGGGAGCGGGCTTGCCCGCGATGACGGTGGTTCAGTTGATACGTATGTTGACTGAACCATCGTCATCGCAGGCAAGCCAGCTCCCACATTTGGTTTGTATTCTGCTCACAAAATCGAGTTAACACTCCCACTTCGGCCCTAGGCCATGCCTCAGCCTGTGTATCATCCTGTCTCTTTTTTCCTTGCGACCTTTCTCGATTCGCTGAACACGCTGGTCTATGTTTTGCACTCGTTCAGCGGTCAATGGAGTGACAGCTTATGCACGACACCCTCCAACAGGTCTTTGGTTATCCACAGTTTCGTTTGGGCCAGGAAGCAGCGGTCAGTGCGGTGCTGGCCGGTCGTTCGGCCGCGGCGATCTTCCCCACGGGCTCGGGCAAGTCCCTGTGTTATCAGCTGTCGGCGGTACTGTTGCCGCACCTGACGTTGGTGGTGTCGCCGCTGTTGGCGTTGATGCAGGACCAGTTGGGCTTCTTGAAACGCCACGGCATTTCAGCCGGCAGTATCGATTCGGCGCAGAGCCGCGATGACGCCAATGACGTGATGGCCCGCGCACGCTCGGGCGAGCTGAAAATCCTGATGATTTCCGTGGAGCGTTTGAAGAACGAGCGCTTCCGTCATTTCCTGCAAAGCGTACAGATTTCGCTGCTGGTGGTGGACGAGGCGCACTGTATTTCCGAATGGGGCCATAACTTTCGCCCGGACTATTTGAAGCTGCCGGACTACCAGCGCCAGTTCAATATCCCACAAGCCTTGCTGCTGACGGCCACGGCCACGCCCAAGGTGATTGCCGACATGCAGGCGAAGTTCGCCATTGCACCGCAGGATGTCGTCACCACAGGCTTCTACCGGCCCAACCTCAACCTGCTGGTGGAACCGGTTGCCGGTGCGGACAAACGTCGGCGCCTGGTCGCCTGGATGAGCGAGAGGGCGGATCAGCCGAGTATCGTCTATGTCACGTTGCAGAAAACCGCTGAACAGATTGCCGAGCACCTGAACCGCCATGGCATCCAGGCCGAGGCCTATCACGCCGGCCTGGCCCACGATAGGCGCGAGGGCATCCAGCAGCGCTTTATGGGCGGGCACTCCAATTGCATCGTTGCCACCATCGCGTTTGGCATGGGCATCGACAAGAGTGACATCCGCAACGTGGTGCATTTCGACCTGCCCAAGTCCATCGAGAACTACAGCCAGGAAATCGGCCGTGCAGGGCGGGATGGTCAGCCGTCCGACTGCCTGGTGTTGGCCAACCGGGACAGCCTGAATGTGCTGGAAAACTTTGTGTACGGCGACACCCCTGAACAGGCGGGCATTTGCCGTGTGCTGGAGGCGTTGCAGGCGGCGCGGGGTGACGGGCAATGGGAGTTCTTGCTGAGGTCGCTGTCGGACCACAGCAACCTGCGCGAGCTGCCGCTCAAGACGCTGCTGGTGCAGTTGGAGCTCAAGGGTGTGATCGCACCGCGCTATGCGTTTTACGCCGAATACCGTTTCAAATACCTGATCGAGCCCGAAGCCTTGTTGGCGCGTTTTTCCGGTGAGCGGCAGCAGTTTGTCGCGGCAATCATCCAGGTGTGCAACCGCGCCAGAACCTGGGCCACCGTGGATTTCGACGCGCTTTACCAGCAGCACAACGCTGAGCGCAGCCGGGTAGTCAAAGCCCTGGATTACTTCCAGGAGCAGGGTTTGATCGAGCTGGAAAGCAAGCAGATGACGGAGGTCTACAGCCTGCTGAACACCGACTTTGATGCGCAGGCATTGAGCGAAGCGTTATACACAGGCTTCAAGCAGCACGAGGTCGCGGAGGTGGCGCGGATTCATGCCATGCTCGACCTTTTTGCGACCGAGCATTGCCTCGGCCAGCGTTTGGCCAAGTACTTTGGCGATGAACATGCCCCTCTGCAGTGTGGGCATTGTTCGGTGTGCCATGGCCACGTAGCCCACTTGCCTGCACCGCCGAGTTTGCCGCCGCTTGTGGATAAAAACTTTATGGGGCTGTGCGGTGATTTTATCCACAGGCATCATGAACACACCGGGCAACTGCCGGGTGCGGAGCGGCTGACGCGGTTCCTGGTGGGTATCAGCGTGCCGTTGTTTACCAAGCTGAAGGCGCGAGGGATTCCCGGTTTTGCTGCGCTGGAAGACTACCCCTACGCCGAGGTGCGTGCGTGGGCCGAGGGTCATTTGAATGATCTGTAAATCCACTTTCGTGAGACCTGCACATGCCTGACTCAATGCCCTTGCGCGCCGATTACCGTCACTTCCAACCGATCATCACGCGTTGGCACGACAATGACGTGTATGGCCATGTGAATAACGTCACCTACTACAGCTTCTTCGACACGGCGGTGAATACCTACTTGATCGAACACGGTGGGTTGGACATTCATGACGGTGAGGTGGTGGGGTTTGTGGTGAGTTCGGCGTGCGATTATTTCGCCTCGATCGCCTTTCCAGACCGCATAGAAATCGGCCTGCGGGTGGGCAAGTTGGGCAACAGCTCGGTGCAGTATGAGTTGGCGGTGTTCAAGGCAGGCGAAGAGGAAGCCTGTGCGGCAGGGCGCTTTGTGCATGTATTTGTGGACCGGGCGTCGAACCAGCCGGTAGCGATTCCGGCGATGCTGCGCGAGGCGTTACAGCGGTTGGTGGTCTGACACTGCCATTGTGCTCAATAGGCCGCAAATGTGGGAGCGGGCTTGCCTGCGATGGCGGCGGGTCAGGTTGAGTCGCGTTACCTGACGCTGTGCTATCGCGGGCAAGCCCGCTCCCGCATGGACCTGCAGTGGTGTTCAGACTGCGGGCTTACCGATGACGGTAATGATGTTTGTTCTTGCGATGCCCATAAGCATGGCCGCGGCCGCGATGGTCGTCACGGTCATAACGACGGTTGTCCCGCCCGCGATACCGACGGTCTTCGTCATCGCTCTTGTTGCCCATGTAGTTGCCCAGAGCGCCGCCCGCACCACCGCCAGCGGCTGCGCCGATCAGGCTGCCCGTGCTGCCACCCATGCTGCGGCCCACCACGTTGCCACCGGCCGCGCCCAAGGCGCCACCGATAGCGGCTTCGCCACGGCTGCGTTTGTCGGCACCCACCGCACTGCCACCCGCGCCACCCAGGGCTGCGCCGATGGCCGAGCCGGTGTTACCCCCCATCTGCTGGCCGACAACTGAACCTAAAACCCCGCCCAATGCGCCGCCCACACCGGCTTCGGTGGTGCCACCGGCCATGGCTGCGCCACTGACCAGGCCAAGGGACAACAAGAGAATCGAGGAGAACTTCATAGAGAAACCTCAGGAGGATGACGGCGCGATCCTGAGGTTGTATCGAGACGCTGACAATCGAAAACCGACCAGTGGTACAGGTTGTATACAATTTTCTAAGTTGCTGTTTTGTATGGGGAACTTAAGCAGTTTTTGCGAGTCTTTAACTACTTCGGAACGGCCGCTTTTATGCAAAAGCGGCCTTTTTTGTGCCTCGCAAAAAGTCGGTGTGACGGCTCGTCACAACCGGCCCGCACACCACAACACGCCCAATCAGGCCGAGCGCGCCATGATCAAACCGGTCGCGCTGGCCGCCTCCAATCGAATCGCCACAAATTTCGACGTCGGTGTATGGCTGCCATCCCCGGTGCTTTCCAGCGGCACCAGCGGGTTCACTTCCGGGTAATAAGCGGCGGCCTGGCCTGCCGGGATATCGAATGCCAGCAGGGTGAAGCCCTTCACGCGGCGCTCCCGGCCATCTTCCCAAAGCGACACGATGTCGGCTTTCTGCCCCGGCTTGAAGCCCAGGCGGATGATGTCGGCCTCGTTGACGAACAGCACGTCACGCTGGCCCTTGACCCCACGGTAGCGGTCATCCAGGCCATAAATGGTGGTGTTGTACTGATCGTGGGAGCGCATTGATTGCATGATCAGGTCCGGCACCCGGCCCGTGGCATGGGTGCGTTCGTGGATCAGGTCTTTGGGCAACACGTTCGGGCGGAAGTTGGCGCGGCCCGAGGGGGTGTTCCAGCGGCGTGCGCCGGCAGCGTTGCCCAGGTAGAAGCCGCCGGGGTGTTTGATCTTCTCGTTGAAGTCCTTGAAGCCTGGAATGGTGTCGGCGATCAGGTCGCGGATGCGCCCGTAGTCGGCCACCAGCCAGTTCCAGTCCACCGGTTTACTGCCCAGGGTCGCGGCGGCTATGCCCGCGAGGATGGCCGGCTCGGACTTCATCAATTTCGACAGCGGTTGCAGTTGGCCGTTAGAGCCGTGAACCATGCTGAACGAGTCCTCCACGGTGACGGCTTGCGGGCCATCGGCCTGGATATCAATGTCGGTACGCCCCAGGCACGGCAGGATCAGCGCGTCTTTGCCGTGCATCAGGTGGCTGCGGTTGAGCTTGGTGCTGATCTGCACGGTCAGGTCGCAGTTGCGCAGCGCTTCGAAGGTGCGCGGGCTGTCTGGCGTGGCTTGGGCGAAGTTACCGCCCAGGCCGATAAACACCTTGGCGCGACCTTCGAGCATGGCGTGGATGGCTTCCACCACGTTGTGGCCATTGTGGCGGGGCACCTGGAACTGGAAACGACGCTCCAGGGAATCAAGGAATGCCACCGGTGGGCGTTCGTTGATGCCCATGGTGCGGTCGCCCTGCACGTTACTGTGGCCGCGCACCGGGCACAGGCCTGCGCCCGGGCGGCCGATGTTGCCGCGCAGCAGCATCAGGTTGGCGATTTCCTGGATGGTCGGCACCGAGTGGCGGTGCTGGGTGATGCCCATCGCCCAGCACATGATCACGTTCTTGCCTTTGGCGTACATGCGCGCCGCTTGCTCAATCTCAACCAGGGTCAGGCCGGACTGCTCAACGATTTCATCCCACGAGGTGTCGTCGATCTGGCCGAGGTACTCCAGCACATTGGCCGTGTGTTCGTTGAGGAAGTCGTGGTCGAACACGGCCTCTTTGCCTTCGGCCTGGGCCTGGCGTTCCCACAGCAGCAGGAACTTGGCCATGCCGCGCAGGATGGCCATGTCGCCACCCAGCGCCGGGCGGAAGTACGCCGTGTTGGTCGGCTTGTCGCCGTTGGTGAGCATTTCCAGCGGGTGTTGTGGGTGCTGGAAGCGTTCCAGCCCGCGCTCTTTGAGTGGGTTGATGCACACCACCTGGGCACCGCGCTTCACCGCTTCACGCAGCGGTTCGAGCATGCGCGGGTGGTTAGTCCCTGGGTTCTGGCCCCAGACGAAAATCGCATCGGCATGCTCAAAGTCATCAAAGGTCACGGTGCCTTTGCCGACGCCCACGCTTTGCGCCAGGGCCACGCCGCTGGCCTCGTGGCACATGTTCGAGCAATCCGGGAAGTTGTTGGTGCCATAGGCACGTACAAACAGCTGATACAGGTACGCGGCTTCGTTGCTGGCGCGGCCCGAGGTGTAGAACTCGGCCATGTCCGGGCTGGGCAAGGCGTTGAGGTGTTTGCCGACCAGGTCGAATGCCGCTTCCCAACTGATCGGCGTATAGCGATCGGTCTCGGCGTCATAGCGCATTGGCTCGGTCAGGCGGCCCTGGTACTCCAGCCAATAGTCGCTTTGCTCCAGCAGCGCAGTGACGCTGTGTTTGGCGAAGAATGCAGCATCCACACGGCGTTTGGTGGCTTCCCAGTTGACCGCCTTGGCGCCGTTTTCGCAGAACTTGACCACCCCGCTTTCTGGCGAGTCGCCCCACGCGCAGCCCGGGCAGTCAAAGCCGCCGTTCTGGTTGGTCTTGAGCATCATGCGCAGGTTTTTCAGCGCGTTGTCGCTGGTCAGCCAGGCCTGCGCCACGCTGATCAGTGCGCCCCAGCCGCCGGCCGGGCCTTTGTAGGGCTTGTAGCGCGGCTTCGGGGTTTCGTCGGCTTGGTGGTGCAGGCTCATGGTTGGTTCTCCATCGCAGGGCTGTAGACCCGCGGCGCACTTTTCTGCGGCAGGTGGATGAGATTGAGGTTGTGGCGGCGGGCCCATTGCACGGCCAGGCCAGTAGGCGACGACAGGCTGACCAGGGTCTGGATGCCCGCGCGCAATACTTTCTGGATCAGTTCAAGGCTGCAGCGGCTGGTCACGATTGCCAGGCTGCCGTCGGTCGAAATCTTTTCGCGGATCAGCGCGCCGATCAGCTTATCGAGGGCGTTATGCCGGCCGATGTCTTCACGGCCCATCAGCAACTCGCCTTGGTTGTTCATAAATACCGCCGCGTGCACGGCGCCGCTGTACTGGCCCAGGGGTTGGAACGCGCTGATGCGCTGGCGCAGGCCGTCGAGCCATTCGGCGGGCGGCAACGGTGCGCCGGGCAACACCTGAAGGTCTGGCAACGCTTGTTCCACTGCCTCCACACCGCACAAACCACAGCCGCTGGTGCCCGCCAATTGGCGGCGCTGCTGCTTGAGGTTCCAGAAGGCACGGCTGGAGATCTGAACCTGGGCGTATTGGGCTGAACCCGAACCGCTGAGTTTCAGATCATAAATGTCGCTAACGTCGGCAATAATGCCGCTGCCGATGCTGAAACCGACGATGAAGTCTTCCAGATCCGTCGGCGTCACCAGCATCACGGCCTGGCTGATGTCGTTATACGCAATCGCTAACGCCACTTCTTCCGCCAAGGCCGTGCTGGCGACTTCAGTGTGTTGCAGGTTGCAAAACTGGTAGCTCTGACTGGCGGCGGGCGCGGGCGTTTCAGGGGCAGGCGCCGCGCAGACTGGGCGCTTGGCTTCCATGGTGCAGTACCACCGGGGGATTGATCAGTGTTTAGACTAGGCGCGACAAAGCGTCGCGTCTAATTGCCAGTACTGATCTACCGATAGATGGCGTCGATCAAGGTTCGATTTGCGATTTTTGAAACAGCGCGAAACAGGCTTCGGCCAAGGCGGACCGGGGCGCGCTGCGGCGCATGATCAGCCCCAGTCGCGCCAGGGTATGAGCATCTTCAATGGGTTGCAGGCGCAGGTGTTCGGTCAGGGCGTCGAGGCCACCGTCCAGCGGCATCACGGCGCAGCACAGGCCGCCGTGCACGGCTTGTAACAATTGATGCACCGCATCGGTTTGTAACAACGGCTGTGGGTTGAGCCCGCGGCTGTGGAAGTTGTGGTCGATGGACTGACGAAAGTGCATGCCGCTGGTGAGCATGCCCAGCGGCAATTCGATCAGTGCTTCCCAGCTCAACGGTTTTTCGCCAAAGCTGAAAAAGCGCTGGTCGTAGAGCAGGCCCATGCGGGTTTCGCCCAGCGCCAGCGAGTCGAAGCGCTCGTTGTCGAGGCGCTCCAGATACGACACGCCGAGGTCCAGGCGATTGCTCGCCAGTTGTTCGAGGATTTGTTCGGAGCTTAACGCCGAGAGCTCAAAGCGCAGGTTTGGGTGGGCTTTGTGCAGTTGCTGCATCAATGCCAGCGGATCGAAGCTCGACAGCGGCACCACGCCCAGGCGCAACGTACCCACGAGGTTGCCGCGACAGGCCGCCGCTTCGGCCTGCAAGCCGTCATAGGCCGCCAGCACGGTGCGTGCCCATGCCAGCACGCGCTCGCCCGGCGCGGTGAAGCCTTCAAAGCGTTGGCCACGGTTGACCAGTTGCAAGTCCAGTTCATCTTCGAGGTTGCGCAGGCGCATCGACAGGGTCGGCTGAGTGATATGGCAACGCGCGGCCGCCTGGCCAAAATGCCGGGTTTCGTCGAGGGCGATGAGGAATTTCAACTGTTTGATGTCCATCTTCGCTCCGGGCTTATACCAATGGCGTGGGATTCTAGCGCGTTTGGGTCTTTGGTCGGCTGGAACCCAAGTCTGCGGGATTGGTCTAGTCTTTGGCATCTGGAAATCAAACCCAAGGAGAGCACACCATGAGTCTTTTTAGTTTCGTGAAAGAAGCAGGCGAAAAGCTGATCGATCTGTTGACGCCGGGTAACGCTAACGCCAGCGATGAGTTGAAAAAGCATATCGAAGCAGTAGGGCTGGGTAACCCTAACGTTCACGCCACCGTGGACGGTGACAAGGTGACGATCACGGGTGAAGTCGCCAGCCAGGAAGAGAAAGAAAAAATCCTTCTGGCGGCGGGCAATATTGCCGGTGTAGCCACTGTCGATGACCAGATTACCGTCTCCGGCCCTGTCGTCGCCGCCGCCCGTTTTGTGGTGGTGAAAAAGGGCGACACCCTGAGTGCGATTTCCCTGGCGGTGTATGGCAACGCCAACCAGTACAACAAAATCTTCGAGGCCAACAAGCCGCTGCTCAAAGATGTGAACAAAATTTACCCAGGGCAGACGCTGCGTATTCCTGAGTAACACTCGAAACAAAAAGGTGGGAGCGGGCTTGCTCGCGAATGCGGTGAATCAGTTAACACATCCAGTGGCTGACACACTGCTTTCGCGAGCGACCCCGCTCCCACCTTGATTACAGCCCGACAATGAGGTCCCGGTAATCGTCTACCGCCGCAAACTCCGCAGTATCCTTCGGCCCTTTCTGACTGTCCGGCGCTTTCACCGCAAGCAGATGCCCCACGCCAAAATCCCGGGCACTGCGCAGGATCGGCAAGGTGTCGTCGATAAACAGGCTACGGGCCGGGTCGAAATGGATATCGGCATGCAGGGCATCCCAGAACTGCGGGTTTTCCTTGGGGAAACCGTAGTCGTGAGAGCTGATCAGCCGCTCGAAATACGGCGCCAACTCAATACGTTCCAGTTTCAATGACAGCGAATCACGATGAGCATTGGTGATCAGGATGACGCGTTTGCCGGCCCGTTTGACCGCTGCCAGAAACGTATCCGCATCCGCGCGCAAGGCGATCAGGTGGGCGGTTTCCAGCTTGAGCTCGCGCACCGGGATGTTCAGCTCCGTGCTCCAGAAATCCAGGCAATACCATTGCAACTGTCCGGCGTTACGCTCGAACAGTGGTTGCAACTCCATCTCGGCCATGGCCCGGGTCACGCCGTGCAGCTCGGCGTAGCGCTGGGGCAGGTGCTCCATCCAGAAGTGGTTGTCGTAATGCAGGTCAAGCAAGGTGCCGTCCATGTCCAGCAGGACGGTGTCGATGGCGTGCCAGGGCAAAGAGGGCATGGGGCGATCTCATGTAAGTAAAGATATCCGACACAAACAATCGGAAAAGCCACGGTATAGTAACCCGATCACGCCAAGGAGCCGCTTATGCGCCAGAAACCCACCGTACTCGCCCGCGAAATAGTCGCCAGTAGCCGTTTGTTCCGCGTGGAGGAAGTGCAGCTGCGCTTTTCCAATGGCGTCGAACGAACCTACGAGCGCCTCGTAGGCCGCGGTGCCGGCTACGGCGCGGTGATGATCGTGGCGATGATCGACGAGGACCATGCGTTACTGGTGGAAGAATACTGTGGCGGTACTGACGAATATGAGTTGTCGTTACCCAAGGGCTTGATCGAACCCGGCGAAGACGTGCTGGCGGCAGCCGACCGCGAACTCAAGGAAGAAGCCGGCTATGGCGCGCGACAGTTGGAGCACATTACCGAGCTGTCGTTGTCGCCTGGCTATATGAGCCAGAAAATCCAGGTGGTGCTGGCCACTGAACTGTACGAAGAGCGCCTCGAAGGCGATGAGCCCGAGCCGATGCGTGTGGACCGGGTCAACCTGCGCGAGTTGTCGCAGCTGGCGCAACACGAGCAGTTCAGCGAAGGCCGTGCCCTGGCGGCACTGTATCTGGTACGAGACCTGTTGACCCAGCGTGGAGCGTTTACCGCATGAGCGAACTGTTTTTAGGGCACCCGTATATTGCCCCTGTGATTGAGCTGGCTCGCCAGGCGGGTGAAGTGATTCTGCCGTTCTGGCGCGCCGATGTGGCGGTCACCGCCAAGTCGGATGATTCGCCGGTGACGGCGGCAGACCTGGCCGCTCACCATCTGATCCTGGCGGGCCTTACCGCACTCGATCCGAGCATCCCGGTGCTGTCCGAAGAAGATGCTGATATCGACCAGAGCGTGCGTGCCGGCTGGCAGCGCTGGTGGTTGGTGGACCCGCTGGATGGCACCAAGGAGTTTATCTCCGGCAGTGAAGAGTTCACCGTCAACATTGCGTTGATCGAGCAAGGCCGTGTGGTGTTCGGTGTGGTGTCGATGCCGACCAGTGGCCGTTGCTACTTCGGTGGCGCCGGGCTGGGTGCGTGGCGTTCCGATGTGAATGACGCGCCCAAGCAGATTCAGGTGCGTGAAGCACCGGCGGCGGGCGAGTCCTTTACCGTGGTTGCCAGCCGGCGCCATTCCAGCCCTGAACAGGAACGCCTGCTCGACGGTTTGAGTGAAGGGCTTGGCGCATTGAAACTGGCAAATATCGGCAGCTCGCTGAAGTTCTGCCTGTTGGCCGAAGGCAGCGCCGATTGCTACCCGCGCCTGGCGCCGACGTCGCAATGGGACACCGCTGCAGCCCAGGGCGTGCTGGAAGGCGCCGGGGGCGAGGTGCTGGAATTGAGCGGCGAGCCGTTCAGCTATCCGGCACGGGCTTCATTGTTGAACCCATTCTTCTTGGCGCTGCCGGCGAAGGCTGCGTGGCGCGAGCGATTGCTGACCCTGGCTCGTTCTTAAGGCCCCTAAAAAAATCAAAATGTGGGAGCTGGCAAGCCAGCTCCCACATTGGTTTTTGTGTGGTGGCTATCAGCGGTGCAAGACGTAGTGGCCGGTGAAGGTCACGGCTCTTTCTTCACTGCGTTCATTGACGATCCACGTCTCCAGCGTCAACCGCGCCCGGCCGTAGCGCTTGTACGTCGCCAAAAACCGCTTCCACACCTTATCTTCCGGCGCCGGGCACACCACGGTCGCATCCCGCGTGACCGGCAGCGGATAACTGATCTGCCCTTCCTGAATCACGATATGCCCGTCTTCAATGCCTGCTTCGCGCAGTTTCAAGTGCAGCCAACCCCAACCCGCCAGCACGGCGCCGCAATAGAGGCTGCCGCCAAACATCGTGCTCTTGTGGTTGATATTGGCCTGCAAGGGCAGGTGCAGTTGCAGTTGGTCGTGCTGCCAGTCGAGCACCTTGAGGCCCATCTCCCGGGTGAGGGGGATGTCGTGATGAAGGATCGATTCCAGGTAACGGCTGTCGCGGCTCATGGCGGCCTCTTGGGCAGTGGGCAGGGTCATTCGTCGTCAGCGTTATGGCTGGCGCTGTCGGCGAAGTTCAGGCCGTGTTTGCGCAGTTTGTCGTGCAGGGTCTTGCGCGGCACGCCCAGGGCTTCGGCCAGGCTGCGCACCGAACTGTGCGGGCGGGTCAGTTCGGCGGCAATCAGGCTTTTTTCGAACTGTTCGACCTGTTCGCTCAAGCCCCCGGGTGTGGAGGTGAGGACACCGGCGGCGGGATTATCCGCCGTGGCATCCAGGGCCAACTCCAACCCCAAGGCAAAGCGCTCTGCCGCATTTTGCAGTTCGCGCACATTGCCCGGCCAGCTGTGACGCAACAGCAGCGCCCGCTGGCCCGGTTGCAGTTCATGCAGCGGCAGGCCGTGGCGGCTGCTGGCTTCGTCGGCAAAGTGCTGGAACAACATCAGTGCATCTTCACCGCGTTCGCGCAGCGGCGGAATGCGCAGCGGCGCGACGTTGAGGCGGTAATACAAGTCGGCCCGGAAACGACCCTGGTCGGCGGCCTGGCGCAGGTCTTCCTTGGTGGCCGCGATAATGCGGATATCCAACGGGATCAACTGATTGCCGCCCAGGCGCTCAACCACGCGCTCCTGCAACAGGCGCAGCAGTTTGACCTGCACATCCAGGCTCATGCTTTCGATTTCATCGAGGAACAGCGTGCCGCCGTTGGCGAATTCGAACTTGCCGATACGGCGTTTCTGCGCGCCGGTAAAAGCGCCGGGCTCGTGGCCAAACAGTTCGCTTTCGACCACTGACTCGGCCAGGGCCCCGGCGTTGATCGCCACAAACGGCCCGCTACGCCGGCTCGACAGGTCGTGCAGCGCGCGGGCCACAACTTCTTTGCCGGCCCCGGTCTCACCGAGGATCAGCACATCGGCGCGCGTGGCGGCGAGGGCACCGATCTGCTCGCGCAGGCGCAGCATTTGCGGCGAGTGCCCGACCAGTCGCGTACTCAGCTGCTGGCGATCACTGAGGGCCAGGCGCAGGCTGCGGTTGTCCAGCACCAGGCGGCGCAGGGCCAGGGCGCGGCGCACGCTGTCGAGCAGGGCGTCGCTGGCGAACGGCTTTTCGAGAAAATCATAGGCCCCGGCGCGCATGGCCTGCACCGCCAGCGGTACATCACCGTGGCCGGTAATCAACAACACTGGCAGTTCAGGGTCCTGGCCATGCAGTTCGGCGAGCAGCTCCAGGCCGTCCATGCCGGGCATGCGGATATCGCTGACCACCACGCCCGGCCAGTCGCGGGACAGGCGCGCGGTGAGGCCGGTGGCTTCGCCCAGGGTCAGGACTTTCAGCCCGGCCAGGTCCAGGGTCTGGCACAGGGCCTGACGCAGGTGGGGATCGTCGTCGATCAGCACCACCTGAATCTGGTTATCGATACTCATACACTGCGGTCCTCGGACGGTTGCAGACTGACGCCCGGCGAGCCGGCACGCAATTTCAAGGTTAACAGTGCGCCGCCTTCCTTGTGGTTGGCGAACAGCAGTTCACCGCCAAAGGCACGCATCAAGGTGTCACAGATCGCCAGGCCCAACCCCAGGCCCTGGGTGCGGGTCTTGGTGGTGTAGAACGGTTCACTCGCGCGGCCCAGGGCTTCCATGCAAAAGCCCGGGCCATTGTCGCGAATGTACAGGTTGACGCCCTGTTCGGTGGTTTGGGCACTCAACCAGAGTTTGCGCGGCGGGCCTTTTTCGGTCAGGGCGTCGAGGGCGTTGGCGAGCAGATTGCCGAGGACCTGGCGCAGGCGCGTTTCCCCGGCTTGCACCCAGAGGGTGGCTTCCGGCAAGTCACGGATCAGCTCGACCTCCATCGACCGCCGCCGTTTGGCCAACAACGCCAACGCGTCATCGAGTGCCGGCTGCAAGGCCACGCTTTCCGGTGCGTGACGGTCGCGTCGGGCGAACGCGCGCAGGTGCGCGATGATCGAAGCCATGCGCCCGGTCAGTTCACTGATCAGCTTGAGGTTGCCCCGTGCGTCGTTGGTGCGTTCATGGTCGAGCAGGATCTCGGCGTTTTCCGCGTAGCTGCGAATCGCCGCCAGCGGCTGATTGAGTTCGTGGCTGATACTCGCCGACATGGTGCCCAGCGCTGACAGTTTACCGGCCTGCACCAGGTCATCCTGGGCGCGTACCAGTTCCTGCTGGGCGTGTTCACGCTCCAGCACTTCCTGTTTGAGGCGCCGGTTCAGGCCTTCCAGGTCGCTGGTGCGCTCCACCACACGGGCTTCCAGCTCGCGTCGGGCCTTGGCTTCGAACGCGATGCGCTCCAGGTAATGGCGACGGCGTTGCATCAGCAAACCCAGCAACAGCATCAACACCAGTAACGTGGCGCCACCGACCGCCACCACGGTACGCACCGGGCGATTGATCAATGAGCGCGGCGCGAGAATGTCCACGGTCCATCCGGTTTCGGCGATGGCCGTGGATTGGCGCAACCACGCCGTGGTACTCAGCGCCAGCGGCTGCGGGTCGCGCGTCGGGTAAGGCTGGATGGCAATGATCGCCTGGCGTTCCTCGGCGGTCAGTGGGCGGGTGGCGCGGAATCGCCATTGCGGGCGCGAGGTGAGGATCACCACGCCGTTGTGGTCGGTCACCAGCAGTTGTTCTGGGGTGTTGCCCCACAGGCTTTCGGTGTGGTCCAGGTCAACCTTGACCACCAGCACGCCGATGATTGTATCGCCATCGCGAACGGCGGCAGCGAAGAAGTAGCCGCGCTTGGCCGAGGTGGTGCCGAGGCCGAAAAACCGCCCGAGGTGCCCGGCCATGGCTTCGCTGAAATAGGGGCGAAACGAGAAGTTGCGGCCGACAAAGCTGTCCTGTTTATCCCAGTTGGAGGCGGCGAGGGTTTTGCCGGTGGTGTCCATCAGGTACATCACTTCCGCACCGGCCTGGGCGGCGACGTCCTTGAGCAACTGGTTGGCGTTGGCCAAGTTAGTGCTGACATGGGGCGCATCCAGCGCGGTACGCAGGGCGGGCAGGTCGCCGAGGATTTGCGGCAGCACTTCATAGCGGTGCAGGGTGCCGAGCAGGTTGGCGACGTACAGATCGAGGGTCTGGCGGTTTTGCCCGGCCAGTTCACTGCGGTAATAACGCTCGGCCAGGTGTTCCAGCGGCCACAGCAGCGGCGCCAGGCACAACGCCAACAACGCGAGGCTGCGCCAGCGGGGTCTTCGCGGAAGGGGTGGTGTCATGGGAGTCATGCGCCTGTGGGTACAGGCGCATTATGCCTAGGGCTGTCGTGCAAGACACTCGCCGGTCAAGGAAACACGTCGGCCTCTGCCAGGAACTTGCCGTTTTGATCCTTGGCCGACAAGGTCGGAGCCCCGTCCAGCAGCCAGTCAATGTTGAGCTGCGGGTCGTCCCAACGGATACAACGCTCTGCAGAAGGCGTGTAGTAATCCGTGGTTTTGTAGAGGAACTCGGCGTAGTCGCTGAGCACTACAAAACCATGCGCAAACCCGGGTGGAATCCACAGCTGGCGGTTGTTTTCGGCGGACAAGCGCACGCTGGTCCATTTGCCGAAATCAGGCGAACTGCGGCGGATATCCACCGCCACGTCCAGGACCTCACCGGCAGTCACACGGACCAGTTTCCCCTGAGTATTTTCGATCTGATAGTGCAAGCCGCGCAGCACGCCCTTTTGCGAACGGGAGTGGTTGTCCTGCACGAAGTCCAACTGCAGGCCGGTGGCTTGAGCAAAAGCCTTGGCGTTGAAGCTTTCATAAAAAAAGCCGCGCTCATCGCCAAACACCTTCGGTTCGAGGATCAACACATCGGGCAGCTCAGTCGCGATTACATTCATTGGGTTTGCCTCGCCGAGGTGAACAGGTCGTGTGATCAGATCCTTACGCGATCAGATCTTTTGGGTCGGTATTGCCGAGTCGCTCACCTTGATAGCTGCCGTCCTGGACCCTGCGGCACCAGTCGAGGTTATCGAGGTACCACTGCACGGTCTTGCGCAGGCCGGTTTCAAACGTTTCTTCAGGGACCCAGCCCAGGTCGGCTTCGATCTTGCTCGCATCGATCGCGTAGCGCTGGTCGTGGCCCGGGCGGTCCTTGACGAAGGTGATCAGGTCGGCGAATTTTTCTACGCCGGCAGGGCGTTGTGGCGCCAGTTCTTCCAGCAGGCCACAGATGCCGCGTACCACGTCGATGTTCTTTTGCTCGTTGTGGCCGCCGATGTTGTAGGTCTCGCCGACTTCACCCTCGGTGACGACTTTGAGCAGTGCCCGCGCGTGATCTTCGACGAACAGCCAGTCGCGCACCTGCAAACCGTCGCCATAGACCGGCAGCGGCTTGCCGGCGAGGGCATTGAGGATGACCAGCGGGATCAACTTCTCGGGGAAGTGGAACGGCCCGTAGTTGTTCGAGCAGTTGGTCAGCAGCACCGGCAGGCCATAGGTACGCTGCCAGGCGCGGACCAGGTGGTCGGAGGCGGCTTTGCTGGCCGAATACGGCGAGCTTGGCGCGTAAGGGGTGGTTTCGGTGAACAGGTCGTCCACGCCGTGGAGGTCGCCATACACTTCGTCGGTGGAAATGTGGTGGAAGCGGAACGCGCTCTTGGCCGGTTCGGCCAGCGTTTGCCAATAGGCGCGAGTGGCTTCCAGCAGGCTGTAGGTGCCGACGATGTTGGTCTGGATAAAGTCCGACGGGCCGTCAATGGAACGGTCGACGTGCGACTCGGCTGCCAGGTGCATGATCGCCTGTGGCTCAAAGCGTGCCAGCACGGCGCTGACGGTGGCCTGGTCGATGATATCGGCTTGCACGAACTCATAGCGGCTGTTGGACGCGATGCTGGTCAGCGACTCCAGGTTGCCGGCATAGGTGAGTTTGTCCAGATTGAGCACTTCGTGCTCAGTGTGTTGAATCAGGTGGCGAATCAGTGCAGAACCGATAAACCCGGCACCGCCGGTGATGAGAATGCGCATGTCAGAGAGCCTTTTCCTTAGACGGTCATTTAGCGAGAGCATAGCTTGAGTTGTGAGGCCGGGCGGTGCAAGCGTGGTGTGTGCTGGGGGTTGCCATACGGACCGGGTCAGTGGCGATATAGACGCTCAAAAAAACCGCGGTCGTCACATGTTGCTCGCCACGTTGGTCCATCACGCCAATCTGCCCTGCCCGCCAGTCGCTCCTGAGCAGGCTGCCCAACGGCTTGAGCACCACGGCTCTTACCTGGGCCTGGCGTGAGTGCGTGACCGGCACACCCTGGAACCTGCTACAGCAGAAACCGCGTTGTTGTGTGATCGTCTGCGAGGGTTGGGTATGTTCATGCAGCCGACGGGCGATTACCTCAACATCCTGAAGCTCACGCCACCGAGGGTGACCTCTAAACGCAGTGTGGACTTCTTTGTCGACATGCTGTCGAAGGCGCTGGATGAGCAGCTGTAATTAATCGATTGTTATCGGCTAATTATTGTAATGTTTGTCGACTATGATCTTTTGTTCCTTTTAAAGCCGATTTTTATCCGTTATAAAGTCGGCCTTCACCCCATTCGGAGTCCTGATCGCCATGACCACCCTGCACAGCACGCCTCGCGCCGATGGCTTCTACATGCCCGCCGAATGGGCGCCGCAAACCCAAACCTGGATGATCTGGCCGCAGCGTCCGGACAACTGGCGCCTGGGTGGCAAACCGGCGCAGGCCGCTCACGTGGCGGTGGCCAAGGCTATCGCGCGCTTTGAGCCGGTGACGGTCGCCGTTTCGGCCGAGCAGTATGAAAACGCGCGCGCACGTTTGGATGTGCCCAATATCCGCGTGGTGGAAATGTCCAGCGACGATGCGTGGGTGCGCGACACCGGCCCTACGTTCGTCATCAACAACAGTGGCGAAGTGCGCGGTGTGAACTGGGATTTCAATGCCTGGGGCGGTTTTGACGGCGGCCTGTATGCACCGTGGAATCGCGACGCGCAGGTGGGCGGCAAGATCCTCGAGATCGAGCGCGCGCCGCGTTATCGCACCGAAAGTTTCGTGCTGGAAGGCGGGTCGATCCATGTCGACGGTGAAGGCACCCTGATCACCACCGAAGAATGCCTGTTGAACCGCAATCGCAACCCACACCTGGATCGTGCGGCGATCGAAGCGGTGCTCAGCGACAACCTGGCTGTGGATAAGATCATCTGGTTGCCGGACGGCCTGTTCAACGACGAAACCGACGGCCATGTGGATAACTTCTGCTGCTACGTGCGCCCGGGCGAAGTGTTGCTGGCCTGGACCGATGACCCGCAAGACCCGAACTACGCGCGCTGCCACGCGGCCATGGAGGTGCTGCAAAGCAGCACCGACGCCCAGGGTCGCTCGTTCACCGTGCATAAAATGCCGATCCCGGGGCCGCTGTACGCCACCGAGGAAGAATGCGCGGGTGTGGACCCGGTGGACGGCAGCCAGGAACGCAATCCGACCGTGCGGTTGGCGGGTTCCTACGTGAACTTCCTGATCGTTAACGGCGGCATCATCGCGCCAAGCTTCGATGACCCGCTGGACAGCCAGGCCAAGGGCATTCTGCAAAACCTCTTCCCGCAGCACGAAGTGGTGATGGTGCCGGGCCGCGAACTGTTACTGGGTGGCGGAAATATTCATTGCCTGACCCAACAACAGCCAGCCCCGCACAAAAATTGAGTGCAGTTGTAACAGTGTCTGAGCGATAACACGGCGCTACCTGTTTATAGCGCTCACAGCAAGCCCGCGGCCCCGTTAGGTCGCGGGCTTTTTTGTTTCCGAGTGCCTATAAACACGGGACATTGGCATAGCTCTTGTATCGGTGTTGTCACGGTGAACCAAGGGGATGACTGCGCAGTTCTGTCATAAACCTTGAGTAAGTTAGCCGCTCACGCAGTAGGAGAGAGCGCTGAAATGAATGCCAATATAAACCTGATCCACACGCGCCCGTTTCACCCCACGCGGGTCGACGGTGAGGCGATCCATGCGTTGGCGCTCTGGTTGAAGGCAAACGGCTCACGACAGGTCAGGCAACCTGACTTGCACAGCGTGATGAGTGAACGTTACCCGGTGGGGTTGCTCAGCGAAGATGAAATGCGCGCATTGTGCGAGCTGATGCAAAACTGAAGTGCCCGCTCCCGCATTGGCAGGGTGAACGTCTTAAAACTCCCGGTGTTACTGTCACGTAGAGCGTCCAGATAAAAGTCATTGCTCGCCTCGAAACCGCGGATACGCAGGCTGTTGGTTCTGACCGAATCGATAGCCTGGGGCACGTAGCGCACCGAGGTGGCTGGAGGGTTTTTCGGGCGTGTGTGAAGGCCCTGGAGTGCGCCGCTTAGACTTTTTTCGCCTAAATACAGACGATTCACGAAATTGACACATAGTTCAGCGCGCGCATACGATTGCGCCCAACGCCTGTGGCTAACCGCCATAACTCATCCAATAAAAAAAGGCCCGCGGCAGTTCAGTCGTCCGCGGGCCTTCTTTTTTTCGGAGAAAGTTGACACCAGAAAAGCAACACGGAGCCTGGTGTCACAGCGCGTACTCAAACAGTAATAAGGAATATAAAAAATGTTGAAGCAACGGATGGGTCTGATCGCTCTGGGGATTTTGAGCGCTACTCAGGCAATGGCTAACGACCAGGAGCAATCCAAGGGTTTTGTTGAAGACAGCCACCTGAACATCGCAGTACGCAACGCTTACATCAGCCGTGACTACAAAAACGGCAAGCAAGACAAAGCTGAATGGGGCCAGGGCTTCATCGGCAAGTTCGAGTCCGGCTTCACCCAAGGCACTGTCGGTGTGGGTGTGGACGTGATCGGCCAATACGCGCTGCGCCTGGACGGTGGCAAAGGCCGCAGCGGCGCCGGCGGTATCGACTTCTTCAAGCAAGGTGACAGCGGCGAAGCTGCCAAAGACCTGGCCAAGGGCGGCGCAGCCGTCAAGGCGCGCATCTCCAACACCGTGATCAAATACGGTCAGCAGATGCCAGCCGTTCCGGTCCTGGAATACGACAACTCGCGTTTGCTGTCGGAAACCTTCGAGGGCACCTCGATCGTGTCCAAAGAGATCGCCGGTCTGCAACTGGACGCGGGTCACTTCACCAAGGAAGCTCGCAAGAGCGCCGAAGGTGGCGACAGCGGCCGCCTGAAAAGCATCGACTACATCGGTGGTAGCTACAAATTCACCGAAAGCCTGTCCGCCGCCCTGTATGCGTCCGACATGCAAGACGTGCTGAAGAAACAATACGTCAACGTCAACTACGTGCTGGCCCTGCCAGAGAAGCAATCGTTGACCTTTGACTTCAACGGCTACAAAACCAAGCTGGACCGCAGCTTCGCCCTGGAAAACCAAGGTGACGCGGACGCTCGCGACAACAAAATCTGGAGCCTGGGCGCTACCTGGGCTGTTGGCCCGCACAGCTTCACCGTCGCTCACCAGCGCAGCACCGGCGACACCGGCTACCTGTACGGCGGCTACCGCAACGCTGGCGGCATTGGCGATGGCGGCAACACCATCCTGCTGGCCAACTCCTACTGGTCCGACTTCAACGGTAAGGACGAGCGCTCCTGGCAAGCAGGCTACGGCCTGGACTTCAGTGCCTTCGGCGTACCTGGCCTGACCTACAACATCGCCTACGTGCGCGGCACCAACATTGACGACGGTTCCAACCGCGGCAGTGGCACCGAGCGTGAGATCTTCAACCAGTTCAAATACGTCGTTCAGAGCGGCCCAGCCAAAGACCTGAGCCTGCGCGCTCGTGCGTCCTGGTTGCGCGTCTCCAGCAACGCCAGCAACTACAACGTAGGCGGTAACGAAATCCGTCTGTTCGCCGACTACCCGATCAACGTTTTCTAATTGATCGCAGGTCGCGCCTGATGCCAGGCGATAAAAAACCCCGACTGGTTCGGGGTTTTTTTATGCCTTTGGATCAGCGACGGTGATCGTTCCCACGCTCTGCGTGGGAACGCCTCTAGGGACGCTCCGCGTCCCGCCGTCAAAGATCAAGGGTGGTTTTTTTATCAGTTTTGCGGACGCCAGCGGGAGGCGTCCAATCGTGTAGAAGTACCGCGGGAACTTGTTACACCACATCACTAATGTAGTACTCAAACCCCCATTTATCTCGACTCAGCGCACGCCTAAATTGACCCCACTGCCGGCCCATCACCCCGATGCCCGCCCATTGGAGCCATCACCATGCCCTTCGTCAGCCTGCGCATCACCCGTGACGGCGTGACCCCTGAGCAAAAAGCCCAGGTCATCGCCGAGTTCACCGAAACCCTCGAACGCGTGCTCAACAAGCGCCCGGACCTGACCCACATCGTCATCGAAGAAATCGACACCGATAACTGGGGCTACGCCGGCATCACCACCACCGAATACCGCAAATCCCAAGCCCTTACCGGAGAAACAAAATGAGCAAAGTCGTGATCATTACCGGTGCCTCCCAAGGCATCGGCGCCGCTGTGGTTCAAGCCTACCGCGCCCTCGATTATCGCGTGGTGGCCACCTCGCGTTCGATCCAGCCATCCACCGACCCGAACATCCTCACGGTGCCCGGCGACATCGCCGACCCGGCCACTGCCCAGCGCGTCATCCGCGAAGCCCTGGCCACCTTCGGGCGCGTCGACAGCCTGATCAACAACGCCGGCATCTTCATCGCCAAACCCTTCACCGCCTACACCCAGGACGATTACGCCAACGTGCTGGCCGTGAACCTCAACGGCGTCTTCTACATCACCCAACTGGCGATCACCGAGATGCTCAAACAGCGCGCCGGGCACATCGTCAACATCACCACCAGCCTGGTCGACCACGCCATCGACGGCGTGCCCTCAGTGCTGGCTTCACTGACCAAAGGCGGCCTGAGCGCCGCGACCAAATCCCTGGCAATTGAATACGCCAAACGCGGCATCCGCGTGAACGCAGTCAGCCCCGGGATTATCAAAACACCGATGCACGGCGAAGACACCCACGCGGCGTTGGGCCGCCTGCATCCAGTCGGGCGCATGGGCGAAGCGAGTGATATTGCCCAAGCGATCATCTACCTGGAAAACGCCGGGTTCGTCACCGGTGAGATCCTCCACGTGGACGGCGGGCAAAGCGCCGGGCACTGACAAAAAAAACGCCCCGGCCTGCCCAGGCTGGGGCGCTCGATCAACTACCGATTCAGATCAGCGGTGGAACCGGGCTTGCCCGCGATAACGCCGGCCCTGCCAGACATTCACATCTTATTGCTCGGCATTGCAGGGCGACCTCAACACCTTAACCCCATCATCAATGACCGCCTTTAAAGGGCTGGTTACGCTCGATATCGGCTACAACGGCAACACGCTGCAGCGACACTTTATCGGCTACGTCGAACGCTCCACCACGGCCAGCAGCACCCAGCAGGTGCTGTTCTGCCGCGAGCTGGCCGCGATCCTGGCCAACCCGCTGCCGCTGAACCTGCGCCATGTCGACCTGCGCGCCGTCCTGGTCGACATCAGCCAGCACACCGGGTTGCGCTTTCGCGTTCCGGATCGGCCGTATGCCGGCGTCAAGGCGCCCTTCTTCTACAGCCTGGCCGCTGGTTACCAAGCCATGGACAGCCTGGCCCGGGTTTTCAATATCCCCGACTTCATCTGGCAACAGCAGGGTGATGGGGAGGTGTTCGTGGGCAGTTGGGCCGACAGCTTCTTTGGCGTTCGCTCGCCGCTGCAGCTGCCGGTGGAGCTGTTCGATGACTACCAGAGCAATCAAAGCGCGATGATCGCAGCCCTTCCCGGGTTGCGACCAGGTGCAACGATCAACAACGGCGAGCGCATCACCAGTGTGGCGCTCATCGACAACCAGATGGCCATCCGATGGACGACGCAATCCGCCGCAGCGTAGAACGACAATTTCCTGAACTCACCGGCGGCTATCACCTGCGACGCTTTGCCCGGGTTGTCGCCGTGGCCGACGCCCCTGCCGGCGCTGGGATCTGTGACGACTTCCGGCCGCGCTATGCGGTCGACATCGAGGTCATGGGGCCTGATGGCGAGCCAGACACCAAGCTGCCGATCCTGGCTGGCGTGCCCTTGCCGCTGCCCACCGGTGGCGAAGAGATGGGCATCTATGCCTTCCCGGAAGAGGGCACCCAGGTTGTGGTGTGCTTTGCCTATGGATTGCCGCATAAGCTGTATATCCAAACCATCCTGCCCCATGGCCTGAGCATGCCCAGCGTGCCTAAGGGCGACCAGGTGTGGCAGCACAGCGAAGCCTGTCAGCAGCGTGTCGATGCCGACGGCAACTGGCTGCGCCAAACGGACGGCAAGATCCGGGACAAGGCGATCGAGCGGGAAGTGGAGGCGATGGTTAACACGGAGACGTTCCAGAACCACACCAGGACGGTGGACGACCACTCAACTGAGTCTGTAGGAGGGATCAAGACGATCGAGGCGCTGGGCGCGCTCAAGCTGCTGTCGGGCGGATTCGCGAGCCTGGCGGCGGTGGACGACCTGCACCAGGCAACAGGGCGGGACTTGAACCTGGTGGTGGGGCAGAAGCATAACGCCACGGTGGGTGGAGATATGGAGGAAAGGATTCAGGGGTTGCGCCAGAGCGTGGCGGCGGTCAGCCAGCGACTGGTCGCGCCCAAGACCTGGTTGGGATCCGAAGGGGTGAACGTGCTGCAGGTGCTATGCGATTTGCTCGACCTGGTGCAACAGATGAACGCGCAACTGGCCAGCCATACACATGGCCCCACGCCGCCACCAGGTAATGCTTCGGCATTCACCAGCTGTGCGGCGAAGGCTACGGCGCTATCAGCATCGATGGATCCGATTACGCTTTGACTTCGCTATCAGAATTCGCGCTAAGAAAATAGGGGGGGAACCTTCGGCAATTCACCCTTCGTTTTATACGTTGAAAAACGCGTTCGACTTCGTCGTCAAAAAGCGATGCGTTTTTTAGCAGCTGTTTTTGTATTCGTTTTAATAGCGCTTTTATGTTCGTAAAAACAACTTTCCGATGTTGCGACTACAAGCACTTACTTGCGTTGGCTTGCACTCTAGCCGTAAGCGGCTAGTTTGGCCTACCGTTCGTCGGATCGCAATTAGGATCAATGATCCTATTTTAGTTAATCCAAAAAAGGCGCGAAAAAATGTTTACACGGGCAACCCCGCGAAAACACTAGCTTGCTGGTGCGCCCGGGCGCTTCAGCAACACGCCCGGGGCGCCGGAGACGACAAAGCCCGCTTAGACGCGGGCTTTATTGTGCTTCTCGGATGCGCCAGGCTGGCTGGTTGCTCGCAGAATGGCTGTGGTAGCATCTTTTCAACTGCTCGAAGCTGTACATCTTTGTTACGGCAATTTCAAAGGGTATGGCCATGTGACGAACCCGTCAACCGGAAACGGTTGACCATAAATGGCTAAAGTTACGTGAGTTGCATTAGCGTAATTGGTGTGATTAAAAGTAAACGTTGTAAATATATTGTTTACAACGTTTACAGGGCGAGTCACTAAACGAGTGGGAAGTGCTGTGAAATCTTTTATAGAAGCACAGCTTTTTGTTTTCCCTTGGAGCTTTTGCCAATGAAGTCATTCATTAGCCGATACCTTCCTGAAGAGCTGATTCGAGCATTGCAGACCGCGTACTGGTCGATCCGCTTGATCAGAATCCTTCAGCAGTTATAGCGCAGCACAGCAGGGGCCATCGGCCCCTGCTTCTATAGCCGCTTGATCAAGCTCTTGACCCAGGACATGCAGAACTCGATGGTTTGATCTATCTGCTGCGTTGTGAAATTCGGCATGTCTTTTGAGCCTGGTCCATGTCCCAAGTCGTTTCGCACGTCGCTGTAAAACCGCTGCATTGATTGCCGTTCCCAGCCATCTATGAATGCGCCATTCGCCTTTCTCTCAAGATGATTCAGGAAATCAGACACGCCTTTCTCATCATTGGTAGTCCATTTTTTGAGTTCGCAAATGATTTTGATCGTGCTTTCCAGTGCCTTAGCTGCATAGAACGATGGGTCTCGGCCACCGGTGTCTCTGCGATCAATCGCCTCGGCCATGTCTATGCTGACGTTCTTCCATTGAGCGTCGTTGACCAAGAGCCAGAATGGCTGCTCGACATGTTCCTGAAGCTGCGCATCCTGTGTGATCTGCAAGTACCCATTGTGATAGTGCAGAGGCATACCAGCTTGCTTTAGGCGCTCGTTCAGCTCATTCACATTGGCTGCAAACGTGCTGTTCAAACGCTCATTAGTAGCTCGAACGCCGTTGCATCGCGAGCCAGGGACTGTCATGGACACTCTGGGTTTCTTATCTTGAATTTCGGCCTCGGCCAGCTGGCGCGGAAACTCGGAATTTGCTTGAGCTACCTGCTCCTCTCGGGCGCGGAAGGCCAATTCGACGAAGCTTAGTCGGCGCTTGACGAACATGTCGGGGTCCAGGCCGGCAGTAAACTTGAGGTTGAGCCACTGCTCGACCACTAGGTTGATATTGTATAAACCCGAGTTCGTATGAGGCTTGCCCATATACTCGGTTTGATAGGAGTAGTACCTGGGCGACAGTTCCTTGAGCCCGATCTCCATCGCCAGACGGTCGTGAATATCAGTCCAAGTCTTCTTAACGCCTTCGTCGACCTTCTGGCTGTGCCCGTAGTACTTCCAAATCTGCTCGTTGACGATTCTGTATGACTGCACAAAAAGTGCAGATTCGTTTTGTCCGACGCTTTCGAACATTGGGCGATTCGCATACCTGCGAAAGAAGACATCAGTAAGCATGGCTAAATTCTCTTGCTTCGGCACTTAGTGGTGACTTCGAGGCCGGCGGGGCGCCTCTGGTCTATCTGAAGCAATCTTCCGAAGGGGCGAGGTATCAATCCGCCCTCGGCCGTTTGCTGCCCGTCACGGTTGACCTGGCTGGAGGGTTGCCGATCTACAACAAGATAGTGCGTTCTGTTCAAACCGGGGATCCCTCAGGGTCAGACCACTATTTCAGCCTTTCCGTCGACGCCATTCCCTCTAATCGCCCCCTCTTCTCTGATCCCTTCTCGCACGACTTGAATGTGAACCCAATCACCGCTGACGTGCTACTCCTCTGCTCGCTGCAGATGGTACGTACGATCTTGGCCTGTCGCCCTGATGAGTCGATCCAGCTGACTGACGAGTTCGTATCAGGCGCTAAAAGATAAAAGCTGCGAAGTCATAACGGCTTTCCAAAATATCAGCGAAGGCCATGGACGTTAGGGGCGAGCAGGGCGGGGCAATTGTGAGGGCGGAAAGCGGAAGGGTTTTGCACGGAAGGGAAGAAGGGGGCGATCTAGAACACTCAAACCCCAGAAACAACAAAGCCCTCACATTGCTGTGAGGGCTTCGTTTTGTATGGTGCCGGCACCAGGAGTCGAACCCGGGACCTACTGATTACAAGCTAGGTGCTCTAAACATGTGAATCAATGACTTACGTTTCTTCTTGTTACGTGCGGACACGGTAAATACCCCGTGGACAGGGAGCCCTTTTTCTCTTGTTACGTGCATCTTAGCCGCGTGGGAGTAAAAACTGAGCAAGGGAGCCGGAGCGGCGTACGGAGCAGGCACAAAAAAGCCGCGTTTAGCGGCTTCTGTTCGATAAACATCACGACGTGACGCTACCCCTTGCCTCGCAAATTTTGAATAAGCTTCCCGATCTCTTGCACGAGAGCAGCAATCGCGCCGTAGTCCTCAGTTTGATCTCGATCCTTGCCCTCACTACCCATTCGCTCAAAGTTCGTTACGAAACGAGCAATGGTGATGAACAAAATTATTGCAAGGGCTGAGGAGAACGATGCAGGAATCAGTGGTGCAAAGAATTTCAGGTAAGGATTTTCCGCGGTTACGATGCTACCGCTTTGAGCCGTTGATGCCTTGGCTTTTTCTTTTGCCTGATTTTTACCGGGCTCACCATTTTTTTGTGGTGCAGCTACGTCATGCTTTTGACTCTCAACCAAAGCAGTTTCTTCTGCCTTGATCCTTCTCTCTGTGTCTCTATCGATTTGATTGAGGTAATGACTACCCACGTAGAGCGAAAAGACCAGGCATCCCACCGCCGAAATCATCATCACCGCAAGGGCGCACAATGCGAACCAACGGCTATATACCTTCCTGCGGATGAGTTCATTAGTAAGGTTTGCGTCAGGAGTAGTGGCTTGGCTCGGAGAGGCATTTTTCGGCCCCCCCAGGTCGGTTGCACCGAATTCCATATCGCTTTCACTCATCTAACTAGACCCAAATTTTGAAGTCGATAGGACATTGCAGCGTTGGATACCCCGAAAATTTCGGAGAGCTGTTGAACTGAGCTTGCGCCCCTGAATAGCTCTTTCACTTTCATTTCAGGCATTACCAGTTCAGCAGCAAATATGTTGGCTGCCCGCTCTACTGGGTTGTAGTTCCCGAAAGTGGTGTCGCGCTCTCTAGGGTTTCCTTCGTTCACGTGACCCAGTAGGACATGTCCCAACTCGTGAGCGATCGTGAACCTGTTCCGATAACTGATTTCTTCTGAGTTGTAGTCACAGAAAAAAACATACCCATTTTCAGTATTCTCAAGCGAAGCTTGCCCACTCGCATTCAAGGTCTGCGAATTAAGTGCCCGCACTTTGATAGGGATGTTTTTAGAATCCCCTGTCGTTTCGTCTTTTCTAAAGATCACG
This sequence comes from Pseudomonas fluorescens, assembly GCF_900215245.1. Taxonomy (GTDB): domain Bacteria; phylum Pseudomonadota; class Gammaproteobacteria; order Pseudomonadales; family Pseudomonadaceae; genus Aquipseudomonas; species Aquipseudomonas fluorescens. Next base: position 2,532,081 of record NZ_LT907842.1, read on the forward strand.
AGGCCTTGCGCGATCACATCTGGCTTGACAGGGAGATTGCCATCCCAGGCGAGCTGGAGCGCATGCTTCGCGAACTCAACTGCTTTTTGCGTGGAAATAATCATCTCTTAGCCTCCTTTGCCTCGCTCTCAAACGGCTCGTTTCGAGCGGCGCGAGAGTATATATGCATTAGCTATGAATTTTATACCCCCTGTCGTAACACAAGGTTTTTCAGGGAGCAAGGTATTTTACTACTGTTTATGCATACAGTATACCTTTTTGTCCCTCGCCAAGCTTGCTTCATTCGCCCGAGGGGTAGACTACGGGGGTGCTGTGATCGTAGACGTCCATCATTTTAGGATCGCGGTGGCCGCTGGCTTCCTGCTTGTCCGCTCGGTTACCCACGGTGTCGGTGATGCCGCGTCGTTTCAGGTCGTGCAGGGCAAACCGTTGTTCCGGGGTGATGAAGTCGTCTGCAAGCGCCAGGGTGATGAAGCGTTGCCAAGCTGTGTCTAGGCTGGTTTTGCGCAGTGGACCGCCATGGCTGGCCACAATGATGTTCCGCCGTGACGGCATGATCGGAATCGCGGTTTTGCGTTTGGCCCATATCTTGGCTCGATAGGCCTTCGCGTGGTCCCAGGCTTTGCGTAGCCGTGGCGTCCAACGAACGATGTTGTCGCGGCTGCCCTTACGACGGTTGGTCAGTATCCCGCTCTCCAGCTCGTTTTCGTCTGTAAGGGTCACGACCTCTATGCCGCGCAATCTGCAGAGGTAGGCCAACTCCATGACGTAGCCTAGGTATTCGGGGCAGCCGCCTTTCTCGTTGCGATGCAGCAGCCCCCTGGCGATTGCCCGATCGATAAGGGCGTCCATGACCTGATGGTTCGGTAGGCGGCGTTGCTTGCGCTCTACGGGCGCTTCAATGCCCAGGGCAGGGTTCACGTCCAGGAAGCCTCGATTACGGCCCCACTGCAGTACACGGCGTAGGTAGCGTAGAGCGTGAGCGGCCTTCGATGGCGTGCCTTCGTCCGCTAGTCGGTCAACGATCCGTTGCACCAGGGCAGAGGTGAACTTCCGAACAGCCAGATCCCCCAGCGGTTTTCCCAGCTTGGTGGGAATGTTCAAAAGAACATCGCGGGAATAGCAGTAGTCGTCGTGGGTTTTCGAACTCAGCTTCTTGTACCGATCGCTGTCGTGGAACTGAGCGCAAACGTAGCGGAGCGTTCCCCGGTCGACGTTGGAAGCTTCATCCATGATCACGTGCAGTTCTGCCAGCGAAACGCTAGCCGGCGCAATATTGCGCCTGCGTTGTGTGCCCGTCTCGTCGCGATGAAGGGTGTACCAGACTCCTTCGTTTCGCTGGTCGAAGTAAACGGCCGCTGGGAGAGCGGCCTGGTCGATGTGAGTGGGGATGTGCGGGTTGTGCTTCCGCTTCCTTGCCTTCCTCATAGGATGTCGGCGTCGTATCGCTCTGCAGCGGCAGGCTTCATGCCTGCGGCTTGGTTGATAAGGTCCAGCGTTGTCCAGGGCCCTGTCCGGCCACGGAATAGGCGAACGCCCTGGTCTATCAGCGTCCGCTCAACATCAGACCGGCGTTGATAGCCGGTAATGCGCTGCAGGTCGGTGAATATCAGGACGTTGTCCGATCGGGAGTTCATTGCTAGCCCTCTTTAAGCTGCAGCACCCCGTGCAGTCTAGCGCTACAACCGGGGCATGGTTATTAGAAGTTGGGATGCAAACTGCTGGATCTATGGGGGCGGTAACTCTTTATGGAGTACGCCTCAAGCCTTGAAGTGCCAGCACCGCACCGACTGAGGCACCGGTTGCAGCGGTGTACGCGCCTGCAGGTTTGCGCGAATAGCGCTTTCGGTTGGCTTGCTCGCATCAATCAATTTGTGTGTTCGTCCGTCCTTGAGCATCCGGCGCAGGGTGGCAAGGTCGGGGATACGTTGGCGGTGTTCGTGGGCGACCTCTGCAAACTGGTTGAGGTTGATGGCGATGACGCCAGGGTTTTTGCTGTGGTTGACCAGCGGGCTACCTGGAAGAGTTTCGAGGTAGTCGTACACCTGCCAGAAGTCGTTCAGCTCTTGGGGGTCGGTGGTGATCGCCGCCTGGCGATCGTTGGCCATTCCGGCGATGTACTTGCGTGTTTCGCGCATCATGTCTTCAGGCACCTGCAGCACTAGCTGCAGACAGTCGACCAGTGCAAGCAACATGCTGTGGTTGCGGATGATGCGATCCGACGAAAGCTTTTTACTTGCCCACAACTCGGCCCGGTACTTCGGGTAGGCCTGGGCGAAACGCGCCATCACCTGCGGCTCAGCCTTCATTGCCTTGACCATGAAATGGCTGACGTCCCCTACCTCGGTCTGCACCAGGGAGTCCGCTGCTTTGCGGCTTTCTTCGGTGATGTTGGGTTTCGCGAAGTACAGTTTGGTGATCCGGCTCAGAATCGCTTCATGGCCCGACACGCCGGCGTTTTGTGCGATGACGATTGATGCACGGAATGGAGGTTCGTAGGTATCGTTGCTGTTGTTTTTCACACCTCGGGTTCGCAGAAGACCGCCCCCGTAGTAGTCCTTGAATTCATCCCATTCGAACGACTTAGCGTTCTCTGCATCGGTGTTACGGTCGGCCTCCAGCAGTACCAGGGGGATGTTCGACACCTGTCCCATTGCTCGGCTACGACCGGAAATAGAACCCTTGGCCGGGTCGAAACCCTCATAGAGGCGACCGAACAATTTCCAGAGGAATTTGATCAGCGTGGTTTTGCCTGAGTCGGGTTCGCCAGACATCTCCAGGAATGGAAAACTTTCGTAGTCGGCACGAATCTGCTCCGCGAACAGGGAGCCGAACCAGTATGTCAGCGCTACCAGGCCTTTCTCCCCGAAGCACAACCAGAGGTTGGGCAGCCAGTCGTCGCAATAGCCCTTCGAAGTACTCGCCATGTTGATCTTGATCGACTTCATTAGGCACTTGACGCGGACCTGGCCAAACTCAAAGTAGTCTTCGTCGTTGGCCTTATAGACGTTCCCACCCTGCACCGCGATGTCGTTGAAGATGTAAGCCTTGTGCTCTTTGCTGTACCCGAGGAAGTCGATCGTCTCGACGGTTTTCAAGCGTTCCGTCTGACGGACGATGATCTGGTCCAGATGCTTTTGGGTGCCCAGCCAGCTCGCGCTGGCGTTCATCAGGCGCGCCTTGAATTCGCTACTGGAGGAGATCTGCTTAGGGGTAAACGTGTGTTTTTCGGGGGCGTTGTCGCTCGGGGTATCCACTTGGAAATAGAACCAGGCGTCGCCGGTCACTTCGTTTACCTGCTTGTACAGAGCCTGGAAATTACAGTTGGCGATCAGTTTTAGTCCGCAGACTGACTCCAGCACCTTGTTGCGTGCCTGCCTGTCGTTGAGCTGTTGGTCGTCGTGATCCTCGCTGTTGAGAAGAGCGCGCTGTTCATCTTCCAGTTTCGACAGGTCGAACTTCGCCCAGTACATCTTGCTCCCGAACTCAAAGTGGAATTCGGATGTGGCGTCCTCCCAGGTGTACATCAGGATGGCCTTATCGCGTGGCGACGGTGCCAATAGCAGGTCACCTTCGTGGCGTGCAATTTCAAGGTCTCGGCTGCGGCGCTGATCGCGCTTGTCAGCTTCTTCAAAGCTCCAGCGCTGATGCTGGTCGTTCCAATCAACCTTGCGGCCATCGCGTTGTGGAATCAGGGCAGCGGCACAGTTGAATCCAAGCTGTCGGGACATCTTTACCCAGCGCTGCAGGTAGCCGCGGGCCGCAGGCTCATTGTCTAGAGCCCATACCAGGCGAGGGAGGTTGCCTTTGCGTTGTTCTGCCAGTTGCTCCAGGGCGTGTGCGGGATAGCTGACGCTCGACATCGCGGACACAGCATTGATCCCGTTGTGCAGCAAGGCAACGGCATCAAATATCCCCTCAACAATCCACAGCTCTTCAACGGTGGCTAGGTCGACAGTAGGAGGGCACCACCAGTGGCCTAAGGCGCTGTACTTGGGCTTGAAGCGAGCCTTCATCTTGCCGAAGCGAGCGGGCCGATCAATCAGCCGTTCCCAATAACCCTCGTTTGGTAGAGGAAACCGAATCGTGGCGCTGGATTCGCCCGTTTCGTGGTTTACGTAGCTTTCCTGGGTGAACCAGCCGGTCAACGTCCCGACGTCGAAACCGCGTGCAAACTCCAAGTATGCACGCGCTGTTACCGTCGGATCGTTGTCTGTCGCCGGTGCGCGCTTGCTCCAGTCCTCGAACAGGTCGTCATACAGGTCTTTCACATGCTCAATGTGGCCACAGCGTTCAGGCCGGCCACAGCGGATCTGCCAAGGGTTGTCGTGGCGGGCGTACAGCTCTTTCTTTTTGCATTTTGGGCAAGTGCCGCCGCGCATATAGTTGGAGCCGGTACGGACCTTCAAGTCGAAATCGAACTGCAACCGCTCGATGACTTGGGCGCGGATATCATCTTTCATCGTGGACATTACTTCGCTGCCTTTAGGCTATGAGAGAGGGCGGCCATAAGGCGTTTTTGTGCTGCCATCACAGGGACGTGGGCGAGAATTGCGCCGTGGCGCAGACCGTCCGCAACAAGGCGGAACTGGTCGTCGTACCAGTGCTCGTTGAGGCTCAAGCGATACTGTTCACGCAGCGCGGCCAGCAACGCCTCGGCCTCGGCCGGGGGCAGTTGAGTGGTGACAATTACGGCGTTTGCCATCGTTAAACCTCGATTTCGGGCGCAGCTCACCCAAACCCATGGGACGTGGGGCAGGCGATTGGTTGGGTTGGTGTTACGAGTTTGCGGAGCGCAAACGCACGTTGTCCGGGGTGTTCAGGACACGTTCATAAATCAGGCTGACTGGAACAGACCAGCAATGACCCTTCACTGGATCCTTGATCACCACGACGGTGTCGGTGCTGTAGTCCAGGAGCAGGCGCTGGCGGAAAGCGATTTCCGTCAGCTCGATGTGGGCAAGGGACACCAGTTTGGTTGCAACCGATTCGGTAACGTCAAAACTGATGACCAGGTGATCGATCGTGCGATTGATCAGCGCGGACAGGTCGGCGAGGTGTTCGGCTTGGTGCCGCTCAAGGAACGCCAGTGCGGCGCTTTGCATGCATTCCTGGTAGTCCTGGGTGTTGGTCTGAGCGGTCATTGAGCTTTCCCCGATTTGGCGCGATAAAGATCGATAGCGGCATACACTTCGGCTGTGCGTGCAGCCATGTGCAGGGTATGAGCATTAACGATTAGCTCTGCTTCATTCTCGGTGATCACACCGTCCTCCAGCGCTTGGGCAATGATCTGGTCGACCGTGCCCTGCTTGGCGGAACTCTGCATAGCCCGTGAATACATCTCTACGTTGTCGAGGCTGTCCGGGTGGATCACCGGCACAAACATGCCGCCGTACATTGAGGCGATGTAGTTGGCCAAATGCTGGGTGCCGGTGACTTGCTCAAGCTGGAAGATCTGCGCATCCGTCAACGGACGGCAGTTGTTGTTCTCGTAGGCGTGGTTGTCGAACTTCTTCAGTTGCAAGCCGATACGAGCGGCGGCGCATTCGCGACCACCTTTGTAGGAGCAAATAATTGCGCTGACGACTTCGCGACGTGTTTTTAGAACCTGACTTTTCATTTTCTGCTGTTCCCTCAGAGACCTGGCCATTACTGTGAAATCACGCCGTCTTTGATACCGAGTAACACGGCGGCGCGATGTGCCTCCCCCCGGCGACCTTTTTTACGACCGTTCAAAAGGTCGCTGACCAAATTCTTATTCAGTGAATGAGTGCGGCAGAACTCCGCAATGCTCATCCCTTTGCGATCCAGAGCCTCCCGGGCTTGCTCGGGTGTAAGGGTGGCGGGCATAGTGTTCGCTCGTGTGCGTTCGTGTGGATTCGTGTTTATACGGCGCCAATTATGACCAGTTTATTTGTCCTGTAAAGGGGCTAAAGCTTGAGAAATTTGTCATCGGGAGAATTCCCAGATTTGAGTGCGGGCGAATGCTTGCGTGAAGAAAGAGGTCGTTTGGGCCTTAAACAAGAGGAAATGGCGCAGATCGGCGGCGTAACTCGAAATACTCAAGGTAGCTATGAGCGCGATGAGCGGCGCCCCGATTCCGCCTATCTGAAAGCCCTGCATGCTGTAGGTCTCGACATCCTTTACGTCGTCACAGGCGTACGTACTCCTACTCCAGTTGGGGAGTTGACTGAGGACGAAGAAGTGTTGGTGAAACGGTACCGAAGCATTCCGGCGGATGACCAAAAATCTGTGCGTCGTTTTGTTCAGGCGATCGCTGACGATGTGGCAAAAAGCTCGAATTAACCTGTAACAAAACTTGTATCGCATTCGGCTCTCCCCAGTTCTAAAGCGATTTCCTGCCCCGATAACGTCGATTCAGCAATGCATTTTATGGAGTAGTAAGCATGTTGGATCGCACGAACAATGAACGCGGCTGTGTGGAATTCCACGAATTTGAATGGCTCGCTCTTTCCAAAATTGAACGTAGTTTTGTTGAGTTGTATCGTCAGCTAAATGAAGAGGATCGTAAGCAACTAAGGCGCCTTACCGAGGCACTCGCGACAGTTCCAGAAGAAGCGCTAGCGAGTTGACTCGTCCCCTCTAAGCCACCAACAGACCTATAGACGTAGCCTGTCCGCCGGCCCTATAGGTCGGCGTTTCCGTCCCCATCACGCGGCCCCAAGTTGGTCAAATAGCTCCCGCTGTTTCGCCTTGGGCATATCCCTCAAACGATCAAACAGCATTCTTTCGTAGGATTGGGCGGAGGGACTGAGGGTGTGCGAAAACGTCAAATTCGACACCCATGTGTGCCCGCACTTTGCGTCGAGGCACTGGCAGTACAACTTGGCAAAATCCCTCGATAGCTCTTCCCTAGACGCAATCCGGCCCTTGTTTCCGCATTTGCATACAACTCTCATTGTGTCCCTCCCCAGGGCAGCCAGTCGCCACTATTTTGCCACATTTTGTAGTGGTATTAGCTGCTTTTGATTGAGGTTGCAGTGTTATCAACTGAAATTATCGGTTTTTTCCAGCTGATAATCCTGTCATGCCGCAATGTGCCATTTAGCTGATTGAACAACTGACAGATTGGTCTGATTTCATTGCTGGTGTACACACGATCAATCTTTTCGATATCCCCAAAGCCACCGCTGTTCTCCGGGATGATCCCTGCCAGGGCAGGATTCATGCGCCAGGCGGCGATTACGTCATTGCGGGTGATGTTCTTCACTTTCTCCAGCTCGTCCTTGGCCTGGAAGTCGCCCACGGGGATGATCTGGATCGCGTTTTCCTTGCCATTGGGGATGTTGACGAACATCGAGCGGAAGTTGCCCACGCCCTTGCTGGCGCTGATCTGGGCGCGCAGGTTCTCTTCGTCTTCCTCGGTCAGGTCCGGGTCGTTGGTGTAGAAGATGTATCCCGCGTGCGCGCCGTTGCTGTAGTACCGCCGACGGAACAGGGTCGCAGCTTCGTTGAGCAATAGCGCCTGCAGGCCGCCCAGGTAGTCAGGCACGCCGTAGATGTTCTGTTCCACGTCGTAGTCCAAGACGTGTTCGATTTCGTCCTGGTCGAAGTCCATGTATTTGCTGTCTGGCAGCAACATCCTGAATCCGCCGTCGACCTTCACCCGCATGTTGATCGCCGGCAGGTGTTGCATCTCCAGCACCTCGCCAAAGGCGTTGGTATCGCGATAGAAATACGCTTCGCCAAACACCATGTAGTCCAGGCTGGCCCGGCCCATGGTCTGCGTGCTGCAGCCTTCGGACGGGATGAATTCACGCAGCAGCAGGTTGCGCTTGAACTTGGGAATGGCACCGTGATGCGCGTTGGCGCGCAGCAGCTTGGCCAAACCCGCCCGCGATACTGGCGGTTTGTAGATCTCGCCGTCGTCGCTGAGAAACACCCCGAGGTACTCGCCGATGTTGCCGGACAGCACCTGTTCGGGTTCCCCGAACGTGTACGCCCGCATGGGCTGTGGCTGTCGCGCCGGTCGGTTGGTTTGGGGCTTTTTGTGTCGTTGCTTGGGCATTGTTTCCGCTCGTGACGTAGCGGCTACGGCGCCGCTTGTTGGTGTTGAGGGGTTCGTTGAACAGGGCGTGCATGATCGACCAGGCGATGTCGGCGTGGCCGGTGGCGTCAGTGCGTGAAGCGCTGTAGGTGACCTGGCCGCTGCTGGTGGTGCCGCGCTTGATGGTCAGGAACGCTTGGGCGATATCGGTCCAGCCGGCGTCCCATTCGATGCGGCTCCCCTGGATCGTGTCCTGGGCCTTGAGTACCAGGGTGTTTTTGGTTTCAAGGCTGTAATGGATCGCGGTCGCACGTGGATAGAAGTCGCGCACCAGGTCAAACACGCCGTAGCCGATACCGGTCGTGTCGATACCGATGTGCTGCACGTTGAAACGCTCGGTAAGTTTCTTGACCTGGTCGGCCTGGTACTTGAACGACTGCCCACGCCAACTGTGTTTTTCCAGGATGCGGAATTTTGCCCCGGGTTCCAGTGGTGGGGCGACCACCACACATGTGGCGTCGTCGCGGGTGCGGCTTGGATCGTAGCCAAGCCACACAGGGCTGTTGCCGAACGGCCGGTCCAGCTCCGGGTTGTAGTCCTCCCACAACGACAGGTCGGAGTAGCAGCGCTCCAGGTCTTTTAGGCCGAACGCGCTCTGGCTGCTGTCGATGAACTTGCAGTAGAACAGCTGCTGGAATTTGTCTTCGTCGTACTCCAGCTGCAGCTGTTCGAGGTCGAACAGATCGCAGCCGCCGGCGATGGCGTCGTCCAGTGTGATGGTCTTGCGCCATTGGCCGTCGGGACACAATGCGCCCTGGGTGTATGACGCCTCGGTGGGCCAGGTGCCGCCGGCCTTCTTGCCGCGCTTGCTGTTGCGGAATTCCTCGCCCGACCAGAACGGGTACGCCTGGTGCGAGACCGCGCTGGGCGTCGAAAAGTAGGTTTTGCGCCACTTCTTGTGGGTGCCCATGGCACTGGCCACGGTGCTGAGTTTGTCGAAGTCACGTATCCAAAAATACTCATCGACGTAGACGTGGCCATGGTAGCCCTGAGCGGTGCTGCTGTTGGTCGACAGGAAACGCAGCTCGGCGCCGTTGCTGAGCGTGATCGGGTTGCCGGTCAGCTCGATGTCGAACCACTGCTTTGCAAACTGGATGATGTAACTGCGGAAAATCTCAGACTGCGAGCGGCTGGCCGACAGGAACACCTGGTTGTCGCCTGTCAGCACGGCGTCCATGAACGCTTCGCCGGCGAAGTAGTACGTGAGGCCCACCTGGCGGCTTTTCAGGATGTTGCGGATTCGGCACGTCAGCGGATTTTGCTTCGCGGCAAACAGCTCCTGCTGATAGCGGTACATCTTGCTGATGAACTTATCCAGGAAGTCGACTTCGGTCAGCCCGCTAATGTCGTTCTTGGCTTTCTTCTCGCGTTTCTTCCCGCTGCTATCGCCACGCGGCCGTTGGCGGCCTTCCTGTGGCTCGCCGGAAGTTTCCCCGATCGGTGCTGGCAACGGTTTGGCCGCTTGCTTTAACAGACGTTCGCGCACGGTGGTCAGCCTGTCCAGCTCGTTGAGTTCGTCCTTGGTCAGGCTGCCCGCTTTGTCCAGGAGGAGTGTGATTCGCCGGCCCACGGCCGTCAGCGGTTCTTCATCCGACAGCATGTCTTCCCAACCGCCCTGGCGTATCCAGTAGTAGACGATGCGGATGTTGGGCAGGTTGAGCTGCGCCTGAATTTCCTTTGCCTTACAGCGGCGCAGAAACAGGCGTTTGGCGGCTTCTTTAACTTCGGTCGAGTAGTACATGGGCCGCAGTCTATGCGGCGAAAACGCTGGAAACGCGGGGTTAAATTCCGTGATTCACCTATATCGCGGATATAGGAGAAACGCGCATTTGAACCGTTTGTTTGAGGCTTGGCGGCTCCCTATCGTGGCGGCTCATTCAACGATTGAGCGCAGTTATCGCCCATGCCCCGTTCCCTTGTTTCGTACTGGAAACGTGTCGCCACCAGCGGCACCACCGCCGATGGTCGCGAGATCCTTCCCCAGGAACTGCGCGATATCGCTGAAACCTACAAGCCGTCCAGATACACGGCGGTTATCTGGTGCGACCACGAACGCTGGAGCGGTTCCCACGGCACCGTCTTTGCGGTGCGTCTGGTGGAGGAGGGCGAAGACCTGGAGCCCGGGCAAATCGCCTTGGAGGCACAGCTCAAGCCGAATGATCGCCTACTGCAGCTGAATGATCAGGGCCAAAAGCTGTTCTCCAGCATTGAGATCACACCGAACTTCGCAGGCAGCGGAAAAGCCTACCTGACAGGTCTGGGCGTCACCGATGAGCCGGCCAGCCTGGGAACCCAGGAACTCTATTTTTCGAAGAAAACCCACAAAAACTCGTTTTATGCCGCCTCCGTCGAACTGGGCTCCCTTGAAGCCGAACCGCAGAGCGAGGTCGGCAAGCTGATCGGCTTGCTCACTGGCCTGTTCAAGCGCTTTGCCACTGACGCCGAGCCCGCCGAACCCACCACCCCAACTGAGAGCAAAACCCCAATGGATGAAGCTACCGCAACGGCCCTCAAAGCCCTGCTGGAGCAGCTGCTTGTCGTCGCTGCCGGCATTCAGGCTGTGATTGAACCCGCCGCCGCAGATGCACCGGAACCCGACCAGGCGCCAATCGACGATGTGAGCACGGCCGTAGACGAGATCGTCACTACAGCCGAAGAAGAGCGTGAGTTCAGCCGAAAGGGCGCGGCTACGAATAAGGCACTGTTGGCGAGCATGGCGGCTTTGGAAAAGCGTTTCACCGCGCTGCAGAACACTTCCGCAGGTCGCCAGTTGCCACGCAACCCCGGTCCTGTAGCCGCCCCACGACGTAAGGTGCTCTGACATGGCCCAGCCTTTAAGCGCCCGTGGCGCCAAGCAATATGCCGAGCTGCAGGAAGCGATGGCCGAAGCCTATGGCGTCGAGCGATCGAGCCGCATGTTCAGTGTGGAACCCACGATCGCCCAGGAGCTGAACGACGCGATTACCGCCAAGGCTGATTTCCTGGAGCGTATCAACGTCGTTCCGGTGAGTGAGATCAAGGGCGAAAAAGTCTTCATCGGCGTGAACGGTCCTGTCACTGGCCGCACCAATACAAAGACCACCGATCGCGAAGCCAAAGACGCTTCGGCGCTGGACAACACCCAATACGAACTGGCTGATACCCAGTCGGACGTGGGCCTTCCATACGCCAAGATCGATGCCTGGGCGAAGTTTCCTGACTTCAAAGATCGCTATTCCGCCGCAGTGCAGAAGCGCATCGCGCAGGACCGAATCGTTATCGGTTTCCATGGCACCCACGCCGCTACGCAGACCGACCTGGAGAAATTCCCCAAGCTGCAGGACGTGAACAAAGGCTGGCTGCAGCAACTTCGCGAGCAGGCCCCACAGCAGGTGCTCAAAGAGGGGAAGACTGCCGGTAAGGTCACGCTGGGCGCCGGTGGCGACTACGCCAACCTTGATGCCCTGGTGCATGACACCAAGCAGATGGTGGACGAGATCCTGCGCGAAGACGGCGACCTGGTAGCGATTATCGGCACCGATTTGTTGGCCGCTGACAAGGCCAAGCTGTACACCAAACAGGGCGATACCCCGACCGAAAAAGAGCGCATTGAAAACGCGCAGGTCATTGCGACCTACGGCGGTCTGCCGGCGTTCAGCGTGCCGAACTTCCCGGTCAACGCCGTGTTGGTCACCAGTTGGGACAACCTCTCGATTTACTTCCAGGACACCAGTTGGCGTAAGCAGACCATCGAGAACCCAAAACGCTCCCGCGTCGAGGACTACAACAGCCGCAACGAAGGCTACGTGATCGAGCAGCTGGAAAAGATCGCCTTCACTGAAAACGTGGAGCTGGTGAAGTGAGCCTGGCCCTGGCGCACAAGCGCCGCACCCTGGCCTTGGGCAGCACTGCAGTAGCGGCGCTCGCCGCTACTGCAGGCTTGGCCTACACCCCGGCTGACGCCCTGAGCAGCCCCGCCAACGCACGCAAACACTTGCTGTTGCAGGAAGCGGCATTGGACCAGGACTTGGCGCGCCTGAGTGATCTCAAGAACCTGGCCAGCAAACAGTCGCTCAAGCGGGAGGAGCTGCTGCCCAAGTACCAGGAATACGTCCAGCGCTACTGCGAATCGGGGCTGAACTTTCCCAACCGCGTTGCGGTGCAGGTGATGGTCTGGCTGTTCGACACCGGCCAGTTCGAAGACGCCCTGGAGCTGGCCGACTTCCTGATGGAGCAGGGCCAGGAAATGCCGGAGCGCTTCAAGCGCCGCGACATCCAGACCTTTGTTGCTGACGCCGTGTGCGAGTGGGCCTATGCCGAATACAACGCCAAGCGCAGCCCGGAGCCTTATCTGTCCGACCTGCTGCCGCGTGTTGACGGCGAGTGGAACCTGACAGAGCAGATCCCCAGCAAGTACCACAAGTTGATTGGCATGCGCGCCATGGAGGCCGAGCAGTGGGAAACCGCGCTCAAGCATTTGGAGCGCTCCACTCAGCTGTACGCGCAGGCCGGCAACGACACGCGCATCAAAAAGGTCCGCAAGGCCCTGGCAAAACAAGCGGCCGCTACCCCGGCGTCCGAATAACCGACTACCCCCCCAGCGGGGACCTGTGGAAGTGAGCCGCCTATTTATGGACCGTCCCACTGAAAACAGGCTCCCCGCCCTATTTGAGCGGCCAGCAATGAGCTTTTCTGGGAAACCCACCACCTTTGTGGAACTGACGATCGAGAACGACGGCTTCTGGCCAGACCTCTCTGTATCCGAATTCCAAAAGGAACAACGCCTGCCGGCGGAGTACCTGGTAGAGCTGCTGGCCGACGCTTTGAGCACCGCCATGGTCGAGGTGAACACCGACCTGGCCCGCGTGAAAGCGACGCTGCAGGATGCCGGCGTATTGAGCCTGGTAGCAGTGGCGGGCGTGGGCACCCCGGCGGAATGGGGCTATGCCGATAAGGTCACGCTCTACAAGCGTGCTGTGTACTGCCGCGCCAAGGGTAACTCGCTGCCCCAGTTCGCCACCATTACCCGCCGTGAAAGCGCCGAAAACACCGGCAAGGAAGCACCCGAGCGTGCCGAAACCTTCCTGGCTTTCAGCCAGCAAGCCGTGCGTGCCCTGCAGGGCCGTGGCCGCATCACGGCGGCGTTGCTGTGATCCAGCTGCAGGCGCTGACCGCCTACCTGATGTCCCGCAACCTGGTGGAGCCTGAGCAGTTCGACAGTTGGACCGAGCAGGTCAGTCTTGAGCTGATCTGGAAACCCGACCGCAACGGCCTGCACATGGCTGACATGCGCTATCGCGCTGTGTTCTCCCTGGAACGCTTCGCCGGCAATCCGGCCAGGCTGATGGCCCTGGTGGGCAGTTGGCTGGAAACCCACGACACCGACCGCGACCGCCACGAACTGCCGGCGCCGATGTTCACCGTCGAACCGCTCGACCAGGACAGCTTCGACGTGGAGCTGTCCTTGGAATTCGTCGAGCCGCAGTACCTGGCCGAAGATCCCGCCGGCGAGATTGAAGCGTTCGGCAAGACTTGGGCGTTCGTCCCATTCGACCTATGGGTTGCCGAGCAGGGTGAGGTGGGCAGCGATGGCCGTTAAACCGCTCAACCTCGATATCAGGGGCTTGCTCGACGTCGACGCCCAATTGGCATTGCTTGAGCTGCCGCCGCAGCTGCGCCGGCGATTACTGAACAGAGTGACCACACGTGTGCGGACGATGAGCCGTAAGCGTGTGCGTGAGCAGAAGAACACCGACGGCACTCCGTTCGCTGAACGCAAGGGCAGTGCCAAGGGCAAAAAGAAGATGGAAGCCGGCCTGGCCAAGCTGCTGCAGGTCACCCGCGTCAGTTCGGATGAAGCCGAGCTGGGTTGGAAAAACGCGTTAACCCGTTGGGTCGCCGCCCAGCAGCACAACGGCGTCAGCGAACGGCGCACCGCTGCGCAGATGCGCCGCTGGAACAAAGTCCCGCCCGGTATTGCATGCACCGACAAACAGGCTAAGCGCCTGCGCCGGCTGGGCTTCCGTGTTCGCCAGAAGGGCAAAAAGGCGCTGGCAAGGCCTTCGGTGGCATGGATTCAAGAGCATGTGAACTACGCCAAGGCCGGCTTGCTGATCCGCATCTTGAACGACGAACAAACAGAGAAAACGGGCGCGCAAAGCTGGGACATCACCCTGCCAAAACGCCAGTTCCTCGGCGTGGAAACCAGCGGCGAAACCCGCGAGCTGGTTAACCAAGTCTTTGAACAAATCCTTAATTCACCCCGCTAACGAGGCACAGCATGGCACTTGGCACAGTCAGCGTTAACAATCTCAATCTGGGCCAAGGCGCCGTGACTGAGATCGAGCGCTATTTCCTATTCATCGGGCCAGGCCCGAAAACCGCTCCCAAAAACATCGGCAAACTGGTGCCGCTCAATACTGAAAGCGACCTCGATGCCGCCCTGGGTACTGCTGCCAGCGACCTGAAAACCCAGATCACCGCCGCACGATTGAACGGCGGCGATCGCTGGGCCTGTTTGGCGGCACCGATCCTGGCCGATACCGACTGGCGCGCCTCTTTGGAGACTTGCCAGCAGCAGGGCTTTTCGGTCGAGGCAGTCGTTATCACCCAGCCTGTGACCAAGGGCGACGACCTGGCGGCCATGCACGACGCGGCTGTGCTGGTTAATAACGTCTACGGCCGCCGCTTGTTTGTGATGGCCGCAACTGCCAGCCCGACAGTGCTGCAGTCCTGGGCGGAATATGTGGCCGAGCAAAAGGCAATTACCTCCAACGTGGCAGCGCCGCGCGTGATGGTGGTGCCGCAGCTGCACGGCAACGACCTGGGCGTGTTGGCCGGTCGCTTGGCCAACGCTGCCGTGAGTATTGCCGACAGCCCAATGCGTGTGGCCACCGGTGCCGTAACCGGTCTCGGCAGTGTGCCGGTGGATAAAGAGGGCGTGCCGCTGCCGTCCGCAATCCGCGCCGAGTTGGACAAGTCCCGCTTTTCTGTTTCCCAGACCTACCCGGACTATCCCGGCGTGTATTGGGGCGACGGCAACATGCTGGACACCCCCGGCAGCGACTACCAGGTAGTCGAATATCTGCGTCTGGCAGACAAGGCGGCGCGCCAGGTACGGCCGCTGCTGATCCGTCGTGTGGCTGATCGTCGCTTGAACAACACCCCCAACAGCATGGCCGTGAACGTCAACGCGCTGATGGCGCCACTGCGCCAGATGGCCAAGTCGGTCAAGTTCGCCGGCCAGGTGTTCCCGGGAGAGATCCAGACGCCGAAAGACGGCGACATCGTGCTGACCTGGAAGAGCAAAACCGCCGTCGAGGCGTACATCAAGCTCAAGCCCCACAACTGCCCGAAAGACCTCACGGCGAACATCGCCCTGGACCTTTCCAACGACGATTCGGAGTAACCCCCCATGTCACGTATTGGCGGCAAGAACTTTGACGTGAACCTGGGCGATCTGCAGGTACACGTCGAAAGCTGCACCCTGGATATCACCGACAACAGCAAGACCGCGCAAACCCGGGGCGTGCCTGATGGGTACGTCGACGGCGACGTGGCGGCGGCAGGTGAAGTTGAGCTGGACTCGACCAACTTTAACCTGGTGGTCGAAGCTGCGCGCACTGCCGGCAGCTTTCGCAAGCTGGATGCGTTCGACGTGGTGTTTTTCGCCAAAGCTGGCGACGACGAGCTGCGCATCGAGGCCTTCGGCTGCAAGTTGAAGATTTCCAGCCTGCTGAGCATTGATCCGAAGGGCGGCGAGAAGACCAAGCACAAGGTGCCCTTTGAGGTTACCAGCCCGGACTTTATCCGCATCAACGGTGTGCCTTACCTGGACTCCACCGAGATCGAGGGCATTAGCTGATGGTATGCCCGTTCGATCGCGCCCAAGCCCTGGAACAACGTCAGCGGGACCAGGCTATCAACGCCCAGTTGGCCCAGGCCCGGCGTGAGTCAGCGGGCCCAAGTCTTACTCACTGCCAGGACTGTGGTAACGAGATTCCGGCAGCGCGCCAGGCGCTCGGCGGCAAGACCCGCTGTGTCCCGTGCCAGTCTTTTTTCGAAAAAGGAGTGCAGCGATGAGCACCAATCAGGCGGCCCAGGACACCGCCATCGCGCTGGCGAAGGCGTCACCTGCGATCGGTGTAGCCGCCACTGGGGCGACAGGAGCCATCGACTGGTCGGCTGTCGCCTACATGCTGACTGCCGTTTATATGGTGCTGCAGATCCTGCTGTTGGTTCCCAAGTATCGCCAGATGCTGCGCGATTGGAAGGTTAAGCCATGAGCCTGCGCGGCAAGATCGCCGCCGGCGCCATCGCGCTCTGCAGCTCCACACTCGTCGTGTTCCTGGGCACCTGGGAAGGCAACGGCCAGAACATGGTTTATGCCGACAAGCTGGCCCGTGGGCTGCCAACCGTGTGCAAGGGCATCACCGGCCATACCAGCCCGTATCCGGTGGTTGTCGGTGACTACTGGTCGGATGCGCGCTGCAACGAGGTGGAGCAGTTGGTGATCAGTAAAGGCCAACTGCAGCTGGCCGACTGCATCACCAATCAGGACGTGGACCAGAACACGTTCGACGCCCTGAGCAGCCATGGCCACAACTTCGGCACGCCCAGCACATGCGCCAGTCGCGCCGTGGGCCTGATCAATGCTGGCCGCATAAAAGAGGGCTGCCAGGCGCTTGCCTGGGCACCTGACGGCAAAACACCGGTTTGGGCCTTCATCAGCAAGCCTGATGGCCAGAAGGTATTTGTTCGGGGTTTGCATAACCGCCGCTTGGCCGAGGCCGAGCTTTGTAAGGCGGGCCTGTGATGCGCGAAGGCATTTTCATCCTGGTCCTGTGCCTGGTGGCCTGGTTCGGCTTTGACCTGCTGCAGGGCCAGCGCGACACCGCACGAATCGAGCGTGACGCGGCGCTGTTTGAAGTGAACGGCCTGCGAGAGGCGGCGCGGATCAGCGGCGAAATGCTGGCTGAGCGTGACGCCATCGACCTTCAACGTACCCAGGAACTGAACCATGAACGTGCTGAAAACGATGCTCTGCGCCTTGATGTTGCTACTGGCCGTAAGCGGTTGCGCCTCAACGCCACCTGCAGCGCCCCAGTGCCCGCCAGTGCCGGCGCCGGCGGCGTGGCTGATGCAGCCACCGCCGAACTCACAACAGACGCTCGATCGGATTATTTCACCCTCAGAGATCAGCTTGCCCTCAGCCGGCAAATGATCCTGGGCCTGCAAGACCATGCCCTGCGGGTTTGCCCGCGCCAACCATAACTGACACCCAACCTTTGAACGGAGCAACACTCATGACCGATACACGCGATATCACCCTGGAAGTAGGCGAGCAGGAATTCACCTTCGCACTGACCCCGCAGGACGTCACGAAGTACTTCAACGCAGTCACCCAGGCCAACAAGGTGTCACCAGCCAACAACCTGCTGGTGACCACCGTTAAGCAGGAACAGCGCGCCACCCTCAAGTCCCAGCTGGGTAACCCGGTGCTTGTCATGCAACTGGCCGGCGCGCTTCTGGAAGAGTACGGCCCGGACATTGAAATCACCGTAAAAAAGCCCTCGACCACGCCGAACGACTGACCGAAAACGGCCTGGGCCAACTGGTGGCCCTGGCCGGCCGCTGGCTACCAGGTGCCGAGCCCACCGCCGAGGTGATGGGAACGGCCAAGTGGCTGGAGGACGAGCATTGGCGCCGCATGGAAATCGCCATTGCCAATGGCATTGCCTACGCACTCAACGGATAAACACTGATGGCTGACAAAAGCGCCCGCCTGGCCTTTATTTTGAGCCTGACCGATAAGGTCACGGCGCCAATGGGCAAGGTCAAAACCGGCTTTTCCGACCTGGCCGAACAGAGCGAAAAGCACATCAAAACCATGGGCTTTGGTCTGGCGGGCATCACGGGCGCTTATGTCGGTATCACCCAATCCATGGAACCCGCCTTGGAGATGAACCGCGCTCTGGGCGAGGTCCGATCGCTGAACGTGGCCGAAGACGCCTTGAACTCGCTGAACCGTAAGTCGCTGGAGTTTTCAGTGGCCTACGGCGAGAACGCCAAGGATTTTGTCGCCTCGGCGTATCACATCGAGGGCGCCATCAAAGGGTTGGTTGGCAGTCAGCTGGCCACCTTCACCAATGCCAGCAACGTGTTGGCCAAGGCCACCAAGTCCGACGCCGACACCATGGGCACCTACGTTGGCACCATGTACAACCTGTTCAAAGGCCAGGCCGACGCCATGGGCAAAGGCCAATGGGTTGAAACCCTGGCTGGCCAGACGGCCACGGCCGTGCAGCTGTTTCGCACCAGTGGCGAACAGATCGGAGAGGCGTTCAAGGCTGCCGGTGGCCTGGCTAGCACCGCCGGCGTAAGCCTGGCTGAGCAAATGGCTGTGCTGGGCACGCTGGGCAGCACCATGGACGGTGGGGAGGCTGGCGGCCTCTACAAATCGTTCTTTGAAAACGTCAGCGCTGCCTCTGAAAAACTCGGCATGAAGTTCGTGGATCAGCAGGGCAAATTGCTGCCGATGATGGACATCCTGGACAAGCTCAAAGGCAAGTTTGGAGACCTGTCGATTGAGGCCAACGGCGCAAAGCTGCGCGATGCTTTCGGTGGCGAAGCGGCACGGTTGATCAGCAGCCTGATGGGCGACACCGACCGCCTGAAAAACGGCATGGAGCGACTGGGCAATGTGCGCGGCCTGGAGAACGCCGAGCGGATGGCCAAGAACATGGTGGACCCATGGCAGCAGTTTAGCTCCGCTGTCGAGGCGTTGCGCATTGCCTTCGGCCAGGCGCTGATCCCGATCCTGACCCCACTGATGGAGCGCCTGGTGGGGATTGCCAGCACGTTAACCCGCTGGACTCAGTTGTTCCCCAACATCACGCGCTTGATTGGGATCGTAACCCTGTCGTTCCTGGCGATTACCGCCGCCATGTCGTTGCTTACGCTGACCGTGGGGCTTTCGAAAATGGCGTGGCTGGGGGCCGTCGTGGTGTGGAATGCCCTTACCTGGTCGGGTTATCGCAGCATCGCCATGTTCCTGTACCACACCGTCATGGTGGTGGGGTTCGTGGCCGGCCTGGTGCTGATGGTCGCTTGGATGGGCCTGGTCAAAAGCGCGATGTTGCTGTGGCAAGGCGCGATCTGGCTGGTCAACACCGCGTTGTTGGCCAACCCGGTGGCCTGGATCGTGATCGGAATTGTGGCCTTGGTCGCGGCCGTGGCGGCTGCGATCATCTATTGGGACGACTGGACCAGCGCACTACTCAACAGCGAGGCGTTCCAGTGGGTTAGGGGCCAGCTGACTGCGCTGTCGGAGTGGTTCGACTCGATGGGCAATTGGTCGAACATGGCCAGCGCCGCGTGGGACGCCATCGTCAACGTCTTTAAAAGCGCTATCAATGGCTTGATCGAGATGTTGAACAAGATTCCCGGCGTGAACATTGAAGCGGCGTTCGGGGACATGCCGGCGGCGCCAGAACTTCCAACCATCAGCGCCCCGCAGGTCGAAGCGCCGTTACTGCCTCAACTGGTAAGCGCGCCCCAGCAGTCGATTCAGGCACCGCCCCTGGTGCTGGCTCCCATGCCTAAAGCACCGGCGCCGGTGATGCCGACGCTGGAAGCGTTGCAGCCACCAGCAAAGGCGCCGGCACTGGTACTGGCCCCGGCGCCGGCAGTATCCGCACCTGCAGCGTTGCAGCCGCCGGCAAAGCTTCCGTCCCAGGTCCTGGCACCGGTGGCACAGCCCCACACGCCCAAGGAATTGCCGCGCACGTTGCCCAAGCTGGTGGCTGTGCCACCGGTGCAAACGCCGGCGCCGATCGGGCCGCAGTTGACGATCCCGCAGCCGCTGCAGACGCCTCCCCTGGTCACCGCTCCCGCTCCCACGGAGAAGGCCGAGCAAAGCCAGCAGCGCATCAACGGCTCGGTATCAAGCTTGTCTCCGAAACGGCCTGACGCCGTGCCCCGGGGCGGCTTCCTGGCCAGCATCCAGAACAACAATCAAACCCAGAACAAGGGCACTCATGTGGAGAACGTCAACATTCACACCGGCAAGCAAATGAACCCGCTGGAGCTGGAAGGCATGTTGGCCATGGCGGTGGGCGGATGAGCGAATACATCGACCTGCTGATCATGGACAACGACCTGGTACTGGACCCGTCGCGTCAGCCGCTGCTGATCGAGGACAGGGCCAGCATTGCCCAGGACATCGCGCACATGATCCGCGAGAGCGGCTTGCTGGTCACCTTGGTGGCCGAGCGTAGCCGTCTGCGTCAGCGCGACTGCATCCAGCAACTGGAACTGTTGGTGGAGGCCGACGAGCGCCTGGTACCGGGCACGGCGCTGATAAAACAAGTGGAGTCAGGCCATTACCTGGTCACGGCGAAAACGCTGAAATTTGGCGACATCGAGGTGACGTTGTGAGCGACGTAGATTTTAAACAGGCACTGGCAGACAGCGGCATTCCAGTCACCGAAGATGGATTGCGCAAGGCCTGGGAAAAGGAAGTCGCCGCGCAAGGTAGCAAGCTGAGCAACACCAGCGCCTATTCGCCGTTCTGGCGGCTTATCACCGCGCTGGTCACTAAGCCGGTGCTGTGGCTGATCAACTTTGTCAGCGGCACGGTTTTGCCCAATTTCTTTGTTAAAACCGCTGTGGGTAAGTGGTTGGACATGCTGGCCTGGGCGGTCAACGTCGAGCGCAAAGGGGCGACCAAGGCCAAAGGTGTGTTGCTTTTTACCCGGAATGTCGCCGGCGGCGTGCTTGAGTTGCCCGCCGGCGTCCTGGTGCAGTCCGCTGCTATCAACGGCCATATCTACCAGTTGACCACGACCCAGGCCGTGAACTTCGCTGATGGCGTGCTGCAGCTGGAAGTCCCGGTAGAGGCCCAGGAAGTGGGCAGCGGTTACAACCTGGCCCCGGGTTATTACGCGATCCTCCCCGTGCCCATTGCCGGCATCGCCCAGGTGGTGAACGCGGACGGTTGGCTGATTGCACCAGGTGCAGACCCCGAGCCGGACGATCAGCTGCGACTGCGCACGCGGAACCAGTTCTCGGCGGTCAACCAGTGGCACACCGACTCGGTGTACCGCGCCATGATTTCCGCCTTCCCAGGCGTGCGGCCGGATGGTGTGTATTTCCTTCACGGCGCACCACGGGGCCCAGGCAGCGCAAATGCCTATGTGCTGTTTGATGCAGACGTGCCGGCGGCGACGTACCTGGAGCAAATCAACGCGCATATCCGCGACCAAGGCAACCATGGCCACGGTGATGACCTGATGGTGATGGTCATGCCTGAGACACAGCACGCGCTAAGCCTCACCTGGTGGCCACGATCGTTGCTGACCGTCGAGCAGCGCGAAAAACTGCAGGCGGAAATTGGGCAATTCATCCGTGCGGCCTTTCGGGAGAGCGGCACCGGCGACTATCAGCCCACACTGACCTATCCGCAGTCGCGGTTCTCGTTCAGCCGCCTGGGGGAAGAACTTCACCAGCAATTCGCCGGCATCGAGTCGTTGCATTTTGACAATGCCGACATCGTGTCAGAGCTGAGCATTCCCAGGATCAAAACCCTGCAGGTGGTGCCGGCATGATTAAGCTGAATTTGCCTTTCTGGCTGGACGGCCCGCAGTTGGCCAAGTTGAAAGCGGCCGCGCAGGCCTGGTGGGACAAGGTCGAAGGCTGGCTGCAATGGCCGCTCCTACAGATGGACGCGGACACCTGCCACATAACGATCCTCGATCTGCTGGCCTGGCAGCGGGATATCAGCCGTTTCAAAGACGAGCCGGAAAACCTTTACCGACTGCGGGTGAAGTTCGCCTTCATCAACGCGGTTGACGCCGGCAGCACGGCAGGTCTCAAACGCATCCTGCAGCGACTGGGCGTTGGCTATGTCGAGATCAACGAGCGGTTACCCGATCGGGATTGGGACGTGGTGCTGCTGCGCCTCTCCGATTCCCAGCTGTCGCAAAACCCGGAGCTGATGCGCGTGCTGATTCAACAGTACGGCCGCACCTGCCGGCGCTATGACTTCGTGACCATCACCCCCGTATCACTGCGCATCGTCGCGGTGGACTTCAACGACGACCAGCAAACGCTGGTCGCCAGCCTGTAGGAGCCCCCATGGGAGCCAGCATTACCCTTGCAGGTGAAAGCCTGATCGCGCAGAAAGTCGGCGCACAACAATCTCTAAACGTTGCCCGATTTGTCCTGGCCAACGTGCCCGGGCTTGACCCCAACGCCGCCGTAGATCGAACAGCGAGCAAGCCAGCGCCGGCGCAAATCGTCGGCACCTATGACGTAACCCAGAAAGGTTTCGTGAACCCGAACCAGGTGGTCTATAGCCTGATGCTCGGTAGCGACGTTGGGGACTTTGACTTCAACTGGATCGGCCTCGAAACCAGTGAAAACGTGTTGCTGGCCGTGGCGTATTTGCCGGTACAGCAAAAGCGGCGAAACATCCCGCCGCGTCAGATCGGCAATAACGTGACGCGTAATTTTTTGGTGGTGTTTGACGGCGCCCAAGCGCTGACCGGGATCAAGATCGATGCCAGCACCTGGCAGCATGACTTCACTGTGCGCCTAAGCGGCATTGATGAGCGCGAGCGCTTGAGCAATCGCGATGTTTTCGGGCGCGCTTGCTTCCACGGCAGTGCGCTTGAACTGCAAAAAGTGGGCAGTGCGTACAGCCTGAAACCTGGCATTGCCTATGTTGAAGGTGTTCGGCTGGAGCTAAAAGGCGCCCAAGCTGTTGCTGTTCCTTCAATCCCTAACGTTGCATGGCTTGACGTACGCCTGCAGCGCGAATTAAGCGATGTGGTCGGTACGTTCCAGGTTGTGTTTGGTTGGGACAAGCAGGACTACACCGACAGCGCAGGTGTACGGCATTACCTGGTGCCCATTGCGGAGTTACCAACGACCGCCGCGATTAGCGATCTGCGAGCCGTTGAGCCGATCGCCGGCGAGTTGATCAAGCACCTGGCCGCTCGTACTGGCGATTATCCGGGGTTACGCGCTCGATCCACGACAAAGGATGACGTGGGGCTGGGGCAAATTCCGAATGCCATCAGCAGTGATTCAAGTACGGATGACCCTTGGATTCTCGCTACAACCCGTATGGTTCAGGTCGTGCGTAATCATCTGTACGCCGGCATTAATGCGTTGGTGGATGGAACCACCGCCGCCGGTAGGGCAATAAAGTTGGTAACTGCGCGCAGATTCATTTTCAGCGGCGCAGCCACCGGCAGCGCGACATTTGACGGTTCAGCTGACGCCAACGTGACTCTCACTCTTGCAGATAGTGGCGCGGTGGCGGGGGCGTATACCAAAGTCACCATTAACTCGAAAGGGCTGGTCATAGCGGGAGGTAATCCTTCAACCCTGGATGGCTATGGCATTACCGATTCATACACCAAAAATGCGGCATACGACACTTTTGTAAAACAAGGTGGTGGCATCGGCCAAACGCCAAACCGTGTGTTCATTGGTTGGTCTGATATAGGGCTCAAGGCAACAGTTGACGCTACTGATTTAGGTCGGATTTGGACCGAATACAGCTTCAATCCTAGCACCAAAGCGGATAAGTCGAATTCGCTCGCGGGATACGGCATTAAGGATGCCTATACCATTGATCAAACTAATCAGCAGATTAATTACCGCGTTATCCGCGACGGCATCACTGCTGCCGGCCTTGCTGGGGGAGATTTAAACCTTCCGTACTTTCGGCGAGAGACAGATGGGCAAATTCAATATCTGCAACCGAGGCTGGGATATACGCCGGTTCAACAGGGCACAGGGATCGGGCAGCTAGGAAATCTTATTAAGATTGGTTGGAGTGGTAATGCACTCAAGGTTACCGTTGATAATCTTGATCTTGGCGTAGTTTGGTCCGCCTGGAACTTCAACCCTGATGACAAGGCAAATAAGGGTAATTCCTTACAGGCGTATGGCATCACGAATGCCTACACGATCGAGCAGACTAACCAACAGCTCATGCTCAGGACTGTGGGGGATTCTGTATCTACGGTAGGGTTTGCAAGTGGTAACTCGGCTTACCCCTACTTTCGTCATAAAGATAATGGGCAGGTTTACTACCTTCAACCACAGCTTGGGTTCGCGCCCGTAGAACAGGGCGGCGGTGCGGGGCAGGCCACTAACAAAATTCGCTACGGTTGGGATAGTCAAGGCCGAGGCATGCGTACCCAAGTAGACAGTTCCGACATGGGGTTGCAGTGGGGCGAGAAGAATTTTTACAGGCCTGATAGCGATAACTTTATGCCTGTCGGAGTAAACGGTACTTCAGTACAGCTCCCACCTGGCGGCTCCTGGTGTTATTCGCTCATGCATTACTACGCGGCGGGTCAGGGTGTTGTTGGTAAAAGTGGTCATGCACCAGGTGGGACCGTAATTTCATTTAGTGGCGGAGCAACAATTTACGGCTTCGCGTGGAGATATGCTCCGTGATTGAAGAATTTGAAAATGCCGGGGTTGCAGCTCCGATTGACGATTCACCATCTGCCCCTCCTGCGGAAGTAATGGTGATGTTCAGCGACGTGTCAGTTAAAGCGGACAAAACTTTTGTGGTCACCGTAGCCGGTAATCGGTGTCATGTTACCCAGGACTACAACAAGCCTTTGTATCAGGCCATTCGCGCCTACCTGGATGAGGGGGGGAAGTTTTCAAAATATGCGGAAGATGTTGTTGTCGAGTCAGATCCGCTTGTACTTGCCCGGCTTTGGGCTGAAACAAGTTTGCAAAACACGGAAGCGCTCGTTTCTCAATACCGCGACGCCCGGGACCTGGAAGGACCTACACCCATTACGGCTGAGCAGTTCACCGGTCTGCTGACTTGGCGTCAGGCGGTAAGGGAATGGCCCAAGGCAAAACGGTATCCGGCGGAGTCGAGCCGGCCCAATGCCCCACAATGGTTGAGCGCGGTTCTGAAAAATGATCAATGATTGGGCGCCGGTAACCATGCGTTGGCCTGCGGAGGCTACGCAGTGGATGGGTCAGCTTTCAGCGGCCCAAGAACTTGCCGGCGGCGAGCTGACCAGCACAGCTAAGCGCCTGGCTGACCTGAGCGGGAAAACCTCAACCAGCCCAGGGCCGGTGGGTGACGCCGCGCAGGGCGCAATAGCGGCCGGCCGTGCTGCACTTGCTGATCAAATGGGCGACGTTCCGACCTGCTTGGTCGTGACGCCTTTTCAAAGCGGGATTGGTCAGGGCAGTGGCTACCAGCGTTTTCTTTCCGCGCCGAACCTGCTGCAGCAGCTGGCCGGCAAACTGGTGGACGTGAGCGACACCGGCCGGCCGGACGGACCCCAGTTCGCCCTGTGCATAATGTTCCTGTCGACGCGCTTTGATCAGTTGGCTGCGAGCCTGGCACGCTTCAACGCCTTGTTGCCGTTGCCTGACCTGGTGCGAACTGAACGACGTGCACGTCACCTGTCGAAGCTGGAGACGGAAAAGTGGGAGATCCCCGCCGCAGGCACCTTGCCTCGTTGGCAGGCGTTGCCCTTGGAGCGCTGCACCGTAGTGAAGGCCGCGCAGCAATCCATGGCCGGCCAGCTTGCCGTTCTGGAGGGTTACGCCGCCGACAGTTCGCCCATGGCTGACCTTGCCGGGCTGGCCAGCCGCAAAGCCGCCCAGCAAAAGGGCCGGGATCAGCAACTGGCCGACCTGAAAGCGCTATTGGCCGATGGCAACCCGGACAGCAGCATGTGTGCGCGCATGATCGGCCCTGGCAGCGCCACCCAGCTACGCGAGGCGCTGTTGACGGGCGATGCCCCGGGGCATGAATGGGTGCTGTGCGCGGGCGCGCTCCTGGTGGGATCTGAGAAGGGTTTGAGCTTCGTCCGCGAACTGGTGGGCCTATGACTCTGCTACTTGACGGGCAACAGGTACGCGGGAAAAACCTCAAGGTCACCGGCAATTTGCGGATCGAGAGCGACGACCTGTCAGGCCAGACCAGCAACACCGACAAGGGGCATAAGGGCTTCAAACCCAAGACATTGACGGTCAGTCTGATGATTCCGTTCGTTGACCAGGTGCAACTGCGCGACCTGATGCGTCTGGTGGAAGCGACCGCCGGCGGTGGCCAGCTCAAGACATACCGAATTGTCAACGACACCGCCGCCGCTTTCGGCATGCGCCAGGTGACGTTCACCGAGGGCGTGAGCGCCCGGGAAGACGACAACCTGCGCGCTTGGCTGATTCAGTTCACCTTGGCAGAAAAACTGTCCAACCCCGAAAAGGTCGAGGGACGGCGATCGGGCAACGCGGTTACCGCACAGTCTGGCCCTGGCGGGGCGGTTGGCGGCGCCGGTGGCGATTCACCTGATGGGGCCGAGGAACTGACCGGATTTGAAGCAACTTTGAAAAAAGTTGACACCTGGCTGGGTGGGAGTGCCAAGGAATGAAGCTGCACAAGGAATTGGCAATCAACGGCAAACCGTATGTCCTGGTCAAAAACGAAGTTCGGCTGGATGCGAAAAGCCCCGGCCGGGCGACGTTCACCATTCAGGCCCGTGCGCCGGTCAAAGGGCTTGTGACGCTCGATATCGGATACAACGACAGCACGCTGCAGCGACACTTCATTGGCTACGTGGAACGCTCCACCACGGCCAGCAGTGGCCAGCAGGTGCTGTTCTGCCGAGAGCTGGCCGCAATCCTGGCCAACCCATTGCCGCTGAATCTGCGACACGTCGACCTGCGCGCGGTCCTGGTCGAGATCGGCCAACACACCGGTTTGCGCTTCCGTGTCCCAGAACAGCCTTATGCGAGCGTCAAGGCGCCGTTTTTCTACAGCCTGGCTGCTGGTTACCAAGCGATGGATAGCCTGGCCCGGGTATTCAACATTCCCGACTTCATCTGGCAGCAGCAGGGTGACGGGGAAGTATTCGTCGGCAGTTGGGCAGACAGTTTTTTTGGCGTTCGCTCGCCGCTGCAGCTGCCAGTGGAACTGTTCGACGACTACCAGGGCAACCAAAGCGCGATGATTGCGGCCCTTCCCGGGTTGCGACCAGGTGCAACAATCAACCACGGCGAGCGCATCACCAGTGTGGCGCTCATCGACAACCAGATGGCCATCCGATGGACGACGCAATCCGCCGCAGCGTAGAACGACAATTCCCTGAACTTACCGGCGGTTACCACCTGCCACGCTTTGCCCGGGTTGTCGCCGTGGCCGACGCCCCGGCAGGTGCCGGCATCTGTGACGACTTCCGCCCACGCTATGCGGTCGACATCGAGGTCATGGGGCCGGATGGCGAGCCAGACACCAAGCTGCCGATCCTGGCCGGCGTGCCGTTGCCACTGCCCACCGGTGGCGAGGAAATGGGCATCTATGCGTTCCCCGAGGAAGGCACCCAGGTTGTGGTGTGCTTCGCGTACGGTCTGCCGCACAAGCCCTATATCCAAACCATTCTGCCTCACGGCCTGAGCATGCCCAGCGTCCCGAAGGGTGACCAGGTGTGGCAGCACAGCGAAGCCTGTCAGCAGCGTGTCGACGCGGACGGCAACTGGCTGCGCCAGACTGACGGCAAGATCCTCGACAAAGCGATCGAGCGGGAAGTGGAGGCGATGGGCAACACGGAGCGGTACCAGAGCCACACCAGGACCGTGGACGACCATTCAAGCGAATCGGTAGGTGGCATCAAGACGCTTGAAGCCCTGGGCGCGCTCAAGCTGCTGTCGGGCGGATCTGCGAGCCTGGCGGCGGTGGATGACTTGCACCAGGCGACAGGGCGGGATCTGAACCTGGTGGTTGGGCAGAAGCACAACGCCACGGTGGGTGGCGACATGGAGGAAAGGATTCAGGGGCTTCGCGAAAGCGTGGCAGCGGTCAGCCAGCGGTTGGTGGCCCCCAAAACCTGGTTGGGATCGGAAGCGGTTAATGTATTGCAGGTGTTATGTGATCTGCTCGACCTGGTGCAACAGATGAACACTCAGTTGGCGAGTCACACTCATGGGCCTACACCGGTGCCAGGCAACGCAGGAGCATTCACGACTAATGCAGCTACCGTTGCTGTACTCGAGCAAAAGCTACAGCTCATCACGCTTTAGCCGGCCATTACGCGAATATTTTCTATCCCAAGTCACTGGGAGCGACGAGGCGAAAGCACTGCGGGTGTGACGGCTCATCGGGAACGTGTAAATTTCGACTTTGTACTTATTTAAG
This sequence comes from Pseudomonas fluorescens, assembly GCF_900215245.1. Taxonomy (GTDB): domain Bacteria; phylum Pseudomonadota; class Gammaproteobacteria; order Pseudomonadales; family Pseudomonadaceae; genus Aquipseudomonas; species Aquipseudomonas fluorescens. Next base: position 2,560,319 of record NZ_LT907842.1, read on the forward strand.
ATACTTTTCCGCTCCGAATGAATTGGTAAGTCTGCGGGAGATCGTATTCATTACACTACGGCAACAATTTAGAAATATATTGTAATCCTCATCGTCGATCCCTTGCTTCCTTTTGCCATGAGCGATGTCATTACGTACATTTAGTAATCTGTTAAGTGGAGAATAGGCGTCCTTCAAGTCGGAATATTCCAGGCCTACTTGAAATAGCATTTTTTCAAGAACCTCCCTTCCTACGTTGTTTTCTGTATTTACATAACCTTCAGCGATTACCACCGGATGGTCATAAAAGTTACCTATATGTGTTATGAAGTCTACGTCACGGGCGAATCCATGTAGGTGTTTGTCATCAGGTAACGCCTTTGTGAAGAAAGGGCTTTTGCTGTTGATATCTTTGAGGGCCTTCAACTCTTTTGCAAACGCCGCCGCCGCAATAGCCGGACTTACATCCCGGCAGGTTAAGCCTTTGCGGTTAACTTGGTCTACGTACAAAGAGAACGCAAATCTAACAAAGCCTTCAATGTGTGCATATAAAAGACATACTATTGATCGGCGTATTTTAGGACGATCCTTCTCTGCTAGGCCTTCTTGCAAGTTGTTTAGAAACCTGATTTCAGCTTCGCGCCACTCGCGCTCAAGTTCTATTTGCTCTTGAAAAATAGCTAAGCTCATATATCAACCTCTGCGAGTTTATCTACCACAACCCGAATACGGCTATTCAGCGGGCCTGGTGAGTTCTTACCTCCACCAGTAGTGTGGCTAATAAAGCCGGCGTCAGATTTGATTTCTATAAGCTTTGCTCTAATTAAATCAATGTGGCTATTGTTTGAGGCGTCGATTTTTTCCAAGTAAGGCTGCAACCCTACACATATCGCCTCGAAGTGATATACGGAAAAATTCGATTGAATACCCTGTTTTCCCGATCTGCCAAAACTTTTGTCTTCAAGGCATTTTCTTAAAATCGAAAAAGTATTCTGAAATATCTGCTCTTCCTCAGGGTAATTGAAAATTATTTCTGTGTTCTCAGGGTCGGTGACTTTTTCTGTGTATTCTGTTAAGAAGTCTGATACATCATGAACAAACTTATGTTTGTAGTTTTTAAGGGCGAGAAAGCGGATCACTAATTCTTGATCAAACGCTCCAAGCTTTTGCTGCTCTGAAATTTTTGCAGTGCAAATTTCAAAGTCTTCATTTTTGCTAAGTTGAATTACGAAGTCTATAAACTTAGAATCTAACATGCGGATTGTGCAGTTGCGTAATTGCTGACTCGTTAACGCCTCGCCGCCCGTATTCAGTCTTTTAAACATGTGGTAGCGAAACTTATTGTCGCTTCCTTTTCGAACTACCTCGACACGTACAAAAGCACGCTTCAATCTAATCTTCAAAGCCGTGGGGAAATCGTCGAATACCAGGTCGTTCAGATCTTCGACTATGTCGCACTCTTGTAGTTTTAGATACTCCCCTTTCTTAATTGGATCATTTAGATGAGGGGCGTCTAGCTCCCCACGCAAATGTAAGTAGGATGAGAATCTTTGCAGCCCATCAATCAATTGATATTTGCCGTTTTCGTCTTCGACAACATATATTGGTGGTACGGGCATTTCTAAAAGTAAAGATTCGATAAACCTGGACTGCGCCCCCTGACTCCAACGGAAGAGCCGCTGATAGTCTGGGTTGATATCCAGCTCACCATCTTTAAACATGTCTAGAAGTTCATTGAAGGAAAGGTCAAGGCTTTGTGTGTGAACCTTTTCAACCTTGGACTCTAAAGCGCGTATTAGTTCGTCCTGATTCATGTATTTCTCCTTACTTGTGAAATATCAAAACGCTTTCATGAGCTATACTTTTTTTTCTATACCTTCGACTTTTAGCATTTAGGTTGACCATATTTTGCTTGCTCTCAAAGTCATGTCTTTGATTGAGCTTCATTCCGGATATTAAAGCGATTTCCGTAAGTATAGACGGTAAGTTGCAGTGCACATCTTTATAAAAGGAATCCTGTACCACACAAACAAAATTTGCTTCTGGTTTCATTACTCTCGATATCTCTGCAAGCGAAAGGCTGAGATCCAGAAAGTATTTTAGTATGTTTTTATAATAATAGGTTGCTGATGATTTTGACGAATGCTCTCTAACGTCAGTCAAAAACTTAGTGCACATGCCGCCAAGTTTCGATGGTTCCCATTCAATTATGCCTTTAGAAACTGTAGTAGTTCCCATCAGAGAGCGCCTAACCTCTTCAATCGAGCTTGTGCTCAGATCTGACATTATTGCTAACTCAGGAAGAGTCGCAATTCCATAATCGATTCTCGTGCAGTAAGGAGGTGAGCTGAGAACCAAGTCTATACATTCGTCAGGCAAAGGCAAGTTGGCAGAGGACGCGGTCATTAAGGAAGCACGGTCAGACGGCCATGTATGAGTCTCTGAGCTCAACCCTTTTAGCATTTCTATGACCAAGAACGAATACCGTTTTTTAAATAATTTCCAATCCACATCAATTTTGTCGACCTCTAATTTAGGTCTTTTTATCCAGGTCGGGTTGGAGGGGATAAAAGCCTTCAGGTACTCCCGTACGCTATTGAAAAGTGCAGTGTAGAGGACGCACTGTTCAATTGATAAAGATTCGACTTTATCGAGCATTGCGCTATGGCGTGCGCCCCCCAAAATCCAATGTTCAACTTTGCGAATGGCAAGCACACCAGATTTGTGGAACCAAAATTCGAGAGGATCGTTATCTTCTATTTTTCTCAAGCGAACACTTGAAAGTTTCTGAAGTTTTAAACTTATATGGACCGCCTCTTCTACTGTCGCCTGTTTCGCTTTCGCTATCACTTTCATGACTGGATTTAAATCAATTCCGACGGAGCGATAGCCGCTGAGGGAAGACATTAGTGTAGTCGTGCCAGCACCATTCCAGGGATCTAAAATTACTGATGACTCTGTAAGCTTACTAGAGTCGATAATGCTTTTTGCAAAAGAGTGAGAGTAGCCAGCATAATAGTTATACCAATAAGGCTTATCCTCTATTTCCTCGTTCACTCTTTTTGGATTAATTACTAGCAAGTTCATCTCGATTCTTTGAATACATTGTCGCAATAGCTTCAACGACCTTTACCAGCAGCAGTGTAGACATTCTGCACTCTGGAATCTGGCACCTCGAAGGGCACGTGGTTTACCTAACGCACTATACCTTGTAAAGCACCAGTCCAGCATAGCCAGGTACGCCTAGGTAGGCGACGCGCTGTGATGATCATGGGTAAGGGGGATAACCCTGTTCGCCGACATGGAACGTGGGTGTGGTGGGGTAAATTGACTGTGGTTCTGGAATAGCCGGTTCTGTGATGCAAAAACCTCTCATGCAAAAAAAAATTCAAATGAAAACCACTTATCCCCCTCCCGCCGACGGGGTTTGCGTCCTTTTTTTGTGCAAACCCGGATGTAGTGCAAACGAAGCGGCAGCCCAGGCGGGCCGGGGCGCTCTGCGGGCGATCGGCAGTTTCACAGATTGCAAAATTTTGAAGAGAAGTGCAGTGCGGTTGCACAGCGGTGCAGCAGACAACTACGAACGGGTCAGGGCTGGAGGCCCCGGTTTCATTGGGTCGAAAATTTTAAAACATTTGAACCAGGCGGTTTTCAGAATCGCAACCGGTCGAAAGTGCACGTTATTGCAGGTACAGGGCGTGTCTCAGGATATGCAGGGAGTTGCCCGCCGCCTGGGCCTGGCAGGCTGATTACATGGGGGAGAGGGGTTTCAAACTTTTGCAGCGGCGCCGCGTACATGAGGAAGGGCGCCGAGGCGTTCCAGTCGGGCGAATTCCGCTTCTACCAAAGGCACCAGCAACTGGTTCAATGAGCCATAAAGTGTGTCGGCCTGATGTTGAGTCAGTCTTTTTACCGTGCCGGTCACGCCGCTGGCGCAGCACACGCAATCGGGATCAATCCCGAGGATGTCCAGCGCACCATCTATATAGCCTCGCAGGTAGTCAGCACGGTTGAACAGAATCAGGCTGGCCGGTCCTTCCTGGTAGTCCCAATGGACCTCCCACAGGGCGCCTTTCTTGATGACTTCAATTTTTGGAATGGGAGCGACGGAGCTGGGCTTTGTCATGGTGTTCTCCGGATTAAAGTCACGAGGCGAGAGCAGTCTGGTGGGGCGTGCCTGAACGGCTGCTGAAAACTTTTTCCAGGTACACCCCCTCCTGACACGTAAGTGGCGTAAGCGGGTCGAGAAACGCCTGAAAAGCCCCGGATTCATTGGGGGGCGTCACTTACAGTCACGTCGTCAAAAAGTGTAAGTTAGGAAAGGTCATTAAAAAAAACCTTTAAAAACAACAGGTTGCGGTCGCCCTCACTTACAGTCACGAACTGTTCGGCGCCGACACTGATCTGACAGTCTACTTACGGTTTAGAAATGGTTCTAAGCCATTGAAATATAAGGGATAGAGATAGATAAAAAATCTCACTTACACTTCTTACGCACTTTTGATGGGTGCACCGGAAAAAAATCCCGTGTGTCGTAGGGGGTGACGCTTGATGCGTGGACACACTTCGGCGGCGTTCAACTTGGCGGGGTATTGGCCAACCAGGACTGCCTCATCTCACCCGTTCAAGCTCGTACCAGCACCCTGAAATACCCCTCCAGAAGCGCTTGTTACGTGCGTTGTTACGTATGAGGAAAAAACAAAGGGCCTGCATCGCTGCAAGCCCTTGTTTTGTATGGTGCCGGCACCAGGAGTCGAACCCGGGACCTACTGATTACAAGTCAGTTGCTCTACCAACTGAGCTATACCGGCGTGTTAGGGCGACGATTATAGCGATTGATATGCTTCTGTAAACCCCTGAATTCTGACTATTTTTGCAGAAGTGAAGGTTTTTTTGCGATCACCGCTTTTTCGTCGCTTCAGGGCGTGCAAATCAGCTCAATTTTCGTCGCCGCAATCGTCGGTGAATTTCTTCGGCTTCTGCACTTGCACTGGGGCCTTTGAGTCCAGATACGTCATACGCGCCTTCACTGCGAAGCAGCCCATGCGGGTGGCGCTATTGGCGTTGGGCGGTCAGGCTCCAGGAAAGCAGGCTGGCGGCGATGAAGGGTTGCCAGTGGTTCGCGGTGTGCCGCTCATCTGAAAGCGTTTCGTTACAAACACCCAGTACTGACAGCATCAGTTTGCTATCACACAATGCGCCCCACAATGAATCAGCGGTTTAACGCAGGGGTCAGTCAGTGGGGCGTGCAGATCACAGTCCAATACCAGGCACTGCGCTGGCTGAGTCTTTGCAGCGGTTGTTTGAACAATTGAACCAGGGCGCTGCGCGGGCTGTGTATCCGCCCGAGGTGGCTGAAGAGCGGCATGGCGAGGTGTGTTCGGATGCTTCGGCGCCGAAGGTTGTGGTGGTGGTTTCTGCCACGGGCGGTGTGGGGCGCAGCACGTTGGCGGCGGCGCTTGCCAGTGGTTTGCAGCGTCAGGGGCATCCGGCGTTGGCGTTGGACCTGGACCCGCAAAACGCCCTGCGTTATCACTTGTGCCCAGGGTTTGATTTGCCGGGCCTTGGGGCTGTCAGCCTGCTCAACCAGACCTGGGCGGCTTTGCCCAAGCGGGGGTTTGCCGGGTGCCGTATGGTCGCTTTTGGCGAGGCTGACCCGGTGCAGCAACAAAGCCTGAAGCGCTGGCTGGGGCAGGACCTGGGGTTTCTGCGCAAGCGTTTGGCCGGGCTCGGGCTGAATGGGCAGGACACGGTGGTGATTGATGTCCCTGCGGGTAATACGGTGTACCTCAGCCAAGCGCTGTCGGTGGCGGATGCGGTGCTGGTGGTGGTCCAGCCGGACGCCGCTTCGTTCCACCGCTTGGCGAACATGGACGACGTGCTCGCGCCGTACCTCGCAGGCGAATCGCCACTCCAACGGTTTTACGTGATCAACCAAGTGGACGTTGGCCACGCGTTCAGCCAGGACATGGCCGGCGTGTTCAGGCTGCGCCTGGGCGATGCGGTGCTGGGCGCGGTGCGCCGCGATCGCGCTTTCAGCGAGGCCCACGCCTACGGGCGCGACCCGCTCGACCCGTTGCTGAACACTGTCGGTTGCCAGGATATAAATGCGTTATGCCGTGCCTTAAAAGGGCGCATGCATCCAAGCCATTAATTTGACTATTTACCGCTCGTCTAGAAGTTGGTCAGTAAAAACATCAAAATAATGACACTCTTGTACGCCTGTCACAGAATGCCTCACTAAGACGCCAATAATAAGACCTGCGGTAAGTGCCTGCTTGCCGACCTTCACGTCTTGCAGCTGCGTCGTGAGGAGCTGGTTATGAGCCTTAGCGAAGAACTGCTGATGTTGTTCGGCAAGAACGTTACCCATGATGCCCAAGGCATTAATGCGCGCCTGCACTTTTTTGGCAGCGTGCCTGCAAATGAACCCAACCCTGCCCAAGCCCACTTGACTGATATCGCAGCGCTGCGCCCCAAAGTGGTGGCGTTGGTGTCGATGAATGGCGGGGTTGGCCGTAGCACCCTGGCCACGGCCTTGAGCAGTGGTTTACAGCGCCACGGCGAGTCGGTGGTGGCGCTGGATCTGGACCCGCAAAACGCCTTGCATCACCACTTCGGCGTCAGTGCCACATTGCCCGGCATCGGCCGCACCAGCCTGGAACATGGCAAATGGAGCCCGTTGCAGCAGGTTGGCTTCGCCGGTTGCCAGGTGATTACCTTTGGCGATGTCGACATGGAGCAGCAGGAAACCCTCGAGCGTTGGCTCAAGCACGAGCCCGGATGGCTGGCGCAGCGGCTCGCCTCGCTGGGCCTGAGCGAGCGGCAAACGGTGATTATCGATACGCCGGCCGGCAATAACGTCTACTTCCATCAGGCGTTGAACGTTGCCGATGTGGTGTTGGTGATTGCGCAGGCCGACGCCGCCTGCCTCGGTACGCTCGACCATTTCGATGTCCTACTCGCGCCGCACCTTGCGGGTGAGCGCCCGCCCGTTGTGCATGTGGTGGTCAACCAGGTGGACGAGAGCAGTGCATTCAGCCTGGACATGCTTGAAGCCTTCAAGCACCGGTTGGGCAAAGCGCCGCTGGAGATTCATCGCGACGTGGCCATCAATGAAGCCTTGGCCTTTGCAACTGACCCGTTGGATACCGTGGCAAAAAGGTTGTTCACTGACGATCTGAATGAGCTTTGCCGGTTGTTGAAGGCCCCGAAAAAAACCGCCTAAAGCACGGTTTATTCGCGTGGCGCCAAATGCTTATGCACAATCGGTTGGTTGTTGTAGCCAGGAAACCGCGATTTTGTGGCACCGTTCTCAATACGCTGCAACTGCCTGTTTTGTGTGCGTTTTATTTTGTGAACAAAAAATGACCAGGGTGGCTTTTGCTCTGTAGCGCTGATAGCTACAGCCTCTGGCAAGAATGTATCAACAGAGTTATCCACAGGGCACGTGTAGGAAAATTGCCTCCTAATCGCGCTCAGCCAGCACCATCAAATTGCGCGGTGTCAGAGTGGGTTCGCAGAATCTGCCTATCTCGACGTTGTAGCCTTGGTCCGCCAGAAAAAGTGCCCGGTCCAGCACCAGCCACATTTCCAAAGGGCGCCGAAACAGCGCTCGTACCAACTCCAGGTTTCGCACGTGCGCCAAGCGGCGCCAGCCGTGCGCCTCAAGCGCCGCCCAAGCCTGTTCACCTGTGGAAAACCCCTTGAGGCTCGCCAGCTCCCGGCAATAGTCGGCAAACGGTTTGTCCAGCCAGTGGGCGGGCAGGGAGGGCGTGGGCAGGTATTCGTCACGCCCGCGTAACTGCCTCTGCAACAGATCAAAGCCCAGGCGCCGGGCCATGGAGGTGTCGCGTTGCTGGCGTACACGGTTGCCGGCGGTGACGGTTTCGCTCAGCGGCAGCCCCAGATCATCAACCGACAGCTGCAGCCGCGACGCACGCCCAACCCTCGATAACGCTTGATAATGGTCAGCGCTGATGCGGTTGTAACAGCACGGCGCCAGCGCCAGTTGCTTGCAGCCTGCTGCACTGGCCAGTTGCAACAGGCGCACGTGCAGGTCGCCGCAGGCATGCAGGGCGACGGGCGTGTGGTCGGCGCGGATCGACACGTCCGCCATCACGTCTTGCAGGCGATGGGCCGCGGGCAGGCCGTGATGGTCGCTCAAGGCCTGGCCCGAGGCGATCAGGGCCGGGTCGTATTCGAAGCAGGTCAGCTGTTGGCCGGGTTGCAGCAGGCGGCGGCCGAGGTGGCCTTTGCCAGCGCACCAGTCCAGCCAGTGGGTGGGTGTTTCGGCGAAATTAAGCGCAGTACCGAAGGCTTCGATTTGCTGCCACTTGCGGCCCGGTACGTCGACGTTCAGCCGATGGCGCGCGGGTGCAAGCGCGTGTGCCGGTAACCGGTCCACAGCACTGAGCTGCAACGCCTGCGCGGCCAACGGTGCAAAGGGTGCGGGTGCCGGCAGGTCGTAGGGGTGGTTGTGACAGCGTTCGGCATCGGCCAACGAGCGCTGGCGCAGCCACTGGGCCAACTCGGGATGTTGGGTTTCCCAGGGCAGTTGCAGGTGCGTAAAGGGCCGTGGTCGCCACAGCCCTTGCTGCTCGATTAGAAACGCATCCAGCGCTTCGAAGCGTGCTTCAACGTCCCTGGCAAGCATCGACGCGCAGCCAGCGTTCGAGCAGTTTGAAGCCGCGCACCAGGATGTAGGCCATCAGCAGATAAAACAGCCCGGCGGCGAAGAAGATCTCCACCGGCAGGTAGGTGCGCGCAATGATGGTCCGCGCCATGCCGGTCAGCTCCAGCAAGGTCACGGTACTGGCCAGGGCACTGGCCTTGAGCATCAGGATCACTTCATTGCTGTACGCCGGCAGGCCGATGCGCGAGGCGCGCGGCAGGATGATGTAGAACAGCGTCTTCGGCCTGGACATGCCCAAGGCCCGCGCCGCTTCGATTTCACCCGGCGGAATGGCCTGGATCGCGCCGCGCAGAATCTCGGCGATGTAGGCGGCGGTGTGCAGGGTCATGGTGGCGGTGGCGCACCAGAACGGATCGCGCAGGTAGGGCCACATGAAGCTCTCACGCACGGCATCGAACTGCGCCAGGCCGTAGTAAACCAGGAACAGCTGCACCAGCAGCGGCGTGCCACGGAAGAAGAAAATATACGCGTAGGGCAGGGCGCTCACGTACCAGCGGCGCGAGGAGCGCGCGATACCGAGCGGGATCGCCAGCAGCAGGCCGGCGATGACGGCAATGGCCACCAGCTCCAGGGTCAGGGTCGCACCCTGGGCCAGTTTGGGCAGCCACTTGATGATCACCGCCCAGTTCAGGCCCAGGTCGAAGTGCGACAGCCAGCTGTAGTCACCGCTCATTGGGTGCTCCTTGCAAAGCCGCGGGCGGCACGTTTTTCCAGGAAGTGCATGCCGGTCATGGCCAGCACGGTCAGGCCCAGGTACATGAACGCCGCGACCATAAAGAAGGTGAACGGCTGCTTGGTCACGGTCACGCCGATCTGCGCATGGCGCATGATTTCTTCGAGGCCGATCACCGACACCAGCGCGGTGTCTTTCATCAAAATCATAAACAGGTTGCCCAGCCCCGGCAGGGCGATACGCCACATCTGCGGCATGATCAACCGGGTGAAAATCCGAAACTTCGACAAGCCCAACGCCACACCGGCTTCGCGGTGGCCTTTGGGAATGGCGAGGATCGCGCCACGAAACACTTCGGTGGCGTAGGCGCCAAAGCACAGCCCCAGGGCGATAACCCCGGCGGCGAAGGCACTGAGCGAAAGGTCGGGGTTACCGAAGAACTCGCCGAGGGCACGCATCAGGTTGACGGTGCCGAAGTAAATCAGCAGCACCCACAGCAGCTCGGGAATGCCACGAACGATAGTCGAGTAAGCACCGCCCAGCCATTGCAACGGCTTGTAGGGGGATGTCTTGGCCAAGGCGCCGGCAAGGCCCAGCACCAGCCCCAGGCACAAGGCCGTGAGCGCCAGTTTGACGGTCATCAGCGCGCCGGCGGCGAGGGCCGGGCCGAATCCGTAGAGATCGAAATTCATGGTGTTTTCATATCGCGGCAGGCATTGCTAAAAGCCGGCGCGCTCAAGCGAGCGCGTCGGTCAGGCCGTTCAGATCATTCGATGCTGAACGGGAAGTACTTGTCGTTGATTTTCTTGTAGGTGCCGTCTGCCTTGATCTCTGCCAGGGCTTTGTTCAGGCGCTCGCGCAGTGGGTCGCCTTTACGTACGGCGATACCGATCTTGTCGCTTTCTACAACCGGGTCGCCTTTGAATTCATAGGCCGAACCGTCTTTGCTCTTGAGCCATTCGTACTGCACGTACTTGTCGGCGAGGATGCCGTCGAGGCGGCCGGACGTCAGGTCGAGGTAGGCGTTTTCCTGGGTGTCGTAGAGCTTGGCCTCGGTGTCCGGCAGCTTGTCTTCCAGGTAAGTACCGGCCAACGTCGCGCGCTGGGCGCCGATGACCTTGCCCTTCAGGTAAGCCGCGTCGGGCTTGAAGTCCGCAGTGGCTTTAGGCGCGATGAATTGCAGCTTGTTGGAGTAGTACGGGTCGGTAAAGTCGACAGCCTGCTTGCGCTCATCGGTGATCGACAGCGAGGACACCAGGAAGTCGAACTTCTTGGCGTTCAGGGCCGGGATGATGCCGTCCCAGTCGGACACATACACTTCGCATTTCTCGACTTTCATCTTGGCGCACAGGGCGTCGCCGATGTCTTTGTCGAAGCCGACAACGTTGCCGCTGGCGTCTTTATTGTTGAAGGGCGGGTAGGCCGCCTCGATCCCCATTTTCAAGGTTTCTGCCATGGCCGTGGCGCTGAACGCCATCGAAACGGCCGCGGCCAGAAGGAATTTTTTATAGTTCTGCATGCATGTTGCTCCGTTAGCGGTTGCTGGACATGAATTGTTTGCAGCGCGCCGAAAGCGGGTTTTCAAACACCTGCTGTGGCGATCCTTGCTCTTCGACCAGGCCCTGGTGCAGGAACACCACTTCACTGGAAACCTGCCGGGCGAAGCCCATTTCATGGGTGACCAGCAGCATGGTGCGGCCCTCTTCGGCCAGCGCGCGGATCACATTAAGTACTTCCTGGACCATTTCCGGGTCAAGCGCCGATGTCGGCTCGTCGAACAGGATGACCTTGGGCTGCATCGCCAGGGTGCGCGCAATCGCCGCGCGTTGTTGCTGGCCGCCGGACAGTTGCGCCGGGTAGGCGTGGCGTTTATCGCTGATGCCGACCTTGGCCAGCAGGGCTTCGGCCACTTCTATCGCTTCGGCCTTGCTCTGGCCGAGCACACGGCGGGGCGCCTCGATGATGTTGTCGAGGATGCTCATGTGCGGCCACAGGTTAAAGTTTTGAAACACAAAACCGATTTCGCTGCGCAGGCGGTTGATCTGTTTGCCGTCGGCGGCCATCAGCTCGCCGTTCTTTGCAGCCTTGAGCTTGAGCTCCTCACCGGCGACCAGGATCTGACCCTGGTGCGGGTTTTCCAGCAGGTTGATGCAGCGCAGGAATGTGGACTTGCCGGAACCGGAGGAACCCAGGATCGAGATCACGTCGCCGTCGCGAGCGGTCAGCGAGATACCTTTAAGTACCTCCAGCTCACCATAGCGTTTGTGCAAGTTGCGGATTTCAAGCGCGGGCGCGGCCTGGGCCATGTGCGGTCCTCATTGTGTTCAGTGCGTTCTTGCTGTTGGGCTGCCTTCCTGGCGAGGCGCCAAGCTAGCATAGCGTTCAGATGGCAGCCAACAGCGCTACGGACGGTTAACGGGTGGTGTGCGGCAGGGTGTCGCATCGGCACAGCAGTGTGTCGCGCCATCAACAACCTAACAGACGTTTGAACCCGATAAATCCACAGGCTTCGCGTAAAAAAGGGCGCGATGGTGCCAGCTTTGGCCGGGTGTTGGAAGGGTTAACCGGGCAAACGGTCCATATCGGCCCTGTATTGGAGCGTCACGTACTTTTCGTGTGTGTTTTTGGTGCGCGCAGGTGTCTTGAAAGTGGGTCGCACGGTAACGCTATAGCGGAATGCCATTGTTCTCAATGACTTGCGATGACTGATCAATTGTCCTACAGCCCGCGTCAATCGCGACCTTGTAACATTTTGGCGCAAATCTTGCGTAAAAAATAAAGAACGCCCCGTTGGTTTCTTTTCACGAGAAGGATCGCAGGTCGGGCGGACCGTTTTCGCAATTCCTCGCAAAGGTGTGTCAATGAGTAGTACGCAAAGCTCCAATGACCTCGAACAGGGGCTCAAACCGCGTCACGTCACCATGCTGTCGATTGCCGGCGTTATTGGTGCCGGTTTGTTTGTCGGCTCCGGCCACGCGATTGCTGCCGCCGGCCCTGCAGTGCTGCTGGCTTATGCGGCTGCCGGTACGCTGGTGGTGTTGGTGATGCGCATGCTCGCCGAAATGGCGGTGGCTTCGCCGGACACCGGTTCATTCTCCACCTACGCTGACCGCGCGATCGGTCACTGGGCCGGTTTCACCATCGGCTGGTTGTACTGGTGGTTCTGGGTGTTGGTGATTCCGTTGGAAGCCAACGCGGCGGCGACCATCCTTCATGCCTGGTTCCCGAATGTGGCGATCTGGGCGTTTACCTTGATCATCACCTTGCTGCTGACAGCGACCAACCTGTTCAGCGTGAAAAACTATGGTGAGTTCGAGTTCTGGTTTGCACTGATCAAAGTCGTGGCAATCGTGGGCTTTGTGATTCTTGGTCTGGCTGCCATTTTCGGCTTCCTGCCGACCAGCCAGGTCAGCGGCGTTTCCCACCTGTTTGATACGCAGGGCTTCATGCCCAACGGCATGGGCGCGGTGTTGGCAGCAATCCTGACCACCATGTTCTCCTTCATGGGCACCGAGATCGTCACCATCGCCGCAGCGGAATCGAAGAACCCGGGCCAGCAAATCACCAAGGCCACCAACTCGGTGATCTGGCGGATTGGTTTGTTCTACCTGCTGTCGATCTTCATCGTTGTGTCCCTGGTGCCATGGAACGACCCGACCCTGGCGGCCGTAGGTTCCTACCAGACCGTGCTGGAACGCATGGGCATTCCGAACGCCAAGTTGATCGTCGACCTGGTGGTGTTGGTTGCCGTGACCAGTTGCCTCAACTCGGCGCTGTACACCGCTTCGCGCATGTTGTTCTCCCTGGGCCGTCGCGGTGACGCACCGGCTGTGGCCAAGCGCACCAACAAGAGCGGCACGCCTTACTGGGCGGTGATGTTGTCGACTGGCGCGGCGTTCCTGGCGGTATTCGCCAACTACGTGGCCCCGGCGGCAGTGTTCGAATTCCTGCTGGCCAGTTCCGGCGCCATTGCGTTGCTGGTGTACCTGGTCATTGCGGTGTCGCAACTGCGCATGCGCCAGAAGCGCACGGCAGCGGGCGAGAAGATTGTCTTCAAGATGTGGCTGTTCCCTGGCCTGACCTACGCGGTGATGGTGTTCATCGTGGGTACGCTGACAATCATGCTGTTCCAGGAAGCGCACCGGGTCGAGATCATTGCGACCGGGATCCTGAGCTTGCTGGTGGTGTTGGCGGGGTTGTATGTGTCGAGCCGTCGCAAGGCGCAAAGGGCCGGTGCTGCAGTGCTCAATTGATGTGACGCGTGCTGCTTCTGCATCACGCCATCCACCCTGTGGGAGCGGGCTTGCCCGCTCCCACCTTTTGTTTTGGATCAGTCTTGTGCGCCAATCAGCGCTTGGGACGCGGCAACATAATCGGCCTGGAATTGCGGCGACTCGACCCACGCCAGCGCCGCGGCTTCATCCTCGGTATCCGTCGCCCATTGCCGATACTCGATCAGCGCCGCCAGGATAAAGTCGGTCGCTTCTTCCTCACCTTCCTGCTCCAGCACCACCGCCAGCAACGGGTGCGCCAGGAACACCGCACACAGTGCCTGCTGGCTGGTCTCGCCTGCGGTGCGCATTTCGACAAACAACTCGGTTAAATCCACGGACTCAAGGTCAATGCGGCTGTCGTCGCCTGCGAACGCATCCGGCTTGGTCGCAACGGCGCGCTGGGTACGGTTTTGCTTGGCCTTGGCCTTGGCCCGGTGGGCACGTTTTTGCTGCTTGTTCGGCGAGGCCATGGGCTCAACGTCCTTGGGTTCTGGATCTGGGTGGCGTATTGAAGCGCAGGTTGGGGCAAATCCCAAGGGTTTCTAGACGCGCTGGCCGGGTGTGCCTTGCGCCAGCGCGCCGTGTTGCAGCCACTTCAGCGCAATTGGCCACAGCCGGTCCTGATAGTCGCTGCGGAAGAAGGCGAAATGCCCGACGGCGGTTTCGCCAATGTCTTGCGGAGCAATCCGCAGATGAGTGCGCTCGCTGCTATCGAAATAGCTCAGCAACCGCTCGATGGCCGCTACCGTGCCAAAGGGGTCATCGGTGATGCTGATGGCCAGCAGTTGCGCGTTCACGCGGCTGAAGGGCAACTCACCCAAGGTGCGCCCGCTGGGTCGCGTCTCGTACCTGGGCGTGGGCGTGCCCCAGTCGCGCACCACACCGGCCGGCGTATCTTCCAGCCAGCCCAGGCGTTTACCGGGGAAATACCCGCACAGCGCCGTCACCAACGGCATCAGCACATGCCATTTGCCGACCATGCGCCAACGTCCGTTCGCTGCGTAATCGCGCCAATACGCAAACTGCGCGCCGACCGTCACGATTCGCCGAATCACCGCGCCAGAGGCGCCCAACCCCGCCGCGCAGCCACCAAAACTGTGGCCGACCACATCAATCGGCTGCCCGGCAAACTCCCGTTGTGCGCGCTGCAACATCGCTTCGAAATCCAGCACGCCCCAATCCGACCACGACGCCTTGAACCCGCGCAACGAGCCCTGGCGGGATTCGCCGATGCCACGGTAGTCGTAAGTGATGACGTCGAAGCCGTTGGCGAACAGGTAGTCGGCGAAGCGTGAATAGTGGCGGCAACGTACCGAGGTGGCGGCGTTGATGATGACGACCGGGCGTGTCGGGTCGGTTCTGATATGGCGCCAGGTGAAGCCGCTGACAGGGTAGCCATCGGCAGCCGGCTCGCGGAAGGCTTCTGGGGCAGGTCGGGTGGGCAGGTTCATGGGTCGGCTCGATCCTTACGCTTTGGGCCTGGGAGCCGCGCGCTTTTATAAGCATCCGAAACTAACAAATTTAGCCCGCCATGCGCGCAGGAAATTTTCGAGGCTCGACCTGAGCGCCCGCGGTGCTTAGGCTGGCGGTCTATTGAGCAGCCAGAGTCAGCCCATGACCCGCGACACCCTTGAGCACAACCAGATCCCTGTGTACTTTGCCGCCGTCTTGCTGGCGGCGGCATTCGGTGTGCTTGCGCCTTCGTGGGCCCAGGGCCTTGGCGTGCTGGTCACGCCCGCCATCGCCGTGCTGATGTACGCCATGTTCCTGCAAATTCCATTTCTGGATCTGCGCCAGGGCCTGGGTAACAAGCGTTTCATCTCGGCTTTGCTGTTGGCCAATTTCATCCTGGTGCCGTTGCTGGTGTGGGCGTTGACCCGTGGTCTGGTGGAGCGCCCGGCCTTGCTGGTGGGCGCCTTACTGGTGTTGCTGACGCCATGTATCGACTACGTGGTGGTGTTTACCCATATCGGCAAAGGCGACTCGCGGGGGATGTTGGCGGCGACGCCCGTGCTGTTGTTGCTGCAGTTAGCGTTGTTGCCGGTGTACCTGAGTTTCATGCTGGGCGCGCAGTCCGCCGTGGTGGTAGCGGCCGGGCCGTTTGTCGAGGCGTTCCTGTGGTTGATCGTGCTGCCGATGGTCCTGGCGGTGCTGACGACTTCTCTGGCGCGGCGCTCAAGGGTCATCAACCTGTGGAACAGTGCCTGGGCCTGGTTGCCGGTGCCGGCGATGGCGCTGGTGCTGTTTGTGGTCATCGGCTCGCAGATCACCTCGGTGGTGCGCGATATCGCGTCGTTGTTGCCGGTGATTCCGGTCTACGTCGGCTTCCTGTTACTGGCGCCATTGATGGGCGCGTTGGCTGCACGGCTGTTCGCCTTGCCGGCCGTCACTGCGCGGGCGGTCACGTTCAGTGCGTCGACCCGCAACTCCCTGGTGGTATTGCCGCTGGCGCTGGCCTTGCCCGAAGACGTGCGCGGGCTGGCCGCGACGGCGGTGATTCTGCAAACCCTGATTGAGCTGATGGGCGAGCTGCTCTACATCCGGCTGATTCCCGCGCTGGTCGGGCGCGCCGGTCGCTAGATCCATAAATAGTCGGGTTTGTTCAGCCGCTATTCAGGGGCAGAGTCGGCACCATGGAGAGGGCGCACCCTACCTGAAAGGACATTCAATGGATCACCGCAGTCGTTTTCGCCTGGAGTCCCTGGGCATTTTTCTGATCGCTTTATTACTGTTTACGTTGGGTGTCTGGGACGAACAACCCCAAGGATTTGACGGGCGCTGGGCGTTGTTCATGCAGGAGATGTTTCGCCACGGCGCGAGCCTTTTCCCCACCACCTACGGGCAGCCGTATCCCGACTACCCGGGCACCGCGACCTTCTTCAGTTTCGTATTTGCTCGCCTGTTCGGTGCGCCGAACCATCTCGCGAATGTCCTGCCGACAGCACTTGCTTCGGCGGGCGTGATCGCCCTGATCTATCGCCTGCTGGCGCCGTCCAGCCGGCCCTGGGCGTTGCTGACGGTGTTGCTCACGTTACTCACCACCCAACTGCTCGATAAGTCACGTTCGGTGTGCCTGGACCTGATGGTCGCGCTGTTATGCGTGGGCAGTTTCTACCTGCTGCACAGTGGCGAGCGCCTGGGGTCGCGCGTCAGGCAGCTGGCCGTATTCCCGTTGTTTGTGTTGGCGTTTGCGATTCGCGGGCCATTGGGGCTGATCGAGGTCTGCGGTGTGGTGTGCGTGTACTGGGCGCTGGGCCGGCCGGGGGAGCGGGTCAAGCAGGTGCTGATCCACGGCGTTGTGGGCTTGGCGCTGCTCGTGGCCTGCTGGTGGGTGTTGATGAAACTGGCGCGGTTCAGCGGTGGCGATGCGTTTGCCGATGACGTGTTCAGGATGCAGGTCAGCGGGCGGCTCGATGAGAGTGGCGAGCCGTTCTACTTCTACTTCAAGCTGAGTTTGTACCGGTACTTCCCGGTGGTGCCGCTGGCGCTGGCGACCTTGATTGCGCTGCGCAATCGCTGGTCTGAGCGATGGGTCAATGACGACGTGCAGTTGGTGGTGCGGCTGGGGGCGTGTGGCTTGATGATTTTGCTCGGGCTGTCGGTGCCGCACTTCAAACGCGCTTACTACATTCTGCCGATGGTGCCGATGTTTGCCGCTGTCGCCGCCTATGGGCTGCTCCAGGCGCAAAGCTGGCTGGTCGGCGTGCGCCGCTGCTACGAAGTGCTTGTCGCGGCGCTACCGGCGTTGTGCGTGGTTGTTCTGTTGGTGTGTCGGTCCAGTTGGCAAAAACACGGCTACTGGCCTGATGTTTCGTTGCCGCTGTTGATCGGCGCGTGGGTGATTCTGCAAGGGGCGGCGTTGATTGCCTGGCGTCGGGCAGTGCGCCTGGTGTGGCTCAGCCTGATTGCACTGGTGGCGCAGTGGTTACTGCTGGTGGTGGTGATAGAGCCGTCCAAGGACCTGCAGTTCGACACGCATAATTTCGTCAGCCAAGTGGAGACGCTGCGTGCGTCGCAGCCAGGGCCGCTGGTATTTGTCGACCTCGGCCGCGACACCTGGGCGATACGCTACATGATGAACCTTACGCACGATGAGCAGCCGCTGTTCGTGGCAGGGAACGAGCCTGAGAAGCTGCTCACCTTGCCGCGGCCATCCTGGGTGATCGTGCCGCGCAAAGAGGCCGCGCTGCTCAAGGGCACACCGATGCAGCAGCAGGCGCCAGACTTCGAAGGGCGCTTGAACGACAACCCGCTGATGGTGTTTTTACTTAAGTAAGGCCGGCGATCCAGGGAGGGCTATTTGCACTGGTAGCCCTCGGGCATCGTAACCGTGTAGTTGCGGTGCACGCGGTCCTGGAAATTCAGGTTCTGCAGGCCTTGCTCCACCAGAAAGGTTTCAATCTTGGCGGCCTGGCAGTCTTCGTTGTAGGACATCGCCCGGAGCAGGTACACCGCGCGCCTGCTGACTTCATCCCGCGCAGTGGCGGTGAAGGTGGTGAGCGTGGTGTAGCCGGTTCGCTCGGAAGTGCCCACCGGGCCATAGGTGGTGTTTGGCTTGCTGGTGCAGGTCAACTGGTCGTCTTTTTTCTTGTTTTTCTTGCACTGGGTGGTCGTGCTGGTGGGCACCTGGCCGTAGTCGGTGGCGGTGTAGCGGTAAGTGACCTGCCGGCTGTCGACATCAAGGGTGACGGTCATTTTGATCGGTGCATGGTGCTTGGGGAGGGTCGTGTCGGTAAACACTTCCCGAAAGCCCTGGTCCTTCATGGCATTGACCATGTCCCGCAGGTAGTAGCGGGCATTCAGCGTGCTTTGCGCACTGCCGCCCACGGACGTCGTCACCAGTACCGTGGCCTGTCGATCAAAGTGATAGTCCGGATCCGGTGTCGCGTCGATCGAGACGTCCATTTGCGTGGCGCATCCACTGAGCAGCGCCGTCAGCAGCAACAGCGCGCAGAACAAGTAACGGGTCATCAAATAACTACCTTGCAACAGAAAATTCAGTAACAGCTAAACGAATCAGCCTTGCGATAAATAACCCCGGGCGGGGACAGGGATGAGCGTCGCCCGGCAACCACCAAATCGCAGGCAATAAAAAACCCCAAGGAATCATCTTCGCTTGGGGTTTTTCGGTATTAGTGGTGCCCAGAGACGGAATCGAACCGCCGACACGGGGATTTTCAATCCCCTGCTCTACCGACTGAGCTATCTGGGCAACGGGGCGCATTAAACTGGTTTTTCAGGGGGTCGTCAAGCAAGTTTTCAAAAAATATTTAATTATTACCGTCGCTTACGTGCCGACCCCGGGTTTTGATCAATTATTGAGCAGGCGGCACGTAACCGTCGGCCTTGGCGTAATCCTCGCCGGAAAAGAACTTATCCATTTCGCCAGCCAGGTATTTGCGATCTTCACCGTTCATCATGTTCAGGCGTTTTTCGTTGATCAGCAGGGTCTGGTGTTTCAGCCAGTCGCCCCAGGCTTTGGCGGAGACATGGTCGAAAATGTCCTGACCTTTGGCACCCGGGTACGGCGGGCGTTCGAGGCCTGGCAATTCTTCTTTGTACTTGCGGCACATGATGGTGCGGGTCATGACGGAACTCCTGCGTTCAATACTTCAGCCGCGCGCTTCAGCAGTTTTTTAACCGGGGCGGCAAGGCCCAGGCGCGGCGGGGTGGCGAGGTTATACCAGAGCCAGTCGGCCTCGGCCACGTGATGGGCGGATTCCTCGACCGGCACCAGCCAGGGCTCAATCGCCAGCCGGAAGTGGCTGAACGTGTGGATCAGCCCCGGCAGTGCCTGCGGGTCGCCCAGCGCCACTGAGTGCTGGTTGGCCAGGTGTTCCAGGTCGTCGAGGTCATCCAGTTCCGGCAAGCTCCACAAACCGCCCCATAGGCCCGTGGACGGGCGGCGATAAAGCAGAATCGCACCGTCGGCATTGGCCAGCATCGGCATCAGCGTGCGCTTCTGCGGGATGGTTTTGCGCGGCTTGGGGATCGGGTAGCGCGTCTCCAGGCCGAGCATATGGGCTTCGCAGCTTTTTTCCAGTGGGCACAACAGGCAGCTGGGCTTGCTGCGGGTGCAGAGCGTGGCGCCCATGTCCATCATCGCCTGGGTGTAGGCGTTGACACGATCGTGTGGCGTGAAGCGCTCAGCGGTCGCCCAGAGCTGCTTGGCGACCTTGGGCTCGCCTGGGTAGCCCTCCTGCGCGGTAAAGCGCGCCAGCACGCGCTTGACGTTGCCGTCGAGGATCGGCGCACGCAGGCCCATGCTCAGGCTGGCGATGGCGCCGGCAGTGGACAGGCCGATGCCGGGCAATTCGGTGAGCTTCTCGACATCCCTTGGGAACTCACCCGCGTACTCGGCGACGATAATCCTCGCGGTCTTCTGCAGGTTGCGTGCGCGGGTGTAGTAACCCAGGCCGGTCCACAGGTGCAGCACTTCGTCTTCCGGCGCGGCAGCCAGCGCTTCGACCGTCGGCAGCGAGGCCATGAAACGGTCGAAATAGTTGAGCACAGTGCTGACCTGAGTCTGTTGCAGCATGATCTCCGAGACCCACACCCGGTAAGGCGTGATGCCCTGTTGCCAGGGCAGGTCATGGCGACCGTGGCGGTCGTACCAATCCAGCACCGCCTGTGAAAACTGCTCGTTTCTCATCGTTTGAACAGGCCCTTCAGAGCGTCTTTCAACTGTGGGTTGACCTTGTCGAGCTTCTCTTCAAGTTTATCGCTGAGCTTGTTGCCGGCCGCCTTGATGGCGACTTGCGTCAAGCCGTCCTTGTCCAGGCGGCACGCCTTGGCGCCCAGCTCCAGCGGGCCACGGCAGCGCAGCGGCACTTCGATGCCCTGGAAGTTGCTGCCGACCTGGCAGGCCGGGTCCGGCACGTCGCGCTGGTCGCCTTCGACGATGATGCCGACGCGGTAATCCATGCCCAGCACGCGCAGGTCGACGTCACCGTTGCCGTTGACGGTCAGGCCGGGGATGCGCACTTTGAGGTCAGGGTTACTGGCCACGCCGTTACGGAAGGTCAGGTTGCCGCGCAGTTCCTGGAACGGCGTGTCCTTGCCTTGTGGCGTGTTGCTCAAGGTCTTGCGGTTGAGCAGGGCGATGCCGGTGCACAGTTGCTGTTCAATGTTGGCGTTGAGCAGCGCGCCGTTATTGATCACAAAACTGGCGGTGCCATTGAGGCTGTCGATCAGCGCCTTCTGGCTGTTGCCACGGCCGGTGAGGTTGCTATCAAGGGTGATTTGGCCTTTCACCGGCGGATTTTGCCCCTGAGCCTGCAGGATGCGCTCAACCGGTACTTGCTTGATGTGGGTTTGCAGCGCCAACACCGGGATGTCCTGGCGCACATCGAGTGTGCCGTTGGCCTGGAAGCTGCCGTTGTAGAGGCCGCCGCTCAGGCTGTCGAGCTTGAGCTGGCCATCGATGCCGGAGGCTTTGAGCCCGGCATTCTGGATCGGCAGTTTGCTCAGGGTCAGTTGGCCGAAGGCCAGGTCGGCGTTCACGTCCAGCGTGCGCAGGCGGGTCAACGGCAGCAGCTTGTCGGTGCTCCACGCGCCTTTGGTTGGGGCCTCCGGCAACGGTGTGGTGCCACCGGCGGCCATGGCGCCGGCTTCGCTGTTCTGCACTTCGGCCTGGCGTGCGGCGCTCGCGCCTTTGGCGGCTTCGGACTTGGCCGGCAAGTAGTTGTCGGCGTTGAACGTGTCGCCCTTGAGCTGAACGCGCAGGGATTGCTTGGCAAAGTCATCGACCGCGATGCGACCGGTGAAGGTGCTGCCATCGAGTTTCAGGTTCAGGTCTTCCAGGGCCACGCTGGTGGGCGAGCCCTTGAGACGGCTGACCAGTTCAACCTTGCTCAGGCTGCCCTCGGCCATGGCCGGCAGCGGGTGGCCGACGCTGTCGAGGAACTTGGCCAGGTCAAACTGGGCAATGGACAAGGCACCGCTGAGTTGCGGGGTTTTGTCCAGGTTGTTGACCTTCAGTTCGCCCAGCGCGCGCAACTGGTTGGCGGAGAGTTTCAAGTTGGTCCATTCGGCGATGTTGGCCGCCAGGTCCACCAGCAATTGGCCCTGGGTGGAGAAGGTGGCGGTCTTGCCTTGCAGCGGCTCGCCGGTGACTTCGCCGCTGAGCTTCATGTCTTCGAACTGGTAGCGCTTGAGGGCGTTCTGGATGCGCAGGTTACCGTTGAGCTCGGTCTTGACGCGCAACAGCGGCTGGTTGCTGCCCAGGAAGGCGGTGAGCTTGAGTGGAATGCTCGCGCCTTCGTGCACGGCGCCGGCGCTCAACTGGATGCTTTCGGCGCTGTATTGCTTGCCGGTCTGCTCATCGTTGTATTCAACGCGGGCGTTGTTGATGGTCAGGCTGTCGATGTCCAGGCGGATCGGCTTCGGCGGCTTTTCCGGTTCCGGTTCGGCCGGCGTTTGCACGGGGGCGGGCGCTGGCGCATCGGCGCTGGCGACCGGCACGTTCTTGCCGATGTCTTCCCAGTTGCCATGGCCCTGCTTGTCGCGGTTGAGGCGCAGGTTCAGGCCTTCGACCCGCACATCGCTCATCTGCACTTCGCGGCGCAGCAGCGGCAGCACGCGCACCGACAGGCCGAGCATTTGCAGGTCGGCGAACGGTTGGGTGGGGGTGGTCAGGGTCGCCACGCTGGCTTCGTGCAATTCCAGGCCTAGCCAGGGGAACAGGCTCCAGCCGATATCGCCATTGAGCGTCAGCTCGATGTGGGCCTTGTCGCGGGCAATCTGGCGAATCTCGTCTTTGTAATCGTTGGGATCGAAGAGGTGGGTCAGGGCAAAGCCCAGGGCCACAATGATCAGCAACAGCCCGAGAAGTACCAGACCCAGGATTTTGCCGAACGCTTTCATGGGCGAGTCCTTGTATGTCGATTTCAAAATTTAGCCGCAGAGTATAACGCCCGAAGGCTTACGTCAGTTCACGCATCGTTACATTGTATCTGGCGTCGGCAAAATCGGATTTTGTCGCCGAACAGACCAGATTGCGTGAAAAAGGTGATGTCAGTTTGGTTTTTCTGTCACTCACTGGTGCTAATCTTCGCGAGTTCGTCTGTCGTCTGCGACACAACGTCGCGTTTATAAGGAAGCTTTACTCAAAACAACGGCCACGCTTTGCGTGCAAGGCCGAGGGAGAGAGCGCCTGACGGACACATACTAATAACTGGGGGAAACACCAATGAGCACTAGCACTGCGGCGAGCAGTCATGCCGCACAGCCTGCGTTCCTGTCCAAGGAGCGCATTATCGCCAAGCCGGGTTTCAACCGCTGGCTGGTTCCACCGGCCGCCCTGGCCATCCACCTGTGTATCGGCATGGCCTACGGGTTCTCGGTATTTTGGTTGCCACTGTCCAAGGCGCTGGGTATCACCGCACCGGTCGCCTGTGCGCCGGACATGAGTTTCATCGCGCAAGTCTTCTCCTCCCAATGCGACTGGCCCATCTCCATGCTGGGCTGGATCTACACCCTGTTCTTCATCTTCCTGGGTTGCTCGGCAGCCATTTGGGGCGGTTGGCTTGAACATGCCGGGCCACGCAAGGCCGGCGTTGTTTCGGCGCTGTGCTGGTGTGGCGGCCTGTTGATCTCGGCATTGGGTGTCTACACCCACCAGATCTGGCTGATGTGGATCGGCTCCGGCGTGATTGGCGGTATCGGTCTGGGCCTGGGTTATATCTCGCCCGTGTCGACCCTGATCAAGTGGTTCCCGGACAAGCGCGGCATGGCCACCGGCATGGCGATCATGGGCTTCGGCGGCGGCGCGATGGTGGGTGCACCTTTGGCCGCAGCGCTGATGGGCCACTTCGCCTCGCCGACCAGTGTGGGCGTGTGGCAGAGCTTCGTGGTCATGGCCGTGATCTACTTTGTGTTCATGATCGGTGGTGCCTTGTCGTACCGCGTGCCGCCAACCGGCTGGAAGCCTGAGGGCTGGACTGCCCCGGCGAAAAAAGCCAGCAATGCGATGATTACCCATCGTCACGTTCACGTAAGTGTGGCGTGGAAAACCCCGCAATTCCGTTTGGTATGGCTGGTGCTGTGCCTGAACGTGTCCGCGGGTATCGGTATTCTCGGCATGGCTTCGCCACTGCTTCAGGAAGTGTTCGGTGGCAAGTTGCTGGGCAATGGGCTGACGTTCGGTCAGCTGGATGCAGGGCAATTGGCGTCGATCGCCGCCATCGCAGCGGGTTTTACCGGTTTGTTGAGCCTGTTCAACATCGGTGGCCGGTTCTTCTGGGCGTCGTTCTCCGACTACCTGGGCCGTAAAAATACCTACTTCGTGTTCTTCGCCCTGGGTTTTGCCCTGTACGCGCTGATTCCGAACCTCGGTCACCTGGGCAACGTAGCGCTGTTCGTGGCGGCGTTCTGCATCATCCTGTCGATGTACGGCGGTGGTTTTGCGACCGTCCCGGCTTACCTGGCCGACCTGTTCGGCACCCAAATGGTCGGTGCGATCCACGGTCGCCTGCTGACCGCCTGGGCTGCGGCGGGCGTGTTGGGCCCGGTGCTGGTGAACTACCTGCGTGAGTATCAGTTGAGCATCGGCGTTGAACGCGCGGCGGCCTACGACATCACCTTGTACATCCTCGCGGGCCTGTTGGTGCTGGGCTTCATCTGCAACCTGCTGGTGCGCCCGGTGGCCGACAAGTACTTCATGACGGACGCAGAGCTGGCCGCCGAACAGGCGCTGGGCCATGACAAAGGCGCTGACGCCAGCACTTCGCTGGAGTGGAAGGCTTCGTCTGGCAGCGTGCCAATGGCTGTCGCGGCGTGGCTGGTGGTGGGTATTCCGTTGGCGTGGGGTGTGTGGGTGACCCTGCAGAAGACGGCCGTACTGTTCCACTGATACCCGGTTTCCCGGTGCCCGCTCATGCAAGGTGAGCGGGCGTCGGGCACTTTAGTCCTGCTTCTTGTCAGGCAACGACCTGGCTGAAGAGCCTCGCCATGGAATGCGTTGAAACCAGGGGCGCGGCACCGGGTGAACAATCACCCGCAAGGCACGTGCATAGTCCATGACCAGGCCGGGTGTCCATGCCATGGTCATGGCGCGCTTGCGCACTTGCGCGGCAATCCACAACTCAGGCATGAGCAAGGTCTGCAGGACCGAGCGCCAGCGCCGGGACCGCTCTGACAACACGCCATCCATCGATGCTTCCAACGCAAAGGCCACGCTGCTAGAACAGTTGCGGTAGGTCAGGTTGTAGGTGGCCTGTTGGCGATAGTTATTCGAGAACTCAATCAGCGCTTTGCGGCTGTACTGGTGAAAAATGATCTTGCGATCCGAGTCGCACCAGTTGGCCACTTCAGTGGCGTAGTCCGGCTGGAATGTGCCGGGCACGTCGTTATTGCGCGTGGCCTTGAGGATGCGGAAGAACTCCGCCGGGGAGCGATCGATGTCCGCGACCGGGTACAGGCTCAGGTACACCGAGGGCGACAGCTCAAGCGCTGCGTGCCCGGTGGAAATCACGCCTTGTTCATCCACCGCCGCAATGTAGCGATTGATGATCGGGCGAGGGATCGTCGTTGCGCCGGCGGTGCCTTCCGGCGTCCAGATGTGCACGATCAGTGGGTCCTGCAAGTCAGGCGCGTGTTCCTGGCGCGGCTCCAGCGGTTTTTGCGGTGGCAGCTTCTTGAAGTCCGACAGCAGATCCCGTGGCTCAAGCAGTTCGAACGTTGACGTGCCGTCGCGCAATCGCCTCACGCGATGCGCAATGCGCACCGTGTTGAAGCCGCTGACGATCATCAATGCACCGAGGAAAAACGACACCGTTGCACTGAGGGCGATGGGATAAGGGCTGACCAGCAACCCCGCGAACGCCAACTGAGCGACGCCGCTGATCAACGACGATCGCCAGTGCGGGAACCTGACCACCCAGGCCGAGCTGATGGTCAGCAAGCCGATCACGAAGTAAGTCAGGCCAAAGATGATCGCCAGCAGCAGGTGGCTATAGATATTGTTCGCAAGAATCAGCACGGCGACGAAGAAGAAAATCCCGCCCTTGAAATACAGGACTGCCCGCTGAGAACCCACGCCGCTGGCGGCCACGCTGAGGGTGACAATGCTTTCCAGCAGCAGCATCAATCCGAATGCGCGCATCGGAAAGTACAGTGCGCCATCCAGGCCGTCGTACATCACGCCCAGGCCCAGCGAGCCCCACAGAATGCCGGCCAGGCCGAGAATCCAGAATTTGGAACGCACGAACTCAACGCCGAACAGCAGTAAAGCAATCTGAATCATTAGGTACCCCTACAGGGAAAAGCAGGCTGTCACAGGCGAACGTTCAGGCATAGCGGCCGCTTTGCCAGTTGCCGACAATCACTTGGCCATGGGCATCACGCAGGGCGCCGGGGCTTTGGTCATAAAGGGTCAGCCATTCACCATTGCCCTTGTCGATGCGAAAGGCCAACGACGCAGCGCGGGTATGTGTTTCCGGCGACCAGTGGCGTTTGAGGCTGTCGCGGTCGTCTGGGTGTACGCGCTCCAGGACCTGCTGCACGGTGTGCAGGGGCGCGGCACCCACATCCAGCAGCGTTTCAAGGTTGTCGTCCCAGAGAATTTCCCCGGTTCCCGGGTGCAGTTGGTACATCACACCGCTGCCCGCCAAGCGCCCGGTCTGCAGGTCATAAGGTTGGGCGGATTGCCTCATCAAGCGGATTACCAACACCAGCAATGCCGTGATGGACAGGTAACTTTGTGCAAGCAGCAACGGCTCGCCTTCCAACAGACCGTGCACATAAAACGGCCCGGTCTTCTGGTCGGTGAAATTGACCACGATACTGCCCAGCACCAGTAGCGCGATCGAGCCGCCAGGGCTGCGCCACGTGATGCAAACGGCGAGGGTGAGGGCGATGGGCAGGCAGGCCAGGATGAAATACGCCGCTGCGCCGGCGTCGGAGCCCAGCCTGTCGATGAGCCAGAGCGGTGTCGCCCCGAAAACGTACCAGGTGTTCAATCCCAGCAGCAGCAACCATACCCCGCCGGCCAGCCTCGTGCGCAGGCGAGCAGGAAAGTCGCGCAGGTTGCTGTTGAGTAGATTCATCACCACCACGGTGGAAAAGAACACGCCGTTCATGCCCGACATCCAGTTGGTCAAGAACGTGTTGGGTGAAACTTCGCCGGCCAGCATCTGCCAGCCTTTCCTGAGCAGTGCCAGGGCGCAGCAAACGGCCAAGGTGGCCAGCAACCAGAGCAAAATGGCATGCAGTTCGTCGCCACGCCGAGCGAAGCGCCGAACGAACCAGGCAATCGCAACAGAGCCTGACAGTGCCATCGCGGAAAGCGTCGCGGCGGCCGGCAGGTGTTGCCAGCCGTGTTTATCCAGCAGTAGCCGTGCGACCAGAAACACCGCAAACAACATCGGCCACTCAGCGCGTCGCGAGCTGAGGAACGCCGACACGGAAATACCCGCCGGGAACCAGATAATCGCCATCTGCGAGACGGGATCTTCAAAGGCCAGCGACACCACGCCGGTCACGTAGTAGGTCACCGCCCACAGCAGGAGGACGCCGCTGCGCTGCAAGACTGTCGGTATCGTCATGGTTGAATATTCATTCGGTTTTAAACATTGCGCCCATATTAGCGCGAAGCCGCCGGGGGCATCGGGTAAATGCGCTGGGCGCACCATCCTGGGGCGGCCACTTGTATGCACATGTCTATCCTCGACACTCCATCAGTCTTATGCCCTTCGATGTTTCTGTTTGGCGCCCGCGCCCCTATAATGGCTGCCTTTTTCGCCCAATGATTTTGCGGAGCTGGTGATGGCCGAACGTAAGGCGTCCGTCGAGCGCGACACTCTGGAAACCCAGATCAAAGCCTCGATTAACCTGGATGGCACCGGAAAGGCCCGATTTGATATCGGTGTACCTTTTCTTGAGCACATGCTGGACCAGATCGCCCGTCACGGGCTGATCGACCTGGATATCGTCAGCAAGGGCGACCTGCATATCGACGACCACCACACGGTGGAAGACGTGGGCATCACCCTCGGCCAGGCGTTTGCCAAGGCCATCGGCGACAAAAAAGGCATCCGTCGCTACGGCCACGCCTATGTCCCGCTGGACGAAGCGCTGTCGCGTGTGGTCATCGACTTCTCCGGCCGCCCAGGCCTGCAGATGCACGTGCCCTACACCCGCGCCACCGTGGGCGGCTTCGACGTCGACCTGTTCCAGGAGTTTTTCCAGGGCTTCGTCAACCACGCCCTGGTCAGCCTGCACATCGACAACCTGCGCGGCACCAACACCCACCACCAGATCGAAACCGTGTTCAAGGCTTTCGGCCGCGCCCTGCGCATGGCTGTCGAGCTCGATGAGCGCATGGCCGGGCAAATGCCATCGACCAAGGGCGTTCTGTAATGCAGACGGTCGCGGTTATCGACTACGGCATGGGTAACCTGCACTCGGTGGCCAAGGCCCTCGAGCACGTTGGGGCCGGCAAGGTTCTGATCACCAGCGATGCCAAGGTGATTCGCGAAGCCGACCGGGTAGTGTTCCCGGGCGTCGGCGCGATTCGCGATTGCATGGCCGAGATCCGCCGTCTGGGCTTTGACAGCCTGGTGCGCGAAGTCAGCCAGGACCGCCCGTTCCTCGGCATCTGCGTGGGCATGCAAGCCTTGCTCGACAGCAGTGAAGAGAACGGCGGCGTCGACTGCATCGGGCTGTTTCCCGGCCAGGTGAAGTTCTTCGGCAAGGACCTGCATGAAGACGGCGAGCATTTGAAAGTCCCGCACATGGGCTGGAACGAAGTGCGCCGCACTGTGGATCACCCGCTGTGGCACGAAATCCCGGACATGGCGCGCTTTTACTTTGTGCACAGTTACTACATCGCCGCCGGTAACCCGCGCCAGGTGGTGGGTGGCGGGCATTACGGCGTCGATTTCGCCGCGGCGCTGGCCGACGGTTCGCGCTTTGCCGTGCAGTTCCACCCGGAGAAGAGCCATACCCATGGCCTGCAGTTGCTGCAGAACTTCGCCGCGTGGGATGGCCGCTGGTAAATGGCCAAGCAGCCCAAGGTGCCGGTCTTGAACCTCACGCCCGAGCAGGAGCGTGAGGCTACCTTCAAGATCAAGCGCTTCATGGAGGACCGTTTCGAGCTCAAGCTGGGCTCGTTCGAGGTCGCCGAGATGCTTGAGCTGTTCACCACCGAAGTGGCGCCGCACTATTACAACAGGGCGATTTTCGACACGCAGACGCTCCTTAAAGAAAGGTTCGAAAGCATCGAAAGCGACCTGTGGTCGCTTGAGAAACCCTGATTTCCCAAGCATTGCTGAATATCGAATAAGGTTTGCCAGATGCTGATTATCCCCGCTATCGATCTCAAGGACGGCGCTTGTGTCCGCCTGCGCCAAGGCCGCATGGAAGATTCCACCGTGTTCTCCGATGACCCGGTGAGCATGGCTGCCAAATGGGTGGAAGGGGGCTGCCGTCGTCTGCATCTGGTGGACTTGAACGGCGCCTTCGAAGGCCAGCCGGTGAATGGCGAGGTGGTTACCGCCATCGCCAAGCGCTACCCGCACCTGCCAATCCAGATCGGCGGCGGCATCCGCTCCCTGGAAACCATCGAGCACTATGTCAAAGCCGGCGTGAGCTACGTGATCATCGGCACCAAGGCGGTAAAAGACCCGGCGTTCGTTGCAGAAGCGTGCCGCGCCTTTCCGGGTAAAGTGATTGTCGGCCTGGATGCCAAAGACGGTTTTGTCGCCACCGACGGCTGGGCTGAAATCAGCACCGTGCAGGTCATCGACCTGGCCAAGCAGTTCGAAGCCGACGGCGTGTCCGCCATCGTTTATACCGACATCGCCAAAGACGGCATGATGCAGGGCTGCAACGTACCGTTCACCGCTGCGTTGGCGGCGGCGACCAGGATTCCGGTAATCGCTTCCGGTGGCATTCACAACCTGGGTGACATCAAGTCGCTGCTGGACGCCAAGGCGCCCGGCATTATCGGCGCCATCACGGGTCGCGCGATCTACGAAGGTACTCTGGACGTCGCCGAAGCCCAGGCTTACTGCGACGCCTACAACGGCTGAGGACTGACCATGGCGCTGGCCAAACGCATCATCCCTTGCCTGGACGTCGACAACGGTCGCGTGGTCAAGGGCGTCAAGTTCGAGAACATCCGCGATGCCGGCGACCCGGTGGAAATCGCCCGTCGCTACGATGAGCAAGGTGCCGACGAGATTACCTTTCTCGACATCACCGCCAGCGTCGACGGCCGCGACACCACGTTGCACACCGTGGAGCGCATGGCCAGCCAGGTGTTTATCCCACTCACCGTGGGCGGTGGCGTGCGCACCGTGCAAGACATCCGCAACCTGCTCAATGCCGGTGCGGACAAGGTTTCGATCAACACCGCTGCGGTGTTCAATCCGGAGTTCGTCGGCGAAGCCGCGCAGCACTTCGGCTCGCAGTGCATTGTGGTCGCCATTGACGCCAAGAAAGTCTCCTGCCCGGGCGAAACCCCGCGCTGGGAGATCTTCACCCACGGCGGTCGCAAGCCAACCGGCCTGGATGCGGTGGAATGGGCGATGAAGATGGAAGGCCTGGGCGCCGGTGAAATCCTGCTGACCAGCATGGACCAGGACGGCATGAAAAACGGTTTCGACCTCGGTGTGACCCGTGCCATCAGTGATGCGCTGGGCATTCCGGTGATCGCCTCCGGCGGCGTCGGCAACCTGCAGCACCTGGCCGACGGCGTGATCGAAGGTCACGCCAGCGCGGTGCTGGCGGCGAGTATTTTCCACTTTGGCGAATACACCGTTCCCGAGGCCAAGGCCTACATGGCGGCGCGCGGTATCGTCGTTCGTTAAACGCTGCTGGACACCATGGCAGGCGCGCGGCACTCTCTGCGCTTGCCATGGAATCCGGTAGCCTTCATGTTCAAGACCCTGCTGCTTGCCCTCGCCAGTACCTCCATTCTGTTGACGGGTTCGGCTCACGCCGAGGAACCGTCCGACGCCTCCCTGGTGTTGCTGACGGAAAACTTCCCGCCTTACAACATGGCGAAAAACGGCAAGAACTTCGCCAAAGACGAGAACATCGAAGGCATCGCGGTGGACGTGGTGCGTGAGACCTTCAAGCGCGCCGGCATTTCCTACAACCTCACCCTGCGCTTTCCTTGGGAGCGAATCTACAAACTCGCCCTGGAAAAACCTGGCTACGGCGTCTTCGTCATGGCCCGCCTACCGGACCGCGAAGCCCTGTTCAAATGGGTCGGCCCCATCGGCCCGGATGATTGGGTGATGCTGGCCAAGGCCGACAGCAAGATTGAGCTGACAGGCCTTGAGCAAGCTCATCGTTACAAGATCGGCGCCTACAAGGGTGACGCCATTGCGCAGACCCTGGAAAAACAGGGCCTTAACCCGATCGTTGCGCTGCGTGACCAGGACAACGCGCAAAAACTGGTGGATGGTCAGATCGACCTGTGGGCCACCGGTGATCCGGCGGGCCGTTATCTGGCCCGCCAGGTGGGGGTGACCCAGCTGAAAACCGTGCTGCGCTTCAACAGTGCCCAGTTGTACCTGGCGCTGAATAAAGACGTGCCGGATGAGGTGGTGGCCAAGCTTCAGGCAGCACTCGACCAGTTACGGGGTGAGGGGGGTGTCGATCAGATCATGGCCCGTTACCTCTAGTTCGGGCTCTGCTTGAGGCGCCTCTACCGGTGGAGGCTGCTCATCAGGCAGCACCTCGGCGTTTGGATAATCGCTCATGTAGACGTTGTCACCGTTGGTATAACTGGCGGTGCTTGAAACCTGGCTGCCGTCCTGTCGCAGCAGGCGGTATTCGCTTTGTACAAGGTACGCCGCAACGGCTTTTTTCGGCGGAACATACGTGATGATTTCCAGCGACGAAGGCTGGTTCCAGCCTTTCGCTGAGCGCTGCGTGTGTGTGAAGTTGCGATCCAGGTGCGCCGAAAAACTCAATTCGAAGACGTGTTCGCCCACCGGCCACTCTTTACCCAGCCCGAGGCTGGTGTTGGCCGCCAGTGCCTTGGCGGTCGCTCCTACGTCACCTTTTGCGGCCGTCCACATGAATGGCTGACTGGTAGCCTCAGTGTTGTGCCCAAAACCGACGCACAGGTGGCGGTCCGTGCGCTCCAGGCGGTAGGTGGGCGATGCCTGAAACTGTTCAATCACGGCCAACTCCGGGTCTTTGATACAGAACCATGGCAGTTCGCACACCTGAGGCGTGTGGACGGCTTCATCAGTGCCCGGGTTTTCGTACCCGCTGAGCGCGGGCGGTGGCGGCAGGTCGTGCAGCTGCGCTGTCAATGTCAGGCGCAGTGAATAGGCCTCAAGGTTTGGCTTGGCATAGTCGCCAAGGCCGATGAAGGTGCCGGGGGCGAGGTATATTTCGCCTGCAGGTGCATCGGGAGGTGTCACCGACCAGAGGCTCAAGTCGTTGGCGGCGCCGCTGCCTTTATCGTCCCAGATCAATTCGCCCGCTTGAGCGGCCATCACCAGGTCTTGTCGCACGCACCGCACGGCATGGCGTGAGGGTTTGTCGTAGTCGACGCCGTACACCAGCCCCATCGCCACATAGCCCTCGGGCGGCAGCGGGCGCCAGATGGACGCATTGCTCAGCGCTCCGCTGCCTTCATCCTGCCACACCAATTGATAATCGACTGGCGCACGCAGGGCCGTGCCATCGACGGTGTTCACGTCGCTGACCACGGCGACAACGTTGCTGTAGTTGATATTGCGATAGTGGTTGACCGCGATATCACCCAAGGTAAAAAACGGCCTCAGGGCATCGGAGGCGGTGCTCGGCCGCCAGAGGCCGACGGCTTTGTGCGCGCCCGACCCCTTGTCGTTCCATAGCGGCAGAAACTCGCTGGTAAAGCTGATGAGCAGGTCATTGAATTGCAGAGGCTTCATGGAGGGCTCTCCAGTTGATGGGAGCATCAACTATCGAGCAGTGCAGTCGGTGCCGAGCGGTAACTATCTACGCGCCGGAAGGTACGTACCGTTTTTGCCGTGTGCCGCCATGGCTTGGTTGCTGCGCACGCTGATCATCAACTTGATATCAATCCAGTCGACGCCCTGGGCCTTGAGCTTGGGCAGCTCGCGTTCAAGGACGGTCAGGGTCTGTGGATAAGGATGGCCGATCATCACTGCTGAACCCTGTTTGTGCGCCAGCTTGATCGCGGTTTGCAGCTGCGTGGTAATCGCCGCTTCCGTGCGTTCGTCATCGAGGAATACATCCCGCGAGACATGGGCCAGGTCGATCTTCTGTGCTTCGGCGGCCGCGACGGTTTGCGCGCTGGTGCGGCTGTCGACAAAGAACTTGTTGCGCCGTTGCAGCTCGGCCATCAACCAGGCCATGGCAGCCGGTTGGGCGGTCATGCGGCTGCCCATGTGGTTGTTGATGCCGGCGGTGTAAGGCACGGCCTTGAAGGCGGCGTCCAGGCGCTTGCCAAGTTCTTCGAGGGGCAGGTCGGGGTGCCACGCGAACGGGCCGGTGGCCGGGTCCATGGGCATGTGCAGGATCACGATCTTGCCGGCCTTGTGCGCCTCACGAGCGAATTCGGCGGCGTGGGGCGTGTCGGGCATGATCGCGGTGGTCACCGGCCCGGGCAGGGCCAGCACGCGCCGATCCCGCGGCAGGTTTTGCCCCAGGTCGTCGATGATGAGGGTCAGGTAGGCTTTGCGAGGCGCGTCGGCCGGAGTCGCATGGGCGATTCCGGCCAGGCTGCACAGCACAGCGATGATCAGGGCAAAACGCATATCAACGGCTGCGCGTAATGCTCAGGCCTTTCAGCAGGCTCAGTGCCTGGGCCAGTTGGTAATCATCGTCCTGTGGCATGGGCTTGGCTTTGGCACTGCTGCCGGTCGGCTGGTCGGCGCCGCCGTTGCCATTGCCCAGGTGACCTTGCAGGTCCGCCTCTTTGTAGTACTCGCTGTCGATCTCGTTGGTGATCTTGGCTTTGCGTACTTCGATGTCCGGCACAATGCCCTGGGCCTGGATCGAGCGACCGTTCGGCGTGTAGTACAGCGCCGTGGTGATCTTCAATGCGCGATCGTTGTTCAGCGGCAACACGGTTTGTACCGAGCCTTTGCCGAAACTGGTGGTGCCCATCAGTACGCCGCGCTTCTGGTCTTGCAGGGCGCCGGCGACGATTTCCGACGCCGAGGCGCTGCCGCCGTTGATCAGCACGGCCAACGGCACGTTTTCGCTGAGGTCATTGCCGGTGGCCGAGAAGCGCAGTTCGGAGTTGGCGATACGGCCCTTGGTGTAGACGATCAGGCCTTTGGTGATGAAGTGGTCGACCACTTCCACCGCAGACTGCAGCACGCCGCCCGGGTTGTTACGCAGGTCGAGCACGATGCCGTTGAGCTTCTTGCCGTTGTCTTTACGCAGCTTGGCCAGGGCCTTGGCCACTTCGTCGCCGGTCTTGACCTGGAACTGGGTGATACGGATGTAGCCGTAGCCCGACTCCAGCAGCTGGCTCTTCACGCTTTTGACCGTGATGGTCGCGCGGGCCAGGGTCACGTCAAACGGGTTGCCGCCATCGCGCACCAGGGTCAGGGTGATTTTCTGGCCGAGCTTGCCGCGCATCTTGTCGACGGCTTCGGTCATGCTCTGGCCACGGGTCGGCTGGCCGTTGATCTTCACGATCAAGTCGCCGGCCTGGATGCCGGCCTTGGACGCCGGGGTGTCATCGATTGGCGAGACCACTTTGATCTGGCCGTCTTCGGAGCCGACTTCGATGCCCAGGCCACCGAACTCACCGCTGGTGCTTTCCTGCAGCTCGGCGAAATCTTCCGGGCCCAGGTAGGCGGAGTGCGGGTCGAGGTTGCTGAGCATGCCCTTGATGGCATTTTCCAGCAGGGTCTTGTCGTCTACAGGTTCGACATAGGCTGCCTTGATCCGGTCCATGACCTCGGCAAAGGTGCGCAGCTCGTCCAGCGGCAGCGGCGCCTTGGTGGTCGCGGCCGTGGCAGCTTGTGCAGCCGGTGCAGCCTGGTCGGCAAAAGCCAGCGGCGCGCCGATCACCAGGGCGATCGTCAGGGCCAGCGAAGTGAGGCGGGACAAATGCAGCATGTCGAACGAACTCCTAATGTAGGTGCGGCCCTATCCTTGGGAACGGCACCATTGTGCAGGGTCGCTTGGGCGGCCCTGCTGACGAATAGCGAAGTACAGCGCCGGAGTGTCCTGGCCGCCACTGTTACCGACAGTGGAGATGGATTCACCGGCTTTTACAACATCACCTGCCGACTTGAGTAAAGTCTGATTGTGGCCGTAAAGGCTCAAATAGCCATTACCGTGGTCAAGAATCACCAACAAACCAGCGCCTCGCAGCCAATCGGCAAACACCACGCGCCCGCCGTGGACGGCATGGACCTGGCTGCCGGCGGCAGCACTGATCATCACCCCATCCCACTTGGCGCGGGTGTCATCGCCACGGGTTTCACCGAAGCGTGCCAGTAGTCGACCATCAACAGGCCATGGAAGTTTTCCACGGGCTGAAGCAAAAGGTCCGCCAAAAGACTCGCCGCTGCTGGAAACCACTGGGCCAGGCGCTGCGTGCGCCGGTTTACGCGGCGCTGGCGCGTCGGTGGTGGCGGCCAGCTCGGCCTCACGCTGGCGCTTTTTTTCCGCTTCCTGCTGGGCGATCAGCGCTTTTTGCCGCGCTTCCTCGGCCTCACGTGCCTGGCGGGCCAGGGTTTCCTCGATGGTTTTGAGGACTTTGCCCAGGTCGGCCTGGTCTTGCTCGCGGGCTTGCAGCTTGGCGTCGCGGGCTTTTACGTCGTCATTGAGCTTGGCCAGGGCCTGCTGGCGTTCCTTGCGGACTTTGTCCAACTGGTCGCGCTGCGTGTCGAGGGCGGTCTTCTGGTCGAGCAATTGCGACTGCTGGTCGGCTATTTCCTGTTCGACATTGGCCAGTTGCCGCAAGGTTTCGTTAAACCCCTTCAATTGCGCCAGGCGCGCCTTGCTCAGGTAATCGTAGTAGGTGAGGGTGCGCGCAAATTTTTCCGGGTTCTGCTGGTTGAGCAGCAGCTTGAGGTATTCCTGGCGGCCGCTCTGGTAGGCGGCGCGGGCCTGGATCGCGATCAGGCGTTGCTGTTCAACGCGTGCGGTCTGGAGTTTTTTTTTCTCAGCGTCGAGTCGCTCCAGTTCCGACTCGCTCTTCTTTAATTCTTTTTGGAGCTCCTGAACCTGCTTCTCCAGCTTGCCCATCTCGGTTTCCGTGCCGCGCAGGTCTTTCTGCACCCCGGACTTCTCTTCCTGGAGCTTGCCGAGCAGTTTTTTCAGCTCGGTAATGTCCTGACGCGTAGCGTCCAACTGTTGTTGGGTTTGTGCGCGCTCATCGGCAAACGCCGGTTGGAGCAGGCAGACTAAAGCGAGGGTAATCAAGGCGCGAAGCATAGAGGCGGGCGACACCAGGGAAAGGGACGGCCTAGTATGCCCGCCAAGCGCCGCAAAAAAAACGCCCAATTCGGGCTGGAAGGCAAGATAGGTGCCGAGTGGCGGGCATATGGCAAAAAGACATCTGCCAAACGCTGGCGATCGAATGTGGGAGGGGGCTTGCTCCCGAAGGCGGTGAGTCAGTCAAATAGAGGTCGACTGATCCACCGCTTTCGGGAGCAAGCCCCCTCCCACAAGGTTTTGCGGTGTGTCAGACCAGGATTGAGGTGCCGGTCATCTCTTTCGGCTTCTCCAGCCCCATCAGCTTCAGCATGGTCGGCGCCACGTCCGCCAGCACGCCGCCTTCACGCACTTTCAGGTCGCGCTTGCCGACATAGATGAACGGCACCGGCTCGGTGGTGTGAGCGGTGTGGGCCTGGCCGGTGGATTCGTCGGACATCTGCTCGCAGTTGCCGTGGTCGGCGGTGATCAGCGCCTCGCCGCCGACTTTCTCCAGGGCGTCGACGATACGGCCGACGCACAGGTCCAGGCATTCCACGGCTTTTACAGCTGCTTGCAGGTTGCCACTGTGGCCGACCATGTCGCCGTTGGCGTAGTTGACCACGATCACGTCGTAACGCTGGTGTTCGATGGCATCGACGATCTTGTCGGTGACTTCCGGCGCGCTCATTTCCGGCTGCAGGTCGTAGGTGGCGACTTTTGGCGATGGAATCAGGATGCGCTCTTCACCCGGGAACGGTTCTTCACGGCCGCCGGAGAAGAAGAACGTCACGTGGGCGTATTTCTCGGTTTCGGCGATGCGCAGCTGGGTCTTGCCGTTTTTCGCCAGGTAATCGCCCAGCACGTTTTCCAGGCTACCCGGGGCAAAAGCTGCCGGGGCCGGGATGTTGGCGGCGTATTGGGTGAGCATGACGAACTCGACCTTCGGCTGGCGGGCGCGCTCGAAGTCTTTGAAGCCGGCATCGACAAACACGTGGCTCAGTTCGCGGGCACGGTCGGCGCGGAAGTTCATGAACACCACGGCATCGCCGTCTTCAACTTTGACCGGCTCGCCGACGGTGGTGGCTTTGACGAACTCATCGCTCTCGCCACGCGCGTAGGCGGCTTCCAGGCCTTCCTGGGCGGTGGCGGCGTTGAATTCGGCCTGGCCGTCGACGATCAGGTTGTAAGCCTGGGAGACGCGGTCCCAACGGTTGTCGCGGTCCATGGCGAAGTAACGGCCGACCAGGCTGGCGATACGGCCTTTGCCGAGCGCAGCGAAGGTGGCGTCGAGCAGTTCGATGGACGATTGCGCGCTTTTAGGCGGGGTGTCGCGGCCATCGAGGAAGGCGTGCAGGTAGATCTTGTCGGCGCCGCGCT
Source organism: Pseudomonas fluorescens (assembly GCF_900215245.1). GTDB lineage: Bacteria > Pseudomonadota > Gammaproteobacteria > Pseudomonadales > Pseudomonadaceae > Aquipseudomonas > Aquipseudomonas fluorescens. Next base: position 2,597,670 of record NZ_LT907842.1, read on the forward strand.
TGAAGGCCAGTTCGGCCATCGCGACCAGGTGGTCCTGGTGGCTGTGAACGCCGCCGTCGGACAGCAAGCCCATGAAGTGCACGGCCTTGCCGGCGGCGACTGCTTTATCCACCGCCGCGCAGATCGTCGGGTTCTCGAAGAACTCGCCGTCGCGGATCGATTTGGTCACGCGTGTGAAGTCTTGGTATACCACTCGTCCGGCGCCGAGGTTCATGTGGCCGACTTCCGAGTTGCCCATCTGGCCGTCCGGCAGACCCACGTCCATACCGGAACCGGAGATCAGGCCGTTGGGTACGGTGGCAGTCAGGCGGTCGAGTACCGGCTTGTTGGCCGAGTACACGGCGTTGTCGTGGTGGCTTTCACTGTGTCCGAAGCCATCGAGAATTATCAGGACCAAAGGTTTAGGCGTGGTAGTCATAGATCCTCTCGCGGCGGTAATAAAGGAAGGCATTCTAAAAGTGAGTGGCAGTCTAAAGCGAAGTTCCGACCACGTCACCGCTTTACGGGGGTTGGCCGCCCCTGACGGCTGTGTATACTTACCGCCATTTTAACGCCCTGGAACCTCCTTGATGGTTGATCACCTGATTGCATTTGCCACTGCCCACTACCTGCTCGCGGGTGCCTTCGTCATCCTGCTGGCGCTGCTGATCGCTCATGAAATGAGCCGCGGTGGCCGCAGCCTGAGCACGTCGGAGCTGACCGCGCTGGTCAACAAGGATGAGGCCGTTGTCGTGGATATTCGCCCGGCCAAGGATTTCGCTGCCGGGCATATCGTCGGCGCACTGAACATTCCGCAGGACAAGCTGATCGCACGCCTGGCCGAGCTGGAAAAATACAAAGCCAAGACCATCATCCTGGTCGACGCCCAAGGCCAGCACGCCGGCACCCACGCCCGCGAGATGCTCAAGACCGGTTTCACCGCCGCCAAACTGTCCGGCGGTATTGGCAGCTGGAAGGCCGATAACCTGCCGCTGGTGAAGTGATATGAGCCAGGTCGTCGTTTATTCCAGCGATTATTGCCCTTACTGCATGCGGGCCAAGGCCTTGCTTGAGAAAAAAGGCGTTGCCTTCGAAGAGATCAAGGTCGACGGCAAGCCCCAGGTGCGCGCCGAGATGACCAAGAAAGCGGGACGCACGTCCGTGCCGCAGATCTGGATCGGCGACAAGCATGTCGGTGGTTGCGATGACCTGTTCGCTCTGGAGCGCGCCGGTAAACTCGATGCGCTGCTGCTCGTCTGACGCCAAAACCCTAAAAGACCCCAAGATCAAGAAGGATCTGCGATGACTGACCAACAGAACACCGAAGCAGCAGAAGCCCAAGGCCCACAATTCTCGCTGCAGCGGATCTACGTGCGTGACCTGTCGTTCGAAGCGCCGAAAAGCCCGGCTATCTTCCGTCAGGAATGGACGCCAAGCGTTGCGCTGGACCTGAACACCCGTCAAAAGGCACTGGAAGGTGACTTCCACGAAGTCGTGCTGACCCTGTCGGTCACCGTCAAGAACGGCGAAGAAGTCGCTTTCATCGCTGAAGTGCAACAGGCTGGTATCTTCCTGATCCAGGGCCTGGACGAAGCGTCCATGAGCCACACCCTGGGTGCGTTCTGCCCGAACATCCTGTTCCCGTATGCCCGTGAGACCCTGGACAGCCTGGTCACCCGTGGCTCGTTCCCGGCGCTGATGCTGGCTCCGGTGAACTTCGATGCCCTGTACGCTCAAGAGCTGCAGCGCATGCAAACAGAAGGTTCGTCGACTGTTCAATAAGCTGTTCTGAGCAACGACACCGATCAAATGTGGGAGCGGGCTTGCTCGCGAATGCGGTACTTCAGTCGATATCTTCGTTGACTGACACTCCGCTTTCGCGAGCAAGCCCGCTCCCACATTTGTTATGCGGTGTTATTTAAAGCCGAGCTGGCGCCAGCCTTCGTAGACGGCAACGGCCACGGTGTTGGACAGGTTCAAGCTGCGGCAACCCTCGCGCATTGGCAGGCGCAGGCGATGGCCGTCGGGCAGGGCATCGAGCACCTCGGCCGGCAGGCCACGGCTTTCCGGGCCGAACAGGAAGGCGTCGCCTTCGGCAAAGCGGGCATCATGAAACGGCCGCGAGCCCTTGGTGGTGAACGCGAACAGCCGTGGGTGGCCAAGGCTTTCCAGGCAGCTGGCCAAATCGGCGTGGCGCTTGAGGGTGGCGTACTCGTGGTAGTCCAGCCCGGCGCGGCGCAGGCGCTTGTCGTCCATGTCGAAGCCCAGCGGCTCGATCAAATGCAGGTGGCAGCCACTGTTGGCGCACAGCCTGATAACGTTGCCGGTATTCGGCGGAATTTCTGGTTGAAAAAGGATGACGTGAAACATGCACGGCTCCGAAGGCAAAGATGCGCTGCATTCTACCCCTGAAGACGACCCAAGACCGAAGCTATTGCCCAAGGTCATGGGCTCATTGGCGATTGTCGGTTTGATGATCGGCCTGATGATCGGCCGCTTGACCACCCCGGACCCGGTTGAGCTGCAGCAGGTCGAGACCGCTGCGGACAATGTGGTGGTGTGGTTCAACAGTGAGCCCAAGCTGCACGGCGAACATATCGATGGCACCGTGGCGCTGTTGTTCGACGCGCAAGGCAAGGCCGCCAGTGGGCAGCTCAAGGTCAATGACAACGATGTGAATTGGCGCATCCGCAAAACGGATGGCGGCTTGCTGCTGAACCTGGTGGCGGCTCGGCCATTGCACGGGGAGTGGAAAGGCGAGAAGGCCGATGGCCGCTGGCGGTTGGAGATCCATCTCCGAGAGCAATAAAAGAGGGAATTCCCGGCCTGCCTGTACCAAGGTTCCCAAAACGGGCTGGGGCTATGGGCGCTGTGCCGCATAAGCCCCGGGTGTAAAGAAGGGAGTTCCCGGCCTGCCTGTACCAGGGCTCCCAAAACGGGGTGAAGCCTTACAAGGCTTCGGTATTAAAGAGGGAATCCCCGGCCTGCCTGTACCGAGGTTCCCGAAACGGGTGTGGGGCACGACGCGGTTCGCATCAAGCACCCCGGGTGTAAAGAGGGGATTCTCGGCCTGCCTGTACCAAGGTCCCCGAAACTGGGTTATGTCAGGGTTATTGCAGGGCGCGTGCCAGAGTTTGCAATGTGTGCCAAAAAAAATTGCCAGAATGCGCAAAGCCCCGGAATACGGGGCTTTGCTGTTTTTGCGATTTGATTTTTTGTTGATTCGGCGGGTGTTTCAGGCTGGCTGGACGTGCGCGATGCTAGTTCATGGTGCATTGAAGCGGTGCACGATCCCAAACCTTGTGGAGAACCAAATGTGGGAGCGGGCTTGCTCGCGAAGGCGGTGTGTCAGTCAATGCATCTGCTGACTGACACACCGCCTTCGCGAGCAAGCCCGCTCCCACAGGGGATCTTCAGTGGATCAGGAAGAGGTGTTAAGCCTCATCACCCTCGTCATCATCCCCGCCATCGACCTTCATCCCCAACTCCTTGATCTTGCGCGTCAAGGTGTTGCGGCCCCAGCCGAGCAGCACGGCGGCGTCGCGGCGGCGGCCGGCGGTATGCTTCAAGGCGGTTTCGATCATGATGCGCTCGAAGGCCGGTACGGCGCTGTCCAGCAGGTTCGATTGCCCACGAGCCAGGGCCTGGTCGGCCCACTGGCGCAGCGCTTGCTCCCAGTTGGTGACCGGCGCGGAGTCCTGCGGCAGGCTCAACAGCTCCGGCGGCAGGTCGCTGATATGCACCTCACGCCCGGATGCCATCACGGTGATCCAGCGGCAGGTGTTTTCCAGCTGGCGCACGTTGCCCGGCCACGGCAGGTTCTTCAGGTATTCCTCGGTCTCGCTTTTCAGCAGCTTCGGCTCGACGGCCAGCTCCTGGGCGGCGCGGCTGAGGAAGTGGCGGGCGAGGGTCGGGATGTCTTCGCGGCGGTCCGACATGCGTGGGATGTGGATACGGATCACGTTCAGACGGTGGAACAAGTCTTCGCGGAACTTGCCCGCGTGCACCAGGGTTTCGAGGTTCTGGTGCGTCGCGGCGATGATGCGCACGTCGACCTTGACCGGCGTGTGCCCGCCAACGCGGTAGAACTCGCCGTCGGCCAATACGCGCAGCAAGCGGGTTTGGGTGTCGGCCGGCATGTCGCCGATTTCATCGAGGAACAGTGTGCCGCCGTCCGCCTGTTCAAAGCGGCCACGCCGCAGGTTGGCGGCGCCGGTGAACGCGCCTTTCTCATGGCCGAACAGCTCGGACTCCATCAAGTCCTTGGGAATCGCCGCCATGTTCAGCGCGATAAACGGCGAGGCCGCCCGTGGGCTGTGACGGTGCAGCGCATGAGCGACAAGCTCTTTACCGGTACCCGACTCGCCATTGATCAACACGGTGATGTTGGAGTGGCTCAAGCGCCCGATGGCGCGAAACACTTCCTGCATCGCCGGCGCTTCGCCGATGATTTCCGGGGTGCGGGTCAGCGCGGGTGGGGCTTCCTGGCTTTGTTGTTCCTGGGCGTGCTGGTTGGCGCGCTTGACCAGCGCCACCGCCTCGTCCACGTCGAATGGCTTGGGCAGGTACTCAAAGGCGCCGCCCTGATAGGACGCGACAGCGCTGTCCAGGTCCGAGTGCGCGGTCATGATGATCACTGGCAGGCGCGGGTGCTGCTCGCGGATCCGCGCCAGCAAGTCCAGGCCACTGGCGCCGGGCATGCGGATGTCGGAGATGATCACATCCGGCTGCTGACGAGCCAGGCGGCTCATCACCCCGTCGGCGCTGTCAAAGCTCTGGGTGGTCATGCCTTCCTGTTGCAAGGCTTTCTCGAGGACCCAGCGGATAGAACGGTCGTCATCGACGATCCAGACGGTTTCACTACGGCTCATGTCGATGGGGCTCCTTGTTCCAGAGGCAGAAAGATCGAGAACGTGGTGTGGCCAGGATGGCTCTCACATTCGATCAGACCCTGGTGCTGGCTGATGATGTTCTGGGTAATGGCCAGGCCCAGCCCGGTACCGTCCGGGCGGCCGCTGACCATGGGAAAGAAGATGGTTTCCTGCAGGTCCGCAGGAATGCCCGGGCCGTTGTCGATGATCTCGACTTTGGTCACCAGGCGATGGCGCACATGGCCGATGGTGAACTGGCGCAGGGCGCGGGTGCGCAGGCTGATGCGGCCCAGGCGCAGCTCGTTCTGGCTGCTGATGGCCTGCATGGCGTTGCGCACGATATTAAGCACCGCCTGAATCATTTGTTCGCGGTCGATCAATACATCGGGAATGCTCGGGTCGTAGTCGCGCACCAGCGTGATGCAGCCTTGGCTTTCGGCTTCCACCAACTGGCAGACGCGCTCCAGCACCTCATGCACGTTGGTCATGGCCAAGGAGGGCAACTTGTTCGAGCCGAGCATGCGGTCCACCAGGTTACGCAGGCGGTCGGCTTCCTCGATGATGACGTTGGTGTAGTCCTTGAGGTGCTCGTCGGGCAGTTCGCGGGCGAGCAGTTGCGCCGCGCCGCGAATCCCGCCCAGCGGGTTCTTGATTTCATGGGCCAGGCCGCGCACCAGCATCTTGCTGGTTTCCTGCTTGGACAGCTGCGCTTCTTCTTTGGTGATGCGCAGCAAGCGGTCGCGGGGGTGCACTTCGAGCAACAGCAACGTTGCGCCGTTGCTCAGGATTGGGGTCACGGCGTAGTCGACGGTCAGCGTCTGGCCAGTGAGGGCAGTGAGCATCGCTTCACGCTTGGTGAACGGGTGTGCCTGTTCCACCGCCTGGCGCAACGAGCTCAAGGCTTCGGCCGACTCGGTGAACAATTCGCTGATGAACTGCCCATGGCTGCGCTGGCCGCTGATGGCCAGGAGCATCTCCGCCGCCGGGTTCATGTACTCAAGACGCAGGTCGTCATTGAGCAGGATGGTCGCGGTGGTCAGGTTGTCGAGTAACAAACGGTGCAGTGCATCGCTGATGGTCATCAGGACCTCTTTTGGAGCAAGGCGCGGGCTTGAGGCACACGCTGATACAAGGAAAATGCAAAAACCAAACCAAGGCTCCGAAAAGAAGCGTTAAAGCCCTGAAATAGGGGTTTAAGGCGCGAAACTGTGGCGTTCTGCCAGCTTGTTCGGGAAGAATCGAACCAAAATGGGCTGGGCAGGTGGGAAGCGTGCAAGCTATCGCACCAATATAGTGCAGTTTTGTGAAGGTTGTTCAGGAAGGCTTGGAAGGCGCAACTGAATGCACCGAGTCCAAATGTGGGAGCGGGCTTGCTCGCGAAGGCGGTGTTTCAGTTAATGCATCAGGTGACTGACACACCGCCTTCGCGAGCAAGCCCGCTCCCACAATTTTGATTGGGTTTCAGGCCTCAACCTTTGTAGATGCACAGCTCGGCGGTGGCGCGGATCATTGCCAGTTGGCGCAGCGGATCATTCTGCGGCTCATGCACCGCGGTGGCCAGCCATTGCGGGCACTGTGGGTCGGTGCGCTGCGGGGTGAAGTCGGCCAGTTGCTGCAGCAGGCGTTTTTGCAGTTGGTCCAGTTGCGGGCGAATTTGCTTGACCAGGTCTGGGCGCGGGTCGTCGGGCGCGTTGCCCTGGAACTGCCAGTCGGACAGATGGGTGTATTGCACCAGCTTATTGGCTTCAATCTGTGCCGAGAAAAATTGCTCGGCGGCGGCGGGGTCGAGTTTGTAAGTGGGCGCCTGGGCGACCACGCTGGCGATCACTTCCTGTTCGCGCTTCTTGTCCTCTACGGGCTTGTGGCTGTCCCATTTGCTCAGGGCTACCTGGTCGGCAATCTCCAGGCGTTCGGCGATGCTGTTGAGCAGAGGCTCCAGGGTGGGCGGCGCGGCGCTGGCTGTGGCGCAGGCGAACAACAGGGCGAATGCAAGTTTATGTTTCAACGTAGATCTCCTTGTGGGAGCGGGCTTGCTCGCGAAGGCGGTGTGTCAGTCACCCGATGCATTAACTGATACACCGCCTTCGCGAGCAAGCCCGCTCCCACATTTTGATTGGGTTTGCAGATTTCTGGCAGTGTCAGCCAGAGGCTACCTTAGCTTGCGTGCTTGCCTACAGGTGCGCCAGAATCCGCCGGCTTGTACGGCTGGCTTGTCGTCTCTAAGGTTGCTCGGTCGCTGCTCATCAGCGACCAGGTTTAGTAGCCTGGATTCGAATTGTAGGTCGTGCATCTCCATCAATCAGGTTTCCCAAATCTGTGCTTGATGGTGGCTGTGCGCAGGGCATCCTCGGATGCGCCGGGCTTCTACATTCACCGGTCTACTAACCTGCGCACAGCCGCCACCCTTTCGTTTAGTAGCGAAGCGAAGGCGGCCTCATTAGAGGAATGTAGAAAATGTTCAAACCAACCCCAAATCCGCCTCCGAGCGTCTTCACCATCGACTCTGGCAGCGACGACGAATCCCTGCTGGTCAACAGCTTCGAAGCCTTTACCTCAGTCAGCACCTTGTTGCTTGATTTGTCCGAGGCGCTGGAAGGCAAACACCGCGATACCGTCCTGGCGATTCATCAGCTCAGTGCTCTCGGCACCTTGATGGTTGGCAAACTGCTCGACCGCCACGCCCCGGCTCGTTAAACGCCAGGCAAAAAAAGACCTCCCGAAGGAGGTCTTTTCGTTACGCCACGTTAAGCAGCGCTACCGGATCAGCAGCTGTAGTACAGCTCGTATTCCAGTGGGTGTACGAAGGTGCGTACTTTGATTTCCTCTTCGCTTTTCAGCTCGATGTAGGCATCGATGAAGTCGTCGCTGAATACGCCGCCTTTGGTCAGGAACGCACGGCCCTTGTCCAGCTCTTCCAGGGCTTCTTTCAGGCTGCCGCACACTTGTGGGATCTCTTTGGCCTCTTCAGGCGGCAGGTCGTACAAGTTTTTGTCGGCGGCGTCGCCAGGGTGGATCTTGTTCTGGATACCGTCCAGGCCAGCCATGACCAGGGCAGCGAAGGCCAGGTATGGGTTGGCTGCCGGGTCCGGGAAGCGTGCTTCGATACGGCGAGCGCGTGGGCTGGACACGTAAGGAATACGGATCGAAGCGGAACGGTTACGCGCCGAGTAGGCCAGCATTACCGGTGCTTCGAAACCTGGCACCAGACGCTTGTAGGAGTTGGTCGACGGGTTGGTGAAGCCGTTCAGGGCCTTACCGTGCTTGATGATACCGCCGATGAAGTACAGGGCAGTGTCGGACAGGCCGGCATAACCTTCGCCAGCGAAGGTGTTTTTGCCTTCTTTAGCGATGGACAGGTGAACGTGCATACCCGAACCGTTATCGCCGTACAGTGGCTTAGGCATGAAGGTAGCGGTACGGCCGTAGGCATCAGCCACGTTGTGTACGCAGTACTTCAGGGTCTGAACTTCGTCAGCCTTGGCCACCAGGGTGTTGAACTTCACACCGATTTCGTTCTGGCCGGCAGTCGCCACTTCGTGGTGGTGAACTTCGATGACCAGGCCCATTTCTTCCATGGCGTTGCACATGGAGGTACGGATTTCGTGGTCGTGGTCGAACGGCGGAACTGGGAAGTAGCCACCTTTGATACCTGGACGGTGGCCTTTGTTGCCGCCTTCGATGTCCTGGTCGGACATCCACGAACCTTGTTCGGAGAAGATTTTGAACATGGAGCCGGAGATGTCGGACTTGAACTTGACCGAATCAAAGATGAAGAATTCTGGCTCCGGGCCTACGAATACGGTGTCGCCGATACCGGTCGACTTCAGGTATTCCTCGGCGCGCTTGGCGATCGCACGTGGGTCGCGGTCGTAGCCTTGCATGGTCGAAGGCTCGATCACGTCGCAGACGATGATCAGGGTTGGGTCTTCGGTGAACGGGTCGAGAACGGCAGTGCTGTCGTCCGGCATCAGGATCATGTCGGAAGCTTCGATGCCTTTCCAGCCGGCAATGGAGGAACCGTCGAACATTTTGCCTTCTTCGAAGAAAGCATCATCCAGCGCGTCGCGAGCCGGCATGGTCACGTGGTGCTGAGTACCTTTAGTGTCCGTGAAGCGCAGATCAATCCATTTAACGTCATGATCTTTGATGAGTTGAACCGACTTCGACATGGTGTCCTCCGGGTGGCTTCGGGCTGGATAGTGGAGTTAGCCCTTAGAATGTGGGTGATGCCGGCGCGAATACTCGACCAAGGCAACCTGCCTCACAAGAGAGCAAATTGCATGCCAGTGCGCCAACATGGCCTTTTTGCCTCAAAATGGCCCCTATAACGGTGCAATCCGCCGAAACGGAATAAATCACGCACTGCAATGTAGCGTTAATTGACGTAAATGACCCGTTTTGGTGCGCGTCGTGTGTAATGCATATTAACTGGTTAAACCTTGAGCGATTTCCGCTATAATCCGCGCCCCCCTTTTTCAGCAGGCCCGGCGCGCGCTGTTTCCATGAAATTAATCGTTAAAGTGTTCCCCGAGATCACCATCAAAAGCCGACCGGTACGGATGCGTTTCATCCGTCAATTGGCCAAGAACATCCGTGCCGTGCTCCGTGACCTGGACCCGGCTGTGGTGGTGAATGGCGTGTGGGACAACCTCGAGCTGGAAACCCGTATCACCGATGCCAAAGCCTTGAAGGACATGACCGAGCGCCTGAGCTGCATGCCGGGCATCGCGCATTTCCTGCAGGTGGATGAGTACCCGCTGGGCGACTTCGACGACATCACCGAGAAGTGCAAACTGCACTTTGGCAATGAGCTTGAAGGCAAGATTTTTTCGGTGCGCTGCAAGCGCGCCGGCAAGCACACCTTCAGCTCCATGGACGTCGAGAAATACGTCGGCAGCAAGCTGCGTCGCGAGTGCGGCGCCGCCGGAATTTCCCTGAAAGCGCCGCAAATTGAAGTGCGCATGGAAATTCGCGACCAACGGTTGTTTGTGATTCACAGCCAGCACAACAGCATCGGCGGCTACCCGCTGGGTGCCCTGGAACAGACCCTGGTGCTGATGTCCGGCGGTTTCGATTCCACGGTGGCGGCCTACCAGATCATGCGCCGCGGCCTGATGAGCCACTTCTGCTTCTTTAATCTGGGCGGGCGTGCACATGAATTGGGCGTGATGGAAGTCGCGCACTTTATCTGGAAGAAGTACGGCAGCTCCCAACGCGTGCTATTTGTAAGCGTGCCGTTCGAGGAAGTGCTGGGTGAAATTCTCGGCAAAGTCGATAACAGTCATATGGGCGTAGTATTGAAGCGTATGATGTTGCGCGCTGCGTCCCGAATCGCCGATCAGTTGCAGATCGACGCGTTGGTGACCGGTGAAGCGATCTCCCAGGTCTCCAGCCAGACGCTGCCGAACCTGTCGCTGATCGACTGCGTGACCGAGAAGCTGGTGCTGCGCCCGCTGATCGCCAGTCACAAGCAGGATATCATCGACCTAGCCGAAGAAATCGGCACGGCGGATTTCGCCAAGCACATGCCTGAATATTGCGGGGTCATTTCGGTGAACCCCAAGACCCACGCCAAGCGCAACCGCGTGGAGTACGAAGAACAACAGTTCGACATGGCGATTCTGGAGCGTGCGCTCAAGAACGCTAAAATGGTGCCGATCGATCGCGTAATCGACGAATTGGGCCAAGACGTGCAAATCGAAGAAGTCAGTGAAGCCCTGGCCGGCCAGATTGTCGTCGACATCCGTCACCCGGATGCCGCCGAAGATGAGCCGCTGGAAATCGCTGGCGTCGACGTGCAAACGCTGCCGTTCTACGCATTGAACGCGCGTTTCAAGGAACTGGATAACAGCCGTCAGTACCTGCTGTATTGCGACAAAGGCGTGATGAGTCGCCTGCATGCCCACCATTTGCTCAGTGAGGGGCATGCCAATGTGCGCGTTTATCGACCGAGCTAAGAGCCCGGGGCTGTTTGCCTGTGGCCTGCGTCACCGGCCCCCCGACTCTGCCGTCAAGCTGTAACGGCAAGGCCTGACTCTACTGTTAATCGCTGCCACGACCTGTCAGCACACCGAATCCTCTGATCGAGATACACAAGTGATCGAAAATCTACGTAACATCGCCATCATTGCTCACGTTGACCATGGTAAAACCACCCTGGTAGACAAACTCTTGCGTCAATCCGGCACCCTGGAGCGCAACGAGCTCAACGACGAGCGCGTGATGGACTCCAACGACCAGGAAAAAGAGCGCGGTATTACCATCCTGGCTAAAAACACCGCTATCAACTGGAACGGCTACCACATCAACATCGTGGATACCCCGGGCCACGCCGACTTCGGCGGCGAAGTAGAACGCGTAATGTCGATGGTTGACTCCGTTCTGCTGCTGGTTGACGCTCAAGACGGCCCTATGCCGCAAACCCGTTTCGTGACCAAGAAGGCTTTCGAAGCCGGCCTGCGTCCGATCGTGTGCATCAACAAGGTTGACCGTCCAGGCGCACGTCCGGACTGGGTTCTGGACCAGATTTTCGACCTGTTCGACAACCTGGGTGCTACCGAAGAGCAACTTGATTTCCAAGTGATCTACGCGTCTGCCCTGAACGGTATTGCCGGTCTGGAACACACCGCCATGGCGGAAGACATGACCCCGCTGTACCAAGCAATCGTTGACCACGTTCCACCGCCGAAGGTTGACCGTGAAGGCGCGTTCCAGATGCAAATCTCCGCACTGGACTACAACAGCTTCCTGGGTGTTATCGGCGTTGGCCGTATCGCTCGTGGTAGCGTCAAGCCGAACACCCCGGTTGTGGCTATCGGTGCTGATGGCAAGAAGCGTAACGGTCGTATCCTGAAGCTGATGGGTCACCACGGTCTGCACCGTATTGACGTTGAAGAAGCTTTCGCCGGCGATATCGTTTGCGTCAGCGGCATGGACTCGCTGTTCATCTCCGACACCCTGTGCCAGCCGGACACTGTCGAGGCGATGAAGCCTCTGACCGTTGACGAGCCAACCGTTTCCATGACCTTCCAGGTAAACGACTCGCCTTTCTGCGGTAAAGAAGGCAAGTTCGTGACTTCCCGTAACATCAAGGAACGTCTGGACAAAGAGCTGCTGTACAACGTTGCACTGCGCGTTGAAGAAGGCGACTCGGCTGACAAGTTCAAGGTTTCCGGCCGTGGTGAGCTGCACCTCTCGGTACTGATCGAAACCATGCGTCGCGAAGGCTTCGAAATGGGCGTTGGTCGTCCAGAAGTGATCATCCGTACTGTTGACGGCGTGAAGCAGGAACCGTTCGAAAACGTGACCATCGACACCCCGGAAGAATCCCAGGGCAAGGTCATGGAAGAGATGGGCCTGCGTAAAGGCGACCTGACCAACATGGTGCCGGATGGCAAAGGCCGTGTGCGTCTGGAATACAACATCCCTGCTCGTGGTCTGATCGGTTTCCGTAACCAGTTCCTGACCCTGACCAACGGTGCTGGCATCCTGACCTCGATCTTCGATCGCTACGACACCATGAAGTCCGGCGACATGTCCGGCCGTCAGAACGGTGTTCTGGTATCGGTAGAAACCGGTAAGGCACTGACCTACTCCCTGGAAACGCTGCAGGCGCGTGGCAAGCTGTTCGTTGAACACGGTCAAGAGATCTACAACGGTCAGATCGTTGGTCTGAACAGCCGTGACAACGACATGGGCGTCAACCCAACCAAAGGCAAGAAGCTCGACAACATGCGTGCTTCGGGTAAAGACGAAACCATCGCTCTGGTTCCACCTGTTCGCTTCACCCTGGAACAGGCTCTGGAATTCATCCAGGACGACGAGCTGTGCGAAGTGACACCTAAGTCGATCCGCCTGCGTAAGAAGATCCTGGACGAAGGCGAGCGTACCCGCGCTGCCAAGAAAGCCAAGAACTGAGTTAACTCAGGCTGAATGAAAAACGCCCCCGGTCGAAAGGCCGGGGGCGTTTTTTTATGCCTGATCGTTCCCACGCTCTGCGTGGGAATGCCGCTTGGGACGCTCCGCGTCCCGCTTTTAAGGGCGGACGCAGAGCGTCCAGGGCTGCATTCCCACGCGGAGCGTGGGAACGATCATCATGATCATCAGAACTTGTCGAGAGTCCGGAAATTGGTCTCGCGCACCACTTCCTTCGGCTTGTACGCACAATACCCCGGGCGCGGGCCGATTTTCGGGTGGTTGCGGCAGGTATCCGGGCGCTTGTCATAAATAGTGCAGAAGCGCGTCTTACGATCCAGGTACAGGCAATCGTTGTTGCTCATGCGCTGCAGGGTAAAAATCTCCGATTTGGAGTTGTAGCGCTCGACGATGCCTTCTTTCTGCAAGCGCTTGGCGATGTTCTTCGGCGGGTCACCGCGCTCGAACTCATCGACGATGCCAATGCGGATCAGGTCCTTGATCTTCACCTCAACCGGCAGCGTGCAGCAGCTGGACACACAGCCACCGCACATGTGGGCGGAATATTTCTGCCAAGTCTCGAGACGGTCGAGTTCCGCGGCGGCGATCAGTTGAGGCTTCATCAGGGTTCCAAGGTGGGGCGCTATCTGGGCGCGCGATAATACCGGGATTGATGATTTTTTGAACAGTATTTTGCGGCTTTCAGCCAGAAGGCTGCTCAAACCCCGATCGGGCACGACCCCTGCATCATTTTCCCGCAAAGGTGAATGAGTTAAAAAACTGCCGAACCAGCACGTTCACCGTCTGTCAGACCGACTAGGCTCTAGCAACTCCTTCAATCTCGCCCGAGGTCGCACCGATGTCTCAGGAACCGCTTGCACGAGAAGCAGAGGTAGCCGCATTCCGCGATGCTGTCTTGACCAAACTCACTTACGCGGTGGGTAAAGACCCCGACCACGCCTTCGACCACGACTGGTTTGAAGCCATTGCCCTGGCCGCCCGCGACCAGATGGTCGACCACTGGATGAACCATACGCGCCGTATTTACCGCAAAGGCCAGAAGCGGGTTTATTACCTCTCGCTGGAATTCCTCATCGGCCGCTTGCTTTACGACAGCCTGAGCAACCTCGGCGTGCTGGAGATTGCGCGCGAAGCCCTGTCCGAACTGGGCGTCGACCTGGAACGCATCCGCCTGCTGGAGCCCGACGCGGCGCTCGGCAACGGCGGCCTTGGCCGCTTGGCGGCCTGCTTTATGGAAAGCATGTCGACCTTGGGCATTGCTGGCCACGGTTACGGCATTCGCTATGAGCACGGCTTGTTCCGCCAGGCGATTGTGGATGGCTGGCAGCAGGAACAGACCGAGCGCTGGCTGGACTTCGGCAACCCGTGGGAGTTTGAGCGGGCCGAAGTGATTTACCCGATCGGCTTTGGCGGCAGCGTCGAAACCCTGCCGGATGCCTCCGGCAAGCTGATCCAGGTGTGGACGCCCAACGAAACCGTGCGCGCCGTTGCTTATGACACCCCGGTAGTGGGCTGGCGCGGCGCCAGTGTGAACACCCTGCGTCTGTGGCGTGCACGGGCTGTGGAAGACCTGCACCTGGAACGCTTCAATGCCGGTGACCACTTGGGCGCCGTCGCCGAAGTGGCCCGCGCCGAAAGCATCTCGCGCGTGCTTTACCCTGCCGACAGCACCGAAGCAGGGCAGGAACTGCGCCTGCGCCAGGAATACTTCTTCGTCTCCGCTTCGCTGCAAGACTTGTTGCGCCGCCACAAAAACATGCACGGCTCGGTGCTCAGCCTGGGTGAGCACGCTGCCATCCAGCTCAATGACACCCACCCGTCCATCGCCGTGGCCGAGTTGATGCGCCAACTGGTAGACCTGCACGACATTCCGTGGGAAGCCGCGTGGGACGTGACGGTTGAAACGCTTTCCTACACCAACCACACCTTGTTGCCCGAGGCGTTGGAAACCTGGCCGGTAGGCCTGATGGAACGCATGCTGCCGCGGCACATGCAGATCATCTACCTTATCAACGCCCAGCACATTGATTCGCTGCGGGCCAAGGGCATCCACGATTTCGACGTGTTGCGCGCGGTGTCGCTGATCGAAGAAGACAACGGCCGCCGCGTGCGCATGGGTAACCTGGCATTCCTCGGCTCCCACAGCGTCAACGGTGTGTCCGGTTTGCACACCCAGCTGATGCGCAGCACGGTGTTCTCCGAACTGCACAAGCTGTACCCGGAGCGCATCAACAACAAAACCAACGGCATCACCTTCCGCCGCTGGTTGTACCAGGCCAACCCCAAGCTCACCGAGATGCTCGTGGAAGCCCTGGGCCCGGACATCCTCGACACCATGGAAACCCGCCTGACGGAGCTGGAAACCTTCGCCGAGAAGCAGGTGTTCCGCAAAGCCTTCGCCGAACAGCGCCTGCACAGCAAGCGTGCACTGGCCGAGATCATCCACGAGCGCCTGGGCATTTCGGTGAACCCGGCGGCGATGTTCGATGTGCAGGTCAAGCGCATCCACGAGTACAAGCGCCAACTGTTGAACCTGCTGCACACCGTGGCCTTGTACCAGGCAATCCGCGCCGAGCCGGGCACCGATTGGGTGCCACGGGTGAAAATCTTCGCGGGCAAGGCCGCCGCGAGTTATCACCAGGCCAAGTTGATCATCAAGCTGACCAACGACATCGCGCGCACCGTGAACAACGACCCCACCGTGCGCGGTTTGCTCAAGGTGGTGTTCCTGCCCAACTACAACGTCAGCCTGGCGGAAAGCATCATTCCGGCGGCGGACTTGTCGGAGCAGATTTCCACCGCCGGCTTTGAAGCGTCGGGCACCAGTAACATGAAGTTCGGCCTCAATGGCGCGCTGACCATCGGCACCATGGACGGCGCCAACGTCGAGATGCATGAGCGGGTGGGCGCCGAGCATATGTTTATCTTCGGCCTCAGCGCCGAACAAGTGGAAGCCCGCAAGCACGCCGGTGAATTCCACGCCGGGCCGGATGTGGCAGCCTCCCATCGCCTCAACGATGTGTTGCAAGCGATCCGCGGCGGGGTGTTCTCGCCGGATGATCCGGGCCGTTATGTGGGCTTGATCGACGGGCTGATCGACTACGACCGCTTCCTGGTGTGTGCCGACTTCGATGCCTATTGGGACGCCCAGGCGCGGGTCGAAGCGCATTGGCACGACTCGAAGGCGTGGTGGCGTTCGGCGGTGCTCAATACGGCGCGCATGGGCTGGTTCTCGTCGGACCGGACGATCCGCGAATACGCCACCGAGATCTGGAAAGCGCTCGACTAAACACCGCAGTAAAAAGTGTGGGAGCGGGCTTGCTCGCGAATGCGGAGGGTCAGTTAACAAATATGTCGACTGGCACCCCGCTTTCGCGAGCAAGCCCGCTCCCACATTAGCCCCGCGTCGATATACTAGGCCCCGGTTTGCCCGCCTCGGGCTGCTTAGGGATATCGACCATGCAATGGATTTTCATGCTGATTGGCCTGGTGCTCGGCTGGACACTCGATGAGTCGTTCACCGATGCCGGCTTCGGTGCGCTCTTGGGCCTGGGTATTGGCCAGGCGATTCGCCTGTCGAAGTTGTCCGCCCAGGCAGACCAGCAAGCGCGTCAGTTAGAGACCACGCAGAAGGCATTGATAGCCCTCGGTGAGCGCCTGCGGCAACTGGAAGTGCCCGCGCCGACCAACAGCGTGATCGTCGAAGCCCCCCTCCCTGAACCTGCACCTGTCGTTGCAAAGCCCGAACTTGTTTGGGAGTTGCCCGCCGAGCTGGCGCCTGTTGCCGTGGTGGCCGAGGCAAGCCAGCCACTGCCGGATGACGTCTGGGCCGCAGCGCCAACGCCGCAACCTGAAGCGCCGGCCATTCCCCGAGGCCCCAACCTGATCGAACGGGCCATCAGTGGCGCGCGCAATTGGCTGTTTGGCGGTAACACCGTGCTGCGCGTCGGCGTGGTGCTGCTCTTCCTCGGCCTGGCCTTCCTGCTGCGCTACGCCACCGAAGGCGTAGTGGTGCCGATCGAGCTGCGCTACGCCGGCGTTGCCGCCGCCGCCATCGGCCTGCTCGGGCTGGGCTGGTGGTTGCGGCTGCGTAACAGCAATTACGGCTTGATGCTGCAAGGCACCGGCATTGCCGTGTTGTACCTGACCGTGTTCGCGGCGATGCGCCTGCACCCGTTGATCGATCCCGGCGCGGCACTCGGCCTGCTGGTGGCGGTCACGGTGTTCTCGGCGATCCTGGCGATCACCCAGGATGCCCTCGGCCTGGCCTGCGCGGCGGCGTTGGGTGGTTTTGCCGCGCCGATCCTGACCTCTACCGGCGCCGGTAACCATGTGGCGCTGTTCAGCTACTTCGCGCTGCTCAACGCCGGCATCCTCGCCATCGCCTGGTTCAAGGCCTGGCGTTTGCTCAACCTGATCGGGTTTGTCGGTACCTTCGGCATTGGTTTCGCCTGGGGCATGCGCGCTTACACGCCGGACCTGCTGTGGAGCACCGAGCCGTTCCTGATCCTGTTTTTCCTGATGTACCTGGCCATCGGGCTGCTGTTTGCGCGGCGCAAACTGCTGGCGCTGGGCGACGCCCCTGAAGGCCGTGACGCACTGCTGCGCTGGTCGGCGGGCAAGGGCGATTATGTCGACGGCAGCATGCTGTTCGGTCCGCCGCTGGTGGGCTTCGGCTTGCAGTTCGCGCTGGTGCAGCACCTGGAGTTTGCAGCGGCGTTCAGTGCGTTGGGCTTGGGGCTTATCTACATGGGCCTGGCCCGGTTGTTGAGGGGTGGGCGCGCCTTGTTGCTGGCGGAAACCTGCCTGGCGCTGGGTGTGATCTTTGCCAGCCTGGTGATTCCACTGGGCCTCGATGCACGCTGGACGGCTGCCGCGTGGGCGGTGGAGGGCGCCGGGATCTTCTGGCTAGGCTTGCGTCAGCAGCGGCCTTTGGCGCGGGCCTTTGGCCTGTTGTTGCAACTGGGGTCGGCGCTGGCGTTCCTCAGCGAGCTGCGCGTGGGCGCACAGACCTTGCTCGACGCTGCGCCGTTGGGTGCGCTGCTACTGGGCGCGGCATTGCTGTTCAGCTTCGCTCAGTTGCGCAAGGCGCCGACTGAACAGGCAGCCGATTGGGAGCGCAAAGGCTTGCCGGTATTGGCGAGCCTGGGCCTGAGCTTTTTGTACCTGCTCGCGCCGTTGCTGTTACTGACCCAAGGCACGGCCATCAGTTGGGCAATCGCCGGTCTGGTCACTCTGTTTATCGGCCTGCGCATCGGCTCGCGTACCTTCCTGTTCAGCGCCTTCGCCGTGCAATTGCTTGGCGGGGCGTTGTTCCTGCTGCGCTTGCAAGGCGGCGACGGGGCGGCGGTCTTCAGTGCGGGTTGGTCCGGCTTGTTGACGGCCTCGCTGATCGGCCTGGCCTTGGTCGGCGGCATGCTGCTGGCGGCGCGCGATGACATGGTGCGCAGCGACGTGCGGTTACTGCGCGGCCTGTCCGTGGTGTTGCTCGCAGGTTTGGTGCTGATCAATCTTGCTGTGCTGTTCGTACTGCCTTGGGAAAGTGCCAGCGGCGTGTGGGCGGCGAGTGGCTTGTTGATCATCTGGCTGAGCCTGTACCTGCAACAGCGCGTCAGCTTCGTGTTTGGGCTGCTGCTGCAATTGGTCGGCGGCGGCTCGTTCCTGTTGGCGGCGCCGCAGTTGCTTGGGCCGCTGACCGGCGATGGCTTGCGCCCCTTGGCGCACAGCGGGTTCTGGACGCCGATGGTGCTGGGCCTGGCCGCGATGGTGGGCGCCTGGCGCTTGCAGCGTGAACCGCATGCGCCGGTGTTTGCTGTGTTGAAGCTGCAACGCCTGTCCGACCTGCTGCTGGTGTGGGGCGCGGCCTGGTGGACGCTGGCGCTGATCGGTGAAGTGTTGCGGTTTATCCCGCAGGAGCTGCAGGGGCCATTTTTGCTCAGCATCGCGGCGGTGAGCGTGGCGATCTGGGCAGTGCTGGCCGAACGTTTGCGCTGGGCATCGCTGGGCATTCTGTGCGCCTTGCTGATGCCGGCGGCGGGCGTGGTGTTGCTGGTGTCTGCCCATGACTACTACCACCCGGCGGCGCAGTACGGCTGGCTGGCTTGGTTGGCGGTGTTCGTTGTGCATTTCATCGCACTGCGCCGTTTGGCTGCGCGGGTGCCGGGCAACGTGTTGAGCATCGCTCACGTGCTCGGCTGCTGGATGTTGATCGGCGTGTTGGCGCTGGAGCTGCGTTACGGCCTGCTGTTGCTGTCGAGCGAGTACAACGCCTGGCGCTGGTTGGGTTGGGCGATTCTGCCGAGCCTTTATCTGGTGCTGGCGGCTGCGTCGCGCAGCTGGCCATGGCCAGTCTCGGCCTACCCGCGTGAATACCGCGTGCTGGCAGCACTGCCGCTGGCGGTATTGATGCTCGGCTGGTTCTGGCTGGCAACTATCTTCAGTGACGGTACGGCCAAACCGCTGCCGTATGTACCGCTGCTCAACCCGCTGGACCTGGGCCTGCTGTTTGCGCTGCTGGGTGTGTATTTATGGTCGCGCAGCGTGGCGCCGCAACGCGGGCCGCGTACTGAGCTGATCGCCCAAGGTGTGGCGGGTATTTCGCTGTTTGCCTTCTTTACGGCATTGGTGATGCGTACTGCCCACCATTGGGCTGGCGTGCCCTTCCAGCTGGATGCACTGCTGGAGTCGATGTTGGTGCAGGCCGGCCTGTCGATTGTGTGGACCTTGGTCGCCCTCGGCCTGATGATCGGCGGCCACCTGCGCCATCGTCGCGAAGTGTGGCTGATCGGCGCGGCGCTGATTGCGCTAGTGGTCGCCAAGCTGTTCTTTGTCGAACTGAGCAACCGTGGCGGGCTGGCGCGGATCGTGTCGTTTATCGGCGTGGGCGGGCTGTTGCTGGTGGTGGGCTACTTTGCGCCGCTGCCGCCCAAGCGCGCCGAACCGGTGTTGGAAACTGAAGGAGCATCCTCTTGATCGGTAAGTTGAGCGTAATCGCGGTGGGCGTGTGTACGACGTTGTCGGTGTGGGCCCAGGAAGCGCCCGCCGACTTCACCACACACGTGCCGCTGGCCGTCAACGGCAACGGCCCCTGGTATCGCCTGGAGCTGCCATTGGCGGTGCAATTGAGCGCGCGTCAGGCTGACCTTAGTGATGTGCGGGTGTTCAATGCCGCCGGTGAGCCGCAAGCCTATGCCCTGTCGCGTCAATCAGCGCAGCGTACTGAACGCCGCGATGTGGCTGACGTGAAGTGGTTTCCACTGTACGCCGCCGACACCCGCGAAAGCGTGCCGAACGTGCTGATGAAGTCCACTGCCGAAGGCACGCTGCTCGAAGTGCTCCCGTCCAAGGCAGGTCAGCAAGTGCTGCGTGGCTGGGTGCTGGATGCCAGCGCGATCAAGGCGCCGCTGCAGCAACTGAGCCTGGACTGGCACCGCGAGCAGGATGGCTTCCAGCGTTTCAGCATTGAAGCCAGCGATGACTTGCAGCACTGGCAGTCGTGGGGCGATGGGCAGGTGGCGCGCCTGTCGTTTGCCGATGAGCGCGTCGAGCAGCATGACGTCAGCCTGCCGGGGCAGTCGGCGCGTTACCTGCGTTTGGTGTGGCAGGGCCAACCTGCGCCGCAACTGACCTCGGCCAAGCTGGTCAGCGCCTCCAGCAGCCGTTTGCCGCTGCCGTTGGTGTGGTCGCAACCGCTGTCGGGGGCGCGGCTCAAAGCCGGGGAATACACCTGGCAACTGCCGACGGGGCTGCCTGTGGAGCGCGTGCGTGTTGAGTTGAAACAGCCCAATACGTTGGCGCCGGTCACCTTGGCGGGGCGCCGCGACGCCCATCAAGCCTGGCAGCCGCTGAGCAATGGTTTGTTGTACCGCCTGACCCAGAACGGCCAGGACGTGGTGCAGGACGAATTGCAGCTGCCTGGTCAGGCCGTGGCCGAGCTCAAATTGCAGGTGGATGAGCGCGGCGGTGGCCTGGGCATCGAAGCCCCGGCTCTGCGTTTTGCCGTGCGCGCCACCCAATTGGTGTTTCTGGCGCGGGGCGAACCACCGTTTACCCTGGCGTTAGGCAATGGCTCGGTCAAGGCGGCGAACCTGCCGTTGTCGACCCTGATCCCTGACTACAGCGCCGAGCGCCTCAAGACGTTGGGTCAGGCCACGGTCACGGGAGCGGTGGTGGTCAAACCCAGCGTCGTGGCCCCGTTGCCCGAAGTGGGCGGCGACTGGAAGAAACTTGGCCTGTGGGCCGTGCTCCTGCTGGGTGTGGCGGCACTGGGGGCGATGGCCTACAGTTTGTTGCGCGCGCCAGCCGGCAAACCGTGAACTCTATTGGAGTTAAATCCTCTGATTAGAGGAAATACGCCTCGACTCGCGTTAAACTGCGCGGGTTTATAAGCCCCCCATTCTCCGGAGCCTTACATGTCCCGCGTTACCCTGAGTCGCTATTTGATCGAGCAGACCCGCAGCAACAACACGCCTGCCGATCTGCGCTTCCTTATCGAAGTGGTGGCGCGTGCTTGCAAGGAAATCAGCCACGCCGTGTCCAAAGGCGCACTGGGTGGTGTCCTGGGCAGCATGGGCACTGAAAACGTCCAAGGCGAAGTGCAGAAGAAGCTCGACGTCATCTCCAACGAGATCCTGCTCGAAGCCAACGAATGGGGCGGTCACCTGGCCGGCATGGCGTCCGAAGAAATGGACAATGCCTACCAGATCCCGGGCAAGTACCCGAAAGGCGCGTACCTGTTGGTATTCGACCCACTGGACGGTTCGTCCAACATCGACATCAACGCGCCGGTCGGCACCATCTTCTCGGTACTGCGTTGCCCGAACGAATACCTGAGCCAGAACGAAGCCCTGAACGAAAAGGCCTTCCTGCAGCCAGGCACCGAGCAGGTTGCTGCCGGCTATGCGATCTACGGCCCACAGACCATGCTGGTGCTGACCCTGGGCGACGGCGTCAAAGGCTTTACCCTGGACCGTGAAATGGGCAGCTTCGTGCTGACCCACGAAGACATCACTATTCCTGCCTCCACCCAGGAATTTGCGATCAACATGTCCAACCAGCGTCACTGGGAAGAGCCGGTTACGCGCTATGTCGGCGAGTTGATGGCCGGTGAAGAAGGCCCGTTGAAGAAGAACTTCAACATGCGCTGGGTCGCCGCGATGGTGGCCGACGTGCACCGTATCCTGACCCGTGGTGGCCTGTTCATGTACCCACGTGACAGCCGTGAGCCCTCCAAGCCTGGCAAACTGCGCTTGATGTACGAAGCCAACCCGATGTCGTTCCTGGTCGAGCAAGCGGGCGGTGCGTCCACTGACGGCCACCAACGCATCCTCGACATCCAGCCTGAAGGCCTGCACCAGCGTGTAGCGGTGTTCCTGGGTTCGAAGGAAGAGGTTGAGCGTGTGACCGGTTACCACAAGAAGTAAAACCTTGCGGTAATAAAAAGCCCCGAAACGTTTCAGCGTTTTCGGGGCTTTTTTGTTTTCGCTCGTCGGGAACCAGACACCCCTTTTCCCTTCTAAGCTTCTGGCAGATACCCCAGCTGCTTCGTCTCTTCAGGAGCTTTTCCATGTCTTTACGCCGTCTCGCTTTGTTGGCTTTTTGCGTGCTCTTAGCCGCGTGCAGCAAGGTCAATCAAGAAAATTACGCGAAGCTGTCGGCTGGCATGGCCAAGGCCGAGGTTGAGTCGTTGCTGGGCAAGCCGACCGATTGTTCCGGCGCACTGGGTATGTCCAGTTGCACGTGGGGCGATAAAAACAGCTTTATCAGCGTGCAGTACGCCGGTGACAAAGTTCTGATGTTTTCCGGGCAAGGCCTGAAGTAAACCGGGGCGCGAGCCTGCGGGAGAAGAAGAATGATGCGTTTTGTTTTGTTCCTTTGCGCCAGCCTGTTTTTGGCGGGCTGCGCCAGCCATTCTGGCGATGATCTGCAACCCAAGACAGCGAGCAACGTCAACCTCAAGCGTTACCAGGGCACCTGGTACGAGTTGGCCCGATTGCCGATGTACTTCCAGCGCAACTGTGCGCAGTCCGAAGCGCGCTACAGCCTGCTGCCGGATGGCGACATGTCGGTGTTCAACCGCTGCCTGACGCCTGAGTGGAAGTGGGAAGAAGCCAAGGGCACGGCCACGCCGCAAGTGCCCGGCAAGACCGACAAGCTTTGGGTGGAATTCAATAACTGGTTCACGGCGCTGTTGCCGGGCGTCGCCAAGGGCGATTACTGGGTGCTGTACGTCAGTGATGACTACAAGACCGCCATCGTTGGCAGCCCAAGCCGGCGCTACATGTGGATCTTGTCACGCACGCCGACGGTCAGCGCCGACACCCGCGAAGACCTGCTCAGCAGGGCGCGGCAGCAAGGGTACGACACCACGCGGTTGATCTGGCGTACGTCGGACAAGCAGATGGCGAAGACTTCGCAGTAAACCTGAGCCTTCGCCGATCAACATGTGGGAGCGGGCTTGCTCGCGAATACGCAGTGTCAGTCGACAGATGTAATGACTGATACACCGCATTCGCGAGCAAGCCCGCTCCCACCTTTGTTTGGGATGGCTTGTTAGCCCAGCATATCCCTCAGCACCTGCGTGAAGGCGCGGCTGCTTTCCTCTTCACCGGCATGATGCCCGTCCCGTACGACCCACTGCCCGTTCACCAGCACATCGCGCACTTGCCGATCACCTCCGGCGAACAGCCAACGATTCAAAATCCCGTCCTCCGTCGCCGTCGCCAGGTACGGGTCGTTGCCGTCGAGCACCAGCCAGTCCGCGCGTTTGCCCACTTCCAAGCGACCAATCGGCTGGCCCAGCGCCTGGGCGCCACCGTCCACGGCAGCATCAAACAGTGTGCGGCCGACCATTGGCTGATCGCTGCGGTACACGCGGTTACGTCGCTGGTCACGCAGGCGCTGGCCGTATTCCAGCCAGCGCAATTCTTCCACCACGCTAAGTGACACATGGCTGTCGGAACCAATGCCCAGGCGTCCGCCTTGAGCGAGGAAATCCACGGCCGGGAAAATCCCGTCGCCCAGGTTGGCTTCGGTGGTCAGGCACAGACCGGCGATCGCACGGCTCTTGGCCATGCGCGTGACTTCGTCAGGATCCGCGTGGGTGGCATGCACCAGGCACCAGCGCTCATCGACTTGAACATTGTCATACAGCCATTGCAGCGGGCGCTTGCCACTCCAGGCCAGGCAGTCATCGACTTCTTTTTGCTGCTCGGCGATGTGGATGTGCACCGGGCAAGCCTTGTCACTGGCGGCCAGCACGTCATTGATTTGCTGCGGCGTGACGGCGCGCAACGAGTGGAAGCACAGGCCCAACTGCTGCGCCGGTTGGGCGGCAAGCATCGGCTTGAGGTGTGCTTGCAGGTCCAGATAGTTTTCGGTGCTGTTGATAAAGCGCCGCTGACCTTCATTCGGCGCCTGGCCACCAAACCCGGAGTGGGTGTAGAGCACGGGCAGCAAGGTCAAGCCAATCCCACTGCTGGCGGCCGCCTGGCTGATCTGCCGCGACAGCTCAGCACGGTCGGCATAGGGCTGGCCGCTGACGTCGTGATGCACGTAGTGAAATTCCGCCACCGAGGTGTAACCGGCCTTGAGCATCTCGATGTACAGCTGGCGGGCGATGACCTGGAGTTGCTCCGGGTTGATCTTGCCGACCATGCGGTACATCAAGTCGCGCCAGGTCCAGAAGCTGTCATTCGGGTTGCCGGCCACTTCGGCCAAACCTGCCATGGCGCGTTGGAATGCGTGGGAATGCAGGTTGGGCATACCCGCCAATACCGGGCCTCTAAGCCGTTCGGCGCGCTCTGCACTGGCGTTGGGCTCAACGTGGGTCAGCAGGCCATCGGCACTGACTTCAAAGCGTACATCGTTGGCCCATCCATTAGGCAGCAGCGCGCGTTCGGCAAAGAAAGCGGACATGATCAAGGCACCCCGGTCGTGTGTTTATTTGTATATACATATACAGACGTTTGCCTGCTCGGTAAACTCCGGCAATCTATGCATCTTTTCCCCCTGCAAGGATTCCCTGTGCCGACTCCGCCTGCCAAGTCTTCGCTGGCTGCCCACATGGACGAAAGTCCGGCGCCCTTGTACGCCCGCGTCAAACAGATGATCAGCCAGCAAATCCTCAACGGCAACTGGCCGCCCCATTACCGCGTGCCGTCGGAGAGCGAGTTGGTCAGCCAGCTGGGTTTCAGCCGCATGACCATCAACCGCGCCCTGCGTGAGCTCACCGCCGAAGGGTTGCTGGTGCGCATGCAAGGCGTTGGCACTTTCGTCGCCGAACCCAAGAGCCAATCGGCGCTGTTTGAAGTGCACAACATTGCCGATGAGATCGCCTCCCGCGGTCATCGGCATACCTGCCAGGTCATTCACCTGTGCGAAGAGGCCGCAGGCTCCGAGCGCGCCGTCGCCCTGGAAATGCGCGAAGGCGGGCGGGTGTTCCACTCGTTGATCGTGCACTTCGAGAACGACATTCCTGTGCAAATCGAAGACCGTTTCGTCAACGCCCTGGTGGCGCCGGACTACTTGCAGCAGGATTTCACCCAGCAAACGCCTTACGCCTACTTGAACCAGGTTGCGCCGCTGACCGAAGGCGAGCATGTGGTCGAAGCGATCCTTGCTGATGCCGAAGAGTGCAAGTTGCTGCAGATCGAGCCGAGCGAGCCGTGCCTGTTGATCCGCCGACGCACCTGGTCCGGGCGCCAGCCGGTGACCGCTGCGCGTTTGATCCACCCCGGTTCCCGTCATAGCCTGGAAGGACGTTTCAGTAAATGAGTGCAGTGAAAGTCTGGCGCGCCACCGATTACATCCGCATGCCATGGAAAAACGGCGGCGGTAGCACCGAAGAAATTACCCGCGACGCCGGTACTGGCCTGGATGGCTTTGGCTGGCGCCTGTCGATTGCCGACATTGGTGAGTCGGGTGGGTTTTCCACCTTCGCCGGCTACCAGCGCGTCATTACCGTGATCAAGGGCGCGGGCATGGTCCTGACCGTCGATGGCGAGGAGCAGCGCGGGTTGTTACCGCTGCAGCCCTTCGCGTTCAGCGGTGAAAGCGACGTTTCCTGTCGCCTGATCACCGGGCCGATCCGCGATTTCAACCTGATTTATTCGCCGCAGCATTACCACGCACGCTTGCAGTGGATGGATGGTGTGCAGCGTTTTTTCACTACCGCGCAGACCGTGCTGGTGTTCAGCGTCGCGGATGAAGTGAAGGTGCTGGACCAAAAGCTGGGGCATCACGACTGCCTGCAAATCGACGGTAACACTGGCTTGCTGGATGTCTCTGTCGCCGGGCGCTGCTGCATTATCGAACTAACCCAGCGCGGTTAAACATGTGGGAGCGGGCTAGCTCGCGAACGCGGTGTATCAGTGCCAGATAGGCTGGCTGACCCACCGCATTCGCGAGCAAGCCCGCTCCCACATTTGTTTCTGTGTTGTTCAAGGGATCTGTTTCCGGCCTGCGCACCAATTTGTTACCGAATGCCCCAGCGTGGCGCAAAGCCACGCTGTTATGAACAATCGCCCTCGCTGCAAAACTCCTCCGCAAGAAATTTCACCAAGCCTCCAGGCCTTAATTTCCAAGGCTTTCACGCACCTTCCCAAAAAATCTCACGCCTTCGCTAAGAAAGTTGGCCGCTTGATTGCATATGCTTGTATGTACAAGTAAAGATGTGTGCGTAAGACTCTCCTGCGCACCATCCATGTTCGCGCATCGATCGCCGAGGAGTCCTAGCTGTGACCAAGCCTACAAAATACCGTGACGTCGAAATCCGCGCCGCCCGCGGTAACAAGCTCACCGCCAAAAGCTGGCTGACTGAAGCGCCGCTGCGCATGCTGATGAACAACCTCGACCCGCAAGTGGCCGAGAACCCGAAAGAATTGGTGGTATACGGCGGTATCGGCCGTGCGGCGCGCAACTGGGAGTGCTACGACCAGATCGTCGAGAGCCTCACTAACCTGAACGACGACGAGACCCTGCTGGTGCAATCCGGCAAGCCGGTCGGCGTGTTCAAGACCCACAGCAACGCCCCGCGCGTGCTCATCGCCAATTCCAACCTGGTGCCGCACTGGGCCAGTTGGGAACATTTTAACGAGCTGGATGCCAAGGGCCTGGCCATGTACGGCCAGATGACCGCTGGCAGCTGGATCTACATCGGCAGCCAGGGCATCGTTCAGGGCACCTACGAAACCTTCGTCGAAGCCGGTCGCCAGCATTACAACAGTGACCTGACCGGCCGCTGGGTACTCACCGCCGGCCTCGGCGGCATGGGCGGCGCTCAGCCACTGGCTGCCACCCTGGCCGGGGCGTGCTCGCTGAACATTGAGTGCCAGCAGGTCAGCATCGACTTCCGCCTGAGCAGCCGTTATGTCGACGAGCAAGCCACCGACCTCGACGACGCCCTGGCCCGCATCGCCAAATACACCCAGGAAGGCAAGGCCATCTCCATCGCCCTGTTGGGTAACGCGGCGGAAATCCTGCCGGAGCTGGTCAAGCGTGGCGTGCGCCCGGACATGGTCACCGACCAGACCAGCGCCCACGACCCACTCAACGGCTACCTGCCGGCCGGCTGGACCTGGGACGAATACCGCGCCCGCGCGAAAACCGAACCGGCTGCCGTGATCAAGGCCGCCAAGCAGTCGATGGCCGTGCACGTCAAAGCCATGCTGGAATTCCAGAAGCAAGGCATCCCGACCTTCGACTACGGCAACAACATCCGCCAGATGGCACAAGAAGAAGGCGTGGAAAACGCATTCGACTTCCCAGGCTTCGTACCGGCCTACATCCGCCCACTGTTCTGCCGTGGCATCGGCCCGTTCCGTTGGGCGGCGCTGTCTGGCGACCCGCAGGACATCTACAAGACCGACGCCAAAGTCAAAGAGCTGATCCCCGACGACGCGCACCTGCACAACTGGCTGGACATGGCGCGCGAGCGCATCAGCTTCCAGGGCCTGCCGGCACGTATCTGCTGGGTGGGCCTGGGCCAGCGTGCCAAGCTGGGCCTGGCGTTCAACGAAATGGTGCGCAGCGGCGAGCTGTCGGCACCCGTAGTGATCGGCCGTGACCACCTCGACTCCGGCTCGGTCGCCAGCCCGAACCGCGAAACCGAAGCCATGCAGGACGGTTCCGACGCTGTGTCCGACTGGCCACTGCTCAACGCCTTGCTCAACACCGCCAGCGGCGCGACCTGGGTTTCGCTGCACCACGGCGGCGGCGTGGGCATGGGCTTCTCGCAGCACTCCGGCATGGTGATCGTCTGCGACGGCACCGATGAAGCGGCTGAGCGGATTGCCCGCGTACTGCACAACGACCCGGCTACCGGGGTGATGCGCCACGCAGACGCCGGTTACCAGATCGCAATCGACTGCGCCAAGGAGCAGGGCCTCAATCTCCCGATGATCAAGTAATTCAATGTGGGAGCGGGCTTGCTCGCGAATGCGGTGTGCCAGTCACCGTAATCGTTAGCTGACCCTCCGCTTTCGCGAGCAAGCCCGCTCCCACATTTGATCTGTGTTGCAAACAAAAACAATCCATCAGAGGTTGAACACACATGGCTGCAAATGACGCACGTGCAAGCACCACCCCGTTGATCGAAAGGCGTTCGATCGACTACATCCCGGAAGCGGAAAGACACGGTCGTCTGTTCAGTCAGTTCACCCTATGGATGGGTGCCAACCTGCAAATCACCGCGATCGTCACCGGGGCTCTGGCCGTGGTGCTGGGCGGTGATGTGTTCTGGTCGTTGATCGGTCTGTTGATCGGCCAATTGATCGGTGGCGGTGTCATGGCGTTGCATGCAGCGCAAGGACCGAAGCTGGGCCTGCCGCAGATGATCTCCAGCCGGGTGCAGTTCGGTGTTTATGGCGCGGCCATCCCGATCGTACTGGTCTGTTTGATGTACCTGGGCTTTACCGCGACCGGCACCGTACTGTCCGGCCAAGCGCTGGGCCAGTTGTTTGGCGTCAGTGACAGCGTCGGTATCCTTATTTTCGCCAGTGTCATCGTGCTGGTCACAGTGCTCGGTTACCGGGTGATCCATTGGATCGGCCGCGTCGCCAGCGTCATCGGTGTGGTTGCGTTCGTCTACCTGTTCAGCCGCCTGATCAGCCAGACCGACGTGGGTGCTCTTCTGCAAATCCGCCACTTCAGTTGGAGCAGTTTTTTGCTGGCGGTGTCGCTCGCGGCCTCCTGGCAGATCGCTTTCGGCCCTTACGTGGCGGACTATTCACGGTACTTGCCGAGCAAGACGTCTTCGCTGAAAACCTTTCTCGCCGCTGGCGCGGGTTCGGTCATTGGTGCACAGGTAGCGATGATCCTCGGCGTGTTTGCCGCGGCCATGTCCAACGGGCAATTCGCAGGCCACGAAGTGGCTTACATCGTGGGTTTGAGCGGCACGGGGGCCACCGCTGCGCTGCTGTACTTCAGCATCGCTTTCGGCAAGGTCACCATCTCTACGCTGAACTCCTACGGCAGTTTCATGTGCATCGCGACCATCATCAGCGGCTTTCGGGGTCGCCTGGAGGTCACGCGTCTGCAGCGCCTGGTTTTCGTGCTGGTCATTGTCGGCACTGCGACCCTGATCGCGTTGCTCGGCCAGCACTCGTTCCTCGGGGCGTTCAAGTCTTTCATCCTGTTCCTGCTGGCGTTCTTTACGCCCTGGAGTGCGATCAACCTGGTGGATTACTACTGCATCACCCGCGAGCGCTATGACGTGCCGGCGCTGGCCGACCCGAACGGTCGCTACGGCCGCTGGAACCTGCTCGGTATCAGCGTGTATGTCTTCGGCGTGTTGGTGCAATTGCCCTTCATCTCGACCAAGTTCTACACCGGCCCGCTGGTGGCCGCGCTGGGTGATGTGGATATTTCCTGGATCATCGGTCTGGTGCTTCCCGCAGCCCTCTATTACGTGTGTGCGAAAAAATGGCACAGCGCAATTCCTGAACGACTGATCCTGCCGCAAGAGCAGGGCGCTACACCAACGACAAACGGGCTGGCTGCACAGGCCTGATGGGACGTGGACAGGGCAGGATGCCTACTGACTGCCGTAATCCATTTCAAGATTGGGAGCGTCACAACAATGAACATGAATAAGACCCTGCTGGCCACACTGTTTTCTGCAGGCCTGCTGGCGAGTGTCGGCGCGCAAGCGGCCGGTTGGTGCGAATCCGGCAAACCGGTGAAATTCGCCGGCCTGAACTGGGAAAGCGGCATGTTGCTCACCGACATCCTGCAAACCGTCCTGGAGAAAGGCTACGACTGCAAAACCGACAGCCTGCCGGGCAACTCCATCACCATGGAAAACGCCCTGAGCAGCAACGACATCCAGGTGTTTGCCGAAGAGTGGGTCGGCCGCAGTGAAGTCTGGAACAAGGCCGAGAAGGCCGGCAAAGTCGTCGGCGTCGGTGCCCCGGTTGTCGGTGCTGTCGAAGGCTGGTACGTGCCGCGTTACGTGATCGAAGGCGACGCCAAGCGCAAGCTGGAACCCAAGGCGCCGGGCCTGAAAAACATCGCCGACCTGGCCAAATACGCCTCGGTGTTCAAGGACCAGGAAGAGCCGTCCAAAGGCCGTTTCTACAACTGCCCGGCCGGCTGGACCTGTGAGCTGGACAACAGCGAAATGCTCAAAAGCTACGGCCTGGAAAGCACCTACACCAACTTCCGCCCGGGCACCGGCCCGGCGCTGGATGCGGCGGTGCTGTCGAGCTACAAGCGTGGCGAGCCGATCCTGTTTTACTACTGGTCGCCCACCCCGCTGATGGGCCAGGTTGATCTGGTCAAGCTGGAAGAAAAACCCGGTGTGGATAAAACCGTGAGCATCAAGGTTGGCTTGTCCAAAACCTTCCACGAGCAGGCGCCGGAGCTGGTGGCCGTGCTGGAGAAGGTCAACCTGCCTATCGATCTGCTGAACCAGAACCTGGGCCGCATGGCCAAAGAGCGAATTGAGTCGCCAAAACTGGCGAAAATTTTCCTCAAGGAACATCCTGAAGTCTGGCACGCATGGGTGAGCGACGACGCAGCCAAGAAAATCGACGCGGCCTTGTAGGTTGAGCGTTTCCGGTTGCCTTCACCGGCAACCGGACGCCCGGCCACAACCCACTGGATCGAGAGCACGCTATGTTTCCTGAGAGTTTTACGTTTTCCATCGCCGACTGGGTCAACGGTTGGGTGGACTCGCTGGTCACCAACTACGGCGATGTGTTCCGGCACATCTCCGACACCCTCCTATGGGCCATCGTCAACCTGGAAGGGTTGCTGCGCGCGGCGCCCTGGTGGCTGATGCTAATCATCGTCGGCGGGATCGCCTGGCACGCCACCCGCAAGGTGCTGACCACGGCGGTCATCGTTGGCTTGCTGTTCCTGGTGGGCGCGGTGGGCCTGTGGGACAAACTGATGCAAACGCTCGCACTGATGATGGTCGCCACGGTGATCTCGGTGCTGATCGGCATTCCGCTGGGCATTCTGTCGGCACGCAGCAATCGCCTGCGTTCGGTGCTGATGCCGTTGCTCGACATCATGCAAACCATGCCCAGCTTCGTGTACCTGATTCCGGTGCTGATGCTGTTCGGCCTCGGTAAGGTGCCGGCGATTTTCGCCACGGTGATCTACGCCGCGCCACCGCTGATTCGCCTGACGGATTTGGGCATTCGCCAAGTCGACGGCGAGGTCATGGAAGCCATCAATGCCTTCGGTGCCAACCGCTGGCAGCAGCTGTTCGGCGTGCAACTGCCGCTGGCGCTGCCGAGCATCATGGCCGGGATCAACCAGACCACCATGATGGCGCTGTCGATGGTGGTGATTGCCTCGATGATCGGTGCCCGTGGCCTGGGTGAAGACGTCCTCGTCGGCATCCAGACCCTCAACGTTGGCCGTGGCCTCGAAGCCGGGCTGGCGATCGTGATTCTTGCAGTGGTCATTGACCGCATTACCCAGGCCTATGGTCGTCCACGGCATGAGGCGAACAAATGACTACTGTCAGCAAAATTGAAGTTAAGAACGTCTTCAAGATCTTCGGCAACCGCTCCAAGGACGCGCTGGCCCTGGTTGGCCAGGGCAAGACCAAGGACCAGGTGCTGGCCGAGACCGGCTGCGTGGTCGGCGTGAATGACCTGTCCCTGAGCATCGGTACCGGCGAGATCTTTGTGATCATGGGCTTGTCGGGCTCCGGCAAGTCGACCTTGGTGCGCCACTTCAACCGCCTGATTGATCCCACCAGCGGCGCGATCCTGGTGGACGGCGAAGACATCCTGCAACTGGACATGGAAGCCTTGCGCCAATTCCGTCGGCACAAGATCAGCATGGTGTTCCAGAGCTTCGGCCTGCTGCCCCACAAGAGCGTGCTCGACAACGTCGCCTATGGCTTGAAAGTGCGTGGCGAAACCAAGCAGGTCTGCGCCGAACGCGCGCTGCACTGGATCGAAACCGTGGGCCTCAAAGGCTACGAAAACAAATACCCGCACCAGCTTTCCGGCGGCATGCGCCAACGTGTGGGCCTGGCTCGCGCCTTGGCGGCTGACACCGACATCATTCTGATGGACGAAGCCTTCAGTGCGCTCGACCCGCTGATCCGCGCCGAGATGCAGGACCAGTTGCTCGAGCTGCAAAAGACCCTGCACAAGACCATCGTGTTCATCACCCACGACCTCGACGAGGCCGTGCGTATCGGCAACCGCATTGCGATCCTCAAGGACGGCAAGCTGATCCAGGTCGGCACGCCGCGCGAGATCTTGCATTCGCCGGCGGATGAGTATGTGGACCGGTTTGTTCAGCGGCGGGCGGCGGTGGTCTGACCCGGATTTTGAGGTGAGCCGGCTGGCCTCTTCGCGAGCAAGCCCGCTCCCACATTTGGAATGCGTTCCCCTGTGGGAGCGGGCTTGCCCGCGAAGAGGCCGGTAAGGCTGCACAAAAATTGAAGAAGGTATGAAGATGTCCCAGGCAGCAAAAATCATCATCGCCGACGCCCCGATGCGCTGGCAGGACGTGGTCGCCGTGGCCCGTCATGGCGCGGTGCTCGAACTGTCGGGCCACGCCTGGGCGCGCATCGACAATGCCCAGGCCATCGTGCAGCGCATCGTCACCCGCGGTGAACGCGCCTATGGCGTGAACACCGGCCTGGGCGCGTTGTGCAACGTGTCGCTCAAGGGCGAGCAACTCAGCCAGCTGTCGCGCAACACCCTGCTCAGCCACGCCTGTGGCGTCGGCCCGGTGCTCCGCGACGAGCAGACCCGCGCGATTATTTGCGCGGCCATCATCAACTACAGCCACGGCAAATCCGGCCTGCATCCGCAGGTGGTGCATTCGTTGCTGGCGCTGCTTAACCACGGCATCACGCCGCAAGTGCCGTCCCAGGGTTCGGTGGGTTACCTGACCCACATGGCCCACGTCGGCGTGGCCTTGCTCGGCGTTGGCAATGTGAGCTACCAGGGCCGCATCGTTGCGGCGCAACAGGCCCTGAGCGCAGAAGGTTTGCAGCCGGTGGTGCTCGGCGCCAAGGACGGCCTGTGCCTGGTCAACGGCACGCCGTGCATGACCGGCCTGAGCTGCCTGGCCCTGGCCGACGCGCATCACTTGCTGCAATGGGCTGACGTAATCGGCGCCATGAGCTTCGAGGCCCAGCGCGGCCAGATCGATGCGTTTGACGAAGCCATCATCGCCCTCAAGCCGCACCCCGGCATGCAACACGTGGGTATCAACCTGCGCGCCTTGCTCGACGGCAGTGAAGTAATCGCCAGCAGCAAGGGCATCCGCACCCAGGACGCCCTGAGCATTCGCTCGATCCCGCAGATTCACGGTGCAGCCCGCGACCAGGTAGAACACGCCACCCGCCAGATCGAGACCGAACTCAACAGCGCCACGGACAACCCGCTGGTGCTCGGCACTCCGGACGACTACCGCGTAGTGTCCCAGGCCAACCCGCACGGTCAGTCCGTAGCGCTGGCGGCCGACATGCTCGCCATTGCCATGGCTGAAATCGGCGCGGTGGCCGAGCGCCGCCTGGACCGCCTGATCAACCCGCATGTTAGCGGCTTGCCGGCGTTCCTGGTCAGCAACCCCGGGGTCAACTCCGGGATGATGATCGTGCAGTACGTCGCGGCATCCCTGTGCGGGCAAAACCGCCAACTGGCCCAACCGGCGGTGCTCGACAACTTCGTCACCTCCGGCCTGCAGGAAGACCACCTGAGCATGGGCACCAATGCCGCGCTCAAGCTGCATCAGCTGTTGGCCAACGTCACCCAGATTCTCGCCATCGAATACCTGCTGGCGGCCCAGGCCTTCGAGTTTCTCAAGGACCAGCGTTTCGGCGCAGGCACTCACTGTGCCTGGCGCCTGTTGCGCGAAACAGTCCCGGCCTATGAGCAGGACCGCTGGCTGGCGCCGGACATCGCGAGCGCCGCCGCGCTGCTCAACGACAGCACTTTGCTGCACCACGTATTACCGAATTTGCACTGAGCACTTATTCAACAGAAGTATTCAAAAGAACAATTCACAAGGAGTATGAATGTGACTGCGCTAAATCTGATTCCAGGCCAACTGAGCCTTGCCCAACTGCGGGCTATCTACCAGCAGCCGGTAACCCTCAGCCTGGATGACAGCGCCACGGCGCAGATCGAAGCCAGCGTTGCCTGCGTGGAGCAGATTCTCGCCGAGAATCGCACGGCCTACGGCATCAACACCGGTTTTGGCCTGCTGGCATCGACCCGCATCGCCAGCGAAGACCTGGAAAACCTCCAGCGTTCCCTGGTGCTGTCCCACGCCGCCGGCGTCGGTGAGCCGATCAGCGATGCGCTGGTGCGGCTGGTCATGGTGCTCAAGGTGAACAGCCTGAGCCGTGGCTTCTCGGGGATTCGCCGCCAGGTGATCGACGCGCTGATTGCCTTGATCAATGCCGAGGTGTACCCCCACATCCCGCTCAAAGGTTCGGTCGGTGCATCCGGTGACCTGGCGCCACTGGCACACATGTCGTTGGTGCTGCTCGGCGAAGGCAAGGCGCGCTATAAAGGCGAATGGCTGGAAGCCACTGAAGCGCTGAAAGTCGCCGGCCTGGCGCCGCTGACCCTCGCCGCCAAGGAAGGCCTTGCGCTGCTCAACGGCACGCAGGTGTCCACCGCGTACGCCCTGCGCGGCCTGTTCGAAGGCGAAGATTTGTTCGCCGGCGCACTCGCGTGTGGTGGCTTGACCGTGGAAGCCGTGCTGGGCTCGCGCTCGCCGTTCGACGCACGGATTCACGCGGCGCGTGGCCAACGCGGGCAGATCGATTCGGCTGCGGCCTATCGCGATCTGCTGGGCGAAAGCAGCCAGGTCTCGCAGTCGCACCAGAATTGCGACAAGGTGCAAGACCCTTACTCCCTGCGCTGCCAGCCGCAAGTCATGGGCGCCTGCCTGACTCAATTCCGCCAGGCCGCCGAAGTGCTGGTGGTGGAAGCCAACGCCGTGTCGGATAACCCACTGGTGTTCGCAGCCGAAGGCGACGTGATCTCCGGCGGTAACTTCCACGCCGAACCGGTGGCCATGGCCGCGGATAACATGGCACTGGCCATCGCTGAAATCGGCTCCCTGAGCGAGCGTCGTATCTCGCTGATGATGGACAAGCACATGTCGCAACTGCCGCCGTTCCTGGTGGGCAATGGCGGGGTGAACTCCGGCTTCATGATCGCCCAGGTCACGGCGGCAGCCCTGGCCAGCGAGAACAAGGCGCTGTCCCATCCGCATAGCGTTGATAGCCTGCCGACGTCCGCCAACCAGGAAGACCACGTGTCCATGGCCCCGGCTGCCGGCAAGCGTCTGTGGGAAATGGCTGAGAACACGCGTGGCATCCTTGCCGTTGAATGGTTGGCGGCCTGCCAGGGCCTGGACCTGCGCGAAGGCTTGAAAACTTCGCCGAAGCTGGAAAAAGCCCGTGGCATCCTGCGCGCCAAAGTGGGGTTCTACGACAAGGACCGCTTCTTTGCCCCGGACATCATTGCCGCCACTGAGCTGCTCGCCAGCCGCTGCCTGAATGAGCTGGTGCCGGCCACGTTGCTGCCAAGCCTCTAAGCTCGCCGCTGTCCAATGTGGGAGCTGTCGAGCCCCAGCGAGGCTGCGAAGGCGTCGGCACAGGCAACATTTTTGTTGCCTGACACACCGCCTTCGCAGCCTCGCTAAAGCTCGACAGCGCCCACATTTAATGTGCGATAGCGATGGATTTTCTCGGGATAAAAATAATTAGGGAAGAGAAATGCACCAGCAAGAAAAGGGTTTGAAACGCGGGCTCAGTGCCCGACATATTCGCTTCATGGCACTCGGTTCCGCGATCGGCACCGGGCTGTTCTATGGCTCCGCCTCGGCCATCCAGATGGCGGGCCCTGCCGTTCTGCTGGCCTACCTGATTGGCGGTGCCGCTGTGTTCATGGTCATGCGCGCCCTTGGCGAAATGGCCGTGCACAACCCGGTGTCCGGCTCTTTCGGCCAATACGCCAGCACCTACCTGGGCCCCATGGCCGGGTTTATCCTCGGCTGGACGTATGCGTTTGAAATGATCATCGTCTGCCTCGCCGACGTTACCGCTTTCGGCATTTACATGGGCTTCTGGTTTCCTGACGTCGCGCGTTGGGTGTGGGTGCTCGGCATTGTGTTTTTGATCGGCGGCCTGAACCTGTGCAGCGTCAAAGTGTTTGGCGAGATGGAGTTCTGGCTGTCGTTGCTCAAGGTTGGCGCCATCGTGGCGATGATTCTCGGCGGCTTCGGCATCATGCTGTTCGGCATCCACTCGGCGGGTGAGACTCAGGCCAGTGGCCTGAGCAACCTGTGGGCCCATGGCGGCTTCATGCCTAATGGGGTCGGCGGTTTGATCGCCTCGTTCGCGGTGGTGATGTTTGCCTTCGGCGGCATCGAAATCATCGGCATCACCGCCGGTGAAGCCAAGGACCCGCAACGCGTTATCCCCAAGGCGATCAACGCGGTGCCGCTGCGCATCCTGTTGTTCTATGTGCTGACCCTGTTTGTGCTGATGGCCCTCTACCCGTGGCCACAGATCGGCAGCCAGGGCAGCCCGTTCGTGCAGATCTTCAGCAACCTTGGCATCGGCTCGGCGGCGACCCTTCTTAACATCGTGGTGATCTCGGCGGCGGTCTCAGCCATCAACAGCGACATCTTCGGCGCCGGCCGCATGATGTACGGGCTGGCCCAGCAAGGTCAGGCGCCCAAGGGCTTTGCTCAGTTGTCCAAGCAAGGCGTGCCCTGGATGACCGTGGTGGTGATGGGCGCGGCGCTGCTTGGCGGCGTGGTGCTCAACTACCTGATCCCGGAAAACGTGTTCCTGTTGATTGCCTCGATCGCGACCTTCGCCACGGTGTGGGTGTGGTTGATGATTTTGTTCACTCAGGTCGCGATGCGCCGTTCGATGACCCAGGCGCAGGTCGCCGAGCTGAAATTCCCGGTACCGTTCTGGCCCTACGCGCCAGCGGCCGCCATTGTGTTCATGCTGTTCGTGTTTGGCGTGCTGGGTTACTTCCCGGACACCCAGGCCGCTTTGCTGGTCGGCGCCGTCTGGATCGTGCTGCTGGTGCTCGCCTACCTGCTGTGGGTCAAGCCCGCTGCCGGGCAGGGCGCCAAGGTCCATTACGACTCGGCTTTGTCTCATCGATAACTTAGGGAGGCGTTGATGAAAACGCTTTGGCAACACTGCCACGTCGCAACCATGGCCCAGGGCAAATACTCGATCATCGAGGATGCCGTCATGGTCACCGCGGGTTCGCTGATCGAGTGGATCGGCCCCCGTAGCCAGGCGCCAGCGGCGGATTACGCCCAGGTGCATGACCTGCAAGGCGCGTGGGTCACCCCCGGGCTGATTGACTGCCACACCCACACGGTGTTCGGTGGCAATCGCAGCGGCGAATTCGAGCAGCGCCTGGAAGGCGTGAGCTACGCCGAAATCGCCGCCAAGGGTGGCGGTATTGCCAGCACCGTGCGCGCCACGCGTGCCGCCAGCGAAGATGAATTGTTTGCCAGCGCGCACAAGCGCCTGCGCAGTCTGCTGCGCGACGGCGTGACCACGGTGGAGATCAAATCCGGCTACGGCCTGGACCTGGCCAGTGAGCGCAAATTGCTGCGGGTGATTCGGCGCCTCGGCGAAGCGCTGCCGGTCAGCGTGCGTGCCACCTGCCTGGCGGCCCATGCGTTGCCGCCGGAGTACAAGGACCGCGCGGATGATTACATCGACCACATCTGCACTGAGATGCTGCCGGCCCTGGCAGCGGAGGGGCTGGTGGACGCGGTGGATG
Source organism: Pseudomonas fluorescens (assembly GCF_900215245.1). Lineage (GTDB taxonomy): Bacteria > Pseudomonadota > Gammaproteobacteria > Pseudomonadales > Pseudomonadaceae > Aquipseudomonas > Aquipseudomonas fluorescens. Next base: position 2,635,711 of record NZ_LT907842.1, read on the forward strand.
CGTTCTGCGAATACCTGGCGTTTTCCCCGGAACAGGTGGAGCGGGTGTTTAAAGTCGCCCAGCAACTGGGCCTGCCGGTGAAGCTGCACGCCGAACAACTGTCGTCGCTGCACGGCTCCAGCCTGGCCGCGCGTTACCAGGCGTTGTCGGCGGACCATCTGGAGTTCATGACCGAAGAAGATGCCATCGCCATGGCCGCTTCCGGCACCGTCGCGGTGCTGTTGCCGGGCGCCTTCTACTTCCTGCGCGAAACCCAGTTGCCGCCGATGGCAGCCCTGCGCAAACACGGCGTGAAGATCGCCATCGCCAGTGACCTCAACCCCGGCACCTCACCGGCGTTGTCGGTGCGCCTGATGCTGAACATGGCCTGCACCCTGTTCCGGATGACCCCGGAAGAAGCCCTGGCGGGCGCCACGCAACACGCCGCCACCGCGCTGGGCATGGGCCAGACCCATGGTTCGCTGGAGGCGGGCAAGGTTGCCGACTTTGTCGCCTGGCAGATTGATCGTCCCGCCGACCTGGCCTACTGGCTGGGCGGCGAGCTGGATAAACGCGTCGTGCGCCACGGCGTCGATGTCACTGTTTAAGGCTGCCTTTGTGAACGAGGAGTACTGCTGTGGATAAGGTTCTGAACTTCAAACAAGGCCGTGTGCCGCTGCTGATCAGCATGCCCCACGCCGGCCTGCGCCTGACGCCCGCGGTGGAAGCCGGGTTGATCCCCGAAGCGCAAAGCCTGCCGGACACCGATTGGCACATCCCCACGCTGTATGACTTTGCCGAGGAACTGGGCGCCAGCACCTTGTCGGCCGAGTACTCGCGGTTTGTCATCGACCTGAACCGGCCGTCGGACGACAAACCCTTGTACGCCGGTGCTACCACCGGGCTATACCCGGCGACGTTGTTCGACGGCGTGGCGTTGTTCCGCGAAGGCCTGGAGCCTTCCCCGGCGGAGCGCGCCACCTACCTGCAAAAGATCTGGGGCCCGTACCACCGCGCCCTGCAAGAAGAACTGGCGCGGCTCAAGGCTGAGTTTGGCTATGCATTGCTGTTTGATGCGCACTCGATCCGCTCGGTGATCCCGCACCTGTTCGACGGCAAGCTGCCGGACTTCAACCTCGGCACTTTCAACGGCGCCGCTTGTGATCCTCAGCTGGCCAGCCAGTTGGAAGCCATCTGCGCCACGCATCCGCAGTACACCCACGTGCTCAACGGGCGCTTCAAGGGCGGGCACATCACCCGCCACTACGGCGACCCGGCGCAGGATATCCACGCCGTGCAATTGGAGCTGTGCCAGAGCGCTTATATGGAAGAGTTCGAGCCGTTTCGTTATCGGCCTGATCTGGCCGAGCCGACACGGGTGGTGTTGAAGCAATTGCTGGAAGGGTTCCTGAACTGGGGGCACAAGCACTACCGGTAATTTTCGGTGCTGCTGAAATAGCGCTCGACTTGCCCGCGATGGCGGCCTCACGGTCGCCCCAGTGCAACTGCCGGTCGCCACAGGTCGTGTTAGCAGAGGTCCCGCTGGGTAAGGTTGTGGGCAGGGCGCGTCAGACGCCACTCCCCACAATAAAGCTGCCGAGTGAGACCTCTTTGATGAAAAGACCGTTCAACCGTTACCTGTTGACCCTCATCGGCGCCGCACTCCTGAGTGCACAAGCCATGGCCGCTGAACCGGCCTCCTGCAAAGCGGTGCGCATGGGCGTGGTCAGTTGGACCGACGTGATCGCCACCTCGGGCATGGCCGACGTGCTGCTCAACGGCCTGGGCTACGACAGCAAGCAGACCAGTGCGGTGCAGCAGATCATCTTTGCCGGCATCCGCGACAAGCGCCTGGAGATCTTCCTCGGCTACTGGAAACCGGCGATGGACAACAATATCGCGCCATTCCTGGCCGCCAAGCAGGTCAAGGTCTTCGACACGCCCAGCCTCTCCGATGCCCAAGCCACCCTGGCCGTGCCGCAGTACGTGGCCGATGCCGGATTGAAAACGTTCGCCGACATCGCCCGCTTCAAGGACAAACTGGGCGGCAAGATCTACGGTATCGAGCCCGGCAGCGGTGCCAATACCGATATCCAGAGAATGATCGACACCAACCACTTCGGCCTCGGCGACTTCAAACTGGTCGCCTCCGGTGAGGCGGGTATGCTGGCGGCGGTGCAGCGGGCGGTGAATCGCAAGGAGTTCGTGGTGTTTGTCGGCTGGACCCCACACCCGATGAACATCAATATGAAAATGGCCTACCTCACCGGCAGTGAAGATGTGTTCGGCCCGGACGAAGGTCGCGCTACGGTTTCCACCGTCACCGCGCCGGACTTTGGCGAACGTTGCCCTAACGCCAACCGCCTGCTGGCAAACCTGACCTTCACCGCCGCCCAGGAAAGCCAGTTGATGGTACCGATCATGGAGCGCCAGTCGCCGCAGGATGTGGCCAAGCAATGGCTGCGTGACCACCCTGAGGATTTGCAGCGCTGGTTGGCCGGGGTTACGGCGTTTGATGGCAGCGATGGCATGGCAGCAGTGCAGGCCAGCCTCAAACCTTAAGCCGGCCACGGTAGATCAAACATCACAGCGCAAAGGTGGGAGCCGGCTTGCTCGCGAATGCGGTGGGTCAACCAACTCATCAGGCGGCTGATACACCGCTTTCGCGAGCAAGCCCGCTCCCACCGGTTGATCGCCATTGTCAGAGACATTTACGTATGTCCGAATACCCTATTTCTTCGCCGATGCGCGCCTTCGTCGCCAAAACCGACGCCTTCACCCGTGACGACGCGTCGCTGGCAGGCTTACGCCACAACTACAACCGTATGTGCCAGGCCTTCACGCCACCGAAGCCTGAAGGGCTGCAAGTCTCGGACTTCGCACTGGGCGGCGTAGGCGTGCGCAGTTACTTACCCACGGCTCCGGCGCCGACGGAGGGCTGGCCCTGTCTCCTTTATATGCACGGCGGCGGTTGGGTGGTCGGCGGGCTGGATTCCCATGATTTCATTTGTTTCGAGTTGGCCAGTACGCTGCAGGTGCTGGTGCTCGCCATCGATTATCGCCTGGCACCCGAACACCCGTTCCCGGCGGCTTACGAGGATTGCCGCGCGGTGTGGCAAGCGATCCAGGCGGGCGAGGGGCCGCACGCCATCCACCTGCAACGGCTGGCGGTGATCGGTGACAGCGCGGGCGGCAATCTGGCTGCGGCGCTGTGTCTGGGCCTGCGCGATGACGGCCAGCCGCTGCCCCTGGCTCAAGTGCTGATTTATCCAGGGCTGGGCGGCGCGTCTGATTTGCCTTCGCGGCGTGACTGCTGGGATGCGCCGCTGCTCAGCACGGCCGACACCGACGGCTACCGGGCGCTCTACCTGCCGGGCGCCGGCCATCCATCGCCCTATGCCCTGCCACTGCTGGCCGAGGATTTCAGCGGTTTGCCCAAGGCATTGATCGCCGTGGCCCAGTTCGACCCGCTGCGTGATGACGGCATGCTCTACGCCGAACGCCTGCAAGCGGCGGGCGTGTCCGCGCTGATGTATCCGGGCAAGGGCCTGATCCACGGCTGTTTGCGCGCGCGCGGCCAAGTGGCGGAGGTGGATCAACTGTATGACTGTCTGCTGGATTACCTGAGGAGCGAAGGGCTGACACAGGTCTAAGCGCTCAAGGACATGCTCATTGCACAATTCGGGTTTATGATGCCAGACGGCAAAAAATAATAGACGTCCCCCCAGGGATGAACCCGACACCCTACGGAGCGCGCAATGCAGACTTGGTACCCGCAGATCAAACCCTACGCCCGGCACGATCTGGCAGTCGATGACACCCACACGCTGTACGTCGATGAAAGTGGCTCCCCCGAGGGCTTGCCCGTCGTCTTCATTCATGGCGGCCCGGGCTCCGGTTGCGACGCGCAGAGCCGCTGCTACTTTGATCCGAACCTTTACCGCATTGTGACCTTCGACCAGCGCGGTTGCGGGCGCTCCACCCCTCGCGCAAGCCTGGAAAACAACACCACCTGGGACTTGGTCGCCGACCTTGAGCGCATCCGCGAGCACCTGGGCATCGAAAAATGGGTGCTGTTCGGCGGCTCCTGGGGGTCGACCCTTTCCCTGGCCTACGCACAAACCCATCCTGAGCGTGTGCATGGCCTGATCCTGCGCGGCATCTTCCTGGCTCGCCCGCAAGACATTCACTGGTTCTACCAGGACGGCGCGAGCCGCATGTTCCCCGATTACTGGCAGGATTACCTTGCGCCGATCCCTGCGGATGAGCGCCACAACATGGTTGCGGCTTACCACAAGCGCCTGACCGGCAACGACCAGATCGCCCAGATGCACGCGGCCAAAGCCTGGTCCGGCTGGGAAGGTCGTATGTTGGGCCTGTGCCCGAGCCCGCAGCATGTCGAGCGTTTTTCCGAGCCGCAGCGCGCGCTGTCCATTGCGCGTATCGAGTGCCACTACTTCACCAACGACTCCTTCCTGGAGCCCAACCAGCTGATTCGCGACATGCACAAGATCGCCCATCTGCCTGGCGTAATCATTCATGGCCGCTACGATATGATCTGCCCGCTGGACAATGCCTGGGAGCTGCATCAGGCGTGGCCCAACAGTGAGCTGCAAGTGATCCGCGAAGCCGGCCATGCCGCGTCCGAACCGGGCATCACCGATGCGTTGGTGCGCGCGACCGGCGAGATGGCACGACGCCTGCTTGATCTGCCCCCTGAAGAAGCATGAAGGGCCTGTTGCAGCGGGTGCGTGGCGCCCGCGTCGAGGTTGCGGGCGAAGTCGTAGGGGCAATTGACCAGGGTTTGTTGGTGCTGGTAGCCGTCGAACCTTCAGATACGCCCGAGAGCGCCGACAAACTGTTGCACAAGCTGCTTAACTACCGGGTATTCAGTGACGACGAGGGCAAGATGAACCTGTCCTTGAAGGATATCGGTGGTGGTTTGTTGCTGGTGTCGCAGTTCACCCTGGCGGCGGACACCAAAAGCGGGCTGCGGCCGAGCTTCTCCACGGCGGCCCCTCCGGCACTCGGAGCAGGGCTTTTTGAGTACTTGTTGTTACAAGCGCAACAATTGCATGGCAAGGTGGCGTCAGGGCGTTTTGGCGCGGATATGCAGGTGCATTTGGTCAATGATGGCCCTGTGACCTTCCTCTTACAGACATGAATGTATTAAAAACGACTTTAATGCCTAAAAACGCAGGGTTTCGCTACAAATACTTCGTTGTCCCTGATGCGTTGTTTCGCGGGCTACTAGATAATCGCGCGCTACGGGGATCAGCGTTGTTTGGTCCATTTTTGACTTAGGTAGAGACTTGTCCGTCGACCATTGGGGAATCATTTTGACCCAGGGGAGTCGGAACAATGCTCGCCAACCTGGCATATAGATAGCTGGCCGTTGGTTTTTTGATCTGTTTTCGGCGAGGGTTGCTCGTGATTGTTAGTCCCTGTAATGCACCAAAATTGTCTGCCAAACGGTTACGAAACGCACTGGTAACGGGCTCTGCCCTGTTTTGCCTGTTCGGCGCGGGTCAACTGTGGGCATTCAGTCTGGATGATGTGTCGGCCAAGGCAAAAGAGCTGGCCGGGCAGAAATACGAAGCTCCGCGCAGCAATCTGCCTAACGAATTTCGCGAAATGAAATTCGCCGACTATCAGAAGATTCGTTTCCGTAACGAAAAAGCCGAATGGGCCGATCAGAACACGCCGTTCAAACTGTCCTTCTATCACCAGGGCATGCACTTCGACACGCCGGTGAAAATCAACGAAGTGACCGCCGACAGTGTTCATGAAATCAAGTACGACCCGACGCGTTTCGATTTCGGTGACGTGAAATATGATCCAAAGTCCACCGAACAACTGGGTTATGCCGGTTTCCGTGTGCTTTACCCGATCAACAAAGACGACAAGCAAGACGAAATCATGACCATGCTCGGCGCCAGCTACTTCCGCGTCGTCGGCAAAGGCCAGGCCTATGGCCTGTCCGCCCGTGGCATGGCGATCGACACTGCATTGCCGTCCGGTGAAGAGTTCCCGCGTTTCACCGAGTTCTGGATCGAGCGTCCAAAACCGGGCGAAAAACAGCTGGTGATCTTCGCCCTGCTGGATTCGCCACGCGCGACCGGCGCCTATCGCCTGACCCTGCGCCCTGGCACCGACACCATTGTCGACGTCAAGTCGCAGATGTTCCTGCGCGACAAGGTCACCAAGCTGGGCATTGCCCCGCTGACCAGCATGTACCTGTTCGGCGCGAACCAGCCGTCGAAAGTGCTCAATTACCGTCGTGAACTGCACGACTCCAGCGGTCTGTCGATCCATGCCGGCAATGGCGAGTGGATCTGGCGCCCACTGAACAACCCTAAACACCTGTCGGTCAGTAACTTCAGCGTCGAGAACCCGCGTGGTTTCGGCTTGCTGCAACGTGGCCGCGACTTCAGCCACTACGAAGACCTGGACGACAACTACGACAAGCGCCCAAGCGCCTGGATCGAGCCTGAAGGCGACTGGGGCAAGGGTTCCGTCGACCTGGTAGAGATTCCGACCGCCGACGAAACCAACGACAACATCGTTGCGTTCTGGAGCCCGGCCGAACTGCCGAAAGTCGGCGAGCCGCTGGACGTCAGCTACCGCCTGCACTGGACCATGGACGAAAAGGCCCTGCACCCGGCCGACAGCGCCTGGGTCAAGCAGACCCTGCGTTCCACCGGTGACGTGAAGCAATCCAACCTGATCCGTCAGCCTGACGGCAGCGTGGCCTACCTGGTGGACTTCGAGGGCCCGGCCCTGAAGAACCTGCCGGCGGACGCCCCGGTTCGCAGCCAGGTGAGTGTTGGCGACAACGCCGAAATCGTTGAAAACAGCGTGCGCTACAACGAGCACACCAAAGGCTGGCGCCTGACCCTGCGCATGAAGATCAAAGACACAGGCAAGCCGACCGAAATGCGTGCGGCGTTGGTTGAGGACATCGTCAAACCTGAGCCTGAGAAGGTCTCGACCCAGGTGCTCAAAGCCGACAAGCTGTTGGCCAAGCAACACGAGAAACAGGCCAAGAAAGACGCGAAAGAAGCTAAAGACGCCAAAGACGCGAAAGACAAGGACGCCAAGCAGCCAGAAGCGGCCTCAGCCACTCCACTCTCTAACCCAGATCCGGCCAAGACAGAACATGTCCTGACCGAGACCTGGAGCTATCAGTTGCCTGCCGATGAGTAATTCTCAAGCCACGCCCGAGACGCTCTCCGAGTACCTGGCGCACCTCCCGATGACTGCAGAGCAGCGCGCCGAACTGGCGGGCTGCACTTCCTTCAGCGAGCTGCACCAACGTTTGTCGTCCGCAACCTTCGACGCACCAACCGACGCTGCCCAAGCGTCGGTTGGCCGTCGGCTGACCCTCAACACGGCTGAAGAGCTGCAAGATGCAGAAATGCTGGCACTCGATGCCAGTGGCCGTGTCTGCCTGAAGGCCACGCCGCCGATCCGTCGGACAAAAGTGGTGCCCGAGCCTTGGCGAACCAACATCCTGGTGCGCGGCTGGCGCCGGATGACCGGTCGCACCAACCCTCCGGCACCGCCGAAGGACGAGCGTGTATTGCCAGCCGCCCGCTGGCGTACCGTGGGTTCGATCCGTCGTTATATCCTGCTGGTGCTGATGCTCGGCCAGACCATCGTTGCCGGCTGGTACATGAAAGGCATCATGCCGTACCAGGGCTGGTCGCTGGTCGACTTCGACGAGATTCGCAATCAGACCCTGCTGCAAACCGCCACCCAGGTACTGCCTTACGCCCTGCAAACCAGCATCCTGATCATGTTCGGGATCTTGTTCTGCTGGGTTTCGGCCGGTTTCTGGACCGCGCTGATGGGCTTCCTCGAACTGCTCACCGGTCACGATAAATACCGGATCTCCGGTAAAAGTGCCGGCGACGAGCCGATTCCGAAAGATGCCCGCACCGCGTTGGTGATGCCGATCTGCAACGAAGACGTGCCCCGGGTATTTGCCGGTCTGCGTGCGACGTTTGAGTCGGTAGCCGCCACCGGTGACCTGGATCGCTTTGATTTCTTCGTCCTCAGCGACAGTAACGAAGCCGATATCTGCATCGCCGAACAACAAGCCTGGCTTGATGTGTGCCGCGAAGCCGGTGGTTTCGGCAAGATCTTCTATCGCCGTCGTCGCCGTCGCGTGAAGCGCAAGAGCGGCAACCTTGACGACTTCTGCCGTCGTTGGGGCGGTGAATACAAGTACATGGTGGTCCTCGACGCCGACAGCGTGATGAGCGGCGAATGCCTGACCAGCCTGGTGCGCCTGATGGAAGCCACGCCGGATGCCGGGATTATCCAGACCGCGCCACGGGCGTCGGGCATGGACACCCTGTATGCGCGCATGCAGCAGTTCGCTACCCGCGTCTATGGCCCGCTGTTTACGGCTGGCCTGCACTTCTGGCAGTTGGGTGAATCGCACTACTGGGGCCACAACGCCATCATCCGCATGAAGCCATTTATCGAGCACTGCGCCCTCGCGCCGTTGCCGGGTAAAGGGGCGTTTGCCGGTGCGATTCTGTCCCACGACTTCGTTGAAGCAGCGCTGATGCGCCGTGCCGGCTGGGGCGTGTGGATTGCCTACGACCTGCCGGGCAGCTATGAAGAGCTGCCGCCGAACCTGCTGGACGAACTCAAGCGTGACCGTCGCTGGTGCCACGGTAACCTGATGAACTTCCGCCTGTTCCTGGTAAAAGGCATGCACCCGGTACACCGTGCGGTGTTCCTGACCGGCGTGATGTCGTACCTGTCGGCACCGTTGTGGTTCTTCTTCCTGGTGCTGTCGACAGCGTTGCTGGCGGTGAACACCCTGATGGAACCCCAGTACTTCATGGCGCCACGCCAGTTGTACCCCCTGTGGCCGCAATGGCATCCGGACAAGGCGGTGGCGCTGTTCTCCACCACCATTGTGTTGCTGTTCCTGCCTAAATTGCTGAGCATCATCCTGATCTGGGCCAAGGGCGCGAAAGAGTTCGGCGGCAAGTTCAAGGTGACCTTGTCGATGCTGCTGGAGATGTTGTTCTCCATGCTGCTGGCCCCGGTGCGGATGATCTTCCACACCCGTTTCGTGCTCGCTGCGTTCCTCGGCTGGGCTGCGACCTGGAACTCGCCGCAGCGTGACGACGACTCCACGCCATGGAGCGAGGCGGTCAAGCGCCACGGTCCACAAACCCTGCTTGGCTTCCTGTGGGCGCTGCTGGTGGTGTGGTTGAACCCAAGCTTCCTGTGGTGGCTGATCCCGATCGTGGGTTCGCTGATGCTGTCGATTCCGGTGTCGGTGATCTCCAGCCGGGTCAAGCTGGGCCTCAAGTCCCGCGACGAGAGCCTGTTCCTGATCCCCGAGGAATACAATCCGCCGCAAGCCCTGCTGTCGACCGAGAAGTACACCCACGAAAACCGTTGGCACGCCCTCAATGACGGGTTTGTGCGTTCGGTGGTCGACCCGCAGCAAAACGCCCTGGCCTGCGCCCTGGCGACCTCGCGTCACCGTGAGGCGGAGCCGATCGAGCACCTGCGTCAGGAACGTGTTCGCCACGCGTTGAAAGTCGGCCCTGCCGGCCTCAACAATGGCGAGCGCCTGGCGTTGCTCAGTGACCCGGTGGCCCTCGCTCGTCTGCACCAGCAGGTGTGGAACGAAGGCCACGCCGAGTGGCTCGGCGCCTGGCGTGAATCGATCAAGGCTGATCCGCACGCGCCATTGCTGCCGCTGCAACCCCTGTCGTCCCAGGCCCAACTGGCCTGATTCAGACACCCCCGAGGGTTCACCTCGGGGGCGTTCGAAGCGCTGGTCCTACAGCGTTTCACGCTTCTTCCTCTTAGCTCTAACCCCTTGTTATTTCGAAACAAAAGACCTTTGTTCGAGACGTATTGCCGTGCCTTTTGCTGGGGTAGGATCGCCCCCCATATTGACGAGGCTGCGGGGGGATTCATGATCAACAGGTATTATTCGGCATGGCTGATCGGCGTTGCCGCATTGGCGTGTGTCGGCTGGGTGAATGCTGGCGCCCTGGAGGATGCCGTTCGGCGTGGCGTGCTTAAAGTTGGCACCACGCCCACCTACGTGCCCTTTGAAATGACGGATAAACAGGGGCGTATCGTCGGCTTTGAAGTCGATTTGCTCCAGGCGATGAGCCAAGCCTTGGGGGTCGAGCTGGAGTTGGTGGCGGTGCCCTATACCGAGTTGCTGCCGGGCCTGATGGCAAAAAAGTTTGACCTGATTGGCAGTGGCATGACGGTGACGCAGGAGCGCAACCTTAAACTCAATTTCAGCGACTCCTTTATCGTGGTGGGCCAGACCGTACTGCTGCATCCGAGCCTTGCGGGCAAGGTTTCCAGCATAGAAGACCTGGACGAAGCGGGTTACCGGATCGCCGCCATTGAAGGCACTACGGGGGAAGCCGCGGCGCAACGTTTTCTGGGCGCCGCTCGCCTGCGCAGTTTCGCCACGCCGGAAGAAGGCGTGCGGGAGGTGGTGGAGGGCAGGGCCGATGCTTTCATTCATGACGCGCCCTACAACCTGATTGCGATGGCCAGGCCGGAAAACCACACACTCTTTGCACTTGAGCAGCCGTTTACCTTTGAGCCCCTGGCGTTCGGCCTGAAAAAAGGTGATTACGACAGCCTGAATTGGATCAACCATTTCCTCAATCAAATAGCGCAGGACGGCACCTACGATCAGTTGCATGACAAGTGGTTCAAGGACACCACCTGGGTGGGGGAGATGGACTGATCGTCATAACTGTTTACACATCAATCAGTTGCCTGCGCACGTGTCTACGCCCGTGCTTCTCTGCACCGTTGTAGGGCTTTTCCGACATACGCCGATAACATTTACCTGTGAAACCTTTGTGACGGGCAGCGAGTGGGTTAGGATCGCACCCCGAAATGGTGCAGCCCTTTTGCGCGCCGACCTTACAAGCAATGGTTCAGGGGACGTGATGATGAAAAAGTATCTTTCGAGGCTGATGCTCGGCGTCACCGCGCTGGTCGCCGTCACTGCAGCGCATGCTGGCGCCATCGACGATGCGGTCAAGCGCGGCACGCTGAAAGTCGGCATGGACCCGACCTACATGCCGTTCGAAATGACCGACAAGCGCGGTGAAATCATCGGTTTCGAAGTCGACATCCTCAAGGCCATGGCCAAGTCCATGGGCGTCAAACTGGAGCTGGTCTCCACCGGTTATGACGGCATCATCCCCGCGTTCCTGACCGGCAAGTTCGACATGATCGGCAGCGGCATGACCCTGACCCAGGAACGCAACCTGCGCCTGAACTTCAGCGAACCCTTCATCGTGGTCGGCCAGACGTTGCTGATTCGCAAAGACCTGGAAGGCACCATCAAGTCCTACAAAGACCTGAACGACGAGAAATATCGCCTGACCTCCAAGCTCGGCACCACCGGTGAGATGATCGCCAAAAAGATGATCTCCAAAGCCAAGTACCACGGCTATGACAATGAGCAGGAAGGCGTGCTGGACGTGGTCAACGGCAAGGCCGATGCCTTTGTGTATGACGCTCCGTACAACGTGGTTGCCGAGAAAAAAGTCGGCAACGGCAAGCTGGTGTTCCTGGACGAGCCCTTCACCTTTGAGCCGTTGGCGTTCGGCCTGAAAAAAGGCGATTACGACAGCCTCAACTACATCAACAATTTCCTGCATCAGATCCGTAACGACGGCACCTACGATCGCCTCCATGACAAGTGGTTCAAGAGTGCCGAGTGGCTCAAGGACATGGAATAAGCCAGGCTGAATACCGAGTCGCGCCTTTCGCGAGCAAGCCCGCTCCCACACTTGACCGCATTCTCATGTTGGAACTCGGTCAAGTGTGGGAGCGGGCTTGCTCGCGAAAGCGGCCTGACAGGCGACATCAATCCCGGAAGCTGAAATGAAACAGAAAAAAGCCCAATGGCCCTGGCACCTGCTGACTGTGGCCGTGCTGGTTGGCCTGGCTGGCGCGTTGTACTACGCCACCTCGCTGATGTCCTACGAGTGGCGCTGGAACCGTGTGCCGCAGTACTTCGCCTATCAGGCGGAAACCTCGCAACGTGCCGCCGACATCTCCACCGTCATTGAACTGGTGCGCAACGGCGACGTAGCCCACGTGACGCTGCGCAATGACGCCGGTGCCGAACAAACGCTGACGGTTGCCGACAATAGCCTGCAAGTGGCGCGCGGTGACGACGTGGCTGAAGGCGATGTGATCGGCGTAACCCGGCATTGGGCGCTGGGCCCGCTGATGTGGGGCTTGTGGACCACCTTGTGGCTGTCGGTCATCTCCGGAATTCTGGGGCTGGTGATTGGCCTGGCGACCGGTTTGTGCCGTCTGTCCAGCAACCCGACCCTGCGCGATCTGTCGACGATCTACGTCGAACTGGTGCGCGGTACGCCGCTATTGGTGCAGATTTTTATTTTCTATTTCTTCATCGGAACGGTGCTTAACCTGTCCCGGGAATTCGCCGGGATCGCCGCGTTGTCGCTGTTCACCGGCGCGTATGTGGCGGAAATCGTCCGCGCCGGCGTGCAGTCCATCACCCGTGGCCAGAATGAAGCCGCACGGTCCCTGGGTTTGAGTGCCAGCCAGTCGATGCGTCACGTGGTGTTGCCGCAAGCGTTCAAGCGCGTGTTGCCGCCGCTGGCCGGGCAATTTATCAGCCTGGTGAAGGACACGTCGCTGGTGTCGGTGATCGCGATTACCGAGCTGCTCAAAAGCGGCCGTGAAGTCATCACCACCTCGTTCTCGCCGTTTGAAATCCTGTTCTGTGTGGCAGGTCTGTACCTGTTGATCAACCTGCCGCTGTCGAAAATTGCCAGCCGGCTTGAGCGGAGGCTCGCGCAAAGTGATTGAAGTCCGCGATCTGGTAAAAGTCTTCGACACCCGTGGCCACGTGGTGCGCGCGGTGGACCACGTCACCACCCAAGTCGCCAAGGGCGAAGTGCTGGTGGTGATCGGCCCTTCGGGGTCGGGAAAATCCACCTTTCTGCGCTGCCTTAACGGGTTGGAGGCGTTTGACGCAGGCTCAGTGAGCATCGACGGCCTGCAACTGGCCGACCCGAAAACGGATGTGAACGCCTATCGCCGCGAAGTCGGCATGGTGTTCCAGCACTTCAACCTGTTCCCCCACATGACCGTGCTGGAAAACCTCTGCCTGGCGCAAAAAGTCGTGCGCAAGCGCGGCAAGAAAGAGCGCGAAGCCAAGGCGCTGGCACTGCTGGAAAAAGTCGGCATTGCGCAAAAGGCCAACGAATTCCCCTCGCGTTTGTCCGGTGGTCAGCAACAGCGGGTGGCGATCGCCCGTGCGTTGGCCATGGAACCCAAGGTGATGCTGTTTGATGAGCCCACCTCGGCGCTGGACCCGGAAATGGTCGGCGAAGTGCTGGACGTGATGAAGACCCTGGCTCTGGAAGGCATGACCATGGTCTGCGTCACCCACGAGATGGGCTTTGCCCGCGAAGTGGCGGACCGGGTGTTGTTCTTCGACCATGGCAAGTTGCTGGAAGACGCCTCACCGGCGCAGTTCTTCGAGGCGCCGAAAGACCCGCGGGCCCAGGCCTTTCTGCGCCAGGTGCTGTAACGGTTTTACACCCTGAACTTGCCCACCCAACCCTGCAAGTCCGAGCCCAGGCGCGCCAGTTCGACACTGGCCGCTGCGGTCTCCTGACTGGCGGTCGAGGTCTGTTCCGACACATCCTTGACCTTCAGCACGCTGCGATTGATCTCTTCGGCCACTGCGGTTTGCTCCTCGGCAGCGGCGGCAATCTGAGGGTTCATCTCCTGGATCACCGAGACCGTGCGAGTGATATTGGCCAGGGCGTCCCCCGCGCGGCGGGTCAGTTGCACACTGTTATCGGTGAGGCTGCGACTGTTGTCCATGATGTCGGCGACCTGCTGTGTACCGCGTTGCAGGCTGCCGATCAGTTCTTCAATTTCCTCCGCCGACTGCTGGGTGCGTTGCGCCAGGCTGCGTACCTCATCGGCAACGACCGCAAAACCTCTGCCGGCTTCACCGGCGCGAGCGGCCTCGATGGCGGCGTTGAGGGCCAGCAGGTTGGTTTGCTCCGAGACCGACTTGATCACCTCCAGCACACTGCCGATCTTCTGGCTTTCCTGCCGCAGCCCTTGCATGGCCTGGCTTGAGTGAGCCATCTCTTGGGCCAGGTGTTCGATATGAGTAATCGCCTCGGCCACCACCTGGTCGCCCGCGCTTGCCTGTTGATCGGCTTCGGTGGCAGCGTTCGAGGCTTGCTCGGCGTGGCGTGCAACTTCCTGGGAGGTGGCGAGCATTTCATTCATGGCCGTGGCCACTTGTTCGGTTTCCTGTTTCTGCTCCTCGACGCCAGCGCGCGAATGTTCGGTCACGCTGGACAACTGCTCGGCAGCGCTGGCGATCTGTCGCGCACTGTCGCCGATGCCACCGATCAAGCCGCGCAGGTTGAGCGTCATTTGCCCGATGCTGCGTTGCAGTTGCCCCAATTCATCGCGGCGAGTGGTGGTGATGTCCTGGCTCAGATCGCCCTCGGCGACTCGATTGGCAGCCAACAGCGCATGGTGCAGCGGTTTGACGATCTGCATGGCGATCAGCCACGCGGCCAGTGCGCCCACTAACAGTGCCGCTGCGGTGACATTGAGCAGCAAGGTGCGAGCGATGCCAGCTTCTTTGTCACGCTTGGCGGTTTGGTCCTGGCTCAACAGGTCGCTTTCCGTGAGCAACTGATCCAGCCATTGCTCAAGCTGGTTCTGGGTGGTCTCGGTGGTGAGCTGGGCGTCCTTGAGCCGCGCCAATTGCTTGCGATAGTCGAGCAACGCGCTCTTAAGCGCGACGTTGTTAACGGGCAGTGTCATCACGGTGGCCTCTGCGCGGTCGAGTGCCTGGATCGATTCATCGACGCCTTTGGCGTAACTGTCCAACGAAGCCGCAGCCCAGGCGGGGTTGCGCGCGCGGTCTTCGGCTTGCTCCATGGCTTGCCGCAGTTGCTCTACGGCATCGAGGGCTCTTTCGTCGTCCTGATTGGGCAGGTCACTGGACAACTGCGCCAGCACGTCGCTGGCCTGTACCGCGCCAAGCTTGAGCTGTTCCTGCGCGGTTTCGCGCTGTTTGATCAAATTTTCCAGGCCACCCAAGGCGGTTTTGAAGCCGGTCGCAAAGCGGCGGCTTTGTTGCAACTGCTGTTGATTGATCGGGTCGGAAAAACGCGGCGAAAGCGTCACCAGCAGGCCGTCGATTTTTTCGATATGCAAACCAATTTTGACCAGGCTCGCCGGGTCGCTGAGGGTTCGGTAAACGATACGATCGGCGCGCAGCTCTTCGCCGACGACCGCCAGTTGCGAGAGGATGGTCAGCTTCTGAGAGCGTGCGAGCGAGGCGTCCAACGCTTGCCAGCCCGTGGACGCGATGACCAGGCTAAGACAGAGCACCAGGCCAAAGCCCAGGGCAAGTTTGAGGGTGATGCCGAGATTGCCTAACAGGCGGGTCAGTGGACGAATCATGGTAAACCTCCAACGAATCAAAAGGAGCGTTTCGACGGTCCGGCTGACAGCGGCCAGGGAAGTTGAAACGCTACTTTTATTCGGCGCTAGGTGTGTAATCCACGACCTGAAAAGCGCGTAGGAAATTTCACAAGCTGTGAGGGCGACGGCCATGATGGCCGTCGCGACGGGATCAAACCTTGAAGCGGCCGACCAGGGTTTGCAGATAAATCCCCAGGCGCGCCAGTTCCGCACTGGATGCAGCGGTTTCTTCACTGGCCGAAGAGGTCTGTTCAGAGACATCACGCACATTCAGTACGCTGCGGTTGATCTCTTCGGCCACGGCACTTTGTTGTTCGGCGGCGGTAGCAATCTGCGAGTTCATCGCCTGAATGGTCGAAACCGTGCGCGTGATATTGCCCAGTGCGTTACCGGCACGCCGGGTCAGCTCGACGCTGCTGTCGGTCAGGCCACGGCTGTTGTCCATGATGGCCGCGACCTGCTGGGTGCCGCTTTGCAGGCCGACGATCAGTTCTTCGATCTCTTCGGTGGACTTCTGGGTGCGCTGGGCCAGGCTGCGTACCTCATCGGCCACCACGGCAAAGCCACGTCCGGCTTCGCCGGCACGTGCCGCTTCAATGGCGGCGTTGAGTGCCAGCAAGTTGGTTTGCTGGGCCACCGATTTGATCACGTCGAGCACGCTGCCGATCTTGTCGCTTTCGCGTTTCAGATGGCCCATGGCCTCGGTGGAATTGCCGACCTCGGTGGCCAGGCGCTCGATCTGGGCGATGGCTTCGCCGACCACCTTGTCACCCTCGCGCGCCTGCTGATCCGCCGCGACAGCCGCCTCCGAGGCTTCCTCGGCGTTGCGTGCCACTTCTTGCACAGTGGCGGCCATTTCATTCATGGCGGTGGCCACTTGGTCGGTCTCGATCTTCTGGCTGTTGACCCCGGCGCTGGTCTGCTCGGTCACAGCGGACAGTTGTTCGGCGGCGCTGGCGATCTGGGTGACGCCTTCGCTGATGCCTCCAATCAGCGTGCGCAGCCCGAGGGTCATGCTTTGCATGGCGCGTTGCAGTTGGCCCAGTTCGTCCTGGCGCGTGGAGTTCAGGTTGTGGCTCAGGTCGCCGGAGGCGACGCGCTCAGCGACATTGAGGGTCTGGTTCAGCGGAATAACGATCTGACGGGTGATGGCCCAGGCGGCGACGATGCCGAAGATCAGCGCCAGCACGGTGGCCAGCAGCAACAGTTGCTTGGCGTGTGCGGCATCGGCATCGCGCACGGCTGTTTGGGACGTGGTGAGTTTCTCACTGTGGCCCAGCAGGATGTCGCCTTGGGCGATCATGATTTTCAGGGCCGCAGCGCTGGCGACCTGGGAGTCGCGGTATTGGCTGACGGCGCCGCGGTAGGCCTGCAGGGAGGTGCTGGCCTCTTGCAGGTTGGCCTGATACTGGGCCGGCAATTGGCCCTGGAGTTCGGTAATTTTCTTCAGGGCATTGTCGATAGCGTCCAGGGCCGGCTGTTCGGCCTCCGTCTTGCCGCTGTAGGTGTAGCCGCGAACCTGGAAGCGTGATTGCTGGATCAGCTTGCTCAGATCGACCACGCTGTTGAACTGCGTGATGCTATCGCCTTGCAGCAAGGCGGCTTCGATCTCCTTGATCTTGGCCACGGCGTTGTCGGCGGTGTCGCCGAGCTTGCTGCGGGCGCCTTCGCGCTTCAGACCCGCCTGCACCATGGTGGCGAAGGCCTTTTTGTATTGGTTCAAGGCCTCCAGTTGCTGTTCTACCAGGGCCTTGTCATCGGGTTGCTCGATCAGGGTTTGGGCCGTTTTCAGGCCGTTGTCCAGCTGCGTGAGCAGGCCGGTGACCGCGTCCGTGCCCTGTTCGCCGCGACGCATGTCAAAGTCCAGACGCGCCAGGCGCAGGTCTTTGGTCAGGCCGTTGAGGCTGGAGATGAAGCCCAGTTTGTCGCCGCGATTGATCACATCGCCCAGGCCGGTCCAACCCGTGAAGGTGATCAACAGCGTCAGGACCAACACCAGGCCAAAGCCAATGCTCAGCTTGCGATTGACGCTCACATTCCCGAGTTTTTCGGCTAACCAACGATACATACGGCGAACTCCCTTTGAACAAGGCTTGGACTTATTCAGAGGCTATCGGCAGCGTAGGAAGATTCTGTAGTAACGCCAATCCACTGTGGGAGCGGGCTTGCTCGCGATAGCGGTGTACCAGTGGCAGATAGTCTGACTGATCCACCGTTATCACGGGCAAGCCCGCGCCCACAGGGTTTGGCGTTGTTAGAAGAGGCGGGCGAGCAGGGCGGTGACGGCGGTTTCTACGCGCAGGATTCGTGCGCCAAGTTGCACCGGTTGTAAACCGGCTTTGGTCAGCAGCTCCACCTCGTAAGGAATCCAGCCACCTTCCGGGCCGATGGCCAGGGTCACAGGCGTATCCAGCCCACGCGGGCAGGCCGGGTAATCACCGGGATGGCCGATCAGGCCCAGGGTGCCGTCGGTCATGGCGGGCAGGCGATCTTCGACAAACGGTTTGAAGCGTTTTTCGATAATGATGTCGGGCAGGACGGTGTCCCGTGCCTGTTCCAGGCCAAGGATCAGTTGCTCGCGAATCGCCTCGGGCTCCAGAAACGGAGTTTGCCAGAAGCTCTTTTCAACCCGGTAACTGTTGACCAACACCACCTTCGGCACGCCCATCGCGGCCACGGTTTGCAGCACCCGGCGCAGCATCTTGGGGCGTGGCAGGGCGAGCAGCAGGGTCAGCGGCAGCTTGGCCGGCGGCGGTTGTTCAAAGCTGACTTGCAGCTCGGCTTCGCTGGCTTCCAGGCGCAGCAGTTGCGCATTGCCCATCAGCCCGCCGATGCGCCCGACGCGCAGGTTGTCACCCACCGCAGCGCGGTGGACTTCCTGCATGTGCACCAGGCGCCGATCACGCAATATGACCCGGTCGGCCGCGATAAAGTCGGCCTCTTCAAGTAGCAGCAGGTTCACGGCTGCGTCGCTGGCGGCTGGTCGTCGTCGACGGGTTGGTCATCCGGGTGGTCGCCACGCTTGCTGATCAGGCTGCCAAACAGGATGCCGATCTCGAACAGCATCCACATCGGCACAGCCAGCAGGGTCTGCGAGAAGATGTCCGGCGGCGTAAGGATCATGCCGACCACGAAGCAGCCGATGATGACGTACGGGCGGATTTTCTTCAGGTATTTGACGTCGACCACACCGATCCACACCAGCAGCACCACGGCCACCGGGATTTCGAAGGCCACGCCGAAGGCGAAGAACAGCGTCATCACGAAGTCGAGGTAGCTGGTGATGTCGGTCATCATCTCCACGCCGGCCGGGGTGGCGGCGGCGAAGAATTTGAAGATCAGCGGGAACACCAGGAAATAGGCGAAGGCCATGCCGGTGTAGAACAGCAGGATGCTCGACACCAGCAGCGGCACCGCGATGCGCTTCTCATGCTTGTACAGGCCCGGTGCGATAAAGCCCCAGATCTGATGCAGGATCACCGGAATCGCCAGGAACAGCGAGACCATCATGGTCAGCTTCAACGGCGTCAGGAACGGCGACGACACGTCGGTGGCGATCATCGTCGCGCCGGCCGGCAGGTACTGGCGCAGCGGCGTGGAGACGAAGGTATAGATTTGCTGGGTAAAGGCGAACAGCCCGGCAAAGATGATGAAGATGGCCGCTACGCAACGCAGCAGGCGGGTACGCAGCTCGGTGAGGTGCGAGACCAGCGGCATGTGATGGTCGTCTTCCGGTTTATCAGCGCTCATGGGGCTCGCGGCGGCAATGTAGGGTCATGGGGAGCGGGCGACGCAACGGGCGTCGGCGCTGGCTCGGTCGGGGTGTGAGCGGGCGGCGTGGGGGTGTGTTCCACCACCGGCGCAACGTCGGCCACGGGCGGTGGCGCGATGCTGTGCTCGGCCGGTTTGGTCGGCTCTTGCACCGGCGACAGAATCTTCCGCGCTTCCTGCTCCAACGACAGAATATGTTCGTTGTGCAATTGGCGGCGGATTTCGTCGGCGCCGATTTCCCGTTCAACTTCCTGTTTGATGGCGTTGAAACTGCGTTTCAGGCGCCCGATCCAAAGGCCGGCCGTGCGTGCGGCACCGGGCAGGCGTTCCGGCCCCAGTACCAGCAGGGCCACGAGGCCGACGAGGAGCAGTTCAGAGAAGCTGATACCAAACATTAGTCAGTGCTCACGAGTCTTTGCGGGTCGGCTCTTCGACTTTTTCAGCCTGCACGTCGAAAGTACGACGCTCGGTGATCGGCTGGGTCGCCTGCGGGTGCACAGGCTGGGCCGGAGGTACCGGGTTGACGACCGGGTCAGCGGGCTTTTCATCATCGTTCATGGCTTTACGAAAGCCCTTGATCGACTCGCCCACGTCGGTGCCCAGGTTCTTGAGTTTCTTGGTGCCGAACACCAGAACGACCACCACGAGAATGACGATCCAGTGTTTCCAGTCAAAAATGCCCATGCTGCAATTCCTCTGTAAAAGTTATTCAGGCGGACGGGCGCGAGGCCTTTTCGACGTGCCCGGACAAGCCGAAGCGACGGTCCAGTTCATCCAGCACGGCCTGTGGATGCTGCCCCAGTTGGGCGAGCATGACCAGGCTGTGGAACCATAAGTCAGCGGTTTCGTAGATCACATCGCTGCAATCACCGCTGATCTGTGCGTCTTTGGCGGCGATGATTGTCTCGATGGATTCTTCGCCGAGTTTTTCCAGAATCTTGTTCAGGCCCTTGTGGTACAGGCTGGCGACATAGGAGCTGTCGGCGTCCGCGCCTTTGCGGTCTTCCAGCACTTGGGCCACACGGTTCAGGGTATCGCTCATGTTCAATGTCCTGCCGAGTAAATGGCGTGCGGGTCTTTAAGCACCGGTTCCACAACCTTCCATTCGCCATTCTCGAACACGCGATAGAAGCAGCTGTGACGGCCGGTGTGGCAGGCGATGTCGCCGATTTGCTCGACCTTGAGGATCACCACGTCGGCGTCGCAGTCGATGCGCATCTCGTGCAGGGTTTGCACGTGCCCGGACTCTTCGCCCTTGCGCCACAGTTTGCCACGCGAACGTGACCAGTAAATGGCGCGCTGCTCAGTGGCGGTGAGGCTCAGGGCCTCACGGTTCATCCAGGCCATCATCAATACGCGCCCGGTCTTGTAGTCCTGGGCAATGGCCGGCACCAGGCCGTCACTGTCCCACTTGATCTCGTCCAGCCAGTCTTTCATGTTCGGCTCCGGCAATTTGCGACAGTGTATAACCGGATGGGTTATCGACGCACGATCAGATAAACACCCACGGCGACCATGATGCCCGCCGGCCAATGCCCCAATTGGTTCAGCGGCCCGCCAATGGCCAGCATCACGCCGCCGACCAGGTGCGCAGCACCCAGCAGGCGCAGGAACCAGTCGTCCTTGCGCGTTTGCCAGGGCGGCGCAGGGTCTTTGGCGTGGGGTTGTGACATGCGCTCCAGCAGGTCGCGGGTCATGTTGGCCAGGTGCGGCAGTTGCTCCACTTGGCTTTGCAGGTTGCCCAGCAGGGTTTTCGGGCTGACGCGCTCGCGCATCCAACGTTCGAGGAACGGCTGCGCGGTATTCCACAGGTCGAGGTCCGGGTACAACTGACGGCCCAGGCCTTCGATGTTGAGCAGGGTCTTTTGCAGCAATACCAGCTGCGGCTGCACTTCCATATTGAAGCGGCGCGCGGTCTGGAACAGGCGCATCAGCACCTGGCCGAATGAAATATCTTTTAACGGTTTTTCAAAGATGGGTTCGCACACCGTACGGATCGCCGCTTCGAATTCGTTGAGCTTGGTTTCCGCCGGCACCCAGCCCGAATCAATGTGCAACTGCGCCACGCGGCGATAGTCACGCTTGAAGAAGGCGAACAGGTTACGCGCCAGGTAATCCTGGTCTTCCGGGGTCAGGCTGCCGACGATGCCGCAGTCGATCGCAATGTACTGCGGGCTCCACGGGTTCACGGTGCTGACAAAGATGTTGCCGGGGTGCATGTCGGCGTGGAAGAAGCTGTCGCGGAACACCTGGGTGAAGAAAATCTCCACCCCGCGTTCGGCGAGCATCTTCATGTCGGTGCGCTGGTCTGCCAGGGTGGCGAGGTCGGTGACCTGCACGCCGTAGATGCGCTCCATCACCAGCACTTTCGGGCGGCACCAGTCCCAATACACCTGGGGCACGTACAGCAGGGGCGAGCCTTCGAAGTTGCGCTTGAGCTGGCTGGCGTTGGCGGCTTCGCGCAGCAGGTCGAGTTCGTCGTAGATGGTTTTTTCGTAGTCGGCGACCACGTCCACCGGGTGCAGCAGGCGCGCATCGGCAGAGAAACGTTCGGCGGCGCGGGCGAGGATGAACAGCCACGCCAGGTCCTGGCCGATGATCGGCTTGAGGCCCGGGCGAATCACCTTCACCACCACTTCTTCGCCGGTCTTGAGCTGCGCGGCGTGCACTTGTGCGACCGAGGCCGAGGCCAGTGGGTCGATGTCGAAGCGGCTGAACACTTCGCTGATCTTCTTGCCCAACTGCTCTTCGATCAGCTTCATCGATTGCTGGGAGTCGAAGGGCGGTACGCGGTCCTGCAACAGCATCAGTTCGTCGGCAATATCTTCCGGCAGCAGGTCGCGCCGCGTGGAGAGGATCTGCCCGAATTTGATAAAGATCGGCCCCAGGTCCTGCAACGCCAGGCGCAGGCGCGCGCCACGGCTCAGCTCCAGCGGCTTGCGCGGGAACCAGCGCCACGGCAGTACATAACGCACCGCCAGCAGAAACCACGGCAAGGGCAGGGCGAACAGCAGGTCATCGAGGCGGTAGCGGATTACGACGCGCTGGATACGAAACAAACGGCGGACGGCGAGCAGCTTCATGCGTTATCGCTTGGATCAAGGGACCGGCTCAGGCGCTCGAAGCGCGCCTCAAGGCGTTCCAGGTCGATTTTGGCCTTGTCGAGTTCGCGAAAGCGCGCTTGCGCTTCCCGTTGCCCAACCAGGGTGCGCGATTCTTCGCTCAGGTATTCGGCGAGGTTCTGGTTGAGGCTGGCGAACCCCTGCTGGTACCAGCGCGAGCGGCTGCGCAGGTGCCCGCTGATCAGCTGGGTGGCGACGGGGCCGATCCAGCGCGACAGCTCGTATTCCCAATCCAGTTCCAGGTCCTGCAGCACGGCGGCCAGGTCCATCAGCACCGCGCTGTCGCCTTCCAGCTCCACTTCTGGGCTGTGCAGGATGGCGGTTTTATGGCGACTCAGCGCCAGGTGCAACAGGCTCGACGCCGGCGCACGCAGGGTGCAATCGGCCTCGGCGGCCCAGGCGCTTGCGAGCAGCAGGCCTTCATCGCTGGGCAGGATAAACAGCTGCAAGGCGGGGCTGCGGCAATCGACGGCAATGATTTTGCCGTTCAAGTGCGCGAGCCGCGCCAGGGCGGTGCTGTCCAGGCGCAGCACACGGTTGAGGCCGTGTTCAACGCTGGCGAGAAGACCGGCGAACAGCATCAGGGCTTGATACCGCGATGCAGGGCGACGATACCCGAGGTCATGTTGTGGTAAGTCACGCGGTCGAAACCGGCTTCTACCATCATCGACTTGAGGGTTTCCTGGTCGGGGTGCATGCGGATCGATTCAGCCAGGTAGCGGTAGCTTTCGGCGTCGTTGGTGATCAGCTTGCCCATCAGCGGCATGAAGGCGAACGAGTAGGTGTCGTAGACCTTGGACATCAGCGCGTTGGTCGGCTTGGAGAACTCCAGTACCAGCAGGCGGCCGCCCGGCTTGAGTACGCGCAGCATCGAGCGGATCGCGTCCTCTTTATGGGTCACGTTGCGCAGGCCGAAGGCGATGGTCACGCAGTCGAAATGGTTGTCCGGGAACGGCAGCTTTTCCGCATCGGCCTGGACGAACTCGATATTGCCGGCCACACCTTTATCCAGCAGGCGATCGCGGCCGACCTTGAGCATCGAGCCATTGATGTCCGCCAGCACGACCTGGCCGGTAGGGCCGACGAGCTTGGAGAATTTGGCCGCCAGATCGCCCGTACCGCCGGCGATATCCAGCACGCGGTTGCCGGTGCGTACGCCCGACAACTCAATGGTGAAGCGCTTCCACAGGCGGTGCATGCCGCCCGACAGCACGTCGTTCATCAGGTCGTACTTGGCGGCTACGGAGTGGAACACCTCAGCGACTTTTTCCGCTTTCTGGCTTTCCGGGACGTTCTTGAAACCGAAGTGAGTGGTGGGTTCGGCATCGCTGCCTTTGCGCTGATCAGTCATATCGCTGTCACCAAAAGAGAATGCGGGACATGATAATCCCCAAGGCCTGCTTTGTCTTGGCAAGGCTGAAGGTAAGATAGACGGTCACCGAGACCTTTTGCCGCATGGCAGGTGTTCCAGTCGCTATAAAGAGGAGTCATAGCAATGGCCCGTATTACCGTTGAACGTGCACACACCCTGGGTAAGGACGGCGCGCGCGCGAAGGCCGAGAAGTTGGCGAACAAACTCAAGGAGCAATATGGCCTGGAGCCATCGTGGTCCGGCGATACCTTGAACCTCAAGCGTTCGGGGGTTAAAGGCACTGTGTTGGTTGCGGATGATTCGTTGCGTATTGATGTGGAACTGGGACTGTTGATGTCGGCCATGAGTGGCACTATCAAGTCTGAAATCGAGAAGGCCCTGGATAAGGCATTGGCCTGATCGCTGTGTTCTTAGGGTGCCGATTCTAATTTTTCACCCTACTTTGTGCCCAAGCCCTCAACTCCTGCGGGCCGTTCCTCGACCCTAATCTGCGTGAGGTGCACCATGGCCAAAGTTATTTTGAAGAAAAAAATCGACGTTCAGTCTACCGCCCTGAGTGACGTTAAAAGCTATGCCCGCAAGATCTGGCTGGCGGGCCTTGGTGCCTATGCCAAGGTCGGCAGCGAGGGTGCCGAGTACTTCAAAGAGCTGGTTAAGTCTGGTCAACATGTTGAAAGTAAAGGCAAAAAAGTTGTGGTTGAACAACTTGATGCCGCCAACAGTCAGATTGACCAAGTAAAGAGTAATGTCTCAAGCGTCAAAGGCCTGGTTGAAGTTCAACTGGATAAAGTTGAAAAAGCTTTTGACACGCGTGTTGCAAGTGCCTTGAATCGAATCGGCATTGCGTCTAAACATGACGTTGAGACACTCTCTGCTAAGCTCGAAGAGCTGACGGCATTGCTAGAACGTGTCGCGCGTAAACACTAAGGAGACATCGGGATGGCTGTTAAAAAGACTACTCAGAAAGAAGGCAGCTCGTGGATCGGGGAAGTTGAAAAATATTCCCGTAAAATCTGGCTTGCTGGTTTAGGCGTGTACTCGAAGGTTAGCAGTGACGGCGGCAAATACTTCGAGACGTTGGTCAAGGACGGCGAGAAGGCCGAGAAGTTGACCAAGAGCACAGTCGGTAAAAAAGTAGAGGCGGCAAAAGCGAGCGCCGATTCTGCGAAATCGAGCATTTCGGATACCTGGGGCAAGTTGGAAGAGACTTTCGACAAGCGTCTCAACAGTGCTATTTCGCGATTGGGCGTGCCCAGCAAAGCGGAACTGAAGACGCTGCACAGCAAGGTCGATACCCTGACCAAGCAAATCGAAAAACTCACCGGTGCCAAAGTGGCCCCGGCTAAAACGGCAGCCGCTAAACCTGCTGCCAAGCCTGCCGCTAAAACCGCCGCTGCCAAACCCGCTGCGAAAACCGCGGCCAAGCCACTGGTTAAAGCGCCAGCCAAGCCTGCGGCAAAAACCGCTGCTGCCAAACCGGCCGCCAAGTCGGCAGCCAAGTCGGCAGCCAAGCCAGTGGCGGCGAAAACCGCTGCCAAGCCAGCGGCTAAACCTGCAGCCAAGGCAGTCGCCAAACCGGCCGCGAAGCCAGCCGCTAAAACAGCAGCGGCAAAACCCGCTGCTGCAGCAAAAACCGCAACAGCAAAACCTGTGGCTGCCAAGCCAGCGGCAAAACCAGCCGCCGCCAAGAAGCCCGCGGTCGCGAAAAAGCCCGCAGCGCCAAAGCCTGCCGTCGCGGCCAAGCCCGCAACCCCAGCGCCAACCGCGTCGACAGCCAACTCGGTGTCCGCGCCGACGCACGCTGCTACTGCCCCGACTGTCACGCCGGCAACGCCGACGTCATCCAGTCAGTCCTGATTTTTTCAGGGCACAACAAACGCCCGGCCTGTGAAGGTCGGGCGTTTTTTTGCGACTTTATGAACACCTCAAATCCAATGTGGGAGCGGGCTTGCCCGCGATGGCGCAGTGTCAGTCACATTGAAATTGGCTGATCCACCGCTATCGCGGGCAAGCCCGCTCCCACATGTTCAATCCAGATCATCCAGGTATTTCAGGGCGAACCGCTCGGTCGCCTGTCGCGCCGGCAACAGCAGATGCGGCGCCACCAGCATCATGATCTGGTACACCACCACCCGCACTTCGCCTTCACGGTCGAGAATTCGCTGGTAATCCAGGGAAAACAGCAAGGTCAGGGTGATTTGCTCCACCAGTTGCCCCAATGCTTGGGTGTCACTGACCAACTGCCCGGCTGCCTTCAACCGCGCAAGCAACGAAGCCAGTGTTCGCTTGAGCGCCGTGAGCAAGTGACGAATGCCCTTGGCCAGCTTCGGCAGCCGCCCTGCAAGGTTCGACAGGTCCTGAAACAGAAACCGGTAATGGGCCATGCGCTCGACGATCAGGTGCAGGAATAACCAATAATCCTCGGCCTTCAACTGCGCATCCGGCGGTGGGTCGAGCAGCGGTGCCAGCTCGTTCTGAAAGCGCTCGAACAGCCCGAGCACCAACGGTTCCTTGCCATGGAAGTGGTAGTAGAGGTTGCCGGGGCTGATCCCCATTTCATTGGCCACCTCCATGGTCGACACGTTCGGTTCGCCCTTGTGGTTGAACAACTGCAGGGCACATTCAAGGATACGGTCGCGGGTCTTCATCCAGTCTTCTTAATGTGATCGTTGAGCTCAGCGCACTCGCACATAGGTGCCCGGCGCCGCTTCCATCGGTGGGTAATTCTGGTTGCCCAGGGCGGTCAGGGTTTCGCGCTGCACGCCGGAGCGTTGTTGAATCCACGCCAGCCACTGCGGCCACCAGCTGCCTTCGACGTGGCTGGCGTCGTAGTACCAGGCGCGTGGGTCGCTGCTCAGCTTGGGGTTTTCGACGTAGTTGGCCTTGGGATTGCCCGGCGGGTTGAGGATGCTCTGGATATGCCCGCTGTTGGAGAGTACGAAGCGCCGCTCGCCGCCCAGCAATTGGGTGGAGCGATACACCGCGTCCCACGGTGTGATGTGGTCGTTGATCCCGGCCACGCTGAAGCTGTCCACCGTGACCTTCTGCAAATCGATAGGCGTGCCGCACACTTCCAGGCCGCCGGGGTGGCTCAACGGGTTGTGCTTGAAGAAGTCCAGCAAATCGCCATGCAGCGCGGCGGGCAGCCGCGTGTTGTCGTTGTTCCAATACAGGATGTCGAACGCTGGCGGTTCCTTGCCCAGCAGGTAGTTGTTGATCCAGTAGTTCCAGATCAGGTCGTTGGGGCGCATCCAGGCAAACACCTTGGCCATGTCGCGACCGTCCAGCACGCCTTGCTGGTAGGAACGGCGCTTGGCGGCTTCCAGGGTTTGTTCATCGGCGAACAGGGTGGCGGGGCTGTCGATCTGGCTGTCCAGCAGGCTCACCAGGTAACTGGCGCTGGAAATGCGCCGTAGCTGGCGTTTGGCTTGCAGGTGGCCTTGCAGCGCGGCAATGGTCAGGCCGCCGGCGCAGGCGCCCATCAGGTTGACCTCGCGGGCGCCGGTGATCGCCCTGCACACATTCAACGCTTCTTCCAGCGCCGCCACGTAGGTGGACAGGCCCCATTCACGGTGACGCACATCCGGGTTGCGCCAGCTGACCATAAAGGTCTGCAGGCCGTTTTTCAGGGCGTACTGCACAAAGCTGTTGGCCGGGCTGAGATCGAAAATGTAGTACTTGTTGATTTGCGGCGGCACGATCAGCAGGGGCTTGGCGTACTGTTTTTCGCTCATGGGCTTGTATTGGATCAGCTCCAACAGCTCGTTGCGAAACACCACTGAACCCGGGGTGGTGGCGACAGTCTTGCCCACTTCAAAAGCGTGTTTGCTGACCTGACTTGGCAAGCCATTGTTGTGCAGTAAGTCGTTGAACAGGTTGCTCACGCCGCGCACCACACTGTTGCCGCCTGAGTTGAGCAACTCCTTGATGGCCAGTGGGTTGAGCAGCGTATTGGAGGGCGAGACGGCATCGTTGAACAAGGCGAATGCGAAGTGCGCACGGGCTCGATCATCTGCGCTCAAGGCGCTGTCATCGATCCAGTGGCGGGTCTGTTTCTGCCAACTCAAATAGGCTTGCAAGCTGCGTCGATACAGCGGGTTGAGCTTCCAGGTAGGGTCGATAAAGCGCGCGTCGTTAGGGTTGGGCTCGTGCACGGTTTCGCCCAGCAGGACGCGGCCCAGCTGGCCGCTCAACGCCAGCGCGTGACGCGCGGTATGCACCGGGTTGCGCAAGCCGTGACTTGCGACGCTGCGCAGGGTTGCCAGCAGATCCCGCCCCCTGAGGCCAGTAATCGCATTTTGCGCATTGATGAACGCGGCAGGGATGGGCGCCGGGTTCGTCACGGGTCTTTCTCGCATGAGCCAACACTCCTTCGTCAAGGCAACAACAGGCACGCCAATTCAGAACCATAGTCGGTTCTCGGCAAGTTGCGCGGCGGTGCAGTCCTTACACCGCCGGTCGCGGGTGAATCACAGCCCGCAGGCGCTCCTCCTCGAGAAACTTCATGATGATCGGCGCCACGGCTTCGGCCCGGGTGATCAGGAACAAGTGGCCGTCATCAATGATGTGCAACTGTGCGTTGGGAATACGCCAGGCGAGCATGCGCATGTTGATCAGTGGGATCAGCGGGTCGTCGTCCCCCGCCAGCACCAGGGTGGGTTGGCGGATCTTGTGCAGCCAGTGAATGCTCGTCCAGCCCAGCCCCGCGAACAGCTGCCAGTAGTAACCCAGCTTGCCGGCCGAGCGCACTTTGCTGGCGTGCTCGGCGGCCAGTTTTGAATCGCGGCGGAATGAGCCGCCATAAATCATTGGCGCAATGCGCACCACATGGGACGGCTGGATATAACGCCGGGGGCTGGCCATGAGCCACAGCACCTTCGGCTTGCCCGGCACCATGAACGCCCCGGCAGCGGTGGCCGCCAGGATCAGCTTCTTGCAGCGCTCGGGGTAGTCATACGCAAATTGTTGCGCCAGCGCCCCGCCCCAGGACACACCAACGGCGTTCACCTGGCCGTAGTCGAGGTAATCGAGCATGCGTGCGGTAAGTTTGGCCAATCCTGGAAATCGATAGGGCCGTTTGGGCGTCGAGGAGCCGCCCACGCCCGGCACATCGAAGGCGATCACTTCCAGGTCCGGGTCCAGCGCCTGGACGAACGGAAACACCAGCTCAAGGTTGGCGCCGATACCGTTGAAAATCAGCAGCGGCGTCAAGTGAGGCTTGCCCGGGCGCACCGCCGTGCGGATGGTCTGGCCATCCAGGTCGATGGTACGGAAGATGAACGGTTGCGGCATGCTCAAGCCCTGTGAAATGGCGCGATATTTCCCTGTCGGAACCCGATCAATGTGGGAGCGGGCTTGCTCGCGAAAGCAGTGTGTCAGTTGATGCATTCGGTGGCTGACACACCGCCTTCGCGAGCAAGCCCGCTCCCACAGTTGACCGCATTCCAGCTACAAAACAGTGTTTCGTTTATCGTTCGTGCACATAAGTACCCGGTGCAGCCTCAGCTGCGGCATAAGCCTTGTTACCCAAACTTGTAGGTGCTTTCTTCAATTTTCCCGCCCGCTCTGCCTGCCATGCCTGCCAGTGCAGCCACCAGGAGTCGGTGTGCTTGGTTGCATTTTCCTGCCACTCCAGCGGCTTGCCTGCCAGCCCATCGCTGGTCTGGTAGCGCGCCTTGGGGTTGCCAGGCGGGTTGAGAATGCTCTGGATATGCCCACTGCTGGACAACACGAACTCGACCTTGCCACCAAACAGCTGTGCCGACTTGTAGCAGGACTGCCACGGCGTGATGTGATCGTTGGTGCCGGCCAGCGAGTAGATGTCGGCGGTGACCTGCTTGAGGTCGATCGGCGTGCCGCACACTTCCAGAGCGTTGGCGCGCACCAGCGGGTTGTTCTTGAACAGCTCGATCAAGTCGCCATGGAAGGCAGCCGGCAAGCGCGTGGTGTCGTTGTTCCAGAACAGGATGTCGAACACCGGCGGCTCGTTGCCCAGCAGGTAGTTATTGACCCAGTAGTTCCAGATCAGGTCGTTGGGGCGCATCCAGGCAAACACTTTGGCCATGTCGCGGCCTTCCAGCACACCGGCCTGGTAGGAGTGGCGCTTGGCCGCCTCCAGGGTCTGCTCGTCGACGAACAGCGCCACCTGCGTGTCCAGCGTGGTGTCCAGCACACTCACCAACAGGGTCAGGGCATTGACCTTCTTCTCGCCCAGCGCCGCGTAGTGGCCGAGCAGGGCGGTGCAGGTGATGCCGCCGGAACAGGCGCCAAGCATGTTGACGTCTTTGCTGCCGGTAATCGCCGTGACTACATCGACCGCTTCCTTGAGCGCTTCGATATAGGTCGACAGGCCCCACTCGCGCTGGGCCTTGGTCGGGTTGCGCCAACTGACGATAAAGGTTTGCTGGCCATTGCGCAGGCAGAAGCGCGCCAGGCTCTTCTCCGGGCTCAGGTCGAATACATAGAACTTGTTGATTTGCGGCGGCACCACCAGCAGTGGGCGCTCGTGCACCTGTTCGGTGATGGGCTTGTACTGGATCAGCTCCAGCACATCGTTGCGAAAGACCACGGCGCCTTCGGTGGTGCCCAGGGTCTTGCCCACTTCAAAGGCGCCCATGTTGACCTGGCTCGGCATGCCGCCGTTATGCACCATGTCCTTGGCCAGATGGGACAGGCCATCGAGCAGGCTTTTACCGCCGGTTTCAAAGAAACGTTTGACCGCCGCCGGGTTGGCCGCACTGTTGGTGGGGGCCATGGCTTCGGTCATCAGGTTGATCACGAAGTGGCCACGGCTGATGTCCTGTTCCGACAGGTTGCTGTCGGCGATCCAGTCGTGCAGTTCCTTGCGCCACGCCAGGTAGGTCTGCAGGTAGCGCTTATAGAGCGGGTTCTGACTCCACGCCGGGTCGTGGAAGCGGCGGTCGTCGCTTTCGGGCACCAGCGCGGATTTGCCGAACATCACGTTCTTCAATTCGATGCCAAAGTGGGCAACGTGTTTAACGCTGTGTAACGGTTGCTTGATGGCTTGGGTCAGCACCATCTTCGCCGAGGCTAATAAGTCCTTTTTGCGTAACGCGATGATCGGGTTCAGCCCCAGGGTGTTTTCCGAGGCCTGGCGTTTCAAGTCATCGTTATTCTTGTTACTCATCTACGACGCTCCATTGTCCGAAAGACGAGTACCGGCGATTGCTGCGCACCCAATTTCGATACACGACACCAGCCTGGTACTGCGACTCGGGTGACCGTAAATACCGCATCGTTAAATGCAGGGAACTTGCCAGTTCCATTGGTTACCCGAGTTTAATTTTTTTCGCAAGCGGGCCAATCGTTGACCACGCGACAGGGCATTCAAGCAGATGAAATTAGAAAATGCCCTCTAAAGAGCAAGAAGCCTGGGCTAGAGCATCAGCCGCACGACCGACTCACTCGGGTCGCGGGTTTTACCGGCAGCTTTGAGTTCCGCAAGATAGTCGGCCCACAGCGCTTCCTGGCGCACGGCCAATTGGTAGAGGTAGTCCCAGGTGAACAGTCCGCTGTCATGCCCGTCGTCGAAGGTCAATTTCAGTGCGTACTGACCGGCCGGTTCTACCTTGATCAACCGAACGTTGAGTTTGCCGAATTGCAGGATGGGTTTGCCGTGGCCCTGCACCTCGGCGGAAGGCGAGTGGGTGCGCAGCAGTTCGGCGGGAAGCTGGTAGACCTCGTCGGGCCCGTAGGTGAGGCCGAGGGTGTTGGAGGTTTTGTGCAGGTTTACAGCAGTGGGGAATTTTGACATTGGTGATGATCCTGAAGGAACCGGCTTCAAAATGTAGCAGCGGGCTTGCTCGCGAATGCGTTGTGTCAGTCAGCAGATCTGAGGCTGATACAGCACATTCGCGAGCAAGCCCGCTCCCACAGTAAAGCAAAGCGGTCCTGAGTGAGGCTTACAGGATATAACGAGACAGGTCTTCGTTCTGCGCCAATTCACCCAAGTGGCTGTTGACGTACGCAGCGTCAATCTTGATCGCTTCGCCATTCTGCAAGCCGGCCATGTCGCCGGCGCTGAAGGACACTTCCTCCAGCAGACGCTCAAGCAAGGTATGCAGGCGACGGGCACCGATGTTCTCGGTCTTCTCGTTGACCTGCCAGGCGATCTCCGCCAGGCGCTTGATGCCGTCCGGCAGGAACTCGATGGCCAGGCCTTCGGTTTTCAGCAGCTCACGGTATTGCTCGGTGAGAGAGGCGTGTGGCTCGCTGAGGATGCGTTCGAAGTCGCCCGGGGTCAGCGCCTTGAGCTCCACGCGAATCGGCAGACGGCCTTGCAGCTCCGGCACCAGGTCACTTGGTTTGCTCAGGTGGAATGCACCCGAGGCGATGAACAGGATGTGGTCGGTCTTGACCATGCCCAGCTTGGTGTTCACGGTGCAGCCTTCGATCAGCGGCAGCAGGTCGCGCTGTACGCCTTCGCGGGAGACATCGACGCCACCGG
Source organism: Pseudomonas fluorescens (assembly GCF_900215245.1). Taxonomy (GTDB): domain Bacteria; phylum Pseudomonadota; class Gammaproteobacteria; order Pseudomonadales; family Pseudomonadaceae; genus Aquipseudomonas; species Aquipseudomonas fluorescens. Next base: position 2,667,953 of record NZ_LT907842.1, read on the forward strand.
AGTTGCCGCGCTTGGCGACCTTGTCGATTTCGTCGATAAACACGATGCCGTGTTGCTCGACCGCTTCCAGGGCCTTGGCCTTGAGTTCTTCCTCATTAACCAGGCGCCCGGCTTCTTCGTCGCGCACCAGTTTGAGCGCTTCCTTCACCTTGAGCTTGCGGCTTTTCTTCTTGCCCTTGCCCATGTTGGCGAACAGGTTCTGCAACTGGCTGGTCATTTCTTCCATGCCAGGCGGTGCGGAGATATCGACGCCAGACACTTCGGCGACTTCGATCTCGATTTCCTTGTCGTCCAGCTGGCCTTCACGCAGGCGCTTGCGGAACAGCTGGCGGGTGTTGGAATCCGAGGCCGGTGCGGCGTCTTCGTTGAAACCCATGCGTGCCGGCGGCAGCAGGGCGTCGAGGATGCGCTCTTCGGCGGCGTCTTCGGCGCGATGGCTGACCTTGGTGACTTCCTGTTCGCGGAGCATTTTCAGGGCCGCGTCGGCCAGGTCACGGATGATCGATTCGACGTCGCGGCCTACGTAGCCCACTTCGGTGAACTTGGTGGCTTCGACCTTGATGAACGGGGCGTTGGCCAGCTTGGCCAGGCGCCGGGCGATTTCGGTTTTACCGACGCCGGTCGGCCCGATCATCAGGATGTTCTTCGGCGTTACTTCAACGCGCAGTTCTTCGGGCAGTTGCATCCGGCGCCAGCGGTTACGCAGCGCAATGGCAACGGCGCGCTTGGCATCGTCCTGGCCGATGATATGACGATTCAGTTCATGGACGATTTCGCGGGGAGTCATGGACATAGTGTTTGGCGGCCTCAAGCGGAATAAGCCTACGGCTTACTCGGCGAGGTCCTGCTCCTCAATGGTGAAGTTGTGGTTGGTGAACACGCAGATATCGCCGGCGATGCCCAGGGCAGTCTCGACAATCTCACGGGCCGACAGGTCGGTTTTCTTCAGCAAGGCGCTGGCTGCCGCTTGGGCGTAGCCACCGCCGGAACCCATGGCGATCAGGCCATGTTCAGGCTCAACCACATCGCCGTTCCCGGTGATGATCAAGGACGCATCTTTGTTGGCGACTGCCAGCATGGCTTCCAGGCGGCTGAGGGAGCGGTCGGTGCGCCATTCTTTAGCCAGTTCGACAGCGGCGCGAACGAGGTGGCCCTGGTGTTTTTCCAGTTGCCCTTCGAAACGCTCAAAGAGGGTGAAGGCGTCGGCGGTGGCGCCGGCAAAGCCTGCGAGTACCTGGCCGTGGTACAGGCGACGCACTTTTTTGGCGTTGCCTTTCATCACGGTGTTGCCAAGGGAAACCTGGCCGTCGCCGCCCATGACGACTTTGCCGTGGCGACGTACTGAAACGATGGTGGTCAAGGGTGAGTCTCCACGCAGCGGGGCGAAAATGCCCTGATGGAAACTCATATGGGGGTGGAGGGAGGGATTTCAACCGTAGGGGGTTATGGCGGACGAGTGGTGTTTATGGGTCCGACACACGTTTGAGCGCGCCCCGAAACCAAATGTGGGAGCGGGCTTGCTCGCGAATACGGTATGTCAGTCGCCGGAAATAGTGACTGATCTACCGCATTCGCGAGCAAGCCCGCTCCCACATGGGGCCTACTGTGTTCTCAGAATCAGCGGCTCTGGCGTTGTTGTAACAACAGGTTGCTAAAGCCCGCGCCGGCCAATTGTTTCTGCGCCACGGTCAGCTGTTCGCGGTTGCTGAACGGCCCGACCAGTACGCGATACCAGGTCGCGTCCTTCACGGTGCCGGACTCCACCGTCACCGCTTGGCCCAACAGAATGATCTGAGCGCGCACGCGATCCGCATCGGCCTGTTTGGGGAACGAGCCCGCTTGCAGGAAGAACTTGGTCACCGGCGCCGCCTTGGTCGTCGCGACGGGCGGCGGCGGTGGCGGGGTGATGCCGGCCAATGCGGCCTGGGCACGGGCTGTGTCGATTTTTGCGGCTTCCGCTGGGGTCACCGGCGTGGTCGGCACTTGCGGCGTCGGCAGGGTCTTCTCCGGCACGGCGTCGGGCGGCACGATCACTTCCGATTCCGGCAGCAGCGTATAGAAGTCGTATTTCGGCTTCACCGGTGCTGTAGGGCTAGGCGCAGTTTTGTTCGCTTCGGCCATTTTTGTGGCCTTCTGCTGCTCTTGCTTGACGCGTTTGACGTCGTCGCCCTTGCCGGGCTCCAGCTTCATCAGAATCACCACAAATGCGCCGACCGCCAGGCCGATAGCCATCCATAGCCAGCCCGGAATAGGTTTCTTCGCCGGTGCCTGATAGCGGCTGGCGCCGCGCTTGGGTGCAGGTTTTTTCTTGGCAGCCAACTTACATACGCTCCAGAGTTTCCAGGCCTAACAGTTCCAGGCCTTGCTTGAGGGTCCGTCCAGCCAATGCGGCGAGGCGCAGGCGACTTTGCTTTTGGGCTTCATCGTCGGCAGTGAGAATCGGGCAGTTCTCGTAGAAGCTGGAGAACAGGCCAGCGACTTCGTACAAATAGGTGCAAAGGATATGCGGCGTGCCTTTCTCGCCGACGCTGTTCAGCACTTCGCCGAATTGCGCCAGTTTGGCGGCCAGTTCCTGTTCATGGGGCGCTTCAAGATTGATCTGGCCTTCAACTTCGCTGAAGTCCTTGCCCAACTTGCGGAACACGCCGGCCACGCGGGTGTAGGCGTACAGCAGGTACGGTGCGGTATTGCCTTCGAAATTCAGCATCAGCTCGAAATTGAAGCTGTAGTCGCTGGTGCGGTGCTTGGACAGGTCGGCGTATTTCACCGCGCCAATGCCCACCACACGGGCGATGTTGCGCAACTCGGCTTCGGCCAGCTCCGGGTTCTTTTCCTTCACCAGGTTGTAGGCACGCTCCTGGGCTTCGTTCAGCAGGTCGATCAGCTTCACGGTGCCGCCGTCGCGGGTCTTGAACGGGCGGCCGTCGGCGCCGTTCATGGTGCCGAAACCCATATGCTCCATGTGCATCGGGTGGGTGACGAAGCCCGCGCGGCGTGCCACTTCAAACACCTGCTGGAAGTGCAGGGCCTGGCGCTGGTCGACGAAATACAGGGCACGGTCGGCTTTCAGCACGCCGCTACGGTAGCGCACGGCCGCCAGGTCGGTGGTGGCATAGAGGTAGCCGCCATCGGCCTTGACGATGATCACCGGCAGCGGCTCGCCGTCGGCGGTCTTGAATTCTTCGAGGAACACGCACTGCGCGCCGTTGCTCTCAACCAGCAGGCCCTTGGCCTTGAGGTCGTTGACCACGTTGATCAGGTCGTCGTTGTAGGCGCTTTCGCCCATCACGTCGGCCATGGTCAACTTCACGTTGAGCAGTTCGTAGATTTCCTGGCAGTGCGACAGCGAGATCTCACGGAAGCGGCCCCACAATTCCAGGCATTCCTTGTCACCGGCTTGCAGCTTGACCACCAGGCCACGGGCGCGGTCGGCGAACTCTTCGGATTCGTCGAAGCGCTTCTTCGCGGCGCGGTAGAAATTTTCCAGGTCCGACAGTTCGTTGCTGGTAATCGGGTTTTCCTGCAGGTACGCCATCAGCATGCCGAACTGGGTGCCCCAGTCGCCCACATGGTTCTGGCGGATCACGTCGTCACCCAGGAACTCCAGCACCCGCGCCACGCCGTCGCCAATGATGGTCGAGCGCAAGTGGCCGACGTGCATTTCCTTGGCCAGGTTCGGTGCTGACAGGTCGATGGCCACGCGCTGCAACGGGCCGGCCTTGCGCACACCGATGTTGGCGTCGGCCAGGGCCGCGTCCAGGCGCGAAGCCAGGGCCTGGGTGTTCTGGAAGAAGTTGATGAAGCCAGGGCCGGCGATTTCCGCCTTGGTCACGCTTGCGTCGGCCGGCAGTGCGGCAATGATTTTTTCCGCGAGGTCGCGTGGCTTCATGCCCGCAGGTTTGGACAGCATCATCGCGATGTTGCTGGCGAAGTCACCGTGGGTCTTGTCGCGGGTGTTTTCCACCTGGATCGCCGGCGTCAGGCCTTCAGGCAACACACCTTCGTTGACGAGTTGGGTGAGGGCTTGTTGGATCAGCTGGCGAATGGTGTCTTTCATGGTGTTCTCTTTCGACCGCAAGCGGCGGCGCGCGATGCGCAGGTGGAAAAACTGGGCATTATCCGTGGCGAGGGCGGGCTTGCCAACCGTTCAGACGGGTTGGTAGACCTGCGGGCCTCATCGCGGGCAAGCCCGCTGCCAGATTTTAATGGATGAATATTTCTACAGGTGGGCGCTGGCCGCCTGCAATCAGGCGGTTTCTGTCAATACAGGTCCACCGGGTCCACATCCAACGACCATCGCACTTGCCGGCCGCTGGGCATTTGCTCCAGGGCAAGCAACCAGCTACTTAATAGCCGATGCAGCGGTGCACGGGATGATGCCTGCAAGAGTAGCTGAGCACGGTAGCGCCCGGCGCGACGTTCCATGGGGGCGGGCACCGGGCCGAGCAATTCGATGCCGGTCAGACCCAGTTCGCCAAGTAACCGTTCGGCGACACTGCACGCTTCATCCAGAAAGCCTTCGGCCTGCCCGGGTTTGTGCGCTTCAGCGCGCAGCAGGGCCAGATGAGAGAAGGGCGGCAAACCGGCCGAGCGGCGTTCGCTCAACGCTTGTTCGGCGAAGGCAAAGTAGCCTTGTTCGGTCAGCTGTATCAGTAGCGGATGGTCGGCCAGGTGGGTCTGGATAATGACTTTGCCCGGTTCTTCGGCGCGCCCCGCACGGCCTGCGACCTGCACGATCAACTGCGCCATGCGCTCGCTGGCGCGGAAGTCTCCGGAAAACAAGCCACCGTCGGCATCCAGGATCGACACCAGCGTGACACGTGGGAAGTGGTGCCCTTTGGCAAGCATCTGCGTGCCGACCAAAATGCACGGCTGGCCTTTCTGGATGGTGGCGAACAGCTGGTTCATCGCATCTTTGCGCGAGGTGCTGTCGCGGTCGACCCGCAGCACCGGGTAATCCGGGAACAGGATGCCCAAGCGCTCTTCGGCGCGCTCGGTGCCCGCGCCTACCGGGCGCAAATCGACTTTGCCACACTGCGGGCAGTGGCGCGGCACACGCTCGACATGCCCGCAGTGGTGGCAGCGCAACTCGCCGTAGCGTTGGTGCACGGTCATACGCGCATCACAGCGTTCGCACTCGGACATCCAGCCGCAGTCATGGCACAACAGCGTCGGTGCAAAACCGCGGCGGTTGAGAAACACCAGCACTTGCTGGCCGGCGGCAAGGGTCTGGCCGATGGCTTGTTGCATCGGCCCGGAAATCCCACTGTCCAGCGGGCGGCTTTTTACATCCAGGCGCAGGAAACGTGGTTGCTTGGCGCCACCTGCGCGCTCATTCAAGCGTAGGAGCCCGTAACGGCCGGTGTAGGCGTTGTGCAGGCTTTCCAGCGAGGGCGTGGCGGAGCCCAGCACAATCGGGATGTTTTCCTGGCGTGCGCGCACCAGCGCCAGGTCGCGGGCGTGGTAGCGCAGGCCTTCCTGCTGTTTATAGGAGCCGTCGTGCTCCTCGTCGATGATGATCAGCCCGGGGTTTTTCATGGGCGTGAACAGTGCCGAGCGGGTGCCGATAATAATGTCGGCCTCACCGTCCCGCGCCGCCAGCCATGACTCCAAACGCTCACGGTCGTTGACCGCCGAGTGCACCAGGGCGATGCGCGCGTTAAAGCGTTGTTCGAAGCGCGCCAGGGTTTGCGGGCCCAGGTTGATCTCGGGGATCAACACCAGCGCCTGTTTACCGGCCTGCAGGGTTTCGCGGATCAGTTGCAAATACACTTCGGTCTTGCCGCTGCCGGTGACGCCAGCCAACAGAAACGCATGAAAGGTATCGAAACCGGCGCGAATGGCTTCATACGCCGCGCGCTGCTCGGGGTTCAGCGGCAGTTCGGGCTGGGCCAGCCAGTGGTCGTGGCGCGGGTCCGGCGCGTGCTTGCGGATTTCCACCTGCACCATGCCCTTGGCCAGCAGCAGGTCGAGGCTGTCCTTGCTCAGCATCAGCTTGCTTAACAGCTGGTGGGCCACGCCGTGCGGGTGTTGTGCCAGGGTCGCCAGGGCTTCACGCTGGCGCGGCGCGCGGGCGATGCGTGGGTCGTCGAGGCGCGCACCGGGCACCATCGACCAAAAGCGTTCCTGGCGCGCTTCGGCCAGTTCGCCCTGGCGCAACAGCACCGGCAGCGCCCAGCTCAGCGTGTCGCCCAGGCTGTGCTGGTAATACTGGGCGGTCCACAGGCACAGTTTGAACAAGGCGGGCGGCAGCGGTGGTGTGGCGTCGAGGATGGCCAGTGCCGGCTTGAGCTTTTCGGCGGGCACTTCGCTGTGATCGGCGACTTCGATCAGGATGCCAATCATCTCTCGACGGCCAAACGGCACACGCACGCGCATGCCTGGCTGCAACTGTGCCCGCAGCACGCCGGCCGGCGCCCGGTAGTCGAACAGGCGGCGCAGGGGCGAAGGCAGGGCTAGGCGCAAAATGGCGTCGGGCACGCGGGGAGTCTCATCTAAAGGCAGGCAGTGGCGCAGGGGCGGGAGCCTAGCAGACCTGCTGTGGGGGTGTCCCGCGTTGTTCGGAATACGGCAGCCCAACTGTGGGCGCCGGGCTTGCCCGCGATGGCGGCTCGGCAGTCGCTGGAGGGGGTGCCTGAGATATCGCGATCGCGGGCAAGCCCAGTGCCCACATGGACGGTGGTGTGTGGGGTTTTTTCTGATGAAAGGGGCTTTTATAGGGGTAAACCACAGGAAGTGCGGCTTGCGCGTTTAGAAAGGTCTGGTAGAATCCGCGGCCTAATTACGTGCGGTATTCGACAATAGTGTCGAGTGGCGGCACGCTAGCCCGAGGAAGTCACCATGAAAGCCGATATCCATCCAGCGTACGAAACCATCGAAGTAACCTGCAGCTGCGGCAACAAGTTCGAAACACGTTCGAACCTGTGCAAGCCACTGGGTACTGACGTATGCAACGAGTGCCACCCGTTCTACACCGGTAAGCAGAAAACTCTGGACACCGGCGGCCGTGTACAGCGCTTCGCAGATCGCTTTGGTGCTTTCGGCAAGAAGGCTGCTACTCCAGCGGAGTAAGCCTCAAAAGCCTTTTGGGCTTTTGTCAGCTGTTGAAAAAGGCGTCCCTTGTGGGCGCCTTTTTTGTGCCTGTGATTTGGCGATGCGCGGTTAAAAGCGATTGTTGAGAAAAAATTGTAGACATTTTTTAAATTGATTGTGAACAGTTGAGCCCTTGTATCCCGTGGCTCTTGGCCGAAAGTCTTAGCGCAGGGCCCTTGACACCTGTGACTGCCCAGTCTTGTAGGGACTTTGCGACACGCGTATCCTCGGCGGTCCGTCGACCAACAGTAAAAGCGGAATGCCGATATGTCTGATTTGAAAACTGCCGCTCTCGAATATCACGCCCATCCTCGTCCAGGAAAGCTGAGTGTAGAGCTCACCAAAGCCACTGCCACTGCCCGCGATCTGTCGCTGGCCTACAGCCCTGGCGTTGCCGAGCCCGTACGTGAAATCGCCCGCGATCCTGAACTGGCGTACAAGTACACCGGCAAAGGCAACCTGGTTGCAGTGATTTCCGATGGCACCGCGATTCTCGGCCTGGGTAACCTTGGCCCATTGGCTTCCAAGCCAGTCATGGAAGGTAAGGGCGTGCTGTTCAAGCGCTTTGCCGGCATCGACGTTTTCGACATCGAAGTCGATTCCGAAAGCCCGCAAGCTTTCATCGACACTGTAAAGCGCATCTCCATCACTTTCGGTGGCATCAACCTGGAAGACATCAAGGCACCTGAGTGCTTCGAGATCGAAAAGGCCCTGATCGAACAGTGCGACATTCCGGTATTCCACGATGACCAGCACGGCACCGCGATCGTTACTGCGGCCGGCATGATCAACGCCCTGGAAATCGCTGGCAAAACCCTGGCTGACGCTCAGATCGTCTGCCTGGGCGCTGGTGCTGCGGCCATCTCCTGCATGAAGTTGCTGGTGAGCATGGGCGCCAAGCTGGAAAACATCTTCATGGTCGACAGCAAGGGCGTTGTTCAGTCCGAGCGTACCGACCTGAACCAGTACAAGGCGATGTTTGCCCACGCGACCGAGAAGCGCACCCTGGCTGACGCCTTGAACGGTGCAGACGTGTTCGTTGGCCTGTCCGGCCCGAACCTGCTCAGCGCCGAAGGCCTGAAGTCCATGGCGGCCAACCCGATCGTGTTCGCCTGCTCCAACCCGGATCCGGAAATCTCCCCGGAACTGGCGCACGCCACCCGTAACGACGTGATCATGGCCACTGGCCGTTCGGACTACCCGAACCAGGTCAACAACGTATTGGGCTTCCCGTTCATCTTCCGTGGTGCCCTGGACGTTCGCGCCAAGCGCATCAACGAAGAGATGAAAGTAGCGGCCGCCAACGCCCTGCGTGAACTGGCCAAGCTGCCGGTGCCTCAGGATGTCTGCGATGCCTACGGTGGTGCCCCGCTGGCGTTCGGCCGTGAGTACATCATTCCGAAACCAATGGATAAGCGCCTGATCACCCTGATCTCCGATGCCGTGGCTAAAGCCGCCATCGAGACCGGTGTGGCCACCCTGCCGTATCCGAAGCACTACCCGCTGCAAAGCGTGGATGATGTGTTCAACGGCTAAGCGGTTGTAGCGCACCAACAAAAAGCCCCGGCTCTCACGAGTCGGGGCTTTTTTGTGGCGATTCGCTTGGGCCTAGTGGGGCTCCAAGGGTGGGAGCGGGCTTGCTCGCGAACGCGGTGGGTCAGTCGCCAGGTTCATTGACTGACACTCCGCTTTCGCGAGCAAGCCCGCTCCCACATTGGATCTGCGCGAGTTAGAAGAGATCGATCGGCGCCGCCTCATCCGCCGGCAGCGGGCTGCCCGGTGCAGTGCCGTTACCCAGCTCGTTGACCGACGGCGGGGTGTCTTCGCTCTTGAACAACTCGAAGTACGCATTTGGCGTGCTGGGTGAAGCCGCACGGCCACTCACCGGATCGATCCGCAGGCTGAGAATGCCTTCCGGCTCAGGTTGGGTGTGCAGCGGCTTGTCTTTCAAGGCCGCGCCCATGTAGCTCATCCAGATCGGCAGGGCGACGGTGCCACCAAACTCGCGACGACCGAGGCTTTCCGGTTGGTCATAACCAGTCCATACGGTGGTCACGTAATCACCGTTGTAGCCGGAGAACCAGGCGTCCTTGGACTCGTTGGTGGTACCGGTCTTGCCGGCGATGTCTGCACGGCCCAAGGCCAGGGCGCGACGGCCGGTGCCTTTCTTGATCACGTCTTCCAGAATGCTGTTGAGGATATAGGTGGTACGGCCATCCACGATACGTTCAGCTACCGCCGGTGCTTGTGGCTCGGTTGGCGCCGGGGCGTTTGCAGCTGGCGCTGCGCCGGGTGTCGGCTCGATGGTGATGCCACCGTTGCTCGGTGCGGCGATGCCATCAGGTGCTGCAACCCCGTTGACCACATCGCCCGGCACGCGCGGCGGGTTGGCGGTGAACAGTGTGTCGCCATTGCGGCTCTCGATCTTGTCGATCAGGTACGGCGTGATCTTGTAGCCGCCGTTGGCAAAGGTGCTCCAGCCGGTGGCGATTTCCATCGGCGTGAGGGTCGCGGTGCCGAGGGCCAGGGACAGGTTGGGTGGCAGGTCCGACTTGTTGAAGCCGAAGCGCGTCATGTAGTCGATAGTCTTGCCAACGCCCATCGCCTGCAGCAGGCGGATCGACACCAGGTTACGCGACTTGTACAGCGCCTCGCGAATACGGATCGGGCCGAGGAACGTGTTGGTGTCGTTCTTCGGACGCCAGACCTTGTCCAGGTACTCGTCGACAAACACGATCGGCGCGTCGTTGACCAGGCTGGCGGCGGTGTAGCCGTTGTCCAGTGCAGCGCTGTAGACGAACGGTTTGAAGCTTGAGCCCGGCTGGCGCTTGGCCTGGGTGGCGCGGTTGTAGTTGCTTTGCTCGAAGGCAAAACCACCGACCAGGGCGCGGATGGCACCGTTCTGCGGGTCAAGAGACACCAGCGCGCCTTGAGCCACAGGCACCTGGCTGAATTTCAGGCTGTCGTCTTTCTGGCGTTTTACGCGGATCAAGTCACCCACCTGCGCCACGTCCGACGGCTGCTTGGGCATCGGGCCCATGCTGTTGGTGTTCAGGAAGGGGCGTGCCCACTTCATGCTGTCCCACGACACATGGCCTTCACCGGTGCGGGTCAGTACTTGCACGCCATCCTTCTTCACTTGGGTGACGATGGCCGGCTCCAGGCCGCTGATGGGGCGCTGTTTGCTCAGTTCGGTGGTCCAGGCGCTCAGGGTTTTGCCGGGCAGGCGCGATTCGGGGCCGCGATAGCCATGGCGCTGGTCATAGGTGATGAGGCCGTCATGGACAGCGTTGTTGGCGATGTCCTGCAAGTTGCTCGGAACAGTGGTGGTCACACGGAAGCCTTCGGTGTAGGCCTCGCTGCCATAACGGCCGACCATTTCGGCACGCGCCATTTCGGCGATGTACGGTGCATTCACTTCCGGTGTCGGCACGTGATAGCTGGCATTCAACGGCTCGGCGACGGCGCTTTCATAGGCGGCCTGGTCGATCTTGCCCAGCTTGTACATGCGCCCCAGGATCCAGTCGCGACGCTCTTTGCTGCGCGCGGGGTTGGCCAGTGGGTTAAAGCGTGACGGGGCCTTTGGCAGGCCGGCAATCATTGCCATCTGCGCCAGGCTGGCGTCACGAATCGACTTGCCATAGTAGACCTGGGACGCCGCTTCGATCCCGTAGGCGCGGTTGCCCAGGTAGATCTTGTTGACGTACAGCTCAAGGATTTCGTCCTTGGTCAACTGACGTTCGATCTGCAATGCCAGCAGGATTTCAGTGGCTTTACGCGAAAAGCTGCGCTCGCTGGTGAGGAAAAAGTTCTTCGCCACCTGCATGGTGATGGTGCTGCCGCCGGACTGAATGTGTCCGCTTTTTACCAGCTGTGTGGCGGCACGCACCAGGCTGCTGGGGTCTACGCCGTAGTGATTGGCGAAATTATCGTCTTCAGCCGACAGCAGCGCGTTAATGAAATTGGGTGGAATGTCGGCGAAACGGATCGGTGTACGGCGCATTTCGCCGAACTCCGCGATCAGTTTTTCATCGCTGCTGTAAACCCGCAAAGGAATCTGCAACTGGATACTTCTGAGCGCCTCTACGGAAGGCAAACCCGGACTAAGGTAGAGGTAGGCACCGCTGAGTACGAGCAGCAGCCCGCAGACGATCGCGACAATGGAGTACCCGAAAAACTTCAGCAGACGAATCAAGGCTTTTGGATTTCCAGAGAAAAGAATGAGTTAGGCGTCGGGGCATGCATGGCAAACGATGGATCGACCCGAGCAGCAGATAAAAAGCGGGAAAAAACGCTGGGCATTAAAGCATTTTCGGCTTGGGGCGTCATTCGTGCCAGTTAAACAAGTCGACCGAATGCACCGCACCCGGCCGCAATCAGGCGGTATGACAGGCAAAGTTTTGGGGAGTTTTATGAGAAAGGGATTTTTCAGGCGAAAAGCCGACACGCTGCTGGGCGTCGACATCAATGACGCAGCTATCAAGCTGATTGAGCTGGCCCATTCAGCCAGTGGCTACAGCGTTCAGTCCTATGCTGCGCAGGCGTTGCCTGCCAATGCCGTGGTCGATGGCACGCTGTTGGACCTTGAAGCGATAGCGCGGACGTTGCAGCAGGCGTTATCTCGCTTGCACACGTCCGCCCGGCAGGCGGCCGTGGCGGTGTCGGGCCCATCGGTCATCACGCGGGTGATCGAAATGGAAGCGGGGCTCAGTGACGAGGAAATGGTCTGGAAAATCCAGATGGAGGCCGACCAGTACATTCCTTACCCGTTGGACGATGTTGCCATTGATTTTCAGGTCCGTGGCCCGTCGCCCCAGGGCGCGGCGCGGGTCGAGGTGTTGCTGGCGGCCTGCCTCAAGGAGCAGGTCGAGGCCCGCGAAGCGGTTTTGGCCCTGGCCGGGCTGGCGGCGCGAGTGGTGGACGTCGAAGGGTTTGCATTGGAGCGCGCTTGCCGTCAGGATTTCGCCAGCTTCACGCCGGGCCATCGGGTTGATGGCGCACAATGGGCCGTGGATGCCCACGGGATGGGAGTTGCTTGCGGGTTGGCCCTGAGGAGTTTCGCTGGATGACACGAATCAATCTTTTGCCTTGGCGCCAGGCGCTGGCGGAGCGGCGGCGCAAATACTTCCTGATATGTCTGCTGGCGTTCGCCGGTGTGGCGCTCGCGGCGGTTTGGCTGGCGGACCAGGTCATCGATCAGGCTATAGACCGTCAGGTGACGCGCAACAATCACCTGACTAAAGACGTCGCCGTTCAGGACGCCCGCATCAAGACCATCGACGACTTGCAGGAGCAAAGCCAGCAACTGGCTGCGCGCATGAAGGTCGTTCAGGACCTGCACGAATCCCGCTCGGCCAGCGCCCAGCTGTTGGACCAGTTGGCCCGTGCTGTGCCGGATGGGGTGCATCTGCACGAGGTTGTAGCCAGGGGCAACACCGTGAGTGTCAGCGGCAGTGCCGAATCCAGCCAGGATATCGCCCAGCTGATGCGTCGCCTGGAGGCATCAGAAGGTGCTCACGCCACGCGACTGCAACAGGTACGTGCGCAAGGGCAAGGTGGCGGCAACGCCTTTCAATTGATGGTGCGCCAGGGGGAATCCACCGAGGCCCAGCCATGAGCCTGCCCAGGCTCGACTTTTCCACGCTCTCTCACAACGCTGCTAAATGGCCCCTGCCGGGCAAGGTTCTGCTGGGCTGTGCGCTGGCAGGTCTGGTGTGGGGGGTGGGCGATGGTTGGTTGCTGACGCCGGCAGGCGAGCGGTTGCACACGTTGGAAGCGCAGGAAGTGGCGCTGCAACAGGACCTCACACAAAAGGCTGGGTTGGCAGACAGTCTTGAGCACCGTGCCCGCCAGGAGCAGGTGATGCAGGAGGCGGTTGGCGGGCTGTTACGACAATTGCCCGGTGAGTCGGATATGCCTGGCTTGCTCGACGACATTGCGCGGCTGGCGGCTGCCAACGGTTTGGTGGTCGAGGGCGTCACGGTCCTCGACGAACTGTCTCTGCCGCTCTTCATCGAGGAACCGGTGCAGGTGGCGGTTTTTGGCGCCTACCATGACCTGGTGACGTTCGTGAGTGCCTTGGGCGGGTTGTCGCAGATCGTCACGGTGCACGATGTTGCGCTTCGCTCTGATGGGCCGTTAGTGCGCCTTGAGCTACTGGCCAAGGCTTATCGCGGCAGGTTGCCTGGCGGCAAGCCTGAGCGCGTTGTCGAGCCGGTGGCGCAATTTGTCTACGATGCGACCTCTTTGCGTGATCCGTTCCAGCCCCCTGCCTCGCAGGCCTATCACGCGCCAGGCCAGCCGGCACCTGCACCGGACTTCGCGCGTAAACGTGGAGTGCTCGAAGGTCTGGCCCTCGATCAAGTCGAAATGGTCGGCACCTTGTCCCGCGGCACACAAACCTTCGTCCTGCTGCGCGCAGCCTCGGCTGTGCACCGCCTGGCGGTGGGTGACTACCTGGGCCCCAACCACGGCCGGGTCACAGCCATTCATGCCGGCCATATCGAGCTGGCCGAGCTGTTCCCGGATGAGCAGGGCGCATGGCTACAGCGCTCGCGAACCCTGGTGTTAACTATCAACTCATAACGGAATCAACCAATGAAAAGGACTTTCTCGTCCTTCGGTGTGGCGCTATGGATAGCGTTCACGGCACCGATGGCTTTTGCTGTGCCCAATCGCCTGGACCTGATCCAGCTGCCACCTCCCGGCAGCTCGGCGTTGAGTACCCACTATTCCGGCGACAAGCTGACCCTCAACTTCCAGGACATCGCTTTGCGCGCTGTATTGCAGCAGATTGCGGATGTCGCCGGGCTTAATCTGGTGGCCAGCGACGATGTGCAAGGCTCCATCACCTTGCGGCTCAAGGAGGTGCCCTGGGATCAGGCACTGGAGCTGGTGTTGCAAGCCAAGGGGTTGGACAAACGTGTGAAAGCCGGTGTGTTGCTGGTGGCGCCGGCCGAAGAGTTGGCCGCACGCGAACTGCTGACACTGGAGGCGCGCAAGCAAATGGCCGAGTTGGCGCCCTTGCGCCGGGAACTGTTGCAGGTCAATTACGCCAAGGCGGCGGACCTGGCCAAATTGTTCCAATCGGTCACCAGCCTGGAAGGCATCCCCGATGAGCGCGGTTCGGTCGCCGTGGATGAACGTACCAACAACATCATCGCCTACCAGACCGGCGAACGGCTCGAAGAGCTGCGGCGGATCGTGGCGCAGCTGGATGTCCCGGTGCGCCAGGTGATGATCGAGGCGCGGATCGTTGAAGCCAATGTCGATTACGACAAAAGCCTTGGCGTGCGCTGGGGTGGGCGCCTCAACCGTGGCAATTGGGGGGCGGGCGGTATCAACAAACCGTTGGCCGAGGGCGCTGAACCGTCGGAAAGCCTGCCCAGCTCGCCGTTTGTCGACATGGGTTCGCTCACCGGTACTTCAGGCCTGGGTATCGCTTATATCACCGACAACCTGCTGCTGGACCTTGAGCTGACGGCCATGGAGAAAACCGGCAACGGTGAAATCGTCTCGCAGCCCAAGGTGGTCACCTCTGACAAGGAAACCGCGCGGATCCTCAAGGGCACCGAGATCCCTTATCAGGAATCCACCTCGCGGGGTGCCACGTCGGTGTCGTTCAAGGAGGCCTCGCTGTCGCTGGAGGTGACGCCACAAATCACCCCTGATGGCTGGGTGGTCATGGAGGTCAAGGTCACCAAGGACGAGCCTGACTATCTGAACAAGCTCAACGACGTGCCGCCGATCAAGAAAAACGAAGTCAACGCCAAGGTGCTGGTCAAGGATGGCGAGACCATCGTCATCGGTGGGGTTTTCTCCAATACCCAAAGCAAAGTGGTAGATAAAGTGCCATTTTTGGGCGATGTGCCGTATCTTGGCCGCCTTTTCCGGCGCGATGTGCTGGCGGAAAGAAAATCCGAGCTGCTGGTATTCCTGACTCCGCGTATTATGAATAACCAGGCGATTGCTGTGAGTCGTTGATTCTGTGCGAAATTTGATTCTTGTAGGACCGATGGGGGCTGGAAAAAGCACCATCGGCCGTTTGCTGGCCAAAGAGCTGCGCCTGCCGTTCAAAGATTCCGACAAGGAAATTGAATTGCGCACGGGTGCCAATATCCCATGGATCTTCGATAAGGAAGGCGAGCTGGGCTTTCGCGACCGCGAGCAGGCGATGATTGCCGAGCTGTGCGGCTGCGATGGCGTGGTATTGGCCACCGGCGGCGGCGCCGTCATGCGCGATGAAAACCGCCGGGCACTGCATGCCGGTGGCCGCGTGGTCTATCTGCACGCATCGGTCGAGCAGCAGGTGGGCCGCACCGCCCGCGATCGCAACCGCCCATTGTTGCGCACGGCCGACCCGGCAAAAACGTTGCGGGACTTGCTGACGTTGCGTGATCCGCTTTATCGGGAAATCGCCGATCTGGTGGTGGAAACCGATGAGCGGCCGCCACGAATGGTCGTTCTCGACATTCTTGAACGCCTGGCACAGTTGCCGCCCCGTTAAAGCCTGGCCCGAAATGCGCTATTCTCGGCGACGCGTTATCAGCCTTCGGGGTGTGGCGTAGAGCCATCAGGCGGCGTCAGATCCGAGCGTTGCCGATCGTACATATATCTTCACGCGGGGACACATGCAGACACTTAAGGTCGATCTAGGCGAGCGCAGCTACCCAATCCATATTGGCGAAGGTTTGTTGGACCTGCCCGAATTGCTCGCTCCGCATATTGCCGGGCGGCAGGTGGCGATCATCTCCAACGAAACGGTCGCGCCGCTGTATCTTGAGCGTCTGAGCCGCAGCCTCGCGGCGTATTCGGTGATCTCAGTGATCTTGCCTGACGGCGAGGCCCACAAGAACTGGGAAACCCTGCAACTGATCTTCGATGGGCTGCTGACTGCGCGCCATGACCGTCGTACCACCGTGGTCGCCTTGGGCGGCGGTGTGATCGGCGACATGGCCGGTTTTGCGGCAGCCTGCTACCAGCGCGGTGTGGACTTTATCCAGGTGCCGACCACCTTGCTTTCCCAGGTCGATTCGTCGGTGGGCGGCAAGACGGGCATCAACCACCCGCTGGGCAAGAACATGGTCGGCGCGTTCTATCAGCCCAATGTCGTGCTGATCGACACCGCCACCCTCAACACGCTGCCGCCGCGCGAGTTGTCGGCGGGGCTGGCAGAAGTCATCAAGTACGGACTGATCTGCGACGAGCCGTTCCTGACCTGGCTCGAAGAACATATGGATGCCCTGCGCGCGCTGGACCAGGTGGCGCTGACTGAAGCGATTTCTCGTTCCTGCGCGGCCAAGGCGCTGGTGGTGAATGCCGATGAGCGGGAGTCCGGTGTACGCGCCACGCTGAACCTGGGCCATACCTTCGGCCATGCGATCGAAACGCACATGGGCTATGGTGTGTGGTTGCATGGGGAAGCCGTAGCGGCTGGCACAGTGATGGCATTGGAAATGTCGCAACGCCTGGGCTGGATCAGTGCCCAGGAGCGGGACCGGGGTATACGCCTGTTCCAGCGCGCCGGCTTGCCGGTCGTTCCACCCTTGGAGATGACCGAGGCGGATTTCCTCGAACATATGGCAATAGACAAGAAAGTGATCGACGGTCGCCTGCGACTGGTGTTGCTGCGCCACATGGGCGAAGCGGTAGTGACCGACGATTATCCGAAAGAGATTTTACAGGCCACGCTGGGAGCGGATTACCGCGCCCTGGCCCAGCTTAAAGGTTAATAAGATCCCGATGACTAGTTTGCATGCCGACGAGGCGTTCCTCGGCCATTACCAGTTAAGCCATGACCCTTTTGCTCCGCGGGTGCCTGGTTTCAAATTTTTCCCTGCCCAGCGCAAGCCGGTGCTTGGCCAATTGCACCATCTGGCGCGCTACAGCCAATTGCTGCTGGTGGTGACCGGCCCGTTGGGCAGTGGCAAAACCCTGCTGCGCCAGGCGCTGGTTGCCAGCACCAACAAGCAATCGGTCCAGAGCGTTGTGGTGTCGGCCCGTGGTGCGGGGGATGCGGCGGGTGTGCTACGCCAGGTGGCTCAGGCGCTGAATGTGTCCAATGCCGAGCCGAACGCGATTCTCAAGCAAGTGGTGCAACTGGGCCTGACCGGGCAAGAAGTGTATTTGCTGGTCGATGACGCCGAACAACTCGACGAGTCTGCCCTGGAAGCGCTGCTGGCGCTGGCGGCGGGCACGCCCGAAGGTCGCCCGCACGTGTTCCTGTTTGGCGAGTCGTCGTTGATCGCCGATCTGGAGCAGATCAGTGGTGATCAGGAGCTGTTTCACGTCATCGAATTACAACCGTACGAAGAGGAAGAAACCCGCGAATACCTGGCTCAACGCCTTGAAGGCGCCGGGGCCGGTATCGAACTTTTCTCCGCTTCGCAGATCTCTGATATTCACGAAAGCTCCGACGGCTGGCCTGGCACCATCAACCAGGTTGCCCGGGATGCCTTGATCGAAGCCATGATTGCAAGCCGCTCTGCGGTTAAGCGTCCAAAGATGGGGTTTACTATGCCTAAGAAGCACGTATTGGCTATTTCCGCCGTTGTCGTGGTCGCTGTTGCCGCCGCCTGGTTGATTCCGGGCCGCAGCAAGGCACCCGCCACCGCCGGTGCGCCAACCGAACAGGCGCAGTTGCCACTGGGCAAACCCACGCCAAATGTCGAATTCGCCAACTCCGGCCAGCCGACCAACCTGCCGATGGTGGGTCAGCCGGTGATGCGCGGCCCGCTGGCCGAAGCCGCCGGTGGTATTTCCGAAGGCGATGACGGTGTGCCGGTGGAAGGCTCCAGCGCCACGCCGCCAACCGTGACCACGACTGCGCCGCCTGCAGGCGTGCCAGCGGGCCCGGCAGCCACTCCAGCGGCCAAGCCGACCCCGGCACCGACCGTCGCTACCGCCAAGCCAGCTCCGGTTGCCAAGCCAGTCGCGCCTGCGCCAGTGGCCAAGCCGGCGCCAGCCGCCAAGCCCGCTGAGAAACCTGCCGCCGTTGCCAAAGCGGCTGCGCCTGCCGCCGCGGGCAGCAGCTGGTACACCAGCCAGCCGGCCGGCCACTTCGTGGTGCAGATCCTCGGTACCAGTTCCGAAGCCAACGCTCAGGCCTTCGTGAAAGAGCAGGGCGGCGAGTACCGTTATTTCAAGAAAGTGCTCAACGGCAAGCCTCTCTACGTGATCACTTACGGCAGCTTCCCAAGCCGTGCAGCAGCTGATTCCGCGATCAAAGCCTTGCCAGCGAAGGTTCAGGCTGGTAAACCTTGGCCTCGCACTGTTGCCAGCGTTCAACAAGAACTCGCAACAACTCGCTGAAGATTCGGCGGCCTTACCCAGGCCGCCTCTCCCGGCACCTCAAAAAAATCCGCAAGTGCGTGCTGCCCTCAAGGCCGCGCGCTTTGTGGTGTCTGCGTCACAGTAGCTTTTGAGTCGTAGCGGTCAGAATTAAAAAAGTTTTGACTAGCACAGCATATCGCTTTAAACCTTTCATAAATGCGACATAGATTTGCGACATTTCGTCGCTAAATTTGTGAGCGTTCGTGTCGGTGTGTACAATGACCTCCCTTTTGCCCCCGCAAAGCTGGCGTACGTTCGGCGTGGAAGGTAACGGGTTGAATTGAAAAGAAATTTGCCTCGGTAACAGAGGCAGCCTGGTGAGAAAGTGTCTATGAAAGCAGGTCTGTACCAACCCGATGAATTCAAGGATAACTGCGGTTTTGGCCTGATAGCCCATATGCAGGGCGAGCCCAGTCATACCCTTTTGCAAACGGCCATCGAGGCCCTGACCTGCATGACCCACCGCGGTGGGATCAACGCCGACGGCAAAACCGGTGACGGTTGCGGCTTGCTGATTCAAAAGCCCGACCAGTTCCTGCGTGCTGTCGCAAAAGAACAATTTGCTGTCGACCTGCCCAAGCAGTACGCCGTGGGCATGGTGTTCTTCAACCAGGACCCGGTCAAAGCCGAAGCCGCTCGCGAGAACATGAACCGCGAGATCGTGGCTGCCGGCCTGCAACTGGTGGGCTGGCGCAAAGTGCCGATCGACACCAGCGTGCTCGGCCGTCTGGCCCTGGAGCGCCTGCCACAGATCGAACAAGTGTTCATCGCCGGCGATGGCCTGAGCGATCAGGACATGGCGATCAAGCTGTTCACCTCGCGTCGTCGCTCGTCGGTGTCCAACGCCGCCGATACTGACCACTACATCTGCAGCTTTTCGCACAAGACCATCATTTATAAAGGCCTGATGATGCCGGCGGATTTGACCGCCTTCTATCCAGACCTGAGCGACGAGCGCCTGCAAACCGCAATCTGCGTGTTCCACCAGCGCTTCTCCACCAACACCTTGCCGAAATGGCCGCTGGCTCAGCCATTCCGCTTCCTCGCCCATAACGGCGAGATCAACACCATCACGGGTAACCGCAACTGGGCCGTGGCCCGTCGCACCAAGTTCGCCAACGACTTGATGGACCTCGAAGAGCTCGGCCCGCTGGTCAACCGCGTGGGCTCCGACTCCTCCAGCATGGACAACATGCTCGAGCTGATGGTCACCGGCGGCATCGACCTGTTCCGTGGCGTGCGCATGATCATTCCGCCAGCGTGGCAGAACGTCGAAACCATGGACCCGGATCTGCGTGCGTTCTACGAGTACAACTCGATGCACATGGAGCCGTGGGACGGCCCGGCCGGTGTGGTCATGACCGACGGCCGCTACGCGGTGTGCCTGCTCGACCGTAACGGTCTGCGCCCGGCGCGTTGGGTCACCACGACCAACGGTTTCATCACCCTCGCGTCGGAAATCGGCGTATGGGACTACAAGCCTGAAGATGTCATCGCCAAAGGCCGTGTCGGCCCTGGCCAGATCCTGGCGGTGGACACCGAAACCGGGCAGATCCTCGACACCGATGCGATCGACAACCGCTTGAAGTCGCGTCACCCGTACAAGCAATGGCTGCGCAAGAACGCCCTGCGCATCCAGGCGACCATGGAAGACAACGACCACGGTTCGGCTTTCTATGACGTCGACCAGCTCAAGCAGTACATGAAGATGTACCAGGTCACGTTCGAAGAGCGCGACCAGGTGCTGCGTCCGCTCGGCGAACAAGGCTACGAGGCCGTCGGCTCCATGGGCGATGACACGCCAATGGCCGTGCTGTCCCAGCGCGTGCGCACGCCGTACGACTATTTCCGCCAGCAGTTCGCCCAGGTGACCAACCCGCCGATCGACCCGCTGCGCGAAGCCATCGTGATGTCGCTGGAAGTGTGCCTCGGTGCCGAGCGCAACATCTTCCAGGAATCGCCTGAGCACGCTTCCCGCGTCATTCTCAGTTCGCCGGTGGTTTCCCCGGCCAAATGGCGCTCGTTGATGACCCTGGAGCGCCCAGGCTTCGACCGCCAGATCATCGACCTGAACTACGACGAGAGCCTCGGCCTTGAAGCCGCTGTGCGTAACGTCGCCGATCAGGCCGAAGAAGCTGTGCGCGCCGGTCGTACCCAGATCGTGCTGACCGACCGCCACATCGCGCCAGGCAAACTGCCGATCCACGCTTCGCTGGCCACGGGTGCTGTGCACCACCGCCTGACCGAAAAAGGCCTGCGCTGCGACTCCAACATCCTCGTCGAAACCGCCACTGCCCGCGACCCGCATCACTTTGCGGTGCTGATCGGTTTTGGCGCCTCGGCGGTGTACCCGTTCCTTGCGTACGAAGTGCTGGGCGACCTGATCCGCACCGGTGAAGTGCTGGGCGACCTCTATGAGGTGTTCAAGAACTACCGCAAGGGCATTACCAAGGGCCTGTTGAAGATCCTGTCGAAGATGGGCATCTCCACCGTCACCTCGTACCGTGGCGCTCAATTGTTCGAAGCCATCGGTCTCTCCGAAGAGGTCTGCGACCTGAGTTTCCGGGGTGTGCCGAGCCGCATCAAAGGCGCGCGTTTCGTCGATATCGAAGCCGAACAGAAAGCCCTGGCGGCCGAAGCCTGGAGCGCGCGCAAGCCGATCCAGCAAGGCGGCCTGCTCAAGTTCGTCCACGGTGGCGAATATCACGCGTACAACCCGGATGTGGTCAGCACCCTGCAAGCCGCTGTGCAGCAGGGCGACTACGCCAAGTTCAAGGAATACACCGCGCTGGTGGATAACCGCCCGGTGTCGATGATCCGCGATATGTTCAAGGTGAAAACCCTGGACACGCCGCTGGCGATCAGCGAAATCGAACCACTGGAATCGATCCTCAAGCGTTTCGACTCCGCCGGTATCTCCCTGGGCGCTTTGTCGCCTGAGGCCCACGAAGCCCTGGCCGAAGCCATGAACCGCCTGGGTGCGCGTTCCAACTCCGGCGAAGGCGGTGAAGACCCGGCGCGCTACGGCACCATCAAGAGCTCGAAAATCAAGCAAGTGGCGACGGGTCGTTTCGGTGTAACCCCGGAATACCTGGTTAACGCTGAAGTGCTGCAGATCAAAGTCGCCCAGGGCGCCAAGCCCGGTGAGGGCGGCCAACTGCCAGGCGGCAAGGTCAACGGCCTGATCGCCAAGCTGCGTTATGCAGTGCCGGGCGTGACGCTGATTTCGCCGCCGCCGCACCACGACATCTACTCCATCGAGGATTTGTCGCAGCTGATTTTCGACTTGAAACAAGTCAACCCGCAGGCCCTGGTCTCGGTGAAACTGGTCGCAGAAGCCGGCGTAGGCACCATCGCCGCCGGTGTGGCCAAGGCCTATGCCGACCTGATCACCATCTCCGGCTACGACGGCGGCACCGGCGCCTCGCCGCTGACCTCCATCAAGTACGCCGGCGCGCCGTGGGAACTGGGCCTGGCTGAAACTCACCAGACCCTGCGCGGCAATGACCTGCGCGGCAAAGTCCGGGTGCAGACCGACGGTGGCCTGAAAACCGGCCTCGACGTGATCAAGGCCGCGATCCTCGGCGCCGAAAGCTTTGGCTTCGGGACTGCGCCAATGATCGCCCTGGGCTGCAAATACCTGCGCATCTGCCACCTGAACAACTGCGCCACCGGCGTCGCGACGCAGAACGAGAAGCTGCGCAAAGACCACTACATCGGCACCGTCGACATGGTGGTGAATTTCTTCACCTACGTCGCCGAAGAAACCCGTGAGTGGCTGGCCAAGCTGGGCGTGCGTTCGCTGGAAGAGTTGATCGGGCGTACCGATTTGCTCGACATCCTCGAAGGCCAGACCGCCAAGCAACAGCACCTGGACCTGACGCCGCTGTTGGGCAGCGACCATATCCCGGCAGACAAGCCACAATTCTGCCAGGTGGATCGCAACCCACCGTTCGACAAAGGCCTGCTTGCCGAGAAGATGGTCGACATGGCCAGCGCGTCGATCAACGACGCCAGCGGTGGCGACTTCGCTCTGGATATCTGCAACTGCGACCGTTCCATCGGCGCACGCATCTCCGGTGAAATCGCGCGCAAGCACGGCAACCAGGGCATGGCCAAGGCGCCGATCACCTTCCGTTTCAACGGCACTGCCGGCCAGAGCTTCGGCGTGTGGAACGCCGGTGGCCTGCACATGTACCTGGAAGGTGACGCCAACGACTACGTGGGCAAGGGCATGACCGGCGGCAAGCTGGTGATCGTTCCGCCTAAAGGCAGCATCTACAAGACCCAGGACAGTGCCATCATCGGCAACACCTGCTTGTACGGCGCTACCGGTGGCAAGCTGTTCGCCGCCGGTACTGCCGGTGAGCGTTTCGCCGTGCGTAACTCCGGTGCCCACACCGTGGTGGAAGGCACCGGCGATCACTGCTGTGAGTACATGACCGGTGGCTTTGTCGCGGTACTGGGCAAGACCGGTTACAACTTCGGTTCGGGCATGACCGGCGGTTTCGCCTACGTGCTGGACCAGGACAACACCTTCGTCGACAAGGTCAACCACGAGTTGGTCGAGATCCAGCGGATCAGCGGCGAAGCCATGGAGTCCTACCGGAACCACTTGCAGCACGTGCTGGACGAGTATGTCGAGGAGACCGGCAGCGAATGGGGTCGTAACCTCGCCGAAAACCTCGATGATTACCTGCGTCGTTTCTGGCTGGTCAAGCCCAAGGCTGCCAACCTGAAATCGTTGCTTTCCAGCATCCGTGCCAACCCGCAGTGATATGCGCCTGAAGAGTTTGATGAGGTTTTAACATGGCTGAACGTCTGAATAACGACTTCCAGTTCATCGATGTCGGGCGCAAAGATCCGAAGAAGAAACTGTTGCGTCAACGCAAGAAAGAGTTCGTGGAAATCTACGAACCCTTCAAACCCCAGCACTCGGCCGACCAAGCCCACCGCTGCCTGGGGTGCGGTAACCCGTATTGCGAATGGAAGTGCCCGGTGCACAACTTCATTCCGAACTGGCTCAAGCTGGTGGCCGAGGGCAACATCCTCGCCGCCGCCGAGCTGTCGCACCAGACCAACACCCTGCCGGAAGTCTGCGGCCGGGTGTGCCCGCAAGACCGCCTGTGCGAGGGTGCCTGCACCCTCAACGACGGCTTCGGCGCGGTGACCATCGGTTCGGTGGAGAAGTACATCACCGACACCGCGTTCGCCATGGGCTGGCGCCCGGACATGTCCAAGGTCAAGCCGACCGGCAAGCGCGTCGCGATCATCGGCGCAGGCCCGGCGGGCCTGGGCTGTGCAGACGTGCTGGTGCGTGGCGGTGTGACCCCGGTGGTGTTCGACAAGAACCCGGAAATCGGCGGCCTGCTGACCTTCGGCATCCCCGAGTTCAAGCTGGAAAAAACCGTACTGAGCAACCGTCGTGAAGTGTTTACCGGCATGGGCATCGAGTTCCGCCTGAACACCGAAATCGGCAAAGACATCACCATGGAGCAACTGCTCGCCGAATACGATGCCGTGTTCATGGGCATGGGCACCTACACCTACATGAAGGGCGGCTTTGCCGGTGAGGACCTGCCGGGCGTTTACGATGCTTTGGATTTCCTGATCGCCAACGTCAACCGCAACCTGGGCTTTGAAAAGGCGCCGGAAGATTTCGTCGACATGAAAGGCAAGAAGGTTGTCGTGCTGGGCGGTGGCGACACCGCGATGGACTGCAACCGCACCTCGATCCGCCAGGGTGCCAAGTCGGTGACCTGTGCGTACCGTCGTGACGAAGCCAACATGCCGGGCTCGCGTAAAGAAGTGAAGAACGCCAAGGAAGAAGGCGTGAAATTCCTCTACAACCGCCAGCCAATCGCTATCGTCGGTGAAGACCGCGTCGAAGGCGTGAAGGTGGTCGAGACCCGTCTCGGCGAGCCGGACGCCCGTGGCCGTCGCAGCCCCGAGCCGATTCCGGGTTCCGAAGAGATCATCCCGGCTGACGCCGTGGTCATCGCTTTCGGCTTCCGCCCAAGCCCGGCGCCATGGTTCGAGCAGTTCGAGATCCAGACCGACAGCCAGGGCCGCGTGGTCGCCCCGGAACAAGGCCAGTACAAACACCAGACCAGCAACCCGAAAATCTTCGCCGGTGGCGATATGGTGCGCGGGTCTGATTTGGTGGTGACAGCGATCTTCGAAGGCCGCAACGCCGCCGAAGGGATCCTGGACTACCTGCAGGTCTGACTCCGATCCCCAGTTGAAATGGGATCAAAATGTGGGAGCGGGCTTGCTCGCGAATGCGGTGTATCAGTCACCAGATGTGTTGGCTGACCCACCGTTTTCGCGAGCAAGCCCGCTCCCACATTTGTTTTGCGGCGCTCTTATGTCCGCGACAAATTGACCCGATAGACAAAAGGCACGGCTCACTCCGTGCCTTTTGCGTCGCGCTCTGAGAAAATGCCCGCACTTTTTTTGCGGATGCCGACATGACTGCCCTCAAGAACGACCGTTTCCTTCGTGCCCTGCTCAAGCAACCTGTAGACGTCACGCCCGTGTGGATGATGCGTCAAGCCGGTCGCTACCTGCCGGAATACCGCGCCAGTCGCGCCCACGCCGGCGACTTCATGAGCCTGTGCATGAACCCGGAGTTCGCCTGCGAAGTCACGATGCAGCCGCTGGACCGCTACCCACAACTGGATGCGGCCATCCTCTTCTCCGATATCCTGACCATTCCCGACGCCATGGGCCAAGGCCTGTACTTCGAAACCGGCGAAGGCCCGCGTTTCAAGAAAGTCGTCAGCACCCTGGCCGACATCGAGGCCTTGCCGATCCCTGATCCGCATAAAGACCTCGGTTATGTGATGGATGCTGTCAGCACCATTCGCCGCGAGCTCAATGGCCGTGTGCCGCTGATCGGCTTCTCCGGCAGCCCATGGACCCTGGCCACCTACATGGTCGAAGGCGGCTCGTCGAAAGACTTCCGCAAAACCAAGGCCATGCTCTACGACAACCCGCAAGCCATGCACCTGCTGCTCGACAAGCTGGCGCAGTCGGTCACCAGCTACCTCAACGGCCAGATCATGGCCGGTGCCCAAGCGGTGCAGATCTTCGACACGTGGGGCGGCAACCTGTCGGCGGCGGCGTACCAGGAGTTCTCCCTGGCCTACATGCGCAAGATCGTCAGCGGCCTGATCCGCGAGCACGAAGGCCGCAAAGTGCCGGTCATCCTGTTCACCAAAGGTGGCGGCCTGTGGCTGGAAAGCATCGCCGACGCCGGGGCCGATGCACTGGGCCTGGACTGGACCTGCGACATCGGCGAAGCCCGCCGTCGCGTCGGTAACCAAGTGGCGCTGCAAGGCAACATGGACCCCACCGTGCTGTACGCCAAGCCGGAAGCGATCCGCACCGAAGTCGGCCGCATCCTGGCCAGCTACGGCAAGGGCAGCGGGCACGTGTTCAACCTCGGCCATGGCATTACGCCGGAAGTGAACCCGGAACACGCCGGCGCGTTCCTGCGCGCAGTGCATGAGCTGTCGGCGCAGTACCACGAGTAAACGCAAAACAAATGTGGGAGCGGGCTTGCTCGCGAATGCGCAGTGTCAGTCGATAAATTCGTCACTCAAACACCGCCTTCGCGAGCAAGCCCGCTCCCACATAAAGCAGGACCGCGTCAGGCCTTTACATTCCCCAGCGGCGGCAACTTCGCCAGCTTCAGCGCCACCAACAGCGCGCCAATCAGCAACGCCACGATAAACCCACCAATCCCATTCCACCCGGCAAAGTGCCAGAAGAACCCGCCTGCCGTGCCGGCCACACTCGAGCCTACGTAGTAGCAGAACAGGTACAACGACGACGCCTGTCCCTTGGCTTTCACTGCGCGACGGCCGATCCAGCTGCTGGCCACCGAGTGGGCGCCGAAGAAGCCGAAGGTGAAGATCAGCATGCCCGGCACCACCAGCCACAGCGGGCTGAACAGGGTCAGGACCATGCCGGCGAGCATCAGCACGATGGTGCCCCACAGCACGCGGCGACGGCCGAGGCGATCCGCCAGGGAGCCAATTTTTGCCGAGCTGTAGATGCCCGACAAATACACCAGCGACAGCAGGCCAACCACTGCCTGGCTCAATGCATAGGGCGAAGCCAGCAGGCGATAGCCGATGTAGTTGAACATCGTCACGAACGCGCCCATCAGCAGGAAGGCCTCTAGAAACAACCAGGGTAAGCCTGCGTCCTTGAAGTGCATGACGAAGCCGTCCACCAGGCTGCGTGGCTTGAGGCTGCTGGCGCGGAAGTTGCGCGATTCGGGGAGGATTTTCCAGAACACGGTGGCTGCGATCAGCGCCAGGGCGCCGATGATCAGCATTGCGGTGTGCCAACTGACGAAGTCGATCAGCACGCCGATGATCAGGCGCCCACTCATGCCGCCAATCGCGTTGCCGCCGATATACAAGCCCATGGCGAGGCCGATGTGTTGCGGGTGGATCTCTTCGCTCAGGTAGGTCATCGCCACGGCGGCCAGGCCGCTCAATGACAGGCCCACCAGTGCGCGCATCAGCAGAATCCCTTCCCACGTCGGCATCAAGCCGCTGGCGATGGTGGCCAGTGCCGCGCAGAACAGTGCGGCGACCATCACCGGTTTGCGCCCTAAGGTGTCGGAAATCGGGCCGGTGATCAGTAAGCCCAAGGCGAGCATCGCCGTCGAGACAGAGAGAATCAGGCTGCTTTGCGCGGCATTGATGGAAAACTCGTGAGACAGCGCCGGCATCATCGGCTGCACGCAATACAGCAGGGCAAAGGTCGCAAACCCGCCGGAGAACAGTGCCAGCACCGTGCGCATGAACATCGGCGTGCCTTTCTCGATGAACACCTCGTTGAGCTGGGCCACCACCTCATCCAGGGCGGTAGGCGGGGCTTTTTGAGCAAATGGAGCAACAGCAGATTTCACGGGGACCTCGGCGAGGGAAAGCCTGCCAGGACTGGCAATGCAAAAAAGAATATAGCTGCCTAATGATTCTTTCCAATATATTGTTCGACCTGTTTGATAGCTTTTACGACCTAATGAGGTTTGCATGGAATTGCGTCACCTGCGGTACTTCATCGCCGTCGCCGAAGAACTGCATTTCGGCCGTGCCGCGCAGGTACTGGGCATCTCGCAGCCGCCGCTGAGCCAGCAGATTCAGGCGCTGGAGCAACAGGTGGGCGCGCGTTTGTTTGAGCGGACCAATCGTCGGGTCGAGTTGAGCGAGGCCGGGCGGTTGTTCCTGCACGAGGCGCGGTTGGTGCTGGCGCAGGTCGATAAAGCCGCCGATGTGGCGCGGCGCGCGCAGTTGGGTGAGCTTGGGGAATTGAAGATCGGCTTCACCTCGTCGGCGCCGTTCAACGCCAGCATCCCGCAGGCGATTTTTGCGTTTCGTCAGGCGTTCCCGGCGGTCCACCTGAGTTTGCAGGAAATGAGCAGCACCGAAGTGGCCGAGTCGCTCGTCGATGAGTCGATCCAGGTCGGGCTGATGCGCCCGTTGCCGTTGCCGGACTCGTTGAGTGTCATCGAGCTCATGCGTGAGCCGCTGGTCGCCGTCCTGAACGCCGGGCACCGCTTGGTGGAAGGCAGCGAGCGCGGCTTGTACCTGGCGCAGCTGGCTGAAGAACCGTTCGTGTTTTTCCCTCGCAGCTACGGCAGCGGCCTCTACGCACAATTGCTCACCCTGGCGCGTGACGCTGGCTTCAGCCCGCACTTCGCCCAGGAAGCGGGCGAGGCGATGACCATCATTGGCCTGGTGGCGGCAGGCTTGGGGGTGTCAGTGTTGCCGGCGTCTTACCAGCGCATACGCATTGATGGCGTGGTGTATCGCACCTTGCTCGATCAGGACGCCGTGACGGCCGTGTGGCTGGTGCAACGCAAAGGCGCGCAAACCCCGATGGCCAGGGCGTTTGTGGAGCTTCTGACGCGCAAGGCGGCGATGTAGGGACTGTCAGTAACGCAACCGGCTTAGTCATTCGCAAGAATAAAGCGGCGGTGCGCAGTGCGCTGGGGTTGCGATGAAGTGGATCAGAGCTGAGCGGCGCTTTGCCACCGATTGCAGGCGAGCTGTTTTCAGGCAGACTGGCCGAGTTCCCGAAAGGGGCTTGTGAGACTCTGAGGATCCTGGGCATCCAGCCATCGCAGAGCCAGGCAGGACGCGGCGATGACACGCCAACCTATTTGTGAAGAGGGCGCCGAAAGGCGCCCTTTGTCGTTTCTGACGGGCTGACGTTCTCAGTTCTGCTTCGCCGTCCCCGGCTGCTCAAACAACTGCGCCGCCGAACCCGGCACATTCGCACCACGGCTCTGCAAGCCCGCCATGATGTCGCGGTCGAGCATGCTCACCCAGCGGTTGTAGTTGCGGTGGATCTTGCCGTCCTTGTAGCCCAGGTCGCGGCTGTCGCGGTAGGTGATGGCGTAGCTGTTGCGGGTGTAGCGAATGTCGATGGCCGCGTAATACTGGTTACGCACAGTGATCTCGGCCTGCACCAGGTGCGGGCCGAAACGTTGCACGGTCCACTCGCGTTTTTGCAGGGCTGCGACAATCACCTGTTTCATGGTTTCTTCGCCGACCTGGGTCGTGGCCGGCAGCTCGTGCTGGGTGTTCAGCACCGGTTTGCTGGTGCAAGCGGCGGTGCTCAGCAGGGCCAATGTGATCAGGGTGGCGCGCAGCAAGGAAGACATTCCGTTTTCTCCAATCGATTAAAAAGTCAGGACCAGCGGCGAAAAATCAGCGAGGTGTTGACGCCGCCAAAGGCAAAGTTGTTGTTCATCACGTAGTCGTGGTGCATCTCGCGAAAGCCACCTTGCAGGTAATCCAGCTCGCCGCATTGCGGGTCGACACTATCCAGGTTGAAGGTGTGCACGTACTGGTCGCGGTTCATCATTTCGATGCTGAACCAGGACTCCAGCGCCCCGCACGCACCCAAGGTGTGGCCGAGGAAGCTCTTCTGCGAGCTGATGGGCATACGGCTGCCGAACAAGCTGTGGGTGGCCAGCGTTTCGGCGATATCGCCTTGATCGGTCGCGGTGCCATGGCCGTTGACGTAGCCGATGGCGGAAGGCTCCAGCCCGGCATCTTCCAGGGCCAGCTCCATCGCGCGGCGCATGGTTTTCTGCTCCGGGCGGGTGGTGTGCTGGCCGTCGGCGTTGCTGCCGAAACCGACAATCTCGGCATGGATATGCGCGCCACGCGCCAGGGCGTGTTCCAGTTCTTCCAACACCAGCATGCCGCCGCCTTCGCCTATCACCAGGCCATCACGGCCACTGTCATAAGGGCGCGGGCTGGTTTGTGGGGCATCGTTTTTCAGGCTGGTGGCGTACAGCGCATCAAACACCATGGCTTCGGTAGGGCACAGCTCTTCGGCGCCGCCCGCGAGCATCAACGGCAAGCGGCCGAACTTGATGGCCTCATAGGCATAGCCGATGCCCTGGCTGCCGCTGGTGCAGGCGCTGGACGTGGGAATCAAGCGCCCGGTGAGGCCAAAGAAAATGCTGATATTCGCCGCCGTCGTGTGCGGCATCATGCGCACGTAGGAGTTGGCGTTCAGCCCTTCGGCCACCGAGTTCAGCAGCATATTGCCGAACGCCTTGATCTCATCGGTGCTGCCGGTGGACGAGCCGCAGGCCACGCCCATGCGCCCGTCCTTGATCGACTCGTCGCCGAGCAAGCCGGCATCCTGCAACGCCTGCTCCGCTGCCCACACAGCCAGGCGCGACACGCGGCCCATGCTGCGCAGTTGCTTGCGTGTCCAGTGAGCGGGCACCACGAAATCGTCGATCGGCCCGGCCAGGCGCGTGTTCAATTCGCTGAAACGGTCCCACTCGTCCATGCGCCGAATGCCGCTGCGGTTGGCGCGAAAGTTGGCCGCGATGGTATCCCAGTCGCTGCCCAGGGAGGTCATGCCGGCCATGCCGGTGACAACGACGCGCTTCATCAGCACAGGCCTCCGTTCACCGCCAGGACCTGGCGGGTGATATAGCCGGCTTCGGCCGACATCAGGAAATTCACGGCGCCGGCGACTTCTTCCGGCGTGCCCATGCGCTGTGCGGGGATCATCTTCATCAGCTCTTCCACCGGCACGTTTTCATCGAGCATGGCGGTGTCGATCAAGCCGGGCGCCACACAGTTAACGGTGATCTTGCGCTTGCCCAGCTCGATGGCCAGGGCTTTGGCCGCACCGATCAAGCCGGCTTTCGAGGCGCTGTAGTTGACCTGGCCACGGTTGCCGATGAGCCCGGAAACCGAGGTAATGCAGACGATACGGCCCGCTGCGCGACGACGAATCATCGGCATCATCACCGGGTGCAAAACGTTATAGAAGCCATCCAGGTTGGTGCGCATCACCACGTCCCAATCGTCTTCCGACAAGGCCGGGAATGCGCCGTCGCGGGTCAGGCCGGCATTGAGCACCACGCCGTAATAGGCGCCATGTTGCTCCACATCGGCTTCAAGGATTGCTTTGCAGCTGGCGCGGTCCGCCACATCAAATTGCAGCACCCGCGCGTTGCGGCCCAGGGCCTGGATCTCGACCTGCACCGCATCGGCTTCGACGCGACCACTGCGGCAATGCAGCACGATGTCATACCCGGCCTGGGCCAGGCGCAGGGCAATGGCGCGGCCGATGCCACGGCTGGAGCCGGTGACCAGTACGGTTGCAGTCATGGCGTTTCGTCCTTCGATTCATCTAAATAGTGGGTCGCCTGGGGCGGTCGAAATACGTTCAAGCGCGCGCTGGCCTGGATACCGTCACCGCTGAGGTGGCATTCGAACACACCCATGCCGTTGTCGTCTTCCAGGGAGCGCAGGCCGTGGATGCGCAGTTCGGCGCCGGCCGGGAAGCATTCCACGTTGCACTCGAACTTACGTGTGCCCAACAGGAAACCCAGTTCCACGGCTTCGCCCTTTTGGCGGGCGCGGCAACCGGCATAGGCCGCGACGCTTTGCGCCATCAGCTCGATTCCGACCCAGGCCGGCAGGCTGCCGTCCGGGCGGTTGAACAGGCCGCCGGGCTTGACGGTGGTGCGGGTGTGAACCTGCTCTTCATCGAACGACAGCACCTGGTCAATCAGGATCATGTCGCCCGCGTGAGGCAGCAGTTCGGCGAGTGGCCAATCGATCATGGGGCCTCTGCGATAATCAGGCTGACGTTATTGCCACCGAAGGCAAACGAGTTGCTCATCAGGCAGCGTTTTTTCAAGCTGTCGCCAGGGTGCGCCCAGTGCAACGCGGGCAACGCCGGGTCGGCCTGGCCGTCCCACACGTGCGGCGGCACCCGGCCGTGGGTCAGGCTCAGCCAACAGAACGCCGCTTCCAGCGCGCCGGCCGCACCGAGGGTGTGCCCGCTCATGGGTTTGGTCGATGAGCAGGCAACGCCTTCGGGGAACAGGCTGGCGACAGCGAGGCTTTCCATGGCGTCGTTATGATGGGTCGCGGTGCCATGCAGGTTCAGGTAACCGATCTGCTCAGGCGCCAGTTTCGCGCTGGCCAAGGCCTTGCGCATGGCCAGCAGTGCGCCTTTGCCGGTGGGCTCGGGGGCGGAGATATGATGTGCATCGCAACTCGCGCCGCTGCCGAGCAAGGCAATCGGCGCGGGCGCTTTGGTCATCAGGAACAGCACGGCGGCTTCGCCGATATTGATGCCGTTGCGGTTCACCGAAAATGGGTTGCAGCGCTCACTGGAGACGGCCTCCAGTGAGGTAAAGCCGTTCAACGTCAGCTTGCACAGGCTGTCGACGCCGCCGCAAATCACCGCGTCGCACGCGCCCAGGTCCAGCAGGCGCTGGGCACTCATCAGCGCGCGGGCGCTGGAAGTACAGGCAGTGGAAATCACATAAGCCGGGCCGCTCAATTGCAGCCAGTCGGCCAGGAAGTTCGCTGGCGCGCTGAGTTCCTGTTGCTGGTAATCGTAGTCGCCGGGGAACTGCTGGTCGCGCAGGTAGTGCGCGATGCCACGGCTGGCTTCGTCGATGCCTGAGGTGCTGGTGCCCAGTACCACGCCGACGCGGGAAGCACCGTAGGTGTGGATCGCCTGGCGGATCTCAACCTCGATCTGCAATGCCGCTTCCAGCAGCAACTGGTTATTGCGGCTGCTTTGCTGGTTCAACTCAGTCGGGATGCTCGCCAGTTGCCAATGCACACCCGCCACCGGCACCACACGTTCCGGCACCCAGCCACTTTCGGCGCGCATGCCGGAGCAGTCGCCGGCGAACAAGCTGCGGCTGACCTCGGACGGCGTGCGGCCCAGGGCGCAGATCACGCCGAGCGCATTGAGATAAGCCGTCATCGGGCGACCCCAAGCGGCGTGACGCGGTAGCTCAAGGATTGGCCCGTCATGTTCACGCTAAACACCTCGGAAGACTGATACACGATTTGCCAATGGCCTGGCAGCGTGCGTGTGAGGTCCATGGCCTGGGCACTCGGGTAAAGCGCGCGCACGTCATCCGCCGAGGTCAGGGCAAACAGCAAGGCGGCAAACAGCTCGCGTGCCTGCGGGTTGGGCGGCAGCAAACCATCGGCCTGCCACTGGCCATTGATCAGCTTTTGCCGGGCCTGGGGAATGCCCAGTGGGTCCATCATCGACCAGCGAAGGGCAGCGCCTTCGCGCTGGATCACCAGCAGCCAGTCCTGGCTCTGGCCGCCCGCCCGGCGCTGCACGTGCAGTTGCATCGGCAGGCTCAACACCGGCGTTCTCTCGGGCAGCGGCGGCTGGCTGGCGCAGGCACTCAGCAGCAGCAGGCAACCGATCAACAGCAGGCGGATCATGGTGCCGCGCTCACTGGCGGTTTACGTGCGACGCAGTTGACCAGGGTTTCTTCACGCTGGCCCACCGGCGGCGGGTTACGCAGGCCCCAGCGCTCCAGCAGGCCGAAATCGCTCGAACGGCTCCACCACAAATACGGGTAGGAAACGTTCTGCGGGCCAAACTCAAAGCCCTGCTCGCGGAGCATCGCCAGGTACTCTTCGGCGCTTTTCTGTACGTGCATCGGGTGGCGGAACAACCAGCGAATCACCCAGGTGTCGATATAGGCTTCGGTGGATTCGGCAAACAGCAAATAGCCGCCCGGCTTGAGCACGCGGTAGAACTCCTTCAGTGCGCGATGCTGTTCGACCAGATGGTGGAACGTCTGGTGGCAGAACAGGATGTCGACGCTTTCATCCGGCACCTCCAGGGTCGCACAGTCGCTGCCGATCAACTCGATGGCCAGGCCTTGGCGCGCGGCTTCGGTCTTGCTCAATTCCAGGCTGTGGAGGTCGGCATCCAGGCCGATCAGGCGCTTGGGCGCGAATGCGTGCTGCAGCAGCTTGAAGGATTTGCCCTGGCCACACCCGGCGTCCAGCAACACTGGCGCCACGGGGAGTGGCTCGCTGAACAGGCCGCGCAGGTCGTTGATCGCTACGCGCAGGACGTGGTGCTGCCAAGTGTGGCTGCGCAGGAACCAGAAGCCGAACTTGGTTTCTTCGACGTAGTTCTTACTCAAATACTGACTGCTCATACCGGCTCACTCGCACAAATCTCCGACAGCATCCGCAACCGCCGCTTGGGCTCGCTGACAAACGGGTTGCGTTCATCCCACGCATAACCGGCGAGGATCGCGCTGATCATCCGACGGATCTCCGGCGAACTGCCGGGGTGGAAAATCACGTCCTGAAAGGTCCCGGCATACCAGCCTTCGACGTAGCAGCGGAAGGTGTCGACACCGCGTTTCAGCGGTTCGGCAAATTCGGTTTGCCAGTCCACGGTCTCGCCCTTGAGTTGGCGATGCAGCAGCCCTGCGGCCATGCTTGCCGAACGCATGGCGATGGTCACGCCGGAGGAAAACACCGGGTCGAGGAATTCTGCGGCATTGCCCAACAGCGCAAAGCCCGGGCCGTGCAGGGTTTTGACGTTGGCCGAATAGCCGCCGATGGTGCGCGCAGGGGTATCCCAGACGGCGTTTTGCAACACGCCGGACAGGCTTGGGGTTTCGTCGATAAACCCGCGCAGGCACGCGTCGAGGTCGCCGTCGCGGCCGTCGAAATGCGCTTTGGCCGCGACCACGCCCACCGAGCAGCGGCCGTTGCTGAACGGGATGGTCCAGAACCAGATATCGCGTTGGGTTGGGTGGGTGGTGACAAGAATTTTGCTGCGGTCGAAGCCCGGGTGCTCGATATGGTCTTCAACGTGGGTGAACACCGCCTGGCGCACCGGGAAGTTCGACGGTGCTTCAAGGTCCAGCAGGCGCGGCAGCACCCGGCCGTAACCGCTGGCATCGAGCACGAATTTGGCCTTGAGGTGGTATTCGCTGCCATTCTCGCGGCGCACATGCAGGTAACGGCTTTCGCCGGTGAAATCGACGCCGATGATGGTTTCGCCGTAGCGGATTTCCACGCCCTGTAAGGCGGCCTGGTCAGCCAGCAATTTGTCGAATTCGCCCCGCTGCACCTGGAAGGTGGTGGGCTTGCCGTTGCTGAACGTGTCACCGAAATCAAACGCGCTGTAACGCTCGCCCCAGGCGAATGCGGCCCCGGTTTTTACCTGGAAACCCGCGGCCTGCACGGCGTCGAGCATGCCGGCTTCTTCGATAAAGTCGATGCAGTGCGACAACAGGCTTTCGCCAATCGAGAACCGTGGGAAATGCTGACGCTCGATAATCAATACATCATGCCCGTTACGCTTTAACAGCGCAGCGGCGATGGCACCGGACGGGCCGGCACCGATCACCACCACCTGGCGACGTTCCATTTCAACTATGGGCACGAGGGCTCCTTGCCACTTTGGCGATAATCACATTCATAAGGCGTGCTTCCGATGGCCGGCCCAAGGCGCCAGCATAAAACTGAAAGCCAGGCCCAGGCTGACCGACAGGCCGAAATTGCTCACGGCCGGTGTACTTGACACGGCCAGCAGGCCAAACGACAACCAGGTCGTCAGCGCCGCCAGCAGCGTACCTAAAAGACTCACGGCGGCGCCGCCGATCTGCTCACGCATCAAGATGGCATAGTCGACACTGATGGCGGTGACCAATAGCAGGCCGAACAGGCTGAACAGCGTCAACGGCTGGCCCAGCCAACCCAGGCTCGCCAGGCTGCACAACGCCGCGAGCAGTGGCAGGGCGACGATGCGCAAGGCACCGCCAAAGCCGAACGGCAGGATCAGCAATACGACGATCAGCACGCATGACATCAATTTTAATTCCGCCGCGCTGATCTGCGTGTCGGCGAACACCCGGTTCAAATCCCCCAGGCGATCCACCAGTTGCACACCGGGCAAGTCCAGCGCCTGAACGCGCAGCAGCGCCGGGTTGTTCAAGCCTTGCAAGCTGACCATCGCGGCCACGCCGCCGTCTACCGGGCCGAGCCACAGCGTGCGCCACGGTTCTGCCAACGGCCCCACCAGTGCCGCGTCGATGTCTTCGGTGGGCAGGGCTTTCAGTTGCGCGACTTCAGCCTGCAGGGCGCTGGCGGGAACGCCGAGGTCCAGCAGCGGCTGCCAGTGTTGCGCGAGTGCGTCCAGCGCATCACGCAGTTGCTGCTGCTCGGCAGGCTGGCTGACCAGTTGGTTGAGTGCCAGGTAGCCTTGCAGCTTGTTCATGTTCACCAGTTGATCCAGGCGTTTGCCTAAGCTGGCCTGGCGTTCCAGCAACTGCTGCTGGTTGTCCGCACGCACCAGGAAGAACTGGCTGGTGGGCTGGAACCCGGTGATGCGCGCCACCGCCTGGGCCTCTTGCAGCAGTTGCGGCGGGGCACCGATCCATTGGCGGATGTCGTTTTTGCTGTTCAGTTGCCACAGGCCACCGGCGCAAAACAACAGCACCCACGCCAGCAAAAACGGGCTCGGTACACGCTTGATCAGCGACGCACGCAACAACCACAGGCATTCGGCAATGCGCAGCGGCCATTGCGCCGGGCGCAGTTCGAGGCCCTTGAGCAGCGCGGGCAGCAGGCACACGGCCGAGAGGTAGGCGCCGACCAAGCCTGCGGCGGAGAACACCGCGATTTGCGTCAGCGCCGGAAAGGGCGTCCAGGCCAGCGCCAGGTAGCCGATGCAGCTGGTCGCCAGGCTCAGGCTCAGCCCCGGCAGGGTCAGACGCAGGGCCGGCCAGCTGCGCCACGGCTGCAGGCTCCAGCTTTTCGACAGGTAGTGCAGCGGGTAATCCACCGCCACGCCGATCAGGCTGGAGCCGAGCACCAGTGTCATCACATGCATATGGCCGAACAGCGCCACACAGGCCACCGCGCCAAACAGCATGCCGACCAGCACCGGCACAAACGCCAGCAGCACGCGCCAGCGGCGGAACGCCAGGAGCAACAGCAGCAGAATGCCAAGGGTCGCGCCACCGCCGACCCAGGTAATTTCGCGGGTGGCCTGCTGCTGCCCGTTGGCCGCATAGAGCAAGCCGCTGGCGGCGAGCAATTGCGCGCCTTGCTCGCTGGCCTGCGCGCGGCTGGCCTGGAGCAACGCCGCCACTTGCAGCGGCAGCTTCATGTCAAAGGCATTGCCGGCGGTGCGCGCACGCAGCAGCACCCAGCTTTTGCCATCGGCGTCGGCGATCAACGCGCCGCTGCCGATATCCAGTTGTACCGAACCGTGTTGCGGCTGGCTGTTCTGGATGCGCCCGGTGAGGCCCAGCCAGTCATCCTGGCTCGGCACCAGGCTGAACCCGGTGAACGGGTCGAACAGCGCTTGCACGCGTTGCTGGATAAACGCGTCGGGGTGCTCGATCAGTTGTTCGCGGTCTTTGGCCGAGAGCATCGCCAGTCGCCCGCGCAGCAGTTGCTCACGCAGCGCTGGCAAGTCGGCTTGCAGGTTCCACTGCACTTTTTCAAACAGGCCACTGGCTTGCCAGCGCTCGCCCAGTTGCTGTGCCACGGCCACCGCTTGCTGGCGGTCGGTATGCCCCACCAGCACCAGCATTTCGCGGTTCAACGGCGCTTGCATGCGCTGCTCGGCTTTCAGCTCGAGGGCATCCGGCGTGTTGCCGGGCACCAGCTCCATCAAGTTGGCCGACAGCGGCGCGCCATGACGCCATTGCCAGCCGGCCAGGGCCAGCACGGCCACCAGCAGGATCAGGAACAGGCGTGGCAGCAGGCGCTCACTGGGCAAAGTCGTGTTGCTCCGCGTCGCTCAACGGTTGGCTGGCCGTGCTGTCTTGCATGCGCAGCACGGTGCTGTCGCCTTGGGTTTCGAGCAATTCGATGGTGTTCACCAGCTCGCCACCGTCGATATTGATCTGGGTGAAGACCTGCTTGAGCAGCAGTGAGCGTGGGGTCAGCGTCAGCTTCCACTGGTTGGCTGCGCCTTGCAGTTGCAGTTCGAAGTCGCGCTGCAAGCCGCTGCTGTCGCCCTGGAGCACGGCGAGGAACAGGCGATTCTGCTCGGCGCCGGCGCTCTTGTTCGGCAGCAGTTGCCAGCCGTTGGCGTCACGCCGGGCAATGCCCTGGGCGCTGATGCGGTAGTCCTGTTGCAGCGGGGTTTTCAGCAGCCACAGCAGGCCGTGGTCTTTGGCGAGCACGAAGGTGCCTTTGCTGACCAGTGGCTGCGGCAGGGCGCGCAGGTGTTTTTCCTGGATGAAGCTGCCGTGGATCACCGAGGGTTTGGCCAACTGGTCGCTGAGTTGTTGCAGGTCAAACGCATGGGCATTGAGGCTCAGCATCAAGCTTGCAAACAGTATTAAAACTCTCATGCCAAAGCCCTTTCGACGGCGTCGGTGAATATTTTCGGCGAGGCCAACTGCATCTCGCGGCTGGCGATTTCTACGGCCACTTGCACGGTGCTGGCGCGGGTCAAACGCTCGCCGCTGGCAAGGTCACTGATCAGGTAGTTCACCTTCAAACGGTTCTCCCATTCCACCAGGCTGGCGCGCACATTAATCGTCTGGCCAAAGGTGGCGCCGCGCACGT
Source organism: Pseudomonas fluorescens (assembly GCF_900215245.1). GTDB lineage: Bacteria > Pseudomonadota > Gammaproteobacteria > Pseudomonadales > Pseudomonadaceae > Aquipseudomonas > Aquipseudomonas fluorescens. The sequence continues at coordinate 2,706,262 of NZ_LT907842.1, forward strand.
AGCGCAGCTGCATTTCGATCACTGGCCAGGCGTAACCCGACTCAAGCATTGCCGTGTAGTTGTGGCCGATCTTGTCCAGCAGCGCGCAGCGCGCCACTTCCAGGTACTTCACGTAATGCCCGTGCCACACCACATTCATGGTGTCGATATCGAAAAACGGCACGAGGATCTCGGTGTCGCAATGCAATACGCCCTGGCTACGCATGCAGCCTCCAGTGTTGCTCGGCGATACGTTTGAGGCACAGGCGCAGTTCGCCTTCCAGCGCGCGGTCTTCGATGACCGGCGGGAAGTCCTTGGCCAGCTCTTCATGCATGGCGGCCAAAGCTGGCGGCAGCGCGCGTGCATCGTCAGCCTGGGCGCGTAGCCACACACCCTGGTTAGCGGCGAGCAGGGTCGCGGCGGCAACCTGTTCGGTCAGCTCCAGCACGCGGATTGCATCGCGGGCGGCGATGGTGCCCATGCTCACCTTGTCCTGGTTATGGCATTCGGTGGAGCGCGAGAACACGCTGGCCGGCATGGTGTTTTTCAGCGCTTCGGCGGTCCAGGCGCTGGTGCCGATCTGCACGGCCTTGAAACCGTGATTGATCATCGCGCGGTCGGCCGGGGCGCCGGACAGATTGCTCGGCAGGCCGTGGTTGTAACGCACGTCCACCAGCAGTGCGAGCTGGCGGTCGAGCAGGTCGGCAACGTTGGCCACCAGGGTCTTGAGGCTGTCCATGGCGAAGGCGATATGCCCGCCGTAGAAGTGCCCACCGTGCAGCACGCGTTCTTCTTCGGCGTCGATGATCGGGTTGTCGTTGGCGCTGTTCAGTTCGATTTCGATAAACGAACGCAGCCAGTTCAGGCTGTCGGCCAACACGCCAAGCACGTGCGGCGCGCAGCGCAGCGAATAGCGATCCTGCAGGCGGTGCAGCGGTGCGGTCGGCGCATCAATCGCCAGGTCCTTGCGCAACCAGGCAGCGACTTGCATCTGCCCGGGGTGCGGCTTGGCGGCGAACAGGCGCTCGTCGAAGTGTTCCGGGTTGCCTTGCAGCGCCACCACGTTCAACGCGGTGATGCGTGTGGCCAGTTGCAGCAGGTAGTCGGCACGGGCGAAGGCCAGGCAGGCGAGGCCGGTCATCACGGCGGTGCCATTCATCAATGCCAGGGCTTCCTTGGGGCGCAAGACCAGCGGCTCCCAGCCCAATTCGTGGTGCACGTCGGCGGCCTGGCGGCGTTCACCTCGGAACATCACTTCACGCTCGCCGGACAGGGTCGCAGCAACGTACGACAGTGGGGTCAGATCACCGCTGGCGCCCACCGAGCCTTCTTCCGGGATCAGCGGCAGCACGTCGTGTTCAAGGAACGCATGCAGGCGCTCCAGCAACTCCACACGCACTCCGGAAACACCGTGGCACAACGACTGTAGACGCGCCGCCAGCACAGCCCGCGTGGCTTGGGCGTCAAGCAACTTGCCCAGCCCGCACCCGTGGAACGTGTACAGGTGACGCGGCAAAGCCTCGACGTGCTGCAACGGTACCGCCACCACGCAGGAGTCGCCGTAGCCGGTGGTCACGCCATAGATCACGCCTTCCTTGTCCAGCAACGAGTCGAGAAACTGCGCGCCCTTGGCAATGCGCTGGCGATAGGCGGCATCATCCTGCAATTGCGTGGGCACCTGACGGTTGGCCAGGGCCAATACGTCTTCAATGCGCAAAGCGTGTTCGCCAAAGGTTACCGGCTCAAGATGCGTCGTCATCGGTCTTCCAGAAAGGGTAAAAGTTGAACCATTGTTGGGGCGCTTCCAGGCAGAACTGGCCCAGGCGTGCAGCGTAGCGTGCGGTCCACAGGGCAATCACCTGCTCGCGGGTGCTGCGCTTCCATTCGATCAATGGGGTGAACGGCTCGATGGTCAGGCGATAGCGGCCGTTGTGTTTCAGGCACATCAGCAGGTTGACCGGGCATTTCAACAGGCCGGCCAGCAGCCACGGGCCTTGGGGGAAGGCGGCGTCATGGCCGAGGAAATCCACGCGGACCTTGCGCCCGCCGTGCAGCGGCACGCGGTCACCGGCAATCGCCAGCCACTCGCCGTCGTCCAGGCGCTGGCTGAGCAGCAGCATGGTCGCCGGGTCCAGCTCGCTGACCTGGATCAGGCGCAAATGGGTCGCCCCGGCTTCGCCCAGCAGGCGGTTGAAGCGTTCTGCGTGCTTGGTGTGCACCAGCACGTTCATGGTGACTTGCTCACCGATATCGGCCAGCGCACGGCAGACTTCGAGGTTGCCCAAGTGTGCGCCTACCAGCATCTGCCCGCGCTCGCCGCGCAGTTGCCCACGCAATTGCGCGGGGTCGTTAATTTCGATTTGTTCGATGCGCAGCTTGCCGTTCCACACGTCGAGCTTGTCGAGCAGGGCGTCGGCGAAGGCCATGAACTGCCCGAACACACGTGTGTGGCTGGGCCGCAACGCAGCGCGCCCGCTCCAGTCGGCCAGGCGCTGCTGGTATTCCCAGGCACTCCGGCGTGCCGTGCGGCCGAACAGGAAGAAGTACAACACGATGCCGTACAGCACCGGGCTTAGCAGGCGGCGACCGAGCAGCTTGGCGGCGACGGCGGTGAGCTTCATCAGCCAGAAGCTGCCGCGCTCCTCACGGTCGGCCCAGTGTTTGCTGCTGTCGCTCATGCTTGCCACCGACGCCACAGGATCATCGGCGCGCGCACCAACATGCCGAAGAACAGCCGCGTGTGCATGGCCGAAATGCGCACGTTGTCGCGGAACAACCGGAAGTGCGACAAACCGTCGGCGGGGTAATGCACGTGGGTCGGCAGCCAGCGCATCGGCTGGTTACGCCAGGCCAGGCGCACCAGGATGTCCGAGTCGAAATCCATGCGTGTGCCAATGTAGGCTGAGTCCATCAACGCCAGGGTGGGCGCCAGCGGGTACACGCGAAAGCCACACATCGAGTCGCGAATCTGCAGCGACAAGGTATTGATCCACACCCACACATGTGTCAGGTAACGTGCGTACAGGCGGCCCTTGGGCACGCTCTCGTCGTATTCCGGGTAGCCGCAGATTACCGCGTCCGGGTGCATGCGGGAGCTGTCGAGGAAGCACTCGACTTCACGCAGGTCGTGCTGGCCGTCGGCATCCACTTGCAGCGCGTGGCTGAAGCCCAGGCGCGCGGCCTCACGGAAGCCGGCCATGACCGCGCCGCCCTTGCCTTGATTGTTCGGCAGGGTCAGCAAGGTGACGTTTTCAAGTGTCGCCAATTGCGCCAATACCGCTGCGCAGGCCGGGCTGCTGCCGTCGTCGACCAGCAGGCACGGCAGGCCACTGTTCAACAGGCTCTGGACCACGGCCGGCACGGCGGCTTCGTGGTTGTAGACCGGGATCAGGGCGCAGGGGTTATGCATGCGCGGTCACCAGTTGAATGCGACCGCTGGAGCAGGCTGCGACGCCGTTGCGGTAGGCGAAGTACAGCTTGCCGCGTTCCGGGTCAAAGCGCAGGTGCAGTTCAATCTGGTCGCCGGGTCGCACCAGTTGCTGGAACTTGAGCACTTCCATGCCGGCAAAGGTGGCGGGCAGGTCGAGCAGTTGCTGGCCGAGGTTGAACGCCCACTCCACTTGCACCACGCCAGGCAGCACCGGCGTGACCGGGAAGTGGCCGCTGAAGTAGGCCAGGTCCGGCGGAATGTTCAGTTGCACGGTCCATTCGCCATCGACTTCGACTTGCTCCAGCACTTCCGGCGCTTTTGGCCGTGGTGCCAGCAGCAGCGCGGCGACGTCGGCCTGGGGCAGTTTGCCTTGGGCATTGAGCGGCAATTGGCGCAGCAAACGCCAGCGGCGCGGCAGGGCCAGCGCTTCGCAATGTTGGCTCAGGTGTTGGCGCAAGGTTTGGGTGACGGTGCGGCGGCCCTGGTTGCGCAGGGCATGCAAGCCCTCGGCACTGAGCACCACCAATGCGCCGAGTGATGCGCGGTTTTCCTGCACCACGCCCATCCGGGTGTCGGCGACCCAGTCATGGGTCATCAGCGCCTGTTCCAGCATGGGCAGTGAGATACGTTTTTCTTCCAGTTTGACGATACGGTCCAGGCGCCCCAGCAGCTCGAAACGGCCATCGGAATGGATGCGCGCAGCGTCGGCAGTGTGTTCGATATGCCCGGCGGGCAGGTACGGTGAGGCGATGCGCAGGGCGCCGTCGGCGTCCTGGCTCAGTTGCACGTCGGCAAACGGCTGCCAGGGTTGGGCGCCCTGGCGCCAGGCGATGCCACCGGTTTCCGAGCTGCCGAGGATTTCCGTCGGCCATTGCTGCAAGCGGTCGTACAGGCTGCCGGCAGCCTCCACGGGCAACGCGCCGCCGGAAGAGAACACCCGCGCCACGTGGCTCAGCGCGGGCCAGTCAAGGTTATCGCCCATGCGCTTGAGCAACGCCGGGCTGGCAACCCAGGCAAATTGCGGGTGCTCACGGCTGGCGCGCTGCATGTCTTCGGGGAAGGCCAGTTGTTTGCGCACAAAAGTGCGACCGGCGCACAGCGGCCACAACACGCGAAAGAGCAAACCGTAGATGTGCTGGGTGGCGACGCTGCCGATGATGCAGGCGTCTTTGAGGTCTGCGCCCCAGAGGTTTTCCAGGGCCTGGACTTCATTGGCCAACTGGCGCAGGGTCTTGTCGATACGCTTGGGCTCGCCGCTTGAGCCGGAGGTGCACAGGCTGAGTTGGCAAGTATCCAGATCGAGCGCGGCGGGGCGCAATGGCGCCTGATACAACCCGTCGAGATCGGCGGCTTCAACCAGCCAGGCGTCGACGGCCTTGTCCCAGCGTTGGCGCGTCTGGGGTTGCAGGTCGGCGGGCAACAGCACACTGACCCCGGCTCGCCAGGCGCCCAGCAGGGCAATCGCCAGTTGGCCGGCGTCTTCAAGGTGCACCGCCAAACGCTGGATACCTCGCGCTTGCAGGCCCGCCGCCAGGCTCAGGGCTTGGGCGCACAGTTGGGCGTGATTCATCGCAGGCTCGGTGGTGACCGGCCGTTGTTCCAGCGGCTCAAGCAGCACGTGCTCAAGTTTCAACCCATTCATACGCGGCCTCGAACCCTTTGTCGTACCAGCCATTCCACGGCAAACAACAGCCCCATCAGCCCGTAGGCGATCAGCCCGTTGTACAACGTCCACCAGCTCAACGGCGCCCACAGGGTGAGCGCGGCGGCGAGCAGGCCATTACACAGAAAAAACACACTCCACACCACGGTGACCTGGCGGGTATACACAATCGCTTCGGGCGGCAGCTGTGGCTCGGTCATGCGTGCCAGGCGTTCGACCATCGGCGGGCCATATTTCAGGCTCAGGCCAAACAGCGCCAGCATGAACGCGCTGACCAGGCTCGGGTACCAGCGCAACAGGTGCGGGTTGTCGAACCAGGCCAGCAGCAGGCAGAACAGGATCACCGCCACGGCCATCCAGCGGCTGCCGGGGTGGCGCGCACCGGTCAGTGCCCGCAACAGCCACAGGCTGCCCAACAGCAAGCCGAATTGCCAGGGTGCAAAGTGTTCGGTGCCGTAATACACCGCAAAGGGGTACAGCAGCCCCGCCAGCAACAGGCCAAGGCCGATCAAGCGTCTCATGCGGCGGGCGTGACCAGACGGTACACCGCCTCAACCACGTCATTGACGGTGCGCACCGCCTTGAATTCTTCGGCGGCGATCTTCTTGCCGGTCTGGCGCTTGATATGGTCGATCAGGTCGACGGCATCGATGCTGTCGATTTCCAGGTCCTGGTAGAGGTTGGCGTCGAGGGTGACGCGTTCCGGCGGCAATTCAAACAGTTCCACCATGGCGTTGCGCAGGGTGTTGAAAATATCGTCACGAGTTTGCATGGTCCGGTCTCAAGCTGCCTGTCTGGCCGTGACGAACGCCGCAAGGCTGGCCACGTTGGTGAAGTGATTGCGGGTGTCCTTGGCGTCGGCATCAATCTTGATGCCGTACTTTTTCTGAATCGCCAGGCCCAATTCCAGGGCGTCGACTGAATCCAGGCCCAGGCCTTCGCCGAACAGGGTTTGTTCGCTACCGATGTCGTCGACGCTGATGTCTTCCAGGCCCAGGGCCTCGATGATCAGTGTCTTTATGTCGTGCTCAAGGCGGTGTTGGTCGCTCATCTTCGGCGAGCTCCTTAATGAAATAGTCATGCAGGTAATCGTTGAGCTTGCGTGAAGCCTGGGGCGCAGGCCCAAGTGCGGCAAACGCTTGTGGTTCTATATCGGCACCCACCCGCAAACTGAAGTGCACGCGGCATTTGGGGATGCGATACCAGGGTTCGGCCTTGGTCAGGGTCGTGGGGCTGACCTTGATCACCACGGGGGTGATGATTGTCGCACCCCGCAGCGCAATGGCGGCGCCCCCGCGATGAAAGGCGGGCATCGCGCCGGGTGCGGTGCGGGTGCCTTCGGGAAAGATGATCAGCGTCTGGCCTTCGCGCAGGGCATCGGCGGCGGCATCAAGCATTTCGGCGCTGCCGTCATTGCTGATATAGCTGGCATCACGCACCGGCCCACGGGTAAAGGGGTTTTGCCACAGGCTCTGCTTGACCACGCAGTTGGCCTGGCGCACCAGGCCGATCAAAAACACCACGTCGATCAGTGACGGGTGGTTGGCAATGACCATCTGGCCGGGGCGGCCGAGTTTTTCTGCGCCTTCGACGCTGTAGGTCAGCACGCCGGCGCGTTGCATCAGGCAGATAAAGAACCAGAACAGCTTGCTGATGGTGTGACGGGCGCGGCGCTGGTGTTTTTCAGCGCTGCCCGGCAGGCAACCGAGCAAGGGGAACACCAGCAGACGCAGGCACAGCCCGCCGACGCCGAACAGGACGAAGCTGGCGGCGGTGGCGAACAGGCGCCAGTAATAGGCGTCCCGTGGCTTGTCGGTCATGGCTGGCGTTGCCAGTTCCATACGCGGTTCTTCCAGGCATGTTGGCAGGCGGCCTGATCAGTGAGCAGGGTGCGCAGCAGGTTCAGGGCATGGGGCCACTGGGTTTGACTGAGTTGGACAGCGCCGCTGTTTAGTTCCAATCGCCACTCGTCGCCCGGCGTCAACAGCAGGCCGAGTGCGTAGGGGAAGGGCACGTCAACAATCCAGTTGGCGTAGGCCGCGGGTGGCTGTTCTTCGGTAATCACCAGCAATACTGCCGGGGCGCCTTCGTTGAGCAGCGCGGCGGCTTCGAGCATGCCGTGTTCCAGGCCGTCGCCGGCAGCCGCGAGGGCGGTCATTTCGCTGGTTTCATTACGCAGGATCGACCACAGGCCAATCACCGCGTTATGCACCGACAGGCTGAACTGGGTGGGCGACAGTGGCTGCTCGTTGGCCAGGTCGCTGAGGATGTCGAGGGTGCGCGGGGTTTCGCCGTGCCGGGAGATAAACACCAGCGGCAGGTCTTGCAGGCCCTCGGCCAGCGGCCAGCCGACGCTGAACGCCATGCGCGCCAGTCGGCTCAGGCGGCGGCGCTGCATGGCAGGCAGGAACGCCACATCAGGGGATGCATCGCTCGCGGGCAGCACCACAGGGGCCTGGCACCAGGCGTGCCAGTCGTGCGCACTCTCCAGGCCAGGAGCCCAGGCGCGCCATTGGGCGATATTGAAAGTGATCACTGAGAAGTTATCCCGCCCCTGCGGGCTTCCATGTGCGGCCGTTGGCCCCGAATACCGGGACAGGGAACAATGGCCGAATGGCGCGCATTATCCCGGTGCTGCGGGGTTCTAGCAAACTTTGGTAAATAATTGTTCACGGCTTATTACAATTTCCTGGAAAGGATTTACACATTGTCCTTTACCTGAAGCCAGGAGGATTGTCGGACTATTCCTTTTAATGTGTCGGGGCTCGGCAGAATCTGGCCCCGCGATGCAGCAGTGCATGGATGAACGAGGTAGCTAACAGGCGCTTTTGCCCTCTACACTCGGACATTCATTGATACACGGAGGTTTTTCCATGCGGCGTGTGGTGTTCAATCAGAAAGGTGGCGTTGGCAAGTCCAGCATCGCCTGCAACCTGGCGGCGGTGAGCGCCAGTGAAGGCTATCGAACCCTGTTGGTGGACCTCGATGCACAGGCCAACTCAACCCAGTACCTCACTGGGCTGACCGGCGACGATATCCCGATGGGCATTGCCGAATTCTTCAAGCAAACCCTGTCTTCCGGGCCGTTTTCGAAGAAAAATCGCGTGGATATCTACGAAACGCCGTTCGATAACCTGCATGTCATCACCGCGACCGCCGAGCTGGCGGACCTGCAGCCCAAACTTGAAGCCAAGCACAAGATCAATAAGTTGCGAAAGCTGCTGGACGAGCTGAGCGAGGATTACGACCGGATCTATCTGGATACGCCGCCAGCCCTGAATTTCTATGCGGTTTCGGCGCTGATTGCCGCTGATCGTGTGCTAATCCCCTTCGATTGCGACAGCTTCTCGCGCCAGGCGCTGTACGGCCTGTTGGCGGAAATCGAAGAATTGAAGGAAGACCACAATGAAGGCCTGGAAGTGGAAGGCATCGTGGTCAACCAGTTCCAGGCCCGTGCGAGCTTGCCGCAGCAGATGCTTGATGAGCTGATTGCCGAAGGCCTGCCGGTGCTGCCGGTGTACCTGGCCAGCTCGGTGCGCATGCGCGAGTCGCACCAGGAGAACATGCCGCTGATCCACCTCGACCCACGGCATAAGCTGACGCAACAGTTTGTGGCGTTGCATAACTTGCTGGAAAACGCCTGATCCTTGCCGTCACCGCATAACCTGTGGGCGTTGGGTTGCCTGCGATACAGGCGACCCGGTCTGTCAGGCACACCGAGGCGATGCCATCGCAGGCAAGCCAGCGCCCACATTTGTTTTTGCATTCTTGTAGGGGGATTTGGATGGGGCCCACATAGGCTGTAGGAAGGGTCTGGCAAACGGGGGTGTGCCTTGTATCGTTGCCTACAGGTAAGCCAGAATCCGCCGGCTTGTGCGTCTGGATGGGCGTCTCTAAGGTTCTTCGGTCGCTGAATGTTCAGCGGTCGGGTTTAGTAGCCCGAAGAACGGCGTAAAGTGCACGAGCTTCATCTAGCAGACTTTTGTCTGTGTTTGATGGTGGCTGTGCGTAGGGCATCTTCGGGTGCGCCGGCTTTGCGTTGTTCCCCGGTCTACTAACCTGCGCACAGCTGCCACCCTCGTTTAGTAGCGAGGTAAGGGCGGCCCACTCCGGGAATAACGATGAAAACTAGTAATCTTTACAGCATTACCCCCAACCTCCCCACCGAAACCCTCGTGCTCAACAGCTACGAAACCTTTTCTTCCGTGCGCACCCTATTGCTCAATCTGTCCAACGACCTCACTGGCGAACACCGCGACGTGGCCCTGGCCATCCATCAATTGAGTGAGCTCGGCGTAATGCTGGTCGGCCAGATGATGGACCGCGAATCCCCCGTAGCCTCAAGGTAAACGCGGACAAAAATGTGGGAGGGGGCGCGGTGCTCGCGAAATCCGAATTACACGCCCTGGCTACGCAACCAGCTCATCAACTGCGGCAACGGAAACGCCCCACTCTGGCGCGCCGCTTCGCGACCGTTCTTGAACAGAATCAAACTGGGTATCGAACGAATCCCCAACTGCGCCGAGAGCTGCTGATTGGCTTCGCTGTCCAGCTTGGCCAAGCGACACGTGCCTTCCAACTGAGCGGCTGCCTGTTCAAACACCGGCGCAAAAGACTTACACGGCCCACACCACTCGGCCCACACGTCCACCAGCAGCGGCAAGTCGCCTTTGATCTGGCTGGCGTAGTCGCCTTGTTTCAGCTCAAAAGGCGTGTTCAACAACACCGGCTGCTTGCACCGCCCACATTTCGGCGCATCGCCCAGGCGTTCGCCGGGGATGCGGTTGAGGCCGTTGCAATGCGGGCAGGGGATGACAAGAGGTTCGGACATGGTGGGCTCCTTGGGTATGGCCAATGAAATGTATTTGGAGCCAAGTCCAGGGTTTATCAAGCTGTGAAGGCGATGTCTCATCCACTCACAGTTTGCCGATGCTGATGTGAAACCCAGTACCCAGGCTGTTGGAGCGTGTGCTGTGTTGCTGGCCGACCGATTTGGGGTGTCAGTGGAAACCTTTATCCAGGGGTTTTATGACGAACAACTAATCTCCAAATGCTTGCCCCAATCCGGCGGCCGCTGGGCGTACTGCTCCATGCCCGGCTGTTCGTCGAACGGTTTGCTCAGCACGTCATGCAGCCGCCTGACTTCGCTGTAATCGCCTGACTCGGCGGCGGCGATGGCGTTCTGCGCCAGATAGTTGCGCAGGATGTACAGCGGGTTGACCGCATGCATGCGCTCGCGGCGCTGCACGTCGCTGCACTCCCCATCCCGGGCAACACGGGCTTTGTACAGCTCAGCCCAGGCATCGAACCCGGCCAGATCGACAAAGTCATCACGCAGCCGCGCCACGGCCAACGCCGCTGACTCATCGCCCAGGCGCCGGAAGAACAGCGTGTAGTCCACACCGCTGTTCTGCATCAGTTTCAGCAAGCGTTCCACCAGCTTCTGGTCATCTTCTTCGGCAGTGGTGAGCCCCAACCGGCGGCGCATCAAGTCCAGGTAGTGCGCCTGATACAGCGGCAGGTACAGGCCCAACGCTGCCTTCAAGGCGTCAACGCTGATGAACGGCGTGAGCGCCTGGGCCAGCGCACTCAGGTTCCACTGCCCGATCGGCACCTGGTTGCTGAAGGAATAACGCCCTTCATGATCGGAATGGTTGCAGATGAAGTGCGCGTCAAAATCGTCGAGAAACGCAAATGGCCCGAAGTCGAAGGTGATGCCCAGGATCGACATGTTGTCGGTGTTCATCACGCCGTGGCAGAAGCCATAGGCCTGCCATTTGGCGATCATTTCGGCATTGCGTTCGACGATTTCGCGGAACATTGCCAGGTACGGCTCGGGCTGTTCACGGCACTCGGGGTAGTGCAGGTTCAACACGTGTTCGGCCAGTGCTGCCTGCTGTTCGGGCTTCTTGGTGTAGTAGAAGTATTCGAAATGCCCGAAGCGGACATGGCTGTGCGCCAGGCGTAACACCATGGCGCCGCGTTCCTGTGTCTCGCGCCACACCGGGGTGCTGGAGCCGACCACGCACAACGCGCGGCTGCTGGGGATGCCCAGCGCGTGCAGGGCTTCGGAAGCGAGAAATTCACGAATCGAAGAACGCAGCACCGCGCGACCATCGCCCATGCGCGAGTAAGGCGTCATCCCCGCGCCTTTGAGGTGCAAGTCCCAATGCTCGCCAGCCTCGTTGTACACCTCACCCAGCAACAACCCACGGCCATCACCCAATTGCGGGGTGTAGCCGCCGAACTGATGCCCGGAATAGGCCATCGCCCGTGGTTCCGCTTCGGCCCACAGCGTGTGCCCGCTGAAAAGCTCGGCGAACACCGGCGTTTCGGCCACCGCCGGGTCGAGGTCAAGCAGTGCCATGGCGGCATTGCTCGCCACCACAAGGCGCGGCTCGTCGAGGGGGTCGGGCAGTACGTGGGTTGAGAACGCGTCGCCCAGGCGTGCGAAGCGGTTGTCGAAGGTCAGTTCGTCGAGGGCTTTCACCGGCCATCTCCAGCAGAATGTCCGAGCATTCTGCTGGGGATAGACGCGTTAGTCGAGTTTGCTTGGCGGCGGCTCTTGCACACCGCCGTCGTTGGCGGGCTTGGCCGGGGTGTCGACTTCCACCAGTTTGTATTCCTGGCCGTGGAGGTTTTTCAAGTAGACCTCCATCTGGCGGAACGAGATGTTGATGTGGTGGTGCTTGAACTCACGGTTGATAAAGCGGTTTACCTCGTCGATCACTGGGTTGCGGTCACCCAGGTCGCGCACGTGCATGCGCAGTTCGTGGTCGAGGGTGCTTTCGCCGAAGTTGAGGAAGTACACATGGGGTTCCGGCTCTTTCAGCACGCGTGGGTTTTCCCTGGCGGCCTTGAGCAACAGTTCCTTCACCAGGTCCAGGTCTGAACCGTAGTCCACGCCCAGTTTCAGGGTGACGCGGGTGATGGTGTCGGTCAGCGACCAGTTGATCAATTGCCCAGTGATGAAGGTTTTGTTCGGGACAATGATGTCTTTGCGGTCGAAGTCGGTGATGGTGGTGGCACGGATGCGGATCTTGCTGACCGTGCCCGACAGGTTGCCGATGGTGATGGTGTCGCCGATGCGCACCGGGCGTTCGAACAGGATCATGATGCCGGAGATAAAGTTGGCGAAGATCTCCTGCATCCCGAAGCCCAACCCCACCGACAGCGCTGCCACCAGCCATTGCAATTTGTCCCAGCTCACGCCGAGGGTGGACAGCGTGGAGACGAAGCCCACGCCGGCAATTACATACGACAGCAAGGTGGTTGTGGCGTAGGCACTGCCCTGGGCCAGATCCAGCTTGGACAGCACCAGCACCTCAAGCAGGCCGGGCAGGTTGCGCGCCAGGGCAAAGGTGATGCCGATGATGATCGACGCGCCGAGCAAGTCGCCGATGCTGATCGGCACCATGCTGATATTGGCGCCGGTGCCGCTGGTGTATTCGTAGAGCGTGACGTTGTCCAGGTAGGAGAACACGGTGATCAGGTCTTTCCACACCCAATACAGTGCCGCGATAAACCCGCCGAGCAGGGCCAGGCGAATCAGGCGCATGGACTGTTCGTTGACTTGCTCGATGTCCAGGGTCGGTTCTTCTATCACCGCTTCGCCGTCACCGGCTTCCTTGGCGGCCTGGCGTTTGGCCAGGGCGCGCGCATAGGCCAGGCGCCGTGCAGCCACTCCCAGGCCGCGTACGAAGGTGGCCTCGATGACCAGCCAGAACATCAGCAGGTACAAGGTGTTGATCAAACGGTCGCTGAGCTTGAGCGCGGTGTAGTAGTAGCCAAAGCACACGGCGATAAACAGGGCGATGGGCAGGGCGGTAAACATCAAGCCTACGGCTTTGCGAAACAGCGAGGCTTTTTCGTGGGTCGGGCTGTTCAACAGCAGACGGCCCAGCAGCCAGGCCATCAGCGCGTAGCAGGTCAGCACCACGCCGATGCCCAGCACGTCGTCGGCCAGCGCGGCCGGCTGGTGCTCGGCGATCGCCACCACCGCCACCAGGGCCAGTACCACCAGCCCGAGCTTGCGTACCCATCCTTGCAGAAAGTGCACCTGAGGCCGTTCCCAGCGGAAGTGCAGCTCTGCCACGCCGCCCGGGGCGAGTATCCGGTACGCGGTATAAAACACCAGCCATGCCTGGGCGATCTGCAACAAGGCAGCGCCCAGGTTGGCGTTTTGCCCACGGGCGTCAATCTGCAGGGCGTAGCCGCACAGCGCCAGGCCCAGGGACACCGGCATTGCCAGCAGGATATTGATCAGAATCGCCTGCGGCGTGTGCCACTGGCTGTCGCGTTTGAAGTGGCCGATGTCCAGGTGCACCTTGTTCAGGCGCTGGTACAAGGCTTTGCGTCGCCACAACAGCGCGCCGATCAATAGCAGTAATGGCAGGAACAGCAGCGGGCGCTGGGTCAGGCCGTCATACAGTTCGCTGACGCTGGAGGCCCAGGGCAGGGTGGTGACTTGCTTGCTCAGGTGGTCCGGTACGGTTTCCAGCCATTCGGTGTCCAGCGGCTTGTTGCTGGGGATCCAGAACATCTGCTCGTCGAGGGTCGCACGCAGGTTAGTGGCGGTGCTGAGCAGTTGTTTCTGGTTCAGTTGCAGGGTGATCGATTCGTTCAGCAGCGCGCTCAGCTCACGGCTCAGGCGCTCCAGCAGGTCGCTGCGGGTGATTGCCAACTCCAGCAGGGTGCGTCGCAGTTGCGGCGTGACGTCGTCGGGTGGCTGATTGGCGAGCAGGTTATCCACATACGTGCTGGGGGTGCTGATCAGCTCGCGCTGCTGGTTGACCTCGAACTGGTACAGGCGAATGTTGGCGATGTCGTCTGCCAGGTTGCGATCCACGGTGAGGCGTGGCAGCGCCTGCTTTTGTTTATAGAGGATCTTGGAGAGCAGCAGGCTGCCCTTGAGCACGTTGATCTGCTCGTCCAGCGCCGAGTCGCTTTGGGTCACGGTGTCCAGTTGCTGCTTGGTCTGCAGGTTTTTCTGGGTCAGGTCGTTGAGGCGGTCGGTGCTTTTGAGCAGGTAGTCGGAGAGCTTCAGGTTGGCTGCGCTCTCCGTGGCCAACAGGCTGCTGCCGCCGGCTTTCTGCGCTTCGATGGATTGTTGGGTAACGGTCTGCTGGGACTGGGCCAGGCGTTTCTGGTTGATCAGGGTTTGCAGGTCCTGGATCTCTTGCTCCAGGCGCGCGGTTTTTTCCACCACCAGATCGTGCTGGCTGTTACCCAGGTCTTGCAGCTGGCTATTGCCGGCCAGTTCCTGGCGACGCAGCGGGATCAGGGCATTGAGGGCCGCGAGTTCGGCGTTCAACTGGTTGCGCTGGTCGCCGCTGAGTGACTTGCCGTTGTCTTTGCCGGCCTTGAGGATCGTGTTGATCTGCTGGATGCGCGTCTGGCTGCTGCTGATTTCAGTCTGGGCGCGCTCGGGGCGGGTTTGGGCGGCGATGGTCAGGCTGTTGGCGTCGGCCAGTTCTTTTTGCAGGTCGCCTTGCTGGGTGCTGCGCTGCACCAGCAATTGTTCGAGCTGCGGCACCGGCAGGGTGGCGTAGCGTTGGGCCACCGGGATGATTTTGGTGGCCTTGAGCCGCACCAACTCACGCTGGTTATCGGTGGTCTGACGCGGAGCGGCTTCCAGCTGACGCTTGAGGTCGGTGAGGCGCTGCTCGTAATCCTGCTTGTTGCCCAGGTAGGTCAGGGTCTGTTGCAGGATTGTTTGCAGCGCCTTCATGTCGGCGTCGGGCAGCTTGCGGTCGGGCAGCTTGTCCAGGGTTTGCTGGATGGCGTCGGCGCTGGGCGGGTCGGCGGCATAAACGCTGCCGACACAAAGGGTCAGGCCGAGCAGGGCAGTGGCGATGAAGGTGCGCAGAGTTGTCATGGATACCGATCGAGCAAGGTAAAGAAGGTGGGGGCGTGGCGCCATAGCCCCGCAGTTTAGAGGAAGAGTCCAGGGCCTGGACGACTTCCTTCGGGGAATTTGACGCCGACTTTTCCGATCTTGTTCCCGTCCATGACCGCGACGGTCCACAGGGTGTTGTTCCACTCCACCTGGTCGCCCACGACCGGCGCGCCGCCGACTTTCTGGGTGATGAAGCGGCTCAATGGCATATCCGGGTCGATGCCGTCCAGTTTGAGGCCGTACAACGCCGAGACCGCGCCCAGTTGGGCGTCGCCTTCGAGCACGAAATCGCCGAAGAAACGCAGGTCGAGGCCGCGTTGCGGTGCCTGGCTGAACAGCTTGCCCAGCGCCGGAAGGTTGTGTTCGTGGCCGATCACACAGAGCAAATCGTCGACTTCCAGCACCGTACTACCCGACGGGTGGAGCAGTTGCTGGCCGCGGAACAGCGCCGCGATGCGGGTGCCCTCGGGCATTCTCAGTTCGCGCAGGGCCGCGCCGATGCACCATTTCTCGGCGCCCAGGCGGTAGACGAACAGCTCCCACTCGCTGGTGACGTGCACTTCCAGGGCCGCGCGGGAAATCGGCGCAGGGTCCGGCGGTACGGTGACTTTCAGCAGCTTGGCTACCCACGGCAGGCTTGTGCCCTGCACCAGCAACGACACCAGCACGATAAAGAACGCCAGGTTGAAGTACAGCTGCGCGTGAGGCAGGCCGGCCATCAGCGGGAACACGGCGAGGATGATCGGCACCGCGCCGCGCAGGCCGACCCAGGCGATAAAGGCTTTTTCGCGATCGTGGAAGGCTTTGAACGGCAACAGGCCGACCATCACCGACAGCGGCCGCGCAAACAGGATCATCCACAGCGCCAGGCCCAGGGCCGGCAGGGCGATCGGCAGCAAATCATGAGGTGTGACCAGCAGGCCCAGCACCAAAAACATGCCGATCTGTGCCAGCCAGGCCATGCCGTCGAGCATGTGCAAAATGCCATGACGGCTACGCACCGGGCGGTTGCCGATCACCAGGCCGCACAGGTACACGGCGAGGAAGCCGCTGCCATGCAGGGCGTTGGTCAAGGCAAACACCACCAGGCCGCCGGCGATCACCAGAATCGGGTACAGGCCGGTGGCCAGGTTGATGCGGTTGACCATTTGCAGCATCAGCCAGCCGCCGCCCAGGCCGACGATACCGCCGATGCCGAATTCACGGATCAGGTGGCCCAACAGGCTCCAGTGCAGGCCGGTTTGGCCGCTGGCCAGCATGTCGATCAGGGTGACGGTGAGGAACACCGCCATCGGGTCGTTGCTGCCGGATTCGATTTCCAGGCTGGCGCTGACCCGTTCGTTCAGGCCCTTGCCGCCCAGCAGCGAGAACACTGCCGCGGCGTCCGTCGAGCCGACGATGGCGCCGATCAATAAGCCTTGAATGATATTCAGGTCAAACAGCCAGGCCGCGGCCATGCCGGTGAGGCCGGTGGTAATCAACACCCCCACCGTGGCCAGCGACAAAGCCGGCCAGAGTGCCACGCGGAAACTCGCCACCCGTGTGCGCAAGCCGCCGTCGAGCAGGATCACTGCCAGCGCGAGGTTGCCCACCAGGTAGGCGGTCGGGTAGTTATCGAAGATGATGCCGCCGCCGTCGACGCCGGCGGCCATGCCGACCGCCAGGATGATCACCAGAATCGGGATGCCCAGGCGTGAGGAAAGAGAACTGACCAGAATGCTCGCACCCACCAGCAACGCGCCGATCAAGAACAGGCTGTTGATGGTCGTCGCATTCAAAGGCAGTACTCCAGAACGGGGAAGACGGGCGCGAACTGACCATGCAGTCTGCGTGCCAGCGATTCTAACCTGTTGAATTGCGGTGCTGTCAAAAAGCTTTTTCTGAATCGCACAGATCCAAATGTGGGCGCGGGCTTGCTCGCGAATACGGTGTGTCAGCCGGCAGATAGCTTGACTGACACTCAGCACTCGCGAGCACGACTAAACACAGCTCGCACATTTTTGACCTGGGTGTGTCAGTTAAAGGCGAAAGCGTCCCACCATCCCATTCAAATCCACCGCCAAGCGCGACAGCTCACTGCTCGCGGCACTCGTCTGGCTGGCGCCGGTCGCCGACTGCACCGACAGATCACGGATATTCACCAGATTGCGGTCCACTTCCCGCGCCACTTGCGCCTGCTCCTCCGCCGCACTGGCGATGACCAGGTTGCGCTCGTTGATCTCGACAATCGCGGTGTTGATCGTATCAAGCGACATCCCGGCGCCTTTGGCGATATTCAACGTCGATTCCGCGCGCTCGGTGCTGTTACGCATCGAATCCACCGCATGCTCGGTGCCGGCCTGAATGCTGCCGATCATCCGCTCGATCTCGCTGGTGGACTGCTGGGTGCGATGGGCCAGGGCCCGCACTTCATCTGCCACGACGGCAAACCCGCGGCCGGCTTCACCGGCACGCGCGGCTTCAATGGCAGCGTTCAGGGCCAGCAGATTGGTCTGGTCGGCCAGGCCGCGAATCACGTCCAGCACCTTGCCGATATCCCGCGATTCATTCGCCAACTCGCCAATCAAAGTGGCCGTGGCTTGCACGTCGCCGCTCATGCGCTCGATGGCGCTGACAGTTTCCTGCACCAGATCACGGCCGTCACCGGCGGAAGTGGTCGCATTGCGCGACGCTTCGGAAGTGCTCACCGCATTGCGCGCGACTTCTTCGACGGCGCTGGTCATCTCGTTGACGGCGGTGGCGGCTTGTTCGATTTCATTGTTTTGCTGGGTCAGGCCGCGCGCACTTTCGTCGGTGACGGCATTCAGCTCTTCCGCTGCCGATGCAAGCTGGGTGGCGGAACCGGCGATGCGTTGCAAGGTGTCGCGCAGCTTGTCTTGCATCTTGGCCATGGCCGCCAGCAGGCGGCCGGCTTCGTCGTTGCCGTCGACGTTGATCGGGCGCGTCAGGTTGCCTTCAGCCACTTCCTCGGCGGCTTCCAGGGCCTGGGCGATTGGCAGGGTGATGCTGCGGGTCAGCAGCCACGCGAACAACAGGGTCAACGCCGTGGCAATAATCAGCAGGCCCACCACCAGGTCGAAGGCCATGTCGTACTGGTCTTTGGCCTCCTGGTTAGTCGCGTTGGCCATCTTGTTGTTGATGTCCAGCAGGCGCGCCAACACCGAATTGACCTGCTCGGCGTTGCTCAGCAACTCGGTGTTGAGCAAGGTGCGCAGCTCGTCGATCTGGTTGGCGCGAGACAAGCTCTTCATGCGCTCCTCGATCTGATGGTACTGGCTGAGCAAACGCACGTATTCGTCGTACGCGGCACGCTCTTCGCTACCTTCGATGAGTTTTTCGTAGGCGCCCTGAGCGGCGCGGATCTGCTGGTTGCGCAGTTCAAACGCTTCCAGGGTCTTTTGCTGCACGTCCGGCTCGCGGTTGGTCAGCAAGCGGTAGGACAACACCCGCAGGCGCAGGGTCAGTTGGGTGAACTCATCGAGGGCGCGAATGCTTGGCACGCTCGACAGCGTGATGTCTTCGGTGGCTGCGCGAATCTTGCTCATTTGGTTCAGGGCGAACACACCGAGAAACAACATGAGTGCGCCAATAAACGCGAAGCCAAGAAAGGCCCTCGGCGCGATGTTCATATTACGAAGAGACATGCTGGAATCCTGGGGAGAAGCGCGATCCGTGCGGCCGTGAGACGGGGTGTGCATCAGCTATCGGCCATGCGACTAAAGTCTTAAGGCCGCGTGCGCTTTTGTCGCATCTGACGAGCAGTTGGGTGGATTCAGGAACCAGATCGGGTAAATGCAGTCACTAAGGCTCGAAAGTGCGGCCCGGCCCTTAAAAAACGGGCTGCGCGCCGGGGATAACCCTGGCATCCGAGGTGAATTTTCTTTATCGTCACCGCCCTTTGAAAATGCCCGAGAAATCAAAATGTTAGAAGCATCCCTCAGCCAATTGGAACAACTGGTCAGCGACCTGGTACAGCAGAATCAGGACCTACTGGGCAGCAACGAATCCCTCAAGGCGGAACTGGCCCGCGCCAAGGATGAAAACGACAGCCTGCAACTGAACTTGATGGAGCAGGAAGAAAAGCACGGCGCCACCGCCGCTCGCATCCAGGCGTTGGTTGAGCGCGTGAGCGCAGGGCCTGTCGGCGCATGAATGAAGGGATAAAGGTCGTTTCGATTCTCGGAGAGGATTACTCGATCAAGGCGCCGGATGGGGGGGATCAAACCCTGATGCACGCCGTGACCATGCTCAAGGCGTCCCTGGCCACCACCAAGAAAAAGTACCCGACCCTGATCGGTGACAAATTATTGGTACTGGCCGCACTGAACCTGTGCGCCGAGCAGATCGAAATGCAAAAGCACCACCAGCAGGAACTCGACCGTTACCAAGAGCAAGTCAGCGCCACGGTCGACGTGATTTCCAAGGCGATCGGAACGCCTTAGAACCACTCATCCTGCATCCCCAGGCACGTGTCATCGCGTGCCTCCAGAATCGCCAGTTCATGATGGCAGCTCGGCACTTCCCAGGTCAGGAAGTACCGAGCGGCCTGGAGCTTGCCTTTATAGAAGGCGACATCGGCCGCATTGCCCCTGGCCAAGCCTTCTTCAGCGCGAATTGCCTGCTCCAGCCAGCGCCAGCCAATCACCGTGTGCCCGAATACCTTCAAGTACAGCGCCGAATTCGCCAGGCTGCGGTTGACCTTGCCTTGGGCCAGATCGGTCAGCAGGCCAATGGTCACGCTTTGCAGGCGTGCCACCAGGTGTTCCAGGGGTTCTCGCAATGCGGTCAGTGATGCGTATTTCTGAGCACGCGCGCCGGTGTCGGCGATCAGGCGGATCAGCTGTTTCAACCCCGCACCGCCGTTTTGCGCGAGTTTGCGCCCGAGCAAATCCAGCGACTGAATGCCGTGGGTCCCCTCATGGATCGGGTTCAGACGGTTGTCGCGGTAGTACTGCTCCACCGGGTATTCGCGGGTGTAGCCATGGCCGCCGAGAATCTGGATCGCCAGTTCATTGGCCTTGAGGCAGAACTCCGACGGCCAGGATTTAACGATGGGCGTCAGCAAGTCGAGCAATTCGTGGGCGTGCTTGCGCTCGGCATCGCTGGCCAGCGTAGTGGTGTCGTCGAACAGCCGCGCCGCATACAGGCCCAGGTCGAAGGCGCCTTCTACGTAAGCCTTTTGGGTCAGCAGCATGCGCTTGATATCGGCGTGCTGGATGATCGCGACCGGCGCGGTGCTCGGGTCTTTGCTATCGGGCAGGCGGCCTTGCGGACGTTCGCGAGCGTACTCCAGCGAGTAGAGATAGCCGGCGTAACCCAGCATCACCGCGCCCATGCCGACGCCGATGCGCGCCTCGTTCATCATTTGGAACATACAGCTCAGGCCCTGATGGGGTTTGCCCACCAGATAGCCGACACAGTTCCCGTTATCGCCGAAGTTAAGTGCCGTCGACGTGGTGCCACGCCAGCCCATCTTGTGGAACAGCCCGGCCAGCAGCACGTCGTTGCGTGCGCCCAGACTGCCGTCGTCGTTGACCAGGAATTTGGGCACGATAAACAGCGAAATGCCCTTCACCCCGGCCGGTGCATCCGGCAACTTGGCCAGCACCATGTGCACGATGTTTTCCGACAGCGGATGATCGCCACCGGAGATGAAAATCTTATTGCCCTTGAGCCGATAACTGCCGTCGGCAGCAGGCTCGGCGCGCGTACGAATATCCGACAGCGACGAGCCGGCATGCGGTTCGGTCAGCGCCATGGTGCCGAAGAAACGGCCGTCGATCATCGGTTGCAGGAAGCGCTGTTTCTGTTCCTCGGTGCCGAAGCTTTCGATCAGGTTGGCGGCGCCCATGGTCAGGAACGGGTAGGACGTGGAAGCGGCGTTGGCCGACTGGAAGTGCGCGAAACAGGCCTGGGACAGCAAGGTCGGCAGTTGCATGCCGCCGGCTTCGAAACTGCGGGCGGCGTTCAGAAAACCGGCTTCGAGGAACGCGTCCACGGCGGGTTTCACTTCCGGGATCAGGATCGCTTGGCCGTCTTCATAGCGCGGTTCGTTTTCGTCGTTCTTGCGGTTGTGCGGTGCGAAGAACTTCTCGGCAATGCTGCGCGCGGTGCTGATGGCGGCATCGAAGGTTTCACGGTTGTGTTCGGCAAACCGCTCGCGCTGAGTCAGGCCCTCGGCATCGAGGACTTCGTACAGCTCGAAAGCCAGATTGCGGGAACTGAGCAGCGTCTCGGACATGGCGGCTTACCTATAGGGGAATAGGCCAGAGTCTAAGTGTGCGAATGGAGGCTGGATAGCAAGATTGATTTGCGTGATGGAAGGGCAGAACGAGAGAAGGGCGCTGCGAGTGCGGTCAATGTGGGAGCGGGCTTGCTCGCGAATGCGGAGTGTCAGTCACCCAATGTACTGACTGATTTACCGTATTCGCGAGCAAGCCCGCTCCCAGATTAGTTAGCCGATGGTCATCAGGCTGGCGTTACCACCCGCTGCAGCGGTGTTAACGCTCAACGCACGCTCGATCACCAGGCGTTCAAGGCCTATCGCGGTTTCACCCTGCGACAAACCATGCACCCCGACAATCGCCCCGCCACGCTGGGCCACTTGCTGGCAAACAGCGCGCAATTGGTCGGAATCGCCGTGGTGCAAGACGGCGTCGAACACCACCTCGTCCTTGGTCCAATCAGCAACGCGCTTGATCTTCGCCTGAATCTCTCTTGGCAGGCGTGGGAACAAGGCCTTGGTCAGGTCGGTTTCCGGCCAGACCGCCGAACCGCCGACGGCCAATACCGCCGCCAGTTGCGTCAGCAGGTCGCCTTCCACTTCCGCCAGGCACAACACGTGCTCGCGGGGCAGGATGGCGTAACTGTTGCGCTCGCCGGTCGGGCCGGCCAGTTGGCGGGTGATACCGCTTTGCGATTGCACGGCGAACTGGCTGCACAGGGCGCTCAGGTCGCTGAGCTTGTGGCTGTCGGCCCAGGTTTTCAGGGCGGTCAGCGGTAGGCTCATGGCGTCGCGCAGACGCACATCCGGTGCGGCCAGCTTGTCGCCACGCACGAAGGATTGCTCGATGGCATCCGTAGGGCGAGTCGACAGTAGGCGGTACAGGTACAGCGGGCCACCGGCTTTCGGGCCGGTGCCTGACAGGCCTTCGCCGCCGAACGGCTGCACACCAACCACGGCACCGACGATGTTGCGGTTGACGTAGACGTTACCGGCATGGACGTTGTCGATCACCTTGGCGATGGTCTCGTCGATGCGCGTGTGCACGCCCAGGGTCAGGCCGTAGCCGGATGCGTTGATCTGCGAGATGAGCTGGTCGATCTCTTTGCGCTTGTAGCGCACCACGTGCAGCACCGGGCCGAAGATCTCCCGTTGCAGTTCGTCGAAGCTTTCCAGCTCGATCAGGGTTGGCATCACAAAGGTGCCACGCTTGATCTCTTCGCCGTCGGCAATTGCCACCTGGTACACGGCGCGGCCTTTGTCACGCATGGCCTGGATGTGTTTCTCGATACCCGCCTTGGCTTCGGCGTCGATCACCGGGCCGATGTCCACCGACAGGCGCTCCGGGTTGCCCAGGCGGCATTCAGCCATGGCGCCCTTAAGCATTTCGATGACACGGTCTGCCGAATCTTCCTGCAGGCACAGTACACGCAGGGCCGAGCAACGTTGGCCGGCGCTGTCGAAGGCCGAGGACACGACATCGATCACCACCTGTTCGGTCAGTGCCGAAGAGTCGACGATCATCGCGTTCTGGCCACCGGTTTCGGCGATCAACGGAATCGGACGGCCCTGGGTGTCCAGGCGACCGGCGACGCTGCGTTGCAGCAGGCGCGCCACTTCGGTGGAACCCGTGAACATCACGCCTTTGACGCGATCATCACCCACCAGGCGCGCGCCGACGGTTTCGCCCTGGCCCGGCAGCAGTTGCAGCACGCCTTCCGGGATGCCGGCTTCGAGCAGAATGCGCACGGCCTGCGCAGCCACCAAGGGTGTTTGCTCGGCTGGCTTGGCCAATACCGGGTTACCGGCGGCCAGTGCCGCAGCAACTTGGCCACTGAAAATCGCCAGCGGGAAGTTCCACGGGCTGATGCAGACCACCGGGCCCAGTGGGCGGTGGGCGTCGTTGGTGAAATCGTTACGGGCCTGCACCGCGTAGTAGCGCAGGAAGTCCACGGCTTCACGCACTTCGGCGATGGCGTTGGCAAACGTTTTACCGGCTTCGCGAGCCAGCAGGCCCATCAGCGGCTGAATCTCGCCTTCCATCAAGTCGGCGGCACGCTCCAGGATCGCGGCGCGTTCGGCGGGCGGGGTGGCCTGCCAGATCGGACCGGCGTTAATGGCGCACTGGAGGGCGTTGTCGACGTCTTCGACAGTGGCTTCCTGTACATGGCCGACCACATCGCGCAGGTCGGATGGGTTCAGCACAGCGGCGGCGGCTTCATTACTGGACGCACAACCGAGCATCGGCGCGGCTTTCCAGTCGTTGTGGGCCGTGGCCAGCAAGGCGCAAGACAGCGAGGCCAAGCGGTGTTCGTTGGCCAGGTCGATACCGGCCGAGTTGGCGCGGTCGCTGCCATACAGGTCGCGCGGCAATGGAATACGCGGGTGTGGCAGACCGAAGCCGCCTTCCAGCGTCGCCATTTGCTCGATGCTGGCCACTGGATCGGCCACCAGCTCCTGAATCGAGATGGACTGGTCGGCAATCCGGTTGACGAACGAGGTATTGGCGCCGTTTTCCAGCAGGCGGCGCACCAGGTAGGCGAGCAGTGTTTCGTGGGTGCCGACCGGTGCGTACACGCGGCACGGACGGTTCAGCTTGCCATCGGAAACCTTGCCTACAACCTGCTCGTACAGCGGTTCACCCATGCCGTGCAGGCACTGGAACTCGTACTGGCCGGGGTAATAGTTCTGACCGGCGATATGGTAGATGGCCGACAGTGTGTGGGCGTTGTGCGTCGCGAACTGCGGGTAGATGACTTCCGGCACCGACAGCAGTTTGCGTGCGCAAGCAATGTAGGAGACGTCGGTGTACACCTTGCGGGTGTAGACCGGGTAGCCTTCCAGGCCTTCAACCTGGGCACGCTTGATTTCGCTGTCCCAATACGCGCCTTTTACCAGGCGGATCATCAGGCGATGGCGGCTGCGGCGCGCCAGGTCGATGACGTAGTCGATCACATACGGGCAACGCTTCTGGTAAGCCTGGATCACGAAACCGATGCCGTTCCAGCCGGTCAGTTGCGGCTCGAAGCACAGGCGTTCCAGCAGGTCCAGCGACAGCTCAAGGCGGTCGGCTTCTTCGGCGTCGATGTTCAGGCCGATGTCGTACTGCTTGGCCAGCAAGGTCAGGGACAGCAGGCGCGGGTACAGCTCTTCCATCACACGCTCGTATTGCGCACGGCTGTAACGCGGGTGCAATGCCGACAACTTGATGGAGATGCCTGGGCCTTCATAAATCCCACGGCCGTGTGAGGCTTTGCCGATGGAGTGAATGGCTTGCTCATACGAGGCCAGGTACTTCTGCGCATCGTGTTCGGTCAGTGCGGCTTCACCGAGCATGTCGTAGGAATAGCGGAAACCCTTGGCTTCGAACTTGCTCGCATTGGCCAGGGCTTCGGCGATGGTTTCGCCGGTGACGAACTGTTCGCCCATCAGGCGCATGGCCATGTCGACGCCCTTGCGGATCATCGGCTCGCCGCTCTTGCCGATGATGCGGCTCAGGGACGAGGTCAAACCCGCTTCGTTGTGGGTGGCGACCAGTTTGCCGGTCAGCAGCAGGCCCCAAGTCGCGGCGTTGACGAACAGCGACGGGCTGTTGCCCAGGTGCGGCTGCCAGTTGCCGGTGCTGATCTTGTCGCGGATCAGCGCGTCGCGGGTGCCTTTGTCCGGGATACGCAGCAGCGCTTCGGCCAGGCACATCAGGGCCACACCTTCCTGGGACGACAGGGAAAATTCTTGCAGCAGGCCCTGAACAATACCGGCACGGCCGCCGGCACTCTTCTGATTGCGCAGTTTTTCAGCAATCGACGCGGCCAATTTGTTGGTGGCCTCGGCCATTGCCTGCGGCAGGCGTGCCTGCTCGATCAGCATTGGCACCACTTCCGGCTCAGGGCGGCGGTAAGCGGCGGTGATCGAGGCGCGCAGTACCGATTGCGGCAGGATGCTCTCGGCAAACTCCAGGAAGCACTGGTGGGCGTGGTCGGGCTGGATGTCGCCAGCGTCTTCAGCGTCCTTACTGCCCAAACCATTGAGCTCGGTCAGGGTTGCACCACCCTCAAGTTTCTCCAGGTAATTGAAAATCGCCTGCTTGATCAGCCAGTGCGGCGTGCGATCAATGGAGGTCGCGGCCGCCTTCAGGCGTTCGCGGGTCGGGTCGTCGAGTTTGACCCCAAGGGTGGTCGTTGCCATCTTTTTATCCTCATGGGTGCCACTACCGAGTGGCATCTGCTGGCGGCAAGATTAGCTTTGCCCAACAAGAGGTGCAACCGGGTGCAACCCTTTTGTTCAGGAAATTTTCGACGCTTCACAGGAAAAAATCCGGCCTTCAAGCGAATCGGCTTCGCTTTGGTGCATTTGCTTCTGAGATCGGCAGTTCTTGCTCCGAAAAGGAGCAAAAAACACGGCTTTTCGACGATTTGCGTTAAGGTGCAACTTAATCTCAAGAAACTGGTTGCACCTTATTTGCTTTGTTGAATAGCATTCGCGGCCAAGGTGCAACCACCTTCACGGTTCGGTTCATCGGCTGGCGGCTTTCCTGGGGAAACGTCAGTCATAAATGCGCGGCAACCAGTTACGTTTACTCACTGAACCAGTGGGTGGCGTCTGACAGACCGTCGCTACATAAAAACAAAGCCAGGGCGTCACTCTTATGAGCGTTAGTAATCCTACCCTGATCACGTTCGTGATCTACATCGCAGCAATGGTGCTGATTGGCTTAATGGCCTATCGCTCCACCAACAACCTTTCCGATTACATCCTCGGCGGTCGCAGCCTCGGTAGCGTGGTCACAGCCTTGTCGGCCGGTGCTTCCGATATGAGCGGCTGGTTGTTGATGGGCCTGCCGGGCGCGATCTACATGTCCGGCCTGTCGGAAAGCTGGATCGCCATCGGCCTGATCGTCGGTGCCTACCTGAACTGGTTGTTCGTGGCCGGCCGCCTGCGGGTGCAGACCGAGCACAACGGTGACGCCCTGACGCTGCCGGATTACTTCTCCAGCCGTTTCGAAGACAAAAGCGGCCTGCTGCGGATCATCTCTGCGGTGGTGATTCTGGTGTTCTTCACCATCTATTGCGCCTCCGGCATCGTCGCCGGTGCCCGCCTGTTTGAAAGCACGTTCGGCATGTCCTACGAGACGGCGCTGTGGGCCGGCGCTGCGGCGACGATTGCCTACACCTTCGTTGGTGGTTTCCTTGCCGTCAGCTGGACCGATACCGTCCAAGCCACGCTGATGATCTTCGCCCTGATCCTCACGCCGATCATCGTGCTGTTGGCCACCGGCGGCATCGACACCACGTTCCTGGCGATCGAAGCCAAGAACCCGGACAACTTCAACATGCTGAAAAACACCTCGTTCATCGGCATCATCTCGCTGATGGGCTGGGGTTTGGGTTACTTCGGCCAGCCGCACATCCTCGCGCGCTTCATGGCGGCGGATTCGGTGAAGTCGATTGCCAAGGCGCGCCGTATTTCCATGACCTGGATGATCCTGTGCCTGGGCGGCACTGTGGCGGTGGGCTTCTTCGGTATCGCTTACTTCTCGGCGCACCCTGAAGTCGCGGGGCCGGTTACCGAGAACCACGAGCGTGTGTTCATTGAACTGGCCAAGCTGCTGTTCAACCCATGGATCGCTGGCGTGCTGTTGTCGGCCATTCTGGCGGCTGTCATGAGTACCCTGAGCTGCCAGTTGCTGGTGTGCTCCAGCGCCTTGACTGAAGACTTCTACAAAACCTTCCTGCGCAAAAACGCTTCCCAGGTTGAACTGGTGTGGGTCGGTCGTGCCATGGTGCTGTTGGTTGCCCTGATTGCTATCGCTATGGCAGCCAACCCGGACAACCGCGTACTGGGACTGGTCAGCTACGCCTGGGCCGGTTTCGGCGCTGCGTTTGGTCCGGTTGTACTGATCTCGGTGATCTGGAAAGGCATGACCCGCAACGGCGCATTGGCGGGCATTCTGGTGGGCGCTATCACCGTAATCGTGTGGAAGCATTTCAACCTGCTGGGCCTGTACGAAATCATTCCAGGCTTTATCTTCGCCAGCTTGGCGATCTACTTCGTGAGCAAGCTGGGCGCACCGACGGTAGGTATGGTCGAGCGTTTTGATGCTGCGGAAAAAGACTACAACCTCAACAAGTAATTCTTCCGGCGTTTAGCGCCCGATGAACTGAGAAAAGGCCCGCCATCCGTAGGATGCGGGCTTTTTTTTGCGTGCGATTTACGTCGGCCGCAAGAGCATTCGGACGCGTGCGTGTAGGGCTTTACTGATTTTCCCGAGGCGTGCTCAGCCGGGCGCAGCAGTGGTGCAGAATCTGGCGCCTACCCTTCGCAGAGAAACACCGGATGTTCGCTCCTGCCAATCAAAGTGCCTTTAACCTAACCCTGGATGGCGTTGCGTGCGACCTTAAAGTCTATAGCTTCAAAGGTCAGGAGGCGCTCAGCCAGCCTTATCGTTTTGAGCTTGAGCTGGTCAGCGAGCAACCCGATATCGACCTGGAAAGGATGCTGCATCGCCAGGTGTATCTGGGTTTTGATGAACGCGGCCATGGCGTGCACGGCTTGGTTTACCGGGTGGCCCAGGGCGATTCCGGACGACGTCTTACGCGCTACCAGGTTAGCCTTGTGCCGCAATTGGCCTACCTGATGCACAGCAGCCATCAGCGTATTTTCCAGCACAAGACCGTGCCGCAGATCGTTGCGCTGGTGCTGGTGGGGCAGGGGATTCAGAGCGACCGCTTCGAGTTTCGGCTGAGCGGTCATTACCCGCAGCGTGAATATTGTGTGCAGTTCGGGGAGACCGATCTGGCGTTCATTCAGCGCCTGTGTGCCGAGCAGGGGATTCACTATCACTTCCAGCATTCGCCGGAGGGGCACCGGCTGGTGTTTGGCGATGACCAGACAGTGTTTACCCAGGCTGATCAGCCGACCCCGTACTCACCCGGTTCCGGAATGGTGGCGGGCGCGCCGGCGATCAAACGGTTTGCGGTGCAATTGGAAACCCGCACGACGTCAGTGAGCGTGCGCGATTACGACTTCCGCAAGCCACGCCTGGCGTTGCAGAGCGAAGTCGCCGGCGAGGCGCTTCCCACGCTGGAGGAGCAACGCTACCCCGGTCAATTTTCCGACCGCCTGCATGGCAAATACCTCGCACAGCGCGGTTTGGAACGCCACCGCCGGGACGCTCGCATCGCCCACGGTGAAGGTGATGAGCCGGGGTTGGTCTGCGGGCGTTTCCTCAAGCTGAGCGGGCACCCACGTGAAGAATGGAACAACGTGTGGCTGCTGACGCACGTCACCCACGAAGGCAAACAACCCCAAGTGCTCGAGGAGGCCGTGACTGAGGTCGACGGCGGGGATTTTCGCCAGGGCTATCGCAACGCATTCATCGCTGCGCCGTGGGACGTGATCTTTCGTCCGCCCATGCCTGAGCAGCAGCGTCCGACCCTTGCGGGTTACCAGAACGCGGTGGTCACCGGCCCAGCCGACAGCGAAATCCACTGCGATGAATACGGGCGAGTCAAAGTGCAGATGGCCTGGGATCGCGACGGGGCGCATGACGACCATTCCAGTTGCTGGCTGCGAGTCGCCAGTGCCTGGGCCCATGACCGTTATGGTTCGGTGCTGATCCCCAGGGTTGGCATGGAAGTCCTGGTCGGCTTCGTCAATGGCGACATGGATATGCCCCTGGTGATGGGGTGCCTGCCCAACGCCGCGACACCGGTGCCGCTGGACCTGCCGGCGGACAAGACCCGCAGCATTTTGCGCAGTCACAGCAGCCCGGGCGGGGGTGGCTACAACGAACTGCGGATTGAGGACCGCAAGGGCGCCGAGGAAATCTACCTGCGTGCCCAGCGTGATTGGACCCAGCACGTGCTGCATGACCAGCAGGTCCAGGTTGATAACCTGCGCCGGGTGAGGGTCGGTGGCGAGTCCCATCATGAGCTTCAAGGTGAAGAGCAGCGCATCACCCACGGCAACCGCCTGACCGAGCTCAAGCAGGACGATCACCTGGTGATTGGCGGGTCGCAACAGGTGCGGGCGGGTCGGAGCATTCAGATCGGCGCAGGGCAAAGCGTCGTCATCGACGCGGGCGCCACCGTGACGATCCAGGCCGGAGGGCAGTCGATCACGGTGTCGGCAGCCGGCATATTCAGCAGTGTGCCGATTCAGCTTGGCGGTGCGCCCGGCCCCGCCGCTGCGCCGTTAATGGCGGGAGTGAAAGAAAAACTGCTGGCGGTTATTCCCGCACCCTTAAGCCGCGTGCAAGTGGCCAGCCTGAAACGCAACGCTCCGTTTTGCGAAGAGTGTGAGCGCTGCAAGAACGGTCAATGTGATATCACCCGACACCTTTAAGCTTAATTTAAAAGGAATTGCCCCTCATGCCTCACGCTTTGGCGCCACGCGCTTGGCTGGCTCAATGCCCTTTGTTACCCAATGAGCAGATTTTTGTGCTGCTCAGCGGAACCAGCGACGCCAAACCAGTTGCCGCTTGGCAAGCCATGGCTGCCGGTGCGCCACTCCGGGCGATCTGGGCAGGCTCAGCCTATGCGCAGTGGCGCGAGGTAATGCCTTATGTCGGGCTCATTGAGCCCGGCAGTCCCTTCCTCGACTGGGTCGCTACCACCGAGTCAACGGATTGGGGCTGGCTGGCGGTTTCATCCAGCCTGCCGGAAACGGTGGTCGCGCACCTGCAAAGCTTGACCAAGGTGTTTGTGCACAGTGACCAGGCCGTGTTTTTGCGCTTCTGGGATGCTGCGCAGTTTCTGCCGATTGTGCGCAACCTGGGTGACGAGACGGGGAGCGTGTTGCCGGTGTTCCAGCGGTATCTGATCAATGGCCAACCGCTGACCGTTGCGACGGGGCCCGTCACCGCCGCCAACGTCAGCCCATGGTGGCGAGTGCCAGAGTCGTTGCTGGGGCACCTGGCAGCGCGATCGCCCCACGTGCTGGTCGACAACCTGCTGCAATGGCTCGAAGAACAGCGCCCTGACCTGTACACCGCCTTTAAGCCGGCGACCTTGCGGCACAAGGTCGCCTACTGCGTGCGCAGGCCGGACATCAGCCATGAAGCGCTGATCGATGACCTCGCCTCAGCGTTGAGTTGAACCCAATGCCTGCTGCAGGTCTTCGATCAGGTCCTCAATCGCCTCGATGCCCACTGACAGACGAATCATCTCCGGCTTCACGCCTGCCTTGGCCTGTTCCTGCTCGTTCATCTGTCGGTGAGTCGTGGACGCGGGGTGGCAGGCCAGTGATTTGGCGTCGCCAATATTCACCAGGCGTTTGAAGATTTGCAGGGCGTCGTAGAAGCGCACGCCAGCGTCATAGCCGCCCTTTAAGCCAAAGGAGAGAATCGCCGAGGGTTTGCCCTGCATGTATTTTTGCGCCAGTGCGTGGTGCGGGTGGTCCGGTAGCCCGGCGTAGCTGACCCACTCCACCTCGGTGTGGCTTTGCAAAAACTGCGCAACTTTCAGCGCGTTCTCGGTATGGCGCTCCATGCGCAGGGCCAGGGTTTCCAGGCCTTGCAGCAACAGGAATGCGTTCATCGGTGCGAGGGCTGCGCCGGTATTGCGCAACGGCACGGTACGGGCGCGGGCGATGAAAGCGGCAGGGCCGAATTTTTCGGTGTAGACCACGCCGTGGTAGGCCGGCTCGGGCAGGTTGAGGCCGGGAAATTTCTCGGGGTATTGGGACCACGGGAAGGTGCCGCTGTCGACGATCACGCCGCCGAGGGAGTTACCATGGCCGCCGACGTATTTCGTCACCGAGTGCACCACGATGTCGGCGCCGAACCGGATCGGTTTGCACAGGATTGGCGTGGCCACGGTGTTGTCCACCATCAGCGGGACGCCCCGGGCGTGGGCGACTTTCGCGAGGGCTTCGATATCGATGATATTGCCGGCCGGGTTGCCGATGCTTTCGCAATACACCAGCTTGGTGTTGTCGTCGATCAGTTCGGCGATGGCTTCGGCGCTGTCGTTGCGAGCGAAACGCACATCGACGCCAAAGCTCGGTAACAGGTGGGCGAACAGGGTGTAGGTGCCGCCATAGAGTTGCGGGGTGGTGACAATATTGTCACCGGCGCGGGTCAGGGTCTGGATTGCGTAGTGGATCGCCGCGCTGCCGGCCGATACGGCCAGGGCGGCAATGCCGCCTTCAAGCGCGGCGAGACGCTGTTCCAGCACGTCGTTGGTGGGGTTCATGATTCGCGTGTAGATGTTGCCGGGGACGTCCAGGTTGAAGAGGTCGGCGCCGTGTTGGGCGTTATCGAATTCGAAGGCGACGTTCTGGTAGATCGGCACAGCGACCGCCTTGGTGGTCGGGTCCGATTTGAAGCCGTGATGCAGTGCAATAGTGGCGTCTTTCATGATGGTGATAGACCTCCTTGGATTCATGGGGGCCCCCGAACACGGCGGGAACTGGCTTGCCGGCGATAGCGTCAGCGCGGTGTACGGGTAATACCGCGTCGCTTGCACCGCGGGCAAGCCTGCTGCCATAGGTGGAATTAGACTGTTTTCTGCGGTGTACCTGTGTTTGTGACATAAGCACCGCCCGACACGCAGCCCTGCACCTTTGCCCCTGTTGAAGGTAAACTTCGCCCCCTGCGCAGGAGCAACCATGAATTATCGTCACGCCTTTCACGCCGGCAACCACGCCGATGTCTTCAAACACCTGACTTTGACCCGCCTCATCGCCCTGATGTCGCGCAAGGAGCAGCCGTTCGCCTACCTCGACACCCACGCCGGGATCGGTCTGTACGACTTGCAGGGCGACCAGGCCAACCGCACCGGTGAATACCTGGAAGGCATTGCGCGTCTGTGGGGCGAAAGCGATCTGCCGCCGCTGACCGCCGACTACATGCGCGTGCTGCACGAAATGAACCCGGATGGCCAGTTGCGTTACTACCCGGGCTCGCCGGAGCTCGCGCGCCGCCTCACGCGGCCTCAGGATCGGGTGTTGCTCAATGAGAAACACCCGGAAGACGGCGTACTGCTCAAGGACAACATGAAAGGTGATCGCCGGGTCAAAGTGCACCTGGGCGAAGGCTGGCATGTGCCGCGTGCGCTGTTGCCGGTGCCGGAGAAACGCGCACTGATGCTGATTGACCCGCCGTTTGAACAACTCGATGAAATGCAGCGCTGCGCAGCGTCCCTCAAGGAGGCGGTCAGCCGTATGCGCCAGACTGTTGCGGCGATCTGGTATCCGGTCAAGGACCAGCGCATGTTGCGCCGCTTCTACCAGGACCTGGCCGGCACCGGTGCGCCGAAGTTGCTGCGCGTGGAGTTGCTGGTGCATCCGCTGGACACGCCCAATACCCTGACCGGCTCGGGCCTGGCGATTGCCAACCCGCCGTGGGGGTTGGAGGAGGAATTGCGTGAGCTGCTGCCGTGGCTGTCCAAGAAGCTTGGCCAGACCCAGGGCGGGTGGCAGATGGATTGGCTCATCGCTGAGTAATCAGATCTCAAGCCAAAACACCAAGCTAAATGTGGGAGCGGGCTTGCTCGCGAAGACGGAGTGTCAGTTAACAGATATGTCGACTGATACACCGCATTCGCGAGCAAGCCCGCTCCCACATTTGAACTGCGCAAGTCTTAGATCGGGCAGGTCACGCCTGTGCCGCCGATCCCGCAATAGCCCTGCGGATTTTTCGCCAGATATTGCTGGTGATACGCCTCGGCGAAGTACACCGTCGGCGCTTCGTCGATTTCCGTCGTAATGGTGCCCAGGCCAGCCTTGGTCAGCTCAGCCTGATACGCCTCGGCGCTGGCCTTGGCCGCCTCCAGGTGCTCAGGTTTCACCGCGTAGATCACCGAGCGGTACTGGCTGCCGATGTCATTGCCCTGGCGCATCCCTTGGGTGGGGTTGTGCAGTTCCCAGAACATTTTCAGCAGTTCTTCGTAGCTGATCTTGTCTTGGTCAAACACCACCAGCACCACTTCGCTGTGGCCGGTCAGGCCTGAGCAGACTTCTTCGTACGTCGGGTTCGGCGTGTAACCGCCGGCGTACCCGACGACGGTGCTGACCACGCCGTCGCGCTGCCAGAATTTGCGCTCCGCACCCCAGAAGCAACCGAGGCCGAAAATCGCGAACTCTACGTTATCGACAAATGGACCGAGCAGCGGGTTGCCGTTGACGAAATGCGTTTCCGGCAGCTTCATCGGGGTTTCACGGCCAGGCAAAGCTTGTTCTTGAGTAGGCAGCACGTTTTTGTTCACCAGAATTTCCGAGCGCAAGACCATGATCAGTCCTCTCAGTCAGATTGAGTTATGTAATAAGACAGACAGCCAGTGTGCCCGAGTGTTACAGCGCTGTCAGGCGATAGGCCCGCGAGGATAGCGTTTAAGCTTCTCAAGCAGCTCTGCACCGGGGATTGGCCGGTCGAACAGGTAGCCCTGGCCCACATCGCAGCGATGCCGGCGCAGGAACGCCAGTTGCTCGCTGGTTTCGATGCCTTCGGCCACCACCTTGAGCTTGAGGTTGTGGGCCATGGCGATCACCGCCGAGGTGATTTCCATGTCGTCCTGGTTGTCCGGGATTTCGTGGATAAAGCTGCGATCGATCTTGATGATGTCGATGGGGAATTTTTTCAAATAGCTCAGCGAGGAGTAGCCGGTGCCGAAGTCGTCCATGGCCAGGGTCAGGCCAAAGCTCTTCAACTGATCCAGCTGCAGGCGCGTGTCTTCGGTGGCCTCCAGCAGCAGGCCTTCGGTCAGTTCCAGCTCCAGCAGATTGGCGGGCAGCTGTTCTTCCTTGAGGATCGTGGCGATCGACGCCACGAGGTCCGGATCGGAGAATTGCTTGGGCGACAAGTTGATCGCCACCTGCAGATTACCCATGCCAGCGGCGCTCAACTGCTTGCTCATGCGGCAGGCCTGGCGCGCGATCCATTTGCCGATAGGAATGATCAGGCCGGTCTCTTCAGCCACGCTGATAAATTGATCGGGGCGGATCATGCCCTTTTCCGGATGGTTCCAGCGTAACAGCGCTTCCATGCCCAGCAAGCGACCGCTGCGCAGGCACAGCTTGGGCTGGTAGAACACGTCCAGCTCGTTCTGGGTCAGGGCGCGGCGCAGGTTGTTTTCCACGAACAGCTTGTAACTGGCTTCGGCATTCAGGGCTTCGGTAAACACCTGCACCTGGTGTTTGCCGTTGGCCTTGGCCTTGTGCAGGGCGAGCCCGGCGTTACGCATCAGGGTCTGTGGGTCACGCCCGTGCAGGGGCGCGCAAGCCAGGCCCACGGAGCCGGTGACACTGATCAACTGGTTGTCGACGAACATCGGTTTGTCGAGGGTTGCCAGCAACTGGCTGGCAACCTGCTGGCCGCTTTCCAGGTCAGCGTCGTCAAGCAACACCGCAAACTCGTTACTGGCAAAGCGCGCCAGGCTGCCGCCGGCACTCAGGCTGTTACGCAGACGGCGAGCCAGGCTGATCAGCAGCTTGTCGCCGGTCTGGTGGCCGAGGCTGTCGTTGATCCGCTTGAAGTTATCGATGTCCACCAGCAGCAGGCTGATCGGGCTGTCGCTGTCGCGGGCAAAGCGTTCATCCAGGTTGCGGATAAACGCCGGGCGGTTGCCCAGGTTGGTCAGGTTGTCGGTGTAGGCCAGGCGTTCAATACGCTGTTGGGCCAGCTTGGTCTGGGTGATGTCTTCGTAGATGCCGATGTAGTGGGTCAGCTCACGGTTGTCGCCATACACCTTGGAGATCGACAGCTGGCCCCAGTACGGTTCGAGGTTTTTGCGTCGGCTCTTGAATTCACCCTGCCAGCTGTTGCTCTTGGCCAGGCTGGATGGCGCGTCGAAGAGCAGTTCGCTGAGATTTTCCAAGGCCGGCAGTTGCGCGAGGCGGTGGCCATGGACTTCTTCGGCGCTGTACTGGGTGATTGCGGTAAAGCTCGGGTTGACGTACTCCACCACGCCGTCACAGTTGACCAGCAAAAAGGCGTTGGCGCTTTGCTCAACCGCACGCTGGAACAGGTGCAACGCGCTGGTGGCGGTGCGCCGGTTGTGGTTGTTGATCACTTGTGCGAACTGGTCCGCCAGCTCGCCGGCAAAGGCGATCTCATCGGTCTGCCAGGCGCGCGAGCTGCCGCTCTGTTCCAGGCACAGCACGCCGATGACCTGGCCATCAACGCGGATACTCGCGTCGAGCATCGCGTGCACATCCTTGGCGCGCAGGTTCTCCGCCATTTCCCGGGTGCGTGGGTCACGCATTGCATGGGTGGCGTCGATGGCGCGGCTCGAATGCAGGGCTTCCAGGTAGTCCGGGAAATTACTGGCGTCGATCGCTTCGGGCAGATGATGCTGTTGGTCGGCGCGGTGGTAGGCCGAGATCGGTACCAGGCGCTGGCCTTCAAGGTTCCAGATGCTTGCGCAGTCGATCTGGTAGATGTCGCACGCACTGCGGGTGATCAGCTCGGCGGCTTCTTGCAGCGAATTGGGCGTGGTGTAGCGCTGGCGTGCCAGCAGCAGGATCAGCTCCTGTTGAGCGCGTACCCGTTCCAGGTGCTGCAACTGTTCCTGTTGGGCGCGCTGGTTGAGCTCCAGGGCGATCTGCAGGCGGCTGTTCTGGTTTTCCAGGTCTGCGGTCGGGGCGGTTACGGGCGCTTCGCTGAACAGCCCGTCGACCACCATCAGGTAGCCGCGCACCAAGTGACGATTGTGTTGTTTGTAAGCCTCGCCCATTTCCAACAGGCTCAGCGGGCCGTCGCTGGTGTGCAGGGTGTAGCGCACCAGGTAATGCGGGCTCTGGGACAGTTGCTGCTGGATCGCATCGTGCAGTTGATAGCGCACCTGAGGTTCCATCAGGCTGGCGTAGGGAGTGCCGACCAGCGCGCACAGTTCGACCGCTGGCAGGCCGAATTGGCGCTCGCAATTGGGGTCGAGGTACAGCAGCGCCCAGCTTGCCTCATTAAGCCGCTCGAAACGCAGCATACCGAGGCGCGAAGGCACCGGTAACTGCGTCACTACCTCGGCCGCCATACGGGCGACATCGGGTTGGCTTTTCATGGGGAAACTCGCTTGGAAAAATGCGCACGGCGCCGGGCTCACGCCCTCTTTACTGTCGCCTGCGGCAAGGTTGCATCATGCAGCACGCACTGACAAGAGAGGATGAAGGCTAAGTGCTATAAGGCTGTTATCGGCCGCGAGAGCGGTTTCTGCAATCGGGGTGATGGGTGGCGTATTGACGCAGCCTCGACGCGCCTGGCGCGGACAAAAAAAGCAGGCGAAAAAAAGCCCCGCCAATTGGCGGGGTTGAGGTACGAGCGTGGCGCTCGGAAATCGGTGCAGCCAGGCCTCCCCGATGACAGGGAGGCCCGTTGATGCTTACAGCAGGATGGTGCGGATGTCGTTCAGCAGTTGGCTCAAACGCTGCGTGAAACGTGCAGCGGCAGCGCCGTTGATCACACGGTGATCGTAGGACAACGACAGCGGCAACATCAGTTTCGGCTGGAACGCTTTACCGTCCCACACAGGCTGGATAGTGGCCTTGGAAACACCCAGGATCGCCACTTCCGGCGCGTTGACGATTGGCGTGAAGCCAGTGCCGCCAATGTGACCGAGGCTGGAGATGGTGAAGCACGCGCCCTGCATATCGTCTGCGGTGAGCTTTTTGTCGCGGGCCTTGGCAGCCAGCGCAGCCGCTTCGGCAGCGAGTTGCAGCAGGCTCTTCTGGTCGACGTTCTTGATGACCGGTACCAGCAGGCCATCCGGGGTGTCGACGGCAAAGCCGATGTGCACGTACTTCTTGCGAATGATCGCCTTGCCGCTGGGTGCCAGCGAACTGTTGAAGTCCGGCAGTTCCTTGAGCAGGTGCGCGCAAGCCTTGAGCAGCAGCGGCAGCACGGTCAGTTTCACGCCGGCCTTCTCGGCCACGGCTTTCTGCGCAACGCGGAAAGCTTCCAGGTCGGTGATGTCGGCCTGGTCGAACTGGGTCACGTGCGGAATGTTCAGCCAGCTGCGGTGCAGGCTCGACGCGCCGATTTGCATCAGGCGGGTCATCGGCACTTCTTCGGTTTCGCCGAAGCGGCTGAAGTCCACGACCGGAATCGGTGGAATACCAGCACCACCGGTAGCGCCGCCGGCAGCCGGAGCTTCCTTGGCTTTCTGCATCATGGCTTTGACGTAAACCTGCACGTCTTCCTTCAGCACGCGACCGTGAGGGCCGGTGGCCGACACAGCGTTGAGCTCAACGCCGAACTCACGGGCCAGCTGACGCACGGCAGGGCCGGCGTGAACCTTGGCACCGCTTGGCGCAGGGGCAGCCGCCGCAGGGGCCGGTGCGGCCTCGGCTTTTGCAGCCGGTGCAGGTGCGGCAGCGGCCGGGGCCGCTTCAGCCTTGGCTGCTGGCGCGGCAGCCGGTGCCGGAGCCGCCGGGGCAGCAGCGCCTTGTACTTTCAGCTTGAGGATGAAGTCGCCAGTGCCGACTTCGTCTTCCAGCTTGACCGCAATGCTTTCCACCACGCCGGCAGCCGGCGAAGGGATTTCCATGGAGGCCTTGTCGGACTCCAGGGTGATCAGCGACTGGTCGGCTTCGACGGTGTCGCCGACCTTGACCAGCAGCTCAATGATCTTGGCCTTGCCCGACGAACCGATGTCCGGAACATGAATGTCCTGAACAGTGGCAGCGGCGGGTGCAGCAGCCGGGGCGGCTGGAGCCTCGGCGGCGGCAGGCTTTTCAGCAGCCGGTGCAGGTGCAGCAGCGGCAGCAGGTGCTGCCGCAGGGGCCGCATCAGCGGCACCTTCGATTTCCAGCTCCAGCAGTTCGTCGCCTTCTTTCAGGCGATCGCCCAGCTTCACTTTCAGGCTCTTGACCACGCCGGCCTTGGGAGCAGGGATTTCCATGCTCGCCTTGTCCGATTCCAGGGTCAGGATGCTCTGGTCGGCTTCGACTTTGTCGCCGACCTTCACAAACAGCTCGATTACTTCACCTTCACCGCTGCCGATGTCAGGTACGCGAATGAGTTCGCTCACAAAAAGTCTCCTCAGCAGTCCAGTGGGTTGCGTTTTTCCGGGTTGATCCCGAACTTGACGATAGCGTCAGCCACCACCTTAGGTTCGATCTCACCACGGTCAGCCAAGGCTTCCAGGGCTGCCAACACCACGAAATGACGGTCGACTTCGAAGAAGTGACGCAGCTTCTTGCGGCTGTCACTGCGGCCGAAACCGTCGGTGCCCAGGACTTTGAATTCCTTGGACGGGACCCACTGGCGAATTTGTTCAGCGAACAGTTTCATGTAGTCGGTAGAGGCAATGACTGGACCCTTACGGCCGGCCAGGCACTCTTCGACATAGCTCTTCGCAGGCTTCTGACCTGGGTGCAGGCGGTTGTTGCGCTCGACCGCCAGGCCGTCGCGACGCAGTTCGTTGAAGCTGGTAACGCTCCAGACGTCAGCGCCAACGTTGAACTCTTCACGCAGGATCTTCGCCGCTTCACGGACTTCACGCAGGATGGTGCCGGAGCCCATCAGCTGCACGTGGTGCGCCGCTTCCTTGGTGTCTTCTTCGAGCAGGTACATGCCCTTGATGATGCCTTCCTCGACACCGGCCGGCATGGCTGGCTGCTGGTAGGACTCGTTCATCACGGTGATGTAGTAGAAAACGTCCTGCTGCTCTTCGGTCATCTTCTTCATGCCGTCCTGGATGATCACCGCCAGCTCGTAGCCGTAGGTTGGATCAAAGGTGCGGCAGTTCGGGATGGTGGCCGCCAGGATGTGGCTGTGACCGTCTTCGTGTTGCAGGCCTTCGCCGTTCAGCGTGGTCCGGCCGGCGGTGCCGCCGATCAGGAAGCCACGGGTACGGCTGTCGCCTGCTGCCCACGCCAGGTCGCCGATACGCTGGAAACCGAACATCGAGTAGAAGATGTAGAACGGCAGCATCGGCTGGTTGTGGCTGGAGTACGAAGTACCGGCAGCGATGAAGGAGCTCATGGCGCCCGCTTCGTTGATGCCTTCTTCGAGGATCTGGCCCTTCTTGTCTTCCTTGTAGAACATCACTTGGTCTTTATCGACTGGCTCGTAGAGCTGGCCGACGGAGGAGTAGATGCCCAACTGACGGAACATGCCTTCCATACCGAAGGTACGGGCTTCGTCCGGGATGATCGGGACGATACGCGAGCCGATTTCCTTGTCCTTGACCAGTTGCGCGAGGATTCGCACGAAGGCCATGGTGGTGGAGATTTCACGGTCGCCCGAGCCGTCCAGGATCGCCTTGAGGGTATCCAGTGGCGGTGTCGGAATGTCGAAGGACTTGGCGCGGCGCTGTGGCACGAAACCGCCCAGTGCAGTGCGACGCTCGCTGAGGTAGCGGGCTTCGGCGCTGTTTGGCTCTGGCTTGAAGAACGGCAGGTTCTCCAGCTCTTCGTCCTTGACCGGGATGTCGAAGCGGTCGCGGAACAGCTTCAGGCTTTCAACATCAACCTTCTTGGTGTTGTGCGCAGTGTTCTTCGCTTCGCCGGCACCGGTGCCATAACCCTTGATGGTCTTGGCCAGGATGACGGTCGGTTGTTCTTTGTGGTTGACCGCTTCGTGGTACGCCGCGTAGACCTTGTACGGGTCGTGGCCGCCACGGTTGAGTTTCCAGATTTCGTCGTCGGACAGGTCTGCAACCATCGCCTTGAGTTCAGGCGTGTTGAAGAAGTGTTCACGCACGAACGCGCCGTCTTTGGCTTTGTAGTTCTGGTACTCGCCGTCGATGACTTCGTACATGCGACGTTGCAGGATACCGTCGACGTCTTTGGCCAGCAGTGGGTCCCAGAAGCGACCCCAGATGACTTTGGTCACGTTCCACTGAGCACCGCGGAACACGCCTTCGAGTTCCTGGATGATCTTGCCGTTGCCGCGAACCGGGCCGTCGAGGCGCTGCAGGTTGCAGTTGATGACGAAGATCAGGTTGTCGAGCTTCTCGCGGCCGGCCAGGGAGATGGCGCCCAGGGATTCCGGCTCGTCACACTCGCCGTCGCCCAGGAAGCACCAGACTTTCTGCTTGCCTTCAGGGATGAAGCCACGGGCTTCCAGGTACTTCATGAAGCGTGCCTGGTAGATCGCCTGGATCGGGCCAAGGCCCATGGATACCGTCGGGAACTGCCAGAAATCAGGCATCAGCCAAGGGTGCGGGTACGACGACAGGCCGTTACCGTCCACTTCCTGGCGGAAGTTGTTCATGTGTTCTTCGGTGATGCGGCCTTCCATGAACGCACGGGCGTAAACGCCTGGCGAGGTGTGGCCCTGGAAGTAGATCAGGTCGCCGCCGTGTTCGTCGGTCGGGGCCTGGAAGAAGTAGTTGAAGCCAATGTCATACAGAGTTGCGCTGGACGCGAAGCTGGAGATGTGACCGCCCAGGTCAGAATCTTTCAAGTTCGTGCGCATTACCATCGCCATGGCGTTCCAACGTACCAGCGAGCGAATGCGGCGTTCCATGAACAGGTCGCCAGGCATGCGTGCTTCGTGGGTAACGGGGATGGTGTTGCGGTATGGCGTAGTGATGGCGTAAGGCAGTTGCGAGCCGCTGCGGGTCGCGAGTTCGCCCATACGGGTCATCAAATAGTGAGCACGGTCTTCGCCTTCTTTGTCGAGAACCGATTCCAGGGCGTCCAGCCATTCCTGGGTTTCGACGGGATCGAGGTCTTGCATGGCTTGCTCCAGGGCGGAAAGGCTACCAGAATCGGTTGCCTGAAGTTTGCGACTGGCCTTGTGGGCAGACGACATAAATTCTTGGATGGCCGAAGGTTGCTTCGGCGTCCTGTAGTTTTACTACAAATCGTCGGCCATTTCAGCCTTTCGAATGTATATACGAGTAGTAAAACTACACAAGACTGAGCGGATTGCTCGGTCTGGCTGGTGAGCATAATCGTTATTGTTGATCTTTTGCGAACAAGAAAAGGTGAAAGTTTGATGTTGCCTGCCAAGATTAATTTAATTTCAGCTATTTATAACCTTTGTTCGACAGTCCTTCACCGAGCGTGGTTCTTGCGTTCACAGCAACAAGCCATTTACGCGCCGATCAAGGATAGACCATGAGCCTCCCAACACTCGCCGAATTACCGGCCATTCTCTTGCCTTACGCCAGCCGGGCCGAGCAGTCATTTCGTGACGCAGTGGCCGCGCTGGACGACGATCATGGCCTTTCTGCGTGGACGCCGCAACGGTGGGCCGACTTTGCCCGGGTATGCGCCGCCAGTGATTTCGTCATTGAACAGAGCGTTCGTGACCCTTTGATGTTGCTCGAACTGGTGGCCTGGGGCGAGTTGGACCGGGGCTTCGCGCCCGGCGAACTGTGCAGCCAGATCGCGGGCGCTGTGCAACAGGCCGAAACAGAAGATGAGCTGGGCCGTGTGTTGCGCCGCCAGCGCACACGCCAACAAGTGCGCATCATTTGGCGCGACCTGACCCGACAAGCGGACCTGGTGCAAACCTGCCGCGACCTCTCCGACATGGCTGACGCTTGTATCGATCAGGCCTACCAGTGGCTGTACCAGCGCCACTGCGTGCAGTTCGGCACGCCGACCGGCCGGCGCAGCGGTGAAGCCCAGCACATGGTCATCCTCGGCATGGGCAAGCTCGGCGCGGTGGAGCTGAACCTGTCTTCGGATATCGACCTGATCTTTGCCTACCCAGAAGGCGGCGAGACAGTGGGCGTGAAGCGCGCGCTGGATAACCAGGAGTTTTTCATTCGGCTTGGTCAAAAACTGATCAAGGCCCTCGACCCGATGACCGTCGACGGTTTTGTGTTCCGTGTCGACATGCGCCTGCGGCCATATGGCTCGGCCGGCGCGTTGGTGCTCAGTTTCAATGCGCTGGAACAGTACTACCAGGACCAGGGCCGCGACTGGGAGCGCTACGCCATGATC
This sequence comes from Pseudomonas fluorescens, assembly GCF_900215245.1. GTDB lineage: Bacteria > Pseudomonadota > Gammaproteobacteria > Pseudomonadales > Pseudomonadaceae > Aquipseudomonas > Aquipseudomonas fluorescens. The sequence goes on from NZ_LT907842.1 coordinate 2,748,291, forward strand.
AAGGCGCGGGTAGTGGCCGGTGATCAGGTGGCCGGTGCGCAGTTGCTCGACATGCTGCGACCCTTCGTCTATCGGCGGTACCTGGATTTTTCCGCCATTGAAGCGCTGCGCACCATGAAGCAGCTGATCCAGCAGGAAGTACGGCGCAAAGGCATGGCCGACAACATCAAGCTGGGCTCGGGCGGCATCCGCGAGGTGGAATTTATCGCGCAGGCGTTCCAATTGATCCATGGTGGCCGCGACCTGAGCCTGCAACAGAGGCCGTTGCTCAATGTGTTGGGGACCCTGGAAGGCCAGGGCTACCTGCCATCGGCCGTGATCGCCGAGTTGCGCAATGGCTACGAGTTTTTGCGTTACACCGAACACGCCATCCAGGCAATTGCCGACCGGCAGACGCAAATGCTCCCGGACGGCCCGGAAGACCAGGCGCGCATTGCCTTTATGCTGGGCTTTGCCGATTGGGCGGCATTCCATGAGCGCCTGATGTACTGGCGTGGCCGTGTGGACTGGCATTTCCGCCAGGTGATCGCTGACCCTGACGAGGAAGAAGGCGAAGAAAGCGAATTGGTTGTGGGTGGTGAGTGGTTGCCGCTGTGGGAAGAGTCCCAGGATGAAGAGGCCGCCTGCCGGCAGTTGGCCGAAGGTGGCTTTACTGACGCGACCAAAGCGCTCAAGGCCTTGGCCGGCCTGCGTGGCAGCCCGCAATTGCGCGCCATGCAGCGTCTGGGGCGCGAACGGCTGGATGCTTTTATTCCGCGCCTGCTGGCCCAGGCGGTCGAGCACGCCAACCCGGACCTGGTACTGGAGCGCGTCTTGCCGCTGGTGGAGGCTGTCGCCCGCCGTTCGGCCTACCTCGTGCTGCTGACCGAAAACCCTGACGCCCTGCGCCGGCTGTTGACGCTGTGCGCCGCCAGCCCGTGGATCGCCGAACAAATCACCCGCTTTCCGCTGCTGCTCGACGAACTGCTCAATGAAGGCCGCCTGTTCAAGCCGCCGTTGGCACCGGAGCTCGCCGCAGAGCTGCGCGAGCGCCTTACGCGGATTCCCGAGGATGACCTCGAACAGCAAATGGAAGCCCTGCGCCACTTCAAGCTGGCCCACCGCCTGCGTGTCGCGGCTTCGGAAATCGCCGGCAGCCTGCCGCTGATGAAGGTCAGCGATTACCTGACCTGGCTGGCCGAGGCGATTCTCGAACAAGTGCTGGCCCTGGCTTGGCGCCAGACCGTGGCGCGCCACGGCTCGCCGCAGCGGGTGGACGGCAGCCTGTGCAATCCGGGTTTTATCATCGTCGGTTACGGCAAGGTCGGCGGGATCGAACTGGGGCATGGTTCGGACCTGGACCTGGTGTTTATCCATGACGGTGACCCGCAGGCCGAAACCGACGGCGCCAAGCCGATCGACGGTGCGCAGTTTTTTACACGGTTGGGCCAGCGCATCATTCACCTGCTGACCACCCAAACCAACTCGGGCCAGTTGTATGAAGTGGACATGCGCCTGCGACCTTCGGGCGCGTCCGGTTTGCTGGTCAGTTCACTGGGAGCGTTTGAGCGCTATCAGGAGAATGAAGCCTGGACCTGGGAGCATCAGGCCCTGATCCGCGCTCGGGTGCTGGTGGGCAGCGAGGATGTGGGCCACGCGTTCGAGCACGTCCGCGCCAAGGTGCTGGGGCGTGAGCGGGACTTGGCGAAGCTGCGCCAGGAGGTCAGCGAGATGCGCGCCAAGATGCGCGATAACCTGGGCACCCGGACTACGGCGGCCGGTACCGGCGCCAATGCGTTCGAGCCGACGGCGGCGTTCGACCTCAAGCAGGACGCCGGAGGTATCGTCGATATTGAATTTATGGTGCAATACGCCGCTTTGGCGTGGTCTGCGCAACATCCATCGTTGCTGCGCTACACCGACAATATCCGCATTCTGGAAGGCCTGGAGCAGGTTGGGCTGATGCCCGCCGCCGATGCCCATCTACTGCGCGAGGTGTATAAGGCCTACCGTTCCGCCGCGCACCGCCAGGCCTTGCAAAACGAGGCCGGTACGGTGGCCGGGGATCAGTTCGCCGACGAACGGCGCCAGGTGATGCGAATCTGGCAAGCGCTGGGGTTAAGCTGATACTCGACTGATATGTGGGCGCTGGCTTGCCTGCGATGCAAGCGACTCGGTGTAGCAGGCCTACCGAGGCGATGCCATCGCAGGCAAGCCAGCTCCCACACAAAGCGGTTCCCAGGTCCACCGCGACTGGCAGTAATTATTGAGGCGGGGAGGCATAAGCCTCCCCGCATCGTTTGTGGAAACTACATGAATATTCTGATCGTTGGGCCCAGTTGGGTCGGTGACATGGTGATGGCGCAGACACTGTTCCAGTGCCTGAAACAGCGTCATCCCGACTGCCAAATCGACGTGCTCGCCCCTGAGTGGAGCCGGCCGATCCTTGAGCGCATGCCCGAGGTGCGCAAGGCCTTGAGCTTCCCGCTCGGCCACGGCGCACTCGAATTGGCGACGCGCCGACGCATCGGCAAATCCATGCGCGGCCAGTACGACCAGGCGATCCTGCTGCCTAACTCGCTGAAATCGGCGCTGGTGCCGTACTTTGCCGGCATCCCTAAACGTACCGGCTGGCGCGGCGAGTTTCGCTATGTGCTGCTCAATGACGTGCGCACCCTCGACAAGGCGCGTTACCCGCTGATGATCGAGCGCTTCATGGCCCTGGCCTACGAGCCCGGTGCCGAGTTGCCGACAGCGTACCCGCGCCCGAGCCTGCAGATCGACCCGGTTACGCGCGACGCGGCCCTGGCCAAGTTCGGCCTGATGCTCGACCGTCCGGTACTCGCGCTTTGCCCAGGCGCCGAGTTTGGCGAGTCCAAGCGCTGGCCGTCGGAGCATTACGCCAAAGTCGCCGAAATGAAGATTCGTGAAGGCTGGCAGGTGTGGCTGTTCGGTTCGAAAAACGATCACTCGGTGGGTGAGGACATTCGCCAGCGCCTGATTCCCGGCCTGCGCGAAGAAGCCGTGAACCTCAGTGGCGACACGTCGTTGGCCGAGGCTATCGACCTGTTGTCCTGCGCCGACGCGGTGGTGTCCAACGATTCGGGCCTGATGCATGTGGCGGCGGCGTTGAATCGCCCGTTGGTGGCCGTTTACGGCTCGACCTCTCCCGGCTTCACCCCGCCATTGGCCGACAAGGTCGAAGTGGTGCGCCTGGGCCTGGAGTGCAGCCCGTGTTTTGACCGCACCTGCCGTTTCGGCCACTACAATTGCCTGCGCCAGTTGCTGCCGCAACCGGTCAGCGATGCCTTGCAGCGGTTGCAGGGCTCTGTGGTCGAGGTCCGTTAGTTTGCGCGTATTGGTAATCAAGACCTCATCCCTGGGCGATGTGATCCACGCCTTGCCGGCACTGACCGACGCGGCGCGGGCAATCCCTGGCATTCGCTTTGATTGGATCGTGGAAGAAGGCTTTGCCGAGATCCCCACCTGGCACCCGGCGGTGGACAAGGTGATCCCGGTGGCGATTCGCCGCTGGCGCAAAAACATCTGGCAAACCCTCAAGAGCGGTGAGTGGCGCCGCTTCAAGCAGCGCGTCCAGTCGACTAAATACGACTTGGTAATCGACGCCCAGGGCCTGCTCAAAAGCGCCTGGCTGACACGCTACGTGCGTGCCCCGGTGGCGGGCTTCGATAAACACTCCGCCCGCGAGCCAATCGCTGCGCGCTTCTACTCGCGACGCCTGGCTGTGGCCCGTGGGCAGCATGCAGTGGAGCGTTTGCGCCAACTGTTCGCCGTGGCGCTGGGCTATGACTTGCCCAAAGCCTTGGGCGATTACGGTTTGAGCGTCGACAAGCTGCTCGGCCTGCCGCCGAAAAAACCGTTTGTGCTGCTGCTGCACGGCACCACTTGGGACACCAAGCACTGGCCCGAAGCCTATTGGCGCGAGCTGGCCGAACGCATGGGCCGCCTGGGTGTGGACGTAAAGTTGCCGTGGGGCAATGCCGACGAAAAAGCCCGCGCCGAACGCTTGGCCCAAGGCCTGCAGAACGCCGAAGTGCTGCCCAAGCTGAACCTCGCCGGCGTCGCCCGTGTGCTCGCTGGCGCCCGCGCCTGCGTGGCGGTGGACACCGGCCTCGGTCACTTGGCCGCTGCATTGGACGTGCCGACCATTTCCCTGTTCGGCCCGACGAACCCCGGCCTGACCGGCGCTTACGGCAAGGGCCAGATTCACCTGGCCAGCGACTTCCCCTGTGCGCCGTGCCTGCAAAAACACTGTACCTATCAACCAACGGCCGACGATCTGCGTCGGTTCGACATCAAACGCGAGTCGCCCCTGTGCTTCACGCGCTTGAACCCTGAGCGTGTGGCAAGCCGACTGAGCACGTTGTTACTGGCTGAGGAGCTGCACTGATGCAACTGGCTTTTGTTCTGTACAAATATTTCCCCTTCGGTGGCCTGCAGCGCGACTTCATGCGTATCGCCCTGGAGTGCCAGCAGCGCGGCCATCAGATTCGTGTCTACACGCTGATCTGGGAAGGCGAGATTCCGCCGGGTTTCGAAGTGCTGGTGGCGCCGGTCAAGGCGTTCTTCAATCATCGGCGCAACGAGAAGCTCAGCGCGTGGATGGAGGCCGACCTGGCCAAACGCCCGGTGGACCGCCTGATTGGTTTCAACAAAATGCCTGGCCTGGACGTTTACTACGCCGCCGACGGCTGCTTTGAAGACAAGGCACAAAACCTGCGCCACGCGCTGTATCGCAGCTTTGGCCGCTACAAACACTTCGCCGAGTATGAGCGTGCGGTGTTTGCCAAGGATGCCAAGACCGAAGTCTTGATGATCTCCGAAGTGCAGCAGCCGCTGTTCATCAAGCATTACGACACCCCGCTGGAGCGCTTCCACCTGTTGCCACCGGGCATTGCCCAGGACCGCCGCGCACCGCCCAACGCCGCCGAGCTGCGTGAAGGCTTCCGCCAGGAATTCAACCTGGGCGAGGACGACCTGCTGCTGGTGCAAATCGGCTCTGGCTTCAAAACCAAGGGCGTCGATCGCAGCCTCAAAGCCATGGCCGCCTTGCCGGCAGAACTTAAAAAACGCACACGCCTGTTTGTAATTGGCCAGGACGACCCCAAAGTATTCCAACTGCAGAGCGCCACTTTGGGGCTGGGCGATAACGTGCAGTTCCTCAAGGGGCGCAGCGATATCCCGCGTTTCCTGCTGGGCGCCGACCTGTTGATCCACCCGGCGTACAACGAGAATACCGGTACGGTGTTGCTCGAAGCGCTGGTGGCCGGCTTGCCGGTGCTGGTCTCGGCCGTGTGTGGTTATGCCCATTACATCGCCGAAGCCGACAGCGGCCTGGTGCTGGATGAGCCTTTTGAACAGGCGCAGCTCAACCAGTATCTGGCGCGAATGCTCACCGACACTGCACAGCGCGCGGCCTGGGGCCGCAATGGGTTGGCCTTCGCCGAGACGGCTGACCTCTACAGCATGCCGCAGCACGCGGCGGATGTGATTCTGGCGGAGCCAAAACGATGAAGTTGATGCTTGCCGAGCCGTTCAAGACCCTCTGGGCCGGGCGCGATGCGTTCGCCGAAGTCGAGCGGCTGCAAGGCGAGGTGTACCGTGAGCTTGAAGCGCGGCGCACCTTGCGTACCGAAGTGGATGGCCGTGGTTATTTTGTGAAGATCCACCGTGGCATCGGCTGGGGCGAGATCGTCAAGAACCTGGTCACCGCCAAGCTGCCGGTGCTGGGCGCGGGTCAGGAGTGGCAGGCCATCGAACGCCTGCACGCAATCGGCGTGCCGACCATGACCGCCGTGGCGTACGGCGAGCGCGGCAGCAACCCGGCCGACCAGCACTCGTTCATCATCACCGAAGAGTTGGCGCCTACGGTCAGCCTTGAAGATTTCAGCATCAACTGGGCCAAACAGCCGCCCGAGCCGCGCCTCAAGCGCGCGCTGATCGCTGAAGTGGCGCGGATGACCGGCATGATGCATCGCGGTGGGGTCAACCACCGCGACTGCTACATCTGCCACTTCCTGCTGCACACGGATACGCCGGTCACCTTCGATCACTTCAAACTGTCGGTGATCGACCTGCACCGCGCCCAGACCCGCGACAAAATCAGCCATCGCTGGCGCGACAAAGACTTGGCCGCGCTGTACTTTTCGGCGCTGGACATCGGCCTCACGCGTCGCGACAAGTTGCGCTTCCTCAAGGGCTACTTCCAGCAGCCGCTGCGCCAGATCCTGGCCGAAGAAAGCCCCTTGCTGCAGTGGCTGCAGGCCAAGGCCGACAAGCTTTATGCGCGCAAACAACGCTACGGGGACGCGCTCTGATGGCGGGTTGGAATCTGGAACCTGCTTACGCCGCACTGGCGGATGATTTCGGCAGCCTTGAGGCGGTGTTTGCGCTGCAGGGCGAGCAGCTGACGCGCGACCCGTTGTCGGAAGTGATCCGCGTAGAGCGCGGCGGGGTCAATTTCTACGTCAAGCGTTACGTCGGTGCCGGTAAAGGCCTGCGCCGCTACCTGGGCAAGCCGCGGGTGAAGTCCGAATGGCAGAACCTCAAGCGCTTCGCCAGGTGGGGGATTCCTACCGCCGACGTGGTGGCCTGGGGCCTGGAGCGCAAGGGCCTGGCCTATGCGCGGGGGGCGATGATCACCCGCGAGCTGCCGAGAACCGCTGACTTGTCGGTGCTGGCCGATCGCAACGATGCCTGTTTGAAAGACCCCAAGTGGGTCAGCGTGATCAGTCGCCAGCTTGCTGAATACACCCGTACGATGCACGAGCATCGCTTCACCCATAACGATTTGAAGTGGCGCAACCTGTTGGTCGACGATCATCAGACCCTGTACCTGATCGATTGCCCCAACGGTGATTTCTGGCGCGGGTTCTGGCTCAAGTACCGAATTACCAAAGACCTGGCCTGCCTGGACAAAGTCGCCAAGTATCACTTGTCGGCTACCCAGCGCCTGCGCTTCTACCTGCAATATCGCCAACGCTCGCACCTGACGGCGTCGGACAAACAGCGGATTCGCCACGTGGTGAAGTTTTTCGAGGGGCGCGAATGAGTGATTTCCTGGCGGCCGAAGATCGCGCTCTGCTTGAGCGCAACGGCCTGGCTGACTTCGATGCCCTGTGGGCCAGGCAACTGGACGCGGTGGATGAACCCAATACCAGCGATGGGGGGTGGAGCAGCGTATTTCGTCTGGAGCTTGAAGGGCAGGGCTACTACCTCAAGCGCCAGAGCAATTACCTGACACGCACACTCAGCAAGCCGTTTGGCGAGCCGACATTTGCCCGTGAATTCCGTAACATCAGCCGTTATCGCGAGCGCGGTATTCCGGCGTTGCAGGCGGCGTTTTTCGGTGAGCGCAAGGTCAATGGCGAGCACCGTGCGATGTTGCTGACCCGTGCCCTGGACGGTTGGAACGACCTGGATTCATTGCTGGAGCAATGGTCGCAACTGACAGATGCCCAGCACCGTGCGATCTTGCTGGCCTGCGGTCAGCTGGCGCGACACCTGCACAGCGTGGGTCAGGTGCATGGCTGTTTTTATCCCAAGCATATTTTCCTGCAGGCCACAGGCACAGGTTATGCCGCGCAGTTGATCGACCTGGAGAAAACTCGCCCGTTACTGTTCGGCAGGCGCGACCGGGTCAAGGACCTGGAACCGCTGTTGCGGCGCGCGCCGCAGTGGTCGGATGCCCACGTGCGGCAATTGTTGGCGGCCTATCTGGATCAACCTGAAGACAGCTCGCTGACCACCGCCTGGTTCGAGCGCCTGACGGCCCGTCGCAGTCACAAGGAGAAGCGCTGATGCGTTTGTCTGAGCTGAAAAAAGCCGGTCGCACGCCTGGCCTCCCGCTGACCATCGAGCTGGCGGATGCTGCTGGCCCAGGGCAACTGCAATTGCTCAGCCTGCTGCGCGTATTGCCCGGCGAGCGCTATGTGGGCGCAGGCGTGTGGCGCGGTCGCACGGTGCTGGCCAAATTGTTGGTGGGCAACAAGGCGGCACGGCATTTTCAGCGTGAACTCGGCGGCGTCCGCCTGCTGGCTGAGCAAGGCCTGACCACGCCGCAGCTGCTGGCCGATGGTTTGCAGGAAGGTGAGGGTGGCTGGCTGCTGTTCGACTTTATTGAAGGCGCCGAAAGCCTCGCCGATGCCTGGCAGGCGGTCGAAGGTTTGCCGCCGTTGGCGGACGAACAGACCGCCGTGCTCGCCGAGGCGTTGGCTGCGATCGCGCAGATGCACAGCAAAGGCTTGTGGCAGGAAGACCTGCACCTGGACAACCTGCTGCGCCAGGACGGCAAGCTGTACCTGATTGACGGTGCCGGGATTCGCGTCGAAGAAGCGGGCAAGCCGCTGTCACGCAATCGGGTGCTGGAAAATCTCGGGGTGTTTTTCGCCCAACTGCCGAAAAACCTTGAGCCGTTCACCGAAGAGTTGTTGGTGTATTACCTGCTGGGCAATGGCGAGCACGCGTTGCCGCTGGAAGCCCTGGAGAAGCAGGTGCGCAAGGTCAGTGCCTGGCGCTTGAAAGACTTTTTGAACAAGGTCGGTCGTGAGTGCACGCTGTTCAGCGTGGTGCGTGGCGCCTTTGCCTTGCGTGCGATTCGTCGCGAGGAAGCGCCTGCGATGCTACCGGTGCTGGAGCAGGCCGATGCGTTGCTTGATCAGGGCCACCTGTACAAGACCGGTGGTGCGGCCACTGTCGCCAAGGTCGAAGTGGCCGGTCGGCCGCTGGTGATCAAGCGCTACAACATCAAGGGGTTCGCCCATTGGCTCAAGCGTTTCTGGCGCCCCAGTCGTGCCTGGCACTCCTGGCGTGAAGGTAACCGCCTGGCCTTTCTGGGGATCGCCACGCCCAAGCCGCTGGCTGTGCTGGAAAAGCGTTTTTTCTGGCTGCGCAGCCGGGCTTATCTGGTCACCGACTACTTGCCGGGGCCGGACATCATCGAGCGCTTCGCACCGTATGTTGAGAACGGCGATGCGCCCGAAAACGAACTGCTGGCCCTGGATCATCTGTTTGCCGAGTTGATTCGTGAGCGCATCAGCCATGGCGATTTCAAGGGCCATAATCTGTTCTGGGCCGAGGATCGCTGGGCGTTGATTGACCTCGATGCCATGTGCCAGCACCGCAGTGAAGCCAGCTTCGCCCCGGCGTTTGCCAAGGACCGCGCGCGATTTATGCGCAACTGGCCTGAGAGCAGCGCCTTGTACCAACGGATCGACCAGCGTTTGCCCCGAGAGGTCGGCGTCGCCGGTTAAAGCCGGTCTTCGGCCCTTTCGCGAGCATGCCCGCCGGCCCACATGTTGATTGGTAAACGCGGTCCAATGTGGGCGCGGGCTTGCCCGCGAAGGCGGCCGCTCAGGCGCTACATGACCTGATCAAAACTGGTATTCAGCCCCCGCTCCCGCATACCACGACCGCCCCGGCGCCGCTTCGTAATAGCGACCATTGCCGTCACCGACAATCACCGAACCGACGTACTGGCGATCCAGCAAGTTATCCAGGCGCAACGTCTGGTGGAAGGTCCAGTGCTCCACCTTCTGCTCAAAGCGTGCGCGCCAGTTGAACACGCTGTAGCCCGGTGCTGCCCGTTGTTGGTTGGTGTCTTCGACGTAGACCTTGCTGCGATACATGCCTTCAAGGGCGGTGCTCACCCAGTCGCGGGGTTTCCAGTTCAGCTCGGCAAACAGCGTGGTTTGCGGTACGCCCGGCAAGTAGTTGCCTTTGCTGATGGTCGTGTTGCCGCCGCTGACGAAGTCACTGTCGTAAGTGGCCTGCAAGCGGGTGTAGGCGAGGTGGGTGCTCCACTGTTCGCTGAGCTGGCTTTCCAGGCCCAACTCCAAGCCTCGGCGCAGGGTGCGGCCAGCGTTTTGATAGGTGGTGCGCCCACCGCTGGATTGCTGTACGACCAGTTCGTCTTCAGTGGTGATCTGGAATAACGCGGCGTTGAGGCGAGTGTCTTCGCCCAGTTTTGCCTTCAGGCCGACTTCGTACTGCTGGCTGACCGATGGCTTGAGCGCAAAGTTAAAGCCGTTGGCGCTGCTCGAATAAGCCGACTCGGCCTGGGTCGGGGTTTCAAAGCCTTTGCCCGCGCTCACGTACCCATGCAGGTCCGGCGTAAAGGCATACATCACGCTGACCGACGGGGTGTTCTTCTGATAGGTCTTGCTGCCGCTGTCATTGCCGTCGCGGAGGAAGTGGTCGTCCACGTCCATCTTCATGGTGCTGTGGCGCAGGCCTGCCTGCAGGGTCCAGTCGCCCAGCAGCCAGTTGGCTTGTACGAAGGGGTCGAGGCTGGTGGCAGTGTCGATTTCATTGCGACCCAATGCGCCTTTGACACCGTGCACACCGTCGAGGGTGTTGGAATAGCCCTGGCGATCATCCTGGCTGCGGTCGTAATCAAGGCCGGTGATCAGCGTCAGGTCGCCGGGGGCGCTGGTGATGGGTTGCAGCCAGTGGACCGAGCCCCCGTAGAATTTGCGGTCGAAAGCCACTACGCCGCCGCGAGCGTTTGCCGGTTTGAGTGCGCCACTGGCGAATTTGTCCGGAATCGACAAGTACTGAATCACGCTGCGCCGTCCTGTGTACGCATTGACCTGCAACGTCGCATCGCCGATGTAGCGCTCGTAATTCATGCCTAATTGCTGATGATCGATACTTTTTCGCGTGTTGTATTCCAGTGCGGCCGGCGCTACCGAACGCGGGTCGGCCTTGTACGCGGCCCAGGTTTGCCCCAGCGGGTCCTGCGTGCCGTTTTGCTCCAGGCTGCTGTAGATCAGCGCCAGCTTGCTGTCGTCATCCGGCTGGAAGTTGAGCTTGGCAAAGGTCTGGTCCCGGCGGGCGCTGCTGTGGTCGCGGTAGCCGTCGGTGTCCATGCGCGAGGCGTCAAGCACGAAACCGGCGCCGTTCGCCGCGCCTTCGGCGGTGAGGTGGTTTTTGTTCAAGCCGTCGCTGCCCACCAGGGTTTCAGCGCCGATGCGTGGCGGGCCTTCGCCGTCGCGGGAAAACATCTGGATGACCCCGCCGGCATTGCTGCCGTACAAGGTGGCCGCCGGGCCGCGCAGGACTTCGATGCGTTCGGCGGTATCGAGGTTGAAGGTGGCCGCCTGGCCCTGACCGTCCGGGGTGCTGGCGGGGATGCCGTCAGCAACCAGCTTGATGCCGCGTACACCAAACGCCGAGCGGGCGCCGAAGCCGCGTGAGGAAATCTGCAGGTCCTGCGCATAGTTCTGACGGTTCTGGACCACCAGCCCGGGCACTCGTGACAGCGCTTCGGAGGCGTTGATGCCGAGTTGCCCGTCGCTGATCTGTTCACGGCTGATGCTGTCGACCGAGTAGGGCAGGTCGAAGGTCGGGTTGGCGCTGCGCGAACCGGTGACGACGCTGGGGTCGAGGATCAGTGGTGCGTCGTCGGCCATAGCGGTGTTGCTCAGGGCAAGCAGGCTGGGCAGCAAAAAGGTGAGGCGGGCGAATGTTTTCATGGTCAGCCAGGATCTGGGGCGCATAGGGCATAAACGCGCAAAAGGGCGCGAGTTTAGTGGCTTGGGCAATTTTTACCATTTCGGATTTTTCTCACGAGCCGGCGGGCGTGCTGAGTCTGGGGTGTCGGTCTTGTCGATGCTAGCGTGGCGGACCACTGGGAGAGGACCGTCCATGAGCTTGAAAATGACTGTGGCATTGGCGCTCGCCAGTCTCACATTAGGCGGCTGCGGCACGCTGAATACGCTGTTGCGTGATGACCTGGCGGCGACGCGTGAATTGCGCAAACAGAAGACCTATTGCGAATCCATCCCGCGTGCCTACAGCGGCCTGGCGTTTAATTTTTGCCTGCTTAACGCGCCACCGGACTACACCGGCGTGCTCGTACCGTTGGTGCTGGTGGACCTGACTGCGTCGGGTATTGTTGATACCGTGGTGCTGCCCTACACGCTTTACCAGCAGAGCACGCTGGGTAACAGGGGGGTTTACTGGCCGCCCGGTCGTTCGTAGTGACAGGCGTTATCAATGCGCCGGGGCCGGCCCGGTTTCATTCTTTCAGGCAAAAGGAGTTGTTCGTGAATCGTGGAATCGAAGTGCTGTTGGTCGCGAGCCTGCTGATGCTTTCAGGGTGCGGAACGATCAATACCGTCTTTCGCCCGGACACCGTGACCAGTCAGGGCCTCAAGGATTCGCGCAGCCACTGTGGCAGCGTGCCGCGTATCTACAGCGGGGTGATATCCGGGTTTTGTTACTTGAACAGCGAGCCAAAACCTGAAAAAGGCGTAGACAACCCAGGCTTTGGCCAGCCGGCAAGTAATATATTTCCGATCATTGCCATCGAGGCGCTGGCCTCGGGTCTGGCCGACACGCTGGTGCTGCCCTACACCGTCTACCGCCAAAGCCAGGACGGCGACATCCAGGTCTACAAGTAGTCCGCTTGCCGGTTGCCGCTAACAGCTTCCTACTGCTTTTAAGTTATAATCCCGCCCTTTAGCTGTTTCTCGCTCAGGCGGGAGGCACACTTTTTTCAGGCGCAACCCGCCTGTATGCAGACTAAAAGAGGCTAGACCCCTGTGGCATTGACGATTCTTGGCCTGTCCGGCGCCCTTAGCCATGATCCTTCCGCAGCGTTGTATATCGACGGCAAGCTGATTGCGGCCGCCGAAGAAGAGCGCTTCGTACGCGACAAACATGCAAAGAACCGCATGCCCTACGAATCGGCGAAGTTCTGCCTGGAACAAGCCGGCATCAAGCCTTCCGACGTTGACGTGGTGGCGATCCCGTTCGCTCCGATCAGCCTGTTCGGCGAGGCGCGTTGGCACTATGCCAAGCGTTACTGGTACGCCCCGGACCGCGCGCTCGACGCGATCCTGATGGGCAACCGTCGCTACAAGCGCTACCGCAACAAGATCGTCTGGTGCCTGGAGCAACTGGGCTTCGATCCGAAAAAAATCAAGATCGAGCCGGTTGAACACCACCTGGCCCATGCTTCCAGCGCCTACCACTGCTCGGGCTTCCAGGAAAAAACCGCGATCCTCGGCATCGACGGCAAGGGTGAGTACGCCACCACGTTCTTCGGCTACGGCGAAAACGGCAAGATCCACAAGATCAAGGAATTCTACGATCCGGATTCCCTGGGTGGTCTGTATGGCGCGATTACCGAGTTCCTCGGTTTCGAGATGCTCGACGGCGAGTTCAAGGTCATGGGCATGGCGCCGTATGGCGATGCCAGCAAATATGATTTCTCGCGCCTGGCTTCGTTTGAAAACGGCGAGTTGGTGATCAACACCGACTACGCCAACGTCATCGGTCTGCGCCGTTATAAAGAGAAGGGCAAGGGCTTCTACTTCTCGCCAAAACTGATCGAGTGGCTGGGTCCCAAGCGCGAAGGCGATATCGCCGACGAGCCGTACATCCACTACGCGGCCAGCATGCAAGCGCTGTTCGAAAAGCTGGCCCTGCAGATGATCGACCACTACCTGGGCGACATCCTCAAGGACACCGGCAAACTGGCCTTCGCCGGCGGCTGTGCGCTGAACGTCAAGCTGAACCAGAAAATCATTGCCCGTGACGACGTCAAAGAGCTGTTCGTGCAGCCGGCGTCCGGCGATGCCGGCACCGCAGTTGGCGCGGCAGCCTATGTGTCCCACGCCCGTGGTGTACCGGTAGAGAAGATGGAACACGTCTATCTCGGCCCGTCCTACAGCAACGAAGACGTGATCGCTGCGTGCGCCAAGCACGAGAGCAAGCCGGTGTGGCGCAAGATCGAAAACATGCCCAAGCGCATCGCCAAGATCATGGTCGACGGTAACCCGGTGGCCTGGTTCCAGGGCCGCATGGAGTTTGGCCCGCGTGCCTTGGGTGGTCGTTCGATCATCGGTTGCCCGAGCGCCACCGGCGTGGCTGACCGCATCAACCACCAGATCAAGTTCCGCGAGCGCTGGAGGCCTTTCTGCCCGTCGATGCTCGACACCGTGGCCCCGCAGATGATCAAGGTCGATCACCCGGCGCCGTTCATGACCTTCACTTTTGAAGTGTCGGAAGAGTGGAAAACCCGCGTGCCGGAAGTGGTCCATGAAGATGGCACCTCTCGCGCCCAGGTGCTCAAGCGCGAATACAACCCGCGCTACTACGACATGATGAAAGAGCTGGAAGTGCTGACCGGTAACGGCGTGTCGCTGAACACCTCGCTCAACCGCCGTGGCGAAGCGATGATCTGCTCGCCCACCGACGCGCTGAACATGTTCTTCGGCTCTGACCTGCAATACCTGATCATGGAAGACATCCTGGTCGTCAAAGACGGCGTGGACCCTTATGACTCGGTCGGCTGAGCGCCACGTCCTGCAGTTCTGCCACGGCTATGACGGGCCGTTTCTGGACTGCGCGCGGCAGTACGCCAGTTTGTTCGCAGGCACCGGCTACAAGGTGACCACCGTGTTTCTTACCGGGGCCGCCGACCCTGCGGTAGCCGCTGGTTGCGCCAGCGATGAAGTGTTGTTTATGGAGTTCAGCTCCAAGGCCATCCGTGGCCTGAAGCTGGGCGCCATCCGTGAGCTGCGCAAGATCGCCGCGTCGCGCAACTTCAGTTTCTGCATCGCCCACCGGTTCAAGCCGATCTATATCGCCTTGCTCGGCACCCGCCTGCCGGTGATCGGCGTGCATCATGCGTTTGGTGACTACGGGCGCCGCAGCCGCAAGCTGTTTGCGTCGATTTTCAGCAAGCGTCTGAGCCTGCTCGGTGTGTCCGATGCGGTGCGCGATGATATGCGTCGCTGCCTGCCGGGCTGGCCTGCAGCGCGTATTCAGACGTTGTATAACCGCATCGATGTCGAGGCCATGCAAGCGCTGCAGGTGCCCGCCGATGAGGCGCGGGATGCGTTGGGGCTGTCGCCGGATGAATGGGTGGTCGGCAATGTCGGCCGTCTGCACCCGGACAAGGACCAGGCCACCTTGCTCAAGGGCTTTGCCTTGGCGTTGCCACATTTGCCGGCACAGAGTCGTTTGGCGATCCTCGGCACCGGGCGCCTGGAGAAAGACCTCAAGGCCCTGGCGCGCGAGCTGGGCATTGCCGAGCAAGTGCTGTTCCTCGGCCAGGTGCCGGATGCGCGTCGGTATTTTCGTGCGTTCGACGCCTTTGCCCTGAGCTCCGATCATGAGCCATTTGGCATGGTGTTGCTGGAGGCCATGGTCGCCGGCGTGCCGTTGCTCGCCACTGCCTGCGGCGGCGCCCGGGAAGTGGTCGAGGGCGTGGGCATTCTGTTTCCGTTTGGTGATGCCGAACACTTGGGCCAGGGTCTTCAGCACCTGGCGGCGATGGATCGTCAACAGCACCAGCTGTGTGCCGAGATGATGCTGGAACGCCTGCACCAACGGTTTTCCGACCCGGCGGTGCGCGCTACTTTCTGGCAGTTGCCCCCCGTACTTGAATTGACCGCGAGGGCTTGATGCTCAATCGATTCCAAGGCTGGCGCGAGCGCGGCTGGTCCGTCGTTGACGCGCCGACCTACAGCCAAGCCTGGCAGCGTTTTGGTGGCAGTGTTGCCACGCATCCGCAGGTGGTCGAGCGTCTTGCCGGCTTGGCCGACATTCCTGTGCGCTATCTGGCATGGGAGCAGGGCAGTGAGCTCAAGGCTTGCATTGCGACTTGGGGGCGGGACCTGGCGTTGTCCAAGGATGTCCTCAAACGGCATGGCAAGAAAGGCTTGTTCGACCTGGGTAACGCCGAGTTGATCCTGCCCGCCGCCGAGGATGCCCAAGCCGTGCTGCGTCATCGCGCGCGTTACCTGTCGGCGCTGAATGAGGGCCGCTTTGCAGGCCTCAAGCCGCAGGCCGAGCAACTGGCCATGGCACGTACCCCGGAAGAGTTGTCGAAGAAGTTTCGTTATAACCAGCGCCGCGAGTTGCGCCTGTTGGAAGAGGCGGGCGGTGTGGTGCGCCCGGTGCAGGAGTTTTCCAGCGCAGAGCTGGCGGCGATCTACTGCGACCTGTTTCAGCGCCGCTGGGGCTTTCCCGCCACGGGCGCCGAACGCATGGCACAGGTGATTGAGCTGCTGCGTGAATGGCTGATTGGTTCGGTGATCTTCCTCAACGATGCGCCAATTGCCATTCAGTTGGTCTACCGCGTTGAAGCGCCGCAGTGGATCAGTGTCGAGTACATCAATGGCGGCGTTGACCCCGAAACCCGCGCCTTCAGCCCGGGCAGTGTATTGAGCTTCCTCAATACCCAAAGTGCCTGGGAGCAAGCGCGCGAAGTCGGCAAGCCATTGCGGTTTTCGTTTGGCCGTGCGGACCGCGAGTACAAGGACCGTTGGTGCAACCCCGTGCCGGTGTTCACGGTATGAGTGAGCCTACGAGCCGCAAGCAGGCGCTGCTCAAGCGCCACCGCCGCAATAAACGCATCGGGCTGTTGGTCGGTTTGCTGGTGTTGATCGGCGTGGGTGTGCTGGTGGCCTGGTGGCTGCCGCTGCTGTTGGCAGTGCTGGCCTGGGTTGCCCATGAGGCCTGGTTTGCCGACCATCTGTTTTACTCGCCGAAGGATGACTACCAGTATCAATTTGCAGCGGATACCGAGCAGCCCAAGGTGGTGCTGAGCGAGGGCCGGCTGGTACTGGGCGAAACCGTCGAGCTGTCGGGCGATGAAACATTGATCCTCGCGCTGCGGCTCAAGAGCAGTGTGCTGGGCCGCTTTGTCGACCCGTTCATCGCCCTGCCGGACGGTGACCGCCAAGTATTCGAGCGCGGCGTCAATGGCCTGCGTTATCTGAACCTGACCGGCCAGGCGCAAGCGTTGCTCGCTGGGCAATTGCGGCTGAGTGGTCGGTTCTGCCGTGTGCAGGGCACGCCTGTGTTGTCGGTATTCCGCCAGCCAGATGTGCGCCAGCAACGGGTGATGGTGATTGCGCCCCATGCCGATGACGCCGAGCTTGCAGCCTTTGGTCTGTACAGTCAGGCGGCGCAACCCTGGATCGTGACGTTGACGGCCGGCGAGATTGAAGCCGAGCATTATCAGCAAATGGGCCTGGGCAAGCCTGAGGCGGCAAGGCTCAAGGGGCGTTTGCGGGCCTGGGACAGCATCGCCGTGCCGCGTTGGGCGGGTGTGCCGCCGGAAAACTCGGTTCAGCTTGGGTATTTCTGCCTGCAGTTGGCGGCGATGAAGGCCGAGCCGGATCGCGCAGTGGCGTCGCGAGAGGCCGAACTCAGCGATATTCGGGTATTTCGCCAATTCAACCCTTTCCCTTTGCCTGCCGACACCGATGGCCAGCCCACCTGGAACAATCTGTTGGCTGACCTGCGGGCCGTGCTGTTGATGGCGCGCCCTGAAGTTATCGTGTTGCCCCATCCGCTGCTTGACCCGCACCCTGATCATATCTGCGCCCAGCAGGCCGTATTGGAAGCCTTGCAGGGCCTGGAGTGGCAGCCGACCACCTTGCTCGGCTACGCCAACCATCTGCATGACAACGACCGCTGGCCAATGGGTGATTCGGGAAGCGGTGTCACGTTGCCGCCAGTTTTTGATTCCACTCAGACGTTGTGGCCTTATTGCCTGCCGTTATCCAACGACCGTCAATGCGACAAGGCGATGTCGTTGGGCATGATGCATGACCTGCAACCGAGGATGCCGTTCAAGCGGCGGGTGCGGCGGGTCATACAGCGCCTGCTGGCTGGGAGAGCTGTTTCGCCGTGGGGTGAGAATGAGTTTTTCCGCAAGGCCGTCCGGCGGCATGAACTTTTTTGGTTCATCAAGCACAAGTAACGTTAAGCAACGAAGTGGCGTGCAGCACGTCCCAGTAAAAAAAATGACAGTGAGTCCCCAGTGATTAATCCATGCCCCCGCATCCTTTTTCTTATCCCGTACTTTGGTCACTGGCCATTCTGGATGCCGTTTTTTCTCGAAAGCTGCAGACGCAACGCGGATATCGACTGGTTGTTGTTCAGCGACTGTCCGATACCGGCCAACGTGCCGGACAACGTCCGGATTGAAAGCATTAGCTTTGCCGATTACTGCGCGTTGGTGTCACAGCGGTTGTACATCAACTTTGCGCCTCAAGCGCCGTATAAGCTGTGTGATATCAAGCCAGCGCTGGGGCACATTCATGCTGACCGCCTCAAAGGCTACGATTTCTGGGCGTTTGGCGACCTGGACCTGATCTATGGCAACCTGCGCGAATACTTCACTGCCGATCGGTTGGCCGGCTATGACCTGTTCTCGACCCATGAGCGGCGGGTGGCCGGCCATTTGTGCCTGATGCGCAATACCGCCAAAAAGCGCCAAGTGTTCATGCAGATCAAGGATTGGGAAGCGCGCTTCACTGATCAGGAGCATCATGCCCTGGATGAAGGCGCGTTCAGCAGGATCTTCCTGTGGCGCAAGAATTTCCCGAAGCCACTGTTCGAGCTGGTAGGCAAGCTCAACCCGTGGCGTCGGCGCAGTGAATTCACCGAGGCGTTCAGTACGCCGGGTGGTGCGATCAAATGGCACGACGGCACTGATCGCTTTCCGCATCAATGGTTCTGGAATAATGGTCGCCTGACCAACGACAGGGATGGCGACCGCGAGTTTCCGTATTTCCATTTTGTCTGCTGGAAACGCAATCAGTGGTCTTTGCTGCCGGCGCCAGACGCCGAGTACATCGCGACGCTGGCCGCTGAAAAATCCTGGGTTGTTGATGCCACAGGTTTCCATCGAGGAGAGTTATGAGTCGGCCTTTCAAGGTCCTGCAATTGCAGCCTGACTACAATGTTAAATCCCATGATTTTGCCGACCTGGCCGAACAGATCGTCAAGGCATTGCCTGCGGACCGCTATGAAGTCACCGCCGCTTTTTTGCGGGGCCGGCCAGGGCCTGCAGACCCGGTCAGCCGCGCGGCCACGTCCGTCTACTTCGAGTTTTCCGACAAGTCGCTCAAGGGCTTGAGGCTGCGCGCCATGTGGCGGCTGTATCAGTTTTGCCGCAAGGAAAAATTCGACGTCGTGGTGTGCAACCGCTTCAAGCCGGTCAACATGATGTTGCAGTTGAACCGCTGGTTGAAGATCCCGCTGTGCATCGGCATCTCCCACGGCTTTGGCGAGTATGACCGCCTTTATCGACGCAAGCAGGCCCAGCGCTGGATCGACGAGCATTGGCGTTTTGTCGGCGTGTCGCCAGCGGTCAAGCAGTACCTGCTGGACTGCCAGTGCGGGTTTACCGACCGCAATACCTACGCCATTACCAATGCCATCGACATCGAGCAGGCGGAAGGCTTGCAGCATTCCCGTGAGCGTGCGCGCGAGTTGCTGGGCATCGACCCTTCTGTGCGGTTGGTCGGCGCCTTGGGGCGCCTGGTGCCGGTGAAGGGCCACACCTATTTGTTGCAGGCATTTGCGGCGCTTAAAGACCGCTACCCCTCGGCGCAGCTCGCCATCATTGGCGCCGGGCGCGAAGAGTCCAACCTGGCCGCGCAAATCAACAGCCTCGGCCTGGCGGGGCGGGTGCATTTGCTGGGCTTCAAGGAAAATGCCCTGCAATACGTGCGCGCCTTTGATATCTGGGCGATGCCGTCGCTGGCAGAAGGTTTGGGCCTGGCACTGCTGGAAGGCATGAGCGGTCGGCTGCCGGTGATCGCCTCAAGCGTACCGGCCATGCTGCCGCTGATTCAAGGCGCGGGCGGCCTGGCGGTGGAGCCGGCCAACGTGCCCGAGCTGACCCAGGCGCTGGACACCTACCTGGCGCTGTCCGATGAAGAACTCGCGCAGAAAGGCGAACAGGCTTATCAGTACCTTCAGGCACAACACGACATTGAGGTGTTCCGCCAGGAATACCTGGAACTGATTGATTCAGGATTGGCTCAAGCACGCAGGAACCATGTATGAACCAGAGTCAGCCCTTGGTCACGGTGATCATCGCGTCTTACAACCACGCGCCTTACATTGAGGAAAGCATCCTCAGTGTCCTGAACCAGACGTACCCCAACATTGAGCTGCTGGTGATTGACGATGGTTCGACAGATGACAGTGTCGAGCGCATTCGTCGACTGCAGGAACACCATACCTTCGACTTTCGTGTCCAGCAGAATCAAGGGCTGACCAATACGCTCAATGGCGCGATTGCCCGCTCTCAAGGCCCGCTGATTGTGCCGTTCGGTTCCGACGACATCATGTTGCCGGAGCGCATCGCGACCCAGGTGGCGTATATGGACGGCAAGCCTGAGGTGGGGATCTGTGCGGGTAATATCGAGCTGATCGACTCCAACGGCGAGCTGTTTCCCGAGAAGCGCCAACGCCGGGATGTGCCTTTTCGGCGCCTGGACTTCGACGATATGTTCCTGGAGCGTAAACCCTACCCGCCGGCGCCCACGCTGATGATTCGGCGCGAGGCGCTGGAAAAGGTCGGTGGGTTCGACCCGCAGATTCGCCTGGAAGACTTGTTGATCGAGCTGAAGATTACCCGCGCCGGGTACTTCATCGACGGTTTGAACGTGGTGATGGCGCGCTACCGCAAGCACGCTACCAATTCGTACAAGAATCATCGATTCATGATCGACAACATCCTGCGTTCCTACGCGCTGTTCAGTGACCACCCGCAATATGACGAGGTGCGTTACAAGTTCCTGAGCTCCATGTTCCTCAAGACGTCCAACCGCAATCGTGCGTTGGCGCGAGAGCTGCTGGCGCAGATCCCGTTTCGGGCCTGGAACAAGAAAACCTGGCGCGGCCTTGGCCGGCTGTACTTTTCCCCGCTGGAAAAAGACTGATACCGCGTGCGCCCCGTTTCAGGGGCTCACCGGGCTTGCCTTCAGGCGGCAGGGCGAGCGAGTGTGAGGACCTGCTCGCGGATTTTCAGCGTGGCGTGCGGCGATGCGACGGATGCATACCCGTTGATCAACTGTTCGAAGTGGGTTTCGAACAACCAGTTGCGGTCCTGCGAATAGCGTTGCATATGCTTCAAGTTGCGCTGGCGCAGAGTGTTGCGCAGCGCTGACGGAAAGATGCGCATGTCTGCCACGTCAATCAGGCCGAACTCCCCGTCTTCCAAGAGCAGCACATTGCCCAAATGCAGGGAACGGAAGTACACACCGCGCTCGTGCAACTGAGCCATGAACCGGCCAAACCGTTCAATCAGCGATTCGCGCAGGCTGCTGTCCAGGCTTTGCAGGGCCTGACGCAGCGTCAGGCCGGGCAGTGGCCGGTAGTGCACGGCGCTGCTGCCATCCTGCAGGCAATACAGGTCAAGGATGGTCGGTGATGCAATGCCTAGCCGTCGCAGTTGTTCACTGTTGCTGACAAAGCGTTCCGAATAGGGATTGAACATGCCCGAGGTGTACCAGCGGCGGGCCCTGAACAGCTTGAGGAAGCTGCCATCCTGCAGGCGCAGGACTTTCGGCCCGAGACCATCTTCCTCGATAACGTCCGCGCCGCTGCGCAGGGCTTCAAACGCCTGCTGCTCGGGTGTTTGCACCGGCATGCGCAGCAGGCTGCCACGACGTTTGGCAATGCTCAGGCCCGCGATCAGGGCCAGAGGGATCCACAGCAGGAACCAGTGCTCCTTGGGCCGCGACAGAATGCCGCCGCCTTCAGTCAGGCCGGCGCCGATGCCGTAGGCCAGCAGGGCGGAAGCCAGCAGGAACAGCGGCTGTGCACGCTCTTTGAAGCCTTTATAGAGGCCCCAGCCCAGCATGAAGATCCACGGGATAAAGCCGATTATGCCCACGTAATAGAGCACGCCGAGCGCAAAGCTGTGGGGTTCCATCAGCTCGACACCGCCCACGATCAGCGACAATTCGGAGTCGTAGCTGTGTCCGATGAAGGGGTGTTCGGCGATACGCTGCAGCGTCATGCTCCACAACTCGAAGCGATACGAACTGCCTCGCTCGGTAATGGCCTCCGGGTAAAGCAGCAGAAGTGCCGCCGCCCCCAGCACCAGGGTCGCAATCATCAGGGCTGAACGGCGATTGCGGCTGACAAAGGCGATCCACACGGCGGCCAGCGTCAGTGCAACCAGCGGCGTGCGGGAGCCGGTCGCCAGGATCGCGAGCGCCATGATCGCCAGGGCAGGCGCACTGAAAAACAGCACACGCAGGCGCTGGGTGGTAATGCAGATATAGAGCCAGTAGACGCAGAAAAAGCCGAAGAGGTGGGAGCTGAGCAGTGGGTTGTCGAGGGCGCCACGGCCGCCGATCATGCGCATGCTCAGGCCAGGTTCGAAGCCTTTGGCGAACGCCACCAGGTTGCACAGGCACACCACCAGCGCAATCACGGCGGCGCTGAAAAATATCGGCTTGAACAGGTCTTTGCGGTAATGCAGCAGCAACCCACAACCGGCAAACAGCATGAAGGTTTGCAGCGGCACCTTGAACAGGTTGGAGTCGCCGCTAGGCGCCGGGCTCCACAGCACGGTGGTGATTGCCCAGGCGCAAAACGCCAGGAACGCGATGATCAGGGGTTCACGCAACAGCTCCTTGATTTCCCGCGGGCGCATGCACAGCAGGAACAAGGTCGGCACACTGAAAAAACCGTAGTAGAACCGGTGCATGACATTGCGATTGGTGACGTAGAACAGCGAACTCAGGAGCAACAACAAGCCAATGGGCAAAATCCACAGGACCAGGAAGTCGAAAACGCGATTTGAGCCGTAGGCAAGGCGCTTGGAGTGCATACAGAAAAGCCATTCCAGAATTGAGAAAGCCGACCATCTTAAAGTAGTCGCTATATAATGTCGTCGGTTGGATCCAACCGGGCCGTGGGTTATACCGGGTGCAAGTACAACAGAGAAGCTGTGCTAAAGTCAGCCTCCTTTTTCAAAACGCCGCGTGATATGACCGACTCCAGTCCGAGCGCAAGCCCTTCGAGCTTGAAAATATACTTCCGCCTGCTCATGTACGTTAAGCCCTATGCCGGCTTGTTCGCGCTGAGTATCGTTGGATTTCTGATTTTCGCGTCGACCCAGCCCATGCTGGGGTACATCCTCAAGTACTTCGTCGACGGCCTATCCAACCCGGAAGCGGTGCTGTTCCCCAACGTACCGTTCCTGCGCGACCTGCAATTGCTGCAAGCCGTGCCTTTGTTGATCATTCTGATCGCGGCCTGGCAGGGCCTGGGTTCGTTCCTGGGCAACTACCTGCTGGCCAAGGTCTCCCTGGGCCTGGTCCACGACCTGCGCGTGCAGTTATTCAATAACCTGCTGACGCTGCCCAACCGTTACTTCGACAACCACAACTCCGGGCATCTGAT
Source organism: Pseudomonas fluorescens (assembly GCF_900215245.1). Taxonomy (GTDB): domain Bacteria; phylum Pseudomonadota; class Gammaproteobacteria; order Pseudomonadales; family Pseudomonadaceae; genus Aquipseudomonas; species Aquipseudomonas fluorescens. Next base: position 2,771,469 of record NZ_LT907842.1, read on the forward strand.
TTCCCGCATCACCTTTAACGTGACCATGGTCACGGGTGCGGCGACCGATGCCATCAAGGTGGTGATTCGCGAAGGCATGACAGTGATCTTCCTGTTTGCCTCGCTGCTGTTCATGAACTGGCGCCTGACGCTGGTGATGATCGCCATCCTGCCGCTGATTGCGGTGATGGTCAGCACGGCCAGCAAGAAATTCCGCAAGCAGAGCAAGAAGATCCAGGTGGCCATGGGCGACGTGACCCACGTGGCTTCCGAAACCATCCAGGGCTATCGCGTGGTGCGCAGCTTCGGGGGTGAAGTCTACGAAGAGAAGCGCTTTTTCAAGGCCAGCCAGGGCAACACCGACAAGCAGTTGCGCATGACTCGCACCGGGGCGATCTACACCCCGTTGCTGCAACTGGTGATCTACACCGCCATGGCCGTGCTGATGTTCCTGGTGCTTTACCTTCGCGGCGACGCGTCCGCTGGTGACATGGTGGCCTACATCACCTTGGCCGGCCTGTTGCCCAAGCCTATCCGTCAACTCTCGGAAGTCAGCTCGACCATTCAGAAAGGCGTGGCCGGTGCTGAAAGCATTTTCGAACAGTTGGACGAAGAGAAGGAAGTCGACCGCGGCACCATCGAACGCGACAAGGTCAGCGGCCGCCTGGAAGTGCGTCAACTGAACTTCACCTACCCTGGCACCGAACGCCATGTGCTCAAGGACATCAGCTTTACCGCCGAACCTGGACAGATGATCGCCCTGGTGGGCCGCTCCGGCAGCGGCAAGTCGACCCTGGCCAGCCTGATCCCGCGGTTCTACCACCATGAAAGCGGCGAAATCCTGCTCGACGGTGTAGAGATCGAGGACTACAAACTGCTCAACCTGCGCAAGCACATTGCCCAGGTGACCCAGCATGTCACCCTGTTCAGCGACACCGTGACCAACAACATCGCCTATGGCGACCTGGCCGGTGCGCCACGGGCGGACGTTGAAGCGGCAGCGGCGGATGCCTATGCCAAGGACTTCATCGACCAGTTGCCCAAAGGCTTCGATACCCAGGTGGGTGAAAACGGCGTGCTGTTGTCCGGCGGCCAACGCCAGCGCCTGGCTATCGCCCGAGCCTTGCTGAAGAACGCGCCGTTGCTGATTCTCGACGAGGCCACCTCGGCCCTCGACACCGAATCCGAGCGGCACATTCAGGCGGCTCTGGACAAGGTCATGCAGGGCCGCACGACCCTGGTGATTGCGCACCGCTTGTCCACTATCGAGAAGGCCGACCTGATCCTGGTGATGGACGACGGCCGGATTGTCGAGCGCGGTACCCACGCCGAGCTGCTGGCACAGAACGGCTACTACGCCCGCCTGCATGCCATGGGCCTGGATGCCCCAGTGTCGGCCGATATCACCTGAAACCTTGTGGGAGCGGGCTTGCCCGCGATAGCGCAGTGTCAGTCACCGAATGTTTCGACTGATTCACCGCCATCGCGGGCAAGCCCGCTCCCACATGTGTTCCTCGGTGGATTCAATGGCAGGCCCCTCGCACTATCTTCTGTGCACACCCTCCACAAGCCTTCCATAACCCTGTGCTAATATCGCGCCCCTGTTCATTTTGTATGTGGGTTGCTCCATGAAGTTGTCCATGCCGCGATTCGATCAAGCCCCTGTCTTGGTGGTCGGCGATGTCATGCTCGACCGTTACTGGCATGGCGGTACCTCACGGATTTCCCCTGAGGCACCGGTACCGGTAGTTAAGGTCGAGCAAATCGAAGACCGTCCAGGTGGCGCTGCCAACGTTGCCCTCAATATTGCCGCGCTCGGCGCCCCGGCCTCCCTGGTCGGTGTGACCGGCGACGACGAAGCCGCCGACAGCCTGGCCAACAGCCTGCGCGGTGCTGGCGTGCGCGCGCTGTTCCAGCGCATTGCCCATCAGCCGACCATCGTCAAGCTGCGGGTCATGAGCCGTCACCAGCAATTGCTGCGTATCGATTTCGAAGAACCCTTCGCCACCGACGCCCTGGCCCTGAGCGGTCAGGTTGACGCGTTGCTCGAAGGCATCAAGGTGCTGGTCCTGTCCGACTACGGCAAAGGCGCCCTGAAGAACCATCAGGAACTGATCCAGGCCGCCAAGGCCCGCAACATTGCGGTGCTGGCCGATCCGAAGGGCAAGGACTTCTCGATTTATCGGGGCGCCAGCCTGATCACGCCAAACCTCAGTGAGTTCGAAGCCATTGTCGGCGGTTGCGCCGATGAGCACGAATTGGTGACCAAGGGCGCCGCGTTGATGGCTGACCTCGACCTGGGGGCCTTGCTGGTTACCCGTGGCGAGCACGGCATGACCCTGCTGCGCCCGGGCCACCCGGCGATGCACTTGCCGGCGCGCGCCCGTGAAGTGTTTGATGTCACCGGTGCCGGTGATACGGTGATTTCCACCCTGGCGGCGTCCATTGCGGCCGGTGAAGAATTGCCCCACGCCGTGGCCTTGGCCAATCTGGCGGCGGGCATTGTGGTCGGCAAACTGGGCACCGCGGCCATCAGTGCGCCTGAATTGCGCCGGGCGATCCAGCGTTCCGAAGGCTCGGAGCGTGGCGTGCTGAGCCTGGAACAATTGCTGCTGGCGATTGATGATGCCCGTGCCCACAACGAAAGCATTGTGTTCACTAACGGTTGCTTCGACATCCTGCATGCCGGTCACGTGACTTACCTGGAACAGGCGCGCGCTCAAGGCGATCGTCTGATCGTCGCGGTCAATGACGACGCCTCGGTCAGCCGCTTGAAAGGCCCGGGCCGTCCGATCAACAGCGTCGACCGACGCATGGCCGTATTGGCGGGTTTGGGCGCGGTGGACTGGGTGATCAGCTTCTCTGAAGGCACCCCGGAAAACCTGTTGGCCCAAGTCAAGCCAGACGTACTGGTCAAGGGCGGCGACTACTCTGTTGATCAAGTCGTGGGCGCCGACATCGTCAGCGCTTACGGCGGTACGGTCAAAGTGCTCGGGCTGGTTGAAAACAGCTCGACCACGGCCATTGTCGAGAAGATCCGCAACAATGAGTAACGCAGACAAGTGGGTCCTTATCACCGGTGGTGCCGGTTTCATCGGCTCGCACCTGGTCGATGCATTGCTTGCAAAGGGCTATGCCGTAAGGGTGCTGGATGACCTGTCCACTGGCAAACGCAGCAATGTGCCGTTGGATAACCCACGCGTACAGCTGATTGAAGGTGATGTCGCCAACGCCGACCTGGTGGCGCAAGCCGCCATCGGCGCCACGGCGGTGGTGCATTTGGCAGCGGTGGCTTCGGTGCAAGCCTCGGTGGATGACCCGGTCAGCACGCACCAGAGCAATTTTGTCGGCACCTTGAATGTCTGCGAAGCCATGCGCAAGGCCGGTGTGAAGCGTGTGGTATTTGCTTCCAGCGCTGCGGTGTATGGCAACAATGGCGAGGGCGCTTCGATTGACGAAGAGACCACCAAGGCCCCGCTGACGCCTTACGCGTCGGACAAGTTGGCCGGTGAGCATTACTTCGATTTCTACCGTCGCCAGCATGGCCTGGAACCGGTAATTTTCCGCTTCTTCAATATTTTCGGGCCACGCCAGGACCCGTCATCGCCGTACTCGGGCGTGATCAGTATCTTCAGCGAGCGCGTGCAACAGGGTGTGCCGATCAGCGTGTTTGGCGATGGCGAGCAAACCCGCGACTTCATGTACGTCGAAGACCTGGTGGATGTGTTGGTGCAAGCCATCGAAGCGCCTGAGGCACCGTTGGGTGCGATCAACGTCGGCTGGAACCGCACCACCACGCTCACGCAGGTGTTGGAGGCGCTGGAAGAGGTGGTGGGGCAGTTGCCGGTAATCACCTACGGGCCGGCGCGTTCGGGGGATATTCGGCATTCGCGAGCCAACAATCAGCGGTTGCTGGCCAGTTTCACGCTGCCTGAGCCAACCCCGTTGAAGGTCGGCCTGGAGCGGCTACTTAACAGCTGAGCACCATCAACGGTGGGAGCGGGCGTGCTCGCGAATGCGGCGTGTCAGTCAGTACATGTGTAACTGATGCACCGCGTTCGCGAGCAAGCCCGCTCCCACATTGATCTGCTTGGTTTTTGAGTTCAGCGGCTGGCTTTTTTCTTCGGCACGATCTTGCGCAGCATCTGCCGTGCCTTGCCGGTCAAGCGCTTGAGCTTTGACTCTTTCTCAGGCTGTGCCAGCCCTTGTTGCCTGACCCAATCCTTCCAGCGAATGCGCTCGTCGCGCACCAACCAGCCTTCCTGCTGGGCGAAACTTTCCGCCAGGTACACGCCGCGCGTACTGGCCGGGTAAAGCTGGTCCTTCTTGACCGTGTACAGCTCGGCAAGCGGCTGGCCATCTTTCAAGGGCATCAGGTACAGGTCGGGCCGCTGGCGGTCCAGGCGCGCGACCAACTGGTCACCTTCAAGTCGTTCATCCACATGGAACAAGCTTAGGGACTTGGCTTCCTTCGGCACTTCCAGACGCAAGTCATAAATCAATTGCAGTGACGCCGTGGGCAGGTGCACGTAAGCCCGCGGGCGTTCGATCAATTGCGTGGTGGCGCAACGCACCGGGCGCGCGGCACCTGACAGTGGGCTCAAGCGAAACGGCAAGGCTTCACGGTAATGCAAGGCGGCGGAGTAGGGGGCCGGCAGCCAGGTGTCATTGAAGCGCCCGCCGAGCCAGCCTTCGGGGGTTTCCAGCAGGCACTCTTCGGCGATTTCCTGGATGGCGGTGTGCAGCGGCAGGTTCAGTTCGTGGGCGGGGACGTAGCCGGAGATCAGTTTGAGCACCACATCGCCACGGTCCTGGCGGCGTTGGCGCACCAGTACCCAGTAATCCTTGTTCTGCCAGTGCAGGGTCAGTCGCACCGACACGCCGAGGTTCGCCAGCTCGAGGGCGAAACGCTCGGGGTCAGCCACCGCCACCGGCTTGCGCCGTTGCAGGGTCTGGGCAAAGTTGAGCGGCATGCCCACGCTCTGGTAGCTCAGGCCTTCGGGGGTAGCTTCGACGTGCAGCGGCAGTGTTTTAAAGTTACTCGGGTTTTTTCTAATGAGCGTACGCGGCATGTCGGCTCCTTTTTGCGACGGGGTCGGCCGCGTCGGCGGCATCAGAGTTGACGAATGACTTGGGCAGCGGTCGCCACGTTATGGGCCAGGTGCAGCGGATTAATGGTCCCGACAATAGCACTGGCGACGCCCGTTTGCGCAAACAACAGCATGAAACTCGCGCGAATTGGATCCATTCCAGGCTCCAGGCACACGTGGCCGCTGGCCAGGGCCTTTTTCACCAGAATGCCTTTGCCATGGGCTGCTGCATATTCAATGACGGTTTTCTCGGCCTGTTCGTTCAGATTGTAGGTGACCATCGCGCAATCACCCTGTTCCAGAGCCTTCACACCACCTTCGACGGTTTTGCCGGAAAAGCCGAAGCCACGAATCTTGCCCTCTTTTTTCAGTTCCGCCAGGGTCTGGTACACCTCGCAATCATTGAGGATGTGCAGGTCATTACCATCGGAATGCACCAGCACCAGGTCGATAAAATCCGTTTCAAGTCGCTTCAAACTGCGCTCAATCGACAGGCGGGTATGGGCGGCACTGAAGTCATGATGGGAAACGCCATCGGCAAACTCTTCGCCGACCTTGCTGACAATCACCCAGTCCTTGCGCTGGTCGCGTAACAGCGGCCCCAGGCGTTCTTCGCTGCGGCCATAGGCCGGGGCGGTGTCGATCAGGTTGATGCCCAGTTGTTGGGCTTGGCGCAATAACATCCGCGCTTCGTCGTCATTGGGGATCTGGAAGCCGTTAGGGTATTTCACCCCTTGGTCGCGGCCCAGCTTGACGGTGCCCAGGCCCAGTGGCGAGACCAGAATGCCGGTGCTGCCCAGTGGGCGATGCAGGTCGTGCAGGGTTGGCAGGCTCATGGCAACAGGTGCTCCCAGGCAGGTTGGCCGAGGGCTGGCTTGGGCAGGTCGGGCAGGGTTTCGCTGGCGCTTGGGCGGATGCCGTCGCGCTCCAGGGCGTTGAGCACGCGATCAGCGAAGTCCGGCGCCAGCGCCAGCTTGGTCGGCCAGCCCACCAGCAGGCGGCCTTGTTCGGCGAGGAAGGCGTTGTCGGGGCGGGTCAGGCCCGATTGCAGTGGCTCGGCGCGATCAACCCGCAGCGTGGCCCACTGGGTCTGGCTCATGTCGATCCACGGCAGTAATTGCCCGAGCTCTTTTTGCGCGGTAGCGATCTGTTCTTCAGGTGTGCGCGCGACGCCATCCGCCTCGGCGATATCGCCGCCCATGTACCACACCCAATTGCCGTCGGCCGCCGGGTGAGTGGTGACGGTGATGCGCGGCTTGGTGCCGCCGCCCAGGCAGTGCGCATACAGCGGTTTCAGGCCTGGGCCTTTGGCGATAATCATATGCAGCGGGCGCTTTTGCATGGCGGGTTGGCTGAGGCCCAAAGCGGCCAGCAGATCAGCAGTGCCTCCCCCGGCACTCAGCACGATGCGCTGGGCGCGGATCTCGCGGCCGTCGACTTTCAAGCCCACGAGCGTGTCGCCGTCCAACAGCGGTTCGATGTGCTGCCCGGCGAGCAAGCCATCACCCGCCAGTTGGGCCAGGCGTTCGATCAGGCTGGGTACGTCCACCACCAGCTCCGCCAGGCGATAGACCTTGCCCTTGAAGCGTCGGTCTTGCAGGGCCGGGGGCAAGTCGTCGCCCTTGACCTGATCGACACGGCCGCGCACCGCCTTGCTGGCGAAGAAGCTGGTGAGGTTGCCGGCGAGCGTGCCCGGGGACCACAGGTAATGGGCTTCGGACAGCAAGCGCACGCCGGACAAGTCCAGCTCGCCGTCACCGGCCAAGGCTTCGCGCCAGCGGCGCGGCATGTCGGCAATTGCCTCGGATGCGCCGGTGAGGGCGCCGTGCAGGGCGTATTTAGCGCCGCCGTGGATAATCCCCTGGGACTTCACGCTTTGCCCGCCACCCAGTGTGGCGCTTTCCACCAGTACCGTGGAAAACCCCTGGCGGCGCAGGCGCGCGTTAAGCCAGAGGCCGGCAACTCCGGCGCCGACAATCAGAACGTCGGTGGAAATAACGGATGGCATCGGCGACCTCAGTGTTCAAGACAAGAGGCGCAGTATACAGGCTGTTGAGTGGCGGTCAGTGCCCGGCGGTTTTCGAGAACAGTTGAATGACCACCACCCCCAGTACAATCAGGCCCATCCCGAGCATCGCCGGGACATCAAGCTTTTGCCCATAGATAAACAGTGCCGCGATACTGACCATCACAATCCCCATGCCGGCCCACACCGCGTACGCCACGCCCACCGGCACGGTACGCACCACCAGGGTCAGCATCCAGAACGCAATGCTGTAGCCGATGATGACCAGTGCCAGCGGCAGAGGCGTACTCCAGCCCTTGACGGCTTTCATGGAAACGGTTGCGACCACTTCCGAGCAAATGGCAATGGCCAGATAAAGGTAGGCAGCATTCATGGGGTAGTCCTCGGTGTGTTGCAGGCTTGATTAGGTGGGCATTCTAACGCTTCACGAGATGAGATAAAGTCATTACCTATCCGAATTAAAGATGGGTTAGCCATGAGCGTGCAGTGGAACCTGGAGCAGATGCGCTTGTTTGTGAGCGTCGCCGAGCAGCGCTCGTTTTCCGCTGTAGCGCGCGGCGAGCGCAAGGCGCAGTCAGCGGTGAGCAACGCAATTGCCTGGTTGGAGGCTGATCTGGGGCTCAGCCTGTTTGAGCGTAGCAGTGGCCGTCAGCCGCGCCTGACCGAAGCCGGCAGCGTCTTGCTGGAGGAAGCGCGCGAGGTGTTGCGCCAGTGTGAACGGCTTAATGGCCGCGCGCTGTCACTGACGCGCGGTGAGGAAGCCTGCCTGCGTCTGGCCCAGGATGAAGCCATGTTGTTCCAGCCGGTACTCGATAGCCTTGAGGCGCTTGCCGTGCAGTACCCGCTCCTGGAAGTGCAGCTGTCCAGCGCCGCGCAAGGCGATGTGGCGCGCAAGCTGGTGGAGCGTAAAGCCGACCTCGGCCTGTTGTTCTATCACGACCTGATCCCCGAGGCGCTTGAGCGTCGGGTGGTGGGCAGTGTGGAAATGGTCACGGTGTGCGGCGTCAACCACCCGCTGGCCAAGGAGGCGTACGTGGACTGTCAGCGTCTGGCGCAGTACCGCCAGTTGCTGATGTCGACCCAGACCAGTGTTTACCCCGGCAGCGACGCCGCCAGCCCGCTGGTGTGGCGCGCCGACAGTTTCTACGTGTTGGCCGAATGGCTGATGAGTGGCCTGGGCTGGGCCTGGTTGCCGCGGCATATTGTGCAGTACCCGACCTATCAGCAACAGATGGTGGAATTGAACAGCGAATGGACGCCGCCCGCGCTGGTGGTGGAACTGGTCTGGCGTCGCGACGAGCACCTCGGCCCTGCAGCACGCTTCCTGACTGAACGATTTGCCGAGTGCTTGCGGGCGATTGACTGAAAAAGCCGATAAACTCCGCCGCCATGAATAGAACTCTCTACAGCTGTCTGTTTTACCTGGCGCTGCCGTTGGTGGCTTTACGTCTATGGCTGCGCGCGCGCAAGGCGCCGGCCTATGCCAAGCGCGTCGGCGAGCGTTTTTCGTATGGGCTGCCGGTCATGCAGCCGGGCGGCATCTGGGTGCATGCGGTGTCGGTAGGCGAAAGCATTGCCGCCGCGCCGATGATCCGTGGGCTGATGGCGCGCCATCCCACGCTGCCGATCACGGTGACCTGCATGACGCCTACCGGCTCCGAGCGCATCCAGGCGCTGTTCGCTAATGAGCCGCGCATTCAGCACTGCTATTTGCCGTATGACTTGCCCTGCGCGGCCAAGCGTTTTCTTGATCGTGTGCAGCCCAAATTGGCAGTGATCATGGAAACCGAGTTGTGGCCCAACCACATCCACGCCTGTGCGCAACGCGGTATTCCGGTGGCGCTGGCGAATGCGCGACTGTCAGCGCGTTCGGCCAAGGGCTATGCGCGTTTCGCCAGGCTGACCGCGCCGATGCTGTCTGAAATGCGCCTGTTCGCGGTGCAGACCCACACCGAAGCCCAGCGTTTCCTGAGCCTGGGGGCCCGCCCGGACACGGTTGAAGTCACCGGCTCGATCAAGTTCGACCTGACCATCGACCCCGAGCTGCCGCTGCGCGCTGCGGCCTTGCGCGAGCAATGGGGCGCCAGCGAGCGCCCGGTGTGGATCGCCGCCAGCACCCATGAAGGCGAGGACGACGTGGTACTGGCGGCCCATCGCCAACTGCGCGAAAGCTACCCCGACGCGCTGCTGATTCTGGTACCGCGGCATCAGGAGCGTTTCGGGCCGATGTTCGAGTTGTGCGGGCAGCAAGGGTTTGCCACCGTGCGCCGTTCCAGCGGTGAACCTGTTAGCGCAGACACCTCGGTGCTGCTTGGCGACACCATGGGCGAGCTGCTGTTTCTCTATGCCCTGGCCGACAGCGCGTTTGTCGGCGGCAGCCTGGTGCCGACCGGTGGGCATAATCCGCTGGAGCCGGCTGCGTTGGGCAAGCCCGTCATCATGGGGCCGCACCTGTTCAACTTTCTCGAAATCAGCGCGATGATGCGCGATGCCGGGGCGCTGCGAGAGGTGGATGACGCAGAGGGATTGGCCGAGGCGGTGCGGCAACTGTTCGAGCTGCCGCAGGACGCGCGCAAGATGGCACAAGCGGGATTGAAGGTGATGCAGGCCAATCAGGGCGCGTTGAAGCGCTTGCTGGATGGGTTGGACAAACTGCTCAATCACTGAGAAATGTGGGAGCTGGCTTGCCTGCGATTGCATCACCCGGGTGTCACTGATACACCGCGGTGCCTGCATCGCGGGCCAGCCCGCTCCCACATTGGTTTGTGCTGTGCTTAGTAGCCTGGACGGGCCTTGAGCTGCTCGGCGGCGGCTTTGGCCAGGTCCGGCGGCAGGAAGTCCTTGTCCGGGTTGTAGTCAGCCTTGAGGTAACGCGTCAGGTCCTGCAAATCACCTGGGCTGAGCGTGCCCGCAGCCTGCTTCAAGCGCAGGTTGTCGAGGATGTAGTCGTAGCGGCTGTTGTTGTAGTTGCGCACCGACGCGTAGAGCTGGCGCTGTGAATCCAGCACATCGACGATGTTGCGCGTGCCCACCTGATAGCCGATTTCGGTGGCTTCCACCGCGCTCTGGTTAGAGATAATCGACTGGCGACGCGCCTGCACCTGTTCCACATCGGTATTCACCGCGCGGTGCAGATTGCGGGTGTTTTCCACCACCTGGCGACGCAGGCCTTCGCGTTGCTGTTCGGTTTGATCGAGGCGCGAATAGGATTCGCGCACTTGGGAACTGGTGAGGCCGCCGCTGTAGATCGGGATGTTCAGGCGCAAGCCGATGGTGCGCTGGGACACATCGCCGCCGTAGGGCACTGGCAGTTGGTTCGGGTTGCTGAAACCCAGCGCGTCGTTGTCACCCTTTTCGTATTGCGCCACGGCGTCGAGGGTCGGCAAGTGGCCGGCCTTGCGCTGTCTCAGGGTTTCTTCGGCGGCGGTCACCGCGTAGTTGCTGGCCAGCAGGTTGAGGTTCTGGCGGCCGGCGGTTTCAACCCAGGCCTTGGCGTCGTTCGGCGCCGGAGGCAGCACCGGCAGGGTGTGCACGACGCCCTGGATCGCGTTGTACTGGCGGTTGGTCAGGGTGATCAACGCTTCGAAGGCGTCGTCCACCTGACGCTGGGCGACGATGCGGTTGGCGCGGGCGGTGTCGTAACTGGCCTGGGATTGCAGCACGTCGGTCTTGTCCGACAGGCCCACATCAAAGCGCTCGTTGGACTGGTCGAGCTGGCGTTTGAAGGCGCTTTCTTCAGCCTTGGTCGAGGCCAGGTTGTCCTGGGCGCGCAGCACGGCGAAGTAGCTTTCGGCGCTTTGCAGGATCAGGTTCTGCTCGGTGGCCGAAAGCTGCAGCGAGGCTTGTTCGTTGACGGCTTCGGCGGCTTGCAGCTGGAACCAGCGATCGGCGCGGAACAGCGGCTGGCTCAGGGTTGCACGCCAGGAATGCGCGTCACGGTTGACGGTGGCTGCCGGCTGGTCGATCTGGGTGCGCACGTTATTGCTGTCGGCGCCGGCCGAGAGGTTGGGCAGCAAGCCGGCGCGGGCTTGGGGCACCACTTCTTTTTGTGCGCCATATTGAGCGCGGGCGGCGGCCAGGTCGGCGTTGTTGTTCACCGCTTCCTGGTAGACGCTGACCAAATCGGTTTTGGCGGACAAGGGCGCTTCAGCTGCCCAGACCATTCCATTGGTCGCACAAGACACGGCAAGAGCCAGTGAAAGTTTGCGCAGCATGAGGCGATCCCTAGTGTGAATATTACGGCGATAATTTAGCGCCCAAGGCTAAGGCTGGCCATTCCTGGCGTCAAGCATTGTGGCGGCCCCCGAGTGTAGTGTTGCTGACCCGGCGCAACAATCCCGCAATCACGCCATTCATCACGCTGAATGCACCGCTATTGGCAATTTGCCCACGCCTTGGTCTAGACTGGCCGCGTTCTTGTCGGGGTGCCTTGTTGGAAGGCTGAGATCGGTAAATACCGGATCCCGTTGAACCTGATCAGGTTAGCGCCTGCGTAGGGAACAAGATTTCTCGTCACCCGGCGAGTCCTCTTGTGCTTCGTCCGGGATGTTGTTCGACAATCGAACAGCCCTCGTGCCTTGCACAGCACTGGTTTCAGTGCGTCCATCCGTCACAGGTTCGCTCCGACAAAAATCCACCGCCTGGATAGTTGGAGAGCCCGTGATGACTACAAAATTAAAAAATACCGTGCACCTGAGTGAATCGGCCAAAGTCGACTCCGGCTCCGTGCAGCCGTTTACCCGCTCGCAAAAAATCTACGTGCAAGGCACTCGCCCGGACATTCGTGTGCCGATGCGTGAAATCAGCCTGGACGTGACGCCCACCGATTTCGGCGGTGAGATCAACGCGCCCGTGGTGGTGTACGACACCTCCGGCCCGTACACCGACCCCAACGTCATCATCGACGTGCGCAAAGGCCTGGGCGATGTACGCTCGCCGTGGATCGAAGCGCGTGGCGACACCGAGCGCCTGAGCGGCCTGAGCTCGCATTTCGGCCAACAGCGCCTCAGCGATGCCGAGCTGACCGCGCTGCGTTTCGCCCACGTGAAAAACCCGCGCCGCGCCAAGGCTGGCGCCAACGTCACGCAAATGCACTACGCGCGCAAAGGCATCATCACCGCCGAGATGGAATACGTTGCCATCCGCGAAAACATGAAGCTTGAAGAGGCCCGCGCCAGCGGCCTGCTTGACCAGCAACACGCCGGCCACAGTTTCGGCGCCAGCGTGCCGAAGATCATCACCCCCGAATTTGTGCGCGAAGAAATCGCCCGTGGCCGCGCGATCATCCCGGCCAACATCAACCACACCGAACTGGAACCAATGATCATCGGCCGTAACTTCCTGGTGAAGATCAACGGCAACATCGGCAACAGCGCCCTGGGGTCGTCCATTGAAGAAGAAGTGGCGAAACTGACCTGGGGCATCCGCTGGGGTTCGGACACCGTGATGGACTTGTCCACTGGCAAGCACATCCACGAAACCCGCGAGTGGATCATTCGCAACTCGCCGGTGCCGATCGGTACGGTGCCGATCTACCAGGCCTTGGAAAAAGTCGGCGGCGCCGCTGAAGACCTGACCTGGGAGCTGTTCCGCGACACGTTGATCGAACAGGCCGAGCAGGGTGTCGACTACTTCACCATCCACGCCGGTGTATTGCTGCGTTACGTGCCGCTGACCGCTAAACGCGTCACCGGCATCGTGTCCCGTGGCGGCTCGATCATGGCCAAGTGGTGCCTGGCGCACCACAAAGAGAACTTCACCTACACGCATTTCGACGAAATCTGCGAAATCATGAAGGCCTATGACGTCAGCTTCTCCCTTGGCGACGGCCTGCGCCCGGGGTCGATTGCCGACGCCAACGACGCTGCGCAATTCGGCGAGCTGGAAACCCTTGGCGAGCTGACCAAAATCGCCTGGAAGCACGACGTGCAAACCATGATCGAAGGCCCGGGCCACGTGCCGATGCAGTTGATCAAAGAGAACATGGACAAGCAGTTGGAGTGCTGCGACGAGGCGCCGTTCTACACCCTCGGCCCGCTGACCACTGACATTGCACCAGGCTACGACCACATCACCTCGGGCATTGGCGCCGCGATGATCGGCTGGTTTGGTTGCGCCATGCTCTGCTACGTCACGCCCAAGGAACACCTGGGCTTGCCGAACAAGGATGACGTGAAGACCGGCATCATCACCTACAAGATCGCCGCCCACGCAGCGGACTTGGCCAAGGGCCATCCGGGCGCGCAGATTCGTGACAACGCCTTGAGTAAAGCGCGCTTCGAGTTCCGTTGGGAAGACCAGTTCAACCTCGGCCTGGACCCGGACACCGCACGTTCCTATCACGATGAAACCCTGCCGAAGGACTCGGCCAAGGTCGCGCATTTCTGCTCGATGTGCGGGCCGAAATTCTGCTCGATGAAAATTACCCAGGAAGTACGCGAGTACGCCGCCAACCAACGCATTGAAGCGGTGGATGTGGATGTGGCCAAGGGCTTGGCCGAGCAGGCGGAGCGGTTCAAGCAGGAAGGGAGCCAGCTTTACAAAAAGGTCTGATTCGGGATTGTAGGCGCCTGTACCGGCCTCTTCGCGAGCAAGCCCGCTCCCACATTTGAAATGCATTCTAAATGTGGGAGCGGGCTTGCTCGCGAAGGCAATCTGACAAACAACAAAGTGTCCCTCAGAGATAACACCCTTGAGCATTCAACCCAGCACCTATTCCCCGGACATCGCGGTGCCCGCTGACAAACGCGTCTTCGGCGCCCGCGACCTGTTCTCCCTGTGGTTCTCCCTCGGCATCGGCCTGATGGTCCTGCAAACCGGTGCCTTGCTCGCGCCGGGGCTGGGCTTGTCCGGCTCGTTGCTGGCGATTTTCCTCGGCACCCTTGTCGGTGTGCTGTTGCTGGCCGCTGTCGGCGTGATTGGCAGCGACACCGGGCTGTCGGCCATGGCCGCGCTTAAACTCAGCCTCGGCGCCAGGGGCGCGAGCCTGCCGGCGTTGCTGAACCTGCTGCAACTGATCGGCTGGGGCGCGTTTGAAATCATCGTGATGCGCGATGCCGCCAGTCTGTTGGGTACGCGCGCGTTCAGCGAGGGCAGCCTGCTGGCGAGCCCGTTGCTGTGGACGCTGTTTTTCGGTGGCCTGGCGACCTTGCTGGCGGTCAGCGGCCCGCTGACGTTCGTACGGCAAATCCTGCGCAAATGGGGGATCTGGCTGCTGCTCGCCGCGTGCCTGTGGCTGACCTGGAACCTGTTCGCCAAGGCCGACCTCGCCGCACTCTGGGCCAAGCCCGGTGACGGTTCGCTGCCGTTCGCGGTAGGGTTTGATATCGCCATCGCCATGCCGCTGTCATGGCTGCCGCTGATCGCCGATTACTCACGTTTCGGCAAGCGCGCCAACGCTGTCTTCGGCGGTACCGCGCTGGGGTTCTTTATCGGCAATTTCTGGCTGATGAGCCTGGGCGTGGCCTACACCCTGGCGTTTGCGCCAAGTGGTGAGGTGAATGCGCTGTTGCTGGCCCTGGCCGGCGCGGGCTTGGGCATTCCGCTGTTGCTGATCCTGTTGGACGAGTCGGAAAACGCCTTTGCCGATATTCACTCGGCGGCGGTGTCCAGCGGGATTCTGTTGCGTTGGAAAGTCGAGCATCTGGCGTTGGCTATCGGCGTGATATGCACCTTGATCGCCTGCTTCGCACCGTTGGCGCAGTATCAGAACTTCCTGCTGCTGATCGGCTCGGTGTTTGCGCCTTTGTTCGGCGTGGTGCTGGTGGATCACTTTATCCTGCGCCGCCGTGGCCAGGGAGCGGTTGGCAACCTGCGCTGGCCTGCGCTGGTCGCCTGGTTGGGCGGCATTGGCACGTATCATCTGCTGGCCAATCTCTACCCGGATATCGGCGCAACCCTGCCGGCACTGGTGCTGGCAGGCTTGCTGCAGTTCATCCTGGGCCGGGCCTTCAGTGGCGTGCGGGCGCCAATTCGGGCTTGAGTACGCCGGTGAGGCGCGCATAGGGGATGGTCATTTCGATCAGCCCCAATGCGTAAGGCGCAATCGTCGCCACGTTGTACTTGAGCACCACGCCATTGCTGGTCAAGGCCACGTTCGGGGTTTTCTGGAACGGCCAGTTCTTCACGAACTCCGGGTCACGGTCCATCTGCGAGTTGATCAGCCAGCTGTTGTGGGCGACTTTCGCGGTATTCCAGAACGCTTGCTCCTGGCCTGGCAACAGCATGTCGGTCAGGCTCAGCTCTTTGTGCAGCAGGCGCGAATAGTTGATGAACCCACGGCCAGGCTCGCCATGGGCAGCGCCGGTGTCGAGGTAACTGGACACTTCGATGATCACAAGCCCGTCATGCTGCTCACGTACCTTGGCCTGCAAGTACATGCTGTTGCGGTCGGGCGATTCGCGCAGGAACTTGTCGCGGTAGGCATTCAGCGTCGGCGGCACGCTGGCGCCGGGGGTGGTGCGGGTCATTTGCAGCAGGCGCTGCTCCACCAGTGTGTCGAGTTGCGGCTCGGAGGGGAAGTGCACGGTATCGATGTTCACCAGCGGGCAATCAGGGCTGTTGCAGCCGGGTTTGATTTGCTCCGAGGCGTCTGGCTTGGTATCCAGGGGCTTCAGGTAGCTGGGCTGGAACAGGCTCTGGCAAGCACCGAGGGTCAAGGCAATACAGGCCACGGAGGCGACTTTTAAAAGCGACATGTGTGTCCTTCGGAAATCGATGGGAAGCGAAAAGAGTAGCGCTTGGACTGCCGACAGAGCAGTCAGTTCGCCACTAAGCTGATTAGAGTGAGTTTGACGTCCGCCGTCTATCCCGGCAACTGGAAAGGGGCTGCACCAACGGGCAGGAGCGCGTTAGGATGGCGCGAATTGCACGGGTACATCGAGGACAGACATGACGGACATTGCCAAGTCGACGCCGAACAAGATCGAGATTGTTCAGCATGACAATGCTTACCAGGGCTTCTACAAGCTTGATCGCATGCAGTTGCGCCACGAAAAATTCGATGGCGGCATGAGCCGGTTGATCAATCGTGAAGTCCTCGTTCGGCATGACGCGGTGTGCGTGTTGCCTTACGATCCGCAGCGCGATCAAGTGGTGCTGATCGAGCAGTTTCGTGTAGGCGCCATGGGCCGTACCGATAACCCGTGGCTGGTGGAAATGGTCGCCGGCCTGATCGACAAGGATGAAGAGCCGGAGGAGGTTGCACACCGCGAAGCCGAGGAGGAAGCTGGGCTGACATTCTCCGCGCTGTGGCCGATCACCAAATATTTCCCGTCGCCCGGTGGCAGCACTGAATTCGTCCATTTGTACCTGGGCCGTTGCGACAGCGCCGGGGCGGGTGGCGTCCATGGACTGGAAGAAGAGGCAGAAGATATCCGCGTCACCACCTGGGCATTCGAAGATGCCCTGCAAGCGGTGCGTGACGGCAAAATTTCCAACGCAGCCAGCATTATCGCCCTGCAATGGCTTGCGCTTAATCGCGCGGAAGTGAGGGGGTTATGGCAGTAAAGGCACGGGAACGTTATCGAGTCGACCTGATCGGGTTGCAAGCCGCCTGCGAGGCCAACTATGCGCGGTTGATGCGCCTGCTTCCCGACATGCGCCACGCGCCCGAAGCGCGGCGCATTGCCGTGACCCATGGCGACCAGATGCTCGGCGTGCTGACCCTTGAGGTCATCGTCAACTGCCCGTACACCACCACCCTGCGCGTGCGCCAGGAACACAGCCTGCCGTGGCTGCCGGTGCCGCAGCTGGAAGTCCAGGTGTATCACGATGCGCGCATGGCCGAAGTGATCAGCGCCGAACATGCGCGGCGCTTTCGCAGCATCTATCCTTACCCGAATGTGTTCATGCACCAGCCCGATGAGAAAGCACAGCTCAATGTGTTCCTCGGTGAATGGTTGAGTCACTGCCTGGCCCTGGGCCATGAGTTCGAAGTCGTGCGGTAGATGTGAACTGCGTCTGCTTACTCCGCTTTCCTCTTTGTGTCCTGCCCCAGCATAATCGCGCCAAATGTCCATTTCCTGTGATTGCCTTGGGAGAGCGCCTTGCCAAGCGTATCCGCCTTGAACCCTGATGCGCCGCTGTTGCTGGTGCAGTTGTCCGACAGCCACCTGTTTGCCGAGGCCGAGGGCACGCTGCTCGGCATGAACACCTGCGAGAGCCTGCGGCGGGTGATCGAGTTGGTGCGCGAGCAGCAGCCGCAGATCGATTTGGTGCTGGCAACCGGGGATTTGTCCCAGGACGGCACGCTTGAGTCCTATCAACAATTTCGTGACCTGACCCGGCCGATTGCTGCGCCAGCGCGCTGGATTCCCGGCAACCACGACGAGCCGCAGGTCATGGCGCACGCCGCCGTGCACAGTGATCTGCTGGAGCCGGTGCTCGACATCGGCAACTGGCGCGTCACCCTGCTGGATTCGGCAGTTCCCGGTTCGGTGCCCGGCTACCTGCAAGACCAGCAACTGCAATTGCTGGCCCAAGCCTTGAGCGAGGCGCCGAGTCGGCACCACCTGGTGTGCTTTCACCATCATCCGGTGCCCATCGGCTGTGCCTGGATGGAGCCCATCGGCCTGCGCAACCCCGACGCTCTGTTTGCCGTACTCGACCGTTTTCCGCAGGTCAAGGCGGTGCTTTGGGGGCATGTGCACCAGGAAATCGACCGCGAGCGCAACGGCGTGCGCCTGCTGGCGTCGCCGTCCACCTGCATCCAGTTCACGCCGGGCAGTGAAGACTTCCAGGTCAGCGAACAGGCGCCGGGTTACCGCTGGCTGCGATTGCATGCCGACGGACGGTTGGAGACGGGCGTGGAGCGGGTAAAAGGGTTCGAATTTACCGTCGATTACGGCAGCAACGGCTATTAACGGCTGCAAACACTGAGCCAAATGTGGGTTCTTTGCTGGCTGGACAACAGGGTACTCACACACCCCCTCGATCCCTGTAAACTGCGCCTCTTTGGCTGAAGCACGGAGAGCCCGGCATGTCCGCTTCGATCTTGTATATCCACGGTTTCAACAGCGCGCCTGCGTCCAACAAGGCCAGCCAACTGAAGACGGTGATGGACAGCCTCGGCCTGGCCGACCAATTGCGCGTGCCGGCCCTGCATCACCACCCCCGCCAGGCGATTGCTCAGTTGGAGGAGGCCATTGCACAGCTGGGTCGGCCGCTGCTGGTCGGCAGCTCACTCGGCGGCTACTATGCAACCCATCTTGCCGAACGCCATGGCCTTAAGGCGCTGCTGGTCAACCCGGCGGTCAGCCCTCATCGGATGTTCGACGGTTACCTGGGCACCCAGAAGAACCTCTACACCGATGAAACCTGGGAATTGACCCACGATCACGTCACGGCACTGGCCGAGCTGGAAGTCCCGGCGCCCCAGGATGCCGCGCGTTATCAGGTGTGGTTGCAGACCGGCGATGAAACACTGGACTATCGCCTCGCCCAACAGTATTACCGAGCCTGTGCCTTGCGCATCCAGGCCGGTGGCGACCATGGTTACCAAGGGTTCGCCCAGCAATTGCCGGCAATGTTGAGCTTTGCCGGCATTGGCCCTGATCAGTATCAATCCTTCGATTTTTCTTCACTGTAAGAATCGCAGGTTACTTTTTAATCGAACGACTCACGACGAGACCCCATGGCCACTCCCAGCGCTAGCTCTTATAACGCCGACGCCATCGAAGTCCTCTCGGGCCTCGACCCGGTGCGCAAACGCCCCGGCATGTACACCGACACCAGTCGGCCGAACCACCTTGCCCAGGAAGTCATCGACAACAGCGTCGACGAAGCCTTGGCCGGGCACGCCAAGTCGGTACAAGTCATCCTCCATGCCGACCATTCCCTGGAAGTGTCTGACGATGGTCGCGGCATGCCGGTGGACATTCACCCGGAAGAGGGTGTGTCGGGCGTCGAGCTGATCCTCACCAAGCTGCACGCCGGCGGCAAGTTCTCCAACAAGAACTACCAGTTCTCCGGTGGCTTGCACGGTGTGGGTATTTCGGTGGTCAACGCCCTGTCCACGCTGGTGCGGGTCAAGGTCAAGCGCGACGGCAACGAGTACCAGATGACCTTCGCCGATGGCTACAAAGCCACCGACCTGGAAGTGATCGGCACCGTCGGCAAGCGCAACACCGGCACCAGCGTGTACTTCGCGCCGGACCCTAAATACTTCGATTCGCCAAAATTCTCGATCAGCCGCCTCAAGCACGTGCTCAAGGCCAAGGCGGTTCTGTGCCCGGGCCTGCTGGTCAGCTTTGAAGACAAAGGCACCGGCGAGAAGGTCGAGTGGCACTATGAAGACGGCCTGCGCTCCTACCTGGAAGACTCCGTCAGCGACTTCGAACGCCTGCCCAACGAGCCGTTCTGCGGCAGCCTGGCCGGTAATAAAGAAGCGGTCGACTGGGCGCTGCTGTGGTTGCCCGAAGGTGGCGACAGCGTGCAGGAAAGTTACGTCAACCTGATCCCCACCGCTCAGGGCGGCACCCACGTCAATGGTTTGCGCCAGGGCTTGCTGGATGCCATGCGCGAATTCTGTGAGTACCGCAGCCTGTTGCCGCGTGGCGTGAAGCTGGCGCCGGAAGACGTGTGGGAGCGCATCGCGTTCGTGCTGTCGATGAAGATGCAGGAGCCGCAATTCTCTGGCCAGACCAAGGAGCGACTGTCGTCCCGTGAGGCGGCGGCGTTTGTGTCCGGTGTGGTCAAGGACGCCTTCAGCCTGTGGCTCAACGAACACCCGGAACTGGGTCTGGCCCTGGCGGAACTGGCGATCAACAACGCCGGCCGTCGCCTCAAAGCCAGCAAAAAGGTCGAGCGCAAGCGCATTACGGCGGGCCCGGCACTGCCGGGCAAACTGGCCGATTGCGCCGGGCAAGACCCGATGCGTTCCGAGCTGTTCCTGGTGGAAGGCGACTCCGCCGGCGGTTCCGCCAAGCAAGCACGGGACAAAGAGTTTCAGGCGATCCTGCCGTTGCGCGGCAAGATCCTCAACACCTGGGAAGTCGACGGCAGCGAAGTCCTGGCCAGCCAGGAAGTGCACAACATTGCCGTGGCCATCGGTGTCGATCCGGGTGCGGCAGACATCAGCCAACTGCGCTACGGCAAGATCTGCATCCTCGCCGACGCCGACTCCGACGGCCTGCACATTGCCACATTGCTGTGCGCGCTGTTCGTCCAGCACTTCCGCCCACTGGTGGATGCCGGTCACGTCTACGTCGCGATGCCACCGCTGTACCGTATCGACATGGGTAAAGAGATTTTCTACGCCCTGGACGAAGCCGAGCGCGATGGCATCCTCGACCGTCTGGTCGCCGAGAAAAAGCGCGGCAAACCACAGGTCACACGATTCAAAGGCCTGGGTGAGATGAACCCGCCGCAGCTGCGCGAAACCACCATGGACCCGAACACTCGGCGCCTTGTGCAATTGACCCTGGAAGACTTCGCCGGCACATCGGAAATGATGGACATGTTGCTGGCCAAGAAGCGTGCACCGGATCGCAAAGCCTGGCTGGAGTCCAAAGGCAACCTGGCCGAGGTTCTGGGCTGATGCGCACAGGTTTCGCCCTGGCGATCCTGATGTTGAGCGGGTTGGCGGCCACCGAGGTGGTCGCCGCGCCCGCCGTTGAGCTTAAACTCGTGTCCGAACACCCGGTGGACGGCATGCGCGGCGGTAACCTGTCGGGCCTGGCCCTGTGTGGCAAAGCGCTGTGGACCGTTTCTGACCGTGATGACGACCAGATCTACCGCCTCGATATCAGCGCGCCGACCTGGAAGGCCGAAGCGCTGAAAATCGACGTGCCGCCTGTGCCGGAGTCCGGTTTACCGTGGGGGCTGCGCTCGCGCACCAAGGCTGCTTCGTTCATTCGCGGTGGTGACCTGGACTTTGAAGGCATCACCTGCGATGCCGCCGGTGACCGCTACATTGTCAGCGAAGCCCATGCGGCGGTGCTGCACGTGCCGGTGAGTGGTGCGCCGCAGTGGTTGAAAATCGCCCCGGGCATGGTGCGCGAAGCGCGGGCCAGCGGCATGCTGCTGCATTTCAATGCCTTGTTCGAAGGCCTGGCGATCAACCCGCAAGGCAATCAGATCTGGCTGGCCGCCGAGCGTGAGCGACGTGGCTTGATCTCGATCAAGCGTGGGCAAAGCGTGTGGGATTGTGAGGGGCCTTGTGTGTTGCTGAGTGAGGCCGGGCAGGAAGTGCAGCCGGCGCAGTTCGTCCACGCCAAGGCCGTGTCCAAGGATTTTGCCGACCTCGCGCTGTTCAACGGCAAGCTGTTTACCCTGGAGCGCAATGCGTTCCAGATTTGCCGGCGCGATGCGGTCACTGCAAAAGTTGAGTTGTGCTGGTCGTTTGCCGACGAGACCCTGACGCCGGAGCGGCGTTATGCCCAGCCTTATGGTCTGGCCGAAGCGCTGGTGATGGATGCCGACGGAGCCTGGCTGGGGATCGACAACAATTTCGGCCCTCGCGCCGATGGTGAAAAACGCCCGATCGTCTACCGTTTTGCCGCGCCGGCCGGTGGCTGGGGCGCTCAGCCATGAGTGCACAACCGCCCGGCAAGCGCGCCGGACGTGTGTTGATGTTCGTGGCGTGGGGCGCGGGGCTGTTTTTGGCCACACGGTTTTTTGGGCAATGGGAAGCGCGTCAGGAAAACCCCAATGCCGTAGTGACCTCGGAGCAGCACGAGGGTTACATCGAAGTGAAATTGCTGGGCAACGGCCAAGGCCATTTTGTTGCCAGCGGCCAGATCAACGGTCAACCGGTGGAGTTTATGCTCGACACCGGGGCGACCGACGTGGCGGTTCCAGCCGAATTGGCCGACCGTCTCGGGCTCAAACGTGGCATGCCGGTGACCTTGAGCACCGCCAATGGGCGGAGTCAGGGCTACCGCACCCACCTCGACCGCCTGAAACTGGGCGATATCGTCCTTCAGGACGTGCGTGCGCTGGTTGCGCCGGGCTTGGGCGGGGAACAGGTGCTGTTAGGCATGAGTGCATTGAA
Source organism: Pseudomonas fluorescens (assembly GCF_900215245.1). Taxonomy (GTDB): domain Bacteria; phylum Pseudomonadota; class Gammaproteobacteria; order Pseudomonadales; family Pseudomonadaceae; genus Aquipseudomonas; species Aquipseudomonas fluorescens. The sequence continues at coordinate 2,793,556 of NZ_LT907842.1, forward strand.
ACAACTTGAATTTACCCAGCGCAGCGGCACATTGCTGCTGCGCCAGACCAAACAATGATGAGGCCCGCATGAGTGACATCCTCGCAGACAGCTTAGATGGCGTAGAACGCCGATCGCTGGCTGACTTCACCGAAAATGCCTACCTCAACTACTCCATGTACGTGATCATGGACCGTGCCTTGCCGCATATCGGCGACGGCCTGAAGCCGGTACAACGGCGCATCATCTACGCCATGAGTGAGTTGGGCCTGGACGCTGATTCCAAGCACAAGAAGTCGGCGCGTACCGTCGGTGACGTGCTCGGTAAGTTCCACCCCCACGGCGACTCCGCGTGCTATGAAGCCATGGTGCTGATGGCCCAGCCGTTCAGCTACCGCTACACCTTGGTGGACGGGCAGGGTAACTGGGGTGCGCCGGATGATCCCAAGTCCTTCGCGGCCATGCGTTATACCGAGGCGCGCCTGTCGCGTTATTCGGAAGTGTTGCTCAGCGAGTTGGGGCAGGGCACTGCGAATTGGGGGCCGAACTTTGACGGCACCCTCGACGAACCCCTGGTGTTGCCGGCACGTTTGCCGAATATCCTGCTCAATGGCACCACCGGCATCGCGGTCGGCATGGCCACTGACGTGCCGCCGCACAACCTGCGTGAAGTGGCCACCGCCTGCGTGCGCCTGCTTGACGAGCCAAAAGCCACGGTCGAGCAGCTCTGCGAGCATATCCAGGGCCCGGATTACCCGACCGAAGCGGAAATCATCACGCCGCGCGCCGACCTGCTGAAGATGTACGAGACCGGCAAGGGCTCGGTGCGCATGCGCGCGGTTTATCACATCGAAGATGGCGACATTATCGTCACCGCGCTGCCGCATCAGGTGTCCGGTGCCAAGGTGCTGGAGCAGATCGCTGCGCTGATGCAGGCCAAACCGTCGAAATTGCCACAGGTTGCGGACCTGCGTGACGAGTCTGACCACGAAAACCCATGCCGCATCGTGATCATCCCGACCAATAGTCGCGTCGACCACGAAGTGCTGATGCAGCATCTGTTTGCCAGCACTGACCTGGAGTCCAGCTACCGGGTCAACGTCAACATCATCGGCCTGGACGGCAAGCCGCAGCTGAAAAACCTGCGCAACCTGCTGGTGGAGTGGCTGGAGTTCCGCGTGCAGACCGTGCGTCGGCGCCTGCAATTCCGTCTCGACAAGGTTGAGCGTCGCCTGCACCTGTTGGACGGTTTGCTGATTGCATACCTCAACCTGGACGAAGTGATCCACATCATCCGTACCGCCGAGCACCCGAAAGCCGAGCTGATCGCGCGTTTCGAGCTGAGCGAGATCCAGGCTGACTACATCCTCGACACCCGCTTGCGTCAGTTGGCGCGACTGGAAGAAATGAAGCTGCGTGATGAGCAAGATGCGCTGCTCAAAGAGCAAGCCAAGCTGCAAGCCCTGTTGGGCAGCGAAGCCAAGCTCAAGAAGCTGGTGCGCAGCGAGCTGATCAAAGACGCCGAAACTTATGGCGATGATCGCCGCTCGCCCATTGTCGAACGTGCTGAAGCCAAAGCGCTGACAGAAACCGAGCTGCTACCTAACGAGAAAATTACCGTCGTTCTGTCGGAAAAGGGCTGGGTCCGTTCCGCCAAGGGGCATGATATTGACGCCACCGGCCTTTCCTACAAGGCGGGTGATGGTTTCAAGACCGCTGCGGCCGGGCGCTCCAACCAGTTTGCGGTGTTTATCGACTCTACCGGGCGCAGTTATTCGGTGCCGGCGCACACCTTGCCCTCGGCACGCGGGCAGGGCGAGCCATTGACCGGGCGCCTCACACCGCCGCCGGGGGCGAATTTCGAGTGCGTGCTGCTGCCGGACGATGATTCGCTGTATGTGATCGCTTCCGACGCGGGTTACGGGTTTGTGGTCAAGGGCGAAGACCTGCAGGCCAAGAACAAGGCAGGCAAGGCATTGTTGAGCTTGCCCAACAACGCCAAGGTGATCCTGCCGCGCACCGTGGACGACCGCGAGAGTAACTGGCTGGCGTCGGTGACCACTGAAGGGCGTTTGCTGGTGTTCAAGATCAGCGACTTGCCGCAGTTGGGCAAAGGCAAGGGCAACAAGATTATCGGGATTCCTGGGGAGCGTGTGGCCAGTCGCGAAGAGTACGTGACCGACATCGCCGTGATCCCGGAAGGTTCAACCCTGGTGCTCCAGGCCGGCAAGCGCACGCTGTCGTTGCGCCCTGACGACCTTGAACACTACAAGGGAGAGCGTGGCCGACGCGGCAACAAACTGCCGCGGGGTTTCCAGCGAGTGGATGCTTTGCTCGTGGAAACGCCTGTTTAACGCCGATTAGAGCCCTCGATCTACGATTTAACGCGTAGATCGACGCTTTGGCGCTGGAGTCAGGGCGCATATTCACGGATGATATGGCCTTTCCAGCGCCGGCGTGGCCGAGCGTGTTTAGGTTATTTTTAGTATTACATTGTGGTTCGCCTTGTGGCAGCCACCTGGATGGGATGATGACTGCTCCACGCCTTCCTTTAATTTTGATGCTCGCTGGCCTTTTGGGGCTGGCGGGTTGCAGCACACACCAGCCTGTGTCGCTGTACCAGCTGGACAGCGGAAGTCCGGCTCAGCCCGCTCAAACAGCGGGTATGGCCGTATTGCTTGGCCCGGTAGTCGTTGCCGATTACCTGCAACGTGAAACCCTGCTGCAACGTCAGAACGACGGCAGCCTGCAAGGTTCCACAGATGGCCGTTGGGCGGGCAGTTTGTCGTCCGATATCAACCAACTGTTGCTGCGCCAGGTTGCAGGCCAGTTGGACAGCCAGCGTGTGGTGCTTGCACCTGCGCCAGCCGGCTTCACTCCGGATGTGCAGGTGTTGCTGACGATTACCCGGCTCGACTCCGGTGCTTCGCAGCCGGCGATCCTGGATGCGCAGTGGCGTCTGATCGACCGTCGTGGGCAAGTGCGCGATAACCGCATCGTGCATCTGCAGGAAGAACACACCGGCACCACCGCGTCCCAGGTCCAGGCCCAGGGCGTGCTGTTGCAGCATTTGGCGCAGCAGTTGTCGGTGGCGCTCAAGCCATTGGCCAACCAGCCGCCGATTGCCGAGGCGCCGCGTAAGCAGGCCCCGGCCCAGGCCAAGCCGGCAGCGCCGCAAAGGCCGAAGATGCCGATGGCAACGCCGATTCGTACGGATATGGAAGTGTTCAGGTTCTGACCTGAAACCGACCCACAAAAAAGGCCCGCTGACTCAGCGGGCCTTTTTGTTTGTCTGCGATTCGAAGCTTGGCACAGACCAAATGTGGGAGGGGGCTTGCTCCCGAAAGCGGTGAGTCAGCCAATGCATGTGCTGTCTGACACCCTGCTATCGGGAGCAAGCCCCCTCCCACATTGATCCATCGGTGTTGGTTAGGGCTTGGCACGGGTCTCGTGCATCCGCGCCAACTGGCGCTCAAGCATCGACGGGTACGGTTCCATCAAACGCTCCACGCAGCTTGCGCCTTCAGGGCTGGCAATCGGGCGGATACGGGCGCGTTGGCGGATCAGGGCATCTTCGCTGATCTTGCGCTCCACCAGCAGCAGGTTGCGGCTGTGTTGAGACAAGGCCAGTGCATCCTGGGCAATTTCGGTCAGCAGCAGGTCGATCTGGCTCATGCCGAACAGATCGTCACCCACCGTCAGGCCCAGTTGCAGTTGCAACGTAATGCCACTGTCAGCCACTTCAATCTGCAGGGCATGGCCCAGGGCGCGCAGCAGTTCGCCGCAGCAGATGGCGTTGGTCAGGTAGTCTTCGCCGCTGTCTTCGCTGTGGAACAGCATCAGCGTGCTGCCATCGTTCAGGGTGTGCAGTTCACTCTGATAGAGCGAGGCGGCCTGGTCGAGGCAGTCGCGGTAGCGTTCCAGCAATTCTGTCAGGCGGACGCGGGGCAGGCGGCGCAGTTGGTCCTGGGCGCCCAATTGCACAGCCAATACGGCGCTGTGCTGCGGCTCAGTGTTTTTCACCGGCTCAGGCTTGGGGACGACAACGGGCGCGGCGGCCGAGGTGTCGCGCAGGTCGGAGAACGGGTCTTCATCATCCAGTTCATCTTCCTCGGCCTTGATCACCTGGCGTGTGGCAGGCTTGAGGCCGGCCACCGGTGCACTTTCGTCAAAGCCTGGGTCGCGCAGGTCGCGCACTTCAAACTCGGGCTCGTCGTCGTAATCGGTGTCGTCGTATTCCGGCTCGGGTTCAGCCTTTGGCACGATCACAGGTTCCGGGGCGAAGCTGGCGTGCAGCTGGCGGGCGAGGTCGCCGATCTCATCCTGGCGGTCGGTGGCCGGGGTATGTTCGTCGATGTCGCGCAGCCAAATGCGCAGTTGCATCAATGGCGTGGAAATGTGCCGGCCCAGGCGCAAGCTCAAGGCCAGGGCCAATGCCAGCAGGATCGCGCTGAGAATGCCCATGCTTTGCAGGCTGATGGTCATCGGCTGCTGGAATTGCTGCATGTCGAGGCTGATACGCAGTTGGCCCGCTTTCACGTCCTGAAACGTGATATTGCTCTGGTACAGGCCTTCGGCTTCACCTAGCAGGCCGTTTTTCGGGCGCTGCCCGGCTTCGGCCATGATCCGGTTGTCCACGCTATAGATGGCGGCGTGGGCCACCAGCGGGTTCTTGGTCAGGTTATTGAGCAGCACGTTGAGGCTGAGGATGTCGTTGGACACCAACAGCTCAGTCGCCGAAGTGGCGGTCTGGGTAGTCAAGCTTTCGCCCAGGGCGTCGGCTTGCTCGTGCATGGCCTGCTTGAACTGCAAACCCATCACGCAGGCGTAGATCACCAAGGCCAGAGCGACCAGGATCACGTTATGGCTGGCGATGCGTAATGCGATCGGTACACGGCGGTGGCGCAGTGCCCGGAAGATCAGCAGGAAGAAGTTATCGGTTTTTACTGGCGTGGGCCGGTTCACTTGCGCTCGGCTCTTGGTCCGTGAAGTTGACGCGCAGTATAGCGACAGGCCTAGAACCGGCAAAGCGCTGGCTGTGCCCGATGGTCACTGAAAGTGGGTAGAATGCGGTTTTTTTCCAGCCTGGGGGTGCGCTTTGCGCGAAATTGTCCTGATAAACATCACAGGTCTTGACCGACCGGGTCTCACTGCAGCCATTACCGGTGTCCTGGCCCAGGGTGGTGTGAGCATTCTCGACATCGGCCAGGCGGTGATCCACGACACGCTTTCGTTCGGGATCCTCGTGGAAATCCCGAGCACTGAGCAGGCGTCTTCTGTGCTCAAAGACATCCTGTTTACGGCGTATAAGCTGGATCAACAGGTGCGTTTCACCCCGGTCTCCGAGGCGGATTACCAACACTGGGTCGACGGCCAGGGCAAAAAGCGCCACATCGTGACCTTGCTGACTCGCAAGGTTACCGCCGAGCAATTGCAGCGGGTCAGCTCAATCACCGCGCAGTACGGCCTGAATATCGACCATATCGACCGTTTGTCGGGTCGCATGCCATTGGACACGCCCGCCGACAAGGGCAAGGGCTGCATCGAGTTCTCCGTGCGCGGCGAGCCGGCTGACCCCCAAGCCTTGCGCGCCGAGTTCCTGAGCGTAGCCCAGGAGCTGAATGTCGATATCGCCTTCCAAGAAGATTCGCTGTTCCGCCGTAACCGCCGCCTGGCGGTGTTCGACATGGACTCGACCCTGATCGAAGCTGAAGTCATCGACGAGTTGGCCAAGGCCGCTGGCGTGGGTGAGCAGGTGTCCGCCATCACCGAGCGCGCGATGGCCGGCGAGTTGGACTTTCGCGCGAGCTTCAAGGAGCGCCTGGCACTGCTCAAGGGCCTGGATGTCAGCGTGCTGGATTCTATCGGGGCTTCGTTGCGCCTGACCGAAGGCGCCGAAACCCTGTTCGCCGAACTCAAGCGCCTGGGCTACAAAACCGCAATCCTGTCGGGCGGGTTTACCTATTTTGCCAAGCAGCTGCAGGCCAAGCTGGGCATCGACTATGTGTTCGCCAACGAGCTGGAAGTGGTGGATGGCAAGGTGACCGGCGTGGCCGTCGAGCCGATTGTCGACGCACAGCGTAAGGCGGATCTGCTGAAGGAACTGGCCCACAAGGAAGGTTTGCGTCTGGAACAGACCATTGCGGTCGGTGACGGCGCCAATGACTTGCCGATGCTGGCAATTGCCGGCTTGGGTGTGGCGTTTCGCGCCAAACCGCTGGTCAAGCAATCGGCCAAGCAGGCGATTTCGACCTTGGGGCTGGACGGCGTGCTGTACCTGCTGGGCTTGCGTGACCGCGACAGTCAGCTGTAAGCCGACATCACTGAAGCACCCTGGTCAAAGTGGGAGCGGGCTTGCTCGCGAATGCGGTAGATCAGTCGGTATCTCTATTGACTGTCACACCGCATTCGCGAGCAAGCCCGCTCCCACATTTTGATCTTCTATTGGCTTTGAATCAGGCCTTGGGCAGTGCGATGCCCTGGCCCATCTGCACAGGCGTACCCGCTGCCAATTCTTCTGCCCATTTCACTTGATCCGGCCCGAACAGCACGATCGCGGTCGAACCCAGCTTGAAGCGACCCAGTTCCGCACCTTTTTCCAAGTGGATCGGCGCGCGGGCGGCTTCGTCGTAGCGGAAGGTTTTCAGCTCGCGCTTCGGCGGCGTAACCAAACCGGCCCATACGGTTTCAATCGACGCCACGATCATTGCACCGACCAACACCACTGCCATCGGCCCGCGTTCGGTGTCGAACAGGCAGACAACACGCTCGTTACGTGCAAACAGCTCAGGCACGTTTTCGGCAGTGGTCTGGTTCACCGAGAAAATCCGCCCAGGCACGTAGACCATCTCGCGCAGGGTGCCGGCCAGCGGCATGTGCACGCGGTGGTAGTCCTTCGGCGACAGGTAGATGGTGGCGAAATCACCGCCCATGAAGGGCGCAGCCAGTGCCGCGTCGCCGCCGAGCAGTTCCAGCACACTGAAGCTGTGGCCCTTGGCCTGGAATACGCGGCCGTGTTCAATCGGGCCAAGCTGGCTGACAGCGCCGTCGGCCGGGCTCAGTACTGCGCCTGGGGTTTGATCCAGCGGGCGTGCGCCGTCTTTCAATGCACGGGTGAAGAACGCGTTGAAATGCTCGTAGGCGGTCAGGTCTTCGACCAGCGCCTGGGACATGTCCACTTGATAGCGCTTGGCGAACCAGCTGGTGAAGGCGTTCTTGAACCAGCGCACGCGGCACTCGGCAATGCAGCCGGCCAGGCGCGACAGCAAGTGGTGCGGCAGCAAATATTGGCTGAGGATAAACAACTGCTTTTTCATTAAGTGTCCTTAAACCTTAAATCTCAACGGGGGTGTCGGGGTGGTTGCCCCATTCGCCCCAGGAACCGGCATAACCTTTGACTCGCGGATAACCGAGCGCCTTGGCCACCAGGTAGGTGAAGCCAGAGCGGTGGTGAGTCTGGCAGTGGGTGATGATTTCTTTGTCTTTGGTCAGCCCGAGGTCTTCGAGGATTTGCGGCATGTCGCGACGGATGCGCAGGTTGCGCGCCTTGTCCATGCCGGCGGTCCATTCGAAGTTCACCGCGCCGGGGATGTGGCCCCCTTTGGCGGCGAGGACCTTTTCACCGGAATATTCCAGCGGGCCGCGTGCGTCCCAGATACCCAGGTCGGCCGCGCCGAGGCGGCTTTGCAGGTATTCGCGGGTGGCCGTGGGGCCGTCGTGCAAGGTCAGGCTGACCGGGCCGCCGACAGGCGCCGGTACCTCGGTGGAGAGTGGGTGCTGGCCTTCCAGCCACGCCAGCAGGCCGCCGTCCAGGTAGTGGTATTTCTGGTGGCCGATCACGTCGAGCAGCCAGATAAAACGCCCGGCCCAGCCGCCGCCTTCGTCGTCGTAGACCACATAGGTGGCATCCGGGGTGTGCCCCAGTTCGCCGAACAGTTTTTCCAGCTCGGCCTTGTTCGGCAACAAACCTGGCGCGGGCGGTTGGCCCAGTTGGGTGCGTTTGGGGTCAACGAAATGCGCGCCGGGGATATGCCCTTCGGCGTAGCGGGCGGCACTGGTGAGGTCCACCACAATCAGGTGTTCGGCATCCAGTTGAGCGAGCAGGTCGCTGGATTCGATCACCAGCGGCAAGCCAGAGAAGTCAGGCATGTGAGGTCTCCTGGGCACAAATGTTGGCGATAAAAGACGGCGATTGTAGCGCAAGCATCAGGCGCTGCGGTTGGTAAAGCTGTGCAGCGCTTTCTCGATGCATTGAGCGGTTTTGCCGAACGCCTGCACGGTGGTTTCCGAGAAGGGACCGCCGCCCTGGTCGGCGACCATCAGCATCACCACGCGACCGTTACAGCTCAGGGAGCGCAACAGCAGGTGTTCGCCGGTAAACAAACGACGCAGGACCGGCGGTAACAACGCGGAAAATTGCGCGTGGTTGTCCGGCGTGAGGCGCACCTGGGCGGACTTTTCCAGCAGGCGCTGCAGCAGCGTGCTGTTGACCACATCCAGGCTCAGGTTCGCGGCGTCCCTGGGCAAACCGTCGGCTTGATGCACGCGCAAGGTGCTCAGGGCGCGGTCGGCCATAAACAGCAGTACCCGTTGCATACCGCTGGCGACCAGGGCTTCTTTGGCGCACGTGGTCAGGTGCATGGCGTTGGCAAAGCGGCTCGGCTCGACCAGCAATTCGGTGCAGCGCTTGCGCCACACGGCCAAGGCTTCAGCGGTGGGAGGCGCTGCAGGCAACAAGCCGCGATGGATTTTCTGCACATGCCACGGCCAGATCAGTGACAACGCCGGGTGCCAAAGATCGGGCATCAGGGTGGTGCGGGCGCTGGTCACCGCTTGCTGGTGAACCTGCTGCTGCACCTCACTCAACGGCTCCTGCAAGTACAGCGCGGTGAGGTATTGCCAGCGCTCGGTGTGCGGGCAGGTCCACGATTCCTGGGCCGACATCGCCAGGCCGTTGGCCAGTAGCACGGTGTTGGCCGGCTGGTTGAGCCAGCGCCGCAGATTGGGGTCGGCATCCAGTAATTGCTGGTGGCGCAGCGCGTCATCTTCACGGGCGATGTGCAGCGCCTTGACCAGCAAGCGCTGCTCGCTCAGCAGCAGGTTATAGCCCTGGGATACCCAGATCGGCAGGTGCCAGGCTTCGGTCAAGCCGAGGCACAAGTCCAGCAGGCGTACACCAAACAGTTCTTTCTCGACCTGGCGTGCCGACTGGCCTTTATGAATAACGCGCAGTTCCCATTCTTCCAGGAGCTTGGGGTACGCGACAGCCATCGGCCACAGCGGCGACAAAAACAGCAAGCTGCCCCAGTGAATGTCTTGCCACAACCGCGCGAGGCGGCTGGCGAACAAGCCGTTGGCCTGCTGGGAAGCGTGCTGGCTCACCAGCAGCAGTTGCCGAAGGGCTACGGGGATGTCTTTTTCCGGCAAAGAGGGCAGGCGCGCCAACAGTTCCTCGGCGCGTTTCAGGCCCAGGCGGTTAAGCGCGACTTCAAGGTTTTCCGCCGGCCCCGACAGGCTGCCGTGGGCCTGGCTATTGGCCTCGCGCATTACGCTGAGCACCAGCGCCGGGCTGTGTTGCATCAGCTCGGCAATATCTCGCAACGAGCTGCGGCTATCGCGAATGGCTTTGCACACGCGCTCGTGGCTGGCCTGGGGAACGGGCAGCAGCACCTCGTCCAGGCGCTTGATCCAAGCAACGAGTGTGGTGGGTTTTGTACTTGGGACTGTCGTTTCATTAGCCATGATTGGGGCGCGATCATCACTTGCGTTCTACACGCCCGGAACGGGCCGAATTGGCTTTTCGCCTTAACGGGCTATAGTCTGGCGCAGTTTTGCCGATAAGTAGAACAAGAGTTTTCGGCTGCACCCAATATGTCCATGAACCCGACGGCACAAGTACCAATCCCCTATGGCTAAAATTATCGGCATCATCGTCGTCTTCGCAAGCGTACTCGGTGGGTACGTTCTGTCCCACGGTAAAATTGCTGCGCTGATCCAGCCCTTCGAAGTGATGATTATCGGCGGTGCGGCCTTGGGTGCATTCTTGCAGGCCAACCCCGGCTACATGACCATGCACGTGATCAAGAAGTCGCTGGGCATGTTCAGCTCGCGTTTCTCCCACACCTTCTATTTGGAAGTGCTGGGGCTGGTCTACGAGATCCTCAACAAGAGCCGCCGTGAAGGCATGATGGCCATCGAAGGCGACATTGAAGACGCCGCCGCCAGCCCGATTTTCGCCAAGTACCCGGCCGTGCTCAAAGACGAGCGCATGACCGCCTACATCTGTGATTACCTGCGCATCATGTCCTCCGGCAACATGGCCCCCCATGAGCTGGAAGGCCTGTTCGACATGGAGCTGTTCAGCCTCAAGGAAGAGCTGGAACACCCGTCTCACGCGGTGACCGGCGTTGCCGACGCCATGCCTGGTTTTGGTATCGTCGCGGCGGTACTCGGTATTGTGGTGACCATGGCGTCCCTGGGCGAAGGCGACCAGAAGGCGATTGGCATGCACGTGGGTGCAGCCCTCGTCGGTACCTTCTTCGGTATTCTCGCGGCCTATGGTTTCTTCGGCCCGCTCGCTACCTGCCTGGCCCACGATGCCAAGGAAGAGGTCAACCTCTACGAAGCGATCAAAGCGTGCCTGGTGGCTTCGGCGTCCGGTATGCCGCCATCGCTGGCAGTGGAGTTCGGGCGCAAGGTGCTGTACCCGAAACATCGCCCAAGTTTCTCCGAGCTGGAACAAGCGGTTCGCGGTCGCTAAACCATGGAAAACAACCAGCCGATAATCATCAAGCGCGTCAAGCGCTTCGCTGCGGGGCACCACGGTGGTGCCTGGAAAATCGCCTTCGCCGACTTCGCGACGGCGATGATGGCGTTCTTTCTGGTGCTGTGGCTGATGTCTACCGCCACGCCGGAACAAAAAATCGCCATCGCCGGTTACTTCAAAGACCCGATAGGCTTTTCGGAAAGTGGTACACCCTTTGTGATTGACCTGGGCGGCTCGCCGCAGCTGGCACCCGAGCGCACCATCAACCCCGAGGTCAAGACCGAATCGCCGCAGGAAAACATCCCGATCGAGCGCGACACTGTTGAGAGCATGGCCGAGCAGGTCGAGAAAGAGCGCCTCGAGTTGTTGCTGCAGGAACTGCAGACCAAGGTTGAAGAAAACCCGCAACTGCTGAAATTCAAGGATCAGATTTCTTTCGAAATCACCCCGGAAGGTTTGCGCATCCAGATCACCGACGCCGCCAACCGGCCGATGTTCGACTCTGGCAGTGCGCGTTTGAAGCCGTACTTTGAAGACATCCTGCTGGCCATGGCCGACACGATCAAGGCGGTGCCGAACAAGATCAGCATCAGTGGCCACACCGACGCCAAGCCGTATGCGGGGCAGGGCGACTTCGGCAACTGGGAACTGTCGGCCAACCGTGCCAACGCTGCGCGGCGTGCGCTGGTGGCGGGCAGCTATCCGGACCCGCAAGTGGCGCGCGTGGTGGGTTTCGCGTCCTCGCAGCTGTTCGATCCGAAGGACCCGTTCAACCCGATCAACCGTCGGATCGATATCGTGGTGCTGACCAAAAAAGCCCAGCGTGCGATCGAAGGCGATCAAGGCGCGGCCCCATCGGCACCGAACCAAGGTGCTGGGGCGCCAGGCGAAGTGCCGGCTGATCCGAACGCCATTCCACCCGGGCAGGAGCCGTTGCCGGCGCATGAGCTGCGGCAGAAACTGAACCTGTTTGATGATGGCGGGGTGAAAGATCCCACGGCGCCTGCACCGGCGCCCGGGTCGTAACCCTCATGCAAAAAGGCCGCGATGATCGCGGCCTTTTTGTCTCTGCAGTTTAGTAACTGCTCTCAGGCAAACTCGCAATAATCGAACGATAGCTGTTCATGCGCTGCTGCTGCACGCGGCCATCTTCCAGGGCCTTGAGCAGTGCACAACCCGGCTCGCGGTCGTGTTTGCAATCGCGGAAGCGGCAGGTGCCGATCAGGTCGTTGAACTCGATGAAGCCCGCTTCCACATCGCTGCGGCTGACGTGGCCGAGGCCGAATTCACGAATCCCTGGGGAGTCGATCAGTTCACCGCCGCCGGGGAAGTGGAACAGCCGTGCAGTGGTGGTGGTGTGAGTGCCCTGGCCGGACAGCTCCGACAGCGGGCCGACACGGGTGTCGACTTCCGGCAGCAGGCTGTTGACCAGCGACGACTTGCCCACGCCAGACTGGCCGACAAACACGCTGATGCGTCCGTCCAACTGCTGTTGCAGCTGTTCCATGCCGTTGCCGTGATGTGCCGAGACCTCCAGCACCGGGTAACCCAGGGTGCGATAGACCGCCAGCAACGCATTGAGCGCCGGGGCGTTCTGCTCGTCGATCAGGTCGAATTTGTTCAGCAGCAACAACGGGCGAATGCCCGCATGCTCGGCGGCGACCAAATAGCGGTCGATCAGGTTGGCATGCGGCTCGGGCAGCGGCGCGAACACGATCACGATCATGTCGACGTTGGCCGCCACCGGCTTGAGCTGGCCGCGGCTGTCAGGCCGGCGCAGTTCGGTGGTACGCGGCAATTGGGCGACGATAACGCCGATGCCCTGGTTGCCGGCGCGCCAGACCACTTTGTCGCCGGTCACCAGCGCAGGCAGGTTGGCGCGCAGGTGGCAACGGGATACCTGGCCGGCGAGTTCGCCTTCGAGCGCCTCGACTTCGACCTGCACACCAAAGTGCGCGATCACCAGGCCCGTTTGTTCGGGGCCCAGGTCGCCGCCCTCGAGCGCTTCCACGGCGGAGGATTCACGTTTGGCGGCGCGAGCAGCGCGCTCACCTTGAATCTTTTCGATGCGCCAGTTTTGGCGACGATTGAGCTGGCGTTTGGCCATTGGTGTTCCGTGTCGATAATGCAAAGGTTGGGTGAAACGGTCGCGAGTCTAGCACGGCCCCGCCTGCTAAACTGCGCAGCTACGCTAAGGTGCCAAGAGAATCAAGCCATGCAAAACCCACAGAACCTGATTTGGATCGATCTGGAAATGACCGGTCTGAACCCCGACACCGACGTCATCATCGAGATGGCGACCATTGTCACCGACAGCAACCTCAACACCTTGGCCGAAGGTCCGGTGATCGCCATCCATCACAGCGATGCCGTCCTCGCCACCATGGATGAGTGGAACACCCGCACCCACGGCAACTCCGGCCTCACCCAGCGCGTACGCGACAGCCGTATCAGCATGGCTGAAGCGGAAGCCGAAACCATCGCGTTCCTGGAAAAATGGGTGCCCAAGGGCAAGTCGCCGATCTGCGGCAACAGCATCTGCCAGGACCGCCGCTTCCTTTATACGCACATGAAGGGGCTGGAAAGCTACTTCCACTACCGCAACCTGGATGTGTCCACCTTGAAAGAGCTGGCGGCACGCTGGGCGCCGGAAGTGAAGGACAGCTTCCATAAAGGCAGCACTCACTTGGCACTGGACGATATCCGCGAATCGATCGCCGAGCTGCAGCATTACCGCAAGCATTTCATCAAGGCTTGAATCTGTGGCGCCTGGCCCGGCGTCTTCGCGAGCAAGCCCGCTCCCACCTTCGACCGCATTCCAATGGACGGACGCGGTTAAATGTGGGCGCGGGCTTGCTCGCGAAGGGCGTGCCTCGGTCTTTCGCCAAGCGCCCTCTTTTGGTGCCATCAGCAAATGATTAGACTGCCGGCCTCTTTGCAAGGATCGCCATCATGTTGTTGATGCTCTACCTCATCGCCATCACCGCCGAAGCCATGACCGGCGCCCTGTCCGCGGGTCGGCGCGGCATGGACTGGTTTGGTGTGGTGCTGATCGCCTGCGTCACGGCGCTGGGCGGCGGTTCGGTGCGTGATGTGCTGTTGGGGCATTACCCGCTGACCTGGGTCAAACACCCGGAATACCTGGTGCTGACCTCGATCGCCGCGCTGGTGACGATCTTTATTGCGCCGCTGATGCGTCACCTGCGTTCGCTGTTCCTGGCACTCGATGCGGTGGGGTTGGTGGCCTTCACCCTGATTGGCTGCATGACTGCACTGGAAATGGGCCACGGCATGCTGGTGGCTTCGGTCAGCGGCGTTATTACCGGGGTGTTCGGCGGTATCCTGCGGGATATCTTCTGCAACGACATCCCGCTGATCTTCCGTCGTGAACTATATGCCAGCGTGTCGTTCCTTGCCGCCTGGTTCTACATGCTGTGCCTGTACCTGGAACTGCCCAGCGAGCAGGCGATTTTGCTCACCTTGTTCAGCGGCTTTCTATTGCGCCTGCTGGCGATCCGTTTTCACTGGGAAATGCCCAAATTCGTCTACAACGACGACGTACACTAGCGTGTAGCGTGCTGGTTCAGCGCCCACTCCACGTGCTCGCGCACCAGGTCCGAGGGGTAGTCGCGGCGCGCCTTCAAGGCTTCGAGCACGGGAATGCTCGACGGCGCATTGCCCAGGCCCACTGCCAGGTTGCGCAGCCAGCGCTCATAACCGGCGCGACGTAGGGGCGAGCCTTCAGTGCTGGTGAGGAATTTATCCTCGTCCCACATAAACAGTTCGGCCAGTTCTGCGTTATCCAGGTTATGCCGGGGCTTGAAATCGCCCTCATCGGTAGCGCGGGCGAAACGATTCCACGGGCAAACGATCTGACAGTCATCGCAGCCGAACACGCGATTGCCGATCAGTGGGCGCAGGTCTTCCGGGATTGCGCTCTTGAGCTCGATGGTCAGGTAGGAAATGCAGCGTCGTGCGTCCAGTACGTAGGGGCCGACGAAGGCATTAGTGGGGCAGATGTCCAGGCAGGCCGTGCAGCGGCCGCAGTGCTCGCTGGTGTGAGGGGCGTCAACCGGCAGGGGCAAATCGACAAACAGTTCGCTCAAAAAGAAATAACTGCCGGCCTTGCGATTGAGTACCAGGGTGTTTTTGCCGATCCAACCCAGGCCTGCCTGTTCGGCAATGGCTTTTTCCAGCACGGGCGCGCTGTCGACAAACGCGCGAAAGCCGAACGGGCCGATCTGTGCCTGAATGCGGTCGGCCAGTTGCTGCACGCGTTTGCGGATCAGCTTGTGGTAATCGCGGCCGAGGGCGTAACGGGATATGTAGGCTTTCTCTGGCTTTGCCAGCAGTTGCGCCATTTGGGTATCGCCTGGCAGATAATCCATGCGCAGCGACACCACGCGCAGAGTGCCCGGCACCAGTTGATCGGGATGGGAGCGTTTGCTGCCATGGGCGCCCATGTATTCCATCTCGCCGTGGTAACCCGCGTCGAGCCAGCGTTGCAGGTGCTGTTCATGCTCGGCCAGGTCCAGGCCGCTGATGCCGACTTGTTGAAAGCCCAGTTCGCGGCCCCAGTCTTTGATCGATTGGGCGAGGGCGGGCAGATCGGTGGTGATGGCAGGCATGAGACAAGGGAAACCGCAGGTTAGATAGGTATAATTCTGCCAGACATCGGAGCTTGAAGACGCATGCCGCAGACAAAACACGCAATAACCGACGTACAGCCGCTGTTGCACGGCCATTTGCCGCAACTCGCTGCGCGCGCCCCGGACGCCCATAAAGGCCAATTCGGCCACCTGCTGGTCATCGGCGGCGACCGAGGCTTTGGCGGTGCGGCACTGTTGAGTGCCGAAAGCGCCCTGCGCAGTGGCGCGGGCATGGTGTCCCTGGCGACCCGGCCTGAACACGTGCCGGCGGCACTGGCGCGCTTGCCGGAAGTCATGACCGTCGGCGTGAGTTCGGCCAACCAGTTGATGGGGTTGCTGGAAAAAATCTCAGTCATTGTCATCGGCCCCGGTCTGGGCGCGGCGTCCTGGGGTAAAAGCCTGTTGTCCGTCGCTGCTAATGCCCAGCAGCCGCAAGTCTGGGATGCCGATGCGTTGAATCAGTTGGCCACGGGCGGCGTAAGCCTTCCAGCCAACAGCGTGATTACCCCACACCCTGGCGAGGCGGCTCGGTTGATGGGCATCACGACAGTCGAGGTTCAGGCTGATCGCCTTAAGGTGGCGCGCGCGTTGAGCCAGAAATTCAATGCAGTGACTATTCTCAAGGGTGCTGGCAGTTTGATTGCTAGCCCGGACGGCCGCGTTTCACGCTGTGATCAAGGCCACCCGGCGATGGCCACCGCCGGTTTGGGTGACGTCCTGAGTGGTGTGGTGGGCGCCTTACTTGCCCAGGGCATGCCGGCTTATGAAGCCAGCTGCCTGGCCGTGTGGTTGCACGCCACAGCGGGGGATCGCCAGGGCACCTATGGTCGCGGCTTGGCTGCCAGTGACCTGATACCTGCCATTCGTCAATTGCTGGAGGAGCAGTCGCCGTGTCTGAAGTAACCCTTTTCCTGGCAGATGAAGATGCCATGGTCGCGTTCGGGAATCGCATTGCCCACGTGACGGCCGGTGCCGGGTTGATCTTCCTGGAGGGCGACTTGGGGGCCGGAAAAACCACACTGTCTCGTGGGATTATTCGTGGGTTGGGACACGCCGGGGCAGTAAAAAGCCCTACGTTCACTTTGGTCGAACCCTATGAGATCGGTGATGTTCGCGCCTTCCACTTCGACCTCTATCGCCTGGTAGATCCTGAAGAACTGGAGTACATGGGCATCCGTGATTATTTTGACGAAGATGCGTTGTGCCTGATCGAGTGGCCAGATAAAGGCACAGGCTTTTTGCCAAAGCCGGACCTGACCATTACCATTACGCCGCATGACCACGGACGTCAGCTGAAGTTGTTGCCCCAGAGTGCGCGCGGTGAGTCGTGGTGCGCTGCTCTGGCATTGGAATTCAAATAAAATTGGTGGGGTTTGGTATGCGCTTTCGCGCGATGGTTGCTGTCGTAGGGGTGTTGCTTGCGGCAATGACTTTCAATGCTCTGGCTGCTTCACAGGTGAAAAGTGTGCGCCTGTGGCGAGCGCCGGATAACACGCGACTGGTGTTTGACCTGTCTGGCCCGGTCCAGCACAGCGTCTTTACCCTGACGGCGCCCGATCGCCTGGTGATCGACATCAATGGTGCGACCCTGGCCGCGCCGCTGAAAGTCTCCACTGCCAACACGCCGATTACGTCGATGCGCTCGGCTCAGCGTACGCCGACCGATCTGCGGGTGGTCATCGACCTGAAAAAGGCCGTGACCCCGAAAAGTTTTGTGCTGGCGCCAAACGCCCAATACGGTAACCGGCTGGTGGTCGACCTGTTCGACAACGCCGCCGATGCCGCGCCGCCGCCGGCACCAACGCCAAGTGTTGCGACCGTGCCGGCAGTGCCCGTCAACCCGTCGCAACCACAGGTCAAGCTGCCACCGCCGCCGCCTGCGCCTGCGGGCAAGCGCGACATTATCGTGGTGATCGACGCCGGCCACGGCGGTGAAGACCCGGGTGCTTCCGGCTCGCGCGGGCAGCACGAAAAAGACGTGGTACTGGCCATCGCTCGTGAATTGCAGCGTCAGGTCAATGGCATGAAAGGCTATCGCGCCGAGTTGACCCGTACCGGCGACTACTTCATTCCGTTGCGCGGCCGTACTGAAATCGCCCGCAAGAAGGGCGCAGACCTGTTTGTGTCGATCCATGCCGACGCCGCACCTTCGGCCGCCGCCTTTGGCGCCTCGGTGTTTGCCCTGTCGGACCGCGGCGCTACGTCCGAAACCGCACGGTGGCTGGCCGACAGTGAAAACCGTTCCGACTTGATCGGCGGTGCCGGTAACGTGTCCCTCGATGACAAGGATAAAATGCTCGCCGGCGTGCTGCTCGACCTGTCGATGACCGCTTCGCTGACGTCCAGCTTGAACGTCGGCCAAAAGGTGCTGAGCAATATTGGTCGCGTGACCTCGCTGCACAAACAGCGCGTGGAGCAGGCCGGGTTCATGGTGTTGAAGTCGCCGGACATTCCATCGATCCTGGTGGAAACCGGGTTTATCTCCAACGCCAACGAAGCCTCCAAGTTGGCCAGTTCGGGCCACCAACAGGCCCTGGCTCGCTCGATCAGCGCGGGTATTCGTCAGTTCTTCCAGCAGAACCCGCCACCTGGCAGCTACATCGCCTGGCTGCGTGACTCCGGGAAAATCGCCCAGGGCCCGCGAGACCATCGCGTGCAGCCGGGTGACACGCTGGCCATGCTCGCCGTGCGTTTCCAGGTTTCGGCCGCGACCTTGCGCAGCGCCAATAACCTGAAAACCGATGAGCTGAAAGTCGGCCAGGTATTGACCATTCCTGGCACTGAATTGGCGGCGCAGTAATGAGCGAATCAGTGTTGACCAGCGGTTCACGTATTGAGCTGCTCAGCCCGCGCCTTGCCAACCAGATTGCCGCGGGCGAGGTGGTTGAGCGCCCGGCGTCGGTGATCAAGGAGTTGCTGGAAAACAGTATCGACTCGGGTGCCCGGCGCATTGATGTCGACGTGGAGCAGGGCGGCGTCAAGCTGCTGCGGGTGCGCGACGACGGCAGTGGCATCTCTTCGGATGACCTGCCGCTGGCCTTGGCCCGTCACGCCACCAGCAAGATTCGCGACCTAGAAGACCTTGAGCGAGTGATGAGCCTGGGCTTTCGCGGTGAGGCATTGGCGTCCATCAGCTCCGTGGCGCGCCTGACCCTGACTTCCCGTACGCGCAACGCCGAGCAGGCGTGGCAGGTGGAAACCGAAGGCCGCGACATGGCGCCTCGGGTCCAGCCGGCGGCGCACCCGGTGGGGACGTCGGTGGAGGTGCGCGACCTGTTCTTCAACACCCCGGCGCGACGCAAATTCCTCAAGGCTGAAAAAACCGAATTCGATCACCTGCAAGAAGTCATCAAGCGTCTGGCACTGGCGCGCTTCGACGTTGCGTTCCATTTGCGCCACAACGGCAAGACCATCCTCAGTCTGCACGAAGCCAATGACGACGCCGCGCGCGCTCGGCGAGTGGCTGCGGTGTGCGGCGCGGGTTTCCTGGAACAGGCGCTGCCGATTGAAATCGAACGCAACGGCTTGCGGCTGTGGGGTTGGGTTGGCTTGCCGACCTTCTCCCGTAGCCAGGCGGACTTGCAGTATTTCTTTGTGAATGGCCGTGCGGTACGCGACAAGCTGGTGGCCCACGCGGTGCGCCAGGCGTATCGCGACGTGTTGTTCAATGGTCGCCATCCGACGTTTGTACTGTTCTTTGAGGTCGACCCCTCGGTGGTCGACGTCAACGTGCACCCGACCAAACACGAAGTGCGCTTCCGCGACGGGCGCATGGTGCATGACTTCCTGTACGGCACCTTGCACCGCGCCCTGGGCGATGTGCGCCCGGATGACCAGCTGTCGGCGCCGATTGTGACGGCGGTGGTGCGACCTAGCGGGCCGGAAGCCGGTGAATTCGGGCCTCAGGGTGAAATGAGCCTGGCGGCCAACTTGCTGCAATCGACGCCGCCGGCGCCAGCTTTTACAGCGCCGGGCGCCGGGTCGGGCGCCGGTTATCAGTATCAATACACGCCGCGTCCGCAGTCGACGGTGCCGGTAGCCGAGGCCCAGGCGGCCTATCGCGAGTTCTTTGCGCCGCTGCCGGGCGCTGAGCCGGGCGCTGTCGCGTTGCCGGAGGGCGGTGGTGATATTCCGCCGCTGGGCTATGCGCTGGCCCAGCTCAAGGGCATCTACATCTTGGCGGAAAACGCCCACGGCCTGGTGCTGGTGGACATGCACGCCGCCCATGAGCGAATCATGTACGAGCGCCTGAAGATCGCCATGGCCAGTGAAGGCCTCAGCGGCCAGCCCTTGTTGGTGCCAGAATCCCTGGCAGTCAGCCAGCGCGAGGCCGACTGCGCCGAAGAGCACCACAGCGTGTTTCAGAAACTGGGCTTCGAATTGCAGCGCCTCGGCCCGGAAACGTTGGCGATCCGCCAGATTCCCGCGCTGCTCAAGCAGGCTGAGGCCAACCGTTTGGTCGCCGATGTGCTGGCTGACCTGATGGAATATGGCACCAGCGACCGCATCCAGGCACATATCAACGAACTGCTCGGTACCATGGCCTGTCATGGTGCGATCCGCGCCAACCGCCGCCTGGCCCTGCCGGAAATGAACGGTCTGCTGCGCGACATGGAAAACACCGAGCGCAGCGGCCAATGCAACCATGGCCGACCGACCTGGACCCAGATGGGCCTGGACGATCTGGACAAACTGTTCTTGCGCGGCCGTTGATGAGCGCCTTGCCCCCTGCCATCTTCCTGATGGGCCCTACGGCTGCCGGCAAGACCGACCTGGCTATCGAGCTGACCAAGGTGCTGCCGTGCGAGCTGATCAGTGTCGACTCTGCACTGGTTTACCGGGACATGGACATTGGCACTGCCAAACCGTCCAAAGCGCTGTTGGCCGAGCATCCGCACAGGCTGATCGATATCATCGACCCGTCCGAGAGCTATTCCGCAGCGGATTTCCGTACCGATGCCCTGGCCGCCATGGCTGAAATCACTGCGCGGGGCAATATTCCGCTGCTGGTGGGCGGTACGATGCTCTATTACAAGGCTTTGCAGGAAGGCCTGGCGGATATGCCGCCCGCCGACGCACAGGTGCGTGCCGAGCTCGAGGAAGCCGCTGCACGCCTTGGCTGGCAGGCCCTGCACGACCAATTGGCAGCGGTTGATCCGGTGTCCGCCGCGCGCATTCATCCCAACGACCCCCAGCGCCTCACCCGGGCCCTGGAAGTCTGGCGTGTGAGCGGCCAGACCATGACTGAACATAGGCTGAAACAAACTGCGCAAAGTGCTGAAGCAGGCGCATCTGGACAGTCACAATTGCCCTATACTGTGGCGAATCTGGCCATTGCTCCGGCAAATCGCCAGGTGCTGCATGAACGAATTGCACAAAGATTCACAATTATGTTGGAACAGGGGTTTGTGGACGAGGTCGTAGCACTGCGTTCAAGAGGCGATCTGCATGCTGGGTTGCCTTCGATACGTGCTGTTGGCTATCGCCAAGTCTGGGATCATCTGGACGGCAAGCTGACGTCAGCCGAAATGCAGGAGCGCGGCATCATTGCCACGCGCCAATTGGCGAAGCGCCAGTTCACCTGGCTGCGCAGCTGGAGCGATTTGCACTGGTTGGACAGCCTGGACAGCGACAATCTGTCACGCGCCTTGAAATACTTGGGAACGGTCTCCATATTGAGCTGAGTCCTTGCAATTGCCGTCTATCCTTGGGGGTGTGACGGCCATAAGCTATCTATTTTCCGAATTTTATTATTGATCCTTAAAGGAGTGCGGCACATGTCAAAAGGGCATTCGCTACAAGACCCTTACTTGAATACTTTACGTAAAGAGAAAGTTGGGGTTTCCATCTATCTGGTCAACGGTATCAAGTTGCAAGGCACGATCGAGTCGTTCGACCAGTTCGTGATCCTGCTGAAAAACACCGTCAGCCAGATGGTTTACAAGCACGCTATCTCGACAGTCGTTCCAGTCCGTCCTATCCGTCTGCCTAGCGCAGCGGGTGACGAACAGGGTGACGCTGAGCCAGGTAACGCCTGATAGGAGTCTCCTTTGTTCTTTGAGCGCCACGGTGGTGGTGAGCGAGTAATCCTCGTTCACTTGGATGGACAGGACCCTGAGGCGCGCGAAGATCCGCAGGAGTTTCAGGAGTTGGCAAATTCGGCCGGCGCCGAGACCGTTGCGTTTTTTAACGTACCGCGTCATCGGCCAACCGCCAAATACCTGATCGGCAGCGGCAAGGTCGAGGAACTACGCGATCTGGTCCATGCTGAAGAAGCCGATCTGGTGATCTTCAATCACACCCTCACGCCCAGTCAGGAACGTAACCTCGAACGTGTTTTCGAGTGTCGCGTGATCGACCGCACCGGTCTGATTCTCGATATTTTCGCCCAGCGCGCCCGTACCCATGAAGGCAAGCTCCAGGTAGAACTGGCCCAGCTTGACCACATGAGCACCCGCCTGGTTCGTGGCTGGACTCACCTTGAGCGTCAAGGTGGCGGTATCGGCATGCGTGGCCCGGGTGAAACCCAGTTGGAAACCGACCGCCGTCTGCTGCGGGTGCGCCTGCGCCAGATCAAGGGGCGCCTGGAAAAGGTCCGTAGCCAGCGCGAGCAGTCGCGACGCGGCCGGATGCGTGCGGATATCCCTACCGTTTCCCTGGTGGGCTATACCAACGCCGGCAAATCCACACTGTTCAATAACGTGACGAAATCGGACGTGTACGCGACCGACCAACTCTTCGCCACGCTTGATCCGACCTTGCGCCGTCTGGAACTGGACGACCTGGGGCCGATTGTCCTGGCCGACACCGTGGGTTTCATTCGTCACTTGCCCCACAAGCTGGTTGAGGCGTTTCGGTCTACGCTCGAAGAGTCGAGCAACTCCGATTTGCTGCTGCACGTGATCGATGCGGCCGAACCGGATCGCATGTTGCAGATTGAGCAGGTGATGGTGGTGCTGGGCGAGATTGGTGCACAGGACTTGCCGATCCTCGAGGTCTATAACAAACTCGATTTGCTTGAAGGCGTTGAGCCACAAATCCAGCGCGATGAGAACGGCAAGCCCCAGCGGGTATGGTTGTCGGCGCGCGATGGCAGTGGCCTGGAGTTGCTCGAACAGGCCATTGCCGAGTTGCTGGGCAGCGATTTGTTTGTCGGCACCTTGCGCTTGCCTCAGCGTTTTGCTCGACTGCGTGCACAGTTTTTTGAGTTGGGCGCGGTACAGAAAGAAGAATACGACGAAGAAGGTGTCAGCTTGCTGGCCGTTCGATTGCCGCGTTCGGAGCTGAATCGGCTGGTCAGTCGTGAAGGTGTGGTACCGGCCGAGTTCATCGAACAACACACTTTGCAATAAAAGCCTCCTAAAGCGGTTGTGCCGCAGTAGCAGGCATTCTGTAGCATTGGTCGGCGCGCCGTGGGTGCGTCTTTGCTTTATCAGATGGAGAGCGCTATGGCTTGGAATGAGCCGGGTGGCAACTCGAATAATCAGGATCCTTGGGGTGGTAAGCGCCGCAATAATGGCGACCGCAAGGGGCCACCAGATCTCGACGAGGCCTTCCGAAAGCTGCAGGAAAGCCTGAATGGGTTGTTCGGTGGTGGAAAAAAACGCGGTGGTGACGAAGGCGGTCGTACAAGCAAGGGCGGCGGCTATGGCCTGCTGGGCCTGGGTCTTGTCGTGCTGGCTGCCGTCTGGCTGTACAGCGCCGTGTACGTGGTGGACGAGCAGGAGCAAGCCGTGGTGCTGCGCTTCGGCAAGTACTACGAGACGGTCGGGCCAGGCCTGAACATCTATTTCCCGCCGATCGACAAGAAGTACATGGAGAACGTCACGCGTGAGCGTGCCTACACCAAGCAGGGCCAGATGCTGACCGAAGACGAGAACATCGTCGAAGTGCCGCTGACCGTGCAGTACAAGATCAGCAACCTGCAGGACTTCGTGCTGAACGTTGATCAGCCTGAAATCAGCCTGCAACACGCAACCGAAAGCGCCCTGCGCCACGTGGTGGGTTCCACCGCCATGGACCAGGTGCTGACCGAAGGTCGTGAGTTGATGGCCAGCGAAATCAAGGAGCGTCTGCAACGCTTCCTCGATACCTATCGCACCGGTATCACGGTCACCCAGGTGAACGTACAAAGCGCAGCTGCACCGCGCGAAGTACAGGAAGCCTTTGACGACGTGATCCGCGCCCGTGAAGACGAGCAGCGTTCGCGTAACCAGGCTGAAACCTATGCCAACGGCGTCGTGCCGGAAGCGCGTGGTCAGGCCCAGCGTATCCTTGAGGATGCAAACGGTTACCGCGATGAAGTGGTTTCGCGTGCCAAGGGTGAGGCGGATCGCTTTACCAAGCTGGTCGCCGAGTACCGCAAGGCGCCGGAAGTCACGCGTGAGCGTCTGTACCTGGACACCATGCAGGAAGTTTTCAGCAACACCAGCAAGGTTCTCGTGACCGGCAGCAAAGGTGGGCAGAACAACCTGCTGTACCTGCCGCTGGACAAGATGATCGAAGGTGGTCGTAGCAGCACCAGCGCGCCGTCCACCGGTTCGAACGCTGCTGCCAACGAAGCGAGCGCCCGTGCGGCCGCTGACTTGCTGCAACAGCAAACACGTACCAGGGAGAGTCGTTGATGAGCAATAAATCGCTGACCGCCCTGATTGTGGGCGTCGTCGTGGTCATCGCTGCCTGGAACTGCTTCTACATCGTGTCTCAGACCGAGCGCGCGGTGTTGCTGCAATTCGGTCGTGTGGTCCAGGCGGATGTCCAGCCGGGCCTGCATGTGAAAGTCCCCTACGTGAACCAGGTGCGCAAGTTTGATGGCCGCCTGATGACCCTGGATGCACCGACACAGCGCTTCCTGACCCTGGAAAAGAAAGCCGTGATGGTTGACGCCTACGCCAAGTGGCGCGTCAAGGATGCCGAGCGTTTCTACACGGCGACTTCCGGCCTCAAGCAGATCGCCGACGAGCGCTTGTCGCGCCGTCTGGAATCGGGCCTGCGTGACCAGTTTGGTAAACGCACCCTGCACGAGGTGGTATCCGGTGAACGTGATGCGCTGATGGCTGACATCACACGCTCGTTGAACGCTATGGCTGAGAAAGAGCTGGGCATCGAAGTGGTCGATGTTCGCGTCAAGGCGATCGACCTGCCGAAGGAAGTGAACCGCAGCGTGTTCGAGCGTATGAGCACCGAGCGTGAGCGTGAAGCCCGTGAGCATCGCGCCAAGGGTAACGAGTTGGCTGAAGGTATCCGTGCGGATGCCGACCGTCAGCGTCGTGTACTGCTGGCGGAAGCCTATCGCGAGTCTGAAGAGGCCCGTGGTGATGGTGACGCTCAAGCCGCGGCGATCTACGCCAAGGCGTACGGCCAGGATCAGGAGTTTTATGCGTTCTATCGCAGCCTGCGCGCCTACCGTGAAAGCTTCGCGAACAAAACCGACGTCATGGTGCTGGACCCAAGCAGCGACTTCTTCCGCTACCTGGAAAAGTCCAAGTAATCAGCCTGTGACTCTGTAGGAAGCACTCCGTCGGGCGGCTAAAACGCCTGGCGGGGTGATCCTTTCAGAAAACGGGTGTATGATGCGGCAGCCGGGAAATTCCCGGCTTTTTTGCGTCTGCATGTTTGATTGTTGCTGGTTGCGCAGACGCCACAGGTTTTTCGAGGAAAGTGCCCGACGAGGCCGTTTGCAGGCCGTTCGTCACGTCGTTCTTGCGCGTTGTTTATGCAGGCGCCGGGTATTTTCTGCTTCACTCAAGGCTCGGCCGAGGGCTGGCCGCCCGGATCATAGGGGAATGGCGTAATGGCAACGGTAGACCGCTGGCTGCTGCCAGATGGCATCGAAGAAGTACTGCCACCAGAAGCTGCGCGCATTGAAGTAGCGCGTCGCCAGGTGTTGGATCTGTTCCAGAGCTGGGGTTACGAGTTTGTCGTGACTCCCCATATTGAGTACCTGGAATCCCTGCTGACCGGCGCGGGCCAGGACCTGGATCTGCGCACCTTTAAGGTCATTGACCCGCAATCGGGTCGGCAAATGGGCTTCCGGGCTGACATCACGCCGCAAGTGGCGCGTATTGATGCACATACCCTGCGCCGCGAAGGCCCAAGCCGTCTGTGCTACGCCGGCAGCGTGCTGCACGCGCAGCCGCGAGCCTTGTCGTCTTCCCGTAGCCCGATTCAGCTGGGCGCCGAGTTGTACGGTGATGCCAGCCCGAGCAGCGACGTTGAAGTGATCAGCTTGATGTTGGCCATGCTGCAACTGGCGGATGTGCCGGATGTGCACATGGACCTGGGTCACGTCGGTATCTACCGTGGCCTGGCCCGTGCGGCCGGCTTGTCAGGTGAAGTTGAGCAGCAGTTGTTCGATGCCCTGCAACGCAAGGCTATCGATGAAGTGGTTGCCCTCACCGAGGGTGTGCCTGCTGACCTCGCCGGCATGCTGCGCGCGCTGGTTGATCTGTGTGGTGGCCGTGAAGTGCTGGTGGCTGCACGTGAGCGCCTGGCCAATGCGCCGGCGCCAGTGCTGGCGGCGCTGGATGACGTGCTGGCGATTGCCGAGCGCTTGTCGGCGCGGTTCCCGCAGTTGCCGCTGTATTTTGACCTGGGTGAGTTGCGCGGCTACCACTACCACACCGGTGTGGTGTTCGCAGTGTTTGTGCCGGGTGTTGGCCAGGCCATCGCCCAAGGCGGTCGTTATGACGATATCGGCGCCGACTTCGGTCGTGCACGTCCGGCGACTGGCTTTTCCACCGATTTGAAAACCCTGGTGACCCTGGGGCGTGCTGAGGTCGAGCTGCCGTCTGGTGGCATCTGGATGCCCGACAGTACGGACGCAGCACTCTGGCAGCAGGTTTGCCAGTTGCGCAGTGAGGGTCAGCGTGTTGTCCAGGCTTTGCCTGGGCAGCCATTGGCCGCCGCCCGTGAAGCGGACTGCGACCGGCAATTGATTCTGCAGAACGGGCTTTGGCAAGTATCGCCACTGGCTTCTTGAGTTTTCCTGCCGGCCATCGCCGGCACCAAGTTTGCGCGAATGAGGACAAGTGTTATGGGTAAGAATGTCGTAGTCCTGGGCACCCAATGGGGTGATGAGGGCAAAGGCAAGATCGTTGATCTGCTGACCGAACATGCTGCCGCCGTAGTGCGCTACCAAGGTGGCCACAATGCTGGCCACACCCTGGTCATCGATGGCGAAAAAACCGTCTTGCACCTGATTCCGTCGGGCGTCCTGCGCGAAGGCGTGCAGTGCCTGATCGGTAACGGCGTGGTGGTTGCACCTGACGCCCTGCTGCGTGAAATCACCAAGCTGGAAGAGAAAGGCGTACCGGTGCGTGAGCGCCTGCGTATCAGCCCGTCCTGCCCGCTGATCCTGTCCTTCCACGTAGCGCTGGACCAGGCCCGTGAAAAGGCCCGTGGCGAGCTGAAGATCGGCACCACCGGTCGCGGCATCGGCCCTGCGTACGAAGACAAAGTGGCGCGTCGTGGCCTGCGTGTGGGCGACCTGCTGAACATGCCGCGTTTTGCAGACAAGCTGCGTGAACTGGTGGAATACCACAACTTCATGTTGGTTGGTTACTACAAAGAGCCGGCCATCGACTTCGAAACCACCCTGGCCGAGTGCAAGGAATACGCCGAGCTGCTCAAGCCGCTGATGCTGGACGTGACTGCCGAGCTGCACGACCTGCGTCGCGCCGGCAAAGACATCATGTTCGAAGGCGCCCAAGGTTCGTTGCTCGACATCGACCACGGCACCTACCCGTACGTGACCAGCTCCAACACCACCGCCGGTGGCGTTGCTACTGGTTCGGGCGTTGGTCCTATGTTCCTGGACTACATCCTGGGCATCACCAAGGCTTACACCACTCGCGTAGGTTCGGGTCCGTTCCCGACCGAGCTGTTCGACGAAGTCGGTGCGCACCTGGCCAAGCAAGGTCACGAGTTTGGCGCGACCACTGGCCGTGCCCGTCGTTGTGGTTGGTTTGACGCCGTTATCCTGCGTCGCGCAATCGATGTGAACAGCATTTCGGGCATCTGCCTGACCAAGCTGGACGTGCTCGACGGTCTGGAAGCCATCAACATCTGCGTCGGCTACAAAGACGCAGAAGGCAAGGACGTTGCTCCGACCGACGCTGACAGCTACGTAGGCCTGCAGCCTGTGTACGAAGAAGTGCCGGGTTGGACCGAATCGACCGTGGGCGCCAAAACCCTGGAAGAACTGCCAGCCAACGCGCGTGCTTACATCAAACGCGTTGAAGAACTGATCGGCGCGCCGATTGACATTATTTCGACGGGCCCGGACCGCAACGAGACCATCGTTCTGCGTCACCCGTTCGCTTAATAAGCTGTTGATGTAAAAAGTAAAGGGCTCCTTCGGGAGCCCTTTTTTATTGGCGCCAGGCAAACGGCACGACCCTTGCTATGGTTCTCTCTTTCGCGGTGCTATCAAATTAATGGCACCCGTGGTGGAGGGATTTCCAGTGTCTGCCGTTCTCTCATTGTTACAAAGCCGGCTGTTGCGGCCGGTGTTCGTTACCCTCGGTATCGCTCTTTTGGTGCAAGTGCTGGTGGCTGTCGCTCTGACGAGGAGCACGGTCACTGCATTGGAAGCTGATTTGGGCAATCGCTTGGGTGTCGACAGCCAGAAACTTTCCGGTGAACTGGCGCAAGCCGGCAAGGAAGTCACCTCGAGTCTGGACAGCCTGTCTTCCAGTACCCGCCAGCGTCTGACCGCAGGGCTTTCCACGCGACTGCAGGAAGAGCAGAAGCAATTACGTGCGACCCTGGAAAAAGACCTGCAAGACTCCGCCAATGATATGGCGCAACTGCTGGCCTCGGTGGCGCCGCGCGCCATGTGGGACAGCGACGTGCCGACCTTGTCGGAGTTTGCCCGGCGTGCCCAGCGCAATCCCAACGTACTGTTCGTGGTCTACGACGACGCGGCCGGTGAGCATCTGACCCGTTATCTCAACCGTGACAACCCGATCAACCAGGAACTGCTGGCGAAAGGGCAGGGCGACCGCGCCCTGGATAAGGTGCTGGACGCCGCCAAGGCTGATCCTGCCGTTTACTACGTAGAGGCCTCCATCAGCCCCAACGGCGTTGAGATCGGCAAAGTGCGCATGGGGGTTTCGACGGCGTCCGTAGAGGCCGATCTGCAGGCGCTCGATAAACGCTTTGCCGCGCTGATCGCCAGCGGCGATCAGTTGGTGGGTGACAGTCTCAAAGGGGCTGCGGCCGACAGTGCTTCAGCCATGGGCGCACGCCTGCAATCGGCGCAAGCTACCGCGACTCAGATGACTGCCAACACCACCAGCGCTGTACAGGAGGCCGCCGGCACCCTGCGCTGGCGTATCGGCATGGGGCTCGCACTGGTGGGGTTCGGCGTATTGCTGCTGATCGCTATCGTGTTGGGGCGCCGTGTGGTCAATCGCCTGAAGCTGCTGATTGCGGCCATGGATGACTTGGCGGCGGGCGAGGGCGACCTCACCAAGCGCGTGCAGATCAACAGCAAGGATGAAATCGGCGACATGGCCTCGGCGGTCAATCGCTTTGTGGATAAATTGCAGCCGATCGTACGTGAGGCCGGGGATGTGGCCCAGCGTACTGGCGTGGAAATCGGCGCCATGACCTTGCGCAATGCCGGTGCCGACAAAGCGGCCGGTTTGCAGCGCGATGAAGTGGCTGAGAGCTTGCGTGCGCTGTCGCAAATGGCAGACGAGGCCCAGGCCGAAAGCCATGCGATGCAAGCGGCGTTGCAGCAAGTGGTGGAAATCCGCCAGGCAACGGACGAAAACTCGCGCACTTCGGCGGAAGTCGGCAGCTTGATCGAAGCGTTGGCGGGGCAGGTGCAGGCGGGGTCTCAGGTTATTGAGCGCCTGGCGCAGCAAAGCGAACAAATTGAAGTGGTGCTGACGGTGATTCACGGCATTGCCGAGCAAACCAACTTGCTGGCGCTTAACGCCGCGATCGAAGCTGCGCGTGCCGGTGAGACCGGGCGTGGCTTCGCGGTCGTGGCTGACGAGGTGCGTGCCCTGGCCAGCAAAACCCAGAGCTCCACGGGTGATATCCAGGCGCATATCGTGGCGTTGCAGCAGGGCGCACGTGAGGCGGTGGAAACCATCGGCAAGGCGGGGCGTCAGGCGAGCGAAGGCTTGCTGGTGCTGCGCGACAGCGTGCGCCTGCAGCAGACGGTGCAGGCTTCGGTGGAACAGGTGCATGCGGCCATTGGCTTGGCGACGCGTGCGGCTGAGCATCAGGCCCAGGGCGCGCATGCGGTGCGGGGGCGGGTCGAAGTGATTCACGCCCAGGCCGAGCGCGCTGCGCAGGCGGTGGTGGAGACCACGGCCAGCGGCAAGGTGTTGGATGGGTTGGCGGCGCAGTTGAAGGCGAGCCTGGGGCAGTTCAGGGCTTGATGTCGCCTGGGAGGGCCCTTTCGCGAGCAAGCCCGCTTCCACATTTGAAACGCATTCCAATGTGGGAGCGGGCTTGCTCGCGAAAGCTATTTCAGCGGCTCAGATACATCCGCGTCGTCAGCAGATACACCGGCAACCCCGACACCAGAATCAACAGCGCCGCATAGGGCGCGGCTGCCGCGAACTCCACATTCGAGGTATGCGCCCACACGGCGGTGGCCAGGGTGTTCAGCCCGGTCGGGCTGAGCAGTAAGGTCGCCGTCAATTCCTTCATCGCATCCAGAAACACCAGCGCAAACGCGGCACCCAACGCCGGGAAAATGATCGGCAAGGTCACCCGGCAAAACGCGCTGAACGACGACGCGCCCAGTGTTCGCGCAGCCTCTTCCAGCTGCGGCGCAGCCTTGTTCAAGGCGGTGCGAATCGGCGCCTGTGCCAGCGGCAGGAACAACAGCGCGTAAGCGATCAGCAACAACGCCGACGTCTGGTACAGCGCCGGCACATAATGCAGTGCGAAATACACCAGTGTCAGCGCGATCACCAGGCCGGGCAGGGCATGCAGCAAATAAGGCAGGCGTTCGGCCCAGATCGCCAGCGGGCCTTTGTAGCGCACCACCAGCAGGCCCACCGGCACCGCCAGCATCAGGCAAAGCGCAGCGCCCCCCAGTGACAGTGTCAGGGAGGACAGCAGCGCCTCGCCGATTTCCGCCACGGGAAACGCCGCTGACGAACCTACCGCCAACCAGTAGCCGAGCATCCCCAAAGGAATGCCGCTGCCAATGATCGCCAGTGCCAGGCAATAGAGTTGACCGAGCGGCGCCCAGTTACCCAATTGAACCTGTTCAGCATGGCGCGCCGCGCCCTGGCCGATGCGCACATGCCGGCCCTTGCCGCGTACGCGCAGCTCCAGCCACAGCAGCGTCAGGCACATCACCAGCAACACCGCCGAGAGCATCGCGGCATTGGCATTGCTGAATTCCAGTTCGAATTGTTGATAGATGGCCGTGGTGAACGTCTGCAGGCCGATGATCGACAGCGCGCCGAACTCCACCAGCATATGCAGGGCGATCAGCAGCGCACCCGCAAGGAGTGAGGGCCACAGCAAAGGCAGGGTAATACGGAAAAACACCCCCCAACGATTCAGTCCCAGGGTACGGGCCGACTCTTCCAGGGATGGGTCAAGATTGCGCAGGGTCGCCGCCACCGGCAGAAACACCAGCGGGTATTTGGACAGGGTCATTACCAGGATCGCCCCGCCCAGCCCTTCGAAGTTTGCGCTCAGCGACACCCAGGTAAAGCTGCTGACAAACGCCGGCACCGCAAACGGCAGGCACAGGATCACGCCCCAGATGCGCCGGCCCGGCAGGTTGCTGCGTTCCAGCAGCCAAGCCAGGGACAGGCCGATTACGCCGCAGGCCAGCGTCACGCCAATCATCAGCGCCAGGGTGTTGCGCAGCAGGCCGAAGACATAGGGCCGCCACAGCAGATGCACCGCCTCTGCCCAGCCGGCCTGCCAGGCCTTGGTGCCGACATACAGCAGCGGCAACAGGCTCAGGCCCACCAGAAACAGCACTGGGAGCAACAGCCAGATCGAGGGGCGCTTGCGGCGCGGGCGCAAACCCCCGCGCAAGGCGGGGGCGGTTAGCGATGGGTTCATCAGTTCAAGCCAACCTCACGTTCCAGTTCCAGGGCTTCTTCAGCGTTACCCAGGTCGGCCGGGGTGACTTTCGGCGGTTGCAGCTCGCTGAAAGGCTTGAGGCCACGGTTGGATTCCATGCCCTTGCGCAGCGGGTATTCCGCCGAGGTATTGGTGATGACGCGCTGGCCTTCTTCGCTGGTCATGAACGCCAGTAGTTGCTGGGCTTCTTTGGGGTGTTTGCTGGATTTCAGTGCGGCAGCGGAAGACACGGTAATCAGGCCGCCGGCGTCACCATCGGTGAAGTAATGCAGTTGTGAATCCAGGTTGGTTTTTTCTTTCTTGAGGGCAAACCAGTAGTAGTTGTTCACCAGTACGGTGGCCACTTCGCCATTTTCCACGGCTTTAAGGGCGACCATGTTGTTGCTGTACACCTTCCCGAAGGCGCGCAGGCCGGTCAGCCATTCTTCAGCGGCTTCGCGACCGTGCAGTTTGATAATCGCCACGGCCTGTTCCTGGAACGCGCCGCTGGTAGGTACAAAGCCGACTTTGCCTTGCCACTCGGGGCCGGCGAAATCCAGTACCGATTTAGGCAGGTCTTTTTCAGCAATCAGTTTCGGGTTGAACGCGACGACGCGGGTGCGTGCGGTCACGCCCATCCAGTCAGCGTTTTTGCCGACATAGTCTTTGGGTAATACGTCGAGGGTGCTGGCGTCGATCTTCGCCAGCAGGCCTTGCTCGCCGAGTTTGTTCAGCGGCGGCGACTCTTCGGTGTAGATCACGTCAGCGGGGGAGCGGTTGCCTTCTTCGACGATCTGGCTGGCCAACTGGTTGCTGCTGCCTTTGCGCACATTGACGTGAATGCCGGTCTTGGCTTCGAAGGCCTTGGCGAGTTGATCGCCGACTTCTTTGTGTTGGCCGTTGTACAAGGTCAGTGACACTTTGTCGGCGGAGTAGGCAGCTGGCGAGAGCAGGGTCAGGCCAAGCAGGGTGAGGGTCAGGCCACGCAGAAGGGATGTCTTGAGACGGGTATTGCGTATGGTCATCCGAAGCTTTCCTCGTATAAGTGCAACAAATCATTGCCGATTTGTATGAGCAGGATAAACGATAAAACTTCTCAAGTGCGGATGAGGGGCAAATCACTGGGGAAGTTTTCAAACCCCGGAAACGAAAAAACCCGCTTTCGCGGGTTTGATCTGAATTTGGTGCCCAGGAGAAGACTCGAACTTCCACGACCTTGCGATCACCAGCACCTGAAGCTGGCGTGTCTACCAATTTCACCACCTGGGCATTATCAACAACGCTTGCGCCGTTGATGGAGCGAACTATACGGAGGGCTTTTTGATCTGTAAACCCCTGATATCAAAAATATAAATCTATATTCTCGTTAAAAATCAAAGGGCTGAAACGCAAAAACCCGCTTTCGCGGGTTTTTGGAGACTCAAGGCGTAACCTTGAGTTTGAAATTGGTGCCCAGGAGAAGACTCGAACTTCCACGACCTTGCGATCACCAGCACCTGAAGCTGGCGTGTCTACCAATTTCACCACCTGGGCAGCATCAACAACGTTGCCGTCGTCGATGGCGCGCACTATACGGAGCGGATTTTAAGCTGTAAAGCCCTGCTATGAAAAAAGCCTGGAAAATTTCGCCAATGGTCGTGCAAGGTGTGCGCCAGGGGCTACAAAGGGGTTTTAAAGGCTTGTTGACGTCTGAAATTTCCCGTTTCAATACGCGTATGCCAAACTAACCCGCATATAGACAAGGTGAAAACTCTCTAATGGCCGATTGGCAGTCCCTCGATCCCGAGGCCGCTCGTGAAGCGGAAAAATATGAAAACCCTATTCCTAGCCGCGAACTGATCCTGGCGCATCTCGCCGATCGTGGTTCGCCTGCTAGCCGCGAGCAGCTGGTTGAAGAATTCGGTCTGACCACCGAAGACCAGCTCGAAGCCCTGCGCCGCCGTTTGCGTGCCATGGAGCGCGACGCTCAACTGATCTACACCCGCCGTGGTACCTACGCGCCGGTGGATAAGCTCGACCTGATCCTCGGCCGCATTGCCGGCCACCGTGATGGTTTCGGCTTCCTGATCCCGGACGACGGCAGCGACGACCTGTTCATGAGCCCGGCGCAAATGCGCCTGGTGTTCGATGGCGACCGTGCGCTGGCGCGCGTTTCCGGCCTGGACCGTCGTGGTCGCCGTGAAGGTGTGATCGTCGAAGTGGTGTCGCGTGCCCACGAGTCTATCGTCGGCCGTTACTTCGAAGAGGGCGGTATTGGCTTTGTTGTGCCCGATAACCCCAAGGTCCAGCAGGAAGTGCTGATTACCCCGGGTCGTAACGGCGCCGCCAAGGTCGGCCAGTTCGTCGAGGTGAAAATCACCCATTGGCCAACTGCGCGTTTCCAACCGCAGGGCGATATCGTTGAGGTGGTCGGCAACTACATGGCGCCGGGCATGGAAATCGACGTTGCGTTGCGCACCTACGATATTCCTCACGTCTGGCCTGAGGCTGTGCTCAAAGAAGCCGCCAAGCTCAAGCCGGAAGTGGAAGAGAAGGACAAAGAAAAACGCATCGATCTGCGCCATCTGCCGTTCGTCACCATTGACGGCGAAGATGCCCGCGACTTCGATGATGCGGTCTACTGCGAAGCCAAACCTGGCAAGTTGCGCCTGTTCTCCGGCGGCTGGAAGCTGTTCGTCGCGATTGCCGACGTGTCCAGCTATGTGAAGATCGGTTCGGCCCTGGACAACGAAGCCCAGGTGCGCGGCAACTCGGTGTACTTCCCTGAGCGCGTGATTCCGATGCTGCCTGAGCAGCTGTCCAACGGCTTGTGCTCCCTGAACCCGAAAGTCGACCGTTTGGCCATGGTGTGCGAGATGACCATCTCGAAAACCGGCGAAATGACGGACTACCAGTTCTACGAAGCGGTGATCCATTCCCAGGCGCGCCTGACCTACAACAAGGTCAGCACCATCCTGGAACAGCCGAAGACCAGCGAAGCTAAAGCGCTGCGCGGTGAGTACGGCCATGTCGTGCCGCACCTCAAGCAGCTTTACGCGTTGTACAAGGTGCTGTTGGGCGCTCGTCACGTGCGTGGCGCGATCGACTTTGAAACGCAGGAAACCCGAATTGTCTTCGGTTCCGAGCGCAAGATCGCCGCAATCACCCCGACCACGCGTAACGATGCGCACAAGCTGATCGAGGAATGCATGCTGGCGGCCAACGTGGCCACTGCGGAATTCCTGAAAAAGCACGAGATTCCTGCGTTGTACCGGGTGCATGACGGCCCGCCGCCGGAGCGCCTGGAGAAGCTGCGCGCGTTCCTCGGTGAGCTCGGTTTGTCCCTGCACAAAGGCAAGGATGGCCCGACGCCGAAGGACTACCAGGCACTGCTCGCGAGCATCAAGGACCGTCCGGATTACCACGTGATCCAGACCGTAATGCTGCGCTCCCTGAGCCAGGCGGTGTACAGCGCTGATAACCAGGGCCACTTCGGCCTGAATTACGAAGCGTACACCCACTTCACTTCGCCGATTCGTCGTTACCCGGACCTGCTCACGCACCGCGCGATCCGCAGTGTGATCCATTCCAAGCAGAACACCCCGCACGTCAAGCGCGCCGGTGCCATGACCATTCCGAAAGCACGGATTTATCCGTACGACGAGGCGGCCCTGGAACAGCTGGGCGAGCAGTGCTCCATGAGCGAGCGCCGTGCCGATGAAGCCACTCGCGACGTAGTGAACTGGCTGAAGTGCGAGTTCATGAAAGACCGCGTGGGCGAGTCGTTCCCAGGCGTCATTACGGCCGTGACGGGTTTTGGTCTGTTCGTTGAGCTGACTGACATTTACGTCGAAGGCTTGGTGCACGTCACCGCGTTGCCGGGTGACTACTACCACTTTGACCCTGTGCATCACCGCCTGGCGGGCGAGCGTACCGGTCGCAGCTTCCGTTTGGGCGATACCGTGGAAGTGCAGGTCATGCGCGTCGACCTTGACGAGCGCAAGATCGACTTCGGTATGCCTGACAAGCCCGTCGAGCCGACTGGCCGTAAAAAACGTGGCAGCGAAACCGCAGCGCCGGCCGCCAAAGGTAAGGCGGCGCCTGCCAAAGCAGTGGCCGTCGAGGCTGAGCCAGCCAAGGCTGGCCGTCGTTCGTCGGCCAAGGACAAGGCCCCTGAAGCCTACCGCCCAAGCGACGCTGCGGCGAAAAACGCCGAGTTGCGTCGCAGCCGCGAGTTGAAGCAGCAGTTGCTCAGCGAAGCCAAAAGCGGTGGTAAAGCGGCGTCTGGGGGAAAGTCCCAGGGGGCCGAAAAGCCGTCGAGCAAACCGAGTAAACACCGTAAAGGCCCGTCAAAAGCGGGTTCGGCTCCCGCGAAAAGCGGCGGGTCGCGCAAACCTAAGGCCAAGTCATGAGTCTGGAAAAAATCTACGGCGTGCACGCCGTAGAAGCACTGCTGCGTCACCACCCCAAGCGCGTCAAGCAAGTGTGGTTGGCAGAAGGTCGCAGCGAGCCGCGCGTACAAGCGCTGGTCGAGCTGGCGACCCAGAATAAAGTTGCCATCGGCCAAGCCGAGCGTCGTGAAATGGACGTGTGGGTAGAAGGCGTTCACCAAGGCGTGGTGGCGGACGTAAGTCCGAGCCAGGTCTGGGGCGAGGCCATGCTCGACGAACTGCTCGACCGTACCGAGGGTGCGCCGCTGCTGCTGGTGCTGGACGGCGTGACCGACCCGCACAACCTCGGCGCTTGCCTGCGTTCGGCAGATGCTGCCGGTGCGCTGGCGGTGATTGTGCCGAAAGACAAGTCGGCCACCCTGACGCCGGTCGTGCGCAAGGTTGCCTGCGGCGCGGCGGAAGTGATTCCGCTGGTGGCCGTGACCAACCTGGCGCGCACCCTGGAGAAACTCCAGCAGCGCGGCCTGTGGGTCGTGGGTACGGCAGGCGAGGCCGAGGTCAGCCTTTATGACCAGGACCTCACCGGCCCGACCATCCTGATCATGGGTGCTGAAGGCAAGGGCATGCGTCGCCTCACCCGTGAGCACTGCGATTACCTGGTGAAGTTGCCGATGGCCGGTAGCGTCAGCAGTCTCAACGTGTCGGTTGCCACCGGCGTGTGCCTGTTTGAAGCCCAGCGCCAGCGCGGTGCCAAGGCCAAGAGCAAGAAGTAATCCGATCAAAAATGTGCGGGCGGGCTTACATGGGAGCCGGGCTTGCCTGCGATAGCATCACCTCAGTCTCGCTGAAAGGCTGAGGTGCCTGCATCGCGGGCAAGCCCGGTTCCCACATAAGACCCTCGCACATTTTTTTGGGCTGAATGGGTGATTGTTCAAATAATCACCAATCACCTTGCGCCGTTTCTCCCCCTTCTCTACAATTGCGCCCCTTGCCTTCATGGCAGGCACGCATGTGCCTCCCTTTGGCAAGATCCATAAGTGTCATTCACTCCTTGTCTGACCGTTTTTGAGCGGCAGGCTACAACCCGTAAGGAGCATTCATGCGTCATTAC
Organism: Pseudomonas fluorescens; assembly: GCF_900215245.1. Taxonomy (GTDB): domain Bacteria; phylum Pseudomonadota; class Gammaproteobacteria; order Pseudomonadales; family Pseudomonadaceae; genus Aquipseudomonas; species Aquipseudomonas fluorescens. The sequence goes on from NZ_LT907842.1 coordinate 2,830,486, forward strand.
GAAATCATCTTTTTGGTCCACCCGGATCAAAGCGAGCAAGTCGGCGGCATGGTTGAGCGTTACACCAAGCTGATCGAAGAAGACGGCGGCAAAATCCACCGTCTGGAAGATTGGGGCCGTCGTCAACTGGCCTACGCAATCAACAATGTTCACAAGGCTCACTACGTGATGCTGAACGTTGAGTGCACTGGCAAGGCCCTGGCCGAGCTGGAAGACAACTTCCGCTACAACGATGCAGTGATCCGTAACCTGGTCATCCGTCGCGAAGAAGCCGTTACCGGCCAATCCGAGATGCTCAAGGCTGAAGAAAACCGCAGTGAGCGCCGTGAGCGTCGCGACCGTCCTGAGCACGAAGGCGCCGAAAGCGCTGATAGTGATGACAGCGACAACAGCGATAACGCTGACGAGTAATCCACGGACCTTTTAAGGAGCCTATCAAATGGCACGTTTCTTCCGTCGTCGTAAATTCTGCCGCTTCACCGCTGAAGACGTGAAAGAGATCGATTACAAAGATCTCAACACTCTGAAAGCTTACGTATCCGAGACCGGCAAAATCGTTCCAAGCCGTATCACCGGTACCAAAGCACGTTATCAGCGTCAGCTGGCCACCGCTATCAAGCGCGCCCGCTTCCTGGCCCTGCTGGCCTACACCGACAGCCACGGCCGCTGAGACCGGGCAGTCGACAAGTAGTAAGGGATTGAATGCATGCGCGCCTTAGCTGAGTTCATCATGCGCGGTCGCGTGCAGGCCACTCTGGTAGTGGCTGGATGTGCGGCATTGCCGTTGCTTTATTGGTTGGGTGCTGCCGCAGGTTGCCTAGTGCTGCTGCGGCGCGGTTTGAAGGACGCCCTTGGCGTCCTTGCCCTGGGATTGTTGCCGGCCTTGATCTGGTGGCTGCAATTTGGTGATCCGCGGGTACTTTTGGTACTGCTGGGGTCATCAAGCCTTGCGTTGGTTTTACGCGCAAGTGAGTCCTGGGTCCGTACGCTGCTGGTCAGCGTGGCATTGGGGTTGGTGTACTCAGTGATGCTTGGCGCGGCTTTCCGCCCGCAAATCGAGGCGCTGTCGCAGGAAATCGTCAAGATCCTGCCGATGGCCCTCGGGGATCTCTACCAGCAGTTGTCGGTAGATGAGCGAGCGCGGTTTGCGTCACTGATTGCCCCGGTCCTGACCGGCCTGATTGCGGCATTGTTGCAGGTCGTCAGCGTGCTGAGCCTGATTCTTGGGCGTTATTGGCAGGCGTTGTTGTACAACCCGGGTGGTTTTGGTCGCGAGTTTCGCAGTATCAGAATCCCTGCGGGGCCGGCGATGTTGCTGCTGGCGTGCATGGTTGTCGGGCCGAACTTCGGTCCACAGATGGCCTTGCTGGCGCCGATTTGCAGCGTACCGCTGGTGTTTGCCGGGCTGGCCCTGATTCATGGGCTGGTTGCGCGAAAGCGTCTGGCCAAGTTTTGGCTGGTGGGGTTGTACGTAACGCTGTTGCTGTTCATGCAGCTGATCTATCCGTTACTCGTGGTTTTGGCCATTGTCGACGGCCTGATTGATTTTCGCGGTCGTCTGGCGTCGAAAGACGCCGATAACGCGAACGGTGAAGGTTAAAAGTTAGAGGATTTTCACATGCAACTGATCCTTCTGGAAAAAGTCGCCAACCTGGGCAACCTGGGCGACAAAGTGAACGTTAAGGCCGGCTACGGTCGTAACTACCTGCTGCCATACGGCAAAGCCACCGCTGCAACCGCTGCCAACCTGGCTGCGTTTGAAGAGCGTCGTGCTGAGCTGGAAAAAGCAGCAGCAGACAAAAAAGCTTCGGCCGAAACTCGCGCTGCCCAACTGGCTGAGCTGGAAGTGACTATCACTGCCACCGCCGGTGACGAAGGCAAGCTGTTCGGTTCGATCGGCACCCACGACATCGCTGATGCACTGACCGCCTCCGGCGTTGAAGTGCAGAAGAGCGAAGTTCGTCTGCCGAACGGCACCATCCGCAACGTAGGCGAATTCGACGTAGCCGTGCACCTGCACGCCGAAGTTGAAGCCACCGTACGCGTTGTCGTGGTAGCAGCTTAAGCAGCACCTAACTGACTGGCACCTCGCGTGTCAGCCAGTTAACATCGGGCACGATCCTGTTTACAGGTCGTGCCTTTTGTTTTTCTACAACCCCCTAATTCCAAGTGGCCATGAACGATATTTCAGCTCCTGAGCAATACGATCTGCAAACCGCTGCCCTGAAGGTGCCGCCGCATTCCATCGAGGCCGAACAGGCCGTGCTCGGTGGCTTGATGCTGGATAACAACGCCTGGGAACGCGTGCTGGATCAAGTCTCGGACGGTGATTTCTATCGCCATGACCACCGCCTGATCTTCCGCGCCATCGCCAAGTTGGCCGACCAGAACTCGCCGATCGACGTGGTGACCCTGGCCGAGCAATTGGACAAGGAAGGCCAGACCTCCCAGGTCGGCGGTCTGGGCTACCTGGGTGAACTGGCGAAAAATACGCCGTCCGTCGCCAACATCAAGGCCTATGCCCAGATCGTTCGCGAGCGCGCCACCCTGCGCCAGTTGATCGGCATCAGCACCGAAATCGCCGACAGTGCCTTCAACCCCGAAGGCCGCACCGCCGCCGAGATCCTCGACGAAGCCGAACGCCAGATCTTCCAGATCGCCGAAGCGCGGCCGAAAACCGGTGGCCCGGTCAGCGTCAACGACCTGCTGACCAAGGCCATCGACCGCATCGACACGCTGTTCAACACCGACAACGCCATCACCGGGATTTCCACCGGTTACACCGACCTCGACGAGAAGACCAGCGGCCTGCAGCCGTCTGACCTGATCATCGTCGCCGGCCGTCCATCCATGGGTAAAACCACCTTTGCGATGAACCTGGTGGAAAACGCCGTGTTGCGCAGCGACAAGACCGTGCTGGTGTACTCCCTCGAGATGCCAGGCGAATCGCTGATCATGCGTATGCTCTCGTCCCTGGGCCGTATCGACCAGACCAAGGTCCGTGCCGGTCGCCTGGAAGACGACGACTGGCCGCGCCTGACCTCGGCGGTCAACCTGCTCAACGATCGCAAGTTGTTCATCGATGACACCGCCGGTATCAGCCCATCGGAGATGCGTGCGCGTACGCGCCGGCTGGTGCGTGAGCACGGCGACATCGCCCTGATCATGATCGACTACCTGCAGCTGATGCAGATCCCGGGTTCCAGCGGCGACAACCGGACCAACGAGATTTCCGAGATTTCCCGGTCCCTCAAGGCCCTGGCCAAGGAGTTCAATTGCCCGGTGGTGGCACTGTCCCAGCTCAACCGTTCCCTGGAACAGCGCCCCAACAAGCGCCCGGTGAACTCCGACCTTCGGGAATCCGGAGCGATCGAGCAGGATGCTGACGTGATCATGTTTGTGTACCGGGACGAGGTGTACCACCCCGAGACTGAGCACAAAGGCATTGCCGAGATCATTATCGGTAAGCAGCGGAACGGCCCGATTGGCTTTATCCGCCTGGCGTTCATCGGTAAATACACGCGCTTCGAAAACCTCGCGCCGGGTAGCTATAACTTCGACGACGACGAGTAGGTCTCAGCGCCTGTCAGGGCCTCAGCGCAATTCCGACCATTACCGTCGGAATTGGTCAAAATTTGTGCTATATTCCGCGCCCGCGATTTTTCATCTCAACACCGGTCACCGTCATGCAAACAGCCAAGCCGTTATTTGACTATCCCAAGTACTGGGCCGAATGTTTCGGTCCTGCGCCATTCCTGCCGATGAGCAGGGAGGAGATGGATCAGCTTGGCTGGGATTCCTGCGACATCATCATCGTTACCGGTGATGCGTACGTGGATCACCCGTCGTTCGGCATGGCCATCATCGGCCGGCTGCTGGAGTCCCAGGGCTTTCGCGTCGGGATCATTGCCCAGCCGAACTGGCAGTCCAAAGACGACTTCATGAAGCTCGGCGAGCCGAACCTGTTCTTCGGCGTCGCGGCCGGCAACATGGACTCGATGATCAACCGCTACACCGCCGACAAGAAAATCCGTTCCGACGACGCCTACACCCCAGGCGGCATGGCCGGCAAACGCCCGGATCGCGCGAGCCTGGTGTACAGCCAGCGCTGCAAAGAAGCCTACAAGAACGTGCCGATCGTGCTCGGTGGCATCGAAGCGTCCCTGCGCCGCATCGCCCACTACGACTACTGGCAGGACCGCGTGCGCAACTCGATCCTGATCGACGCCACCGCCGATATCCTGCTGTACGGCAACGCCGAGCGGGCCATCGTCGAAGTCGCCCAGCGTTTGTCCTGGGGTCACAAGATCGAAGACATCACCGACGTGCGCGGCACCGCGTTCATTCGTCGTGACACGCCGCAAGGTTGGTACGAAGTGGACTCCACGCGTATTGACCGCCCGGGCAAGATCGACAAGATCATCAATCCGTATGTGAATACCCAGGACACCCAGGCCTGCGCCATCGAGCAAGAGAAAGGCCCGGTGGACGACCCGGAAGAAGCCAAGGTCGTACAGATCCTGGCCAGCCCGCGCATGACCCGCGACAAGACCGTGATTCGACTGCCCTCGGTAGAAAAGGTCCGTGGCGACGCGGTGCTGTATGCCCACGCCAACCGCGTATTGCACTTGGAAACCAACCCAGGCAACGCCCGCGCCCTCGTGCAGAAGCACGGTGAAGTGGATGTGTGGTTCAACCCGCCGCCCATTCCGATGACCACCGAAGAAATGGACTACGTGTTTGGCATGCCTTACGCCCGTGTCCCGCACCCGGCGTACGGCAAGGAAAAGATTCCGGCCTACGACATGATCCGTTTTTCGGTGAACATCATGCGTGGCTGCTTCGGCGGCTGTACCTTCTGCTCCATCACCGAGCACGAAGGCCGCATCATCCAGAACCGTTCCGAAGAGTCGATCATTCGCGAAATCGAAGAGATCCGCGACAAAGTGCCCGGCTTCACCGGCGTGATCTCCGACCTCGGCGGCCCGACCGCGAACATGTACCGCATCGCCTGCAAGAGCCCGGAAATCGAATCCGCGTGCCGTAAGCCTTCGTGTGTGTTCCCAGGCATCTGCCCGAACCTGAACACCGACCACTCGTCGCTGATTCAGCTGTACCGCAGCGCCCGTGCGTTGCCGGGTGTGAAGAAGATTCTGATCGCTTCCGGCCTGCGCTATGACCTCGCGGTCGAGTCGCCGGAATACGTTAAAGAGCTGGTGACCCACCACGTGGGGGGTTACCTCAAGATCGCCCCGGAACATACCGAGGAAGGTCCGCTCAACCAGATGATGAAGCCGGGCATTGGCAGCTATGACAAGTTCAAGCGCATGTTCGAGAAGTACACCAAGGAAGCGGGCAAGGAGCAGTACCTGATTCCTTACTTCATCGCCGCCCACCCGGGCACCACTGATGAAGACATGATGAACCTGGCCCTGTGGCTCAAGGGTAACGGCTTCCGCGCCGACCAGGTGCAGGCGTTCTACCCGTCGCCGATGGCCACCGCCACCGCGATGTACCACTCGGGCAAGAACCCGCTGCGTAAGGTCACCTACAAGAGCGACGCGGTGACCATCGTCAAGAGCGAAGAGCAGCGCCGTCTGCACAAGGCCTTCTTGCGCTACCACGACCCGAAAGGCTGGCCGATGCTGCGTGAAGCATTGACCCGCATGGGCCGTGCCGACCTGATCGGGCCGGGTAAAGACCAGTTGATTCCGCTGCACCAGCCGGCCACCGACAGCTACCAAAGCGCCCGTCGCAAGAACTCGACGCCGGCCGGCAGCCATAAGGTTGCCAAGGAAACCACCACCAAGATCCTCACCCAGCACACCGGTCTGCCGCCGCGTGGCAGTGATGGCAGCAACCCGTGGGACAAGCGCGAACAAGCCAAGGCTGCGGCCATGGCGCGTAACAAGCAGGCTGCCAAGGAGCGCGCGGATGCGGCGAAGGGCAAAGGCGGCAAGCCTGCGCGCAAGCCGGTGGTGCCGCGTTGATCGCAGCCTGAATATGCAAAACGCCAGCCTCGTGCTGGCGTTTTGCTTTCTAGCGGGTGGGTAGACCGTTTGTTAAGGTGATGGTCATTAGATCGCCATCGCAGGCAAGCCAGCTCCCACAGTTGGAACGCGTTCCCTTGTGGGAGCCGGGCTTGCCCGCGATGAGGCCTGCCAGGCCATCATCACCTTCAAGGAAGAACTCTCATGAGCAACCCCCTGCTCAGTATCGGCATGGATTCCAACCGCTCCCAGTTCATGGCGCGCCAGCGCATCGAAAGCCAGATCAACCTGCCACGGCTGTTTGCGGCCATCGATGCAGACCCCAGCATCGTCGGCGCGGGCGTTGTGTACATTGACGCCGACTTCAACGTCATCACGCTGCGCGAATTTCAGCCCATCTGCAGCATTGCACCTAAACGTTTGATTTTGCGTGAAGCGCAGAAGTACATAGCCCCGGCGCAGTTTGCGCAACAGGTCCAGGACAATCCCCGCGAATCGCGCCTGGTGGGAGAGGCGGTCAACACGTCTCTGTCCTGCGCGGGCGCGGTCATAGGTTGGATCGTGGTGCTCAGCGGCACCGTCGCTGTACCGTTCACGGCGGGTGCCAGCAGCGTGATTACGGCCATCGGTTATACCGCTGCCACGGCCAGCACGCTGCAGTGTTTTGCCAGTGGCTATCGCGTCAGCAATGAGCTCAGTGACCCCTCCAAAAATGACAAGCTCGACAGCTCGGAATGGTATCAGTACACGATGATCGCGCTGGATGCTGCCTCGTTGGTCGGGGTCGGTGCATCGACGCTGACCACGATTAAGCTGGTGCGGCTGAATCAGGCCACCACCGGCAAAAGCGTGCGGGAGGTGCTGCGAGGATTGACCCGGCAAGAGCGCGCCAAGCTGACGAAGGAGCTGCTCAGCATTCAGGACCCACGTATGAGCGCCAAAATGCTCAAGTTGAAGCAACTGTCTGGCGAGGCGACCAAGCGTTTCGCCCCCGCCCAGGTCAAGCATGCGACGGTGACCCAGATACAGGATGCCCTGGGCGCGGCGATCGGTTTTACCGGCAGTGCAATCTCGGGGAACGTACGCACCGTTGCCGTGGGGCTGTATGAGGAAATGAGCAATGAATGAGCTACCCGGTATTCGCAGTTTTCTGGCGCACTATTTTCCGGTCTTCATGGGCGCAATTTTCGCGGCGGTGTTCAGCCTGGTGTTTGCGGTGCCGCTGATTTTCGACAGTTATTTCCCGCGCTTGTCGATCGACGACAACCTCAAGTATTCCTTCCTGGGTGGCCTCGCGCTGACGTGGGGGATTGTGCAGTGCAACTTCATGATCGCGCGCGGGCGGCCGCAGTGGGTATGGCCGCTGGTGATGCTGCTTGCACTCTGCGTTCTGGCAGTGCTGCCTACCCTCGCCTTCGGTCCGCATCCGCTGTCCTATGGTTTGAGCCTGCTGTTCCCGCTGCTGGGATTGCTGCTGCTCAACAGCAAGCGTCATCGCGAGATGCGCCAGAAACTGGTCGAAGTGAGGCGGCTGCGCCAGGCCATGCTCGCAACGCACAAAGCACGCTAGCTGGGTAGATTCACCACCCTGCGCCACAAATATGTGCAGCACTTGCACCACGGCACCGGTGATGGCGCCGTTTTGGTGCTCTACTGCACGGGGTCTAACGAGAAAGCGCAATGACGGCTGCTCTGGCATAAGTCTTGCGCACGTTGTGTCCATGCCCTGGCTCGCAGGAGGCCGCCGTGTCGATTCATGTCGCGTTGCACCACGTTACGCATTACCGCTATGACCGCGCTGTCGAACTCGGCCCACAGATCGTGCGCTTGCGCCCGGCAGCCCATAGCCGCACGCGGATTTTGTCCTACGCATTGAAAGTGCTGCCCGAGCAGCACTTCATCAATTGGCAGCAGGACCCGCAAGGTAACTACCTGGCGCGTCTGGTGTTTCCGGAAAAGACGGACGAACTGCGCATCGAAGTCGACTTGGTCGCCGAGATGGCGGTGTTCAACCCGTTCGATTTTTTCCTTGAGCCCTACGCCGAAAAAATCCCCTTCAGCTACGCCGCTGATGAGCAGCGAGAGCTGGCGCCGTACCTGGAAACCCTGCCGCTGACGCCGAAGTTTGCCGCCTACCTGGCGGGCATCGACCGCACGCCGCTGCCGGCCGTGGACTTCCTGGTGGGGCTGAACCAGCGCCTGGCGGCCGATATTGGCTACTTGATCCGCATGGAGCCGGGCGTGCAAACCCCGGAGTTCACCCTCGAAAACGCCTCCGGCTCCTGCCGCGATTCGGCCTGGCTGCTGGTGCAATTGCTGCGCAACCTGGGGTTGGCGGCGCGCTTTGTGTCGGGCTACTTGATCCAACTGACCGCCGACGTCAAAGCCCTCGACGGCCCGTCCGGCACCGACGTGGACTTCACCGACCTGCATGCCTGGTGCGAAGTGTATTTGCCCGGCGCCGGCTGGATCGGCCTGGACGCTACCTCAGGGTTATTCGCCGGTGAAGGTCATATCCCGTTGGCCTGTAGCCCTGATCCATCGTCTGCCGCACCGATCAGTGGGCTGGTGGAACCGTGCGAGTGCGAATTTACCCACGAAATGTCGGTGGAGCGCATTTGGGAAGCGCCTCGGGTTACCAAGCCCTACACCGAAGAACAATGGCTAGCGATCCAGGCACTCGGCCGGCAGATCGATGGCGACCTGCTCAAGGACGATGTACGCCTGACCATGGGCGGCGAGCCGACCTTCGTCTCCATCGACGACCCCGACGGCGCCGAGTGGAACACCGCCGCCCTCGGGCCGGACAAACGTCGGCTGTCCGCCGAGCTGTTCCAGCGCATGCGTCAGCACTATGCGCCCAAGGGCCTGGTGCACTTTGGACAGGGCAAGTGGTACCCCGGCGAGCAGTTGCCGCGCTGGTCGCTCAACTGCTATTGGCGGCGCGACGGCGTGCCGATCTGGCACAACAGCGCGCTGATTGCCGATGAGCAAGCAGATTACGGCGCCGATGGGGTGATGGCCGGGCGTTTCCTGGCCAGTGTCGCCGAACGCCTCAAACTGCCGGCGCGCTTTGTATTCCCGGCCTTCGAAGACAATTTCTATTACCTGTGGCGCGAAGGTGCACTGCCGCAGAACGTCACCGCCCAGGACCCGCGTTTGAGCGACGACCTGGAGCGCGAGCGCCTGCGCAAAGTGTTCAGCCAGGGCCTGGACAAAGTCATCGGCCACGTGCTGCCGCTGGCGCGCACGGCGGCCAATGATCGCTGGCAGAGTGGGCGCTGGTACCTGCGCGACAATCACTGCCGCCTGGTGCCGGGCGACTCGCCACTGGGCTATCGCTTGCCGTTGGCCTCGCAACCGTGGGTGACGGCGGCGGAGTATCCGTTCGTGCATCCGACTGACCCGAACCAGGACCAACCGGAGCTGCCGAGCAGCGCGCAATTGCAAAGCCATGGCGAACCGGCTGCCAGCGATGAGCGCGTGCCGAAAGTCGATGAGTCCGCCGACTGGCTGACCCGCACCGCCTTGTGCGCCGAAGCGCGGGACGGGCGCCTGTATTTGTTTATGCCGCCGCTGGAGCGCGTCGAGGATTATCTGGAACTGGTGGCCGCCATTGAGGCCACCGCCGAGGAGCTGCACTGCCCGGTATTGCTGGAAGGCTACGAGCCGCCGTTCGACACGCGTTTGAGTAACTTCCGGGTTACGCCGGACCCTGGGGTGATTGAGGTTAACGTGCAGCCGTCCGCCACCTGGGACGAGTTGGTGGAGCGCACGGAATTCCTTTACGAAGAAGCACGGCAAACCCGTCTCACCACTGAAAAGTTCATGATCGACGGCCGTCACACGGGCACCGGCGGCGGCAACCACTTTGTGCTGGGCGGCGCGACGCCCAAGGACTCACCGTTCTTGCGTCGCCCCAATTTGCTGCGCAGTTTGATCAGCTACTGGCATAACCACCCATCGCTGTCGTACCTGTTCTCCGGGCTGTTTATCGGCCCGACATCTCAGGCGCCTCGGGTGGATGAAGCGCGTAACGACGCGTTGTACGAGCTGGAAATCGCCTTCGCTCAAATGCCTGCCGTCGGCGAAGAATGCCCGCCATGGCAGGTGGACCGCCTGCTGCGCAACCTGCTGATCGACGTGACGGGCAACACCCACCGCGCCGAGTTCTGCATCGACAAACTCTACTCACCCGACGGCGCCACTGGGCGCCTGGGCCTGCTGGAACTGCGCGCCTTTGAAATGCCGCCCCATGCGCGCATGAGCCTGACCCAGCAATTGCTGCTGCGGGCGTTGGTCGCACGCTTCTGGCGTGAGCCGTATGCGCCGCCGAAACTGGCGCGCTGGGGCACGGAGTTGCATGACCGCTTCTTGCTGCCGCATTTTATCGAGCAGGATTTTGCCGACGTGATTGTCGAGCTGAATGCCGCCGGTTACCCACTACGGGCCGAATGGTTTGCCGCGCATCTGGAGTTCCGTTTCCCCAAGGTGGGCGACTATGCCGTCAGCGGCATCGAACTGGAACTGCGCCAGGCGCTGGAGCCTTGGCACGTGCTCGGCGAGGAGGGCGCAGTGGGCGGCACGGTGCGCTATGTGGATTCCTCCCTGGAGCGCTTGCAGGTGAAGTTGAGCGGGCTGGCGCCGCAGCGCTATCTGCTGACCTGCAACGGCATACCGGTGCCGCTGCAACCGACGGGACGCGTCGGTGAATTCGTGGCCGGCGTGCGATATCGCGCCTGGCAACCGGCCAACTGCCTGCAACCGACTATCCCGGTACACGCGCCGTTGGTGTTCGACGTGCTCGACACCTGGATGCAGCGTTCGCTGGGCGGCTGCCAGTACCACGTCGCCCACCCGGGCGGGCGCAATTACGACAGCTTGCCGGTGAATGCCAATGAAGCCGAAAGCCGGCGGATGGCGCGGTTTTTCCGCTTGGGGCATACCCCAGGCAAGCTCCCCGTGCCTGCTTTAGAGATTAATGATGAATTGCCGATGACCCTGGATCTGCGGCGTTTCCCCAATAAAAATGACTGAATGCGATGCCAATGTGGGAGCGGGCTTGCCTGCGACAGCGATGGATCAGCCAGCCAATAAGGTGACTGGAAAATGGCAATCGCAGGCAAGCCAGCTCCCCCAATAGATTGCAGTGAATTTGAGTTAATCTGACTTCCCTTGCCCTCTGCCGAGCGTTCCATGTCTGACTTGCTCGACCGTTACCCGCTGACCGCGGGCACTTATCACGAACTGCTGGACGACAGTGGCGCGGTGCGTGCCCATTGGCAGCGCTTGCTTGATCACCTGCAACGCAGCACGCCTGCGCAGCTGGCCCAACGTCAGGCACTGCTGACTCGGCAGATCCAGGAAAACGGCGTGACCTACAACGTCTACGCCGACCCCAAGGGCGCGGATCGCCCCTGGGAACTGGACTTACTGCCCCACGTGCTGGCCGCCGATGAGTGGCAGCACCTGTCGGCCGGTATCGCCCAGCGGGCGCGCTTGCTCAATGCCGTACTGGCCGACCTTTATGGCCCGCAGCGCTTGATCAAAGAGGGCCTGCTGCCGGCTGAGCTGGTGTTCGGGCATAACAATTTCCTGTGGCCTTGCCAGGGCATCCAGCCGCCGGACGGCGCGTTTTTGCACCTGTATGCCGTGGACTTGGCGCGCACGCCGGACGGCCGTTGGTGGGTCACCGCCGACCGTACCCAGGCACCGTCGGGGGCAGGTTATGCGTTGGAAAACCGTACCATCGTGTCCCGTGCGTTCCCGGACTTGTACCGCGATCTGCAGGTGCAACACCTCACCGGTTTCTTCCGCACCCTCCAGGAAACCCTGGCCCGCCAGGCACCCGGCGATGATCAGCCGCCGCTGATCGTGCTGCTGACCCCGGGGCGATTCAACGAAAGCTATTTCGAACACCTCTACCTCGCGCGCCAGCTTGGCTACCCGTTGGTGGAAGGTGGCGACCTCACCGTGCGCGACAGCACCGTGTTCCTCAAAACCCTCAGTGGCCTGCGCCGGGTGCACGCGATCATGCGCCGCCTCGACGACGACTTCTGCGACCCGCTGGAGCTGCGCACCGACTCGGCCCTCGGCGTGCCCGGCCTGCTCGATGCCGTGCGTCAGGGCAATGTGCTGGTGGCCAATGCCCTCGGCAGTGGCGTGCTGGAGTCGCCGGGGTTGCTCGGCTTTTTGCCGAAGATCAACCAGTTCCTGTTTGGCGAAGAATTGATCCTGCCGTCGATCGCCACCTGGTGGTGCGGTGAAGCGCCGGTGCTTGCCGAAGCCTTGGAGAAACTTCCGGATTTGCTGATCAAACCGGCGTTCCCGTCGCAAAGCTTCAGCCCGGTATTTGGCCGCGATTTGAATGATGAGCAGCGCCAGGCCCTGGCCGAACGCATGCGCGCGAGGCCTTACGCCTATGTCGCTCAGGAGCTGGCGCAACTGTCCCAGGCACCGGTGTGGCACACCGTCGATGACCATTTGCAGCACCGTGCCATCGGCATGCGCGTGTACGCCGTGGCCAGCGCCGACGGCTACCGTGTGTTGCCTGGCGGCCTGACCCGCGTGGCTGCCGAGGCGGATGCCGAAGTGGTGTCGATGCAACGCGGTGGCGCGAGCAAAGACACCTGGGTGCTCAGCGAGCGTGTTGCCGGTGGTGAGCACTGGCGTGCACAACGTGCGATTGGCGCCCATGACCTGGTGCGCCGCGATCCTTATCTGCCCTCTCGCGTGGTGGAAAACCTGTTTTGGTTTGGCCGCTATTGCGAGCGCTGTGACGACAGCGCGCGTTGGCTGCGTATCGTGCTCGCGCGGTATGTCGATGGCGACGATCCGCTGGCCTTGCAGGCGGCGATCGAGCTGGGCGAGAGCTTGCGCTTGTTGCCGGAGGAGGGCGAGTTGCCCGAGCGCCTGCTCGCCGCCTTGCTCGGCGATGATTGGCCGTCGAGCCTGCGCGCCAACCTGCAGCGCCTGCAGTGGGCGGCGTCCCAGGTGCGCGGCAAACTGTCCCGGGAAAACTGGCAGGCCCTGGTCGAACTGCAACGTGAAGCCCTGGAGCTGGAACGCGAAACCCCGGATTTTGGCGAGTTGCTGGATTTTCTCAACCGCCTGGTGATGTCCCTGGCGGCGCTGTCCGGCTTTGCCCTGGACGACATGACCCGCGACGAAGGCTGGCGCTTTTTGATGATGGGCCGGCGCATCGAGCGCCTGCAATTTCTGAGCAGCAGCCTTGCGGCGTTTCTGCGTGGCGTGGCGGTGTTCGATCAAGCGGGGCTTGAGTGGTTGCTGGAGTTGGGCAACAGCAGCATCACCTATCGCTCGCGTTACCTGGCGGTGCCGCAGTTGATCCCGGTGCTCGACCTGTTGCTGCTGGACGAGCAGAACCCGCACGCAGTGCTGTTCCAGCTGAAACTGGTCAGCCGTACCTTGCGTCGCCTCAACGACGACTTTGCTGTGCCGCGTGAAACCGGGCTGGCGCCGTTGGTGGAGTGCCTGGCGCGTTTCGACCTGGGTTGCCTGGAGAACCCGTTGTTTGGCGAGTCCAGTGTGCGTGCCGCGCTGGATGGCCTGGCTGACTTGCTGCAAGCAGTCGCCGATGAGAGTGGGCAAGTGTCGGATCGCCTGGCGTTGCGCCATTTTGCCCATGTGGATGATGTCAGCCAGCAAACGGTGTCGGTGTGATGAGTGCGCGCTACCAGATTTTCCACGATACCCACTACCACTACGACAGCCCGGTCTCCCTGGCCCAGCAACTGGCGCACCTGTGGCCACGGCCGTGTGCCTGGCAGCGTTGCACCTTGCAGCAACTGGATGTCAGCCCGGAGCCGTCTTCGCGTCGCGATGAACTGGACGTGTTTGGTAACCCCATCACCCGCCTGGCCTTTGAGCGGCCCCACGATGAGTTGCTGGTGAATGCCGGGCTGACCGTCGAAGTGTTGGCGCGGCCGCTGTTGGATTTCCAGCAGTCGCCCGCCTGGGACCAGACCCGCGACAGCCTGACCTACAGCAGCCGGCCGGTGTCTGCGGAACGGGTCGAGGCCTGTCGCTATCGTTTTGAATCACCCTACGTGCACCTGAAAAAAACCTTCGTCGAGTTTTCCGAAAGCTGTTTTCCGCCCGGCGAGCCATTGCTGTTGGGTGTGCAGGCGTTGATGGAGAAGATTTTCAGCGAGTTCACGTTCGATGCCGAAGCCACCCAGGTCGCCACGCCGCTGGTGGAAGTGCTCGAGCGCCGTCGTGGCGTGTGCCAGGACTTCGCCCACCTGATGCTCGCCTGCCTGCGCTCGCGGGGCCTGGCGGCGCGGTACATCAGCGGCTACCTGCTCACCCAGCCACCGCCCGGCCAGCCACGGCTGATCGGCGCCGATGCGTCCCACGCGTGGGTTTCGGTGTATTGCCCGGAGTCGGGTTGGGTAGATTTCGATCCGACCAACAATGTGCAGCCGGCACTGGAGCACATCACCTTGGCCTGGGGCCGTGATTTCTCGGATGTGTCGCCGTTGCGCGGGGTGATTCTGGGGGGAGGGAGCCATGACCCGGAGGTGCGGGTGACGGTGATGCCGCTGGAATGAAGGTGGGTTGGGGTGAGCAGGGAGGGCCTGCTCACCCCAACAGAATTTATTCAGCCGGGTCTTTCGGTGCTTCGGTTTCGTCTGTCGCCACTTCACCTTCAGCATCCGGGTTCAGTGCGCCTGCTTCTTCATCTGCAGCGGCTTTCTTACGTTGCAGCTTTTCCTCTTTCTTCTGCTCCTTGGCCAAGTCTCTCTGACGTTTGGCGAAGGAGTAATTAGGTTTGGCCATGGGCGATCCTCTAGGGTCGAAGGTGAGGGTGGCGGCGCGCAGCTGCCTTGGGACGCTATGGTAGCAGCTTAGCGACGCGCTTTGCCTTCACTTACCGCAGGCATACGCAGCCAGCAGGCCGTTGAACAGTTGATTGAGGTGCATAGCGCGGGCTCCAATGGGGTATGGGCCGATCATAGGCGGGTGGCAGATCTTTGGCTGGTAGATTGTGTTGATCAGTCTGATAGCCTAAAGTTGTATACAATCTGTTGATGCAGATCATAAGAATTCCAGCCTGCTTGAGGCACCCTTGTCGCAATTCGCGTTTTTAAACCCTGCCTTGGAGATTCACATGTTTGCCAAACTCGTTGCTGTTTCCCTGCTGACTCTGGCGAGCGGCCAGTTGCTTGCTGCAGAGTGCAAGGTCACTGTCGACTCCACTGACCAAATGTCCTTCAACACCAAGGCCATTGAAATCGATAAAAGCTGCAAGACGTTCACCGTGGAACTGACCCACTCCGGCAGCTTGCCGAAGAACGTCATGGGCCATAACTGGGTGCTGAGCTCCGCCGCCGACATGCCTGGCATCGCCAGCGACGGCATGGCCGCCGGTATCGATAAAAACTACCTGAAAGAAGGCGACACCCGCGTCATCGCCCACACCAAAATCATTGGTGCCGGCGAGAAAGATTCGGTGACCTTCGACGTATCGAAGCTGGCTGCCGGTACCGACTACGCATTCTTCTGCTCGTTCCCGGGCCACATCTCGATGATGAAAGGCACTGTGACCGTCAAGTAAGTCGGTTCCGGTCGAAAAAAAAGCGCCTTGCGGGGCGCTTTTTTTGTGGGCGGTCTGTCGTACTGCGTGATCGTTGTTCGCGAGCAAGCCCGCTCCCACCCTTGAACGAGTTCCAGCCTGAGGATGCGCTCAAATGTGGAAGCGGGCGTGCTCGCGAAGGCGGTCTAACTATCAGTACAAAACTATCTGGCTCACCTCACGGCGCGAATGGCATGACCCGCTTGTGCTCGGTCTTGCGATAGGTGTCGCAGATGATTCGGAATGCTTCCTCACGCACCGGCTCTCCGTGCAGGAAGGCGTCGATCTCTGCGTAAGTCACGCCGTGGGAGGCTTCATCCGGCTTACCAGGCGACAAATCCTCAAGGTCGGCCGTCGGGATTTTCTCGACCAATGATTCCGGCGCACCAAAGTGCCGAGCAATCGCCCGTACCTGGTTTTTCACCAGCCCGCTCAGCGGTGCCAGGTCGCAGGCACCATCACCGAACTTGGTGAAAAAGCCCATCACTGCTTCCGCCGCGTGGTCGGTGCCGATCACCAGGCCACTGGCCGCACCAGCGATGGTGTACTGCGCCACCATGCGCATGCGCGCCTTGGTATTGCCCAGCACGAAATCGCGGGACACGGCGGCCTTGCCTTCAAACGCAGCGACTTCACTGGCCAGGGCTTTTACCGCCGGGCCGATGTTCACCGTGTGGCGCTCGTCCGGCTCGATAAAGTCCACCGAGGCCTGGGCGTCGATTTCATCGAACTGGGTTTCGTAGGGCAGGCGCACGGCGATGAAGCGGTAGGCCTCATCACCGGTGCTGGCGCGCAGTGCCTGCATCGCGCGCTGGGCCAACAGGCCAGCTGTCAGGGAGTCGACGCCGCCGCTGATGCCCAGCACCAATGTCTTGAGCCCGGAATTGCGCAGGCAGTCCTGGATAAAAGTTACGCGGCGGGCAACTTCGGCCTCCAGGGCGGCCTGGTCCTTGAACGGTGCTTGGACCTTGAGCTGCTGCGCAATCTCACGCTGTACGGCTTGCATGATTCACTCCTTGCTAGGTAGGGCAGGTACTTTAAAGACGTGACGCAAATAGGCGACGAAATTCGGGTCGGTGCAGTGGGTCTTGCCCGCTTCATCAGAGATTTTCGCGACGGGCTGACCATTGCAGGCGGTCATTTTAAGCACGATGCTCATCGGCTCAACACCTGGAATGTCACAGGTCAGGTTGGTGCCGATACCAAAGCTCACATTAATGCGACCTCGCAAGGCGCGGAAGATCTCCAGGGCCTTGGGCAGCGACAGGCTGTCGGAGAACACCAAGGTCTTGCTCATCGGCTCGATACCGAGCTTGTGGTAGTGGGCAATGGCTTTTTCGGCCCATTGCACCGGGTCACCGGAGTCGTGGCGCAGGCCATCGAACAGCTTGGCGAAGTACAAGTCGAAGTCGCTGAGGAAGGCATCGGTGGTGATGCAGTCGGTCAGGGCGATCCCCAGCAGCCCGCGGTATTCGCGGACCCAGCAGTCGAGGGCGGCGATCTGGCTGTCGATCAGGCGCGGGCCGAGTTGCTGGTGGGCCATGATCCATTCGTGGGCCATGGTGCCGAGCGGCTTCATATCGAACTCGCGGGCCAGGTGCACGTTGCTGGTGCCGACAAAACGGCCGGGGAAGTCATGCTTGAGCACGCTCACCACTTCTTCCTGCACCCGGTACGAGAAGCGCCGGCGCGTGCCGAAGTCGGCCACTTGCAGCTCCGATAGCTCATCGCTGCTGGCGTTCGCGGTCAGCCAATCGAACTTGCGGTACAGCTGCTCGCGGGCCTGTTCAAGAATCACGGTCTGGTAGCGGTAGCGGTTACGCACTTCGCTGACGATGGCCAGCATCGGCACTTCAAACAGGATCACATGCAGCCAGGGCCCGCGCAGGCGGATAAACAGCTCGCCATTCTCGATGCCGGTTTGCACATAGCGCAGGTTGAAGCGGAACAGCCCGAGGAAGCGCAAGAAATCCGGCTTCATGAAGCTGATGCGTTCCAGGAAGCCCAGTTGATCCGGGCTCAGGCTCAGCTCAGCCAGGCGCTCGATCTGGTAGCGGATTTCCGCCAGGTAGGGGCGCAGGTCTTCACTGTTGCGGCAACGAAACTCCCATTCAACTTCCACATTCGGGTAGTTGTGCAGCACCGCCTGCATCATGGTCAGCTTGTAGAAGTCGGTGTCGAGCAGGTTCTGCACGATGCGATCGGCAAACACACTCTCGCTCATAACGGGAATCTCCAGACGGGTCAGCGATGGGCGCCGACCTTTACGCACAATTAAGGAATGGCGCTAGTGGCGCATAGACCTGTGGGGTTTTGCCAGCGTTTTTTCATATTGGGGCCTTTGTTGTGGCCACTGGCGCCTTCGCGAGCAAGCCCGCTCCCACACTTGAAATGCATTCCAATGTGGGAGCGGGCTTGCTCGCGAAGGCGGTATGTCAGGCGACGTGGCTCAAACAGGTTCAACCTGCTCCATCATCCACTTCACAAAGTCGCGCACTTTGGGCACTTCCACCGAATGCTCCGGATACGCCAGGTAATACGCATCCTGGCTCGGCAACGCGTGCTGCCAAGGAATCACCAACTTGCCGTCGGCCAGTTCTTCTTCCACCAGGAAGCGGGGCAGCAGGGCCACGCCACAGCCGACCTGCGCCGCGCGAATGCACATATAGAAGGTGTCGAAACGCGGCCCGTGGTAGCTGTGCTCGGTGTGAAAGCCCTGGCTGGCGAACCAGTCATGCCAGCCTTGGGGGCGCGAGGCGTTTTGCAGCAGCACCAGGTCGCTCAGTTGCGTGGGGTCGGTGAATGGCTGCGCGGGCAGGCTTTCCGGCGCGCACACAGGCACCAATTCCTCGCTGAACAGTTTCAGGCTTTCCGTGCCGGGCCGGGAACCCTGGCCGAAATAGAACGCCATGTCCGCCTTGCCTTGCAGCAACTCGTCCGGTTCCTGTTCATTGCACAGGTCCAGATGGATTTGCGGATGGCGCAAGCGCCAGCCCTTCAGGCGTGGCACCAGCCAGCGCGCACCGAAGGTGTAGGGCGTGGACACGCGAAGCACTTCGGTCTCGCCGCCGTAGGAGCGCAGGTAATGGGTGGACATCTCCACCTGTGTGAGGATTTTTCGCACTTCCACCAAGTACAAATCGCCTGCTGGGGTCATCTGCAAGCGGCGGCGTACCCGGCGAAACAGCAGGTGCTGCAGCAATTCTTCCAACTGGGCGACCTGTTTGCTCACCGCGCTTTGCGTGAGGTTCAGTTCCTCGGCGGCGCGGGTGAAGCTCAGGTGGCGGGTGGCGGCTTCGAAACACTGCAGGGCGGTGATCGAGGGCAAATGTCTTTTGTTCAGCACGGCACGCCTCTTTTTATTCTTTGCATGAATAAACGGAATGATATCTCGCCTAATCGTCGTTTGTTGGCAAGTCTTGGGCCAGCTACAAATAAGGTCTGGATCGCCGTGCGGGCCGCGGCGCAATTTTTTTGTTTGTAGATTGAAGGAGTGACCCATGGTTGCCGCATTGCTTGACCGTCTCGGGGTAAACCCAGCGCTGTACCAGTCGGGTAAACAACCCGTGCATTCGCCGATTGATGGCAGCCGTATTGGCAGTGTGCACTGGGAAGGTGCCGCCGAGGTGGAGCAACAGGTCAGTCGCGCCGAGCATGCATTTGACGCCTGGCGCAAAGTACCGGCACCGCGTCGCGGCGAGCTGGTGCGTCAGTTCGGTGATGTGCTGCGCGAATATAAGGCCGACCTGGGCGAGTTGGTGTCCTGGGAAGCCGGCAAAATCACCCAGGAAGGGTTGGGTGAAGTGCAGGAAATGATCGACATCTGCGACTTCGCTGTAGGTCTGTCCCGCCAGTTGTACGGCTTGACCATCGCTTCCGAGCGCCCAGGCCACCACATGCGCGAAACCTGGCACCCGCTGGGCGTGGTCGGCGTGATCAGCGCTTTCAACTTCCCGGTCGCCGTATGGGCGTGGAACACCACGCTGGCGCTGGTGTGCGGCAACGCCGTGATCTGGAAACCGTCGGAAAAGACCCCGCTCACCGCATTGGCTTGCCAGGCGCTGTTCGAGCGCGTGCTGAAGAAATTCACCGATGCCCCCGAGTACCTCAGCCAAGTGATCATCGGCGGCCGCGACGCCGGCGCCGCACTGGTGGATGACCCGCGTGTCGCCCTGATCAGCGCCACCGGCAGCACCCGCATGGGCCGCGAAGTGGCGCCGAAAGTCGCCGCACGCTTTGCCCGCAGCATCCTTGAATTGGGCGGCAACAACGCGATGATCCTCGGCCCAAGCGCCGACCTGGACATGGCCGTACGCGCGATCCTGTTCAGCGCCGTGGGCACTGCTGGCCAGCGTTGCACCACCCTGCGTCGGCTGATCGCCCATGAGTCGGTCAAAGAAGAAATCGTTACCCGCCTCAAGGCCGCCTATTCCAAGGTGCGCATCGGCCACCCGCTGGAAGGCAACCTGATCGGCCCGCTGATCGACAAACACGGCTTCGAAAACATGCAGGACGCCCTGGAACAGGCCTTGAGCGAGGGCGGCAAGGTGTTCGGCGGCAAGCGTCAGCTGGAAGACAAATTCCCGAACGCCTACTACGTGTCGCCGGCGATTGTAGAAATGCCTGAGCAAAGCGACGTGGTGTGCACCGAAACCTTCGCGCCGATTCTGTACGTCATTGGCTACAGCGACTTCGCCGAGGCACTGCGCCTGAACAATGCCGTGCCACAAGGCCTGTCTTCGTGCATCTTTACCACCGATGTGCGTGAAGCCGAGCAGTTCATGTCGGCGGTGGGCAGTGACTGTGGCATCGCCAACGTCAATATCGGCCCGAGCGGCGCGGAAATCGGCGGTGCGTTTGGCGGTGAGAAAGAAACCGGTGGCGGGCGTGAGTCGGGTTCGGATGCGTGGCGCGGGTACATGCGTCGCCAGACCAACACCGTGAACTACTCGCTGGAACTGCCGCTGGCGCAGGGTATTACGTTCGACTGATCCCTCACGTCGCAGTGCAGTCAATGTGGGAGCTGGCTTGCCTGCGATGCAGACACCTCGGTGTGCCGGGAACACCGAGGTGATGCTATCGCAGGCAAGCCAGCTCCCACATTTGAGGGCGTTTGCAATTCAAAATAATTGTTGTTTGTTAGGTCCTCTCCGGAGTCTGGCAATGCCATTACGCGAAACAGGTTTGTGGGAACACCTCACCCCTGGCCGGCCGGATCGGGCTGCGCTCAAGGGCGAGGTCAAGGTGGATGTGTGCGTGATCGGCGCCGGTATCACCGGTTTGTCGGCGGCCATTCACTTGCTGGAACAGGGCAAAAGCGTCGCCGTGCTGGAGGCTCATCGCACCGGCCATGGCGGTTCGGGGCGTAACGTCGGGCTGGTCAACGCCGGCCTGTGGATTCCCCCGGATGAGATCGAAGCCGGTTTCGGCGAAGCGGTGGGCAGCCAGCTCAACCGCATGTTGGGGGCGGCGCCGTCGCTGGTGTTCAGCCTTATCGACAAGTACAACATCGATTGCCAATTGCGCCGCGAGGGCACCTTGCACATGGCGCACAACGCCCGTGGCGAGGCGGATTTGCGCAGCCGTGAAGCACAATGGAAACGTCGTGGTGCGCCGGTGGAGTTGCTGACCGGCCAGGCTTGCGAGGACGCCACGGGCACGAAAAAAATTGCCGCGGCGTTGCTGGATCGGCGTGCCGGCACCTTGAACCCGATGGCTTATACCACTGGCCTGGCCAATGCCGCCGCCGGCCTTGGCGGCCAACTGTTTGACCATTCCCCGGTCACCCAGCTTGAACGCCAAGGTGCGCACTGGTCAGTGCAGACCGCGCAGGGCTCGGTGCAGGCGGCACAAGTCGTGATCGCCTCAAATGCCTACACCGAAGGTGAGTGGACCGAGCTTCGCCGAAATTTCTTCCCCGGCTACTACTACCAGGTTGCGTCAGCCCCTCTTACTGACGCCGCCGCCGAGCAGATCCTTCCCGGCGGGCAGGGCTCGTGGGACACGCGTCAGGTACTCAGCAGCATCCGCCGCGACGCTGATGGCCGCCTGTTGCTCGGCAGCCTGGGCAATGGTAACCAAAAACCGGCGTGGTTCCTCAAGGCGTGGGCTGATCGGGTGCAGCAGCATTACTTCCCATACCTCAAATCGGTGCAGTGGGAATACACCTGGACCGGTTGTATCGCCTTTACCCCGGACCACCTGATGCGCCTGTTCGAGCCAGCGCCGGGCCTGGTCGCCGTAACGGGCTATAACGGACGTGGTGTGACCACCGGCAGCGTCGTGGGCAAAGCATTTGCCGACTACTTGTGTCACCAGAATCCCCAGGCGTTGCCGATCCCCTTCGCGCCGATGCAGCCGTTAGCCGGGGTGGGCCTGCGCAGCTGTCTTTATGAAGCAGGATTTTCGCTGTATCACGCCGGGCAATGCCTGCGGATCGTGATCTGATCAGCGAAATACCGTTCAGAAGCCTGCATTTTCTTAGCAGGCTACTAATCTGTATTGGTGCAAGTCGTAGCAATCACGCACTGTAAATGTGCAGTTCCGTTACGCACGTTGTTACAGGTGCAGGAACGACCGTTTATCCGCCTGGTTGCAGGTGCGACCTGCCAGGGTTGTACTTTTTGGGTCCATTGGTTGCACCTTCAGACGCTAGACGGTTGCACGTCCTGGCAAAAGGAGTCGAAACGCCTGTAATAACAATGACACCGTGTCTTTTTGAAGAATAAAAACGTAATGGCACGCGCCTTGCTCTTGGCTTTCTCTGAAAGTTTCAGTTGAAGGTTTGCATTGAATTCGTAGTGCCAATAAACAAAAACCTCGGAGCACCACTCATGTCCCAGACGTTTTACAAGAAAGGTTTTCTGGCCCTCGCCGTTGCAACGGCGCTGGGTGTTTCTACGTTTGTTCAAGCTGATGTGAAGATTGGCGTGGCGGGCCCGATGACGGGTGCCAACGCTGCTTTCGGTGAGCAGTACATGAAGGGTGCCCAAGCGGCAGCCGATGTGATCAACAAGGCCGGCGGGATCAACGGCGAGCAGATCAAACTGGTGGCCGGCGACGACGCCTGTGAGCCAAAGCAGGCCGTAGCGGTGGCTAACCGCCTGGCAGACCAGGACAAAGTCATCGGCGTGGTCGGGCACTTCTGCTCCTCCAACACCATTCCTGCCTCCGAGGTGTATGCCGACGCAGGCATCATCATGATCACCCCAGGCTCCACCAACCCGACTGTCACCGAGCGCGGCCTGTCGGCGGTGTTCCGCATGTGCGGCCGTGATGACCAGCAAGGCATCGTCGCCGGCGACTACATCGTCGATGTGCTCAAAGGTAAGAAGGTCGCTGTTATCAACGACAAAGACACCTACGGCAAAGGCCTGGCTGACGCTACCGCTGCGCAGTTGACCAAGCGCGGCGTGAAGCCGGTGCTGGAAGAAGGCCTGACCCGTGGCGAGAAAGACTTCAGCGCCCTGGTCACCAAAATCCGCTCCACCGGTGCTGACGTGGTTTATTTCGGCGGCCTGCACCCGGAAGCCGGTCCACTGGTTCGGCAGATTCGTGAAGCCGGCCTAAAAGACGTCAAGTTCATGTCCGATGACGGCATCGTCACCGACGAACTGGTCGCCACCGCCGGCGGCAAGCAGTACGTCGATGGTGTGTACATGACTTTCGGCGCTGACCCGCGCCTGCTGCCGGACAGCAAGACCGTGGTGGAAGAGTTCCGCAAAAACGGCACCGAACCTGAAGGCTACACCCTGTACGCCTACGCTTCGATCCAGGCCCTGGCAGCCGGTTTCAACGGTGCCAAGTCCGACAAGGGCGAAGACGCAGCCAAATGGCTGAAAGCTCACCCGGTTAAAACCGTTATGGGCGAGAAGACCTGGGACGCCAAGGGCGACCTGAAAATCTCCGACTACGTGGTTTACCAGTGGGACAAAGACGGCAAATACCACCAGCTGGAAAAGCAGAAGTAAGAACAAACACGATCGTTTAAGCGCCTCTGTCCCCTGTGGGAGCTGGCTCGCCTGCGAGAGCGGTTGCACATTCAACACAGCTGTTGGTTGTCAGTCCGTTATCGCCGGCCGGCCCGTTTCCCTCGGGGGGCGTGGTTGCCCGTCCCATCGTGTCAGGCATCAAGTCTGTCTTTTCCTCCAGAAGGGCCGCACACCCACCGGTGTGCAGGTTCTCACCGCGTGAGATTGCGTTATGGATGGTATCTTCCTGCAGCAACTGGTCAACGGCCTGACCCTCGGGTCGGTCTATGGCCTGATCGCCATCGGCTACACAATGGTCTATGGCATCATTGGCATGATCAACTTCGCCCATGGCGAGGTTTATATGATTTCCGCTTACCTCGCGGCGATCAGTCTGGCACTGCTGGCCTACTTCGGCATCGAATCCTTCCCGTTGCTCATTCTTGGCACTTTGATATTCACCGTAGTCGTCACCGGCGTTTACGGGTGGGTCATCGAGCGTGTCGCCTACAAACCGTTGCGCAACTCCACCCGACTGGCACCGCTGATCAGCGCCATCGGTATCTCCCTGATCCTGCAGAACTACGCCCAGATTGCTCAGGGCGCGAAACAACAAGGTATTCCTACCCTGCTGGCCGGCGCCTGGCGCGTCGATATCGGCAGCGGGTTCGTGCAGTTGACCTACACCAAGGTGTTCATCCTGGTGGCCGCGTTTCTCGGCATGGGGCTGCTGACCTACATCATCAAATACACCAAGCTCGGCCGCATGTGCCGTGCCACCCAGCAAGACCGCAAGATGGCGTCGATCCTCGGTATCAACACCGACCGGGTGATCTCCTACGTATTCGTGATCGGTGCAGCCATGGCGGCCCTGGCCGGCGTGCTGATTACCCTGAATTACGGCACGTTCGACTTCTACGCCGGCTTCATCATCGGCATCAAGGCGTTTACCGCAGCGGTACTCGGCGGCATCGGTTCCCTGCCTGGGGCCATGCTCGGCGGGATCATCCTGGGTATCTCCGAGTCGCTGTTCTCGGGGTTGATCAACTCTGACTACAAAGACGTGTTCAGTTTCTCCCTGCTGGTGGTGATTCTGATTTTCCGTCCTCAGGGCCTGCTTGGTCGTCCGCTCGTGGCGAAGGTGTAAACATGTCTGCTGCCAAATCTATCGATATCAAGAAAAGTGTCGTCGATACGGTCCTTGCCGGGCTGATTTCGTTGATCGTGTTCGGTCCGATCGTCGGCGTGGTCCTCGACGGCTACGGCTTCAACCTGCAACCGGCCCGTGTGGCCGTCCTGGTCGCCATCGTGATGGTCGGCCGCTTTGCCATGAGCCTGTTCCTGCAAACGCCCAAAGGGGCGAAGATTCTGCAGGGTTTCGAGACCAGTGGCTCCGGCGTGCACGTGCTGCCGCCGGACTACAAGTCGCGGCTGCGCTGGATCATCCCGGCGCTGATCGTGATCGCCATCGTGTTCCCGATCTTCGCCAACAAGTACCTGCTGACCGTGGTCATCCTCGGGCTGATCTACGTGCTGCTCGGCCTGGGCCTGAACATCGTGGTGGGCCTGGCCGGTCTGCTGGACCTGGGTTATGTGGCGTTCTACGCCATCGGTGCCTACGGCCTGGCGCTGGGTTATCAGTACCTCGGCCTGGGCTTTTGGACGGTGCTGCCACTGGCGGCCATCTGTGCGGCGCTGGCGGGGTGCATACTCGGGTTCCCGGTGCTGCGAATGCACGGTGACTACCTGGCCATCGTGACCTTGGGCTTCGGTGAAATCATTCGACTGGTGCTCAACAACTGGCTGTCGTTTACCGGTGGGCCGAACGGCATGCCGGTGCCTTCGCCGACCTTCCTTGGCCTGGAGTTCGGGCGTAAAGCAAAGGATGGCGGGATTCCGTTCCATGAGTTCTTCGGCATCGATTACAACCCCAACATCAAGTTCATGTTCATCTATATCGTGCTGTTCCTGGTGGTGCTGGCCGTGCTGTACATCAAGCATCGCCTGACCCGCATGCCGGTCGGCCGCGCCTGGGAAGCCTTGCGCGAAGATGAAATCGCCTGCCGTTCCATGGGCCTGAACCACGTACTGGTCAAACTCTCGGCATTTACCATCGGTGCGTCCACGGCCGGTCTGGCCGGAGTGTTCTTTGCCAGCTACCAGGGCTTCGTCAACCCGTCGTCGTTTACCTTCTTCGAGTCGGCGCTGATCCTGGCCATCGTGGTGTTGGGCGGCATGGGGTCGACCGTCGGCGTGGTGATCGCGGCGTTCGTATTGACGGTGGCGCCGGAACTGTTGCGCAGCTTCTCCGAGTACCGCGTGCTGTTGTTTGGCGTGTTGATGGTGGTGATGATGATCTGGCGACCGCGCGGCCTGATTCGGATCAGCCGAACCGGTGTGACCCCACGTAAAGGAGTGGCGCCATGAGCAAGGAAGTCGTGCTGTCCGTGGAACATCTGATGATGCACTTCGGTGGCATCAAGGCCTTGAGCGATGTGAGCCTCAAGGTCGAACGCAACTCGATCTTCGCCCTGATCGGCCCCAACGGCGCCGGCAAGACCACCGTGTTCAACTGCCTCACCGGCTTCTACAAAGCCAGTGGCGGCAAAATCGAACTCAACGTGCGGGGTAAACAGACCAACGTGATCCAACTGCTCGGTGAGCGCTTTAAAGCGGTGGACTTCGTGTCGCCGAAAAGCTTCCTCAGCCGTGTCTACTACAAGATGTTCGGTGGCACCCACCTGGTGAACCGCGCAGGCTTGGCGCGGACCTTCCAGAACATTCGCCTGTTCAAGGAAATGTCGGTGTTGGAAAACCTGCTGGTGGCCCAGCACATGTGGGTCAACCGCAGCATGCTCGCGGGCATCCTCAACACCAAAGGCTATCGCAAGGCCGAGAGCGACGCCCTCGACCACGCGTTCTACTGGCTGGAAGTGGTCGACCTGGTGGACTGCGCCAACCGCCTGGCCGGTGAGCTTTCCTACGGCCAGCAGCGCCGCCTGGAAATCGCCCGGGCCATGTGCACCCGGCCGCAGATCATTTGCCTGGACGAGCCGGCAGCGGGTCTCAACCCCCAGGAAACCGAAGCGCTCAGCGCGATGATTCGCCTGCTGCGCGACGAACACGACCTCACGGTGGTGCTGATCGAACACGACATGGGCATGGTAATGAGTATTTCCGACCACATCGTGGTGCTTGACCACGGCAACGTCATCGCCGAAGGCGGCCCGGAAGCGATCCGCAATGATCCAAAAGTGATTGCCGCCTACCTGGGCGCAGACGAAGAGGAGTTGGTATGAGTGCACCTATCCTCGAAATGAAAGACCTGGACGTGTTTTACGGCCCGATCCAGGCCCTGAAAAAAGTCTCGCTGCACATCAACGAAGGCGAAACCGTCAGCCTGATCGGCTCCAACGGCGCGGGTAAATCCACGCTGCTGATGTCGATCTTCGGCCAGCCACGGGCCGAGTCGGGGCAAATCATCTACAACGGCGTCGACATTACCCACAAGTCGTCCCACTACATCGCGTCCAACGGCATTGCGCAGTCGCCGGAAGGGCGGCGGGTGTTCCCCGACATGACCGTCGAGGAAAACCTGCTGATGGGCACCATCCCGATTGGCGACAAATTCGCCCAGGAAGACATGCAGCGCATGTTCGAGCTGTTCCCCCGCCTCAAGGAGCGGCGTACCCAGCGGGCGATGACCATGTCCGGTGGGGAGCAGCAAATGCTCGCCATTGCCCGTGCACTGATGAGCCGGCCCAAGTTGTTGCTGCTGGATGAGCCAAGCCTGGGCCTGGCGCCGATTGTGGTGAAGCAGATCTTCGCCACTCTGCGCGAGCTGGCGGCCACTGGGATGACCATCTTCCTGGTGGAACAGAACGCCAACCACGCACTGCGCCTGTCGGACCGAGCGTATGTGATGGTCAACGGTGAGATTCGCCTCACAGGCACCGGCAAGGAGCTGCTGGTGAATGAAGAGGTGCGTAACGCCTATCTGGGCGGTCACTGATCGCAAATTTTGACGCATGACCCCTGTGGGAGGGGGCTTGCTCCCGATAGTGGAGTGTCAGTTTGCGAAGTGCGGGCTGACAAATTGCTATCGGGAGCAAGCCCCTTCCCACATTTGTTTTTGGGTCGCTTTCGAAATTGTGGAAAACAAATCCAGCCGCCCTCTAAAGCGCGACATATAGCCGCCGCAAATCCCTGTTTTGTCACAGTTTTGACTTGTCCCCATTCACTGTGGAACCGGCTGTGGGTAACGTGGGAGTAGCTGGCTGAAAGCCTTTAACGGCGCGGGCTGTAGCGCGGTGGTTGTTTTATGATCAGTGGGTTTTTCGTGACCACGCAAGGGATTTGTCAACCTGTTTAAAGACACAGGTATATGACCGATTTATGTCCCTTCAGCCTGTGGATAAGTCTGTGACTAAACTCTGGAAAGACGGCCGCAGAGGCCGGAATGACTGGCCTGGAGCCATCGTTCGGATTTCGCCTGTGTGCATGGGCCTACATACGCCCCGTCCAAGGTCAAGCAAAAAACTTTCTAAAACTGCCTGCAAGCCTTGTACATAGCGGCTTGAGCCGTTTTGCACTTGCCCCCAAAGACTGTGGGCGCAGTTGTGGATAACCTGCGCGCATATGGCTGCAAGGCCCGGTTTACATGGGTTAGATGTGAATGGTTAAAAATTGATCAGTCGTAGATGAAGGTGTGTGCTTAGCGGTTGCCGCAACGACGGCGTAAGGGCATTCTGCTGGCTGTTTTTTTTCCCGATGCCCGCAAGGAGAACACCATGTCCGACACGCTGTTTATTACTGGCGCAACCTCAGGCTTCGGCGAAGCCTGCGCCCGTCGTTTTGCCGAAGCCGGCTGGAAACTGGTGCTCACCGGTCGGCGTGCCGACCGATTGAATGCCTTGGTTGAAGAGCTTTCCAAGCAGACTGAAGTGCACGGCCTGGTCGTGGACGTGCGTGACCGCAAGGGCATGGAAGACGCGATTGCCAATCTGCCGCCATCGTTCGCCAAGCTGCGCGGGCTGATCAACAACGCCGGCCTGGCCGTGGGCACCGACCCTGCGCCCAAGTGCAGCCTCGACGATTGGGAAACCATGGTCGACACCAACATCAAAGGCCTGCTGACCACCACCAGCCTGTTGTTGCCGCGCCTGATCGCTCACGGCCGTGGCGCCGGGATCATCAACCTGGGTTCGATCGCCGGTAGCTATCCGTATCCGGGCAGCCACGTGTATGGCGGCTCCAAGGCGTTCGTGAAGCAATTCTCGCTGAACCTGCGCTGCGACCTGCAAGGCACCGGCGTGCGTGTGACCAACATCGAGCCAGGCTTGTGCGAGAGCGAGTTCTCGCTGGTGCGCTTCGGCGGTGACCAGGCGCGCTACGACGCCACCTACGCCGGCGCCGAGCCGATCCAGCCGCAGGATATCGCCGACACCATCTTCTGGGTGCTCAACACCCCGGCGCACGTCAACATCAACCGTCTTGAGTTGATGCCGGTGAGCCAGACCTGGGCTGGGTTTGCGATTGAGCGCGGGGCTAAAGGCTAAGACCGAGTTGCGGCCATCGCGGGCAAGCCCGGCTCCCACATGTTGACCGTGTGAACCCGATCAAATGTGGGCGCTGGCTTGCCAGCGATGGCGTCAAATCGGCCAAAACACGACATAAGGTACACTCCACCCCGTAAAACCCCTCCGCACTGTGCGGTTTAAAGGTTTTGACGGGAGGAAATGTGAGTAACCGAGGTGAGCAGGCACTGCTCAAACAATCGACCATCCTGATGTTCGCCGTCGCGATCGCCGGGATTGTCACGGGTGTTATTTCTGGCGCCCAATCCATTCTATTCGACGGCTTTTTCTCGCTGATCGCCACCGCCATCAAGGTGTTGATGCTGATCACGGCCAAGCTGATCGCCAAGAAAAGCAACGAGCGTTTCCAGTTCGGCTATTGGCACCTGGAACCCATGGTGTTGCTGATCGAAGGTAGTTTCCTGTTGTTGATCGCGATCTACGCGTTTCTCAACGGTGTGTTCGGCATTATCAACGGCGGGCGCGAAATCGAGTTGGGGCTGGTGATTATTTATGCGGCGGTGTTCACCGTCGTTGAATTTGCCTACTTCTTCTACGTGCGCTATCGCAATCGCACACTGAAATCCTCACTGATCCAGTTCGACAACATCAGTTGGATGGTGGACGCGATGCTCTCGGTGGGTTTGCTGATCAGCTTTCTCGCCGCGCTGTTGCTCAAGTCTCAGGGATATGGCGAGTGGGCGGTGTATGTCGACCCGCTGATCCTGATCCTGCTGGCCCTGAGCATGCTGGCGCCGGCGTTCAAGATCCTGCGCCCGGCATTGCGCGAAGTGCTGGGGATTGCCCCGGACCACTTGGACGACAAGGTGCGCGAGGTCATGGACGCGGCCCAGGCCAGGCATGGTTTCGACGACTACGTGTCGTACGTGCAAAAACACGGACGGGCGCGGTTTATCGAGATTCATGTGGTATTGCCGGCGAACTACCCGGTGGATAACGTCGCGACCCTGGATGGGCTGCGTGAAGAGATATCCACAGGGCTCGGCACGCCGGATGCGGCGCGCTGGCTGACGATCAGTTTTACCGGGGATCGCAAGTGGATTGCGTGACAGTCAGTTAGACCGAGGGGAGGCTTTCGCGAGCAAGCCCGCTCCCACATTTAACCGCGTCCTACCGTTGGAATGCGGTCCAATGTGGGAGCTGGCTTGCCTGCGATGAGGCCCTGAAAATCAGCCGAGATGCTGGATCAGGCCTTGATAGCAGGTCGCCAAATGATACGGCGTGGTCGACGGCATATCCCGTCGGCTCACGGCGCCCTCGGCGTCCAGGCATTCGTGCCAGCCTTTGTCATGCAGGAATCGTTGTTGCAGCGCCAGCAATTGGCGTTGCAGCACCGCCTCACTGCCGGGGCGCAAGGTCAGTGCGCGCAGGTATTCGGCTTGGGCCCAGATTCGCTGAGTACCGTCGCGCACGCTGCCATCCAGGGCGAGCATGCCGCTGACCGCACCACTGAGTTTATCCACACCCTTGCGCTCGGCGTAGGCAAACGCCCGCGTCAGCGATGCATGCAATGGGGTGCTGCGCAGGACGTCTGACGATTCCAGCAAAAAGAACCATTCGAACTGGTGGCCCGGCTCAAACCAGTTATCCACAGCGCCCAGCGGTTTTTCCATCATCACGCCGTGCTGGCGGTCGATGAAGCGCTTCTGCATCGCGGTAGCGAGGTCCAGCAGTGCATCTTGCGTAATGGCGTCTTCACGCACGGCCAACGTGGCGAGGAAGCCTTCGGCCAGGTGCATCAGCGGGTTTTGCAGGGGGCCGGACCTGAGGGATGACCAGCTGCGTTCCAATACCGCTTCGTACAGGCCGTCGCCGGTGGCGAAACGTTCGGCGACCACCGCCAGGGCCGCATCAAGCACGGATTCCACCAGGGGCTCACGCACCTTGGCCCAATAGTGGGCGCAGGCGAAGATGATGAATGCATGGGTGTAGAGGTCTTTGCGCTTGTCCAGCGGCTTGCCGTGGGCGTCGATGCTGTAGAACCAGCCACCGTGCTCGGCGTCATGGAAGTGCCGTTGCAGTGAACGAAACAGCGCCGCCGCACGCTCTTCGGCGAAGGCCGAGCCGGGTTCACCGATCAGGCTGGCAAACAGGTACAGCTGCCGGGCACACGCCATGGCGCGGTAGCGTTGCGGCGGCAATGGCGTGTGATTGGCGTCCAGCGCCTCGTACGGCAACGCCAACTCGGCATTCCAGCCCGGGCCCTGCCACAGCGGCACGATCAGGTCATGGAAGTGCGTGAGCACGGCATTCAACGAAGGCTTGGGGGCGGAGCTTGGAGCGATGGGCATCGGCTGGCGTCGTCACGGCAGGGGTGTAGGCGCGCATGGTAGCAGGCTTGGGATAGATGGTGGTTTTGAGACCGCTTTCGCGAGCAAGCCCGCTCCCACATTTAACCGCGTCCTCCGATTGGAATGCGGTCAAATGTGGGAGCGGGCTTGCTCGCGAAGAGGCCCTCAGCAGCGCTGAAAATCAGCCCGCCAGCAACCAGACCCCAGTCGCCGCCGAAGCCGCACCCGCGACCCGCACCAACGGTGCAGCCGCCGCCGGCAGGAAACGCACCACCGCATACCCGGCCGCATGCAACACCGCCGTTGCGCCGACAAACCCTACGGCATACGCCCACGGGCTGGACATCTCCGGCAGCTCCAAGCCATGCGCCACGCCGTGAAACAGCGCGAACAACCCCGTCGCACCCACCGCCACAAACAACGGCGGCCGCACCGCCAGCGCTACTGCCAGGCCCAGCGCCAGCACTGACGCGGCAATCCCGCTCTCAAGTGCCGGCAATTGCAGGCCTTCAAAGCCCAAAAGGCCGCCAATCAACATGACGCCGACAAAGGTGCAAGGCAGTGCCCAGCGCGCGTTGCCTTTTTGCTGCGCCGCCCAGAGGCCGACTGCGACCATGGCCAGCAAGTGATCGATGCCGCCCAACGGGTGGCTGATGCCTGCCACCAGCCCATTGTCCCCATGCCCGGGGTGAGCGAAGGCGAGGGCCGGAGCGAGCAGCAGAGCGGCGGTTGCGAGAAGTTTGTTGAGGCCCATGGACAGGCTCCTTTTTTAGGGTGAGATCAGGCGGCGGTCAGCAAGCCCTGACGTTCAATAAAGGCGACGATTTCATCCAGGCCGACGCCGGTTTTCTGATTACTGAACACAAAGGGTTTACCGTTGCGCATGCGTTGGGTGTCGCTGTTCATTAATTCCAGGGAGGCGCCCACCAGCGGCGCCAGGTCGATTTTGTTGATGACCAGCAGGTCGGATTTGCAAATACCGGGCCCGCCTTTGCGTGGCAGCTTGTCGCCGGCAGACACATCGATCACATAGATCGTCAGGTCCGACAGCTCCGGGCTGAACGTTGCCGACAGGTTGTCACCGCCGGACTCCACCAGAATCAGGTCAAGGCCCGGAAACCGGCGGTTGAGCTGATCCACCGCCTCCAGGTTGATCGAGGCGTCTTCACGAATCGCGGTGTGCGGGCAGCCGCCGGTTTCCACGCCAATGATGCGTTCCGGCGCCAGGGCCTGGTTGCGCACCAGGAAGTCGGCGTCTTCACGGGTGTAGATGTCGTTGGTCACCACCGCCAGGTTGTAGCGGTCGCGCAAGGCCAGGCACAGCGCCAGCGTCAGGGCGGTCTTGCCGGAGCCCACCGGGCCGCCGATGCCGACACGCAGGGGTTGTGTGTTCATGTGCTTCTCCAAGTAAAAGGCGACAACGTTAAAGGGCTAGGAACGGAACAGTCGGCTGTACTGGCGCTCGTGGGCCATGCACGCCAGGGACAGGCCGAACGCGGCGCTGCCGAAATGGTTGGGGTCGATTCGCCCGGCGTCCTGCTGGGCTTGTTGCAGCAGCGGCAGCAGTTCGCTGGTCAGGCGCTGGGCGGCTTGCTGGCCCAGGGGCAGCGTCTTCATCAATACCGCGAGTTGGTTTTCCAGCCAGCTCCATAACCAGGCGGCGAGGGCGTCGTCGGGGCTGATGTGCCAGGCGCGCGCGGCCAGGGCCCAGCCCAGAGCCAGGTGCGGTTCGGCGCATGGCTCCAGAAATGCACGCGCGGCGGCGTCCAGTTCCGGCAAGCCATTGAGCAGTTGTTGCAGGGAGTAGCCCATCTGGCGACTCTCCTGATACAGCTCGCGGGTCTCGCGGCTGGCGCGATGCTCTTCGCACAATTGCGCCAGGCGCGGCCAATCCTGTGCGGCGGCGGCGCGGCAGTGGGCGAGCAACAGCGGTGCTTCGAAACGCGCGAGGTTGAGCAGCAGTTGGTCGCTGATCCAGCGACGCGCACTCGCGGCGTCATTTACGCGCCCATTGTCCACGGCCATTTCCAGGCCCTGTGAATAGCTGTAGCCGCCAATCGGCAACTGCGGACTGGCCAGACGCAGCAGCGCCCAGGCTGGGTTCATAGGCGTACGCCGAACTGGTGCAGCTTGGGCGGGTAATTGAAGTCTTCATCACCGTGGCGTGAATGATGATGGCCACCGCCGTAGGCGCCGTGTTCCGGTTGGAACGGCGCTTCAATGGTGTCGGTATGGGCGCCTAACTGTTCGAGCATGGCCTTGAGCACGTAGTCATCGAGCAGGCGCAGCCAGCCGTCGCCCACTTGCAGGGCGACATGGCGGTTACCGAGGTGATAAGCCGCGCGGGTCAGTTCAAACGCGTTGCTGCAGGTGACGTGCAGCAGTTGTTCAGGGCGAGCACAGACGCGTACGACGCGTCCGTCTTCAGCTTGTAGGAATTCCCCATCGTGCAGCGGCGGCTGGCCGCGCTCCAAAAACAGGCCGACGTCTTCGCCATCGGCACTGAAACAGCGCAGCCGGCTTTTACTGCGCGCTTCGAAATTCAGCAGCAATTCGGCAGCCCAGAGGGCTTGGGGGGCGATTCGGCGGTGGATCACCAGCATCAGAAGGCTTCCAGCTATGAGCGATGAGAGAGCTAGAGCAAGGGGCTTGCCAACCACACCCGTGAGTAGGAAATCCCTGTAAGCAGGCATCGTCGTGCCACCGAATAGGGCATGCGTTGATTGCGGGAGTGGTTCAATTTGGTGCGTGATGGGGTTTATAGCACTGGATGTGGGCGTTTTGCGTTGAGGTTCGCCCTGTTCTGTATGAAGTTTCTTTCATCTGTTTCTTGCTGGCGTTTTTAGAAACCTGGCCTACGCGGGGTCAGGAACTGGGCTTCCACATGCCAGGCTGACGGGCTTACTCGGTACTGCCCAGCCCTTGCCAATGCTTGAGGCCGATAAAGATAAAGCGCAGTTGCTGGGTGATTTTCGCCTGAGGCGTAAGGTGGGCAGGCAGCGCCTGGGCGGGAGGGTCGATGATATCGGGCAGGGTGGCGAATACGCTCTTGACGATCAGGTCGGCCATCACGTGCAGACCTTCGGCATCCAGGTGCTGGAGCTTGGGCATCAGTGTGAGGTCCGCCGCCAAGTCGCTGGTGATGTCTTCGCGCAGCGCACCGATGGCTTGCCGCACGGCCAGGCAACCGCCGTATTGCTCGCGCGCCAGGAACAGGAATTGCGAGCGATTGGCCGAGACCACATCCAGGAAGATCCGCACGGACGCATCGATGATGCCGCCCATGACGAACTCGTTGTGACGCACCAGGCGGATAGTGGCGCGGAAGGTCTGGCCGACCTCGCTCACCAAGACGAGCCCAAGCTGGTCCATGTCGTCAAAGTGACGATAGAACCCGGTCGGCACGATCCCGGCGGTCTTGGCCACTTCGCGCAGGCTCAGGCTGCCAAACCCACGGCCACACTCCATCAGATGGCGGGCTGCGTCCATCAAGGCGAGGCGGGTTTGTTGCTTCTGTTCGGCGCGGGGCAGCATCGGCGGGCGGGCTTTGTCGGCAAGTACAGCGACGCACTCTAGCAAAACAGCTTCATCGGCGTCGAACTTGGCGGGGGCTGAGCGTGACGTGGTCTATATAAAAGCAAAAGCCCGATCGGCCGATCGGGCTTTTTTCTGGGCCGGCACAGGCTTAGCTCTGTGCTTGATGCAGTTCTTGCAGACGGTCAGCACCGCCTTCGGCAACACCTTGGGTGTAAGCGCGGTCGTTGGCTTGTTCAGCACCGCCTTCTACCAGACCTTTCTGTTCCAGGCGATCACGGCCACCTTCGGCAACGCCTTCGGTGTAAGCGCGTTTGTTGGCGTGTTCCGAGCCATTTTCTGCAACAGCGCCTTTGGCGTAATCACGGTTTTCATCTTCTTGCGAACCGCTGCGCGCCAGGGTTTGGCTGGACTGCACGGCTTGGGCTTTGTTCTGTGGGGTGGCTTGTTCAGCGGCTGGCAGGGCAAAAGCGCTGGAAGCCAGGACAGACAGCAGAACGGTAGCGAGTAATTGGCGTTTCATGATGGTTGCTCCTTGGGAGGGCGATAAAGTGGGTACAGGGCTAATGCTACTCTCGATAAGTCGATATAAAAGTTCATAAACACAATGGTAATAATCAACAGAATTGATTGTTCTCGGCAGAGGCTCTAGAACGGACCTCTCAAGCCCGCGGTTTTGCACCATGGTGGGTATTTTCGACCCGTTTACGGGTAACACTGGTGCATTGTTGATGGTCTGGTCGATACAAGCCGTAGGAGGAATCGTTTTTTTTGCGATGAATTCGAACTCAGGCTAAACCCACAGACCATTTGTCAGTCGTAGCCTTATAAGCTGCAGTCAAAAGGTGCGCGGCAGTGCGCACCCTCAGTCGTAACCAGGAGTCCTGTGCAATGACGCGCACTCGTAAAATTGTTGCTTGGAGCTGCGCCAGCTTCGTTCTGTTAATCGCCGTGGTGGTGTTGGTGCTGGTGTTTTTCGACTGGAACCGCATCAAGCCGCCGCTCAATGCCAAGGTCTCCGAAGAGCTGCATCGCCCCTTCGCCATCAATGGCAACCTGGCGGTGGTGTGGGCCCGTGAACCGGATGTAGGGGGCTGGCGGGCCTGGGTGCCCTGGCCGCACGTGATTGCCGAGGACCTCACCCTGGGTAACCCCGACTGGTCGAAAAAACCCCAGATGGTCACGCTCAAACGCGTAGAGCTGCGCATTTCGCCGTTGGCGCTGCTGGCGCAGCGTGTGGTCATCCCGCGTATTGACCTTACCGAGCCGAGCGCCGACTTGCAGCGCCTGGCCGATGGTCGCGCCAACTGGACCTTCAAGTTTGACCCCAAAGACCCCAACGCCGAACCTTCCAGTTGGGTGGTGGACATCGGCGCTATCGGTTTCGACAAAGGCCACGTAACGCTTGACGACCAGACGCTCAAAACCCAGCTGGATGTGATCATCGACCTGCTGGGCAAGCCCATTCCGTTCAGCGCGATCGTCGGCGACGCCGATGCTAAAAAGGCCCTGGAAAAAGGCTCGGCGCCTCAGGACTATGCGTTTGCCCTCAAGGTCAAAGGCCAATATCACGGTCAGAAGCTCGACGGCACCGGCAAAATCGGTGGCCTGCTCGCCTTGCAGGACGCGGCCAAGCCGTTCCCGCTGCAAGCCCAGGTGAAAATCGCCGACACCAGCATCGCCCTGGCCGGCACCCTGACCGACCCACTTAACCTCGGTGCCCTGGACCTGCGCCTGAAGCTCGCCGGCAGCAGCCTGGGTAACCTCTACCCGCTGACCGGTGTGACGCTGCCCGACTCGCCGGCCTATTCCACCGACGGTCACCTGATCGCCAAGCTGCACGAAGCCAGTGGCGCGTCATTCACCTATGAAAACTTCAACGGCAAGATCGGCAACAGTGATATCCACGGCGACCTCAGGTATGTGGCCAGTCAGCCTCGGCCCAAGCTCAGTGGCAAACTGGTCTCCAACCAATTGCTGATGACCGACCTTGCCCCATTGATCGGTGCCGACTCCAATGCCAAGCAAAAAGCCCGTGGCGGCGAGAGCAAGCAACCGGCGACCAAGGTGTTGCCGGTGGAAGAGTTCCGCACCGAGCGCTGGCGCGACATGGACGCTGATGTGGAATTCACCGGCAAGCGCATCGTGCACAGCGCCGAGTTGCCGTTCACAGACCTCTATACCCACCTGATCCTCAACGACGGCGAACTGAGCCTGGAACCCCTGCGCTTTGGGGTGGCCGGCGGCAAACTGGACGCACAGATTCGTCTCAACGGGCGCATCACGCCGATGGAAGGCCGCGCGAAACTGACTGCGCGCAACTTCAAACTCAAGCAGTTGTTCCCGACCTTTGAACCGATGAAAACCAGCTTTGGTGAGCTCAACGGTGATGCCGATGTGTCCGGGCGCGGCAACTCCGTGGCGGCGTTGTTGGGCTCCTCCAACGGTGACCTGAAAATGCTCATCAACGACGGTGCAATCAGCCGTGGCCTGATGGAAATCGCCGGGCTCAACGTGGGCAACTACGTGGTGGGCCGCCTGTTCGGCGACAAAGAAGTGAAGATCAACTGCGCGGCTGCGGATTTCGGCATCAAGACCGGCCTGGCGACCACTCGCCTGTTTGTATTCGATACCGAGAACGCGATCATCTACATCGATGGCACCGCGAACATGGCGACCGAACAGCTCGACCTGACCATCACGCCGGAGTCCAAGGGCTTTCGCCTGTTTTCCCTGCGTTCGCCGCTGTACGTCAACGGCCCGTTTATCAAGCCCAATGCGGGTGTGAAAGCGGTACCGCTGATGCTGCGCGGGGCAGGCATGGTCGCGCTGGGTGTGATCGCCGGCCCGGCTGCCGGGTTGCTGGCGTTGGTGGCACCGAGTAGCGATGCGCCGAACCAGTGTGCACCGCTGTTGCAGCAGATGAAGGAAGGCAAGGCGCCGAAGACGGTGAAAGGCTGATTGACGCAACAGTCAGCAAAAAAATGGGAGCGGGCTTGCTCGCGAAGGGGAGGCATCAGTCGATATCTTCGTTGACTGATACTCCGCCATCGCGGGCAAGCCCGCTCCCACATGGGGCTTGCGGTGTGACGACCTACAGGTCCTGCAGAATGTCCGCCATGTCGTCGGCGTGTTCTTCTTCCTGGGCCAGGATGTCTTCGAAGATGCGACGCGTGGTCGGGTCTTTGTCGCCGATGTACTGGATGATTTCACGGTAGCTGTCCACCGCAATCCGCTCGGCAACCAAGTCTTCGTAGACCATTTCCTTCAAGCTGTTGCCGGCCACGTATTGTGCGTGGGAGTTCTTCGACAGCAGGTCCGGGTTGAACTCCGGCTCGCCGCCCAGCTGCACGATGCGCTCGGCCAGTTTGTCGGCATGCTCGGCTTCCTGGGTCGCGTGTTCGAGGAACTCATCGGCGGCGACGCTGGCTTTCAGGCCGTTGGCCATGAAGTAGTGACGCTTATAACGCAGCACGCAGACCAGTTCGGTGGCCAGCGACGCGTTGAGCAGGCGGATAATTTCCTCGCGATCAGCGTCGTAGCCTTCGGTCACGGCGCCGTTTTCGACGTTCTGACGGGCGCGTGAGCGCAGGGTCGCAACGTCAGTCAAATGTGCTTCAGTCATCTCAATCTCCTGGTGCTAATCCGGTTTTGCGCCACGCTCTGCCGGCGTGATCGCTCCAAGTTGTGAGTGTTCGACGACGCAAAAAGTTTTATCGGATTTCACAACGTGTGGCCGGACCGCTTCGCCTCCTCCTGTACCCACTGGAAAAACGCTCGCACCGGGGGATGCCGTTCCCGCCCCGGCACACACAGCGCGCTGTAGCCGGCGCCGCCGACGCTGATCTGCGGCCGATAGGGCACCAGCAAACCGCTGGCAACGCTTTGCGACACCAGAATGTTGCTCGCCAGCACCAGCCCCTGGCCGGCAATCGCCGCCTGCAGTGCGTAGTGTTCCTCATCGTATTCACGCACAGGCAGCGTGTGGTCCAGCCACGTCTCCTCGGCTTTGTCGCACCAGGCCTGCCAGCCCAGGGCGTAAAGCTGCGCGTTGTGCCAGCGCACGCTGATGAGCGTCGGCACCTGAGTGCTGGCGCGCGCGACCTGCTCGGGCGAGCCATACACCGCAAAACACTCGTCGAACAGGCATTGCCCATACAGGTTGGGGTAGTCGCCAATGCTGTAGCGAATCACCAGATCGACGCTGGCATCCTGCTGGAGGTCGACGACCTCGCACTGGGTGTCCAGGCGCAGGTTGATGTCCGTGTGGGCCGCGTAGAAGCG
This sequence comes from Pseudomonas fluorescens, assembly GCF_900215245.1. GTDB lineage: Bacteria > Pseudomonadota > Gammaproteobacteria > Pseudomonadales > Pseudomonadaceae > Aquipseudomonas > Aquipseudomonas fluorescens. The sequence goes on from NZ_LT907842.1 coordinate 2,869,750, forward strand.
ACCCAGCCGTGGCACCAGCCATAGCGCCGCAAACGCCGGTGTGGTGGAGACCGTCAGGTGCCCGGCGCTGCGTTGCGGGCGCAGGGTGTCGAGGCTTTGCGCCACGTCCAGCAAGGCACCATGCACACTGTGAAACAGCCGTTCGCCGCCTTCGGTCAGGCGCACCTGGCGTGGCAGGCGTTCGAAGAGCGGCACGCCCAGCCAGGTTTCCAGGGCGCGAATCTGATGCGATACCGCCGTGGGCGTCACCGACAGTTCCTGGGCCGCAGCCTTGAAGCTCAACAGGCGTGAGGCTGACTCAAAGGTGCGCAGGGCGGTTAGGGGCAGCGAGGCAAACATGTTGTCTCCACGGATGAAATAGATTCATCCAAGTTAACTATTGCTCATTTGTCGGTCAGGGCGAGCAACTCTAGATTCATAAGCAAGAGCGGCGGCCATCCAGGCTGCCTGAGTGTATCCCCTGAAGGTTGAACAGATGAAAAAAATGCTAGTGGTTCATGCCAGCCCACGCGGCGAGCGCTCCCACTCTCGGCGCCTGGCCGAATCGTTTCTCGAGGCCTGGCAGGCGGCTAATCCCGATGCACAGATCACCCGGCGCGAAGTCGGCCGGGCCTTCATCCCGCATGTGACCGAGGCGTTTGTCGCAGCGAATTTCTACCCCGAACCGCAATCCCTGCCCAAGGTCATGAAGGCCGACCTGCAATTGAGCGATGAGCTGGTCGGCGAGCTGATCGAACATGAGCTGCTGGTGATCTCCTTGCCGCTGTACAACTTTGGCGTGCCCAGCGGCCTCAAGGCCTGGATCGACCAGATCGTACGCCTGGGCCTGACCTTCGACATCCGCCAAGACAGCCAGGGCATCGCGCAATACCAGGCGTTGCTCAACGGCAAGCGCGCACTGATCATCACCAGCCGTGGTGGTAACGGGTTCGGCCCAGGCGGCGAAAACGAAGGGATGAACCATGCCGACCCGCACCTGCGTACGGTGCTGGGTTACATCGGCATCGATGACGTTCGGGTGATTGCCGCCGAGGGTGAGGAGTCGGACAAAAGCGTGTTCCTGCGCGGCTGTGACGAGGCCGAGCGTCAGTTACGTGACTTGGCAGGGCATTTTTAACCGGCCTCGGTCATGGGGCGGTCACGTCCAGTGGGCTAGGATGGCGGTATCGCTTGCCTGATCAGGATGCCCGCCGCATGCCCGAGTCTCTCGCCACGCGTTATCCCCTGGTGCTGGTGCCCGGTATGCTCGGCTTCGTGCGCCTGGGGTTGTTTCCCTACTGGTACGGCATCGTCCCGGCGCTGCAAGCGGGTGGCGCGCAGGTGTTTCCCGTGCAGGTGGCACCGCTGGATTCCAGCGAAGTGCGCGGTGAACAATTGTTGCTGCAGATCGAGCGGATTCGTCGGGACACCGGTGCTGAGAAGGTCAACCTGATCGGCCATAGCCAGGGCTCCCTGACGGCGCGGTATGCCGCGGCCAAGCGCCCGGAATGGGTGGCGTCGGTGACGTCGGTGGCCGGGCCTAACCAGGGTTCGGAATTGGCGGATTATTTCCATAGCCACTACCCGCCGGCCAGTTGGAAAGGCCGGCTTGTGAGCGCGCTGTTTCATCTGGCTGCCTGGGTGATGGGGGTGCTGGAAACCGGCTATCGCGGGCCGCGCTTCAAGGCCGACTTGCAGGCCTCGCACCAGTCCCTGACCTGCGAAGGTGTGGCGCTGTTCAATCGCCAGTTTCCTCAAGGGTTGCCGCAGACGTGGGGCGGGCAGGGCGCCGAAGTGGTCAACGGTGTGCGTTATTACTCGTGGTCCGGCACCTTGCAGCCGGGCAAGACCGATCGCGGGCGTAACCTGCTGGACGGCACGAACCGCAGTTGCCGGTTGTTCGCCCGCAGCTTTGTGCGCGAAAAGGGCCAGTGCGACGGTATGGTCGGGCGCTACAGCTCACACCTGGGGGTAGTGATTGGTGATGACTACGCCTTGGACCACTTCGATATCGTCAACCAGTCGCTGGGGCTGGTGGGCAAGGGCGCCGAGCCGATTCGGTTGTTTGTCGAGCATGCGCAGCGGTTGAAGGCTGCCGGGGTTTAGCCGGTGGACCGCGTTATCGTTCTTCGCGAGCAAGCCCGCTCCCACATTCGACCGAGTGTCACAGTTGGAATGTGATCGACTGTGGGAGCGAGCTTGCTCGCGAAGGCGGCCTATCCGGCAACACGGACCTGGCGGCGAACCGGCGTGGTCCAGCGCTCCGACACAATCACCCCGCCCAGCGTCAGCAAGCCGCCGACCAGGTGGTACATGGCCAATTCTTCCTTCAACACCACCGCAGCAATCAACGCGGTAATCAACGGCAGCAGGTTGAAAAACAACGTGGTGCGGCTTGGCCCCAGGGTCTTCACCGAGTGCATCCACGCCAGCGGCGCGAGCATCGACGCCAGCAAGCAGGCGTACAGCACCAGCGGAATATTCGCCCAGCCCAGGCCCGCTTTGGTCGAGAACAGGAACAGCGGAAACAGCACCACCACGGCCACCAGCACCTGCAGATACAGCAACACCAGCGGCGGCAGGCGCAGCTGCCATTTTTTCAGCAGCGTGCTGTAGACCGCGTAGGCCAGGGTGGCGATCAGCATCATGCCGTCGCCCAGGTTGACCCCGTGTTGCAGCAGCGCGCCCAGGCTGCCGGCCGACACCACCACCACCACGCCGGCGAACGACAGCACCGCGCCGGTCAGTGCGCCAAAGGTCAGGCGCTGGCCGAGGCTGATAATCGCAGCGGTCAGCGCCATCAACGGCATCAGCGAGAGGATGATGCCCATGTTGGTGGCGCTGGTCAGGGTCGCGGCGTAGTAGGCCAGGCTTTGATACACGGCCATGCCGAGCACGCCGAGGATGAAGATCTTGCCCAGGTTAGGGCGAATCAGCGGCCAATTGGCAATTACCGGCTTGAGCATGAACGGGGTAAACAGCAGCGCAGCCAGCAACCAGCGGTAAAAGCCGATTTCAGCGGGGAAGATCGTGCCCACGGCCAATTTGTTGACCACGGTATTGCCGGCCCAGATAAAGATGGCCAGCAGGGGATACGCAAATTGCATCGAAAGAAACCAAGTGTGTTGATGAGGCAGGATTATCCCCTGTCTGGATCGAAGCCTATACTGCGATCCAGACAACCGACCTTTATATCCAGACAATATGCCCAGACACACCGTACGCCTCGCGGATTTCCCGCGCCTGCCAAGCCCGGTCTACTTCCGTTACTCCGATTTCGCGCCTGATACCGAGTGCACGCCGCACCGGCATTTCTGGGGCTCGCTGGACTATTCGGCCAACGGCGTGATGCGCATGGAGGTGGCCGGCAGCCGCTTTATGTCGCCGCCGCAGTACGCAGTGTGGATCCCGCCGAACACTGAGCACAGCTCCTACAACGCCCAAGCGATTGTGTATCGCTCGGTGGGCCTCGCCCCGAATCTCTGCGAGCAGTTACCACAGGCGCCGTGCACCTTGGCAATCAGCGAGATTCTCAAGGCGATCCTCGGCGACTTTGCGCTGCGCGATGTCAACATCCCGCAAACCGAGGCGGATATCCGCCTGGCCCAAGTGCTGGTGGACCAACTCAAGCAAGCGCCGATTCACGATTGCTTTCTGCCTTATGCACGCCACCCCGGGCTGCTCAGTGTGCTCGAAGGCATGCAGGCCGAGCCCGGCGACAACCGCCCGCTGGCGCAATGGGCGGAGCACGTGCACGTGAGCGAACGCACCCTGGCCCGGCAATTTGTGCGGGAGCTGGGCATGAGCTTTGGCGAATGGCGCCAACGCCTGCGTTACCTCGCCGCCATTGAGGCCCTCGACAGCGAGCGCAGCGTGCAACATGTGGCATTCGACTTGGGTTACAGCACCGCCTCGGCCTTCATCGCCATGTTCCAACGCCACGCGGGCTGCACCCCGGAGCAGTATCGCCGGTCGAATATTCGCGGCCGCTGACATGTAACAGGTTTTGACTACACTGCTGCGTAGGCCGTGCCCTTTTGGCACGGTAACAGGGAGAAAACTCCATGAAGATGCTGCGTATTCCGTTGTTGATGATGGGCCTGCTGCTGTGTTCCCAAGGCTTCGCCGCTACCGCCCAGCAAAATAAAATGACCACCTGCAATGCTGAAGCCACCACCAAGACGCTTAAAGGCGATGACCGCAAGGCTTTCATGAAGACCTGCCTGTCGGCGCCCGCCGCCAACGACGCCAAGACCTTGACCCCACAGCAGCAGAAGATGAAGGACTGCAATGCCACGGCGAAAACCAAGGCGTTGACCGGCGATGCGCGTAAGACCTTTATGAGCACTTGCCTCAAAGGCTGACCACGATTTCGCCAACGCTGGAGCTCAAATGTGGGAGCTGGCTTGCCTGCGATAGCATCACCTCGGTAGGCCAGGTAAACCCAGGCGCCTGCATCGCGGGCAAGCCCGGCTCCCACACTTGATCGCATTCACAACCTGGCCTCTCGCTTGATTCCCTCAAGGCTGGCAGACTGCCCATCCTTTAACGCCGTTCGTTTTGAGGCTGTATGCCAACGTTTTCTCAGCGTCACGTGTTATTGCTGGTCAGTTGCGTCATCATCTTCGGTGGGTTGTTGCTGGTCTTGCCGCTCAAGCTGCTGCCCAGCCTGCTGGCCGGCTTGCTGGTCTATGAGCTGGTCAATATGCTCACCCCGCAGTTGCAACGGCTGATCGAAGGCCGGCGCGCGCGTTGGCTGGCGGTGGCATTGCTCGGCACCTTGATCGTCAGTGTGCTGACCCTGATCTTTGCCGGCGCCATCAGCTTCCTGCTCCACGAAGCTGAAAACCCTGGGGCCTCCCTCGACAAATTCATGGGCGTGGTCGACCGCGCGCGCGGCCAGTTGCCGCCGTTCCTCGACGCCTACCTGCCCGCCAGCGCCGCCGAGTTTCGCGTGGCCATCGGCGACTGGCTGAGCAAGCACTTGAGCGAGTTGCAACTGGTCGGCAAAGACGCCGCCCACATGTTCGTCACCCTGCTGATCGGCATGGTGCTCGGCGCCATCATCGCCCTGCAGCGCGTGCCCGACCTGACCAAGCGCAAACCCCTGGCCGCCGCACTGTTCGACCGCCTGCACCTGCTGGTCCAGGCGTTTCGCAACATCGTCTTCGCCCAGATCAAGATTGCCGCGCTTAACACCCTGTTCACGGCGATCTTCCTCGCGGTGGTGCTGCCGTTGTGCGGGATTCACCTGCCGTTGACCAAAACCCTGATTGTGCTGACCTTCCTGCTCGGCCTGCTGCCGGTGATCGGCAACTTGATGTCGAACACGCTGATCACCATCGTCGCACTGTCGATTTCGATCTGGGTGGCAGTGGCGGCGCTGGGGTATTTGATCGTGATCCACAAGGTCGAGTACTTCCTCAACGCGCGCATCGTAGGCGGGCAGATCAGTGCCAAGTCGTGGGAGTTGTTGCTGGCGATGCTGGTGTTTGAAGCCGCATTCGGTCTGCCAGGCGTGGTGGCGGGGCCGATTTATTATGCGTATTTGAAGAGTGAGCTGAAGCTCGGCGGGATGGTTTGACCCAATCGCATCGTCAGGCAGGCTGCTGAATGTGCAGAGGCCTTCTGAACCGTGATTTGGCAGGTCGCCAAACCGGGTCGCTTTTTGGGCGACGGGCGGACTGTTGGCGTTATTGATCAAATGGTGCAAGGCCTCGGATGGGCTCGTTACAACATTCAGGGTAAGGCGAAGTCAGTGTGTGGAAGACGGCCTTTGTGGCGACCGGGATTTCGCGTGTAAGCAGGTCTAAATGTGGGAGCGGGCTTGCTCGCGAAGGCGGTGGTTCAGTCGATACTTACTTCGACTGACACTCCGCTATCGCGAGCAAGCCCGCTCCCACATTTGGTTTTTCAGCGTTGGTGAGAGTGGGGCACGTCAGGAGCCGTAGCGCTTGCTCGCTTCAATCGCCAAACCGCTGCCAATGCTGCCGAAGATGTTCCCTTCCACATGCCGGGCATTCGGCAACATCGCCGAGATGCTGTGGCGCAGTGCCGGAATGCCGCTGGAACCGCCGGTGAAGAACACCGTGTCCACTTGGGCAACGTCCACCGAGGCGTCGGTCAGCAATTGCGTGACGCTGTTGCGCACGCGCTCGAGCAAGCCATCAATCGCGGACTCGAACAGTGTGCGGCTCAGGTCCACGCTCAACCCGGGTTCAACCCGGTCCAGCAGCACGTGGCGGCTGTCTTCGTGGGTCAGCTGGATCTTGGTTTCTTCCACTTCCATCGCCAGCCAGTGCCCGGCGCGCTGTTCGATCAGCTTGAACAGGCGGTCGATGCCGCCGGTGTCTTCGATGTCGTAGCGCATGCTGCCCAGGGCCAGCTGGGATTTTTGCGAGTACACCGAGTTGATGGTGTGCCAGGTGGCCAGGTTCATGTGGTGGCTGGTCGGCATATAGGCACCGCTTTTCATGCGGCTGCCGTAGCCGAACAGCGGCATCATGCCGGCCAGCGAGAGTTGTTTGTCGAAGTCGGTACCACCGATGTGCACGCCGCCGGTGGCGAGGATGTCGCTTTGGCGGTTGTCGTTGTGACGGCGGTCCGGGGACAGGCGTACCAGCGAGAAGTCGGACGTACCACCGCCAATGTCGACAATGAGCACAAGCTCTTCTTTCTCGATGGTGGACTCGTAGTCGAAGGCCGCTGCAATCGGTTCGTACTGGAACGAGATGTCCTTGAAGCCGATCTTGCGCGCCACGTCGACCAGGGTATTTTCCGCTTCCTGGTCGGCCATCGGGTCGTCATCGACAAAGAACACCGGGCGGCCCAGGACCACTTCTTCGAACTCGCGGCCGGCGGTGGTTTCAGCGCGGCTTTTGAGTTGGCCGATAAACAGCGCCAGCAGGTCGGTGAAGGGCATGGCCGTGCCGAGCACGCTGGTGTCGTGCTTGATCAGCTTGGAACCCAGCAGGCTCTTGAGCGAGCGCATCAGCCGGCCTTCGTAGTTTTCCAGGTATTCGTGCAGCGCCATTCGACCGTACACCGGGCGACGCTCCTCGAAGTTGAAGAACACCACCGACGGCAATGTGATCTTGTCGTCCTCCAGCGCAATAAGCGTCTCCTCGCCGGGGCGGATCCAGCCGACGGTGGAGTTGGACGTGCCAAAGTCGATGCCGCAGGCACGGGCTGGGGATGGGTTTTTCATGTCTATCGGGTTCCGGTTGCAAAACGGCCGCGCAGTGTATGCCAGTCGAAGGCGGATGCGTAGGCCAACCATCCGTTAAATCGTGCTTGAAAGTGAGGGATTCGCCCCCACATCTGATGCATACGGCAAGCGCCGATAACACTTTGACGCACCCCCAGGCCACAAGACTCAACAAGTGCAAAGCAGCGCACGTTGTGCCTCAGGTTGTGCGATCTCGATTAAGGATGGTGAACCGCCGATGGATTTCAAAGACTACTACAAGATACTGGGTGTCGAGCCGACGGCTGATGACAAGGAAATCAAGGCCGCCTATCGCAAGCTCGCACGCAAATATCACCCGGACGTGAGCAAGGAAAAAGACGCCGAAGAAAAATTCAAGGACGCGTCCGAAGCCTATGAAGCGCTTAAAAGCGCCGATAAGCGCGCGGAATACGACGAACTGCGCAAATACGGCCAGCATGGCCAGCCGTTCCAGGGCCCACCGGGCTGGCAGAGCCGTGGCGGCTTTGGCGGTGGTGCGGGTACTGAAGACTTTTCTGACTTCTTCAGTTCGATCTTCGGCGGCCGTGGCGATGCCTTCGGTGGCGGCCAGCGCCGTCCCACCGGGCGCAAGGGCCAGGACGTGGAGATGCAACTGACGGTGCTCCTCGAAGAGACGCTGTCCACCGAGTCCAAGCAGATCAGCTTCCAGGTGCCGCAATACGACGCTTCGGGTCGTCATGTCAGCAACACCACCAAGAGCCTGAACGTGAAGATCCCCGCCGGCGTGGCCGACGGCGAGCGCATCCGCCTCAAAGGTCAGGGGGCGCCGGGTATTGGCGGTGGCGCCAACGGCGATCTGTACCTGATCATCAAGTTTGCGTCGCACCCCAAGTTCGAGGTGGATGGCGAAAACCTGATCATCAACCTGCCTCTGGCGCCGTGGGAATTGGCGCTGGGCGCGGAGGTGGCGGTGCCAACCCTCACCGGCAAGATCAACCTCAAGGTGCCGGAGGGCAGCCAGAACGGCCAGCGCATGCGCGCCAAGGGCCATGGCTTGCTGAACAAGGCCGGGCAGCGCGGCTATTTGTTCGTGCAGCTCAAGGCCGTGATGCCCAAAAGCAGCGACGAGGAGGTCAAGGCGTTGTGGCAGGAACTGGCGCAGAAAGCGGCGTTCAACCCGCGTGAACATTTCTGAGCCGCATAACTATCTAAGGCTTTTCAGCTATGGCTATTCGATAGGTTGGTTTTTTCCAACCTGCACGGATGGCCCGTTATGTCAGAACAACCCGTTACCTCAACCCCCGAAGGCACCTTCAACGCTGACCTTCGGGGCGTGCATTACGACTTCCTCAAGGAACGTGTACCCGCGTGGTTCACCCAGGGTTCCACCCAGCGCCAGGAAGAACTCGCCAACCATGATACGGAACTGCCCAGCTGGTACCTGACCGCCACGGCTCAGCAAAAGGCTGAGCTGGCCGCCCGCCATACCCGCTACCGCGAAACCTTGAACCAGGTGGACAACACCCTCGGCGACATCAAGGACGCGTGCGCCTTTGCCGAGCAGCCGCTTAAAGACGCAATCAAACAACGCTTCAACCTGGACGTGGACGTCAAGAACGTCTATTTCGCCCGCAAGTATCGGTTTAAAAGTCGCGACGACCTGTTCGGTGCGTTTGTTTTTGAGCAGCAGAACGACTCGGCGTTGAGTTATGAATACCGTGGTGTTTCTTTGCTTGAGGCCGCCTTGGCCAATTTCGCGCCCGACGAAGAGCACGTCAGTGCCTGCAACGATTGCCAGGTCATAACGCGCTGGAGTTCGTACGACGGCGAAGTCATCCCGACCTTTCACGCGGTCAATTCCCAGGCCCTGTCCATCGCGCCCCATGAATTTGCCCAAGTGTGCCGCAGCCTGGACTTAGGCAATTTGTATCAGCAGCACATCAAGGCCATTGTCCAACCGGACGACACGGCCCAGCGCAGCGCACTTGAAACGCAGCTGCAAGAGCACCAACGCCAGCAATTGGCGCTGAGCGCAGAGGTGGCGGCTCACCAGACCGAATGGGGCATCAGCGCTGACGCGTACCGCATGATCAAACAGGTCATCACTAACCCGGCCAGTGCCACACTCGACGGTAAACCAGTGACGTTTGCCGCATTGAAGGTGTTTGGCAGTGTGTTGGTGGGGCCAGTGCTGATCGGCCCGGCGCGTAAAGGCAGTGACAGTGTCGAGCGCCTGGTCGTGTTCATCCCCAACGACCCACAGCAGCCGCTCAGGGAGTACGCCTCCAGTGCGGAGTTTATGGCGGACCTCAGGGCCCGCTTGCACAGCGCCTCGTATCGACGCTTCTTCAGCCGGTTCGTGCCCCAGCGCGAGCAGGGGGTCTTTTTTAAACAATTTAATGTGGTGTACAAGCCCGTCAACGGCGATGGCGAGGCGGGCGATTACCCGCTGGCATCAAGGCCGGTGAGGTTGCCGCTGGATGAGACGGCTATCAATGGCAACCTATGGGAGCAACTGCGCGCGGCCCAGGTGCGCAAAATTTTATCGGACGCCCGCGCCGTGGCGGTGCCCACCGGGGATGAGGACCGTCAGGCGCGTATGGAGCGACTGTCGAGCTATTTGGACGCGGTGATCAGCGTGTTCAACCTCGCCGCTTTCGTGGTGCCGGGGTTGGGGCCGATCATGCTGGCGGTGGGCGCGGCGCAGATGTGCACTGAAGTGTATGAAGGCATCGAAGCCTACGAGCAAAGCGACCTGAAAACGCTGTGGGCGCACTTGTCCAGCGTAGCCCTCAACGCGGCGATGCTGGGGGCAGGCGCGAAGGTGTTGCCCGACATCAAATCGGTGAGCGCCATTGACCACCTCAAGCCGGTCACGCTGCCGAGCGGCGAACAGCGATTATGGAAACCTGATGTGTCCTCCTACGAATACCGTCAGCCGATACCTTCCGGCGTTGCGGTCGACGAACGGGGTCTGTACCAGGTCAACGGTACCTCGGTCTTGCCGTTGCAGGGCCGGCGCTACGCTGTTCGCCAGGACCCGGTGACCGAGGCGTACCGCATCGTCCACCCCTCGCGGCCGGAGGCCTATCAGCCGACCCTCACGGAAAATGGCGGCGGCCTCTGGAACCATGAGCTGGAGCGCCCGCAGACCTGGGAAGGCGCATCGCTGATGCAGCGCTTGGGCCCGTTGGCAGACGGTTTCAGCGATGCTGAACTGGAACAGGTGCGACGTGTCGCGGATGTGAGTGAAGATGTGCTGCGTCGTGTGCATGTAGAGGGCGAGGCGACGCCCGCGATTTTGCTCGACACCTTGCGCCAGTTCAGGGCGTATCGCGATGCGGTGAACGTTGCCGAGGGCATACGCCTGGGTTCGCTCAGCAGCGACCTTTGCGGCTATGCCGCGTCGTTGATGGTGGAGATGCCGAGGTGGCCTTCAAACGTGGCGATAGAGGCTTTTTCGAATGCCGCGTTGGATGGGCCATCGATCAAGTACGGCAATGGCCAGGCGCTAGCGTCCGACACGTTGCGTATCCACCGTGGCGAGCTAATGAACGGGCAGTTGCCCAAGCGCGTTATCGAGTTTTTGAGTGAGCGCCAGCTCATGGACTTGGTGGGTCGCTCTGACGGCACGCCCGAATCACGCACCGCGTCCTTGCGGTCACGGCTTGAACAGCATGCGATCAACGTTCGTTCGCGTCTGATGAAGAGTATCTACCTTGAGCAGCAGCCGCCGTCGGACACCGCGATCATGCTGGTCCAGAACCAGTTCAGCTCTATACCCAGCGGCCTGGCGCGAGAACTGCTGGCAGACGTGACACCGTCCGAACGGGCGACCATGAAGCGCACCCAAAACCTACCGTTTCGCCTTTTGGAGAAAGCCCGACTGGCACAACAGCAGATGCGCCTGAGCCACGCCTATGAAGGGCTCTATCTCGATGACATGGCCAACAAGGACACCGAGGCCCTGCTGCTCAATAGCCTGGCCAACGTGCCTGGCTGGAGTAATGGCTTGCGGCTGGAAGTGCGTGAGGGACGATTGGAAGGTGAGTTGCGCGCCAGCTTTGGATCGGCCGATGCCGCCGAACGCAAGGTGTTGGTGCGGGTGGACGAGGGGCAGTATCAAGCCAAGGATGAACGAGGGCAGGACCTGCATGGCATCAACGGCTTGTATGGGTCACTGCAGCATGCGTTGCCCGACGCTCATCGCAATGCAATCGGTTTACCTGACGTGGGGCAGGGCGAGCAGCTCAAAGCGTTGATCACCGAAAAAGCCCTGTCGCGCGCGCAATTGCGCAACGTGTTAGGCATGCAGTCGAAAAAACAGCCGCGCTATCCGACATTGTCGGCCGCTGGTCGTCGAGGCTATCCATTATCCGGGCGTGGGGGGAACGTGTTGGACCAGATCGTTCGAGAACGCATTCTGTCGCTTTACCCCGATTTGACCGTGGACGAAGTCGTTGCCCTGCGCCAGCGCCAAGGTTGGTTCGATGAGCAGTGGCTCAAGCGCCTGGAGCGAGAGCGCACGGACTTTAAGTCGACGATGAGCCGGTGGCTGTCCACGCACACGGAAGGGGTCGAGCCGTTCAGCGAAGCGGATCGCAAAGCCTTGAAAGCCAAGCGCGCCATTTATGACACCCTGCACGACGCACTGAAAGAAGTCGGCCCGCGTCATTACGACGCTAACGGTCAATATGTGGGGCAGAGAATAGAGTGGGTCGAAGCCGACTTGCAGCAGCAACCGCGTACGCTGCCGGACCTGCCGGCCAATTTTGACCGCGTCACTCGATTAACACTGATCTCCAGCCATGTGACCGATGCTGATATCGGCCGTTTGCTCGTCAACTTCCGTGGCTTGCGCGTGCTTAGCCTGGATGGCGGTGAGTTGACCGAGTTGCCCCGGGCCATTGGTGATATGCCGCATTTGCGCAGCCTGGATCTGGCAAGCAATTTGATCACGTTGAAGCCCGCAGACGTTGTGCTGTTGGGTAAGGCCGTTCGGCTGGAGGCGCTGTCCTTGAGAGACAACCCCCTGGAGCGGGCACCGGATGTCAGCGGTATGAAGAATCTGCGCACTCTGTGGTTGAGCAACACCGGCCTTCATGAATGGCCCGCCGGAGTCTTTCGCGTTCCGCGCCCGCGTGACTTCAACCTGGACCTGAGGGATAACCCAATCAACCGGGTTCCGGTGTTTGCTCCGGGTTCAGACAATGCCCTGATTGTCGCGCGAACCTTACTCAGTCGCGAGAGGTTGGCTACCCCCGATCTGCTGGCGCAATTCAAGCAGTACATCGAAGCGGCGGGTTACGACCCGGAGCGCCAGTTTCCTGCCCGGGGTGAATTTGATCGTCGTTTGTGGAACACCGGTGTGCCGCAGGACGAGTGGCGCTCCAAACAACGGCTATGGGACCACCTTGAGCAGACATTCGGCTCCGAGGGTTTTTTTAATGAGTTGCGCCTGCTCAGGCGTTCGGGGGATGCAAAGGTCGATAGCGGCCGGTTACTGCCGGAGTTGACTGCAAAGGTCTGGCGAATGCTGGAAGCCATGGGCGAAGACGCCGAGTTGCGTGACGAGTTGTTCCGTATGGCGAGAAATCCCTCGGCCTGTGTGGACGCGGGCGCTCAGCTGTTTAATGCCATGGGTGTTGAAGTGCTGCTGCGCGCTGCGTATGAAAGTGAAGATGCCAGTGTCGTGCAACGGAGTGTGTTCAACCTGGCCAGAGGCAAATGGCGATTGGATGAGCTGAGCAGGATTGCCCATGACCGGGTCGAGCAGCTCAAGGCGCAAGGCGTGCAGTACCCGCAATATGACGCCGCCGGGGCTCCGATTATTCAGTACGGTGCCGATGGTCTCGAAATTCTGCCGATAGATGAGGTTGAAATTTATCTGGCCTATACCGCGCCTTTGGCCACTCGATTGAACTTGCCGTGGCAAGCCAAAAGCATGGCGTTTCGCGAGGACTATGTCACAGCGCAGATGGTCGAAAATGCGTTCAAACGGGTGACGGCACTGGAGCAGGGTGAACTGCTGCGGAGCAATCTGCTGGAACAACCCATGTGGGTCGACTATCTGCAACGCGCCCACCAGCAAGCGTTTTCGTCGGTACGCGACAAATTCGAAGCGTTGATTGACCTGGAAACGGCCTTGGCGAAGTGGCTCGATACGGGCGCGTTGTCGGCGCAGGCGCGCGAGGCGCTGCGCGCAACCATCCAGCGTACATCCGCGCTACTGGGGCGCACGGGCCCTGCGAGCCAACCGGGGTATGTGATGACCCAACAGGAATACGACAGGGCGTTTGCCAGTATCGATGCGCAGTACCAGCGCCTGCTCAGTACCTTCACCGATCAGGCGATCAGCAGCCTTTTACCCGCGAATTGAAACAGGGATATTGGCAAGGTGCCGGCGGCATTCAATGCGCTTGAGTATTTCTGAGAAGGCGATAAATACCTAAGGCGTCACCGCAAGTGCCATTCGATAGGCTGGTTTTTTCAAACCCGTCACGGATGGCCCGATATGTCAGAACAACCCGTTACCTCAACCCCCGAAGGCACCTTCAACGCTGACCTTCGGGGCGTGCATTACGACTTCCTCAAGGACCGTGTACCCGCGTGGTTCACTCAGGGTTCCACCCGGCGCCAGGAAGAACTCGCCAACCACGATACGGAACTGCCCAGCTGGTACCTGACCGCCACGGCTCAGCAAAAGGCTGAGCTGGCCGCCCGCCATACCCGCTACCGCGAAACCTTGAACCAGGTGGACAACACCCTCGGCGACATCAAGGACGCGTGCGCCTTTGCCGAGCAGCTGCTTAAAGACGCAATCAAACAACGCTTCAACCTGGACGTGGACGTCAAGAACGTCTATTTCGCCCGCAAGTATGGGTTTAAAAGTCGCGACGACCTGTTCGGTGCGTTTGTTTTTGAGCAGCAGAACGACTCGGCGTTGAGTTATGAATACCGTGGTGTTTCTTTGCTTGAGGCCGCCTTGGCCAATTTCGCGCCCGACGAAGAGCACGTCAGTGCCTGCAACGATTGCCAGGTCATAACGCGCTGGAGTTCGTACGACGGCGAAGTTATCCCGACCTTCCACGCGGTCAATTCCCAGGCCCTGTCCATCGCGCCCCATGAATTTGCCCAAGTGTGCCGCAGCCTGGACTTAGGCAATTTGTATCAGCAGCACATCAAGGCCATTGTCCAACCGGACGACACGGCCCAGCGCAGCGCACTTGAAACGCAGCTGCAAGAGCACCAACGCCAGCAATTGGCGCTGAGCGCAGAGGTGGCGGCTCACCAGACCGAGTGGGGCATCAGCGCTGACGCGTACCGCATGATCAAACAGGTCATCACTAACCCCGCCAGTGCCACACTCGACGGTAAACCTGTGACGTTTGCCGCATTGAAGGTGTTTGGCAGTGTGTTGGTGGGGCCAGTGCTGATCGGCCCGGCGCGTAAAGGCAGTGACAGTGTCGAGCGCCTGGTCGTGTTCATCCCCAACGACCCACAGCAGCCACTCAGGGAGTACGCCTCCAGTGCGGAGTTTATGGCGGACCTCAGGGCCCGCCTGCACAGTGCTTCGTATCGACGCTTCTTCAGCCGGTTCGTGCCCCAGCGCGAGCAGGGCATCGTTTTTAAGCAATTTGATGTGTTGTACAAACCCGCCAACGGCAATGGCGCAGCGGGCGATTACCCGCTGGCATCAAGGCCGGTGAAGTTGCCGCTGGATGAGATGGCAATCAACGGCAACCTATGGGAGCAACTGCGCGCGGCCCAGGTGCGCAAAATTTTATCGGACGCCCGCGCCGTGGCGGTGCCCACCGGGGATGAGGACCGTCAGGCGCGTATGGAGCGACTGTCGAGCTATTTGGACGCGGTGATCAGCGTGTTCAACCTCGCCGCCTTCGTGGTGCCGGGGCTGGGGCCGATCATGCTGGCGGTGGGCGCGGCGCAGATGTGCACTGAAGTGTATGAAGGCATCGAAGCCTACGAGCGAAACGATCTGAAGACATTGTGGGCGCACTTGTCCAGCTTGGCACTCAATGCGGCGATGCTGGGCACCGGCGCGAAGGTGTTGCCCGCAATCAAATGGGCGAGCATCGTCGACAACCTCAAGCCGGTTACGCTGCCGAGCGGTAAACAGGTGTTGTGGAACCCGGATATGGCGCCCTATAAGGTGCCGGTCAACCTGGGGCCAGACGCCCAGCCAGACGCATTGGGCCTGTATCAGCATAACGGGCAAACAGTGTTGCCCCATGAGGGTGACTATTATCAGGTTCGGCAAGAGCCTGACACCGGCCAGTACCGGATCCAGCACCCCAATCGGCCGGGGGCGTATGAACCGCAACTGGAACATAACGACGCCGGCGCCTGGAGCCATGAAGTCGAGGAACCACTGACCTGGGACAAACCGACCCTGATGAGGCGCCTGGGGCTGGAGCAGCGTGGGCTTGGCCGCGAAACGCTGGAGCAGGCCCGGCTGGCCAGCGGCGTCGAAGAGGACACATTGCGCCAGACCTTTGTGGAGCATGAGCCGGTACCCTTGCTGTTGGAGGATTCGATTCAGCACTTCAAGGCCCATCAGGCGCTCACGACCTTTGTTGAACAGATGCGCAGCAGCGACCCGGCCATCTACGCCAAGGCTGATCTGGCGCTGCAAATGAACATGATGCGTCGCCGAGGCATGTTGCCGCAAAACCTCGGTTTTCGCGTGCTCGGCAGCGGCGCCAGGGTACTCTGGGAAACGGAGCCGCACACCGCGACGCGGGTGGTCGTTTTCAACGATGACCAACTGGCGCGTGGCGAGTTGCTTAAAGAGGTGTTGAACACCTTGCAAGGCGTTGACCCGACGCTTAACGACATCCCTGGAAGTGCCGAAGACTCACTGCATGTGCGGGCGGGCAAGCTACGCCAGTACCTGGGCGACACGGTGGACACCTATAAAGGCCCACTGGCGGAGGAGCGCTACCGGGCGTTGACCGCATCGGCTGATCCCGATGTGCAGCGACTACAGGCGGACTATCCGGATTTGCCCACCTCAATGGCGGCGCACTTGCTCAAGAGCCTGAGCACCGAGCAAGTGCAGACCTTGCGCAATACCGGGCTGCTGCCCGAAGCACAGGCCGAACAGGCGAAATGGTGTGAACAGGAAACTCGCGTAGCCCGTGCTTATGAAGGGCTGCAACTGGACACTCTGGCGAACCTCGACAGCCAGCGCCTGGCGTTGCGCACACTGGAAACCTTGCCCGGTTGGCACCGTGGGACACGGGTGGAACTGCGCCAGTATTCATCGCAGGGGCTGCTGCTGGATGCGATTGGCGCCCCGGAGGGAATGGCCAGGTCCCTGATACAGATGGATAACGGTTTGTTCCAGGCGACCCAGCCGCGGGACTTCTTTGCTGCGACCTGGGACCTGTTGTCTGCCACTGAGCGCCAGGCCCTGGGGTTCACCGACGCGCTGCAAATGAAAGCTGCGATTGCACGAGCGCCGCTGTCACGAGCGCAGCTGCGTACGGTGTTGCTGGAGCACCCGGTGCGCAAACCGACCGTGGACCCTACGCTGCGCCTGTTGGGCGGTGGTCGTGGTTTTCGGCAACGGGTGGCCGGTGTTTTTGCTCCTTCAGAGGCGTCGGTAAAGGCCCGGATCCATAAGTTGTACCCCGCGATGGGAGAGAGCGAGGTCACTGCCTTGATTACCTCATTGGGTGCGGATGTGCGAGGTGGGCTGACGCTTCGGGAAGCTGAGCTCAAGACGCTGGAGAGGGACTTGAAGGTTTGGGTTAAGGCGAACACACCGCAACCCGCTGCGGGCCCGGTGGATGCCCGAGCGTCTGGCATCGCCCGGCAGATCTTGAGTCATTGGCAGCGTACGGCTGAGGGCCCCATGCGGTTGCTGATGGATGGCGCGATGGAGCTGCCGACACTGAGCGCCGATTTCAGCTCTATCGAAAAACTTGAGCTCGTCGGCGTCAAGTGGTCGGGTAGCGCTGATGTTTTCCTTACAAAGTTCACCCGTCTCAACGACTTGGTCATCAGCCGGTGCAGGCTGACCGAGCTGCCCGGCGCTATTGGTGCAATGAACAATCTGACGTCGTTGGACCTGACGTCCAACACCCTCCGCTTAACCCCACACAGCGCCAGGACACTGAGTACCCTGGGCAACCTTGAAACGCTTTACCTCGCCAATAACCCGCTGAGCATTGCACCGGATGTGAGTGCCATGCCTCGGTTGAGACGCCTGAACCTGAGGAATACGCAGCTGGATGCGTGGCCAGAGGGACTGCGGGCCCGCGCGGGGATGGAGGTTGTCGACTTGAGCCATAACCTTTTACGCGAAGTGCCCGAGGAACTCCTCAACCCGGCAGATGAGCAGCTAGAGGCGAGTGCCCAACTCAATGGCGTCACCCTGCTTGAGGGCAATCGATTTGCGGCTGATTACTGGCAGAAATTTGATGGTTACTGGCAACGTGTGAATCAGGCCCTACCTGACTTGGTGAAAAGCGCCCGTGATGGCGCATTTGACAGCGGTAACCCAAGGCTCGAAAAACTCCGACGGCTGTACCCAAACAAGCGTACGCAAGAGGCCAGAAAGTGGGTCTGGAGCTTGGGGGCCGGTGCCGACGCAGAACTGGACAGGCTCGAACAAGCGTTCAACACCTTGCAACAGCAGTTGAATGCCTGGGCGTTTTCGGGGGGTGGCGAACACCAACGCTACGTTCGTGCGGGCCAGCGACAGGTCAACGCAGGCGGCCTTGAGGACCGCTATCAGGCTCAGCAGCGTATTCTCGCGTGCTGGCGACGCGAGACCCCGCAAATGCTTGCCAATGACGGAGAGCAGATTGGCGTGGAGCTGGACCTGAGCGGCCTGATGTTGCCGAGCCTGCCGGACCTGGACGTTGATTTCAGCCATGTTGGCTCGCTGAAATTGAGCAACATGGGGCTCAGCGCTTCGCCGGAAGGCTTCCTGACACGCTATCGGCATCTGCGGTGGCTGGACCTGTCGAATAATCAGCTCAGGGTGCTGCCGCCGGCCCTGGATGAAATGCACAACCTGACCCGCTTGTTTTTGCATAACAACCGGATTCGCCTCACCCCGGAAACGGCGCGGATCCTGTCGCAACGGGTGAGGCTGCGCGCGTTATGGCTGCACGATAACTCGCTGGGCATTGCGCCCGACTTCAGCCTGATCACTGACATGCGTTCCCTGAGTATGGGAAACGCCGGCATCGATACCTGGCCTACCGGCTTGGGTGAGCAACCGTTGCTGGATCAGATCGAACTCAGTAATAACAACATCACCACTATCCCGGCCTCAGTCATTGCGCCACCGGATGATCAATTGGCGCAAACGGCCCGTATTAATAACCTGACGAGGGTCTCCCGTAACCCTCTGACCCCGGACACCCTGCAACAGGTCAGGGCCTACAACCAGCGCCTTGAACGGGCGGGGCTGGCCTCTGCGAGCAATCCGAACACCCTGGTGACCACCGCGCTCACCACTCGCACCCCGCGTGTGCGCGACGCGGGCACGCAGCAGCCGTTGCTGCGTTGGACCCAAGGGTTCGGCGAGGACCAGGTGTCAGCCAAAAAAGCCCAGTGGCAGGTGCTGCACGACAATGAGCGCGCGGGGCCGTTCTTCGACATTCTCAACCGGCTGGAGCCTGCGGGCCCGGGGCATGCCGACTTGCAACGTCGCGTCTGGGAGGTGATCGACAGCATCAGCGAAAACACCCCGGAATCGGAAAACCACCGCAACGAGTTGTTCGACCGGGCCGGCGAGCCCGGTTGTTGTGATCGCGCGGCGTTCTCGTTCAGCAACCTGGAAGTCGCAACGCTGATCTACAGGGCGCGTACACAGGCTACGGGGCAGGCGCAAGCGGCGCAGCTGTCGAACCTGTCCAAAGGCTTGTTCCGTTTGCATGAAGTCGACACGCTTGCGTCTCAGGACATCCAGCGCAGCGAGGCCATCGTCAATGACCCAACGGTGTCGATGACCGATAAGTTGCCCCATGTCACACGCCTCTCTGAAGAGGTGGAGATCAGGCTGGCGTATCGCTACGGCCTCAAGGACCGGCTGCAATTGCCGGGGCAGCCGCAGAGCGTCAGGTTCACCGACCTGGGCGGGGTCACACCGCAGATGCTGGATGCCGCGTATGAAAAGATCATCAAACGGGATAACTCTACCCAGGAGTATCAGGCGCTGTTGTCCCGAGAGTTCTGGCAGGACTACGTCACCCACAAGTACCGCGCGCAATTTGATGCACAGAGCGAGCCCTATCATCAGCAGTTGGCCGCGCTGCATGAGCGTCGCGTGGCCGAGACCTTGTCCGAGAGGATCTACAGGGCGAAAGCCGATGACCTGCAGGCACAGCTCGCGATCAAGGAAAGCGCACTGATCGACACACTGAGCCGACGCGAGGTCGCACAGATTCTGTTGCCACGCGAACCGCTTGAAGTGCTGGTTGAACCCGGCAAAAGCAGCGCGCGCGCGTTGCAGCTCTCACAGGCAAGCGCCATCGAGTTCGAGGGCAAACAGTACTTTGTTGCGAGCATGCCCGATGGGGAAGGCGAGCATTACCTGTTGTGGGTGCAGGCGCCGGATAATCCGTTTGTGCTGGTCAGCAGCGCGATCATCGCCAAGCCCGATAGCGCGGGGGTTTGGAAGCGACCACGCACGGCGGGCGGGATGAAACCGGGTGGTTCCGAGGATGAGTTTGAAGACGCGGCCGAGTCCTTGCCTATGGTGCCTTACACGGCGGCCGAACTCAGGTTCATGAGGCGTGAAGTTCATTTCACGGCCGCCCCCAATCCCATCGGCAGTTATAACCGAGCGAATAACGGTAAGTACCCACTCAGGGACTATCAGGGCAGGCCGATACGCATTCGAAAACTGCAAAGCCGCGTTGAACTGGTGGATTCCGCTACTAAATACACCTCCGATCAAGTCAAGCCTTACATCAAGTTTGAAGGGTATGAGGAGGTGGGCGCACGTTATGAAGAGAAGCTGCAACTGCGTACGTTCACTGCACAGGATATGAAGGTGCCTGAAGAGAAGTCGCTGATCGGGCAGAACATGGTGGTAGCCAACAGGCGTATCGGCAAAGGAGAAATAGTCGGCGTTTACGGCGGGACGGTGCTGCCCTCTGGTTTTTTTGGCCCGGGCGGTCAGACCTACACCATGCTCGTGAGCAGTCGACCGGCGCTCGGTGATCTGGCGCTTGGCGAGCCGCTGGTTCACCTGTCTGGGGATAACATCATCTCCAGAATCAACACCAACTTTGAATATGATGCGGATGGTAAGCCGCTGCGTCAGGCCTCGGGCGGTTATAACGTCGAGGCCGTGCCCTTCAATGTCGAGGCGGATATGTGGCTGGGCATGGGACCTGAAGCGACAACCCGGCGAAAGGGGTTTGTTCTGACGGCGGTATTTGCGATTGAAGACATTCCGGCGGGCACCGAGTTGCGAATGGATTATGGATACACCGAATCCATGATCAAAGCACAGGTCGTGTAAGGCTGTCGCGCGCGCTGGATACTTGAGCCAGGCGCGGTGTATTCAGCCCCGCAGAAGAACCGTCATGTTCGTCTTCGGGGCTGAATTGTCTTCGCTAGAACAAAAAGTAGCGCTGGGCCATTGGCAACACCTCGGCGGGCTCACACCACAGCAACACGCCATCGGCCTTGACCTGATAAGTCTGTGGGTCCACTTCGATATCCGGCAGGTAATCGTTGTGGATCAGGTCGGTTTTCTGCACGTCGCGACAGCCCTTGACCACCGCAATCTGCTTCTTCAAGCCCAGGGCCTCGGGCAACCCGGCGTCCTGCGCCGCCTGGCTGATAAAGGTCAGGCTGGTGGCATGCAACGCGCTGCCGAAGCTGGCGAACATCGGGCGGTAATGCACCGGCTGCGGCGTGGGAATCGACGCATTGGCGTCGCCCATCAGGCTTGAGGCAATCGCGCCGCCCTTGAGAATCAGGGTCGGCTTGATGCCGAAAAAAGCCGGGCGCCACAGCACCAGGTCGGCCCACTTGCCCACTTCGATCGAGCCGACAATATGGCTGATGCCATGGGTGATCGCCGGGTTGATGGTGTACTTGGCGATGTAGCGTTTGGCGCGGAAATTATCATTGCCCGGGCCGTCACCGGGCAGGGCGCCACGCTGTTTTTTCATCTTGTCGGCGGTCTGCCAGGTGCGCGTGATCACTTCACCGACGCGGCCCATGGCCTGGCTGTCGGAACTGATCATCGAGAACGCACCGAGGTCATGCAGGATGTCTTCGGCGGCGATGGTCTCACGGCGGATGCGGCTTTCGGCGAAGGCCACGTCTTCGGCAATGCTCGGGTCCAGGTGATGGCAGACCATCAACATGTCCAGGTGCTCGTCGATGGTATTGCGGGTGAACGGCCGGGTCGGGTTGGTGGAGCTGGGCAGTACGTTTGGGAAACCGCAGGCCTTGATGATGTCCGGCGCGTGGCCGCCACCGGCACCTTCGGTGTGGTAGGTGTGAATGGTGCGGCCCTTGAGCGCGGCGAGGGTGGTTTCGACGAAGCCGGACTCGTTGAGCGTATCGCTGTGGATCGCCACCTGCACATCGTACGCGTCGGCAACGCTCAGGCAGTTGTCGATGCTGGCCGGTGTGGTGCCCCAGTCCTCATGCAGCTTCAAACCGATGGCGCCGGCCTTGACCTGCTCGACCAATGGCTCCGGCAAACTGGCGTTGCCCTTGCCGGTGAAGCCGATGTTCATCGGGAACGAGTCGCTGGCCTGCAGCATGCGCGCCAAATGCCATGGGCCTGAGGTGCAGGTGGTGGCATTGGTGCCGGTTGCCGGGCCGGTGCCGCCGCCGATCATGGTGGTGACGCCGCTGGTCAGCGCCTCCTCGATCTGCTGCGGGCAGATGAAGTGCACGTGGGAGTCGATACCGCCGGCGGTGAGGATCATGCCTTCACCGGCAATCACTTCGGTGCTGGCGCCGATGGCCATGGTCACGCCGGGCTGGATGTCCGGGTTGCCGGCCTTGCCGATCGCGTGAATGCGGCCGTTCTTCAGGCCGACGTCGGCTTTGACGATGCCCCAGTGATCGATGATCAGCGCGTTGGTGATGAGCGTGTCCACCACTTCATGGGCGAGCAACTGGCTCTGGCCCTGACCATCGCGAATCACCTTGCCGCCGCCGAATTTCACTTCTTCGCCGTAGACGGTGAAGTCCTGCTCCACTTCGACGAACAGCTCGGTGTCGGCCAGGCGGACCTTGTCACCGACGGTGGGGCCGTACATGTCGGCGTAGGCTTGGCGGCTGATTTTCATGTGTGTGAGCCCTGAGAAAAAATGTGTTGAATGTGAAATCGTTTTCGCGAGCAAGCCCGCTCCCACATTTGAAATGCATTCCCCTGTGGGAGCGGGCTTGCTCGCGATGAGGCCCTAAAGGTCACCCATAATCCGCCCGGCGAAGCCGAACACTCGGCGCCCGCCGCTCAAATCCACCAACTCGATGTCGCGACTCTGCCCCGGCTCAAACCGCACCGCCGTGCCCGCCGGAATATTCAGACGCATGCCACGGCTCGCGGCGCGATCAAAGGTCAGCGCGTCGTTGGTCTCGAAAAAGTGATAGTGCGAGCCCACCTGAATCGGTCGGTCGCCGCTGTTGGCCACGCTCAAGGTGATGGTGCGCCGGCCGACGTTGAGCTCGATGTCGCCAGGTTGGATCTTGTATTCACCAGGAATCATGCAGGTTGCCCCAGGGTCTTGAAGTAGATGGCGGTCGGGGTGTAGCGCCCGTCCGGGCTTTGGCAGTAGTCGGGCAACTCACCGATTTTGGTGTAGCGCAGCGACTGGTAAAAGGCCTCGGCACCGGAGCCCGCTTCGGTGTCCAGGTACAGCAGGCCGCGCTTGTGCTGGCGCGCGGCGAGTTCCAGGGCGTTCATCAATTGCTGGCCGAGGCCATGGCGGCGGGCGCTGCTGTGAACCAGCAGCTTTTGTACCTCGGCACGGTTCAGGCCGTTGGCTTTCTGGCACAGCGCCAATTGCACGCTGGCAATGACTTGCTCGTCGCGCACCACCACCCACAGCAACAGGCTGGCGTCTTCCACGCTGGCTTGCACGCCTTTCAGATAGGCGCGCGCCTGGGTCTCATCGAAGTCAGCCATGAAGCCAACCGAGGCGCCATGCTGCACCGCGTCCAGCAACAGCTCGATCAAGCCCAGGCGGTAATGGGCAAAACTTTCAGCATTCACTCGACGCAGTTGTGCAGCACTCATTGATCTCACTCCTTGGGCGGTTCGGCGTCCGGGTTCAATGTCAGTTGCATAAAAGTCAGGTCCAGCCAGCGGCCGAACTTGATGCCCACTTGCGGCATCTGCCCGGTGCTGATGAAACCCAGGCGCGCATGCAGACGGATGGACGCCTGGTTGCCGCTTTCGATGGCCGCGACCATCACGTGTTTGCCACCGCTGCGGGCACGCTCGATCAGTGCTTGCATCAAGTGCGGGCCGAGGCCTTTGCCACGTTGGTCGTTGCGCACATACACCGAGTGTTCGACGCTGTAGCGAAAGCCTTCAAAAGGGCGCCAGTCGCCGAACGACGCGTAGCCGATGACTTCATCGTTTTCCACCGCCACCAGAATCGGATAGGCCTGGGCCTGGCGCGCACTGAACCAGGCCTGGCGGTTAGCCAGGTCGACCGGTTGTTCGTTCCAGATCGCCGTGGTGTTGAGTACCGCGTCGTTGTAGATGTCACGAATCGCCGGCAGGTCTTGCCAGGTTGCATCACGAATCATGGCCGCGCCTCACGGGATGGGCTGGTGAACGGTCACCAGTTTGGTACCGTCGGGGAAGGTGGCTTCCACCTGGATATCGGGGATCATTTCCGGGATGCCCTCCATCACCTGCTCGCGGCTGAGCAGGGTCGTGCCGTAGTGCATCAGTTCGGCGACGGTGCGCCCATCGCGGGCACCTTCCATCAGCGCGGCGGAAATATAGGCGATGGTTTCCGGGTAGTTGAGCTTCACGCCCCGCGCCAGGCGGCGTTCGGCCACGAGGCCGGCGGTGAAGATCAGCAGTTTGTCTTTTTCCCGTGGGGTTAAATCCATGCTTCAGGTGCTCCAGATTCGCGGTAAAACGGCTTCACGGCCCAGCACCGCCGGGCGCAACAGCCGCCATAAATCAATCAGCCAGGCCCGTGCCAGCAGCGCTTCACTGGCCAGGCAGCGGGCCACCAGCAAGCCGGGCAGTTGGGTCAGGTCGCCGCGCACCGTATGGGGCAAGGCGCGGCAGGTTTCCAATAATTCGGGCTCGATATCACCGGTGAGCAACAGCGTGGCAAACACCGGCTGGCCGTCCAGCCCGATGGGGGAGTCGAGTAAACCGTCGGCGCCCACAATGCGCTGGCGCTCGTGCCAGAGCAACTGGCCGTCGCGGCGAATATCCAGGTGCGATTGAAAGTGGCCGAGGTCAAAACGCTCGCCGCTGGCGGGGCGGCCGAGGGCGACCACGTCCCAATAAAACAGCCGGGCGTCGCCTTGCAGCGCTACGCGCGTAGTGAGTTCCGCCTGGGCGGCGCTGAACACGATGGTTTCCTGGGGCAGCCATTCCAGGGTGGCGCCGGCTTCTACCGTCAGTTCAAGCTGTTGAAAGGCCGGACCATTGGCGCGGTACCACTTGGCTGCGCCGGGGCTGGTCAATTGCGCCCAGGCATTGGCGCCGACATGGGCGTGGATGTCCAGGCGATCACCGCCGGCAATCCCGCCGGGCGGGTGCACGATGATGTGTTGGCACACCTCGGGGCCTTCGGCGTACAGGTGTTTTTGCACGCGCAGCGGGCCAAGGTGGCGGCGCATTACCGGGCGCGTGGTGTCGCCGAAACGCGCGTAGCCGAGTTCCAGCTCGGCATGCCAGCTGGGGGTGAACAGGGCGGGTGTAACGGGCAGGTTCATGGCTTTGGGCTTATCTTCGGACGCTAAAGATTAGATTCTTACTTATATAGAAACCAGGCCGCGCACACCCTCACTTTCCATATTTTCTCCACGGCCTTGCTGCACGATTTCGCCACGGGACATCACCAGGTACTGGTCGGCCAGCTCGGAGGCGAAGTCGTAGAACTGCTCCACCAACAGGATCGCCATATCGCCACGGGCGGCGAGCTTTTTGATCACCATGCCGATTTCCTTGATCACGGACGGCTGAATGCCCTCGGTGGGCTCGTCGAGAATCAACAGGCGCGGGCGGCTGGCCAGGGCGCGGCCGATTGCCAACTGTTGCTGCTGGCCGCCGGACAAATCACCGCCACGGCGGTGCTTCATTTGCAGCAAGACCGGGAACAGTTCGTAGATAAACTCCGGGACTGCTTTGGCCTCGGCACCGGGAAACCGAGAGAGGCCCATCAACAGGTTTTCTTCCACGGTCAGGCGGCCGAAAATCTCCCGGCCCTGCGGCACGTAGGCGATGCCCGCGTGCACGCGCTGGTGCGGCTTGAGCCCGGTAATGGCCTTGCCTTCCCAGTTCACCGCGCCTTCTTTGGCGGGCAGCAAACCCATCAGGCATTTGAGCAGGGTGGTCTTGCCCACGCCGTTACGGCCGAGCAGGCAGGTGACCTCGCCGACGTTCACGTCGAAGGACAGCCCGCGCAGGATGTGGCTACCGCCGTAGTACTGGTGCAACTTGTCGACTTGCAGCATTCTGGAGTTCTCCTCAATTCCCTGTGGGAACCGGATCAATGTGGGCGCCGGCTTGCCTGCGATGGCATCACCGTGGTCCCGCGGGGAGACCGAGTCGCCTGTAGCGCAGGCAAGCCAGCGCCCACATAAAGCTGTTCACGTCAGCGTCAGCGCCCGAGGTAAACCTCGATCACCCGCTCATTTTCCTGCACCTGTTCCAGCGACCCCTCGGCCAGCACGCTGCCCTGGTGCAACACCGTCACGTGGTCGGCAATCGAGCCGACGAAGCCCATGTCGTGCTCCACCACCATCAGCGAGTGCTTGCCCGCCAGGCGCTTGAACAGTTCGGCGGTGAACTCGGTTTCGGCGTCGGTCATGCCCGCTACGGGTTCGTCCAGCAGCAACAACTGCGGGTCTTGCATCAACAACATGCCGATTTCCAGGAATTGCTTCTGGCCGTGGGACAGCAGCCCGGCCGGGCGCTGTACCGACGCCGTCAGGCGGATGGTCTCGAGCACTTCATCGATACGGTCTTTCTGCTCGCCGCTCAGGCGTGCGCGTAGGCTGGCCCACACGGACTTGTCGGTTTTCTGCGCCAGCTCCAGGTTTTCGAACACGCTCAGGGCTTCGAACACCGTGGGTTTCTGGAACTTGCGGCCGATACCGGCCTGGGCGATCTGCACTTCGCTCATGCTGGTCAAATCGAGGGTTTCGCCGAACCAGGCCTTGCCGTGGCTGGGACGGGTCTTGCCGGTGATCACGTCCATCAGCGTGGTTTTGCCTGCGCCGTTGGGGCCGATGATGCAGCGCAGTTCGCCGACGCCGATGTACAGGTTCAGGTCATTGAGCGCCTTGAAACCGTCGAAGCTGACACTGATGTCTTCCAGGGTCAGGAGGGTGCCGTGGCGGGTGTTGAGGCCCTTGCCTGCGGCCTGGCCGATGCCGATCGCATCGCGGCTGCTGCCCGCATCTTTGTTCGGCTCAAGAATAGGTTCGAGCATAAATTCCGCCGTCGCAGTGACTCTCATTGTTCACCCCGTTTCTTCAACAGGCCGATGACACCCTTGGGCAAATACAGGGTGACGATGATGAACAGGGCCCCGAGAAAGAACAGCCAGTATTCCGGAAACGCCACGGTGAACCAGCTCTTCATGCCGTTCACCACACCGGCGCCGAGCAGCGGCCCGATCAAGGTGCCGCGCCCACCCAGGGCCACCCACACAGCGGCTTCGATGGAGTTGGTCGGCGACATTTCGCTGGGGTTGATGATGCCCACTTGCGGCACATACAACGCCCCCGCCAAGCCACACAGCACGGCGCTCAACACCCACACAAACAACTTGAAACCGCGCGGGTCGTAACCGCAAAACATCAGGCGGTTTTCGGCGTCGCGCAATGCCGTCAGTACACGGCCGAACTTGCTCTGCGCCAGGCGCCAGCCGGTGTACAAGCTGGCGACCAGCAACAGCACCGTGGCAAAAAACAACACCGCCCGCGTGCCGGGCTCGGTGATGCCGAAGCCCAGGATGCTGCGAAAATTGGTAAAGCCGTTGTTGCCGCCAAAGCCGGTCTCGTTGCGGAAAAACAACAGCATCCCGGCAAAGGTCAGGGCTTGGGTCATGATCGAGAAATACACGCCCTTGATCCGCGAGCGGAAGGCGAAGAACCCGAACACCAGGGCCAGTAAACCCGGCGCCAGCACCACCAGGCACAGGGCCCAGAGAAAGTGTTCGGTGCCCATCCAATACCAGGGCAGCTCAGTCCACGATAAGAAGGTCATGAACGCCGGTAACTCGTCCCCGGACGCCTGACGCATCAGGTACATGCCCATCGCGTAACCGCCCAGCGCAAAGAACAAGCCGTGGCCGAGGGACAACATTCCTGCGTAACCCCACACCAGGTCCAGGGCCAGGGCGACGATGGCGTAGCAGAGGATCTTGCCCATCAGCGTCAGGGTGTAGGCCGACACATGCAGCGGATGTTCAGGTGACAGCAGCGAGCACACGGGCAGGGCCAGCAGCAGGATCAGGATGGCCGCGCCGACCGCTATCGTGACTTTGGGCCCGGCCTTTTGCGTGGCGGTAAGCATCAATGGCTGGTTCATCAGTCGATCACCCGTCCTTTCAGTGCGAAGAGTCCTTGCGGGCGTTTCTGGATAAACAGAATGATCAGCGCGAGGATCAGGATCTTGCCGAGTACGGCGCCGATCTGCGGTTCCAGAATTTTGTTGGCGATGCCCAGGCCAAAGGCGGCCATGACGCTACCGGCCAGTTGGCCGACACCGCCGAGCACCACCACCAGGAATGAGTCGATGATGTAGCTCTGGCCCAGGTCCGGGCCGACGTTGCCGATCTGGCTCAGCGCGACGCCACCCAGCCCGGCGATGCCGGAACCCAGGCCAAACGCGAGCATGTCCACCCGCCCGGTGGGTACGCCGCAGCAGGCCGCCATGTTGCGGTTCTGGGTGACGGCGCGCACGTTGAGGCCCAGGCGGGTCTTGTTCAGCAGCAGCCAGGTCAGCACCACCACGCACAGCGCGAACGCGATGATCACGATGCGGTTGTACGGCAGCACCAGGTTGGGCAGCACTTGAATGCCGCCGGACAGCCATTCGGGGTTGGACACTTCGACGTTCTGCGCACCGAACACCAGGCGCACCAACTGAATCAGCATCAGGCTGATGCCCCAGGTGGCGAGCAGGGTTTCCAGCGGCCGGCCGTACAGGTGGCGAATCACCGTACGCTCCAGGACCATGCCGATGGCAGCGGTGACAAAAAACGCCACTGGCAGCGCAATCAACGGGTAGAACTCGATGGCGGCGGGCACGTAGCGCTGCATCATCAGCTGCACCACGTAAGTCGAGTACGCCCCGAGCATCAGCATCTCGCCGTGGGCCATATTGATCACGCCGAGCAGGCCGAAGGTGATTGCCAGGCCCAGGGCCGCGAGCAGCAGGATCGAACCCAGCGACATGCCGCTGAAGGCCTGGCCGAGGATCTCGCCGAACATCAGTTTGCGTTTGACCTGCGCCAGGCTGGTCTCGGCAGCGGTGTGCACGGCGGCGTCGGTTTCGACACCTGGCGCGAGCAACGCCTCAAGACGCGTACGGGCCAGCGGGTCACCGGTGCCGCCCAGCAAACGCACGGCGGCGAGGCGCACGGCGGGGTCGGTGTCGACCAACTGCAGGTTGGCCAGCGCCAGGCTGAGGGCGCTGTGCACGTCCTCGTTGGTTTCGGCGGCGACCTGCTGATCGAGGAATTTGAGTTGCGCAGGTTGCGCGCTTTTTTGCAGGGTTTTGGCGGCTGCCAAGCGCACCTTGGGGTCGGCGGCGAGCAGTTGCTGGCTGGCTTGGACGTTGTCGATCAGGCCGCGCAGGCGGTTGTTCAGGCGTACGGTTTTGGTTTCACCGTTGAGCGTGAGCTGGCCTCGTTGCAGGGCGTCTACCAGTTCGATGCGCGCGGGGTCGGGCTGGGCGGCCCAATCCTGGAGCAGCTTGGCTTGTTGCGTCGGGTTGGCAGCGAGGAAGTCGTCGGCGTCGCCTGCCTGTGCTGCGAAAGGCAGCAACAGCAAGGCCGCGACGATGAAACGGTAAAGGGCAGTGGGCATATTGGTCGGCCTTACGCGGACAAATGTGGGCGCTGGCTTGCCTGCGATCGCGGTGTTTCAGATACACCGAGTCGTCTGCATCGCAGGCAAGCCAGCTCCTACAGGGTTTGTGTCGACACTCTGGTGTCGACACCCCTCGGATCAGTTGCTCTTCACGGCGTAATCCGGCTTCTTGTCATTGCCTGGAATGTACGGGCTCCACGGCTGGGCGCGGATCGGTTTCTCGGTCTGCCACACCACCGAGAACTGCCCATCCGCCTGGATCTCGCCGATCATCACCGGCTTGTGCAGGTGGTGGTTGGTTTTATCCATGGTCAGGGTGAAGCCCGACGGCGCGGCGAAGGTCTGGCCGGCCATGGCTTCGCGCACCTTGTCGACGTCGGTGGACTTGGCTTTCTCAACCGCTTGCGCCCACATGTGGATGCCTACGTAGGTGGCTTCCATCGGGTCGTTGGTCACGGCTTTATCCGCGCCTGGCAGGTTGTGCGCCTTGGCGTAAGCCTTCCAGTCGGCGACGAACTTTTTGTTCACCGGGTTCTCCACCGACTCGAAGTAGTTCCAGGCTGCGAGGTTACCCACCAGCGGCTTGGTGTCGATGCCGCGCAGCTCTTCTTCACCGACGGAGAAGGCCACCACCGGTACGTCAGTCGCCTTCAAGCCCTGGTTGGCCAGCTCTTTGTAGAACGGCACGTTGGAGTCGCCATTCACGGTTGAGATCACCGCAGTCTTGCCGCCAGCGGAGAACTTTTTGATGTTGGCAACGATGGTCTGGTAATCGGCGTGGCCGAACGGGGTGTAGACCTCTTCGATATCTTTATCCGCTACGCCTTTTGAATGCAGGAACGAACGCAGGATTTTGTTGGTGGTGCGCGGGTACACGTAGTCGGTGCCGAGCAGGAAGAAACGCTTGGCGCCGCCCCCTTCTTCGCTCATCAGGTATTCAACTGCCGGGATCGCCTGCTGGTTCGGTGCTGCACCGGTATAGAACACGTTCGGCGACATCTCTTCGCCTTCGTACTGCACCGGGTAGAACAGCAAACCGTTGAGTTCTTCGAACACCGGCAACACCGATTTCCGCGACACCGACGTCCAGCAACCGAACACCACGGCGACCTTGTCCTGGGTCAGCAACTGGCGGCCTTTCTCGGCGAACAGCGGCCAGTTCGAGGCAGGGTCCACCACTACCGGTTCGAGCATCTTGCCGTTCACACCGCCTTTGGCGTTGATCTCATCGATGGTCATCAACGCCATATCTTTAAGCGAGGTTTCGGAGATTGCCATGGTCCCGGACAGCGAGTGCAGGATGCCGACCTTGATGGTCTCGGCGGCCTGTACGGTCCAGGTCAAACCCATGGCGGCAATCGATGCTGACAGGGTGAAAGCCTTGATCAAACTGCGACGCTTCATAGTGCGATCTCCGTAAGCCAATATTTTTGTGGGGCAGATACGCAGGACTTTGCAAAGGCTGTGCCTGCGCCACTCAACATGAGCATCTACAGGGGCTGGGCGCTGACGGGAGCAGTGTTGCGCACCAACTTGGCGCCGCAATGGGTGTCGGGTGCACGGGAGGCTTCAAAAAGGGGCGAAGGGGTAGATATACAGCGCAAGTCACCCGCCGGCCTGTTCCAGGATGCGGATTCAGACAAGGCGCTGTTTTGCCTTGGACCTTTTCGCCAGCGAGAACCTTATGGACACGATCCCTGCCACACCGGCTGATTCAACGCGCCATCCTGTGAAACACCCTCCCCTGAGCCCGGCGTTTATCAGCGCCGACGACGCAGCCCGTTGGGCACACGAGGCGATAGGCCGACGACGCGATGTCGAATATGGCGGTGTGATTCTCAAGCGCGGCAGTCGTTATTACGCGACTCAGCCCATACCGGATAGACGCATGGTCTTCGATCACGGGCTGCTGTTGGCCAAAGACAGTGAGGGCAACTTTATTGCCCCCGAGGGCTATGTGGCTGAGGCGTTCTATCACTCCCACCCTGCGGATGCCGTACAAATCCGGGCCATGTTTCCCAGCTTTACAGCCGACCAGGCGCAGCTGTTCAACAACTTTTACTCGACCGCAGACCAACTCTTCAGCTTCAGGAATCGGGCGTTCGCCAAGAGTCACTATTTTTCCGGGCCGGACAGTGTGTTGCTCAAATATGTCAGCAGTGGCTCGAGCGCGGAAAAAACCTATGGCCAAAAACTGCTGGCCGGAACCGTTGAACCAAGCAGTGATTTCGAATCGCCGGTCAGGAATCTCGCCGAGGTCGGAGAGTTGTGGGTACTGATTGCGAATGCAGTTTGGGGGGGCGTTCGTGGTCGGGTGACAAAGGGCTGGCGAATGAACACACCCGTGACCACCAGCGGTGGTGTACTGCAGCAGCCCTTTTTCACCTCGGTGTTCTCAACCCCGGAAGCGGCTGTGCTGGGTGGGTTTTTGCCCACTGACGCACTGGATCAACAGCCAAAGGTGGGGTTTGTGCTCAAGCACACCCGTCAGGAGGCTTACGTGGCGACGTTAGCGCTGCCCAAGCGCCAGCCTGTGTTTTCGCCCGATAATGTTTTTCCAACACGCCCCGATGGGAAGCTGCGGCTGCCCTCACAGTACCGGCTGGCGGCCATTTACTTCAGCAGTTGGTATGAAACGGACGAGGTTGCAGCGCGAGAAAAATGGCTGGCCAGTACCTTCTTTACACCGGCGCAGATAGTGGCCGCGACACGTCAGGCGCGGGCGACCCTGGACATTCAGGACCCGGTTCGTGGCTTGTCCCTGTACATGCAAGCGTCGGATGGTGCACTGCTGGCATTCAAGGTGCCAGAGGCCACGCCCACCAGCGATCTGGTCAGAATGGGAAGCGCGGGTGAAGTCAACGATAACGGCGCGCAGGCAGCCATGCTTGCGGGCACGTTGAGCCCGCGTGATTACGTGCGCAGAGTGATTGCAGCGACCGATTTGTCGGTGGTACAGGCCGGTGGTTTATGGCGTACGGTCGGCAGGGTGGATAACCGCTTCAACCTGCTGACGTCGTTTTATACGGCGACTTTGAGCCGCGCGTTTCTCTCTGCACGTGATGCGGTGGTGTATGCCCATGAACGCGTCGGCACCAGGCGCGACCGCTACTATGGAGGGTATGTGCTTGAGGGCGAAGACGGCCGCTTTGTTGTCACCGAGCCGGTGGAAAGCGCCGCCAACCCCTTTGCCTTCACGTTGTTTTTCCCCGCCGACAACAAAGGGCCGTTGATACCGCCCGAACCTTACAAGCTACATGGGCGTTACGGCTCCCATCCCGAACTGTCCATGGTCGATCCCGCGCCAGTGTTACGTCGCGGCTGGACGCGCGACGAGGCATTGATTAACCAGCAGGTGTTCAGCCCCGATGAGATGTATTCAATCATCGCGGCCGGGCGAGTGGCGTATCTGTCGGGGGCCGCGAATTGTTTGCTGGAGTACACCCCTGACCGCTCATCGGGAGAGCAGTTACTGCTCGACAACATTGCCCCGAATGCCGGGAATAACAGCCTGCAGCGGCGTCTCGAAAGTGGCCAGGTCAAGCCCGGCAACTGGGTCTGGCGGCTGGCGGAAGCGGGGAACTTCAAGATTATCCGGGGCAACCCGCTGTGGGGGCCGCGCTCAGTGGTCTACAACGACTGGACGGCCAACTACACCTACGCCCCGCGATCCGGCCCGCCCGACTACGTCACCTACGGTGCGGTATATGCCAGTGCCGACGAGGCGGCCCAGAACCTCCACGGTCGAGTACATGGACGTAACTTTCCCGAGGCGGCCTGTTTTGCCTTCATCCTCAAACATCAGGATCAGGAACAGTACATCGCAAGCGAAGTGGTGGGGGTCACCGATCAGAACAAATTGTTCAATCTTAACGGTGTGTTTGAACGCAATGCGGACCGCAGTTACCAACTGCCCGATGGGTTTGCCATTCACGGGCTGTTTCGCTCGCAGCAATGGTCACCCACCGGGCTGACGACGTCGAACGCATGGCTGACGCTGTTTTTTGTCACACCGGATGTGCTCTACGCCACCCTCTATGCCGCCAATCAGGAAGGTGCGAACCTCCCGCGAGTTTACTTTTCAACCCTGGATGGCGCGCTGCTGCGGTACGAGCCTGCGCCGCTTGACGTGAGCAGTGGCGGCGCCGCAGACAGGGTGTTGACCGAGGCCCGGGAGCAGTTGAATTCGGGTCAGCGCTCCCCTCTGGATTTCGTCAGGGAGTGGGCACTCAAGCGCAGTCTGCACGTCGTACGTGTCAGCCAGTGTTGGGATAAAAAAGGCGGGGTCAGCCCTACCTGGGCTGGCTATGAAACCTTGATGCCGCGGCGTTTAAGCCCCGCCTTCGCCAACCCTGACGACGCCGCCCGTCATGCTGCGGCCATGGTGCGCAAAGAAGGACGTGCTTATGGTGGGGTGCTCCTCAGGTTGGCTAACGGGTTGTTCGCCGCGACCGAGCCGCTGGTGCTTCCACCGCGTGGGCTTGCTTTGCACTGGATCTACCCGGATCAAGCGGTTGCCGTGGGGCTTTATCCAGGGGGCAGTTCGATTGTGGCGCGTTATCGGTCCGTGCTGGACCAAGAGGTGCCGTTGCTGTTGTCCACCACCCAAAAAGCGATCTACAAAAGCATGCTGCCGACGGCGGTGCTGTCCAACCTGCTGCACCGTGAAGCTCATATCAAGCGCGAGTATGTGTTTGGCGCTAATGGCTCGATCCTCAGTTATCAGCTGTCGGATTCTGATGGGCAATTGCAGCTCAAGGAGCGCCTGGCGCCGCGAAACCTGGTCAAAGGTGATTACGGCGACAACCGCGTCGAACAGCAGCTGCGCAGCGGCGCACTCTCGCCGCAGGCGTTTATCACTGAGGTGGCGAAGGTCGGTGATTTTTATGTGGTGGAGGGGGATTCGCTGTGGGGGATGCCCAGGAAGATCACCGGGGATTTTGTGGCGCATCAAACTCGGCCGAACCCCGGGGATATTCGGCAGGTGTTCCTCGATTCGCCCGGTGGCCCGATTTTCACCCGGGCGTTAGATGCCGTTCGTCACGCTCAGCGCGAGTGGACGCCGCAAGCCGATGTGGCGTTCGGTTATGTGCTGAAGTCGGTGAGCAAGCCGCTGTACATGACGACGTTGGCACTGGTGCGAGACAACCTTGCTGATTTCAAGCAGGTCTTTATCAACGGCCAGTTGCCCCAGGGCTATGTGCTCGACGGTTTGTATCTGTGCGCTTCGAATGTTGCCATTGCGGCGGACAATGACGAAATGGCACACAGTTTTCTAGCGCCCCAATACATTGCCAAGGCGCTGAACTTTATCAGCAGCGCGCGTACTGGAAGTGTTCTGCCGCTCTATCTGTTGTGCAGCGACGGTGCGTTACTCACGTACAGGTTCCCCAAAACGTCGTCACTTTACGATTGGACGAGCAGGGCGCACCTGGAGCGTACGCACTTGCTTCAAGGCTCCCTCACCGTCAGTGATTATGTGCGCCGCCTGGCAGGTGCCGGTGAGCTGTCCATTCGCGTCACCAGTGAAGTCTGGGGCAGGAAAGAGCGGGTCACTCTGCACTGGCTACCGAAAAGAGCGCCTCATGCGTTTGCTGACGACCCGTATTTTCATTCGTTCTGCGGCCCGCTGTTCTTTTATCCCGATGATGCCGCTCGGTATGCTCAGGGCTTGGTAGCGCCGTTCAAGGGCACGCAGTACCTGGGCGCGGTTCTGGTGCCTGGAGAAACAGCGGGGTATGTCGCGATTGACCCGGTGGAGGATCAGGGCACGGGAAGTACAAGTACCTTGGCGTTGCTGTTCTGGATTGATCATGCGGGCTTCGACGTGCCGCCCGGCAATGTGCTGAGTACCTACAAAATCGCAGCGGTGCAGTCGTTCTACAAAGCCATTGCCTCCACCTCCAGCCGCGAGCCGCTCGACATAAAACTGCTGGAGAACTTTGTCGCCAAGGATGACTTGCGTGACTATCTTGCGGTGGTCAAGCGCAATGCCCCCGAGGGTGCAAGGTGTTACCTGTCATGCCGGGGTGGGGCGCTGCTCAAGTACCTGCCCGTGCACAGCGCGGCTGAAACCACGCTGCTTGCTCCAGGTGAAGCGCCTGACCCAAGTGTATGGATCAGTCGGTTAAGAGCACTGGGTATTCTGTCCGTGTTGGTCTCCGATAGTTTCTGGACACGTGAGGGGGTGCTGGGTGAAGAGTGGAAAGTCAGCGAGGTGCAGGCCGAACCGCACGTCGACGAATATTGGTATGTGCATACCAAAGACGAACTCTGACCCTAGCGCCTGCGCATCAACCCAATAAAAAACAACCCGCCAATCGCCGCCGTCGCCACGCCAATGGGCAGGTCTTCGGGGGCGATCAAGGTCCGCGCCGCAACATCTACCCAGACCAGGAACACGCTGCCCAACAGTAGGCACACCGGCAACAATCGCCGGTGTTCGGCGCCGACCAGGCGTCGGGCAATGTGCGGCACCATCAGGCCAACAAAGCCGATGGAGCCGCTGATGGATACCAGTACGCCGGTCATCAGAGAGGCTATCAAAAACACCTTCAGCCGCACGTTCCGCGCGTTCAGGCCCAGGGTCACAGCGGTTTGCTCGCCGGCCATCAGAGCGTTCAATGGGCGCGCCATACCCAGCAACAGCAGCAGCCCGAAGACGACCGTCACGGCAGGAATCATCAGCAGTTCCCAGCGCGCCAGGCCCAGGCCGCCGAGCATCCAGAACATCACCGCTGAGGCTGCGCGGTGGTCGCCCATGAACAGCAACAGGTTGGCCACCGCCATCATCACGAACGACACCGCCACACCGCACAGTAACAGGCGATCACTCTCCAGCCGCCCGTGACGGCTGGCCACCGCCAGTACCACCAGCATGCTCAGCAACGCGCCGAGAAAGGCGGCGATGGGCAGCGTCAGCAGGCCGACGATTTCCCCGACGTGCAGCACCACAATCACCGCGCCCAGGGTCGCGCCGGAGGTCACGCCCAACAGGTGCGGGTCGGCCAGAGGGTTGCGCGTGACGGCCTGCAACACGGCGCCGATCAACGCCAGCCCGGCGCCCACCAGCGCGCCGAGCAACATGCGCGGCACGCGAATCAACCACACGATATGTTCCTGACCGGAACTCCAGTTCACGTCACCGAGGCCGAACGCCTTGTTCAGTAAAATACGCCACACCACGTCCACCGGCACCGGCGCCGAGCCGAACCCCAGCGAGACTACGCAAGAGATCATTAACAACGCGCCAAGGGCGACCAGCAACAGGGCGTAGCGCGGGGTAATCATTCGCCGTGGAACCCTTTGGCCAGGGTTTCCACCGCCAGCACGTTATCGATCCCCGGCGTGGCCTGCACATAAGGAATCACGATAAAACGCTGATTCTTGATGGCGTCCACCGACTGCAGGGCCGGGTTGTTGAGCAGGAATTGCGCCTTCTGCTCGGCGGTGATTTCGCTGTAGTCGACGATCACGATCACCTGGGGGTTGCGATCCACTACGGTCTCCCAGTTCACGCGCGTCCAGCTGGCATCCATGTCATCGAGAATATTGCGCCCACCGGCTGCTTCGATCAGCGCCTGCGGCATGCCCAGGCGGCCGGAGGTCATGGCGCGGTCTTCACCGCTGTCATAGAGAAACACGCGTGGTTTGTCGGTGGGCAGGTCTTTTTGCACCTCGGCCACTTGGGCCTGCATCTTTGCCACCAGCGCGTTGGCGCGGTCTTGCACATCGAAAATCTTTCCCAGGTTGCGCACGTCGGTATAGGTGTCTTCCAGTGTCGCGGCAGGGCGCTTCATCACAAACGCGCACGACTCGGTCAGCTCATACACATTGATGCCCAACGGTTGCAGGGTTTGCGGCGTGAGGTCGCCACCCACACGCATGCCGTAGTCCCAGCCGGCGAAGAAGAAATCCACGTTGGCGTTGAGCAGGGTTTCCACCGATGGGTACTTACTCGCCAGCTCCGGCAGGCCGTCGAGGGTCTCGGCCATCTCCGGCGTGACCGACTTCCAGCCGGTCACGCCGCTATAGCCTGCCATGTGCGACTTGAGGCCCAGGGCAAGCATCATCTGCGTCATGTTGATGTCATGGCTGACTGCGTGTTTCGGCGCCTCCTGAAAGGTCACGTCGCGGTTACAGCTTTTAATCGTCACTGGGTAATGGGTTGCTTCGGCAAACGCTTGAGCAGTGCCGAGTAACAAGGCGAGAGACAGCAGGGAGCGCAGGATCATGGTTGGGTTATCCAGGTGATTCGCGGGTAGCCAGACAGAGGGTGAGTGTCGATCAAGGCCTCGACGCCAAACACGTCGCGCAACAGTTCGGCGGTCAGCACGTCGTGAGGCGTGCCGCTGGCGACAATGCGCCCGTGGTTGATCACGTAAAGGCGATCACAAAAGGCAGCGGCCAGGTTCAGGTCGTGAATGCTGGCCAGTGTGCCGATGTTCAGGTGCTTGACCAGCCGTAGCAATGCCAGCTGATAGCGCGGGTCGAGGTGGTTGGTCGGCTCGTCAAGGATCAGCAGTTGCGGTTGCTGGGCCAGGGCACGGGCGAGAATCACCCTTTGTTTTTCGCCGCCGGACAGGGTGGCGAAAGCGTGGTCTTCAAAGCCCTGCATGCCGACTGAATTCAAGGCCTCTTGAATCAACTGTTGGTCGTGGCGCGTGTCGGCATCGAACAGGCCTTTGTGAGGCGTACGGCCCATGGCGACCACTTCATCTACGCGCAATCCGAAGGCGTCGGGAAACTCCTGCAACACCACGGCGATACGTTGCGCACACCACTTGGCGCTTTGTTTCCACACGTTCTGGTGTTCGAGCACCACGTCACCGTGTTCCGGTTTGCTGAACCGATAGGCGCAACGCAACAGGCTGGTCTTGCCGCTGCCGTTGGGTCCGATCAGGCCGACAAATTCGCCCGCACCGACCTGCAAGCTCGCGTCACGCAGTTGGAACCGGTGATTGCAGTGCTCGTGACCCGGCGGGGTCCAGCCAAGCTGGGTGAGACTGAGTGAAGGCATGGTCATACTCAAGGTCAGCGCAGATCAAAAAAGGTGGGAGCACGCTCGCACATGAGCCCCTGGGGTAGCCGTTAAAAGGTGTAGTCCGCGGTGACAAAAAACGAGCGCGGCTCGCCCAGGAGCCACTGTTGACCGTTGTTGTACTGGCTGACCGCATAGGTGCGGTTGAACAGGTTGTTCAGCTCCAGGCCCAGCGTGGTGTTGCGCATCGCCTTCCACGACACGGCCGCGTCGGCCACGGTGTAGCTCGGCACTTCACGGGTGTTGGCCGTGTCGGCATAACGGGCGCTGACGTAACGCACACCAGCGCCGGCGCGTATATCGTCGGTCACGGCGTTGCTCAGCCACAGGTTGGCGGTGCGGTTGGGGACATCCACCGGGCGGTTGCCGTTGCGGGAAATCGCCTGGCCGTTAACCACTTCAGAGAAGTCGTCGTACTGCGCGCGCACGATGGCGGCGTTGGCTTGCAGTTGCCAAGCGTCGGGCAGCTGCAGGTCGAGGCTGACCTCCAGGCCGTTGGACGATTGCTGACCCACTTGTTCTTTGAGGTCGGTGCCGGGAATGCTCACCAGCAATTTCTGTTTGACGATGTGGTAAGCCGCCAGGGTCCATTCGCCACGCGCGTCCCAGAACGCCTGCTTGAAGCCGACTTCAGCCTGTTTGGCGGTGGACAAACCGAACTGCTGCTGGCTCGGGCTCAGGCTGATCAGGCTGCCGACACCGTCGGTGCTGGTGGCGTACTGGCCGTAGACCGAAATGTCTGGAGTGATCGCGTAGACCAGTCCGGCTTTCCAGTTATTGCCGGTCAGGGTTGTGTCGGCGTCTCTGTTCGCGGTTGTCAGATCATTGCTATCGATGTGCAGATAGTCGCGGCGCACGCCGGTGATCAACGAGAGTTTGTCGCTGAGTTGCAGGCGGTTTTCGGCAAAGGCGGCGAGCTGTTTGGTGGTGGTAACGGACTGCGCAATAAATGGGCTGTCACTGACAAACGGTTGTGGCACCGGGTGCTGAATGTCCACCGGCTGGCCGCCGCCCGGCAAGTCGTCGAAGGGCGCATTGCTGACCAGATGAAAGCGAATACGGTTGTACTCGACGCCCGTCACGGTCTGGCTGTCGAGGCCGAACAGCGTGTGTTTGAACGTGAAGGTCTGGCGGTCGCCGACCTGTTCCTGGTTATGCTTGATGCCCAGGTAGTTCTGGCGCACCAAGCCACCGTCGACATCGTTATAGCTCTCGGCGTTCTGCCAGCGGCGCTGGTTTTTCAGGTACGACAGCTCGTTGGTGGCAGTGACGTTGTCATTGATCTGCCACGCGCTGGTCAGGCGCGTCCATTGGTCGTTGTAGTGCAGTGTGTTGTTGCTGACGTTGTAGTTCTTGGCGCGCAGGCTTTTGTGTAACTGGCCGTTGATCAGCGGGGTGCCGTAGTCGTTCTGTGGGCGCTGGTCGCCATAGTCGTGGGCCAGGGTGACGCTGAGGTTGTCGGCCGGTTGCCAGCGCAGGGCGGCGCTGACGAAGTCGCTGGCCGAGTCGCCACGGTCGATGAAACCGTTGCTGCGCAGGCGGTTGATGTTCAGGCGATAGCTCAGCGTGTCGGTCAGCGAGCCGCCGCTGTCCAGGGCTTGCTGCTGGCGGTCATAGGACCCGTAGCCGAGACGGATGTGGTTTTCGATCTGGCCTTCAAACGGCTTCTTCGAAAGAGTGTTGATCACCGCGCCCGTGGCGCCCTGGCCATACATGACCGAAGCCGGGCCGCGCAGAACGTCCACGCGCTCAACCGACCAGGTGTCCACCGGGAAGGTGGAAGTGCCCGCGCCATCGAACATGCGCTGGCCGTCGTACAACTGCAATACCGAACTTTGCCCGGTAAAACCGCGTGCCTGTAACGAGGTACCGCCGTCGCCCGGTGTTCCGGTGCGGGTGATGCCGGTGGCGCGGGAGATGGCGTCCTGCACGCTGGCGTCGCCGCGTTGGCGGATTTTTTCGCCGGTCTGGCTCTCGACGCTGCCCGGCGTTTGCAAGGCCGTGAGGTTCAGGCGCGAGCCGGCGGTGGTCGGGGTATTCAAGTCGACGCGTTCATCATCCACGGCCGGCGCGGTCACGGGGCTGGCGGGCAGGGTCAGGGCCTGGGCGCTGTTATGCAAAGCGAGCAGGCACAGGCCGCACGCGAAGTACTTGTTCATGGGTCGATCTATCGCTTCTTGGGAGGTGCTCGCCGCAGGGCGCGGCGAGCAACGATAACGCAGAAAGTGTTATAAGTTAACACTTATTGGCTGCGGGACAAAGGTCGCGCAAGGCTACAGAAGGGCTCTGTGCTGGGCATCTCGCCTGTTTCATGCCGAACCTGAGGCGGATTCATGTGGGTTGAAAAAGCGCGCCAACACCAGGCGATCCACTGCCCACACCACGATCAACGAGGCGCCCACCAAAGGGAAAATGATCGCCAGCGCGAGCATGATCACCACCGCGGTTTTCCACGTCGGCAGGTCATGGCGCAACGGTGGAACGCCGAGCCCGCCCTGTGGCCGGCGCTTCCACCAGATCACCACACCACTGACCGCACTGAGCAAAATCAGCAGGCAAATCAGCAGCACGATCAGTTGGTTCACCCAGCCGAACATCTTGCCTTCGTGCAGCATCACGCCTGTCTCGGTGGCGCGGGCGACGGTGTTGTAGTGTTCCCAGCGCACATCGGCCAGCACTTTGCCGCTGTACTGGTCCACATGCAGGGTGGCGTCGTTGCGCGGGTCGTTGGCAAATACCGCGACCGTGAACACGCCGTCGGCAGTGGTCGGGAAGGTGATGCTGTAGCCGGGCTCGACCTTGCGTGCGGTGGCCAGGTCGACGACTTGTTGCAGGCGCACAGCCGGCGCGGCCGGTGCGCTGTTCATGGCGCCGTGCTTCATGTGTTCGGCGTGGTCGCCGGACATCGGCATCGGCGTATTTTCCATGGCCCAGGGCACGGTTTGTTGGCTGGCGGTATTGAGGACGCGTGCCTGCTGGTCAGACTGCGGCACGTTGTTCCACATCGCCGCCGGGAAGGTGTTCCACAGTTCGGCGTATTGCTTGCCCCAGAAGCCGGTCCAGGTCATGCCGCTGAGCAGCATCACCAGCAGAAACGCCGCGCCCCAGAAGCCTGCAACCGCATGCATGTCACGCCAGAACACCCGGCCGCTGCGGCTGAACCGTGGCCACAACACACCGGTCGACGACCTGCCGCGAGGCCACCACAGGTACACGCCGGACACCACCAGCATCACGCCCCAACCGGCGGCGAGCTCCACCAGGCGATCACCCACGGTGCCGATCATCAGCTCACCGTGCAGGGCCCGGGCGATGGCCTGCAGGTTGTTTTTTGCATCCTGTTCGCCGAGTACGGTGCCGCGATACGGGTCAACAAACACCGTCACGTCGCGCCCGCCTGCCTGCATCACAAATTGCGCGCTGCTGGTGGCGTCGGCTGGCGGCAGGTACTTGCTGATTTTGCCTTGGGGAAAAGCTGCCTGGGCCCTCTGCAATTGCTCGTCGGCACTCAGTGCGTGCTCGGCGCTTTGCACTTTGAGCAGGTCGCCATACATCAGTGGGTCAAGCTGGGGTTTGAACAGGTAGATGATGCCGGTCAGTGCCAGCAGCACCATGAAAGGCGCGACGAACAGCCCGGCGTAGAAGTGCCAGCGCCAGGCGAGGTTGTAGAAGGAAATCTTTTGAGTGGTCATCAGGGGGCTCCGCAAGGCATTATTTTTTTGGGTCAGTTATGCCGCCATCGGGAGCAAGCCCCCTCCCGCATGTGGGAGGGGGCTTGCTCCCGATGCGGTTAGAAGCTCATGTCCACCTTGGTCCAGAGCGTGCGCCCCGGCTCCTTGATGGCTTGCGGGTCGTTGGCCGGGTAGCCGAACCCGGCGTTGCCGGCCAGGTTCAGGTGCTCGGCGTAGGCTTTGCCGAACAGGTTGTCGACGCCGGTGCTGACCTTGAAGTTTTTATTGATGCGGTACGCGGCGTTCAGCGAGAACACACCAAAGCCGGCGCTCTTGTCGAAGTCCTTGCCGACCACATTGCCTTTGTTCTGGTCGATACGGTTTTGCGCCGCGACCACTCGCCACAAGGCGCCGGCGCTCCAGTCGTCCTGGCTGTACGTCAGGCCGAACCGTGCATCCAACGGCGGCATCTGTGGCAGTGCCTTGCCGTCGCTGCTGTTCTTGCCCCAGGCATAGGCGAGCGTGGCGTCGGCCTTCCAGTTCTGGGTCAACTTGTAGGCCGTACCGAGTTCGCCGCCCATGATCCGCGCGTCGACATTGCGGGCCTGGGAGGTGGTACCCATCATGCCGGGCTTGTAGTCGAACAGGATGAAATCGCGCACCTGGCCGACATAACCCGAGGCCCAGGCCTCCAGGTCGGCAGTTTTGTACTGGGCGCCGAAGTCGAGCTGAGTGGTCTTCTCCGGCTTCACGCC
This sequence comes from Pseudomonas fluorescens, assembly GCF_900215245.1. GTDB lineage: Bacteria > Pseudomonadota > Gammaproteobacteria > Pseudomonadales > Pseudomonadaceae > Aquipseudomonas > Aquipseudomonas fluorescens. The sequence continues at coordinate 2,912,638 of NZ_LT907842.1, forward strand.
GTCGAAGGCATTCACCGAACCTACCGCGCCGGTGTTGGGGGAAAACAGCTCCCAGTAATCCGGGAAACGTTCCGAGTGGCCAAGGCCTGCATAGAGGGTGGTGGGGCTGTCGGCCAGGTCGTGTTCATAACGCATGAAGCCCGATGGCAAGGTGTCGGTGCGGGTGTCGTTGGCGGTCGGGTTGGGGCGGGCCATCATTCCCGAGCCGGTGGTTTGGCGGAAGTCCTTGGCTGAGGCACGGTCCAGGCGCGCGCCGCTGATCAGGCGATCGCGGTCCGCGGCGTACCAGGTCAGTTCGCCAAACACGCCGTAATTATGAAAGTTGGCGTCCTTGTTACGCGGCACATCCTTATAGGTGTCGATGCCCATGCCCATGCGCTGGCGGTGCTCGTCGGTCTGCGCATCCAGGCCGCCGATCAGCTGCACATCGGCCCAGCGCCAGGTCGCCTTGATCCGCGCGCCCAAGGTGCGCCGGTCGACGTTGGAGGCCATGGGGCCAGCCATCATCCCGGTGCCTGACGGAGTGCGCAGGCTGTAGTTGTCCATCACATGGTCGGCGTAGTTGTAGTAAACCTGGGCTTCGACCTTATCCAGCACCTCACCGATATTGGACTTTTCGAAGCGCAGCCCCAGGCTTTCGCGCAGGAACTGCGAACCGTCCATGCCGCGCCCGGCGTAGCGTGCTTCGCCATCGCCACGCCCGGCGGTGAGTTCCAGCAGGGTATCCGCGTCGGGGGTGAAACCGACGGCGACGTCGCCATTCCACTTGTCGTAGCGCGAGGCGACGGTGTGGTTGTTGCCGTCTTTGTAATCGTCGGCATGCGCCTGGTTGCCGATCACTCGCACATAACCCAATGGGCCACCTGCGGCGGCATCGATGACTTTATCGAAGCGCCCGTTGGAGCCGGCCAGCACACTGGCGTTGACCCGTGTGCCCAACTCGCCGAACTGCTCCGGCTCGCGCTCGAACAGGACAGTACCGGCCGACGCGCCCGGGCCCCAGAGCACGGTTTGTGGACCTTTGATCACCGTGAGCTTGTCGTAGGTCTCCGGCGAGATATACGAGGTGGGCGCATCCATTCGGCCCGGGCAGGCGCCGAGCATCACGCCGCCATTGGTGAGGATATTCAGGCGCGAGCCGAACATGCCGCGCAGCACCGGGTCGCCGTTGGTACCGCCGTTGCGCACGAGGGCGAAGCCGGGGATGGTCTTGAGGTAGTCGCCGCCGTCACTGGCCGGCACTGGCTGGCGCGGGTCTTTCGGGTTGGTAACCACGGTCAGCGGCGAGCTGGGCGCGATCGCCGTGATGACGGTGGGGCTCAATTCGTGATCTTCAGCCTGTGCCTGTGGCACCAACAGTGTGCCAAGCAGAACAGCGAAAACGGGGGTGCATCCCATACGGGGGTCAGCAGAAAACCTGGACATGAAAAATTCCATCAATCATTCGTAAACAACACGGCCAGCAGCCTGCGGCTGTCTGTCTAAAGTCGGCCGGGGTGAAGTAACGCAGTGAGGTGCTTACGCGACGACGGGCGGGGCGCGGCTGCGGGCGCCGGGGAAGATGCTCTGCCGGGCATGGCCCAGGCGCGGGGCGGGGGTTAGGGCGGTAGCCGACGGCGGGGTGCCGAGGGTGACATAGGACACACTGCCGGGCAGGGCCGGGCAACTGAACAGCAGGCTGCAATAGCCGCATTTTTCCCAGAGGACGTGGTGTTCGTCCGGCGCTTTGCTGTGCTTGGGTTCGCCATGGCAGCCGGGCATGTCCATGGGCATGGACATGCTCATCGACATACCGGCGTGATGATCCATCGGCATCGCTTGGGAAATCAGCGGACCGATAAAAATCATCAGCATGGCGAACAGGCTGATCCAACTGCCGCGCATCAGGCTCATGGGCCTGCGGCGCGGCGCGGAAAACCTGGCGCGTGGGGCGCCCATCGAGGTTGGCCTATTGAGCGTGCATATGCTCGTGGCCGGCCATCGGTGGCGCTTTTTGTACCGAGACGTCCACGCGTACCTTGCCGGCTTTTTCGAAGGTCAGGGTCAGTGGGAATTGCTTGCCATCGGTCAGCAGGCTGCGGTCTTTCAGGCCCAGCAACATCACGTGATAGGCCATCGGTGCGAAGGTCAAGTCACCCTTGGCTGGTACGGCAACGCTGGGCACTTGTTGCATCTTCATCAAGTCGCCCTGCATCACATGCTCATGCAGCTCGGCCTTGTCGGCCACTGGCGTTTCGACACTGAGCAGGCGGTCCGGGGTAACACCGGTGTTATGGATCACGAAATACGCCGCGACCGTGGGCGCATTCGGCGGCAACTCCTGGGACCAGGGGTCGCTGACGAGCAGGTCGCCGGCTTTGTAGTCATCGGCATTGGCAGCACTGAACACCGGCAGCAGCAACGCAGCCAGAAGCAGGGAAGATTTGAGCATGGCAGTTCTCCAGAACGGTTCTAAACGCAGTTCACTTGCGAACAAATCAGACCGTTGGAGAGGCGCGCGGGTTGAGGCTCGGCCATTGCTGGCGCGGGGTCGGGGCTTGCAATGACGGCGGTGGCAGGCTCTGTGCGGCGGCAAACCGCGTGACATACAACTGCGGCACATGCCCCGGCAACGCCACTAATGGCGCGGAGCCCGAGCAACACCAGCAATGCTGCATGGTGGAATGATCGTCCTGCTGCGGCGCCGGAATTTCCAGTTTGCCCAGGGCAATGGTTTTCAGGCTGGCGCCATTGGAGGAACAAAAGCTGCCCCACAGCAATTGCTGGAGGGGGTCGCTGGACTGCTGCATCGCGCTGGCCATCGGCATGGCAAAGGCGTTGAACAGCACTGCAAAGCAGGCGATCCAGGCAATTGCAAAGCGTTGACGGGCCATGGCGGACAATCCGTAGGGTTAAGCGATCAGGTGGGTATTTAGCCTGATCGGTAAGGATAAGTAAAAAAGCGCGGTGTGGTTTGGTGTCGCAGTGGTTGCCTTCATGATAGTCGGGAACCACAGATTGCCAATTTTGCCGGTGAGTCGCGACATCCAGGCTGACCCTGAACCCTGTGGGCGCTGGCTGGCTCGCGAAGGCGCCGTGTCAGTCACCTGATGTGCTGGCTGACACGCTGCTTTCGCGAGCAAGCCCGCTCCCACCCTGGATAGGTGGTGTTTACAGCGGGTTGACGGCCTGTAGCACCGCAGCCACGGAGGTGAACGCTCGATCCACCAGAGCCAGCACGGGACGCTTCAATACCAGCACCGGTATTCCGAGCTCCCGCGCCACCTCCAGCTTCGGCTCAGTGGCCGTGCTGCCGCTGTTCTTGCTGATCAGCACATCAATCCCACACAGCTCAAACAGTGCGCGCTCATCCTCGATCAGAAACGGCCCACGCGCCCCGATCACTTCACAGCGTGCATTTCCCGGATACACATCCAGCGCGCGCAGCGTCCAGAATTGGTCGGCGGGGATTTCATCGAGATGCTGCAACGGCTCGCGGCCCAAGGTGAAAAGTGGCCGCTTGAAGGGCTGCATCGCCTCGATCAGCTCAGCCCAATCACTGACTTCACGCCAGTCATCCCCCACCTGCGGCTGCCACGCCGGGCGGCGCAATGCCCAGCACGGAATGCCACACAATCGGGCAGCCTGGGCAGCGTTCTGGCTGATCTGTGCCGCATAGGGATGCGTGGCATCCAGGATCAGGCTGATATTTTCAGCGCGCACAAACTGCGCCAGGCCTTCAGCCCCGCCGTAGCCGCCAACGCGCACCTGGCAGGGCAGATCGGTGGGCACACGCCCAACCCCCGCCAGGCTGTAGATATGCTCTGGCCCCAGCGTGCGGGCAATGGCCAGTGCTTCAGTCACACCGCCCAGCAGCAGGATGCGTTTCATAGGGGCTTAACCACGTCCAACAGGGTAATCGGCAACGCCTGGCGCCAGGTGTCGAACTCGCCCAGCGGCTGGGCCTGTGCCACATGGATACGGGTCAACTCGCCGCCGTGTTGGGCGCGCCAGGCCATCAGGGTCATTTCGCTTTGCAGGGTTACCGCATTGGCGACCAGACGCCCGCCGGGGCGCAGGTGCTGCCAGCAGGTGTCGAGCACGCCGTCGCGGGTGACGCCGCCGCCGATGAAGATCGCGTCCGGTGCTTCCAGGCCGTGCAGCACGTCCGGTGCCTTGCCACGAATCAATTGCAAGCCGGGCACACCGAGGGCGTCGCGGTTATGTTCGATCAGGCCTTGGCGCCCTGCGTCGGCCTCGATGGCCAGCGCACGGCAACTCGGGTGCGCGCGCATCCATTCAATACCGATCGAACCACTCCCGGCGCCCACATCCCAGAGCAATTCGCCGGGCATGGGCGCGAGCCGCGCGAGCGTCATGGCCCGCACATCGCGTTTGGTCAGTTGGCCGTCGTGCTTGAACGCCGTATCCGGCAGACCGGCGAGGCGCGACAGGCGCGGGGTATTGGCGTCGGCCAGGCAGTCGATGGCGACCACATTCAAGTCGGCCACCAAGGCGTGCTGCCACGCCTGCGCCAAGCCCTCGATGCGCCGCTCATCTTTGCCGCCGAGGTGTTCGAACACGCTGATACGGCTTGGTCCGAAGCCGGATTCAACCAGCAGCGCGGCAATCGCCGCAGGGCTGCGCCCGTCATTGCTCAACACCAGCAGGCGTGCACCACTGGCCAGGTGCGCATTCAGCGCCGCCAGCGGCCGGGCGACCACGGACACGGTCACCACCTCCTGCAACGCCCAACCCAAGCGCGCCGCCGCCAGGGATACGGACGAAGGCGCCGGCAAAATCAGCAATTCCTCAGCGGCCACCTGCCGCGCCAGGCTGGCCCCCACGCCGTAGAACATCGGGTCGCCGCTGGCCAGCACGCACACCGGCTCGCCGCGCCGCGCCAGCACCGGTTCCAGGGAAAACGGGCTCGGCCATCGCTGGCGTTCACCACGAATGCACACCGGCAACAGGTCCAACTGACGTTGGCCGCCTATAATCCGGGAGGCCTGCAACAAGGCATGCCGGGCATTTCTGCCCAGCCCCTTGAAGCCGTCTTCACCGATGCCTACTACCGTCAGCCAGGGCGACATATGAATTCCTTGAACGACATCCGACGGGCAGGCTTTTCATGCCGCCGGACAAAGCAGGCATAATACCGCGCCTTTACCCGTCAACCGGTAGCCCCGTGAACCCAACGCCTGCTCTGAACACCTTGCGCCCCTCGGCTTGTCCGGGGTTGCTGCGTATCGTCCAGGCGTTGGATGGCGGCATTTGCCGGATCAAACTGGCCGGCGGTTCGATCAGCGCCAGCCAGGCCCATGCGGTAGCGGACGCCGCCCAGGCCTATGCGGGTGGGGTGATCGAGGCGACCAACCGCGCCAACGTGCAGATTCGCGGGATCGGCGCCGAGCAGGACGCCTTGATCGCAATGCTTCTTGCCGCCGACCTGGGCCCGAACAACGCCGCCGGTGACGACGTGCGCAACCTGATGCTCAGCCCCAGCGCCGGTATCGATCCGCACATGCTGTTCGACACCCGCCCGCTGGCCGACCAGATCCTCGCCACCCTGCAAGACCATCCTCGCTTCCATGCGCTGTCGGCCAAGTTCGCTGTGCAATTGGATGGCGGCGAAGCCCTGGCGATGCTCGAACACCACCATGACCTGTGGCTGTCGGCCTTTGAACGCGAGGGCGAGACACTGCTAGCGTTTGGTCTGGCCGGCTGCCCCGGGCTGGATGCGCCGCTGGCCGCCGTGCCGTTGGCGCAGGGCCATGCGTTGGTGGTGGCGGTGTTGGAGCGGTTTCTCGACCTGGCGACGCCTGCGCAAACCCGGATGCGGCATTTGCCTGTGGATAACTTCTTGAGCCGTCTAAGCCTGCCGTTGCTGCCGGTTGATGGTTTCAAACGCCCGGCCAGCGGGGCGCTGCTGCATCTGGGTAGTTATCCACAGCGCCAACACGATCATGTCTACGTCGCCGTCGTTGCACCACTGGGGCGGCTCGACTCAAGCATGCTCAAGGGCGCCGCCAACCTGGCCACTGATTACGGCGACGGCACGCTGCGTTTCACGCCCTGGCAGGGTCTGCTGCTGCCCAACGTACACACGGATAACGCCGCCAGCGTCACCGAGCGTCTGGCGCAGCTGGGCTTTCTCTGCTCGGTCGAGCAACCGCTGGCACGCATGATCGCCTGTACCGGCTCAAGCGGCTGTGGCAAAGGCCTGGCCGACACCAAGGCCGACGCCGTGCAACTGGCGGCCCTGCAACCCGGCCATGACGTGCACCTGTCCGGCTGCCTGCGTTCCTGCGCCGCTGCGCATGTCGCGCCGGTCACCTTGCTGGCGGTGAGCCCCGGCCACTACGACGTCTATTTTCGCGAGGCAGCCGCGCAAGGTTTCGGCCGGCTGCACGCGCGCACTCTTTCCATTGAAGCGGCGGGCGCCCTGTTACGCGCACGCTCACGGAGCAACACCGATGATTGATTACATCCGCGACGGTCAGGAGATCTATCGCAACTCCTTCGCCATTATTCGCGCGGAAGCCAAGTTGGACCGCATCCCGGCCGACCTGGAAAAACTCGCGGTACGCGTGATTCATGCGTGCGGCATGGTCGAGGCCATCGACGGCCTGCAGTTCTCCAACGGTGCGGGTAAGGCCGGGCGCGATGCGTTGGCCGCTGGCGCGCCGATCCTGTGTGATGCGCGGATGGTCTCCGAAGGCGTGACCCGCGCGCGGCTGCCGGCCAACAATCAAGTGATCTGCACCTTGCGCGACGACAGCGTGCCGGCGTTGGCGCGGGAATTGGGCAACACCCGTTCCGCCGCCGCGCTGGAGCTGTGGCGCCCGCACCTGGAAGGCAGCGTGGTGGTCATTGGCAACGCGCCGACCGCCTTGTTCTACCTGCTGGAAATGCTCGACGCCGGCGCGCCGAAACCGGCGTTGATCCTGGGGTTTCCGGTAGGGTTTGTCGGCGCCGCTGAGTCCAAGGCGATGCTGGCGGCCGACAGCCGTGGCGTACCGTTCGTGATCATGCAAGGCCGTCTCGGCGGCAGTGCGATGGCCGCCGCCGCAGTCAACGCCTTGGCCACGGAGGTCGAATAATGCAGGCACGTGGACGGTTGATTGGCCTGGGTGTGGGCCCCGGCGACCCGGAACTGATTACCCTCAAGGCCCTGCGCCTGCTGCGCGAATCGCCGGTGGTGGCGTACTTCGTGGCCAAGGGCAAGAAGGGCAATGCCTTCGGTATCATCGAAGACCACCTGGTGGCGCAGCAGACCCTGATGCCGCTGGTGTACCCGGTGACCACTGAAGTGCTGCCGGCACCGATGTCCTATGAACAAATCATCAGCGACTTCTACGACAACGCCAGTCTCGACGTGGCCGCCCACCTGGATGCAGGCCGCGATGTCGCCGTGATCTGCGAAGGCGACCCGTTCTTTTACGGCTCCTACATGTATCTGCATGACCGCCTGGCCGAGCGTTATGAGGCGCAAGTGATCCCCGGCGTGTGCTCCATGCTCGGCGGCGCCTCGGTGCTCGGCGCACCGTTGGTGTATCGCAATCAGAGCCTGTCGGTGCTCTCTGGTGTGTTGCCCGCGGATGACCTCAAGCGGCGCCTGGCAGATGCCGATGCGGCGGTGATCATGAAGCTGGGCCGCAACTTCCCCAAAGTGCGCCAGGTACTGGAGGAACTCGGCATGGCCGAACGCGCGTTGTACGTAGAACGCGCGACCATGGCTAACCAGAAAATCGTGGCGCTGGATCAGGTCGACCCGGCGTCTTCGCCGTACTTCTCGCTGATCATCGTGCCGGGCGAAAGGTGGCAAGGTTGATGCGCCCGGCGATTGTCATCCTGGGCCAGGGCAGTCTGGCGACTGCGCGCAAGCTCCAGCGTGTTTACCCGGGCGCGCTGATCCATGGCCTGGCCGGTAGGGTCGAAGGCGCGGACCACACGTACAGCGAGTTCGGCGCGACGTTGCGCCAGCTTTACCAACAAGGTACGCCGCTGATCGCCCTGTGCGCGGCCGGCATCATCATCCGTACCCTGGCGCCGCTATTGCTCGAAAAGGGTGAAGAGCCTGCGGTGCTGGCCGTTGCTGAAGATGGCAGTGCCGTGGTGCCGTTGCTCGGTGGTTTGGGCGGTGTGAACGTCATGGCGCGAGACATCGCGGCTGCATTGGGCGTTGCCGCTGCTATCACGACCAGTGGCGAGCTGCGTTTCGGCACTTGCCTGCTCAACCCGCCTGCGGGTTACCAACTGGCCGACCTGGAGCTGGGCAAACGCTTCGTCTCGGACCTGCTCGCCGGAGAACGCGTGCGCATTGAAGGCGCGGCGCCGTGGCTGGATCAGGCCAATCTGCCGCAGGATCAGCACGCACGCTTGGCGATTCACGTGAGCAGCGCCCAGCGTGTGCCGGCGGACCACGAATTACTGATTTATCCGAAGACGGTGTGTGTCACCTGCAAACCGGCGGCGCAATTGGCCGAGCGTGTGCGGGCGGCCTTGCACGCTGCGGGCATTGCTGTGCAATCCCTGGCCTGCCTGTTGGCCAGTGCTACGCAGATGGCTGACGCATCCTTGCACGATGCTGCACTGCAATTAGGGGTGCCGTTGCGGTTCGCTGACGTTGAGCAAGACGCGGACATCGTCATCACCGTTGCAGAGCAACCTCTGGACCTGTCGCGCGTGGGCCGGCCGCGTGGGCGTCTGGCGGTGATTGGCCTGGGCCCGGGCGCGGCCGAGTTGATGGTCCCGGCAGTCAAGGCGGAACTGGCGCGCTGCACCGATGTGCTGGGCTATGAAACCTACGTGCGCATGGCCGGGCCGTTCCGTGATGATCAGGTGCAGCATTGCACCGATAACCGCGAAGAAATGCAGCGCGCGCGGCATGCGTTTGAGCTGGCGGCGCAAGGGCGCTCAGTGGTGGTGGTGTCGTCCGGCGACCCCGGCGTGTTTGCGATGGCAGCGGCGGTCATCGAGGCGTTGCACGCGTCGAGCGACCCGGCCTGGCATCAAGTCGATCTGGAGATCCTGCCGGGCGTCTCGGCCTCGCTGGCCACCGCCGCTCAGGCGGGGGCGCCGCTGGGGCATGACTTCTGCGTGATGTCGCTGTCGGACAACCTCAAGCCCTGGTCGATTATTGAAAAGCGCCTGGACCTGGCATCCCAGGCCGACCTGGCCCTGGCGTTCTACAACCCAATCTCGCGCTCGCGCCCGTGGCAATTGGGGCGCGCGCTGGAAATCGTCGCAGTGCACCGCACGCCACAGACGCCGGTTGTGCTGGGGCGTGACATCGGTCGACCGGGCCAGACCTTGCGTGTCACCACGCTGGGGCAGCTGACGCCTGAGCAGGTCGACATGCGCACCATGGTGCTGATCGGCTCGTCCACCACCTGCGCGTTTGCGCGGGCCGGTGGCGGCGAGTGGGTGTACACGCCGCGCTGGTATGGCGAGAAACCCGCCGGCTGAAAGCGGTCTGCCGTAAGCAGGAAAGCTCCGAGTAACGCCGGGTGAAAACCGACCGTTATTCGGGGCTTTTTCTTTTTTTGTCGCTGAAACAGGGAAGGCCCACGGAGGCGCGTCGTTATTGCTGGGGGGCGCTTTTTCGCCGGTTGTGCCAAGCGATGTTTGTCGTCTGGCGAGCGCACCTGCGACTCGACTAGTGTGGGGGCAAGCCCCATGTGGGGTGCTTGTGGAGAACGGAAAATGGAGCGATATCACAAAAGGATCATCAGTGCGAAAAGGCGCAAGTTGATTGCCGCCTACAAGCTGCCAGGGGCGCCGGCAATCACGCCCTCTTCGCCGCTGGACACTGAGGATGATTGCAATGCGGCAGTGGTGAACAACGGTGTTATCTCGTTTATCGAGGGTATGTCTGCGCTGAACCGCGAGTACATCCGCAAAAGCTATTTGCTGGCCAGTGGTTATGTCAGCGATGTGTTGAAAGTAAAACGCGGCACGGAGGCGTGGTACGACGAATTTATCAAGGTGATGATCAGCCTGGGCTGGTTGCCGGTGCGCAGCAGCTTCGAGCGGGTCAAAAGCTCGGGCAAGGGCCTGACGGTGCAAACGGCCGCGCTTAATATCATCGCGGCAATGCTGGCGTCGACGTCGCTGGCCATGCCACTGCTGGCAGCGCTGCCGAAGCTGGCAGCCGACGCATTGGAGGCCATGAAGCAGCAACCCGCGTCCTTCGAGTTGTTCAAGCGCAACAGCACGGTGCATCAGGGCGGTGATTTCGGCTTGGCCTCGTGTGCCGAGACCGATGGCGAAGTGATGATGGTGTTAGTGACTTACAGCAGTCACGGCGTCAGCAAACAGGTCGGCGTGCCTTTTCTGGAGTGGGACAGCGCCTCGTTTGAGGCCTTCAGCGGGCAGACGTGCCTGCTGCTGAATACCTCGGTGGTCACCGAAAAGACCCTGCAGCTGATGCGCGAAAGCGCGGGAGACAAGGTGCAGTCGGCAATCGCCCAGTATCGGATTTAAGGCACCAGGTAGCCGCGCACCCCGGTAAATATGATTTGCGCGGCAAGCGCACACACGAACAACCCCATCAACCGGCTGACAATCTGCAAGCCCTGGTCGCCGAGAATGCGTTCGATACGGTTGGACAAATACAGCACCACGCCCACCGTGAGGCTGGCCAGGGCGATGCTGAGGATGGCGGTGATCTTGTCATCCCAATGCGGTTGGCTGACGCCCATCACCAGCAGTGCACCGATGGTGCCGGGGCCAACGGTGAGGGGGATGGTCAGCGGTACAATGGTCACGTCCTGCTGCACATTGTCGGTCTGCACCGCTGACTTGCCTTGGGCCATGCCCAGGGCTGAGATAAACAGCACGCTGCCGGCACCGATGCGGAAGGCGTCCACCGTGATACCGAACACACTGAAAATCACCCGGCCAAACAGGTAGAGCAATACGCTCGACACCAGCGTTGCCAACGCCACTTTCCAGGCCAGGCGCCTGCGCTCCTTGCTGGAATAACCACGGGTCAGGCTGATAAAGCAGGACAGCACAAAAAACGGGCTGTAGAGCACCAGCATCTTCAGGTAAACGCTGAATAACACATGGAGCATGGGCGCGGCTCACAGGCGGGGGAAGTGGGGAGAGTCTATCAGGCGGCGCCGATCATAGGGGGGCGCGGGCTTGCTCGCGAATGCGCTGGATCAGTTAACGATGCATTGACTGACACTCTGCCTTCGCGAGCCAGCCCGCTCGCACATTGGGTGTGTTTGCGGTCAGGACGGTGCGTGCTCAGGTCGCTGTTGACGCTGCGCCACCCAAAACTCAACCAGCTCGCGCAATTGCGACAACTCCACCGGCTTGGCCATGTGCCCATCCATTCCGGCCTGGCGCGCGCGCTCTTTATGTTCCGAGAGGATGTGTGCGGTGAGCGCGACCACCGGTGTGCGAATGCGTTGGTGGCTGACTTCCCACGCGCGCAGTTGCTGAGTGGCGGAGAAGCCATCGAGGATCGGCATTTCACAGTCCATCAATACCAGGTCGTAACGCTGGGCTTTCATCGCCTCCAGCGCTTCTTCGCCGTTGCTGGCGGTGTCCGGGTTGAGGTTGAGCTTGCCCAGCATGCCGCGAATCACTTTGGTGGAGATGCTGTTGTCTTCAGCCACCAGGATGCGGAAGTCGCTGGGCACGGTCACGGCTGTCGGCGCAGTGAGGGCAGGGCGCGGCGGCACTGCGCCTTTGCTGCGCTGGGTCAGTTCGTCGGCCAGGGTGGTCTTGAGCGTGTAGCCGGCTACCGGTTTGGCGAGGATGCGCTTGATCCCGCAGTTGCGCGCGATGATCTTGCTCGGCGCGTTGCTGATGCCGGTGAGCATGATCAGCAGGATGTCGTGGTTCAGGCTCGGGTCTTCCTTGATCTTCGCCGCCAGTTGCATACCGGTCATGCCGGGCATGTTCTGATCCAGCAGCACCACGTCGAAGTAATCGCGCAGGTGAGCTTTGGTGCGCAACAGGGCCAGGGCCTCCTTGCCGGACGGCACGGCGCTGACGTTCAGGCCCCAGGCCGTGCATTGCTGCACCAGCACTTTGCGACAGGTGTCGTTGTCGTCCACGACCAACACCCGTGCGCCTTTGAGCGGGCCGTCGAGGTCGGACGTCGGATGCTCCAGGCGTTCCGGGTCCAATGGCAGGGTCAGCCACAGGGTGCTGCCCTGGTGGCTGCCGCTCTTGATGCCGAACTCGCCATTCATCAACAGGATCAATTGACGCGCGATCACCAGGCCCAGATGGCCGCTCAAGCGCGTGGCCGAGAGGAAGTTCTTGCTGTGCAGTTCGCTGTGCAAAAGCGCGTCGCGCTCGGCGGCTTCCATCGGCAGGCCGCTGTCCTGCACGGCAATGCGCAGGCGCGGCTTGACGCTGCGTTCGTCGAGGGCGACGACGATCAGCACTTCACCTTCATCGGTTTTTTGCAGGGCGTTTTCCAGCAGGCTTAACAGTGCCTGACGCAGGCGGGTCGGGTCGCCGCTGATCACTCGCGGCACCTGGGGCTGGATAAAGCTGATCAGTTCGACGTTCTGCTGCTCGGCCTTGGCGCGGAAGATGCTCAAACAGTCATCGATCAAGGCGTTGAGGTCGAATTGCACGTCGTCCAGCTCAATCTGCCCGGACTCCAGCTTGGATATGTCGAGGATCTCGTTGATCAGCGTCAGCAGTTCATTACCGGCGCTGTGGATGGTTTGCACGTAGTCACGCTGCTTTACCGACAGCGGCGTGCCGAGCAGCAACTCGGTCATGCCGAGCACACCGTTCATGGGCGTGCGGATTTCGTGGCTGATCTTCGCCAGGAACTCGGCCTTGGCGGCGATCTCGGCGTTGCTGGCCGCCAGGTCACGGCTGAGGCTGAAGCGGGCCTCGACAATCGCGCGCTGGCGTTCGCCCAGGGCCAGGCTCATCAGCAGGCCGCTGAGGCAGATAAACCCGAGCAGGGTGACGATCAATCCTTGCGGCGCCACCAGCGTCAGGCCCAGCAGGGCAGGGAGGATGATCAATGTGCCGATGTTGAACACCACCATCGCCACCACGAACAAGCGTGCCGGCCGGTAGCCTTTCTGCCAGTGATAGGCCGAGATAAACAACATGCTCAGCCCGGCGAGGGCCACCAGGGCGTAGGTGATGATGTTCAGCGGCAAGGTGTTGACGAACAACAGCAGCAGGCCGCACAGCACGATCAGCAGGATGTCGGCCATCAACAGCTTGTTCAGCGGGTGCGGGCCCAAGGGCATGAAGAATCGGTAGGCAAACATCAACCCGCAGGGCGCGGTCAGCAGCAGGGCCAGGTAGGCGCCCGGGGTCTGGATCGCGTGCCAGTTCGGCAGCCACGGCCCCACCAGGTTGAGCAACAACGCCAGGCTCAGCATCAACAGCAGCTCGCAGGCCGCCAGCCACAGGCTGCTGCGCGAGCGGTGGTAAGCGAAGCGAGTGAGGTTGTGCAGGATCAGCATCAGCAGGCAGCCGAACAGCAGGCCATAGATCAGTGTCTGGGTCTGATCGGCGGCGGCGAGCACGGCCGGTTCCAGGGTGATATAGGGGCGCAGTTCGTGTTCCGAGACCAGGCGCAGATAAACGTCCAGTGGCTTCTGGCTCTGGGGCATCGGCAGCATGAAATCGCTGCTGGGCAGCGGGCGCTCCGCCTGGGGCTGGCGGGTGCCGGTGCTTTGTTGTTCCACCAGGGTGTCGCCGTCCAGTACATAGAGGCTCAGCTGGGACAGGTCCGGGGCGAATACCCGCAGCACTTGCTCGTGCTTGCCGGGTTGCAGCTTGAAGCGTACCCACAACGCACCGTCCGGCTCTGCAGCGGTAATCCGGTCCAGTTCGATGGGGCTGAATTGATTGGTGTAGCGGGCGGAGCGAATGTCGCTCAGTTGCAGGTCGGCCTGTTCATCAAGCAAGACTGCCCAACCACTGCCTTGTGCGGCGGCCTGGGCCGGGAACAAGCAGAGCAGAGTCAGCAGACTGACTGTGAAACCTATGGCGATCCTGAGCCAGCGCACGGCGAAATCCCTTCGTAGGTTGATGCACGGGTTAACTATGCGCGGGGCGACATGCGTAGGGCAAGGGCCAGAGGCCCTTACCTAACCGAACGGATAGCTACTCAAGTGTAGCTGTTCAGCTGTTCTCGCCACGTTCACGGGCAATGGCGCGGTAGCCGATGTCCGTGCGGTAGAAACAACCTTTCCAGTCGATTTTTGCGGCCAGTTTGTACGCCTGTTGTTGCGCGGCGTCGACACTGGCACCCATTGCGGTGGCGCACAACACACGGCCACCTGCAGTTACAACTTTGCCGTCCTTGAGCACGGTGCCCGCATGGAACACCTTGCCTTCCAGCATAGCCGCTGCATCCAGGCCTTCAATCACGTCGCCTTTGGCGTAGTCGGCAGGGTAACCACCGGCCGCCAGCACAATACCGACGCTCGGACGCGGGTCCCATTGTGCTTCAACCTTGTCCAGTGCCTGGGCCAGGGCCGCTTCCACCAGCAGCACCAGGCTCGACTGCAGACGCAGCATCACTGGTTGGGTTTCCGGGTCGCCGAAACGGCAGTTGAACTCGATGACTTTCGGGTTACCGGCTTTGTCGATCATCAGGCCGGCGTACAGGAAGCCGGTGTACACGTTACCTTCGTCGGCCATGCCGCGCACGGTCGGCCAGATCACCAGGTCCATCACACGCTGGTGTACTTCGGCGGTGACCACTGGGGCAGGGGAGTAAGCACCCATACCGCCGGTGTTCGGGCCAGTGTCGCCGTCGCCGACGCGTTTGTGGTCCTGGCTGGTGGCCATCGGCAGAACGTTCTTGCCGTCGACCATCACGATGAAGCTGGCTTCTTCGCCGTCGAGGAATTCTTCGATGACGACGCGGGAACCGGCATCACCGAAAGCGTTACCAGCGAGCATATCGCGCACGGCGTCTTCGGCTTCCTGCAGGGTCATCGCAACGATCACGCCCTTACCGGCGGCCAGGCCGTCGGCCTTGATCACGATCGGCGCACCTTTTTCACGCAGGTAAGCCAGGGCTGGCTCGATCTCGGTGAAATTCTGGTAGTCCGCAGTCGGGATCTTGTGGCGTGCCAGGAAATCCTTGGTGAACGCCTTGGAACCTTCCAGTTGCGCAGCACCGGCAGTCGGGCCGAAGCAATCCAGGCCACGGCTACGGAACAGGTCCACGACGCCGGCAACCAACGGCACTTCCGGACCGACGATGGTCAGGGAAACATTCTTTTCGGCAAAATCAGCAAGCTTCTCAAGGGCCAGCACGTCGATGGCGACGTTTTCGCACTTGGCTTCAATGGCGGTGCCGGCGTTGCCAGGGGCGACGAAAACTTTCTGGACGCGTGGGTCCTGGGCAACTTTCCAGGCCAGGGCGTGTTCACGGCCACCGCTGCCAATGATCAAAACATTCATTTCAAAACCCTCGGATGACGCTCAATTCTTGGAAGCACTGTGGGTTGCTTTTCTGTGGGAGCTGGCTTGCCTGCGATAGCATCAACCCGGTCGCACTGAAACACCGAGCTGTCTGCATCGCAGGCAAGCCAGCGCCTACACAAGCCAGTGCCCACTTGGTATCAAATCTGTCAGTGACGGAAGTGGCGCATGCCGGTGAACACCATGGCGATACCGGCTTCGTCGGCAGCGGCAATCACTTCTGCATCACGCATCGAACCGCCCGGTTGGATCACGGCGGTAACCCCTGCTTTCGCAGCGTTGTCCAGGCCATCACGGAACGGGAAGAACGCGTCGGACGCCATCACCGAGCCAGCCACCTGCAAACCGGCGTGCTCAGCCTTGATCGCGGCGATACGTGCCGAGTTCACGCGGCTCATCTGGCCGGCGCCGACACCGATGGTCTGGCGGTTCTTGGCGTAGACGATGGCGTTGGACTTAACGTACTTGGCGACTTTCCAGGCGAAGATCAGGTCGTTGATCTCTTGCTCGGTCGGGGCGCGTTTGGTGACGACTTTGAGGTCTTCGCTGCCGATCATGCCGATGTCGCGGCTCTGTACCAGCAAGCCGCCGTTGACGCGCTTGTAGTCCCAGGCAGCGGCGCGCTCAGCCGACCACTCACCGCAGGCCAGCAGGCGCACGTTGGCTTTGGCGGCAACAATGGCGCGGGCTTCTTCACTCACGGAAGGGGCGATGATCACTTCGACGAACTGACGCTCGACGATGGCTTTGGCGGTTTCTGCATCCAGCTCGCGGTTGAAGGCGATGATGCCGCCGAAGGCGGATTCGGTGTCGGTGGCGTAGGCCAGTTCGTACGCCTGGCGAATGCCGCCTTCAGCGTCCGGGCTTACGGCCACGCCGCACGGGTTGGCGTGCTTGACGATCACGCAGGCCGGCTTGACGAAGCTCTTCACACATTCCAGCGCGGCGTCGGTGTCGGCCACGTTGTTGTAGGACAGCTCTTTGCCTTGCAGCTGGGTCGCGGTGGCGATGCCGACTTCGGCCGGTTTGGCTTCCACGTAGAACGCCGCGCTCTGGTGCGGGTTCTCGCCGTAGCGCATTTCCTGGGCCTTGATGAACTGGCTGTTGAAGGTGCGCGGGAACTGGCTGCGGCCTTCTGTGCTGAGGGTTTCAGCCGCCTGGTTCACGGTGCCCATGTAGTTGGCGATCATGCCGTCGTAGGCGGCAGTGTGTTCGAACGCCTTGAGCATCAGGTCGAAACGCTGGGCGTAGGTCAGGCCGCCGGCTTTCAGGCTTTCGAGCACGTTGGCGTAGTCGCTGGCGTTAACCACGATGGCCACGTCTTTGTGGTTCTTGGCCGCGGAGCGAACCATGGTCGGGCCGCCGATATCGATGTTTTCGATGGCGGTCGGCAGGTCGCAGCCTGGCTTGTTGATGGTGGCTTCGAACGGGTAAAGGTTAACGGCCACCAGGTCGATCGGCTTGATGCCGTGTTCGGTCATGATGGCGTCGTCGATACCGCGACGACCGAGGATCCCGCCGTGGATTTTCGGGTGCAGGGTCTTGACCCGCCCGTCCATCATTTCTGCGAAACCGGTGTAGTCCGCGACTTCTACTGCGGCCACGCCGTTGTCCTGCAGCAGTTTGAAGGTCCCGCCCGTGGAGAGGATTTCCACGCCCAGGGCTTCCAGCTCCCGGGCAAATTCAAGGATCCCGGTCTTGTCGGAGACACTGATCAAGGCACGGCGGATCGGCAGGCGGGTAGTCTGGTCGGTCATTTCAATTTCCATCAAAAGCAAAGGAGTCAGCAAAAAAGGCGTCCGTTTTTACGCGGGCGCCTTTCTGGTTTGATTGAATGCTTACAGCAAATCGTACTGCTTGAGCTTTTTGCGCAAGGTGCCACGGTTGAGGCCCAGCAGCTCACTGGCTTTGGTCTGGTTGCCCTTGACGTAGTTCATCACGCTTTCGAGCAAGGGCGCTTCGACTTCGGAGAGCACCAGGTTGTACACGTCCGTGACGGAAGCGCCCTCAAGGTGGGCGAAATAATTGTGCAACGCCTTCTCGACACTCCCGCGAAGGGTCTGGCCTTCTTCGCTCGGTGTGTTCAGGTGCTGTTTCAAATTGACGTTGTCGCTCACGGGTGTTGTTCCACTCACTAAAGTCTCGGTCATCATCGTCATGCGGCCACCCCCTCTCCGTCCCCTGTCCCCAGGCTCTTGTAACGTTCGCTGAAAAACTCACGAACGTTGGCGCACTGTGCTTCCGTATCATCCAAACGATTGAAGTGGGCGCGAAACTCCCTGGCGCCCGGCAAGGTTGCGAGATACCAGCCGACATGCTTGCGAGCAATGCGTACTCCCATCACGTCTCCATAGAAGGCGTGCAGGGCGGCCAGATGCTCTAGCAGAATACGTTCCACCTCGATCAGCTCCGGTGCCGGCAACACGTCGCCGGTACGCAGAAAATGCTCGATCTCACGAAAAATCCATGGACGCCCCTGGGCGGCCCGGCCAATCAACAAGCCATCGGCACCGGTTGCGTGCAGCACGCGCCGGGCTTTCTCGGCTGAGTCGATATCGCCATTGGCAAACACCGGCATCGACACCGCCTGCTTGATCGCGGCAATGGTGTCGTACTCGGCTTCACCGGTGTAAAGGTCGGCGCGGGTGCGGCCGTGCACCGCCAACGCGGTAATTCCTGCCTGTTCGGCGATCTTCGCCACCGTCAGGCCATTCTTGTTGTCCCGGTCCCAACCGGTACGAATCTTCAGGGTGACCGGTACATCCACTGCGGCGACAACGGCCTGCAGGATCTCGGCAACCAATTGCTCATCTTTCAACAGCGCGGAACCGGCGGCCTTGTTGCAGACCTTCTTGGCCGGGCAGCCCATGTTGATATCGATGATCTGCGCACCCAACTCCACGTTGGCCCGCGCTGCTTCCGCCAGCATTTGTGCATCACCACCGGCGATCTGTACCGAGCGGGGCTCGGGATCACCTTCGTGGATCATGCGCATCCGCGATTTGCGGGTGTTCCACAAGCTCATGTCGCTGGTGACCATTTCAGAGACTACTAGACCCGCGCCCAAACGCTTGCACAGCTGACGAAAGGGCTGATCGGTGACGCCCGCCATCGGGGCGAGAATCAAACCGTTTGGCAATGTGTATGGGCCGATGCGTACCGCCGACATAGGACTTCCCTGTTGTGGGGCCGGATCATTAGAGTTCGAAAAAGGGTTGGCATGATACCCGCTCTCGATGACTGGATAAAGGCTGAATTGGATAAAATCTGAACAGTTATTTCTTTATCGCCACCGGTTTGGTAGGTGGCGGGGCAGTCAATAATTTGCCGTCAAACCTCGGAGCGTGAGCCGGCTCACTCGGGCGAGTGAAAACTCAGGCTGTAATTCACGGCTTTATTGCCTGGGTCGAGGATGTCCAGGGAGATATGGATCGGCGTCTGTGAAGGCATTTCGCTCACACCGGCCAATTCACCACTCAGGTATTCGCCGGGTTTGAAGCGACGACTGGCAATCAGGCTGCCGTTCAAGTCGGCAAAACGCAGCTCCAGCAGCGGGAAAGGCTGGGAGAACGTCGCACGGTTATAGATGATGGCGTCCACCACCAGCGCCCCGGCAAACTCCGGGTTGCTGCGTACCACCAGGTTACTGCTCTTGATATGCGCGATATCGACCCGTGATGGCACCGTGCAGCCCAGTGTTGGGCACAGTTGCTGGAACCATGGGCGGTACGCGTCCTGGCGGGCCAGATCATCGAATTGATAGGCAATGTACTGGCCTGCCAGGCCGGCGGCGGCCAGCAATACCAGGAACATCCAGAGGAGGCGGCGGCCCCAGCCTGACGGACGTTTCTGCGCGTAAAGATGCAGCGGGTCGTCTTCCAGGTCCTGGAGTACATCGTCGTGAACGCTGGCTTCCGGGCGCGGGCGTTTGCGACGCGGTTGTGAGCGTTCTTCGGGTTCGGGCTCGTCGGCGGCAGCGGTCAGCGGCGTGAACGGCGGGTCGATATCGTCATCGTCAGGGGTTGAGTGCAGCGACGGCTCATCGTCAACGTCGTCAATGTGAAACGACATGGACGGCTCGGTGCGCTGCTTGGTCGCAGGCGCCTTGGGCGGCTCGGGTTGCTCTTCGCTGGCTTGGACACGTTCCTCGGGCGGTTCGCTGAACAGGCTGGCGGCCCACTTTTCTTCCTCGGCCTTGACGGTGTCACGGCTGGCGCTGAGGGCATCTTCCTTTTGCCGACGGTCGGCACCTGCTTGGCGACGCTCGGTGCCTGGCGGCAGGGTGTGCTGAATCTCGCGGCGTTCCAGCTTGGCCAGTTCTTCGTCCAGGTCGAGGTTGTCCAGGTCGAGCTCTTCGGCGGTCCACTGCTTCTGGCTGATTGCCCGCGGTGTTTGCGGGGCAGCCTCGGCAGCCGGCTGTGTACCGGGCGGCGCAGATGCACCGGCACGCTGCTCCAGCAGTTGGCGGGCGGCGTTGAACACTTGCAGGCATGAGCCGCAGCGAACCACGCCACGGGCCACGCTTAATTGAGCGTGGCTGACGCGAAAGCGAGCTTGGCAATGCGGGCACTGGGTGACGAAACTGTCGGTCATGCGGCCATCCGATTCAGGCAAGCGCCCATTCTAGCGCCGACGACCACTGATGCGTACCCAGCCGTCACGGTTGGCGATCGGGTCCAGCTCGAAGTCCTGGGCATAGGCCGCCGCCACGTCTTCGCCTTGCTCGGCGAGAATACCCGACAGCGCCAGACGCCCACCTGGCTTGACCAGGCTCGACAGCTGCGGCGCCAGGTACACC
This sequence comes from Pseudomonas fluorescens, assembly GCF_900215245.1. Classification (GTDB taxonomy): domain Bacteria; phylum Pseudomonadota; class Gammaproteobacteria; order Pseudomonadales; family Pseudomonadaceae; genus Aquipseudomonas; species Aquipseudomonas fluorescens. The sequence goes on from NZ_LT907842.1 coordinate 2,932,859, forward strand.
AGCGGCCCGGCAAGGATATTCGCCACCAGCACATCGGCCTGGACCTGGGGCAATTGCTCCGGCAGGTACAGTGGGAATTTGCCTTCAGGAATATGGTTGCGCCCGGCGTTGTCGCGGGAGGCTTCCAGGGCTTGCACGTCGATGTCGGTGCCGACAGCTTCTTTGGCGCCCAGCAGCAGCGCGGCAATCGCCAGGATGCCCGAGCCGCAGCCGAAATCCAGCACGTTGCAGTCGGTCAGGTCCTGGCCATCAAGCCATTCCAGGCACAGCGCGGTGGTGGGGTGAGTACCGGTGCCGAATGCCAGGCCCGGGTCCAGCAGCAGGTTGACCGCATCCGGTTCAGGGGCGGCGTGCCAGCTGGGTACGATCCACAGGCGCTGGCCGAAACGCATCGGCTGGAAGTTGTCCATCCAGCTACGTTCCCAATCCTGGTCTTCGATCACTTCGCTGTGATGCTCCGGCAGCGGGCTGCCAGTGAGCAGTTCCATATGGGCCAGCACGGCGGCGGCGTCGGTGCCGTCTTCGAACAGGGCCAGCAAGTGGGTGTGGGACCACAGCGGCGTGGTGTTGAGTTCCGGTTCGAAGATTGGTTGGTCTTCGGCGTCCATGAAGGTCACCGAGACAGCGCCCACTTCGAGGAAAGCGTCTTCGTAGGTTTCGGCTTGTTCTGGGCTGATGGCGAGACGGACTTGCAGCCAAGGCATGGCGGGCACCTTTGAAAAAATGAGTGTGCGACGGCTGGGTCGCGAAAGCGCGCAAGTTTACGCGAGCGTGGAGAAGAAGACGACTGTACTGACAGTACACAGTCTAAATGTGGGAGGGGGCGAGCCCCCGATAGCGGAGGGTCAGTCACCTAATCTATGACTGAGCTGCTGCCATCGGGGGCAAGGCCCCTCCCACATTTAGACTGTATAGCTTCAAAATGGAGGGGCCATACACAACAAAGCCGCCCGAAGGCGGCTTTGTTGGGTGGAGCACTTACTGGTTAGCCAGCTTGTGTTCCAGGTAGTGAATGTTCACACCACCTTCGCAGAAGCCTTCATCGCGAACCAGATCCCGATGCAACGGGATGTTGGTCTTGATGCCGTCAACCACGATTTCGTCCAGGGCGTTACGCATACGGGCCATGGCCTCGTCGCGGGTGGCGCCCCAGGTGATCAGCTTGCCGATCAGCGAGTCGTAGTTGGACGGAACCTTGTAGCCGCTGTACAGGTGCGAATCCACACGTACGCCGTTGCCGCCGGGCGCGTGGAAGTGCTTGACCAGGCCAGGGCTTGGGATAAAGGTTTTCGGGTCTTCGGCGTTGATCCGGCACTCCAGGGAGTGGCCGTGGAGCTTCACGTCGTCCTGGGTGAAAGACAGCACGTTACCGGCGGCGATGCTCAGCATCTCCTTGACGATATCGATACCGGTGACCATCTCCGAAACCGGGTGCTCTACCTGTACACGAGTGTTCATCTCGATGAAGTAGAAGCGACCGTTTTCGTAGAGGAACTCAAAGGTCCCGGCGCCACGGTAGTTGATGTCGATACACGCCTTGACGCAGCGCGCCAGGACTTCCTGGCGAGCAGTTTCGTCCAGGCCCGGTGCCGGTGCTTCTTCCAGTACCTTCTGGTGACGGCGTTGCAGCGAGCAGTCGCGGTCGCCCAGGTGGATGGCGTGGCCCTGGCCGTCGGACAGCACCTGCACTTCCACGTGACGTGGGTTGGTCAGGTACTTTTCCAGGTAGACCATCGGGTTGCCGAACCAGGCAGCCGCTTCGGAGCGGGTCTGCTTGGCAGCTTCGATCAGGTCTTCTTCCTTGTGCACCACGCGCATGCCGCGACCACCACCGCCACCGGCGGCCTTGATGATCACCGGGTAACCGACTTCGCGACCAATGCGCAGGGCGGTTGCCTCGTCTTCAGGCAGCGGGCCGTCGGAACCTGGAACGGTGGGTACGCCGGCCGCGATCATGGCGTCTTTGGCCGATACCTTGTCGCCCATCAGGCGAATGGTTTCGGCTTTCGGACCGATGAAGGCAAACCCGGATTTTTCCACCTGTTCGGCGAAGTCGGCGTTTTCCGCAAGGAAGCCGTAGCCTGGGTGGATGCCATCAGCGCCAGTCACTTCAGCGGCCGCGATGATGTTCGAGACTTTCAGGTACGAGTTCGTGGCCAGTGGCGGGCCGATGCAAATGCTTTCGTCCGCCAGCTTCACGTGCATCAATTCAGTATCGGCCGTCGAGTAAACAGCGACGGTCTTGATGCCCTCTTCCTTACAGGCGCGCAGGATCCGCAGCGCGATTTCGCCGCGGTTGGCGATCAGGACTTTTTGCAGTTTCTTCGCAGGTTTCAACATCGAAGGTGCTCCGCGGTTCAAACGATGGTGAACAGCGGCTGGTCGTACTCAACCGGCTGACCGTTTTCTACCAGAATGGATTCGATGACGCCGGCTTTCTCAGCAGTGATGTGGTTCATCATCTTCATCGCTTCAACGATGCAGATGGTGTCGCCCACTTTCACGGTTGCGCCGACTTCAACGAAGGCTGGCGAGGTCGGTGCCGGGGTGCGGTAGAACGTACCGACCATTGGCGACTTGACCACGAAGCCGTTCAACACAGGCGCAGCAGGTGCGGCTGGCGCAGCGGCAGCAGGTGCGGCGGCCGGAGCAGCAGCGGCTGGTGCCGGCGCTTGCATCTGTGGCGCGTAGAACTGTTGGGCCGGGGTCTTGCTGTGACGGCTGATCCGTACGGACTCTTCGCCTTCCTTGATTTCCAGCTCGTCGATACCGGATTCTTCCAGCAGTTCGATCAGTTTCTTAACTTTACGGATATCCATGAATCATCAACTCCCAAGGGTCGGTCAGGGGCGCTTGGCCGGTTGTTCAATGTGTTCCAGGGCGGCCTCCAGGGCCAGTCGATAACCGCTGGCGCCAAGGCCGCAGATCACTCCTACCGCTACGTCGGAGAAGTAAGAGTGATGGCGGAAAGCTTCGCGTTTGTGCACGTTCGACAAGTGCACTTCGATAAATGGGATGCTCACCGCCAGCAGCGCGTCACGTAATGCAACGCTTGTATGCGTAAAAGCGGCGGGATTGATCAGGATAAAGTCCACGCCTTCGCCACGCGCGGCATGGATGCGATCAATCAGTTCGTACTCGGCATTGCTTTGCAGGTACAGCAAATGGTGGCCGGCTTCACGCGCCCGTCGCTCCAGATCCACGTTGATCTGATCGAGGGTGACTGCCCCGTAGACGCCCGGTTCGCGGGTGCCGAGCAGGTTCAGGTTGGGTCCGTGAAGAACCAGTAAGGTCGCCATCGGCTGTTCCTTGTTATTGATGTGGGTGCGGCAGAACTCGGCGACTATGCCGCAAAGCGTTTGTGACTGTCCAGTTCTATGCAGTAGGCAGCACGATTAGCGAGGATTGCGCGAAATTTGTGACTGTGGCCTGGATTCCGGTCATTGGTAGCACGGTCCTGAAGTCTCAGGAGATCCAATGTGGGAGCGGGCTTGCTCGCGAAAGCGGTGGATCAGTAAGAAATGAATTGACTGACCCACCGCATTCGCGAGCAAGCCCGCTCCCACATTGTGATCTGTGCATGGCATTGGAGCGGATTAAACGCGGAAAGCCTGCACAGCCGTATTGAGCTGCCCACCCAGCACCAGCAGGTGGTCGCCCTGGCGACGGCCCTGGCCAATACGCAGCAGATTATCTTCACCCAACTGGTGGATGCGTTCACTGTTATCGCGAATTTCACTGACGGCGCCACTCTGCTGGGCGGTCACATCGGCGATGCGCACTGCCGTGTCGGAAATCGTCTGGATTGCCCCGACGATTTTATCCAACGCACCGTCGGCCGCCTGGGCTTGCTGCGCGGTGGCTTCGGCGTGCTCGACCTGGGCGCGCATGCCTTGCACCGATTGGTGGGCTGCGGATTGCAGGCCGGCAATCAGCCCCTGAATCTCGGCGGTGGCGCCGGCGGTGCGCTGGGCCAGTGAGCGCACTTCATCAGCGACCACGGCAAACCCGCGCCCGGCTTCACCGGCCCGGGCTGCCTCGATGGCGGCATTAAGCGCAAGCAGGTTGGTCTGGTCGGCAATCGAGCGGATCACGGTCAGTACGCCGCCGATGGTCGCGGATTCTTCGGCGAGTTTTTCGATCATCTGCGCGTTTTGCTGCACTTCACCGACCAGCGCGTGCAAGCCGGTCAGGCTCAGGCCGATCACGCGTTGGCCCTGTTCCACGGCTTGACCCGCGCTGCGACTGGCGCCGGCCGCCTGGCTGGCATCCCCGGCCACTTGCTGGATGGTGGCTTCCAGTTCGCCCAGGGAGTCACGGATCTGCGCGGTATCGCCGGCCTGGCGCTCGGCACCGTCATGCAGACCACTGCTCAGCTCGGCGAGGGCGCGGCTGCTGCCGGCCACTTCCTCGGCATTCCCGCGAATGGTGCCCACCAGGTCCACCAGGTAGGCGCGCAGGCGATTCAGGGAGGCTTCGATGTCGTGCAATTCACGGTTGGTCTTGCCCAGCGCAATGGGCTGGCTGAAGTCGCCCTCGGCCCAGGTGGACAGGGCTGGCGCCAGGTTGGTCAATACTCGCGCCAGGCGCCGCTGCAGGGTGTCGATCAGCAGCGCGATCAACAGGATCAGGCCGATCATCACACCTTGCATCAGGCGGACTTCGCCCTGGATCTTGGCGTGTTGCGCGCGCACCACGGGTTCCAGGCTGGCGATGGATTGTTGTACGGCGGCGATTTTCAGCTGGGTGCCTGCAGCCAGTGCGGTGCGCTGCTGGATCTGCTCACGGGTGCGCTTGAGTTCGGCGGGGTAGCGGGTCAGCAGGCTGTTGAGTTCGCGCTTGAGGTCGACGCCGGTGTCCTGGACGTCGGTTTTTCCGCTGTTTTCAAGGCCCATCATGGCTGAAAAGTCATCGGAGCTGGATTCCGCGCTGGCCTTTACGCCCAGCAGGGGTAACTGCGCCAACAGGTCGGCCTGGGTGCGGATGCTGGCGACTTCGCGCTCTACGTCATCGGCCAATTCCGCGCGCCCGCTGCTCACCAGCTTATCGCGTGCCAGTGACAGCTTGCCCAAATGCTGGGACGCGGCCAGCAGTGGCGGCAAGTAACGGGCTGCCTCGGGCGAGTTGACGCCCATTGCGTACTGGCTCAGTTGCTCCAGGTTCGCGCTCAGCTCTCGCTCGGCCTGTAGCAGCAGTGCTTGCGGGTCGCCGGCCAGTTTGCCGGCGGCCAGCAGGTCGGTTTTGCTGAAGGCATCCAGGTCCGCGAGGCTGGGACGCAGGTTTTGCGTCAGCTCGGCGGGCAATTCATCCAGGTGCTGCAAGAGGTCTTCCAGGCTCTGGCTGGCGCTACTCAAACGCAACGCGTCGCCACTGGCCAGGTAGTCGTCGATATTGCGCGCGGCCTGGTTCTGGAAGGTTTGCGACAAACCCAGGTAGCGCTCCATCAGCGTGTAAGGCCGTTCGAGTGCGCGTTGCGACCACCACAGCGTCGCCCCAAGTGCCAGGCACACGGCTACCAGAAGAAGGGTATTCAGATTGGTCAGCAGCTTCAGGCGCATGCGTGGTTTCAACCGACAGCGAAAGATAAGTGCCTGAAGTTATTGCGTTTTCATTACAAGGTTATGACGGTATCAGTGGATTCCGGTGAAAAGATGGCACTTTGCTTTGACGTGCGTGCGGCCTGCACACGGTTACGTCCGGCGCCCTTGGCGCGGTACAGCGCCTCGTCTGCCTGAGCGGCCATCATCAGGCTGTCGGAGTCGTCGCACAGCTCCACCAGCCCGGCACTGAAGGTGCACCATAAATCCTGGGGTTGGGCGGGGTAGTGAATTTCGGCAAAGCGCCCACGGATTTCATCCAGCACCTTGCAGGCCGATTCCAGGTCGGTGTCGGGCATCACGATGGCGAATTCTTCACCGCCGTAGCGGCCGATGTAATCGGTCTTGCGCAAGCGCTGCTTGAGGAACAGCGCCAAACTCTTGATGACGCGGTCGCCCATGGGGTGGCCGTGGCTGTCATTGACCCGCTTGAAATGGTCGATATCGAGCATCGCAAAGCTCAGCGGTTTGTTCTCGCGGCGTGCGCGGAAGCTGCAGTCTTCGAGCAATTGCAGGATGTGGGTATGGTTGTACAGCCCGGTCAGGCTGTCACGCACCATGCGCGCCTTGAGGTTGCGCGCGCGGGCGGCGCGGTTGCGTACGGTGGTGATCAGGTGGCGCGGCTTGATCGGCTTGGTGAGGAAGTCATCGCCGCCTTCGCTCATGGCGTCCAGCTGTTTGTCCAGGTCGTCTTCGGCCGACAAGTAGATGATGGGCACGCTGACATAACGGTCGTTGTGGCGAATCACCTTGGCCAGTTCGGTGCCGGTACAGGCGGGCATGTACATGTCGAGGATGATCAGGTCCGGCTGGAAGTCCGCCAGCTCGGCCATGGCCTGGATCGGCTCGATCAGGGTGCGCGTGACGATGCCGGCGCTGTTGAGCAGGCGCTCGGTGTGCAATGCCTGGGCGCGTGAGTCGTCGATGATCAGCACTTTATAAGGCTCGTACTGCGCGACGCAGGTCAGCACTTCGATCTTTTCCAGCAGGCTGGAGGCTTCCAGCGTGCCGGTGAGGAACTCCTGGCCGCCCGCGCGCACCGCGGCCAGGCGCGTCGGGGTATCGGTTTCGTGCAGGCTGAAGAACAACAGCGGCAGCTTTTGCTCAAGGCCTTCCTGGGCTTCGGCCGCGAGCTTGAGGCCCAGGCCGGCCCCGCAGAAATCCACATCCATCACAATCGCCGAAGGCAGGCGCTCGGCCAGCGAGGACCGAAACGCTGCCACGCTGTCCAGCGACTGGGCGCTCATGCCAAAGAATTCCAGTTGCTTGGCCAGGCGCTCGGCGCGGTCGTGATCGGCCAGCATCACGTAGATCGGCTTGCGCATCGGTGGCAGGAACGTTTGCTCAAGCTGGTCGCCCTGGCGCAGGCCGGTGCGGGACAGGCGCTGCATCAGGCGGTTGAGTTCGGTGATCACCTGGCTGCTGAGGCGGCCACGGTTCTCGTCCACGACCTTGAGGGACTCGCCAATGTGCCGCGCCAGTTGGCCGTGTTCCGGCTGTTCGAAGCGTTCGGCAAAACGCAGCAGGCGCAGGTTTGCTTCGCTGAGTTCGGACAAATCTGTGTTTGACCATTCACTGCGCTGCAGGCGTTGCCAGATCTCAAGAATTTGACGTGCCTGATGAATTACCCGCTGGGCAAAGTGCTGCTTGAGACGCTCACGGCTGGGGTCTTCTGGCTCGGTCATATCCTGACTACTAGTGAGGGTGCATGCTGAGGTCGACTGATGGCTCTATGCTAGCACCTCTTTTCTTATATATGAGTGTCATACGTCAATTAAGTACACGTCTGTGCGATTCAGTTTCTGACCTTATGGTCGCGCTGCGTAAAAAGCCGGCATGCGTTATGGTTGCAGATCTTTATAGTCGAATCTGCCCGGTGCGCCACTTTGGTTAAAAGGCCCGCACCGATGGGCACGATGGGGTAGGGTTGTGGTCGGAGTGTTTGACCGCACCCGGACAATTGACGTGCATGAACTCAAGTGATTGAAAGGATATCGCCATGCTGGACTGGAAAAATCGTGCAGGCAGTGCCAAAGGCCCCGCCCCTGAGCCAAAGTCGACCCAACGCGGCTACTTTCGCAACCTGCTGATGAGCAAAGCGTTGCTCAGCGTGCTGGCCTTGTACCTGTTGGTCACCGGCGGCCTGGGTTGGTACTGGAGCGAAGAGCCGGCGCTGTTTCCGGTCCAGCAAAACGCCCAGCTTGCTGCGGAGAAGGAAGGCAAGCAGATGGTGATTGGCTACACCACTGTCGAAACCCTCAAGACCGTGGTCGGCACGTTGCTGAACAAGCCCGGTGGCTATATCTCCAACGACCGTTTCCCGCCAGGCTTGTGGATGGACAACATGCCGAGCTGGGAATACGGCGTGCTGGTGCAGGTGCGTGACTTGACCCGTGCCCTGCGTAAAGACTTCGCCCGTTCCCAGTCGCAGTCGGCCGAGGACGCCGATTTGGCCAAGGCCGAGCCACGCTTCAACTTTGACAACAAGAGCTGGGTGCTGCCATCCAGCGAGTCGGAGTACCAGGAAGGTATCAATTCCCTGAGCCGCTACGAAGCGCGTCTGTCCGACCCTAACCAGAGAGGCGCGCTGTTCTATGCGCGTGCCGACAACCTGAACAACTGGCTGGGTGATGTCGCCACTCGTTTGGGCTCGTTGTCGCAACGCCTGTCGGCCAGTGTCGGTCGGGTCAAGCTGAACACCGCGCTGAAAACCGAAGCCCTGGCGCCGGGTGAAGTGCCGCAGGTCGATGAAGAAGTGGTGGAAACCCCATGGATGCAGATCGACAACGTGTTCTACGAGGCCCGTGGCCAGGCCTGGGCTCTGTCTCACTTGCTGCGCGCCATCGAAGTCGATTTTGCCGACGTGCTGGCCAAGAAAAATGCCACCGTCAGCGTGCGTCAGATCATTCGTGAGCTGGAGGCCTCGCAGGAGCCGGTTTGGAGCCCTATGATTCTCAACGGCAGTGGCTTTGGCGTTCTCGCCAACCACTCGCTGGTCATGGCCAACTATATTTCCCGGGCAAACGCTGCAGTGATCGACTTGCGTCAGCTCCTCAACCAGGGGTAATGATGGACGCTACTCAAAATGAGGCCGCGCACCGCGCGGCCTCTGATGCTGAACTGATCTGCTGGGTCGACGACCAGGACAACCTGCTCGGCCATCTCGTCAGGTCTGACCTGCGTGAGCGCGGCCTGATCGGCCGTTGCACCTTTATCTTCCTGTTCAATTCGGCCGGCGAACTGTGTGTGCATCGGCGCACCTTGAGCAAAGCCTTGTACCCTGGGTTTTGGGACACGGCCGCGGGTGGCATGGTCGCGGCAGGCGAGTGTTACGCCGATTCGGCGGCCCGTGAATTGGAAGAAGAGCTTGGGGTGGGCGGCGTGGACCTGGTCGAGCATGACCATTTCTACTTCGAGGATGGCGCCAGCCGGCTCTGGTGCAAATCCTATTCGGCGGTCTGGGATGGCCCCTTACGCCTGCAGCCCGAAGAGGTCATGGAAGCGCGGTTTTTACCCCTTGAAAGGGTCCTGCAGGAAGCTGAACAAAAGCCTTACTGCCCGGACGCTCAAGAGGGCTTGCGGCGCTATCTGGCCTCGCGTCGCTAAAGTTGCATAAATTGGCGCTATTTGGCTCTTAGCAAGTCGGCTTTTTGCCGTTACACTGCGCGACTTTTCACCCGAACCACCTTTGCGGTTCGGTAGCGCTGCCCCTGCCTGAGTGGGGCTTCGCGGTCGATGCCCTGTTCTGTTTACGAGAACCGAGCACCGATCTGTCTTTGTCCTCCCAAGAGGATTGCCGGTGGCCAAAAAAGCCGCATCCTTCGCCGCCCTTGGTGGCTTGGTATTTTCCACCGACGCAGGTCGACACTGCCCGGACTGTCGCCAGCCCGTGGATTCGTGTACCTGCAAACAGACCCTGATCCCTGAAGGCGACGGTATTGCCCGCGTACGACGCGAGAGCAAGGGCCGTGGCGGCAAGACGGTGACCACCGTCACCGGTGTGCCGCTGGCCGAAGAAGCCCTGAAGGAACTCGCCACCACGCTGAAAAAGCGCTGTGGCACGGGTGGCGCCCTGAAAGACGGCGTCATCGAGATCCAGGGCGATCACGTCGAGTTGCTGTTGGCCGAGCTGATCAAGCTGGGTTACAAGGCGAAGAAATCCGGCGGCTAGCAGCCTCTGTGAAACCCACCCCGATCGCCGGTTTGCTGAACGCGAACGGTCGTCTCCATGGTTTTCACAGAGCCTGTTCCTGACCGGTGTCTAAACTCTGTCCTGCGAGTGGGGTCTACCTTGCTTACAGGCAAATCGTCATTTTCATTCTTTAGACTTCGCCAGCCTTACAAGAAGGGCGCGGTGATCTTCGACTTTATATAGGGGACTTCGATGTCCGTACGACGCACACGCAAAGACGATGGCAGCCAATGGACAGTTGCGGACAGCCGCAGTGTTTACGGGATTCGCCATTGGGGGGCCGGGTATTTCGCGATCAATGATGCCGGTCGCGTTGAAGTCCGTCCGAACGGCCCGAACAGCACGCCCGTCGATCTGTACGAGCAAGTCGACCAGCTGCGCAAAAGCGGTTTGTCCTTGCCGCTGCTGGTGCGTTTTCCCGATATCCTGCAAGACCGTGTACGCCAACTGACCGGCGCTTTCGATTCCAATATCGAGCGCCTGGAATACCAGAGCAAGTACACCGCGCTGTACCCGATCAAAGTGAACCAGCAGGAAGCGGTGATCGAGAACATCATCGCCACCCAGGACGTTTCCATCGGCCTGGAAGCCGGTTCCAAGCCTGAGCTGCTGGCTGTGCTGGCCTTGGCACCCAAGGGTGGCACCATCGTCTGCAACGGTTACAAAGACCGTGAGTTCATCCGCCTGGCGCTGATGGGCCAGAAGCTGGGTCACAATGTTTTCATCGTGATCGAGAAAGAATCCGAAGTTGGCCTGGTGATCGAAGAAGCCGCCAACCTCAAGGTCAAGCCGCAGGTTGGCTTGCGCGTGCGTTTGTCGTCGCTGGCGTCGAGCAAATGGGCGGACACGGGTGGCGAGAAGTCCAAGTTCGGTTTGTCGGCGGCGCAGTTGCTGTCGGTGGTCGAGCGCTTCCGCGCGGCGGGCCTCGATCAAGGCATTCGTCTGCTGCACTTCCACATGGGCTCGCAGATCGCCAACCTGGCCGACTACCAGCACGGGTTCAAGGAAGCCATTCGTTATTACGGCGAACTGCGTAACCTCGGCCTGCCGGTGGACCACATCGACGTCGGCGGCGGCTTGGGCGTGGACTACGACGGTACCCACTCGCGTAATGCCAGCTCGATCAACTACGACATGGACGATTACGCCGGCGTCGTCGTCGGCATGCTCAAGGAATTCTGCGACGCGCAGAGCCTGCCGCACCCGAACATCTTCTCTGAAAGCGGCCGCTCCCTGACCGCCCACCACGCCATGCTGGTGGTGCAAGTCACCGACGTTGAAAAACACAACGACGACGTGCCGCAAATCGAGAACAAGGAAAGCCTGCCGGAAACCGTGCAATGGCTGGTGGACCTGCTGGGCCCGACCGACATCGAAATGGTCACCGAAACCTACTGGCGCGCCACTCACTACATGAGCGACGTGGCCACCCAGTACGCTGACGGCAAACTGACCCTGGCGGAAAAAGCCCTCGCCGAGCAGTGCTACTTTGCCGTGTGCCGTCGCTTGCACAACTCGTTGAAAGCCCGTCAGCGCTCGCACCGCCAAGTGCTGGACGAACTCAACGACAAGCTGGCCGACAAGTACATCTGCAACTTCTCGGTATTCCAGAGCTTGCCGGACACCTGGGCCATCGGCCAGGTCCTGCCGATTCTGCCGCTGCACCGTCTCGACGAAGAGCCGCTGCGCCGCGCCGTGCTGCAAGACCTGACCTGCGACTCCGACGGCAAGATCAAGCAATACGTCGACGAGCAGAGCATCGAGACCAGCCTGCCGGTGCACGCCTTGAATGAAGGTGAAGACTACTTGCTGGGCATCTTCCTGGTCGGCGCTTACCAGGAAATCCTCGGTGACATGCACAACCTGTTCGGTGATACCGACTCGGTGAACATCTACCAGCGCGAAGACGGTTCGGTGTACAGCGCCGGTATCGAGACCCACGACACCATCGAAGACATGCTGCGCTATGTGCACTTGTCGCCGGAGGAGTTGATGACGCACTACCGCGACAAGTGCGCGAGCGCGAAGATCAGTGCCAGCGAGCGCACGCAGTTCCTGGATGCGTTGCGTCTCGGTTTGACCCGCTCTTCGTACCTGTCCTCGTAATATCGGCTGGCAGAGATCTAAAATGTGGGAGCGGGCTTGCTCGCGAAAGCGGTACATCAGTCACACATGTGTTAACTGATTCACCGCTTTCGCGAGCAAACCCACTCCCACATTTGTATCTTCGTTTGGTTGTACCTTCTTCGTGAGGTCTGAACGATGTCGAGCAAACTCTTGCAAGTGTTCACCCTGGCGGTCGCCGCATTTCTCGCGGCGTGCTCGCCGATCAAAGTGCTCAACGCACTGACGCCCTCCAGCACCTTCACCAAAACCGCATCCATCGCCTACGGTGATGACCCCCGGCAAAAACTCGATATCTACCGCCCCGTCGCGGCCGCACCCAACGCGCCCGTCGTGGTGTTTTTCTACGGTGGCAGTTGGAACAGCGGCGCCAAGGACGATTATGGTTTTGTCGGCGAGGCACTGGCCTCACGCGGCATCGTCGTCGTGATCGCCGACTATCGGCTCTATCCGCAAGTGCGTTACCCAAGCTTTCTTCAAGACGGCGCCCAAGCGGTGGCCTGGACACGTCAACACATCGCCGAATACGGCGCCGACCCCACGCAGTTGTACCTGATGGGCCACAGCTCCGGCGCCTACAACGCCTCGATGCTGGCGCTGGATGCGCGCTGGCTCAATGAGGTGAATCTGGCGCCCTCGATGCTCAAGGGCTGGATTGGCCTGGCCGGGCCCTATGACTTTCTGCCGATTGAAAACCGCGATGTGCGCCCGGTGTTTTTCTTTCCGAATTCCCCGCCCGACTCCCAGCCGATCAACCACGTCGACCATGGCGCGCCGCCGAGCCTGTTGATTGCCTCGGCGAGCGACACGCTGGTCAACCCCACACGCAACACCGGCGGGCTGGCGAAAAAACTGCACGACGCGGGTGTGCCGGTCGAGGTGTTTTACTTCACCAAGACCAACCACGCGACATTGGTGGCATCGATTGCCAAACCCTTGCGCTGGCTGGCACCAGTGCTGGATCGGGTCACGGCGTTTATCCAGTCCACTCCGGGCCAGTGAGGCTGGCGCTATTGGACGATGAGGCTGTACACGGTTGAGGTCTCGGTACTTGCTTCCTCCAGCGTGACGGAGCGCAGCGTGTGGTCCGGTGATGCAGGCGTGATTGTCAGCGCAACGCCATTACTCATCAGCGTGCGACTCTGGGGCGACAGGGTCGCTCGAATGCCCTGCTGCGTCGCGAATATCTGGAAACCCGTCTGGTTCCAGACCTCCACGGCGCTTGAGACAGGCAGCTCCGGCAGGGTTGCAGGCATGTCGCTCCCCGGTTTGATTGCCCACTCGCCGGTGTCCGGGGTGACCTGTGGGGTTTGAATGGCAGGTGCAGCGACGACATCGCTCGGTGGCGGCGATTTTTTTGCCTTGGCCGCACGCATCGTGGCGGCCACGATTAAACCGGCCACTAACAACGCGCCGATGATAAATACGGTATTGCTGCCCATGTTTGTTCGTCCCTGAGTGTAAAGAAGGTTGAGGCCGGAAACGTATCGCTTTGCAGGCCCAACCTTCATTCAACGTCGGTGACGGGGTTTTGTAACCTGTGAGAACTAACAGGTCGGCTCGCCGAGCCACGCGTTTCTCTTGTTCAATCGCCAAGCGATCGCCCACAGCGTGAGACTGCGCAAGGCCATGAACAACAGGAAGCTTATCCACAAGCCGTGGTTGCCGTAGCCCTGCAAGACCCACGCGAACGGCAGCAAAATCACCACGGTCAGCAGCATGCCGTTGCGCATTTCCCGTGCGCGGGTAGCGCCGATAAACAGGCCGTCCAGCAAGTAACTCCACACGGCAATCAGCGGCAGCACCGCCAGATAAGGCAAATAGATATCGGCGGTTTCGCGCACGCTGGGGATATTGGTTTGCATGGCGATAAACAGGTGGCCGCCAAAGGTAAATAGCAGCGCGAAGCCCACACTGGCGATCAATGACCAACCGCAGGCGACCACCAATGCACGGCGTAACGCCTGGCGGTCGTGGGCGCCGATGGCATGCCCGCACAGGGCCTCGACTGCGTGGGCCAAACCGTCCAGGGCATGCGCAGTCAGCAGTAGGCCATTGAGCAGCAGCGCATTGGCCGCCACGGTGGCATCACCCAGACGGGCGCCTTGCACCGTGATCATGAAGAATACCGACTGCAGTGCCAGGCTGCGGATGAAGATGTCACGGTTCACCGCCAGCAGCGGGCGCCAGCTTTGCCAGCGCTTGAGTGCGGCCCAGGCGATATGCCCGGGATAGGCGCGCAAGGCGTTTTGCGTGAGCGCCAGACCGAGCAGGGCGCCGGTCCATTCGGCGATGACCGATGCGCGTGCGGAGCCGACTACGCCCCATTCCAGGCCCAGTACAAACCACAGGTTCAGGGCGATATTGACCAGGTTGGTGGTCAGCAGAATCGCCAACGGTGCACGGGCGTTCTGCGTGCCGAGGAACCAGCCGACCAGCGCATAGCTGGCCAGCGCAGCAGGCAGGCCGAACAAACGCGTGTGGAAAAAGTCGCGGGTCAGTTGATTCAGCTCGGGGGAGGGCTGCATCCACTCCAGCGCCAACTGGCTCAGCGGGATGCCCACCGTGCCCAAGAGCATCGCCAGGCCCAGCGCCAGCAGCAGACCTTGCAGCAGCACCTGTCGCAACGCTGCACCATCGCCACGCCCGGCGGCCTGCGCGGCAAACCCGGTGGAGCCCATGCGCAGAAAACCCATGGCCCAGGCGAGGAAGGTATAGAGGCTGGCCCCTACGGCCACGGCGCCCAGTTGGTGGGCGTGTGGCAAGTGGCCGATGACCATGCTGTCGACCAGGGCTACCAGCGGCACCGAGATGTTCGACAAAATCATCGGTGCAGCCAGGGCCCAGACGCGGCGATGGGTGGGGCGGTCGCGCCAGTCGGTGAGTAACGTGAGTGTTTTCAAGTATCAGTGCACAACCCAGCTGAGCAGCCACAGGCCCAGCATCAACCAGATAATCCCGGCAATGATCGACGCCCGCATAAACGCGCGCACTGCCGAGTACAGCAGCAACAGCCCGATGATCAGGGTGATGATGCTGATGATCGACGTATCCATGCCCAGGGATTTGGACAGCCCGTCGACAAAATCGCCGCCGGCATGGGACAGCGTGTTGAACAGCCCGCTGAACAGCTCGACGATAAAGTGGATGATCTGGCCGATTTTGAGACCCAGCCAGCCGAAAAAGTCTGTTTGCATGTGTGTGTCCTGATGAATAGGTGGGCGTAGCTGCCGGACCTGAGCCTTTGGTCGTTATCGGCGCACGCGAGTTCCCTTCTAGCATAGAGGTTTACGGCGTGCAGGGATTCACTTGCCTTCGCTAATCATCCGCCCGAAGCTATACACCTTCAGGAGCCCCCGCATGAACCTCGAACACCTCACCGAACGCCTGCACCGTATCCGCGATGCCAATCACTGGAAGCAGTTCCACAGCCCGAAAAACCTGGCCATGGCCGCCAGCGTGGAAATGTCCGAGCTGGTGGAGATCTTCCAGTGGCTGACCGAAGACCAGTCGCGGCAACTGCCCGCAGACCAACTCGCCCATGCCGGGCAGGAAGTCGGCGATATCGTGCTGTACCTGCTGTTGCTGTGCAGTGAGCTGGGCCTGGACATGAATGAAGTGGTGCGCGCGAAACTCGCCGACAGCGAACGGCGGTTTGCCCATGAGTGATCGTCATTTCGACCAGTTGGCCACGCGCTTCGCCGAGAAAATCTACGGCGGCGCCAAAGGTGCGATTCGCCTGGCGGTGCTCCAGGCCGACCTGACCGAAGCCCTGCCGGACCGCCCGTTGCGTGTGCTGGATATCGGCGCCGGCCTGGGGCATATGTCGTTGTGGCTGGCCGAACGCGGCCATCAGGTCACGCTGGCCGAGCCCGCCGAGCCGATGCTCGACGGCGCGCGCCAACGCTTTGCCGATGCGCGGCAGACCGCGACTTTTATTCACGCGCCCTGGCAGGACCTGCTTGGCCAACTCACCGAGCCTTACGACCTGGTGCTGTGCCACGCGGTGCTGGAATGGTTGGCCGAACCCCATGCGATACTGCCGGTGCTGCACCAACTCACGGTGCCCGGCGGCTGGTTGTCGCTGGCGTTTTACAACCGTGATGCGCTGATTTATCGCAACCTGCTCAAAGGCCACTTCCGCAAAATGCGCAAGAACGACATGGCCGGCGAAAAGCAGAGCCTGACGCCGCAACAACCCCTCGACCCACGCGAGCTGGCAGCGCAACTCGACGGGCTATGGCAGGTCGAAAGCCAAAGTGGCGTGCGGGTGTTCCACGACTACATGCCGGTGGAATTCCAGGCCCGCGCCGATTTACAGGATTTGTTGGAGATGGAACTCGCTCACCGTCGTCACCCAAGCTTTGCCGGACTTGGGCGTTATTTACACTGGATATGCCGTCCGGTTTAAGCGGCCCAGTCTGCGGAGGTCGAAATGCGTCGTCTCTGTTTGATCCTGTTGTCCCTGGGGTTGGGCGCATGCTCCAGCCCGAATCCTTACGTGGCCGCCTCGGCCCCGATGCCACCGGCGCCGGCACAGGCGGCCAACACCTTTGATGCCAGCGCTTACCCGGCGCCGGTCCGCGACTATGGCGCCTACCGCAGTTGGGCCTGGCTTAACGGCCAACTGCCGGCGGGTTCGGCGTGGGCCGACTCGGCGCAAATTGCCGAGGCGGTCAGCGGTGCCCTTGACCAGCGCGGCTTGCGCCCCCTGCATGACAACCGTGCGCCCGACTTGCTGGTAAGCGCCGACGTGCGCCTGGAAAAACGCCTGCGCCAGGTCCAGGACGATTATGGCTATGGTTACGGTGGCTATAACCGCTATGGCAACGGTTACGGCATGTACAACTCGGTGCCGGTGGTGCGCACCTATGAAGTGACGGTGGCGGTGGCGCGTATCAGCCTGTTCGATGCCCGCACCCGCCAGCCGGTCTGGAGCACCAGCGCCGAAACGACCAGCCAGGGCAGCTTGAGCGAGCGGGCGGATGCGCTGCGCGAAGCCATGCAGAAGGCCATGACGGCTTACCCGCCCAGTTAGCCGCTATTCTCATCTCAGGCTTATGGCGTTTTTTGGAGAACAATCATGCTTCGTCGCTTCGCTGCACTTGCTGCTGTTTTACTGCTGGGGGGCTGCCAGACCAGTCAGGTCAATAACGACTATGACGCCAGCCGCGACTTCGGTGCCTACCGCAACTGGGCCTGGAAGGACCCGGCCCTGCAATATCGCCCGGATGACCCGCGCATCAAGAGCGACCTCACTGAGCAACGCATCCGCCAGGCCGTGGCTGAACAACTTGACCAGCGCGGCCTGCGTCCCGCAGCGGCAGGCACCAAGGCTGACCTGAACGTGCAGGTTTACCTGATCGTCGAAGACCGCCAGCAACAAGTCACGACCAATTACGGCGGCGCCTGGGGCGGCCCGTGGAACGGGTACTGGGGCGCGCCGATGTACAACGAAACGCGCAACATCACCTACAAGGTCGCAACCCTGCAGGTCGACCTGTTGGACGGCAAGGATGGCAAGCTGGTGTGGCGTGGCAGCGACGAGCAGATGATGAGCAGCACGCCGAACCCGCAGGACCGCAGCAATGCGATCCGCACCACCGTGACCAAGATCCTCTCGAATTACCCACCGCACTGAACCTGAGCTGTGCGGGAGCAAACCGCCTCCCGCATTTGCCCGTCATCCTCCGCAGCCCTTGTCTACACTCATTGACACCCCAGGAGAGTAAGCGCTCGGCAACTCGCCGGCACAGGAGTGCTCGATGTCTCCCCGATTGGCTTGCAAGCAGCGCGGTGCCATTGGCTTGATGGCGGCTGGCGTGTTGGCGTTGGTGTTGGTCTGCACGTTGCTGGTGGTCGACAGCGGCCGTTTGTACCTGGAGAAACGCAAGCTGCAAGGCGTGGCGGATACGGCGGCACTGGAAGCCGTGAGTCGCGGCGGGACCTGTGTGGCGGGCCTGAGCGCAGCGGCTTATGCGGCGCAGAGTGTGGCCCGCAACCATTTTGTGGTGGGTAACGGCAATAGCCTGGCGACCCTTTGCGGCACGGTAACGACTGGCGCGTCTGGGGTGCGCACCTTCAGTGCCAACCCTGCGGTGTCATCGGCGATTCAAGTGGTGCTCAGCAAAACTGTCACGACCAGCGTGGCCGGCGGGATCTGGGCACTCGTTTCCGGCGGCCCGATCAGCGTCAACACCGTCTTGACGGCGACGGCAGTGGCGGCCAAGCCTGCGCCATCGTTGGCCCAGCTCACCATCAACAGCACCCTGGCCAGCGTCAACACAGCCAGCGCGAGCCTGTTGAACCCGCTGTTCAGCGGCTTGCTCGGCGGCAACGTCAACCTGACCCTGGCGGGCTGGAACGGCTTGCTCACTACCAATATCAACCTGCTCAGTTACCTCGACCAGTTGGCGGTCAACCTGAACGTGGCCGCCGGTAACTACACCCAGTTGCTCAACACCACGGTCACCGCGTCGCAGTTGATCCAGGCCGCGATCAGCGTGCTGACCGCCAACGGGGCGACGGCAGACGTGTTGACGGCGCTGGGCAACCTGCAAGTCGCTGCGATCAACCAGGCGCCCTTGACCCTCGGGCAAATCCTGCAATTGCAGACGGGCACCACCGCGGCCGCGCTGAACGCCAACCTGCAGGTGTTCCAACTGATCCAGGGCGTGGTGCAACTGTCCAACAGCCAGAGCGCGGTGGCGGCAACCTTGCCGGTGAGCCTGCTGGGGCTGGCCAATATCACCACCCAAGTCAAAGTGATTGAGCCACCGCAATTGTCGGCCATTGGCAACCCGGCACTGGCCGCCGCCAACCCACTGGGGCCGAATGCGATTTATGTCCGTACCGCTCAGGTGCGTACGCAGGTGACGGTCAGCTTGCCGGTGTTGAGTAACTTGTCAGGGATGACCACCGCGGTGAATAACCTGGTGGGGCCGTTGACGCCGGTGGTCAATGGCCTGCTGAGCTTGAACCTGGTGACCACCATCAACTCGGCGCTGTGTTTGCTGGGGGCCGGGTGCCAACAGTTGGATTTGCTGCCGTTGCCGGGCAACTTGCCGCTTAACATCGTGCTGGATGCCGGGGGCGCCAGCAGTTATGTCACCGCGTACAGCTGCCCAACCGGCAACGCAGGTACCAAGAGTCTGACGGCGAACACCACAACCTCTGTGGCATCGCTGAATGTGGGCGCGATCACGAATGCGTTTTCCACCACACAGCCGATGACGGTGGCCCCTCTGGCACTGATCGATATTGGCACCAAGACCTGTCACATGATTGCCTTTATCGGCAGTTGCGGTCCCCGGGTGCCATTTGCCGGCGGCGGTATCGGCATCAAGGTGCAAAGCCCGATCGTGGGGAGCAGCCAAACCCAGGTGTTTTCCAGCCCCACGCCGTTTGCCACACCACCCAACGTAGGCCTTACGCCTAGCTATTTGGCCGCCACGCCCGCCACCAATGTGGTGAGCAGCCTTTCCACCACCCTCAGTGGCGTGGGCATTACCGCCTATCAGCCGGTGGGCAATAACCCGCTGGGCAGCCTGATTGCGAATACGGTCTCGCTGTTAAGCGGTGTCAGCGCCATCGTCACGCCGGTCGTGGATAGCCTGCTGGCCCCATTGCTCAACCCGATCCTGAACAACCTGTTGAACAGCCTGGGGATCAGCCTGGCGAATGTGAACGTCGGCGCCAACCTGACCTGCGGCCAGACCGGCGAAGCCTACCTGGTGATTTAAGCGTCGGTGGCCCTGGGCAGCTCAATACAAAACCGCGCGCCGTGTTCACCGTTGCTGACGCTCAGGCGCCCGCCCATGTTTTCCACGATGCCGTAGCTCACCGACAAGCCCAACCCGGTCCCCACGCCAATCGGCTTGGTGGTGAAGAACGGTTCGAAGATTCGCTCCAGTAAACGTGGGTCGATGCCGCCGCCGTTGTCTTCGACCCAGATGCGTACGTGGCGGCTGTCGTGTTCGGTGTGCACTGCAATCCAGGGGCGCAACGCGGGGTTTTTCTCGCGTTGGCTGACCAGCGCATCGCGGGCGTTGACCATCAGGTTGATCAACACCTGTTCAAGTTGGTCGATGTAGCCTTTGACCTGCACCGGAACCTGCGCCTGGGTCAGGCGCACGTCCACGCCTTTGCCGCGCAGGCCTTCGCTGAGCAACGACAGTGTGCCCTCCAGCGCCTGCGCCGGGTCGAAGGGTTGTTGCTCGATCTCCGAACGGCGGCCGAACACGCGCATGTGGTCCACCACACGGGCCGCACGCTGTACCTGTGCGTCAATGCGCTGCAGTTTTTCGGTCAGGTAATCGACCTGCGCGTCGCCATTGCCCAGGCGCTTGAGCACATTGACGATGGCCATGCGCATCACATTCAGTGGCTGGTTGATCTCGTGGGCCAGGCCGGTGGCCATTTCGCCGAGGGTGGCCATTTTCGCGCTTTGCGTCAGTTGTTGCTGAGAGCGGCGCACCTCGGTGTTGTCGCGGCCCACGGCCTGTACTTCCACCAATGCGCCGTGCTCATCAAATACCCCGCGGTCCGACCACACCCACCAGGCATGTTCGCGCCCAGGTAATTGCAGGCTGATTTCGGCGGTGCTGACGGGAAATTCCGGCGTCAGTTGCTCGATGCGGTGGGTAAATGCCTCGCGCTGTTCGGTCGACAGCCAGTCCCCCAGGTTCACCCCGTGCAGCTGTGCGGGTGAACATTCCAGGTAGTTGGCCAGTGGCGTGTTGCCAAACGTCAGGGTCAGGTCCGGGCGGTAGCGGCAAATCATCGCCGGGGAGTCTTCGACGAGGATTCGGTAGCGCTCCTCGCTGTCCTTGACCTGTTGCGCCGCCAGGGTCGCCTCGGTGACATCAAGCCACAGGCCGACCGCTTCCACCGGCACGCCAAGGTCGTCGCGCAGCAACTTGGCTTCGTCGAGCAGCCAGTGGTAGTCGCCCTGTTTGTCCTGCACACGATAACGGCTGCGCACGCTGCCTTCACGCAGCAGTTGGCGGGTGCGCTGGAAGTACAGGTCGCGGTCGTCCGGGTGTACCCATTGCACCAGGCTGTCGTGGTTGCACTCGGCGAGTGTACGGCCGAGCAAGGGGAGCAGGCTGTCACTGAAAAACACCGGCTGCAGGGCCCCGTTCACATAGCGCTGCACATAGATCACCGCCGGTGAGCTGGCTATCAGGTTGTCCAACCGGGCGTGGGCGGCGTCGGCTTGCAGTTGCTGGTTCTTGATGTCACTGATATCGAGCATAAAGCCGACCCATCGACGTTGCTCACCGGCGCCCAACACTTGGCCCTGCACGCGATACCAGGTCGGCGGCCGGTCGGGGTCGCTGCGGTTGAGGCGTACGCTGGCGAGCAACGGCTTACCCAGGGTTTGCAGGTCGTGCAGACGACTGTGCAGCTCCTGGCGGTCGGCGGGGTGGATCAGGTTCAGCCACGTGTCCAGAGGTTGCCGAGTCGGGCCTTCCTCCGGGTCGAGGTTGCGTATCAATTGGGGGGCGAGCTGGATTTCGTCACTCGCGGGCAACAACTCAAACCAGCCAGTGCCCAGCAAGCCTTGCAGGGCTTCCAGGCGTTCCAGTTGTTGATGGTGACGGTGTTCGCGCAGGCGGCTGAGCAATGGCGCGGCCAGGGCAGCAGCGAGGTTCAGCCAGTCTCGATCGCCGGTGTGCGGTTGGCCGCTGTAGGCGCCGCACAGCAGCCATGCGGCGACGCCTTGGCCATCGCGATAGGGCACCAGAAAACCATCGGCATTCCCAAATACGCTATGCAAACGCGGGTGTTCACCACGCCCATAGGGGGCTTGCAGGCTCAGCGGCGTCGTACCGTTGAGACTGTCCAGGCAGGTGCCGAGCCGCTGACCGGCGTGCCAGAACAGCGGGGCGTCATGGTTGGCGTACTGGCTGTAGATCATCCAGCCCTGATCTTCCTGATCGAGCAAGGCGAGGGCGACACACGGGATACGCCAGCGTTGCGCGACGCTGCACAACTGTTCATTGAACACCTCGGGCAGGCGGCTGAGGCTGCACACGCGCAATTGCTCACTTACCCGGCTGGTCAGTTGATGGTTCTGTTCGCGCTGTTCGGCCCGGTCTCGGCCGCCGAGCAAATCGCCGATATCCACGGCATGCAACAGCCAGCCGTGCTCGTGGGCTTCTATCGTCGCCCGGGTGTGCAGGATGTGCCCGGCTACGCTGTGGAAATCCAGGTCGAGGCTGTGGCGTTGCCAATCGGCCGGCACACCTTCCACTGCCAGGGCGCTATGGGCACACAGAAGGTCGTGCAAGCGTGGCGAGTTCATCGGGTGCCCCAACTGCGGGCGCAGCGTGCCGCTGATCTCCAGCACATGGCCTTGAGCATCCAACTGCATGTGCAAACCGGCAGCCGGGGGCAGTGGCGTGTCGATAGCCAGCGCGCTACTGCGGCCGAGCAGGCGCCCGAAGAGTTTGTCGCCGGAACTCAAAATTGCAGGCTCGACTGGGCCTGCAACGTCACCGGCAATTGCGGCACGGTGCCAATGCCGGGCAGGACAATAAAGGGCATGACCGACTGGAGATTGGCCGACGGGTAGTTGATCTGCACCGACAGCAGGCCGTTGTTGAAGGTGGTGCTGATTTGGTTGATGTTGAAGTTGTACGCCGGCGGAATCCAATACAAACGCGTGGTGATAGCGTTTTTGGCGGTGCTCTGCACGGCGGCCTGGTAGCCCGGCATCGTCGGGTCCAGGGCCACGCTCAGCCGCACGGCCTCGGCGGTTGCCTGGTTGAACGACTGCAAGAGCAGCAGCGGCAGGCTATAGCTGACCATGCCGTAGAACACGGCGAAAAAAATCACAAACACGGCCACAAATTCGATCGCTGCCGTGCCTTTTTGCTTACTGGGGAGGCTTGTTTTCATCACCGCGTCTACCCTGACGGCTACTACTTGATATCAGCATAGAATCAATCGGCGAAAAGGGACGTTTTTTAGTGATCCAAGCTGCGGTGGTGCTGTTGTGGTTGGCGCTGTGTGCGAGGCAGGACGCCCGGCAACGATTGCTTGCCAATCGCCTGACGCTGGGCGCGGCCCTGTTGGCGTTGATTTATCTTGTGTGGACGGGCAACACCTGGCTCGGTGCATCCGTCGCGCAGGGGCTGTGGGCGTTTATCCTCGCGCTGCTGTTGACCTTGCCCGGTTACGCCCTTGGCCGGCTGGGGGCGGGGGACGTCAAGCTGCTTGCGGCGCTGGCGCTGGCATCGAATGCCGAGTATTTGCTGGGGTCATTTGTCGGCGCTGCGGCCGTCAATGTGCTCTGGCTGTTACTCGCGCCAAAACTGTGGCCGCTTATGCGTCAAGGGCTTAAAACGCATCTGCTGTACCTGGCCCCGAATTCGTCAAAAAAATTGCCGTTTGCGCCGTTTTTACTGGTGGGCTTTGCACTCGCCTGGTTTTGGATCCATTAGTCGTCAGAGGGTATTAACGCTATGTACATAGTCAGAAAGTACGTCTACGTTTAATACGCAGGTGCAGGAATATTTCGTGGTGAAGGATTAGTCAAACTATTGGCTTGCAAGGCATGGAGTCGCGCGTGAACAAGCTTACCTCTGCAGTAAAAGTGCTCGTAGTCGATGATCAGCCGTTGATCGTGGAAGAGCTTTGTGAGTTCCTTGAAAGCAGCGGTTTCCGCTGCGTGCCTTGTGAGTCCAGCCAACAGGCCTTGAAACGCTTCAGCGAAGACGCCGAGATCGGCCTGGTGCTGTGCGACCTGCATATGCCGGACATGGACGGCATCGAGCTGGTCCAGGCCCTGCAAAAGGTGGCCGGCAAACAGCGCGCCTTCGAGGCGATCATGTTGACCGGCCGCGCCGATAAGCAAGATGTGATCAAGGCCCTGCGCGCGGGGATCGCGGACTACTACCAGAAGCCGATCAACCTGCACGAGTTGCTCGAAGGCTTGCAGCGCCAGGAAGCCGCGCTGGAAGAACGCAAGAAGGAGCTGCAACTGGGGCACCTGAACCAGAAGCTGCAATTTCTTTCCGAGTCCATCAATGATCTGTACCAGGACCTCGACAAAGTGCGCCGCAGCCCGCAAGTGCTGGAAGGCGAAGATGCCTCGGCCGAGGAGGTCGGGCCGTTAGAAACGCCGGCGATCTTCAACCAATTGTCGCCGCGTCAGTTGGACGTCGCGCGGCTGGTGGGCAAGGGGCAGACCAACTATCAAATCGCCTGCGAGCTGGGCATTACCGAGAACACCGTGAAGCTGTATGTGTCCCAGGTTCTACGCCTGACCCACATGCATAACCGCACGCAATTGGCGTTGGCGCTATCGCCGAACAATTCGGCAATGCGCCAGCGTGTCACTGCCCACTGACCCTGTCCTTTCACACTCGGCCAAAATGTGGGAGCGGGCTTGCTCGCGAAAGCGGTGAATCGGCTGAGGATGTCTCGGCTGCTACCACGCATTCGCGAGCAAGCCCGCTCCTCCATTTGGCACGACGCGGGTGCCGGATTGGCTCAATTACTGCCTTGGGTCTGCCCACCGACTTTCTGTTCGAAATACTCCGGAATCGGATGCTTGTAGCTCTCCAGTAAGCGCTGGGCGGCTTGTTCGCGTTCTGCGGCCGTGGCCTTTTGCGGTGTCGTTGATGCGGCACGCCCACTGGCCTGCAAGGTCAGCCAGCTCTCGGTGACTGCCTGCTGCGGCGACGAGGGGCCGGGGTCTATGGCCATCACGCTCAGGGGCATTACCAGCACTGCCAGGCTGGTCAGATAAGGCACGTTCATGATCAATTCCTCGGGTGGCTGGCTGGATCGACGACCGTCGCGATCTGGTCCTTGGCCTTGGCGACGGTTGCGCTGGAGCCCTTGAGTTTTTCGGCCCTGGCCTGGGCATCGGTGACTTGTTCGGGGCTCAGGCCCATTTGAGTGACCAGTTGCGCGGCCTGCTGCCAGTTGTCCTGATAGATCAGCAGGGTCACCAGGTTGATCGCCGCCAGCGGGTCGCTCTGCTTGAGTTCCATGGCGGTCAAGAATTCGAATCGCGCATCCTCAAGACGCAGTTGGTTGAGGTACACCACGCCCAGGTCGTTGCGGATCTTTTCGTCGGTCGGGGCCAGTCGCGCCGCGCGTTGCAAGTGCGACATGGCTTGCCCGTTGTCGCCCTTGGCCGAGGCCAGTTGCCCCAACCCGTGTTCGCCTTCTGCGGCCATGCAGGTGCCGAGCAGGCTGCGATAAAGTGGCTCGGCCTCGCTGCGTCCCAGCAACCGATAAGCCTTGGCCTGGCGCAGGCGCACCTGGGGCAGCGTGGCCGGCAAGCTCTGCAGGTTGGCCAGGCTGGCGTGCAGCTTGCCGTCGTTGGCCATTTCATCGGCCAGGTTCAGCGACAGTTCCTGGTCGGCGCCGGGCTTGGGGCAGGTGCCGGTGGCCGTCAGGGCGCCCCACGGGGTCTGGCCATTGGTGGCGCAACCGCCGAGCAGTAACAGGCTCATACCGGCTATCAAGGCTTTCATCGGGCGCTCCTCATAAGTTACTCAAGGCCCGAGAGATACCGATAAACGCCGGCCCCCCAAGCACGATCAGCAGGGCGGGAAACAAAAACACCATCATCACCACCGACATTTTCGCGGACATTTTCGACACGAATTCCTGAATGCGCGTCAGGCGTCGGTCGTCGAGCAATTGCTTGAGCGCCAGTAACGATTTCATCGCACCGCCGCCCTGCTGCACCAGTTGCTGGAGGATGGTGCAGGTGTCGGTGAATTCGTCCACGGCCAGCATCCTGGCGGTTTTACCCAGCTCTTCGCTGAGTTCCAGGCCGGAGTCGACGCGGGTCAGGATCAGGCGCAGTTCATGGGTCAGCGCCGGCAGCAGGCGCTGCGCTTCAATGCTCAACACGCGTAGCGCTTGTTCGACCGCCATGCCGGATTCGAACAGAATGCGCAGCAGC
Organism: Pseudomonas fluorescens; assembly: GCF_900215245.1. GTDB lineage: Bacteria > Pseudomonadota > Gammaproteobacteria > Pseudomonadales > Pseudomonadaceae > Aquipseudomonas > Aquipseudomonas fluorescens. The sequence continues at coordinate 2,958,705 of NZ_LT907842.1, forward strand.
GGAATGAACGTGGAGACCTCGCGCGCAATGCGTTGCTGCCGCGCATTGGCGGCCCTGGCCAGAATCCGCTTGGGCAGCAGGTAGCCGATGCCCAGGCCAATCAAGGGCGCCAGCCACGGCGACGCCGTGTGGGGAAACAGCAGTTGCTGGCCCACCAGCACAACGCCCAACAGCAGTAACGGGGTGCCCACTTGGATGGCCGCGAACATGGAGCGCTGGGAGGCCTGGCGCCAGCCGACCCGGTTGAGCAGGGTTTGGGTTTCGTTGTCCAGGCTGACCGAACGCTGTGCCAAAGGGCTGTTGCCCAGTTGGCGCATTAGGTTGCCGAGCTTGTGTTCGCTGCCCATCTGGCCCTGCAAACGCTGGGCGACCAGGCGTTGGCTGCGCCGATGTTTAATCAAGTTGGCCAGCACCAGCGCCAGGGCAGCCAGGAACAGTACGGCGCTGATCAGCAGCGAAATAGCCATCTCATACGCTCCGCAACATGCGCCACAAGGTGAAGCAGCCCAACAGCTGCATGATCAGCGCCACGAACAACAGCATGCGCCCGGTGCCGTCATTCCACATGGTCATCAGGTAGGCGGGGTTCACCGCCAGGAAGTAGCCGATCATCGAGATCGGCAGGGCGGTGAGCACATAGGCGGTCACCCGGGTTTCGCCGGTCAGGGCGCGCAGCTGGCGAGCGGCCTGCTCGCGCTCGCGGATCATCTTGATCAGATTTTCCAGCAGTTCACTGGCGTTGCCGCCATAGCGATGGTTGACCTTCAGGCCCAGCGCGAACAGGCGAAACTCATCACGCTCGTAGAACTCGGCAAAGTCGTGGGCGGATTCCGGCAGGCTGACACCCAACTGCACGTTGCGCCGGATACGGCCCATGGCTTCTTGCAGCGGGTCCTCCGTGATCTCGATACCGCCCAGCACCGCATCGGCCAACGTGCGTCCGGCCTTGAGGCTGCGCACGGTATGGTCGAGCAATTGCGGTAACTGTTCGATCATGCGCTTGATGCGTCGTTGGTAGCGCCAGGCGATGTACAGGCGCAACAGCAACAGCGGCAATACCAGCATCACCAGCAGGCCGGCCCAACCGGCCACCAACCCACCCAGCACGACGCCCAGGGCCCACATCGTCAGCCACAGCCCCAAGCTGTCGCTGGGTTTGCCGAGGCCCGCACGCAGGAACATTTTTTCCACGCCACTCCACTGGCCGGCCTCTTCGGTCAGTTGCGGCTGGCCTTCGGCGAGCCGGCCCAGCACGCGCTCGGTCTGGGCGCGGCGCAGGCCGTTTTGAAAGGACCGAAGCGACAGGCCGATCAGGATCAGGCAGATGAGCAGCAGGATAGCCCCGGTCATGGTTGTGCCTCCTTCAAGGCAGTGTCGGTTCGCGGCGCAGTTTTTCGCCGGCAGGGTTGACCGCTTCACGCAGAAAACCGAAACCGGTACGCCGGTCATGGCGGAACAGGGTGTTAGTCACGTAGACGTCTTCGCGGATGCCCACCACCTCGACCACTTCGCTGACGCAACGACGCCCGTCGGGCAGGCGGGTCAGTTGGATCACCACATCCAGGGCCGCGCAGATCATTTGTCGCAGGGTTTTCTCCGCCACCACGCGGCCGGTCAACCCCACCAGGGTTTCCAGGCGCAGCAGCGCATCGCCGGCGTTGTTGGCGTGCACGGTGCTCATGGAACCGTCGTGGCCGGTGTTCATGGCGGTCAGTACATCGAGCACTTCGACACCACGGATCTCGCCGAGAATAATGCGGTCGGGGCGCATCCGCAGGGCGTTGCGGATCAGGTCGCTGGCCTTGACCTCGCCGTGGCCCTCGGCGTTCGGCGGGCGGGTTTCCAGGCGCACGACGTGCGGGTGGCCCAGTTGCAACTCGGCCACGTCCTCGATGGTGACCAGGCGTTCATGGGGGTTGATCAATTGGCTGAGAATATTCAGCAAAGTGGTTTTGCCGGTGCCGGTGCCGCCACTGATGAGGATGTTGCAGCGCTTGCCGACCGCGTCCTGGAAGAAGTCAAAGATGTTCTGGTCGATGGTCTGCATCGCGACCAGGTCGCTGCTCTTGAGCATGTCCTTGCGAAATTTACGTATCGACAGGCACGGCCCATCGAGGGCGATCGGCGGGATGATCGCGTTGACCCGGCTGCCATCGGGCAGACGGGCGTCGACCATCGGCGATGACTCATCCAGGCGCCGGCCCAGCGGCGCGAGGATGCGTTGCATCACCCGCTCAACGTGGTGCGAATCGATAAAGCGCAGGTCGCTCTGGTGCAGCAAACCGTCACGCTCGATAAACACCCGGTGCGGGCCATTGACCAGGATTTCCGTCACGGACGGGTCGCGCAGCAGGACTTCCAGTGGGCCGAAACCGGTCAACTCGTCGACGATTTCTTCGGCCAGCCGTTCCATCTCATAACGGGAAATCGCCAGGTGCAGGCGGTTGATGTATTCAGCGACTTTGTCGATGACGAACTGCGCCAACAGCTGGCGCGAGCCCTCCAGCAGGTTTTTTCCCGACTCTTCGATGGCATCGATGATGTAACGATGCAGCACCAGCTTCAGCCCGTCGTGGTCCGTATTGCCCCCGAATTCGCGAACCGGTGTGCCAAAGAGTTTTTCGCCGTTCATTTGCCGGCTCCCAGCAAGCGTTCAAGCCAGGTGTTGGACGTTTTCTTCATGCCTTCCGAGCGTTTTGCGAGGCGCTCGCCGAGGGTTTTCAGGGCGTGGGTCAGGCTTTCCCGAGGGGCCAGTGCGAACAGGGTTTGCCCCTGGTTCTTGGCGTTCAGGCGCACCTCCGGGCTAAACGGCAACACGGCGATCACTTCCAGCCCGAAGCTTTTGCCCAAGGCCTCGGCATCGGGCGCGCAGCCTTTGATATAGCGGTCGACCAAGAGCTTGGCGTGCTCCAGTTTCATGCCTTTTTCGCGCCACTGTTTAAGCACGCCAAGGTTGCGACGGCAGTCCAGTACGCTCTGGTCGGCGCACCACAACAGCTTGTCGCAGTGGCTGACAAACGTGCGCAGCGCTTCGCTGTCCGGTTGGCCGGCGAGGTTCACCACAATGTGTTGGAAGTGCTGGCGCAAGGCACTGAGCAGCATGTACAGCTCGGCGGCGCTGGTCAGCTCCAGCGGCTCGTCGTTGGGGGCGTAGGCGAGGATGCGCAGACCGTCTTCGGCAGAGGTAAACGCGCTGTTGATCAGGGTGGTGTCCAGCCGCCTGAGGTGGCGCAGGGCATCGCCAAAATTGAATGAGCTTTCCAGCCCCAGCAGCGCCAGGCTGTCGCCGCGGGGCAGGCCCAGGTCCAGCAGCAACGTTTGCTGGCCGCTCTTTTGCACGACCAACGCCAAATGGCTGGTGAGCAGGGCGCCGTCGGCATTGCTTTGGGTGCCGTACAGCACGGTCAGGCCGCCCAGTTGGGTGTTGGTGGTGACCTGCGGCAAGCGCTTGCTCAGGCGGCGCACCAGCCCGGCGACTTCGCTGGAGCGTGAACCGTAGGCGACAAAATCCCGGGCGCCGGCGCGCATTGCATTGAGTACCAACTGGTTGTCCATGCCGTCACCGAGGGCGACGATGGCCAGCATCGGCTTGGCTTCCAGCGCACCTTCGATCAGCGCGCTTTGGGCGACCACGTGCTCACGGTCGAGGCCGATGAACACCAGGTTGGCGAAGGTGACATCCACCAGCGCCAGCAGCTCGTCCAGGGTGCCACTGCCGGCACTGACCACTTGGCCAAGCGGCGCCAGCGCGCCCTGCAGCCATTCCAGGTCGGTGGTATTGCGCGTGATTGCCAGAAACGTCTGGCTCAGGCTATCGCTCATTGGGACAAACCGTTGAGTCGGTCGAAATTACCGTTTTCCAGAAAATACAGGCGGTACCAGTTCGGGTCGTAGTTGCGCAGCTTCTCACCCGGCAAGGACGGTAGTTGGGCGTTGGCCGCCAACGGTTGCACCAGGTGCGGCGTGACGATCATCAGCAGTTCTTTGTCCTGGCGTTTAACCGAGGAATCGCGAAAGAACGCCCCCAGGACCGGGATGTCGCCGAGGCCGGGGAATTTGCTGATATTGGTGCTGTTGTTGCTGCTGATCAGGCCGCTGATCACGAAGCTTTCACCGTCTGCCAGCGACACGCTGGTGTCGGTGCGGCGGATGGTCAGGGCCGGTACCGAAATGTTCTGGATGATCACCGCGTTGGTGTAGTCCAGCTCGCTGACTTCCGGTGCGACTTTGAGGGAGATCCGGTTGTGGTCGATCACGGTCGGGGTCAGGGTCAGGCGAATCCCGAACTCCTTGTACTCGATCGAGATGCTGTTGCTACCGCTGCTGGGCACTGGAATCGGCACTTCGCCGCCCGCGAGGAACGTCGCGCTCTGGCCGCTCATGGCTACCAGGCTTGGACGCGCCAGGGTGTAGGCAAAACCGCTGCTTTCCAGGGCGTTGATCATGGCCGAGACACGCCCGCCACCGAAGCCGATATTGAAGGTGTCGCCGTTGACCGGCAGGTTGCCGCGAAACGGCGTACTCACCGGGTTGGCCACGTTGCTGGGGCTGCCGAACAGGAAGTTGCCGCCGCGCCCGAAGATCGACGTGCTGGCTTCCTTGAGCTTGGTGCGGCTGACCTCGACAAAACGAATGTCGGTCTGCACCTGGCTGGGCAGCAGCGGGTCATCGGAAGGCGACAGTGCGAGGTTGGTGAGGGCCGAGGTGGCCTTGCCTTTGACGAACACCATGCTCTGGCGCGGGGTGTTCGAGCAGGCGGTCCAGACCATCAGGCTGGTGGTGCCGGAAGCGACACCGGTCAGCAGGAAACCGCGATCCCCGTTGAGGTGGACATCGGCAATTTTCGGGTCGCCGATCGCCAGGCGCGTGATCGCGACGGGTGATTGCAGCTCCTGTTGCAGGCCCTCGCCTACCGAGAGTGCGGCGGGCAGTTGGCCCAGGCTGCCGCAGTTGCCTGGGGCGGCCACGGCCATACCCACAGACACATTCGACAGCATCAGGGCACAGGCGATTTTCAGCGTGAACACCGGTGCGAAACGTCGGCTCATGCACAGCATCCTTGTTCAGTCGGGTGTTTGTTGGGTTGCTTGATTGCCACGTATCACTTCAACACCGGTGCGGCGTGGGCTGCCCTGGGCGAGTTTTTTCGGGGCTTGGGCAAAGGCCAGTTGAGTGAATTGGTAGAGATCGCGGTTGGCGCTTTGCAGGTTGCCCGGCGCATCGCTTTCGCCGGCCCAGTAGTGGCTCAGCAAGCGTTCATCGGCGCTGCGCACCGCCAGGCGCAAGGTGCCGGCCTGGGTCGCCAGCATCAGGCGGCTCAGCAGTTGCTCGGGCACTGCCAGCACCACGGTGCGAGAGGGCGCGTGGCGTTGGGCTTTTTCCTCGGCGGTGAGCGCCGGTGGTGTGGCCGGGGCACCGTCGTTGGTCAGGCCCATTTGATCGCCGACGCTGAGCAGGCGCATGGCCGGGACCACCACTTGTGCCGATTGTTCGAGGTTGGCGGCGTCCTGGCGCAGGTACAGCAGCACATCCACGTAGTCACCGGGACTCAGTTGGCCAGCGGCACCAATCACTTCATCGACCGCGACGGCCAGGGCGCGTTCGTCCGGGCGGATCATGCGGGCCAGCGGGCCGCCGGCGGTGAAGCTCTCATCGTTCAGCCAGGTGCCGGCGCGCAGGGCTCGCCAGGGCGTGCGGCCGATGGCCTGGTCAACGCTGGTCAAGCTGCCGACGGGTACTGTGCGCAGTTTTTCCACGGCCAGGTCGGCGGCATTCAGCGCAACAAAGGGTGGTACATCATGGGCCAACACCACCACCGGTTGGCGGGTTTGATCTTCCACCACGGCCACCGCCTTTTCGACCGGTGCAGCCTGTGGCAGTGGTGGCGGCAAAGGGGCAGGTTGACGACTGAGCACCAGCCCCCAATAACCGGCAAACAGCGCACCTATCAAAAGCACACCCGCCAGTACCATGCTCAACCGCGTGTTCATGACGGCTCTCCCTTTCCCGTTGCACTAAAACCCGACTATCCAAACAGGCTAATTCCGCAACCCGCTGCTATGAACGGTAACTAACTATTTAGCTATTTGAAGGTAGTTCAGCTAGGACAAAATGCCATTACTGACAGCAACATTTCTTTGTGGCGCACAAACCGGCCTTTGAAATCGAGGCTTTAGCAGGTCAACAAAGCAGCCACTACTTTGTGATTAATCCCTTCTTACAGTTGTGAGGGGGAAGTTTGTTGACAATGCTCAGATGGCACATCGCAATTACTGTGCAGCACCGAGGCAGGGCGTCTGGTCGCCCAGGGAGCATTCCGATGATTCTTGATCTGTTGATTAAACTCCATGTTCAACTTCAGTTACTTTTTCATCGCAAGGATGGCGCGACGGCGATTGAGTACCTCATTCTCGTGGCGATTGTTGCATTGGTGATTCTGGCAGCCGGGACGACGCTGGGGCCAAAAATCACGACATTCTTCGGGAAAATTCAGACGGCGATTACGACAACGTAACGACTCACTGCAAGTAGCGTGGACAGAGCTTTGATATGGCGTCATGTCGCCAGAGGAGAAGTAAGATGGTCTTTAATCTGTTGATGAGACTGTATGTTCAACTCCAGGTATTTTTTCAGCGCAAGGACGGCGCAACGGCGATCGAATACCTTATTCTCGTTGCAATTGTAGCGCTGGTGGTACTGGCAGCCGGGACTACGCTGGGACCTCAGATTACGACCTTCATTGGTAAAATCCAGACCGCCATTACCACTACGTGAGTGTTAGACGGCCTCCTGTTGAGTGCACACGTTGTTGATTGGAACATCAGGTAGTGCCTATGAATGCTGCAGCTATACCTTGCCGTCAACAGATCCTGTTGGTGGACGACGAAGAAGATGCCCTCGTTGAACTGGCGGAATCGCTGGAGAACGAGGGCTTCGTTTGTTTTACGGCGACCTCCGTCACCTTTGCCTTGCAGGAACTGACCCTGCACCCCGATATCGCGCTGGTCATTACCGACCTGCGGATGCCCGAGGAAAGTGGTATCTCGTTGATCAAGCGTTTGCGCGAACACACCGCTCGTCAACACTTGCCGGTGATCGTGATGTCGGGCCATGCCGAGATGGATGACGTCAGCGATATGTTGCGTCTGCAAGTGCTGGATCTGTTCCGCAAACCGATTTACCTGAAGCGCTTGTTCGATACCCTCGACAGCCTTTTCCCGCTGAGAAAGTCCTCCCTGTGAGAGGGCGTTAACGCCCTCTGCACAGTCTCCTCATTCAGAGTTGATAGCTGAAGCTCAGCGTATAACGCGGGCGCCGATTGAAGCTGTCCAGGGCGATGTCCGACATCGGTTTGGCCGCTTCCAGCGCAATGTTGTAGTACTTGTTATCGCCAAAGCGCACGCCCACGGCAGCGGATGACAGGTCATTGCTTTTGGCTGGCAGTTCGTTGAACCAGGTCTTGGCACGGTCGAGCACCACATAAGGTTGCACAACCTTGAGCCACTCGCCGGCGCGATTGAAGCTGTAGTTGACCTCGTACGCCGCGCCCCAGCCTTTGTCGCCTGAGGCTTGATCATCGGGGTATCCGCGGCCGAAGTTCTGCCCGCCGAATGTGGCGCGCTCGCTGTCGGGCAAGGTGCTGTCGCTCCAGTAGAACGCCCCCGACAGCACGCCCTGCCAGTTATCGAAGAACTTGTCGCTTTGCACGCCGGAGAGGCGCAGGCGGAAGAAGTCCAGGTCGGGTTTCGTCACCTCCAGGTCACTGCGCGTCGTGGCGCCCAAGCCGTTGATGCCTTGGTAAAGCCCGGCGCTGAGGATGCGCAGTTGGCGCGTGTCGGACTTGCGCCAGTCGCCCTCGAAGGCCAGGGCGCGCAGGTTGGTTTCGATGTCGAAACGCTGCGGGTAACCCACCAGTTGATAGCGCGTGGTTTGGTCCACCGCGTACAGGCGTGTAGCCAGGGTCAGTGATTCATTCGGTGAGGCAATCAGCGGATGGCTGAGGCCGATGGTGTAGCGATCAATCGACTGATGCGGTTTGAGTTCGAAGCCACCGTTAAGCTGGATGTTGCTTTTGGGGTCGGCGCGATAGCGCTCGGCGCCCACCACCACTTGGCTGCCCTCGGCGTTGATGAACTGGCTGTAGCCCACGCGGTAGTAGTGCTGTTTATCGTCACCCGGTGGGAACAAACCACTGACGTAGAATTGCTCGCCCATCGACGTCTGGGAGTTGCTGGTAGCGGTGAGCAATGCTTGCGTGCCGTTACGGTTGTCATCGACCAGGCTCATGCTGGTGGTGAAGGGTTTGCGCGTGGCTTCGATCTTCATGTGCGCGGCCCCATCAGTGGTGCCCGGCGGCGGCACTTGCGCCTGCAAGGTCACGCCGGGGATACGCCCCATCAGGGTGGTGTAGCGCTCGAACGTCTTGCGCGTGAGAGGGCGTTCGGCCATGAGCTTGTTGGCCAGTTTGTCGACGTAGGCCGACACCGCGCCGATGTCACCGCTTTGCTGGTAATCCTTGATGTACCCCTCGACCAATACCACGCGCACCAGGCCATTTTCGAAGGTCTGTTGCGGCAAGAACGCGTAGGACAACAGGTAGCCGTCCTGTTGATAGCGACGCGTGATGCTGCGGGTGGCTTCGATCAATTGCGCGAGGTTGGTTTCATGGCCGAGCAACGCTGCGTAAGCCTGGGCCGTTTCGGTCAGTGGATAGATCGTGCCGCCCTCGATCTGCAGCTTGCGGATGGTGACTTTGGTGTCCATCTGCAACGGCTGGTTCTGGGTGGCGGGTGCTTGCGGCACCTGGGTTTGTGGCGTGACGGGTCGATAGGCGTCGGCAGGTAGGTTAGGCACCGGCAGGTTGCGAATGGTGTCGTTGCTGTTGAGGAAACTGGGAAGGGTCTCAGCCTGAACGTAAGCACTGAGGGTAAGCAAAAACAACGGAGTCAACACGCGCATAGGACACTCCATGGTCAGACTGCAGCAGCGTCTCGGGCCCGCCGGGTTCTGGGACGCGGTTCGGGAGGGCGTGGCATCAAGCCCTATAAAAAAGACGAGAGACTGATAGGGTCTCTCGTCTCAACCAAGCGTAGGCGCTGTAGGGGAGGCCGTCTAATCGGCCAGGTGCATTCTATTATTTGCCGGTCAGACCGTTTAACAACCCTCCCAGACCACCACTTGTGCCGGTGCTGGTGGTGCCACTGGCCGGGGCACTGGTGCCGGCGCCGACGGTCAGACCGCCGAGCAGGCCACCACCGCTGCCGGTACCGCCGGTGACCAACCCACCTACCGCGCCCACGGTGTTGCCGACGGCGGTGACGGTGGTGCCCACGGCGTTAGTCACCGGGTTGGCGTTGGCGGCGGTCAACGTGGTGCCGACGCCGCTGACTGCACCGCCGACTTGGGTCACCAGACCGTTGACCGGAGCGCCGACGCCTGTGGTGGTGCCGACATTTTGCGTCAGGCTGGCAACACCGGTTGTCACAGGGTTCAGGGCCGCGCCGACGGTGGTGGCCACGCTTGCCACCGGCGCCGTGGCGGCCGTATTGGCGACGCCATTGCCACCGATCACGGTACCCAGCGAGGCGACGGTGCCGCCCAGTGCGCCGCCGGTTACACCGGCTGCGCTGACAGTGCCGTTGGTGTTGCCGGCATTCAGCCCGTTACCCACATTGGCCACCAGTCCGCCCACCAATTCAGGTATGCCTGAGGCTGGCGCAGCGCTGGCAGGAGCGACATAGCCGCCGGACTTGTCGAGCACGCTGCCAACCCCGGTCAATGCACCGCCCACCACCGTCGTGACAGGGTTGCCGGCACCGCCGGCACTGGCGACTTGACCGCCCACGCCGGTGACGGTACTGCCGACTTTATTCAGCAGGCCATTGACCGGACTGCCCAGGCCGGTGGCCGTGCCGAGGTTGCCGGTGGTGTTTTCCACCAGGGAAACCACAGGCACCAGCACTTTGCTGCCCACCGTATTCGTCAACGAGCCCAGTGGGCCGGTGGTGCTGGCGGTGCTAAGGGTATCGCCGAGCATGGTGACTGCCTGACCGGCAGTATTAACCAATCCACCCGCTGCTGTGCCTACGCCTCCGGTCAAGCCACCCACCACGGGTACGCCACTCAGTGTGGTGCCCAGGGATTGGCCCGCAGTGGACACGCCGGTGCCCAGATTGGCGACGCCGGTGCCTACGCCAGCAACCGTTTTGCCCAGGGAGTTGCTGTCGGTACCCAGGGAGCCCAGGCCTGTTGTGACACCGGTGCCGATACTGGTGACGGCATTGCCGGTGGACGTGACCAGGCCGCCAGCGGTAACGCCGACAATTGGAACACCGTTCAAGCTCGAACCAATGTTACCCACCGCTGTGCCTACGTTGCCGACGGTGGTGCCCAGGGCGCCGACGATCTGGCCTGTTACCAGCGGTGTTACCGAGCCAGTGCCGCCGCCCGTGCCACCACCCGTACCGCCACCGGTTCCGCCGCCCGTGCCACCGCCAGTACCGCCACCGGTGCCACCGCCAGTACCGCCACCGGTTCCGCCACCCGTGCCACCGCCAGTACCGCCACCGGTGCCACCGCCAGTACCGCCACCGGTTCCGCCACCCGTGCCACCGCCAGTACCGCCACCGGTTCCGCCACCCGTGCCACCGCCAGTACCGCCACCGGTTCCACCGCCCGTGCCACCGTCAGTACCGCCACCGGTTCCACCGCCCGTGCCACCGCCAGTACCGCCGCCCGTGCCGCCGTCAGTACCGCCACCGGTGCCACCGCCCGTACCACCGCCCGTACCACCGCCACCCGTGCCACCGCCGGTTCCCGCGCCTGCGTCAGGCGAGGATGCCGCCACGCTGCTGTGATGCCCGCCACCACCGCTGCTGCAGCCACCGAGGCTCATCGCCATGATCAGGGCCAGCGCGGTACTTGTTTTCCATAACACTACTTGAGTTTGAGTTTTCATGATGGAGTTCCCTTGCACCTGTACAACCTTGGTTGTTTTCAAACGCTCGTTATTTCTTGGATAGCGATACGTTTGTCCGTGTGGTTATCACAGACCCGGGCACTCTTTCTCGCAACGCTCAACTTGGTATTAACAATTTATATACACAAGGTCTTAGTCGGCTTAATGGTTAATGCGAAGGGTGTAACAGAGGGCTGTATAAAGTTATCTACGTTTTATATATCAATGGGTTAAATAAAAAAACGGACGCCAGGGCGTCCGCTATAACTTAGGGTGTATATATACAATTAAATGGTTTTTCTCATGCGATCGGGTGCCACTTGCCCGCCATATGCTGAAGGTCACCCATTCCCTTTAACAGCAACTCGCCGCTGGCACCTGCGGCATGGGCCAGTAAGATGACTTCACTGGGCAGGCGCACGGGCTTGTTGAATTCGACCTCTATTTCAACATTGGCAGCAGGCACGTTCTCATCCAGCGCGGCCAGCGTTCGCGCCAGGCTCCACAGCCCGTGGGCGATCGCCTGCGGGAAGCCGAAGAGCTTGGCCGTCAATGCGCTCAGGTGGATCGGGTTGTAGTCGCCGGATACTCGTGCATATCGGCGGCCGATATCGGCGGGTGCCTTCCAACGGGCCAATTCGCTGACGTCTCCTGTGGCCGACACGTGATCATCGTGCGGCGTGCCTTCCAGTTTCACTCCGCGACAGAGCATTCGGCTCTCGGCTTCCCACAACAGACCGAGGGAATCTTGCACCGTGGTCACGATATCAAAGGTCGCGCCCTTGGCATGGGGCTGGAGGTTGTTCGCGTGCACGCCAACCATCAGGTGACTCACACCGCCCAATGGGCGATGGATGCGGATGCGGTTGCTCAGGTGAATCAGCCCCAGCAGCGGGAACGGAAACTGTTTGTCGGTGAGTAATTGCATTTGCAAACCGAACGCCAGCACGTGCGGATACGTACCCGGCAGCACCGGGCTGTCCGCAAACCCGCACACCTGGCGATAAGCGGCCAGGTGCTCGGGGTTCACGCGCAGGTGGCAGCGCAGCCCTTCATCGGGCAACGTACTGCCGGTGATCTTGCGCTTGAGCGCCGCCCGCCAGTACAGCGGCGGCAGAAACGGGGTGCTGTCTAATGTCCGCCACTCCATGCTCACGCTCCCAGCAGGCTTTGCCCGCACACCCGCAATGCTTGGCCGCTGACCGCTCCGGAACCCGGCTGACCGAGCCAGGCCACCGCTTCGGCCACGTCTTGCGGCAAACCACCCTGGCCCAATGAGCTCATGCGGCGCCCAGCCTCACGCAGGGCGAAGGGAATGTGCGCGGTCATCTGGGTTTCGATAAAACCGGGGGCAACCGCGTTGATGCTGATGCCGCGTTCTTGAAGCAAAGGGGCCCACGCCTGAGCCAGGCCGATCAAGCCGGCCTTGCTGGCCGCATAATTGGTTTGCCCACGGTTGCCGGCAATGCCACTGATGGAAGCCAGCAGCACCACGCGGCCGTTGTCGTGCAGGGTGCCGCTGTCCAGCAGGGCTTTGGTCAGCACCTGCGGCGCGTTGAGATTGACCGCCAGTACGGCGTCCCAGTATTCCGGGGTCATATTGGCCAGGGTTTTATCGCGGGTGATGCCGGCGTTGTGCACCACGATGTCGATGCCGTCCGGCAAGTGTTCGATCAACTGTGCAGCGGCGTCTTCGGCGCAGATATCCAGCACGATAGTGCGCGCCCCCAGGCGCGCCGCAAGCGCGTCAAGATCAGCCTTGGCCTGGGGCACATCCAGTACGATCACATCGGCACCGTCGCGCGCCAGGGTTTCGGCAATGGCGGCGCCAATACCCCGTGCGGCGCCAGTGACCAGCGCTTTGCGCCCGGCCAGCGGGCGAGTCCAATCCGCGACCGGTGTGGCGCAGGCTTGCAGGCGAATCACCTGGCCGCAGATATAGGCACTTTTGGGGGAGAGGAAGAATCGCAGCGCGCCTTCCAGCTGATCCTCGGCGCCTTCGCCGACGTACAACAACTGCAGAACCCCGCCGCTGCGCAGCTCTTTGGCCAGGGATCGGCTGAAGCCCTCGAGGGCACGCTGTGCGCTGGCGGCGAACGGATCGCTGAGGGTTTCCGGGGCGCGGCCAAGGATCACCACGTGGGCGCTGTGTGCAAGATTTTTCAGCAACGGCTGAAAGAATTCGCGCAGCTGTTTGAGCTGGTCGGTGTGCTGCAAGTCGCTGGCATCGAACACCACGGCCTTGAGTTTGGGGCCATGCCCCGGGATCCACGCGGACGCGGCCAATGGCTCAGGGCCGTAGCTGTAAATCGCGTCGGTGAGTTTATTGGCAAACGGCAGCACCTTGGCCGCGAGCGCGCCGCCACCCAACAACAGCGCACCTTCCACCGGGCGCAGGCGTCCGGCCTGCCAGCGTTCCAGGCGTACCGGTGACGGCAGGCCAATGGCGGCGACCAGGCGATGGCCGAGGCTTGAGTTGGCGAAGTCGATATAACGGTCAGACATGGAACGCTCTCCGAGTGCTGGGGTTCAAACGGTGGACCATCAAGAGGTGAAAGTCGTTCGATTGAGCCTAGGCTAGTCTCACAGACTCACCTCATCACCTTCAGGGAGCTTTCCATGACTCAATTGCGCCGTGTAGCGATCATTGGCGGTAATCGCATCCCCTTCGCCCGCTCCAATGGCCCTTATGCCACGGCGAGTAACCAGGCGATGTTGACGGCGGCGCTGGAAGGCTTGATCGAACGCTACAACCTGCACGGCCTGCGCATCGGCGAGGTGGCGGCGGGGGCGGTGCTCAAGCATTCACGGGATTTCAACCTGACCCGCGAGTGCGTGCTGGGCTCGCGCCTGTCGCCGCAAACGCCGGCATACGACATTCAACAGGCGTGCGGCACCGGCCTGGAAGCGGCGTTGCTGGTGGCCAATAAGATCGCCCTGGGCCAGATCGAGTGTGGGATTGCCGGTGGCGTCGACACCACGTCCGACGCGCCGATCGGCGTGAATGAGGGGCTGCGCAAGCTCCTGCTGCAAGCCAACCGCAGCAAGTCCATGGCGGATAAATTAAAAGTCTTGTTACAACTTCGTCCGCATCACCTCAAACCGGAACTGCCGCGTAATGGCGAACCGCGCACCGGCTTGTCGATGGGCCAGCACTGCGAGCTGATGGCGCAGACCTGGCAAATCCCCCGCGCCGAGCAAGATCAACTGGCGCTGGAAAGCCACCAGAAAATGGCTGCGTCCTACGCCGAAGGTTGGCACAACGATTTACTCACACCCTTTCTGGGCCTTACCCGTGATAACAACGTGCGCGCGGACTTGACCCTGGAAAAACTCGCCAGTCTCAAACCGGCGTTCGAGCGTAGCGAAAAGGGCACGCTCACCGCGGGCAACTCGACGCCGCTGACCGACGGTGCCTCCCTGGTATTGCTGGGCAGTGAAGCCTGGGCCAAGGCGCGCGGTTTGCCGATCCTCGCCTACTTGCGCGATGGTGAAGCGGCTGCGGTGGATTTCGTCAACGGTGCCGAAGGCCTGTTGATGGCGCCGGTGTATGCCGTGCTGCGCCTGCTGGCGAGGAACGGCCTGACGTTGCAGGACTTTGATTATTACGAGATTCACGAAGCGTTCGCTGCCCAGGTGTTGTGCACGCTCAAGGCCTGGGAAGATGCCGACTACTGCAAGACGCGCCTGGGGCTGGATGCGCCGCTGGGCGCCATCGACCGCAGCCGGCTCAACGTCAAAGGCAGTTCATTGGCGGCCGGGCACCCGTTTGCCGCCACCGGCGGGCGCATTGTCGCCAATCTGGCCAAGCTGCTGGACGCAGCGGGCAAGGGCCGTGGGCTGATTTCGATCTGCGCCGCCGGCGGTCAGGGCGTGACGGCGATCATCGAACGCTAATTGCCGAAGAAATTGGCCCATTGCATGCATTCTTCAGTGGTCAGAGGTCGGTAGCCTCTCCCACCGGCGAGCTGATTGCCGTATAACGAGTGCCATACGCGTATTTGGTAATAAAGGACCCACAATAAAAGCTGATGAAGACTCCTAAACGCATTGAACCCCTGATCGAAGACGGTCTGGTCGACGAAGTGCTGCGCCCACTCATGAGTGGTAAAGAAGCAGCTGTTTATGTGGTGCGCTGCGGCAACGAATTGCGTTGCGCCAAGGTTTACAAGGAGGCGAATAAACGAAGTTTTCGTCAGGCGTCCGAATACCAGGAAGGCCGCAAGGTCCGCAACAGCCGACAGGCCCGGGCCATGGCCAAGGGCTCCAAGTTCGGCAAAAAAGAAACTGAAGACGCCTGGCAAAACGCCGAAGTCGCGGCATTGTTCCGCCTGGCGGGTGCGGGCGTTCGCGTGCCCAAGCCGTACGACTTCCTCGAAGGCGTGCTGTTGATGGAACTGGTGGCCGACGAATACGGCGATGCGGCACCGCGCTTGAACGACGTCACGCTGGAGCCGGACCAGGCGCGCGAATACCACGCCTTCCTGATTTCCCAGATCGTGCTGATGCTGTGTACCGGCCTGGTGCACGGTGACCTGTCCGAGTTCAACGTACTGCTCACGCCGACGGGCCCGGTGATCATCGACCTGCCGCAGGCGGTGGATGCCGCTGGCAACAACCACGCGTTCAACATGCTGGAGCGGGATGTGGGCAACATGGCTTCCTACTTCGGGCGCTTTGCCCCGGAGTTGAAGAAGACCAAGTACGCCAAGGAAATGTGGGCGTTGTATGAAGCCGGCACCTTGCACCCGGCCAGCGTCTTGACCGGCGAGTTCGACGAGCCGGAAGAGTTGGCGGACGTGGGCGGTGTGATCCGCGAGATCGAAGCGGCGCGGCTGGATGAAGAGCGTCGCCAGGCGATACGGGCGGCGGATGATGCGCCGGCGAGTAAAGTGCCCGACGAACCACCGCCGCCGCCCTGGATGCAATGATCTTCCTGCAAATGAAGATCTAAAAAATGTGGGAGCGGGCTTGCTCGCGAATGCGGTTGATCAGTGAAAGATGAAGTGACTGACACCCTGCATTCGCGAGCAAGTCCGCTCCCACATTTGGCTTTGCAGTGCGCCGGCTAAATGCTCAGGCGCAACAGCTGCCCGATGCCAACTCCTTGAGAATCGGACAATCCGGCCGATGATCGCCCTGGCAATGCTCCACCAGGTCCTGCAACGTATCGCGCAGTTGCCCCAGCTCCATAATCTTCTGATTCAGCGCCTCGATGTGCTGGCGCGCCAAGGCTTTTACGTCGGCGCTGGCCCGCTGTCGGTCTTGCCACAAGGTCAGCAGTTTGCCGACCTCTTCCAATGAAAAGCCCAAATCCCGCGAGCGCTTGATAAACGCAAGTGTGTGCAAGTCGTCGCCGCCATACACCCGATAGCCACTGTCGGTGCGGTGCGCGGCTTTGAGCAGGCCGATGGATTCGTAGTAGCGAATCATCTTCGCGCTCAGCCCGCTCTGACGGGCTGCCTGGCCGATGTTCATGGGTGTTGATCCTCCAAATCCTCAGGCTTCCAGGTTTTCAACAGTAACGCATTGCTCACCACACTGACGCTGGACAGGGCCATGGCCGCACCCGCCAATACCGGGTTGAGCAACCCGAACGCAGCCAGCGGTATGCCGATCAAGTTATACACAAAGGCCCAGAACAGGTTCTGGCGGATTTTAGCGTAGGTCTTGCGGCTGATCTCCAGCGCGGCCGGCACCAGGCGTGGGTCGCCGCGCATCAGGGTGATTCCGGCCGCGTGCATCGCCACGTCGGTGCCGCCGCCCATGGCGATACCGATATCGGCGGCGGCTAGGGCCGGGGCGTCATTGATGCCGTCGCCGACCATCGCCACCACGCCGGTCTTTTTCAGCTCGGCGACGGTGGCGGCCTTGTCGGCGGGAAGGACTTCGGCGTGTACATCATCGATACCCAGGGCATCGGCCACCACGCGGGCACTGCCGCGATTGTCGCCGGTGAGCAAATGGCTGCTGATGTGCCGGGCCTTGAGTTGTGTCACCGCCTCCAGGGCGCCGGGCTTGAGCGTATCGCCAAAGGCGAACAGCCCCAGCACGCGGGGCTGCGCGCCTTGTTCGATCAACCAGGATAACGTGCGGCCTTCGGCTTCCCACGCCTTGGCGGCGTCGGCCAGGCTGCCTGCATTCAAGCCGTTTTCTTCGAGCATTCGACGGTTGCCCAGCGCCAGTTGCCGGCCCTCAAGGGTGCCGGCAATGCCGCGCCCGGTCAGGGATTGGCTGGCGCTCACATCCGCGACGGTCAGCGCTTTTTCGCGGCAGGCATCCAGCACGGCCTTGGCCAATGGGTGCTCGCTACCGCGTTGCAGCGCGCCGGCTTGTTGCAGCAGCAGGGTTTCATTGCCATCCACCGCCACCAAATGCGCAATCTTTGGCGTACCTGAAGTGAGGGTGCCGGTCTTGTCGAACACCACGGCGCTGACATCATGGGCACGCTCAAGGGCTTCGGCGTCCTTGATCAGAATCCCGTAGCGCGCGGCGACGCCGGTACCGGCCATGATCGCTGTCGGTGTGGCCAGCCCCAATGCGCATGGGCAGGCAATCACCAGCACTGCGACGGCATTGATGATCGCGGTTTCCAGTGGCGCCCCGTATAGCCACCAGCCCAGCAACGTGATCAGCGCCAGCACCAGCACGGCGGGCACAAAGACCTGGCTAACCTTATCCACCAGTTTCTGGATCGGGGCTTTGGCCGCCTGCGCGTCTTCCACCAGGCGAATGATCTGGGCCAACACACTTTCCCCGCCAACAGCGCGGGTGCGCACCAGCAAACGGCCCTCGCCGTTGATGGCGCCGCCGGTGACCGGGTCGCCCGGTTGTTTCGGCACGGGCAGGGCTTCGCCGCTGATCAAGGCTTCGTCGGCGTGGCTCTGGCCGTCCACGACGTCGCCATCCACCGGGAAACGTTCGCCGGGCTTCACCAACACCAGGTCGTCGAGCTTTAACGCACTGATGGCGACGTCTTCTTCGCGCCCTTCAAACAGGCGAATCGCGCGCTCCGGGCGCAACGCTTCGAGGGCGCGGATGGCGCTGGCGGTCTGACGTTTGGCGCGGCTTTCCAGGTACTTACCAAGCAGCACCAGAGCGATCACCACGGCGGAAGCTTCGAAGTACAGATGCGGCATGGTGCCAGCGGGCGCGGTAAGCCATTCATACAGGCTCAGGCCGTAACCGGCGCTGGTGCCGATGGCGACCAGCAAATCCATATTGCCGGCGCCGGCGCGTACGGCTTTCCAGGCGGCGATATAGAAGCGCGCGCCCAAGATGAATTGCACCGGCGTGGCCAGGGCGAACTGCACCCAGGCGGGGAGCATCCAATGCAGGCCGAAGGGCTCCACGAGCATCGGCAGTACCAACGGCAGCGCCAACACAATGGCCAGCAGCAACGACCAACGCTCGCGGTGCAGGCGTTGGGCTTGATTGGCATCGGTGACGGTTTCGCTTTGGGGCAGGCTGGCGGTGTAACCGGCCTTGTCGACGGCGGCGATCAACACTGCGGGGTCCATCTTGCCCAGCACTTCGACATGCGCGCGTTCATTGGCCAGGTTGACGCTGACGCTTTGCACCCCCGGCACCTTGCCCAGCGCCCGTTCGACGCGGCCGGCACAGCTGGCGCAGGTCATGCCGCTGATGGGCAGGTCAAAGGTGGTGGATCCATTCATGGGGCAGTCCTCCAAAAGAAGTTGCCCCTAGGATCAACCTTGACCTGTGGGGAAGGTCAAGCGCCTTTAATATTCCAGTGCAGCGGGTTTCAGGTACATGCCGTCCGGGCCCTGCGCGATCCGCAACTTGCGTATGTCGCCGGCTTTGAGCGTGATGTTCTGCGCCGGCGGGGCGAGCATGCCCGGCAGGCAACCAGGCGATTGGCCGGGCAGCAGCTTCAGGCGCAGCGACACATTGCCAGCCGGCAAGTTAAACGAGGTGGCCTGTTCCTGAAACAGACGCCCGGCCAATTGATCCTGGATATACAGGCCGATCTCGCAGTTAGTCGGCACTTCCAGGCGTTCGCGGGAAATGATCAGCACCGCATAGTCTTCATCGGCGCAGGCCATGGGCGCAGCGGCAGACAAGCTCAACAGGCCGATAAGGCTAAAAAACGACCAGCGCATGGCGAATGCTCCGTGGTTCATATCTAAGAGAAATGAAGCTTGGCCGAGGCAGCGGCTGAATACCAGCCCGGCCGAAAGTTTCAACGCTTGACCTTGCCATCATGGCAAGGTCAAAACTGGCCACAACCTCATCAAAGGAGTCATGTCATGCAAGTTTTCAGCGTTGAAGGAATGACCTGCGGCCATTGCGTCCGGGCGGTGACCCAGGCGGTACAAAGCCAGGACCCGGCGGCGAGTGTCAAGGTCGACCTGGCGGCGAAAGCCGTGAGTGTTGAAAGTAGTCGGTTGTCTGCCGATCAGGTCATCAGCCTGATCACTGAAGAAGGCTACAGTGCCAGGCTTGCTTGAATTTTTTGATAGTTAGCGAGCTATCGTAATGTTCAGGGCACCCAAGCGCGGCTAGACTGTCGGGCTGCCGACTCACTTGGGTGTCTGATGAACCTCCGCATAATTCTGATTCTGGGTGCCTTGAGCGCCTTCGCGCCGTTGGCGATCGACTTTTACCTGCCGGGCTTTCCGGCAATGGCCACGGCGTTCGCGACCGACGAAAAACATATCCAGCTGACCCTGGCAGTGTATTTCGCGGGCCTGGCCATCGGCCAACTCATCTACGGACCATTGGCGGACCGCTTTGGCCGGCGCGTGCCGCTGCTCAGCGGTGTCACCCTGTTTACCTTGGCGTCCTTCGCCTGCGCTTATGCGCCATCGCTGGAGTGGCTGATCGGCGCGCGCTTCGTACAAGCCCTTGGCGGCTGCGCGGGGATGGTGATTTCGCGGGCGGTCGTCAGCGACAAATGTGATGCCGTGGGCTCAGCCAAGGTTTACTCGCAACTGATGCTGGTTACTGGCCTGGCGCCGATCCTCGCACCGTTGGCAGGTGGGGTGATGGTTGGGGTGTGGGGCTGGCAGTCGATCTTCCTGGCGTTGTCGGTGTTCAGCGTGATGGCGGCGATTGCCGTGGCCGTCGGGTTGCCGGAAACCTTTCCGGCCCACCAGCCTCGCCAGCCGTTGTCCGGGTCACTGCGCCGCTACGCCGCGCTGGTGTCAGACCGGGTTTACCTCGGCTACGCGTTGACCGGCGGCATCTCGATCGCCGGGATGTTTGCCTATATCGCCGGCTCACCGTTTGTATTCATCAAGCTGTACGGTGTGCCTGCCGAGCATTACGGTTGGCTGTTCGGCTCCAACGCTGCCGGCTTTATCCTGGTTGCACAACTGAATGCGCGGTTGCTGGCCAAGCGTGGCCCGGCGTTTTTGCTGTCACGCACCGTATGGGTCTATGTAGTGGCGGCGTTGACCCTGTTGGGCATTGCCGCCTTGCGCACCGAGGCCTTGTGGCCGTTGTTGGTGCCCCTGTTCATTTGTATCGCAAGCCTGGGCTGCATTTTGCCCAACACGTCAGCCTGCGCCATGAGCGGGCAGGGTGCGCGGGCAGGCAGTGCATCGGCGCTGCTTGGCTGCATTCAGTTTGGTGTGGCGGCGGGCGCGGCGTCGCTGGTGGGCGTATTGCACGACGGCACGGCCATGCCGATGGCGATTGTCATCAGCGTGTGCGGTGTGTTGGCGGTGACCATTGCAACGTTGACCCAGCGCCTGCAACGGGCGAGGGCCGCGCAGGCGCAGGTCTGAGGTGCGGATCAGCCAGCGGCGGAACGTTGCTGGTTGAGGGGAAAGCGGTGGGGGGCGCGGATACGCGCCTGCAGGGTGTCGGCAAAGGCACGGGCCTCGGCTTCGTTGCGGAAGGTGAAAGCATCACCGTCGAGGCTGACTTGCCATTTGTTGCCCGGGGATTTTGCTAACGCTCTTATCAGGATCTTCATTGCTGACTTCCTCACGTAAAAGAATCGTGGCAAAGGCGGCCAATATAAACCCGAATGCGCTCACAAATATGACAAAGATCAACTCTCTGACTAGCGGTGTCGTCCATTACTCACATGAATAATGGACGACACTGACAGACTGTTTTTAGAACCCTTCCAGCACAATCTTGCCCTTGGCCTTGCCGCTTTCCAGCAGCGCATGGGCGCGGCGCAGGTTCGCCGCATTGATCACACCGAAGTGCTCGCCCACCGTGGTTTTCAGGGTGCCGGCGTCGATCAACTCGGCCACGCGGTTGAGCAGGTTGTGTTGTTCGATCATGTCCGGCGTCTCGAACATCGAGCGCGTGTACATGAACTCCCAGTGCAACGACAGGCTCTTGCGCTTGAGCTTGCTCACATCCAGCGCCTTGGGGTCGTCGATCAATGCCAGCTTGCCCTGCGGTTCCAGGGCTTCTACCAGTTGGTCCAGGTGATGGTCGGTCTGGGTCAGGCTGGCGACATGGGTCACGTGTGGGTGGCCGGCGTTTTTCAGTGCCTCGCTCAACGGTTGGCTGTGGTCGATCACCAAGTCGGCGCCGAGCGCCTTCGCCCATGCCTGGGTTTCCGGGCGCGAGGCGGTGCCGATGACTGTCAGCGCGGTGAGCTGGCTGGCCAGTTGGGTCAGGATCGAACCCACACCGCCAGCAGCGCCGACGACCAGCAGGCTCTGGCCTTCATCCTGTTTGCCTTCACGTACTTGCAGGCGCTCGAACAACAGCTCCCAGGCGGTGATGGCGGTCAGCGGCAGCGCGGCGGCATCGCTGAAACCCAGGCTTTTGGGCATGTGGCCGACGATGCGTTCATCCACTGTGTGCAGTTCGCTGTTGCCGCCCGGGCGTACCAGGGAGCCGGCGTAAAACACCTTGTCACCGGCTTTGAACAGCGTCACTTCGCTGCCGACGGCCTTGACCACACCGGCCACGTCCCAGCCCAGCACCTTGGCGGCGCCATTTTCCGGGGCGACGTTCTGGCGCACCTTGGTGTCCACCGGGTTGACCGAGATTGCTTTGACCTCCACCAGCAAGTCGCGTGGGCCGGCGACGGGCTCTGGCAGTTCGATGTCTTGCAGGGATTTTGGATCGTCGATCGGCAATGAGGCGTAGTAGGCAATGGCTTTCATGGGGGCTCCGGAAAAGGGCGGTAATCAGGCGAGAAACTTCAGGCGCTTGAGTTCGAAGTGTTCGATCACGTCGGCAGCCTTGGTGCGGAAGTTCTGGATATGCGCGCTCTGGTCGTGATCGGCCAGCGCGGCGTCGTCGCTCCAGCGTTCGAGCATGTAGAAGGTCTCGGGGTGTTGCAGGTCTTGATGCAGGTCGTACTGCTCGCAACCGGCCTCGCGGCGGGTCGGCTCCAGCAAATCGCGCAACAGCGGTTCGAGGGTGGCGTGTTGGCCGGGCTTGGCGATCAGCGTGGCGATGACGTTAAAGGCAGCGGACATATTCAACTCCTGGCACGTGATAAACGGGATGGGCAGATGATTGGCTATTTCCGGTGAAGATAAAAGCGGCTAAAACAGCAGTCTGTTTCAATAGAATTTTGATAATGGGTGGAAATGCATGCTGCGCTTTGATGATTTGCAGTTATTTGTGCGGGCAGCGGACCTGGGCAGTTTGTCGGCGGCGGCACGGGTGATGGACCTGTCGCCTGCGGTAGCCAGCGCCGCGTTGAAGCGTATTGAACAGCAACTCGGTGCGCGTTTGCTGGCACGTTCCACCCGCAGCCTGCGGTTGACTGCCGAGGGCGAGGGCTTCCTGGAATATGCCCGCGCCGCGTTGAGTTCGCTGGACGAAGGGCGACGCTTATTGGCCAGCGGCCAGGACCATGTCAGCGGCGTGTTGCAACTGTCGGCACCTTCGGACTTCGGGCGTAATCAGTTGTTGCCGTGGCTGGATGAGTTTCAGCGTGAATACCCGCAACTGAGCATCCGCCTGCTGCTCGGCGACCGGATTGCCGACTTGTTCCGCCAGCCAGTGGACATCGCGCTGCGCTACGGCGAGCCCGAAGACTCCAGCCTGATCGCGCTGCCCATCGCCCCGGATAATATCCGGGTGCTGTGCGCTGCGCCCAGCTACCTCGCCCGGCATGGCGAACCCCGCCATCTGGAGCAACTGGCCCAGCACAATTGCTTGCTGTACATGCTCGGCAGTCGCGTGCACGACCATTGGAGTTTTCATGATGGCAAGCGCGAGGTCAGCCTGACCGTGACCGGTGACCGCTTCAGTGACGACGCCGATGTGGTACGCCGCTGGGCGGTGGCGGGAGTCGGCATTGCCTACAAATCCTGGCTGGATGTGAGCAGCGACGTGTTGGCCGGGCGCTTGTGCTTGATCCTGCCGGAGTTGCGTGGCGAGCGTACGCCGCTCAATTTACTGTGCGCCCACCGTGCGCAACTGAGCAAACCGATTAACCTGCTGCGGGAAATGCTCGTGTCCCGTTGTGCGGTATTGACCGCGCAACGGCCAGGGCCATTGCGTACTGCGTAATCGCCTTCACTACAGCAGGAAATTTCACTCAAATCCTGTCCCAATCCGCGCTGTCAGACGCCGCGGAGCGGGCGGTTTGCGCCCTTATACTTCGGTTCCAACCGCAGCAGACAAATGATTTAACAAGGAGTGAATACATGGAAGAAGCACCTTGCATCAGTCAGATCGCCAGCTTGCTCGCTGACCCCAAGCGCACCGCGATGCTCTGGTCCTTGATGGACGGTTCGGCAAAAACCTCGGATGAGTTGGCCGCACTCGCCGGGCTGTCAGCGGCATCGGCCAATGCGCATTTGGCGCGTCTGGCTGGCGGCGGTTTGCTGCGGATCGAAACCCGGCGTGGCAAGCGGCTGTACCGTGTAGCGGCTACCGATGTCAGTGCCGCTATCGACGCCTTGGCCAGTACCACCATGGCCAGCGCGGCGCGTGGTTCGCCGCTGGCTATCCCGCAGGCATTGGCCGCCCCGGCATCATTGCGCAATGCGCGGTTGTGCCATGGCCATCTGGGCGGTGAGTTGGCGGCAAGGCTGTACCGACGGATGCTGGAAGCAGGCTGGATCAACCGTCATGAACAGCGCACCGACGTCACCGTCAAGGGCGCTCGGCATCTGGCGGGCCTGGGCATTTACACCCAGGCACTGGCATCACCCCTGGCCTGTGACTGTGTTGATTGGAGCCAGCAGCAACCGCACTTGGGCGGCTCGTTGGGGGTGGGGTTGTTGCAGCTTTTTTTACAGTCCGGATGGATCCGCGTGATCAACGAGTCCTGCGCGTTGTTGGTGACGGATACCGGGCTTGCGCAAATCAACCGGCTGACCGCGCCATAGGCGCGAGCGTCGTTCAGAGTTTCAGTCAGGTCGTATCCAGCAATAACCGGGCAAAACGATGCCGCACACTCGCTTTGGGGATTTTTCATACAGGGGTGTGGCATGGGTATGCAAGGCTATAGCGCAGCGGAACGGTTGGAACGGTTACCCATCAGCGGTTACCACCGCGTCATCTTTATCATCATCGCCCTGGCGTTTTTCTTCGACTCCATGGACCTGGCGATGATGACCTTCCTGTTAGGTTCGATCAAAACCGAGTTCGGCCTGAGCACTGCCCAGGCGGGGTTACTCGCCAGTTCGAGCTTTTTCGGCATGGTGGTCGGTGCGTCTTTGTCCGGCATGCTGGCTGATCGCTTTGGGCGCAAACCGGTGTTCCAGTGGAGCATCGTGTTGTGGGGTGTCGCCAGCTACCTGTGTTCCACCGCGCAGACGGTGGAGACGCTGACGCTGTTCCGCATCCTGCTGGGAATCGGCATGGGCATGGAGTTTCCGATCGCGCAGTCGATGCTTTCAGAGCTGATCCCCGCCAAACGGCGCGGGCGCTATATCGCCTTGATGGATGGGTTCTGGCCTTTGGGTTTTGTGGCGGCGGGTGTGTTGTCTTATTTCCTGCTGCCGGTGATTGGCTGGCGGGACATCTTTTTGGTGTTGGCGGTGCCGGCGGTGTTTGTGTTGGCGATTCGATTTTTTATCCCCGAGTCACCGCGCTGGCTTGAGCAGGCAGGGCGGCATGAGGCGGCGGATAAGGTGTTGCAGGGCATTGAGCGCAAAGTGCGCGAGTCCCTCGGCCGCACGGACTTGCCGGAGCCAATTGCCTCGCCACGTGTGGAGAGCGTGCCGGGGACCTTTTTCTCCGCCTTTGAGCAGTTGTGGTCGGCACAGTATCGCCAGCGCACGATGATGATCTGGAGCGTGTGGTTTTTTGCCTTGCTCGGCTTCTACGGGCTGACGTCGTGGCTGAGTGCGTTATTGCAGCAATCGGGTTTTGCCGTGACGCAGTCGGTGTACTACACGGTGATCATTTCCCTGGGCGGGATTCCCGGGTTCCTGATGGCGGCCTGGCTGGTGGAACGCTGGGGGCGCAAACCGGTGTGTGTCGTGACGTTGCTGGGCGGCGGGGTAATGGCGTTCTTGTATGGGCAGAGCGCGGTATTCGGCGGCAACGTAGGGCTGCTGATTACGTCAGGGTTGTTGATGCAGTTCTTTCTGTTTGGCATGTGGGCGGTGCTGTACACCTACACGCCTGAGTTGTATCCCACTTCGGCGCGGGCGACGGGCTCGGGGTTTGCGTCGGCAATTGGCCGGGTCGGGTCATTGCTGGGGCCGTTGGTGACCGGGCTGGTGTTCCCGATAACCGGGCAGGGCGGGGTGTTTGCCTTGGGGGCGCTGTGCTTTGCGGTGGCGGCGCTGGTGGTGTGGGTGTTCGGGAAGGAGACGAAGGGCAAGACGCTGGAAGAGCTAACTGAAATCTAAAGGCTGGTGAGGCCAGTGTGGGAGCGGGCTTGCTCGCGAATGCGGTGTGTCAGTCAATGTATCTGGTGACTGACACACCGCATTCGCGAGCAAGCCCGCTCCCACATTTAGCCTGTATTGATTTAATCAGTGCTGCTTATGGCTTTACCAGTCGCGCATCCAGGCTGTTCTGCGCCAGGCGTTTGGCCTGGTCCTGGGTCATGCCCAGCGAGGTGTACAGCGCGTGGAAGTTCTCGGTGACATAACCGCCGAAGTACGCCGGGTCATCCGAGTTCACTGTCACTTTCACACCACGCTCGAGCATGTCGAGAATGTTGTGTTGAGCCATGTCATCGAACACACACAGCTTGGTGTTGGACAACGGGCACACGGTCAGCGGGATCTGCTCGTCGATGATCCGTTGCATTAAACGCTCGTCTTCGATGGCGCGCACGCCATGGTCGATCCGCTGGATTTTCAGCAGGTCGAGGGCTTCCCAGATGTACTCGGGCGGGCCCTCTTCGCCGGCGTGGGCCACGGTGAGGAAGCCTTCATGCCGGGCACGGTCGAACACGCGCTGGAACTTGCTCGGCGGGTGACCCATTTCTGAACTGTCCAGGCCGACGGCCACAAACGCGTCACGGAACGGCAGCGCTTGATCGAGGGTTTTTTCGGCTTCGGCTTCGCTCAAGTGGCGCAGGAAACTGAGGATCAAGCCGCTGGTGATGCC
This sequence comes from Pseudomonas fluorescens, assembly GCF_900215245.1. Lineage (GTDB taxonomy): Bacteria > Pseudomonadota > Gammaproteobacteria > Pseudomonadales > Pseudomonadaceae > Aquipseudomonas > Aquipseudomonas fluorescens. The sequence goes on from NZ_LT907842.1 coordinate 2,985,133, forward strand.
CAGTTGCTGTTCGCCATCTTTGAGTGCAGCCGCGATCCCGTTCAGCACCACTTCAAACGGCACGCCACGGTCGGTGTGGGTCTGCGGATCGAAGAACGGCTCGGTGTGGATCACATTCTGTTCTTTGCAGCGCAGCAGGTAGGCCCAGGTCAGGTCGTAGAAATCCTGGGAGGTGCGCAGCACATCGGCGCCCTTGTAATACAGGTCGAGAAACTCTTGCAGGTTGTTGAAGGCGTAGGCCTTGCGCAGGGTATCGACGTCGTTCCACGGCAGCGCAATTTTGTTGCGCTCGGCCAGGGCGAACAGCAACTCAGGCTCCAGCGAGCCTTCCAGGTGCAGGTGCAATTCAGCCTTGGGGAGGGCGTTGAGCCAATCGTACATGTCTAAATTCTCATCAGGTGCAATGGCGGCATTCTACAGGCCATGGCTGAAATAATCGGCAAAACCTGACCAGCAGGAGAGTATTGGTTTTTTTCACTTATAAGCCTTGTGAACTAAGGTGTAACGAAACGTTAGCAGCGTGGCGCAGTCTGTACCCCATCAATGACTGATTAGCCGTATGAAAAGGCCCGGAATGCTCACATCCCTCAAGCAAGAAAAATACATGCTGCTGGCGCTGATTGCCGCCATCGCAGCCTACCCGCTGGAGCACTGGATGCTCCACAACGGGCAAACGGTGGCGCTGCTGGCCGGCGTAGCACTGATCGGCTTTATCGTCATGGCGTCGATGCGCGTGGCGCACCATGCCGAACAACTCGCGGAAAAAGTCGGTGACCCCTACGGCACGATGATCCTGACGCTCGCCGCCGTGCTGGTGGAAGTGGTGATCCTGGCGATCATGATGAGCAACGAGCCGTCGCCGACGCTGGTGCGCGACACCATTTACTCGGCGGTGATGCTCGATATCAACGGCATCCTCGGCCTGGCCGCATTGATGGGCGGCATCAAGCATGGCGAGCAGTCCTACAACGATGATTCGGCGCGCACTTACAGTGTGATGATCCTCACCGCGATGGGCGTGTCGATGGTGGTGCCGGAATTTATCCCAGAAGCGGACTGGAAAATTTACTCGGCCTTCACCATCGGCGCGATGGTGGTGCTCTACACCTTGTTTCTGCGCATGCAGGTCGGGCCGCACAGTTATTTCTTCAGCTACAGCTACCCGGAAAAACGCCGCAAAAAACAGCCTGAAGAACAGCAGGAGCCATCGATAAGTCTGGCGTTCTCCATCGGTACGCTGGTGTTCGGGGTGATTGTGATCGGCGCGCTGGCCGAGGTGATGTCCAAGACCCTCGACCTGGGCCTGGAAGGCACCGGTGCACCGCCGGTCATCACCGCAATTGTGGTCGCGGCGATTTCGGCGGCACCGGAAATTTTGACGGCATTGCGCGCGGCCTTGGCCAACCGTATGCAGTCGGTCGTGAACATCGCATTGGGCGCTTCATTGTCGACTGTCATTCTGACGGTGCCGGTGATGGAGGCCATGGCGCTCTACACTGGCCAGCCGTTCCAGATGGCAATGACGCCGGTGCAAACCGTGATGGTGTTGATCACGCTGGTCGTCAGCGCGATCAACCTCAACGATGGCGAAACCAACGCCATCGAAGGGATGACCCATTTCGTGTTGTTTGCGACCTTTATCATGCTGTCGCTGCTTGGGTTGTAACCGACTAAGTAGAGTCGACGAACCCCATGTTGATTAGGTTCCGGCGATCAACTGCCGCGCCGCCTGGGTGTGGTCGGCGATCAAGCCTTTGAGGTCCAGGCCTTCGACCTGGCCGTCGATGACTCGCCATTTGCCGCCGATCATCACCCTGTCCGCACGGTCGGCGCCGCATAACAGCAGCGCCGAAATCGGATCGTGGCTGCCGGAGAAGCGCAGTTCGTCGAGTTTGAATAGCGCCAGGTCAGCCTGTTTGCCTACCGCCAACTCACCAATGTCCGTACGCCCCAGCAGTTGCGCCGAGCCCTTGGTCGCCCAGCCCAGCACGCCTTCAGGCGTGATCTTTTCCGCGCCGTAACGCAGGCGCTGGATGTACAGGGCCTGGCGGGCTTCGAGGATCATGTTGGATGCATCGTTGGAGGCGGAACCGTCCACGCCAAGGCCAATGGGCGCACCGGCGGCAAGCAGGTCCAGGGTCGGGCAGATACCGGAAGCCAGGCGCATATTTGAACTTGGGCAATGGCAGATGCCCGTGCCCGCAGCCCCCAGGCGCGCGATTTCATCCGGGTTGAAGTGAATCCCATGGGCCAGCCAGGTGCGTGGGCCGAGCCAGCCGACGCTGTCGAGATAATCCACGGTGCGCAGGCCGAAACGCTGCAGGCAGAAGTCTTCCTCGTCGAGGGTTTCTGCCAAATGCGTGTGCAGGCGCACGTCGAGGTTGTTGGCCAGTTCGGCGCTGGCTTCCATGATTTCCGGCGTGACGGAAAACGGCGAGCAGGGCGCCAGGGCGATCTGAATCTGCGCGCCGTCGCCACGCTGGTGGTATTCGCGGATCAGGCGTTGGCTGTCTTCGAGAATAACTTGGCCTTGTTGCACGGTTTGTTGCGGCGGCAGGCCGCCATCGGCCTCGCCCAGGCTCATGGAACCTCGCGTAAGCATGGCGCGCATGCCCAGCTCGCGCACGCTATCGACCTGTACGTCGATGGCATTTTCCAGGCCGTCGGGGAACAGGTAGTGGTGATCGGCTGCCGTGGTACAGCCCGAGAGCAGCAGTTCCGCGAGCGCGACTTTGGAGGCCAGGGCGAGTTTTTCAGGGGTCAAACGCGCCCAAACCGGATACAGGGTTTTCAGCCACGGGAACAACGGCTGATTGACGACCGGCGCCCAGGCGCGTGTCAGGGTTTGATAGAAGTGATGGTGGGTGTTGATCAAGCCGGGAAGAATCACGTGCTCGCGGGCGTCGAACACGTGTCCACAAGGTACTGCGGGCTCTTGGCTCCAGCCCAGCACTTCGGTGATCACACCGTCTTGCAGCACCAGGCCACCACGGGCGTCGAGGCCATTGGCAGTGAAAATTGCGAGGGGGTTTTTTAACCAGATACGGGTCGCAGGCATTGGCCGGCTCCTCTGAATGATGGGTTCAGGTTTGCCAGCTCAGTGTTGCCCTGTCTGCTGATCCAGGGTCGCCGGTGAAGGCGAGGTGGCTAGATTACGTGTAGTTCGCGATCTGGTCTAGGTGTAGGAAAGCGCACCCGATCAGTGTGGGAAGAGGCAAGTCGAATCGTCGCATTGCTCGTCCCACCTGTTGATCCGGGGTCCTTACCAGGCAATGGTGTCGCCTTTGTAGTCAACAAAGTGATGGCCGCCCTTGCCTGTGTAGGCATTCACCTGATCCACCAGGCCGCGCACGCTGGTGTCGACATCGATCTGTGCGTTTTCGCCGCCCATGTCGGTCTTCACCCAGCCCGGGTGCAGCGACAGCACGGTGAGTGTGTGGTCGCCCAGCTGGGTGATAAAGCTATTGGTCATGGAGTTGAGTGCGGCCTTGCTGGCCTTGTACAGCGCCAGGTCCGAACCATCGGGAATGGTCACGCTGCCGAGCACTGAGCTCATGAAGGCCAGTACACCGCTGTCTTTGCGGATCTGCCCGACAAACCGCTGGGCCAGGTTGATCGGCGCCACGGCGTTAGTGAAAAACAGCTGGCCGACTTCCGCGAGGGTGGCGTGGCCAGGTTCCTGGTTGGCCGGGCCTTTGACGCCCGCGTTGACGAACAGCAGGTCGAAGGTGCGGTCCTTGAGGCGCTGGCTCAGGGCGATTACGGCTTGCTGATCGTCCATGTCCAGTTTCTCGATCTGTGCCGGGCCAACGGCTTTCAGGGCATCGGCCTTGTTCGGATCGCGCACGGTGGCGGTCACGTCCCAGCCGTCCTCGATCAATTGCTTGACCAGGCCAAGGCCCAGCCCGCGCGAGGCGCCGATGATCAATGCAGTTTTTTGCGTAGACATGCAGGGCTTCCTTTGAAGTCGCGGTTCAGGAAATTGAGCGAACTACATTAGCGCAGACTTGGCTAAATGGCGCGAAGTCTCATTGGACAAAAAGTGAACAGCGCCCGCAACGCCTTGTGACAGAAGGGTTACAGGCGGATGTGCTCAGGTTATCCACAGGCGGGTGCACAGTAGATGTGGGCAGTTTCAGCGTTCCAGCAGGATACGCCCACGGCTCAGGTCGGCGAGTTGAGTCTGCAGCGTAGCGATGTGTGCTTCGCCCAGTGCAAGCTGTAACTCGACGCCGTTGGCGGTGAAGGTTTCTTCCGTCACCAGCCCGCCCAGTTCGGCAACGCGCAGTTTCACCAGGTTCAATTCGGAAAAACCGCAGGCGCAACTCAGCGGTACGCGGCTGATCAACTCGATGCGGTCGGCAGTCTGCAGGCATTTGTTTGCGCCGCCGCCGTAGGCGCGGGCCAGGCCGCCGGTGCCCAGTTGGATGCCGCCGTACCAGCGGATCACCAGCACCGCGACTTGATCAAACCCCTGGGCTTCGATGGCCGCCAGAATCGGTCGACCGGCAGTACCGCCGGGCTCACCATCGTCATTGCTGCGGTACTGGTCGGCCAGTTTCCAGGCCCAGCAGTTGTGCGTGGCGTTCAGGTCACTGTGCAGCTCAAAAAACGCCTGGGCGTCTTGCGGGCTGGTAATGGGCGCCGCCAGGGTGATAAAGCGGCTTTTGCGTATTTCTTCACGAAATTCGCAAAGGCCTGTGAGCGTGAAAGGCATAAATCGCTTCGTTTATAGGGCCGGCTTGATGCCACAGCCTTTGAGAATGATGTGGATCAGGTTGGTGCCCGCGTCTTCCATGTCTTGCTTGGTCAGCTTGGTACGCCCGGTGACGCGGCAGATCTGGGTGGCGAAGTCGGCGTAGTGCTGGGTGCTGCCCCACAACAGGAAGATCAGGTGCACGGGGTCGATGGGGTCCATCTTGCCGGCGTCGATCCAGGCCTGGAACACTGCCGCCCGGCCACTGAACCAGGCGCGGTAGTCCTGGCTGAAATATTCGGTGAGGCATTCGCCGCCACTGATGATTTCCATGGCGAAAATTCGCGAGGCTTGCGGGTGGCGCCGGGAAAATTCCATTTTGGTGCGGATGTAGCGGGTGAGCGCCACGGCCGGGTCGTCCTCGGCGGTGAGCGCGTTGAACGTGCTGTCCCACAATTCAAGGATATTGCTCAGCACCGCGATGTACAGGCCGAGTTTGTTGGTGAAGTAATAGTGCAAATTAGCCTTGGGCAGCCCGGCACTCGAGGCAATGGTGTTCATGCTGGTGCCTTTGTAGCCATGGCGCGCGAACTCGTCTTCAGCAGCCTGGAGAATTGCTTGTTCATTCTTTTGCCGAATGCGGCTGGCGGGTTTACCGGCGTGGTTGCTGTGGGCAGGAACTTCGAGGCTCATGGAGGTTTCCGTGCTGATCGATTGAGACGACGTGTGCACAGATAACCCACCCTCAAGCCTCAGACAAGTCCCGATGCAATAAAACCGTCAAAGCGGTTCCAGCGTGTCGCTTTCCGGGGCGTGGTTTGCGGCAATGCGCGCCGCTTTGGCTTCGGGCAATAACAGGCACAACACGATGGCGGTCAGGCCCCCGCTGGTGATGGCTGAGTCGAACAGGTTTTGCACCAAAGGCGGCATCAAATGCAGCAGGTTCGGTTGTGCGGCAATGCCCAGGCCGACGCCAAATGAGGTGGCAATGATCAGCATGCTGCGCCGGTCCAGCGGTGCCTGGGCGAGGATGCGCACACCGGCGGCGGCCACGCTGCCGAACATCACCAGGGTCGCGCCGCCCAATACCGGCTTGGGAATTTGCTGCAGCACGGCGCCAATCAGCGGAAACAGCCCGAGGCAACACAGCACCACGCCGATGTATAAACCAACGTAACGGCTGGCCACGCCGGTGAGTTGAATCACGCCGTTGTTCTGCGCGAAGGTCGTATTCGGAAAGGCGCTGAAAGTGGCCGCGATCATGCAACTGACGCCATCGCCGAGTACGCCGCCTTTGAGCCGGCTTATATAAGACGGGCCGCTGATAGGCTGGCGAGCGATCATACAATTTGCGGTGAGGTCGCCGACGGTTTCGATGCTGCTGATCAGATAAATCAGCGCGATGGGCAGGAAGGCGCTCCAGTCGAAATTGAAACCGAAGCGAAACGGTATCGGCAGGCTAACCAGCGGCAGGTCGGGCAAGGCTTGCGGCACCAGTTTGCCACTGAACCACGCCGCGAGGCTGCCGAGGGCCAGGCCGATGATGATCGCCGAGAGGCGCACCCACGGGGTGTTCGAGCGGTTCAGCAGGATGATGGTCAGCACCACGAACAGACCCAGCGCCAGGTTGGTGGGCGCGCCGAAGTCGGGGGCATTGAAACCCCCGCCAAGGTCGGTGATGCCCACTTTGATCAGGCTGATACCGATCAAGGTGATGACGATGCCGGTCACCAATGGCGTGATGACTCGACGCAGTTGCCCGATAAACCGGCTCAGCACGATTTGTACGGCCGCGCCGAAGAAGCACACGCCGAAGATCATCGCCATGATGTCCTCCGGGCTACCGCCACGTTGCTTGACCAGGAACCCCGCCGACAACACCGCGCCGAGAAACGCAAAGCTGGTGCCTTGCAGGCAGATCATCCCGGCACCGATGCCAAAAGGTCTACGCGCCTGGATGAACGTTCCTACGCCGGAAACCATCAACGCCATGCTGATCAAGTAGGGCAGGTGAGCGGTGAGGCCCAGGGTGGAGCCGATGATCAGCGGTGGAGTGATGATGCCAACGAAGGCAGCCAGCACATGTTGCAAGGCTGCCAGTAGGGCGGGGATCGGTTTGGGGCGATCGTTGAGGCCGTAGATCAGGTCGCTGGGGCTGGAGGATTCTGGTGGCATGGCGGGCAAACTCGAGGCGGACGGTTCTAGGTCCTGGCTCCCTTGCAAAAAGCTGTCCAGTTGCTCAGCTTTTAGCAAAAGGCCCGGGTTAGCGCGTTGCCGCCAAACTCTCGAGAAAGCTTTCCAGCACCAAATGAGGGCGCCGCCCCTTGCGCGTGACCGATGCGAGGCTTAAATCATAAAAGCGTGTAGCCGGTTTCAGCGCACGCAGTCGGCCTTGTTGCACCCAAAGGCTGGCGTAGTGGTCGGGCAAGTAGCCGATATAGCGACCGGTGAGGATCAGGAAAGCCATGCCTTCGCGGTCCGAGGCGCTGGCGGTGCAGTTGAGTGCCTGGTAATGGGCCTGGATCTCGGCAGGCAGACGGAAGGTTGGGGCGATGGCGTCCTGGCTGTCGATACGGGTGTCGTCCAGTTGCTTGTCGTCGGCATAAAACAATGGGTGGCCGACCGCGCAGTAGAGCAGCGAACGCTCGCTGTACAGCGGTTGGTATTCGAGGCCTGACAAGGCGCTGGCCTGAGGCACCACACCGACATGCAGGCGACCGTCGAGTACACCTTGCTCGACTTCGTTGGGGGCGATCATGCGGATCTGGATTTGCACGTCGGGGCCGCGTTCCTTCAATTGCGCCAGGGCATGTGTGATGCGCATATGGGGCAGGGTGACGAGGTTGTCGGTGAGGCCGATGATCAATTCGCCGCGCAAGTGCTGGTGCAGACCGTTCACCTCAGTGCGAAAACTTTCCAGGGCGCTTAATAGCTGCAGGGCCGATTGATACACCTCGCGGCCTTCTTCGGTCAGGGAGAACCCGGCGCGCCCGCGTTGGCACAGCCTTAATCCGAGGCGTTGCTCCAGGTCGCTCATTTGCTGGCTGATGGCCGAGCGGCCGATACCCAGTACGGTTTCCGCCGCCGAGAAACCACCGCACTCCACCACGCTGCGGAAGATGCGCAACAGGCGTATATCGAAGTCGCTGACTTGGGCCAGAGGGTCGGATCGACGGCTGCTCATAGTTTAGTGAAGGCCTGACTGAAGGTTAGAAGAGTTGGATTTCACCGACTTTATCCCCGTGGCAATTTAGCTGCAAGAACGCTTTTCAATCCCGACGCTGCCTTTTGCCTTGCGAGGTTTTGCTGATGAACATGCCCGAAAACGCCCCTTCGTCCCTGGCCAGCCAACTGAAGTTGGATGCTCACTGGATGCCCTACACCGCCAACCGTAACTTCCAGCGTGACCCGCGCCTGATCGTGGCCGCCGAAGGCAGCTGGTTGACCGATGACAAGGGGCGCAAGGTGTACGACTCATTGTCGGGCCTGTGGACGTGCGGCGCCGGGCATACCCGCAAGGAAATCCAGGCAGCTGTATCCAAACAATTGGGCACGCTGGATTACTCCCCAGGCTTCCAATACGGTCATCCGTTGTCATTCCAACTGGCGGAAAAGATTACCGATCTGACCCCAGGCAACCTGAACCACGTGTTCTTCACCGATTCCGGTTCCGAGTGCGCCGATACCGCAGTGAAGATGGTACGTGCTTACTGGCGCCTGAAGGGCCAGGCGACCAAGACCAAAATGATCGGCCGCGCCCGTGGTTATCACGGTGTGAACATTGCCGGTACCAGCCTGGGCGGCGTCAACGGTAACCGTAAGCTGTTTGGTCAAGGCTTGATGGATGTTGACCACCTGCCTCACACCTTGCTGGCGAGCAATGCCTTCTCCCGTGGCATGCCGGAGCAGGGCGGTATCGCCTTGGCCGATGAGCTGCTCAAACTGATCGAGTTGCACGACGCGTCGAATATCGCGGCGGTGTTTGTCGAGCCGATGGCCGGCTCCGCGGGCGTGCTGGTGCCGCCGCAAGGCTATCTCAAACGTCTGCGTGAGATCTGCGACCAGCACAACATCCTGCTGGTGTTCGATGAAGTCATCACCGGTTTCGGCCGTACCGGCTCGATGTTCGGTGCCGACAGCTTTGGCGTGACCCCGGACCTGATGTGCATCGCCAAGCAAGTCACCAACGGCGCGATCCCGATGGGCGCGGTGATTGCCAGCAGCGAGATCTACCAGACCTTCATGAACCAGGCGACGCCGGAATACGCGGTGGAATTCCCCCACGGTTATACCTACTCGGCGCACCCGGTGGCTTGCGCCGCTGGCCTGGCGGCATTGGACCTGTTGCAGAAAGAAAACCTGGTGCAGAGCGTCGCCGAGGTTGCCCCGCACTTTGAGAATGCGCTGCACGGTTTGAAGGGCAGCAAGAACGTGATCGATATTCGCAACTACGGCCTGGCCGGCGCGATCCAGATTGCCCCGCGTGACGGTGATGCCATCGTGCGTCCATTTGAGGCGGGTATGGCCTTGTGGAAAGCCGGTTTCTACGTGCGCTTTGGCGGTGACACCCTGCAGTTCGGGCCAACCTTCAACAGCAAGCCGCAGGACCTGGATCGCCTGTTCGATGCGGTCGGCGAAGTGCTGAACAAGATCGACTGATTTCTCCTTCTATATAGAACAACTTTTCAGGAGCCCTGCATGAGTCTTATCCAGCATTTGATCAACGGCCAGTTGGTCAGTGAGTCCGGTCGCACTGCCGATGTGTATAACCCGTCCACCGGCCAGGTGATTCACCAAGTGCCGTTGGCCAGCCGCGAAACCATTCAACGTGCAATCGACTCGGCCAAGGCGGCCTTCCCGGCCTGGCGCAATACCCCACCGGCCAAGCGCGCTCAGGTGATGTTTCGTTTCAAGCAATTGCTGGAGCAGAACGAAGCACGTATCTCGCAGTTGATCAGCGAAGAGCATGGCAAGACCTTGGAAGACGCTGCGGGCGAATTGAAACGCGGGATCGAGAACGTGGAGTACGCCTGTTCGGCGCCGGAGATTCTCAAGGGCGAATACAGCCGTAACGTGGGGCCGAACATCGATGCGTGGTCGGATTTCCAGCCGTTGGGCGTAGTGGCTGGTATTACCCCGTTCAACTTCCCGGCGATGGTGCCCTTGTGGATGTACCCGCTGGCGATCGTGTGCGGCAACTGTTTCATCCTGAAACCATCGGAGCGTGATCCAAGTTCGACGCTGCTGATTGCACAACTGCTGCAGGAAGCGGGTCTGCCCAAAGGCGTGCTGAGCGTGGTGCACGGTGACAAGGGCGCGGTGGATGCGCTGATCGAAGCGCCGGAAGTCAAGGCGCTGAGCTTTGTAGGGTCGACGCCGATCGCCGAATACATCTACTCCGAAGCGACCAAACGCGGCAAACGCGTGCAGGCACTGGGTGGGGCGAAGAACCACGCAGTGCTGATGCCGGATGCGGATCTGGATAACGCCGTGAGCGCCCTGATGGGCGCGGCGTATGGTTCCTGCGGTGAGCGCTGTATGGCGATCTCGGTTGCCGTTTGCGTGGGTGACCAGGTGGCGGATGCGTTGATTGCCAAGCTGGTGCCGCAGGTCAAGGCCCTGAAGATCGGTGCGGGCACTTCGTGTGGCCTGGATATGGGACCGTTGGTGACTGGCCAGGCACGGGACAAAGTCAGTGGCTATATAGAAGACGGTGTGGCGGCGGGTGCCGAGCTGGTGGTGGACGGTCGTGGCCTGAGTGTTGCCGGGCATGAAGAGGGCTTCTTCCTGGGCGGCAGTCTGTTTGACCGTGTGACCCCTGAGATGCGCATCTATAAAGAAGAGATCTTTGGGCCGGTGTTGTGTGTGGTTCGAGTTGATAGCCTGGAAGCGGCGATGCAACTGATCAACGATCACGAGTATGGCAACGGCACCTGCATCTTCACCCGTGACGGCGAGGCGGCACGCCTGTTCTGTGACGAGATTGAAGTGGGCATGGTCGGTGTTAACGTGCCACTGCCGGTGCCCGTGGCGTATCACAGCTTTGGTGGCTGGAAGCGGTCGTTGTTTGGCGACTTGCATGCCTATGGGCCGGATGGGGTGCGTTTCTATACCCGTCGCAAGGCGATTACCCAGCGTTGGCCGCAACGGGCCAGCCATGAAGCATCGCAATTTGCGTTTCCTAGTTTGTAAGGTGTTGTAATTAAGAGCCGGCCCCTTGGGGCCGGCTTTTGCGTTGTGGGCCTTGTTGATCGATATGACAGAAATATGAAAAAGGTGTTGACGGCAGATTCTGGACGTCTATAATTCGCCCCACTTCCGGCGCAGTCGAAACGGAAAACTCCTTGGTAAACAAAGAGTTATGCGACATTCGACAGCGAGTTGCTTCAGGTCATCGAAGCCCAGAAGGAGTTGGTAGAGCAGTGTTGTTTGGCTCTATTAACGTTTCGATCCTCTCGGTCGAAAGCGGAGAAAAAGAGGTGTTGACAGCAGCGTGTAACGCTGTAGAATTCGCCTCCCGCTAACGAGAGATCGGAAGCGCAAGTGGTTGAAGTTGTTGAGGAATTCCTTGAAAACTTCTGAAAATAATCACTTGACAGCAAATGAGGCTGCTGTAGAATGCGCGCCTCGGTTGAGACGAAAGATCTTAACCAACCGCTCTTTAACAACTGAATCAAGCAATTCGTGTGGGTGCTTGTGGAGTCAGACTGATAGTCAACAAGATTATCAGCATCACAAGTTACTCCGCGAGAAATCAAAGATGTAACCAACGATTGCTGAGCCAAGTTTAGGGTTTCTTAAAAACCCAAAGATGTTTGAACTGAAGAGTTTGATCATGGCTCAGATTGAACGCTGGCGGCAGGCCTAACACATGCAAGTCGAGCGGTAGAGAGAAGCTTGCTTCTCTTGAGAGCGGCGGACGGGTGAGTAAAGCCTAGGAATCTGCCTGGTAGTGGGGGATAACGTTCGGAAACGGACGCTAATACCGCATACGTCCTACGGGAGAAAGCAGGGGACCTTCGGGCCTTGCGCTATCAGATGAGCCTAGGTCGGATTAGCTAGTTGGTGAGGTAATGGCTCACCAAGGCGACGATCCGTAACTGGTCTGAGAGGATGATCAGTCACACTGGAACTGAGACACGGTCCAGACTCCTACGGGAGGCAGCAGTGGGGAATATTGGACAATGGGCGAAAGCCTGATCCAGCCATGCCGCGTGTGTGAAGAAGGTCTTCGGATTGTAAAGCACTTTAAGTTGGGAGGAAGGGCATTAACCTAATACGTTAGTGTTTTGACGTTACCGACAGAATAAGCACCGGCTAACTCTGTGCCAGCAGCCGCGGTAATACAGAGGGTGCAAGCGTTAATCGGAATTACTGGGCGTAAAGCGCGCGTAGGTGGTTTGTTAAGTTGGATGTGAAATCCCCGGGCTCAACCTGGGAACTGCATTCAAAACTGACTGACTAGAGTATGGTAGAGGGTGGTGGAATTTCCTGTGTAGCGGTGAAATGCGTAGATATAGGAAGGAACACCAGTGGCGAAGGCGACCACCTGGACTAATACTGACACTGAGGTGCGAAAGCGTGGGGAGCAAACAGGATTAGATACCCTGGTAGTCCACGCCGTAAACGATGTCAACTAGCCGTTGGGAGCCTTGAGCTCTTAGTGGCGCAGCTAACGCATTAAGTTGACCGCCTGGGGAGTACGGCCGCAAGGTTAAAACTCAAATGAATTGACGGGGGCCCGCACAAGCGGTGGAGCATGTGGTTTAATTCGAAGCAACGCGAAGAACCTTACCAGGCCTTGACATCCAATGAACTTTCTAGAGATAGATTGGTGCCTTCGGGAACATTGAGACAGGTGCTGCATGGCTGTCGTCAGCTCGTGTCGTGAGATGTTGGGTTAAGTCCCGTAACGAGCGCAACCCTTGTCCTTAGTTACCAGCACGTAATGGTGGGCACTCTAAGGAGACTGCCGGTGACAAACCGGAGGAAGGTGGGGATGACGTCAAGTCATCATGGCCCTTACGGCCTGGGCTACACACGTGCTACAATGGTCGGTACAGAGGGTTGCCAAGCCGCGAGGTGGAGCTAATCCCACAAAACCGATCGTAGTCCGGATCGCAGTCTGCAACTCGACTGCGTGAAGTCGGAATCGCTAGTAATCGCGAATCAGAATGTCGCGGTGAATACGTTCCCGGGCCTTGTACACACCGCCCGTCACACCATGGGAGTGGGTTGCACCAGAAGTAGCTAGTCTAACCTTCGGGAGGACGGTTACCACGGTGTGATTCATGACTGGGGTGAAGTCGTAACAAGGTAGCCGTAGGGGAACCTGCGGCTGGATCACCTCCTTAATCGACGACATCAGCTGCTCCATAAGTTCCCACACGAATTGCTTGATTCATTGAAGAAGACGATAAGAAGCAGCCCGAAATTGGGTCTGTAGCTCAGTTGGTTAGAGCGCACCCCTGATAAGGGTGAGGTCGGCAGTTCGAATCTGCCCAGACCCACCAATTTTGTGTGGGAAACGCCTGTAGAAATACGGGGCCATAGCTCAGCTGGGAGAGCGCCTGCCTTGCACGCAGGAGGTCAACGGTTCGATCCCGTTTGGCTCCACCACTACTGCTTCTGAAGTTTCGAAAGCTTAGAAATGAGCATTCCATTGTGATGATGGTGAATGTTGATTTCTAGTCTTTGATTAGATCGTTCTTTAAAAATTTGGGTATGTGATAGAAAGATAGACTGAACGTTACTTTCACTGGTAACGGATCAGGCTAAGGTAAAATTTGTGAGTTACTCGTAATTGAGTATTATCGAATTTTCGGCGAATGTTGTCTTCACAGTATAACCAGATTGCTTGGGGTTATATGGTCAAGTGAAGAAGCGCATACGGTGGATGCCTTGGCAGTCAGAGGCGATGAAAGACGTGGTAGCCTGCGAAAAGCTTCGGGGAGTCGGCAAACAGACTTTGATCCGGAGATGTCTGAATGGGGGAACCCAGCCATCATAAGATGGTTATCTTACGCTGAATACATAGGCGTAAGAGGCGAACCAGGGGAACTGAAACATCTAAGTACCCTGAGGAAAAGAAATCAACCGAGATTCCCTTAGTAGTGGCGAGCGAACGGGGACTAGCCCTTAAGTGGCTTTGAGATTAGCGGAACGCTCTGGAAAGTGCGGCCATAGTGGGTGATAGCCCTGTACGCGAAAATCTCTTAGTCATGAAATCGAGTAGGACGGAGCACGAGAAACTTTGTCTGAATATGGGGGGACCATCCTCCAAGGCTAAATACTACTGACTGACCGATAGTGAACTAGTACCGTGAGGGAAAGGCGAAAAGAACCCCGGAGAGGGGAGTGAAATAGATCCTGAAACCGTATGCGTACAAGCAGTGGGAGCAGACTTTGTTCTGTGACTGCGTACCTTTTGTATAATGGGTCAGCGACTTATTTTCAGTGGCGAGCTTAACCGAATAGGGGAGGCGTAGCGAAAGCGAGTCTTAATAGGGCGTCTAGTCGCTGGGAATAGACCCGAAACCGGGCGATCTATCCATGGGCAGGTTGAAGGTTGGGTAACACTAACTGGAGGACCGAACCGACTACCGTTGAAAAGTTAGCGGATGACCTGTGGATCGGAGTGAAAGGCTAATCAAGCTCGGAGATAGCTGGTTCTCCTCGAAAGCTATTTAGGTAGCGCCTCATGTATCACTGTAGGGGGTAGAGCACTGTTTCGGCTAGGGGGTCATCCCGACTTACCAAACCGATGCAAACTCCGAATACCTACAAGTGCCGAGCATGGGAGACACACGGCGGGTGCTAACGTCCGTCGTGAAAAGGGAAACAACCCAGACCGTCAGCTAAGGTCCCAAAGTTATGGTTAAGTGGGAAACGATGTGGGAAGGCTTAGACAGCTAGGAGGTTGGCTTAGAAGCAGCCACCCTTTAAAGAAAGCGTAATAGCTCACTAGTCGAGTCGGCCTGCGCGGAAGATGTAACGGGGCTCAAACCATACACCGAAGCTACGGGTATCACGTAAGTGATGCGGTAGAGGAGCGTTCTGTAAGCCTGTGAAGGTGAGTTGAGAAGCTTGCTGGAGGTATCAGAAGTGCGAATGCTGACATGAGTAACGACAATGGGTGTGAAAAACACCCACGCCGAAAGACCAAGGTTTCCTGCGCAACGTTAATCGACGCAGGGTTAGTCGGTCCCTAAGGCGAGGCTGAAAAGCGTAGTCGATGGAAAACAGGTTAATATTCCTGTACTTCTGGTTATTGCGATGGAGGGACGGAGAAGGCTAGGCCAGCTTGGCGTTGGTTGTCCAAGTTTAAGGTGGTAGGCTGGAATCTTAGGTAAATCCGGGATTCTAAGGCCGAGAGCTGATGACGAGTTATCTTTTAGATGACGAAGTGGTTGATGCCATGCTTCCAAGAAAAGCTTCTAAGCTTCAGGTAACCAGGAACCGTACCCCAAACCGACACAGGTGGTTGGGTAGAGAATACCAAGGCGCTTGAGAGAACTCGGGTGAAGGAACTAGGCAAAATGGCACCGTAACTTCGGGAGAAGGTGCGCCGGTGAGGGTGAAGGACTTGCTCCGTAAGCTCATGCCGGTCGAAGATACCAGGCCGCTGCGACTGTTTATTAAAAACACAGCACTCTGCAAACACGAAAGTGGACGTATAGGGTGTGACGCCTGCCCGGTGCCGGAAGGTTAATTGATGGGGTTAGCTAACGCGAAGCTCTTGATCGAAGCCCCGGTAAACGGCGGCCGTAACTATAACGGTCCTAAGGTAGCGAAATTCCTTGTCGGGTAAGTTCCGACCTGCACGAATGGCGTAACGATGGCGGCGCTGTCTCCACCCGAGACTCAGTGAAATTGAAATCGCTGTGAAGATGCAGTGTATCCGCGGCTAGACGGAAAGACCCCGTGAACCTTTACTATAGCTTTGCACTGGACTTTGAATTTGCTTGTGTAGGATAGGTGGGAGGCTTTGAAGCGTGGACGCCAGTTCGCGTGGAGCCAACCTTGAAATACCACCCTGGCAACTTTGAGGTTCTAACTCAGGTCCGTTATCCGGATCGAGGACAGTGTATGGTGGGTAGTTTGACTGGGGCGGTCTCCTCCTAAAGAGTAACGGAGGAGTACGAAGGTGCGCTCAGACCGGTCGGAAATCGGTCGTAGAGTATAAAGGCAAAAGCGCGCTTGACTGCGAGACAGACACGTCGAGCAGGTACGAAAGTAGGTCTTAGTGATCCGGTGGTTCTGTATGGAAGGGCCATCGCTCAACGGATAAAAGGTACTCCGGGGATAACAGGCTGATACCGCCCAAGAGTTCATATCGACGGCGGTGTTTGGCACCTCGATGTCGGCTCATCACATCCTGGGGCTGAAGCCGGTCCCAAGGGTATGGCTGTTCGCCATTTAAAGTGGTACGCGAGCTGGGTTTAGAACGTCGTGAGACAGTTCGGTCCCTATCTGCCGTGGACGTTTGAGATTTGAGAGGGGCTGCTCCTAGTACGAGAGGACCGGAGTGGACGAACCTCTGGTGTTCCGGTTGTCACGCCAGTGGCATTGCCGGGTAGCTATGTTCGGAATAGATAACCGCTGAAAGCATCTAAGCGGGAAACTAGCCTCAAGATGAGATCTCACTGGGACCTTGAGTCCCCTGAAGGGCCGTCGAAGACTACGACGTTGATAGGTTGGGTGTGTAAGCGCTGTGAGGCGTTGAGCTAACCAATACTAATTGCCCGTGAGGCTTGACCATATAACACCCAAGCAATTTGACTACTCCTGACTTGGAAACAAGCAGAAGCATCAGATTGCGGTGTGTGAAGACGATAGAACCGAAAGTTCGAATTTCACAAAACACCGAAAGCTGTCACATACCCAATTTGCTGAAGCGAGGCCAACTGGTCACGACTCAGTACCCGAATTTCTTGACGACCATAGAGCATTGGAACCACCTGATCCCATCCCGAACTCAGTAGTGAAACGATGCATCGCCGATGGTAGTGTGGGGTTTCCCCATGTGAGAGTAGGTCATCGTCAAGATTAAATTCCAGAACCCCTGTTTGCTAACGCAGACAGGGGTTTTGTTTTGGGCGGTCGAAAAGTGCAAAGGGCTATAGGCATCCACAATGTGCTGACCTGTACGCACGCTGCCTCACCTGCACCATCGCCCCGCGTGTTTTTCGATAGGTCGCTCAATCCTGCCCGACAAATTTGCACAGTTATTTCTGAACCAGACCATTAGAATAGGCACCTAACCTTTTTTAGAATCCGAGCCCTATTTATGCCCGATCCGGTTGATACCCCCGAGGTGTCGGATTTACCACTGGATGATCTGGTGGCATGCCATGAGTGTGACTTGCTGATGCGCAAGCCAACGCTCGCCCTGGGCGAAAAGGCTCAATGCCCACGCTGCGGCTACGAGCTCTACGCTCATCGCCACAACGTCGTTGAACGAAGCCTCGCCTTGGTAATAGCCGCGTTGTTGCTGTACATCCCCGCGAACTTTTTACCGATCATGCAGCTCAATCTACTTGGGCAATCGTCAGAGGACACCGTGTGGAGTGGCGTCGTCGGCCTGTTCGATACCGGTATGCAAGGTGTGGCGGCTGTCGTGTTCCTGTGCAGCATGGGCATTCCCCTGCTCAAGTTGCTCTGCCAATTAGCGGTGCTACTTAGCATTCGCTGGAAGATCGGGCGCAGTTATGGGCTGTTGCTCTATCGCATTTACCATCACTTGAAGGATTGGGGAATGTTGGAGGTCTACTTGATGGGGGTACTTGTCGCGATCGTTAAGCTCGCCGACATGGCTTCTATCACGATTGGCCTGGGGCTGATCTGCTTCGTCAGTCTATTAATCGTTCAGGTTCTGCTTGAGGTGGTGATGTCGCCCCACCAGATCTGGCAGGCATTGGCAGGAGAGGATGATCATGCGGGCGATTGATGCAGGCATTCTGATTTGTACCGAATGCCACGAGTTGAACAAGCAAGAGGCCGACACCGATGAGCAGCTCTGCACGCGTTGCGGTGCACTGATCCATGCCCGTCGCCCCAACAGCCTCATGCGTACCTGGGCGTTACTGATCACTGCGGCGATCTTGTATATTCCCGCTAATTTGTTGCCAATCATGACCGTCAACTCCCTTGGCCAGGGCGACCCCAGTACCATCATGGCGGGGGTGATTCAGTTGGTGCAGCACGGTATGTTTCCCATCGCTGCCGTGGTGTTTATCGCCAGCATCCTGGTACCGACATTCAAACTGGTAGGCATTGGCCTGTTGCTGTTCTCGGTGCAGCGCCACCAACCGCTGTCCGCGCAGCAACGCATCATTATGTACCGCTTTATCGAATTCATTGGCCGCTGGTCCATGCTGGATATCTTCGTGATCGCCATCCTGGTAGCGGTTGTTAACTTTGGGCGACTTGCCAGTGTCGAGGCCAATCTTGGCGCTGCAGCATTCGCCAGTGTGGTGATCTTGACGATGCTTGCCGCAGTAACTTTTGATCCCCGACTGATTTGGGACAACACGGAGTCGGACGACGACCATGAGTGATTTGCCAAAAGCTAAAACCCGCCCAGCTTCCAATTGGTCGGCCATCTGGGTGTTGCCATTGGTTGCGCTGATCATTGGCGGCTGGTTGGGGTGGCGCGCCTATTCCCAGCAAGGCATTGAGATCCAGGTCCGCTTTGAAAGCGGCGAGGGCATCCAGGTCAACAAGACCGAAGTGGTCTACAAAGGCATGACCGTGGGCAAGGTAAAGACGCTGGCTCTGGACGACGAGGGTAGCAATCGCGGTGTGATCGCCACCATTGAGATGAACAAGGATGTCGAGCAATACCTTAAGACCAACACCCGTTTCTGGCTGGTCAAACCCAGCGTCAGCCTCGCCGGCATCACGGGCCTGGAAACCCTGGTCTCGGGTAACTACATTGCCGCCAGCCCTGGCGACGGTGAGCCCACCCGCAAATTCAAGGCGCTCTCCGAAGAGCCGCCTTTGTCAGACGCCAAGCCCGGCCTCCACCTGACCATCAAGGCCGATCGCCTGGGTTCGCTCAACCGTGGCAGTCCGGTGTTCTACAAGCAGATCCAGGTCGGTCAGGTCAAAAGCTACCTGCTGTCCGAAGACCAGAGCACTGTCGAGATCAAGGTCTACATTGAGCCGACCTACGCCAATCTGGTGCGCAAACACACACGTTTCTGGAACGCCAGCGGCATCAGCATCGACGCGAACCTCTCCGGCGTTAAAGTGCGCAGCGAATCCCTCTCCAGCATCGTCGCCGGCGGTATCGCGTTCGCCACACCCGAGAATCGCAAGGACAGCCCACCCACCGACCCGAGTTTGCCCTTCCGCCTCTACGAAGACTTCGACGCTGCCGCAGCCGGCATCAAGGTCAAGGTTAAACTCACTGACTTCGAGGGCCTGCAAGCCGGGCGTACTCCGGTCATGTACAAAGGCATCCAGGTCGGTAGCCTGAAAACCCTGAAGATTGACCCGGACCTCTCCAGTGCCAACGCCGAGCTGACCCTCGATCCGCTCGCCGAAGATTACCTGGTACAGGACACCCAGTTCTGGGTGGTCAAGCCGTCCATCTCCCTGGCGGGTATCACGGGCCTGGAAGCCTTGGTCAAAGGTAACTACATCGCCATTCGCCCCGGCGATAAAGGCAGCGCGCCACAACGCGAGTTCGTCGCGCGTGCCAAAGCGCCCCCGTTGGACCTGCGTTCCCCAGGCCTGCACATGGTGCTGTTCACGGACAACCTCGGCTCCCTGGATGTCGGTAGCCCGATCCTCTACAAGCAGGTCAAAGTGGGTTCGGTGCAGAGCTACCAGTTCTCGCGCAAGAACAAACAACTGGTGATCGGCGTCCACATCGAGAAGGAATACGAGAACCTGGTCAACGGCTCGACGCGTTTCTGGAATGCCAGCGGCGTCACGCTGACCGGCGGCCTCACCGGCGGCATCCAGGTTAAGAGTGAATCCCTCGCCAGCCTGATGGCCGGTGGTATCGCCTTCGAAACGCCGGAACCGAATGTGCCGCTGAAAAAACGCATCCCGCGTTTCCGTCTGTTTGCTGATCGTGAAGCGGCCAATCAACATGGCACCCTCGTGACCATCAAGGTCGATCGCGCCGACGGTTTGCGCCCGGGCACGCCCGTGCGTTTCAAAGGCCTGGATGTGGGCAAGATCGAGCACGTCGACCTCAGCGCCGACATGCAATCCGTGCTGCTCAGCGCGCGTATTACCCAAGTGGCCGATCGGATCGCGCGCGCAGGCAGCCAGTTCTGGGTGGTCAAGCCTGAGCTGGGCCTGATGAAAACCTCGAACCTGGAAACCCTGGTGACCGGCCAATACATCGAAGTGCTGCCCGCCGCGAAAAACCTGGGGCCGCAAAAAAGCTTCGTCGCATTGGACAAGCCGCCGGAGGCTGTTCACCAAGAGGCAGGCCTGAGCCTGGTACTCAGCGCTGCACGCCGTGGCTCGTTGAAAGAGGGCGTCCCGGTCACTTACCGCGAAGTCACTGTCGGCAAAGTCACCGGCTACGAGCTGGGCCAGACCGCCGACCGGGTGCTGATTCACATCCTGATCGAGCCCAAATACGCGCCGCTGGTGCGTGGTGGCAGTCGCTTCTGGAACACCAGCGGTTTTGGACTCGATTTCGGCTTGTTCAAAGGGGCGACGGTTCGCACCGAATCCCTGGAAACCCTCGTCGCCGGCGGCATCGCCTTCGCAACGCCAGACGGCGAGCGCATGGGCAATGCCGCACGCCCACAGCAAACCTTTCCGTTGTTCGACAAGTTCGAAGATGAATGGCTGACTTGGGCGCCTAAAATTCCGCTCGGCAAATAAACCGAGGCGCGGCCTTCGCGAGCAACACCGCTCCCACATTCGACTGCGTTCCTACAGGATAAACGCGGTCAAAAGTGGGGGCGGGCTTGCTCGCGAAGAGGCCCTTAAAAAACACCGCAAAAAAAGGCCGCGATCCATAAGATCGCGGCCTTTTTGCATTTCAGTGCTGTGGATTAAACCTCATCCAGCTCCGGCTCATCCGCCAGCACATTCACCGTTGCGTTGACCGCATCGTGACGACGGATGTACTTCCAGTCCGCCTCATCGATGTAGATGCCATTCGGTCCGCTGCCACCTTCCAGGTCGATCGCCACCTGGGCGGACACCTGCGGTTTCACACTGGCCAGGATTGGCACAAAGCCCAGCTGCAAACTGGTTTCGAGCAGCGCTGCCTGGTTCTTCTCATCGATGTCTGCCGCTTCATCGAGGTAGTACGGCAAGCGCACACGGCCGGCCTGGTCACGGTCCATCAAGTGCAGCAACAAATACATGTTGGTCAGGGCCTTGATGGTCATGGTCGTGCCGTTCGACGCCGCGCCATCGATATCGGTGTGAATCACTGGCTGGCCGTTCACCTTGGTGATCTCGAACGCCAGCTCGAACAGGTCCTTGAGGCCCAACTGGTTATGGTTGGCTGCCACCAGGCGCGCGAGGTATTCCTTGGCCTCTTCGTTCTTGTTGTCCTGCTCGGCGCTCTGGCTGAGGTCGAACACCGACAAGGTCTCGCCTTCTTCATATTGACCGGCACTGTGGATGATCTGGTCGATATGCTTGAGGGCTTCCTTGTTCGGCGCAAGCACGATGCGAAAGCTCTGCAGGTTGGAGACCTGGCGCTTGTTGATCTCGCGGTTGAACAACGCCAGTTGGTGCTCGAGGCTGTCGTAGTCGCTGCGGATATTGCGCAGGGTCCGCGCGATATCGGTGACCGCCGCGCGGCGCGCCTTGCCCAGCGTCAGGGCTTCATCGGTACGGTGCGCATAGGCGTTGATGAGTAGCTGCAGGCGACGCTCCACGTCGTCTTCGCTGTCAAACTTGGCCACACCCTTGAGGCGCACCTGGGCGTAAAGCGCTTCGATCTGGCCGTCGGCGCGCAGCAAACCTTGCCAGCTGTCCTGATAGTCATTGAGCAACGGCAGCAAGTTATCCATGGAGTCGTCGACCGGGTCCATGAACGGCGTGCCGAACGGCAAGTCCGCCGGCAGTAACTGACGGCGGCGCAGCGCGTCATCCAGCGTGCGCTGTTTGGCTTCCATATCGCCGATCTGACGCCCGACCAATTGCAGCTTGGCCGACAGCTGCTGGACGCGCTCGGTAAACGCATCGCTGGAGCGCTTGAGCTCATCCTGCGCCGCTTCCATCTGCGCCAGGTGTTCGAGTTTCTCGCCTTCCTCGGCGCTCAGGGTTTGCGCGCGGCGGAAATCTTCCAAGGCCTTCTGCGCATCCAGCACTTGCTGGTACAGCGCTTCGGTCTGCGTCTTGCTCGCCGCCCGGTCGGAGGCGACGGCCTGTTGCGTCTTGAGCTGCTTGAGTTCTTTTTCCAGGCGTTCTTTCTGGTCACGCAACGCCGCGCGATCCGCCAGCGCCTGCAATGCAGGTGGTTCGATGTGGGAAATGTCGATAGACAGCCCCGGCACTTCGAAACGCTCGCCTTTGAAGCCGTCGAGGATCTGCTCCAGGGATTTGACCCACTGGCCGTCCTCATCCAGCGTGATGCCGTGTTCGCCCAATGGCAGGCTGAACAACGAACTGTTGAACAGACGCATCAGACGCTCGACGTCCTGCTGTGAGAATTCTTCACGCAGTTTGGCGTAGCTGTTGTTGTCCGCGTGATCGAGTTGCTGCTTGACCGACTTCAGGCGTTTTTCCAGGTCGCGCAAACGCTCGTCCAGATCCTCGGCGCTGAACTGCCGCGACTGCGCCAGGGCGCCAGCGAGTTCATCGTGGGCATCTTTGGCCGCCAGCAATTGCTGCTCCAGCACCTTGACGTCATCCACCAGTGCAAAGCGATGCTTGAGTACCGACAGCTCGCCCAACCAGCGCTGGATGCCGCTGATTTCCCGTTCCAGGCGCATCAGCTCCTGCGTGCCGCCACGCTGATCGTTTTGCAGCGCGTCCTGCTCGTTGCGGTAGTGCTCGGCCTGGATCGTCAGCTCTTCCTTGCGCGCACTGGCGTAGTCCGACCACGTGCCGAGCAGCGAGTCCAGCAGCGGCGACAGGCGATGCAATTTGCCGCGCAGAATGTCGCGCTGTTTTACGCCATTGGCGAGCGCTTCAACCAACGGCCCGGCGGCCACCAGCGAGTTGTAATCCTGCTCCATGCGTCGTACATCGCGGAAGGCTTCTTCGCACGCGGCGATGTAATCGACACTGCCGGAACGCAAGCTGTGTTCGAAAGCATCCAGGAACAGCTGCTTGAGCTTGGCCGCGGTGATTTCGCGCATGTGCAACAGGTTGATAAACAGCGCGCGGAAGGTCTTCAAGCTCTGCTCGCTGGTGGAGCGCAGCGGAATCAGGGTCAGGTCGAGCGGCACCGACGTGTGGCCACCCACCAATAAACGGCGCAGTTCATCCGGCTTGAGTTCGTAGGCTTTCAGGCCTTCGCGTTCAAGGTTGGTGAACAACTCTTTCTGGCGCAGGCACGTGTCGTTTTTCTGGTAGTGGGCCAGGTCAAGCTTGCCGGCGTAGGCAAAGAACTGGTGACCGAAACCACCGCCCGGGCCGCGCCCGACCACGCCGATTACGTGGGGGCCGTGGGGCAGCGAGACTTCCACGAGGATGTAGCTGGTGTCAGTGGCAAAGTAGAAGCGCCGCGATTGCTCCAG
Organism: Pseudomonas fluorescens; assembly: GCF_900215245.1. Lineage (GTDB taxonomy): Bacteria > Pseudomonadota > Gammaproteobacteria > Pseudomonadales > Pseudomonadaceae > Aquipseudomonas > Aquipseudomonas fluorescens. Next base: position 3,008,506 of record NZ_LT907842.1, read on the forward strand.
GGTGTACTTGCCAAAACTCATGTCCGACATGCGCGCCAGAATCGGAAACTGCAGGGCGTTGATCGAAGCGGATTTACCCAGGTTATTCGCGCCGTATACCGACAGCGGCTCTTCCAGCGGGAACAACCCCAAGCTGTAGCCGGCGGTGTTCAATAGGGCGAAGCGGCGGATGCCGTAGCGTTCCTTACTCATGCGTCGGTCTCCTGTTCTTCGGCAATGGCACGTGCCAGGGCGTCTTCTTCGCTTTCGTCCGAGAAGTCACTCAAGTCGAGGGGGTCATCGGTCTTCAACAGTTTTTCGTCGCTGTCTTCATCGATGATCACCGGCGCCGGCAATGGCAACACGCTGTGCACGCTGGCGGCGAGGTCGCGGTCCTGCTGCACCGACAGGCACACATCGAGGAAGCGGTGCATCGGCGGCAGGAAGCGATAGATACCGTTGTCCTCGCTGGCGAAACCCAGCTGGGTCATGCGGCGCATGATTTTTTCTTCGAGCTCTTCCTGGGTTTGCACTTCGGCCTGAATAAACAGGTCGCGGTACTTCTCCAGCAACGATGGCAACTCATCGCGGCCCAGGCTGCCGCCGTCGAGCACGGCGATCGGGTCGCGGCCCTGGTCGGCCAGGTGCTCGACGATGATGAAGGTAAACAACGCCAGGCGCTGGGCGGTCTTGTTCACCTGCGCGCTGGCAATGGCGGAGTCCGGCACGAAGTAGTAGAAACCGCGCGTATCGCAGACCAGTTCGAAGCCCAGTGCCTTGAACAGCGTGCGGTACTGGTCCTGGAAGTTCGACAGCTGTGCGTACAGCTCCGGGTCACGGCGGCTGACGTGGTAACCCTTGAACAGCTCGCGAAAGATCGGCGCCAGCTGGGACAGTTCGGAGAGATCAAGATGCATGCGAAGTCCTTACAGAAGCGGTGCTCGCAGAGGTGTCGGCGGCGTCAGGCGTGGCCGGGAGCAGGGCGAATGAGCGCAGGCTGACCTGGTGCTCGTGTGTGTGGTAATCGCGGCGTTCCAGGCGTTCGCGCTTGAAACGTTTCTCGCGTGAGAGTCGCGAGAACCAGTACAGCAATTCGTCGGTGGCCCCGTCCGGCTCCTGCTCCAGCAGCCAGGTCATCAGGTCCGGCATCGGCAGCGCGTCTTCGCAGCGTTCGAGCATTTCCTTGACCGTGCGCGGTGCACGCTGGGCTTCGCCCTTGTGGGATTTGTGCGCCTTGGGGAACCGCGCTGGTTTAGGCTCGAAATTCGCCAGGGCATACACATACGCTTCGACCTGACTGGCGCTGCCAAGGAAGGTGCTTTGCGGCCGAGTGAACATCGGCATCGCTGCCTGTGGCACCGCGTCCAGGCCTTTACGGCGGATGGCCGACAGCGCCAACGCCGCGCCACGGGTCACGGCGTTGTGCCGACGTGCTTCTTCACGCAGCGGCAGCAGCAGTTCGCGGGCATGACGCAAGGTCAGCTGGGCGCTGGTCTGCATTTCGAGGATGCGCGCGTGGGTGCGCAGCAGCATGTCATCGTCCACCAGGTGGCCAAGGCGCTGTTGCTCGGTCAGCATGCGCAACAGCACGTTTTCGACCTTGCGCACGCCTTGCTCGAAGGCGCCGTCGGCGTTCACCAGTTGGATCATTGGTTCGACATATTCGTCCCAGGTTGCCAAGACCTCGGCATAACGCTGGCGCAACGGGATCTGGCGGTCGCTGGTCTTGGCGCGGTCGGCCACGGCAGCGAGGGCCTGTTCGTCGTTGGCGAGTTTTTTCAGCACATCGCGTACGCGCATATCCAGCAGGCGCAGTTGACGGGCCAGGTCGTGGCCGTCGCGGATGTCGAAGGCGTCCTGGATGTAGCCGGCCAGGCGCTCGAGGTGGCGCAGGTAGGCTTCGATTTCCAGGCACAGGCCAAGCCGGTGCTCCTTGCGAAGATAAGCCAGGAAGTCGTGGATCTGTGCATTGAGCTCGAAACGGTTCGGGCTCTTGGCCACAGGCACCAGGATATCCAGGCGAATCCACACGTCCAGCAGGCTGGTGATGTCCTGGGGCGTGCTGTCCAGTTGTTGGGCGGCCAGTTGTGCGCGCAGCTCGCCAAGGCTCAAGGTGCCTTGGTCAAAGTGTTCGCACAGTGGCTCAAGTAAGGCCCAGTGTTCGGCGAGGGCGCGCAGGACGCGCTTGGGTTCGATCATGGGAATGGCCGGCTGGTTGGCGATTAAAAGTCGCGATTGTACTGCATCAGGCGCGGGATTTATCCACAGCCGGTCAGTGCGCAGTGGGCGATTGTTAGCGAACAGCGGTAGAATCCCCGCTCTTTACTTATCCACAAGTGGCCGAGCTGTGCTTATCGAGTCCCGACGTCGCGCTTACTTGACCGCCATGCAGGTGGTCAACTGGCTGCCCCGCACCGAACTGCCGTTTGCCGCCCCATCGCGGCCCGAGCTGCTGCAGGCGCCTGAGCCCTATGAGGCGTTCGAGGTTTCAGGCGAGGAGGCGGCCGCGCCGGTGGCGGTGGCCAAGCCGGTACCCGAGGCGCGTCCTGTGGTCGAACGGGCGAAGGTCGAAGTACCGCGCCCGTCACCGGTCGCCAAACCCGTGGTGGCCGAAGAGGCCACGCCGGTGGTCAAGGCCCCGGTGGTGCCGCCGCCACGCTTTGCCCTGCAATTGCTGCGGGCGGGGCGTTGCCTGCTGTTGGTGGAATTGCCCACCGGCGAACGCTTCCAGACCCGCGACCCGGCCTACATGCTGCTAAAAGACATGCTGCGCGCCGCCGGCCTGCCTGACAGCCCGCAAATCGTCGGCGACCCGGTGCGCTGGCCATTGTTGGTGCGCGGCACCATGGACCAGGGCCCGGAAGCCGCGCGGGATTTTGTGCAAGGTTTTGTATCGGCGCGCCTGGAAGACGAACCCTGCGTGTGCCTGTGGTTGATCGGCCTGCCCGCTGTGCGTTTTGCCGGCGAAGCGAATGCCGAAGCCTGGTACCGCGAACTGCAGGTCGAAGGTCTGGGCTCGGTATGGGCCCTGCCGGGCCTGGAATTATTAATGGAAGAGCCACAGCGTAAGGCTGATGTCTGGCAAGCCATGCGCCGGCTGATGGCGCGCTGGAAAACAACCGATGAGTGAGGCTTTATCCTTCCGCCCGATGACCGAGGCCGACCTCGACGCGGTGCTGAAAATCGAATACGCGGCGTTCAGCCATCCCTGGACTCGCGGGATTTTTCTCGACGGGCTGGGCAAATACCAGATCTGGCTGATGTTCGAGGGCGAGCAGCAAGTGGGCCACGGTGTGGTGCAAATCATCCTTGATGAAGCGCATTTGCTGAATATCACCGTCAAGCCGGAAAACCAGGGCCGTGGTTTGGGCCTGGCGCTGCTGGAACACTTGATGTCCCGCGCGTATGCCGCCAACGCCCGGGAATGCTTCCTGGAAGTACGTGACAGCAACACCGGCGCGTTCCGTCTGTATGAGCGCTACGGTTTCAACGAGATCGGCCGTCGACGCGATTACTACCCCGCCGTGGGTGGGCGCGAAGACGCAGTCGTGATGGCCTGCACCTTGGTCGATTGAACACCTAACCCATGTGAGAGCCGGGCTTGCCCGCGATAGCCGTGTTGGATTCACTGCCGCCATCGCAGGCAAGCCAGCACCCACAGGGGCCCCATTTCACAATGAGGCCTGTGGTGTGTCAGCGGTTGCCGTCTACCGGGTCGAGATCAGCCAACTCGGCTTCATCCAACCCATTGCCGCCGCCGATCTCGTCTTCATCGACGATGCTCAGATCGTAATCCGCCGGGCTGTCTTCACCTTCCTCCCGCGCATCCCGGGCGCCGTCCTCATGAATCAGCGTTTCCGGGCTCATGTCATCATCGGTGGGTTCGTGGTCCTGCGTTGAAGCGCCGGTCATTCCGGCTTCGCGAACCCGCTCGTCGGGCATCAGGTGCTCACGCTCACCCGCTGGGAGTTCGTCGCCGATTTCCGCCGTCGGCTCTTCCTCGTCAAAATTCAGCTCGCGTATCGAGCCCATGCGGTCTTCATTGTCATCAATCGGTTCCGGCTGTGTAGCGCCGTAGGGACGTCGTGAATCTGTCATGGCCAATCCTCATGCTGTGGGGCTTATAGTGTGTGGACAGGCACGGCTCCCCAAAGATTCAAGCTAATTAACACCGGTCTATTCTTGAACCGGGCGTGACCCGGACGGGCGGTCGTCTGTCAAAGCTGCGCATCATTCCTGAGGCTTTCCCTGATGAACGAACTACAAGACCTGCTTGATAACAACGAACGCTGGGCGGATGCGATCAAACAGGAAGATCCCGAATTCTTCGCCAAGCTCGCCCGCCAGCAAACCCCGGAATACCTGTGGATCGGCTGCTCCGACGCCCGTGTACCGGCCAACGAAATCGTCGGCATGCTGCCCGGTGATCTGTTTGTGCACCGCAACGTGGCCAACGTGGTATTGCACACCGACCTCAATTGCCTGTCGGTGATCCAGTACGCGGTCGACGTGCTCAAGGTCAAACATATCCTCGTGACTGGCCACTACGGCTGCGGCGGCGTGCGTGCGTCCATGCAGGACCGCCAGTTCGGCCTGATCGACGGCTGGCTGCGCACCATTCGTGACCTCTACTACGAAAACCGCGAGCTGTTGGCCCAGTTACCCACTGAAGAAGAGCGCGTCGACCGCCTTTGCGAGCTGAACGTGATTCAACAGGTGGCCAATGTGGGTCATACCAGCATTGTGCAAAACGCCTGGCACCGTGGGCAGAGCCTGTCGATCCATGGCTGTATCTATGGCATCAAGGACGGTCGTTGGAAGAGCCTGAACACCACGATCAGTGGTTTCGAGCAACTGCCACCGCAATATCGCTTGCGGCCAGTGGGCGAGGTCTAAGGCCGTTTGCGCTGCCGCCACTGGGTCATGAAGGCCTGACCGTCGGCGTTCAAGGGTTCTGCACTGCCGGTGATCCACCCCCGGCAGTTCAGCTCGCCGCATTGGCAAGCGAACTGCCGGAACAGCGTGTCCTCGGTATTGGCGTAGTCCGTCGTCAGCAGGTCGCCTGCAGCGATGGCTTGCACCGTCCAGACTTCCAGGTACGTGGCATCGAAAAACACATTCGGGTTGCACGAGTGCGAGAGCAGGCCGCTGAACCACGGGTCATACAAGTGAATGCGTGATGACAGTTGCAGGGTATGCAAGCGGCGTTCGCTCAGGGCGTAGCCGGAAACTCTGGCAATGCGCGTGCGGCTGTCAAAGGCAACGCACGCCTTGATGCTGGCACCCGGCCCAGTTGCGTCCTGTACCACCTGGAAGTGGGCGTTCGAGGGGTAACCGTGTTCAACGAGCACTGTCTTGAACGGGTAAAGGCCGTCACTCACAGCGGTTTTAGCCTGATCCATGGCTTGAGTCTTCATAACTCTCCTGGGTTGGGCTGCATCGACCTGCGAAGGGGGCTGACTACCAGTCTTGCAGCGGATGGGTGCGGCCCAAGATTCGCTGAAGTTGGATCCGATTTCTACTGTCAAATCTGACAGTAGAAATCGGTTATAGCGTGCTCGGCTTACAGCGCCGGGGCTAGGACAGCCGGGGTTGGAGTGGCGTCCTTCAGTTGTTTCAACTGAGCCTTGATGACGGGTGTGGCGCACTTGGCGTTGGCTTGCTCGGGGGGCAGATTGCGCACCGAGGTGTAGAACAACTCACAGGTCTGTTCCTTGCGCGTGACCTGCCAGGTATTCATGCACGCCTTGAGCAGTACATTCGCATCGCTGGCGGGTTTCTGCCCCATGCCGGCTTGCCAGCACGCGGCGCTCAGGTCCTGCCCCATCACCTTCAAGCCGGCCTCATCGGCTTTCTGTTCATTACCGTCGTAAGTTGCCGGATCTGCTGCGTACCAGATGTAACTCGGGTGGTTGGCGCCCAGTACCGACACGGTCTTGCCCGCTGTCGGGCTGATCTGCGCCAGGCCCAGCACACCCACAGTCTGGCCATATTGTTGCTTGATCCAATTACGCACCGGCGCGCCGAACGCCACCATTGGCAACGAGCCATTGGCGCGCAGGCTCAACTCCCTGACCATGCGTGTCTGGTAATCGGCGAAGTAGCCGTAAACGTTTTCGAGGTCCTTGCCCGCATTAGAGGGCGCGGCGATCGGCGCGATATCGATGATGGTCTGATAGGCCGGTGTTTCGGTGGCGGGGATGCCATTGTCGGTGAGCAACGTGGCCCAGCGGTCGGTGGTCGCCGATTCCAGGTAATCCTGGGCCTGGGTCAGCGAATAGTCCGGCGGGAAGTGCAGCAGTTCGATGCTCTTGCGATTTTCCAGGGCCATGCCCAGCGGCAGGAACAGGTACCAGTTGTAAGCCCACTTGCCGTCGCTGTTGAGCTTGCTGGCGCCTTGGTAGGCCAGGTCGGCGGTGTTGAGCAGCGTGGTCAGTGGCTGGCCATAGTGGTCGGGCACGCCGCTGAACGTGGCTGAGACCTGGCCGTCATGGGTTTTTACACTGACCTTGGCGCGGCTATAACCGTCGCGCAGCAGGCTTTGGTTCAGATAGTGCTCGGCGGTCTGCTCCAGCGTCCATGGCCGAAAGCAGATCACGTTGCAGTTATTGGGGAACGCAAACAACTGGGTGACCCGCTGCGTGCTGCCCAATGGTACTTCGATGTCGGCCTGTACGACCGCACTGGCGAGCAGTGCGGCCAGGGTGAAGGACAGCCTGGTCGGTTTAAACATAGTTGTTTCCTTGTCAGCGAAAGCCCGTCTGCGCGGGGTGAAAGCCCACTTGCACACAGTAGCGGTTGACCAGGAAAACCGCGTGCTAAATCGCTGGGCATGTCGCTATTGGATAAGAAAACCTACACCTTGAACTGCAAGGCGTTGCTCAGATCGCCCATGGGCTTCTGGCCGCGCGCAATCATGGCGTCGTCGCGCAGCTTGAGGCCGTCCAGTTTTTCCAGCTGGAACACGCGGGTGATCAAGCGCAGGATCGACGCGGTGTCGTACACCGTATGGTCGACTGTGCCTTTGCGCGCAAACGGCGAAATAACCAACGCCGGGATACGCGTGCCCGGGCCCCAGCGGTCGCCTTTGGGCGGTGCAACGTGGTCCCACCAGCCGCCGTTCTCATCGACGGTAATAATCACCACCATGTTTTTCCACTGCGGGCTCTCCTGCAACACTTTCAGGGCGCGGGTGATATGGCGGTCGCCGGAGGCCACGTCGGCGTAACCGGCGTGCATGTTGAGGTTGCCCTGCGGTTTGTAGAAGCTCACCGCCGGCAGTGTCCCCGCCTGGGCATCCGCGAGGAAGTGATTGGTGCTCGGCTCATCGCCCAGCCCACCGTCGCGCAGGCGTTTCTTGCGCTCCAGCGGATTTTCCGGACCTTGCTGCTTGAAGTAGTTGAACGGCTGGTGGTGATACTGAAAGCTGGGGATCTTGGGAATCGCCGCCGAATCCTTGTGCTCGTCGATCGTCGCCTGCCAGGCACCGCCGTACCAGGCCCAATCGACGTTCTTCTTCGACAGCTTGTCGCCGATGTGTTCGTGAGACTGCGGCACCAGCACGCTGGGCAGGTCGGGTTTGGCGTAGTCCGGGCGCTCCGGGTCGCGGATCCAGGTGGGCCAGTACGGAGGCGCCATGGTGTTTACCGCATAGCCGTCCGGCGTCAGTGCGCTGGGCCCGAACTGCGGCGGGCCGGTCATGGCGCTGGCCGGTGACTTGTCCAACGGCTTGAGGCGCGTGTCGGTTGGGTCGTCGCTCTGCAGCGTGGCGATCTGCGATTTAGCCACCGAGTTGGCGGCATCCGGGTAAAACGGCACTTGAGCACTGATCAAGTATTGGTGGTTGAGGTACGAACCACCAAAGGCACCCTGGAAGAAGTTGTCGCACAACACGAACTCCCTGGCGACGTCCCACAAGCGCAGCGAGTAACGCGTTTGCGGGTAATAGCCAAACGTCAGCGCACCGGAGTCGGCCCAGGCGACAAACAGGTCGTTCTTGCCGCCATTGATCTGCATCTGGTTCTGATAGAACACATGCCACAGGTCGCGGGTGACCAAGCCCAACGGCAGGTCTTCGCCGTTCGGCCCCTTCAATGCGTAGGGCGCGTTGGGCAAGTGTTCCTGATATTGGGTGGCGTTGGGGTAAAGCACGCCGTCAATCGTCTGCGGCCCCAACTGAGTGACGCCGCCCCATACCTGCGGCAGCGTCTCCAGCAGGCTGCCGTCGCGGTCGCGCTGCTGATAGTCGGCGGGCTTGAGAGCGGACAGTGGGCTTTGCACACCGGGGAAGTCGGCAAACAGATTGTTGAAACTGCGGTTTTCGCCGTAGATGACCACCACATTCTTCACGTTATCGTGCAGGGCCTTGTCCAGCTCAGCTGGCGACAGTTCGCGGGTGACTACCGGCCCAGGCGGTTCAGCGGGCCCACCGCAGGCGCTCAGGGTCGCCCCGGCGCCCAGTACGGCAACCCCTCCTAAAAAGCGCCGACGGCTTGAATCGGGGAGCGTATCGGCGGCATTTTGGGTGGCTTTCGGGTCTTCGGTTTCTTCGGTCATCCGAGGCATCTCACGGCTGTTTTTGGTTTATTTGTTGCTGGATGTTTCGTTGAAAAGGCATCAAATATGGCAAAGCTTAAACGCTTCAGTCTATAAGGCGAGGCCTTAGGGCATAAGGGTTCTGATGATGACTATCGGGTTTCGTAACGTGGCCGCGCTGCAATGCACCCTGTGCCCCGTGATCGATTGACGGTCGATCAAGGGGCCAGAGGCGGTGCCGGGCCTGAGGGCGAAGCTTAAGCAGGCAATGTGACAGAAGCGTTTACGGCATCACGGGAGGCAGGTATTTGAGCGTGGTGCCTAGCGCCCAAAGCAGGAACAACACCAACGGCGTGTGCACCAGCAGTTGCACAAACGAGAAACCAATCAGGTCTCGTGCCTTCAGCCCCAACACGCCGAGCAACGGCAGCATGTAGAACGGGTTGATCAAGTTCGGCAGCGCCTCGGCAGCGTTGTAGATCTGTACCGCCCAGCCCAAGTGGTATTGCAGCTCATTGGCCACTTGCATCACGTAAGGCGCTTCGATGATCCACTTGCCGCCCCCCGATGGAATAAAGAAACCCAGCACCGCCGAGTACACGCCCATCAACAACGCATAGGTGTCGTGAGAGGCGATGGAGGTAAAGAAGGTCGAGATATGGTGCGCCAGGGTCTGGCCGTCGCCACCCTTGACCACGGTCATCAGTGCAGCGATCGAGCCATACAGCGGAAACTGGATCAACACGCCGGTGGTGGTCGGCACGGCACGCGCCACCGCATCGAGGAAACTGCGCGGGCGCCAGTGCAGCAGTGCGCCAACCATGATGAACAGGAAGTTATAGGTGTTCAGCCCTGAAATGGCGCTGATCGCCGGCTTGGTCGAAAACTCATGGAATAACCAACCTGCCGCCAGCAATGCAAGCAGAATGGTCAGCAGCGGGCTGTGCTCCAACCATTCGCCCGGACGGCTTGGCGCTTGAATCTTGGGCAGGTTGAAGGCCGGGTCGACGCCGCAGGCTTTGGCATCACGGGCGCTGTTCGGCCCAGGCGCGGTGGCGTAGGCGATGATCAGCGAAACCACGATCAACGCCAGCAACATCACCCCGGATTGCCACAGAAAGATCGTCTCAGTGAACGGAATCACCCCGGTAATCGACAGAATCGACGGCGGCAAGCTGGCGGGGTTGGCCTGTAGTTGCGCGGCCGACGACGACAGCCCCAACGCCCACACCGCGCCCAGGCCCAGGTAGGCGGCGGCCCCGGCTGCGCGGTAATCCATGCGCAAATCCGTGCGGCGGGCGAGCGCGCGCACCAGCAAGCCGCCGAACACCAGGGACAAGCCCCAGTTGAGCAGGGAGGCGACCATCGAGATCAACGCCACCCACGCCACAGCCGAGCGGCCGTTTTTCGGGATGCGCGCCAGGCGGTCAATCAGCTTCACCGCCGGTGGCGAGCTGGCCACCACATAACCGCCGATCACCACAAACGCCATCTGCATGGTGAACGGGATCAGGCTCCAGAACCCATCACCGAAGGCTTTGGCGGCCTCGGTCGGCGCGGCGCCCATGCCCAGGGTCGCCACGGCGACGATAATCACGGCGAGGGCGGCAAACACCCAGGAGTCAGGAAACCAGCGTTCGGCGAAGTTGGAGCAACGCAGGGCAAATCGGGCATAGCGGCTTTCTTCGATAGCATCGGCCACGAGTCTTTCCTCTTGTATTTATTATGGGTTTTGGCAGTTTTACGGCATGTTCCTCTACGCCCATTGATTTGGGAATGTAGTTATCTTCATTGATCCATGAGTAAAACAAATATATCTGTCGCGATTGCCATCATTGGGCTCAGCTCATAACCTGCACGCCATTTTGTTTGTCTGCCGAGCCTCCACATGACTGCCACCTTTTCCCCACAGGCGCAGCGTTTTTCCCGCTCCGACTACAAAACCCTGGGCCTGGCCGCCCTCGGCGGCGCCCTGGAAATCTACGACTTCATTATTTTCGTGTTCTTTGCGCTGACCCTCAGCCAGCTGTTTTTCCCACCCGAAATGCCCGAGTGGCTGCGCCTGCTGCAAAGCTTCGGCATCTTTGTCACCGGCTACCTGGCGCGCCCGCTGGGCGGCATCCTGATGGCGCACTTTGCCGACCACCTGGGGCGCAAACGCGTGTTCAGCCTGAGCATCCTGATGATGGCGCTGCCCTGCCTGCTGATCGGGATCATGCCGACTTACGCACAAATCGGTTATTTCGCGCCGCTGATCCTGCTGGCGCTGCGCGTGCTGCAAGGCGCTGCGGTGGGCGGCGAAGTGCCCAGCGCCTGGACCTTCGTCGCCGAGCACGCGCCGCGCCATCACCGTGGATATGCCTTGGGCTTCCTGCAAGCCGGCCTGACTTTCGGTTACTTGCTCGGCGCACTCACCGCGACCGTGCTGGCGCAACTCTTCACCGCCGCCGAAATCCTCGATTACGCCTGGCGCTTCCCGTTCCTGCTCGGCGGCGTGTTCGGTGTGATTGGTGTGTGGTTGCGCCGCTGGCTCAACGAAACCCCGGTGTTCCTCGAAATGCAGGCCCGCCGCCAGGCCGCCGCCGAACTGCCTCTGCGCACCGTGCTGCGCGACCATCGCGCGGTGTTGCTGCCGGCAATGCTCCTCACCTGCGTGCTCACCTCGGCCGTGGTGGTGCTGGTGGTCATCACCCCGACCATGATGCAAAAAACCTTCGGCATGAGCCCCAGCCACACCTTCGCCTTGAGCGCGCTGGGCATTGTTTTTCTGAATATCGGTTGTGTACTGGCCGGCCTGCTGGTGGACCGCATCGGCGCCTGGCGCACGGTGCTGGTCTATAGCCTGTTGCTGCCGGTGGGCATTGCGGTTTTGTATGCCAGCCTGATCAGCGGCGGCGTGTGGCTGGGGGCGGCGTACGCTGTGGCGGGCTTGAGTTGCGGGGTAGTGGGCGCAGTGCCGTCGGTGATGGTCGGCCTGTTTCCGGCGCCGGTGCGGGTGTCCGGGATTTCCTTTACCTACAACATTGCCTACGCGCTGTGGGCGAGTACCACACCGCTGTTGTTGATTGCATTGATGCCGACGAGCCCGTGGATTTGCGTGGGCTATTGCGTAGTGATGGGCGCGGTCGGGGTGGTGAGTGTGGCGCTGTTCGGCAAGCGCCACACCTTGGCGACCTGAGGGTCAGGTCAGGAAGTGCCAGAGCAATAGCGTACCGACCAGCCCGACCACCGAAACAATCGTCTGCAACACCGACCACACCCAGATCGTCTGTTTGAGTTGCAAGCCGAAGTACTCACGCACCATCCAGAACCCGGCGTCGTTGACGTGACAGAAGAACACCGAGCCGGCGCCAATCGCCAATGCCACCAATGAACTCTGCGTCGCCGCCAGCCCGGCCATCATCGGCGCGAGGATGCCCGCGGTTGTGGTAGTGGCGACCGTTGCCGAACCGGTGGCCTGGCGCAGGGCCACGGCAATCAACCAGGCCAGCAGCAGATACGGCATGTGCGCGCCTTCGGCGACCTTGCTGATGGTCTGGCTGACGCCGGCATCCAGCAGGGTTTGCTTGAGGCCGCCGCCAGCGCCGATGGTCAGCAGCAACACGGCGATCGGCGCGAGGGCTTTGCGCAGGGTGTTGCCAACGTCGGCACGCGGCATACCGGCGGCCCAGCCGAGGCAGACCACCGCGGCGATCACCGCCAGGCCGAGCGCGATCAGCGGTTCACCGAGAAACTTCAAGGTCAGTGCCAGCGGGTTTTCCGGCGACATGGCGACCTTGGCCAAGGTGCTGCCGAGCATCAAAATCACCGGCAGCAAAATGATCAGCAGCGACACCCCGAAACTCGGCTGGCGCGGCGCCTTGGGCGGTGCGCTGAACAGCGCGCCGATGTCCGCCGGTTCATCCACGTGCATGCGCTTGGACAGCCAGTTGCCATAGAGAGGGCCGGCCAGGATCACCGCCGGTACTGCCAGGCAGAAGCCCAGCAACATGGTCAGGCCGAGGTCGGCGTGCAACGCGCTCACCGCAATCAGCGGTCCCGGATGCGGCGGCATCAGGGCGTGCAGGGTGGTCATGCCGGCCAGTGCAGGGATGGCGATTTTCAGCAGGGGCTGGTTCGAACGTTTGGCCATCACAAAGATGATCGGCACCATCATCACCAGGCCGACTTCGAAGAACAGCGGCAAGCCGATCACCATGGCCACCAGCGCCATTACCCAGGGCAATGATTTGCCTTTGCCCAGCCCGAGCAGGGTGGTGGCGATACGGTCGGCCGCGCCGGATTCCGCCATCAGCGCACCGAGCATCGAGCCCAGCGCGATGATGATCCCGGCCTCACCAAGAATCGCCCCGGCGCCTTTGCTGAACGCTTTGGCGACTTCCTCAGGCGGCAATCCGGCGCCGACGCCGGCGATGAATGTGCCGATCAAAATTGACAGGAACGGCGGCAGCTTGGTCGCGCTGATCAACACAATAATGCTGGCGATGGCCAGCAGGACGCAGAATATGAGGCGGGTGTCGTGGACCATCCACGCGGCAGTCGATAACTCCAAAACGGGACTCCTTATCGAACAGGTTGGCTAATATGTTTCTTTTTGTTTCCTGCTCGAAAAGCATACCCGATAGAACTGTGCCAGAGCGTTCATGTGCGATTTTGGTGCGTGTCATCTAACGGCGGGCTGTCGCGCAGATGACATATTTGCAACCCATGCGCGAAGATTTGGCCTATAGCTCTATGATCAACGGACCCCACCCTTTGAGAACATTTCATGAGCGCAGGACATAACCACGGCCAGGTACGCGCCGGCCACGAGCGTCTTCTATGGATCGCCCTCGGGCTGACCGGCAGCTTCATGATTGCCGAGGTGATCGGCGCGTTTATCACCGGCAGCCTGGCGCTGTTGTCCGACGCCGCGCACATGATGACCGACGCCCTGGCCCTGGCGATTTCCCTGGTGGCCATCCAGGTTGCCAAACGCCCTGCCGACCGCAAGCGCACCTTTGGTTATGCGCGTTTCGAGATTCTGGCGGCGGCTTTCAATGCGCTGCTGCTGTTCGGCGTGGCGTTTTACATCCTGTATGAGGCCTATCAACGGCTACAGGCGCCGGCTGAAATCCAGTCCACCGGCATGCTGGTCATTGCGGTGCTGGGGCTGATCGTCAACCTGATTTCCATGCGCCTGCTCAGTGCCGCCAGCGGCGAAAGCCTCAATGTGAAGGGCGCTTACCTCGAAGTCTGGAGCGACATGCTCGGCTCTATCGGCGTGATCATCGCGGCCGTGGTGATCCTGTTCACCGGTTGGGGTTGGATCGACTCGGTGGTGGCGGCGGCGATTGGTTTCTGGGTGTTGCCGCGCACCTGGACGCTGCTCAAGGAAAGCATGAACGTGCTGCTGCAAGGTGTGCCGGACGGGGTTGATATCGATCAGGTCGAGCAGGCCATTCGCAAGGTGCCCGGGGTCAAGGACATACACGACCTGCATATCTGGGCCCTGACCAGCGGCAAGAATGTGCTGAGCACGCACTTGGTGGCGGACTCGACGCTCGGCACCGAGCAGCAGATCCTCGCGCTTGTGACGGAAGTGCTGCACGAACAATTCGATATTTCCCACGTCACCTTGCAGGTTGAAGGCGAAGGGTTTCATCACGACGACCATGACGACCTGCACGCCTGATCCTCGCTAACGGATTTGTAATGTTCTGCCCACCGCCCTGATAAGTACTGAAGGCTACATTGCCCCCGCTGGGAAACCTCAGCGACTTCATGGGCGTGGAACTTTCGTTATGGCAATTTCGGTTAAAACACTGTTGGGGGCGACTGCGTTGTGGCTGGCCGCCAGTGCGGTCCAGGCGCAAACCCTCACGCTTGATAGAGCCCTGCAAACCGCGTTTGCCAACAACCCTGACCTGGCCGCCGCGCAATGGGAAATCGACATCGCCCAGGGCGGTCGCCAACAGGCGGGCTTGATGCCCAACCCGGTGGCCTCCTGGGATGCTGAAGACACCCGCCGCAACACGCGCACCACCACGATCAAACTCAGCCAGACCCTGGAGCTGGGCGGCAAGCGCGGTGCGCGGATTGACCTGGCAACCCGCGCCCAGGACGCTGCCGCACTGACCCTGGAGCAGCGTCGCAACGACCTGCGCGCCGATGTGATCGACAGCTATTATGGCGCCCTACGGGCCCAGGAGCGCCTCGACCTGGCGCAACGCTCTGTGGCCCTGGCCGAGCGCGGCCTGGTGGTCGCCAACGGCCGTGTCAGGGCCGGCAAGTCGTCACCGGTCGAAGCGACCCGCGCGCAGGTGCAGGTCTCGCAGATTCGCCTGGAAATGGACCGTGCGCAGATCGGCCTGAGCGACGCCTATCGCCGCCTCGCAGCCATTACCGGCAGCGCCGCGCCGGACTTCCAGGCGGTTGCGACGCAAAGCCAATCTGCGCCGCCATTACCGGCCTTCACACCGTTGCTGGCGCGCCTTGAGCAAACCACGCAGCTGCGCCTGGCTGAGCTGCACATTCAGCAAAACGAAGCCAGCGTAGGCCTGGAAAAAGCCCAGCGGATTCCCGACCTCGACGTGTCGATCGGCAGCCAGTACGACGCCGGCGTGCGCGAGCGGGTCAACCTGGTGGGCGTGTCGATGCCGATCCCGCTGTTCAACCGCAACCAGGGCAACGTGCTCGCCGCCAGCCGCCGCGCCGACCAGGCCCGTGACTTGCGCAACGCCACTGAGTTGCGCCTGCGCACCGAAACCCGCCAGGCCCTGGACCTGTGGCAAACCGCGAATACCGAAGTGCGCGCCTTCAACCAACAGATCCTGCCCGCCGCCCAAAGCGCGGTGGACAGCGCCACCCGGGGTTTCGAGATGGGCAAGTTCAACTTCCTCGACGTGCTCGACGCTCAGCGCACCTTGATCGCCGCCCGCACCCAGTACCTCACGGCGACTGCCCAGGCCACCGACGCCTGGGTACGCATCGAACGGATTTACGGCGACCTCGCCCAGTTCTGATTTTTTCTGGAGTTTTTTATGAAGCATAAACACGGTGTGGCGCTGGCCGTCGCCCTGGGCCTGATGCTGTCTGGGTTTGCAAACGCCGAAGAAGAGGAGGGCGCACTCGAACTCACTGAGCAGCAGATCCAGGCCGCCGGTATTCAACTCGCCCAGGCCCAGCCACGCGCCATCAGCAGCCTGCTGACACTGCCGGGAGAAGTGCGTTTTGATGAGGATCGCACCTCGCACATCGTCCCGCGCGCGGCCGGTGTGGTGGAGGCGGTGCAGGTCAACCTCGGCCAGTCGGTTAAGAAGGGCGAGCTGTTGGCGGTGATCGCCAGCCAGCAAATTTCCGACCAGCGCAGTGAGCTGGCAGCCAGTGAGCGGCGGGTCGAACTGGCGCGCACCACCTTCCAGCGCGAGCGCCAATTGTGGCAGGACCAAATCTCCGCCGAGCAGGATTACCTGCTGGCGCGCCAGGCCTTGCAGGAAGCTGAGATCGCCCTGAACAACGCCCGCCAGAAAATGACCGCCCTCAGTGGCAGCGCCGTCCTGGTCGGCGGCAATCGCTATGAACTGCGTGCTCCCTTCGCCGGCATGGTGGTGGAAAAGCACCTGGGAGTCGGCGAGGTCGTCAGCGAAACCAGCAACGCATTTACCCTCTCGGACCTGTCGCAGGTATGGGTCACCTTCGGTGTCTTTCCCAAAGACTTGAACAAGGTGCGCGTGGGTAAACCGGTGAAGGTCAGCTCTACGGAAATGGGCACCGACGTGCTCGGCACCGTGGCCTACGTCGGCAACTTGCTCGGCGAGCAGACGCGTACCGCCACCGTGCGCGTGAACGTGCCCAACCCCGACGCCGCCTGGCGCCCCGGGCTGTTTGTCACCGTGCAATTGGCCACTGACACCTACCAGGCCAAGGTCACCGTGCCTCAAACCGCGATTCAGACCATCGAGGACAAACCCTCGGTGTTCGTGCGCACGCCGGACGGTTTCATCACCCGCCACCTTGAGCTGGGCGTGAGTGAAAACGGCTACGTCGAGGTGCGCCAGGGCCTCGACGCCGGGGCACAGGTGGCGACGGCCGGCAGCTTCATCCTCAAGTCCGAACTGGGTAAAGGCTCGGCCGAGCACGCCCATTGATCCTGCGAGTGATTCCCCATGTTTGAGCGCCTTATCCAATTTGCCATCGAGCAGCGCATCATCGTGCTGCTGGCCATGCTGTTGATGGCCGGTGTCGGCATCGCCAGCTATCAGAAATTGCCCATCGACGCGGTACCCGACATCACCAATGTGCAGGTGCAGATCAACTCGGCGGCGGCCGGGTTTTCGCCGCTGGAAACCGAACAGCGCATTACCTTTCCCATCGAAACCGCCATGGCCGGGTTGCCGGGTCTGCAGCAGACGCGGTCGCTGTCGCGCTCCGGTTTGTCCCAGGTGACGGTGATTTTCAAAGACGGTACCGACCTGTTCTTCGCCCGCCAATTGGTCAATGAGCGCCTGCAGGTCGCCCGTGGACAATTGCCTACCGGCATCGACACCGCCATGGGGCCGATTTCCACCGGCCTCGGGGAAATTTTCCTGTGGACCGTCGAGGCCGAGGACGGCGCACTCAAAGAGGACGGCACGCCCTACACGCCGACCGACCTGCGCGTGATCCAGGACTGGATCATCAAGCCGCAACTGCGCAACGTGCCGGGTGTGGCCGAGATCAACACCATCGGCGGCTTTGCCAAGGAATATCAGATTGCCCCGGACCCCAAGCGCCTCGCGGCCTACAACCTGACGTTGAGTGATTTGGTCACGGCCCTTGAACGCAATAACGCCAACGTCGGCGCGGGTTACATCGAGCGCAGCGGCGAGCAACTGCTGATCCGCGCACCGGGGCAAGTGGCGTCGATTGATGACATCGCCAATATCGTGATCACCACTTCCGATGGCACGCCGATCCGCGTGCGCAATGTGGCGCAGGTCGACATCGGCCGTGAGCTGCGCACCGGCGCGGCCACCGAAAACGGCCGTGAAGTGGTGCTGGGCACGGTATTCATGTTGATCGGTGAAAACAGCCGTACCGTGTCCCAGGCGGTGGCGAAAAAACTCGCAGAGATCAACCGTTCGCTACCGGCAGGCGTGGTTGCCGTGACCGTGTACGACCGCACCAACCTGGTGGAAAAAGCCATCGCCACCGTGAAGAAAAACCTCTTCGAAGGTGCGCTGCTGGTGGTTGCGGTGTTGTTCCTGTTCCTGGGCAACATCCGCGCGGCGTTGATCACCGCAATGGTGATTCCCCTGGCGATGTTGTTCACCTTTACCGGGATGTTTACCAACAAAGTCAGCGCCAACCTGATGAGTCTTGGCGCACTGGACTTCGGCATTATCGTCGACGGCGCGGTGGTGATCGTCGAGAACGCCATCCGCCGCCTGGCACATGCGCAACAGCGCCACGGCCGTTTGTTGACCCGCAGCGAGCGGTTGCACGAAGTGTTCGCGGCGGCCAAAGAGGCGCGGCGGGCGCTGATCTTCGGGCAACTGATCATCATGGTGGTTTACCTGCCGATCTTCGCCCTCACGGGTGTGGCCGGGAAGATGTTCCACCCGATGGCCTTCACCGTGGTGATCGCGCTGCTGGGTGCGATGATTCTGTCGGTGACGTTCGTGCCGGCCGCGATTGCGCTGTTCGTCACCGGCAAGGTCAAGGAAGAAGAAAACCTGGTGATGCGCACGGCGCGGCGGGTCTATGCGCCGGTGCTGCACTGGGTAATGGCACGCCGTCCATGGGTGTTTGGCTTGGCGGTGTTGACCATCGTCGCCTCTGGGGCGCTGGCCAGCCGCATGGGCAGTGAATTCATTCCCAGCCTCAGCGAAGGCGACTTCGCCCAACAGGCCCTGCGCGTGCCGGGCACCAGCCTGACGCAATCGGTGCAGATGCAGCAGCAGCTTGAGAAAACATTGCTGGCCCAGGTGCCGGAAATCGAGCGGGTTTTTGCGCGCACCGGCACCGCAGAAATCGCCTCAGACCCGATGCCGCCGAATATTTCCGACAGCTACGTAATGCTTAAACCGAAGGCACAGTGGCCCGATCCAAACAAATCCCGCGAGACGCTGATTGCCGACATCCAGCGCGCCAGTGCGATTGTGCCGGGCAGTGCGTATGAACTGTCGCAACCGATCCAGCTGCGCTTCAACGAGCTGATTTCCGGGGTGCGCAGTGATGTGGCAGTGAAGGTGTTTGGTGACGACATGGCGGTGCTCAACAAGACCGCCGCGGAAATCGCCGAGACCCTGCAAAAGCTCGAAGGCGCCTCGGAAGTCAAGGTCGAGCAGACCTCCGGCTTGCCGGTGCTGACCATCAATATCGACCGCGAGAAGGCCGCGCGTTTCGGCCTGAATGTGGGCGATGTGCAGGACACCATTGCGGTCGCCGTGGGCGGGCGTCAGGCCGGTACGTTGTACGAAGGTGATCGCCGCTTTGACATGGTCGTGCGTTTGTCCGACGCACTACGCACCGATATCGACGGGCTGTCACGGCTGCTGATTCCGGTGCCGGCGCTGGCCGGCAGTGCGGCTGGGCAGTTGGGCTTTATTGCCTTGTCCCAGGTCGCCAGCCTGGACCTGGTGCTCGGTCCCAACCAGGTCAGCCGCGAGAACGGCAAGCGCCTGGTGATCGTCAGCGCCAACGTGCGCGGGCGGGATATCGGTTCGTTTGTCGAAGAGGCCGAGGCAGCCATCAACACACAGGTGAAAGTCCCCGCCGGTTACTGGACCACCTGGGGCGGCCAGTTCGAACAGTTGAAGGAAGCGTCCGAGCGTTTGCGCATCGTGGTGCCAGTGGCGTTGCTGTTGGTGTTCGGGCTGTTGTTCATGATGTTCAACAACCTCAAGGACGGCCTGTTGGTGTTTACCGGGATTCCTTTCGCATTGACGGGTGGGATCATGGCGCTGTGGCTGCGCGATATTCCATTGTCGATTTCGGCGGGGGTGGGCTTTATCGCCTTGTCCGGTGTCGCGGTGCTCAACGGGCTGGTGATGATTGCCTTCATCCGCAACCTGCGTGAGGAAGGGCGCGCGTTATCGGTGGCGGTCAACGAGGGCGCGCTGACCCGATTGCGCCCGGTATTAATGACCGCGCTGGTGGCGTCCCTGGGGTTTATCCCGATGGCCCTGGCCACCGGCACCGGCGCCGAAGTGCAGCGCCCGTTGGCGACGGTGGTGATTGGCGGGATTATTTCTTCTACGTTGCTGACCTTGCTGGTGCTGCCGGCGCTTTATCAGTGGGCGCATCGCAAGGAAGAGGAAACACCAGGCGAAACACGGTGAAACCACCGGGCAGGCTGCGCACTTCAGCCTGCCCCTGGTGCAGGGTCATGATCGAGCGCACGATGGCCAGGCCCAGGCCGGTGCCACCCTCGGTGCGAGCGCGGCTGCTGTCGACACGGTAGAAGCGTTCGAACAGGTGCGGCAGGTGGCGCGCTTCGATGCCGGGGCCAGGGTTGCTGACCGACACCGACGCCGTGCTCCCGTAGGCTTCCACCAGCAGCGAAATATGCGAGCCCGCCGGGCTGTGGCGGATGGCATTGGACAGCAGGTTCGACAGGGCGCGCTGGATCATCAGGCGATCGCCGTGCACCTGAGCATCGCCGCTGAGGGTCAGGGTCAGTTGTTTGTCTTCGGCACTGAGGGCGAACAAGTCCATCACCCGCTCCGTTTCAGCCGCCAGCGACACCGCCGCGAACGAAGCGCGTGCCGCCGGGTGGCTGACCTGGGCCAGAAACAGCATGTCGGAGACGATACGCGCCAGGCGCTCCAGCTCTTCGGTGTTGGATTCGAGCACGGCTTTGTATTCGTCAGGCGGGCGCTGGCGCGACAGCGTCAACTGGGCTTTGCCCATCAGGTTGGTCAGGGGCGCGCGCAATTCGTGGGCAAGGTCATCGGAGAATTGCGACAGTTGCTGCACCCCAGCGTCCAGGCGATTGAGCATCACATTAAAGCCTTGCGCCAACTCGCCCAGCTCTTGGGGCAGGTTATCGACGGAAAGGCGATGGGTGAGGTCCTGAGTGGTGACTTTGGCCGCCACATGGCTGAACTGTTTCAACGGCGCCAGGCCGCGCTGCACCAGCCACCAGGCACCCATGCCGATCAGCAGCAGCAGCATGGGCAAGGCGATCACCGTGGCGCGCAGATAGGCACTGAGCAGCGCTTGATCGTCGGTGCGGTCCAGGGACAGCAGCACGCGTACACGTTCGCCGCTGGCCAGGCGCATCAGGCTGGAGGCACTGAGCACCTGGTTGCCATAACTGTCGGTCCAGTTGAGGTAACCGAGGGTTTCCCGTGGGGTGAAGTCAGTGAGCAAAGGCGTCTGAGGCTTGGCCCCGGTGCTCAGCAGCACGCTTTCGTCGGGGGCGGTGCCGACGATGGTCAGGTAGAAGTTGTCATGGCCGATCACCAGGTCCATCAGTGAATGCGGGCGGGCGCGAATGGTGTTCAGGTCCATGCCCTGGGCCACGCTGTGCTGGATCTGTTCCATCTTGCTTTCCAGGCCCTTGCGCGCCAGCTTTTCCAGTTCGTGGGTCAGGGCCAGGTACGCCAGGGTTGCCAGCAACAGCACCAGGCCCGCGCCCATTACACTGACCGTCAGCCCCAGGCGCATCGACAAACTGCCGGTTTTCATCCGCGCGCCTCCAGCACATAACCCACGCCGCGAATGGTGTGGATCAGCTTGACCTCGCTCTGGTCATCGACCTTGGCCCGCAGGCGGCTGATGGAGACTTCCACCACATTGGTGTCGCAGTCGAAATTCATGTCCCACACCAGCGAAATGATTTGCGTGCGGGTCAGCACTTCGCCGGTTTGGCGCATCAACACCTGCAGCAGGGCGAACTCTTTGGTGGTCAGGTCGATCCGTCGGGAGCCGCGATACGCGCGATGGCGGCGCGGGTCCAGCTCCAGGTCCTGCACGCTGAAGACTTCCGGTTGCGGGATATGCTCACTGCGGCGCAGCAGGGTGCGGACCCGCGCGAGCAATTCGGGAAACTCGAAAGGCTTGACCAGGTAATCATCGGCGCCCATGTCCAGGCCTTTGATCTTGTCGGCCAGCCGGCCACGCGCGGTCAGCATCATCACCCGTTGCGTGCCGTTGCGGCGCAATTGCTCGAGCACTTCCCAGCCATCCTTGCCCGGCAGGTTGACGTCAAGAATGACCAACTCATAGGCGTGCTGCCCGGCCAGGTGCAGGCCGTCGATGCCATTGGACGCGCAATCGACCACATAGCCACTTTCACTCAGGCCTTGCTGCAAATAGTCAGCGGTTTTTTGCTCGTCCTCAACCACAAGGATACGCATAGAAAATTTACCTTTTACTGAAGGAGAAGAGGTCCATTTCCCTATGGAGGCAGGTGTCTTGAGAGTAGGGAAATTCTGAAGTCTGAAGTAGCTTCAGGGTCAACTGCGACCATTGGTCGCGACTCAGCCAGCGGGCAAAAAAAACGCCCCAGCGGGGCGTTAAAAATTCATCTCTTTCCAAAGGAGCTACACAAAAGCTTCAGAGATGAATGTGCTCGGTGCAACGAAGTTGAAGCGAGTATAGGAAGTTCAACTTAACGAGAAGCTGAACGCAATGTTACAGTTTTGATAGTTATCTATTTGTGAGCAGATGTTAGTTAATGGCGAACGAATGTAAACGCAGGTCAAAGTGCTACTAGCGGGTATTCGGCAATCAAGCGCACTTCCTCCAGATCTGATTCGAAAGCGCTGGAGCGCACGGTGGCCTGGCGTAACCGCAATGACAAATCCTTCAGGCTGCCACTTTGCACCACGTACCTGGCCTCGACGTCCCGCTCCCAGCGACGCTGATCCGTCAGCGGATTGCCCGCCGCATCGCGGCGCATGTACACCGCGTTGGCATGGCTGTAATCGGCGCCGGTGCCTTTGCCGTAGCGGGTCATGAACGACAGGCCGGGAATGCCGAACGCCTGCATGTCGAGGTCGTAGCGCAGCATCCACGAGCGCTCCTTGGGCGAGTTGAAGTCGCTGTACTGGATCGAGTTGTTGAGGAAGATCGAGTCCGATTGGCGCAGGTAATCGAAGTCGTCGTCGCCGTTGTTGCGCTGGTGCGACACGGCCACGCTGTGGGCGCCGGCCCTCACCCCGAGCCTGGCGCTCCAGATGTTGTTATCGAATTCGCCCAGCAGCTTTTTACCCTCGTCGACGGCTTTGTAATAGTTGACGTCGCCGAACAAAGAGACGGTGTCGGTCAGCGGGTAAGTGGCGGCACTGCCCACGTAATACTGATCCCAGGCGTCTTTCAGGCGGCTGCTGTAGAGACTGACACTGAGGTGTTTATTGACGGTGTAGTCGCCGCCGACGTAACCGATCCAGGGGGCATCGACCTTGCCCGCGTAGAACGTCGCAAAGCCTTTGTTCATGCCACTTTCACTTGGCTGGCTCATGTCGCTCAGGCGCCCGCCCTGGAGGTTCAGGCCTTCAAGGCTGGTGTTTTGCGCGGTGACACCGCGAAAGCTTTGCGGCAACAGGCGTGAGTCGCCGGCGGCCACCACCGGCGTGGCGGGGAACACGTCACCGGCTTTGAAGACCGTGTCGAGCACGCGCACTTTCGCGGCGCCGCCGAATTTGCTGTAGCCGCTTTCGGGGTGGTTATTGCTGTCCACCGGCAGCATGCCGAACGAACCCTTGCCGCCGCTGCGGCCGGTGCCGGAGTCGAGTTTCAGGCCGTACATGGCAAACGCATCCAGGCCAAACCCCACGGTGCCTTGGGTAAAGCCGGATTCGAACTTGCCGATCAAGCCCTGCGCCCAGGCTTCGGAATAACCGTTGCCGGTGGGGCTGGATTGGCCCTTGCGGTCGTCGCGGTTGAAGTAAAAATTGCGCGCCAGCACGTTCACGCTGCTGCCTTCGATAAAACCTTCAGGCTTGTCCTCCACCGCCACGGCTGCCAGGGGCAGTGCGGCCAGCAATGAAAAGGGAAGGGTGTAGTAAGCAATATTCATGTTTCGCTCCTCGGTGTTGGCAGTGTTCAGCTTCTTATAGGCAGTGGGCGTTCTTATTGATCTGGCCCGGGCTGATAGTTGCAAACAGCGGATAACGACTTCATTGCGTGGACATTACAATCCTGGAAAGTCACGGCTACCTAACAAATAAGTAATGGTTTGGTGAACATCGCGTCAGGGTTGCTTCATTACGCTTGTCACTGAACTTCTTAGACGAGGAACCCGTAATGAACTTTTATAAAATTGGCCTGGGTGTATTCACTGCAATCCTGTCGTTCAGTGCAGTGGCCGAAGGCGGTGGTGATCGCACCTTTGCCCTGATGATGGAACGCAATGAGAAAGCCATGGCGGCTTACGCCGCAAAAAAGGGGCTGCCGGCACCCGAGGTACAGGCCTACCGCTATGGTATGACGCTGGACATCGCCAACGTGGTCAACGTCACCCCACCGATCCGTTCGTGCAATCCGGTGCCGTCGCGCATGACCTATGAAGACTCCAGCGGCAAGCTCAATACCCTTGAATACCAAGTGATGGGCATCTGCCGGAATAATGGTGGTTAATCGCGCCAGAAAAACAGGTGGGCGAAGGGCTAAAAAGCACTTCAGAAAATCCCGGCAGCGCCGATGCAGGTCAGATTCATCTCCTCAAATGATCATCGGTGCCCCATGTTCAACACCCGTTTGAAGCAGGAGCTGTCAGCTCTTCGCGAAGAGTTGTCGAGCTTGCAACAGGTCAAGGAGAGCCTGGAAAGTGAAATGCTGTGCCTGACGCTGGATGCCGAAGGCCGGGTGGAGTGGGCAAATGCCAACTTCCTGCAGGAACTGGCGTACCAGGCCACCAACATCTTGGGGCGCCACATTGATGATCTGGTGCCGGCACACGTGCGCCAGGACGAATTCCAGCTGCGTTTCAAGCATGCCCTGCTGCGTGGCGAACACTTCGCTGGCACCGTGCGGCTGATGCGCGGCAATGGCAAGGAGGCGTGGTTGCGCTCGATCCTGCAACCCGTGCGCAGCTCGGATGGGCGTATCAAGCATTATTCGATTTACTCAAGCGACCTCACCCGCACCATCGAGGCCTCGCGCGAGCATGAAAACCTGATCACCGCGCTGGTGCGTTCCACCGCGGTCATCGAGTTCGACCTCGGTGGGCATGTGCTGACGGCCAATGACCGGTTCCTCGGCGGCATGGGTTACAGCCTGGCGCAGATTCAGGGCAAGCATCACCGGATGTTCTGCGAACCGGAGGAATACAACAGCGCCGAGTACCAGAACTTCTGGAAACGTTTGAATGCCGGTGAGTTTGTCGCGGCGCGTTTCAAACGCGTCGACAGCCATGGGCGTGTGGTCTGGCTGGAAGCTACCTATAACCCGGTGTTGGATGCCAATGATCGCCTGTACAAAGTGGTCAAGTTCGCCACGGTGATTACCGACCAGGTCAACCAGGAACAGGCCGTGGCCGAGGCCGCCAATATTGCCTACAGCACCTCGCTGCAAACCGACAACAGTGCCCAGCGTGGCACCACGGTGGTGACGCAGGCGGTGGATGTGATGCGAGATTTGGCCAGGCACATGCAGCAGGCCGGTGATGGCATTGAGGCGCTCAACGCCCAGTCGCAAGTGATCGGTACCATCGTCAAGACCATCAGCGGCATTGCCGAACAGACCAACCTGCTGGCGCTCAATGCGGCCATCGAAGCGGCACGCGCGGGTGAGCAGGGCCGTGGTTTTGCGGTGGTTGCCGATGAGGTTCGCCAATTGGCGTCGCGCACCAGCAAGGCCACCGAGGAAATTGTCGGTGTGGTGCGTCAGAACCAGGACATGGCTCGCGATGCGGTGTCGCTGATGACCGAGGGGCGTCTGCAGGCCGAGCAAGGTCTGGCGCTGGCGTCTGAGGCCGGCACCGTGATTGTGGAAATCCAGGATGGCGCGCAAAAGGTGGTGAGCGCGGTCGGGCAGTTCGCCAATCAGCTGTCGAGCTGACCGTCGGGCTTGTGCTTGAGGTATCGTAGGTTTTTTCTTGCTTGAAGAGCCGACCCTCCATGAGCCCTACTCACCGTCGTCCTGTTCCGCTGTCCAAGGCCTATCGCTTGCTCAACCACGGGCCGACCGTGTTGGTGAGCGCGGCCCACGACGGCCGACGCAATATCATGGCCGCTGCCTGGGCCATGCCCCTGGATTTTGAACCGCCGAAAGTCGCGGTGGTGCTCGACAAAGCCACCTGGACCCGGTCGTTGCTGGAAGGCGCCGGCACCTTTGTACTTCAGGTGCCCTGCGTGGCGCAGGCCGATCTGGTGCAGACGGTCGGCAACACCACGGGCGCCGACACGGACAAATTCGCCGCCTACGGCCTGCAAACCTTCCACGGTGAACACACCGATGCGCCGCTGCTGGAGGGCTGCGTGGCGTGGTTGGAATGTCGCCTGTTGCCCGAGCCTCACACCCAGCAGACCTACGATTTATTCCTCGGCGAAGTGGTCGCGGCGTATGCCGACGAACGCGTGTTCAGCGAAGGGCACTGGCACTTCGAAGGGCATGACGCATTGCGCACCTTGCACCATATCGCGGGCGGCAATTTCCTGAGCATCGGCGAGCCGGTTGTCGGGCGCCAGCTGTAAGCCTTGCCTTCCTGCGCCCGCTGATTCACTGCGCACTTGCGCGCCGTTAATCAGCGCCCGAGCATCTTTACCCATCGCGACGGTGGCATGCCGTAGGTGCTGCGAAATTGCCGCGTCATGTGGCTCTGGTCGGTGAAACCGGCGGTCAGTGCTGCATCCACCAACGATTGGCCCTGAGCCAGCAGGCTGCGCACCAAGTCCAACCGTCGCATGGTCAGGTAGCGGTAGGGGCTGGTGCCGAACAGCACGCGAAAATCGCGCGACAATGCCCAGCGGTCACGGCCGCAGTGGTCGGCCATTTCATCCAGGGTGATGCTGCGGCCCAAGGCGCCGTGGATAAATTCCCGGGCACGCTCGGCGGCCACGTAATCGAAGGATTTACGACTGACGATCACGCCCGACGCAGCGCTCAGCGCCTGGGCCAGGTCGTACAGCGCGTCCTGTTCCTGCATCGGGTCAATCGGGCAGTCCAGGCTTTGCAGCAACACTTCGCTGGCGCGGAACAGCCTTGGGTCAGTTGACAGTCCGTTGTGGATAAACGGTAACGGCCGGCCGCCGAGGATCTGCTGGATCAGCGCCGGCTCCACATAAATCATGCGGTACTTGAAGCCTTCTACACTGCTGGCGCGGCCGTCATGGGTTTCGTCGGGGTGAATCACCATGGTCGTACCGGGCAGGCTGTGGGTCATGCAGCCGCGATAATGAAAACTTTGCACGCCAAACAACGTGCGCCCGATGGCGTAGGTGTCATGGCGATGCGGGTCGAACGCGAAGCCGGCAAAGTACGCCTCGATACGGTCCAGGCCGCTGGCGTGCGGGGCGCGGTGCAACCAGTCGAGTGCGGAGGTGGGGTGGCCCATGGTGGCTTGTCACAAATTGAGGTGGAAACACGGTAACCCAGTCTGGCGTGGGTTGTCTGGCGGGGTCTTGAACGATTGTGCGTGCTGGCGGTAGCGCTGGGGCAGTGTGTTTTTTAGCCAATACACTGCAATTCATTAAAAAATGATTGTTTTACGATAATTTATCTATTATTTTTGCGTCCTCTTTCACCCATTGAGGTTGCTTATGAATACCCAACGTCTGGCCCAGCTCAGTCAGCGCATGTCGCTGCTTACCCTTCTGCTGATTGTCGTCATGCTGGTGCTCAATACCTGCGTATGGCTGTTCCCGGTACTGAGTTCTTCTGCCGATGGCCTGGGTTTTGGCTTTGCCTTGAGT
The DNA here is from genome assembly GCF_900215245.1 of Pseudomonas fluorescens. Lineage (GTDB taxonomy): Bacteria > Pseudomonadota > Gammaproteobacteria > Pseudomonadales > Pseudomonadaceae > Aquipseudomonas > Aquipseudomonas fluorescens. Next base: position 3,035,844 of record NZ_LT907842.1, read on the forward strand.
GACCGTCTGATCCAGGCGCGCGCCGTGCAAGTCGCGCTGCTGCCCTGGTGGCAAATTCTGGGCGCTATTGTGCTTTCCAGCATCCCGCTGCTGGCCCTTGGTGGGGGCCTGAACCATCTTCGTCTATTGTTCCAGAACTACGCCCGTGGCGAGTATTTCTCCCGTGCGGCGGCGCAGCACTTGGGCAAGGTGGGGCGGGCGGTAGCGGTGTGGGTGCTGCTGGACTTTTTATGCGAGCCGTTGCTCAGTGTCTGGGTCACGATGAATGAGCCGGTCGGTCAGCGGTTTATCACGCTGAGTGTCACCGCGCCGAGCTTCGTCGCCTTGTTTCTGGCTGCCTGTATCGCGGTAATCGCGCGTATCCTGTGGCAGGCCAGTGAAGTGGATTCTGAAAACCGCACTTTTGTTTGAGATCGACATGCCCATTGTGATTGAACTGGACGTTATGCTTGCCCGGCGCAAGGTCAAATCCAAAGACCTGGCCGCCGCTATCGGGATTACCGAACAGAACCTGTCGTTGCTCAAACAAGGCAAGGTCAAGGGGATACGGCTGGGTACGCTGGATGCGATCTGCACCTACCTGGACTGTCAGCCCGGCGACCTGTTGGTGCACACACCGGAGCCGGCGGCCGAGCCGGCTTAACTCCATGGGAAGAGGGATCGTCCAATGCAACTGCTCGACTTACCGTATGCCACGCCGTTACTGGCGCTGGGGCTGCTGTGGACAGTCGCGGTGGTGACGCCGGGGCCGAACTTTTTCAACACCGCCCAACTGGCGGCAAGTTGCTCGCGTCGGCATGGCGTGGTGGCCTCGGCCGGGGTGGCGACGGGCACGGTGATATGGGGGCTGGCGGGCGGTTTGGGCATCAAATCGCTGTTCACCGCCGCGCCCATGCTCTATCTGGCGTTCAAGCTTATCGGCGGCTGTTACCTGATCTATCTGGGGCTGAAACTGTTCAAGCGTTCGGCGCCCTCGATGAGCCAGACGCTATTGCCTGCCGAACCCCGGCGCTCGCTGTTTTCCGCCTGGCGCTTCGGCTTGCTGGGCAACTTGTCCAACCCCAAGGCCGCGTTGTTTGTCACCACGGCCTTCGCCTCGACCATGCCTCCCTCACCATCACCCACGTTGTTGGCCCTGGCGGTAATCACCATGGCCACGTTGTCATTCAGCTGGTACACCAGCGTGGCCCTGGTGTTTTCCAGTGAGCGAATGGCCAACGCCTATGGCCGTTCGCGCAAGTGGCTCGACCGGTTTGCCGGTGGTTGCTATGTGCTGTTTGGCGCACATCTGGTAGCGAATCGCTGACGGCTCATGGTAAGAAGCCTTACTTTCAACAGTGAGGCCGAGTCATGAGCAAGGTGCGGGTAGGTATTATTTTTGGTGGCCGTTCGGCCGAGCACGAGGTCTCGCTGCAATCGGCGCGCAATATCGTCGATGCGCTGGACCGCTCGCGTTTCGAACCCATCCTGATCGGCATCGACAAGGCCGGCCACTGGCACCTCAACGACACCTCAAACTTCCTGATCAACCAGGAAAACCCGGCCTTGATCGCCCTGAACCAATCCAATCGTGAACTGGCGGTGGTGCCCGGCAAGGCCAGTCAGCAAGTGGTGGAAACGTCCGGTCAGGGGTTGCTGGAACACATCGACGTGATCTTCCCGATCGTCCACGGCACCCTTGGCGAAGACGGCTGCCTGCAAGGCCTGTTGCGCATGGCCGACCTGCCGTTTGTGGGCTCCGACGTACTCGGCTCGGCGGTGTGCATGGACAAGGACATCAGCAAACGCCTGCTGCGTGATGCCGGCATTGCCGTCACCCCGTTCATTACCCTGACCCGTCGCAACGCGGCGCGCACGTCCTTTGATACGGCCGTGAGCACGCTCGGTTTGCCGATGTTCGTCAAACCCGCCAACCAGGGTTCTTCGGTCGGTGTGAGTAAAGTCGGCAACGAAGCGCAGTACCACGCCGCCGTCGAACTGGCCTTGGGTTTCGATGAAAAAGTGCTGGTGGAGTCCGCCGTCCAGGGCCGCGAAATCGAATGCGCCGTGCTGGGCAATGACAACCCGATCGCCAGCGGCTGCGGCGAGATCGTGGTGAGCAACGGGTTTTATTCCTACGACAGCAAATACATCGACGGCCAGGCCGCCCAAGTGGTGGTGCCGGCCGATATCAGCCCTGAAGCCAGCGAGCGCATTCGCCACCTGGCCATCGACGCGTTTGAGGTATTGGGCTGCGCCGGGTTGGCGCGGGTCGACGTGTTTCTCACCGGCGCAGGTGAAGTGCTGATCAACGAAATCAACTCACTGCCCGGCTTCACCCGCATCAGCATGTACCCCAAGCTGTGGCAGGCGGCGGGGATGAGTTACAGCGACTTGGTGAGCCGGTTGATCGAGTTGGCGCTGGAACGGCACGCGGGGCGTAAGGGGTTGAAGATCAGCCGGTGAGTGTTCAAGGGCCGCGTGTGCTCCAGGGGCTACGAGCGATCCACGAATAGATCAACGTCTTTGCCTCTTGCGGGTGATGCGTTCGGCGGCGGTAGCTGGCGAAGGTGGGGGCGCTGCAATAAGTGCACACCTCACTGACGTCGATCTGCTCACGCTTAACCCCTGCCGCCTGCAACAGCATCACCCCATAGCCGCTCAAGTCAAACCAGGCACTGCCCGCCTGCCTCGCGTAGGGCGGCGCAATCTGCGGGGCCAGCAACGGCGCCGGTTGCTCGACGTGCCACGGTGCCTGAGCGGCATGCCACACGTGAGCCTGGTCCGCCTGAAACTGCGCAATAAACCCCGCGCTCACTTCATAACAGCAGGGCTTGATCGATGGCCCGATAGCCACCTGCAACTGCTCCACAGCAAAACCTTGCGCGGCAAACTGCTGCACGGCATTGGCGATGATCCCGCCTTGCAACCCCTTCCAGCCACCATGCACGGCCGCCACCATCGCGCCGTCTGTGGTCGTCATCAGAATGGGCAGGCAATCAGCGGTAATCACGGCGATCGGCTGCTGCTCGCGCGTGAACACGCCATCCGCCTCGACGGTATTGGCCACCTGACCCGCCTGCCATTCAATCACCGACGCACTGTGCACCTGCTTGCAGATGAACACGTCATCCGGGCGCAGGGGCTCATTGATCGAACAAAAACCGTGTTCGACGCCGGGGATGGCGTCGAGATTATCTGCCTGGTGCACCGCGTGCGCTCCCTTGAATAAAGACTCAGTCGCCGACCGCTTCGCCTTCACGCCGCGGGTCTGCGCCGCCGCTGAGCGACAGCTTGCCGTGGGCATCCCGCGTACGAACGATGGCCTGGATACCGCTGGTCATATCGATCTCGCTCAACGCATGGCCCTTGTCCTTGAGTGCCTGTTTCAATGCCGGGCTGAACAGACCTTGCTCCAGTTCTGTCGCACCGTTGCGGCTACCGAAGTTAGGCAGGCTGATGGCGGCTTGCGGGTCGAGGTTCCAATCGAGCATTGCCACCAGGGATTTGCTCACGTACTCGATGATCTGCGAGCCACCCGGTGAACCCACCGTGGCCAGCAACTCGCCGCTCTTGCGGTCGAACACCAAAGTGGGCGCCATGGCCGAGCGTGGGCGCTTGCCGGGCTCGACGCGGTTGGCCACCGGTTGGCCGTTTTCTTCGGGGATGAACGAGAAGTCGGTCATCTGGTTGTTCAGCAAGAAGCCCTGGACCATCACGTGGGCGCCGAACGCCGCTTCCACCGTGGTGGTCATCGACACGGCGCCGCCCTGGTCATCCACCGCGACCACTTGCGAAGTGGAGATGCGCAGCGGCGAGCGGTCCGGCGCGTAGGCCACCTGGATGCCCGCAGGCTGGCCCGGTTTAGCGATGCCCATGCTGCGTGCGCCGATCAGCGCGGCGCGTTTGGCCAGGTAGTCGGGAGCGACGAGGCCGGCGACCGGCACCGCTACGAAGTCGCTGTCGGCCACGTACAGCCCGCGGTCGGCGAAGGCCAGGCGGCCCGCTTCGGCGATCAGATGCACGGCTTCGGGCGTGGGCTCAAGGCCGGCAGGCGAGGCACTCTTGACCGGTTTCATGGGGGCGATGGCCAGGCGTGGGTCGCGGGCTTCCACGGCCTGCAGCGTGCCGAGGATCTGCGCCACCGCAATCCCGCCTGACGACGGCGGTGGCATGCCGCACACCTGATATTGCTTGTAGTCGGTGCACAGCGGCGTGCGTTCCTTGGCGGTGTAAGCCTTGAGGTCCGCTTGCGACAGGCTGCCCGCATTGCGGTTGCCCTGAACCTTGCGCGCGATCTCGTCGGCAATCGGCCCGTGGTACAGCGCGTCCGGTCCTTCCTTGGCGATACGTTTGAACACGGCGGCCAGCGCTGGGTTCTTGAGCAGCGTGCCGGTGGCTTTAGGCGTGCCATCGGCATTCAGAAAATAGGCCGCCATGTCGGGTGATTGCGGGATGAAACGGTCGGCGGCGATCAACGCGTGCAAGCGTGGAGAAATCGCGAAGCCTTGCTCCGATAGACGAATAGCGGGTTCAAACAGCTTGGCCCATTGCAAGTGCCCGGTCTTCTTGTGCGCCATCTCCAGGGCGCGCAAGACTCCGGGTGTACCGACCGAGCGTCCGCCAATCTGCGCGTCGGTAAACGCCATCGGCGTGCCGTCGGGCTTCAGGAACAAGCGCTCAGTTGCACCGGCCGGTGCCGTTTCGCGGCCGTCATACGCGTGCACGGTTTTTCCGTCCCAGAGCATGATGAACGCGCCGCCGCCGATGCCGGATGACTGCGGTTCCACCAGGGTCAACACGGCCTGCATCGCAATCGCCGCATCAATCGCCGACCCGCCCTGGCGCAACATCTCGCGCCCGGCTTCGGCCGCCAGTGGGTTGGCGGCTGCAGCCATATGGCGCTCGGCGTGGCGGGTGGTGAGGTCGGTGCGATAACCCGAACCCAACTCCGGTGCCGGCGGCTGTTCATTGACCGGGGTGTGACAGCCAGCCAGGGCGAGGGCTGCGGCAATCATCGACAGTTGACGGCGGGAAATCGAAAACACGCGTTGAACTCCGTTCATTTTGAGAATGATCTGTTGTCCTTGGGGGAAGTGCTTTTTACAGGTAAATCGTGCCTTGCAGGTAGAGCGCCGCGTGGCCGGAGATAATCACCCGGTCGCCTTTGAGCTCACAACGCAGCTGCCCACGGCGCTTGCCGCCCTGTTCGGCGGTCAATAGCGACTTACCCAAACGTTCGGCCCAGAACGGTGCCAGCGAGGTGTGGGCAGAGCCGGTGACCGGGTCTTCGTTGACGCCTACGTTGGGGCCAAACCAGCGGGAAATGAAATCAAAGCGCGTACTGCTGGCCGTCACTGCAATCCCGCGTTTGGGCAGGCCCTTGAGGCGTGCGAAGTCCGGCATCAGGGCGGCGACCTGGGCTTCGTCGTCGACTAGAACGATGTAGTCATCGGTGGCAAATACTTGCGCGTGCTCAAGCCCCAATGCGCTCAACAGGCCGGCGGGCGGTTCGCAGCGCTGGGGCTGTTTGGCCGGGAAATCCATTGCCAGCTCATCGCCATTGCGCGTCACGCGAAGCTCGCCGCTGCGGGTGGCAAAGCGCAACACTTCAGGCGCGCCCGGCAACTGGTGAATCAACACCCACGCGGCTGCCAGCGTGGCATGGCCGCACAGGTCGACTTCAACTTCCGGCGTAAACCAGCGCAACTCATACACCTCGCCACGCGGCACGAAAAACGCGGTTTCCGAGAGGTTGTTCTCGGCGGCGATGTTGTGCAATTGCTCGGTGGGCAGCCACTCGGTGAGCGGGCAGACGGCCGCCGGGTTGCCGCCAAAGGCCTGTTGGCTGAAAGCATCGACTTGGTAGATGTCCAATTTCATCGCAGGCGCTCCATGTGAGGGGAGGCTGGACACTAGCAGTGGGGTTACGGCAGCGTCAAAGTACAGATGGCACCTTTTTTTCAGCGCATGAACCCTGCACGGTCCAGGGATCAACCGCGCTCAACCCAGGCGCAACAGCATCGCCCCGGCGGCAATGATGCACGCGGCAACGCTGCGAACGCGCGTGAGAGGCTCTTTGAGCACCCAGGCTGAAATCACCACGCCGAACAGGATCGACGTTTCTCGCAGTGCCGAAACCGTGGCGATCGGTGCCTGGGTCATTGCCCACAGGGCCAGGCCGTATGACGCCACGGTGCCCACACCGCCAACGACGCCCAGCCGCCAATAACGCGCGACGTAGCCACAAAACACGGCACGCCGTGTCACTAACGCCCACGCGGCAAGCGGGATGCCGGTGAGCAGGAAAATCCACAGGGTGTAAGCCGCCGGCGCGCCGGATTTGCGCACGCCCAAACCATCAATCAGGGTGTAACCGGCAATCACACCGGCGTTGATCAGCGCCAGAACCAAGCCCTTTCTGTGCCCTGCCGAAGGCGCGGCCGCCATGCTCAAAATGCCGAGTGAGATTATGGCGATCCCCAACCATGCGCACGCCGACAGCGGTTCAGACAGCACAAACATACTCACCGTTGCCACCAGCAGCGGCGCGGTGCCGCGCATGATCGGATAAGTCTGGCTCATATCGGCAATGCGGTATGTTGAGGCGACCAGCACGAAATACAGCACCTGGAACAGCACCGATGCGCCGATAAACGGCCAGCTCTCAGGTGCCGGCAGCACCAGAAACGGAACCGCCGCCAACGCGATCAACGAGGCGACGGAGGCGATCATGCAGGTGGTCAACAGCGTGTCGACGCCGCCTTTGACCACGGCGTTCCAGCTGGCATGCAGTGCGGCACCCAGCATGATAATCGCGAAGACGGTGAGGCTCATGCGTCGCCGTGTGCGCTGTTGATCAGCGACGTCAACACGTGGTCGGCCCACTCGCCGTTAATCTTGAGATAGGCCCGCGCTGCGCCCTCTCGCTCGAACCCGAGCCGTTTGAGCACGAGCGCACTGCGTTCATTCTCGGGCCGGTAGTTGGCCATGATGCGATGAAGCTTCATCTCGTCGAACACATAGGCAATCGCCGCGCTCAGTGCTTCGTGCATCAACCCCTGGCCCTGAGCCGACTCGTCGAGTGCATAACCCAGATGGCACGCTTGGAATGCGCCACGCACGATGGTGGTGAAGTTACAGCTGCCGATGATCTGCCCGTCGCGCAGCATCAGCAGATGCAACGCTTCGCCGCAGGCGGTTTTCTCGGCCATGGTTGCCAAGCGTTGGCTGATCGCACCCAGTTCGAAATATTCATCGTCGCGCGAGGGCTCCCAGGGTTGGAGGAACGCGCGGTTGGCCACGAGGTGCGCGTGCAGGGCGCTCGCGTGAGAGGGGTGAGCCGCTTGCAGCAACAGCCGCTCGGTGGTGATGCCGTGGGTGGGGAACTGAGGGTTCACGTATCGCCTCCTTGGGGTTGGGGCGAGTATGCCTCAGGGCTTTTCTGGAGGCATAAAAAAACGGCCTACCTTTCGGTAAGCCGTTTTTAGTACTTGGTGGCTACACAGGGACTTGAACCCCGGACCCCAGCATTATGAATGCTATGCTCTAACCAACTGAGCTATGTAGCCAAGTGGCGCGCATTATTCGCGTAGAACGGGAATGCGTCAAGCACTTTTATTGAAAATTTTTCTACGCTTTCAACTGTTTAACCAGAATTGTCGGTTCTGGCGACGAGTGGCTTGTCATTCGTGCGTCGGCTGGGCCGTGCGCGGGTGCAGGCTTTCAATCGAGCGGTCGATCACGGTCTTGGCCATTTCGAGCAAGTGCCATACGGCGTGGATCCTGGCGCGGTCGTGGGGTGGCAGGTGGTCACCGCAGTCGAGGACGGTGGCGCTGGCGCTGTGGATCAGGTGGGAAAGGTAGAGCTGGGCGTCTTCGAAGCTGAGGTTTTCGTTGACGACGAAGCAGTCTGCGGGTGGGTCGGGGAGTGCTTTGGTCATGGTGTAACTCCTATTGAACTGGGGGCTGCCACCAACGCTGCTAAACGATAGGTGGCGGCCGTGCGCGGGTTAGCAGACCGGTCAATAGGAAAACCAGCGCATCCGAAGATGCCCCACGCACAGCCACCATAAACGGAGACGTGAACCGTGCGTCTATTGAACCAGGCTGCTAAACCCGATCACTGTACTCAGTGACGGATTGAAGACTAGCCAGTGGTTTCAACAGGCACAAGGCGCCCGGGATTGTCTAGGAAACGTCCTGCAATTTAAAGAGACTTACCCTGCTGGCCCTTTACAAGCGATGTCGTTAACGCCCTCGTAGGGTAGATGCTCAGGAGCAGGCACCGGGCAATAGGGGGATGATTACCAGGGTGTGCTTCGGGCAGAGGCTTGATGTTGGCGGGATCATTGCGGTGCGGCGCGGGCCGCTGGTGGTCTGGTTGTTACGTACGCAAAAGGTCTGAATTCGGTTGGGCAGATATCCCTGCTGCCCAACGCTTGCCCCCAGGGCTGCTTACGGGTGCAGCGGGTTGTGCGTGACGCGTTTGAGGTGTTCACGCGCCCGTGACAGGCGTGAGCGAACGGTACCGATGGGGATGTCCAACACGTCGGCAGTGTCCTGATAGCTGCCGTCGGTTTCCAGCGAGGCGTACAACGTCCTGCGCATTTCTGCCGGCAGATGGTCGATGGCGCTCAGGGTTTTCTCCAGTCGGCGGTTGACCTCGAATTCCCAATCCAGGTTGTTGTTTTCCTCTTGTCCATGCCACAGCGACTCATCGAATTCGCAATGCACCGGTTTGGCATACATCCGCCGGAAATGGTTGCGGATCAGGTTCTGCGCAATGCCGCACATCCAGGTGCTGAGGGTGGCCTGACCACTGAAGCGCTCGCGGTTGCGCCAGGCTTCCAGGTACGTCAGTTGCAGGATGTCATCTGCATCTTCGGGGTTGAGTACGCGTTTATGAATAAAACGCCGGAGTTTCTTCTGCTGGTCGTCCGTCAGTTGGAGCATGAATTGAGGCGAGCCGCCAACGAGCTGCGCTAAAGCTTCAATAGGGATATTCACGATTTTTTCCTCAGGGTAGACGCTATCGAAATAATTTCGACGGGAACCCCTTTAGCACTGGCTGTGCCAAGCGGAAAAATCATGCAACTTGCTGATTTATTTATATAAATATTTTGAAATGCAGCGGTTTTGCGCAGCTATTTGCAAAAGACCTGCTCACGTCGCGCGGGTTTTTTCAAAAAAACGCGACGGGGGATTTCGATGGAACCGTATGGCACGGGCTTGCCACATAGGGACACAAACTTCCTGTCCTGGCACGCCCATGAAAGTCGAATTCAACCATGATCTGCACAAAGTCCAGAGCCTGGACCTGCCTGCACCTGAGAAGGCCGCCCAAGCCCGAGCGCACGTCGCCGCGCCCGGTGTCGATGAGCTCGCCAGCATTTTCAGCCAGGAAGTGGCGCTCACCAGTAAGGCACTGAACCAGCGCGCGATGGGCGTGCGTGTCACCCCTACCGAACAGCTTGCGCAACTCTATGATCAGTTGGGGCACCCGGCTCAGACGAGCCTGGCAGCCCTGACTCGCCAAGTCAGGCAGCACTTGCAGCAGTCGCCCAGTGTTGAAAAGTTGTTGGACCTCACGGGGGGCGACCCGGCGCGTACGTATGTGGTGCTGCGCCAGATTACGGCCCAGGCAGAAGCCGAGGTGCGCAAGACGGAAGCCGCGCTGGCACGTGATGCCCTGGCCAAACTGGAAATTCGCTACAAGCGGGAAATCCAGGCGGCCCTCAATATTGCGATGGCGTTGCAGGCCAACAGTGATGATCCGCAGGAGCGTCAGGCGGTACGTGCGCTGTATTACGCCAATGTGGTGGTGCGCCAGTCGCTGGCCAGCATGATGCAGGCGTTGTTGGGCCTGTACGGCGGTGAGCAGTTCTCTGGTGGGCTCAACATCATGCGCCGGGCCTTGGCTGACGATATTGCGGCCTGCGCCTCGTCGGTTCCGACGGCCAAGTTGCGCACGCTGCTGCTGGGCCTGCAAAGCTGCGGTCAATTGGGGGGCGTGCTGTCCAGTTGTCGCACGTTGATCCAGCGTCTGAAGGTTGAACACGACGCCGTCATCCTGTTGCAGCGCCTGTTGGGGTACGCCGGTAATGGCATCGCCCCGTCCGAGGTCCAGCGGCTGGCGGATGAGTTGGCGGGCAGCGAATCGGCCCACCAACTGGCCTCGCTCAATGCGGTCTACCCGGTGCTCAAAACGTTGCCCATGGCGTTGTGGCGCGATACGCGGGGGCGCCAGGAGGGCCTGCACAACTTTTTGCTGGTGATGGATGAGTTCACCCGCCTGGAGAACAGCCAGGCTCGGCTTGGCAGTGATCCGAGGGCATTGGCGTGACCGTCCTGGCGACGCTTAACCGCTGGATGCTCAAGGCCGCACAACGTGCCGAAGTCCTTGGCGCGGTGGTGGTGTTGGCCATCGTGTTCATTTTTATCGTGCCATTGCCCACCTGGCTGGTGGATATCCTCATTGCACTGAACATCTGCATTTCCTGCCTGTTGATTGTGCTGGCGCTCTACCTGCCGGGGCCGTTGGCGTTTTCTTCGTTTCCGTCGATCCTGCTGTTGACCACCATGTTTCGCCTGGCCCTGTCGATTGCGACCACGCGCCTGATCCTGCTGGAACAGGACGCTGGCGATATCGTCGAGGCATTCGGCAATTTTGTGGTGGGCGGCAATCTGGCGGTGGGGTTGGTGATCTTCATGATCCTCACCCTGGTCAACTTCCTGGTGATTACCAAGGGGTCGGAGCGGGTTGCCGAAGTGGCGGCGCGGTTCAGTCTGGACGCGATGCCCGGCAAACAGATGTCCATCGACAGCGATTTGCGTGCGGGGTTGATCGACGGCGTGCAGGCGCGCGACAAGCGTGACCAGTTGTCCCGCGAGAGCCAGCTGTTCGGGGCCATGGACGGGGCCATGAAGTTCGTCAAGGGCGATGCCATCGCCGGCTTGGTGATCGTGTTGATCAACCTGCTGGGCGGCTTCTCCACCGGCATGTTCCAGCACGGCATGAGCGCCGCCGACTCGATCGCCTTGTATTCGGTGCTGACCATCGGCGACGGTCTGATCGCGCAGATTCCCGCGCTGCTGATCTCCCTGACCGCCGGCATGATCATCACCCGCGTGGCCCCCGATGGACGCAAGGGCATCACCAACATGGGCGCTGAAATTGCCCGCCAGATGACCAGCGAACCCAAGAGCTGGATGATCGCTTCGGTCGGAATGCTCGCCTTTTCGGCGTTGCCCGGCATGCCCACGCTGGTGTTCATCCTGATTGCACTGATCACCGGCTGCCTGGGTTTTTACCTGATGCGCCAGCGTCAACGCCAGGAGCAGGAAGCGGCCGGTGCCACCGTCGAGATGGCGCCGGAAGAGAACGGGCTTGTGGACTTGCGGGGGTTCGATCCCTCGCGGCCCTATCTCTTGCAGTTTCCGCCCGTGCTGCGTGGCACAGACGTGGTGGTAGAGCTCATGCACGAGATTCGCAAAGCGCGTAACGGCATCGTCGCCAGGATTGGCTTGACCCTGCCGCCGTTTGAGGTCGAGTTCGACGCCTCCCTGGCCGACGATGAAATGCGTTTTTGCGTGCATGAAGTGCCAATGGTCAAAGCCACCCAAGGCCAGCGAGTGGCGGTCGCGCGCTCGACATTCGAAGACGAACCGGGCAACGGCATCCCGGGGCTGCTCGAGCGTGAGGAGCAGGATTGGGTGTGGCTGGCCGCCGATCATCCGCTGCTTGACGATCCGCAGCTTGAGCGCTTCAGCGCCTTGAGCTTGATCATTGAGCGCATGACTCAATCGATGATGCTCAGTGGGCCGCAGTTTCTCGGGATCCAGGAGAGCAAGTCGATCCTCGGCTGGCTTGAAAGCAATCAGCCCGAGCTGGTTCAGGAGCTGCAGCGCATCATGCCGTTGTCGCGTTTTTCGGCGGTGCTGCAGCGCCTGGCCAGCGAAGGGGTGCCGCTGCGCGCGGTGCGGCCGATTGTCGAATCGTTGATCGAGTATGGCCAGCACGAGCGTGAGCCGGAGGCCTTGGCTGACTACGCGCGCATTGCGCTCAAATCGCAGATTTTTCACCAGTACAGTGAGACCGACGGTTTGCATGCCTGGCTGCTGGCGCCGCAGACCGAGAACATCTTGCGTGAGGCGTTGCGCCAGACGCAGACCGGGGTGTTTTTTGCGCTCGACAATGACAGCAGCGCGGCGCTGGTCAGCTTGCTCAACCAGGCCTTTACCCTGCGGCCAAAAACGAAAAGCGTGATGCTGGTGGCGCAGGATCTGCGTAGCCCTTTGCGCACGCTGTTGCTCGAAGAATTCAACCATGTGCCGGTGCTGTCGTTCGCCGAATTGGGCAGCACCTCCAAGGTAAAAGTGCTGGGGCGTTTCGATCTTGGCCAGGACGTGTTGATGCACGGGGCGTTGGCATGAATACGGGGTTGCTGTCATTACCGGGAAGGGCTCGATGATGTTCGAGCTGCGTGTGTTGGATGGTTTGCATCAGGGCGCCGCGCTGCCCTTGTTCGGTGAGCAATGGAGTATCGGTGCGCATGCCGACGCCGACCTTTTGCTCAACGATGCCGGGATTGCCGAGTATCACGCACGGTTGCGGCTGGTCGGTTCACGTTGGTCGGTGCAGGCAGAAGCGGGGCTGCTTCAAGGGCCCGATGGCCTGGTCCAGGCGCAGATCGCCAACCTTGCACTCGGCAGCGCTTTTTCAATGGGCACCATTCGTTTGTGTGTCACGCCGGCCGACCATCCCTGGCCCCAGGCGGCTGCCCCCCAGCCTGTACCCGTGGCGCCCGATCACGAGGCCGCGTTGACGCTGACGTTGTCTTCCCTCTCGCCGTCGCGGCAGAAGCACTTGATCAGCCTGGTGCTGGTGCTTGCCGTGATCTTCGTGGCGGTCGGTATCGCCTCCACGGGAGACCGCGATGCACAGGCGTCATTGATGCCGGCGCTGGAGCAAAAACGTGAGCTTGCCTCGCCTTTCGAGGTGCGTCAGCAACTGCTGAAAATGCTCGGCGAGCGTGAATTGGGCCCGAAGGTCAACTTGCTGGTGATCAATGGCCAGATTGTGCTGGACGGCGAAGTCGCCCAGGACGACGTGGAATTGGTGACCCGCATGCTCAGCCGGTTTGGCGAGCAGTTTGATACCGCCGTGCCGGTGTTGAGCCGTGTGCGGGTCAGCGACGGCACGCTGCCTTTCAAGATTTTGCAGATCGTTGGCGGGCCCAACGGCCATGTGGTCCTGGAGCAAGGTGAGCGCCTCTTTGTGGGTGACGAAGTGGACGGGTTGCGCTTGGTGCTGATTGATAACAACAAGGTGGTTTTCGATGGAACACAACGTTATGAGGTGCGCTGGTGAACGATAGCCTGCAAGAGCGTCTGGACGCCTGGCAGCAGCGTCAGTCCCAGGCATTGACGCGCTTTGCGCCCGTCATCCAGCGCGGTCGCATCCAACGCGTCAACGGCATGCTGTTGCAGTGCCGGTTGCCCGAGGCGCGCATCGGTGATTTGTGCCGGGTCGAGAAGTCACTGGGTGACGACATGCTCGCCGAAATCATCGGTTTTGATCAGCAGGACGCGGTGCTCAGTGCCCTCGGTAATCTCGAAGGTGTACGGGTGGGCGCCGGCGTGGAGCGTCTGGGCGTGCCGCACCGGGTACGCGTCGGTGATGACTTGCTGGGCCAGGTGTTGGATGGTTTTGGTCGGCCGATTGCGGGCGAGGGGCCCAGTGCGTTTGTCGAAACCGCCAGCGGTGATGCGAGCCCGGTGTTGTGTGAGGCGCCGTTGCCCACGGAGCGCCCACGCATCAACCGGGCGTTGGCCACCGGCGTGCGCTCGATCGATGGGTTGCTGACCTTGGGCGAGGGCCAGCGCGTTGGTTTGTTTGCGGGTGCGGGGTGCGGCAAGACGACCTTGTTGGCCGAAATCGCGCGCAACGTGGATTGCGATGTGATTGTGTTCGGTTTGATCGGCGAACGGGGCCGCGAGCTGCGCGAGTTTCTCGATCATGAGTTGGACGACGCGTTGCGGGCCAAGGCGGTGCTGGTCTGCGCCACGTCCGACCGTTCCAGTATGGAGCGCGCCCGGGCCGCCTTTACGGCGACGGCGCTGGCCGAAGGGTTTCGGCGCAAGGGCAAGCGTGTGCTGCTGTTGATCGACTCCTTGACGCGTTTTGCCCGGGCCCAGCGCGAAATCGGTTTGGCCGCGGGTGAGCCGCTGGGCCGTGGTGGTTTGCCGCCTTCGGTCTACAGCCTGCTGCCACGTCTGGTCGAGCGCGCCGGGCTGACCCGCGACGGCGTGATCACGGCGATCTACACGGTGCTGATCGAGCAGGACTCCATGAGCGACCCGGTGGCGGACGAGGTTCGTTCGCTGCTGGACGGCCATATTGTGCTGTCACGCAAGCTGGCTGAGCGCGGCCATTATCCGGCAGTCGATGTGCTGGCCAGCCTTTCACGAATACTCAGCAACGTCGCTGAGCCTGGGCACATTCAAGCCGGTACGGCGTTGCGGCGCCTGCTGTCGGCGTATCAGCAGATCGAACTGATGCTCAAGTTGGGTGAGTACCAGCCAGGCAGCGATGCACTGACCGACATGGCGGTGGACAGCCGCCAGGCCGTCGATGGTTTTTTGCGTCAGGACTTGCGTGAGCCCACCCCTGTGGCGATGACCCTGGAGCAACTGACGGAGCTGACCGCGTATGTCCCATTCTGATTCGCACCCTGCTGACCCGATGCTCGGCGAAATCGAGACCCTGCGACGTTTGCGCAGGCACCGCGCAGACCGTGCCGAACGCGCGTTGCGTGAGGCGAAAAGAACCCAGCAGGCCTTGTTGGCAAACATCCGCCAGGCAAAGGACACCCTTGAACAAACCCGTCTGGATGAGGCTGCGCAAAGTGCGCAAATGCTTAGCGAGCACCAAGGGCAGGTGCTGACCTTTCAGGCACTGAAAGCCTGGAGCGCCCAGGAGCAGACATTGTCCGCCAGCACCCGGCGCGAGGAAGGCCAATTGCATGAGCTGCAAGGCCAGCGGGAGCGGCAGGAAATTGAAATCGGCAGTGCCCAGAAGCAGGTGACCTTAAGCCTGCGCCAAGTCGAAAAACTTCAGGAATTGTCCATTTTGCTGGCTCAGGAGCCAACATGACCAAGGTGTCTACCAGCCCGCCCAAACGCCCACGCCCGCGTGCCCCCCGCAACGACCTCGCGCCGGGTAATGCACTGGTGGTGCCGTGGGAACAGGTCCGCCTGTTTACCCAGCTGTTTGACCATGGCGGTGACGGGAGCGGTGGCGGCGCTTCGCTGGCGGGGCGCAAGGCTTGCACCCAGGTGGCGATGATCGAAGCGTTGACCGAACAATTGGCGCCGCGTGTTGTGGGCGCCTCGCAGTGGCCGCTGGTGGCGGTCCTGTACTTGCCGCGCCTGGGGCGGATCAACGCGAGTGTGCGCCGTGAGCCGGGCGCGTGGAGCATTGAACTGGCGGCGGAGGAAGCCTCCACCGCGCACTGGCTGGGCGGCGTACGGCAACGCTTTCAGGATGGCCTTGAGCAGAGCGTGGGCGTGCCGGTGAGCTTGAGCCTGGCCAGTGTGGGCCCGGCATGATGGCCGCGTTGCTGAACCTGCCCACGGTCATGGCTGACGCGGTGGCTGCACGGCGTCGGATGGGGCATGGCTTGCGTATGCCGTTTCAGGTTGCCGAGCAGAGCGGTGAGCTGCTGCTTGAGCCCGGGCCGGCGCCGGCGGGTATCCAGCCGTTGTGCTTCGAGACAGCCTGCGGGGTGCTGGCGTTCGGTGAGCCCGGGCCGTTGTTCAGCCTGATGGGCGAGTGCCCGGTGACGCTGGCGCAGTCGGGTAACGATCCGGATTCATGGTTTTGGGAGCTGTTCCAGCACCACCTCAGCACCCAGGTGCGCGGGTTGTTGGGCTACCTGCGCTTGCGCGTGAGTGAGGCCCCTTCGGACTTTGGTTGCCGCCTCACGGTGACCTTGGGCGCGTCCAGGGTCGTGGGCTATCTGTGGCTGGCCCCGGAGAGTTTTCTCGCCGTGTGCGAAGCGGGGCCCTGGCAGCCTGTCGCCCAGCCGCTACCGGCGTCGTTCCAAGTGGCTGTTGCGGTGCTACTGGGGCGCCTGCAGTTGCCCATTACCCAAGTCAGCAGCCTGCGCGCGGGCGATGTGGTTTTGCTTGAGCAGGGTTTTTTTCAAGCCCGGGGCGACGGCTACGTGCAGGTCGGCAGGCAACGCCTGCATGGGCGTATTGATGATGAGTCCGGGCCCTTGTGCCTGACCCTAACTTCTATTGAGGACATGTTTGTGGACGAGGATTTTGCAGCGCAGCACTACCTTGGGCAGGAGGACGACACGCCGGTGGAGGATGTCTTCGGCAACGAGCCGTTCGATGAATTGAGCATGGCCCTGAACGTGCGCTGCGGGACGCTGAACCTGACCCTCGGCGAGTTGCGCAATCTGGCTCCCGGCGCGGTGTTGGGGCTCTGCGGGTATGCACCGGGCATGGCCGGGCTCTATTACGGCGACCGGCCTATCGGCCAGGGCCAGTTGGTCGAAGTGGACGGGCGGCTCGGTCTGCAACTAACGCGAGTGATGGTGTCCCGATGAGCTTTCAGGGGGTAGACCCTCTCGTACTCGCGCTGTTTCTTGCGGCATTGTCGTTGATGCCGATGTTGTTGATCGTGTGCACGGCGTTTTTGAAGATCGTGATCGTGCTGATGATCACGCGCAACGCCATCGGTGTGCAGCAAGTGCCGCCGAGCATGGCTATCAACGGCATCGCGTTGGCCGCAACGCTTTTTATCATGGCGCCGGTGGGGTATGAGATCGCCGAGGCCGTCAAGGTCACACCGTTGAACCTGAGCAACGTGCAGACGCTGCAGCAGACCGGGCTTGAAGCGGTTAAGCCGTTGCGGGCATTCATGCTGCGCAACGTTGACCCGGATGTGCTCACGCACTTGCTGGAAAACACCGCGCGCATGTGGCCGGCGCAGATGGCGCAGGACGTCCAGCGCGAGGACTTGATCCTGCTGGTGCCGGCATTTGTGCTGTCGCAGTTGCAGGCGGGGTTCGAGATCGGGTTTTTAATCTATATCCCGTTCATCGTGATCGACCTGATTGTCTCCAACCTCCTCCTGGCATTGGGCATGCAAATGGTCTCGCCCATGACCATTTCCCTGCCGCTCAAATTGCTGTTGTTTGTGCTCGTCTCCGGATGGTCGCGGTTGCTCGACAGCCTTTTCCTTTCTTACCTCTGAGCCCTCTATGGAACCGATCGTGCTGTTCAAGCAGGGCATGCTGCTGGTGGTCGTGTTGTCGGCCCCGCCGCTGATCGTGGCGGTGGTCGTTGGTGTACTGACCTCGCTGGTGCAGGCCCTGATGCAGATCCAGGACCAGACGTTGCCGTTTGGCATCAAGCTGGTGGCGGTGGGTATCACGCTGGCTGTGACGGGCCGTTGGATTGGCGTGGAATTGATCCAGTTGATCAACCTCACCTTCGACATGATCGCCCGCTCGGCGCTCAACTGAGGCATTGCCTGTGTTGCTATACCTTGAGTTCCTGCCCAGCCTGCTGATTGGCATGGCGCGCATTTACCCCTGCGCGTTCCTGGTGGCGGCGTTTTGTTTTCAGCACATCCGCGGTATGCCCCGGCACACGATCGTGATGGTCATGGCGCTGCTTCCCGCACCCGGTATCCACGCCGCGTTGACGGGTAGTGACTACTCGGCACTGCTGCTCGCCGGGCTGGTGCTCAAGGAGGCGATGCTGGGGTTTTTGCTGGGCGTGTTGCTGTCGATGCCGTTCTGGATGTTTGAGGCCGTAGGGGCGCTGTTGGATAACCAGCGGGGTGCCTTGGCCGGTGGCCAGTTGAACCCCTCGCTTGGCCCGGACGCTACGCCCGTCGGCCACCTGTTCAAGGAACTGGCAATTTTTCTATTGATGGCCACCCTGGGCCTCGGGGCGCTGACCCAAGTGATTTGGGACAGCTACGAAATCTGGCCGCCGACCGCCTGGTTCCCGGTGGTGGGGCCTAA
This sequence comes from Pseudomonas fluorescens, assembly GCF_900215245.1. Classification (GTDB taxonomy): domain Bacteria; phylum Pseudomonadota; class Gammaproteobacteria; order Pseudomonadales; family Pseudomonadaceae; genus Aquipseudomonas; species Aquipseudomonas fluorescens. The sequence goes on from NZ_LT907842.1 coordinate 3,053,873, forward strand.
TGGGTTTGGTACGTTTATCGCGCTGCTGGGCGATACCTTCACGCACATGATGCTCTACGCGGCGCCCTTTATCGCGGTGTTGCTGTTGCTTGAGTTCGGCATCGCTTTGCTTGGGCTTTACAGCCCCCAATTGCAGGTGAGTACGCTGGCCCCACCGGTCAAATGCCTGGCGGGGATTGGTGTTTTGATCCTGTACTTTGCGTTGCTGCAGGACTTGATCGTCGGGCGCATGGTGTTGTTGGGTGACCTCAAGCACTCCCTCGGTTTGATGTTCAAGGTCGCGACGCCATGAGTGATTCAGGCGAGAAAAAGCACCCCGCCAGTGCCAAAAAACTGCGCGACCAGCGCAAGAAAGGCCAGGTCGCCCAAAGTCAGGATGTCGGCAAATTGCTGGTGCTGACCGCCATCAGTGAAATTGCGTTATTCACCGCCGAAACCAGTCTGCAGCGCTTTCAGCAACTGATGGCGTTACCCCTGTCGCGCATCGGCCAGCCTTTTGTTCACGCCCTTGAGGAAGTGCTGTTGGACGCCTTACGGGTGTTTTTCTCATTCGCCCTGTTGATGGTCGGCGTGGCGATTGCCGTGAAGTTGATCAGCAGCTGGATGCAGTTCGGGCTGCTGTTTGCACCGGAAACCTTGAAGCTGGATTTCAATCGCCTCAACCCGCTCAAACAAGCCAAGCAAATGTTCTCCAAACAATCGCTGATGAATGTGTTGATGGGCATCGTCAAGGCGGTGCTGCTGGGCCTGATTCTGTACGTGGTGATCGGCCCGTCATTGAGCGCATTGATCAACCTCGCCAACAGTGACCTGCAAAGTTACCTCCTGGCGCTTATCACCCTGTTTCGCCATTTGCTGCATGCGTGCCTGGGCTTGTTGCTGGCGCTGGCGCTGATTGACCTGACACTGCAAAAGTATTTCTTTGCCCAGCGCATGCGCATGACTCAGGTTGAGGTCGTCAAGGAGTACAAGGACATGGAGGGCGACCCCCACGTCAAGGGCCAGCGGCGCCAGCTTGCGCAGCAACTGGCTCAGGAGGAGCCGAAGGTCAAGCTGCCCAAGCTCGAAGAAGCCGACATGCTGGTGATCAACCCCACGCACTTTGCCGTTGCCTTGTACTACCGCCCCGGTACAACCCCACTGCCGTTGTTGGTGGACAAGGGCACCGATGCCGAGGCGCGACACTTGATCGCCCGCGCCAAGGCCGCTGATGTGCCGGTGATCCAATGTGTGTGGTTGGCGCGGACGCTGTATGAGAAAAAGCTGGGGGCGAGCATTCCTCGCGACACGTTGCAGGCGGTGGCCCTTATCTACCGGACCTTGCGCGAGCTGGATGATGACGCCAAGCGTGAAACCCTGGAGTTGCCGGAGCTTGAGCAACGCTGATCAGCGAGTCATGCGGCCGTCCAACGCTTCAAGGTTAGCCAGCGAGAGCATCCGGCTGAGCGTTGCCTCACGTTCAGTGCGTTGCGCAGGCAGCGCATGCCAGATCACCAGGGCGCGTTGGCCATCGAGGTAGGCAAAGCAGCCCTCGAACGCGACGGCCTGTTCGAAACGGCGTTGCAATACGCGTTGCAACTGCCCGGCCTGCAACGCCTCGCCGGCGATTTGCAGGCTCAGCCCCTGGCGTGCGCCGACCTGCACTGTGCACAGCTTGATTCCCGGGCTGAGCGCCTGGAGAGCGGCATCGTCGCTCTCCAGGCGGTCCAGGAACGTTTGGCGGTCCAAGTCATTGCCAGGTAGGCCCATCGCACTCATCGTTCCAAAGACACTGTCTGATAGTCCGGGCGCTCGCCGGATGGGCCAGGGGCCACGCGCATCTGCGGCGGCCACCAGACCACCAGCGTGTCAGCACTCGATTGCGGGCGTGTGCAGGAATCGCCTTTGCAGGTGGGCGTACAGCCGGCGACGAGCAGTGCCGCACCGATCAGGGTGGCGTACAAGAGTCCGTGGTTCATGGTGTGGTCTTCTGGGTTGGGGTGAGGAGGGAAGGGCGTGTCACGCCAATGTGTTCATCCTTCACGACGGGACGCATGGCGATGAACACTTCGGCTTCCTCACCCGGCTTGAGCCAGGCGCGTGGCCAGACACTGACCGCCAGGGTCTGCGAGTTGCTGCATTCATTTTCATCGATACGCACATTGCGTTTGATCTGGTTGCGCAGCACCACGACCGCCACGTTGAACTGTGGGCCGCTGTACCACTGGCTGCGTTCGGTGTTGAGTGCCAACACATCGCGAGTGGTGCACAACGTGTTCAACCCCAAAGGCATCGGCCCAGCCTTGAAGCCATCCGGCACTTGCCCGCTGACCAGACGCGCCAGGGTGCCGGTGATGTCGCTGCGCTTGATCTCCGGCTGGTGAGGAGAAAGGCGGCGGGCCAAAGGTTTGAGGGCGGCCTGCAATTCGGCCAGGTCTTCTTGGGGCAAGTAGCGTGAGGGGTCGTCCTGATCGCCGATGACCCGTGGGGTCAGGATGAACAGGCGTTCGCGGCGGTTATTCAGTCGCTCAGTCGAGGAGAACAACGCCTTGCCCAGCAACGGGATATCTCCCAGCAGTGGCACCTTGTTTCGCTTGTCTGTGTTGTTCGTAACGTGGAACCCACCGACCACCAACGAGCGTTTCTCTGCCATCACCGCTTGTGTGCTGACCTTGCCTCGGCGTACATCGAGGTCTTTGATCGAGGGGTTGGACTCATCGAAATTGCCGTCTTCAATATCCACCACCAAATGGATCTGATGGCTGCCGCGGCTGGTGATGACCCGCGGCACTACCTGAAAACTGGTGCCGACGGTGACCGGCAAAATGGTTGCGTTCTCTGTGCCCGCCTCCAGGAACCGCGTGCGGTTGAAGTCGATGACCGCCGGCTGGTTTTCCAGGGTGAGCACCGACGGGTTGGAGACCAGGGTCGCCAGGCCTCGGGCCTCCAGGGCGCGTACGGCAGCGATAAAACTGTCGCGGTTGGCAATGGCCAGCTGTGAGGTGGTGCCGGGCGCTACGCTGGCGCCGCCACGGAAACGGCTGTTTTGGAAGCCCCAGGTGACCCCGAATTCGTTCAGCTGCGTGCGCTCGATATCGAGGATGATTGCGTCGATCTCCACCAGTTTGCGCGCCACGTCGAGTTGGGTGATCAACTCGCGGTACATCGCCTGGCGCTCCGGCAGGTCGTAAATCAGTACCGCGTTGTTACGCACGTCGGCCTCGACACGGATACGACTGGTTGCACGTGAGGTGCGTGGGGTGAGCGATGCGCCGGTCGCCAACTCCCCGGTGTTGGCTGAAGTGCCGAGCATTTGCTCCAGTAGCGGGTTATTCAGCCGGGGCACGTTCGGCGTCACCAGAGCGTTTTGCGGCTGGGCGCCGGGAGGCTGGCTCGCGCTCGAGAGTGCGGAGGGCGTGCGCGGTTCCAGCAACCCGCGCAACATTGTGGCGATGCCCGGGATGGTCAGTTTTTCACCGCGATAATCCACGACGCGGTCGGTGGCGTTGGCAAACTTCAGTGGATAACTCAGTACGCTCTGTTTTTCATCCGGCACGCGGCGCTGGCTGCTGAATTGTTTGATCTGTTCGATATAGCGCCTGGGGCCGGAGACCAGCACCACGCCGTCTTCGGGCAGCTCGCCCCAGCCGAAGCGAGCATCGAGCAGGCCGATATCGGTCAGTGCTTGCTTGAGATCGGAGAGGGTCTCGGAGGAGACTTCCAGTCGCGCCGACTCTTGCTGGTCCAGCGTGCTGATGTACAGCGTGTTGTTGTACAGGTACCACTGAAAGCGGTGCTCAACGCTGAGCCTGTCGAGCAATGATTGAGGGGTGTTGGCGCGTATCTTGCCATTGACCAGGCCTTCCAGCAGGCCTTCGACCTGTAGCTGGATACCAAAGGTTTGCGCGAAATCTTCCAGCACTTCCCGCAGGGGCTTGTGCTGCGCCTCATAGGCGTAGGCGGTGTTTTTCCATTCGGGCGGAATGGCGGCCACGGCGCTTTCCAGAGGCGCCAGCAACCAGGGCAGCAGCAGCAGGCTGCGCCAGTGACTACTTTTGGTCGCGCACGCAGACGAGTCGGCGCACAAACTTAGGCGTTTGTGGGGCTTGTTGTACATGGAGAGTTCTCTGATTAATGCGCCAGCGAGCGTAGCGACAAAGAAGGGGGCGGCAGTGCCGGCCGAAGCTGGCGCGCGACCATCGCGCGCCAGGCGTCACGTTGGTTGAGCAGGTTTTCGACGCAGCTCAAGACGTGTCTTGCATCCAGATCATCCGGCAGCGGCAGGCACTGAACCAGCCACAGCGTGCCAGTGTCGGGCGCTTGCGCCAGGGCACCCTGGAAGTGGTTCAGGCTGGGTTCACCTGGCCGCATCCAGGTTTCCAGTTGCGCGTTATCGGGCCTGTGCAGCGTCAGTTGGACACTCAATCGCAGTGTGTCCGACAGGCGTTGCAGGGTCATTGCGTAGCCGTCTTCAAACAGGCTGAGTGAGTCTTCACGACCCTGCGCCCAGTGGATGATCAGGGCGCTCAACTTACTGCACGCCGTCGAGCGCTGTTTTGAGCAGCATGTGCCGGGCACGGATCTGTTCGTGAAAGGCCCACTTGGCATTACGTTGCTGCAGGCCCAGTTCGAAAAGGTCGACATCGGCGTCGTCTATGTCGGGATCCGCTATCGCCGTTTCCGCGCGATTTTTTTCAATGTCGCTTCGTCTCAACAATTGGCTCTTCAGGTTTGCGTAGAATTCCATAGACGTTTACTCGTGATGTGTATCAGCTATGTGGTGTGCAGATCGCCACCAGTTCCATGCGGATGAACGTTTTTGAGCCCTCAGGATTGCCACGTTTCACCCAGGGCGTTCACTTGAAAATGCTTCTTCGGTGACGAGTAAAATTTTGCGCATCGAGGCCCAATCGATACGAAAGTCGCCCTCGTCTGTTTCCAGTACCAGTGTCTGCGGCCTAACCCTGTTATCCGCGCGAAGTGCCCAGTGGGTGATGTCCAGCATGGCCAGAGATTGCTTCAAACTCTCCACCTCCTGCGGGTGACACAGGAGTGTTGCGGTGACGCTGGGAAGCTGTGTGGCCATCAATCGTTTGATCAGGGCGGTGAGGCGTTGCGCGGGGGGAATGTCGTCCAGCAGGCAACACAGTGCCTGGTCGGCGATCGACGTGGCGTATCGCTCCAGGTGGTTGCACAGGGTTTGGCGTTGGTGTTCCCACTGTTCGAGCTGGGCGTTCGCCCGTTGCCAGAATGCCAGCTGGGCTTGCTCAAGCAGGGCGTCGCGCTGTTTTGCTGCCTGGCTCAGCACCTCATCGGCCTGGGCTTTGGCACGCGCCAGCATTTGGCTGGCGTGAGCGCTCTCCCTGAGCATTTCCTGGGTAATCAACACAGGTGCCTGGCCGGGGGAGCTGTCGTATAAGTCAATTTTGCGTCGGCATAGCATCGAGGGGCAGCTCTGTTCAGTTTAGGAAGTCTTCGTCGCTCGTGGTCGTCACTCGCCAGACGATGGCTTGCCAGAGCGTGTCGAGCCGACTGTGTGCGTCTTCAAGTGAGTAAGATGTGGCTTCCATTTGCTGCACCCGTGGGCGTGAAAAACGCAAGCGAAGCCGTTGCCAGATGGCAGGGGAGACCCAGGCACGCAATAGCTGCAGTGGATCGTCGTCGGGCTGCAACAAGGCTTCAGGGCTTAGCGCTTTGGAGAGGCGCAGGCACCATTGGTGATGGATGTCGCTTACCGGTCCGTCGATAGGGCGATGACAGGTGTTGCCCAGCAGAGCCAGCATCTGGTTGAGTTGTTCGGTTGAGGCGAGGGCCAGCCGAAGTACGCTGGTGTGAGGGGGCGGCGGCAGGCAGGGCGCAATACCCAGCAGCTTGCTGATTCGCGCGTGCTGGGCACGACGGAGTGCGTCCACGCTGTCCTGGTCAAGTACACGCCAATCTGCATGTGAGGCTTCCCAGGGAAGGGCCCACCATTGGGCCCAGGCGCGATGTTCACTCATCGGGTAACGTTGCCCCATGGGGGGTCGCCTGCGCGCGCTTTCGGTTACGCCAGAACAGTCCGCCGGCCACTGCCAGCACGCTACCGACCACTAATAGCGCTACGCAGGCGCGCCAGAACGCAACGTCGCCTTCCGGGAGCAGGAAAGGCCCGAAATAGCCCAGTCGCTGCTGTTCCGTATAGGCGGTGGACGGGACAAAAACCACGGTCAGTTTTTGTGAGTTATCCACTGCCGTCGACATGCCGGGGATACTGCTGGCGACCATACGGCGAACCCGGGCGCGAATATTATCGGGCTCAAGCCTGGGGTCATGTTTGATAAACACCGACGCGGAGGCGGGCTGCACCGGTTCCCCTGGCGCGACACGTTCGGGTAGCACGACGTGGACGCGTGCGACGATAACGCCGTCGATATTCGACAGGGTGGCTTCGAGCTCCTGGGACAAGGCATAGATATAACGAGCTCGTTCCTCCAGCGGGGTGGAAATGACGCCCTCCTTGCGAAAGGTTTGCCCCATCGTCACCCGTGCAACCTTGGGCAGCCCGGCGGCTTCCAGCGTACGAACCGCCCGGCTGATGTCCGAGGCGCTGACACGAACAGTCACGCCCTCTTTGGCCGGGACTTTTTGTGCGCGTATGTGTTTGTCCGCCAGTTCCGCGATGACCTCATTGGCTTCCTGTTCGGACAATTGGCGGTGTAATTCAACACTCTCACCGCAGCCGCTCAGCATGAGTAACAGCGATAACATGAAGCCCGGGGTCAGGAGACGGATCATTTTTACCTACTGCAGGTTGCTGATTTTTTCGAGGAATTGGGCGGTTTTACCGACGCTCTTGGTCAGCACCTGGGTGAGCAGCATGGTGTCTGAAAGGTTGCCGGCATAGTTGGCGCTGTCCTTTTCCTTGTTCCCGGTGCTGTAGGCACGCAGGCCCTTGGTCAAGCCGGTGGTCGACTTGATCAGTTGATTGGACGCATCGACCAGTAGGTTTGAGGATGGGGACGCTGATGAAGCAGTGACGCGGCGTGCCGAACCTTCCAGTTGTGAGCTGAAAAAACTCACATCTTCCCGTGGGAGCGTCGACTCTTGAGAATGGGTGGAAGGGGGCAGGGCGTTGTTGTTACCCGACATGAGGTTACGGTCTACACGCATAGAGGGCCTTCACGAGTGATGGAAGTAGCCTCTCCTGCCGTTGGGCAGGAGAGGTTGGCGAGTTATCGCACGGCTTCAGCGTTCTTTTTTGCTTCGTTCGTTTCGTAAACCTTGTTGCTTCGTACGAAGGATTTACGTTGCATTTGGTCGCGCTCCCGCTCCAGGTCCTCGTTGTTTCCGGTGGAACCAGAACCGAAGTTAGCGCCGAGGGCGGAGAGGAAGGATGAAATGCTATTGATGCCGCTCATGTTGAAGTCTCCACAGTTAGTGTAAGAAATATCAAGGGTAAGCCAAGTTGACTGTCGGTGTTTACGACGTCTTAGAAAGCGCCTGGCTTGTAACGTGTGTGGTCGCTCCCCACAAAAGCGTTCCAAATATTTCACCGTGGGTATTTCAAATTGTACGTTTGAGTTGCAGTCACTGACGTTAACTCAGTGCTATATCCAATTGCTTCATCCGGTAGTAAAGCGTGCGTTTGGCGATACGCAGTTCAACCGCCACGTCCTCTACGTTATGCGAATGACGGCGCAGCGACTCTTCAATCAGTATTTTCTCTATTTGTTGTAAGCGGTCTTTCAAGTTCAACGGTATTTGCTGGGCCGGCACCGACGTCACTGACAGCGGTGGCAGCCCCAGTACAAAGCGTTTGGCCGTAGAGCGCAGTTCGCGCACATTGCCCAGCCAGGCGTGACATAACAGTTGTTGCAGCAACTCGTTGGAGGCAAGAGGAGGGGCGTAGTTGAAGTTGTCGGCCTCCTGTCGAACCATGTCGAGGAACAAGGGCACAATCCGCTCGTGCCGCTCTCGCAGGGGCGAGAGCTTGATGTTGACGACATTCAGGCGGAAATACAGGTCACGCCGGAATGTGCCTTGTTCGACCATCTCATGCAGTGACTGCTGGGCGGAGGCGATGACGCGCATGTTCACAGGGATGAAGCGGGTGGACCCCAGGCGTTCGACACCGCGGGCTTCCAGCACACGCAGTAGTTTGGCTTGCAGCGACAGCGGCATGCTGTCGATCTCATCCAGGTACAACGTGCCCAGGTGCGCGGTCTCGATAAAGCCTGCCCTCGACTGCACTGCGCCGGTGTAGGCGCCACTGTTGACACCGAAGAGCTGGCTCTCCGCAAGGCTTTCCGGGATGGCGGCGCAGTTAACTGCAACGAAGTTGCCGCGCCGGCCGGACAGGCGATGTATCCGTTGTGCCAAGGTATCTTTGCCAGTACCGGTTTCCCCTAATAGCAGGATGTCGACATTGAGTGCGGCTGTCGTATTGAGTGTATTTTCAATATCCACGTCCTCAATGAATGGGACGTCCAATTCATCTTCCTTTTGGTAGGCAGCCGACATTTTGCTATCACTTCACTGTTAGTCGCGGGGTATTCAATGGGGCGCAGTAGACCGTAATTTATCCTGGGTGTCACTGTTCTTTAAGTAGGAAAATGTCTTGGTCTATATCAGGATTTTTAAGTGCGCGCTACGCTGAGTTTAGTTCAAGCGTTGTTGTCGGAAAGTGCGGGTTTTATGTGTAGGATTAAACTTAAAGTCCAGTGGATTAAATGAGGCTTGTTTTATTGGGTTAAAGGGCTTAAGGCTTATATCAGGTTGCGACATGCCAAACAGCAGACACAAAAAAGCCGATGCAGTGCATCGGCTCTTTGTTTGCGACGTACGCCGCAGGTAACGCTTAAACGTTGAAGCGGAAGTGCATCACGTCGCCATCCTTGACGATGTATTCCTTGCCTTCCAGGCGCCATTTACCCGCTTCCTTGGTACCGGCTTCACCCTTGTACTGGATGAAGTCGTTATAGGCGATGACTTCGGCGCGGATAAAGCCTTTTTCGAAGTCGGTGTGGATCACGCCGGCGGCCTGTGGTGCAGTGGCACCGACTTTGACGGTCCATGCGCGTACTTCTTCGACACCGGCAGTGAAGTAAGTCTGCAGGTGGAGCATTTCGTAGCCCGCACGGATTACACGGTTCAAGCCAGGTTCTTCCAGGCCCAGAGCCTCGAGGAACATGTCTTTTTCTTCGCCGTCATCCAGTTCGGCAATTTCTGCTTCGATCTTGTTGCACACCGGAACAACGATGGCGCCTTCTTCGTCGGCAATAGCCTTGACCACATCGAGCAGCGGGTTGTTCTCGAAGCCGTCTTCAGCAACGTTGGCGATGTACATGACCGGCTTGGTGGTCAGCAGATGGAAGCCTTTGATCACCGCTTTTTCGTCGGCATTCATGCTCTTCATCAGGCTGCGCGCAGGTTTGCCCAAGGTGAAGTGAGCGATCAGTTGCTCCAGCAGGCCTTTCTGGACCACGGCATCTTTGTCGCCGCCCTTGGCGTTACGCGCGACTTTCTGCAGTTGCTTTTCGCAGCTGTCGAGGTCGGCGAAGATCAGTTCCAGATCGATGATCTCAATGTCGCGTTTCGGGTCGACGCTGTTGGAAACGTGAATCACGTTCTCGTCTTCAAAGCAGCGGACCACGTGGGCGATGGCATCGGTTTCACGGATGTTGGCCAGGAATTTGTTGCCCAGACCTTCACCTTTCGACGCGCCGGCCACCAGGCCCGCGATGTCGACGAATTCCATCGTAGTCGGCAGGATGCGCTTCGGATTGACGATAGCCGCCAGTTCCTGCAGGCGCGGGTCCGGCATGGCTACAATGCCGCTGTTGGGTTCGATGGTGCAGAAGGGGAAGTTCTCCGCCGCAATACCGGACTTGGTCAAGGCGTTGAACAGGGTGGATTTGCCGACGTTGGGCAGGCCGACGATGCCGCAATTGAATCCCATGGTGTTTCCCCTCGGTAAGAGTCAGGCCTTCTGGCTGTGCAGGTTTTTCATCGCACGGTTCCATTCACCGGCGAAGATATCCGGCAGCACGCCGAGGGCAAAGTCGATGCTGGCATCGAGTTTTTCCTGTTCGGCGCGTGGCGCACGACCCAGGACGAAATTTGAAACCATACTGGCGACGCCTGGGTGGCCAATGCCGAGCCGCAGGCGGTAAAAATTATTCTGATTGCCCAACTGCGCAATGATGTCGCGCAGGCCATTGTGGCCGCCATGCCCGCCGCCTAACTTGAGTTTGGCAACGCCGGGTGGCAGGTCCAGTTCGTCATGGGCCACCAGGATTTCTTCGGGTTTGATCCGGAAGAAGCCCGCAAGCGCCGCGACAGCCTGGCCGCTGCGGTTCATGTAGGTGGTGGGAATCAGCAGACGAACATCCTGACCCTGGTGCGAGAAGCGCCCGGTCAGGCCAAAATATTTGCGATCAGCCGTAAGGCTCACACCTTGGGCGTGGGCGATACGCTCAACAAAAAGGGCCCCCGCGTTATGCCGGGTCTGTTCGTATTCGGCGCCTGGATTTCCCAGGCCAACGATCAGTTTAATGGCAGTCACGACAGGGGCCCTTCCTTTGGAGTTGTGGGTAACATCGCCAGACCTCAGTGCGGCGAAAGTGGACGGCAGGAGCTAACTTATCCAGAGATAAACTTCGCGTTGTCGCCCGCTTTCTCGCTACGTTCTGGTCCGCGATGTTTCCTCAAGCTCCGGCAATACAGAGTGAATTACTCTGCAGCGCCTTCTTCAGCTTCTGGTGCAACGCGTGGAGCGTGAACGTTTGCAACAGCTTTGTCATCACCGTGAGCCAGTGCAACAAACTCAACGCCTTTAGGGGCTTTGAGGTCGGACAGGTGAACGATGTCGCCGATTTCCAGAGCCGACAGGTCGACTTCGATGAACTCAGGCAGGTCTTTCGGCAGGCAGGTCACTTCGATCTCGGCAACAACGTGCGAAACTTCGCCGCCTTTCTTGACCGGAGCTTCTTCACCAACAAAGTGCACAGGCACGATAGCGGTCAGTTTCTGACCGGCTACTACGCGTACGAAGTCAGCGTGCAGCACGTGGCCTTTGGCTGGGTGACGTTGCAGGGCCTTGATGATGACGTTCTGCTTCTTGCCGCCAACGTTCAGCTCGATGATGTGGCTGTAGGCCGCATCGTTTTCGAGCAGTTTGGCAATTTCTTTGGCCAGCATGCTGATGGATTCAGGGGCTTTTTCGCCACCGTAAACTACAGCTGGAACCAGGCTTGCGAGACGACGCAGGCGGCGGCTCGCACCTTTCCCCAGGTCGGAACGCAGTTCAGCATTCAAAGTAAAATCGTTCATGTTGTATCTCCAAAATAACCACATTCGCCCCAGCGTTTGCGACCAGCGCTAAAGGCGATATGGGCAAAAAAGCCCCGCCCCAACAGAATGCTGGGGCGGGGCGCTTTTCGTCAGTGTGTGTTTCGTAAGGGCTGACCCTTAACGGAACATCGCGCTGATCGATTCTTCGTTGCTGATGCGGCGAACCGCTTCGGCAACTACCGGTGCGATATCCAATTGACGGATACGCGAACAGGCTTGAGCTGCTGCGGACAACGGGATGGTGTTAGTCACCACCAGTTCGTCCAGCATGGAGTTCTCGATGTTCTCGATCGCTCGGCCCGACAGCACAGGGTGTGTGCAGTAGGCGAAGACTTTTGCTGCACCGTGCTCTTTCAAGGCTTTGGCCGCGTGGCACAGGGTGCCGGCGGTGTCGACCATGTCATCAACCAGAATACAGGTACGCCCTTCGACATCACCGATGATATGCATCACTTCGGAGTGATTAGCTTTTTCACGGCGTTTGTCGATGATCCCGAGATCCACGCCCAGGGATTTGGCAACCGCCCGTGCACGCACGACGCCACCAATGTCCGGGGACACGATCATCAGGTTTTCAAAGCGCTGATCTTCGATGTCATCCACCAATACCGGGGAGCCGTAGATGTTATCTACCGGAATATCGAAGAACCCCTGGATTTGGTCAGCGTGCAGGTCAACCGTGAGAACACGGTCGATGCCTACCACGGTCAGCATGTCAGCGACGACTTTCGCGCTGATAGCCACACGTGCGGAACGCGGACGGCGATCCTGACGGGCATAACCAAAGTAAGGGATTACAGCTGTGATTCGAGTCGCTGAGGAGCGCCGGAAGGCATCAGCCATCACGACGAGTTCCATCAGGTTATCGTTGGTCGGAGCGCAAGTCGGCTGAATAATGAAGACGTCTTTACCGCGGACGTTTTCATTGATCTCGGCTGTAATTTCGCCGTCGGAGAATTTACCGACAGAGATGTCACCGAGAGGGATATGCAGCTGACGTACGACACGTCGAGCCAGATCGGGGTTAGCGTTCCCCGTAAAGACCATCATCTTGGACACGCGCAGTACCTAGAGGCTGAGGGTAACCTGGATGAGTATTAGAAAATGGCAGGGGCGGCTGGATTCGAACCAACGCATGGCAGGATCAAAACCTGCTGCCTTACCGCTTGGCGACGCCCCTGTATCTGTTGCAACGAGTACCCAGTACTCGGTTCCTTTTAGAGCAGACTTTGCAGCTTGCGATGCAACATCGAAACGTTGCTTCCCTTTGCTACAAACCCTGTAAGGGTCTCTGTAAGAAGGGCCGAGACTTTATCAGCTTCAGCTTTGCTTGGGAAGCCCCCAAACACACAACTTCCAGTTCCGGTTAATTTTGCTTCGGTAAATTTACCTAACAAATTCAAAGCGTTACGTACCTCTGGATAACGCCTTGCTACAACCGGTAAGCAGTCATTTCGACTGTTTCCCTTGGGAACGGGGCGCACTTTAATGGGAGGAGAGTTACGTGTCAACAGTGGATCTGAAAAAATTTCTGCTGTACTTACAGATACTTGCGGAACAAGCACGACATACCACGGCTCTTCGGGGTATTCCGGGGTGAGTTTTTCGCCCACGCCCTCGGCAAAAGCCGCGTGCCCACGCACGAAAACCGGGACGTCGGCGCCCAGTGTCAGGCCCAGCGTGGCCAGGCGATCGAGGTCCCAACCCAGTTGCCATAAGTGATTCAGGCCGAGCAGCGTGGTCGCGGCATTTGAACTGCCGCCACCGATACCGCCGCCCATAGGCAAAATTTTATCGATCCAGATGTCGATGCCGAGCGCGCAACCGGATTGCTCCTGAAGTTTTTTCGCGGCTCTCACAATCAGATTGCTGTCGTGGGGCACGCCGTCGAATTCGGTGTGCAATTTGATCGCGCCATCGTCGCGTATGGCGAAGGTCAACTCATCGCCGTAGTCGAGAAACTGAAACAGCGTCTGCAGCTCGTGGTAGCCGTCTTCACGGCGACCCAGAATGTGCAGCATCAAATTGAGTTTGGCCGGGGAGGGCAGGGTCAAGGTGGTGGCGGTCACGTTATTGCCCCAGCTTGCGCGGTTGCCATTCCTTGATCACCAGCGTGACGTCAAGGTCGGTGCCATGCAGTTTGATGCGCTCGGGCAGCCAGTAGGCGCCCTGTTGCACGTAGCTGAGGTATTCAACCTGCCAGCCATCCTGCTCCAGCGTGGCCAGGCGACTGTCGCCGTTGAGGCTCAGCCGGCTCTTGCTGTCCGGTGCGGGCAACCCGCGCACCCACCAGACCAGATGGGACACCGGCAATTTCCAGCCCATCTGTTCTTCCAGCAAGGCTTCCGGCGTGGTCGCTTCATAGCGCCCCTGGTTCGCGACTTCAAGGCTCACTTGCCCGGGTCGACCGGTCAGGCGCGCCGCGCCTCGGCCAAGCGGCCCTGACAGGCGAATGTCGTAATAGTCCTGGCGCTGCAGCCAGAACAATGTGCCGCTGCCGGAATCTTTCGGCGCGCGAACCCCGACCTTGCCATCGATCTGCCAGCCGTCGATGCTGCTGAGCTGCTCTTTGTGCTGTTTCCATTGCGCCGGGTTGCCCTGGCCTTCAACGGATTCACGGCTGCCTATGCCCGCGCAACCGGCGAGCAGGGCGATAAAACTGAAAACAATAACGTGGCGCAAAAACATAAGTTTAAAGGGTCTCGGATCCGGTCAGGCGCTTGATGGTGCCGCGCAGGATGGGGCTTTCGGGTTGTTCCTTGAGGAATTTTTCCCAGATTTGTCGTGCTTCGCGCTGTTTGCCATTGGCCCAGAGCACTTCGCCCAAATGGGCGGCGACTTCCTGATCGGGGAAGCGCTCGAGTGCCTGGCGCAACAAGCGCTCGGCCTCGTCCAGGTTGCCCAGCCGGTAATTGACCCAGCCCAGGCTGTCGAGCACGGCAGGGTCTTCCGGGTTGAGCTTATGGGCTTGCTCGATCAGCACCTTGGCTTCGGCGTACCGCGTCGTACGGTCAGACAGGGTGTAACCCAGGGCGTTCAGCGCCATGGCGTTGTCCGGATCGCGCTTGATGATCAGGCGCAGGTCTTTCTCCATTTGCGCCAGGTCATTGCGTTTTTCCGCCTGCATGGCGCGGGTGTACAACAGGTTCAAGTCGTCCGGGTATTGCAGCAACGCTTGTTGCAGCAACTTCCAGGCGCGTTCGCCCTGTTTGTTGGCTGACAAGGTTTCGGCCTGGATCAGGTACAACTGAATGGCGTAGTCAGGTTCGGCGTCGCGTGCTGCCGCCAGGCGTTTTTCCGCCTCGTCGGTGCGGCCGTTGCTCATCAGAATGTCGGCCTGGCGCAGTTGGGCCGGCAGATAGTCATTGCCGGGGCCGACCTGGGCGTATTCGAGCAGGGCTGCCTGCGGGTCGTTGCGCTCTTCAGCGATACGGCCGAGGTTGAGATGCGCGGAGTCGACATGGCTTTCGCGCTGGATCAGTTCCTCAAGGTAACCCTTGGCCTCGTCCCAGGCCTTGGCTTCCAGGCATACCAGTGCCAGCGAGTAGCGCAATTCATCGTCGTCCGGGTATTGCTGGACCAGGTTGGCGAACTGCACTTTGGCGTCCTCCATACGGTCCTGCTCAACCAGCATGCGCGCATACGTCAGGCGCAGGCGCTTGTCGTCCGGGTACTTTTTGATGCTTTTTTCCAGCAGCGGAATCGCTTCCTTGCCGCGATTGAGGTTCTGCAGCAGGCGTGCGCGCAGCAAAATCGGGGCGATCTCGCCGTCTTCCGGCGGGTTCTGCTCCAGCAGCTTCAGCGCGGCGTCGGCTTCGTCATCCTGTTGCAGCAGCAACGCCTTGCCGAAAATCAGCTGGCTGTTCTTCGGATGCTTTTGCAGCAGGCGGTCAAAACTCTTCATCAGGCCATTGCGGGTGTCCTGGTCGGTGTCGGCCGCCGACAGCGCGAGAAAGTCGAAATGCGTGTCGCCCTTGCCCTGCAGGACTTTCTCCATATAGACCATGGAGTCGTCGTAACGCCCGGCGCGCGCCAGTTGCACAGCGGCTGCGCGTTGCGCTTCCAGATCCTGCGGTGCGTTTTTCGCCCAGATCAGCGACGTGTCCAGCGCGGCCTGGTCAGCACCCAGGTATTCGGCGATGCGAAATGCACGCTCCGAAATGCCGGGGTCCTGGGTATTGATGGCCTGGGTCACGTAGTTATCCAGGGCAATGTCGAAACGATTGCGCTGGCCGGCGAGTTCCGCCGTCAGCAAGCTGTAGATCGTTTCTTCACTGAACGAGGAATAAACCTTGGGCTTTTCAGGGGCGGGGGTGCTGTCTTCCACCGGCGGCGTACCGTCCGGCGACACGGGGGCCAAGGCCTGGCAGCCGCTGAGGAAGACAAAAGCAAGGAGCAACGCGGAAGATCTATTCATATAGGAAGAGGACGACTAACCTGCGGTCGGATCATCATGACACAAGCCTTCGGCCAAACATAACCGAGTCTCAGTGGGTGCCTTTATAGACACAAGGCATTAGGACAATAGCCTACGGTGGTTGTTCTGAATCATTCGAAGTAGGACAATTGTCGGCTTCCCGACATCATCAGCGATATTGAATGGCCTTCCTTGCACTCGGTATTAACCACAAGACTGCTTCTGTAGACGTGCGCGAGCGCGTGGCGTTTACGCCCGAGCAGTTGGTTGAGGCCTTGCAGCAGCTCTGCCGGCTCACCGACAGCCGCGAAGCTGCGATCCTTTCGACCTGCAATCGCAGTGAGCTTTATATAGAGCAGGAACATCTTTCAGCGGATGTGGTGCTGCGCTGGCTGGCTGATTATCACCATTTGGACCTCGACGACCTGCGCGCCAGCGCGTATGTGCACGAAGAGGATGCGGCAGTTCGTCACATGATGCGCGTTGCCTCAGGGCTCGACTCGCTGGTGTTGGGCGAACCGCAGATCCTTGGCCAGATGAAATCTGCCTACGCCGTGGCCCGCGAGGCCGGAACCGTGGGCCCGCTGTTGGGCCGTCTGTTCCAGGCCACGTTCAATTCGGCCAAGCAAGTGCGCACCGACACCGCCATCGGTGAAAACCCGGTGTCCGTGGCGTTTGCCGCTGTCAGCCTGGCCAAACAGATTTTCAGCGACTTGCAGCGCAGCCAGGCGCTGCTGATCGGTGCCGGTGAAACCATTACTTTGGTCGCCCGCCACCTGCATGACCTCGGTGTGAAGCGTATTGTGGTGGCCAACCGCACCCTGGAGCGTGCCAGCATCCTCGCCGAACAGTTCGGTGCGCATGCCGTGCTGCTCTCGGACATCCCGGCCGAACTGGTGCGCAGCGATATCGTCATCAGCTCCACCGCCAGTCAGTTGCCGATCCTTGGCAAAGGCGCGGTCGAGAGTGCGTTGAAGTTGCGCAAGCACAAGCCGATTTTCATGGTGGATATTGCCGTTCCCCGCGATATCGAGCCAGAAGTCGGCGAGTTGGACGACGTTTACCTCTATAGCGTCGACGATTTGCACGAAGTGGTCGCCGAAAACCTCAAGAGTCGCCAGGGCGCTGCCCAGGCCGCCGAGGAAATGGTCAGCACCGGCGCCGAAGACTTCATGGTGCGCCTGCGTGAACTGGCGGCAGTGGACGTGCTCAAGGCTTATCGTCAGCAAGGTGAACGCCTGCGTGATGAGGAATTGGTCAAGGCCCAGCGTTTGCTGGCCAACGGCAGCAGCGCCGAAGAGGTGCTGATGCAATTGGCGCGTGGCTTGACCAACAAGTTGCTCCACGCCCCCAGCGTTCAGTTGAAAAAGCTTACTGCCGAAGGCCGCCTCGATGCGCTGGCCATGGCCCAGGAACTCTTTGCCCTCGGTGAGGGCGCGTCAGATAGCTCTTCGGATAAAAAACCGCAATGAAAGCGTCACTGCTCAATAAACTGGACGTGCTCCAGGACCGTTTCGAAGAACTGACCGCCTTGCTCGGCGATGGCGAGGTCATCTCCGATCAGACCAAGTTCCGCGCCTATTCCAAGGAATACGCCGAAGTTGAGCCGATTGTGGCCACCTACAAAAACCTCATGAAGGTGCAAGGCGACCTCGAAGGCGCCCAGGCGCTGCTCAAGGACAGCGACCCGGACATGCGCGAAATGGCCGTGGAAGAAGTCCGTGAAGCCAAGGACAAACTGGCCGAGCTGGAAGGTGATCTGCAGCGCATGCTGTTGCCCAAGGACCCCAACGACGGGCGCAACGTGTTCCTCGAAATCCGCGCCGGCACCGGTGGCGACGAGGCGGCGATTTTCTCCGGCGACCTGTTCCGTATGTACTCGCGCTACGCCGAACGCCGTGGCTGGCGCGTCGAGATTCTGTCCGAGAACGAAGGCGAGCACGGCGGCTATAAAGAAGTGATCGCCCGAGTCGAAGGCGACAACGTCTACGGCAAATTAAAATTCGAATCCGGCGCGCACCGTGTGCAGCGGGTTCCGGCGACCGAATCCCAGGGCCGTATCCACACCTCGGCGTGCACCGTGGCCGTGTTGCCTGAGCCGGACGAGCAGGAAGCCATCGAGATCAACCCGGCGGACTTGCGCGTCGACACGTACCGCTCTTCGGGCGCCGGTGGTCAGCACGTCAACAAAACCGACTCGGCAATCCGAATTACTCACTTGCCGTCGGGCATCGTGGTGGAGTGCCAGGAAGAACGTTCCCAGCACAAGAACCGTGCGCGGGCCATGTCCTGGCTGTCGGCCAAGCTCAACGACCAGCAGACCAGCGCCGCTGCCAACGCAATTGCCAGCGAGCGTAAGTTGCTGGTGGGTTCGGGCGACCGCTCCGAGCGTATTCGGACCTACAACTTTGCCCAGGGCCGGGTCACCGACCACCGGGTCAACCTCACCCTTTATTCCCTCGACGAGATTCTCGCCGGTGGCGTTGATGCGGTGATCGAGCCCTTGCTCGCCGAATACCAGGCCGATCAATTGGCGGCGATAGGTGAATAAATGACCATCATTGCCAGCCTTCTGCGCGCCGCCGACCTGCCAGACTCGCCCACCGCGCGCCTGGATGTGGAATTGTTGCTGGCCGCCGCCCTGGGCAAGTCGCGCAGCTACCTGCACACCTGGCCGGAAAAGATCGTCAGCAGCGAAGATGCGCTGACCTTTGCCGACTACCTGCAACGTCGCCGTAGCGGTGAGCCGGTGGCGTATATCCTCGGCCAGCAAGGCTTCTGGAAGCTGGACCTGGAGGTGGCGCCTCATACGCTGATCCCGCGTCCGGACACCGAGCTGCTGGTGGAAGCCGCGTTGGAACTGTTGCCTGCCAACCCCTCCAGGGTGCTCGACCTGGGCACCGGCAGCGGCGCCATCGCCCTGGCCCTGGCCAGCGAACGCCCGGCCTGGCAGGTCACGGCGGTAGACCGCGTGCTGGAAGCCGTGGCCCTGGCCGAGCGCAATCGCCAGCGCCTGCACCTGAAGAACACCACGGTGTTGAACAGTCATTGGTTCAGCGCTCTGCAAGGCCAAACCTTCGACCTGATCATCAGCAACCCGCCGTACATTGCCGATAACGATCCCCATCTGGTGGCCGGTGACGTGCGTTTTGAGCCCGCCAGTGCCCTGGTGGCCGGCCCTGATGGCCTGGACGATTTGCGCTTGATCATCGCCCAATCCCCGGTCCACCTGAACGCCGGTGGTTGGTTGTTGCTTGAGCATGGCTATGATCAAGCGCCTGCCGTGCGTGACTTGTTACTGGGTGAAGGCTTTGAAAACGTACACAGCCGTATCGACCTCGGCGGCCACGAACGCATCACACTGGGGCGTCGCCTGTGCTGAGCGATCAGGAGCTGTTGCGCTATAGCCGACAGATTCTGTTGCAACATGTCGACATCGAAGGCCAGTTGCGCCTGAAAAATGCCCGCGCGCTGATCGTCGGCCTTGGTGGGTTGGGCGCGCCAGTCGCGCTGTATCTGGCCGCCGCCGGCGTGGGCGAGTTGCACCTGGCGGACTTCGACACCGTCGACCTGACCAACCTGCAACGCCAGATCATTCACGACACGGACAGCGTTGGGCAGACCAAGGTCGATTCGGCCATGCGTCGTCTCACGGCGCTCAACCCAGGCGTCAAACTGCTCGCCCATCGCACCGCGCTGGATGCCGATTCACTGGCGGCGGCGGTGGGCGCCGTTGATGTGGTACTCGACTGCAGCGACAACTTCTCGACCCGCGAAGCCGTCAACGCCGCCTGTGTCGCTGCCGGCAAGCCATTGATCAGCGGCGCGGCGATTCGCCTGGAGGGGCAATTGTCGGTGTTCGACCCGCGTCGCGCCGAAAGCCCCTGTTACCACTGTTTATACGGGCACGGCAGCGACACTGAACTGACCTGCAGCGAGGCCGGCGTCGTCGGCCCATTGGTGGGCCTGGTCGGCAGCCTGCAAGCACTGGAAGCCTTGAAGTTGCTGGCCGGCTTCGGCGAGCCGTTGGTGGGGCGGCTGTTGCTGATTGATGCCCTGACCACACGTTTTCGCGAGTTGCGCGTCAAGCGCGACCCGGGTTGCAGCGTGTGTGGGGCACACCATGGTTAAGGACGCGCCAATCGGTGTGTTCGATTCCGGCGTCGGCGGCCTGTCGGTGCTGGATGAAATCCAGCAGTTGCTGCCCCATGAGTCGCTGCTGTACGTGGCTGACGGCGGGAATATCCCGTATGGCGAAAAATCTCCGGCGTTCATTCTTGAGCGCTCCCGTATTGTCGCGAAGTTTTTCCGCGAACAGGGCGCCAAAGCCTTTGTGATTGCCTGTAATACCGCCACTGTCGCCGCCGTGGCCGATTTGCGCCAGGACTATCCCGACTGGCCGCTGGTGGGTATGGAGCCTGCGGTCAAGCCGGCGGCTGCCGCCACTCGCAGTGGTGTGGTCGGTGTACTCGCCACCACCGGCACCCTGCAAAGCGCCAAATTCGCCGCCTTGCTCGACCGTTTTGCCACCGATGTGCGGGTCATCACCCAACCGTGCCCGGGCCTGGTGGAGTTGATCGAAACCGGTGACCTCAAGAGTGCCGCCCTGCGCCAGATGTTGCAGGGCTATGTCGAGCCGTTGCTCAGCGCCGGTTGCGACACCATCATTCTCGGCTGCACCCATTACCCCTTCCTCAAGCCACTCCTGGCGCAGATGCTTCCCCCGAGCATCATTCTGATCGACACCGGTGCCGCCGTGGCCCGGCAGCTCAAGCGGCTGCTGGGGGAGCGTGACCTCCTGGCGTGTGCAAACCCTGAACCTGCACAGTTCTGGACCAGCGGCGACGTTGATCACCTAAGAAATATCCTACCGACACTATGGAAATCTCCTGGAGTTGTGCGTAATTTTGGCTGGTGAAAAATTCGTGAAAAATCGGGGTTAGACGCTGAACTTCTGACACCACGCCAGCTTCTATAGCGAGTTAGCCTGTACAAAACCATACAACTTTGTTCTCAAGGACTGTTTCTTATGAAGCGCTTGTTCTGTTTGGCTGCGATTGCGGCCGTGGTGGTAGGACACTCGGTTTCGGCCCAGGCGGCTGGCCTGGAATTGGGTGTGGGGAGCACCAGTGATTCGACCATGACCTATCGGCTTGGGCTGACGTCGGAGTGGGATAAAAGCTGGTGGCAGAGCGATACTGGCCGCCTGACTGGCTATTGGAGCGGCGCCTACACGTATTGGGATGGCGACAAGCGCGCGAGTGTCAGCAGCCTGTCTTTCTCGCCGGTGTTTGTGTACGAGTTTGCCGGCCAGTCGGTCAAACCCTATATCGAGGCGGGGATCGGCGTAGCCGTGTTCTCACGTACGCGGGTCGAAGACAACAACATCGGCCAGGCCTTTCAGTTCGAAGACCGCCTGGGCTTTGGTTTGCGCTTTGCCGGTGGGCATGAGGTGGGCATCCGCGCCACGCACTATTCCAACGCGGGTATCAGCAGCAATAACGACGGGGTAGAGAGCTACTCGCTGCACTACACGTTGCCGTTGTAATCCTGAGAACACCGCTCAAACCAAATGTGGGAGCTGGCTTGCCTGCGATGCAGGCGCCTCGGTCTATGCGTTGCACCGAGGTGATGCGATCGCGGGCCGGCCCAGCTCCCAGAGTCGATTGGCGCCACATCCAGGTTCAGCGGTAAGCCGTCGCAATCCCTTCGCGCTCGGTCAAACACTCCGGCGCGCCCATCTCGAACTCCCGACAGATCAGCGGCCGTCGCTCGTAAATCGTGCACATCATCGTGTCCCGATCCAGCGCCGCGCACCAGCCGTCGTCCAGGCGCAGCATCACTTCGCCGCCCCAATCGTCGGTATCGATATAACGCTCCGGCACGCCCGTGTCGGTGATCAGCATGACTTCCAGCTGGCAGCAACAGGCCGCGCACGTCGAGCAGGTGACGGCGGGTTCGGTGATTTGAGTGTGCGGGATGTTAGTCATAGGCGCGCAGTGTAAGGCAAGCGCGTCAACGGCGTGTGATTGCTCAGACGGACGTCAGTGCCCAAGTTGCCGTGCGATCCAATGCATCACGGGGAACAGGATTGCCCAGAGCAGGCCCAGGCCGAGCATGGTCGGCACAGTGCCGTAGCCGAAACTCACCCCGGCCAATTGGCTGCCGGCGTAATAAGACAACGGCCCGCCCACCGCACCTAATAAGCTGGCGCGCCACCAGGGCTGCGCGCTCCAGGCCAGGCAATGGCGCAGTGTGGTCGCCAGTAAGGCCCACAGCAATACCAGCCAAAAAGGTATCAGCGGCCCCGGAAAGCTGAAATGGAAGACGCCAAAGTTGCGCAGCGACGTGTCGATGACAGTGCCCAGCAGGGTCACGGCGAGGATCATTTGCCCCTCCGCAGACCACGCGCTTATCCACAGCAGGTGGATGGCCAGCACTGCGCCCGCGACCAGCAACCAACGGCTGTCACCGCCCAGCACGCAGGCAAACCAGCCGCACTGGAACAGCACGGCATTCGCCAGCCGTTTAAGCATTGAAACGCCCGAGCAAAGGCGGGTTGATCGCCGCCGGCTTGGCCAGCAGCAACTGCGCGGTACCGATTGTTCGCTCCATGAATCCGCCTTCGCAGTAGCACAAATAGAATTCCCACAAGCGCAGGAAGTATTCATCGTAGCCCAACTCTGTGAGGCGGCCATGGGCGCGACGAAAGTTCTCATGCCACAGGCGTAAGGTTTTCGCGTAGTGCAGGCCGAAGTCCTCCATGTGCAGCAGGTTCATGTCGGTGTCGCGGCTGACGATGTGCAACATGTTCTGCACACAGGGCAGGGCGCCACCGGGGAAAATATAGCGCTGGATGAAGTCGACGCTGTTCTTGGCCTGCTCGAAGCGCTGTTCACGAATAGTGATGGCTTGCAGCAGCATCAATCCGTCGCGCTTGAGCAAGTGCGCGCACTGTTTGAAGTAGGTCGGCAGGAAGCGATGGCCCACTGCTTCGATCATCTCGATGGAGACCAGCTTGTCATACTGGCCGGTCAGGTCGCGGTAGTCCTGCAATAACAGGGTCACCTGGTCCTTGAGCCCCAAGGCCGCGATGCGTTTTTCGGTGTAGGCAAACTGTTCTTTGGACAAGGTTGTGGTGGTGACTTTGCAGCCATAGTGCTGCGCCGCGTACAACGCCATGCTGCCCCAACCGGTACCGATTTCCAGCAAATGGTCAGTGGGTTTGAGCGCAAGCTTCTGGCAGATGCGTTCCAGCTTGTTCAGTTGCGCCTGTTCCAGGCTGTCGTCGGGGCTTAGGAATTGCGCGGCCGAATACATCATGGTCGGGTCGAGGAATTCTTCGAACAGGTCGTTGCCCAGGTCGTAGTGGGCGGCGATGTTTTTCTGTGAGCCCTTGCGTGTATTGCGGTTGAGCCAGTGCAGGCCTTGGGTGAACGGCCGTGCCAGGCGCGCCAGCCCACCTTCCATGGCGTCGAGCACCTCCAGGTTGCTCACCATCACGCGCACCACCGAGGTCAGGTCCGGCGTGGTCCAGTAACCGTGGATAAACGCCTCGCCGGCGCCTATCGAACCGTTGGCCGCCACCAGCCCCCATACCGCTGAATCGACGATCTGGATTTCCCCCAGCAGGTGCGCTTCGCGTGCGCCGAACACTTGGCGTTCGCCGTCCTCGATCACCACCAACTGGCCGTGGCGCAGTTGGCTGAGTTGGCGCAGCACAGCCTTGCGCAGCAGTGCGCTGGTCATGCCGTTGACGTTCAGGCGGTTGGTTTTGACCGATAAGCTAGGGGATTTCATGGCGGCGATCCTTGGTATACCCGACTGCGGTGCGAGAGGCGCCATCGGCGGCCTGATGGGAAAAAATCGGTGTTCGTTTGAGCAACAAGCGCATGGCCTGCCAGTAAATGGCGAGGCAGGTTTTGGCGGTCATCCACGGGAAGCGCCGCAGGTAGCGATGCAGGCTGGCGCGGTTAAGTGCTTCTTTGTGCAGGCTCAACGTGGCGTCGAAGACCTTCAAATCGCCCTGCCAATCGGCCATGTGCACGCCGAGTTTGGCGGCGGGTGGGCTGAAGCTCATGCGGTATTCCAGGTCGCGCGGCAAAAACGGCGAGACATGGAAGGCCTTGGCCACGGCGAAGTGCTGATGCTCATCCGCGCCGAGCGCCTGGGCCGGCAGCACGTAGTGATAGCGCTCGCGCCATGGGGTGTTGGTCACTTCACACAGGATCGCGGCCAGTCGGCCATCGGCCTCGAAACAGTAGAAGAAACTCACCGGGTTAAAAGCCAGGCCCCAACTGCGGGCCTGGGTCAGCAGGCAGATAACGCCCTGAGGTGTACGCCCCAGGGCCTTGCCGACTTCCTGGCGCACGGCATCGCTCAAGCTCATGCCGTGGCGGGTAAACTCACGCAGATAATCCTGCTGGCGAAAGCCGAAGGGCGCCAGCCAGCCGGTGCCGGCCAGCGGTGACAAACCGAGCACTTCGTCTTGTTCGCTTAAGTCCAGGTACAGCAGGCCGATGCGGTAGCGGAAGGCGTGGGCCTTGGGCGCAAACCGGCGATGGGCGATCCAGCCGCTGTACAGGGCGCTGTTCACAGGGTTTCTCCAAAGGCCTGGGCCACACGCAATGCGCTGACCACGCCGTCCTCGTGGAAACCATTGGCCCAGTAGGCACCGCAATAAAACGTATGGCGCGCGCCGTGCAATTCTTCCCAGCGCCCTTGGGCGTCCACAGCGGCGAGGCTGTATTGCGGGTGGGCGTAGGTGTAGCGCGCGAGGATTTTCAGCGGGTTGATCATCGGCGTCTGGTTCAGGCTGACGCAGAAGGTGGTGGCGCTGTCGATACCTTGCAGGATGTTCATGTCGTAGGTAACGGCGGCCTGTGTCTGCGCATCGCCGCTCAGCCGATAATTCCAGCTGGCCCAGGCCAGTTTGCGGTCCGGCAGCAGGCGTGTGTCGGTGTGCAGCACCACGTCATTGTCGGCATAGGGCAATGCGCCGAGGATCTCTTGTTCGGCCTGGCTCGGGTCGGCCAGCATGGCCAGGGCCTGATCGCTGTGACAGGCGAACACCACACGATCAAATGTTTCGCTGCCGGCAGGGCTGTGGATAACCACGCCGTCATCGGTGCGTTCTACTTTATGCACAGGACAATTGAGGCGGATCTGCTCGCGAAAACTGCGGGTCAGCGGCTCGATGTAGCTGCTGGAGCCGCCTTCGATCACGCACCACTGTGGGCGGTTGCTGATCGACAGCAAGCCGTGGTTCTTAAAGAACCGGACAAAGAATTGCAGCGGAAACCCCAGCATGTCAGCCAGGGACATCGACCAGATCGCCGCGCCCATCGGCACGATGTAATGCCGGATAAACCGTGGGCCGTAACCGCCGGCTTCAAGGTAGTCGCCGAGGGTCATCTGCGCGCTGATGCGTTGCTCTTGCAGGTCCAGCGGGGCCTGGCGGTTGAAGCGCAAAATGTCGCGCAACATGCCCCAGAACCCGGGCGACAGAATATTGCGCCGCTGGGCAAACAGGCTGTTGAGGTTGTTGCCGTTGTACTCGAACCCGGCATGCTGGTCACACACCGAAAAGCTCATCTCGGTGGGTTTGAACTTCACGCCGATCTGCTCAAGCAGGCGGATGAAGTTGGGGTAGGTCCAGTCGTTGAACACGATAAAGCCGGTGTCCACCGCATAGCGTTGGCCCTCGACGGTGACGTCGACCGTGTGGGTATGCCCGCCGATGCGCTCGCCCGCTTCGAACAGGGTGATGTCATGGCGACGGCTGAGCAGGTAGGCGCTGGTCAGCCCGGCGATACCGCTGCCGATAATGGCGATCTTCACAGTTTGTCCTTCTGCGGCGGAGGGCTGCGCAGCATGCGTTTGCCGATCATCAGCTGAACGCGGTTGGGCAGCTTCGACAGCGGCCACAGGGTGGCGATAAACAGGGCCGGAAAGGCGATTTCCAGCGGGCGTTTGCCCAGCTTGGCAACGATATGTTTCGCGGCCTTGTCGGCGGACCAGCTCAACGGCATCGGGAAATCGTTGCGTTCGGTCAATGGCGTGTCGACGAAGCCCGGGCTGATCACCGTGACGTCGATGTTCTCGGTCGACAGGCTGATGCGCAGCGATTCGAACAAGTAGCGCAGCCCGGCTTTGGACGCCCCATAGGCTTCGGCGCGTGGCATCGGCAGGTACGTCACAGCGCTGGCCACGCCCACCAGGTGCGGTGATTGCCCGACGCGTAACAGTGGCAGCGCGGCTTCGATGCAATAAGCGCTCGCCAGCAGGTTGGTGCGTACCACGTGCTCGACGATGGAGGCGTCAAACTGCCGGGCGTCCACGTATTCACAGGTGCCGGCATTGAGGATCACCGTGTCCACTGAGCCCCAGACCACGCTGATGTGCTCGCCGATCTCGCGCACGGTCTGGCTGTTGGTCAGGTCGCCGGCCACCACCAGCACTTGCCCCGGATAACGTTGGGCGAGTGCTTCCAGCGGGCCTTTTGTGCGCGAGCTGAGGGCTACGTGGGCGCCGCTGTTGAGCAACTCCACGGCCAGTGAGGCACCGATGCCACTGCTGGCGCCGGTCAGCCAATATCGGCGGGGCGGTGTCAGGCTCATCCCATTCTCCTTTTCAGCCAACGCACTGCGGGGCCGAGTATTGGCAGGTGTTCATAGAGCAAGGCACCGGCATCGAAATAGTCACGATGGCGGTAGACCTTGTCGCGCCACATCAGGTGCGAGCAGCCTTCCACGCGTATCACCTCTGCGCGCTTCAGCCGTGGGTGGCTAAAACTCATTTTCCAGCGCAAATAGCCTTCGCCTTCGGCCACCTGGTCGAAGCCGTGAAAGTCGAAACGCAGCTGGCTGACATTGCTGTACAGCTCGGCGAAGTAGCGGTGCAGCGCGGGCAAGCCCTGCACTTCATGCAACGGGTCGGTAAAGGTGATGTCTTTGGCGTACAGGCCGTCGAGCAGGTGCAGGTTGTGCTTGTCCAGCGTCGCGAAGGCCTGGGCGAAGCGCGGCAGGAAGTCACTCATGTAAACCTCCGACGGCTTCGCGCGACGGCAGGCTGCGGAATGCGGCCAAGGCCCGTTCACGGGATTTCTTCAGGTCGACAATCGCGCGCGGGTAGTGCGCCACACCGAACAGGCCGCCGACGGCCTCAGGGTTGTGCACGTCCTTTTTATTCAGCGCGGCCAGTTCGGGCAGCCAGTGCTTGATGAACACGCCTTCACTGTCGAATTTTTCGGACTGGCTCAGCGGGCTGAAAATTCGGAAATAGGGCGCCGAGTCGGTGCCGGTGGATGAGCTCCACTGCCAGCCGCCGTTGTTGGCCGCCAGGTCGCCGTCGATCAGGTGGCGCATGAAAAAACGCTCGCCCTCGCGCCAGTCGATCAGCAGGTTCTTGGTCAGGAACATCGCTACGACCATGCGCAGGCGGTTGTGCATCCAGCCGGTTTCCAGCAATTGGCGCATGGCCGCGTCGATGATTGGCAGGCCGGTGCGCGCTTCCTGCCAGGCGGCGAGGTCTTCGGGCGCGTTGCGCCAGGCCACCGCTTCGGTTTCGGGGCGGAAGGCGCGGTGGCGCGAGACCCGTGGGTAGCCGACCAGGATATGTTTGTAGAACTCGCGCCAGAGCAGCTCGTTGATCCAGGTGATCGTGCCAACATCGCCACTTTCGAACTCGCCCTGGTTGGTCTGCAAGGCGGCATGCAGGCACTGTCGCGGCGAAACCACACCGGCAGCGAGGTAGGCGGAGAGTTGGCTGGTGCCGGGTTTGGCCGGGAAGTCGCGTTCGTCCTTGTAGTAGCTGATCTGTTGATCGGCAAAAGCGTCGAGGCGGCGCTTGGCTTCGTCTTCACCGGCGGGCCAGAGCGCGCGCAAGGTTTCGCTCGGCGGCTGGAACCCTTCCACCTGTGTGGGCACGGGGTCGCTTGTCAGGTGTGTTTTTGCCTGGGCTTTAGGCGTTGCGACCACGGGCGGCAGGGCGCTGTGCAGGCGGCTGTAGCAGACTTTGCGGAACTGGCTGAAAACCTGGAAGTAGGTGCCGGTTTTGGTCAACACGCTGCCGGGTTGGAAAAACAACTGGTCCAGATAACGGTGGAACGTCACGCCGTCGGTTTCCAGGGTTTGGGCGACGGCGGCATCGCGGCGGCTCTCGTGGATGCCGTATTCCTCGTTGACGTGCACCGACTCAATCGACAGTTCCCGGCACAGCGTGCTCAGCACGGCGGGGGCCTGGTCCCAGGTCGCGGCAGTGCGGATCAGCAAGGGAATGTTCAATGCGCCGAGCGCCCGGCTCAGGTGCTGCAGGTTGCGCAGCCAGAAGTCGACTTTGCACGGCGCATCATCGTGGGCCAGCCATTGTTCGGGGCTGATCAGGTACACGGCAACGACCGGGCCTCGCTGGCTTGCGGCGGCCAGGGCAGTGTTGTCGTTCAGGCGCAGGTCGGTGCGCAGCCAGATCAAATGCATTTAAAGAAGTCCACGCTGGATCAGTATCTGATGGGCCGACAACGGGTCCTCGGCCACGAACAATTCAGGGGTGTCACGGGTTAATACGGCTAACTCGGCCTGGTGGATGCATACCGTTGGTCCGGCAACCAAGGTTGGGCAACTGACGCCGCCCAGTAGTTTCACGAGTGAAGGCAGGTGCAGGGCCTTGCTCGAATACAGCAGCACGGCACGCGGTTGCAGGTGTTCCACGGCCAGTGCCAATTCACCCACCGGCAAAGGCCAGTCGAACACTTCCACTGGGCAATCGGCGCTGCTGGCGAGCCACGCGCTGAGCCACAGGTGCGGCTCCAGGGGCAGGTCGGAATGGTTGACCAACAGCAGTGGGGCGCCTTGCAGTTGGCGGTTGTTGTGGTAGATCCGCGCACCGAATTTGCTGCGTAGCCATGACAGGAAAAACACCCGCTCCATCTGCGCGCCGAATTGGCCCTGCCAGCGTTGTTCGAGTTCCTGCAGCAGCGGCAGCATCAATTGCTCACACAAGGTGCGTGGCGGGTAGAGCGCCATGGCCTGGTTGACCGCGTCATCGACCCGGCGCTCGGCCAAATCGCTGATCGCGGCTACCAGGTTCTGGCGCAACGCCTGCCATTCGTTTTCGACGGTGTCCGGGATGACTTGGGCGGAGTCGATAAGGTTTTTAACCTGGCTCACCGGTACGCCGCGGTTGAGCCAAGTGAGGATGGTGTGTATGCGTTGCACGTGTTCGGCGCTGAACAGCCGATGACCTTTGGGTGTGCGCTGGGGCACGATCAACCCGTAGCGGCGTTCCCAGGCGCGCAGGGTCACGGCGTTGACGCCGGTCTGGCGCGCCACTTCACGAATCGGCAGCCAGCCGTTCTGGAGGGCCTGGGCGATGTCTTCGCCAGGTTCGTCTTGCAGGGCAGCTTTCATGAGGTGCCTTTCATGGGTTAGATCGCATTACGCAGGCTGAGGTTTTCCGGGTGCGGTTGCAGGTAGGCCTGCTGCGCGATGTAGCGATCCGGGTGTTGGCGAAAGTGGTGTTTGAGCAGGGTAAGGGGCACCACCAGCGGCACGATGCCGTGGCGGTATTGGCCGATGACGGTTTGCATTTCCTGCTTGTCGTCGGCGCTGATGGCCTGCTTGAGGTAGCCGCTGATGTGCTGCAACACGTTGGTGTGAGTGCCACGGGTGGCGCATTTTTTCAGGCCGGTCATCAGTTCGCTGAAGTAACCGGCGGCCAACGCGTCAAGGTCGATGCCTTTGCCCATGCTGCCCAGCAGGTGGCCGAGGCTTTTGTAATGCGCCGGGCTGTGGGCCATCAACAGGTATTTGTAGCGCGAGTGAAAAGCCAGCAGGCGGTGACGGGTGAGGCCTTCGGCCAGCAACTGTTGCCAACTGGCATAGACGAACACGCGGGTCAGGAAGTTTTCCCGCAGCACCGGGTCATTCAGCCGACCGTCTTCTTCCACTGGCAGGTTGGGGTGGCGTGCACAAAATGCCTGGGCGTAAATGCCACGCCCGCCGCCCTCTGCCGGCGTGCCGTTGTCGCGGTAGACCTTGACCCGTTCCAGGCCGCACGAGGGCGATTTCTGCATGAAGATGTAGCCGCACAGGTCGGTATGTTCCGACGCCATTTGCTGGCCGTAATCGTCCAGTGGCTGCGTTACATTGAGCTCACGGTGCACCGTGCCGACGGCTTGCGGGTGGGCAGGGTCGCCCACCAGGCGGATCGGTTCGCGGGGGATACCCAGGCCGATCGCGACTTCGGGGCACAGCGGCACAAACTCGAAGTAGTCGGCCAGGGTTTGGCTGCACAGCAGGGATTGTTTGTGTCCGCCGTTGAAGCGCACGTTCTCGCCTAATAGGCAGGCGCTGATGGCGATCTTCGGTTTTCCAGTGCTGGACATGTTCAAACCTCTCCGAGATTCCTATACAGGCTGTTAAGCCTGTACAACTGAATCTCATCATAGGTTTGATGCTGTACAAGTCAAATATTTTGTACAAGTATTTGCGAGCAGGCTATTTCCAGCCGATTCGCCAATCTTCAGCATTTTGCAGGGTTTGCCAGGCCAGGCGTTGCGTACGCTGGGTCATGACCGCTTGCAGTTCGATGTCGAGCACGGTGCCTTCTTCGTCACGAAACAGCTCGGTGACCAAGAAGTGTTTCTCTTTGTTACGTGGATGCGCTGCTGTCCACTTCGACAGCAGCAATTTGGCTGGGTTGATGCGGTTCATTGCGAATGCTCAATCAAACGTCGCGCAGCTTCCTGACCGCTCAGCCACGCCCCCTCGACCCGGCCGGACAGGCACCAGTCGCCGCACACATACAAGCCCAGGTCGGCATCGGCGAGTACCCCGAATTCGTGGCTGCTGGATGGGCGTGCGTAGAGCCAGCGATGGGCGAGGCTGAAGGACGGTGCGGGCATGGCGCTGTGCAGTAATTCGGCGAAGGCGCCGTGCAGGTGTTCGATCACCGCTTCCTTGGGCAGGTCCAGATGCGCCCTGCTCCAGGCGCTGGTGGCGTGCAGTACCCACGTGTCGAGGGTGGTGTCGCGCCCAGGTTTACTGCGGTTGCGCGCCAGCCAGTCGAGGGGGCTGTCTTGCACGAAGCAGCCTTCCATCGGTGTGTCCAACGGTTTGTCGAAGGCCAGGGCAATCGCCCAGGTCGGGTCCATCTTCACCCCGGCGGCAGCGCTCGCCAGCTTGGGTGCAGCGGCCAGCAGCGCTGTGGCTTGGGGGGCCGGCGTGGCGATGACCACATGGCTGAACGGGCCGTGATTGCCGCCGTCGGCGTCCAGCAGGTTCCAATGGTGTTTGCCTTGGAACACTTCGGTGATGCGGCAACCGAATTCCACCGGCAAGTCGTCGAGCAGCGCACGGGTGATGGCGCTCATGCGCGGCGTGCCGACCCAGCGAATCTGTTCATCGGGGGAGGGCGTGAGTTGGCCGGATTTGAAGTTGTACAGCTGCGGTTTCCACTGCTCAGCCCAGCCGTTGCTTTGCCAGCGTTGCACCTCGTTGACGAAGCGCCGGTCGCGGGCGGTGAAATATTGTGCGCCCATGTCCAACGCGCCGGCATCGCTGCGTTTACTGGACATGCGGCCGCCACTGCCACGGCTTTTATCGAAGAGTTGTACAGCGTGCCCCGCGTCTCTTAACGCTCGGGCGGCGGAGAGACCGGCGATGCCGGTGCCGATGATCGCGATGGGAACAGTCATGGGAGGCCTCGTTTTACCGTTGGGTACAGACTACGCCGACACCAATAGCTGTACAATATTGTTTTTTGGTATAAGTTTTGGCGTACCTGTTTGTGTGGCGTGACCTATGGTTAAAGCTGAGGCTTAAACCGCGTAACGCCCATTTACATAAAGTCCCTGCTTATAAAATAGACTAGCGATGGGCGGCAAACGTTACATGAGGAGGAACCCATGCATATTTTGCTGACCGGCGGTACTGGTTTGATTGGTCGCCAACTCTGCCAGCACTGGCTTGCCCAAGGGCATCGCCTGACTGTTTGGAGCCGTGAACCGGACACCGTCGCCAAGTGGTGCGGTGATGAGGTGTTGGGTGTCGGCCGCCTGGAAGACGTGATAGGTGCCGTGGATGCGGTGGTCAACCTGGCCGGCGCGCCCATTGCTGATCGTCCGTGGACCAAAAAGCGCAAGGCCCTGTTGTGGAGCAGTCGCATCAGTCTCACTGAAACGTTGCTGGCGTGGATGGAAGGCCTGGCGCAAAAGCCGGCGGTGCTGATTTCCGGTTCTGCCGTGGGGTGGTATGGCGACGGTGGCGAGCGCGAATTGACCGAAGCCAGCGGCCCGGTGCTGGACGACTTCCCCAGCCAGCTGTGCATCGCCTGGGAAGAAACCGCGTTGCGCGCCGAATCCTTGGGCGTGCGCGTGGTGCTGGTGCGCACCGGCCTGGTGTTGGCGGCGCAGGGCGGCTTTTTGTCACGGCTGCTGCTGCCGTTCAAGCTGGCGCTGGGCGGGCCGATCGGCGATGGTCGGCAGTGGATGCCGTGGGTTCATATCAAAGATCAAATCGCCCTGATTGATTTTCTTCTGCACAAGGGTGACGCCAGCGGTCCTTATAATGCCTGCGCGCCGCACCCGGTGCGTAATCGTGAGTTCGCCAAGGCCCTGGGCCAGGTGTTGCACCGCCCGGCGTTCATGCCGATGCCGGCGTTTGCATTGAAGCTCGGGCTGGGCGAGCTGTCCGGGTTATTGCTGGGCGGGCAGAAAGCCGTTCCCGAGCGGCTGCTGGCTGCCGGTTTCACTTTTCAGTTCACTGAGTTGCACGCGGCCCTGGAAGACTTGTCCAGCCGCCTCTAGAGATAGGATGTTGCATGACGGATCACGCGTTGTTACTGGTCAACCTGGGTTCACCGGCGTCCACTTCGGTGGCCGATGTGCGCAGCTACCTCAATCAATTCCTGATGGACCCTTATGTGATCGACCTGCCGTGGCCGGTACGGCGCTTGCTGGTGTCGCTGATCCTGATCAAGCGTCCCGAGCAGTCCGCGCACGCTTATGCCTCGATCTGGTGGGACGAGGGCTCGCCGCTGGTGGTATTGAGCCGTCGCCTGCAGCAGCAAATGACGGCGCAGTGGACCCACGGCCCGGTGGAACTGGCGATGCGTTACGGCGAGCCGTCCCTTGAAACAACGTTGACGCGCCTGGCCGCTCAGGGCATCGAGAAAGTCACCCTGGCGCCGCTGTACCCGCAGTTTGCCGACAGCACCGTAACCACGGTGATTGAAGAGGCCAAACGGGTCGTGCGCG
This sequence comes from Pseudomonas fluorescens, assembly GCF_900215245.1. GTDB lineage: Bacteria > Pseudomonadota > Gammaproteobacteria > Pseudomonadales > Pseudomonadaceae > Aquipseudomonas > Aquipseudomonas fluorescens. Next base: position 3,086,854 of record NZ_LT907842.1, read on the forward strand.
ACAAAAAGCTCAAGGTGCAGTTCTCGATCCTGCAACCGTTCTACGATCAGCCGGAATACCTCGACGCCTTGGTCGCGAGTGTCCGGCCGTATGTGGAGCAGGATTACGATCATTTACTGCTGAGTTTTCACGGCCTGCCCGAGCGTCACCTGACAAAACTCGACCCGACCGGCGGGCATTGCTTCAAAGATGCCGATTGCTGCAAGAACGCCTCGCCCGAGGTGCTTGCGACCTGCTACCGTGCGCAATGCTTCAGCGTCGCGCGGGACTTTGCCGCGCGCATGGGGCTGCCGGAAGGCAAGTGGTCGGTGGCCTTCCAGTCGCGCCTTGGCCGGGCGAAGTGGATCGAACCCTACACCGAAGCCCGCCTGGAAGCACTGGCCCAGCAAGGCGTGAAAAAGTTGCTGGTGATGTGCCCGGCGTTTGTAGCGGACTGCATTGAGACGCTGGAAGAGATTGGTGATCGCGGCCTGGAGCAGTTCCGCGAAGCGGGAGGCGAGGAGTTGGTGTTGGTGCCATGCCTCAATGATGACCCGCAATGGGCCTCGGCGCTCAATACACTCTGTGAAAGAGCGCCGTTGGCACTGTAATCAGATTGTCGAAACGCTAGAAATCAAATGTGGGAGTCGGGCAAGCCCGGCTCCCACATGGGTGTGTAGTGTTTACTCGTGGTGGGGTTCGCCGAGGAAGGTCAGCGAGGTGAACAACCCGCGTGTCGCCACATCGGCATTGTCTTTGAGCGGCAGCTCCACCTGCGCGGCAATCACATTCAACCCTTCATTACGCACCAGCACTTGAGCCCGACCGTCTTTGTCGGTCTCGGTGCTCAGGGTGTTCGGCGCATTGCGATAGTCGCCTACCAGCTTGATCCCCGCCGCCGGCTTGCCATCCAGCAGCACCCGCACCGGCAATGACTTGCCCGGCCCTACCGTCAATGGATCAACTTCCGGCAGGATCAACAGCTTGATCTGATCCAGCTTCGGCAACTTCGCTCCCGGCTGGTAAATCGCCAGGCTGTACTTGAAGGTCTGGGTCGATGCAATTGCCCCCGGCACTTTGCTGCGGCCCTGGTTGATCCACCGCTTGTCAGCCGTCTGCGACCACATTCCGTTATCCAATGCGACGGCTAGAACGGCGGGCGATTTGAGCGGCTGCAGGCGCGCATGGTCGGCCAGGCGTTCCACGGTCACCGGGATCATCTTGCCGCTGACGTCGTAGGCCCAGGCACCGCTGATTTTCTGCGCCTTGAAGGCGTTGTCTTCGGCGCCATGGCCGTAGATGACTTCGATATTGCCGCGTCGTTGTTCGGTCCACAGGCCGTGGGCCGAGACCTGGCTGGCAAACAACAGGCCGAGTACGGCCAGGGATTTGAAGGCTTGCATGGAGACGTCCTTTTACAGGTTGAGGGTCAGGCTGACGGTGACGTTGCGCGGCTCGCCGGGGGTGACCCAGTAATTGCTGTAGGAGCGCTCGTAGTACTTTTCGTCGAATAGGTTATTGAGGTTCAGGCCCACGGTGACGTTGTCACTGGCCTTGTAATGGGCGAGCAGGTCGACGGTGTGGTAGGCGGGCAGTTTGAAATGACTCCCTGCCTCGCCGGAGCGGTCGCCGACATAGGTGAATGCCGCGCCCACGTCTGAGCCGCGCAATGCACCCTCCTGGAATTCATACACACCCAACAGACTGCCGCTGCGTTTGGCCACGCCGAGAATTCGGCTGCCAGTGGGGATGGCTTTGTCGCCCTTGGTCACTTCGGCGTCGATGTAGGCAAAGGCGCCGATGAGTCGGATGGCGTCAGTCACTTGCCCGGTCAGTTGCAGGTCGAAACCCTGGCTGCGGGCCTTGCCCATAGCGCGGTTAACGTCGGTGGTCGGGTCGAGTGCGAGGACGTTTTCCTTTTCGATATGGAACGCGGCGAGGGTAGCACTCAGGCGGTCATCGAACAGCTCGCTCTTGATGCCGACTTCATAACCCAGACCTTCTTCTGGCTTGAAGGATTGGCCGCCGGCATCCAGGCCATTGTTCGGTTTGAACGAGGTTGAGGCGTTGGCGAATACACCGATTTGCGGTGTCAGTTGGTACAGCAATCCGGCGCGCTGGGTCAGGGCATTGTGGGTTTGCCGGCTCTTGGCAGCGTGCCGGGTGAAGTCGTCGGTGCTTTGTTCGAAGTGCTCAAGGCGCACGCCAACCATGCCGCGCAGGCGGTCGGTGAACACGATCTGGTCTTGCAGGTTCAGCGCCTGGCTCTTCACCTGTTCGAAGAAGTCGGTGCCGGAGCGTGCGCCGTCGGGTTTGGGTTGGCCATAGATCGGCTTATAGATATCGATGGGGTAGAGGCTGCCGCCGATAGCCGTCACGCGTTCCTTCTTGCGGTAGTCCTCGTATTCGGTGCCGATCAGCAGTTCATGCTGCCAACTGCCGATGTCGAAAAGACCGCGCAGTTCCAGCTGGGTAATGCTGTCGTGCCACCCGGTGGAGCGTTCGCGGTAGCGGCGGTTGACGGTGTGCCCGTCAGCGTTCAGCGCGCGGCTTTCCGAGGCATCACCCCACAGGCTGCCTTGTTTGTAGTGGCTGGCGAGGCGCAGTTTCCAGGCGTCGTTGAGGTGATGTTCCAGGGTGGCTTGCAGGCGGTTGTTGTGGTTGCGGATGTTGCCGTCGTTGGGTTCGCCGAGGAAGGTCGAGCGGGACATGCCGTGGTCGGCGACAATACCTCGGTCGAAGGTAGAGCTGTGGCGCACGAATTCGCTTTCCACCAGCAGGCTGGTATCCGGGTCCAACTGCCAACTGAAAGAGGGCGCGACGAACACGCGCCTGGCGTCGACGTGATCGCGGAAGCTGTGCTTGTCTTCCACGGCCAGGTTTACGCGCGACAGCACACGGCCTTCGCTGTCCAGCGGGGTGTTTACATCCACTGCCGTGCGATAACGGTCCCAACTGCCGGCGCTGGTTTGCAGCGTGGTGAAGGCTTGCGGCTGCGGTTTCTTGGTGACGATATTCACGGTGCCGCCTGGATCGCCGCGGCCATACAGGCTGGCGGCGGGGCCTTTGAGTACTTCAATGCGTTCGATATTGGCCGCATCCGGCGTGCTCGGGTAGCCGCGGTTGGCGCTGAAACCGTCCTGATAGAACTCTGACGTGGTGAAGCCGCGTACGCTGTATTCGTAGAGCGTCAGGCCGCCGAAGTTATTTTGCTTGGACACGCCACCGGCGAATTCCAGGGCACGTTCCACATGGGTGCTGCCCAGGTCTTTGAGCACCGTCGCGGGAATCACGCTGATCGATTGTGGGATGTCGCGAAGGGCCGTGTCAGTTTTGGTCGCGCTGGCGGAGCGAGTGGCACGATAGCCTGTGACGGGGCTGGTGGCGGATTCATAGTCGTCACTGGTGACGCTGATGGTGTCCAGTTCAATGGTGTTGTCTTCGGCATAAGCGGGGTCGAGCAACAAACCCAAGGCCAGGCCCGCCATGGGGGCAAATCTTCGAGACGGCATGATAGAGCGTTCCAATGTCTATATTGAAACAATATAACATGCCTAATGAGAACGGATTTCTTTTGAAATATTAAGTTACAGGAGCCCGCGAGCGGGCTCCCAACCCCGTTATTCCTCTTCTTTCACCGGCGCAGGCGGTGGGCGCAAGCCGATTTCCGCCAGCAGCTTGAGCTCTTTGCCGTTGCGCATCACCTGGATCGCCACCTTGTCGGTTGGCTTGATCCGCGCCACCTGGTTCATCGACTTGCGGCCGTCACCGGCGGGTTCGCCGTCAATGCTCAGGATGACATCGCCCAATTGCAGGCCGGCTTTCTGCGCCGGACCGTCGCGGAAGATCCCGGCAACCACGATGCCCGGACGCCCGGTCAAACCAAACGACTCGGCCAACTCCTTGGTCAACGGCTGCACTTCGATCCCCAGCCAGCCGCGAATCACCTGGCCGTGCTCGATGATCGACTTCATCACTTCCATTGCCAGCTTCACCGGGATCGCAAAACCGATGCCTTGGGAGCCACCCGATTTCGAGAAGATCGCGGTGTTGATGCCGGTCAGGTTGCCATTGGCATCCACCAGCGCGCCGCCGGAGTTGCCCGGATTGATGGCCGCGTCGGTCTGGATAAAGTCTTCGTAGCTGTTAAGCCCCAACTGGTTACGCCCGGTGGCGCTGATGATGCCCATGGTGACGGTCTGGCCGACACCAAACGGGTTGCCGATGGCCAGGGCCACATCGCCCACGCGCAGCCCTTCAGAGCGGCCGATAGTGATCGAAGGCAGGCTTTTGAGGTCGATCTTCAGCACCGCAAGGTCGGTTTCCGGGTCGCTGCCGACCACGCGGGCCAGGGTTTCGCGGCCGTCGCGCAGGGCCACGACAATCTGGTCGGCGCCGGTGGTCACGTGGTTGTTGGTGAGGATGTAGCCTTCCGGGCTCATGATCACGCCGGAGCCGAGGCTGGATTCCATACGGCGTTGCTTGGGCCCGTTGTCACCGAAGTAGCGACGAAATTGCGGGTCTTCAAACAACGGGTGCGGGGGCTTGTTGATGACCTTGGTGGTGTACAGGTTGACCACGGCGGGCGCGGCGATGACGACCGCGTCTGCGTAGGTCACCGGGCCTTGCACCACCGAATTGCTTTGCGGGGCCTGTTGCAGGTTCACATCAAGGCTGGGTAAGCCCACCCACTGGGGATAACGCTGAATAATCAGCATCGCGATCAGCACGCCAGCCAACAATGGCCATCCAAAAAAACGCAGTGCCTTGAGCATCAAGTAAGTCCTGACAGGTTGCAGGGGGCGGGAGAGCGCCCATAATGTCGCGCATTATACGAGGCTGTGAGCGCCTCGGAACGGGATATTTAGGAGTCTTTTATGGCCGTGCCCCTTAGCACCCTGGTCGAGGAAGCGGACCGCTATCTCGGCAGCGCAAAAATTGCCGATTATTGCCCCAATGGCCTGCAGGTCGAGGGTCGCCCGCAGGTGATGCGCATCGTCAGCGGCGTGACCGCAAGCCAAGCCCTGTTGGACGCCGCCGTCGAAGCCAAGGCCGACTTGGTACTGGTGCACCACGGTTATTTCTGGAAAGGCGAAAACCCGTGCATTACCGGCATGAAGCAGCGCCGCCTGAAAACCCTGCTCAAGCATGACATCAGCCTGTTGGCCTATCACCTGCCGCTGGATCTGCACGCGGACGTTGGTAATAACGTGCAACTGGCCCGCCACCTGGACATCACCGTCGAAGGCCCGCTGGACCCTGGCAACCCGAAAGTCGTCGGCCTGGTCGGCTCGCTGGCCGAACCCTTGTCACCCCGCGACTTCGCCCGTCGCGTGCAAGACGTGATGGGGCGCGAGCCGCTGCTGATCGAAGGCAGCGAAATGATCCGCCGTGTCGGCTGGTGCACCGGTGGTGGCCAGGGCTATATCGACCAGGCGATCGCCGCCGGTGTCGATCTGTACCTGAGCGGCGAAGCGTCCGAGCAAACGTTCCACAGTGCGCGGGAAAACGACATCAGCTTTATTGCTGCTGGCCATCACGCCACCGAACGCTATGGCGTACAGGCGTTGGGTGATTACCTGGCGCGACGGTTTGCGCTGGAACACCTGTTCATCGATTGCCCCAATCCGATCTAAGGAACTCCACAGAAGGAATGTGGTGCGGGCTTGTGTGGGAGCGAGCAAGCCGGCTCCCACATTCGACCGAGGCAGGCCTAACTCAGTGGCATATTCATATACCGTTTCGATCTAGTCGGCGCCCTGAATAGAAGAAGGTGCTGTGCTAGCATGCCCCGCTCGAACACGGCCCGCTGGCCGTCCATAAGATCGTTTTTCCGTGAGTAGCCATGGTCGACAAACTGACGCATCTGAAACAGCTGGAGGCGGAAAGCATCCACATCATCCGCGAGGTCGCCGCCGAGTTCGACAACCCGGTGATGCTCTACTCGATCGGTAAAGACTCCGCCGTGATGTTGCATCTGGCACGCAAAGCCTTCTTTCCGGGCAAACTGCCGTTCCCGGTGATGCACGTCGACACCCGCTGGAAATTCCAGGAGATGTACACGTTCCGCGACAAGATGGTCGAAGAGCTTGGCCTGGACCTGATCACCCACGTCAACCCGGATGGGGTGGCGCAGGGCATCAACCCATTCACCCACGGCAGCGCCAAGCACACCGACATCATGAAGACCGAAGGCCTCAAGCAGGCCTTGGACAAGCATGGTTTCGACGCAGCTTTCGGCGGTGCCCGTCGCGATGAAGAGAAATCCCGCGCCAAAGAGCGCGTGTACTCGTTCCGCGACAGCAAACACCGCTGGGACCCGAAAAACCAGCGCCCGGAGCTGTGGAACGTTTACAACGGCAACGTCAACAAGGGTGAGTCGATCCGTGTGTTCCCGCTGTCCAACTGGACCGAACTGGACATCTGGCAGTACATCTACCTGGAAGGCATCCCGATTGTGCCGCTGTACTTTGCCGCCGAGCGCGACGTGATCGAGAAGAACGGCACGTTGATCATGATCGACGACGACCGCATCCTCGAGCACCTGTCCGACGAAGACAAAGCCCGAATCGTCAAAAAGAAAGTACGTTTCCGTACCCTTGGCTGCTACCCGTTGACGGGCGCGGTGGAGTCCGAGGCTGAAACCCTCACGGACATCATTCAGGAAATGCTCCTGACGCGAACTTCCGAGCGCCAGGGCCGGGTCATCGACCACGATGGCGCAGGCTCGATGGAAGATAAAAAACGTCAGGGTTATTTCTAAGGGGCTGTCACCAATGTCGCATCAATCTGATTTGATCAGCGAGGACATCCTCGCCTACCTGGGCCAGCACGAGCGCAAGGAAATGTTGCGCTTCCTGACCTGCGGCAACGTCGACGACGGCAAGAGCACCCTGATCGGGCGCCTGCTGCACGACTCCAAGATGATCTACGAAGATCACCTGGAAGCTATCACCCGCGACTCGAAGAAGTCCGGCACCACCGGTGATGACATCGACCTGGCGTTGCTGGTCGATGGCCTGCAGGCCGAGCGTGAGCAGGGCATCACCATCGATGTTGCCTACCGCTACTTCTCCACCGCCAAGCGCAAATTCATCATCGCCGACACCCCCGGCCATGAGCAGTACACCCGCAACATGGCCACCGGTGCCTCCACCTGTGACCTGGCGATCATCCTGATCGACGCCCGCTACGGCGTGCAGACCCAGACCCGTCGCCACAGCTTTATCGCCTCGTTGCTGGGTATCAAACACATCGTGGTGGCCGTCAACAAGATGGACATCAATGGCTTTGACCAAAGCGTATTCGAGCAAATCAAGGCGGATTACTTGAAGTTCGCCGAAGGCATTGCGTTCAAGCCGAGCACCATGGCCTTCGTGCCGATGTCCGCGCTCAAAGGCGACAACGTGGTCAACAAGAGCGAGCGTTCGCCTTGGTACACGGGCCAGTCGCTGATGGAAATTCTCGAAACCGTCGAGATCGCCAACGACCGCAACTACACCGACCTGCGTTTCCCGGTGCAGTACGTCAACCGTCCGAACCTGAACTTCCGTGGTTTCGCCGGCACCCTGGCCAGCGGCGTCGTGCACAAGGGCGACGAAGTCGTGGTGCTGCCGTCGGGCAAGAGCAGCCGGGTCAAATCCATCGTCACCTTCGACGGTGAGTTGGAGCACGCCGGCCCAGGCCAGGCTGTAACCCTGACCATGGAAGATGAAATCGACATCTCCCGTGGCGACCTGTTGGTGCATGCCGACAACGTGCCGCAAGTGGCCGACGCCTTCGACGCCATGCTGGTGTGGATGGCCGAAGAGCCGATGCTGCCGGGCAAAAAGTACGACATCAAGCGCGCCACCAGCTACGTGCCGGGTTCCATCACCAGCATCGTGCATCGTGTGGACGTGAACACCCTGGCCGAAGGCCCGGCGAGTTCGCTGCAGTTGAACGAGATTGGTCGGGTCAAGGTCAGCCTCGACGCCGCCATCGCGCTGGACGGCTATGACAGCAACCGCACCACCGGTGCGTTTATTGTTATCGACCGCTTGACCAATGGCACGGTGGCCGCGGGCATGATCATCGCGCCGCCGGTCAACCATGGCTCCGCCACGCATCACGGCAAGTTGGCCCATGTGGCGACCGAAGAACGCGCCCAGCGCTTCGGCCAGCAACCGGCCACCGTGCTGTTCAGCGGCCTGTCGGGCGCGGGCAAGAGCACCTTGGCCTATGCGGTTGAGCGCAAGCTGTTCGACATGGGCCGTGCCGTGTTCGTGCTGGATGGCCAGAACCTGCGCCACGACCTGAACAAAGGCTTGCCGCAGGACCGCACCGGGCGCACCGAAAATTGGCGGCGTGCCGCCCACGTGGCGCGCCAGTTCAACGAAGCCGGCCTGCTGACCCTGGCAGCATTCGTTGCGCCGGATGCCGAAGGCCGCGAACAGGCCAAGGCGCTGATTGGTGCCGACCGCCTGCTGACGGTTTACGTGCAGGCCTCGCCGTTGGTGTGTGCCGAGCGTGATCCGCAAGGCTTGTACGCAGCCGGTGGGGATAACATCCCTGGCGAGTCCTTCCCGTATGACGTGCCGTTGAATGCCGACCTGGTAATCGACACCCAGGCACTGTCGCTGGAAGACAGCGTCAAGCAAGTGCTGGAGCTGTTGCGTCAGCGCGGCGCGATCTAAACCTCGCCGCCACAAAAAAGCCCGCCACCGAGCACTCGGTGGCGGGCTTTTCTGTGGGATCTTGAAAGTTATCCGGGCAAGTGTGGGAGCGGGCTTGCTCGCGAAAGCGGTTTATCAGCCAAACATGTATTAGCTGACACTCCGCTTTCGCGAGCAAGCCCGCTGCCACATTTTGATCACCTGTTATTTGGATAATCTGTGTGAAGCTTGCCTAGAAGCGCATCCTTGTCTTCCCACAGCTGGTTGATCCAGCCCTGAAACGCCAAACGATACTCCCCATCCTGCTCATAGTTCTTGCCGATAAACCCGGCTGGAATCTGCACCTCTTCGAAGTGCACCACCACGTCCTTCACATTCCCGCACAACAAATCCCAATAACCTGGGCGTCCGGCTGGGTAGTGGATGGTCACGTTCACCAATGACTTGAGTTGCTCGCCCATGGCATCCAGCACAAACGCAATCCCGCCCGCCTTGGGTTTGAGCAGGTAGCGGAACGGCGATTTCTGCTGGGCATGTTTGCCCGGCGTAAACCGCGTGCCCTCGGCAAAGTTGAAAATGCCCACCGGGTTGTCGCGAAACTTTGCACAGGTCTTGCGCGTAGTTTCCAGGTCTTTGCCTTTCTTCTCCGGATGCTTTTCCAAATAGGCCTTGGTGTAGCGCTTCATGAACGGAAAGCCCAGCGCCCACCATGCCAGGCCAATTACCGGCACCCAGATCAGTTCCTGCTTGAGGAAGAACTTCAGCGGCCGAATCCGGCGATTGAGCACGTATTGCAGCACCATGATGTCGACCCAGCTCTGGTGGTTGCTGGTCACCAGGTATGAGTGCTGGTAGTCGAGGCCCTCCAGGCCGGTCAGATGCCAGCGGGTGCGCCGCACGAGGTTCATCCAGCCCTTGTTGTTGGTCACCCAGGCTTCGTGGGTGTGGTTCATCAGCCATTCGCTGAAGCGTTTGGCAAACGGCAGAGCCTTGAACAGCGCGACAACAAACAGGAACGAGCACAGCAGGATGGTGTTCAGCGCCAACAGCAGCGAAGCAATTACCCCGCGCACGGCGGCAGGTAGAAAATCCAGCATTTAGATATCCATAGGTCGGTTGGCGGCTTGAATCGCAGTCAGCGCGATGGTGTACACGATGTCGTCGACCTGGGCACCGCGCGGCAGGTCGTTGACCGGCTTGCGCAGGCCTTGCAGCATGGGGCCCAGGCTCACGCAGTCGGCACTGCGTTGCACGGCTTTGTGCGTGGTATTGCCAGTGTTCAGGTCGGGGAACACAAACACCGTGGCTTTGCCGGCGACCTGGCTGTTGGGCGCCAACTGCCGGGCGACGGTTTCATTGGCGGCGGCGTCGTATTGCAACGGCCCATCGATCAGCAGTGAGCTTTGTTGCTCGTGGGCGAGCAGGGTGGCTTCGCGGACTTTCTCCACTTCCTCGCCACTGGCCGAATCGCCGCTGGAATAGCTGATCATCGCCACGCGCGGGGTGATACCGAAAGCCGCAGCCGAGTCGGCGCTTTGCAGGGCGATTTCTGCCAATTCGGCGGCGCTCGGGTGTGGGTTCATCACACAGTCGCCATACACCAGCACCTGCTCGGGGAACAGCATGAAGAACACCGACGACACCAAGGTGCAGCCCGGCGCCGTTTTAATCAGCTGCAGGGCAGGGCGGATGGTGTTGGCGGTGGAGTGGATAACGCCGGAGACCAGGCCGTCCACTTCATCCAGTGCAAGCATCATCGTGGCGATCACCACCGTGTCTTCGAGTTGCTGCTCGGCCATCGGCGCATTGAGGCTCTTGCTCTTGCGCAGTGCGACCATGGGTTCGACATACCGCTGGCGAATCAGGTCCGGGTCGAGAATCTCCAGGCCTTCGGGCAACTCAATGCCGTGGGCGCGGGCCACCGCTTCCACATCGGCTGGCTTGGCCAGCAGCACGCAACGGGCAATGCCCCGCGCCTGGCAGATGGCGGCGGCTTGCACGGTCAAGGGCTCGCTGCCTTCGGGCAGCACGATACGTTTGTTGGCCGCCTGGGCGCGCTGGATCAACTGATAGCGGAACACCGCTGGCGACAGGCGCATCTCCCGAGGCGTACCGCAGCGTTGGTGCAGCCAGCGCGCATCCAGGTGGCTGGCGACGAAATCGGTGATGATCTCCGCACGTTCGCGGTCATCAATCGGGATTTCCTTGTTCAGGCTGTTGAGCTGGTTCGCCGTGTCGTAAGAGCCGGTGCTCACCGACAACACCGGCAGCCCGGCCTGGAAAGCACCGCGGCACAGATCCATGATGCGTGGGTCGGGCAGGGTGTCGCTGGTCAGCAGCAAGCCGGCCAGAGGCACACCGTTGATCGCGGCCAGGCTGACGGCGAGGATGATGTCGTCGCGGTCGCCGGGGGTTACCACCAGGACGCCGGGTTTGAGCAGTTCAACGGTGTTACGCATGGTGCGCGCGCAGATGATGATCTTGGTCATGCGCCGGCTTTCATAGTCACCGGCGTTGAGAATCTGCGCGCCCATCAGGTCGGCGACGTCGCGGGTGCGCGGCGCGTTGAGTTCCGGCTGGTACGGGATGCAGCCCAACAGGCGGAACTCGCCGCTGCGCAACAACGGCGAATGCTCTTTGAGACGCGCCGAGAATGCTTCCATGCTTTCGTCGGTGCGCACTTTGTTGAGGATCACACCGAGCATTTTCGGGTCTTTCGGCCCGCCGAACAGTTGGGCCTGCAGTTCCACGCGGCCGGAGAGTTCGGTGAGCACTTCGTTTTCCGGCGCCGACACCAGGATCACTTCGGCGTCGAGGCTCTTGGCCAGGTGCAGGTTGACCCGCGCCGCATAGCTGGCGCTGCGGGTCGGCACCATGCCCTCGACGATCAGCACGTCCTTGCCCACGGCGGCTTGCTGATAAAGGGTGATGATTTCTTCGAGCAGTTCGTCGAGCTGGCCATCGCCGAGCATCCGCTCGACATGGGCCAGGCCCAGAGGCTGTGGCGGTTTCAGGCCATGGGTGCGCGCCACCAGCTCGGTGGAGCGTTCAGGGCCAGTGTCGCCCGGGTGTGGCTGGGCAATCGGTTTGAAAAAGCCGACTTTCAGCCCGGCCCGTTCAAGGGTACGCACCAGCCCAAGGCTGATGGAGGTCAGACCCACTCCAAAATCGGTGGGCGCGATAAAAAAAGTCTGCATGCGAATTCTCTGGAGGTGCATGGCTTCGGTGGCGCTCTATGGCTGAGCGCCTACCGGGAATCAGGTGCCAAGGTTATCGTTATTCACGCTTTTGCGCACACCAGCCGCACGCAAAGGGCCGGCCTATTTTTTCCAGGCGCTGCGCGGGGTCGAGCACCCAGGCGCGGGACTGCCATGGCGGCTGGTGGCGCAGGTGCTGTGTGTGACCGCAGGACAGGTCGGCGACCCAGTGCCGGTCGTCGTCCTGGTGGAAGCCGATGATGAAGGATGCCGTTGATCGGTCCCGTCTGTCCGGGTTCTGTTCGCTTTCGGGCAAATCCTTGTTTAGACTTGTCCGTTCTTCATTCTTATGCAAAAGGTCTCGCCCCATGACGATCGCCGCTAACAAGGCTGTCTCCATCGACTATACCCTGACCAACGACGCTGGTGAGGTCATCGACAGCTCCGCCGGCGGCGCGCCGCTGGTCTACCTGCAAGGCGCAGGTAACATCATCCCGGGCCTGGAGAAGGCTCTGGAAGGCAAGAACGTCGGTGACGAACTGACTGTCGCCGTAGAACCTGAAGATGCATACGGCGAATACTCCGCCGAACTGGTCAGCACCCTGAGCCGCAGCATGTTCGAAGGTGTTGATGAGCTGGAAGTGGGCATGCAGTTCCACGCTTCCGCACCGGACGGCCAAATGCAGATCGTCACCATCCGCGATCTGGACGGCGACGACGTGACTGTCGACGGTAACCACCCTCTGGCCGGTCAGCGCCTGAACTTCCAAGTGAAGATCGTTGCCATCCGCGACGCTTCCCAGGAAGAAGTGGCTCACGGCCACGTCCACGGTGAAGGTGGTCATCACCATTGATTGTGGTTTGATCAATCGGTAGCAAAAACGCCCCGACTGGTTCGGGGCGTTTTTTTGTCTGCAGAAAAGCTGACTTGGCTTTATCGGGCCCAAACAAAAATGCCCCGGACCTTTCGGTACGGGGCATTTTTTAACTGTTACGTAACCAGGGCTACGTGGCAGTTTTTACCACTTAGGCTGCTGCAGCGACGTTCAGAGCCTTGATGTGGCCATTCAGGCGGCTCTTATGACGAGCGGCCTTGTTCTTGTGGATGATGCCTTTATCGGCCATACGGTCGATAACTGGCACGGCCAGAACGTAAGCAGCTTGGGCTTTTTCAGCGTCTTTGGTGTCGATGGCTTTAACTACATTCTTGATGTAGGTACGAACCATGGAACGCAGGCTGGCGTTGTGGCTGCGACGCTTCTCAGCCTGTTTTGCACGTTTTTTGGCGGAAGGTGTGTTGGCCACCGTCGAGCTCCTCGAAAGACTTTTTAGGAAATAGCAAACAAAATAGGCCGCGAATCATGCCGATGACTTGATGTGTTGTCAAGGGCGGCTGATGCGAACTGCTGAGTGGTCGATCTGAAGAGGCGGGTGATTTATTTCCGGCGCTTGACCTGTAAACTCGCGAGCTTTGGCTCTGTGCTGTTGCAGGCGCGCAGTATCGCATAAGTGGGCGCTTTGTTCGCCTGCTCTTTATCTATAGGCGCAAACTCTTTCAATGAATCTGCTCAAATCGTTGGCTGCCGTCAGCTCTATCACCATGATTTCCCGGGTTTTGGGGTTCGTGCGTGACACCCTGCTGGCACGCATTTTTGGCGCCAGCATGGCCACGGATGCATTCTTTATTGCCTTTAAACTGCCCAATCTGCTGCGGCGGATCTTCGCGGAGGGCGCTTTTTCTCAAGCTTTCGTGCCGATCCTGGCCGAGTACAAGACCCAGCAGGGTGAAGAGGCAACCCGCACGTTTATTGCCTACGTCTCGGGCCTGCTGACGCTGGTACTGATGTTGGTGACCATCGTCGGTATGCTGGCTGCGCCCTGGGTGATCTGGGCCACGGCGCCGGGTTTTGCCAACACGCCGGAAAAATTCGCGCTGACCACTGATCTGCTGCGGGTGACCTTCCCCTATATATTGCTGATTTCTCTGTCGTCCCTGGCCGGGGCGATCCTCAATACCTGGAACCGCTTCTCGGTGCCAGCCTTCGTGCCGACCCTGCTGAACGTCAGCATGATTATTTTCGCGCTGTTCCTCACGCCTTACTTCGACCCGCCGGTCATGGCTCTGGGCTGGGCGGTACTGGCGGGTGGCCTGGCGCAGTTGCTCTACCAACTGCCGCACCTGAAAAAGATCGGCATGCTCGTGCTGCCACGTCTTAACCTCAAGGACACCGGCGTATGGCGCGTAATGCGCAATATGCTGCCGGCGATCCTGGGGGTGTCGGTCAGTCAGATCTCGCTGATCATCAACACTGCGTTTGCCTCGCTGCTGGTCTCCGGTTCGGTGTCGTGGATGTACTACGCCGATCGCCTGATGGAACTGCCGTCCGGTGTGCTTGGCGTGGCCTTGGGCACGATTTTGCTGCCAACCTTGTCGCGCACCTATGCCAGTAAGGACTGCCACGAGTATTCACGCATCCTCGACTGGGGCCTGCGCCTGTGCTTCATGCTGGTGCTGCCCTGTTCCCTGGCGTTGGGCATCCTGGCTGAGCCGTTGACCGTATCGTTGTTCCAGTACGGTCAGTTCAGCGCATTTGACGCGTCGATGACCCAACGTGCATTGGTCGCTTACTCCGTCGGTTTGCTCGGCATTATTGTGATCAAGGTGCTGGCCCCAGGCTTCTACGCCCAGCAAAATATCCGCACGCCGGTCAAAATCGCGATCTTCACCCTGATCGTTACCCAGTTGCTCAACCTGGTATTTATCGGCCCGTTGGCGCATGCCGGCCTGGCCCTGGCTATCAGCATCGGTGCCTGCATCAATGCCGGTCTGCTGTTTTATCAGCTGCGCAAGCAGCAGATGTTCCAGCCGCAGCCGGGCTGGGGAATGTTTGCCCTCAAGCTGGTGGTCGCGGTAGCGGCAATGTCAGCGGTGTTGCTGGGCCTGATGCACTTTATGCCGGCCTGGGATCAAGGCCCTATGCTGGAGCGCTTCATGCGCCTTGGCGTGTTGGTGGTCGCTGGTGTGGTGGTGTACTTCGGGATGTTGCTGCTGCAAGGCTTCCGCCTGCGGGATTTCAATCGCAAGTCGCTGGGATAGAGGGTTTGCCGCGATAAAACGGTTGTTTTATCGATTCGATCCATTTGGCCTGTGCTGTTGCCTGTCGTCCGGGGCCGGGTGTGGTTATAATCGACCACTTTATGAGCAAGAAGCGCGTTATGCAGCTGGTTCGAGGTCTCCACAACCTGCGCCCCCAGCATCGGGGCTGCGTCGCCACTATTGGCAACTTTGACGGTGTTCACCGTGGCCACCAGGCTATCCTGGCCCGGCTGCGCGAGCGAGCGGTCGAGTTGGGCGTGCCCAGCTGCGTGGTGATTTTTGAACCACAGCCGCGGGAATTCTTTACCCCCGAAACGGCGCCGGCACGTTTGGCCCGTCTGCGCGACAAGCTGCAACTGCTGGCTGAAGAGGGCGTGGACCGGGTCCTTTGCCTGGCCTTCAACCAGCGCTTGCAAAGCCTCAGCGCTGCCGAGTTCGTTGACCGTATTCTGGTGGATGGCCTGGGCGTACAGCACCTGGAGGTCGGCGACGACTTCCGTTTCGGTTGCGACCGCGTCGGGGATTTCGACTTCCTGCAACACGCCGGCGTTAATCAAGGTTTTACCGTCGAAGCCGCGCAAACCGTCGAACTGGACGGCCTGCGCGTGAGCAGTACCCAGGTGCGTAACGCCTTGGCCGCTGCCGACTTCGCCTTGGCCGAGCGTTTGCTCGGTCGCCCGTTCCGCATTGCCGGGCGGGTACTGCACGGCCAGAAGCTGGCGCGCCAACTGGGCACGCCAACCGCCAACGTGCAACTCAAGCGCCGTCGTGTGCCACTCACCGGGGTTTACCTGGTGAGCGTCGACATCGATGGTCAATCGTGGCCGGGAGTCGCCAATATAGGCGTCAGGCCCACGGTTGCAGGTGATGGCAAGGCCCACCTGGAAGTTCACCTTTTGGATTTTGCCGGTGATTTGTATGACCGGCGTTTGACGGTGGTTTTCCACCAGAAGCTGCGTGAAGAGCAGCGTTTCGCCTCCCTTGAGGCGTTGAAAACGGCGATCAATGCGGATGTCGCCGCCGCCCGTGCACTAGCCGCACCTAGCGCCCATCGCTAACCGAAGAGCCTTAAATGACCGACTATAAAGCCACGCTAAACCTTCCGGACACCGCCTTCCCAATGAAGGCCGGCCTGCCACAGCGCGAACCGCAGATCCTGCAGCGCTGGGACAGTATTGGCCTGTACGGAAAGTTGCGCGAAATTGGCAAGGATCGTCCGAAGTTCGTCCTGCACGACGGCCCTCCTTATGCCAACGGCACGATTCACATCGGTCATGCGCTGAACAAAATTCTCAAGGACATGATCCTGCGCTCGAAAACCCTGTCGGGTTTTGACGCGCCGTATGTCCCGGGCTGGGACTGCCATGGCCTGCCGATCGAACACAAAGTCGAAGTGACCTACGGCAAAAACCTGGGCGCGGATAAAACCCGCGAACTGTGCCGTGCCTACGCCACTGAGCAGATCGAAGGGCAGAAGTCCGAATTCATCCGCCTGGGCGTGCTGGGTGAGTGGGACAACCCGTACAAGACCATGAACTTCAAGAACGAGGCCGGTGAAATCCGTGCCTTGGCTGAAATCGTCAAAGGCGGTTTTGTGTTCAAGGGCCTCAAGCCCGTGAACTGGTGCTTCGACTGCGGTTCGGCCCTGGCTGAGGCGGAAGTCGAATACGAAGACAAGAAGTCCTCGACCATCGACGTGGCCTTCCCGATCGCCGACGACGCCAAGCTGGCCGAGGCCTTTGGCCTGGCAAGCCTGAGCAAACCGGCGGCCATCGTGATCTGGACCACCACCCCGTGGACCATCCCGGCCAACCAGGCGCTGAACGTGCACCCGGAATTCACCTACGCCCTGGTGGACGTCGGTGATCGCCTGCTGGTGCTGGCCGAGGAAATGGTCGAGGCCTGCCTGGCGCGCTACGAACTGCAAGGTTCGGTGATCGCCACCACCACCGGCTCCGCGCTGGAACTGATCAACTTCCGTCACCCGTTCTATGACCGCCTGTCGCCGGTTTACCTGGCTGACTACGTCGAACTGGGTTCGGGTACGGGTGTGGTTCACTCCGCACCGGCCTACGGCGTTGACGACTTCGTGACCTGCAAAGCCTACGGTATGGTCAACGATGACATCCTCAACCCGGTGCAGAGCAATGGTGTGTACGCGCCATCGCTGGAGTTCTTCGGCGGCCAGTTCATCTTCAAGGCTAACGAGCCGATCATCGACAAACTGCGTGAAGTCGGTGCGCTGCTGCACACCGAAACCATCAAGCACAGCTACATGCACTGCTGGCGCCACAAAACCCCGCTGATCTACCGCGCCACCGCGCAGTGGTTTATCGGCATGGACAAAGAGCCGACCAGCGGCGACACCCTGCGTGTGCGCTCGCTCAAAGCCATCGAAGACACCAAGTTTGTCCCGGCCTGGGGCCAGGCGCGCCTGCACTCGATGATCGCCAATCGTCCGGACTGGTGCATCTCCCGCCAGCGTAACTGGGGCGTACCGATCCCGTTCTTCCTGAACAAGGAAAGCGGCGAGCTGCACCCACGCACCGTCGAGCTGATGGAAGCCGTGGCCTTGCGCGTTGAACAGGAAGGCATCGAAGCCTGGTTCAAGCTGGACGCCGCCGAGCTGCTGGGCGACGAAGCGCCGCTGTACGACAAGATCAGCGACACCCTCGACGTGTGGTTCGACTCGGGCACCACCCACTGGCACGTGCTGCGTGGTTCGCACCCGATGGGCCATGAGACCGGCCCGCGCGCCGACCTCTACCTGGAAGGCTCGGACCAACACCGTGGCTGGTTCCACTCGTCGCTGCTGACCGGTTGCGCCATCGACAATCACGCGCCGTACCGCGAACTGCTGACCCACGGCTTCACCGTCGACGAAACGGGCCGCAAGATGTCCAAGTCGCTGAAGAACGTGATCGAGCCGAAGAAGATCAATGACACCCTGGGCGCCGACATCATGCGTCTGTGGGTGGCCTCGACCGATTACTCGGGCGAAATCGCCGTGTCGGACCAGATCCTGGCCCGTAGCGCCGATGCCTACCGCCGTATCCGTAATACCGCACGCTTCCTGCTGTCGAACCTGACCGGTTTCAACCCGGCCACCGACATCCTGCCGGCCGAGGACATGCTTGCCCTGGACCGTTGGGCTGTGGACCGTACCCTGTTGCTGCAACGCGAGTTGCAGGAGCACTACGGTGAATACCGTTTCTGGAACGTGTACTCCAAGATCCACAACTTCTGCGTGCAGGAGCTGGGTGGTTTCTACCTCGACATCATCAAGGACCGCCAATACACCACCGGCGCCAACAGCAAGGCGCGCCGATCGGCGCAGACCGCGCTGTATCACATCTCTGAAGCGCTGGTGCGCTGGATCGCACCGATCCTGGCCTTCACCGCCGACGAGCTGTGGGAATACCTGCCGGGCGAGCGTAACGAGTCGGTGATGCTCAACACCTGGTACGAAGGTTTGACCGAACTGCCGGCCGACTTCGAACTGGGCCGCGAGTACTGGGAAGGCGTGATGGCCGTCAAAGTTGCGGTGAACAAGGAGCTGGAAGTTCAGCGTGCGGCCAAGGCCGTCGGTGGCAACCTGCAAGCCGAAGTCACCCTGTTTGCCGAGGACGGCCTGACCGCCGACCTGGCCAAGCTGAGCAACGAACTGCGCTTCGTGCTGATCACCTCCACCGCCAGCCTGGCACCGTTTGCCCAGGCACCTGCGGACGCGGTGGCCACCGAAGTACCGGGCCTCAAGCTCAAAGTCGTCAAGTCGGCCTTCCCGAAGTGCGCCCGTTGCTGGCACTGCCGTGAAGACGTGGGCGTGAACCCTGAGCATCCGGAAATCTGCGGTCGCTGTGTCGATAACATTTCGGGTGATGGCGAGGTTCGCCACTATGCCTAACGCTTCCAGCCGTTTCGGACGTCTGGGCTGGCTCGTACTGAGCGTGCTGGTGCTGGTCATTGACCAGCTCAGCAAGGCTCACTTCGAAGGTGCCTTACAGATGTACCAGCAGATTGTGGTCATTCCTGACTACTTCAGCTGGACCCTGGCCTACAACACCGGCGCTGCCTTCAGCTTTCTTGCTGACAGCTCCGGCTGGCAGCGCTGGCTGTTCGCGCTGATCGCCGTGGTGGTCAGTGCGGTGCTGGTGGTCTGGCTCAAGCGTCTGGGCCGTGATGACACCTGGCTGGCGATTGCCCTGGCGTTGGTGCTGGGCGGCGCGCTGGGCAACCTGTACGACCGCATTGCCCTGGGCCATGTAATCGACTTTATCCTGGTGCATTGGCAGAACCGCTGGTATTTCCCGGCGTTCAACTTTGCCGACAGCGCCATCACCGTCGGTGCAATCATGCTGGCGTTGGACATGTTCAAAAGTAAGAAAACCGGAGAGACCGTCAATGACTGATCAGGTATTGGCTGAGCAACGCATCGGCCAGAACACGGAAGTCACTTTGCATTTCGCATTGCGCCTGGAGAATGGCGACACGGTCGACAGTACGTTCGACAAAGCCCCGGCGACCTTCAAGGTCGGTGATGGCAACCTGCTGCCGGGTTTTGAAGCCGCGCTGTTCGGTTTCAAGGCTGGCGACAAGCGCACCCTGCAGATCCTGCCGGAAAACGCCTTTGGCCAGCCCAACCCGCAAAACGTGCAGATCATCCCGCGTTCGCAGTTCCAGGACATGGACCTGTCGGAAGGTCTGCTGGTGATCTTCAACGACGCGGCGAATACCGAGCTGCCCGGCGTGGTGAAAACCTTCGATGACACGCAAGTGACCATCGACTTCAACCACCCGTTGGCCGGTAAAACCTTGACGTTTGACGTCGAAATCATCGACGTTAAAGCGCTCTGATCGACTAAACCGGTTCCTGTGGGCGCTGGCTTGCCTGCGATAGCACCACCTCGGAGTACCTGATACACCGAGTCGTCTGTATCGCGGGCTAACCCGGCTTCCACAGAGGCTTACTCTTACAGAGTTGCGTTGATCCAATTTCTTGCCCTGCAAGACACGAGGCACAGCATGCAAATCAAACTCGCCAATCCCCGTGGCTTCTGCGCGGGCGTGGACCGGGCGATCGAAATCGTTAATCGCGCCCTGGAAGTCTTCGGCCCGCCGATTTATGTGCGCCATGAAGTCGTCCACAACAAATTCGTGGTCGAAGACCTGCGAGCACGCGGCGCTATCTTTGTCGAAGAACTCGACCAAGTGCCGGACGACGTTATCGTCATCTTCAGCGCCCATGGTGTGTCCCAGGCGGTACGTACCGAAGCGGCCGGCCGTGGCCTGAAAGTATTCGACGCTACCTGCCCGCTGGTGACCAAGGTGCATATCGAAGTGGCGCGTTACAGCCGTGACGGTCGTGAATGCATCCTGATTGGCCACGCTGGCCACCCGGAAGTCGAAGGCACCATGGGCCAGTACGACTCCAGCACGGGCGGTGCCATCTACCTCGTGGAAGATGAAAAGGACGTCGCCAACTTGCAGGTGCAAAACCCCGAGCGGCTGGCCTTTGTGACGCAAACCACCTTGTCGATGGACGACACCAGCCGAGTGATCGATGCCCTGCGCACGCGATTCCCGGCCATCGGCGGCCCGCGTAAGGACGACATCTGCTACGCCACGCAAAACCGTCAAGACGCGGTCAAGCAACTGGCCGATGAGTGCGATGTAGTGCTGGTGGTCGGCAGCCCTAACAGCTCCAACTCCAACCGCTTGCGCGAACTGGCTGAGCGCATGGCGACACCGGCATACCTGATCGACGGTGCTGAAGACATGCAGCGCAGCTGGTTCGACGGTGTTGAGCGTATCGGCATCACGGCGGGCGCCTCGGCGCCTGAAGTCCTGGTGCGTGGCGTGATCCAGCAGTTGCAGGCCTGGGGTGCCACCGGCGCCGATGAGTTGGCCGGTCGTGAAGAGAACATCACGTTCTCCATGCCCAAAGAGCTGCGAGTCCGCTCGCTGCTTTGAATGCCAGGTCGCCCGAATGATTTCGGCACACTGCCTGCTCAGTGGGTTCACTGCGCAGGCTGATGCGCCCACTGGGGGCAAGTACCAACTGAAACAGGCTTTGCCCCTGGTCCGCGTCGCATACGTGCACCGTGCCAGCGCGAAAGCCGCCTGCTGAAAACACCGGTTCGCCCAGCCCGCTGAAGCGTACCTGGCTCTTGACCGGCCCATTGCCGACGATCGGTATTGTCCCGCTGTCCTGCCGTTCCAGCAGCACCGGGTTGGTGTCGTCCAGGATGCCGCGCCCGCTTGCGTCCAGAATCACTCGCCATCCCAGGCTCCAGTTCTCATCCTTGGCATGAATGACCACCGCACGATTGCGGGTAATGGCCTCGGTGCGTGCATAACGCAACCCGGCTGCCAGGGCGTTGACAGCCGTTTGTCGCTGCTGCGATGCAAGAAACCCCCTGAAGCCGGGTACGGCGAGGTTTGCCAGGATGCCGCTCAGCACCAGGCCGAGCAGCAGTTCGATCAGCGTGAAGCCGTGTTGTCTCATAGGTCGTCCCTCCGTGGACGTGTTCAGTCTTTCAGTCGGCAGGCATAGGTATAGCCCCCGGCTCTTCGCGCTGAATGATGGCATTCATGTCCAAAGTATTTCCCTTTGTTCCGAGAGCAGCGCCAGCCAAAAACCGGCGCTAGTCTTGGGCTGCACAGCAGGTTTTTACTGCTTTTTTCAGCCTTCGACAGGGAAGACGACGGTAATGCTTGTTCGCCCGAACACCCACGCTGCCCCCGTTTTGCCCAGGCACCAATCCGGTATCACGCTGATCGAGGTGCTGGTGGCGGTGCTGATTCTTGCGGTTGGCCTGCTCGGCGCCGCAGTGATCCAGCTCAATGCACTCAAGCACACTGACAGCTCCAGGATGATCAGCCAGGCCAGTTTCATTGCCTACGACATGCTGGACCGGGTCCGTGCCAATTCGGGTGCTGATTACTCATGGGGCCTGAGCGAAGGTGCACCGCCCAGTACAGTGACCTCCAGCGTGCGTGATCTGGACCTGCATGATTTCGAAGCCAATATCCTCGGGTTTGCTGGAGCGAGCGCAAAAGGGTCTGTTGTGGTCAGCGGCAGCAAGGTGACCGTCAGTATCAGTTGGGACGACGCCAGGGCGGCGAACAGTGGCGGCGCACGCGAAACGTTCATCCTCACCAGTCGCGCTGCCAGCGAGCCAGGGGTGGCGCAATGATTCGCCTTGCGCGGGGTTTCAGCTTGATTGAGCTGTTGCTGGCGCTGGCTATCGGGTTGGTGCTGGTACTTGGGGTCAGTCAAGTCGTCATCAGCGCGCGATCCACCCACACCAGCCAGCAGGCGGCCATGTTGCTGCAGGATGATGCGCGGTTTGTGCTGGGCAAGATGGTCCAGGATATTCGCCAGGCAGGCATGTTTGGCTGCCTGGCGACGGCCTATATCGATAATGCACCGCCAGCGTTCGATCGACCCGTTGGCTGGAGTGCTGCGAGCAGCTCAAGGTCACTGACGCTGGTCACCGCCGAAGTGGCAGGTGAGGGCGGCAAGCCTGACTGGACGGTACTTTCCGATTGCACCGGCACTGCCCAAGCCTACGCGGGCAGCGCACCACTGCCCGCGCCCGGTCAGATTCGGTTTGCGATACGCCAGCTCACCTACACCTTTGAGGCGGGGCAGTTGAAGGTCAGTACGCCTGCAGCGCCGGCCAGGATTGTGTTGGTGGATAATGTACAGGCGTTCGACATCAGTTTCGGTGTAGCGGCCCAACTCGGCTCCACTCAAGTCGTGCGCTATGACGCCAGCCCGGCTGATGAATCGCTGATACGCAGTGTGCGCATTCAGATGACGCTTCGCGACCCGACCGGGCGAGTGAAGGATCAGGCCTACAGCGTGGTGGCTGCGCTGCGTAATCGGGTGGGGTAGGGCGACCATGTCGAGTTATCGCGGCTTTTATCGGCAGCAGACGGGCATGGTTTTATTGATCAGCCTGGTATTTCTATTGGTCCTGTCACTGATCGGCCTGGCTTCAATGCAAGGCGCCATGTCTCAGCAAAAAATTGCCAGCGGCATCTGGCATCGCAATCAATCCTTTCAAAGCGCTGAAAGCGGCTTGCGGTTGGGTGAGTCGGACATCCGACGCTCAAGTCCGGTGCTGCCGTTGTGCCGCTCGATCAGTCGCTGTGTACCGCCGCAGGAGTCGTTTTCGGTGGTGGGTGCCGGGGAGAATCCTGTTTCAGCGGTGAGCTGGGTTGCCCTGAAGGGTGGGTTGTATGGGGTTCAAGCGTTGGGGCCTGGCGCAGGGCTTGTGGGTCTACCGCCTGAAACAGGCGCCGCGTTGTACCGTGTGACGGCGGTCGGGCTCAGCGGCCAGTCGCGTACGGTGCTGGAGACGGTGTATGCACAAGTAGACAAGGAGGGAGGCCCAGTATTTCGTCGGGTTTTATGGCGGCAACTTCAATAAGGAGAGTATCAATGGGCAAGGATTGCCAAGGTTTCACCCTGATCGAGTTACTGATCGCTGTAGCGATCATCGCGTTTCTGGCCGGGATCGCTTACCCCGGGTATACCGGCCATGTAAAAAAAGCCTATCGCGCAGAAATCGTTGCGTTGTTGTATGAGCAAGTCCACTACCTGGAGCGCTTCTACACGCGTAACGGTACTTTTCTTGATGCAGGCAACGTCAGTGGGGGCAATGATCGCTATAGAATCAGCGCTGCATTAAACCCTCAGGCATTCAGCCTGGTAGCCACGCCTGTCGCCGGCTCAGTGATGGCGGGAGACCCTTGCGGTGCATTCAGCCTGAGCAGCTCCGGTGTGCGCAGCAATCCGGGGGCGGCACCTGAAATGTCGCGCAAGGCGTGCTGGGGGCAATGATGAGAGTGCTGGATGATTGGGCGCCGGGCGCGCCTTTCCCTTTTTATCGGCTGGATCAAATGATGGCTAAGCAACAGAAAGTGGTGATTGTCGGTGGTGGAGTCATCGGGTTGTTGACGGCATTCAACCTGGCCACCCGAGGGCAGGCCGTCGTACTGCTGGATCGCTCCGGGCTTGGCCAGGAATCTTCATGGGCGGGCGGCGGCATCGTTTCACCGCTTTACCCGTGGCGCTACAGCCCGGCAGTCACCGCGCTGGCCCACTGGTCCCAGGATTTTTATCCACAGCTGGCGCAGCGCTTGTTCGCCGCCACGGGCGTTGATCCAGAAGTTCATACCACGGGCTTGTACTGGCTGGACCTGGAGGATGAAGCTGAAGCACTGGCCTGGGCTGCCCGAGAAGGCCGGCCGCTGAGCAAAGTGGATGTGTCTGCCGCCCATGATGCTGTGCCGGTGCTCGGTGGTGGTTATTCCCAGGCGGTCTACATGGCGGATGTGGCCAATGTGCGCAATCCGCGGCTGGTCAAATCCCTCAAAGCGGCGTTATTGGCGCTACCCGGCGTGACCCTGCATGAGCAGTGCGAAGTCCATGGGTTTGTTCTTGAGGGTGGCGACATAGTGGGGGTGGACACGGCCGCCGGGCAGATTCTTGGCGATCAGGTGGTGCTGGCTGCCGGTGCCTGGAGCGGGGAGCTGCTGGGCAAGCTGAGCTTGTCGTTACCTGTGGAACCGGTCAAAGGCCAAATGATTTTGTACAAGTGTGCGTCGGATTTCTTGTCGAGCATGGTTCTGGCCAAAGGCCGCTACGCGATCCCGCGGCGTGACGGGCACATTCTGATCGGCAGTACGCTGGAACATGAAGGGTTCGACAAGACCCCGACCGAGCCTGCGCTGGAAAGCCTCAAGGCCTCGGCTGTGGAATTGATTCCCGCGTTGGCGGACGCCGAGGTTGTGGGCCATTGGGCCGGTTTGCGCCCCGGGTCGCCGGAAGGTATCCCTTACATCGGCGAGGTTCCGGGTTTCAAAGGGCTTTGGCTCAATTGCGGGCATTACCGCAACGGGCTGGTGCTCGCGCCTGCATCCTGCCAGCTATTCGCTGACCTGCTGCTGGGGGCCGCACCGATCATTGACCCGGCGCCTTACGCACCGGCAGGTCGGATCAACGCTGGATAGACTTTGGCCCTTGTTCCAGATGCGCTTGGGTGCAGTACCACGCTTGGCGTGAACTGAGTGCGCGATCCTGCGGCAGGTGCACGCCGCAGTGGGCACAGCGCACCATCAAGGCGGCGTCAGGCGCGGCGGGGCGTTGCTGTTTAGCCGCCGGGCTTTTGAATTTGCGCCAGAACCATACCGCGGCAGCAATGACGGCAATCCAGAACAGTAGACGAACCATGGTGTGCAGTTTCTCGACAGGGAATGCGCCAGTTTAGCCAAGCGCGTGAAAAGCGCACAGCGCAATAATGCTTGCCCACAAAAAAGGGAGCCCAGTGGGCTCCCTTTTTGTATCGCGTCGACCTGTCAGTCGAAGACACCGAAGGTCATGTAGCTGAACCACGAACGGTCCTGGTTGTTGCCAAGGGCCTGTGGTGCTTCTTCTTCGATCACATCACCGTTTGCGTCATGCGGCTTGAGGTCCGAAGGAATAGCGTCCTTGGCATCCTGGTACTGCTTCATCACTTCCTGGTTGGCGCGGGTTTCGCCCGGCGGCAACGGTGGACGGGACTCGATGAGGCCCAAGGTGTACTTGCTCAGCCACGAACGGTTGTCCACTTCGGCAACCTGAGGCACGAACTGGCCGTCCTTGAGGCTTGGGTGGTCGGGGTAGTTGAGCTTCAGGGTTTCCAGGCTGGTGGCCGCCAGGGCGTCCAGGTGAAGGCGCTGGTAAGCCTCGGTCATCACTGCCAGGCCGTCACCCACGGATGGGGTTTCCTGGAAGTTCTCCACCACATAGCGGCCACGGTTGGCGGCAGCGACATACGCCTGACGGGTCAGGTAGTAGTGGGCAACGTGAATCTCGTAGGAGGCCAGCAGGTTGCGCAGGTAGATCATGCGCTGCTTGGCGTCCGGCGCGTAGCGGCTGTTGGGGAAGCGGCTGGTCAGCTGGGCGAACTCGTTGTAGGAGTCGCGTGCAGCACCCGGGTCACGCTTGGTCATGTCCAGCGGCAGGAAGCGCGCCAGCAGGCCAACGTCCTGGTCGAACGAGGTCAGGCCCTTCATGTAGTAGGCGTAGTCCACGTTCGGGTGTTGCGGGTGCAGACGGATAAAACGCTCGGCAGCAGACTTGGCGGCCTCCGGCTCGGCGTTCTTGTAGTTGGCGTAGATCAGCTCAAGCTGGGCCTGGTCGGCATAGCGCCCGAACGGATAGCGCGACTCCAGTGCCTTCAGCTTGGCTGTGGCGCTGGTGTAGCTATTATTGTCCAAGTCTTTTTGAGCTAATTGATACAGCTCGACTTCGCTCAGGTTTTCGTCGACGACTTCCTTTGTTGACGAGCAAGCAGCAGTCATGGCGAGGATGGCGATCAGCAGCAGGTGTTTCACTTGCATGGCGGCTTGCGTCCCTATGACGGCCGCTGTCTTGGGCGGGGCCGTCCTGTTATGATGAGCGCCCCGTTGAAAGCATCGGGGCAAAAGACGCCGTATTTAACCACAAGCGCGCAGCCGAAACCAAAGGCTGTGCCACGCCTAGTCTGAGCATGTCCGATAAAATTGAACTTCGCGCAGAGGTGCCGTCCGAATTGGGCGGCCAACGCCTCGATCAAGTCGCCGCACAATTATTCGCTGAGCACTCGCGCTCGCGCCTTTCCGCCTGGATCAAAGACGGCCGCCTGACTGTGGATGGAGCGGTTATCCGCCCGCGAGACATAGTCCATGGCGGTGCGATTCTTGAGCTGACTGCCGAGCAGGAAGCCCAGGGAGAATGGGTCGCTCAGGACATCGAGCTGGATATCGTCTATGAAGATGACGACATCCTGGTCATCAACAAACCCGCAGGCCTGGTGGTTCACCCGGCAGCCGGGCACGCTGATGGCACCTTGCTCAATGCCTTGTTGCACCACGTGCCGGACATTATCAATGTCCCGCGCTGCGGCATCGTGCACCGCCTGGATAAGGACACCACCGGCTTGATGGTGGTGGCCAAGACGATCCAGGCCCAGACGCAGCTGGTCACACAATTGCAGAGTCGCAGCGTCAGCCGAATCTACGAGTGCATCGTGATCGGCGTGGTGGTGGCGGGTGGCAAGATCAACGCCCCCATTGGCCGTCACGGCCAGCAGCGCCAGCGTATGGCGGTAATGGAAGGTGGCAAGCAGGCCGTCAGCCACTACCGTGTGCTGGAGCGTTTCCGGTCCCACACTCACGTGCGGGTCAAGCTCGAAACCGGTCGCACGCACCAGATTCGCGTGCACATGGCGCACATTAATTTCCCGTTGGTCGGAGATCCTGCCTACGGTGGTCGCTTCCGTATTCCGCCGGCTGCCAGTGTGACCATGGTTGAATCGCTGAAATCCTTCCCGCGCCAGGCCTTGCACGCACGCTTCCTGGAACTGGATCATCCGACGAGCGGTAAGCGGATGAGCTGGGAATCGCCTCTGCCGGACGATCTGGTCTGGTTGCTGTCGCTGCTCAAGCAGGATCGTGAGGCGTTTATCGGATGAGTGACTGGCTGATTCCTGACTGGCCTGCGCCGGCTCAGGTCAAAGCCTGCGTCACTACCCGTGCGGGCGGCGTCAGCTTGGCGCCGTTCGACAGCCTTAACCTGGGCGATCATGTCGAGGACAGCCTTGAGGCTGTTCTTGAAAACCGTCGCCGCCTGACCGACGCATTCCACATTCAGCCTGCCTGGCTGCGCCAAGTCCACGGGACCGCTGTGGTTGAGGCGGACCCATCGCGCATTGCAGAGGCCGATGGCAGTTGGACCAGCACGCCGGGTATTGCCTGCACATCCATGACCGCCGATTGCTTGCCCGCGTTGTTCTGCAACCGTGCCGGCACGCGTGTGGCCGCCGCCCATGCCGGTTGGCGTGGCTTGGCGGCGGGTGTGCTTGAAGCCGCCTGCGAAAGCCTGGCGGCCGAACCTGGCGAAGTGTTGGTCTGGCTGGGTCCTGCCATTGGGCCGCAGGCCTTTGAAGTCGGCCCGGAAGTGCGGGACGCTTTTATGCAGCCACTGCCGGTCACTGCCGAAGCCTTTGTTCCAAGCCACAATCCCGGCAAGTACATGGCTGACATCTACCAGCTGGCACGGCTGCGGCTGGCCGCACGCGGTGTCACCGCTGTTTACGGTGGCGGTCTCTGCACCGTGACCGATCCGCGCTTCTTTTCTTACCGGCGCAGCCCTCGCACCGGTCGGTTTGCCTCCCTGATCTGGCTTGAACGCTAGACTCTCCTGATCCGGGTCATTGCTGATCCATATCAACCATTGCTCGCTTGAATCCTCCAGAATCCACCCCATCTATAAGGGTATCTGGCAGGTTTCTTCATTCAGGATGTGTTTACAGCTCCGGCCTGCTCAAAAGGAAGGTGACTAATGCGTATTGATCGTTTAACCAGCAAATTGCAGTTGGCCTTATCGGATTCCCAATCCCTGGCGGTGGGCCTTGACCACCCGGCCATCGAGCCTGCGCACTTGATGCAGGCGCTCCTTGAACAGCAAGGTGGTTCTATCAAGCCCTTGCTGATGCAGGTGGGCTTTGACATCAACAGCCTGCGCAAGGAGTTGAGCAAAGAGCTCGACCAACTGCCGAAAATCCAAAACCCTACCGGCGACGTGAACATGTCGCAGGACTTGGCGCGCCTGCTCAACCAGGCTGATCGCCTGGCTCAGCAGAAAGGTGATCAGTTCATCTCCAGCGAACTGGTGCTGCTCGCCGCAATGGACGACAACAGCAAGCTTGGCAAATTGTTGCTGGGGCAGGGCGTGAGCAAGAAAGCCCTGGAAAACGCCATCAACAACCTGCGTGGTGGCGAGGCCGTGAATGACCCCAACCACGAAGAGTCGCGCCAGGCGCTGGACAAGTACACCGTCGACCTGACCAAGCGCGCCGAAGAAGGCAAGCTTGACCCGGTGATCGGCCGTGACGACGAAATTCGTCGCACCATCCAGGTGCTGCAACGTCGTACCAAGAACAACCCGGTGCTGATCGGCGAACCCGGCGTGGGTAAAACCGCGATTGCCGAGGGCCTGGCCCAGCGCATCATTAATGGTGAGGTGCCGGATGGCCTGAAAGGCAAGCGCCTGCTGTCCCTGGACATGGGGTCGTTGATCGCCGGTGCCAAGTTCCGTGGCGAGTTCGAAGAACGCCTGAAATCCTTGCTGAACGAGCTGTCGAAGCAGGAAGGGCAGATCATTCTGTTTATCGACGAACTGCACACCATGGTTGGCGCCGGTAAAGGCGAAGGTTCGATGGACGCCGGCAACATGCTCAAGCCGGCCTTGGCGCGGGGCGAGTTGCACTGCGTTGGCGCAACCACGCTCAACGAGTACCGCCAATACATTGAGAAGGACGCGGCACTTGAGCGTCGCTTCCAGAAAGTGCTGGTGGAAGAGCCGAGCGAAGAAGACACCATCGCCATCCTGCGTGGCCTCAAAGAACGCTATGAGGTCCACCATAAGGTGGCGATCACTGACGGCGCGATCATTGCGGCGGCCAAGTTGAGCCATCGCTATATCACCGATCGCCAGCTGCCGGACAAGGCCATCGACCTTATCGACGAAGCGGCCAGCCGCATTCGTATGGAAATTGACTCCAAGCCGGAAGTGCTCGACCGCCTGGATCGTCGCCTGATTCAACTGAAAGTCGAATCCCAGGCGCTTAAGAAGGAAGAGGACGAGGCGGCGAAAAAACGCCTGGAAAAACTTCAGGAAGAAATCGTCCGTCTTGAACGCGAGTATTCGGATCTCGAGGAAATCTGGACGTCGGAAAAAGCCGAAGTGCAGGGTTCTGCACAGATCCAGCAAAAGATCGAGCAGTCCCGTCAGGAGTTGGAAGCCGCGCGCCGTAAAGGCGACCTGAACCGCATGGCCGAGTTGCAGTACGGGGTGATCCCGGATCTGGAGCGCAGCCTGCAGATGGTCGATCAGCATGGCAAGAGCGAGAACCAGTTGCTGCGCAGCAAGGTGACCGAGGAAGAAATCGCCGAAGTGGTCTCCAAGTGGACCGGCATCCCCGTGTCGAAAATGCTTGAAGGCGAGCGCGACAAGTTACTGAAGATGGAAAGCCTGCTGCACCAGCGCGTCATCGGGCAGGAAGAGGCGGTGGTCGCGGTGTCCAACGCGGTGCGGCGTTCCCGTGCCGGCTTGTCCGACCCGAACCGTCCAAGCGGCTCGTTCATGTTCCTCGGCCCAACCGGCGTGGGTAAGACCGAGCTGTGCAAAGCCTTGGCCGAGTTTCTCTTCGATACGGAAGAGGCCATGGTGCGGATCGATATGTCCGAGTTCATGGAGAAACATTCGGTGGCTCGCCTGATTGGTGCACCACCAGGCTACGTGGGCTACGAGGAGGGCGGTTACCTGACCGAGGCTGTGCGGCGCAAGCCTTACTCGGTGATCCTGCTGGACGAGGTCGAGAAGGCCCACCCGGACGTGTTCAACATCCTCCTGCAGGTGTTGGAAGACGGCCGCCTGACGGACAGCCACGGGCGTACCGTGGACTTTCGCAACACAGTGATCGTGATGACCTCCAACCTGGGCTCGGCGCAGATCCAGGAGCTGGTGGGTGATCGTGAAGGCCAGCGTGCGGCGGTGATGGATGCGCTGACCTCGCACTTCCGTCCGGAATTTATCAACCGGGTCGATGAAGTGGTGATCTTCGAGCCTCTGGCGCGGGATCAGATCGCGGGTATCACCGAGATCCAGTTGGGTCGTCTGCGTAGTCGCCTGGCCGAGCGTGAGCTTGACCTGGAGCTGAGCAGCGAGGCGTTGGACAAGCTGATTGCGGTCGGTTACGACCCGGTGTATGGCGCACGGCCACTTAAACGTGCGATCCAGCGCTGGATCGAAAACCCACTGGCACAGTTGATCCTGTCGGGCAGCTTCATGCCAGGCACCCGCGTGACGGCCACGGTGGAAAACGACGAAATCGTCTTCCACTAAGCCCAGCCTGTAGGGTTATTAGAGACGGCCTCGCATTGCGAGGCCTTTTTTTTCGATAGGGCGTTGAACTGTAAGGCAAAGGCTTGTAAAGTGCGCCCCGCAGCAACGTCAGCCCACGGGTTTCTTCTCCCCAAGGAGAAATCAGAAAGAAGCGCAAATCATTGTCTTAAAAGCAATTTAAAGGGTTGACAGGGGGTTTTAAGATTGTAGAATAGCGCGCCTCAGAGACATGAACGTAGCGATACGGACAAGCCGAAGAGAAGGTTACAAAGTAGTAAAAGTTGTAAATTTGAAATATGCAGTTCCGTGATAGCTCAGTCGGTAGAGCAAATGACTGTTAATCATTGGGTCCCAGGTTCGAGTCCTGGTCACGGAGCCAATTTCAAAACCGGGGTATAGCGCAGTCCGGTAGCGCGCCTGCTTTGGGAGCAGGATGTCAGGAGTTCGAATCCCCTTACCCCGACCATTTTTGGGTCGTTAGCTCAGTTGGTAGAGCAGTTGGCTTTTAACCAATTGGTCGTAGGTTCGAATCCCACACGACCCACCATTTTTGAGACCAGTTAGCGCTGGACTCAAATCTTAGAATCAGAGGTTCAAGCTCTGATAGAGGCGGTTTTACGGTTTTGGAAAGTGTTACAGCACTTAGATATCGCCGTAGACATGCAGCCGTCTGAGGCGAACAGTAGTTTCGGTTCGTCATGATGTCAATGTGCATCGGTTCTCCGTTGCGCATTCCGGGGTATAGCGCAGTCCGGTAGCGCGCCTGCTTTGGGAGCAGGATGTCAGGAGTTCGAATCCCCTTACCCCGACCATTTTTCAAGAAAAAAGGCGCCTTTTTGGCGCCTTTTTTGTGCCTTGAGCAAATTCGTACCGTTCGTCTGAAAAAGTCCGGATTTCGACCTGGTGCTTTATTCCGGGCAAGCGAAAGCCTCTGGTTATCCAGAGCTCGCTACTGCGGTGCGGTTTGACCGAGGTGTCGTTCTATGGAGACGCCCGGGAGAACGATGTGCTTCCCATCGATCGCTCAGATTGGGTGCGTTTCCTGAATGTGCCGACACCAAGCCCGCTCGCCATTAGCGTCAATAGTAGACTCTGCTCTACTTGATCTACTGGTGGGTCCACAGAGCATGTCCTTGACTCGCGATGCAGTTGCGCAGATGCGAGCTCGAGAGCCCTCTGTAGCGCGCTTCGGCCAGTCGACTTGGTCGGCCGATCAATACTGACCTCTGTGCTGCTAATTTGTTGTGGGGCTGGCAGCTTCTTGGGCTCTGGTTGAGCGGTTTCCTGTGAATGCACACCTATCTTGGCGGGTAAGGGGGCAGAGGGGGGGCCACTTGGATCAACCCGTCTCACTCGGCTTAGAGCGCCCTGAGCCAGACTCCGCTCATGCAGAACGGCACGCATATGGTCGTAGTCCGCCTCTATGTAATTCATCGTGGTCGCTAGATTCGAATGATTCAGCAGGCTTTTCGTGAGATGAATGTTTCGCTCAGGCTGCTTCATCAAGTCTGTTGCTAATGTGTGCCTGAAGCGGTGAGGAGTCATCCGCACCCGCACTTTATCGGTGAGCTTGCGGTACATCGACTCGACCTGGTCGATGTTCATTTCCTTGCCCTGATAGTGCCGGGAGAATCGGTTGACGTTAAATAGCTGATCGTCAGGTGAAAAACCTATCTTCTCTGCTTCTCCTAGTATTCTGCAAAGGTGCGGCGCGAGCCCCTCCATGATGGGGAGAAAAAACTCTCGGTGGGTTTTTTCTGTTTCGCCGCGCACTAGGATCATTTGACTGTCCCAGTCAATATCCTTGTAGCGTAGGCATAGCAAGGCATTCAAACGAATTCCGGTGTAATAAAACATCTCGAAAACTGCGAGCCAGAACCAGGCAGGTGTTATTGGGCTACGCTCTTGAGTGCAGCGCTCTTGCCCAACAAGAGATGTGAGCCAGTTACGTGCTCGTTGTATGGCTTCTCCATTGATTGTCTTGCTGGCTCGCTTGGGTGGAATTACGCTGGTTTTCCTGAATGGATTTATCGTGGTGTGGGTCGTCAGGCCGTGCTCTATGGCATAGCCCCAAACAGTACGAAGATGATTCGAGTAGGTGTTCCAGCTTCGTTTGGATAATCCGTTCTCAAGAATCTTCTTTCTCCATGTTAGTACTGCACGATGATCAATCTCCTCAATCGGGGTTGTTCGAAAATGCTTGATTAGTGCTTTGGTCGATGCACGATAGATCTTCGCACTAGCATCGCGAAGATCGTGGGCAAATATATACTCCTCTGTTAACTTCAAAGGCGTGATCATTCCGGTGATTCCAATAATTCCGATTTCAGAGACAGGCTGACGTTGTCAAAGGGAGCCTCGGAGAAAATCGTGAGCGGGTCTATAAGTAAGTACCCCTTGAGCTGCTTAGTTTTTCGAGGTCCAACAACGTCGCATGTCCAAATATTAAGGTGTTTCGCAGTTTTTTTATGAAGCTTCAGCTTCTCGAAACTCCGCTGAACCATCTGCCAAGCATTCACCTGCTGTGCTTTAGCCTGCTGTTCAATGTGAGGAAACTCCAGAACATAGCGTTTGAATATTCCAGGCGTTACCAACATCGCGGTCCCCGCCACCGTATGAACTTGTGCTTTAGCGTCATTTATGATGATGCTGCGGGATGCGATGCCATTTTTGAGCCATTCAACAAATTCCCTACCAACCTCAGTGTTATTCCTAGGCATCGGAGCTACTTCTTTAGCAATTGCGAGAGTCGCATCCCCTTCATTCGCGCTGAGTGAAGCCTGAGTATCATCCAATTGAAGGAGGGGGGGGAGTGCCGCTGATGCTTGGTTGTTTTTATTATTTTCTAGTGGCTCATTGATATTACCAAGCAGGGCCAGTAGCTCGTCAAATTCATCCGGGTTGCTCGAAGGAGGTTGCGAGACTTCTAAAGGGGGGGCTTCTGGTGGTGCCAAAGCGGTTGGGATCGCGCTAGATTCAACGTCCGAAGGCAATACTCCCGCTGGTGTTGTCATGTTATTTTTCGGCGGAGAGTTTTCTACCGGATCACCCGCTTCAACTTCTAAAGTGCCTGTATAGGCTGGAGGTCGGTCGTTTGGGGCATTCCAAATCAGCGCAGGGGAGAGCTTGAGCAGGGTGAAGGTATTTCGCCAGCCATGCCCATTGTCGATCGTGGCTTTCCAGATCGCCTTGTCCTGGGCGTTGGTCTGAATAACACCCTGGTCCTGCAGCATGTTGAAGAATGGGGCGTTCGAGCTGGGAACACCTTCAACGCCTTGGGTCAGCAAGTAAGCGCGTAACTGATCGGCGATGGGCTTGCTGACCAGCCACAAAGCCTCTTGTGTCAGCCACCCATCTGACGGCCCATCTGGCTGATTCAGTTTGAATGTGTCACGGACCAGGTAACGCAAGCTGTCCGCCAGCTGACGTTGCAAGGACTGTTTTGGCGCGGACAGTGCGCGGGCAGGATTGCCGCCGAGCTCCTGGGCTACGGACGCCTGGTCGGCCTTGACTACGATCTCGCCCAGAATGCCGGCGTGTTCGTACTGCCCGGCCAAGATGAAGATCAATTGCGACCACACTTCAGGGAAGTCACTGAGCCAGTCCAAAATTTCCGGGGTGAGGATCTGGGCGTAAATCAGTGCGGCAGCGGCGCCATGTAGCTGGTAGTTGCGTCCTTTCACGTAGCGAAAGCGGTAAGGACGGTTAATTGGGCCATGCCACGGGTGCCAGGTTTTACCTCCCTCCAGTTCGATGTGCACGTCGACGGCAATCTTGCCGAGGTCGTGTATCAGAGCCCCATAAGCTGCTGCGACAGTCCATGCTTCGGCCTGAGCGGATTGAGATTCCGGTGGCGCGCCTATGGGGAGAAGGTAGGTCTGTCGAATCTTCAGGGCGTAAGCGACGATCTCAAGCCCGTGATCCAGCATGCCTCCAGGGTGTGCGTGGTGGTGGTTTTGCGATGCAGGGAGCTGCTGGACCAACTCAGCGTAGCGCTCGAGTGGACGCTTATAGAGTTCTGCAAACTGTGTGCGGGATAACGAGGCGCGCTGCCAGATGTTTTCCAGTAGTTTCTGGCGGCGCGGCGATGCCAGCAGCGATTGGCTAGAGGCTGGCTGCATGAAACCGTCAGGAGAGGGGCCTTGGGCGGGTAGCGCTTTCTTGCGACGGAAAATAGAGAACATCGCCTGCTCCATAAATGATTTATGGGGCGGGCTTTTCGCCTATCCGAGGTGCAGCGAACAAGGTAAAAGTAACATTAGTGGTCGCAGGTATTTCTTTGGCTACTTGCCACCTTTTGCTCTTGCGGCGATGGGATGTTCTCCAGGAGTAACGTAATCGTGCCGTGCAGCCTTTTGCTTTTCCCGCTGCCGGCGGCCCTTTCGGGTAGGGCTTTTACCCTTGTGAACCATTCCATTCGCTCTTACAGACCCCTTTACCTTTTGGGCCATTTTTGCTCTGAAAGGTGGGTATATGACAGGAGCAGCCTGTGTAGCTCTGTGTCAGATGGCTTGCAGCAGCGATAAATCAAGACTATAAATAGTGTCAAAGCGCCTCTAGTGATGAGGCAGTCGAGGATGAGCATCATGACCACACACACCACTCCGGGAGTTGCAAGCCGCTTGGGCTATGGCTTAGGTGTGATCGTGCGCGCCGTTTGGTTCAGTAGTAATCCTACCTGGCGCTGGGTTAAGCGTCTGGCACTGATAACATTTGCGGCCTATTCATGGCACTGGTTTGCTCATGCGTTTCTGGCGGTTTTGATGGCCGGTTTCGTTATCGCTGTCGTTGTTGTGAGTTTTTCCTCGCGTCGTAAGGAGACCTCTAACGAGGTTTTTGGCGTTGGTTGGCAAAACGGACCTGATGGTTGGGGTTATTACGATATGTATGGAAACTGCCATACTTTTGGGGATGATGATGAGTAGCATCTTGCCAAAGAGGCTACTCATAACATCAGATTATTTTTCTCAGCTCTTTGCTGCCTTGCGATCCCGCTTGTTTAACATCTTTAGTGCCGCTGGTAAGTCCTTCTAAGGCATTTCCTGCACTAACCCCTGCCCACCCCAACGCTCCTACCCAGAAGACGGGCAGAATAATAAACATTGCCCCCATCACGAAGTTCAAGATCGCATCCTGAGCCGTAGCGTTCAAACCCATCACTGGATCAAAAGATAAGTGCGGTGAGCCCGCTCCATATAGGGCATCCAAGATTGTGGTATCGACCCACCTGGCTAGTTGAAACCAAAAGTCTACGAAGATCAGCGCAAAAAACACCACAGTCATAGTCATGGCAACTTTCAACTGATAAGCGCCGACTATCAGTACCAGCGGTATGCAAATCACCATCGCCATCTTCAAGAACGCCATTACCATTGGTAGTGCCTGACGAACCATGTCCATGGCCGGGAAGTAGGCCAATGAGCCCAGTGCTACCCCTAGGGTGCCGGTAACACGGGCTGCGCCATTCCACACCGTCCCGTTAATTTGCCCACCGTAGTCTGTATAAACATCCCCTTTCACCTGGTTCGACGGCGAGACCAGTTGCCGAACAAGCGAGTCGGTCACTTCGTCCTGGGACAGCCACTTCGCCCAACCAAGCATTTTTGTCATGAGGTCAGGTGAGACTTGATCTTTGATACGATCTCGTAAGCCTACTCCGCTATCGGACCACCATTGTTTACACGTTGGATATCCTCCACCTCCGCTCACTTGTGGCAATCCCACATCACGCGAAGCGTTGTATGGCCAGGACGTTCTGGGTGTCTTGGAGTAGTCCGTGTCGTAGTAGCCCGAAGTGTTCAGCAAGAAGTGGGAGCCGATCCAACTAAGATCCTGCAAGAAATGGGGATCATTGGCTTTCGTGCCCATGTCTGGTTGACGCATGAAGAGGCGGGCCCGTGAAGGTCCATAACAGTCATGAGTAAAGTCGCCGATTTCCTGTGCCAGCAATGGGTTATTGATCTTGGTGTTGTTTACGTCCATTCGCATTTGTCGCAGGTCGGTCCCGCAAGGGATGGCTGCGACCGCTCCGCTGGTCAACCCTTTTGACAATGCATGCATAAATGCCCACCACATGGGCATCTGCGCACTCTTTCCAGCCAAAGAGCTAAATGTCGTGTTCCAGCCCGTGTCAGCTGGTTTGGGTAAGTTGTACTGGCATTGCTGTGCTCTACTTTGATCGAACGCCAAGGTATCGAAGCTCACATTGACGGCAGGGACTGCGAAGAATGCGACGACGACGTAGCCAACATAGATGTTGGTCTCGATTCGGGCCAGTGACAGCACGCCTTTGTTACCCTCATCAGCCCCTTCACCACGGACCTTGAGCCATTCTCGAATCACGATTATGCAGAAGGGCAGGGCGAACAGGCCGGTATCTGAAATCATGTCCCAGATGCCGTTGTTGATGATCCAGCCGACCAGCGTGAGGTAGTACTCCAGATAGTCATTGGTGTAGAGCGTCACTGGACACCTCCTGCCTGATACAGCACTTTGCTCATCTCAACCATGGCAAACAATAAAACCACCATGACCTCGATCTTCAACAGGCCTTTGCGCCTCGATTGCGGCAAACGAGCCTTGAGCTTGAGCCAGGCAACCGTCAGTGCGATATAAAGCATCAGTCGCCAGTTGAAGAGCGGCCAGTAGTTGTCGACACGCCATGCTTGCCATTGCTCAGCACTGTCGAACATGCTCATCAAGACGGCGTTGACTAACACCACGAGTGCTGTAGCGGCTAGTAGAGTGCCTAGAACAACTAGAATGCCCCGTCCGACTCGTCGAGTCAGTGAGCGGTTGGGGGCGGCGACAGGATCTTGAATATCAGTCATGGCCTACACCTCACTATTTGCTCTTGGTAGGTGATTGCAACTGATTCAGGCGATCCGTTTCTGGATCTCCTGGAAACACGCCGCGTGAGTCTTCTGCCCGAGCTTTACCACGCTCAATGATGGTTAGTGGTGAGTTCTTCGCGAGCTGCTGACGCATGTCCAGCTCCATCTTCAGGTTGCTGATTTCCTGTTGCAGCGACGAGCTCTGCTGGCCGACTGCCTGAACGGCCAGGTCGTTAGCCGCGACGTTTGGTTCTCGGCTACCTGCCATCAGGGTGCGTTGAAGGGTCAAGGCTTTCTCCAGTACATCCGACAGCGCGACTTCGGAGGCAAGTCTGCGAGCGAGTACGTCTTGATCTCGCTCATCCTTGAGAGCCGCCACAACACCACGGGTGATGGGCAGAGAGTTGCTGCTTGCGGCCTCTAGGTTTTCGACCGATAAACTTTTGCTCCCAGTCAGCAGCTCCTGCAGCGCTTTAAGCTTTGTGTCATATGTTTCCTGGATCAGCGGCGTGAGGCCTACACCTGCTGCTGTGACCGTTTTAGGGCAGCTGTCACAGGTTTGTTGTTGCTGTTCTCCCAGCACGCGATTGGCGAATGAGGTCGCCTCTTGGGGCGATGACCAGACATTGCAGACCATGCCGTTGTTGCAGCTCTCTTTGCTGATCGAGCCGGTGTCGCCGGCCGCGCGTTTGTTCAGTAGGTTGTAACCCGCTTTGGTGACGTCACCGACAATGCGGATTGGCTTCTGGCCGGAACCTCCTGCTCGATCACCCCCAACCCAGGTGACGCCATCGTTGCCACCTTTCTTTTCGACCTGCTCCACAGCCGACACTGCATCCGTGTTGGACGTCAGCGCCTGGCTCATTGCTTGACCTTCAGCGAGCTTGCCCCAGCCCATTTGATTGCCGGCGATATCCGCCATTTTTTCGCCAATGGCCCTGCAGGTGCCCTTGGACCGGTCAAAGTCCAATCGAGCCTGCAAGATGCCATTCGTGATGAGGTTGTATAGCGCTGGGTTTGCACGTTGGAGGATCAAGGCTGGCAGCGAGGCGACGGCGCTGGTGGCGTTCTGCACCACCGAGCTCATGATGTTTTGGAATCCAGAAGTGGCACCATTCAACTGGTTCTGCAGGGTGTTGCTCATGCTCATGTTTCCGCAGACCAGGTTGTTGTTCCAGCCACCGCCGACGGAAATACTGTCCATGTTGCCGGCGCTCCCCATTGTCACGGCGTTCCCCCCGCCGATGTTGTACAGCACGTCATCTCCAATGACGCTTCCAGAAGAGGAGACGTTGATTGGATCAGCAGAAAGCGCTAACGCACTGCTGAAGCAGCAGAGCAGTCCGATCGCCAAGGTGGTGAGTTTCATGTTGTGCTCCGATAACTGAAATTCATTGGAAGTCCGTACTACCGAGGAAGGTCTGGCCACGACGCTGGCAGCACGAATACGGGCGCCAGAGCGCCCAGGCGTAACCACCATCCTGCGCATCGATGTTCGGGCCGATGGTGGGAAAGGTTGCGCAAGTCGGGTTGAGGACTGGGGTAAGCTCTTGCCACTTGCCAGTCGAGGCGTCACCTTCGCGTAGCGGCCCTGCAGGCCAGTAGCCAGGGTAGGGAAGGGCGAGCATCGGCAAGTAGACATGTACCTGGCCTGGGCGGGTCACCACGTCGCCGGCACGCTGCGCAATCACTGCTCCGGTCTTGTAATCATCGGTCTGGTTTAGAAAACCGCTGCGTGGATAAATATTCCCCCAGCTATTTGCGGTGAGCAGACTGCCGACTTCACGCATCCCAGGAATGAGTGCCTCTGGGTATACGGACTCGGGTACACCGTACCGCCAGGCAATAGGGTCAAGGGTACTGAGGAAGTAGGGCACAAGCGGTAAAGTTGCACCCTTGCAAACGTAGCCCGAGGCGCTTGCGAACTGACTCAACGTCGCACCTCCGGGATGGCCAATGACATCGGCTTCTTTGAACTTAATGGTGTTGTTCTCTGCAACGTGGTTGGTGGTGCCGTCGTTGCCTGCCTGAGCCATCGCGTTCGGTGTGCCAAGGGGTGACATCTCTATCCACGGATTAGCCCCCGTATTTGAGTAGGTAGACACCACCGCGTCTGGTACGTAGTGACGAACCTTGGTCGAGGTTTTGACCTTGCAGCCGAAAGGCGTACAGAGCAGCCAATAGCAAATGCCGACCACCTTGTACTCCAGGCACGTTGGCGAAAGGGTCGATGCAATGATCGCAGCCGAGTTGATTGCGGCTGATGCGCTGAAGGACAAACTGAAAGTGATAGCCAGCGACAATGGTCTGATCGGGAAGGGTGAGTGCCTCATCGTGACAGGCTCCGTGCTCGATCAATCAGCGTGACGGCTTTAGTGACGTCCGGCTCGCCGTAGACGACGTAGCGACTGTCAACGACCACGGCCGGGAGTTTTTCGACACCCAGGCTCCAGGCGTCCGTGACCCCGTGCTGGGCTAGAGCGAGATCGTTTTGCAGGTGCCTACCTGCAGGGCTGGCTAGGTAGCGTTGAATCGTTGCTTCTGCCTGGCGCGGATCAGCGGGCAGCTCGCGTGACAGTTGTTCTTCAAGACGTTGCTGATCATCCAGGAGAATGATGCGAGTGCAGGAGGGTGCCGACACCGGATGTGCGTGGTTGGTAATGACCCAGGTTTCTGCGTGGGAAACCGTGGGCAGGAGCAGTAGCAGTGGAAAAAACCAGTGCCGCATTTGGCTAAGGTGGGTGTGGATGTCGGTCATGGCACCGTACCTGAAGTGAATTCAAGTACAGGAAACCGGATCGGGACGATGGGTGCAGTAGGAAATAGGATTTAGGGGTAAGCGGTATTTCGGTCTTACAGTTTGTTGTGTACCTGGATGGGATTTTCCGTGAACAGCAGAAACACCATAAGGCCGGGGCTATCCTCGGCCTTTTAGCTGTTCTACTATGTTAGGATTGATGATTATTTGCCGCTTAGAGTGATGAATGCCCAAAGCCATCGTTATTGAAGATGAACAGCTTGAACACGCGGTGAAGGTTGCCAGGATCAGCAGCTCTGAGAACGGCAACCGAGATGCCGCGTTGTTGCTGACTTGTTTTGGCACCGGCATGACTGTGACTGAAATTTGTCGGCTGCGCGTGAGCGACTATCTTACCGAGGCGGGCCCGGTACTGGTCGATTCCCAGGTGCGAGCAGAGATTGCTTACAACCATCGCTCAAGGCCACTGTGCTGGACCAGCAAGAAGCTGACTAATGCGATAGACGCGCACCTCTCAGAGCGGCTTGTGCGCGGTCACGGGGTTTCCACCAGGGCGATGGCTTTTCGTGGCCTCGATCCCGACTCGCCATTGTTCGTCTCTGGTCGTACAGGCGAAGGCTTGAAGATCTGTGCCCAGGTGCGCAACGGGAAGACGTACTACAGCGCGAATCAACTGACCCGACTCTACACCCGCCTGTTCTCGATGGCGGGCATCGAGGGGGCCAGTTCGCAATCAGGGCGTCGGACATTGGCGGTCAAGCTCAAGCGTCGAGGTATCGATCTGCGACACATTAGCGAGATACTGGGTGTCGAGAGCCTAGAAGCAGTTAAAAAGCTATGTGCTGGTGATCCAGTGCGTTTGGGCGATATCGTTCGGAGGATCATTTGACCAGATACGAAAAAGGCCCACCTTTAGGTGGGCCTTCTTTTTCGCATGTCTCCGTCGCGAGGTTTCCACCAACGATTCCCAGAGCTAGTAGGTCAATCCTATTGATCATATTTGATCAAGTCAACAGATAGTTGAATAGCAACATCAAGGAGAGTTGAGTGCCAATTTCTGCTGCTGACGCTCAAGCCGTCGAAAAAGTGCTTTCCAAGGAGAGCCTTGTGACCTATGCGCGCACGATAAATATGCTGAACACAAGGCAGGCCCTCACGCTTTACGCTTGGAATGCTGAGGTTGGGGTTTGGGGAGCAACGGAACAGAAAGTGCACTTAAGGAAGGTCTGAAGTACCCACAGATTTTTGATGCTCTCGTTGGCTAAGGCTCAAAAACTCAGAAGTTGACCGAAAAACAGCCCCTTCTGACCTTAATTCATGGTTATTTCCTCTGATCGCGCTGTTTGAGGGCGATTAGCACCCATTACAGACGCACCTCACCCATACCCATCAACCGTTTTCGCACCATCCACAGGTTCGATTGCGCAAACAATTTCACCAACTGCACGGTGTTTTTTACCAGTCCGCGAAACAGCACCTTGGTGTAACCAAATTGGCGTTTGATGACCCTGAAGGGATGCTCAACCTTGGCCCGTGTTTGCGATTTGGCGTATTCAATCTTGCGCAACGCGCGGCCAATGGCGCTTTTTTCCCCATACTTTCGACGACTGCTGGGTCTGGCGCAGATCGACCAGATCATCTCCTGCCCCTCATGTTCCGGTCGCTTTTCCACGCCGGTATAGTCCGCGTCGCCACAGACATGTGTCTCTTCGCCATGCAACAACTTATCGACCTGGGTAACGGCGTTTTGCAAGGTAGTTGTCGCGTCAGCCGTGTCTTTTATGCCGCCATTTTCAGTGTCGGTTGCTCCCTTTCTGGGTTGAGCGTGACGGTGCAGATGGGTTGCCAGTTTCGTGTCGCGCCCGACCAGCGATGCGGGTGTTGATTACGCGCTTGCTGGTACAGCGTATGACGCTTGGCCAGCACCTGGTGATCTTCGCCGCGATGACGCTGCGCCGGGGTCACTAAGCGGATGCGGCTGTGGCGGTGCTCGATGCTGTAATTTAGGCTAGCGTACGTTTTTTTCCGAATTCTGTAGGCTCACCTGCTAACGTTTGCCTGCATACTCGGCATCGGCGAAGGACATCTGTTTCATCGGGACTAAACCGTCCTGTTCGTGTCAGGCGTGTATTTCACCAGATTTGGAAGAGTTCTTCAGAGTTTCCCCAAGGAGCAATATATGCATGAAAGGTTGATCATAGTCAGCGGGCACTCAGCTTACGGGTCGGTTCGAGCATCGCAGATCTCTGATCGAGTTGAAATGATTACCGACAGACTAGTATGGGGGCCAGTGGAGCTCAACACTAACGATCCCGCCATTTTCCGCGATCAGCGTTTTGCTTCATGGGACGCAGCTCCGAACACAAGCGACCAGCCTGAATCCTGGGAACGGGAAGACTGCGCGCGAAGATTAGAATGGGCGGCCCACATTCCCAGCCTGGCTGAATATGCGCGCATAGAGCTATGGATGGATCCCGATTCGAACGGGCAATTACAGCTCCTTTATTTGCTCCATTGGTTCAGTAGTCATAAGACACTAGCAAGCAAATTGTTCATTGCTCAGATCAAGCATCCTCTCGGGGAGACACGACCTTATGAGCATGGCAGCCTCTCACCTTACATCTTCCAAGCAAGCGAGCGCGAGATCGATCTAGCCATAAACGCTTGGAACGCCTTCCGACAACCGACACCACAAGCTTGGTGTGCCTTATTGACGCAGGACCTCGATTCGATTCCCGGGTTGCGCCGCACTGTGGGGAAAATGTTAGCGGAGTTACCTGCTGCTGGCACGGGCTTGAGAGCTTCAGAGCGGCGACTACTAGAGCTGGTTGCGTCAGACAGGGCGTCCCTGCGTCACGTTATGTCTGGTATGACCCACAGTGTTTTCGGATATTGGGAACTAGGACGCCTTCTGAACGCCCTTGGAAGGGGCCCCCACCCTGCAATCACGGGCATTGAAGATGTAGCGTTTGATCTAGCGCTTCATGAGCACGCACAACGCTTCAACGCCTACACGAGTAGCACACTCAAACTTTCCGCATTTGGAAGGTCTTTGCTGCGTGGTGAAGACAGTCTAATACGAAAAGCCCCGCGCCACTTCTGGTGGGGTGGAACACTGATCACATCGGAGCGACCTTGGTGCTGGAGCGCTCAAGAGGAAATATTGAGTTGTTAGGGCGGTGTATCAGAGTATGCGTCTGAATCGCCCCGGGTTTCGTAGACACCTCCATGCCTTAAACTGAGGCCAATCAGGAGGTGCCATGAGCAACCCACGTTATCCCGAAGAATTCAAAATCCAAGCGGTCAATCAAGTGACCGAAAAGAAGCTGCCTGTCGCTGATGTGGCGGCGCGTCTTGGCGTGTCGTCGCATAGCCTCTATGCCTGGATAAAGCGCTACAGCAAACCTCAGGCAGAACGGCAGCAAGACGATGATCAGCACGCTGAACTGCGGCGTCTGCGAGCGGAACTCAAGCGGGTCACCGAAGAGCGAGACATCTTAAAAAAGGCCGCCGCGTACTTTGCCAAGGAGTGCGGTTGAAGTACGCCTTTATCAAGCAGCGAGCGGGCGACTATTCCATTCGGCGGCTTTGCCTGACGCTGAAAGTCCATCCCAGTGGTTATTACGCTTGGTTGTCTGAGCCGCAATCTGCACGCGCTAAAGACGACCAACGATTACTGGGTTTGATCAAGCATTCATGGCTGGAGAGCGGCGGTGTTTATGGCTATCGCAAAATTTATGACGATCTGCGCGAGGTCGGTGAGGATTGTGGTCGCCATCGTGTGGCGAGGCTGATGCGTCTTGAAGGTCTGCGCTCTCAGACAGGGTATCGACGCCGCCCTGGCAAGTACGGCGGTAAGCCAGCGGTCGCCTCACCCAATTTGCTGAAGCGCCAGTTCGATGTCGTAGAACCCAACAAAGTTTGGGTCACCGACATCACCTACATTCGCACGTATGAAGGCTGGCTGTATTTGGCGGTGGTGCTGGATCTGTTTTCCCGTCAGGTCGTTGGCTGGTCAATGAAGTCGCAGATGACCAGTGATTTGGCAATTGATGCGTTATTGATGGCGGTTTGGAGGCGAAAACCGAAACAGGAGGTGATGGTTCACTCCGACCAGGGCAGCCAGTACAGCAGCTCCGATTGGCGCTGCTTTTTGAAGGCAAACAATTTGGTTGCCAGCATGAGTCGCCGAGGCAACTGTCATGACAATGCCGTGGCCGAGAGCTTTTTCCAGCTTCTGAAACGGGAACGGATCAAGCGAAAAATCTACACCACGCGGGAAGATGCTCGGAGTGATGTGTTCGATTACATCGAGATGTTCTACAACGTAAAACGCCGCCATGGTTTCAACAATCAGCTGTCACCGGTAGAGTTTGAAAAGCGTTACGCAATGAGCTTGCAAGGTGTCTAAAGAATCCGGGGCGATTCATGGTGCAGTCTCAGTTATTGAGCGGGAGATCGGTA
This sequence comes from Pseudomonas fluorescens, assembly GCF_900215245.1. Classification (GTDB taxonomy): domain Bacteria; phylum Pseudomonadota; class Gammaproteobacteria; order Pseudomonadales; family Pseudomonadaceae; genus Aquipseudomonas; species Aquipseudomonas fluorescens. Next base: position 3,131,776 of record NZ_LT907842.1, read on the forward strand.
ATCAACAAAAAATGCTCGTTGATTTTCTTGAACCCACCAACCTGCTCTTGACCGTACAGTTGCTTAAAAACCAGGCGCTGCGAGCAAAAAATGTCGAAGCGGTGCAGCGTCTCACTTCGACGCTGCTCGGAGTACGCCCCGACCGTTTTGTGGCGACGCTTGATCAGGATCTAAAGCATCACTACGGTGCGACAGGTATACGTATCGCATCGTAATTAGAAGTTCCGTCTCTGCGCAGTTGAAGTGGCATTCCTTATGTGTATTCAGAGATGACGAAGTCGTGACATTGGTCAGAACGAACCCGTTGTTCGGCGCTTCGCTATCAAGGCGCCGAACGTCACACATACCTACCCATTACCTAACTTCCAGTTTAGTCATACGTACCGATAACAGATATGGAGATAATCAAGTAGGGACCACATTAATGGCATTCGAATCAAAAGACAGTGCGGCGTCGTCCAAAGCAAAACTCTAGATGGTATTAACTGATATGACATGGAAGTATTTGAATTTTTTATTTTTGGCCGCACTTTTGGCCTCTTGCTCGGCAACAAGCGTGCTTAACGTGTTTGCATCGTAGCTAAATACTTCAACATTACCTTCGAACTCTTTGGATACGTGCAGTGTCACTCTCAGCCTGGGTGAATGGGCCCTCGCTTTGGGCCGGTACATCGGTGAAGGTTTTGGCATAACAGCCGTCGATTTGGCTGTCACAGGTGGTGCCTGGATAGCGTTATCTGCGGGACCAAAAAGCGCCAAGCGCGTTTCCTCCTCGCTCAGATCTTCACTCATTCGAGATGTCTCCTCCGAAATATGGGCATGAGTAGGGTGGGCTGCCTGATGGGTGCCAGAGAGCACTGTGGATTTAGGGGCTGACTAGTTCGTGATCCGCAGCTCTCGGCCCGAGTCGCTACCTTGGACTTCGAGCGCTGCGTACAGATAGCAAAAAAGTTAGGCGCCTACCAGAGGTAACGATATCCGATCGTTACGCCCCACGGCTGTTCAATGTCGTTGCCTTTGGCAAATTCGGCATCGAATGAAACCTTGCTCTTTTCGCTCACTTGCAAAATTCCGCCGAAGCCAAGCTCAACCCGATTCCCTGGCAACTCGGATTTGAGTTTGCTGCCATTGACCCGCACGTGGCTGTCGCCGGCGAGCTTCGAAATATAGGACGCTTTGACATAAGGCTGAGCCTTCATGCCATTGCTCAGCTCCAGACTCCGGCCAAACAGCGAGCCCACGCGGCTCTGTAGTGAATCCATTGCCGCCATGTCTACCCGCAGCCCGTTAGTCGCCGCATAGGACACCGCCGTGGTACGCGTGGCGCTGAGTTCAACTTGCGGCTCAACAAACCAGTCATCCTTGAGCGCGATATGCTTGCCCGCTTCGATGTCCATGCCATAGCCGTTGGTGGCATAGGAGCCTTTGACGATATGCCTCAGGTTGGTCGGCAGCTTCAGGTCATTGTCCAGGCGCGCGTATTTGAGAACACCGTTGACGTACACGCCGTTGTCGTCGAGGTAAGTGGCGTAGGCACCCACCATCTTGCTATCGATCTTGCCTGAGGCCCCGTCGCCAAAGTTCAGCGAGGACTGGGCGGTGCCGAGCATGCCACCGACGTAAACTTTCCCGGTTGCCAGTGCGATGGCCTTGTCTGCACCGATCTCAACCCCAGTGTTGTTCTGGCTGAAGGCTCGGCTGGAATGCTCGGCAATGTTGAAACGACTGCCAACGGCCCGTGTCCAGACACCACCGTCATCCTTGCCCAGGCGCAGTTCCCCAAAGCGTTTTACCAGTGTGTCCATTTGTGCCGCCCACAACGTCGCGGCAGCGGTTTGTGACGCGATGGCGGCGTTTGCGCCCGCCGACAAATGCTCAGGGCCAGGACTGTCAGCGCCTGGCACGCCTGCGGTATTCACTAGGAACCAGTCATCACCCTGTTGCTGGAGGGTATAACGAAAGGCCCCGGCGTCCACATGGCCACCATACAAGCCAAAGCGGCCGGCCCCGCCGTTGCCATCGACCAGCATCAGTTCGCCATTGGCGATAACGGGGTCATTGCCTGAGTCTTCCACGACCAACGTGTGATCGCCCCCAACCTGGCCACCCACCTTGAGCAGGTCTCCCTGAAGGGCGGCCAGGTCGGTGCGCATCAGAAATGAGCCGTTGCCCGTGAGGTCGCCATCAACGGTCAGTGTGCTGAACGGCTGGCCGACAAAACTCACCTGGCCGTTGTCCAGGCTCAGGCGTCCGAGTTGCGAGTCGCCCGTCATCTGCCATAGGCTTTGCTCCAGGGTCAGGCTATTGAGACCGTGAATGTCGCCCTGGAGGCTAGACTAGTCGCGCAACTGAAGCTCGGCGTTAAGCGCATCGGACTCGATAGCCCCGACCAGATGCGACCGGCTGGCGCTGATTTGTATGTCCTGGCTATCGACCCACGAGCCATCGGCTATTTGGCGCTTTTCCACCGCAAGCAGGGTTTGCCCGCTGATTTGCGAGTCACTGAGATTGATGGTTGCGCTGCCGCCTTGCACGCTGATTGCGCGACCCTTAGCGGCGCTGATCGAGCTGTTATGTATCGCGAAGGTATTGCTCACTCCGGCGGTGGCTAACGACTGCAAGCCCATGCCATTTTGACCGTCTGCGGTCACGGCCACGTGATCCAGATGCAGCGTACCGCCGTTGTTGGCTTGCAGCGCCCGCGCGGCGTCGCCGTTCAGTTGAAGGGTGGAGTTGCGGGCGGTGATGGTCGAGCCGGAATAAGCCGCCAGGCCCAGGGTGGTTTCAGTGCTACTGAGTTGGACATTGTCCAGATTGATCTGCGAGCCGTCGGAGGCGAAGGCACCGACACTGCCGGCACCCACCTGTAGCGACAGGTTGCGGCCATCGATTATTGACGCATTGCCCGCATACAACGCGTAGGCCAGACGGCCCGTGGTCTGCACCTGCCCGCCATCGAGACTGGCATAGCTGCCGCGTTGGGCAAAGACACCGATCGCACCATTACCTTGGGTCTCGACGCTCAAATCGGTGGCGACCAACTGGCTGTCCGGGTCGGGTACCCAAACGCCAAAGGCATTCGCCCCGGTGGTCACGATGTGTGTGCCCGTGAGGGTGGCGGTGGCATTGCGGTTGACGTTCACGCCAATGGCCTTGTCTCCCGTGGTTCGAATGGTCGTGTTTTCGACGACGCCCTGTGCCCGCTGACCGCTGTTTGCACCCAGCAGGTAAAGACCGTGCGCACTGCGGCCTGAGGTTTGCAATTCACTATTGCTGAGTGTGATCACGCTGTCGTCCAGCACGTTGATTGCCGAAGAAAACTGCCCGGTTGTATCCAGGGTGACCCGGTCGGCCTGAACGTCGGCACTTCCCTGCAGGCTGAGGGCAAACGCGTTATCCCCACGGGTGCTGACGGTAGAGTCACTTAGTTCGCCGGCGTTGTTTGAACCCGCAACGTTGACGCCATGAGCCAAGTCGCCAAGCGTTGTGAAGGCGGATCCTCTGATAGCCAACGCAGTACCGGTACCCGTTAGGGAGGTACCATGGCTGAGTTGCCCGGCAGTCGTGACCGTGCTGTCCGTAATCAATGCACTGAGATTGCTCCCGGCAATCGCGATGCCCGGCCTGTTGTCAGCAGTGCTATTGACAACGGCTCCATCAAAAACTAAATCAGCAACTAAAGGTGAAGGGGCCGCGAGTGCCGGCCTCTGGTCACAGGCAAACACGACCAAACTTGCCGACAATGAAAGTAGATAACCAGGTGCACGCAACATGAAGAGTCCTTGTTATATTTTTTGCTCAAGAATAATGAGTACTGACATAAATCGAAGGGCCTCGACATCAGAAGTTTCCAATGTGTTACGCAGAAAGGTCCATGGTTCATATGAACTGCGCAAACGTAAATCATCTTATTAATGCAGTGTAAAACAACGGGCCCTTGACGCACGTATTACAATAAGCAACACCAGTGCGTGACCTTCTGAATTGGTTTTTCTATAGGAATAGGCCCAAAATGCGTGTGTGCAGTTCGACTTATAAAAAGCTCTCTCGGATGGCCGGCCTAAATTAGGCAGCGTTTTTAATCCTAGTCCGATGTCCTAAAGAATCATGGTCTTTCATACTTCACCTCATTGAACTTTCCTACTAAACCGTCCCCGATTCACAGGTGGGCGACTTTTCAAAGAGGTGTAGGCATGACAGTCCAACTCAAACACAACTTGCTAGGTATGTTGATGGGTTCGGTAGCCGCACTGGCCGCGCCTGTCGTTATGGCAACCGGCATGCAGCCTGAAACTTCGGTGGTGATCTTGTATGAGGCCGAAGGCGAAACCAGCATCAACATCAAGAACACCGATGGCACCGCAGCGCTGCTGTATTCCTCCATCGAAAACATCCCCGAGGATACCGAGTCCCTGGTGGTGCTGACCCCTCCAGTCACCCGCGTGGAAGCCGGAGAAACCCAGCTGGTGCGCTTCCTGCGTCAAGGTGGGGAGCCGTCGAAGAACCAGCGCCTCAAGCGTGTGATCTTCGAAGGCATCGCCCAGCGGCCGAACACTGAAGGCAGCGCCAAGATCGGCGTGAGCGTGCGCCAGAACTTGCCGCTGATCATCCATCCCAAGGGTTTAGAGCGTAATCGTGAGCCCTGGAAGTTGCTGAAGTGGGAGATCAAGGACGGCAAGCTGATGGTCATCAATGACAGTGCCTATGTGGTGCGAATGGCGCAGGAGCTGGAGCTCAAGCCTTCCGGCAAGGTGGCTGCCCTGCCACGGGCCTACGTACTGCCAGGTGAGAAGTTGTCCATCGCACTGGATCCGCAGGCGACTCACTCCAGCTCTGTGACCATTGGTCCTGCCACGGTGTACGGCTACGCCGTCGATAACTACGACGCGCCAATAGGCGTCGCTGCTACCCGCTGAGCCTGCGTATTACCCGCCACGAAGTGGCGGGCTTACTTTGTCCCCCACTTAGCCAGTGCCTAATGCCATGAAAAAGTCTATTCATCAGGCCGCCTGTAACAGTGGCCGGTCCAAACACGCGTCTCAACCATTCAATCGCACAATAAGCCGGGCATTCTCCCCACTTGCTTATGCGATCTGGAGTGCGCTGGTTATCGTCCCGAGTACGGGTTTAGCGCAAGTGCAGGCCGAACAGAAGAAAGATTCTGACCTTCTGGCGAGCTTCGACATGGATACGCTCAAAGCGCGTGGCATTGACCCTAAACTTGCAGAGTACTTTCGTGAAGCTTCAAAGTTTACCGAAGGTCGGCGCGTAGTGTCGCTGGTAGTCAACGGCATCAAATTCGGCAGAATAGATGCCCAGTTTAATCACCAGGGTGAATTTTGCTTCGATGAAGACTTGCTCGCCAAAGCGCGTCTGCAAGTACCAGATTCTCAATTTGTTCTGAACCTAAGTAGTACAAATGGCAAGTGCTATAACTTTGTGGCCGCTTATCCACAGACTGAAGTGAGCCTGCGTCCGAACAAGGACGAGATCTTCCTGGTCGTCCCGCAGGATGCCCTCCTGGGCGATGCCCCCGAAGCCATGGATTTCAGTCATGGCGGTAGCGCAGCCATCCTCAACTACGGCGTGATGGCCATGCGCTCGGAGTTCAGCGGGCAGTCCCGCGACTACGTGTCTGGCTCGACCGAGCTCGGTTTCAACATGGGTGACTGGATCGTCCGCAGCCGCCAGCTCTACACCAAGAACGAAGACAAGGCGAACTTCGAGCATTTGTATGCCTACGCACAGCGCACGTTTACCGAGCAGAAAGCGGTGGTGCAGGCTGGCCAGATCAATATCAACAGCCCTCTGTTCTCGGGTGCCTCCATTACCGGTGTTCAGATTCTGCCCGAAACGGCGTTGATGGGCTCCGCGGGCTCGGGTGCCCTGGTGGAAGGTATTGCCCAGGGGCAGTCCACGGTGGAGGTACGCCAGGTTGGCGCGCTGATCTACACCACAATCGTACCGGAAGGCCCGTTCGCGCTGACGGACATTCCCCTGCTGAACAGCGGCTCCGACCTGGACGTCACCGTGCGTGACGTCACTGGGGCAGAGCGCCACTTCGTGGTGCCGGCCGCTTCGTTTCGCAACGCGATAGCGGCCCGGCCTGGTTACACCTTCTCTGCCGGTAAAGTCCGCAGCCTGGGCGATGGCGATGAAGATCAACCCTGGGTAGCAACCGGTACGGGTACCTGGAGCCTGCAGGAAAATCTGACCGCTACCACTGGCCTGATGGCCGCCGCGGAGTATCAATCTGTCGGTTGGGGCGCCGATACCAGCCTGGCGCGGGACACCAGCCTCAGTGTGCGTAACGTGTACTCGAACGCCAGCAAGGAAGCGGTCAAAGGCACTCAGGCCAGTGTTTCCGTAAGCACTCGCCTCTCGGAGAAGTTCTCGGCCAGCGTGTCGGCCACCCAGCAGACCATGGGTTATCGTGACCTCTCCGACACCACGCTGAGACAGAACGGCGACTGGTACAACACCCGCTATCAGAGCCAGTACAGCGCCTCGTTGGGCTGGTCTGACAGTACGCTGGGCAGCTTCAACGTATCTGTTGCGCCCAGCCGCACGTTTGACGGCGACGTCACCAACCGCCTGGTCGGCTCATGGGGCCAAACGTTCAAGCATGCGACCGTTTCCGCCACGGTGGAAACCGCCTTGAGCGGCTCCTCCAGCTACGGTGGCGGTGACAACGCGATGTATGTGAGCGTCAGCATTCCCCTCGGCGGGTCACGCAGCATGCGCACTTATGCCAGCCGACGTGGTGATACGCAGCGTGTCGGTGCGACGTTTTCCGACGTAGTCGACGACCAGCTCAACTATCGCCTGAGCAGCGAAAGCACCGGCAACCAGGGCGGTAACTATTCCTCCGCGAACGTGTCCGCGATACCTCGCTACACCAGCCTGGACCTGGGTTATGCCCAGGGCCCAGACAGTAAGAACTACAACGGCCGGCTCTCCGGTGGTGCGGTGGCCCACAAGGGCGGCTTGACGTTCTCGCCCTATCCGGTACAAGACACCTTCGGCATCGTCGAAGTCGGTGACTTGTCTGGCGTGAAGCTCTCAACGCCGTTTGGTCCGGTGTGGACAGACAAGTCAGGTCAGGCCGTGGTGCCGCAGCTAAGTGCCTATCGCGAGAGCCGCATCGAGGTGCAGACCAAGTCGCTGCCAAAACGGGTCGACCTGCAAAACGGTTTCCAGGCCGTCGGGGCCGGGCGGGGCTCGGTCAACCATATGGCGTTCAAGGTCATCAAGGCCCAACGCATTTTGATCACCGCCACTGACAGCGCGGGTGAGCCATTGCCAAAAGGCTCGTCGGTACTCGACGGCAAAAACAACTTCCTCACCACGGTGCTGGATAAGGGGACCATTTTCCTTTCCGACCTGGGTCCGGATCAGGTGCTGAAAGTTGCCCTGCCAGACGACAAGCGTTGCGTGTTGAAGATCGACTTCCCCAAGGAGACTGACAATGAGGCTTTTTACGATGTGGCGCCGGCGGTCTGTCATGCGCCCTGAGGCCCGGATCAACCGCACATGGTGGCTGGGCACGGTGTTGGCCGTGGCTGCCAATGGCGCCTTCGCGGCCGACTGCGACCTGCGGCTGAGCAACGCGGAAGTGAATTACGGCGACTTGAATCGCGCCGAAATGGATATTGGCCAGGGACTTGCTCCGATTGCCTTGGGCAGTCGCCAGTTGACGTTAACCGCAGTGTGTCGGCAAGCCACCACCCTACGGCTGCATTTCGATGGCGAAGCGGCGGACCTGGACAGCTACCGGTTCGCCGGCAAGGGCCGGTTCACGGTCAAGCTCAAAAACGCCACGCTGGATGGCGCAGCGGTTCAGTTGGCGCAAACGGCGGGTTCCACAGGAGGCACGGCAGCGGCGTCGACAGCGGTGCAGCTGCGACCAAATCAGACGGTCACTGCCGCTGCGCAAGGTCAGCGCGCTGTGGGTAAGGTGTTTTCGGTTCAAGTCGAGATCGAGACGTACATCGACGAAGCAATGACCCGGACACGGGATGTCACCTTGCTTGAAGGTCACGGTGCCCTGACGCTGGACACTCAATAAGAAGTTAAAAGTTAGTTGGGATTTTTGGGCCTAGCCCTATAGAGCGATCTGCTACATGCAGTAGAGAATGTTGATGTGTTTATAAGCAAGCGGCAAATAAGCCGTCTCTTCAACTATTCAGTTGTATCAAGCTTACTCACGGAGTTATCCCTATGAGTTTTAATCCTAAATTGGCTGTTTTAGCACTGGCTGCAAGCGCAGCAGTTGCTAGCTTCAGTGCCCAAGCGGCTTCCATTGACGTCAAAGTTATCGGTACTATCACCCCTGGCGCTTGCACTCCAACCATGGCGGGTGGTGGTACCATCGACTACGGCACCATTGGGGCTGCCGAGCTAAGCAAGACTAACTTCACCTTGCTGCCCGAGAAAGTGGTTGACTTTACCATCAGGTGTAATGCGCCATCCAAGGTTGCTATTCGCGCAGTCGACAACCGCGAAAGTAGCGTGGTTCCCGGTATAACCATGGCAATTGGATCGAGTTTTCCTGATGTTTACAACTATGGACTGGGTGCGGTATCGGGTGCCAATGTAGGTGGATATGCGATGCTAATGAAGCAAGGTACCTTCACTGCTGACACCAAGGCTGTCGTGGCGATTAGAAGCTCCAATAGTGGTACTAGTTGGAGTCCGACTACTGACGGAAGTCAGATCAAAACGGGAACTTATCTCACGTCGTGGGCGTCAACGAGCACCGGTTTACCCGTAGCGTTCTCCGTGCTCTCCGGAAGTTTTTCGGTTCAAGCGGTCCTGAACAAGGCCAGCGCTCTGCCATTAACCGCCAACGTTACACTGGACGGCTCGGCCACGCTCGAACTTGTCTATCTGTAAGGTCTGTAAACATACCAAAGCCAGTGGCGATCTGTCGCCACTGGCTTTCGTGCATCACAACAAAATGTCGGCCTTTCCCCTGTTGTACGGCCAATTCAGCTACATGCTTTCCACGTGACGTCTTACCGGGAGGGCTTCGATGGCAATGTGTAAACACCGTTTGACCATTTGAAACAAATCACCCTAAGGATAGTCTGAAGTAGGCCGCTATTTTTCGACTGCTGAGCCATAGGCGCTTTCAAGTTGCGAAGATAAAGTAAGTACAGGCCAAGTCCTCAGTTAGGCTGGTTGTTGGTGAGACGAATAAGCTTATCAGCAACCTTGGCATGCTCAGTAAAAGAGCTCGGTTGGTAATGATAACTGATGAGGCTGACACCCATTGTAAGGAGCACCGCCTTAATGCTGACCGGACCGGAACGAAATTTTATTCGTGCAACCAATCTTAGCTCGGAGGGCAGTATCACTTTTTTGCTACGGTTTCCTGAATGATTTCGGAACGTCAAGCGCACTTAGGCGTATATTTTTCTGAGGCGGAGGTTTCGCTCTCAAGTCCCCGCGGACGCATCATCAGCGAAGCGTCAATGTCACTAAACTTGGTACGCTAGGGAAATCCTGAAAAAGACTTCCTGATTTGGCAAAATCTCCGGACACCAATCGCCGAGCTTTTCAATGAAGCAAATGACCTTCGCCGATGCCGAGTACGCCGGTAAGCGCAAGCAGACCCGCAAGGAATTGTTCCTGATCGAGATGCATCGGGTCGTACCCTGGAAGGGTTTGATTGCCCTGATCGAACCTCATTACCCGACGGGCGAAGGGGGGCGTCCGGCCTATCCTTTGATGGCGATGCTGCGGGTTCATCTCATGCAGAACTGGTTCGGTTACAGCGATCCTGCGATGGAAGAAGCGCTGTACGAGACGACGATCTTGCGCCAGTTTTCAGGTCTGAGCCTGGAGCGGATCCCAGATGAAACTACCATCCTCAACTTCCGTCGCCTGCTGGAAAAGCACGAGTTGGCCGCTGGTATTCTCGGCGTGATCAATGGCTATCTGGGCGACCGCGGCTTGTCGCTGCGACAAGGCACCATCGTCGATGCCACGCTGATTCATGCGCCCAGTTCGACCAAGAACAAGGACGGCAAACGCGACCCTGAGATGCATCAAACCAAGAAAGGTAACCAGTATTACTTCGGTGCCAAAGCTCACATTGGTGTCGACGATGAGTCAGGGCTGGTGCACAGCGTGGTGATCACTGCGGCCAACGTCGCGGACATAACCCAAGTCGACAAACTGCTACACGGTGCTGAGAACGTGGTCTGCGCCGATGCAGGCTATACCGGTGTCGAGAAGCGCGAAGAGCATGCGGGACGCCACGTCATCTGGCAGATCGCAGCCCGGCGCAGTACCTACAAAAAACACGGTAAACGCAGCGCGCTGTACAAAGCGATGCGCAAGATCGAGAAAGCCAAGGCCCAGGTTCGCGCCAAGGTTGAGCATCCATTTCGAGTGATCAAGCGTCAGTTTGGTTATACGAAAGTGCGTTTCCGAGGCTTGGTGAAAAACACTGCTCAGATGGTGACGCTGTTCGCCCTGTCGAACCTTTGGATGGCGCGTCGATATTTGCTCTCCAGCGCAGGAGAAGTGCGTCCGTAATGAGGGAAATAGCTGCTGCGAGGAGCGTTCAGCGGAAAAAATGGATGGAATAGGCGGCAGACGTGATCGTTTTTGAACGGCTGCCGTTTTTTGAAAGCGCCTATGGCTCAGCAGTCGAAAAATAGCGGCCTACTTCAGACTATCCCTAGGTATAGAAAGCAGCCGCGCTCACAAAACGGCTCCAGTGCGAAGCTTCCAGCACCTGCTTACTTAAATATGGCAATGATTTAGCTGTCCGGAAAACACGACACCTTTGAGTTAAATCCCTTGATCCGGTCTGAGTTAAAATGCCGCAAGCACAATCGATCCGCAAAATTATAAAAAATCATATTTGTGAAATTTTAAGCTTTGATATCTTTTGATTTTACATCATTTCTCATTTCCCTGAAGATTTGCATAGTTTCGGCACGCATCAACGCATTTCTTTCTATATAGGTGTGCGAGATTTGCTGAGCTGTTGTTAGGGAAATCCTGAAAAAGACTTCCTGATTTGGCAAAATCTCCGGACACCAATCGCCGAGCTTTTCAATGAAGCAAATGACCTTCGCCGATGCCGAGTACGCCGGTAAGCGCAAGCAGACCCGCAAGGAATTGTTCCTGATCGAGATGCATCGGGTCGTACCCTGGAAGGGTTTGATTGCCCTGATCCAACCTCATTACCCGACGGGCGAAGGGGGGCGTCCGGCCTATCCTTTGATGGCGATGCTGCGGGTTCATCTCATGCAGAACTGGTTCGGTTACAGCGATCCTGCGATGGAAGAAGCGCTGTACGAGACGACGATCTTGCGCCAGTTTTCAGGTCTGAGCCTGGAGCGGATCCCAGATGAAACTACCATCCTCAACTTCCGTCGCCTGCTGGAAAAGCACGAGTTGGCCGCTGGTATTCTCGGCGTGATCAATGGCTATCTGGGCGACCGCGGCTTGTCGCTGCGACAAGGCACCATCGTCGATGCCACGCTGATTCATGCGCCCAGTTCGACCAAGAACAAGGACGGCAAACGCGACCCTGAGATGCATCAAACCAAGAAAGGTAACCAGTATTACTTCGGTGCCAAAGCTCACATTGGTGTCGACGATGAGTCAGGGCTGGTGCACAGCGTGGTGATCACTGCGGCCAACGTCGCGGACATAACCCAAGTCGACAAACTGCTACACGGTGCTGAGAACGTGGTCTGCGCCGATGCAGGCTATACCGGTGTCGAGAAGCGCGAAGAGCATGCGGGACGCCACGTCATCTGGCAGATCGCAGCCCGGCGCAGTACCTACAAAAAACACGGTAAACGCAGCGCGCTGTACAAAGCGATGCGCAAGATCGAGAAAGCCAAGGCCCAGGTTCGCGCCAATGTTGAGCATCCATTTCGAGTGATCAAGCGTCAGTTTGGTTATACGAAAGTGCGTTTCCGAGGCTTGGTGAAAAACACTGCTCAGATGGTGACGCTGTTCGCCCTGTCGAACCTTTGGATGGCGCGTCGATATTTGCTCTCCAGCGCAGGAGAGGTGCGTCCGTAATGAGGGAAATAGCTGCTGCGAGGAGCGTTCAGCGGAAAAAATGGATGGAATAGGCGGCAGACGTGATCGGTTTTGAACGGCTGCCGTTTTTTGAAAGCGCCTATGGCTCAGCAGTCGAAAAATAGCGGCCTACTTCAGACTATCCCTAAATACTGACAGGCCACGTGAGCCACACCAACGTTGGCATCGTATTTTTTTGACCTGTTACCGATCTCTTTTTTTCGTAGATCTCGGCGCCCACTTCGAACAGTGGCCTCCATGAGGAGCTACTCATGTTTGACTTACGCCCCCAAATTCGCATTGCCTTGCTGGACGACCATGCGATCGTGCGATTCGGCATGGCGTCGCGATTATCGAGCGAACCTGATTTCATCGTCGTCGGCAGCTTTGAAAACAGCCGCACAATGATCGCAGCCTTGCGTGACGCCCCTGCGGATGTACTGCTTATCGACTATGCCCTTGGCCCCACGGAAATTGATGGCGTGTCGCTGATCCGGGCGCTGAACTCCAGGTTTCCCAAGAGCAGCATTCTTGTCCTTTCCTCGCACTATGACCCGGCTACTGTCGCGCTGGCACTCAGGGTGGGGGCTCGTGGTTTTGTCGGTAAAAGCCAGGACGTGGCACTGATCGTCAAAGCCATCCGCACGGTGGCGTCCGGCTCGGTTTTTCTGGACGCCGACATGTCTTATCGCCTAGCCGAAATCTCAGTGGCGGCGACTGTGGAAACGAAGGTCGAAAGCCCAAGCGGCGAGGCCAAGCTACTTACCGGCGCCAAGTTGTCCGTCAAGGAGCGAGAGGTGATTCGCTGTTTCCTGGACGGCTTGACCGTGAGTGACATCGCGCAAAAATTCGGTCGAAGCGCAAAAACCATCAGCACGCAAAAGTCGATGGCCTTTCGTAAGCTGGGCGTTACCTCGGACAACGAGCTGTTCAAACTCAAGCACATGCTGGAAGAACTATGAGGTGGCTGGCCGCCATTTACCCGCTGGTTTTTGTGGCCTGGGCCGCGCCAGCCATTGGCGAGCCCCTGGTACTTACCGATGAAGAGCGCGCATGGATCGCCGAACATCCGGTGGTACGCATTGCCATCGACCCCTACTGGAAGCCTGTCGAGTACTTCGAGAATGGGCAATACATGGGGTTGGCGTCTGAGTACGTCAGGCAGGTCGAGCGGCTCACGGGGCTGCGGTTCGAGATCGTGCACACCGGCGGCTGGGGCACGGTAACGGAAATGCTGAAGCACAAGGAGGTGGATGTGTTGCCTGCGACCTTGCGCGGGCTCACCACGGCTTCCGTGGCTGACCAGATCACCTTTACCCATAACTACTTTATCGGCACCACGGTGGTCATTACCCGAGAGCAGGGAACGTCCATCTATGACCTGCAAAAGCTGGACGGCAAAACCGTGTCCCTCAAGGGCGGAGGGGCTTATCAGGACCGGATCCAGACGCTGTACCCGAATGTGAAAATCCTGCCCAGCCATAAACCGGACCAGGAACTCAGGGCCGTGGTCAGTGGTGAGGCCGATGCCGTGGTGGGGGCCGGCGCCGTATTGCTGCCGTACCTGACGCGCAAATACCAGGGCGTACTGCATGTGGCGGGCGCCATCGGCAGCCTGCCGATGGAGCTGTCCATGGGGGTACGTGAAGATTTGCCGGTGTTGCACAGCATCATCAACAAGGCGTTGTCTTCACTCAGCGCCAAAGAAACCGACCAAATGGTCGAGCGCTGGTTCTGCAAAACGGACTATGGCGCACCCTCATTGCCGGTATTGCTCATCTACTATTCGCCGCAAATTACCCTCATCGTGTTCAGCCTGTTGCTGATCAGTGGCTTTGCCTTGCACGCCCGGAGCCAGCGTCGCCGTGCCGTACGCAGCGAAAAAGAAAAAACCATGTTCCTGGCGGTGCTGAGCCATGAGATCCGCTCGCCCATGAACGCGATCCTGGCTTCCATGGAGCTGCTGCAGCAATTCGAGTTACCGAAAGAGCCGCGACGCCTCCTGGATGTGGCGTCCAACAGCGCTGAACACTTGTTGAGGCTGCTTGACGACGTATTGGATATCTCCAAGCTGGAGGCCGGCCGGCTTCAACTGGATATTGCTCCGCTGGACATCATGGACCTGTCTCGTACGGTCACCGATCTGTTGAACTTCGGGGCACAGGAAAAAGGCATCGCCCTGACATTGATAGAAGACGGCCCCATTACCCGGCGGCTGATCCTTGACCGGTTACGGGTCGGGCAGGTCTTGCACAACCTGATTGGCAATGCCGTGAAGTTCACGCTGAGCGGCGGTGTCACTGTCACTCTTCGCCATGAAACGATTGCCTCGAAGGAGCACCGGGCGGGGCTGTATGTGCGTATTGCCGATAGCGGTATCGGCATGGATATGACGGCCCGGGGGCGCTTGTTCAAGCCTTATTCCCAGGCGTCCGCTTCAACGGCGCGTAAGTTTGGCGGTACCGGGCTGGGCCTGCTCATTTGCAGACAACTGGTTGAGCTGATGGAGGGCACGATTGAAGTCGACAGCGAGCTGAACCGCGGTACGACGATCACCGTGTACTTGCCTTGCGAAACGGGCACGGCCCTGGGGCCGGTGCATGACAAAGCGCAAACTTCACCCAAACAGAAGCTTCAACTCACTGAAACCAGCCAGCTCAACGTGCTGCTGGTCGAGGACACCTTCGCTAACCAGGCGGTGTTTCAGGCACAGCTTGATGTATTGGGCTGTCGTCACCGGCTCGCCGCAGACGGTTTGTCGGCATTGCGCGCGCTGGACGAAGCTGAATATGACATCGTACTGCTGGACTGCGACCTGCCCGACATCACCGGGTATGACTTCGCACGGCGTTGGCGTGAGCAGGAAACGGCTCGAGGCTTGGCGCCCACACCGATCCTGGCCATTTCGGCCTCGACCGACTTCAGTCATACCTCAGCCTGCTTTGAGGCGGGCATGGATGGCGTGCTAAAAAAACCTATCAAGCTAGACAGTTTACGTGATGCCCTGCAACTTTGGAGCGAGGCATCGCTTGAGCATGTGATCGATGACGTGCCGGTACAAGAAATGTTGGACCTCAACGCCGTTGTACAGGAGCTTAAGGCTGACTTTCATGGTTTAAAACTCGCTCATGAGTCTGGCAATGCAGAGGAGGCCGCTCGCTACGCCCATCGTTTGGTGGGCGCGTGCGAAGTTCTGAAAATGCCTCCCCAGACAGCGGCACAGGCACGGCGACTGGAACATAGATTCCGACAGGGCGTAGGTGACACAAACGCAATAAGCTCGCTAGAACTGGATGAATTTGAGTGCAGCTTATATGACTGGGCGACGACAAGTGCCGCCCGTCCTTTTATTAACGATTGAACAAAAACTATCGATTATTGCGGCCTGACGTTGCTGTTTAATCCTTGTCTGATAGGTCCCGTGGTTTCTCCCCAGTACAGTAGTGTATATGTCGCGACTTAGCCGAACGAGGGGAAGACCATGCCAGGAGAACAAAGGGTAGGCCAGACTAAATCGCCTCGCGTACTTATTGTGGGTGACGGCGGTAAATGGGCCGCAAGTAGTCTTTGGTATAAGCCCACCGTGGTCGCAGACCTAGAGGCGGCAAGCAAGGTGCTACATACACGTAAATTCGACCTTGTTCTCAACCCTGTCTCGGCCGGCCATGATGACGGCATGGCATTGCCCTCGCTTCTGTTGAACCTGGGCCAGCAAGGTGTGTTGTCGCAGTTGCCTCATGTTCTATGGTGCAGCGATTCCACCTCGGGTGTGCTGGATTCCCATGCTCAGTTGGCACGAGATGCCGGTGTGTCAGTTCAGGTAGTTCCTTCGTTAAGCTCCGACACGGCTCAGGATGTATTGAAGGTGCTTGCGAAAGGCCATTCCAACGGCTCGCAGTACGTAGCAAGTGACTTGTGTGGCGTGACGGATCAGGAACTTCTAAAAGCGTTACTGGCCAACCTCGATATCCGAATTGTGTTGCAGCCTCAGGTTGATCTGATCACCGGGAAGTATGTCGGGGCTGAGGCCCTGGCGCGGTGGCAACACCCGGTGTTGGGGAATATCTCGCCGTCGGTATTCGTCCCCTTGGCTAACAACGCTGGTCTTAACGTTCTGCTGTTTCACTATGTCGAAGCCAAAGTCGTGGCGCTGTTACGTCGCTTGAAAAAACTTGGCATTGCCATACCCATTTCAGCCAATGCATCTGCCATCACCTTGTGCACGCCGGGGCTTGCCAACCGGCTGGAGCAGCGCCTCAAGCTGGCTGAAGTGCCGAACTCACTGTTCAAAATTGAACTGACCGAAGATGTACCTATCGATGACATGTTGCCGTTGTCGACGGCTCTTTGTGGGCTGCGTCTTCGCGGGTTCTCGGTTGCCATGGATGATTTCGGTTGCGGTGCCTCCACTCTGAATCTGCTTACCCGGCTGCCGTTTTCCGAGCTGAAAATCGACGGACGTTTTGTGCGTGGCATGGCCCACAAACCGGGTTGTAGGGCGGCCGTCTCCGGTGCGATCGCGATTGCGCGTGAGATGAAGCTGGAGTTTGTCGCCGAGGGAATAGAAACGCCGGAGCAGATAGAAACGTTGCTCGATGCAGGATGCCGTGTGGGTCAGGGCTTTGCGTTGTCACCTCCGTTAGAGGTCAACGACTTCATCCGTGCATTGGCGTCGAACGCACAGTCGGCGTAAAGCCATAAGCCACGCCGCGGTGATAATAAGCGGCAAGTTTTACGTTGGTTGGTTTCATTACTTTTTATAAACACGCTCCAGGCACTCATCTGCGGATGGCTTTGCCGTGCGTGAACTTATGCCTGGAGCAATGGCTAATGATTGATAAAACCCTACGCATCCTGATTGCAGACGAACACCACAGCCAATTATTACACATTGAAAAGTTGCTGAATGGTCTTGGGTACTTCCGGGTTGCTCCAGTCCGCACTTTTGACGAGTTGGTGCAACTGACCAGCACTCCGAATGAGCTGTTTAATTTGGTCATCGTGAACAAGGCGCTGGCCTTGCCTTATGGCGTCGACATTGCCGAGTTTTGCCGTACACAAACGCAAATCCAACATGCACTTTTCTACGAAAATCAAACCACGATGCTTGAGCTCTCTCTTGAGTGTCATGACCAGCTTGTGCATGCGTCTCTGGCCGATGTTCTGGACGCCAGCTCGCTAAATACCTTGATGTACATCATTGATCCGCCGGCGCAGCGGCCACGCCTGAAACTATTGCTGCAACCTCATGGAGCCCTTTCCATGTAACGGGCAGCCTTAATAGCTAACGATGCGTTTAAGGAGGTGGCCAACAGCTGTTTAGCAACATTGTTGTTTGGTTTTAGTCGTTCTCACTTTATTGGCGGGAGCGTTGAGCACTATCTAATTCAGAAAAACCGGAGAGTCTGATGAGTATTCAAACTATGGGCCGTCGAGCAGGTTATTTGGTCCTGTTCGCTACGGTGGTGTCGGTCCTGAGTGCGTGTGCAAGTGCGCCAGTACCCAGTGAACAAATTTCCTTGTCGACGAATGCCGTGAATCGGGCAGTGTCGGCGGGCGCAACTGAATATGCGCCGGAGCAAATGAAAACCGCCCAAGACAAGATGTTCCTGATGGAGCGTGCGGTGGGCGAGAAGAACTACGCCCAGGCCAAGATCCTCGCAGAACAGATCGAGGTGGATGCGGCACTGGCTGAGCGTACGGCACGCACGGCCAAGACCCAGAAACAGCTGCGCGATGCCCAGAGCGGTATCCAAGTGCTCAAGCAAGAAATGCTGCAGGCGCCTGATTCGGCACCGTCCCCCGTCCGGTCCGTGTTTTAACCAAGGAGTTCTCCATGCGTGTTTCACTATTGTTCCCTGCCGCTTGCGCAATCACGCTCGTGCTGGCGGGTTGTGCCGCGACTCCAGAGAATCCTCAGTTGATCGAGGCGCGACAACTTTTTTCCAAACTCCAGAGCCAGCCTTAATCGAACACCCTGGCGGCGCTGGAAACCAAGGACGCCTTCACGGCGCTTGGCAAGGCCGACCTGCTGTCCATACGAGACCGTAAATCCCCGGAGATTGATCAGTTGGCCTACGTTGCCAAGCAGAAGATCTCTCTGGCTGAACAGACCATTCTCGGTCGCAAGGCAGAAGCGGGCTTGAGCACGATTGATGCGCAACGCACCCAGGTTCAACTGGATGTACGGACCCAACAGCTCAAGGCCTTGCAGGCGATGAAAGCCAAGCAGACGCCTCGGGGCGAAGTGGTCACCTTTGGCGATGTGTTGTTCGATACCGGCAAAGCCAACCTCAAGCCCGGCAACCAACGCAACGTTCAGCAGTTGGCGGACTTTTTGGTCAGCAACCCTGAGCGAAAAGTACTGATCGAAGGCTTCACCGACAGCGTGGGGGCAGACGCCTTCAACCAGCGCTTGTCTGACCAACGCGCGCAAAGCGTGGCCTTCGCCCTGCAGCGTTTGGGTGTCGATATGAGCCGTATCACCACTAAGGGATACGGCAAGCAATACCCGATTGCCGATGATTCGTCGGCCCAGTCCCTTCAACTGAATCGTCGTGTGGAAGTGATCATTTCCAATGCCGAATCGGCGGTGGATAGCCGCGGATAACGGCACAACTTACAGAGGAAAATAGAGCATGAGCGAAACCAAAGTGCTGACCACCGCCAGCGGTGCCCCAGTCTCCGACAACCAGAACTCTCGTTCCGCTGGCCCGCGCGGTCCGCTTCTGCTCGATGATTTTCATCTGATCGAGAAACTGGCCCACTTCAACCGTGAAAATATTCCTGAGCGCCGCGTGCACGCTAAGGGGTCGGGTGCTTACGGTACCTTTACCGTTACCCGGGACATCAGCAAGTACACCAGCGCCAAGCTTTTTGAGTCCGTGGGTAAGCAAACCCCGACGTTCCTGCGGTTCTCAACCGTAGGCGGTGAGCGGGGTTCAGCGGATACCGAGCGTGACCCGCGTGGTTTCGCTCTGAAGTTTTATACCGAGGAAGGCAACTGGGACATCGTCGGAAACAACACGCCGGTGTTCTTCATTCGTGATCCACTGAAGTTTCCTGACTTCATCCATACCCAGAAGCGCCTGCCGCAAAGCAACCTGAAGAGCGCTCAGGCGATGTGGGACTTCTGGTCGTACTCTCCCGAGGCCCTGCACCAGATCACGATCCTGTTCTCGGATCGGGGGATTCCAGACGGCTACCGGCATATGCACGGCTTCGGCAGCCACACCTACAGTCTGATCAACGCCAAGGGCGAGCGTCACTGGGTGAAATGGCATTACAAGACCCAGCAAGGCATCAAGAATTTGACACCGGACGCGGCGGCTCGCTTGGCCGGTACCGACCCGGATTACGCTCAGCGTGACCTGTTCAACGCCATCGAACACGGCGACTTTCCACGGTGGAGCGTGTGCATCCAAGTCATGAGCGAAGCACAGGCGTCGGCTCATTACGAGAACCCGTTCGACGTGACCAAGACTTGGTCGCAGAAGGAGTTCCCGTTGATCGAAATCGGTGAGCTGGAGCTGAACCGCAACCCGCTGAACTATTTTGCTGAAGTCGAGCAGGCGGCATTTGGTCCCAGCAACGTGGTGCCAGGCGTCGGCCTGTCGCCGGACCGCATGCTGCAGGGCCGAGTATTCGCTTATGCCGACGCTCACCGCTATCGGGTAGGTACAAACCACCAGCAGTTACCGGTCAACGCTCCACGCAGCCCGGTGAACAACCACCAGCGTGACGGCGCCATGGCGTTTGGCAGCAATGGCGGCGCGGCCGCGAACTATGAGTCGAATAGCTACGCCGACGCGCCGCAACAGGCTCCTCGTTACGCGGATCCAGCCCTGGTCCTTAGCGGCGCGGCCGACCGTTTCGATCACCGTGAAGACACTGACTACTACAGCCAAGCAGGCGCCTTGTTCCGTCTGATGAACGATCAGCAACGTGCGCTGTTGATCGACAACATCGCCGGTGCGATGGCGGGTGTCAGTGCGCAGGTTATTCTGCGTCAGTTGCAGTATTTCTTCAAGGCCGATCCGGCTTATGGAGAGGGGATCGCACAAGCTTTGGGTGTATCACTTAACTAAGGAAATCCTGAAAAAGACTTCCTGATTTGGCAAAATCTCCGGACACCAATCGCCGAGCTTTTCAATGAAGCAAATGACCTTCGCCGATGCCGAGTACGCCGGTAAGCGCAAGCAGACCCGCAAGGAATTGTTCCTGATCGAGATACATCGGGTCGTACCCTGGAAGGGTTTGATTGCCCTGATCCAACCTCATTACCCGACGGGCGAAGGGGGGCGTCCGGCCTATCCTTTGATGGCGATGCTGCGGGTTCATCTCATGCAGAACTGGTTCGGTTACAGCGATCCTGCGATGGAAGAAGCGCTGTACGAGACGACGATCTTGCGCCAGTTTTCAGGTCTGAGCCTGGAGCGGATCCCAGATGAAACTACCATCCTCAACTTCCGTCGCCTGCTGGAAAAGCACGAGTTGGCCGCTGGTATTCTCGGCGTGATCAATGGCTATCTGGGCGACCGCGGCTTGTCGCTGCGACAAGGCACCATCGTCGATGCCACGCTGATTCATGCGCCCAGTTCGACCAAGAACAAGGACGGCAAACGCGACCTTGAGATGCATCAAACCAAGAAAGGTAACCAGTATTACTTCGGTGCCAAAGCTCACATTGGTGTCGACGATGAGTCAGGGCTGGTGCACAGCGTGGTGATCACTGCGGCCAACGTCGCGGACATAACCCAAGTCGACAAACTGCTACACGGTGCTGAGAACGTGGTCTGCGCCGATGCAGGCTATACCGGTGTCGAGAAGCGCGAAGAGCATGCGGGACGCCACGTCATCTGGCAGATCGCAGCCCGGCGCAGTACCTACAAAAAACACGGTAAACGCAGCGCGCTGTACAAAGCGATGCGCAAGATCGAGAAAGCCAAGGCCCAGGTTCGCGCCAAGGTTGAGCATCCATTTCGAGTGATCAAGCGTCAGTTTGGTTATACGAAAGTGCGTTTCCGAGGCTTGGTGAAAAACACTGCTCAGATGGTGACGCTGTTCGCCCTGTCGAACCTTTGGATGGCGCGTCGATATTTGCTCTCCAGCGCAGGAGAAGTGCGTCCGTAATGAGGGAAATAGCTGCTGCGAGGAGCGTTCAGCGGAAAAAATGGATGGAATAGGCGGCAGACGTGATCGTTTTTGAACGGCTGCCGTTTTTTGAAAGCGCCTATGGCTCAGCAGTCGAAAAATAGCGGCCTACTTCAGACTATCCTTAACGCCAATTTTAATTATGTCTGCGTATTCGCTATCGAGTTTATTGGTTTTAGATTCTCCTGTTGACGCAGTATTTATTTTTTTTGAGAGTACGCCTAAAAGCCATTTTTTATCGTTTGCTGTGAGCCAAAGGGTAGCTTGATACGCATGTTTCCATAAGTAATCCAAGGTTGCTCCCGTGCGGGCTTCTATGATGTTGTTAACTTTCAGGCGATGAAGTGCCTTGGTGGTGTTAGCGGTTGTTTTGTTGTATGGTTTTCTAGACTTTGTTCCAGTAAATAGTATTAGCTCTTCCGTAATTCTCTTTTTAAATGTCTTCACGTCCCCAAATAAATGAAGAGAAATGATGAGGTGTCGGGTGATGGGCATATCTAGCTGATCATTCACAGTGGTGGTTCTTATCCACTGATGGTACTTGCCTGACGCGTACGCGTTATCAATTCTCGACAAAAAATCATGACCAAATTTTGATTGGATGCTTTCGAACATTTTCGTCGTCGCCATTAGGTTTCCACGAGCAAACCCATTTTTCTTGGCTTGTCGACGATAGCATGCGGCTAATACCCCAGATGGAACAGCCGGTAAATCACTATGCAGAAGGTCCTTTGCAAACTGCGCAAATTTTTGCTCGATTTCCGGCACTCTCGAAGGAGAGTGTGAGCCTAATGGTCTCCAGCCACATACGCAGGAGCTAGTTAACATAGGTAATAGCTTGTTTTTTCGGTAAAACGGATGAGTGCAAGTTGGGCAGGCTTGCAATAAAGTCTCACCGTGTCTCCAGCAAGCTGTTACGCCCGGAATATGATGAGATCGTTGCCAGTACGAATGCCCCGTCTCAATAAGATCCGATTGGGCGCAGGAAAGGCAAATCTTAGCCATGCTATGAAAACTTACCTCTCTACGAGGAAGTCTGGATACGAGCGAAGTGCTATTGCCATCATTGACTTTGGAGATGCCTAAGAGCGGCTTGTAAGCAGGAAGAATGGTGTTGCACGCAAGCAACTCATTTAGATTATCGTTCTTGTCGCCAGGAAGCTTCTCCGCAATATCTTCGATTCGTTTAGGGATAATTTTGATAACAAATGGTTCGGTACCAAAAAGATCTTTAAAAGTCTCACGCTCAGTTCTATTTCCCGAAAGTAAATGATATCGGGTAACTCGTGAGTGAAAGGTCTCGTCTGGCATGGACATTGGGAAGAACAGAATTTTTTGAGACATTCGTAAGACTTTAGGTGATGGTCACTTTTTCTCAGACTTTACAGGTCTAGAGACGGTGCGATTTTTTGGGAGAGGGACAGATTTTGCTACTTCAGCAACATTTCCTTGGCAGATATTCGTCACGGCTAAGGTCTTTCAGGCCGCAGCGTTGTTCGGTGGCTTTGGCGAAGCGGCGTAGCATTTCGATCGCGCCATCACGTGCTTCTTTCGATAAGTCGCAGGCTAGATTACGAGCTTCTCCCACTAAGTCCGACCGAATGCTTTCGTAGATGGCCATGCCTTCGGGCGTCACGGTGATTGCCAGAGCACGGCCGTCACTCGCGTCCGGCACACGTTGAACCAGGCCCTGTTTGGCAAGCGAATCGACCAGCCGGCTGGCATTACTCTTGTCGAGAAAAAGCTCGCTGGCCAGCGATTGAACCCGAACAGGCCCAGCCTTGATCACATGCTCTAGCGCGTAGCATTGAGTGACGGACATTCCTTCGCAGCAGCTGCGATCTCTGTCACGAAACTGGTAGACGCGAACCAAATGACTCAGCGCTTCATAGAGCTGTTCGGCGTTCTGGTCGATCTGATCAATCTTTGGCATATCACTCGGCTCGCAATTCCGGGGAAAACGCTAACACCACCTTCGCAGTCGTTGTGACACATTTTTTTGGGCATAAGGGCCGCGAAATTGTTCCAAGATATTAGTTGCGGCTCGCAACGTATTTTCCGATTGTGAATTGGAGATGAGGCTTGTAGGCCTCTCGGAGGCGGTTCACCGATACATTCTCGCGTGCCGGGAGCGTCGATGAAGGCGATGCGCAGGATGGTAGACACGATCAAACACTGGCGCATCCATCGATCCACTACGGATGACCTGAGGGATTTTTCTCGCAGGTACAACGCTGTGATTCGAGGATGGATCGAATACTACGGTAAATTCTGGTACAGAAACTTCAGCTATCGATTGTGGAGCGCGTTGCAATCGCGCCTGCTCAAATGGATGAAGAGCAAGTACCGAATCTCTATACGTCAAGCGGAGCATCGGCTGCGTCTTGTTCGAAGAGAGAATCCGGAGCTGTTCGCGCATTGGTATTTACTACGTGCATCGAATGTGTGATCAAGAGCCGTATGACGGGAGACTGTCACGTACGGTTCTGTGAGCAGCCGAGGGGTGAAATTCCCTTCGGCTGACTCGACTCGCTGGGTCGCTACGTAGCGGAAAACGGGCGGCAGCGATCATGAGTTTGATCCAGTCTGCGCGGCTGAATGGTCATGACCCGTACGCCTATCTAAAGGATGTTCTCACGCGTTTACCGACGCAGCGGGCGAGTGAAATCGAGCTGCTGCTTCCGCATAAGTGGCAGCCGGTTTAATCACGCAAGATGTGATGCCCGGACGCATACAGCCCACCTACTGAAAGTTGAGGCGCAATTACGCAAAGCGTATAGATCTGCATTTTTCTGCGGCGTGCTATTTGTTTTCGCGATGATGGCCATCGTTATGTTGGGTTTGGCCGCTGAACAACCAATGGACCAAAAAGCCATTGCCGAAGGCTGGGCACCTCTTATCATGCTGATGGCAGCAATCTCGGGCATTTGTCATTTTTTTCACGGGGTGGTTAAGAACAAAATCCAGAGTCTGGATCAATGAATAGACCGCAGGCCAGCAGTATGCCATTTAGCGGCCTTTGCCAGTACACACGCGGTTAAGTCAGCTGGAGCTGAGGGAGTCGGAAACCCTCAACGAGGACTACGAAATAAATGCCTCATCATGATCACCGCGAATACCGCACCTACATGAGGCAACACCATGAAAACATTTGTTTTAGACGATGGCCGCTTGATCGGCGTGATTGAACACAAGGTCGAAGTACCCTACTGGACCCCCTATGGTAGCCAGGTGCAGATCCGTCCTGAGTACGAGTTCATTGACACTGGTGAGCGTCTTGGTACCAACGAATCAGCTCCTGGCTGGACCATCGAGGAGCAGGCGCCCCTAGGCGCGAGGGCCCTGGAGCCGCTATTCAACAAATAGTTGAATAGCGGCTCACTGATTGCTATTATTTGATCAACGCATATGGTTAACCATGTGCCTACCTTCCGAGGCCCGCTTGCGAGAAATCGCTGCGGGCTTTCGTGTTTTTGGCATAGGGAAATCACTCGGCATGCATTATGTCGCTTACCTGGATGAGTTTGGCCACGTCGGTCAGTACGTCGCTCGGAACCACCCCAAGTACAAAACCAGCCCTGTATTTGGCCTCGGCGGCATGCTTATCCCTGCCCATGAAGTGCGCGAGTTCGCGATTTACTTCTACAAACTAAAGTGCCAACTGCTGTCCTACGACCTGGTGCACGACAACCCCGGCAATCTGCCGGCGTACTAGTGGGAAAAAAAGGGCTCGCAGCTGTACGCGCCCAGGAACGTTCAAAAGTACAAAGAGTTAAGACGCTCGACCTTCCGACTGCTAACCCATATCAAGGGTATCAAGGGGCATGTGTTCTACACCGGGGAACATAAGACCACCGACCCTGATGCGCATGACTCGACTGAGACGTTCAAGCGGCAGCTGTTGCAGTCCGTGCGCAAAATTGACCGTTTCTGCGCTAAGGAAGGCTCGACGTTTATCCTGGTGTTGGATGAGCAGAAAGCCGGCAACGAGTGGCGTGAGCGCAACGTTGAAGCCTGTACGTTGGCCATGTTCGAAGATGCCTCCGAAAAATGCCGCACGATGATTGAGCCGCCGTTGCAGGGAGAAAGCTACCTGTTCCAGACTTTGCAGTGCGCAGACTGGCTTTGTGGCTTAATCGGTCGCCTGACCGCGCTGAGCGTGGCACCGGATGAGTACCCAGATTGGCAGTTGTTCGACACCTACTTTGCGGAGCGGTTAAGCGTCGTGGCATTGCCGTGCAGCGGGTTGGAGCATCAGAAGACCGCAGACATTCCTGCTGAAGAAGCAGCTGAAGCCATGCCGGATGCAGAAGGTCCGCTGGTGGGGATGCAAAGTGATGTGGACGGTCCTCACTCCCCAGGGCAGTGATGGTGGGAAGAGAGCCAGGCCACGTCTGTGAATGGCGCTTAGGAGGCTTAGCGTGTACGAATTCTTCCCAATGGGCCTGTTCCTGTTAGGGCTGCTGGGCGGCCTACCGGTCAGCGCCGTGGTGGTTCGATTGCCTTATGCGGTGGAGCACCAGTGGCTGCTCGATGCGTCGGAGACATTGGGCATTGCGCGAAACCCTGATGCCCCGGGCCAACTCGGTTTGGCATGGCGACCGGATCACTTCAGCTTGCGCGTGGGGCTTACCATGCTGGCCATGGGTCTGCTCGCGGGCTGGGTTGGGCTGCATTATGGGGTGGGCCCGGCCGCGCTCGCGGCCGTGGTCCTGGTGGCTGGGTTGTTGGCTTTGAGCCTGATTGACCTTGAACACCAGCTGCTGCCCGACGTGCTGGTGTTGCCGCTGCTATGGTTGGGATTGATCGTCAACAGCGTTGAGCTATTCACCTCGTTGACCAGTGCAGTATGGGGAGCCGTTGGAGGCTACCTGGTGCTGTGGCTTTTACGTGGCGTTAGTAAGCTGTTCAGCGATACCGAGGGCATGGGGCAAGGCGATCTTAAGCTGTTGGCCATGCTCGGCGCCTGGGGGGGCTGGCAGATCCTGCCAGGCGTGCTGTTGATGTCGACCCTGGCCGCCACGGTGGTGTTTGGCGTGGGGATGGTGTCGGGCAAAATCAATCGAAAAAGCCCTCAACCCTTCGGCCCGTTCCTGGCCGGTGCGGGCTGGCTCGCGCTTATGTACACGCCGGATTGGACTGCAATCTAACAGCCTGCGGCCATCAGTATTTCACTTTGTAGGTTGGGGAGTCTTCCGGCCGCTGGAGGCGCCGATCATAGAGGCGCGTCGTACTGATATTGGCATGGCCCAGCCAAACTTGGACCTTGGCGATATCGGCGTCATGCTCAAGTGCATTGGTCGCGGCTGTGGCCCGCAGACCGTGTACGCCTAACCCGTCAACGTCGATGCCCGCCGCCTGTGCCCAATGGGCCACGACCTTGTAGATGCCGTTACCCGTAACGGCCCCGCCGGCGGTGCGACCGCGGATCGAGCGAAACAGCGGGCCATTGCCAGGTTCGCGTTGAGTGTCGCGCTCCAGGTACTCATGAATGCGCTCGGCCGCGACCGGGTGCAGCGGCAGATAGCGGGTTTTACCGCCCTTCCCTCTCACCTGCAGGTGTTTGATACCGCGCCGGTCCTGTAGGTGACCCGTCATCAGCTGCGCTGCTTCTTCACGGCGCAGACCGTGGTACAGCAGCACCGCCAAAATCGCGCGGTCCCGCAAGCCTTTGAGCGTAGACACACCGGGAGCATCGAGTAGCAATTTAGCCTGGTCATCACCGAGTGCCGGCGTCTTGCCTTCGTTGGTTTCGATACTGGGCCGTTTGACGCCGTGCACCGGGTTGCCGCCGGCGACGGCGTTGTTCTCCAGAAGGTGATCGAACAGGCTGGCCAGCGCCGCCAGTTTGCGCCGGATGGTGGCCCCGGCCAGGCCCCGGGTTTCCAGCTGGGCGCGCCATGCCAGCACGTGCGCGCGGGTGACCGCGCGGAATTCATCGGCGCCGGTGAGGCCGACAAAGCTGCAGAAGTCTTCCAAGTCGTTTTGATAGGCGCGGCGGGTGCGGGGGTTGTCGATATTGGCGAACCATTCTACCGCTGCCGGCACACCGGCCAGCTGCTGGAATTCCACGGCGCTCAGCCGACGTTCGCCGGCCGGCAACAGCACGGCCGTGGACTGGGGGGGAGTGAGGCTGGTCATGGAATGCCCGGCCCCGCAGGTCGACCTGCCGCGTGTTCAGCGGCGACCCATTCCCAGTATTTACGGTGGGAGCGGTCGTTTACCGATTCCGGCACCAGGTGCTGCCAGCGTTGCTGTTCCAGGATTTTTCGCTCGTCGCCGCGCAGCTACTCACCGAGCACGGCGCCGGCCGCTGCGAATCGCCGGCGAGCCCGGTACCAGAAACCATCGGATGAGGTGCGTTGATCCAGCGGCACAATCGGCACTTGGTGCGTGCGCCACAGCTGCCACAGCACGGCCAGGCCGATGCCCTACCCCCGCTGCGCCCGTTCGATTTCGAGCATGTTGATGTACACGCGATCGCCCAGCGGACTGAGGCCGTAATCGACGTGGCCAACCGGGTGGCCACCGACCTCGATGTTGTCCAGGTAGTCGGTACCGGGAAACACGAAACTGCCCCGGGGGGATTCGCTGCGCACATTCAGCAGTCGTACGTCGTTTGCGAGCGCATCCAGGCAGACGATTTGGCGGCGCTGGTAGAAATCGCGCATAGGTTCGAATGAGGCCATCATTAGTTGCTGGCCGAGCTGGTGACTTCGTCGTTCATTTAAGGGACCTCGACATTAATGTACTGATTCGTCGGAATGGTGTGACCTCCATAAAAGGCCACTTGCAGATACCACTTTTCTCCCGATGGATTGGATTTTTCTGCTGCACCATGGGTCTGCCCGTAACCTTTGCGATACACCACTACGTCGTCAACCCGGACATCCTCCGCAAATTTGCGGATGACCGTGTAACAGTGCCCGTTGAGATCATCCATGTCGATTTTGAGGCGAAAGCCACACTTTCCACACCGCCAATCCTTTTTATAGGCGGGGGTGAGTTTTCTGCGTTCTACCTGACCACATTTGCAGGTGTAGTTCTGATCGTGGTTCTCGCCTAGGGTATAAGTCATGTCCGTCCTTCCTTGGTAATAAGTGGTGATAACGTATTTTATCAGGACTTATGGGGTGTGCGAGCAATACGGCCGGTTTTGTCGATAAGTGACCATGTGGCGATCTTTATTCCCAATAAGGGCAAAGGCGGGCCGTACAGTATTATTGGTGCTTTAACGGCCGGCAGGGGCCATATCGATCAGCTAAGGTCGACCAGGTGAGTGTAGGTTGCGAAGGGTTGCCTCGGCCGGAGCTGGCCGTGGCAAAAAACAGGGGATGGGACAGGATGCTGCACGGGGTTAGGTACCGTGCATACATGAGGTGCCGTCATCGGCCGAGCTACTCGGTAGTGCAAATATGGAGCGGAGCTAGTTAACTTTCTGAATCAACAAGTCCATAGCTGACATCAACGTCACACCATCGACAGGACCTTCCAGTTTTAGAGACCTGCCGGTATTGTTGTCTCTAATCAGCACGGTGGGTGTCGCTGTGACCCCAGACTTATGGGCTTCTTCTGCCTGCCGACTAATGCTTAGAGAAATCTGTTTGTCATTTGCAGCACAGGCCATCAGTACCTGGTGACTAACATCGTTGATGTCCAGCTGACCATTGAAGCCTAGCCCGTTGCTACGGGTTCGTTCAAAGACCTGGTCGACGGCTTGCCAGAAAGCCGGAGCGCCGCCTAACTCTCCCGCGCACTCAACCATTTTAGCTTCATAAATCGCGGTCGAGCCGTGGAAGTCCAGTGGAAAGTGATGCCACTGGAGGTTCACGCTTTTCTGTTGCTGTACCCAGGCTTTCAGAGCCGGTGTATAGATCTTGCAGTACGGACATTCCAGGTCAGCAAATTCAGTCACCGTCCAGCGAGCATCGGCCGGGCCGAACAGCCAAGGGCCAGTGTGTTGCGGTACTTGTGCCTCGCTTTTAAGGAAGGCCAGGCTTGCTACCGATATGCTAGCCACAATTAAGCCTGAAATTGCCCATCGCCTACTAACACGCCTCATGTCTGAGGCTCGGCCGCGGATTTCGATGACAGAAGGGCTTGTTTGCGTAGTGCTTCGAGGAGGGCGTGTTCAGCGCTCTCGGGTTGTGGATGTTGGCGAAGCCAGTTGGCCAACACCGTTTGAAGCTGGGACTCGATGTCACGACGGTCTACTGCACGTATCAAAACCTGTTGCAGTTCCTCTATAAGGACGGGGGCGCAAACCTCCAAAGTCTGCAAAGCATCCTCACCAGGCTGTTCAAGCAACTGGGTCAGACTTTCAATCAGGTTTTGGGTCAAGGAATTCAGTGTTCTCATACGTGGCGCTCCAATGCCGTGACTTGCTCGGGAAATGTGATGATGTGAGGTTCGATACCGCGATAGCGGTCTAGCGTTGCGGCAACTTCAATGGCCGCGTCGAGCTCGTTGCAGCCAGTGGCCTGCATGATGTCGTAGCGTTGTTTCTTCTCTTCCGGTTCCGTCATTGCCAGCGCCAGGTACAAACTAGGTGGTACCACCCGGAACAACATTTCCATGCTTTTGGACAGCACTACACCCTCGGTAAACTTCCCGCTTTCCTTGCGTGCGGACAGCATCATCGATTTCTGAGCTGGGGTCAGTTCACGAAAGCGTGCGATCTTCTCCACCTCATCAGGCGGCATGTTCAAGCAGATCCACCACTCGATCATATTGAGCAGGGCCGATGCCTCTGGTGGCACGTCGTCAACGTTTTGAGTAGCCATCCAAAACCAGGCTCCCAGCTTTCGCCACATTTTGGTGATCTTGACGGAGTAGGGTGACAGCAGTGGAACCTTCAACTGGATGTGGCCTTCGTCAGTGAAGAAGATCAGGGGGCGGCCTTTAAATTGATCCCGCTCGGCGATGTTGTTGACCGTGTTGAGCAGCGAAATGTAGGCGATGGCCATCTGTGCGCTGTAGCCTTCACGGGCATACGTGGCCAAGTCCACAATGGTGATGTCCGCTTCGGGCCATGGCGTACCTGGGCGGTTGAACATGTCGCCTTCAGTGCCCATGCAGAACATGGACAAGGCTTCCGCCATCTCCAGGAAGCGTGAGCTTCGAGCGGCCGGGATACCCGGTTCATGCCCCATCTCTCGCAGTGCCTCACGGATGTCTTCAGGGAGAACGATGCGTTGCTCCGCTACACATTTCTGTGCCGCATTGAGAATGCATTGGCGGATGGCGCTGCGATCAGCCCGAGTAAGGCGCGCATCTTCTTTATCCTCCCCGCCAGTGATCATCAGCCTGGCCGTAATTTCCATCTCTCCAAGGATGTCGCGCTGTTCGTCTTCGGTTTGACTTGCCAGGTGTTCGTCCGAGGCCTCGAGGTCATCAGCCTTGAGCGCTTTGACGTTTGCGGTTGGCTCAATGAGTTTTTCAGCATCGGCGAAGGGCGCTAAGCTAACCCCAGATCCAGGAGCGAGTCGGACACGGTTGACCGTTAATCCGAGCTTCTTGGCAAAGTCCCCCAGCAGGCCAAAACTGTTGCCGGCCTCAACGATGAAAAGTCTCGGCCGATAGATGGCCACGATCTGACTAAGGATATTCGTTGCGCTGGCCGACTTTCCTGAACCCGTAGGACCGAAGATGAACAGGTGCGCGTTCATCTGGCGGTCCAGCTTGTTCAGCGGATCGAAGGTGATCGGCGCTCCCCCACGATTGAACAGCGTGATGCCTGGGTGCCCGGTTCCGGTAGACCGTCCCCAGACGGGAGCCAGGTTTGCAATGTGTTGAGCGAACATGAGTTGCGCGTACCACTCCAGTGCTTTGCGCTCATTGGGATCAAAATTGCCGGGCAACCATCTGAGGTACGAGTTTAAGGGGGCGACCTCATCGCGGGGCTCCACAGGCTCCATGCCCGCTCCCAGCAAAGCACTGCTCAGTTGCAAACTGCGCTCCTGCAATTCCAAGTCGTCTTTCCCGCGTAGGTAAAACGCTACGCTACCCCGGTACAGCTTGTGCTTGCGGCCAAGCAACTGGCGGGCGACAGCAACGTCTTCACGTGTCAGGATCGACGCTTGGGTATCACCAACGGCCTTGCGTGAAAGCTGCTCCAGGTGGCCTTCAAGTATGTCCTGCGGAGTGATCACGAGGGTGATACAGAGAATGGTGTCCTCTGGCATTTTGTCGAACAGCGCGTTGAGCGCATCACCACCCTTGCGTGTTTCACCTGTCAGGTGTCCCGTCTTGGGCGCTTCCCGCAGACGATCGAGCATCACTACGCGGTGGGGCAGGCCGTCGAAGTACCACAAGCCTTTCTCTGTGTCCGACAGCGGTTCGCGGTAACACAGGTTTTGAGAAAAGTCTGTCCCACTGGCTAGCGGTAACTCGCCTTCCTCCGTTACCGGCACTTGCTTGCAAACCAACTCATAAAAACGACGGATATCAGCGTCTGCAGGGCCGAGATGGTCAGGCCGTGGATTGAACCAGTGAATCAGCCAATGGCGAATGGCGTGGCCATCCATGCGATGGGTTTTAATGCCGGCGTTCGCCAACCCACCTACCAAGCGATCACAGATGATTTTTAAGTAGGGGGCGGGTGCTTGGCCGCGCACGTCTGCTTGGGCACCCTGAGTGCGTCGGTAGACGACAATGCGGACGCGGCGTTGCTGGCCCCTCCAAGGCAGTTGGCTGACCTTAGTGTCTTCAAACAGCCCGCCTGGCTTGGAAATAGCCTCCAGGTGCTGCTTGATCAGCTTCAAGTAAAGCTCGGTGAAATCACTGCCCTGTGCCCGGGGTTGGATGTAGTCGTGCAACTGCTGCAGGTAGTTGTCCCAACTGGTTTCGTCCTGAGCGTACAACTGCACGACCCACGGAGAAGTTTCCAACTCATCGAAAGAGTCTTGCAGGGCGTTTTCCAAGGCATCCCGGGCTTTGCGCAACCAGTCGGGATCTCGACCTTCGGTACCGATCGGTGTCAGTTCGAAGAACGCGGCACGAGACACGCCGTCTTCCAACAGCATGGCTCTTTCTGCCGGCAGATAGTCCACCCACGGCAGAAGATCCACGAAAGAGGGGTTCACGTCGTACATGCGGTCGACGTCAGCGGTAGTCGCTGGTTTTTTCTTTGGGTTGCGCCAATCACTCGGCGAGGGAATGCCCATGGCAGCCAGGCGTGCGAAATACCGCTCGGTCGCAGCCTCAAAAGATTCAGTCGCTGATGCCTGCACGTCGACATGCTCGGTAGCATTAGCGGCGAGGTCCGGCTCGACTCGGTCTGAGCCGTGTCTTTTAAAGCGCTCAAAAAAACTCATCAATAAGCCTCCGTGCGTTCACCGGGCATGGCGTATTGCACGCGTTGGTACAAAGGGAACACTGTGGTGTAGCCTGGGATAGGGGCTGGATCAGAGCCCGCCAAATGAGGAAATACGTACATCACCAGGTCAGGGTTGGGCAGACGCTTGAACTGGCTGTAAATCTCGTTTTGAGAAGTGCGCGTAAACTTCGAATTTTCTTCCAGAACCGTCTGATCGGTTTGCAAAGGCCTGCGCAGGTCTTGGCGGGCATCGAGCAACTGCCGGTTCCCGGTGCTGCTTGAGCCACTGGCGCCTTGATCCCAAACGTCCATCATCGTGCTGTCGCCATGGGGAAGAAGCTCGTCCTTACTGGTGGAGCAGCCAGTCCCGAGCATTACGATCACCAGGTAGGTTCCGATTTTCAAAGAGTGATTAGTCAAGCGCAGTCGAAGCATGACGGGCTCCTGAGCGATAGTTGACCTTGCGGCCTTGGAGTTCGTAATCGATGGTCAGCTGCTGGTCCAGGTGAACGGCAACTTTCGCCCCGGGCTGCACGTACACTGCCGCGAAGGCTTGCCCGTAGAGCTTGTTCACCCAACTGGACACATCATTGACACCTTGGCCGATGATCTTGCCCATGGCGTCACTGCCTGAGCCGCCAACTGAACCGATGGTCCCGGACTGCGGATTTATAAATGAACTGCTGTTTCCATCCGATTTGATGAGGGAGGCAGCGCCGGCGCCGGCCGCGGTAATCAGTACCTGGGAACCGATGTATTGCGAGGCGTTGCTTTTACGATCGCCACTGATGCACGGAATACCGTAGGCATCGCTGATCCAGCCCAGGCCTCCCTGGATGGTGGTTTGGTTACCATTGTTCTGGTTATTGCTGTTCTGACTGCCATTCGTTTCTTCTTGTGGCTGTGGCAGCGTCCGTACCGTGCCGTCATTAAAGACAAAAGTCAGGCTTTTGATCTGCCCGCGTACGCAAGACAAGGTCCAGTCGCCGGACGCTGTGCCGCTGGCCACGGCGCCAGCGACGTCGGGCAAATCGATACCGTTGGCGGTGAGGTTGTCCGGGCCAATTAGCACTTTGAACGGGTAGGGGTCGTTGACCGTGCCGTCGATGGGCACTCGGCCGATCAATGCGGACATCGCGACAGAACCCATCAATGTGGAGTTCTGTGGCAGCGTATAGACTTTGCGTACCTGTTTGCGGGCCTCCTGTGGCGAGATCTCACTCGCAACGTTCTGAGCGCCCGTACGCAGAGCATTTTGGCCTCGATCTACGGACTCGCCGAAGGAGGTGGGGAAGTTAAATCCCGAGGCGGTTTGATTGGATCCGGCAGCGATGGGCTTTCCATTGATATCGACAGGAGTAGCGTCCTGTGGCTCGATCCAAACGACATCCGGTCCAGGTGCGCCTTTGAAGTCTTGCCCATCACCAGGCTGAACGCCGAATCCGATCGGCAAATCCGATCCAGACTGATTGCTGCTAGCTGATTTGCTGCTCAGGCTGTTGTATTGCTGCTGCAGCGTATCCAGGATGGTCTGGCTCTGTTGTTGTGACTCCTGTTTCATCGTTTGCTGGGCGTTTTGTAGCTTGCTGTCAACGTTGTCGTTGATCGACTGCAAGCGTCTTTGTAGCTCAAGGTTTTGTTGCTTCAACTCATCGTTGTTCTTCAGCGCATTGGACACCTGGTCTTTGAGCTGTCTGCTTTCCACGACGATGGTGCGCAGCGTGTCGCCGGGGGTATCGCCGTCAACGCCAAGTTTTTTAGCTTCCCCCGTACTGAGCACGAGCGTTTCTGGAGCCTGAGCCTGCTTCTCAGAACTGTCCTTACTGAATAGTTTGACCACCACGAATAACGCCATGATCGCGAAAGGGATGACCAGGAATTTGACCAGAGGATTACTCTTCACGGCGGCCTCCTTTCGGATCGATCTGGCTGACGGTCGCCGGCAGTAACGATTCGGCCAAACCATGGCCGCGTGTCACCAGATAAACCGTTGTGGTGTCACTTGCATCACCCTTGATGCCGAGGTACGGGTGCTGAAACGTCGCCGTTGTGAAGTCCCCCATCAGATCCCGAGGATCCAGTGCAAGTTGCTGAGTGCTGGTGTTGCGCAGTTTCACTGCCGTCACCCAGTAGTCGTCTAACCGCCACGCTCCTAATGCAGAGGCCTCGACCGGCAACGTCGGGAGCAAAGTGGTGAGGTTAAGGCCCCGCTTAAGATTGACCTGGGCGATACCGTCTACAGGCTCAACGGTGCGCAGAGGGGCATATAGCATCTGTGCGGCATAGCGTGTAATGACCACAGGGATAGGCGTCTCACGGCGAGGCGTCGGCGGATCCTCGTCTTGAACGTTGGGCTCCGACATGGTGGCCGGAGCGCGACTGGTCGTTGGCTTAGAGCTGGCCTGCCCGTAACGAGGCGAGGGACCTTCACCGGCAACAATTTTTGCAGGCTCGGGCGCAGCCTGATTTGGTTTGCCTTCTGTAGCGATGATGTCCACCAACATGATTTCGCCACTGCTCATATTTTGGAGCTGCAGGCGAGTCGGAGGTATGGGTTCTTTGGCCAGAA
The DNA here is from genome assembly GCF_900215245.1 of Pseudomonas fluorescens. Lineage (GTDB taxonomy): Bacteria > Pseudomonadota > Gammaproteobacteria > Pseudomonadales > Pseudomonadaceae > Aquipseudomonas > Aquipseudomonas fluorescens. Next base: position 3,166,869 of record NZ_LT907842.1, read on the forward strand.
GGTACAGTGCGCCACCCGTGCTCTGGACGCGCAGCTTATCAACCAAATTCCGGGGCAGACCCACTCGAACATTTTGGTCGACAAAGACAATGCGTTCCTGGCCGACGATCAAAGGCAGTGCCAGTGGAATTCGGTCCCAGCGTAAAATTTCAACGGCGTTGGCCAGCCCGCAGAAGTTGAGAATCAGTAATCCGATAATCAGCAGCCGACGCATCATCATTTACCTCCCGAACGGGCAGGTTCTGCGGAGACTTCGATGCGCTGAGGGTTACTGCTGTAGCAGTCCCAAGCCAAGCCAAAAGGATTTTTTTCGGGATCAACGTCGGAACGAATGATGTGCAAGGGGTAGCGAGCCAGAGCTCTTTTTACACGCTCACCTCCGTAATGCTCGTCGGCAGTGATATCCAAGTTCACCGTCCAGTCGTTGATACTGTGCTGCTCGACATGCTGCTCCGAGGTATCGGTTATGCCTCGACCTGGTATTTCAAATACACCACGTTCGCGCTTGCGTAATTCCCCGCTGTTGCGGCGCAGTTCGAAGTCTTTTTGCAGATAAGCTTTGCAACTAGGCGTCAGGTATCCACCCAAACGGGCGATGTTATCCTCGTAGTCGGTTTCCCCGTCGACAGGCCAACGATTCATTTGCTGGAAGATATACAACCCAAAGGCATACACAGACTCTGGGGGGACATCCCACCACTGACGGGTGCTGCCCGACCGGAGGTCAGGCGGCACATGAATAGTCAGATCACGCGGCGCGCTCTGCCAGCCGTAGGCCATGTAAAGACCCAGGGCAATCAGTAGGCCAATGACCAGGCGCAGGCTGTTGATATGGGACAGTTGGGCGTCCACTTTTTTTCGATAAGTCATTGAGCCCCCGTTCTACGGCAGGTCCACGCACCCGTGCGTGTGATCAGGTGGGCCTTGTTCCAGGTAGGAAGATATCGTGCAACGCTCAGTTGCATCTGGCGGTAGAGCCAGGTGTCCGATCGGCCGCGTTTCCAACGCCGTAAAAAACGGCTGGAGAGGGTCAGCCCAAGGATGGCAAAGAGCATGGCTGTGGCGATAATCAGCGCCCAAATATGGGTCAAAATTGCTGCCAGAATCCCAATTACCAATCCTGAGCCGGCACTGATCGCTAGGGTTGCCCACATTTCATCGGCAGTGAGGCCGCCCATGATGACCGGCTGATTGTTCAGCCGCACCGGGAGGAAAATTAGCGTCCCATCGTCAGAGAGTTCTGTCATGGCCAAGGCTCTTTAAAGAATGTTAGTTGCCTTGGTGATCAGGAAGATGGCGACACCCAAGATGGCCACACCGACAGCGGCCGTCGCTCCAAGATCAGCCCATTTCTTCTTGCCGTGTTGGATCTCGTGGTAAACGCCGAAGGCGTGCCACGCTACCCCGGTGAAAATGACGGCGCAGACGATCAGACCCATCAGCGACATGCCGTCAAAGGCGTAGTTCTGCATGGTTTGCATCAGGTTAGAGCCCTCACCTCGAGTCGGAGGTTGGGACTGGGGGAGTGCAGCCATGGACAGTTGTGGAAGAGCAAGCATGCCGATCAGCATGTAGCGTGTTTGTGAAAGCAAATTCATGGTGAGCCTCCAATACGATCAACTGAGTACAAAGGTGGTGAGGATCATGCAAAGCAGCAGGATGCGAACCAAAGAGGTCGAAGCAATCGTCCGGTCAAGGTTGCCGGTGGCCCATCCTCGGTAGCAGCTCCAGACGGCCCAGGCCCCCCACACGAACGTGATAGCCACGGCCACGCCGACGAAAAATAGGTAGCTCGACGAAGCCGGGAAACCACTCGCCGCTTGAAAGGCGGACGCCTGAGCGCCGTTCATGCTCATGGCTTGCGACCTTCGGTGGTGTATTGGCCCGAAAGCTCGGCTGGATCCCGAGGTTGGGCTCGGCTTGGCGTCAGGTAGCCCTCCAAGCCATGGCGGATGCGGGCGATGTCACCCGCCAAGCGCTGGTAATCGAAGAAGTACCGTTTGCCCGGCTCGTCTGCTACTTGAGCGCTACGACGTGCTGTGTCCTCCAAGGCATTCAACTGGCGGATCATGACGTCCAGGTTGGCCTGTTCGGAGGCAGAAGCAGCTACCGCTTGGGAGGTAGACAGAATGATCCCGAAAAGCGAGATCAGTCCTGTCAATACGAATCGGCATGTAAGGGCGGGTAGACGCAGTGTCTGGATCACGGCTAGGCTCAAGTCATTCCTGTTGCCGTCAGCTTGCCGTGATCACACTATAGTCGCCGCAAGAAAACCATATTCCGGGCCGTTAGGATTTCTTCGTACGGTAACTGCACCCTCAGTCTCGGTGGATCGAGCGTTTGAAGAAAAGAAGATAGCCGGTGGGCAAGGCAATGCCGTATGCCCAGCCCTGGGCATTTTGATTGCCAATCTGGACTTCGCCCCTGACTACGGGTTGAACGCTGATCAGTTCCCAACCCTCTTGGCCTAGCTGAGCAAGGTGCTGCTGGTGTTCCGGATCCTGCAGGAAACCTTGAATGTCAGGTTCGGTAGAGGGCTCTTCGGACTTGAACATGAAGAGTTTTTTGGTTCGGACGAGATAGTTCAGCGGGGCGAATTCGGTATGGTATTCAAATGCCTGGCGACTCATGGCGACATCCTTCATGTGTGGAGCTGCCAGGTTTTCAGTATTGAGGATGTGCAATCAACCGGAAATGGTCTGCCACTAGGCTTGTGATTTCTGATGTTGTGCTGGAGAGGTCCGAGCATCCACGTAACGCTGCATGATGGATAACACCATCGAATTTAATGCCAGTATCTTCATTGCCCGCGTCACGGCCACATACAGCAAATTCAGCTCATCGTCTTTACGACCCTGATCGATATCGGGGGACAGAGGGTCAGCGCTAAAGTCGTCATACAGGCTGACAAAGTCCCACTCTAACCCCTTGGCTTTATGCCCTGTCGTCAGTGTGATCGTGGCATCCAACTCGTTGTCTACTGACCGAGAGCGTAGTGTCTGGATGCGCTGAGGCAGATCGGGATAGGCAGCGATGATCTTGATCGATCGCAGCATCTCCGAGTCTTGGCTCACCTCGGCAATTTCAACGTATTGCGAGAAATCCCGGTAATCGCGCAGTAACTTACGGTTTTGCACGGATTGGTTTTGGTTGCGGCTGAACAGATACAAGTCTTCCAGGTCGCGTAATGAATAACTGTCGATGCCACCTACCCAATAGATCTTAGGCTTGCTCGCTACCAAACTAAGCGCGTTCTCTATGACGCCGGTAACCGTGCGATGGATGTATGTGCGATGCGGTAGGTCTTCAGGAAGCGCACGTTTAACCTGGGTTATGGGGCCTAACCCTTGCAGCTTTCGAGTTTCACCCTTGTAAAAAAGGATGATGTTGGCCACATGCGCGACTGCTGGACCGAAGCGAAAGCTCTGGGTCAGGTAGTGGCGCTCTGCATCGGCCATCCAATCGCTGTTGAGAGCGTCTTCGGCACCACGGAAACGGTAAATCTGCTGGTGAGGGTCGCCGACGGTGACTTTGCAGATGCGCTGTATCCTTACCAAGTCGGCAATGACCGGGTTCACGTCTTGACCTTCATCGAGCAGAATCGCCTTAAATCGCTGGCTCAGGTCAGGTTTACTCAACTGATACAGCTTTAAATATCCATCGTGGGTGATCAACATTCCCGTGTCCTGCAGGTCGATCATCCGGTTCCAGATAATTCTGGCGACACCCAGTGCACTGTCCAGAAATCGTTCCTGCGCGCTGGTGAGCATTCGTTGACCCTGAAACCTGGGAAAGTGTCCGCGGCCGAGCTCGTTATCGGCGCTGGCCATGAAGTTGTTCAGCGTACTCAGTACATCTCGTACCAGCTCCCAGTCCTGGGTATTGATGGCCCTGGCGATATCGGTGAGGCGTAAGTTATTGGTCTGTTTGGCGGCGTATTGGCTGCCATAGACCGCATAAGCCAAGCCATGCGCCGTCTTGCAGACCACATTGCGAGGAAAGCGTCCCTTGGCTGCGAGCTCGACAGGTTTGTTGTAGCAGAGATAAAGCATTTTCACCGAGGCGTGGTGGGTGGCATAACCAACCAGTGTTGTGGTTTTGCCTGTGCCGGCGAAGGCTTGGACCAGTAGCTTCTCTGCTGTTGAATCGACGATGGGCTGCTGTTCTTGTGTCCACTGCATGGGCAGCTCCTAGAGGTATTTTTTGAAGCTGGAGACAGTGATGTAAACCGATACGCCCAATAACAACGCGCACGGCAGCAAAATAAGCAGGGGGCTGACGCTGATCGGGATAGCCAGGTAAATCGTCCATGGCACGATGGCCAGCGGAATAATGGTTCCGCGTGCTTTGTGATACAGGTAGCTCGACTCACGGCCGGAGCCGAACTTGCGTAGATCACGTCGCACCAGGCCATCCACCAGGCCCGTAAACGCCGCCAGTGCAAACAGTGGGATTGTCAGTGTCAGGATGACCATTCGTACGCAAAAGGTGAGCACGGTATAAAGCATGGCCAAGCCGTAATCCTGGAACTTGATCATGACCCGACCGAGTTCGTAGCGCAGGTCGAACATGCCGGCGTGCTGCGGCGACGTGGAGCGAGCGTATTGGGTCAATGAGTTAATGCTGTCTTGCAGGCCGCTTTTTACCATCAGCCAATCATAGGTCGTTTTTGCCAGCCAGGTTGCGGTGCGCCCCGGTTCTTTGATGACAACGCTATGTAACAAGTCCTGGGACAGCCAGCCTAGTTCATGCTCAAACATCTGCTGGGCGTGCTTCCATCCAGCATCAGGCCAAAACACGTACATGCACAGCCACTCAACGAGAATGGCGCCCAGCAGTGAGCCGAACATCACCCCCAGAAAGTGGAAGGGGGCTGAAATCACCATGCCCAAAAATGATTTTTGCCCTTCCTGCTGTTGCTGGGCTTTTTCCGCCATATCGGCCATCGCTTTGCTCCTTTACGCTAAGCGACGTTGTCGTCGTTGGCCATCAGGCGGAAATCGTCGACCAGGTCTTCGGGCAGCGATTCGCCTAATGCTTCATAACCCGGCGCTTGCCACCAATCGTTGCTCGTTCCGGATCCTTTGCGCATACCTTCAACCAATGCCTGAAGATCCTTGGGCATGACTTCATCTGGATCGTTTGCCGGCAACGGCATACGAATCTTCCACAGGTTGCCGCCCTCGATCAGGGCAAAGCATTGCCCCTTGGGCAGCGCAACGACGTGCGCCGGCTCGATCATCGGCACGCTGACGCTTTGGATCTGGTCGTGGGTGTTGGATGTGAAAGCGGTCTTGCCATTGATCGCATCATTGGCACTGCTGGCCGGTGTGCTGGTGAACACCTGGACCTTGGGCAATTGGTTGGTCAACAGCTCGGCTGTGGCGGTTTCACGAACACGCAACATGAACAGGTTGTTGAAGTTACCGATGACTTGGCCCGCTTTTGCGCGGTTTCCGATTTTGGCCTCGATGTCGCTCATGGTCTGGGTGTAGGCCGTAACCTGCATGCCGGCGCCGCCGCCTTTGTTGATCATTGGAATGAACTCATCGCCCATCAGTTCGTTGAACTCGTCGGCGTGCACGTTAATCGCCACCTTCCCACCGCTTGCCCCGGGCAAACCATCATCGATGCCGAATTTGTAGATGTGGCCCGCGACTGACACCAGATCGCTGAACATGGAGTTACCCACTGCCGCTGCCACCTCTGTATCGGACAGGGCATCCAGACCGACATAGACCACCGCCCGTTTGCGGATGACCTGCATCCAGTCAAAGATTGGTCGTGGGTCCTCAAGGTCCATGTAGTCTGGAGACAGCAGCTCTGCAATGCGCCCCGTAGTCAGTTTTTCCAGCAGTGGCAGCAGGCTGGCCACAATCTTGTCGAAATAGGTTTTGTCATAACGTACCGCTGATCGCAGGCCCTCCATCACAGGATCGGAGATGCGTTGCTGAGTGAGGTACATGTCCAGGGCCACCACGCGCAGCGGTCGATCCTTCATAGCAAAACTGAGGTTTTTACGATCGATCTTGCCTTCGACTTCGACGATGGTTTGCCAGACCTTGGGATCATGCTCGGCAAAGTACTTCTGTGCGTACTCGATGAAGAGCGCATCGATGTTGGTCACATGCTTGAGGATCTGCTCATAGTCTGGTCTGCGTCCGAGGGCGACCAAGGCGCGTGCGATGATGTTGACGAAACGCCAGGCGAACTCGCGGAACGCGGCCGAGTTGCCTTCTCCTGATAGTTGACCGGCAATCCGGGTCGCCACCTCTGAGATTCGACCAAATCGGCCAACGGCGTTGTAACGAGCGGAGTGGTCGGGCCAGCCCAAATGGAATACGTAAAACTCATCCAGTCGGCCGGCACGCTTGCACTCTATGTACATGCGTTTCAGGAGGTCGGCATCGCCTTTGGGGTCGAAGACAATCACCACCTCGCGATCAAGGTTCATCTCATAAATTTTATCTACGCTGCGCTGGCTCCGATGAACAGGCTGAACACGGCGACCCATCTGAACGCGCCGCCGGGGCCGTCTGCGGGTGCGCCTGATGTCTTGAGTGATAAACAGTTCGGCCAGACGGGTTTTGCCCACCCTTGTAGTCCCCAGTACCAGGGAGTGCCCAACCCGCTCACTCAATGGCAAGCTGACGTCAGCCTCGTTCGGTTCTATGCCGTGTAAGCGCGGTAGGCCACCTACGGGTGGCAGCGGACGTGCTGGATTAAACGCGACATCCCAAGAGGTGGCGTTGGCCAGAAGCTTTAGTGGGAAGGGGGCGAATTCCAATCGTTCCTCAAGCCGCCTTGCCCAGTTGTAGGTCGAGGTAGGCTCGACGTACTCGGCATATTTGGGGAGGTAAGTGTCCATCAAGCGCTGGGTATGTTTTTGAGTCCAGCGAAAGCCTTTGCCTATAAAAAGCCGCTCGTTGCTGACCGGAATTTCTTTGCTGGTCATGGTGTAGTGGGGGAGGCGCCGGATATTGCGTCGGTAGCGCAATACCATCAGGGCCTGCTTCAGGCGAACAAACCCAAGACCTAAAAAGCCAGTAGCGGCAACCACTCCAAATAAAGGCGTCAGTGCAAACGCCCAGGGCGCGAAAATACAAAGCAGCGCTGCAGCAGCACAAACCAAGACCGTGTAAAGCTCGACGGCAGGACGAAGCAATGACTCGATAGTGAAGGGGCTGGCCATGGTTGCGTGCCTTTAAAGCTTATTGAGTTTTAAGGGGAACTGCTCGTCCAGCTCCTGTTTCACCAGTGCTAGCTCATGTTCCGGTATTCGATCGGCTAGCTTCTCGCGCATAGCGATGGCGTCACCCTGTTCTGTGGACGTCACGCGGCCGCCATAAAGCCAAGCCACGTAGGTCACTTGCTCCAAAATCAGCTGGCAAGTTCGCGGATCTTCCGGTTGTCTGATCACCACGGTGAGTGACTGAGGCGGTGGCATCCCTGTCTCCTACTGCTGAATGGCTGTTGCAGTAATGAGCAGTGGGTAGTGTTTGATTCCAAGGCGCTGCGCCAGGTCATTTGACGGCGCTGGGACCATCTGTAGGTCGCCTGCCCATAGTTGTACCTCTGCAAATCTCTCGGCACTGGCCACGTTCACTACCAGGCCTACCGCTTGCAACTGCTGCAGTTGCTCACGTCGTTGAGTCAGCCAGGCTCTGGACATTTCATCGTCACCCACCAGGAAAAGAGGTTGTAGGCCTGGCGCGTTTATAACCCGGCCCTGCTCTTGGCCGGGGACAAGCTGGTCTGAGTGCACGGGAAAAGACCCATGGCCACGTACCCCCATAGTTTCGATTGGTGCGGATTGCGCGGTAGGTTCAGGCCCTAAGTCTTGGTAGTAGGGCAGGGCTGAAACGCCGCCCCGGTCTTCAACTACAATCAACGAGCTTGCGTTCACCATAATTGGGGTGGCCAAGCACAGCAAAAGCACGAACTTCAACAGTCCATTCATGGGTTGTTCGCCATCAGGTTGATGCCGGTGACCCGGCTAAGATGTTTGGCAAATGCGCGGCGGTAGCGGGCAGCGGGTTCGCCGCCGGCCGGGCGGTGGTATCGGCCAGCGGCCGTGATCCAATCTCCGCCTTTGGCTTTTTGCTCGGCTAGGATCTGAGCCGTAACCGAAAGGTTTTTGTAAGGATCCAGTCCTTCGCAGGGGTAGCTGTAACGATGGCCATTGGCACCGATATTGGTTTGCCCTAGACCGACGTCGACCCGATTGGGGCCAGTGGTCTGAATCGCAAGCATTAGTGCCCTGCATGCATCGCTACGGGTCGCAAAGCGGTAGCCGGCACCGGCGACATTTAATGTCCATGGCCATGGCACGATCTGGCCACGCAGTCGCGTGCCGCTCTCCTGCAGTGCGACCGAATAGAGCACCTCCGATGGAACGCCGGCAGGCAACGCAATCAATTGATAGGCCGGTGGTGGCACCTCGGCACTGTTAGCCATTGCCGCGCCAATTAGAAGAAAGCCAGCCAGCGCTGCGCTTACTACTGACGCTGCCATTGCCCATTCACCTCGCGCACCACAGCTGGTAGCTCGCCGCCGAGTCCAATGCCGAGCCAGCGGCCGGCGTCGTGATTCAGTGTGATCTGTCGGTTGCGCACGCTAGTTGGCTCGATGCCTGCCAGGATCGCCCAACGACGAATGGTCTCGTCGTCACCTTGGCTACCCACGAAGTACAGATCAAAGGGTTGTTTCTGACTCTGAAGGTCCTTCACTCGAGCGATACAGGCAGTGCAACTGTCTTGAACAAAAACAGCTAATCGCCCTGTGCCTTTTAGAGCTGTGGTGGTGCCAGAGCCTGCGGGAGATGTCGGGCCTGATGATATTTGGATTACCTTTTCATTGGGATAAAGGCGAGCAAAGGCTTGGTCATAAGCTCTTTGGTAGGCAAGCTCCTTATCGATACGCTGTCGCTCGGCCTGCACTTGCAGTTCTGCGTAGCGTCTTCGCTCTTCAGCCGATTTGGCTTCGATGCCAAGTGCGGTCAACGGATCCAGACCTGGCGAATAGATCCCGCGTGGTCCCTCCATAACCATTTTATAACGGGTCCACTCTTGGGGGGTTAACCCCCAATCGCGTGCGAGTTCTGTCTGACTGGCTGCTTCGGAAGGATTCTGGATGCCGTGCTCGTTGATTTGAGTGCTTGTAGTTGACGTCGCGTGTTCCGGAGCAGCATGGCAGCCATAGGCAAAGGCAAGGATAGCCAAGCCTGTAGTGAGCCGCGAGGCGCTCGTAGATCTCTGCTTTTCTGATATGGACGTTGGGAAATACATAAAAGAGGTCCTATTGCGTTACGGTTACGGTTTGAGGTTTTCCAGCCACGTCAAACCGTGCTGATCTGCCGTCAAGTGTGTTGAGTCGCCAATCAGTACCCGCCACGGCGTCACCAGGACGAATTAGGTAGATCTGGTTTAACTGTGTGCTGCCAGGCGGGGCCACGGACAAAAAGCGTTCACCGCCCCGGTACTCGATGCCTATAACGGTGAACGGGGGCGATTTCGGCGTAACGACGCTAGTGCTGGGCTTTTGAACGGGAGGTGGTTTGCGGACAACTGCTTTGGGCTTGGAGGGAGCTGCGCTAGGTTGCTTGATCTGGGATTGGCTTATTTCGTGAACACTGCTGTAGAGCGTTTCGACGATGGCCTTGAGCGCTACTAGCTCCCCTGTAGACGCGGCATTTTGTGAGATTTCCTTGGCTGTTTCGGTCGCTTGCTTAGCGTAGGCCTGCGCTGCGTCGATGCGGTTCGACAATGCCTGCTGACCTGAGCGGAAGTCCTCGTTGGTCACCATTTGCTTGCCGTCTACCGTGTCCAGCCGCTCGTCGACTTTGCCCAGCCGTATCAGCAGTGCATCGAGCGACTCCTTATCGGCGGCCGCAGCCAGCCTGTTGCTGAGCTGGGAGAGCTGATGATGCTGATAACCCATTATTCCTGCCAGAACTATAAGGCAGGAACTGAGTATTACAGTGGTTTGAGTTGGGCTTGTTAGGTTCATGGGCGTCCTCACGCGAAAACCAGGCCACCCTCTCAAACCGACTCATCGGACGCAGCAGAAAATAGGTTTTCCAATGAATATGTTTTTCAAGTCATCTCCTTGTCCAGGACGCCTCGACCATTTCCGTAGACGTGATGCAAAAAATCAGCGCGAGCATGCAACAATTGTCCAGCTGGTGGTCGAGGGTGAAGAATCCACCCGCAGCTGTTTTGCATATCGCCAAGGTGCAGGTGTGGTTGGAGCATGCCTACATCAGCCCGACCCGGATCTATATCGACACTACCAGCTGACTGAGGATTCAACCACGTACATTTCTTTAAGTGCAGGTTAATACGTCAACCGCTCGCGTAGGTAGGCGACGATGCCAGGACCGCTCCAGCTCGTCCCGAAGTAATGGCCATCGACGTAAACCACTCGACCGTATGCGAAAAACTTTGCCCTCGGCGCCTCGCCCTGTAGAAGGGCTACCATATCGAGAGTAAAGATCGAGGACGAGTTGGCGCCGGTATGCGCCGCTATATACGCCAGATTGCGCAGCTCGTCGTATCCGCCGATATGGAAGTCCTCGACCTTAAGCTCATGGTCCATCGCAGTCGATACCAGGACGAGCCTTTGGATAGCATCTCCTTCTGCCTGGATCAGAACAATCGCAGCTTCTGTATCTCCGTCGCCAGGTCGCAGCTTTTTTGCGGCGATCAGCGCGACGTTTCTCAGGGGATGAATGCCGGATGTCATCGTCAAGCCTTGGCCGGCAGCCGCTTGGGACACGTCTTCTCCCAGGTAACTTCCTTTTTTCGTGCTGGCTGGCCAAACAGCTGCGAGGGTTTTCCTCTCAAGAATTTTGACCGAGATGTACCATCGGCAAGACGCCTCGATATGAAACAACGGACGCCGGCACTCCCTGGAGGTCGTTTTTTTGTTGCATCGACCGAGGATGAAGGTGCTGATACGAAACCTGGTGCGGAAACCGCAGTTACCTCGACTTACCGAGAGTCGATAAGGTCAAGCCATTATCAATGAAAAGCGATAAATATCAATAGGTTACTTTCAATCCTAGATAGAGATGTATCCCCCGCCCGCTAAATAGAAATGTCTCAGGGCGCATATGCCTCGACCTAGCCTAGACACCTTCTGCAATACTCAAGCCGCTCGCCTAATGATCACGGTTGGTAATATCTTGCAAATTATGTTTCGAAACCACGCGGGCGGTTGATGATTTGGATTCATGTAACGGTTAATGGGGGGAGGGGTGTTGGTGGCTCTGCTTGGTGTTATTCCGTTGGCACTTGTAATGGTTTTTGTGTCGCCCGCGCCTATGAGTATGCCTGGCTGGTGACTGCTGGTGACTTGCCTGCTACCAATGTGCCAACGATGGAAACTGTCGGACCCGAAGCGAATGCGCGCTGAAATTACGCCTCGACCTATCCTGGACACCTTCAGCAATACTTAAGCCACTCGGTCGTAATACGGATTGGTACTCTTTTGCCAATGCGCCTTCACCTTGTTATGCTAACTGAACGGGTACTGCTGTGATGAATTATTTGAAATATTTGTGGTTGGCGGGTGTTTCTTTGCTGGTTGCGGTTGTCTTGTCGCTATCGGGATGCGGAACAATTAATACTGTGTTCTATGAGGATAAGTCTATAACCAGCAGTCTTCAGAAAAAGAAGACTAATTGCGACACTCTGCCACGTTTTTACAGTGGGATTTCTTACGATCTTTGCGTTCTCCATGGTCCACCAGAACCCAATATTAGCAACGCCCCTGGTGCTCCAGAAGCCTATCCTTGGCCGATTATGGATTTAATTCCCTCGTTGGTGCTTGACACGCTTTTTTTGCCATACACAATTTATAGGCAAAGCGTAGATGGCTCTGTTGACCTTACTCACTAAGCGCGTTTTTTGTGCCAGCTAGATTCCTTAGGCTAAGGAGCGTGGTGAAGGGATAGTGGTATCTGTAGCTGTGTCAGCCGCGACATGACTGCTTAGCCCTAATAGCTACAGTTACAGTTCGTTGAATGTATCTTCTATTAAACGGCAGGTCACGCTATAGGTCTTCATGAGCTTACTAATAATTGGCATCAAAACAGCATGAGTTGCTTTGTCGAGCTATTCAACTCTCTTCTGAATACGCACGCTCAATCGGAGCAGCCTATATTTCGTAAGCTGCAGTTGAGATGGAGTTACAGACGATGATGATTGATGGTGTAGTAGCACGGTCTTGCCGCTGCCGATCACACCACAGATTGCGACCAAAGGACCTTCCTGCACCGCTCCGCGAACGTCCTTTATCAGATCCTTGTGGTGTTCAGTCTCCTAATAACCAGCCTGCTTGAACGGTGCCGTGAACCCGAAATGCTGCATCACTTCAGCCCGCATGTTGAGCCCCTTTTTTATGTCGGAAATATTCGCGCACGCGCTCCAGAACGACACGGCGCATAAGCGTTTATGCCAGTACCTGATCTATGAATACTTTTTCTCCAACCACAAGCTTGGCCAGTGGTTTGGCCAATTCGTCAGCGACGGCCAACTTGGCAGCGATCACTGTCGGATAGTGGTATTCGTGGGCATACGGGTCGAAAGGCTGACGTGGAATGTCCGCCGCGGACATGGGAGCATCAGACAAGCGCACGTCGGTGCCAGATAGCGTCGCAATCGGCAATCCAAGCTGGTCTGCCAGCAAACGGATGCGGTCTGCACGCTCATCCGCCTTGGTTCGTTTGAATGCCCGGTACCGGCGTAGCGGAATAGGACCGTCTACCGGATAATAGGGACCGAAGCGCTCGCCTTCATATTCGGCGTACAACTCATCGTCGAACAGGCCACACAGCAAAATCACAAAGTCGCCGGCCATGACGGGCTCAAGCTCATACTGTGTACCACCGATGTTGATACGCGCATCGATGCCAATTTTTCGCCGTTCCGGCTCGCGTGCAAAGCGACAAAACTGCTCCCAGGTGCACATATCGCGCAGGCCATGGTCCGGCAACATCAAGCCAGTCCGCCATGCGGGTGCGCGACTCTGAACGATGACGCTGCTGATTGTAGGTGTGCATCAGGTAGTGCGACAGCCGTTCGTTCGCCTGCTGCTCAGTTTCCGGCCTGTGAAAGTGGTACAGCGTCTCTTGCGCCTCCTCGACCGTACGAAACGGACGTTCAACCTTTCCCGTAGAGAGATGGCGGTTGTTCTTGTTGGTGGTGCGCAGTTTCAAAGCCGCGACCAGATCGCAATAACGCTCTGGCTCGGCTTTTGGGAGTTTGCGTGGTTTGCCGTGGTCAGCGCGATGCACTGCGTGCGGTTTGTTGAAAGCATGCAATGCACGGTACACAGTGTTAGACGACATACCGTATAGCTCGGCAACGGCCTGCACCTGTCTGGCGCGCTCAGGAATTTTGCGTGGCAAAAGAATTAATCGCTGCCGCAACTGCAGCAGCGAATCGACAGGAATGGAATTACGCTTGGTGTCCATGCTGAGCTAACACTCGATACACTGAGGCAAAACGGACGCCAAGCCGTCGAGCAATCTCTGTCGCGCCTAGTTTTCCTTCAGTCAGCAAGCGTTGAACCTCCATAGGGTCAATGGAGGGTTTACGGCCCCGGTAAACGCCACGAGCTTTAGCGTCAGCAATCCCCTCAAGTTGGCGCTCACGTCGCAAGTTGGTTTCAAATTCTGCAAGAACCCCCAGCATGTCCAGGAAGGCTTTCCCTGCCGCGCTAAGCGTATCGATTGGCTGCTCAGTCGCCTTGAGACTGACTCCCCGCTCTTTAAGCCTGTAAACAATGTCTTGAATATCTTTGATGCTGCGTGCAAGACGGTCAATGCGTGTAACCACTAGCGTATCGCCAGGGCCTAGGAAATCGAGCAGCGTTTGAAGCTCCGTTCGACCCAGTCGGCTCGCCCCGCTTCCTTTTTCGGAACGAACCACATCACAACCGGCTTCGCGCAAGGTTTTTTCTTACAGCACAAAATCTTGGTCGCTGCTGGGGACTCGGGCGTATCCGTAAAGTGCCATCTCAAACGGTTCAATCACGGAGGCAGGATAGCGTATTACTTGCAGTCAAGCAGAGCCTTTACTAAAGACGCGCCATAAACCCCTTCATCTTCAGATACAAATTGATAAAAGCCCTGAACGGACTTACCAGACTTTAGAAGTCCTTGAGATAGTTTTTCGTCAATTGTATCAAGCTGATAGCTATTACCTTTTGAGTCATACGCCTTATAGCAGATCTTGCTCAGATCAATATCTTTTTTCCCACCGTTGAGCAGTGATGCGTTAAACGACTTGAAATACGCAGCTTTCTCGCTTGTCCAAACCACTCCTTGATTTTTCTGGGTTGAGAAAAGCACCGCAGAGTCTAAGGGAATCTCTGCATTAGCAGCGAAGCTGAAAGCAAACATTAACGACGCAAACAGAATTTTACATTTCATTTCAATTGCCTAGGTTGGAATCGTAATTGAAAGACCAGACCACTGAAATAAAGTTCCAACCAATACGCTACTTAATTCTCAGGTCTAAAAACGAGACAAAAAATAAGCTTCGCCAACGGTGTCAATAGGTATGGCTTGAATTGCTACCGCACGAAATCGAAGCTGTAGTGGTCGGCGTTTATCAAGGTACTTGTCGTGTCAGCCGTCTGACTATTCAGCTCTTTTCTCGACCTGTTGCTCTCGAACCGGGTTCAACAACACAGTACCGATAGGCTCGCCGATCACGCTGCGTTTCTTAAGTTGCAGATAGCGTGAGCCCATGCCCATGAAACGCGAGCACGCGCCGTCGAATGCAAGCCCACTTGCAATTAATCTGAGCCGGTGGCTGTGATTGGTCGCAGTTAATGTGAGCCAGAAATGCCGCTGACTGCGAGCCCGCGTGTTTTCAAATGCGAGCAGCTAGAACTAGCGCTCGATCGAGGCTATAGCCATACCGAAGCCAGCCGTTCGCTTTGAGTGGTCGAGTCCGCGTTGCGTCGCTGGGTTAACCAACTCAAGTAGGAGCGCAGCGGCGTTACGCCGCAGAGCAAAGCGCTGACGCCTGAGCAGCAGAAAATCCAGGAACTGCAAGCGCGTATTGCTCGTCTTGGGGAGGCTACAGAACTCGGAAAAATCATACGCTAAGTTTGCCCGACCTGTCGTAGCGGCCTAAATTTCCCGTCTTCCACCTAGCGGCTATCCCGCCGGACATAATCGCCAGTCAGGTTGATGTGCTCCCATCCCAACGGCGACAGGTATTGATAAAAGTCGGTATTCACGGGCTCTCCAGCGGCGGTCACCAGGTTTAGGCCGCTGGCCCGGTATCGCTGCTGCTCGAAGCTCCGAACCCTGATGTCGCCGAGGCGGTTGAAGAACACCGCCCTTGCTAAGGCGTTGCGCGCCTCGCCCTTGTTCAGTACACCATGCACACGACGGAGAAGCTCAACACTTTGCAGCCAATCGAGGATAAACAGGTTGCGTTAAATCCTGCCTAGTTCCAGTAGCGCTGCGGCAATGCAGTTTTGGCGCAGATAGATGGCTAGCTTGCGCAACATTAACGAGGCAGTGACGTTGCTCTGTTTGATCGACGCGGCTAGGCGCAGAATCTCGTCCTAGTGAGCGCGGAAGTGCTTGATATTCAAAGTACCGCCAATCACTGGCCGCAGCGTTGGGTAGTCCTGGACGCTCTGTTGCACGTACAGCTTGGCTTCGCCCAAGTCGCGGATGAGCAGTGCAAGACGAAAGCCCAGCAGATGCATCAGGGAGGAGACATGATCGGTGAAGCCAGCCGTGTCGGTGTAGTGCTCCTCGATCCGCAGATCTGATTCGTGATACACCATACCATCGAGCACATAGGTCTAACCCCGCACTCAGCCATTAACCTCGCTGGAGCTGAACGGCGCTTACTGACAGGAGATGTAAGTGTAGAACAGCAGCCCTGGTTAGTTGCCGAGCTTCAGGCTGACACGCTGGGTGATTTCGCATCAACCTCCAGCACGAAAGCGCTAACCATTGCAGTATGAGGTAGTGACATCTCCCCAGTTGGAAGCAAAGGTTTAGTTTAACTGGTTGTTGACCAATTCAGCCAGCGCCGTCGCAAATGCCCGTCACGAGTTCATAAGATACTCGATAGCCCTGGATTGCGCGATATGCAGTATTCAGGGCTGGAGCGCATCAAACATAAGCCGCACGCTGCCGAAATACTCACCCGGCATATAACTATCTGTTGGGACCACAGCAGCGATTTCAAGCAACACGCGCTTACCTAACTTGGCATCGACGTCCGAAACCACCAAAGTATTGACCTGGCCCAAAGGCTGGCCGTTAAAGGTTACGGCCAAGGCGATCAGGTCTCGGCCATTGGACAGCACCGGCTCACCCTCGACCCGTGCAGTGATCCCGCCTAGCGCGTTCTTCACATCGAAGTGTTCGCGCAGTGTGCTCAGGCGCTTGGTGACCATGTTGTAATTCATTATCTGGTCGCGCTGCAAAAGGTGCGGGTTAATCGGCAGCACGTAGAAATCGTTGCTGGGCAAGTTGATCGAGACATTGAAAGTTGCTTCTTCCCTGGCCGCGAACGACGGAATACTAAGCAGAGCCAGCACACAGAACAACGGGCATCGGGTAAGGGTCTTAAGCCTGAGGTGGTGACGCGGCCGCCATAGCTGCACGATGCGGCTCACCTTTTCACCACATGACTTTCTTGCGACTCGCCTTCCACCAGCTTGAAGTGGTACTCGCGGCCAGGCTCTTTATCGAACGAGAATTTCCGCCCCGGCAAGACATGATTCTTGGTGGTGGGATAACAGTCAGTTGTCGTGCCGATCACGCAGTTTTTGAACTCATCGATCTCAATCACGCTATTGCCGTTATTGCTCAGCACATAGCTGGAGATGCCGTTTTCGATCCGAGTGTCGAAACGGGTGTCCTTGGGCCGCACGAAAAACACCGTGCCGTAACCTGCCAATATGCTGACGCCGGCCCGCAAAGTCTCTTTATAAGCCTCACGCTCCTCCTCGGAAACGGCGAACTCGTCCTCTTTTTCGGGCATCACAGGTATGTAGCGCACACGAAAATAACGCTCGCGTTCACGATCGCCCATGTACAGCAAACGCGTGCCCTGCATACCGTTGGACGGTACTATTAGGCGTGCCGGGCTTGCCATCAGACCGTCACGCGAGTTTCCATCGGCCTGGCTTTTCAGCGGGACTTCCTTGGCCACACCGTGAGCGTCGTAGAGAATTTCAAAAATCTCGACCTTCACAAAAGCTGTGCTGGTACCACCGTTGAAAATGCGCTTCAGGTATGTGCTTTTGTCACCCTCAAGGTAGTCGTACACCACACCCACATTGATGCTGGGCCCGGCGAGTGCAGCATGTGCGAAAAAATACAAAACCAGCAATGGCAATAAATTTTTCATTACACTAGAATCTCATATAAAAATAGTTAGCCTTACATCTGCTCTAGAGATCTGAATCCCAGATCACTGTGACGTCTCCGGTGTACTTGCTCGGTGCCCCGGACAGTAACATTTGCCGCATATTATTGGCCGGCACTTCGAAATGCAGGGTACCGCGTCGGCGATCCAAGTATTGTGTTGGAATAAACTGTCTTCCGGGTTGGACGTAGGTAAGTAGGGGCAAGTATTTGACGGGTTGGCCGATTTCATTCCCAACGCCTAGGGGCAAGGTGACGCTGACCTTCAGAGGAACGCTATCACCGCTTTCGGACTTAATCGCGCAAGTGTCATCGCTTTGATGTTCGCACTCCATGTAAATGTTAAAGGGCGATGAGGCAGAGATATTGAAGGTCTGATCACGGAAAAATCGCGTTGGCCGCCGCCCTTTTTGTATCCAAGATTGCCAGCCTTCCTGGGGCACCAATTCAACGTTATTACCCCCGGGCGGTATTTCAACCTTGAGGGTATGCTGCACACTCAGAGCAAAATTCATGTTCAACATCGGATCATCGGGAATCATCAAGTCACCGAAGTCGAAATCTTTCCCGGGACCGACGCTGTAGCTAATGGTACCTCTGTACTCACCCGTTGGCATACCCAAGGGATTAGGTGTTCGCAACTCGTAGGCCATGTCAAAGTAATCGTAACGAATGTTAGGAATTCTGTACCGTGCCTTTTTTGGACAAATGCCCACAGACGGCGTTTTCCAAAAAAAATTAGAATATCGGGCGGTAAATGCCACAGTAGAAGTGTATCTACAAACCCCCGGAGGATATTCAAGGCCTCCGCCGTGCCACAAATTGTTGTGCGCATCTGCAAAACTTGTCCAAGGGGGCGTCTTTAGAGTTTGAACATCTTGCGCGAACTCCATTTGAACACCGATTCCCGAAATCCTTACTTCGACTTCCTGTCGATCACCATTTTCGCTGGTCAATTCAACTTTACGCCACGCACTCGGTACATTGAACATCACGCCTTCGCGAACGCTGCTATGGTTGGCCTGGATAGGACTGTTCAACAATGACCCAATCCGCACACGAATGCTGAATATGCCCGGCTCCGTACAACTGCCGGGTCTTACCAAGCAAAACCCCGAGATAGGTGTCGTATTCACGAATTTATTTTCATTGGGATTTGAGGGATTCTGCTTGAACACAGCAGTGATACTTTGTTCGTAACCGTGTACAAGCGGCATGACGCTCGCCAAGATAATCACGCTAATAAATGTCGAGCACCGTTTGATGCAGTACTTGCTCTTCATCCTGTTACCTCGTTTCATAACTGACTATCGTCAGCTTCAAAGTATGTAAGATGCCCGTCCCAGCGAACATATCACGCCTTGATACGAAATATCCGCTTAAAGCTGTTGTATTGATGAATTTGTTACTGCGGTTTTGCGAGTCAGAGCTGAACACCACTGTCAATTCCTATGTCGAGACGCGTGCTTAAAATATGACGGCCAGTAGCAGTATCACGTTGAACAGGTTTGGTCTGAAGCAGCAGTTTGAGCACATGGTGACATTAGCCTGCAGCTTCAGTATTAAAGGTGGAGTCAGCCAATGTTTCCGGAGTGCAACGCAGATCCCCTATCATCAAAACGTCTTTTTCATTACGCAAGCTGCTCAAGTTGAGTCGGAACTGGCAGAGCAACTGGTTACTACTGCGTACTTCCAGGGTCGGCGAGTTGGATTTAATCTCCATTGAGAAGAACCCGTCGGCCTCGCTGACTCCACGACTGGCGTGGTTGAGGATGTGGTGTCCCTTGAGTGGATACCCGTCGGCGCCAACCAGCCGACCGAGTACGGTTACCGTTTTCATAACACTTATTTTGCGGTAACCAACGCCTCCCTTGTTCAGATGGTAGGCACTGCGCGCAGGCTGGATGGTGGCGGCTGGTGGGTAGTTGCCTTCGAAGTCGAAAGCGATCGTGCTCCCCTTATAAGCTGTAACAGGTACAAAGTTACGCCCGGGCCGCAACGTCGTACTCGAGCCACTCATGTCATCCGAGCGGAGGACGACGTCTTCTTCCACGTCGGTTTCAACGTCTATGATCATCCCCGCACCACTGCTGTAGTTTTGGCTAGTGAAGACCATTTTTTCGCCGCCTACAGCGAAGGTGTTGTTAAGATTCAAGCCGCCTGTCAGGTCGCCGTTGTAGGAGGAACGTTGAGCGAAAGCGTCGCCGGAAATGCTCTCGCTCTGGAAAGTCGTCATGCCGGACATGCCAAGGCCATACACGTCGGACATTGCAGTGACGGAGACGCTTTGCAAGACGTGCTCCTTGATGTCTTTGCGGTACGTCAGCAAGGCATTGTTGTCACGCTGGCCATTGCGCGCGGTACGCGAACCGATGCTACCGTACCAGCTTTCTCCCGATCCACCGAGCGCCAAGTTAAGGGCCAGGTCGAAGCCACGGTTACGCTTGTCACCGCTGCTGTTACTTAAGGGACGGTCAAAAAGCGAAATGCGCCAGCTAGCTTCACTGCCGAACAGGATGTGGCGACGGGTCCAGCCGAAGTCCAGGCCAACGCCATCTACATTGCCCTGGCTGTGGGAAACACGGGCATTAATCGAATCGCGGCTGCCCATGCGTTGGTTGAATGACAGCGACGAGGAACTGGTCTTGCCAACAAAAGTGTTGCGCTGGCGTAAACGGGTACCGTCAGCAAGAGTTTCATACGTGCCACGGGTATCGAGCCAGCTTCGATTATGACTGGCGACTACACTGCCCATGCCATAGTTATAAAGCGCTTGCATATCGAGACCTGTGCCGTGGCTTTGGGTCTCGTAGAGATTCGAGTACAGACTGATGTTTTGGGCTAGGCTCCAATCAATTGAGGTGCCAAATTGCATACTATCTTGCACTTTGCGTGCCGACAGCCCGGCCACAGCACGAGGGTGAAGAAGGTAGTTAATCGAAGCGCCGGATGTGATGCCACCTTTGTCGCGCTGTTCCCAGTTATTGAAGAGTGTGCTCTCGCGACCGGCAAATAGGTTATAACGCCAGCGTTCGTCGTAGTTACGCCAGTTGTTGGGCTTGTAAACTAATTCCTGGGTTGTGGCGGTGACCTGGCCGTCTTCGACCAACCGCACTTCAACTTCATAGATACCGCCCGGTAAAGAACGGGTGTCAATTGTTTGCAAGCCGGCCTGCACGGCCTGAGTATTGATTAACATGCCATTGCGGTATATCTCCACCGAGGCTTGGCGATTTGCAGTAACGTACATGGGATACATGCTGGGATTGGGCGTATTCACCACCAAGCTGTCGGAGCTGCCCACCATCACACCGATGGCAACGTCCTGCGCGGCACCAAAAGTGCGGGGCTGACGGCTCAGACCTTCGGAGTTGGGCGTGAAATATCCCAGGCGCAGAAAATTGCCCTCGTATTCACGCTGTGTATACAGCGAATAAAGCGCATGACGTATTTCGGTATCCTGACCGCCAAGGCGTGACAGCTGCAGATTCATTGCATTGGTCCAGTTGCCTAGACTGCTAGTTGCCTCGATGCCGAAGCGGCCGCCCAACTCTTGGTTTTGCCCGCCATTAAGGTTCAACTGATTGTTTACTATAAGACCGGTAGTGCCACCTTCTGGCTGAGCGTAAAACTGCTGTTGCAAGGTATCACGCTCGGCGTTTTCGGTGAGTATAGAAACCAATGAGTTTTCCAAACTGTAATGTACTGCTATTAACTGCTCTGGGCAGCTCTTGGTACAGGCACCTAAAGAAGTACCAGACTTGAGGAAGTTCTCCCAGATATCACGCTCGGTGTCCATTACCGGGCTGTCGGCATAGTTCGTAAAGTCAAGAAGCATAAGCCTATCATCGCGGGTCAGCACGATCATCGCCTCGCCAACGAGCTGTTTATCACGCTCGACACGTACCGACAGTGGGACATCAAAAAAGTGTTCTTCGAAATCACTTGGTAAACCTTTAGCCTGTGCTAGCAAGCTTCGTGGCGTGTGGTTCATACCTGACGCAGCGCTAACAACCGTACAAGCAAACAGCGCAGCAACTGATATGAGACATCTTAGAGCGAACATAAACTATACTCTAGTAAAAACTCCCACAGCACCGAAAGCCAACCGCAAGGCAGCGGCCGGCAATTTCAGTAGGTATGCTGTTATGTGTTACAAGATATCAAAACTGCGGTGCCACTACGTTATCGAAGATAATAACCACTTCACCGATGAACGAACCAGTTTCACCGTCCTTTGGCTTGCTGGTAGTCTTGATTGATAGGTTTTTTTGTATTCCTGCCTTAGCTTGGGCAACTGAGACTACTTCCTTGGCTGTGGTATCCAGAGTTACGTCGCCTAACTTAACGGTCAGTGGAATACCTACTGACCCGTTACTCAGCAAAGCAGAATTTTCCCGAAGGGAGGCTTGAATGGAACCAGCGCTGTTCTTTAGGATGTAGGGAGCAGACAACTCGCTAAGCTCACCAGTAACAACGTTGTAATTCATTACCTCGTCTAAACCAAAATTAGGGTTCAGTGGCTGAGCGTTGAAACTCGTGCTTGGAATTACAGCTTTGATGCTGATGTGGCTTGTTGCCTCACCAGCCGCAAAAACGGCCGAAGAACCCAACACAGAAAAAACTAGTGGCAGAGACACTGCAAACTTTTTGAACATGGTTTTACCTTGTTTAATTTAAGTCAAGGGGATTTTCAGATCTCATTTGAATCGATGAACAGAAGCTCACTAATCCAATTTTAATTTATAGACACTCAACAACAAGGATGGAGTCGATGGGCGCGAGTGCCGAGAGGATTATTAAGGAGATGAGAGATTATATAAAGTAAAAAGTTATGAAAATTAAAATTTCACAAATATAATTTTCTGTGATTTTGCGGAATAATTGCAATTCTGTTGATTCACTTAAGAAAGGATCAAGGTATTTAACTTGAAGGTGTCGTTTTTTCAGGACAGCTAAATCATTGCCATGTTTAAGCAAGCAGGTGCTGGAAGCTTTGCACCAGAGCCGTTTTGTGAGCGCGGCTGCTTTCTATACAGCGCACCAACTTTAGTGACATTGACGCTTCGCTGATGATGCGTCCGCGGGGTCTTGACAGCGAAACCTCCACCTCAGGAAAATATCCGCCTAAGTGCGCTCGAGGTTCCGAAATCATTCAGTAAACCGTCGCAAAAAAGTGATACTGTCCTCCGAGCCAAGATTGCTTGCACAACAATAATTTCGTTCCGGTCGGGTCAGCATCAAGGCGGTGCTCCTTAAAATGGGTGTCAGCCTCATCAATTATGATTATCAACCAAGCTCTTTTACTGAGCATGCCAAGGTTGCTGATAAAATTATTAGTCTCACCAACAACCAGCCTAACTGAGGATTTAGCCTCTACTTACTTTATCTTCGCAACGCGAAAGGCCACAGCGCGAACCACAAGATCGTATTCCGAATCTACCTGTAGTTACAGTTGAATTTACAAATCAATGCGCGTAGACGCATCTTCCTTAAAAGACCTGAGCAATTGCAGGTGCCTGAGGCAATTAAGCAGTGCTGGTCTATGGATTTTATGCGCGATCAGTTGGATCTCACGGTCGCTTCTTCAACCTCTTCAACGTGATTAATGAATTTAACAGCGGAGCCTTGGACCATGTTTAAGGTAAAGAGGTGTCTACGAAACCCAGGGCGATTCACAGTTTAATTCCTGGACGCTCAATACGATGGCTTCATCGGTGGCCTCGGGCGATGTTTTAAACCGTTCAGATTCGAGGCGCTTGAGCCAAAGGCAGAAGCCATTGCGCTCCCGATATAGGATTTTCACTCGTGTACGGTGGCGATTCAGAAAAACAAAAATCACTGGGTCGAATACCGCGACTTTAATATCCAGCTCGACCTGGGCGGCCAGGCCGTCGATGGACTTTCGGAAGTCGACGGGCTTGGTGTAGAGGTACACTTTCTCGACTTTGGCGTCTGGACGCATCATGGCGCCTTGCTCCTGAAAGAAATCGGGAGTACAGCATCAGTCATTAGATTTTGGCTTGGAATGTGGGCTTTATGGTGCGCTTACAAATATACGAGTATGTTATTTCGCAATCGTTTGTGGCTATACCACATACGCCAGATTATGAGCGGCCGGGGTAATTGCGGAGAGATTGAAGCTATGGAGCGAGTGTTCAGGAGTTTGAAAATTGAATCGATAAAGACAGTAGGATATAGAACTGAGCAGGAAGCCAAGCGCGAAATAAGCGCTTTTTAAAGCTTCGGTATAACTGAATTCGGCTTCAGAAAATAAACGGTCGGCTGGCGAAGGCTCTGGCAGTAGAAAACATTAACGCCCTATCCGTGATTGGTTTACCGGTACAAAAGTACCATATTAGCTACTGCGCCATAGTAAAAACGCTAGCAAGTGGAACAGACTTGAAGAGCATAAGGCGAAATTGGCTCGTAACTGCTTGATTCCACTGCTCAGAACGGCGAACTAAAATTCTTGCCGCCGTTGTTGTTTATGGAGTGTTTTCAATATACTTGTAGAACTCCAGAAGCACAATCGCTTGACCTAAGTGGACTTGATGACCTTAGTACGTTACCAAAAACCAGTTGCGCAATAAGAAGAAAAGGAAATAACTGGATTCTATTTGAATGCTATTTTTGTGAAAAGTTCAATTTTTTATTTGTTTCAACAGCATTATTGTGTTCATCTTTATCAACGCCATAGCATTTTACCTCCATAAGCTCCTCAATGTAAAAACACTTGTATTGAGCGACACCTGGTATTTCAATCATATTCATTGTAAATATTGAGCCAGCATGTGTAGCGTAGCTAATATTGAAAGAAATATCTCTATCTAAAGGCTTGTATGCTCGAGAAATAGAAATATTGCCGTCAGTAACTACATATCGCACGTAACCCAAGAGGCTTGGCTGTCGCTTCATATTGGAGTAGTAAATGGTATCATCTAGCATTTCATAGTTATAGGCAGTTTCTTTATTGAAATATTGGCGATGAGTAGACTCTAATACTTCACCTTTGCTTGTGATGACAATACCAGAAGTAAAGTATGCACCTTTAATGTATGTTTCATTGTCGACAAAGCTTAGTGATAGGTGGAGTATTATTAAAAAAAAAGCTAACCAGAACTCGATCTTATGACTTTTCATTGTAAGCAACTCAAAATCTGTTGATCTGCCACTTCATTTGTTTTTTTTACGTGAACTGTAATGAATTTTGGAGCAGACCGTTCCGTTAGGCAAACTATATTGTAAAACTCGTGCATCTTATTAAATATTATTAGCGACTGAAGATCGCTAATCAATGAAAATCTAGCTACAAGTGGTTCTAATGACGCTTTGATTTTTTTTATTTCCTCATTGCTCGATGCAATATAGAGTATCCTATTTTTGCCAGAGTTTACGTAAGTAGACGAATAAGACCAGTCATCATAGAATATGGAATAAGTCCTGAATAAGAGGCCGATCGCAATTACTCCTATAATTAAATAACGAAAAAAACGCATTTTTTGAGAGTAAAAAAAACTGCTCGAGTTTTTTATATCTCCAAGCACTGCTCGGGGATTTTCTTGGGGGGCAGCCTTATCTACTTCTACTAATATCTCATTGAAGTTGCATTTGAATGCTTTGTCAATTATTATTTTACTTTCGTTTTCACTTAATATGAAGGATGAATCAAATGTATATCCACGACGCGGAATTGTCTTTATCGCCTTGTGAAGTTCATCGTCACCTATAAGCTGACGAGTAAGAGATATAGCTTGGTTTAAGCTATTAGCGCTTACAACGCGATCGGGCCATGCATTAGAGAATATCGACTCCCTACTAACTATTTCGCCAGCGTTTTCCGTAAGAATCTCAAGTAGTTTGCCTTGTGCATACCCTAAAGTGCTCTCACTAATTAGAGATTCACCAATAACAATTTGTATCTCGAATGGTGGAGTGTAAATTATATATCTGCCAACCTCACTGCTCTTTAAGACATACCGCTTTATATCTTGATTCATCTTGTTCTCAGCTGCGGACTTTATATTAAATTGTAGCACACAGTGCCGCGTTATCAAATCTAATAGGAATTAAAACTTTCGAGTCAAATCTTTCATGCTTGATGTTTTTGATGAAAGTTTTATTTGTTGGTTGAACCTTGAATAAAAAACTGACGAGTAAACTCTTTCGCCCCTAATGCTTTTGAATAAAACCAGCCTTGTGCATAGCGCACATTTTGAGATTTTATACCACTGTGTTCTGTATGTGTTTCTATACCTTCAGCAATAAAATCTACATCAAAATCAGATATCATCTTAAAGATTTGCTTCCATGCGGGATTATATTTCTTGTGATCGTTTGAAAAAAAAGACCTATCTAATTTTACTATATCGATAGGTAATCGCTCAAATGATTCTAAGCCAGAGTAGCCAGTACCAAAGTCATCTAAAGCAATTTTGAAGCCCAAACCCTTTAGCGTAATCAACTGCTCAATGATTTCGCCGTAATCATAACTATGTTTTTCGGTTATCTCAAACGTCACATCTCTGCGTGACAAGCCATGAGCGTTAAACAAGGCATCAACAAATGAAGGGAATGACTTATCCTGAAGGTCTTCCGCTGTGAGGTTGATAGTAAAATAAATGCCTCTGCATGCACTTAAGTATTCGCTATAATCTTGAGCTATACGCTTACAGATCATGCGCGTGGCGAAAGTATTCAAACCTAGGCGTTTGGTAAAGTTAAAAAATATAGCAGGACTGACTTGTTTTCCTCTAAGACTGATTCTCAAGAGCGCCTCAGCACCACGCCATTGATTTCTATGTAGGTCGACAATTGGCTGGTATTTTACAGAAACTAGAAGTAGCTTACTTTTTTTCAATCGGGACGAGAAAAATATGATTATTGTCACAAAAACCGCTGAAATACTTCTAATATAAAAAAATAAAAATGCAAGTAGCTTGTTGTGTCGCACTAAAGTTGATGGATACATGCCATGCTCCTGAAATCGGATTATTAGTTATCTATGTGAATTTATCTCAGGGACTCCCCAATCGTGCAAGTGATTCAGTCTCAATTCTCCGCGGTCACAAAATTTGATTTTTTTTGACTCGTGAAAATATCTGCGTGGTGTTATAAATATCTTATTGAAATTTAATCCGAGTCGGAAAAGATGAAGGGATAAAATTTCTTGCGGGTCTAAAGATACACGCTGAGCCTTAGATAACTATAACTAAAAAAATGCTGATCATCTGGTTCGATGTGCAAGAGCGCACTGTTCCGGATGCAAGCGAACAGAACATGCCAATAGGGATGCTATCGAGCTGTCTGTTGCGATACACAACATTTAATAAAATCAGTGCAA
Organism: Pseudomonas fluorescens; assembly: GCF_900215245.1. Classification (GTDB taxonomy): domain Bacteria; phylum Pseudomonadota; class Gammaproteobacteria; order Pseudomonadales; family Pseudomonadaceae; genus Aquipseudomonas; species Aquipseudomonas fluorescens. Next base: position 3,193,625 of record NZ_LT907842.1, read on the forward strand.
TAGCTCCTTTGCCCTGACAGTCAAGCGCAGGTTCGAATACTTCTAGGTGCTAATATGGGCCAAAGTGAGCGCCTTTAGGTGATCAAGGAGTGCCTCAACGGTGCCAATATTCTTTACTTTCTTCTTGAATAGAATGCGACGTAGTTGTTCATTCTATTTAGTACCGGTAATTATATATAAGCTTAGGGTGTGTATTTCATTTCAAGTAGCATTAAGGAGCAACGAACGTGCTTATGTAGAAAGGTTTATGGCTCCTGACTTTTTAAATCGTATTTTTCTCAAGTAGTACTCGAACCTAGGGAATTGTAATGAGTTACAGGTTTTTGCTTTCGTCGTTAGCGTGTGTTTTCAGCTTCGTTGCTAATGCAGAGGTTCCATTAGACTCTGCTGTTCTATACTCAAATCAGAAAGATCAAGGAGTCGTTTGGACAAACGGGAAAACTATGTATTATAAGTCTTTCAAAGCATCACTACTCAATGTTGGAGTCAAAGATATTGAGCTTAGTGGGCTCTGCTACAAGGCGTATGACGCAAAAGGTAATAGTTATGAACTTGATACAATTGACGAAAAACTTTCTCAAGGATTTCTAAAGTCTGGTAAGACGGTACAAGGTTTTTTATCAGTTTGTATCTGAAGATGAAAGTGTTTACGGCGCTTCTTTAGTCAAAGCCTTGCTTGACTGCAAGTAAAATCTTTCCTTGCTTAGTGATTGAAACATCTGAGTGAGCTTTGAAGTTTCTCACTCGAATGTTTTCATAAAGTTTATTAAGATGACCAGTCTCTTGCGTTAATTAAAAGCTATCTGTCTCTCTTGGCCTCTGATTGGCATTAGCAATAATAAAAAAACATTTGCCCGTGCGTAATTATTATCGGTTAGGCTTATGTTAATTAAAACTCTGATATTTCGCACGTAGGCATATAGAAACTACACCTAGGTCTCTGAGAGCAAAGTTTATCAATGTCAATTATTTAAAAGTGAAGAAGGTCAATTTAAACTGTGGTCCTGGAACACTGAAAAGACTCAATTCGTTAGTTGTATGCTGCAACAACGAACCAAGTCGATTTTACTTCTGAGTGTCTCGCGTGATTCAAAAACTTTATAACCAAGAAATCTCTCTGATTTTACAAATTGTGAGGGCGGTCGTACCCTTAGCTGTTAAGTATTGCATAATGCTAGCGTTGAATTAGAGAGTGTTATTGACAAGCAATGCAGCATCGCTGTTTGAAAATATAAGCACCGCTAATATGTTCCAGGTTGAGCTTATTATGCAAGTGAACAAGCAGAATTTTCCCCGCAGATCCCGTGTACAAAAGCCTCTTGCAGACCTGAATCAGCATTATCACTGAAAAACCGAGCAACAATAAAATACTACCTCGACTACGCTGGCAGGAGGTCAACGCAAAGGTGGACAAAGAGCGAAATGTACGACTACCTGATACTAGATGAACTAGTCCATAGTCGACTCGTGTATCTAGGGAAATCCTGAAAAAGACTTCCTGATTTGGCAAAATCTCCGGACACCAATCGCCGAGCTTTTCAATGAAGCAAATGACCTTCGCCGATGCCGAGTACGCCGGTAAGCGCAAGCAGACCCGCAAGGAATTGTTCCTGATCGAGATACATCGGGTCGTACCCTGGAAGGGTTTGATTGCCCTGATCCAACCTCATTACCCGACGGGCGAAGGGGGGCGTCCGGCCTATCCTTTGATGGCGATGCTGCGGGTTCATCTCATGCAGAACTGGTTCGGTTACAGCGATCCTGCGATGGAAGAAGCGCTGTACGAGACGACGATCTTGCGCCAGTTTTCAGGTCTGAGCCTGGAGCGGATCCCAGATGAAACTACCATCCTCAACTTCCGTCGCCTGCTGGAAAAGCACGAGTTGGCCGCTGGTATTCTCGGCGTGATCAATGGCTATCTGGGCGACCGCGGCTTGTCGCTGCGACAAGGCACCATCGTCGATGCCACGCTGATTCATGCGCCCAGTTCGACCAAGAACAAGGACGGCAAACGCGACCCTGAGATGCATCAAACCAAGAAAGGTAACCAGTATTACTTCGGTGCCAAAGCTCACATTGGTGTCGACGATGAGTCAGGGCTGGTGCACAGCGTGGTGATCACTGCGGCCAACGTCGCGGACATAACCCAAGTCGACAAACTGCTACACGGTGCTGAGAACGTGGTCTGCGCCGATGCAGGCTATACCGGTGTCGAGAAGCGCGAAGAGCATGCGGGACGCCACGTCATCTGGCAGATCGCAGCCCGGCGCAGTACCTACAAAAAACACGGTAAACGCAGCGCGCTGTACAAAGCGATGCGCAAGATCGAGAAAGCCAAGGCCCAGGTTCGCGCCAAGGTTGAGCATCCATTTCGAGTGATCAAGCGTCAGTTTGGTTATACGAAAGTGCGTTTCCGAGGCTTGGTGAAAAACACTGCTCAGATGGTGACGCTGTTCGCCCTGTCGAACCTTTGGATGGCGCGTCGATATTTGCTCTCCAGCGCAGGAGAGGTGCGTCCGTAATGAGGGAAATAGCTGCTGCGAGGAGCGTTCAGCGGAAAAAATGGATGGAATAGGCGGCAGACGTGATCGGTTTTGAACGGCTGCCGTTTTTTGAAAGCGCCTATGGCTCAGCAGTCGAAAAATAGCGGCCTACTTCAGACTATCCCTAGTTGCCCTGCGGTTTCTGTACGCCTGATGAGAGGAAACGCACTCTAACTTAACCTGTGACGCATTGTGAATGATGTGAGCCACAACTTAGGACTTGAAATGCGCGAACCTAGAATTTCAAATGAGTATGTGAAATTTCATAGAATAATTAAAAGTGAGGTTTTTTGAGATGCTTCCTCGAAACACCTTGGGTACTATTTTACTGACTTCAACAAATCAACCCAATACTGCTTTTCACAAACCAACATGGTGATATACAAGATGAACAAAAAAAAATTCAAGGCGTTTCTGAGCGCGGGAACTTTTTTAACATGCGGATCTATTCTCGGCACGGCAACAGCTGCAGTGACCGGGGGAACTTCGGTGTTAAACATTACTGGATATATAACTCCATCATCATGCGGGGTTACTTGGGCTAATTCAACAATTGACCTGGGTGAAGTTTCTCAGGCGATCCTCTCATCGGGTGAAGAAACACAGATTCCTGGTCGCTCGGGTGAAATTTATCTTGAAGTTTCTTGCGATCAAAGTGTTGCAAATGGAGTGGCGGTTAGCATTCGTGACAACCAAGGAGCTGAAGATCTTCCGGACTATCAGGTTAGCCTTGGTAAAGCTGGTTACATGGTTTTTTTCCATGAGCGTCCTCTAACCAATGTTGGCGTACCTAATCTTATCACTTCAACTTCACTTAATGGCCCTTGGGATTCCATTAAAGGCTCGGATGTTGTAGTTCGCAACAAAAATTATTATCTGAGCGTGGCAGGAGAAGACACAACTACTCCTCTTTCCGCTCAAAACTATAAATATAATTTCAGCTACCAGCCTTTCATTTATAAGTTGGATGATATCGAAGGGAAGGATGATAGGATTGATCTTAATGGCGAGTTGTCCGCGCAAATATATTATCTCTAAAAAAGAGTGTTTGGAACTATATCCTAAAGTTTTTTCTTTTTGGAATTAATCACTTACACTTTTTAGCTGTTAAATGCCGCCTTTATGAAGGCGGCATTTATTGTCTAAATCTGTATTGTATTGTTAACTGTCTAAAACTCTTAAACCATAAATACAGAGCATAATTCTACGTATTGTGAGTTGAACCAATTTAATATCTGGCTAACTCACAATGCTAAAAGTTATAGGCGCTTGTGCTTCTTTAGTAGCTTTATGTGAAGTCGCATACATATTCTAGAACTGCTAAGTGCTGAAGCATCTAGTGAGAGGTTGTTTGTTGTGAAATATTTACTAAGTAAGATACTAGTAGTTTCTGTTTTTGCCGTGACTTCCTTTGCTCATGCTTCTGGCATGCAGCCCGACACGTCAGTAGTGCTTGTAGATGCAGGAGTAGGTGAAGGAACAATCAATGTGACTAACACCAGTAGTCAGACTATGCTTTTATATACTGAAATCAAAAACGTACCTGAAGATCAAGAAGAGTTATTGATAGTTACATCCCCGATAAGTCGTGTAGAAGGACGTGAAAAACAATTGGTTCGTTTTATATTTCAATCCGATAGACCACTACTCACACAGCGTTTAAAGCGTGTTATTTTCGAGGGCATACCACCAAATAGCGAAAAAGGCAAAAATCAACTCAATATGACCGTAAGTCAAAACTTGCCTATAATTATTAGCCCTGCAAATCTCCCTGTTAACAATCAACCTTGGAAGCTATTAAAATGGGAGTTGAATGATAAAATCATTAGAGTGAGTAACGATAGTCCTTATGTAGTGCGCTTTAACAAAAGCTTTAAGCTGATTCCGATCGATGTTGACTTGGAATTCCCACGGACCTATATGCTGCCCGGCCAAGTCGACGAGATCCAAGTTCCTTCCGGCACTCAAGTAAGCTCGGACATAAAAATTCGTTTTAATCCTGCTAGCATTTATGGTTACCAGGGCGTTTCTTATGAAGCATCTTTAGTTTACTGATGACAACTCAGCAGATAGCTTGCTAAAAAACTTATGAACTCTAACTTAAATAAGTACGATTGGAAGACTGAGCTAAACATGGCTTCACCAAGGCATGTGCAGTCTCGAAAGTTTAAACAGTTTATACGCACGCTAGGTGCATTTATAGTTTCTGCCTTTGTGGTCTCAGTATCAGCAAAAGCGTCGGAAGAAAACAAAGAACCACATAATTCCCAAGATGCAGATGCAATCTTCAATCCTGAGAGCTTAGCTCGCAGAGGCTTAGATCCGAAAATTGCTGAATTTTTGAACAAAAAACCGCGTTTCCAGCAGGGCGTCAGGCGCATAACACTATTGGTAAATGGTATTTCTCGAGGTTCGGTGGATGCCCGATTTGACTCAAATGGGGAATTATGTTTTGACCAAGCGCTGCTGGACCAAGGCAATCTTAAGGTACCTGATGAACGACAAAACGCTTCACCGGAAGATCCTGAAACGTGCCACGCATTCTTAGCGTCGTTTCCGCAAACTGAGTTAGAACTGCGGCCAAGCCGTGAAGAGGTTGCTTTGGTGGTCAGCACTGAAGCACAGCGACAACTCACAGAAGAGCGAGGGGTTTTCCAGGAGGGAGGTGCTGCAGGATTGGTTAACTATGATCTCTTTGTGGTAAAAAGCAACTTTGGCGAGATATCCACTCGTCATACGACGCTTAATACGGTTTTTGGGTTTAATGTAGGTGATTGGCTGATGCGCAGCCGACAAGTATTAACGGAGCAGAATGGTGATCGCCGTTCGCGGGGTTTGTATACTTTTGCCCAGAAAACTTTTGTTAATCATAGATCAATGCTGCAGGTAGGTGAAATTAACATTACCAACTCGGTGTTTCCTGGATATGCTATTACAGGTTTCCAAATGCTGCCCGATCACGCCTTGCAAGTTAAAAGCCGCGGTGGAGCGACTGTGGAGGGGATTGCATACAGTCAGGCACAGGTAGAGGTACGGCAAGCTGGAAGCTTAATTCATACGACGCTAGTGCCGGCGGGCCCGTTTCGGCTATCAGATATTCAATTACTCGCCGGTAATACTGATCTGGATGTACGTGTAATTGAGGCTAATGGAGAGCAACGTAATTTCACTGTAGCCGCAGCAGCCTTGGCTCAATTTTCGTACACCGCCCCTGGTTACTCTATGGCAGTCGGTCAAGTGCGACAGTTTGACAAATCTGAGATGCATGCACCTGTGGTGGTTACAGGTACCGGTGGCTGGTTATTAACCCCACAAAATAAGATATCGTCTGGGGTTCTGCTAAGTCAGAGTCAGTATCAGGCCGCAGCACTTACTGTCGACTCAAGCATAACTCCTTCAATAGCAGTCAACGTGCGCACAACCGTTGCTAATGCAGGTGATGAGGGCGTCAAAGGGGCAAAAGCTGGTATCGCTCTAAGCGCCCGATTGACCAAGGAGCTGAGTGTTGGTGCTAACGCTACCCGTCGTACCGAGGGTTTTAGAGACCTGTTGGACACGACAAAACTGGGAGATGCTCGTTACATGCGCGGCGCCAGTATTGATCAGTATGGCACGTCACTCAGTTGGAGAGATTCATGGATGGGCGAATTTGCGCTGGGGTATTCAACCTCAAACAGTCTATCCAGAGGTAGTACGCAATCTTTTTCTGCTTCATGGAGCAGGCGCTTTACATATTTTAACTTGAATGCCAACGTCATGCACAGTGCTAGCAGCAGCTACGAAACTGACAGGACTAGCTGGCGAAGCAAATCAAACGAAAAAGCAATGTACCTCAGCGTAAGCGTTCCTCTAGGTACTGGTCGTAGCCTGCGCACTTATGCAAATAAAAATAATGGCCGAACCACCTTTGGCACCAACTTTAGTGACAGCAGTGGTTCTTTTGCCAACTACCAAGTGGCAGCAGATAGCAACACGGAAAACAGACAACGTAACTTTTCAGGCAACGTAGGTTTGCTACCGCGTTATACAAATATGAGCCTTGGCTATGCAAGATATGGTGAAGACAATTCTAGCTACAATGGGCGACTCTCCGGTGGCATGGTGTTACACGAAGGTGGTTTGACGTTGTCGCCTTACAGCGTCGAAGATACCTTTGCTGTCGCCAAGATTGGAAGCGTATCAGGGGTTAAGCTAAACACGCCAAGCGGTGCAGTATGGACTGACGCCTGGGGTCAAGCAGTAGTACCGCGACTTAGTGCGTTCAATCCTTCTCAAGTTGAAATTGCTACAAATACATTACCACGTAATGTGGACATCAAGAACGGTCAAAAAACCGTGACAGCCGGAAGAGGTTCCGTAAACAAAATGGACTTCTCGATCATCAGTACTCGTCGGGTGTTGCTACGAGCACGTGATGACCGTGGAAATGTTTTACCACCTGGGTCGAGCGTTATCAGTGAAGATGAAAAGTTTCTCACGAACGTGGCCACAAGCGGGAAAATCTTTCTTGACAGTCACCAGCTCGGGGAGCGTTTGGTGGTAAATTTTGACGGCGAGAAACGTTGTAGATTGGAGTACTCCCTGCCAGAAAAGGCCGATCCCAATGTTTATTTTGAGTCAGCAGATGCTACGTGTAAGCCTATTTGATAGACTTTTATAGTTACAGGAGTTTTTATGTATTTCTCTAAGCTGCACCTAGCTCTATTTAAGTATTTATTGCTACTGTTTTCTATGCTTGCATTAGGCTGTAACTATGCACGCGCGGAGTCATGCGAGGTGCGTGTGGACCAGCCAATCGTAGATTTCGGCCATATCCGTAATCCAAGTAGTTTAGCAGCGTTGGATACGCTCAATTTGTACCCACTCGGCATACGGCATATTTCTCTGAACGGTACCTGCCGATCAACTTCAAAGATGGTGTTAGCCGTATCTGGGGGTAGCGAGGCTGGCCACTTTAAGTTTGCAGACGGTGGTCAGATGCGTTTACGCCTTTATGATGCCCTTCTTGATGGCCGGGCGGTGGATCTAGCTCTGATTCGCACTGTTGGTGATGTGCCTGAGCTTATAGCCCCTTCCGTTGTAGTATTGCCGGGAAATATGTTCGTGCCCTTCAGCGGTGGGCTCGCTGCTGAGGGCACATTACTAACATTGCAAGTTGAAGTAAGTCCGGGGATCCCGATGCGTGAATTTAAGACTGTCGATACCAAAATCATAAGTGGTGATGTCAGTTTTAGGATTGGCCAGTACTGATTCAAATTTAGTACGGAACCCGGCCAAAAGGTCAGACAATAAATAAAACCATCTACAACTTTTAACAGGCTAATGCCATTCACTGATTGCTTTTATAAGGCATGAAGTTTGCGACTCAACTACTGCTAAGCTCTATTAAGTACCAGGGCCTGCATGATATCTAGTTTCAAACTCATTTCGTAAGTCTTTGTGTAAAGTACACCAATGAGCAGATGACAGACTATTAATTGATATAGACCCTATACGATTCAAAAAAGGATGGCTTTTTTTCCTTGAATTAAATTCTGCTGACTTGTATGCCAAACATCCATCCCGCATGTATTCGAATATATAATTCAGTTGAGCGCCTGCTAAGGCTCAATATTGGCTAGGTCCTAATTAAGCCGTGAGCTCTTAAAGTAGCTCACTCCTCCCTAGTTTTGCCAGAGCTTTAGTCGGATACTAGCTATTGATTACCCCCTTCTTTCTGGAGAACGCGTCTTCAAATCTGTCAAAATCTAGTATAGCTCGGCAGCAGTGTTCATCTCGTTTATTTTCAAGTTTTTTAAAACCTAAATCATATGTTTCTAGCAAGGTTTTCTGTAATTAATTAAAGAACATAGAGTCATAGACTCTGCTGTTGCCTCAAGTAGCTAAATCGCATGTTCTTTATCATCGCTAGCTTCGAATATGCAAAATAAAGTCATGTTAATGATTCGGTTAGGTTTAATAGTTAAAAACTATATCAACTAAGGTCAGTCCGTCACGATGAAAGTTAGTTCAATAGCCATAGACACAAAAAATGTATCCTCTACCTATTGGCGTTATGCTACGCCCACAGTTGCGGCGATGTTAGTCAGTGGTTTTTATCAAATTATTGATGGGATTTTTATTGGCCACATCGTCGGGGTCGAAGGGCTGGCCGCCATCAATATGGCTTGGCCTTGGATCGGATTTATTGCTGGTGTTGGCCTGATGATAGGTGCAGGAGCAGGTACGCTTTGCTCTATTGCTCAGGGTGAAGGCAATTATGAAAATGCCGAGTCCTTTCTCGGACAAGTATTCTGGCTTTTGGTTTTGCTAGGTGTCGCCGCTGGTATATTAATTATCGCTGGGCGGGATAGTTTACTTACCATCCAGGGCGCAAGCCCGAGCGTGCAACAGCATGGCAGTGATTATCTGCAAATAATTGGTTGGTCGTCACCATTAGTGATAGCAAGTATTGCTATGCCTATCCTGGTCAGGAATTTAGGGGCACCTATGCTGGCAACAGCAATGATGCTGATTGGAGCAGTTACCAATACATTACTAGACTATTTGTTTATCGTAGAGTTTCACTGGGGACTGAGGGGAGCCGCTATAGCCACAGTCGCGGGCGAATCAATCTCTGTTTTTATTGGCTTGGTATTTTTGTTTACCCGCTACAGTTCATTACCTTTAAACTTATGCCGCGCAACATTTGTAATTAAACCATTAGCCTGTCAGTCGATTTTAATTAACGGTTTTTCTAGTCTACTGATGTACCTGTATTCTAGCTTTGCCGCACTCCTTCATAATACTGCGCTGATGCATTACGGTAGTACAGCGAATGTAGCGGCATATGCCATTACAGGTTATTTAATGATGGCTTACTACTTGCTCGTCGAAGGTCTAGCCAGTGGGATGCAACCACTAGTAAGCTACTTTCATGGCACTGGGGACTCGTTTGCTGTCAGGAAAGTATTCGTTCTGGCCTTACGCGTAGTGTTGGGTACAGGCGTTTTATTCGTTCTCATGTTTCTAATGTTTCCGCATATAGCTACACAAATATTTATTAACGGCGACGATCCTACTTTGGACCTCATGGCCTCTCAAGCTGTTCGTTTGCATTTGTTCATGCTTTTTCTGGACGGCTTTTTAGTATTAACAGCAGCTTACTATCAAGCGGTAAGTGATAGTAAAAAGGCAACTATTATCACTCTGGCTAATATGGGCATTCAAATTCCTTTTTTGTTGATATTGGCGCCTTGGCTAGGAGTAATCGGCATATTACTGGCGCTACCATTATCGACCCTTGTCCTCGCCTTAGGTGTTTACCCAATTATTATTCGAGAATTTTCTCATCGCGGTTGCCTAAAAAAATAATTTGGTTAAAAAAATCAAATCGTCTTAATGTTTTTGACTCCGAACTAATTAGCTTAATTATAAGTTTCTCTTATTTTGGAAATTTATTTATTGTAGTTCTAAAAGTCTCTGTTTTTTGTGTTTTATTTAAATTTTCCAACCGTGGATTCGAACAAAAAATTCATTGGCTAATCAGCTAACGTATGCTTTAACCATACCCAATGGTACCCACTCACCCTCAGCCTGCCCGTTGGAGTTAATGGCTCAGCACAGGCTCTTACCCGGCTTAAGGCCAAGGTCGAATTAGCAGTCGCGGATGTTCTGCAGCATCTGTCCCAGCAGCCCAAGAATGAGCTAGGCGTAGTGATCGGCCGCAGCACCATCGCAACTCCCATCTCACGTCTAGAGCGTGATACTTATAACTCGAGCGGAACCCCACGAGAATGCGCGACGGAGAAGCAGGTAGTTCTCCCGGAAACCACATCTCAGACGCTGCTGAAAGGAGCGTGTCGTCAATGAGCACCGCGTCTGCCGAACATCGTCAATTCGAGCATGAACGCTTTTCTGTACGGGATATCTCTGCCCAGTATGATGCGCCGACTTTCGACCTGATTTTTCGAGACAAGAAGCATTGCGTCGAGCGTTGCTCCGATAGTGTGTGGAGTTCATTCGAGCAAGCGTCGGTTGCAGCAGAGGAACTGGAACAGGCATATCGCCGCTCAGTTCACTGGTGCGTATTGAAGCCCCTTTGACGCAGTATTATGCCGCTAAAAAAGATGGAAACATATGCAGCGAACCATCCCCAGCTGCACCTTCTTATCTCGCAGCAATGCTGAAACATAAACACCAGCCCCTCGATTCCATATGCTATCAATCTCTGAAGGACTTGAAGATCAAGCCAACATCAAAGAAACACGCTGGAAGAGCTTGAGTTACCACGACTTCATTGATGCTGGATTTGACGAGGAAGTTATCGAAATCTATGGGCCTTATTTTGAGCGAAGTTGCGTCGAATACCTGTTGAGCAGCAAGGCAGACGTACTGCGAGACCGCATACGAGAAATTGCTACCCAGAGGGAATTTATCGCTGTCAATTGCCACGCTGGCCTATCCCGAAACGCCGCGGTTGCTTTGTATATCAGTAAACATAATTGGTACCAGCTGCGTAGGCTGAACCCAGACGTAAACCAGTACGTCTAGCGGGTTTTTGCCAACGATGTTCAGCTGATGGCAGCCTACCGTGCGGCAAGCACACCAGTGGAACCAGAAGCGCCAAATCGAAGCTTTATTTACGCGATAAAATCACTTTTCTTTTGAGCGAACTGCGACGCCAGACAAAGCTCAGGCTGCCCAGCCCCAAATTAGCCGTATGGAGGCAGGCTGGCTTGGCCACCGCCTCCTTGCTGGCAGTGCCGCTTCTCCCACCACTGGATCGAAGTTGAGCTTTTCCGGGGCGACCACCGCGCTCGGATGTGACTCGGCACCGATCCCGAAATTCCCCACGGCTTCTTTCCTCTGAATGGGAGCCCCTCCATGCCAATACACACGCGTCAAGGTACAAATTGCGACTGCCCCTGTTCTCTAAGAAATCCTCATTATGGCGCTGTTTGACGGTTTGCGTCCGGCCAAGTCATCTACCCAGCCCCGCAAAGCCAAGACATGGTGTGCACTTAGATTTAAGTGGGCACCAGTTCTAGCCTTTTAAGCGGGTATTTCATGCAGCCAACACGCCGTTCCTGTTCCAAATCCTTCAAGGCCCAGGTCATTCAAGATTGTGCACAGCCCGGTGTTTCGATTGCCAGCGTCGCAATCAGCCATAACCTCAACGCAAACCTCGTCCACAAATGGATTCGGCTGCAATCGCAGAAAAGCACAGTGCTGCAACCTGCATTTGTTCCGTTACCCGTGCCGCTGGCCGGGACAAGCTTGCACTCAGTATCATCGAATATCTGCGTTCAGATACAGCACCCGCGCGGCACCGTCAAAGTGAACTGGCCCACTGAAAATGCTGCCGTCTGCGCGACCTTTCTTCGAGACCTTTTACGATGATCCGCATCGACGCCATCCGGTTCGCCACCGAGCCGATGGACATGCGCGCCGGTACCGAGACGGCATTGGCCAGGGTGATTGCGGTTTTCGGTGCGGCGCAGCGGCACTGTGCTTATCTGTTCGCCAATCACCGCGCCAATCGCATGAAAGTGCTGGTGCATGACGGCTTCGGTATCTGGCTGGCGGCGCGCCGACTGCATCAAGGCAAGTTTTTCTGGCAGGGATCTCGGCACGGCTCACAGATTGAATTGGGTGCCGAACAACTGCATGCCCTGGTGCTGGGTTTACCTTGGCATAGAGTTGGGCAAAACAGTGCGATCACCTTGATGTAATCACTGCCATGACCAGCGTCGCCGTGCAATTGTCCAATGAGCCCATCGCCGGTATTAGCCTGCTCTGGCAAAATCTGCGGCATGACTTCGCTTCCTGATTCTACCAATTAAACCCTGAAAAACTGCGCGCTATCGCAGCGCAGCTGATGCAGCGTGTCGAGACTCTCGATCAAAAAGTCGAGTCATGGACAGGCAGATTCATCACTATAAAACGGTCAACGACAAACTGACCCATGAGATCGCACAGCTCAAGCGCTTCAAGTTTGCCAAGCGCAGTTAGCAGCTAAGCCCGTATCAAGCCAGCTTGCTTGATGACCTGATCGACGCTGATATCGCGGCCACCGAAGCTGAGCTCGAGGCGTTGCAACCCTCTCCAGCTTCGACTGGGGCTCAGCAAAAACCTAAACGCACCGCCTTGCCGCCCGAGTTTCCACGCACGCAAATCCATCACGAACCGGACAACACTCACTGCAAATGCGGCTGCGCCCTCAAGCGTATAGGTGAGGATGTCAGCGAGAAACTTGACTACACGCCCGGCGTGTTCACGGTTGAACAACACATCCGTGGCAAGTGGGTCTGTGATGACTGCGAGACTCTGATCCAGGCACTGGTACCTGCGCAGGTCATCGACAAGAGCATCCCTACGGCAGGTCTGCTGGCCCAAGTGATCATCGCCAAATACGGTGATCATTTTCCGCTGTACCGTCAGGAAAAGATCTTTGGGCGGGCCGGCCTCGCCATCCCGTGCTCGACCTTGGCGCAGTGGGTCTGCATCTGCGGTGTGCAACCGCAACCGCTGGTTGATGCACTGCGCGAAGTGTTGCTTGTACACAACGTGGTGCAAGCCGATGAGACGCCGGTACGGGTGCTCATGCCTTGCGCGAAGAAAACCCATCGGTCCTACGTCTGGGCCTATTCAACCACCGCGTCTGCCGATATCCGCGCATTGGTGTACGACTTCAGCCCAGCCGCTCAGGCGAACATGCACGCAACTTCGTGCAAGACTGGAAAGGCAAGCTGGTGTGCGACGATTTTGGTGGTTACAAGGCCAGTTTTGCACTTGGTGTCACCGAAATCGGCTGCATGGCCCGTCCGCGGCGCAAGTTCTTGGACCTTCACGCCACGAACAAAAGTACGCTCGCCGAGCAAGCTCTGCGCTATATCCAGTGGCTGTACGAAATCGAACGTGAAATCCGCGACCTGGAACCACACGTACGGCGACGAATAAGACAAGAAATAGCCGTCCCTGTGATGGATATACTGCACACCTGGATGATTGCCCAGCGCGAGTTGGTGCACGATGGCGTGGCCATCGCCAAAGCTCTGGATTACAGCCTCAAGCGGTGGACGGCGTTGTCACATTATCTGGATGACGGCGCCGTGCCTATCGATAACAACCACATAGAGCAACAGATCCGGCCACGGGCTCTTGGACGCAAGAATTGGCTCTGTGTGTCACGAAGGAGTCGTCATGACGACGAGATGAAAACGGCGGCATGACACTCCATGTTCTAAGATGGATGGAGGTAGGCCCTCCGGTCAGGGCGTGCAGGCGTACTGATCAAACGACCCGATGCTGCGAACATGTTCAGCATGTTGGTGGTGAGCGATTCGGGAAAAGGCAGAGTAACTACTGTCACGTAAGGCTCAGGTAGTTGAACGAAAGTGAACTGACTGATGAAGCGACGAAATCTCCACTGGTGTCAAAACGGGCTTGTATATCCGGGCCCCGAGAAGTGCAGAGGACACCTGTCTACCGACTGCACGGCACCCGTTGTTAAGGCAGCAAGAACCTGAGTCAGGCCATTTTGGGGAACGTGAGAACCTATCCTCGGCACGTATCGTGGGGATAGGGACGGACTCACCCGTAGTAGTGATGAAAGACCTGTAATGGGGCTGGAGCGAAGGGGTGGGGATCACTTTCGTTGTGCGGGACACAACTTAAACGAGGATGACGTTTTAGTGCAGCGAAAAGCATTCGAGGTACCGAAGTCGCTGGTGTGGATGGCGTATCAGGATGTACGCCGCAACCGTGGCGCGCCGGGCTGTGATGGTCAGACGCTCACGGACTTTGATCGGCAGCGCGATCATAACCTCTACCGCATCTGGAACCGGTTGTGCTCAGGGTCGTATTTCCCGCCACCTGTACGGGAAAAGCGCATTCCGAAAGACAATGGCAAGGAGCGCATCCTTGGCATCCCAACGGTCTCTGATCGGGTAGCCCAAGGCGCAGTGAAAAGATATGTGGAGGCTGTGATCGATCCGATTTTCCATCCTGACTCGTATGGGTACAGGCCCGGAAGATCGGCCCACGATGCTTTGCGTCAATGTTCCATTCGGTGCCGTCGTAAGAACTGGGTACTGGAAGTGGATATCAGCGCGTTCTTCGACCACGTTGGGCACGACCTGATCATCAAGGCTCTGGAACATCACCAGATGCCGAAATGGGTGATCTTGTACTGTCGACGCTGGCTGCAAGCGCCGATGCAGAGTGAGATGGAGTTGCTTCAGGAACGGGGACGAGGGACACCTCAAGGGGGTGTGATCTCGCCCTTGTTAGCCAATTTATTGAATCGCCCCGGGTTTCGTAGACACCTCCATGCCTTAAACTGAGGCCAATCAGGAGGTGCCATGAGCAACCCACGTTATCCCGAAGAATTCAAAATCCAAGCGGTCAATCAAGTGACCGAAAAGAAGCTGCCTGTCGCTGATGTGGCGGCGCGTCTTGGCGTGTCGTCGCATAGCCTCTATGCCTGGATAAAGCGCTACAGCAAACCTCAGGCAGAACGGCAGCAAGACGATGATCAGCACGCTGAACTGCGGCGTCTGCGAGCGGAACTCAAGCGGGTCACCGAAGAGCGAGACATCTTAAAAAAGGCCGCCGCGTACTTTGCCAAGGAGTGCGGTTGAAGTACGCCTTTATCAAGCAGCGAGCGGGCGACTATTCCATTCGGCGGCTTTGCCTGACGCTGAAAGTCCATCCCAGTGGTTATTACGCTTGGTTGTCTGAGCCGCAATCTGCACGCGCTAAAGACGACCAACGATTACTGGGTTTGATCAAGCATTCATGGCTGGAGAGCGGCGGTGTTTATGGCTATCGCAAAATTTATGACGATCTGCGCGAGGTCGGTGAGGATTGTGGTCGCCATCGTGTGGCGAGGCTGATGCGTCTTGAAGGTCTGCGCTCTCAGACAGGGTATCGACGCCGCCCTGGCAAGTACGGCGGTAAGCCAGCGGTCGCCTCACCCAATTTGCTGAAGCGCCAGTTCGATGTCGTAGAACCCAACAAAGTTTGGGTCACCGACATCACCTACATTCGCACGTATGAAGGCTGGCTGTATTTGGCGGTGGTGCTGGATCTGTTTTCCCGTCAGGTCGTTGGCTGGTCAATGAAGTCGCAGATGACCAGTGATTTGGCAATTGATGCGTTATTGATGGCGGTTTGGAGGCGAAAACCGAAACAGGAGGTGATGGTTCACTCCGACCAGGGCAGCCAGTACAGCAGCTCCGATTGGCGCTGCTTTTTGAAGGCAAACAATTTGGTTGCCAGCATGAGTCGCCGAGGCAACTGTCATGACAATGCCGTGGCCGAGAGCTTTTTCCAGCTTCTGAAACGGGAACGGATCAAGCGAAAAATCTACACCACGCGGGAAGATGCTCGGAGTGATGTGTTCGATTACATCGAGATGTTCTACAACGTAAAACGCCGCCATGGTTTCAACAATCAGCTGTCACCGGTAGAGTTTGAAAAGCGTTACGCAATGAGCTTGCAAGGTGTCTAAAGAATCCGGGGCGATTCAGTCTTCAAGGCGTATCCGGTCGTATTCACGACGTTCCTCGACTGAAAGCTCTACCGGCAAAGTCTGACGCTGCTTGCCCTTGAGATCTGTGAGCACGTCTTTACGTCGACGAAGCATCCAGTCGCCAATCGCATCTCGAAGATTCTTGCGAAATTCCGGGCTGCCGGCGAACTGTTCGCAGAACTCCTTGAGTGACAGCTTTCCAACGGGATGGCCGGAAAGCCGCAATAGCGTGTGAAGTTCTGACTCTCGATTCAGGACGGGTGTACCGGTCAACAAATAACGATTGGCAACCTTGGCTGCAATGTCGAAGCCATGGCGCGTCCATGCTGCGGTGGGCTCTTTCAGACGGTGAGCCTCATCGATGATCATCACTTCAAAATGGCCGGCCTGCAGGACATAGTCGCCCAAGCGCTCGTAGTTGACGATGGTCCACTGCAACGACGGATCAAACACCTGCTGACCTATTCTGGCTTCGGGATACACCATCTGGATTTCACGTTGCCAGTTGATAATCAGAGTCGACAAAGTGATGACAAGGATGGGGCGGTCTCCCGCTCGAATAGCGGCAGCGATGATGGCCTGACGTGTTTTTCCAAGGCCCATATCATCGGCGAGCAATGCACTGGTCCGTTGCAGCAAATGCCGGATGCCCGCTGGTTGATGGCTGAGCAATGAATAACTCGCCAGGGCCAGATCGATTTGTTCAGTGGTGAACTCGGTCCGCTCGATGGATGGCACAGCGGCAAGGTAAACGTCGGTTGAAACATCTTCGTTACCAGACGGAGCCGCGCGCTCTTGGGGCGGACCTCCGAGGCTGATGCGAGTTACTTCATCTGCGGGAACAATAGATCCGTCGGTCAGCAGCTCCTGCACGGTGTCGAGGATCTCGAACTGATCTTCAGAAAGCCCCAGCTCAAGTATGAGGTTTGAGCGCACCAGTTCGGCGGTCGAATCAATGCGCCAAGACTTGGACTGGCCAAGGAACACGCCGTGCATACGGCGAGATACAGCAACGGCTCCAGGGTGATAGTCGCCAGACAACAGAATGCCCCCCTGAGCCAGTGGAGCAATTCTGAAAGTTAAACCCCAGGTGAATGCTTGCTGGTCTGGTGATTGTTGCGCGTCTGCAAATTTTGCGGAGAAGGTCTGCCAGCTCTCGTTGAAACGGCTTTCGGTCAACTCCATCAGGCGGTGAAAGAGCATATTCAGGTCGTCCAATAACTTGCCTTTCGGCAATCGCCAATATCGATGATGTGGATGCTCCGCACGACGGATGTAGAAACCATCACGCTCAAGAAACAGGCGGTTGGCCCCCTCGACGTACTGCAGCAGGATCCCGAAGTCATAGCCGTCGAAGGTCACCTTTTCGACCAGTTCCTGCCGGCCGTTTATGAGACGCGGACGGCTCATGTTCTGCTCAGGCGCAGGTTGATCCATTCTGCGCACCCTTGAGCGTGCAGTTGTTTCCGGTTTCGATTTGTATAGCGAGACATGGATAGGGTTTGGTCGGGCCATTCCAGATTGATGGCGAGTTCACCCGATTTGATCTTTGCCCAAAACCACTGGTAAGCCCGGTCAACCCTTGAGCCCGATTTAGGTGTGAGATTGCGGAGCCCCCTCAGTTGTATCGTGACCAGGTGTTTAGGAGTCAATTTTGCCGGTGTCTCGCCCCAGGCACTCTCATCCATTTGGATTTCGGCAGAGGCCAATGATTGCCCGTTTTCGCGTACTGAAAAAAGACGACAGTTGCCCCGATAAGCGCTGTAGTCGTAACCATCAATGCAATGGCCCAGCGCTCGATGTTCTGCATCAAGGTCCGCTGGGCATTTCAGCTCGACAATTTGCAGCCCATTCGGGCTTACGAGTGGTGTGTCGTTTGAACTAAGCAGCGGTCTCCACGGAGTTAAAGAGTCTGTTTTTGTTTGCGGATCAGCGGCATCAAGAGCTTCACGTATGTCTATCAATGCCAGGTGAAAGCCATCTACCAAGCTGGCGATCTGGTGATAAGTTGCAGTAGCAATGAAGCTTTTGAGTTTTTGCAGTGCTTCACGGGCATCGGGACCATGGCTTTCATCAATGCTATTAAAAACATCATTCAGATCTTGCAGCTGATCAGCAATTTGAGGCCAATCAGGGTTGGACCACTCTATCGGGCATCCTGAGAACAACCTGCCCCAGTCTTTTGTATGTTCCAAAAGTTGATAGGGAATCTTATCCAGCAATGCAAAAAAAGTCTTCCAGTGCGTCTTAGTCGAGGGGCGGCGGTTGCCCATTGAGGCTCCAAGCAGCAATCGATGCCACGGGGTCTCCGGACCTTCTCGGCTTATTCGCGTCAATGCGCTGCCGGTATCAAAAACGCGTTGTTGGCCCAAGTACCGAACTGATGTTCTTGGCGCTTGTAAGAGCCATGCCAAGATGTCGATAAGTGGGAGGCCAGCGTCCGCGATGCGGCCTACCAGGCACTCTCTGGATTCCACCAAGTAGGTGTCGTCGCACCAGGTGGGTCTAAACTCTTGGAGTTGTTCCCAGGGACTGTCTAGGAAAACCTGTTGCTGACCATCCCACGGCCACGGCCACTGATTTACCAACAATAAGAGGGGGACCAGCACCGGTTGAGCTTTAAGCGCCTGCATTCGGCGTATCCGGTCGCCTTGAGCCAGCCAGTTATAGAGCTTTGGGGAGGGGCATTGCACTGAACGAACGGCGAACAGTAGTTCCTGATCCAGGCACTGGCAAAACTGCTTCAGCGTGCTGCCAATCTGCTTCAGGTAAAACCGGTTTCGGGGATTGAAGTACCGATTGTTGCCCACCATTGAATCGGAGCCTCTGCGATTGAAGCTTCCGAGATCTTCAATCGACAGGGCTTTCGCCCTCTCTCCAGCCGACTTGCAGAAAGAGGTCAGGAGGACGTCTGCATACCAGCGTTTTTCAAACCTGAGCAGTAGCTGCTGGGCCACCAGTGCGGTGGGTTTTTTCTTGTGGACGCGGTCCTTGCTGGTGATTTTGCAGGCCTTAACCTGATGACCATCGAAGTACTGGAGGTGATCGCCGATTCTAGCCAAGACTGGCCGTATTTGATCACTTGTTGAGGGCAGGGTGACGCACCAGCACCGAGTGTGGACGTTTGAACTCAGATAGGTCTCGATGAATGAGGTCAGTCGGGAGGGCGGTACGCTAAAATGCAAAGCCCAGGTCTGGGCGACTTCAATTTGTCGGTCAGAGAACTTCTCCAGCTTCGGCGCTAAGAGGCGCAGTCCCAACACCGATTGTCTCTTCTGTTCGCTCACCCATGACCTCCTCTGCAATTTCGCAGAGGAATGTCAGGTATAGGCGCGGTCGGCTTCCAGGGTTAATGCGTAACGGCGTTGACGGTGATTTGTATCGACAATGGCAGAGGTCAACCCCCTCTGGGTTTATTGAGATCGGGTTTGCCATTCAAGTTTGGAAAACTCACCTTGCAACCATTCGATTTGAAGCCCGTGCACCCCCAAAAGTCATATCCACCGTCTCCTTTCTTCTGCCGCCTTGCGAGGGGCTGATTGCATTTCGGACAGTTGAAAGCACCACCAGATGCAGCTGCGCGTGGCGCGGAGGTCATCGCCACACTCGGCATTCCACGTTGCTGAGACAGTTCCTCTTCCAGTCGCTTATGCAGACGTGCAACGACGGCGCCGTAGGTGTCTTGGCCCTGGGCGATTTTGTCCAGGTCGCGCTCCAGCTCCCGCGTAAAATCCAGCTCCACGAAACTGAAGAACCCTTCCAGCTTCGCGATAGTTTCCTCTCCTAGCGGCGCCGGTACCAGCTTGCGGCTCTTTTCCTCGATCAGGCCTTTGTTGGTGATGTTCTTCAAGATCGAGGCGAATGTACTGGGACGACCGATACCGCGCCGTTCCATTTCCTTGATCAGGCTGGCCTTGGTGTAGCGTGAAGGTGGTTGGGTTTTCTTCTTGAGCAGTTCGCCGCTGTGGACTGACAGAATCTGTTTTGGAGTGAGCGCTGGCACGGGGTTGTTTGCTTCTGCGTCTTCCTCCTCATCCGTATCATCGCCCTTGAGCACCTTCAGCCATCCCTGGTGGCAGAGTGTTTTGCCCGATGCAGTGAAGCGCAGCGCTTTACCGCCAGGACCAACGGCGAGCAGCTTAGCAGTGCGCACGTCGTAGATGGCGGCTTCGAGCTGGCTGGCCAATGCCCGAACCCAGATCAACTTGTACAGGGCCAGTTCGTCATCGTTTTCACTGGCGGATCTTTCGGACCAATATGTTGGTGTGATGGCAGGGTGGCCTTCCTGCGCGCCTTCCGCGGACTTAAACGTCCTCCGTTCGTCGACGGCCGTCATCCCGAGGGCTTTAGCAACCGTTCGAATATCGTCCATGGCTTCATCCGGAACATTGGGGTTGTCCGTCCGGTGATAAGTGATTACGCCTTGCTCGTACAAGCGCTGGGCCACCTGCATGGTTTTGTCCGGATCCCATTTCAACGCGTTGCTGGCGGCCTGTTGAAGAGTGGATGAGATAAATGGTGCAGGAGGATGACGCTCGGCCTTGCGATCCTCGCAGGACTCCACGACCACATTTCGAGTGCCGGCGACGTGCTGAGCCAGGTTGCTATCCTGAACATAGGGGAAGTCCTTGCTTGCGAAATCCGGTACCGGTTGCCACTCGGCATACCAAGTGGTGCCCCGACTTACATCGGCAAAGAACAGACGCACGCCAAAGTGATTGATCACCTGAAAGTTGCGGACCTCGCGTTCGCGCAAGACCACAAGAAACACGGCGGGCGATTGAACGCGGCCAGCGGAAGTAGGTTTGCCCATCAGGCGCCGCAACTCTTGGGTCACCAGGTAACCCACCAAGCGGTCAAGCACACGCCTGCATTCCTGTGAGGCAACCCTGTTGAGATCGATTTGTCTTGGATTGGCTAGTGCCTCTTCAACGCGCTTGAGAGTGATCTCGTTGAAAGTAATGCGTTTGTAGTTTTTGACCGCCAGTACCTGCTGGATGTGCCAGCTGATGCTTTCACCTTCGCGATCAGGGTCGGTAGCGAGGTAAATTTCACTGGCCTGTTTCGCTGCGGCTTTGATGGTTTTGACGGCCCTGGCGCTCTTATCCAGGATCTCATACACCGGTGTGTAGTTTTTACGTACTCCGGTGGTGATCATGCTGTCGTCCTGACCTTTGGCCGGCAGGTCGCGGATGTGCCCACCACTGGCAACCACCTGCCAGTCTTCGCCTGGGCGTAGCTTCTTCATCATTGGCTGGAGCTTTTTCAGCTTACCAGGTGCCTCGATGATCAGCAGCTTCATGGGTTGCACCCTCTCGTGTATGCAGAGAGGGACTGTCGCGGTTCTGCGGGAAGAGCATCAATGAGAAATGTAGGCTGAGAGTGAAGGTGATTTATGAATAGTCACCAGTACTGCCTGATCGATGCAATGGAATCTGAAATATCTGCGCAGAATAGTAGCTATATGCCATTCTGGTTCGTAGAATCTCCACCCTTACCGACAGAATGCAAGGAAGGCAAATATGGCTTATATGATTCAGGCAACGGGAACAGCAGTGGTCGCTTTCGAAGGGCAAGATTACACAATTCAGGCGTCGAGTTTGAAACAGGGTCCTTTCGCTGTGGTGCGCCCTCAGCGTTTTAGCGAAGATGATGTTGAGTGTACTGCGTCATTCACAGCTGAGACATCAGGCAAAACTTTCACTTGGGTTATTTATTACACTGAGAAATTTTTCAGCACTGGTGGCGTAGAAATTGACGGCTCAGATGTGACTCCGGGAACCATCAAGGCTAATTTTTCTTTTACCGTCGAGATTGACGATGATGAGGATTCGCTGGAGTACGAATGATCAACACTTAGAGAGATGCCCAATAACTGGGCGTCTCCTGTTAGAGATCCAACGACAGTTACTGTTGCTGGGCAAAGCCCTTTATTCTGATTACCTGAGACAGCACTGGGTGGATGGAGTCTGTGTATCAGATGCCAAACAAGTGCCGTGGAAATCCAGCTTCCGTAGGCAGTCCGAGGGACGCAAAGGAGCAGCCGGGAAGGTCAGGCTTGGAGTCGATGACGTCTGCGACGTGACGGATCCAGTCAGAACTTGGACCAATCCGTTGCACAAGAAACCATATGATGGAAATCTGCCCATAAAGACGCGTTAGCGCGTTACGGTCCAGATTCAACGTTTGAAAATACTGCTCGGCCGGAAGGTCGGGAACAGCGTTCGCTGATACTTGGTTCCAGATGCGAGTGTGATGAGCGCTGCGATTGCGCAGTGTGTTTATTTCTTGGAGCCAGTGTTTGAGCGTCCTAGAGTTTGAAACGCCGAGACGCTGTGCTATCCGATTCTGATGGTTGCCTTTAAGTATTTCGAAATACTTGGAGAGCGTGCCGAAATCCCAGGCTTCAACTGCTACCCAGAACGGAATGGCCTTATGGTTTTGCCTATGCCATTCGATGCAGTCTTCCTGGCTTCTGGCCACTAAGCCGTTTTGACGATCAAGCCATTCCAGCCAGGTATTACGCTGCTTTTTTCGACGGTCAGTCCAGTTCTGGGTCTGCTTGGGATTTATGAAGTTTGGATCTGTGTATGCCATTGGACCGTGATAACCAACCTCATGGGCGGTTACGGTCCTTACATGGATTTCAATTCGCTCAATCGCATCGAGCATCAGTTGACGAAGTTTTTTATCGAACAGATAGAGACTGAAAGCGTCATCGAATGATGAATTTGGCAGGAAGGTATCTTGTCGAAGAGGTTTTTTTGTTGCGCGGCAAAGCACAACATTTTGATTCTGATCCCGAACGAACTCACGAGCAGGGAACCAGTAACCACTGAGGCGGTAGTAGCCTACCTGGGCGAGTTTACGTTCTGCTCGTAATGGATCTGCAATGCCCATCCCTCGTCCAGCCAGCAAGGCAACTAGGTCGGTATAGGTCCGGAATGGCTTGGGGGGCGCTAGCTGTTGCAACTTCCATGTTCCATAAATAAGAAGGCCCAAACATAGAGCTGGACAAGCCAGCCCCAGAGGATCGGGCGCTATTGGTGCCAATTATCGATCATTCGCGCCTCTGCGTCAATCTGCCGAACGCTGGGGTTGAGGGGGAAGTATCGTTCCCGCTTCTGCAAGCTCCATGGATAGGCGCTACAACTAGAAATGAAGGCCCATTTGCTGTTCCTGGGCAAACCCTTTCAGCCATGACGCACGCATTGCAGGATGGTGGTATGGGCAGCTGTACACCGGAAGCCCTTTTCGGGCGGCTGTAGTACCGGCAGTTTGCACGGCCGCGTGGGGGTTATTGAATTGACGCCTATCCACCGATGTTAAAGGCGTTGATGGTTGGATCATTGGCTGCGCTCCTCGAAGAACAGATCAATCAAACAGTAGCATCGTGGATGGGCGTTTTTTTGGCATCTGAAAAAGCGTTAATCATCACGCTACCAGTTGCCGAGTTGTAGGTTATCACCACCAGAAGTGACACGAATGGCGCGATTTTTTGCCGATGTCAAATTGATGCTATTCGTCAGCAAAAAACGCCGTTGGTACATCCGACCATTCAGTTGCCCAAATCCAACGGATAAAATCCTGCGTGGATTGTTTGCTTTGCAACCGTAACTGCTCAAGTCCTCCGAGCAGTCGATCCGTCAATTTACCTGCGGCGTCAAAGTCCGCTCTGTACTCACTGCCCAGACGATGCTCATCGAAAATAGTGTGGAGAAAAATGTGAGCCTGCCAAGCAGCTAAACCCCTGCTCCCACCGCCACCTGATAGGTTCCGGTCGTTCCTCCACCCTATGGGAATCCATGATGCGCTTTGAATACTCAAGGTGAATCCGAAGTAATCGGGTGCGTTGACATTGCTTTCATCGAAGTAAGCCCAGAAGACACGGCCAATGACTGGGTGCTCCGCGACAACTACAACGTAGCCGGCTGTATCCGTCTCAATTTCATCCATCTGCGACTCCGACTTTGAGGGATTCCAGAACGAGGTTGGGGAAGACGATGAACCGGCTTCCCCAACGCCAACAACTTCACGTATGGGCCGAAAATTAAGGCCCCTGTCAGAACGGTTCGTCAGGGTCTGGATAGCCATCCGAACCTGGGGATGGTTGCGGAGCCGCTTGAGGGCGGCTTGATTGCTGCGAGTTCTGGCCTTGTGAGGGCGCCAGATTCACCATGGTGACGCGGTGCGGAAGCATACCGACTCGGCTGGCCTGAATTTTCAAAGCTTCGAACTCACCCTCGTCATTTTTCCAGCGATCCATAACAGCGCGACCGGAAACCATCACGCGCATGCCTTTCTGCAACAGCTGTGAATAATGCTCCGCGTCTTTGTGCCACCACTCCACGTTTGCCCAGAACCCGCCACGGTCCTCGTAGCCACCTTTACCGTCTGGAATCGAATTGTCGAAGTAGACGTTGATCCGCACGAGCCGACGCGGATCCTTGTTGCCGTTGGGGAACTCTTTGAATTCCGGTGCGGAGCCGATATTGCCTTCCCAGCCTTGTACGGACGTGCCCATGAGTAGTCTCCGAGGTTATTGGTGTTGCGTTGAGGTGGTAGGCTGCTGCAGGCGAGCGGCATACACGGCCTCTGCCTGGCCCATTTTTTCTGCGCACTCGGCGGCCTGTTTGGTGATCGAGTGCAGCAAACTCATCTGCATGTTCAAAGTGATGCGCTGCAGCTCCATCGCGTAAAGATCCTGCAGCATGGATTCCGGTGTTCTGGGTGAACCCATCATTTCTACCCAAACCCCTACGCCCATACGCCGATCTGTCACCTGCTGCCATCTCAAAAACTGGGTACCAGCTTGGGTGTTCTGTTCAGTCAACCGCACTGGAACAAGGGTGAATGGATATCGGCGGGCCTGGC
Organism: Pseudomonas fluorescens; assembly: GCF_900215245.1. Classification (GTDB taxonomy): domain Bacteria; phylum Pseudomonadota; class Gammaproteobacteria; order Pseudomonadales; family Pseudomonadaceae; genus Aquipseudomonas; species Aquipseudomonas fluorescens. The sequence continues at coordinate 3,218,558 of NZ_LT907842.1, forward strand.
TCAGCACTTCCTGGGCAAGAGCTTTTAAGTCCGATTCTTGAGCTCGGCAAAGATCGGCAAATTGGGTCAGCTCCCCCTTACCTTTAAAAGGCTTTAAAAGGCCTTTTAGTGAGGCTGCCTGTTGCAGTCGCTGAAAGGCTTCCTGTTGCAGCGGCCGAAAGGCGGTCTGTTGCAGCGACCCATGATTGGAGGGAATTTGGCCCATGCTCTTTAACCCTCAACGGAGTCATCGAGATGATCATCCGTCTCGGTTTGCTTCTGACCGCGGATGATCGGTGGAGCGAAATTCGAACGGCGGGTGCCTTCCAAGATGTCCTGTGGCAGCTCACCGTAGCGCTCGTACATTTTGCGGGCTGCTTCAGCTTTGGCATTGTTTGCTGCAAAGTCGTCGCGAGCAGCGCCTGAGTATTTATAGATCTGGGCCAGGCCAAACAGTCTCCGCAGTACCGCTGCGCCTTCATCAATCCAGGTTTCCATATCGTGCCGGCCAACAAGGCCAACGTGCTGGGCCAGCAAAATGCGTCTGACAATTTCGTCGTAGTTCGTCAGCAGGTACACGGCCTGAAATCCGAGGGGATTGGAGATGTACAGCGGGAGGCTGACAGGCTGGATCGACAGGTTTTCGCTAATGCTGATGGCCGGCGGAAGGGAGGCCATGGCTTTGTCGAGGCGATCTTCGATGGTCTTTAACGCTTCCTTGGAATCGTTGATCTTCTCTTCGAGGAGGATCATCCACCAGTCAGAGTAGGGATCATCCTGTTGGGCGCCACGAGACATCCGATTGACGACAGTGCAGAACCCTGACAGACCGATGATGCCGGCTTTGAGGTCATTTTTAGGGCGCCCCATCCATATACGAGCGGCGTGGTGAGTGTGAAGGGTGAGCTTCACATCGCTGCGCAGTGAACCGATGTTGAGCCGGAAGTTATCAGCCATGGTGCAGTGTTTCCTTGGGAAGAGGATTGACGTACCCATGCTGCAATTTGGCTATAGGAGACGCAGCATTAAATGCGTAGCCCGATGGAAGGGGATTTGTTGATGCTTCTATATATAGGAAGAGATGTAACTCGCAAGTGAGCTGATGACCTCCACTGATGCCGGATCCTGTGGGGGTGTTGCGGGCCGCAACACTTACATGGCTGCCACCACCGATGCCGGATTCTGCGAAGGTGGTGCGGCCCGCACCACTTACATGGATGCGACCATCGATGCCGGATTCTGCCGGGGTGATGTGGGCCGCATCATCTTTATTGCTGCCGGCACCGGTATCGGATCCTGCTGAGGTGGTGCGGGCCGCACCACTTGCGTGTCGGCCACCATCGATGCCGGATTCTGCCGGAGTGGTGTGGGCCGCATCATCTGAATTGCTGCCGGCACCGGTATCGGATCCTGCTGAGGTGGTGCGGGCCGCACCACTTGCATGGTTGCCACCATCGATGCCGGATTCTGCCGGGGTGGTGTGGGCCGCATCATCTGTATTGCTGCCGGCACCAGTATCGGATCCTGCTGAGGTGGTGCGGGCCGCACCACTTGCATGGTTGCCACCATCGATGCCGGACCCTGCCGAGGTGGTGCGGGCCGCACCACTTGCATGGCTGCCACCATCGATGCCGGATCCTGACAAGGTGTTGTGGGCCACAACACTTGCTGTGTCGTCGGTCCAGATTCCGGCCATGGCCGGTGTGCTGTTGGCCGCGTTACCTCGATGAACTCGTTTTCCGCCTAACATCACGGATGTGTACCCCGATTAGGCTTCAGCAGATGCAACATTCCGCTGAGTGTGTGTTTTGCGGTTTGTATCGACTCAGGGCTACGGGGGGGTTGAGTTACCGTCTTCGTCGGCTGCTCTGTGCCCTCTGGCGGGGTTGAAGCGTCTTGACGCTCGTGGCTCGCTTTTGCCTTGTCGTCAGGGTTCCATTGACTGTTGAAATCGCCGCGAACGGCCATTCCGACGAGTGTCATCAAGTAACCCAGCGGGTTACGGACACCTCCCGAGTCACAGCGGTGGACCCATTGTTTGATGAGCGCCGGTTTCAACTCTGCTGGAACCTTTTGCAGCGCCATGACCGCGTTCTGTTTTTGTTCGACCGGTAGACGATGCAGTGCACCGAGTAAATCGGCAGCCATGTCGTTTGGTGTGGGCGGTACATGTACAGAGCTTTTACAAACATCTTTGTGTGTATCTGTATACGTACTATATGAGTTCGGATGCCGAACTAAGTCCGAACTCAGGGATTTACGGCTGAGTTCGGCATCCGAACTCTGCTTCAAAGCGATTCGCTCTTGGTCTTTTTTACTGAGTTCGGTATCCGAACTCAGTGGAGATAGAGCTATATTTTGCTGAGTTCGGATTCCGAACTCAGCCGCTTTGATAACGACTGGAGCCTGCGCTTTGGTCCAGGCCTGGCTATTCATTCGGGATTCGATGATGTCCAGCCGGCTAGGTAAGCGTTGGCCAACGTCAGGATCAGCTGCAAATTCCTTCCAGGCAATTTCCGCTACTTCGCGAATCACCTTGGTCTGGTGCTGCATTGACTGCGCGAGTAGCTGCAAGTAGTCCTTGTCGAACTCTAGAGCTTCGGCCGGTGTGACCGGTTCGTCATGAAGCAGGTAGACATTGCCTTGCACTTGTCCGCTCAGGTCATTGCGCACCCGTCGCCCCAGGCTAAGCCAACGGGTTAGCCGTAGGGTCACTAATGCTTTTGATACAGTTTCACGTGATGCCGGCCTACCGGGTTGCATACCCAAATATGGCCGCAGCTGGTCATAGGTAGGGAACGCCGTAAGGCCGTCGTCATTGATCAGTAGGCGAAATACCTGCCAGGTGTTTCTTTCAAGCGGGGTTAAGCGATCATCCAAAAGCAATCGGCGAGGTACCGTCTCGTGTGGGTTCCCGCTGAAAATTATTCCGGAGTAGGGGGGAGCCCCTTCAATCCCCGGAGGCGCCGACTCTTTTTTCTGAAGCAAGTGAGCTTCAAGGTGACCCGAGGCCGAGTCTAAAAGCGTCGACAAGGGGAGCCGAGACAACCTCATAATACAGAGTCACCTTCCACCGATCTCGCTGCAGGCTGTGCAAGTCGTTGAGAAGACACAAGCTGAAGCCTCCGCGGGAGACCAGGGTTTGCAGGAGGGTATAGCCCTTCCTTTATCCATGACTGGATGCGATGCCAGATGATGGCCAGGCTGAGGTTTTCGTGGGTTTCATCTGGACTAGTATCCTGTGGAGCATTGAGTTCCTCGGCGACCAGCATGGCGATATCCAGCAACGCCAGACTGTCCCCTAGCTCAACCTGATGCTCTTGCATAAGGTGCGTCCATCGGTACCAAAGCTGAGCGTCCATCTCCTCACTGAATTCCCTCCACCGGCCACGACGTGCCGTCACGCCGATCATGAGGCGTTGAAGTGCCACATCCTGCGGAGACAGCCCAAAGAACTGTTGCAACATTTGTGTAGTCGCGCCAAGTCGCAGCGCACGTTCAATCATGCGCACTTCTTCATCAGAACGCTGCGCGCCTGACAGCAGTTTTTTTACCATGTCCCCATCAATGGTGACGTTGCACCAAGACACGGGAGTGTTAAGCAGCAAGCTCAGTACTGAAGGTTGTTGGAGCTGAGCCAATATCTCTGGCTCCAGGCCCATTTCGATGCAGCGTCGAAGTTGGCCATTACGCATGTGATGAAGCACCTGTGACAGGATCGCTTCATTTATTGGTGTCTTGGACATGTCGACTCCCCCTTGTAGAGTCCGTGTGTTAACTGGCTGAATTCGGACCGTTGTTAGCGACTGACTGGATTTCCAGATCAATCAAACGTCTTGCGAGACGAATAATGCGGAACAGCTTCACTAGTGCGCCGTCGCTGAGACGGCATTCACTTTCAGGGGGCTGATCTTTTGTGTGAGGCTGGCCCAGTAAGATCTGGCCCAGCCCTGCTGCGAACTCGAAGTCGGCCAACGCGTCGATTTGAAGCTCGGGTTGCTGCTGAATCATTTTCAGTACGATGGCCATTGAGCCGCTCAAAGACTGGAGCAGCGTCAAGGTATGTTGGGCTGTGGCAGTAATTTCGACTTCCGCTTCGGGGTGTCGGTAGCTGAACCCGACGCCACCATCGATTTCGATAAATTGACCTGGGGCTTTGACCGAGCTGGCTATTTCGCGAGCCAATTGAGCGATGTGCTGACGCAGGGTTGCGGTATTGTCTATTTCGCGCTCGATGTACCAAAGGTCAGAAATGGGATTGAGTCCGCCTGCTTGAACAGGTATGGCCACCAGAGCATTGGAGGCGAAGTCGGGCAAGACCTCGCCGTCAAGCGCAGCGAGCTCCCGTTTCATCTTGTCGACTCTGGGAGAAGTCTTCACAGGACTCGCAACGTGCCCATCGATACGTGCTTGGCGCTCTTGTGGGCTCATTTGCTCTTGCGGAGTAGGGACCAGTTGCTGTTGCCCCCTTTGAGGTGAAGGTCTCTCTTTGGAGTGCGTCGTCTTATGTGTGCTGCCCCCCGAAGGAGTAGGGGGTAGTTGTAGAGGGTTCTGATTAGCCTCAATGCCATTGTTTGAAGCGTTAAGTTGAGTCCCCCCCTCAAATTGCGATGCAGGGTACTGTGGCAGCTCAAGAACCGGCGTTGAGCGCCGCAACTGGTCCTGGTTCTGAGTGATTTCCAGCAGTATCTTTTCGTAACCGAGATTTAAAGGCTTTTTGAGCTGATCAATTAGTTCGTCCTGGAATCGCTGGAACAGAAACTCTTCTGCATCGCCCTCAAACTGGGACAATACATCTTGAAAGATTGTCTCAAATTCTAGAATCGGCCCATTTTCTTGCGTTTGGTAATTGCGCTCCCAGCACTGCAAGGCGCTCTTTCTCAAAGAAAGAAGCTTCGAAACTCGGTCCACACCTAGTCCGGAATACAGCACTGTAGGAATTGCAGGAAGCAGGTAGCGGATGGCGTCCTGCATTCGGCTTATGTGCGTATGAGAGATAGGGTAGCCATCTGCGCTTAGCCGCCGTGAAAGCTCACGCAATGAGATAGATTCCCCTGCCTCTGTTTCATACAAGGCTCTCGCTTTGACGACCCCAATAGCCCGCTCAATGAACAGGAGCTGGCCTTGCAGGTCGTTTTCAGCCAAGTGGCCGGTGAGCGAGATGATTTCGCCCCGAACGGCGTCCCAGGGGCGAAATAGGCAGTGAAACTTGAAGTACTTCTCGTCGCCGGTCTCACGATACAACTCGTTTAAAATTGCCAGGCGAGTGTTGCCGCCGTTGCGGATCCGGTACTTATCTTCCCCAGGTTTACGAGTGACGGGAGGTGGCGTATCGAGTCCCCGATTCCGTATCGACTCTTTAATTTCATCGTACTTCGGGTTACGAGTCGTCCTTGGGTTTTCGTCATACGGCAGCGTTTCGTCGAGGGTCAACAGCATGGGGGTATCGACGATGGGATCGCTCATTCGCGCTGCCACCGGCGACTTCGATTCAAACGCGGGAAGCAACAGCTTATCTTTCATGGTTTGGGCCAAAGACGCTTTCATACTCTGGCTCCTGGCTGCTCATAAGCCGGGCTTGCCGCCAAAAGCTGGTCAATAATTTTCAAAGCACGATCTAGAGCGGCTTCAAGTTCGACAGTTGTCTCCAGCCGATAAACAATTTCAGAGTTCATCGACCTGGCGTTGTCACGTGCTTCCAACGCGATGCGTTCGCGCATCCCGTCGGGAAGGCGAATAACGAATTTTTCTTCATGCAGACGCTTTGGTTTGTTACTCATGGTGGGCTCCGATGCCTAGGGTAGAAAGTGTGTTCAGCGACGTTTCAACTGATCAGTGAGTTGGGTAGGTAACCCCTTGATGACTAATGAATTGGACGCCTCTTCGTACTCGATCTTGTCCCCTAGCAGATGCGCTTCAAAACTGATGGACAAGCCTTCGGCACGGCCGGTGAACCGACGGAATTGGTTGAGAGTGCGTTTATCCAGGGGGATTTCCGGCGACAGGCCGTAGTCCTTATTGCGGATATGGTCGTAGAACGCCTTGGGCCGATCTTCATCGATCAGGCCCGACAGTTCCTCCAGGCCCATGGGTTCACCGAGCTTGGCCTGGCTGGTGGCGTAGTCCACCAGGGCCTTGGTTTTCTCGCGGGCCGATTCGTCTGGCAGGTCTTCGTTTTCAACGAAGTCGCTGAACGCCTTGAGGAGGGTGCGGGTTTCGCCCGGGCCGTCGACGCCTTCCATGCAGCCAATGAAGTCGCTGAAATACCCCGAGATCTTCTTACCGTTCTTGCCTTTGATGTACGAGATGTACTGCTTGGACTGTTTGTTGTTCTGCCACTCGGACAGGTTGATACGCGCCGCCAGGTGCAGCTGGCCAACGTCCAGGTGGCGTGAAGGAGTGACGTCCAGATCTTCAGTGACCACCACGCCTTCACTGTGATGGAGCAGGGCAACAGTTAGGTAGTCGGTCATGCCTTGCTGGTAATGGGCAAACAGTACGTGGCCACCGGTGGAGAGATTGGATTCTTCCATCAGCTTTTGCAGATGCTCGACCGCCGTGTGGCTGAAGGCCGTGAAGTCCTTGCCACCTTCAAAGTACTGCTTTAACCAGCCGCTAAACGGGTGCGCGCCGGACTCGGCATGGAAGAAACCCCAGGCCTTGCCTTGTTTGGCGTTATAGCTCTCGTTGAGGTCGGCAAGCATGTTCTCGATGGCGACCGATTCGGATAGCTCCGAATCGCGTGCCTGGAGAATAGCTGGTGTGCCATCGGGTTTTTTGTCGATCAGGTGGACGATGCAATGACGGATAGGCATTAGATTGCCTCCTGCGAATGTAGGGTTTGAGGTCGATCAGCACGACGAATACGGGCTTTGGCATTAAGGCCTGAGCGGTAATCGCTTGCGGTTGATGAGGTGTAAATCGATCCAAGGCCAGACTTGGTGAACTTGATGTGGCCACCTTGAGTGCGAGACACCGTCCAGCCATTCGCTTCAGCAAACTTCACGAGTACACGAAGGCTCTCGCTTTTTCCGCGTAGGAGATTGGTGGTCATAGCTCTGCATCCCTGGCTGCCAGAACGTTACCGGTCTGGATCGCGATGATTTCAGCCTGGTCGCCAGGAAACTTGGTACCGAGCTCATGCAAAAAGTGACGCGTAGCCTCACGTGCTCCAGGCACGCGGAACACCACGCTGCAGTGCTGAACTTCCGCGGGGTGTTGCAGATGAGACATGACGGCCACTTTCAGCGAGCAGCACTGGAGGTAGCGGGGCACCCAAACCGACCAGAAGTAACTGGATAGCAAGGCGCCCGCGCAGAGCAGTTCAACGGTAATTGTTGCGCTGGGCGTGTTGGTCAGCTCGACGTAGCCGAGCTTCTCAAACTCCAACAGATCCTCACGCATGCTCATTGGGACCACGGTGCTGTGGTCACGAGCAAGGCGGCCGATCGCTTGAGCTAATGCGTCGAGCTCCACTGGGTTTATCCCAGATTTATGGGCATGAGCCACGGAAGAGGCTTCGAACACGGCACCGGCATGGATACTAGGAAATAGCTCGGCGCTACTGTGCATCCGACACCTCCTGAAGCTCCTCGATGTCATAGCTATTGCAAGTAGGGCAAATAAGCTCGTCCACTTCACCGCCGGGTAAGGCTGGAGCGCCACTCACTTGATGTTTTGGGTGGTGGCTATCGCATTGAAGGCACCAGTGAGTGATGCGGACGAGAGTATTCATCGCTGAGGTGTGCTTTTTCATAGTTGAGCCCCTTGCCAGCCGGCGTTGGGACTGAGGTTGGCAAACCGGGTCTGATTGGCGATGAAGGCTGTTCGTACGGTCCCAGTTGGGCCGTTACGCGCCTTGCCGAGAATGATTTCTGCAATGCCTTTGTGTTCGCTCTGAGGGTGGTACACCTCGTCCCGGTAGACGAACATAATCAGGTCCGCGTCCTGTTCAATCGCACCGCTATCACGGAGGTCTGCGTTGATCGGACGCTTATTTGGCCGACGCTCCAGATCTCGGTTGAGCTGGGAAAGCGCAACCACCGGGCAATTCATCTCTTTCGCCAGGGCCTTGAGGGATTGGGATATAGCGCTGATCTCGTTGGCTCTGTTTTCCTGACCTGGGCAGCGCATGAGCTGCAGGTAATCGATCATGATCAAGCTCGGGTGCCCGAAGCGACGAGCTGCTCGACGAGATTTGGCTCTGATTACTGCAGGCGTGAGCGCTGATGAGTCGTCGATGACCAGGCGCTCGCCATAGCCATTGATACGAGAAACCGCTGCAGTCAGCTTCGGCCAATCATCATCATCGAGCTTGCCCTTCAATAGCTTGCCCAGATCGATATGGCCTAGGATGCCCATCAATCGATACATCAATGCTTTGGCCGGCATTTCCATGCTGAAAACCTGAACTGTACGATCAAGCTTTGCCTGCAGAGCCGTATCTATGAAGTTCAAGGCCAGAGAGGTCTTCCCCATAGACGGGCGCGCGCCGAGGATGATCAGGTCGGCTTCTTGAAAACCCGACGTCAGCTCGTCCAGATCCTCCAGGCCTGACGGCAGGCCGGTCACGGTGATATTGCCGTTGAAGTGTTCGTCTATTTGTTCAACGACGTTCGTCAGGCATTGGTTGATGTTTACGAATTCCGTTGCGCTCTTGCCTCCACTCAGAGCGAACAGTTGCTGTTCAATTGATTCCTGAACATCCTCCGCACTTGCCAGCGGGTCTGTCGCCTCGCGAGAGCATTGGTATCCAAGGGACATGAGCTGTCTGAGCCGAGAGCGATTACGCACGATGGATGCGTAATGCTCGATGTTGGCTACAGACGGCGTATTTTTGGCCAGCTCGCCCAGATAGCTCAGCCCTCCGGCTTCGTCTGGCTCCTCCAACGCGTTGTGGACGGTGACGATGTCGAACGGAATCGACTTGTCAGCAAGGCTTGCCATTGTCCGGAACAGCAACCGATGGTCGTGTCGAAAAAAATCAGAGGTATCCAGTTTGTCCGCGACGAGATCCCAGGTGTTGTTGTCGAGCAGTAGCCCACCTAACACACCTTGTTCAGCCTCTACGGAGTAGGGCGGTGATAGGTCAAGGTGATTCATTTCTCTGACTCCTGACCTATCTGAAGAAAACCACTCCCGTTGCGTGCCCCCAGGGCTTTGACCATGTCGACTTCAACCTTCGCTGAATTGATCATGACCTGAGCAACCTCCGCTACCGCTTTAGCCCGTTCAATTTCCATTGGTTTTTCTGGGTCCAGGAGGCTCTCGATCGCGACGAACAGGTGATTACGTAGATCTTCAATCTTGTTCTTCATTTTCAACCTCCCGGATGGTGCGTATGAGTTTGCCGATAGCGCGTATTGCGGATTTCAGCTCTTCCGGATACCGATGAATGGTGTTACGACGCATGCGCTCTGCCCTCGTAAGCAACTCCAGGTTATTCAGGGCTATATGGGCCTTGTTGCCGTCCTTGAAGCACACGCACATGTTTAAAGGGACTGGTCCGTGATGCTCCTCCCAGAGCAGTACGTGCACCGCTTTCCAGTCAACGGGTGGATAACCGGTATCGGTGATTTTCTTCTGCTGATAGCCGTCAGGAGTCGTGCGCAGGCTGCCAACAGGGAGCCAGTTCCCTGGTTTATTCCCCGCCTTAAACTGCGTTTGAGTCATTCGGCCAGAGGAGGGGAGCCCCTTGAGGCCCTTATTCCACGGGACAAAACCCTTGGGAAAGCGGAATTCAGCGCCCAACTTGCCGTCAAGCCGGCCACAGAGACTACTGCGAAGAAACTCGGTGCTTTTGCTCAAACCCAGCCGTTTGGCTTTGGCGTAGACCTGATAGACGCTGAGCCCCAATTCGGCGGCTAGGACATGAGTCGGTTCATCGGGATAACGGGCAATGAGCGTGCGCTCTTCTGCCTCACTCCAAACATGGTGTTTGTGAACCGGGGTAAGCCCAAGCTGGGATCTGGCTTGTTCCAGCGCAGCCATGGCCAAAGGTGAAAGCGAATGAATTCTCATTGTCTCCCCCCATGCCCAAGGGCTCCTTGCGACTGCTGTACAACACCACGATGCAGCCTGGCATGCTTGCCCTGGTCCCATCCCGCTTGCAAAGAGCGGGTGTCATGACCTTTGGCTTCGATGGGCTTGATAATGGCTAGTGTTAGTTTTGGATGGTGCCATTCCAGGTAGGCTTGGATCTCCAGCGCAGTGTTTTCGTCTATCCCGCCTGCAAACTGGTTCACCTTGGAGGCGACGGCATTGAGCCAGCCCTCTGCAAACAGTTGGCCGCGGTGACGTTTGGTTTTCAGTTTGCAGCGCTTCTGCTTGGCAACATGAGCTCGTCGGGCTGCGACAAGCTGGTGATGCAGCGATGAATAGGTGTGAGCTGCCAGCTCGGGTGAAATACCTTTCCCTAAGAACTTGAAGGACCAGCCAAGTAACGGATTGAAATACGCCAAGTGGCTGCAATCGAAGGCTTGGGAGCAGATTGAGGCCAGGTGGTGCAACCAATCCTGCGGTGCCCGACGGGTTTTGGTACCCACAATGGCTTCTTCGATTGTATGGGCAGCGACTTCGGTGTGTTCCAGGTTGTACTGCTTCATCAAATGGCGCGCTTGGCGAAGTGCAATTTCCACTTCGTTTGGGGCAGCGCCTTGTGATTTGGCCAGCGCCATGAGTTTGGCGACCTTGCTGAGGACTTTTTGCTTGTCCATTAGTCGTCCCCTCCCTGTTGAAGGCGGGGGGAGAGCGCCTCTGACCACAGGCGAAGTGTTTCTTCCTCATCAGCAGAGAGGTGAGTGTGGGCAAGACAGTCCGCAACCTTCTGTTTCAAGGCGTCAAGACGGTTTTGAACACTCGAGCCATCGTCGTAAGCAATCTCTTGCTCAACAGTTTGCACAACGTCATTACGCAGAGAGAGAACCGTGCTTATCCAAAAGGCACTTGGGCTGGTCCAGCCAATAAGCTTTCGAGTTCTGGCAGGCGATAGGTAATCACGGAGCCTGAGATTGAACTCCCTTGGGGAATAACCATTCCTGAAAACGTCTGCGCGATTGAGCGTCAGCGCTGTTTTAAGAATATCTAGGAGAGGGTCCAAAGCCGTTGACTCAGGAACAAAAGGTTCTGGATATGTTTCAGCTACCAGACGTTTGGCTTCGGCATATCGACCTTGCTGACGCTGTTTGGCTTGGCTTTCGTCGCGGCCGCGCTTTTCCTTCGCGTGCTTTATGTTCGAGTTCACTGACTCGATTAGCTTCGCTGCGTCTTGCAAAAGCTGAATCTGTTCAACGCTCAACTGGGCGCCAATCCGACCGGGCAGATGGCAACCGCTTGTCAGGGCTCTGATTTCTCGTGCGGTTCCACTGAACTTGGCTTGCAAGCTGCGCAATTGCTGAGCGCTGTAGTACTTGCCAACCTCTAGGATGAGATCTGCAGTAATACTGCGGGCGTCGGTAATGGAGGGTTTCGCCATTTCAACGACCCTCCCTCACCAAGTTGGCTACCTTTTCCTCGGTCATGGCCTCGAAGCGGTCACGCCATTCTGGGAAAAGCTCAATGGCCAAACGGCGGATGACGACTAGGGCTGCCGGAGATATTCGGTTTGAAGGCTGTCGGTATTCCAGGCGATGTACTGGGACGCCCAGTGAAGAACCGCTACGAAACACCACTGCGCTGGGGACGACGCTATCCAGAACGTTGATTTCGTCATTGTCCTGGAAAATTTCCCGTACCGACTGCTCGATCATTTGCGCGTCAGTGGTTTGGTCGAGATTGTTGACGACGATCCGCACGGGAGGGATTTTCATGCCCAGGCGCCCATAGGCGCGCAGGCCGTCCAACATCTGCATGGTTCCCCGGCTGAACTCCCGAGCAGCGAGCATATTGGGCGGAAGCGGGGAGATGACCAAATCAGAGGCTAGGACCACCATTTCGAGCATGGCCGATCTGGCGCCTTGGGTGTCAATCAGTACCAGGTCGAAATGGTCTTTGAACGCCGGCATCAGGTTGGCGAGTCGCAACCGTCCGTCAGGTGCTTGCAGGAGCAGGCTGTTCAGTTGGTTGTTGATGTCGTTGGAAATGACAAGCGACAGGTTTGGAATCGCTGTGCTGGATATGATCTTGGCTGATTCGGTGATATTGAATGCCAGCAGGTCGTAGATGCCGCCCTGAGCTTCATCGACCAATTGGTAATACGAGGAGAGTGAGGGCTGTGCAGGATCTAGGTCGATGAGGAGCACGCGCAGCCCTGCATCCGCACAAAAAGCGCCGAGGTTGGCCTCGATGGTGGTTTTGCCTACGCCGCCTTTGGTCGAAACGACCGCAGAGATTTTCATGGTTTGGAGCCTCTAATGTGGGTTCATTAGAGGCTGCGAGGCCACGGAAACAGCTATGTGTAGCGAACACGATCCTGGGCTCTGAAGCACTAAACCAATTGTCTTTTAACCAATTGGTCGTAGGTTCGAATCCCACACGACCCACCATTTTTGAGACCAGTTAACGCTGGAATCGAATCTTAAGATCAGAGGCCAAAAGCGCTGATCGAAGAAGGCGACTGAGAGGTCGCCTTTTTTTTCCGGGGTATAGCGCAGTCCGGTAGCGCGCCTGCTTTGGGAGCAGGATGTCAGGAGTTCGAATCCCCTTACCCCGACCATATTAAAAATCCTCGTATCGAAAGATACGGGGATTTTTTTTGTCTGCTGGAAAGCTAAGGCACCACGCAAAAAAATGTGGGAGCGGGCTTGCCTGCGATGGCGTCTTATCAGCGTGTATAGCGTGTGCTGATCTACTGCCATCGCGGGCAAGCCCGCTCCCACACGGCTGCGTGTTATTAGTGCAATTTGAGCCTAGGCTCAGTCCCACGCCCAATCTTGCTGCCCAGCATCAGCATTGCCGTGCGGAAAAACCCGTACAGCGCGACCTGGTGCATGCGGTACAGCGATACATAGAACATCCGCGCCAGCCAGCCTTCCAGCATCACACTGCCGGTCAGGTTGCCCATCAAGTTACCCACAGCCGAAAATCTCGACAGCGAGATCAGCGAGCCGTAGTCGGTGTACTTGTAGGCGGGCAGGTCCTTGCCGTCGATCCGCAATTTCAGCGATTTGGCCAGCAATGACGCCTGCTGGTGAGCCGCTTGAGCGCGTGGTGGCACATTACGGTCGGTCCCGGTTTGAGGGCAGGCGGCGCAGTCACCAAAGGCGAAGATGTTTTCGTCGCGAGTGGTTTGCAGCGTCGGCAAGACCTGCAATTGGTTGATGCGATTGGTTTCCAGCCCATCAATGTCTTTGAGGAAAGCCGGAGCGCGAATCCCGGCAGCCCACACCTTCAGGCTGGCAGGAATGACCTGGCCGCTGCTGGTGATCAAGGCGTCGGCCGTCACTTCGCTGACCGCCGAGTTGGTCAAGACCGTCACCCCGAGTTTTTCCAGGGTTTTATGCACAGGGCCGCCAATCCGCTCGGGCAGCGCAGGCAATACCCGCGGGCCGGCTTCGATGAGGGTGATGTGCATGTTTTCCGGTTTGATCCGGTCCAGGCCGTAGGCCGCCAGTTCATGCGCGGCATTGTGCAGTTCCGCGGCGAGCTCCACGCCCGTTGCCCCGGCGCCAACGATAGCAACGCTGATTTTCTCTTCCACATCGGTCTGGCCCGCGTGGGCGCGCAGATAGTGGTTGAGCAACTGCTGGTGAAACCGTTCGGCCTGTTTGCGGGTATCGAGGAACAGGCAGTGCTGCGCTGCGCCCTCGGTGCCGAAATCGTTGGTGGTGCTACCGACCGCGATCACCAGGCTGTCGTAGCCCAGCACGCGCGCGGGCACCAACTCACGGCCTTCTTCATCGAGGGTGGCGGCCAGCTGGATTTTCTTCTGTTCACGGTCAAGACCGCTCATGCGCCCCAGTTGGAACTCGAAGTGGTTCCATTTGGCCTGGGCGACGTAATTGAGTTCGTCTTCCGAAGAGTTCAGTGAGCCGGCAGCCACCTCGTGCAGCAGGGGCTTCCAGATATGGGTCAGGTTGGTGTCCACCAGCGTGATGTTGGCGGTGCCACGCTTACCCAGAGTCTTACCCAGGCGGGTAGCCAACTCCAGGCCGCCGGCGCCGCCGCCGACGATAATAATACGATGGGTCATGGGGATATCTCGCAAGGCTAAAAGAAATCGGAGCAGTTACCCTCGCGAGCGCCAGGCAGCTCATAGCGTCAGGTAACTCAAAAGGCGGCTCAGCAGACCCAGGCCGATCACCACCACCAGCACCACACCAAGGAGCAGCCAGGGCCGGAAAGGCTTGCGCTCGACTCGATTTTGGGAGAGTTGCAGGTACTCTTCGACATGCTGCTGGTCATCGGGGTTCAGGCGGCTGGTCATAAAGGCCTCGTCAGGTAGACGTTGCAAAAGGGCGCCACGTTACAGTCAGGGGAATGGCGGTCTCGCCACAAGCGTAGCCCGTGCCCGCGTCACAGGCTGATGCCCACGTCGAATACTATGCTGCGCCCCAGATTGTTGCGCAAGAAGTCCGGCGCGTCCGGGTGGGCGAACAGCACGCGGGCAAAGGTGGGGCCTACCAATGACAGTGAGCGCCAACCCTGGCGCAGGTATTCGGTGGGGGGCGGGAAATGACTGTTGAGGTCCAACACTTCACGTTTGAGGCTGGTGAAGGCGATGAGGTCCAGCTCGCCCAGGTCCATCCCGCGTTCCTTATAGTTATGGGCTTTTTTGCGCAGCGTCGGTGCCAGGCGCAGCAAGAACTCATGGGCGGGGATGCGCCGCGGCTTGGCCTCGCGACGCACCAGTTGGCTCAAGGAAAACGCACTGCGTCGGCGCAGCAATTCATCGCGCCATTCGTCGTTGAGGCGGCGGCCCTCATCCAGGACGAAAAACACCTCGAAACTGGCGTCGCGAAACAACACGTCAGGCGGCTCTTGCCCCGCGGGGTGAAACTCTTCGGCGCGGTAGGGCACATTCAAGCCTTGCAGCAGGCGCTGGCAGACCCAACGCTCACGCTCCCATTTGCGGGCATTGGACAGAAACGCGTTGGCTTGTTCGGCCGCTACGGTGAGCAGGCGCAGGTAATCTGAGTCATCCATATTCGCAGCTTAGCGTTCAAATGATGACCGCAGGAAGTCTTGCTTTAAAACGGCGGTGTAGACTGGCGACTCGACCGTTATGCCGAGCAGGGAGAGTGTGCTGTGAAGTTCTGTGCCGCGTTGTTGTTAAGTCTGCTGCCCGTTTTGGCTCAGGCCGTTGAAGTGGGTGAGCGCCTGGCGCCGTGGACCTTGCTCGACCAGTTCGATCAGGCCTACACCCTGGATGACCACGTGCGCATTCTATTGGTGGCCCGCAGCATGGACGCAGCCAAGTCGGTAGACGCGGCGCTGCAGGGCCAGCCCAAGGGCTATCTCGAGGCGCGGCACGCAGTGTTTGTCGCGGATATTCAGCGCATGCCCCGCTTGATCGCCAAGCTGTTTGCGGTGCCGGCAATGCAGGCTTACAGCTACCGCGTCATGCTCGACCGTGACGCACGTGTTGCCCCGCGTTATCCGGGGGCTGTGGATAACGTGCTGTGGCTGCAACTGGATAATGGCAAATTGGTAGGGCAACGCGAATACCACTCTGCCGCCGAACTGCATGAGGCCCTGGAGCAGGTGAAGCCGTGATCAGCGCCGCCGTACTGGCACCGCAGACCCTGGGCATCGGCTGGCTTTTGTACGCGCCGCTGGTGGTGTGGGCGGTGTTGCGCTCGCCGTGGGTTGAGCTGTTTGCAGACCGCAGGCGCCAGCATCTGCTGTTTGGAACGGTGTTCGCGTTGTTCATGTTATGGCTGGTGCGCCGGGATTTCGATACCGGCGTTTCCTACCACTTTATCGGTATGACCGCGGTGACCCTGCTACTCGACTGGCCTTTGGCAATGGTCGGTGGTTTGGCGGCACAGCTGGGGTTGGTGTTGCTGGGGCGCCAGGACATGGCCGCCGTGGGTATCAACGGCCTGCTGTTGATCGTGTTGCCGGTGCTGGTCACGGAAGGCTGTGCAGCGCTGGTAGAGCGCGCGCAACCGCGCAACCCTTTCGTCTATATCTTCTGTTCCGGCTTTTTTGCCGCCGCGCTGTCGGCACTGCTTTGCCTGTTGGCTGCGTTGGGTCTGCTGTGGTTCGACGGCCGTTTTGCAATGCCGGAATGGCTGGAAGATTTCGTCGGTTACCTGTGGCTGATCATTTTCCCCGAGGCGTTTATCAACGGCATGGTCATTAGCGCCCTGGTGGTGTTTTGCCCGGAGTGGCTGGAGACATTCAATCGCACGCGCTACCTCTCGGCGCCGTGGAAGGACGACGATTCGCGGCGTTGATCCAGATCAAATCCGACGAGGGCGCGCAGGCTCATTCTTTGCGAAATTTCCGGGAGCAAAGGTCATGAGTGTGTACGAGTGGGCACGGCAGGAGTTGCGCAGAAGCCAGGACGCAGCACAGGAAATCGGTTTTGACCCCGGTTTGACCTTGCGCGCCATGCTCAGCGCGGTGGTGCAGCAGAGCAAGGGCGTGCGCAGTTTTGAAGACTTGGCCGACGAGCTGCAATACCTTGCAGAGAATCTCGACGACCAGCAGGAATATGCCTTTATGCGGCCTTAGTGGCGCAGCGGCAGGTCTTCGGAGAACAGTTCGTCCTCTGCATCCGGGCTGACCGGAATCTTGTGTTCTTCCGACGCCCAGGCACCGAGGTCGATAAGTTTGCAGCGGTCCGAGCAGAACGGCCGGTTGGGATTGGTCGCTTTCCATTCCACGGGGGCACCGCAGGTTGGGCATTCGACAGTCAGGGGTTGGCTCATGATCGGCCTCCACGCAAAGTAAGGTAAAAGTGGTGCAGTCGCTCGACCTCGCTGTGCAGCCAGGCGAGGTCCTTGTCATTGACCAGCACGTCATCGGCGTGGTTCAGGCGGTCTTCGCGGCTGGATTGGGCCTTGAGGATCGCCTGCACCTGATGTTCGCTGATGCCGTCGCGCTGCAGGGTACGCTGAATCTGCAGTGATTGCGGTACGTCTATCACCAGGATGCGCTGGGTCATGCTGTACTGGCCGGACTCGATCAGCAGCGGTGACACCAGAATCGCGTAAGGCGAACGCGCGCGCGCCAGATGGCTGCGAATCTCCTCACCAATCAGCGGGTGCAGCAAGGCTTCCAGCCAGCGGCGCTCTTCAGGTAATTCAAAGATCAGTTTGCGCAGCGCGGCGCGGTCGAGTTGGCCGTCGGGCAGCAGCACGCCTGCACCGAAATGCTCGGCGATGCGCGCCAGTGCCGGCCGGCCGGGCTCGACCACCCAGCGGGCGGCATGGTCGGCGTCGACCGAATCAATCCCCAGGTCGATAAAGTGCTGGGCGGCAGCGCTTTTGCCGCTGCCGATACCGCCGGTGAGGCCTAGAATCCAGGGTGTTGCAACGGAAGTGGTCATCTGAAACCGACAGACTGCAAATAGAAGTCGGTTATTTGACCACCCCAGAGCAAGGCAATCCAGCCGGCAATTGCCAGACAGGGACCAAACGGCATCGGAATCGAAGCCTGGGACCTGCGCAAGCGCATCAGGATCAGGCCGGCGAGCACGCCCAGCAGCGAGGCGATCAGTAGCGTCATCGGCAGAATCTGCCAGCCACCCCAAGCACCGAGCAGGGCCAATAACTTGAAGTCGCCGTAGCCCATGCCGTCCTTGCCGGTGATCAGCTTGAACAACCAGAACACGGTCCACAGGCTCATATAGCCTATGACTGCGCCCCAAAGCGCATTGGGCAGTGTCGTCAACACGTCGAAGCTATTGAGGATCAGCCCGAGCCATAGCAGCGGCAGCACCAGAACGTCCGGCAATAATTGATGATCCACGTCGATCAGGCTCATGGCCAGCAACCCCCAGCTCAACACCATCACCGCGCCCGCTTGCCAGCCGAAACCGAAATGCCAGGCAACAATGGCCGAGCCCAGCGCGCAAGCCAGTTCGGTGGCGGGGTAGCGGCGACCGATAGGTTCATGGCAATGGGCGCAACGGCCTCTGAGTATCAGGTAACTGAGCAGCGGGATATTTTCCCAGGGGCGAGTCGGCTGCGCGCAATACATGCAGCAGGCGTTGCGGCGCATCAGGTTGTACGTGGGGCTGGCGGGGTCGGCAGGCAAGCCCAGCACTTCCTGGGCTTGGGCACGCCATTCGCGCTCGAGCCTCTTTGGCAGGCGCCACACCAGCACGTTGATGAAGCTGCCGACGATCAGCCCCAGAACGAACGCCATCCCGACAAAACCCCATGGCTGTGCGCTGGGCAGCAGGCTCAAAATGCCGCCCCCAATTGGAAGACCGGCAGGTACATGGCGACCACCAATGCACCGACAATGCCCCCCAATATCACCATGATGAGCGGCTCCATCAGGCTGGTGAGGTTGTCGACCAGATTCTCCACGTCGGCCTCAAAATGCTGGGCAACTTTTTCCAGCATCTGATCCAGGGTGCCCGATTCTTCACCGATCGCGGTCATCTGGATCGCCATGCCGGGGAACAGGCGGCTATGAGCCATGGAGTGATTCAACTGCATGCCTGTGGCTACGTCGTGACGCATCTGTTCGATCGCCTTTTTGAACAACCCATTGCCCGTTGCACCCGCCACGGAATCCAAAGCCTGCACCAGGGGCACGCCCGCTGCAAAAGTCGTTGAAAGTGTGCGGGCGTAGCGGGCAATCGCAGACTTCCTTAGCAGTGTGCCTGCCAGGGGCGCCTTCAACAAACCGCTATCCAGGCTGTGACGAAAACCCGGGGAAGTCCGATAGGCCTGGCGCAACCCGGCAATGCTGGCGCCCAGCCCCAGCGCGAGCATCCACCAGGCGTGTTGAAGGAATTCGGACAGGGCAATGACCGTCAAGGTAAAGCCGGGCAGCTCGCCGCCGACCCCGCTGAACAGGCTCTGAAACTGCGGCACCACGTGGATCAGCAGGATCGCACTGACAAGGCAGGCGACCACGATGACGGCGCAGGGGTAAGTCATGGCCTTTTTGATCCGCGCCTTGAGCTGCTGGCTTTTTTCCAGGTGTACCGCCACCCGCTCCAGCAAGGTTTCCAGGGCACCGGCCTGTTCGCCCGCGGCAATCAGGTTGCAATACAGTTCATCGAAGTAGCGTGGTTGTTTGCGCAGTGCTGCCGCCAGGTTGTTACCGGCGGCGATCTCCTGTTTCAAGCCCTTTATCAGCGCGCGCATCTGTCGGTGTTCGAAGCCTTCGCTGATGATGTCGAAGGCTTGCAGCAGCGGTATGCCGGCCCTCAGCAATGTCGCCAGCTGGCGGGTGAACAGGGCAATGTCTGCGGGTTTTATCGGGGGTGTAAAGCTTGGCAGGTGCGAGGTTTGTTTGCGTACGCGGCCGGGGCAGATTCCTTGCTGGCGCAGTTGCACCTTGACCAGCATAAGGTTCTGGCCAGCGGTTTGCCCTGAGACCCTGCGCCCTTTGCGGTTGATGCCTTCCCAGGCGTAGATCGTTGCAGCTTCATTCATGTCACGTGTCCGCACCCAGGTAGTCGTAGATCTACAGCTTAGTCAGGTGATGGATTCCGGCAGGTCGGCCATGAAGGATAAAATGTCAGAATGTGCGTCTTGTGCGCGTTTGGCCGCTCGCGGATGAGTACACTGGCGCCGCTGCAAACTGCGGGGCGCAGGACGCGCCTGGTTATGGTTTTTATTCTGGAGAGTGAATGTGATGCGTCAGAAAGGCTTCACCTTGATCGAGTTGTTGATCGTCGTGGCAATCATCGGCATTTTGGCCACGATCGGTTTGCCCATGTATACCAAGCACCAGGCCAAGGCCAAGTTTACGGCGGGGTTGGCTGAAGTCTCCGCGTTGAAGGCCGGTTTCGAAGACACCCTTAACCAGGGCACCGTGCCAAACCTGGCCTTGATCGGTGGCACCAGCCCCACCGCCAACTGCACGATCGAGGTGGCAGGCGATGTGGCCACCGGCGCCGGTTCCATCCGTTGTGAAATTCTCGATGCGCCCGCGCCTGTGCTGGGCAAGACCATCACGTTAACGCGCAGTGCCACCACGGGCTGGAAGTGTGCAACCACGGCTGACGCTCAATACGTTGCCAAGGGCTGCGGTGCCGACGGAGCATAACGGTTGCTGGGCGGCGGGCGAGTTAGTTGCCGCATGCCCAATGCGGTGCTAGCTTTAGCCCACTGCCCGTGTAGCTCAGCCGGTAGAGCAGCGCACTCGTAACGCGAAGGTCGCAGGTTCGATTCCTGTCTCGGGCACAAAGGCACCCCTGTGTTAAAGGCAACATTGTTTCAAAGGCAGCACTGTTTTCAGATGATCCCAGAATGGTTCTGAAGGCCAGACGAGCCGGCATTCATGCCTACTCTTTTGTATCTGCGCAACCTTGATGACCCAGATGCATCCCCATTCCTTGATCTAAGAGAACAACATGACCACACAAGAGATGACCCAGGAAGCGCGGCACGAAGTAGCCCTCAAGCAATACCTTGATGAGTCGCCGCAGCTTAAAGAAGAGATCAAGGAACTGAGCGCTGATGACCAGCGCGACCAGATCCAGTGGGCATTTGAGGATGAGGCAGAAAGCCAGGGCTACCAGCCTTGGGAGCTGACCCTCAAGTACACCTCGACACCGGAAGAGTTCGAAGCCGCACGGCTGGCGTTGCACAAAGAGGCCGCCGAGGTGCTGGGTGTCGAGTGGGACGAGTATTGCGAGATGAATAACCTGGTGGTCTAGGGTGCTGCAGAGGCAGGAGCGAGTACCCTCGCTCCTGCCTGTTTACTCAGATACTGAGCCGCATCGATAAATCCACTGCCTTCACATCCTTGGTCATCGCACCGATGGAGATGTAATCCACCCCGGTCTCAGCGATGGGCAGCAGGGTGGTTTCATTGATCCCGCCGCTGGCTTCCAGCTTGGCCTTGCCTGCGTTCAGGCGCACGGCCTCACGCATGTCACCCAGGCTCAACTCGTCGAGCATGATGATATCGGCACCCGCCGCCAGTGCTTCGCGCAGTTCATCCAGGCTTTCCACTTCGACTTCCACCGGCTTGCCCGGGGCGATCTTGTGGGCGGCCGTAATTGCCTGGGCGATACCGCCACACGCAGCAATATGGTTTTCCTTGATCAGGAACGCGTCATACAGACCGATGCGATGGTTATGGCAACCGCCGCAAGTCACCGCGTACTTCTGCGCCAGGCGCAGGCCGGGCAGGGTTTTGCGGGTGTCCAGCAGCTTTACCTGAGTGCTGGCGACAAAGTCCGCCAAGTACTGTGCACGTGTGGCCACGCCTGACAGCATCTGCAGAAAATTCAGTGCGCAGCGCTCGCCGCTGAGCAGTGAGCGCGCCGGGCCTTCCAAGTGGAACAGCACTTGATTGGGGCTGACCCGCTCACCATCGGCCACCTGCCAATGCACCGCGACCCGAGGGTCGAGTTGGCGGAATACCGCGTCCACCCAAGCCGTGCCAGCGATAACAGCCGCATCGCGCGTAATGATTGTGGCCTTGGCCAGCCGTTCGGCCGGGATCAATTGTGCAGTGATGTCGCCACTGCCGATGTCTTCCAGCAGTGCACGGCGCACGTTGGCTTCAATTTCGGCGGTGAGGTCGGCAAGACGGAGATTCGGCATAACAGGCTCCACAAACAAAGTGCCTCGATTATAGGGGCAGTGCGCGTTTGAACCCACACTCCTATTCATTTACAGGGCAAAGGCAGAGTTTGCTGGCGCAACTACCCTCATTTGCAAGATAATCTCGCGCCTTGCAATTGGCGTCATAGCTTTGACGTACGGGTGGTATCGGGTTTTTGCAGCGTCCCGCTGGGCCTGTCCTCGATCTTTCCCCAACCAATACCGCCGTTTCAGGAGGCCAGGATGCACAATGACGGAAAGGTGGTGCCTATCAACAAGGCACACGCCACGCCATCGCCGCTTGCGCGCCTGCCGGTGGTGTTGTTGCAGGTTCGCGACAAGGCAGCCCAACAGTTGCAGCAAGGTTTGCAGGAACTGTTCGATAACGCCGACGACACCCTGTTCGAAATGGCCGACAAGGCCCGTAGTAACGCTGACCATCACATCTTCTTTGAAGCCATGCGCGACTTGCGCCTCAAGCGCAAGAATTTCGAGCGCGTGTTCCTGGCGCAGTTGTTCGCCGCGTTTGCCAATCTGGGCCAGGCTGGACGCAGCGAGTCGCACTGGTTGCCGGTGGTGTCCTATGACACGGCGACCGGCACGTCCAGTGATGAGCTGGAAAAGGCAGTAGCGTTGGCGGCCATGCTCGGTCGAGTGCGGCACCGGGATGGCCTGGCACTGGCGCAACTGACCGCACGCCTGGGTACATTGCTCGGCACCCCCCTGGATGAGCGCGATAACCCGTTGGGCCCGGCACTGCTTTGCGAGTTCTTTTTGCGCGCGGGGCGCAGCTTGGGGGTAGAGATCCGCGTCAAGTTGATCATTCTCAAGCTGTTTGAAAAATACGTGCTCAGTGACGCCGACCAACTGTTCGCTGAAGCCAACCAGATACTCGTCGCTACCGGGGTTTTGCCTGAGCTCAAGGCCGTGCCGTCACGTCGCCCCGGTGGGCGTGGGGCGCTTGAACAGCCACGCGAAGGCAGCGTGCCGACCGTTGACCCACCATTGGATGAAAACGGCCAGGAGGCCTTCGCTGCCTTGCAGAAATTGCTCGCAGCCGTGCGCGGCAGCGTGGCGCCGACTCTGGAGGCCAGCGCCGAACCCCAACCCATTGCCACCCGCGACCTGCTGCGCCTGCTCTCTCATTTGCAGCAATACGTGCCGGAACCCGAGGCCGAAGATGACTTCGACCTGCGTAACCAGCTTGAACAGTTGCTCACCCGCGTCAGCGTCAAAAGTGGCAAGTCCCGTGTGGTGGAAGACGCCGACGAGGATGTGATCAACCTGGTCGCCCTGTTGTTCGAGTTCATCCTTAATGACAGCACTGTACCGGATGTTTTCAAGGCCTTGATCGCGCGTTTGCAGATTCCGGTATTGAAAGTGGCGATCCTGGACAAGAGCTTTTTCAGTCGCACCAGCCATCCGGCGCGGCGCTTGCTCAATGAAATCGCCGCCGCCGCCATGGGTTGGAACCCAAGCGATGACTATCAGCGCGACAGCCTGTACCGGCGAACCGAGCAGGTGGTGCAATGTTTGCTGAATGAGTTCGTTGAAGACCCGGCGATTTTCCCGCGGTTGTTGGCGCAGTTCACCGCCTTTACTGCGGATGAGCAGCGGCGCAGCGAACTGCTTGAGCAGCACACCTATGAGGTCGAAGAAGGCCGTGTGCGCACTGAGGCCGCCCGTCAGCGCGTGGCAGAGGTGCTCAATCGACGTCTGCTGGGCCGAGTGTTGCCGCAGTCGGTGGTGCAGTTTCTCCAGCAGGCCTGGAGCCAGGTGCTGTTGTTGGCCAGCCTCAAGCATGGTGAGCAATCGGTGCAATACCAGGCAGCGGTGCGCACCATGGACGAGTTGATCTGGAGCGTGAGCCTGCAGAAAGACACCGAGGCCGGTCGGCGTCTGCTGGAGCAATTGCCCGGGCTGCTCAAGGCCTTGCGAAACGGTTTGACCGGCGCGGCGTTCGATCCCTTCAGTACCCGCGAATTCTTTGTCCGATTGCAAGCCATGCATGCGCAGTCATTGGAGGGTGGGGGGCTGGACGCGCTGATTGAGGTGCGTGAGCCGCTTTCACTCAGTCTCGGGTTGCACGCCCCAAGCGCAAGCCTGCCCAGCGATGACCCGGACTTGCTGAAGGCTCAGCAACTGCGGATCGGAGCCTGGTTTGAGTTTCAGCAAGATGAAACCAACCGTCTGCGCTGCAAGCTGAAAGCGATCATGGCGCCAGCCAATGCCTATATTTTTGTCAGCCGCACGGGGCTCAAGGTCCTGGAGAAGAGTGCGGTCCAATTGGCCTTGGCATTCAAGCAGGGGGCAATACGCAGTTTGGACGATGGTCTGCTGTTTGACCGCGCGCTGACGTCAGTGATGGGTAACCTGCGTCAACTCAATCGCGGCAAGTCATCGCAACCGCAGGGCTGAACGCGGCATACTGGTAATACCTAGTCTCATTCAAGGAACCTGTATGCAGTTGGACCCCACCAGTGGTTGGTGCCAGGGGATTCGCCATTGCCCTTCACCCAACTTCAACGAGCGCCCCGCAGGCGAAATCTCACTGTTGGTGGTGCATAACATCAGCCTGCCACCGGCGCAGTTCGCCACCGGCAAGGTGCAGGCGTTTTTCCAGAACCGCCTGGATGTCACAGAGCATCCTTACTTTGAAAGCATTGCCGAGCTACGTGTGTCTGCGCATTTTCTGATTGAGCGCGACGGCACCGTGACGCAATTTGTATCGTGTCTGGACCGGGCCTGGCATGCCGGGGTCTCAAGCTTTGAGGGGCGTGAAGTCTGCAATGACTTTTCCCTGGGGGTCGAGCTGGAGGGGACGGACGATATTCCATTTACCGATGCTCAATACGCGTCGCTGATCGACCTGACACGTCAACTGCTGGCAGCCTACCCTGGCATTACCCGTCAGCGTATACGGGGTCACAGTGATATTGCGCCAGGCCGCAAGACCGACCCGGGCCCGGCTTTTGATTGGGCGCGCTTTCGTAGCGCCCTGCAGGATGGAGGACACGCACAATGAGTTTCCTGGTGTTGGTGTTGGCGGTCTGGATCGAGAAGTTCTCGGCCTTGCGTCAGCGGTTGCAACGCGACGGTGGATGGCTGCGTGAGCTGGCCAAACTGGAGTCGAGCCCGCGCATGGGCAAGCGGCCCTGGCTGATTCTGCTACTGCTGGTGTTGTTGCCGGTGGCCTTGCTGGCCCTGTTGCTAGTGGTGCTGGAACCCGTGGCGTATGGCTTGTTGGCATTGCCGGTGCACTTGCTGGTGGTGATTTATAGCCTGGGGCGTGGCGATCTACTGGCTGGGCTAGGGCCGTTTCGCGATGCGTGGCGGCGCGGTGACTTGCAAGCCGCCGAACACGTGGCCGAACGGGACCTGAAAGTTGCCGCCGACAATGGCGAACAACTGCTGGAGCGCGTTCAAGGCCATCTGTTGTGGCAGGCTTACCAAAGCTTTTTCGCGGTGATTTTTTGGTATTTCCTGTTGGGCCCGGTCGCGGCCCTGGCCTATCGCCTGCTGGCGTTGGCCAGCGAGCACAGCCAGAACCCTCTGGTCGCCGAACGCGCCGGCCAATTGCGCCACGCCTTTGATTGGTTGCCGGTGCGCTTGCTGGCGGCGAGTTTCGCCCTGGTGGGTAACTTTGTTGCGGTCAGCCGGGTGATGCTGCACGAACTGCTGAGCTGGGATATCAGTGCCGCGCAGTTGGTAGAAAAAGTCGGCCTGGTGGCGGCGGAAATTCCACCGCCGGTGGTGGGCGCCGACGGCATCAACAGTCTGGATCGCCTATGGGAACTGCTGCTGCGTGCGGCAGTGCTGTGGTATGCCGGGTTTGCCATCTGGACGGTGTTGCCTTAATCGAGTGCTCGCGGTGAAAAATGTGGGAGCCGGCGGGCTCCCACAAGTCGTTAACCTTACGTTACAAAACTCCCTTTCGAATTGAGCTATACAAGCAGAGCGCCAAATACTGGCTATCTGCCGCCGCCCTGCGCCTCAATAAAAATAATAGTAAGGGAGTTCACTTGTGAAGAGCTTGCTCTATCCCGCCGTCGCGCTGATGAACCGCCTGAGTTTCGGCATGAAATTCAGCCTGATCAGCGTGTTGTTTCTGCTGCCGATGCTGGTGACCAACTATTTCCTGGTGCGTGATTCCTGGGCTGAATTTCAGGGCACTCGAATCGAACTGCAAAGTCTTGATCTGCTCGGCAGCAGCCTGGCCCTGCGCCGCGACCTGGAAAACCTGAATAACCAGGTCCAGATCAATGCCGCCCTCGGTCAGTCGGGCAAAGCCGAGGACCTTGAGGGCAAGATCAGCGCGTTGGAGCAAAGCGTGCTGAGCCGCCTGCAAGGCCTCGAGGCAGTGACCGGCGACCCAGAACACGCCAGCGTATTTGCAGGCAAACGCGATGAATTGGTCGCCGCGTTCAAGGCCCAGCAACAGGAAACTTCGCTGCTGAGCAAAAGCGCGCTGATCGGTAAATTACTCAACAAGGCCCAGATGCTCAGCCAGATCATCGCCAGTCAATCCGGCTTGAGCCGCGATTCCCAGAGCGATCTGCGCCAACTCAGTGACCTGGTCATCAGCGTGACCCCGCAAGTCACCCAAGCCTTGGGCGAGGGGCGGGCCATGGGCGCGTATTCCCTGGGCCTGGGCTTTCTCAATTCATCCTCCAGTACGCGCTTTGATGAACTGCTGCAGCAATTGGAGAAGCTCCAGGCCGAATACGCCTTGAAGTTGCAGGATGCACTGGGTGCCAGCAACGCGGCGCATGCGGCGCTCGACAGCGCGGCCAAGGCCAGCAGTGCCACGCTCAAGCAGGCCAGCGAGTTGTTTGAAGAACAGGTGGTGATGGCAGAAACCCTCGACGCCCCGTGGCAGGGCTTCTACGAGGACGTCAGCAAACTGATGGCTCAGACCTACCGGCTCAATGAAGCCACCCTGACATTTATTGAGCAGCAACTGGAGCAGCGCCTGGCGCAAAAACGCACGCACATGGTGGCGCTGGTGTCGGCCCTGGTGGGGGTGTTCTTGCTGATCTTTTATTTGTACGCCGGTTTCTACGCCTCGACCCGCACCACGTTGCGGCGCCTGGGGGTGATGATGGACAAGGTGGCGGCCGGGGACATGACGGTCACCTTTGTGGCGCAAAGCCGCGATGAACTTGGGGACCTGGGCCTTGTGTTCAACGCCACCGTCGCCAAAATTCACGACCTGATCGAGCGCGTCGGGTGCACCGTCAGCCAGGTCGAACTGCAAGCCAGCCAGGTGGAGGCGGTCTCGTCTCGAAGCAATCAGGCGGTTAGTGGCCAGCGCAGCCAGATTGAACAGGTGGCGACAGCCATGAACCAAATGTCTTCCACGGCCCAGGAGGTGGCACGCAGCGCGGCGGCGGCGGTCAGCAGCGCCCATAGCGTCAACGATGAGACTGTCAGCGGCCGCGGTCTGGTGCAATCCCAGCAAGGCAGCATCGCGCGCCTGGCCTCGGAGATTGATGAGTCGGTGCGGGTTATCAATCAATTGGCCGTCGATAGCCAGTCCATCAGCAGCGTGCTGGAGGTGATCAAAAGTATTGCCGAACAAACCAACTTGTTAGCGCTCAATGCCGCGATTGAAGCGGCGCGTGCCGGTGAGCAGGGGCGTGGTTTTGCGGTGGTGGCCGATGAGGTGCGGACCCTCGCTCGGCGTACTCAACACTCCACCGAAGAAATCGAACAGATGATCAGCCGTTTGCACAGCGGTGTTGGTGCGGCAGTGAAGGCCATGGGCGCTAGCCATGCGATGGCGAATGGCACGGTGGGGCAGTCGGAACAGGTCCAGCAGGCCCTGGAAAATATCCTGGGTGCCGTGGGCATGATTGTCGACCAGAACCAGCAGATCGCGGCGGCCGTGGAGCAGCAAACTGCCGTCGCCCACGATATCGACCAGAACATAGTCGAGATCAATCGGGCGGGCGAGCATGCGGCTCAGGGCGCACATCAGACAGAGGCGGCGAGCCGGCAGCTGTCGATGCAGGTGATCGAGTTGAAACAATTGATCGGGGCGTTTCGTGTGTAGGGCGTGCGTGTAGGGTTTTGGTCTTGTATGGCGTGGCTCTCGTCCTGATTTGTCTGTGCTTCTTCTTTGCGGGCCTGGATGGGTGAAAATTTGTTTCAACCCATCACGGTCCAAGGGAGGTACGGCGATGATTGCTGCTACCGGTATCAAAGGGCATTGCGCCCATTGCGACATTACGTTTGAGCTCAAGCCCTGGCAGTTGAATGCCATTGCCATTCACGAGCCTTTTGATTGCTCGTATTGCCAGCGGATTGTGCAGTTGAACTGCCCCCGGCAATTGCGCCAGTTCAAGTCGCTGGACCATTGGGCGATGGTGCGCCCCAGCATGATGGTACTCACCTGTGTGGTGTTGATCGTGGCGTTGTTGGCCGAATGGGTCGGGGTAGTCAGCGTGATCGGGCAACTCAATATTTCACTGGTGCTGCTGCTGGCCCACTGTCTGGTGCTGCGCTATAGCCGTTACCGGCAGCGGCTGACGTTGGATTTGCAAGCGGTCAGCGTGCTACCAACGGAACAACTCGCGCGCATTGCGGGTGCTCGTTTCGGCCAGCAATGAGGGGCTGATGCCCATGCGTTCAGCCAACGCGCTGCAGATGTCCGGCAAGTGTTGCGGGCTGTTACGCAGGCCGGGGTACATCGCGGGGGCCATATCCGGTGAGTCGGTTTCCAGTACCACGGCCTCAAGGGGCAGTTGCGCCAGCACCTTGTGCATGCGCAGGGCTTGAGGCCAGGTGGCCGCGCCGCCCAGGCCCAGCTTGAAGCCGAGTTTTATGTACTCGCGAGCCTCCTCAACGCTGCCGGCGAAGGCATGGATAATGCCGCTCCGTGGCAGGCGGATGCGCTTGAGCGTGGCGATCACCGCCGCGTGGCTGCGACGGACATGCAGCAAGGCCGGGAGCTGGAAGTCCACCGCGAGTTTCAACTGGGCGTCAAACAGGCTTTGCTGACGTTCGCGATCCAGCTGTTCAAGGAAGTAGTCCAGGCCGATTTCGCCGACGGCGCATAACTGTCGATGGCCGTGCAGGCGGGTCAGCCAGTCGCCCAACTCGTTCAGGTCTGCGGGGCGATGCGTCTCGAGGTACACCGGGTGCAGGCCGAAGGCGGCGAACAAGCCTTCATCTTCCTGCACCAGGTCCCACAGCCGTTGCCAATTCTGCTGATAGACGCCCAACACCACCATACGCTGCACACCTCGTTGGCGGCTGTGGGCGAGGACTTCCCGGCGATCATGGTCGAAGTCCGGGAAGTCCAGGTGGGTGTGGGTGTCGATCAGTTCCACGCTCAAGCCTCGTGAATACGCTGCTTGAAGGTCCGGCTGATGGCGTGCACGCCCGGCTGGTACTGCTCTTCTTCGATGACGGCCAGGGCTAGGCGCAGGGCCGTGTCGGCGATCAATTGGTGTTGCTGGGCCATGGCGTTGACCGGCAGCGGCAGGAAGTCCAGCAATTGGGTGTCACCGAACGTGCCCAGGCGCAACGGCCGTGATTTGAGCGGGAAGTCGTGCAGCGCGTCGAACACGCCTTGCAGCAACACGTAGGAAGTGGTCACCAACGCGTCAGGCAAATGCCCCAGCCGATCTAGAAGTTGCTCCATCAACTGTCGGCCGCAGTCACGGCTGAAGGCTTCACCCTGTTCGACGATGACGTCGCCGGTGAACCCTTGCAGTGCTTCACGGAAACCGGCAGCCCGCTCCTGGCTGATACTCAGCTCCGGCCGTGCCCCGATGAGTGCGATCTGCTTGGGCAGCGGTTGCAGCAGGCTGCTGGTCAGTTGCTGGCAGGCCTGGCGGTCGTCGCTGACCACCGAGCAAAAGTGCGCCGGTTCCATCACCCGGTCGATGGCAATCACCGGCAGGCCCTTGGCTTGCAACTCGCGATAGCTGTCATCACTGGCCGGCAGGCAACTGGCGACGAACAGCGCATCGCAGCGCCGCGCACGAAACAGTTGCAGCAACTGGCGCTCGCTGTCCGCATCATCGTCGGAGCTGGCGATCAGCAACTGATAGCCTCGCGCCCGCGCACCTTGTTCCAGCAACTTGGCAATCCGTGCGTAACTGGGGTTTTCCAGGTCCGGCAGGATAAAGCCCAAGGTGCGCGAATGCCGACTGCGCAGACCGGCCGCCTGAGGATTGGGGGTAAAGCCATGGGCTTCGACCACCGCCCGCACGCGCTCGACGGTCGCGTTGCTGATGCGTTGCTGTTCGGCCTTGCCATTGATGACATAACTGGCGGTGGTCACGGACACACCGGCCAGACGTGCGATATCACTGAGTTTCAAACCGGGATTTCCTTGTTTTTTAGAGCTTGCCCCGACATTTTGTCCAATCCTAACCGATTCCTGCACAGGACTATTGTCTGAGCTCAAGCGCCGAGTGGTCCTTCAAGCTTGCATAATTAGCGCGTAATCTGCCATAAATTCTAGATTAAACGTTTCAGCCAGCGTATTTTTACGACGTTCGCGACTGAATGGCTACTGCCAATTGACCACTCAGTCAGTTATTTTTGAACACAGCCTCGCTGATTTATTCAAAACAATACCTAGTGCGCACACCGCACTAACTAGGAGAACGGCATGCTTGAGCTCACTGTAGAGCAGATATCCATGGGCCAGGTGGCTGTGGATAAATCTGCTGCCTTGCACCTGCTCGCTGAAAAACTGGTGGCCGATGGCCTGGTCGCCGAGGGTTATCTCAGTGGCTTGCAAGCCCGTGAGGCCCAAGGCTCGACCTTTCTCGGCCAAGGTATTGCCATCCCTCACGGCACCCCGGAAACCCGCGACCAGGTCTTTTCTACCGGCGTGCGCCTGCTGCAATTCCCCGACGGGGTGGACTGGGGTGACGGCCAGATCGTCTACCTGGCCATCGGCATTGCCGCCAAATCCGATGAACACCTGCGCCTGCTGCAACTGCTGACCCGCGCCCTTGGTGAAACCGATCTGGGTGAGGCGCTGCGCCGTGCCGGCAATGCCGAAGCGTTGCTGAAACTGCTGCAAGGCGCGCCGCAGGAACTGGCGCTGGATGCGCAGATGATCAGCCTTGGCGTGTCCGCCGATGACTTCGAAGAGCTGGTGTGGCGCGGCGCACGCCTGTTGCGCCAGGCTGATTGCGTCAGCAACGGCTTTGCCGCCGTGTTGCAGCAAGTCGACGCACTGCCCTTGGGCGATGGCCTGTGGTGGTTGCACAGCGAGCAGACGGTCAAGCGTCCGGGCCTGGCCTTCGTCACGCCGGACAAACCCATGCGTTACCTCGGCCAGCCACTCAACGGCTTGTTCTGCCTGGCCAGTCTCGGCGAAGCCCATCAGACCTTGTTGGAACGCCTGTGCGCGTTGTTGATTGAAGGTCGCGGCCAGGAACTGGGGCGTGCCACCAGCAGCCGTGCGGTGCTTGAAGTGCTCGGCGGCGAACTGCCACCCGATTGGCCGAGTGTGCGCATTGCCCTGGCCAACGCCCATGGCCTGCACGCGCGGCCGGCGAAGATCCTCGCGCAACTGGCGAAAAGTTTTGACGGCGATATCCGCGTGCGCATCGTTGATGGCCCGGTTGGCGCTGTATCGGTAAAAAGCCTGAGCAAGTTGCTCAGCCTCGGCGCCCGTCGCGGCCAGGTGTTGGAGTTTGTGGCCGAGCCAGCGATTGCCGGTGACGCATTACCCGCGTTGCTGGCGGCCGTTGAGGAAGGCCTCGGCGAAGACGTTGAGCCACTGCCGACCGCCAGTGCGCAACCGGCAACGCTGGATATCGAACCGGTGCTCAGCGCACCCGTGTCCGGCAGCCAGATCCAGGCTATCGCCGCTGCGCCTGGTGTCGCCATCGGCCCTGCGCATATCCAGACGCAGCACGTCGTCGATTACCCACTGCGCGGTGAATCCTCGGCGATTGAACGCGAGCGCCTGCAGAACGCCTTGACCGACGTGCGCCGCGATATTCAGGGCCTGATCGAACGCAGCCAGGCCAAAGCCATCCGCGAGATTTTCATCACTCACCAGGAAATGCTCGACGACCCGGAACTGACTGACGAAGTCGGCACCCGCCTCAAGCAAGGCGAGAGCGCCGAAGCCGCGTGGATGAGCGTGATCGAAGCCGCTGCCAAGCAGCAGGAGTCGTTGCAGGATGCCTTGCTCGCCGAGCGCGCCGCCGACCTGCGCGACATCGGCCGCCGTGTGCTGGCGCAACTGTGCGGCATTGAAACCGCTCAGGAGCCGAGCGCACCCTACATTCTGGTGATGGAAGAAGTCGGGCCCTCCGACGTCGCGCGTCTGGACCCGACGCGCGTCGCCGGTATCCTCACCGCCCGTGGCGGCGCTACCGCCCACAGCGCCATCGTCGCGCGAGCCTTGGGCATTCCCGCCCTGGTGGGGGCCGGGCCGACGGTGTTGCTGTTGGCCTCGGGCACGCCATTGTTGTTGGACGGCCAGCGCGGTCGCCTGCATGTCGACCCCGACGCCGCCACCCTGCAACGCGCCACCGTCGAGCGCGACACCCGCGAACAACGTCTGCAAGCCGCCTCGGCCCAGCGCCATGAACCGGCCCTGACCCGCGACGGCCACGCCGTGGAAGTGTTTGCCAATATCGGCGAAAGCGCCGGCGTTGCCGCGGCGGTGGAGCAGGGTGCTGAAGGGATCGGCCTGCTGCGCACCGAGCTGATTTTCATGGCCCACCCGCAAGCGCCGGATGAAGCCACCCAGGAAGCCGAATACCGCCGCGTACTCGACGGCCTCGGCGGTCGCCCGCTGGTTGTGCGGACCCTGGATGTGGGCGGCGACAAACCGCTGCCGTATTGGCCGATTGCCCAAGAGGAAAATCCCTTCCTGGGCGTGCGCGGTATTCGGCTGACCCTGCAACGCCCGCAGATCATGGAAGCGCAATTGCGTGCGTTGTTGCGCTCGGCGGATAGCCGGCCGCTGCGCATCATGTTTCCTATGGTCGGCAGCGTCGATGAGTGGCGCGCCGCCCGCGATATGACCGAGCGCCTGCGCCTGGAAATCCCGGTGGCCGACTTGCAACTGGGGATCATGATCGAGGTGCCTTCCGCTGCCTTGCTGGCGCCGGTACTCGCCAAGGAAGTCGACTTCTTCAGTGTCGGCACCAACGACCTGACCCAATACACCCTGGCCATCGACCGTGGCCACCCGACCCTGTCCGCGCAGGCGGATGGCCTGCACCCGGCGGTGTTGCAGTTGATCGACATCACCGTGCGCGCCGCCCATGCCCATGGCAAATGGGTCGGCGTGTGCGGCGAATTGGCGGCGGACCCGCTGGCGGTGCCGGTGCTGATTGGCCTGGGAGTGGACGAGTTGAGCGTGTCGGCCCGCAGCATTCCCGAAGTGAAGGCGCGGGTGCGTGAATTCAGTCTGAGCGAGGCCCAGGGCCTGGCGCAAAAAGCCCTTGCGGTGGGTTCGCCCGCCGAAGTGCGAGCCCTAGTGGAGGCCGTGTAAATGGCGAAGATTCTGACCCTGACGCTGAACCCGGCGTTGGACCTGACGGTACGCTTGGCACGCCTGGAACCGGGTGAAGTCAACCGCAGCGAAACCCTGCTGACCCATGCCGCCGGCAAAGGCGTGAATGTCGCCCAAGTGCTGGCGGACCTCGGTCATCACGTCACCGTGGGCGGCTTTCTCGGTGAAGACAACCCTCAGGCGTTTGAGGCGTTGATCGCCCGCCGTGGCTTTGCCGACGCGTTTATCCGCGTGCCGGGCGAAACCCGCAGCAATATCAAGATCGCCGAACAGGATGGCCGGGTCACCGACATCAACGCGCCAGGGCCGCAGGTCAATGAGCAGGCGCAAGCGGCGTTGCTCAACCAACTGACGCTGATTGCGCCAGGGCACGACGCTGTAGTGGTCGCCGGCAGCTTGCCGGGTGGCGTCACTGCGCAGTGGTTCAAAGGGTTGCTGGAACATCTGAAAAGCCTCGGTTTGAAAGTCGCCCTCGACACCAGCGGCGAAGCCTTGCGCGTCGGCTTGCAGGCAGGCCCGTGGTTGATCAAACCTAACACTGAAGAATTGGCAGACGCCCTCGATTGCCCTGCAGACTCGATCACGCAACAGGCCCAGGCCGCCGAGCGCTTGCATGCCCAAGGCGTCGAGCATGTGGTGGTGTCCCACGGTGCCGACGGCGTGAACTGGTTCAGCCCGGGCATGGCGCTGCATGCCACGCCGCCCAAGGTCAGCGTCGCCAGCACGGTGGGCGCGGGGGATTCGCTGCTGGCCGGGATGCTGCACGGTTTACTCAGTGCTGATCTGCCGGAAAGTACCCTGCGCCGGGCCACGGCGATTGCCGCCATGGCCGTCACGCAGATCGGTTTTGGCATCAGCGATGACGCGCAGTTGGCGCGTCTCGAAAGCGGCGTCCACGTGCGCGCGCTGACAGAACAATAAGAGGGTTTGTGATGAAGTTAGCCATTGTTACTGCCTGCCCGAACGGCATGGTCACCAGTGTGCTGTGCGCCCGCTTGTTGGACGCCGCCGCGCAGCGCATGGGCTTGCACACCAGCGTTGAAGTGGTGGATGTGCAGCACCCGGAGCGCCAGTTGTCCCAGGCCACACTCGATGAAGCCGAATGGGTATTGCTGGTCAGCAGCACGCCGGTGGATATGCAGCGGTTTGTCGGCAAGCGTGTGTTCCAGAGCACACCGGCCCAGGCCTTGGCGGATGTCGAGGCGGTATTGCGCCGTGGTGCCGAAGAGGCCCAGGTCTATGTCGCCAGCGCAGCACCGGCGGCGAAGAGTGCTCCCCGTATCGTCGCCATTACGGCTTGCCCGACCGGCGTGGCCCACACCTTTATGGCCGCCGAGGCGTTGCAGCAAACGGCCAAGCGCCTGGGGTATGACTTGCAGGTCGAAACCCAGGGCTCGGTGGGCGCGCGCACGCCGTTGAGCCCGCAAGCGATCGCCGACGCCGACGTGGTGCTGCTGGCGGCGGATATCGAAGTCGCCACCGAGCGCTTCGCCGGTAAGAAGATTTACCGTTGCGGCACCGGTATCGCCCTCAAGCAATCCGAAGCCACGCTCAATAAGGCATTGGCCGAAGGCGCGGTGGAAAGTGCCGCCAGCGGTGCGGTGGCCAAAAAAGAAAAAACCGGTGTGTACAAACACCTGCTCACCGGCGTGTCGTTCATGTTACCGATGGTGGTGGCGGGCGGCTTGTTGATCGCCTTGTCATTCGTGTTCGGCATCCAGGCCTTTGAAGAAAAAGGCACCTTGGCGGCGGCCCTCAAAACCGTCGGCGACCAGGCCTTTATGCTGATGGTGCCGTTGCTGGCGGGCTACATCGCCTACTCGATTGCCGACCGTCCCGGCATCGCGCCCGGCATGATCGGCGGGTTGTTGGCGGGCACATTGGGGGCCGGATTTATCGGTGGCATCCTCGCCGGCTTTCTCGCCGGTTATTGCGTCAAACTGATCACCCGCGCGGTGAAATTGCCGCAGAGCCTGGAGGCGCTCAAGCCGATTTTGATCATCCCGTTGCTGGCGAGTCTGTTTACGGGCCTGGCGATGATCTATCTCGTCGGCCCGCCGGTCGCGCGACTGCTCACCGGCCTGACTGACTTCCTCAGCACCATGGGCACCACCAACGCGGTGCTGCTGGGCATCCTGTTGGGCGGCATGATGTGTGTGGATTTGGGTGGGCCGATCAACAAGGCGGCGTACGCCTTTTCGGTTGGCTTGCTGGCGGCCTCGAGCGGCGCGCCTATGGCGGCGACCATGGCCGCCGGTATGGTGCCGCCGATTGGCATGGGCATCGCCACGTTCCTGGCGCGGCGCAAGTTCGCCCAGACCGAGCGCGAGGCAGGCAAGGCCGCGATGATTCTGGGCCTGTGCTTTATCTCCGAAGGGGCGATCCCGTTTGCGGCCAAAGACCCGCTGCGCGTGATTCCGGCCAGCATCGCCGGTGGCGCCTTGACCGGCGCGCTGTCGATGTACTTCGGTTGCAAACTCGCCGCGCCTCACGGTGGCCTGTTTGTGCTGGTGATCCCCAACGCCATGAACCATGCACTGCTGTACTTGCTGGCGATTGTTGCCGGTAGCCTGTTGACCGGGTTGGTGTACGCGCTGATCAAGCGCCCGGAAGCAGTCGAACTGGCGGTCGCACCGACCTGACGGCACGAGCCGGTAATGGGATCACGGCGTTGTGG
The DNA here is from genome assembly GCF_900215245.1 of Pseudomonas fluorescens. Lineage (GTDB taxonomy): Bacteria > Pseudomonadota > Gammaproteobacteria > Pseudomonadales > Pseudomonadaceae > Aquipseudomonas > Aquipseudomonas fluorescens. The sequence goes on from NZ_LT907842.1 coordinate 3,254,346, forward strand.
TTGCGCCTGGGTGATCGCAGTTGCCCATCGGAGTGAAAAGGCGACCTCGGGGTCGCCTGGCATCTCAACGGTATTACGTTCGTCTAAGCCCCCCTAATATGCCACCTGCTGGCGTCAGGCTGTCCGTCAGCACCTCCAGCAAGGTGCTGACCTTTGGCAGCGCCTGACGGCTTTTGACCCAGGCAAGGTGGATCGGCATGCCCTCGGTCGCCAAATGGGGCAGCACCTCCACCAATGTGCCCTCTTCCAACTGCTGATTAATCAGCCACGAGGGTAATTGCGCGATACCACAGCCTGCCATTACCGCCATCAACAACCCCTCTCCATTCCCAATCACCAACTGGGCGGGTACTGGCTGGCGCTTTATGGCGCCGGGGTGTGCGCCTGCGAAACTCCACGGCGTGATGTTGCCGTCCACCCAGCCATAGGCGATGCACTGGTGATGCTCCAGGTCTTGATCCGTGAGAGGCGTGCCGTGCTTGGCCAAATAGGCCGGGGATGCACAGAAGGTATGCCATTCACTGGCCAGGTAACGGTGCTCGACTCTTTCGGGCCAGACGTCCGCGCCGCCAATGCGTACGACCACGTCCACACCTTCCTGGAACGGGTCGATCAAACCGTCAGAGAACGTCACGTGGGGTATCAGCAGCGGATGATCCTGCATGAACCGCAGGAGGGTGGGGAGCACTTGGGCACGGCCGAACGCGCCAGGCAGGTCAATTCGAATCCGGCCACGCGGCTCGATATTTTCGACTTGCAGTGACAATTCGGCCTCTTCAAGGTCTGCAAGCACGCCGATGCAGGTGCTGTAGAACGCGGTCCCCGCATCCGTCAGCGCCAGGCGCCGGGTGGTGCGTTGAAAAAGTCGGGTGCCCAATCGGCTCTCCAGCCGCGCGATACTTTTACTGATGGCGGAGCCTGTCAAATTCATTTTCTCGGCAGCGGCCTTGAAGCTGCCGGTTTCCGCGACGCAGACGAACACATCAATGCCTTTCAAGCGTTCTGAGGAAAACATACACACCCTGTATCCATGAATTCAGTTCCACCTATCTGGTAAAAAAGATCATAAATCAGAACGTGGCGCGGCGGTAAGCTTAGTCCATGAACACCTGTCAGTGATTCGCTATAAACACTGTCATAAAAACGACCTATTTGATCGGCGAGGCAAGGATGCTGGTAACGGTAAAAAAATATTGGGTGGCGGTCAGTGTCCTGTTCTCGGCCCCTTTTATAGCGATCTCTTTTCGAGCAATAAACATGCTTGCTCTGGTTGCCCGTTCAAGGGGCGGCTTTGTTTTGCTCCCCCGGCGTTCTTTTGTATCAGGGCAGGGGTCAGAGCGCTTCCCGCTGCTGCGGCGTAGCTGATCAATTACGTATCGTTCGGCATCGACAGCACACTTAACCTAATGAATTGATATGCCCGTCTTATGCCAAACAAAGGCAGTTGTCAGGCAGGCCCCGCTTTGTCTAAAACACAGCGGCCTGGGTGCTGTTGGTAATGAAGTTGTAGTGCGTTAACTGTGTTTTTTATAAGAATTCATGTGTGAGCAAACCCTCGTTAGCAAGGAGAAAGAAGTGCCGTCCAAGGAAATTTATACACTGGCGTGTGCAGGGCTCAAGAAGTTGGCGCTGAACCAGGAATGTCGCAACGCATTCGATAAAAACTCTTTATTTTTCAAATTGTTCGAACAGGCTGCCCATCGTTATATTATTGCCTCTGACGCGCAGGAACTGAACCGTAAGCTGCACACATTGGCGGCTAAAGGCTACCAACTGGGTGTGGAGTATGTGGGTGAAGAGAATCATGACCCACACGTGGTACAGCGCTTCGTCGGCGAGTACCTGAGTGCCGTTCAACGGTTTGCCGACGCGGGTTTAAAACCACAGTTGGGCTTTGATTTAAGTGCTGTGGGGATGCTCATTTCTCAGGAAACAGCTTATCGCAATGCTTCGGCTATTTTGGCGGCGGCGGCTCAACACGATATTCCTGTAATGATCAGTATGGAGCACTCTTCGGCTGTCGATAAAATTCTGGAAGTGTATGCCGAACTTGCACCGGCTCATCTCAATGTGGGTATTACCGTACAGGCGCACCTGCACCGAACCGTCAATGACTTACCGCGCATCATCAGTTATGGGCGTAAAGTCAGATTGGTCAAAGGGGTTTATAACGAATCGCTCGATGTTGCTTTGCCCCGTGGTGAAGAACTGGATGATCGTTACTTGATGTTGCTTGATAATTTACTGGCCGCCAGTGTTCCAGTGAGTTGTGCAACGCAGGACCCCAACTTGATCAAGCGCCTGTTCGCGGGCGGTTATAACTCGAAGATCGAGGAGCTGGAAATGCTCCACGGCGTCCAGCCTGAGGTATTACGCAGCGCCAGGGAGGCAGGCCTGAACTGTCGGATTGCTGCGGTCTATGGCGACAGTTGGTACCTGCATTTCCTGCATCGTCTGGCCGAGTCGCCGGACAACGTTCTCGAGGCGCTTGCCGACTTCTACGACCCTTCCCGTATCACGTTTGGCGCAGGTTACTAACGGAGCAGTTATGTTTATCGATCTCAGAAGCGATACGGTCACCAAGCCAACGGAAGGCATGCGCAAGGCCATTTACAATGCGGAAGTCGGGGATGAATGTTTTGGCGAAGACCCGAGCGTGCGTGCGCTTGAAGAGTTTTGTGCCAATTACTTCCAGAAGGAAGCGGCACTCTTCACCACGGGCGGCACCTTGAGCAACCAGTTGGCTATCAAGTCCCTCACTCAGCCGGGCGATGAGATTTTTCTGGATGCGTCCTACCACATCAACTATTACGAGGCCGCAGCAACGTCAGCGTTTTCGGGGGTCAACTTTTCGCTGTCATCCCATGAAAACGGGTTGTTTGACGTCAGTGACCTTGAAAAGCTTTATGCGTCCCGCTGCCGATGGAATCAGAACTACGCCTTGCCTCGCGTGGTAGTGATTGAAAATACCCTGGGATGCAAAGGCGGCGCGATCTTCCCCTTGGCGCAGATGAACGAAGTCTTCAGTTATGCCAAGTCGATCGAAGCCTATCGTTACCTGGATGGTGCACGCATCCTCCACGCCTCTATCGCGTCCGGCATTGATGTGACCTCGTACACGGAAAACGCCGACCTCATGTCCATGTGTTTGTCCAAAGCACTGGGCGCACCTGTTGGCTCGATCATGGTGGGCACCAAGGCGTTGATACAGCGTGCCAGGAAATACCGTAAGTGGTTTGGCGGCGATCTCCATCAGGCCGGCATGATGGCTGCTGCCGGGCTTTATGCCATGCACAACAATATTGAGCGCTTGGCCGAGGACCATGAACATGCGGCCCTGCTGCATCGTTTACTCAGCGATATCGATGAGACGCCTGCGCATTACAAGGGCACGAACATGGTGACGCTGGACGTTTCTTCGCTGGGGGTGACGCCGATGCAATTCAGTACTTTCCTGAGCCAGCAAGGTGTTGCCGGCTTGCCCTATAACGCGCGGGAAATGCGCTTTATGCCGCACATTAATACCAGTCGTGCTGATGTTCTGAAGGCCGCCGGCATTATTAAAGCCGCTGTACGGGAACTGACGTCAGCGCGGGAGCTCGCCAAGTGATTTATAAGAAAAATATTGTTCTGATCGTCGATGCGTATTCGATTGGCAGTTTGATCGCGCCCGCGTTCATGTCACGCGGGTACGAATGTGTGCATGTGCGCTCGACCGCCGAAGTGAATGGGTTTTACGAAGCTTGGTTCCGCACCGGGGACTTCATCCACGACATACTTTACCGTTCCGATGCCGAACTGCAGCAGGCACTGTCCGAGTACAACGTGCAGTTCGTACTGGCCGGTTGTGAGTTCGGCGTTGAGTTGGCCGCTCACCTGGCTGCGCAATTCAATGTTGCGCGCCATAACAACCCGGCCCACGCTGTGCGCTGGCGTGATAAGTATCAAATGCACGAGGCCTTGTCGCGGGCGGGTGTGCGTTCGATCAAACACTTCAAATCGGACGCGTTGCCGAGCATTCTGGAGTGGGTCAAGGAGCACGATATGTTACCGGTGGTGTTGAAGCCGGTTAAAAGCGCGGGCTCCGACAACATTCATATTTGTACGCAAGTCAGCGACATTGAACACGCCTTTGAGGTCATCAAATCCAGCCGCAATATCTTCCTGGAAAGTAATGAGACGATTCTGGTGCAGCAATATCTGGATAACTCGGATTTCAAATCCGAGTTAATGCTGAGCAAATCCAAGGACGTCGATATCGAATACTGCGTGAATACCGTGAGTGTCGATGGGCTGCACTATGTCAGTGAAATTATCCGCGTTTACCGCACCCGTATCGGTGCCTCGCCGGTGCATGACTACAACCAGCTGATGTGCCCGGTGGACAATGCCGACGTCTACAGCCGACTGTCGGGGTACATCTTTTCCGTGCTCGACGCCTTGGGTATCCGGCAGGGTGTGGGGCATAGCGAATTGATGATTGTCGATGATCAGCCCGTGTTGCTTGAGACGGCTGCGCGCATGCCGGGCGGCATCGATCTGTCGGCCTATACGCGTGCCTTGGGGCATAACCAGTTGAGCTTGTGGATTGACTCGCTGGTTAACCCTCAAGCGTTTCTTGATTACCGCCAGCAGCCGCGAAAAAAACTCTACTTTCATTCCAGCTGTGTGTTTCTGATCGCTCGCCAGGAAGGGCCGATCAAACGTCAACCGGACATCACGTCGTGGAAGGCGATCCCGGGCGTGCACAGCATAAAAATCCAGGACGAAGGCGTGCTTAAGCAAACGATTTCCCTGGAAAACTGCCCAGGTCACGTATTCATCCTCGATAGCAACCGCGCGAACATTCAGAACAGTATCGAATTGCTGCGTGAGCATGAGCCAAATGTCTACAGGGAAATGCTGGCATGAAAGAAGTCTCGGAGGGGCTGGTAATCCAGAGTCAAGCCAAAGTCTATGACCGGCCAGTGATCCTGCTGCTGTCGGCGACCTTCATCTTGACCATTGCCCGGGCGCTCGCGCTGCCCTATCTGGTTATTTACTTCTCTGAGGCGTTCGGTCTGGGAGTGGCGGATATCGGCCTTGCGGTAGGCGGGGCGTTGATCGTCAGTTCAGTCCTAGGGGTGTATGGCGGGTTTCTGGTGGACCGTTTCTCCAACTACCGGATCATGCTCGCTGCCGCCACAGTGTTTGCCCTCGCGTTTGCCGTGGCGTTCCAGGTCACCAGCCTGGTGCCGTTCATCGTCGCGATTGTGGTGGTGAACCTTGCCTATGCGGTGGTGGATATCGCGGTGAAATCCGGCATAGGTTTCCTGGTGGCACCGGACAAGCGCGGCGGGGTGTTCTCGCTGAAGTACACCTTGACCAATGTCGGCTATGCCGTAGGCCCTTTTCTCGGTGTGCTGTTTGCCAACGTCAGTCCCGGCTTGCCGTTTGCGGTGGCCGCGCTGATCGGCGCAGTTTTTGTCGTGCTGTATGCGCTGGTGGGGGCGCGAATTCCTCGGCCGTCGGGCGTGGAAAATGGCGCGCAGGGGCCACGTTTTGCCAGTGTGTTGATGCATTTGGTGAGGAACTACCGACTGGTGTGTTTCACCATTGGCGGTATTCTCAGTGCGATCGTCTTCGGGCAATTCACTGCTTACTTGTCCCAATACCTGATCGTGACGAGCGACCCGCAAAACGCCTATCAGATAATCAACTACCTGGTGACGACCAACGCGTGTGTGGTTATCAGCCTTCAGTACCTGATTGGCTCTCGGATCAATCAGCACAATATGTTTCGCATGTTGATGCTGGGAATGCTGTTCTTCGTGGTCGGGCTGATGGGCTTTGCTTATGCACACGTCCCTGTTGTCTGGGTGATCGCGATGATTGTTTTTACCGTGGGCGAAATCATCATCATACCGGCGGAATACTTGTTTATTGATTACATTGCGCCCGAGGATATGCGCGGCGTTTATTACGGCGCGCAGAACTTGTCGAACCTCGGCGCCGCGCTCGGGCCGGTGTTATGTGGCATGGCGTTGTCGTTGTATGCGCCTCAGGCAATGTTCTATGTATTGTCCACGTGCATCGTGTTGGCCAGCGTTTTCTATTTTATGGGTTCACGGCACGGGGCTGAGCGATGATCCATTTCAATACGGCAGGTGCGGGGCGCGTTTCCTCTGAAACACTGCGTTTGATGCAGACTTACTTGCAAGAGGAATATGCAAACGGCGCCTATGAAACCGAACTGTCTCACGCGGCAACGCTGGACGGCGAAGTGTATGAAAGCATTGCTCGATTGCTCGGCGCCAAACCCCGCAACATTGCACTGTTCGAGGGGGCTACCAAGGCCTGGGTCACGGCGCTGAACGCGCTGAACTGGTCCTGCGGTGCGCGTGTCGTGGTCACGCCTTACGAGTACGCCGGCAACCTGATTGCGCTGTCCGAGTTACAGCGCCGCCACGGTGTCGTGATTGACGTCATGCCACTCTTGCCAAATGGCGACCTGGATCTGCAATGGCTCGCGCAGCACATGAGCGCGCAAGTCATGCTGGTCTCGGTGGTGCATGTGCCTTCTTGCTGCGGCATCGTGAATGATGTCGAGGCGGTGGGTCGTATCCTGCGCGATTTCCCCTGCTTCTACTTTGTCGATGCCTGTCAATCTGTGGGTATGCTGCCTCTGGACATGCTGGCAATTGGCGCTGATGTGCTGACGGCTGCGGGCAGAAAGTTTCTTTGCGGGCCTCGAGGCACGGGGTTTGCCTACCTGTCCGATGGTTTCCTGGCGGTTGCACAACCGCGCTTCACTGACCTGAGCAGAGCCTGTGTGGATGCCCGGGGGGGCGTAACACTGGGGGCCGATGATGCTCGGCGTTATGAATACGCCGAACGCAACAATGCGGCGGTTGTTGGGTTGAATCAGGCGATCAAAGAGCGCCTGTCGGTGGCCTACAGTATTGAGCATGGGCTGTACCGACACCTTTATCAGCAATTGGCACAGACCGCGCACATCAATGTGATCGCGCCGGGTACGCAACAGGCAGGAATTATTGCGTTTACCCATGATCGCTGTTCGGCAACCGAACTGGTCGCTTATATGCGTGCGCAAGGTGTGAACAGCTGGCCAGGTTATGCCTCGCACACGCCGTACTATATGTTGGGGCAAGGGCATGATCGTTTCGTACGCTTGTCAATTAACAACAAGAACACGCCAGAGGATGTCAGTGTGTTTATGAAGTTGTTGGCAGAGTTGTAACAAACGCACGGTATAAAGTTGAGGGAGGTGCCGCGGGTTATGTCGCTGGTCATGTGAGGTGGCCAGGGGCAATAAAAGTACGCTTCTTATATCATTCAGTCGATCAGCCGAAACGTTAATAAAGTCCGAAAGTGACTACGGGTATTGATGGGTGACCATCCATCTCAAGTCGTGTGACGGGCTGCCATAATATCGCGTATCAGCGTTAGTTGCGCTGTGCGCCTCAAGTTGAGGAAAAGGAATTCTGATGGGTAACGTAAATAAATTTAACCCTGGCGTTGAACTGAAACAGCGACTGCGTGCACTGTACCAAAAGGACAACTGGCATTGGCTGTTGGCCGTATTGGCCGACGTGGCCGTTATCGTGTTAGCGGTCTATTTTGCCGATCGCTATAACATCTTGTACCCGCTGGCGATCCTGTTTATTGGGTCTCGGCAACGCGCCTTGGCTTCGCTGTTGCACGAGGCAGCGCACATGACGCTGACCCAAAGCAAGCAGCTCAACAAAATCATTGGCGAGTATCTGCTGGGCTATCCGATCTTTCAAAATTATGAGGCTTACCGCCGCTCGCATGTCCAGCTTCACCACCACAATCTCGGTGACCCCGATAAAGATCCGGACCATCGCTATTACATTGAGTCGGGCTTGTATAACGCGACCGACCGCTTCGATTTCCTGATCGGGCATTTGCTCAAGAGCCTGACACTGGCCAATACCTATCGCTACTTCCTCTACCTCGTGAAAAACCGTGCCGGGGACGTTGTGGCCAATCCGTCACAGGGCGTGAAACTGTTGGCAACTCACGCCGTGTTGCTGTTGGTGTTCAGCTACTTCATGAGTCCATGGGCCTATGTATTGTTTTGGCTGGTGCCGTATTTCACGGTGTTCCAGGTGATTGGCTGGTTATCCGAAGTCTCCGAGCACTTCGGCAGGTTCGGTGTCTACAAAGAAGAAGTGGAGCTCACCCGTAACCGTTTTCCTGCGTTGCTGGAGCGCTTGATCATCGGAATGCATGGCGATAACTACCACCTCACCCATCACCTGTTTGCCGGTATTCCGTTCTGGAACTTGAAGAAAGCACATGACGTGTTGATGGACGATGAGCGTTACGCGGCTGCCAACCGAGGTTGCGGTGGGATATTCACAGCCAAGGGCGATGCCAAATCCTGCATTGGTCAGATATTCGAGGCTTATCGCAGCGGTAAAATCAGCGCGGTCTTCGTCACCGAGTAATACGTTGACAGCTAAAGCCCTAGTGGGGGCTGTCATAACCGCTTCATCCGGCCATGGTTAAGTTTCCCCTTTGACTATTCAGAGGGCACCTGCATGAGCCACTTCGACTTAGGCCGTCGCCGCGTGATGCAAGCCGTCGGCGCCGGTCTGTTGCTGCCGGGCCTGGCCCCGGCGGTGATCGCCTCGGTGAAAGACCGGCCGCAACTCACCGATGGTGTGCAGTCCGGCGACCTGCTGGGCGACCGCGCGATGATCTGGAGCCGCAGCGACCGCCCCGCGAAGATGGTGGTGGAGTGGGACACCCGCAGTGTGTTCAGCAACCCGCGTAAATTCATCTCGCCGCTGGCCGACAGCCGCACCGACTTCACCGCCCGCGTCGAACTCACCGGGCTGCCGGTCGATCAGGCGATTTTCTATCGCGTGCACTTTGAAGACGCCCAGACCGGCGTCGCCAGCGAGCCGTGGTTCGGCCACTTGCGCAGCGTGCCGCAACAGCGCCGCGACATTCGTTTTGTGTGGAGCGGCGATACCGTCGGCCAGGGCTTCGGCATCAACCCGGACATCGGCGGCATGCGCATCTACGAAGCCATGCGCCTGCGTCTGCCGGACTTCTTTATTCACAGCGGCGACACCATCTACGCCGACGGCCCGGTGCCCGCGCAGCTGACTGTTGAAGACGGCCGCATCTGGCGCAATATCACCACCGAAGCCAAGAGCAAAGTCGCGCAAACCCTCGATGAATATCGCGGCAACTACCGCTACAACCTGCTCGACGAAAACGTGCGCCGCTTCAATGCCGAGGTGCCGCAGATCTGGCAGTGGGACGATCATGAAGTGGTCAACAACTGGTCGCCGAGCAAGCAATTGGATGAGCGTTACCAGACCAAGGACATCAACACCCTGGTCGGCCGCGCACGCCAGGCCTGGCTGGAGTATTCACCGATGCGCCGGCAGAGCGCCGACGGTGGCGGGCGGATCTATCGCAAGCTCAGCTACGGCCCTTTGCTGGATGTGTTCGTGCTGGACATGCGCAGCTATCGCGGCCCCAACGATGACAACCTGGGCGGCGCAAAACCCTTCATCGGTCGCGAGCAACTGGACTGGCTCAAGCGCGAACTCAAGGCGTCCCAGGCGCAGTGGAAAGTCATCGCGGCCGACATGCCCATCGGCCTGGGTGTGCCTGATGGTGAGGTCAGCCCCGGTGTGCCGCGCTGGGAGGCGATTGCCAACGGCGACCCTGGCCCGGCCCAAGGCCGCGAGCTGGAGATTGCCGAACTGCTGGGCTTTCTGCGCGCTCAGCAGGTGCGTAACCATGTATGGCTGACGGCGGATGTGCACTACTGCGCGGCGCATCACTATCACCCTGATCGCGCGGCGTTCCAGGATTTCGAGCCGTTCTGGGAGTTTGTAGCGGGGCCGTTGAATGCCGGGAGTTTCGGACCGAACCCCTTGGATAAAACCTTTGGCCCGCAGGTGGTGTTCGAGAAGGCGCCGCCCGCGCAGAACACCTCGCCGTTTGCCGGTTTTCAATTTTTTGGTGAGGTGCAGATTGATGGGCAGACGGCGGAGTTGACCGTCATTTTGCGGGATTTGGATGGGGTGTCAGTGTTCGAGCAAAAACTGCAGCCGGTCTGATTTGAAATGCAATCAAATGTGGGCGCGGGCTTGCTCGCGAAAACGGAGTGTCGGTCACCGAATCTGTCGACTGAACCACCGTATTCGCGAGCAAGCCCGCTCCCACATTTTGACCTGTGTCTTTTCAGCGATCAGTACACATCCCGACGATAGCGGCCTTGTTCAATCAAGCGCTCAACCGCCTCGCGGCCCAGCACGTCGTGCAGCACCTGATCCACACCCGTCGCCATGCCCTGCAAGCTGCCGCAGACGTAAATAGCCGCGCCATCGGCCAGCCATCGACGCAATACGTCCGCCGACTCGCGCAGGCGGTCCTGCACGTAGATTTTTTCCTTCTGGTCGCGGGAAAACGCCAGGTCCAGCAGGGCCAGGTCGCCGCTGGCCAGCCAGCCTTGCAGCTCGTCCTGGCACAGGTAGTCGTGGGCGATATTGCGTTCGCCAAACAGCAGCCAGTTGCGCTGCTGACCATCGGCAATGCGCGCCTTGAGCAAGCTGCGCAGGCCAGCGAGGCCGGTGCCGTTGCCCAGCAGGATCAGTGGCGCCGGTGCCTGTGGCAAGTGAAAACCACTGTTGCGGCGCAGGCGCAGGCTGATGCCGGAGCCGAGGGTCGCGTGTTCCGTCAGCCAGCCGGAGCCCAGGCCCAGGCTGCCGTCGGGGTGCCGCTCCTGACGCACGATCAGTTCCAGCACGCCGTCGCTGGCAATCGAGGCGATGGAGTATTCGCGCAGGCCCAACGGCACCAACGCGTCCACCAGTGCCTGGGCATGCAGGCCGACCAGGTGCGTGCGGTTGTCCGGCAGTTGGCGGGTCGCGAGTGCCTGGTCGAGGGGATGCGCCAGGCCGTCGAGCAGCACGCTATCGTTGCCGTTCAGGCCCAGGCCGGCGAGGAAGTGTTCAATCGCCTGGGGGCCATTGCGCGGCAGGATTTCCACCAGGTCACCGGCCAGCCAGTTTTGCGGCGACGGCGGCGTGAGGCCCAGCAGGTAGATGTTCGAGCCGACGCTGCCGCGGTTAAGCAGGGTGCGATAGGTCAGGGCCCAGTTGTCGTACTGGGCGGTTGGCCAGACCGTTGCCGGCGCGTGACCGGTGAGTTGGCCCAGTTGCTGCTGCCAGGTCAGCAAGGCCTCGGTGTCGCCGCTGTCAACTTCCACCGGGGCAAACAACGGGTTGCCGCCCTGGTGGGTCAGCCAAAAGTGCAGGCGCCGAGCAAAGCCGCAGAAGTGCTCGTACTGGCGGTCACCCAGGGCCAGCACTGAGTAATTCAGGCCTTTGAGCGACAGGTCCTGGCCGAGCACGCCGCGCTCAAAACCGCGAGCGCTGTCGGGGGCTTCACCGTCACCGAAGGTGCTGACCACGAACAGCGCATTTTCTGACCGGGTCAGGTCATCCTGGCTGACGTTGCCCAGGGGCTGCACATTCACCGGCATCCCGGCGGCCTGCAATTGCCCGGCAGTTTGCCAGGCCAGTTGCTCGGCAAAGCCACTTTGGCTGGCAAAGCCGATCAGCCAGGCCGGGGCGTCGCTGTGGTTGGCGCCGAGGCCTTTGCGGGCATCGCGAACCTGGCGCTTTTTGCGGCGACGGTCGAGGTACAGCAGCCAGCCGGTGATAAAGAACAACGGCATGCACAACGCGCTGACGGTCATGATGATGCGACCGACCAAGCCGAAGTAGCTGCCGGTGTGCAGCGCGTAAATGCTGGTCAGCCATTGCGACTTGAGGGTTTTGCTCGCGTACTGAGCGTGGGAGGTGACCTCGCCGGTGGCCGGGTCGAGGTTAATCTGGTTCAGTGCCCGGTCATGGGGCGATGATTTGAGCAGGTAATACACGATGGCCGGTTGTCCGGCGACGGCTGGCATGCGGATGTTATAGGCACTCAAACCGGGGCCGGCGTTGGCGTAGATGCTGCTCCAGATTGCCGCGTAGTTGGCCACTGGCGCCGGGCCCTCGGGCGGCGGGCCGTGCTTGCGCATGCGTTCGTTGTGCGGGGCGTCGGACAGCAGTTTGTTCAGGCCCTGGTTGTACCAATCGTAGGACCAATACAGGCCGGTCAGTGCGGCCAACAGATAGAGCAGCAGGCACCAGGTGCCGAACACCGAGTGCAAATCCCAGTTGAAGCTGCGGCCTTTTTTGCGCCAGTCCACGGTCAGCCAGGCACGCCAGTTCGTGACTTGGCGCGGCCAGCGCAGGTACAGGCCCGAGAGGCAGAAGAACAGCAAGATCAGCGTGCAGGCGCCGGTGATTTGCCGGCCGGTGTCGCCCATGGCCAGAAAACGGTGCAACTGCAGGATAAAGCCGAATACGTCCTGGCCGACGGCGTCGCCCATGTAGTCGCCCGTGTAGGGGTCGAAGTAGCGCATTTGGCCACGACGCTCGCCCGGCGGCGGGGTAAAGGACACGCGGCCGGCGTTGCCGCTTTCGCTTTCGACCCACAGCATCGACACGGTCTTGCCTTCGGTGGCTTCGAGTTTGCGCACCAGTTCGGCCGGTGGCAGCACGCCGGCTTCGCGTTTCTCGACGTGCAATACCGAGGGGTTGAGCGCCCGCAGCATTTCATCCTGAAACGAGACCGCAGCCCCGGTGATCCCCATCAACGCCAGCACCAGGCCGGCCGTAATGCCGAAGAACCAGTGCAACTGGAACAGGGTTTTCTTCAACACGTCTGACGGCCTCGCTCATCTGGGTAGTAGGTCACGGCGCGCATTATGCCGTGAGTTGTCGAGAAACATTCTGTTTTACACGCAAAAGCCCCACGCATCCGATGCGTGGGGCTTTTGGCTCAAGGCCGAGCGTGCTTAGAAGTGGAAGCTGGTGGTCAACAGCGCCGTACGTCCGGCCGCCTGGTTGGCAAAGTGTGCCGCGTAGGCTTTGTCGTAGTAGGTCTTGTCGGTCAGGTTCTGCACGTTCAACTGCAGGTCGACATTCTTGGTCAGCTTGTAGCTGGCCATGGCGTCGTAGCGGGTATACGCCGGTACGTACACCGTGTTGGCGGCGTCGCCGTAGACCTGGTCGACATAGAACGCGCCGCCGCCGATGGTCAGCTTGGGTGTGATGTCATACGTCGTCCACAGGCTGAAGGTGTTCTTCGGCGTGTTGGGCATTGCGTTGCCTTTGTTGGAGCCCGCGCTGATGACACCATTACGGCCGTTGAGACCGGCCTCCACCAGCTCGCTTTTCAGGTAGCTGTAGCCGGCGAACACTTGCCATTGATCGGTGAGTTTGCCGCTGGCGGACAGTTCGAGGCCGTCGACGCGAGACTCGCCGCCGTTCTGGTAGGTCATCGCGTCCACCAGGATTCGGGTGTTTTTCTTCTCGGTGCGAAAGACCGCAGCGGTCAGGGACAGGCGGCTGTGGAACAGGTCCCACTTGGTGCCCAGCTCATAGTTAACGGTTTCTTCCGGTTTCAGGTCGCTGGTGGCGGCACCGGCAGACAGTGGGTTGCCATCGGCACCTTCGCCGACCAGGCCGCCGGGCGGTGAGGCCGAGGTGGCGTAGGAGGTGTAGATGCTGCCGTTGTCCAGCGGCTTCCAGACCAGGCCGGCCTGCCAGTTGAAGAACTGGCTGTCGTCCTTGATTTTAGTGCGCCCGGCAGCGGCGTTGGTGTTGGCCACGGTGTCGAAGGTGTCGTAGCGCACGCCGACGTTCAGCAGCCATTTGGGGTCCAGTTCGATGGTGTCGAACACATAGGCCGCGCGGCTGGTGGCCTTGGTGTTGGTGCCCAGGTAATTGCGTTTGGCGCTGCCTGTCCAGGCGTCGTCCGGTGTCGGGTTGCTCAAGGATGTGCACTGGCCGCCCAGGCTGCCTTTGGCCACGGTGCAGGTGGGGTTGGTATTCGGGCTGACGGTGTAGCCGCTGATGCGGGTTTCTTCCCCAGTGAATTCCAGGCCGGTCGAGTAAGCGTGCTTCATGCCCGCCAGTTGGAAATTGCCAAATAGATCGGTCTGGTTGGTGGTGGTGTCAGTGGTCGACACGCGACTGTTGGCGCGACGCCACACAGTGCCGAACTGGTTGACGTTGTGCTGGCTGTCGTCCGGCTGGGTGAGGATGTAGTCCTGACCGGTACTGCCATGGCGCAGGGTGTTTTTCAGCGTCATGGTGTCGTTCAGGTCGTGCTCGATCGAGAACGTGCTGATGTCGGCGCGGGTCTTGCGGAAGTCGCGGTCCTTCAAACCATAGAAGTTACTGCTGTCGCCGCCGTCGGTCGGTTTGTCATGCACATGAACGGCTTTGGCGCCGCTGTTGCTATAGCCGTATGGAATCCCGGCGTCCGGCAGGTCGTTGCTTTCCATGTGGTAGTAGCTGACGTTGACGCGGGTCGGGGTGCCCAGGCCGAAGGTCAGCGACGGTGCGACGCCCCAACGGTCGTAGTCGATCACATCACGCCCGGCCACGTTTTGCTCATGGCTCATCAGGTTCAGGCGGAACGCGGCGGTGTCGAGGAACTGACGGTTTACATCAAGCACGTAGCGGCGGGTCTGGTCGGAGCCGTAGGTGAAACCGCCGTTGGTAAAGTCGCGGGCTTGTGGTGTTTTGCTGACCAGGTTGATGCTGCCGCCGGCCGAGCCGCGCCCGCCGAACGAGGAGTTCGGGCCCTTGCTGACTTCGATCGACTCGATGTCGAAGATCTCGCGGCTCTGGCCGCCGGTGTCGCGCACGCCATCAAGGTAGGTGTCGCCCTGGGCGTCAAACCCCCGAATGAACGGGCGATCGCCCTGAGGGTTGCCGCCTTCACCGGCGCCGAAGGTAATTCCCGGTACGGTGCGCAAGGCATCCTGCAACGAGGTCGCGGCGGTGTCCTTGAGGACTTGTTGCGGCACGACGGTGACCGAGCGCGGTGTGTCGACCAGTGGTGCGGTGTACTTCTGCGAAGACGCTTTTTCTACCTGGTAGGACGTGTTGTCCTGTTCCTGGCCGGTAATGCTGGTGGCACCCAGGGAGATGCTGTTGCGCTGGCCTTTTTGTTCAGTGCTTTCGGCCGCTTGCGCCATGTGGGCAGCAGAGCTGGCGCTGAGTGCAACGCCGATGGCCGAAGCCAGTACGCGTGGTGAACCGGCAGATATTTTTAGCGTAGTGCGCGACATGAGTTGTCCTTCCCCAAGGAGTTGAGGCCGCGGAATATAGGGTCAACAAGACTTGATATCAATTGCGATACATTGCTATTCGCACTGAATTTACATTCTTTACACTTTCCGCCTACGGTTTTTACCCGCTCGTTCGTCCCTGGGTTTTACAGGGAGGATAAGAATCAATACCATTGGCGCCTCTCTGATTTCAGGTATCGCCCCATGCTGCTGCACATTCCCGGCCTGTTCTCTCGCGAGGAGGTGCTGCGCATTCGCCAAGCCCTGGAAAACACCGAGTGGGCCGACGGTAAAATCACTGCCGGGCACCAATCCGCCAAAGCCAAACACAACCTGCAATTGCCCGAAGGCCACCCGTTGGCCAAGGAAATCGGCGCGGCAATGCTTGAGCGCCTATGGAAAAACCCGCTGTTTATGTCGGCGGCGTTACCGCACAAAGTCTTCCCACCGCTGCTCAATTGCTACACGGCGGGTGGCAGTTTCGACTTTCATATCGACAACGCCGTGCGTCAGCCCAGGGGCAGCCATGAGCGGGTACGTACCGACCTGTCGTCCACGCTGTTTTTCAGCGACCCGGATGAATACGACGGCGGTGAGTTGGAGATCCAGGACACCTTCGGCCTGCAGCGGGTAAAACTGCCGGCCGGCGATATGGTGCTTTACCCAGGTTCGAGTCTGCACAAAGTCAACGCGGTGACGCGCGGCACGCGGTATGCCGCGTTTTTCTGGACCCAAAGCCTGGTGCGCGAAGACAGCCAGCGCACCTTGCTGTTCGAGATGGACGGCGCGATCCAGCAACTGACCCGCGATGTTCCCGACCACCCGGCGCTGATCCAGCTGACCGGCACTTACCACAACCTGTTGCGCCGCTGGGTTGAGGTCTGACATGGGGTTTTTATTGCGCCGTGAAGAAGTCCTCACCGTCGAGCAATTGCAACGCATGCTCGATGACTCTCCGGTGCGTGCCGCCCAGGCCATCTTGATGGCGGCGAAGGAGGGCGTGGTCGACGCCCAGGCCCTGCTTGGGCAAATCCTGCTGGAAGGGCGCGGCATTGCACGTGATCAAGCGCTGGCGTTGCGCTGGTTCCAGATTGCGGCGCAGGGCGGGCATTTGATGGCCCGCAATATGGTCGGGCGTTGCCGGGAACATGGCTGGGGTTGCGCCGTCGACGAAGTCGCGGCCGCCAGCGAATATCGCCTGGCGGCAACGGCCGGGCTGGATTGGGGCCAGTACAACTACGCCAACCTGCTGGCCACCGGTCGCGGCGTGGCTGTAGATCAAGCGCAAGCGCTGGGGTTCTATCGCCAGGCGGCCGAGCAGGGCCATGCCAAGTCGATGAACCTTTTGGGGCGTTATCTGGAAGAGGGCCGGTGTTGCCCACAGGACCTGGAGTCGGCCGTGGCCTGGTATCGACGCTCAGCCGAAGGCGGGGATTTTCGCGGGCAGTTCAGTTATGCGGCGGTGTTGGCCGACAGCGGTCAGGTCGACACTGCGTTGGCGTGGTTACGCCAGGCACTGGCCGGCGGAAATCTCAAATTCCTGCGCACAGCCAGCAAGGCGTTGGCGGCGGCCGCCAATCCGCAGGTTCGGGCAATGGCCGAGGCCTACGAACAGCGCGCAACGACCCTGTCCTGACCCATAAAAAAACCCATGACATGTCATGGGTTTTTTGTGTGCGGCGTGCTTACACGTAGTACGACTTCAGCGGCGGGAAGCCATTGAATTCAACCGCGCTGTAGCTGGTGGTGTAGGCACCGGTCGACAACCAGTACAAACGATCACCAATCGCCAGGTTCAGTGGCAGGCCGTACTTGTAGTTTTCGTACATGATGTCGGCGCTGTCGCAGGTAGGACCGGCGATGACCACTTCTTCCATCTCGCCTTTCTTCTCGGTCCAGATCGGGAACTTGATGGCTTCGTCCATGGTTTCGATCAGGCCGGAGAACTTGCCCACATCCGTGTACACCCAGCGCTCGACGGCGGTACGCGATTTACGCGCCACCAGCACCACTTCGCTGACCAGGATACCGGCGTTGGCGATCAACGAACGGCCGGGTTCGAGGATGATTTCCGGCAGGTCGTCGCCGAAGTCTTCCTTGAGGAAGCGGATGATTTCTTCAGCGTAGGTTTCCAGGCTGTTGGTGCGGGTGATGTAGTTGGCCGGGAAGCCGCCGCCCATGTTGATCAGCTTGAGGTGGATACCGTCCTCTTCCTTCAGGCGCTCGAAGATCACTTTGACCTTGGCGATCGCTGCGTCCCACACGCTGATGTCGCGCTGTTGCGAGCCGACGTGGAAGGAGATGCCGTAAGGCACCAGGCCCAGGTCGCGGGCGAGGATCAGCAGGTCCATGGCCATGTCGGTCTGGCAGCCGAATTTGCGCGACAGAGGCCAGTCAGCCGTGGTCGAGCCTTCGGTGAGGATACGCACATACACTTTCGAGCCCGGCGCGGCCTTGGCGATATTGCGCAGGTCGGCTTCGGAGTCGGTGGAGAACAGGCGCACGCCTTTCTCGTAGAAGTAGCGGATGTCCTTGGATTTCTTGATGGTGTTGCCGTAGCTGATACGGTCGGGGCTGACGCCACGGTCCATCACTTTATCCAGTTCGTAGATCGACGCGATGTCGAAGCTCGAGCCTTTGTCTTTCAACAGGTCGATGATCTCGACAGCCGGGTTGGCCTTGACCGCGTAATAGACTTTGGCGAATTCGAAACCGGCGCGCAGGTCATCGTAGGCCTGGCTGATCATCGCGGTGTCGATCACCACGAACGGGGTTTCTTGCTTGTCCGCGAACGCCTTCATTTTGTCAAAAGTGGCGCGCGCGAAATAATCTTCGACGTTGATCGACATGCTGGGAACTCCTAAGGGCAAACTGTTTTGATCAATGGGTGCAACTGAACGTCCTCCGTATCCCCACTTTGGTTCGCCTACTTCCCAAGGCATGTCGCCGAAAGCAAAAAGGCCATGGGATAACCGCGTCCCTTGGCCTTGCTGTCTCGTCGTCAGTACTTGAGCCGGATGGATCGTTTCCAGCATGGACGTTCGGCGCGAACTTTAGGACGTGAGGGGCCATAGATCAACTAAAAATGTCGCGTTTTTGCACGCGTTCGTCGCGGGACCCGGTGCAGCTACTTATGTAACCGACAGGTGTGACGGATTGATGTTCCCCGTCGAGTGGTAATCGAGGCGATTTCCCTGACTCACCGAAGGGGAAATGTGGGAGGGGGCTTGCTCCCGATAGCGGTGGATCAGTGACAGATGAAGTAACTGACACACCGCGATCGGGAGCAAGCCCTCTCCCACATTTTTTACCACGTTGTGTCAGGCCAGGGCGGTCTCGGCAGGCGACACAATACTGGTCTTGCCGCCACGCGACTTACCGGAACTCAGGTACTCGGCAATCGACTCCTGAGTCACCTCACCGAGGAACACCCGCTCGGCATCCATCACCGGCAACCACGAACGGTTGAACTCATACATACGCGACAACAGGATGCGCAAATGCTCGTCGTACGCCGCCGTGGCGTTGAACTCGCGCAGGTACTGCCCGCAGGTACCGGTCTGACGGTGCAGGTCGCGACGTCGTACATAACCCAGCGCTTTGTTCTCGGCGCAGGTGACCACCACATAACGGCGGTCAGTTTCATCCATCAGCTCCAGCGCATCCGCCACCGGAGTTTCCGGGCTCACCGACGGGGCGTTGTCGGCTGCATCTTCGGCTTTGACCAGCAGCAGGCGCTTGAGGGTGCTGTCCTGGCCGACGAAGTTGCTGACGAACTCGTCAGCCGGATGCGCGAGCAAGGTGTCCGGATGGTCGATCTGCAGCAGCTTGCCGGCGCGGAAGATCGCAATCTTGTCGCCCAGTTTGATGGCCTCGTCGATGTCGTGGCTGACCATGATCACGGTCTTGTTCAGCGCGCGTTGCATCTCGAAGAATTCGTTCTGGATCATCTCGCGGTTGATCGGGTCGACCGCACCGAACGGTTCGTCCATCAGCAGCAACGGTGCATCGGCCGCCAACGCGCGGATCACACCGATCCGCTGTTGCTGGCCACCCGACAGTTCACGCGGGTAACGGTGCAGGTACTGCTTGGGTTCCAGCTTGATCATGCTCATCAATTCGCGGGCGCGGTCGTGGCATTTCTGCTTGTCCCAGCCGAGCAGCTTGGGCACCACCACGATGTTTTCCTCGATGGTCATGTTCGGGAACAGGCCGATCTGCTGGATCACATAGCCGATGTTGCGACGCAGGGTCACTTCGTCGAGGTCGGTGGTGTCTTCGCCATTGATCAGGATCTTGCCCGAGGTGGGCTTGATCAGGCGGTTGATCATTTTCAGCGTGGTGCTCTTGCCGCAGCCCGACGGGCCGAGGAATACGCAAATCTCGCCTTCGTTGACGGTCAGGCTAACGTCGTTCACGGCGGACACGGTTTTGCCGTTGCTTTGAAAAGTCTTGGTCAGGTTTTGAAGTTCGATCATTTGAGCAGTCCTTTTGGAGTCAGCGAGCGTTGCAGCCATTGCAGAAGCAGGTCGGCGAAGATGGCCAGGAGACTGACCAGCACGGCGCCAACGATCAGCATCGACATGTCGCTGCGGCTGATGGAAGCCAGAATAAGTACACCCAGGCCACCGGCGCCGATGGTGGCGGCAATGGTCATCACACCGATGTTCATCACCACGGCGGTGCGCACACCGGCGAGGATCACCGGCACGGCGATGGGCAGCTCGACCATGCGCAGGCGCTGGCCGAAGGTCATGCCGATGCCTTTGGCGGCTTCGCGAATGCCAGGCTCCACGCCCGTGAGGGCGAGGTAGGTGTTACGCATGATTGGCAGCAGGGAGTAGAGGAACACGGCGGTAATCGCCGGCATCGGCCCCAGGCCCTGGCCGAACTTGGAGTAGAACGGCAACAGCAGGCCAAACAAGGCGATGGACGGCACGGTCAACAGCACCGTGGCGCTGGCTTGCAGCGGACCGGCCAGGGTCGGGAAGCGGGTCATCAGCACGCCGAGGGGCACGCCGACGACAATCGCCAGGATTACCGCAATGCCGACCAGGGTGATGTGCTGCCAGGTCAGGTGCAGGACTTGGGCCCAATCAAGATGGGAAAAGGCGTTCAGGAATTCCATGTCTTCTCCTCTTATGGGTTGATCGGATGTTGGCGCAGGAAATCTGCAGCCACGGCGGACGGGCTTTCATGGTCGACGTCGACCCGCGCATTCAGTTGGCGCATGGTTGCATCGTCGAACAGCGCGGCCAGCGGCTTGAGGTCTGCGGCCAATTCAGGGTGGGCGTCCAGATAAACCTGACGCACCACAGGCGCTGCGGTGTAGTCCGGGAAGTAATGCTTGTCGTCTTCCAGCAGCTTCAATTTGAAGGCGTTCAGGCGACCGTCGGTGGTGTAGACCAACCCGGCAAACACCTGGCCATTACGCAGCGCGGTGTAGACCAGGCCAGCGTCCATCTGCCGGGTGTTTTTGCGGGTCAGGTTCATGTCATACAGCTTGACCATGCCGGCCATGCCGTCGGAACGGTTGGCGAACTCGGTATCCAGGGCCACCAGGCGCGTGCCTTTGGTTTTCTCTGCGAGTGCTTGGGTCAGGTCGCTGATGGTGTTGATCTGCGGGAATGCCTGGGCGACGTTTTCCGGCAGTGCCAGCGCGTAGGTGTTGCTGAATTTCGACGGCGAGAGCCAGACCAGGCCTTTTTTCGCATCGAGTTCTTTCACTCGGGCGTAGGACTGTTCGCTGTCGAGCTTTTCGTCCACGTGGTTGTAGGCCACCAGCGACACGCCGGTGTATTCCCAGATCAGGTCCAGTTGCCCGCTTTCCTGGGCACTGCGTGCCAGGTTACTGCCCAGGCCGCCGGTCACGCGGGTGTCGTAGCCCTTGGTGCGCAGGTATTGGGAGGTGATCTCGGCGAGCAGGGTCTGTTCGGTGAACACCCGGGCGCCGATACGGATCACTGGTTTTTCGGCGGCTTGCGCAAAACCTGCCAGCAGCAGGACGCAGCTCAGTATCAATGTCAGTTTTTTCATGTGAATTCCTTTGCCAAGCCTTAAGACGGACGCAACCCGCGTTCCAGCCAGAGGCGGCTGGCCATAGTCACCAGACCGTCGAGCAGCAATGCCAGCAGCGCGGTGCACGCGGCGCCGAGCAGCAATTGCGGCTGATTGTTCAGGGCGATGCCGGGGAAAATCAGGCTGCCCAGGCTGTTGGCGCCAATCAGGAAGGCCAGCGGTGCGGTACCGACGTTGATCGCCAGGGCCACACGCACGCCGCCGATGATGATCGGCACGGCGTTAGGCAGTTCCACGCGAAACAGCACCTGGCGCGGCGTCATGCCGATGCCGGTGGCGGCTTCTTTGAGTGAGCCTTGAACGTTTTTAAGGCCTTCGTAGGTGTTGCGCACGATGGGCAACAGAGAGGCGAGGAACAGCGCGAAGATGGCCGGGCCACTGCCGATGCCAAGGACGCCGAGGGCGATGGCCAGTACGGCCAGGGGAGGGACGGTGTTGCCGATGTTGAAGATCTGCATGAAGCGTTCTGCGCGCCCGACCATGTTCGGTCGGCTGAGCAGGATGCCGGCGGGGATGCCCACAACGAGGGCGGCCAGCATGGAGACTAGAACGAGGATCAGGTGTGCTTGCAGGTAAAACAACAAATCGTCGCGGTACAGTTCGATCGTGTTGATGCCGATCCAGTGGACCAGCAGGGCCAGGAGTGCGACGACAACCACACCTCCTATCAGCCCTTTGCCATAGCGAATAGCCACAGGCGGACTCCTTTTTTTCTTTTGTCGGCGAACACATTCTCCGGCGGCAATGCCATTCCTGGCTGCCTTCGAATGTGTTCGCGAAAAGCAGCTCGCCGATACCGGCAACGCGGTATGCGATCGAGCCATGAGCGCAGCCTCGTCAGGCTAACTTGCTGATTTTTCAGCCCCTGTTACGAGTGCGGTAGCAGGGGAGTGGACGTCTCTACCTTTTAAAAGGTTCCACACTTGGCAGCATTTAGCCACCCCCAATGGGCTGAACGGTGGTCCGGCGCCTGGGGTTTGCGCTATACTCGCCGCCCTTTTTTGACTCACCTGCCAGGCGATTTCCCATGACCCACCAGGCCGCCGAAGTCGCGAAACGCCGCACTTTCGCCATTATTTCCCACCCCGATGCCGGTAAAACCACCATCACCGAGAAGCTGTTGCTGATGGGCAAGGCAATCGCTGTGGCCGGCACGGTGAAATCCCGCAAATCCGACCGCCATGCGACATCCGACTGGATGGAGATGGAAAAACAACGGGGTATTTCCATTACCACGTCGGTCATGCAGTTCCCGTATCGCGACCACATGGTCAACCTGCTCGACACCCCGGGCCACGAAGACTTCTCCGAAGACACTTACCGCACCCTGACCGCGGTGGACTCGGCCTTGATGGTCCTCGATGGCGGTAAGGGCGTTGAGCCACGGACCATCGCGCTGATGGACGTCTGCCGTCTGCGTGACACGCCAATTGTCAGCTTCATCAACAAACTCGACCGCGATATCCGCGACCCGATCGAGTTGCTGGATGAAATCGAAGCCGTCCTGAAAATCAAGGCCGCGCCGATCACCTGGCCGATTGGTTGCTACCGCGACTTCAAGGGCGTTTATCACCTGGCCGACGACTACATCATTGTCTACACCGCCGGCCACGGTCACGAACGCACCGAAACCAAGATCATCGAGAAACTCGACTCGGACGAAGCCCGCGCCCACCTGGGTGACGAGTACGACCGTTTTGTCGACCAGCTGGAACTGGTACAGGGCGCCTGCCACGAGTTCAATCAGCAGGAATTCCTCGACGGCCAGCTGACGCCGGTGTTCTTCGGTACGGCTCTGGGCAACTTCGGTGTCGATCACGTGCTTGATGCCGTGGTGGACTGGGCACCGAAACCCCTGGCCCGCGTTGCCAACGAGCGCACCGTGGAACCGGTCGAAGAGAAATTCACCGGCTTCGTGTTCAAGATCCAGGCGAACATGGACCCCAAACACCGCGACCGTATCGCCTTCATGCGCATCTGCTCCGGCAAATACGAAAAAGGCATGAAGATGCGCCACGTGCGCACCGGCAAGGACGTGCGCATCGGCGACGCCCTGACGTTCTTCTCCTCCGAGCGTGAGCAGCTGGAAGAGGCGTTTGCCGGCGACATCATCGGTTTGCACAACCACGGCACCATCCAGATCGGCGACACCTTCACCGAAGGCGAAGCCCTGGGCTTCACCGGCATCCCGCACTTCGCCCCGGAACTGTTCCGCCGCGTACGCCTGCGTGACCCGCTCAAGTCCAAGCAACTGCGCCAAGGCTTGCAGCAATTGGCCGAAGAGGGCGCCACCCAGGTGTTCTTCCCCGAGCGCAGCAACGACATCATCCTCGGCGCCGTCGGTGTGCTGCAGTTCGATGTGGTCGCCAGCCGTTTGAAAGAGGAATACAAGGTTGAATGCTCCTACGAGCCAATCACCGTGTACTCCGCGCGCTGGATCGATTGCAGCGATAAGAAGAAGCTGGAAGAGTTCTCCAACAAGGCCGTAGAAAACCTGGCGATCGACGGCGGTGGTCACCTGACCTACCTGGCACCGACGCGGGTCAACCTGGCGCTGATGGAAGAGCGCTGGCCGGATGTGAAATTCCGGGCGACCCGCGAGCACCACTAAGGTCTGCGCGGTACACCAAAGGGCGAAGCTGTCATGGCTTCGCCCTTTTTTGTGGGCGCGACACTGCTCCCACAGTTGGTCTTCATCTGTCTGTGGCATTGGCGAGAAGCCCGCATCCGGTCTAGCGTATTCAAATACTTCACGCACTCACCGACGGATCAGGAGACGACCTTGCGTATAACTCAATGTGCCGTCCAGCTGATGTTGCTGGCGGCTTTGGGGCTGGCAGGCACCTCGGCGCTGGCGGAGACCGGCACGCCACAGTGGAAAGACACCGGCCCGGTTACCAAGAAAAAGCAGAAGGAGGTCAATTCCGGCAGTTGGCAGCCCCGGGCTCAACCCGCGCCCAAGGAAGACCAAGAGAACCCCTACAACGAAGGCGAGGACAGCGAAACCTACGATGACGGCGATACCTGAAGCCTGATTGGCGTAAAACCGAGAACGAAACTAGCTTAAATCCCAGTGCCGGCCGCATGCTGGTGCACGTGATTCACTGACTGGACGGAAATCGACCATGACTATCTTTCAACGTTTGGTGCTGTTGCTAAAAGTACTGGTGATGCTATCGCTGGGTGCTTCCTCTGCATGGGCCAGTACGGCCGTGCGCAGCCAGGCGCCTGGCTATGTGGCGGCAAAGACGCCGCAGGTGGGTGGTTTGCAGTTGGCCAAGAGCGAGGCCGAGCCTGGTGATGAGGACCAAGGCGGATCCAAGGATGATGATGATCAGCAAGCGCCAGATGACGATGACACCGAAGGCGATAGCGATACCTGAGTCGAACAAAAAAAAGCCCCACCTGCCGGACTGATGCGCAATCCGACGGGTGGGGCGGTAGAACTCCTGTAATGCCCTGGGCTTAATCACCCAGGGCATTTTTGTTGCACTCAGGCCACAAACTGCTCCGCGTAGTGGCATGCCACCTGGCGGTTATCCAGGGCGCGCAGCTGCGGTTCCTCGCTGCTGCACCGCGCGGTCGCATACGGGCAGCGCTTATGGAAAGCGCAACCTGGCGGCGGGTTCAGCGGGTTGGGCAGTTCGCCGACGATCTTGATCTTCGGCTTGCTCGGGTCCGGGTGGATGGTCGGGGTGGCCGACAGCAGCGCCTGGGTGTACGGGTGCAGCGGGCGGGCGTAGATGTCTTCCTTGGGGCCGACTTCTACCGGGCGGCCGAGGTACATCACCATCACGTCGTCGGCGACGTGTTGCACCACCGCCAGGTTGTGGGAGATGAACACGTAGGCGGTGTTGAATTCCTGCTGCAAGTCCATGAACAGGTTGAGTACCTGGGCCTGGATCGACACGTCGAGTGCCGACGTCGGCTCATCCGCCACCAGCACTTTAGGTTGCAGCATCATGGCGCGGGCCAATGCGATCCGCTGGCGCTGGCCACCGGAGAACATGTGCGGGTAGCGTTGATAATGCTCAGGGCGCAGGCCCACTTGCTTCATCATCGCCTGCACTTTCTCGCGGCGCTCGGCGGCCGACAGGTGGGTGTTGATCAACAGCGGCTCGCCGAGTTGATCACCCACTTTCTGGCGCGGGTTCAACGAGGCATACGGGCTCTGGAACACCATCTGCACGTCTTTGCGCAATTGCTTGCGCTGGGCCTTGTCGGCGCCGGCCACTTCCTGGCCGGCGATCTTCAAGGAGCCCGATGACGGCTCTTCAATCAGTGTCAGCGCACGGGCCAGGGTGGATTTGCCGCAACCCGACTCGCCTACTACGGCGAGGGTCTTGCCAGCTTCCAGCTCGAACGACACACCATTAAGCGCACGCACCAGGGCATGGCCCTTGAACAGGCCACGGGACACTTCGTAGTGGCGGGTGAGGTCGCGGGCGGTAAGAACGACGGCCATTACGCCACCTCCTGGTTCAAGGGGTAGAAGCAGCGCGCAAGGCTGTTGCTTTTCGGGTCAAGGCCGGGCCGCTGGGCACGGCAGGCTTCCTGCACATACGGGCAGCGCGGCGACAGCAGGCAACCCTGCGGGCGGTCATAGCGGCCGGGCACGATACCCGGCAACGTGGCCAGGCGCGTGGCGCCAAGGCTGTGCTCGGGGATCGCCTTGAGCAGCGCTTCGCTGTACGGATGCGCCGGAATGTCGAACAGTTGCGGTACTTGGCCGACTTCCACGGCCTGGCCGGCGTACATCACGCACACGCGCTGGGCGGTTTCAGCCACGACCGCAAGGTCGTGAGTGATCAGCACCAGGCCCATGTTCTGCTCTTTCTGCAGGGCCAGCAGCAATTCCATGATCTGCGCCTGGATGGTCACGTCCAACGCGGTGGTCGGTTCGTCAGCAATCAGCAGTTTCGGCTCGCCGGCAATTGCCATGGCGATTGCGACACGCTGGCTCATACCGCCGGACAGTTGGTGCGGGTAGGCGTCCATACGGCTGGCAGCGCCGGGGATCTCGACCTTTTCCAACAGTTCGATGGCACGCTTGCGCGCTTGCTTGCCGGACATTTTCAGGTGCAGGCGCAGCACTTCTTCAATCTGGAAACCCACGGTGTAGCTGGGGTTCAGCGCGGTCATCGGGTCCTGGAACACCATCGCCAGGTCTTTGCCGACGATCTGCCGACGCTGGCGGTTGCTCAGCTTGAGCATGTCCTTGCCGTCGAAGTTCAGCGCGTCAGCAGTGACGATACCGGGGTGCTCGATCAGGCCCATCAGCGCCATCATGGTCACGGATTTACCCGAACCCGACTCGCCAACGATTGCCAGCACTTCGCCTTTGTCGACGGAAATGTCGAGGCCATCGACCACCGGCACGGCGGTCTTGTCGCCGAAGCGGACGTTGAGATTCTTGATTTCTAACAGTGACATGGGAATCTCCTCAGGCGGCGTTCTTGAGTTTCGGGTCCAGCGCATCGCGCAGGCCGTCACCCATCAAGTTGATTGCCAGCACGCTGAGCAAAATGGTCAGACCCGGCAGGCTCACCACCCACCAGGCGCGTTCGATGTAGTCACGGGCCGAAGCCAGCATGGTGCCCCACTCAGGGGTTGGCGGTTGTACGCCAAGGCCGAGGAAGCCCAGGGCCGCGGCATCGAGAATCGCCGAAGAGAAGCTCAAGGTCGCCTGAACGATCAGCGGCGCCATGCAGTTAGGCAGCACGGTGATGAACATCAGGCGTGGCAGGCCGGCGCCGGCGAGGCGGGCGGCCGTCACGTAGTCGCGGTTCAGTTCGCCCATCACCGCAGCGCGGGTCAGACGGACATAGGACGGCAAGGACACGATGGCAATCGCAATCACGGTGTTGATCAGGCCAGGGCCGAGGATCGCGACAATGGCAACGGCCAGCAGCAGCGATGGCAGGGCCAGCATGATGTCCATCAAACGCATGATGGTTGGGCCAAGCAGGCGCGGGAAGAACCCGGCGAACAGACCCAGCAGGATGCCCGGGATCAGCGACATCACCACCGACGACAAGCCGATCAGCAAGGACAGGCGTGAGCCCTGGATCAGACGCGAGAGCAGGTCACGGCCCAGTTCGTCGGTACCCAGCAGGAATTGCATCTGCCCGCCTTCCAGCCACGCCGGCGGGGTGAGCAGGAAGTCGCGGTATTGCTCGCTCGGGTTATGCGGCGCAACCCAAGGGGCGAAGAGCGCGCAGAACACGATCAGTAACATGAACAGCAGGCCGGCAACCGCGCCTTTGTTTTTGGAGAAGGCTTGCCAGAATTCTTTGTACGGGGACGGATACAGCAGGCTTTGATCGACTGCTGACACTTGAGTAGGTGTGGTCATGGTCATGATCTCAGCGCTGGTGACGGATGCGTGGGTTGGCGAAGCCGTAGAGGATATCCACCACGAAGTTCACCAGGATCACCAGGCAGGCGATCAGCAGGATGCCGTTTTGCACCACCGGGTAGTCCCGCGCGCCAATGGCTTCGATCAGCCATTTGCCGATGCCAGGCCACGAGAAGATGGTTTCGGTCAGGACCGCACCGGCCAGCAGCGTGCCGACTTGCAGGCCGACCACGGTGAGGACCGGGATCAGCGCGTTACGCAGGCCGTGTACGAATACCACGCGCGCCGGCGACAGGCCTTTGGCCTTGGCGGTACGGATGTAGTCTTCACGCAAGACTTCGAGCATCGACGAACGGGTCATCCGCGCAATCACCGCCAGCGGGATGGTACCGAGCACGATGGCCGGCAGGATCAGGTGGTGCAGGGCGTCAAAGAATGCGTCCGGCTCGTCAGCCAGCAGGGTGTCGATCAGCATGAAGCCGGTGCGCGGCTCGATGTCGTAAAGCAGGTCGATACGTCCGGAAACCGGGGTCCAGCCCAGGCTTACCGAGAAGAACATGATCAGGATCAGGCCCCACCAGAAGATCGGCATCGAATATCCCGCAAGGGAGATGCCCATCACCCCATGGTCGAACAGGGATCCTCGTTTCAAGGCCGCGATTACCCCGGCCAACAGGCCCAGGATACCGGCGAACAACAGGGCGGCCATGGACAGTTCCAGGGTCGCCGGGAAGAGGGCGGTGAATTCGGTCCACACGCTGGTGCGCGTGCGCAGCGATTCGCCAAGGTCGCCGTGGGCGAGCTTGCCAACATAATCCAGGTATTGCGCGTACAAAGGCTTGTTAAGGCCAAGGCGTTCCATTGCCTGTGCGTGCATCTCGGGGTCGACTCGTCGTTCGCCCATCATGACTTCGACGGGGTCGCCGGGGATCATGCGAATCAACGCAAACGTCAGCAACGTGATGCCGAAAAACGTGGGGATCAATAACCCCAATCGGCGGGCAATAAAACTAAACATCTTGTTGTGTACCTCAATCAGCCGGTTAGGCAGGTTCGGCACCGTCAATGGCGACGGTGCCGAGCGTCTTCTCTTATTACTTCACCTGGGTGGTGGCGAAGTTATTTGTCGTCAGAGGGCTTTGGGTAAAACCTTCGACGTTTTTACGCATGGCGGTGAACATTTTCGGGTAAGCCATGGGAATCCACGGTTGGTCCTTGGCGAAAACGTCCAGGGCTTGTTCATAGAGTGCAGCGCGCTGTGTGGGTTCAGCGTCAGCGCGGGCCTTGTCGATCAAGTCTTGAAACTCTTTGTTACACCAGCGGGCGTAGTTTTCGCCGTTTTTGGCTGCATCGCAACTCAGGTTAGGCGTGAGGAAGTTATCCGGATCGCCGTTATCCCCTGCCCAGCCAGCCGAAACCATATCGTGCTCGCCCGCTTTGGCGCGTTTGAGCATTTCGCCCCATTCCATCACCTTGATGTTCACTTTCAGACCGATTTGCGCCAAGTCCGCCTGCATGCGCTGGGCGCCGAGCATCGGGTTAGGGTTGGTCGGGCCGCCACCGTTACGGGTGAACAGGGTGATCTCGGTGCCTTCCGGTACGCCGGCTTCCTTGAGCAAGGCGCGGGCTTTATCCAGGTCCCGTGGCGGGTTTTTCAGTTTGTCGTTGAAACCCAGCAGGGTGGGCGGGTACGGGCCGGTGGCATCCACAGCGTTGCCTTTGCCGTACAGGGATTCGTTATAGCCTTTTTTGTCGAAGGCGATGTTGATCGCGTGACGCACCCGTGCGTCGCTCATGTACTTGTGCGTGGTGTTCAACGCGGTGTAGCTGGTGGTCATCGCCGCCAGCTCTGCCACTTTCAGGTTCGGGTCGGCTTTCATGCTCGGCACGTCATCCGGTTTCGGATACAGCGCGATCTGGCATTCGTTGGCCTTGAGTTTCTGCAGGCGCACATTGTTGTCGGTGGTGATCGCCAGGATCAGCGGGTCAGCCGGCGGCTTGCCACGGAAGTAGTCCGGGTTGGCCTTGAAGCGCACTTGGGCGTCTTTGGCGTAGCGGGTAAAGATGAACGGCCCGGTGCCGATCGGCTTGGCGTTCAGGTCATCGGTCTTGCCGGACTTGAGCAACTGGTCGGCGTATTCGGCGGAGTGAATCGAGGAAAACGCCATGGCCAGGTCGGCCAGGAATGGGGCTTCAGGGCGGGTCAGGGTAAATACGACGGTGTGGTCGTCGGTCTTCGTTACGCTCTTGAGCAGTTCCTTGAAGCCCATGCTTTCAAAGTACGGGTAGCCCACGTTGGACTTGTTGTGCCAAGGGTGGTTCGGGTCCAGCTGGCGCTGGAAGCTCCAAAGCACGTCGTCGGCATTCATGTTGCGCGTGGGTTTGAAGTAGTCGGTGGTGTGGAACTTGATGTCGTCACGCAGGTGGAACGTGTAGGTCAGGCCATCGGCGCTGATTTCCGGCAAGGCCTTGGCCAGCGCGGGGACTACTTCGGTGGTGCCGGGCTTGAAGTCCACCAGGCGGTTGAACATGGTTTCGGCAGCGGCGTCAGCCGTCACGGCGGTGGTGTACAGGACCGGGTCAAAACCTTCCGGGCTGGCTTCGGTGCAGACCACCAGCGGTTTGGCTGAAACGCCGATCGCAACGCTCAACAGCGCAGCGGCAATGGCAGCTTGTAGCGGGAGCATTTTCATTCAGAGCCCTCTGCAATCGATTAAACCAGACAAGCGTAGACGGCGGGCTCGTCATGAGCCCGCCGTCTACCTGGCGCTAATTAAAGAATGTTGAACGGGATGGTGGTGACCAGGCGGAACTCACGGAGGTTGCCGTCAGCCTGGTTGGCGCTGGCGCGGTGAGTCACGTAGGTACCACGAATGGTGGTGGCCTTGAGTGGGCCGCTCTGCAGGGCGTAGGAAGTACCGATGCCGTATTCCTGGTGTTTCTCGCCGTCCTGGGACTGGATGCCGTCGTAACCACGGCCGGCGATGCCACCGTTGCCGGTGTAGTGAGTGCCGTCGATGCCCCAGCCGCGAGCCGAGTAGATATTGAACTTCAGGCCTGGCACGCCGTATTCGGCCATGTTCAGACCGTAGGCAACCTGGAAGGATTTCTCGTTCGGGCCGTTAAAGTCGGACGTCAGGGAGTTGGCCAGGTAGATGCCGTTGGTTTCGTGCAGGTAGTCGAAGTACTCGTTACCGTTCACTTCCTGGTACGAGAAGGTCAGGCTGTGGGCTTGGTGAGTCAGGCCCAGCGACAGCGAGTAGGTATCGTTGTCGATCTTGCCCATCAGCTTTTTGCCGGTATCGACGGTTTTGTAGTAGTTCAGGCCGGTGGTCAGAGCCAGGGTCTGTGCATCACCCAGTTCGTGGGTGGCGCCGAAGTAGTACTGGTTCCAGAAGTCTTCGACGTTGGCGGCGAACAGGCTGGTTTTCAGGCTTTTGAATGGCTGGTAGTTAACGCCCAAGGTGTTGACCTTGTCGGTTTCCTGGCCATTGCCGTATTCGGTGCGGAATTTCGACAGGCTCTGTTCGGTACGTGGCGAAACGCGGTCAAACACGCCGCCCTGGAACGACAGGTTGCTGAATTCTTCGCTGTTGAAGCTCACACCTTCAAAGCTCGAAGGCAGGGCACGGTTGCCGATGGTGTCGACGATACCGCTGCTGAAGTTCTGGCGACCGGCGGTCAAGGTGGTGTTCGAGACACGGAACTTGACGTTGGCCAGGCCCAGTTTGCTCCATTGGTCGACGGCGTCACCGTTGGAGTCGGCCAGGGTACGGTTGGAACCACCCTTGATGTCGCGCTTGCTACGGTCCAGAACCAGAGCGTTGTAGACCGCCACTTCGGTGCTCACGCCAACGGTGCCTTGGGTGAAGCCCGAGGTGGCGTTGAGGATGGTGCCTTGTACCCAGTTGGTACGGTACGCGTCAGTGCGGGTTTCGCCGTGCTTCTGGTAGCTGAATTTGCTGCCGCGGAAGCGTTGTTCGTTGGCGAACCAGTTACGGGTGGTACCGCCCAGGCTGAATCCATCGACAAAGCCTTTGGCCTCGCTTTGGGCACTGGTGCCGGCCAATGTGGTTGGAACGAAGTCCTGGCTCTGGGTTTCAGCGAAGGCGGTTGCCGTGATGCTGCTGATGGCCAGGGCCAGAAGCGCTTTGCTGCTCAGTTTCATGGGTGAAGCTCCTTTGGTTCTCTTTTTAATGCCGGTCTTTTTAGGTGAACCGGCTATTGGGTGTGTAACTCGTTCAAGCTATTGCAAACGTTTGCCGTAGGAAAATTCCCAACAAAAGGCTGCACGTTTGCCGGAGAGCCAATTTGGCCCCCCGCCATCCGGTTATTTTCTTATGGGTTAATGCTGACGCCCGAGAACACGTTGCGGCCGAAGGGGCTGACTTTGAACCCTTCGACTTTGGCGCTTAACGGCTGGTTGACCGTCGAGTGGGCGACTGGCGTGATCGGCACCTGCTGCTTGAGCAGTTGCTGCGCCTGTTTGTACAGAACAGTCCTTTGTTCGCGGTCGGTCACGACCTTGGCTTGCTTGATCAGCTTGTCGTACGCCGGGTCACACCACATGGAGTAGTTGTTCCCGCCGATGGCGTCGCAGCTATACAGAGTGCCCAGCCAGTTGTCCGGGTCACCGTTGTCACCGGTCCAGCCGATCAGGCTGATATCGTGCTCACCGTTCTTGGTGCGCTTGATGTACTCGCCCCACTCGTAGCTGACGATCTTGACCTTGAGGCCGATCTTGGCCCAGTCGCTTTGCAGCATCTCGGCCATCAGCTTGGCGTTGGGGTTGTACGGCCGTTGCACCGGCATCGCCCACAGGGTGATCTCGGTCCCTTCCTTGACGCCGGCAGCCTTGAGCAGCGCTTTGGCTTTTTCCGGGTTGTAGGCGGCGTCCTTGATGGTCTCGTCGTAGGACCACTGCGTCGGTGGCATGGCGTTGACGGCCAGTTGCCCGGCGCCCTGGTACACCGCATTGAGGATGCTTTGCTTGTTCACCGCCATGTCCAGCGCTTGACGCACTTCGAGCTGGTCGAAGGGTTTGTGGCGCACGTTGTAGGCGATATAGCCAAGGTTGAAACCCGGCTTGGTCAGCAGTTGCAGGTTCGGGTCAGCCTTGAGGGCGTCGACGTCGGCCGGGCGCGGATGCAGGGTCACCTGGCACTCGCCGGCCTTGAGCTTCTGCACCCGCACCGACGCGTCGGTGTTGATGGCGAAGATCAGTTGATCCAGTTTGACCCGGCTCGGGTCCCAGTACTGTTTGTTACCCACATAACGGATCTGCGAGTCTTTTTGATAGCGCTGGAACACGTACGGGCCCGTGCCGATGGGCTTCTGGTTGATATCGCTGGGTTTGCCGTCTTTCAGTAACTGTTCGGCGTACTCGGCCGACAGAATCGAGGCAAAGC
The DNA here is from genome assembly GCF_900215245.1 of Pseudomonas fluorescens. Lineage (GTDB taxonomy): Bacteria > Pseudomonadota > Gammaproteobacteria > Pseudomonadales > Pseudomonadaceae > Aquipseudomonas > Aquipseudomonas fluorescens. The sequence goes on from NZ_LT907842.1 coordinate 3,287,377, forward strand.
TCATGGCGATGTTTTGTACGAACGCGGCGTCGACCGTGTTCAACGTCATCACCACGGTGTGCGGGTCGGTTTTCTCGACCTTGGCAATGTTCTTGTTCAGGCTCATCCCGTTGAAGTACGGAAACTCGGTAGGGTAGGCCTTGCGAAACGGGTGGTCGGGGTCAAGCATGCGGTTGAAGGTGAACAGCACGTCGTCGGCATTGAAGTCCCGCGTCGGCTTGAATTCCTTGTTGCTGTGGAATTTCACCCCTTCACGCAGGTGAAAGGTATAGGTCAGGCCGTCTTCGGAAATATCCCACTTGGTTGCCAGCCCAGGCACCACATTGGTCGCGCCTTTTTCGAACTCAACCAGGCGGTTGTACAGCGGCTCGGCCGCATCGTTGTCCGTGGCGGTGGTGTACTGCGCGGTGTCAAACCCGGCCGGGCTGCCTTCTGAGCAGAACACCAGGCTCTTCTTGTCGGCGGCTTGGCCCATCGTGGCCACAGCCAGCAGGCTGGTGCCAAAAATTGCGGATAGAACAGTGGTATGGCGCATGACGATCCCGATCCTTGTTTGTTGTTGTCATCAGCGAGCAATCACCCTGGCGTTCAGCCAGGGAGACATCACTGATCCCACACACAGCAAGTGCCTTTCCGTTATTGGTGCTTCTGCTGTCCTACGACGGTATGGGCCGCGGACTTCGCAGTAAATGCGCCAAAATGGATTGACCTTGTAGGTAACGGGGTTCTACGTCGCGGCTCATTGCTGTAAGACGCAACGAGTTCTGTCGTGGTCCGTTTCCTACGGTCTAGGCGGATGCAATAACGGCGACGTTATGAAACGTCGCCGTTACTAATCCTTACTTGCCGCTTACGCCCACGCCGTAGAAGGAGTTCAAGCCAAACGGGCTGATCTTGAAGTCCTGCACGGTGTTGCGCATGGGTTGATACACCGTCGAGTGCGCGATAGGTGTCATCGGGACTGCATCTTTGAGGATATGTTGCGCCTGCTTGTACAGCTCGGTGCGTTTGGCGACATCCGATGTAGCCTTGGCTTCTTTCACGATGCCGTCGAATTTCTTGTCACACCATTTGGAGAAGTTGTTACCGCCCAGCGAGTCGCAGCCGAACAGCACGTTCAGCCAGTTGTCCGGGTCACCATTGTCGCCGCTCCAGCCAATGATCATGGCCTGGTTTTCGCCGCCTTTGGAACGCTTGATGTACTCGCCCCACTCGTAGCTGACGATGTTGACCTTCAGGCCGATCTGTTTCCAGTCGTTCTGCAGCATCTCGGCCATCAGCTTGGCGTTCGGGTTGTATGGACGTTGAACCGGCATGGCCCACAGGGTGATCTCGGTGCCTTCTTTAACGCCAGCTTCCTTGAGCAACTCCTTGGCCTTGGCCACGTCGTGCGGTGCATCTTTGATGGTGGTGTCGTAGGACCACTGTGTTGGCGGCATGGCGTTGACGGCCAGTTGGCCCGCGCCCTGGTAGACGGAGTCGATGATCTGCTGCTTGTTCACCGAAATGTCCAAGGCTTCACGTACGCGCAGGTCGGACAGCGGGTTAGGCGCGGTCTGGCCTTTGATAACTGGCATGACGTTGTAAGCGATATAGCCCAGGTTGAAACCGGCCTGGTGCGGCATTTTCAGGTCCTTGTCTTCGCTCAGCGCCTTCAGGTCGGCCGGGCGTGGGAACAAGGTGATTTGGCATTCGTTTTTCTTGAGTTTCTGGATACGTACCGATGGGTCAGTCGTGATCGCGAAGATCAGGTTGTCGATCTTGACGTCTTCAGGTTTCCAGTAGTCTTTGTTGCCGGTGTAACGGATGTTCGAGTCTTTCTGGTAGCTCTTGAACACGAACGGGCCAGTGCCGATTGGCTTCTGGTTGATGTCGGTCGCTTTACCTTCTTTCAACAGCTGGGCGGCGTATTCGGCCGACTGGATCGAAGCAAAGCTCATCGCCATGTTCTGGATGAACGCCGCGTCCACGGTGCCAAGGGTGAACTTGACGGTGTGGTCATCGACTTTCTCGATGTTCTTGATGTTGGTGTCCATCCCCATGTCCGTGAAGTACGGGAACTCGGTAGGGGCGGCTTTGCGGAACGGATCGTCCTTGTTGATCATGCGGTTGAACGTGAACAGCACGTCATCAGCATTGAAGGTACGGGTCGGTTTGAAGTACGAAGTGGTGTGGAACTTCACGCCGTCGCGCAGATGGAAGGTGTACGTCAGGCCATCGGGGGACACGTCCCAGCTAGTGGCCAGCCCAGGAACTACAGCGGTGCCGCCGCGTTCAAACTGGGTCAGACGGTTGAACATGGTTTCGGCCGAGGCATCGAAGTCTGTTCCGGTGGTGTACTGGGCTGCGTCGAAACCGGCCGGGCTCCCTTCGGAGCAAAACACCAGGTTAGTCGCCGCATGGGCGAACGGAGCTGCGGCCATAAGGCCAGCACTCACTAAAAGCGGAAGGACTGCGTGTTTAAGCATGTTGGCCTCATGATTTGTTGTCATTTTTGGTGGTGAGGGCGACCTCGTGAGTCGGCCTGCGGATACTTATGCAGGGGCCATACCCATTGCAAGATGCTGAACCGTTGCAAGCAGCAAAGTGTGGTACGAACGTACAGGAATGTCGCATTTATGAAAGTTTGTACATAAATGCATATATATAGAGGGTTTTTTCGGTGCATTCGGCGCACCAAAAAAGCCCAATCGAGGCGTCTGGCGCACTCGGTTGGGGCGTTGCTGTTACTTATCTAGACTGACACCGTAGAACGGCGTTAGGCCAAACGGACTGATCTTGAAGTCCTGCACTTCTTTTCGAATCGGCTGGAAAACCGTCGAGTTTGCAATAGGTGTTATAGGTACTTGTTCCTTAAGGATTTTCTGCGCCTGTTGATACCACTTGATGCGCTGCTCGCGGTCGCTGCTGAGCTTGGCCTGCTGCACAAGTTTGTCGTAGGCCGGGTTACACCATTTTGCATAATTGCTGCCCTTGACCGCAGCACAACTGTAGAGCACGCCGAGCCAGTTATCCGGGTCGCCGTTGTCGCCGGTCCAGCCATAAATCATCGCGTCGTGCTCGCCATTTTTGGCGCGTTTGATATATTCGCCCCATTCGTAGCTGACTATATTGGCCTTGATACCCACCTTCTCCCAATCCTGCTGGATCATCTGAGCCGACATTCGCGCATTGGGGTTGGACGCGCGCTGCACGGTCATCGCCCACAAGTTGATGGTGGTACCGGGTGCAACCCCTGCTTCTTTTAGTAGCGCCCGAGCCTTGGTCGGGTCGTAGGGCGCGTCCTTGATATTCGGGTCATAAGACCACTGCGCGGGAGGCAGCGCGTTCTGCGCCAATTGACCGGCGCTTTGGTAAACGGCCTTGATGATTGCGGGCTTGTCGATGGCCATGTCGAGGGCCTGGCGCACCTTGAGTTGGTCCAGCGGTGGGTGGGTCACGTTGTAAGCCAGGAAGCCCAGGTTGAAACCGGCTTGTTGCAGCACCCGCAGGTTCGGGTCCTGCTTCATCACGTCAATGTCGGCCGGCCGTGGGTAACCGCTGACCTGGCATTCGCCGGCCTTGAGTTTTTGCAAACGCGAGGCCGCGTCCGGGGTGATCGCGAACACCAGGTTGTCGAGCTTCACATCCTCGGGCTTCCAATACTGTTTATTGGCGACGTAGCGAATCTGCGAGTCCTTCTGGTAGCGCTTGAACACAAACGGCCCGGTGCCCACCGGTTTTTGGTTGATGTCCTCCGCCTTGCCTTCTTTGAGCAACTGAGCCGCATATTCGGCCGATTGCACCGAGGCAAAGCTCATGGCCAGGTTCTGCACAAACGCGGCATCGACATTGTTCAGGCTGAAACGCACGGTGTGCTCGTCGAGTTTGTCGACGCTTTTGATCGTGGTGTTCAAACCCATGTCGGTGAAGTACGGCGACTCGGACGGGTAAGCCTTGCGGAATGGGCTCTCGGCGTCCAAAAGCCGGTTGAAGGTGAACAGCACATCATCCGCGTTGAAGTCACGGGTAGGGGTGAAGTACTCGGTGGTGTGGAACTTGACGCCATCGCGCAGATGGAAAGTGTAGGTCAGGCCGTCTTTGGAGACATCCCAGCGTGTTGCCAGGCCAGGTTCAACCTCGGTGCCGCCACGCTTGAACTGGGTCAGGCGATTGAATACGGTTTCGGCGGAGGCATCAAAGTCGGTGCCGCTGGTGTACTGGCTGGGGTCGAAACCGGCGGGGCTGGCTTCGGAGCAGTAGACCAGGGTGCTGGCGGCGTGAGCCATGGGCATACAGGCCAGGAGGCTGGCGGCGAGTAGCAGTGGTTTAAACGCGATTCTTTCCATGGAGTCCCCTGAAGTGGCTGGCAGCCAAAAATTGCCCAAACGAAAACGGCGGTCACCGAGGTTACCGCCGTTCAGTAAGGGCAGATAGAGGGGGGTACTGATCAGTCCAGTACAGCCGTGATCTCTATACGGGTAGGCGCTGAGGGGTTGATGACATAACCGTCGCCGTCAATTTCATTGCTGGTGTCTATAGTGATTGTTCTTGACGCTTTTACATTTACATCAGTCAGTGTTTCAAGTTCCCCATTACTTTCGTCTAGTCGGGTAAGTATAAAGTCAGATTTCCCTGTGACGGTGGCCGTTTTTCCTTCTCCCGCATACTCGATAATGTAGTGGGGGTCTCGACCGCTACCAAATACTGTGCCGTTGAAACGAGATGTTCGAAACTCATCGGGGGCAGCACCGAGCAACCATTGATTGGCAACTTCAGAAATTCGGGCTCTTAACGCGGCATCTGGTATAGCGATCTCAAACTTTTCAATGTTTTCTTGTATGACGCTGTTGAGTTCGGCAGTTGACAACGTGGCGCCTTTTTGCTGTTGAAGCAACCGGACCTGTTCGGGGATGTTGATTTCCAGTGTGATGCCCTCTGGCGTGTTCACTGTGAACCGGCTGCGGTTTATATCTCTAATAAATTGCTCACTGTATTCACTCGTCCCGAACGTTGATTTTCCAGCTGTCGGGTGTGGTGTGGCGTGGGCTGGGTTCTCGTCAGCTGTCCAGGAAACCTGCGGTACGGTCTCACCGTTATCGTTAATAGCAACACCATAGGTATAGGCGTGCTCCTCACCATTGAGGTATTGATCCAGCGTCGTAGAGCCTCGCATTTTTGTCCCGTCTAATTCCAGAAACTGATCCGACATCAACGGGGTCTTGGGTTCGATACTTGGGGTGGGTGATTCGGGGCGTTGCCATGGCCACCTTCCGCCACCCGTTAACACGTCTTTCTTCCACACGCCTGCCTCATCAGGGTTGGCAATAATGCCACTGCTCACCAATTTTGTTGGGTCGCTCGGATCTTTCACTCGCAACAAGTAAGCCGTGCCGTTCCAGGCATCGGGTTTATCCGCGACGAAATACGTTTTGCCCCTGAACTCTATTTCCTGCATCCCCGGGAAGGATGCGGCGGTCTTCGTCGGAGGGGTTACAACTGTGCTCGCAGGTTTGGTGGCGTTTGTGTCAGCCTTGTTCGAAGTTTCTGGCGCTCGCACGAACTCAAAATCGCGCGTCTGCTCATTGTATTTCCAGCTGTACGGCCGCGGCGTCGAGGCGCGGGTAGCGATTGCAGGCTCACCCAGCCCCGCCTCTGCCACAGAGGGTGCAAGTTCGTGCGCCAGTTGCAGGCCCGATATGACTGCAGCGGCCGTGCCGCCCACACGATCGTCGGCGGTCATGCCATAAATGGAGTCATGGACACCGAAGTAAATATTGCCCGCGTTGCCAAGGATGGGCACGTAGCCGAACGTGCGCCCCCACAATTCTTTGGCTTCCTTCCACGTTTGCTGCGAGGCGCCAAATACCTCGGTTTGATCGGCCCACTTTGCGTTGTTGGCGTTGAGCTCTTGATAATCTGCAGCAATGCCGGATTTCAGATCTCCGAACTTTAAATGGTAACTTTGTGTTCGAGATTGAGTGTAATTAAATGTCTCCTTTACGGGGACCTGTTTATCACTGAGGAAGTTATGACGTCCTGGGTAATGAGCATGATTACCCTCAATAATGTTTTCGAGTACATTGCCTGCGGCTGGCCAATGAGCATCTTTTCCGCCTTGCTTGTCCCGGGCGTTAAAGCTGGCCCGCAATGCCTCACGATTATTACCGGCCCAGCGGGCAAAATCATCATCCCCGCCTATTTCATTGACCGTACCGTTCTTCAAGTCAATCATCAGGCCTTGATTGGGTCGGGTGTCATAGTTGCCGTGATAATTGACGTAAGGGATGAACGCGTACCCGGCCATTGGATAGCCGTATATGTTTGGGATGAGCACGTTCCCTTTCTTGTCCAGCGTGCGGTCAACGGCTATTTGACCTTCAGGCGTTAGCGTTTTATAGATATCTTTATCATTGCGCAGGCCTTGCAAGATGCCCTTCACAACATAGGCATCGGCTTTCCCCGAGCGCTTTGCCAATGCGCCTGACTCGTCGCGCAAGGGCTTGGCTATGTCATCTTTCCAGTGATCTTGAAGCTTCGCACCCAGCGCTTCCAGATCGTTGATCTTGCTGCGGTCCTGGGGCTGGATTTCCATGGTTTGGAAGTTGAGCAGGCCGCCTTCCGCTGGTCTATCGTGCTTCAGGGCACCCGCGGCAATTTCCCAGGCAAAATAGGTGCGTGTCTCGGTGTTGGTCTTGACTTCCGGTTTCCATTTCCCCACGTAAGCGTTGAATGTCACGGTGATTTTTTCATGTGGGTCTAACCCAGCGGCCAATAACCCACCGCTGAAGTAGCCGGCAGGCTCCAGAAACTGGCGAGTCTTCTGGAACCTGATATTGCTTTCGCATTCCTCGCCGCTTTCTATGTGCTTGATTTGCGTTACGACCCGACCGGCATAAGCGTCGATCCGCTGTAGGCGCTCCTGTAGCGTGTAACTTGCTGTGGGCGGGGAAACGCCGACCGCCCCATAAATGACGCCCTTGGCGAAATCCAGTTCATGGTTGGGGGTTGGAGCCGAGCTCGGTTTTTGTCCCAGGCCTGAGGCTTTATCTTCTGAAAGGGGCGGCATGCCCGACGGTGTATTTTCTACTGTCGGCGCAGTGTCAATGGCTCGAGTCGGGCGGCTGTGTTGAGCGGGCGTTGTAATAGGCGGCGGTAGCAGAGGCGAGAGTGTATTCATTATCGGGTCGCTTTATTGATCATTAATTAACGATGTTTTCTGGGCGCGAAACAGTACGGCTGGCAGTGCGTGCACCGCGCCAGTACGCCATGTCATGATTTTTACGAGGGGCTGATCAGTGTTCTCTTGACACTGATTAAGTCACGTTTGCGAGTGTGTGATTTACATAAGCCAAAGGATAAAATTAATTTTGTTGGTCTATCTTTTGTACAGAACTTACTTGCTAAACTTTTGAAGTGTCCGCATGGCGTTACTTATCACTGCGTGGCTAAAAGCGCGCGCAAGGTTCCACGTTATGCGTGTGCTCTGTACAAAAAAAGCGCTCATAAGGAGCGGCCTACAGCCACGGGGAAAAACTTAACGCTCGTGGTATTGGAAACCAAGGTATAAAAAAACGGCGCAAGCCCTCAGGGCTGCGCCGTTTGTTTGGAGTCGATAAGCTTACTGCAGGACTTCAATCACGCCATCAGCACTCATGTTCACCTGGCTGGTGCCGGCTTCAACTTCCGGCGTCGGTGCCGAATCGGCCATGGCCGCTTTCATCATCATGCCGCCACGCGCGTAAGGCATAGGGTAGCCATTGGTGTTGAAGTTCAGGTTGACGATCTTGTAACCCTTGCCGCCCAGTGCATCGGTAGCCAGTTGAGCGCGCGCTTTGAATGCGGCCACTGCCTCTTTGAGCAACGCATCTTCGCTGGCCTTGCGCGTGGCATCGGCGATGGCGAAGTCCATGTTTTCCATTTTCAGGGTGTTGAGCAGCTCGCCGGTGAGCTTGGACAATGCCGGGAAGTCGGCGCTTTCCAGGCGCAGTTCGGCGCGCTCACGCCAGCCGGTGATCTTCTGGTTCTTGCTGTCGTAGATCGGGTAGCTGTTGCGGCTGCCTTGGCGCAGGGTCACCGCTTTGACTTCGCGCGCCTCGCCCAAGGCCTTGTTCATGGTGTTGGTGATTTCGGCCGCGAGTTTAGCCGGGTCGGCGTTTTGCGATTCGGTGTAGAGGGTGACGATCATCTTGTCGCGGGCAACTTCCTGGCTGACCTCGGCGCGCAGGGAAATCTGGTTGTAATTCAGCGCATCGGCGGCCATGGCGGGAAGGCTGGCCAGGGCGCTGGCGCTGAGGGTCAGAACGGCTGCACTGCGAGTGAAACGAGACATGGAAGCTCCTTGAGATAGTCGTGTTCGGTATGACTGTAGACGGTGATGTCGGGTTCTTCGGGTTTACACATTCGCTACAAGTTGTCGGGTGCCGACGAACGGTCATTTGCTCGGCCTGCGTCAAAGAGCCACACACGCCATGCCAGGCGGCCTGCTTCGTTTATACTCCTGCCGATCCGCCTGCAGCGCTCACCGGGAGAGCTCATGCTCGCCGCCGTAAAACTGACTTCCGCCACACGCCAGAACCTCTGGCGCCTGACGTTCATTCGCACCCTGGTACTGGCCGCACAGGCCGGCTCCGTCGGGCTCGCGTATTGGTTCGACCTGCTGCCGTTGCCGTGGCTGCAACTCGCCGTGACCCTCGGCTTCTCCATCGTGCTGTGTGTGTTTACGGCTATCCGCCTGCGCACCACGTGGCCGGTGACTGAGCTGGAATACGCCCTGCAATTGGCCTGCGACCTGTTTATCCACAGTGTGTTGCTGTATTTCTCCGGTGGTTCCACCAACCCGTTTGTTTCTTATTACCTGGTGCCACTGACCATCGCCGCCGTGACCTTGCCGTGGCGCTACTCGGTGGTGCTGTCGGGTATTGCCCTGACCCTGTACACCCTGTTGTTGGCTCAGTTTTATCCATTGCAGACCTTCCCCATTGCGCGGGAAAACCTGCAGATCTACGGGATGTGGTTGAGTTTTGCGCTGTCCGCCGCCGTTATCACCTTCTTCGCCGCGCGCATGGCCGAAGAACTGCGCCGCCAGGAAGAATTGCGCGCGATTCGTCGCGAAGAAGGCCTGCGCGACCAGCAATTGCTGGCCGTCGCCACTCAGGCGGCCGGCGCCGCCCATGAATTGGGCACGCCGCTGGCGACCATGAGCGTGCTGCTTAATGAGATGGTCCAGGACCATCACGACCCAGCCCTGCAGGATGACCTGAGCGTGCTGCAGGAACAGGTCAAACAGTGCAAGCAGACGCTGCAGCAACTGGTGCGTGCCGCCGAAGCCAACCGGCGCCTGGCCGTCGAGATGCAGGACGTGACCCAGTGGCTCGATGAAGCCCTGAACCGCTGGCACCTGATGCGTCCCGAAGCCAGTTACCGTTTCAACCTGCTGGGCCAGGGCAGCGTGCCACGCATGGCGCCACCCCCGGACCTGACCCAGGCGCTGCTCAACCTGTTGAACAATGCCGCTGACGCCTGCCCCGAAGGCCTGGGCGTGCAGCTGGACTGGGACGCGGAACACGTGACCATCAGCATTCGTGACCACGGCGCGGGCGTGCCGCTGGCCATTGCCGAGCAGATCGGCAAACCGTTCTTTACCACCAAGGGCAAAGGCTTCGGCCTCGGCCTGTTTTTGAGCAAGGCCAGCGTGACCCGCGCGGGCGGCTCAGTGAAGCTCTATAGTCATGAGGAAGGTGGCACGCTCACCGAGCTGCGCCTGCCCCGTGTCGCACGAGGAGATATCGATGAGTGACGAGATCCAAGTCGAAGGCGAAGAACTGCCGCACCTGTTGCTGGTAGATGACGACGCCACCTTTACCCGTGTCATGGCGCGCGCGATGAGCCGTCGTGGTTTCCGTGTCAGCACCGCCGGTTCCGCCGAAGAAGGCCTGAGCATCGCCCAGGCTGACTTGCCGGACTACGCCGCGCTCGACCTGAAAATGGACGGCGACTCCGGCCTGGTGTTGCTGCCCAAGCTGCTGGAACTCGACCCGGAAATGCGCGTGGTGATCCTCACCGGTTATTCCAGCATCGCCACCGCCGTCGAGGCCATCAAACGCGGTGCCTGCAACTACCTGTGCAAGCCGGCGGACGCCGACGACGTACTGGCTGCCTTGCTCTCCGAACACGCCGACCTCGACACTCTGGTGCCGGAAAACCCGATGTCGGTGGACCGTCTGCAGTGGGAACACATCCAGCGCGTGCTGACCGAGCATGAAGGCAATATCTCCGCCACTGCCCGTGCCCTGGGCATGCACCGTCGCACCCTGCAACGCAAGCTGCAGAAACGCCCGGTACGGCGCTGAACAAAGTCTGAACAATCCGCTTCAGGCAGCACGGCGTGCTGAACCGATCGTCTATGATCGGTTCAAACGCCTGTCACATTTTCTTACAGAGCCTGAACGATGAATCAGAACGCTGAGTATTCCGCGGTCAACGACGCGGTGCGTGGGCAATTCTTCCGCCGAACCTGGGCGATGATCACGCCGTATTGGCGCAGTGAAGAGAAGGGCAAGGCCTGGTTGTTGCTGGGTGCGGTGATTGGCTTGTCGCTGTTCAGCGTGGCGATCTCCGTATGGATCAACCACTGGTACAAGGATTTCTACAACGCGCTGGAGAAGAAGGACACTGCCGCTTTCTGGCAGTTGATCGGCTATTTCGGCGGGATCGCCGCCGTCGCGATTCTCGGCGCGGTTTATCGTCTGTACCTGACCCAAATGCTGACGATTCGCTGGCGTGCCTGGCTCACCGAAAAGCATTTCGCGCGCTGGCTTGCCGACAAGAACTACTACCAGCTGGAGCAGGGCGGTTACACCGATAACCCGGACCAGCGGATTTCCGAAGACCTTAACAACTTCACCTCCAGCACCTTGAGCCTGGGGTTAGGCCTGCTGCGCAACGTGGTGAGCCTGGTGTCGTTTTCGATCATTCTGTGGGGGGTATCGGGCAGCATTGAGGTGTTTGGCTTCACCATTCCCGGCTACATGTTCTGGTGCGCCTTGGTCTATGCGGGTGTCGGTAGCTGGTTGACCCACCTGATCGGCCGTCGATTGATCGGCTTAAGCAACCAACAACAACGCTTCGAAGCGGACCTGCGTTTTTCCATGGTGCGGGTGCGTGAGAATGCCGAGAGCATTGCCCTGTACAACGGCGAGCCGAATGAAAACCAGCGCTTGAGTGCACGCTTCGGCAAGGTTTGGCACAACTTCTGGGACATCATGAAAGTGTCCAAGCGCCTGACCTTCTTTACTGCCGGCTACGGCCAGATTGCGATCATCTTTCCGTTTATCGTCGCCGCACCACGCTACTTCACCGGCAAGATCGAGCTGGGCGAGCTGATGCAGATCAACTCGGCGTTCGGCAACGTGCAAGAGAACTTCAGCTGGTTTATCAACGCGTATGCGGAGCTGGCTTCATGGCGCGCGACCAGTGATCGTCTGCTCAGCTTCCGCCAGGCCATGAGCGACAACGAGCAACGTGCTCCGGCCATTGATGTGCGCTCCGAGGGGCAGAGTCTGGTCGTGCAGGAGCTGGGCATGGACCTGGCCGACGGTCGCCATTTGCTCACCGACGCCGACATGACCGTAGAGCCGGGCCAGCGGGTGATGCTCAGTGGGCGTTCCGGCAGTGGTAAAAGTACGCTGCTGCGTGCAATGGGCGACTTGTGGCCTGCAGGGCACGGCAGTATTCGCTTGCCGGCGGCGCGTTACCTGTTCCTGCCGCAGAAACCCTACCTGCCGATTGGGACCTTGAAAGCTGTATTGAGTTATCCACAGGACGACGGCGTGTACCCGGCGCAACGTTATGCACAGGTCCTGGAAACCTGCCGCTTGCCGCACCTTGTCAGCCGTCTGGATGAAGCTAACCACTGGCAACGTATGCTCTCACCCGGTGAGCAGCAGCGCCTGGCCTTTGCCCGCGCCTTGTTGTTCGCGCCGCAATGGCTGTACATGGACGAAGCCACCTCGGCCATGGACGAAGAGGATGAGGCGAACTTGTACCAGGCGTTGATCGATGAACTGCCGGGGCTGAGCATCGTCAGCGTCGGCCATCGCAGCAGCCTCAAGCGTTTTCATGGGCGGCATGTGCGGATCGAGGCTGGGCTGTTGCAGGAGCAACCCGTGTCCTGAGGTCACACTCGATCAAAATGTGGGAGCGGGCTTGCTCGCGAATGCGGTCTGTCAGTTGCAGTTGTGTTGACTGATCCACCGCTTTCGCGAGCAAGCCCGCTCCCACACTGGATCGTCATTGTGCTGGAGAGTGAAGCCCACAAAAAAGCCCGGTTGATCATCGATCAGCCGGGCTTTTTTAAGGCTTGAAAATGACTTACTTCTTCAAGCCGTAGTGCTCATCCAGCATGCCTGGGGCGTTTGGCGTTTTTGGCGCGTAGTCCCGTGGTGGCTCCTGGTTTTCCCGCGGAGGGGTCAGGCGTTCCCGTGGGGTTTGCGGTGCATCGGAATGCAACGCAGCCAGCAGACGCTGGCGGGTGATGTCGTCGAGGGCCAGGCGGTTAGCGCCATCGGCGAGGTGATCCTGTACTTCCTGGTAGCTCTGGGTGAGCTTCTTGACCAGGGTCGCGGTGCTGTTGAAGTGGGTAACAACCTCGTTCTGATAACTGTCAAAACGTTCCTGAATGTCATCCAACTGACGCTGCGTGCGGTTAGGCGCGGCATTCGGCAGCAGGCGGGCAACCAGGAATCCAATGGCGACACCGGCGACCAAGGCGAGAGTCGGCAACAACCAAACTAAGAGCGAGTGTTCCACGAGTCCTTCCTCTATAAACGGCTTTGCTTTACGTTAACGGCTCGGACCTGCGCTGTATACCGCGATTAAGCTCGCAATCATGCCATGCACAGACTTTTAGCTAGACGAGTCGACCCTTTGAGAGGTCACGGAGTTCATTCCTTGCTCATGCGTGAAACCCCCGTTTTGATCGATGGCCCGGTTGGCCAATTGGAAGCCCTGTACCTTGATCACCCCGAGCCACGTGGCCTGGCGCTGATCTGCCACCCTAACCCGGTGCAGGGTGGGACCATGCTCAATAAAGTCGTATCGACCCTGCAACGCACTGCGCGCGATGCCGGTTTGATTACTTTACGTTTTAATTACCGGGGTGTCGGTGCCAGCGCCGGGACCCACGATATGGCCACCGGTGAAGTCGACGATGCCGAAGCCTGCGCCAACTGGCTGCGTGAAAAACACCCCGACCTGCCGCTGACACTGCTGGGCTTCTCGTTCGGCGGTTATGTGGCGGCCAGCCTCGGCGGGCGTCTGGAAGCCAGGGGCGAAAAGCTCGCGCACCTGTTCATGGTCGCCGCTGCCGTGATGCGCCTGCGCGATACCGACGTGCTGCCCCAAGGCTGCCCATTGACCCTGATCCAGCCGGAAACCGACGAAGTGGTCGACCCGCAGCTGGTCTACGACTGGTCGGCTGCCTTGAAACGCCCCCATGAGCTGCTGAAAGTGGCAGAATGCGGGCACTTTTTTCATGGCAAGCTCACCGATCTCAAGGATCTGGTGCTGCCGCGCCTCTCGAATTGATAGCAGTCTGATAAGCGATTACCCATGACGACTCGTACCCGTATCCTCACCGGCATCACCACCACCGGCACGCCGCACCTGGGCAACTACGCCGGTGCGATCCGTCCTGCGATCCTCGCCAGCCAGGACGCCAATGCCGATTCCTTCTACTTCCTGGCCGACTACCACGCCCTGATCAAATGCGATGACCCGCAGCGCATCCAGCGCTCGCGTATGGAAATTGCCGCGACCTGGCTGGCCGGTGGCCTGGATGTGAACCGGGTGACCTTCTACCGCCAGTCCGACATCCCGGAAATCCCCGAACTGACCTGGCTGCTGACCTGTGTTGCCGCCAAGGGCCTGCTCAACCGTGCCCACGCCTACAAGGCGTCGGTGGACAAGAACGTCGAAAGCGGCGAAGACCCGGATGCGGGCATCACCATGGGCTTGTACAGCTACCCGGTGCTGATGGCGGCGGACATCCTGATGTTCAACGCGCACAAGGTGCCGGTCGGCCGTGACCAGATCCAGCACGTGGAAATGGCCCGCGACATCGGCCAGCGTTTCAACCACCTGTTCGGCAACGGTAAAGAATTCTTCACCATGCCCGAGGCCTTGATCGAAGAAAGCGTCGCCACCTTGCCGGGCCTCGATGGCCGCAAGATGTCCAAGAGCTACGACAACACCATCCCGTTGTTCACCAGCGCCAAGGACATGAAAGACGCGATCTCGCGGATCGTCACCGACTCCCGCGCGCCCGGCGAAGCCAAGGACCCGGACAATTCGCACCTGTTCACCTTGTTCCAGGCGTTTGCCACCAAGGCCGAGGAAGCGGAATTGCGCAACGCGTTGCTCGAAGGCCTGGGCTGGGGCGAGGCGAAGAACCGTCTGTTCCAACTGCTGGACAATCAATTGGGCGAGGCGCGCGAGCGTTATCACCAGTTGATGTCGCGCCCTTCGGATATGGAAGACCTGCTGCTGATCGGCGCCAAGAAGGCCCGTGCCGTGGCGGCGCCGTTCCTGGCCGAGCTGCGTGAGGCAGTGGGCCTGCGTTCATTCGTCAATCAGGTTGCCGCGCCGGTTGCGGCCAAGAAGAAAGCCTCCAAAGCTGCACGCTTCGTAAGCTTTCGCGAAGACGACGGCAGTTTCCGCTTCCGCCTGTTGGCCGCCGACGGCGAGCAACTGCTGCTGTCGCGCAATTTTGCCGACGGCAAAGCGGCTGGCGCGGTGACCAAGCAGTTGCAAAGCGGCGACGCGTTGGACGTGCGTACTGAAGCCCTGAGCTTCAGCGTATGGCTGGACGGCGCTGCGGTGGCCGACAGCGCCGAGTTCGCCGACGAACCGTCGCGCGATGCTGCCATCGCCGCTCTGCGCGTTGCGTTGACCCCCATCGAGGATTAACCCGACCAAGGGTTGATTGCCATTATCCAGGGCCGTCGTTACAGTGACGGCCCGTTTTTGTTGCCTTGCTAACGAAATTATGACGCCCCTAGAACGATATCAAGCTGATCTGAAACGCCCTGAATTCTTCCATGACGCGGCCCAGGAAACGGCGGTGCGTCATTTGCAGCGCCTGTACGACGACCTGGTCGCGGCCTCGCAAAGCAAGCCAGGGATGTTCAGCAAGCTGTTTGGCAAGAAAGACCACACGCCGGTCAAAGGCCTGTATTTCTGGGGTGGCGTGGGCCGGGGCAAGACGTACCTGGTCGATACCTTCTTCGAAGCGCTGCCGTTCAAGGAAAAGGTGCGTACGCACTTTCACCGCTTCATGAAGCGTGTGCACGAGGAAATGAAGACCCTGCCGGGTGAGAAAAACCCGCTGACTATCATCGCCAAGCGTTTCTCCGACGAAGCGCGGGTGATCTGCTTCGATGAATTCTTCGTTTCCGACATCACCGACGCCATGATCCTCGGCACGCTGATGGAAGAATTGTTCAAGAACGGCGTGACCCTGGTCGCCACCTCGAACATCGTGCCTGACGGATTGTACAAGGACGGCCTGCAACGCGCGCGCTTCCTGCCGGCCATCGCGCTGATCAAGCAGAATACCGAGATCGTCAACGTCGACAGCGGCGTGGACTACCGCCTGCGTCACCTTGAGCAAGCGGAGCTGTTCCACTTCCCGCTGAACGAAGCGGCGCACGACAGCCTGAAAAAAAGCTTCCGCGCGCTCACGCCGGAATGCACCCAGGCGGTGGAAAACGACAAGCTGATGATCGAGAACCGCGAAATCATTGCATTGCGCACCTGCGACGACGTGGCCTGGTTCGAATTCCGCCAACTGTGCGACGGCCCGCGCAGCCAGAACGATTACATCGAGCTGGGCAAGATCTTCCACGCGGTGATCCTCAGCGGCGTGGAGCAGATGAGTGTCACCACTGACGACATCGCGCGCCGGTTTATCAACATGGTCGACGAATTCTACGACCGTAACGTCAAGCTGATCATCTCGGCCGAAGTCGAACTCAAGGACCTCTACACCGGCGGTCGCTTGAACTTCGAATTCCAGCGCACGCTGAGCCGCTTGCTGGAAATGCAATCCCACGAGTTCCTGTCGCGTGGGCATAAGCCGTAAGTGATGTGATCCAGATAAAAGGCCCGCTGCGATTGCGGGCCTTTTACATTTTTGGTGCGGGTTAAAAAGTGATCTGGTCTGCTGCGGGCGGCGGTGGTAGCACGAGGAACTTGGATTTGCCCTCCATCTGGTAGATCGCGCCGTCCGAACCCCTAATTAATGGTCCCTTCCCCCCCTCTTCCTCATCATCCTTCTTCTTCTTTTTCTCCTCCAGAATTTCAGTCAACGATTTAATCTGATTTTCGTTTGATGGACTTGCGCCTGTCACGTCCAGCTGCATAGCCGGGCTGAAAGAGCTGCTTCCTATGGATGACATGATTGAGTCTCCGTCCTGGTTTGAACGACATGGATGTTGAAAACGCTCCCTGTGATCCGGAACGCGGTCCGGCAGATATAAGCGATTTTTACCTTGCTTAAAATGCCAGATACCCAGGGCGCAGCGGGTCGGCTTCGTCCTGTCTAGCTGTAGGAATTGGAGGTCTTGCGGGCAGGTATTGCTTAAGGCCTTGGTAAGGCTGCATAAGGCTTTCAGTTCGACCCTGCACCATTGCGGTATGACAGGGTCGCTTGCATCGTCAGGTGCCGTACCTACGCGGCTTGCTGAAATTGCTGCCGGTATTGGTTTGGCGACAACTCGGTGTGCTGCCTGAACAGCCGCGCAAAGAAGCTCGCATCGTCGTAACCCACCTCATAGCTGATGGTCTTGATGCTCTTGCGGCTTGCCGAGAGCAGGCCTTTGGCCGTCTCGATACGCAGCCGTTGCAGGTAATGCAGCGGCTTGTCGCCGGTGGCGGTCTGGAAACGGCGCATGAAGTTGCGGATGCTCATGCCGTGTTCCCGGGCGACGTCTTCGAAGCGGAACTTGTCGGCGAAATGCTCTTCGAGCCAGTGCTGGATCTGCAGGATGATCACGTCCTGGTGCAGCTTCTGCCCACCAAAGCCGATACGCCCAGGTGCGTAGCTGCGTTGCACTTCGTAGAGGATATCGCGGGCCACGGCCTGGGCGATGTTGGCGCCGCAGAAACGTTCGATCAGGTAGATGTAGAGGTCGCACGCCGAGGTGGTGCCGCCGGCGCAATACAGGTTGTCGGCGTCGGTGAGGTGCTTGTCCTGGTTGAGCTGCACCTGGGGGAAGCGCTCGCTGAAGGCATTGAAGAAACGCCAGTAGGTGGTCGCTTCCTTGCCATCGAGCAGGCCGGCTTCGGCCAGCCAGAACACGCCGGTGGCTTCGCCGCACAGCACCGCGCCGCGGGCGTGTTGCTCGCGCAGCCAGGGCAGCACTTGGGGGTAACGGCTGCACAGCGCGTCGAAGTCGTCCCAGAAGGCCGGCAACACGATGATGTCGGCGTTTTCCAGGCCGCCGTCCACCGGCATGATCACATCGCTGAAGCTGCGTACCGATTGCCCGTCGGGGCTGACCAGGCGCGTTTCAAACGCTGGGGTCAGGCCCAGGCCTTGTTGTTTGCCATACCGCAGGCTGGCGAGATGGAAGAAATCCTTGGCTTGCATGAGGGTGGAAGCGAATACCCGATCAATGGCCAAAATGCTGACGCGCCGCAGGGGCGTGGAGATTTGGTTAGACATAATTTCATTTATTCTTATAGGGGAAAGTGGTCACCAGACGGCTGGATCGTCTTATTTTTTGTCGCATGTGTCCAGTGTCCCGTGACGCCTTCGCGGCATAGTCTCTGTGGGCTCGTCCTTGTCCGACAATCCACGCAGGTGACCCATGATCCCCAGAACCTTGTTCAGCTCGGAGCACGAACTCTTCCGCGAGAGCGTGCGCACCTTCCTCGAAAAACACGCCGCGCCGTTCCATGCGCAGTGGGAGAAACAGGGCTACATCGACCGTAGCCTGTGGAGCAAGGCGGGGGAGGCGGGGATGCTGTGTTCTCATCTGCCGGAGGCATATGGCGGCCTGGGTGCGGACTTTCTCTACAGCGCCGTGGTGATTGAGGAAATCAGCCGGCTGGGGCTGACCGGCATTGGTTTTTCCCTGCATTCGGACATCGTGGCGCCCTACATCCTGCATTACGGCAGTGAAGCGCTGAAGCACAAGTACCTGCCACAATTGATCTCCGGCGAGAGGGTCACGGCCATCGCCATGACTGAGCCTGGGGCGGGTTCCGATCTGCAAGGCGTGAAGACCACGGCGGTATTGGACGGCGATGAGTATGTGATCAACGGTTCCAAGACCTTTATCACCAACGGCTTTCTCGCTGAGCTGGTGATCGTCGTGGCCAAGACCGACCCCAAGGCCGGTGCCAAGGGCATCAGCCTGTTTCTGGTGGAGGCTGATACGCCGGGCTTCGACAAGGGCAAGCGCCTGGAGAAGGTGGGCATGAAGGCCCAGGACACCTCGGAGCTGTTTTTTCAGGACGTGCGTGTGCCCAAGGAAAACCTGTTGGGCCAGGCCGGCATGGGCTTCGCTTATTTGATGCAGGAGTTGCCCCAGGAGCGCCTGACCGTGGCGATTGGCGCGCTGTCGTCAGCCGAGGCGGCGCTGCAATGGACATTGGAATACACCCGTGAGCGCAAGGCGTTCGGCAAGGCTATTGCCGACTTCCAGAACACCCGGTTCAAACTGGCGGAGATGGCCACCGAGATTCAGATCGGCCGCGTGTTTGTGGATAAATGCATGGCGTTGCATCTGGACGGCAAGCTCGATGTGCCCACGGCGGCGATGGCCAAGTATTGGGCCACGGACCTGCAATGCAAGGTGCTCGACGAGTGCGTGCAACTGCACGGTGGTTACGGCTTTATGTGGGAATACCCGATTGCCCGGGCCTGGGCTGATGCGCGGGTGCAGCGGATTTATGCGGGGACCAACGAGATCATGAAGGAGATTATCGCGCGGGCGCTTTGATGCTTTTGCAGGGCGGCTCAGGTCCCCTCGCGGGCAAGCCCGGCGCCTGCACTTGAGCGCATTCCAAATGGATTGACTCGGTCAAATGTGGCAGCGGGCGTGCTCGCGAAAGCGGCTTAAGGATCAATCAAGGGGCTGGGTTCGGATGGTCCTTCTGAATCGCCTCAATCCCTTCCAGCACTTCTTTGGATAGCCTCAGGTCGGCACTGGCAATGTTGCTGTCCAGTTGCTCCAGGCTCGTGGCGCCAATAATGTTGCTGGTCACAAACGGCTGTTGCGTCACAAACGCCAGTGCCATCTGCGCCGGGTCCAGGCCATGCGCGCGCGCCAGTGCCACATAACGGCTGCAGGCTGCTTCTGACTGCGGGTTGAAGTAGCGACTGAAGCGGCTGTATTCGGTCAGGCGGGCTTTTGCCGGGCGGGCACCGCCTTCGTATTTGCCGCTGAGCATGCCGAAGGCCAGCGGCGAGTAGGCCAGCAGGCCGCATTGCTCACGAATGGCGACTTCCGCCAGGCCCACTTCAAAGCTGCGGTTGAGCAGGTTGTAGGGGTTCTGGATCGACACTGCGCGGGTCCAGCCACGGGCTTCGGCCAGGGCCAGGAACTTCATGGTGCCCCACGGGGTTTCGTTGGACAGGCCGATATGGCGGATCTTGCCGGCCTTGACCTGTGCGTCGAGCGCTTCGAGGGTTTCCTCCAGCGGCGTCAGGTCGTCTTCGTCCTTGTGCTTGTAGCTCAGTTGGCCGAAGAAGTTGGTGCTGCGCTCCGGCCAGTGCAACTGGTAGAGGTCGATCCAGTCGGTTTGCAGGCGCTTGAGGCTGGCATCCAGGGCGTCGACGATGTGCTTGCGGTTGTGGCGCAAGTGGCCGTCACGGATGTAGTCGATGGTATTGCCGGGGCCCGCGATCTTGCTGGCGAGGATCCAGTCGGCCCGGTCGCCACGGCTTTTGAAGTAATTACCGATATAGCGTTCGGTGGTGGCATAGGTGTCGGCCTTCGGCGGCACCGGGTACATTTCTGCGGTGTCGAGGAAGTTGATCCCCGCGGCCTTGGCCCGTTCGATCTGCGCGAAGGCCTCTGCCTCGCTGTTCTGCTCGCCCCAGGTCATGGTGCCCAAGGCTATCGCGCTTACATTCAGATCGGTGCGGCCCAGCTGTCGATAATCCATCGGGTACTCCTTCGGGGAAAACAATCATAAAAGCAGGTTGAATTTTTTTTCGCAATCTGCATAATTGCCCACCTCTTTCTGCAGTGGAAGTGATGCGCCGCCTGCCGAAGAATCTTGCCGTTGAACGGACGCGCCGACCCGAGCCCCCGATAGCGTCTGTATCCGGCTGCCTTTGACTTGTCAAAGTACGCACTATTCAGTAAGATCCGCCGTCTAATTTACAGGGCGGCCCCTGAGGCTATTAAAGAATGACAACTTTTACTGCAAAACCGGAAACAGTTCAGCGCGACTGGTTTGTCGTCGACGCCGCTGGTCAGACCCTGGGTCGTCTGGCCACTGAAGTCGCCAGCCGTCTGCGTGGCAAGCACAAGCCTGAATACACCCCTCACGTTGATACCGGTGACTACATCGTAATCATCAACGCTGAGCAGGTACGTGTTACCGGCAACAAAGCGCAAGACAAAATGTACTACCGTCACTCCGGTTTCCCAGGCGGTATCAAGTCTTCCAACTTTGAAGGCCTGATTTCCAAGAAGCCTGAAGCCCCGATCGAAATCGCGGTCAAAGGCATGCTGCCGAAGGGCCCACTGGGTCGCGATATGTTTCGCAAGCTGAAAGTCTATGCGGGCGCTGTACACCCTCATGCTGCTCAGCAGCCCCAAGAACTGAAGTTTTAACGGAATAGTTCATTATGTCGGCGACTCAAAATTACGGCACTGGCCGTCGCAAAACCGCAACCGCACGCGTTTTCCTGCGTCCGGGCACTGGTAACATCTCGATCAACAACCGCACTCTGGACAACTTCTTCGGTCGCGAAACTGCCCGCATGGTAGTTCGTCAGCCGCTGGAATTGACCGAGACCGTTGAAAAGTTCGACATCTACGTCACCGTTATCGGTGGCGGTGTAAGTGGTCAAGCTGGCGCAATCCGCCACGGTATCACTCGCGCTCTGATGCAGTACGACGAAACCCTGCGTGGCGCTCTGCGCAAAGCTGGCTTCGTAACTCGCGATGCTCGTGAAGTTGAACGTAAGAAAGTCGGTCTGCGTAAAGCGCGTAAGCGTCCGCAGTACTCGAAGCGTTAATTCGCTTTACGTTCCACAAGAACGCCCAACTCCTCACGGAGCTGGGCGTTTTTTATTGCCTGCGATTTATGCACATTTTTCGCCGTGACAACTTGCCACATCCGTAGACCCCCTATACTACAAGGCCTGGAGAGGGAGCCTCGGGCAATTCCCTTGTCATACGTGGGGCTTTTCATTACCATTCGGCAAAATTTTTATAAGTAAAGATTCAACACTTAGTAGACGCCTGATTTAACAGGCCAAAAAGCTGATGGGAGAGGACTGAATGAGCAATGACGGCGTGAATGCAGGCCGGCGTCGCTTCTTGGTAGCAGCCACATCCGTGGTGGGTGCTGCAGGAGCGGTGGGGGCTGCGGTCCCGTTCGTGGGGTCATGGTTTCCCAGTGCCAAGGCGAAAGCCGCAGGTGCACCGGTGAAGGTGAATGTCAGCAAGATCGACCCAGGCCAGCAGATGATTGCTGAGTGGCGCGGTCAGCCGGTCTTCATCGTTCGTCGTACTGAGGAAATCCTGGGGAATCTGAAGAAAATCGAAGGTCAGCTGTCTGACCCCGACTCCAAGAATTCCGAGCAACCCGCCTACGTTGATAAGGAAATCCGTTCGATCAAGCCAGAGATTCTGCTGCTGATCGGTATCTGCACCCACCTGGGTTGCTCGCCTACCTTCCGCCCTGAAGTTGCCCCTGCCGACCTGGGCAAAGACTGGGTGGGTGGCTACTTCTGCCCTTGCCACGGTTCCCACTACGACCTGGCCGGCCGCGTCTACAAGTCACAACCCGCACCACTGAACCTGCCAGTTCCGCCACATCACTACGAGACTGACAGTGTCATTGTCATTGGCGTCGACGAGGGGGAGAAAGCCTGATGAGCAAGTTCATGGATTGGGTGGATGCGCGCTTCCCCGCGACTAAAATGTGGGAAGACCATCTCAGCAAATATTACGCACCAAAAAACTTCAACTTCTTCTACTTCTTCGGCTCGCTGGCGCTGTTGGTGCTGGTTAACCAAATCGTCACTGGCGTCTGGCTGACGATGAGCTACACCCCGTCGGCGGAAGAGGCGTTCGCCTCCGTCGAGTACATCATGCGTGATGTCGAGTACGGCTCGATCCTGCGCCTGCTGCACTCCACCGGCGCTTCGGCGTTCTTCATCGTCGTCTACATGCACATGTTCCGTGGCCTGCTGTACGGCTCTTACCAGAAGCCTCGCGAGCTGGTGTGGGTGTTCGGCATGTTGATCTACCTGGCGCTGATGGCCGAGGCTTTCATGGGCTACCTGCTGCCGTGGGGGCAGATGTCGTACTGGGGCGCCCAGGTGATCATCTCGCTGTTTGGTGCGATTCCGGTGATCGGCAATGACCTGACCCAGTGGATCCGGGGTGACTACCTGATCTCCGGCATCACCCTGAACCGCTTCTTTGCCTTGCACGTCGTGGCCCTGCCGATTGTGATTCTGGGCCTGGTTGTGTTGCACATCCTGGCGCTGCACGAAGTGGGTTCGAACAACCCGGACGGCGTGGACATCAAGAAGCATAAAGACGAAAACGGCATCCCGTTGGACGGCATTCCGTTCCACCCGTACTACACCGTGAAAGACATTGTCGGCGTCGTCGTCTTCCTGTTTATCTTCTGCTCGATCGTGTTCTTTTTCCCGGAAATGGGTGGTTATTTCCTGGAGAAGCCGAACTTTGAACAAGCCAACGCCTTCAAGACACCTGAGCACATTGCGCCGGTCTGGTACTTCACGCCGTTCTACGCGATCTTGCGTGCGATTCCCGACAAGCTCATGGGCGTGATGGCAATGGGTGCATCGATCGCCATGCTATTCGTCTTGCCGTGGCTCGACCGAAGCCCGGTCAAGTCCATGCGCTACAAGGGCTGGCTGAGCAAGATCTGGCTGTGGGTGTTCTGCATTGCGTTCGTGATCCTGGGTGTATTGGGCGTATTGGCGCCGACGCCTGAGCGCACGTTGCTGTCGCAGGTTTGCACCTTCCTGTACTTCGCCTACTTCATTCTGATGCCGTTCTACACCCGGCTCGAGAAGACCAAACCGGTTCCGGAAAGGGTGACTGGCTGATGAAAAAGTTATTTGTTGCTTTGATGCTTGCGGCGCTGCCGCTACTGTCCTTCGCGGCCGAGCACGGCCCGGAGCTGGAAAAAGTCGACATCGACGTGTCCGACAAGGCCGCCATGCAGGATGGGCTGCGTACCTTCACCAACTACTGCATGGGCTGCCACAGCGCCAAGTTCCAGCGTTACGAGCGTGTCGCCGATGACCTGGGGATCCCGCATGACGTGATGCTCAGCCACTCGGTGTTCACCGGCGCGAAAATCGGCGACCACATGAGCATCGGTATGCAGCCGGCCGACGCCAAGGTCTGGTTCGGTGCAGCACCGCCCGACCTGACCCTGGTGGCGCGCGTGCGCGGCACCGATTGGCTCTACGGTTACCTGAAATCCTTCTACGAAGACCCGGCGCGTCCTTATGGCGTGAACAACAAAATCTTCCCGAACGTCGGCATGCCCAACGTTCTGGTCGGCCTGCAGGGTCGCCAAGTGGTAGGATGCAAGCAGGTTCAGGTCGTTGAAGACGGCAAGAAGCAATATGATCCGTTGACTGGCACGCCTCTGACACATGAAGCGTGCGACCAACTGACCATCGTGCCCAAGACCGGTACGCTGAACGAAGAGCAGTTCGACGAGAAGGTCAAGAATCTGGTGACCTTCCTGGCCTACTCGGCCAACCCGGTCAAACTGCAACATCAGCGCATTGGTACTTATGTGTTGCTGTACCTGGCCTTCTTCTTCGTATTCGCCTATCTGCTCAAACGCGAATACTGGAAGGATGTGCATTGATCCAACCGTAAGCAATTGCTGTTAATCTTGCGCGCCCAGCGGCATCTCTGAATACGTAGCGCTCTGGTTCAACCAGGCACTGCAGAGATGCTCTCTGGGCGCGCTCGTTTTTGAGCTTTCGATAATTTCAACAAGCGAGGAGGACCGCCATGGGCGTGACCAATCGGTTGGCCTGTTACTCCGACCCCGCCGACCACTATTCCCACCGAGTACGCATCGTGCTCGCAGAGAAGGGTGTCAGCGCCGAGATCATCAGTGTGGAGGCAGGACGTCATCCGCCGAAACTGATCGAAGTGAACCCTTACGGCAGCTTGCCCACCCTGGTCGATCGTGACCTGGCGTTGTGGGAGTCAACCGTGGTGATGGAATACCTGGATGAGCGTTACCCGCATCCACCTTTGTTGCCGGTGTATCCGGTGGCGCGTGCCAACAGTCGCCTGCTGATCCATCGGATCCAGCGTGACTGGTGTGGGCTGGTGGATGTGATTCTGGATACACGCAGTAAAGAAGCCGTTCGGGTGCAGGCGCGTAAGGAATTACGCGAGAGCCTGACGGGTGTTTCGCCGCTGTTCGCCGACAAACCTTTTTTCCTCAGCGAGGAACAAAGCTTGGTGGATTGCTGCCTATTACCCATACTCTGGCGCTTGCCGATCCTGGGCATTGAACTGCCACGGCCGGCCAAGCCGTTGCTTGATTACATGGAGCGCCAGTTTGCGCGTGAGGCTTTCCAGGCAAGTCTGTCTGGTGTCGAACGCGACATGCGCTAAGGCTTAAGGAGCCGCTGATGAACTCCAGTCGACCCTATTTGGTCCGCGCGCTCTATGAGTGGATTGTGGACAACGATTGCACCCCGCACATGCTGGTCAACTCTGAATTTCCCAAGGTTGACGTGCCGCAGGGTTTTGCCAGTGATGGGCAGATCGTGCTGAACGTATCACCCAGTGCTGTGCGCCACCTGCACATGGACAACGAAGCGGTAAGCTTCGAAGGGCGTTTTGGCGGCGTGCCGCATACGCTGTTCGTGCCGATTGGCGCAATCCTCGGGATCTATGCCCGTGAGAATGGCCAAGGCATGGTGTTCGATCTGGAGTCGCCTTTCGAGGACGATGAAGCGATCGAAGGTGACGACGGTGACGATCTGCCACCGCCGGACTCCGAGCCTCCGCGTCCAAGCGGCCGGCCGAGCTTGAAAGTGGTGAAGTAAGCGGCGTTCACTCTCGGGTGAGCCTTAAAAATGCCTCGGCCTGTGCCGGGGCATTTTTTTGCGCGCAGGATGTGGATGAAAGTCGTGACAGAACGGTGATCGTACAACCGCCATGGGCTATGATGCGGGCTCTAGTTCGCCGAGAAAGATGGTTCATCATGGAAAACGCCAACACCGCTCCTCGTCTTCCCCGCAAGCGCCGCAGCCTTGCCCAGGAATTGGTCACGGTGTTGTCCGAGCAAATCCGCGACGGCCAACTCAAACGCGGCGATAAGTTGCCCACTGAGTCGGCAATCATGGAGGCCCATGGCGTCAGCCGCACGGTCGTGCGTGAAGCCATCTCACGTTTGCAGGCGGCGGGGCAGGTGGAAACCCGTCACGGTATCGGCACCTTTGTGTTGGACACGCCAAGCCCCAGCGGCTTCCGGATTGATCCGGCCACGGTGGTGACCTTGCGTGATGTGCTGGCGATTCTGGAGTTGCGTATCAGCCTGGAAGTGGAGTCTGCCGGCCTTGCTGCATTGCGTCGCAGCGATGCACAACTGGCGGCCATGCGTGCGGCACTCGACGCCCTGAATGAAAGCGCGGCCCACGCAGGCGATGCGGTGGCATCGGATTTTGCGTTCCACCTGGAAATTGCACTGTCCACCGGCAACCGCTACTTCACCGACATCATGACCCACCTGGGCACCAGCATCATTCCGCGTACGCGCCTGAATTCGGCGCGTCTGGCCCATGATGACCAGCAGCACTACATGGGCCGCCTGAGCCGCGAACACGAAGAAATTTATGAGGCGATTGCCCGCCAGGATTCGGACGCGGCACGGGCGGCCATGCGCTTGCACCTGACCAACAGCCGCGAGCGGCTGCGCCATGCCCATGAAGAGGCGGAGGCGCAGCGCGGTTAACCGGGCAACCGAGTGGTGTCGGGAATAAATCGATCCACGTGTGGGAGCGAGCTTGCTCGCGAATGCGGTGTGTCGGTCTGCACATGCATCAACTGAAAGAACGCCTTCGCGAGCAAGCCCGCCCCCACATTTAGATCTCCTTGGTCTGGAGTTTTGCGTCGACTTAATTAGCCGGCTGGTTGGGCTTGTAGTCCTTGAGCAGCAGGTAAGTGCTCCAACCCCACCAGTCATTGGTCCAGTGCTTGTCGTTCAGGTCATTCACGTCCTTGCGGCGCAACACCTTGTCTCCTTCCATCTTGAACAGCGGCGAGAAGTTGTTCGCCGGGTTCTGCGCGGCATTCAGGTCCGGCACATGCAGCGGTGCCTTGAAGACGGCCGGAGAGGGCGCGATGCCGCTGATGAAGGTCTCGAAGATCTCATCGGCGGACGCCTGCACCGCGCGTTTGACCATCGTCCGATTGTCCGCGTCGATGGCATCGAAATAACGCTTGTCACCATAGGCATGCCATTGATCGCCCAGGGCATTGCGCACCTTGAGCCCGAACTTGCTGTCTTCATCGTGCATGAAGCGGCTGATCAGCGAACCCAGTTCTCCTGGCGTGACCACCGCCGCCAATTGTTTGCGCGGCACCCGCAGGTGGCCGGCGGAAAACAGGTCAGTCAAAAAGTGATCAGCAAAGCTGTTCATCGCATAGGCCAATTCCAGGGCCTGGTCGGTACCGGTCTGATGGGCCACGACCGCCTGTTGCAGTGCCGCTGTGTGGCCGGCCAGGTACGCGGACAATGCCCACTCGCCAAAATGGTCAGCGTTGTCGGCGGCCAGTTTCAGGTAGCGACCCAGCGGGAGGAGGGCCGAAACCGCACTGCCGCCGCCGGTGATTCGGTTCCACTCCTCAGACAGCGTATCGCCCAATGCGTCATAGGCTTCGTGGGGTTGTTTGCCGTCCTTGATCGCCTGATTGACTGCGTTGATCTCCTTTTGCATCACCGCGAGGATCTTCTGTGCTTCCTCTCGCGAGGCCGGCAGCACCGCCAATGAGTTAAAAGCCGCGGTGAAGCGTTGCACGCGATCCGCTGCGGACGCGCCGTCGCTGATCGGCTGGCCAGGAATGCCATAGAAGTCTCCGCCTAGGGCGATCACTTGGCCGTAGGTCAGGGCCAGGCCATTGGGCAGGTGCAGTTCGACTTGCCGCGCGGGAATCGCGGGCGCGTCCTTGGCGAATCGCAACAGGGTGTCATCGCCGATAGCGGTGTGTTCACCCCCTTCGAAGCGCAGGGTAGGTGGTTTCTTTTCCGGTGCTGCTAGTTCAAGACCTGACATGTTAGCTCCTTGCTATGTCGTAGGAATCTTCCTTAATAACTGTATGTATATACAGCTGTTCGAAGCATAGAGGAATAATTTCCTACGTCAAGAACACAGGTTTAAACGCGACGCTGCAGCCATCGCCGATGAATTGCAGTTGACGAATCCTTTTATAGTTGTACGATGACGTACGACATCATCAAAACCAACAACAACCTTTCGACAGAAAGTCTTTGCCCAGGGTGTTCGAATAATGAATCCACAAGAACTGAAGTCCATCCTCTCCCACGGTCTGCTGTCTTTCCCCGTGACCGATTTCAATGCGCAGGGTGATTTCCACCCGGCGGGCTACATCAAGCGTCTGGAGTGGCTGGCCCCTTACGGCGCTACTGCCTTGTTCGCCGCCGGCGGCACCGGTGAGTTTTTCTCCCTCGCCGCGAGTGAATATTCCCAAGTGGTGAAGACCGCCGTTGATACCTGTGCCACCAGCGTGCCAATCCTCGCCGGTGTCGGCGGTGCGACTCGCCAGGCTATCGAGTACGCCCAAGAAGCCGAACGCCTTGGCGCCAAGGGCTTGTTGCTGTTGCCACACTATTTGACCGAAGCCAGCCAGGACGGCGTTGCCGCCCACGTGGAAGCAGTGTGCAAGTCGGTCAAAATTGGCGTGGTGGTTTACAACCGCAACGTCTGCCGCCTGACCGCGCCATTGCTGGAACGCCTGGCTGAACGCTGCCCGAACCTGATCGGCTACAAGGACGGCCTGGGTGATATCGAGTTGATGGTGTCGATTCGTCGTCGCCTTGGCGACCGTTTCAGCTACCTCGGCGGCCTGCCGACTGCAGAGGTTTACGCTGCTGCCTACAAGGCCCTGGGCGTGCCGGTGTACTCCTCGGCGGTGTTCAACTTCATCCCGAAAACCGCGATGGACTTCTACCACGCGATTGCCAAGGACGATCACGCCACCGTCGCCAAGATCATCGACAACTTCTTCCTGCCTTACCTCGATATCCGTAACCGTAAAGCCGGCTATGCCGTGAGCATCGTCAAGGCGGGTGCGAAAATCGCCGGCTACGACGCAGGCCCGGTGCGCACGCCGCTTACCGACCTGCTGCCGGAAGAGTACGAAGCCCTGGCCGCGCTGATCGACAAGCAAGGTCCGCAGTAACTTATCTACAAGGCCGCTGAGCAATCAGCGGCCTTTTGCGTCAGGAGAAGATTTGTGTCCCAAGCCAAACGTTTTGAAAACTACATCAACGGCGAGTGGGTGGCCGGTTCCGACTACTGCACCAACATCAACCCGTCGGAGTTGTCCGATGTCATCGGCGAATACGCCAAGGCTGACGTCGCTCAAGTCAACGCCGCCATCGACGCCGCCCGTGCCGCCTTTCCGGCCTGGTCGACTTCCGGCATCCAGGCGCGCCACGACGCCCTCGACAAAGTCGGCAGCGAAATCCTCGCCCGCCGTGAAGAACTCGGCACCCTGCTGGCTCGGGAAGAGGGCAAGACCCTGCCCGAAGCCATTGGCGAAGTGACGCGCGCCGGTAACATCTTCAAGTTTTTCGCCGGTGAATGCCTGCGCCTGTCCGGTGACTACGTGCCGTCGGTGCGCCCGGGCGTCAACGTTGAAGTGACCCGCGAAGCCCTCGGTGTGGTCGGCTTGATTACCCCGTGGAACTTCCCGATTGCGATTCCCGCCTGGAAAATCGCCCCGGCCCTGGCCTATGGCAACTGCGTGGTGATCAAGCCGGCTGAATTGGTTCCGGGTTGCGCCTGGGCCCTGGCCGAAATCATCTCCCGCGCCGGCTTCCCCGCCGGTGTGTTCAACCTGGTGATGGGCAGTGGCCGTGTGGTCGGCGACGTATTGGTCAACAGCCCGAAAGTCGACGGCATCAGCTTTACCGGTTCGGTCGGCGTGGGGCGTCAGATCGCCGTCAGCTGTGTATCGCGCCAGGCCAAAGTGCAGTTGGAAATGGGCGGTAAAAACCCGCAGATCATCCTCGATGACGCCGACCTCAAGCAGGCCGTCGAGCTGTCGGTACAGAGCGCGTTCTACTCAACCGGCCAGCGTTGCACCGCCTCAAGCCGCTTGATTGTCACTGCGGGTATCCACGACCAGTTCGTCGCGGCCATGGCCGAGCGCATGCAGTCGATCAAGGTCGGCCACGCGCTGAAAAGCGGTACCGATATTGGCCCGGTGGTCTCCCAGGCTCAGCTGGATCAGGACATGAAATACATCGACATCGGCCAAAGCGAAGGTGCGCGGCTGGTCAGCGGTGGCGGCCTGGTCACCTGCGACACCGAGGGCTACTACCTGGCGCCGACGCTGTTTGCCGACAGCGAAGCCGCCATGCGGATCAGCCGCGAAGAGATCTTTGGCCCCGTGGCCAACGTGGTGCGCGTGGCGGATTACGAAGCGGCGCTGGCCATGGCCAATGACACCGAGTTCGGTTTGTCGGCGGGGATTGCCACCACCTCGCTGAAGTACGCCAACCACTTCAAGCGCCACTCCCAGGCCGGGATGGTGATGGTCAACCTGCCGACCGCCGGTGTGGACTACCACGTGCCGTTCGGTGGGCGTAAGGGTTCATCCTATGGTTCGCGTGAGCAAGGTCGCTATGCGCAAGAGTTCTACACCGTGGTGAAAACCAGCTACATCGGTTCGTAACACGCAACGCCCGTGGGCACCGGCTTCTTCATGAAGCGGTGCTCACACACAACAAGACAATGACCCGCAAAAAAAATAATTAGTGGGAGTACCTCTTCATGCAAGCGACCAAGCCGACCCACGTCCGCTATTTGATCCTGCTCATGCTGTTCCTGGTGACCACGATCAACTACGCCGACCGGGCTACTATCGCCATCGCCGGCTCCAGCCTGCAAAAAGACCTCGGTATCGACGCGGTCACCCTCGGTTACATCTTCTCCGCATTCGGTTGGGCCTACGTCGCCGGGCA
The DNA here is from genome assembly GCF_900215245.1 of Pseudomonas fluorescens. Lineage (GTDB taxonomy): Bacteria > Pseudomonadota > Gammaproteobacteria > Pseudomonadales > Pseudomonadaceae > Aquipseudomonas > Aquipseudomonas fluorescens. The sequence goes on from NZ_LT907842.1 coordinate 3,317,836, forward strand.
AATCCCCGGTGGCTGGTTGCTGGACCGGTTCGGTTCGAAAAAAATCTATGCCCTGAGCATCTTCACCTGGTCGCTGTTCACCGTGCTGCAAGGTTATGTCGGTGAGTTCGGTGTCTCGACTGCCATCGTCGCGCTGTTCATGTTGCGCTTTCTGGTGGGCCTGGCTGAAGCACCCTCGTTTCCCGGAAATGCCCGTATTGTTGCGGCGTGGTTTCCTACGGCTGAGCGCGGCACTGCATCGGCGATCTTCAACTCGGCGCAATACTTCGCCACGGTGCTGTTTGCACCGTTGATGGGTTGGATCGTCTACACCTTTGGCTGGCAGCATGTGTTTATCGTGATGGGCGGTATCGGCATCCTGTTCTCGTTGGTCTGGCTGAAAATTATCCACAGCCCGCGCCAGCATCCGATGATCAACGAGGCTGAGCTCAAGCATATTGCTGAGAACGGTGCGATGGTCGATATGGACCAGGACAAGGGCAAGGGTAAGAAAACTGACGGGCCAAAGTGGGATTACATCCGCCAGTTGCTGACCAACCGCATGATGCTTGGCGTGTACCTCGGCCAATATTGCATCAATGGCATCACGTACTTCTTCCTGACCTGGTTTCCGGTGTACCTGGTGCAGGACCGCGGTATGACCATTCTGAAGGCCGGTTTCATTGCTTCGCTGCCAGCGATTTGTGGTTTTATCGGTGGGGTGCTGGGCGGCGTGATCTCCGACTACCTGCTGCGCAAGGGCCATTCGCTGACGTTTGCGCGCAAGGCGCCGATCATCGGTGGGTTGCTGATTTCCAGCAGCATCGTGGCCTGCAACTATGTCGACATCGAGTGGATGGTCGTGGGTTTTATGGCGTTGGCCTTCTTCGGCAAGGGCGTTGGCGCACTGGGTTGGGCGGTGGTGTCCGACACCTCGCCGAAACAAATCGCCGGCCTCAGTGGCGGCTTGTTCAACATGTTTGGCAACCTGGCGTCGATCAGTACGCCTATCGTGATCGGCTACATCATCAGCACCACCGGCTCGTTCAAGTGGGCGCTGGTGTTCGTCGGCGCCAACGCCTTGGTGGCGGTGTTCAGTTACCTGGTGATTGTCGGCCCGATCAAGCGTGTGGTGCTCAAAGAGCCACCCAGCAAAGGGCCTGAACTGACTAAATTCACCGAAGCGCACTCTTGAGGGGCGATGTAATGCAGTTGATTGAACATGCCGACTCGCCGCGCTCGATCCGTTTGCACGAGCGTGACAACGTGGTGATCGTGGTCAACGACCAGGGCGTACCGGCCGGGACCGAGTTTCCGGACGGCCTGGTGACCGTGGATTTCATCCCGCAGAGCCACAAGGTGACGCTGGAAGATATCCCTGAGGGCGGTCAGATTATTCGCTATGGCCAGACCATCGGTTACGCCCTGGCGCCGATTCCGCGGGGCAGTTGGGTGCAGGAAGACCAACTGCGCATGCCCACCGCGCCACCGCTGGACAGCTTGCCGCTGTCCACTGAAGTGCCTGACACCCAGGCGCCATTGGAAGGCTTTACCTTCGAGGGCTATCGCAACGCCGACGGCACCGTGGGCACACGCAATATTCTCGGTATCACCACCACCGTGCAGTGCGTTACCGGCGTGCTGGACCATGCGGTCAAGCGTATCAAGGACGAATTGCTGCCCAAGTACCCGAACGTCGATGACGTGGTGGCGCTGACCCACAGTTACGGCTGCGGCGTGGCGATCACCGCAACGGATGCGTATATCCCGATCCGCACTGTGCGCAACCTGGCGCGTAATCCGAACCTGGGGGGCGAGGCTTTGGTCATCAGCCTGGGCTGCGAGAAATTGCAGGCCGGGCAGGTGATGCACGACAACGACAGCTCGGTCGACCTTAGCGAGCCCTGGCTGTATCGGCTGCAGGATTCCAGCCACGGCTTTACCGAGATGATCGAGCAGATCATGGCGCTGGCCGAGGTCCGTTTGAAAAAACTCGACCAGCGCCGCCGTGAAACCGTGCCTGCGTCGGAACTGATCCTGGGCATGCAATGTGGTGGCAGCGATGCGTTTTCCGGCATCACTGCCAACCCGGCGTTGGGGTATGCCTCGGATCTGCTGCTGCGGGCCGGGGCGACCGTGATGTTTTCCGAAGTGACTGAAGTGCGTGATGCGATATATCTGCTGACGTCCCGTGCTGAAAGCAAAGAAGTTGCCCAGGCGCTTGTAAGAGAAATGGACTGGTACGACCGTTACCTGGCCAAGGGCGAGGCGGACCGCAGTGCCAACACCACGCCGGGCAACAAAAAGGGTGGCTTGTCGAATATCGTCGAGAAGTCCTTGGGCTCCATCGTCAAATCCGGCAGCAGCGCGATCAATGGCGTGCTCGGCCCGGGCGAGCGGTTCAACGGCAAGGGCCTGATTTTTTGCGCGACGCCGGCCAGTGACTTTGTGTGCGGCACCTTGCAACTGGCGGCCGGGATGAACCTGCATGTGTTCACCACCGGGCGTGGCACGCCTTACGGGCTGGCGATGGCGCCGGTGGTGAAGGTCTCGACGCGTACGGAATTGGCTCAGCGCTGGCCGGACCTGATCGATATTGACGCCGGGCGCATTGCCACCGGGCGTGCGACGATCGAGGAGTTGGGATGGGAGTTGTTCCACTTCTACCTGGACGTGGCCAGCGGCAAGAAGCAGACGTGGGCCGAGCAGCACAAGCTGCATAACGACATTACGTTGTTCAACCCGGCGCCCATTACCTGAGACCGAGTCGCCTGAACTCGCGAGCAAGTCCGCTCCCACCTTTGGCCGAATTCCAGCATGAGAATGCAGCCAAGGGTGGAAGTGGGCTCGCGCGCGAAGGTGGCCTACCAGACGCCGCACGGCCGCATGGCTTATCATTGGCCCTCTGATGACGCTCACCAAGGTTCTCCCCGGCATGCTGGCAATCTTCCTCACCACCCTCACCATCACCGCGCCGGTGTTTGCCATGCTGTTCCTCGGTGTGCTGCTCAAGCGCATCAACTGGATCAACGACAACTTTATCCACACCGCCTCGTCCCTGGTATTCAACGTCACCATGCCGGCGCTGTTGTTCCTGGGCATCCTGCATGCCGACCTGCACTCGGCGCTCAAGCCAGGTTTGCTGATCTACTTTGCCGTCGCCACACTGCTGAGCTTTGCCCTGGCCTGGGGCTGGGCGATCTTGCGTTGCCCGCGTGAAGACCGTGGCATCTACACCCAGGGCGCGTTTCGCGGCAATAACGGCGTGATCGGCCTGGCGCTGGCGGCCAGCATGTACGGTGACTACGGCATTTCCCTTGGCGCGATCCTCGCGGCACTGGTGATTCTGTTCTACAACACGCTGTCGACCATCGTGCTGGCGGTGTACAGCCCGGTGATCAAGTCCGACCCCTGGAGCATCTTCAAAAGCGTGGTGGCCAACCCGCTGATCATCAGCGTGATTGCGGCTGCGCCGTTCGCTATTTTCAAGATCGGCTTGCCTGGCTGGCTGGAGTCGTCCGGCCAGTACCTGGCGGACATGACCCTGCCGCTGGCACTGATCTGCATCGGCGGCACCCTGTCGCTGGCAGCCCTGCGGAAAAGCGGGAGCATGGCCTTGAGTGCCAGCCTGGTGAAGATGATCGGCCTGCCGCTGGCGGCGACGCTTGGCGCCTGGCTGCTAGGCTTTCGCGGGCCGGAACTGGGGATTCTGTTTTTGTATTTCGGCGCGCCGACTGCGGCGGCGAGTTTCGTCATGGCCAGGGCGGCCGAGGGTAATCATGAACTGGCGGCGGCGATTATTGTGATCACCACGCTGATGGCGGCGGTGACCACCAATATCGGAATTTTCGTGTTGCAGGCGGGGGGTTGGATCTAAACGTTGCGGTGTGTCTGAGGGCCATTCGCGAGCAAGCCCGCTGCCACATTTGGCCGTGTTCCAACCTGAGAATGCAGTCAAATGTGGCAGTAGGCTTGCTCGCGAAAGCTATCTGACCGTCACTGCTGATCTGCCTGATACGCCTCAATCACTTCCTGCGCCGCGCGAAACGCGTCAATCGCCGCTGGCACACCCGCATACACCGCGCAATGCAGCAGTGCTTCGCGAATCTCTTCCACCGTGCAGCCATTGTTCAGCGCACCACGTACGTGGCCCTTGAGCTCTTGCGGGCATTTGAGCGCCGTGAGGGCGGCGAGGGTGATCAGGCTGCGCGTCTTCAATGGCAGACCTTCGCGGTTCCACACGCTGCCCCAGGCATGTTCGTTGACGAAATCCTGCAGCGGCTGGGTGAACTCGGTGGCATTGCCCAGGGCGCGATCGACGAACACATCGCCCATTACCTGACGACGCATTTCAACCCCGGGCTTTTTCTGATCGGTCATTGCGATTCCCTCTTGTGTTGGCGGCGCCAGGCTCGCAGCGTGCTGAGTATCAGAAAAACCACCAGCGCCGGCAGGATGTAATACAGCATCAAGTGTTCAAGCTTGGTGGCCAGGGGCGTGCCGAACGTGAACGACACCACGTGCAGCCCGTACACCAGGTACAGACCCAGAAACACCAGGCCTTCGGCGCGCGTGACGCGATAGCCGGTGTAGAACACCGGCAGGCACAGCACCACCACGCCGAGCATCACCGGCAGGTCGAAGTCCAGGGCGTTGGGCGACACCGACAGTGGAGAGGGCGCCACCAGGGCGGTAAACCCCAGCACGCCCAACAGATTGAACAGGCTGCTGCCGATCACATTGCCCACGGCGATCTCGCGCTGGCCGCGCAGGGCGGCAATCAGCGAGGTGGCCAGGCATGGCAGCGAGGTACTGACACCGATGAGCGTCAGGCCGATGATGCGCTCCGAGAGGCCCAAGTCGCTCGCCACATCCACGGCCGCGCCCAGCAGCAGATGCCCGGCCAGCACCAGAATCAACAGCCCGCCCAGTATCAGCAATACGCTGCTCAGCCATGGCGCCCTGGCGACGGTGTCCAATGTGCGCGGGCGGCGGGAATGGCGGGTTTGGTAGTGCAGCACGCCGAGGTAGGCCAGCAGGGCCGCGAGCAGTAACAGGCCGTCAACGGGCGTCAGCTCTTCATTGGCCGAGAGGGTAAACACCAGCAGGGCGGCGAAAATCATCACCGGAATGTCCAGGCGCACCAGTTGCCGTGATACCCGCAGGGGGATGATCAGCGCGGACAGGCCCAGGGTGACGAGGATATTGAAGATGCTGCTGCCGATCACGCTGCCCACCGCGATGTCGGTATTGCCGGCCAGGGTGGCTTGCAAACTGACGGTCATCTGCGGCGCACTGCTGCCGAAGGCGACGATGCTCAAACCGATGATCAGCGGCCGCACCTTGAGGCTGGCCGCCAGGCGCACGGCGGCGCGCACCAGGATTTCGGCGCCGATAATCAGCAACACCAAGCCGCTGATCAATTCGAGCAGGCTGAAGGGCGAAAGGGCGGTTAGTCCGAAAATGGCCAGGGCTCCTGTCAGTTGCTCAGCGCTTGCACGCGAACCCGTGCGGTTCCGCTGCCCAGCATACCGAGCTGTCCGGCAGCCTTGCGTGAAACATCAATCAGGCGGCCACGAGTATGCGGGCCGCGATCATTGATGCGCAGTACCACGGATTTGTTGTTGTCGAGATTGGTCACCTTGACCCGGGTGCCGAAAGGCAGGCGCCGATGAGCGGCGGTCAGGGCGTTCTGGTTGAAAGGTTCACCGCTGGCGGTTCGGTTGCCATGGTGCTTGGCGCCGTAATACGAAGCGGTGCCGGTTTCGTCGTAGCCGTTGGGGTCGATGAGGCCGCTGGCGCAACCGGCCAGCAGGGAGAACAGGGCCAGTAGGCCGAGTAGACGCTTCATCATCAATGCTGCCCCGTATCAAATGAGGGAGCGGGCAAGCCCGCTCCCACACGGGTCCGAGTTGGGCATGAAATCCCATTCGGACCCTTCACCGTTATCAGCCTTCGAGCTTGCTTTTGAGCAGTTCGTTCACCTGTTGCGGGTTGGCTTTGCCTTTGGAGGCTTTCATCGCTTGGCCGACAAAGAAGCCGAACATCTTGCCGCGCTTGGCTTCGTCTGCCGCACGGTATTGTTCAACTTGCTCAGCATTGGCGGCGAGCATCTCATCGAGTACGGCCGAGATCGCGCCGCTGTCGGTGACTTGCTTGAGGCCGCGCTTGTCGATGATGTCGTCGGCGCTGCCTTCGCCGCTCGCCATCGCTTCGAACACGGTCTTGGCGATTTTGCCGGAGATGGTGTTGTCCTTGATGCGCAGCAGCATGCCGCCCAGTTGCTCGGCGGTAACCGGTGCTTCGTCGATTTCCAGGCCCTGCTTGTTCAACAGGCTGCCCAGCTCAACCATGACCCAGTTGGCCGCCAGTTTGGCGTCGCCAGCAATGCTCACGACTTTTTCGAAGTAGTTGGCTTGCTCTCGGCTGGACGCCAACACGCTGGCGTCGTAGACCGACAGGCCGAACTGCTCCTGGAAGCGCTCGCGTTTTTGCTGCGGCAATTCCGGCAGGGTGGCACGGATGTCATTGAGGAACGAATCCTCAAGGACCACCGGCAACAGGTCCGGGTCGGGGAAGTAACGGTAGTCGTTGGCTTCCTCTTTGCTGCGCATGGCGCGGGTTTCATCTTTGTTCGGATCGTACAGGCGGGTTTGCTGGATTACCTTGCCGCCGTCTTCGATCAGCTCGATCTGGCGACGCACTTCACTGTTGATCGCCTTCTCGATGAAGCGGAACGAGTTGACGTTCTTGATCTCGCAGCGGGTGCCGAACTCGACCTGGCCTTTTGGACGGATCGACACGTTACAGTCGCAACGCAGCGAGCCTTCAGCCATGTTGCCGTCGCAGATGCCCAGATAACGCACCAGCGCGTGGATGGTCTTGACGTAGGCCACGGCTTCCTTGGCGCTGCGCATGTCCGGCTCGGAGACGATTTCCAGCAACGGCGTGCCGGCACGGTTCAGGTCGATGCCGGTGGCCCCTGGGAATTCTTCGTGCAGGCTCTTGCCGGCATCTTCTTCCAGGTGCGCGCGGGTCACGCCAACGCGCTTGATGGTGCCGTCTTCCAGCGGGATGTCCAGGTGGCCCTTGCCGACGATCGGCAGCTCCATCTGGCTGATCTGGTAGCCCTTGGGCAGGTCCGGGTAGAAGTAGTTCTTGCGCGCGAACACGTTGTGCTGGCCGATCTCGGCGTCAATCGCCAGGCCGAACATCACCGCCATGCGCACCGCTTCCTGGTTCAGCACCGGCAGTACGCCGGGCATGCCCAGGTCGACCAGGCTGGCCTGGGTGTTGGGCTCTGCGCCGAACGTGGTGGCGCTACCGGAGAAAATCTTCGATTGGGTGGCGAGCTGGGTATGAATCTCCAGCCCGATCACAACTTCCCATTGCATAGTGTGCTCCTCAGAAGCCGGTAGGGGTGCGAGTGTGCCAGTCAGTGTTCAACTGGTACTGGTGCGCCACATTGAGCAAGCGGCCTTCCTGGAAATACGGGGCGAGCAATTGCACGCCGACCGGCAGGCCATCGACGAAACCGGCAGGCATGGACAAGCCCGGCAAGCCCGCGAGGTTAGCGGTGATGGTGTACAGGTCTTCCAGGTACTCGGCGATTGGGTCGCCGGTCTTGGCGCCAATCTTCCAGGCCGGGTTCGGCGTGGTTGGGCCGAGGATCACATCAACTTCTTCAAAAGCGGCCATGAAGTCGTTCTTGATCAGGCGACGGATTTTTTGCGCCTTGAGGTAGTACGCGTCGTAGTAGCCGGCCGACAGTGCGTAGGCACCGACCATGATGCGGCGTTGTACTTCGGCACCGAAGCCTTCGCCCCGGGAGCGTTTGTACAGGTCGGTCAGGTCTTTCGGGTTTTCACAGCGGTAGCCGAAACGTACGCCGTCGAAACGCGACAGGTTGGAGGAGGCTTCAGCAGGCGCGATCACGTAGTACGCAGGAATCGCGTGCTGGTTGTTCGGCAGGCTGACTTCCTTGATCACCGCGCCGAGCTTTTCCAGCTCCTTGACACTGTTGTGCACTAGTTCGGCGATGCGCGGGTCGAGGCCGGCGCTGAAATACTCTTTCGGCACGCCGATACGCAGGCCTTTGATCGACGTATTCAGGCTGGCGCTGTAGTCCGGCACTGGCTCATCGATGCTGGTGGAGTCCTGTTTATCGAACCCGGCCATACCTTGTAACAATATTGCGCAGTCTTCGGCAGTGCGTGCCAACGGGCCGCCCTGATCCAGGCTGGAGGCGTAGGCGATCATGCCCCAGCGGGAAACACGACCGTAGGTCGGTTTAAGGCCGGTGAGGTTGGTGAACGCGGCAGGCTGACGGATCGAGCCGCCGGTGTCGGTTGCCGTGGCGGCCGGCAGAAAGCGCGCGGCAACGGCGGCAGCAGAACCACCCGACGAACCGCCGGGCACGTGTTCCAGGTTCCACGGGTTTTTCACCGCGCCGTAGTAGCTCGACTCGTTGGCCGAACCCATGGCGAATTCGTCCATGTTGGTCTTGCCCAGGGTCACGGCCCCGGCGGTAGCCAGCTTGGACACCACGGTGGCGTCGTAGGGCGCCTTGAAGTTGTCGAGCATCTTCGAGCCGCAGCTGGTGCGAATGCCCTGGGTGCAGAACAAGTCTTTGTGGGCGATCGGTGCGCCCAGCAGCGCGCCATTTTCACCGTTGGCGCGACGCACGTCGGCGGCCTTGGCCTGGCTCAAGGCCAGCTCTTCGGTGAGGCTGATGAAGCTGTTGACCTTGGGGTCGAGCTCGGCGATGCGCGCAAGCAGGGTCTTGGTCAGCTCTTCGGAAGAAAACTTTTTATCGGCGAGACCGCGGGCGATCTCGGCCAGAGTCATGTGATGCATTGCAGGCTCTTTCCCTTTAGTCGATGACTTTCGGAACCAGATACAGGCCGTTTTCGACCGCTGGCGCGATGGACTGGTAGGCCTCGCGATTATTTCGCTCGGTCACAACGTCTGCACGCAGGCGCTGGCTGGCTTCCAGTGGGTGAGCCAGGGGCTCGATGCCGTCGGTATTGACGGCCTGCATTTGGTCAGCAAGCCCGAGAATGCTGTTCAAGGCTGCGGTGGTCTGTGGAAGATCGGCTTCATTCAGGCCAAGCGAGGCCAGATGAGCGATTTTTTCCACGTCGGAGCGTTCAAGCGCCATGGGATTCTCCAGTGGAAAACAGAACGGAGGGCGTCCGTGTGTTAGATTGTCGGAACACTACCGCATTTCTACGGTCATAAGGCCGCGATTGTGGGGGTTGGTGCACAGAAAGTCGGCCAATTTAGCACATTGGCGCCTTGCCCAAAATCCCTGTCGTTGTTAGAGTTTGCCGCACTTTTTTACCCACGCGTTGCCTAGGGTCCTTTCCCCATGTTCAAGAAACTGCGTGGCATGTTTTCCAGCGATCTTTCCATTGACCTGGGCACTGCCAACACCCTTATTTACGTGCGCGAGCGCGGTATCGTTCTGAATGAGCCATCGGTTGTGGCCATTCGGACCCATGGTAATCAGAAAAGTGTCGTTGCCGTTGGCACCGAGGCCAAGCGCATGCTCGGCCGAACACCAGGCAATATCGCTGCCATTCGTCCGATGAAAGACGGCGTGATCGCCGACTTCAGCGTCTGCGAGAAGATGCTGCAGTACTTCATCAACAAAGTTCACGAAAACAGTTTTCTGCAGCCCAGCCCTCGTGTGCTGATCTGCGTTCCGTGCAAGTCCACCCAGGTGGAGCGTCGTGCCATCCGTGAATCGGCCCTTGGTGCCGGTGCTCGCGAAGTGTTCCTGATCGAAGAACCCATGGCTGCCGCTATCGGCGCCGGTTTGCCGGTTGAGGAAGCGCGCGGTTCGATGGTGGTCGATATCGGTGGTGGTACCACTGAAATCGCCCTGATTTCCCTGAACGGTGTGGTGTACGCCGAATCCGTGCGCGTAGGCGGCGACCGCTTCGACGAAGCGATCATCACTTATGTACGCCGTAACTACGGCAGCCTGATCGGTGAATCCACTGCTGAGCGCATCAAGCAGGAAATCGGCACCGCTTACCCGGGCGGCGAAGTTCGCGAAGTCGATGTTCGCGGTCGCAACCTGGCCGAAGGCGTTCCACGTGCCTTCACCCTGAACTCCAATGAAGTGCTGGAAGCTCTGCAAGAGTCCCTGGCCACTATCGTTCAGGCTGTGAAGAGCGCCCTGGAGCAATCGCCGCCGGAACTGGCTTCCGACATCGCCGAGCGTGGCCTGGTGCTGACCGGTGGTGGCGCTTTGCTGCGTGACCTCGACAAGCTGCTGGCCCAGGAAACCGGTCTGCCGGTGATTGTTGCCGAAGACCCGCTGACCTGCGTCGCTCGTGGCGGTGGCCGTGCACTGGAAATGATGGATAAACACACCATGGACCTGCTCTCCAGCGAATAAGATTGCTTGGGTGGTTCATGCTTCGCCCGCAGGCAGCACTTTGCAGTGCTGCCTGTTGGCGTTTATCTTCTTCAATCTGCATCCAGGCCGGTTTGATGCCGTATGAATAAAGAGAACATTTGCCTGGGAGGAGCGGCTTATTAAACCGCTTTTCGCCAAAGGCCCCTCATTGGGCGTGCGCTTATTGGTGCTGGTCGTGCTTTCGGTCGCGCTGATGGTGGTCGATGCCCGCTTTGCACTGCTCAAGCCCGTGCGTAGCCAGATGTCGCTGGTGTTGATGCAGACTTACTGGATCACCGACCTGCCGCAACGTCTCTACCAGGGCGTGGCCAGCCAATTCGGCAGCCGCACCGAGCTGGTCGCCGAGAACGAAAAACTCAAGACTGAAAACCTGTTGCTGCAGGGGCGCATGCAAAAGCTGGCGGCCCTCACCGAGCAGAACGTTCGGCTGCGCGAGTTGCTCAATTCGTCCGCACTGGTGAACGAAAAGGTCGAGGTCGCCGAGTTGATCGGCATGGACCCCAACCCGTTTACCCATCGCATCATCATCAACAAGGGTGAGCGCGACGGTGTGGTCCTCGGTCAGCCGGTGCTCGACGCCCGTGGCCTGATGGGCCAGGTGGTTGAACTGATGCCTTACACCTCACGGGTATTGCTGCTAACGGACACAACCCACAGCATTCCAGTACAGGTCAACCGTAATGGCTTGCGTGCGATTGCCAGCGGCACAGGCAACCCGGAGCGCCTTGAATTGCGGCATGTGGCAGACACTGCCGACATCAAGGAAGGCGACCTGCTGGTCAGCTCCGGCCTGGGTCAGCGTTTCCCGGCGGGTTACCCGGTCGCGACGGTCAAGGAAGTGATCCACGATTCCGGCCAGCCGTTTGCGATCGTCCGCGCCGTACCGACTGCCGCCCTGAACCGCAGCCGCTACCTGCTGTTGGTCTTCAGCGACAACCGTACCCCGGAAGAGCGCGTCAACGACGCCGCCCAGGCCCAGGAAGCGGAAGACAAGCAGAACGGCACTGCGCCGGTCATTCCTGCCACGGTGCCAAAACCAGCGTTCGTGGGGCCGCCTGCGCCCGCAGCCACCCCGGCAGCACCTGTGGCAACGCCGGCCAAGCCAGCAGTTCACAGCGCGCGTGCGGCCAAGCCGGTTGCAACCAAACCGCCTGTGTCGGCGCCCGCTGCCACCACCCCGGCGGCTAAACCGCCTGCCGCTGTGGCCCCGGCAACCCGTTCACCGGCCGCGGCCCCGGCAACCACGCGGCAGAGGGAGGAATAATGGCCGGTACTCATTCGCGCAATGGCTGGATCGTCTGGCTGACCTTCGCCATCGGCTTGCTGTTAAGCGTTTCGCCGCTGCCGCAATTCATGGAAATCCTGCGACCGCTCTGGCTCGCGTTGTTGCTTGCCTTCTGGTCGCTGACCCTGCCGCATAAAGTCGGGATGGTCACGGCGATGTGCCTGGGCTTGGCGGAAGACGTGCTCTATGGCACCTTGCTGGGCCAGAACGCATTGATCCTGACCCTGATTACGTTCCTGGTACTGTCACTGCAACAGCGACTGCGGATGTTCCCGATGTGGCAGCAGTGCCTGGTGATCCTGGTGATCTTCGGCCTGGCGCAGTTGGTGCAACTGTGGCTCAGCGCCTTGACCGGTAACCGTCAGCCAACCCTCGCGTTGGTGTTGCCAGCCCTGGTCAGTGCGCTGCTGTGGCCTTGGGTCAGTTTCGGTCTGCGTGGATTACGTCGTCGCTATAAAATCAATTGAATGGATTGCGAGGCTCTGCCTGGTTATCGAACCCTACAGGGAGAGTCTGGAATGAATTCGCTTTATCTGGCCTCGGGCTCCCCAAGGCGGCGTGAACTGCTGACCCAGATCGGTGTGCCATTCACCGTGGTCAGTGCCGCTATTGATGAAACTCCTCTTACAAACGAATCCGCCGTTGCCTACGTCGAGCGCCTTGCTCGGGGTAAGGCGACGGCGGGTTTTTCTGCGCTTGAACAACCCTCCGGCGTCTGTGTGCTGGGGGCCGACACTGCCGTCATCGTTGATGGTCAGATCTTGGGCAAGCCCGTGGATCAAGCGGATGCCCTGGCGATGTTGCTGGCTCTTTCCGATCGAGAACATGAAGTGCTCACCGCCATTGCCGTCACTGACGGCCAGCGCTGCGAAACTCGGTGTGTAAGCAGTCGCGTACGGTTTCGTGGGATTTGTGTCGAGGAGGCTACAACCTACTGGCACAGTGGTGAGCCACAGGACAAAGCCGGCGGCTATGCTATCCAAGGGCTGGGGTCGGTGTTCGTCGCCGGACTCAACGGCAGCTATTCCGCTGTGGTAGGCCTGCCGGTGTGCGAAACCGCGCAACTGCTTGGCCAATTCGGCATACCCTGTTGGCAAAACCTTACCGCGCGCTGAACGCCTTACTTGCGCGCCAAGCCTTAAGCGATCGGTCACTATTGTGAAAACGCCTGAACGAGACCCAGCCATGAGTGAAGAGATTCTGATCAATATCACGCCGATGGAATCGCGCGTGGCGGTGGTAGAAAACGGTGTTCTGCAAGAAGTGCACGTCGAGCGCACACAGAAGCGCGGGATCGTTGGCAACATCTATAAAGGCAAGGTTGTGCGCGTGTTGCCGGGGATGCAGGCGGCGTTCGTTGACATCGGCCTGGACCGTGCCGCTTTTATTCACGCTTCGGAAATTTCCCTGCGCGAAGGCCCTGCGGTCGAGAGCATCAGCGCGTTGGTGCATGAAGGACAGAGCCTGGTGGTGCAAGTCACCAAGGACCCTATCGGCTCCAAAGGCGCTCGCTTGACGACACAACTGTCAATTCCGTCGCGTTATCTGGTGTACATGCCGCGGACTGCCCACGTCGGCATTTCCTTGAAAATCGAAGATGAAGCCGAGCGCGAACGCCTGAAAAAGGTGGTCAGCGACTGCGTGGCCGCCGAAGGCATCAAGGAAGCCGGTGGTTTTATCTTGCGCACCGCCGCAGAAGGCGCCGGCGCCGATGAAATCCTGATGGACATCCGCTACCTGCGGCGTTTGTGGGACCAGATCGGAGCACAGATCAAAACCATCGGTGCGCCGAGCGTCATCTATGAAGACCTGGGCCTGGCCCTGCGCACGCTGCGTGACCTGGTCAGCCCGAAGATTGAGAAAATTCGCATCGACTCGCGGGAAACCTTCCAGCGCACCACGCAGTTTGTTGCCGAGCTGATGCCGGAAATTGCCGACCGCCTGGAGCACTATCCTGGTGAGCGGCCGATCTTCGACCTGTATGGCGTTGAAGACGAAATCCAGAAAGCCCTGGAGCGCAAAGTACCGCTCAAGTCCGGCGGCTATCTGGTGGTGGACCCGGCGGAAGCCATGACCACCATCGACGTCAACACCGGCGCATTTGTCGGCCATCGCAACCTTGAAGAAACCATTTTCAAGACCAACCTCGAAGCAGCCACCGCTATCGCGCGTCAGATGCGCCTGCGCAACCTGGGCGGCATCATCATCATCGACTTCATCGACATGGAAGACGAAGAACACCAGCGCCAAGTGCTGCGCACGCTCGAGAAGCAGCTTGAGCGCGATCACGCCAAGACCAATATCATCGGTATTACCGAACTGGGCCTGGTGCAGATGACCCGCAAACGCACCCGCGAAAGCCTTGAGCAAGTGCTGTGCGAACCTTGCAGCAGTTGCCAGGGGCGCGGCAAGTTGAAGACCCCGGAAACGGTTTGCTACGAGATCTTCCGGGAAATCTTACGGGAGGCGCGTGCTTACCAGGCCGAGGGTTACAGAGTGCTTGCCAACCAGAAAGTGGTCGATCGCTTGCTGGATGAGGAGTCGGGCAACGTTGCTGAACTGGAGGGGTTTATCGGACGCACGATTCGCTTTCAGGTCGAAACCATGTATTCCCAGGAACAATACGACGTGGTGCTGCTCTGATCCGCAATCGCTTTCTTTCTTCGAGACCGGCAGACCTTGATCTTCCGTCCGCTAATTGCCTTGAGGGTCGCCTGACATGGAGCGTCTGAAACGCTTTTTTGCCGCTTTGACCCGTTGGAGCCTGGGCGTGTGCGCCTTACTGCTGGTATTGGCGGCGGTGTACGTGAGCCTGGGTCGTGAGTTGGTCCCGCTGGTGGCCGAATATCGCGCCGAAATCGAAGCCAAGGCTCAGGCTGCGGTGGATGTGCCCCTGCAAATCGGCAGCCTGGAAGGGCGCTGGAGCGGCTTTGCGCCAGTATTGCTGGCCCATGACGTGATGGTCGGTGAAGGCAACAGCGCCTTGCGCCTGGATCAGGTCGAAGTGGTGCCGGATATCTGGGCCAGCCTCATGGCCCGTGAAGTGCGTATTGCTCATCTGGAAGTCAGCGGGTTGCAGTTGAGCGTCAAGGAAGACAAGGACGGCCACTGGGCACTTCAAGGTCTGCCGGTGCAGGACGACCAGCCGTTGGACCCGGAGCAGTTGCTGACACGCATGCAGATCGTCAAGCGTGTGTCGTTGCTGGACAGCCAGGTCACCCTGCAACCGTTCGGCGAGGCGCCGCTGACCCTGACCTACGTGGGCCTGAGCCTGCACAGCGGTGAGGCGCGCCAACGTCTGGACGCACGCTTGACCCTGCCCGACGGCCAGCCGCTTGCCTTGAGCCTGCGTAGCCGAATTCGTGCAAGCCAATGGAAAGAGGGCGAAGTCGAGGCCTACCTCAGCCTGCCTCAAAGCGACTGGGCCAAATGGATTCCGGCCAAGCTGACCCAGCAATGGAAACTCACGCAATTGAAGGCGGGCGGGGAGTTCTGGCTGACGTGGGCCAAGGGCACCGTGCAAAGCGCTGTGGTGCGCCTCAATTCACCTCAGGTGAAGGGCAGCTACGCGGACCGTAAGCCGGTACATATCGAAAACCTCGCCCTCAACGCTTACCTGCAACGCAGTGATAGTGGCCTGAAGGTGCTGTTCGATTCGCTGGCGATGAACATCGGCGAGACCCGTTGGGAGTCGCAACTGCAATTGCAGCAAAGCCTGGCCACCGAAAAAGCACAGGAAACCTGGAAGCTTCAGGCCGATCGGTTGGACCTGACCCCGATTACGCCGTTACTGAATGCCCTGGCGCCGTTGCCGAAAGGGTTTGCCACCACCATCGAACACCTGAAAGCCACAGGCCTGTTGCGCAATGTGCTGGTGGACTTCCGCCCGCAGGACACGACCGATCAGAAAGTCAGCTTCGCCGCCAACCTTGAGCGCATCGGCTTTGATGCGTACTTCGGCGCGCCGGCCGCACGTAACGTGTCCGGCAGCATCAGCGGTGACCTTGGCCATGGCGAGTTGCGCATGGACAGCAAGGACTTTTCCCTGCACTTGTACCCGATCTTCGCCAAGCCCTGGCAGTACATGCAGGCCAACGCGCGCCTGACATGGACGCTGGATAAAGAAGGCTTCACCCTGATCGCCCCGTATATCAAGGTGCTGGGCGAAGAGGGCAAGGTCGCCGCAGACTTCTTGATTCGCCTGCATTTCGACCATGCCCAAGAAGACTATATGGACCTGCGGGTCGGCATGGTCGATGGCGATGGGCGCTTCACCTCCAAATATCTGCCGGCGGTATTGAGCCCTTCGCTGGATGAATGGTTGCGCACGGCGATTCTCAAAGGTGCGGTGGATCAAGGTTTCTTCCAGTACCAGGGGTCGTTGAACCACGACGCGCTGCCCGCTGCGCGCAATATCAGCCTGTTCTTCAAGGTGCATGACGCCGAACTGGCATTCCAGCCGGGTTGGCCGCATGTGAGCAAAGTGAATGGCGAAGTGTTTGTCGAGGAGAGCGGTGTGCGTATCCTGGCCAGCAAGGGCCAGTTGCTCGACACCAAGGTCAAGGACGTCTATGTCAACATCCCACACGCGCCGGCCGGCAAGGACAGCCATCTGCTGATCACCGGAGGGTTTGCGGGTGGTTTGGGCGATGGCCTGAAAATCCTTCAGGACGCGCCGATAGGCACTGGCTCGACCTTCGCCGGTTGGAAAGGCGAGGGTGACCTGCAAGGCAAGCTGGATCTGGACATTCCTTTGGCCAAGGGCACCGAGCCCACTATTGTCGTGGACTTTCAGACTGACAAGGCTCGCTTGCAATTGGCGGAGCCGACTCTGGATCTGACCCAGCTCAAGGGCGATTTCCGCTTCGACAGCGCCAAGGGCCTGAGCGGCCAGAACATCTCGGCCAAGGCGTTCGATCGCCCCATCACTGCGCAGATCCTCGCCGACGGCAAGCCAGGTAGTCTCAGTACGCGGGTCATTGCCAAGGGCCAGGTCACGGTCAAGCGGCTGACGGACTGGTTGAAAATCAGCCAGCCGTTGCCGGTGTCCGGTGATATCCCTTACCAATTACAAGTGACCCTGGACGGCGCGGACAGCCAACTGATGGTCAGCTCCACTATGAAAGGCGTGGCGGTGGACCTGCCGGCGCCTTTTGGCATGCCCGCCAGCCAAGGCCGCGACAGCGTGTTCCGCATGACCTTGCAGGGCGCCGAGCGGCGTTACTGGTTCAGTTACGGCGAGCTGGCGAGTTTTACCTTTGCAGCGCCGGCGGACAAATTCAATGACGGCCGCGGGGAGCTGTTCCTCGGCAATGGTGATGCCGTGCTGCCTGCTGCCAAAGGCTTGCGGATTCGCGGTGTGCTTTCTGAGCTGGATATCGACCCGTGGAAAAAACTGGTCGACCGCTACGCGGGTAATGACCCCGGCGGGAGCGCCAAGCAACTGCTCAGTGGTGCGGACTTTAAGGTGGGCAAGCTGACCGGCTTTGGTACTCAGTTTGACCAAGTCACCTTGCAGCTTGACCGCAAGCCGACAGCCTGGGGTTTGCAGCTTGACAGTCAGCAGGCCAAAGGCACGGTAAATTTGCCGGACGCCAAAGGCGCGCCCATTGCGATCAATCTGCAGTATGTGAAATTACCGGCCGTAGACCCCACCGTTCAGGCGGACGAAAATGCGCCGGATCCATTGGCGGATATTGATCCCAAAGAGATTCCGGCACTCGATATCGCTATCAACCAACTGTTCCAGGGGCCTGACCTGGTGGGCGCCTGGTCGCTGAAGATTCGACCGACCGCCAAAGGCCTGGCCTTCAACAACCTGGACTTGGGCCTCAAGGGAATGCAGCTCAAAGGCGCCGGTGGCTGGGAGGGTGCGCCCGGTGCGAGCAGCAGTTGGTACAGGGGCCGCCTGGATGGCAAGAACATCGCCGATGTGCTCAAGGGCTGGGGCTTTGCGCCGACGGTAACCAGCGATGACTTCCACCTGGACGTGGATGGTCGTTGGCCGGGTTCGCCGGCGTGGGTCGGGCCCAAGCGTTTCTCCGGTAGCCTGGATGCCGCGTTCCGCAAAGGTCAGTTCGTTGAAGTGGAAGGTGGCGCCCAGGCCCTGCGGGTGTTTGGGTTGCTGAACTTCAACTCCATTGGCCGCCGTTTGCGCCTGGACTTTTCCGACTTGCTCGGCAAAGGCTTGAGTTATGACCGGGTCAAAGGTTTGCTGGCCGCCAGTGATGGTGTGTTTGTGACCCGTGAGCCGATCACCATGACGGGGCCTTCTACCAACCTGGAGCTCAATGGCACCCTGGATCTGGTGGCTGACCGTGTCGACGCCAAATTGCTGGTCACATTGCCGGTCACCAATAACCTGCCGATTGCCGCGCTGATCGTGGGGGCGCCGGCCATTGGTGGCGCATTGTTCCTGATCGACAAGCTGATCGGTGATCGTGTTTCGCGCTTCGCCAGTGTGCAATACAAAGTGGAAGGCCCTTGGAAGGATCCAAAAATCACCTTCGACAAGCCATTTGAAAAGCCAAACTGAGAGGCTCTGGAGTAGCATGGCCGCATGCCTTTTACGGAGTGTCGGCCTATGTCCTTTGCGGTAATTCAAATGGTCAGCCAGAGTGATGTGCTGGCCAACCTGGCACAGGCCCGACGCCTGCTGGAGCAAGCGGCGGCAGGTGGTGCGAAGCTGGCAGTTCTGCCTGAGAACTTCGCGGCCATGGGGCGTCGTGATGTGGCCGATATCGGCCGCGCTGAAGCGTTGGGCGACGGCCCGATCCTGCCATGGTTGAAACAGACCGCCCGCGACCTCACCTTATGGATAGTGGCAGGCACGTTGCCGCTGCCGCCCAAGGACCAACCTGACGCCAAGTCCAACGCCTGTTCGTTGCTGATCGATGATCGGGGTGAAATCGTCGCGCGTTACGACAAGCTGCACCTGTTCGATGTGGACGTAGCAGATGCGCGAGGGCGTTATCGTGAATCCGACGACTATGCTTTCGGGAGCAATGTGGTGGTGGCGGATACACCGGTGGGCCGCTTGGGCCTGACGGTGTGTTATGACTTGCGGTTCCCGGAGCTGTACAGCGAATTGCGCGCGGCGGGAGCTGAATTGATTACCGCGCCTTCGGCCTTTACGGCGGTGACCGGTGCCGCGCATTGGGATGTGCTGATCCGTGCGCGCGCCATTGAAACCCAGTGCTACCTGCTGGCGGCCGCTCAAGGCGGTGTGCACCCAGGCCCACGGGAAACCTTTGGCCACGCAGCAATTGTCGACCCTTGGGGGCGAGTGCTGGCGCAGCAGGATCAAGGCGAGGCGGTGTTGTTGGCCGAACGCGACAGCAGTGAACAGGCGTCGATACGGGCGCGCATGCCGGTGGTCAACCATCGGCGCTTTTTCTCGCAGGGCGCGCAGCGGCCTGCTTCGGAACGATGAATTTAAGGCCAAACCTATGAGCGAGTTGTTGTCCTCAGTCAGTGAACACCTCCTGGCACCCGGTGGCGTGACCATCGAAAGTTTGCAAACCGTGCTCGGTGATCTGGCCGGGCCGGGCATCGACGCGGCCGATCTGTATTTCCAGGGCCAGATTTCCGAATCGTGGGCTCTCGAAGACGGCATCGTCAAGGAAGGCAGTTTCAACCTTGACCAAGGCGTCGGTGTGCGCGCGCAATCCGGTGAAAAGACCGGCTTTGCCTACAGCAACGCTATTACCCTTGAAGCCCTTGGCCTCGCTGCCCGTGCGGCGCGCTCGATTTCCCGTGCCGGCCAGAACGGCACGGTGCAGGCGTTCAGCACCCAGGACGTGGCCCAGTTGTACGCGCCGGATAACCCCCTGGAAGTGATCAGCCGTGCGGAGAAGGTCGACTTGCTCAAGCGTATCGACGCGGCCACCCGTGCCCTCGACCCGCGTATCCAGCAAGTGACCGTGAGCATGGCCGGTGTGTGGGAGCGCATCCTTGTGGCGTCCACCGACGGCGGCCTGGCGGCGGATGTACGGCCGCTGGTGCGTTTCAATGTCAGCGTGATCGTCGAGCAGAACGGTCGCCGCGAGCGTGGCGGTCATGGTGGTGGTGGGCGTACCGACTACCGCTATTTCCTCGCTGAAGACCGTGCCATGGGCTATGCCCGTGAAGCGCTGCGTCAGGCATTGGTCAACCTGGAAGCCATTCCCGCGCCAGCCGGTACATTGCCGGTGGTGTTGGGCTCGGGCTGGTCCGGTGTGTTGCTCCATGAAGCCGTAGGGCACGGCCTGGAAGGCGACTTCAACCGCAAGGGCAGTTCGGCCTACAGTGGGCGCATGGGCGAGATGGTCGCCTCCAAGCTGTGCACCATTGTCGATGACGGCACCCTGGCCGGTCGCCGTGGCTCGCTGAGCGTCGACGACGAAGGTACGCCGACCGAGTGCACCACGCTGATTGAAAACGGCGTGCTCAAGGGCTACATGCAAGACAAACTCAACGCCCGCCTGATGGGAGTGGCCCGCACCGGTAACGGCCGTCGCGAGTCTTACGCGCACTTGCCGATGCCACGCATGACCAACACCTACATGCTCGGTGGCGAAAGCGACCCGGCAGAAATCATTGCCTCGGTAAAACGCGGGATCTACTGCGCCAACCTCGGCGGCGGCCAGGTGGATATCACCAGCGGTAAGTTTGTGTTCTCCACCAGCGAGGCGTACCTGATCGAAGACGGCAAGATTACCGCGCCGGTCAAAGGGGCGACGTTGATTGGTAACGGGCCGGAAGCCATGAGCAAGGTGTCGATGGTCGGTAACGACCTTTTGCTGGACAGCGGCGTGGGCACGTGCGGCAAGGATGGGCAGTCAGTGCCGGTCGGCGTTGGTCAGCCTACCTTGAAGATTGATGCGATCACCGTGGGTGGCACGGGCTCGTAAGTGCCGGAGCTTCGGGTGGCGAGGACCGCCACCCGGGGAAGAGGATCAACGCAGGCCGCGTTGAGTCTCGTCCAGCTCACGGATGTACTTGAAAATTTTACGGCTGGTGGCCGGAGCCTTGTTTTGCGCCACTTCGTGCTGGGCCTGACGGATCAGGGAGCGCAGTTGCTGGCGGTCCGCGTCCGGATAGTCCACTACGAATTTCTCCAGCACCGCGTCATCGCCCGAGATCAGGCGGTCACGCCAACGTTCCAGGTTATGGAAGCGTTCGTTGTACTGGCGAGTGGAGGCATCCAGTTGATCGAGCAAGGTCAGAATGGCGTCAGTGTCCTGATCGCGCATCAGTTTGCCGATAAACATGATGTGCCGTTTACGCGCGATATTCGCGGTGTGCTTAGGTGCATCCGCCAGAGCCCGGCGCATTTCGTCGGTCAGTGGCAGTTTTGCAATCAAGTCCGGCTTGAGCGTTGTAAGGCGCTCGCCGAGGTCAACCAGAGCATGCAGCTCGCGTTTGACCTGGGTTTTGCTTTTCTCCCCATCGAGGGAGTCGTCGTAAGAATCAACCATGGTGGCAGTCCGCAAAGAAACGCCGCCATGATAACCAGTCGGGGGCCGCTTGTCCGGCCCGGTCGCTCGATGGCCTTAACCGAAAGCAGAATTTGAGTGGAGAAAACCATGAGTGCAGCCCAAAGCGTCGGTCCGCAAGCGTTACCGGCACTGCAGGAACAAGTCGAGCAGATCCTTGCCGAGGCCAAGCGCCAGGGGGCCAGTGCCTGTGAAGTGGCGGTGTCGCTGGAGCAGGGGCTGTCGACGTCGGTACGCCAGCGGGAAGTGGAAACCGTGGAGTTCAACCGCGACCAGGGGTTTGGCATCACATTGTATGTGGGGCAGCGCAAAGGGTCGGCCAGTACCTCGGCCAGTGGGCCGGAAGCGATTCGCGAAACCGTCGCGGCGGCGTTGGCCATTGCCAAGCACACCTCCGAAGATGAATGCTCGGGCCTGGCAGATAAAGCGCTGATGGCCAAGGATTTAAAGGACTTCGATCTTTTTCACGCTTGGGATATCACACCCGAACGGGCAATCGAACTGGCGCTGACTTGCGAAGCGGCGGCCTTTGATGCCGATGCCCGCATCAAAAACGCCGACGGCACCACGCTGAGCACACATCAAGGCTGTCGCGTCTATGGCAATAGCCATGGTTTCATCGGCGGCTATGCCTCGACTCGCCACAGCTTAAGCTGTGTGATGATCGCTGAAGCCAATGGCCAGATGCAGCGCGACTATTGGTATGACGTCAGCCGCCAGGGCGAATTGTTGGCCGACCCGGTCAGCATCGGCCAGCGCGCCGCGCAACGTGCAGCAAGCCGCCTGGGCGCCCGTCCGGTACCGACTTGCGAAGTCCCTGTGCTGTTTTCGGCGGAACTGGCCGGTGGTTTGTTCGGCAGTTTCCTGGGCGCGATTTCCGGCGGTAATCTGTACCGCAAGTCTTCGTTTCTTGAAGGCGCTATTGGCCAGAAACTGTTTCCTGAGTGGTTGACCATCGATGAACGTCCGCACCTGATGCGTGCCATGGGCAGTTCAGCGTTCGACGGTGATGGCCTGGCCACTTATGCCAAGCCATTTGTCGAGAAGGGCGAGCTGGTGTCCTACGTACTGGGCACGTACGCCGGCCGCAAGCTTGGCCTGCCAAGCACTGCCAACTCCGGTGGCGTGCACAACCTGTTCGTCACCCATGGCGACGAAGATCAGGCGGCGCTGTTGCGTCGTATGGGCCGCGGCTTGCTGGTCACCGAATTGATGGGCAGTGGCCTGAATATGGTTACCGGTGATTATTCACGCGGCGCGGCAGGTTTCTGGGTGGAAAACGGTGAAATTCAATTCGCCGTTCAGGAAGTCACCATTGCCGGCAATATGCGCGATATGTTCAAGCAGATCGTCGCGGTGGGTAATGACCTGGAACTGCGCAGCAACATTCGCACGGGTTCTGTACTGATCGAACGGATGACCGTCGCCGGCAGCTAACCCCTCCGACGCTTAACGAAAAGGCGCACCATCTTCTCGATGGCGCGCATTTTTTTATGGCTGAGCCATGAGCGGATTAACCTGCTGCTCTTGTTTTGATTCTTAATATCAATTAATAATAAATCTCATTGTCGAATGAGTGTGGATCATGAGTTCTGTCCTGCATGAGGATCCGTACCTTGAGAGCTGGCGCTGGATGAGTCGTCAGATTCGCTGCGGCCTCGATCCCAATGAACCTCGCCTGATTGAACATTACCTCAGTGAGGGCCGATACCTGGCGTGCTGCACCGCGACCCACCCGTGGACGATTGCTGAAACGTCATTCCGCCTGCTGATCGACACCGCCAGCGACATCGCCTTGCCCTGGCACTGGCGATCCCTGTGCCTGGACCAGGCGTGGCGTCCGTTGCGCGACCTGGAAAATCTTTCCCACTGCGCCTGCCGACTCAAGCGCTGGCAGACCTTTGCCTGGCAATTGGCAACCTGCGAATTGCTGCCGTCTATTTCTCACTCCGACCTGGTGCAAGGATCTTCCGATGAGTAATACCCGTATCGAACGCGACAGCATGGGCGAACTGCAAGTGCCTGCCGAGGCCTTGTATGGTGCGCAAACCCAGCGCGCGGTGAATAATTTCCCGATCAGCAGCCAACGCATGCCGGCGCAATTCATTCGCGCACTGATCCTGGCCAAAGCCGCCGCAGCCAAGGCTAACGTCGACCTCAAGCAAATCAGCGAAGGGCAGGGCAAGGCCATTGTCGACGCTGCCCAAGGCTTACTCGAAGGCGATTTCATGCCGCACTTCCCGGTGGATATCTTCCAGACCGGCTCCGGCACCAGCTCCAACATGAATGCCAACGAAGTGCTTGCGACCCTGGCCAGTCGCTTGCTGGGCGAGCCGATCAACCCCAACGACCACGTGAATTGCGGCCAAAGCAGCAATGACATCATTCCGACCACCATTCACGTCAGCGCAGCGCTGGTCTTGCACGAACACACCCTGCCGGCCCTTCTGCACCTGGTTCAGGTGATCGAACACAAGGCCGAACAAGTCCACCCGTTCATCAAGACCGGCCGTACGCACTTGATGGACGCGATGCCCGTGCGCATGAGCCAGGTGCTCAATGGCTGGGCGCAACAGCTCAAGGCCAATATCGCTCACTTGCAGGACCTGCTGCCGAGCTTGCAGGCGTTGGCCCAGGGCGGCACGGCGGTCGGCACCGGGATCAACGCACACCCGGAATTTGCGGCCCGCTTCAGCCAGCACCTGAGCAGCCTCACCGGCGTGAAATTCACGCCAGGCAAAAACCTGTTCGCGTTGATCGGTTCCCAGGACACCGCCGTCGCCGTCTCCGGCCAACTGAAAGCCACCGCCGTGTCGCTGATGAAAATCGCCAACGACTTGCGGTGGATGAACTCCGGCCCATTGGCCGGGCTCGGTGAAATCGAACTGGAAGGCCTGCAGCCAGGCTCTTCGATCATGCCGGGCAAGGTCAACCCGGTGATCCCGGAAGCGACCGCCATGGTCGCCGCCCAAGTTATCGGCAATGACACGGTCATTACCGTCGCCGGCCAGTCCGGCAACTTCGAACTGAACGTGATGTTGCCGATCATCGCCCAGAACCTGCTCAGCAGCCTTGAGTTGCTGGCCAACGCCAGCCGGCTGTTGGCTGATAAGGCGATCGCCAGCTTCAAGGTCAACGAAGCCAAGCTCAAGGAAGCGCTGTCGCGTAACCCGATTCTGGTCACTGCACTTAACCCGATCATTGGTTACCAAAAAGCCGCTGAAATTGCCAAGAAGGCTTATCAGCAAGGCCGCCCGGTGATTGATGTCGCCCTCGAGCACACCGACTTGCCACGTAGCCAACTGGAAATCCTGTTGGATCCGGAAAAACTCACGGCCGGCGGCGTGTAATCACCGACTCTGCTTTGGAGGTTCACCATGGAGCATTGGAAACGCACGATCGAACGGGCCAATCGTTGCTTTATGGCGGGCGAGCTGGTCGATGCTCGTGAGGCCTATTTGCAAGCCCTGGCCTTGGCTCAAGTGCTGTTCGAGCGCTGGGCGGATGCCGACGAAGCAGTGGCGGCTTGCGTCATTTCCCATCACAACCTGGCGGACCTGCACCTGCGTCTGAACCAGCCGGAGGAAAGCGCGGAATACCTTTGTGCCATTCACCAGCGGCTGTTGCAGACCCTGCAGGACCCGCGCCTGAGCCCGCAATTGCGCGAGGCGGCGCTGCGCCAGAGCAGCAAGACCTATGTCGAACTGTTGAACTTCATCAGCGATCACGGCGAATACCCGCGTACCCATCGCCTGCTTGGCGGCACTGCGGTGCAACCGATCACTCCACACTACGGCGCACATTGATATGACTTACACCTTGCCTGCTTTGCCCTACGCCTATGACGCCCTGGAACCGCACATCGATGCGCAGACCATGGAAATCCACTACACCAAACACCATCAGACCTATATCAATAACTTGAATGCTGCAGTCGAGGGCACTGAATTCTCGGGCTGGCCGGTTGAGAAGCTGGTTTCAAGCGTGCAGCAACTACCGGAAAAACTGCGCGCCGCCGTGATCAACCAAGGCGGGGGGCATGCTAACCACTCGCTATTCTGGGCGGTGATGTCGCCAAAAGGCGGAGGCAAACCCGAAGGCGTGCTGGGCAAAGCCATCGATGAACAGTTGGGCGGCTTCGACAGTTTCAAGGAGGCCTTTACCAAGGCCGCATTGACGCGTTTCGGCAGCGGCTGGGCCTGGTTGAGCGTTACCCCGCAAAAGACCCTGGTGGTGGAAAGCAGTGGCAACCAGGACAGCCCGCTGATGAGCGGCAACACGCCGATCCTCGGCCTGGACGTGTGGGAACACGCTTACTACCTGCGCTACCAGAACCGTCGCCCGGAATACATCAACGCCTTCTACAGCGTCATCCATTGGCCGGAAGTCGCCGCACGCTACCAGGCCGCCGTGGCCTGACATTTATCTATAACAAGATCTAAGGCCGACTATGGGCACTGAAACGCTGGCGATCAGCAGCGGGCGAATGTTTCGTTATGCGTTTGGCTCGCTGCTGCTGTTGGCAGGGACTGCATTGCTGGTGGCGCAAGGGCTGAGCTGGCTGGACCTTGAGCCGCGTATCTTGCGTGCCTTGCAGGGCGGCGCGATCTGCGCGCTCGGCACGGCGCTGGGTGCGGTGCCGGTGTTGGTGATTCGCCGGATGCCGGTGGCACTGAGTGATACCTTGCTGGGCTTTGGGGCCGGGGTAATGCTGGCGGCGACGGCTTTTTCGCTGATCGTGCCGGGCATTGCTGCCGCGCAAGGCCTTGGGCTTTCGCGTTGGGGCGCCAGTGGTTTGATCAGCTTCGGGATTATGCTCGGGGCATTCGGTCTTTACCTGGTCGACCGCAAGGTATCGGGCGCCAGCCCGGAGATGCGGGTGGGCACGCCGGGTCAACCGGTGATTCCCCCGCGTATCTGGCTATTTGTGTTTGCCATCATTGCCCACAACATTCCGGAAGGCATGGCGGTAGGTGTTTCGGCCGGTGGCGGAATGCCGGATGCCGACAGCTTGGCCATGGGGATTGCCCTGCAGGACGTGCCGGAAGGTTTGGTGATCGCGCTGGTCTTGGCCGGGGCGGGCATGTCGCGAGTCAAGGCGTTCTTGATCGGTGCCGCGTCGGGCTTGGTCGAGCCGGTGTTTGCCGTGCTGTGTGCATGGCTGGTGAGCCTGGCGGAGGTTTTGTTGCCGTTAGGGCTCGCGTTGGCGGCGGGGGCGATGTTGCTGGTGGTGACTCACGAAGTTATCCCCGAGTCGCGCCGTCATGGTCACGAAAAGCTTGCCAGCCTGGGCTTGTGCATCGGGTTCTGTTTGATGATGGTGATGGATACTGCTTTAGGGTGAGGCCATTGCAGCCTCACACCCGCCGTAAAGGGTGAGTTTACTCGCCCTCATCAAAGAAGTTATTGATCAGCTTTACCAGCGCGTCCATCGCTTCCTGCTCTTGTTCGCCTTCCGTCTTCAAATGAATTTTGGTGCCCTTGCCGGCGGCCAGCATCATCATGGCCATGATGCTTTTACCGTCTACCATGGATTCCGGCGTTCGCCCTGCGCGGATCTGGCAGGGGAACTGCCCGGCGACGCCGACGAATTTGGCGGAGGCTCGGGCATGCAAACCCAGCTTGTTGATGATTTCAATTTCCAGAGCGGGCATCGCGGGGGTGTTCCTTTCAGCTAAGGTCGCGGTGGCGAACCTGGACGTTCTTGAGGGTTTGTTGCAGCACCTGGCCCAGGCGCTCGGTCAGGTACACCGAGCGATGGTGGCCGCCGGTGCAGCCGATGGCAATGGTGACATAAGCCCGGTTGCTTGCCGCAAAGCGCGGTAACCATTTGAGCAGGTAGCTGGAGATGTCCTGGAACATCTCCTCGACATCCGGTTGCGCAGCCAAGTACTCGGCCACCGGCTGATCAAGGCCGGACTGATCACGCAGTTCCGGCTTCCAGTAAGGATTGGGCAGGCAGCGCACATCAAACACCAGATCGGCATCCACCGGCATCCCACGCTTGAAGCCAAACGACTCGACCAGAAATGCGGTGCCAGGCTCTGGCTGGTTCAGCAAGCGCAGCTTGATGGCATCCCGCAATTGATACAGGTTCAGGCCGGTGGTGTTGATCTTGAGGTCGGCCAGATCGATGATCGGTCCCAGCAGCGTGGTCTCGTCCTCGATGGCTTCGGCCAGCGAGCGGTGAGGGCTGCTGAGGGGGTGGCGGCGACGGGTTTCGGAAAAACGCTTGAGCAGTGTCTCCTCATCGGCGTCCAGGTACAGCACATCGCAATTGATATGCTTGGCGCGTACTTCCTCAAGCAATTGCGGAAAGCGCTGAAGATGGCTGGGCAGGTTGCGGGCGTCAATCGAGACGGCAACCAGGGGCTGCGCCAGCTCGGTGTGGATCAATGCACGTTCCGCCAACTCCGGCAGCAAACCGGCGGGCAGGTTGTCGATGCAATAAAAACCGTTGTCCTCAAGGACGTTGAGGGCGGTGCTTTTACCCGAGCCGGAGCGGCCGCTGACGATGATCAAACGCATGATTACTGCCCGTTTTGTTCATCCAGGACAACCTGATAGAGCGCCTCGTTGCTGTCGGCGCTGCGCAGTTTGTCGCGTACTTCCTTGCGGTCGAGCATGCTGGCGATCTGCCGGAGCAGTTCCAGGTGCGCATCGGTGGCGGCTTGCGGGACCAGCAGCACGAAGAGCAGGTCAACCGGGGCGCCGTCGATGGCGTCGAAATCGATGGGGGCGTCTAGGTGCAGCAGGGCACTGACTGGAGACTCACAGCCTTGCAGGCGGCAGTGAGGAATCGCGATGCCGTTGCCAAAGCCAGTAGAACCTAGCTTTTCACGGGCGATCAGAGCCTCAAAGACAGCTTGCGTATCCAGGTCGGGCACTTCACGGCCGATCAGATTGGCAATTGTTTCGAGGGTTTTCTTTTTGCTGCCGCCCGGCACGTTCACCTGGGAACGGCCGGGGGTCAGGATGGTTTCAAGTCGAATCATGGGTGGGGAGTGTTAGCGGCCAGTGCCTTGAAGAAGGCTCTGCTGCTTTTCCTTATGCTTTTTAAGTTGGCGGTCAAGCTTGTCAGTCAAGGCATCGATCGAT
This sequence comes from Pseudomonas fluorescens, assembly GCF_900215245.1. GTDB lineage: Bacteria > Pseudomonadota > Gammaproteobacteria > Pseudomonadales > Pseudomonadaceae > Aquipseudomonas > Aquipseudomonas fluorescens. Next base: position 3,346,103 of record NZ_LT907842.1, read on the forward strand.
GCATACATGTCTTCATGCTCGGCATTGGCGACCACTTCGCCACCGGGTATCTGCAAGGTCGCTTCAATTTTCTGCTGAAGCTTATCGACCTTCATGATGACCTGCACATTGGTGATCTTGTCGAAATGACCCTCGAGTCGTTTCAGCTTCTGCTCGACATATTCGCGCAATGGAGGGGTGACTTCTACATGGTGTCCACTGATGTTGACTTGCATACAGCTTCTCCTTCGTTGCCAGTGCATAAAGCGACAGGCAAAAGCGCCTGCCACTGGAACGCTATGGCCCGCCCGTCACATCAAACGCTTACGCTCGCTGGAAGGCGCGATCCCGAGGGACTCGCGGTACTTGGCGACGGTTCGACGGGCGACCTGAATGCCTTGTGCCTCCAGTAAACCAGCGATCTTGCTGTCACTCAACGGCTTTTTCTGATTTTCCGCGGCAACCAGTTTTTTAATGATCGCGCGGATCGCCGTGGACGAGCATTCGCCGCCTTCGGAGGTACTTACGTGGCTGGAGAAAAAGTATTTCAGCTCATAAATACCCCGTGGGGTATGCATGAATTTCTGCGTGGTTACCCGGGAAATCGTCGATTCATGCATGCCAACCGCCTCAGCGATATCGTGCAGGACCAAGGGTTTCATGGCCTCGTCACCATATTCGAGGAAGCCGCGCTGGTGCTCGACGATCTGAGTGGCCACTTTCATCAGGGTTTCGTTGCGGCTTTGCAGGCTCTTGATGAACCAGCGCGCTTCCTGCAACTGATTGCGCATGAAGGTGTTATCGGCACTGGTGTCGGCACGGCGCACAAAACCTGCGTATTGCGGGTTGACGCGCAGGCGAGGCACCGACTCCTGGTTCAGTTCCACCAGCCAACGCTCGTTGTCTTTGCGCACGATTACATCGGGAACGACGTATTCGGCTTCGCTGGACTCGATCTGCGAGCCCGGGCGGGGGTTAAGGCTCTGTACCAGCTCGATGACCTGGCGCAGGTCGTCTTCCTTGAGCTTCATGCGGCGCATCAGCTGGCTGTAATCGCGGCTGCCCAGCAGGTCGATGTAGTCGGTGACCAGGCGCTGGGCTTCGGCGAGCCACAGGGTCTTGGCGGGCAGCTGGCGCAGTTGCAGCAGCAGGCACTCGCTCAGTGTGCGGGCGCCGATGCCGGCGGGCTCGAACTGCTGGATGCGGTGCAGGACGGCTTCGATTTCGTCCAGTTCGATGTCCAGTTCCGGATCGAAAGCCTCAAGGATCTCTTCGAGCGTCTCGTCGAGGTAACCCTGGTTATTGATGCAGTCGATCAGGGTCACGGCGATCAGGCGATCGGTGTCGGACATCGGCGCCAGGTTCAATTGCCACAGCAAATGGCTCTGCAGGCTTTCGCCGACGGAGGTGCGGGTGGTGAAGTCCCACTCGTCATCATCATTGCTGGGCAGGCTGCTGGCGCTGGTCTGGTAAACGTCTTCCCAGGCGGTGTCCACCGGAAGCTCGTTGGGAATGCGTTCGTTCCATTCGCCTTCCTCAAGGTTGTCCACCGTAGGGGCGGTTTCCTGATAGGAAGGTTCCTGCACGTCGGAGTTGGGTTTTTGCTCGATGTTGTCGGCCAGCGGGTCTGCATTATCGAAGTCGTCGCCTTCTTCCTGGCGTTCGAGCATCGGATTGGACTCCAGGGCCTCCTGGATTTCCTGTTGCAGGTCCAGGGTCGACAATTGGAGCAGGCGGATGGCCTGTTGCAGCTGCGGTGTCATCGTCAGCTGCTGGCCCATTCTCAGGACTAGCGATGGTTTCATGGCAGGGGCTTAACACCTTATTCGCCGGCGCAATGCGCCATCCACGACAGGGCGCGTGAGCGCCAAACATAAGCAAATTATATGCCTGATGTCGGGGGCTTTGCCTAGAGCGCGGTAACAATAAAAACCCAGAGGTTTTTATTGACTCCCGCGCGCTTTGGCGAACGGCCAGACACCACAGTGCTTACAGGCGGAACTCGTGGCCCAGGTACACTTCCTTGACCAGTTCGTTGGCCAGGATGGTGGCGGAGTCGCCTTCGGCGATCAGCTGGCCATCGTTGACGATATAAGCCGTTTCACAGATATCCAGGGTCTCACGGACGTTGTGGTCGGTGATCAATACACCGATACCCTTGGCCTTGAGGTGATGGATGATCTGCTTGATATCGCCAACCGAGATCGGGTCGACACCGGCGAAGGGTTCATCCAGCAGGATGAATTTCGGCGCGGTGGCCAGGGCGCGGGCGATTTCCACACGACGACGTTCACCACCGGACAAGCTCATGCCGAGGTTGTCGCGGATGTGGTTGATATGGAATTCCTGCAGCAGGCTTTCCAGCTCTTTGCGGCGGCCGTCACGGTCGAGTTCCTTGCGGGTCTCGAGGATCGCCATGATGTTGTCTGCTACCGACAATTTGCGGAAGATCGACGCTTCCTGGGGAAGATAGCCGATACCTGCGCGTGCACGACCGTGCATCGGCTGGTTGCTGACGTCCAGGTCGTCGATCAAGACACGGCCCTGATCCGCCTGGACCAGGCCGACAATCATATAGAAGCACGTGGTCTTGCCGGCGCCGTTGGGGCCAAGCAAGCCAACGATCTGGCCGCTGTCGATCGATAAACTGACGTCGCGTACGACCTGACGGCTTTTATAAGCTTTGGCCAGATGCTGGGCTTTCAGGGTTGCCATTAGTTCGCCTTCTTCGCAGCGGGGTTGGGCGCAGGCTGGGCGGCGCCTTCTTTCTGCTTCGGCTGGATAACCATGTCGATGCGCGGCTTCGGAGTGCCGATCTTCGCGCCAGTGGCACGACCGGCCTGGGCGATCTGCTTCACCGTGTCATAGGTGATTTTTTCACCGTCTGTGGTGTTGCCATCGCTGCTGACAACCCTGGCCTGGTCGATCAGGATGATGCGATTCTGCTGGGCGTGGTACTGGATGGTCCTGCCATAGCCCTTGATCGGGGCTGGGTCCGTAGCCGCCTGCTTCTGTTCGAAGTAAGCCAGGTTGCCCACCGAGGTCACCACGTCAATGTCGCCACCCGGCGTACGCGTGAGCGTCACCGTGTTGCCGGTGATTTTCATCGAGCCTTGGGTGATGATCACGGCGCCTGTATAGGTCGCAACACCTTGCTTGTCATCCAACTGAGCGTCGTCAGCCTGAATGTGGATCGGTTGCTGGCTATCGTTCGGCAGAGCCCAGGCGCTCACGCTTCCCAGTGCTGCGCCCAGACCGAGCAAAATAGGGAGGGTTTTAACGAGCCTCATACTGTCCTCTTACGTTCGATAGCAGGTGTATCCTGCTTTCTTTCAAATACGCTTTCATTCCCTTGCCAGTCGATACACCGCCAGCGCCGTCGATTCTAACGTCTTGCTCGGTCTGCGCATATTGCTGTTGTGGGAAAACGGTCATGCGACTACTGGTAATAATGGTGTCGCGCTTCTTCTCGTCAGTACGTGCAACACGTACCGAGTCGATCAGTTCTACCTGGGTACCGTCCGAGTTGACTTCGCCATGCTTGCTGGTGACGTGCCACGGGTAGTCGGTGCCCTTGTAGAGATTCAGGTCGGGATTGGTCAGCAGGCTGACGTCCGTAGCCTTGAGGTTCTCAACTTTATCGGCGGTCATATCGTACTGAACCTTGCCATCAGGCAGGAACTGTATGGTATGGGCGTTGAGAGCGTAATAGGCGATAGCACTTTCGTCGACGGCCACTACAGGCTTGTCGAGAAAGCGCTCCGGGCTGATATTCCAGTAGCCCACCGCCAGGAACAGCGCGGCGATGACCCCGAATAGCAGGAAGTTGCGAATCTTTTTGCTCAGCATAAAACGCTCTATAGGTAGGCGGCGTGGGCCGCTTCAAGACTGCCCTGGGCACGCAGGATCAATTCGCAGAACTCGCGGGCGGCACCCTCACCGCCACGTGCGGTCGTGATGCCATGGGCGTGTTCGCGAACAAAAGCCGCCGCATTGGCGACGGCCATGCCCAGGCCCACCCGGCGAATAACCGGCAGGTCAGGCAGATCGTCACCCAGATAGGCAACGTGCTCATAGCTTAGGTTGAGTTGGCCAAGAAGCTCGTCCAGAACCACCAGTTTATCCTCGCGGCCCTGATACAGGTAAGGAATCCCCAGGTTTTGTGCGCGGCGTTCCACAACCGGTGTCTTTCGACCACTGATAATGGCTGTTTGCACACCGGCGGCCATCAACATTTTGATGCCCTGGCCGTCGAGTGTGTTGAAGGTCTTGAATTCGCTGCCATCTTCGAGAAAGTACAGGCGGCCATCGGTCAGCACGCCATCAACGTCGAAAATCGCCAATTTGATGTTTTTACCGCGTTGCAACAGGTCGCTGGTCATTTACATCACTCCCGCACGCAGCAAGTCGTGCATGTTCAGGGCGCCAATCGGGCGGTCGTCGCTATTGACCACCACCAGCGCGCCAATCTTGTGGTCTTCCATGATCTTCAGCGCTTCGGCGGCAAGCATCTCGGGGCGTGCAGTCTTGCCGTGTGGCGTCATGACCGCATCAATAGTGGCGGTGTGGATATCGATCGTGCGGTCCAGGGTGCGGCGCAGGTCGCCGTCGGTGAATACCCCGGCCAAACGCCCATCAGCCTCCAGGATCACGGTCATGCCCAGGCCTTTGCGGGTCATTTCCATCAGCGCGTCCTTCAGCAAGGTGCCGCGCTGCACGTGAGGCAACTCGTCGCCCGAATGCATGACGTTTTCCACTTTGAGCAGCAGTCGACGACCCAGGGCGCCGCCCGGGTGCGAAAACGCGAAGTCCTCAGCGGTAAAGCCGCGCGCTTCCAGCAGGGCCACGGCCAGGGCATCGCCCATGACCAGCGCGGCGGTGGTGGAGGAGGTCGGTGCCAGGTTCAACGGGCAGGCCTCGTGGGCAACGTGAACATTCAGGTTCACTTCGGCAGCCTTGGCCAGCGTCGACTCCGGATTGCCGGTGAGGCTGATCATTTTAATGCCCAGACGCTTGATCAGCGGCAGCAGGGTCACGATTTCGTTGGTGGTGCCGGAGTTAGACAGTGCCAGGATGATGTCATCCTTGGTGATCATGCCCATGTCGCCGTGGCTGGCTTCGGCCGGGTGCACGAAAAAAGCCGTGGTCCCGGTACTTGCCAGGGTGGCGGCGATCTTGTTGCCGACGTGGCCGGATTTGCCCATGCCGACCACGACAACGCGGCCCTTGCTGGCCAGAATCATCTCGCATGCACGTACGAAATCTGCGTCGATATGGGCCAGCAAACCTTCTACGGCTTCAAGCTCGAGGCGGATGGTGCGTTGTGCGGATTGAATAAGCTCGCTGGATTGGCTCATGTCTTAAATCGTATAGCCTGACGAAAAGGCGGCGATTATAGCGGTAATGATCAATTCCCTCACGCTAGTTCGTCAGGCTTTATTCGGCAGGTGCCTGAGTTTCATGCTCGGCAGCGTTTTTTTCCCTGTCCCGAATCTGAACGAGGGCTGTTCCGGCCTTGGGGGCTCTGCACCAGCAGTGATATAGTTCGCCGCCAGTTCGGTCCGCCCAACCCATGGCGCTAACTATTGCACATACGTTGCAAACGAAAGTCGCATACATGGTGTCTGAGTGAAAGGCTGCATCCCAAGGAGATTAGATGAGTGCCGATAACGCCTACGCGGTCGAGCTGAAGGGCCTTACCTTCAAGCGCGGGACGCGCAGCATCTTCAATAACGTCGATATTCGCATTCCCCGCGGCAAGGTCACGGGCATCATGGGGCCTTCCGGTTGCGGCAAGACCACACTGTTGCGTCTGATGGGCATGCAATTGCGTCCCAGCGCCGGCGAAGTGTGGGTCAACGGTCAGAACCTGCCGACATTGTCGCGCAGCGATCTGTTCGATGCGCGCAAGCACATGGGAGTGCTGTTCCAGAGTGGCGCACTGTTCACCGACCTCGACGTGTTCGAAAACGTGGCGTTTCCGCTGCGGGTGCACACCCAGCTGTCAGATGAAATGATTCGTGACATTGTCTTGTTGAAACTGCAGGCCGTGGGCCTTCGTGGTGCCGTCGACCTGATGCCTGACGAGTTGTCGGGCGGCATGAAGCGTCGTGTCGCCCTGGCGCGAGCCATCGCCCTCGATCCGCAGATCCTCATGTATGACGAGCCGTTCGTGGGCCAGGACCCGATCGCCATGGGCGTGCTGGTGCGCCTGATTCGCCTGCTCAACGATGCGTTGGGGATCACCAGTATCGTGGTGTCGCACGACCTGGCCGAAACCGCGAGCATTGCCGACTACCTTTATGTAGTCGGCGATGGTCAGGTGCTGGGGCAGGGCACGCCTGAAGAGCTGATGAACGCTGACAACCCGCGCATTCGCCAATTCATGACCGGCGATCCCGATGGCCCGGTGCCTTTTCATTTTCCGGCAGCGGACTACCGCTCAGATCTTCTGGGGAAGCGCTGATGCGCAAGACATCTTTAATCGAGAAGGTTCGCCTTTTCGGTCGCTCCGGTATCGACTTGGTCGAAGTGCTGGGGCGTTCGACGATTTTCCTGTTTCATGCATTGCTTGGTCGCGGCGGGATTGGCGGTGGCTTCGGCCTGCTGCTCAAGCAGCTGCACTCGGTGGGCGTGATGTCCCTGGTCATCATCGTGGTTTCCGGGATTTTCATCGGCATGGTGCTGGCTTTGCAGGGGTTCAACATCCTCTCCAGCTACGGTTCGGAGCAGGCTGTGGGGCAGATGGTCGCCCTGACGCTGTTGCGCGAACTCGGCCCGGTGGTCACCGCCTTGCTGTTTGCCGGGCGCGCGGGTTCCGCGTTGACTGCCGAAATCGGCAACATGAAGTCCACCGAGCAGTTGTCCAGCCTGGAAATGATCGGCGTGGACCCGCTCAAGTATATTGTTGCGCCGCGCCTGTGGGCCGGCTTCATTTCCCTGCCACTGCTGGCGATGATTTTCAGCGTGGTGGGCATCTGGGGCGGTTCGTGGGTGGCGGTTGACTGGTTGGGCGTCTATGACGGCTCTTACTGGGGCAACATGCAAAACAGCGTGACCTTCAGTGGCGACGTGCTCAACGGCATCATAAAGAGCATCGTCTTCGCCTTTGTAGTGACCTGGATCGCCGTATTCCAAGGCTATGACTGTGAGCCCACTTCAGAAGGGATCAGTCGCGCCACCACCAAGACCGTTGTGTACGCCTCGCTGGCAGTACTGGGCCTTGACTTCATTTTGACCGCCTTGATGTTTGGAGATTTCTGATGCAAAACCGCACTGTGGAAATCGGTGTCGGCCTTTTCTTGCTGGCTGGCATCCTGGCTTTACTGTTACTGGCCCTGCGAGTCAGCGGCCTTTCGGCCAGCCCCACCGCCGACACTTATAAACTTTACGCGTACTTCGATAATATTGCCGGTTTGACTGTCAGAGCTAAAGTGACCATGGCCGGTGTAACCATCGGCAAGGTCACGGCAATCGATCTGGATCGCGACAGCTTCACCGGCCGAGTGACCATGCAAGTCGACAAGAAGGTAGATAACCTGCCGACTGACTCGACTGCATCTATTCTCACTGCGGGTCTGCTGGGCGAGAAGTACATCGGTGTCAGCGTGGGCGGGGAAACAGCCCTGCTCAAGGATGGTTCGACAATCCACGACACACAGTCGTCGTTGGTGCTTGAAGACCTGATCGGTAAATTCCTGCTCAATACGGTCAATAAAGACGCCAAATGAGGAACCTGTTCATGATCTCTACCTTGCGACGTGGCCTGCTGGTGCTGCTTGCAGCGCTGCCGCTGATGGCCAACGCGGCGGGTTCTGCGCACGATCTGGTGCAGGACACGACCAACAAGATGTTGGCTGACCTGACTGCCAACAAAGAGCAGTACAAACAAGACCCGACCAGGTTTTACGAAGCACTGAATACCATTGTGGGCCCGGTGGTCGATGCCGAAGGCATTTCCCGCAGCATCATGACGGTCAAGTATTCGCGCAAGGCTACCCCTGCGCAAATGCAGACATTCCAGGAAAACTTCAAGAAGGGCCTGTTCCAGTTCTACGGCAACGCCCTGCTGGAGTACAACAATCAAGGCATTACCGTCGCCCCAGCCGGGGATGAGTCGGGTGATCGCACCAGCGTTAACATGAGCGTCAAAGGCAACAACGGCGCCATCTACCCTGTGCAGTACACGCTGGAGAAGGTCAACGGCGAGTGGAAGCTGCGTAACGTGATCATCAACGGTATCAACATCGGCAAGCTGTTCCGCGATCAGTTCGCCGACGCCATGCAGCGCAATGGCAACAACCTGGACAAGACCATTAATGGTTGGGCCGGTGAAGTCGCCAAAGCCAAAGAAGAAACCGACAAACAAGCTGCCGGGAAGCCTGCGCAATGACCGAGTCGGCTGTTCGTCTTGGCGACGCCGGCGAGTTGTTCCTCAGTGGCGTGCTGGATTACCGCTCCGGGCCTGACCTGCGCAAGCAGGGTCAGGCGCTGATCAAGTCCAGCGCGGCACCTGCGCTGGTGCTTGATTGCTCGGCGGTGACCAAGTCCAGCAGCGTCGGCCTGTCGTTGCTGCTGTGCTTCATTCGTGATGCCGAAGCGGCCAGTAAGCCGGTCAGTATTCGTGCCTTGCCCGACGACATGCGTGAAATTGCGCAGGTTTCCGGTCTGACCGAGCTGTTGGCGCATCCTTAATACACATTATTAAAGAAGCCCCCCGTCAGAGTCCTGCTATGCGGGGTTCGCAGGCGCGGGGCTTTTTTGTATGATGTGCGACCCGTGCGCACTGGGCGCCGATAGAGGTTGAGCATGCAGGCCCTAGAAGTTAAAAGCTTCCTTGAAGGAAAGCTGCCGGAAACGAACGTAGAAGTTGAAGGCGAAGGCTGCAATTTCCAGCTGAACGTGATTAGCGATGAACTGGCGGCATTGAGCCCGGTCAAGCGTCAACAGCAGATCTATGCCCATTTAAACCCGTGGATCACCGATGGCAGCATCCACGCGGTCACTATGAAATTTTTCAGCCGCGCGGCCTGGGCCGAGCGCACCTGAGCCCCCAAGGCGTCGAGATTCTTATGGATAAATTGATTATTACCGGCGGTGCCCGCCTTGATGGCGAGATCCGCATTTCCGGTGCGAAAAACTCCGCCTTGCCGATTTTGGCAGCGACCCTGCTGTGCGACGGCCCGGTGACTGTGGCCAACCTGCCGCACCTGCACGACATCACCACCATGATCGAGCTGTTCGGTCGCATGGGCATCGAGCCGGTGATTGACGAGAAACTCAGTGTCGAAATCGACCCGCGCACCATCAAGACCCTGATCGCTCCGTACGAGTTGGTGAAAACCATGCGTGCGTCGATCCTGGTACTGGGCCCGATGGTTGCCCGTTTCGGTGAAGCTGAAGTGGCACTGCCTGGCGGTTGCGCCATCGGCTCGCGTCCGGTCGACCTGCACATTCGTGGCCTTGAAGCCATGGGTGCAACCATCGACGTTGAAGGCGGCTACATCAAGGCCAAGGCGCCGGAAGGCGGCCTGCGTGGTGCCAACTTCTTCTTTGATACCGTCAGCGTGACCGGTACCGAGAACATCATGATGGCTGCCGCCCTGGCGAACGGCCGCAGCGTGCTGCAAAACGCCGCGCGCGAGCCGGAAGTGGTCGACCTGGCCAACTTCCTGATCGCCATGGGTGCCAACATCACTGGCGCCGGCACCGACACCATCACCATCGACGGTGTTAAACGCCTGCATCCGGCCACCTACAAAGTGATGCCTGATCGCATCGAGACCGGCACTTACCTGGTGGCCGCTGCCGTTACCGGTGGTCGCGTCAAGGTCAAGGACACTGATCCGACCATCCTGGAAGCGGTCCTGGAAAAGCTGCGTGAGGCCGGTGCAGAAATCACCACCGGCGAAGACTGGATCGAGCTGAACATGCACGGCAAGCGGCCCAAAGCGGTCAACGTGCGTACCGCTCCGTACCCGGCGTTCCCGACCGACATGCAGGCGCAGTTCATTTCCTTGAACGCAATTGCCGAAGGCACCGGTGCTGTGATCGAGACCATCTTCGAAAACCGCTTCATGCACGTGTATGAACTGCATCGCATGGGCGCCAAGATCCAGGTCGAAGGCAACACCGCCATCGTCACGGGCATCGAGAAGCTCAAGGGCGCGCCAGTCATGGCAACTGACCTGCGTGCTTCCGCCAGCCTGGTGATCTCGGCGTTGTGCGCTGACGGCGACACCCTCATCGACCGCATCTACCACATAGACCGTGGTTACGAGTGCATCGAAGAAAAACTGCAGATGCTCGGCGCCAAGATCCGCCGCGTACCGGGCTAGTTCCCGCTGCACGGGCGCAGGGATGCGCCCGCACGGGGTGTGCACGCGTATTAACGCTTGCGCACCCCGGCCGAATTTGTTTCAAATCGAGGCTGTAATGGCCTCGATCTGTGTCTGGCGCCGTTTGCGACCGGACAGCAATAGCCTGATGAAGGACTGACGTTTCCCATGTTGACCATCGCATTGTCCAAGGGCCGCATCCTTGACGACACTTTGCCGCTTCTGGCTGAAGCGGGCATCGTGCCGACCGAGAATCCGGACAAGAGCCGCAAGCTGATCATCCCCACGACCCAGGACGACGTTCGCCTGCTGATCGTGCGGGCTACCGACGTGCCGACCTACGTTGAACATGGCGCAGCCGACCTCGGTGTCGCCGGCAAAGACGTGCTGATGGAGTACGGTGGCCAGGGCCTTTACGAGCCGCTGGACCTGCGTATTGCCCTGTGCAAGCTGATGACCGCCGGCCGTGTCGGTGACGTCGAGCCCAAAGGCCGCCTGCGCGTGGCGACCAAGTTCGTCAACGTCGCCAAGCGCTACTACGCGGAACAAGGCCGTCAGGTCGACATCATCAAGCTTTACGGCTCGATGGAGCTGGCGCCGCTGATCGGCCTGGCCGACAAGATTATCGACGTGGTCGACACCGGCAACACGCTGCGTGCCAACGGTCTAGAGCCTCAGGATTTCATTGCCGACATCAGCTCTCGCCTGATCGTCAACAAAGCTTCAATGAAAATGCAACACGCCCGTATCCAGGCGTTGATCGACACCCTGCGCAAGGCAGTGGAGTCTCGACACCGCGGTTGACCCGCCTGCGCGGCCTCAGGTCGCGCCCGTCTATCCGCCTCATAGCCAGAGTTCTCAGGTGCCCAAGCGGAAACGACTGCTGGGAAGGTGCGCTGACGTTCAATAACGAATCGCGCCTTACCCCAAAAGGCAACTTATGTTAGTAGAAGATTCTTTTTCAATAATTAGCGACGCGTAGCAGTCTGCCGTTTGAGGTAAGGCCCTGCGAGTTGGCACTGTGGTTGCGCCATGCTGCGTTGCGAGACTTGGTAAGGAAATAACTCTTCCCAGCGTCCCGCACCTTGCCTGGCTTAACCACAGTGTCAACGCGCTTCGTTATTGAACGTCAGCGCACCTTCGGGCGCCTGAGTTTTTGCCAATTCTATTGAGGCCCTCGCTATGACCACGTCCACTGCAATTGCCCGACTCAACGCTGCCGACCCGGATTTCGCCCATCATCTGGATCATCTGCTGAGCTGGGAAAGCGTGTCCGACGACTCGGTCAACCAGCGGGTGCTCGACATCATCAAGGCCGTGCGCGAGCGCGGTGATGCGGCGCTGGTGGATTTCACTCGCCAGTTCGACGGCCTCGACGTCGCGTCGATGTCGGACCTGATCCTGCCCCGCGAGCGGCTTGAACTGGCCCTGACGCGTATCACGCTGCCCCAGCGCGAAGCATTGGAAGTCGCGGCGGCGCGGGTGCGCAGCTACCACGAAAAACAGAAGCAGGATTCCTGGAGCTACACCGAGGCCGATGGCACCGTGCTGGGCCAAAAGGTCATGCCTCTGGATCGCGCCGGCCTGTACGTACCGGGCGGTAAAGCCTCGTACCCGTCGTCGGTACTGATGAATGCAATCCCGGCCAAAGTGGCGGGCGTGACCGAAGTGGTCATGGTCGTGCCGACCCCGCGCGGTGAGATCAACGAGCTGGTACTGGCAGCAGCCTGCATCGCCGGGGTTGACCGCGTGTTCACCATCGGTGGTGCTCAAGCCGTTGCGGCGCTGGCCTACGGCACCGAAAGCGTGCCGAAGGTCGACAAAGTGGTCGGTCCCGGCAACATCTATGTGGCCACCGCCAAGCGCCACGTATTTGGCCAGGTCGGTATCGACATGATCGCAGGCCCTTCGGAAATCCTGGTGGTGTGTGACGGCCAGACCGACCCGGACTGGATCGCCATGGACCTGTTCTCCCAGGCCGAGCACGATGAAGATGCGCAGGCGATCCTGGTCAGCCCCGACGCCGAGTTCCTCGACAAGGTCGCCGCCAGCATTAACAAGCTGCTGCCGACCATGGAACGCGCCGAGATCATCGAGAAGTCGATCAATGGGCGTGGCGCGCTGATCCTGGTGCGTGACATGGAGCAGGCCATCGAAGTGGCCAACCGCATTGCGCCGGAGCACCTGGAGTTGTCGGTGGCCGACCCACAGGCCTGGCTGCCGTCGATTCGCCACGCCGGTGCGATCTTCATGGGGCGTCACACCAGCGAAGCCCTGGGCGACTACTGTGCAGGCCCGAACCACGTGTTGCCGACTTCCGGCACTGCGCGCTTCTCGTCGCCGCTGGGGGTGTATGACTTCCAGAAGCGTTCGTCGATCATCTTCTGCTCGCCACACGGCGCATCCGAGCTGGGCAAGACCGCCTCAGTGCTGGCCCGTGGTGAATCCCTCAGCGCTCACGCCCGCAGCGCCGAATACCGCATCCTTGAAGAAGGGAACTAAGACATGAGCAAATTCTGGAGCCCTTTCGTCAAGGACCTCGTGCCTTACGTTCCTGGTGAGCAACCGAAGCTGACCAAGCTGGTCAAGCTCAATACCAATGAAAACCCGTACGGCCCGTCCCCCAAGGCGTTGGCGGCCATGCAGGCGGAGTTGAACGACAACTTGCGCCTGTACCCGGACCCCAACAGCGACCTGCTCAAGCAGGCAGTGGCCAAGTATTACGGGATCGACGCCGGCAAGGTGTTCCTCGGTAACGGTTCCGACGAAGTCCTGGCGCACATTTTTCACGGTTTGTTCCAGCACGACTTGCCGCTGCTGTTTCCGGATATCAGCTACAGCTTTTATCCGGTTTACTGCGGCCTCTACGGCATCCAGTCTGACCCGGTCGCGTTGGATGAGCAGTTCCAGATTCGCGTGACCGACTACGCCAAACCCAATGGCGGGATCATCTTCCCCAACCCGAATGCGCCGACGGGCTGCGTGCTGGCACTCGACGCGGTGGAGCAGATCCTCAAGGCCAGCCCGGATTCGGTGGTGGTGGTCGATGAAGCCTATATCGACTTCGGCGGCGAGACGGCCATCAGCCTGGTGGATCGCTATCCGAACCTGCTCGTGACCCAGACCCTGTCCAAATCGCGCTCACTGGCCGGTTTGCGCGTGGGCCTGGCGGTGGGCCATCCGGACCTGATCGAGGCGCTGGAGCGGGTCAAGAACAGCTTCAACTCCTACCCGTTGGATCGGCTGGCGATTGTCGGGGCGGCGGCGGCATTCGAGGACCGTGATTACTTCGAGAAGACCTGTCGGCAGGTGATCGACAGCCGCCACCAGTTGGTCGCGCAACTGGAAGCGAAAGGCTTTGAAGTATTGCCGTCGGCGGCCAATTTCATCTTTGCCCGTCACCCACGGCACGACGCCGCCGGCCTGGCAGCCAAGTTGCGTGAGCAAGGGGTGATTGTGCGGCACTTCAAGCAGGAGCGGATTGCCCAGTTCCTGCGGATCAGTATTGGTACGCCAGAGCAGAACCAGGCGCTGATTGATGGGCTTGGCGAGCTTTAACGTCCGCTGAAAAGCAAATGTGGGAGGGGGCTTGTTCCCGATGGCGGAGTGTCAGTCGACAGCTAATTGACTGATTTACCGTCATCGGGAGCAAGCCCCCTCCCACATTGTTTTTGCAGTATTAGTTACAGCAACGGCTCATCCGGCTTCTTGTTCTTCCAGCCATCATTGCCTGGCAGCAGCAGGTTGAGTGCAATGGCCACCACCGCACACAGGGCAATGCCCTTGAGGCCGAAGTCATCCGGGCCGGTGCCGGTGCCGACCAGCACCCCGCCAATCCCGAACACCAGGGTCACCGACACAATCACCAGATTGCGCGCTTCCCCAAGGTCGATCTTGTGGCGGATCAGCGTGTTCATGCCTACCGCGGCAATCGAGCCGAACAGCAGGCACAGAATGCCGCCCATCACTGGCACGGGGATGCTCTGCAGCAATGCGCCGAACTTGCCGATAAAGGCCAGGCTGATGGCAAACACCGCTGCCCAGGTCATGATCTTCGGGTTGTAGTTCTTGGTCAGCATCACTGCGCCGGTCACTTCGGCGTACGTGGTGTTCGGCGGGCCGCCAAACAGCCCGGCAGCCGTGGTGGCAATGCCATCACCGAGCAGGGTGCGATGCAGGCCAGGCTTCTTCAGGTAGTCGCGACCGGTCACGCTGCCCACGGCAATCACACCACCGATATGTTCGATCGCCGGGGCCAGGGCCACCGGGACGATAAACAGGATCGCCTGCCAGTTGAACTCCGGCGCGGTGAAGTGGGGCAGGGCAAACCACGGCGCTGCAGCGATTTTCGCCGTGTCGACCACGCCAAAGTAGAACGACATGGCAAAGCCGACCAGCACGCCGGAAATAATCGGCACCAGGCGGAAAATGCCTTTGCCGAATACCGCCACGATCAGGGTGGTGAGCAGCGCCGGCATCGAAATCAGCATCGCCGTCTGGTAGTGAATCAGCTCACTGCCGTCACCGGCTTTACCCATCGCCATGTTGGCGGCAATCGGCGCCATGGCCAGGCCGATGGAAATAATCACCGGGCCGATCACCACGGGCGGTAGCAGGCGGTCGATAAAACCGGTGCCTTTGACCTTCACGGCCAGCCCTAGGAACGTATAGACGAAACCGGCCGCCATCACGCCGCCCATGGTCGCCGCGAGGCCGAACTGGCCTTTGGCGAGAATGATCGGGGTGATGAACGCAAAGCTCGACGCCAGGAAGACGGGCACCTGCCGCCCTGTGACTACCTGAAACAGCAAGGTGCCAAGGCCGGCGGTAAACAGTGCGACGTTTGGATCAAGACCTGTGATCAGCGGCATCAACACCAGCGCGCCAAATGCTACGAAGAGCATTTGTGCGCCAGACAGGATCTGGCGCCAAAGCGGGTCGTTGAATTCATCCTGCATGCTCAAGCGTCCTTCTGCTTGGTGCCGAAGATCTTGTCACCGGCATCGCCCAGGCCTGGGATGATGTAGCCGTGTTCGTTCAGGCGCTCGTCAATGGACGCGGTATAAATCTGCACGTCCGGGTGGGCCTTCTCGACAGCGGCAATGCCTTCGGGAGCGGCGACCAGCACCATGGCGCGGATGTCCTTGCAACCGGCTTTTTTCAGCAAGTCGATGGTGGCAACCATGGAACTGCCGGTGGCGAGCATCGGGTCGATGATCATCGCCAGGCGCTCGTTGATTTCCGGTACGAGTTTTTCCAGGTAGGTGTGGGCCTGCAACGTTTCTTCGTTGCGAGCCACGCCAACGGCGCTGACTTTGGCGCCCGGGATCAGGCTGAGTACGCCTTCGAGCATGCCGATACCGGCGCGCAGGATCGGCACTACGGTGATTTTCTTACCGGCGATTTTCTCGACCTGGACGGGACCGGCCCAACCGGGGATCTCGTAGGTTTCCAGAGGCAAATCTTTGGTCGCTTCGTAAGTGAGCAGCGCTCCGACTTCCTGAGCAAGCTCACGGAAGTTCTTCGTGCTAATGTCGGCGCGGCGCATAAGGCCGAGTTTGTGTCGGATCAGCGGGTGGCGGATCTCGCGAGTGGGCATGGGAAAGGCTCCGGCGGCGGGCAAAAAAACCGGCCTAGATTAATCTATCCGAGGGTGTTGTCCTATAGACATCTAGTACGTTAGTCCATTAAGGCTTGAACGTTGCGCCTCACATGCGTACCTTTGCCCGCTTTTCTTGCCACAGCACCCCCTTGGAGAGCGCCATGTCCGCTGATCTCGAGCATATCCGTCAAATCATGCGCGAGGCTGACTGCCTGTACACCGAAGCGCAAGTCGAAGAAGCGATCGCCAAGGTTGGCGCACACATCACCCGCGAAATGGCCGAGACCAACCCGGTGGTGTTCTGTGTGATGAACGGCGGCCTGATCTTCGCCGGTAAATTGCTCACCCACCTGCAATTTCCGCTGGAAGCTTCCTACCTGCACGCTACCCGTTATCGCAACGAAACCACCGGCGGCGACCTGTTCTGGAAAGCTAAGCCGGAAGTCTCGTTCATTGATCGCGACGTGCTGATCATCGACGACATCCTCGATGAAGGTCATACCCTGGGTGCAATCATCGACTTCTGCAAACACGCCGGCGCACGCAAAGTGCACACTGCCGTGCTGATCGACAAAGACCACGACCGTAAGGCCCGCCCGGACCTGAAAGCCGATTACGTCGGCCTGCCGTGCATCGACCGCTACATTTTCGGTTACGGCATGGACTACAAAGGCTACTGGCGTAACGCCAATGGGATCTTCGCCGTTAAAGGGATGTAATCCGTGGTCCGCTTTCTTGATCAAACGCTATTCACCGAATTGGCCGAGAAAGCGGCCGCCAGCCCCCGTGCTCGGCACCACCACAACTTCCATCAGATGGAAGAGCCGTGCCATCGCCTGGCCGTCGGCTTGCAACCTGACACTTATGTGCCGCCTCATCGGCACCTGAGCGCAGACAAGGCGGAAACCCTGCTGGTGCTCAAGGGCTGCCTGGGCCTGTTGGTGTTCAGTGATACCGGCGAGGTGATCGCCAAGCGCCTGCTACAGGCGGGCGGCGAATGTGCGGGTGTTGACCTGCCACCGGGCGTCTTCCATGGCTTGGTGGTGCTGGCACCCGATACGGTGATGTTCGAATGCAAGGCCGGGCCGTATCGAGCGCTGGGTGAGGGCGAGGCGGCTGACTGGGCGCCCCGCGAAGGCGATGCCGGTGTCGCCGCGTATCAACGCTGGATGCTTGCCCAGTTCGATTGAGCTACAGTGCTCGGCCATCTCCCACGGAGCGGCCCATGAGCCTGTTGATACGCACCTGCGCCGCCCTGGCGTTGACCCTCAGCCTGCCACTGGCGGCGGCGCCCGCGCCGCTGCACAGCCAGTTCCTGCCGCCGGATGACCTCACCCTGCGCGCCGACACCCCCGACCAGCAGCAACTGCTGCAAGTCACCGAGTACGCAGTGGTGGTGGGTAACCAGCGGCAATCCACCCAGCAACCCATCCCGGTGACCTCGCCGTTGATGATCCGCCTCAAGGGTAAGTCCTTGAACAAAGGCGCGACCATCAGCCAGGTGGTGCTCAATTTTGACGCCGAAAGCAAAAGCCTGAAAAAGCCAGTGTTCGATAACACCAGCAAAACCCTGACGTTGTCATACCCGATGGCGCAGTACCGGGTGATTGTCGACTTGCTGCGCAATGACACGGTGTACGTGCAGTTCCTCAGTTATGCCAACGGGCATATCTGGGCGGACCTGCACACCGGCGCTGTTCGCGCTAAATGATTCAGCCGACACGCGTTCAGTCATGTGAATGCAATCAATGTGGGAGCTGGCTTGCCTGCGATAGCGGTGAGCCAGTTGGCCCAACTGTCACTGATGCAACACTATCGCAGGCAAGCCAGCTCCCACAGGTGTGCTTGGTTGTTTTCGAAGGGGGTGTCTGGAAGGTAGACTTCCTCTCCCGTGTAATGTCTGCAGGCTGGAGTCGGTAATGCGTAAAGATAAAAAACAGGTGATTGGTGACGAGATCGGGGACGATCAGATCAAGTTGTTCTTGGACTTCGAGCCGGTCGATGCGACTTCACCGTCCCTGCATAAACTGATCAAGGCCTACCGTGGCCTGCGTATCGACGACTTCGAGCGGTTCCTGGGCTTTTTCAAGGAAGCAGGCCTGGACCTCGACGGCAAGGATGAGCACGGCCAGACCTTCGTTGACCTGATCAAGGATCAGCGTCACGGCGCCGAGTACATCGAGCTGATCGACAACGCTCGCGGCTGATTATCCGAGACATAAAAAAACGCCCCGTTCTCATGCAGAGAGCGGGGCGTTTTTTATGGCGTTAAAGCCTCAAGCGTAGCTTTCAGCCTCATTGCTTTGCTCAACCAGTTCCAGGCTGATGTTGTTTTGCGTGTTGATCTTGCGATACAGCTCGGCGTCCGTCTCCAGCACTTTTTCCCGCGCTGGGAAAATCTCGTGCAGCTTGGCCGCCCACTCACCGGCAGCCTTGGCCGGGAAGCAGCGCTCGATCAGGTCGAGCATGATCGAGACCGTCACCGAAGCACCTGGGGACGCGCCCAGCAGGGCTGCCAGCGAACCGTCTTTCGCGGCGACCAGCTCGGTGCCGAATTGCAGCACGCCGCCTTTTTTCGGGTCTTTCTTGATGATCTGCACCCGTTGGCCGGCCACTTCCAGGCGCCAGTCTTCGGCTTTCGCCTCAGGGTAGAAACGGCGCAAGGATTCCAGGCGTTGCTCCATGGACTGCATGACTTCGCTGACCAGGTACTTGGTCAGGTCCATGTTATCCCGGGCCACGGCCAGCATTGGGCCGATGTTGCCGGCGCGAACCGACATTGGCAGGTCAAGGAACGAGCCGTGCTTGAGGAACTTGGTGGTGAAGCCGGCGTAGGGTCCGAACAGCAGGGATTTCTTGCCATCGACCACGCGGGTGTCCAGGTGCGGCACGGACATCGGTGGCGAACCCACGGCGGCCTGGCTGTAGACCTTGGCCTGGTGGTGCTTGACCACGTCCGGGTTGTCGCAACGCAGCCACTGACCGCTGACCGGGAAACCCCCGAAGCCTTTGCTTTCTTCGATGCCCGAGGCTTGCAGCAGCGGCAGGGCTGCGCCGCCGGCGCCGAGGAACACAAACTTGGCGTCCACTTCACGGCTGTTGCCGCTGTTGACGTCCTTGATGCTGACGGTCCAGCCCGCGCCATTGCGCTTGAGGCCGGTAACGCGCTTGCAGTACTTGACCTGGGCGTCGGCCGAGCTGGTCAGGTGGCTGAGCAACTGGTTGGTCAGGGCGCCGAAGTTGACGTCGGTGCCATTCATGACGCGGGTGGCAGCGATTTTTTCGTCGAGCGGGCGGCCCGGCATCATCAAAGGCATCCACTCGGCCATCTCATTGCGGTCTTCGGTGTAGTGCATGTCCGAGAACGCATGGTGCTGGCTGAGGGTTTCAAAGCGCTTCTTGAGGAAGGACACGCCTTTTTCACCCTGCACGAAGCTCAGGTGCGGCACTGGGCTGATAAAGGATTTGGACGAGCCAAAGGTGCCCTTTTTGGTCAGGTACGCCCAGAACTGCTTCGACACCTCGAACTGGGTGTTGATGTGCACGGCTTTCTTGATATCGATAGAGCCGTCGGTTGCCTGCGGCGTGTAGTTCAGCTCACACAGCCCGGCGTGGCCGGTACCGGCGTTGTTCCACGGGTTGGAACTCTCCGCGGCACCCGAATCCATCAGCTCAACGACTTCCAGCTTGAGGCCGGGGTCGAGCTCTTTGAGCAATACGGCCAGGGTGGCACTCATGATGCCGGCCCCTACCAGTACTACGTCGACTGCTTCGTTATGCGCCATTTAACGCGTCTCCAAAATCTGCAGCACCAAATTGACGGCATGGCTGCCAGGAGTGACGGGGCGGTTCACGTGTTGCCCCAGGTTACCCATGGCCAGGATCGCCATGTCCGATTCGCAATTCTTTGCATCTTCAGCGCACGCTTCCTGCCGGGCTAATCTGCCTATGAACGCATTCATGGGCGCCTGTGGCAATTCGACTTATGGTCAACGCGTGCGATTTGTGCAACCAATCCGTAGCGGACAGGCTCAAGCTCCGGTGTTTGAGGAGTACTCGGTCCTGTGTGGTTGGGCTGTTCCAGACGCTGATGGTGCTTGTACAAACGCCAAACTATTCATTTGCTCGCCACACTCTTGTGAAGTTGTGAAAACCCGTTTTTTTCACGCTCTTTTGAAGACGTGAACCTCAAAAAAGGGCTGCCTCAGCCTGGCACCTGGCCCGCAAACCTCTGCCGATACGCGGCAAAACGGGCAAACAACTCAAGTGGCCGAGCGCAATGGCAGCTCTGGCAGATTCGGCAAAGAGGGGTGGTTTGCAAAGAAAACAGCAAGCGCGCCAGCTTCACTCGATCTGTGTGGGCGGCTCTCTGTGGGCAATTTGGGGGTTAATACCGAGGCATTAACGATGCTGCGAGGCCCGATCAGGAGACGTCCTTATAATCGGGGGGAGATTGTAGCGAAGAACGCCAAGGAAATGGGCGTGTTTTATGACTTTTATTAGTGTCTCGGTCAGGAGGCCAACGCGTGATGGGATTGTGCGTGCATAACTGGCGGGCTGACCCGCGCGTTCGTCGGCAGTGGGCGGTGCATCCAGCCCAGATGCGTCTCCGAAACTTCCACCCAGCCTTCGCCGACAGGCGGCAGGCTGCACTGCTTGAACGCCAGGCAATGCCCGTGGGCATCGAGCAAGGCATAGTGGCGATGACGGCGGTGTGTCATGAACAATGATTTGAGAAGGCGCATGGCTTTGTACCTGTTACGTTACATGCTTGAAGGTTGCCAGTGTGCCATGACAGTGGAGTGACGAAATTATGTGAAATTGTAATTTCGGCAAGCCTTCAGCTGCCGTTCAGGATGGCTGGTGAGTGACCTACGTGCACCGTTATACTGGCCGCCTGTTTGCACCTAGTCCTGGAGAAATGAGTATGTTGCAACGCCTGTTGTTCGGTTTGATCACTGTGACCAGTTTGACCCTGGTTGGCTGCGCCAACAGCCCGCAACAACTCAGCCCGCAACCTAAAGTCACTGCGCAGCTGGCTCCTGTAGGCCATGGCCAGCCGGTATCGGTGCGTGTCGTGGATGGTCGTCCGTCGCCTACCCTGGGCTCCCGTGGCGGCCTGTACCCGGAGACTGCGCTTATTTCGGTCACCGGCCAGGACGTGCTGCCCAAGCTGCAAGCCCAGGCGGAAGCCGCCGTGCGCCTGCTGGGCTTTACCCCGGCCAACTCGCCGGGCGCGCCTCAGTTGACCATCACCTTGGCGGAGTTGAAATACCAGTCGCCTAAAGAAGGCCTGTATGTCACTGAGGCCTCCATCGGCGCGACGTTCAAATCTGACGTCAGTGCCGGTACACGTCGCTACAGTGGCCGCTACGGTGCTTCCCTGAATCAGCGCTTCGGGATGTCGCCGAACCAGGAAACCAACACCAAGCTGGTCAGTGACGTGCTGAGCGACGCGTTGACGCGTTTGTTTAAAGACCCAAGCATCGGCCAATTGCTCAGCTCGCAGTAACCGCCGACAAGCGCCTCACAAAAAACCGGGCTCAGCGATGAGCCCGGTTTTTTTACGCCTGTCGCTTTCATGCAGCCGTTTCGACATAAAAGTCCAACACACTGACGCCAGTCAGCAGATCCAGTTCCGGCAGGTCGGCGTGCTGGTGCCCGCCGAGGGCGCAATACACTAGCCAGTGGCGATCCTGGACATTGAATGCCAACCCGCCGACCAGGGCTTCTTGCTCTTCGTTTGGGGCGATCAGGTACAGCCGATCCTGGTTTTGCGCGTGCAGCATGACAAGCTCCTAAGCGTCGAAGGGCAACAGAGTGGCTTGTTAAGGTGACGTTCAGGTGACGCTGTAAATTACTGGATACATTAAGGCTACATGGGGGACGGAGCGTTTCTTGGGCAGGAGGCCACTATCGTTCAGGTTTGTATCTGAATAGATACCAAGACACTGGTCGACCGAGGTTTGTGATGGCGCTGCCCGCACTACTGATCAATGCTGTGGCTTTATTGGTGGCCTGCCCGGGTGCAGCGCTGCTGTTCATTACCCGCTTGCGTGAGCAGCGCGCACTGGCCGACCTGACCGCAAAAAGCGAAGGTCGCGCGATCGACCAGCCAATGTTGTTTCTGGATGTGCGCACCGAACGGGCGCATCGTCTGGCTTACCGTGTCGGGTTCGCCTGCCTGGGCCTGGCGCTGGCCGTATCCTGGCTCAGCACCCACCTCTAAGAACACCGTACAAGCAAAGGTGTTTACAGTGGAATCCCGGCCTTTACCCGGTACTGATTGCGCACCGGCGTTGCATATTGCTCCACCAGAAACGGCCGGTGTTCAGCCGGGCATTCATTCAAGCGTCGCTCCCATTCCGCTTTCGCCTTCGCCAATTCATCGGCCGGGAATACCTCGGCCGCGGTTGGCACCTGCAATTGCGGGTCAGCCTCGCTCCACTGTGCGTACGCCAGGTAATGCACCGGGAACAAGCGATAACCGCCGAGAATCTGCCGGTCCATTTCCACGGCCAGCAGCTTGGTGTCTTCAAAGCGTTCGGTGATTGGCGGTGCAAAGTTTACGTGCACGCGGCCCTTGTAGCCGGTGATGCCGAGGGCAATGCTCACGTCATCTTCGCCCGGCGCCTTGCAGTAGGTGCCGGTGGTGGCGCGGATATACAGCTCGCGCGCCTTGGCGCTGTCACACGGGTCGTATTCATAGCTGATGGATACCGGCGTCAGGTTCAACGACTGGATCACCTCGGCAAACGGCTCGTCTTTGCGGCTCACGTGGAACATCTTGAGGATCGCCGACTCGGTACGATCATCCCCATCCTTGGCACGGCCTTCGGCCTGGGCGATCCAGATCGACTGGCAGTCGTTGCGGATCGAATGGTTGATGTAAGCCGACAGCAGTTGGTAGGCCGCCATCTTTTCCTTTCGCCCGGTGATCGAGCGGTGCACGATAAAACTCTTGTTCAGGCGCATCAGGTCGCTGACAAACGGCTTTTGCAGCAGGTTGTCGCCGATGGCGATGCGTGGCGTCGGCAGGCCGGCGTGGTATACGGCATAGTTGACGAAGGCCGGGTCCATCACGATATCGCGGTGGTTGGCCAAAAATAGGTAAGCAGTGCCGGACTTGAGTTGCTCCACACCGGTGTAGGTTACGCCGTCGGTCGCGCGATCAATGGTGTGATCGACGTAATATTCGACTTTGTCCTGCAGGGTGGCCACGGTGGTGACGCCGGCGAACTCACGGCGCAGTTTGCGGGCGATCATCGGCTTTAGCAGCCAGCCCAGGGCGCCGGCAAAGCGCGGGAAGCGGAAGTGGGTCAGGATGTCCAGAAAGGCCTTGTCACTGAACAGGCGTGCCAGCACTGCCGGGACTTCGCTGTCGTTGTAAGGTCGGATGGTATCGAATTCGCCCATCATGCTCTCTTGTTAGAAACGGCTAGTGTTAGTAAAGGAAATATCAGGGTGCGGCCGCAATATTGGCTCTGCCGTGAATAGCCCTGTAAATAGACCGGCGATTATACGCACAAGTCACCTGGGAGACCGCGATGGAAGAGGAGTCGTACGAATGTCCTTATTGTGGAGAGGTGGTCACAGCGTTGCTGGACCTGTCGGCGGGCGATCAGGAATATATAGAAGACTGCCCTGTGTGCTGCCGGCCGATTACGTTCGAGCTCCAGGTGCACGGTGACGAGTGGATGCTGAACGTGCGCAGCGAAAACGAATAACAGGTACGCCCATGCAGCGAATTTATGAGCCGGAAAACCTGATGGAAGGCGAGCTGCTGCAACAAATGCTCGCCAGCGAGGGCATCGAGGCGCACCTGGTGGGCCGCCATTTGCTCGGCGGTACCGGCGAACTGCCGATTTTTGGCCTGCTGGGTCTGGAAGTGGATAACGACCAGGCCGCCTGCGCCCGCGAGCTGATTACCGCTTACATCGGTGCGCAACCCTTGCCCGGCGATGAACCCGACAGCTTCCCCGACGTATTGGTCTGTTAGGCTGTCGGTCGGTTTACCCAAGAGTCGTGTTACCCCATGTGTGGACGTTATGCCCTGTTTCGCTGGAACCCTGCCTTCGCTGCCTTACCGGGATTCCCCGCCGATCAAAAGGCCCAGTGGAATATCTCCCCGAATGATTCGGTGCTGATCCAGCGCCTGAGCGAAGGCCAGCGCACCCTGGCGCGTGCCCGCTGGGGGCTGACGCCGCCGTGGCTGACCGACCTTTCGCGCACCCCGGCCCATGCCCGCGCCGAAACCCTGGCGGAGCAACCGATGTTTCGCGAAGCCTTTCGCCAGCGCCGTTGCCTGCTGCCGGCGAATGGTTTTTACGAATGGCGTGGTACCCAGCGCAAACGTCCTTACTGGCTGACGCCGGGTGAAGGCTCGACGCTGTTTTTTGCGGCGATCTGGGAGGCGTATCCGGTGCAGGAACAGGTGTGGTTGAGCACGGCAGTGGTGACCCAGGCCGCACAGAGTCAGCGGCGGCCGTTGATTCTCGACGCGGCGGGGCAGGACGCCTGGTTGAATCCAGAGACCCCGTTGCATGTGTTGCAAGGCCTGCTGGCCAGTGAGCCGGTCGCATTGCGCGAGCGGGTCCTGGCCAACATGGTGAATGATCCGAAGTTGAATGGGCCCGAGTGCCTGACGCCGGCTTAAGCCTTGGTCGCAAAGGCGGGTGCAACACTACCGTGAACCTCATAACCTTGAACGACTTGGCTTGCTGCCGTGGTGGGCGTGTGGGATGTATCTGAAAGTTGGTGGTTACACGTCGTGTGTATCTGGCGCAGATACATACGACCGCCTACGATACGCGCCAGGTTTCCAGGGAGAGTGTTCATGAAGAAGTCATTGGCGGTAAGCGTACTCAGTGCAGCGATGCTGCTGGCTGGTTGCCAGTCGGTTAACACCACTAACGGCGGTGCCGTCGGGGTAGAGCGCAAGCAGTACATGTTCAGCATGCTGTCGAGCCAGGAAGTCGACCAGATGTATGCCCAGTCCTATCAGCAGACGCTGGGAGAGGCGAGTGGCAAAGGCATGCTGGACAAGACCAGTGCCAACGCCAAGCGCGTGCAGGCGATTGCCAATCGTCTGATCGCCCAGGCACCGACCTTCCGCCCGGATGCGGCGCAGTGGAAGTGGGAAGTGAACCTGATCAAAAGCGATGAGATGAACGCCAACTGCGGGCCTGGCGGCAAGATATTTGTGTACAGCGCGTTGATCGACAACCTCAAGCTTACTGATGACGAGTTGGCTGCGGTGATGGGCCATGAAATCGCCCACGCGTTGCGCGAACACGGGCGTGAAGCCATGTCCAAGGCCTATGGCATCCAGATGGCCAAGCAGGGCGCCGGTGCCTTGTTCGGGTTGGGTCAGGACAGCCTGGCTTTAGCCGACACGGTTGCCAACTACGGCATGACTTTGCCGAACAGCCGCGCCAACGAAAACGAAGCCGACCTGATCGGGCTGGAGCTATCGGCCCGGGCGGGCTACAACCCGAACGCAGCCATCACGTTGTGGAACAAGATGGCCAAGGCTTCGGAAGGCGCGCCGCCGGAGTTCATGAGCACGCACCCGGCTTCCGACAGTCGGATCGCCTCGTTGCAGGCGGCGATTCCGAAGGTGATGCCGCTCTATCAACAGGCTAAAAAGTCCTGATATTTCAAGGCTTGTGAAGATCTAAATGTGGGAGCGGGCTTGCTCGCGAATGCGCAGTATCAGTCGGTAAATCTTTGACTGGACCGCCGCCTTCGCGAGCAAGCCCGCTCCCACATTTGATTGGGTTTACAACCAGCCGCTGCTTTGCATGGCCTTGTAAACCGCCACCACCGCCAGGACGAAAAACGCCGTCGCCGCGAGTCGACGAATCAAGGTCAGCGGCAGCTTCTCCGCCGCGAAATTCCCCGCCAAGACCACCGGCACGTTCGCAATCAGCATGCCCAGGGTGGTGCCGATAATCACCAGCCACAACTCCGGATACTGCGCCGCCAGCATCACCGTGGCGATCTGCGTCTTGTCACCGATTTCCGCAAGGAAGAACGCAATCAGCGTGGTCAGGAACGGCCCGAACTTGCGTGTGGTACTGGCTTCGTCATCGTCGAGTTTGTCCGGCACCAGGGTCCACAGCGCCGTGGCGCAGAAACTCGCCGCGAGGATCCAGTGCAACACCGCATCCGAGAAGAAACTGCCGAACCAGGCCCCCACGGCACCGGCGGCGGCATGGTTGGCCAGGGTTGCGGCGACGATGCCGGCGATGATCGGCCAGGGTTTGCGAAAGCGTGCGGCCAGGATGAGGGCGAGCAGCTGCGTCTTGTCGCCGATTTCGGCCAAGGCAACGATTGCGGTAGGAACGAGTAATGAATCCAGCATCAGGTAGGTTTCCAGGGGCGGGTCGACACGGCTATGACACGTACAGCCTTCCCGCCCCGGGTAAGGTGTGCGTGTCATAGGTCTTGTCAAACCCCGGTCCGTCTGTGCGGACTCCTGGGTCGCATACGCCATGGTCTGTTGACCAAGTATGTTGACGTATGCCGGACGAGCGTGGCGCTCGTGGGAGACTACTCCCCTAGGACGGAGCGGATTCTGCCTAGGCAAAACCCATTCGGCAAGCCTTCTTTTTCAAAAAACCATCAGCCGCGTTTGGCACGGTAAATGCGGAAACCATTGCCTTCGGCCTTGATCGCGCAGATGCCCAGGTGCTCTTCGATCAGCGGTTGGTACTTGAGGAAGCTGTTGGCAACCAAGCGAAGTTCGCCGCCTTTTGCCAGGTGTTTCGCGGCTTTTCGCAGCAAGTTTTCCGTGGCGAAATAATCCGTGTGCACCCCGACATGGAACGGCGGGTTGCTCAAAATCGCGTTCAAACCCATCGGTGCGGCGTCGATGCCGTCACCGGTCAACACCTCGGCTTCCAGACCATTGGCTGCCAGGGTCAGGCGACTGCTGGCAGCGGCGAACGCATCCACGTCCAGCAGCGTTACGGTGTTATGCGGGTAGCGACGTTTGACCGCCGCCCCCAGCACGCCCGCGCCGCAACCGAAGTCCAGCAAATGCCCGCTGGGCAGTTTGTCCAGATGCTCAAGCAACAGCTCGGTGCCGCGATCCAGGCGCCCGTGGCTGAACACGCCCGGCAGGCTCACCACCTTGAGCGGCCCTTCGGCCAGCGGCACATCGAAGACCTGTGCCAGGCTTTCCAGCTCGACCGCTTGCGGGGCGTTGGCCACGGTGACTTGCCACAGCTGGCAATGCCGCGCGTTATCGAGCTTGCGGGGTTTGCCGAAAGGGCTCATCTGTTTGGCGGCGCTTTCGATGCCGCCTTTTTTCTCCCCGACCAGAAACAGCTCGGCACCGGGCAGGCGCGCGGCCACGGCGTTGAGCAGGTAGTCGGTGAGGTCCTTGGACTTGGGCAGGAAAATCACCGCCGCATCAAACGCGCGCTCCGGCACGTTCACGCCGAACTGGCTGCGCTCGGGGAAGCGTGCGTCGAGCGCGGCCTGGTCACCGGCATGCCAGCACCAGCCGTGGGCATTGGGTAGGCGGCCGAGCAAATCGTCGGCGGGCAACCCGACCAGCAGCAGGTTGCCTTGAAAAAGTTCGGCCTGACGAAGCAGTACTTCACTGCGCGGATCCATGGTCTGCTCCTTGAAAAGGGGCGCAGTTTATCAACTGACGACACGCAGCGGGGCACCGCTGAAAAAGCCTCGGGCGTTTTCGGCCAATTGGCCGACGATTCGTTGCCGCGCTTCGCGACTGCCCCAGGCGTTGTGGGGGGTGACGATCAGCCGAGGAATGTCGCCAGCCAGCAGCGGGTTGCCCTGCACCGGAGGCTCCACGCTGAGGACGTCGGTCGCCGCGCCGCCCAGATGGCCACTGCGCAAAGCGTCCGCCAGCGCCTGTTCGTTGATCAAGCCGCCGCGCGCCGTATTGACGATAAACGCGCCGGGCTTGAGCAGCGCCAGTTCGCGGGCACCGATAAAGTCGCGGGTGTGTTCATTGAGCGGGCAGTGCAGCGTGAGCGCGTCGACCTGCGTGAGCAATTCATCCAATGGCATGCGGTCGGCGCGGGCAGGGCGCCCGGGAATTGCGCCCAGCACCACGCGCATGCCAAAGGCCTCGGCCAGGCGCGCCACGGCACTGCCCAATTCGCCATGGCCGAGCAGGCCAAGGGTTTTGCCCTCCAGCTCGACAATCGGGTAGTCCAACAGGCAGAACTGCTTGGCCTCTTGCCACTTGCCTGCGGCAACGTCCCGTTGGTAGTCGTTCAAGCGTGTCGCCAGGTTAAGCAACAGCATGATCGTGTGCTGTGCCACCGACGGTGTGCCGTAGCCCTGGCAGTTGCTCACGGTAATGCCGTGGGCGCGGGCGGCGGCGAGGTCGACATTGTTGGTGCCGGTAGCCGATACAAGGATCAACTTGAGCTCGGGGCAGGCCTCCAGGGTTTCGGTGTTGAGGGCGATCTTGTTACTGATCGCCACTTGTGCACCTTGCAGGCGCTCGACCACGTTTTGTGGCGTGGTATGTGCGTACAACTGCAGGTCGCTGAAGCTGTTGCGCAATTCGCTGAGGTCCAGGTCCCCAAGGTCCAGGGACGGGTGATCAAGGAAGACGGCGCGGCGATTGTTCGTCATCAACTGTACCTTTTGCGACAGGGTTCGAAGGCGTAATCTCCCGAGCCTATCAGATGAAATAATCAGTTTCTTACTGGAGTGAGTATGTACGCCGCCGAGTTTTTGACCGTAGCCTTGATTCACTTGTTAGCGGTGGCCAGTCCCGGTCCGGATTTCGCCGTGGTGGTGCGCGAGAGTGTGACCCATGGCCGTCGCGCCGGAACCTGGACCGCGCTGGGTGTTGGTTCGGCGATTTTCCTTCACGTGGGTTACTCACTGCTCGGGATTGGCTTGATCGTGTCGCAGTCGATCGTGCTGTTCAACGCGTTGAAATGGGCGGCGGCGGCTTACCTGCTGTACATCGGCTTCAAGGCGTTGCGCGCGCAACCGGCCAAGCCCGTGGCCGAGGGCGAGTTGCACCGTGAAGTGGGTGAACGCACCGCGCGTGGGGCGTTTACTGCAGGGTTTGTGACCAATGGCTTGAACCCTAAGGCCACGTTGTTCTTTCTGTCGCTGTTTACGGTGGTGATTAATCCGCATACGCCGCTGGCGATTCAGGCCGGTTATGGGGTGTACCTGGCCGTGGCGACGGCGGTGTGGTTTTGTCTGGTGGCCATGTTGTTCAGCCAGCAGCGCGTGCGGGCTGGGTTTGCGCGCATGGGGCACTGGTTTGATCGGACCATGGGGGCGGTGTTGATTGCTATTGGTGTGAAGCTTGCGTTTACCAGCATGAAATGAGGTGGGGTTGGTTTTTTTGGGGGGCTTGGTTTTCGGTAGATGGGGTACATATCCGTTGCTGCGGTAACGGCTGCTTAGGGTTCCGCCCTTACGGCGGGTCACTTTTTTACAAACGCCTAAAAAAGTAACCAAAAAACGCTTTGCCCCACCACTCGGTGCCTCGCCCAGGCTCGGCATGCCCTCACGCAGGCTTGAATCCGTGGGCCGCCGCAATGGGCCATCCTTGGCCCAGTGCGGCTAACCCGGCGTCCTGCCGGGTTACCCACGGATTCAAGCCTGCGTGAGGCCAGCGTGGTTAACGGGGCCTGTCAGATCAAGATCAACAGCAGATCAAAGTCAAAAGCAGAGCACGGCGGCCTGACAGCCGACCTGAGTGGTAGAAGCGAAAGCAGGGCAAAACACAGCAGAGGCAGATCAGAAGCAGAACTGCTTTTCTGTGGGAGCTGGCTTGTCGGACCGCCGAACCGCTGCGATGCAGACACATCGGTACATCAGGCATATCCAGTTGATGCTATCGCAGCGGTTCGGCGGTCCGACAAGCCAGCTCCCACATTGACGGTGTACAGCCTGAAGAGCAGCACACCCTCTACCTGATGCACCGAGGTCAAAATGTGGGAGCGGGCTTGCTCGCGAATGCGGCGGGTCAGTCACCAGATGCATCAACTGACACACTGCTATCGGGAGCGAGCCCCTTCCCACATTTATCCGAGTTCAGTTTCCAAGATCAGCTCGGCTGTAAGGCCGCCGTGCTCTGCTTTTGATCTTGATCTGCTGTTGATCTTAGGCGCCCCGTTAACCACGCTGGCCGAACGCAGGCTTTGGAGCGTGGGTAACCCGGCAGGACGCCGGGTTAGCCGCGTTGGGCCAAGGATGGCCCATGGCGGCGGCCCACGGTCCAAAGCCTGCGTGAGGGCACACCGAGCCTGGGCGAGGTGCCGAGTGGTGGGGCAAGAGTCCTTTGCTTACTTTGGGGCTTTTCCAAAGTGAGTCGCCGTAAGGGCGAAACCCATAGCTGCCATGACGCTTATAACGGATATGTACTCCGTAGCCCGGTGACAACCATAAGGCTTGCAGATAGTTATCCCCCGATAGTGCCCACATTTCATCTCAGCAATGCTCCACTAATGGCGCAAAGCTAGCATTCATTGAGCGCTGCAAATCATTCCTTTGGCTGATTTAGCTGAAACACAAGCGCTCTAAAGTGCAGGTCTTCAAGCCAAGACCGTGCAGTCAGATAAGGGATTCGTATGTTGCAGACCCGTGTTATCCCGCCCGCCGAAGGCGCTTACCAATACCCGCTGTTGATCAAGCGCCTGTTGATGTCCGGGGCGCGCTATGAGAAGACCCGGGAAATCATCTACCGCGACAAACTGCGCTACACCTACCCAACCTTGATTGAACGCGTGGCCCGCTTGGCCAATGTGTTGACCGAAGCCGGGGTCAAGGCCGGTGACACCGTTGCGGTGATGGACTGGGACAGCCACCGTTACCTGGAGTGCATGTTCGCCATCCCGATGATCGGTGCGGTGATCCACACGATCAATGTGCGGCTGTCGCCGGAACAGATCCTCTACACCATGAACCACGCCGAAGACCGCTTTGTGCTGGTCAACAGTGAGTTTGTGGGCCTCTACCAGGCCATTGCCGGGCAGTTGACCACGGTCGACAAGACGCTGCTGCTCACCGACGGCGAATCCAAAACCGCCGAGCTGCCCAATCTGGTCGGCGAGTACGAAACCCTGCTGGCAGCCGCGAGCCCCCACTACGACTTCCAGGACTTCGACGAAAATTCGGTCGCCACCACCTTCTACACCACCGGCACCACCGGCAACCCCAAGGGTGTGTACTTCACCCACCGCCAGTTGGTGCTGCACACCATGGGCGTGGCGACCATCATGGGCAGTGTCGACAGCGTGCGCCTGCTGGGCACCAACGACGTGTACATGCCGATCACACCGATGTTCCACGTCCACGCCTGGGGCTTGCCGTATGTGGCAACCATGCTCGGCTTGAAGCAGGTGTACCCCGGCCGCTACGACCCGGAATACCTGGTGGAGTTGTGGCGCAAGGAAAAGGTCACCTTTTCCCACTGCGTGCCGACCATCCTGCAAATGGTGCTCAACGCCAAGGCTGCCCAGGACGTGGACTTTGGCGGCTGGAAAATCGTCATCGGCGGCAGCGCGCTCAATCGCACGCTGTATGAAGCGTCCAAAGCGCGTGGCATTCAATTGACCGCCGCGTACGGCATGTCCGAAACCGGGCCATTGGTGTCCTGCGCCCATCTCAACGAAGAGTTGATGGCCGGCAGTGAAGACGAACGCACCACCTACCGCATCAAGGCCGGCGTGCCCGGGCCGTTGGTGGAGGCGGCAATCATCGACGGCGACGGCAACTTCCTGCCCGCCGACGGCGAGTCCCAGGGCGAATTGGTGTTGCGTGCGCCCTGGCTGACCGAAGGCTATTACAACGAGCCGCAAAAGGGTGCCGAGCTGTGGGAAGGCGGCTGGATGCACACCGGCGACGTGGCCACCCTGGACGCGTTTGGCGTGATCGATATTCGCGACCGCATCAAGGACGTGATCAAGACCGGCGGCGAGTGGATCTCGTCCCTGGCCCTCGAGGATCTGGTCAGCCGTCACCCGGCGGTACGCGAAGTAGCGGTGGTGGGCATCGCCGACCCGCAGTGGGGCGAGCGCCCGTTTGCCTTGCTGGTGGTGCGTGATGGCCATGTGATAGGTGCCCGCGAGCTCAAGGAACACCTCAAGCCTTTCGTTGAACTGGGCCACTTGAGCAAGTGGGCCATTCCTAGCCAGATCGCCGTTGTTACTGAAATTCCCAAGACCAGTGTCGGAAAACTCGACAAAAAACGTATCCGCATCGACATCATTGAATGGCAGGCCAACAACAGCACGTTCCTGTCCACCCTCTGACGCCTCTCGCCGCGCCCGGTCGGGCGCGGCAATGCTCTATCTCGCGCCTCCACTTGTGATTTGCCAATTTTCAGCCATCCTTGCCTCGCCGGCCTTCGTCGGCGTGGCGAAAGGGTTGTGGCAGACGGGTTGGTGATGCAAATCACACTTTAGAGGGATCAAGCAATACCCCCCGCTGGCTATAGTCCCTTCCAGAGTTTTTCAAGGATGTTGTGCATCGGGCCATTGGGGCGCGGTTGCAATTTGGCATTGGAATCGTTGTATTCCGGCCGTTACAAGCATCCAGAAGACAGACTCACTGCCATAACAATAATGCACATGGAGTAGCGTCGATGACCTCAGTAAACCAGTTCTGGCGCCGGGCAAGACTGCCCCTGGCCGTCAGTCTCGCTTCTACGCTCGCCGGGCCCGCATTCGGCGTCAGTTTCAACATCGGTGAAATCGAAGGTAGCTTTGACTCATCCCTGTCGGTAGGGGCGAGCTGGTCGACTGCCGGTCGCAATAAAGACCTGATCGGTGCCAACAACGGTGGCAGGGGGTTATCGCAAACCTCCGATGACGGTCACCTGAACTTCAACAAGGGCGACTCCTTCTCGAAGATCTTCAAGGGTATCCATGACCTTGAGTTGAAATATGGCGACACCGGCATCTTTGTGCGTGGCAAGTACTGGTATGACTTCGCGCTGCAAAACGAAGACCTGGACTTCAAGAACGTCAGCAACGACAACCGTAAAGAGGGCGCCAAGTCCTCTGGCGGGCAGATTCTCGATGCCTTCGTCTACCACAACTACACCATCGCCGATCAGCCGGGTAACGTGCGTCTTGGCAAGCAGGTCGTGAGCTGGGGCGAAAGTACGTTCATTGGCGGCGGTATCAACTCGATCAACCCGATCGATGTGTCTGCATTCCGCCGTCCGGGCGCCGAGATCAAGGAAGGCCTGATTCCGGTCAACATGTTCTACGTGTCCCAGACCCTCACCGACAACCTCTCCGCAGAGGCGTTCTACCAGTTGGAGTGGGACCAGACCGTGGTGGATAACTGCGGTACGTTCTTCTCGCAGCCGGACGTGATTGCCGATGGTTGCAGTAACAACCTGCGCGTCTTGAACAAGCGTTCTACCATTCCTGGCGCGGCGTTGCCAACCCTTAACGCGCTTGGCGTCGATGTGAACAACGAAGGCGTGCTGGTGCGTCGTGGCGGTGATCGTGATGCACGCGACAGCGGCCAGTTCGGCGTGGCCATGCACTACAACTTCGAGCCGCTGGACACTGAGTTCGGCGCGTACTTCATGAACTACCACAGCCGTGCGCCGATCTTCAGTGCAACCGGTGCGCCAAACTCGGCCTACACCCGTCCGCTGGGGCCATTGGCGGCATTGCGTCCGTTGATCGTGGCGGGCAGTTCGAATTACTTCGTTGAGTACCCGGAAGATATCCGCCTCTATGGTTTGAGCTTCTCCACCACGTTGCCTACCGGCACCGCCTGGAGTGGCGAGTTGAGCTATCGGCCAAACGCGCCGGTACAGCTGAGCACCACCGATATTCTGTATGCGGGCGTCACACCGATTCCGGGCTTCGGCAATGCGTCGGTGCTCAAGGGCACGCCGGGTCAGGACCTGCATGGTTACAACCGCAAGGAAGTGACTCAATTCCAGACCACGTTTACGCACTTCTTCGACCAGGTGATGGGCGCCACCCGCCTGACAACCGTGGGCGAAATCGGCGTGACCCATGTGGGCGGCCTGGAGAGCAAAAACCAGGCACGTTATGGCCGTGATCCGGTCTTTGGTCCCGGCACCCTGCCTGGCGGTTTCTGCAACGCACTCAACAATTCGACAGCCAACGGCGCAGGCCTGCCCAATGCGTCCGGCCTGAACACCAACTGCAACAATGACGGCTACACCACGGCGACATCCTGGGGTTACCGCGCCCGGGCGATCTGGGAATACCCGGATGTGTTTGCCGGTGTGAACCTCAAGCCCAACGTGGCCTGGTCCCATGACGTCAAAGGTTACTCGCCAGGCCCTGGCGGCAACTTTGAAGAGGGTCGTAAGGCCGTCAGCCTGGGTGTCGATGCCGAGTACCAGAACACCTACACCGTCGGCCTGAACTACACCAACTTCTTTGGTGGCAAATTCACCACGGTGGATGATCGCGATTTCATCGCTCTGAGCGCCGGCGTGAACTTCTAAGCAGACTCTTTTCAGATGCATGTAATTCAGGAAGAACCAGAACATGAAAATAACTAAAAGTCTGTTGCATGTGGGTGTGCTTGGGCTGTCGATCATGGCGGGGAGCGTCATGGCGGCAGTCTCGGCGGATGAGGCGGCCAAACTGGGCACGACCCTGACACCGATGGGCGCCGAAATGGCCGGTAACGCGGCCGGCACCATTCCGAAATGGTCGCCACTGCCGACCAATGCCGGCGCTGTGGATGCCCGTGGTTTCCTGGCCAATCCGTATGCCAGCGAACAACCGCAGTTCACCATCACCGCGCAGAACGTCGAGCAGTACAAAGACAAGCTGGCGCCGGGGCAGTACGCGATGTTCAAGCGTTACCCGGACACCTTCAAGATGCCGGTCTACCCGACGCATCGCGGCGCCACGGTGCCGGCCGATGTGTTTGCCGCTATCAAGAAGAACGCCACTACCACCAACCTGGTGTCGGGCGGCAACGGCCTGGAAAACTTCGAAACCGCTGTGCCGTTCCCGATTCCCAAGAGCGGTGTTGAGGTTATCTGGAACCACATCACCCGTTATCGCGGCGGCAGTGTGACCCGTCTGGTTACCCAGGCCACCCCGCAAACCAATGGTTCGTTCAGCCTGGTGTACTTCCGCGACCAGTTCGTGTTCCGCGACAAGATGAAGGACTTTGACCCGAAAAACCCGGGCAACGTGCTGTTTTACTTCAAGCAGCAAGTGACCGCGCCGGCGCGTCTGGCCGGTGGTGTACTGTTGGTGCACGAAACCCTCGACCAGGTCAAAGAGCCGCGTTCGGCGTGGGTCTACAACGCCGGCCAGCGCCGTGTACGCCGGGCACCGCAAGTGTCCTATGACGGGCCGGGCACCGCTGCCGATGGCCTGCGTACCTCTGACAACCTCGACATGTACAACGGCGCGCCCGACCGCTACGACTGGAAGCTGGAAGGCAAAAAAGAAATCTACATCGCCTCCAACAGCTACAAGATCGACGATCCGAAACTCAAGTATGTCGACATCATCAAGGCCGGCCACATCAACCAGGACCTGGCACGCTATGAGCTGCGCCGCGTCTGGCACGTGGTCGCGACCTTGAAGGAAGGCCAGCGCCACATCTACGCCAAACGTGACTTCTTCATCGACGAAGACACCTGGCAAGCAGCCGTCATCGATCACTACGACGGTCGTGGCCAGCTGTGGCGCGTCGCCGAAGCCCATGCCGAGAACTACTACGACAAACAAGTGCCGTGGTACGCCCTGGAAACCCTCTACGACCTGCAGTCCGGCCGCTACCTGGCACTGGGCATGAAGAACGAAGAGAAGCAGGCGTATGACTTCGGCTTCACCGCCACCACCAGTGACTTCACCCCGGCCGCCTTGCGCCAGGACGGTGTTCGCTAAGCAGCACTCGCTCGACAATGTGGGAGGGGGCTTGCTCCCGATAATGCTGTATCAGTCACTCAATACATCGACTGATCCACCGCTATCGGGAGCAAGCCCCCTCCCACTTTTGTTCGTGGTGCTCCGGCTGGGATATTTTTTGTCGCAGTTCTTTTTCAGGCAAATGTTGCAAAGATCTACAAACCTGCCGCTTTTACCGCTAGTCTGCGGACATCTGCAATGCCGACAACAGCCTTCTACAAGAGCCCGGCGATGACTGATCTGTCCCGAATCCAAGGGCCTGCAAGTGCTGTGATTCCGACGCTGGAAGCGCGCTTCTACAGGCCTCCGTTGCCTGACGGCTATGTGCTGCGCCCACGCCTGTGCGAGCGGCTGAGCGCCGGGCTGGAAGGCCGGCTGTTACTGGTCAGCGCCCCGGCCGGGTTCGGCAAGAGTTCGTTGGCGGTGGAGTTCTGCCAGAGCCTGCCCGCCCATTGGCAAAGCCTGTGGTTGGGTTTGAGCCCTCGGGATAACGACCCCGGCCGCTTCCTCGAGCGCCTGCTCGACGGTTTACAACAATACTTCCCACAACTCGGCGCCCAGTCCCTGGGCCTGCTGAAAATGCGCCAGCGTCACCAACCCTTTGCCTTTGAAGAGTGGCTTGATGGCTTGCTCGATGAGCTGACGCTGCACTTGTCCACGCGCGCGCCGATATTGCTGGTGCTGGATGACTACCACCTGGCCCAGGGCCCGGTGCTGGATCGCTGCCTGCAATTTTTCCTCAACCATTTGCCCGATGGGCTGCTGGTCATGGTCACCAGCCGCCAACGTCCGGACTGGCATCTGGCGCGACTGCGGTTGTCGCGGCACCTGCTGGAGCTGCACGAACACGACCTGCGCCTGACCCATGACGAGTCGCTGGCGGTGTTGGACCGGCACAGCAACTCGCTGCGCGGCGAGGCCCTGGATAACTTGATTCGTCGTAGTGAGGGCTGGGTGGCCGGCCTGCGTTTCTGGTTGCTGGCCATCTCCGAAGCCGGCGATGAGGCCGTGTTGCCGCAACACTTGCACGGCGGCGAAGGGCTGATTCGCGATTATTTGCTGGAAGAGGTCATCGACTGTCTGCCGGTTGAAGTGCAAGCCTTTTTGTACGACACCGCCCCTCAGGATCGTTTCTGCAGTGAGCTGTGCGACGCCGTGCGCGAGGCCCACGACAGCGCTGAAATCCTCGGGTATTTGCAGGCCCACCAAGTGTTTCTGGTGCCGCTGGACGAGCAGGGCCACTGGTATCGCTACCACCATCTGTTTTCCGACTTGCTGCGCACCCGCCGTGCCAGCAATGCCACGTTGCCGATTGCCAGCCTGCACCTGCGGGCCTGCCGCTGGTTCAACGCCCAGGGTTTGATTGACGAGGCGGTGGAGCAGGCGTTGCGCGCCGGCCACCTGGATGTGGCGGCGAACCTGGTGCAAAACCTGTCGGAGGAGCAACTGCTCGCCGAACAGAATGTCGGCATGCTGTTGCGTTGGAAGATGGACTTGCCCGATAGCCTGCTGATCAGCACGCCGCGGTTGATCGTGCTCTACAGCTGGGCGTTGGGGCTGGCCTGCCAGTTGGATGCGGCAGAAGAGTTGTCCGGCTATCTCAGTCGCTTCCTGCCGGCGCCGTCGGCCACTGCGCAAAAATCGATGCTGGCGCAATGGCTGGCGCTGAGCGGGATCATCGCTCGCGGCCGAGGCGATCGCGAGTTGACCCAGCGCTATTGCAGCGAGGCGTTGGAAAGCTTGCCGCACAAGCGTTACGGCCAGCGCCTGATGTGTTTGTCGACCCTGTCCAACCTGGCCATCGTCGACGCTGATCTGTGGCGCGCCCGTGGCCTGAACCGCGAATCCCTGGAGTTGGCCCAGCGCGTCGGCAACCCGCTTTTCGAAGCGTTGGCCCACTATGATCGGGCGCGTGTCCTACAAGCGCGCGGCGAAATCCTGCGTTCTCTGGATGAAGTGCGCCAAGGCTTGCAGCGCTTGCAGGGCCTGGCGCCCCAACGCCTGTACGCCGTGCGTGCGCGGTTATCGCTCTACGAAGGTTATTTGCTGCTGGTGCGTTACCAGCCCGAGGCCGGCCTTGCGCGCTTACGCGCCGGCTTGAGCGAGGCCCGCGCCTGCCGGGATATCAGTGTGTTGATCGGGCATTGCGTCATCGCCAGCTTTGAAGGACGGCGTGGCGATTTTCCGAAAGCCTTCGCCGAACTCGCCGAAGCCGAGCGCTTGATGCATATCTGGGATGTGCCGCCGATTTACTACCTGGCGATGATCACCCTGATCAAATGCGAGCTGTGGCTGGCCCAGGGTCGCACTGACCTGGCTGACGCCTGGCTGGCGCGGTTGGGCCAAACCTACAACGGCGAGCACGCCGCGGCCGCCCCGGAGTTTCACCCACACCTGCCGCAACACATCGGGCTGCAACAGGCCGCGCTGGATGCGACTCGGCATCAGCCCGCCGCCGCATTGGAGCGCCTCGAAGACCTGGCGCAACAGGCGCATAACAGTGGGCGCCAGATGATTGCCCTGATGGCGCTGACCCAGCAGGCGTGTTTACTGCTGGAGAGTGGCCAGGAAGCCAAGGCGCGGCCGATAGTCGTTAAGGCCCTTGAAGCCGCCGCCGGTGGTGCGTTACAGCCGTTCCAGCGCCTGCTGGAACGTTACCCGGACTGGATGCGTGAGCAACTGGGCAAAGACCCCCATGGTTTGCTGAACCAGAGTCTGTTGGCGCTGTTGCCGGCAGTCGCTGACGCGCCGGCGGCGCCCAGCCACGAAACGCTGAGCACCCGCGAATTGGCGGTGCTGCAACTGATCGCCCAAGGCTGTTCGAACCAGGAAATCAGCAATCAGTTGTTCATTTCCCTGCACACGGTGAAGACCCACGCCAGCCATATCAACAGCAAGTTGGGCGTGGAGCGTCGCACCCAGGCGGTAGCGCGGGCCAAGTCGATGGGCTTGCTGGCCTGAAACTACCGCGCGGTCGGACACGCTTTGAGGGACGTGTCCGCCGCCTGGCCGATCAGGGCGGCGAAGCGTTTGAGGTTGTGCTGGTGCGCCACCACCAGGTCGTCGATGCTCGGGCCTGCGGGCGTCTGCAAGGTGGAGCGGCAGGTCAACGGCGGGCGGTCACCGCCGCTGGTTGGCCTCAGGCGCCAGCGCACGTCGAGCAGCGCATATTGCCCGGGCACCGAGTCAAAACGTTGAACCTCAACGCGCAACGACACGGCTTGCCGCGCATGACGGTTCGCCAGTTGATCCACCAGCGCAGTTTTCAGCTCATCGGCCAGGCTGGCGGCCCACCACTGGGTGTCCAGAATCGCCACGCCACTGTCGCCCTGACGAATCACGATCTGCGCCCGGTCAACCTGTGGCGGCACGCTGATGCTTTCAATGCGAATATCGCTCGCCTGCGCTTGGGTCGCGTTATTCCAGTGCGCCGGCGTCAGGGTGTGGAATGCAATCGGCTCACTGCGACACGCCGCGAGTAGCACCAGTGCGGCAATCAGCGTGATGTTCAAGGGACGGGTCATGGCGGCTCCAGTGCTCATTTGCGAGGTGGCCCTTGCAGGTCCAGTGGCGCGGCGTTGTCGGGGCGACCGCGAATCAGTGATTCCGGATGGCGACCGAGGTAGTCCGACAGTTCGCGCAAGGAGCGCGACATGCGTGCCAGTTCATCCAGGGTTTGAGTCAGTTGTTCACGTTGCGGCGAGTCTTCGGCCAGGGTCGAGTTGGCCGATTGCAGCGTCTTGCTCACGTCACCCAGCGTGGTCTGCACGCCGGGCAGGGTTTTCGCGTTGAACTGGGCGAGCCCTTTGCGCAGCTCGACCAGGCTGCTGTCGAGGTTGCCCGCAATGCGCTCGATCGGCAGTTGGTTGAGCTTGTTGACGATGCCTTCGAGTTTTTCCTGCAGTTGTTCCAGGTTGCCGGGAATGGTCGGAATGTTGACTGGGCGCAGGCTCGGGTCAAACGCAACTTTGTCGGCTTTCGGGAAGAAATCCAGGGCGATATACAGTTGGCCGGTCAGCAGGCTGCCGCTGCGCGCCTGGGCACGCAGGCCGTTTTCGATAAACGTGCCCATCAAGCGAACGCCTCCCGCTTCGTCGTTGGGGTCATGATTGGTGGCCTTGAGCAGCTTG
This sequence comes from Pseudomonas fluorescens, assembly GCF_900215245.1. Classification (GTDB taxonomy): domain Bacteria; phylum Pseudomonadota; class Gammaproteobacteria; order Pseudomonadales; family Pseudomonadaceae; genus Aquipseudomonas; species Aquipseudomonas fluorescens. The sequence continues at coordinate 3,386,040 of NZ_LT907842.1, forward strand.
GTGTTGGCTTCCCCAAGCAATTGCGGATAAATCACGATGCCGACGTTGATCGGAAAGCTGCGTTTCTTCGCATCGTAATCGAGGTTGATTGACACCACTTTGCCGAACTCGACGCCGAGGAATTCCACCGGTGCTCCGACTTTCAGGCCGCGCAGGGCCTGATCAAACCGCAAGGCCATATATTGCCCTTTGCCATTGGGCGGGGCGAGGGCGCTTTGCTGGTCGTCGAACAGCTCATAGACGTGATCTTCAGCGGCCGGTTTGTCGTTGGGGCTGTAGGGCGGCGCCTGGAAAGCGATGCCTCCCGCCAGCATCGACGACAGCGACTCGGTTTTCAGCGCGAAGCCATTGGCGCCGACGCTCAGGTCGATACCACTGGCGTTCCAGAAGCGCGTGTTTTCGGTGACATACACATCATTGGGCGCATGCACGAAGACTTCGATATTCACGCCTTTGCCGTCGTCATCCAGCTCATAGGCCACCACCTGGCCGACTGAAATTTTGCGGTAATAAACCGGCGAGCCGATGCCCAGTGAACCCAGGCTCTGGGTATGCAGGGTAAAGCGTTTGCCCGGTTCGCCATAGGTGATGGGCGGCGGGTTTTCCAAGCCTTTGAAGTGTTTGGCGCGGGTGTCGGACTGGCCGATGTCGGCACCGATGTAGTCGCCGGACAGCAAGGTGTCGATGCCGGACACGCCACCGGCGCCGATGCGCGGGCGGACAACCCAGAATTTTGAGTCTTCGCGGGTGAAGCTTTCCGCTTGCTTGGCCAGCTTGATCGTGGCGTTGACGCTTTTCTGGTCGTCACTCAAGGCCACGTCAGAGACCTGGCCGATTACCACGTTGCGATATTTGACCTCGGTTTTGTTGGCGACCAAGCCACTGCCGGTCTTGAAATTGAGGACGATGGTCGGCCCCTGTTGCAGCACGCTGTGAACCACCAGCGAAATGCCCACCAGCACCGCTACAATCGGCACGATCCACACCAGCGAAACGCTGAAACGTCGGGTCTTGATCGCGGGTGAGCCGACCGGGGTATCAGTGTTGGGTGAGCTCATCCGAGGTCTCCTCATTGGCTGGGTTTTCCCAGATCAGCCGTGGATCAAAACTCATGGCTGCCAGCATCGTGAAGACCACCACCAGGCCAAAAAACAGAATGCCCAAACGCGGCTCAATGGTGCCCAGTGCCTGGAATTTCACCAGTGCGGCCACCAGCGCGACCACAATCACATCGAGCATCGACCAGTAGCCGATCAGCTCGACAAACCGAAACAGCTTCGAGCGCTCCTTGCGCGCCCACAGGCTGTTGCGCTGCACGCTGACCAGCAGCAGTGTCAACGACACGAACTTGATCCCGGGCACCGCAATACTGGCAATGAAAATGATCAGGGCGATATCCCAGGCGCCGTGCTGCCAGAACTCCAGTACGCCGCTCATGATGGTGCTGTCCGCCCCCGAACCGAACATCGTTGTGTTCATCACCGGCAACAGATTCGCCGGGATATAAAACGCGAGCGCCGTGAGCATATAGGCCCAGGTGCGCGTCAGTGAATGAATCTTGCGCCGGTGCAGCGGCGCGCCGCAGCGCTCGCACTCGCTGGGCTCGTCGCGCATGTCGCACGACAGGCCGCAGGTGTGGCATAGGCACAGGTTCAGCTCGCGGGCGGTCGGAGGCGAATTCATACGGTGTCCCACAAGTCGCGCACATCGCGCCCGGCGATGCGGATCAGCAACAGGGCCAGGGCGGCGAGGGCAAACAGGCCGGTGCCGGGTATCACGTCGAGCATGCCGGCCAGTTTGAACACGGCCACCATCGAGCCCAGCAGGCAGACTTCGAGCATGCTCCACGGCCTGAGCGCTTCCAGCCAGCGCATGCACAGTTTGAACGCCGGTGAGCGCCTGCCGGACAAGGCGAAACTCAACACCCAGATCAGCAACAGCAGCTGAAACACGGGCGCGATGATGATGGAAATCGCCGCCACCAACGCAATGAAGGTGATCGGCCCGAGGCTCAACGCAACCACCGAATCCCACAGGGTCGCGCTACTTTTCAAGCCTTGCAGGCTGATGCTCATCACCGGGTAAAAGTTGGCGAAGGTCCACAATACGGCCGCCGTGATCGTCAGCGCGAGTCGCTGTTGCACTGACAATCCGTTGTAGCGTTGCAGCACGCCGGCACAGCGGGTGCACAGGGCTTTTTGATGTCTGGCGAGCGTGACCTTTTCGTACACGCAATCGCAGTGTTCGCAGATGACCCGTTGATTCGCCATAAGTCTTGCTCCAAACGCGACGCTGCGGTGTTGGACAGTGCTACGGGTTGCTGGCGCTTGAGTAGATTAGCAGTTGAGGCATCACAGGCTTGATCCCTTCCGGATCAGGGGCAAGGTCAACCATACTGCGTCTGAAATGTGCCATAGAGTGTGCAGGAACGCCCATGAATATCGAAAAAGCCGCGCTGATCCGCGAAACCTTCCCGGTCGGCCCGTTGCAGTGCAACTGCACCATTATCGGTGACCCGATCACCAAAAAGGCCATCGTGGTCGACCCAGGCGGCAATTACGAGCTGATCCTGGCACGCCTCGACGCGCTGGGTTTGAAGGTGGTGAGCATCATCCACACCCATGCGCACCTCGATCACTTCCTGGCGTCCGGCCAGTTGAAAGAGAAAACCGGTGCCACCCTGCATTTGCACAAGGAGGATCAATTCCTCTGGGACAACCTGGAAATGCAGTGCCAGATGTTCCGTGTGCCCTACACACCAGTGCCGCCGCCGGATCGCTGGCTGGAAGATGAAGAAGAGTTGGCCTGCGGTTGTGGGGTGGCGCTGCATACGCCGGGGCACACACCGGGCTCGATGAGCTTCTGGTTTGCCGATGCCAGGTTATTGATTGCCGGAGACACCTTGTTCAAGCGCGGCGTGGGCCGTACGGACCTGTGGGGCGGCGACCAGGCGACCATCGTGCGTTCGATCAAGCAGCGTTTGTATACCCTGGATGAGGGCGCAACCGTGGTGACCGGGCATGGGCCGGACACGCGTCTTGGCGATGAAATGCGTGAAAATCCGTTCGTAAGGGCGTAGGTATCTGTGCGGATACCCACTGGCAACCGTTTGATGATCCCGATGAAGAAAATGACAATTCCCGTTCAGGAAGTCTCTGCTAGGGTTTTAGAGCGCGCATCGGTTGTAGCGTGCAGGCCTGCCGGGCATGGAATTTTTACCGTTTGTCGTGTTCCAAACTCGGCACAGGTCTATTGCCAATGTCCTCTGCATCACAGAATGCAAAAGTAGGAGCTTCCTTCATGTTCACTTCGCGTCGTCTGCTTGTCGTTGCCACGGCTGTTGCCTTGTTGTCCGGCTGTGCGTCTCCTAACCCTTATGATGGTAGCCAAGGACAGGCAAACGGCTCATCGGGCATTAGCAACACCGCCAAATACGGTGGCCTGGCTGCATTGGCCGGTGGCCTGGCCGGTGCCGCGATCGACCACAATAACCGTGGCAAGGGCGCCCTGATTGGTGCTGCCGTCGCGGGCCTGGGTGGTGCGGGCTATGGCTACTACGCCGACCAGCAGGAAAAGAAACTGCGGGCCAGCATGGCCAATACCGGGGTGGAAGTTCAGCGCCAGGGCGACCAGATCAAGCTGATCATGCCGGGTAACATCACCTTTGCTACCAACTCGGCGGACATTGCCGGCAGTTTCTACACGCCGCTGAACAACCTGGCCAACTCGCTCAAGCAGTTCAACCAGAACACTATCCAGATCGTCGGCTACACCGACAGCACCGGTAGCCGCCAGTTGAACATGGACCTGTCCCAGCGTCGTGCGCAAAGCGTGGCCAACTACCTGACCTCCCAAGGTGTCAGCCCGACCAACCTGAGTGCACGCGGCGCTGGCCCGGATAACCCGATTGCCAGCAACGCCGATGTGAATGGTCGTGCCCAGAACCGTCGCGTGGAGGTTAACCTCGGCCCGATTCCTGGTCAGCAATACGGTCAGCCTGGGCAACAGCAGCAACAGCAACAGGCGCCTCAACAGAACAATCAGTTCCAGGGCAACCCGTACCAGCAGTACCAGTAAACATCCGCCAAAAAAAAGGGCGCCATGCAGTCAATGCATGGCGCCCTTTTTTGTGGCTGTCGTTTACATCAGTCGATGTATTCGAACACTTTGACGATTTTCTGCACGCCGGACACACCCTGTACCAGGTTGGCCGCGCGGGTGGCTTCCGCCTGGGTCAGCAGGCCCATCATGTAGACGATGCCATTGTCGGTGACGATCTTGATGCGCGAGCCAGGGATCGCGTTGTCGGTCAGCATCTGCGCCTTGATCTTGGTGGTCAGCAGGGCATCGTTGCTGATGGCCAGCAGTGTGATCGGGTCCATGACTTGCAGTTCGTTGTGAACCTTTTTCACCCGTTGCACGCTGGCGGCCGCTTGTTCAGCCTGCGCCTTGAGGTCGGCACGCGGGGTTTGGCCGGCGAGCAATACCACGCCGTTGAAGCTGGTCACGACAATGCGTGACGCGCCGTTGCCGAGGTCGGTGGCGGCCTTGGCGACGTTCACTTCGACTTTGGTTTCGATCAACGAGTCGTCAATCTTGCTGCCGAAGGTGCGTGTGCCCTTGTCGTCCTGGATGGGGGTGTCACGTGTCGCAGTGATTGCCGTGCTGCAGCCGCTGATGGCGAGGCACAGCGTAATGGCCAAAAGGCTGATGCGGTTAACGGTCATTCTTCACTCCCGAACAGTTGGCTGTCGATCAAATCGCACAGGCAATGGATCGCCAGCAGGTGGACTTCTTGAATACGTGCGGTGACATTGGCCGGGACGCGGATCTCCACGTCTTCAGGCAACAGCAGCGAGGCCATGCCGCCGCCATCGCGACCGGTCAATGCTACGACAATCATTTCGCGATCATGTGCGGCCTGGATCGCTTGAATAATGTTTGCCGAGTTGCCGCTGGTGGAAATCGCCAGCAACACATCACCCGGTTGGCCAAGGGCACGGATCTGCTTGGAGAAGATTTCGTTGTAGCTGTAGTCGTTGGCGATCGAGGTGATCGTCGACGAGTCGGTGGTCAAGGCGATGGCCGGCAGGCTCGGGCGCTCGCGCTCGAAGCGGTTGAGCAGCTCGGAGGAAAAGTGCTGGGCATCACCGGCCGAACCGCCGTTGCCGCACGAAAGCATTTTGCCCTCGTTGAGCAAGGCATTGACCATGACCTGACTGGCTTGCTCGATGTGCGGTGCAAGTACGTCCATCGCCTGTTGCTTGGTGTCGATGCTGGCCTGGAAAAGCTGGCGAATTCGGGATTGCATGTCCATCTGTGTGACCTTAAGTAGCGCGGCTGTTTGGCACAGGAATGTGCAGCCCGCAAAGCAAAGAGCAAAAGTGTGTGGTGAAGATGTCCGGCGAATCAGCTGTCGAAGGCATCTTTGAGCCAGTTCGGATCAGCAGGACCAGACGGTGTGCTTTCTATGGCAACCACATCGAAACGGCAGGGGTAGTCAGCCCAGCGATGCTCTTTTTGCAGGAAAAACTGCGCAGCGAGTATCAGCTTCTGACGCTTGCGCCCGTCGATACTGGCGAGCGCGCCACCCCATTGTGCGTGTTTTCTGTAGCGGACTTCGACGAATACTACTGTATCGCCGTCAAGCATGACCAGATCAAGCTCACCGCGTTTACACAACCAGTTCTGCGCCAGAAGGCGCAGACCCTGTTGTTGAAGGTACTCGAGAGCTTGCAGTTCGGCATCCTTGCCGCTTTGTGCGCTGGACCGCTCGGGCATCAGCGCGGGGTGTCCGGCAGACGCTGGATAGCACCGCCGACGAACTTCGCCCACGGCATCTGGCGGTCAACGCGCTGGTTGGCGCTGATGCCCAGGTTGCCCGAGAGACCGTCAACGCGGGTGTCCGGCAGCGCCTTGAGTTGGCCCAGGCGCGGTGCCAGGCGGTAGGCGTCCACGCCCATCGCATACAGGCGGCCGAGGCTGCCATTGGCCTGTGGCCATTGCGCGGCAACCTGGTTGCGCAGCGGGTCGGTGGTGTTGAGCAGCCAAGGGGTTTCGCAGAACATCACGTTAGTCATGTCCAGGTACTGGTTTTTGTCGCCACTGGCGCTGAATACGTGGGACGTCGCATACACAGGCACATCACCGGCGTACTGGAAGTTCAGGGTCGGTTTGATCTGCTGGGCCAGTTGCGGTGTCACGGCCAGGAAGATGAACTCGATGTCCTGGCGGCGCGAAGGTTGCGCCGCTACGTCGGTGCCGACGGTGTTTTGCAGGCTCTTGGCGCGACCTTCGCTTTTACGCAGTTGGAACAGGTCGGCAATCTGTTGGGCCAGGGCGACCGGCTGATCGACATATTCGACGCCGACGACGGTGCCGCCATTGGCTTCCCAGTCCTGACGGAAGGCCTTGTAGACACGCTCGCCCCATTCGCCACGGGGCACCATGGCGGCGGCGCGATGCAAGCCGTCGGCGCGGGCGCGGCGCGAGACTTCGCGGGCTTCGTCTTCAGCAGCCAGGCCGAACTGGAACAGTTGCGGCGGGTTTTGATCGACTTCGCTGTAGTTCAACGCCAGGGTGGTAATCGGCAGTTGCGGGCGAGCAGCCAGTTGTTTGACCAGCGGTTTCTCCAGCGGGCCGACCACCAGTTGTACGCCGGCCGCCTGGGCCTTGGCGTAGAAGTCGTCGATGGAGGTCAGGCGCGAACTGTCATAAAACTCGATGACTGGCGGCTTCTGTCCGGCTTGTTCCGCCTGGTAGTGCGCGGCCATGAAGCCTTCGCGCAGTGCCTTGCCGACCGAGGCCAGCGGACCCTCCTGCGGCAGCAGCAGGGCGATTTTGCTCAGGGGCTGGCTGGCCAGCTCCTTGAGTTTGGTCAGCGGGGTTGGCAGATCCACCGCCGCTGGATGGCCCGGGTTCTGAGCGCGCCAGGTATCGATAGCGGCTTGTTGCTGCTCCAGGGTTCCAGCGCCCTTGACGGCCTTGGCCAGGCTGATCCAGCCGTCGAGTGTCGGGTTGCCGCTGGCTTGCAGTTGGTCGGCCGGTAGCGCGGCAATCAACGTCCAGATGGCTTCGTGGTTGCTCTTGGCGGCGTCACCGGTCAGCAGCGGGGCCATGGCGACACGCTCGCGAGCGGCTGCCAGGGTCTGGCCATCTGCTTCATAAGCGCGCGCATGCACGGTGCCGGTACGGACCTGCTGGTCTGTCGGCAGCTCCTTCAGGCTTTGCAGGCTGGGATGGTTCAGGGCGGCCAGTGCAGCCTTGGGCTGATTACGCGCCATGGCCAATTCGGCAGCCAGCGTGCTGGCAAATACTTGCGCGGCCGGCTTCAGGACATCCAGGGGCACCTGCGCAAGAATCTGCGACGAACGGCCAGGATTGTTCTGGTGGTAGGCCAGGTCTGCCGCACTCAGGCGCAACAACGCGGCCTTTTCTGGCGTCTTGGCGGAAGTGGCCTGTTCGAGCAGTTGCTCGATACTGGCGTCCGGGGTCCGGGGGAGGTCGCCAAGGCTGGACGAGGGCGAGCTGGCGCAAGCGGCCAATAAGGCAGCGAGGCAGAGGGCGGAGAGCAGCCGCAGGCAAGCGATCATGTAAGTGTTCCTGATACCGATCAAATTAGCGTGGAATTGTACCCAAGCACTGGCCCAGGCGCGATGTTACTGGCGTTAAACCATCGATTTAGGTCATGTAAATGTTGCTATTCGTCATCGGCGGCTGAAAAGGCATCAGCGCTGATGGCATATTTTCAAGGCGCCTACGCGTTACAATGCGGCTTTTGCCAACCATCGAGGTGTGCGTTTTGACTGCTCCAGGTCCTTTGAATTCCACTGCAGGCTCGCTTTTTGTCGTGGCGACGCCCATTGGCAACCTGGACGACATCAGTGCCCGGGCGCTGAAAGTGCTGCGCGAGGTAAAACTGATCGCGGCAGAAGACACGCGGCACTCCCAGCGTTTGATGCAGCATTTTGGTATCAGCACACCATTAGCTGCCTGCCATGAACACAACGAGCGCGAAGAAGGCAGCCGTTTTATCACGCGCTTGCTGGCCGGTGATGACGTGGCGTTGATCTCGGATGCCGGCACGCCGTTGATTTCCGATCCCGGCTACCACCTGGTCCGCCAGGCCCGTGCCGCTGGTATCAATGTAGTGCCTGTTCCGGGGGCGTGCGCGCTGATTGCTGCATTATCGGCGGCCGGGTTGCCCTCGGACCGGTTTATCTTTGAAAGTTTCCTGCCGGCCAAGGCGGTTGGTCGTCGCGCGCGTCTGCAAGCGTTAAAGGAAGAACCGCGCACCTTGATCTTCTACGAAGCCCCGCACCGCATTCTGGAATGTTTGCAGGATATGGAACTGGTGTTTGGCGGCGAGCGCCTGGCACTGTTGGCGCGGGAGCTGACCAAGACCTTCGAAACCCTCAAGGGCTTGCCGCTTGAAGAGTTGCGAGCCTTTGTCGAGGGCGACAGCAATCAACAGCGCGGCGAATGTGTGGTGCTGGTGGCCGGTTGGACGGCGCCGGAAGATGAAGATGCCGTGGGCAGCGAAGCCATGCGAGTGCTGGATCTGTTGCTCAAGGAGATGCCACTCAAGCGTGCAGCAGCCTTGGCGGCTGAAATTACCGGTGTGCGTAAGAATGTGCTTTATCAGGTCGCGCTGGATAAACAGAAAGCCGAATAGTTCCGGGGTTAAACCGGTATTCCGTCTGAACGTGATGGCATTGCTGTACTTTAATACTTGTCCTGAGCCCGCCGTGCCGTTAACCTGCGCGGCGGAGAGTCGATTGGACAGTCGCTGCCCTCTATGAAAATTAGGGGGGGGAGGAAAGTCCGGGCTCCATAGGGCGAAGTGCCAGGTAATGCCTGGGAGGCGTGAGCCTACGGAAAGTGCCACAGAAAATAACCGCCTAAGCACTTCGGTGCCGGTAAGGGTGAAAAGGTGCGGTAAGAGCGCACCGCACGACTGGCAACAGTTCGTGGCTAGGTAAACCCCACTTGGAGCAAGACCAAATAGGGTCCCAAGGCGTGGCCCGCGCTGGGACCGGGTAGGTTGCTAAAGATGTCCAGTGATGGCCATCGTAGACGAATGACTGTTCAAGACAGAACCCGGCTTACAGATCGACTCTCCACCTTTTTTCCTTCTGTTCGAGTCTCGTGCAGAAAACCGGTAGTAACGCAAGAATCCCTCCCTGCCAAATCATTGGCAGATGCATCTTCGTAATACCAAAAAAATCTTACTCTTAATAAATTACTTTAACTTTAAGCCATAGCGCTTTGAGCTATCTGCGGTTGTTGAGTCAAAAACATCGCCAAACTCTCGTTTCTCCTCCTTTTACGTTCCTAAATCTCCGTTCTGTAAGGCTTTTCCTTGAATCCGCGCCTTGACGGTGTGGTGGGCGCATTCCTATAGTGTGCGCAAGTGGCGGAAAGTGGCACAAAGTGGGTTTTTTGAACGTAAAACGCTAAAATTTGGAGAAACGCATCTGTGTTTCGCGGAGCTAACGCTATCAGTCTCGATGCAAAAGGCCGTCTCGCCATGCCGAGCCGGTATCGTGACGAGCTCATTTCGCGAAGTTCAGGCCAGTTAATCATCACGATTGACGCCGTTGACCCTTGTTTGTGTGTTTACCCGCTCGATGAGTGGGAGTTGATCGAAACCAAGTTGCGCGCCCTGCCTTCATTGCGTGAAGAAAACCGCCGCCTGCAGCGTCTGCTGATCGGTAATGCCGTCGACCTAGAACTCGATGGCAGCGGTCGTTTCCTGGTGCCTCCGCGTTTGCGCGAGTACGCCAAGCTGGATAAGCGCGCAATGCTGGTCGGCCAACTGAACAAGTTCCAATTGTGGGACGAAGATGCCTGGGATGCTGTGTCTGCAGCTGACCTGGCTGCTATTCAACAACCGGGCGCTATGCCTGATGAACTGCGTGATTTGATCCTGTGACTATTGATAGCGGCTTTAACCACATCACCGTACTGCTTGACGAAGCCGTTGAGGCTCTCGCCGTACGCGCGGATGGCTGCTATTTGGATGGCACCTTCGGCAGGGGCGGGCACAGCCGGTTGATACTCAGCCAGCTCGGGCCTGGCGGCAAACTCCTCGGGTTTGACAAAGACCCTCAAGCGATTGCCACCGGGCAAGCGCTAGCGGCCGAAGACGGCCGCTTTGTCGTTGTGCAGCGTAGCTTTGCCGAGCTGGGTGCCGAAGTGGCCGAGCGCGGCATGGCAGGCAAGGTGGCCGGGGTTCTGCTCGACCTGGGCGTGTCTTCGCCACAGCTTGACGACCCGGAGCGCGGCTTCAGCTTCATGAACGACGGCCCGCTCGATATGCGCATGGACCCTACTCGCGGCATCAGTGCCGCGCAGTTCATCGCCACCGCGCCCCATGAAGAAATCACCCGTGTGTTCAAGGAATACGGCGAAGAGCGTTTCGCTGGCCGTATGGCGCGCGCCGTTGTCGAGCGCCGCGAGATCCAGCCGTTTGAACGCACCGCCGACCTGGCCGAAGTGCTGAAAGTCGCCAACCCGGCGTGGGAAAAGGGCAAGAACCCTGCGACCCGCGCATTTCAGGGCCTGCGCATTCACGTCAATAACGAATTGGGCGATCTGGAAGCCGGCCTCGGAGCCGCACTGGAGGCCCTCGAAGTGGGTGGTCGCCTGGTGGTGATCAGCTTCCACTCCCTGGAAGACCGCATCGTCAAGCTGTTCATGCGCCGTCTGGTCAAGGGCGAGTCCGATAACCTGCCGCGCAACCTGCCGGTACGGTTTGAAGCCTTTGTGCCGAAAATCAAAATTCATGGCAAAGCGCAGTTCGCTTCCGAAGCCGAACTCAAGGCCAACCCACGTGCCCGTAGCGCCGTCATGCGCGTCGCGGAGAAGTTGCGGTGAGCAAGCTTTTCGCCAAGCCCCTCCCGGGCGGCAGCTTCTTTATGTTGCTGTTGTTTGTCGGCGTGCTGGTGTCCGCGATTGCGGTGTCCTACAGCGCCCACTACAACCGCCAATTGCTCAATACCCTTTATGGGGAATTGAGCGTGCGCGATAAAGCGCAGGCGGAGTGGGGCCGGTTGATCCTTGAGCAAAGTACCTGGACGGCCCATAGCCGCATCGAAGTATTGGCCACCGAACAGCTGAAAATGCATATTCCGGGCGCGGCCGAAGTTCGTATGGTGGCGCCATGATGAAACTTGAAGGCGCACTCTACCCATGGCGCTTCCGCCTGATGCTGGGCTTGCTGGCACTCATGGTGGCCGCGATTGCCTGGCGGATCATCGATCTGCAAGTGGTCGACCGTGACTTCCTGATTGGTCAGGGCGATGCCCGTAGCCTGCGGCACATCCCGATTCCTGCGCACCGCGGCCTGATCACTGACCGTAACGGTGAGCCCCTGGCCGTCAGTACCCCGGTGACCACCCTGTGGGCCAACGCCAAGGAACTGCAAACCGCCAAGGAAAAGTGGCCAGAGCTTGCAGCTGCCCTGGGTCAGGACCCGAAAGCCTTGGCCGAACGCCTGGAAGCCCAGGCCAATAAAGAATTCATCTACCTGGTGCGCGGGCTCACCCCCGAGCAAGGCCAGCAAGTGCTCGACCTTAAAGTCCCCGGTGTCTACGGCATCGAGGAGTTTCGTCGTTTCTACCCAGCCGGTGAAACCACCGCGCATATGGTTGGCTTTACCGACATCGATGACCATGGCCGTGAGGGCGTGGAGCTGGCCTACGATGAATGGCTGGCGGGCGTTCCTGGCAAGCGCCAGGTCATCAAGGATCGGCGCGGCAGACTGATCAAGGATGTCCAGGTCACCAAAAACGCCAAGGCCGGTAAGCCCTTGGCGTTGTCGATTGACCTGCGCCTGCAGTACCTGGCCAACCGTGAACTGCGTAACGCAATCATCGAAAACGGCGCCAAGGCTGGCAGCCTGGTGATCATGGACGTGAAGACCGGCGAGATCCTCGCCATGGTCAACCAGCCGACCTACAACCCGAACAACCGTCGCAACCTGCAGCCGGCGATGATGCGCAACCGCGCAATGATCGACGTGTTCGAGCCCGGTTCGACCATGAAAGCCATCTCCATGAGTGCCGCCCTGGAAACCGGGCGCTGGAAGCCAAGCGACAAAGTCGAGGTTTACCCGGGCACCCTGCAGTTGGGCAAATACACCATTCGTGACGTATCCCGTACCGAAGGCCCGGTGCTGGATTTGACCGGTATTCTGATCAACTCCAGTAACGTGGGCATGAGTAAGGTCGCCTTCGATATCGGCGGCGAAACCATCTACCACCTGGCGCAAAAAATCGGCTTGGGGCAACCCACCGGCCTGGATTTCCCGGGTGAGCGCGTGGGCAACCTGCCGAACTACCGCGACTGGAAAAAAGCCGAGACCGCTACGCTGTCCTACGGCTACGGGCTGTCGGTCACGGCGATCCAGTTGGCCCATGCCTTCTCTGTATTGGCCAATAATGGCCGTATGGTTCCGTTGAGCTTGATCCACGTCGACGAAGCGCCGAAAGCCACCCAGGTCATCCCGGAAAGCGTCGCCAAGACCATGCAAGGCATGCTGCAACAAGTGATCGAAGCGCCGCGCGGTGTATTCCGTGCCCAGGTGCCGGCGTATCACGTGGCCGGCAAGTCGGGTACCGCCCGTAAAACGTCGGTGGGCACCAAGGGTTACGCCGAAAACTCCTACCGTTCGCTGTTCGCCGGCTTCGGGCCGATGAGCGACCCGCGCTACGCCATTGTGGTGGTGATTGATGAACCGAGTAAGGCCGGCTACTTCGGTGGTCTGGTATCGGCACCCGTGTTCAGCAAAGTGATGTCCGGCACCCTGCGCCTGATGAACATCACGCCGGACAACTTGCCGCCGACTCAACAAGCGAACGCCGGACCACCGGCCGCTGCTGCCAAAGCCAATGGAGGGCGCGGCTGATGTCTCTTAGTTTGAACAAGATTTTTGCCCACGCCGGACGCGATCTGCTGATTCGCGAGTTGAGCCTGGACAGCCGTAATGTCCGCGCCGGTGACCTGTTCCTGGCGGTGCCGGGCGGCAAGCTCGATGGCCGTGCGCACATCGCTGATGCCCTGGCGCGCGGTGCGGCTGCGGTTGCTTATGAAGTGGACGGCGCCACTGTGTTGCCGATCACCGATGTGCCGCTGATTCCGGTCAAAGGGCTGGCAGCGCAGCTGTCGGATATTGCCGGGCGTTTCTATGGCGACCCGAGCCGCCAATTGAACCTGGTGGGCGTGACCGGCACCAACGGCAAGACCAGTGTGACCCAATTAGTCGCGCAAGCCCTTGACCAGCTGGGTCAGCATTGCGGCATCGTCGGCACCCTGGGCACGGGTTTTTATGGCGCGCTGCAAAGCGGCCTGCACACCACGCCGAACCCGATTGCCGTGCAAGCCACGCTGGCCGACCTGAAAAAGGCCGGTGCCAAGGCGGTGGCCATGGAAGTCTCCTCACACGGCCTGGACCAGGGGCGTGTGTCTGCCCTGGCGTTTGACGTGGCGGTGATGACCAACCTGTCCCGCGATCATCTCGATTACCACGGCACCATGGAGGCGTACGCCGCCGCCAAGGCCAAGCTGTTTGCCTGGAATGACCTGAAGTGCCGGGTGGTGAACCTGGATGACGCGTTCGGTCGCCAGCTGGCGGCTGAAGACAGCGAAGCACGCCTGATCAGCTACAGCCTGGAGGATTCCAGTGCGTACCTGTATTGCCGTGACGCGCAATTCAATGACGAAGGCGTGCTTGCCACGTTGGTTACGCCGCAGGGCGAGCACCACTTGCGCAGCGCACTTCTCGGCCGTTTCAACCTGAGCAACGTGCTTGCCGCCATCGGCGCACTGCTCGGTCTGGACTATGCGCTGGATGAAATCCTGCGCGTGCTGCCAAAACTGGAAGGCCCGGCCGGTCGCATGCAACGTTTGGGTGGCGGCAACCAGCCGCTGGTGGTGGTCGATTACGCCCATACACCGGACGCCTTGGAGAAAGTGCTCGAAGCCTTGCGCCCACACGCCAAGGGCAAATTGCTCTGCCTGTTCGGCTGCGGCGGTGATCGCGATCGCGGCAAACGTCCGTTGATGGCCGAGATCGTCGAGCGTTTGGCCGATGGCGTGCTCGTCACTGATGACAACCCACGCAGCGAAGCCCCGAGCCAGATTTTCGATGACATCCGTGTCGGCTTTAAAGACGCCTCCAAGGTGAGCTTCGTTGCCGGTCGCGGCGCAGCCATTGCGCAACTGATCGCCAGCGCCAGCGCTGACGATGTCGTGGTGCTGGCTGGTAAAGGTCACGAGGACTACCAGGAAATCAACGGCGAACGCCATGCCTTCTCCGACCTGGTCGAAGCCGATCACGCCCTGACGGCCTGGGAGGTTGCCCATGCTTAAGGCGATGAAGTTCAGCGAACTGACCCAGGCCTTGTCGGCCCGCGTACTGTCGAGCGATTGCAGCTTCGACGGCGTCAGTATCGACAGTCGCAACATCACGCCGGGGCAACTGTTTGTCGCATTGGCCGGCCCGCGTTTCGATGGTCACGACTACCTGAACGAAGTGGCCGCCAAAGGGGCCGTCGGCGCCTTGGTACAGCGCGAAGTAGCGGATTCCAGCTTGCCGCAGTTGTTGGTCGCTGACACTCGCCTGGCGTTGGGCCAACTCGGGGCGCTGAACCGCGCCGCCTTTAATAAGCCGGTTGCCGCCATCACCGGCTCCAGCGGCAAAACCACGGTCAAGGAATTGCTTGCAGGCGTGCTGCGCACGCGCGGGCCGGTCCTCGCTACCCGTGGCAACCTGAACAATGATTTCGGCGCTCCGCTGACCCTGCTCGAACTGGCCCCGGAACACACGTCGGCGGTGATCGAACTGGGCGCTTCGCGTATCGGCGAAATTGCCTACACCGTGGCGCTGACCAAGCCCCACGTTGCGATCATCAATAACGCCGGTACCGCTCACGTTGGCGAGTTCGGCGGCCCGGAAAAAATCGTCGAGGCCAAGGGCGAAATCCTGGAGGGCCTCGATGCGTCGGGCACCGCCGTGCTGAACCTCGACGACAAGGCTTTCGAGACCTGGCGTGTACGCGCCGCCGGTCGCAAGGTCCTGACGTTTGCCGTGCTGAACGCAGCGGCTGATTTCCACGCCTCCCGTATCACCGTCGACGCCCGTGGTTGCCCGTCCTTCACCTTGCACACCCCGCAAGGCAGCGAGCACGTGCAGCTGAATCTGCTGGGCAACCATAACGTCGCCAATGCCCTGGCCGCCGCTGCTGCCGCCCATGCCCTGGGTGTGTCGCTGTTCGGCATCGCCACCGGCCTGGGCGCGGTGCAGCCGGTTAAAGGCCGCACCGTTGCGCAGTTGGCTACCAATGGCATGCGCGTGATTGATGACACTTACAACGCCAACCAGTCCTCGGTCTGTGCCGCCATTGACCTGCTCAAAGGCTTCGAGGGTCGCAAGGTGTTGGTGCTGGGCGATATCGCCGAGCTGGGCGATTGGGCCGAACAGTCCCATCGCGAAGTCGGCGCCTACGCCACAGGCAAAGTCGATGCGCTCTACGCCGTCGGCCCGAACATGGCTCACGCAGTAAACGCCTTCGGTCCCGGCGCGCGGCATTTTGCAACCCAGGCCGAGCTGATCCAGGCGCTGGGCGTTGCTGAACAAGACAAACACACAACCATTTTGATCAAGGGATCGCGCAGCGCGGTGATGGAAAACGTCGTCGCGGCCTTGTGTGGCTCAAGTACGGAGAAACATTAATGCTGCTGCTGCTGGCTGAGTATCTGCAACAGTTCCACAAAGGCTTCGCGGTCTTTCAGTACCTGACCCTGCGCGGGATTCTGGGTGTGCTGACCGCGCTGTCTCTGTCGCTGTTCCTGGGGCCGTGGATGATCCGCACCCTGCAGAGCCTGCAAATTGGTCAATCGGTTCGCAATGACGGCCCGCAGTCGCACCTGTCCAAGTCCGGCACCCCGACCATGGGCGGCGCGCTGATCCTGTCGTCCATCGGCATCAGCACCTTGCTGTGGGCCGACCTGCATAATCGCTACGTGTGGGTCGTGCTGCTGGTGACCCTGCTGTTCGGCGCCATCGGCTGGGTCGATGACTACCGCAAAGTGATCGAAAAGAACTCCAAGGGCCTGCCGAGCCGCTGGAAATATTTCTGGCAGTCGGTGTTCGGCCTTGCGGCGGCGATCTTCCTTTACACCACTGCGCCGAGCGCCGTGGAAACCACCTTGATCATCCCGATGCTCAAGGATGCGAGCATTCCACTGGGCATTGGCTTCGTGGTGCTGACCTACTTCGTCATCGTCGGCTCCAGCAACGCCGTGAACCTGACTGATGGCCTCGACGGCCTGGCGATCATGCCGACGGTGATGGTGGGCGGCGCGCTCGGCATCTTCTGCTACCTGTCGGGTAACGTGAAGTTCGCTGAATACCTGCTGATCCCTTATGTGCCGGGCGCAGGTGAGTTGATCGTGTTCTGCGGCGCGCTGATCGGTGCCGGCCTGGGCTTCCTGTGGTTCAACACCTATCCCGCACAAGTCTTCATGGGTGACGTCGGCGCGCTCGCGCTGGGCGCAGCCTTGGGCACCATCGCCGTGATCGTACGCCAGGAAATCGTGCTGTTCATCATGGGCGGTGTGTTCGTGATGGAAACCCTGTCGGTGGTCATCCAGGTGGCCTCCTTCAAATTGACCGGGCGCCGCGTGTTCCGCATGGCGCCGATTCACCACCACTTTGAACTCAAGGGCTGGCCCGAGCCGCGTGTGATTGTCCGTTTCTGGATCATCACCGTGATTCTGGTACTGGTCGGCCTTGCCACCCTGAAACTGAGGTAGAAACGAGTGTCCCTGATCGCTTCAGACCACTTCCGCATCGTTGTCGGCCTCGGCAAGAGCGGCATGTCCCTGGTTCGCTTCCTCGCGAACCGGGGCACGTCGTTTGCCGTGGCCGACACGCGGGAAAATCCACCGGAGCTGGTCACGCTGCGCCGTGACTACCCGCACGTGGAAGTGCGTTGTGGCGAGCTGGATGTCGAGTTTCTGTGCCGCGCCGATGAGCTCTACGTGAGCCCCGGCCTGGCCCTGGCGACACCGGCCCTGCAAGCGGCAGCGGCGCGTGGCGTGAAGCTGTCCGGCGACATCGACCTGTTCGCACGTAACGCCAAGGCGCCGATTGTGGCCATCAGCGGTTCCAACGCAAAAAGCACGGTGACCACCCTGGTCGGCGAGATGGCGGTTGCGGCCGGCAAGCGCGTGGCCGTGGGCGGCAACCTCGGCACGCCGGCGCTGGACCTGCTCAGCGACGACGTCGAGCTGTACGTGATGGAGCTGTCGAGCTTCCAGCTGGAAACCACGCACGACCTGGGTGCCGAAGTGGCCACCGTGCTGAACGTCAGCGAAGACCACATGGACCGTTACAGCGGCCTGCCGGCGTACCACCTGGCCAAGCACCGGATCTTCCGGGGTGCCCGGCAAGTGGTGGTCAACCGCCAGGATGCCCTGAGCCGTCCGCTGATGGGCGAGGGCCTGCCATGCTGGACCTTCGGTCTCGGCAAACCCGACTTCAAGGCATTCGGCATTCGTGAAGAGAACGGCGAGAAGTACCTGGCCTTCGAATTCCAGAACCTGATGCCGGTGCGCGAACTGAAAATCCGTGGTGCGCATAACCAGGCCAATGCCCTCGCCGCCCTGGCGCTGGGCCATGCTGTGGGCCTGCCGTTTGATGCCATGTTGTCCAGCCTGCGTACGTTCGCCGGCCTTGAGCACCGCTGCCAGTGGGTGCGCGACCTCAATGGCGTCAGCTATTACAACGATTCCAAGGCCACCAACGTCGGTGCGGCCCTGGCTGCCATCGAAGGCCTCGGTGCCGACATCGAAGGCAAGCTCGTGCTGATCGCCGGTGGCGATGGCAAGGGTGCCGACTTCAAGGACCTTAAAGGGCCGGTGGCTGCGCATTGTCGCGCCGTGGTGCTGATGGGCCGTGATGCCGACCTGATCGCCGCCGCCTTGGGTGACGCTGTGCCGCAAGTGCGCGCCACGTCCCTGGACGACGCCATTACCCAGTGCCAAGCCCTGGCCCAGCCGGGTGATGCCGTGCTGCTGTCGCCGGCGTGCGCCAGCTTCGACATGTTCAAGAACTACGAAGAGCGCGGCCAGCTGTTCGCCCGCGGCGTGGAGGCCTTGGCATGAATTTCAGAAATATCATCAAGCCGTACCCGTCGCCGATCATCACCGGGCGTGGTATCGACCTCGACTTCCCGATGCTTGCCGGTTGCCTCGCGCTGCTGGGCCTGGGCCTGGTGATGATTACGTCAGCGTCCTCCGAAGTGGCCGCCGTGCAGTCGGGCAACACCCTGTACATGATGATCCGCCACCTGGTGTACCTGGTGATTGGTCTGGGCGCGTGCATCGTCACCATGATGATTCCGATTGCCACCTGGCAGCGCCTGGGTTGGCTGATGCTGATCGGTGCGTTTGGTTTGCTGGTCATGGTGATCCTCCCCGGCATCGGCCGCGAGGTGAACGGTTCGATGCGCTGGATCGGTTTCGGTGCGTTCAACGTGCAGCCGTCGGAAATCGCCAAGGTTTTCGTGGTGATCTACCTCGCGGGTTATTTGGTCCGCCGTCAGAAAGAAGTGCGCGAAAGCTGGATGGGCTTCTTCAAGCCGTTCATCGTGCTGCTGCCCATGGCCGGCCTGTTGCTGATGGAGCCTGACTTCGGTGCCACCGTGGTGATGATGGGCGCCGCCGCAGCGATGCTGTTCCTTGGGGGCGTTGGCCTGTTCCGTTTCACCTTGATGGTGGTGCTGGCCGTGGCCGCAGTGACCGTTCTGGTGCAGGCGCAACCCTACCGGATGGCCCGTCTGATTACCTTTACCGACCCCTGGTCCGACCAGTTCGGCTCCGGTTACCAGTTGACCCAGGCGTTGATCGCCTTCGGTCGCGGCGAGTGGCTGGGCGTGGGCCTGGGCAACAGCGTGCAGAAGCAGTTCTACCTGCCGGAAGCGCACACCGACTTCGTGTTCTCGGTACTCGCCGAAGAGCTCGGGGTGGTCGGTTCGCTGTGCACTGTCGCGCTGTTCGTGTTCGTGTGTGTACGCGGCATGTACATCGGCTTGTGGGCCGAGAAGGCCAAACAGTATTTCGCCGCGTATGTGGCCTACGGCTTGTCGTTCCTGTGGATCGGCCAGTTCCTGATCAACATCGGTGTGAACGTTGGCCTGCTGCCGACCAAGGGCCTGACCTTGCCGTTTCTCAGTTATGGCGGCAGTTCGTTGGTGATTTGCTGCGCGTGCCTCGGGTTATTGCTGCGCATCGAGTGGGAGAGTCGAACCCACCTGGGCAGCGAAGAGATGGAATTCAGCGAGAGCGATTTTGCCGAGGAGCCGACCCATGGGCGCTAATGTGCTGATCATGGCGGGCGGCACCGGGGGCCATGTGTTCCCGGCCCTGGCTTGCGCGCGGGAATTCCAGAACCGTGGCTACACCGTGCATTGGCTCGGTACGCCGCGCGGCATTGAAAATGAATTGGTGCCGAATGCCGGCTTGGCGCTGCATTTGATCAACGTCACCGGCCTGCGCGGCAAGGGCAAGCTGTCCCTGCTCAAGGCGCCGTTCGTGTTGCTCAAGGCTGTCTGGCAGGCGCGCAAAATTATTCGTGAATTGAAACCGGTCTGTGTGCTGGGTTTTGGCGGTTATGTGACTGGCCCTGGCGGTGTCGCCGCCAAGCTCGCCGGTGTGCCGGTGATTGTGCACGAACAAAACGCCGTCGCCGGGACCGCGAACCGTTTGCTGGTGCCGTTGGCCGCGCGAGTGTGTGAGGCCTTCCCGAAAACCTTTGCGGCCTCGGACAAGCTTCGCACCACCGGCAACCCGGTGCGTACCGAGCTGTTCATGGACATTGCCCGCCAGCCATTGGCCGGGCGCAAGGCGAACTTACTGATCCTTGGCGGAAGCCTGGGCGCCGAGCCGCTGAACAAACTGTTGCCTGAAGCGCTGGCGCAACTCCCCGTGCAATCGCGCCCGGAGATCTTCCACCAGGCTGGCAAGCACCACGATGAAATCACCGCCACCCGCTATCGCGAGGCCGGTGTCGAGGCGAATGTACAGCCCTTCATCAAAGACATGGCCCACGCCTATGGCTGGGCCGACCTGGTGGTCTGTCGCGCAGGCGCGCTGACCGTCAGTGAACTGGCTGCGGCCGGTCTGCCGTCCTTGCTGGTGCCTTTGCCCCATGCCATCGACGATCACCAGACCCGCAACGCCGAATATTTGGCCGGGGAGGGCGCTGCCTTCCTGCTGCCGCAAAGAACGACTGGCGCCGCCGATTTGGCCGCACGCCTGACCGAGGTTTTGATGCAACCGGAACGACTCAACAGCATGGCGAGCACCGCAAGCCGCCTGGCTAAACCTGACGCAACCCGCACCGTGGTCGATATCTGCCTGGAGGTGGCCCATGGTTGAGAATCAGAAAGCCATGCCACAACCCGAGATGCGCCGCATCCGTCGCATTCACTTCGTCGGCATCGGCGGCGTGGGCATGTGCGGGATTGCCGAAGTGCTGTTGAACCTCGGCTATCAGGTGTCCGGCTCCGACTTGAAAGAGTCGCCGGTGACTGAGCGCCTGAAGAGTTTTGGTGCGCAGATCTTTATCGGCCACCGTGCCGAGAACGCCGCCGAGGCCGACGTGCTGGTGGTCTCCAGCGCCGTGAACACCTCCAACCCGGAAGTGGCCACTGCCCTTGAGCGGCGTATTCCGGTGGTGCCGCGTGCCGAGATGCTCGCCGAGCTGATGCGCTATCGCCACGGCATCGCCGTCGCCGGCACCCACGGCAAAACCACCACCACCAGCCTGATCGCTTCGGTGTTCGCGGCCGGTGGCCTGGACCCGACGTTCGTGATCGGTGGTCGTCTGAATGCCGCGGGCACCAATGCCCAGCTCGGCACCAGCCGTTACCTGATCGCCGAAGCCGATGAAAGCGATGCGAGCTTCCTGCATTTGCAGCCGCTGGTCGCTGTCGTCACCAACATCGACGAAGACCACATGGCGACCTACGACGGTGACTTCAACAAGTTGAAGAAAACCTTCGTCGAGTTCCTGCACAACCTGCCGTTCTACGGGTTGGCCGTGGTGTGCCTGGACGATCCGGTGGTTCGCGAAATCCTGCCGCAGGTCAAGCGTCCAACCGTGACCTATGGCTTCAGCGAAGACGCTGACGTGCGTGCGATCAATGTGCGTCAGGAAGGCATGCAAACCTTCTTTACCGTGCTGCGCCCCGAGCGCGAGCCACTGGACGTGTCGGTGAACATGCCGGGCAACCACAATGTGCTCAACTCCCTGGCGACGATTTGCATCGCCTCCGATGAGGGCGTCAGCGATGAAGCTATTGTCGAAGGCCTGTCGCGCTTTGCCGGTGTCGGCCGTCGCTTCCAGGTCTACGGCCAACTGCCGGTGGACGGCGGTGATGTGATGCTGGTGGACGACTACGGTCATCACCCGACCGAAGTCGCAGCCGTCATCAAAGCCGTGCGCGGTGGCTGGCCGGAGCGTCGCCTGGTGATGGTGTACCAGCCGCACCGCTACAGCCGTACCCGCGACCTGTACGACGACTTCGTCAATGTATTGGCCGATGCCAACGTGCTGCTGTTGATGGAAGTCTACCCGGCCGGTGAAGAGCCGATCCCGGGTGCCGACAGCCGCAAGCTGTGCAACAGCATCCGCCAGCGTGGCCAGTTGGACCCGATCTACATCGAGCGCGGTGTGGACCTGGCGCCGATCGTCAAGCCGCTGCTGCGCGCCGGCGACATCCTGCTGTGCCAGGGCGCCGGCGATATCGGCGGGCTTGCGCCTAAATTGCTCGCGAGTCCGCTGTTTGCAGCCGCACAGGGGAAGTCGAAATGACCAGCCACTACGACGTCCTGTTTTCCACCGTCGCGCCTGCTGACTTCGGCCGCGTGGCCGTGCTGTTTGGCGGCAAGAGCGCTGAGCGCGACGTGTCGCTCAAGTCCGGCAACGCCGTGCTTGAGGCGCTGCAAAGCGCCGGCGTGAACGCGTTCGGTATCGACGTGGGCGATGATTTCCTCGCCCGCCTGCAAGCCGAGAAGATCGACCGCGCCTTCATTATTTTGCACGGCCGTGGCGGTGAAGACGGCAGCATGCAAGGCTTGCTCGAGTGCGCCGGCATCCCTTACACCGGCAGCGGCATCCTCGCGTCGGCGCTGGCCATGGACAAGCTGCGCACCAAGCAGGTGTGGCACAGCCTGGGTATTCCAACCCCGCGTCACAGCGTGTTGTGCAGCGAAGACGATTGTATTTCTGCGGCCAAGGAACTGGGCCTGCCTTTGATCGTCAAACCTGCCCATGAAGGCTCCAGTATCGGCATGGCCAAAGTGAACTCGGCCGCCGAATTGATCGACGCATGGAAAGCGGCAAGTACCTACGATTCGCAAGTGTTGGTGGAACAGTGGATCCAGGGTCCCGAGTACACCATCGCCACCCTGCGTGGCCAGGTATTGCCGCCTATCGCATTGGGCACGCCCCACACCTTTTATGATTACGACGCCAAATACCTGGCCTCCGATACTCAGTACCGGATCCCGTGTGGCCTCGACGCAATCAAGGAACAGGAATTGATGGACCTCACGGCGAAAGCCTGTGAGGCGCTGGGTATCGCCGGTTGGGCGCGGGCAGACGTGATGCAGGATGACCAAGGGAATTTCTGGTTCCTTGAAGTCAACACTGCTCCCGGTATGACCGATCACAGCCTGGTACCTATGGCCGCCCGTGCAGCCGGTTTGGATTTCCAGCAGTTGGTGCTGGCGATCCTGGCCGACAGCATTGAGCCAAGAGGCTAAGCACATGAACGGCGCATCGCTTCGTCATCAGCCCCCACAAGTCCCCGGCCGCAAGCCGGTGCCGCGGGGTGCCAGCCGGATGGTGGCTAAGGAACCGATGTCGGCGCGCCTGCCGAAAGCCAACTTTGGTTTTATCAAAGCGCTGTTCTGGCCGGTGCTGCTGGTGGCGTTGGGCTTCGGCACTTACGAGGGCGCTCAGCGTCTGTTGCCGTATGCCGACCGGCCGATCACCAAGATCAGCGTGCAGGGCGACTTGAGCTACATCAGCCAGCAGGCGGTACAGCAGCGCATCGGCCCGTACCTGGCGGCGAGCTTCTTCACCATCGACCTGGCCGGTATGCGCTCGGAGTTGGAGCAGATGCCATGGATCGCGCATGCCGAAGTCCGCCGCGTATGGCCGGACCAGGTGACGATCCGCCTGGAAGAGCAATTGCCTGTTGCCCGTTGGGGCGATGGCGCACTGTTGAACAACCAGGGTCAGGCGTTTACCCCGCGTGAACTGGCCAACTACGAGCACCTGCCGCAGTTGTTCGGGCCGCAGCGGGCGCAACAGCAAGTGATGCAGCAGTACCAGGCCTTGAGCCAGATGCTGCGGCCACTGGGCTTCTCCATCGCACGCCTGGAATTGCGTGAGCGGGGCAGCTGGTTTTTGACCACCGGTGCAGGCAGTTCCGGCCCCGGTATCGAGTTGTTGCTGGGACGCGACCGCTTGGTGGAAAAGATGCGCCGCTTTATTGCCATCTATGACAAGACCTTGAAAGAACAGATTACGAACATTGCGAGCGTCGACCTGCGTTACGCCAACGGCCTGGCCGTCGGCTGGCGTGAACCGGCTGCGCCGACGACAGCCAAACCCGCTGTCGCGAAGAATTAAGAAGAGGCAGGACCCATGGCAAACGTGCAAAGCGGCAAAATGATCGTCGGTCTCGATATCGGCACCTCCAAAGTGGTGGCGCTGGTGGGCGAGGTCGGGGAAGACGGCGTTATCGAAATCGTCGGTATTGGCACGCATCCGTCCCGGGGCCTGAAGAAGGGCGTGGTGGTGAACATCGAGTCCACCGTGCAATCGATCCAGCGCGCCATCGAAGAAGCGCAGCTGATGGCCGGTTGCCGGATCCACTCGGCGTTCGTCGGCGTAGCCGGCAACCACATTCGCAGCCTGAACTCCCACGGCATCGTGGCGATTCGCGACCGCGAAGTCAGCGCGGCCGACCTTGAGCGCGTACTCGACGCCGCCCAGGCCGTGGCGATTCCGGCCGACCAGCGTGTGCTGCACACACTGCCGCAGGACTACGTGATCGACAACCAGGAAGGCGTTCGTGAGCCTCTGGGCATGTCGGGCGTGCGCCTGGAAGCCAAGGTTCACGTGGTGACCTGTGCCGTCAATGCCGCACAGAACATTGAAAAATGCGTGCGCCGCTGCGGCCTGGAAATCGACGACATCATTCTCGAGCAACTGGCTTCGGCCTACTCGGTACTGACCGACGACGAAAAAGAACTGGGCGTGTGCCTGGTGGACATCGGCGGCGGCACCACCGACATCGCGATTTTCACCGAGGGTGCGATCCGTCACACCGCCGTGATCCCGATTGCCGGTGACCAGGTCACCAACGACATCGCGATGGCGTTGCGCACGCCGACCCAGTACGCCGAAGAAATCAAGATCCGTTACGCCTGCGCCCTGGCCAAGCTGGCCGGTGCCGGTGAAACCATCAAGGTGCCAAGCGTTGGCGACCGTCCACCGCGCGAGCTGTCGCGTCAGGCCCTGGCCGAAGTGGTCGAGCCACGTTACGACGAGCTGTTCACCCTGATCCAGGCTGAACTGCGCCGCAGCGGCTACGAAGATTTGATCCCGGCCGGCATCGTGCTGACCGGTGGCACCTCGAAGATGGAAGGCGCGGTCGAACTGGCCGAGGAAATCTTCCACATGCCTGTGCGCCTGGGCGTGCCCCATGGCGTCAAAGGCCTGGGCGACGTGGTGCGCAACCCGATTTATTCCACCGGTGTGGGCTTGCTGTTGTACGGGCTGCAAAAGCAGACCGACGGCATTTCCCTGTCGGGCCCGAGCATCCGTGACAGCTACCGCAGCGACGACGAGGCCAAAGCGCCGTTGTTCGAGCGGTTGCAGGCTTGGGTAAAAGGCAATTTCTAAAGATTTACCGCGACACCGTCACACCGTTGTAGAAGCACGCAATAAGCAGTAGGCGAAAAAACTAGAGAAAACGAAAGGAGAGGGAACATGTTCGAACTCGTAGACAACATCCCCGCTAGCCCGGTTATCAAAGTAATCGGTGTCGGCGGTGGCGGCGGCAACGCTGTCAACCATATGGTCAAGAGCAACATTGAAGGCGTTGAATTCATCTGCGCCAACACTGATGCCCAGGCGCTGAAAAGCATCGGCGCGCGGACCATCCTGCAATTGGGCACAGCCGTGACCAAAGGCCTTGGCGCTGGCGCCAACCCGGAAGTCGGCCGTCAAGCCGCCCTGGAAGACCGCGAGCGTATTGCTGAAGTGCTGCAAGGCACCAACATGGTGTTCATCACCACCGGCATGGGCGGCGGTACCGGTACCGGTGCAGCGCCAATCATTGCCGAAGTGGCCAAGGAAATGGGCATCCTGACGGTCGCTGTGGTGACCCGTCCGTTCCCGTTCGAAGGTCGCAAGCGCATGCAGATCGCCGACGAAGGCATCCGTCTGCTCTCTGAAAGCGTCGACTCGTTGATCACCATTCCCAACGAGAAGCTGCTGACCATCCTGGGCAAGGACGCAAGCCTGCTGTCCGCATTTGCCAAGGCTGACGATGTGCTGGCCGGTGCCGTTCGCGGTATCTCCGACATCATCAAGCGTCCAGGCATGATCAACGTCGACTTTGCCGACGTACGTACGGTCATGAGCGAAATGGGCATGGCGATGATGGGCACTGGCTGCGCCAGCGGTCCGAACCGTGCACGTGAAGCCACTGAAGCGGCCATCCGCAACCCGTTGCTGGAAGACGTGAACCTGCAAGGCGCACGCGGCATCCTGGTGAACATCACCGCCGGTCCTGACCTGTCCCTGGGTGAGTACTCCGACGTGGGTAGCATCATCGAAGCCTTCGCTTCCGAGCACGCGATGGTCAAAGTCGGTACCGTTATCGATCCGGACATGCGTGATGAACTGCATGTAACCGTGGTTGCTACCGGCCTGGGCGCAAAAATCGAGAAGCCTGTTAAGGTCATCGACAATACCGTTCACACCGGCCACAACAGTCACGCCAGCCAAGCGGCTGCCGCTCCAGCGCCTGCGCGCCAGGAACTGCCGTCGGTGAACTACCGTGATCTGGACCGTCCGACCGTGATGCGCAACCAGGCTCAGGCCGGTGCTGCGGCGTCCCGTAGCCTGAATCCGCAGGATGATCTGGATTACCTGGACATCCCGGCATTCTTGCGTCGTCAGGCCGATTAATGGAATGTATCAGGGCTATGAAGGTGATTGGTGTTCAGCAAAGGTCTGGTCTGCTATTATCGCCAGCCTTTGTTGATACCAGTTCGCAATTTGCGCTGAAGCGGTCCAAGCCATGATTAAACAACGCACCCTGAAGAATATTATTCGTGCCACAGGTGTAGGTCTGCACTCCGGGGAGAAGGTATACCTGACCCTCAAGCCTGCACCTGTCGACACCGGCATCGTGTTTGTGCGTGCCGACCTGGACCCTGTGGTGCAGATTCCTGCTCGCGCGGAAAACGTTGGCGAAACCACTATGTCGACCACATTGGTCAACGGTGACGTCAAAGTGGACACGGTGGAGCACTTGCTCTCGGCCATGGCTGGCCTGGGCATCGATAACGCCTACGTCGAGCTCTCCGCGTCCGAAGTCCCCATCATGGATGGCAGCGCTGGTCCCTTCGTATTCTTGATTCAATCTGCCGGCCTGGAAGAACAGGACGCAGCCAAGAAGTTCATACGCATTCTGCGGGAAGTGACAGTAGAAGACGGCGACAAGCGCGCCACCTTCGTCCCGTTCGAAGGCTTTAAAGTGAGCTTTGAGATCGATTTCGATCACCCGGTATTCCGTGACCGCACCCAAAGTGCAAGCGTGGATTTTTCCAGCACTTCGTTCGTAAAAGAAGTCAGCCGCGCCCGTACTTTTGGTTTCATGAGTGACATCGAGTACCTGCGCAAGCACAACCTCGCACTCGGCGGCAGCGTTGAAAACGCCATTGTGGTCGACGCGGATGGTGTACTGAACGAAGACGGCCTTCGCTATGAAGACGAATTCGTGAAGCACAAGATCCTCGATGCAATCGGTGACCTCTACCTGCTGGGCAATAGCCTGATAGGCGAGTTCAAAGGCTTCAAGTCGGGCCACGCCCTGAACAACCAGCTGCTGCGCAAGTTGATTGCACAAACAGATGCTTGGGAAGTCGTGACCTTCGAAGATGCCAGCACCGCACCGATCTCTTACATGCGTCCCGTTGCGGCGGTGTAAGTAACAACTCTCTTCTTTAGTTTTGAAAGGCTGCCTTCGGGTGGCCTTTTTTTATGCCGGTCTTTTTTGAGGCCGCCGTTCCAATGCAGGCGCTGGCTTGCCTGCGATAGCATCACCGCGGTGTCTACGTCATACCGAGGCGCCTGCCTGACAGCCGCACTGAAGCTCGACAGCTTCCACATCGATAGGCTGCGACTCACGAATCTCGAAGCGTTGCAGCATCCACAATGCGATTGCGCCCCCTGTGCTTGGCTTCATACAGCGCCTGATCCGCACTCAGTAACACTGCCTCCAATGAAGTGCGGCTGCGTTTATCCCAGGTACTCATGCCGATACTCACGGTAACCGGCCGCTCGGCGCCGGCCACCCGTGGCAAGTGCTCGACACTGCTGCGGATATGCTCGGCAATCACCCATGCGCCCTTGGCGTCGGTGTGCGGCAGCACCACCGCAAACTCCTCCCCGCCAAATCGTGCCGCCAGATCAGCCGGACGGCGGATGTTGTTGTCGATGACGTGAGCCACCGTACGCAATGCCTCGTCGCCACCGTGGTGTCCATGGCGGTCGTTGAAGGCCTTGAAGTGATCAACGTCGATCATCAACAGCGTCAGCGGCTCGGCCGAGCGTTGCGCACGGTCCCATTCCAGGCGCAGGCGCTCGTCCAGGGTGCGGCGATTGGCCAGGCCGGTCAGCGCGTCAGTGGCTGCCAGTTCTGACAGCACCTGTTCGGCGCTATGGCGACGGCGCAGTTCTTTGCCGAGCATCCAGGTCAACCACAGTAGACCCATGCACAGCACGCCCGTGGCGACGGCGACCAGCAGGGCTGCTCGCCGCCATTGGGCGAAAACTTCGTCGCTGGACAGGGCCACCGCCACGATCAGCGGCAAGTTGCCGACGCTGGAGAAAGTGTAAAGCCGCTCCTGCTGGTCAACGCTGGAAATGCCGCGAAAGTTGCCCTCACGCTCCTTGAGCATCCGCGCCACGTTGGGACGCCGGCTGAAGTCCTGATTGATCAGGTCCTGAACCAGCAGCGGGTGCTGTGCCAGCACAATGCCTTCGTGGTTGATCAGGTTGATGGTGCTGTTACTGCCGATATTCAGGCTGCTGAACAACTGATTGAAGTACGACAGGCGCATGGAGGCCACCGCGACGCCCTGGAAGCGCCCGTCCGGCCCGGATAGGCGGCGGCTGAATGCAATACGCCACTTATCGTCACACACGCAGCGCGCCATGAACGGGCGGCTGATATACAGCCCGAGGTCCGGATTTTTCCGTTGAGCCTTGAAGTAGTCACGATCAGCAAAGTTTTCCTTCTTTGGCGCGAGTAACGAAGCGTCGGCAATGACCTCGCCATTGGCGTCCAGCAGCAGAATATCGCCCTTGTAGGGCGCGGCAGTGGCGCGGTCGAACAATATGAGGTGGCGAATACTGGCGGAAACGTCTTGCAGGTCACTGCGTTCGGTCGCGGCGATCAGCCCCTTGAGGGCCATGTCGTAGAGCTCGATGTTGCGCTGCACATCGGCGTCGATCAGTTGGGTGATGTTGTTCGCGGTGCGTTTGGCGGTCTGCAGGGCCGTGGCGTGTTCGTGAATCAACAGCGCTGCAACCATCCCGACGATCAGCAGGGCCGTGAGCGCGCTGCCCAGGATCAACAAGCGTTCCGGGCGACGTGTGGGGCGGGACGGGCGTGGGCTCATCGGGCTTACTTCTGCTTCGAGGATGCCAATAGCGTAGTCCTTGTATGGCCTTGCAGGGCCGGTTCAGCGCGCAGCAGCCTCCACAATCCGGTTTCGGCCAGTGTGCTTGGCCTCATACAAGGCCTGATCCGCCCGCAGCAGCAACGCTTCCAAAGGCAAGCGGGTGTGCTTGTCCCAGGTGCTCATGCCGATACTCACGGTAATCGGCTGCTCGGCGCCGGCCACCCGTGGCAAGTGTTCGACACTGCTGCGGATATGTTCGGCGATCACCCAGGCGCCCTTGGCATCTGTGTTGGGCAGCACCACTGCAAATTCTTCCCCGCCATACCGTGCGGCCAAGTCGGCGGGGCGCCGGATGTTACTGCCGATGACTTGGGCGACCGTGCGCAATGCCTCGTCGCCACCGCGGTGGCCATGGCGATCGTTGAAGGCTTTGAAGTGGTCAACGTCGATCATCAGCAGGGTCAGCGGCTCGGTCGAGCGCTGCGCACGGTCCCATTCCTGCCGCAGGCGCTGGTCCAGGATGCGTCGGTTGGCCAGCCCGGTCAGGGCATCGGTGGCGGCCAGTTCAGACAGTTCCTGTTCGGCCCGATAGCGGCGGCGCAGTTCGTGGCGCAGCAGCCAGGTCAGCCATAGCAGGCCAATACACAGCACGCCGGTGGCGCCACCGGTCAGCAGTGCGGCGCGCTTCCAGGGTGCGAACACGTCCTCGCTGGACAGCGCCACCACCACAATCAGCGGCAAGTCGCCGACATTGGTAAAGGTGTACAACCGCTCAGTACCGCTGAGGGTCGAGATCGCCCGGAAGCTGCCTTCGCCTTCGCGCAATATGCGTTTGAAATTGGGCCGATCGCTCAGGTCCTTATCAATCATGTCGCGCTCCAGCAACGGCTGCTGGGCGAGGAGAATGCCCTGATTGTTCAGCAGGTTGACCGAGCTGCCGTTGCCGTTGCCGATGGTCAGGCGGTTGAACAACTGATCGAAATACGCCAGGCGCATCGTCGCCACGGCCACGCCAATGAATTCGCCGTCCGGGCCGGTCACCCTGCGACTGAACGCGATGCGCCACACCTGATCACAGGCGCAGCGGATCTTGAACGGGCGGCTGATAAACAGCCCCGCCTGCGCGTTTTGTTTATGGATCTGGAAATAGTCACGGTTGGCGAAATTGCGCGGCGTCGGCCGGAGGGTCGAGGAGTCGGCGATCACCTTGCCATTGGCATCCAGCAACAGCACTTCACCTTTGAAGGGCGCCGCAGTGGATTGATCAAACTGCACGGTGTGGCGAATGTCCGGGGACGTCTGCGACAGATCCTTGCGCTCGGTAGCCGTGATCAGGCCCTGTAGCGCCAGATCATAGAGTTCGACGTTACGCAGCACATCGGCGTTGATCAGTTGCGTAATGTTGGTGGTGGCGCGCTGGGCCGCCAGTACGGTGCTGGCGTGTTCGCGGGTCAGCAACGCGGCGACGATAACCACGATCAGGGTGACGGTGAGGCTACTGCCCAGAATCAGCAAAAGCTCTGGGCGTGCAGGCAGGGCAGGAGTGCGGGGTTGACTCATCGCGCAGGCTTCAGCAGGGAAGATACTGGCAGTTTAGTTCTACGCGATGAAAATTAAATCATGGGTTAAAAAGAAAGATCAGTGCCTTAGAACACGTTGATCGGGTAGTCCACGATCACCCGGTATTCATCCACATCCCGGTCCACTGCCGAGTAGCCGTTGCCGCCGCGATTGGTCGCCCACTGCAGGCGCACGGACAAATCCTTGGCTTTGCCGCCTTGCACCACGTACTTCAGGTCGATATCCCGCTCCCAGTGTTTTGCGTCCTTGCCGTCGGCGCTGTACCAGGCGCTGTAGCCACGGCTGTTCGGGTCGACTTTGGTGAGATCGGTCTTACCGCTGATATAGGACACGGCGGACGTCAGCCCGGGCATGCCGAGGCCGGCGAAGTCGTAGGCATACTTGAGTTTCCACGAGCGCTCGTTGGGGCCGTTGAAGTCCGAGTATTGCTGGGAGTTGTCCAGATAAATGCTGTCGCCCTGGCCGATGTAATCGAACGGCGTGTTGCCGTTGACCCGCTGATAGGCAGCGGTGACGCTGTGGTTGCCCACGCCGACGGTGAAATGCAGGCTGTAGGTGTTGTTGTCGAGAGTGCCCAGCAGCGACTGGCCGGTGTCCTGTGTGTGGTAGTAGTGCAGGCCGGGGTTGAGGCTGACCAGATCATTCAGCGCGTAGGTGTAGTCCAGGTCGTAGTAATACTGATGCCATACATCCTTGAGTTCAGAGGCATACAGGTTGCTGGTCAGGCCCGCAACACCGCTGAACGACACGCCGGCCCAGTTCAGGTGCTGACTGTCGGCGTGGTCCGGCAGCGTGCCGTAGCTGGTGCCGATGCGACGGTGGCCGCTCTGGTTGTAGAGCTTGGTGAAACTGGCCTGGCCGCCTTCGACCATCCAGCCGTCGAAGCTGTGATTGGTCAGGCTGACGCCACGGAAGTCCTGCGGCAACATGCGGGTCATGCCGCCGGCGATGACCGGGTTGTTGAGGAACAGGTCACCGGCCTTCAGTTCGGTGTCGAACGCGCGCATTTTCAAGGTGGCGCCTGCGGTGGAGAACGAACCTGGGGCTTTGCCGTTGCCGGAGCCTACGGGCAGGATGCTGGAGCCATCCGTGCCGCCACCGCCGTCAAGCTTGAGCCCCAGCATGGCATTGAGGTCCAGGCCAAAGCCGACGGTGCCCTGGGTGAAGCCGGACTCGAAGGTGCCGATAAAACCCTGGCCCCATTCCTTGCTGTCATCGGTGTGAATGTCGCGACGGTCGCGGTTCATGTAGTAGTTGCGGGTATTGATGTTGAGGCTTGAGCCTTCAACGAAGCCGTCAGCTTGAGGCGTGTCTGCCGCGTGGGCAAGGGGGATGATCGTTGCTGCAATCGCGAGGAATAACGGGGTGAACGTCAGCGAGTTCTTCACCGGTAAAGCTCCTTTGGTCAATCGAAAACGGCCAATGTCGTGGGGGTATGCCTGGCCTTTTTTTACGGCAAAAAAAAGCCGCTGAAGTCAGCGGCTTTAAACAGATTCCCAGTGTAGAGCCCTGGAAATAAGTCGAGGGAAATTCGGGTGAGCGGGAAGCTGTGTTTGCCGTCGCGCTCATCGGTGCGTCAAAGTAACGCAGGCGAGCGGTGCGATACAGAGTGTAACAAGATAATGACTGTTGCCCAAACCGCAACAGTCAATGTCTGGGTCGATGCGCCGAGATCTAAATGTGGGAGCGGGCTTGCTCGCGAAAGCAGTGGGTCAGCCAGCACATGTGGCGACTGACACTGCGCATTCGCGAGCAAGCCCGCTCCCACACTGACTGAGGTGTTCTAAAGATTTAGACGGGCAACGTAATGCCAAACGTATTGCCGCCACCGTCACTGCGCACAAACACATCACCGCCATGCATCAACGCAATTGCCTTGACGATGGCCAGCCCCAAGCCGTGATTTGCCCCGCTGTTGCTGCGCGACGCGTCCACCCGATAGAAGCGTTCGAACAGCCTTGGCAAATGTTCGCTGGCAATTTCATCGCCAGGGTTGGTCACCCCGATGGCCACCTGATGCGCCTGCACGTCGATGTTCACCTCGATGATCTGCCCTGGCGCGGTGTGCTGTACCGCATTACTCAGCAGGTTGATCAGCGCGCGGCGCAGGTGGGCTTTTTCGATCTGCACCACGGCATCGCCGCGCACCTGAACCTTGACTTGGGCGTCTTCGAGGATGAAGTCCAGATAATCGAGGGTGGTGGCGACTTCATCGGCCAGTGAGCTTTCAATCAGCTTGGTGGCCTTGCTGCCCTGGTCGGCGCTGGCGAGAAACAGCATGTCATTGATGATCGAGCGCAGGCGCTCCAGCTCTTCGAGGTTCGATTGCAACACCTCGAAGTAATGCTCGGCAGAACGGCCGCGCGTCAGCGCCACCTGGGTCTGGCCGATCAGGTTGGTCAGCGGCGAGCGCAGTTCGTGGGCCACGTCGGCGTTGAATGACTCCAGGCGCGAGTAGGCCTGTTCAACCCTATCCAGCGTTGAGTTGAACGAGTTGACGAACTGGCTCAGCTCCGGCGGCAACGGCGACAGGTGCAGGCGCCCGGAGAGTTTGGGCGGTGCGAGTTTTTGCGCTTCATCCGAGAGTTTGCCCAGCGGCTTGAGGCCGATACGCGAGACCCAGAACCCCAGCAGCGCGGCCAGGGCCACGCCGACAAACGACAGGCCGATCAAGGCCATCAACAGATGGTGCTGGGTGATGCGAAAGTTCTCGGTGTCGATGGCGATCATAAAGCGCAGCGGCGGGCGTTGTTCTTTGGCCGAGAACTGGGTCAGCAATACTTTGAACGGGTATTCATGCTCAGGCAGGCGCAGGTCGCGCTTGCCGGTCGGCCCTTGGGCGAACGCGCGGATCTGTGCGTCGGGGTGGCCGTACTCGTAGTTCGGGTCGCTGCTCACTACCCAGAAGCGGATGCGCTTGTCTTCCTCGCCGAGCAATTTCAGTTTGGCGGTGATTTTTGCCCAGTGGTCCGGCGTGCCGAAGCGGTTCACCGACGATTCCAGCACGCTATAGCGCGCCTCCAGTTCGGCCTCTGGCAACAACCCCAGGCCGCGGTCCACTTGCTGGTACAGCGCACCGCCGATCAACACGAAGATCAGCAGCGCCACCAGCGTGAACATGCCGCTCAGGCGCAGGGCAATGGAGTTAGCCGACACTGCGGTTCTCCAGCACGTAGCCCATGCCGCGAATGGTGTGCAGCAGCTTGTGTTCGAACGGCCCGTCGAGCTTGGCACGCAGGCGCTTGATTGCCACTTCGACGACGTTGGCGTCGCTGTCGAAATTGATGTCCCAGACCATCTCCGCAATGGCGGTCTTGGACAGGATCTCACCCTGGCGTCGCGCCAATACGCTGAGCAGCGAGAACTCCTTGGCGGTCAGGTCCAGGCGCAAGCCGTTGCGACTGGCCTTGCGGCTGATCAAATCGATCCACAGGTCGGCGACGGTGACCTGCACCGGCTCATGGCCGCCGCTGCGACGGGTCAGGGCTTGTAGACGCGCCACCAGTTCGAGAAACGAAAACGGTTTGCCCAGGTAGTCATCGGCACCTTCGCGCAGGCCACGAATGCGGTCTTCGACGCGCTCGCGGGCGGTGAGCATGATCACCGGCGTCTGCTTGCGCGCCCGCAGTGCACGCAATACGCCAAAGCCGTCGAGGCCGGGCAGCATCACGTCGAGCACGATCACCGCGTAATCGTTCTCCAGCGCCAGGTGCAAACCCTCGACGCCTTCGCGCGCCACATCGACGGTGTAGCCTTGTTCTGTCAGGCCGCGGTGCAGGTAGTCCGCGGTTTTTTCTTCATCTTCAATAATCAGGACGCGCATGAGCCTTTTGCTCCAGGACGGGGCCTCAGCCTCAGTGTGTGGTCGCCAGCGCAGGGGCTGGTTTGGGCCGGTGGAAAAACCGTTCAAGGTACAAGTATATGACCGGTGTGGTGAACAGAGTCAGTGCCTGGCTCACCAGCAAGCCGCCGACCACTGCGATACCCAGCGGTTGACGCAGTTCCGCACCGGGCCCGGAACCCAGCATCAACGGCACTGCGCCGAGCAAGGCGGCGAGGGTGGTCATGATGATCGGTCGGAACCGAGTGACGCACGCTTCGTAAATCGCCTCCTCAGGCGCCAGCCCGCGTACGCGCTGGGCCTCCAGGGCAAAGTCGATCATCAGGATGCCGTTTTTCTTCACAATGCCGATCAGCAACACCAGGCCGATCAAGGCCATGATCGAAAAGTCCTGGCCCAGCAGCCACAGCATGATCAGCGCCCCCAGGCCCGCCGAGGGCAAGGTGGAGATGATCGTCAACGGGTGCACAAAGCTCTCATACAGCACGCCGAGGATAATGTAGACCGCCACCAGCGCGGCGAGGATCAGCCACGGCTGGCTGGCCAACGAACTCTGGAACGCCTGGGCCGCGCCCTGGAACGTGCCGATCAGGGTGGCCGGCATGCCGATTTCATTCTTGGCCTGGTTGAGCATAATCACCGCATCGCCCAACGCCACGCCAGGCGCGAGGTTGAAGGACAGGTTGGCGGCGGGGAACATGCCGTCATGGCTGATGGACAACGGCCCCACGGTCGGTGGGTCGACCTTGGCCAGCGCCGACAGCGGCACCATCTCGTTGGTCAGCGGCGAGCGCAGGTAGAAGTAGTTCAGGCTTTCGGCCTTGCCGCGTTGCTGGCTGTCCAGTTCCAACACCACCTGATACTGGTTGATCTCGGTCTGGAACTCGTTGATCTGCCGCTGGCCGAATGCGTCATACAACGCCTGGTCGACATCGGTAGCGGTCAGGCCAAAGCGCGCAGCGGCCTGGCGGTCGATGCTGATGTGGGTGATGCTGCCGCCCAGTTGCAGGTCGTTGGACAGGTCGCGGAAGGCCGGGTTGGCGCGCAGTTTTTCGGTCAGGCGTTGGGTCCAGGTGTTCAGCGTCGGGCCGTCGTTGCTCTTGAGCACATACTGGTACTGGGCGCGGCTGGGGCCGGAGCTGAGGTTGATGTCCTGGCCGGCGCGCAGGTACAGCACGATACCCGGCACCTTCGCCAGTTTCGGGCGGATGCGGTCGATGAACTGGCTGGCGGACACGTCGCGATCACCACGGTCTTTCAAGGCGATCCAGAAGCGGCCGTTGGCGATGGTCTGGTTGCTGCCGGTGACGCCCACCGAGTGGGAAAAGGCTTCCACCGCCGGGTCAGCCTTGATGATTTCGGCCAGGGCTTTGTGCTTGGCGACCATGTCCGGGTACGACACGTCGGCCGCCGCCTCGCTGGTGCCTAGTACAAAACCGGTGTCCTGCACCGGGAAGAACCCCTTGGGGATAAACACGTAGCCGACCACGGCCAAGGCCAGGGTCACAATGAAAATGGCCGCCATCGTGCGTTGATGGGCCAATGCACGGCGCAGGTTACGTGCGTAGCCGGCGAGCAGGCGTTCACTGAAACCGGGTTTGTCGTGGGCGTGATGCGTCGGCGCGCGCATGAACAACGCGGCCAGGGTAGGCGCCAGTGTCAGCGAGACCACCACCGAAATCAGAATGGTCGAGGTGGCTGTCAGCGCAAACTCCTTGAACAGCCGCCCGACCACGCCGCCCATGAACAGCAGCGGAATAAAGGCCGCCACCAGCGAGAAGCTGATGGACACCACGGTAAAGCCAATCTCGCCAGCCCCCTTGATCGCGGCTTCGCGCTTGTCGAGTCCAGCTTCCAGGTGGCGGTGAATGTTCTCCACCACCACGATGGCATCGTCCACCACAAAGCCCACGGCGATTACGATCGCCACCAGGGTCAGGTTGTTCAGGCTGAAGCCCATCAGGTACATCAAGGCGAAACTGGCGATCAGCGATACACCCAACACGCTGGACACAATCATCGTCGCGGATAGCTGGCGCAGGAACAGCGCCATCACCGCCACCACCAGCAAGATGGCGATCAGCAAGGTGACTTCCACTTCATGCAGGGAGGCGCGGATGGTCTTGGTGCGGTCGGTCAGCACGCTGACCTGCACCGACGCCGGCAACATGCCTTCCAGGCGCGGCAGCTCGGCTTGAATGCGGTCGACGGTCTCGACAATGTTGGCGCCGGGCTGGCGCGATATGACCAGGTTGACCCCCGGTGTATCGCCGGACCAGGCCTGCACATAGGCGTTTTCCGAACCGTTGATGACTTTGGCGACATCACGCAGTTGAACCGGCGCGCCATTTTTGTAGGAAACGATTAACTGGCCGTATTCCTCCGGGTGAAACAATTGGTCGTTGGTCGACAGGGTCGACACACTGTTCTCGCCGTAAATCGCACCTTTGGCCAGGTTCAAACTGGATTGTTGAATGGCCAGGCGCACGTCGGCGAGGGTCAGGCCGATCGCCGCAAGTTTGTCCGGCGAGGCTTGTACGCGAATCGCCGGGCGCTGTTGGCCGGTGATGTTGATCTGGCCGACGCCGTCGATCTGGCTGATCTGACGGGCCAACAGGGTTTCGACATAGTCGCTCAGCTCGGTGCTGGGCATGTTGGCGGAGCTGACGCTGAGGATCAGCACCGGGCTGTCCGCCGGGTTGACCTTCTTCCAGGTCGGCAGGCTCGGCATATCGCTGGGCAGTTTGCCGGACGCGGTGTTGATCGCCGCCTGCACTTCCTGGGCGGCAGTGTCGATGCTCTTGTTCAGAGTGAATTGCAGGGTCAAGAGGCTTGAGCCCAAGGCGCTGCTGGAGGTCATTT
Source organism: Pseudomonas fluorescens (assembly GCF_900215245.1). Taxonomy (GTDB): domain Bacteria; phylum Pseudomonadota; class Gammaproteobacteria; order Pseudomonadales; family Pseudomonadaceae; genus Aquipseudomonas; species Aquipseudomonas fluorescens. Next base: position 3,423,328 of record NZ_LT907842.1, read on the forward strand.
GGGTCATGCCGGGGATGGCGCTGAATTGCACCTCCAGCGGCGTTGCAACCGACGACGCCATGGTGTCGGGGCTGGCGCCGGGCAGGGTCGCGGTGACCTGGATGGTCGGAAATTCCGCTTCCGGCAATGGGGCGACGGCCAGCCGGGGGAAGGCAATCACCCCCAACAGCACTAAGGCAAAGGTCAACAGCAGGGTGGCAACCGGGTGGTCAACGCACCAGGCGGACGGCGAACGGCTGCCACTCATGGCTGCACCTTGGCGTCGACGGTATGGATGACTTGAGGCGGCTCTTTGAGCACCTCCACCTGGGCGCCGGGCTTGAGCCGCGACTGGCCGTCGCTGACTAGCACATCGCCGGCCTGCACGCCCTTGATGATGTTCACATCGCTGTCCTGATAGGTGATCTGCACCGGCACAATCTCCACCCTGTCACCGTTGACGCGGTACACAAAGTGCGAGTCCAGGCCGCGTTGCACTACGGTCGGTGGCACCACCAGGGCGTTTTTGTCGAGGGCGGTCTGGATCTTGATGGTCACCAGTTGCCCAGGCCACAGGCGCTGCGAGGCGTTCTGGAATTCAGCCTTGGCGCGCAAGGTGCCGGTGGTGGAGCTGATCTGGTTGTCGATCAGGCTCAAGTGGCCTTCGCCGAGCAGGTCGCCGGTCTGGCCGTCAGTGTCGGCCCCCAGGTAGGCGTCGACGCTGGCTTGGGTCGGCGCTGCGATCAAGCCTTGCAGGGTCGGCAGCATTTGTTGCGGCAAGGAAAACTCGACGGCAATCGGGTCGATTTGCGTCACGGAGAACAGGCCCTGGGCGTCACTCATGCGCAGGAAATTGCCTTCGTCCACCGTGCGGATACCGACGCGACCAGTCACCGGCGAGCGAATTTGGGTGTAGGAAAGTTGTACTTGGGCTGAATCAATCGCCGCCTGATTGCCTTGCGCCGTGGCCTTGAGCTGGTTGACCAGGGCCTGTTGCTGGTCATAAGTCTGCTTCGAGACGCCGTCGTCGATGCTCAGTTCTTTGTAGCGTTTGAGGTTGAACAGCGCCACTTGCAGCTGCGCCTGGCTTTCCCCCAATTGCGCCTTGGCCTGGTCGAGGCTGGCGCGGATCGAGCGGTCATCGATGGTCGCCAGCAAGTCACCGGCCTTGACTAACTGGCCCTCTTTAACCAGCAGCTTGGTGAGGATGCCGTCGATTTGCGGGCGAATCACCACGCTGTGCAACGACAGCACCGAGCCGATACCGCTGACGAACCGAGGGATGTCCTGTTGCGTGACACTCACCACCCGCACCGGAATGGCGGTCGCCGCCGCCAGTTTGCTCTTGGCCGGTCGGTTGACTACCCAGGCGGTAATTGCCACGACTACGAGGGCACCCACGATCAGGGCGGTTTTTCGTTGAATGTGCATGGGGTGGGGCGCCGAGGCAAAGGGTTGGGAGAATGAAGGTGATTTATAGCCTGCCGACCCGGTCAGCACGGTGACTGCTAACTGACAGGGCTGTCAGTAAACTCTGACCATTCGTACCAGCGGTGGTTAAAGATGCCAGGCGCGCAGGTATACTGCGCGCCAGCGTGGCCCGCAAGTTGGCCCTGCCTCATTTTTTGCACGCCCCGGAGCTTTCATGACTTCCCCGACACAACCCCCTGTTGAAGCGGCCGACCTCGTCGATCCGGCCAGCGCTGAAAGCGTTGAAAAAGCCGAGATCCCGGCGTTCAAGTTTCCGTTCAAGCCGGGTGAACTGGCCGGGGCCAAGAATGCCGCCCAGCCTTGGTATAAAAATGGCGCTAAAAACGGCCACACCAAATCGCCAGGCATGGCCCCGCCGGGTACTCGTCGCTCGATGGGTAAACGCTGAGACTAAGTCAGCGAACGCTGTAGCGGTGTTTGCCTACAGGTTCTGCTTATATTTCTGATTGTAGGTCCGCGACCGTTTCTTGAAAGTTTGCACAGCCTCCGCACCGCCCCCCTTAGTTGAACGGGGCGGGGTGCAGAGAGGCTGGTCTTTCAGGAAAAGGACGTTTCTCGTGGCACTGATACAGCGCTTTGCACTGCTTGCCCTGTTGTTCTCGATTGATGCGGTTGCGGTGGTTGAACCGCCTCGGCGCGAAATCCGCTTCGCTGTCGCCGCGCAATTCCCGCCCTTCCAAAGCCGCAACCCGCAAGGCCAGTTGGTCGGCCTGAATATCGACCTGGGTAATGCCCTGTGCCAGCAGTTGAATGTGCGCTGCACCTGGGTCGACCAGGTGATTGTCGAAAACGTCCCGGCGCTTGATGCCCGGCAATTCGATGCGATCATGGGGATGGCCCCCACGTCTGAACGGCGGCGTTGGGTGGGCTTCACCGACAATCTTTATCCTTTCACTACACGTCTGGTCGCCCGCCGATCCTCGGGCCTGATGCCGACCATCAGTTCGCTCAAGGGCAAGCGAGTGGGGGTATTGCTGGGCAGCAACCGCGAAGCCTTTACCCTGTCGCAGTGGGCGCCCGAGGGCGTGATCATCGAGAGTTTCTGGCTCAATGACGAGTTGGTCCGCAGCCTGGTGGCCGGTGATATCGATGCAACCTTGCAGGGCACCGTGGAAATCCGGGGCGCGCTGCTCGACACTGACGCCGGCCAGGATTTCAACTTCATGGGCCCTGAGATTTCGGCCGAACTGTTGGGCAATGGCGTGGCAATCGCGGTGCGCAAGCCTGATACGGCGTTACGCAGTCAACTCAACCGTGCCCTTGAAGAGCTGATGCAAAATGGCGAATACCAACGGATCCTCGCGCCCTACCACTTGGAAACACCGTGACGGTTCATTCACTGCGCGTGCTGGCGCAAACGCCACGCGCCATGGGCGCCGGGCAGGTTCATGGCCAGCCTCTGACGCCTTGCCACCCGGGGCTCAAGCCGCGCGCAAGGAAATAAACGCGTAGTTGGCCGGCACCTCGGTAGCAATCTGTGCGCCGGCATCCAGCAACTGCTCGGCGATGTCCAGGCCGGACGCATGAAACACCCACTCACTGGCCACCGACGGCTGGTCAAGCGCCAGCTCGATGGCCTGGGCAAAGGCGTGCATATCCGGCAGGTACGCGGTAAACCCGTCGCCTTTTAGCGCGGTGGTGCGAATGCCCAGCAGCGCACACACCGCCTCCTTGGTGAGTACATCGTCACGGTCGGCCTGGCGGGAGCGGCGGATCAGTTCCGCCAGTTCCTGGTCCACCAACTCACCGCCCACGATCAGCGCCGGGCCCTGTTCCCAGGATTCCGGCGGGCAGTCCTTGGCGGCGGGGTTCAGCGGGATGTGCGGGTTGATTTCCATCGGGTAGATACGGCACACCAACGGGCGGCGCGCATAAATGCCGCAACGGTTGTCTTCGTCAAGATTCCGGCAGCGCCCGGCGTTGTAGGCGGCAAACGTGATGGCCACAAACGCCTCGGTATTGCCGCTGGGCACCACCACCGAACGGCGCTCGGCGTGTTCGCGTTGTTGCACGGGCAAGCCCAGGCCATTGCCGAGAAAACCCTCCACCAGAACAATCACGTTACCGCCGTCAGCCGCCCAACTGCGGGCCTCTTCAAGGGTCAGGGGCACATGATGGTCGGTGCAGCATTTGCCGCAACCTACACAGGAAAAATGAGTGTTCATGGAGGATCTGTCACCAGGCAAGGTCAGAGGGCACTCTTGAACAGTGACGGGATTTTGCCTCTATTCACGGTTCTGGCTCTCTGGAAGCAAGTTATGCGCCAGTGCCTGTCAGTCTTCGGGGACCAGGTCGCGCAGCACAAAGACCATGCCTGCACTTTCATACAGTTGCCGGGCGCGCAGGTTGCTCTCGCGTACTTTGAGGTCTACGTAAGGCTCGCCGCGCTGCTTGAACACATGAAAGGTGTGCAGCAACAACGCGCGACCCAGCCCCTGGCCTTGGGCGCAGGGGTGTATCGAGAGGTTCTTGATAAACGCGCTGGTCCAGCATTGAGCCACGCCGAGAATACCGTCGCGGTTACTGGCCACCAGGCACAGCGTCGGGTCGAATTCGGCATCGGTGACGAACCGCTGCTGCCATTGCGCCAGGCTCGCGACACGGCCACCGCCTTGATCCTGAGTCATGCGCAACACCGCATGAATCGCCGGGGCCAGCTCGTCGCGGTAATGATCCAGCCGGGTATCTGCTGGCCACTGCGGCGCCGGCAGGCTGGCGGTGAGGTCGCGGCGCAGCAGTTGGAAGTATTCCGCCACCGGTTACAGGCCCTTTTGCGCCACAGCCTTGGCAGCGACCACCAGGCACTTGGTCAGTTCGGGCGACGAAAACTTGGTCAGCACCGCATCGGCGCCGGCCAGGCGGGCTTTTTCGCTGTTCATCGCGCTGTCCAGTGAGGTGTGCAGCAACACGTACAACTCTTGGAAATCCGGGGTTTCGCGCAGGGTGCGGGTGAGGGCGTAGCCATCCATTTCGGACATTTCGATGTCCGACACCACCACGTTGATCTGCTCGACCGTGCCTTGCAGCTCCAGCAGTACATCGATGGCTTCCTTGGCGCTGCGTGCGGTATGGCATGTCAGGCCGAGGTTGCGCAGGGTGTGCACCGATTGCTGCAGGGCGACCTGGCTGTCGTCCACCACCAGAATCCGCGCGTTGCCGAGCACTTCGGCCTCTTCCATGGTCAAGTCGGTCGGTGCCACTTCAATCGGCGCCGGGGCGATGCCGTGGATGACCTTTTCGATATCCAACACCTGCACCAGCCCGCCTTCAACCTGGGTTACCCCAGTGATAAACGAGCGATTCCCGCCGGAACCATAGGGCGGCGGCCGGATGTCGGTGGTCAGGCAGTGCACGATCTTGCTCACCGCCTGCACGTGCAGGCCCTGCTTGGAGCGGCTCACGTCGGTCACAATCAGGCAGCCGCCGTTCGGGTCTTGCAGGGGCATTTCGCCGAGGGCGCGGCTCAGGTCGATCACTGAGAGTGAGGCGCCGCGCAGTGTGGCGATGCCTTTGACGTGGGGGTGGGACTCCGGCAGCTTGGTCAGCGGCGGGCACGGGATGATTTCACTGACTTTAAGCAGGTTAATCGCCATCAACTTGCCGCTGCGCAAGGTAAAGAGCAGAAGCGAAAGTGAATCTGCGCGGGCTTTGGTGGTGGACATAAAAACCTTCTGTGGATCAGGGATGACGATCTATAGAGGGTTATCGACTTGGGCGCGCCAGGCTTTAACCGTATTTGTCAGGTGAAGCGTGTTGGCGTGTGTGGGCGCGGGCTGGCCTGCGATAGCATCAACCTCGGTGTGACTGAGACACCGAGGCGCCTGCATCGCCGGCAAGCCCGGCTCCCACAGGGGGGCCGCTGCCACGCGGCTCAGGTGTCAGCCCTTCCACACCTGCGGGTTCACCAGATCCTGCGGACGCTGCCCCAGCAGGGCGCTGCGCAGGTTATCCAGAGCGCGGTTGGCCATCGCCTCACGGGTTTCATGGGTGGCCGAGCCGATGTGCGGCAGGGTCACGGCATTGCTCAGCTGGAACAGCGGCGATTCAGCCAGCGGCTCCTGTTCATACACATCCAGCCCGGCGCCACGGATTTGCTGGGTTTGCAGGGCTTCAATCAGCGCCGGCTCATCCACCACCGGCCCACGGGAGATATTGATCAGGATCGCGCTGCGCTTCATCAGCCCCAACTCGCGGGTGCTGATCAGGTGGCGGGTCTTTTCGCTCAATGGCACCACCAGGCAGACGAAGTCCGACTCGGCCAGCAGCTGGTCCAGGCTGCGAAATTGCGCGCCCAGTTCCTGTTCCAGCTCGGTCTTGCGGCTGTTACCGCTGTACAGAATCGGCATATTGAAACCCAGGCGACCACGCCGGGCGACAGCCGCGCCGATATTGCCCATGCCGACGATGCCGAGGGTCTTGCCATGCACGTCGCAGCCGAACAACGGCGCGCCGACGCTGGCTTTCCACTGGCCGGCCTTGGTCCAGGCGTCCAGTTCGGCCACACGGCGTGCGCTGCTCATCAGCAAAGCGAAGGCCAGGTCGGCGGTGCTTTCGGTGAGTACGTCGGGGGTGTTGGTGAGCATGATCCCGCGCTCGTTGAAGTACGCCACGTCGTAGTTGTCGTAGCCCACCGAGACGCTGGAGACCACTTCGAGTTTGCTCGCGCCTTCCAGCTGTGCACGGCCCAGCTTGCGGCCCACGCCGATCAGGCCATGGGCGTGGGGCAGGGCTTCGTTGAATTGAGCATTGATGTCACCCAGCTTGGGGTTTGGCGCGATGACCTCGAAGTCCTGTTGCAGGCGTTCGATCATTTCCGGGGTGACACGGCTGAAGGCGAGGACAGTCTTTTTCATTGCAGGCGGGCTCATCGACTACGGAAGAATACCAAGCACGCTAACATTCCTGTCGACGATTGTCAGGACGACCGTTTAACAGTGGGCGCTGGCTTTACCCCACCACTCGTTGCCTCGCTTAGGCTCGGCATGCCCTCTGTGCGGCTTGAATCCGTGGTTAACGGGCCGGTCAGATCAAACGCAAGCGCACGGCGGCACACGCACTGTCTGATGTACCTGGATCCAAATGTGGGAGCGGGCTTGCTCGCGAATGCGATGGGTCAGCCCGCTTATCTGTAACTGATACGCCGCCTTCGCGAGCAAGCCCGCGCCCACCATTTTACCGAGTTCAACTGCCAGCACCGCTTTGCTCTGCTTTCTGTGGGCGCTGGAGACACCTCGGGATATCGGGCATAACCGTTGATGCCCTCTCAGCGGTTCGGCGGTCCGACAAGCCAGCTCGCGCATTTGAGTTATATCAAAGGCCGGAAATCAGTTCGCCAGCCGTGCGCCGCTGAGGCTGCCGCTCAGTTCATACGCCACCAACTCCGCCTGATGCGCCGCCAGAATCTCCGGCAACGAGCCGCGCAGGTATTCCACCCACGTCTTGATCTTCGCATCCAGGTATTGGCGTGACGGGTAGATGGCGTACAGGTTCAGCTCTTGCGAGCGATAGGTGGGCATTACGCGCACCAGTGTGCCGTTGCGCAGGCCTTCGATGGCCGCATACACCGGCAGCAGGCCAACGCCCATGCCGCTGGTGATCGCGGTTTTCATCGCATCGGCCGAGTTGACCAGAAACGGCGAGGTGTTGATCGCCACGCTTTCCTGGCCTTCGGGGCCATTGAAGGTCCATTTATCCAGCTGGATAACCGGGCTCACCAGGCGCAGGCAGGCGTGGTTGAGCAAATCCTGTGGCCGTTGCGCGCAGCCTTTGGCCTTGACGTAATCCGGCGAGGCGCACGCGATGCTGTAGGTGATGCCCAGGCGCTGGGACACGAAGCCCGAATCCGGCAGTTCACTGGCCAGCACGATGGACACGTCGTAGCCCTCGTCGAGCAGGTCCGGCACACGGTTGGCCAGGGTCAGGTCGAAGGTCACGTCGGGGTGAGTGCGGCGGTAGCGGGCAATCGCGTCAATCACGAAATGCTGGCCGATGCCGGTCATGGTGTGCACTTTCAACTGCCCGGCCGGGCGCGCGTGGGCGTCGCTGGCTTCGGCCTCGGCCTCCTCGACATAGGCGAGGATCTGTTCGCAGCGCAGCAAATAACGTTTGCCGGCTTCGGTCAGTGCAATGCGTCGGGTGGTGCGGTTGAGCAAGCGGGTTTGCAGATGGGCCTCAAGGTTGGAGACCGCGCGCGAGACGTTGGCGGTGGTGGTGTCCAGTTGCACGGCGGCGGCGGTGAAGCTGCCGGCTTCGGCCACGCAACTGAACGCGCGCATGTTTTGCAAAGTGTCCATGGAGTGTTCTCAAGGGAGATAACAAATTGTGACAGAAAGTTACGCCGTCCAGTGATCCCTACCAACGGATTATCGCCTGAACGGTAACAAAGATTCACAGGAATGCCAGCTTATCGTCCTCCATCGCGCCGCCTAGAATTGCGCCACCTTCCCCGCAACACCACCTCAGGAATACGCTTGCCGTGCCGCGTCGCATCAACAGAGAGCTGAAGGCTCTCAGTGTTTTGGCCTTATCGTTAGCAATCAGCGGCTGCATCGGAACCGGAGGAATCGCCCCCCAAGGCCAGGCCCTCAACGCCAATAACCTGGTCACTGACGAAGCGATCCAGAGCGCCGCCCGGGACGCCCACTGGCCCACCACACGCTGGTGGCAAGCCTACGGTGACCCGCAATTGAATCGCTGGGTGGAACTTGCCACGCAAAACAGCCCAAGCATGGCCATGGCCGCCGCGCGGGTGCGTGAGGCGCGGGCCATGGCCGGGATTGCAGCGTCGGCCGAGTCGTTGCAGATCAACAGTGACACTGCCCTCAAGCGCCACAATTGGCCGAAGGATCAGTTCTACGGTCCGGGCGAATTGAGCGGCGCCAACACCTGGGACAATAGTTCGTCACTGGGCCTCAGTTACGCCCTCGACCTGTGGGGCCGCGAAAGTAACAGCACCGAGCGTGCCGTCGACCTCGCCCATATGAGCGTTGCCGAGGCGCGTCAGGCCCAGCTTGAATTGCAAAACAACGTGGTACGCGCCTATATCCAGCTGTCGTTGCACTACGCCAACCGCGATATCGTCGCCGCCACGTTGGCCCAGCAACAACAGATTCTCGACCTGGCCAACAAACGCCTGAATGCGGGAATCGGTACTCACTTTGATGTCAGCCAGGCGGAAACGCCGCTGCCGGAAACCCATCGGCAACTCGACGCCTTGGACGAAGCCATCGCCCTGAGCCGCAACCAACTGGCGGCGCTGGCGGGCAAAGGCCCGGGTGACGGCGCGCAACTGCAACGGCCGAGTCTGGCCCTCGCCGCGCCGCTGAAATTGCCATCGAGCGTGCCCGCGCAATTGCTCGGCCAGCGCCCTGACGTGGTCGCCAGCCGTTGGCAAGTCGCCGCCCAGGCCCGCGGCATCGATGTGGCCCATGCTGGTTTCTACCCCAACGTCGACCTGGTCGGCAGCCTGGGTTTCGTCGCTACCGGCGGCACTCTGCTGGGCTTTCTCAGCGGCCAGAAATTCAACTACAACGTCGGCCCGGCGATGACCTTGCCGATCTTCGACGGCGGCCGTTTGCGCGCGCAACTGGGCGAGGCCAGCGCCGGTTATGACATCGCTGTGGCCAAGTACAACCAGACCCTGGTCAATGCGCTCAAGGGCATCAGCGACCAGTTGATCCGCCGCGAATCCATGGACAAGCAGTCGGCCTTCGCCGCGCAGTCGGTGGCCTCGGCACAGAAAACCTACGACATCGCGATGATCGCCTATCAGCGCGGCCTCACCGACTACCTCAATGTGCTGAACGCCCAGACCCTGCTGTTCCGCCAGCAACAGGTTGAGCAACAGGTGCAGGCCGCGCGTCTGAGCGCGCATGCCGAGCTGGTGACCGCCCTGGGTGGCGGGCTCGGCGCGGGTAACGATGTGCCGCAAGCGGCCAAGACCCTTCCCGGTAAAACCCCGGCGGCGCTTGCCGTGTTTGATCACTGAGTAGGCATTCATGACGTTCTTGTCTGCACCGCTGCGCGGGTTGTACGCCCTTGAGTGGCGCCGTGGTTTTTTCGACTGGGCACGCAGTGATGGCGTGACCTGGGTTTATATCTTCAAGGTGCTGATCGCTGCATTCCTCACGCTGTGGTTAGCCATGCGCCTGGAACTGCCGCAACCGCGTACCGCGATGATCACCGTGTTTATCGTGATGCAACCGCAGAGCGGCCAGGTGTTCGCCAAGAGCTTTTACCGCTTCCTCGGCACCCTGGCGGGTTCGGCGGTGATGGTTTTCTTGATTGCCCTGTTTGCGCAGAACACCGAATTGTTCCTCGGCGCGCTGGCGATCTGGGTCGGCATTTGCACCGCTGGCGCAACGCGTAACCGCAACTTCCGCGCCTATGGTTTTGTGCTGGCCGGCTACACGGCGGCGATGGTGGGCTTGCCCGCCCTGGCGCACCCGGACGGCGCGTTTATGGCGGCGGTGTGGCGGGTGCTGGAAATCTCCCTGGGGATTCTCTGTTCCACGCTGGTCAGCGCCGCGATCCTGCCGCAGACCAGCAGCGCGGCGATGCGCAACGCCCTGTATCAGCGCTTCGGCGTGTTCGCGCTGTTCGTCACCGACGGCCTGCGAGGGCGCAGCCAGCGCGAAGGTTTCGAGGCCAGCAACGTGCGTTTTATCGCCGAAGCCGTGGGCCTGGAAGGGTTGCGCAGCGTCACCGTGTTTGAAGACCCGCATATGCGTCGGCGCAACGGTCGGCTCAGTCGCCTCAACAGCGAATTCATGAGCATTACTACGCGTTTCAACGCCCTGCACCAGCTATTGGAACGCCTGCGCACGGTTGACGCCGATCATGTGGTGGCGGCCATCAAGCCCGGCCTGCAGGACCTCGCCGAAGTGCTCGACAGCTTCTCCGGGCGCGCCCTCACCAGCCCGGACGCCGCGCGCCTGGTCAACCAACTGAGCGCCTACAAGGACGGTCTGCCCGCCAAGGTGCGCAGCCTGCGTGCCACCTTCCAGGAAGGCAACCCGAGCGAAGCCGAGCAACTGGATTTTCATACGGCCTACGAGCTGCTGTACCGCTTCGTCGACGACCTGCATAACTACGCGCAGACCCACGCCTCCCTGGCTGATCACAGCCATGCACGCGAGCAGTGGGATGAAACCTTTATCCCCAAAACCAACTGGCTGGCCTGCGCCGCCTCGGGGATTCGTGCGTCGTTCATCCTGATCGTGCTCGGCAGCTATTGGGTGGCCACCGCCTGGCCGAGTGGCGCGACCATGACCCTGATCGCCGCCGCCACCGTCGGCCTGTCCGCCGCCACGCCCAACCCCAAACGCATGGCATTCCAGATGGCCTGCGGCACCTTGATCGGCGCGTTGGTGGGCTTCGTCGAAATGTTCTTCGTGTTCCCCTGGATCGACGGCTTCCCGCTGCTGTGCGTAATGCTTGCGCCAGTGATCATCTTCGGCGCCTTCCTCGCGTCACGCCCAAAATACGCGGGCGTCGGCGTTGGCCTGCTGATTTTCTTCAGCACCGGCTCGGTGCCGGACAACCTCACGGTCTACAACCCCTACACCTTTATCAACGACTACATCGCCATGGTCATCGGCATGCTGGTGTGCGCGGCGGCGGGGGCGATCATTCTGCCGCCCAACAGCCGTTGGCTGTGGCGCCGCCTCGAACAGGACCTGCGCGAACAGGTGGTGTATGCGATCAGTGGCAAGCTCAAGGGCCTGGCGTCGAGTTTCGAAAGCCGTACCCGCGACCTGCTGCACCAGGCTTACGGCTTGGCCGTCGGCCAGCCGCGCGTGCAGCGCGACCTGCTGCGCTGGATGTTCGTGGTGCTGGAAGTCGGCCACGCGATCATTGAGCTGCGCAAGGAACAGGCGATTTTGCCGGTGCACCCGGCCTATGCCGAATCCCAGCCATGGCGCCAGGCAATCCGCGTGATGGGCCGCTCGCTGGTGCGGCTGTTCCTGCAGCCCAGTGCGAGCAACCTGGAGCGCGGCCTGATTGCCGTCGACCATGCGATCAGCCGCGTGCAGGCCACCGACGAACCCTTCGCCCCGCACTTCGACACCTCGGCCCTGCGTCGGGTGAAAAGCTACCTGCACTTTATTCGCACTTCGTTGCTCGACCCGCAATCGCCGCTGGCTGCTCTCAAAGGATCTCCACATGCCGCGTGAAATAGCCTTTCACGGCCTCTACATGCCGACCATGACCCTGATGTTCTTGATCGCGGCCGCGCTTGCCTGGGCCCTGGATCGCTTCCTGGCCGGGTTCGACCTGTACCGTTTTTTCTGGCACCCGGCGCTGCTGCGCCTGAGCCTGTTTGTTTGCCTGTTCGGCGCGCTGGCGCTGACCGTCTACCGTTGAGAATGCCCCGATGAAAAAGTTTTTCAGCCTGCTCGCGACCTTGCTGGTATTGGCTTTGGCGATCTGGATTGGCCGCACATTGTGGGTGCACTACATGGAGACGCCGTGGACCCGCGACGGCCGCGTGCGCGCCGATATCATCAACGTCGCCGCCGACGTTACCGGGGAAGTGGTCGACGTGCCGGTGCGGGACAACCAGTTGGTGAAAAAGGGCGACCTGCTGATGCAGATCGACCCCGAGCACTACCGCATCGCCGTCAAGCAAGCCCAATCCCTGGTAGCGTCCCGTAAAGCCACCTGGGAAATGCGCAAGGTCAACGCCCACCGCCGCGCCGACCTCGACGCGTTGGTGATCTCCCGGGAAAACCGCGATGACGCCAGCAACATAGCTGACTCGGCACTGGCGGATTACCAACACGCGCTGGCGCAGCTGGAAGCCGCAGAACTTAACTTGAAGCGAACGCAAGTCGTGGCGGCGGTGGACGGCTACGTCACCAACCTCAACGTGCACCGTGGCGACTACGCGCGCATTGGCGAAGCGAAGATGGCCGTGGTCGATATGAACTCGTTCTGGGTGTATGGCTTCTTTGAAGAAACCAAGCTGCCCCACGTTAAAGTCGGTGACGAGGCGGATATGCAACTGATGAGCGGCGAGACGCTCAAGGGCCACGTGGAAAGCATCTCGCGCGGTATCTACGACCGCGACAACCCGCAGAGCCGTGAGCTGGTGGCGGATGTGAACCCGACCTTCAACTGGGTGCGCCTGGCCCAGCGGGTGCCGGTACGGATTCACATTGATGAAGTGCCGGACGGCGTGTTGCTGGCGGCGGGCATCACCTGCACCGTTATCGTCAACCCAACACACAACTGAACGGTGGGAGCTGGCTTGTGTGGGAGCGGGCGTGCTCGCGAATGCGGTGTGTCAGTTAACGCAAGTATTGACTGATCCACCGCATTCGCGAGCAAGCCCGCTCCCACAGTTGATCGTGTTATGCCTTGATCAAGGTTTCATGCAAGTGGCGCCACAGCAGCGCGCCACTGGCCTGTTTTTCGAACACCACGGTGGCGCGGCGATCGGTCTGGGTGCCGCTGTCGTCAACCTGATGTTCGCGATAAGTCACCGTGGCACCACGCGCATGCCGGTCAATCCCGACCATTTCACTCAAGGTGATTTTCAACCCCGGGCGCATGCCGCCCAGGCGTGTGAACAACGCATTCAGTCCGGCTGCATTCACCCGCGCGCCCGTGGCGGGGGCAACCATGCTGAATTCAGGTGAAAAGCGCGCGAGCAAACGCTGCAACGTGCCTTCTGGCGCAACCCCGGCAAACCACTGTTCGATCTCGACGTGGGTCTGGGTCACTTCCTCAAAAAAATCGCTGTAATCAATCATGGCTGTGGCTCGCTGGCAGGGTGAAGCAGTGTGCGGACTCTGGATGTATCCAGGCGCAACACGGCAAAAAGGGGCAGCAGTGTCAGGGCTGCGGCTATCGTGAAGGTTATGACGAAGGAATCCAAGGCCGACAACAACGCACTGAGGGCGGCAGCGCCGAGGCAGAAGCTGACTTGTCGGTTGATGTTCCACAGCGCACTGGCGTGGCCCATGCGCTCGGCGGGTATGTCGAGAAACGCCAAGGTCTGCGCCGTGCTGCTGCACAGGCTGCCGCCCAGGCCCATCAACGCGTAGGCCAGAATAATTACGGCCGGTTCGGGTTTTGTCAGCAGCAGGATGCCGATGCATTGCAGGGCCATGCCCGCCAGCAGCAAGGGTTTTGGGCCGTAGCGGTTGAAGCGTTTTTTGCTCAGGAAAATCGCCAGTGCCGACGCCAGCGCCCACGGCAACATCAGCGCGCCGGTGTGTGTCGCGTCGTAGCCCAGGCCTCGCAGGTAGAGAATAGCGATCAGGCTGGTGCCGATAAATATGCCGGGGATGAACAGATAGACCAACATCGCCACGCGCAGCATCGGGCTGCGGATCTGTTTGAAAATACTGCCTACATCCAGGGCCGGGCGCACTGTTACAGGTGCATCAGGTTTTATCCACAGCAGTGCCAGCAGCAACGTGAGCAACGCCAGCGGCAGGTTGGCGTAGAAGATCCAGCGCCATGACACACTGTCGACGATCAGCCCGCCCAAAGCCGGCGACAATGCTGGAACCAGCAGCGCCACCGACATCACACTGGCTGTCAATTGGCTGCGTTCTGCCGCTGGATAGTGCCGGTAAGCCATGGCCTGGCCCACGGGGATCAGCAAGCCACCGCCCAAACCTTGCAGCGCCCGCCAGCCAATCAGCGTTTCGATGGAACCCGCCTGGCCAACCATCACCGAAGCGCCCGCGAACAACAGCAGGCTCGCCGCGATCAGCGTTCGTTCGCCCATGATCGCCGCCAGCCACACACTCAACGGAATGATCACGGTCAGCCCGAGTACGTAGGCGTTGCTGATCCACGCCAATTGCGTGACCGAGGCGTGCAGTTCGCGGGCGATGTCCGGGTAGGCGACGGTGGCGACAAACATGTTCACCAGGTCCAGGGCGAAGCCCAATAAAAAGATCCAGGCGACTTTCGAGCGGTAGGTCATAAACGCGATCCTGCGAGTGAAGCGGGCAGGGTAGGTCGCAAGCAGCGTTTGGGATACGGTGATTTGACTGTTAGTTTGTCAAAAATATTTTGACAAAGGAGGGCTCGGCCGATGGTCAGCCTGGACCGTTTCGACACCTTCAAGGCCGTGGTCGAGGCCGGCTCGCTGACCGCCGCGGCGGACCTGCTGGGCCAGACCCGCGCCGTGGTCAGCTTCAACCTCAAGCGCCTTGAGGCAGAACTGGGCGTTACCTTGCTGACTCGCAACACGCGCCAGTTGGCGCTGACAGATGCCGGTGAGCGCTTTTACCTGCGTTGCACACGCATGTTGGAAGAGGCCCGGCTGGCAGTGGAAGAAGCCCGCTCCGAACATGCCCAGCTCAAAGGCACCTTACGCATCACCACCACGGTGGAATACGCGCTGGCAGTCGTTGCTCCTGCGGTGGAGGCTTTTCGGCGCCTGCACCCGGACTTGAACATTCACTTATCCACATCCTCCACCCATGCCGATTTGATCTCCGAACGCTTTGACGTGGCGATTCGGTTGGGGCGACTGCTCGACTCCAATCACCGGGCGGTGCAGCTGTCGACCTTTGAGGTGTTTGCTGTCGCCGCGCCTGAGTTTGCCCTGGTGCAAACCCTGGATGCGTTGGAGCGCGTGCCCAAGTTAGGCCATGGCCGTTTGACGGAGCTGAGCCTGACCGACCCGGCCGGCGGCGAGCATCAATACCGTTCCGGCCCTGCTGCACTGGTGGCCGACAGTGCAGCCGTCCTCCAGGCGTTCGCCGTGCGTGGTCACGGCGTCGCAGTGCTGCCGCAATGGCTGGTGCAGGGTGATCTGGAGGCGGGGCGGTTGGTGCGCTTACTGGCGGACCATCGCTTCGCGCCGCAAGGGATTTACGCCATGTACCCGGATACACGGCATTTGCCGCTGAAGGTGCGCGCGTTTATTGATTTTATGAAGGGCTAGAGTGAGCCAGAGAGTCCGAACCGCTTCTTCAGGACTTTCTCCAGCAACCCTTTTGGCAACAGCGCCGCCATCAACGGCAGCGCTCGGCTGCCATTGCCCGCACGTAACATTCGTGGCGGTTTTGGGTGTTGCACAGCCTTGAGCACTTGCGCTGCAAATTGCTTGGCCGAAGTCGGGTTGTTCTGCGAAGCCTGGGTGCGCGCACGAATGCCGTCGCGCAAGGGCCACCAGGGCGATTGTTCGTTGATCAGCAGTTCGGCCTGGGCGCCGGCGTTTTTCGCGAAACTTGTGTCGATGGCTCCCGGCTGCACTTCCAGCACCCGAATAGCAAAGGGTGCCAGTTCCATGCGCAAGGCATCGCTCAAGGCATGCACCGCGGCTTTCGATGCGCAGTACGCACCGGCAAACGGCGTGACCAGTACACCCGAAACGCTGCCGATATTCACCACCAAACCTTTACTGCGCCGCAGCGCGGGGAACAGCGCCTGGGTAACGCCGACGATGGAAAACACATTGGTCTCGAATTGGCGCTGCATGGCTTCGGTGCCGCCGTCGAGCAGCGGCCCCATGGCGCCGTAGCCGGCATTGTTGATCAACACGTCCAGTTCGCCGAGCTGTTCGGCCAGGCGCTGCAGCGCCGCACTGTCGTTGACGTCCAGTTGCACCGTGTTGAAGCCGGCTGCCGCAAGGGCGGCGACATCTGACTCGCGGCGGGCACTGGCCCAGACGTCGAAGCCGGCAGATTTAAACGCGTCAGCCAGGGCGCGGCCGATGCCGCTGGAGCAACCGGTGATGAGTACATTGGGCATGGATCAGTCCTTTGTCAGTCCGAGAAGCTGCCTTGCAGGTGCTCGGCGCGAAATTCCAGGGTTTGCGGGCGGTAGCCGGGGCGCAGGGGCGGGGTGGGCAGGCAATCTTCCCAGGTAGCGCCGGCCTGCAGTTCGCCGGGGCCGCGATAACGTGGGGCCGCATAGACGTTGTCGGCCAGGTTCACGGTGTCGCCCGGCGCATACGCGGCGAGCCGCCAGCGCAGCTCGGTCAGAGGCACGTCGTTGCCGTTGATCAGCACCAGTTTCAAGGGGCGGTCGGCCGGGCATTCCTGCGGTGCATAGCTGATGCGCAATTCCAGGCGCGACAGTTGCGAAGCTTCGCGGTTGTCCAGCCACACAACCCAAATGGCCACGAAGCCCAGGCCGACGGCGGCGGCCAGCGATACCGGCAAGGCTTTGGCGGGGTAGCGCAGCAGCAGGATCAGCCAGGTGATGATCAGGAGAACGCCGAAGAACATGGAGACCACCTCGAATAGGGAACGAGCATCCTAACTTAAGCGTAGGTGGGATTGGGTAGCGTGAGAGGTGTGTTGGCCCGGCGGACGCCTTCGCGAGCAAGCCCGCTCCCACATTTGGAGCGGGTACACCCTTGGAATACGGTCCAAATAATGTGGGAGGGGGCTTGCTCCCGATGACTTGCTTACTGAGCAGAAGAGTCCGCCTGCAAGCCTTCGATGGAAGCCTCAACCAATGCCAAACCGGTTTCAGCCAATTGCAGGCTGGCCCAATTCAGGTAGCTCTGGTGTTCGGTGCATAAGTCTTGAGCCGCCAGGGTGAGCACGCGCGCGGTGCCCAAAACATAACTGGCATGTTCCAGTGCATGTTCGATGGGAATGCCGGGTTGTACGCAAAAAAGGGGGGCTTCACTGCGGTCGCTGGGGCCGAAGGTGGTGGGGCGCGTGGTTTGTTTGGACATGGTGGATCTCCTAATGAAAATGGGATCCTATGAATTTGCGAGGCCGTCAAACCTCATCACGAATGAGTCGTGACAGGCGCGAGGATAGGCAGGATGGGGGCAAGGGTCAATGCTGGCGGGGTGCTTTGTCGATCGTTCCCACGCTCTGCGTGGGAATGCATCCCGTGACGCTCTGTGTCACCCATGCACCGGGTGTGAATCGGGACGCGGAGCGGCCCAGGCGGCGTTCCCACGCGGAGCGTGGGAACGATCAGCCCCCACCCAGCCCACTGCGGATAGGGGACGCAATGGGCTGGGTGAGGGCTTCTTGTACGACCGTGTTACTGCGCGATAGTTTTCACCGACACGCCACGTTCAATCGGCGTGGAGCGCCCGTAGATATCTTCAAACCGCTCGATATCGTCTTCGCCCAAATAGCTGCCCGATTGCACTTCGATGATCTCCAACGGGATCTTGCCCGGGTTGCGCAGGCGGTGCACCGAGGCGATGGGGATGTAGGTGGACTGGTTTTCGCAGAGCAGGAACACGTTTTCGTCACAGGTGACTTCGGCCGTGCCGCTGACCACGATCCAGTGTTCGGCGCGGTGGTGGTGCATCTGCAGCGACAGGCACGCGCCCGGCTTGACCGAGATGTGCTTGACCTGGAAACGCCCGCCCATGTCCACCGAGTCGTAGGAGCCCCACGGGCGATAGACTTCGCAGTGGTTCTGGGTTTCGCTGCGACCCTGGTCGTTGAGGGTCGAGACCATCTGCTTGACGCCCTGGACCTTGTCCTTGTGGGCAATCATCATCGCGTCCTTGGTTTCCACCACGACGATATTGTCCAGGCCGATCACCGACACCAGTTTGCCGTTGCCGTGGATCATGCAGTTGCGGCTGTCCTGGATGACCACGTCGCCTTTGCTGACGTTGCCGTTGACGTCTTTGTCATTGACCGCCCACAGCGAGGCCCAGCAGCCCACGTCGCTCCAGCCGGCACTCAGCGGCACCACGCAGGCGCGCTGGGTTTTTTCCATCACGGCGTAGTCGATGGAGTTGTCCGGGCAGCAGGCGAAAGTGGCTTCATCGAAAGTCACGGTGTCGGCATCCTGCTCGCTGCGTTCCAGGGTCAGCACGCAGGTGTCGTAGATGTCCGGGTCGTGTTTTTTCAGCTCCTCAAGGAAGCGGCTGGCGCGGAACAGGAACATGCCGCTGTTCCAGAAGTAACCACCGCTTTTGACGAACTCCACAGCACGTTTTTCATCGGGTTTTTCCACGAACTGTTGCACGCGGCTCACGCCTTCGGGCAGCAGTGAATCGTTGGTGGACTTGATGTAGCCATAACCGGTTTCCGGACGGGTTGCCGGCACGCCGAACAGCACCATCTCGCCACGCTCGGCAGCCACGGTAGCCAGGGCCAGCGCACGTTGCAGGGCTTTCTGGTCGTCGATTACGTGGTCGGCCGGCAGCACCAGCATCAGTTCGTCGCGGCCTTCGTTGACCAGCATCATCGCGGTCAGGGCCACGGCCGGTGCGGTGTTGCGCCCGAACGGTTCCATCAGGATGCGCTGGCATTCGAGCTTACGTGTGCTCAGTTGCTCGTTGACGATAAAGCGGTGGTCCTTGTTGCAGACCACGATCGGGGCGTCCATGCCTTCGAACACCAGGCGCTCCAGGGTTTGCTGGAACAGCGTGTGCTCGCCGGTCAGGGCCAGGAATTGCTTGGGAAACTGCTTACGGGAAAGCGGCCAAAGACGTGAGCCGCTACCACCGGAAAGGATTACTGGGATCATGGGTGTTTCTCCTTGAATCGATTGGGTCAGAGCCTGTGGGAGGGGGCTTGCTCCCGAAAGCGGTGTTTCAGTCAGCACATCTGTTGCTGAACCAGCGCATTCGCGAGCAAGCCCGCTCCCACAGGGGGAGCGTCAAATTGAAAAACTAATCAGCGGGTCGACACCGGGCGTTTTACCCAGACTGGCGAAATGCTCGAACCCGAGCCGGTCACGTACAGCACGGCCGCTTCACCACGTTCCAACGCCACCGGCTTCACATCGCCGACTTTCTTGTCACCGTCATACAACGCCAGGCTGACTTTCACCGGGTTGATCTCACGCTCGCCACGGCCCTTGGCGGCCACCGACTTGACCACGTCGGTTTTGCCGTCGGCGGTCTTCAGGGTCAGCGCCTTGTCGCTGAGGTTCTGCACGCGCACCAGGGATTTCTGCTTGTTCTTGAACGGCGGTTCTTCGATCAATTGCGGCTGGCCGCTGCCGCTGTTAACCAGGGTGTAGTAGTGGTCAGCGGCAAGTTTGACCGGCACGGTCTGGCTGCCGACCTTGGCGCTGTAGTCGCCGCCCGGCATGAAGCTGAAGTCGCTGCTGGCCAGCGGTGCAACGTCGCTCAGGTTGGTGGCGCCGACGGTGGCGCTGACTTCCTGGTTGCTGGCGTTGTAGACCCGCACGAAGCTGGAGCCTTTCGGCGCGGTTGGGCCGTAGAGGGCGGCGTCGCCCCCGGCGAAGGCGGACATCGATACGAAGCTCAAGCCGGCAGCAATGGCCAGGGTCTTGGCGAGACGACGCGGAGTAGTAGTGAAAGTCATGTGAGTTACCTCTCTTTCAGTTTTGCGCCCGGTCGGGCGTCTCGGATTTTTGGTGTTTAACTGGGGTGTTCAGTGCCATGTTTTGTTGGCGCGAACCGGCTTGTTTAAGCTGCGCAACCCACTGCGGGTCGGCGTCACCGATTTCGTTGTTGACGGGCAGATAACGTTCAGGAAACTCCCAGATCAGCACCTGTGGCGGGCTGTTCTTGAAGTCGTCGCTTTTCAAGTAGCTGAGCATCGGCAGGATCGGTCCGTGGCCGTCTTCCGAGTAGTTGATGACGTCGCTGTGCAAGGCTTGCTTGAGCGCACCGACGAAGTTCCAGTTGGGGTTGGCGCTGTAGCTGGTGCCGACCAGTGCCACTGGGGTTTCGCTGTCGCTGAACAGGGCGTCGTCGCCTGTGTTTTCAGCCAGGTGCGTGACGCGTTTTTGCAGCGGCTCTTTGGGCGGCATCAGGTTTTCGAACAGCGGGTCCAGCGGCAGGAACAGGCGCAAGTCACCTTTGTGCGGTTCGGTCTTTTCAGCTTCGGTGACAAAACGCTGCGGTTCGCCGCTGAGCGGGGTCTTTTCGCTGATCACCTTGGCCAGTTGTTTGGCGGCGATTTCGGCGCCGTCCGGGGTCCAGTGGGTGTCGGTGCGCAGGAACACTTGCTTGCCGCCCAGCTTGGCCTGTTGCAGCGGGCCGAGCAGGTCCGGGGCGATGATCGTGTCGGCAGCCACACGGGCGTGGAAGTCCTGGTACAGGTTGGCGTGGATGCTTGCCGGTTTCACGTCACCCAGGTGTTCCGGGTACAGACGCACCTTGGCCGGCACAATCGCCATGACCAATTGAATGCCTTGGGCCTTGAGCTTCTGGCGTACGCCTTCGACCAGCGCGTAGTTGCCTTGCAGGTTCTGGTCTTCATTGACGGTGGGGTTGAACTCCTCGTCGCTGTACAACCAGTGATCGCGGCCCAGCACCACGCCAGGGCGGCCTTCGTTGAACAGCTTGTAGTCCAGCGCAGCCCACAGGTTGGTGCCGATACGCTTGATCGGGAACTGGTCGTCGTAATGCGTTTCGACGGCCTTGGTCCAGCGACCATTGAGCACCGTCGCGTCGGCATTGGTGCTGAAGCCGAAGAAACTGCGCATCGACCAGGCGCCCAGGGCCAGCAGCACCAGCAGGAACAGCGCGATATAGAGGACGCGGAATGAACGGGTCATGGTCGGCTCCCTCAGAATTGGAAGTAAAGGAACGGCGAGAAACTCTGCGCCGACAATTTCAGGATCGACGCCACGAACAGCAGCAGCACTGCGGCGCGCATGGCGTAGCGTGGCCAGTCAGCGGTCCAGTAGGCCGGTTGCACGGCGGCATCCTGGCCGACGGTAAAACCTGGCTGGTGGATGCTGCCCGGGTTGTCGCCCGGCACGGCCTTGATCAGGCTCGGGTCGGCGGGCTTGGCTTTCTCCGCAGGGCGGTGGGTGTAGAAATCGCGCAGACCGAAGAACGCCAGCGTTGCGTAGGCCACCACCAGGGTTGCCACTTGCAGGCCGGTGAGGTTGGCGCGGTTGAGTTCCGACAGCGACCACTCGCCAAAGCTGAACATCGCACCGTACATACGGCCGGCGACGTGCAGGTTCTCCGAGCGGAAGATGACCCAGCCCATCACCACCAGCAGGAAGGTGAAGGCCCAGCGCACCACGTTGAAACTGCGCGGCGCGGTGTTGAGGCCGATGGCTTTTTCAATCGCCAGCCACATGCCATGCCAGGCGCCCCACACGATGTAGGTGATGTTCGCGCCGTGCCACAGGCCACCGAGCAGCATGGTCAGGAACAGGTTGCGGTAGGTGGTCAGCGTGCCTTTCCGGTTGCCGCCCAGGGTGATGTACAGGTAATCGCGCAGCCAGGTGGACAGGCTGATGTGCCAGCGGCGCCAGAACTCGGTGATCGATTGGCTGATGTACGGCTGTTTGAAGTTTTCCATGAAGCGAAAACCCATCATCAAGCCCAGGCCGATGGCCATGTCGCTGTAGCCGGAGAAGTCGAAGTACAGCTGCGCGGTGTAGGCCAGCGCGCCGAGCCAGGCATCGCCGGTGGTCGGGTTTTGCAGGGCGAAGCAATGGTCGGCCACCACCGCCAGGGTGTCGGCGATGAAGACTTTCTTGATGAAGCCCTGCATGAAGCGTGTGCAGCCCTCGGAAAACTTGTCGAGGGTGTGGGTGCGGTTGTTGAACTGGTCGGCCAGGTCGCGAAAGCGCAGCACCGGGCCGGCAATCAAGTGCGGGAAGATCGCCACGAACGCCGCAAAGTCGATGAGGTTGCGGGTGGCCGGGGTGTCACCACGGTACACGTCGATGATGTAGCTGATGGACTCGAAGATGTAGAACGAGATCCCGATCGGCAACAGCACGTGGGTGAGGATGAACGGCTCCAGGCCCGCCGACTTCATCATCACGTTGATGCTGTCGACACCGAAGTTGGCGTATTTGAAGTAGCCGAGAATGCACAGGTCGACCGCCACGCCCAACAGCAGCCAGCGTTGAGCCGGCTTGGTGCGCACGCCGGCCGCACCGACCTTGAGGCCGATCCAGTAATTCCACAGCGTGACGGCGGCGAACAGCGCCAGGAAGTCCACTCGCCACCAGGCGTAGAACACGTAGCTGGCAATCAGCAGCAGCAGGTTGCGATAGCGTTGCCCGCTCAAATAGTACAAGCCGAGGAAGATCGGCAAGAACAGAAACAGGAACACATTGGACGAGAAAACCATCCCGATCTCTCCATGTTTAACCAACAGTCAAGGGCCAACGGCCCCCCCAAACCCCCCCGCGATTTCACGGGCGGGCGGTACTACATTCCTACTGACGAAACCGGCTCAAACTGTGGGAGCGGGCTTGCTCGCGAAAGCGGTGGTTCTGTAACGGATGTGTTGACTGACACTCCGCCTTCGCGAGCAAGCCCGCTCCCACACGGGGACCCAGTTTCGTCAGCTGTTTTTTCAGGAACCTTTGTTGCCTTTTTCATGCGTCGGGTCGAAGACCTTGGTCAGGTCACCGCCCAGTCGGAAGGTCTTGAACGGCTGCATCCCGTGCTTGCGCTCGAGCACATCCGGGGCGCAGGTGTAGAGGGTGCAGAAGGGTTCAAGCCAGGCAAATTTCATGTCCTCCTTGAGGTCCTTCATGTCCTGCTCTTTGCCGTTCTTCTGCTCGAAGATCTGCGGGTCTTTGACCCCGGCGAGCACCTTGTCACCCAGGCGTTTGAGGGCGCCGTTGTTTTCCTGGCGCAGGTCCACACCGTTGACCAAGGCAAAACTGGCGATCATCGCCAGCGGCGGCAGCGCGTAGTTGTGGTACGACAAGGCACGTTGCTGGCGCTTCAATTCATTCGGCAAAAAGCCCTGGGCATCGACCTGATTGGCGCCGACCTTGTATTCCTTCACCGCCCAATCAAACAGGTCACGGCGGTTCACGGCGACAGACGTCGCCATGACCGACCAGGCCGCCCAGTAGGAGTGGTTGTTGGTTTTTTCCAGCGGCAGGTTGTCCCAATCGCTCACTACCTGATCCGCCATTTTGCTGAACCAGGCCTCGATCAATTGCGACTCCTGCTGGTGGTTGGCCAGCGGGTGCGAGTCGGAAAACTTCAGGCGCACATAGGCCGACGCCATGCTGCCCAGCGCCCATTTGCGCATGGACTTGCCGGTGTGGTTGAAGTCCTTGGACATCAACGCATCCGCCTTGGCCCAGCTCGTGAGCCAGTTCAAGGTGCATTCCAACTGCTGCGGGCGACCGTCGCGCATGAACTGCATCACGCGCTTGCTGGTGTCTTTTTCCAGCTTGGTGATGTCGGCGGTGCTGTCGCGAAAGGCTTTTTCGGATTGCACATTCAGCGTGGAACGGGCTTTGTCCGAACCTTCGTACTTGCTGCGAAATTGCAGCGAGCCGGTGTACGGCGCCGGCATGGCGTCGCAGTCATTCTTGAAATCGCCGGTCTTGAAGGCTTCCACCGGGGCGAAATAGCCCTGGGGTGGACGCAGTGGCGCGGCGGCATTCACGGCGCCGGCGAACATCGCCAGGCCCAGTAAGGTTGGGATCAGTAACTTCTGCATAGGTAACCTCATTGCCCGGTTGAGGCGGTCTGTTGACCACCGGCGGGGAATACGTTGCGTGTGCAAATTTTCGCTTCGACTTTCTGCGCGGCAGCACCCTCTTCTGGGCCCTGCACTTCCACGGCCAGCAAGTTTTGCGAGGCCCAGTCTTCATCGGTGCGCAGTTCAAAGGCGAAACGCCCGTCTGTATCGGATGTTTCGGGTTTGTCGATCTTGATGTCCTCGTGGCGCCCGTTCATGTACCAGAGGGTGGCTTGCAGGGTTTTCACCGACGGGTCGGCGAAGCGGATGTCGACCTGATGGCTGCTGTTGCGCAGGTCTTTGTTCGAACGGTTGACCATTAATTCGTTCTTGCCGGGTTTCAACGTGGTGCTCGCGCTCATCTGCGCGGTCTTGCCTTCGCAGCCGTTGTCGAGCAGCGCCATCATCTGGCGGTAGATGGTCTCCTGGTCGAGGCGATAGAGCGGCGAGAATTCCCAGATGAGAATTTTCGGCGGGGTTTTCTGGAATTCATCGCTGCCCAGGTACTGGATCATCGACCCTTCCAGGCCACCGCCGGGGAAGGCGACGTTGAGGATGTCGGCACCGATTTCCTGTTCAAGGAAGCCGGCGAAGTTGTAGTTCTTGCCGCTGTGGCTGGTGCCCACCAGGGTGATCTGCGGGTTGCCGGCATCGCTGAACAGGTCGCCGTCGCCGGCTTCGCCTTTGGGCTCGGTGGTGAATTGGTCCATGTACTGGATCGCGTAGCTGGTGCCGCAGAGCTGCCCGGCCATGTTGTGCAACGTGCCGGTCTTGCCCATGCGCCCGGAGCGCTTGGTTTCGAATTCGCGCTTGGGAATATCGGCAAACTCCGGCATGGCATGCACTTTGGCGCCGACGATTTTTGCCGTGCGCTGAGCGCCGTACGGGGTCCAGTGCTGGTCGCCGCGGAAGTAGAAATCGTGGGCCGGCAACTCATCCGGCAGTTGCTCGTTGGTGAGCGGCGACAAGTCCGGCACCACATAACCCATCTTGGCGAAACGGCCGAGCATGGTTTTGTAGTTGCCCAACGCCTTGTCAAAATCGAACTTGGCTTTCTCTTCCGGGTTGAGCTTGTTGCGGTTCACCAGGCCACGGGTCGGCTGGTAGACCACCACCAGTTCCACGCCTTTGGCCTTGAACGCATCGTGCAGTTGTTGCATGCGCTTGTAGCCGGCGGGGCTGGTGTCGAATTCGGTACGCAAATCTTCCTGGGTACGGAACAGCCAGTCGCCCTGGGCTTGCACCAGGGTGGTGAAGTTCTGCTGGTAGCGCGTGGTGTAGTTCTTCGCGTCATGGGCGGCCGGGCACAGGCTGCAGCACGGCTCGGCGGTAAACGTAGGCGCTTTCACTTCATCGGCGCGCACGCCCTGGCTGGCCGCCAGCAGGCCGAGGGTCAGACCCGAGAGGCTCAGCAGTTTGATTATGTGTGGGTGCATAAGGGTCATCCTCAGTCCTGCATTTGGGTCTGGCGTTCGACAGGGTCGATCAGCACGGCTTTCTGCTGGCGCACCAGCAGGTCGAGAATTTCTTCCTGCCGGTCACCCAGCACGCCGTTGAAGCTGATGCCGCTGGATTTGGTCGGCGCCAGCATCGCTACGCGGTACAGCTCGACGCTCAACGGCGAGTCGATGGACAGCGGCCCGCTGCCGTTACCCGCCAGTTCACCGCCGACCACAATCAGCGAGACCTTGGCGTCGAACGGGTCGAGGGCGATGTCGCGGTCGGTGTCGGTCAAATCCTTGATGTGGCCGTACACGCCGGTCAGGCCGTTGGCCATGGCGCTGTTCTCGTACAGGCGAATGTTCACGCTGTTACGGATGCGGATACCGTGGCGACGATTGGCAATCACCTTGTTGCCCCACAGCAGGTTGTCGCCGCTCTCATAGAGGGTGATGCCGTCGGTGTGGTTGCGGTAGATCTCGTTGTCGGCGATCAGGTTGTTCACGCTGTTCCGGTCGATCACCAGGCCTGAAAGCTTGTTGTCATAGCTGCGGTTGTTGAAGATGAAGCTGTCGTTCACTTCCCGGGAAATGATGATGCCGTGCTTCTTCTTGGTGCCGTAGACGGTGTTGTCCGCAATGATCAGGCCGTGGGAACGGTCGTGCGGGTCAATGCCGTAGACGATGTTGTCTTTGTAGGTGTTGCCCTTGATCACAAAGCCGGTGGTCTCGTAGCAGTAGAAGCCGTACCACATGTCCGAGAATTCGGAATCGATGATCCAGCCGGTCGGCTCAGCGCGCTTGAGGACCTTGGCCATGTTCGGCGTGTACTGGGAAATACTCACCCCGTACGACTTACTGTTGGCGTAGCCGAAACTGGCCATCTTGCTGTTGGCGATATAGGTCTGGGTGCCGCCCCAGGCCAGCAGGAACGGGCGGAATTCCTTGGGCGACTGAAAAGTCGCCGGGCCGTTGGCCTTTTCGTTCCAGCCGGTAATCCGGGTATCACGCACAAACAGCTGGCCGTCGTTGATCAGGAACGAACCGGCCTGCTGGGACAGGCGCAGCTCCTGGGTCTTCTTGTCGATTTCGAGGATGCCCTTGCGCCCGACCACGATCGGCAGCTTGGCCAGGAACACACCCGGCGACGTTTCGCTGAGGTACTGCTTGGGCACTTTGCCGAGCAGGTCCTTGAGGTTCATGTAGCCGTCGTCGACAAAGATCGCCTGGGGAATGCCGTGCTGGCGCACCACCCATTCGGCCATCTTGTTGTCGCCGCCGATAAAGTCCTTGAGGGCGTCTTCCTGCATCATGCGGCGGACGCTGACTTTGCCGGGCTTGGTGCGCACGACCTTCTTTTCCATCGCCGCGGCGGTGTAGCCCGACAGGTCCGGCAGGGCCGGCTTGGGCATTTCCAGCGGCGCGGTTGGCGGGCTGGAGATGGTGTAGGTCTTGGCCTGTTGCAGCTCTTTGGCGATGGTCGGCGCCTTCACCGCCGCACCGTCGGCAAAGGCCGAAGTGCTGGCCAGCAGCATGGCTGCGACCAGCAGGCTGACCGAGCCTTTGAGGGCTTGAGGGTTCATCGCGCAGGCTCCCATCAGAATTTCCAGATCACGTCGACAAAGGCGCGGTGCATGTACGTGTCGACGCCGCTGCCATAGGCGTCGCCCGGTTTGAACACGCCTGCACGCAAGCGCACCAGGGCCGATGGTTCGTTGATCGACTGGCTCAGCGCGGCCGGTAGCAGGCCTTTCTTGAAGTATTTGGTGACCACGACGTCCATCTCCTGGCCGAGGTCCTTCTTGCCGTCTTCAAGCGGCAACGAGGTGCTGGAGAGGATTGCGCCGGTCACGTCATCGGTGTTGTTCTGCACCGCATCGATGCCGTTACTGCCCACCGGCTTGTTGCCGTCGACGCGCCAGAACTTGTGGTACACCAGGCTGGCGTCATAGTCCTCGCGCAGCTGCCAGGAACCGAACAGGCTCATGGACTGCATGTTGTTCATCTCGCCGCGAAACGCCTCGCCGAAGCGGTGCACGCGCGATTGCGTGCCGGTCCAGTTCGAGCGGTTACTTTGCAGGCCGTTCTGCTCGTAGTTGGCACTGGCGCGCGAGTAAGCCGCGCCGACTTGCCACTGCGGGTCGAGGCGCAGGCGGATACCCAGGTCGGTGGCCCAGCCACTCACGTCGTCGCTGCGCTTGGCTTGTGCCGGGCGGGTGCCGTCGGCGTTCAAGGCGTTGACCGTGTCGCGGTTGCCTTTCATGCCGGTGACGCTGGCCCAGTAGTTGACGGTGTTGGTGTTGCGCCAGTTATAGGCGTCGCTGTTGGCTTCGATGCCGAGCCAGGTCAGGTCGCCGTTTTCGCGCTTGTCCAACGGGTCGGTGGCCACGCCCGGTTCGGCGTAGTCGAGCTTGCCGTCGTCATGGGTGTGATGGCCACGCAGGCCGATCCACTGCCCCGGCGTCCACTGGTAGGCGGCGTCGGCGTAGAAGTGCTTGCGGTCCTTGTCGTCAGGCGACAGTTCCTTCAAGTCGGTGCGGTATTCGCTGAAGCGTTCGGCGGCGCCGATATTGGCTTTGAGCAAGGTGGTGTCGAAGGTCCAGTTCAGCGCTTCGATATTGGTATCGCGCCATTGGCCATCGTCATTGTTCAGGCGCTGGCGCCCGACCTTGAGGAGCTCGCCAGGGTAGGGCGTGAAGCCGCTGTAGCCGACCCAGAACTCGCGCAGGGCCAAATAGTTTTTCTTGGTCTTGCGGTCGTCGTTGCTCGATTGGGCGGCGCTGTCATCGGAGGACTGTTGCAGGGTGTCGGTCTCGATGATGTCACTCGACGTCACGGCCTGGCCCATGGCATAGGCGCTCCACGCGCCGCTTTCGCCATAGACCCATGGGCGCAGGTCGAGGCCGATGCCGTTGACGTCGCCGCCGGGCTTGGTGCCCAGGTCGCGGTCGTCTTCGGACTGGCCGGTGATTTTCACTTCGAGGCCGAAGTTCTTGGCTTCGGTCAGTGCGGCCAGGGTCGGGCATGACCACAGCAGGGCACAGGTCAGGCCGATGCCGGCCTTGACGAATGGGTTGAGCTTCATAGGGATTCCTCGCCGTCTTCTTCTTGCAGGGCGTGCAGTTGCAGCGTGCTCTGGGCCAGGGTGCCGCGCGTGGTCAGCTCCTGCTGCACCAGGCGTTGGCCTTCGGCGCGTTGCTCGGGCGTCAGCGGGGCTTCGAGCTGCGTGGCCAAGTCATTGGCCTCTGGCGTGTCCTGGGCTTTAGCCAACTGGCTGAAGACATAGGCGTTCAATGGGTCGGGCTTGGTGCCCTTGCCTTGGGAAAACAATTGGGCGATGGCGAAGTCGGCGCTGTTCTGGCCGTTGCGCGCAGCGGTCAGCAAGTGGTCGAGGGCTTTTTGCGAGTAGACCTTGCCCAGGTAGCCACGGCGGTAGATCTGGCCGAGGTAGTAATCGGCGGCGACTTCCTTGCCGACGGCTTTTTCGAAGTGCGCTTCGGCGGCTTTCGCATCTGCTGGCACCCACTTGCCTTCGTAGTAGAGCTTGCCCAGCAACAGCTCGGCACGCGGCTGGTCGGCGGCGCGGCCGTTATCCAGGTACTGCATCATCTGGTCGACATCGCCGAGTTCGGGGAAGTCGTAGAGCAGTTGCGCCAGGCTGACCCAGGAGGCGGGGTAGCCGGGGGCGATTTTTTCCAGCAGGGCCTGGGCGGTTTTTTCGTCCGGCTTGCCGAGCGTCGCGTCGCCCAACACACGGGCCACGCTGTCGACGCGCTGGGCCGTGACCGTGCCACGGCTGTAGCCGGCTTCCAGCTGCTTGAGCAGCTCGGCCTGTTTTTCCGGCGCGGCTTGTTTCTGGTAGACCGTGGCCAACTCGACGTAGCAGATGTCGGTGGTGTTCAGGGCGGCCTTGCAGATGCGTTCCACATCATCCAGATGCTGGTCGTAGGTGTCCTGGGTGCGATACAGCAGCACCTGGGCCAGGCCCGCTTCCGGGTAACCCGCCGCCTGCCATTTGCTGATCTGTTGCTGGGCGTTCACGTTAGGAAAGCTGTGCGGGTATTGCAGGTACAGCATCGCCAGCGGAATCAGGGTATTGCCTTCGCCATTGGCAAAGGCTTTTTTCAGCAGGCCCTCGGCTTCGTGCTGCTCGGCCTCGGTGGCGCCCGGCTTGGCCACCAGCAGGCGACCCAGGCGGGCCTGGGCGCGCGGCGAGGTATCGGCGGCCGCGCGGTAGGTGGCCTCGGCCTGGCGGATCTGCTCGGGGTCGCGGGTGGTCACCTGGATATCCGCCAGGCCGACTTGAGCCTCGCTGTAACCCAGGTCTGCCAGCTGCTGATAGTTCTGCTGGGCGGTGACCGTGTCGCCACGTTTGAGGGCTTCGTTGGCCAGGCGCTGGTCGGGCAGGCCGGCGCAACCGGCGAGGCTGACCGCCAGTGCCAATGTGCAGAATGCAGAGGCGAAGTGCGACCCGCTCTGTGTGGGAGCTGGCTTGCCTGCGACGCGGGCAACTCGGTCTTTCAGGTGCACCGAGTCGATCCCATCGCGGGCAAGCCCGACTCCCACAGTGCTCTGTGTTGTGCTTGAAATAGGGTTCACAGGCATGTCCTCCGCTTACAGACCGTGAGCCATGGCTTTATCGATCAGCCAGTTCAGCGAAGGGCCACGGTCGCTGGTGACTTCCACTGGGCGGCCGGCGTAGGTGCTGTCCAGCGGTGCATCCGGCTTGATCTGTACGCGGATGTCGGAAGACAGGTCGTCGCTGTTCAGGCTGGCGCTGCTGACGATGGTGCCCGTGCGGACCTGTTCTTCGTCGGCGACCTGGAAGCTCACCGGCGTGCCTGGGCGCACGTCGGCGAACTGGCGATAGGTGAAGCGCGCTTCTACGTTGGCCAGGCTGCCGCGTGGCACCAGTCGGAAGATCACGTCGCCCTTGTTGGCGTACTGACCGTCGGCGACCAGTTGCTGGGCGACGACGCAATCGCACGGGGAGGTCAGGGTGCCGGTCATTTGCTTGCCGAACAGTTCTTCGACCTTGGCCGGTTGCAACTGCTCTTCGTCCAGATGGCCCTTGAGCACATCGAGCATGCTGGTGCTGAACGTCGCCAGTGGCGCGCCTTTGGCCGCGACCGCGTCACCTTTGAGCAGGCTTTGTACGGTGCCGTCACGCGGCATGGTCACGTTCATGCCGGGCACGCTGACCAGGCCAGCCTGGGCGTGGCTGACGAAGTACATGCCGTAGACCGACTTGAACACAAAACCGAACGCGGCGAGGCCGACAATGAAGATCCCGGCGCTGAACACCACGGCGCGCAGACGACCGAACGCGGTCATGCCGCTGCCGCCGTCCTTGACCTTGCGCGCCTTGGTGAAGTTGTCGCGTTGCAGGGTGGCCAGTACGTCGCCCATGGTCACAATGTCGCCGGACAAGTGCGACGTGATCAGGTGGCGCAGGGTGGAAATATCCTGGGCGTCGAGGTTCTGGAACTGGCAACCGGTGCGGCCGCTCTGGCGGTCGTAGGAGCGAATCTGCAGCTCTACATCCATCGCCAAACCGAGGTTATCGATCACGAACTGCAGGCGGCCCTTGTGCACTTCACCGACGGTCAGTGGCTGGGTGGCGGTGAACGCCAGGCCACCGGCGGACAGGTCGATTACCCGTGCTTCGGTCTGGGTACGGTCGGTGTTGAAGAAGCGCAGCTTGGCCGGGATTTTCACCCGGGCATGTTGGCGCTGGGCTTCGGATTCGTGGACAACATTGGCGTTTACTGGGCTGTTCATATGTTCGATTTCCTAGTTAATTCAGGCTTGGCTGGGTCAGACCATCATCAGCAACACGGCGACGAAAATGCTGCCGGCGGAGAAGGTCATGGTCCGAGACGACCAGGTGTTGAACCAACGTTGAAAGCTGGCCAAATCGCGGGTCAGTTTGGTGTCCTGGCGGGTCCAGGACTGTTGATCAAGGCGGAAGAACACGTAGATCTTCACCAGCGCGCCCATGATCTGGTTGTAATAGAGAATCACCGGGTACGCCGGGCCGATGGTGTGGCCGGAGCACGACAGCAACAGGGTCAGGATCAGGCGCGTGATGCCGATCCACAGCAGGTACGCAAGGATGAACGCGCCGCCGTACTTGAAGGTGGCGATGATGGCCACGGTCAGGCCGAGCAGGGAGGTCCACATCGACACGCGCTGGTCGAACAGCACCACGCTGGTGAACAGGCCCAGGCGGCGTACGCCGAGGCCGAGGGCGCGGGAGTTCTGGCGCAGGTTGTTGCCGTACCAGCGGAACATCAGCTTGCGGCTGGCCTTGATAAAGCTCTTTTCCGGCGGGTGCTCCACGGTGTTGATCGCGGCGTCCGGCACGTAGAAGGTGTCGTAACCGAGGCGCATCAGGCTGAACCAGCTGGACTTGTCATCGCCGGTCAAAAACTTGAAGCGGCCCAGGCGCCAGTGTTGCAGCGAGTCGCTTTCCACATCGGCGATAAAGCCCGGGTCGGTGACCACGCTGGCACGGAACACCGACATGCGCCCGGTCATGGTCAGCACGCGCTTGGACAGGGCCATGGAGCACATGTTGATGTGGCGCTGGGCGAAGCGCAGTTTGTGCCACTCGCTCATGATGTAGCCGCCGCGCACTTCGCAGAACTCGTTGGTGGTCAGGCCGCCGACGTTGCCGAACAGTTGGAACCACGGCACGGTCTTGCGCACCACGCCTTCGGCGAGCACGGTGTCGCCATCGATCACGGCGACCACTGCGCGGTCATCCGGCAGGTGGCGGGAGATGGCGCGGAAACCAAAGGCCAGGCCGTCACGCTTGCCGGTGCCGGCGATGCGCACGAAGTCGAGCTTTACGTGGTCCGGCGGGTTCATGCGTTCCCACAGGCTTTTCACCAGCAGTTCATCGGACATTTCCACCAGCGAGCAGACCACGGTGGTGGGG
Organism: Pseudomonas fluorescens; assembly: GCF_900215245.1. Taxonomy (GTDB): domain Bacteria; phylum Pseudomonadota; class Gammaproteobacteria; order Pseudomonadales; family Pseudomonadaceae; genus Aquipseudomonas; species Aquipseudomonas fluorescens. Next base: position 3,455,520 of record NZ_LT907842.1, read on the forward strand.
AAGCCGCATTCGATGGCCTCGCGAATGACCGAGCTGTAGACCTGGGCGGTGGTCAGCGCATCGATACGGAAGCTGGTGACCATGAGGAACACATGGGACGGGTCTGCCGCCTTGCCCAGCTTGCGCACCTTGCGCCGCAGGTGGGGGTAGACCACGTACAGGAACAGCATGCCGCGAAAGAAATGCGTAGCACCCATCGAGTAGCGCCAGATACCGACGGCGCCAATCAGGAAAATAAAATTCTTCGACTCTGAGTCGAACGTACTCGCCGGCAACAGCAGGGCGAGTCCCATCAGCAGGCTGAGAAAGAACAGCCAGCCGGCCGATTGCAGCAGTACATGTTTTAACTTGGACATAAGCGTCATCCGGAAGGGAAGGAGGCTTCAGGCTGCAAGCGCTGGGGATGAAGACACCTGCAGCCCGAAACTTGCCGTCGCTGTTACCAGCAAATACCTTCGGTGCGGCCACTTACGCTGGTGGCCTTGGACATGAAGCCCACCAGGTCGACCACTTGCTTGCCGTGCGGCGCGTTATGCGCCAGGGCACGGAATTTCTCGTCACGGTTGCCGAGGATGATCACGTCGGAGTTGTTGATCACCTCATCGAAGTCCGAGTTGAGCAGGGACGACACGTGCGGGATCTTGCCTTCGATGTAGTCCTTGTTCGCGCCGTGCACACGGGCGTATTCGACGTTGCTGTCGTAGATGCTCAGGTCGAAGCCTTTGCCGATCAGCATTTCCGCGAGCTCGACCAGTGGGCTTTCGCGCAGGTCGTCAGTGCCGGCCTTGAAACTCAGGCCCAGCAGGGCGACTTTGCGTTTGTCATGGCCGGCGACGATGTCGAAGGCGTTCTGTACCTGGGACTCGTTGCTGCGCATCAGCGAGTTCAGCAGCGGCGCTTCCACGTCCAGGGAACCGGCGCGGTAGGTCAGGGCACGTACGTCTTTGGGCAGGCACGAGCCGCCAAACGCGAAGCCTGGGCGCATGTAGTACTGGGACAGGTTGAGGGTCTTGTCCTGGCACACCACTTCCATCACTTCACGGCCATCGACGCCGACGGCCTTGGCGATGTTGCCGATCTCGTTGGCGAAGGTGACTTTGGTGGCGTGCCACACGTTGCAGGTGTACTTGATCATTTCGGCGACGGCGATGTCCTTGCGGATGATCGGCGCGTCGAGTTCTTCGTACAGCGACTGCAGGACATCGCCGGAGGCTTTGTCGAACTCACCGATGACGGTCATTGGCGGCAGGTCGTAGTCGGCGATGGCGGTGGATTCGCGCAGGAATTCCGGGTTGACCGCGACACCGAAGTCGACGCCGGCTTTTTTGCCGGAGCAGTCTTCGAGGATCGGGATCACCACGTTGGCCACCGTGCCTGGCAATACGGTGCTGCGCACCACGATGGTGTGGCGGGTGGTCTTGTCACGCAGGACAAACCCGATCTCGCGGCATACCGATTCGATGTAGTTGAGTTCCAGGTCGCCATTTTTCTTGCTCGGCGTGCCGACACAGATCATCGACAGGTCGGTATCGCGAATGGCGTCGGCGAAGTTGGTCGTGCCGCGCAGTCGACCGTTTGCGATGCCTTGGCTCAACAGTTCGCCCAGACCCGGTTCAACGATGGGCGATTTGCCGGCATTGATCAGGTCGATCTTATCCTTGGAGATGTCTACACCGACCACTTCATGGCCACGGGCAGACAGGCAACCGGCGCAAACTGCGCCAACGTAACCCAAACCAAATATGCTAATGCGCATCGCATTTACCTCAATATTAATCATGCCAATTAGATGGCCGGAGTTCATGTTTTCAAGCGTCACTGATGCCACGAAAGTTGGGCGAATAGACGCCGACTTATCGTGTACAGGCATGTTAAATAACGAGTGACTAATCATTGCACTCAAGTTGTGCGAAACGTGGCCTTGTTATTGGAGCCTGCCCTGAAATGCAGCCGGCCTTCTTGGGAGAAGCGCCTGGCGCCAGTGCCGCAGGGCTTTGATAGAGGCATTAAGCCTTTACTTATCAACGCCTTGGGTTGTCTCACTGACCCATTAGGGGAGGCTGAGCCTTGGCCTTATAGTGCGTGGCAATTCATCCTTGCCGCCGTTATTAATTAATCGGTTGGTAATATGACCCCTGAGTCAAAGTTGAATATGACAACTTTGCTACTTCCGTTGGTCGCCATGTAAGTCATCTCTTACAGCTACAGAGAATTTCGTTGCCGGTGGTATGAGCGGTGCATCAGGATGAAGTTCCTGGCCGCTCATCCTGTTTCCAGAAATTTCTTGAAATATTAGAAAAGATGGCACTGGTACTATATTGATAGCACTTGCTATTTGGGCGAGTGGTTATGGGGAGTTGAAGAGAGAGGATAGTTTTGTGCCACTAGTGTTTTAAAAAAGTGGTGCCACTACGAAAAAAAATGACGAATGTCGAGTGAAAGATTTGTTAGGAATTTACTTGCTGATTTTTTGGCGCCAAATAAATGACGATATTGGGTTTGGAATGCGAACAAAATGTGGGAGCGGGCTTGCTCGCGAATGCGGTGTATCAGTCAGAATATCTGTTACTGACAGACCGCATTCGCGAGCAAGCCCCCTCCCACATTGGATCTTTAGCGTTGGTGAGGACGTATCAGGGCGCTATTCCGGTGCGTGATCGCGCAAAAACACCAAATTGTCCGGCTTGGACTGCTCGGCATTGAAGCGATAACCCTGCACATCAAATTGCTTGAGCTTGGCCGGGTCGTTGATGCGCTCTTCGATCACAAAGCGGCTCATCATGCCCCGCGCTTTTTTGGCGTAGAAGCTGATGATCTTGTACTGGCCGTTCTTCAGGTCCTTGAATTCGGTGTTGATGATCCGCGCGTTCAGGGCCGTGCGCTTGACCGCCGAGAAGTATTCGTTGGAGGCCAGGTTGAGCAGCACGTCATCGCCTTGGTCGGCCAGCGCTTCATTCAACCACTCGCTGATGCGCGTGCCCCAGAACGCGTAGAGGTCCTTGCCACGGGCGTTGGCCAGTTTGGTGCCCATCTCCAGGCGGTACGGCATCATCAGGTCCAGCGGACGCAGCAGGCCGTAGAGGCCCGAGAGCATGCGCAGGTGGTCCTGGGCGTAGCTGAAGTCGGCATCGCTGAACGTTTCGGCGTTCAGGCCGGTGTAGACATCGCCTTTGAACGCCAGCAGGGCCTGCTTGGCATTGGCCGGCGTGAAGGCCGGCGTCCAGCTGCCGAAGCGGGCGGCGTTGAGGCCACCGATTTTATCGGAGACGTGCATCAACTCGCTGATTTGCGCCGGGCTCAGTTCACGCAATTGTTCGATCAGCTCTTGGGAGTGGTCGAGGTATTGCGGCTGGGTGAAGCGCGGGGTGACCGGCTGTGACTCGAAGTCGAGGGTTTTGGCGGGGGAAATCACCATCAGCATGAAGTTGGCTCCTGAATTCGTGGCGTGTCGCGTGGGCGGGATTCTAGGGGGTTGGGGGGTTAGACTCCACCTATGATGGTGATAGGGCGCTGCTTTGTCGTGGGTGTACATATCCGTTGCTGCGGTAACGGCGGCTTAGGGTTCCGCCCTTACCGCGGGTCACTTTTTTACAAACGCCTAAAAAAGTAACCAAAAAACGCTTTGCCCCACCACTCGATGCCTCGCCCAGGCTCGGCATGCCCGCACTCCGGCCATCGTGGTTAACGGGGCCTGTCAGATCAAGATCAACAGCAAATCAAAAGCAGAGCACGGCGGCCTGGTAGCCGACCTGAGTGGTAGAAGCAAAAGCAGGGCAAAAGCACAGCAGGGGCAGATCAGAAGCAGAACTGCTTTTCTGTGGGAGCGGCGGGTGACGATTCGACTTGCCCGCGAATGCGCTGGGTCAGTCACCCGATGCATCAACTGACACGCTGCTATCGGGAGCAAGCCCCTTCCCACATTTAACCGAGTTCAGCTTCCAGGATCAGGTCGGCTGTCAGGCATCCTCGGCGTTGCTTTTGATCTACACCACTCAGGTCGGCAACCGGGGCGCCGTGCACTGCTTTTGATCTTAGGCGGCCCGCTCCGTACAGGCTCTATCAAACGTGACCCGCTGTAAGCCCGCAACCCTGAGTGGCTGTTACCCAAACAACGGATATACACACCAACCCAGTAGCTCCCCCAGGTGATCGGCTATAGTGCCCGACAACTCTGGAAAGGGAGACCCTGTGTGCGAATTGCGTTTTTACTGTCGGCTTGTTTGCTGTGCTTGGGCGCCCAGGCGGCGCCGGTGGACGTGGCAAGCCTGGACCGTGGTGTCTGGCCGGAGAAGCTAAGCAGCCCCGCGCTGTTCGACGTCGCCTCACGCGCCGAAATCCTGATGTTCGCCCATAGCTTGATCGCCAGCGAAGCCCAGGACGAAGCCGTGCTCAAGCAGCGCCTGGGCCTGAAGATCATCAACCTGGCTTCCATTGACGACCTGCGCCGGCAACTCTGGCAGCGCCTGTTGGAGAACTACACGTTTGCCCAGCAAAGCTGCGAAGAAGATGCCTCGTTCTGCTACCTGGTGGAAAGCATGGACGACCTGCGCGAACAGGCCGGCAAGTTCCAGGTCAGTGATGACTCCTTCTATATAGGCTGGGCCAACCCCAGCCACAGTTTCCATGAGCGCTACCTGGACGAACTGCTGCGCAAAGCCGCGTTGTTCCCGCAGATCAGCAGTGAGATCGCGCGTTTTGGCGACCACGAACGCAATGGCGACGAATTCAACGACCGCATGTTCCTGCTGACCTTCGACGGCGGCCCGGCACCCGTCAGCGGCAATACTGACTGGCTCACTGACTACCTGCGCAAGCAGAAGCTCAACGCCACCTTCTTCGTCCTCGGCAGCAGTCTGCAAACCCGCGTTGAGCGCAGTTCGGCGGCTGACGTACAAGCGTTGTACCAGGGCCAGTGCGTGGGCACCCAGGGCTGGCAGTATCGCTCCCACAGTCATTGGGTCGAGTGGCAAGGCTCGATCACGCGCAGTGCATCGCTGGCGCAGAACCTGATGCCGGAAAACTACGTGCCGCTGTTTCGCCCGCCGTACGGCCAGCGTCGCGCCGACAGCCAGGGCTTCTTCCAGTCCCAGGGTTTGCAGGTGGCGCTGTGGGATATCGACTCGCAGGATGAGCCGGGCAAACTCAAGGCTGATGAGGCGGCGCAACGGCTGCTGACGTTGATGTTGCTATGGCGCAAAGGGGTGATTGTGTTTCACGACACCCAGGACAAGGCGCGGGTCGCATTACCGATGTTGCTACAGGCGACGGCGCAAAGTGGGCTGGGTTGGCAGGACTGTCGGGAGGCGTTTCGCTGAAAAAGCTGAAGTGCCCGGCCCTGTTGGGGATGAGGCATTTTTGGGGCGATTTTGTGCGACATTTCGAAGCAGGCTGACTTCCGACTTTAACGGGGTCCATGGCACTCGGCTAGTGCTATTCGTCATCCTGAAAAATAAACTTCAGAAAAGTGTCAAAGTGCTTTTTTCTGTCATCGTTTTTGCGGTATTACGAAGTCAGATCGCCGAAACCTGCAACACAGGTGGCGTCTTCCAAGACTCCTCATGTGGGCACTGCGCTTGACGTCACTCAGGTGCAGTCGGTGGTCGAATCGAGGCGCAGCACTGTTGTGGTATTGCGTCGACTGGCTCCCACAAAGGTGACCGAGTATGGATGATCATGGACGTAACCCTTCTTCCGACCAGCCAATCCTTTATGTGCTTGATACCAACGTACTGATTCACGATCCAAACGCACTGCTTAACTTCGAAGAACACCACGTCGCTATCCCGATGATCGTGCTTGAGGAGCTCGACAAACTCAAAAGCGGGCACCACAGCGTTGCCGCCGAGTGCCGCCAGGCCATCCGCCTGATCGACAAGACCCTGGGTGAAGCCTCACCCGAGGACGTTGAAGTCGGCGTGCCGATCCAGCGCGGAAAAAGCGGGCCCAAGGGCTTGCTGTCGATTTTGATGAACAAGCGCAGCGAGCCCAACAGCCTGCTGCCGGAGAATCTGAACGACAACAAAATCATCAACCAATTGATCGACCTGCACGCGCGTGACAAGGACCTGCGCCTGGTGCTGGTGACCAAAGACATCAATATGCGCCTCAAGGCACGAGCGTGTGGGATCGCTGCCGAGGACTACAGTACCGACCAACTGGTCGACGACGTGTCGATGCTGTCGCGTGGTTATCACACCATGACCGGCTCGTTCTGGGACCGCGTCAGCAAAGTCGAAACCCGTCAGGACCATGGCCGCACCTGGCACCAGGTACAGCTGACCGACAACCTGCCGGCCGTGCATATCAATGAGTTCATCATCGACGAACAGGGGTTTGTGGGCTGGATCAAAGAGATTCAGGTCGACAAGCTGCTGATCCTCGACCTGCATCAGGAACCCCTGTTGCACCAGGAAGCCTGGGGCCTGAAACCGCGTGACATCTACCAGAGCCTGGCGCTGTATGCGCTGCTCGACCCGGATATCCACCTGGTCAACCTGACCGGGGCCGCAGGCTCGGGCAAAACCATCCTCGCCCTGGCGGCCGCCATCGAGCAGACCATGGTGACCAAGCGCTATCGCCGCATCATTGCCACCCGCAGCGTGCAGGGGCTGGACCAGGAAATCGGTTTCCTGCCCGGCACCGAAGCGGAAAAAATGGAGCCGTGGCTGGGGGCGATCACCGACAACCTCGAAGCCTTGCACATGGATGACGAAAACACCCATGGCAGCGTCGATTACATCCTCAGCAAAGTGCCGTTGCAGTTCAAATCCCTCAACTACATCCGAGGTCGCAGCTTCCAGCAAAGCCTGATTTTGATCGATGAATGCCAGAACCTGACACCGCACCAGATGAAAACCATCATCACCCGTGCCGGTGCCGGTTCCAAAGTGGTGTGCCTGGGCAACCTGGCGCAGATCGACACCCCTTACCTGTCCGCGACCAGCTCCGGGCTGACCTACCTGACGGAACGCTTCAAAGACTTCCCGAACGGCGTGCACATTGCGCTGCAAGGGGTGCCTCGCTCGATTCTGGCTGAATACGCCGAGTCCCATCTGTAAACACACCCATGGCGTAGTTGGTGGCTAAATGCCACGAACCACCCCGGATTTCTCACGAAATCCGGGGTTTTTGTTGTGGGCGACATTTGTCTTCGTTAATGCGCCCAGGGTGCTTGTAGTCTTTGTAATTATTTTGTTACATTTTTTCCGCCGCAAAATAATAAGAACGCTGTGTGACTCCAGTCGAAACGTAACCTCATTGATTCGACGACGTTTTGAGAACCCCCAGCGGGTTTTCCGCGTGACCCTGCCTATTACAAAAAGCCCGATACATCGCTCATTGACGACGCACATATCCAAAGGGAAAGGAATAATGGACGTAGCAGGTAATGGCTTCACTTTGTTTCATCGCAAGCGCAGCACCGGTTCCAAATCAATCCCCCTCACGCCCATCGCAGTGGGGCTTGCCCTCTGGCTGGGCCAGGGCTCGATGGCCTGGGCGGATGACAGCAACCCTTACACGGCGCAGGTGCTGGAGTCGGCCTTCAGGAAAGCCGTTGCATCGTTCGGCCCCAACACGGAGGTCTACAAGAACCTGCGGTTTGCTTATGCAGACATTGTCGACCTCGCGGCCAAAGACTTTGCCGCCCAGTCGGGCAAGTTCGATTCGCCCCTCAAGCAATATTACGAACTGCAGCCGGAAAACCTGACCATCGGCGCCATGCTTGGCGATACCAAGCGCCCGCTGGACTATGCCTCGCGACTGGATTACTACCGCAGCCGACTGTTCAGCAACAGTGGCCGCTACACCACCAATATTCTCGATTTTTCCAAGGCCATCCTCGCGAACCTGCCGGCTGCCAAGCCCTATACCTACGTTGAGCCGGGCGTCAGCAGTCACCTCAATGGGCAATTGAATGCAGGCCAGTCCTGGGCGGACGCCACCCGTGACTGGAGCGCCAACGCCCAAACCTGGAAGACCCCGGAAGCCCAGGTCAACTCTGGCCTGGACCGCACCAACGCGTATTACGCCTATGCCTTGGGCATGACCGGCAAGGGCGTGAATGTGGGGGTGCTCGACTCGGGCATCCTTACCCGGCACTTTGAGTTCCAGGGCAAAAATGCCCAGGGCCAGGACCGGGTGCAGGCGGTGACGTCCAGCGGCGAGTATTACGCGACCCACCCGCGCTACCTTCACGACACCCCGGACGGCGAGTTTCAAAAGGGCGAGCACTTCAGTATTTCCGGTGAGTACGACCCGGTCATCAATGACGGACACGGCACGGAAATGTCCGGCGTACTGGGCGCCAGCCGCAATGGCACCGGCATGCACGGCATTGCCTTTGATGCGAATATTTTTGTCGCCAATACCGGCGGCACCGACGACAACCGCTTCCAGGGCTCCAACGACCTCGACTACAACGCATTCATGGCCAGCTACAACGCCTTGGCGGCGAAGAACGTGTCGATCGTCAACCAGAGCTGGGGGCAAAACTCGCGCAACGACGTGGAGAACCACTTCGGTAATGTCGGTGACAGTGCGGCCGACAACTTGCGCGACATGACCGCCGCTTATCGCCCGTTCTGGGACAAGGCCCACGCCGGGCAGAAAACCTGGATGGATGCCATGGCGGACGCCGCACGGCAAAACACCTTTATCCAGATCATCTCGGCGGGCAACGACAGCCACGGCGCCAACCCGGACACCAACGCCAACCTGCCGTTTTTCAAGCCGGATATCGAAGCAAAATTCCTCTCGATCACCGGTTACGACGAAACCAGCGCCCAGGTGTACAACCGCTGCGGCACTTCGAAGTGGTGGTGTGTGATGGGGGTTTCGGGCATTCCGTCCACCGGGCCGGAAGGCGAAATCATCCCCAATGCCAACGGCACGTCTGCCGCTGCACCGAGCGTTTCCGGGGCGTTGGCCCTGGTGATTCAGCGCTTCCCTTACATGACCGCCAGCCAGGCGCGGGATGTGTTGCTGACCACCTCCAGCCTGCAAGCGCCGGATGGGCCGGACACGCCTGTCGGTAACCTGACGGGTGGCCGCACCTACGACAACCTGCAACCGGTGCACGATGCCGCGCCAGGCACGCCGCAAGTGCCGGGTGTGGTCAGCGGCTGGGGCTTGCCCAACCTGCAAAAAGCCATGCAGGGGCCGGGGCAGTTCCTCGGTTCGGTGGCGGTGGCATTGCCCACCGGTACTCGCGATATCTGGGCTAACCCGATTTCCGATGAGGCGATTCGCGCCCGTCGTGTCGAAGACGCCACCGAGCAGGCGACCTGGGCTGCCACCAAGCAGCAAAAAGGCTGGCTGAACGGGCTGCCCGCCAATGCCTCGGCGGATGACCAGTTTGACTACGAAATCGGCCACGCCCGGGAACAGGCGACGCTGGCACGCGGTAAGGATTTGCTCACCGGCACGACCTATGTCGGCAGCCTGGCCAAGTCCGGGGACGGCGAATTGGTGCTGGAAGGCCAAAACACCTATTCGGGCAGCACGTGGGTACGTGGCGGCAAGCTGTCGGTCGACGGCTCGTTGACCTCGGCCGTGACGGTGGACGGCAGCGCCGTGGGGACGGTGAACGCGGATAACGCTGTGCTGACCACCCAGGGCGGCACACTGGCCGGTAACGGCAGCGTGGGCGCCTTGAGCGTGAACGCTGGCGGCCGCGTGGCGCCGGGTCACTCGATCGGTACGCTGCACACCGGTAACGTCACCTTCAACCCGGGTTCGGTGTATGCCGTGGAGGTCGGCCCGAACGGGCAGAGCGACCAGATCCAGAGCAGCGGCGTCGCCACGCTCAACGGCGGTGTTGTCACCGTGTCGCTGGAAAACAGCCCCAACCTGCTGTCCGCCACCGAAGCCCGTAGCCTGCTGGGCCAGCAGTTCAACATCCTCAGCGCCAGCCAGGGCATCAACGGTCAGTTTGCGGCGATTACCCCCAACTACCTGTTTATCGGCACTCAACTGAACTACCAGCCGAACCAACTGAGCCTGGCGGTGGCGCGTAACCAGACGAGTTTTGCCAGCGTCGCGCAAACCCGCAACGAACGCGCCGTGGCAAGCGTGTCCGATGCATTGGGCAGCGGCAGCCCGGTGTATGAAAGCCTCCTGGCCTCGGACTCTGCCGCCCAGGCGCAGGCTGCGTTCAAGCAACTCTCGGGGCAATTGCACGCGGATGTGGCGGCGGCGCAAATGGCCGACAGCCGTTACCTTCGCGAAGCGGTCAACGGTCGCCTGCAACAGGCCCAGGCGCTGGATTCCAGCGCGCAAATCCAGGCCAGCGATAACGGTGGCTGGGTGCAATTGCTGGGCGGGCGCAATAACGCCAGCGGTGACAACAATGCCAGCGGCTACTCCTCGTCCACCAGCGGTGTGCTGCTGGGGCTGGACACGGACGTCGGCGACGGCTGGCGTGTCGGCGCGGCGACCGGCTACACCCAGAGCCATCTCAATGGTGAATCGGCGTCGGCGGACAGCGACAACTATCACCTGTCGGTCTACGGCGGTAAACGCTTCGACGCCATCGCCCTGCGCTTGGGTGGCGCCACCACCTGGCATCGCCTGGACACCTCGCGGCGTGTGGCTTACGCGAACCAGTCGGACTATGACAAAGCCGACTACAACGCCCGCACGGATCAAGTGTTTGCCGAGATCGGTTACACCCAGTGGAACCTGTTCGAACCCTTCGCCAACCTGACGTACCTGAATTACCAGAGCGATTCGTTCAAGGAGAAGGGCGGCGCTGCCGCCTTGCACGCCAGCAAGCAAAGCCAGGACGCCACGCTGTCGACCCTCGGCCTGCGCGCGCATACCCAGTTGGCGGTCAGCTCGACGTCGGCAGTGACATTGCGCGGCGAGCTCGGTTGGGAGCATCAGTTCGGCGATACCGATCGCGATGCCTCGCTGAAGTTTAGCGGCAGTGACAGCGCCTTCGCCGTCAACAGTGTGCCCGTGGCCCGTGATGGCGCGGTGATCAAGGCCAGTGCGGAAATGGCCTTGACCAAAGACACGCTGGTGTCCTTGAACTACAGCGGTTTGCTGTCCAACCGCGGTAACAACAACGGGATCAATGCCGGGTTTACATTCCGCTTCTAATCCTGCGTTGTTGGTTATGAGGGGGCGCACTGAGCAATCAGTGCGCCCCTTTTTGATGGGATAAACAGCCCTGCGCAAAATTGACTCACAGGTTTACAATTGCCGCTCCTGATCAGGAGTATCCCTGTGCTGACTCATCTCGATTCCCAAGGTCGCGCCCATATGGTCGACGTCACCGACAAAGCCGTGACGTTCCGCGAGGCCGTGGCCGAAGCGCGGGTGCGCATGCTGCCCGACACCCTGAAAATGATTGTCGACGGCGCCCACCCCAAGGGCGACGTATTTGCCGTGGCCCGTATTGCCGGGATCCAGGCGGCTAAAAAAACCAGTGATCTGATCCCGCTGTGCCACCCGCTGATGCTCACGGGCGTCAAGGTCGAGTTGAGCGCTGATGGCATCGACGCCGTGCATATCCTGGCGCGTTGCAAACTCAGCGGCCAGACCGGTGTGGAGATGGAAGCGCTGACGGCCGCCAGCGTCGCTGCACTGACGATTTACGACATGTGCAAGGCCGTGGACCGTGGCATGACCATCGAAAGTATTCGCCTGCTGGAAAAGCTTGGCGGCAAAAGCGGGCATTTCAAGGCGGACCAGGCATGAGCATCAACGTATTGTTTTTTGCGCGTTACGCCGAGGCGACAGGCTTTGATTCGCTGGAGATGGAAGGCGAGTTCGCTAGCGTCGATGCCGTGCGACAGGCGTTGGCGGCAGACCCTGAGTTTGCGGTGCTCAACGAGAGCAACCTGATGTGTGCGCGAAACGAGGAGCTGTGCAGCCTCGATGAGCCGGTGCAGGCCGGTGATGAAGTGGCGTTTTTCCCGCCCGTGACGGGAGGCTGAGCATGGCCATTCGCGTACAGGCCGAGGCATTTGACCCCGGCGCAGAGGTTAACGCCATGCACGCCGCCAATGTCGGCGTGGGCGCGGTGGTGAGTTTTGTCGGCTATGTGCGCGACTTCAATGATGGCCGCGATGTGTCGGGCATGTTCCTTGAGCACTATCCTGGCATGACCGAAAAAGCCCTGGCCAAGATCGCGGTGGAAGCCGAACAACGTTGGCCGTTGCTCAAGCTGGAAGTGCTGCACCGCATCGGCGCGCTGGAACCGGGCGAGCCCATCGTGTTTGTGGCGGCAGCCAGTGCACACCGCCAGGCCGCGTTTGATGCCTGTGCGTTTGTGATGGACTACCTGAAGACCCGCGCGCCGTTCTGGAAGAAAGAACACACACCAGAAGGGCCACGCTGGGTGGAAGGGCGGGGCAGCGATCACGCGGCGGCGGATCGCTGGAAATAAACCGCCGACTAACTGTGTGTGGAGATCCAGATGTGGCAGCGGGCTTGCTCGCGAAGGCGGTGTCTCAGTCAGTACACCTTTACCTGACAGACCGCATTCGCGAGCAAGCCCGCGCCCACCTGTTTAAGCGCATTCCAGCTTACGGGCGTTTGCGTTCCACAGCCCGCAGCAAATGCGTCGGCGGCGTCTCGCAACTGATCTTGCGACCCAGCAACGTTTCGATCGACGGCAACTGATACGAGTCATCTTCACCGGCAAAGCTGATCGATACACCCGCAGCGCCTGCACGGCCGGTACGGCCAATGCGGTGCACGTAATCGTCCGGGACTTCCGGCAGGGTGAAGTTGATCACATGGCTGATGCCATCAATGTGAATTCCGCGCCCGGCCACGTCGGTGGCCACCAGCACACGAATCTTGCCTTCGCGAAAGCCTTCCAGGGTCTTGATGCGCTTGTGTTGCGGCACATCGCCGGACAGTTGCGCGGCGTTGACGCCGTCGCGCACCAGGCGTTCCTCGATGCGGCGCACTTCGTCCTTGCGGTTGGCGAACACCATCACGCGCTCCCAACCGTTGTCGTTGACCAGGTTGTAGAGCAGCTTGTACTTGTCGGCGCCGGCGACGGCGTAGATGTGCTGTTCGACGTTTTCGCTGGCAACGTTCAGCGCTTCGATCTCGACGATGGACGGGTCGGTGGTCCACTGCTTGGCGAGGTTCATCACGTCTTCGGTGAAGGTCGCGGAGAACAGCAGGGTCTGGCGCTCGTTTTTCGGCGGGGTCTGGCGAATGATCTGGCGTACTTGCGGGATAAAACCCATGTCGAGCATGCGGTCGGCTTCGTCCAGCACCATCACTTCGACCATGTCCAAATGCACGTCGCCGCGCTGGTTGAAGTCGAGCAGGCGGCCCGGGGTGGCGACGAGGATGTCGCAATGACGGGCTTCGAGGTGCTTGAGTTGCTTGTCGAAGTCCATGCCACCGACGAACGTCATGACGTTCAGGCCGGTGTACTTGGTCAGGTCGGCGGCGTCCTTGGCGATCTGCACCACCAGCTCCCGGGTGGGGGCGATGATCAGTGCGCGCGGCTCACCCATGTAGCGTTCTTTGGGCGGCGGCGTTTGCAGCAGTTGGGTGATGATCGAAATCAGGAACGCGGCGGTCTTGCCGGTGCCGGTCTGCGCACGGCCGATGGCGTCTTTGCCGGCAAGGGTGAAACCCAGCACCTGCGCCTGGATCGGCGTGCAGTACGGGAAACCCAGGTCCTGGATGGCGTGCATCAGCTCCGGGGCCAGTTTGAAATCGTGGAAGCGGGTTTTGCCTTCCTGGGGCTCGACGACGAAGTCTTCGAGTTTCCACGGGATCACGGGCGGTTTGGGTGCGCGCTCGCGGCGTGGTGCTTTCGGCGCTGGCGCTGGCGCTGGTGCGGCAGCAGCAGGCAGTGCCTGTTCAGGTGGCGTCACCGGCGGTGTCTTCGGCGAGGCGACAGGTGCGGTCCGGCCTGGCTGTTGACCGTCATTGCGGCTGTCGGAGGAGGGGACAGGAGCACTGGGAACAGGCGCGAACGGCTCAGCCTCGCTTTTGCCGAACATCTTCTTAAGTGCTTTGAGCACGGTGATCTCATTAATTGGTTAAGGAATGTACGCCGGCCAGTGTAATGCAAGAAACGGGCGCGGCGTAGTGCGTCTGTCATACGGCTACATAAACGCTGGGTTTCAGCCCAGGCGTGCAGCCAACCAGGCACCGATATCGGCGATCTCTTGAGGTAACACTTCGTGACCCATTGGGTATTCCTGCCATGTCACGGTGACACCACGGCTCTTTAAATGCTCGTAGGCGCTTCGGCCCATGGCGTTTTGCACCACGTCGTCGTACTGACCGTGCAGGCAGAGTGCAGGAATACGCTGTTGGCTCGCGGACAATTCCAGCTCGTCACCGAAGGTCGGTGCATAAGTAGAGAGGGCAATCACGCCACCCAAAGGGCCCTGCCATTTAAGGAAGGCGGTGTGGAAGACCACGGCGCCACCTTGGGAAAAACCGGCGAGGAAAATCCGCGAGGCGTCTATTCCGGTTCTCTTCTGCTCTTCAATCAAGTCCGTAACCATTTTGGTCGACGCTTCCAGCTCTTCCAGGCTGATGGAACGGGCTGGGCTCATGGCCTTGATGTCGTACCAACTGGGCATCTCGTAGCCGCCATTGATGGTCACCGGGCGGGTCGGCGCCTGGGGCAATACAAAGCGGGTGGACAGCAAGTTTTCCTGCAGCGCCTCGGCCACCGGCAGGAAGTCGTAGCGATCGGCACCCAGGCCATGCAACCAGATTACGCAGGCGTCTGCGAGCTTGGCGGGCTGAAGAATCAAGGGTTCGGTCATGTCTGCTCCATATATGTGCGTGCGCTCCGATTGAGTGCGTCGGAACGGTGCGCGACGGGTTGATCTGTTAAGAGAATGTCGCAAGGTTGAATCTTTTTCTATTGACCATGGGCAGAAACGACTCTGCTCTCACTCTGGTACGCGCCTTGCTATGTGTAGGTCGATGTCAGGACTATCCCAGGACGGTAACACTATCAGTGACTGCCGCTTGTGGGATAGCAACTGGAATTACCGCGACAACTTCATGCCGCTTGACCCCAAAAAAAGCCAACACGGGTCGATATCGCCTCATAAGGGTGCGCTGAGGTTGGAGCTCCGACACAACAAGAGCAACTGGAGGTTTGAATGAAGGTATTGAAATCCACCCTGGCCATCGTAACCGCGGCCGCTGTACTGGGTGTCAGTGGTTTCGCCCAAGCCGGCGCCACCCTGGACGCCGTGCAGAAGAAAGGCTTTGTGCAATGTGGCGTGAGTGACGGCCTGCCGGGTTTCTCGGTACCGGATGCCAGCGGCAAGATCCTCGGGATCGATGCTGACGTTTGCCGTGCTGTGGCCGCCGCTGTTTTCGGTGACGCAACCAAGGTCAAATTCAGCCAGTTGAACGCCAAGGAGCGTTTCACCGCGCTTCAGTCCGGCGAAGTCGACATCCTGTCGCGTAACACCACCATGACCAGCTCCCGCGATGCGGGCATGGGTCTGAAATTCCCGGGCTTCATCACTTATTACGACGGCATCGGCTTCCTGGTTAACAACAAGCTGGGCGTCAAAAGTGCCAAGGAACTCGACGGTGCAACCATCTGCATCCAGGCCGGTACCACCACCGAGCTGAACGTTTCCGACTACTTCCGTGGCAACAACCTCAAGTACACCCCGATCACCTTCGACACCTCCGATGAAAGCGCCAAGTCGCTGGAATCCGGTCGTTGCGACGTGCTGACCTCCGACAAGTCCCAACTGTTCGCCCAGCGCAGCAAGCTGGCCTCGCCGAAGGACTACGTGGTTCTGCCGGAAACCATTTCCAAGGAACCGCTGGGCCCGGTCGTGCGTAACGGCGATGACGAGTGGCTGGCCATCGTGCGCTGGGTGGGCTACGCCATGCTCAACGCTGAAGAAGCCGGTATCACCTCCAAAAACGTTGAAGCTGAAGCCAAGTCCACCAAGAACCCGGACGTTGCTCGTCTGCTCGGTGCTGACGGCGAATACGGCAAAGACCTGAAAGTGAAGAAAGACTGGGTCGTACAGATCGTCAAGCAAGTCGGTAACTACGGTGAAGTGTTCGAGCGCAACCTGGGCAAGAGCACCCCGCTGGAAATCGACCGTGGCCTGAACGCGCTGTGGAACAACGGCGGCATTCAATACGCACCCCCTGTGCGCTGATAGCTGATGGTTCTGTCACCCGGTGGGCCAACTGCCGGGTGATGTTCTGTTCCATTCTTTCCGGGGCACTTCATGCAAAATCAAATCGGCGCACCAAAGCAGAAGCTCAGCTTCAGCGATCCCAAAGTGCGTGCGTGGCTCTTCCAGATCATCACGATTGTGGCGGTGGTCTCGCTGGGCTGGTACCTCTTCAACAATACCCAGACCAACCTTCAACACCGGGGCATTACCTCGGGTTTCGACTTTCTTGAGCGCAGTGCCGGCTTCGGCATCGCGCAGCATTTGATCGATTACACCGAATCGGACAGCTATGCCCGCGTCTTTGTCATCGGCTTGCTCAACACCTTGCTGGTGACCGTGATTGGTGTGGTCCTGGCGACGCTGCTCGGTTTCATCATCGGCGTGGCGCGCCTGTCGCCGAACTGGATGATCAACAAGCTGGCCACCGTGTATGTGGAAGTGTTCCGCAACATCCCGCCGCTGCTGCAGATCCTGTTCTGGTACTTCGCGGTGTTCCTGACCATGCCGGGGCCGCGCAACAGCCATAACTTCGGCGACACCTTCTTTGTCAGCAGCCGTGGCCTGAACATGCCGGCGGCGATTGCCGCCGATGGGTTCTGGCCGTTTGTGGTCAGTGTTGTCGTGGCAATCGTGGCAATCGTGCTGATGGCCCGCTGGGCCAACAAGCGCTTTGAAGCGACCGGCGTACCCTTCCATAAATTCTGGGCGGGCCTGGCGCTGTTCATCGTGATCCCGGCGTTGTGTGCCTTGATCTTCGGCGCGCCATTGCACTGGGAAATGCCCAAGTTGCAGGGCTTCAACTTCGTTGGCGGCTGGGTATTGATCCCCGAACTGCTCGCGTTGACCCTGGCGCTTACCGTCTACACGGCCGCGTTTATTGCCGAGATCGTGCGTTCGGGCATCAAGTCCGTCAGCCACGGCCAGACCGAAGCCGCGCGCTCCCTGGGCCTGCGCCCCGGGCCGACGCTGCGCAAGGTCATCATCCCGCAAGCCCTGCGGGTGATCATTCCGCCGCTGACCAGCCAATACCTGAACCTGGCGAAGAACTCGTCACTGGCTGCCGGTATCGGTTACCCGGAAATGGTTTCGCTGTTTGCCGGCACGGTGCTCAACCAGACCGGCCAGGCCATCGAAGTTATTGCCATCACCATGAGCGTGTACCTGGCGATCAGCATCAGCATTTCCTTGCTGATGAACTGGTACAACAAGCGCATTGCGCTGATCGAGCGGTGAGGAAACGCACATGAGTTCGCATACTTTCAAACCTGATATGCCGCCGCCGAACAAAGTCTTCGGACCGATGGCCTGGATGCGCGCCAACCTGTTTTCCAGTTGGCTCAACACCCTGCTGACGCTGTTGGCGTTTTACCTGATCTACCTGGTGGTGCCGCCGATCCTGCATTGGGCCATCCTCGATGCCAACTGGGTCGGCACCACGCGCGCCGATTGCACTAAAGAGGGCGCCTGCTGGGTGTTTATCCAACAGCGCTTCGGGCAGTTCATGTACGGCTACTACCCCGGCGACCTGCGCTGGCGCGTGGACCTGACCGTGTGGCTGGCAATCATTGGCGTGGCGCCGTTGTTCATCTCGCGCTTTGCGCGCAAGGCGGTCTACGGGCTGAGCTTTCTGGTGCTGTACCCGATCATTGCCTACTTCCTGTTGCACGGCGGGATCTTCGGCCTGACCAACGTGGCGACCAGCCAATGGGGCGGCCTGATGCTGACCCTGGTGATTGCCACGGTCGGCATCGCCGGCGCCTTGCCGCTGGGCATTATGCTGGCGCTGGGGCGACGTTCGAACATGCCGGCGATTCGTGTGGTCTGCGTGACCTTCATCGAATTCTGGCGCGGCGTACCGTTGATCACGGTGCTGTTCATGTCTTCGGTGATGCTGCCGTTGTTCCTGCCTGAAGGCATGGGCATCGACAAGTTGTTGCGGGCGCTGATCGGCGTGATCCTGTTCCAGTCGGCCTACGTGGCAGAAGTGGTGCGCGGTGGCTTGCAGGCGATACCCAAAGGTCAGTACGAAGCGGCCGCGGCGATGGGCCTGGGTTACTGGCGCAGCATGGGCCTGGTGATTCTGCCGCAAGCCCTGAAACTGGTGATTCCGGGCATCGTCAACACGTTCATTGCGTTGTTCAAAGACACCAGCCTTGTGATCATCATCGGCCTGTTCGACCTGCTCAACAGCGTCAAGCAAGCCGCCGCCGACCCTAAATGGTTGGGCATGGCCACTGAAGGCTATGTGTTTGCCGCCCTGGTGTTCTGGATTTTCTGTTTTGGTATGTCGCGCTATTCCATTCATTTGGAACACAAGCTCGACACTGGCCACAAGCGTTAGGAGTTGTTGTTATGAGCGAAGCGATCAAACAGCCTGTGAGCCCTGAAGGCATTATCCAGATGCAGGGCGTCAACAAGTGGTACGGCCAGTTCCACGTGTTGAAAGACATCAACCTCAACGTCAAGCAGGGCGAGCGTATCGTGCTGTGCGGCCCGTCGGGTTCGGGCAAGTCCACCACCATCCGCTGCCTCAACCGTCTGGAAGAGCACCAGCAGGGGCGCATCGTGGTCGACGGCGTGGAACTGACCAACGACCTCAAGCAGATCGAAGCGATCCGCCGCGAAGTTGGCATGGTGTTCCAGCACTTCAACCTGTTTCCGCACCTGACTATCCTGCAGAACTGCACGCTGGCGCCGATGTGGGTGCGCAAAATGCCCAAGCGCAAGGCCGAAGAAATTGCCATGCACTACCTGGAGCGTGTGCGCATTCCGGAGCAGGCCCACAAGTTTCCGGGGCAACTGTCCGGTGGCCAGCAACAGCGTGTGGCGATTGCCCGCGCCCTGTGCATGAAGCCGAAAATCATGCTGTTCGACGAACCGACTTCAGCGCTGGACCCGGAAATGGTGAAAGAGGTACTCGACACCATGATCGGCCTTGCCGAAGACGGCATGACCATGTTGTGCGTGACCCACGAAATGGGCTTCGCCCGCACCGTGGCCAACCGCGTGATCTTCATGGACAAAGGCGAAATCGTCGAACAGGCGGCGCCGAATGACTTCTTCGACAACCCGCAGAATGATCGGACCAAGTTGTTCTTGAGCCAGATTTTGCATTGATCGATGTTTGAAACGATAAACCCGGCCTGGTGCCGGGTTTATTTTTGCCTGTCCAGGAGGCTTTGAGCGCTTCTTGTGTTTGGTTATTGATGGTGCAGGTGAAGGCGTTGCGCAGGTCTGCGCCTTCGGACAAGGCCTTGGCGTCCGCGAGTAGATGGGATCGCGATCCAGCAGGCGCATCAGCACCATCAGCGACTTGGGTGGCGCTATCTCGCCGCGCTCGTAGCGTGAAAACGCGTTGTGCCCGCCACCGGGCAGCAGTGCCACGGTTTCTTTTTGCGTCATGTGCAGCGGGCGCCGTATACGCTTCAATTCGGCGCCGACCCTCCGTCGAGCGGCGTGGAGCAACTCATCACCGGCGTTAGCAGGTTGCCTGCCGAGCGCCCTAGTGCGTTGCCTTCGTAGGTAACTGCGAATAGGCTGTAGGAAAATTCATCCTATGATTGGACGAAAGCGTAAATCCCATGACAGACATCGCTCCGTTGATCAAACGCTCGCTGGTTGACCAAGCCCTGGAACAGTTGCGCCGGCGCATCACCGAAGGCCGATGGGCCATCGGCGAGCGCCTGCCCACCGAGCCCGAGTTGTCCGCCGAGTTGGGTATCAGCCGCAACACCGTGCGCGAAGCCATGCGTGTATTGGCGTTTTCCGGCTTGATCGACATCCGCCAGGGCGACGGCAGTTACGTGCGCTCGATGACCGACCCGTTGGGGGCGATGCGCGCGCTGTCCCACTGCACCCTGGAACAGGCGCAGGAGACTCGGCAGATTCTGGAAGTGGAGGCCATTGGGCTGGCGGCGCTGCGGCGTACCGAGGCCGACCTTCGCGTTTTGCGCGCAGCACTCAAGGCCAGCGCCGAGCTGTACCACGGTGATCTGGAGGCATATATCAGCGCCGACCTGGTGTTCCACAAACACTTGGTCGATGCCGCCCACAACCCTTCATTGAGTGAGCTGTACCAGTATTTTTCCGCCGTGGTCGGCGCCCAGTTGCGCCAGACCCTGAACATCTCACCGCGTCGCCAGGCCGTGTTCGACCTGCATATAGCCTTGCTCGATGCCGTGGAACAACAAGACCCGGAACGCGCCAAATCCCTTTGCCGGCAGTTGATCAATGAACCTTGAAGCCAAGCGCCCGACCGAACTCGAAGAACTGCTGATCGACGCAGAAGCCGACGACGATGTGGTACAGCACACCGCGCCGGTTGTTGCGCGGCCGTGGCTGTTGTTGCTGGGCCTGATCCTGGTAGCGCTGAACCTGCGCCCGGCGTTGTCGAGCCTGTCGCCGTTGCTGGCTGAAGTCTCACAAAGCCTGGGGCTGTCCGCCGCCAAAGCCGGTTTGCTGACCACCTTGCCGGTGCTGTGCCTGGGCCTGTTCGCACCGATGGCGCCGATCCTGGCGCGGCGCTTCGGTGCCGAGCGAGTGGTGTTGGGGATTCTGCTGACGTTGGCTGCCGGGATCATTCTGCGCAGCGCTTTGGGTGAAGTCGGCCTGTTCGCCGGCAGCCTGATTGCCGGTGCGAGCATTGGCATCATCGGCGTGTTGCTGCCGGGTATCGTCAAGCGCGACTTCGCCAAACAGGCGGGCGCTATGACCGGCGTATACACCATGGCGCTGTGCCTGGGGGCGGCGTTGGCGGCGGGTGCCACGGTGCCGTTGAGTCGCTACTTTGGTGACAGCTGGAACATCGGCCTGGGCTTCTGGATTTTGCCAGCATTGGTGGCGGCGCTGTTCTGGTTGCCGCAAGTCAGGCACAAGCATGGCGCCCATCACGTGGCTTATCGGGTGAAGGGGTTACTGCGTGACCCACTGGCCTGGCAGGTGACGGTGTACATGGGCCTGCAATCATCCCTGGCGTACATCGTGTTCGGGTGGTTGCCGTCGATACTGATAGGCCGTGGCCTTACGGCGACCCAGGCGGGGCTGGTGCTGTCCGGCTCGGTCATTGTGCAACTGGCCAGCTCACTTGCCGCGCCGTGGCTGGCCACCCGCGGCAAAGACCAGCGCCTGGCGATCGTGGTGGTGATGCTGCTGACCCTGGGCGGCCTGTTCGGTTGCCTGTATGCGCCACTCGATGGCCTGTGGGGCTGGGCGATCCTGCTCGGCCTTGGCCAGGGCGGCACCTTCAGCCTGGCACTGACCTTGATCGTGCTGCGCTCGCGCGATGCCCATGTGGCCGCCAACCTGTCGAGCATGGCCCAGGGCGTTGGCTACACGTTGGCGTCCCTCGGGCCGTTGGCGGTTGGCCTGGTGCATGACTGGACCGGCGGCTGGACGGCGCTGGGCTGGATCTTCGCGGTGATCGGGGTGGGCGCCATCCTCGCCGGGTTAGGCGCCGGCCGTGCGCTGTATGTGGGCGTCAACAGTGAGAAGGTCTAGCGTCACAGGTACTTCAGGGTCAGGGTCACAGCGCCATCAATGGGGATTTCTTCAGTCAACGGCAGCGTGTTACTCGGGGCGATGGTCGGGGTGATCAACACGTCTGCGCTCAGTTGTTGGATCGGTGTCGGGACGGTCGGCAGCGCACGCGTGGCGGTGAACGAAGTGAGGAACGCGTACGACAACAGGCTCGTGGGGGCCCAGGTCGAAGCCTCGGTCGAACCGATGGGAAACATTGGCACACCATCGGCCAGGATCGACACCAGGTTCAGACTCGTATAACCGAGCTTTTTGTCGTTGACCAACCCCAGGCCGAATCGCGTTCCCAGGCTGTCACCGTAAGCGGAACCGAGGCGGTTGTCCTTGGGCTCCAGTGCCACCAGCGTTGGCGCTTCGCAGCTGATCGCCAGTTGCAGGTTGTGTACCGGCAGCTGGGTCGGCTGGTCAATGTTGAGGTCCTTGGCGGCAATCTTGCCCAGGTCAGACAGGCCACCGTTGGACAGGCTGGGCGCGCAGGCACTGGGGGTAATCAGGCCGGTGACGGCCAGGTCGACGCTGGACGCGGCCACCGCGAGGTTGGCGCCGGTCAGTATCACCGTGGCGATCGACATGTTGATAAACGTGTTCATCGAGTACTCGTGTTTTCAAGGGGCAGGGTTACAGGTAAATCACTTCAAGCGTGGCCGAGCCGTCCATCGGCGTCTCCACACTCAAGTCCAGGTTCTGCTTGGCGTTGATCACCGCTTCAAGGGTCAAGGTGCTGGTCAGGTGCTGAATCGCCGAGGGCCCGGCGGTGCTGCCCTGTACCTCGGTGAACCCGAGCAAACTCCTGGAGCCGATATCGATAGGGTTGTTGTTGGAGGTCCGCCAGGCCAGGCCGCCGGTGGTGGATTCGGTGCCATAGGTCACCGGCAAGGCATCGGCCACCGTCTGTTTGGGGTCAAAGCTCACCGAATACACGCCGAGTTTGTTGCCTGCGCTATCCAGCCCCAGCCCGTAATAGATCTCGCTGTTGACGTGGGCAGTGCCGTCACGGTTATCGCGCATGCGCAGGGCGAAACGGCCGGGGGCGTTGCAACTGACGGTCAAGGTCAGCGACTTGAGCGGTAAGCGCGTGCCCGTGGCTTGGTTGAGGTCCTTCTGGGCGATTTTGCCGAAGTCGATCAAGCCGCCGCCAGACAGCACCGGAGTGCAGGCCATGGGCGTGATCAGCCCGCCGACCGTCAGTTCGACGGTGGAGGCGGCGTGGGCGGCGGGTAGGCTGGCCAGCCAGGTCAGCGTGAGGGCAGGCAACAGCAGGGCGTTCATGGTGTGCTCCTAGAGGTAGTGGATTTCGAGGGTGCCCGAGCCATCCAGCCGCACCTCATTGCTCAAATCCAGCGAACCGAGTGGCGCGATGACCGCTTCCAGGCTCAGTGTGGCGTTGAGGTTCTGAATGGCACTGGGGCCGCTGGTATTGCCGGATGCCGTGCTGAACCCCAGGTAGTGGTTGGCGCCGACGGCAGCGATGGCCGTGCTGGCGCTGCTCCAGGGCAGCCCGCCGGTGGCGGAGTCGGTTGTGAACACTTGCGCGAAGCTGTCGGCGGTGATGTGCGCGGGGTCGAACAGCAACCGATAGCGGCCGATTTTCTGCTGGCGGGCGTCCAGGCCCAGCCCGTAAGTGCTGTCGCTAACTGTGCCGGTGGCCGAGCCCTCGCGGTTGTCCTGCATGCGCACGGCAAAGGCCGTCGGCCCATCACAGGTCACGCTGAGCGACAAGGGCCGCGCGGCCAGGGCGGTTTCCTGGTCAAGATTCAGGTCGCCCACCGACAGCTTGCCCAACTCCACATGGCCGCCGTTGGACAGCGTGGGTGTACACGCCGCTGGCGCAAAGTGCGCTTGCAGGCGTAACTCCCGTGAGCGTCCGGCGGCGAGCGCATCGAACAGCCCGGTGGTGTCCCAGGTCACCGCATCGCGCACGCGCGCGGCGTCCTCGTTGGCCCAGGCGGTGGCGTCGATTTGCAGCGACAGGTTGCGCCCGGTCACAACGATGCCTGCGCGCATCGGCACAATCCCGTGGCTTGCTTGCCAGGCCAACTGAGTGCTGATCGTGGAAGGGGGCTGACCCTGGCCTGCAATCAAGCCCAGCTCTACCGCCTGACCGTCCAGCACTGCGTCGCTGACACGCAGCCGGTAGCTGCCATGCTCGGTAAAGCGAAAGCGCTCCGGCCCCGCGCCCAACCCGCGATAAAACACGCTCATATCAGTAGGCTGGGGGCAGTTCAGCGTGAGGCTTAAACGCCGCTCGCCCAGCAACCGTTCGGGTGCGAGGGTGAAGGGCACGGAGCGGTTCATCAGGCCGAAGTCCAACTGCGCCTGGCTCAGGTTGAGCTGGCATTCTTCGGCGCCCCAGGCAGCGCTGCTCAGCAGCACCAGGCTCAGGGCGTACAACAGGTGTTTAGCGCTCATGGTGAACGTCCTCATGGCTGGCGGCACTGGGCCGAGGCGGTTTCGAAATACACCTCGGGGTCGGCGTTTTTCGGCAGCTCAAAGTCCAGTCGGCAACGCGGTTGCCCGGCGGGTTTGACCCATAACGTGCGCTGTTGCAGCGCGTCAGGCAGGAACACCCGGCTGCCTTCCTGCACCAAGGTGATGAACTCGCCCTCGGCGTTGCTCACCGTTGCACCGCGTGGCAATGGCTGGCCGGTATCGGTGGTCACGTTGAGCAGCGCTCGACGGGTCAGCGCCACGCCGAATTGCACCTTGTCGACCGCACCGCGTCCGGCGGCAAGCACGGCAAGGCCGTTGTGGATCTCGGCATTGCGCGGCAGCGAACGCGTTTGTACCTCGACCGGGCTGCGGCTGTAGGGGCTGAGTTGCGAGGCCACGGCCTGGCCTTGCCAGTCGGTCCACACCGGGCCGCTTGGGGTTGTGACCTTGATCCCGGCCATCTCGCCCACCGACACCACCGCAAACGTGTCGCGCACCGGGTAGGGCGAGAAGGTCAGGCCGTCCTCATGCAACACCACGCCGCCGCGGGCGCCACCTTGATAGCTGGCGCGTTCGTCGTTGCTGCGGGTGTAGTTGAAGTCCAGCTGGCTGTACCACGGCAGCGCCGATACGCCGATGGATGACTCCACTTCACGGTCACGGCTGTCGCGTTCCACGCCCACCCGATAGCTCAATTGATCGTTGAGTTGTTCATTCACCCCCATGCCGAGGCGGTGCTCGCCTCCGGTGTTACGCACCCAGGCACGCCCACGGCGGGTTTCACCCAGCGGCACACTGATATTCAGGTAAATGCTGTTGTCGTTCTGCTGGCGCCCGCCGACTTGCCATTCGGCACTGGCCGATAGCGACACGCGGCCAACGCTGGTGCCCCAGGAGGCCAATGCCCGGCTGCTGCTTTCACCGTTGTATGAGGCCGTGCGCGAGACGCCGGCGCTGAACGTACCCAGCGCCGGATGCGCCCAGGAGGCGGTCAGGCTCTGCTGGTCGCGGTAGCGTGAACGCTGTTGGTCCTTGTTGTTGCCGACATAGGTTGAATCTTCGAGGTCGCGGTAACCCTGGGAGCGCCAGGAGCCTGCGCTGCTCACCGCCCAGCTGTCGCTCAAGCGCTGGGACCAGGACAGGTCGCTCTGCACGCCGCGTTCGGTCCCCTGTTGTTTGGGGCTGGCCTGTGCTGCCTGTGCGGAAAACTGCAATTGGCTGTCCGGCCAGGGCAACCAGCCCAGGCTCGCACCCGCTGAGTGATAGGCGTCTGCCATCAGCCCGCCGGCGCTGAGGCTGAGTTGCGGGTGCAGCGGGCCGCTCCAGCCCGCGCTGACCACCCAGGGCTCGCGGGCGTCGCTGTCGCCGATCTGCCGCACGCGCCCGGCCGCCACTGAATAGCCGGGTGCCGGCAGGCCCAGGCCGAGCATCGCGGCGGGCACGCTGAAACGACGTTCTTCGCCCGTGGTTTCCTTGACCGTGACTTCCACATCGGAGCGGCTGTTCAAGCGGCGTACATCGCTCAGGGAAAACGGCCCGGCCGGCACCACGGTGGAGTGAATCAACGCGCCGTTTTGGCGGATCTCGACCTGGGCCGGGCTGTTGGCGATACCGGTGATGGTTGCGCCCTGGTTCTGGTCTTGCAGCGCGGTTTCGGTCAGTACCTGGGCGCCGGTAATCTGCGTACCGGCCAGCACCGGGTTGTAGAGGCTGATTTGCCCGGCCTGCAGCACCGCCTGCTGTTCGGCAAAGGTGCGTTGGGCGTAGGCGTCCAGGTGGGTGGTGCGCGACCGGCTGTCCTGCCAGGTCTTGACCTGCCGGCTGCGCACGATCCAGTCACCGGCGTTAAAGCCGACCTCGGTGTTGGCCGAGCCGAAGCGGCTGTTGTTGTCGCCGAACTCGTTGTACAGGCCGGTCAAATCGTAGTTGAGCAGCAGGGCCTGGCCGCCGGTCTGGTAGCCGGAGATATCTTGCTGGGCCGGGCGCAGGGCATCGGTGGGCACCACCAGGGCCAGGTTCAGGGTGGCCGGGTCTTGCTCGATCACCGTTTGCGGGTAGCGTTCGATAAAACGATGGCAGGTGGTCGTCCCATCGTCATCGGGCACCATCAGGTTGCCGGTATCGAGTAAGGCACGGCTGAAACACAAGCCGCCCTGGTGGTCGAATTCCACGTCCACTCGGCCTCGGCGCTGGCCGTTGACCGTCACGTTGACGGCATGCCGGCCCGCGGCGAAACGCGGAGCCTGCAACAGCAGGTTGGCGAGCTCTGGGTCGATGCCACGCCGGGACAGGGTCTGGGGGTCGAACGCGCCGGCGATCAGGTCATTCGCCAGCACGGCCTCGGCCGGTAGTACGCCGCTCAGGGTCAGCGCCATACTCGTCAGGATCCGGCGTGCGCGGGGGGGCAAAACGCCAGGCATGGCGTTGCCGTCGCGTTCAGTCATTGCTGTGCTCACAAGGTCGTACTCAAGTATTGGGTGGCCTTGGCAAGCCACTCTTTTTTATAGGGTGATCGGTGCTTCGTAAGGCGCTACGGCAAAGCCGTACACGGTGGCCGGTTGCAGCTGTACGCGGGTGGCGCCGGAGCCGGAGGCCGTCACGGTGAGGGTTTCCCCCGGTAGTACATAGGTGCGTGGCAGCAACGCCGAACCACTGCCGGGCAGCAGCCGCAGCTCCTGGGACAGGCGCACCACGTAAGGGCTCGGGTTGTGCACGCTCAATTGGTCGCGCGTGATGCGCCACTCCAGCCCGGTCCAGGGCGTGCGATTGGGGGCCAGGCCTTTGGGGTGCACAATTACCGGCAGATTCTGGCGCACCGTCACCCCCACCTGCGCGTGCCCGGCCTGGGCTGTCGAGCGGCCCTGGGGCATGCCTTCGAAGATCACCCGCTTCAGGCGTTGGGTGGTCAGCGGCTCGGGTGATTGCAGGATGAAGCGGATGAGTTGGCTTTTGCCGGGCTCGACCCTGGCCAGCGGCGGGGTGACAAACAGCAGCGTCGCGGTGTCTTCGGGAATGTCTTCAAGGGTGACATGCAGCAGGGCCAACTTGTCATCGGTGTTGGTCACGGTGACCGAGGCTTCACCCTCAGCTTCGTTGACGATCACCACCGAGGTGTCAGGCACCATGCCGTCGGCCAGTGCGACGCCAGGGCCACCGCCCGCCAAGGTCAGCGCACCGAGGTACAGACCTGTGAGGCGAGCAAGGATGAACGCGCGGGTGAAAAAGGGCAGGGCAGTCATGGCTACAAATACCTCAGGTCTAGCACGATGGAGCCGTCCATCGGCACTTCCTGGTCGAGGGTCAAATAGGCGGCAGCGTTGATGGACGTATTGACGTGCAACGTAGCGTTCAGCAGGCGATGGGGTTCGGGCACCAGCGTGCCTGGCCGGGCAAAGCCCATGTAGTTGTTCGGGAAGGCATTGGATTCTGGGAACCAGGTTTCACCCTGGTTGCTGGACGCCAGCACCAGTACGCGTTCGCCGTCCCCCGTCGCGTCACGAAGGGCCAGGGAAACACTGCCCAGCCGTTCGCTGGGGACATGCATGTTGTGGCCCAGCCCGTAATAAAATCCCGGGCCCACAGAGGAATCGGCGCGATTGTCCACGCCCACCAGCACGAACAGCACCGGCTGGTTACAGCTCACATTCAGGTCCAGTGCCTGGGTGGGCAGCGTGGTGAATTCGTACTGGTTGAGACTGCGTGCTGGCACCCTGCCGTGGTCGACGATGCCATTGGCGGACAACGTCGGCGTACAGGCATTGGGGGTGATCAGGCCGGTGACGTTCAACTCGGTGCTGGGCGCCGCCATTACCAGCGCGCTGGTGCCGAGCAGGTAAAGCAGGCCAAGCAAGCGTGAAAAGGTGTGCTTCATGGGGAGAGACCGGCTGCCTTGTTCATCGTGTGTGGACGTGACAAGGGCAGGCGCGAAGGCCTGCCGTTGCTTGAGTCGGTTGCCGTTACAAGTAGCGCACGGTGAGGGTTACCGAGCCGTCGATGGGGGCTTCGTTGGTAAGGTCAAGGCCGCTGGTTTTGGCGATAAAAGGCATGACCCTCAGGTCTGCAGCCCACTGTTGGACTGGGGTCGGCAAATCGATACCGGTGGGTGCCGGCGCGATGAGGTTGCCGCGCATCAGGTAGCTCTCGGAATCCCAAGTGACGCCGTTGTCGTAGGAACCAACGGTCCTGACTGGCACCCCATCGGCGACTGAGCTCAACAGCCGTAAGCTCATGCCGCCAAGTTTTTGCGTGCCGTTGATCAGGCCCAGACCAAATTCCATGAAGTCGTTATTGGCGTCGGAGCCTTCACGGTTGTCCTTGGCCTCCATCGCCATCAGGGTGGCAGCGTCACAGGTGACGGAGAATTGCACTATTTGAGTGGGTAGAAAGGTCTGTTGGTCGGCTTTCAGATCCTTGGCCGAAATCTTGCCATAGTCCACGGTCCCACCGCCGGACAGCGCCGGGGTACAGGCGCTTGGGGTAATCAGGCCTTTGACGGTCAGGTCGACGCTGGAGGCGGCGAACGTGTGGGCACTGGCAATCAGCAGCGCGGTGGTGGCAAGTGATTTGAAGGCGATGTTCATGATGTTGTTCCTGAGTGGAGTAAGAGAAAAGGCTTACCAGTACTTGAGTTGAAGGGTGGCCAGGCCGTCGATTGGCACCTCGTCAAGTAAGGTCAAGTCGCTGGCGGGCGCGATCATGGTGAACGCCCGCAACCGCGCGCTCAGGGTTTGCACGGCAATCGGCGTATAGGCATCGCCGGGCGCAGCGAACGAGGTCATGCCGGTGTGGCCGAGGTACGCAGAGGGGCGCCAGGTGGCGCCGCCGTCATTGGAGAGGATGGCGTCTACCGGCGTGTTGTCGGCGATCGGGTCGAACAGGCCGAACGCCACGCTGCCGAGCCGCTGGTCATCGTTGACCATGCCCAGCCCATGCAGCGCGGGGTTGATCGCCGAGCTGCCGGCGCGGTTGTCCACGGTGGTCAGGGTGAAAAACGTCGGCCCTTCACACTGCACCTCCAGGAGCATCTCGGCGGCTTGCAGGCTGGTGGGTTTCTGCGGGTTCAGGTCCTTGGCCGTCAATTTGCCATGGTCGACGACGCCGCCACCGGACAAGCTCGGCGTGCAAGAGGCCGGGGTGATGATCCCGCTGACGCTCAAGTCCGTACTACTGGCGGCCAGGACGGGGCTGGCGCCGGTAATCAACAGTGTCGCGGCGAGGGTGATGAGGGGTCGAGACATTGGGTCACATCCTGTGAGTGGGGGGTGTTTACAAGTACTTCACTTCAACCGTGGCGGAGCCGTTGAGGGGGACTTCTTCAGTCAGGTCCATCCCCGCCGTGGGGGCGATCATGCTTTGCACGTGAAGGTCTGCCGTCACTTGCTGGATGGCGATGGGTGCCCAACTGCCCGTCGAGCGATCGCCAAACGAGGCGAAGTTAGCGACGGGCCAAACCTCGTCCGAATCAAGTCGCCCCCAGGTGAGGCCCTGATCACTGGATTGAATGGCGGAAATCGTCGCGCCGTCGGCCATCGCGTTGGCGAGCGTCAAGGAGAAATCCCCGAGTTTTTTGTCGCCCACCAAACCCAGGCCGTAGGTGTTCGCCGGGTCATGGGCGTTGCCTTGGTTGTCCGTGCCCTTCAGGGCCAGCAGGGTGGGTGCATCGCAGGTGATCGCCAGTTGCAGGAAGTGATTGCCAATGATCGTCCAGCCGGTCGGGCTCAAATCCCTGGCGGCGAGTTTTCCGTGATCGACGACCCCGCCGCTTGAAAGGCTGGGGGTGCAGGCGCTGGGCGTAATCAGGCCCTTGACGGTGAGGTCCACGCTGCTCGCGGCAAAAACGGTTGAGACACTCATCAGCAACAGGGCGGTGCTTATCAGAGCGGAAGACTTGTTCATTTCAATAGTTCCAGTACGGGCCAGATTGTCGAGTGATGCCATGGCGGCACTCGCTGACGTTGTCGACGAGTGCAAGGCGGTTTTTCATGTTTTCAGGGTGGCCCGAGAGGGGTGCAGGCTGACCCTGATAAGAGTGGGCAGCAATTTAGCGAGGGGGCGGCGGCGGGGAAATACAACAATTACGACAATGGTGCCGAGCAGAGAAAAAGCTATCGTTTGTGTCGGAATAGTTAACTGGAAAATGTAGGCAAGTTATCAGTTTCGTAGTTGTTGTATCGCCAGGCGGGTGGCAAAGAAGCTAGGTTGGCTTTGCGATGGCGGTCACTTTGGGCTCTTTCTGGCACTGCAAGGGTGCCTTGCCTTTGTTTGACTGTCGCGTCAGCGCTCCTCACTCAGTCCCAGGCTTTGCTCCTGAGCCAGGGCCGCTGCACCATCGACAACGACAAGGTGAGCGAGAGTGCTTTCGAGCGATGTCTCTTCGCATTTCTCCCCCCCGGATCACTGGCGGCACAGAGCGGTTTTGGTGGCGGAAGACCATTCGGCCTATCGGGCGCTGCTGGGTTGGTTCCTGGAAAAGCTCGGGGTCGGCCACGAGTTGGTCGGTCACGGTGGCGAAGGCTTGGCGGCCATTGCGCGTCGGCGCTTCGACCTGGTGATCAGCGATTGCCATATGCCCTTTATGGATGGCTATGCGCTGGCCCGTGCCATCCGTCTGCACGAGCAGCAGAACGGCCACCGGCGGGTGCCGATCATCGCGCTCACAGCCACCCTGTTGCCCTACGATGCCCAGCGCTGTCGCGATGCCGGGATGGATGCCTGGTTGCTCAAGCCGCTGACGTTTGAGCAGCTACGCGATGTGCTTGTGTACTGGCTCGCGGGGCCACCGGATGAAGTTTCACCTGCCACGCCTGGCGCTTCAACGGCCTTGCCCACGCGAGCGGACATGATCCGCACCTTCGGCAGCGCAGAGGTGGTGGAGCAGATGTTGGGCAGGCTTTTGCTTGAAGCCCGCAAGGATTGCGCAGGGCTGGCCCACGCGCGGATCACCGGCCACACCCAGGTCACGCTGGAACTGCTGCACCGTCTGTTGGGAAGCCTGGCGTTTTTAGGCTGTGATGACCTGGAGGCGCAGGGCGGTTTATTGATCCAGCAGGTCCGCGCCCACGGAGCAGGGGTGAACCGGGATAGGCTGGAAGCGTTTGAGGCAGACATCGAACGCTACTTCGCGTACCTGAGCGCGCTGTGAACATTCAGCGGGCGAGTGGATTTGTAGGAATTTATTCTTCTGATATGTAGCTTTTGTATGTGGGTGTTTTCCTTTTGTTTTGTAGGTTTAAGTTCACCCTCTACCGGGCATTGGGCGCGGCAGAAAAGTGCGTTTGCCGGGCGGTTGTTGAAGATCGCTGACGGGGGTATTTTGCCGCGATCATATTGCCATCATCCGTGAGTATTTATGCTTCGAGTAATAATTGCCGACGATCATCCCATTGTGCGCATTGGGCAAAAGGTGGTGATTGAGGCGAGCGGTAAGTGCAAAGTCGTCGGCGAAGCCAGCGGCCCCGATGATTTGCTGGTGCTGTTGAGCACCACGCCCTGTGACGTGCTGGTGACCGATTTCGCCATGCCGGGCGGGCGTCAGGCTGACGGCTATGCGTTGCTGAGCCTGTTACAGCGCCAATACCCCTTGATGCCGGTGATTCTGGTGACCATGTTCGCGAATATCGCCACCCTGCGCGCTTCCTTTGCCCAAGGCGCGCGCGCCATTGTCGCCAAGAACGCCTCGGCCAAGGAGTTGCCCTCGGCCATCCAGGCAGTGACCAAAGGCCAGACGTTTGCCAGCGAATGTTTGCGTGCGCAGTTGAGCGAGGCCGGCACAGGCGACTTGTCGCAAACCCCGCAGTTGTCCGGCAAGGAACGGGAAGTGGTGCGCATGCTCGCCAGCGGCATGACCGTCAGCCAGATTGCGGCACGGGTCAATCGCAGTATTTCCACGATCAGCAAACAGAAAAGTACAGCCATGAGCCGGCTGTGTATTTCTACGGATGTGGACTTGTTCGCGTATGCGCGCTCAGCCGGAATGGTGCCGTAGAAAACCCCTGTTTATGCCGGTGGTTTAATAAGTAACGCCAGGGCAGGGATTCGTATTACTTGTATTTAGTGTGAGCAATGTTTTCGATAACTTGGCTGGGTTCTTCTGCACTTAGTGCAGTGGCGGCGTTACCTTTAAACTCTATTAATTGAGTCGAACTTTCAGGTTGTTTACATCGCTCTGTGCGCTGTTCAATCTGTTACTAATCGACCGAACGTGAGCATTGATATGCACCCTTCTCGTGTCATGATCGCTGGCGCATTTTTGTTGGCCGGTGTTTCTGCTGTTTCGACTGTAATGGCCGCATCAAACGTGGACCTCAGTGTGGTCGGTAAAATCATCCCGTCGGCCTGTACGCCCACTTTGTCCAATGGCGGGATAGTGGACCATGGGAAAATCGCGCTGCAGGATTTCCCCGCCTATGGCTATAAAGCCCTTCCACAGGCAACGGTTCAGTTGGAGGTGACCTGTAATGCGCCGATGCTGATGGCGGTCAAGGCCATCGATAACCGCGTAGGGACTGCGATTCCAGCTTATCCGACCGATCCGTCATCCTCACTGAGCCGCTTTGGCTTGGGCTTGACCAGTGACGATAAAATGATCGGTTGG
This sequence comes from Pseudomonas fluorescens, assembly GCF_900215245.1. Classification (GTDB taxonomy): domain Bacteria; phylum Pseudomonadota; class Gammaproteobacteria; order Pseudomonadales; family Pseudomonadaceae; genus Aquipseudomonas; species Aquipseudomonas fluorescens. The sequence continues at coordinate 3,488,238 of NZ_LT907842.1, forward strand.
TATGAGCTGAAGCTGGTCAATGCTACTGCTGATGGTGCGCCGGGTGCTTTGATCGAGGCCGTGAATGTGACGGGCCCCTGGTTCGATGCCAATGCAAATACGATTTGGCAGCCAGGCTGGATGCGCACCGTCAGAGACTCCAGTAGCGCCGAGATGACGCCTTTACCGGTGATGGCCTTCACCGCAGACGTGGTGGTGCTTACCACCCTCACGGAAAGAAGAAATCTGCCAGTGACCGAAGAAACCCCAATGGACGGTAGCGCCACTGTGGAAGTCAATTACCTCTAACCCTACCGTGCATCACTCATTCCCGTGGCGAATGGCATGGCTTTCCTCTGCTGTGCAGACTATCTTTCAGCACTCCTGACCATCGTGCGAAGCCTGCCCATGAGTGATGCCCACAACGCCCTGATTACCGAGTTCTACAGCGCCTTTCAACGCCTGGATGCCGAAGCCATGGTGGCGTGCTACACCGATGATGTGGTGTTCAGCGACCCTGCGTTTGGTGAGCTGAGCGGGCGCGATGCCGGCGATATGTGGCGCATGCTCACCACGCGCGCCAAGGCCTTTTCGCTGACGTTCGACACGGTGCGCAGCGATGAAACGACGGGCAGTGCACATTGGGTGGCGACGTACCTGTTCAGCGCCACCGGCAACACGGTGGTCAACGACATCGGCGCGCGGTTCATATTTCGCGACGGCAAGATTTGTGGGCACCACGACCATTTCGACCTGTGGCGCTGGTCGCGCCAGGCGTTGGGTCTCAAGGGGCTGCTGCTGGGCTGGTCGCCGGCGCTGAAAAATGCGGTGCGCGCCCAGGCGCTCAAAGGCTTGAAGGCATTTCAGGCGGGTCGTTGATAAGATTGGCGCTCCTCTGGTTTGCCGACACGACCTGTGACTGATCTTCCTGAACCCAAACCCTGGTTTGTCTACCTGGTGCGCGCCGCCAATGGCTCGCTGTATTGCGGCATCAGCAATGACCCGGTGCGTCGGTTTGCCGCCCACCAAAGCGGCAAGGGCGCGCGGTTCTTTCTCTCAAGTCCAGCGGTCGCGCTGGTGTACACCGAACAGTGTGCTTCCAAAGGCGAAGCGCTGCGCCAGGAACGGCTGATCAAGAAATTAAAGAAGAGCGCCAAGGAATGCCTGGCAGCGCATGGCCCATCAATCTGACTGATAAGGCCCCATCATCCCCCTGCGCGATTTGGCAGGCTAAGCTAGCGGTTCACTTATTGGGCGGAGCCTGGCATGTCTGAGTTGATCCTTCACCACTACCCGCAATCACCCTTCGCTGAAAAAGCCCGCCTGTTATTGGGCTTCAAGGGGTTGTCCTGGCGTTCGGTGCGCATTGCGCCGGTGATGCCCAAACCGGATTTGACGGCCCTGACCGGCGGCTATCGCAAGACGCCGGTGTTGCAGGTCGGCGCTGATATTTACTGCGATACCGCGTTGATCGCTCGCCGCCTGGAGCAGGAAAAAACCACGCCGGCGCTGTTTCCGCTGGGCCTGGAGCTGGTCACTCAAAGCTTCGCGGCGTGGGCGGATTCGGTGGTGTTTGCCCAAGCGGTGGCGCTGGTGTTCCAGCCGGAATCCCTGGCCGTCAAGTTCGCCAAGGTGCCGCCGGAAATGATCCAGGTGCTGGTGGCTGACCGCGCCAAGCTGTTCAGCGGCGGAACAGCCGCTCGCGTGCAACTGGAGCAGGCCAGGCACCAATGGCCGGCGATTGTCAGCCGCATCGACCAGCAATTGCAGCATCAGCCGGGCGACTTCCTGTTCGGCGAACCGTCGATTGCCGACTTCTCGCTGGCCCATCCGTTGTGGTTCCTTAAAGGCTCGTCGGTGACGGCGCCGCTGGTTGACGCTTACCCGGCCGTCGCCGCCTGGCTGGACCGGGTGCTGAGCTTTGGCCATGGCACCGCCAGTGAGATGAGTGCCGAGCAAGCCCTGGACGTGGCGCGTAACGCGGCGCCTGCCGCCTTGCCAGATGAGCCGTTCGAAGACTTGAACGGTTTCAAGCCCGGCCAGCCAGTGACGATTGCCGCCACTGACTACGGCACCGACCCCGTCGCTGGAGAACTGCTGTTTGTCGGGCGCGAACAGCTGATCCTGCGCCGTACCGACGAACGCGCCGGCGTTGTGCATGTGCACTTCCCACGCATGGGCTTCTGCATTCAGGCGCACTAAGCAAAATTATTTTCAAAATAAGGTGAGGTAAATCCACCGCCCATCCGTGTAGTGCTTGAAACTGCGATGTATTCGCATTAACAGCTTTTCTACACGGGTTCTCACAGCATGAAGTCGACGGCGGGCGGTTGGGTAAAACAGTGGCTGGGAGCCTCGGTATTGACGGTGTCGGGGTTGGCATTGCTGCCGCTTTGCGTCGCCCAGGCGCAAGAGCAGCAAAGCGCCCAGTTCAACTTTGCGCTGGCGGCCAAGCCGTTGCCCCAGGCCCTGAACGACTTCAGCCGGGTCACGGGTCTCAGCGTGATCTACACCGATGAAGCGCCCTACGGCCTCAACGCCCCGGCGATCAATGGGCAGATGAGCGCAACCCAGGCACTGCAGCGCCTGCTGACCAACACCGGGTTCACCTTCCGCCAGATCGATGCGCGCACCTTGGCCCTGGAGCCGCTGCCCACCGGCGGCGCGTTGACGCTTGGCGCCACCACCATCAGCGGTGCCAACCCCGTACAGGACAGCACCAGCTACCAGCCGCCGCCCACCAGTTCGGTGATGCGATCCCGTGGCCTGCTGCTGGAAACGCCGCAAACCGTCAATGTGGTGCCCGCCCAAGTGCTGCGCGACCAACAACCGCGCAACCTGGATGACGCCCTGGGCAACATCAGCGGCATCACCCAGGCCAATACCCTCGGCAGCACCCAGGACGCGGTGATGCTGCGTGGCTTTGGCGACAACCGTAATGGCTCGATCATGCAAGACGGCATGCCCGTCGTGCAGGGCCGCGCCTTGAGCGCCACGGCTGAACGCGTTGAGGTGCTCAAGGGGCCATCGTCGTTGTTGTACGGCATCCAGGACCCGGGTGGTGTGGTCAATATCGTCAGCAAAAAGCCCGAGCTGGTGCAGTCCACCTCATTGACCGCACGCGGCTCGACTTTCGGTGACGGCAAGAACGGCAGCGGCGGCAGCCTCGATACCACCGGGCCGATTGGTGACAGCGGCCTGGCTTATCGGCTGATCGTCGACCATGAAGACGAAGATTACTGGCGCAACTACGGCACCCACCGCGAGACGCTGGTGGCACCGTCCCTGGCCTGGTACGGCGACACCACCCAGGTGGTCTTCGCGTATGAGCACCGCGAATTCCTCTCGCCGTTCGACCGCGGCACGGCCATCGACCCCAAGACCAACCACCCGTTGAACATCCCCGCGACCCGTCGCCTGGATGAGCCGTTCAACAATATGGAAGGCCGCTCCGACTTGTATCGCCTGCAAGTCGACCACGACCTCAACGACGACTGGAAAGCCCACTTCGGCTACAGCTGGAACCGCGAAACCTACGACGCCAGCCAAGTGCGCGTGGTCAAGGTCAACCCCAACGGCACCCTGACCCGCAGCATGGACGGCACTCAAGGCGCGCTGACCACCGACCGCTTCGCGACTGCCAGCCTGGAAGGCAAGGTCGATGTCGCCGGGATGCAGCACGACCTGGTGTTCGGCCTCGACGATGAGTACCGCAAGATCTACCGGGCCGACCTGATTCGCCAAGCGCCGCGCGGTGTCTTCAACTACAACAACCCGGTGTACGGCAACGAAGTCGCAGGGAGCACCGTCAGCGCCGCGGACAGCAACCAGACCGACCTGTTGCGCAGTGATTCGTTGTTCTTCCAGGATGCGATCCACCTGAATGACCAGTGGATTCTGGTCGGCGGTGCGCGCTATCAGATGTACGACCAGTACGCTGGCAAAGGCGTACCGTTCACCGCCAACACCGATGGCAACGGCCAGAAGTGGGTGCCGCGTGCGGGCCTGGTGTACCGCTACACCGACGCGTTGTCGTTCTATGGCAGCTACACCGAGTCGTTCAAACCCAACTCCACCATTGCGCCGCTGGCCAACAAAACGGTGCTGGATGGCAGCCTGGAGCCGGAGCAGTCCAAAGCGTGGGAGCTGGGCACCAAGTTCGACATGCCTGGGCGTATCACCGCGAGCGCGGCCTTGTTCAACATCGAAAAGCGCAATGTGCTGGTGCAAGTGGGGGATGGGCTGACTTCGGTGTACAGCGTGGCCGGCAAGGTGCGCTCGCGTGGCCTGGAGCTGGACGCCAGTGGGCAATTGACCGACAACTGGAGCCTGATCGGCAGCTATGCCTACACCGATGCGGTGGTGGTTGAGGACAGCAAATACAAGGGTAACGACCTGCAAAACGTGGCGAAGAACACCGCGTCGTTGTCGGCCGTGTATGACTTCGGCAGCATTCTGGGCGGTGACCAGCTACGCGTCGGCGCCGGAGCTCGCTATGTGGGCGAGCGGGCAGGGGACGCGGCTAACAGCTTCGAACTGCCGAGCTACACCGTGGCCGATGCGTTCGCCAGCTATGACACCAAGATCGACGGGCAGAAGGTCAAGTTCCAGCTCAATGTGAAGAACCTGTTTGATCGCACCTACTACACCTCGTCGGTGAACACGCAGTTTGTGTCCATCGGCGATGCGCGGCAGGTATCGGTCTCCAGTACCTTGACCTTCTGATGAGAAAATACGCCGGGTTATCATCCCAGCTGATTTGCCAAGTGCTCCACGCCCAGCGCGCTTGCCGAGGAGGTTGGGCGCCTGCGGCAGTGGGTGACCTGTCGCGGTGAGGCGCCGATGTTGATCGTTTTGCAACCCGCGCCGAGTAAAGCCGAGGCCACGCCTGGCCCGCTATTTCAGGTCGGAACGTTCTCGATCACCACCCTGGCACTTGATTGAACGCGCTGAATTAACCAAGCTGCGCACTTTCGCCGATTCAGGAAAGCCAGGTTTATGCGGTTGGCACGATGGATACACACCAGCGCAACGGCGCTAGTCTTTGGCCTGTTACTCAGTGGTTGCGCCACACCGTCAAAGACGGCCACCGGGCACAGCCTCGACCAGTTGCTGGCCGACCCGGCGCTGCACGGCGCCTCGGTGTCGCTGCTGGTGCGTGATGCCCGCAGTGGCGCCACGCTGTATCAGCACAACCCGCGCACACGGCTGGTGCCCGCCTCCAACCTCAAGCTGCTGACCACCGCGGCGGCGATGGATGTGTTGGGGCCGCAGTACCGGTTTTCTACGCAATTGTTGAGCAATGGCATCCGCCAGGGCGATCGCCTGACCGGCAACCTGTACCTGCGCGGTCTGGGTGACCCCACCATTCAATTCGCCGATTACCAGGCCCTCGCGGCGCAACTGGCCAGCCAGGGCGTACGCCAGGTGCAGGGTGACCTGGTGTTCGACGACACCTGGTTTGACGCCGAGCGGCTGGGTGTCGACTGGTCCCACGATGATGAAACCACCTACTACGGCGCGCAGATTTCCGCGCTGACCGTGTCACCCAACGCGGATTTTGATGCCGGCAGCGTACTGGTCACGGCCAAAGCGCCGGTGCGCGTAGGGCAGCCGGTGAATGTCGAGATCTTCCCGCCGACCGACTACCTGCAACTGAGTAACCGCGCGGTCAGCGGGCCCGGCAACACCTATGGCATCAACCGTCGCCATGGCACCAACCTGTTGCAGCTCAGTGGCGCCGTAGCGGCGGGGCGGCAGAGCGAACAATTGGTCAGTGTGTGGGAGCCGACGCAACTGGTGGCCAATCTGTTTGAACAGGCGTTGGCGCAGCAGGGCATTACGGTGCTGGGGCGTCGTGTGATGGGCGCTGCCAGCCCGGCCACGGCGACAGTGTTGGCCGAGCACCAATCGGCGCCGTTGCAGGCACTGATCACGCCGCTGCTCAAACTCTCGAACAACAACATGTCCGAAGCCCTGCTCAAGGCCATGGGCCGCAAGACCGCCAATAGCGGCACGGCGGCGGCGGGTGTGGTGGCGGTGGCCGGGTTTCTCAAGCGCCAGGGGCTGGACACGGCGACGCTGAGCCAGGTCGACGGCTCCGGCCTGTCACGGCGTAACCTGGTGTCGTCGCAAACCCTCACCGACCTGCTGCTGGCTGCGAGCAAACAGCCGTGGTTCAACGCCTGGTACAACGCGCTGCCGATTGCCGGCAATACCGAGCGCATGACCGGTGGCAGCCTGAGTTATCGCCTGCGCGGCACAAGCGCTGAAAACAATCTGCACGCCAAGACCGGCTCCATGGGCGGCGTGTCGTCATTGAGCGGTTACATCACCGATGCCCACGGGCGCCAGTTGGTGTTCTCGATGCTGACCAATAACTACGTGGTGGCCGGCGCGCAGGTGAAGGGCCTGGAGAACCGCGTGGCGCTGGCCCTGTCACGTTGGGACGATTGATTCAGGGCTGATAGCCCATCCGCCAACTCACCGCCCGGGTCGCCGCCAGCAAGTGCTGCGCCGCCGGGCCGTCTTCATCGGCGTGGAACAGCGAGGTGGGGCCGACCACGGTCATCACCGCCGCCACGTGCCCGACCGCGTTGAACACCGGCGCCGACAATGCATCGACCCCGGGCATCAGCAAACCGTGCACAAAGTGCAGGCCACGGTTGCGGATCTGTTCACACGCGGTGGCGTAGGCCTGGTCATCCGCCAGGGCGTGGGCGCTACCGGCCTGAATCTCACGCTCGCGCAATTCGACGGTCTCCCGCGAAGGTAAATAAGCGCTGAACACCAACCCGGTGGACGAGCTGAGCAACGGCAACACCGAACCCAACTGCGTCACCACCGTGATCGCGCGCACCGCCGGCTCGATGTGCACCACGGTCGCGCCCTGGTTGCCCCACACGGCCAGAAAGCAGGTTTCATTCAGTTCATCCCGCAGCTCCGCCAGGGGCAGGGCGCCGACTTTCAACACATCCATGCTGCCCAGCGCCGCCAGGCCCACGCGCAATGCTTCGCGGCCCAGCCCATAGTGGTTGGTGGCGGTGTTTTGTTCGGCAAACCCCGAGGCGATCAGTGCCTGCAAATAGCGGTGGACCTTGCTCGCCGGCATCTGCACGTGCTCGGCCAGGCGCGACAGCGAGGTGGCCGGGGACAGTTCAGCGAGGGCCTTGAGAATATCGGTGCCCACTTCGGCCGAGCGGACTTTCTGTTTACCGGTGTCGCGGGGCTTTTCCATGGGGCAACGAGAATCCGAGAGATGAATGGGCGTCTTTATAGCTTGACGGTCGATAGTGATCAAATTACGTTATGCGTAACTGGATTACGATAAAAACAACTTCCGTACTGAGGATGCTCCATGAACCTCGAATACCTGTCGGGCTTCGGCAATGAATTCGCCAGCGAAGCCCTGCCTGGCGCGCTGCCCGTCGGCCAGAATTCCCCGCAAAAAGCCCCCTACGGCCTGTACACCGAACTGTTTTCCGGGACCGCCTTCACCATGGTGCGCAGCGAAGCCCGACGCACGTGGTTGTACCGCATTCAGCCATCGGCCAATCACCCGGCCTTCGTGAAGCTTGAGCGGCAACTGGCCGGTGGGCCGTTGGGCGCCGTGACGCCGAATCGTCTGCGTTGGAACCCGTTGGACAGGCCCGACGAGCCGACGGACTTTATCGACGGCCTCGTCGGCATGGTGGCCAACTCAGGGGCTGAAAGCCCCTCAGGCATCAGCATCTACAACTACTGCGCCAACCGTTCCATGGAGCGGGTGTTCTTCAACGCCGACGGCGAACTGTTGATCGTCCCCGAGCAGGGCCGGCTGCGCATCGCCACCGAACTGGGCGTGCTGGACGTCGAGCCACTGGACATCGTCGTGCTGCCGCGCGGCCTTAAATTCCGTGTCGAACTGCTGGACGCCCAAGCGCGCGGCTACGTTGCCGAAAACCACGGCGCGCCGCTGCGCCTGCCGGACCTGGGGCCTATCGGCAGCAACGGCCTGGCCAACCCGCGTGACTTCCTGACGCCGGTCGCGCACTACGAAGACCTCAAAAAGCCGACCACGCTGGTACAGAAGTTCCTCGGCGAGTTGTGGGCCTGTGAGCTGGACCATTCGCCGCTGAACGTGGTCGCCTGGCACGGCAATAACGTGCCGTACAAATACGACCTGCGCCGCTTCAATACCCTTGGCACCGTCAGTTTCGATCACCCGGACCCGTCGATCTTCACCGTGTTGACCTCGCCCACCAGCGTGCATGGCCTGGCCAACCTCGACTTCGTTATATTCCCGCCGCGCTGGATGGTCGCCGAGAACACCTTCCGGCCGCCGTGGTTCCACCGCAACCTGATGAACGAATACATGGGCCTGATCCAGGGCGCCTACGACGCCAAGGCCGAAGGCTTCCTGCCCGGGGGTGCGTCGTTGCACAGTTGCATGAGCGCCCATGGTCCGGACGGCGAGACGTGCACCAAGGCCATCAACGTGGAACTGGCGCCGCACAAGATTGATAACACCATGGCGTTTATGTTCGAGACCAGCCAAGTGCTGCGCCCCACGCAGTTCGCCCTGGAATGCCCGCAACTGCAAAACACTTACGACGCGTGCTGGGCTTCGCTGCCCGCCACCTTCAACCCGAACCGGAGATAACCCATGACGCAACCAACGCTAACCCGCAGCTGGGTGGACTCCGCCAACGGTCACCGTGATTTCCCGTTGCAGAACCTGCCGTTGGGCGTGTTCAGCATCAACGGTTCGGCACCGCGTAGCGGTGTGGCGATTGGCGATTCGATTCTTGACCTGCACGCTGCTTTGGACGCGTTCGACGGCGAAGCCCGCCGTGCCGTTGAAGCCACCGCCGGCGGCCAGTTGAACGCCTTTTTCGAGCTGGGCCGTGGCCCGCGCGTGGCCTTGCGCGAGCAACTGCTGGCGCTGCTCGCGCAAGGCAGCAAGCTGCAAACCCGTGAAGCGCAGGTGCTGCACCGCGCAGCAGACTGCCAGATGCACCTGCCGGCGAAAATCAACGATTACACCGACTTCTACGTGGGTATCGAACACGCGCAAAACGTCGGCAAACTGTTCCGTCCCGACAACCCATTGCTGCCGAACTACAAGTACGTGCCAATCGGTTATCACGGCCGTGCCTCGACCATTCGCCCCTCAGGCACGGAGGTACGCCGGCCTAAAGGCCAGACGCTGCCCGCCGGCCAGACCGAGCCAACCTTCGGCCCCTGCGCACGCCTGGATTACGAATTGGAGCTGGGCATCTGGATTGGCCAGGGCAATGCCATGGGCGACTCGATTGCGGTTGGTGACGCCGCCGAACATATCGCCGGTTTCTGCCTGCTCAACGACTGGTCGGCGCGCGATATCCAGGCCTGGGAATATCAGCCACTGGGCCCGTTCCTGTCCAAGAGCTTTATCACCAGCATCTCGCCGTGGGTGGTGACGGCCGAAGCGCTGGCGCCGTTCCGCAAAGCCCAACCGGCACGCCCCGACGGCGACCCGCAACCGCTGCCGTACCTGCTGGACACGCGTGACCAGGCGGCAGGCGGCTTTGACATCGAGCTGGAGGTGCTGCTGACCACCGCCTCAATGCGCGAGCAACACCTGCCGGCCCATCGCCTGACGCTGAGTAACACCCAGCACATGTACTGGACCGTGGCGCAAATGGTTGCACACCACAGCGTCAACGGCTGCCAGTTGCAGGCCGGTGACCTGTTCGGCTCGGGCACCTTGTCCGGCCCGCAGCCGGGGCAGTTCGGCAGCCTGCTGGAAATCACCGAAGGCGGCAAAAAGCCGATTGAACTGGCGTCGGGCGAGGTGCGTAAATTCCTCGAGGACGGTGACGAAATCATCCTGCGCGCCCGTTGCAGCCGTGAAGGGTTTGCCTCCATCGGCTTCGGCGAATGCCGTGGCACGGTGGTCGCGGCGCGCTAAGAGGGCAGGGCGATGGAACTCTATACCTACTACCGCTCTACGTCGTCGTACCGGGTGCGTATTGCCTTGGCACTCAAGGGGTTGGACTACAGCGCCGTACCGGTCAACCTGCTGGTGCCGGCCGGCGGCGCCAATCGCCAACCGGCGTACCTGGCGATCAACCCGCAAGGCCGAGTGCCGGCGTTGCGTACCGACAAGGGCGAGCTGTTGATTCAGTCGCCCGCGATCATCGAGTACCTGGACGAACGTTATCCACAGGCGCCGCTGCTTTCCAAAGACCTCGCGACCCGTGCCCATGAGCGCGCGGTGGCGTCGATCATCGGCTGCGATATTCACCCGTTGCACAACTCCAGCACCCAGAACCTGCTGCGCCAGTGGGGGCATGACGAGGCGCAATTGCTGGCGTGGATCGGCCACTGGATCAGCCAGGGCCTGGGTGCAGTCGAGCAGTTGATTGGCGATAAAGGCTTTTGCTTTGGCGAGCAGCCGGGGATGGCGGATGCGTTTCTGATTCCGCAGCTGTATGCGGCCGAACGCTTCAAGGTGCCGTTGGCGGCGTACCCACGCATTGGGCGTGTGGCGGCGTTGGCGGCGCAGCATCCGGCGTTTGTGCAGGCGCATCCGGCTAATCAACCGGATACCCCAGAAGCATCCTGAATCAATGTAGGCGCTAGCTCGCGAATGCGTCGGATCAGTCGAAACATTTGTCGCTGACACATCGCTTTCGCGAGCAAGCCCGCTGCCACATTTTGATCGGCGACATCCTCATAAAAATAACAGGTACCTTGCGATGCACAATCAGATTGCCAGCTTTCGCGCGGCACTCGACGCCCGTCCGGTGTCGCGCTATCAGTGGTTGATTCTCCTGTTGCTGGCGTTGCTGCTGGTAACCGATGGCTACGACGCGCAGGTGCTGGGCTATGTGGTACCCGCATTGGCCAAGGATTGGGGCCTGGAAAAAGCGGCATTCGGCCCGGTATTCAGTGCCAACCTGCTGGGCCTGACCCTGGGCTCGTTGCTGGTGACGCCACTGGCTGACCGCTTTGGTGTGCGGCGCATCCTGCTCGGCTGTGTACTGATCTACGCCAGCCTCACGGTGTTGATGGTGTTTGCCAACTCCCTGACCACGCTGATGGCCGCACGGTTTATCTGCGGTATTGGCATGGGCGGCGCAATGCCGAGTGCCATGGCGTTGATGTCGGAATATTCGCCGCCGCGGATGCGCACCTTGATGGTGACCCTGGCCGCGTGCGGTTTCTCGTTCGGCGGCGCGGCGGGTGGTTTCGTGGCCGCAGGGTTTATCGATGGCTTCGGTTGGCAGGCGGTATTCCTGGCGGGCGGTGTGACGCCATTGCTGCTGTTTCCTTTTCTGATGTGGCGGTTGCCGGAATCCCTGCCGCGCCTGCTGCGGGATGCGCCGCCGTATGTGCGCTTGCGCAAAGTCACGGCACGCATGCTGCCCGACTGGCAACCGCCGTTGGCGAGCGACGCCGAAAACCTTCAGGAGCAGGGCAGCAAACTCACGGTGGTCGAGTTGTTCCGAAAGGGTTACGCGCGCCCGACGGTGTTGCTCTGGGCGACCTTTTTCGTCAGCCTGATCCTGCTGTATTTCATGATCAGCTGGCTGCCGTCGTTGTTACTGGAAAGTGGCCTGGCGCTGAACGAAGCCAACCTGGTGACCTCGATGTTCCTGTTCGCCGGCACCTTGGGCGCCATCGGCATGGCCTGGTTCGCCGACCGCCTGAAAAGCAAGGTACGGCTGCTGTCCGGCGTATTGGCAGCGGCGGCGGTATGCACCCTGTTGCTGGGCCTGAACCACGACAATCCGCGCTATCTGGTGGCCTGTGTGTTCGCCGCCGGGTTTTGCATCATCGGTGGGCAACTGACCCTCAATGCCTTCGCCAGTAACTTCTACCCGGCGCACGTGCGCGCCACCGGCACTGGCTGGGCGTTGGGCGTGGGGCGATTCGGGTCAATCCTGGGGCCGCTGTTTGGCAGCATGTTGCTGGCGATGCATATTCCGGTGCAGCAGATTTTCTTCTTCTGTGCGATTCCAGCGGTGATTGCGGCGCTGTTGATCATTCAAGTGCGCTCGCCGGGCGCTGCGAAGCCAAAGAGCCCCCTGCACAGTGACATTCTCAAAGCCCCGGCCAATCACTGATCGGCCGATTGATGCGGTGAGTCAATGCACCACTGAGTTGGGCGGCAGGTGCCCCAGCCGCTCCGTCAGGCGCAGGCGCTGGATCGGGTCCTCGCTGAGCAGCAGGGCGTGTTCCAGGTCAAAACGTTCGGCACTCGGGCAGTCCAGACGCTGGTACAAACTGGCCCGCGCGAGGTAGTCGGCGGCGCTGGCATTGCCCAGTTCCAGCACGCGTTCGGCGTCGACCAGCGCGGCCAGCGGGTTGTCATTGGAGAGGTGCAGTTGGCGCAGGTTGCGTGACAACCGTTGCAGGATCGAACGCGGCTCGGCGGTGTGCAGGTGGTCGGCCTGCAACTTGAGGTTCGGCCCGTACTGGCGATGCAGCAATTCACGGCAGTCATTCGGGTACAGGCGCCGCCCGCCGCAGGGGTCCAGCAGGTGATCGGCGCCGGGCACCCGCAGCAGAAAGTGGCCTGGGAAGTTCACGCCCACCATGGGGATATTCAGGCGCCGCGCCAACTCAAGTGCGATCAGGCCCATGGCCAGGGGTTGTCCGCGTTTGCGTTGCAATACCTTGTCGAGCAGGGCGGCCGCCGGGCGCAGCGGGGTAAAGTCATCCTGAGCGAAGCCCAAGTCATTCATGCGCCGTAGCAGCGGCTGGCCGAGTTCATCCGCCGGCAACATGGGCATGCCAACGCTGACCTGTTGCTGCAACACGATGAGGTCTTGCAGGATCTGCACGGGCTGCACGGCGCAGTCGTGTTCGGCAGCAATCCACAGCGCCGCTTCAAACAGCGCAGGGGGTGAACGGTCCAGGCAGGCGAAAAAGGCTGTGCGGGGATTCATTGCGTTCTCCGGCGGATGCCCCGTTTTAGCCTTGCTGAGAATTTTCGTCCAGTGACTTAAGCAATAACCCACCTGCTTATGTCGCAGATCCCACGAAATCCGGCGGCTTATTCCAGCGCACTTCGGCAGTTTTCTACCGCAAGCCTATACTTGGGCCTCTACCAGAAGTGATTCGGGAGCTCGACGATGTTTGCGCTTATGCACAGCACCCGCCTTGAGTCGCTGCACCTGAGTGTCGACGCGGTCACCGGGCTGAAGGCGGTCATCGCCATTCACAACAGCCGCTTGGGGCCGGCCTTGGGCGGTTGCCGTTATCTCGCGTACCCCGACGATGAAAGTGCCGTGGCGGATGCCGCGCGTCTGGCCCAAGGCATGAGCTACAAAGCCGCCCTGGCCGGCCTGCAGGTGGGCGGCGGGACGGCGGTGATCATCCGTCCCGTGCACGTGGAAAGCCGCGCCGCCTTGTTTGAAGCATTTGGCCGTTGCATTGAAAAACTCGATGGCCGCTTCATTACTTCGATCGACAGCGGCACGTCAGTGGCCGACATGGACTGCATCGCCCAGCACACACGCTTCGTCACCAGCACCACCGCCGCCGGCGACCCCGCGCCCCATGCGGCCATGGGCGTGTTCACCGGCATCCGCGCCGCGGCCATGGCCCGCCTGGGCAGCGACAACCTCGAAGGCTTGCGCGTCGCGGTGCAAGGCCTGGGCAATGTCGGTTACGCGCTGGCCGAACAACTGCATGCCGCGGGAGCCGAATTGCTGGTGAGCGACATTGACCACGGCAAAGTGCAACTCGCCATGGAGCAACTCGGCGCGCACCCAATCGCCAACGACGCCTTACTCAGCACGCCCTGCGACATCCTCGCCCCTTGTGGCCTCGGTGCGGTGTTCAATCGGCACAGCGTCGGCCAATTGCGGTGCGCCGCCGTGGCCGGTTCTGCCAGCGCGCAACTGACCACCCTGGACGTCGCCGACCAGTTGGAAGGGCGCGGCATCCTCTACGCCCCGGACTACGTGATCAACTCAGGCGGCCTGATCTACGTTGCCCTCAAACACGGCGGTGCCGAGCTGGCGGACATTACCGCGCACTTGTCGAACATCGGTACGCGCCTCACCGAAATCTTCGCCCACGCCCAGGCCGAAAAACGCTCCCCCGCACGGGTGGCGGATGAGTTGGCCGAGCGCCTGCTGTACAAATAGGCCAGGCATTAAAAAGGCCCTGAATCATTGATTCAGGGCCTGTTCAATTCGGGCTTTATTCCGCCGTCGGGTTCAGCAACTCGGACAAAGCGTCCGGTTGGCTCTTGAACGCCTTGGCAAATACATCGCGGTTCTTCGCCATGTAGATCCCGGCTTCTTCCACCTGCTGCTCGCTCAGGGACGGCACGGCTTTTTGCAACACTTCTGCCAGCAACTCAGCGAGTTCAAGCATCTTGTCATGACGGTCAGCTTCGGCTTTATCCATGAACAAACGCTCCAGATCTCGGCTGCTGCGGTATACCACTTCGACGGCCATTCACCACCTCACATGCCTTCACGATAGTTGTCTTTTGCGACTACTGTATTTATATACAGCTAAAAGAGTAAGCCAAACCCTGAGGTTTGGGTAGCAGTTTTTTAATGTAGCCCGTAAATACAGGTTTGGCGTGCCTCATGTCACGCCGCCATCATCTTATACGTGCCTCTGGCCTTTTTTCTGCATGCAGAACAACCGTCACGTCCAACCCGCACTATCCGGTCGAGCCGACCTAAGGAAGTATCATCGTGAAAATCAACTGGGCCGAAAAGCTGCGTCAGCAAGTCCATGGGCTGGCCGAGTCGCTGGGCAATCTGTTCGTCGAGACGTTCCATTACCTGGCGCTGTTCGCCATTGGTGCGGTGACCGCCTGGGCAGCGGTGATGGAGTTTCTGGGGATGCTGGAGACCGGGCACATCAAGATCGATGACATCTTGCTGCTGTTCATCTACCTGGAATTGGGCGCGATGGTCGGGATTTACTTCAAGACCAACCACATGCCGGTGCGCTTCCTGATCTACGTGGCGATCACTGCGCTGACGCGCCTGCTGATCTCCAATGTGTCGCACCACAACCCGCCTGACATCGGCATCATCTACCTGTGTGGCGGCATTCTGCTGTTGGCGTTTTCGATTCTGGTGGTGCGCTACGCGTCGTCGGCATTTCCGTCGGTGAAGGTTGAAGGCCCGCGCCGCAAGGGCGAAGCGAGCCTGGAAACCGAGAAGGGCGAGCTTTAAAGCCCGACGCTGAAGGGCAAGGTGCGGGCGGGCGGGCGCTGCAGGAGTTTGTGGCTGTCGCCGTCCGTCATCACCGTGAGGATTTCCATGGCGCTGTGGCCCTGCTCGATGGCGATGCCGAACTGAATACTTTGCACCAGCCGTTTGAGCCGCTGCGGGTCGTTGCGTTGTTCGGCGCTGATCATGCGTTTGGCCACCACGCCGTCCTCATTCGAGAGGGTCAGCATGATGCTGCCATCCAGCCGTTGGATGCTCAGGTTGACGCGGTAGTTGGGGGTGAAGGTGTCGGTGATGATCTGAAAAGGATTGTCCATGGTGCGTTACCGCCTGATAAGAACATGCAGTCATTGACGACCGGTGTCAGGATTAGTTCGCGTTGCCTGACCATCGGCCACTCCGTCGCTGAGGTTTCACAAAGTCCGTTTGCCTCATGAGCTCTACAGCAAGGCGCGTGCCGTAAAGCAATCGATCCCCAGTGACCTGCCAATGTGGGAGGGGGCTTGCTCCCGATAGCGGAGTATCAGCCAATAAATGCTCGGCTGAAGGACCGCCATCGGGAGCAAGCCCCCTCCCATATTTGTATTGAGTCGTTCTTCAGGTCGGTGGGCTATTTCAGGGCAATACCGAAAAAACGATCGCAGACAGCGCAATCAGCCCGATCACCACCACAAACACATTCGACACTTGGCCCGAGTACTGGCGCAGCGATGGCACGCGGCGAATCGCGTACATCGGCATCAGGAACAGCAGGCACGCGATGATCGGCCCGCCCATGGTCTCGATCATCCCCAGGATGCTTGGGTTGAAGGTCGCCACGGCCCAGCAGGTCAGCACCATGAACAGTGCGGTGCAGCGTTCCAGCCCTTTGGGCGACATCGAGCGATTACGCCCGCGCAAGGATTTGACGATCAGCCCCTGGAAGCCTTCGCTGGCGCCGATGTAGTGGCCAAGGAAGGATTTGGTAATGGCCACCAGCGCGATCAACGGCGCGGCGTAGGCGATTACCGGCGTCTGGAAGTGGTTGGCCAGGTACGACAGGATCGAAATGTTCTGCGCCTTGGCGGCAGCCAAGTCAGCTGGCGACAGGGCCAGCACGCAACTGAAGCAGAAGAACATCACGGTCAACACCATCATGCCGTGGGCAGTGGCGAGGATGCCGCTGCTTTTGCGCTCGGCCTGGGCGCCATACACGCGCTTCTGGTCCACCGCGAACGCGGAGATGATCGGTGAGTGGTTGAAGGAAAACACCATCACCGGGATCGCCAGCCACAGGGTTTTGAAGAACAGCGGCCACGGCATGCCCTCGCTGGCCGAGGCGAAGAATGCACCGTTCCAGTTGGGGATCAGGCTCACGGCCAGCAATAGCAGGGCGGCGACGAACGGGTACACCAGCACGCTCATGGCCTTGACGATCACGCCCTGGCCGCAGCGCACGATGGCCATCAGACCGAGGATCAACACCAGCGACAGGATCGCCCGGGGCGGTGGGGCCATGTGCAGCTGGTGTTCCATGACACTGCTCAGGGTGTTGGTCAGCGCCACGCTGTACACCAGCAGGATCGGGAAGATGGCGAAGAAGTAGAGCAGGGTGATCAGCTTGCCGGCGCCGACGCCGAAGTGTTCTTCGACCACGTCGGTGATGTCGCCGGATTTGCCTGACAATACAAAACGCGTCAGCCCACGATGAGCAAAGAAGGTCATCGGAAAGGCCAGCAACGCCAGCACGATCAGCGGCCAGAAGCCGCCGACGCCGGCATTGATTGGCAGGAACAAGGTGCCTGCGCCGATGGCGGTGCCGTACAGGCCCAGCATCCAGGTGGTGTCGTGTTTGGTCCAGCCGGTTGTTGCGGTGGTCTGTGAAACAGGCTGTTCAGCAGCAGGTGTACGTACATCGGTCATCGGTATTGCCTCGTTATTATTTTTGCGCGGGCTCACGTATGGGGCGGGTCAAAGTGCTCCGATCAGCACTCCACCCAGCTGACCGCCAGGCCGCCCCGTGAAGTTTCTTTGTATTTGTCATGCATATCGGCGCCGGTATCGCGCATGGTGCGGATCACCCGGTCGAGGGAAATGAAGTGTTTACCGTCACCGCGCAGGGCCATTTGTGTGGCATTGATGGCTTTGACGGCCGCGATGGCGTTGCGCTCGATGCACGGCACTTGCACGAGGCCACCGACCGGGTCGCAGGTCAGGCCGAGGTTGTGTTCCAGGCCGATTTCGGCGGCGTTTTCCAGTTGTTCCGGGGTGGCGCCGAGGATGTCAGCCAGGCCGGCGGCGGCCATGGCGCAGGCGGAACCCACCTCGCCCTGGCAACCGACTTCGGCGCCGGAGATTGAGGCGTTCTTCTTGCACAGGATGCCGACGGCGGCCGCAGCGAGGAAGAAATTGACGACATCATCGTCAGACGCGTCCGCGTTGAACTTCATGTAGTAATGCAGCACGGCCGGAATGATCCCCGCCGCGCCATTGGTCGGCGCAGTGACCATCCGCCCGCCGGCCGCATTTTCTTCGTTGACGGCGAGGGCGAACAGGTTGACCCATTCCATGGCCGACAAGGTCGAGGTGATGACATTGGGTTTGCCGATTTCCAACAGGCTGCGGTGCAATTTCGCCGCACGGCGCGGCACATCCAGGCCGCCTGGCAAGATGCCTTCATCGCGCAGGCCTTGCTCCACGCATTCGCGCATCACTGACCAGATGTGCAGCAGCCCGCTGCGGATGTCTGCATCGCTGCGCCATGCGCGCTCGTTGGCCATCATCAATTCCGACACCCGCAGGCCGTGCTTGTTGCACAGGGCCAGCAGTTCGACGGCACTGGAAAAGTCGTAAGGCAATTCCACATCGCTGGTCGGCGCAATGCCCGAGGCCGCTTCAGCCGCTTCGATGATGAAACCGCCACCTACCGAGTAATAGGTTTGTTCGCTCAGCAGGCCGCTGTCGCCGTGGGCATGCAGGGACATGGCATTGGGGTGGTAGGGCAGGCTTTCGTCCAGCAGTAGCAGATCTGTGTGCCAATTAAAGGCAATGTCCTGTTTGCCCGCGAGCAATAAACGGCCGGACTCGCGCACTTGCTGGATACGCGTGTTGATCGAGGTCGGGTCGACCTTGTCTGGCCATTCGCCCATCAGGCCCATCACGCAGGCGCGGTCGGTGGCATGGCCGATGCCAGTGGCGGACAGCGAGCCGTACAGACGCACTTCGACACGGCGTGTGTCGTTCAGCAAATGTTGGTCGGTAAGGGCTTGGGCGAAGGTCGCCGCCGCGCGCATAGGGCCGACGGTATGCGAGCTGGAAGGGCCGATGCCCACCTTGAATAGATCGAAAACACTGATAGCCATGCTAAAGCCTTACAAGCAATGGAGTAGAAATCGCTGCCATGTTTTGTAGGACGAGCGGAATTGGCGCGATACTGGGCCTCTGGATCGGCACTGACCAACGAATTATCCTAAGACACCCTTTAGCAGGACTAAACCCTATGGCCCGGCCCCTTCATGGCCAGACGTATGTCTGGCTGCACGTGTTTTCCTGTGCTGCGCGGCATCTGTCGTTCACCCGCTGCGCCGAAGAACTGCACATCACGCCGGGGGCGGTGAGCCAACAAATTCGCCAGTTGGAGGAGCGTCTGGGCTTTCGGTTGTTCCATCGGCGCGCGCGCGGGGTGGAACTGAGTGCCGAAGGGCAGCGGTTGGCGGCGACGGTGGGGGAGGCCTACGGCAGCATCGATGCTGAATTGCAGCGCTTGGACGCAGGGATGATCAGCGGCACCTTGCGCTTGCGTTCTATTCCCTCGTTTCTCGGCAAGTGGCTGACTCCACGCTTGCCACGCCTGCAGCAACGGTTTCCGGATATCCAGCTGCGCATGGTCGCCGAAGACAGCAGCATCGCGCTGCACGAGGGCGACTTCGACCTGGCCATCGATTTGAACGACGGCAGCTACCCTGGCCTGTTATCCACAGCCCTGCTCGATGAGCAGATTTTCCCGGTGTGCGCGCCCAGCCTGTTGCGCGGCCGTCCGCCCTTGCATGGCCCGGCTGACCTGGTGCATTTCCCGCTGTTGCACGACATCACCGCCTGGCGTGGCAGTTATGAATACGCCGAGTGGGAGTTTTACCTGAACGCCATTGGCTACCACCAAGCCGACGTGCGGCGCGGGCACACCTTCAACCGCAACCACCTGACCATCGAGGCTGCCATCGCCGGCATGGGCGTGGCCATCGCGCGACGCACGTTGCTCAACGATGAGCTGGAGCGCGGCACCTTGATCGTGCCGTTTGGCCTGGCGGTGCCCAACCATAAACGCTACGTTTTGCTTTACGCGCCGGGCGCATTAAGCCATCCGGGCGTGCGCGCGGTGCATGACTGGCTGGTGGAGGAAGCGGGGATTTTTCGCGGATTGCACCCATTGGGGGAGGGGCAATTGTAAGGTTCGCTGGGCGTAAGAAGATGTAACTAACTCCCCACCCTAACAGCGTTTTTGCTCGTAGTCAGACTTAATTTGTAATGTGGGATTTATCTTTGCAAAGGGGTTGAAATGTTCTCCTGACTGCTCAATTGTGTAATCAAGAGGTCATGGTTTCACCACCCCGGTGTTGCAGTTTGTGACCTCTCGCGAGCTAGCTGAAATAAGGGAAGAACTATGCAAATCCAAGTCAATAGCGATAACCATATTGAAAGCAGCATCCGACTGGAGGAGTGGGTACGTACGACCATTGAGAGCACGCTCGAACATTATGAAGAACACCTGACCCGCGTCGAAGTCTACCTGCGCGATGAGAACGGCGATAAGCCCGGTCCTCATGATTTAAGCTGCCGTCTGGAAGCACGGCCAAAGGGCCATCAACCGCTGTCGGTCGCTCATAAGGCCGATACTCTGGAACAGGCAATCGACGGCGCAGCCGTCAAGCTGGAGCATGCGCTGGAACATCTGTTCGGCAAACTGCAAGGCAAGCCACGCGCTGCCGGGAAAAGCCAGCCGACCACCAAAGTGAATGAAGACGAGCTTGAACAGGAGTTTCTGGAAAAAGAACGTGCGGTCTTTAACAGCTGATAGCTGACGGTTCTTTCATCCCCACGAAAACGGGCCTGCAGTTGCAGGCCCGTTTTCGTTTATTGGGCGCGCCGGAAAAAATACCCGCTCAACGTCGCCAACCCGCAAGCGCCCAAACCCGCAAAGAGCATCGCCCAACCGACGCCGTGGCGCAGCGCAGCCTGCGCATCGGGGCGGGCCAGCGCCAACACGTCCAGCTTGCCCGCTGCAAGATGCTGGCTGATTTCTGGCCACTCCATTGCCGTGGTGTGGGGCAGCAGGCTTGCGAGGTGATGGCTGATTCCCAGCAACAGCACCAACCCCATCAGCGCGATATTGAGTGCCAGGGTTATCAACCGGGCACTGAGGTCGATGCCTGAGGCCATGCCCGCGCGGTCGGCTGACACTGAGCCGGTGGTGGTGTTGGTGGTGGGCGAGTTGGTCAGCGCCAACCCGACGCCGGCCATCGCGCAGCTGACAAGCACCCAGGCAATGCTCGGATGCTCGGCACCATTGGCCGCCGCCATGCTGATAAATCCTGCGCCCATCAAGCCCAGGCCCAAGGGAATGATGCGGTCTGCGCCGTAGCTCAAGGCCAGACGTTCGGCCAACGGTGGCACCAGCAACGTGGGCAGGGTGTAGGCGAGCAGCGCGCCGCCAGTGGTCATCGTGTCGTATCCCAGGCCGGCCTGGAAGTAGAGCGGCAGGTAGATCATGAATGGCCAGAAGCTGAAATTCATGCCGATCGAGCCCATCAGCGCGCCGTTGAAGCGCTGGATGCGGAACACCGAGAAGTCGAACATCGGGTGAGTACTACGCCGTTCAATCAGGATAAATAGCAGCAGCCCGCCCAGTGACAAGCCTGCCCAACCGAGCATGGCCGGTGCGCCGAAGCCGTTCTCGCTGCCTTGGGTGATGAAGTACACCAGCGCAAACACCGACAGCGTCAGGGTCAGCATGCCAGCAATGTCGAGACGATGGCCGGCCGGGTCGCGGGATTCCTCGACGCTGATGCGCAATAACACCAAGGTCAGCACGGTGAGCGGCCCATGCACGAGGAACACCCAGCGCCAGTCTGCTACGGCCAAGATCAACGCGCCCACCATCGGGCCGAAGCCCAGGCCCACGCCCGCGATCACCCCCCATATTGCGAAGGCCCGCGCCCGTGCCGCCGGTTCACGAAACTGGTGCGAAAGAATCGCGAACTGACAAATCATCATCGCCCCGGCACCCACGCCCTGGACAAAACGTGCGGTGATCAGCATGGACGCGTCGTTCGCCAGCCCACACGCCAACGAGGCCAACCCAAACAGCCACAAGCACAGCACCAGCATGCGTCGGCGCCCAAAGCGATCGGCCAATGTCCCCGCCGCCATCAACACGCTGGTGCAGGCCAGGGTGTAGGCATTCATGATCCATTGCGCGTCCTGAAAGCCGGTACCCAGCTGCTGCTCCAGGGTCGGCAGGATGACCGGCACGCTGGAGATTTCCAGACCGAACATCAGGGCTACGAGGCAGACGGCGGTGAGGGCGAGGCCATCTCTGGCCGTGCGCGGGGCGCTGACGACCGATACAGCGGTGGCGGGCGGCATGGGTGGTTCCTTTCGATTGGGTGAGAGCGCTATTCTCGCGGGAACAGGGTTCTTTATTTGTGATAACTTTTCCGTCAATAAGGGAATCAAGGGCGACAATAGACTCATGGCCACCCCGCGTTTTGATGGCGTTGAACTCTTCCTGCAAATTGTCGAGAGCGGCAACCTGACTGAAGCTGCCGAACGCCTGAACCTCACCCGTTCTGCGGTGGGCAAGGGTTTGGCGCGGTTGGAAGCCCGTTTGGGCACCTGCCTGTTGCAGCGCTCCACCCGCCGCCAGCGTCTGACCGAGGACGGGCAGGCCTACTATGAGCATTGCCTGCGTGCACTGGCAGAGTTGGAGGCCGCCGAATCGGTGCTCGAGAGTGGCCGCCAGCAACCGCGTGGACGGCTAAGGGCAAGCTTGCCGCTGGCCTTTGGTCACCACTATGCGGCGCCTGCTTTGTGGGGGTTGATGGACCGATACCCGCAATTGGAGATCGAGATTTCTTTTTCTGACCGGCTGACAGATCTGGCCCAGGAAGGTTTCGACGTTGCCGTGCGTATCGGCCCGCTCCCGGATACCGACCGCCTGAGTGCACGCCGCCTGGGTGAACAGTCCGTGGGCCTGGCCGCTTCGCCGGCCTACCTGCAGCGTGTCGGGCCGATAGAGCGTATCGAGGACCTCGCCGGTCACCGAGGCATTGCCTACCGTTGCGCTCATTCGCATCGCACCGGTGTGACCTCGCCTTTGGTGCTGGACGACCTCCAGGCCGTGGCCGATGCCGCCATCGCTGGCGTGGGCCTGGCCTGGTTGCCGAGTTGGTTGATTGCGCACTATGTGCTGCGTGGCCAACTGGAAGCGGTACTGCCCAGCTACCGCGACCAGCCTGCGCCGATCCATGTGATTTGGCCCACGGCCACGCACATGCCGGCCAAGACGCGCTGCGCCATCGACGCCCTGGTCGCGGCGACCCCCAGTTGCCTGGCGGGCAGTTAGAACGCGATGGAGGTTTGCACGTAGACGGTGCGCGGCTCGCCCACGTATTTGCCCTTGTTGTTGTCGTCGAACGAGCGGGTGAAATACTGCTTGTTGAAGATGTTTTTCACCCCGACGGCCACGTTCAAGTCCGACAGTTGTGGGCCAAAGTCATACGCCGCGCGGCTGCTGAACAGCATGTAGCCGGGGATGCGTCCGTTGGCGCCGTCGGCGGTCTCAGCCTGGGTATTGGCGTTGTCGGCGAACTGGCTGCTCTGGTAGCTGCTGTCGAGGTTGAGTTTCCAGCGGCCTTCGGTGTAACCCACGCCGAGCGTGCCTTTGTGCTTGGACGAAAAGGGGACGCGGTTGCCTTTGTTCGGGCCGTTTTCACGGATGGTCGCGTCCACATAGGCATAGGTGGCGTACACATCAAACCCTGCGAGCACCGGGCTCAAACCGTCGAGCGCGTAGTTGATGCTCGACTCGATGCCCTGATGACGCGTTTCACCGCGGGCGATCACCGAATCGTTGGTCTGGTTGCTGTCGTACTGGTTGTCGAAGTTAATCAGGAACGCACCGATTTCCGCACGCAAGGTGCCGTTGTCATAGCGCGTGCCGAGCTCCCAGGTACGGGCTTTTTCCGGTTTCACTTCGCCGCTGGTCACCCGGTTCGGCATTTGGCTGTACTGCACGCTGCCGAATGAGCCTTCGGTGTTGGCGTAGAGGTTCCAGTCTTCGGTGAGGTGGTAAAGCACATTCAGCGCCGGCAGTGCGGTGTTGTAATCGCCCTTGTACTTCACGTTCGTCAGGTTGTTGGTCTGCTGAGACTCGATCATCTCGTAGCGCACGCCCGGGGTGATGGTCCACTTGCCGATATCAATGCGGTCGTCGACGAAAAACGCGTTGGCCTCGGTGGCACCTCGCGTGTCGCGGTCATTGCGGCTGTTGGTGGTCGGCAACTGCTGGTTGGCGCTGATCGGCGTGCGGTAGCGCAATTCGTGGCCGGCTTCGTTGATGTAGCGGTAACCGACGCCCACTTCATGGCTGCTCGGGCCGATGTCGAAGCCTTGGGCGAAGCGGGTTTCCAGGCCGCGCACCCAATACTCGCGGGGTGACAGTGAGAGGAAGTTGCCCTGGTCCAGGTAGCCGTTACGCAGCGTGGTGGTAAAGAAGGTGTTGGCGGTGAATTCGCGGCGGTCTTGCTGGTAGCGGTAACCGGCGTTGAACATCGTACGGCGGCCCCAGAATTTGTCGTAGGGGCGCGTGGACTGATACGGATCAGCCTTGTAGTCCTTGACGTTCAAGCCACCGGGCATATCGGCCTGGCCCTCGTAGTACTGCGCCATGGCGTTGAAGCTGTTGGCGTCGTCCAGTTGGTATTTGCCCTTGAGGATCAGGTCGTCGATGCGCGTGTTGCTGTTTTCGCGCCAGTCACCGCCACGGGTGCCGGAGTACAGGATCGCGCCGCCCAGGCCATTGTCGGCGGTGCCGCCGGCCAGCAGGTTGCCGGTGGTTTTGAAACCATCGTGGCTGGAGGATGGGCTGGTCTCGGTCTGCAAGCCGCCTTTGACCGTCGGCGCATCCGGGATCGCGCGGGTCACGAAGTTGACGATGCCGCCGACGTTTTGCGGGCCGTAGCGCACCGCACCGCCGCCGCGTACCACGTCGACTGCGTCCATGTTGCCCATGCTGATCGGCGCGAAGGACAGCTGCGGTTGGCCATACGGTGCGAAGGGCACCGGGATGCCGTCCATCAGCACGGTGGAGCGCGAGGCCAGGCGCGGGTTGAGGCCGCGAATGCCGAAGTTCAGCGCCATGTCGTGGCTGCCGGTGCCGTTGTTTTCCGGGGCGTTGACGCCGGGGATGCGGTTGAGCACGTCACGGGCCTGGGTCGCGCCCTGGCGCTCGAATTCTTCACGGCGGATCACATCACGCGCACCGGGGTGTTCGAACACGTTGGTTTGCGCCGCGTCGCCGAGCCAGTCGCCGACCACGCTTGAGGTTTGCAGTTCGAGGGTTGCGGGGCCGTTGGCCGGTTGCAGGCTGTAGGCGTTATCACCTTCGGCACGGGCTTGCAGGCCGGTGCCCTCCAGCAGTTTGTGCAGGCCTTCGGCAGCGCTGTAATTGCCCGATAACCCACCGCTGTGCATGCCGGCGGTGACCTCGGAACCGAAAGAAATCAACACGCCAGCCTCACGCCCAAATTGATTCAGCGCTGCTTCCAGGGTCGCCGGGGCGATGTGATACGGCTTGGCATCGGCAGCCATCACCTGCGGCAGCACGGTAAGGCTCAGGCTGGCGCCCAGTAGGAGTTGGCGCAAGGTGCGGGCGAGAAGCGTCGGTTGCTGGGGCATGAAGAGCGGTCCTGAGAAGGAAAGATCAAGGTGGCTTTCCTTCTCTGTCACGCGAGGTGTGGAAATCGGCTCACTTGCGGGTAAAAAAGTGCTGAAATAATCTCAGGCGCGTGCTTCTACGGTCACCCAGTAGCGGGTAAAGCGCCGCACTTTGACCGGCAGGCTGACTTCCAGCAGGTCGAGGATGCGCTCGCTGTCGTCCAGCGGGTAACTGCCGGACAGCAGCAGGTTGGCCACTTGCGGGTCGCAATTAAGCTGGCCGCGACGATAGCGACCCAGCTCGGCAAGAAAGTCTTCCAGGCGCATGTGTGCGGCCACCAGCACGCCGTCGGCCCAGGCGCCGCTGTTGGTATCGGCCGCAAGCGGGGTGTCCCAGCCTTTGCGAGTGAAATTGACCTGGCGCGCGGTCTCGACGCTTAAAGGCAGGCCGCGATAACTGCTAGGCATTATGTCGACAGTGCCGTCAAAAACCGTCAGTTGGGTATGATCGTTGAACTGGCGCACATTCAGCCGTGCGGCCTGGCTGCTGAGCAAGCCCTGACCGGTGAGTACATGCAGCGGCGTATTGCCGGCGCGGGCTGTCAGCAGCATTTCGCCCTCAAGCAGGCGGATCAAGCGTTGGCTGCGATCAAAATGCACATCCACCGCGCTGCCGGTGTTGAGCTGCAACCGGCTGCCATCGGCCAATTGCACGTTGCGCCGCTGGCCGACGGGGCTGCGGTAGTCAGCGGTCAATGGCGGCAAAATATGCTGCTGGCGCAGGCCCCAGGCGGTGGCCGAGCCGGCACCGAGGACCAGCAGCAGCTTGAGGGCCTGGCGCCGGCTGCGGGATTGGGGCGCGCTCAACGCGGCATGCGCCAGCGGCGAGGGCATGCCGCGCAGGCGCTGGTTGACGCGCTGAATATGCTCCCACGCGCGTTGATGTTCGCTGTGGGCGTTCAGCCATTGTTGCCAGGCCGCTTGCTGGCGCGGGTTGAGCGCGCCTTGCTGCATTTCCAGCAACCAATGCACCGCCTGCTCGGCGACCTGAGTCGAAAAGTTCATAGGGCGAAGTAGCAGCGCATCGCCGCTTTATTCAGGTGGCGTTTGACCGTGGCGATAGAAATGCCCAGCTCGGCACCGATTTGTGCGTAGCTCAAGCCGTCGAGCTGGGCCAGCAGGAACGCACGTTTGACCAGGGTAGGCAGGCCGTCGAGCAATTGGTCCAGCTCCAGCAGGGTTTGCAGGATGATGGCGCGTTCTTCTTCCGAGGGCGCCACGTGTTCAGGGCTCTGCGCCAATGCCTCAAGGTAGGCGCGTTCCAGGTCCTGGCGGCGGTAGAAGTTGAACAACACGCGCTTGGCAACGGTGGTGAGGAAGGCACGAGGTTCGATCAGCGTTGGGGTTTCCCGTGCGCTGAGCACGCGGATGAACGTGTCCTGCGCCAGGTCGGCTGCGCTTTCCGGGCAGCCGAGCTTGCGTCGCAACCAGCCGGTGAGCCAGTGATGATGGTCGTTGTACAAAACTTCGACGGTATTGGACGGCTGCAACGCAATCACTCCACAAGCATGGGCATGCTTTAGAGAACAAGAATTGTTCGCATTGTAGGGTGCGTGACAAGGTTCGGCAATCGGCCAGCGCAGATCAATCATCCGTTCTCTTTTGCTTATGAGAATATTTATCATTAATATTGCGCACTGATGAACCTGGCGCCTCCGGCATGAAAAGCAAACGCTCACTTCCTGTTACCTACCGACTGGCTGTCACCTCGCGCGTGCTGGCAGCGGTGGTGGGCGGCTATTTGCTGGCGTCCCTGGCCAGCATCTGCCTGGCGCTGTGGATGCCAACGTCGCGTGCCGACGCCGTAATCACCGGGATGATGAGTTCGTTTGTGTTTTACCTGCTGGCGGTGCTCTGGTGTTTCGCCTGCCGTACGGCGTGGCGCGCCTGGTGTGGGGTGATGCTTCCCAGTGCACTATTTGCCACCCTGGCAGGCGTGGGTGTGTGGATGGCGCGCACATGAAAGAGGGCTTTCGCCAGGCCATGGCCTGGTTGCACACATGGGCGGGATTGATTTTTGGCTGGCTGCTGTTTGCGATTTTCCTGACCGGCACCTTGTCCTATTTCAAGGACGAAATTACCCACTGGATGCAGCCCGAAGTGCACGCCCACCCGCTGGACGATGCGCGCAGTCTCGCTGCCGCGCACACCTATTTGCAGCAACACGCGCCGACTGCCGCACGCTGGTTTATCACCTTGCCGGACAGCCGCGATCCGGGTCTGTCGGTGATGTGGCAAGACACACTCGACCCCGGCAAGCGCGGCAACTTTATCCGCAAGGTCCTCGACCCTGTCACCGGCCAACCCGTCCATGCCCGCGAAAGCATGGGCGGCGACTTCTTCTATCGATTCCACTTCCAACTGCAAATGCCTTACCCGTGGGGGCGTTGGCTGTCGACCATTGCCGCGATGGTGATGTTCGTCGCGTTGATCACCGGCATCATCACCCACAAGAAAATCTTCAAGGACTTCTTCACCTTCCGCCCACGCAAAGGCCAGCGTTCGTGGCTGGACGGGCATAACGCGGTAGGCGTGCTGGTGTTGCCGTTTCACTTGATGATCACCTACAGCAGCCTGGTGATATTTATGAACATGGTGATGCCAGCGCCTATCACTGCCTTCTACGGCAGCGACAGTCGCGGGTTTTTCAATGAAGTGTTCCCCGCGATCAACAATGCGCCAGCGCTTGGCCAGCCGGGCAAATTGCTGCCGTTGTGGCCGATGTATGAGCAGGCCCGCACGCAATGGGCGGGCGGCCATGTCGGTCGTTTGGTGGTGAATAACCCGAGTGATGTGAATGCCTCGGTCAATGTGGTCCGCGCTGGTACCGACAGTGTGGTGCAGGATTTCGGCAGCACCCTGTCTTTCAATGGCACCACTGGCCAGCTGTTGCGGGTGAGTGGCGAGCAGTCCCTGCCGGCGGCAATCAGCGGCAGTTTCTATGGCCTGCACATGGGCCATTTCGCTGGCCCGGTGCTGCGCTGGCTGTACTTCATCTGCGGCCTGGCGGGCACGGCGATGATCGGCACCGGCTTGGTCATATGGCTCGGCAAGCGTCAGCTCAAGCACGCTAAAAGCGCGGTGATGCCGTTTGAACTGCGGCTGGTGGAGGTGCTGAATATCGCCAGCATGTCCGGGCTGGTGCTCGCTGTCGCAGGGTTTTTCTGGGCCAACCGCTTGTTGCCGGTGAGCTTCGCCGAGCGCTCCGATTGGGAAATAAATAGCTTCTTTATTGCCTGGGGCCTGAGCCTGTTGCACGCCGTGCTGCGTCGAGGCCGCCAGGCTTGGGTTGAGCAATTGAGTCTCGGCGCGCTGCTGTTGGCGGCGGTTCCACTGCTTAACGCACTGACCACCGAGCAGCACTTGGGCGTGTCACTGGTCAGCGGCGACTGGGCCATGGCCGGCTTCGACCTGACCTGCCTGGGCAGCGGCGTGTTCCTCGCGTGGGCGGCCTGGAAGATGCACCACCGCAGCGCGCCGCAGCTCAAGGTCGAACGGGCACGTGGATTGACGCTCACGCAGGAGGCGAACTGAATGCTGCTCGCATTGCTGATGTGCTACGCCGGGTTTGCCGCGCTGTGCCTGTCCACCGATCGGCATCATGGCGAACTGCTGCACAGCAAGCCTTCGCGACCGCGACGCCTGACATTACGTACGGGCGGTGGTTTGCTGCTGCTGCTGTCGACGTGGCCGGCGGTGGCCACCTCGGGTTGGGCTCAAGGTTTGGTGGAGTGGTGCGCCGTGTTGATGCTCAGCGCACTGTTGCTGGTGTTGCTGTTGCCGTATCGGCCAAGGCTGGCCTTGAGCCTGGCGGGTGTCGGCCTGCTGGCCAGCCCGGTTGCTGCCTTCGCCCTGTGCTGAGCCTGCCATGATGATCAGCACGCCACCCGAATCCCAGGACCGCCCGCCTACCGATGCGGCCGGTGGGCGGGCGCATTTCCTGCAGGTGTTTTTATCCCAGCGCTCGCAAATGGAGGCGCTGGTCAGCCGACGCGTGGGTTGCCGTGCCACGGCGGCCGACCTGGTGCAAGACCTGTTCCTGCGCTTTTGGCGTCGACCGCTGGTGCAGGTCGAAGAGCTCAGCACCTACCTGTTGCGCTGCGCGGGCAACATCGCCATCGACCATTTGCGCAGTGAGGGCGCGCGCGTGCGCAGCAGCGAAGGCTGGTTGCCGGAACAACAGGGCAACCAGGGCTGCGAACCCCAGGCAGCCCTCGAAGCGGGCAATGACCTGCGCCACGTCGAAGCTGCCTTGCGCAGCTTGCCGGAGCGCACCCGGCAGATTTTCCTGCTTAACCGCATCCACGGCCGCAAATACTCGGAAATTGCCAAGGCCATGGGGCTGTCCCAAAGCGCCGTGGAAAAACATATGATGCGTGCCCTCGAAGCCTGCAAGGCCAGCCTTCGCGAACCACCGCAGCCACGCACGCCAGGGAAAGCACCGTGAACGTTACCCCTACGCCCGCCCAGGAGCAGGCCGCACTCGACTGGCTGAGCCTGTTGCACGACGAGCCCAGCAGTGGCGACCAGGCCACGTTCAGCCGCTGGTTGCGGGCCGATCCCGCCCATATCCAAGCCTATGCCCGGGCCCAGGTGCTGTGGGAATTGAGCGAGGTGCCCGCGCGCGCACTCGCGGACGAAGATGCCGTGGCGTTGCAGGGCTACCTCCATTCAATGAACCGCTCAAAACGCGTGCGTGTTGTGCGCGGCGCCGGTGCCTTGGCCATGGCCGCGTGTTTGCTGGTGATGCTGTCCCTGGGCGCGGGTTGGCAGCCATCGCGCTGGGTTGATGACTTCGGCGCCGACTACGTGACCGCGCCAGGCGAGGTCAAGACCGTGACCCTGGCCGATCAAACCCGAGTGACCCTGGATGCCGACAGCGCCATTGCCGTGGATTTCAGCCATGGCGAGCGGCACATCCAGTTGCGCCGTGGCGCGGGTTTTTTCAGCGTGACTCACACGGGTCAGCCTTTTGTGGTCGAGGCAGGCAGCGGCGAGGCGCGGGTCTTGGGCACGCAGTTCGAAGTGCGCCTGCAACCGGCCGGGGCCGAGGTGACGGTGCTGTCCGGCCGGGTCGGCGTAACGCCGTCCAGGCAAGCTCAGCAGCAAATCCTGACGGCCGGCCAGCAGGTGGCCTACGTCGAGGGTGTGGCCGATGTGCTGCACGCGGTCGACAGCGAATCGCGTCTGGCCTGGCGTGACGGTTGGCTCAATTACTACAAAGCACCGTTGGCCGACGTGGTTCAGGACCTTCGCCGTTACTACCCTGGGCGAATCCTTCTGCTCAACGATGAGATGGCCGCCAAGCGTATCAGCGGCAGTTTTCCGAGCAAGGACCCGGTGGCGGTTTTGAGTGCCTTGCAGGCGGTTCTGGGCTTTGAACAACACACTGTTTTAGGGCGCATGATCGTGTTGCGCTAGACACGATCGGTGGGTTCACCACCGCCATTTACAAAAAAAACGCCCCGCTAAAATTTCTTCCAGGCAGCTATAGGCCAGGTACCACGCTGTCTGCAGACCTTTCATTTAACCTTCATCGCAATGGCCCAAACCTGTCACCAAACCGTTACACGCGGCAAGGATGATCCCCGGATTCCTGAGCAGGTGGTCAGGAAGATTGGCGTCGCCGTTCACCCGGTTTTGACCGCCAGCACCTCCCTCCATAACAACAGATAGATGCACGTAAGGGATCTACTCGTGAAGATCAACACACTCTCTGCCCTGCTGTTCGCTTCGGGCCTAGGAAGTTTTGCGCCACTGGTTCTGGCAGACACCACGCAGGATGTCGGTTCGGTGGACGTCGCCGGTAAACAGAGCCTGGGCAACGGCCACATGATTCGCGAAGAAAGTGCCAAGGCGCGGTCGACGGTGACCAAGGAAGCCATGGACGAAATGTCGGGGACCGCCAACGCCATCGACAAACTCAAATACACGCCGGGCATCAACGTTTCCAGTGATGACGCCAGCGGCACCAGCGGCACCAACTTCACCATGCGGGGCATGAACTCCGACCAGATCGGGGTTTCCGTCGATGGCGTGCCGATCAACGACTCGGGCAACTACAGCGTCTATTCAAACCAGTTGGGCGACCCGGAAAACCTCGCCGAAGTATTCGCCACCCAAGGCTCTTCGGAAGCGGACGGCCCGCACATTGGCTCCAGCGGCGGCAACATCGGCATGATCACTCTGCGGCCGACCAAGGAGTCCGGGGTGTTCGCCAAACAGATCGTCGGCGCCAACGATTTGCGCAAGACATTCGTGCGGGTCAATACCGGCGATTTTGGTGGCCTCAAGACCTGGGTCTCGGCGTCTCACCTGGAAGGTGACAAGTGGCGCGGCAAAGGCACGCTGCGCAGCGACAAGGTCGAGTGGAGCAGCCTGTTTGAAGACGGCAGCGGCAACTCCACACTGGCCACGATCAAGTACAACAACCAGGAAAACTACAACTACAACACCCTGAGCAAGTCGCAATTCGAGACAGAAGGGCGCCGCAAGGACTACTCGGAAACCCCGGTTTACAAGTCGGGTCTGCTGTCGTCGTCCTACAAGCTCAACCGCAACCCGTTCGAAAGCGTCAACGCCACGCTCACTCAGCGCTGGCAGCTGCAGGACAACCTGTCGTTGACGGTCACGCCTTATTATTACTGGGCCAACGGCGGCAGTTTCAGCGGCCAGACCGCGTCGAACCTGGGGCCCAAGTCCGACAAGGCCGGCAACTACGACCTGAGTAACCTGAAATCGCTCAACTACTATCGCCCTTCGTGGACCGAAACCTGGCGCCCTGGCGTCACCGCCAAAATGAAATGGGACATCAACGAAGCACACAGCCTGGACTACGGCTATTGGTATGAACGTGCTCGTCAGCGCCAGACTCAGCCCTTTATCGGGATCAATGGCGAAGGCGCACCCGATGATGTGTGGGGTGACTACAACAGCGGCGGCCAGGTGGTCGACAAGAACGGCGCAACCGTACAGGGGCGTCATTACTACACCATCACCCCGGCTCAGAAGCTCTGGGTTCAGGACAGCTGGCAAGCCACGCCGGACCTGAGTTTTGTCGGTGGCGTCGCCTACCAGTACGTCGAGCGCGACGGCAACAATCTGGGCAGCCTGTACGACACGCCGGAAAAACGTAACACCCGCTACCACCAGTTCCTGCCGAACTTCAGCGCCAAGTACCAGGTCGACGAAAGCAACCAGGCGTTCTACAACGTCACCCGCAACATGCGCACGCCGCCAAACTATGTGCTGTACAACAAGGGCGACTCGGTCAGCCTGAAGCCTGAGTTGAGCTGGAACCAGGAACTGGGCTGGCGCTACACCGAAGACACCCTGGCGCTGAGCGCGACCTTGTTCTACATCAGCTTCAAGGATCGCCAGTTGTCGACCACCGACTTGAACGGTGACTACGCGGTGATCAACGTCGGCAAGGTCGACAACAAAGGCCTGGAGTTGGAATGGAGCGGCCTGTTGCCGCACAACTTCAACTACTACGCCTCCTACACCTACACCCAGTCTGAGCAGAAAGACAATCTGCTCAGCAAGAATGTGTTGCTGCCGACAGCGGGCAAGCAACTGGCCAACGTGCCGGAAAACATGTTCAACCTGGTGTTCGGCTATGACGACTCGCGTTTTTACGGCAACGTTGCGGGCAAATACGTCGGCAGTTTCTACGGCGATTTGACCAACGACGAAAAAATCTCCGGCCGTACCGTGTTTGACCTCAACGCCGGTATCTACTTGCCGGTCGACAAGAAAGTCATCAAGTCCGCGGCCCTGCGCTTCTCGATGCTTAACGTGTTCGACAAGGAATACTTGAGCTCGGCGCGCACCGTGTCGTTCAACTCGGCACCGGTAAACGGCCTGGCGCCGAGCACGGCGTATTACAACGTGGGTGAGGAGCGCACGGCGATGGTGTCGCTGGAAGCCAACTTCTAATTCAAGCTGGCGTTGAGCTGAATGTGGGAGCGGGCTTGCTCGCGAAAGCGGAGTGTCAGTCGCCACATCTATTGACTGATCCACCGCCTTCGCGAGCAGCTCGCGCCCACATTTGATCTGCAGTGTTTTACAAATTGGGTGACTTCAGCGCCGCCATAATCGCATCCGGGTTGTAGTCGCGAATCAGCGTGCCATTCACGTCCACAAATGGGATCCCGCCGCCGCCCAAGGCCTCATAGGCCTTGCGCGCCTGGGCGTCCTTCTCGATATCCAGCGCCTGGTACGGAATGCCTTTCTGATCCAGAAAGCGCTGGGTCTGCTTGCAGTAGCCACACCACTCGGTGGCGTAGAGCACCACGCGCGCTGAGGCGCGCACCTGCTCGGACACCACCTGCGAGGGGTTGAACAGCCGCTCGACCTTGCCCCAGTTCTGGAAGACCACCACGACCAGCAATACCAGCAGGACTTTCTTGAAAACCCCGCCAAGCATCAGTTACGGCGCTTGAGCTGGTCGGTCAATTGGGTCGGCAGCCCCTTGATGATCAAGGTGCCGGCGGCCTCGTCGTATTCGATCTTGTCGCCCAGCAGGTGCGCTTCAAAGCTGATCGACAGCCCCTCGGCACGCCCGGTGAAACGACGGAACTGGTTGAGGGTGCGTTTGTCAGCCGGGATCTCCGGCGACAGGCCGTAGTCCTTGTTGCGGATATGGTCATAGAACGCCTTGGGCCGATCTTCATCGATCAAACCCGACAGCTCTTCCAGGCCCATCGGTTCGCCAAGCTTGGCCTGGCTGCTGGCGTAGTCCACCAGGGTCTTGGTTTTCTCACGGGCCGATTCATCCGGCAGGTCTTCGCTTTCGACGAAGTCGCTGAACGCCTTGAGCAGGGTGCGGGTTTCGCCCGGGCCGTCGACGCCTTCCTGGCAACCGATAAAGTCGCGGAAATACTCCGAGACCTTCTTGCCGTTCTTGCCCTTGATAAAGGAGATGTATTGCTTGGACTGCTTGTTGTTCTGCCACTCGGACACGTTGATCCGCGCTGCCAGGTGCAATTGGCCCAGGTCCAGGTGGCGCGACGGGGTCACGTCCAGCTCGTCAGTCACCGCCACGCCTTCGCTGTGGTGCAGCAGGGCGATGGCCAGGTAGTCGGTCATGCCTTGTTGATAGTGGGCAAACAGCACGTGGCCGCCGGTGGAGAGGTTGGACTCCTCCATCAGCTTTTGCAGGTGCTCGACCGCCGTGCGGCTGAAGGTGGTGAAGTCCTGGCCGCCGTCGAAATACTCCTTCAACCAGCCGCTGAACGGGTGCGCGCCGGACTCGGCATGGAAGAAGCCCCAGGCCTTGCCTTGTTTGGCGTTGTAGCTCTCGTTGAGGTCGGCAAGCATGTTCTCGATGGCGGCGGATTCGGACAACTCCGAATCGCGGGCATGCAGAACTGCGGGTGTGCCGTCGGGTTTTTTGTCGATCAGGTGAACAATGCAATGACGGATCGGCATAGGCTTCTCGGCTGGTTGAAGGGGAGCGGTTGGCCTCCCCGAAAAGTCGCCCAGTGTACCGCACCCATTGGCCAAGACACGTGTCCAAGGGTGCTTTGGTCGCTCTCCGACGGGCTATATGCCTTTTTTTCACGGTTTAGAGCGATAAAGCTGACCAAATGGGTATGTTGAGGCGGATATTTCCCCGTCTCTGTGCTAGTTTTGCCCCGTCTTACGCCAAGTCTCGGCGTTAAGCGTGCATTCAGCATCTGTCAGGTCGAACCAATCCCCGTTTCAAGCATCTATAACCCCGATCTCCGTGGTTATAGCCGGGGGTGCCAGACCATGACGGTCGGGCTCGACGGCTGACACTGCACTCTGCAATCCATATGAATTTGATAGGGAAGGAACACCACAATGGCTATTACTAAAGACCAACTGATCGCTGACCTGGCTGAAGCAGTAGACGCACCGAAAACTACCGTGCGCGCTCTGCTGGACCAACTGAGCCAAGTTGTTGCTGATCAGCTGGAAAACGGCGGCGAAATCACTCTGCCAGGCGTTGGCAAACTGAAAGTGACCGAGCGTCCAGCCCGTACTGGCCGTAACCCTTCGACTGGCGCCGCCATCGAAATCGCTGCCAAGAAAGTTATCAAGCTGGTTGTGGCCAAAGGCCTGACCGACGCTGTTAACAAGTAAGACGCAGCAAAAAAAACCGTGCTTCGGAGCGATCCGGGCACGGTTTTTTGTTGTCTGCGGTTTAACCGTGGGTCAGTCGCGAACCCAGCGTTGGCGCCAGATCTGCTGCTCGTTCTTGGTCTGGAAAGTCCAGGCCACGAAACGGCTTTGCTTTTGGCCCTGGGACATTTCCACCACCTGGCTTTCCAGCACGCCGGCTTTTTTGAGCGCTGTCTCAATCGCGGGCAAATTCGACGCTTTTGACACCAGTGTGCTGAACCACAACACCTTGTGGGCAAAATGCGCGCTCTCAGCGATCAGTTGCGTGACAAAACGCGCTTCGCCGCCTTCACACCACAACTCCGCCGATTGCCCGCCGAAGTTCAGCACCGGCAGCTTGCGCTTGGGATCAGCTTTACCCAGGGCGCGCCATTTACGCTCGCTGCCCTTGGTGGCTTCGTCCATGGACGCGTGGAAGGGCGGGTTGCACATGGTCAGGTCAAAGCGCTCACCCGGCTCCAGCAAGCCCAGCAGGATCTGCTTGGGGTTGGGTTGCTGGCGCAGTTGGATGACCTTGCTCAGGTCATTGGACTGCACGATAGCCTTGGCGGCGGCCACAGCGATAGGATCGACCTCGGAACCGAGGAAATTCCAGCGATATTCCATATAGCCAATCAGCGGGTAGACGCAGTTGGCGCCCATGCCGATGTCCAGCACCTTGACGATAGAGCCGCGCGGAATCTTGCCGTCGTTAACGCTGGCCAGCAGGTCGGCGAGGAAGTGCACATAGTCGGCACGCCCCGGCACTGGCGGGCAGAGGTAATCCTGCGGGATATCCCAATGCTGGATGCCATAGAACGATTTAAGCAGTGCCCGGTTAAACACCCGCACCGCGTCCGGGCTGGCGAAGTCGATGCTCTCTTTGCCATAAGGGTTGATGATTACGAATTTCGCCAGTTCCGGCGTGGTCTTGATCAGCGCCGGGAAGTCGTAACGGCCTGTGTGGCGGTTGCGCGGGTGCAAGGTAGCCTCTTTGCGCGGCGCGACGGGCTTGGCCGGGGCTGCGGTTTTAGGCTGCTTGCGCGGTGGTTTGGGTGTGCTGGGGGCGGTCATGTTGATTCTGGTGTGGGCTCAAAGTGGTGGGTATTGTCACACATTCCTGACTGAAAACAGGAATATCTAGCTTTGGGAGAGTAACCAGAATGCGCGTAAAAACGGAATTATAACGTGAAGAGTTATTCTTTAATGGTTAGCTGACCTGTTATTTCTGACAGTAGATTATTGATTTTTCAGTGTGTTAATTTTTTATTGAAAAACACAGGCTGTGTCTCAATCTACTTAAGGTAATACACAATGAATAAGCACTTTTCTGTCATTTTAGTTGGGTCGATCTTGCTGGCGATGAATGCGTGGGCGGCTGAGGAGTCTCCTTCGGAGAATACGATGAATGGTAAAGCCGCCGGGACTATTATTGTAGAGTCAGCAGGCGCGTCTGCGTTTCGGGTCAGTGATGGCGACTTTGCCGATCCGCTCACTATTGGAGTGGCTGGGGCTTCACTCAGAGAAGGTAAAAACCTCTTTATTGAAAATAATGGTTCAAAGGCGACTAATATTAGCGTCCAGAATACGACCCTTTCTTCTCCGCTGAATCTTCCAGCGGGATCAAATGTCCAGTTTACTGTTACTTCGGGGAAATGGGTTTCTAAAGGGGTCAGGACGAATGGGAAAGTGGGTGATCCGGGTACGGGCCAGGTAAATGTTCCGCCTGTATCGCAATAAGCCCGCCCTCAACCTGCTGCTCGCTCGTGGCAAGTTGATAGTTGCCATATTGATCAAAAAGCGCCCATAAAAAAGAGACCTGAGAAGGTCTCTTTTTTACATGGTTTCCAGCTTACAGACTGGAGATCCACACATGTGCTCGGCCAGCTTACCCAACGCTCGCTCAGCCTCGGCCAACTTGGCGGGTTCCTTCTCGATCACTTCAGCCGGCGCATTGTCCAAAAACGCCGAGTTGGACAGCTTGCCGTCCACTTGCTGCACGGCCAAGCTCGTACAAAGAGCATGGCAAAGACATAGTGATCGGCAGTGTGCTACGCGGGTTTGAGTATGCGAAAGCGCAAGTCAGAGCCAAGGTTGAGCATCCGTTTCGGGTGATCAAGCGCCAGTTTGGCTATACGAAAGTGCGCTTTCGTGGTCTGACGAAAAGCAGTGCTCAGCAGACGACGTTGTTCGCCTTGTCGAACTTGTGGATGGTGCGAAAACGATTGTTGAATACTGGAGAGGTGCGCCTGTAATGCGGGCTAATCGCCCTGAAACAGCGCGACTTAGAGGAAAATCATGAATTAAGAAGTGGAAAGGTCTAATGATTCGACCGAATCAGCGCTTTTTGAACCTCACGCAAAGAGGGGATCAAAAAACGGTGGGTACTTCAGACCTTCCTTAGGGGGTGCACTTTCAACTTGGTGGCGGCGTGTATCAGGCCGATGCCGGCTCCCGAGTGCATCGGGAGCGCGGTGTTAGCGAGATCTCCATCGTGAGTAGGAGATGTTGCTTGGTTAAACTCGATTAGCCAATGAGGCGTCCATGTCCAGTACGAACATGCGCCATTTTGAATGTCTTATTCTTTTGATTTCTGCGACGCCAACGAAATCCCGAATAGGACCCCGGCAAAACGAGCCGTATATTTTTTTGTAGTTCTGCGCTTGAAGTGACGTGATCAATTCGCTGAGCGGTATCTGACCCTTTGGGCGAATAATATCGATATTATGGGCCGCTGCTAATTGTTTCATTACTTTGTCCAGGTCTTGCGGCGTTTTGAGAATATTGTTGGTTACCATGTCTTTAGGCTTGAACTCGGTCAAGATATAGTCGGGTGCTAATTTGGGGTTAAGTGAATTGTGTGCTTTGCTTATATAGTTTCCATTCAGCCTTCCCGAAAGATGCTGTAGCAATCGGCTATCATCTGTCGCAATTGACGCGCCTTTAGGTGCTAAAAAATGAAGGTCCACTCCTGATGGAAGAGCGAATCGGAACTTCTCGGCACGCGACGCTCCGTGGCTGTAAATATACGCTTTAGTAGCGTTCGGACCTCCGCTGTAAAGCTCATATGAAGCGGGTCCATTGTGAAAACCAAGACTCCGTGTCTTAACGGTCAGCGTTTCAACGCCCATCTGGCCTTTGGCTATGCTGCTGTGTTGATACGCGAGACTGGTTTCCCTGGCTGCCCCCTTTGCCCCTGCTCTTGCAGCGCGCAAAGCTAGCCCGGCGCCTGCGCCTGCTTCGAGCAGACCGGTCCCGAGTGCAGCCCAACCTAATGCTTCTGAGAGGTCAGGGTCACTTTCTCGTAGTGCCGCAGAGGCGATACCAAAGCCCGCGGACACAGTAGCTAAACCTACCGCTGCTACCGTCCACCCTATTGAAGCACCGCCGGTAAAGGGTGCCAGTGCGATACCGATTACGCCGATCCCCACAGCGGCTACAACCGGGTTTTCGATCGCTGGCGCGTGGGTAATGACAGAGTATTGGTTCAAGACCTCCGCGAACCCAGAGGGGTCACTTTTATTGACCGGGTCGTTGCTGCAATACCGATATCGATTTGATCCACCTGCACCAAACGGACTGATAGGGTCAGGAGCGTCAAAGCTTTGTTTCGCAGGATTGTAGACTCTCGCTCCGTTCCCCAGAGGATAATTACCGGTAACGCTGTCCATGGGGTGGCCGTTAAACCCAACCCACGAGCGCTGATCGATGGTATGAGGGCGATAGCCGTATGGCGTGTAAACAAAGTATGAAATTGAATTGGTAGACAGGTCGTAACTGGCAATCACCGAGCCTTTGATGTCTTTTACCTCGAAACTGCGGCTTGTTGTTGGCATGTTGCTGTCTTGGTTGATACTCTGCTGCAGCAATAAGCAGGAAGTGCTCTGGTTCATCAAAATAGAAGTGCGGTAGCTAAAAACTCCATTGCTGCTAAATACACCTTTCCGAGCGTATTGGAAGTCATCTTTATAATAGTACTGGTCGTAGTGGTTCGTACCTGAGCACCCAGCGAGTCGGCCAATGTTGTCGTAATGGTAGTCGAAACGTTGTTGTGCGTCACTGTGAACGGTTAATTGACCCTGGATATTGTAAGTGAGTGGGAAGCCGTCTTTGTTTATAAGATAACCAAGGCTGTCATATTTATAAGAATGAGTTTGTTGAGTCTTACCTCTCTGAAGTGTAGTGGATTGAGGTTGGCAGGGGTCTGCAGCCCCAAATGTGTATTTATCGATAAACGTACTGCCATTGCTTGTCACGGTACATTGAATCAGGTTGCCGGCCATGTCGTATATAAAATCCTGTCGGTCAATCACATAGCGGTCAGGTGTGGAGGGTTTATGGGGGCCGCTGCACAGATAGGTTTCGAGTTGCCCTCTGAAATCGTAACGGTACTCTTCCTTGCGCAACAGTGATGCATCTTGCAGTATTTCCATTTCAGCGATTAAAGAGGTGGTATACGTTGTTTTTAATGTAAGGAGTGGAAAACCTGTGGCATTGAATTGACGTTGAATTTCTTGACCGGATGCGTTGTAAGTGTACGCAGTCGTCATGGTCTTACCATGGGTTAGATCATTCAATGTTTCGGATTCCAGTCTACCTAGCGGGCCATATATAAAGTCTACGGTCAGCGTTGCGCTGGCGCTGTTCAGTAGACGGCCTTGGGTGTCGTAAGTGTATTGAGTGCTGTTACCGAACGCATCAGTTGATCGCAGTAAGAGGCCTTGAATGGAGTATTCGTATCTTGCTTGAGAGGTAGTTGAATCACTACCTCGGTAAATGCCTCCGGTAATGGTTTCAGTAAGGGTACGGGTTTGCGCGTCCCAAGCATTGCTCAGCTTAATGCGAGTAGATGAGGTGTTCGTTGCGCTGGGTTGAGTATCTGCTTTGCCCCAATTCCCGCTGCCGATATAGGCATAGTTCACTTTAGTGCCGCCGAGTACGGTAGCCGTCACGCGGCTCAGGCCATCTACTGTCTGGGTGCCCAGTGAAACTGTTTGGCCGCTGGATTCCAGCTTGGCAGCTGTCGCTACGGGTGCTTGGATATGGGCAGGAAAGTCATTAATCGTTGTGATACCGGCGGTTTCCACACGGCTTACGCGACCAAAAGCGTCGTAATTACGGTGAATCGCATATGCCTCGCTTGAAGTCTCGGTGGTCAGACGACCCAGGGCGTTGTAGCGATACGTCTGTGAGCTCACGAACTTACCATTGGCATGAAGATACGACTCGTGGCGTTGTTCTCCACCGGGTTCGTCGAATACCTGTATGGTGCGCCCGCCCGTTTCACTGCCTTGTGCTACCCAGGTTGAGGTCTTGCGGTTGACCGGGTCGTACGAAAAATTCTCGGTCTCACCACTCGCGGCCCACTTGATTTCTGAGAGCTGCCCCCAGCGGTCATAGCTGAAGTTACGTGTTTGCGTGGGCAATTGCGTTTTATTGGCGGTGTAGTCGAATTGTGTCGTGGACGCCTCTCGACCTTGGGCGTCGTAAGTTATTTCGTATAACTTCAGCCATGAACCATCAGTGTGTAGCCACTCGTTTCGGATGGGGCGGCCCAACGTATCAAATACGTCTCTGCTTTGTTCTCCGAACGGGCTGGTACGCGTTACTTGAGTTTCGGTGCCAGCGTCTACGTAGGTGAAAGTGGTCGTGCCTTTGAGCTCGGGCTCGCCGTCATATACGGTTTGTTGGATTATACGGCGCTGCGCGT
Organism: Pseudomonas fluorescens; assembly: GCF_900215245.1. Classification (GTDB taxonomy): domain Bacteria; phylum Pseudomonadota; class Gammaproteobacteria; order Pseudomonadales; family Pseudomonadaceae; genus Aquipseudomonas; species Aquipseudomonas fluorescens. Next base: position 3,529,200 of record NZ_LT907842.1, read on the forward strand.
CGTATTCATAAAGGGTCGTATTGTCTTGGGCATCAATGTGGGACTTAAGCAAGCCGGTGAGCGTTTGAATGACTTGAGTTCCGGTGACTGCAGGTGCAGTGCCCGCGGTCACATTAGTGGTTGTAGTGAGTTGATTGTTGGAAAGCCCGTAGCCGATTGCAGTACTGACTACAGAGCCCGGAACGACCTTGCCGGCGGCGTCAAGGATAGATTGCGTGCTGTTCAATAACCGCCCATGGTGAGGTGAATTAATGTCAGTATCATAAGTATTCTCTTCAAGCACCATGTTGCCGTTCGCCCATGATGAGAGCCTGCCATTGGCATCCCCAACCGGGTTATAGATTGTCAATTTTTTCGAAGGTTTGAGGGTTGGACCTTTTACCAGGGCGTCTTTGACCGGCAGCCCATCGTAACTGTAGAAGGTCCACTGCAAGTCAGTCCGTTGGCCGTTGTTCAGGGTATAGACCTTTTCGGATTCGACGTGAACCTTGAAGTAATTTGGGTCGCCAGGGCAACGAATGGCCACCGGGAGGTTGAAGGTCTGTTGACCGTTACTGGTGACGTAAGGCGAAATAACCTTTTGGCGCAGCTCACGTGTACCCCAGGTCAACCCGGCTTTACCGAACAGCTGGAATCCCCAGCCGATAGGGTTTGCGTAATCACCTATGGCCGCAATAACACTCAAAGGCGTTGTGGGAGTGTTAACTCTTTCTGTTTTGACGAGTATGTCTTCTTCCAACATTCCCCGATAATAAGTCCACTCCGTTGTTACGCCGTTTTCTGTCTTTGAAATGATGTTGCCTAAGGTGTCCATTGTGATAACGACGACTTCCTTGCGAGCGGTCAGGTCGGGGTTGGTGTAGGTCGTGCTAGTGGTGCTTTCAATACGGTCTGGGAGGGGGTCATTAGCGGCACCCGTGAGGACAGTCCCTCCGTTTTTCACGGTTCTACTTAACTCAACGGTTTTCAATAATAAGCCATCTACCCAAGTTGTTTCTTTTGTCGGTAGGCGGTTGGTCGAAAACTGATATTCAGTTTTTTTATTGCCTATCTCCGTTACTGAGGTGATTTGGTTGCCTTTTGAGGTGGTGTAAATATATTGATTGTTTTGTATGATGGTCGCGTTGTTGTCGGTAATAAGGTGGTTGGAAACTTTGCCGTTCTGATAACTAATTGCCTCCGTGAGTCCGCTGCTGTGTTTTATTTTGCTGATAGAGCCGGTGTACTCGAACGCTGTCGTGTCTATCTGGTTGCTCTGCCGTACTGTACTCAACAAGCCCTCGGTAAATTGAAAATCCATCGTGTAATTGTCGTTGGTTCCTGGCCATACATCGAAAGTGACCTTCATTTTGCTGCCGAGCATGGTGTAACCAACGGTCAATAGGGTTCCTGACTCGTCGGCTACTGACTGTAGGCGTGGGAGCCACAGGTCTATGAGTGAGTTGGTTTCTTTAATCAAATCCCATTGGAGGTAAATTTTATGCCCAGAGGGTGAACTTATTGTAGTTGGAAGATAATAGCCTTCATCTATTTGCGGGTTGGATGAGGGGGCTCGGAATTTGGTAAGACGTTCTTGTTTTCCACTTTTATGTGTGAATTTAAGTTGCTTGCTATCCCGGCTGATAACGACGTGGGGTAAGGCAATATCGCTTTTTCCGTCCCATGTCCAACTGGCTCCGTTCTCTAAGTAAATTTCGCCGAAATTGTTGCTCGGAAGTGTTGGTAGAAGGTCTTCGTAAAAATAAGCATGGTTAAATCGGATACTACAATTTTCGAGGTAGTGGGTGCCGCGGCCCGACGTGTGGTAAACCTTCAGATCCAAAGTCGGGCCCAACCCATTATTTCCAACTAATTCAGCTATCGGGATAAATGTGCAAAATGCGCCCGAAAAGGGGTCGACCCCATGAATATTCGGGCTACCTTCGTCAACGACACGTTGTTCAACAGCTGTCGAATTAGCCATCTGGAAACTCCTTAAAAAGTAGGCTGCCTCCGTGCTCAAAATGATGCACGGCAGAGAGCTTTGTTTCAGAGTAATGCCGCTTTCCAGTGGGTTGATACTGTCAATGTTCACAGTTTTTTATAACTTTTCGCGCTTAAGTGTCTCCATAGTTAGATCAGTTAATTTTGCGCAAAAAAAAGAGACCCGAAGGTCTCTCTTTTTATTCCAGCATTGACTTACAAGCTGGCAATCCGACTGCGTTGCTCCGCCAACTTGCCCTGAGCCTGTTCAGCTTCAGCCAACTTGGCGCGCTCCTTATCGATCACCTCCGCCGGCGCCTTGTCGACGAACGCCGCGTTGGACAGCTTGCCGCCCACTCGCTGCACTTCGCCTTGCAGGCGCAGGATTTCCTTATCGAGACGGGCCAATTCCGCGCCTTTGTCGATCAGGCCGGCCATCGGCACCAGCACTTCCATCTCGCCGACCAGCGCGGTCGCGGACAGCGGTGCTTCGGCGCCGTCAGCCAATACCGTGATCGACTCCAGCTTCGCCAGCTTCTTGAGCAGTGCGTCGTTCTCGCTGAGGCGACGCTGATCTTCGCTGCTGGCGTTCTTCACAAACACTGCCAACGGCTTGCCCGGCCCGATGTTCATCTCGGCACGGATGTTACGCGTGCCCATCATCAGGGTCTTGAGCCATTCGATATCGCTTTCGGCCGCCTCATCGATGCGCGCTTCATTGGCCACCGGCCAAGGTTGCAGCATGATGGTTTTGCCTTCGATACCGGCCAGCGGCGCGATGCGCTGCCAGATCTCTTCGGTGATGAACGGCATGAACGGGTGCGCCAGGCGCAGTGCCACTTCCAGTACGCGTACCAAGGTGCGACGGGTGCCCCGTTGGCGCTCGATCGGCGAGTTTTCGTCCCACAGTACGGGCTTGGACAGTTCCAGGTACCAGTCGCAATACTGGTTCCAAATGAACTCGTACAAGGCCTGTGCGGCCAGGTCGAAACGGAACTGGTCAAGTTGGCGGGTTACTTCGGCTTCGGTGCGCTGCAACTGCGAGATGATCCAGCGATCCGCCAGGCTCAGCTCAACTGCTTCGCCGTTCTGGCCGCAGTCTTCGCCTTTATCAAGCACGTAACGCGCGGCGTTCCAGATCTTGTTGCAGAAGTTGCGATAGCCTTCGACGCGGCCCATGTCGAACTTGATGTCGCGACCGGTGGACGCCAACGAGCAGAAGGTGAAACGCAGGGCGTCGGTGCCGTAGCTGGCAATGCCGTCGGCGAACTCGTCGCGGGTCTGCTTCTCGATCTTCTTCGCCAGTTTTGGCTGCATCAGGCCCGAGGTGCGCTTCTGCACCAGGGTTTCCAGGTCGATGCCGTCGATGATGTCCAGAGGGTCCAGGACGTTACCCTTGGACTTGGACATCTTCTGGCCCTGGCCATCCCGCACCAGGCCGTGTACGTACACGGTCTTGAACGGTACCTGCGGGGTGCCGTCCTCGTTCTTCACCAGGTGCATGGTCAGCATGATCATCCGGGCAACCCAGAAGAAAATGATGTCGAAGCCGGTCACCAGTACATCGGTGGAGTGGAATTTCTTCAGGAACTCGGTCTGCTGCGGCCAGCCCAGGGTGGAGAAGGTCCACAGGCCGGAGCTGAACCAGGTGTCCAGTACGTCGTTGTCCTGTTGCAGCGCAACGTCCGGGCCGAGGTTGTGCTTGGCGCGCACTTCGGCTTCGTCGCGGCCTACATAGACTTTGCCCGACTCGTCGTACCAGGCCGGAATGCGGTGGCCCCACCACAGCTGACGGCTGATGCACCAGTCCTGGATGTCGCGCATCCACGAGAAGTACATGTTTTCGTACTGTTTGGGCACGAACTGAATGCGGCCGTCTTCCACGGCAGCAATCGCAGGCTCGGCCAATGGTTTGGTGGACACGTACCACTGGTCGGTCAGCCACGGCTCGATGATGGTGCCGGAACGGTCGCCCTTCGGCACTTTGAGGCCGTGGTCGTCAACGCTCACCAGCAAGCCGGCAGCGTCAAAGGCGGCCACGATCTGCTTGCGCGCTTCGAAACGGTCGAGGCCGGCGTATTCGGCCGGGATCTTGCCGTCGATGCTGTCGTTCAGCGTGCCGTCCAGATTGAACACCTGACAGGCCGGCAATACGGCGGCGTTTTTGTCGAAGATGTTCAACAGCGGCAGGTTGTGGCGCTTGCCGACTTCGTAGTCGTTGAAATCGTGGGCCGGGGTGATTTTCACGCAGCCGGTGCCGAATTCAGGGTCACAGTAGTCGTCTGCGATGATCGGGATACGGCGACCCACCAACGGCAGCTCGACGAACTTGCCGATCAGCGCCTGGTAGCGCTCGTCGTTCGGGTTAACTGCGACGGCGGCGTCGCCGAGCATGGTTTCCGGACGGGTGGTGGCGACGATCAGGTAGTCGTTGCCTTCAGCGGTCTTGGCGCCATCGGCCAGCGGGTACTTGAGGTTCCACAGGAAACCTTTCTCGTCGTGGTTTTCCACTTCGAGGTCGGAAATCGCCGTGTGCAACTTGGTGTCCCAGTTGACCAGGCGCTTGCCACGGTAGATCAGGCCGTCTTCGTGCAGGCGTACGAAGGCTTCTTTCACGGATTCCGACAGGCCGTCGTCCATGGTGAAGCGCTCGCGGCTCCAGTCGACGGACGAACCCAGGCGACGGATCTGACGGCTGATATTGCCGCCGGACTGGTCTTTCCATTCCCAGATCTTTTCCAGGAATTTCTCGCGACCCAGGTCGTGACGGTTCTGGCCGGTGGCCTCGAGTTGGCGTTCCACCAGCATCTGCGTGGCGATACCGGCGTGGTCGGTGCCCGGTTGCCACAGGGTGTTGCGGCCCTGCATGCGGCGGAAACGGATCAACGCATCCATGATCGCATTGTTGAAGCCATGGCCCATGTGCAGGCTGCCAGTGACGTTCGGTGGCGGAATCATGATGGTGTAGGACTCGCCCGCGCCTTGCGGGGCGAAATAGTTCTCGGACTCCCAGGTGTTGTACCAGGAAGTTTCAATGGCGTGCGGCTGGTAGGTCTTATCCATGCGCGGCGGGACCCTATTGGCATTTATTCAGGAAAAGCCGGGAAGTATAGCGGGGATGAGCCAGCGCGCGTAGGGCGAGGTGATGGGCGATGTAAAAAACTGCATCACCCGGTTGAACTCGATGTGGTTTACACGGGCTGGCACTCTCTTTTTGAGCGAGGGTAATTGTTACGTAAGCCCATTCTGGCAATACGCTGCTGTTCAGACCGATTTAGCCCCGTGAAATGGGCGCTTGGTCGCTGGGATCGCACGCTGAGTCATTGTGCTTCGCGCGTCACCAGCTACCGTGCGACCAGACTGGTTTATGTCTTGCTCATGGTCAGGATAACTGCTGTCCAGCCAGACACCTGACCACCGTTGGCATTGAATTCCGCCAGGGCCAGTGGCGTCGAGGTGGAGTAGATGTCCTGACTCAGTTGCAGGTTCCAATCACCGTTGCTGTCAGCTTGAGGTTTGCCAAACAACACGCTGCCGCCTTCAAGATAAACGTAGACGATGGCATTGGGCGCGGCTTTGCCGGTCAGCAAGGGGCGCAGTGAGTTGACGGTGGTGGGGCTGGTGAGTTGAGGCGCGCTGCCGGAAGGCAAGGTGTTACTGGTGGGTGCAGTGCTCATGGTCAGGGTAACTGCTGTCCAGCCAGACATCAGAGCACCGTTGGCATTGAATTCCCCCAGAGACAGTGGCGTCGAGGTGGAGTAGATGTCCTGACTCAGTTGCAGGTTCCAATCACCGTTGCTGTCAGCTTGAGGTTTGCCAAACAACACGCTGCCGCCTTCAAGATAAACGTAGACGATGGCATTGGGCGCCGCTTTGCCGGTCAGCAAGGGACGCAGTGAGTTGACGGTGGTGGGGCTGGTGAGTTGAGGCGCGCTGCCGGAAGGCAAGGCGTTACTGGTGGGTGCAGTGCTCATGGTCAGGGTAACGGCTGTCCAGCCAGACATCAGAGCACCGTTGGCATTGAATTCCCCCAGAGACAGTGGCGTCGAGGTGGAGTAGATGTCCTGACTCAGTTGCAGTTGCCAATCACCGTTGCTGTCAGCTTGAGGTTTGCCAAACAACACGCTGCCGCCTTCAAGATAAACGTAGACGATGGCATTGGGCGCCGCTTTGCCGGTCAGCAAGGGACGCAGTGAGTTGACGGTGGTGGGGCTGGTGAGTTGAGGCGCGCTGCCGGAAGGCAAGGCGTTACTGGTGGGTGCAGTGCTCATGGTCAGGGTAACGGCTGTCCAGCCAGACATCAGAGCACCGTTGGCATTGAATTCCCCCAGAGACAGTGGCGTCGAGGTGGAGTAGATGTCCTGACTCAGTTGCAGTTGCCAATCACCGTTGCTGTCAGCTTGAGGTTTGCCAAACAACACGCTGCCGCCTTCAAGATAAACATAGACGATGGCATTGGGCGCCGCTTTGCCGGTCAGCAAGGGGCGCAGTGAGTTGACGGTGGTGGGGCTGGTGAGTTGAGGCGCGCTGCCGGAAGGCAAGGTGTTACTGGTGGGTGCAGTGCTCATGGTCAGGGTAACGGCTGTCCAGCCAGACATCAGAGCACCGTTGGCATTGAATTCCGCCAGGACCAGTGGCGTCGAGGTGGAGTAGATGTCCTGACTCAGTTGCAGGTTCCAATCACCGTTGCTGTCAGCTTGAGGTTTGCCAAACAACACGCTGCCGCCTTCAAGATAAACGTAGACGATGGCATTGGGCGCCGCTTTGCCGGTCAGCAAGGGGCGCAGTGAGTTGACGGTGGTGGGGCTGGTGAGTTGAGGCGCGCTGCCGGAAGGCAAGGTGTTACTGGTGGGTGCAGTGCTCATGGTCAGGGTAACGGCTGTCCAGCCAGACATCAGAGCACCGTTGGCATTGAATTCCGCCAGGACCAGTGGCGTCGAGGTGGAGTAGATGTCCTGACTCAGTTGCAGGTTCCAATCACCGTTGCTGTCAGCTTGAGGTTTGCCAAACAACACGCTGCCGCCTTCAAGATAAACGTAGACGATGGCATTGGGCGCCGCTTTGCCGGTCAGCAAGGGGCGCAGTGAGTTGACGGTGGTGGGGCTGGTGAGTTGAGGCGCGCTGCCGGAAGGCAAGGTGTTACTGGTGGGTGCAGTGCTCATGGTCAGGGTAACGGCTGTCCAGCCAGACATCAGAGCACCGTTGGCATTGAATTCCGCCAGGACCAGTGGCGTCGAGGTGGAGTAGATGTCCTGACTCAGTTGCAGGTTCCAATCACCGTTGCTGTCAGCTTGAGGTTTGCCAAACAACACGCTGCCGCCTTCAAGATAAACATAGACGATGGCATTGGGCGCCGCTTTGCCGGTCAGCAAGGGGCGCAGTGAGTTGACGGTGGTGGGGCTGGTGAGTTGAGGCGCGCTGCCGGAAGGCAAGGCGTTGCTGGTGGGTGCAGTGCTCATGGTCAGGGTAACGGGTGTCCAGCCAGACATCAGAGCACCGTTGGCATTGAATTCCCCCAGAGACAGTGGCGTCGAGGTGGAGTAGATGTCCTGACTCAGTTGCAGGTTCCAATCACCGTTGCTGTCAGCTTGAGGTTTGCCAAACAACACGCTGCCGCCTTCAAGATAAACATAGACGATGGCATTGGGCGCCGCTTTGCCGGTCAGCAAGGGGCGCAGTGAGTTGACGGTGGTGGGGCTGGTGAGTTGAGGAGGGCTGCCGGAAGGCAAGGCGTTACTGGTGGGTGCAGTGCTCATGGTCAGAATAACGGCTGTCCAGCCAGACATCAGAGCACCGTTGGCATTGAATTCCGCCAGGACCAGTGGCGTCGAGGTGGAGTAGATGTCCTGACTCAGTTGCAGGTTCCAATCACCGTTGCTGTCAGCTTGAGGTTTGCCAAACAACACGCTGCCGCCTTCAAGATAAACGTAGACGATGGCATTGGGCGCGGCTTTGCCGGTCAGTAAGGGACGCAGTGAGTTGACGGTGGTGGGGCTGGTGAGTTGAGGCGCGCTGCCGGAAGGCAAGGCGTTGCCAGAACCAGATAGTGCGATGTTAAGCGTATGGGCCGTATCGGCCGATAGCCTAGCGGATTGACTGAACTGGCCGAACTTCAACGTGACCTGGCCAGGAGCAAGATCTTGAGGAAATGGGTAGGTCCAGTTGCCGTTGGCGTCGGCATAACAATCGCCGTAGTAGACGTTGACGGCATCATTGTGCACACCAATCCTGGCGTTGGGCGCGGCTTTGCCGGTGAATGTTGGTCGGACTGTCTGGACGGAGCTGTTGTTGGCCGGGCTGTTGATGACAGGTGGGGTGCCATCGGCCATGGCGCCGTCCCCAGTGCTCGTCAATAAAACCGTCAACTGAACACCCACCCAAGGCGATAAAGCGTTGCCCCCGGCATCATTCGCGATCAACGCAAGGTCTACCCAGTTATTGGCATCAACGACAAGGTCAGTAGTCGGCGTGGCTTCCCAATAGCCATTACTGTCCGCACCCACTGAAGCGTAGTAAACGCTGCCACCCGAATGGGCAATCACCACAGTCGCATTCGGTGGTGCCGTCCCTGTAAGCCACGGGCGAAGGGAGTCAACGATAGTCAGGCTGGTGAGAACGGGGGAATTATCTGACTCGGAGGGGCCGTTTCCTGCCATTGGAGAAGGGTCGCCAACGTGAAAGGCAAGATTGGGTGCATACCCTTGGCTCAGGTCGTAATAGGCGGAGACAGAATAGGGGCCCAAAGGTAGCGCTATATCGGATTGAGTCAGCCAGTTACCGTTTTCATCGACGGTTGTTTGTGCAACGACTAGACCGGTACCTGATTGACATATGGAGACAGGTTGGCCTGGAGTTCCTTCGCCGAAGAAAATCGGGAAGCGCACAGGTGTCCATTCGGTAATTGGATAGAACAGAGTGGGAACGCCCATCATGTAAATCTCCGACGAGGGATAATTTCAGATGAGCTTTGTCCTTAATCGCTGGGACATCTACTGTTAGAAATACCAGTTACGACAGGCGGCCAGGTCATGATGTGAGTCGATACGTGCCCACTTTTTGGCACCGGCCGCGTCGCGACACAGGCATTCTGGACATACTCCTGGATCAAGACTGATATTGATTGAGCAACCGCTCCATCCGCGCATCCATCCGCCGTTTGATCTCGGCTTCAATATGCGGGGCAAAGTCGTCGATCACATCCTGCATGATCAGTTGCGCGGCGGCACGCAGTTCATTGTCCAGGTGCAGCAGCAACGCGTCGGGTGCTTTTTCTGCGGCGGGTGCCGGTTCGGCAGCGGGGGCTGGTGTGACAGGTTCAGGTGCGGCAGGTTTGCCACCGACCATGTCGAACAACAGCGGAATCTGTACCTCACCCTCAACCGTTTCGGTCAGCAGCGGCGGTTGCAAGTCGTCATCACCGAGCAATTGACGGATCGACTCCAGGTCGTCCAGCAAGTGGTCGTCTTTTTTAATCGGGTTGGGAGTGTCCATCATGTGCTCAAAGTCGTTGTAGCCGGTGATCTTGCAGAGGATAGCCCTGTTCGCGGTAGAAACGGAAACTCTCCCGCGCAGCCTGACGAATAGCCGGGTCTTCCACCACCACTTCCGCCACACGGGCAAAAGCCTTGGCAAAGGCCGGTACTTTCAGATCCAGGTTGACCAGCAGGTCATGGTGACTGCCGCAGTTGTCGCCCAGACCCAACACAATCAGGCCTTCGGGTTCGGACTCGGCGGGGCCGTGGGGCACGAAGCTTTCGCCCTTGAAGCGCCACAGGCGGGCGTCGAGGTCTTCACGCTGGGCGGCATCGCTGCAGTGCAGGTAGATGCGGTGGCCCATGCGCCAGGCTTTTTCGGTGAGTTTGCAGGCAAAGTCCAGGCGCGCAGAGGGATCGGCGCTGGGCAATATATAGAAGTCGACTTGGGTCATTGCGGTTCCTGAGACCGGAGCGGCGCGAGGGCCGCCCCGGAATCTTCAGTTTCAGGCTTTGGCGCGATCCAGCAGGTATTGGGTCAGCAGTGGCACCGGACGGCCAGTGGCGCCCTTGTCCTTGCCGCCGCTGGTCCAGGCCGTGCCGGCGATGTCCAGGTGGGCCCAGTTGAAGTTCTTGGCAAAGCGCGACAGGAAGCAGGCCGCAGTGATGGTGCCGGCTTTCGGCCCGCCGATGTTGGCGATGTCGGCGAACGGGCTGTCGAGCTGTTCCTGGTATTCGTCGAACAGTGGCAGCTGCCAGGCGCGGTCGTCGGCAGCCTTGCCGGCGCTGAGCAGTTGCTCGATCAACTCGTCGTTGTTACCCAGCAGGCCCGAGGTGTGGGAGCCCAGGGCGACGATGCAGGCACCGGTCAGGGTGGCGATGTCGATGACCGCTTGTGGCTTGAAGCGTTCGGCGTAGGTCAGCGCATCGCACAGCACCAGGCGGCCTTCGGCGTCGGTGTTGAGGATCTCGACGGTCTGGCCGCTCAGGGTGGTGACGATATCGCCCGGACGGGTGGCGCCGCCGCTCGGCATGTTCTCGGCACACGCCAGGATGCACACCAGGTTGATCGGCAGCTTGAGCTCCAGCACGGCGCGCAGGGTGCCGAACACGCTGGCGGCACCGCCCATGTCGTACTTCATCTCATCCATGCCGGCGCCCGGCTTGAGGCTGATGCCGCCGGTGTCGAAGGTGATGCCTTTACCCACCAGCGCGTAAGGCTTCTCGGATTTCTTGCCGCCGTTGTATTGCATTACGATCAGGCGTGGCGGCTGGTCGCTGCCCTGGCCCACGGCGTAGAACGAGCCCATGCCCAGTTCCTTGATCTTTTTCTCGTCCAGCACTTCAACCTTCAAGCCCTTGAACTCTTTGCCCAGCGCCTTGGCTTGTTCGCCCAGGTAGGTTGGGTGGCAGATGTTCGGCGGCAGGTTACCCAGGTCGCGGGTGAACGACATGCCGTTGGCGATGGCAGTGGCGTGGGTGACGGCGCGCTCGACTTCAGCCTGGGCGGCCTTGATGGTCAGCAGGGTGATTTTCTTGATGGCGCGCGGTTCGGCCTTCTGGCTCTTGAACTGGTCGAAGACGTAACCGCCGTCCACCAGGCTTTCGGCCAGCAGGCGGGTCTTGCCGTAGCTGTCGCGGCCTTTTACTACGATTTCATCGAGGGCCAGTGCCGCATCGGCGCCGCCCAGGCCTTTAAGGGTGGTGAGAAGGGTGCTGATGATCTTGCGGAACGGGCGGTCGCCCAGTTCGGCGTCCTTGCCCACGCCCACCAGCAATACGCGGTCGGCTTTAAGGTTAGGCAGGCTTTGCAGCAGCAGGCTCTGGCCGACTTTGCCGGCCAGGTCGCCGCGCTTGAGGACCGCGCTGATGGCGCCGCCGCTCAGTTCGTCGAGTTGCTTGGCGGCGACGCCGAGCTTGCGCCCTTCGCCGACGGCGACCACGAGGGTGGCGGTTTTCAACGTTTCGGGGCTAACGCTTTTTACAACCAATTCCATTTTCGGGTCCCTTATATAAGGTCGGTGAGCCTGGAGTCTGTGTACCCAGGCTTAAAGCGAGGCAGCTGTGTAAACCGCCCGCGACAAAGGCCGCAGTTTGAACCTCGCCGGCGGAGCCTGACAACCCTTGCCGCACGCTTTGTGCACGTGCATGAGCAAGCACCGTGACAGGCGCGGTCAATCACAGGATAATGCGCCATCTTTTTAGCCGGCCCGTGTAAACGGGTCGACTCGGTATGCTTGCTTGTTTGGCCGCCTTAGCCTGACAACCCTGGAGTGTCTGGTTTGATCGTCTTCCGTTATCTGTCCCGCGAAGTCCTGTTGACCCTGAGTGCCGTGAGTGCGGTATTGCTGGTCATCACCATGAGTGGTCGTTTCGTCAAATTCCTCGCCCAGGCCGCCTCGGGCGCCCTGGACCCAGGCTCGTTGTTCCTGATCATGGGCTTTCGCCTGCCGGGGTTTTTGCAACTGATCCTGCCGCTCGGCCTGTTCCTGGGCATTCTGCTGGCCTATGGCCGGTTGTACCTGGAAAGTGAAATGACCGTGCTTTCGGCCACCGGCATGAGCCAGCAGCGTCTGCTGGCCATGACCATGGTGCCCGCGACCGGCGTTGCCCTGCTGGTGGCGTGGTTGAGCATGAGCCTGGCGCCCCAGGGCGCCATGCAGTTCCAGCTGCTGCTGAACAAGCAGGATGCCATGACCGAGTTCGACACCCTCGAGCCCGGGCGCTTTCAAGCGCTCAACGACGGTACGCGGGTGACCTATACCGAAACCATGACCGATGACCGTTCCAACCTGGGCGGCGTGTTTATTTCCCAGAAAAACCTCGGGCAGAATCAGAAAGACCGTGGGATCTCGATTCTGGTGGCCAACAGCGGGCGCCAGGAAGTACGCCCTGACGGCAGCCGTTACCTGATCCTGGAAAATGGCTTTCGTTACGACGGCAGCCCAGGGCTGGCGGATTACCGGGCGATCAAGTACGACACGTATGGCGTAATGCTGGCCAAGCCGGAGATCAGCGAAGAGGTCACCGACCGCGACGCACTCCCGACGTCGTCGCTGTTCGGCAATACGGAACTGCGCTCCGTCGCAGAACTGCAATGGCGAATTTCCCTGCCGCTGCTGGTGTTTATCGTGACCTTGATGGCGGTGCCGCTGTCGCGCGTCAACCCGCGTCAGGGCCGTTTCCTCAAGCTGCTGCCAGCGATCCTGCTGTACATGGCCTACCTGACCCTGCTGATTTCCGCCCGTGGCTCCCTGGAGAAGGGCAACCTGTCGCCGGCGCTCGGCCTGTGGTGGGTGCACGGCGTCTTCCTGGCGATCGGCCTGGGGCTGCTCTACTGGGAACCTATCCGTTTGAACATGAAGAGCCGTCGTGGCCTGAAGGAGTTGGCTCGTGGCTAAGCTCGATCGCTACATTGGTAGCAGCGTACTGATCGCCATCCTGGCGGTATTGGGCATCATCCTTGGCCTGGCCTGCTTGTTCGCCTTCATTGATGAAGTCGGCAATGTCACCGACACCTATACGGTCACGGACGTGCTGAGCTACGTGGCGCTGACCGCGCCGCGCCGTCTCTACGACATGATGCCGATGGCGGCACTGATCGGTTGCCTGATCGGCCTGGGCAGCCTGGCCAGCAGCAGCGAATTGACCATCATGCGCGCCGCCGGTGTTTCCATCGGCCGTATCGTCTGGGCGGTGATGAAACCCATGCTGTTGCTGATGGCCTGTAGTGTGCTGATCGGCGAATACGTCGCGCCACCCACCGAAGCCACGGCCCAGGCCAATCGCGCCCTGGCCCAGGGGTCGGGGGATGCGCAGAGCGCCAAGCACGGCCTGTGGCACCGCCAGGGTGATGAATTTATCCACATCAACGCCGTGCAGCCGGGCGGTCTGTTGGTGGGTGTGACGCGTTATACGTTCGATAAAGAGCGGCACATGCTGACCTCCAGCTTCTCCAGGCGCGCGCAGTACGATGAAGGGAAGTGGGAGCTGTACGACGTCACCACGACTTATTTCCATAATGTAGGGCAGGGCAACAAGGCCAGCACCGAAGTCGTCAATGTGCCGTCCGAGCAATGGGACATCGCCCTGAAGCCGGAGCTGCTCAACACCGTGGTGATGATCCCGGAAGCGCTGCCGATCTCCGGGTTGTGGAGCTATATCCACTACCTCAAGGACCAGGGGCTGAACAACGGCCGCTACTGGTTGGCATTTTGGGTCAAGGTGTTGCAGCCGGTGGTCACCGCCGCGCTGGTATTGATGGCTATTTCGTTCATCTTCGGCCCGTTGCGTTCCGTGACCCTTGGCCAGCGGGTGTTCACCGGCGTGCTGGTGGGCTTTACCTTCCGTATCGCCCAGGACCTGCTGGGCCCGTCGAGCCTGGTGTTCGGTTTCTCGCCGCTGTTTGCGGTGCTGGTGCCGACCGCCATCTGCGCCCTGGCCGGGTTCTGGCTGTTGCGTCGGGCCGGTTGATTCGGCGCTTATGAACAAAAAATGCCCCGCTCCCAGGATCGGGGCATTTTTGTTCTGGTCAGCAAAGATGACGCCCGGCCTGAGCATCAGGTACAATTCCCGGCTATTTTTCAGCGGGCAATCTGCCTGCAGCCTTTTTGAGTGTTGATCCGTGAGTGATTTGAGTCATATCCGCAATTTCTCCATCATCGCCCACATTGACCATGGCAAGTCGACGCTGGCCGATCGATTCATCCAGATGTGCGGCGGCCTTGCCGAGCGTGAAATGGAAGCCCAGGTCCTGGACTCCATGGACCTTGAGCGTGAACGCGGGATCACCATCAAGGCCCACAGCGTTACCCTGTACTACACCGCCAAAGACGGTATCAAGTACCAGCTGAACTTCATTGACACCCCCGGCCACGTTGACTTCACTTACGAAGTCAGCCGCTCGCTGGCGGCATGTGAAGGCGCCTTGCTGGTGGTTGACGCCGGCCAGGGCGTTGAAGCCCAGTCCGTTGCCAACTGCTACACGGCGATCGAGCAGGGCCTTGAGGTCATGCCGGTACTGAACAAGATCGACCTGCCCCAGGCCGATCCGGACCGTGTTAAAGAAGAAATCGAAAAGATCATCGGCATTGATGCCACCGACGCCGTCGAGTGCAGCGCCAAGACCGGCCTGGGCGTCGATGAAGTGCTCGAACGCCTGGTCAAGACCATTCCTGCGCCTACCGGCAACTACGAAGATCCGCTGCAAGCGTTGATCATCGACTCCTGGTTCGACAACTACCTGGGGGTTGTTTCCCTGGTACGTGTGCGCCACGGCCGGGTGAAGAAGGGCGACAAGATCCTGGTTAAATCCACCGGCAAGATCCACCTGGTGGACAGCGTCGGCGTGTTCAACCCCAAGCACACCGCTACCACTGACCTGAAGGCCGGTGAAGTTGGCTTCATCATCGCCGGTATCAAGGACATTCACGGTGCGCCGGTCGGTGACACCCTGACCTTGAGCTCCACCCCTGATGTAGACGTGCTGCCGGGCTTCAAGCGCATCCAGCCGCAGGTTTACGCCGGCCTGTTCCCAGTGAGCTCCGACGACTTCGAAGACTTCCGTGAAGCCCTGCAAAAGCTGACGCTCAACGATTCGTCGTTGCAGTACACCCCGGAAAGCTCCGACGCTCTCGGCTTCGGCTTCCGTTGTGGCTTCCTCGGCATGCTGCACATGGAAATCATCCAGGAGCGCCTTGAGCGCGAATACGACCTGGACCTGATCACCACCGCGCCAACGGTTATTTTTGAGCTGGCGCTGAAAACCGGTGAAACGATTTACGTCGATAACCCGTCCAAGCTTCCAGATCTGTCCTCCATTGAAGACATGCGCGAGCCGATCGTGCGGGCCAATATCCTGGTCCCGCAGGAACACCTGGGCAACGTCATTACCCTGTGTATCGAAAAACGTGGCGTACAGCACGACATGTTGTTCCTCGGTACCCAAGTGCAAGTGACCTACGATTTGCCGATGAACGAAGTGGTCCTGGACTTCTTCGACCGTCTCAAATCCACCAGTCGCGGCTATGCTTCGCTGGATTACCATTTCGACCGTTACCAATCGGCTAATCTGGTGAAGCTGGATGTGCTGATCAACGGCGACAAGGTCGATGCGCTTGCGCTGATCGTGCACAAGGACAACGCGCACTACAAAGGTCGTCAGCTGACCGAGAAGATGAAAGAACTGATTCCGCGCCAGATGTTCGACGTCGCGATCCAGGCCGCCATTGGCGGGCAGATCATTGCGCGAACCTCCGTCAAGGCACTCAGAAAGAACGTACTGGCCAAATGCTACGGCGGTGACGTAAGCCGTAAGCGCAAACTGCTTGAGAAGCAAAAGGCCGGTAAAAAACGCATGAAGCAAGTGGGCAACGTGGAAATTCCACAAGAAGCCTTCCTTGCGGTGCTCAGGTTGGATAGTTAGGTCCTATGTCACTAAATTTCCCGCTGTTGCTGGTCATCGCCGTTGCCGTTTGCGGTCTCCTGGCGTTGCTCGATCTGGTGTTCTTCGCCCCGCGTCGGCGGGCGGCTATCGCGTCCTATCAGGGCAGCGTCAGCCAGCCCGATGTCGTGGTGATCGAGAAGCTGAACAAAGAGCCTTTGCTGGTTGAATACGGCAAGTCGTTCTTTCCCGTGCTGTTCATCGTACTGGTGCTGCGGTCATTTCTGGTGGAGCCGTTTCAGATCCCTTCGGGGTCGATGAAACCTACCCTGGACGTCGGCGACTTCATCCTGGTGAACAAGTTTTCCTACGGGATCCGCCTGCCGGTCATCGACAAGAAAGTCATTCCGGTCGGTGATCCGCAGCGCGGCGATGTGATGGTGTTCCGCTACCCTAGCGACCCGAACGTCAATTACATCAAGCGCGTGGTCGGCCTGCCGGGCGATGTGATTCGCTACACCAGCGACAAGCGTCTGTTCGTCAACGGGGAGTCGGTGGCCGAGAAATTGATCGGTGCCGAGCCGAACACCCTGGGCAGTGCCGAGTTGTACCAGGAAAAACTCGGGGCGGTAGAGCACCAGATCCGCAAGGAAATGACCCGCTACCGTTCGCCGCCTGACACCGAATGGAAAGTGCCGGCCGGGCACTACTTCATGATGGGCGACAACCGCGACAACTCCAACGACAGCCGTTACTGGGATGACCCCAACATTCCCAAGGACCTGCTGGGCATGGTTCCCGACGAGAACATTGTCGGCAAGGCCTTTGCTGTCTGGATGAGCTGGCCGGAACCCAAACTCAGCCACCTGCCGAACTTCTCGCGGGTCGGGCTGATCAAGTAATACAGGCGGCGCTGTGAACACAGCGCCGAATGCTTTTCTGGGGTGGGGACAATTCATGGCCCGGCCCCATGCGACACCAATCAGGATTTGAATTTGAACACTGCGTCAATCGTCGATGGCCGCCGGTGCCACCAAACAGATATGGGTAAACCGTGAGCGTTTCTTTAAGCCGTCTCGAGCGTCAGCTCGGCTACACCTTCAAGGATCAGGAATTGATGGTCCTTGCCCTCACACACCGCAGTTTTGCCGGGCGTAATAACGAACGCCTGGAATTCCTCGGTGATGCCATCCTTAACTTTGCCGCCGGTGAGGCGCTGTTCGAGCGTTTCCCTCAAGCGCGCGAAGGTCAGCTGTCACGCCTGCGCGCGCGCCTGGTCAAAGGTGAGACCCTGGCCGTGCTGGCCCGTGGTTTCGGCCTGGGCGAGTACCTGCGCCTGGGGTCGGGTGAGCTGAAAAGCGGTGGCTTCCGTCGCGAGTCGATCCTGGCCGATGCCCTTGAGGCGTTGATCGGTGCGATCTACCTCGATGCAGGCATGGAGACCGCCAAGGAGCGCGTAGTCGCCTGGCTGGCTTCGGAGATCGAAAGCCTGACGCTGGTCGACACCAACAAAGATCCCAAGACCCGCCTGCAGGAATACCTGCAGTCGCGTGGTTGCGAACTGCCACGCTACGAAGTGGTGGATATCCAGGGTGAGCCGCATTGCCGCGTATTTTTCGTGGAATGTGAGATCACCTTATTGAATGAAAAAAGCCGAGGTCAGGGTGTGAGCCGTCGTATTGCCGAACAGGTAGCGGCCGCTGCAGCACTGATTGCCCTGGGCGTGGAGAATGGCCATGACTGATTCAACCGCAACACGCTGTGGCTATGTTGCCATCGTCGGCCGCCCGAACGTGGGCAAGTCCACGCTGCTGAACCACATCCTGGGCCAGAAGCTGGCGATCACCTCGCGCAAGCCGCAGACCACTCGCCACAACATGCTGGGTATCAAGACCGAAGGCACCGTGCAAGCGGTGTATGTCGACACCCCGGGCATGCACAAAGGCGGCGAAAAGGCCCTCAACCGTTACATGAACAAGACCGCTTCGGCGGCGTTGAAAGACGTCGACGTGGTGATATTCGTGGTCGACCGCACCAAGTGGACCGACGAAGACCAGATGGTTCTGGAACGTGTGCAGTACGTCACCGGCCCTTTGATCGTCGCGCTGAACAAGACCGACCGTATCGAAGACAAAGCCGAACTGATGCCGCACCTGAGCTGGCTGCAGGAACAACTGCCGAACGCCCAGATCATCCCGATCTCGGCCCAGCACGGCCACAACCTTGAGGCCCTGGAACGCGTGATCGCCGAGCACCTGCCGGAGAACGAGCACTTCTTCCCGGAAGACCAGATCACCGACCGCAGCAGCCGTTTCCTCGCCGCCGAACTGGTACGCGAGAAAATCATGCGCCAGATGGGTGCCGAGCTGCCGTACCAGATCACCGTTGAAATCGAAGAGTTCAAGCAGCAGGGCAAAACCCTGCATATCCACGCGCTGATCCTCGTCGAACGCGACGGCCAGAAAAAAATCATCATTGGCGACAAGGGCGAGCGCATCAAGCGCATCGGCACCGAAGCGCGCAAGGACATGGAATTGCTGTTCGATTCCAAGATCATGCTTAACCTGTGGGTGAAGGTTAAGGGTGGCTGGTCCGATGATGAGCGCGCGTTGCGCTCTCTGGGCTACGGCGACCTGTAAGGACACCGCAGGGCAAAAATGTGGGAGGGGGCTTGCCCCCGATAGCGGTGGGTCAGTTAGCAAGTACGTGACTGACACACTGCCATCGGGCGCAAGCCCCCTCCCACATTAGGTTTGTGTAGTTTTCAAAAATGCATGCCAGCAGTGAGAACCCATGTCCCAATCCCCACCTCCCAGCCAACTCGCCTACGTCCTGCACAGCCGCGCCTACCGCGAGACCAGCGCGCTGGTGGACTTCATCACGCCCCAAGGTCGCCTGCGCGCGGTTTTGCGCAGCGCGCGGGGCAAGGCGGGGACGCTGGCGCGGCCGTTCGTGGCCCTGGACGTGGAGTTTCGTGGCAAGGGCGAGTTGAAAAACGTCGGCCGGCTGGAAAGCGTCGGCAACTCCGCCTGGCTCAATGGCGAGGCGCTGTTCAGTGGCCTCTACCTCAACGAGCTGCTGATCCGCCTGCTGCCCGCCGAAGACCCGCACCCGGCGGTCTTCGATCACTACGCCGCCACCCTGATAGCCCTGGCCGAAGGGCGCCCTCTGGAGCCGCTGCTGCGCGCCTTCGAATGGCGCCTGCTTGACGACCTCGGCTACGGCTTTGAACTGAGCAACGACCTGCACGGCGACCCCATCGCCGCCGACGGCATGTACCGTCTGCAAGTCGATGCCGGGCTTGAACGCGTCTACCTGCTGCAACCGGGCCTGTTCCAGGGCACCGAGTTGTTGGCCATGAGCGAAGCTGACTGGAGCGCGCCAGGTGCCTTGTCCGCCGCCAAGCGTTTGATGCGCCAGGCGTTGGCGGTGCATTTGGGCGGACGGCCGCTGGTCAGTCGCGAGTTGTTTCGAAAGCCCTGACATCCCCGTGTATGCTGTGCACCGTTTCTTTCCCTTTTCAGGAGCGCTTCCGTGACCACCAGCAATCGCATTCTTCTTGGCGTCAACATCGACCACGTCGCTACCCTGCGCCAGGCCCGGGGCACCCGTTACCCTGACCCGGTCAAGGCTGCGCTGGACGCCGAAGAAGCGGGCGCCGACGGCATCACCGTGCACCTGCGCGAAGACCGCCGGCACATCCAGGAACGTGATGTGTTGCTGCTCAAGGACGTGCTGCAAACCCGCATGAACTTCGAGATGGGCGTGACCGAAGAAATGATGGCGTTCGCCGAGCGCATCCGCCCGGCGCATATCTGCCTGGTGCCGGAAACCCGCCAGGAGCTGACCACCGAAGGCGGCCTCGATGTGGCCGGCCAGGAAGCGCGGATCAAAGCCGCGGTGGAACGCCTGTCGAAGATCGGCAGCGAAGTGTCGCTGTTCATCGACGCCGACCCGCGCCAGATCGAAGCCTCGCGTCGTGTCGGCGCGCCAGCCATCGAACTGCACACCGGCCGTTACGCCGACGCCACCACGCCGACCGAAGTCGCTGACGAGTTGCAGCGCATCGTCGAGGGCGTCAACTGCGGCCTGAATGAAGGTCTGATCGTCAACGCCGGCCATGGCCTGCACTACCACAACGTGGAAGCGGTCGCCGCGATCAAGGGCATCAACGAACTGAACATCGGCCACGCGTTGGTGGCGCATGCGCTGTTCGTCGGTTTCAAAGGCGCGGTCGCCGAGATGAAAGCCCTGATCCTCGCCGCCGCCAAGCACTGATCAGACACAGGATATTTCCTGTGTGTGCGGGCTTGTGTGGGAGCAGGCTTGCTCGCGAATACGGTGGGTCAGCCAATACATGTGCTGACTGGCACACCGCATTTGCGAGCAAGCCCGCTCCCACATTGGCCCATTCTCATCTTTATACCCCTGTGTTTTCGCCATGCGGCAATGCGAAGCCTTACTGTTTAGCCGGGTCAGGTGTATCGTATCTGCCCTTTGCGGGCCTCTGGCGCGCGGCAGATACGTGAGGTTGTTGTGTCCCGATCCTTTTCCCGTCGACAAATCCTGGGTGGCCTTGCAGGCCTGGCCGTCGTGGGCGTCGGTGCCGGTGGCGCCTATCGCTACTGGCTGGGGAAAGTCGCCGAGGCCGAAGCCGGGCACGATTATGAGCTGATCGCGGCGCCCTTGGACGTGGAGCTGGTGCCTGGGCACACGACCCAAGCCTGGGCGTTCGGCCCCTCCGCGCCAGGCACCGAGTTGCGCGTGCGCCAGGGCGAATGGCTGCGGGTGCGCTTTATCAACCACCTGCCGGTGGCCACTACCATCCACTGGCATGGCATTCGCCTGCCCCTGGAAATGGACGGCGTGCCTTACGTCTCGCAGTTGCCGGTGTTGCCCGGTGAATATTTCGACTACAAATTCCGCGTGCCGGACGCCGGCAGCTACTGGTATCACCCCCATGTGAACAGCAGCGAAGAACTCGGCCGTGGCCTGGTTGGCCCGCTGATCATCGAAGAGCGCGAGCCCACCGGTTTCAAGCACGAACGCACCCTGAGCCTGAAAAGCTGGCACGTCGACGAAGAGGGCGCTTTTGTCGCCTTTAGCGTGCCCCGCGAGGCGGCCCGCGGCGGCACGGCCGGGCGGCTGTCGACGATCAACGGCGTGTCCCAGGCGGTGATTGATTTGCCGGCTGGGCAGATCACCCGCGTGCGGTTGCTCAACCTCGACAACACCCTGACCTACCGCCTGAACATTCCCGACGTCGAAGCCCAGATCTACGCGCTGGACGGCAACCCCATCGAGCCGCGGCCACTGGGCAAGGAGTACTGGCTGGGCCCGGGCATGCGTATCTGCCTGGCGATCAAGGCACCGCCAGCGGGTGAGGAGTTGTCGATCCGCAATGGCCCTGTGCGCCTGGGCACCTTTCGCTCGGTGGCCAATGCCGACGCGCCCAGCGAATGGCCACCGGCATTGCCCGCCAACCCGATTGCCGAGCCAGACCTGGCCAACGCCGAGAAACTCAACTTCAATTTCGAGTGGGTCGGCACGGTGTCGGTGGATGACGGCAAGCCGCCGAGCCTGTGGCAGATCAACGGCAAGGCCTGGGACATCACTGACAAGACCTGTGCCGACCGCCCAATCGCCAAACTGGAGAAGGGCAAGAGCTACATTTTCGAATTGAAGAACATGACCCAATACCAACACCCGATCCACCTGCACGGCATGAGCTTCAAAGTGATCGCGTCGAACCGCCACAAGGTAATTCCATACTTCACCGACACCTACCTGCTGGGCAAGAACGAACGTGCCCGCGTGGCGTTGGTGGCTGATAATCCGGGGGTGTGGATGTTCCATTGCCACGTGATCGACCACATGGAAACCGGCCTGATGGCCGCCATCGAGGTGGCGTGATGCGCCAGATTCGCCCCGCCGCGATTATCGACCGCAGCCGTGACCAGGCGTTTATGCGCGAAGCGCTGGCCCTCGCGGCCCAAGGCGCGGCACTCGGCGAAGTGCCGGTGGGCGCCGTGCTGGTGCAGGACGGTGAAATCATCGGCCGAGGCTTCAACTGCCCGATCAGTGGCAACGACCCCAGCGCCCACGCCGAAATGGTCGCCATCCGCGCCGCTGCGCAAGCGATCAGCAACTATCGGCTGGTGGGCAGCACGCTGTATGTGACCCTGGAGCCGTGCAGCATGTGCGCGGGCCTGATCGTGCATTCACGCATCGCGCGCGTGGTGTATGGCGCACTGGAGCCGAAGGCCGGCATCGTACAAAGCCAGGGCCAGTTTTTTACCCAGGGGTTTCTCAACCACCGGGTGTTGTTTGAAGGCGGGGTGTTGGCTGAGGAGTGTGGGACGGTGTTGAGTGAGTTCTTCAAGGCTCGTCGAGCCAAACCCACACTCTGAGCAACACTGAACACCAATGTGGGAGCTGGCTTGCCTGCGATAGCTATCTTTCAGTCAATTCATCAGTGACTGGTACACCGCTATCGCAGGCAAGCCAGCTCCCACCTTTGAATCTCCATTTTTCCAGGGAGATTGGGGTTACTTCCTGGCGATAATCACCGCGCGCATCGGCGCCGGCAGCCCCTCAATGGTCTTGCTGTGATCATCCGGGTCCAGGAAGTCACTCAGCGACTGATACTTCATCCACTCCGTGCCACGCTGTTCTTCGACCGTGGTCACGCTCACGTCCACACAGCGCACATCACTGAAACCGGCCCGTCGCAGCCACAGCATCAGCGCCGGCACCGACGGCAGGAACCACACGTTGCGCATTTGCGCATAACGGTCTTCCGGCACCAGCACCTGCTGCTGATCGCCTTCGACGACCAGGGTTTCCAGGACCAACTCGCCGCCTTTGACCAAGGTGTCCTTGAGCGCCAGCAAGTGCTCAATGGGCGAACGACGATGGTAGAACACGCCCATGGAAAACACCGTGTCGAAGCCTTCCAGGTTCGACGGCAGGTCTTCAAACGGGAACGGCAAGTGCCAGGCCTTTGGCTCGTTCAGGTAGCGCTGCACGGCCTGGAACTGGCAGAAGAACAGCCAGTTCGGGTCCACGCCAATGACGCTGTCGGCCCCCGCGCCGAGCATGCGCCACATGTAATAGCCGTTGCCGCAACCCACATCGAGGATGCGCTTGCCCTTCAAATCCAGGTGCGGTGCAACCCGCGACCACTTCCAGTCCGAACGCCACTCGGTGTCCACATGCACGCCAAACAGGTTGAACGGGCCTTTGCGCCATGGGCTCAGGCCCATCAGCGCGGTGTGCATTTGCGCGCGCGTGGCGTCGTCGCAGTCGGTATCAAGGGTCAGGCCATTGAGCAAATCGACTTCGCTGGGCTGGATCTGCGGCAGCGCATCCAACGCACTCTGCCAGCGTTCGAGGTCGCCATGACCCTTTTCCATTTTGCTATCGAGCTGCGCTTGCAGGCCCTGGGCCCATACGGCCAGGGGAGTGCCGACCAAATGGCGGGCGAGAGGGGACAGATCAATCATGGCAAGGCAATCAACGAGGCAAAGTTAAGACACTGGAACCACGGCACGACTTTCGAGAACCCGGCCGCCAGCAGGCGTGCGCGATGTTCTTCGAGGCTGTCGGGCTTCATGACGTTTTCGATGGCGCTGCGCTTCTGGGCAATTTCCAGTTCGCTGTAGCCGTTGGCGCGTTTGAACGCGATATGCAGGTCGGTGAGCAGCGTGTGTTCTTCAGGGTCATTGAAGCGCAGCTTTTCCGAGAGGATCAACGCCCCGCCTGGCAGCAGCGACTGGCGGATACGGCCGAGCAATGCCAGGCGCTCATCGGGGGCGATGAATTGCAGCGTGAAGTTCAGCGCCACCACCGAGGCCGGCTGGAACTGCAGCGCGAGGATATCACCCTCGACCACCTCGACCGGCAGCAACTCCTGGAACATCGAGTCCTGGCCATTGAGGTATTCGCGGCAGCGCTCGACCATCGCCGCCGAGTTGTCCACTGCGATGACCCGGCAACCGTCGGTGCGCACATGGCGGCGCAAGGCCTGGGTGACGGCGCCAAGCGACGAGCCGAGGTCGTAGAGCACGCTGTGGCGTTGGGCAAATTGCGCCGCGAGCACGCCGAGGTTCTCGACGATGGTCGGGTAACCCGGCACCGAACGCTTGATCATGTCCGGGAACACCCGTACCACGTCCTCGTTAAAGGCGAAGTCCGGCACCTGGGGCAGGGGCTGGGCGAATAGGCGATCGGGTTCTTTGCTCACGGTTGGTCCGGCGACGAGGGGGGAAAGGCCGGCATTTTAGCCAAGTTGGCCCTCGTGTGCGCGGGTTGTCTGATGGAAAGCAGACGCGGTGATGCCCCACTGGCCCAGCCAATACGTGATGATCAGCCAATACGGTGCTGCTTCGAACGCCAGCACAAACCGATTGATGCCGATCAGCGTGTCGGAAAATACAAACGACACCGCCCCCGCCGCCGCCAGCAGCGCCGAACGTTTTGGCACGTCGCTGCCCAGCCGGGCCAATGCCCGCCAGAGCATGGCGCTGATCACCAGGGCATACACCACCACCGGAATCAGCAAGTCGCCCAGGCCATGGGCGATCAGAATACTCAGCAGGATCGCGCCCACACCCAGCGCCAATACCAAGGGCAACACCGCCAGGCGGCGGCAATCGCTGAAATAGGCTTTTAAATACGCCAGGTGCGCGACCAGGAAGGCGCCGAGACCGAAGATAAACAGGTCGCCCGGCCAGGCGAGCAAGACATCGCCGAGCAGAGAGAAAATCAGCCCGAGGCTGATCCAGCGACGATAGTCAGTGGGCGGCGCATCATGCAGCCAGCCCAGCAGCGCGAGTACCGGCAGCGGCTTGACCAGCAGGCACAGCAACGCGGCATGGGTGGTCAGCCCGTAGATAAAGGTCCCGGCGCCCATCAACGCAAGAATCAGCCATGGCATATCAGTTCACCGTGATGGCGCAGTCGAAGGTTTCGGCAGGCTCGGCTTCCGGCTCCCAAGGTTGTTGGGAGGTCAGGCGCAAACGGCCCTGGCCGGCCGCGAAGGCCTGGAAACGCCAGGTGGAGTGGCCACCGCCGCCGATCACCCCGGATTCCGCGCTGCTGTAGACCTCCGGGCTCAAGGCGCGCAGCACACCGCCGGCCGAATCCTGGATGGCCCAGCGGTAGCCGGTGGTGGGGTTGCTCGGCAAGGTGAGGATCAGGTTTTGCCCGGTTTTAAGCTGCAGCGGGCAGGCGCTCTGGTTGTCCACTGTGACGTTTTGCTTGGGGGCACTGGCGCAGGCGCCCAGCAGGGCAAGGCTCAAGGGGAGAAGCAGGCGGGCAGCGGTCATGGAGGCTCCGTTGTGTGGCGACGAAGGGCGAGCATAACCGAAGATGAGGCAGGGTGTGACAAGCGGGGATTTTGTGGCGAATGGGCTGGCCCTTTCGCGAGCAAGCCCGCTCCCACATCTTGACCGTGTTCCAAAGGATCTACTCGGTCAAGTGTGGGCGCGGCTCACTCGCGAAGAGGCCGGCTCAGGCGCTGGGGATCTATCAGAACAACACCTTCGCCACATCCGCAAAGCGCTTGGCAAAGTGCACGGTCATGCCTTCCTTCAAATACTCCGGCAACTCCTCAAAGCTCCCGCGATTCGGCTCCGGCAAGATCAGCTCGTGAATCTTCTGGCGGCGCGCCGCAATCACCTTTTCACGCACGCCGCCAATCGGTAGCACATGCCCGGTCAACGTCAGCTCGCCGGTCATGGCCACGCCTTTTTTCGGTGGCTGGTTGCGTGCCAGGGACAGCAGCGCACTGGCCATGGTCACGCCAGCGCTCGGGCCGTCTTTGGGCGTGGCGCCTTCCGGCACGTGCAAGTGCACGAAGGCTTCATCGAAGAACTTCGGATCGCCGCCAAACGACTTCAGGTTCGAGCTGATGTAGCTGTAGGCAATCTCGGCGGATTCCTTCATCACTTCACCCAACTGCCCGGTGAGTTTGAAGCCGCGATTGAGCGTGTGGATACGCGTCGCCTCGATTGGCAAGGTTGCGCCGCCCATGCTGGTCCAGGCCAGGCCGGTAATTACGCCGGTGCCGGACAGCACTTGCTCGTTGCGGAACACTGGCATGCCCAGTGAGCTTTCCAGGTCCTTGTTGCCGATCTTGATGACCGTGTTCGGCTCATCCAGCAGCTTGACCACCGCCTTGCGCACCAGTTTGCCCAGTTGTTTCTCCAACTGGCGCACCCCGGCTTCCCGCGCATACCCGTCGATCAACGCGCGCAAGGCGCCGTCGCTGATGGTCAGGCTGGTTTTCGACACGCCGGCTTTTTCCAGCTGTTTTGGCCACAGGTGGCGCTTGGCGATGGCGACTTTTTCTTCGGTGATGTAGCCCGACAGGCGAATCACTTCCATACGGTCCAGCAACGGACCCGGGATCGAGTCCAGGGTGTTGGCGGTGCACACGAACAGCACTTTGGACAGATCCAGGCGCAGGTCCAGGTAATGGTCGAGGAATTCGACGTTCTGCTCCGGGTCGAGGGTTTCCAGGAGCGCCGACGCCGGGTCGCCCTGGTAGCTCTGGCCCATCTTGTCGATCTCGTCGAGCATGATCACCGGGTTCATCACCTCGACATCCTTGAGCGCCTGCACCAGCTTGCCTGGCATGGCGCCGATGTAGGTGCGGCGATGGCCCTTGATCTCGGCCTCGTCGCGCATGCCGCCGACACTGAACCGATAGAACGGTCTGCCCAGGGATTCGGCGATAGATTTACCCACGCTGGTCTTGCCCACGCCCGGCGGGCCGACCAGCAGCACGATGGAACCGGCGACTTCGCCTTTATAAGCGCCGACCGCAAGGAATTCGAGGATGCGACTTTTGATGTCATCCAGGCCGGCGTGGTGCTTATCCAGCACTTTGCGCGCGTGTTTGAGGTCGAGCTTGTCCTCGCCATACACGCCCCATGGCACGGAGGTCGCCCAGTCCAGGTAGTTGCGCGTGACGGCGTATTCCGGCGAGCCCGTTTCCAGGATCGACAGTTTGTTCATCTCTTCGCTGATGCGCTTTTGCGCCTGGGCCGGCAGCACTTTGTCCACCAGGCGTTGTTCGAACTGCTCGACGTCCGCGCTGCGGTCATCCTTGGTCAGGCCCAGCTCTTGCTGGATGACCTTGAGTTGTTCCTTGAGGAAGAATTCGCGCTGGTGCTCACCGATCTTGCGGTTCACCTCGGCGGAGATTTCCTTCTGCAGGCGCGCAACTTCGACTTCCTTGCGCAGCATCGGCAGCACTTTTTCCATGCGCTTGAGCATGGGCACGCAGTCGAGCACTTCCTGCAATTCGTTACCGGTCGCCGAGGTCAACGCGGCGGCGAAGTCGGTGAGCGGCGACGGGTCGTTGGGGCTGAAGCGGTTGAGGTAGTTCTTCAACTCTTCGCTGTACAGCGGGTTGAGGGGCAGCAGTTCCTTGATCGCATTGATCAGCGCCATGCCGTAGGCCTTGACCTCGTCGGTCGGCTGGGTGGGCTGGTGCGGGTATTCGACTTCCACCAGGTACGGTGGGCGGTGGTGCTTGAGCCAGGTCTTGATTCGCACGCGGGTCAGGCCCTGGGCGACGAATTGCAGCTTGCCGTTCTCGCGGCTGGCGTGGTGCACCTTCACCAGGGTGCCGTACAGCGGCAGGGCCGAGGTGTCGAAGTGGCGCGGGTCTTCCGGCGGCGTTTCCATGAAAAACAGCGCAAGGGAGTGGTGGTCGGATTTGCTCACCAGTTCCAGGGTTTCGGCCCACGGTTCTTCATTGACGATCACCGGCAGCACTTGCGCCGGGAAGAACGGGCGGTTGTGGATCGGGATGATGTAAACCTTGTCCGGCAGGTTTTGCCCCGGCAGGGCCAGGCCGGTGCTGGAGGAGGTTTCGTGTTCGGCGTTTTCGGGGTCGGCGTAATCGTTGAGGTCGATATCAGGGAATTCTTGCTGGTCGCTCATGGGGCACCTGCATAAGGAAGTATGCAGGTTAGATGGGGCGCGGCAGCGGTGGTTTCAATGGCGGGGGTGAGATAGCAACATATTGCATAATATTTTCGAAACGCCGCTTGACCCGGTGGCAGCGGGCTCGCCTGCACGGCGGTGCATCAGCCACTGATCAGTGGGCTGGCAGACCCACCTGCTTGACCGCGCGCGCTCAGCTGATTTTGTGGAGATAGGCGGGCAGGGGCTGCTCCGGCAATACCGACAGAACCTTAAGGCGCTGCAACATGCGCTGCCGTGCCCGCTGCAAATGCTCGCGCAAATTCAGCGCAGCCGCATCAAATGCACCGTGCAGCAACAACTCCAGAATCAAGCGATGTTCGGCGAGCATGGCCGGATCGGCACCGATCCCCAGCAAACGGTAGAAAATCCGACTGATGATCATCGGGCTCTGGCCCTGGCGGATCAGCGCGGCGATCTTGCGGTTTTGCAGGCCGGCCAGGCAGCGCTGGTGCAAGTCTTCTTCGATCTGTTCGATAGCCTGCAGGCTGCATTGCGGGCTTTGCTGGGCGTCCACTACGCGCTGCAACATGGCTTCGAGCATCTCGCGGTCGAGGTTCGGTGCGCTCTGGCGCAGGGCTTCGGGTTCCAGGCAGGCGCGCAGTTCGTAGTCTTCGGTGACTTCCCGCGCGGTCAGCGGCCCGGCGAGCCACTGTGAGTAAGGTTCTTTTTCCACCAGGCCACGATCGCGCAGGCGCATCAGCGCTTCACGCACCACCGCGCGGCTGACGCCATAGTGGTCGGCGGCGGCTTGTTCATCCAGGCGGTAGTGACCGAACGCGATACAGGTGGACAGCGCCGCACCAATTTCCTCAACGATCCGCTCGCCCAGGGGCCGCGTATCCACCAACTCGTCGTCGCCATTGAGGCCCAGGTGCGCAGGGCTCAAGGGCAGGCGCAGCGGCTCCATGGCCAGGCCGTCGGGGTTGATCAGGTAACCGCGACCGTTGAAGCGGCAGATCAAGCCTTCGGCATACAACAGGTCGAGCGCCTTGCGCACCGGGACGCGGCTGGTGCCGAACAGTTCGGCCAGCGGCGCTTCGAGCAAAACCAGCCCGTGGCGGGCGGTGCCGTTGACGATCGCATCACGCAATAGCTGGTGAATCATCGCGTAACGGGAGGCCGAGGCGGACACTGCTTTCATCGCGTTCTCTTTGGCGTGTAGGACGGTGGCCGGGGATTCTCTCATAGTTGCGCCTGTCACTCCGCGCCACGTCGGTGGCACTTTTTTGGGGCCTTATGGATAGACATGTTACTTTTCTGCACCAAAATGTACTTATTAGTAAAAGATACATTATTTCAATCGGCACCTGCTCACAGGCGTTCGCTCACTATTTTGGCGGCGCTTGGGACTCTCTAGCGCGTAGCTCTTGTCGATTAAGCTGAGTTCCACTCAAGGCAGTGATAGCAGACTGGCACGAAAGCTGCCTCTGTAAAACGTACATTTTATTAATATGTACGTTTTATGAGGTTCATGCTGATGTCAGACGCCACTTCCATGGCCGAGGCTTTCGCCAGCGGTCGCAGCGACCCGGTGCAGGTGCTCGAACAGGTCCTCCTGCACGCGAGCATGGCCCCCACGGTGTTTATCTCTCTGACTGCCGAGCGTGCCCGGCGTGAGGCCGAAGCCTCCGCTGCGCGCTGGCGAGCTGGCCAGCCCTTGAGTGTGTTCGACGGTGTGCCGCTGGCCTGGAAAGACCTGTTCGACGTCGCCGGCAGCATCACCACGGCTGGCGCCGCTTATCGTCGTGAGGCGCCGGCCGCCTTGCTCGATGCGCCGAGCGTGGGGCTGTTGTGCCGCGCCGGGATGGTCAGCGTGGGCAAGACCAACCTCAGCGAACTGGCGTATTCGGGCCTGGGGTTGAACCCGCATTTCGGCACGCCCTACAACCCGAGCGGCAGCGATCAACCGCGCATCCCAGGCGGCTCATCATCGGGTTCAGCGGTCGCCGTGGCCGCCGGGATCGTGCCGATCGCCATGGGCACCGACACCGCAGGCTCAATCCGCATTCCCGCGGCGCTCAATGGTGTGGTGGGTTACCGCAGCAGCAGCCGACGCTACAGCCGCGACGGCGTATTCCCATTGGCGCACACCCTCGACAGCCTCGGCCCACTGACCCGCAGCGTGCGCGATGCGCTGGCAATCGACGACCTGCAAAATGGCCGCACGCAAACCCATGTCGCCCGCAGCCTCAAGGGCCAGCGCTTTGTGCTTGAGCAAGGCGCACTGGAAGACATTGAGCCTGCGGTACGCAATAACCTGCTGCGCGCGGTGGACCAACTGCGGGCCGCCGGTGCGCTGATCGAGGTGCGCCCGTCAGCGACTTTTCAGGCCACGCTGGAGCTGATCAAGCACCACGGCTGGCTCGGCTCCTTTGAAGCCTTTGCCCTGCATCAAACCCTGCTCGACAGCCGCGACGCCGAACAACTCGACCCGCGTGTGCGCCGCCGCCTTGAAGCCGCGCGTTCATTGCCGGCCAGCCAATTGATCCACCTGACCGACGCACGCCGACGCCTGCAACAACAGCTGATCGACGACCTCGACGGCGCTGTCCTGATAACCCCGACCGTTGCCCATGTCGCGCCGGCGTTGGCTCCGCTGGAAGCTGACGACGAGCTGTTCGTGCGCACCAACCTCGCCACCCTGCGCCTGACCATGCCCGGCAGTTTGCTGGACATGCCCGGCGTTACCTTGCCCAGCGGCCGTGATGCCCTGGGCCTGCCCACCGGGCTGCTGCTCAGCGCCCCGATGGGGGAAGACGCACGCCTGCTGCGCGCTGCGTTGTCCGTCGAATCCGTAATGACTATTTAAGGAGACATACCATGGCTAAAGACATTCTCTGTGCATTTGGCGTCGACGTTGACGCCGTCGCCGGCTGGCTCGGTTCCTACGGCGGTGAAGACTCGCCGGACGATATTTCCCGCGGCCTGTTCGCCGGTGAGATCGGTGCGCCGCGTTTACTGAAATTGTTCGAACGTTACGGGTTGCGCACCACCTGGTTTATCCCCGGCCACTCGATGGAAACCTTCCCGGAGCAGATGAAGGCGGTGGCCGATGCCGGTCACGAAATCGGCGTGCATGGCTACAGCCACGAAAACCCGATTGCGATGACCGCCGAGCAGGAAGAAATCGTCCTCGATAAGTCCATCGAACTGATCACCCAGGTCACCGGCAAACGCCCCACCGGCTACGTCGCCCCGTGGTGGGAATTCAGCAAGGTCACCAACGAACTGCTGCTGAAAAAAGGCATCAAGTACGACCACAGCCTGATGCACAACGACTTCCACCCTTACTACGTACGCAAGGGCGACAGCTGGACCAAGATCGACTACAGCCAGCACCCCGACACCTGGATGAAACCCCTGGTGCGCGGCGAAGAAACCGACCTGGTGGAGATTCCGGCCAACTGGTACCTCGACGACCTGCCGCCGATGATGTTCATCAAAAAAGCCCCCAACAGCCACGGCTTCGTCAACCCGCGCCACCTCGAAGAAATGTGGCGCGACCAGTTCGACTGGGTCTACCGCGAACACGAACATGCCGTGTTCACCATGACCATCCACCCTGACGTGTCCGGTCGCCCGCAAGTGCTGTTGATGCTCGAGCGCTTGATCGAACACATCCAGAGCCATGCCGGCGTGCGCTTCGTGACGTTCGACGAAATCGCCGACGACTTTATCCGCCGTCAACCCCGTTCCTGACCCCCACTGAAGCGGCCCAACCCACCCTCGAGGCGCGATTTATGTCCATCTACAACAAGCTTGACCTGACTGGCTGGAAACCCCGGCAACTGACGTCCCGGGAAGTGCGCTTTGCCACCTGGATCGCGTTTTTCGCCTGGGTGTTTGCGGTGTATGACTTCATCCTGTTCGGCACCTTGCTGCCGGAGATCGGCCGGCACTTTGGCTGGGGTGAAGTGGAGCAAGCTGAAATCGCGACCTGGGTGGCGGTGGGCACGGCGGTGGTCGCCTTTGCGATTGGCCCTGTCGTCGATAAGTTGGGCCGGCGCAAAGGCATTATTTTCACCGTGGCCGGTTCCGCGCTGTGCTCGGCACTGACCGCGATTGGCGGGGCGTGGGGCAAGTCGCCGCTGATTCTGATCCGTTCGCTGGGTGGCCTGGGGTATGCCGAGGAAACCGTCAACGCCACGTACCTGAGCGAGTTGTATGGTGCCTCGGAAGATCCGCGCCTGACCAAGCGCCGTGGCTTTATCTACAGCCTGGTGCAGGGCGGCTGGCCGGTCGGTGCGTTGATCGCCGCCGGGTTGACCGCGCTGCTGCTGCCGATCATCGGCTGGCAGGGTTGCTTCATCTTTGCCGCAATCCCGGCCATCGTGATTGCGATCATGGCGCGCAAGCTCAAGGAGAGCCCACAGTTCCAGATTCACCAGCGCATCAGTGAGCTGCGTAAAAGCGGCGCGGTGACCGAAGCGCAAAACGTCGCCGTGACCTACGGTGTGGACTATGACGAGCACAGCAAGGCAGGGCTCAAAGCCGCCTTCCGTGGCCCGGCTCGCCGCGCCACCCTGGTAATCGGCGCTGCGCTGTTGCTCAACTGGGCGGCGATCCAGGTGTTCAGCGTGCTTGGCACCTCGGTGATTGTCAGCGTGCACCACATCTCGTTCGAGAACTCGCTGATCATCCTCGTGCTCTCAAACCTGGTGGGTTACTGCGGTTACCTGACTCACGGCTGGATGGGCGACAAGATCGGCCGCCGCAACGTGATCGGCCTGGGCTGGATGCTCGGCGGCCTGGCCTTTGCCGGGATGCTGTTTGGCCCAAGCAATATGCCGATGGTGGTCGGGCTGTACAGCCTGGGCCTGTTCTTTCTGATCGGGCCGTACTCGGCGGCGCTGTTCTTCATCAGCGAGAGTTTCCCGACCAGCATCCGCGCCACCGGTGGCGCGATCATCCATGCCATGGGCCCGATTGGCGCGGTCGTCGCCGGCTTTGGCGCCACCCAGGTGTTGTCCGCCGGCAGCGATTGGCAGACCGCCGCGCTGTGGTTCGGTGCGCTGCCGTGCTTCTTGTCCGGCGCGCTGATGTTTGCCGCTCGCCATGTGCGTCCGGAAACCGTTCAGTAAGGAGTTTTAGATGAGCCGTAAAGTTGCCCTGATTACCGGTGCCGCCAGCGGCATCGGCCAAGCCCTGGCCGTGGCGTATGCACGTAACGGCGTGGCGGTGGTGGGCGGGTATTACCCGGCCGACCCGCATGACCCGCACACCACCGTCGCCCTGGTGCAGAAGGCGGGCGGCGAATGCCTGATGCTGGCGCTGGACGTGGGCGATACCGCTTCGGTGGACGCCCTGGCCGAGCAGGCCGTGCAGCATTTTGGGCGTCTGGATTACGCGGTGGCCAATGCCGGCCTGCTGCGCCGCGCGCCCTTGCTGGAGATGACCGATGAAGGGTGGAACGAGATGCTCAATGTCGACCTGACGGGGGTGATGCGCACCTTCCGTGCGGCGACCCGGCACATGACCGAAGGCGGCGCGCTGGTGGCGATTTCATCGATTGCCGGTGGCGTTTATGGCTGGCAGGAGCACAGCCATTACGCGGCGGCGAAGGCGGGCGTGCCGGGGTTGTGCCGTTCGCTGGCGGTGGAGTTGGCGCCGTTGGGGATTCGTTGCAATGCGGTGATACCCGGGTTGATCGAGACGCCGCAGTCGTTGGACGCGAAGCATTCGTTGGGGCCTGAGGGGTTGGCCAAGGCCGCGCGGGCAATCCCGCTGGGCCGGGTAGGGCGTGCGGATGAAGTGGCGTCACTGGTGCAATTTTTGACCAGCGAGGCATCGAGTTATTTGACCGGGCAGAGCATCGTGATCGATGGCGGCCTAACCGTGCGCTGGCCCGACTGACTGGACTGGGTCTGAAAATGTGGGAGCGGGCTTGCGCGCGAAGACGGTGGGTCAGTAACAGGTGCATCGACTGAGACGACGCATTCGCGCGCAAGCCCGCTCCCACATTGGATCTATATTGACCTAAGGAGATGTGTGTATGTCCCAACTCACCCACCGACGCGCCGTGATTACCGGTGCCGGCAGTGGCATCGGCGCCGCTATCGCGCGTGCCTTCGCCGCCGAAGGCGCACGCCTGTTGCTGGCCGACCGCAACGCCGCCAGCCTCGCCGAAACCGCCATCACCTGCCGCAACCTCGGCGCCGAGGTCTTCGAATGCCTGGCTGACGTCGGCACCGTCGACGGTGCCCAGGCCAGTGTCGACCGCTGCGTCGAACACTTCGGCGGCATCGATATTCTGGTCAATAACGCCGGCATGCTGACCCAGGCACGCTGCGTCGACCTGTCCATCGAAATGTGGAACGACATGCTGCGCGTCGACCTCACCAGTGTGTTCGTCGCCAGCCAGCGCGCGTTGCCGCACATGCTTGCGCAGCGCTGGGGCCGCATCATCAATGTCGCCTCGCAACTGGGGATCAAGGGCGGTGCCGAATTGACGCACTATGCGGCGGCCAAGGCCGGGGTAATCGGTTTCACCAAGTCTCTGGCGCTGGAAGTGGCCAAGGACAATGTGCTGGTCAACGCTATCGCGCCCGGCCCGATTGAAACGCCGCTGGTGGGTGGCATCAGCGACGACTGGAAGCGCGCCAAGGCCGCCGAATTGCCCCTGGGCCGCTTCGGCCTGGCGGACGAAGTCGCGCCCACCGCCGTGCTGCTGGCCAGTGAGCCGGGCGGCAATCTGTTCGTGGGCCAGACCCTGGGCCCGAACTCCGGCGATGTCATGCCATGAGTGAGGTGTAGCCATGTGCGGACTCTGCGGTTTGCTCGGTGAAGACCTGCACTGGAGCGACCCTCTGGGCGATGAGCTGCCGCGACGCCGTGAACGCCTGCGCCGCATCGCGGCGATCAACCAGGTGCTGGCGGTGTTCCGGCTCAAGGTCGAAGACTTTCAGGGCGCTTCGTACCTGCTGATGGGCGCCACTGGCAAGCAAGCGTTGGCGAGTGGCCTGGACCCTCTCTGGCAGGCGGCAGAAAGCATGCTCGGCCGCCCGCTGGACCCGCTTGACCCGCGCGTGCTTGATCACCTGGAGTCGTCATGAGCATCGCCCTCAACGTCATCACCGGCTTCCTTGGCAGTGGTAAAACCACCTTGCTTACGCGCCTCTTACACGGCGAAAGCCTCGGCGACACGGCACTGTTGATCAACGAGTTCGGCGATGTCGGCATCGACCATCTGTTGGTGGAAGAGGTCGCCCCGGACACGGTGTTGCTGCCCAGCGGTTGCGTGTGCTGCTCGATTCGTGGCGAGTTGAAAGAGGCGCTGCTCGGCCTGTTGCAACGCCGTGAGCGCGGTGAAATCCCGGCGTTCAAACGCGTGATCCTGGAAACCACCGGCCTTGCCGACCCGGCGCCGATCCTCGCCACCTTGAACAACGACGTGCAACTGCGCGGCCGCTTTCACATTGGCCTGGTGATTACCCTGGTCGACGCCAGCCACGCCGAGCTTCAGGAGCGCCTGCACCCGGAATGGCTGGCCCAGGTTGCTGCGGCCGATCGGCTGTTGCTGAGCAAGACCGACCTCGCCGGCGACTGTGATTCGCTGCGCACGCATTTGCAGGCGCTGAATGCCGGCACACCGATCCTCAATACCCATGACATTCTCAGCGGCGACCAATTGTTGCTCGGCGAGGGGTTGCGCAGCGCCGAGCCCGCCGTTGAAGTCAGCCGCTGGCAATTGCACCAAACCACCACGGCCACCCACGGCGCCGCGCAAGTGTGCTGCCTGACCTTCGAACAGCCGTTGGACTGGGTCGGCTTCGGGGTCTGGTTGTCGATGCTGCTAAGATGCCACGGCGAACGAATCCTTCGCGTCAAAGGACTGCTTAACGTGAACGCAAGCTCGGCCCCCATCGTCATTCATGGCGTGCAGCACTGCCTGCATGCCCCGGTGCACTTGCCTGCCTGGCCAGGCACCGACCGCCAATCACGGCTGGTATTTATCCTGCGCGGCCTCGACCCGGCACTGCTGCGCCGCTCTTTTGAAGTGTTCTCGCGGCGGTTCGCCGCATGATCACCTTGCGTGTCCTCGGTACGTCGGTGACCTTGCTCGAATGCCTGCGCGTGCGCGCCGAACAGGAACTGGGCATTCGCCTGGTCTACCAGGTGCACGATGTCGCACAGGCGCAACGCATCGCGGTAATGCAGCCCGAGAGTTACGACCTGTACGACCAATGGTTCCACAACGTTGATTTTGTGTGGCCGGCGCGCGCGATCCAGCCGATCGACACGCGGCGTATCGCGTTGTGGCACGAGATCAACGAATTGCCCAAGCGCGGCCGGCTGTCGGCCAATGATCGCCTGGGCAGCGGCAGCGTGCCCAGTGAGCGCCTGTTCGTGCAGCATGACGGCAGCCTCGGCAGCACCGTGACCGAGCGCATCAGCATGCTGCCGCTGACCCACAATGCTGACAGTTTTGCCTATCGCCCCGAGCGTTTGCCCGAAGGATTCAGCCACGGCAATGAAAGTTGGGGCTGGCTGCTCGACCCGGCCTGGCGCGCGCGTACCGCGCTGCAAAGTGACGCGGCCATTGGCGCGCTGGATGCCGCTTTGGCGGTGCAGGGCGCTGGGCTGGCGCAGTTCAAGGACGTCGGCAATATGAGCATCGAGGAGATCGATGTGCTGGCCGACATCCTGGTGCGCAAGCAGAAGGAGGGGCACTTTGCGGCGTTCTGGTCGGATGATGAAGA
The DNA here is from genome assembly GCF_900215245.1 of Pseudomonas fluorescens. Lineage (GTDB taxonomy): Bacteria > Pseudomonadota > Gammaproteobacteria > Pseudomonadales > Pseudomonadaceae > Aquipseudomonas > Aquipseudomonas fluorescens. The sequence continues at coordinate 3,565,715 of NZ_LT907842.1, forward strand.
GGCGGCGCAGCTGATGCTGAGCCCGAGCATTGATATCCAGAGCCTGTGGTCGCCGACCTTGATGCGCCTGCACCGGGCAGGGGTCAAGTACCGGCTGGCGGTGCCTCGCGAAGGCTACCGCGCCTGGTTTGGCGGGTTGTCGTTGTCGCGCCATGCCCAAGGGCCGGTGCTGGATGCGGCGTATGCTTACCTGAATTGGTGGTTGTCCGGTTGGCCGGGGGCGGTCATGGCGCGCCAGGGTTACTACATCGGCAACCCGGCGCGCACGCGCGATCATTTGAGCCACGCCGAGTGGGATTACTGGTATGCCGGCAAGCCAGCACGCGAAGAATTGCTGGGCAGCGATGGCTTGCCGTTGATCGACATCGGTGAAGTGCGGGATGGCGGCTCGTATGAGCAACGCATGGGGCACATCGCGGTGTGGAACTCAGTGATGGATGAACACAACTACCTGGTGCGCCGATGGGGGGACTTCATGCGCGCGCGCAGCGCTTAGGTCAGTGGTTGCCTGCCTGTCAATAATGTGACGCAAAAGTTCCAGTGTTTGTTGAGTGTACTTATCCCAAGTCCCAGCTAATCTGCTTAAACCAAATATCCAATAAAATTGGATATTTTTTTGACGCCAGACCAGCCGCCGCCAGGGATGCGTATGAACAAGCAACGCAGTGGCACCGAGAGGCGAATCCTGCCGGAGGGCACGGCAACGACGTGGCGCCACACCTTCCAGACCCGCATCGCCGCGGTGTTGGCGCTATTGCTACTGGTGGTCGTGGCGGCGACTTACTTCGCGGTCAAGGTCGCCACCACCCGCGCCGTGGAAAACCAGGCCCAAGTCCAGCTCACTACCGGTATCCAGGTGTTCGAGCGCTTGCTGGAGCTGCGCGGGCGCCGTCTGCAATACGGGCTGGACTGGCTCACCGTCGATGCTCCGTTCAAACACGCAGTGATTGAAGGCCAGGCCGAATCGATTCGGGCTGCGCTGCGTCGGCATGGCCCCGGCATCCACTCAACGGAAGTATTCGTGTTGAGCCTGGATGGCAAGGTGATGGTCAGCACCTTGCCGGAACTGACCGGCGGTCAGCCGTTTCCCTATGCCGAGGCGTTGCGTCATGCGCGGCGCAGTGGCTTGCAGATGCTCATCGTTGCCATGGACGGCCAGCCGTATTTGCTGGTGCAGGATGAAGTGCTCGACCCGCTGCCTATTGCCCGCGTGGTCATGGGCTTTGCGATGGACAAGCTGTTCGCCAACGAACTGCGCTCCATGAGCAACCTTGAGCTGTCGTTCCTCGGCGTGCAGGACGGCCGCGTCGGCCAGTTGTTCAGTACCCAGCCTGAGGCCTATCAGGCTGCGATCATCCATATGATGCACGAGGCGCCGCTGGACCCTGCAGCGCGGATCACTGTGTTTTACGGGCAACGGGTGCTCAGCCAGGTGCTGCCGCTGGCCAATACCGGCGAGGGCGACGAGGTGCGCGTGTTGCTGCAAAGCCCGCTGGACCATGCGCTGGAGTCCTTTGCGCCGCTGGACCAGCAGTTTATGGGGATTGCCCTGGCGGTACTGCTCGTGTCGCTGGCGGGCGCGTTGTTCCTGGCGCGACGCGTGTCACGCCCGCTCAACGCCCTGGTGCAAGCGGCGGAACGGATTGGTGCCGGTGACTACCACACGCCGGTGCAGGTGCGCAGCCACGATGAGTTCGGCGTGTTGGCCCGGGCATTCAACGCCATGCAAAGTGGAATTGCCGTGCGCGAGCGTCAATTGGCCCATAACGCCCTGCATGACCCGCTCACCGGGTTGCCCAATCGCGCCCTGGCCATGGAGCGCCTGGGCAGCGCGATCAGTGCCCGGCGGCCGGTGGTGTTGGTGTACCTGGGGATTGAAAACTACCGGGTGATCAACGAAGGCTTCGGCCCGCAGGGCGTCGAAGAAATGCTCCGCGAAGCCAGCCGATGCCTGTCGATGAGCCTGCAGGCCAGCGACACCGCCGCGCGCATCGCCGGCAGTGAATTTTTACTGTTGTTGGAAAATACTGATATCGACTGCGCCGTGGCGCGTGTCGACCGCCTGTATGGGCTGCTCACCGAACCCCAGCGTATCGGCCATGATGAAGTGCGCCATGAAGTGAGTATCGGCATCGCGGCTTACCCGGCCGACGGCCAGCAGGTGGATGAACTGATCAGCCGCGCCGCCATTGCCCGGCATGATGCGGCGAGCTTGTCCGGGTATTTGCAGATCTACCAGCAGGACCGCGACCTGGCGCATCAGCGCCAGATCACGCTGATTCGCGACTTGCGTCGCGCGGTGGTGGAGGGCGAATTGTTCCTCTGTTACCAGCCTAAACTCGATCTGGTTGACGGCCGTGTGCGTCAGGCCGAAGCCCTGTTGCGCTGGCAGCATCCGACCCTTGGCCAAGTGTCACCGACCGAATTCATTCCCCTCGCCGAGCGCACCGGCAGCATGGGCGCCTTGACCCTGTGGGCGATCGAGGAGGCTATTCGCCAAATGGCCGAGTGGGCACAACGCGGTTTGCACCTGCAGCTGTCGGTGAATATCTCGGTGGACGACTTGGCGGATGACGACCTGGCTATTCGTGTCACCGCCTTGTTGATGCACTACAACGTATCGGCCGAGCACTTGATTTTCGAAATCACTGAAAGCGCGATCATGCACAACCCGCAGCAGGCCCTCAGCGTGCTGGAGCAACTGCGCGGCTGCGGCATCAGCCTGTCGGTGGATGACTTTGGCACGGGCTATTCATCGCTCGCGCAATTGCAGCGCTTGCCGGTGCAGGAATTGAAGATCGACCAATCCTTCATCCGCAACCTCGACAGCACCAGCGGCGATGGCGTGATCGTGCGGTCAACCATCGAAATGAGCCACAACCTGGGGCTCAAGGTGGTGGCGGAAGGGGTGGAGTTCGAGCCCAGCCTGATGCTGCTCAAACAGTGGAAGTGCGACACCGCACAGGGTTACCTGATCAGCCGGCCATTGAATGCCATGGCGTTTGAACGGTGGATGCGGCGTGAGCATGTTGCCTTGTAAACCCGATCTCCAGCACACCACCTGAACCCGGTGGGAGGGGGCTTGCTCCCGAAAGCGGTGGGTCAGTGGAAGAATCGACAACGGGTACACCGCCATCGGGAACAAGCCCCCTCCCACAGGTCGCTCGCGGCAGGTACAAAAAAGGCGGCTACCCATCAGGTAGCCGCCTTGTTTTTACCACCGGTAATGCTTAATCCGGCAGTTTGAACGCCATCACGTAGTCACCCTGCTTGGTGCCCAGCGAGCCGTGACCGCCGGCCATGACCAGCACGTACTGCTTGCCGTCCTTGCCGGTGTAAGTCATCGGTGTGGTTTGCGCGCCTGCAGGCAGGCGGCCTTCCCACAGTTGCTTGCCGTTTTTCACGTCATAAGCACGCAGGTACTGGTCGAGGGTGCCGCTGAGGAAGGACACGCCACCGGCGGTGGTGAAAGTACCACCCAGGCTAGGCACGCCCATGGTCAGTGGGATTGGAACCGGCGAGCTGTCGCGCACGGTGCCGTTCTTGTGCATCCAGATGGTTTTGTGGGTGGTCAGGTCGACCGCTGCCACATAACCCCACGCCGGCGCCTGGCACGGCAGGCCCAGAGGCGACAGCAGGGCTTCGAGGATCACGCCGTATGGCGCGCCTTTGTTTGGCTGTACGCCTTCGGTCTCGCTGACGCGTGGACCTTGCTTGGCAATGTCGGCCGCCGGGATCAGTTTCGATTTGAACGCCATGTAGCTCGGGTTCACGAACGCAATCTGACGCACCGGGTCAACCGAAATGCCGCCCCAGTCGAACACGCCGAAGTTACCCGGGTAAACGATCGAACCTTGCAGCGATGGCGGAGTGAACGGACCGTCATAGCGCATCGATTTGAAATCGATCCGGCACAGCATCTGGTCGAACGGCGTCACGCCCCACATGTCGCGTTCTTTCAACGGCGGCGGCATGAAGTTCAGGTCGGACTTCGGTTGGGTCGGGGAGGTGTGATCGCCGGCCACTGCGCCTTGCGGTACAGGGATTTCGTTGATCGGCACCACCGGCTTGCCGTTGCTGCGGTCCAGCACATAGATGCTGCCTTGCTTGGTCGACGCCATCACCGCTTGCTTGACGCCGTCAGCGGTCTTGATGTCGATCAGGCTAGGCTGGCCGCCCACGTCCATGTCCCACAGGTCGTGGTGAGTGAACTGGAAGGTCCACTTCACATGGCCGCTGTCGATGTCCAGGGCCGTCAGGCCGGCGCTGTATTTTTCCGAATCTTCGGTACGGTCGCCGCCGTATTGGTCAGGCATCTGGTTGCCCATCGGCAGGTAGAGCATGCCGAGTTTTTCATCGACGCTGAACATGGACCACATGTTCGGCGAGTTGCGCGTGTAGGTCTTGCCCTCGGCCAACGGGGTGGTGTCGTCCGGGTTGCCGCTGTCCCAGTTCCACACCAGCTTGCCGGTGTGCACGTCGAACGCGCGGATGACACCGCTAGGCTCGTCGGTGGAGACGTTGTCGGTCACGTGACCGCCGATCACAACCAGGTTCTTGGTTACGGCCGGTGGCGACGTGGAGTAGTAACCGCCTGGGGCGAAGCTGCCGATATTGGCACGCAGGTCGACCTGGCCTTTGTCACCGAAGTCTTCGCACATCTTGCCGGTGTCGGCGTTCAGCGCGATCAGACGGGTATCGGCGGTCGGTACGAAAATACGTTTCGGGCAGACGGCACTCACCGGCGCAGCGCTGGCACTGCCGGTCGGGCTCTGCTCGGAAGCGTATACCGCGTCATCGTGATACGACACGCCACGGCAGGTCATGTGCGCCCAACCTTTGAAGTTCGCGGCACCTTCGGTGCTGATCTTCGGGTCGAAACGCCAGATTTCCTTGCCGGTGTCCGGGTCCAGGGCAATCACCTGGCTGTGCGGCGTGCACACATAGAGCATGCCGTTGACTTTCAGCGGGGTGTTTTCTGCGGTGGTTTCACCGGGATCGCCTGGGCCAGGGATGTCACCGGTACGGAAGGTCCACGCCGGCACCAGCTTGTGGGCGTTTTCCGGGGTGATCTGCGCCAGGGGCGAGTAACGATCACCGAACGCCGAACGGCCATAGGAGTTCCAGTCGCCATCGGCCTGGGTCGGTGCGGCGCTGGCAATGCCAGGCACCGCGTCACGGTCCAGTTGGCCGGTCTTGACCATTTCACCCGGGTTGGTGAATTGGCTGGCCAGGGCGGCAGCACCGGCCAGCACCACGGCTACGCTCAGCGCACCCGTGCCCAGTGGTGCGGCTTGACCACGCAGCAACGGACGGCGAAACCACGGCAGCAACAAGACGATGCCCAGCGCGAACAGCAGGGCCAGACGTGGCACCAGCTGCCACCAATCCAGGCCGACTTCCCACAGTGCCCACACGGTACTGGCGAACAGCACCAGTGCGTACAGGCCCAGCGCAGCGCGGCGGGTAGCCAGCAGCAAAACGCCGGTGAGGGCGATGCCGATACCGGCCAGCAGGTAGTACAGCGACCCGCCGAGCATGCTCAGCTTGACGCCGCCGGCCAGCAAGGCCAGCCCCATGATCAGCAGCAAGACGCCTAGCAACCTGGGCAGCAGGCGGCTTGGGCTTGAAGCACCATCAGTGCTCATAGTGTGTTTCTCCGTGACGTTGGAATTATGTAACCCCGTGCTTCACTGTAGATGACGATTTGGCGCGGGCTAGGTTCAGCGTTAATTCGAGTTTTTCTGGGGATAAGAGGGTTATCCACAAGCGGGCGATTTATTCCCAGGCGCAGGTCGGTGTAAGACAGCGCTGTCTTCGATGAAGGGTAAATTCGGCAAGATGGGATCGACCGCGGGCGTGAAACGTTTCAGTTTGTTGCCGACAAGGATAAAGCGCTGATGCGCCAAGAGAAAGCGCAAATCGCAAGATGCATCATTTCAGTTTTGGTAACAGTGACTAAGTGTCGCTGCAAAACAAATGTGGGAGGGGGCTTGCTCCCGATAGCAGTGGGTCAGCCATGAACAGGTCGACTGACACACTGTCATCGGGAGCAAGCCCCCTCCCACTGGGGATTTTCGGTGTTTTTTAGAAGGTGGTACGCACCCCGAACTGCACGCTTCTGCCCGGTGCCGGCGCGATATCGCGCAGAATCGAGCTGGCGTAGCGCACGGTCTGGTTGGTCAGGTTTTCGCCATTAACGAACGCCAGCCATTGGCTGCCACCCACATTGAAGCGATAACCCGCGCTTGCGCCCAGCGTGGTGTAGCCATCGGTGCCACGCTCGTTATCCGGCACTCGCCCTTGACCGGCCGCGTGTTCCACATTGATGCGCGCCTGCCAGCGGTCGAATTCCCACAGCAACCCGCTGTTCAAGCGCAGGGGCGCAATGCGTGGCAAGGCTTCGCCCGTGTCGAGGTTGGTGGCGCGGGTGTAGTCCCCCGACAGTTCCAGGGCGAATTTGCCGTAGGCGCCTTCGCCGAGTTTCCAGTGATCCTGGGCCTCGAAGCCGGCGAAACGTGCGCGTACGCCGGAGTATGTGTACTCAGGAATGCCCGCCGCGTCTTCTTCACCTTCATCGTTAAGCGTACGACCTGTGCCCAGCAAGCCGATGTAATTGGAGAAGCGGCTGTAAAACACGCCAAAGCTGCCCTTGTGGGTGCCGTTGTCAAAGCGCAACGCCAGGTCGCTGGACACGGCTTTTTCTTTCTTCAGCTTGGCGTCGCCCAGCTCGTAAGTGCCGGTCGCGACGTGGGCGCCGTTGGCATACAGCTCGTAAAAGGTCGGCGCGCGTTCGGTGTAGCCCAGGGTTGCGGCCAGGGACCAGATCGGCGTAAGGGTGTAGACCGCGCCGGACGACAGGCTGCCGGCGGTGAAGTCATTGGCGTGGTCGGCGCCGGCAAAGCGCGCATTGCCCTTGGCGTTCGGGTCGATGTTGGTGTGTTCCAGGCGCCCGCCGAGGCTGAGCTTCAGGCGCTCGGTGGCCTGCATTTCTTCGAGGATGAACAGCGCGCCGGCGTTGGTGTCGGTCTGTGGCACGAAGGCTTCTTCGCCCAGTGCCGAGAACTCGTTACGGGTCACTTGTGCGCCCACCACGCCATCGAACGGGCCCAGCGGTTGGTGGCGGGCTTCAACGCGCGCCTCATAACCCTTGTTCTTGAAGATCGTGCCGGTTTCGCCGCCTTCGATTTCGCGGTGCTCGTAATCGGTGTAGCCCGCGTCGAGTTTTACCGAGGTAAACGGGCCTTGCAGGTTGCGGATCTCGGACGCAAAGGCGTAGTGATCCTGCTTCATGCGGATGCGCACGTCCTGTTCGGCGGGTGAGCCGTAGTTGGCGTCGTAGTTGCTGTAGGACAGCCCGGCATAACCGTCGTCCCAGGTGTAGGAACCGCCCAGCGCGCCGCCGTCCTGGCGCCCGTCGCTGTTGCCCAGGCGGCCATTCTTGCCAGGCCCGTCTTCGGTTTGCGGGGCATGGCGGCTGCGGGCCTGACCGGGGATTTTGAGGTCGTTGAATTGCCGCGCATTGGCGTCCAGATGCAGCGCGAAGGTGCCGTTGCCGGCTTCCAGTTTGCCGGCGCTGCTGCGGGTGGTGTCGGCGCCGCCATAGCGCAATTCACCTGCACCGTGGATGCCTTCGATGGCTTCGGTGGGGATGCGGTTATCGAACGTGTTGACCACGCCGCCAATCGCGCTGCCGCCATACAACAGCGCGGCCGGGCCTCGCACGATTTCAATGCGCTCGACGTTGACCGGGTCCAACGGCACCGCATGGTCATAGGACAGTGACGACGCGTCCAGTGCGCCCACGCCGTTGCGCAGAATGCGAATGCGGTCGCCATCCTGGCCTCGAATGATCGGGCGGCTGGCGCCTGGGCCAAAGTACGAAGACGACACACCTGGCTGCTTGTTCAGGGTCTCGCCGAGGCTGCCTTTTTGTTGCAGCGTGAGGTCATCGCCTTCCAGCACGGTGGTGGGCGAGGCGAGTTGTTCACTGCCCAGCGGGTTGCCGGTAATCACTTGGGGTTGCAGCTCAAGGGCGTGGGCTTCAGAGCAGATCAGCAGGGCGGCGGCAAGCGGGGTCAAGCGCCACAGAGAGGAGAGGGACATCGGACATTCCTTGGCAAAACGGCACAAAAAAGAGAAGGCTTAAAACGGTATCGGAAGCGTTACTTTTGATAAGTATCGTTACAATATAACATCTCTTTTTTTGCTGAAAAGGGGAACTTTTCTTCAGGGGCTATATTCAATGCGGTGCTTCCACCCGTACGCCCCGTCGGCTAAGGTGCGCGGCTGTGTTTCCTCTTTTTGCAAAAGGCCCGGCATGACCGCGACAAGCAACGACCCGCTCCACGGTGTGACCCTGCAGCACGTCCTCACCACCCTGGTGGAACATTACGAATGGAGTGGTCTGGCCGAACGCATCGATATCCGCTGCTTCAAGAGCGACCCGAGCATCAAGTCGAGCCTGACGTTCCTGCGCAAAACCCCGTGGGCGCGGGAGAAAGTCGAAAGCTTGTACGTCAAGCTGATGCGTACCAAACGCCCGCTGGACTGAGCCGATGAAACGCTTTGTCGCGGTCGCGGCACTGGCCGGCTGGGTGGGGCTGGCGATTCAGCAATACCTGATTTTCTATTCGCGCTGGTCGACCGACGCCAGCCTGTTGGGCGGGCTGATCAACTTTTTCAGTTTCTTCACCGTGCTCACCAACACCTTGGTCGTGGTGGTGTTGAGCTATGCGCTGGTCAGTCGCGATTCCACAGCCAAACGGTGGTTCCTGACGCCGGCGGTTACCAGTGGGGTTGCCGCGAGCATCGTCGTGGTCAGCCTGGCCTACAACCTGCTGTTGCGGCATTTATGGAGCCCGACGGGCTTTCAATTTATCGCCGACGAATTGCTGCACGACGTGATGCCGGTGCTGTTTTTAATCTACTGGTGGCGCTGTGTACCGAAGGGTCGCTTGCGTTTCAAACACATCGGCGCCTGGGTGATCTACCCGCTGGTGTACTTCGCTTATGTGCTCCTGCGCGGGCATTTGCTCGGGCAATATCAGTACCCGTTCATTGATGTGGCCACCCTCGGTTATCCACAGGTGTTTGTGAATGCCGGGGGGCTCCTGGCGGGGTTTGTGCTGATTGCGGTGGCCGTGGTGGGGCTGGATAAATGCTTAAAGCCACCCCGAGAATAAAGGTGGGAGCGGGCTTGCTCGCGAAAGCGGACGGTCAGTCAATGCATCTGACACTGAGCCACCGTTTTCGCCAGCCAGCCCGCTCCCACAATTGAGTTGTGTCCGGCTCAGTCTTCTGTGCTGCCTTCGGCGCGCCAGTAACCCACAGCTTTGAGATACTCTTCATTGACCTTGTGCGTGTCCAGCAGCACTCGCCGCACCAGGCGCGACAGCTTGGTTTCGGTCGCCACGAAGCTGTAAAGCGAGCCGCTCGGCAGCGTCAGTGAGCGCACGGTGTCGAGCAGGTCATCCTGGCCGCGCACCACCCATATCACCTCCACATCGGCAGCACTGTTCAGTGTTTGCTGTTCCGCCGCATCGGCGATTTCAATCACCGCCAGCACTTTACGGCCCGCCGGTAACTCCTCCAGGCGGCGCGCGATGGCGGGCAGGGCGGTTTCATCGCCGATCAGCAGGTAGCTGTCGAAGATATCCGGCACGATCATCGAACCGCGTGGCCCGCCGATGTACAGGTGTTGGCCGACCTGCGCCTGCTCGGCCCACGTGGAGGCAGGGCCGTCGCCGTGCAGCACGAAGTCGATATCCAACTCGCCGATGCTCAGGTCGAAGCGACGCGGTGTGTAGTCGCGCATGGCCGGTTGCGGGCCGTCGCCCTTGATAGTGAAGGTCGGGCTTTCCAGCGCGGCCTGTTCGGCGGCGTTCTGCGGGAACAGCAGTTTGATGTGGTCGTCGCTGCCCAGGCTGACAAAGCCCGCCAGTTCCGGCCCGCCCAAGGTGATGCGGCGCATGCGTGGGGTGATATCGACTACCCGCAGCACGTGCAGGCGACGACGTTTGATTTCGTGGGTGACGCGGTGGATAGCTTGCGTATTCATTGGTCTTTCCCGTCGGCAATGGCTTGAGCGGTGCGGTTGAGCAGCGCCGCGACACGCACGATTTCTTCCGGGCTCCAGCGCCCGTGGTGCGAATGCAAGGCGTGACGCAGGTTGTGTACCGCCTCGTGAATTTCCGGTGGGCGGTCGTGGCCGCGTAACGCGCGTTTGCTGACGTCGATGCGCATGCGCACACCGTCCAGCGCAACGGCTTGTTCGCTAAGGAAGAGACGACCGGCGTCGGTAATTGTGTAGCGTTTTTTTCCGCCATCGGCGTCGCCCTGGATCAGATCGCTTTCTTCCAGAAAGGTCAGGGTCGGGTAAATCACGCCGGGGCTTGGGGTATAGGCGCCGTCGAACAGGCTTTCGATTTGGCGGATCAGGTCGTAGCCGTGGCAGGGCTGCTCGGCGATCAACGCTGGCAGCAGCAGTTTCAAATCGCCGGGTGCAAACACCCGGGGGCCGCGACCGCGGCTGGCGCGTGGGTCAAAGCCGTCACGCTGGTGGGAATGGTCTCGCATGGCAGGAACCTCTGTGTGTTTCTAGATATAACTTAAGATATATCTTACGGCCTGCGCAAAGCCGCCCGACAGACGGTTGTTCGTCGCGCCCTCATTGTGAAACCTGTTAGTTGCCATGCCCGCGTCACAGCGCGCTTATGTTAGTTGATGTAATCCACTTCTTACAGACTTGTTAAGTTGTAAAGCATTCTCATTAGTCCTGACGTAGTCCGCGTCTTACAGCTGTTTTTAAAGTTTTGGCAAATGGCCATAATTTTCTGATGTGTCTTGGTATTGCAAGGCTACGCGATTCAGGGAAACAGACGGCTTACTCTTTCAAACTTGAAATGCACACTGGCCTGGCTTTGAGCGAACACTGATTTGCAATACAAGTTATTGGAAAGCTGTGCAATTCCTACGCAGGACTGCGGCAGGATTTATTTGATGAGTCATTACTCTTATTTGGATGTTTGCAAATGAAAACTAAGATGAAAACTGCGCTGTTGTCTGTCGGTCTGTTGATGGGTTCGATGTCTGTGGCTAACGCGTCGGATGGCACCATTACCTTCTTGGGGTCGGTCCACTCGGGTGCGTGCTCTATCAAGCCTGAATCCGTAGACCAGACCGTCCGCCTTGGCGCGATCGCCAAGCATCAACTGCAAGCTGGCGGCAAGTCTGAAGCCCGCAGTGTGAAGATTGAGCTGGAAGGCTGCGACCTGACCGGCCTCACCGACAAAACCGTGACCACCTCCTTCACCGCGTCGCCATCCGACGCTGTGCCGGGTGCGATCGGCACCGTCGGTGGGGCTGGCGGCATCGGCATCATGATGACCCATGGCGGCAAAGTCATTGAGCTGGGCACACCTACCACGCCGCAAGCGATTACCACGGGCAACAACACGCTGGAGTTTGGTGCCTATGTGCAAGGCGCCGCTACCGCCGACATCATCCCTGGCGATTTCAGCGCGGTCACCAACTTCACCTTGGCTTATCAGTAAGTTTCCCCCCGCCACCCAAGGGTGGCGGGGGACGCTGACCGGAGATAAATAGGTGAAGACACTCATAACTGTCGCTATTGCCTCTTCATTGATGATGCTCCTCAGCCCTGATGTGGCTGCACGCACGGCGTCGCAGGGCGAAGGGGTCGTCACGCTGGGTGGAGAGATCGTTGACTCCGCCTGTGGGTTGGAGCTGGCCAGCGTCAATCAAACCATCGAAATGCCTCCTGAACCGATAGGCCGGCTTTTGCGCAACGCCGTCGGCGCTGTGCAGCCGTTCCAGTTACGCCTGGTCAATTGCTCCCTGACTCGCCCCGACCCGAATCGCCCCGGTGTAAACCTGCCTGATTGGGAACACCTGCGCGTCACGTTTGACGGGCCTCGCGACCGAGGCGGGATGTCCTTTGCGGTCTTTGGCGGTTCGCAGGGGGTGGCCCTGCACATTCAGGATGCGGCCGGTCAGGAGAGCGTTCCCGGTGTACCGATGGCGTTAATGCCTCTGGCCAATGGCGACATGACACTTCATTACACGCTTCGCCTGGTCGGTAATGGACTGCCATTGGTGACGGGTGCCCACGGTGCCGCAGTGCGGTTCAAGTTGGAATACTTTTGAACACGGGTTGCTTTAATGTTAAATACGTTGAAGGTCAAAAATACACTTCGTCCGAGTATCGTTGGCGGGTTGATGTCACTGGCAGGCACAGCAATGGGCGCCGCTGATATCGAGTTTAATACCGATGTTCTTGATCTTGTCGATCGCTCTAATATTGATTTGTCTCGGTTTGCGCGCAGCGGTTTTATCCTGCCCGGCACTTACTCGATGGTGGTACAGATCAATAGCCAGTCTATGGCTGAACATTCAATAGCGTTCTATCACCCTGATGACGACCCGAAAGGCAGTCAAGCCTGTTTGTCAGCGGAACTGGTGGAACAGTTGGGCCTGAAAGAGTCCGGTGCCGCCACACTTAAATGGTGGAAGGGCGGGCAGTGCCTGGACATTCAAAGTTTGCCGGGCATGGAAGTCAGTGGTGACCTGGCGACGTCCACCCTGAACATCAACCTGCCCCAAGCCTACCTTGAGTACAACGCGATCAATTGGGACCCGCCCTCGCGTTGGGATGAAGGCGTGCCGGGGTTGTTGCTGGACTACAACCTGACGGCGCAATCGAATTACCAAAAGAACGAGCGCACCCGCAATAACCTCAGTGGCAATGGCACCGTCGGGGCCAATGCCGGGGCCTGGCGCCTGCGTGCGGATTGGCAGGGGCGTGTGGAAAAAGGCCGTGAAGGGCCGGCGGGTGATCGCCAGATAGAGTGGAGCCGCTACTACGCATATCGCGCCATTCCAGCGCTGAGAGCGCGCTTGCTGGTGGGCGAAAACTACCTGTACTCCGACCTGTTTGATAGCTTTCGCTTTACCGGCGTGGCGCTCAATTCGGATGAAAGCCAACTGCCGCCCAACTTGCGTGGTTATGCCCCGGAAGTGGTCGGGGTGGCCAAGACTAATGCAAAAGTCGTTATCAGCCAGCAGGGGCGTGTACTGCATGAAACCCTGGTGGCGGCAGGCCCGTTTCGCATCCAGGACCTCAACGACGCCGTGACCGGCAAGATCGACGTGCGCGTTGAAGAGCAAGACGGTTCGGTGCACACCTTCCAGATGGACACGGCAGGCGTTCCCTACCTGACGCGCCCCGGGCAGGTTCGCTACAAGGTCGCGACAGGGCGCCCGACCAATCTGCAGTACGGCGCCGAAGGCAACGCGTTCGGCACCGGCGAGTTCTCCTGGGGCATCAGCAACGGCTGGTCGCTGTTTGGCGGCGGCATGACCGACAACAACTACCGCGCGCTCACGGTCGGTGCGGGGCGTGACCTGTTGGCGTTCGGGGCTGTCTCGCTGGACGTTACCCAATCCCATGCCAATGTGTGGAACGAGTCACTGTCGGGTAAATCCTATCGCCTTCAATACTCCAAGAACTTTGAACAGTACGACAGCCAGGTGACCTTTGCCGGTTACCGGTTTTCCGACAAGAACTACTTGAGTATGGCTGAGTACCTGGATGCCCGGCATTACGGTTTGAGCGGCGAACTCGGCGGGCGTGGGCGCTTCAACGAGAACGGTGAGTACAGCGAGGACTGGCGGCCGATCGGCGGCAATAAAGCCCTGTACACGGTGACGGTGAACAAACAGTTTCGTGATATGGGCACCACCGTCTACGCAAGCTACAACAAACAGACGTATTGGGACCGGCCGGACACCCAGCGTTGGAACCTGACAGTGTCCCGCTACTTCAATGTGGGCAGCGTCAAGAACATGAGCTTGTCACTGAATGCCTACCGCACTCAGGAATACAGCTACAAAGATAACGGCTTGGCGCTGACGGTGAGTTTACCGTTGGGGCGCACCGGCACCTTGTCGATGGATGCTAACAGGGCCGCAGGCGAAAACACCTTTTCAACGCGCTACGCCGATCGCTTTGATGAGCGTAATAGCTACCAGCTCAGTGCAAGTGACAAATCCGCCAGTGGTTACCTCAGCCATATCGGTGACCAGGCCGACATCGACGTCAGCGTCAGTACGCAACAGGGGAATGGCCGGACCCTCGGTGCGACGGTTCGCGGCGGTGGCACGCTCACGCCTTACGGTGGCGCACTGCATCGAACCAGCAGCACCGGCGGCACCCGCCTGATGGTCGACACCGCAGGTGTGGCCGATGTGCCGGTACGCGGTTATGGCACCCCTACGCGCAGCAACGCCTTCGGCAAAGCGGTGATCTCCGATATCAGCAGCTACCAGCGCACGGCAGCCAGCGTTGATCTGGAGAAATTGCCGAGCAATGTCGAAGCCACGCAATCGATGACGCAGCTGACGCTCACCGAAGGCGCCATCGGTTATCGCGCGCTGGACGTGGTTGCCGGCGAGAAAGCCATGGCTGAACTGCGGCTGCCCGATGGCACGTCACCGCCGTTTGGCGCGACGGTGCAGAACCTCAAACAACAAGACACCGGCATTGTGAATGACGGCGGCAGCGTCTACCTGAGCGGCATTCAGCCGGGCGGGCAGATGAGTGTCAGTTGGGGCGGCGATGCGCGGTGCATCTTCACGCTGCCCACGGTGTTGCCGCCAGATAGCCTGACCCATGCCCTGAAACTGCGCTGCCAAATGGTAGCCGCCACTGATCAAGCCCTGCCCGAGCCTGAAGCACTGACCGGCCAGCGCACCCCTATGGAGAACCCATCCTCATGATGCTCACGACACGCCTTACCTTACCGACCTTCGCGTTGCTGGCGCTCGGCTTGAGCCAGAGTGTCAACGCCGCTGTCGGCCTGGACCGCACCCGAGTGATTTTTGATGGTGGCAAGGATGCAACCAGCGTCAACATCACCAATAACAACACCCAGTTGCCGTACCTGGCCCAGGGTTGGATCGAAGATGAAGACGGTAAAAAAATCAATTCGCCCCTGATCGTACTGCCGCCGGTGCAACGCCTGGAGCCGGGCAAGCAAAGCCAGGTCAAAGTCCAGGCGCTGCCGGCAGCCAAGTCGTTGCCGCAGGATCGAGAGACGGTCTACTACTTCAACCTGCGGGAGATTCCGCCGCGCAGTGACAAGTCCAACACCCTGCAGATTGCCCTGCAAACCCGAATCAAATTGTTCTACCGCCCGCAGGCGATTACGCCAAGCCAGCAAGACCTGTCCACCCCCTGGCAGGAAAAGCTGACGCTGACCCGCGACGGCGACCGTTACCAGGTCAACAACCCGACGCCTTACTACGTGACCCTGGTGGATGCGCGCAGCAGCAAGGACGGCAAAACCGTGGCCGGGTTTGTACCGGTGATGGTACCGCCCAAAGGCACGCTGGCCCTGGGGCCAACCGCCCGGGAACTTGGCAACACGCCTTACCTGGCCTACGTGAATGATTACGGCGGACGCCCGCTGATGCCCTTCACCTGCACAGGCTCAACGTGCCAGGTGAATGTGCAAGCGTCAGCGTCTACCCAGTAATGCTGGCTGCCGGAGAAAACCATGAATTCGCACAACGTGAAGGTCTTGGGCGGCCTGCTACTGGCCTTTATGGGAAGCGCATACGCCGCCGAGGACGGCGAGGATGTGGAGGGCATGAACGGCATGCTCAACGTACTCGGGACCCTGCATGAAACCCCTTGCAGCCTGGAGATGACATCACTGCATCAAACCGTTGAGTTGGGCGCCGTCACCACCAGCCAGTTGCAACGGCCGGGTGACCAGGCGACGTCCGTGGCGTTTCAGCTGCGTTTCAGCGATTGCAACCGCACCGCCGGCAGCATTCGCAACGAACGCACGGGCAACCTGACCTGGAGTGCTTTTCAGCCCGTGCTGTCGGTCGCGTTCATGGCGCCTGCCGATGCTGACGATCCACGCCTGGTCAAAGTACAAGGCATCACCGGCATGGGCCTGCGCTTGACCGACGACCTGGGGCGCGATGTACAGCTGGGCTCAAGGGGCCAACCGTTATTTTTGACGTTGGGCAAAGACACCCAGACCTGGAATGTCCAGCCCACGCGTACGTCTGCGCCGTTGAGCAGCGGGGCATTCAAGGCCGTGGTGGATTTCAGGCTCAACTATGAGTGAGGGCAGAACTATGGCTAAGCCAACCGGCCCGTGGGCCATGCTTATCGGTGGCGGCCTGCTGTGGGCCGCCGGCCAGGTGGTGCAGGCCGATACCAACCTGACCATCCGCGCGACGATCATCGCGCCGCCACCGTGTGTGATCAACGGCGGCAGCACACTGGATGTGCCGTTCGGCAATGACCTGCTGACGTCGCGGGTGGATGGGGTGAATTACCGTCGAGAGGTGCCTTACACCGTCGTCTGTGATTCGCCGTTCAGCAACGCGATGAAACTGGAACTCAAGGGCACAGCGGCGGCGTTTGATCCTGACGTGCTCTTGACCCGCAAGGCGGACCTTGGGGTCAAGCTGTTCATCAATGGGGCCGACTGGCCGCTGAATACGGCGGTGAATTTTACCCACCCGAACTTCCCGGTCGTGCAGGCGGTGCCAGTCAAACGTGCGGGCAGCCGCCTGACAGGAGGCGTCTTCGATGCGGCCGCCACCCTTGTGGTCGATTACCAATGAAGACGTTTACCCATAAAGAGAAACGCCCCATGACCTTTTGGCAGCAGCGAGCATTGCTCGCCTTGTGTTCCATCGGCCTGTGCAGCGGTGCGTCGGCCAACCTCACGTTCAGCGGCACGCTGAACGAGCCGCCGCCCTGCACGATTGATGCGGGCAACACCATTGAGGTCGACTTTGGCGACGTCGGGGTCAAGCGCGTCGATGGCGTGAAGTACCGCAAGGGCGTCGGCTACACCATCACCTGTGGCGCCGACACGCTGCCGTGGGAATTGAAGCTGAGTGTCAACGGCACCGCCACGGCGTTTGACGGCTCGGCGGTGCAGACCAGCGTGCCGGAGCTGGGCATCCGGCTGTTCCAGAACAACCTGCCGTTTGCGCTTAACACGCCACTGGATATCAACCTGTCGTCACCGCCCGTCTTGGAAGCCGTGCCCGTCCAACGGCTGGGTGCCGTGCTGACGCCCGCGCGGTTTACGGCGGTGGCCACGCTGTTGGCCGAATACGAGTAGGAGTCGAGTCTATGCGAGATCAAATGGTTCACAGGGCCTGGCCCGGTGCAGGGCTGGCCGTACTGCTGGTGTTCGGCCTGCTCCCCGAGGCGTATGCCGCTGACAACCTGAGTTTCAAGGGCAACCTGGTGGAAGAAGCCTGCACGATTCGTCCGGGGGACGAGGCGATCAAAATGGAACTCTGGGACGTGACCAGCAAGCACCTCTACATCAACACGCGCTCACAGGGGCGCAGGTTCGAACTGCACCTGGAAGACTGTGACACCACGATTGGCAACACGGTGACCATCTCGTTTGGCGGCACGGAAAGCGCGGCGCTGCCCGGGTTGTTCGCACTGGACGGTGGCAGTGGCGCCACGGGCATCGGCGTTGGCATCGAGACCCTGAGCGACAAGCCGTTGCCCATCAACGCCGTGAGTGACGAGCAGCGCTTGGTGGATGGCAACAATGTGATTGAGCTCAAGGCCTACGTGAAGGGCGAGCCTCAAGCCATCCGGGACCAGACCATCGGGCCTGGAGCGTACACCGTGACCTCGACGTTTACGCTCGACTACCCGTGAAGATGAGCGGTTATTCGGAGGCTGAAAAAACGCCTCCTTCAAACCTCAACTCTCTTCTGCGCAGCCACCTTATGTACGGGAACGTCCCGGGGGCGGCGCCTGCGCAGAAGAGTAACGAGAGATCAAAATGAAACGACTATATACAGCCATTGTGCTTCTCGTTTTTATGGGTATTACACCGGCCGTAAGGGCAGTTGATTGCCGTGTGAATGGTGCAGGGTGGACAACGGTCGGGGGCGGAAATTTAAACCTGCAAGTTCCCGTCAATGTCCGATTGGATACCAGCCAAAACCGGGTTTTCCTCGAAGGGGCGAGGCTTGAATGTCGCTACACGCCAGGCCCTTGGACTCCATCGGTGAGTGAGGACTACTGGGCAACGGGCAATTTAGCGGGCACGCCTTGGACACCGGGCCCCAAGTTCGTCTCGGAAGGCACGGGCTTGCGAGTCAATGGGACGAACATGAACACCCCGGTTCCCACTGGGATCCGGGTAGCCACCATGCCCGATAACGCAATAGGGTATCCGATTGATGTAACCCCTTATATTTTGATGCGTAACAGCCCAGGGAATCCGATCGACGTTCGAATTGGGGACAATCTCGGGCTATTGCGTATGACCCAGACGAATAATGGCGGGACGGGCTCCACACAGCTCTTGGTCACTTACATCGCCAACAACAATTTCACTGTGTCCCCGTCCACCTGCACCATCAACAATAACAACCCGCTCGAGATCAACTTCGGCACCGTGCACCAAAGGGCGATCGGCACCGATCCGTTGACCACCACCATCCGCAGCGATCGCAGGCTCGCGTACTCATGCCCGGACGGCGGGATTACTACGCCGATCACCATCACCTACAAAGGCAGCCCGTCGGCGTTCGACACACGCCTTTTGGTGATGACCAACCCGGACGTGGGCACAGCGCTGGTGCGTGGGGGCGCGGCGGTTCAAGTCGGTGGCTCGTTCCGCACCAATATTAACAACAGCACCGGCGGCGACGATGTGACGTTTGCTCTGGTTCGGCGAGCGGGGTCGCTGCCGACCACGGGGGCCGTCACTGGCAGCGGTGTGCTCGTGATGGGAGTGCCATAAATGAAACGATGCTATGTAGCCGTGGTGCTTCTTGGCCTGATAGGTATGACGACGAACGCGCACGCCGCTGATTGCCGTGTGAATGGCGGAGGGTGGCAATCCGTCGGTCACGGCCAAACGATAAATCTGCATGTGCCCGTTACGGTCCGCGTGGGTTCGGACAGAACCCGGCTGCTCCTGGAGGGGGCGTCGCTGCAATGTCGATTCTCTCTCGGTCAGCCAGGCGCTCCTCAATATACCGACTATTGGGGAACCGCGGTGCAAGCCGGAAACCCTTGGGTACCCGGCCCAAAATTCAACAATCAAGGCACCGGCTTACGCATTAACGGGAGCTTCTATAACACCCCGGTTCCGTTTGGTATCCGGCTGGCGAGCATGCCCAACAACGGTGTCGGATACCCCATCGAAGCAACCCCCTATATTTTGTTACGCAACGATCCGAGCAACCCGATCGACATTCGAATAGGGGACGTATTGGGTACGTTAAATCTCCACCAAACCAATAATTACAACCTGACGAATACGCGGCTAATACTGACGTACTCCGCCGCGAATAACTTCGGCCTCACCCCGTCAACGTGCACGATCAACAATAACAACCCGCTCGAGATCAACTTCGGCACCGTGCACCAAAGGGCAATCGGCACCGATCCGTTGACCACCACCATCCGCAGCGACCGCAGGCTCGCGTACTCGTGCCCGGACGGCGGGATTACTACGCCGATCACCATCACCTACAAAGGCAGCCCGTCGGCGTTCGACACGCGCCTTTTGGTGATGACCAACCCGGACGTGGGCACCGCAATGCTGCGCAACGGCGCAGCGGTTCAAGTCGGTGGCGCGTTCCGAACCAACATCACCAACAGCACGGGCGGCGACGATGTGACGTTTACTCTGGTGCGGCGAGCGGGGTCGCTGCCGACCACGGGGGCCGTCACTGGCAGCGGTGTGCTCGTGATGGGAGTGCCATAAATGAAACGATGCTATGTAGCCGTGGTGCTTCTTGGCCTGATAGGTATGACGACGAACGCGCACGCCGCTGATTGCCGTGTGAATGGCGGAGGGTGGCAATCCGTCGGTCACGGCCAAACGATAAATCTGCATGTGCCCGTTACGGTCCGCGTGGGTTCGGACAGAACCCGGCTGCTCCTGGAGGGGGCGTCGCTGCAATGTCGATTCTCTCTCGGTCAGCCAGGCGCTCCTCAATATACCGACTATTGGGGAACCGCGGTGCAAGCCGGAAACCCTTGGGTACCCGGCCCAAAATTCAACAATCAAGGCACCGGCTTACGCATTAACGGGAGCTTCTATAACACCCCGGTTCCGTTTGGTATCCGGCTAGCGAGCATGCCCAACAACGGTGTCGGATACCCCATCGAAGCAACCCCCTATATTTTGTTACGCAACGATCCGAGCAACCCGATCGACATTCGAGTAGGGGACGTATTGGGTACGTTAAATCTGCGCCAGACCAATAATTACAACCTGACGAATACGCGGCTCATACTGACGTACTCCGCCGCGAATAACTTCGGCCTCACCCCGTCAACGTGCACGATCAACAATAACAACCCGATCGAGATCAACTTCGGTACGGTGAACCAAAGGGCAATCGGCACCGATCCGTTGACCACCACCGTCCGCAGCGACCGCAGGCTCACGTACTCCTGCCCGGACGGTGGGATTACCACCCCGATCACCATCACCTACAAAGGCACCCCGTCGTCGTTCGACCCGCGCCTGCTCGTGATGACTAACCCGGACGTGGGCACCGCAATGCTGCGCAACGGCGCAGCGGTTCAAGTCGGTGGCGCGTTCCGAACCAACATCACCAACAGCACGGGCGGCGACGATGTGACGTTTACGCTGGTGCGGCGAGCGGGATCGCTGCCAACCCCAGGTGCCGTCACCGGCACTGGCGTGCTGGTGATGGGCGTGCCATGACACCGACAGCCTGTGCGCGAAAGCGGCCTATCGACACAGGGTCTGGCTGCCCGGCTGCAGGTACGGCAGCAAAATCGGCGCCATGCCCTTGAGTACCTGCACGGGCAGCGCGGAGGTGAATTTGAAGTTTTGCGCTGAGCTGCCTGGTACAAACGCCGTCAGCGTGCCGAAGTGCCGATCACCGATATAGAACACAAAGGTCGCGGTGCGGTTGATCGCTTTGGAACTGATCACCCGCCCACCGGCGCCGATTGCTTCGATGCGGTTGTCGCCGGTGCCGGTTTTGCCGCCCATGGCCAGCGGCGTGCCGTCGGCCAATTTGAAACTGCCCGACACACGCTTGGCCGTGCCTGCATCCACGACTTGCGACAACGCCCCGCGCAACGCGGTGGCAACCTCGGACGGCATCACCCGTTTGCCTGGCTCAGGGTTGTTGACCACGCGGGTTTCATAGGGGGTGTCGTCGGCAAAATGCAGGCTGTCGATGCGCAGCACTTTGCCGCGCACCCCGTCGTTAAGGATGATGCCCATCAGTTCAGCGAGCGCGGCGGGGCGATCGCCAGAGCTGCCAATCGCGGTGGCGAGCGAGGGCACCAGATGGTCGAAGGGGTAGCCCACCGCCTGCCAACGCTGATGAATATCCAGAAAGGCTTCGATCTCCAGCATGGTGCGGATGCGGCTGTCGCGCGCACGTTGATGGCGGCTCTTGAACAGCCAGCTGTACACCTCCTGGCGCTCGAACTGGCTGGCCTTGACCACCTCGGCCAAGGACGCGTCGGCGTGGTTGAGCAGGTAGCCAAGTAACCACAGGTCCAGCGGGTGCACCTTGGCGATGTAGCCCTGGTCGGGCAAATCATAGGTGCCGGGGCCGTAGTCTTTGTAGAGGCGCTGCAAACGCTCGTCGGTGAGTTTTTCGCTGGTTTTGGCGCTCACCAGGTGTGAGCGCACAAAGCGGTTGAAGGTGTCCTGGTTGGCTTCGGGA
The DNA here is from genome assembly GCF_900215245.1 of Pseudomonas fluorescens. GTDB lineage: Bacteria > Pseudomonadota > Gammaproteobacteria > Pseudomonadales > Pseudomonadaceae > Aquipseudomonas > Aquipseudomonas fluorescens. The sequence goes on from NZ_LT907842.1 coordinate 3,587,474, forward strand.
AACAGGTAGCGGTGGACGGCGGCCAGGCGGATAGCCGTTGGGTGCAGGCCGTCGAGAAAGGTTTCCAGGCGCGCCTGGGTGTCTTTTTTCTGGTACTTCTTCCAGAACTTGAGCAGGAAGGTGGTGCCTTCGCGGTCAGCAAATTTGGCCAGGTACTCCTGGCGACGTGGGTCGTCGTCATCCTTGAGCAACTGCGCGCTGTTATTGGGGCCGGCATAGGTGACGTAACGCTCAAGGTCACGCATCAGGCGAATGAACGGCAGGTTGATCGACTCGCGCAGCGCGTCACGCAGCGACGGGCTGCGGCCGTTGTCTTCATTGCGAAAGTTGTGGAAGTGATGCAGGCCGCCGCCGGTAAAAAAACCTTCGTTGGGGCTGGCCGAATACGTGCGGTCGAGGGCGGCATCGAGCAGGTGGGCAAGGGATTTATCCGGCGTCTGAATCAGGTAGTCGACGGCCCAACGGCTGATGCGGTCCTGGTCGGCGATGTCGACTTTTTTCAGTGCGGCCGGCGTTAGCGTGCCGTAGCGATCATGCAGTTCGCTGATGATCTGCAGGTAAGTGGTGAGCACGCGCAATTTGGCGGTGGAGCCCAGTTCCAGTTTGCTGCCTTCATTGATGTCGAAGGGCTGGTCGGTATTGTCGGTTTGCACGCGCACCCGCGAGCCATCCGGCGTCAATTCGAACAGGGTGAAGCTGTAGCGCACTTGCGGCGTGCTGGCGGGCGTGAGCAGGCGCTCGCCGAGCAGGCCCATGCTGCCCGCGAAGACAGGGTCGGCCAGCTGCTTGAGGTAGTCGGTGGCTTGAGTTTGCAACTCGGCTTGCAAGGTGCTGGTGGCCGAAAGGTCCAGGCGGTCGAGGTCGTACAGCGGCCGGTTAAGCAGGGCGGCGACGCGGCTGCGGGCCACGCTGATGCCTTTGTTGGTATCGATGGGTTGGAGCGTCGGCTGTTGCTGCCAGTCACGATACGTGACGTGCGAGGCGAGGGCCGCGTTGAGCAGTGCCGAGTCGATCACCGCGCTCTGCCCCAACAAGCGCAAATGGCTGTCGGTGAGTTGGGCAAGCTCCGCGCGACCATTGGCCAGGTAATGCGAAGGGCGGCGCTGGGCGATCATCAGCGACAACACCTGACGCAGGGCCAGGCCACGTTGCGCCAGGTGGGGCGCATCCGTTTCGCTGCCGCTCAGGGCCTGATTGACTTGCTTGAAGTCGGCGCCGTACCACACGCGCAACCCCTCAGCCAGGCCATGCACTTCACCATGCCCGGGCACGGCGGACAGCGGCACGCTGTTGAGGTAGTCGCGCACGATGTTCTGGCGCGCGACCAACGTGTCCGGCCCGGCCTGATAAGCCCGCACGCCGGCGGAAAACATCTGGCGCAGCTTCTCGCTGCCGGACAAGGTCAGGCCGTCGGGCGAGTGCCGGTATTTTTCCAGCTGGGTCGCCAACGTACTGCCGCCGGCACTCTGGCCGGGCAGGTGCAGTACCCGCGCGGCTTGTGACCAGGCCGCCTTGGCAAAGCGCGGCCAGTCCACCGCCGGGTTGGCCTGCGGCTGTGCCGGGTCGAGCAGGTCGCGGTTCTCGATGAACAACAGGCTGTTGACCACCAACGGCGGGATCGCGGCAAAACTTGAGTACAACTGCTGTGGGTACTCGAACTGGTACAGGGGCAAGGCGCGGCAGTCGGTGAGGGTCAGGCCGGCCTGGATTTTTTCCGGGTAAGGCACGAACAGGCCGTGCTCGGCGTAATTCATCAGCGCGGGGGAAAACTGCACCTGGGACTGGATCACATACCCGCGCTTGAGCAGGCGCGGCAGGAAGGTGTTGAGGTCGCTGTAACCCAGGCGCCGGTCGAATGGGCCCGCGCCCGGATAAACCATGGCCGTGCTGGGGCCGGGCTGCAGTTGATAGGTGAGGTCGTGGGCCAGGCGGCTGAGTTGCTGGGCCTGCAGGCGCGAGGTGCGCATCTCTTTGGCGGCGGCAAACCCCAGGGCAATCAGCGCCATCAACCCGATCAACCCGAACAGGCGCCGTACATAGCGCGGCCTGGGTTTATTTTTGGGTAAAGGCGCTGGGTCCGAACTGCCGTGTAGTTTCGCAGCCTTGCTCGATTCGGTTTGCCACAGTGCGCCCATAGTCGATTGATCCTTAACGCAGATTGATCGGACTTGCCTGAAGCTTAGTCGCTGGGGGCGGGGTGTGAGGGATTTGTGTGTGGGTGGCACGCGCGCGTGTTGTGGTCAGCTGCGTTGATGTGCAGGGCGGGCCCGCTCGCCGCACAAAGGCATTTTCCAGGGAGGCGCGCCGCGACGTTTTGTCGCCCGTTGCAGGTCATATGCTCCTGTAAAATGCCCTGTTGACCGGCGCATCCCCTAAATTAGATGGTTTTTATAGTGAAAGACCCTGGTCCGAGCTTTTTATACTGCATGCCCCGCTGATCTTGCCTGGCAAGAAGGGCCCGTCCATGAGGCGGCCCGGTTTCGACCAGGGCGCAGGCTTACCGGCCAGCCCCTGGAAACTCGACGGACAAACCAATAACAAAATGAGGTTGTACCCTTATGCCAGTCGGCAACCCACTGCCCCATGGCGAGACCGCTCAAGGCGGCCCGCTCAAACGCGAACTCGGTGAACGGCATATTCGCCTGATGGCCCTTGGTGCCTGTATCGGTGTCGGCCTGTTCCTGGGTTCGGCCAAGGCCATTGAAATGGCCGGCCCGGCGATCATGCTGTCCTACATCATCGGCGGCCTGGCCATTCTGGTGATCATGCGTGCGCTCGGCGAAATGGCGGTGCACAACCCCGTCGCCGGTTCGTTCAGCCGCTATGCCCAGGATTACCTCGGCCCGTTGGCGGGCTTCCTCACCGGCTGGAATTACTGGTTCCTGTGGTTGGTCACCTGCGTCGCGGAAATTACCGCCGTCGCCGTCTACATGGGCGTGTGGTTCCCCGACACCCCGCGCTGGATCTGGGCCCTGGCGGCGCTGATCAGCATGGGCACCATCAACCTGATTGCGGTCAAGGCCTTCGGTGAGTTCGAATTCTGGTTCGCGCTGATCAAGATCGTCACGATCATTGCCATGGTCATCGGTGGCGTCGGCATCATCGCGTTCGGCTTCGGCAACGACGGGGTGGCGCTGGGTATCTCCAACCTGTGGGCCCACGGCGGCTTTATGCCCAACGGCGTGCAAGGCGTGTTGATGTCGCTGCAGATGGTGATGTTCGCGTACCTGGGCGTGGAAATGATCGGCCTCACCGCCGGTGAAGCGAAGAACCCGCAGAAGACCATCCCCAGTGCCATCGGCTCGGTGTTCTGGCGCATCCTGCTGTTCTATGTGGGCGCGCTGTTCGTGATTCTGTCGATCTACCCATGGAACGAAATCGGCACCCAGGGCAGCCCGTTCGTGATGACCTTCGAGCGCCTGGGCATCAAGACCGCCGCCGGCATCATCAACTTCGTGGTGATTACCGCCGCGCTGTCGTCGTGCAACGGCGGCATTTTCAGCACCGGGCGCATGCTCTACAGCCTGGCGCAGAACGGCCAGGCCCCGGCCACCTTCGCCACCACCTCAAGCAACGGCGTGCCGCGCAAGGCGCTGCTGCTGTCGATCTTCGTGCTGTTGCTGGGCGTGCTGCTCAACTACATGGTTCCGGAAAAAGTCTTTGTGTGGGTGACCTCCATCGCTACCTTCGGCGCGATCTGGACCTGGCTGATGATCCTGCTGGCCCAGCTCAAATTCCGTAAGAGCCTGAGCCCGGCCGAACAGAAAGCGCTGAAATATCGCATGTGGCTGTACCCGGTCAGTTCGTACCTGGCGCTGGCATTCCTGGTGCTGGTGGTGGGGCTGATGGCGTATTTCCCGGACACGCGGGTTGCGCTGTACGTGGGCCCGGTATTCCTGGTGCTGCTGACGGTGCTGTTCTACGTGTTCAAGTTGCAGCCGAGCAATGCCGGGGTGCGCGCTCAAGCCTGACCGCTGAGCACTCAATCAATAGCCACTTAACAGAAAGCCACTTAACAGAAAGCTACTTAACAAAAAGCCCCTTGATCGGGGCTTTTTGTTTTTCAGGCGGTAGCCCCGTGGGGCGCTTGGCTCAGGCGTTTGTTGAACGCCAGCCAGGCCCCCAGCGCGGCCATCAGTGCAGCCCCCATCAGCGCGGTGAAAATCTGCACGGCAAAGGCATCGCCAGCCAGGGCGTTGATCATGTCCGCCAACGGTGCCAACAGTACGCCCAGGCAGAATACTTCCAGCGAGTAACGTCCCATCCGGCAGGTCTGCTGTGCCAGCCAGTTTTGCGTCCAGGCGCGCCCCGGCAACAGTTTGGCGGTGACGTAGGCCAGGGCCAGGAAGTGCAGCAGACGCACGGGTGACAGGTCGGTCTTGCTGATCGGATACAGCAGGTCGCTCAAGGCTGACGGCATCAGCGCATCGTGTATGTCGGGCCAGCGCCAGCCGATCGTGATGACGCCGGCGACCAGCACATAGGCCGCCGCCGCCACAAACAATGGCTGACGCAGCAGCGGCCGGTTGTCCTGTGGCCGTGGGCGTTGCGCGTAAATGGCCGCCGCGCCGCCCAGCACGAACAGCAACTGCCAGGTCACGGGGTTGAAGTACCACACACCGTCGGCAATCGCTGCCAGGTTCCAGCCCAGATGCGGCGCCAGCAGGTAGACCGCCAGCGACACCGCGACCACCGCCCAGGTGTGACGCAGCAGCGAGGGCAGCACCAGCGGCAGGCCGGCGAGCAACACGATATACAGCGGCAACGGGTCCATCAGGTTCGGCTTGAAGCGCAGCAGCAATTCATCCACCAACGCTTGCTGCGGGTGCGTCACGAAGTGGGTCAGGCCCATCTCCTCGACCAGGTCGCGGGTTTCTACATGGTTGTTGGCGAAGAACACAATGCCCATCAACATCGCGAGCAGGAAGATGTGCACCACGTACAACACCCACGTGCGCCGCAGGATCTTCAGGCTGGCCATCCAGTAACCTTCGCGCTGCAGGACCTTGCCGTAGGCCAGCACCGAGGCGTAGCCGGCCAGAAACACGAACACTTCAGCTGCGTCGCTGAAGCCGATATTGCGCAGGGTAATCTGGCCGAGAGGATTGTGGGGGACGTGATCCCAGAATATGAAGATCAACGCCAGGCCCCGAAAAAAATCGATGCGCGGGTCGCGTCCGTTCAGCATGGCAGCGGGCTCTTGAACAAATAGTTTAGTAATGACCGGCGTGCGAGCAGGTTATCGCACGCCGCACGTCGGGCGGGCGCAGGTTGGCGGTATTTGTAAGCAATTGCAAAGGCTGGGTATTACTGAATGTCTCTAGACATCAATGACCACCAAGGTGCCGTGGCTACCGGCAAGTACGGCATGCGCGGTGCCGGCTTCCACGAGGTACATCTGGCCGGCACCCACGCATATTTCGTGATGGCCGATGCTCAGGCGCAACTGGCCGCTGACCACCAGCAGCCCTTCGTTGTAAGTGTGGGTTTCTTCTTCGTAGGCCTGTTCATCCATGCGCAGCACTTTGATCCGCGCCGCGCCGACCTGGCCGAGGCGCGTGGATTTCCAGCTGTCAGGCAGTTGCGCGGCGATGGCGGCGAAGTCCAATAACGGCATGATGAATCTCCTTGTTTCAACGATGCCGTCGGTGGTCCGGTTCAGCGCACAGAGGGTTGTTTGCCGATCAGGCAGCCGCGACGTCATTGGCCTCAAAACTGTCCGCCCGCGCCATCTGCCACATGCGCGAATAGAACTCGCCGTTCACTTCACCCGTGAGCAATTCACCGGGCTTGAGGAACACATGCAGCTGCGAGAACAGTTTGATTTCAGTCGCGGACATGCGGCGCACCAAATGCTTGGCCGACAGCTGCGCCGGATGGTCCAGGCCGGCCGCCGCGAGCATTTCCGCCAGGGCCTTGAGGGTGTTGCGGTGGAAGTTGAACACGCGTTGGGCCTTGTCCGGCACTACCAGGGCGCGCTGGCGCAACGGGTCCTGGGTGGCGACGCCGGTCGGGCATTTGTTGGTGTGGCAGCTTTGTGACTGGATACAGCCGATGGCGAACATGAAGCCGCGTGCCGAGTTGGCCCAGTCGGCGCCGATAGCCAGGACGCTGGCGATATCGAACGCACTGACGATCTTGCCGCTGGCGCCGAGTTTGATCTTGTCGCGCAGATTCAGGCCGACCAGGGTGTTGTGCACAAACAGCAGGCCTTCACGCAGCGGCACGCCGATATGGTCGGTGAACTCCACGGGCGCGGCGCCGGTGCCACCTTCCTTGCCGTCGACCACGATAAAGTCCGGGAGAATGCCGGTTTCCAGCATGGCCTTGGCAATCCCCATGAACTCCCACGGGTGGCCCAGGCAGAACTTGAAACCCACCGGCTTGCCGCCGGACAGTTCACGCAACTGGGCGATGAACTGCATCATTTCAATCGGCGTGGAAAAGGCACTGTGGCGCGACGGCGAGACGCAGTCCTCGCCCATCAGAATGCCGCGGGTGTCGGCGATTTCCTGGGTGACTTTGTGCTTGGGCAGGATCCCGCCATGGCCGGGTTTGGCGCCTTGGCTCATCTTGATTTCGATCATGCGCACTTGCGGGTTTTGCGCTTGTACGGCGAAGCGTTCCGGGTCGAAGCGGCCGTCGCTGGTGCGGCAGCCGAAGTAGCCGCTGCCCAGTTCCCAGGTCAGGTCGCCGCCGTTTTCGCGGTGGTAGGGGCTGATGCTGCCTTCGCCGGTGTCATGGGCGAAGTTGCCGAGCTTGGCGCCCTGGTTCAACGCGCGAATAGCGTTGGCGCTCAGGGACCCGAAGCTCATGGCCGAGATGTTGAACACCGACGCCGAGTACGGCTGCTTGCATTGCGGGCCGCCGACCATCACGCGAAAAGCGCTCGGGTCACTCAGCGGCGCAGGGCGCATGGAGTGGCCGATAAATTCGAAACCCGACTGGTATACGTCGATCAAGGTGCCGAAGGGTTTGTCGGCGGTTTCGTTCTTGGCGCGCGAGTAAACCAGCGAGCGCTGGGCCCGGGAGAAGGGCAGGGCGTCGCTGTCGGACTCCAGCAGGTACTGGCGGATTTCCGGGCGGATGGCTTCTACCAGGTAACGGATATTGCCCAGGATCGGGTAGTTGCGGCGCACCGCATGGGGGCTTTGCAGCAGGTCGAAAATCCCGATCAGGCTGAGAATGCCGGTGACCACGGTGATCGGCCACAGCCAGTCATGTTCGATAAAGGGCAGGCTGGCGAGGGTAAAAATGACGCACACGGCAAAGAAGGCGTAACGGCTTAGTAACGACAGGCTCATACGGGTTTCCTTGGTTCGGACTCATCGGCTAGGCGTTTTGCGCCTGAAGAAAGATCGAGAACAGCTCCGACTGGGATTTGATCCCTAGCTTGCTGTACATGTGTTTCTTATGGACTTTCACGGTTTCAACAGAGATTTCCAGCTTACGGGCGATTTCTTTGCTTGAGCAACCGCTGAGCATCAAGCGGCCCACATCCAGCTCACGGGCGGTCAGTTGCGCGCCCCACTCATCATTCTGCACCGGCGGCTGCGGTGCGCTGACCTGGTTGAGTTCAAAGGGCAGGCGCTGGCGCAGCAGACTCAATACCCAGGGTTGGATCAACGACAGCAAGGCGATTTGCTGCGGGTCAAAACGCTGCTTTGAACCCAGGGACAGGCACAGGGTACGCCCGTCCGGCAGTTGGCAATTGAACTGGATTTCATCGGCCACCACGTTCAGGCGGAAGTAACGCTGGTAATACTCGGTGAGTTCGAAATGCTCCGGCGCCACTTCAGCCAGGCGAAACAGACCGGTGCGCGACTGCTCGCGGCTGGCGATGTAGAAGGGGTCGAGCAGGTACAGGCCGTTCAGGTAATCCTGGAACAGACGGTCCGGCGTGCCATCGGCGCCCGGGCATTCGGCGAACACCAACGGGCGATGCGCGCTGCTGAAGAGCAACACCACCCAGCTGTCGAACGGCACGTAGGCGTCGAGCAACCGCACCAGTTGGGTCCAGAAGTTGGCCTGGTCCAGGGCGTCTATCATTTGCCCCACCGAACGGTGCCAGGCGATGTCTTGCAGCGACATGCTCATTGATCTACCCCTATCGGGTTACCCCTGCCGCGTAATTCCCTGGCGGGGTGTGGCTGCGCATACTGCGGCACAGAGTGAGAACAAGGAATACCCATGAAGGTCGAATTTGCCCAGTTGGCAGGCCGTGATAACGGCACAGCTTACAACCTTGAGCGCGCCTTGGCGGCAATTGCTGCTTGCGCCGCCGATACACAACTGATCGTCTTCCCGGAAACCCACCTGATGGGCTTCCCGTCGGCCGAGACCGTGGCCGACATCGCCGAACCGGTGGCTGGCCCGACCGTGCAGGCCGTTATCCAGGCTGCCCGTGCACGCAATGTCAGCGTGGTCGTCGGCATGGCCGAGCGCGACGGCGGCCACTTCTACAACACCACGTTGCTGATCACGCCCGACGGCATTGCCCTGCGTTATCGCAAGAGCCACTTGTGGGCCTCGGATCGCGGCGTGTTCACCCCGGGCGATCGCTACGCCACCTGCTTGTGGAACGGCGTGCGCGTCGGCCTGTTGATCTGCTACGACATCGAGTTCCCGGAAACCGCCCGCGCCCTGGCGCAGTTGGGCGCCGAGTTGCTGATCGTCACCAACGGCAACATGGACCCGTATGGCCCCACGCACCGCACCGCGATCATGGCCCGTGCCCAGGAAAACCAGGCGTTTGCGCTGATGGTCAACCGGGTGGAAGAGGGTGATGGCGGCCTGTTGTTTGCCGGTGGCAGTGCGTTGGTCGACCCGCTTGGCACCTTGCTGTTCGAGGCCGGGCGCGAGGAAGGGCAATTTACCGTCGAGCTGGATCTCGACCAACTGGTGGCGGCTCGCAAGGACTACCGCTACCTGGATGACCAGCGTTTGAAATTGCCGGGTGAGGTGATAACGCGCAGCGATGGGACGCGCGAGTTGTTGATTCCAACAGCCTGATCGCTTTGAGGCGTCAGGTTGCTGTGGCGAGCCCGCTCGCCACAAACGCTGTTTGCACCTAACAAAAATGACCACCGCGTTACCCACTTCAGTTCTGCCATAAATCTAATAAATCAGCGGAGAATCGCTCATGGCTCGTTTGCAACGCACCCTGTCGTTAGGGTCGGTGGTGCTATTTGGCATTGCCTATATGACGCCGATCATTGTGCTCGGCACCTTCGGCATCCTCGCGCAATCCACCGCCGGCATGGTCCCCGCCGCCTACCTGGCCGCCCTGGTGGCGATGTTCTTTACCGCCATGAGTTACGGGCGTATGGCCCAGGCATTTCCAGTTGCCGGTTCCGCCTACAGTTATGTGCGCAAGGCGATCAGCCCCAAGCTGGGTTTTATCGCCGGTTGGGCGGTATTGCTCGACTATCTGTTTTTACCCATGGCCATCTGGCTGATCGGCGCGGCCTACCTCAATTCGGCGTTTCCTGCGGTGCCGCAGTGGGTCTGGGTTCTGGCGTTTATCGGCATCACCAGCGCGATCAATATCGTCGGGCTCAAGCTCGCCAACGGCATCAACGCCTTGCTGATGCTGGTGCAGTTTTTGGTGTTGATCGCGTTTGTTGCGCTGTGCATCCACTACATCGGCGGCAACCCCAGCCAGCCGCTGTGGACCCTCACGCCGTTCTTCAACGGCCAGATGCAACTGCCGCTGATCATGAGTGGCGCGGCCATTGCCTGCTATTCATTCCTGGGCTTTGACGCGGTCAGTACCCTCACCGAAGAAACCCGCGACCCGCGCCGCACTATCCCACGGGCGATCATGTTGATTACCTTGATCGGCGGGCTGATTTTTGTGGCGGTGTCCTACTTCGTGCAGATCGCTCATCCGTCGTTTGAATTCGCCAATGTGGATTCGGCCGCGTATGAAATTGCGCGCAATATCGGCGGTGACGTGTTTGTGTCGATCTTCCTGATTGGCCTGATCGTCGGCCAGTTCGCCTCGGGGCTGTCGGCCCAGGCCAGTGGCTCGCGCTTGTTGTACGCCATGGGGCGCGACGGCGTGTTGCCCAAGTCGTTCTTTGGCACCTTGCATGCGCGCTTCGGCACGCCGGTCAACAGCATTCTATTGTGTGCGGTGGTGGCATTGCTGGCGTTGAAGCTGGATGTAACCACGTCCACTTCGTTCATCAACTTTGGCGCATTCCTGGCGTTCAGCCTGGTGAACCTGTCGGTGATTTTTCACTACTGGATCGGCGCGAAAACCCGCGGTGTGCGTGAGTTGATCCTGTTCCTGCTGTTCCCGGCCATCGGCCTTGTGGCGGATGTGTGGCTGATGGTCAGCCTCGATCACCTGGCGATTTACCTGGGCGCGGTGTGGTTGGCGATCGGCCTGGTTTACCTGGGGGTTCTCACCCGTGGCTTCTCGCAACAGCCGCCGGAAATGGACTTCCAGGAAACCGTATAGAAGTGCGCGGTCTATTCTTATTGCAATCGGTTCTCGTTTGGGTGGGTATTTTATGTTATTGTATAACACATTAAATGCACCCAAATGCCCCGGAGGCCTTATGAAAGCTGGTATCCATCCCGACTACCGCACCGTGCTGTTCCACGACACCGCCGCCGACGCGTTCTTCCTGATCGGCTCCACTGCCGACAGTGATCGCACCCATAAACACAGCGACGGCCACACTTACCCTTACATCCCGTTGGACGTGTCCAGCGCGTCGCACCCGATCTACACCGGCCAACAACGCAAGACCCAGGCCGAAGGCCGGATTGCCGGGTTCAACAAGCGTTTCGCAGCGTTTGGGTCGAGCCCGAAAAAAGCTGAGGCATGAGGTCGTTCAAGCCGTTTGCCGAATGGGCAGCACCACTCTAAAGGTGGTGCCTTTGCCCATTTCGCTGCTGACGGTGATAGTGCCACGGTGTTTTTTGACGATGCCGTAGGAGAGTGACAAGCCCAACCCTGTCCCTTCGCCAACCGGCTTGGTGGTGAAGAAGGGATCGAAGATCTTCTGCACGCTGTCCGGGGCAATCCCACAGCCGTTGTCTGCCACTTCCAACCAAATGTTCTCGCCGTCCACCCCGTTGCTGATGGTAATCGTGCCGCGCTCCGGCCCCATGGCTTGCGCCGCATTGATGACCAGGTTCATCACCACTTGGTTGAGTTGCGACCCCAGGCATTCGATTTCCGGCAGCGGCGCGTAGTGCTTGATCACGTCGGCCTTGTACTTGAGTTCGCTGGCGACAATGTTCAAGGTCGAGTCGATGCCCTGTTGCAGGTTCACCCATTGCCAGGTCTGGTCGTTGTCCACCCGGGAAAAGTCCTTCAAATCCTTGACGATCTGCACCACGCGGCCAATGCCTTCCTTCGATTCGCGAAGCAACGTGGGGATGTCCTCTTTGAGGAAGTCCAGGTCCAGGCGCCGGCGCAGCGCTTCGAGCTGTTCACTGCCGGTGGCAGTTTCGGCCTGTCGATAGGCGTCGAGCATCTCTTCCAACTGGTCAAAGTAGCCGCCCAGCGTGCCGAGGTTGGATGAAATAAACCCCACCGGGTTATTGATTTCGTGGGCCACGCCGGCCGCCAGTTGGCCCAGTGAGGCGAGTTTTTCCGACTGCACCAACTGGCTTTCCAGCTGTTTACGCTCGTCGATCTCCAGCTGCAGTGCGTGGCTTGCCTGGGTCAGTGCCTGGGTCCGTTGCTCAACCAAGCGTTCCAGTTGGCTGGTTTGCAAGGACGCGCGCCGCGCCATGTCCCATTTCGCGGCCAGGGTATTGGCCATTTGCTGGACTTCAATATTGTCGAAAGGTTTTTTCAGGATCAGCAGCCGGTCATGGGCGTGCAGGCGAAACAGCAGCTCCTCCCAGGAGTAATCCGAGTACGCCGTACACACCACCACTTGCAGGTCCGAGTCAACTTTCCAGAGTTCTTCAATGGTCTGTGCGCCGTCCCAGCCTTGGGGCATGCGCATGTCGACAAAGGCCAGGGCATAGGGCCGTTGCTCGGCCATGGCGACCTCAAGCAACTGCAGCCCCTCCTGCCCGCCGTAGGCCGAGTCCAGTTCGAACACGGGGCCTTGCGGTACGTCGGTGGCGCCGAATAGCGCGGCTTCCATATCGTCCAGTGCCTGGTTCTGCTCCATGGGCGGCGTGAGGATTTTGCGGAAGTCTTCGTGGATCGACGGCGTGTCGTCGATCAGCAGAATGCGGCGATTAGGGGCGCGGTTCATGCTTGGCCTGCTGCATCGGTAAGTGGAATTTGCAACGTGAACAGGGCGCCTGTGCCTGGCCCGTCGCTCTGGGCGGTGAGGCGGCCGTTCATTTCAATGGCTGCCAGGGCGCAGCTGTGAAGGCCGAAACCATGGCCCTCTTTGCGCGTGGTGAAGCCGTGGGTGAAGATCCGCGTCATGTTCTCGGCGGGGATGCCTTCGCCTTCGTCCTTGACGCTGATCTGCAAGAGGCTGTCATCCAGTGTGGTGATCGACAAGGTGATCTGCCGTGGCCGGTCCGTCAGGTTTGACATGGCGTACTTGGCGTTGCTGATCAGGTTGACCATGATCAGCAGCAGCCGGTGTTTGTCCGCCATCAGCAGCGGCACCTCGGCGTACTCCTTGACCACCGTGACATGGTGACGATTCAGCGCCCCGGCGTTCATGCGCAAGGCGTCGTCCATCAAGTCACCGATCTGCACAGGCTCCAGCAGGCTGGAGGCGCCGGCATAGGATTGCTGGGTTGAGACAATGTCCTTGATGTGGTCCACGCTTTTGCTCAACTGCGCCAGCTCATCGGTCAGCCCCTGTTGTTCGAGGGCAATGGCCTCCACCAGTTGGTTGAGGTAGCCGGGCAGCAATTTGCCTTTTTCGTCCTCGCGCAGGTAAGTGCCCAGGTCGTCAGGGTGTTCGTTGATCAGTTGCATGGCCTTGCCCAGCCCCAGGGCCTTGCTGGTGCGCAGCTTGCGCGCGACCAGTTCGGCGGAGATGTTCACGCTGTTGAGCACGTTGCCGACGTTGTGCAGCACATTGGTCGCGATTTCTGCCATGCCCGCCTGGCGGGCGTTGTCCAGCAGTTCGCTCTGGGCATCCTTGAGTTCCCGCGTGCGCGCCTCGACGCGCTGTTCAAGGCTTTCATTGGCCCCTTGCAAGGCGCGGTTGACCCGGTTGATCTCGGCAAAGCTGCGCAGCAAACGAATGGCCAGGTACAACAGCAGCACCACCAGCAGCGTGGAAAACACCAGCAGGTAGCGATGGTACTTCTGATCAATCAGGTCGGCGGCGGCCTGGTCCTGATTGAGTTGGGTGGTCAGGGCATCCAGTTGATCTGAAAGCGGGATGGCGGCGATGCGATCGAGCAGGTCGTTGACGATGGGCTGCTCGCGCAAAATCAACGCGATGTGATTACTGAGAATCTCCACCGGCACCTGGAATTCGGCGGGCAGGTTTTCTTTGTTCACCGCCAGTTTGTTCAGCCCCACGAGGATGTCCGCGGCTTTGTCGTCGCTGGTCACCTGGGCAAATTCCAGGGCACTGAGCAGCAAGTCGTAAGTGTCGGTGGCGATGCTTTGTTGTTCCAGCTTGTCGGCGTCTTTCAGTTGCAGGAGATGCGCCTGGATATCGTCCTCGGCGGTCGGCAAAAACGCCAGCGAATTGCGCAGTACCGCATTGTGCGATTTGAACTGCTCCACTAACCGCGCCTTTTCCTGAATCGACTGGCGATAAGCATCCTGCGCGGCCTGCCAGTCGGCGGGGTGTTCGTGGTGGTGTTGCCCTTCGCGACTTTCCAGCTGAACCCACCGTTCGCTCATGTCCTTGAGCGGCGCCACCAACGGGTCATAGTTGTGGGTGAGGGCGATCCTGGCCTTGAGCACCTCGACGTCCCACTGGGAATTGAGTTGCTTGATCTGGCGGATCAGGTCGCGCGACTCGGTGTAGCTGGTGGACTGGTCGCCGATCGACTTGAGGTACAGAAATACCAGCACCGAGGCCAGTACAATGGCGATACCGCTGAGCGTGATCAGGTTGGCGAGGCGAGATGATTTCATAGGGGCTTGCCCGCCCATTCGCCGGTCAGCGTCTTGAGGAATTTGATGATCAGCGTCTTGTCCTCAGCCGACGGAACTCGCCCCAGCTGGTACTTGAACATGATGTCGACGGCTTCCTCCAGGGTCTTGGCCGAGCCATCGTGAAAGTACGGCGCGGTGACGGCAACGTTGCGCAGGCTGGGCACCTTGAACACATTGCGGTCTTCTTCGTCCTTGGTCAGCAGGTAACGGCCCAGGTCGGCTTCGGTCGGGTTGCCACGGGCCTTGAAGTAGTCGCCCATCACGCCGAATTTCTGGTACATGTTGCCGCCGATATTGGCGCCCTGATGGCAGGCGATGCAGCCGTATTCCTTGAAACGTTGGTAACCATATTTCTCATCGAGGGTGAGGATGTCGGTATTGCCTTGCAGGTACTGGTCGAAACGTGAATTGGGCGTGAGCAACGTGCGCTCATAGGTGGCCAGGGCGTCCTGCACGTTGGCGGCCGTGACCCCGTCGGGATACACCCGGTGGAACGCGGCCTGGTAGGTGGGCAGTGCCGAAAGGGTCTGGACCACGGTCTGCCAGTCGTTGCCCATTTCCATCGGGCTGACGACCACCTGTTCAACCTGCGCTTGCAGGGTGTCGACCCTGGCGTTCCAGAATTGTTTGAAGTTCAGGCTGGCGTTGAACACCGTCGGGGTGTTGAGCAGGACCGGCTTGCCATCGAACCCCAGGGAAAATGCCCGGTTATCGTCACCACCGGCTTCCAGGTTATGGCAACTGGCACACGACTTGGTGTTGTTGACGGACAGCTGTGTTTCATTGAACAGCTGACGCCCCAGTTCTACGGTGGCCGCGTCCAGCACCGGCACGGGCGGCAGGGGTTTGAGTGCTTCATCCAGCGGCGCGGCCGTGACGGGCACGCAGGTGCCACAGCCCAGGGCCAGGCTCATGGCCAGAACCCGAGGTAACAGGTGAAAAGTACGCGGTGTGCTGCGGCTCAAGCGGTCGCTCCTTGCGGCAAAAAATCAGTGGTCAGGTAACAGGCTGGGTTGCCCAGTGTGCAGCAGTCGGGCGAAATCATCGGCTGCTACGGCCTTGCTGAACAGGAAACCCTGGCCCTCCTCACACTGGTGAGCGATGAGAAATTGCAGCTGCTCAATGGTCTCCACCCCTTCGGCGACGATGTTCAAGTCCAGGCTTTTACCCAGGCTGATAATTGCGCTGATCAATTGCGCGTCCTGGCTGTTACTGCTCAGGCCACGAATGAACGATTGGTCGATCTTCAGCACATCAATCGGAAAGCGCCGCAGGTAGCTGAGGCTGGAATACCCGGTGCCGAAATCGTCGATGGACAGCCGCACGCCGAGGGCCTTGATCTTGCGCAACGTGGTGTGTGTGTCCTCGACATTTTGCATCAGCACGCTCTCGGTGATTTCCAACTCCAGTAACTGTGGCGCCAGGCCCGTATGCTCAAGGATCGCCACGAGGTTGGCGACAAAGTCACGCTGGCGAAAATCAATCGCGGAAATATTCACCGAGAGGCAGATCGGCGGTAGCCCGGCGGCCTGCCAGGCGCGAGCTTGCGTGCAGGCCTGGCGTATCACCCACTGGCTCAACGGCACGATCAGGCCACTGTCTTCGGCCACAGGAATGAAGGCAGACGGGTAGATCCAGCCATGATCGGGCTGGTGCCAGCGAATCAACGCTTCGGCGCCGACAATTTTGCCGCTGTGCAAGTCCAGTTTCGGTTGGTAGTGCAGGCTAAATTCATTGCGTTGCAGGGCCTGCCGGATGGCACTTTCCAGGCTTTGCTGAACTTGGGCGAGCAGGTTCATCTCGGCGATGAAAAAACTGAAATTGTTGGGGCCACGTTCTTTGATGGCGCGCATCGCGGTTTCGGCCTTTTTGATCAATTCCACGGCGCTGCTGCTGTCATCAGGGTAAACGCTGATGCCAAGGCTTGCGGTGACGCTCAGGTCGTGGCCGGCCACATAGTGGGCGGTGCTGACGGCGGCAAGGAGCTTTTCGGCAATGTACTGGGTTTGCTGGGGATGCTTGATGTCGTTGAGGATCAGCACAAATTCGTCGGAGCCGTAACGAAACACCGAATCCGACTCGCGCACCGTCGCCACCAGGCTTTGGCTGACAAGCTTGAGCATTTCATCGCCGACCGGGTAGCCGAGCGCATTATTGATGCGCTTGAAGCGGTCCAGGCCGATAAACATCACGGCTAATTGGCTGCCATGGCGCCTGCAGACGGTAATGGCTTGGGTCAGGCGGTCGCCCAGCAGTGTGCTGTTGGGCAACTCGGTCAGGGCGTCGTATTGCAGCAGGTGCGAGACCTTGAGCAGTTCCTGGACCCTTGCCTCAATCGTGCGTTCGAGCCCGATCAACTTGGCTGCTGCGTCCTGCGCCAACTGCCATTTCCAGGTCAAGGCAGTGGCCATCTGGCGGATTTCGAGGTCGTCGAAGGGTTTTTTCAGGATCAGCAACTGGTCGTCGTAGGTGAGGCGCGCCTCGATGGCTTCGAAGGAGTAATCGGAGTAGGCCGTGCAGAGCGCGATTTGCAAGTTGGGGTCGACGTTCCACAGCTGTTCGATGGTTTCCAGGCCGTCCCAACCCGGCGGCATGCGCATGTCGATGAACACCAGGGCGTAGGGGGTGTTGGCGGCCAGGGCCTTGTTCACCAGTTCCAGGGCTTCCTGGCCCTGATAGGCGGAATCCAGCACAAAGGTCTGGCGCACCGCCGGAGCGTTGCCGAACAGGGTTTCTTCAATGCTGTCCAGGGAGGCGTGGTTGTTGGCGTCGACGCACAGGATCTTGCGGAAGTCCGCGTGGATCGACGCCGTGTCATCGACGATCAGGATGCGTCGATTGGCCCGCCCTGAGCGTGGGGTCATGGCTGATTCCGAGCGGCGCGCAACTGCGGTTTATGGCGCATAGGGCTTCCTTACCGTGAATGCTTCAATAAACAGGGACGGTCACCGGCTTCCAGTCACAAGCATAGTCGGCTCCCTTGAATAAGTCGGCCAGTTGGCGTCAAATCACCCACAGTTACCCCGGTGTTCATCTAGCGCTCAATGCGCGAGCAAGTACAGTGATGGATCACGTCGGGCCGCATTGAAGCAACTCTGTGTCATTGCCAGGAGGTGTCGCCATGGATGAACAAACTGCTACGACCCCCCCTTATACCCCCACGGTTTTGCTGGTCGACGACGAAGAGTCGATCCTCAATAGCCTGCGCCGCCTGCTGCGCGGCCAACCCTATGAGGTCCTGCTGGCCGGCAGTGGTGCCCAGGCCCTGGAGATCATGGCCGCCCGGCCCATCGACCTGGTGATGACCGACGCGCGTATGCCGGCCATGGACGGGGCGATGCTGCTGGCCGAAACCCACCGGCTGTACCCGTCCACCACGCGCATCCTGCTCACCGGCTATGCCGACATGAGCATGATGATCAAGGCGATCAACGAAGGTCAGATTCACCGCTACATCAGCAAGCCCTGGAACGATGAGGAAATGCTCCTGACCTTGCGCCAGTCCCTGGAGCACCAGCACTCCGAGCGTGAACGGTTGCGCCTTGAACAGTTGACCCGCGAGCAGAACGACCAGTTGAAGGCCCTCAACGCGACCCTCGAAAAGCGCGTCGAGGCCCGCACCAGCGAGCTGCAGCAAACCGCTGACATGCTCGACCTGGCCTACGACGAACTCAAACGCAGCTATGTGACCGGCACCGAAGTGTTTTCACTGTTGGCCAACCTGCGCCTGCCCAAGCAGAAACAGACCAACCGCCAGTTGATCGAGCTGATTCGCGTGTATTGCAAGGCCCAGGCGATGGACGAAGCCAGTGCCCGCGACCTGACCATGGCCGCTGCGCTCTATAACATCGGCAAGCTGAGCTGGAGCGACGGCATGATGGTCGCGCCCTCGGACATGCTGCACAGCACCGACCGAGAACGCTATCGGGCCTACCCGACCCAGAGCGAGTCATTGTTGATGACCCTGGAGCCGATGAAGGACGCTGCGCGTCTGATTCGTCATCACCAGGAACGCTGGGACGGCAGCGGTTTTCCGGACCACCTCAAGGGCGAGTTGATTCCCTCGGGCGCCCGCTTGTTGAAGCTTGCGGTCGACTTTATCGAGCTGCAAAAGGGCTTGATCCTCGAACGCCAGATGAACAGCGATGAAGCGCTGCTCTACATCCGTAAATACGCCGGCAAGCTCTACGATCCGGATATGGTCGAAGACTTTGTGCGGGCCTGCGCCGCGTTCCTCAGTGACGTGACGCTGGGTGACCCGAATGTGAAAGTCTTGACCACCCGCGAACTGGCCGAAGGCATGGTGTTGGCGCGCAACCTCAACGCCGATAACGGCATGCTGTTGCTCAACGCCGGCAAGGTGCTGAACCTGCCGCTGGTGGACAAGTTGATTGCGTTTGAGGCGATGGAAGGGGCCAAGTATTCGGTGTTCATCAAAGAGCCGGATGAGGGCGCACTTTCCGGTTAACACGCTTTCTGTGATCCTTGCACCTTTGCATTCAAGGCAGTTTTTACATGACATCGACTATCCGCATCGCCGCCGCGCTATTGATCGGCAGCAACGGCCACACCTTGCTGGTGCGCAAACGCGGCACCCAGGCTTTTATGCAGCCCGGCGGCAAGATCGACGCCGGCGAGCAACCCGCCGAGGCGCTTGCCCGTGAGTTGTTTGAGGAACTGAACCTGCGCATCGACCCGAGCGATGCGACCTACCTCGGCGATTTCTCGGCGCCTGCCGCCAATGAGCCGGGCTTTACCGTGCACGCGGAACTGTTCCAGGTGCATATCGACGTGCCGGTGACACCCGCGGCGGAAATCGAAGAAGTGCGCTGGATCGACCCGGCCGGTGACGGTGGCCTGCACCTGGCGCCTCTGACCCGCGACTTGATCCTGCCGTTTTATCGCGCCTCGCTGACGGCTATCGCCTGACAAAGGACGGCCACGCATGCTGATTCGCCCCCTGAATGCCCGTGACGCCGAGGCTTATCGCG
This sequence comes from Pseudomonas fluorescens, assembly GCF_900215245.1. Lineage (GTDB taxonomy): Bacteria > Pseudomonadota > Gammaproteobacteria > Pseudomonadales > Pseudomonadaceae > Aquipseudomonas > Aquipseudomonas fluorescens. The sequence continues at coordinate 3,606,527 of NZ_LT907842.1, forward strand.
CCTTGATGCTTGAGGCGTACGACGGCTACCCCCAGGCGTTCACCTCCAGCGTGGCCGAGCGTTCGGCCATGCCGTTAAGCTGGTGGGAAAAACGCCTGGACAGCCCGCTGGATCGCTTGCTCGGCGCGTTTGACGCAGAGGCATTGGCCGGCATTGTCGGCCTGGCCTTCGAGCCCCGCGAGAAGGCACGGCACAAAGTGACCTTGTTCGGCATGTACGTGAACCGGGCTTATCAGCAGCAAGGAATGGGCCGCCAGCTGGTGGAGGCGGCACTCGCCGAGGCGCGTCAACATCCGCGCCTCAAACTGATCCAGCTGACCGTCACCGCCGGCAACGACGCGGCCTTCGCGTTGTACCAGCGTTGCGGGTTCATCCAGTACGGCCTGGAGCCGCTGGCGGTGCGGGTGGGGGTCGAGTATTTCGACAAAATCCACATGTGGCGCGAACTCAACGCTGACTGAAAACCTACATTCAGCGCACGGCGCTGACGCCATCCAACGTGGAAAACGACGTGTCCTTGGCCGTCAGCAAAAAGTCGCGCATGTAGGGTGCATCCAGCATGTCCGCGCGGATCCCCGCGTACAGCGTGGCAAACAGGCCTTTTTCGCCCAAACGCTTGGCCTTCACGTAACCGCGCGAGCTGTACTCGTGCAGCGCCCAATGCGGCATGCCGCACACGCCCCGGCCGCTGGCCACCAGTTGCATCATCATCACGGTCAGTTCCGAGGTGCGCACCTGGGCGGGCTCCACATCGGCCGGTTCCAGGAAGCGGGTGAAGATGTCCAGGCGATCGCGTTCCACCGGGTAGGTGATCAGGGTTTCGCTCAGCAGGTCTTCGGGCACGATGTACGACTTGTTCGCCAGCGCGTGCTGGTTGGCCACGGCGAGCATGGCTTCGTAGGTGAACAGCGGCACATAGGTGATGCCCGGCAACTCCAGCGGGTCGGAGGTCACCACCAGGTCCAGGTCACCCCGGGCCAGTGCCGGTAACGGGGCGAAGGCAAAACCCGAGGCCAGGTCCAGCTCGACCTCCGGCCAGGCATCGCGAAACTGGTCGATGGTCGGCATCAGCCACTGGAAGCAGCTGTGGCATTCGATCGCCATGTGCAAACGCCCGGCAGTGCCGCCGGCCAAACGTGCGATATCGCGTTCGGCGCCGCGCAGCAAGGGCAGGGTCGCATCGGCCAGTTGCAGCAGGCGCAGGCCGGCGCTGGTGAAGCGCAGCGGCTTGGTCTTGCGCACAAACAATTGCATGCCCAGGCGCTCTTCCAACTCTTTGAATTGGTGGGAGAGTGCCGATTGCGTCAGGTGCAGGCGCTCGGCGGCCTCCACCAGGCTGTCGGCTTCGCGCAGGGCGTGCAGAGTCTTGAGGTGACGAATTTCGAGCACGGGCGCTCCATGAAGATAATTTGTGATAGACAGGGCTGGCGTGAGTTTGTCTCATGTTGCAAGGCCTGTCGATACGGCATCGACCACGACCGCTGGGCACTCTTCATTAAACTGTCACAGAACTGTGGCAGCGCGCTTGAACAAACTTCATCAGACTCGCGCTCTACTGGGGTTCTGCGTTTCGGTGTTTTTCATGCGCGTGTTGCTTTTACTGGCCGCTCTACTGTTCGGCCTGCCGTCTTTTGCGGCTTCTCGATGTGATGTCAATGTCCCGACCCAAACGGTCGATCTGGCTCAGGTGAGCATCGCCTACCAGAGTATCGGCCGTGCGTCTGACCCTGCCTTGCTGCTGGTGATGGGCCTGGGCGGGCAGTTGATCCACTGGCCGGATGAGGTCGTCGTGGCCCTGTGTGAGCAGGGCTTTCGGGTGATTCGCTACGACAACCGTGACGTGGGCCTGTCCACCTGGCGCCAAGCCCCGGCCAGCGCCAACCTGACCTTTGAAGTGCTGCGCTACAAACTCGGCCTGCCGGTGGCGGCGCCGTACACGCTGACTGACATGGCCGACGATGCCCTGGGCTTGATGGATGCGTTGCAGATCCGCCAATTCCACGTGCTGGGCGCGAGCATGGGCGGCATGATCGCCCAGCACCTGGCGGCGATGGCGCCGCAACGGGTGGAAAGCCTGACGTTGATCATGACCAGCTCCGGCGCCGAAGGCTTGCCGGCGCCGAATGCGGCGTTGGTGCAGTTGTTGTCGCGGCGCAGTGCACCCAATCGTGAAGTGGCGCTTGAGCAACAGGCCGACCTGCTGGCGGCGTTGGGCAGCCCGAATGTGAAAGACGATCGCCAGGCGCTGCTGCACCAGGCGGCGCTGTCCTACGACCGGGCCTTCAACCCGGACGGCGTCAAGCGCCAGATCATGGCGATCCTCGCCGAGCCGAGCCGAGTGCCCTTGCTCAACCAACTGCGCGTGCCGACGCTGGTGGTGCACGGCACCGCCGACCCGTTGCTGCCGGTGATGCACGGCGTGCACCTGGCCGCGCATATTCAGGGCAGCCAATTGAAACTGATTCCCGGCATGGCCCATCGTTTCCAGGAAGCCTTCAAGGCACCGCTGCTGACGGCGGTGCTGCCGTACCTGCAAGCCCATCGCGAAGATGCTGCGCACTGGGCGCAGATTGACCTGGGCCAGCCTTCGAAGGTGTTGTGAAGTTGGTGTATCGTGCAACTTTTACGGCGCGTTAATGCCAACGAGGTTGCCTGCCATGAGTACTCCCCTGAAAATCGATTTCGTCAGCGACGTGTCCTGCCCCTGGTGCATCATCGGCCTGCGTGGCCTGACGGAAGCCCTCGACCAACTGGGCAGCGAGGTGCAGGCCGAGATCCATTTCCAGCCGTTCGAACTCAACCCGAATATGCCCGCTATCGGGCAGAACATCGTCGAGCACATCACCGAAAAATACGGCTCCAGCGCCGAAGAGTCCCAGGCCAACCGTGCGCGTATTCGTGACATGGGCGCGGCGTTGGGCTTTGCCTTCCGTACCGACGGCCAGAGCCGCATCTACAACACTTTCGACGCTCATCGGCTGCTGCATTGGGCCGGGCTTGAGGGCTTGCAATACAACCTCAAGGAAGCGCTGTTCAAGGCCTATTTCAGCGATGGCCAGGACCCGTCCGACCACGCGACGCTGGCGATCATCGCCGAAAGCGTCGGCCTGGACATCAAGCGTGCGGCGCAGATTCTCGCCTCTGATGAATACGCTGCCGAAGTCCGCGAACAGGAACAGCTGTGGATCTCCCGGGGCGTGACGTCGGTGCCGACCATCGTGTTCAACGACCAGTACGCGGTCAGCGGTGGTCAGCCGGCCGAAGCGTTCGTGGGTGCGATTCGCCAGATCATCGCCGAAGCGAAGGGCTGAACCGAGGGGGAGGGCGCTTGCTTCCCGGCTTATGCCGCTCCACACGTGGCGATAGCTCGCGAATGCGGTGGGGCAGTCGGATTATCGGCTGCTGGTACACCGCTTTCGCGAGCAAGCCCGCTCCCACATTTGGACGGTGGCTGGTGTAGGGTTTTGGTCAGGCACAGATATGTGTGGGGGCTGGCTTGTCTGCGAATGCGGTGGGGCAGTTAAATTATCGGCTGCTGGTATACCGCGTTCGCGAGCAAGCCCGCTCCCACATTTGGACGGTGGTGGGTGTAGGGTTTTGGTCAGGCACAGATACGTGTGGGGGCTGGCTTACCTGCGAATGCGGTGGGGCAGTTGGATTATCGGCTGCTGGTACACCGCTTTCGCGAGCAAGCCCGCTCCCACATTTGGACGGTGGTGGGTGTAGGGTTTTGGTCAGGCACAGATCCGTGTGGGGGCTGGCTTGTCTGCGAATGCGGTGGGGCAGTTGGATTATCGGCTGCTGGTACACCGCTTTCGCGAGCAAGCCCGCTCCCACATTTGGACGGTGGTGGGTGCGGGATTTTGGTCGGGCACAAAATAAGTGTGGGAGCTGGCTTGCCTGCGATGGCGGTGGGGCAGGTCAGCTTATCGGCTGCTGGCACAGTGTTGACCGAGCTTGGTGTCACAGATCAGGCGGCCTTGAGCGTGTTGTTGATCCTGTTGAGCTGCCTGCCTCTCGTCAGTCAAACTTGTAGCTGACCGCGGTCTGCACCTGGCCTTGGTTCACGTTGCCGGTCTCCTTGACGATGGTGCTGTTCGCCGCCGAGCCGACCAGGTGCGTCCAGCTGGCGCTGGTCAGCAGCGACCAGTGGTTAGCCAAAGGGAACTCGAAACTCTGGGTCAGCGTCAGGTTCTGGAAACCGGCGCTGGCGTTATAGGCACGAATGCCCGAGGCCGCGGATTCCTTGTCGTTTACGCCGAAAAAGGTCTGGGTCTGGCGGGTATCGGCAAAGTGCGCCATCAGGCCCGTGCTGCCAATGATGCCGTCACCCAGCGGGTAACCCAGCTCGCCACCGACCTTGCCCAACACACCGCCCTGATCATGCGCGCCGCCTACGGCCTGGCCGACTTGCGCGTACACGCGCCAGAACTCGGCCGGGGCGTATTGGATGAAACCACCGACTTCAGCCATGTCCGACACATCGCGCAAGCCGCGCAGTGAGCCGTTGGCCGTACGGCCAGGCAAGTAATTGATGAAGGGCCCGGCGGTGATGCCATTGGTGTTGAGTGCGCTCCAGGTCAAGCCGTCATCAGAGCCGAGGCTGACACTGCCCCAGTCCAGGTCGAAATAGGGAATCGCCTGGGTTTCATAGCGGCCGCCGGTGGGGTCTTGGGGTTGATAACTGATGCCTGCACCGACTTCACCGGTAATGCCGTCCGCCAATACCGTGCTGGAAAAACTCCACAGCCCGAGCAAACCGGCGAATACAGCAGAAGTAACCTTGTACATCGAGCGTTTCCTTATCTGAACGTACGCGCATTCACGCGCGAAGGGCACCCCTGGCGCAAGCACTCATCTTGTTTGTAGCAAGCTACAAAAATTGTAGCTTGCCCGACACATATAACCACGGGACTCAAGCAAAACCCCAGCCCCGCTGGGCTTTAAGCAGTTGGCACAGTCCCTGCTAAAGCCCTGTTGCAAGCGCATAGAGCGTTCTCTTCAAGCCCTCCAACTTCAAGGACAGGCAATGATCCAGTGGCATATCGTGTGCGACTTCGACGGGACCATCACCCCGACCGACGTCATCGACAACGTCCTCCAGCGCTTCGCCGGGCCTGAGTGGGAAACCATCGAACAGGAATGGCTGGATGGGCACATCGGTTCCCGCGAATGCCTGAGCCGCCAACTGGCCTTGATCAAGGCCACACCGGCTGAACTGTTGGCGTATTTCGACAGCGTCGAGATCGACCCGGACTTCCCGGATTTCGTCGATCACGTCATGGGCCAGGGCGCGACCATCGAAGTGGTCAGCGACGGCATCGAGCAAGGCATCGCGCGCATTCTGTCGCGTAACTACGTGACCTTGCTGCCGATCCTGGCCAACCGTCTGCGCCAGGTCGACCAGAACAGCTGGCGCATCGACTTCCCGTATTCCAGCGACGCCTGCCGTGCCGCGTCCGGCAACTGCAAGTGCAAATCCACCCCGCGCAACAAGCGCGTGCTGGTGATCGGCGACGGCAAGTCCGACATGTGCGTGGCCTCTACCGCCGACTTCGTCTTCGCCAAAGGCAGCCTCGCCAAATACTGCGAAGCCAACAACATTCCCCATGCGCGCTTCGACACCTTTGCCGAACTGCCCGCATTGCTGGCCAAGCTGCCCCAGGGCATCGCGGCCAACGCCACCACCTTTACTGCTGCTGACAATCAGGAACTCTTCCACCATGTCTGATATCCGTATCGCCACCGCCGAAGACCAGATTCTTCTGGATAAAGAAGCCAAGTACTGCTCCTACGGCGACACTGTTCACTACATCGAGCCACCGCGTATTTTCAGCCGTTGCGAAGGCTCCTACGTGTGGGACACCGAAGACCAGGCTTACCTCGACCTGCAAATGTGGTACTCGGCCGTTAACTTCGGCTACGCCAACCCACGCCTGAACAACGCGCTGAAACAGCAGATCGACACCCTGCCGCAAATCGCCAGCCAGTACCTGCACAAAGGCAAGATCGAGCTGTCGGAAATGATCGCGGTCGATGCCAAGAAGAAATTCGGCCTCGACGGTCGCGTGCACTTCAACGTCGGTGGTTCGCAATCCATCGAAGACTCCCTGAAGGTCGTGCGTAACGCCACCAACGGCAAGAGCCTGATGTTCGCCTTCGAAGGCGGCTACCACGGCCGTACCCTCGGCGCTTCGTCGATCACTTCCAGCTACCGCTACCGTCGTCGCTACGGCCACTTCGGCGAGCGCGCCAACTTCATCCCGTTCCCGTACCACTTCCGCGGCCCTAAAGGCATGACCAAGGAAGAATACGGCAGCCACTGCGTGCAGCAATTCGCCCGTCTGTTCGAGACCGAATACAACGGCGTCTGGGACCCGAAAGTCGGCCAGAGTGAATACGCAGCGTTCTACGTCGAGCCGATCCAGGGCACCGGCGGCTACGTGATTCCGCCGATGAACTTCTACCGCGAACTCAAGCACGTACTGGATCAGCACGGCATCCTGATGGTGTCCGACGAAATCCAGATGGGCTTCTACCGGACCGGCAAACTGTGGTCGATCGAGCACTTTGACGTGCAGCCGGACGTGATCGTCTTCGGTAAGGCGCTGACCAACGGCCTGAACCCACTGGGCGGCATCTGGGCCCGTGAAGAGTTGATCAACCCGAAGATCTTCCCGCCAGGTTCGACCCACTCTACCTTCGCCTCCAACCCACTGGGGACGGCGGTAGGCCTGGAAATGTTCAAGATGACCAGCGAAGTCGATTACGGCGCAATGGTCATGGCCAAGGGCAAATACTTCCTGGAAGGCCTGCAAGACCTGCAGAAACGTTTCCCGATCATCGGCGACGTCGACGGCCTGGGCCTGGCCCTGCGCTGCGAAATCTGCGGCCCGGATGGTTTCACGCCGGACAAGGCGACCCTGGACTACATGGTCGAAGAAGGCATGAAGGGCGACATGGTTGTGGATGGCCAGAAACTCGGCTTGATCCTCGACGTGGGCGGCTATTACAAAAACGTGATTACCCTGGCACCGTCCCTGGAAATCAGCTACCCGGAAATCGACTTGGGCCTGAAGTTGCTTGAGCAATTGCTGGTGCGAGCGACCCAGCGGTGAGCCATTACGAGATCGACCTCGGTGAAGGTGATGCCGGCTTCGTTCTCGGTGAAGGTCCGGTCGGGATCCTGTTGATCCACGGCCTGACCGGCACCCCGACGGAATTGCGTCAAGTTGCCAAAGGGTTGGCCAAGGCGGGTAACTGCACAGTGTACGTGCCGACCCTGGCCGGGCATTGCGGCGACAACAGTGACCTGCAGGCCACCGGTTGGCTGGATTGGTACGAAGGCGTGCGCAAGACCTTTGCCCAGGTCAAGCAACGCCACGCGCAAGTGTTTGTCGGTGGCTTGTCCATGGGCGCGGTGATGTCGATGTACGTGGCTGCCGAGCACCCTGGGCAAGTCGCCGGGCTGTTGATGTATTCCACGACCTTGAAGTACGACGGCTGGAGTATCAACAAGCTGGCGTTCCTGACGCCGTTGCTGATGAAAATTCCATTCGGCGTGCACATCTGCCGCTTCGAAGAGAAGCCGCCTTACGGCATCAAGAACGAGCGCCTGCGGGCTATCGTCGAGCGTCAGATGAAGGAAGGCGAAAGCAGCGAGGCCGGTTTGCTGACCATGGAAGGCATCACGGTGCGCGAGTTGCATCGGATGAATGCCGTGGTCAAGAAACGCATGCCTGAGGTCAAAGTGCCGGCACTGGTGTTGCACTCCATCGAGGACGACATCACCAGCCGCTGGAACGCCGATTACGTGGAGCGCCACCTGGGCGGGCCCGTCACCAAGATCCTGCTGGACAACTGTTACCACATGATCACCGTCGATCTGCAATACCGTCGGGTGATTGAGTTGAGCGCTGAGTTTGTCGAGCAACACGCCGCTACTGCCCAGGTGTCCGAAGACTACCGACAGCGTGCCTAAGCTTAAGGACAAGACGTGATCACCGCCCAAGCCTTCTCGACTATCCGGGCCATCCAGCGCAGTGCCTGGAACGACTGTTTTCCCGGGGCCCTGGAGGATTGGGACTTTTACGTTGCTGTGGAAAACGCCGCTATCGATGATTTCAGGTGGCGTTACCTGGCTGTTTACGACGATGAAACGCTGGTGGCGGTTGCCGCCGCGTTCATCACTTATTATCGCCTCGACACCACGGTGTCGGGTGCAGGCAAGCGCTTTACCGAGCGCCTGGAGCGACTGTGGCCGGGTGTTTTGCGCCTGGAGTTGTATGCCATCGGCTCGCCGGTGGCCGAGCGTTGCGACGCAGGCATGGCCAGCCATGTTGCCGAGGCGCAGCGCCCGTTGTTGATCAAGCACCTGCTGAAGGCTGCGCGCCAGGACGCCAACGCGTTCGGGATTGGCCTGGTGGCGGTCAAGGACGTGCCGACCAACGACCCGTGCTGGGCTGACAGTTGCCGCTTGGCAGGTTTTCAGAGCATGCCGAGTTTGCCCAGCGGGTTGTTGACGGTGCCTTACGGCTCAGTGGACGCCTACCTGGGCTCGCTGTGCAAGGCCACCCGCAAGGACTTGCGCCGCAAACTGCGGGCGCCGGGCCCGCGGGTAGAGTGGCGGCACAACATTGATGATGTGTTACCTGAGGTGATGCGCCTGTACGAAGACACGCTCAATCGCGCGGACTTGCAGTTCGAGCGCCTGCCGGCGAGTTACTTCACCGGCATCCTTGAACGGTTGGAAGGCCGCGCGGTTTGTGCGCTTTATTGGGTGGACGAGCACCTGGTGGCGTTCAACCTGATCCTGTTGGACCAGCACCGTTTGATCGACAAGTTTTTCGGGCATGACCGCGAGTTCAGCCGGGAGTACAACCTGTATTTCAGAAGTTGGCTGACCAATGTCGGCTATTGTATTCAACACAATATTCCGGTTTACGAGTGCGGTCAGGAGGGGTACGCCAGTAAGCTGCGCCTGGGTTGCGAGTTCCGCGGCAACAGCATGTTCTTCCGCCACCGTAACCGGCTGCTCAATGGCCTGCTCAAACTCGTTAAAATGTATATAAGACCGGACCGATCCGACCCTGCCATGGCTGCTGCGATAAGCGAAACCTGATGATCACCAAGACCCGCCAGAAAGCCCGCCCCTTTGCCATTTCGCGCTGGAGCGTCCAGCGCAAGCTGGTGCTGGCGTTCTGGCTGGTCAGCGTCATCCCGACCATGATCGCTGCCGAGTTGGCGGCGACCACGCTGTCGCAGATATTCGACAGCAACGTGCGTATCTGGCTGCAAGAGTCGACCAAGATCGTCAAGGACGAGATCGGCGACATCCTTCATGACAACGCGCGCATGGCCAAGCTGTTCCTGCGCTACACGGCTCCGCCGTTGAACAAACAAGCTGCCAAGCATGACCGGCTCACCGCCGATATCGCCGAGGCCACCGACATCGACGTGGTCTCGCTGATTCGTGTCAGTGACCACAAGATTATGTTCAGCACGGCCCCTGACGATGTCGTCAAGCAGATCAACCTGACCAGCAACGCGGTGTTGCAAACCATCCAGGTGGCCGGCGTGACGACGGGCCTGGTGGTCTCAACGTTCGAAACCACCCAAGAGGGCGTCGACTACGTGCTGTTGGTGGCCACGTACCTGGACAGCAGCTTCCTCACCAGCGTGGCCGATGTGCACTCCCTCGACCTGCGCCTGTACCTGGCCAACCCCGCGGGTTTTTCCGAGATATTCTCGACTCAGCGTTTCGAAAATCACCCTTCGCGCATCCCGAAGAATGTCGAAACGGCTATGCGCAGCACCAAGCAGCCGAGCGAGCAGTTCACCAATAATTACAGCGGCCTGTATTGGCCCATCTTCAACGACGCCGGCGACTTGCAAGGCGTGATCTTCAGCGGCCTGCTGCGTCATACCAGCCTGGTTGGGCTGGTGAATCAGAGCAATTTGTTCGTGCTGATATTCCTGCTGAGTTCGGCGTTGTCCCTGGGCGCCGGCGTACTGGTGTCACGGCGCCTGACCAAGCCTTTGCGGGACTTGTCCCAAGGCGTCGACGCGGTGATCTCGGGCGATTACGAACATCGCGTATTGGTCAGCGGCGGCGATGAGCTGGCGCAGTTGAGCAGCACCTTCAACCACATGACCGAGCGGCTGGGCGAGCTGCACTACCTTGAGGCCCAGTTACGCCGCCGTGATCGGCTGCATGCGCTGGGCGAAGTCGCGATGGGCCTGGCTCACGAAATCCGCAACCCGTTGGGCATCATCAAGACCGCCACCCAGCTGCTGCACCGTCGCGTCGACCTGCCGGAAACCGACAAGCGCCACCTGGAATACGTGATCAGCGAAGTCAGCCGCATCAACGACCTGATCACCGAGTTTCTCGACTTCGCCAAACCCAACCCGCCCCTGCGGGTGTTGCAGGCGGCGCGTCCGGTGGTGGAAGAAATCCTTGGCTTCTGCAGCCCGGAGCTGGCGACCCATAACATTGATGCGAAAATCGATGATCAGGCCCCCGGCGCGACTATCTATGCCGATGCCAAGCAGCTGAAGCAGGCCTGCCTCAACCTGATTCTCAACGCCATTGATGCGATGCCCGACGGCGGGCGCCTGACCTTGGGCATTCGCAGCGCGGGAGGCAACACGGTGATTAGCATCGCCGACACCGGCCAGGGCATTCCGGCGGATATGATCGAGCGGATCTTCACACCGTTCGTCACCACCAAGGCCTCGGGCACGGGCCTGGGCCTGGCCAAAGTCTATTCGATCATGGAAAGTCACGACGGCAGCATCGAATGTGCCAGTGAGAAAGATGCCGGCGCCACCTTCAGCCTGTACATTCCGGCCCACGGTGAAGACGACGGCGACGATGAGGAAGGTCATGACGCATAACGTATTGGTAGTCGACGACGAGCCCAAGCTCTGCGACTTGCTGTCGTCGGCATTGAGCCAGAACGGCATTCAGGTATTCACCGCAAGCAACGGCCTGCACGCGCTGAAGGTGCTGGAACAGGAAGACATCGACCTGGTGATCAGCGACTGGCGCATGCCGGGCATGGACGGGCCGGCGCTGTTGGCCGAGATCAAGCTGCGTTTCCCTGAGCTGCCGGTGATCGTGATGACCGCCTACAGCACGGTGAAAAACGCGGTGCAGTCGATGCGCAATGGCGCCTATGACTATATTGCCAAGCCGTTCGATATCGATGAGCTGGACATCACCGTAGCCAAGGCCCTGCAGTTTCGCGACATCATGCGCGATAACGCACGCTTGCGCGCCGAGCTTGACCATCATGCGCAGTTTGACAGCCTGGTAGGCGACAGCCCGGCGTTTCGCGAGGTGCTGCATGCCATCGATTCAGTGCGTGACAGCAACGCAACCATCCTGCTGACCGGCGAAAGCGGCACCGGCAAGGAAATGGTTGCCCGTGCCATCCACAAACACGGCAGCCGTGCCGACAAACCGTTCGTGGCGGTCAACTGCGCGGCCATCCCCGAAGGGCTGCTCGAAAGCGAAATGTTCGGCCATCGCAAAGGCGCGTTTACCGGCGCCGTGGCGGATCGGGTCGGGCGCTTTATGCAGGCCGACAAGGGCACGCTGTTTTTGGATGAAGTGGGCGATATGCCCCTGGCGTTGCAGGCCAAGATTCTGCGTGCCTTGCAGGAGCGAGTGATCGAGCCGGTGGGCGACCCGCGCGAGCGCAAGGTGGATGTGCGGGTAATCGCCGCCACCAACAAAAACCTGCTGGATGCGGTGGCCAATAAAGAGTTTCGTGAAGACCTGTATTACCGCCTCAACGTGTTCCCGATCCCATTGCCGGCCCTGCGCGAACGCGCTGAAGACATCGTGCCCCTGGCCCGACACTTCGCCCAGACCCTGAGCGCGACCGCCGGTAAACGCATCACCGGCTTCAGCCCCGAGGCGTTGCAGGCCATGGCCGCTTACCACTGGCCGGGCAATATTCGCGAGCTGCAAAACTGTGTGGAGCGGGCGACCATCGTGGCAGCCAAGCCGGTGATCGAAGACATCGACCTGCCGGCCTACCTGTTTGCGTCCAAGCCTGCCGAGGACGGTGTCACGGCGCTGCTGGGTGACACACCGGGTGTGCCTGCCGATCTGGATGCGGCGCTGGCTGAGGTGGAGAAAACCTACATCATGGCGGCGTTGAATGAGAGCAACGGCGTGCAGGCGGCGGCGGCGGCGAAGATCGGGATTTCCGAGAGAAGTTTCTGGTATCGGCTGAAGAAGCTGGGGATTCAGGTCGACAAGATCGTGCGCTGATCTCCCAGGCACACATCATTGCTCTAAATGTGGGAGCTGGCTTGCCTGCGATTGCGGTGTATCAGTCATCAGATCTGGTGCAGACATACCGCCATCGCAGGCAAGCCAGCTCCCACATGTTTACCCAGTTGGGTCAGGTGTGGACGCGCACCCACACACTCACCAATACCGTCGCCGCCATCAACCACGCCACCGCCGCCACGGCGAGTGACGCCTCCAGGCGCATGCGGTCGACCATCACATACAGCGTCGCCAAATACACAAAATACGGAATGATCGACCACATCCCAAACAGGATCGTGGTCTTCAGGTCGTCCACCGAACGGCCCTTGCCGACGATGTAATGCGCAATCAACGCAAAGGTCGGAAACAGCGGCACCAGCCCTGCGATGTAATAGTTCTTGGTCTTGGCCAGTGCAGCCAGGATCAACACCACCGCCGCGCCCAGGGCGGCTTTCAAAAACAGATCCACACTGTGCTCCTTAGTGGCTCAAGCCGTATTTCTTGACCTTGTCGAACAGGGTGGTCTTGGCCATTCCCAGCTCCTGGCTGGCTTGGGTCAGGTTGCCACCGCTGCGTTGCAGGGCGTCATTGAGCAGGTTGCGTTCGAAGGCTTCGACCGCCTCGGTAAAGGCCAGGCCATGGTTGCTGGTGCCGTTGCCGCTTTTCTTGAAGGCGGGCAAGCCCAGGGCGAAGCGTTCGGCGACGTTGCGCAGTTCCCGCACGTTGCCGGGCCAATCGTGGCTCATCAGGCTCGACACCGTCTGGTTGTCCAGTTCCGGCACGCTGCGATCAAAGCGCAGCGACGACTGCTGCAGGAAGTGTTCGAACAATTGCAGGATGTCTTCGCGGCGTTCGCGCAGCGGCGGCAGCTCCAGGGTCACTACGTTGAGACGGTAGTAAAGGTCACTGCGGAACTGACTGGCGCGGCTCAGCTCGTCGAGGTCGGACTTGGTCGCGGCGATCACCCGGCAATCCACCGCCACGCTCTGGTTCGAACCGAGGCGTTCGAGGGTGCGTTCCTGCAGCACCCGCAGCAATTTGATCTGCAGGTTGATCGGCATGCTTTCCACTTCATCGAGGAACAGCGTGCCTTCGTGGGCGTGCTCGATCTTGCCGATGCGGCGTTTGCCCGCGCCGGTAAAGGCGTTGGCTTCGTGGCCGAAAATCTCGCTTTCGAACAGGTTCTCCGGCAGGCCACCGCAGTTCAAGGCGACGAACTGGTGGGAATGGCGCCGGCTGAAATCATGCAGGCAGCGTGCGACCAATTCCTTGCCGGTGCCGGTCTCACCTTCGATCAACACGTTGGCGGAGGTGTCGGCGACGTTGGCGATCAGCTCGCGCAGCGTCTGCATCGCCGGTGAGCGGCCGATGATGCGCCCTTCCAGGGAGTCGCGCTCAGCCAGCTGGCGGCGCAGCGACCACACCTCGCGCGCCAGCCCGCGTTGTTCCAGGGCGCGGCGTGCCACGTCGACCAGGCGCTCGGGTGAGAAGGGTTTCTCCATGAAGTCATAGGCGCCGTTGCGCATGGCACCGACGGCCATCGAGATATCGCCATGGCCGGTGATCAGCACCACCGGCAGGCTTTTGTCCAAGGCCTTGAGGCGGGTCAACAGCTCCAGGCCGTCGATGCCCGGCAGGCGAATATCGCTGATGACGATACCGGCAAAGTTTTCCCCGATGCGCTTGAGGGCCTCTTCGGCACTGCCGACGCCCACACTGGGAATGTCTTCCAGCGCCAGGGCTTGCTGGCAGCCGAGCAGCACATGGGGGTCGTCTTCGACGATCAGAACGGTGAGGTCGTCTTTAGAGGCAGTAGCGTCTGTATTCATGTCGACTCAGCTTTTTGGGTGCCTGCCAGCGGCAGGCACAAGACAAAGGCCGTACCACCGGTGGCCGGGTGTTCCACGGCAAGGGTGCCGCCCGTCGCCGCCGCGAGGCTGGCGGAAAGCGTCAGGCCCAGCCCCAGGCCTTGCTCGCCGGGTTTGGTGGTGAAGAACGGTTCGAATAGATGTTTGCGGGTTTCGGGGTCGATGCCATGGCCATTGTCGCGCACATGCAAGCGGTACTTGCCGTCGGCGCTGTGGCCGTCCAGCCACAGTTCGGGCGTGGGCTGCGCTTGCATCGCGTCCAGGGCGTTACCGATCAGGTTGACCAGAATTTGCTCCAGGCGTGTCTGGTCGATCTGCAATTGGGCGTTGCTGAAGTCGCGGTGCAGGGTCAACGGCAGGCCATCGAGGCGGGCGCCCAGTACCTGGAACGCGGCGTCCACGGCTTTGCCGAGGTTGGCTTCGCCCTGGTCATCGCCACGCCGGGCAAACGAGCGCAGGCTGGCGGTGATGCGGCCCATGCGGTCGATCAGTTCGTTGATGGTCTTGAGGTTGGCGCTGGCGGTGTCCAGCGCGCCACGCTCCAGGAAGCGCACGGTGTTGCCCGACAGGGTACGCAGCGCTGCCAGTGGCTGGTTCAACTCATGGGCAATGCTGGTCGACATCTGGCCGATGGCGGCGAGTTTGCCGGCCTGGACCAATTCATCCTGGGCGTGGCGCAGGGTCTCTTCGGCCTGGCGCCGTTCGCGAATCTGGCCCTTGAGCCGTTCGTTGCTGGCGCGCAGGTCGGCAGTGCGTTCGGCAATCCGACGCTCCAGCTGGCTGTTGGCTTCCTGCAAGGCTTCGCGCGCGGCAAGGCGGGTGGCGATAACCTTGCGGCGCTCGTTCCAGGCAATCAGCAGGAATGCGACCAGGCCAAACGCGACGGCCACCAGAATGCCCTGGTTGATCGCGGCCCGCCGCAGGTCGTTGAGCGGGGTCAGCAGGGTGAAATTCCACGGTGTATCACTCAGCGGGCGGGTCTGGGCCAGGTAGCTGACTTCATGCTCGTCATTGACCACTTCGCTGTTGGCGGGGAAGGTCAGCTTCTCGGTGCCTTCGTTAAGGCGCTCGCGGGCCAGTGGCTCCAGCTCGTTGAGCGTCGCCCAGTAATATTGCAGGCTGTGCGCCAGGCGTTCCTTGGTGTCATCGCTCAGCGGGCGCACGGCCTTGAGGCGGCGGGCCGGGTCGCTGGAGAGGATGATGATGCCGTTCTCGTCGCTCACAAAGGCTTCGAGGCGCGCGCGCTGCCAGCGTTCTTCCAGGGCTTCGAGGCGCACTTTGACCACCGCGACGCCAATGATCTTGCCGTGCTCTTCCAGGCCATGGGCCAGGTAATAGCCGGGTTCGCCGTTGGTGCTGCCAATGCCATAGAAACGGCCGGGCTGGCCGCGCACGGCATTCTGGAAATAGGCACGGAAGGACAGGTCTTCACCTTGGTAACTGTCGGCATCGCGCCAGTTACTGGTGGCCAATACGCGGCCGGTAGTGTCCATCACGTAGATGGCCCGACTGCGACTGCGTCGGTTCAGGCCTTCGAGGTAATCGTTGACCGTTTTGCGGGTTTCCTGGTTCGGGTCGGCCAGCAGCTTGGAGACGCTCGACTCCAGCTCCAGGAGGCTGGGCAGGTAGGTGTATTTGCTCAGCTCGCTTTCGACGGTGCGGGCGTGCAGCTCCAACTGGCGTTCGCCGTTGTCGCTGAGGGTGCGGATGCCATAGTACTCACTGACCCAGAAGCCGATATAACCCAAGCCGATCATCAGGGCGATGATCAACGGCGGCAGGAACAGTTGGCGAATCAGGCGTGGTTTCACGGCAAGTGATGGCGGTGCGGCGCGAAATTGGTTGGGGTCGCATTTCATCACAGATGCCTTGGGTCAACCAGAGCTTGCCGGCCTGCTCGGTCCAGTGTGGGAGCGGGCTTGCTCGCGAATGCGGTGTGTCAGTCGCTGAATGTATCGACTGATCCAGCGCATTCGCGAGCAAGCCCGCTCCCACATTGGCCTTGTTTTTCAGCAGTGGGAGCTATGTAGGGCTTAGTGCTGCAGGATTTTCTCAAGGAAGTGCTGCGCACGTTCGGAGCGGGCGCTGATATCGCCGAAGAATTCCTCTTTCGGGCAGTCTTCGATGATCTTGCCTGCGTCCATGAAGATCACGCGGTCGGCCACTTTGCGGGCGAAGCCCATTTCGTGGGTCACGCACATCATGGTCATGCCTTCCTGGGCCAGTTGCACCATCACGTCGAGCACTTCGTTGACCATTTCCGGGTCGAGGGCGGAGGTCGGTTCGTCGAACAGCATAACGATCGGGTCCATGGCCAGCGCGCGGGCAATCGCCACACGCTGTTGCTGGCCGCCGGACAGTTGGCCCGGGTGCTTGTGGGCGTGTGCCGACAGGCCGACGCGCTCAAGCAGTTGCAGGCCTTTCTTGGTGGCTTCTTCCTTGCTGCGGCCGAGCACCTTGATCTGCGCGATGGTCAGGTTTTCGGTGATGGTCAGGTGCGGGAACAGTTCGAAGTGCTGGAACACCATGCCGACGCGTGAGCGCAGTTTTGGCAGGTTGGTCTTCGGGTCGGCGATCGACGTGCCATCGACCACGATGTCGCCTTTCTGGAACGGTTCCAGCGCGTTGACGCATTTGATCAGGGTGGATTTGCCCGAACCCGATGGCCCGCACACCACGATCACTTCGCCTTTTTTAACCTCGGTGCTGCAATCGGTCAGCACCTGGAAGTCGCCATACCACTTGTTGATATTCTTGATAGAGATCATACGGCAAACCTTTTTTGCAGACGCTTGACCAGCAGCGAGGCGGAAAAGCTGATGATGAAGTAGACGACACCGGCGAAGATCAGGAACTCGTTGGAGCGGCCGATGATGTCGCCGTTGGAGCGGGCGGAGTTGAGGAAGTCCACCAGGCCTACGGTGTAAACCAGCGAGGTGTCCTGGAACAGGATGATCGACTGTTGCAGCAGCAACGGGGTCATCTTGCGGAACGCCTGGGGCAGGATGATCAGACGCATGGTCTGGCCGTAGGTCATGCCCATTGCCTGGGCTGCGCCCATCTGGCCCTTGGGAATCGACTGCACGCCGGCCCGTACGATTTCACAGAAGTACGCGGCTTCGAACATCATGAAGGCCACGACGCAGGAGGTGAACGCCCCGATCGGGGTGTCTTCGCCGGTGATCCAGCGCAGCACGAACGGCACTGCCAGGTAGAACCAGGTAATGACCAACAGCAGCGGGATCGAGCGGAAGTAGTTCACGTAGGCGCCGGCCAGGCGCGACAGCAGTTTGTTGGACGACAGGCGCATCAGCGCGAGCACGGTGCCCAATGCGATGCCGCCGATCACGCCCATGACCATTAACTGCAAGGTCATGACCATGCCGTTCCACAGGCCCGGGATGGCGGGGATGATGCCGCTGAAATCAAAGTCCATTATTTACCCCCCACGGAGATCAGGCCGGGCACGGCGACTTTCTTCTCGACCAGGCGCATCAGCAACATCAGGCTCATGTTCAAGGTGAAGTAGATCAGCGTGGCCAGGGTGAAGGCTTCAAACAGGTTGGCCGAGAACTCGGCGGTCTGTTTGGTTTGCGCCAGCAATTCCATCAGGCCGATCAAGGACGCCACGGAGGAGTTCTTGAACACGTTGAGGAATTCCGAGGTAAGGGGCGGAATGATGATGCGGTAGGCCTGTGGCAGCAGCACGTTCCAGTAGATCTGTGGCAGCTTGAAGCCCATGGCACGCGCGGCGGCTTCCTGGCCACGTGGCAGCGCCTGGATGCCGGTACGCACCTGTTCGCACACACGGGCGGCGGTGAACAGGCCCAGGCACACGACAACGCTCAGGTAAGCCGAGGTGGTCGGGTTGAGGTCTTGTTTGTACCAGTCCTGCAGGTTTTGCGGGAGCATATCGGGTATCAGGAAGTACCAGATAAACAGCTGAACCAGCAGCGGCACGTTACGAAACAGTTCCACGTAGCAGGTCGCGATGCCCGATACGAGGCGGTTTGGCACAGTGCGCATGACCCCCAGAATGGAGCCCAGCAACAAGGCGATAATCCATGCCACGACGGCGATGGCAATGGTCCAGCCCAAACCGGAGATGTACCAGTCGAGATAGGTCTCGCTGCCCACGCCGGTGGACTTGAAGAACACGCCCCAGTCCCAGTTGTAATTCATTAGGGTCTCCCCTCGAAATCGATCGATGTACAAGCACCCGCTTGGGGAAGATCCTTTCCCGCCCGACGTTGAACGTCAGGCACACACGATCGGCTCGAAAACCGCCAGGTCGAGTGTTCCACATTAAAGCCAGCAGGTAGTAACAGACGCCTGAGGGAGGGTTGGCTCCCTCAGGAGATAAGGTTAGTCAGGAATCAGATTTTTACGTCAGGCGCTGGTTTGTCGCTTGGGTTAGCGATCAGCTCCTTAACCTTTTCACTCATCGGGAAGTTCAGGTTCAGGCCTTTAGGTGGGATCGGGCTTTCGAACCACTTGCTGTAGATCTTGTTGATTTCGCCGGATTTGTACAGGGCGACGATGGCGTCATCCACGGCTTTCTTGAAGGCCGGGTCGTCTTTACGCACCATGCATGCGTAGGCTTCAAAGGACTGCGGCGTACCGGTGATGACCCAGTCGTCCGGCTTCTTGGCCTTGGCTTCTTCACCTGCCAGCAGGGCGTCGTCCATCATGAAGGCTACGGCGCGGCCGCTTTCCAGCATCTGGAAGGATTCGCCGTGGTCTTTGGCGGAGATGACGTTCATGCCCATCTGCTTGTCGGCGTTCATCGCTTTGATGATGCGCTCGGAGGTGGTGCCGGCGGTGGTCACGACGTTTTTGCCTTTCAGGTCGGCAAAGTCAGCGTAGGACGGCTTGCCATCCTTGTCTTTCTTGACCAGCAGACGGGTGCCGATTTCGAAGATGTTAACGGTGAAGTCGACTTGCTGGGCGCGTTCGGCGTTGTTGGTGGTCGAACCACACTCAACGTCCGCAGTGCCGTTCTGGATCAACGGGATACGGGTTTGCGAGGTCACCAGGTTGTACTTGGTTTTCAGATCGGGTTTGTTCAGGTCTTTTTTCAGTTGTTCGACGATAGCCAACTGAATGTCGTGGGAGTAGCCCACTGGTTTGCCCGAACCGTCTGCGATGTAGGAGAACGGAATGGAGCTGTCGCGGTGCGCGAGAGTGATGGTGCCGGAGTCGTTGATTTTCTTCAGTGTGCCGGTGAGTTCGGCGGCGAAAACTGGAGTGCTGATCAGAGCAGCAGCGATAGCTGCGCCCAGGATATGGGGAACGATGCGCATCAATACTTCCTCGACATTTGTTTTTTTTATGAAGCCGGCTAAACGGCTCTCTTGTACAGCGAATGCCCGTAACGGCTCCTGAAGCGTCCTCAGGCAATCGTCAGGGAGTGTAGAGCATGAGTCGTGCCATACCTGAAACAAAAGGTTATCTGTTTGATTTATAAGGAGATTAACTTTGTGTTACTGGCAATTTATGGCTATCAGGTCCGGCAAACCGAATGGTGCGGGGTGTGCTGTTCGGAAAACCGAATGCCACGACCGGCATAAAAAAGCCCCTGGGCCATACGGCGCAGGGGCTTTTTTACGCGGTGCGGATCAGGCCGCTTCAATCTTCGTGCGGTTCTGCTCAACCTTGGACAGGTAACGTTGCACGTTTTCCTGTTCTTGCGCGGTGGTGAACAGGCCAAGCTTGGTACGGCGCCACAGGACGTCCTGAGGTTGAGTCGCCCATTCTTCGGCACACAGGTAATCGACTTCGCGGGTGTACAGGCCACCGCCGAGGTGGTCGCCCAGGTCGGCCAGGGATTGCACGCCTTCCAGCAGGCGCCAGGTGCGGCTGCCATAGGTCGTGGCCCAGCGGCGCGCGATCTCGTTAGGCACCCAGTCGAACTTGGCGCGAATCGCCTCGGCCAGCGCTTCTGGCGTGGTCATATTCTCGCCGCCAGGCAGGCTGGCGGTGGCCGTCCAGCTTGGGCGCATCTGCGTGAAGTAAGGCGCCAGCTGTGCCATCGCCGACTCAGCGAGTTTGCGGTAGGTGGTGAGCTTGCCGCCGAACACTGAAAGGATCGGTGCTTCGCCCGTGCCGCCCGACAGCGACAGTGTGTAGTCGCGGGTGATGGCCGAGGGGTTATCCGACTCGTCGTTGCACAGTGGGCGCACGCCGGAGTAGGTGTGGACGATGTCGGCGCGGCTCAGTTGCTTCTTGAAGTGAGCATTCACCACGTTGAGCATGTAGTCGGTTTCACCTTCAGTGATCGCCACTTTCGCCGGGTCACCGGTGTATTCACGGTCGGTGGTGCCGATGATGGTCAGGTGGTTCAGGTACGGAATGGTGAAGACGATGCGCTGATCTTCGTTCTGCAGGATGTGCGCGTGAGCGCCTTCGTACAGTTTCGGCACGATCAGGTGGCTGCCCTGGATCAGGCGGATGCCGTAGGGCGAATCCAGCTTCAGGTCTTCCTTGATGAACTTGGCGACCCATGGGCCGGCGGCGTTCACCAGTGCACGAGCACGGATCGAGAACAGGCTGCCATCGGCGCGTTCCATGTTCATTTCCCACATGCCGTTGCTGCGGTGTGCGCTGACGCAACGGGTCTGGGTGTGGATGTGCGCACCTTTTTCACGCGCGGCCATGGCGTTGAGTACGACCAGACGGGCGTCGTCGACCCAGCAATCGGAGTATTCGAAGCCTTTGGTGATCTCGCTTTTCAGCGGGCTGTCAGGGCCGAACTTGAGGCTTTTAGAGCCGGCCAGTTTTTCGCGCTTGCCCAGGTGGTCATAGAGGAACAGGCCGGCGCGAATCATCCACGCCGGACGCAGGTGCGGGCGGTGCGGCAGCACGAAGCGCATCTGCTTGACGATGTGTGGCGCTTTGGCCAGCAGCACTTCACGTTCTGCCAGGGCTTCGCGCACCAGGCGGAATTCGTAATGTTCGAGGTAGCGCAGGCCGCCGTGGATCAGCTTGCTGCTGGCGGAAGAGGTGTGGCTGGCCAAGTCGTCCTTTTCACAAAGGAATACCGACAAACCGCGACCGGCTGCGTCTGCTGCAATGCCGACGCCATTGATCCCGCCACCGATTACGGCAACGTCATAGACTTCGGCAAGCGGTGGAGCAGGCAAGGTGGAAGGGTTCATCGGCTGGCCTCGCGATTTATTCGTCTTGGAATTCGAACATTAATGTTCATTTGCGAAAATGGTAGCTGATAAACGCGCGCACAGCCACCCGACTTCGATTGAAAAAACTCATCGAAGGGCAGGGAAAGGAACAATTGTGAACATGAGCTTAGGGCAAGCTCAAGAGATGGGGTGTCGGATCTAACGCTATCGCGGGCAAGCCCGGCTCCCACAGTTGACCGAGTTCCAGCATGAGAATGCGGTCAACTGTGGGAGCGGGCTTGCCCGCGATGAAGTCAGCCCAGGCGCTAAACCACTTCCAGCCGAACCTTGTGCTGGTTCAACAACTGCACCAGTGCCGGCACTGGCTGCTGATCCGTCACCAGACAGTCGACCAAACTGATCGGCCCCAAGCGAATCATGGCGTTGCGCCCGAATTTACTGGAGTCCGCCGCCAGGATGACTTGGCGTGCATTGGCGATGATCGCCTGGGAAACCCGCACTTCCTGATAATCAAAGTCGAGCAGGCTGCCGTCTTCGTCGATGCCGCTGATACCCACCAGGGCAAAATCAACCTTGAACTGGTTGATGAAGTCGACACTGGCCTGACCGACCACACCGCCATCACGGCGCACATTACCGCCGGTCAACAACACATCGAAATCGTCCTTGGCACTGAGCATGGTGGCGACGTTGAGGTTGTTGGTGATGATTTTCAGGTGATTGTGATTGAGCAGCGCACGCGCGATCGATTCGGTCGTGGTGCCGATATTGATGAACAACGAGGCGTGGTCGGGGATTTGCGCGGCAATGGCTTCGCCGATGCGTTGTTTCTCATCGCGCATCTGGTCGGCACGCATGGCGTACGCGGTGTTCTCGACACTGGAGTCATAGGCGGCGCCGCCGTGGTAGCGGCGCAGCAGATTGGCGTCCGCCAGCTGGTTGATATCGCGGCGGATGGTTTGCGGGGTGACAACGAATAGCTGCGCCATCTCCTCGATACTGACGTAACCGCGTTCGCGGACCAGTTCGAGGATTTGTTGCTGGCGGGGAGGCAGATTCATGGGGCGTCCTTTGGGCTGCCATACAAAAGTGGCCCATGATGACGCAGCAAGCGGCTCCCCGCCAGTTACAACCCTATATGGATCCGGCGGTTGGCTTATTCAGCGCCTTCGTGCGGTTCCCAGTCGCGGGTGCGGCTGACCGCTTTTTGCCAGCCGGCGTAGAGTTTTTCTTTGGCGGCTTCATCGAGCATCGGCTCGAATTCGCGTTCGATCACGGCCTTGCCGCGCAACTCGTCCAGGCTGCCCCAGAAGCCACAGGCCAGGCCTGCCAGGTAAGCGGCGCCGAGTGCCGTGGTTTCGCGCATTTGCGGGCGCTCGACCTGGGTACCCAGGATATCGGCCTGGAACTGCATCAGGAAGTTGTTGGCCACCGCGCCGCCGTCCACGCGCAGGGCTTTGAGGCGTTCGCCCGAGTCCTGTTGCATGGCGTCCAGCACGTCGCGGGTCTGGTAGGCAATCGACTCCAGGGCTGCGCGAATAATGTGATCCACGCGTACGCCACGAGTCAGGCCAAACAAAGCGCCACGGGCATACGGGTCCCAGTACGGAGCGCCCAGGCCGGTAAAGGCCGGCACCAGGTAGACGCCGTTGCTGTCCTTGACCTTGCCGGCGAAGTATTCGGTGTCGGTGGCGTCCGCGATGATCTTCAGCTCATCACGCAGCCACTGCACGGTGGAACCACCGTTGAACACCGCGCCTTCCAGCGCATAAGCCACTTCGCCGCGTGGACCGCAGGCGATGGTGGTGAGCATGCCGTGTTTGGATTTGACGGCTTTGTCGCCGGTGTTCATCAGCAGGAAGCAGCCGGTGCCATAAGTGTTCTTGGCCTGCCCGGCTTCCACGCACATCTGGCCGAACAGAGCAGCCTGTTGGTCGCCCGCGATGCCGCCGATAGCGATACCGCTTTTGGTGCGGCCGTAGATTTCTGAAGACGACTTAACTTCCGGCAGCATCTCGCGCGGCACGTCGAGAATCTCCAGCATCTTCGCATCCCACTCCAGCGTGTGGATGTTGAAGAGCATGGTGCGCGAGGCGTTGGTGTAGTCGGTGACGTGGGTTTTGCCGCCGGTAAATTTCCAGATCAGCCAGCTGTCGACGGTGCCGAACAGCAATTCGCCATTGCGCGCACGCTCGCGGCTGCCTTCGACGTTGTCGAGGATCCACTTGAGCTTGGTGCCGGAGAAGTACGGGTCGGTGACCAGGCCAGTGGTGTCGCTGATGTATTGCTCGTGGCCATCGCGCTTGAGCTGCTGGCAGATCTCGGTGCTACGGCGGCACTGCCAGACGATTGCGTTGTAGATCGGGCGGCCGGTGATCTTGTCCCACACCACGGTGGTTTCACGCTGGTTGGTGATACCGATGGCAGCGACCTGGTCATGGTGCAGACCGGCTTGTGCCAGGGCCTCGACCATCACCGCGCTTTGGGTGGCGAAGATTTCCATCGGGTCATGTTCGACCCAGCCGGCTTGCGGGTAATGCTGAGCGAATTCACGCTGGGCGGTGCAGACCACGTTGGCATCGCGATCAAAGATGATCGCCCGCGAACTGGTGGTGCCCTGATCAAGGGCAATGATGTAGTTCTTATTCTGAATGTCGGTCATGTCGATTGCCTTGGACGGAAATAAGGAAGTGAGTAATCAGCCTGGGCCGCAAAAGGGCAGTGGGCACCAGGCTGGCGGTATCAGGAAATACGCGTCTTGCCGTTGACTGCCGTGTCAGTTGTTACTTCAGCTATAGCAGGTGCGGCGCTTGGCAGATGACGGGCAATCAGCCCGCGATAGGCCGCAGCACCGAGGCATGCGCCGACAATCGGCGCGAAAATCGGAATCAGGAAGTAAGGAATATCGCGGCCGCCAGTAAAGGATATTTCACCCCAGCCGGCGAAAAAGGTCATCAGCTTGGGCCCGAAATCCCGCGCCGGGTTCATCGCAAAGCCGGTCAACGGGCCCATGGCGCTGCCAATCACGGCGATCAACAGGCCGATCAGCAGCGGGGCCAGCGGGCCACGTGGCAGGCCATTGTTATCGTCGGTAAGGGCCATGATCACGCCCATCAGGATCGCGGTGATGACCATTTCAACCAGGAACGCCTGGGCAGTGCTCAGCAGCGCATGCGGGTAGGTGGAGAACACCGACGCCAATTCCAGGCTGGCCTGGGAGCCGCGAACCATGTGGTGGGTTTGTTCGTAATCGAAAAAAAGGTTGCTGTAGAGCGTGTAGACCAGCGCGGCGGAACAGAAGGCGCCGGCGATCTGGGCGAGGATGTAGAAGGGCAGTTTGCGCTTTTCGAAATCGGCAAAAATGCACAGGGCGATACTGACCGCCGGATTGAGGTGTGCCCCGGAAATACCGGCGCTCAGGTAGATCGCCATGCTCACGCCGACCCCCCAGATGATACTGATTTCCCACAACCCAAAGCTGGCACCCGCGACCTTGAGCGCAGCGACACAGCCTGTACCGAAGAAGATCAGAAGCGCAGTCCCCAGGAATTCGGCCATGCATTGGCTCGAAAGTGAAGGCTGTTGAAGAGCAGTTGTCATGGCAAACCTCGATTGTTGTTCTTGTTGGGCGCACAACCTCAACGGGCCGTTGCGCAATTTTCACGGTCATCAGAATCCCCATCCTGGCGACGGCTTACTGCTGAACACTCAGGGGCTATTCCTACAGTATTCGGAAACGAAAAAATATAGACAAGAATGACCGCTGTCAAAGGTCGAAAGTGAACCATTGGTCATTTTCGAACTATTGGTCTGGTGAATGATCATGCTTGGCCCTGCCAGCACTCATTTCAGGAGGCGCGCCCTAGAGCGTTTTCCGTGGGCTTGGCCTAGAATTGAGCCTCTTTTAGCCGCGACCGGAGTAGCCATGACCCCCGCACTGGACCTGTTGAAAAAAGTTCGCGCCGAACATCATATTCACAGTTACGAACATGACCCCAAGGCTGCGTCGTATGGCTTGGAGGCTGCGGAAAAGTTGGGGCTCGATCCAGCGCAGGTGTTCAAGACCTTGCTGGCCAGCAGTGAGAAAGGTGAATTGCTGGTGGCGGTGGTGCCGGTCGTCGGAAGTCTGGATTTAAAAGCGTTGGCCCACGCGGCGGGGGTGAAAAAAGTCGAGATGGCCGACCCGGCAGCAGCGCAACGCTCCACCGGCTACCTGTTAGGCGGCATCAGCCCGTTGGGGCAAAAAAAGCGCTTACGCACGTTCATTGATGTAACGGCGCAGCCGTTCGCGACGATTTTTGTCAGTGCGGGAAGAAGGGGATTGGAAGTTGAACTGCCCGCGGCGGTGTTGGCTGAGCATACCCAGGCCAAATTTGCGCCGATTGGTCGGGGCTGAAATTCATATTTTGAAGAGTATGAGAGCCAATGTGGGAGCGGGCTTGCTCGCGAATGCGGTGTGTCAGTTGATAGATTCATTACTGAACCACCGCATTCGCGAGCAAGCCCGCTCCCACATTTTTTACCCGGTTTCGTCAGTTGCTTAGTGCGCGGGGCTGTAGCGGCGAACGCCGGATTCGACCTGAGGAATCTGCGCCGCCGTACTGCCGGACGCTTGGAACAACACCAGATGCTCCGCCGCCACCCGAATCCCCACCTGCGCACCCACCTGATGGTCGGCATGGCTGGGGAAAATCGACTCCAACTGCGCGCCCGTAGGCAGTTGCAGGCGGTACAGCGTCGAGGCGCCGAGGAACGTCTTGCCGACGATCCGCGCTTTCAACGCGCTGTCCGGTGCGTAGACGATGTCATCCGGGCGCAGCAACACGTCCACCGCGCCACCTGTTGGCCAGGTGTAGGCGCGATTGCCGCGCAGGTCACCCAGTTCGGTGCTGACCGATTCCGGTGAGCTCAATTGACCGCGGATGAAATAGCCCTGGCCGATAAAGCTCGCGACGTAAGGTGTCTGTGGTTCGTGATAGAGGTTGTAGGGCGTGTCCCACTGCTCAAGACGGCCTTCTTTGAAAACCCCCACGTGGTCGCTCACGGCGAAGGCTTCTTCCTGATCATGGGTGACCAGAATCGCGCTGGTGCCGCGTGCCTTGAGGATGTCGCGCACCTCATGGCTGAGCTTGCGCCGCAGTTCGCCGTCAAGGTTGGAGAACGGCTCATCCAACAGCAACAGTTGTGGCTCCGGTGCGAGGGCGCGGGCGAGGGCGACGCGTTGCTGCTGGCCGCCGGAAAGCTCGTGAGGAAAACGCTGGCCGAGGTTGTTCAGGTTGACCAGTTCCAGCAGCTCGGCGACGACACGGTCTTTTTGCGGGTGCTTGCGAATGCCGAAGGCGATGTTGTCGGCCACGCTCAAGTGCGGAAACAGCGCGTAGTCCTGGAACACCATGCCGATCCGGCGTTTCTCTGGTGCCAGGGTGAACCCGGCACTGGAAATCACTTCGCCGGCCAGGCTGATTTCACCCTCGTGCACTGGCTCAAACCCTGCAATCGCGCGCAAGGTCGTGGTTTTGCCGCAGCCCGAAGAGCCCAGCAGGCAGCCGATGTCGCCGGCGTTGAGGTGCAGGTTGAGGTTCTGCACCACCCGTTGATCTTGATAGCCGCACGCCAGGTTGCGCAGGTTCAGCAGTAATGGCTGGCTCATGCGTGGTGATACGACGGCGGGACGAGGAATTCAAGCAGCGCCTTTTGTGCGTGCAGACGGTTTTCCGCCTGGTCCCAGGCCACCGAACGCGCATCGTCGAGCAGGTCGAGGCTGATTTCTTCGCCACGGTGAGCGGGCAGGCAGTGCATGAACAGCACGTCCGGCGCAGCCAGGTCGAGCAGCGCACGGGTCACCTGGAACGGTGCGAACAGCGCGAGGCGCTTGGCGGTCTCATCTTCCTGGCCCATGGAGGTCCAGACGTCGGTGCTCACCAGGTGCGCGCCGATGACCGCGTCACGCGGGTCGCGCACTACGGTGACCCGGTCACCGGCCTGTTCCAGGAACCGCGCGTCAGGCTCGTAGCCTTCCGGGCATGCGACGCGCAGTTGGAAGTCGAACTGGATCGCCGCTTCTATATAACTGTTGCACATGTTGTTGCCGTCACCGATCCAGGCCACGGTCTTGCCCTGGATCGAACCACGGTGCTCCAGGAAGGTTTGCATGTCGGCCAGCAACTGGCAGGGGTGCAGGTCATCGGACAGGCCGTTGATCACCGGTACCCGCGAGTTCGCGGAAAATTCGGTCACGGTGCTGTGGGCAAAGGTACGGATCATCACCGCATCGAGCATGCGCGACATGACCCGGGCGCTGTCGGCAATCGGCTCGCCACGCCCCAGTTGGGTGTCGCGCGAGGACAGGAAGATGGCTTGGCCACCCAGCTGGATCATGCCGGCTTCGAACGACACGCGGGTGCGGGTCGACGACTTCTCGAAAATCATCCCGAGCACACGGTTTTTCAAAGGCTCGAACAGTACGCCGCGGTTACGCAGGTCTTTAAGCTCAATGCCTCGACGGATCACGCTGACCAGCTCTTCGGGCGTGCAATCCATCAGGGAGAGAAAGTGCCTTGCGCTCATCATTAACTACCTTTTTGCAACAGACCGCAGATACTCAAAGCCTTGTTTATTGTTACAACGGGCGAGACCTGCGGCGAAAGCCGCACGGGGCGACGAAATAGGGGAAGGCGCGATCTTATAATTAAATGTCGCGTCTTACCAATAGGGCTACGGTTTTTAAGGGTGTTCAAGCAGGGCGCCAAAGCGCTTTTGAAGACTGATTCCTGACAGCAGCACCCCATTTGTACACTGGCGCCAAGACCTCTTGCAATGTGTGAGGGCGGGCCCAGAGCGGGTTGTGTCGGTTTCAGCAACGCTGTGTAAGGTTCTGAAACATTTGCACATGTTTAGCCATGTCCTGGCCTGATGCTTGCCGATTCACAAGACGAACGTTGCTGGTGCCCGCCCAGGCGACGGCCCATAGTTGGGCCAAAGCCCAATAAAAGAGACTGGCCATGACCAAGACTCTCCACCACCGTGCCTGCCATCTGTGTGAAGCCATCTGCGGACTGACCCTGGAAACGACCCAGGCCGAGGACGGCAGCCTGGCGATTACCTCGATCAAGGGCGACCCGCTGGATACGTTCAGCCGCGGGCACATCTGCCCAAAGGCCGTGGCGCTGCAAGACATCCAGAATGACCCCGACCGCCTGCACCAACCCATGTTGCGCGTGGGCAGCGAGTGGCAGCCGATTCCCTGGGATGAGGCGTTTGCGTTGGTGGCCGAGCGATTGGCAGGTATCCAGGCCAGGCATGGGCAGAATGCGGTGGCGGTGTATCAGGGCAACCCCAGCGTGCACAACTATGGGTTGATGACCCACAGCAACTACTTCCTCGGTCAGCTCAAGACACGCAACCGGTTTTCCGCAACCTCGGTGGACCAGTTGCCCCACCACCTCACCAGCCACCTGATGTACGGGCATGGCCTGTTGCTGCCGATTCCGGATATCGACCACACCGACTTCATGCTGATCCTGGGCGGCAACCCGCTGGCCTCAAATGGCAGCATCATGACCGTGCCCGATGTGGAGAAGCGCCTCAAGGCCATCCAGGCGCGCGGCGGCAAGGTGGTGGTGGTTGACCCTCGGCGCAGTGAAACGGCGGCGATTGCCGATCAGCATGTGTTCGTGCGGCCCGGCGGCGACGCGGCGCTGCTGTTCGGTTTGCTCAACACGTTGTTTAGCGAAAACCTGACCCGTGACAGTCATTTGCCGGTTGAGGGGCTCGACGCCGTGCGCAAGGCGATCGCCGGGTTTACCGCCGAAGCCATGAGCCGCCAGTGTGCGGTGCCTGCCGAGCAGATCCGCCAGCTGGCACGGGACTTCGCGGCGGCGGACAAGGCGGTGTGTTATGGGCGCATGGGGGTTTCGACCCAGGCATTTGGCACGCTGTGCCATTGGCTGGTGCAGTTGATCAATCTGGTGACCGGCAACCTTGATCGCGTCGGTGGCGCCTTGTGCACCACGCCGGCGGTGGATTTGGTGGCATCGACCGGTGGCGGGCATTTCAATCGCTGGCAGAGCCGCGTGTCCGGGCGCCCCGAATACGGTGGTGAGTTGCCGGTGTCCGCGTTGGCCGAAGAAATGCTCACCGAAGGCGACGGGCAAATCCGCGCCCTGGTGACGGTCGCCGGTAACCCGGTGCTGTCGACGCCCAACGGCCGCCAACTTGAGAAAGCCCTGGACGGGCTGGAGTTCATGGTCAGCATCGACCTCTATATCAACGAGACGACCCGTTACGCCGACCTGATTTTGCCGTCCACCTCGGCGTTGGAAAACGATCACTACGACACCACGTTCAATATGTTCGCTGTGCGCAACGTCACCCGTTTCAATCGCGCGATTCTGCCCAAGCCTGCGGGCGCGTTGCACGATTGGGAGATCTTTGTCGGCTTGGCCAAGGCCTTCGCCGCGCAGACCGGCGTCGCGCTCAAACCGACCATGGCGCCTGCGCAGATGATCGACCTCGGGCTGCGCGCGGGAACCTACGGTGATGCGTCCCGCCACCAACTGTCGGTGGCGATGCTGGCGGATCATCCTCATGGCGTGGACTTGGGGCCGCTTACGCCCAACCTCGCCGCACGCTTGAAAACCGCGAATGGCCAGGTGCAGGCGGCACCAGCAGTCATCCTCGCTGACCTGGCGCGCTTCGCGGCGCAACCTGAGCCGGTGGCGAATGAACTTCTGTTGATCGGCCGTCGCCATGTGCGCAGTAATAACTCGTGGATGCATAACTATCACCGACTGGTGAAGGGCAAGCCGCGTCATCAACTGCACATGCACCCGGATGACTTGGCCCGTCGGCAATTGAGCGATGGCCAGCGCGTGCGTGTCAGTTCGCGCATCGGCATGATCGAAGTGGAGGTGGTGGCCAGCCTGGACATGATGCCCGGTGTGGTCAGCTTGCCCCATGGTTGGGGCCATGGTCGCCCGGGCGTGCGGATGGCCATTGCCAGCGGGCAGCCAGGGGCGAGTGCGAATGACTTGACTGACGAGCGGCAGTTGGACGAATTGTCTGGAAACGCCGCGCTGAACGGGGTGCCGGTGCAGGTGGCAGCCGCATAAGGCCTGAGCACCGCGCTGGAATTTTGCGTTACAATGCGCCACCGTGCCGACCTGTGAGTCGCGAAGTTCCTGCAGAGGTGTTCCATGGATATCATCGAAACGATCAAAGAGCAGATTGCCAACAACACCATTCTGCTTTACATGAAGGGCGCGCCAAACGCTCCTCAGTGCGGTTTCTCCGCGAAAGCGTCCCAGGCCGTTATGGCGTGTGGCGAGAAATTCGCTTACGTGGATATCCTGCAAAACCCGGAAATCCGCGCCAACCTGCCGAAATACGCTAACTGGCCAACTTTCCCACAACTGTGGGTAGCCGGTGAGCTGGTCGGCGGTAGCGACATCATCGTTGAGATGGCGGCTGATGGTTCGCTGCAAGCGTTGATCAAAGAGGCAGCGGTAAAAGCAGCCGGCAAGACTGAAGCTTGATGCTTGTGTAAAAAGCACTGCAATAAAAAGCCCCGCTTCTCCTAAGAGAGCGGGGCTTTTTTGTACCTGTGCGCGGGGGGGTTATTCACCCATCTGCGATTGCAGGTAGTTCTCCAGGCTGACTTTGACGATCAGGCCTTGTTGGGTTTCCAGCCAGTCGATATGTTCTTCCTGGTCTTCCAGGATATCTTCCAGCAATTCGCGGCTACCGAAGTCGGCCTTGATTTCGCAGTGCGCGATAGCGGCCTTGAGGTCGCTGTGGCTCTTCTGTTCGAACTTCAGGTCGCTGGTGATCATTTCCTGGGTGTGTTCGCCGATGTTCAGCTTGCCCAGGTCCTGCACGTTCGGCAGGCCTTCCAGGAACAGGATGCGCTTGATCAGCGCGTCCGCGTCCTTCATGGCCTTGATGGACTCTTTGTATTCGCGCTTGCCCAGCTTTTCCAGGCCCCAATCGTCATACATGCGCGCATGCAAAAAGTACTGATTGATCGCGACCAGTTCATTGGCAAGGATTTTGTTGAGTTGCTGGATGACTGAGATGTCGCCTTTCATGACTGGGGTCCTGCCCTGTAATAGCTGTCTATAAGCCGGAGTTTGAGCGGCGAACCCCCTAGTGTCAAACCTAAGTTATTGAATAATAAATGAAAATAAATCTGAATAAGAATGTTTGTGTTCCGCGTCTTGGCGCTAACTAATTGAATTGCAGACATAAAAAAACCGGACACGTGGTCCGGTTGTTTAAAACACGCTGATTTAAGCGTGTGTAAATTCTGCTGAATAGGGGAGCGCGGCCTGGGCTGTCTGCAGCTGCGTCAGGGTCTCCCGTACCACTTGCTTGGCGAGGCAAGCGCATTTGCCACACTGGCTGGCAACGCCGGTGGTTTCACGTACTTCCTTGTAGCTGCAGCAACCTTCATAGATTGCTTCGCGGATTTGTCCGTCGGTGACGCCAGTACAAAGGCAGACATACATAAGGGAGAACCATCGCGGGTTAAGGCTTAAGTGCGATGGATCTTAATGTTAACGAGAATGATTGTCAAAGTAGATTCGTAGCTGTTTGCGGCCTCACCGCCGTCGCGCTGACGAACGGTTTTTTCAGTGTATGATGGTCGGTCTTTACGAAGCGTGACTGCGTCACAGGGCTGTCGCTTATAAACGGCAGACTTGGAAGCGGTCCTTTTACTTCAATCGTCACCCTTGCATCAGGAGATATCCAATGAGCGTACTCGTCGGCAAACAAGCCCCGGATTTCGACGTACCTGCCGTCCTCGGCAATGGCGAAATCGTTGACAGCTTCAAGCTGTCTGAAGCCATCAAAGGCAAATACGGCCTGGTGTTCTTCTACCCGCTGGACTTCACCTTCGTCTGCCCTTCGGAGCTGATCGCTCTGGACCACCGCATGGACGATTTCAAGGCGCGCAACGTTGAAGTGGTAGCCGTTTCCATCGACTCCCATTTCACCCACAACGCCTGGCGCAACACCGCTATCAATGATGGCGGCATCGGCAAAGTCAAATACACCATGGCTGCCGACATGAAGCACGACATCGCCAAGGCCTACGACGTTGAATCCGAAGGCGGCGTGGCTTTCCGTGGCGCGTTCCTGATCGACGACAAGGGCGTTGTGCGCTCGCAGATCATCAACGACCTGCCGCTGGGCCGTAACATGGAAGAGCTGATCCGTCTGGTCGACGCTCTGCAATTCCACGAAGAGCACGGCGAAGTTTGCCCTGCCAACTGGAAGAAAGGCGACAAAGGCATGAACGCTTCGCCAGAAGGCGTTGCGGCTTACCTGACTGAGAACGCTGGCAAGCTGTAAGCCACGCTCGAAGCAAAAAAAACCGGCCTGAGAAGGCCGGTTTTTTTATGCGCGGGAAACGACCTCAGTCGTTGAAGTCTTCCCAGCCGCCCATCTGCTTCCAGCGATTGACGATGCCACAGAACAGCTCGGCGGTCTTCTCGGTGTCGTAGCGCGCCGAGTGGGCCTCACGGCCGTCAAAGTCGATGCCGGCAGCCTGGCAGGCCTTGGCCAGCACGGTCTGACCGTAAGCGAGGCCGGCGAGGGTGGCGGTGTCGAAACTGGAGAACGGGTGAAACGGGTTGCGCTTCATGTCCAGTCGCGTCACGGCGGCGTTGAGGAAGCCCAGATCGAAACTGCTGTTGTGGCCGACCAGGATCGCGCGTTTGCAGCCATTGGCCTTCAACGCTTTGCGCACGCCACGGAAGATATCGGTCAGCGCCGCTTCTTCACTCACCGCCATACGCAGTGGGTGGTCGAGTTTGATGCCGGTGAACTCCAGGGCTGCCGCTTCGATATTGGCGCCTTCGAATGGCTCGACACGAAAGAAGTGGGTGTGTTCCGGGAACACAAAACCCTGTTCGTCCATGCCGATGGTAGTGGCGGCAATTTCCAGCAGGGCGTCGGTGGCGCAATTGAAGCCACCGGTTTCTACGTCGATGACAACCGGCAGATAACCGCGAAACCGCTCGGCCATCGGGTGACGGGAACCGCCACCACTGTGCTCGTGTTCGTCATCGTAATGGTCTTCACTCACTTGCTTTCCTCCAGCAGGCGCCAGCGCAGTGTTTCACCGGCGCGCAGCGGGATAACAGTCAGCTCGCCAAACGGCAGGCTGGCGGGGGCGGTCCAGTCTTCACGAACCAGGGTAATACGGTCGGTGTTCGCCGGCAGGCCATAGAAGCGCGGGCCGTTCAGGCTGGCGAAACCTTCGAGCTTGTCCAGGGCATTGCGCTGTTCAAACGCTTCGGCGTACAGCTCGATCGCAGCAAACGCGGTGTAGCAACCGGCACAGCCACACGCGGCTTCTTTAGCGTGCTGGGCGTGGGGCGCGGAGTCGGTGCCGAGGAAGAATTTCGGGTTGCCGCTGGTCGCGGCATCGAGCAAGGCCACCTGGTGGGTATTGCGCTTGAGAATCGGCAGGCAATAGAAGTGCGGCCGAATCCCGCCCACCAGCATGTGGTTGCGGTTGTAGAGCAAGTGATGCGCGGTGATGGTCGCACCGACGTTGGCCGAAGCTTCGGTGACGAACTGCACGGCATCTGCGGTGGTGATGTGTTCGAACACCACCTTGAGGGTCGGGAACAGCTCGACCACACGGCGCATGTGCTCGTCGATGAAGATCTTCTCGCGATCAAAGACGTCCACATCGCCACGGGTGACTTCACCGTGGATCAACAGCGGCATACCGACTTCAGCCATGGCTTCGATCGCCGGCAGAATCTTGTCGATACTGGTCACGCCGGAGTCAGAGTTGGTGGTCGCGCCCGCCGGGTACAGCTTGGCGGCGTGCACGAAACCACTGGCCTTGGCCTGGCGGATTTCTTCAGGCTGGGTGCGGTCGGTCAGGTAGAGCACCATCAACGGTTCGAAGCGGCTGCCGGCCGGTCGTGCAGCGAGGATACGCTGGCGATAGGCGTCGGCTTCTGCGGCATTACGCACCGGAGGTACCAGGTTAGGCATGATGATGGCGCGACCAAACGTGCGCGCTACATCAGCCACGGTTTGGGGTAACGCAGCACCATCGCGAAGATGAATATGCCAGTCGTCGGGACGCAGCAGGGTCAGGCGGTCGGACATTGGGGATTCCAGGCGGGTCAATCTGGTGGGAATGCTACCGGAAAAGACTCTTGCAGGCACTCGCTATCAAGTTTTACAGGACGCTACCGATATCCCAAGGTATGCCTTAACGACGTATGACGCTTTGAAGTGTTGTAGAAACCAGTGGAGCCGCCCGTGCGCCAGCATTATCTAGCCCTGCTCAGTGTGTTCGCCAGCCTGCCTGCGATGGCCCTCACGTTCCAGACACGTCTGGAGAATATTGAGTGGAAGGTGGAAGGCGACCAGTTCGAGTGCCGCTTGACCCAACCGATCACCGATTTCGGTTCGGGTGAGTTTGTGCGCCGGGCCGGCGAGCAGGCGACATTTCGTCTGAAAGCCTACAACGGCGCACTCGGCGCGGGCTCGGCGACCTTGTTGGCCGCCGCTGCCCCGTGGCAGCCGGGCCGGGGTGATATCAACCTCGGTGCTGTGCGTGCCGGCAGTGGCGACGTGTTGTTCAACAGCTCTCAGGCCCAGGCCGGCCGGTTGTTCATGGGCTTGCTGGAAGGGCGCAGCCCAACCGTGCGGCATTACGCGCGTGAAGGCGGCTACTCGGAAATCCGCTTGCTGCCGGTGAAGTTCAACAAGGCCTACAACGACTATCAACTGTGTACCACCAAGCTGTTGCCGATGAATTACGATCAGGTCAAACAGACTGAAGTCGGCTTCCCGGGGGGTGGCATTGAGCTGGATGCGGCAGCCAAGAAGAAGCTGGCCGTCATTGTCGCGTTCATGAAAGCCGATCCTACGGTCAACCATATCGAGTTGAATGGCCATTCGGACAACAGCGGCAACCGCCTGACCAACCGCGACGTCTCGCGCCGTCGGGCCCTGGCGGTCACGGACTACTTCAAGGCCAATGGCATCCCCGAATCGCAGATCACCATGCGCTTCCACGGTGAAAGCTACCCCCTGGCGCCGAATACCAACGCCGCCAACCGGGCACGTAACCGTCGCGTGAACATTCAGCTCGAACGCGTGGCAGCTCCCGAGAAACCCGCGCCTCAGGCGACTGGCCCGAGCAACCCTGCGCACACGTCATAAAATGCGCTTATAAGGTGCGACCATCAGTCGCCCACTCGACATAATCTGTCGCTTTATCTTCATTTGCTGTCGCGCCTCTGTAAATCCACGGTTTTGGTCGGTAGAATCAACGGCTTTCCGTACAACCCCGTGGAGTGATGGCATGGCCGACGTAAACAAGGTCGTTCTCGCGTATTCCGGCGGCCTGGACACTTCGGTGATCCTCAAGTGGCTGCAGGATACTTATAACTGTGAAGTGGTGACCTTCACCGCTGACCTGGGTCAGGGCGAAGAGGTCGAACCTGCACGTGCCAAGGCGCAAGCCATGGGCGTGAAAGAGATCTACATTGACGACCTGCGCGAAGAATTCGTCCGCGATTTCGTCTTCCCGATGTTTCGCGCCAATACCGTCTACGAAGGCGAGTACCTGCTGGGTACTTCCATCGCACGTCCGCTGATCGCCAAACGCCTGATCGAAATCGCCAACGAAACCGGCGCCGACGCCATTTCCCATGGTGCTACCGGCAAGGGCAACGACCAGGTGCGTTTCGAACTGGGCGCCTACGCGCTCAAGCCTGGCGTCAAAGTGATTGCCCCTTGGCGTGAGTGGGACCTGCTGTCCCGTGAAAAGCTGATGGATTACGCTGAAAAGCACGCTATCCCGATCGAGCGTCATGGCAAGAAGAAGTCCCCGTACTCGATGGACGCCAACTTGCTGCACATCTCCTATGAAGGCGGCGTGCTGGAAGACACCTGGACCGAGCACGAAGAAGACATGTGGAAATGGACCGTCTCCCCGGAGAACGCTCCTGACAAGGCCCAGTACCTGGAACTGACCTACCGCAACGGCGACATCGTCGCGCTGGACGGCGTCGAAATGACCCCGGCCACCGTGCTGGCGACCCTGAACCGTATCGGTGGTGAACACGGTATTGGCCGTCTCGACATCGTCGAGAACCGCTACGTCGGCATGAAGTCCCGTGGCTGCTACGAAACCCCGGGCGGCACCATCATGCTGCGTGCGCACCGCGCCATCGAGTCCATCACCCTGGACCGTGAAGTGGCTCACCTCAAAGACGAGCTGATGCCCAAGTACGCCAGCCTGATCTACACCGGCTACTGGTGGAGCCCAGAGCGTCTGATGCTGCAGCAGATGATCGACGCCTCCCAGGTTCACGTGAACGGTGTGGTGCGTTTGAAGCTGTACAAAGGCAACGTGATCGTGACCGGTCGCAAGTCTGATGAGTCGCTGTTCGACGCCAATATCGCCACCTTCGAAGAAGACGGCGGTGCTTATAACCAGGCGGACGCGGCAGGCTTCATCAAGTTGAATGCACTGCGCATGCGCATTGCTGCCAACAAGGGCCGCAAGCTGTTCTGAGTGCTCCCCTCGTTGTGAAAAAATGGCCCCTTGATCAAAGGGGCCATTTTTTTTGCCTGTCTATAAAGGCGCGCGCTTAAATAGGGCGTGATGTTTATTATTTGGCTCGGTTGTTTAAGTTTTGTTGAATCTCGAAGTTAATGAGTGGCTTCTCGGATGGTGGCGTGTTTATTTCTGAACGGTTGAATGAATTTTTTACACCTGCATAGGAACTATGTCTGACAGAAGATTCACTACCTAACTAAGGTGAGTATGTAGGGCGCTGAATATTCCGTAGGAAATAAGGGTGTAAGTCGGTATGTTGGATGGAACTGAAACAGTTGATTGTATTTCACCTGCTCGCTCGCCTGGCAGCGACAAGCAAGGGGTGTTTCCTGAACACCCTGTGCGGCGCGTACACCGTGTGCCGCTTATGGGGTGGATGTTTAACTCACTCTATCCAAGGCCCCGGAAAGTTCTGAAAGTCTCCGTAAAACCGGATACGCCAGAAGTTGTGATTTTTTGTAGGGTAATTCCTATATCGTTGTGGGTTGGGTCTCTGCTTGCTGTTGCTTGGGGGGGAGCGCTATGCCAACGAAGAAACGACTAGGCTATTGTGCTTGCTCTAAATAATTCGAACAGCGAAATTGGACTTTCTCATGAATAAAGTGCTGATCGTGGATGATCATCCCGTCATTCGTCTTGCTGTGCGCATGCTAATGGAACGTCATGGTTATGAAGTCGTTGCCGAGACTGATAACGGCGTCGATGCGTTGCAACTTGCACGGGAACATGTGCCGGACATTGTCATACTGGATATCGGGATACCCAAACTTGATGGGCTGGAAGTTATTTGTCGCCTGGCGTCTACCAAGCAGCCTGCACCGGTCAAGGTGCTGGTGCTGACGTCTCAGGCGCCTGGCCATTTTTCGATGCGCTGCATGCAGGCGGGGGCGGCAGGCTATGTATGCAAGCAACAGGACCTGACCGAGTTGTTGAGTGCCATCAAGGCCGTCCTCTCCGGCTACAGCTATTTCCCTAACCAGGCACTCAACTCGGTCCGCTCCACCATGGGCAATGCCAGCGAAGCGGACATGGTCGAGCGCTTGTCGGGGCGCGAGATGATGGTGTTGCAGCAACTGGCCCGTGGCAAAACCAACAAGGAGATCGCTGACGGTATGTTCCTCAGCAACAAAACCGTCAGTACCTACAAGACTCGCCTGTTGCTCAAGCTCAATGCGCGCTCCCTAGTGGATCTGATCGAGCTGGCCCAGCGCAACGGCCTCGTTTAGAGGTGGGTGCCATTGCGCACCGAAGCTAGAACCACCGGCAGAAAAAAGCCTCCGTCAGGGAGGCTTCCGGTCGTCAACGGGTCGATCAGAGATCGAAGTCGTAATCGGCCAGTTGTTTTTGCAAGCGTCGCTCTTCCAACAGGTTGTCGATGGTGCGGCGTTTGCTCAAATTGGTCTTGGCCACCTCTGCAACAGGTGCTTCCCCATCGTCATCAGACTCTGCAACCAGGTCGTCGTCTACATCCAGTTGTTCTTTGCCAGTGCTCATAAGGTTAACTCCAGGCTAAGACTGCCGTTGGCGCTCCTTATAACGATAATCCATGAACGGGTAAAAAAGATTTTTTCAATCGACTGATCGAGAAAACCAATGAACCCTCAATCGTCGGACGTCTTTTCCTTGTATTCGCACAGGTCTTCGATGCGGCAGCTGCCACAGCGCGGTTTGCGGGCCTGACAAACGTAGCGCCCATGAAGAATCAACCAGTGATGGGAGTCGAGCAAATAAGGCTTGGGCACAAACTTCATCAGCTGCTTTTCTACTTCCACCACGTTCTTGCCGCGGGCGATGCCGGTTCGGTTGGCGACGCGAAAGATATGGGTGTCCACGGCCATGGTCAGTTGCCGAAACGCGGTATTGAGCACGACATTAGCGGTTTTACGACCCACGCCTGGGAGTGCTTCGAGGGCTTCGCGAGTTTGTGGCACTTCGCTGCCATGCAACTCGACCAGCAGCCGGCAGGTTTCGATGACATTCTTGGCCTTGCTGTTGTACAGCCCAATGGTCTTGATGTACTCCGACAAACCTTCCACGCCCAAGGCGTAAATGGCCTCGGGCGTATTGGCCACCGGGTAAAGCTTGGCCGTCGCCTTGTTGACGCCGACATCAGTGGACTGGGCCGACAAGATCACCGCAATCAGCAACTCGAACGGCGAAGAGTAGGCCAGTTCGGTTTTGGGCTCCGGATTGTCTTCGTGAAACCTGCGGAAAATTTCCAGGCGTTTTGCGGCGTTCATGGGGCAGGCGGTTCCTTGCAGGCGATCAACGTGGTGTTCAAGGTAGGTGCAGGCGTTGCAGGATAAACCATCGCCAGTACGGCCGGCAGCGACCGTGGCCGATCAGGTGCCACCGTGGGTGTCCACCAGGCGTTGCGCGTCATTCAGCTTGCGCTGGGCGGCTTCCAGCTCATCTGCGCTGACGTGCGCTTGGCGTTGTAACTTGCTCACATCGGCGCGAGCATAGGCCAGGGCGGTTTTCAGCTGACGCAGTTGGGCATCGATGGGGCGTTTTTCCACACGCTGCAAGTCTGGCCGGGGTTGCTCACTGCCGGCTTCGGCGTCATGCAAGGCTTGCTCTGCGCTGGACAGCGCGACGCTCAAGGCCGCCAGTTGCTGTTCGTCTGCGTTCAGGTCCTGGGCTTTTTTAAGTTCGGCGCGACGCATGGCCAGCTGGATTTTGGCGCGTTTGAGCGCCGGGTCTTTTTGTGGCGGCGGGGGCGCCGGGCTGTTCACTTCCAGGGCTGCAAGTGCCTGCTCTGCCGCTTCGAACTGTTGTTGCAGGACGACCAACTGCGTCTGTTGCTCGAACGTCGGTGGGTGACCAAACGCTTTCAGGGACTTGTGCAATTGGGCACGGCTCATTGCGACAGCGATTTTGGCCTTCTTGACCGCCGCATCCCTGGCCGCCTGAGCGGTATCAGCGGGTACCGGCGCAACCGGCGCCGAGCGCTTGGCCCGTGCCAGTCGCTCGGCG
The DNA here is from genome assembly GCF_900215245.1 of Pseudomonas fluorescens. Taxonomy (GTDB): domain Bacteria; phylum Pseudomonadota; class Gammaproteobacteria; order Pseudomonadales; family Pseudomonadaceae; genus Aquipseudomonas; species Aquipseudomonas fluorescens. Next base: position 3,646,400 of record NZ_LT907842.1, read on the forward strand.
AGCTTGTGCGCTTCTTCCCGCTGCAGGCGCGCACTGCGTTGTTCGTAGCGCCGCCGCGCGCGGTCGCGCTTGAGGCCTCGTTCCTGGCGTTGCTGATCATCAGCCGCCAGGCCACCCACAATCGGCACCACCGTGGCCGCTGGGCGCATCTCAATGCAGTCGACAGGGCAGGGCGCGACACACAGGTCACAACCTGTGCACTCATCCATGATGACGGTGTGCATCAACTTGGCGGCGCCAACAATCGCATCCACCGGGCAGGCCTGGATGCATTTGGTGCAGCCGATGCACTCGGCTTCGCGAATATAGGCGACTTGAGCCGGGGCCTCGCCTCGGCTGGTGTCCAGTTCCAGAACCGGCACCCGTAGCAATTGGGCAAGACCTGCGATGGTTTCCTGCCCACCGGGCGGGCACTTGTTGATCGCCTCGCCAAGCGCGATGCCCTCGGCATAAGGCTTACATCCCGGGTGCCCACATTTGCCGCATTGGGTCTGCGGCAGCAGCGCGTCGATACGTTGAATCAGAGTCATGAGGGAATCACTGGCATGCCGGTTAAGCAATCAGGGCCTGTCGGGGTGGGCAGGCCTGTCGTGGCGAGCGGGCTTGCCCCGCGTAGGGCTGCGAAGCGGCCCCATTGAGGGCCACTGCATTTTACACCGATGACGCCGGGTGCTCGGTTTAGGGCTGCTGCGTGCCACAACGCGGGCAAGCCCGCCTGTCACAACAGCCCTCACACCAGGCTGTTTTACTTGATGCGTTGACCCGGCTTGGCGCCGCTGTCCGGGCTCAGCAAGTAGATTTCTTCGCCGCCAGGGCCAGCCGCCATCACCATGCCTTCGGAAATGCCGAACTTCATTTTCCGTGGCTTGAGGTTGGCGATCATCATGGTCAGGCGACCATCGAGCTTGGACGGGTCCGGATAAGCACTTTTGATCCCGGAGAACACGTTGCGTTGCTCGCCACCGAGGTCGAGGGTGAGGCGCAGCAGCTTGTCGGCACCTTCCACGGCTTCGGCCTTGACGATCAGCGCAACACGCAGGTCCACGGCGGCAAAGGCGTCGAAGTCGATTTCCGCGGAAATCGGGTCCTTGGCCAATTCACCATTGCCCGCCGGTGCCGCTTCGCCGGTGTCGGTCTGGCTGGCGACCAGGTCTTCTTTCGAAGCATCGGTCATGGCCTGCACTTTCACTGGGTCGATACGCGTCATCAACGGCTTGAACTCGTTTAACTGATGGTTGCTGAGCAAGGTGGCGTGGTCGTTCCAGGTCAGTGGCGCAACGTTGAGGAACGCCTCGGCATCGGCGGCCAGCAGCGGCAGCACCGGTTTGAGGAAGATCACCAACTGGCGGAACAGGTTGACGCCTGTGGCGCAGATCGCCTGGACTTCCGCCTGCTTGCCTTCCTGCTTGTTCAGCGACCATGGCGCCTTGTCGGCGATCCAGGCGTTGGCACGGTCGGCCAGGCCCATGATCTCGCGCATGGCGCGCGCAAAGTCGCGGGCTTCATAGGCGTCGGCAATGCTTGGCGCGGCAGCCAGGAACGCTTCGGTCAGCTCCGGTGCGGCGTTTTCTGCCACCAGCAGCCCGGCATTACCCTTATGGATAAACCCGGCGCAACGGCTGGCGATGTTGACGACTTTGCCGACCAGGTCCGAGTTGACCTTCTGTACGAAGTCTTCCAGGTTCAGGTCCAGGTCGTCGACGCCACGGCCCAGTTTGGATGCGTAGTAGTAGCGCAGGTATTCCGGCGACAGGTGGTCCAGGTACGTGCGCGCCTTGATAAAGGTGCCACGGGACTTGGACATTTTCTGGCCGTTGACCGTCAAGTAGCCATGCACGGCAATGCCGGTCGGTTTACGGTAGCCCGAGCCTTCAAGCATCGCCGGCCAGAACAGGGCGTGGAAGTTGACGATGTCCTTGCCGATGAAGTGGTGCAGCTCGGCGGTGGAGTCCTTGGCCCAGAAGGCATCGAAGTCCAGCTCCGGCGTGCGGTCGCACAGGTTCTTGAAACTGGCCATGTAGCCGATCGGCGCGTCCAGCCACACGTAGAAATACTTGCCTGGCTCGCCCGGGATCTCGAAACCGAAGTACGGTGCATCGCGGGAAATGTCCCACTGTTGCAGGCCGGCATCCAGCCATTCGGCGATCTTGTTGGCCACGGCCTCCTGCAGCGTGCCGCTGCGGGTCCAGGTTTGCAGCATCTGCTGGAAATCCGGGAGCTTGAAGAAGAAGTGCTGGGAATCCTTGAGCACCGGGATGGCGCCGGAGATAGCCGACCGCGGGTTCTTCAGGTCAGTCGGTGCGTAGGTGGCGCCACACTTCTCGCAGTTGTCGCCGTACTGGTCTTCAGTGCCGCATTTGGGGCAGGTGCCCTTGATGAAGCGGTCGGCCAGGAACATTTTCTTTTCCGGGTCGAAATACTGCGTGATCGAACGCGTGGCAATGTGCCCGGCGTCGCGCAAGCGTGTGTAGATCTGGCTCGACAGCTCGCGGTTTTCGTCGGAGTGGGTCGAATGGAAGTTGTCGAAATCCACCAGGAACTCGGCAAAGTCGGCGCTGTGTTCAGCCTGCACATTGGCGATCAGTTGTTCCGGGGTGATCCCTTCCTTTTCGGCGCGCAACATGATGGCCGATCCGTGGGCGTCGTCCGCGCAGACATAAATGCATTGATTGCCGCGATGCTTCTGGAAGCGCACCCACATATCGGTCTGGATGTACTCAAGCATATGGCCAAGATGGATGGAACCATTGGCATAGGGCAGGGCGCTGGTGACGAGGATCTTGCGTGGCTCGGACATGGGGCTCGGCTACTTGATGAAACGGAGGTCGGCCACTATAAAGCGCCGGGAAATATATTTCACCCCGTGGTGCTGTTTCTGAATCTTCCCAGGCCTGCGAAAGCATGCCGTTGGGCGCCCGGAACGGTTAGGATAGCCGCCTGTTTCAGTCAGTCTTTTTTCGGGAGTAGCCCATGAGCGCCGTCAATCGCGCAGCGGTGGAAGCCGTTCTTCGCCAATACACCGACCCCTATTTGAACCAGGACCCGGTCAGTGCCGGCTGTGTACGTGCCATTGAGGTCCAGGGCGACCAGGTTTCGGTTCAGTTGCAACTGGGCTATGCCGCAGGCCTGTTCAAGAGCGGCTGGTCGCAGATGCTGCAAATGGCCATCGAGGGCCTGGACGGCGTGCGTTCGGCCAAGGTCGACATTCAGTGCGTGATCGCCCCGCACAAGGCCCAGGCGCAGATCCCGGGCCTGGCCAACGTCAAGAACGTGATCGCCGTGGCGTCCGGCAAGGGTGGCGTGGGTAAGTCCACCACGGCGGCCAACCTGGCCCTGGCCCTGGCCCGTGAAGGCGCCCGCGTGGGGATTCTCGACGCCGACATCTATGGCCCGAGCCAAGGTGTGATGTTCGGCATCGCCGAAGGCACCCGACCGAAGGTCAAGGACCAGAAATGGTTCGTGCCGATTGAGTCGATGGGCGTGGAGGTCATGTCCATGGCCTTCCTGACCGATGACAACACGCCGATGGTCTGGCGCGGGCCGATGGTCTCCGGCGCGCTGCTGCAATTGGTCACCCAGACCGCCTGGGGCGACCTGGATTACCTGGTGATCGACATGCCGCCGGGCACCGGTGATATCCAATTGACCCTGGCGCAGAAAGTCCCGGTGGCCGGCTCGGTGATCGTGACCACCCCACAGGACCTGGCGTTGCTCGACGCGAAGAAAGGCGTGGAGATGTTCCGCAAGGTCAATATCCCGGTGCTGGGCGTCGTGGAAAACATGGCGGTGCATATCTGCTCCAACTGCGGGCATGCCGAGCACCTGTTTGGCGAAGGCGGCGGCGAGAAGCTGGCGACCCAGTATGGTGTCGAATTGCTCGCCTCGTTGCCGTTGGCGATGGAAATTCGTCAACAGGCCGATGGTGGCAAGCCCACCGTGGCGGCCGAACCCGATGGGCCAATCGCTATGATCTACCAGGAGCTGGCTCGTCACGTCGGCGCGCGGATCGTCCTGCAGGAAGCCGCGGCTCCGGCGATGCCGACCATCACGGTCAGCGACGACTGATTCCGGTTGAAGGAAAAAAGCCTCGACCTTGTCGGGGCTTTTTTATGCCTGCTGATCAGTCAACGGTTCTCAATGACTCATTTACGCAATTGCGCGTGTAAGCATTCGCTTACTTTTTCGTAAGTGTTTGGGTTTTTTACCGGCCATAGACATCCCGAAATATCGAGAGATTTTTCTATCTGGTTGAAAAATAACAGTTATTTATACTTGACCAGGCGTTCAATTCTGCCTTTGTGCAGCTTGGATCCCGTTGAACTTCCCTCGGAACTCTCTAAGATCAGCCCTGTGTCCACGGATTGACACAGCCATCAAGGAACGATGGTTAGGGAACGTCGCAGGATGCGATTCATCAGGATGATGAAAAGGAATACAGGGACTAGGGAAAAAATGTGGGCGGGTCATACCGCCCCTTTTTTCGTCTGCAGGAAAGTGAAACCTACCCTGTGGAAATGCAAAAAGGCCCGCAAGGGGCCTTTTTTATTGGGCGGCGGCGCTTTTAGCGCTCGAGTTGGGCAATCTTGCCTTTCTTGCCATCCCACTCCGCTGCATCCGGCATCGGATCTTTACGCTCAGTAATATTCGGCCAGATTTCCGCCAGATCGACGTTCAACTGAATGAATTCCTGCATCTCTGCCGGGACTTCGTCCTCGGAGAAAATAGCGACGGCCGGGCATTCTGGTTCACACAGGGCGCAGTCGATGCACTCATCCGGGTGGATAACCAGGAAATTCGGGCCTTCGTAGAAGCAGTCCACCGGACACACTTCGACGCAGTCGGTGTACTTGCACTTGATGCAGTTGTCGGTAACGACGAAGGTCATTTCTAATTTTCTCCTCAGGCGGCGGCAGCGAAACCCCTTATGGTGGGGCTCGCGAGGTTCGGGAGCGATAGTCTGCAGGCCAGGCTAAAAGCCCGCAGCATCCCAAACCGCGCGAGATTCTATCAGCTTGCAAGCGTCTGCGTTATATCCGAGTCTTCAGTGCATATAACATTTCGAGCGCTTTGCGCGGCGTCACGTCGTCCAGGTCAAGCTTGGCCAACTCATCCAGCACCGGATGGGGCAGGCTGGCGAACATATCGCTTTGATGCGGCGCGCTGGGTTTGGTGCTGGCTTTGGCCGGGCTGGCCACGGGAATCTCGTGGGGCAGCGCGGTTTCTTCCAGGCGGCTCAGGTGCTCGCGGGCACGGGTAATCACCTCGCTCGGCACACCGGCCAACTGCGCCACAGCCAAGCCGTAACTCTGGCTCGCCGGCCCTGGCAGCACATGGTGCAGGAACACGATACGCTCGTTGTGCTCGGTCGCATTGAGGTGCACGTTGGCCACCAACGGCTCGCTTTCCGGCAGCACCGTCAGCTCAAAATAGTGGGTGGCAAACAGCGTGTAGGCGCGCAGATGCGCCAGCCGCTCGGCTGCTGCCCATGCCAGCGACAGGCCGTCGAAGGTGCTGGTGCCGCGACCGACTTCGTCCATCAGCACCAGGCTGCGCTCAGTGGCGTTGTGCAAGATGTTGGCGGTTTCGCTCATTTCCACCATAAAGGTCGAACGGCCACCGGCCAGGTCATCGCTGGAGCCGATCCGCGTGAAAATGCGGTCCACCAGCGACAATTCGCAACTGGCTGCCGGCACAAAGCTGCCGATATGCGCCAGCAACACAATCAATGCGGTCTGACGCATGTAAGTGGATTTACCGCCCATGTTCGGACCGGTAATCACCAGCATGCGGGTATCGTCGTCCAGCGACAGGTCGTTGGCGACGAACGGCGTGGTCAACACCTGCTCCACCACCGGGTGGCGGCCCTGCTCGATACGCATGCACGGCTCGCTGACAAACCGCGGGCAGTTCAAATCAAGGTTCAGCGCCCGCTCGGCCAGGTTGCTCAACACGTCCAGTTCCGCCAGGGCGGCGGCGGTGTCCTGCAATGGCGCCAGGCGGCTGATCAGATCTTCGAGCAACGCCTCATAGAGCATCTTTTCCCGTGCCAGGGCACGGCTCTTGGCCGATAGCGCCTTGTCTTCGAACTCTTTGAGTTCCGGCGTGATAAAGCGCTCGGCACCTTTAAGGGTTTGGCGACGTTGATAGTCGATCGGCGCCGACTCGGCCTGCTTGCTCGGCAACTCAATAAAGTAGCCGTGCACGCGGTTGTAGCCGACCTTCAAGTTGGCCAGGCCGGTGCGGGCTTTTTCGCGGGCTTCGAGGTCAATCAGGAACTGCCCGGCGTTTTCGCTCAGCGACTGCAGCTCATCCAGTTCGCTGTCGTAACCGGTTTTCAGCACGCCGCCGTCACGGATGATCGCTGGCGGGTTATCGATGATGGCCTTTTCCAGCAGCGCTGCCAGGTCCGGGTAGGTGCCGGCCGTCACGGCAAGTTGTTGCAGGTGCGGCGTGTCCAGTTCGGTCATCGCCACTTGCAGCTGTGGCAGCGCGCTCAAGGCATCGCGCAGGCGCGCCAGGTCACGGGGTCGCGCATTGCGCAGGCCGATCCGCGCCAGGATGCGCTCGATATCGCCGATTTCCTTCAGCTGTGGCTGCAGCTTTTCGAAGCGATAGCCATCCAGCAGGCAGGTAATAGACGTCTGACGCGCTTGCAGCACGGTCAGGTCGCGCAACGGACGGTTCAGCCAGCGGGTCAGCAAACGGCTGCCCATGGCGGTCTGGCAACGGTCGACCACTGATTGCAGCGTGTTGTCGCGACCACCGGCCAGGTTGGTGTCCAGTTCCAGGTTGCGACGGCTGGCGCCATCGAGTACCACGGTGTCATCCAGGCGTTCATGGCGCAGGCTGCGTAAATGCGGCAGGGCGGTGCGCTGGGTTTCCTTGGCATAGCTGAGCAGGCAACCGGCGGCGCCGATGGCCAGGGTCAGTGTTTCGCAACCAAAGCCTTTAAGGTCCTGCACCGAGAATTGCTGGCACAGACTTTTCAGCGCCGAATCACGCTCGAAATCCCACGGCGCGCGGCGCTTGGTCCCGCGACGCTTCTCCGCCGGCAAATCCTTTGGCCAATCATCCGGAATCAACAACTCCACCGGATTGATACGCTCAAGTTCCGCCAGCAGGTTCTCCCAGCCCTTGATCTCCAGCACGCTGAAATTACCGCTGGTGATATCCAGGACCGACAGGCCGAACAAACGCTCATCACCCAAAACGGCGGCAATCAAATTGTCGCGACGCTCGTCCAGCAACGCCTCATCACTCACCGTGCCCGGCGTAATAATGCGCACCACCTGACGTTCAACGGGCCCTTTGCTGGTGGCCGGGTCGCCGATCTGCTCACAGATCACCACCGACTCGCCCAGCTTCACCAGCTTGACCAGGTAGCCCTCCAACGAATGGTAAGGAATCCCACACATCGGAATCGACTGCCCCGCCGACTGCCCGCGCGCGGTCAAGGTGATGTCCAGCAGCTTGGCGGCCTTCTTCGCGTCTTCATAGAAGATCTCGTAGAAGTCGCCCATGCGATAGAACATCAACTGATCAGGGTGCTGGTTTTTCAGACGCCAGTACTGCTGCATCATTGGCGTGTGGGAGGACAGATCGGAGGTGTTTTTACTCATCAGATAGTTAGCAAATTCGTTAAAAGGAGTGGGGCAAAGATGGGGCGCTTGGCCCTGCTAATTTTGCGATGGCGGCAAGGTTAACACGCGAGGTCAAGGGTCCGCAGGTCACAAACAGCCAGGTAAAAGCCAAAAATGGCGCAACGCCCAATGGCCATCACTATTAAGGATGAACACTCAGTAAGGAACACCGAACCCGTGGCGAGGGAGCAAGCTCCCTCGCCACGGGTTCGCGGTGCTTGTGCTATCGCTTAACTGATCGGAATCAGGCGCCGCGCCCGTGTTGGATTCGCCCCTTACTGAAGGTTACCGGGCGAATCCAACACCTTCACCACATCATCAACCACGGCCTTGACCATCTCCTGCAAGTAATGCGACGCCCAGGCGTAACGGTCCGTCTCTTTGGTCATGGCCGCATCTTCGGCGAGTTGCTTGGCGACGTGGAGGAGGTCCGAGGCGTGGTGTAAAGCTTCGTGCAGGGAGACGCCGCTGTTGACGCGAAATAGCGGTTGGTCGGAGTGGAAGGAGAAGGGCGTGACGCCGAGGGTGGTTAATGCGGATGGATCTGTAGCGGTCATCGGTAAAACTCCCATAGTCGGTTGAGAGCTACCACGTTCGTTGTTGAACGAATGCGTGGCGCTTTTGGCGCCTGCATCTAGACGGGTTATCAGGCCCGGTCGCTGAAGCTGAACTGGCAGCGACGGAGGGGAGGGCGGCGTGGTGGTTGGGTGGGTGCAACTGGGGAAATGGATATGTCGCTATGCTGCTGTCGAAAAGCACATTGGGCCATGGATAATAAACGTGTCTTCTAGGGCCAACTAATAAGTTGGCCCAATAAAAAGCCCAGCACAGTGCCGGGCTTCAGAAAGCGGTGTGGGAAGCAATCAGGCTCTTTTCGCCTCTGCTTTCATCATCACGAGATTCTGCTGCTTGGTAGCCTCGGTCAGAACTTCGCTGTAAACGCGTTTTTTCTGATCGGATTTTGCGTCACGAATAAAGTCGGCAAAAGAGCTTTTTGCGCCTTTGGACAAGCCCAGCTTGATCGAAATCATCAATGCGCACCTGATGGTGGCCCGAGCCTGGCCTCTAGATCGGCCCGCGTATGCTGCTCAGGGATATGGTAGCCAATCTTATCCACGCCCGGTTTGTAAAGCGGTCCAGAGTTGTCGATATGCTTGATGAGCAAATCCACATGAACGTCGCCTCGATACTCTAGCTTAAGGGCATTCACTACGTCACGCGCTGCAAAGTATTGCTCGATGAAATGCTCTTTATGAATTCTTCTGCCTTCGGCCTCCTCGCGAGCTTTCACGAAATCCCAAGCGAGCATGGGGTCTTGATATGCGTATAAGATCTGTACGAATCTTCCCTTTTTCAATGAGCGTTCAACATTACTTCTGGCGACTTTGAGATTCGAAAAGGTGCCGTCGAGTAGCAGGAACTGTCGTTGATTCAGTGCTTGATCAATTATTTTTTCGACCCAAATCGATACCCCTCGTTGGAAAAACCACGAATTGGGCCCCTTGTAAGCGGCAAATTCGTTGCGAAGTTCATCAGGGTCGATTCGCAGAATTGGGGTGTCGGCGAATAGATTTACAAGAGCAATCGATGCCTCTGTTTTTTCTGCGCCGGGCGATCCTGCCATGAAGACGGAAACTGGCGACTCCTCCGACGGATAGATCGCTTTGTCTGTCAGGCGTCTGGCAATTGACTTTTTATTTGAGCGCGCAAAACGCAGTGCTTCTTCTGAAATCTCGATTTCCGCGGGTGTCATCCTGTCGGTGTCGTGAAATGCGGTGTGTTCCATCAAAAGCATCCCCATCTGCTCCAGCGGTGTGTCAAAGACTATCACTCGGTTAAAGCATCGCGACGGGGCGAAACTTCACTTAACACATCCTTATTTTGCATAAAATATGCAATTTAGCATTTGCCAACCCCCAAAACTCCCGCCATTATCCCCGTTATGCAAAAACGCAACGTTTCTATCGTCTTAAGAGAATTGCTGGACCGCGACCGGATCTCCCCCACGGAGCTTCACCGGCGTACCGGCGTGCCTCAATCCACGTTGTCACGGATCCTCAGCGGCAAGATCGTTGATCCGTCGGACAAGCACATCTCCCGCATCGCCGAATACTTCCGCGTCAGCACCGACCACTTGCGTGGGCGTGCAGCCGTGGGCGCTTTGCGCGATGACGGGCGTGACCCGATGCATTCGGAACTCAAGGACATAAGCCTGTGGGATGACGACACGCCCGTTAATGATGACGAGGTGTCGATCCCCTTTCTGCGCGAGGTTGAATTGGCTGCTGGATCAGGAAGATTCGTCATCGAGGAAAGCGAGAAGGCCAGCCTGCGGTTCGGCAAGCGCAGCCTTCGCCATAACGGTGTGCAGTTCGACCAGGCCAAGTGTGTGACGGTGCGCGGCAACAGCATGTTGCCGGTGCTGCGCGATGGCGCGACGGTGGGGGTGAATGCGGGCAAGAGCGGCATTGGCGATATCGTTGATGGCGACCTGTATGCGATCAATCACAATGGCCAATTGCGGGTCAAACAGCTCTACCGCCTGCCTTCCGGCATTCGTCTGCGCAGCTTTAATCGCGATGAGCACCCGGACGAAGATTACAGCTTCCAGGATATCCAGGATGAGCAAATCAGCATCCTCGGTCATGTGTTCTGGTGGGGCATGTACGCCCGTTAACCTCCTTGCGTAAGACAAAGCCCGCCACCGAGCGGGCTTTTTTTCGCCTGCAAAAAACCGTTAAACCCTTCACCCGCAAGGATTTAAATGCATTCGTGCATTTCATGGGGAAAAATAAATGCATTTGTGCATTGACTGTATATGCATACATGCATATTCTCCATCTCAAGCCAGCCAACAAGGGGGTGGAGGCGGCAAGGATGCTGCCAAGGAAAGTGACAAGGACGGCACGCAACATCGGCAAGGACGCCATCGAAGCGATGGCAGGGATGCCAGGCAACACCGGCAAGGATGCCGACGCTCTTTAGTTACACCGCTTTAAAAAAACAGGCAGCGATGAACCGGCCTTAACGGTTCAGAGGGTTGGCAACTGACCCGGGTGTGCAGCGTAAAGCACCAGAAGCAGTTATCCGGCAGACAGGGATCGTGGTCGGAAAAACATTGAGGAAAGAACCGTACCGCGCCAGTAGCGCCGAACGTTCGAGGAAATCATTACTGAAAAGCCCGGGCAACCGGGCTTTTTGGAATGCCGACCTATCGAAGCATGTGTGAATGAAAAACGGACTATTGAGTGCTCAGCCAGGAGGCGTGACATGACAAATGAACAGCAAGCGTTAGCGGAAATGCCTATCTGGCTGGTCATCGTATTGGCAGTGATCGGCGGGGTGTCCGGTGAAATGTGGCGCGCCGACAAGGAAGGCGCACGTGGCTGGTCGCTGATCCGCCGCCTGGCGCTGCGCTCCGGCGCGTGCATGGTCTGCGGTGTTTCAGCCTTGATGCTGTGCTACGCCGCCGGCATGTCGATCTGGACCGCCGGCGCGATTGGTTGCCTCACCGCAATGGCCGGTGCCGATGTCGCCATCGGCCTTTATGAGCGCTGGGCCGCCAAGCGTATCGGGGTCAACCAAGGCTCCGGCCAAGACCCGCAGTAACCGTTGCAAGGACGCTACTTAATATGACCCTTATCGAAAAAACCTCCCAACTGCCCCTCGCCATCGGCGCGGCGCTGCACGCGGCCTTCCCGGACTTGAAGGTTGGCAATCACCAGGATTTTCAGGGCGCCGTGGATAAAAGCGTGTTGATCACGGTCGAAGGCAATGGCCCAGGCATTCGCTCTCGCGAAGGGCGCAAAGCGCATGCCCTGACGATTTCGCTCCGGGCCATGGTGGCGCCGGGTGCGCTGCCGTTTGATGCCTGCGACCTGGCCAGCCAGCTTATGGACCAGGTGCTGGATAACCGCTGGGGCCTGCCCTTGGCCCAGTGCGATTTGCCGATAAATATCGTCGCCGCTCCGGTTGCTGCAACAACAGCAGAAACGGACTACGACACCTGGACTGTCTCCTTCACCCAGACCGTCTACATCGGGCCGGTATTACTCACAGATCCTACCGGCCAGCCGCTGTTTGCCCGCACCTGGGAAGTGTCGAACATCGACGATCCCGACCAATACAAACCCCTGGCGGAGTAGCCCATGTTCGACGCGCTGTTACGCATGCAACTGGGGCCGATTGTCGAGCGCCTGGCAGAAATGGAAACGCAACTTGAAGACCTGTATCGACGCGCCGAGAGTTTTTGTCGGATCGGCACGTGTCAGTCAGTCGACGCCGCCAGCAATACCTGCAAGGTCAGCCATGGTGATTTGCTCACGCCGGCGATCCGTTTTTTCAACCCCAGCGCGGGTGCGCAAACCGAAACGCGCATCCCGTCCGTGGGTGAACAATGCCTGTTACTCAACTACGGCGGCGGCGAAGGCGGTGGTCAGTCGGTGGCCTTGTTCGGCCTCAACAGTCGTCAGTTTCCGCCAGTTTCCGACGTTGCCACAGTGACCCGGCGGCGCCATCAGGACGGCACCCAAAGTGACTATGACGACGCCAGCCACACCTTCAACTGGGCCAACGGCCCCACCACATTCAGCGGTTCCCGCGAACAGGTAGACGTCAAGGTCGGCGCCGCCAGCTTGGTCATGAGCGCCCAGAACATCACCCTGCAAATCGGCGGCACCAGCCTGGTACTGGACGCTGGCGGCGCGCACTTCAGCGGCCCGCTGGTGGACCATCAAGGCCGCGTCATCAGCCCTCGATAAGGACATTCCATGCTCGGCATCGATCGAAACACCGGGGCAGCCGTCGATGACTGGCTGCAATTCGTGCAGCGCGCCACCCGAGCGCTGACCACCCCGGTGGGCACTCGGCAGAAACGCCCACTGTACGGCTCGCTGATCCCGCAACTGCTCGGCCAAAACCTTGGCGACGACCTGCTGATCCTCGCCCAAAGCCACGCCGCGCAAGCGTTCTACAACAGCCACAACGGCATCGGCGATTTTCAACCCCAAGTCATCGTCGCCACCCGCCAAGGCGCCGGCCTGCTCTTGCGTTTCGCCGGCACCTGGAAAAACCGCCAACAAACCTTCGAGGTCGTGACATGAGCATGCTGATCCCCGGCCAGAATCAACTGGCGGAACCGGCCATCATTGCGGTGGATGCGTTCGAGCCGCTGCTGGCCGAATTCAAGGCGTTCGTTGTTGACTACGTCGCCACCCGAGCACCGCAAAGCGCGGCCAAACTGAAGGTCAGCCTCGACAACGAAAGCGAGTTGCTGACCCTCGCTCTGGAAGCGTTTTGTGTACGTCTGCAAACCCACGAACGCAAATACAATGCGCGTATCAAGCAGATGCTGGCGTGGTGGGCCACCGGCAGCAACCTGGATGCACGCTTGGCCGATATGGGCCTGGAACGCCAAGTGCTCGACCCCGGCGACCCGGCGGCGTTTCCGCCGGTGCCGCCGACGTTGGAGAGTGACGACGACGCTCGCTTGCGTTATTACCTGGCGCCGCATGCACCGGCAGCCGGCTCGCGGATGCAGTATCGCCGCGAGGTGTTCACCTTGGGCGAGCGACCGTCGGTGAAGGTGCAAAGTGCCACGCCGGGCGTGGTGACGGTCAGCTACACCTTTGACCCGGACGGCTACGCGGCGCAGGTCAAGGACGGCAACGCGCGTCGAACGGCGCCCGGCGAAGTGATGGTCACGGTGCTTTCTCGTGAGGCCGACGGCAGCCCATCCGCCGATTTGCTTGACGGCGTTCGTCGCCATTTCGCACGGCCGGATGTGAGGCCAGAGACCGATCTGGTCAGCGTGCAAGGCGCGCACATCCTGCGCTACAAAATCCGTGTGGTCGCGAAGATCAACGCCGGTCCGGACTCGGGGCTCACTCAGGTAGCGGCGCAGAAATTACTGCAAGACTATGCAGAATCCTGTCATCGCCTCGAGGGGCGGGTAGACCCCAGTTGGATCGACTACGCGATTCACAGCGCGGGTGCAGCGCAGTTGCAAATCGTTGAACCGCTCGAACCCATTATCAGCAACGCCTTCCAGGCCCCGTATTGCACGGGTGTCGAGGTGGAGGTGCGCACGCTATGAGTGAGCCCAAAGCGAGTTTGTTACCTGGCAACAGCTCACCGTTGGAAAAGGCCCTGGATTTGGGATTCGGGCAATTGCTCGACCGCGTCATTCCGCCGTTTCCGGTGTTGATGAATCCACTGCAAACGCCTGGCGAGTTTCTGCCTTACCTGGCCGCCGACCGAGGCGTCAGTGAATGGGATGCCGATGCCAGCGAACCTGAAAAACGTTTGACGGTCGCATTGTCCTGGCAGATTCAGCGCCAGGCGGGTATGCCCAAAGCATTGAGCTACGCGGTGGAGTCACTTGGATTCACCCCCAACATCATCGCCTGGTATCAGCAGCGTCCGTCGGGATTACCTTACACCTTCGACATACAGGCGATCATCGGGCGAAGTTGGTCCAGTGGTGATCACAACCGGCTGATTCGCCGCATCAACGCGGCACAAAGCGAACGCGACCGGGCGACGATCACCATCGTGCATGAAACCTCGCAGGGGTTGCGACTCGCCGCAGCGGCTGATCCGGGGCTGAGTATTCTGGACGACAGCCAACCGGGTGCTTTGCCCGACATGAAGCTACACAGCACTGGATCCTTCTGCAGCGCAGCTCACACACCACTGACTGATGGCGAGCTGCAGTTGGAAGGCGTGTTGCCTGAATTCGGGTTAGCCGCCCGGCTTAATAGTGCCGGTTTTGCCCGGCACTTCACCATTAACGACTACGACCTCAGGGCGCAGCCATGACAGATGACATTACGCGCCTGGTGCGCTTCACCTCCAAGGGTTTGGATGAAGTGCTGCAGGCAAAGAACCAGGGTTTGAAAGGCGAAATCACCCATATCGGTGCTGGCACCGGCCGCTACAACCCAGACGGCACAGAAGTGGCTTTGCGTGATGAGCGCCAACGGGCCGCCATCGTGGATTACGAGGACCTGAGCAACCGGCAACTCAGAATGGCCGCGCTGTTTGATGGCGAGGCCGAATATGAGATTGGCGAGTTTGGTTTTTACCTCGCCAGTGGGACCTTGCTGGCGGTGTATTCCGTGGCGGGGAAGTTGCTGACCTATAAAGCGGCAGCGGCGCGGGTGCTGCAGAAGTTTACGCTGGATATTTCACCGTTGCCGGTGGACAGCGTGACGATTGTGGTGGGGAGTGACAACCTCAATATTTTGTTGGGGGAGGATATTGCAGTGCTAGCGACGGCGAATATCGACAACATGGCGCGTCATACTGAGTTGCTGTTTCGTGTGATGTCGCTGGAATCTGGCCGTTAAGGCGTAAACAGTTAAGGAGTTTTAAACGTGAGTCTAGAAACGACTATTGCGTCGCTGGTGACAGCGGCGAATAACTTGACCACATCGGTCAATGGAAAGATCGGTAGTATCAATGCGACAATGGCTGGGGCCTTGTCCCAGTTCAACGAGTGGCGCAGCCTAAAGGATGTCGAGGGAGACCCGAACTATCCAGGCACCATTCGCAGCACTATTCTTCAAGGGCATGTTTACGGTACGGGAGGCGTATATGAAGCATTGGCAATAGGCGATTTTAAGTCTACCGATTTGGGCGCGAGTACCAATGTCTATATGCATTTTCAGGTTCCGTTGAATCTTAATGTCAACGCAGAAATGTTCTGGTTCAATATCAAAGGTTACAGCTACGGGACGGCAAAAATTATCGATGAAACGTTGGTCGGGTATTGCTATAAACCGAATCGAACGCTGCACAATGTTTCAACCTTTGGCAATATGACACCCGCTGTTTACGTTGATGCGAACGGAAACATTGTTATGCGAATTTTGATTCCTAATATTTATTACACCACCGTCCGTATCGACACTATGCGAGTGGGTAATGGTCGTCTGTTTAATTTGGGTGATCTCAAAACCAAGGTTTCGTTGGCAGATACCGTCGTTTTTAGTTAAGGAAATAGAGCATGTCTGAAATATCTAGCAATGAGAGTCCATCTGTAGGTATAGCTGTGCCGACGCCTGAAATTGAATGGGCAGCCATTCGTGCTCGTCGCGATCAACTATTGCGCTCAACCGACTTCACTCAATTGCCGGACTATCCTGCAATTGCGGCGCAGCGAGCAGAAATAGCGGCCTATCGTAAGGCTTTGCGTGACATCCCAGAGCAGGCGGCAGAACCTTCGAAGATTGACTGGCCCGTACTACCCACCTTCCTGAAGTAACCCACCGCGAAAGCGGTTTTTTTTCGCCTCTCCAAAGCCCCTCCCGTAGGGGCTTTGGCGTTTTCCATACGGAGAATTCCACCCATGCACAACCGCCAAACCTACACCGTCCTCATCCCATTCCCCACCGGAGGTGGCCACTGGTCCACCGTCGGCGAGGAGCTGGACCTGCTCGACGTCGAAGCATCTGCCCTGCGCACCGCTGGCCGCCTGGAACTGACCAGCGTCCTCAACTCCACCCCCAAGAAGGCTGACTAACCATGGCTGAGGTTCTTAACTTCGAGCACAACGGCATCACTGTAAATGCCACTGAATCCCCGGAGGCCATGGGTGGCCTGGGCGATAACGTTATCGGTCTGGTCGGCACCGCGCCGAATGCCCACGCGTCGATCCCGAAAAACGCGCCGTTCCGCATCAACAGCTTCACCACCCAGGCACTGCTGGACCCGACCGGCGCTGAGTCGGGCACGCTGTTTCAGGCGGTTTACCAGATCCTCAAAGTGGTGAAGGTGCCGGTCTATGTGGTGATCGTGGAGGAGGGCGCAACCCCGGCCGATACGATCAACAATGTGATCGGCGGCAACGAGCCGACCACCGGCCGCAAGCTGGGCCTGGCGGCCTTGAGCAGCGTGCCTGAAGACCTGACCATCATTGGCGCCCCAGGCTTCACCGGCACCAAGGCCGTGGCCGGTGAGTTCGCTGCCTTTGGCAAGCGCATCAAGGCCCGTGTGGTGCTGGACGGCAAGGATGCGTCCGTCGCTGACCAAGTGACCTACAGCGGCGAGCTGGGCGGTGCCGACCTCGGTTTCGACCGCTGCCTGCTGGTGCACAACATGCCGTCGGTGTACTCCAAAGCGGCGAAGAAAAACGTGTTCCTGTCGCCATCCTCGCTGGCTATTGCTGCACTGGCCAAGGTCAAGCAGTGGGAAAGCCCAGGCAACCAGGTGACGTTCGCCGAGGACGTGTCCCGCGTGGTCGAGTACAACATCCTCGACACCTCGACCGAAGGCGATCTGCTCAACCGTTATGGCGTGAGCTACTACGCGCGCACCATCCTCGGTGGTTTCTCGCTGCTGGGTAACCGCTCCATCACTGGCAAGTTCATCAGCTATGTCGGCCTGGAAGATGCGATCAGCCGCAAGCTGGTCAAGGCCGGCCAGAAAGCCATGGCCAAGAACCTCACCAAGTCCTTCATGGACCAGGAAGTCAAGCGCATCAACGACTGGCTGCAAACCCTGGTGGCCGACGAAACCATTCCCGGCGGCAGTGTGTACCTGCACCCGGAACTGAACAGTGTCGAGAAGTACAAGAACGGCACCTGGTTCATCGTCATCGACTACGGTCGATACGCGCCAAACGAACACATGATTTATCAACTCAATGCCCGCGATGAAATCATCGAGCAGTTCCTGGAGGACGTTCTCTAATGTTTACCAACCGTGTAAGACAGGCCATTGCGGCCACCCTTCAAGGCCTGCCGTTGTCCGCGACCGTGGAGGAGTTCACCCCGCCGAAGATCGAGTTCGACATGGAGGCCATGTCCGGCGGGCGCTTTATTGCCGAAGAAATGGCCAAGAGCGGCAAGGTGCTCGGCGCCACTTTGGTGCTGCAAGGGGCGGGGCCGGAAATCATGTTGGCCCTGGGCGTGCGCCTGGGTGACGACATCTTGCTCAACGTGCGTGAAGCCGGGCAAGACCAGGACGGCAAGACCTACTTCACCTACCACACCGTCGGCGGCAAATTGAAGTCCCTGGCCGAGGCGAAGCTGAAGATGGGCGATAAGGTCACCACCACCCTGGAATTGTCCTGCCGCACCTACAACCGTCTGGAAAATGGCATCTCGGTGATCGACATCGACGTGCGCACCCAGAAGTTTGTGCTTAACGGCGTCGACATTCTCGGCGATGCACGCCGCGCGGTGCTGATGCCGTAAGCCTTCACGGCACCTGAAGTGGACACTGTCAGTGTGGGGGCGGGGTTGCTCGCGAATACGGAGTGTCAGTCAATACATGCGTGACTGATAGACCGCATTCGCGAGCACGCCCGCTCTCACATGGACCGGTGTTGTCTTGTGAGTACTTTTTTACCAAGGAATTGCCCCATGGCCTGGATGCCACCGCTGCACATTCTGCTGTCCCCGATCACCGCCGACACGGGCGCGACGATCCAGCAGATTCAACTCAAGCCGTTGTTTTACGCCGCGCAAAAAGACGCGCTGGCCCGGGCCGGTGATGACGAGGACGAGCAGTTTTTTGAACTGGCGAAACTCGCCACCGGCCTGTCGGAAAAAGAGCTCGACCAACTCAAGCGCCCGGACTACGTGAGCATCGCGCAGTACGTGCATGAAATGTCGACGCGCCCTGCGGCGTTCTTCCTGGATCAACACCAGGAGGCGTCCCACGACGAGCCCGTGCATCTGCTGCTGCCCCTCGACGCGGCCGGTCGCAGCCTCACCGAACTATCGCTGGAAATGCCCGCCTTGCGCGCCACCAAAGTGATGAAAAAACTCACCACCAACAAAGAGCGTGCCGAGTTCATCACCGCGCACTGCACCGGTTTGATGATCCCCGATCTCGCCGGCCTGACGGTGCCCGACTGGACGCAACTGCAGGAGCGCATCGACGATTTTTTAAATCAACCGGCGGACTTCTTTCGCAGCGCGACATCGAAGTAATTCTCGATGTGGTGCCGTTGATTTACTCGGTCAATGAGGCGGAGATCCTCGACTGGGACGCCGGCAAAGCATTGCGCCGCTACGACATTGCGATCACTCGCCTTGGCGTTAAACAGGAGTAAGCGGGATGCAGAACAAGTATTCGCTCGCGAATGCCATGGCCAAGGATAGCCATGACATTTTCGGTCGTGCAGACGGCGTATCTGATGCCGATATCGTCAGCTCAGGTGCTCTCGGGCCAGACAAAACTGTCGACACCACGGCGCTGGAGCCGTTATCCGGGATGGTGCTGGAATTGGCCAATGCCGGCTTGAAACTGAATGAATTCGCACAGTCGTTGGGCGTATTGCGCGAGAACGTGGATTCGCTTGCAACGTCGTTGTCTTCGCTGAAGGCGGCTGATGCGCCATTGGTGAACACACAGGTACACACCGACACAACCAAGGTTGCCGAGTTTAAATCGACCCGGTCTGAAGACCGGCGCATTACTCGGGAAGCAATGACGGTGGGCAGCGGGCAGGTTCTCGACCCGGTCGCAGCACTTCGGTACACGAATGCCCACCGTTCGTTTGATGCGACGGCGACTTCGGAAAAGTCGACAACGGTTCTGCGCGAGGAGTCCAGCGCAAGCGAAAAACGGCTTTCCAAGACGCTGGAGCCTGTGTCGGTTTTGCTTGAGCCCACATGGCTGCAAGTGAAGACTGGCGTGATGAATACGGCCAATGATTTGGCCAGTCAATCGCCGGTTATGGCCAAGACGGTTAAAACGGCTGAGGCGGTCATTTTGCCGGTGGTTTCGCCGGTGTTCACCGGGTTTTTCGCGGGCTTGGGGGACACGATCAAAACCCGTGTGACCGGTAATCTTATCGATGTGACACTGGGTAAGTTGGGCGGCGGGGTTGGCAAGTTGTTCAAGGACAAGGGCTTTGAAAAGGAAAAGTCCTGCTGCTGTTCAGCGGCGGCCGAAAAGCCCATCACAAGTAGCCGTTCTGCACCGCAAGGTTCTTCCGGGAAAAAGAACGCCCGAAAACCACAGTCCGAAAACACAAAAAAGTCGCCAAACCCCAAAAAATCCCAGAACACACCCAAGAAGCAAACGTCTGCACCGAAACCAGCCGCCACAAAACGCTCTTCGGCAAAAGGCGCTGGTTGGGGGGCATCGCTGCGTGGCGTGGGCGAACGTCTTTCCACGTTGTTTTCCCGGCAACAGTCTGTCGGTTTCCATGCTGGGCCCGCGGCGCCAGGTTTACAGCCTCGCGCAGCCAGTACAAACAGGCGTAAGAACAACACGGCGTCATCTCAATTACCCACAGGCAGAGGGCCTGGGTTGATCGAAGCCTTGGAGCGAGGACGTGTGCCGTTGCCCTCCGACGTTCATGCCAATACCCCGTCACGCGTGCAGCCTGTCAGCCGTGAGCATCTGCCCGTTCCAACGGCGCGTTCACTGCAAATGCCCGCTTCAGGCGTGTGGGGGGCGATGGGCAAACTGGAGTCGTCCGCCGCCCGCCGCCTCGGCCCGTTGAAGTACGTAGACACCGCCCTGGACGTGGTTCAGGGCGTGCGCAACGGCGACGCCAAAGCTGTCGGTGCCGGCCTCTCAACGGCAGGTGGCGCCTGGGCTGGCGCGTCTGCCGGCGCCGCGATCGGCACGCTGGTGTTTCCCGGTGTCGGCACGGCTGTCGGTGGCGCTATCGGCGGCTTGCTCGGCAGTGAAGCGGGCACCTGGCTGGGAGACAAATTGTTCGGCTCAAGTGATCGCCTGCCTGCACCCGGTGCGGTGAGCAAAGAACTCAACGCTGCGCGTACCGACAACGTGCAAGTCACCCTCGCGCCGAGCATTCAAATTACTGGCGTGAACCCCGCCGATGCCCAGCAAGTCGTCAACCAGGTGATCCAGGCCCTGCAATTTCAATGCATGCCGATGGTCACCGACAGCCTGGGGATTCGGCGCAACGCGGCACTGGCCGATCCTCCGGGAGGTGATTGATGCGACAACAAATGGTCCTCGGCGAGTTTATTTTTGGCCTGTCCCGAGGCTTCGCCTATTCCTCGCTGGTGCGTACCAGCGACGGTGGCTGGAGTGACCTGGCGATTATTGCCAGCAAGCCCCAGTCGCGGCAAAGCGGCCAGAAGCTGGAGAAACTCACGTTCACTGGGGCAGCGATGTACGCCATCGGCATGCAGCGCCTGGACGAGTTACGCGCCCTGCAAAATGCCCGGATACCGTTGCCGCTGGTCGATGGCATCGGCCGTAACTGGGGCCTGTGGCGAATCAACTCGGTGATGGAAACCCAAAGCAACGTGATTGATGACGGCACGGCCATGGTCATGGCCTGGACTATGGAACTGGAGGAATTCGTCAATGCGTAGAGTGCGAAGTATTGCCGGTGATTCGGTCAACCTGTTGCTCTACCGCGAATTGGGCCGTTGCGATGACGCGGCGGAAGAAACCCTTTGGCGCCTGAACCCCGAACTTGCCGAGTACGGGCCGGTACTGCCCGCCGGTGTGTGGGTCGTCGTGCCGGAAATGCAAGCGCGGCCGGCTGCTGTGCGGCCTGTTCTGGCGTGGGATTAAGGAGGCAACATGGCACAGGGATTTACGCCGATCGTAGAGTTTTATGGCGCGAATGCCGCGCTGCTCAATCAACGCCTGATGCATTGGAGCCATACCGACGCCGCAGGCATCGAGTCTGACCGGCTGGAGTTGACCCTCAATATCGAAGGGCTGGAAGGTTTGCCCAGCCTGAGCGGCAAGATCGGTTTGCGCGTGGGTTACCAGGAATCGGGGTTGGTGGAAAAAGGCGAGTTCGTGATCACCCAGCGCACGCCCGTGCTGTTTCCCATGCGCTTGATGATCGTGGCGACTGCCGCGCCTTTCAGCATGCTCGACGCCAGCGGTTATCGCCAGCGTCGGTCCGCCAGTTACGGGCCAACCACGCTGGGCGCACTGTTTCGCCAACTGGTCAGTCGCCACGGGTTTTCACCGCGTGTGGCACCTGCGCTGGAAGGCATTGCGATTGCGCATATCGACCAGTCCAACGAAAGCGACATGGCGTTCATCACCCGCCTTGCCCGGCGCTACAGCGCGGTCACCAAACCGATCAACGCGTTGTATGTGCTGGCCGAAGCGGGGCAGGTCAAATCGCTGTCCGGCCAACTGTTACCGCAGGTGAAGCTGTCTGTGACCCAGGACAATCGTCCCGGTGACCAGGCCTTCATCACCGCCAAGCTCGACGAAAAGTCTCGCTCCAAATACATGGGCAGCCGCGTGACCTGGTGGGATGGCGCCGGTGGCAAACAACAGATCGTTGAGGTTGGGGTGGCCCCGTTCAAAACCTTGCGTCAGCGCTGCCAGAACGAAGCCGAGGCCCGTGCCGTGGCTGAAGGCGAACTGCGTCGTGTGGGACGCGAAGGCTTGAAACTGCTGATCGATTGCCCTGGCAACCCGCTGCTGGCCGCTGAGGGCTTGCTGGTGCTGGATGAAACCTGGCCTTCGTATATGCAGGGCCAGTGGTCGATGAAACAGGTGGTGCATGTTGGCGATCCGGTAACGGGGTATCGCAGTTCAATCACGGCGAATGGGTTGTCGGCATAGACATTTTCAAAGGTAAAGCCCGATGGTGATAACGCTTCCTCAACTGCTTCAAGTGATGCCTGGAGCCCGCCTTAGCGCGGGTATTTTTTTATCTTCGTTAAACGCGGCGCTTCTTCGCTACGACATAAGCACGCCAAAACGCAGCGCCGCGTTCCTCGCCCAAATCGGCCATGAATCCGGCGAACTGCGCTACGTCCGCGAACTGGGCAGCGATCAATACTTGAGCAAATACGACACCGGCACCCTGGCCGCGCGTTTGGGCAACACCCCCGAAACCGACGGCGATGGCCAGAAGTTCCGGGGCAGGGGGCTTATTCAGATCACGGGGCGCCGCAACTACCTCGCCTGCAGCCAAGCGTTGTTCGGCGACGACCGCCTGTTGCAGCAACCGCAACTGCTGGAGCAGCCGCAATGGGCGTGTGAGTCCGCCGCATGGTTCTGGCACAGCAATGGTTTGAACGAACTCGCCGACAAAGACCAGTTCACCACCATTACCCGGCGCATCAATGGCGGGCTGAACGGGCTGGACGAGCGTTTGCAACGGTGGGCGCGGGCCAAGGCGGTGCTGGGCGTTTGCTGAGGTGGCGTGCGTGTCGTCGGGCGTTAGCGTCTTGATGCACTCTGTAACTTGCATGGCCGA
This sequence comes from Pseudomonas fluorescens, assembly GCF_900215245.1. GTDB lineage: Bacteria > Pseudomonadota > Gammaproteobacteria > Pseudomonadales > Pseudomonadaceae > Aquipseudomonas > Aquipseudomonas fluorescens. Next base: position 3,669,215 of record NZ_LT907842.1, read on the forward strand.
TGGGCTCCTGTAGGGTAGGCAAACCCCCGCCCATTCCTGGAGACGACCGTGAAGGAAATCACTCAACTGGCTGCTGAACTGGGTCGCCGTTTGCAGGTGCTCAATGCTCACGTCACCACTGCCGAGTCCTGCACCGGCGGCGGTATTGCCGAAGCGATCACGCGGATTCCGGGCAGTTCGGCCTGGTTCGAGGCCGGGTATGTCACGTACTCCAATCGACAGAAGACCCGGCAGCTGGGTGTGCCGGAAGCATTGTTCCGCAAAGTCGGCGCCGTCAGCCAGGACGTGGTGGAGGCGATGGTCAGGGGCGCGCAGGAAAGAAGCCTGTCGCGCTTTGCCGTGGCCGTCAGCGGTGTCGCGGGGCCGGATGGCGGTTCGCCGGACAAGCCAGTGGGCACCGTATGGCTGGCGTTTGGTGTTGGCGAGGACGTGAGCGCTGAGCTTGCGCACTTCCCCGGCAACCGTGACGAGGTCCGCCGACAAACGGTAAAGGCCGCCCTGGAGGGCTTGTTGCGACGAGCTGCAGCAGAAATCGAAAATCAGGGGTAGGCGATCCCGGATCTTTGTGGAACAATACTGTCTACTTATACAGGTGTTGGCCGTCAGGCCTTATTGATTACGTGAGGACTTTAATGGACGACAACAAGAAGAAAGCCTTGGCTGCGGCCCTGGGTCAGATCGAACGTCAATTCGGCAAGGGTGCCGTAATGCGTATGGGCGATCACGACCGTCAGGCGATCCCGGCTATTTCCACTGGCTCTCTGGGTCTGGACATCGCACTCGGCATTGGCGGCCTGCCAAAAGGCCGTATCGTTGAAATCTACGGCCCTGAATCTTCCGGTAAAACCACCCTGACCCTGTCGGTGATTGCCCAGGCGCAAAAAATGGGCGCCACCTGTGCGTTCGTCGATGCCGAGCACGCTCTTGACCCTGAATACGCCGGCAAGCTGGGCGTCAACGTTGACGACCTGCTGGTTTCCCAGCCGGACACCGGTGAGCAAGCCCTGGAAATCACCGACATGCTGGTGCGCTCCAACGCCATCGACGTGATCGTGGTCGACTCCGTGGCTGCCCTGGTGCCGAAAGCTGAAATCGAAGGCGAAATGGGCGACATGCACGTGGGCCTGCAAGCCCGTCTGATGTCCCAGGCGCTGCGTAAAATCACCGGTAACATCAAGAACGCCAACTGCCTGGTGATCTTCATCAACCAGATCCGTATGAAGATTGGCGTGATGTTCGGCAGCCCGGAAACCACCACCGGTGGTAACGCGTTGAAGTTCTACGCTTCGGTCCGTCTGGATATCCGCCGTACTGGCGCGGTGAAGGAAGGTGACGAGGTGGTGGGTAGCGAAACCCGCGTTAAAGTTGTGAAGAACAAGGTGGCCCCGCCATTCCGTCAGGCTGAGTTCCAGATTCTCTACGGCAAGGGTATCTACCTGAACGGCGAGATGATCGACCTGGGCGTACTGCACGGTTTCGTCGAGAAGTCCGGTGCCTGGTATGCCTACAACGGCAGCAAGATCGGTCAGGGCAAGGCCAACTCGGCCAAGTTCCTGGCGGACAACCCGGATATCGCTGCCACGCTTGAGAAGCAGATTCGCGACAAGCTGCTGACCCCGGCACCAGACGTGAAAGCTGCTGCCAACCGCGAGCCGGTTGAAGAAGTAGAAGAAGTCGACACTGACATCTGAAGCAAACGATGACTGTTGTACTGGATACACTCGTCGCCGTTCGGCGCACTGCCATGGACCTGCTCGCTCGCCGCGAGCATGGTCGAGTCGAGCTGACGCGTAAACTGCGTCAGCGAGGCGCAGAGCCCGAGATGATCGAAAGCGCCCTCGACCGTTTGACGGAAGAGGGGCTGCTGTCGGAAGCCCGTTACCTTGAAAGCTTTGTCTCCTACCGAGCGCGCTCCGGCTATGGCCCTGCGCGAATTCGCGAAGAGCTGAGCCAGCGTGGCCTGCAACGTGCCGATATCGACCTCGCCCTGCGTGAGTGCGGTATCAGTTGGCAGTCGCAGCTGGAAGATACCTGGCGCCGCAAGTTTTCCGGGCATCTACCAATTGATGCCAGAGAGCGTGCGAAGCAAGGGCGCTTCCTGAGCTATCGCGGGTTTTCGATGGAGATGATCAGCCGCTTACTGAGCGGCCGTGACATGGATGACTGAGCGTTGAGATCCCAGATCGAATCTGCTGCATCCGTTAGATCCTGCAAAAAAGGCCCACTATGAAAATAGTGGGCCTTTTTTTTTGCCTTGAAAATCACGCAGGCTCTGGCGTTACTCGCTGCTGGGTCTTGCCCTGAGCCTGTGCCCAGTTCTCCGGCAAGTTGATGTAATCCACCAACTCCCGCAACCGGCCCTGATCACGGCCGTTGAAGTTGAACACCAGCCGGGTCAAATGGCTGAACCTGGGTTCATCATGTTCCTCGCCTGTGTAAGCCAGCTGCTGGAACTCACCACTTAGCCGTAGACTGGCAAACTCGCTCTGCAAGTGGGCCAGTGCACGCTCACTGAGCGGATGATTCATGCGCACCACAAACTCACGCTTCAACCAGCGTGTGGAATGGAAGTTGGCATAGAACTGGTTTATCTCGTCCACGGCTGCTTCAGCGCTGTGCACCAGGCGGACCAGCTTGAGGTCGGTGGGCAGGATATAGCGATTGGCTTCCAGTTGGCTGCGAATGAAGTCCAGTGCGCCTTGCCAGAAACCACCGCCGGGTGCATCCAGCAATACCACCGGCACCAGCGGGCTTTTGCCGGTCTGGATCAGGGTCAGCACTTCAAGGGCTTCATCCAGCGTGCCAAAACCGCCCGGGCACAGCACCAATGCGTCGGCTTCCTTGACGAAGAACAGTTTGCGGGTAAAGAAGAAGTGGAAAGACAGCAGGTTCTCGGTGCCATCAATGGTCGGGTTGGCGTGCTGTTCAAACGGCAGGTTGATGTTGAACCCCAGGCTGTGTTCCAGGCCTGCTCCCTCGTGGGCAGCCGCCATGATGCCGCCGCCACCGCCGGTGATTACCATCAGCTCGGATTGCGCCAGCAGCGTGCCGACTTCCCTTGCCAAGGCGTACAGCGGGCTTTCGACCGGTGTGCGCGCCGAGCCAAACACCGTGACCTTGCGGCGGTCCTTGAACTGTTCCAGCACGCGGAAGGCGTTATCCAGCTCGCGGATTGCCTGCAGCGTGATTTTTGCATTCCAACGGTTGCGGTCATCCTGGGCCATGCGCAGCACGGTGAGGATCATGTCGCGATAAAGGGGGATATTCGGGCTGTTGGGGGCGATCAACTGGAGTTGTGCGTCGACCTGCTGCGTGAGGTCCGCCCCGTTTTCGTCAAAATGACGGTGCAGGTGGTCATTCGATTCGTAAGGCATTCAACTTCTCCTTCTTCACAGAACCTGGGCCGTCGGCGAGATATTCGTCCGCGGCCACGACACTGCATGTATCGCTGCATGCCCAAGGCATTGCACGGTGTTCGCCAAGCGGCAAAGCGGGCTCTGTATGTTCCTTGTGATTTAGAAACCTTTGCACTGCAAGTCGCAGGAGGGCAACCCTCTTTTGCCCTGAAAATATTACAGAACGGCGTGGGAAACGCTGTGGAGGGGCGACTGGGATGACTTGATCATGAGCCGAAAAACCCTTGGCTGGCAACCGCTTATTGGTCACTCATCAAGCAGTTTGGTTGGCGGCTGGCCAATGCGGCGGGGGAGGTGCGCGCCACTGGACAGCAGCGCGCGATGATCGAGCAACAGTTACTTTTTCTTCTTGGCCGCAGCGGGCGCCGGGCAATCCGCTTCGACAAACTTGACCGATGCCACCGGGCGGTTGGTCTTGTTCTCAGTGATTTCATAGCGCATCACTGCGCCCTTGGCCATCAACTCGCGGTAACCCTTGTTCAGGCACACGCTTTGGCCCAGTTGGAAATACACGGCCTTCGGGTTGGCGCGCATCTGTTCGGCACGATCAGGTTGCACACTGAGGTGATCGATCAGTTGCATGCCTTCAACGGTGTAGGCCACTTCCAGGGTTTTTTCATCGATTTCCCGGGGCAGGTCCTTGTTGCTTTCTGCCGCGACGCTTTGCAGCTTCCTGTTCATTTGGGCCTCCAGCAGCGAGGCCGCGTGGGCGCCCATGGGCAGAACCAGCGCAAGGGCGACGGATGGGGCAACAAGACGCAGCATGGAACGCAGCATGAAACTCTCCTGATTCGGTTACTGGTGCATAGACCAGCCACTGCGCTGTGCGTTCAGTGGCGCGCAATTATAGGGGAGCGCTTGCCACTACAGCCAGGCGTATCGCTGAGAAGTGTCAGTGGCTCTGGTAAACTGCCGCCACTTAAAGCCTGCCTCGAGTTCCTTCAGTGTCGATTTCCCCTGCTACGCGGCGCATCCGATGAGCCACGCCGTCTCCCGCTTGCGTACCCAGCGCCTTGCGCGGGCCGTCAGGCCGTTTCTCAACCGCGGCTCGCGCGCCGAGCGTTGCCCTGGTTGCCGGGTGATTCCCGAGTACTGCCTGTGCGCCTGGCGCCCGACGGTGCAGGCTCGATCCGCCATGTGCCTGCTGATGCACGATGTCGAACCGATGAAACCCAGTAACACTGGCTGGCTGATCGCCGACGTAATCGCTGATACCACCGCGTTTGCCTGGTCGCGCACCGAGGTTGATCCCGAATTACTGACGCTGCTGGCCGACCCGCAGTGGCAGCCCTATATCGTGTTTCCGGGCGAGTTTGTGGCCCCTGAGCGGGTTGTCAGCGAAGCAGTGGTTGAGAAGGGTAAACGCCCGCTGTTCATCCTGTTGGATGGCACCTGGAGCGAAGCGCGCAAGATGTTCCGCAAAAGCCCCTACCTGGAACACCTGCCCGTTCTGAGCCTGGCGCCCGAGCAGTTGTCGCGCTACAAGCTGCGTCGTTCCAAGCGTGACGATCACTTCTGCACCGCCGAAGTGGCCGCGCTGTGCCTGGAACTGGCTGACGACCTGGCCGCCAGCGAAGTGCTCGACGCTTACCTCGACGTGTTCAGCACCCATTACCTTGCGGCCAAGTTCAACTTATCACTGGACTCGACGGATAGCGTCCATACTCGTCTTGCACCCTATATCCCGGTGCGATAACCAGACGACGTTTGCATGATGGCAGCGTAAAATCTCACTTGGCTAAAATGCCCACGGGTGTAGTGCTTGACCCTCCAGGCTACGCTGGGCATGCTGGGCGCCGATTGGGGCGTGAGCGTGAATTTTCAGCGTCGTTTCAGGTGTTTTTGACGTTGAACGTGCCCTGTGGCGATGGCTGCCTGGCCGTCGCCTTGTGTACTGGCGAACCCTGAACCCATCAGGGTTCCCATAAAAAACAGGATCATTTAATCAATGGCCACATACGAAATCCTGATAGCCGATGACCATCCGCTGTTTCGCAGTGCGCTGCACCAGGCCGTGACCCTGGGCCTTGGTCCGGACGTGCGCCTGGTTGAAGTGGCCAGCATTGCCGAGCTGGAAGCGCGCCTCACCGAGAAATCCGACTGGGACCTGGTGCTGCTCGACCTCAACATGCCGGGTGCCTACGGTTTTTCGGGGCTGGTGCTGTTGCGCGGGCAATACCCGCAAATTCCGGTGGTGATGGTCTCGGCCCAGGAGGACGCCGACGTGGTGGTGCGCTCCAAGGAGTTTGGCGCCAGTGGCTTTATTCCCAAGTCGAGTGCCATGGAAGACATCCAGAACGCCGTTCGCAAGGTGTTGGATGGCGATGTGTCCTGGCCGCCGCAAGCGTTTGAAGAAATCAACGTGTCCGACGAAGCCAAGGCCGCTCGCGATGGCCTTGCCAGCCTGACGCCCCAGCAGTTTCGGGTATTGACCATGGTCTGCGAAGGTTTGCTGAACAAGCAGATTGCGTATGAGCTCAGCGTGTCGGAAGCGACCATCAAGGCCCATGTCACTGCGATCTTCCGCAAATTAGGGGTGCGTACGCGCACCCAGGCGGCGCTGCTCTTGCAACAACTTGAGTCAATTTCGCAGCATTAAGCGGTTAGCGATTCACGCTTTTTTGACTTTGTGTCATCTAGTTTCCCCACTTCTTTGGTTCAGTTGCCTACATCTATGTCGCCTTTCAAGGGTCAAACCGGTATCAAACGTATCTTCAACGCAGGGAGCTATTCCCTGGATGGCCTGCGCGCGGCTTTCACCGGCGAGGCGGCATTCCGTCAGTTGGTGTTGCTGAATGTCATCCTGATCCCGTTGAGCTTTTTCCTGCACGTCAGCCGCGTCGAGCGCGCTTTGCTGATCGCGGTGTGCCTGCTGGCGTTGATCGTCGAGTTGCTCAACTCAGCCGTAGAAGCGGCGATCGACCGCATCTCGCTCGACCGTCACCCGTTGTCGAAAAACGCCAAAGACATGGGCAGCGCCGCGCAATTCGTGGCACTGACCATGATCACCCTGGTGTGGGCCGTGATCCTGATCTGAGGATCAGGCAATGCTCGGCAGCACGATCTCGTCGCTGCGCTGAACCCCGGCGGTGAAGGCGCGGCACAGCTCCAGAAACTCGCGCATCGCCGAGGTCTGGTACTTCTGTTTATGCCAGATGAAGTAGAACTGCCGGGCCAGGTCCAGGTCGGGGGTTTCGACTGGGACCAAACTGCCACGGCGGAACGCATCACGCAGCGCCAGCCGGGAAATACAGCCAATGCCCAACCCGGATTCCACGGCACGCTTGATCGCCTCGGTGTGTTCCAGTTCCAGGCGGATATTCAGCGCGCTGCGGTGATGGCGCATGGCTTGGTCAAACGTCAGCCGAGTGCCTGAACCTTGTTCGCGCAGGATCCACGCTTCGTGGGTCAGCTCTTCCATGGTCGCCACGCCGCGTTTGGCCAAGTGATGCTGGGGCGCACAAAACACCACCAACTCGTCTTCGACCCAGGTTTGCACCTCGATGTCCGGGTGGCTGCAGTCGCCTTCAATTAGACCCAGGTCAATTTCGTAGTGTGCGACCTGGTGCACGATATTCGCAGTGTTCTGCACATGCAGCTTCACCTGGCTCTCGGGATGCTGCTGCATGAAGCTGCCGATCAGCAGAGTGGCCAGGTAATTGCCGATGGTCAGGGTGGCGCCGACCGCCAGCGAGCCGAAGCCGGACTTGCCGTTGAGCAGGTCTTCGATCTCCTTGGCCTGGTCCAGCAGCGCCACGGCCTGGGGCAATAGCTGGTGGCCGAGGGCGTTGAGGCTCAGGCGTTTGCCCGCGCGGTCGAATAATTGGCAGCTGGATTGACGCTCCAGCTCGGTAATCGAGGTGCTGGCGGCGGATTGAGACAAGGCCAGAAGGCCAGCAGCGCGTGAGACGCTTTCCTGCTGGGCGACGGCGACGAAGACTTGCAGTTGACGTAGAGTAAATCGCATATCGATATAACCGATAACCCTTATCTTAATAATCCAGTTAACAGATATTGTCGCCGCCATTAGAATGCTGTGCAATTGCGCATATCAACCTTGGCGCAGACCTATTTCCAGGAGTTCCCCGTACATGAGCAACATGAACCACGAGCGTGTCCTCAGTGTTCATCACTGGAACGACACCCTGTTCAGCTTCAAGTGCACCCGTGATCCGGGCCTGCGCTTCGAGAACGGTCAGTTCGTGATGATCGGCCTGCAACAGCCCAACGGCCGCCCGCTCATGCGTGCTTACTCCATTGCCAGCCCGAACTGGGAAGAGCATCTGGAGTTCTTCAGCATCAAGGTGCCCGATGGCCCGCTGACTTCCCAATTGCAGCACTTGAAGGAAGGCGACGAGATCATCATCAGCAAAAAACCGACAGGCACCCTGGTGCTTGACGATTTGAAGCCGGGCAAACACCTGTACCTGCTCAGCACCGGTACTGGCCTCGCTCCATTCATGAGCGTGATCCAGGACCCGGAAACCTACGAGCGCTTCGAAAAAGTGATCCTGTGCCACGGCGTGCGTTACGTCAACGAAGTCGCCTACCGCGAATTCATCACCGAGCACCTGCCGCAGAACGAGTTCTTCGGCGAGGCGCTGCGTGACAAGTTGATCTACTACCCGACCGTGACCCGCGAGCCGTTCGAAAACGAAGGCCGCCTGACCGACCTGATGCGCAGCGGCAAGCTGTTCCGCGACATCGGCCTGCCTCCGATCAACCCGGAAGACGACCGCGCCATGCTGTGCGGCAGCCCAAGCATGTTGGACGAGACCAGCGAAGTGCTGAACAGCTTCGGTCTGAAGGTTTCGCCGCGTATGCGTGAGCCGGGTGACTACTTGATCGAGCGCGCGTTCGTCGAGAAGTAATCACCGATCCAAATGAATGTGGGAGCTGGCTTTTGTGGGAGCTGCTCCCACATTTGTTTTCGGCGCTTATTTGGCTGGAACCACTTCCAGCACACAGATCACGCCCGCCTCCGGATAGTGCCAGCGCACATCCACATCCCAGAACTGCGCCCCGTATTCACGCTCAGGCCCCGGCGTCTGATACGCCGGCCGTGGGTCCTGTGCCAGGCACTGCTCGATCAACGCCACCAATGGCTCGTCAAGGCGCTGAGCGTGGCCTTGGGCCTGGAGCAGGGCGGTCTTCAGCCACTGCACCGGAATCAACTGCGGCGCGCTGCTCGCGATGCGGTTGGTGGCGCTGTCGATGATGTCGGCATACGGCACGTACGGCTTGATATCCAGCACTGGCGTGCCATCAAGCAAATCAATCCCGGAAATCCACAGCCGGCCTGGCTCAACCTTGTCCAGCTTGACCACTGACTGGCCGATGCCGTTGGGGCGGTGGGTGGCGCGGGTGGCAAATACACCCATGGAGGTATTGCCGCCCAGGCGTGGCGGGCGCACTTTGAGCCGAGGCTTGTCTTCCAGAGCCTGGTGGAACAAAAACAGCAACCAGACATGGCTGACCTGTTCCAGGCCCTGCACCGCCTCGCCCTGGTCGAACGGCGCCACCAACTCCAGCACGCCACGGGCGGCCGGGGCCAGTTGCGGCTGGCGCGGGATGGCGAACTTCTCCTTGAAGCAGGAGCGCACGAAGCCGACGGGCGAGACCTGGTAACTCATGGCTTACGCACGAACCCGCAGGGTCAGGCCCTTGAGGAAGTTACGCAGCAACTGGTCACCGCAGGTGCGGTAGTTGGTATGGCCGAACTTGCGGAACAGCGCGCTGAGCTCAGGCTTGGACACCGGGAACTCGGCGGCCTTGAGGATGGCGTGCATGTCGTCTTCTTTCAGTTCGAAGGCAACGCGCAGCTTCTTCAGGATGATGTTGTTGGTCACCGGGGTTTCGATCGGCTGCGGCGGACGCGTTTCGTCCTTGCCGCGCTTGAAGATCACCAGGCCATCAAGGAAGTGAGCCATGACGTCGTCCGGGCAGAATACAAAACCTTCTTCCTCATCTTTCTTGAGGTAGGTCAGCAGGTCTTCCTTGGTCACGTCCATGCCGCCGAGTTTGATGATCTCGACCATCTTGTTGTCGCTGATGTCGAGCATGTAGCGCACGCTGCGCAGTACGTCGTTGTGAATCATGGTGGGCAATCCTGGTATTCAACTGAGGACACCGCCCAGTCAGGCGGTGTCAGGAAAGGGGTGCGGCTTAGAACTTCTCTTTGCCGGACAGGTAACGCCATTGGCCCACTGGCACTTTGCCGATGGACACGCCGCCAATGCGAATACGGCGGATGGCGATGACTTTCAGGCCAACCGCCTCGCAGAACAGAGCGATTACGCCCGGTTGCGGGTTTTTCATCGCGAAGCGCAGGCGGTTTTCGTTCTGCCAGCTGGCTTTAACGGCCGGCAGCTCTTTGCCTTTATAGGTCAGGCCGTGGTTCAGGCGATTGAGGCCGTGGGCAACCATGTCGCCTTCGACCTCCACCACGTATTCCTGCTCGATTTTGGCGGCATCGGCGGTCAACTTGCGCAGAATCTTCCAGTCCTGGGTGAACACCAGCAGGCCGCTGGCCTTGGCTTGCAGGTCGGCACTGGCGGTCAGGCGCAGAAAGTGGCCTTTGAGCGGGCGTTTGCTGAAGCGGTGTTCTTCGGACAGGGTCTCGGCGCTGATCGAGGCCATCGCCGTTTCGGCGTCCACGCCTACCGGCGCATGCAACAGAATCGTCACCGGCTCCGGCGCGGTGGCCTTGGCCTCAGGGTCGAGCTCGACCTTCTGGGTGGTGACCTTGAACTGCGGTTCGTCAATCACTTCGCCGTCCACCGAGACCCAGCCGCCTTCGATAAACAGCTCAGCCTCCCGCCGGGAGCAACCGACCAGTTCAATAAGGCGTTTGGAAAGGCGTATGGGGTCAGTCATGACAAGGGCCGTAGCAAAAGGGGGCGGCTATTGTACCTGTGTGGGCGCGGTTAATCCCGGCCCCATTTCAGCGTAGTGGCTTTATTGGTGGGTACACGGTTCAAAATGTGGGAGCGGGCACGGTGTTTCGTCAGCCACTGCGCCGTTGCTGTTGGCGCAAGCGCATATGCAGCAACGGGTACGGTTGGCCCAGGCCATCATGCTCCGCGCGTCCGATCACCTCAAAGCCCTGCTTGAAGTAAAAGCCCAGGGCCTGGGGGTTCTGTTCGTTGACGTCCAATACCTCGGCGTTCATGTGCTCGATCGCATAGCGCAGCAATTGTCGGCCCAAGCCCTGGCCGCGGTGCTGCGGGTCGATAAACAGCATCTCGACTTTACCCGCCGCTACCCCGGCAAACCCGGTAATACGCTGGCGCGCGTCTTTGGTGCAGATCAGCATGACGGCGTCCAGGTAGCGGCTCAGCACCAGTTCCTTAAGCAGCACGATGTAACTGTCCGGCAAGAAGTCGTGGGTTGCGCGCACGGACGCTTCCCAGATCTGCGCCAATTGCGCGAAGTCGCTGATTTTAGGTGTGTGGATAACCGAATGCTGACGCATGCCCGCTGCCCCTTGCCGATGATCGGCGCCGATGGGCAAACGATAGACCTAAAAAAGCCCCGCATCTTGTTCAGAGGCGGGGCTTTTTCAATTTTTTACACCCTTAATCGCGCTTTTCAGCCCACAGGTCGTATTCGTCGGCATCCGTCACCGTGCACCAGACCTTGTCGCCCGGCTTCAGGCCGCTGGCATCGTCGATAAACACGTTACCGTCGATTTCCGGCGCATCGAAGAAGCAACGGCCAACGGCGCCTTGCTCGTCGACTTCGTCGATCAGCACTTCGATTTCCTTGCCGATACGCAGTTGCAGGCGTGCCGAGCTGATGGCCTGTTGATGGGCCATGAAGCGCTCCCAACGGTCCTGCTTGACGTCGTCTGGAACGATGGCTGCGTCCAGCAGGTTGGCTGGCGCGCCTTCTACCGGCGAGTACTGGAAGCAACCGACGCGGTCGAGTTGGGCTTCGGTCAGCCAGTCCAGCAGGTACTGGAAGTCTTCTTCGGTCTCGCCAGGGAAGCCGACGATGAAGGTCGAACGGATGATCAGCTCAGGGCAGATCTCGCGCCAGTTCTTGATGCGCGCCAGGGTCTTGTCTTCGAAGGCTGGGCGTTTCATGGCCTTGAGGATTTTCGGGCTGGCGTGCTGGAACGGGATGTCCAGGTACGGCAGGATCTTGCCGGCGGCCATCAGTGGGATCAGCTCGTCCACGTGCGGGTACGGGTAAACGTAGTGCAGGCGCACCCATACGCCCAGGCTGCTCAAGGCTTCGCAGAGTTCGGTCATGCGGGTTTTCACCGGCGCGCCGTTCCAGAAGCCGGTGCGGTATTTCACATCGACGCCGTAGGCGCTGGTGTCCTGGGAGATCACCAACAGCTCTTTCACGCCGGATTTGACCAGACGCTGGGCTTCGTCGAGCACGTCGCCGACCGGGCGGCTGACCAGCTTGCCGCGCATCGACGGGATGATGCAGAAGCTGCAGCTGTGGTTGCAGCCTTCGGAAATCTTCAGGTACGCATAGTGGCGCGGCGTCAGCTTGATGCCTTGCGGCGGCACCAGGTCGATCAGTGGGTTGTGGTCCTGGCGAGGCGGCACCACCTGGTGCACGGCGTTGACCACTTGCTCGTACTGCTGCGGGCCGGTTACGGCCAGCACGCTTGGGTGCACGTTGCGGATATTGCCTTCTTCCACGCCCATGCAGCCGGTCACGATGACCTTGCCGTTTTCCTTGATCGCTTCACCGATCACTTCCAACGACTCAGCCTTTGCCGAGTCGATGAAACCGCAGGTGTTGACCACCACCACGTCGGCGTCCTGATAAGTGGACACGACGTCATAGCCTTCCATACGCAGTTGCGTGAGGATGCGCTCGGAGTCAACGAGAGCCTTCGGGCAACCCAGGGATACAAAGCCGACCTTTGGGTTGGCTTTTGCGATGGTGGTGGACATGTCTAACCTCGGTATTGAATGACGCCGCCGCCCAGGAGGGCAGGGCAGCGGACGGGCGCTTAGCGCGCCTCTGATCAAAAAGTGCGCAATTCTAGCGACGGGCAACGCACTTGACCAGCTTTATGCAGGGAAATGCGACGAGTGCTGCGCTATGCTTCGCGCCGTTGCACGCGGGTAAAACCTCGGGGTCAATAAAACGTCTGTTACGAGAAGTAAAACAGCGCATGCTAGGGTCAGCTTAGACGCGTTGTTTATATAAGACCTCAGGTCAAAGGGCAGGAGTGGTTGATGGGTCAGGCAAATAGTCAGGCAGCAGGTGCCGAGCATTCCAATGCAAAGCCGATCGGCATGTTGGTGGCGGCAGTCGGGGTGGTTTACGGCGATATCGGTACCAGTCCGCTCTATACCCTTAAAGAAGTGTTTACAGGTGGTTATGGGGTTCAAGTCAATCACGACGGGGTCTTTGGCATTCTGGCGCTGATTTTCTGGTCGCTGGTGTGGGTCGTGTCGATCAAGTACGTGCTGTTTATCCTGCGCGCGGACAACCAGGGCGAAGGCGGCATCATGGCCCTGACGGCGCTGGCGCGACGGGCGGCGTCGCCGTACCCCAAGTTGCGTTCGGTGCTGGTGATCCTCGGCTTGATCGGTGCGGCGCTGTTCTACGGCGATAGCATGATTACCCCGGCGATCTCGGTATTGTCGGCGGTTGAGGGCCTGGAACTGGCCTTTGACGGGATTGAACGTTGGGTGGTGCCGCTGTCGCTGGTGGTGCTGGTGGGGCTGTTCCTGATCCAGAAACACGGCACTGACCGCATCGGCAAGCTGTTCGGGCCGGTGATGGTGGTGTGGTTCCTGGTGCTGGGCGGTCTTGGCGTGCACGGCATCCTGCAACATCCCGAGGTGCTCAATGCGCTGAACCCCGTGTGGGGCGTGCGTTTCTTTGTGTCCCATCCGGGCATGGGCGTCGCGATTCTTGGCGCCGTGGTGCTGGCCTTGACCGGTGCCGAAGCGCTGTACGCCGACATGGGCCACTTCGGCCGCAAGCCGATCGCCCGCGCCTGGTTCGCGCTGGTGCTGCCGGCGCTGGTGCTCAACTACTTCGGCCAGGGCGCGTTGCTGCTGGAAAACCCCGAAGCGGCGCGCAACCCGTTCTACTTGCTCGCGCCGGAATGGGCCTTGGTGCCATTGGTCGCGCTGTCGACCCTGGCCACCGTGATTGCATCCCAGGCGGTGATTTCCGGCGCGTTCTCGCTGACGCGTCAGGCGATCCAGTTGGGTTACATCCCGCGCATGCATATCCAGCACACCTCCAGCGCCGAGCAAGGCCAGATCTACATCGGCGCGGTGAACTGGTCGTTGATGGTCGGCGTGATCCTGCTGGTGCTCGGCTTCGAATCCTCCAATGCCCTGGCCTCCGCCTACGGCGTGGCAGTCACCGGCACCATGTTGATTACCAGCATCCTGGTGTCGGCGGTGATGCTGCTGCTCTGGAAGTGGCCACCGGTGCTGGCGATTCCGGTGCTGATCGGCTTCCTGTTGGTGGACGGCCTGTTCTTTGCCGCCAACGTGCCGAAGATTGTCCAGGGGGGCGCCTTCCCGGTACTGGCGGGGATTGTGCTGTTTATCCTGATGACCACCTGGAAGCGCGGCAAGGAACTGCTGATGGACCGCCTCGACGAAGGTGGCCTGCCGTTGCCGATCTTTATCAGCAGTATTCGCGTGCAACCGCCCCATCGCGTGCAGGGCACCGCAGTGTTCCTCACCGCGCGCCCGGACGCCGTGCCCCACGCGCTGTTGCATAACCTGCTGCACAACCAGGTGTTGCATGAGCAGGTGGTGATGCTGACGGTGGTCTATGAAGATATTCCGCGCGTGCCAGCCTCTCGGCGGTTCGAGGTGGATGCGTACGGGGAAGGGTTCTTCCGGGTGATCCTGCACTTCGGTTTTACCGATGAGCCGGACGTGCCCGAAGCCCTGAAACTGTGCCACCTGGACGATCTGGATTTCAGCCCGATGCGCACCACGTACTTCCTCAGCCGCGAAACGGTGATCGCCTCGCGTATCAAGGGCATGGCCCGCTGGCGGGAAAGTCTGTTTGCGTTCATGTTGAAGAACGCTAACGGTAACCTGCGCTTCTTCAAGCTCCCGGTAAACCGAGTGATCGAGCTGGGCACCCAGGTCGAAATGTAAGCCACTGCAACACGGGAGCCGGCAATCGGCTCCCGTTTTCCGTCTGAACCCTGTGCAAGCTACCGTTGTCGACTAGGCTCTAAGCACTGTTTGAAGAGTGCCCACAGAACCCAGAAGAGGTGCGTCATGAGTCAGCTGCTCGAACCCTATACCCTGCGCCAATTGACTTTGCTCAACCGGATTGCCGTGTCGCCGATGTGCCAGTATTCAGCCGAGGATGGCCTGGCCAATGACTGGCACCTGGTGCACCTGGGCAGTCGCGCCGTCGGCGGCGCCGGGCTGATTTTCACCGAAGCCACCGCCGTGACCGCAGAGGGCCGCATCACCGCCCAGGACCTGGGCTTGTGGAACGACGCACAGATCGAGCCGTTGCAACGCATTACGCGCTTTATTGCCGCCCAAGGCGCGGTCGCGGGTATTCAATTGGCCCATGCCGGGCGCAAGGCCAGCACTCACCGGCCATGGATCGGCAAGCATGGCAGCGTCAAGCCGGAAGACGGCGGTTGGGTGCCGGTAGGCCCTTCGCCAATTGCCTTTGACCCGAATCACACCCAGCCCAAAGCCTTGGACGAAGCGCAGATCCAGAGCGTGATTGGCGACTTTGTGGCCGCCGCCAAGCGTGCACTGACCGCCGGGTTTGAAGTGGTGGAAATCCACGCTGCGCACGGTTATCTACTGCACCAATTCCTGTCGCCGATCAGCAACCAGCGTCAGGACCACTACGGTGGTTCGTTTGAAAATCGCATCCGCCTGGTGCTGGAAGTGACCAAGGCCGTGCGCGAGGTCTGGCCGCAGGAACTGCCGCTGTTTGTGCGGGTTTCGGCCACTGACTGGGTGGAAGACGGCTGGAACCCCGATGAAACCGTGGAACTGGCGCGTCGCCTCAAAGACCTGGGGGTGGACCTGATCGACGTATCCTCCGGCGGCACTGCCGCCAATGCCGAAATCCCGGTGGGCCCGGGTTACCAGACGCGCTTTGCCGAGCGTGTGCGCAAAGAATCGGGTATCGCGACCGGCACGGTGGGCATGATCACCGAACCGGCCCAGGCCGAGCATATCCTGCGCACCTGCCAGGCGGACATTATCTTCCTGGCCCGTGAGTTGTTGCGTGATCCGTATTGGCCGCTGCATGCCGACGATGACTTGGGCGGGCGCAAGGCGATCTGGCCAGCGCAATACCAACGGGCGACCCACCGCGATCAGCCGATTCATGAGTCTGACCTGAGGGATTGATCCGTCGCCGGTTGCATTCAAACCCACCTTGACCCGGTGGGTTTTTTCTTGCTCGCAGGTCATGCAAGCTAAGGTCGACGCACCATGCATGTACCGACCTCTGCGTAGGAAATAGCTGTAGGTATTTGTTATCGAAGCGTTTTTTAAGTGAATGCTCTAAAAAAATCCCACGCGTGACGAGATTGTTTCTACGCTTAGGGTAAGTCTGATTTCTGGCCCAGGGAGTCAGCCGGCTTGGCCCCGAAGGTATCGCGCCTCAAGGGAATTTGGAGGTGGGCACTCGAAGTATTTGACTGAAATCAGGAGTAACGGTCCATGACCAAATCCTATGGCATAGCGGGTGCGGTGGCGTCTTTTCTGAGTCGCCACCTGCCCTTGCGAGGGCGAAGGTTGAGTTCGGATGAAAGGGAGCTGTTGGCGCAATATCGGGCATTGACCGAAAGCGATCAAATGGCGATGCGGTATTTGATCGGGGCAATGAAGAGCGTGTCGCGGTACTGAACCGCAGGCGGGAAGCGTTCCCACGCGAGCGTGGGAACGCGTTGTATCAGGTGTATTTGCGCTTGTCCGGCGCAGGCGGGAAGTACTGATACAGCCAGGTTTCACTCAAGGTGCGGTCCTGCGTGCGAATAAACAGGCGCAGTTCCACCGGCTCAACGCTGTCGCTGGTCGGGTACCAGTCGAACAGAATGCGATAGCCCTTGATGTTGTCGAGCACCAGCACGCTGAAGTCTTTCACTTCGCCGTGGGAACAGGTCACCACCGGCTCAATGCCGGTGCCAGCGGGCAGTCGGTCCAGGCCGCCACCTTTGAAATCCACCGCAAACCGGCGTGCCCACACCTCGGGGTAGTGCTCGCCCGGTGCCCAGCCTTCGATAAAGCCGCCCATGCCTGAGCGGGTGGCGTCGACTTGCGCCAGCGGGGTACTTACCGGCGGCAGTGCGCTCCAATACAGCTTGTAGCCATAGTTGAGCGAATCGCCCGCGGCCACCGGCTTTTTCGGGGTCCAGAAGGCCACGATGTTGTCCAGGGTTTCGCCGGTGGTGGGGATTTCCAGCAGGTCGATCGAGCCTTCGCCCCAGGCGGTGGTCGGTTCTACCCACAGGCTTGGGCGCTTGCTGTACCAGTCCACGGTGTCCTGGTAGCTGGCGAACTCATGGTCGGTCTGCACCAGGCCGAAGCCTTTTGGGTCGGTGTCGGCGAACGCGTTGAATTGCAACTTTTCCGGGTTGTTCAACGGGCGGCAGATCCATTCGCCGTTGCCGCGCCACATCGCCAGGCGATCCGAATCGTGGATTTGCGGGTGGATGGTGTCGCACATGCGCCGCTCAACGGTGCCGCAGCTGAACATGCTGGTCATTGGCGCGATGCCCAACTGTTCGATGGTGGTGCGCGCATTGATATGCGCGTCGATGGCCATCACCACCTGGTTGGCCTGGCAATCGATATCGAAGCGGTAGGCGCCGGTGGCGCTCGGCGAGTCGAGCAGGGCGTAGACCACAAAGCGCGTGGCGTCCTTGGCCGGGGTTTCGAACCAGAACTGCGTGAAATCGGGGAATTCTTCGCGCTTTTTCGCGTAGGTATCAATCGCCAGGCCGCGCGCCGAAAGGCCGTACTGGCCAGTAGAGTCGACTGCGCGAAAGTAGCTGGCGCCGAGGAATGACAGCACGTCATGGCGATCCAGTTCCGGCGCCTTGAACAGCTTGAAGCCGGAGAAACCCAGGTCGCCGGTCAGCTGCTGGGTGTCGACTGTGGTCTTTTCGTAGTTGAACAGCGACGGGCGGAAATGCACTTCGCGCGCTTCGCGGGTCTTGGGGTCGACGCTGTGCATGCGCACAGGGGTCTTGAAGCCCATGCCGACGTGGAAGAATTGCACGTCGAGTTGGCCGTTCAGCTCCTTCCACAGCGAATGGTTGCCGTCATAGCCAATGGCGTTGAAATTCTGCGGGGTCATGGTCGCCAGCGTCGGCGGCAGCACCTGTTTGGTGTCTTTATACGCGGTGCCGGCGAGCTGCTTGGCCTGGGCTTTAAGCGTTTCAAAATCAAACGCGACGGCCTTGCCATCGGCGGCACGGTTTGCGGCCCAGGCGTGCGCGGAGAGCAGGCCTGTGGCCGACAAACCGGTGTAAGCCGCAATGGCCATGGATGCTTTGAGCAAATTCCTGCGGTGCATAGAGACAACCTGTCGTGAGCAAATCCCGCGCCGTTCCTGGCACGTGCTGGATCAGAAATAACGGTTCGGACATGCCTTCGGCCAAACGCAACGGACTATAAACAGACGCCGGATAGCTTAAGCGGTTCGGTGGGGAAGGAAAATTGCTTGATAGCGCAGTGATAGCTTTGCATATGAAACAAGACGTTTCCGTTACCACGGCGACGGCGTTACATCTGGAAGCACTCTAGATCGTGGCTTTTTGGCACTTAGTTTTACGCTGGGGGCCTACTGGTCCTATGAACCCAAGTGTCTGGAGGCTATGAATGAATACCCGTGGATTGCTCGACCAACTGCTCAAATCAGGCCAGGACATGTTGCAAAACAAGGCCGGCGGCCAGCGCAAGTCGGACGACAAAGGTGCCCTCGGCGGTCTGCTCGGCAGTGGTGGGCTGGGCAGTTTGCTCGGCGGTGCGGGTGGCGGAGCCCTGGCAGCCGGTGCGATGGGGCTGCTGATGGGGAATAAGAAGGCGCGTAAATTTGGTGGCAAGGCCCTGGCCTACGGTGGCCTGGCGGCATTGGGCGTGATTGCCTACAAAGCTTATGGCAATTGGCAGGCGCAGCAGGCCGGCGCGCCTCAAGGCGAACCGCAAACCATCGACCGCCTGCCACCGGCTCAGGTCGAGCAGCACAGCCAGGCCATTCTTAAGGCACTGGTCGCGGCGGCCAAGGCCGACGGGCACGTGGATGAGCGCGAACGCGCACTGATCGAGGGCGAATTCACCAAGCTGGACGACGACCGTGAACTGCAAAGCTGGCTGCATGCCGAGCTGAACAAGCCCTTGGACCCTGCCGATGTGGCGCGTGCGGCGGGCACCCCGGAAATGGCCGCCGAGATGTATGTCGCCAGCGTGATGTTGGTGGACGAGGAAAACTTCATGGAGAAGGCCTATCTGGATGAATTGGCGCGTCAGTTGAAACTCGAGCCCGGCCTGAAGACCGAGCTGGAAAAACAGGTTCGCCAAGCCACCCTCTGACCCACATCCAGCGTGATCCAACACCCCGGTCCAGACAATGGATCGGGGTGTTTTTGCATTCTGTGCGGGCTGCATCAAAACCCATTGATTAATGAGGGCTTGCGCTCAGCTATACTCCCTCCATTTGAATGGCCCTTCGAGGAATTACTGTGAAGAACTGGACCTTGCGCCAACGGATCTTGGCTAGCTTTGCGGTCATTATCGCCATCATGCTGTTAATGGTTGTGGTCTCTTATTCACGGTTGTTGAAGATTGAGTCTGGCGAGACTGCGGTCCGTGATGATGCAGTGCCGGGGGTTTATCTCAGTTCGATGATCCGCAGCGCGTGGGTCGACAGCTACCTGCACACCCTGGCTATGCTCGGTCTGCGTGACGACAAGCGCCTGACCGACGCCGACAAGGCCGACTTCAAAGCCTTCGAAGGGCGCGTCCAGACACAGATGGCCAACTACCAGCAAACCATCAACGGTCGTGAAGACCAGGCTGAGTTCAACCAATTCGAAGCCCTCCACCAGGCCTACAACAAGAGCCTGGCCACGGTGCTTGAGAGCCTGGCGCGCAATGATCTGGTCGCCGCGCGCAATGAGTTCAATAACAACCTGACGCCGGCATGGACGGCCGGGCGATTGAAGCTCAACGACATCATCACCGAAAACAAAGACGTCGCCGACCGTGCAACCAATGCCATTGATGAGGCGGTATCGGCTGCAAAAATCAGCATGTTTGTATCGCTGTTGGTGGCGGTCATCGCCGCCGGCCTGTGTGGCCTGCTGCTGATGCGCGCGATCATGGCGCCGATGCAGCGCATCGTGGCGATCCTGGGCACCATGCGCGACGGTGACCTGAGTAAACGCCTGAACCTGGATCGCAAGGACGAGTTCGGCGCCGTCGAAACCGGCTTCAACGACATGATGACCGAGCTGACGGCCCTGGTGTCCCAGGCCCAGCGTTCGTCGGTACAGGTGACCACCTCGGTCACCGAGATCGCGGCTACGTCCAAGCAGCAACAGGCCACTGCCACCGAAACGGCGGCAACTACCACCGAGATTGGCGCGACTTCACGCGAGATCGCCGCCACGTCCAAGGACTTGGTTCGCACCATGACCGAAGTCTCCACCGCCGCCGACCAGGCATCGGTCGCCGCCGGTTCCGGCCAGCAAGGCCTGGCGCGCATGGAAGAAACTATGCATTCGGTAATGGGCGCCGCCGACCTGGTCAACGCCAAGCTGGCGATCCTCAATGAGAAGGCCGGCAACATCAACCAGGTGGTGGTAACCATCGTCAAGGTGGCCGACCAGACCAACCTGCTGTCGCTCAACGCCGCCATCGAGGCCGAGAAGGCCGGTGAATACGGTCGAGGGTTTGCCGTGGTGGCCACTGAAGTGCGGCGCCTGGCCGACCAGACCGCCGTGGCCACCTATGACATCGAGCAAATGGTGCGCGAGATCCAGTCGGCGGTGTCGGCCGGCGTGATGGGCATGGACAAGTTCTCTGAAGAAGTCCGTCGCGGAATGTTCGAAGTGCAGCAAGTGGGCGAGCAACTGTCGCAGATCATCCATCAGGTACAGGCCCTGGCGCCGCGGGTGTTGATGGTCAACGAAGGCATGCAGGCCCAGGCCACCGGCGCCGAGCAAATCAATCACGCGCTGGTGCAATTGGGCGA
Organism: Pseudomonas fluorescens; assembly: GCF_900215245.1. Lineage (GTDB taxonomy): Bacteria > Pseudomonadota > Gammaproteobacteria > Pseudomonadales > Pseudomonadaceae > Aquipseudomonas > Aquipseudomonas fluorescens. Next base: position 3,689,824 of record NZ_LT907842.1, read on the forward strand.
TGCCAGCAGCCAGACCGTGGAGTCCCTGCGCCAGGCCAGCTTTGCCATTGATGAGCTGAGCCAGGTTGCGGTCGGCCTGCGCAGCGGCGTCTCGCGTTTCAAAGTCTGATGAGCGACCTCGCGGCTAAACGCGGTGCCGTCCCGGCAGCGAAAAAGGCGTTGTTCCTGGTGTTCCACATCGGCGGTGAACGCTACGCGCTGAGGGCCACGGAAGTGGCCGAGGTGCTGCCGCGCCTGCCGCTCAAACCGATTGCCCACGCGCCGCTGTGGGTAGCGGGGATCTTTGCCCACCGGGGTGTGTTGGTGCCTGTTATCGACCTGTGTGCCTTGACCTTCGGTACGCCGGCAAAGGCCCGCACCAGCACGCGCCTGGTGCTGGTCAATTACCAGCCGCAGCCATGGGTGCAGGCGCGCTGGCTGGGGTTGATCCTGGAACAAGCCACCGACACCCTGCGTTGCAGCCTTGAGGAATTCAAGGCGTATGGGCTGGATAATCGCGAAACGCCATACCTGGGGCTGGTGCGTGAAGATGCCTTGGGCTTGATGCAGTGGATTGGTGTCAACGAACTGCTCACTGAGCCTGTGCGCACCTTGCTGTTTTCCGCCGAGCTGAGCCGATGAACCACGACCCGCGGTTCTTTGCCTTCTTGAAGGAACGCATCGGCCTGGATGTTGCTTCGGTGGGTGAGGCGATTATCGAACGCGCGGTGCGTCAACGCAGCCAGGCCGTGCAAGCGTCCACCGCCGAGGCTTATTGGCAGCACCTGCAAAGCTCCCATGATGAGCAGCAGGCGCTGATCGAAGCGGTGATCGTCCCTGAAACCTGGTTTTTCCGTTACCCCGAATCCTTTGCGACCCTGGCCCGCTTGGCCAAGGCACGTCTGGCCGAGATCAAGCACATGCGTGCCCTGCGCATTCTCAGCTTGCCGTGCTCCACCGGCGAAGAGCCGTATTCGATTGCCATGGCCTTACTTGATGCCGGGCTTGCGCCGCACCAATTCAAGGTGCAGGGCATGGATGTCAGCCCGTTGTCGGTGGAGCGTGCCAAACGTGGGGTGTATGGCAAGAATTCCTTTCGCGGCAGCGACATCGAGTTTCGTGAGCGCCATTTCACGGAGCAGGCCGATGGTCATCGCATCGCTGACCGGGTGCGTGAACAAGTACGCCTGCACGTCGGCAACCTGCTGGACCCTGCGCTGCTGGCCCATGAGTCGAGCTACGACTTTGTGTTCTGTCGCAACCTGCTGATCTACTTTGACCAGCCGACCCAGAAGCAAGTGTTCGACGTGCTCAAGGCCCTCACCCATGTCGACGGTGTACTGTTTATCGGCCCGGCCGAAGGCAGTTTGTTGGGGCGTCATGGCATGCGCTCGATTGGCGTACCGCAATCCTTTGCGTTCAGCCGGCATGTCGAGCCGGTCAAGCCGGAGCCGGTTTTTATCCCCATGCCTGCGCCGGTGCCACAGCGCAGCGCGGCGCCGATGCCGCTCAAGCCGCGGCCGTTCAGCACCGTGAGTGCCCAGGTGGTGCCCATCAAGGCGCCGCACACCGATACCGGCGACTTGCTGAGTCGGATCGCGACCCTGGCCAACGAAGGTAAAAGCGTTGAGGCCCGCGCCGCCTGTGAACAGTATTTGAGTAACCATCCGCCTGCCGCCCAAGTGTTTTACTGGCTGGGGCTGCTCAGCGATGTGGCCGGCAGCGCCCTGGAAGCCCAGGGTTATTATCGGAAAGCCTTGTACCTGGAACCGCAGCACCCGCAGGCGCTGATGCACCTGGCCGCGTTGCTCGAATCCCAGGGCGACCGTGCGGGGGCGCGCCGATTGCAGGCGCGTGCCGCCCGTAGCGAGCGAGCTGACAGTGAGTCCAAACGATGAGTAGCCCTGACGCACTCAATACCGCAGGCCTGGACCTGACCCTGGCCGACACCCAAGCCATTGATGATTGCTGGAACCGTATCGGCATCCATGGCGACAAGTCCTGCCCTTTGCTGCCCGAGCACATTCACTGCCGCAACTGCTCGGTGTATTCCGCCGCCGCCACGCGCTTGCTCGATCGTTACGCTTTGCAGCAAGACGACCAACGCCCGCAGGCGGCCGCTGAAGTCGAGAGTGACGTCGTCACTCGATCGCTGTTGATGTTCCGTCTTGGCGAAGAATGGCTGGGCATTGCAACCCGTTGCCTGGTGGAGGTGGCGCCGCTGCAACCGATTCATTCGCTGCCGCATCAGCGTTCCCGCGCACTGCTCGGTGTGGCCAATGTGCGCGGCGCGCTGGTGGCGTGTTTATCGCTGGTCGAGTTGCTGGGGCTGGACCCCGCCAACCCTGGCGCGACGGGCGGGCGTGTGATGCCGCGCATGTTGATTATTGCCGCGCAGGACGGCCCGGTGGTGGTGCCGGTGGATGAGGTCGACGGCATTCATGCCATCGACGAACGCACCTTGAAGGCGGCGTCGGCCTCCGGCACCCAGGCCAGTGCGCGTTTTACCCAAGGTGTGTTGCAGTGGAAAGGCCGCAGCCTGCGGTGGCTGGATGAGGCGCAATTGCTGTCTGCCGTGACCCGGAGCCTTACATGACCCCCGACCAGATGCGTGACGCCTCGCTGCTGGAGCTGTTCAGCCTGGAAGCCGATGCGCAGACCCAGGTATTGAGCGCCGGCCTGTTGGCTCTGGAGCGCAACCCGACCCAGGCCGACCAGCTTGAAGCCTGCATGCGCGCCGCGCACTCGCTCAAGGGCGCGGCGCGGATTGTCGGGGTGGACGCCGGCGTCAGCGTGGCTCACGTCATGGAGGATTGCCTGGTCAGCGCCCAGGAAAACCGCCTGTACCTGCAACCCGAGCACATCGACGCCTTGCTGCAAGGCACCGACCTGCTGATGCGTATCGCCACGCCCGGCAACGACGTGGGCTCGGCGGATATCGACGCCTATGTGGCCCTGATGGAACGCCTGCTCGACCCGTCGCAGCCGACCGTCAGGGTTGAGCCGGCGCCAGCGCCCACGCCCGCTCCGGCGCCTGTGATCGAGGAACTGTCACCGGAGCCCGAGCCTGCGCCCGCGGTGATGCCTTCAGCGCCGCGCCAGAACAAACCCATGACCGAAGGCGGCGAGCGCGTGCTGCGGGTGACCGCCGAGCGCTTGAACAGCCTGCTGGATCTGTCCAGCAAATCGCTGGTGGAAACCCAGCGCCTCAAGCCTTACCTGGCCAGCATGCAGCGCCTCAAACGCATTCAAAGCAACAGTGCGCGCGCCTTGGAAACGCTGGATGGGCAACTTAGGGCGCTGGATTTGAGCCTTGAAGCGCAGGAGGCCCTGGCCGACACCCGCCGTCTTTTAAGCGAAGCCCAGGCCTTGCTGGCGGAAAAAACCGCCGAGCTGGATGAGTTCGGCTGGCAGGCCGGGCAGCGTGCCCAGGTGCTTTACGACACGGCGTTGGCCTGCCGCATGCGGCCGTTTGCCGATGTCCTCGCCGGGCAGGTGCGCATGGTCCGCGACCTTGGCCGCAGCCTGGGCAAGCAGGTGCGCCTGGAGATCGAGGGTGAAAAGACCCAGGTCGACCGCGACGTGCTGGAAAAACTCGAAGCGCCGCTCACCCACTTGCTGCGCAATGCCGTCGACCACGGTATCGAAATGCCCGAGCAGCGCATGCTCGCCGGCAAACCTGCTGAAGGCTTGATCCGCCTGCGCGCCTCCCACCAGGCCGGCCTGCTGGTGCTGGAACTGAGTGACGACGGCAATGGTGTTGACCTGGAGCGCCTACGCGGCACCATCGTCGACCGGCACCTGTCACCCCTGGAAACCGCCCAGCGCTTGAGCGAAGAAGAACTGCTGACGTTCCTGTTCCTGCCGGGTTTCAGCCTGCGCGACAAGGTTACCGAAGTGTCCGGGCGTGGCGTCGGCCTCGACGCGGTGCAGCATATGGTTCGCCAACTGCGCGGCGCGGTGGTGCTGGAGCAGACGGCGGGGCAGGGCAGTCGCTTCCATCTGGAGGTGCCCTTGACCCTGTCGGTGGTGCGCAGCCTTGTGGTGGAAGTCGGCGAAGAGGCCTACGCATTCCCATTGGCCCACATCGAGCGTATGTGCGACCTGGCACCCGACGACATCGTGCAATTGGAAGGCCGTCAGCATTTCTGGCACGAAGGCCGGCATGTCGGCCTGGTTGCCGCCAGCCAGTTGTTGCAGCGCCCCCCGGGGCAGAGTAATGAAGAAACCTTGAAGGTGGTGGTGATCCGCGAGCGCGATGCGGTGTATGGCATTGCGGTGGAGCGCTTTGTCGGCGAGCGCACCCTGGTGGTGTTGCCGCTGGATGATCGCCTGGGCAAAGTCCAGGACATCTCCGCCGGGGCCTTGCTGGATGACGGCTCGGTGGTATTGATCGTCGACGTCGAAGACATGCTGCGGTCGGTGGATAAATTGCTCAACACCGGCCGCCTGGAGCGCATCGCCCGGCGCAGCCAGCAGGCTACCGAAGCGCCGCGTAAGCGGGTGCTGGTGGTGGATGACTCGCTCACCGTGCGAGAGCTGCAGCGCAAATTGTTACTTAATCGTGGTTATGAAGTGGCCGTAGCGGTGGATGGCATGGACGGTTGGAATGCGCTGCGCTCCGAAGACTTCGACTTGTTGATCACTGACATTGATATGCCTCGAATGGACGGTATTGAATTGGTCACACTCTTGCGCCGTGATACTCGCCTGCAATCGTTGCCGGTGATGGTGGTCTCGTATAAGGATCGCGAAGAAGACCGGCGTCGTGGGCTGGACGCCGGTGCAGACTATTATCTGGCTAAAGCCAGTTTCCATGATGACGCCTTGCTGGACGCCGTGGTCGAACTGATTGGAGGCGCCCGGGCATGAGAATCGCGATCGTCAATGACATGCCCCTGGCGGTGGAAGCCTTGCGGCGCGCCTTGAGTTATGAACCCGCGCACGAAGTGGTGTGGGTGGCCAACAATGGCCTTGAAGCGGTACAGCGCTGCGCCGAACTGACGCCGGACATGATCCTGATGGACTTGATCATGCCGGTGATGGACGGCGTGGAAGCCACCCGGCAGATCATGGCCGAGACCCCGTGCCCGATCCTGATCGTCACCGTGGACCGTCAGGCCAATGTCAGTCGGGTGTTTGAAGCCATGGGCCACGGCGCCCTGGACGTGGTGGATACACCGGCGCTGGGCGTGGGCAACCCCAAGGATGCGGCGGCACCGTTACTGCGCAAGATCCTCAACATTGGCTGGCTGATCGGCCAGCGCGGCACCCGCGTACGCGCCGAAACCGCGCCCCCGCGCGCCACCGGCAAGCGCCAGCGCCTGGTGGCGATCGGGTCGTCGGCGGGCGGGCCGGCCGCCCTGGAAATCCTCCTCAAGGGTTTGCCGCGAGACTTTCCTGCGGCCATTGTGCTGGTGCAGCATGTGGACCAGGTGTTCGCCGCAGGCATGGCCGAGTGGCTGAGCAGCGCCTCTGGCCTGCCGGTGCGCCTGGCCCGTGAAGGTGAGCCGCCACAGGCGGGTACGGTGTTGCTGGCCGGCACCAACCACCATATTCGCCTGTTGAAAAATGGCACGCTAGCCTATACCGCAGAGCCGGTGAACGAGATTTACCGGCCGTCCATCGACGTGTTTTTCGAGAGCGTCGCCAGCTACTGGAACGGCGATGCCGTCGGCGTATTGCTCACCGGCATGGGGCGCGACGGCGCCCAGGGCCTCAAGTTGTTGCGTGAACAAGGATATTTGACCATCGCCCAGGATCAGCAAAGCTCGGCGGTGTATGGCATGCCCAAAGCGGCGGCGGCGATTGATGCTGCTGTTGAAATTCGCCCACTGGATAGAATTGCGCCCCGATTGCTGGAGGTATTTGCAAAATGATCCATACCTCCCGCTGCTGGCTTGCAGGTAGTAATTCAGGTGACTGCACATGAGTGATTTACAGATCGACGACATCAAGACCGACGAAAACGCAGCCATGGTGTTGCTGGTCGACGACCAGGCCATGATCGGCGAGGCCGTGCGGCGTGGGCTGGCCCATGAAGAGAACATCGACTTTCACTTTTGCGCCGATCCGCACCAGGCGATTGCCCAGGCAATCCGTATCAAGCCCACCGTCATCCTGCAAGACTTGGTCATGCCGGGCCTCGACGGCCTGACGCTGGTGCGCGAATACCGCAACCACCCGGCCACGGCGAACATCCCGATCATCGTGCTCTCGACCAAGGAAGACCCGTTGATCAAGAGCGCGGCGTTCTCGGCCGGGGCCAATGATTATTTGGTCAAGCTGCCGGATAACATCGAGCTGGTGGCGCGCATTCGCTATCACTCGCGCTCCTACATGACGTTGTTGCAGCGGGATGCGGCCTACCGCGCGCTGCGGGTCAGCCAGCAACAGCTGCTGGATACCAATCTGGTGCTGCAACGGTTGATGAACTCCGACGGCTTGACCGGGCTGTCCAACCGCCGTCACTTTGACGAGTACCTGGAACTGGAATGGCGCCGTGCCATGCGTGACCAGACGCAGCTGTCGCTGTTGATGATCGACGTCGACTTCTTCAAGACCTACAACGACAGCTTTGGCCATGTCGAGGGTGACGAAGCCCTGCGTAAAGTCGCCGCTGCCATCCGCGAAGCCAGCAGCCGTCCTTCCGACCTGCCGGCGCGTTACGGCGGTGAAGAGTTTGCGCTGGTGCTGCCGAACACCTCGCCGGGTGGTGCGCGCCTGGTGGCGGAAAAGCTGCGCATGGCCGTTGCCGCGCTGAAAATCCCGCATATCGCACCGGCTGAAGGCTCGAGCCTGACCATCAGCATCGGCCTGTCGACCATGACCCCGCAGCAGAGCAGCGACTGTCGGCTGCTGATCATGGCGGCCGACAAGGGGCTGTATATGGCCAAGAACAATGGCCGTAATCAGGTGGGGATCGAATAATTCGCTACAGCGCTGATCCCTTGTAGGAGCGGGCGTGCGCGCGGATGCAGTCGGTCAGGGAATGAATCAGTGACTGACCCGCCGCATTCGCGAGCAAGCCCGCGTCTATATTTGGCGCTTGATTGTTCTTGAGATCGCCTGCAAACCCGCCTTTTCGCCAAGCGGGCTGCCGTTCGCGTGTGTTTGTCGTTATACTCGTCGGCTTTCAAAAGTTCGCCAACGAGTGCTGCCCGCCATGGAAATCAACCCGATCCTTAACACCATCAAGGACCTGTCCGAGCGCTCCGAAACTATTCGGGGGTATCTTTGACTACGATCAAAAGCATGAGCGTCTGACCGAAGTCAATCGCGAGCTTGAAGATCCGGCTGTCTGGAACAAACCTGAATACGCCCAGGAACTGGGCCGCGAGCGCGCTGCGCTGGCGCAGATCGTCGACACCCTCGACGAATTGAACACCGGTCTGGGCGATTGCCGCGACCTGCTGGACATGGCCGTTGAAGAAAACGACGAAGGCGCAGTGGGCGATGTCGTCGCCGAGCTGGCCCGTCTCGAGGAAAACCTCGCCAAGCTTGAATTCCGCCGCATGTTCAGCCACGAAATGGACCCGAACAACGCCTACCTGGACATCCAGGCCGGTTCCGGCGGCACCGAGGCCCAGGACTGGGCCAACATCCTGTTGCGCATGTACCTGCGTTGGGCTGACAAGCGCGGTTTCGACGCCACCATCATGGAACTGTCGGCCGGTGAAGTCGCCGGTATCAAGGGCGCGACCGTGCACATCAAGGGTGAATACGCCTTTGGCTGGCTGCGTACCGAGATTGGTGTGCATCGCCTGGTGCGCAAGAGCCCGTTCGACTCCGGCAACCGTCGCCACACGTCGTTCTCCGCGGTGTTCGTCTCCCCAGAGATCGACGACAAAGTGGAAATCGAGATCAACCCGGCCGACCTGCGAATCGACACCTACCGCTCCTCCGGTGCCGGTGGTCAGCACGTAAACACCACCGACTCGGCCGTACGTATTACCCACGTACCGACCAACACCGTGGTCAGCTGCCAGAACGAACGTTCCCAGCACGCGAACAAGGACACCGCCATGAAAATGCTGCGGGCCAAGTTGTACGAGCAGGAAATGCAGAAGCGCAACGCGGCTTCGCAGGCCTTGGAAGACACCAAGTCGGATATCGGCTGGGGTCACCAGATCCGTTCTTATGTGCTCGATGCGTCGCGGATCAAGGATCTGCGCACTAACATCGAACGCAGCGACTGCGACAAGGTGCTCGACGGTGATATCGACGAATACCTGGAAGCCAGCCTGAAATCGGGCCTGTAAAAAGACTGTAGGAGCCGGGCGGACGTCTAGTCCTTGCCCGGCGATCCCCTGCCGAAGGCTGGGGAAAACGTACCTGTGATGGAATTTCAAAAGACATGAGCGACCAACAACTCGACCCGCAAGCCCTGCAACAGGAAGAAAACTCCCTGATCGCCCTGCGCAAGGAAAAGCTTGCTGCCGAGCGCGCCAAGGGCAATGCCTTCCCGAACGACTTCCGCCGCGAAAACTACTGCGATGCCTTGCAGAAACAGTACGCGGACAAGACCAAGGAAGAGCTGGCAGAGGCTGCAATCCCGGTCAAGGTGGCAGGTCGCATCATGCTCAACCGTGGCTCGTTCATGGTGATCCAGGACATGACCGGGCGCATTCAGGTTTACGTCAACCGTAAAACTCTGCCCGAAGAAACCCTGGCCTCGGTGAAAACCTGGGACATGGGCGACATCATTGCCGCCGAAGGTACGCTGGCGCGTTCCGGCAAGGGCGACCTGTACGTTGAAATGACGAACGTGCGCCTGCTGACCAAATCCCTGCGCCCGCTGCCGGACAAGCACCACGGCCTGACCGACACCGAACAGCGCTATCGCCAGCGCTACGTTGACCTGATCGTCAACGAAGACGTGCGTCAGACCTTCCGCGTGCGTTCCCAGGTTATCGCGCACATCCGCAGCTTCCTGATGAAGCGTGACTTCCTGGAAGTGGAAACGCCGATGCTGCAAACCATCCCCGGTGGTGCCGCAGCCAAGCCGTTCGAAACGCATCACAACGCGCTGGACCTGGAAATGTTCCTGCGTATCGCGCCTGAGCTGTACCTCAAGCGCCTGGTGGTTGGCGGTTTCGAAAAAGTCTTCGAGATCAACCGTAACTTCCGTAACGAAGGCGTCTCGACCCGTCACAACCCTGAATTCACCATGTTGGAGTTCTACCAGGCGTACGCCGACTACGAAGACAACATGGACCTGACCGAAGAACTGTTCCGCGAACTGGCGCAGCTGGTACTGGGCAGCACCGACGTGCCTTACGGCGACAAGGTGTTCCACTTCGGCGAGCCGTTTGTGCGCCTCTCGGTGTTCGACTCGATCCTCAAGTACAACCCCGAGTTGACCGCTGACGACCTGACCGACATCGACAAGGCTCGCGCCATCGCCAAGAAAGCCGGCGCCAAGGTGCTCGGCTTTGAAGGCCTGGGCAAACTGCAGGTGATGATTTTCGAGGAGCTGGTGGAGCACAAGCTGGAGCAGCCGCACTTCATTACCCAGTACCCGTTCGAAGTGTCGCCGCTGGCCCGTCGCAACGATGACAACCCGAACGTCACCGACCGTTTCGAGCTGTTCATCGGCGGCCGTGAAATCGCCAACGCCTACTCCGAGCTTAATGACGCGGAAGATCAGGCTGAACGCTTCATGGCGCAGGTGGCCGACAAGGACGCCGGCGACGACGAAGCCATGCACTACGACGCCGACTTCGTCCGCGCGCTGGAATACGGCATGCCGCCGACTGCCGGTGAAGGCATCGGTATCGACCGGTTGGTGATGTTGTTGACCAACTCGCCGTCGATCCGCGACGTGATCTTGTTCCCGCACATGCGGCCACAAGCGTAACCGTAGCGAAATTCGAAGCCGCCTTTTATAAGGCGGCTTTTTTATGGGGTGTATTTAGCCGTCAAGAGAACGGCGCCAGGTGATCGTTCCCACGGCGATTGGTTTGCGTGGGAATGCAGCCCGTGACGCTCCGCGTCACCTTTTAAAGGAAGATCTGTGGTGAACCGCGTAATGGCTCAAGAAGGCGCCGCCGGCATTGCTGCTGCCGTGGCTGAAAGCGTCCAATACCAGGGCCGCAAGGCCAGTCGCCGGGGCAGCGAGCAACGCAGGCAAGACATTCTCGATGCGGCCATGCGCATTGTCGTGCGCGATGGCGTACGGGCCGTGCGCCATCGCGCGGTGGCGGCGGAAGCCGGTGTGCCATTGTCGGCCACCACCTACTATTTCAAGGACATCGATGACTTGCTCACCGATACCTTCGCCCAATACGTCGAGCGCAGCGCGGCCTTCATGGGCAAATTGTGGGTGCGCAACGAAGGCCTGCTGCGCGAGATGGTCGCCTATGGCGATGGCAGCCAGGCATCACGCTCGCAACTGGCGGATGACATCGCAAAGCTGACCGCCGATTACGTCATGCGCCAACTGACCAACCGCCGTGAGCACTTGATGGCTGAACAGGCCTTTCGCCAGGAAGCCTTGCTCAACCCGCGTCTGGCGGAACTGGTGCGTTCCCATCAGCAGATTCTGTTGCAGGGCACCGGGCAGTTTTTCCAGGTATTGGGTTCCCGCGAGCCGCAACAGGATGCCAAAGTGTTGACGGCGATAATCGGTCGGATGGAATATCAGGGCCTGCTTGGCGGCCCAGAGCCTCTGACCGCTGAAGAGATGCTTGAGATTCTCAAGCGTTACATGCATTTGGTGTTGGCCTCGGTCTAGCTGAATGCGGGATCTGCTTTATGTGGGAGTTGGCTTGCCTGCGATAGCATCACCTCGAGTCACCTGACGCACCGAGGTGCCTGTATCGCAGGTAAACCAGCGCCCACACAGGATGGGGTGCTCAATGAAAGCCTGGCGTGTCGCAGTCATCACCTTGTCGTTCCTGTTACTCAGCGGGTGCCTGGTGACGTTCAAGGACCCGCTGCCGGCCAAAGAAGCCGCACCGGATGCCTTGCTCGGCCGCTGGTCGAGTAAAAATGCCTGGGGCGAGCCGCTCAACCTGCAGATTACCCGCGTCGGTGAGCACCGTTACAAAGCGGTGAGCTACCCTAAAGCCAAGCCGGGCCAGCGCGATGAATACCTGTTCACGGTCTCTCGCCATGGCAACCGCTGGTACCTGTCGGCGCCATTACCGGACACATTCGGCGGGCATTTCTTCCTGGCGGGTTTCGACTTTGAGGGCGAGCGCGACAAAAAGCATGAATTGGTGGTCTACAACCTCGACCTTGAGCAAATCCATCAAGCCATCGGCCAACAGGCGCTGCATGGCAGCAGCGTGGACACCGTCGAGGGCGCCGGCGTGTTGGTGGACAGCCCGATGGACCAGGTGTTTGCCTACCTGGATGACCCGGCCAATGCCGATGTGTTCGTTGAAGCCGTGCGCTACCAGCGTGCGGGCAAATAACGTTTAAAGAGGAAGCACCGGGTGGACGATTACCAGCAGACGATACGCACCTTGTCCGATCGCATAGTGCTGGCGCAAACACCGATTCGCGTGCTCGACGCCGTGAAGTGGGACGAGAACATTCGCCAGGGATTCCTCAAGGCCAAGGGCAAGGCGATGCCCGCCGTGGACCGCGACTATTACCTGAACCGGCCGCTGTCGTTCGACTCCAGTGCGGTGAAGCTGGAGTTCCAGAACATCGAGCGCGACATTACCCGACGTCTCGGCCAGTTCAGCCCGGTGGGGCAGATCATGCGTCGCATGTGCCGCGAATACCGCATGGTGGTACGTATGCTGGAAGCCCGTGGCACCGAGGACTTCGGCCTGATCTCCCAGGAACTCTACGGCGCCGCCTCCGATGCTTTCCACGCCGGCGATCCGACCCTGGCGGACCTGGGCTTGATGCTCTCCGACTACCTCAACAACATCGACGGCCGTGGCGACCTCAAGGACGAAGCCAAGACCCTCACCGCCAAGGATGCCGTGGCGCTGTTGCAAACCCGCCTCAACAAGGTGTTTGGCGAAGCGGAAGAAACCATTCGCGTGTTCGAGTCTGACGGGATCGTCGCCGACGCAGCGGCGGGCGCCGACTACATCAAGATCCGCGCCGACGCGATGTTCAACGAGCGTGATGTACGCGCACTGGAAGTGCACGAAGGCCTGGTGCACGTCGGCACCACGCTCAATGGCCAGAATCAGCCGATCTGCACCTTCCTGTCCAAGGGGCCGCCGTCGTCCACGGTGACCCAGGAAGGCCTGGCGATTCTGATGGAAATCATTACCTTTGCGTCCTACCCCAGCCGCCTGCGCAAACTGACTAACCGCACCCGCGCCATCCACATGGTGGAGGAGGGCGCCGACTTCCTGCAGGTGTTCGAGTTCTTCCGCGAGCAAGGCTTTGAAATGGCCGAAAGCTACGGCAACGCCAGCCGGGTGTTCCGTGGCTCGACGCCCACGGGCCTGCCGTTTACCAAGGATTTGTCCTATCTCAAGGGCTTTATCATGGTCTACAACTACATTCAGTTGGCCGTGCGCAAAGGCAAGCTGGAACAAGTGCCGCTGTTGTTCTGCGGCAAGACCACCCTGGAAGACATGCGTACCTTGCGCCAACTGGTCGATGAAGGCCTGGTGGTGCCGCCCAAATACCTGCCCGAGCAGTTTCGCGACATGAACGCACTGGCGGCGTGGATGTGTTTCTCCAACTTCCTCAACCACTTGAGCCTGGACCGGATCGAGGCGGATTACTCGAATATCCTTTAGGCAATTTAACTGACGAAACCGATTAAAAAATGTGGGCGCGGGCTTGCTCGCGAAAGCGGTACATCAGCCACACATGTATCGACTGACACGCCGCCTTCGCGAGCAAGCCCGCTCCCACATTTGGATCTCCACAAGGCTGCAGATCGCGGCCAAATCGCGAGGCTTCAACGGATGAGAATCCTCGGCATTCTTTGCCTGCTACTTACATTGAACGGCTGCAGTTCGCTGCTGTTCTACCCTGAACCCGGGCTGCCGTTCACGCCGGAAAAAGCCCACCTGCAATACCGCGATGTCACGTTGACCACCGCCGACGGCGTCAAGCTGCATGCCTGGTGGCTGCCGGCCAAACCCGGGGTGCCCGTCAAAGGCACGGTGCTGCACCTGCACGGCAACGGCGGCAACCTCGCCTGGCACTTGGGCGGTAGTTGGTGGTTGCCGGAGCAGGGCTACCAAGTGCTGCTGCTGGACTATCGCGGTTATGGGCTGTCGCAAGGCAAGCCGTCGTTGCCAGCGGTTTACCAAGACATCGATGCTGCCTTTAAGTGGATCGACAAGGCGCCCGAAACCCAGGGCCAGCCGCTGGTGGTGTTGGGCCAAAGCCTGGGTGGTGCGCTGGCGGTGCATTACCTGGCGGCGCACCCGGAACGTCAGCCACAACTGAAGGCGCTGGTGCTGGATGGCGTGCCTGCCAGTTATCGTGACGTAGGACAATTCGCGCTCAGCACGTCCTGGTTAACATGGCCGTTTCAGGTGCCGCTGTCCTGGCTGGTGCCGGACGCTGACAGTGCGATCAACGCCATGCCCCGACTGACCGGTGTGCCGAAGCTGCTGTTCCATAGCCTGGATGATCCGATTGTGCCGGTGGCCAACGGTATTCGCCTGTATCAGGCCGCGCCGCCGCCGAGGGTGTTGCAGTTGACCCGTGGCGGCCATGTGCAGACCTTTGCCGACAAGACCTGGCAAACCGTGATGCTGCGTTATCTGGACGACCCGCAGCACTTCAACGGCCTGCGCCGCCTGGGTGAAATTCCGAATTACCCTGTTCCTAAAGTTGATTCATCAGAGAGCCCGCAATGAGCGAAGAACGCAATATGATCCCGCTGATCCTCACCGGTATCGGCACCATCATCGGTACCGTCGGTTGCCTGTGGTTCTATGGCTACCTGCACTTCGCCAAGCCGGAAGATGCATTGCTGCTCAGCGACTTCACGATGCTCAAGACCGTACCGGGCGAGGACTATAAAATTTCCCTGACCCCGGCCGCACAAATCGCGCAATGCGTTGATGGCGTATTGGTGATGTTCGATACCGAGCAGAAAGGCTTGAGTGGCGTGCTGGTCAACAACAAGAAGCAAGCGGTGCGTTGCATGGGGCAGGAAACCCCGCAACTGCAGGAATAGCCCGATCACCGAAATATCTGGAACCGTCTTGCGTAACACGCCACAGAGGGCGATGTAACTTACGCAAACGGGGCGGGGAAGGTGGTCATAAATATTGGCGCAATACGCAACATGCTGGACATGGCCAGAGGGCATGAGTCGCTGACGCGGCAGGATGCGCAGGCTGAGGGGCTAAGGCAGCTGATGGAGCGGCTGTCGGACAACACCGATGAGCGCAAAAAGGTCATGCATGCGGACGAGCCGGAGCGTCCCATTACCTTCGGATAGCCGAAAAAAAACCCACCGTAAGGTGGGTTTTTTTATCCAGCTTCAGTCAATCAGTTCGCCATCGACGAACGTGGCTTCACTGGCTGGTTGTCGTTGGAGATGGTCACTTCAACGCGGCGGTTCATGGCACGGCCCGAGACGCTGCCGTTGTCGGCAACCGGGTATTCCTTGCCGTAACCCTGGGTCACGATGCGCGAGATATCCACGCCCTGTTGAGCCAGTGCACGCTGTACGGACGCCGCACGACGTTCGGACAGGCTCTGGTTGTACGAGTCGGAACCGGTGCTGTCGGTGTAGCCTTCGACGATCACTTTACGGTCCGGGTTATCACGCAGGAACTGCGCCAGCTTGGTGATGTTCACGAGGCCGCTGGATTTCAGGTCGGACTTGTTGGTGGCGAACAGCACGTCACCGAAAGTCACCAGGGTGCCGCGATCAGTCTGCTTGGCGTTCAAGCTGTCTTGCAGTTGCTTGATCTGCGCATCACGGGCTTGCAGCAGGGCGCGGGCACGTTCGTCACCGGCGTTTTTCAGCTGGGCTTCGGATTGGCGCAGGGCGATGGTGTCTTTCGCCACTTCAACGCGCTGGTTGGTCAGGTAGGCCAGTTGGTCGACTTTCTTCTGGTCTTCCTTGTCACGGTAGGCCTTGTCAGCCTTGTCCAGCCAATCCTGGGCGTCCTTGGTTTCCAGCGCCGCTACCTTGGTGGCATTCGGGTTGGCTTGCAGGGCCGAGAAGTTGGTCCGTGCGTTTTCCAGGTTCGCGTTCGGCGGGGTGGAGCAGGCCGCCAGAGCAACGCTCATCGCCAGCAGGGCAGGGATCATCAGTTGTTTACGCATAGTCGTGTCGTCCTTTCAATTCGATATCGGGTGCACTGCAATCAGTGGCCAGTGGCGGCGGCTTATTGCTGTTTGATAACAGCCGGGCGCATGCCTTCCTGACGCAGCTCCTGAACAGCTTTCTGGGAGTCCTTCACAGCCTGGTCAGCCTTGGCAGCCTGGGCTTTGCGCTCAGCAACGCGGGCATCCCATTCGGCTTGTTCGGCCAGCTGACGCGCCTTGTCGTAGTTCTTGTCGTGCATCGCGATTTCAGCTTCTTTGAGCTTGTCCTGAGCCGACTTCATTTCCACAGCGGCGTACTCGGTACCCCCGGCGCTGACGGCGCTGTTCACCGCAGATTGGGTCACGGCGTATTGCTCGGTCGGTGGGTTACCGGCGCAGCCCGCCAGTACGAAGCTGGTGCCGATTGCCAGCGCGGCCAATTTGAGCGCGCGCAGGTGGTTAAACGAGGATTTGGCAGTGCTGGTCTTCATCGTCTTCAACTCCATTGGATTACTCCTCAAAAACATCAAAATCCATTTCGTTGGTCTGCAGTCGCGGCCCCGGCGGTAAAGCGCGTGGTGCCTTTTCAAACGGCCGTTCCAACTGATGGCTTACTGGCTGTGACCTGATGCTTTTTTCAAAAGTTCAGAGAAGATGGCGATTTGCCTAAAAAAATATCTGACTGTTTGGTCAGCGTTTAAAAGTTTGAACTTTTGCTTTGCGCAAAGGTACGCCGAGCCTGCGCGAGGCCCGGAATACCTGGGGTTGGAAGGGGTTTAACGGAGGGTAATCAGTGCTTCTGTTCGTCGGTACCGGCTGATAAATCATGCAGATAGCGCCGCGACAGGGTGAGAAAACGCGGAGTAGGGCCGACGTCTTCGTACAGCGGGTCCCCCTCTTCATCGGTGGCGATCACGTGCTGACCCTTGATGTAGGGAAAGCTGGCTTCCAGCTCTTCAAGGGCGGCGCCGATCAGCTCACCGAGCAGTTCTTCGGGGTGGCGCTTGGGGTACATCTCGGCGATCGCGGCCAGCCGTGCGGCGGACTCCATGTCCAGATGGATCGCATACTCGGTTTTGGTCAGGCGACCCTTGGCGGTCTCTTCCCAATGCTGGGCCAGTTCTCGAATTTTCATGGCAACCTCAATAAGCCCGCGATGGCAGGCGGTGATGAGTGTCCAGCCGCCTGCGTGGATAAACGCGACGACTCACTGTTGAGACTAGCTGTAACCGGCAAGGTTTAAAGTGTCTTGTCAGAAACCGATGCGAGCGGCACTCTGGAAGGCCTGCGCGTCCCGGATTTCTGGCTGGAGATTGGCTGATGAGTGATATCGATGCACGCTTGCGTGAGGATGTTCACCTGCTGGGTGAGCTGTTGGGCAACACCATTCGAGAGCAATACGGCGATGATTTTCTCGACAAGATCGAGCAGATCCGCAAAGGCGCCAAGGCCGACCGCCGAGGTGGCGTAGCCGAGCAAACCGCCGGCGAGGAACTCAGCGCCAGCTTGAACCAATTGCAGGAAAGCGAACTGTTGCCTGTGGCACGAGCCTTTAACCAGTTCCTCAACCTGGCCAACATCGCCGAGCAGTATCAATTGATCCACCGGCGCGATGAGTCGCAACCGGCACCGTTCGAATCCCGCGTATTGCCGGAACTGCTGGCCCGCTTGCAAAGCGAAGGTCATAGCAACGAATCCCTGGCCCGCCAGTTGGCGCGGTTGGAGATTGAATTGGTGCTGACCGCCCACCCGACTGAAGTGGCGCGCCGCACCCTGATCCAGAAATACGATGCGATCGCCGCGCAACTGGCGCTGCAGGATCACCGCGACCTCACCACGGCCGAGCGCGAGCAGATCCGCGAACGTTTGCAGCGGTTGATCGCCGAAGCCTGGCACACCGAAGAAATCCGCCGCGTGCGGCCCACCCCGGTGGATGAAGCCAAGTGGGGCTTTGCAGTCATTGAGCATTCGTTGTGGCAGGCCATCCCCAATTACTTGCGCAAGGCTGACCACGCCTTGCACGCGGCCACTGGCCTGCACCTGCCACTGGAGGCCGCACCGATTCGGTTTGCCTCGTGGATGGGCGGCGACCGTGATGGCAACCCGAATGTCACCGCGCCGGTCACCCGCGAAGTGCTGTTGCTGGCGCGCTGGATGGCGGCGGATTTGTATTTGCGTGATATCGACCACTTGGCGTCCGAGTTGTCGATGCAACAGGCCAGCCCGGCGTTGCAAGCCAAGGTCGGCGACAGCGTCGAGCCGTATCGCGCCTTGCTCAAGCAATTGCGTGAGCGCCTGCGTGCCACGCGGCAATGGGCGCACACCGCGTTGAGCGCCAACACCCCGGCGCCCGTTGAGGTCTTGCAGAACAACCGCGACCTGCTGGACCCGCTGGAGCTGTGCTACCAGTCGCTTCACGAGTGCGGCATGGGCGTGATCGCCGATGGCCCGCTGCTCGATTGCCTGCGCCGTGCGGTGACCTTCGGCTTGTTCCTGGTGCGGCTGGATGTGCGCCAGGATTCCAGTCGCCATTCGGCGGCCATGACTGAAATCACCGATTACCTGGGCCTGGGTCGCTACGAAGACTGGGATGAAGAGGCGCGTATCAGCTTCCTGACCAAAGAGCTGACCAACCGTCGACCGTTGCTTCCGGGTTATTTCAAACCGTCGGCGGACACCGCCGAGGTGTTGAATACCTGCAAGGAAATTGCCGCCGCACCGGCCGCGTCGCTCGGCTCGTACGTGATTTCGATGGCGGGCGCCGCGTCGGACGTGCTGGCCGTGCAATTGCTGCTTAAAGAGTCGGGCGTGCAACGACCGATGCGCGTGGTCCCGCTGTTCGAAACCCTGGCCGACCTGGATAACGCTGGGCCGGTGATGGAGCGGCTGCTGCAATTGCCGGGCTACCGCGCGCGCTTGCAAGGCCCGCAGGAAGTGATGATCGGTTACTCGGACTCCGCCAAGGACGCCGGCACCACAGCGGCCGCCTGGGCGCAGTACCGGGCGCAGGAACGGTTGGTGGATATCTGCCGCGAGCAGCAGGTGGAACTGCTGTTGTTCCACGGTCGTGGCGGCACTGTTGGGCGTGGCGGTGGTCCGGCACACGCGGCGATCCTGTCGCAACCGCCCGGCTCGGTGGCGGGGCGTTTCCGCACCACCGAACAAGGCGAAATGATCCGCTTCAAGTTCGGCTTGCCGGACATTGCCGAGCAGAACCTCAACCTCTACCTGGCCGCAGTGCTGGAAGCCACGCTGTTGCCACCGCCGCCGCCCGAGCCGGCCTGGCGCCATTTGATGGACGAATTGGCAGCAGACGGTGTCAGCGCTTACCGCGCCGTCGTGCGAGAAAATCCCCAGTTCGTCGAGTACTTCCGCCAGTCCACGCCGGAGCAGGAACTGGGCCGCTTACCCTTGGGCAGTCGCCCGGCCAAGCGGCGTGCGGGCGGTATCGAAAGCCTGCGGGCGATCCCGTGGATTTTCGGCTGGACCCAAACCCGCCTGATGCTACCTGCCTGGCTCGGCTGGGAAGCGGCCTTAAGCAAGGCGCTGGAGCGCGGCGAAGGCGAGTTGCTGGGGCAGATGCGTGAGCAATGGCCGTTCTTTCGCACCCGCATCGATATGCTGGAAATGGTGCTGGCCAAGGCCGATGCCGATATAGCGCGTTTATATGACGAGCGTCTGGTGCAGCCTGACCTTCTGCCATTGGGTGCGCACTTACGCGACCTATTGTCGCAGGCGTGCAGCGTGGTCCTTGGCCTGACTGGCCAGTCGCAACTGCTGGCCCACAGCCCAGACACCCTGGAGTTTATCCGTTTACGTAACACCTACCTCGACCCGCTGCACCTGTTGCAGGCCGAGTTGCTGGCGCGCTCGCGTCGGCAGGAGGCAGCGCAGGACAGCCCTCTGGAACAGGCGCTGCTGGTGTCCGTGGCGGGTATTGCCGCCGGTTTGCGCAACACCGGATAAGGTTTCTTGCGTGTTCTCAACGACTTGCAGATAAACAATGACGGCCGCCCTGAAAGGGGCGGTCGGCGTTTACGCGGCCGGGTTGCACCCAGGCACACCCGGCCTATGACGCATGCCCTGCGCGGGTTACTCCGACTTTCGGCGGCTTGTATGGATAGGGCCCGCTGTGTATCTTGATCAGCCTTTGGGGTTTTGATCGGCTTGGGCCCATATTTTCACGAGCCATATTTTTACGAGATTGGCCCCACGCGGCGAATCCGAGCGTCATCTCTATAAAAAATTGAGGAGCACATCGATGCGCGTCATTCTGCTGGGAGCTCCCGGGGCCGGTAAAGGTACTCAGGCAAAGTTCATCACTGAAAAATTCGGCATTCCACAAATCTCCACCGGCGACATGCTGCGCGCGGCCGTCAAGGCTGGCACCGAGCTGGGCCTGATCGCAAAAAGCGTGATGGACAGCGGTGGCCTGGTTTCCGATGACCTGATCATCAACCTGGTCAAGGAACGCATCAACCAGGACGACTGCAAGAACGGTTTCCTGTTCGACGGCTTCCCACGCACCATTCCCCAGGCTGAAGCCCTGGTGAAGGCGGGCGTCGAGTTGGATGCCGTGGTTGAAATCGCGGTTGAAGACGAAGAGATCGTGCAGCGTATCGCCGGTCGTCGTGTTCACGAGGCCTCGGGCCGCGTGTACCACACCGTCTACAACCCGCCCAAGGTTGAAGGCAAGGACGATGTGACTGGCGAAGACCTGGTACAGCGCAAGGACGACACCGAAGAAACCGTGCGCCATCGTCTGTCGGTCTACCATTCCCAGACCAAGCCACTGGTGGACTTCTACCAGAAACTGTCGGCTGCTCAGGGCAAGCCGAAGTACAGCCACATTCCTGGCGTGGGCTCGGTAGAAGCGATCACCGCCAAGGTGCTGCAAGCGCTGAGCTGATCAAACGCTTAGCTGCATGCACAACGGCCCGCTTGCGGGCCGTTGTTGTTTATACTGGCGCACTTTTTTCCGATTTGGACACCTACACTGATGAGCACCCTGCTGGCCCTGGACACCGCGACTGAAGCTTGCTCTGTTGCCTTGCTGCACGATGGCAAGGTAACGAGCCACTACGAGGTGATCCCGCGCCTGCATGCGCAGAAGCTGTTGCCGATGATCAAGCAACTGCTCGAAGACGCCGGCACCAGCCTTGCTGCGGTCGATGTCATTGCCTTTGGGCGTGGCCCGGGCGCGTTTACCGGCGTTCGCATTGCGATTGGCGTGGTGCAGGGCCTGGCGTTTGCGTTGGAACGCCCGGTGTTGCCGGTCTCCAACCTCGCGGTGCTGGCCCAGCGTGCGCTGCGTGAGCACGGCGCCTCGCAAGTGGCGGCGGCCATTGATGCACGGATGGATGAAGTCTATTGGGGATGCTACCGCGAGACAGCTGGCGAAATGCGCCTGGTGGGCGTGGAAGCCGTGCAACCGCCGCAAGTCAGCGCGTTGCCCGTGGATGCCAGCGGTGACTGGTTTGGCGCCGGTACCGGCTGGGGTTATGGCGAGCGTATCAATGTGCACGTGGTCGGCCAGGACGCCGCCATGTTGCCGCATGCCGAAGACCTGTTGACCCTGGCGCGCTTCGCTTTCGAGCGTGGCGAAGCGGTCCCCGCCGATCAGGCTGCACCGGTTTATCTGCGCGATAAAGTGGCGCAAACCAAGGCTGAGCGCGGGATTATTTGACGCCAAAAAAGCGAGATTTTTGTGGCGATTTTCGCCAATCGTCAGAATTTGACCGGGTTTGTAAACCTTTTACAAATTATGTGTTCTAGTTATCACCAGAGCATTTGCGCACATCGGAAAGTGCCGCTAAATTGCCATCATTGATACCGAGTCTGCATGTATGCGTATAGACGGCTTTTCCTCACAGTCCTACCCCCTCAAGCGTAAGCCACGTAAGGCGAACGTGACGGTAGACGATTCCGTCGAGGATTCGCCGGACTTCATTGAGGTCCAGTCCGACGTGCAGTCCAACGCCCAGGCGTCCGCCGGTGCGCGTATCAGTGGTCTTCCCGCCCGTCAGCAAGACATGGTGTTCCACCGTTCCATGAGCAAAAGCGTCGCCACCGCCCTGGCCAGCTACCTGACCACCGCCGGCTTTGTCGAATGGGATATGGAAGTGCTGGGTCTCGACATCCACATCTGATGCGCCTGCCTTACTTTATTGGTTGCCCGTCCTGGAGTGAAAACGCCTGGCGCGAGTACCTGTACCCGGCCGACGCGCGCTCCAGCGATTACCTCGCCCTGTACTCCCAGGTCTTCAACGCCGTTGAAGGCAACACCACTTTCTATGCTCGCCCCTCGGCCGCCACGGTGCAGCGCTGGGCTGAAATCATGCCTGAAGATTTTCGCTTCACCGCCAAATTCCCGGGCGACATCAGCCACGGTGGCGACTTGCGCGAGCAGTTGCCGGCGGCGGAAAGTTTTGTCGGCCTGATGAGCCCATTGGGTGCGCGTGTTTCGCCATTGTGGCTGCAACTGTCGGCGAGCTTTTCGCCGCAACGCCTCGGCGAGCTCGCCGGTTTTATTGATGGCCTGGAACGCCCGTTGGCCGTGGAAGTCCGCCACCCGGAGTTCTTCGCCAAGGGCGATGCCGAACGCACGCTCAACCGCTTGTTACGTGACCGTGGTGTCGAGCGGATCTGCCTCGACCCCAGAGCCTTGTTCAGTTGCACGTCCACCTCGGCCGCGGTATTGCACGCCCAATCGAAAAAGCCCAAGGTGCCGCCGCGCCCAGCAGCGCTGACCCAGTTTCCCCAAGTGCGTTTCATCGGCCATCCGGAGCTGGAGGCCAACGACCCGTTTTTGCTGCCGTGGGTGGAAAAAGTCGCCGGCTGGATCGAAGAGGGGCGCACACCCTACGTCTTCCTGCACACCTCGGATAACCGGCTCGCTGCGCAACTGGCGCTGCGCTTTCATGAAAAACTGATGGCCCGTTTGCCGGGCCTGCCGCCGCTGCCGACCTTGCATCGAGAACCCGAAGCGGAGCAACTGGGGTTACTCTAGGGCTCCTTTTTCCGCCAGGAGTGAGTCATGGATGCCCAAACCCTTCGCGCCGAAACCTTCAAGGCGTTGCATGAACGTGATCGCGCGTTCGTGATGCCCAACCCATGGGATGCGGGCTCCGCAATCATGCTGGCCAGCCTCGGCTTTGAAGCCTTGGCCACCACCAGTGCGGGCTATGCGTTCAGCCTGGGGCGGCCGGATGCGGAAGGTGCGTTGTCGCTGGAGGACACGTTGGCTAATGCTACTTCGATTGTCCGGGCGACCGCGCTACCGGTGGCGGCGGATCTGGAAAACGGTTTCAGCGATACGCCCGAAGGCTGCGCCCAAACCATCCTGCGCGCAGCGGCTACGGGAATTGTCGGCGGCTCCATCGAAGACGCCACGGGCATTGCCGTCGATCCAATCTACCCGTTCGATTTGTCTGTTCAACGCGTCGAAGCGGCGGTTGCCGCAGCGCGTAGTTTGCCGTTCGCGTTCACGCTGACCGCCCGCGCGGAAAACCTCCTGCATGGCCGCCTGGATTTGCCTGACACCATCCGCCGGTTGCAGGCCTACGCCGAAGCCGGTGCCGACGTGCTGTATGCCCCTGCGCTAAGCAGCGCCGAGGAAATACTTGCAGTGGTCAAGGCCGTTGCGCCCAAGCCGGTGAACGTGTTGATGTCCGGCGGCTTGAACCTCAGCGTGGCGCAATTGAGCGAGATGGGCGTGCGGCGCATCAGTGTCGGCTCGGCCATGGCGTTGGCGGCGTATGGCGAGTTTTACCGCGCCGCGCAGGAGGTGTACGCGCTGGGCACCTTTACCTTCACCGAGCGCAAGATGCGGTTCAGCCAGGCCAACCAGTTCTTCAAGGGCTAAGCCGTGCGTTTTTTTAAAGTGCTCGGTGCGCTGCTGGTGCTGGCCGGGGTGTTTGCCTTGGGTGTGTGGCGAGGCTGGGTGCCGTTGCCCAATGAATGGAACCCCTGGGCGCCGCTGGATGTGCGCACCCGCCCGAACCTGTTGACGCGCTTCAAACTCGGGCGGCTGCAGGATGATCCGGCGCTGTGCGAGCAGGTGCTGAAAACCTCTGGTTTACGCGTCAGCCATCAGGCAGACAGTCCGGCTGACGCCGCGTGCCCATTGCGCAACATCTTGCGCGTGCAAGGCGCCGACGTGGCCTTGAGCAGCAGCTTTCTTGCCAGTTGCCCACTGGCCGTAGCGTTTGCCTTGTTCGAGCGCCATAGCCTGCAACCGGCCGCCCAGGCGGTATTTGGCCAGGCGGTGACGCGGGTCGATCACTTGGGCAGCTTTGCCTGTCGCAACGTGTATAACCGCGCGGAAGGGCGGCTCAGTCAACACGCATCGGCGAACGCCCTGGACATTGCCGGCTTCCGCCTGGCGGATGGGCGCAGCATCAGTGTGCTCAAGGACTGGCCGGGAGCAGGCGATGGCGCGCGGTTTTTGCGGCAGGTGCGAGAGGCAGCCTGCGCGGATTTCAACGTGGTGTTGAGCCCGGACTACAACGCGGCCCATCGTAATCACTTCCATCTGGACATGGGGCCCTGGTGGGTGTGCCGCTGAGGGTCAGGCGGCGAGGCGCAGGTTGTTGACGATCAGGGGGCGCGCCCAGTGGTAATCGAAGTCCAGCGCTTTCTGTTGCGCTGCCAGTGCTTCGGTCGGGTACGGCGTGGCGGGTGGTGGCAGCAGGTCCAGTTCGAACTCGGCAATCGGCAGGTGCAAGGGCTGTGGTTCCGGTGCCGGGCCTGGCGCGGGCAGTGGTTGACCGGCGTTCAGGACAATCGGGCGTACCCAGCTGCTTTCAAAGGTTTGCTGGCGCTGCTGGGCGACGATTTCTTCTGCCGGGAACGGTACAGGGGGCGGTGGCAGCAACTCGGTTTCAAATTCGGCGATGGGCAGGAACAGTGGCTCCGGCGGCGCGATCTCGGTTTCCTTCACATCGCACTCACGCTGGGTGAGGATCTGTGACAACAGGTCGGCGCCTTCGCTGGGTTCCAGCGCCGGGTCTCTCGGTGCCGGTGCCTTGGCGGCGAGCGCCTGCGGCGTATCGCCGAGCTGTTCGGCCAACGCACGGGCGAAGAAGTCCTGCCACACATGACTCACGCCGGCCAGCGCTTGAGTATTACGCAGGCCGTAGTGGTTGTGGGTCGGCAGTACACCGATAGTTAGGGGAAGAATGTCTGACATTTTTCTCGGTCGACGCTCAGCTCTGGCAAAATACCTGACTGTTGTTTTTATCGGCCGTTATGTGCCGATCCTTAATATTTTTGAGCGTAGCGATTGATGAGCGAACTACCAGCGGCCAGCCGCATTCGGGTCGAGGCCTTGGCCGAAGGTTTTACGGCGCGTGCCGAGCAGTGGGCTTCGTTGCTGGGCCTGCCGTTGCACCTGGAGGAAGCGGACTTTTCCCTGCAAGTTGGTGAGCACGGCCTGCAACTCCAGCAGCTTGGGCCTGACGCACCGGGGCCGGTGCGCGTGGACTTTGTCGAGGGCGGCGCAGCTCACCGGCGTTTGTACGGCGGAGGCAGCGGGCAGATGATCGCCAAGGCGGTCGGCGTTGCTCAGGGGGTACGCCCGCGTGTGCTGGATGCCACGGCAGGCTTGGGCAAGGACGCGTTCGTGCTGGCCAGCCTGGGCTGCGAGATGAGCCTGATCGAGCGTCAACCGCTGATTGGCGCCTTGCTCGAAGACGGCCTGGCACGTGGCGCGGATGATTTTGAAGTGGCGCCTATTGTGGCGCGCATGAAGCTGCTCAAGGGCAATTCCATCGATGTGATGCTCAATTGGGAGGGCGAACCGCCGCAGGTGATCTACCTGGACCCGATGTTCCCTCATCGTGAGAAAACCGCCCTGGTGAAGAAGGCAATGCGTTTGTTTCGGCCGCTGGTTGGCGATGATCCCGACGCACCGGCGTTGCTGGCGGCCGCGCTGGCGTTGGCCAGCCACCGGGTGGTGGTCAAGCGTCCGCGCAAAGCGCCGTGCATTGAAGGGCCGAAGCCGAGCCATGCGCTGGATGGTAAATCGAGCCGGTATGACATCTATCCGAAGAAAGCACTCAAGCCTTGAGGGCCTCATCGCGGTATAGGTATCTACGCAACTCTTTGTGTCGCTTTAAGCCTGTGAGGGGTTAGGTAGGTTGAGTACATATCCGTTGCTGCGGTAACGGCTGCTTAGGGTTCCGCCCTTACGGCGGGTCACTTTTTTACAAACGCCTAAAAAAGTAACCAAAAAACGCTTTGCCCCACCACTCGGTGCCTCGCCTGGGCTCGGCATGCCCTCTCTCCGGCTTGAATCCGTGGGCCGCCGCAATGGGCCATCCCTGGCCCAGTGCGGCTAACCCGGCGTCCTGCCGGGTTACCCACGGATTCAAGCCTGCGTTCGGCCATCGTGGTTAACGGGGCCTGTCAGATCAAGATCAACAGCAGATCAACAGCAGAGCACGGCGGCCTAGTAGCTGACCTGAGTGGTTGAAGCAAAAGCAGATCAAAAACACAGCAGAAGCAGATTAGAAGCTGCTCAGAAGCAAAACTGCTTTTCTGTGGGAGCTGGCTTGCCTGCGATGCGGGCACCTCGGTATATCAGTGAGGCACAGTCGATGCCATCGCAGCGGTTCGGCGATCCGACAAGCCAGCTCCCACATTTGACTGAGTTTAGTCTCCAAGATCAGGTCGGCTGTCAGGCCGCCTCGGTTTTGCTTTTGCTTTTGATCTAACCACTCAGGTCGGCTACTAGGCCGCCGTGCTCTGTTTTTGATCTTGCTCTGCTGTTGATCTTAGGCGCCCCGTTAACCACGCTGGCCGAACGCAGGCTTTGGAGCGTGGGTAACCCGGCAGGACGCCGGGTTAGCCGCGATGGGCCAAGGATGGCCCATGGCGGCGGCCCACGGTCTGAAGCCTGCGTGAGGGCACACCGAGCCTAAGCGAGGTGCCGAGTGGTGGGGCAAGAGCCCTTTTGGTTGCTTTTGGGGCTCTTTTCCGAAAGTGACCCGCCGTAAGGGCGGAACCCTAAGCAGCCGTTACCGCAGCAACGGATATGTACTCAGCGCCCCCCGACAACCACAGCACTCAATCCGTAAAAAAATGTGTAGATACCTATGCTCATCGCAGGCAGGCCCTGCTCCCACAGGAGAATGCATTCCAGCATGAGAACACGGTCACCGGTGGGAGCTAGCTTGCCTGCGATAGCGCCGGTGCGGGCGGCGCAAGGCCTCAGGGCCGATAAGCCCGCATGAACAACCCCACCACTTCCTGCACATGGGCTTCGGCGGCTTCTTCATCCAGTGGCCCGCCGCAGCCATACAGCAAGCAGAAGTTCGCCGTGCCCTTGAGCAGGCAAAAGAAATGCTCGGCCGCCGTCAACGGTTTGTCGATGCTCAGGGCGCCGCTCTGGTCGATCCGGCTGAGCAGGCGCTCCATGCCCTGCAGCATGCGCATGGGGCCGGCTTCAAAGAAGATCTGCGAGAGTTTCACGTCCTGATTGCCGGTGGTCATCATCAGGCGATGCAGGTTCACCGACTCCTCGCTGTTGATCAGCCGATGGAACCCCCGCGCGATATTCAGCAACACAGTCTGCACCGGGATGTCTTCGGGCAATTCGAAGTACATCACCGGCAGTTGCTCCTCGCACTTGGCCACGACGGCGGCGGTGAACAACGTCTCTTTGTCGGTGAAGTGGCTGTAGACCGTCAGTTTTGACACGCCGGCCTCGAGGGCCACGGCATCCATGCTGGTGCTCGCGTAGCCATTGCTCAAAAACAGGATTTTAGCTGCTTCGAGGATTGCCTGGCGTTTTGCCATGTCCTTGGGACGCCCGGGGCTATTGGTGTTCACTGGATTGTCGGACATTTTCACCTTTAATACTGGACTGGCGAGTTTGGTATTAATAACATACTGGCCAGTATAATTATTCCTAGCTCCATTTGCGAAAGGTCCTTCAGCATGCGCAGCACTTTCCTGCCCCTTGCGTTGCCTGTCAGCCTGGTCTTCCTGTTGGCCGCCTGCGGCCATGAAGAAGCGGCCCAAACCACCGTCCGCCCGGCCATGGTGGTGCAACCGCAGCCTTCGGCCCAGGCGATGGACAGCTATCCGGGTGAGGTGCGCGCCCGGTATGAGCCGGATCTGGCCTTTCGTATCGGCGGTAAAGTCAGCAAGCGGTGGGTGGAGGAGGGCGAGCGGGTCAAGGCTAACCAGCCGCTGGCAGAGCTCGACCCACAGGATGTGCGCCTGCAACTGGAAGCCACCCGTGCCCAGGTCGCCGCCGCCGAGGCCAACCTGAGCCTGGTGCGCGCCGAGCGTGACCGTTACAAGACCCTGATGGACCGTCAGATGGTCAGCCGCTCGCAGTACGACAATTCCGAAAACCTTTACCGATCCGGTGAAGCGCGCCTGAAGCAGATCAAGGCTGAATTTGATGTGTCGAGCAACCAGGCCGGCTATGCGGTGCTGCGCGCGCCCCAGGACGGTGTTGTCGCCAAGCGCGCGGTGGAAGTCGGCCAAGTGGTGTCCGCCGGCCAGACGGTGTTCACCCTGGCCACCGATGGTGAGCGCGAAGTGCTGATCAGCCTGCCCGAGCAAGGCTTCGGCCGGTTCAAGATTGGTCAGCCGGTGTCGGTGGAACTGTGGAGCCAGCCAGACCAACGCTTTGCCGGGCGCATCCGTGAGTTGTCGCCTGCGGCTGATCCCAAGTCGCGTACCTTCGCCGCCCGCGTCGCCTTCACAGGTGGCAAAGTCCCGGCCGAACTGGGCCAGAGCGCCCGAGTGTTCATCCAGGCTGACGGCGTAATTCCTCTGTCGGTACCGCTGTCTGCGCTCAGTGCGGAGAACGGCGCGTCCTATGTGTGGCGTGTGCAAGCGGACAACACGCTGAAACGCACACCGGTGCGCATTGGCGCCTTCGGCGAAAAAACCGTGCCGGTCCTCGAAGGCTTGGCCCCCACCGATTGGGTGATTGCAGCGGGCGTGCATGTGCTCCATGAGGGCCAGCAAGTGCGCCCGGTGGATCGCTCCAACCGAGTTGTGAATCTGGCGGCCAAGGAGTAGTCCCCGATGGGTTTCAATCTTTCCGAATGGGCGTTGCGTAATCGCCAGATCGTACTGTTCCTGATGATCCTGCTGGCGGTGGTCGGCACGCTGTCCTACACCAAGCTGGGGCAAAGCGAGGACCCGCCGTTCACCTTCAAGGCCATGGTCATCAAGACCAATTGGCCCGGGGCCACCGCCCAGGAAGTCTCGCGCCAGGTCACCGAGCGTATCGAGAAAAAACTCATGGAGACGGGCGACTACGAGCGCATCGTGTCCTTCTCGCGGCCCGGTGAGTCCCAGGTCACCTTTATGGCCCGCGACGCGATGCATTCCGCGCAGATTCCGAACCTGTGGTACCAGGTGCGCAAGAAGATCAGTGACATCCGCCAGACTTTGCCGCCGGATATCCAGGGGCCGTTTTTCAACGATGAATTCGGCACCACCTTCGGCAATATCTACGCGCTGACCGGCGACGGCTTCGACTACGCGGTGCTCAAGGACTACGCCGATCGCATTCAGATTCAACTGCAACGTGTGCCGGATGTGGGCAAGGTCGAGCTGCTTGGGCTACAGGATGAGAAGATTTGGATCGAACTGTCCAACCTCAAGCTCGCCACCCTCGGCCTGCCATTGGCGGCAGTGCAGCAGGCATTGCAGGAGCAGAACGCCGTCTCTACGGCCGGCTTCTTTGAAACCCCGACCGAACGTGTGCAGCTGCGCGTGTCAGGCAATTTCAAAACCGTGGAGGAGATCCGCAATTTCCCGATTCGCGTGGGGGACCGCACGTTCCGTATTGGCGACGTGGCCGACATCCACCGTGGCTTCAACGATCCGTCGGCGCCGCGCATGCGTTATATGGGCGCGGACGCCATCGGCCTGGCGGTGGCCATGCGCGATGGCGGCGACATTCTGGTATTGGGCAAGGCCCTTGAAGGTGAATTCGCACGCCTGCAGAAGAACCTCCCGGCTGGCATGGAACTGCGCAAGGTGTCGGATCAGCCGGCGGCAGTGAAAACCAGCGTCGGTGAGTTCGTACAGGTATTGGCCGAGGCGTTGGCCATCGTCTTGCTGGTGAGTTTTTTCTCACTGGGGGTGCGCACCGGTATGGTGGTGGCCCTGGCGATTCCGCTGGTGCTGGCGATGACCTTTGCCACAATGTATTACCTCGGTATCGGCCTGCACAAAATCTCCCTCGGCGCGTTGGTGCTGGCCTTGGGTTTGCTGGTCGACGACGCCATCATCGCCGTGGAAATGATGGCGATCAAAATGGAGCAGGGTTACGACCGGCTCAAGGCCGCCAGCTTCGCCTGGACCAGCACGGCGTTCCCCATGCTGACGGGCACCTTGATCACGGCGGCGGGCTTTCTGCCGATTGCCACCGCACAATCGAGCACCGGCGAATACACCCGCTCGATCTTCCAGGTGGTGACCATCGCGCTGCTGGCCTCGTGGGTCGCTGCGGTGGTGTTTGTGCCGTACCTGGGAGAAAAACTCCTGCCGGACCTGGCGAAAATTCACGCGGCCAAACACGGCACCGATGGCCCCGACCCCTACGGCACGCCGTTCTACCAACGTGTAAGGCGTTTGGTTGAATGGTGTGTGCGTCGCCGCAAGACCGTGATTGTCCTGACCTTGGCGCTGTTTATCGGCTCGGTGGCGCTGTTCCGATTTGTGCCGCAACAGTTCTTCCCCGCTTCCGGTCGCCTGGAATTGATGGTTGACCTGAAACTGGCGGAAGGCGCCTCACTGAGCAACACCGCCGACCAGGTCAAACGCCTGGAAGCCTTGCTCAAGGAGCACGCAGGCATTGAAAACTATGTGGCCTACGTTGGCACGGGTTCGCCGCGTTTCTATCTGCCCCTGGACCAACAACTGCCGGCCGCGAGCTTCGCGCAATTTGTGGTGCTGGCCAAAACCATCGAAGAGCGTGAAGGCCTGCGTACCTGGTTGATCGAAACCCTTAACGAACAATTCCCCGACCTGCGCTCGCGGGTCACGCGCCTGGAGAACGGCCCGCCAGTGGGCTATCCGGTGCAGTTTCGTGTGACCGGTGAACACATCGAGGAAGTTCGTGCCTTGGCCCGCAAAGTGGCGGCCAAGGTTCGCGAAAATACCCATGTGGTCAACGTGCACCTGGACTGGGAAGAACCGAGCAAAGTCGTCTACCTCAATATCGACCAGGACCGCGCCCGTGCCCTCGGCGTAAGCACCGCCAACCTGTCGAAGTTCCTGCAGAGTTCGCTGACCGGTTCCACCGTCAGCCAATTTCGCGAGGACAACGAGTTGATCGAAATCCTCCTGCGCGGCACCGTGCATGAGCGCACCGAGTTGTCATTGCTGCCAAGCCTGGCGGTGCCGACCGACAATGGCAAAAGCGTGGCGCTGTCGCAGATTGCTACCCTCGAATACGGCTTCGAAGAGGGCATTATCTGGCATCGCAACCGCCTGCCGACGGTCACCGTGCGCGCCGACATCTACGGCAAGGAACAACCGGCGACGCTGGTGCAGCAGATTCTGCCAACGCTCGCTGACGTGCGCGCAGAACTGCCGGACGGCTACTTGCTCGAAGTCGGCGGCACCGTCGAGGATTCTGCCCGTGGCCAGAACTCGGTCAAGGCCGGTGTGCCTTTGTTCATTGTGGTGGTGCTGACCCTGCTGATGCTGCAACTGCGCAGTTTCTCACGCACGGCGATGGTGTTTCTGACGGCACCGCTGGGCTTGATCGGGGTGACCTTGTTCCTGTTGGTATTCCGTCAACCCTTCGGCTTTGTCGCCATGTTGGGAACCATCGCCTTGTCGGGGATGATCATGCGCAACTCGGTGATCCTGGTGGACCAGATCGAACAAGACATCAAGGCTGGATTGGCACCGTGGCAGGCGATCATCGAAGCCACCGTCCGACGCTTCCGCCCGATTGTGCTGACAGCCCTGGCGGCGGTGCTGGCGATGATTCCGCTGTCACGCAGCGTGTTCTTCGGGCCGATGGCGGTGGCGATCATGGGCGGATTGATCGTGGCAACGGCGTTGACCCTATTGTTCTTGCCGGCCCTGTATGCTGCGTGGTTCCGAGTGAGGAAGGACGTCGCGTAATCATGCTGGCCACCGTTTCAGCCCTGATGTTGTTGTTGCTCGCCCCAGGCCCGACCAACACCCTGCTGTTCCGTGCGGGGGTGTTGTTCGGCTATCGGGCGTCGTGGACGCTGGTCTTTATCGAATGCCTGGCCTACTTGCTGCAGGTGTCGGTGTGGGGCGTGGCGTTGCTTTATCTCGCGGCCTATTCGCCAGGGATGTTGAACATCACGCAACTGGGGGCGGCCTGCTACCTGCTGTATGTCTCGTTCAGGCTGTGGCAGCGCAAAAGCAGCGCTGTCACTGCGGCCGGCGACGGTTTTTCCGGCCTGTATTTTTTCTGGCTCACCGTGATGAACCCCAAAGGCCTGCTGATCGTTTCGTTTATCGCACCGGCCGACGCCTTTACGTCGCTGCAAGGCTATGTGGGGTTCATGGCCACCCTTGCGATGGTGGTGATACCGGTAGGGGCGGCGTGGATCGTGCTGGGCAGCCGCTTTGAAGGCATTCAGAAGACGTGGTTCACGCCCTTGAAGATCAACCGCGCGACGTCCGTGGCTATCGGCTGTTTCGCGACGATCATGCTAGGGCGGCTGGCGGGCTCGGTTATTCATTGATTTACATGCCGATGCAAACCGCTATCGGCGGCGGTGGAACGTTCCTCTTTTTCACTCCACTCAGCATTGCCTGATGAACAGGCACGGGTTTCGACTTCGCCTGTTGGCGGTCGGGCCCGATTCAATGAGTTTATGGAGTGCCATATGTCGTTTTTTACTGAAATTGCTGCTTTTAAAGGGGCGTTTTTCGGCGCGTTGTTGGGCAATCATTTGCCTTGCAAACAGGTCGAGACCACCAGGCCGCAGAGGCCGGATCATGGAAAGCCCGGGCCTCACCGTCCTCATTCCGTTCAGCCAGTGGTGGGTCACACCCAACCCGCCAAGCCGAGCTACGGTAAACCGCACTCACAGCCACAGCCACAGCCACAGCCACAGCCACAGCCACAGCCACAGCCACAGCCACAGCCACAGCCACAGCCGTACAGGCCTTTGTATCCGCTGTTTCGTTGAGTCGCTAGGCCGCTAGCGCAAGACAACTGCGCCCAGGTGTGTGAGGACCCACCTGGGCGCAGCAGAGTGAAGGGTGACGCTGGGGCATTACAGCGCGCCAAACACCTTCTTCGCCAGGCTGGTGGCTGCCGCCGCAGGGTTCTTGCGAATGGTTTCTTCCTGCTGCGCAATCATTTTGAACAAGCCATCCAGCGCCTGTTCGGTCACGTAGCTTTCGACATTGGCACTTTTGGCATCAACCGCGCCAAAGGCCGCCGCCTTGCCCGCCAGGGCGTTGTATTGCTGGGCGACGCCAACCTTGTCGGTGGCAGCCTTGACGATCGGCAGGAACTTGGCGCGGATCTCTTCGCGGCTGCTTTTGTTCAGGTATTGAGTCGCCGAGTCCTGGCCGCCAGTGAGGATGCCCTTGGCGTCGGTCACGCTCATGTTTTTTACCGCATTGACCAGAATCGGTTGCGCCTGGGTCACGGCGGTTTCAGCCGCCTTGTTCATGCTGGTTTCCAACTGCGTGACTTGATCGCCCATGCCGAACATTTTCAGCTTGTCGGCCACTTTGCCCAGCTTGCCTGGCAGACCAATCTTCACTTGTGGGTTGTTGCTGAAACCACCGGGTACGCCCAGTTGTTTCACGGCAATCTGCGCGCCTTGGGTCAGTGCATCCTTGAGGCCGCCGCTGGCGTCAGCCTGGGACAGGTTGCCAAGTGACAGGGCCATGGCGTTGGCGCCAAGCAGCAGGCCGGCGCACAGGGCCGTGAGGCGAAGGGAGTTACGGAGCATGGGCGCTTCCTTTTGATCGGGCTTAGGGGCTGGAAAGTATCAGTGTGCGACCGCATCCACCCGCAGGCGCAGTGGTTGCGGGTCTTGGCCGTTCAGCTGTACAGCGTGCCGTTCGGTGGTGATAAACAGTAGCTTGCCATCCAGCTCGATGCGAGCGCTCACCGAGTACGTGTGACCTGGCTTGATGTGGGCGGGGTCGTAGCTCAGGTGAAACGGCAGTGGTACCTGGCCTTTTACCGGGCCTTTCTGTTCAGCCAGGGTCACGGCCGGGGCGTCCATCAAGGACACGTCCTGCAGGCTGACGCTCAAGGTGGCGGTGGGCGGCAGGGCGATGCGTTGCAGGTAGAACACTTCACCGTCGAGGCTGGCTTTGGCGGCGGGGTTCATGGACTGGCAGGCTCCGAGCAGGGCGGTCAGGCCGAGGAGGATGATCTTTTTCATGGTGCAGCTCCTTTTCAACGGCGCCGGAATCCCCCCGACGCCTCATTCAATCTAGCGGCTTTCTTCAGGCGCGGCCGGTGCCTCGGCGGCGCCATCGACACGGTGCAACGCCACCTGGCGGATCGACAGGCGAATATCGGCCGGCAACACGCGTTTTGCCGCGCCTTCGGCCAGCTCACCCAGCAGGTCGTGGTAGCTCAACTTACCGGCGGCATCGCGGCGCAGCACATCTTCCTCCAGCAACGTCTGGATAAAATGTCGGAAAAGGCTCTTATCGAAGAATTCCGGGGCATTGAGGCCATGCAGGATCGACAGGCGCTGGGCCATGATCGTGCACAGGTCTTCCAGCTCTTCGGCGCTGATGCTGTTCTGGCCGCTGTTGAGCAGCAGCGAGATCGCCATGTAGAAGCGTTGCAGGGTCTGGGCGATGCTCTTGGACAGCAACGTCAGCAGCACAAAGTGCCGCGAACTCGGGGCCGGGCGCAGGTAGACCTCGTTTTCGAAGCGCAGCAGGCCTTGTTTGACAAACGCCTCAAGCCACTGGTCGACCACCGCGTCCAGCTCCTCCAGCGACCAGCGGATAAACAACTCCGATTGCAGGTACGGGTAGAGCGCGCGGGTGTAACGCAGGATTTGTTCGCGACTCATCCGCGAGCTGCTTTGGAAGAAGCTTGCCAGCAGCGCGGGCAGGGCGAAGATGTGCAGCACGTTGTTGCGGTAATAGGTCATCAGGACGGCATTCTGCTCGTCCAGGTACAGAATCTTGCCCAGGGCGTCACTCTGCTCGGACAGCAGGTCCATGTCCTTGACGTGCTTGATCAACGCCATGCCATCGCCTTCCGGCAAGGTGGTATGCGGCGAGTACGGCACGCGGCGCAGCAGCGCGAGGTACAGGTCCAACTGACGCGCCATGGCCTGTTCGTCCAGGGCCAGGCGGGTGGTGGACAGCAGCGCCAGTGCCACCAGGTTCACCGGGTTGACAGCGGCGGCTTCGTTCAAGTGGCGCGCCACCTGCTCACCGAGGCGGTTGGTGGTTTCGTTGAGCCAGGCGGGTTTGTAGTTCGGCCCCAGTTCCTGGTTGCGCCAGTCGGGTTGCTCGGTGTCGAGAAACTCGGCCAGTTTGATCGGTTCACCGAAGTTGACCGCGACTTGGCCAAATCGCTGCTTGAGCGCGCCGACCACTTTGAAAATATCAAAGATCGATTCTTTTTTCTTGCTCGCGCCGCGCAGCTCGCCGAGGTAAGTGCGGCCTTCCAGCACACGCTCATAGCCGATATACACCGGCACAAACACGATCGGCATGCGCGAAGAGCGCAGGAAACTGCGCAGGGTAATGGCCAGCATCCCGGTTTTCGGTTGCAGCATACGCCCGGTGCGCGAACGCCCGCCTTCCACGAAGTACTCCACCGGGAAACCCTTGGTGAACAGCGTGTGCAGGTATTCGTTGAACACCGAGGTATACAGCGGGTTGCCCTTGAAGGTGCGGCGCATGAAAAACGCACCGCCACGGCGCAACAGGCTGCCGATTACCGGCATGTTCAGGTTGATGCCGGCGGCGATATGCGGTGGAGTCAGGCCATTCTTGAACAGCAGGTACGAGAGCAGCAGGTAGTCGATATGGCTGCGGTGGCAAGGCACATAGATCACCTCATAACCCTGGGCGACCTTTTGCACACCCTCGATGTTATTGACCTTGATGCCGTCGTAGATCTTGTTCCAGAACCAGCTCAGTACCACTTCCAGAAAGCGGATCGCGGTGTAGGTGTAGTCCGAGGCGATCTCGTTACCGTAGCGCAGGGCCTGGGCCTTGGCTTTTTCCGGGGTGATTTTCTCGCGTTCGGCTTCCTCGCTGATGGCTTGGCGCACCAACGGCATATTGACCAGGCCCTTCACCAAATTGCGGCGGTGGGACAGGTCAGGGCCGATCACGGCGGTCTTCAGGTTACGAAAGTGCACACGCAGGATGCGCTGGGCCATCCGCACGGTGCGTTCGTGACCTTTATTGTGCTCGATCAATTCACGCAGGTTGATAGGCGCAGAGAATTGCACGCGGGTCTTGCGGCCCAGGATCAGAATGCTTAACAGCCGGCGTAGACGGCCGGTGACCGCCCAACTGTCGGCAAACAGCAGTTTCCACGGGCTGGACTCGCTCTCGGGCGACTGCCCCCAGAACACGCTGACGGGAATGATTTGTGCATTCTCTTCGGCGTGTTCGGTCAGGGTGTTGACCAGCCGGTTCAGGGTTGGCGGTGCGCCGCGCTTGTCCTGGCGGCCAAGCCAGTCCGGCTCCGGCGTGAGGTAGAAGAACGCGGCGGGTTCGATCAGCGGGCCTACCGATACCGGCAGCACCGGGCGCGGCAGGCCGGCCTTGGTGCACTCGGTATCGACCACGGCCAATTCGGTGAGGGAGGGCGATTGCAGGACGTAGAACACCGGCCGGCTGCGGTCGAGGTTAAGGGTTAGGGACGACTGGTTGATCGTCTCGGAGCGAACCCAGAGGTACAACAGTCGGCGCAAGGTGCCAAACACCAGACGGCGGAACGGGGAGCGGGTCATAGGCGTGCTGCTTCAAGTGGAAAAAACCGAGCAGGCGCTCGGGCGGGTAGTGTGCCGTATTCGCCGAAAATCGGCAAAAAAGCAGCGATGTAAACTTGAGTTGATCGTTTTTGAGCCTGTCTTATACTCGGCAGTTCAATGCGCACGACTCAACAATAAAAATGCAAGTGGGAGTAAGACAGATGGCAACGCGTGAAACCGGCAATGTGAAGTGGTTCAACGATGCAAAAGGCTATGGTTTTATTCAGCGTGAAGACGGCAAGGATGTGTTTGTGCACTACCGCGCCATTCGCGGTGAAGGCCACCGCTCATTGGCCGAGGGCCAGCAGGTGGAATACGCCGTGGTGACCGGCGAGAAGGGGTTGCAGGCAGAGGATGTCGTCGGGCTGTAACCTGTTTTTGCTGCACCGCTGAACCCTTGTGGGAGCGGGCTTGCTCGCGAAAGCGGTGTGTCAGTCACTGTAAAGGCGACTGATCCACCGCTTTCGCGAGCAAGCCCGCTCCCACATTTAATGGGGTTCACAAATCAGCTTCAGGCCGTCTTCCAGGTGATCTGCTCTTCACCGTCCACGCTGATGCGAATCCAGGTGTCAGCGCTTTCCTCGCCTTCTTCCTCAACCCAGGTACCCGGCGCGCAACGCACTTCGACGTTCAGCGCAGCAAACGCCGCGCGGGCGCAGGCGATGTCGTCGTCCCATGGGGTCTGGTCGCTTTCCAGGTACAGGCTGTTCCATTTGCCGACGGCTTTTGGCAGCCAGGTGACCGGCACGCTGCCGGCCTTGCACTTGTAGGTCTGGCCTTTCTGGACCCAGTCGGTGCACGGGCCCAGGGCAGCGCCCAGCCAGGCGGCAATCGCCTTGTGGTCGACGTCGGCGTCCTTCAGGTAAATCTCGATATCAGGTTGGCGCATGGATGTTCCTCGTTGCGGGATTCGAAAATCCATTCGCGGATGCTTAAAAGTTGGTTATTGAAGCACGAAATAATCGTAGCGCATCGACACTGTGACCTGCAGCGGCTCGGCCGCCTCAATCACCTCGGCGCGGCGCTCGGCACTCGCGCGCCAGCCATGGGGCGTCATCGCCAGCAGGTTGGCGCGGTCCTGGGGTTCGGCCAGGCTCAGGGTGAACGCCAGGGTTTCGCTGTGGGCGAGGCTCATGCCGTCCGGCACCAGGGCCAAATGCTTGTCGTCAGTGTATTCACGCACTTCGTCGTACAGGCGCTCGCGCAGCTCCATCAGGTGGCCCGCGGTCGGGCCGACCTTCATCAAGCCGCCGCCGGGGCTGAGCAGGCGTTTGGCCTCTTGCCAGTCCAATGGGCTGAACACGCTGGCGAGAAACTGGCAGCTGGCATCGGCCAACGGCACGCGGGCCATACTGGCGATCAACCAGGTCAGCGCCGGGTTGCGTTTGCACGCGCGCTTGACCGCTTCCTTGGAAATGTCCAGCGCGTAGCCGTCAGCCTCGGGCAAGGCTTCGGCGATTTGCGCGGTGTAGTAACCCTCGCCACAGCCGATGTCTACCCAACGCTGTGGCGCGCGCTCGGCGGCCAGTTCGGCCAGGCGCTTGGCCACTGGTGCGTAATGCCCGGCGTTGAGGAAGTCGCGGCGCGCCTCGACCATGGCCAGGTTATCGCCCGGGTCGCGGCTGTTCTTGTGCTGCACCGGCAACAGGTTCAGGTAACCCTGGCGCGCACGGTCAAAACGGTGCCCGACCGGGCACGCCACGCCATTGTCCACCGCATTGAGCGGTGCGCTGCAAATGGGGCAGGCGAGCATCAGGCGAGCAACTTGATCAGGGTGTGGTAGTAGATTTCGGTCAGCACGTCGAGGTCACTGGCCAGGATGCGTTCGTTAACCTGGTGGATCGTCGCGTTGACCGGGCCCAGCTCTACCACCTGGGTGCCCAGCGTGGCGATGAAGCGCCCGTCGGACGTACCGCCGCTGGTGGACGCCTGGGTCTCGCGGCCGGTAATTGCCTTGATGCTGGCCGATACCGCATCCAGCAACGCGCCCGGTTCGGTGAGGAACGGCAGGCCGGACAAGGCCCATTCCACGTGCCAGTCCAGGCCATGTTTGTCGAGGATCGCCGCAACGCGTTGTTGCAGGCCTTCCACCGTGGATTCAGTCGAAAAGCGGAAGTTGAACACTGCCGTCAGTTCACCGGGGATCACGTTGGTGGCGCCGGTGCCGGAATTGAGGTTGGAAATCTGGAAGCTGGTCGGCGGGAAGAAGGTGTTGCCGTTGTCCCAATGCTCGGCGGCCAGTTCCGCCAGGGCCGGTGCGGCCAGGTGGATGGGGTTCTTCGCCAGGTGCGGATACGCCACGTGGCCTTGTACACCGCGCACGGTCAGGGTCGCGCCGAGAGAGCCGCGACGGCCGTTCTTGACCACATCGCCGACCAGAGAGGTGCTCGACGGTTCGCCGACGATGCACCAGTCGAGGCGCTCCTTGCGTGCCGCCAGACGCTCGATCACCGCCTTGGTGCCATGGTGCGCCGGGCCTTCTTCATCGCTGGTGATCAGGAAAGCGACCGAGCCCTTGTGGTCCGGGTAGTCGGTGACGAACCGCTCGGACGCCACCAGCATTGCCGCCAGGCTGCCTTTCATGTCTGCCGCGCCACGGCCGCACAGCATGCCGTTTTCATCGATCAGCGCGTCGAACGGGTCGTTCTGCCAGGCCTGCACCGGGCCGGTCGGGACCACGTCGGTGTGGCCGGCAAAGCACAGCACCGGGCCTTCGTGTTTGCCGTGGGTGGCCCAGAAGTTGTCCACGTCTTCGATGCGCATTGGCTCAAGCTTGAAACCGGCGTCGCCCAGGCGCTGCATCATCAGCTTCTGGCAGTCGGCGTCAATCGGTGTGACCGACGGGCGACGGATCAGGTCGATAGCGAGTTGAAGGGTCGGCGAAAGGTCGGCATGGGCCGTCATGGGGAAACTCCGGGAAGCGTGTAAGGGGCGCGCAGGACGAATGTGGATACAGATCTTGAAATGGCGCAGGTTCAATGTGGGAGCTGGCTGGCCCGCGATAGCATCGCCGCGGTGTACCTGCCAGGCCGCGGCGTCTGCATCGCAGGCAAGCCAGCTCGCACAGAAAGCAGGGCTAGGCCAAGTCTCACAAAACGGCCGTTATCTTATAGCAAAACGGCGGCCAGAGGCCGCCGTTTAGTGCATTGCGCACGTTTTTACTCTGCCGTTGCCGGCTCACCCTTCGGTGCCGGTTTTGGCAGCGACGAGAGGAACGCCATGATCAACGCCGCCACGTACGGCAGCGATTGCACCAGCAGCATCACGACCCAGAAGCGAATGTCATTGCTCGGCAGGCCCTGCACCAGGTAGATCCCCAGCGCCGCGCCCCACAACAGCAGCATGATGAACATTTCTTCGCGCGCTTCGGAAATGGCTACCCAGAAGCCGTGGTTATCCGCGTTTTTCGGTGTACGAAAGAACGGGATGCTGGTGGTGAAGAAGCCATACAGCACCGCCTTGGCGATGGTGTGAGACAACGCCAACCCGGCCAGGGCCGCGCAGAACGCATCCTTGAGGTTCACGCCGACTGCACGGCGGTACAGGAAGATGATCTTGCCCACCTTGAACACGAACAGCGCCAACGGCGGAATCGCGAAAATCAGCAGCGGCGGATCGACACGGGTCGGCACGATAATCATCGCCGCCGACCACAGCAGCGCGCCGACGGTGAAGAAGATATTCATACCGTCCGCCACCCACGGCAACCAGCCCGCGAGGAAGTGGTAGCGCTGGCCACGGGTCAACTCGGTGCCTTTACCGCGCAAGAGGCTGGCGGTGTGACGCTTGATGATCTGAATCGCCCCGTAGGCCCAGCGGAAACGCTGTTTCTTGAAGTCGATAAAGGTGTCCGGCATCAGGCCTTTGCCGTAGCTGTCGTGGTAATACGCCGCCGACAGACCTTTCTCGAACACGCGCAGGCCCAGCTCGGCGTCTTCACAGATGCACCAGTCGGCCCAGCCCAGTTCTTCGAGTACCGAGCGACGGGTCATGGTCATGGTGCCGTGCTGGATGATCGCGTCGCGGTCGTTACGGGTGACCATGCCGATATGGAAGAAGCCTTTGTATTCCGCGTAGCAGAGCTTCTTGAAGGTGCTTTCGTTCTGGTCGCGATAATCCTGCGGCGACTGCACCACGGCGATTTTCGGGTCGGCGAAGTGCGGCACCATGTGCTTGAGCCAGTTCGGCGACACGCAGTAGTCCGAGTCGATCACCGCGATCACTTCGGCATCCTTGGCGGTGTGCGGGATCAGGTAGTTAAGCGCGCCGCCCTTGAAACCGGCCAAGGGCGAGACGTGGAAGAACTTGAAGCGCGGGCCGAGGGTTTCGCAGTAGTCGCGCACCGGTTCCCAAACCGCTGGGTCCTTGGTGTTGTTGTCGATGATCAGGACTTCGTAGTCCGGGTAATCGAGGGCGGCCAGCGCGTCGAGGGTCTGTTTGACCATCTCCGGCGGCTCGTTGTAGCACGGCACATGGATCGACACT
Organism: Pseudomonas fluorescens; assembly: GCF_900215245.1. Taxonomy (GTDB): domain Bacteria; phylum Pseudomonadota; class Gammaproteobacteria; order Pseudomonadales; family Pseudomonadaceae; genus Aquipseudomonas; species Aquipseudomonas fluorescens. The sequence continues at coordinate 3,730,446 of NZ_LT907842.1, forward strand.
TTCGGGCGGTAGTCCGAATCACCTTCGACCGGCAGGAATTCACGCCGGCGTTTGTGAGTCCATACCGCTTCCGCCAATTCGTGGGCCTCGGTCAGCAACACGATAAACACGCCCAGCGCGCCGAGGGCCAGCAAGATCCCGACGGTCACACTGAACCAGGTGCTGTATTGCTGGCTGTAGTCGTAGCCAATCCACACCAGCACCGACCCGCACAGGAACGCGATGAAGGTCAGGAAGGTCCGGCCACGCTGGCGCAGGGCCGAGCCGTCGATCATCAGCAAGGTCAGCGAGAGCAGTGCAAGCACCACCGAGCCGATGGCCAGCACGCGCCATTGCGGGATCGCGACCACCGGGCCTTCAAAGTTGAATTTCTGCTGACGCGCGGCGTTGTACACACCCCAGTAAGCGCCGGCTGAACCTTCGTCACTGACTTTCCACGGCTGGTCGAAGGCCTCGATCACGAAGTAGTTGTAGCCTTGGCGGTTGAGCTTGTTCACCAGTGTGCGCAGGTAAACCGCCTGGTCTGCCGGGGATGTTTCATTGCCCCCGCGCATGCGGCCGTTGCTCGGCCAGCCAACCTCCGACAGCAGCAGTGGCTTTTTCGGGAACAGTTTTTTCAGGTCCTTGGCACGGTCGAGTACGTACTGGCCGGCCTTGTCCACCGGAATGAATTCCCAGAACGGCAGGATGTGCGCGGCAATCAGGTCGACGTGCTTGGCCAGTTGCGGGTTCTTTTCCCAGATGTGCCATTGCTCGGACGTGGTCACCGGCACTTTTACCGCGGCACGCACGCGGTCCAGCAACACGATCAGCGCTTGTGGGGTGATTTCTTCCCGGAACAACGCTTCGTTACCGACCACTACCCGCACGACGCTGCGCGAACTGTTGGCCAGTTCGATGGCGCGCTGGATCTCACGTTCGTTACGTTCAAGGTCCGGGCTGATCCAGATACCCAGGGTCACGCGCAGGCCGAACTCTTCGGCCAGCTTGGGGATATCGCCCAGGGTGCCGTCGACCGAGTAGGTACGGATGTTGTCCGTCAGCTTGCTCATGATCTCGAGGTCGCGACGCATTTCTTCGTCGCTGGGGTACTGGTCTTTCTGCGGGAACTGGCCTTGCTGGAACGGCGAGTAGGAAAACCCGGAGATCTGTTCGGGCCAGTTGGGGGCAGTGACCGGGCGGTTGATCAGCGCCCAGAAACCGGTAAACAGCGCGGCAATTGCCAGCACCACCACCAGGTTGAGTCCAAATTTACGCGATGACATGGCGATTTCGGGTTCCAAAGGGTGTGGAACGAAAAGAGGTGTCGGCCTACGCCGAACGGCGCGCATCCTACACCGGCCCGTCCCTGAGCGTATAGCAGACAGAGAAAAGCCGGACGTTAGTCAGCGAAACACCCGCTAAGTTCTTTACTTGTAGCTTGTCGCTTCGAACTTGTCGCTGCGTAGTCCATAATGCGCGCCGGTTTTTGGGGTATTGGTCATGAGCACAGAAGATCCGCGGTTTGCAGGCGTCGCCCGCTTGTATGGCATTGAAGGCCTGGAACGCTTGAAAGCGGCCCATGTGGCGATCGTCGGCGTCGGCGGCGTAGGGTCTTGGGCGGCGGAAGCCATCGCCCGTTGCGGGGTAGGCGAGATTTCGCTGTTTGACCTGGACGATGTCTGTGTCAGCAACAGCAACCGCCAGTTGCACGCCCTGGACAGCACCGTGGGCAAGCCCAAGGTCGAAGTCATGGCCGAGCGCCTGCGCGGCATCAACCCGGACTGCACGGTGCATGCGGTGGCGGACTTCGTCACGCGCGATACCATGGCCGAATACATCACCCCGAATATCGATTGCGTGATCGACTGCATCGACGCCGTCAACGCCAAGGCGGCGCTGATTGCCTGGTGCAAGCGCCGCAAGATCCAGATCATCACCACCGGCGGCGCGGGCGGGCAGATCGACCCGACGCTGATCCAGGTGTGTGACCTGAACCGCACCTTCAACGACCCGTTGGCGTCGAAAGTGCGCTCCACGCTGCGCCGCGACTACGGTTTCTCGCGCACCGTGACCCGCCATTACAGCGTGCCGTGTGTGTTCTCTACCGAGCAGCTGCGCTATCCCAAGCCGGACGGCAGCATCTGTTTGCAGAAAAGTTTTGTCGGTGACGGCGTGAAGCTGGACTGCGCCGGTGGGTTTGGCGCGGTGATGATGGTGACGGCCACCTTCGGCATGGTGGCGGCGACCAAGGCCGTGGACAAGATTGTCGCCGGGGTGCGCAGGCCGTCTGAGCGGGTCAAACCCACTTAAATCTTACAGCCGAACATAGATCGAAATGTGCGAGCGGGCTTGCTCGCGAAGGCAGAGTGTCAGTCGATACATCATTGACTGAACCAGCGCATTCGCGAGCAAGCCCGCTCCCACATTTAGTCTTATGTACGGCTCAATTCCCGCATGCGCTGCAGGACTGCATTGAGGCCATTACTGCGTGACGGCGACAACTGTCGCGACAGCCCCAACTGTGCAAACCAGTCAGGCAGGTCGACGGCCTGCAACTCGGCCGCAGACAGCCCGTTGACCCGTGCCAGCAGCAATGCCACCAAGCCACGAATCATCCGCGCCTCGCTGCTCGCGGCAAACTGCCAGTGACCGGCCTGCAAGCGGCCGACCAACCACACCAGGCTTTCACAGCCCTGCACCAGGTTGGCGTCGACCTTGTCCGCATCCGCCAAAGCCGGCAACCGCTCGCCCCATTGCATCAGCATCCGGGCGCGTTGCTCCCAGCTGCCCACGGCTTGAAACGACTCCAGCGCGCTGACGGCCTCCACCGGCAAGCTCATCGCAACATATCCAGCGCCTGGTCCAGCGCTTCAAAGAAACGCTCCAGGTCATCGGAATCGTTGTACAGCGCCAGGGACACGCGGATCGCCCCCGACAACTGCATGGCCTTGAGCAGCGGCATCGCACAATGGTGCCCGGCCCGCACGGCAATGCCTTGCTCGGTGAGCAGGTGCGCAAGGTCGGCGTTATGCACGCCGTCCACCACAAAACTGGCCAAAGCGACCTGCGGCGAGCCCAAGACGCGGATGCCATTGCGTGCCTGCAACCCGCGCAGCAGGTAGTCGTGCAGCGCGGCTTCATGGGCGACCACTGCCGGCTGATCCAGCGAACTCAGGTAATCCAGCGTAGCGCCCAGGCCGATCACGCCGGCAATCGGCGGCGTGCCGGCTTCAAAGCCCAGCGGGGCAGGGCGAAAGCTGGCGCTTTGGTAGTCCGCCTGTTGCACCATCTCGCCGCCAAACTGCCAGTGACGCAGGTGGTGCAGGGCCTCGTTGCGCCCATACAGCACGCCGACGCCGTCCGGGCCGTAGAGTTTGTGGCTGGAAAATACATAAAAGTCGCACCCCAGGGCCTGCACATCGTGCCGACCATGGACGATGCCTTGAGCGCCATCGACCACGGTCAGTGCGCCTTGGTTCTTGGCGAGTGCCAGCAAGGCCTCCAGCGGTTGCCAGGCGCCCAGCACGTTGGACAACTGGCTCACCGCCAGCAGGCGGGTGCGCGGGCCGACCAAGGTGGTGGCGGCGTCAAGGTCAATCACGCCGTCATCACCCAGCGGCAATACCACCAGCGTGAGCGCGCGACGTTTGGCCAATTGCTGCCAGGGCAGCAGGTTGGCGTGGTGTTCCAGGGCGCTGATGACAATCTCATCGCCCGCATTGAATAAATGCTCCAGGCCATAAGCCAGGAGGTTCAGCGCAGAGGTTGCGCCGTGGGTAAAGATGATTTGCCCGCTGTCACCTGCGTTCAACCACTGCGCGACCTTGCTGCGACTGTCTTCAAACGCCTGGGTCGCATGGGCGCCGGGCAAATGCTGGGCACGGTGCACATTGGCGGCGCCGTTAGCGTAGTAATGGCTGATGGCATCCAGCAGGGCTTGGGGTTTTTGCGTGGTCGCGGCGTTGTCCAGGTAGGTCTGGTCTTGCCGTTGCAGGGTGGCGATGGCCGGAAAATCGGCGCGCCAGGGAGAGGGCACAAGCATGGTGTTCAAGACTCGTATAAGCGAGCCGCAACCCGAAGGCGCGGCCCGCTAGTGGCATCGAGTGGCTGCTTAGTTGTGAGCGTGCAGCGCTTCGTTCAGTTCGATGGCCGATTTGTGGGTTTTGCACTCCACGGCACCGGTCTCGGAATTACGGCGGAACAGCAGGTCAGGTTGACCGGCCAGCTCACGCGCCTTGACCACTTTGACCAGTTGGTTCTGCTCGTCCAGCAGTGCGACTTTGGTTCCGGCGGTGATGTACAGGCCCGATTCCACGGTGTTGCGGTCGCCTAACGGGATGCCGGTGCCGGCGTTGGCGCCGATCAGGCAGCCTTCGCCGACCTTGATCACAATGTTGCCGCCACCCGACAGGGTGCCCATGGTCGAGCAGCCGCCGCCCAGGTCCGAACCCTTGCCGACGAAGACGCCAGCCGATACCCGGCCTTCGATCATGCCCGGGCCTTCGGTGCCAGCGTTGAAGTTGACGAAACCTTCGTGCATCACGGTGGTGCCTTCGCCCACGTAGGCGCCCAGGCGGATACGCGCAGCGTCAGCGATACGCACGCCGGCCGGTACCACGTAGTCGGTCATTTTCGGGAACTTGTCCACCGAGAACACTTCCAGCAGCTCGCCACGCAGGCGGGCTTCCAACTGACGTTCGGCCAGCTCATTGATGTCGATGGCGCCCTGGCTGGTCCAGGCCACGTTCGGCAGTTGCGGGAACACACCGGCGAGGCTCAGGCCGTGCGGCTTGACCAGGCGATGGGACAGCAGGTGCAGCTTGAGGTAGGCCTCAGGCGTGGAGGTCAGTGCAGCGTCTTCGGCCAACAGGGTCGCGACCAGCGGCGTGTGGCTTTCAGCCAGGCGGCTCAGCAGGGCGGCTTGGGCAGCGTCGACGCCTTTGAGTGCGTCAGCCAGTTGCAGGGCCTGGGAGACGGTGAACGTAATGGCCTGGTTACCTTCGGTGTACCCGAGGATCGGCGCGATGGCCGCGACGATTTCGGCCGACGGGTTGAGCAGCGGTTGTGCGTAAAACACTTCCAGCCAAGCACCTTGGCGGTTCTGAGTGCCGACGCCGAAGCCCAGGCTGAACAGGGAATTGGACATGCTGTTACCTCTACAAAAATGGAAGGCTGGCCTACTTGAGGGCCGCCGAATAACTATCTGGCTTGAAGCCAATCAGGGTTCTGTCACCGAGATCAAGCACCGGGCGCTTGATCATCGAGGGTTGTGCGAGCATCAATTCAATGGCTTTCGACTGATCGAGATCGGCTTTGCGTTCGTCTTCGAGTTTGCGAAAGGTGGTGCCCGCACGGTTCAAAACCACCTGCCAACCGTGCTCGTTGCACCATTGGGTCAAGTGTTCGCGGTCGATACCGGCCGTTTTGTAGTCGTGGAACGCATAGCTCACAGCGTGCTCATCGAGCCAGGTGCGGGCCTTTTTCATGGTGTCGCAGGCTTTGATGCCGAAAAGGTGCAACGTTTTGCTTGAAGCGGTCAAGGAATTGCCCCCCTTTGGGCCAATGGAAAACGAAAGGTCTCGGATTATGCCATGCCTGGCGCATTTGGGTGCCGCTGGTCAGCATCGTGCGACGTTTGTGCAAAAGCCAGCACGCAGCATAGGCAAGTAACATAGCCGGGTAATATGGCACTTCAACGGCCAGTTGTTGCCTGATGTGTGTCGTTGCAAGTCGATTGTCCGGGAAACCCGCGTTATGCAAACCGCCTATACCGTTCTTATCCTGTTGATGCTGGTCAGCGTTTCGCGTCTTGTCGGGCGTGTGATTCCTCTACCTTTACCCTTGGTGCAGATCGCTGCGGGTGCCTTGTTGGCCTGGCCGACCTTGGGGCTGCATGTGGCGCTGGACCCCGAACTGTTCCTGTTTCTGTTTTTGCCGCCCTTGTTGTTCTCCGATGGCTGGCGCATGCCCAAGCGCGAGTTGTGGCGATTACGCGGTCCGATTCTGACGTTGGCGGTGGGCTTGGTGCTGTTCACCGTGGTCGGCGCTGGCTACTTCATTCATTGGATTTTGCCGGCGATCCCGTTGCCGGTGGCCTTCGCCCTCGCCGCGGTTCTATCACCGACGGATGCTGTGGCGGTGTCAGCCATTGCTCAAAATCGTTTGCCCAAGCCGCTGATGCACATGCTCCAGGGCGAAGCGTTGATGAACGATGCCTCGGGTCTGGTGACCTTCAAGTTCGCCCTGGCGGCGGCATTGACCGGCGTGTTCTCCCTGGCGGATGCCAGCCTGACCTTCGTGCTGGTTGCCGTGGGTGGCCTGGCGGTGGGCGTGGCACTGAGCTGGCTGGTCGGCCGGCTGCGCACATGGATGATCGCGCGGGGCTGGGACGACCCGGCCACTCACGTGGTGTTCATGTTGCTGCTGCCGTTTGCCGCCTATGTATTGGCTGAACGCCTGGGCGCCTCGGGCATTCTCTCGGCGGTGGCGGCGGGCATGATGCAAAGCTGGCTCGACCTGTTGCCACGCCAGACCAGTACACGTTTGCTCAACCGCAGTGTCTGGTCGCTGCTCGAGTTTGCGTTCAACGGGCTGATCTTCCTGTTGTTGGGCCTGCAACTGCCCGACATCATCAAGGCCGTGGTCAGTCATGAGCCGACGCTGTGGCCCGCCTTGTTGTATCGCTGCATGGAGGTGGTGGCGATCTTCCTGGTGCTGGTGGTGCTGCGCTTTATCTGGGTGCAGAGCATCTGGCGACTGTCAGGCCTGCTGCGTCGATTACGTGGGAAAAGCGAACTGACCCTGGTGCCGACCGCCCGTTCCTGCTGGCTGCTGACCGTCGGTGGGGTGCGTGGGGCGGTGACCCTGGCGGGTGTGATGTCGGTGCCTTTGCTGCTGGCGCCGGGGCAGGATTTTCCTGAGCGTGACCTGCTGATTTTCATCGCGGCCGGCGTGATTCTGCTGTCATTGATCGCCGCCTGTATCGCCCTGCCGTTGCTGTTGCGCGGCATCGAACAGAGCCCCGACGAAAAGCGCCATAACGAGGTGCGTGAGGCGTGGAAAAAGACCGCCGTGGCGGCAATCCATGCCCTTGAAGCTGAAGAGCCGGCAGAGACCGAAACCCAGGACGCTGCCCAGGCGGCGTTGGCCGCTGAGCTCAAGGCGCGGCTGATGTCGGAATATCGCCATCAATTGGAGGTGTTCAACGACTCCGCCGAAGCCCAGGCGCTGGCGCAGCAGATGGACCAGTTGGAGCGCAAGTTGCGGCTCAAGGCCCTGCGCGCGCAGCGCTTGGAGTTGTACAGCCTGAGTCGCCATCATCAGATTGGTGATGATGTACTTCGAGAAGTATTGGCGGACCTGGACATGAGTGAAGCGAACTTGGGCAGTATTAAATAACTCAGGTGTTGATCATCGCCCGGATCGAGGTGTTCAGCAGTTTTCCGAAGAGTGAATTATCCGCTGGGTAGAGTGACTGCATGAAGCGCTTATCGCCCTCGGACAGGTTTGCCGTTGCTGAGCCATGAGGCGGGAAATCGGTAGTGCATGATGGAGTTCTGATCGTAGGGCGAGACGCTTACTTTATCGTGCGTAAGTTTCTGAAGGATGTTGTGATCGGCTTGCCATGGGGATTTTCCCCGCGCCTCATAATCCTCATAAATCTGTTGTTCATTGAATGCCAATGGTTGATCAGGGTGCTGGTGTTCATGCTTCAAACCCAGGGCATGCCCGAACTCATGCTGGATCGTGGCCGCGATGTTGGCCGGCGAGCCCTTAAAGCCAATGCTCATTGTGGGAGTAGGCTGCGCTACTTTTTTGGCATCGGTGCCCACCTTTGACCATGCGCTACTGGCGTGATTGTTCGCGATGATTCTGATGTCGCCGTTGGCGGTATCAACAAATTTGAAATAGAGATTGGTGTGTGGGGCGCCCACATGATTAATGTTGTGCTTTACCCACTTCTTTTGTTCTTGCGTCATGTTCAACAAAGCAATGTTCAAAACTGAATGTTGAGGCCATGTTTTGGCGGGATCCGCTACGCCGCGTTTATTTCTGATGAGGGCGGGGTGTGGGGGTTCGACGGCGTCGGCTGGCGCGTCGTGCACAGCATAGGCAGGCGCGTAATGGGCCGGGATTGGAAACGTCATGGGGGTTCACCGAAGCGTTGAAGTGAGATCAGCTTGGGTGGGGTTTTTACGGATTTCTGTTCCGGAATTTGGGCTTCCGGATGAGTCGGTAACGGCCGCCCCCGCGGTGCGGAGGCGGCACCTCGATCAACCGCGGCGCTGGATAAAGTCGCGAATCCGCTCGGCGGCTTCCACGCATTCGGCCAGTGGTGCAACCAGCGCCATGCGCACGCGCCCTGCGCCTGGGTTGAAACCATCAACTTCACGCGACAGGTACGAGCCCGGCACGACGGTCACGTGTTCTTCAACGAACAAGTCCCGGCAGAACGCGGCGTCATCACCTTCGATATTCGGCCACAGGTAGAAACCGCCGTCCGGGTTTTGCACATCCATGACCGGCTTGAGAATCGCCAGCACGGCGTCGAACTTTTCCCGGTAGAGGTCACGGTTGGCCTGCACGTGGGCTTCGTCCTGCCAGGCGGCAATGCTTGCCAGCTGGGTTTGCACCGGCATCGCGCAGCCGTGATAGGTGCGGTACAGCAGGAACGCCTTGAGGATATCGGCGTCGCCGGCGACAAAACCGGAGCGCAGGCCCGGCAGGTTGGAGCGCTTGGACAGGCTGTGGAACACCACGCAGCGCTTGAAGTCCTGGCGGCCCAGTTCGACGCAGGCGCTCAGCAGGCCCGGCGGCGGGGTTTGTTCGTCGAAGTACAGTTCGCTGTAGCACTCGTCGGCGGCGATCACGAAGTCGTATTCGTCGGCCAGGGCGATGAGTTTTTTCAGGGTTTCTACCGGGATCAGTGCGCCGGTCGGGTTGCCGGGGGAGCACAGGAACAGGATCTGGCAACGTTTCCAGATGTCCGGTGACACCGCGTCGAAATCCGGATTGAAACCGTTGGCGTCAAGGCACGGCAGGTAGTGCGGCTTGGCCCCGGCCAGGAACGCCGCGCCTTCGTAGATCTGGTAGAACGGATTCGGGCTCACCACCAGCGCATCTTCACCGCGATTAACCACGGTTTGAGTGAAGGCAAACAGCGCCTCGCGGGTGCCGTTGACCGGCAGGATATTGCGCGCCGGGTCCAGCCAGCCGTTGGGCACGTTGAAGCGGCGTTCACACCAGGCGCCGATAGCCTCGCGCAGCGCCGGGATGCCCAGGGTGGTCGGGTACACCGCCATCTGGTCGAGGTTGCTGCTCAGCGCTTGGGCCACGAATGCCGGGGATGTGTGCTTAGGCTCGCCGATGGACAGTGCGATCGGACGCTTGCTCGGGTTCGGTGTGACGCTGCCGAGCAGTGCGCGCAGTTTCTCGAACGGGTAGGGCTGCAGCTGGTTCAGGGCGTTGTTCATCGCAAATCTCGTCAAATTCGGTTGGAAGCATGCGGTCTGTTAGGCAAAGCAATTCAAGTGTGGGAGCGCGCTTGCTCGCGAAAGCGCGATGTCAGCCACTGTAGATGTCGACTGCAGCACTGCATTCGCGCGCAGGCCCGCTGTCACCCAAGCCTGCCCATACAGTCAAATTGAGTGTTCATATCGTCAGTCTGGACAGCTCGACGCCGGGTTCCTGGGTCACGCTCAATTGCTGCACGATCGCTGCCTGTAAACGCAGGCACAGCTCCGGGTCGGACAATGGCTGATTATCGGCATCGGTAATGAAGAACACGTCTTCCACGCGCTCGCCGAGGGTCGCAATCTTGGCGTTTTGCAGCGACAGGTCGAACTCCAGGAATATCCCGCCGATTCGCGCCAGCAAGCCTGGGCGATCCGGTGCGCTGAGTTCCAACACCGTCACAGGGCGCTGGGCGTCGTTGGAAATGGTCACCTGGGGCGCAAAGGCGAAGTGCTTGAGCTGGCGCGGCACTCGGCGCTGGATGATGGTCGGGTAGTCGTCCGGGTTGCGCAGGGCTTCGGTGAGGCCTTCGCGGATCTTTTTCACCCGTGCCGGGTTGTCGCCGATCGAGTCGCCGTCGGTATCAAGCACGATATAGGTGTCGAGGGTGAACTGGCTGCTTGAGGTGATGACCCGCGCGTCGTGGATGTTCAAGTTGAGCTGGTCCATGGCGGCCACCGTCACGGCGAAGAAGTCGTGCTGGTCGGGCGCGTAGATGAAGATCTGCGTGCCGCCCTCGAATTCGCGTTGGGTGGTTTCCTTGATCAGCACCAGCGGCCCGCCATCGGCCGGCTGCTGCAGGATCGCATCACTGTGCCAGGCCACGTCGCCTGCGGTATGACGCAGGAAGTAATCGTCACCCAGTTGCGACCACAACTGCTCGACATCGTCCGGATCGTTGCCGCCGCGCACGAGGATATCCAAGGCCGCGCTTTGCGTGCGGCGGATCTGCTCTTCGCGGTCCACCGGGTTTTCCAGGCCACGGCGCAGCGCGCGTTTGGTCTCGGTGTAGAGCTGGCGCAGCAGGCTGGCGCGCCAGGAGTTCCACAGCGTCGGGTTGGTGGCGTTGATGTCGGAGACGGTCAGCACATAGAGATAGTCGAGACGGGTTTCATCACCGACGATCCCGGCGAAATCGTGGATCACCTGCGGGTCGGACAAGTCCTTGCGTTGGGCGGTCGTCGACATCACCAAGTGGTTCTGCACCAGCCATACGATCAGGCGGCTGTCCCACAGTGGCAGTTGATGACGCTGGCAGAACGCCTCGGCATCGACCGCGCCGATCTCCGAGTGGTCGCCATGACGGCCTTTGCCGATGTCGTGGTACAGGCCTGCCAGGTAAATCAGCTCGGGCTTGGGCAGCTTGGCCATAAGCTTACTGGCCAGCGGGAATTTCTCCGACACCTGGGTGTACTGCAACTTACGCAGGTGTTTGATCAGGTTCAGGGTGTGAGCGTCCACGGTGTAGATGTGGAACAGGTCGTGCTGCATCTGCCCGACGATAAAGCCGAACTCCGGCAGGTAACGCCCGAGGATGCCGTAACGGTTCATCCGCCGCAGGTTGCGGTGGATGCCGATCTTGCATTTGAACAGCTCGATAAACAGGCTGGTGTTGCGAATGTCGTTGCGAAAGTCGTCGTCGATCAGGTGCCGGTTTTCCCGCAGCAGGCGGATGGTATCGGCACGGACGCCTTTGATTTCCGGCTGCTGGGCCATCAGCACGAAGATTTCCAGCATGGCGAACGGCGTGCGACGGAACACGTTGTCGTTGCGCGCCTCGATGTAGCCGTCGTGCAACTGGAAGCGTGAGTTGATCGGCTGCGGCGGTGCTTCGTCTTCGGGGGCCAGGATCACCTCTTCGAAGTGCTGGATAATCAGGTCGCTGAGCTGGGCAATGCTCATGACCACCCGGTAATACTGCTGCATGAAGCTCTCGATGCTGGTTTTTGCATCTTCGCCTTCAAACCCCAGCAGGGTGGCGATGGAGCGCTGATGGTCGAACAGCAAGCGGTCTTCGGAACGCCCGGCGAGCATGTGCAGGGCGTAGCGCACCTTCCACAGGAACTCCTGGGACGACGCCAGCAGTGCGTTTTCGCTTTCTACCAGGAAACCCTCACCGGCGAGTGCGCGCAGGTTCAGGGTGCCGTATTGGCGACGGGCAACCCACAGGATCGTCTGGATATCCCGCAGCCCGCCCGGCGAGCCTTTGACGTTGGGCTCCAGGTTGTATTCGGTGTCATTGTATTTGTGGTGCCGGGCTTTCTGTTCGGCACGCTTGGCCAGGAAGAAGTCCTTGCTCGGCCACATGTGCGCGGTACTGGTGACTTCCAGCATGCGCTGGCGCAGGCGCTCTGGGCCTGCGACGGTGCGGCTTTCCATCAGGTTGGTGATAACCGTCAGGTCGGCGCGAGCCTCTTCGGCGCATTCGTCCACCGAGCGCACGCTTTGGCCGACTTCCAGGCCGATATCCCACAGCAACGTCAGAAAACGCTCGATGGAATCGCGAAAGATCTCATGATCGGCGCTGTCCAGCAGGATCAGCAGGTCGATGTCGGAGTAGGGGTGCAGTTCGCCGCGGCCATAACCGCCGACCGCCACCAGGGCGATATCGGCGTCTTCACTCCAGCTGAACTGTTCCCAGGCTTTTTGCAGGATGTTGTCGACGAACCAGGCGCGGTCCTCGATCAGCCGACGAATGTCCCGGCCGCTGCGAAAGCGCTCGTCGAGCACCTCGCGGGCCTGGCGGATAGCCTTCTTGAAGGCGGCAATGGGGCTTGCCTTCAGTGCCAGTTCGGCCTGGAACTGGCCGCGGTCGAAGAGTTCGGGATCCACCTGGGGCATCGATCGGCTTTCCTTTCTATCTATTCAGTCAGTCACAGGGTTGCAGGGGAAAACCGAGGCAACATTTTTAAGCCGAAACGCGTGGGATCGTGTCGTCTGCGCGCAACGTGAAGATCTCATAGCCGGTGTCGGTGACCAGCAGGGTGTGTTCCCACTGGGCCGACAGCTTGCGGTCCTTGGTGATGGCGGTCCAACCGTCGCCCAGCACCTTGGTGTCAGCCTTGCCTTGGTTGATCATCGGCTCGATGGTGAAGGTCATGCCCGCTTTCAGTTCCATGCCGGTGCCGGCGCGGCCGTAGTGCAGGATCTGCGGCTCTTCGTGAAACACTTTGCCGATGCCATGGCCACAGAATTCGCGGACCACCGAGAAACCGTTCTTTTCAGCGTGCTTCTGGATCACTTCACCGATATCGCCCAGGCGGCAGCCGGGTTTTACGATCTCGATAGCCTTGTACATGCATTCCTGGGTGACCTGGGACAGGCGTTCGGCCCAGACTGGCACGGTACCAACGTGGAACATGCGGCTGGTGTCGCCGTGATAGCCATCTTTGATCACGGTGACGTCGATGTTCAGGGTGTCGCCGTCCTTCAACGGTTTATCGCCCGGAATACCATGGCAGACCACGTGGTTGATCGACGTGCAGATCGACTTGGGGAAGCCCTTGTAGTTGAGCGGGGCAGGAATGGCTTTTTGCACGTCGACTATATAGTCGTGGCAGATACGGTCCAGGGCCTCGGTGGTGACGCCCGGCTTGACGTGTTCGGCAATCATTTCCAGCACGTCGGCAGCCAGTTTGCCAGCAACGCGCATGCCTGCGATGTCTTCGGCGGTTTTCAAGGTAACGGTCATACAGGTTCTCTCTAGCGCGACGCGCTGAAATCAATACGGTTTACGGGCGTGCGACAAAAGGTTACAGAATTCGCACAAGCCCCAAAAAACGTGATTCTAACAGACGCGGGCGGCAAATCATGAGCGTCTGACGATCGCTTCTCTCTATAAGGTGGGGGCATATTGGCTCTATTCAAAGGCTTGCGCAAAAGCCGAAGACGGCAAATGTGATTGCGGGTTTCGTTTTCGTCCTTCATGTGGTATAAAATGCGCCGCTTTCCGGGGATGCCCCGTAGAGCTTAAATCCACACACGTGTCGACACGATGACCTGGGTGCCGGAGGCGAATGCCGCTGGTTGGTCATTGGGATACGTGGAGGCCAAACCCGACTTATTAAGGAACTATCATGTCCCAAGTCAACATGCGCGATATGCTGAAGGCCGGTGTGCACTTCGGTCACCAGACCCGTTACTGGAACCCGAAAATGGGTAAGTACATTTTCGGCGCGCGTAACAAGATCCACATCATCAACCTTGAAAAAACCCTGCCAATGTTCAACGAAGCGCTGACTTTCGTAGAGCGTCTGGCCCAGGGCAAAAACAAGATTCTGTTCGTCGGCACCAAGCGTTCCGCTGGCAAGATCGTTGCTGAAGAAGCAGCACGTTGCGGTTCGCCGTACGTCGATCACCGCTGGTTGGGCGGCATGCTGACCAACTTCAAAACCATCCGTGCTTCCATCAAGCGTCTGCGTGACCTTGAAGTGCAAGCCGAAGACGGTACTTTCGCCAAGCTGACCAAGAAAGAGGCGCTGATGCGCACTCGCGACCTGGAAAAGCTCGATCGTTCCCTGGGTGGTATCAAGGACATGGGCGGTCTGCCTGACGCACTGTTCGTTATCGACGTTGATCACGAGCGCATCGCGATCACCGAAGCCAACAAGCTGGGCATCCCGGTTATCGGCGTAGTCGATACCAACAGCAGCCCGGAAGGCGTTGACTACATCATCCCAGGCAACGATGACGCAATCCGCGCTATCCAGCTGTACATGGGTTCGATGGCTGACGCTGTAATCCGTGGCCGCAACCACGTTGCTGGTGGTACCGAGCAGTTCGTTGAAGAAGCTCCGGTAGCCGCAGCTGAGTAATTGACGCCCTGGCGTTGACTCAGTAAGCAAAAAGGGGGCTTGGCCCCCTTTTTGCCACCTCGAAAACCATTTGTTGGCGCCCACTTGTGGCAGCGCATCATTGCTCTGTAACGTGCAGCGGCCTACAACGGAGATTCGGGAAGAATTGATCGCCCGTTTGATCGGGTGGAATGGTTGAAAACCTATCCAAGAGGATTTTGAAATGGCAGAGATTACTGCAGCGTTGGTTAAAGAACTGCGTGAGCGTACCGGCGAAGGCATGATGGATTGCAAAAAGGCCTTGACCAAGGCCGGCGGCGACATCGAAAAAGCCATTGATGACATGCGTGCTTCCGGCGCCATCAAGGCTGCCAAGAAAGCAGGCAACGTTGCTGCTGAAGGCGCTATCGCTCTGGTTGAAGACGGTAAAGCCGCAGTTCTGCTGGAAGTGAACTCGCAGACCGACTTCCTGGCTCTGCAGGACGACTTCAAGGCGTTCGTTGCTGCCAGCGTCAAAAAAGCATTCGACGACAAGCTGACCACCGTTGAGCCGTTGATCGAAGCTCAAGAAGCTGACCGTCTGGTACTGGTCGGCAAGGTTGGCGAAAACGTCAACATCCGTCGCCTGGCTCGCATCGAAGGTGATGTGGTTGGTGGCTACCTGCACGGCAACAAAATCGGCGTTGTGGTTGCCCTGAAAGGCGGCGACGTTGAACTGGCTAAAGACATCGCTATGCACGTAGCGGCCAGCAACCCTGAATTCCTGCTGCCATCGGAAGTCTCCGCTGACGCAATCGAACGCGAAAAAGCCGTGTTCCTGAGCCTCAACGCTGACAAGATCGCCGGCAAGCCGGAAAACATCGTTGAAAACATGATCAAAGGCCGTATCAGCAAGTTCCTGGCTGAAGCGAGCCTGGTTGAGCAGGCGTTCGTGAAGAACCCTGAAATCAAGGTTGGCGAACTGGCCAAGAAAGCCGGTGCTGAAATCGTTTCCTTCACTTACTACAAAGTAGGCGAAGGCATCGAGAAGCCGGTCGACAACTTCGCTGAAGAAGTTGCTGCCCAGCTGGCTGCCGCCAAGCAATAAGACAGTTTTCAACTGTCGCCCGAAAGAGGCTGCCCGCTCACGCGCGCAGCCTCTTTTCAAATGGGAAGGCCAATTTTATTTGGTTTCCTTTCGGAACTGGCTTACAAAGCCGTGTTCCGATGGCGCTGTGATAGCGTCCAGCTAGAGTGAACGCAAGCCGTAAACGGCTCGCAAAGAATTTTTAAAAAATACGCCGCAGGAGAGATTCGCAATGGCTCAGCAGGGCAGTGGTTATCAGGCTCGCTATAAACGCATTCTACTCAAGCTTAGCGGCGAGGCCCTGATGGGCTCGGAAGAGTTCGGGATCGATCCCAAGGTACTCGACCGCATGGCACTGGAAGTCGGCCAACTGGTTGGTATCGGTGTCCAGGTCGGCCTGGTGATCGGCGGTGGTAACCTGTTCCGCGGCGCGGCACTGAGTGCTGCGGGTATGGATCGGGTGACCGGCGACCACATGGGGATGCTGGCCACTGTGATGAACGCCCTGGCCATGCGTGACGCTTTGGAGCGTGCCAATATCTCGGCAATCGTGATGTCGGCTATTTCCATGGTCGGCGTGACCGATCACTATGATCGCCGCAAAGCCATGCGCCACCTCAACGCCAAAGAAGTGGTGATCTTCGCTGCCGGTACCGGCAACCCATTTTTCACCACGGATTCGGCTGCTTGCCTGCGCGCCATCGAAATCGATGCTGACGTAGTGCTCAAAGCCACCAAGGTGGACGGTGTATACACCGCAGACCCATTCAAAGACCCGCATGCCGAGAAGTTCGATCATCTGACCTACGATGAAGTACTGGATCGCAAGCTGGGCGTGATGGACCTGACGGCTATTTGCCTGTGCCGCGACCACAAGATGCCGCTGCGCGTATTTAACATGAACAAGCCCGGTGCCCTGCTGAATATCGTACACGGCGGTGCGGAAGGGACTCTGATCGAGGAAGGCCAACAATGATCAACGAAATCAAGAAAGACGCTCAAGAGCGTATGCAGAAATCCCTGGAGTCTCTGGCCCATGCATTTGGCCAGATTCGTACCGGTAAGGCTCACCCAAGCATCTTGGGTAGCGTGATGGTGCCGTACTACGGTGCTGATACCTCCATCACGCAAGTCGCGAATATCACCGTTAAAGACTCGCGTACCCTGCAGGTCGTGGCCTTTGAGCGCAACATGCTCGGCGCTGTCGACAAAGCTATCCAGAGCGCTGGCTTGAACCTCAACCCGACCAACCTGGGCGAGTTGCTGCTGATCTCCATGCCGGCTCTGACTGAAGAAACCCGTAAGGGCTTCACCAAGCAGGCGAGCGCTGCGGCTGAGGATGCACGGGTTGCCATGCGCAATATTCGCCGTGATGCCATGGGTGAGCTGAAGAAGCTGGTCAAGGATAAAGAAATCAGTGAAGACGAAGAGCGTCGTGCTGCTGCTGATATCGATAAGCTGATCAAGGATTTCGAAGGCAAAATCAGCAAAGCCTTCGAGGAAAAAGAAAAGGACCTGATGGCCGTATAAGGGGTCAGGACGCCTTCATGGAAAAGACCAAGCAGACTGTGCCCTCCGCGGTGCCGCGCCATGTCGCGATCATCATGGATGGGAATAATCGCTGGGCGAAAAAACGCTTTATGCCGGGTGTTGCCGGGCATAAAGCGGGTGTCGATGCAGTGCGCGCCGTGATTGAGGTGTGCGCTGAGGCCAAGGTCGAAGTGTTGACTCTGTTTGCGTTCTCCAGTGAGAACTGGCAACGGCCGGCCGAAGAAGTCAGCGCCTTGATGGACCTGTTCTTCAAAGCCTTGCGTCGTGAGGCCAAGCGTCTCAACGACAACAACATCAGCCTGCGTATCATTGGTGATCGCTCGCGGTTCCACCCGGAACTGCAAGCGGCCATGCGCGAAGCCGAGGCCATCACCGCAGGCAGCGACCGCTTTGTGTTGCAAATTGCAGCCAACTACGGTGGTCAGTGGGATATCGCCCAGGCTGCACAGCGCCTTGCTCGCGAAGTCCAGGCCGGGCATTTGCGGCCCGACGACATTACGCCCGAACTGTTGCAAACCTGCCTGGTAACCGGCGACCTGCCGTTGCCAGATTTGTGCATCCGTACCGGCGGCGAGCACCGCATCAGCAATTTCCTGCTGTGGCAGCTGGCCTACACCGAGCTGTACTTCTCCGACCTGTTCTGGCCGGACTTCAAACACGATGCCATGCGTAATGCGCTGGCCGATTTCGCTTCCCGTCAGCGTCGCTTCGGTAAAACGAGCGAGCAGATCGAAGCTGGAGCCCGGGTTTAATGCTTAAACAACGAATCATCACGGCACTGATCCTGCTGCCGATTGCCCTGTGCGGTTTTTTCCTGCTCGACGGATCCAGCTTTGCGCTGTTTATCGGCCTGGTGGTGACCTTGGGTGCCTGGGAGTGGGCGCGCCTGGCAGGCTTCAACGGCCAATTGCCGCGTGTGGTATACGCCGCGGTTGTGGCGCTGCTGCTGTTCCTGATGCATACCTTGTCGAGTACCGTCGTGCCTTGGGTTTTAGGGGCTGCGGTGCTGTGGTGGGCGCTCGCGACCTTCCTGGTGCTCACGTATCCGCGCACCAGTGCTCAGTGGTCCAGTGTTGCCAGTAAACTGGTTATTGGCTTGTTGATCCTGCTGCCGGCCTGGCAAGGCTTGGTGGAAATCAAGAATTCGCCGATGGGTAACTGGTTGATCATGGCCGTGATGGTGTTGGTGTGGGGTGCCGATATTGGTGCCTATTTCTCCGGCCGTGCCTTCGGCAAGCGCAAGCTGGCACCTGCCGTCAGCCCGGGCAAGAGCTGGGAGGGCGTTTATGGCGGCCTGGCGCTGACGTTGCTGATCACGCTGGTGGTCGGTGTTGTGCGCGACTGGTCGCTGAGCGAAATCCTGCTGGCGTTGTTGGGGACGGCAATCGTGGTGTTTATTTCGGTGGTCGGTGACCTTACTGAAAGCATGTTCAAGCGGCAGGCCGGGATCAAGGACAGCAGCAACCTGCTGCCAGGCCATGGCGGCGTGCTGGACCGAATCGACAGCCTCACCGCTGCGATTCCGATTTTTGCCGTGCTGTTGTGGATGACGGCTTCGTGAGCCGCCTGCAGCAGGTGACCGTGCTGGGCGCGACCGGGTCGGTCGGGCTGAGTACGCTGGATGTGATCGCGCGCCACCCTGACCGCTATCAAGTGTTTGCCCTGACCGGCTTTACGCGGTTGAGCGAGTTGCTGGCCCTGTGTGTGCGCCACGCGCCACGTTTCGCGGTAGTGCCTGAAGCAACGGCTGCTCGCGGCTTGCAGGATGATCTGCGGGCCGCTGGCCTTGCCACGCAAGTCTTGGTGGGCGAGGAGGGCTTGTGCCAGGTGTCGTCCGATGCCGAGGTGGATACCGTCGTGGCAGCCATTGTCGGGGCGGCGGGTTTGCGTCCGACACTGGCGGCGGTAGATGCTGGCAAAAAGATTTTGCTGGCCAATAAAGAGGCGCTGGTCATGTCCGGCACACTCTTTATGCAGGCGGTACGCAAGAGCGGCGCGGTGTTGCTGCCGCTCGACAGTGAGCACAACGCGATCTTTCAGTGCATGCCCGGTGATTTCGCCCGCGGCTTGAGCCAGGTTGGCGTTCGACGGATTCTCCTTACGGCTTCTGGTGGTCCGTTCCGTCAAACTCCGCTGGCTGATCTTGAACATGTCTCGCCTGACCAGGCCTGCGCGCACCCGAACTGGTCCATGGGGCGCAAAATCTCCGTGGATTCGGCGAGCATGATGAACAAGGGCCTGGAGTTGATCGAGGCGTGCTGGTTGTTCGATGCGCGGCCTGATCAGGTCGAGGTGGTGATTCATCCGCAAAGTGTGATTCATTCCCTGGTCGACTACGTCGACGGTTCGGTGTTGGCGCAGTTGGGTAATCCTGACATGCGTACGCCGATTGCCAACGCGTTGGCTTGGCCGGAGCGGATTGACTCCGGCGTTGCACCGTTGGATTTGTTCGCCATTGCTCGCCTGGACTTCGAGGCGCCGGATGAGCAACGCTTCCCGTGCCTGCGTCTGGCCCGGCAAGCGGCCGAGGCGGGTAACAGCGCACCGGCCATGCTCAATGCGGCCAACGAAGTGGCTGTGGCAGCGTTTCTCGAGCAGCGCATCCGTTTTCCGCAGATCGCGAGTATCATCGAAGACGTATTGAGTCTTGAGCCTGTCGTGGCTGTGAATGATTTGGGGGCAGTGTTCGAGGCCGATGCAAAGGCCCGTACCCTGGCCGGAGCATGGTTGAACCGCAACGTGCGTTAGTCTGTGGGGCAGGTTTTAGCCTTCAGGTACTGGATTGGAATGCGGAGAAATTAGATGAGTGCGCTCTACATGATTGTCGGCACCCTGGTTGCTCTGGGTGTGCTGGTTACCTTCCACGAATTCGGCCACTTTTGGGTGGCGCGTCGTTGCGGCGTCAAGGTATTGCGCTTTTCCGTCGGTTTCGGCATGCCGTTGCTGCGTTGGTACGACCGTCGTGGCACCGAGTTCGTGATTGCCGCGATTCCGCTTGGCGGCTACGTCAAGATGCTCGACGAGCGCGAAGGTGAAGTGCCGGCAGATCAAGTGGACCAGTCCTTCAATCGCAAGACCGTTCGTCAGCGCATCGCTATTGTTGCCGCCGGCCCGATCGCCAACTTCCTGTTGGCGATGGTGTTCTTCTGGGTCTTGGCCATGTTGGGCAGCCAACAGGTCCGCCCGGTGATTGGGGCGGTCGAGGCGGGCAGCATGGCGGCCAAGGCTGGCCTGGTCGCTGGGCAGGAAATTGTTTCCATTGATGGCGAACCGACCACTGGCTGGGGTGCTGTCAATTTGCAATTGGTGCGCCGCATGGGTGAAAGCGGCACCATCAATGTGGTGGTGCGCGATCAGGACTCCACCACCGAAACGCCGCGTGAATTGGCGCTCGACCACTGGCTCAAGGGTGCGGATGAGCCTGATCCGATCAAGTCCCTGGGGATTCGCCCATGGCGTCCAGCGTTGCCGCCGGTGCTTGCCGAGCTCGATTCGAAAGGCCCGGCCCAGGCCGCAGGTCTGAAAACCGGCGATCGCTTGCTGGCGCTTGATGGCCAGGCACTGGGCGACTGGCAACAGGTGGTCGACCTGGTGCGTGTACGGCCTGATACCAAAATTGTGCTGAAAGTTGAGCGCGATGGTGCTCAAATCGACGTCCCTGTAACCTTGTCGGTTCGCGGGGAAGCCAAGGCGGCCGGGGGTTACCTGGGTGCTGGGGTGAAAGGTGTCGAGTGGCCGCCCTCGATGGTGCGGGAGGTCAGCTTCGGGCCGTTGGCCGCGATTGGCGAGGGTGCAAAGCGCACTTGGACCATGAGTGTGCTGACCCTCGAATCGCTCAAGAAGATGTTGTTCGGCGAGCTCTCGGTAAAAAACTTGAGTGGGCCGATAACCATTGCTAAAGTGGCGGGCGCTTCTGCCCAGTCGGGTGTCGCGGATTTCCTGAATTTCCTGGCTTATCTGAGTATTAGCCTTGGAGTTCTGAATTTGCTGCCCATTCCAGTACTGGATGGGGGGCATCTGTTGTTTTATCTGGTCGAGTGGGTGCGTGGTCGCCCCTTGTCGGATCGGGTGCAGGGTTGGGGGATACAGATCGGTATCAGTTTGGTGGTCGGGGTGATGTTGTTAGCTCTGGTCAACGATCTGGGACGACTGTAACGCTTCGCTGAATTGCGAATCTGCCGCATTTTGCGGCAGTTTGTTTATTGCCAGTTGGAATAAGAAAGGACTTCATGAAACGTCTGCTGCTAACTGCGGTTCTCACCGTATTGATGATCGCCGAAGTTCACGCCGAGTCCTTCACTATCTCCGATATTCGCGTCAACGGCCTCCAGCGGGTTTCCGCCGGTAGCGTCTTTGGTGCCTTGCCGTTGAACGTCGGGGAACAGGCGGATGATCGTCGCCTGGTGGAATCCACTCGTGCGCTGTTCAAAACCGGGTTCTTTCAAGATATCCAACTGGGTCGCGAAGGCAACGTCCTGGTCATCACTGTCGTTGAGCGACCTTCCGTCGCCAGTATCCAGATCGAGGGTAACAAGGCGATCTCTACTGAAGACTTGATGAAGGGCCTCAAGCAATCCGGCCTGGCCGAGGGAGAGATCTTCCAGCGCGCCACCCTTGAGGGTGTGCGTAACGAACTGCAACGCCAGTACGTTGCCCAGGGCCGCTACTCTGCGACCGTGGAAACTGAAGTGATCCCGCAGCCTCGTAACCGTGTCGGCCTCAAGGTCAACATCAACGAAGGCACCGTGGCGGCGATCCAGCACATCAACGTGGTCGGCAACACCAAGTTCGCCGATGACGACCTGATCGACCTGTTCGAGCTCAAGACCACCAACTGGTTGTCGTTCTTCAAGAACGATGACAAGTACGCCCGTGAAAAACTGTCCGGTGACCTGGAGCGTCTGCGTTCCTACTACCTGGACCGTGGCTATATCAACATGGATATCGCTTCGACCCAGGTCTCCATCACCCCGGATAAAAAACACGTCTACATTACTGTCAACGTCAACGAAGGCGAGAAGTACACCGTTCGTGACGTGAAGCTCAGCGGCGACCTGAAAGTCCCTGAAGACCAGGTCAAGTCCCTGTTGCTGGTGCAGAAAGATCAGGTGTTCTCGCGCAAGCTGATGACCACCACCTCCGAGCTGATCACCCGACGTCTGGGTAACGAAGGCTACACCTTCGCCAACGTCAACGGCGTGCCTACCCCGCACGATGAAGACCACACAGTGGACATCACCTTCGTTGTCGACCCGGGCAAACGTGCCTACGTGAACCGCATCAACTTCCGTGGCAACACCAAGTCTGCGGACGAAGTGCTGCGTCGTGAAATGCGTCAGATGGAAGGTGGCTGGGCGTCGACTTACCTGATCGACCAGTCCAAGACCCGTCTTGAGCGCCTGGGCTTCTTCAAGGAAGTCAACGTCGAAACCCCGGCCGTACCGGGTGTGGATGACCAGGTTGACGTGAACTACGCCGTAGAAGAGCAAGCGTCGGGTTCGATCACCGCCAGCGTCGGTTTCGCACAGAGTGCCGGCCTTATCCTCGGTGGTTCGATTACCCAGAACAACTTCCTTGGTACCGGTAACAAGGTCTCCATCGGCCTGACCCGAAGCGAATACCAGAGCCGCTATAACTTCGGTTATGTCGACCCCTACTGGACAGCTGACGGTGTGAGCCTGGGCTACAACGCCTTCTACCGCACCACCGACTACAAAGACCTCAACGTTGACGTTGCAAGCTATGCGATCGACAGCCTCGGTGCCGGTGTCAATATCGGTTACCCGATCAGCGAGACTTCGCGCTTGACCTTCGGCTTTACCGCGCAGCAGGACAAGATCAAGACGGGTGTGTACACCACGGATGAGATCTTCGACTTCGTGCGCCGAGAAGGTGATCAGTTCCTGAACTTCAAGGCTTCGGTCGGTTGGTCGGAATCCACCCTGAACAAAGGTGTGCTGGCAACCCGTGGTCATTCGCAAAGCCTGACTGCAGAAGCCACCACGCCGGGCAGCGACCTGTCGTTCTTCAAGCTCGACTACCGTGGCCAGTTGTTCCAGCCGCTGAGCGATAACTACACCATGCGCCTGCACACTGAGCTGGGGTATGGCGATGGTTATGGTTCGACCAGCGGGTTGCCGTTCTACGAGAACTACTATGCGGGCGGTTTCAACTCGGTCCGTGGCTTCAAGGACAGTACCCTGGGCCCACGTGGTACCCCGAGCCGTGGTCAAGCGGTAACCGGTAACCAAGGCACTACCGTTGACTCCAACAATGACCCTCTGGCATTCGGTGGTAACGTGCTGATCCAGGGTGGTGCGGAGCTTCTGTTCCCGCTGCCGTTCGTCAAGGATCAGCGTTCGTTGCGGACCTCGCTCTTCTGGGACGTGGGTAACGTGTTCGACTCCAAGTGCCAGCAGATCACCAACCCGAGTGGCGTGAAGTCGCAGACTGAGTGTAACGACATCAGCCTGAGCAACCTCGCCAGCTCCGTAGGTGTGGGTGTCACTTGGGTGACCGCGCTTGGCCCATTGAGCTTTGCTCTGGCCATGCCGATCAAGAAACCGGATAACGCTGAAACCCAGATTTTCCAATTCTCCCTCGGCCAGACGTTCTAAGCGTCTGACCCAAGATAACGACAACGGATTCTGTAGGAGTACATCGTGCGTAAGTTGACTCAATTGGTTCTGCTGGCCACTGTGCTGGTAACCACACCGGCCTTCGCCGAAATGAAAATCGCCGTTCTGAACTATCAGATGGCTCTGCTGGAATCCGACGCCGCCAAGCGTTATGCCGTGGATGCCGAGAAGAAGTTCGGTCCGCAACTGACCAAGCTGAAGACTCTGGAAAGCAGCGCCAAAGGCATCCAGGATCGTCTGGTAGCCGGTGGTGACAAGATGCAGCAAGGCGAGCGTGAGCGTCTGGAGCTTGAGTTCAAGCAAAAGGCCCGCGACTACCAGTTCCAGTCCAAGGAACTGAACGAAGCCAAAGCCGTTGCTGACCGTGAAATGCTCAAGCAGCTCAAGCCGAAACTCGACAGCGCTGTGGAAGAAGTCATCAAGAAAGGTGCCTTTGACCTGGTGTTCGAGCGCGGCGCCGTGATTGACGTCAAGCCTCAATACGACATCACCCGTCAGGTGATCGAGCGCATGAACCAGCTGAAGTAAGCCATGACCGCGACTATCAAACTCGGCGAGTTGGCCGAGTTCCTTGGGGCCACTTTGCGTGGCACCAAGGAGAAAGAAATCACTGGGCTAGCCACCTTGCAGGAGGCTGGCCCAGCTCAGTTGAGCTTCCTCGCAAATCCCCAATACCGTAAATACCTGGTCGACAGCCAAGCCGCAGCCGTGTTGCTGAAGGCCGCTGACGCCGAAGGGTTTGCCGGGGATGCGCTGGTGGTGGCCGACCCTTACCTGGCATATGCCCGGGCGTCGCATCTGTTCGATCCAAAGCCTAAAGCTGCTGTCGGTGTTCATCCTTCAGCGGTGATCGCTGACGATGCCCAGGTCGATCCTGCAGCCAGTATTGGCGCGTTTGCAGTGATTGAGAGCGGTGCACGTATTGCTGCGGGTGTCACGGTGGGCGCTCATTGCTTTATCGGCGCGCGCTGTGAAATTGGCGCCGATGGCTGGCTGGCCCCTCGCGTGACGCTTTACCACGACGTGCGTATTGGTGAGCGTGTGGTGATTCAGTCGGGTGCCGTGATCGGTGGTGAAGGGTTTGGTTTTGCCAACTCCAAAGGTGTCTGGCACAAGATTGCCCAGGTCGGCGGCGTACTGATCGGCGATGACGTCGAAATCGGCGTCAACACCGCAGTCGACCGTGGGGCCTTGGCCGATACCGTGATAGGTAACGGCGTGAAGCTCGATAACCAGATCCAGATCGCCCACAACGTGCAGATTGGCGATCACACCGCCATGGCAGCATGCGTCGGGATTTCCGGCAGCACCAAGATCGGCAAGCATTGCATGCTCGCCGGTGGCGTTGGGCTGGTGGGGCATATCGATATTTGCGACAACGTCTTCATTACCGGCATGACCATGGTGACCCACTCGATTACCGAGCCGGGCGCCTACTCTTCCGGTACGGCCATGCAGCCTGCGGCTGAATGGCGCAAGAGTGCAGCGCGCTTGAGGCAACTTGACGACATGGCTCGCCGCCTCAAGCAGCTGGAAAAGCGTGTTGGGGACGTGACCCCTGGCGGTAATGCTTCATCAGAAGGCTGATACCATTTCCATATCAAGTGTGCACAGCCGCTAGACTGCCTCCTTGATTTGCTAGCGGGGCGTGCGTTTAGTCCGCCCGCCCCCAATCTTTATTACAGGCTTCCCCCCGAAATGATGGACATCAACGAGATTCGCGAATACCTGCCCCACCGTTACCCGTTCCTGCTGGTGGATCGTGTAGTGGACCTCAATGTCGAGGAAAAGCGCATTCGTGCCTACAAGAATGTCAGCATCAACGAACCGTTCTTCAATGGTCACTTTCCTGCGCATCCAATCATGCCGGGCGTGTTGATCATCGAAGCGATGGCCCAGGCTGCCGGTATCCTTGGTTTCAAAATGCTCGACCTCAAGCCTGCCGATGGCACGCTTTACTATTTCGTGGGCTCCGACAAGCTGCGCTTCCGTAACCCGGTCACCCCGGGTGACCAGTTGATCCTGGAAGCCAAGTTCATCAGTTGCAAACGCCAGATCTGGAAGTTCGAGTGCCAGGCCTCGGTGGACGGCAAGCCGGTGTGCTCCGCTGAGATCATCTGCGCGGAACGCAAACTATGAGTTTGATTGACCCTCGCGCAATCATCGATCCGTCGGCCGTTCTGGCCGCCGACGTTGAGGTCGGCCCTTGGTCGATCGTCGGCGCAGGTGTTGAAATCGGCGAGGGGACTGTCATCGGGCCACACGTGATCCTCAAAGGTCCGACCCGCATTGGCAAACACAATCGCATCTACCAGTTTTCCTCGGTAGGCGAAGACACCCCGGACATGAAGTACAAGGGTGAAGAAACACGCCTGGTAATCGGTGATCACAACATCATCCGTGAAGGCGTGACCATTCACCGTGGCACTGTGCAGGATCGTGCCGAAACCACCTTGGGTGACCACAACCTGATCATGGCCTATGCGCACATCGGCCATGACAGTGTGATCGGCAACCATTGCATCCTGGTCAACAACACGGCACTGGCTGGCCACGTGCACGTTGACGATTGGGCGATCCTGTCCGGTTTCACCCTGGTGCATCAGTATTGCCACATCGGCGCCCACAGCTTTTCCGGTATGGGTACGGCGATCGGCAAGGACGTTCCGGCATTCGTCACGGTCTTCGGCAACCCTGCCGAAGCCCGCAGCATGAACTTCGAAGGCATGCGCCGTCGCGGTTTCAGCGAAGACGCTATCCACGCCCTGCGCCGTGCCTACAAGGTGGTTTACCGCCAAGGGTTGACGGTCGAACAGGCCCTGACCGAACTGACCGAGCCGGCAGCGTTGTTCCCGGAAGTTGCGGTGTTCCGCGACTCTATCCAGGCATCGACCCGCGGCATCACCCGCTGATCATGGCCAATCTGCGTATCGCGCTGGTGGCCGGTGAAGCTTCCGGCGATATTCTCGGCGCAGGCCTGATGCGGGCCCTTAAGGCCCAGCATCCTGCGGTGGAGTTTATTGGCGTGGGTGGCCCACTCATGCAGGCTGAAGGTCTGACTTCTTACTTTCCCATGGAGCGCCTCTCGGTCATGGGGCTGGTGGAAGTATTGGGCCGTCTGCGTGAGCTGTTGGCGCGGCGTAAGCTACTGATTCAGACACTGATCGAAGAAAAGCCCGACGTATTTATCGGAATCGACGCGCCGGACTTCACCCTCAACATCGAACTCAAGTTGCGTCAGGCCGGTATCAAGACCGTGCATTACGTCAGCCCGTCCGTGTGGGCGTGGCGCCAGAAGCGCGTGCTGAAGATCCGCGAAGGCTGCGACTTGATGCTGACCTTGTTGCCATTCGAGGCCAGGTTCTACGAAGAAAAGGGCGTGCCGGTACGGTTTGTCGGGCACACGCTGGCCGACACCATACCGTTGCAAGCGGATCGCGCTGCTGCGCGCGCCGAACTGGGTTTACCCGACGGCCCGCTCGTAGCGCTGATGCCGGGCAGTCGAGGTGGCGAAGTCGGGCGCCTGGCCAGCGTGTTTTTTGATGCGGCCGAACGTCTTCAATCCATGAAGCCTGGTATTCGCTTCGTCTTGCCGTGTGCCAGCCCGCAACGGCGTGCACAAATCGAGACGCTGCTTGAAGGGCGCAATCTGCCGTTGACCTTGCTCGATGGCAAATCGCACCTGGCCCTCGCAGCCTGTGATGCGGTACTGATCGCCTCGGGCACGGCGACCCTGGAGGCCTTGCTGTACAAGCGCCCAATGGTTGTGGCCTATCGTCTGGCGCCGCTGACGTTCTGGATTCTCAAGCGCATGGTCAAAAGCCCTTACATCTCCTTGCCCAACCTGCTGGCCCAGCGCCTGCTGGTGCCGGAGTTGTTGCAGGACGATGCAACGCCTGAAGCGCTGGCGCAATCGCTACTGCCCTTGATCGACGGCGGTGAAGAGCAGACCCGTGGTTTTGACGATATCCACCGCACTTTACGCCGTGACGCGTCGAACCAGGCGGCCGACGCCGTATTGACCTTGATCGGCCAACAACAGGACGCTTTATGACAACGCAAATGGGCCTGGACTTCAGCCTGGTCGCCGAAGCTCACGCGCTGGTCGCCGGTGTCGACGAAGTAGGGCGTGGCCCGCTGTGTGGCGCCGTCGTGACGGCGGCGGTGATTCTCGACCCGAACCGCCCGATTCTCGGCCTCAACGACTCGAAAAAACTCACCGAGGCGCGGCGTGAAAAGCTCTACGACGAGATTTGCGAAAAAGCGCTGAGCTGGCATATCGCCCGTGCCGAAGTCGAAGAGATCGACGAGTTGAACATCCTCCATGCGACCATGCTGGCCATGCAGCGCGCGGTGGAAGGCCTGCACATCACCCCGAAAATGGCGATGATCGATGGCAACCGTTGCCCTAAATTGACGATGCCATCAGAAGCCGTGGTCAAGGGTGATAGCAAGGTGCCGGCCATCGCCGCCGCGTCGATCCTGGCCAAGGTCAGCCGTGACCGTGAAATGGCTGCTTTCGAATTGATCTACCCCGGCTATGGTATCGGAGGCCATAAAGGCTACCCGACGCCCGTTCATCTGGAAGCCCTGGCGCGCCTGGGCCCGACGCCGATCCATCGGCGCTCGTTCGCCCCGGTCCGCCTGGCTTACGAGGCGCGGGAAAGCCTCAGCGAGGTTTAGTCGCGAGGCTGATGTTTTTGCCAAGGCCCGGTACAATCCGGCCTTTAAAGCGCAGTAGCTTTAAATGCCGGATTTCCGGGCTTTGTTGTTTCTACGTTTAAGACAGGATCACTATGCCGGCTTCATTCGTTCACCTACGCCTGCACACTGAATACTCCCTGGTCGACGGCCTGGTACGGATCAAACCACTGGTCAAAACCCTGGTGGGCATGAATATGCCTGCGGTCGCGGTTACCGATCAGAACAACATGTGCTCCCTGGTCAAGTTCTACAAGAACGCCATGGGTGCCGGCATCAAGCCAATTTGCGGCGTCGACCTGTGGCTGTCCAACAAAGACCCGGATAACCCCCTGAGCCGCATCAGCCTGCTGGCGATGAACGGCGTGGGTTACCGCAACCTCACTGAGCTGATTTCCCGTGGCTTTATCGACGGTCAGCGTAACGGCTCGATCATCATCGAGCGCGAGTGGGTGGCCGAAGCGAGCGAGGGCGTGATCATGCTCTCGGCAGCCAAAGAGGGTGAGATCGGTATCGCGTTGCTCGGCGGCAACCCTCAGGAAGCCGAGGTGCTGGCCCGCGAGTGGATGCAGGTGTTCCCGGACCGCTTTTATCTGGAAGTCCAGCGCACCAATCGCCCCAATGATGAAGAACACCTGCACGCTGCCGTGGCCCTGGCTGACAAGCTGGGCGCGCCGCTGGTCGCGACCAACGATGTGCGTTTTATCAAGAAGGAAGATTTCGAAGCTCACGAAACCCGCGTGTGCATCGGCGAAGGCCGGGCCCTGGATGACCCGCGTCGTTCGAAGAACTACAGCGAGGAGCAATACCTCAAAAGCGCCGACGAAATGGCCGAGTTGTTCAGCGACCTGCCCGAAGCCCTGGAAAACTCCGTCGAGATCGCCAAACGCTGCAACATCGAAGTGAAGCTGGGCAAGCACTTCCTGCCCAACTTTCCCATTCCCGATGGCATGACCATCGATGAGTACTTTCGCAAGGTGTCGTTCGATGGCCTGGAGGAGCGTCTATCCGTTCTGTTGCCCAAGGACACCACCGAAGACTACGACGCCAAGCGCCAGGTCTACGTTGATCGGCTGAATTTCGAGCTGGATATCATCATCCAGATGGGCTTCCCCGGTTACTTCCTGATCGTTATGGACTTTATCCAGTGGGCCAAAAGCAACGGCGTACCGGTAGGTCCTGGCCGGGGGTCGGGTGCTGGCTCGCTGGTGGCCTATGTGCAAAAGATTACCGACCTCGACCCGCTGGAATATGACCTGCTGTTCGAACGGTTCCTGAACCCGGAACGGGTTTCCATGCCCGACTTCGACGTCGACTTCTGCATGGACGGTCGCGACCGTGTGATTGAGTACGTGGCTGAGAAGTACGGCCGCAACGCCGTGAGCCAGATCATCACGTTCGGTTCGATGGCGGCGAAAGCGGTGATCCGGGACGTGGCTCGAGTACAGGGCAAGTCCTACGGCCTGGCGGATCGTCTGTCGAAGATGATCCCGTTCGAAGTCGGCATGACCCTCGAAAAAGCCTACGAGCAGGAAGAAATCCTGCGTGACTTCATCAAGGTCGATGAAGAAGCCGCTGAAATCTGGGACATGGCGCGCAAACTCGAAGGCGTGGTGCGTAACGTCGGTAAACACGCCGGTGGTGTGGTAATCGCGCCGACCAAGCTGACCGACTTTTCGCCGATCTATTGCGATGAAGAAGGCGACGGCCTGGTCACTCAGTTCGACAAGGATGACGTGGAGGCGGCCGGCCTGGTGAAGTTCGACTTCCTCGGTCTGCGCACCCTGACGATCATTGACTGGGCGCTCAAGACGATTAACCGCGAGCGCGCCAAGGTCAACGAAGAACCGCTGGATATCGCGTTTATCCCGCTGGACGACAAGCCTACCTACCAGTTGCTGCAAAAAGCCGAAACCACGGCGGTATTCCAGCTTGAGTCGCGCGGCATGAAAGAGCTGATTAAAAAGCTCAAGCCCGACTGCCTGGAAGACTTGATCGCACTGGTGGCGCTGTTCCGTCCAGGCCCGCTGCAATCGGGCATGGTGGATGACTTCATCAACCGTAAGCACGGCCGTGCCGAGCTGGCGTATCCGCACTCCGACTACCAGTACGAAGGCCTCAAGCCGGTACTGGCGCCGACCTACGGCATCATCCTGTATCAGGAACAGGTGATGCAGATTGCCCAGGTCATGGCCGGTTACACCCTCGGGGGTGCGGACATGCTGCGTCGCGCCATGGGTAAGAAAAAACCCGAGGAAATGGCCAAGCAACGGGGCGGTTTCATTGAAGGTTGCGCCACCAATAATATCGACGCCGACCTCGCCGGTAACATTTTCGACCTGGTGGAAAAATTCGCCGGTTATGGCTTCAACAAATCCCACTCCGCCGCCTACGGCCTGGTTTCGTACCAGACCGCGTGGCTGAAAGCCCACTACCCAGCGCCGTTCATGGCTGCAGTACTCTCGGCGGATATGCACAACACCGACAAGGTCGTGACCTTGATCGAGGAAGTGCGCACGATGAAGCTGCGCCTCGACGCGCCGGACGTGAACGCCTCGGAGTTCAAGTTCACGGTGAACGACGAAGGCCGCATCATCTACGGCTTGGGCGCGATCAAAGGGGTGGGCGAAGGCCCGGTGGAGGCAATCACTGAGGCGCGCCAGGATGGGCCGTTCAAGGACCTGTTCGATTTCTGTGCGCGGGTTGACCTCAAGCGCATCAACAAGCGCACCCTCGATGGCTTGATCCGCAGTGGCGCACTCGATCGTCTCGGCCCGTACTTCCATGATGAGCCGAAAGCGTATCAGGCCAATATCGACCGCAACCGTGCGGTGCTGCTGACCGCCATGGAAGAAGCGATCAAGGCGGCCGAACAGACTGCCCGCACGCATGACAGCGGCCACGCCGACCTGTTTGGCGGGTTGTTCGTCGAAGCAGACGCGGACGTGTACGGCAACCACCGCAAGGCCAAGGAATTGACCCTCAAGGAACGGCTCAAGGGTGAGAAAGACACGCTGGGCCTCTACCTGACCGGCCACCCGATTGACGAATACGAAGGCGAAATTCGCCGTTTCGCCCGTCAGCGCATCATCGACCTGAAACCGGCGCGTGACACCCAGACCGTCGCCGGCATGATCATCGCCCTGCGGGTGATGAAAAATAAGAAGGGCGACAAGATGGGCTTTATCACTCTCGATGACCGCTCGGGCCGGATCGAGGCGTCGCTGTTTGCCGATGCCTTCCACTCCGCCCAGTCGTTGTTGCAAACCGATGCCATGGTGGTGGTGGAAGGCGAGGTCAGCAACGATGACTTCTCCGGCGGCCTGCGCCTGCGGATCAAAAGGGTGATGAGCATGGAAGATGCACGTACCAATTTGGCGGAAAGCCTGCGTTTGAAGGTCAAGACCGAAGCGCTCAAAGGCGATCAGCTACGCTGGTTGGGTGACCTGCTCAAACGCCACCGCGGCGCGTGCCCGGTGACCATGGAGTACACCGGCAATGACGCCAAGGCGATGCTGCAGTTTGGTGAGACGTGGCGAATTGATCCCGCTGATGGCTTGATTCAAGCTTTGCGTGACCAGTTCGGGCGAGACAACGTCTTCCTCCAATACCGTTGACGGTCAGATACGTCTGATCTCGACTGAACATTTAATCTCGACCTAAACGCGCCTCTCCCTTAAGGTAGGGCGCGAATAGACAACCGGCTGGCCAGGCACCCCTTGGCCGTCGACCCAAGACGGACGCTTATGAACCCGAATTTTCTTGATTTCGAACAGCCGATCGCTGACCTGCAAGCCAAGATCGAAGAACTGCGCCTGGTCGGCAATGACAATTCGCTGAACATCGGCGATGAGATCGCTCGCCTGCAAGACAAGAGCAGCACGCTCACCGAAGACATCTTCGGCAAGCTGACCAGCTGGCAGATCGCGCGTCTGGCTCGCCACCCGCGCCGTCCCTACACCCTGGACTACATTCAGCACATCTTCACCGAGTTCGACGAGCTGCACGGCGACCGCCACTTCTCCGACGACGCGGCCATCGTGGGCGGTATCGCTCGCCTGGACGACCAGCCGGTGATGGTGATCGGTCACCAGAAAGGCCGCGAAGTGCGCGAAAAGGTACGCCGCAACTTCGGCATGCCGCGCCCTGAAGGCTACCGCAAGGCCTGCCGCCTGATGGAAATGGCCGAGCGTTTCAAAATGCCGATCCTGACCTTCATCGACACCCCGGGTGCCTACCCAGGTATCGACGCCGAAGAGCGTAACCAGAGCGAAGCGATCGCCTGGAACCTGCGCGTGATGGCCCGCCTGAAAACCCCGATCATCGCCACCGTGATTGGTGAAGGTGGTTCCGGCGGTGCGCTGGCCATCGGGGTTTGCGACCAGTTGAACATGCTGCAATATTCGACCTACGCGGTGATCTCGCCGGAAGGTTGCGCTTCGATCCTGTGGAAAACCGCCGAAAAGGCGCCGGACGCTGCCGAAGCCATGGGTATCACCGCCGATCGCCTCAAAGGCCTGGGCATCGTTGATAAGGTTATCGCCGAGCCATTGGGCGGCGCCCACCGTGACCCGGCTGCCGCTGCGGCGACCATCCGCGCCGAGCTGGGCTCGCAACTGGCGATGCTCAAGAAGCTGGATAACGAGGCACTGCTGGCCCGTCGTTATGAGCGCCTGATGAGCTACGGTCTCTGATCAGGCACTGATCTGACAGGCAAAGCCGTACGAATGTGGGAGCGGGCTTGCTCGCGAATGCGCTGTATCAGTCGACCTATTCAGTGACTGACACACCGCCTTCGCGAGCAAGCCCGCTCCCACATTTGCTGTGTGTATGCTTGGCTGCCGTATTCCAGTTCTGCGCCGGTATTTTTGATGAGCCCTACCTTACCCGCCAAACTCCTGCAAAACCTTGCGCCCTGGCGCAACGCCCCGGCCTGGCATATCGCATTCTCCGGTGGGCTTGATTCAACCGTCCTGCTGCACCTCCTCGCCTCCCTGGCAAACACCGAAACCCTGCCGCCTCTCAGCGCCATCCATATCCACCATGGCCTGCAAGCTGCCGCCGATGCCTGGCCAAGTCATTGCCAAGCCGTATGTGACGAGCTGGGCGTGCCCTTGCGGGTGGCGCATGTGCACGTTCAGTCGGGTGCCAGCCTTGAGCGGGCGGCGCGTGATGCGCGCTACCGGGCGTTTGCCGAGGTGACCGGGGCAGGGCAGGTGATGCTCACCGGCCAGCATCGTGATGACCAAGCCGAAACCCTGCTGTTTCGCCTGTTGCGCGGGGCGGGCGTGCGCGGGTTGGCGGCAATGCCCGTGCATCGCCCGTTGGCGGATGGACACTTGGTGCGACCATTGCTGGATGCCTCGCGTGCTGAGTTGGAGGCCTACGCCCAGCAACACCAGTTGACGTGGATCCAAGACCCTTCCAACGCCGATTCGCGGTTTTCCCGCAATTACCTGCGCCATCGTGTCGTCCCGGTGCTGGCGGAGCGTTGGCCTCAAGCTGTCGCAAGCCTGGCCCGCACTGCCGAACACCTCAGCGAAGCCCAGGGTCTGTTGGACGAATTGGCATTGATGGACCTGCGAGCCGCCGACCAACCCTCGGCATTTCCCTGGTTGTGCTTGCCGTCGTTGGCCCTTGCGCCGTTACGCGAGCTTTCCGATGCCCGTCAGAGCAATGCCCTGCGCCATTGGCTCAACCCTCTTACTCGGTTACCCGACAGCGACCACTGGGCCAGTTGGTATTCCCTGCGCGACGCCAAGGCCGACGCGCAACCACAGTGGGGCCTGGCCGACGGCCAGTTGCACCGTTGTGGCGAGCGCATTTGGTGGCTGCCTTCCACTTGGTCGGAATTTTCCGACGCGTCAGTGAGCTGGTCGCAGCCGCAAAACCCTCTAGAGTTACCCGGCAATGGCCAGCTGAGATTTGTCGGCAAGGCCCCTGCAGGGCCATTGGTGATCCGTTACCGCCAGGGCGGCGAAATCATTGACGTGCCGGGCCGAGGCCGGCGTGACCTGAAGCGTTTGCTTAACGAATGTGGGCTGCCGGGCTTCATGCGTGGCAGATTGCCGCTGCTCTATCAGGGTGAACAATTGCTGGCTGTCCCCAGCCTTGCGGGGTTAGGGGTGACATCGCCGGGCGACTGGCAATTACATTGGATGCCACAGACGTGCGATCAAGGTTTGAGCTGATAGAGCCTTTCCGGTAGACTACGCTCCCTTCTTGATACAACTTCTGTGGATTCGACTGAATTGCAGGAGTTGCCGATTACCAAGCAGTCTTTGCTGGGCGATTCCAAAAAATGTGTAGCGATCAACGTACCGGTGTTTCATTGCTGGTCTGTCACAACGCGGCGGTTTTTTTGAAAGGTGCACTGTGATTAATGCAGGTGATCGGGGGCTTCGGCCTTCCTTCGCTTTCCCCGGCGGCTCGGACCGCTTTAACGCAGACTTCTAGGGTTTTTCATGACGCGCTACATATTCGTCACGGGCGGTGTTGTTTCTTCATTGGGGAAAGGCATTGCCTCCGCTTCATTGGCGGCCATCCTGGAGGCGCGGGGACTTAAGGTCACCATGCTCAAGCTGGACCCGTACATCAACGTTGACCCGGGCACCATGAGCCCGTTCCAGCACGGTGAAGTGTTCGTCACACACGACGGCGCCGAGACCGACCTGGACCTGGGCCACTACGAGCGGTTCATCCGCACGACCATGACCCAGAACAACAACTTCACCACCGGCCGTGTCTACGAGCACGTGCTGCGCAAGGAGCGCCGTGGTGACTACCTGGGTGCAACCATCCAGGTGATCCCGCACATCACCGACGAAATCAAGCGCCGCATCATCAAGGGTGCAGGCGATGCCGACGTGGCGATGGTCGAGATCGGTGGCACCGTAGGTGACATCGAATCCCAGCCGTTCCTCGAAGCCATCCGCCAGTTGCGTTTCGAAGTCGGCGCCAAGCGCGCGATGCTGATGCACCTGACACTGGTGCCGTACATCGCTACCGCGGGCGAAACCAAAACCAAGCCAACC
Organism: Pseudomonas fluorescens; assembly: GCF_900215245.1. Classification (GTDB taxonomy): domain Bacteria; phylum Pseudomonadota; class Gammaproteobacteria; order Pseudomonadales; family Pseudomonadaceae; genus Aquipseudomonas; species Aquipseudomonas fluorescens. The sequence goes on from NZ_LT907842.1 coordinate 3,765,724, forward strand.
CAGCACTCGGTCAAGGAACTGCGTTCCATCGGCCTGCAGCCGGACGTGCTGGTGTGCCGCTCCGATCACCCGATCGACATTTCCTCGCGTCGCAAGATCGCGCAGTTCACCAACGTTGAAGAGCGTGCGGTGATTGCCCTGGAAGACGCCGACACCATCTACAAGATCCCGGGCATCCTGCATTCGCAAGGTCTGGATGATTTTGTGGTCGAGCGTTTCGGCCTGCAGTGCAACGGTGCGGACCTGTCCGAGTGGGAAGCCGTGGTTGATGCCAAGCTCAACCCTGAGCACGAAGTCACCATCGCCATGGTCGGCAAGTACATGGAACTGCTGGACGCGTACAAGTCGCTGATCGAAGCGATGAGCCACGCCGGTATCAGCAACCGTACCAAGGTCAACCTGCGCTACATCGATTCCGAAGACATCGAGAACCAGGGCACCGCACTGCTCGAAGGCGTTGACGCGATCCTCGTTCCCGGCGGTTTCGGCCTGCGTGGCGTGGAAGGCAAGATCACCGCTGTGCAGTACGCTCGTGAAAACAAGGTGCCGTACCTGGGCATCTGCCTGGGCATGCAAGTGGCCGTTATCGAATTCGCTCGCAACGTGCTGGGCTGGAAAGACGCCAACTCCACCGAGTTCGATCACGCCAGCGGCCACCCGGTCGTCGGCCTGATCACCGAGTGGGAAGATGCCACCGGCGCCGTTGAGACCCGTACCGAAAGCTCCGACCTGGGCGGCACCATGCGCCTTGGCGCGCAAGACTGCCTGCTGGAGCCGGGCTCGCTGGTCCACGATTGCTACGGCAAGGATGTGATCGTCGAGCGTCACCGTCACCGCTACGAAGTGAACAACAACCTGCTGCCGCAGATCAAAGAAGCCGGCCTGAAGATCTCCGGTCGCTCCGGTGATGGCAAGCTGGTTGAAGTGGTCGAGGCGCCGGATCATCCGTGGTTCGTGGCGTGCCAGTTCCACCCTGAGTTCACCTCGACCCCGCGCGACGGTCACCCGTTGTTCACCGGTTTCGTTAAAGCAGCACTGACGCAACATCAGAAGAAGGCGTGAACCTGATGGCCCAGAAGATCATTCGCGTAGGCGACATCGAGATTGCCAACGACAAGCCCATGGTGCTGTTCGGCGGCATGAACGTGCTGGAAAGCCGCGACATGGCGATGCAGGTCTGTGAAGAGTACGTCAAGGTCACCGAGAAACTCGGTATCCCCTACGTGTTCAAGGCCAGCTTCGACAAGGCCAACCGTTCGTCCGTGACCTCCTATCGCGGCCCAGGCCTTGAAGAAGGCATGCGGATCTTCCAGGACATCAAGCAAGCCTTCGGCGTGCCGATCATCACCGACGTCCACGAGCCTGAACAGGCTGCCGTGGTCGCCGAGGTGTGCGACATCATCCAGCTGCCGGCCTTCCTGTCGCGCCAGACCGACCTCGTGGTCGCCATGGCCAAGACCGGCGCTGTGATCAACATCAAGAAAGCCCAGTTCCTCGCGCCTCAGGAAATGAAACATATCCTGAACAAGTGCGTGGAAGCGGGTAACGACCAGTTGATCCTCTGCGAGCGCGGTTCGAGCTTCGGCTACAACAACCTCGTGGTGGATATGCTCGGTTTCGGCATCATGAAACAGTTCGAGTACCCGGTGTTTTTCGACGTGACCCACGCGCTGCAAATGCCCGGTGGTCGTGCCGACTCCGCTGGCGGGCGGCGTGCCCAGGTACTGGACCTGGCCAAGGCCGGCATCAGCCAGTCTTTGGCGGGCCTGTTCCTGGAAGCCCACCCGGACCCGGACAACGCCAAATGCGACGGTCCGTGCGCCCTGCGCCTGGACAAGCTGGAGCCATTCCTGGCCCAGCTCAAGCAGTTGGACGAACTGGTCAAGAGTTTTCCGACGGTAGAGACCGCGTAAGCGGCATTTCTCCGGTAGACTTTCCCTCGCTTTACGCTCAGGCCTGCGGGCCTGAGCCTTGTCGCCTGCAAGCCTGCCCCGTTGTTCCACCCTTGCGGTCGGTCAAAAGATTTCCTTCAGCTGCGTCGTTTTCGTCAACTTTGGAGTGTTTACAACAATGGCAAAAATCGTCGACATCAAAGGTCGTGAAGTTCTCGACTCCCGTGGCAACCCCACCGTCGAAGCCGACGTGCTTCTCGATAACGGCATCATCGGCAGCGCCTGCGCGCCGTCCGGTGCTTCTACCGGTTCGCGCGAAGCGCTGGAACTGCGTGATGGCGACAAGAGCCGTTACCTGGGCAAAGGTGTACTCAAGGCTGTAGCCAACATCAACGGCCCGATCCGTGACCTGTTGCTGGGCAAGGACCCGCTGGACCAGAAAGCCCTGGACCACGCGATGATCAAGCTCGACGGCACTGAAAACAAGGGCAGCCTGGGCGCCAACGCCATCCTCGCCGTGTCCCTGGCCGCTGCCAAGGCCGCCGCCCAGGACCAGGACCTGCCGCTGTACGCCCACATCGCCAACCTGAACGGCACGCCGGGTGTGTACTCGATGCCGGTGCCGATGATGAACATCATCAACGGCGGCGAGCACGCTGATAACAACGTCGACATCCAGGAATTCATGGTGCAGCCGGTTGGCGCCAAGACCTTCTCCGAAGGCCTGCGCATGGGCACCGAGATTTTCCATCACCTCAAAGCTGTGTTGAAGGCCCGTGGCCTGAGCACCGCGGTGGGTGACGAGGGTGGTTTTGCCCCGAACCTGGCGTCCAACGAAGATGCACTGAAAGTGATCTCCGAAGCCGTGGCCAACGCGGGCTACAAGCTGGGCACCGACGTGACCCTGGCTCTGGACTGCGCCGCCAGCGAGTTCTACGAGGACGGTAAATACAACCTGTCCGGCGAAGGCCACGTGTTCACCTCCGAAGGTTTTGCTGACTACCTCAAAGGCCTGACCGAGCGCTACCCGATCATCTCGATCGAAGATGGCCTGGACGAGTCCGACTGGGCGGGCTGGAAAGTCCTCACCGACAAGATCGGCGAGAAAATCCAACTGGTCGGCGACGACCTGTTCGTGACCAACACCAAGATCCTCAAAGAAGGCATCGACAAGCAGATCGCCAACTCGATCCTGATCAAGTTCAACCAGATCGGCACCCTGACCGAAACCCTGGAAGCCATCCAGATGGCCAAGGCCGCGGGCTACACCGCCGTGATCTCGCACCGCTCCGGCGAAACCGAAGATTCGACCATTGCCGACCTGGCGGTGGGCACTTCGGCCGGCCAGATCAAGACCGGCTCCCTGTGCCGTTCCGACCGCGTGTCCAAGTACAACCAATTGCTGCGTATCGAAGAGCAACTGGCAGGTAAAGCCAAATACAACGGTCGCAGCGAGTTTCGCGGCTGAGTGTTAAATGGTAAAAAGTCGACGGGTTGCGTCGGAAATAACACGACAGTGTGAATTTCGACGCTAATCTGAGGGCTATCAAGCACAAGCCTGGTTCATCCAGGCTTCGTGCTATCAGTTGCTTCAAAAGTTTTGCATGGCTGTCTTTTTTTACTGGATACCCGGATTTCGATGCGCAGTCCCAATTGGTTGTTCCTCGTCTTGCTCTTATTGCTGGCTGGCCTGCAGTACCGCCTATGGGTCGGTAATGGCAGCTTTGCGCAGGTGAAAGAGCTGACTCAGCAAATTGCCGACCAGCACGCCGAAAACGAAATCCTGCTGGAGCGCAATCGCGTCCTCGATGCCGAAGTGCTTGAGCTGAAAAAAGGGATGGAGACCGTTGAAGAACGGGCTCGTCATGAGTTGGGCATGGTCAAGGAGGGCGAAACCCTCTACCAGTTGGCCCAATGAACCCGTCGTTACCGGCCTTCTGGGCCGTGATTCCTGCCGCGGGCGTTGGTGCCCGTATGGCCGCGGACCGTCCCAAGCAGTACTTGCAACTGGGCGGGCGCACTATTCTCGAACACAGCCTCGGCTGTTTTCTCGATCATCCTGGCCTCAAGGGGCTGGTGGTCAGTCTTGCTGTAGATGACCCCTATTGGCCAAGCCTGTCGTGTGCCAGCGACCCTCGCATTGTGCGTGCGGACGGCGGCGACGAGCGCTCGGGTTCAGTACTCAATGCGTTGCTGCAACTCAATGCGCTTGGCGCCAGCGATGACGACTGGGTGCTGGTGCACGACGCCGCGCGCCCTAACCTGAGCCGTGATGACCTCGACACGTTGTTGGCGGAACTCGCCGATGATCCGGTCGGCGGCTTGCTCGCCGTGCCGGCGCGCGACACCCTCAAGCGTATCGACAAGCACGGCCGTGTGGTGGAAACCGTCGATCGCAGCCTGATCTGGCAGGCGTATACGCCGCAGATGTTCCGCCTGGGTGCCTTGCATCGCGCCCTGGCCGACAGCCTGGTGGCAGACGCAGTGATCACCGACGAAGCCTCGGCCATGGAATGGTCGGGCCAGGCGCCGCGCCTGATCGAAGGGCGCGCGGACAATATCAAGGTCACCCGCCCGGAAGATCTGGAATGGCTCCGGCTGCGGTGGGCAAACCGCAGATAGTCAGTGACACCGTGTCGACTTCATCGCAGGCAAGCCAGCTCCCACAGTTGAAATGCAATTCTCTGTGGGAGTCGGGCTTGCCCGCGATGAGGCCCGAACAGTCGCCCTAAATTACGCGCTGTACTCCGGCCGTTCAGCCAACCCCTCCTTCAAAAAATCCACCAGCTTCCTGACCTTCGGCGACAAATGCCGTTGCTGCGGATACAGCGCCCACACCGCCGTATTCGGTGGCTGATGCGCCTCCAGCAGCGACACCAGCGCGCCACTGTGCAAATGCTCCAGCACGTAATAATCCGGCAGTTGGCACAACCCCACCCCTTGCAGCGCTGCATCCAATACCGCTTGCCCACTGTTGCAACGCCAGTTTCCCTGCACCCGTTGGGAAAATTCCCGCCCATCCTGCGCCAGTTGCCAAATGTCCGAGCTGCCGATCAGGCAGTTATGCCGACTTAATTCCGACAAACTATGTGGCCGACCGTACCGAGCCAAGTAGGACGGCGACGCGCACAGGTACATGCGTCGAGGGGCCAGGCGACTGGCAACCATGCGCGAGTCTTGCAGGCGGCCCAGCCGGATCGCCAGGTCCAGGCCTTCATGCACCAGGTCCAACTGGCGATTGCTCAGCTCGATGTCCACGCGCAATTGCGGATACAGCCCCATGAATCGCGTGACCAGCGGCACGATAAAGCGCTCGCCGTACGCCACCGCACAGGTCATGCGCAACATGCCCTTGGGTTCGCTGGTGAGGTCGCCCACCGCGCGTAAGGCTTCTTCACGACCATCTTGTAAGCGCTGGCAATGTTGCAGGAAGGTCTGGCCGGCTTCGGTCAGCGTTACCTTGCGCGTACTTCGATACAGCAAGCGGGTTTGCAACCGCTCTTCCAAGCGCGCTACCTGCCGGCTGATATGCGATGAAGACACGCCCAGCCGTTCGGCCGCCGCGGTGAATTGGCTGCATTCAGCCACGGCGACAAACTCATCGATGCCTTCCCAGCGGTTTTCCAACATGTTGATTGTCCCTGTACAGCAATAAAGTTTTGCTTTTGCCCGGATTATTAATCAGTCAGCCATGTTTTACACTCACTGCCTCAGTTTTTAACTCCCTGGAGAAACACGGATGATCAAGTCCCGCGCTGCCGTAGCCTTCGAAGCGAAAAAGCCCCTTGAGATTGTTGAAGTGGATGTCGCCATGCCCAAGGCTGGCGAGGTGCTGTTGCGGGTGGTCGCGTCCGGCGTGTGCCATACCGACGCCTACACCTTGTCGGGCGCCGACCCGGAAGGCATTTTCCCGTCGATCCTTGGCCATGAAGGCGGTGCGGTGGTTGAAGCGATCGGTGAGGGCGTGACCTCGGTTGCTGTCGGTGACCACGTGATCCCGCTGTACACCCCGGAATGTGGCAAGTGCAAATTCTGCCTGTCGGGCAAGACCAACCTGTGCCAGGCCATCCGCTCCACCCAAGGCAAAGGCCTGATGCCCGATGGCACCACGCGCTTCTCCTACAAGGGGCAGCCGATTTTCCACTACATGGGCACCTCGACCTTCTCCGAGTACACCGTGTTGCCGGAAATCTCCGTGGCCAAGATTCCTAAAGAAGCGCCGCTGGAAAAGGTCTGCCTGCTGGGTTGCGGCGTCACCACCGGCATCGGTGCCGTGATCAACACGGCCAAGGTCAAGCCTGGCGACACCGTGGCGATCTTCGGTCTGGGCGGCATCGGCCTGTCGGCAGTGATCGGCGCGGTCAAAGCCAAGGCCGGCCGCATCATCGCCATTGACATCAACCCGGCCAAGTTCGAAATTGCCAAGCAACTGGGCGCCACCGACTGCATCAACCCGAAAGACTACGACCGCCCAATTCAGGACGTAATTGTCGACTTGACCGACGGCGGCGTGGACTTTTCCTTCGAGTGCATCGGCAATGTGCAACTGATGCGCGCCGCGCTCGAGTGCTGCCACAAAGGCTGGGGCGAGTCGGTGATCATCGGTGTTGCCGGCGCCGGCCAGGAAATCGCCACTCGCCCATTCCAGCTGGTGACCGGTCGCGTCTGGCGCGGTTCGGCGTTCGGCGGCGTGCGCGGTCGTACTGAATTGCCAAGCTACGTGGAAATGGCCCAGACCGGCGAGATCCCGCTGGACACGTTCATCACCCACACCATGGGCCTGGAAGACATCAACAAAGCGTTTGATCTGATGCATGAAGGCAAGAGCATTCGTACCGTCATCCACTTCTGAGGTCGGCCATGAGTCTGGAAAACCTGTCGTGCCAGAAGAGCTTCGGCGGCTGGCATAAACGCTACAAGCATCATTCCGATGTGCTCGGTTGCGATATGACGTTTGCCGTCTACCTGCCGCCGCAAGCAGAGCAGGGTGGCACGTTACCGGTGCTGTACTGGCTGTCCGGGTTGACCTGCACCGACGAGAACTTCATGCAGAAGGCCGGCGCCCATCGGATGGCCGCCGAACTGGGGTTGATCATCGTCGCACCGGACACCAGCCCGCGCGGGCCAGGTGTGCCGGACGATCCGGATAACGCTTGGGATTTCGGCCTGGGGGCGGGTTTCTACCTGAATGCCACCCAGGAACCTTGGGCCAAGCACTATCGGATGCATGACTACGTGGTGCAGGAATTGCCGGCGTTGGTTGAAGCGCATTTCCCCGCGTCGGATAAGCGCGGCATCAGCGGCCATTCCATGGGCGGTCATGGTGCGTTGGTGTGTGCCTTGCGCAACCCAGGTCGTTACCAATCGGTGTCGGCATTTTCGCCGATCAACAACCCGATGGACTGCCCGTGGGGCCAGAAAGCCTTTTCCCGTTATTTGGGCGAAGAACGCTCCAAATGGCGTGAATGGGATGCCTGCGTGCTGATCAGCGAAGCCTCGGAAAAGCTGCCTCTGTTGGTCGATCAGGGGGATCGCGATGATTTCCTGGCCGTGCAACTCAAGCCTGAAGCGTTGCAGCAGGCGGCCAAGGCGGCCAACCATCCACTCGAACTGCGCCTGCAGCCGGGTTATGACCACAGCTACTTCTTCATCGCCAGCTTCATCGAAGACCATTTGCGACACCATGGTCGTGCTTTGCTCGGTTAATGTGAGGCAAAAGTAGGTAGAATCACGCCCTGAATTAAATCGGGGCGTTTTTTTATGCGTATTGGCCACGGCTACGATGTGCACCGTTTCGCTGAAGGCGATTTCATCACCCTGGGCGGCGTGCGCATTGCACACCACCATGGGTTGCTGGCTCATTCCGACGGCGACGTAGTGCTGCATGCCTTGAGCGATGCTTTGCTCGGCGCGGCCGCGTTGGGGGATATCGGCAAGCACTTTCCGGACACCGACCCTTCTTTCAAGGGCGCGGACAGCCGTGTGTTGCTGCGCCATGTGGTTGGCCTGATCCACGCCAAGGGCTGGAAAGTCGGCAACGTCGATAACACCATCGTGGCCCAGGCGCCGAAAATGGCCCCGCACATCGAATCGATGCGCGCGCTGATTGCCATGGACCTGCAAATTGAATTGGATCAAGTGAACGTGAAAGCCACCACCACCGAAAAGCTCGGGTTTACCGGTCGTGAAGAGGGCATTGCGGTGCACTCCGTCGCCTTGTTGCTGCGCGCATGAACGACCTGGAACTGTTGGGCCCGCGGGCCTACGGCGAGGCGCTGGGCAGCGCAGTCCTGAAGGCTACGGCGGAAGATTTCCAGGTCGACGAAGTGCTCGATATCCCGCTGACCGGCGACGGTGAGCACCTGTGGCTGTGGGTCGAAAAGCGTGGCCTGAATACCGAAGAAGCTGCACGGCGAATCGCCAAGGCTGCTGGCGTGCCCTTGCGCACCGTCAGCTATGCCGGCCTCAAGGATCGCCAGGCGTTGACCCGCCAGTGGTTCAGCGTGCAACTGCCAGGCAAGGCCGACCCGGACATGAGCGGTGCGGAAAACGACACCCTCAAGATCCTTAAAATCGCCCGCCACAAACGCAAGCTGCAACGCGGTGCGCATTCGGCCAACGGCTTTACCCTGCGCCTCACCCAACTGGCCGGCGACACCGCCGCGATCGACGCGCGTTTGCAACTGATTGCCCAGCATGGCATTCCTAATTATTTCGGTACCCAGCGGTTTGGCCACAACGGTGGCAACGTGGTGGACGCGCGTGCGTGGGCGGCGCGCAAGGCGTTGCCTGAGCAGCGCAATGTGCGTTCGCGGTTGCTGTCCACCGCGCGTAGCTTTCTGTTTAACAAAGTGTTGGCAGCACGTGTCGCTGACGGCTCCTGGCAGCGTGCCCAGGTCGGCGATTTGCTCGCGTTTACCGACAGCCGCAGTTTTTTTCCGGCGGGGGAGGCTGAATGCAGCGACCCGCGCCTGGCAATTCTGGACCTGCACCCGACCGGGCCGCAGTGGGGCGAGGGTGATTCGCCGGCGAGCGGTGCAACCCATGCGCTGGAACAGGCGGTTGCCGCCAGTGAAGCCGACCTGCGCGATTGGCTGGTGAATGCCGGCATGAGCCAGGAACGTCGCATTCTTCGACTGCCCATTGGCGGGTTGACGTGGCATTATCCCGGTCCTGACATTCTGCAATTGGAATTCGTCCTGCCGGCCGGATGCTTCGCCACTGTGTTGGTGCGCGAGCTTGTTGATCTGGTGCCGGTGGGGCCGACGGACAACCCATGCGTATTCTGATATCAAACGATGACGGTGCCACCGCACCCGGTCTTGCCGCGCTTTATGCAGCGCTGGAAGATTACGCCGAGTGCGTGGTGGTTGCCCCGGACCAGGACAAGAGCGGCGCCAGCAGTTCGCTGACGCTCGATCGTCCGTTGCACCCGCACGTTCTGGCTAATGGCTTTATCAGTGTGAACGGCACTCCGACCGATTGCGTGCACCTGGCAATCAACAGTTTGTTGGAGCAGGAGCCTGACCTGGTGGTCTCGGGTATCAACCTCGGCGCCAACCTGGGCGACGACGTGTTGTACTCCGGCACCGTGGCGGCGGCCCTTGAGGGGCGATTCCTGGGCCGTACCTCATTCGCATTTTCGTTTGCTTCACGGCAACTGGATAACCTGGCGACGGCGGCGTACTTCGCGCGCAAGCTGGTGCAAGCCCACGGCTCCCTGGACTTGCCGCCGCGTACGGTACTCAACGTCAATATTCCCAATTTGCCCCTCGACCATATTCGCGGCATCCAGCTGACGCGCCTGGGCCATCGCGCCCGGGCGGCGGCGCCATTGAAAGTGGTCGACCCGCGTGGCAAGGAAGGCTATTGGATCGCCGCAGCGGGCGACGCCGAGGACGGTGGGCCGGGCACGGACTTTCATGCGGTGATGCAAGGTTATGTTTCGATTACCCCGTTGCAGCTTGATCGCACCTTCAGTGATGCCTTCAGTAGTCTGGATGGCTGGCTCGAGGGGCTGCGTTGATGGCGCGTGAACAAGACGACCTGTTGCGTCGTGGCATCGGGATGACCTCCCAGCGTACCCGCGAGCGTTTGATCCAGCGCCTGTATGAAGAAGGCCTGTCCAACGCCCAGGTGCTGGAAGTTATCCGGCGCACGCCGCGGCACCTGTTTGTCGATGAGGCCCTGGCCCATCGCGCCTATGAAGACACCGCATTGCCGATTGGCCACAACCAGACCATCTCACAGCCGTATATGGTCGCGCGCATGAGCGAACTGCTGTTGGCGGCCGGGCCGTTGGACAAGGTGCTGGAGATCGGCACCGGTTCGGGTTACCAGACTGCCGTGCTCTCGCAACTGGTGGAGCGGGTGTTCTCGGTGGAGCGCATCAAGGTCCTGCAGGATCGCGCCAAGGAGCGCCTGGTGGAGCTCAACCTGCGCAACGTGGTGTTCCGTTGGGGCGATGGTTGGGAAGGCTGGCCTGCGCTGGCGCCCTATAACGGCATTATCGTCACGGCTGTCGCGACCGACGTGCCGCAAGCGTTGCTCGATCAACTGGCGCCTGGCGGGCGGTTGGTCATCCCGGTGGGCTCCGGCGAAGTGCAACAATTGATGCTCATTATCCGAGAGGACGAAGGCTTTTCCCGGCATGTGCTCGGCGCTGTGCGCTTCGTGCCGTTGCTCAATGGCCCGCTGGCCTGATCATTTATTCGCAAACAGTGAATTCTGTGGGTGGGGATGTGTCTTACAGCCGGGCTTATAGAGTCAACGTGATTGGAAGCCGTGATTAAACATCATGAATTTTTCGTTTCAGTCGTGTGCCGGTAAAAACGCCAATGCCCAGTTATACTTGCGTCATATTTCAAGCCTGATACAGGCGTTCATGTTCAGCCACCACAAAGGGAGCGGCGGGTGAGTCTCACAGGTCTTGCGCAGCGTATGAGTAAAACAAGCTTTCAGCGACTGGTGCTTGGCCTTGTCTTGAGTTCCTTGTTGGTGGGTTGCTCAAGCTCCCCATCCAGCGGTGCGCGGGTTGTCGACCGAAACAGCGCCGCGCCGCAAAAGCCGACGGTCACCACCGGGCAATATGTAGTGCGAAAGGGGGACACGATGTTCTCGATCGCCTTCCGTTATGGGTGGGATTACAAGGCACTCGCAGCGCGTAACAATATTCCTGTGCCCTATACGATCCATCCCGGGCAAACCATCCGCTTCGATGGCCGCACGGGCTCAACCCCTACGGCAGTTGTGACAAATTCCGGATCTTCGCCGTCGTCCTCGAGCAGAAGGACCGTCATCACCCGACCTGCAGGCACCGCCACGTCTACGGTTGCGAGCAAGCCGGCACCCGCGCCGTTGCCGCCTGCCGGGCCGGCTCCGACCGGCTGGGGATGGCCTTCAAACGGTGTATTGATTGGAAAATTCTCTTCAAACGGTAGTTTGAATAAAGGCATTGATATCGCCGGGGATTTGGGACAGCCTGTTTTAGCTGCGTCTGATGGGACAGTGGTTTACGCCGGGAGTGGTTTACGGGGCTACGGCGAGCTGGTCATCATCAAACACAGCGATACCTACGTCAGTGCTTACGGCCACAACCGTAGGCTGTTGGTTCGGGAGGGGCAGCAGGTCAAAGTCGGACAGACAATTGCCGAAATGGGGTCAACTGGTACAGACCGGGTGAAACTGCACTTTGAGATTCGCCGCCAAGGGAAACCTGTAGATCCGCTGCAATTCCTACCCCGTCGTTGATGTGTTGCACAGCCTGTTCCCTCACGTAGAAGGAACAGGCTCCAGCGTTGCCAAGGATATAGGCGTCGCTTGAGCTTGAGGTCGAACTCACCAAAGGACTATAACAATGGCTCTCAGTAAAGAAGCGCCGGAGTTTGACATCGACGATGAGGATCTCGCTATTGAGATACTCACCGATAAGGAATCGATGTCGAATGATGAAGGGTCTGCTACACCTTCAGTTCGCACCAAATCCAAGAACTCCACCGCGTTAAAGCAACACAAGTACATTGACTACACGCGGGCGCTCGACGCAACGCAGCTGTACCTCAATGAGATCGGCTTTTCCCCTCTGCTGACGCCCGAAGAAGAAGTCCATTTTGCGCGCTTGTCGCAAAAGGGCGATCCGGCCGGGCGTAAGCGCATGATTGAAAGTAACCTGCGGCTGGTGGTTAAAATCGCCCGGCGTTATGTCAATCGTGGTCTGTCCCTGTTGGACCTGATCGAAGAGGGCAACCTGGGCTTGATCCGGGCGGTGGAGAAGTTCGACCCTGAGCGGGGCTTCCGCTTTTCAACCTATGCCACCTGGTGGATCCGCCAGACCATCGAACGGGCGATCATGAATCAGACCCGCACGATCCGGTTGCCGATCCATGTGGTCAAAGAGCTCAACGTCTACCTGCGGGCAGCGCGAGAGCTCACACAAAAACTCGATCATGAACCTTCGCCTGAAGAGATCGCCAACCTGCTGGAAAAACCGGTAGGGGAGGTCAAGCGCATGCTTGGCTTGAATGAGCGCGTGTCTTCGGTCGATGTCTCGCTGGGTCCGGATTCGGATAAAACCCTGCTGGACACCCTTACGGATGATCGCCCGACGGATCCTTGCGAGCTGTTGCAGGACGATGATCTTTCCCAAAGCATTGACCAGTGGCTGTCTGAGCTCACGGATAAGCAGCGTGAAGTGGTGATTCGCCGCTTCGGCCTGCGTGGCCATGAGAGCAGCACCCTGGAGGATGTAGGCCTGGAAATTGGCCTGACCCGTGAGCGGGTGCGGCAGATCCAGGTAGAGGGCCTCAAGCGCTTGCGTGAGATCCTCGAGAAGAATGGCTTGTCGAGTGAGTCGTTGTTCCAGTAAAGACGCTATACGAAATGTGGGAGTAGGCGTGTGTGGACGCTGGCTTGCCTGCGCTAGCATCACCTCGGTTCATCAGTTACACCGAGTCGATGCTAGCGCAGGCAAGCCAGCTTCCACATACAGCTCACTCCCACATTTTTTTGTGCCAGGAATTCTATTGGCGTAGAGTCAAATCCCAGGCATAAAAAAACCCCGCTTTTAAGGGCGGGGTTTTTTCGACTAAGTCAGTACAAGTTAGATAACTTGAACTTCTTCAGCTTGCATGCCTTTCTGACCGCGGGTAGCGATGAAAGAAACCTGTTGGCCTTCTTTCAGGCTTTTGAAGCCGTCGGATTGGATAGCTTTGAAGTGAACGAACAGGTCGTCACCGGATTGTGGAGTGATGAAGCCGAAGCCTTTTTCATCGTTGAACCACTTAACGGTACCAGTTTGGCGATTAGACATGGTGTATCTCCTTGGACAAAGTTAACTGCGACTCAGGAAAAGCCCTGGCCGAGACTGAGTGCAAAGAGCAGGAAAAATTCTTGGAGATGGTTGGATCGAAATTCAACATATCGTGTAGAGATTCTCAGTGACACAAGCAGCACAGTGGCGCCACCTTAACCCTTTTTCCGGAACGTGCCAATGGTATTTCCGAAGGTTTCTCTATTTTCGTGACTGGCGGTGGTATTTACAGTCGTCCAGCGCCGTAGCGCGGGGCCCGGCCCGACTGGCTGCGCCTTATAGCAGGCAGCGCATTCATCAAGAAAAACCCCACGCCCTTTGAACCCCACGGCCGGCCCCGGTAAGATGCCCAACAGAATTTTTCCACCTCGCTATTCAGGACACCCGCCATGAGCATCAAATCGGACAAGTGGATTCGCCGCATGGCGCAAGAGCACGGCATGATCGAGCCCTTCGTTGAGCGCCAGATCCGTGGCGAAGGCGCGGCTCCCGTGATTTCCTACGGTGTATCCAGCTACGGCTACGACGTGCGTTGCGCCGATGAATTCAAGGTGTTCACCAACATCAACTCGGCCATCGTCGATCCGAAAAACTTCGACGAAAAGAGCTTCGTCGACGTCAAGAGCGACGTGTGCATCATTCCGCCAAACTCCTTTGCCCTGGCGCGCACCGTGGAATTCTTCCGTATTCCCCGTGACGTGCTGACCATCTGCCTGGGTAAAAGCACCTACGCGCGCTGCGGCATCATCGTTAACGTGACGCCGCTGGAGCCCGAGTGGGAAGGCCATGTGACCCTGGAGTTCTCCAATACCACCACGTTGCCAGCCAAGATCTACGCCAACGAAGGCGTGGCGCAAATGCTGTTCCTGCAGTCCGACGAAGCCTGTGAAGTGTCCTATAAAGACCGCGCCGGCAAGTATCAGGGCCAGCGTGGCGTCACTCTCCCACGCGCTTGATCGAAAGGTCTTACACGTAAAGGGAATTAGTCAGCGGGAATTGACTCTATTGGGTGTACTGCCTCGGTGCGTGCAAAACGCACCGAGCCACGCTTGAGGAGTACTTTATGAAGATTGACCCGCGTATCAGCGCTGAACTCGCCCGGCTTGAACCCAACCAGATTGGTGTTTTGGCCTGGTCCCTGATGGCCGACCCAGCGTATGCGGGCGGCATCCCTGGTCAACCTGACGAAGATTGGCCCCAGCAGCCCACCGAGCCCGGTGAACCAACACTTCCGGATGAGCCGCCACCCGCGCCTGTCGCCTGATTTCGTCAGGGCAGGGACATGGCCGGCACGTCAGCGCACCGGCCAGACGTCCTCATCGCCGATCACAAAGATCTGCTGATCCACGCTGTGTTCCACTGCAAAACCACCGGTAAACGCGCCAAACGCTGGCAGTAAGCTGATGCGTGAGCCGATCTGAAAGCACGGCAGCCGTAAGCTCTGGCGACCTTTGCCACGCAATCGATACACCGGATGCACGTGCCCTGCGAGTACGTGGTGGCTGGCGTGGGCGTCGGGCTCATGCTGTAGCGCAAACGGCCCCATCAGCAGCGGCTCTGGCACCACCTCAATCCTCAAGTCAGCCGGCGGGTCACCTGCGCGTTTATCGTGATTGCCACGAATCAAGGTCAGGCTCAGCTCGCGATTGCGCTCCCGCCAGGCCCTCAAGGCGCTCAGGGTGCCGCTGGCGTGAGAGCCGGGGCCATGCAGGAAGTCCCCGAGAAAGATCACCTGCGCGCACGGCAAGGCCGACAGCAGCCGGTCCAGGCGTTGCAGGTTTTCCGAAGTGGTGCCCTGTGGTACTGGCTGCCCCAGGCTGCGATAGGCCGAGGCTTTGCCAAAATGTGCATCGGCAATCAGCAGGCACTGGCGAGCAGGCCAGTACATCGCCTTTTCAGCCAACAACCACACGTCCTCACCCTCAAGCATCACTGAATACACGCTTAGCGCTCCCCGTTGTCTGCGACTTTTTCCAGGTCCCGGACCATCCGCGCAATGCGCTCGGACAGCTTTTCCGAGCTCATGCTTTCGCGCATCCGCTCCACCAGCAGTGGGAAGGCCAGCGGTGTAGGCCGTTCGATCGCATGCAGGTCCAGTTTCAGCGCCACCAGATGGCGCAGGGTGTCTTCCAGGCGACGAATATCCAACTCGTCCCGCAGGACTTCTTCCCCGGCCTGGGTCAGCAGCAGGTTCTGCGGGTCGTATTGCTTGAACACTTCATAGAACAAGCCGCTGGACGCCTGCACCTGACGGGTGCTTTTCGGCGCGCCGGGGTAGCCGGCAAACACCAGCCCGGCGATGCGTGCGATTTCGCGAAAGCGGCGCAGGGCCAGTTCACCTGCGTTCAGGCTGGCCGCTACATCCGGCAATAAATTCGCCGGACTCAGCAGCGCCTCGTTCAATAAAAGCGGCCAGTCCACCGGCGTGGCGCTCAACAGTTCCAAGCCGTAATCATTCACGGCAATCGAAAAGGTCACCGGTTGCAGTTGGCTGACCCGCCACGCCAACAGACTCGCCAGCCCCAGATGCACCTGGCGCCCCGCAAACGGGTAGAGAAACAGGTGCCAGCCCTCCCGCGATTTCAGGGCTTCGGCGAGTAAATGCTCGCGCGTTGGCAGGCCCGACCAGCGCAACTGAGTGTGCAGCAACGGTTGCACCGCCCGCATCTCAGGGCCGTCATATCGCCCGTGCGCGGCGGCATCAAAACGCTCAACCACCGCTTGGGCCAACTCATTGGAGAGCGGCATGCGCCCGCCATTCCAGCGCGGCACGGCGGCTTTTTTCGCGGTGCTGCGTCGCACATAGGCGGTCATGTTTTCCACCCGCACCAGCTCCAGTAAACGCCCGGCAAACAGAAAACCATCCCCGGGTTTGAGTCGGGCGATAAAGCCTTCCTCGACACTGCCCAGGTTCTTGCCGCCACCGCCCTTGCTCCAGAATTTCAGCTGAATACTGGCGTCGCTGACGATCGTGCCCACGCTCATGCGGTGACGGCGCGCCAGGCGGGCATCCGGCACACGCCAGATACCCTGTTCGTCGGGCTCCACACGGCGATAGTCCGGGTAGGCAGTCAGTGACAGGCCGCCATGGCGCACAAACCCCAGCGCCCAGGCCCAATCGGCGTCTGTGAGGTCGCGATAGGCCCAGGCACCGCGCACCTCCGCCAGCAGCGCCTGGGGGATAAACCCACCGCCCAGGGCCATGCTGACCAGGTGCTGTACGAGCACATCCAATGGTTTGTAAGGCGATTCTCGGGCTTCGATGTGCCGCAGGGCGATGGCATCCTGCGCCGCTGCCGCTTCCACCAATTCGAGGCTGTGGGTTGGCACCAGCGTCACCCGTGACGGCCGCCCCGGCGCATGGCCGGAGCGCCCCGCGCGTTGCATCAAGCGCGCGACGCCTTTGGCCGAGCCGATCTGCAGCACCCGCTCCACCGGCAGGAAATCCACGCCCAGGTCCAGGCTGGAGGTACACACCACCGCTTTCAACTGGCCATCCTTCAAGGCCCGCTCCACCCAGTCACGCGTCTCCCGCGACAACGAGCCGTGGTGCAAAGCAATCACGCCGGCCCAATCCGGGCGTGCCTCCAGCAACGCCTGGTACCAGATCTCCGACTGCGCCCGGGTATTGGTAAACACCAGGCAGCTGCTGCTGGTATCCACTTCGGCCACGACCTGCGGCAACATTTTCAAACCGATATGCCCGGCCCAGGGAAAACGCTCGGCAACGGGCGGCAAAAGGGTGTCGACCTTCAGCTCTTTAGCCGTTTGCCCCTGCACATTGATCCCGCCGCCCTGTGGGACCAGGACCTCCAAGGCGTGGGCCTGATTACCCAGCGTTGCCGAAATGCCCCACACCACGAGCTCCGGATGCCAGCGCCGCAGACGCGCCAACGCCAGTTGCAGTTGTACCCCGCGTTTATTGCCGATCAGTTCATGCCACTCATCCACGATCACCATGCGCAGATGCGCCAGGCTCGTTTCACTGTCGGCACGCGCCAGCATCAACGTCAGGCTTTCCGGTGTGGTGACCAGCGCGGTAGGTTGCCGACGCGTCTGGCGTGCGCGTTCGCTGCTGCTGGTGTCGCCGGTGCGCAGGCCGACGCTCCAGGGAATCTGCAAGGCCGCAAGCGGCGCTTCCAGAGCGCGGGCGGTGTCGGCGGCTAATGCGCGCATGGGCGTGATCCACAACACGCTGAGCGGCTCAGCAGGCGCTTTGCGTTTGCCGGTGGCGGGCGGGCGAGTGATGGCGAAACGATTGAGGGCGGCAAACCACAGCGCGTAGGTTTTACCCGCGCCGGTGCTGGCATGCAGCAACCCCGATTGGCCCTCCTTGACCGCTGCCCATACGGCCTTTTGAAAGGCGAACGGCTTCCAGCCCTTGGCGGCAAACCAGTGTTTTGCGAAGTCGAGGGGTTTTGCCATGGGGCGGCTGACGCTCTGGAGGTTGTCTTTCAAAGACCCTCCAGGCGCCGCAAAGGTTTACTTCAAATTACCGCTCAGAAATTGCTGCAGGCGCTCGCTCTTCGGGTTGCCCAGCACCTCTTCGGGCGTGCCTTGCTCTTCCACCAGGCCTTTGTGCAGGAACAGCACCTGGCTCGACACCTTGCGGGCAAAGCTCATTTCGTGGGTGACCATAATCATGGTGCGGCCTTCCTCGGCCAGCCCCTGGATCACTTTCAGCACTTCGCCCACGAGTTCCGGGTCGAGGGCCGAGGTGGGTTCGTCGAACAGCATCACCTCAGGCTCCATGGCCAGGGCACGGGCGATGGCCACGCGTTGCTGCTGGCCACCGGACAGGAACGCCGGGTATTGATCGGCCACGCGCGCCGGCAAACCCACTTTGTCCAGGTAGCGACGGGCGCGGTCTTCGGCGTCCTTCTTGCTGCAACCCAGCACCCGGCGCGGGGCCATGGTGATGTTTTCCAGCACGCTCATGTGGCTCCACAAGTTGAAATGCTGGAACACCATCGCCAGGCGCGTGCGCAGGCGTTGCAGCTCGGCGTCGTCGGCCACGCGCATGCCGTGGCGGTCGCTGACCATGCGGATCTGCTGGCCGTCGAGGGTCATCGCGCCGTCATTGGGGGTTTCCAGAAAGTTGATGCAGCGCAAAAAGGTGCTCTTGCCCGAGCCACTGGCGCCGATCAGGCTGATCACGTCACCGGTCTTGGCCTTGAGCGAGACACCTTTGAGCACTTCATTGTCGCCATAGCTTTTATGCAGGCCTTCAACGGTCAATTTGTACATGGGGCGTGCATCCTCAAGGCGAAAGTAGGTAGCCACTGCGGTAGGCTTCAGTGCCGGCGACATGGCTGATCACCATGCCGGCAGTGGCCATGCGCCGCAGCGAACGGGCGTAAAGCAGGCCGGCATTTTTGCAGTGCACGGGCGTTACGCGGTCAGTAATAGGGTCGATGATTTCAGCGATCAGTTGCCCCGCCTCCAGGTATTCGCCCGGCAGGGCGCTGAACACCAGCAAGCCGCCGACGGGCGTGGTGACCGGCTCGACACCCGCCAGTGGGGTGGCCGGGTAGGGCAAGTCGGGCAATGGCGCAGCGTCGCCGGTAATGGCGCCGAAGTGAATCAGATAGTCGATAATCGCCTGGCAATCGAGGCCGGCCAGGCCGTGGTTGACGTCGCCTTGGCCGCGCAGTTCGACGGTCACCGAAAAGCTGCCCATGGGAATCGGGAAGCGCTCGCCGAAGCGTTGCTGCAACTGCCACCACACCAGGGTGAAACACTCATCAAAGGACTGCCCGCCGGAATCGGTGGCGAGCAAGTTGGCTTCCGAGCCGATATAGCGCGCCAATGGCTCCACCTGCGGCCAGGCCTCGGGCGTGGTGTACAGGTGCGCCACGGCTTCAAAGTCGCAATGCAGGTCCAGCACCATGTCAGCGTCGCAGGCCAGGCGTTGCAGCACCAGGCGTTGTGATTGCAACTGGGTCTGCGCGGTGTGCGCCGCAAGGGCCAGGCTCAGGGCGTCGCGAATGAGTTCGACGTTGTGCTTGGGGTCCTCTCCCAGCAGGTCTTCGACCTGATTGCCAACCTCGTCGCTGAGGTCGACAAACAGGCGATTGAAGTTCTGCCCGCTTTCCAGTTCGTAGCGGCCCAGTGGGATGTCCATCAACACCTGTTCCAGGCCCACCGGGTTGGCGATCGGCACCAACACGACTTCACTCAGCAGCCGTCCGGCAGCGGCCAGCTCGGCAAGGCGCGCCTTCAAGTGCCAGGCCACCAGCATGCCCGGCAGTTCATCGGCATGCAGCGATGACTGGATGTAGACCTTGCCTTCAGCCTGTTCCGGGCCGAAGTGGAAACTGTGAATCTGCCGCGCCGTACCTGGCACCGGCGCGATCAGTTCGTGTACCTGATGACGCATGAATGCTCCTTAGTGGCTCGGCCCGAGGAAGGCCAGCCAGCGGCGCTCCGCCAGACGAAACAGACCGACCAGGGCAAAGGTCACGGTCAGGTAGATCAGTGCGGCGATACCGAATGATTGAAAGGTCATGTAGGTGGCCGAGTTGGCGTCCCGGGCAACCTTGAGAATGTCCGGCACCGTCGCGGTAAAGGCCACGGTGGTCGAGTGCAGCATCAGGATCACTTCATTGCTGTAGTACGGCAATGAGCGGCGCAGGGCCGACGGCATGATCACATACGCATACAGCTTCCAACCGCTCAGGCCATAGGCCTTGGCCGCCTCGACCTCACCGTGGGCCATGCTGCGGATCGACCCGGCGAAAATTTCGGTGGTGTAGGCGCAGGTATTGAGGGCAAACGCCAGGATGGTGCAGTTCATCGCGTCGCGAAAGAACGCATCCAGCACCGGCTGCGCGCGTACGGCGGCAATGCTGTAGATCCCGGTGTAGCAGATCAGCAGTTGGATATAGAGCGGCGTGCCACGAAACAGGTAGGTGTAGAACTGCACCGGCCAGCGAATATAGCGTTTGCGCGACACGCGGGCGATGGACAGCGGGATCGACACCAGAAAACCAAACACCAGCGAGGCGCTGAGCAGCCACATGGTCATCGCGAGCCCGGTGATGTGCTGGCCGTCGCTATAAAGGAAGGGGCGCCAGTATTGCTGCAGAAGTTCGATCATCGCACGGCCTCCCTGGACCCAGCGGAGTAGCGACGTTCAAGCCGGCGCAGGACAAAGTTAGAGGCGCTGGTGATCAGCAAGTAGATAAATGCCGCGATTACCAGGAAGTAGAACAGTTGATAGGTACTCTTGCCCGCATCCTGGGCAGCCTTGACCAGGTCAGCGAGACCGATGATCGACACCAGCGCGGTGGCCTTGAGCATCACCATCCAGTTGTTACCGATGCCCGGCAGGGCAAAGCGCATCATCTGTGGGAAAGTTACAAAGCGAAACCGCTGCCCGCGAGTCAGCCCATAGGCGGTCGCGGCTTCGAGCTGACCACGGGGCACCGCGAGGATGGCGCCGCGAAAGGTCTCGGTGAAGTAGGCACCGTAGATGAAGCCCAGGGTGATAACCCCGGCGCTGAATGGGTCGATCTCGATGTAGTCCCATTCCATGAAGTCGGTAAAACCGGTCAGCCAGATTTGCAGGCTGTAGAAAATCAGCAACATCAGCACCAGGTCGGGCACGCCGCGAATCAAGGTGGTGTAGAGCTGGGCGGGGATGCGGATCAGGCTGACGCTGGACAGTTTTGCGCTGGCGCCGATCAGGCCCAGTAGAACGCTGACGGCCAGGGAGGCGACCGACAGTTTCACGGTCATCCACGTACCTTGCAGCAAAAGCGGGCCGAACCCCTTCAAACTGAAGGCACTCAGCCCCAGGGTTTGCAAAAGATCTTCAAACATGAATTCAGGACCTATGGCGATAAAAAAGCGCCCACCTGAAAAAGGTGGGCGCCAGGGTGTTATTTACCGCTGTACAGGTTCAGATCGCCGAAGTGTTTCTTCTGGATGGTGGCGTAGGTGCCATCATCGTGTAACGCTTTGATACCTTTATCGAGCAGGGCCTTGAGGTCTTTGTTACCTTTTTTGATACCGACCGCCGTTTTGGATGGCAACAGTGGGTCATCGATGGCCTTGCTGACTTCGTAGCCAGCGCCCGCTGGCGACTTCAAAAAGCCCAGTTCGGCTTGCAGCATGTCCTGCACCGAAGCGTCGAGACGACCGGAAGTCAGGTCGGCGTACACTTGGTCCTGGTTGGCATAGGCCTTGGTGGTGACACCGGCTTTATCCAATACGGCCTTGGCGTAGGCTTCCTGGATGGTGCCTTGCTCGTAACCCACGGATTTGCCCTTGAGCGACTCAGGCGTGGAGTAGTTCGCGCCTTTCTTGAACACCAGCGAAGTCGGGCCGGAGAACAGCTCGCTGGAGAAGTCGATCGCCTTTTCACGGGCTTCGGTCACGGTCATCGAGGAAATCACGCCGTCGAACTTGTTGGCGTTGAGGCCTGGAATCATGCCGTCAAAGTCACTTTCGACCCACTTGCACTTGACCTTCAGCTCGGCGCAGATCGCATTGCCCAGGTCGATATCGAAGCCTACCAGGCTGCCGTCGGCGGCCTTGGATTCGAACGGCGCGTAGGAAGGATCGACACCAAAACGCAATTCCTTGTATTCCTTGGCTGTAGCAACACCAGCAGCCATGCACAGAGCCAGTGCAGAAAGGGTCAGCAATGCTTTTTTCATTATGTAATCCCTGGAAACCAAGATAAGCGCTTGTGGCGCGTTTATGACTGTTACTGAACGGTGTCAGACGGATCACAGGTAGCAATTTCTGCACCATAGTTCCGAATGTCGTTCCGAATGATTGTTTTAAAAGGAAGGACGAGGGAGTTCTGAGTGTAGGAGATGCCCGAAAATGGGCATGAATTTTTCAGCGCACCATTTAGAGGCGCATGCGGATAAAAACCGGCGAGCTGGCCTGCTCCCACAATCATTGAGGGGATTGCAGAAGAAGCGTCAGGCCAGTAAGTCCTGCAGCGTTCCCAGATTGTCGGCCTCGTCCACCGCCTTATCCTGGCGCCAGCGCAGCATCCTCGGAAACCGCACCGCAATCCCGCTCTTGTGCCGCTTGGACAGGGCGATCCCCTCGAACCCCAGTTCAAACACCATGCTCGGCGTCACACTGCTGACCGGGCCGAATTTTTCCAGCGTGGTTTTACGCACGATGGCATCGACCTTGCGCATTTCTTCGTCAGTCAGGCCCGAATACGCCTTGGCGAACGGCACCAGCGTGCGTTCAGTTCCCGGCGGGCCGTCCCACACCGCGAAGGTGTAGTCGCTATACAGGCTGGCACGGCGGCCATGGCCGCGCTGGGCGTAAATCAACACGGCGTCGACGCTGAACGGGTCGACTTTCCATTTCCACCACACGCCCATGTCCTTGGTACGGCCTACGCCGTAGAGACCCTCACGCGCCTTGAGCATCATGCCCTCCACGCCGAGGCGGCGAGAGCCCTCACGTTGTTGGGCGAGGTCCGCCCAGCTGTCACCGGTCAGCAGCGGTGATGGCAACAGTATCGGTTGGTTGCACTGCGCAATCACCTGCTCAAGCTGGGCGCGGCGCTCGGCCTGGGTGTGGTTGCGCCAGTCTTCGCCCTGGTATTCCAGCAGGTCGTAGGCCAAAACGGCGACCGGCGCGTCCTCAAGGATTTTTTTGCTTAAGGTTTTGCGGCCAATGCGCTGTTGCAGGCGTGCGAAAGGCTGCACTGCGTCCTTCCACACCACGATTTCGCCGTCGATTACCGTGCCATCCGGCAGCCCACTCACCAGGCTGTGCAGTTCAGGAAATCGTTCGGTGACCAGCTCTTCCCCCCGAGACCAGACCCATAGGCGACCTTCACGCTTGACCAGTTGCGCGCGGATGCCGTCCCATTTCCATTCCACCTGCCAGTCGGCGGGGGAGCCGAGCAGGGCGTCGAATTGCTCCACTGGTTGGGCCAACCCGTGGGCGAGGAAAAATGGATAAGGTTGGCCGCCGCGTTGCGCATGTTCGTCGGACGATTCGGCGGCGATTAGCTTGAGGTAGCCTTCGGCTGTCGGACGGTTGGACAGGTCGGTGTAGCCCACCAAGCGCTGGGCCACGCGTTTGCTGTCGAGGTCGGCCATGGCGGCAAGGGCGCGGGTGACCAGCAATTTAGACACACCCACGCGAAAACTGCCGGTGATCAATTTGATGCACACCATCAGGCTCGGTTGATCCAGTTGCGCCCATAACGCCGGCAGGCGTTCGGCCAGTTCCAGCGGCGGCAGACCGCGCAGGGGCAGGAGCTTTTCTTCCAGCCATACCGCCAGACCGTCTTCCGAGGTGTAGGTCGATTCCGGTAACAGCAGGGAAATGGTCTCCGCCAAGTCGCCGACGGACTGGTAACTTTCCTCGAATAACCAGGGTTCAATGCCCGACGCTTCGGTGGCCATGTCCCGCAGCAAGCGTGTTGGCACCAGTTGACGCGGCCGCCCGCCGGACAGGAAGTACACGGCCCACGCGGCATCCTGTGGCGGTGCTTGGCGAAAGTAGGTTTGCAGCGCGGCAAGCTTGGCGTTGCTGGACGTGGTGGCGTCGAGGTTGGCGTACAACTCGGCGAATGCTTTCATGCCGTGGCCTCTTCTTCATCATCACCGTATTCGGTGGTGAAGCCCTGGGCGTCCAGGCCTTTTTCGCGCAGGTGGCGCACCAATACGCCTACGGAGCCGTGGGTGACCATCACCCGCTCGGCGCCGGTTTGCTCGATGGCCCACAACAGGCCGGGCCAATCGGCGTGGTCCGACAGCACAAAGCCGCGGTCCACACCGCGCCGTCGCCGAGTGCCGCGCAGGCGCATCCAGCCGCTGGCGAACGCGTCGCTGTAGTCGCCGAAGCGGCGTATCCAGCTGCTGCCTCCGGCGGAGGGTGGCGCAATGATCAAGGCTTGGCGCAGCAGCGGGTCGGTTTTGTTAACGTCGCCAGCATAAAGGGTTTCGGGGATATAGACCCCGGCCTCGCGGTACACGCGGTTCAAGGGTTCGACCGCACCGTGGCTGAGGATCGGGCCGATACTGGCATCGATGCCGTGCAGGATGCGCTGGGCTTTGCCGAAGGAATAACAGAACAGCACGCTGGCCTTGCCGGCGGCGATATTGGCCTGCCACCAATCATTGATCCCGGCGAAGATCTGCGCCTGGGGCTGCCAGCGATAGATCGGCAGGCCAAACGTGGATTCGGTGATAAAGGTGTGGCAACGCACCGGCTCGAAAGGCGCGCACGTGCCATCGGGTTCGACCTTGTAGTCACCGGATGCGACCCAGACTTCGCCCTGGTATTCCAGTCGCACCTGGGCTGAGCCGAGCACATGCCCGGCGGGGTGAAAGCTCAACGTGACGCCGTGGTGCAGGAGTTTTTCACCGTAGGCGAGGGTCTGCAGGTTGATGTCCTGACCCAACCGCGAGCGCAGGATGCCTTCGCCGGGCGCGGCCGCCAGATAGTGCTGGTTGCCCGTGCGGGCGTGGTCGCCGTGGGCGTGGGTGATGACCGAGCGCTCGACGGGGCGCCAAGGGTCGATGTAAAAATCACCGGCGGGGCAGTAGAGGCCTTCGGGCCGGGCGATGACAAGGTCCATGGGCGTGCCGCGGGCAATGGGCTTATCAGGTATGAGGGGACGGTGGGGCGAGAAGTTCTATCGGAATGCGTAAGGTCAATGTGGGAGCGGGCTTGCTCGCGAAAGCGCGGGTTCAGCCCATTCTTGAGTGACTGATCGAGCGCATTCGCGAGCAAGCCCGCTCCCACCGGTTTGATTCGGTTTCTTCAGTCAAAAACCGGGTTACTTGCCGGGCGTCAGGGTCAACCGGGTCTTCCCATATACCTTGTCAAAATTCTGCGGCTGCATCGGGAAGCTCAGGTATTGCGCCTTGAGCGCCGGGTCGATGCCGTTCGCATAGTTCGGGCTGGCCGGGTTGCCGGACTGGCCGATGCCGCCCTGGCCCATCATCGGTTCGGCCTGGCCAAAGTCGACGATCATGCGCAGCGCCGGCACTTGGGTCGTCGCGAAGTCCTGGCCCCAGCGATACGGCGCCGGGTTCAAGGTGTTGTGGTCGCCGCCACTGGCGAATGGGCCACGAATCACTTGGCCGCTGGTGTTTTTCCAGGTGGTGCTGTGCAACTTGCCCCACTGCCAGGCTTTGCGATCACTGCCCAATTGGCTGTCGCCGGCGCTGATTGCGGCGGCGAGGCTGCGGGCCAGGATCGCCGGCTTGTCTTCTTTTTGCGCGGTGCGCACGTCATCCCAGAACGGGCTGTCTTCGCGGCCCAGCAGGTGGTCGGCGTTGGCGGAGTAGGACACGTTGGCGTTGCTGATAAAGGCTTTCCAGCTGGCGCTGTTTTCCGGGCCGAGTTCGTCGAGGAAGATCTGTTTGGTGCTTTCCTGCAGGAACAGCTCGTAGATCGCCGCGTCAGCGGAAGTCGGCGCCAGGCGGCCATCAAAAGCCATCAGGCGAGTCAGCGCCTCGCGCGCCTTGGCCGCTTCGGCTGCCGGCAATGCCTCGATTGCCTGTTTCAGCGGCTGGGCCATGCCCGGCGCCTGGAACATGCTCTTGAGTTTGGCGGCGAACGTGGTGGTCTGGTCGTACTGCATGGCGATCATGCTGCGCGCGTCATGCTTGCCGGCGTTGGCCAGTTGCGCCAGACGCTCGCTGCGTTCCGGTGCATCCCAGGAGTTGGACAGCTGCATGCCATAGCCGCGTGGCGCAGTGCGTTGGTTGGCGGTGCCGATCCAGCCTTGGGCCGGGTCTTGATCGTAGGGGTGCAGCATCGCGTCGGCGTAACCGTCCCAGTCGAAACGCGCGTCCCAGCCCGGCGAGGGCAGCAGGCCTTCGCCTTCGCGGCGGTTGGGGAAGCGGCCGGTGACTTGCCAGCCAATGCTGCTGGCGTCGGCGAAAATCATGTTCAGGGCGATGGCGCGGATTTCACGGGTCGCATCCGAGGCCTTGCCGGCGCTTTGTGCGCGGGACAGGTCGAAGAACGCATCCAGGCTCTTGTCGTCCTTGAAATCGGCGGTTTGCAGGGCCAGGCCGAAACCGCTGGTCAGGGCCTGGCTGCTGTTGAGCAGGGCGCCGTGGCGGGTTTCGTACACCACTTCGCGAATCGGCCGCTGGCCCTTGGCGAAGTAGGTTTCGTTACGCACGGCGGCCGGCAGCCATTTGCCGTTGTTCTCGTAGTACAACGCGCTGCCCTGGCGCTTGACCTTCTCCAGGAACAGGTCCTGGGTATCGCCTTTGACGGCGCTCATGCTCCACGCCACTTTGCCGTTGAAGCCCGACAGCAGGGTCGGCAAACCGGCAATCGAGGCGCCGACCGCCTGGTATTTCGGCGCACGAATCTGCACGTAGTTCCACGGCGACGGTGCTTGTGGCTGGGCCGCGAGGTCGTTGGCCAGCAAACTTTTGCCGCTGCGGCTGCGTTGCGGGCCGATGGCCCAGTTGCTTGACGTGGTAACGGCCAGCGCATTCACGCTGCTCAACTGCTGACCGACGCTTTCCAGCCCGGCCAGGCCGGTGATCTGGCTGAGGTTGACGCCTTTGAGCTTGTCGGTTTCGGCCTGCGGGATCGGCTCGTCCGGCGCGCTTGGGGTAAGCCAGGCGAGTTTGTCGACGCCGACCTTTTGCGCGAGCACCAACGACGACAGCTCTTCCTGCAGGTTGCTCGACTCGCTGAAATTCAGCAGGCAGAACAGCAGTGCCGAATCTTCCGGTTTCCAGTACTCCGGCTTGTAGCCCGTCTGGGCCAGGTCCGGCGGCAGCTTGTCGCGGTAGCGGAACAGGTAGGCGTTGACGCCACGGGCATACACTTCAAAGAAGCGCTTGAGGCGCGGTGACGAAGCGTTGTACAGCTCGCCGGCGCTTTTTTTCAGGTTAACGGCCCGCATGAAACGGTCGACATCCAGCATGTCCGCGCCGGACATTTCCGCCAGCCGGCCCTGAGCCAGCAAGCGCAAGGTGACCATCTGCGTGATGCGGTCGCTGGCGTGCACATAACCAAGGCTGAACAGCGCGTCATGGAAGGTGTTGCTTTCGATCAGCGGCATGCCCTGGGCGTTGCGGCGCACCGAAACATTCTGTGCCAGGCCTTTGATCGGCTGCACACCGGCGACGGGAGGCAGGGTGTCCTGGGTGCTCTGGATCTGGCAACCGGCCAGGCTTAATGCACTGGCTACTGCCGCGGCAACGCCGAACCGGGGAAGAAAATGTGAGAGGGCTGGCGAGGCCATGGCAAAGCTCCTGCGGGGGGTAGCGTCATTAAAGGCGCTACGTTAGTGAGCGCGGCGAAACGACGCAAGCAGGAGTTTGGGTCTTGCGCAAATCATAGGTGGGAGCGGGGTTGCTCGCGAACGCGGTGTGTCAGTCAATCAAGGTCTGACTGAACCACCCCGTTCGCGAGCAAGCCCGCTCCCACAGTTTCACCGAGCAAGACTTTGAATCAGGATTTGGGCGGATTCACCTTCTGTACCAGTTCATACGCCCGAACCGTCGCCGGCCGCTCTTTGATGCTGTTGAACCAGCGATGAACGTGGGGGAAATCCTCCAGACGCTGGCTCTGCCATTTGTGGGAAACAATCCACGGGTAAATCGCCATGTCAGCAATGCTGTACGCCTCGCCCGCCACGAACGGACGATCCGCCAGGCGCCGGTCCAGCACGCCATACAGGCGCGCGGTTTCATCTACGTAGCGTTTAATCGCGTAGGGGATTTTCTCTGGTGCGAACTGGCTGAAGTGATGGTTCTGCCCGGCCATCGGCCCAAGCCCACCCATTTGCCAGAACAGCCATTGCAACGCTTCCTGGCGACCGCGCAGGTCTTTGGGAATGAACTGGCCGGTTTTTTCCGCGAGGTACAGCAGGATTGCGCCTGATTCAAACAGCGAAATCGGCGCGCCGCCGTCGCTCGGGTGCTGATCGACGATGGCCGGAATACGGTTGTTGGGAGCGATCTTCAAGAAGTCCGGCTTGAACTGGTCGCCCTGGCCGATATTGATCGGGTGCACCGTGTAGGGCAGACCGGCTTCTTCCAGAAACAGCGATACTTTGTGACCGTTGGGGGTAGTCCAGTAATACAGGTCGATCATGAAGCTCTCCAAATGAGCGAATGCCTGTAGGTATAGGTGATGTTTGGGGCGCGAAAATTCAATGAAACATTTAGCGCTACCGTTAGAAGCGTTTTACACCGCGCACACCTTTGGGCGGGCGCATCACGGGCGCTTGAATGTGAGTCATCGCGAGGGCGGGGGATTGCAGGGGCTGTTGCTGTTTCAGAGAAACCCTGAACTGAAATCACCTGCAAATGTGGGCGCAGGCACGCCAGCCCCCACATTGACTGCACTCAGGGCATCAGGCCCCGTGGCACTTCTTGAATTTCTTCGCGCTGCCGCATGGGCAAGGGTCGTTGCGACCAACGTCTTTCAGGGTGTTGCGCACCGGCTCCTGGTGAGCGTGGCCGCAGTTCGGGCCGTGGACATGGCCGTGGTCGTGATCATGGTGATCGTGATCGTGGTTGCAGTCAGGACCATGGACATGGGGTTGCTGAGTCATCGATGTCGCTCCGGAATAAAATCGCCGGGGATTATCTCGCCATTGTGGGCGACCTGCACGTCATTACCGATGAATAATCCGGTTTTCAGCTCGCCTTCCAGACGATAGGGGACGGGCTTGGTGGGGTTTTTCAACATCTGCACCACATCGCGAATCTTTGGCCAGAGGTTGGTACGCACCGACACCCGGAAAAACCCATGGCTTCGCGGCGGTATGGTGAGCCATTCGTTGGACTCGCCTTCGGTCAGCACGAAACTGCCCAGGGTGACTTTGTAGATCAACCCGCGCACCGTGAGGTCCGCGTCGTCACGGTTGTCCACGCGAAAGTACAGCTTGAACTTTTGTTCCAGCAACTTGGCCCGTACCACTTCAACTTTCACCAGCGAGACGTGAGGCGCGGGCGTGTCGTCTTCGAACCATGAAGCACAGCCGGTCAGACTCAGGGTCAACGCCAGCATCAAGCTGTACATCCGGAGCATGGCGTTATCCTTGAGTTGATTAGAGGTAGCCGGAACAGCACTTCTTGAATTTCTGCCCGCTGCCACACAAACATACATCATTGCGCCCAACCTTCACTTCAACCGTCGGGTCGATGAAGTACCAGCGCCCATCATTCTGTACGAAAGAAGATTGCTCACGGTGGCTGTGTTCTCCGCTACCGTCGTGCCAGCGTGCGGTAAAGGTCACAAAGGCATGTTCGGGCTGGCCGCCGAACACCTCCGAGCTTTCCACTTCAAGGCCCAGCCAAGTGCTCTGGGCACTCCAGGCGCCGATGGCGGCGCGGTCCAGGCCGGCTTGCTGCGCCGGCACGGTGGTGGCCACCAGATAGTCCACCAGGCCCAGCACATAGGCGCTGTAGCGTGAGCGCATCAGCGCGGTGGCGCAGGGCGCGGGGTGGCCGGCGTGATAATGGCCGCAGCAGGCATCCAGCAGGTTGCCACTGCCGCAGGGGCATATGGATGTACTCATGGTTACCACCAATACTTTCCGAAGTTTTCCGGGTTGGCCCAGAAGCGGGCGTTGAGCCAGTCCGGCACTTGTTTATAGTCAAGCAGATCATAGGTGAACAGCGTCAGGACCTGATCGTCACGCTGGAAGCGCTCGCCGGCTTGCAACGCCAGGGAGAAGAAGTCGGTGTCTTTCCAGCCGCAGGCGCTCAGGTCCACCAACACCGCAATGCGGCTGCTGTTGAGGTTGCGAATGCCGCCGAGCAGGGTCAGGCCCTGCGGTTTTGACAGGTGCTCCAGGCAATCGACCACCAATGCCAGGTCAAAACGCTGCGCCGCCAGTTCTGCCGGCAACGGCCCGGGCGGGGCGATCGACACTTGGGTCTGCGGATGCTCGGCCTGAAAGGCCTCCAGCGCCGGAAACTGGCTGGCACCCAACAGCAACAGGCGTTTGGGTTGGTGTAAATCGAGCAAAGCGGCCAGGGCTTGCTGGGGGGTACGGGAAGAAATGCCAGCGGTCATCAGAGATCCTCACATCATGACCCTAGAGACTAGCGCGGCTGAGCGTGCGGGCCTAGAGCGGGCGGCGGCGAAAAGTCCGCCAAGAGCAGCGATCCTCAATGAAACCGGGGGTGTGGCGTACTGGCGCAGATGAAAAGAGCGGTCTTTACTCCACCCATCGGCCCCCGCCGATACCCTCAGGAGAAAGCACATGAGCATCATGCGGACAGCTCTACCCTTGGTTCTGCTAACCGGAGTATTGACAGGTTGCGCAGGTTTGCAAAAAACCGATTGGCCCACCTGTGCAGCCGTCGGTGGTGTGACCGGTGCCGCGATTGGCGCCACAAAAAGTTCGGCGTACGCCGGCTATGGCGCGTTGCTGGTCGGCGGCATGGCCGGTGCCTATTGCTGGGTACATGGTGATGGCGACGAAGACGGCGATGGTGTGCCGGACAGCCGCGACAAGTGCCCAGGCACGCCGAAAGGGGTGCAGGTCGACGCCAACGGTTGCCCACCCGCGCCTGTGCAGGCAGCGGTGGTTGAGGAAGTTGTCGTGGTCAAGGAAGAGACCATCGTGATTCGTGATGTGCACTTCCAGTTCGACTC
Organism: Pseudomonas fluorescens; assembly: GCF_900215245.1. Lineage (GTDB taxonomy): Bacteria > Pseudomonadota > Gammaproteobacteria > Pseudomonadales > Pseudomonadaceae > Aquipseudomonas > Aquipseudomonas fluorescens. Next base: position 3,796,510 of record NZ_LT907842.1, read on the forward strand.
GGCCAAGTTGACCGCGGCGGATAAAACCAAACTCGACGTGATAGCCACTCGCCTGAAAAAAGAAGCCCCAAGCGCGCAACTGCGGGTCAGTGGGCATACCGACAGCGTCGGTAAAGACGCCTACAACCAAAGGCTCTCGGAAAAACGCGCCCATTCGGTCACCGACTACTTGATCAGTTCCGGTGTACCGCGCAGTAACTTTGTGTCGGTGACCGGCGCGGGCGAAAGCCACCCGGTAGCAGACAACAAAACTGCTGAAGGGCGTGCATTGAACCGCCGCGTGGAAATCCAAATCAACCGCTGACCACCCTTGCCCCTGTGCGAGCCACAGGGGCATTGCCGGCGATCCCCCTCAAGTTTTTTCATCCTTCACTGGCAAATCGCCTGCAGAAGTCGGTACTGTGCGCCCAAAGAATAATAGGCAGGGGCATGCGGGATGAAAGTGTTTTGGGGGCTGGGAAAATGTCTGACGTTGCTGTTCTGGGGCGTGGTGCTGGTCAATCTGTTCCGGCCGCTGACTAATCCGTTTCACCTGTTGGTCAGCCTGGCCGGCAGTCTGCTGTTCCTTACCCACTTGTTGGAGCTGCTGTTGTTCAACAGCAGCGTGAAGCACCGTGCCCACCCCTGGCGTGACCGCTTGCAGATTCTGCTGGTGGGGATGTTCCATGTGCGGGGCCTGTCGGCGCCTGCAGAGTTTAATGAAACGAACAAGGAGGCCAGTCATGCGTAAGGTTTTTCTGTTGGCCCTGTTGGTCAGCCCCATCGCCCTGGCCCAAAGTGTCAGTGTTGAAACCAACTCGTTGATGCGTCTGCCCAGCAGCACCAGCGTTTTGCAGCTCGAACGCCTGGATGTGGCGGACTACGGCACATTGTTGGTCCCGGCGACGATCACTCAGGTCAGCGTGGATGAGTTGCACCTGGGCCGCGAAGCGCGTATCGCGATCGCCCCCGGCAATACTGCGCTGCAATTGCAGGTGCGCAATGCGCAACTTGAGCATGGCAGCCAGATCACCTCGCGCGGTGCTCCGGGCACCCATGAACGGCCAGCCAAGGCCGGGCGGGATCTGGTCCTGCGCATCAATGCCCTGACCGCCGAACAATTGTCGGTGGATGCTCGAGGTGGCGCCGGCGCCCAAGGGTATGCCGGCCTGGATGGTGCCAACGGCGTGGACCCCGGTTGCACCTGGGGTTCGGCGGGGCGTGGCGCCAATGGCGATAACGGTGGCGATGGTCTGCCAGGCGCGGCGGGCGCGCAGGTGCGCGTCGAGTTGCCGCAGAGCTTCCCAGCTGAACAGATCAAGGTCTGGGTCGATGGCGGAGCGGGTGGCCTGGCCGGAACAGCGGGCAAGCCCGGCAAAGGTGGGCAGTCTAAAGGTTGCCTGGTGTATCGCGCCGATGGCGGCGCCAAAGGACGCCCAGGGCTGGAAGGGCAACCGGGGCCGGCTGGGCCGGCAGGGGCTGTGACTATTCAGCGGCTCTGAGTCGACGGGTCTGACGCCATCGCGGGCAAGCCCGGCTCCCACAGGTGATTGCATTTCAATGTGGGAGCCGGGCTTGCCCGCGATGGCGGACTAACGATCGCCTCAGAACATCGGCCGAGCCGAAGCCATCGCCACCACCACCAGCCCCACGATCAAATTAATCCCCACCAGCTTGCGAATCTGCCCCAGCGCAGCCGCACCCGCCGGCCAATCCTCAGCGGCCACCGCTGCGCGCAGTTCCGGGAACTTCAATGCCTGGATGCGGATAAACAGCGCCGTCATCACCAGGTATAACCCCATCATCACCTGCACATAGCGCGGCGCGGTTTCGAAACCGCTGAAACGCAGTTGCAGCAGGCCGATGCCGCTGATCGGCAAAACCAGCACCGCGACCCAGACCCATACGAAGAAACGTTGAAACACATTTGCCCACAGCTTGAGCCGGGCAGGGCCCTCAAGTGCCGCCATGGCGGCGGGGCGCAGGATCATCCAGGCGAAAAACATACCGCCAACCCAGATCAGGGCGGCCAGTACATGCAGGGTGTAAGCGAGGCTAAACGCGGTCATTGTGGTACTCCGTTCTGCGCGGGATTAATTAGCGGGGTATGATAGCGGCCGATCCGAACCACTGAAAATTTATCCAGCGTTTTTTGCGCCCGACAATCCATGATCAGCACTGAACTCAAAACCACGATCCAGGGCGCCTATTCGCGTTTTCTCGAAGCCAAGAGCTTGAAACCGCGCTACGGCCAACGCCTGATGATCGCCGAAGTGGCCAAAGTCCTCGGGGATATCGACACCGACGACGAAGGTCGGCGCAGTGGCGACCCCGCAGTCGTGGCCGTCGAGGCCGGCACCGGTACGGGCAAGACCGTGGCCTACAGCCTGGCCGCGATCCCTACCGCCAAGGCTGCCGGCAAACGCCTGGTGATCGCCACCGCCACTGTCGCGCTGCAAGAGCAGATCGTCTACAAAGACCTGCCCGACCTGATGCGCAACAGCGGCCTGAACTTTACTTTCGCCCTGGCCAAGGGCCGTGGCCGCTACATGTGCCTGTCCAAGCTCGATGTATTGCTGCAGGAAGGCCACGCACAAACCGCCACGGCTTCGCTGTTCGAAGAAGAAGGCTTCAAGATCGAGGTTGATGAAGTCAGCCAGAAGCTGTTCACCAGCATGATCGAGAAGCTCGCCGGCAATAAATGGGACGGCGACCGCGACAGCTGGCCCACCGCCCTGGAAGATGCCGACTGGGCGCGCCTGACCACCGACCACAGCCAGTGCACCAACCGCCATTGCCCCAACTTCGGCCAGTGCGCCTTCTACAAGGCCCGCGAAGGCATGGGCAAGGTCGACGTGATCGTCACCAACCACGACATGGTCCTGGCTGACCTGGCCCTGGGCGGCGGTGCCGTATTGCCGGACCCGCGCGACACCCTTTACGTATTCGACGAAGGCCACCACCTGCCGGATAAAGCCATCGGCCACTTCGCCCACTACACGCGCCTGCGCTCCACCGCCGATTGGCTGGAAACCACCGCCAAGAACCTCACCAAACTGCTGGCTCAACACCCGCTGCCCGGCGACCTGGGCAAGCTGATCGAGCAAGTGCCGGAGCTGGCGCGGGAGATCAAGACCCAGCAGCAATTCATGTTCAGTGCCTGTGAGCAGGTGGCCGATTTCAAGCCCGGTGAAGACGTGGAAGGCCGGGAGCGGCCGCGTCATCGCTTTGTTGGCGGTTTGATCCCCGAGCACATGCGCGAAATGGGCATTGAACTGAAAAAGGGCTTTTCGCGCCTGACCGACCTGTTTACCCGTTTGACTGACCTGCTCAAGGAAGGCATGGACGGCGAGGTCAACATCGGCATCGCCAGCAACCAGGCCGAAGAATGGTACCCGTTGTTCGGCAGCCTGCTGTCGCGTTCCCAAGGCAACTGGGAGCTGTGGACCGCCTTCACCGTTGAAGACCCGGAAGACAACCCGCCGATGGCGCGCTGGCTGACCTTGTCGGAAAGCGGCGCGCTGTTTGATATCGAGGTCAACGCCAGCCCGATCCTCGCCGCCGAAATGCTGCGCCGCAATCTGTGGAACGTGGCCTACGGCTGCCTGGTAACGTCGGCCACGCTGACGGCTTTGGGCACTTTTGATCGTTTCCGCATGCGTGCCGGGTTGCCGAAAAAAGCCGTCACCGCTGTGGTCCCGAGCCCGTTTCATCACGCCGACGCGGGCGTGCTGCGGGTGCCGGACCTCAAGGCCGACCCGCGCGATGCCGCGGCGCACACGGCTGCGATTATCCGCGACCTGCCGGAGTTGGTTGAAGGTTCGCGCGGTACGCTGGTGCTGTTTTCTTCGCGTAAACAGATGCAGGACGTGTTCGACGGCCTCGACCGCGACTGGCGCAAGCAAGTGTTTATCCAGGGCAACCTGTCCAAGCAGGAGACCCTGAACAAGCACAAGGCACGGGTCGATGGTGGGGATTCGAGCGTGCTGTTCGGCCTGGCCAGCTTCGCCGAAGGCGTGGACTTGCCCGGAGCCTACTGCGAACACGTAGTGATCGCCAAAATCCCGTTCTCGGTGCCGGATGATCCGGTCGAGGCGGCCCTGGCCGAATGGATCGAAGCGCGGGGCGGTAACCCGTTCATGGAAATCTCGGTGCCGGATGCCTCCTTGAAACTGGTCCAGGCTTGCGGTCGCTTGCTGCGCACCGAAGAAGACCGCGGCACCATCACCTTGCTCGACCGCCGTTTGGTCACGCAGCGCTACGGCAAAGCTATCCTCAATGCCTTGCCGCCGTTCAGGCGCGAAATTTCCTGAGCCACCGTGGGCGAATTCGCCCACTGCGTGGTCTATCTCACTGCCAACGCTTTATGTCATCAGGCCAGTCACCGGCCGTTTGGGAGAACCTTGTTCGTATGATTCGCACGCTGCCCGCTCTGTTTGCCTTGTTGTTCACCGCGCCCTTGATGGCCGCGCCTGCCGGGCAACAAACGCTGTTCAACTTCGTACGGCCTGCCGATGTGGTCAAGGTGGCGACCCAGGACGCCAGCCTGCCCCAATACAATGCCGAGCAAACCGCCGAAGGCGAAGTGCTGCGCCGCATCACCTTCAACCCGGCGGCCGAACCGAGCCTGGTGCTCAGCCCGCAGAGCGGCGTGTGGGACTGGTCGCAGTCCGGCGCCATGAGCCTGCGTATCCAGAGCGCCATGGACTGGGCGCTGACCCTGTACGTGAAGGTGCAGAGCACGGATGGTAAAACCCTGGTCAGCCGCATCGACCTGCCGGCCGGCCCGGTGCAGACCCTGTTGATCCCGTTGCAAGCTAACTCGCCGCTGAGCCAGGGCATGAAGGCTGGCCCGCCGATGCCCATCACCGTGGATGGCCAACGTGTGCTGCTGGCCGGCAGCGCCGGTGAGATCGACCGCAGCCAGGTGGCCTCGGTGACATTGTCGATGATCAAGCCCAATGCGGCCCAAAGCATCCTGCTGGAACGCTTCGGTGTACAGGACCTCGAGCCGGTGCTGAAGGCGGCCTACAGCGAAGTGGTCGATGCCTATGGCCAGTCCACGCGCGCGCGTTGGCCGGAAAAAGTCAGCAGCGACGAGCAACTCAAGGCCGCCGCCGCCAAGGAGCAGCAACAGCTCAAAGGTTGGCTGGCCGAGCGCGACAAATCAGCCCTGGACCAATATGGCGGCTGGAACAAAGGCCCGGCGTTTGAAGCGAGCGGGTTTTTCCGCACCGAGAAGCGCGACGGTCGTTGGTACCTGGTGACGCCACAAGGCCATCCCTTCTACTCCCTGGGCGTTAACACCGTAGCCCCGGACAACAATCAGACCTACGTGGCTGGGCGCGAGTGGATGTTTGCCGCATTGCCCAAGGCCGGTGAGCCGTTCGACAAGTATTACGGAAGCGGCGATAACCGTGGCGGCAACGGCGCCGACCAGGGCCGTGGCTTCAATGTCGGGCGTTGGTACGATTTTTACGGCGCCAACTTGCAGCGCGCCTACGGCACTGACGGTTTCGACCAGAAGCGCTGGGTCACCCACACCCTCGACCGTCTGCAAGCCTGGGGTTTCAACACCGTAGGCAACTGGAGCGACGCAGCCTTGGCCACCGCCGACCGCGTGCCGTACACCTTGCCGCTGTCGATTGTCGGTGACTACGCCAGCATCAGCACCGGCACCGATTGGTGGGGCGGCATGCCCGACCCATTCGACCCGCGTTTTGCCATGGCCACCGAGCGCGCCGTGGCGATTGCCGCCCGCGATCACCGCGACGACCCCTGGCTGATCGGCTTTTTCGCCGACAACGAGCTGGCCTGGGCCGGTCCGGGTGACGATCCCAAATCCCGTTACGCGTTGGCCTACGGCACGCTGCGCATGACCACTGACGTACCGGCCAAGCGCGCGTTCCTCAAGCAACTGCGCGACAAATACCGTAACGAAGACGGCCTCTCGAAAGCCTGGGGTATTCACTTGTCCGGCTGGGAGCTGATGGAAGACCCGGGGTTCGAACCGCCGATGCCGAACCCCGAGCACCCGGAAATCGAAGCTGACTTTAAATACTTCCAGCAGACCTTCGCCGATGCCTACTTCAAGACCATCTCCGATTCGCTGAAATGGCACGCACCCAACCAATTGTTGCTGGGTGGCCGGTATGCCGTCAGCACGCCTGAATCGGTGGCGTCCTGCGCCCAGTATTGCGATGTGCTGAGCTTCAATATGTACACCCTCAAGCCTCAGGACGGTTATGACTTCGCTGCCTTGCGCGCGCTGGACAAACCGGTACTGATCACCGAGTTCAACTTTGGCTCGGCAGACCGTGGCCCGTTCTGGGGCGGCGTCACTCAACTGGCCCGGGAAGAAGACCGCGGCGCGGCGTACGGCAACTTCCTCAAACAGGCCATGGCCGAGCCGTCGATCGTCGGTGTGCATTGGTTCCAGTATCTGGACCAGCCGGTGACCGGGCGCCTGCTCGACGGCGAGAACGGCCACTTCGGGCTGGTGGGCATCACCGATGTGCCGTTCCAGGGCTTTGTCGACAGCGTGCGCAAAAGCAACCTGGCAGCGGTGGCGCAACTGGGCAAAGAGGCCGAAAAGGCCACGGCGGCCAGCGCGCTGCGTGAGCATGCAGGCGGTAAGTCGGGGCATGAAGGCAAAGGCCCGGGGCAGGGCGCCGGGCATGCTGGCGGTCACTCTGGAAATGGCCATTGATTCATCGTTGACGGGTTCACAAATCGCACAAGGACTGGAACAATGTCGGCCAATTCTTACGGTGTTTTCCAAGGCGGCTTAGGTGCAGATTCAGGGTCATTACACGCTCCAGTTCGAAGCGGTACGTGAAGCATTCGCCGCATTGTTCGATGACCCGCAGGAGCGTGGTGCCGGGCTGTGTATCCAGATCGGCGGCGAAACAGTCGTCGACCTGTGGGCGGGTACCGCCGACAAGGATGGCGCTGAGGCCTGGCACAGCGACACCATCGTCAACCTGTTTTCCTGCACCAAGACCTTCACCGCTGTGGCGGCCCTGCAATTGGTGGCTGAGGGCAAGTTGCAACTCGACGCCCCTGTCGCCAACTATTGGCCCGAGTTTGCGGCGGCCGGTAAAGACACCATCACCTTGCGCCAGTTGCTTTGCCACCAGGCCGGGCTGCCGGCGATTCGCGAGATGCTGCCCACTGAAGCCCTGTATGACTGGCCGTTGATGGTCGACACCCTTGCGGCCGAGGCCCCTTGGTGGACGCCGGGCCAAGGGCATGGTTACGAAGCCATCACTTACGGCTGGCTGGTCGGAGAGTTGCTGCGCCGCGCCGATGGGCGCGGGCCGGGTGAGTCGATTGTGGCGCGGGTTGCGCGGCCTTTGGGCCTGGACTTTCATGTCGGCCTGGCGGACGAAGAGTTTTATCGTGTGGCACATATTGCGCGCAGCAAAGGCAATATGGGCGATGAAGCCGCGCAACGCTTACTTCAAGTAATGATGCGCGAACCGAACGCCATGACGACACGTGCGTTTGCCAATCCCCCGTCTATTCTGACCAGCACTAATAAACCCGAATGGCGGCGCATGCAGCAGCCAGCGGCAAATGGTCACGGTAATGCGCGCAGCCTGGCAGGCTTTTATAGCGGATTGTTGGACGGTAGTTTGCTCGAAGCCGACATGCTCGAACAATTGACACGTGAACACAGTATTGGGCCGGATAAAACCTTATTGACCCAAACCCGATTCGGTTTGGGCTGCATGTTGGATCAGCCGCAATTGCCTAACGCCACGTTCGGCCTTGGCCCACATGCGTTTGGGCACCCGGGCGCGGGTGGTTCGGTCGGGTTTGCCGACCCTGAACATGATGTAGCGTTTGGTTTCGTGACTAATACACTGGGGCCTTACGTACTTATGGACCCGCGTGCACAGAAGTTGGTCGGAATATTGGCCGGTTGTCTGTAAAGAGCTTGCTGTTTCACGTTTTTTTGTTACAAAGGCAAGTATAAGAAGGCGCTGAACGAAATTTTGTAACTTTAATGTTCTGTAAGCGTCTGTTTAACGGGTCACCAGACCCCCTGGTTTTTTCTCATTTTGTGGATATCTCATGTTATCGAACAAGTCCTTGGCACTGGCGCTGTGCCTCACTATTACTGGCTGCGCACAAACACCACAAAATGATGCCGAAGGTGGGCATTGGTGGTCATTTGGATCTGATAAGGCTGCTACCAAGGACGCAGTGACCCAAACCGACGCCAAACCGGATGCCAAACCTGCTGCGGGCGCCAAGCCTGTCGCGCCGGTTGCTGCCGCAGCTGCTGCTCCAGCGCCTGCCGCTGCTGCCACACCTGCTCCGGTCGCCAAGGCTGACACCGGTTCCAGCTGGTGGCCGTTCTTCTCCAAAAGCGCTGATGAAAAGGCCGCTGATGCCAAGGCCGACCTGAAAGCCGACCTCAAGGCTGCAACTCCGGCTGCCACCCCGGACGCTGCGCCGGCTGTCGCCAAGACCGACACCGAGACCAAATGGTGGTGGCCTTTCGAAAGCAAGCCGAAGCCACTGGCCAAGGTCGATGTGACCAACGTGCCGATGCCAGACCCGAAAATCACCCAAGCCTGGCTGGACGACTATGAGCCGCGCCTGCGCGCCGCCATCAAGGACAGCAACCTGCAGCTGGAGCGTCGCGAGAACGTACTCGTGGTGATCGCGCCGGTTGATGGCTCCTACAACCCGAAACGTCCAGCCATGCTGCTGCCGGTGACCTTGGGCCCGTTCACCCGCGTTGCCAAGGCGGTTGAAGGCGATCCGAAGACCGCGGTGCTGGTTCTTGGCCACGTCGACACCAATGGTGCCGAACCGGTGAGCCAGGCGTTGACCCGCGAGCGTGCGCAGTCCATCGCTTCGATTTTCAGCCTCAGCGGTTTGAAGCAGGATCGCCTGATGATGCGTGGCATGGGTGACCTAATGCCGCGTGCCGCCAACGACAGCAACCAGGGCCGTGCGCTGAATCGTCGCATGGAAATCCTGTTCACTCAGCGTACAACTATGTTGGCGTTGCTGAGCAAGTACAACTCGGGCAAACCACCGGTCGCTGACATGGTCGCTGTGCAAACTGCGCCAGCCCCTGTGCCGGCCCCGGCTGCGAAAAAAGCGGCTCCGGCGAAAAAGGCCCCGGCCAAGAAAGCTGCCGCCAAGCCAGCTGCGAAAAAAGCCGCTGCCAAGCCTGCCGCGAAAAAAGCCGCACCGAAGGCTGCCGCCCCGGCTGCGAACGACCAGGCGAAAAACTGATCCGTTGAAACAGAAGGATAAAGCTGCATGACCCAGGCACTGGCCGATATGCGCCGTGACTACACACGGGACGGTTTGAGCGAGGCCCAGGCCCCGGGCGAGCCGTTTGCGTTGTTCCACCAATGGTTTGGCGAGGCGGTAAAAACCGAGCAGCCACCGGTGGAGGCCAATGCCATGACCCTGGCAACGGTTGATCAGGACGGTCGCCCGCACTGCCGCATCCTGTTGCTCAAGGGCCTGGATGCACAGGGCTTTACCTTCTTCACTAACTATCAGAGCGCCAAGGGTGAACAACTCGCGGCGCGGCCGTTTGCGGCCATGACCTTCTTCTGGCCCACCCTGGAGCGCCAGGTGCGCATCGAAGGGCGGGTGGTCAAGGTAACGCCTGAAGAGTCGGATGCTTATTATCAGGTTCGGCCTTTGGGCAGCCGTCTTGGCGCCTGGGCATCGCCGCAAAGCCAAGTCATTCGTGACCGTGAAGAGCTGCAGGAGCTGCTCAAGCAGACCGAACAGCGTTTCAGCGATACCCAACCCGACTGCCCCGAGCACTGGGGTGGCTACCGTTTGTTGCCTGAGCGCATCGAGTTCTGGCAAGGCCGCGCCAGCCGCCTGCATGACCGCCTGAACTATCGCCTGCAAGCCGGCGAATGGACGCGTGAGCGCCTGGCGCCCTGAGTTTCATCCTCTTCATTGCATCCGAATGCTGACCCTCGCACCGAAGTCTCCACACAGGAGGCTTCGGCGTGTTCGTTTGCGCGACTACAATGAAGAGCGCTTTCATGACGTTCTCCGGAATAGGGTGAGCGCTACCGTTCGTCGATTTTTCTGGTACTGGCAGTCTGTACTAAGGCTGAATGAAAGCAATTTTCTGGCGTGCTTGCCGTGACAGGCGCCAAGCTGCGGCGTCTAATGATTACCTGTCCTTTGGAGTTGATGCTATGCGTAAGTCCGTTTTACTAGTTGCCTGCTTTACCACCCTGTCGTTGTTGTTGGGTGGCTGCGCCTCGAGTCTGACCGGCGACTCGTACTCCCGTGACGAAGCGCGTCGTGTACAGACCGTTCGCATGGGTACCATTGAATCCCTGCGTCCGGTGAAAATCGAAGGCACCAAAACCCCAATCGGCAGCGTTGCCGGTGCCGTGGTGGGTGGCGTTGGTGGCAGCGCCATTGGCGGTGGCCGTGGCAGTATCGTCACCGGCGTTATCGGTGCTGTTGCCGGTGGCCTGCTGGGTTCCGCCGCTGAAGAAGGCCTGACCCGTACCCAGGGCGTTGAAATCACCGTTCGCGAAGACGATGGCAGCATGCGCGCCTACGTCCAGGCCGTTGATGCCAACGAAGTCTTCCGCATCGGCGACCGTGTGCGCATCATGACCGTTAACGGCACCAGCCGCGTTACTCGCTAAGCGCTGGCCGTTGAAACACAAAAAACCCCAACCGGGTGACCGGTTGGGGTTTTTATTTTAGGGGGCAGGATGTCTACAAATTGAAGCTAAGCGCTTTTAGCTTCATTAGACAGGGCACTGCTGCTCCATTGCTCGGTCGACTAAAAGCCCCGCCAGTTCCAGTAACTGCCCAATGGCTAACAATTGGCTGCGTGTTTTTCCGTCCACTGTGTCTGCCAAATCAGAGGTCAGCCCGCTGGCGCCTATCAGGGTTTCGTATGCATTTACCAACAAGGCCTCTGTGTTGGCGGCTGAACTGATCGAAAACAGTGGCTCGTAACGATTTGACGAGGTGGTGTCGGGCTCGAAATGATTGGCGGCGCGGCTTGCTTGTGCCAATAACTGTGCGGTGTCTAACGGAGGAGGATTCGGTGTGACCTTGTACATGGGTAAATCTCCAAGTTTGGCTGGAGCCGCCCCTGATCGCCGCGACGCGATGGAAGGTGGCAGCTGTACGCAGGTTCGCGGACCGAGAACTTGAAACTCGGCATACCCGAAGGTATCCCGCGCACAGCTGCCATAACACGAGGCGCCAGCCACAGGAGTAGCTGACGAAAAACGATGGCAATTATGCATCAAGTTAACAGGCCGCGACGCCTGATCGCTGAGTGTCAGCGACGGGGGGAGATTAGTGGGCGGTCAGGGGCAAGGCAATCCCGGCGACTTGTGGGAAATGTCTGATGCATGTTTCTAAAGGTGCAAAAACGCAGGTATTAAAAAATGAGTTTGCGGCTGGGGTTGCCTACGCACAGGACGCAATCACAGATCTGAACGCACACTGACGGTACGGCTCAACTCATGGCGGGCCGAGTATGTCGAAGTTTGCACGACGCACGTGGAGCCTCGTAGTGAATGCCCTGTGTGTTTATCACGTGTTCCTGCTAGGCCGCTTCGGCTAAAACCGAAGCGGCCTTTTGGTTTTTTACCCTGTCACTTCAAATCTGGAAGTGCTTCACCATCGTGTTCAATTCATGCGCCAGGCTGGCGAGGGACTGCGAGGCGGCGGTGGTTTGGGTCGAGCCTTCTGCGGACTGAACCGACAGTTGTTGAATATTGAGCAAGTTGCGATCGACCGCCCGGGCAACGCCGGCTTGTTCCGCGGCCGCCGTGGTAATCACCAGGTTTCGGTCATTGATTTCATCGTTGGCAGCCAGAATATCCGCCAGCGCTTGCTGTGCCAGTTCGGCCAGACCCAGGGTTTGCTGAGTCATGGTGCTGCTGTCGAGCATGGTGTTGACGGTACTGGCGGTGTTGGTCTGGATACCGCCAATCATTTGTTCGATTTCCTGGGTCGATTGGGCCGTGCGGTGGGCCAGGGCGCGAACTTCGTCGGCGACCACGGCAAAACCACGGCCGGCCTCACCGGCACGTGCAGCTTCGATGGCCGCGTTCAGTGCCAGCAGGTTGGTTTGCTCGGCAATGGTGCGGATAACATCGAGCACTTTGCCGATACCTTTGGCCTGTTCAGCCAGGCCGCCCACTTGCCCGGAGCTGACCTCCACGCCACGGGTCAAGGCTTTGATGGCGTTCAACGCCTCAACCATGCGCTGCTGGCCTTTCAAGGCAATGCTTCGCGACTCCTGGGACAGGTCGGAGGTGGAGGCCGCGTTCCTGGCGACCTCTTCAATGGCGGTGGTCATCTGAGTGACAGCAGTGGCTGCCTGTTCAATCTCGCCATGTTGCTGTTGCAAGTCCCGGCTGCCTTCGGCGGTCACGGCATTCAATTCTTCGGCCGCTGCAGCCAGTTGGTTGGAGGAACCGGTTATTTGTCGCAGGGTCTGCACCAGGTTATTGCGCATGGTCTCTTGTGCCCGGAGCAGGCGGGTGGCTTCGTCGTTGCCCGTCGGGTTGATAGGCTGGGTGAGATCACCCCTGGCAATGGTTTCGGCTACGTGTACCGCTTCAATAATGGGGCCGGTAATGCTTCGGGTCAGCAGCCAGGCCACCAATACGGTGCCACCACTCACCAGCAAAATCACGATTGAGATGCCACCCACGGCATGTTGATAGGCGGCTACGGACGTCTGGCCGGCCTGTTCTGCGCCTTTGTTGGCCAGGTCTATCAGTTGGTCGAAGTTCTTGGTCATCTGCTCATAACTTTCTCGAATGCTGTTGAGAAAGTCGCGGGCGCCGGCCTTGTCGCCGGAACGCGAGCGTTTGAGCATCTCGGTGTGGTTCTTCGCGTACCCATCGAGGCTTTGGTTGAACACATCGAGGCGTGATTTTTCCTCAGCAGTGCTCAGCAGCGCTGCATATTGGCCAAGCTGCTCCTTGACGCTTTTCAGGCGGCCGGCGGATTTGTCTTCGTAGGTCTGCATGTCGGCATCGCTGGAAGACAGGATGTGCGCCATCTCGCCCAGGCGATAACGGTCGAGGGACGCATTGGCCAAGGCGAGGATCCTGACGCGTTGCATCCAGTTGTTCTGAATGTCAGCGGCTTGTGACTGGACTTCGCCAATCTGCTTGAGGGCAAACAGGCCGAGAAACACACTCAGTGATGCAATAGCGGCGAAGCCGATGAAGGCTCTGGCTGCGATTCTTATATTTCTCAGGAACATGGGCATGTCGCTCGGGCTGAAAACGCGTTGGGAAGCAGTGTCGGGCGGGTGTCCCAGGCGCGGACGGTGAGATCGCCATACCCTCTAGTCGGCGGCTGAGCGAAAGTCTTTAGGTGGGGCAGCCGGATTGCCGGCTAAACGTAGGCGGCGGAAAAAGAAAAACCCCAACCGGGCGACCGGCTGGGGTTTTGGGGTGTTTCAGACTGGAGTCAGGCTTTCTTGCGACTCGCCATCGCCGTCACGGCATAGCCGATACACGCTGCCAGGATCGACCCGGTCAGAATCCCCATCCGATCCTCGCCGGCGAATTCGCTGGCGCCCGGCACAAATGCCAGGGAGCCGACAAACAGGCTCATGGTGAAGCCGATACCGCACAGGATCGCCACGCCGAACACCTGACCCCAGTTAGCGCCACTGGGCAGGGCGGCAAGGCCGGTCTTGATGGCCAGCCAGGTGAGGCCGAACACACCAACGGTCTTGCCGATCAGCAGGCCGGCGGCGATGCCCAGGGGCACGTGGTGGGTGAAGCTTTCCAGGCTCACGCCGGTGAGGGATACGCCCGCGTTGGCGAACGCGAACAACGGCAGGATGGCGTAGGCCACCCACGGGTGCAGCGCGTGCTCCAGGGTCAGCAATGGCGAAGGTTCGGCGTTTTTGGTGCGCAGCGGAATGCAGAACGCCAAGGTCACGCCGGCCAGCGTGGCGTGGACGCCGCTCTTGAGTACACAGACCCACAGGATCAGGCCAACGATCAGATAGGGCCCGAGTTTGATCACGCCCAGGCGGTTCATCGCGATCAACGCAACCAGACACGCGCCCGCACCTGCCAGGGCGGCGCCCGACAGGTCGGCTGAATAGAACACGGCGATGACGATGATTGCACCGAGGTCATCGATGATGGCCAAGGTCATCAGGAACAGTTTCAGCGACACCGGCACGCGCTTGCCCAGCAGGGCCAGCACGCCAAGGGCAAAAGCGATATCGGTGGCCATGGGGATCGCCCAGCCGGACAGCGCGGCGGGGTAATCCTTGTTGATCGCCCAGTAGATCAGCGCGGGTACGACCATGCCGCCAATGGCCGCCGCACCGGGCAAGACCACTTGCGAGGGCTTGGACAGGTGACCGTCGAGCAACTCGCGCTTCACCTCCAGGCCGATCAGCAGGAAGAACAGGGCCATCAGGCCATCGTTGATCCATAGCAAGGCGGGCTTGGCGATTTTGAGTGCGCCAATCTGCGCCACTACCGGGGTATCGAGGAAGGCACCGTAGAGGTGCGACAACGGTGAGTTATTAATGATCAGCGCCAAGGCGGCAGCGGCGATCAACAACAGACCGCTGGCGGCTTCCAGCTGGAAGAAACGGGTGAAAGTGCTACGCAGAGGCAAGGGATGCTCTCCAATCCAGGTTCAATAGGTGGGTACCCTAACCCGTACCGTTAGTTGTTAAAACAAAAGTTATATTCTTATTTGTTATAAGCGATGGTCAGGATCGATGATGGGCTGAAGCCTAGCAATTGTGTGTCTAATTGAGACGTCACTGTATCTGTGTGCAGTGTAGGAAACCCCCTAAAATCGGGGCTGAAATCTTTAGAGACGCACCCTATGAGTGACCACCGTATCTGGGCCCGTGAAGCCATTCGCATCATCGAAGCGGACTTTCAACGCAGCGCCGACACACACCTGATCCCGTTGCCATTGCCGGGCTTGCCGGGTATCGAGTTGTACTTCAAGGATGAGTCCAGCCACCCCACCGGCAGCCTCAAGCATCGGCTGGCACGTTCGCTGTTCCTGTATGCCTTGTGTAACGGCTGGCTCAAGCCGGGTGCGCCAGTGATCGAGGCGTCCAGCGGTTCGACGGCGATCTCCGAGGCGTACTTTGCACGCTTGCTCGGCCTGCCGTTTATTGCGGTGATGCCGGCCACCACGTCGAAAGAGAAGATCGCGCAGATCGCTTTCTACGGTGGCAAAAGCCATCTGGTGAATGATCCGACGCAGATATACGCCGAGTCCGAACGGTTGGCGAAGGAAAGTGGCGGTCACTTCATGGACCAATTCACCTACGCCGAGCGGGCGACGGACTGGCGGGCGAACAACAATATCGCCGAGTCGATCTTCCAGCAGATGCGCTTTGAGCATTACCCCGAACCGAGCTGGTTGATCTCAAGCCCCGGCACCGGTGGCACGACCGCTACCCTGGGACGCTATGTGCGTTATCGCCAGCATTGCACCCGCGTGTTGTGCGCCGATGCCGAACGTTCAGTGTTCTTTGATTACTACCAGACCGGCGACGCCAGCCTGCGCCTGGAGTGCGGTTCGCGCATCGAAGGCATCGGCCGGCCACGGGTTGAAGCGTCGTTTCTGCCCAAGGTGATTGATGCCATGGTCAAGGTGCCGGACGCGCTGTCACTGGCCGCCATGCACTACCTGGCCGAACGGCTGGGGCGGCGGGTTGGCGGCTCCAGCGGGACTAACCTGATTGGCGCCCTGGTGGCCGCACAGCAGATGAAAGCGGCGGGGGAGTCGGGGTCGATCGTGGCGATCTTGTGTGATGGTGGGGAGCGCTATGCCACCACTTACTACGATCAGGCGTGGCTGACGGGGCAGGGCTATGAACTTGACGGTTTGATCGCGGCCGTTGCGGCCAGTGTCGAACGGGGCGAGCCGCTGCCGGACAGCGTCCTGCGCGCCAACATCTGATACCGCGTAACACCCAATGTGGGAGCGGGCTTGCTCGCGAAGGCGGACGGTCAGTCGAAAAATCATTGACTGAACCACCGCCTTCGCGAGCAAGCCCGCTCCCACATTTGAATTGCTGTCTGTTCAGATTCGGCTTAGGCCTCGATACCGAGCATGTCCCGCGCCAACGCTTCGGCAATTCGAATACCGTCGACACCCGCCGACAGAATCCCACCGGCGTAACCCGCGCCTTCGCCCGCCGGGAACAGGCCTTTCACGTTCAAACTCTGCATCGACTCGTTACGGGTAATCCGCAACGGTGATGACGTGCGTGTTTCGATACCGGTCAACACGGCGTCGTGCAGCGAGTAGCCTTTGATCTGTTTCTCGAACGCCGGCAACGCTTCACGAATCGCTTCAATGGCGAAGTCCGGCAAGGCCAGGGCCAGGTCACCGAGTGCCACACCCGGTTTGTAGGACGGTTCCACACTGCCGATGGCGGTGGACGGCTTGCCGGCGATGAAATCGCCCACCAGCTGCGCCGGTGCCTCGTAGTTGCTGCCACCGAGGATGTAGGCGTGGGACTCCAGGCGCTCCTGCAACTCGATGCCGGCCAACGGGCCACCTGGGTAGTCCACTTCCGGGGTGATGCCGACCACGATGCCGGAGTTGGCATTGCGTTCGTTACGCGAATACTGGCTCATGCCGTTGGTGACGACACGGTTGGGCTCGGAAGTGGCTGCCACTACCGTACCGCCTGGGCACATGCAGAAGCTGTAGACCGAGCGGCCGTTCTTGGCGTGGTGCACCAGCTTGTAGTCGGCAGCTCCGAGTTTTGGGTGCCCGGCGTATTTGCCCAGGCGCGCCGCGTCGATCAGCGACTGCGGGTGTTCGATACGGAAACCCACCGAAAACGGCTTGGCCTCCATGTACACGCCACGCCCGTGGAGCATGCGGAAAGTGTCGCGGGCGCTGTGGCCAAGGGCGAGGATCACGTGCCTGGAGAGGATCTGCTCACCGTCATTCACCACGACGCCGTTCAACTGGCCATCTTCGATCAGCACGTCGGTAACCCGCTGTTCGAAGCGCACTTCACCGCCCAGGGCGATGATCTGCTCGCGCATGTTTTCCACCACGCCGGTCAGACGGAATGTACCGATGTGCGGCTTGCTGACGTAGAGGATTTCTTCCGGCGCACCGGCTTTGACGAACTCGTGCAGCACTTTGCGACCGTGGAATTTCGGGTCCTTGATCTGGCTGTAGAGCTTGCCGTCGGAGAAGGTCCCGGCGCCGCCTTCGCCAAACTGCACGTTGGACTCCGGGTTGAGCACGTTTTTGCGCCACAGGCCCCAGGTGTCCTTGGTGCGCTGGCGCACTTCCTTGCCGCGTTCGAGGATGATCGGCTTGAAGCCCATTTGGGCCAGCAGCAGCCCGGCGAAGATCCCGCACGGACCAAAACCGACCACGATTGGCCGTTCAACCAGGCCGTGCGGCGCCTGGCCCACCACCTTGTAGCTGACATCCGGGGCCGGGTTGACGTTGCGATCATCGGCGAACTTGAGCAGCAGCGCGGCTTCGCCCTTCACGTTCAGGTCGATGGTGTAGATGAAGCACAGCTCCGACGATTTTTTACGGGCGTCGTAGCTGCGTTTGAACAGGGTGAAATCGAGCAGGTCATCACTGGCGATGCCCAGGCGCTGCACGATGGCAGGCCGTAGGTCTTCTTCGGGATGGTCGATGGGCAGCTTGAGTTCGGTGATTCGTAACATGACGGGATCCGGTAGGCGGCGGGAAAAGAGGCCGGCTGTTTTGCAAACCGGCGATTATAAGCCCCAATGGCGGTTTTTCGTCATGTTAAAACAGCGCAGGGCTGATTCAGTCGTCGCGAGAGCCGCCGAACGATGCGCAACCCCGTTGTACCTGGCCGTTGACTCGCAACTCGGCGGTCATGTGTTGCAAGCTGCCACTGACGCTGTCGATGCAGCGTTGCGGCGCCACCCACAGTTCGATGTGTTGGTTGTTGGCTTCCGTCATCAGGTTAAAGCGGCCGTCGCCCATTTGCTCTTCTACGTAGGGCACCGCCAGGGGTGGCTGGCCCTCACGCTCGAGCACCATGCCCTTGGCGGTGACGTTCATCGCCCAGGCGGGTTTGTGGCCGTTGGCCCGCAGGGTCATGCGCTTGAAATCCGGGTCATCGCAGGCCGAGGTCGAGCGCTCGACCCGATACAGCTGCTGGAGGTCTACCGAACCCTGGGTGCCGCTGGCAACACCGGAAAACTTGCCGCGCAAGTCGGCAAACAGCACACCCTGTTGGCCGGCCAGGGAGGCGGCCTCCTGCAGGATGCTGGTGCCGCCGGTGTCGTTGACCACGTAGTTGCGTTTGTCGCCGCACGGCTGGAACAACAGTTTGCCGGCCACCGCTGTCAATTCACCCTGCATACGGGTCAGCCCCGCAGTTGACGGTTTGGCCGGTTCGCTCTCGAACATCTGGCAAGCGGTGAACAGGGGCAGCAGGGCAAACAGGGCAAGGGTACGGGCGGCGCGCATTTATCGGGTCTCCAAACAAGTGCCGCCACGTTACGCAGGCTGACGCCGCACCACAAGCCCGTCGGCCGGCTTCAGGAATTTCTGACAGACACAAAATTCAGCCGACGATAAAGGTCTGGCCCGTCTGTAAACCTTCGACACTTTTCGCGTAGGCCAATGCCACATCAGCAGCGGGTGCAGGTTTGTAGCCACGGAAGTAGGGCGCGTAGCTGCCCATGGCTTCCAGCAGCACGGTCGGGCTCACGGAATTGACGCGCAGGCCCCGTGGCAACTCGATCGCGGCAGCTTTGACGAAGGCATCCAGTGCGCCGTTGACCAGTGCGGCAGATGCGCCGGTGCGGATCGGGTCACGGTTGAGAATGCCGCTGGTGAAGGTGAACGAGGCGCCATCGTTGGCGTATTCGCGACCGATCAACAGCAGGTTGACCTGGCCCATCAGCTTGTCGCGCAGGCCCAGTTCAAAATCGGTTTCGCTCATGTCACCCAACGGCACGAAATTCACACTGCCAGCCGCGCAGACCAGGGCATCGAACTTGCCGGTCTGTTCGAATAGCTTGCGGATTGAAGCGCTGTCACTGATGTCCACCTGGAAGTCCCCATGGGTGCGACCGACGCTGATCACCTCGTGACGCTGGGCGAGTTCTGCTTTGACGGCCGAGCCGATTGTGCCGCTGGCACCAATCAATAGGATTTTCATCGTGCTGTTCCTCCAGGGGTAAGTGAGGTTTCAGTCTAGTGTGGCTTTTCGGTCGGATAAACGCGCTAATAGGCAACCTTTGGTTTTCAAATGGAAACAATCCATGAGCGAGATGGATGACCTGGCGGCGTTTGCCGTGCTGATCGAAGCCGGCAGTTTTACCGTCGCGGCCGAGCAGTTGGGGTGCAGCAAGGGCCAGCTGTCCAAGCGCATCAGCCAACTGGAAGCGCGGTTTTGCGTGGTGTTGCTGCACCGCACCACCCGCAAGTTGAGCCTGACCGCAGCCGGTGCGGCGTTGTTGCCCCAGGCCCAGGCGCTGGTGGTACAGGTGGAGCGCGCCCGACAGGCATTGGCGCGGCTCAAGGACGACCTGGCCGGGCCGGTGCGTATGACGGTTCCGGTGTCGTTGGGGGAAACCTTCTTCGATGGTTTGCTGCTCGAGTTTTCCAAGCAGTACCCGCAGGTGCAGATCGAACTGGAATTGAGCAACAGTTACCGGGACCTGGCGCGCGATGGCTTTGATTTGGGCGTGCGCATGGGGGCCATCGAAAACGAGCGTCTGGTGGCCAAGCCATTGCTGGCCTGGCATGAGATGACCTGCGCCAGCCCGGCCTATCTGGAACAGCACGGCGAGCCGCTGACCCCGGCGGACCTGGCAGCTCATACCTGCCTGTTGAACAGTCACTACAGCGGGCGTGAAGAATGGCTGTACCACCAGCAACACGAATTGCTGCGTGTGCGGGTCAGCGGCACATTCGCTTCCAACCACTACAACCTGTTGAAAAAAGCCGCACTGGTGGGCGCCGGTATCGCCCGCCTGCCGTCCTACGTTTTACCGGCGGAACTGGCTGACGGTCGATTGCGCTGGCTCTTGCGCGATTATCAGACTCGCAGCATGCCGATGCATCTGGTTCACCCGTATCAGGGCGGCTTGCCGCGCCGCACTCAGGTGCTCGCCGATTACCTGGTGGATTGGTTCAAGCGCAGCGGTGAAACGTTGGACCGGCTTTAACGGTAGCGACGTGCAATCAGGTGATCAATCGACAGGCTGCCCGGGCCTTTGGCGACCAGCAGTAGCAACAAGGCAAGCCAGGTGCCATGGGTCGGGTACGCGTCGGGGTAGACGAAGAGTTGAATGGTCAGGGTCATGCCAATCAGGGCCAGGGCCGAGAAGCGTGTGGCCAAGCCGACCAGAATCAACACCGGAAAAAAGTGTTCGGCAAAGGCTGCCATGTGCGCGGCGACTTCCGGCGACAGCAAAGGCACGTGATATTCACTGCGAAACAGCGGCAGGGTGGAGGCGGCAAGGCGTGGTTCGCCCAGTTGGAACGTGCCGCTGATCAGGTCGATGGCAAAGCCTTCGACCTTGGTTTGCCCCGACTTCCAGAACACCGCTGCAATCGAAAAACGCGCGAGAAAGGCGATCAGGCTGTAGGGGATTTTTTCGAACAGAGCGATGGTCCGTTTTACCAGGCAAGTAGGGGAAGTGTTCATGGCGATTCCTTTTGTTCTGTGTGCAAATGAGTGATGGCGTCGTGGCTGATCAGCAGGGTCAGGCACTGGTTCAGGTCGAATTCGCTGGCGGCTTCCAGGGCCTGGGTCACGGCCATTTCCAGCCCAGCGCCGTGGTTGAGGCTGTTGATGAACGCGACCGAACCTGCGTCTATTGCGAATACCTTGACGGCCAGCCCCTGGCGTAACACCAAGGCACTTTGCGCATGCCAGGCATTCAAACTGGCAATGGCCCCCTCGGTCTGGTGCGCTGCCCAGACGGCGACGATCGCGTAGGCGGAGTTCAACGTGGCGAGTGAGGGATGCAGTTGCAGGCGTAGTTCGCCCAAGTGGGTTTGGGTTTGCAGTGCCTGCAACACGGCCTGTTGTTGCAGTGGCGCAACATCCGCCGCGTGATAGGCGCGCACCCGCAAGCGTTCCAGGCGCGCGATATCAGCCAGGTAGGGCACGCTGGCAGCCGGCTCGAAGCCCTGGATAAAGTCGGCAAAGCTGCTGCCGTATTCACTGATCAGTGGGCTGTTGGGCGGGCAGGCCTGTACATAGAGGCTGGCCATGGCGCGAAAGAATGCCTCGCCGACCAATTGCAACGTGACGGGATAGGCCGTCGCCAGCGCATTGATCAGCGCGCTGTGGACGTTGTTGCGATACACCGCAAAGCGGCTGGCCGGATCGGCGCCGTTGCTGCTGAACAGACCCTCGGGGCAGACCGGGTCGGGTGCGAGCAGGGCACTGGCAAACGCATCTTGAAGGCTCATTGGTTCACCTGCGACAGATGCCAGTCGGCGTGTTGGACTTCGGCGTGCAGCACGCTGAAGGCCGGCACGTGGTTATCGCGCTCAATCAGCGTGGCCACCGGGCCCGTACGCATAAGGACGTGTTGGTACAACTGCCATACGGCGTTATCGACGGGCGCACCATGGTCATCGATCAGCAGGCGATCGCCCAGGCTGTCAGTGTCTTCGGCAAATCCGGCCAGATGAATCTCTCCCACGGCACGCAATGGCAGTGCGTCAATGTAGGAAAGGGGATCTCGCTGGTGATTGATGCACGACACATAGACGTTGTTGACGTCCAGCAACAGGCCGCAACCGGTGCGGCGAATGATCTCGCTGATGAAGTCTGTCTCGTCCAGGGTGGAGCGCTGGAATTGCAGATAGGTCGACGGATTCTCCAGCAGCATCGGCTGCTTGAGGGTGCTTTGCACCTGGTCGATGTGTTCGCACACCCGTTTCAGGGTGGCGGCATCGTAAGCCAAGGGCAGCAAGTCGTTGAGAAACACCGGGCCGTGGCTGGACCAGGCCAGGTGTTCGGAAAAAGAGTGGGGTTGATAGCGTTCGATCAGCGTGGCCAACCGTGCCAGGTGCTCACGGTTCAACGGGCCTTCGCCGCCGATGGACAGACCCACGCCGTGCAACGACAGTGGGTACTGCTCGCGGATCAACCCCAGGTAATGGTGGAACGGGCCGCCGGCAACCATGTAGTTTTCGGCGTGCACTTCAAAAAAACCGATGTCGGGCGAGGTTTCGAGCACTTCGCTGAAGTGCTCGTTCTTCAGCCCCAGCCCGGCCCTGCAAGGGAGCCCGGGCGCCTGAGCGGGTGAGACCGTGTGTTGGGGAGAAAGCGTCATCATCAGTACTCAGGCCGAGGGCTGTTTCAGGACTTGGCGGTGAAGGCTGTTTCCTGGCCGAAACCGGTCGGTGAGGTGCTGCTCGGGGTTTTGGTACAGGTGCCGGCAGGGACCAGCTTCCAGGCGTTGGCCTGGTCCTTGAGTTTCGAGGTGCCGGCGCAGGAAGTGCCAGCGCCTGCGGCGCAATCGTTCTTGCCGGCTTCGGCGACACCAAAGCACTTCTGCATGTCATCGGCGGCGTGCGCGGTGCTTGTCAGGGCGGACAGGCTCAGGGCCGAACCCAGGGCCAGAACGAGGGTGGCGGCGGACAGCGAACGGGATTTAGTCGTCATGGTGTAACTCCAGCAGTGAGGTTGGGTAAGGAAGCGTTTTTGCTTGCTTACCCCTCTAGAGTTGGGGCACCCCCATGCGTTACAGCGGCTTGCAAAAAAATTTCAATTCGCCAGCCGCCGCGATCACTCGCCCCTGAATGCTCGGGCTCGGGCGTTGAGGTGTTTCCTTGCGTGGCTATTTACCAAGCCAAATAAAAGCCTGATGAACGACGTTCGGTTAACGCTGTTTTCGGTAACGGGTAAGGTTTCACCTGATCGGGTTTAAGTACCGATGGCGTAATTTAATAGATCCTGTTTTTTAAATATAAGTGGCGGATTTTCGCTATCTCAAAAGAAAGCGGGCGGTGTTATTCAGGCCCTGTGTGGGGGGTTAATGCCTATGTGTCGTGGACGTTTGAATGGGGAAGGGCGCGAGTCATGCGCTTGTTGGGTGTTTTTAATCTGATATTTTTTGGCTGGAATAGTGCTGTGTCCCCGTTATCGGGGGTTTACAATAATTTTGTATATGCGGAACAGTCAGTTATAAATTTAAGTCTTTTTCGGTTTGACTTTTATTGGTCGGCTGTTTAGTTTGATTTGGCCGGCAACAAATGAAATGCGCAATTCAGGAACCCTCTTCTGGATACTTTCCAGTTAAACTAAAAGAAGGAATTTAACGATGAAAGAAGTAAAAGTCGCTCTCCTGCAAAGTGCTACCTGCAACCTGATGCACGTAAAACTGCCTTCCCAGCCTAAGCCAGTGAAAGTGGCTAAGTAAGAAGCAGCGGGCCTGGAGAGTTCGCTCTCCAGGTCTTTCAAGGAGCAGCTCATGTATCATATAAATCCCGCGGCATTAGTGTTTGAAGACGGTAAAGAAGACTGTTGGGTTGACTACTCGTCAGGCCATAATGGCGTCAAGATTTCCAAGAGTTTGGGCAGGCTCATTGCCGAGCACTGCGGCCAGGCGGTCAATGCCGATCTGGTAAAGGAAGCCATTGCGCGTGATAACACCCTCAGTGAGGCTGGCATTGACACCTTGCTGGCCCATGTTTGCCTGCCTGCGCTGGCGCAGCCCAAGTCCGGCTATCACCGTGCGACCCAGAACCACCCTTTCCTGGACATGTCCCAAGGTCTTTCGGCGTTGGAGGCAGATGCTCAGATCATGGCAGCCTACGTCAAGGAACATGCGTACCCCGCTGTCGAGTTGAGTATTGAGTCAGGCAATGATGTTGCGCTCATTGACGCCATTAATCTGGACATCGATGAATTAAGAAACTCTGTTTTCTATCAGTTCAGTATGATTATGTCTGGAACCTTTGGCGTGCGTTTGCACCAACCGGCGTATTACGACGGCGAGCGTGATTATCACCAAGTTGAACTGCTCAAGAAGTCCATTCCTTCCGGCGGCGCCCGGCACCCCACGGAATGTTTTGTCGAAATACATCGTTCGTCGATAATTGCGCCGGGTGTCTACTATTTTTCCCCGATCGATAGTTCGCTTAAATTAATTACCCCGCAGTTGCCCGACTCAATGGAGGCTGAGCGCATTTCAAGTTCGGATGCCGACTGGGTGGTGAGGCTGGTATTGTGTGCCGCGGTAAGGCGATCAATGTTCCGCTACCGTGATCCCCGAAGTTTTCGTGCCTTGCTCGTCGACGCCGGTCATGCAGAGGCGCAATTGTCGGCGTTGGCCAGTTATTGCAACTGGCACTACACATCACGCTTTGTCGTGGACTTCGAGTACGCAAAAAGCTTCAGCGACGAGTCTTTGGATGACGGCCTTCCTGCGTTTTCCATCGGTTTGCTGGAAGGGTGGAATTAATGAGATATGTCAGCCAACACGGCAGTGAAGTTTCAATCCCCGATACGTGGGAGACTCATAACTGGGAGCGCCCTTATGTGTTCCTGAAGCAATTGCAGGCTGATCAGGTCGCCCAGCCGCAGGCCCTTCAAAGCCATCGTTACCTGCTGGATAAGCTGGTGACCGGCTATGACGTCAAACGTGCTATTTCAAGACGCAGCTTTACGTCTGTTGCCGAGCGCGAGGTTCCTTCTTCGGTGCTGGAGGCGGTACTCAGGTGCCTCTATCAGGCTTTGGCCCAGGAAACACATCTGTTTGCTGGAATCGTTACCCAGGGCGTACAGGGCTGGGCGGATGCAGCTTGGTTACTGGACCATACGCCCAGAGCGCTCAAGCGTTCAGACCGCGCCAGTGACAGCGAGGTGGTCGCCAAGATCATTCAGGGCCAAGGATGGGCCGGGGGCAAAGGCATTACAGTGTTGCTTGGGATCAATTGGCAATTTGCTGTTGCTGCATTCGGCGATCCTGATATTGCCTACGCCAAAGCCTTGCTGGATGTAGGGCGTGTAGGGCATGCCCTGTTGTTGGAGGGGCAGCATCAAGGGCTGGCGGCGAGAATGACGCCAGCCGTACACGAAGAAACAGCGTCAAATATGCTGCGCCTGACGGAAGAAAGGGATGTTCTTTATGCCATCCGGCTGGTTTTTCCAGGCTGAGTGCGTCGCAAGGAGTTGCAAAAATGAACGGACTTTCGCCGCTGAAGGATGCCTACGAGCGAGAGGGTTATGTCGTTGTTCGCGAGTTACTTGATCGCCAGAAATTGGCACTGCTCGCTGAAAAACTGATCCAGCAATTGCGCAAGCATCGAATAACGGATGGTTTCACCGAGATTGGTCAGCCGCGCTTCAAGGAACCAGAGCAGGCTGATCCGGACTTTCTGAAGTTTGTCGACGTCATGCGCAGCGAATTGACCGAAGAACTCTTTCAAGCGCCCAAGGTGATTGAGGTGATGAAGCTGCTCTTCGACACCGATGAGGTGTTCGTTCATCCGATCAAATGGGTGCGCGGTTTGGCACCCTTGGATTCTTCCATGCACTCCTCACCGGGCGTTCACCAGGACTTTCCGGAATTGCAGGGCAGTGGTCAGCAGATCACCCTGTGGGCACCCTTTTTTAATGTCGATGAAGGGTCGGGATCGCTGCCGGTTTACACCAAAAAACCAGGTGAAACCCTGTTACCGCTCGAGCTGGCACTCAACCCATCAGGATGGCAAGTCTGCCCCGACGTGCTGGGCGCAAAAAACGTTTTCGCATTACGTCCGGGTGATGTACTGCTGTTCAATACGTTTACCCCGCATGGGGGAGCGACCAATACCGGCACAGGTTGGCGTTGCAGTATCGAGGCACGGTTTCAGCCGCTCGCTGAGCCTTTGGCACTCAGTAATTTTGCCAAGCCGCTGTTGACCCAGGATTGGCAAACGTTCTACGCAGGGTGGCGGACCTGGGGGTTTTACTGGCGGGACAGGCATCCGCCGCTTATTCCCTTTGATCCATCCTGGGAGCATTGGCGGGATCTGACCGCTATCGGGGAAGCGGTTAAAGGTAACAAGAATGCGGTGGCGGCCCTCGAAATCGCTGCCAGGTTCGGTATGTCCGAACCCATCAAGTCATGTGCCCAGGGGTTGCTCGAGTCCTTTGAACGTATTTACGACCAATAAGGTAATGTGGCTGTGAAGAACCGCTTTGCAGATTTTTTCATCAGCAGAAATTTCTCATTCTTGTGGCTGGGGCAAGCCCTCTCATCGTTTGGCGAGTTCGTTTTCGAGAGCACCGTCATTGTGTGGCTGGTGACTGACTTGTTTCACGACAGTGCGTTCTTGCCGACGGCTGTAGGCCTGGCGGTGGCGGCCTCTGCTATTCCGCGTGTATTGGTGGCCCCACTGGCCGGGGCTTGGGTCGATCGGATGGCCCCGCTGTACGTGATGATCGCGGCGGATGGGATTCGGGTGCTCAACTTCCTGATCTTTTTCGTGATCTATTCCCTGGCCGGGCTGGACCCGATGCAAGTGCTTGTCGGCGTTCTGCTCTTGTTGTTGGTGAACAGCACGGCTGCACAGTTTTTCAACCCGTCACGCCAGGCGATCATGCAAGTGGTCATCCCTTCGGCACGACGCGTTGAGGCATCGGCCAAGGCGATGTTTTCCCTGACGGGCATTTCAGTGTTGTCGGCGTCCCTTGGGCCGGCATTATTTGTGTGGGTGGGCCCCGCCCTGGCACTGCTGATCAATGTGCTGGCTTTTGCCTGTTCGGCCCTGTGCATAGCGTCTACCCAGGGCCTGCGCCGGACCTTGCTGGCCGAGCAACAACGGCTGCCCTTCTGGCATGGAGTGCTCGCAGGGCTACGGTTTTCCTGGGGGCACGCCTCGATTAGGACGTTGTTGATCGGTGTGGCGTTATATGGGTTTTCCTTGGGGGTCAATAACGTCGCATTGTCCTTGTATGCATTCAAAACCTTGGGCTTGAGCCCTTATGAATACGGCCTGATTCTCGCGGCGTTCCCTGTCGGCGGCTTGATTGCTGCCGTGCTGGTCCGGCCGCTGTTGAAGTCATTGAGCACGCGCCAGGCCTTTACCCTTGCATTGCTGTGCATGGGGTTCAGCTACCTGGCGTATTCGCTGCATCCGCCGTTTTACTTGGCCTGGGCGCTGATGTTCAGCTGTGGGTTGTTCTTCTCGGTGTTTGCGATTGTGCAAGGGCCGATGCTCCAGGAAGCCGTGCCGGAAGGTTACATGGGGCGTGTGTCTGCAACAGTCACGCCGGTGCTGGCCATCGCCTCATTAACCGGTACGCTGGTGTGCTCTCAGACGTTAAATGTGGCACAGCGTGTCATAGCCTATTTCGACGCGCCGCTGGATGTGTACGGCGCGTATATCTTCCTGGCGGCGGGCTTGTTGCTATTGGGCGGGGCATTGATGCTGGCAGGCCAGCGCGCGAGCAAGGGGGAGTTGGTCGCGACGCTTTGAACCGCGATAAAAAAAACGGCCCGAAGGCCGTTTTTTTGTTACCTCAATGGCTCAGCCACCAAGATAGGCTTCACGCACCTTCGGATCCGTCAGCAATTGCTCCCCGGTGCCCTGCATCACCACCCGGCCGTTTTCCAGCACGTAGGCTCGGTCGGCGATTTTCAGCGCCTGGTTGGCGTTCTGCTCGACCAGGAACACCGTGACACCGTCCTTACGCAGCTGTTCGATGATGTCGAAGATCTGCTGGATGATGATCGGTGCCAGGCCCAGGGACGGTTCGTCCAGCAACAGCAACTTGGGCTTGCTCATCAGCGCACGGCCGATGGCGAGCATTTGCTGCTCGCCACCGGACATGGTGCCGCCGCGCTGGCTGAAGCGCTCCTTGAGCCTTGGGAACAGGTGCAGCACCTTGTCCATCTGCTCCTGGTAATCGCCCTTGTCGGTAAAGAACCCGCCCATGGCCAGGTTCTCTTCCACGGTCAGGCGCGAGAACACCCGACGGCCCTCAGGCACCACGGCAATGCTTTTGCGCATGATCTGTGAAGACTGCTGGCCCACCAGCTCTTCACCCATGTAGCGGATGCTGCCGCTGTGGGCCTGCGGCGAACCGCACAGGGTCATCAGCAAGGTCGATTTGCCGGCACCGTTGGCGCCGATCAGCGTGACGATCTCGCCTTGGCGCACTTCGACGTTGACGCTGTGCAGGGCCTGGATCTTGCCGTAGAAAGTGGAAACGTTTTCGAATTGCAGCATTTTACGCTTCCCCCAAATAGGCTTTGATCACTTCGGGATTGTCGCGGATCTGTTCCGGCGTCCCATTGGCCAGCGGCGTACCCTGGTTGATCACCACTATGTGGTCGGAAATGCTCATAACCAGTTTCATGTCGTGTTCGATCAACAGCACCGTGGCGTTGTTTTCCTCACGCAACACGCTGATCAGCGCCTTGAGGTCTTCGGTTTCCTTGGGGTTCAGGCCGGCGGCCGGTTCGTCGAGCATGAGGATCCGCGGGCGGGTCATCATGCAGCGGGCGATTTCCAGACGACGTTGCTGACCGTAGGCGAGGGTGCCGGCCGGGCGGTTGGCAAACTCGGTGAGGTTGACCTTGTCCAGCCAGTATTCGGCGTATTCCATGGCCTCGCGCTCGCTTTTGCGGAACGCCGGGGTCTTGAACAGGCCTGCAAAGAAGTTGGTGTTCAAATGACGGTGCTGGGCAATCAGCAGGTTCTCGACCGCCGTCATGTCCTTGAACAAGCGCACGTTCTGGAAGGTGCGCACCACGCCCTTGCGGGCGATCTCGTGACCGGCCAGGCCCTGGATCGGCTGGCCGTCCAGCAGGATGCTGCCACCGCTCGGCTTGTAGAAACCGGTGAGGCAGTTGAACACCGTGGTTTTGCCGGCGCCGTTCGGGCCGATCAGCGCCACCACCTGTTTCTCTTTCACGGTCAGGGCCACGCCGTTGACCGCCAGCAAGCCGCCGAAGCGCATGCTCAAATTTTCGACTTTCAGGATCTCGCGGCTCATTTGCGCAGCTCCATGTGTGGACGTTGCATGGGCAGCAGGCCTTGAGGACGCCAGATCATCATCAGCACCATCATGGCGCCGAACATCAACATGCGGTATTCGCTGAACTCACGCATCATTTCCGGCAGCAGGATCATCACGATCGCCGCCAGGATCACACCCAGTTGCGAGCCCATGCCACCCAGTACCACGATGGCGAGGATGATTGCCGACTCGATAAAGGTGAACGACTCCGGAGTCACCAAACCTTGGCGAGCGGCGAAGAAGCTGCCAGCGAAACCGGCGAATGTTGCGCCGAGGGTAAATGCCGAGAGTTTGATGACCGTCGGGTTCATGCCTAACGCACGGCAGGCGATTTCATCTTCGCGCAAGGCTTCCCACGCACGGCCGATCGGCATGCGCAGCAGGCGGTTGATCACGAACAAGGCGGCCAGTGCCAGCAACAAGGCCACCAGGTACAGGAACACCACTTTGCTCACCGGGTTGTAGTCGATCCCGAAGTATTCGTGGAAGGTCTGCATGCCTTCGGCCGCGGTGCGGTCGAACGACAGCCCGAAGAACGTTGGCTTGGGGATGCTGCTGATGCCGTTGGGGCCGCCGGTGATGTCGGTGAGGTTACGCAGGAACAGACGGATGATTTCACCGAAGCCCAGGGTCACGATCGCCAGATAGTCACCGCGCAGGCGCAGGACCGGGAAGCCCAGCAGGAAGCCAAAGGTGGCCGCCATCAGGCCGGCCAGCGGCAGGCAGACCCAGAAGCTCCAGCCCAGGTAGTGCGAGAGCAACGCGTAAGTGTAGGCACCCACGGCGTAGAAACCCACATAACCCAGGTCGAGCAGACCCGCCAGGCCCACCACGATGTTCAGGCCCAGGCCCAGCAACACGTAGATCAGGATCAGGGTGGCAATGTCGACCGCGCCGCGCGAGCCGAAGAACGGCCAGATCAACGCGGCCACGATCAGGCCGATGATGATGTAGCGCTGGGTGCGCGGCAGGGTCAGAAATTGGCTGACCTTGGGCGACACCAACGGACCACGGTTGCCCTTGAACAAGGCACCGACTTGCTGGGTAAACAGCACGCGCAGGAACATCAGCACCGAGCACAGGGCGATGATGGTCAAGGTCACGGGACCGGTGCCATGCACTTCCAGGTTGATGCCGACAATGCTCAGCTTGAGGCCGAGGACCGGAAAGGCCACAGCCCATACCAACAGGGCGCTGAAAAACGCCGATTTAAGATATCTGCTCATACTTTCTCAACCTCCGGACGGCCCAGAATGCCGGTCGGACGGAACAACAGCACCAGAACCAACAGGCCAAACGCCACAACGTCCTTGTACTGGTCGCCGAAGATATCGGCGCCAAAGGCTTCGGCCACACCCAGCACCAG
Organism: Pseudomonas fluorescens; assembly: GCF_900215245.1. GTDB lineage: Bacteria > Pseudomonadota > Gammaproteobacteria > Pseudomonadales > Pseudomonadaceae > Aquipseudomonas > Aquipseudomonas fluorescens. The sequence continues at coordinate 3,826,851 of NZ_LT907842.1, forward strand.
CCCGCCGAGCATGGCGCCCGGAATACTGCCGATGCCACCCAGGACCGCCGCGGTAAAGGCCTTGAGGCCTACCAGGAAACCGGCGTTGGGGTTGATCACGCCGTACTGCATGCTCAGCAGTACCGCCGCAACGGCTGCCAGAGCGGCACCGATCACGAAGGTCAGGGCGATGATGTTGTTGGTGTTGATGCCCAGCAGGTTGGCCATCTTGATGTCTTCGGCACAGGCCCGGCAGGCGCGCCCCAGACGGGAGCGGGAGATGAACAGGGTCAGGCCCAGCATGGCCACCAGGGTGACGACGAAGACCAGGATCTGCATGTAGGAAATCAATACTTCTTCCGCACCGCCCGGGCCGAAGGAGAAGCTCCCCGGGATCAGGTTGGGGATGGATTTATCCTTGGAGTCCTGGGACAGCAATACGGTGTTTTGCAGGAAAATCGACATGCCGATGGCGGAAATCAGCGGAATCAAACGGTTGCTGCCACGCAAGGGACGGTAGGCAACCCGCTCGATACTGTAGCCATAGGCACTGGTCACGACGATCGACGCAAGGAACGCGGCGGTCATCAACAGCGGCAGGGAGTGGATACCCATCATGGCCAGCCCGGCAAGGGCGATGAAGGCCACGTAGGAACCAATCATGTACACCTCGCCATGGGCGAAGTTGATCATTCCAATGATGCCGTAAACCATTGTGTAGCCAATGGCTATCAAGGCATAGGTGCTGCCAATGGTCAGGCCATTAACCAGCTGTTGGAAAAAATGATAGATCTCAGGCATTACAGCGCTCCTAAAAACCCGATACGCATTTCACTGGTGGAGTCATGTTCCGGCCCTGCGCTGTGTTCTGTGAGCACATTTGCGCAAAGCGTTTGCCAGCGAACCGCTGGTGACGGTTTTAAGATTTTCAGGTGAGCCAGCGCCCGGATCGCGGGTGTCAGGCCCATAAACCTCGTAAAACAAAGCCCACTGCTTGCACAGTGGGCTTGTTGACCAGTAACGCCTGGCTTACTGAGGGGAAACTTCGGTTTTTGGTTTACCGAAGTGCCATTCGTAGACCACGAACTTGAAGTCCTTCAGGTCGCCCTTGGCGTCGAAGCTCAGCTCGCCGGTTGGGGTCTTGAAGGTGCCTGCGTGGATGGCGGCAGCGACTTTGGCGGTGTCTTCGCTTTTCGCGGCAGTGATACCGCCGGCGATCACTTCAACAGCCGAGTAGGCCGGGAACACGAAAGGACCGGTTGGGTCCTGCTTGTTCTTGGCGAACTCTTCAACAATGGCTTTGTTGGCCGGGTCGGTGTCGAAGGATTTCGGCAGGGTCACCAGCAGGCCTTCAGAAGCGCCTTGGGCGATTTGCGAGATGGAGTCGTTGCCGACACCTTCTGGGCCCATGAACTTGGCGTTCAGGCCTTTTTCCTTGGACTGGCGCAGGATCAGGCCCAGCTCTGGGTGGTAGCCGCCGTAGTAGACGAAGTCCACGTTGGCTTGCTTGAGCTTCTGGATGATCGAGGAGAAGTCTTTGTCGCCAGCGTTCAGGCCTTCGAAGACCGCGACTTTCACGCCTTTCTTCTCGAGGGTCTGTTTAACGGCGGTGGCGATGCCTTCACCGTATTGCTGTTTGTCGTGCAGTACGGCAACGATCTTCGGCTTCACGTGGTCGGCAATGTAGTTGCCGGCCGCTGGGCCTTGTGCGCTGTCCAGGCCGATGGTGCGGAAGATCAGCTTGTAGCCACGTGCGGTGATTTCCGGGCTGGTGGCCGCCGGGGTAATCATGATGACGCCTTCGTCTTCATAGATGTCGGACGCTGGCTGAGTGGAGCTGGAGCAGAGGTGACCGACTACGAACTTGACGCCGTCGTTGACCACTTTGTTGGCCACGGCCACGGCTTGTTTCGGATCGCACGCATCATCGTATTCAACCGCGACGAGCTGCTTGCCGTCGACGCCGCCTTTGGCGTTGATGTCGGCGATGGCCTGCTTGGCACCCATGAATTGCATGTCGCCGTATTGCGTCACAGGACCTGTCTTAGGCCCGGCGATGCCGATCTTGATGGTGTCGGCTGCGAACGAATGGCCAGCAACCCCAGCCAGGACCATAGCGGCAAACAGTTTGGAAATCTGCTTAGTAGCCTTATTCATAGTGCTCCACTCTTACTGTTGTATTTTTTATAGTTCTAGCGGCCTTGTGAGCTGCAGAACCGGATCAGATATCTCGGATATCCCCCCGGCATTGCCCTGGCAACTGTACCGGTACAGTGTAGAGCGCCGGTTGATCGCTTGAAAAGCTGGCTGCTGGGGGCAAAACCTGGGTGTGTCGCTTTAATGAAAGAAAAAGACAGAATTGCGGCGGGGTGATGCCAGAGTCTCGGGCAATCCTTGGCTTTTCTGACACTTTCTATCGATGCCTCATTTGCAACTGGGTTTTTCTGCCTGAGCCCGGACGTTATGATTGCGCCGTTTTTTACATCAGGTGAATTCCCATGACGCAAGAACCTAGCACCCTCTATGCCAAGCTGCTCGGCGAAACCGCCGAAATTTCCTGGAAGGAGCTTGAACCGTTCTTTGCCAAGGGTGCCCTATTGTGGGTCGACGCCAAGCTGGATTTGATCGAAGCGGCCGAGGGAATGGCCGAGGATAACCGTGGAAAAGTCGCTGCGTGGCTGGCTGCGGGGAGCCTTGGCGAAGTGTCTGCGACGCGGGCATTGGACCTGGTTGAGCGTGATCCCAGCCTGTGGGCGGTGGTGGTTTCGCCGTGGATTTTGATCCAGGAAAGGGCAGCGTAAGAATAGTCAGCACCAAAGTGGTGCGCTATTTTCGTCGGTGCAAGTGTGTAGCTGAGTAACCGCTGACGCCGTGATGGCATCTTGCCGTAGAGAAAGGTCACAGGTCAGGGTGACGTGCGCGTCACGGGAACAGTTTTGCGCGGGGTCGAAGGCTCGGGGAATTGTTTCTGGGTGTGGCCAAGATCAACGTATGGAGTGGCTGACTGGCCGCCTTTGCGCGCAATCCAGCGCCCACATTCAACGGCGTTCCTACACACGGAATGCGGTCAATGTGGGTGCGGGCTTGCTCACGAAGGGCGCGACTCGGTCTAGGCAGTCTTGCCAGTATGGTTATTCAACGAAATAACTTTGGTCTTGCCAATCCGATGGCGATAAATCTCGCGCAGGTACTTGATCGCCTTCTTCACACAATCCCGTGACAAGCGAATATCGTTGATCGACACAAACTTCTCCTTGTCGTTGATCAACTCCCGGTACTTCTTCTCATACATCGGTTTGATCGCGTACCAGTTGGTATCGAGAATTTTCGCCGGGTTTTCGAACTCGTTGAGCAGCTCATCAATCCGGTCTTCATCGAAATCCTCATGGATGATGAAGTCCAGGATCGAATTATCCAACGTGTCATCAAACCGGTACGGGTTACGCGCAAAGCAACGCTTGATAAAGGCCACGATCAACGTCAGGAAATCATCTGACAGGCACGGGCTCTTGGCGATCAGCGTGGTCAGCGACAAGTTGGCCGACGCCCCGATCACCAGCGCATACCGCTTGAGCGTGGTGTTGGGAAACAGGCTATTGAGGTGCGTCTTCAGCCGGTTCAGGTCCATGTAGGACAGCTTGTAGTCCTTGGGCAAGGACACAATCGACACCACCGACGAGCAGTTCTTGAAGAAGTGCAGGTCATGCAGGGCGGCTGCGTCGTAGCCGGAATTCTTGTATTGCTCCAGTGACGCCTTGTAGCGTTTGGATTCGATCGGCAACAGGCTGATGCCTTCGATGGCCTGGGTCACTTTATTGAAGTGCGGCAGGTCGATGGAGCGGAAAAACAAGTCATCGATATTCAGCCGCTGTGGCTCTTTATCGAACACTTTGAACTTGTCATTCGACGGCGCCGGCGTTTCCGGTACCACGGACTCGGCATAGGCAATCGCTACCGGTCCCGCCAGGCTCATAAACAGGTCGTTGGCATCCAGGCGGATGGTTTCGCCAATGTCGATACCGGCACGCCGGAAATAGTTCTGGTCGTAATCGGTCGTCACCGCCTGGGCGGTGAGGATGTTGAAGATCTGCTGGGAGATGTACTGGTTGGCGTGTTTTTCCATGGCATTGACGTCAATGTTCTGGATATTGCCGTCATCGCTCTCTTCGGCGTAACGCATGATGTCGTTGGAGATCAGCATCATTGCGTTCCATGGCCGGATACGTCCCTTCACACTGGCTTCGCTGCTGTCTTCATTGTCGAAGTTGTAAGAGAAGTCCCATTCTTCCGACAGGTATTTGCATAACAGCCGCCCAGCGTTGATGTGCAGGGCCTCGGACATTTCGCTGCGGTGGTCGGAGATGTTCGGCAGCACACAGATGCCACTGGTGAAGATCGGCTCGAAGACAAACGCGTGGCCACTCTTGCTGTCGTGCTCGTCGGCGGGTTTGGTGTCGAACGTCTTGTTCATGTACGAGTGTTGCTGGGCCAGGCCAAACTCCGAGGCCATGCCCGACCCCGTACCGCCGCCGGCGCTGAAGATCGAGAAGTACAGACGCGACTGGTTGGCCTTGATGCCGCAGGAGTCGATCAGGTAGGAGTGAATCATCTTCCAGTCGGGGCTGGAAAAACGCTGGGTGTCTTTATTGAGGATGATCTTGGCCAGGTACTGGCCCAGGATCGGCGCGTTACCGGCGCCGCCGGCATGGACTTCCGAGAGGTCCATTATTTTCATCTTGCTGTAGTCGCGCAGGAAGCCGCTTTTTTCGCCCTTGCGCGAAAACCGGATGCGCCCGGCGATGTCCTTGTCCAGGTCACCCAGCATCACCAGCGGCTCCACCAGGAACACCGGTTTGGTGGCCTTGCCGCCGCCCAGGCGCAGGTTGTTTCGGATCCACTGGGCCGGGCTGTAGCCCTTGTCCTGCGACGTGTCTTGCGTGCTGAATTCGTTCAAGTAGAACTTGCGCGCGTTGTAGACCAACTCTGCCACGTCCAGCGCGATATTCGAACCGCAGCGGCCCAGGCCGATCAGGCACACCGAGGGAAATTCCTGCTCGTCGCGCGGGTCGCCGTCACCGTCTTGCTGGGGTGGGCGCGGGAACACCATGTCGCGCAGGCCGTCGAGGTTATCGAGGATGCGGTCGGTATTGGTTTCGGTGAAGTACAAGTACTGCTGGGTGGCCAGCGGACGGGCGCTGCTCAATGACTTTGAACCTGAGGATTTTTCCGCAGGAGCTGTCGGCAACAGGTCGAGGATCTCGGTGGCAGAGTTATTTTTAGAGGTCATTGGGCGCCATGTACCTGGACAGATGGCTTAAAAATCAAGGAGCCATCATTGAATGAGAGTTCGCGACTTTACAGTGCGTCTGAGTCCGGGACGGTCGGGTTTAACCCTGATTTTTCAAGGGGAATCGTGGCCGGACTCTGATGAATCGGCCGTTCGTCGGGGTTCTTTAGGCAAATGATGGCGAAATGCCAAAGAACCGGCGTCAGCGAATTGGCCTGACGGTCGCGGGTGGGCTGATACGGGCCGGGGTGGGGGCTTTCGGCGCAGGTGCCTCTTTGCTGCCTTCCACGCTGAAAGGGTAGAGCGGGTTGCGCATCTGGATGCCCTGGATCACGCCAACGATGTCGCAGAACGGCACCGCCGGGCTCAGCAGGTAGCCCTGAATGAAGTCACCGCCATGTTTGAGCAGCAGCTCGAACTGTGCCTGGGTTTCCACGCCTTCGGTGACCACCTGTAAGTGCAGGGTGTGGGCCATGCCGATAATCGCCTGGACGATCTCGATATCGGCGGTGGATTTGGGGATGTCCTGGATAAATGAACGGTCAATCTTCAACGTGTTGATCGGTAGGCGCTTGAGGTACGCCAGCGACGAGTAGCCGGTGCCAAAATCATCGATGGCGAGCGAAACCCCCAAGGCCCGAATTTGCCGCAACAGCGCCAGGGTGCTGCTGATATTGCCCATCAGCGCGTTTTCGGTAACTTCCAGTTCCAGGCGGTTGGCGGCAATCCCGGCGAAGCGCAGTGCGGCTTCTATTTCATCGGCCAACTCGTCACGGGTCAGGTTGAGGGCCGAGCAGTTCACGGCCATGGTCAGTTCGCTGTAGCCCCGGTCGGTCAGCAGGCTTAAATCATGGCAGGCCTGCCGCAACACCCAGTGGTCCAGCTCGGCGATCAACCCGTTGCTTTCGGCGATGTCGATAAACCGGTCCGGGGCCAGCAGCCCGTGTTGCGGATGTTGCCAGCGCACCAGGGCTTCCAGGCGGGTGACCTTGCCGAGTTTCATGTCGAAGATCGGTTGATAAAACAGCACCAACTCGTTGCGGCCACGCAGGGCTGCGCGCAATTCCTCTTCCAGTTGCAGCTCAAGGAAGGCACGGGTTTTAAGGTTGGAACTGAAGAAGTTGAGGTTGTTGCGCCCGGCGTCTTTGGACTGGTACAGCGCCAGGTCGGCGGTTTTCAGCAGCTCTTCGCAGGTCAGGCCGTCTTCGGGAAACAGGCTGATGCCGATGCTGGTGGTCATCACCATGCGCCGACCAGCCAGTTCGACCGGCTCTTTCATCTTCTGCATGATCCGCTGCGCCATGTGCCGCGCTTCATCGCGATGGTGAATATTGATCAAAATGCAGAATTCGTCCCCACCAAACCGCGCGACCACGTCGTCGTGGCTGCGTATCGAACCTTTGATATGCCCGGCCAATACCGTCAGCAACTGGTCGCCGGCGTCATGCCCCAGGCTGTCATTGATCCGCTTGAAGTGGTCGATATCGAGGAATATCACCGCCATCATGCCGTTATTGGCCGTTTTTTCAGCGACTTTCTCAGCGAAGATCTGATTGAACCCTCGGCGGTTCAGCAGGCTGGTCAACGCGTCATAATGGGCAACCTGTTGCAGTGATGCGCGGGCCTGGTCGAGTTCGCTGAGCAGGGCGTTGACCCGGCGCAGGTCGCGTTCCTTGTGCTGCAGCTTTTTGTCCGCCAGGGCCGCGCTGACGCCGCTGCCGATCACCAACAGGGTGATAACCGCCACAGACAGGCCCAGTTGAATAGGGTTGTTGTCCAGCGGCAGCGCGAGGTCGGCGCCGCTGGGCACCAGCATTTGCATAGCGGCCATGCCGGTGAAGTGCATGCTCAGGATGCCGGCGCCCAGCACCAGGCTCGCGGCGTATTTGAGCAATTGATGGAAAACCCCGGCGCCGTTGCGCAGGTGGCTCGACAGCAGCAATGCCGCCAGGCTGGCGCCAATCGCGATAACCACCGACGCGATGAACAGCCACGACTCGAAGTACACCTGGGCCTGGGAGCGCATGGCCGACATGCCCACATAGTGCATCAAGGCGATACCGAGGCCCATCCACACCGACGCCAGTAAATACTGATGGAACCGCAGGTGGGCATGACTGAGGGTTTGCATGGCAAACAACGAGGCAATCAGGGCGATCACCAGCGAGGCGAACGTCATGAGCAATTCGTAATGAATGGCAATAGGCGCCTGGAAAGCCAGCATGCTGATGAAGTGAGTCGACCAGATACCGCCGGCGAGGCACCCAGCACCCAGCCAGCGCCAATGGCGGCGGGCGGTAGGGTCTTCTACATGGCCGACACGTTCGGCCATGTCCAACGTACCAAACCCGGCCGCGCAAGCGACCAGGTAGGCCAGCAACACCAGAAAGGGGTTATGACTGCAATTGAGTAATAAGTGCCCATTCTCTGGAAGGTCGGTAAAAAAATACATACCTAGCCATTCCATAGCATGTCCCGTCAAAGTCCGTACGTCATTGCCTTGAGCAATGGCCTATGGACTCCAGTATAGAAGCCTCGCGGGATTTGCCAGGAATAATGGCACTTTGATTTCAATGATTTTGGCATGCCGCTCATAGCGATTGATGCTAAGCGCTGATGGGCAGTTCCAGCTCAAAAGGGGCTTCCAATGGCGGCAGGCCGAATGCCGCGCGTGCGGTATCGCAATCGACGTTCGGTACACCCTGGCTCCACGACGCGTCGAACTCACGGCAGGGGCTCGACCGTTGCTCATAGATCGTGCAGCGTGTGCCCTTGCCGACTTCCCCTTCAAGGCTGCAGCAACGCGCGGGTTTCTGGTCGGTTCCGATCATCGCTACGCGTGTGGGGTTGATCTGCACCACAAGGTCATCGGGCACCGTCCCCCCGGAGGAGGCGCACTCACCCCAGAAGAAAGACACGCGAAAGTGTGAACAGCAGGCACCGCAACTCAGACACGGACTGGCTTCGGACATGGGCGTCATCGATAAGAAAAGTAGGATGGGGTGTTTCGGAAGGCTCGCCATTCTAATCCTGCCATGGCCGTTGGGAAGGGGGGCGAGCACTTATATTTTCGTAGGAAAACCCTCGCAATTGCGGGTCAAGGTCCGGGTGAAATTACGCCCTATCAGCTTTACGAATCATTACAGACAACGGCCGTCTGCCTGACTATGTTGCAGATACCTGAGCAGGATGCATCGGGCATCGCTGCGCTCATAACAATAAAAGAGACGGACCCATGCAGAACTCGACCCAAGCGGCGAATGCCTGGCGCATTCTGTTCCTGCTGTTCCTCGCCAACCTGTTCAATTTCTTCGACCGCACCATTCCCGCGATCATCATCGAGCCCATCCGCATGGAGTGGCACCTGAGCGACTTTCAGCTCGGGATCATCGGCACCGCTTTCACCATTGTCTATGCCATCGCCGGCCTGCCGCTGGGGCGCATGGCCGATACGGGCTCACGCAGCAAACTGATGGGCTGGGGCCTCTTCGCCTGGAGCGGGCTGACGGCGATCAACGGCATGGTCGGCAGTTTCTGGACCTTCCTGCTGGTGCGCATGGGCATCGGCATTGGCGAAGCCAGCTATGCGCCGGCGGCCAACTCGCTGATTGGCGACCTGTTTCCCGCTCACCGGCGCGCGCGGGCCATGGGCATTTTCATGCTGGGCCTGCCGTTGGGGCTGCTGCTGGCATTCTTCACCATCGGCGCGATGGTCAAGGCGTTCGACAGCTGGCGCGCGCCGTTCTTTATCGCCGCCGTGCCGGGAATGATCCTCGCGGTGTTCATGTTCTATATCAAAGAGCCCAAGCGCGGCGCCGCAGAAACCGTGCAGGTTTCCCAGGAACGCGTCGACCGTCCAATCCGCCGCGTGCTGGCGGTGCCGACGTTCCTCTGGCTGGTGTTGGCCGGGCTGTGTTTCAACTTCGCCACCTATGCGTGCAACTCGTTCCTGGTGCCGATGTTGCAACGCTACTTCCTGATGCCGTTGCAGGACGCTGCGGTTGCCACCGGGGTAATCGTCGGCTTGACCGGCTTGGTGGGCCTGACGCTGGGCGGCTGGATTGCCGACAAGATCCATCAGCGCGTGGCCAATGGCCGACTGCTGTTCGCGGCGTGCAGCCTGATCATCTCCACGGTTACCACCGCCTGGGCCTTGCATGCGGGGCGCATCGAGATTGGTGTGTTTGTGGCGCTGTTCAGTGTGGGCTGGTTGTTCGCTTATAACTTCTACACCTGTGTGTACACGGCGATTCAGGATGTGGTCGAACCCCGCCTGCGGGCCACGGCGATGGCGCTGTTTTTTGCCGGGTTGTATCTGCTCGGCGGAGGCATGGGGCCGGTTGTGGTGGGCGGGCTGTCGGATCACTTTGCCCATTCGGCGATGTATGCCGACGGAGCGGCACAGATGACTGAGGCTTATAAGGCCGTTGGCTTGCACGACGCCATGTACCTGATTCCGGTGGCGCTGTTTCTGACCATGCTGTTTCTGTTCCAGGCGTCGCGCAGTTTTGTGCGTGATGCCAAGCGGATGAAGGCGGGGCTGGGGGCGGTGGAGGTGCCGGCTGCTGCGGCTACGGCCTGATGCCAAGGTGACCCTTTCGCGAGCAGGCCCGCTCCCACCTTTGACCGAGTTGCCAGCTCGATCACCGAATCATGTGGGAGCGGGCTTGCTCGCGAAGAGGCCCTTAAAGGCAACGATATTCTCAAAAGCATGCAAAAGGCCCGCATTGCGCGGGCCTTTTTTAGCCGGGCAGGGCGGTTATCAACCCGCCACCAACACCCGAATCGCTTCCAGTCGCAGCGCCGCCTTGTCGAGCATGGCCAGGCCCTGCTCGCGTTGGTTGCGCAAGGCCACCAGCTCGCTGTCGCGCACGGTCGGGTTGACCGCTTGCAACGCGGTCAAGCGCGCCAGCTCTTCGTCGGTATCCGCTGCCAGGCGGCGTTTTGCCTCGGCCACACGTTCGGCGTGGCGCGGGGTGATCTTCTCTTCGCCGGCGTTGATGCGCGGCGTCAGCTGATCGCGCTGGGCCTGCACGAACTTGTTGGCACTGGCGCGTGGCACGCTTTCCAGTTGGTCGTTCAGGGTTTCAAACGACACGCGGCCGGACAAGTCATTGCCGTTGGCATCCAGCAGGCAGCGCAAGGCGGCCGGTGGCAGGTAGCGGCCCAGTTGCAGCGAGCGCGGCGCAACCACTTCACTGACGTAGAGCAGTTCCAGCAACACGGTGCCCGGCTTGAGCGCCTTGTTCTTGATCAGCGCCACGGCGGTGTTGCCCATCGAGCCGGACAGCACCAGGTCCATGCCGCCCTGCACCATCGGGTGTTCCCAGGTGATGAATTGCATGTCTTCGCGCGACAGCGCCTGGTTGCGGTCGTAGGTGATAGTCACCCCTTCGTCGTCACCCAGCGGGAAGCTGGCGTCGAGCATTTTTTCGCTGGGCTTGAGGATCAGCGCGTTTTCCGAATGGTCTTCGCTGTCGATGCCGAACGCGTCGAACAGGGTTTCCATGTAGATCGGCAGGGCGAACTGGTCGTCTTGCTCAAGGATGTCTTCCACCAGCGCATCGCCTTCACCCGCACCGCCGGAGTTGAGCTCCAGCAAGCGGTCGCGACCGGTGTGCAGCTCTTGCTCCAGGCGCTCGCGCTCGGCACGGGCTTCGTCGATCAGGGCTTGCCACTCGCCGTCGTCGGCGTTTTCCAGCAGCGGCAGCAGGCGCGGGCCGAACTGATGCTGCAAGGCGTTACCGGTCGGGCAGGTGTTGAGGAACGCGTTCAGCGCTTCGTGGTACCACTGGAACAGGCGCTCTTGCGGGCTGGTTTCCAGGTACGGCACGTGCAGTTCGATCACATGCTTCTGGCCGATCCGGTCCAGACGGCCGATCCGCTGTTCCAGCAGGTCGGGGTGGGACGGCAGGTCGAACAGCACCAAGTGGTGGGAGAACTGGAAGTTGCGGCCTTCACTGCCGATTTCCGAGCAGATCAGCACCTGGGCGCCGAACTCTTCATCAGCGAAGTAGGCAGCAGCGCGGTCACGTTCGAGGATGTTCATGCCCTCGTGGAACACCGTGGCCGGGATGCCGGAGCGTACGCGCAGGGCGTCTTCCAGGTCCATGGCGGTTTCGGCGTGGGCGCAGATCACCAGCACTTTAGTGCGCTTGAGCATTTTCAGCTGGTCGATCAGCCACTCGACGCGCGGGTCAAAGCGCCACCAGCGGTTTTCCTCTTCAACATCCGGTTGCGACTGGAAGCTGACTTCCGGGTACAGCTCGGCGTGTTCGCCCAGTGGCAACTCGAGGTATTCATCCGGGTTCGGCAGCGGGTAGGCGTGCAGCTTGCGCTCCGGGAACCCTTGCACGGCGGCACGGGTATTACGGAACAGCACGCGGCCGGTGCCGTGGCGGTCGAGCAACTCACGCACCAGGCGTGCGCTGGCTTCGGTGTCGCCATCGTTGACGGCGGTGAGCAGTGCTTCACCTTCGTCGCCGAGGAAACCCTGAATGGTTTTATGTGCCGCTGGCGACAGGCGGCCTTTGTCCAGCAGCTCCTGCACGGCTTCGGCCACCGGGCGATAGTTCTCGCTTTCGGCGCGGAAGGCGTGCAGGTCGTGGAAGCGGTTCGGGTCCAGCAGGCGCAGGCGCGCGAAGTGGCTGTCCTGGCCCAGTTGCTCCGGGGTGGCGGTGAGCAGCAGTACGCCGGGAATCACCTCGGCCAGTTGCTCGACCAACGAGTACTCAGGGCTGGCTTTCTCTTCATGCCACACCAGGTGGTGGGCTTCGTCGACCACCAGCAAGTCCCAGCCGGCCGCGAACAGCGCGTCCTGGGCCTTCTCGTCGTCAACCAGCCACTCCAGCGCGACGAGGGCGAGCTGGGTGTCTTCGAACGGGTTGGTGGCATCGCTTTCGATAAAGCGTTCTTCGTCGAACAGCGCAACCTGCAGGTTGAAGCGGCGGCGCATTTCCACCAGCCACTGGTGCTGCAGGTTTTCCGGGACCAGGATCAGCACGCGGTTGGCGCGGCCCGACAGCAACTGGCGATGAATCACCAGGCCGGCTTCGATGGTCTTGCCCAGGCCCACTTCGTCCGCCAGCAATACCCGTGGCGCGATACGGTCAGCGACTTCGCGGGCGATGTGCAATTGGTGAGCAATAGGTTGTGCACGCACGCCGCCCAGGCCCCACAACGAGGATTGCAACTGGCGGCTGGTGTGTTCCAGCGTGTGGTAACGCAGCGAGAACCAGGCCAGCGGGTCGATCTGCCCGGCGAACAGACGGTCGCTGGCCAGACGGAACTGGATGAAGTTGGACAGTTGGGTTTCCGGCAGGGTGACCTGCTCGTTCTGCCCATTGAGGCCGTGGTAAACCAGCAGGCCATCGACGTCGTCGACTTCCTGTACGGTCATTTTCCAGCCTTCGAAATGGGTGATGGAGTCACCCGGCGAAAACCTCACACGAGTGAGGGGCGCATTCCGTAGCGCATACTGACGAGTGTCGCCAGTGGCCGGATAGAGCACGGTCAACAAGCGGCCGTCCTGTGCCAGAACGGTGCCTAACCCCAGCTCTGCTTCGCTGTCACTAATCCAGCGTTGCCCCGGTTGATACTGCTGCGCCATGCTGCCTGACTCCCGCCGTGAAAAAGCCGACTATCTTAACGGAACAAGGCCCTCAGCCAAAGGACTCTGACAAAAACTACTCCGTTAACGCATGGGTTCGAAAGCTCGATCGACGGGTGGCGGGCACTTGCGAGTGTCGATTCGGTCACAGCTTGGCGAGCTGGCGCTCAAGTCGCCCTGCAACCCGCCGACAGCCTGTTGATCAGGAGAATATTATTATGCTGCCACCCATGCTGCCCGTCAGCGTCGTGCCGGTCACGTCACAACTTGACCCGGTGCGCCAGAAGCCGGATATCCCGCCCGTGGTGCCAGTACAAGCGGGCTCCAACGAAAGCACGATCGACTTGAAAAAGGGCGATTCCGAACAGGCGACCTTGCTGTTGCGCGAAGAGCAACGCCGCCAGCAAGAGCAGCAGAAGCGCCGGCGCGAAGCCGACGAAGACCCTGAGGAGCACCTGGCGATTCCCGGCGATACATTGAATGCCGATAATACTGTGCCGGTGGTGCCGCTTATCGAAGATGCGCCGCGCCAGGGGCTGTGGGTGGACGTTGAGGTTTAATCGCGCAACTCACGCAGCGCCGCGAGCAGTCGTGCGATGTCATCCTCGGTGTTGAGCGGGCTGACGGACACCCTTGCGATACTGCTCAGGCCACGCGCCTGCATGTCCAATGGAGTGTAGGCCACGCCATTGGCGCCGACAGTGATGCGCTTGAGGCCCAAGCGTCGTTTGAGTTCGAAGGCATCCCAGCCAGCGAGGTTGAAGGCGATCAGTCCTGAGTGATTGGCGCCCAAGTCATGCAGGGAAACTCCCGGAATCTGCCGCAAGCCTTCGCGGATTTGCCCGCTGATCTGCAAGACCCTTTCCCACGTCCTCTCTACGCCCAGTCGATTGACCTCCTGTAACGCCGTGCCTAACCCCGCCAATAAGGCGTAGGACACTTCGCTGGTTTCAAAGCGCCGGGCGTCGTCGCGCAGGTGGAAACCGTCGGCGGCCCAAGGGGCTGAAAACACATCGCGCTGGGCGGGGTTCAGGCGCTGGAGGAAGCCCGGCCTTACATACATCAGCGCCGTACCGCGTGGCCCGCGCAGGTGTTTGCGCCCGGCTGACTTGAGCACATCGCAGTGCAGTGCCTGCACGTCGACCGGCAGTTGCCCCACGGCTTGGCCGGCGTCGATGAAATAGGCGATACCGTGACGCTTGGCCACTTCGCCGATCGCCTGGGCGGGGTTGATCAGGCCACCGTTGGCCGGCAGCCAGGTCAAATCGATCAACTTGACGTTGGCATCGATCATCGACTCCAGTGCCACCGGGCAGACCGCGCCGGTTTCATCGCAAGGAATGACGTCCACCTGGGCGCCGGACTGCACGGCCCGTTGCATACTCGCCAGGTTGCCGCCCCATTCATGGCGGCCGACCAGAATCCGCTCGCCTGGCTTCCAGGCGCCCAAGGCCTCGAATGCCATGCTCCAGGCGGTCGAGCCGCTGCTGGCAAAGGCAATCGACGAAGTCGGCGCATTGAGCAATTGCCCGGCCGCACGCCGGGCTTTTTCGACCAGCACAGCGCCATGCTCGCCGGCCTCCATCGGGCCGTCGCGGGCTTCACGCTGTAATTGGTCGATGATCGCGTCGAGGCTGGCCTGGCTCGGCAGTGAGGCACCGGCGTGGTTGAAATGCACCAGGCCCGACTGGCAGCCGGGCGTGTCGTCGCGCAGTTGCTGGACTTCGAGCGGGCTCACGGCTGCAGCTCGAAAATCGCATCAACCTCCACCGCCACCCCAGCCGGCAGGCTGGAAACCCCTACGGCAGTGCGCACGTGCCGGCCCTTGTCGCCGAGGGCGTTGACCAGCAGGTTCGAGGCACCGTTGGCCACCACACTTTGGCGCTGGAAGTCGGCGCTGCTGGCAATGAACACCCCCAGGCGCAAAATCCGCACCGCGCGCGAAAGGTCATCACCCAGCGCATCGCTCAATTGGCCCAACAGGCCCAGCGCCGCCAGTTCCGCCGCCTGGGCGCCTTCTTCATCGCTGAGGGATTCGCCCAGCCGACCGACGTAGGCGGGTTTGCCGTCGATCATGGGGATCTGCCCGGAAATGAACAGCTGGTTCTGGCTGACCACATGATTGATGTAATTGGCCGCCGGCTGGCTGGGCGTGGGCAGCGTCAGGCCAAGGGCTTGCACGCGTTGGCGGATGGAATCGCTCATGTTGAATCCTCTTCGGGTGGGAGGTTTCAGCATGTTGGCTGCGGCGATGGGCGACAAACGGATAGATCTCACTCGACGTATCGAAATAACTCACGCGTCGGCGCAGGCGTCCTTCAGCCATTGGCTGAAGCACTCCGCCGCTTCGCTGGTGGGGCCTTGGGGGGTGATCAGCCAGTAGCCGATTTCGCTGTGATAGGGCGGCCATTCAAAGGCTTCCACCAGGCTGCCGTCCGCCAGCTTGCGCTCGATCAAGCGGTGACGGCCCATGGCGATGCCCTGGCCGGCCACGGCGGCTTCGACCACGATGTTGTAGTCGTGCAGCAGCACGTGCGGATGCTGCTTGAGGTCGACTTGGAAGTGCGCAGACCAATCCGTCCACTCGAAGGGGCGGTGCGAGGTGGCCATCAACAGCGCGCCGTTGTCTCGCTGGTTGGCCTTGAAGGCCGGGCTGCACACGGGTGAGATTACTTCAGGCATCAGCCGGGTGGTTTGCACATCGGGCCAATCGCCCTTGCCGTAACGGATGGCCAGGTCGACCTCGGCGGCGGCGACGTTGGCCAATTGAATCGCCGGCAGCAACTCCACCTGGATATGCGGGTAGCGGTTGAGAAACCCGGCCAGACGCGGGGCCAGCCACAGCGTGGCGAAGGATGCCAGCAGGCCGACACGTAATACCGTGACACGGGTCGCCACCCGTTGGGTGCGGGTGGCGGCGGCAATGGCGTCGAGGGCGGGGCGGATTTCGTCGTAGTAACGTTGGCCGTCGGCAGTCAGATCGATCGCACGGGTGCGTCGGATAAACAGTGGTTTGCCCAGATGTTGTTCGAGCTTTTGCACTTGGTGGCTGAGTGCGCTCTGGGTAACCGACAGCTCATTGGCGGCCTTGATAAAACTCAAGTGCCGCGCCACCGCCTCAAAAGCGCGCAGGGCCAGCAGCGGCGGAAGGTCATTGTGCAGTGCCAACTGAGTGCGCCTACCGGTTAAGGGGGGAAAGTGTCGATTTTGGGCGATGTGCTTCCTTTTGTCGCCCGCAGATTCTTCCGTCGTAGTTTGGGGATGTGTCTTACATCTCCCCGGGCAGCTGTGCGCAAAGCTCTGTGTCTTTTTTGAGACGGTAGAGCGATGAAAAATCCTATAAAGGCAACGGTGATCGGCTTGGCTATTTCAATCGGCCTTTGCGCGGCGGCCGCCGCCAATGAGTCTCCGCTGGTCGGGGCCTGGAAGCTGGTCGGTTATGAGGTCGAGTCCCAGGACACCCGTGAGAAAATCCCGGCGATGGGCAGCCGTCCGTCCGGGCGGGTTATTTTTACCGCGGATCATCGCGTGGCTTTCGTGTTGACCGGTGAGGGGAGAAAAGCCGGCGCGTCCGACGCAGAAAAATCAGTGCTGTTGAATACGCTGGTGGCTTATACCGGAATTGAGCGGGTCGACGGCAATCAATGGTGCACAGCGGTTGATTCTGCCTGGAATCCGCAGTGGGTGGGAACGGTGCAATGCCGCGATTTTCAGGTCAGGGGCGACACGCTGGAAGTGCTGACGCCTTGGCGCCAAATGCCTAATTGGCCGGGGACTACACGTTCCATCATCACGTTTGAGCGCGATAAATAAGCGCCAGGAGAGGCAAGTACGAGGATTTTCACCCTGGCATTTGCTGTCGAGCGGGAGAGGCCGCATTATTGAGCCATTCCCGCCACGACGTAAGCCCAGCCATGAGTGAAGATGACAAACTGATCGACTTGAATGCCGAACGCGCCAAACGTGTGCATGACTTGAATGACAAGCGCCTGAATGAAGTTCGCCAGGCATTTGAGCAGGCGATGCCGCTTGGTAACGTTAAGAAAAAACCCAAGAACAAGCCGAAAAAGCGTTGAAACAGCCTGCATCTGTTGATGCAGGTCAGTTATTACCCTTCTTTAAGCCCCGTTCCGGGCGACATTGATCCCGGTCAATTTTCCAATCCGCCTTCTCCATTAACTTAGCCCTATCGCAACAGGGCATGAGCACAGGAGGCCGGTCATGTTTTTCGATAATGTGGTGTTTGCCGGGGTGCTGACCGTCAGCCTCATGGTGCTGTTTTTTGTAGGGTTTGGAATTTTTATCTGGAAAGACGCGAAAAAGCGTAAAGAACCCTAAGTCTTTCCGGATTACATGAGCACGCAAGGCATTTTGGGCGACTTCGGTCGCCCTTTTTTTTGCCTCGGATTTAGTTGCACTCATGAATAGGCGGCATAAAAAAAGGTGCGATCCTCATCGAGGTCGCACCTTCTTTTTCAGCGGTGGGCTATCAATTACCCAGCGCCTTGGAGGCCAACCAGAACAACCCGGCTGACAGGCCTACGGTTGCCGGCAAGGTCAACACCCAAGCCATCAGAATGGTCTTCACCGTGCCGCCTTGCAGGCCGCTCTTATTGGCAACCATGGTGCCGGCCACGCCTGAAGACAGTACGTGAGTGGTGGAAACCGGCAGGCTGAAGATGTTGGCCAGGCCAATCATGCTCGCCGTGGTGATCTGCGCCGACATGCCCTGGGCGTAGGTCATGCCCTGCTTGCCGATCTTCTCACCGATGGTCAGGACCACACGCTTCCAGCCGACCATGGTGCCCAGGCCCAAGGCCAGTGCGACCGCGAGGATCACCCAGAACGGTGCGTACTCGGTGGTGGCGGTCAGGTCTTTGCGCAGCTTGTCGAGGTCGGACTTCTCACGCGCATCCAGGCCCGGCAGCTTGCCGACTTTCTTCGCGGTATCGTCCAGGCACAGCAGGTAGCGGCGCACTTCAATTCGGTGGTCGGAGGTCAACGAATGGTAGTCGGAGACACCTTTGAGCGTTTCCATCAGCGCGCTGATGGTTGGCTCGGTCTGCTGCGGGTTGCACTGGAACTTGCCCGGCAGGTCGTCTTTAACACTTTTACCCAGTGCCAGGAACTCGCCGAGCGTGGCGTTGTTACGCTGGTAGAACTGGCTCAAATGCACGGTGGCGTCGCGGGTCCGTTCGATCTGGTAGGTGGTGCTGCCCAGGTCGAGTACGAACTGTGCCGGTACGATACCGATCAGTACCAACATGATCAGGCCGATGCCTTTCTGACCATCGTTGGAACCGTGCACGAAGCTCACGGCCATCGCGGAAATGACCAGCACCAGGCGGTTCCAGAACGGCGGGTGCTTCTTGTCGTCAAGCTTGCGGCGTTGGTCCGGGGTCTTGTGCATTTTCGACAGCGGGCGCCACCACTTCAGGCCCAGCAGCACCAGGGCTGCGACCAGGAAGCCAGCCATCGGCGAGAACACCAGGGAGGCGCCGATATCGATCGCTTTCTGCCAGTTCACACCGTCAGCCAGGGGGATATCGTTGATCAGGGCATTGGCCAGGCCGACACCGAGGATCGAGCCGATCAGGGTGTGGGAACTGGAGGCCGGGATACCGAAGTACCAGGTGCCCAGGTTCCAGGTGATCGCCGCTGCCAATAAAGAGAAGACCATGGCCAGGCCGTGGCCGGTATTCACATTGATCAGCAACTCCACCGGCAGCAAGTGCACGATGGCGTAGGCG
Organism: Pseudomonas fluorescens; assembly: GCF_900215245.1. GTDB lineage: Bacteria > Pseudomonadota > Gammaproteobacteria > Pseudomonadales > Pseudomonadaceae > Aquipseudomonas > Aquipseudomonas fluorescens. The sequence continues at coordinate 3,845,476 of NZ_LT907842.1, forward strand.
ACACCGACACCACCGAGCAACACGCCGAGGAAGTTGAACACCCCGGAGAAGAACACGGCCAGGTGCGGCGGCATGGCTTTGGTATAGATGACTGTGGCCACCGCGTTAGCGGTGTCATGAAAGCCATTGATGAACTCGAAGGCGAGGACAAAGGCCAGGGCGAGCAACAGGCTCACTAGAACCCAAGCATCCAGTCCGCTGAATAAATCGATCATGAAGGTTTTCTGACCCGGTCGTAAGGGGGCGCGATTATGCCAGAAAACCTCAGTAATCGATGCATTAGCTGCTCATCGGTAACAATCTTCATTGAAAAAATGTCGGCGAAAGCGGCGCATCCCAGGGTTTTCGGGGGTTTGGCAAGTCTTTGATTTATAAAGTGCCGGGTCGAAAACACGCGGTTTTGTCACGCAAACGTCATGTCTGAAACATTTGTATGAAATTTCGCTGATAGCAGCAGGACGCTGACCAGTTTCGTGTCAATGCGAGGAGCCCTCCGCCGGTGGTGGGCCGGCAGAGACAGCAAGACCCTGGACTCTGAGCGAAGCGCTTATGGCTCTTCGGCTTTGAGTTCCTGTTCAATCTTTTGGATTTCCTGGGCAAATGCCTGATCCAGCAAACTGGCGCGCTTGCGCCATGGTTTGCGCTCCGGCTCAGGCTGAGCGGCGTAGGTGGTGACTTCCCCGCCGTAAACGTCCTTGTAACGTTGTTCCTGGCGCTCAAGTTCCGCGCGCAGTTCGTCTTTCGTCACAGTGTTACCTAATTGAGATGAGTTGAGCTTATTGAGTGTGCAGCGTCATACCTGAAAGGCGTCCTCGGGATGTTTCAAATTGAACGGTAGAACCATTCAAGTTTGAAAGGCGGCCAAAGGGCAGATCTTTTAAGCGGGTACTTGTGACCTGTGATGCATGCGACGGCATCGCCTGGTGAGCTCCCATCCCGATTGTGATAACGGGCCGACCTCTGCACAGGTTGCATTATAGCGGCGCATTTGAATAACACTATCATCGTGAAGTTAAAAAGCGTCAATGCTGTGTGAGGGTTTTGTTACATGTGAACGTCGGTATTTGCAAAAAGCGCCGTCATCAATGTGCGCGTTTCTAAATGTCAGCATGAATACTCGAACTTTATGACGCTATCAGACAAACCCTAAACTTGAGGTGTCGAGACTGACCCGCGCGCGCTCGCCAAATTGCGATAATCGCATGATCGTCCGATAATCGCCCAATGTTGCCGGTGCTGCCTTGTACATCCCGGCTGGCGCGGCTTGTAATAGCGGCCAACCCTCCCAGCGGTTGAAAATAAGAGAAGGACCCTGAAATGAACGATCAATTGCGCAACTCCTTCGCGTCAGTGGCGCCGCCGATCGTGGCTTCACCGGCCAAGCGCATCCAGGCGTTTACCGGTGATCCGGACTTCATGACCTCCCTGGCGCGTGGCCTGGCTGTGGTCCAGGCGTTTCAGGAGCGCAAGCGCCACCTGACCATCGCCCAGATCAGCCACCGTACCGAAATCCCCCGCGCCGCCGTGCGTCGCTGCCTGCACACCTTGATCAAGCTCGGTTATGCCACTACCGATGGGCGTACCTACTCGCTGTTGCCCAAAGTCTTGACCCTGGGCCATGCCTATTTGTCGTCCACGCCACTGGCCGTGTCGGCCCAGCCGTACCTGGACCGCATGAGCGAGCAGCTGCATGAAGCCTGCAACATGGCGACACTGGAAGGCGACGACATCCTTTATATCGCGCGTTCCGCCACCACTCAGCGCCTGATTTCCGTGGACCTGTCGGTGGGCGGGCGCTTGCCGGCCTATTGCACTTCCATGGGCCGAATCCTGCTCGCCGCGCTCGATGACGCTTCGTTGCAGGACTACCTCGACCACGCCGAGCTGCAGACCAAGACCAGCCGTACCCTGACCACCCCCGAAGCGTTGTTCGAGTGCTTGCAACAAGTGCGTCAGCAAGGCTGGTGCATCGTTGACCAGGAACTGGAGCAGGGCCTGCGCTCCATCGCCGTGCCGGTGTATGACGCCTCCGGCCAGGTGTTGGCCGCGCTGAATGTCAGCACACACGCCGGGCGGGTCAGTCGCAGTGAGCTGGAGCAGCGTTTCCTGCCGAGCATGCTCAGTGCCAGCCGTGAGTTAAGTGCGCAATTGTTTGCCTAAGGTGTTCGGTGACCGCACAGATCCAGGCTTGATCAATTGACGGTGTTTCCCAAGGCTTATTAATGTGCGGCAGCGCTCTCAGCGTCGCCCCAATAATAATGACGGCCCCAGGCCGCCAGCCCGCCATCGGTGTGGAAATAACAATAATGAATCAACCTTCTGTCGGTATTAACCTGGACGTGCAGTCCTTTATCAATGCCCAGCCGCTGTCGCGCTATCAGTGGCGCGTGGTGATCCTGTGTTTCCTGATCGTCTTCCTTGATGGCCTCGACACCGCCGCCATGGGGTTTATTGCGCCCGCGCTGTCCCAGGATTGGGGGATCGACCGCGCCAGCCTCGGCCCGGTGATGAGTGCTGCGTTGATCGGCATGGTGTTTGGCGCACTCGGTTCCGGCCCGCTGGCTGACCGCTTCGGCCGCAAAGTGGTGTTGGTCGGTGCGGTCCTGGTATTTGGCGCGTTCAGTTTGGCTTCGGCCTACAGCGCCAATGTCGACCAACTGCTGGTGTTGCGCTTCCTGACCGGCCTGGGCCTGGGCGCGGGGATGCCGAACGCGACAACGCTGCTCTCCGAATACACCCCCGAGCGCCATAAATCGCTGCTGGTGACCAGCATGTTCTGTGGGTTCAACCTGGGCATGGCCGGTGGCGGGTTTATCTCGGCCAAGCTGATCCCGGCGTTCGGCTGGCATAGTTTGCTGCTGATCGGCGGCATCCTGCCGTTGCTGCTGGCGGTGGTGCTGTTGGTGTGGTTGCCGGAATCGGCGCGTTACCTGGTAGTGCGCAATCGCGGCACTGACCGGGTGCGCAAGACCTTGTCACCCATCGAGCCCAACCTTGTCGCCCAGGCCAGCAGTTTCAGCGTGCCCGAGCAAAAAACCGTCAAGGCCCGCAACGTCTTCGCGGTGATCTTCTCCGGCACCTACAGCGCCGGCACCTTGTTGCTGTGGCTTACCTACTTCATGGGCCTGGTGATTGTTTACCTGCTGACCAGTTGGTTGCCAACCTTGATGCGCGACAGTGGCGCCAGCATGGAACAGGCCGCGTTTATCGGTGCCTTGTTCCAGTTCGGCGGGGTACTGAGTGCGGTGGGTGTGGGCTGGGCAATGGACCGGTTCAACCCGCACAAGGTCATCGGCATTTTCTACCTGCTTGCCGGGGTGTTTGCCTACGCGGTAGGTCAGAGCCTGGGCAATATCACGCTGCTGGCGACCCTGGTGCTGATCGCCGGGATGTGTGTCAACGGTGCGCAATCGGCGATGCCATCCCTGGCCGCACGTTTCTACCCGACCCAAGGTCGCGCCACGGGCGTGTCGTGGATGCTCGGCATCGGCCGCTTCGGCGCGATCCTCGGCGCGTGGATGGGCGCCACCTTATTGGGCCTGGGCTGGAACTTCGAGCAAGTGCTGACGGCGCTGGTGATCCCGGCCGCATTGGCCACCGCAGCGGTGGTGATCAAAGGCATGGTCAGCCATGCGGATGCCACATAAAAACGGTCGCCATTCCTGTGGGAGCAGGCGTGCTTGCGATGCAAACGACGCGGTCCAACAGGTGGGCCGAGTCGATGCGATCGCAGGCACGCCAGTGCCCACACAGACCGCGCCCACGGGCGGATGGCGGTTTTTCAGAAACGGTTAGCTAGACAACAATCCGTTCGATAATCGAACAGTGAGTCGATTATCGGATTGTTCGGCCCATGGCCACGGCTTAACCTTCAAGCACTTCGGCGCGACCTCAGCGCCTTTTTCGATCAACACCGGGAGCCCGACCCCATGGCTGAAATTCTTGCGCTGCGTGACGCCGTGAAGCAATTCGTGAACGACGGCGATACCGTCGCACTCGAAGGCTTTACTCACCTGATCCCTACCGCAGCGGGTCATGAAATCATTCGTCAGGGCAAGAAAGACCTGACGCTGGTGCGTATGACGCCTGACCTGATCTACGACCAGTTGATCGGCGCCGGTTGCGCCCGCAAGTTGATTTTCTCGTGGGGCGGCAACCCGGGTGTGGGTTCTCTGCATCGCCTGCGTGACGCAGTCGAGAAGCAGTGGCCGCAACCGTTGGAGATCGAAGAGCACAGCCATGCCGACCTGGCCAATGCCTACGTCGCCGGTGCCTCGGGCCTACCGTTCGCGGTGCTGCGCGCCTACGCCGGTTCCGATCTGCCCAAGGTCAACCCATTGATCAAAAGCGTGACCTGCCCGTTCACCGGCGAAGTGCTGGCGGCGGTGCCGTCGGTACGTCCGGACATCACCGTGATCCACGCCCAAAAGGCCGACCGCAAGGGCAACGTGTTGCTCTGGGGCATTCTCGGCGTGCAGAAGGAAGCGGCCTTGGCGGCCAAGCGTTGCATCGTCACGGTGGAAGAAATCGTCGATGACTTGAACGCGCCGATGAACAGCTGTGTGCTGCCGACCTGGGCCCTGACTGCGGTGTGCCATGTGCCCGGCGGTGCGCACCCGTCCTACGCCCACGGTTACAACGAGCGCGACAACCGTTTCTATCAGGCGTGGGACCCGATCGCCCGCGACCGTGAGACCTTCACCGTCTGGATCGACGAATACATCCATGGCACCGCCGACTTCCGTGAATTCCAGGCCAAGCTGGCCGCCGCGCAGGAGGCCAAGTAATGGCTTACTCGACCAATGAAATGATGACCGTCGCCGCCGCGCGCCGCCTCAAGAACAACTCGGTGTGCTTCGTCGGCATCGGCTTGCCCTCCAAGGCCGCCAACCTGGCACGCCTGACCTCGTCGCCGGATGTGGTGCTGATCTACGAATCCGGCCCGATAGGCGCCAAGCCGTCTGTATTGCCCCTGTCTATCGGCGATGGCGAGTTGGCGGAAACCGCTGACACCGTCGTACCGACCGGTGAGATTTTTCGCTACTGGCTGCAAGGCGGGCGTATCGACGTCGGCTTCCTCGGCGCCGCTCAGGTCGACCGCTTCGGCAACATCAACACCACCGTGGTCGGCGATTATCACCACCCCAAAGTGCGCCTGCCAGGTGCCGGTGGCGCGCCGGAAATCGCCGGCTCGGCCAAGAGCGTGCTGATCATCCTCAAGCAGTCGGCCCGTTCGTTTGTCGACAAGCTCGACTTCATCACGTCGGTCGGCCACGGTGAAGGTGGCGATTCGCGCAAACGCCTGGGCCTGCCGGGGGCCGGTCCTGTAGGGATTATTACCGACCTGTGCATCATGGAACCGGAGGAGGGCACCCACGAGTTTGTGGTGACCGCGTTGCACCCTGGCGTGACCCGTGAGCAAGTGATCGCGGCCACCGGTTGGGCGATCCGCTTTGCCGACCAGGTGAGCACCACCGCCGCGCCGACCGACGTAGAACTCACGGCCTTGCGTGATCTCGAAGCACGCACCGCCGCCGCCCATGGCCAAGCGCCGGGAGAAGCCTGATGCGCGACGTATTTATCTGTGACGCCATCCGCACGCCCATCGGCCGGTTTGGCGGTGGTTTGTCCACGGTACGCGCCGATGACCTGGCCGCCTTGCCGATCAAGGCACTGGTCGCGCGCAACCCCTCGGTGGATTGGACTGCCGTTGATGAGGTGTTTCTTGGCTGCGCCAACCAGGCCGGTGAAGACAACCGCAACGTCGCGCGCATGGCGCTGTTGTTGGCGGGCCTGCCGGAGAGCATTCCGGGTGTGACCCTCAACCGCCTGTGCGCTTCGGGCATGGACGCCATAGGCACGGCGTTTCGCGCCATCGCCAGTGGTGAAATGGAGCTGGCGATTGCCGGTGGCGTCGAGTCGATGTCACGCGCACCGTTCGTGATGGGCAAAGCTGACGCCGCCTTTTCACGCGCCATGAAACTGGAAGACACCACCATCGGCTGGCGTTTTATCAACCCGCTGATGAAGGCCCAATACGGCGTGGATGCCATGCCGCAGACCGCTGATAACGTGGCTGACGACTATAAGGTGTCACGCGCCGACCAGGACGCCTTTGCCCTGCGCAGCCAGCAACGTACCGCCGTCGCGCAAGCCGCCGGGTTCTTCGCTGAAGAAATCGTGCCGGTGCGCGTCGCCCATAAAAAAGGCGAAACCGTTGTGGATCAGGATGAACACCCTCGCGCGGACACCACGCTGGAGGCCCTGGCCAAACTCAAACCGGTGAATGGCGCCGACAAAACCGTCACTGCCGGCAATGCTTCTGGCGTGAACGATGGCGCGGCAGCGCTGATTTTGGCCTCGGCTGAAGCGGTCAAGAAACACGGCCTCACCGCCCGCGCTCGGGTATTGGGCATGGCCAGTGCGGGTGTCGCGCCGCGGGTGATGGGCATCGGCCCGGTGCCGGCGGTACGCAAACTGGTGGAGCGCCTGGGGTTGGCGGTCACCGACTTTGACGTGATCGAACTCAACGAAGCCTTCGCCAGCCAGGGCCTGGCGGTGCTGCGTGAGCTGGGTATTGCAGATGACGCGCCTCAGGTGAACCCGAACGGCGGCGCCATCGCCCTCGGCCATCCGCTGGGTATGAGCGGCGCGCGTCTGGTATTGACGGCGTTGCACCAGCTGGAAAAAACCGGCGGCCGCAAAGGCCTGGCGACCATGTGTGTGGGCGTGGGCCAAGGCCTGGCCCTGGCAATTGAACGCATCTAATAAGAGAGGATTGCTCCATGAGTGACAAGCCTGGATATCGGCGCCCGCAAGCGGGCACTCAACCGGATTACCTGCACCCGGCCTACCAGTCGACGAACCTGCGTTCGCCGTCCAAGCCGTTGGTGTTCCTGCCCCATTCCTTGTCGGAAATCACCGGCCCGACTATCGGCGCCGAGCGGGTTAACGAGAAGGATAATGACCTCACCGCCCAGCACGATGGCGAGCCCCAGGGCGAACGCATCATCATCCATGGCCGCGTGCTGGATGAAAACGGTCTGCCCGTGCCGGGCATTCTGGTGGAGATCTGGCAGGCCAACGCCGCCGGTCGCTACAACCACAAGCGTGACCTGCACGACGCGCCGCTGGACCCGAACTTCACCGGTACCGGCCGCACCGTCACCGACGCCGATGGCTGGTATCAGTTCCAGACCATCAAGCCTGGCGCCTACCCATGGGGCAACCATCACAACGCGTGGCGCCCGGCGCATATCCATTTTTCGCTGTTCGGCCCGAGTGTGCTGACGCGTCTGGTGACGCAGATGTACTTCCCCGGCGACCCATTGCTTGAATATGACCCGATCTATAACTGTGTGCCGGACACCTCGGCCAAGCAGCGCTTGATCGCCCGCTTCGACCTGGAAAAAACCATTCCTTCCTATGCCCTCGGCTACCGCTGGGACATCGTCCTGCGCGGCCGCGACGCCACGCCGATGGAGAAATGAGATGACACTCAACGCGACCACGTCCCACACCGTTGGGCCGTATTACCACATCGGCCTGACCTGGCTGAACCGCGAAGACTTGACCGTGCCCGCGACCCTGGGCGAGCGCGTGGCGATCAGCGGGCAAGTAGTGGACGGCAACGGTGATGTCGTCAACGACGCCATGCTTGAAGTCTGGCAGGCCAATGCCGCCGGTAAATACGACCACCCGGAAGATGAACAGGAAAAGGCTGTCGACCCGAACTTCGAAGGCTTTGGCCGGGTGCCGGTGGACGCCGAAGGGCGTTTTCGATTTACCACCATCAAGCCGGGCAGCGTGCCGGGCCTGAACGGCACGACCCAGGCGCCGCACCTGGTGGTGCTGGTGTTTGCCCGTGGCTTGGTGAAGCACTTGCTGACGCGGATTTATTTTGACGGTGAAGCGCTCAATGGCGATGACCCGTTACTGGCGTGTGTGCCTGCAGAGCGGCGCAGCACCTTGATTGCCAAGGCGGATGCAGACGGTGTGCATCAGTGGAATGTGATTTTGCAAGGCACGGACAAGGAAACGGTGTTCTTCGACTATTGAGTCGGCTTAAGGGCCTCATCGCAGGCAGGCCCGGCTCCCACAGGTGATTACGGTCAAATGTGGGCGCCGGGTTTGTCCGCGATGCGGCCCTTGCAGGCAACCGATATGCAAAAGTCTGCTTGCGGAACATGGTTGTTGCAAAGTATGTCTAGGCTATAACCGTTCCCACTGAGTGAAAAAACATGACAACAACAACGAGTCACTACACCGGAGAAGAACGCAAAAAACGGATTTTTGCGATTGTCGGTGCTTCCTCCGGCAACCTCGTCGAATGGTTCGACTTCTACGTCTACGCGTTCTGCGCCATTTACTTCGCCCCGGCGTTTTTTCCGTCGGATGACCCAACGGTCCAACTGCTCAACACCGCCGGCGTATTCGCCGCCGGGTTCCTGATGCGGCCTATCGGCGGCTGGCTGTTTGGCCGGGTGGCCGACAAGCACGGGCGCAAAAACTCGATGATGATCTCGGTGCTGATGATGTGCGCCGGTTCCCTGGTCATCGCGTTCTTGCCCACTTATAAAGACATTGGCGCCTGGGCCCCGGCCTTGCTGCTGGTAGCACGCCTGTTCCAGGGCTTGTCAGTGGGTGGCGAATACGGCACCACGGCCACCTACATGAGTGAAGTTGCCCTCAAGGGCCAGCGCGGTTTCTTCGCTTCGTTCCAATACGTGACCCTGATCGGCGGCCAGTTACTGGCGGTGCTGGTGGTGGTGATCCTGCAACAAATCCTCACCGAAGACGAATTGCGCGCCTGGGGCTGGCGGATTCCATTCGTGATCGGCGCGATTGCCGCGGTGATTTCGCTGTTGTTGCGACGCACGCTCAAGGAAACCACCAGCAAGGAAATGCGTCAGGACAAGGACGCCGGCAGCGTCGTCGCGCTGTTTCGCGACCACGGTAAAGCGTTCGTGACGGTGCTGGGTTATACCGCCGGCGGCTCGCTGATTTTCTACACATTCACCACTTACATGCAGAAGTATTTGGTGAACACCGTTGGCATGCACGCCAAGACGTCGAGCTACATCATGACCGGCGCGCTGTTCCTGTATATGTGCATGCAGCCGCTGTTCGGCATGTTGGCGGACAAGATCGGCCGACGTAATTCGATGCTCTGGTTTGCCGGCCTTGGCACCCTGTTTACCGTACCGATCCTGCTGACCCTGAAAACCGTCAGCAGTCCGTTCCTGGCCTTTGTGCTGATCACCCTGGCCCTGGCGATTGTCAGCTTCTACACCTCCATCAGCGGCCTGGTCAAAGCGGAGATGTTTCCGCCCCAGGTGCGTGCGTTGGGCGTGGGCCTGGCCTATGCGGTGGCGAATGCGGTGTTTGGCGGTTCGGCGGAAGTCGTCGCGCTGAGCCTGAAGTCCATCGGCATGGAAAACACCTTCTATTGGTACGTCACCGCGATGATGGCGGTGGCCTTCCTGTTCAGCTTGCGCCTGCCGAAAGAGGCGGCGTACCTGCATCACGATTTGTAAGGGATGAGTTATGACACTGCGCACGAGCAATCAAATGTTCGACGCCTACTTCACCGCTGACAGCATGGCTGAGGTGTTCTGCGACGAGGGGCGTTTGCAGGGCATGCTGGATTTCGAAGCGGCGCTGGCCCGGGCGCAGGCCGGGGTCGGGTTGATTCCGCAGGCCGCGGTCGCACCGATTGCCCAGGCGTGCCTGGCGTCTTTGTATGACGTGGATGCCCTCGGCGTGGCGATTGCCACGGCGGGCAACTCCGCGATTCCGCTGGTGAAGGCGCTGGGCAAATTGATTGCCAGTGAAGACGCGGGGGCCGAGCGTTATGTGCATTTGGGCGCGACCAGCCAGGACGTGATGGACACCGGCCTGGTCCTGCAATTGCGGCGCGCGGTGGGGTTGATCGAAACCGACCTGGCGCAATTGGGCGAGGTGCTTGCGGCGCAAGCCCAGCTTTACGCGCAGGTGCCGTTGGCCGGCCGCACCTGGTTGCAGCACGCCACACCGGTGACGCTGGGGATGAAAATTGCCGGTTGGCTGGGCGCCGTGACACGCAGTCGTCAGCGCCTTGCCGAACTGAAGCCACGCTTGCTGGTGCTGCAGTTCGGCGGTGCGTCCGGCACCCTGGCGGCGCTCGGCGAACACGCCATGCCCGTCGCCGAAGCCTTGGCGGCTGAGTTGCAACTGAGCCTGCCCGAGCAACCCTGGCACACCCAACGTGACCGCCTGGTGGAGTTCGCCAGCGTGCTCGGCTTGATCGCCGGCAGCCTGGGTAAAGTGGGGCGTGATATCAGCTTGTTGATGCAGACCGAGGCGGCCGAGGTGTTCGAGCCGTCGGCGCCGGGTAAAGGTGGCTCGTCGACCATGCCACACAAACGCAACCCGGTCGGTGCGGCCGTGCTGATCAGCGCTGCCACACGCGTACCGGGCCTGGTGGCGACGATGTTCAGCGCCATGCCCCAGGAACACGAGCGCAGCTTGGGCCTCTGGCATGCCGAATGGGAAACCCTGCCGCAGATCTGCCGGTTGGTGTCCGGCGCCTTGAAACAGGCGTTGCTGATCAGCGAAGGCTTGGAAGTCGACCCCGAGCGTATGGCCCGCAACCTTGATTTGACCCAGGGCCTGGTGCTGGCCGAAGCCGTCAGCAGTGTGCTTGCCCAGCGCCTGGGGCGCGAGACCGCGCACCACCTGCTGGAACAATGCTGCAAACGTGCCGTCGCCGAACACCGCCATTTGCGCGCGGTGCTGGCGGATGAGCCGCAGGTCACCGCCGAGCTGTCGGCGGCCGAACTCGACCGTCTACTCGACCCGGCCCATTACCTGGGCCAGGCCCACACTTGGGTCACCCGTGCGGTGACCGACCATTTTGCATTGACCGCGTAAGGAGACCGCTGTGGCCTTTGTACAACTCGCCGAGGGCGAACTGCATTACCAATTGGACGGTCCGGTCGACGCGCCGGTGTTGGTACTGTCCAATTCGTTGGGCACCGATTTGCATATGTGGGACATCCAGATCCCGGCCTTCACCGCGCATTTTCGCGTGCTGCGGCTAGACACCCGTGGCCACGGTAAATCCCTGGTGAGCAAGGGCCCCTACAGCATTGAGCAACTTGGCCGCGACGTGATCGCGTTGCTGGATGCGCTGGATATCCAGCGTGCGCATTTTTGCGGGCTGTCCATGGGCGGCCTGATCGGTCAGTGGCTGGGCATCAATGCCGGTCACCGTCTGCAGCGCCTGGTGGTGTGCAACACCGCCGCGAAGATCGGTACCCCGGACATCTGGAACCCACGTATCGACATGGTGTTGCGCGACGGCGCGGCAGCCATGGTTGCGCTTCGCGATGCGTCGATTGCACGCTGGTTCACCGCCGATTTCGCCGCCGCCAACCCGCACCAGGCCCGGCAGATTACCGACATGCTCGCCGCCACCTCGCCTGAGGGTTACGCGGCCAATTGCGCGGCGGTGCGCGATGCGGATTTGCGTGAACAACTGTCGAAGATCCAGGTGCCGACCCTGGTCATTGCCGGCACCGAAGACGCCGTCACCCCGCCGGCCGGCAGTCATTTTATCCAGCAGCAGGTCAAGGGCGCCGAGTACGCCGAGTTTTACGCAGCGCACCTGTCCAATGTTCAGGCCGGCGCTGATTTCAGCAACCGTGTGCTGGAATTCCTGCTGGCCCGCTAAGGAGCTTTTTGTGGACGAGAAACAACGTTATGCCGATGGCCTGCAAGTGCGCCGCGAGGTGTTGGGCGATGCCCATGTCGACCGCAGCCTCAATGCCCTGACCGAGTTCAACAGCGAGTTCCAGGAAATGATCACTCGCCATGCCTGGGGTGATATCTGGACCCGTCCGGGACTGCCTCGGCATACCCGCAGCCTGATCACCATCGCCATGCTGATTGGCATGAACCGCAGTGAAGAGCTGAAATTGCATCTACGTGCTGCCGCCAGTAACGGCGTGACCCGCGCCGAGATCAAGGAGGTGCTGATGCAGAGCGCGATCTACTGCGGGATCCCGGCGGCGAACGCGACGTTTCACTTGGCCGAGTCGGTGTGGGATGAGTTGGGCGTCGAGTCGCGCGAGTAAGTGGAGCGAAAACCCGCCTGGCGCAGGTCAGGCGGGTTTTTGTTACGAAGGTCTTCGCTTTGCACGCTTTCACGCTGTCGCCAATACACACCGCGAGTCGTGAGGTCGTGCCTTACGCGATTCAGGCGCTTGCTTGAACGGGGTTATAGTTCTGTGGGTGATAACGCCGTTTCAAGCCAGGTTCTTCTTCGCCGGAAACAAACCCCCCACCGCTGTACAGCGTGCCTGCTTTACCATCGCCCATATTGATAAACGCATAATTTTTTACATTGGAATCAATGGTGACTTTATCGTCACCGTCGCCGGCCTGTAGGAAAAGCCTGGAACCGCCGGCGGGATCATTTTTAATCGGCAGGAGAAACTTCTGCCCATTCACCTCAGCCATCAATGAGTTGTCTGGCCCCACACTGATACGAAGGGTGTCATTACCCGCGCCGGTGATAATTTGCATGACCCCATCGCCAAACTGCCTCGGGTTTTCGTTAGGCGAAAACTTGAAAGTAGTCTCGCCGTGTTTGAATTCGGCATTTTTTTGCAGATGAGGCGCGATGGCGATGATGTCTTGCTGCGAGAACGTTCTCAGTCCCGAGGACTCGGGGGCGGAGGTGTATCCATTTATCCCGGAGACTGAGTGCTGGTCGTTAAGACTGACGGTGGTCTGGAACCAGATGTCGTCCGCGATCTGGACGTGGTCATCGCCCCCATTGGTTTTTATTTCCACCAGTTCGGTCATGCCGCCAGCATTCTGAATGGGCAGCAAGTAGCGCCTGTCGTTTATTTCTGCGACGACGCCGATATCCGGCAGGCTCTTCAAGTGGACCTTGTCTGCGCTATTACCGGTTTCGATCGTGACTTTATTGCGCACCATGGGCGCGCCGTGAAAGCTGCCCTCATGGGCCGTCGCCGAGGTGATCCGCACATTGCCGTTGTCGTAGGTGTGAGTGACCGGGGTGCTGGTAGGTGCGCGTGGAACTTCTGTGATTGCGCGCGATTCCATGGGCTGCGATGCCGGGGCGGTGAGTGCGGTGGCTGCGGGCTTATCCATTAAGGTGTGAATGCGCTGGCCGGTAAGCGATGTGATCGCTATACCATGCGTTGATGCTTTTTTTTTGCCGCTGCTGGACGGTAGAAAGTTAGCGTCTGCGCGATGAAGCGTACGTGCTGACCCTGAGTGTTTTTTATCTGCTTTAGTGGTCTTTTCGTTAGGGCCGAAATGAATGGGCGAATAGCGATGCAGCGAGGATACAGGCGACATGGATAAGTCCTTTTGGCGGTCGGGAATATAAGGGGTCACGTAGTCCGCAGTAAGTTCGCGGGCTACTGATCCGGTAGTGGGAAGGCAAGGTCTCTGCGTTCCAGCACTACTTGTTTCATATTCCTACACGTGCTTTGGATTTATAGCCGGTCGGCTGTTGATGAATAGTCAGGCGGGGGCGCCTGAAGGGGACTAAGTGTCCACAATAAATGCCCTACGATGGCTGGCGGGTGTGTCAGTGTGAATCTGCGTCCCATATCCAACTCCACGCACCTGGCAACTGCACGGGTTCATTGACATCCTTCACCGTGCGCGCCAGTGCTGCGCGTTCCAGCGCGGCATGCTCGGTGTAGAACGGCTCGGCGGCGGTCTTCATGCCGTTGATCCGGGCACTGTCCATCAGGATCTGTAGATACTCCTGCATATGCCGCGCGGTGTAGCGGTTGATATCGTGGAAGGTCACCACCACCGGTATCACACCGTCGACGGTCGGTAACTCACCCAGCGCAATGCGCTCGCGGACTACCGACAGTTGCCGATACAAATTCGCGCGCCGACGCGGGCTGCCGTTGAAGCCCCAGATCTTGCCGTCATTGGCACTCAGGTCCGTCAACAATACGTGCATGCCGTGGCGCTGGTAGGCAGCGAAAGTGCGCTTGTCGTAGTTCCAGAAGGGCGGGCGTACCAGCGCCGGTGAGGCGCCAGTGATCGACGCAATGTCGGCGGCACCCTGGGTGAGCGTGCGTTCAAGTTCGGCGTCATTCAGCCAGCGGTGGTTGGTATGAAACGCCGTGGCCGTGTGGAAGGCCAGGACATGCCCGGCGGCGTATTCGCGTTCCATGGTCTTGTGCCCCCGCGGGTTACCGCCGGAACGGGAGGCTTCGGTCTGCAGGAAGAACACCGCCTTGATGCCCGGCAGCACCGGGTTTTTCGCAAGATCGGCCATCACCGAGCGGCTCGGGTTGTTATAGCCGGAGGCGCTGGGGCCGTCATCGAAGGTCAGCAGAAAACGGATCGGCGCCTGGGCCTGCAGACGCTCTGTGGTCTGCGGCGTCAAGGCAATAGGCGCACTCATACAGCCGCTGAGGCTCAGCGCCAGGGCGATTGCGATGGCGAAAGATTTCATGGTGTGCACGGGCTCGAATGGAGGCCGCTGCTGGGCGAATCAGCAGCGGCAGGCGCGAACCATACAGCAAGTCCGACGCCGGTTTACAGCAGACTTATCGGGTAGCTGACGATCAACCGGTTTTCGTCGAACTCGTTGTTGCTGTAGTCCCTGCGCATCGTCGAATTGCGCCAGCGTACGTTGAGGTCCCGGAGTGCGCCGCTTTGCACGGTGTAGCCCAATTCGCTCTCGCGGCCCCATTCCTTGCCGTCGGTGATGGTCCCGGTGTGCACATTACTGCCGCTGATATAGCGGTTCATCAGCGTCAGGCCCGGTACGCCGAGGGCGGCGAAGTTGTAGTCGTGGCGCACTTGCCAGGATTTCTCCTGGGCGTTGTCGTAGCTGGAGTTGTAACTGTCGTTGGCCAGGGTGCCACCGCTGGTGCCGTTGACGCGCATCCAGGCACTGTTGCCGGTGAGTTTTTGCAGGCCGACGTAGAACGTGTTGCCCCCGTAGCGAGCGGAAAACAGGCCGGACCAGGTCTTGTTGTCCAGGTCTCCTGCGCGGGCGCTGCCGTCATCCTTGCCATAGAAAAAGCCGAGATTGGCGCCCAAGGTCCAGTCGCCGATGGGCTGGCTGTGGGTCAGGTTGATGTATTGCTGGCTGTAGATGTCCTTGAGCTGGGCGTTCCACACGCCGATTTGGGTGCGCTTGTCATTGAACGCGTACTCGCCGCCCTGGAAGTTGAAACGGTCGGAGGTGAAAGCGGCTTTGCCGGTCATCGACATGTCCGACATGCTGCTGTCATCGCGCGGGCTGTTGGCCCGGAACTGCCCGCCATAAAGGGTCAGGCCGGCAATTTCCCTGGAGGTAATTTGCCCGCCGCGCAGGGTTTGCGGCAGGGAGCGGCCGTCGTCCGCGCGCAGGATGGGCAGCACCGGCATCCACTCGCCGACCTTCAGTTCGGTCTTCGAAATCCGCGTTTTAAAGGCAACGCCGAGGCGCCCGAAGTTATCCGCCGGGCGGCCGTCGTGGTCCAGCGGCAACAACTGGGTGCCACCGGTGCCGCGCCCGCCATCAAGCTTTTGTGAGTACATACCCAATACATCCAGCCCGAAACCGACGGTGCCCTGAGTAAAGCCGGACTTGGCGTCGAGGATGAAACTTTGCGTCCACTCCTGCGCGCCGCCCTGGGCTTTGGTCGGGTTGGTGTAATTGCGGTTGAAGAAGAAGTTGCGCATGTTGAGGTTGGCGCTGGCGTCTTCGAGAAAACCGTGTTCCTCGGCGACCACGGGTAGGGCAAGGCTGGCGACAGCGGTCGCCAGCAATAGCTGGCGCGGGTGGAAAGTGCTCATGGTGGTGGACCTGTTGTTATTGGGGTTATGCAGGTGCCGGCCAT
This sequence comes from Pseudomonas fluorescens, assembly GCF_900215245.1. Taxonomy (GTDB): domain Bacteria; phylum Pseudomonadota; class Gammaproteobacteria; order Pseudomonadales; family Pseudomonadaceae; genus Aquipseudomonas; species Aquipseudomonas fluorescens. The sequence goes on from NZ_LT907842.1 coordinate 3,861,351, forward strand.
GGTGCTTGGCGGTGTGGGGGCGATGAAAGTGGGGGAGGGCGGGTTGTGGGCGATGATCGAACGCAATTGTGGCGCGTCAACTCGTCAGCTTCTGGCGTATGGGGGCCGGTGTCTACTGTCAGGTTTAACAGTAGATGCCGTGTATTCAAGCGCCTATTTTCGTGGCGGCAGCCGTTGCTTTCCAAGTGTTTAAGGGAGAAGAGCTCATGAATTTTGGATCATATGTGGGTCAGTGTTTAACGTCTTCGGATGAGTTCGACGCCAGCCTGACCATTGCGCACAAGAAGCCGATTCCGATTAACTTCGACAACCTTGAGTTGCAGTCCTGCATCGAGGGCGGTCAGCTGTGCATTCGCCTGGGGATTCAAAGCAAGCCTGGCGCCAATAATGAGTTGACCCTTGAGGCTGACGCGCTCCCGTTGAAACCGGGAATGACCTATCCCATCGGTCCGAAATCCTTGCCAGTGAGGGCCCGCTTTGGTTTGGAAGGCTACCTTGAGCACCTCCCCGACATTTATTGGGGCAATTTAGACGTCAATCACATCTACACCGACAAAGCCGGCAAGACATCGATCAATGTCAGCTTCTCGATCGGTTGGGATGACGATGACGGTAACGAGATGGAGCTCAAGTGCTCGACGCTGCAGGTCAGTACCTAGGCTCATTGGGATGATGACCAATATGTCGGGATATAAAAAAACCGCTTCCTGTGAGGGAAGCGGTTTTTTTCACAACAGCACGATCAGAACAACTTCAGTGCCGGTGCTTCTTCTTTCAACGGCTCGTTCTTCGCGGTCTGCTCATTCCAGCCACCGCCGAGGGCCTTGTACAGGTTGACCTCGCTGTTCAGCTGCGCCAGGCGGTCGGTGATCAGCGATTGCTGGGCACTGAACAGCTGGCGTTGGGCGTCGAGGAAGGTCAGGTTGCTGTCGACACCAATGCGGTAGCGACGCTCGGCCAGGCGGTAGTAATCCTGGTTGGCGGCGACAAAACCACGCTGGGCATCCAGCTGCTGCTTGTAGGTCTCACGCGCGGCGAGGCCGTCGGAAACTTCCTGGAAGCCGGTCTGAATCGCCTTCTCGTAGTTGGCCACGTTGATCTCTTTCTGGATCTTCGAGTAGTCCAGGCTTGCGCGCAGGCTACCGGCGTTGAAGATCGGGATGTTGATCTGCGGGGCGAACGACCAGGTACCCGAGCCGCCTTTGAACAGGCCGCCCAGCGTCGGGCTGGCAGTGCCGGCGCTGGCGGTCAGGCTGATGCTTGGGAAGAACGCAGCACGCGCCGCACCGATATTGGCGTTGGCAGCCTTGAGGTTGTACTCGGCCTGCACAATGTCGGGACGACGTTGCAGCAGGTCGGAGGGCAACCCGGCCGGCACTTCGCTGAGCAGGTCATCCGACAGCGGCTTGCTGGCGATATTCGCCGGCAGGCCAGTGCCCAGCAACAGGGTCAGGCTGTTTTCGTCCTGAGCCACCTGGCGGGTATACCGCGCCAATTGCACGCGGGCATTTTCCACCGAGGTGCGCGCCTGGCTGAGGTCGAGGGCCGAGGCCACGCCAACTTCGTTACTGCGCGTGGTGAGCTTGTAGCTCTGCTCGAATGCGCCCAGGGTTTCCTGAGTCAGCTTGAGCAGTTCCTTGTCGGCCTGCCAGGTCAGGTAGGCGTTAGCCACACTGGCCACCAGGCTGATCTGGGTGCTGCGCCGCGCCTCTTCAGTGGCGAAGTACTTTTGCAGGGCTTCTTCACTCAGGCTGCGCACGCGGCCGAACAGGTCCAGTTCATACGAGCTGATCCCCAGGCCCGCCGAGTATTGGCTGGCGATGGTCGATTCGCCGCTTTGCGACAGTTTGGCCGGGGTGCGCGAACGGCTGCCGCTGCCGGTTGCCGAAACGGCCGGGAACAGGTCGGCACGCTGGATCTGGTATTGCGCCGCGTAGGCGTCGATGTTCAAGGCCGCGACACGCAGGTCACGGTTGTTGACCAGCGCAGTCTGGATCAGCTGTTGCAGGGCAGGGTCGTGGAAAAACTGCTTCCAGCCTTGCTCGGCAGCGGCCTGGCCCGGCGCCTGGGCCGACGAATACGCCGGCCCTTGCGGGAACTGAGCAGCCACCGGTGCTTCAGGGCGCTGATAGTCAGGTATCAGCGAGCAGCCACTGAGCACGAATGCCGTGACGGCTAGGGAAAGTAGCGACTTGCTCATTGGCCAGCCTCTTTAGGAGTTTCAGTAGTAACCGTCTTTTTACGTTCGCCCGCGGCCGATACGGTCGCGAAGAACAGTGGGACCCAGAAGATCGCCAGGACGGTGGCGGTGATCATACCGCCAATTACGCCGGTACCGATTGCATGCTGGCTGCCTGAGCCTGCGCCGCTGGAGATCGCCAGTGGCAATACGCCGAGGACGAACGCCATGGAGGTCATGATGATCGGCCGCAGACGCATGCGGGACGCCTCGATGGCCGCCTCGACGATGCCTTTGCCTTGTTCGTGAAGCTCCTTGGCAAACTCCACGATCAGGATGGCGTTTTTCGCCGCCAGGCCCACCGTCACCAACAGGCCCACCTGGAAGAACACGTCGTTGGACAACCCGCGCATGCTGGTCGCCATCAACGCACCCACAACCCCGAGGGGCACTACCAGGATCACCGCAATCGGGATCGACCAACTTTCGTACAGTGCCGCGAGGCAGAGGAACACCACCAGCAGCGACAAGGCGTACAGCGCAGGTGCCTGGGAGCCGGACAGACGTTCTTCATACGACAGGCCGGTCCACGCATAGCCAACACCTGCCGGCAGTTGCTTGGCGATACGCTCGACTTCGGCCATGGCGTCACCGGTACTGTAGCCCGGCGCCGGGGTGCCGAGGATTTCCATCGCCGCAACACCGTTGTAGCGCGAGAGTTTCGGCGAACCGTAGATCCACTTGCCCGACGCGATGGCGGACAACGGCACCATCTTCCCGGAGTCGCTGCGCACGTACCATTTGTTCAGGTCTTCAGGCGACATGCGGCTGGCGGCGTCACCTTGCACGTACACCTTCTTCACCCGACCACGGTCGATGAAGTCGTTGACGTAGCTGCCACCCAGGGCGATCGCCAGGGTCTGGTTGATATTCGACAGGGTGATGCCTTGGGCACTGGCCTTCTCGTCGTCGACGGTGAGCTCGTACTGCGGCTCATCGTTCACGCCGTTGGGGCGCACACCTGCCAGAATCTTGCTTTGTGCTGCCATACCCAGGAACTGGTTACGCGCCGCCATCAGTTTATCGTGGCCGACACCGCCCTGGTCTTGCAGGAACACGTCGAAGCCGGTGGCGTTACCCAGCTCCAGTACAGACGGCGGAACGATGGCAAATACCATGGCGTCCTTGAATGTCTGCATGAAGTAACCCTGGGCGCGCTTGGCGATCTCGAACACCGAGGTGGAAGCGTCACGCTCGCCCCACGGTTTGAGCATCACAAAGGCCAGGCCCGAACTTTGGCCGCGACCGGCGAAGTTGAAGCCGTTTACGGTAAACACCGATTTCACGCCTTTGCCTTCGCCTGGCTCGCCTTCCTTGTCGTTGAGCAGGAATGTACGCATGTCGTCGATGACTTTTTGCGTACGTTCAGCCGTAGAACCGACCGGCGTCTGCACCTGGGCAAAGATTACGCCCTGGTCTTCATCGGGCAGGAACGCCGCAGGGATGCGCATGAACAGCCAGATCATGCCGGCGATGATCAGTGCGTACACCAGGAACGCCGGGATCTTGTGCTTGATCATGTTACCCACGCCGCGCTCGTAGCTCAGGACGCCACGGTCGAAGGTGCGGTTGAACCAGCCGAAGAAACCACGCTTGGGTTGGCCGTGTTTTTCCGGGTCGATCGGCTTGAGCATGGTGGCGCACAAGGCCGGGGTGAAGATCAGCGCAACCAGTACCGACAACGCCATGGCCGAAACGATGGTGATGGAGAACTGTTTGTAAATCACACCGGTGGAACCACCGAAGAACGCCATCGGCAACAGCACCGCCGACAGTACCAGGGCAATACCCACCAGGGCACCCTGGATCTGGCCCATGGACTTGACCGTCGCCTCCTTGGGCGACAGGTGCTCCTCGGCCATCACCCGCTCGACGTTTTCCACCACGACGATGGCGTCATCCACCAGCAAGCCGATGGCCAGGATCATGCCGAACATGGTCAGGGTGTTGATGGTGAAGCCGAACGCAGCCAGGATCCCGAAGGTACCCAGCAACACCACCGGTACGGTCATGGTGGTGATGATGGTCGCGCGGAAGTTCTGCAGGAACAGGAACATCACCAGGAACACCAGCACGATCGCTTCGACCAGAGTGTCGACAACACCGGAGATCGATTCGGTTACGACTGGAGTGGTGTCATACGGCACCACCGCCTTCATGCCAGGCGGGAAGAACGGTTCGAGCGACGCGACGGTGGCGCGGATCGCCTTGCCGGTGTCCAGGGCGTTGGCGCCCGACGCCAGCTTGATCGCCATACCGGAAGCCGGCTTGCCGTTGAACTGCGCAGCAATGCTGTAGTTCTGGCCACCGAGCTCAATACGGGCGACATCCTTCAGGCGTACCTGTGAACCGTCGGTATTGACCTTCATCAGGATATTGCCGAACTGCTCGGCCGTCTGCAGGCGGGTCTTGCCGATGATCGTGGCGTTCAACTGGGTGCCGGGCAGGGCAGGCAGGCCGCCCAGTTGGCCGGTGGCCACCTGTACGTTCTGTGCGGAAATCGCCGTGCTGACATCCACCGGCGTGAGCTGGTAGTTGTTCAGCTTGCCCGGGTCCAGCCAGATACGCATCGCGTACTGCGAACCGAACACCTGGAAGTCACCGACACCCGCAGTCCGCGAAATCGGGTCCTGGATGTTCGACACGATGTAGTTGGACAGGTCGTCCTTGGTCATGCTGCCGTCTTCCGACACCAGACCGATCACCATCAGGAAGTTCTTCACCGACTTGGTCACGCGGATACCCTGTTGCTGCACTTCTTGCGGCAGCAGCGGGGTGGCCAGGTTCAGCTTGTTCTGCACCTGAACCTGGGCGATATCCGGGTTGGTACCCTGGTTGAACGTCACGGTGATGGTCATGCTGCCGTCGGAGTTACTGTCCGAGGAAACATAACGCAGGTTGTCGATACCGTTGAGCTGTTGCTCGATGACCTGCACCACGGTGTCCTGCACGGTTTGTGCGGACGCGCCTGGGTAGGTCACCTGGATGTCGATGGCGGTCGGCGCGATGGCCGGGTATTGGTTGATGGGCAACTTCATGATCGAAAGTGCCCCGACCAGCATGATCACCAGGGCAATAACCCAGGCGAAAATGGGGCGGTCGATAAAAAATTTCGACATGGGTTACTCCCCTTTGCCAGCAGCGGCAGCAGGAGCAGCAGCAGTGCCAGCGTCAGCAGGCTTAGCGTTGTCGGCTGCCTTGACCTTGACCTCGACGCCCGGCTTGACGTACTGCAAGCCTTCGGTGATCACACGGTCGCCGGCGTTCAGGCCTTTTTCCACCAGCCAGTAGGCGCCGTACGTACGGTTGGCCACCAGCTCACGTTGCTCGACCTTGTTGTCGGCGTTGACGATCAGCGCCGTTGGCGTGCCCTTCAGGTCGCGGGTCACGCCTTGTTGCGGTGCCAGGATAGCCTTGCTGTTCACGCCGGCTTGCAGCTGGGCGTGGACGAACATGCCCGGCAGCAGGGTGTGGTCAGGGTTCGGGAACACGGCGCGCAGGGTCACGGAACCGGTGGTCTGGTCGACCGACACTTCGGAGAACTCCAGCTTGCCGTCCTGGCCGTAAGCGGTGCCGTCTTCCAGGGTCAGCTTGACCTTGGCCGCGTTTTCGCCGGATTTTTCCAGCTGGCCGCTTGCCAGGTCGCGGCGCAGTTTGAGCATTTCTGCCGAGGACTGCGTGACGTCGACGTAGATCGGGTCCAGTTGCTGGATCACGGCCATGGCATCGGCCTGGCCATTGCTCACCAGTGCGCCTTCGGTGACCGAAGAACGGCCAATACGCCCGGAGATCGGCGCGAACACTTTGGTGTAGCGCACATTGATCTGGGCGGTTTGCACATTGGCTTCGGACGTCATGCGGTTGGCGACGGCGGTGTCGTATTCCTGACGGCTGACAGCTTGCTCATCGACCAACTGCTTGTAGCGGTCGGTGATCGACTTGGTTTGGGTCAGGCTCGCTTGTGCGCTTTTCAGGGTGGCTTCATACACCGACGGGTCGATCTGGTAGAGCTGTTGCCCTTCCTTCACGTCGCCGCCTTCCTTGAACAGGCGCTTGAGAATGATGCCATTGACCTGAGGACGAACCTCCGCGATGCGGTAAGCCGTGGTGCGGCCCGGCAGCTCGGTGGTCAGGGTGAAGGCTTGCGGTTGAATGGTGACCACGCCGACCTGAGGGGTTTGAGCGGGCGGAGCCGCTTCTTCCTTTTTACATCCGCTGAGCAGCGATGCCAGGGCGACGGCAGTGACCAGAGCGGTAACAGCTGGCTTAAGTTGCATGAAGATCCTCGGGTCAGGCGCGCAGAATGCGCACAAGAAGTGTGGAAGGGTAAAAAACAAGCTGTGAGTAGATAAGTAGCTTGCTACGCAATATACTTACGTTCATGGTTGTTTGTAAACTCTTGACAGGCTTCGCAGGTTGTTGACAAAGCAGCCCCGAAAGCCTCGATTTTAGTACGTTCGGTGCCCAAGACGGTGTCGTCCCACAATTATTCAGATGATCGTTACCGCCTATTAAAGCAGCGTTACCGATAGTCCCAAGTGTTCTGATTGAGGTTTTACTGCCATGGTTCGTCGCACCAAAGAGGAAGCTCAGGAAACGCGCAGCCAGATTCTCCAGGCCGCCGAGCAAGCCTTTTATGAGCGCGGCGTCGCGCGGACTACGTTGGCGGACATCGCCGCGTTGGCCGGGGTGACGCGCGGGGCTATCTATTGGCATTTCAGTAACAAGTCCGATTTGCTGCAGGCACTGCTCGACACCCTGCACGAACCGTTGGACGAGTTGGCGCGGGCCAGTGAAAGCGAGGATGAAGTCGACCCGCTTGGCTGCATGCGCAAGCTGTTGATTCATTTGTTTCATCAGGTGGCTCTGGACCCGAAAACCCGGCGCATCAACGAAATTTTGTTTCATAAGTGCGAGTTCACCGATGAAATGTGTGACATGCGTCGCCAGCGCCAGACCCATAGCCTGGAATGCAACCTGCGTATTGGCCTGACCTTGCGTAACGCGATCCATCGCGGGCAACTTCCGGAAAATCTCGACACCACCCGTGGGGCGGTGTGCATACATGCCTATATCAACGGGATCATTGGCCAGTGGCTTCTGGTGCCCGACAGTTTTCAACTGCATCAGCAGGCTGAACGCTGGGTTGATGCGGGGCTGGACATGCTGCGCCTGAGCCCCAGCCTGCGCAATTAAGACAAAATGCGTAATTACTTCCAGTTGTGTCAACAGTAAAGACGAGACACAGTCCATCGTCCCTTCGGACGATTGGTGGGGTGACTTTATATACGGGCTGGCGGGCGGTTGATAGGTAGCCGCCTAAGTATTTTGTAGCGATATTGTTGCAAGGCTGTAAAGGAATGTTTCCCGGCCCCAATGAAAAAGCCCCGGTTCCTTCGAACTGGGGCTTTTTCGTTTCAGCGGATTACATCAAATTGCCAGTGTCGGGTAGTCGATGTAGCCGACCGGGCCCTTGGCGTAGAAGGTTTCCGGGTGCGCTTCATTTAATGGCGCATCGGCCTTCAGGCGCGCCGGCAGGTCCGGGTTGGCAATGAACGGTACGCCGAAGGCCACCGCATCAGCCTTGCCGGAAGCCAGCCAGGCATTGGCGCTGTCTTTGGTGAAGCGTTCGTTGGCAATGTAAGCGCCGCCGAAAGCTTTTTTCAGTTGTGGGCCGAGGCTGTCGCCGGCTTCTTTTTCACGCGAGCAAATGAACGCGATACCCCGCTTGCCCAGTTCGCTGGCAACGTAGGTGAAGGTTTCGGCCAGGTTGTCGTCGCCCATGTCATGGGAGTCGGCGCGCGGTGCCAGGTGCACACCCACACGGCCGGCGCCCCAGACTTCGATGGCCGCGTCGGTCACTTCCAGCAGCAGGCGCGCACGGTTTTCCAGGGAACCACCGTAGTTGTCGGTACGTTTGTTGGTGCTGCTCTGCAGGAACTGGTCGAGCAGGTAACCGTTGGCGCCGTGGATCTCCACGCCGTCAAAACCTGCAGCCTTGGCGTTTTCGGCACCGACGCGGTAAGCGTCGACGATGTCGGCGATTTCAGCGGTTTCCAGGGCGCGTGGGGTTGGGTAGTCGGCCAATGGGCGCACCAGGCTCACGTGACCTTTTGGCTGGATGGCGCTCGGTGCCACCGGGGTTTCGCCGTTCAGGTAGGACGCGTGGGAGATCCGGCCAACGTGCCACAGTTGCAGGACAATCTTGCCACCCGCGCCATGCACGGCCTTGGTCACATTGGCCCAGCCGCGCACTTGGTCGTTGGACCAGATGCCCGGCGTGTCCGGGTAGCCCACGCCCAGCGGCGTCACGGACGTGGCTTCGCTGAGGATCAGCCCGGCGGAAGCGCGTTGCACGTAATACTCGGCCATCAGCGCGTTGGGTACGCGACCGGCATCGGCGCGGCAGCGGGTCAGCGGTGCCATGATGATGCGGTTCGACAGTTCCAGGTCGCCCAGTTTGATCGGATCGAAAATAGTCGTCATGGGATAACACCCTTCTCTTTAAGTGGATTGATCAGTTGGTCGCAGGGGCCAGGTCGGCATCGCCGCTCTGACGGAAAGTAATCAAGGTCACCAGCAAGGCAAGAATCGCCAGGGCCGCAGCGGCCAGAGGCACGCTGGTCAGGCCGAAACCGTGGGCAATCACACTGCCGCCAACCCAGGCGCCCAGGGCGTTGCCGATGTTGAAGGCGCCGATGTTCAAGGTGGACACCAGGTTCGGTGCCGCCTTGCCGAAGGTCACCACGTTGATTTGCAGCGCCGGTACGGCAGCGAACGAGGCGGTGGCCCACAGGAACAGGGTGATTTCAGTCGGGATCACCGCGACGCTGGTCCAGGTCAACACCGTGGAGACCACCGCCATGCTGATGAACACGCCGATCAGGGTGGCCGCCAGGCGTTTGTCCGCCAGCTTGCCGCCGATGATGTTGCCCACGGTGAGGCCCAGGCCGATCAACAGCAGGGTCCAGGTCACGCCTTTGGGCGACACGCCGGTGACGTCGCCAAGCAGTGGTGCGACATAGGTGAAGAGGGTGAACATGGAGGCGGCGAACAGCGCGGTCATGGTCAGCGACAACCAGATGCCGGCGCCCTTGAGGGCGGCCAGTTCGGCGCGCATGTCGAGTTTTTCTTCGTCGCGCTTGGCCGGCAGGAAACGGATCAGGCCGATCAGCGCCACCACACCAATGACGGTCACTGCCCAGAAGGTCGAGCGCCAGCCGGCTTCCTGACCCAGCGCGGTGCCCAGCGGTACGCCGAGTACATTGGCCAGGGTCAGGCCGGTGAACATCAAGGCTACCGCCGACGCGCGCTTGTTGGCCGGCACCAGGTTGGCGGCGACCACCGAACCGATACCAAAGAAGGCACCGTGGCACAGCGCGGTGACCACACGGGCAAACATCAGCACGTTGTAATCACTGGCCAGCGCACAGAGCAGGTTGCCGACAATAAAGATGCCCATCAACGCTACCAGGGCGGCCTTGCGTGGCAGCTTGGCGGTGGCCAGTGCCATGAAGGGCGCGCCGATGGCCACGCCCAGGGCGTAGCCGGTGACCAGCCAGCCGGCGCCGGGAATCGACACGCCCAAGTCCGCCGCCACGTCGGGCAGCAAGCCCATGATGACGAACTCGGTGGTGCCGATGGCGAAGGCGCTCAGGGCCAGTATGAGTAGCGAGAGGGGCATTTGCGTGTCCTTGGTTACAGCGGTTCGATGATTTCGGCGCTGAGTTCAGTCGTGAGTGCCGCGAGGAATGCTTGGATCACTTCCTCGTTACGCTTGAAAAAGTGCCACTGCCCGGCCTTCTGGCTGCTGATCAACCCGGCGCGTTGCAGGGTGGCCAGGTGGGCCGACACGGTCGACTGGGACAAGCCGCAGCGCTGGTCGATCTGCCCGGCGCAGATGCCGTATTCGTGGTTGTGCAATTGCTCTGGGAACTGCACTTTCGGGTCTTTGAGCCAGGTGAGAATGTCTCGTCGTACTGGGTGTGCCAGTGCTTTTATTATTTCGTCGAGGTCGATGGACATGGCGGTTGCTCGGTTTCGTAAAGCGTTATATCGCGATGAAGCGAACTTTAAATCGGTATATCCCGATATACCAATATGATTTTGGTCTTAAGCCAGATCAAATCGGTATATCGGGTTATAACGATACGTTGACGGCAGTGCTAAACTGCGCGCCATGAATTATCTCGCACATCTGCACCTGGGCGGCCAACTTCCTGCACAACTGCTGGGCAGCCTCTATGGTGATTTCGTCAAAGGCCGGCTGCAGGGGCAGTTCAGCCCGCAAATTGAGTCGGCGATTCAGTTGCATCGCTCCATTGACCGTTTCACCGACAGCCACCCGCTGGTAGGCGCGGCGTTGTCACGCTTCAGCCTGACCCGCAAGCGCTACGCCGGGATCGTCCTCGATGTGTTTTTCGACCACTGCCTGGCGCGGGATTGGGCGCTGTATGCCGAGCAGCCTCTTGAGCACTTCACGTCACAGGTGTACCGCGTACTCGCCGCCGAGCCCCAGTTGCCGGGGCGGCTGGCGCAGATTGCACCGCATATGGCAGCGGATGATTGGCTGGGCTCATACCGAGAGTTCGCGGTAATGGAGCAAGTGTTGCGGGGGATCTCGCGGCGGTTGACCCAGCCCGAGGAGTTGGGCCATGCGATGCAGGAGTTGCGGGTGCTGTATGAGCCGTTGAGCGAAGACTTCCGGGTGTTCTACCCCGAATTGCAGAAATTCGCACAAGCCCAACTGATGAGTGGGATCTAAATGTGGGAGCGGGCTTGCTCGCGAATGCGCTGTATCAGTCAGCCTATTTGTTGCTGACAGACTGCATTCGCGAGCAAGCCCGCTCTCACATTTTTTAACCGTGCCCGCTTTAGGCCGCAAACGCCGGTCGCACCGCCACGTGCTCAGTTTCCGGCAACGGCCCAAACAACGCTTTCTGAACCGCCTGTTGCGCCTGGAACGCCAGCGCTGCGCGTTCCTGCCCGGCACAGGCAATCGGCGTGAGCACATGGATTTCCACATCGCCCTGGTCATTGGCAAACAGGCGCATCAGGTGCGAGAGCAAATCGTCATCGCCGATAAACGGTGCCAGCGGGTCCACTTGCCCGTCGCGCAGGTAACGGATCGCCACCGGTTGCAGTGACACGTCTGCATCAATCGCACTGGCCAGCAAGCGTCCGTGAAAGGTGCGCAGGCTGCGCCCGTCGGTGGTGGTGCCCTCAGGGAACATCAGCAGCGGGTGCTGTTGTTCCAGGTGACGGGTCATCTGCTTGCGGATCAACTGGCTGTCGCCCGAACCCCGGCGGATAAACAGGCTACCGGCCTTGGCCGCCAACCAGCCGGCCACCGGCCAGGTGCGCACTTCGGCCTTGGACAAAAACGACATCGGCGTGACCATGCCCAGCAGCGGAATATCGGTCCAGGACACGTGATTGCTCACCCACAGCATCGGCGTTTGCGGCAACTCACCGTGGACTGTCACGCGAAAGGGCAGGGCGTTGGTCAGCCGCGCCATGAAAAACCGCGACCAGCGCTGGCGCCGCACCATTGAGTTGGCCACACCCAAACGCTCGAACACGCCGAACACACTGGCCATGCTCAAGCCCAGCGCGACCACCAGCAGCACTCGGGCGATGCGCCCGTACACACGCAGGCGGCCCATTACATGGCCGCCTTGAAGTGGCGTGCGTAACGCGGGCACAACTCATCGCGCTTGAGCAGGATGAACACGTCGGCCACCTGGAAATCTTCATCCCAGCACGGCTCGCCGCAGATCTTCGCACCCAGGCGCATATAGGCCTTGAGCAGCGGCGGCATTTCCGCGATCACGTTGGTCGGCAGGTCCAGCGCCGGCAGTGGTTTTTTCGGCTCGGCGCGCAAGTGTTCGTTGCACAGGTAGCGTTCGCGCAGGCGCTGCATGATCGCGTGGGCCTGGATGCCGCCGTCGTGCATCGGGATGCTCGCGCAGCCCATCAAATAGCTGTAGCCGCCCTGATTCAAGACTTCCGCCAACTCGCCCCACAACACCGCAATGGTGCCGCCATTGCGGTAGGCCGGGTCGACGCAGGTGCGGCCGATTTCCAGGATCGGCCCTTGCAGGTGCCGCAAGCCATGCAGGCTGAATTCTTCTTCGCTGTAGAACCGGCCCAAGGTGCTGGCAGCCTGGTGATCGAGTAAACGGGTGGTGGCCACCAATCGACCGCTGTTCAAGTCACGCACGCCAATGTGGCTGCAGTGAACATCATAGTCATCCATGTCCAGACCCAGTTCCGCGCCTTTCAGCTTGGCGTTGAACTCGCCGCTGAACACGTTGAACCGCAGGGCCTGGGCTTCCTGCAAAGCCTGTGCGCCAATCAGGCGTTCGGCTTGCAGACGGCGTTCATTGCCGGTGTCGCTGATGCGGGCGATCTGAGTCATGGCGAATCTCCGAGTGCCAGCCACGTTCCGGCCGGTCGACTTGTTTGTCCAAACTCAGGCTATGTAGGCTCGGTGTCATCTCCATGAAGTTCCAGTGACGCTTAGATGACAGCCGCGGCAGGGCGTCTGCTACCGGATGCAGCGCGATCCAAATGTGGGAGGGGGCTTGCTCCCGATGACGGTGGATCAGTTACAGATCAGCTGACTGAGCCACTGCCATCGGGAGCAAGCCCCCTCCCACAATTAACAGGCACCCACTCAAGACTCGCGTAGCAAAACTGTCACTCATCCAGGCTAGGCTCGCGGGCTTGAATGCCCCCCTTGAGTTTGTGCCCATGGTCCGAGGCCTGTTGTGTGTTGCCCTGCTGTTAGTCACCGTCACCGCCCACGCCGAAACCTGGCCTGACAAGGCGTGGGCCAAGGGCACACCGCTCGACGGTGCCGCTGTTGACGCCCTCAATGCCTACGCTTTTCCAACCCGTGACGACGCCACCCGCCAGGGCATCCGCACCGACGCGCTGCTGGTGATCCGCGATGGCGTGATCATCTACGAACGCTACGCCGCACCCACCACCGCCGACACGCCGCACCTGACCTGGTCGGTGAGCAAAAGCCTGATGGCCACCGTGCTCGGCGTGGCCTACGGCGAACACCGCTTCAAACTCAGCGACCCGGCGGCGCGCTTCTACCCACCGATGAAACAACACCCCAAGGTGACCCTGGCCGACCTGCTGCACTGGGCCTCGGGCCTGGACTGGCAGGAAGACTATGAATACGCCCCGCTGAAATCCTCGGTGGTGGCGATGCTCTACACCCGTGGCCGCGCCGACATGGCCGAGTTCGCCGCCGATACCGAGGCCGCCGCAGCACCGGGCCAGGCCTTCCGATATTCCAGCGGTGACAGCGCTATTTTGTCCGCCACCCTCAAAGGCATGCTCGGCCACAAGGCCTATGTGGATTACCCGTGGGAGGCGCTGTTCAAGCCGCTGGGCATTCATAACGCCACCTGGGAAACCGACGCCGACGAAACCTTTGTCGCCTCGTCCTACGCCTACCTCACCGCACGCGACCTGGCCCGCGTCGGCCTGCTGATGGCGCGCGACGGTCGTTGGGGGGAGCAGCAATTGCTGCCCAAAGAGTGGGTCGCTTTCAACCGCCAACCCTTCGACAAATACCAGCCAGGCCAGGACGAAGCCGTCCCCGGCGGCCAATGGTGGCTCAACCGCGAAGTGCAGGGCGCCCGCCGACCTTGGCCCGATGCGCCGGCCGACACGTTCGCCGCTCTCGGCCACTGGGGCCAGGCGTTGTTTGTGATGCCGGATGAACACCTGGTGATCGTGCGCTACGGCGATGACCGCGATGGCAGCTACCGCCACAACGAGTTGCTCAAACGCGTGCTGGCGGCGGTGCAGCCATGATCCGCCGTCACCCGGTTATCAGCGTTTTCCTGCTGCTATTACTCGCCCTGCTGGGCTGGGTGTGGCACGAGCGCGTCAACCTGCAAGCCTTCCCTGACATCATCGCGGCGTACACGGCCAAGGAGTATTGCTCGTGCCGGTACGTGGAGAACAATCCGGCGGCCTATTGCCTCGGCTATGTGAAGCAGTACGTGCCCGTCAGCCGCTTCATCGACACCCCGGAACGCAGTGAGGTGACGGCGAGTGGGTTGGGGCGTACGCACACGGCAAGGTGGTTGGGTGAGCGCCAGGGCTGTCGCTTGAATCCCTGAAATACCCAAAATCCAATGTGGGCGCAGGCAAGCCAGCGCCCACATTGGATTTGCGCCGTTTGTGACATTGCGCTTAAGGTTCGTCCAGGTTTTTTTCCCCATGAGTCTTTATGTTCAATGCCAAACCTTTGGCTTTCACGCTGCTGACCTGTGCAGCCCTGCCTGCCCACGCCGATTGGTACCTGGATAACGAATCCTCACGGCTGTCGTTCGTGACCACCAAAAATACCGAAATCGCTGAAGTGCAGCGCTTTTTGGTATTGCACGGCAAAGTCGACAGCCAGGGCGCAGCGCAAGTGGAAGTGGAGCTCGAGTCGATCAACAGCGGCATCCCGCTGCGCGATGAGCGTATGCGCAATGAGCTGTTCCAGATCAAAACCTTCCCCGAAGCGTTGATCCGCGCGCAGATCAACCTGCAACCGATTAATGACCTGGCCCCCGGCGCGCAAGTGGAATTGCGCCTGCCTCTGAGCGTCACCCTGCATGGCAAGACCCAGACCTACAGCGGCGAGTTGTTGGCCACCCGCCTGGATGACCGGCGTTTCCAGGTGGTAACCCTGGAGCCGGTGGTGTTGCATGCCGAGGATTTCGAGCTGGCGCCGGGCGTGGCGGCGTTGCGTAAGGCGGCGGGGCTTAAGTCGATCAGTTTGTCGGTGCCGGTGGGTGCGGTACTGATCTTTACGGCGCGCTGAGATGAGCGGCGCAGTGTTTCCGTGGCGCAGCGCCAACCGGTTCGAGTTGCTGGTCGACGGGCCGAATTTCTTCCCACAGATGCTGGTGGGCATTGCCCGCGCCGAGCGGCAGGTCGAATTGGAGTTGTACCTGGTGGAAGCCGGTGCATGCGCCGACGCCATGGTGCAGGCGTTGGTGCTGGCCGCCGAACGCGGCGTGGGCGTGCGTTGCCTGTTTGATGATTACGGCAGTCTGGCGTTTACGCTGGGGCTGCGCAAACGCCTGACCGACGCGGGCGTGGAGCTGCGCTTTTACAATCGTTTGAGCTGGCGGGGTTGGGTGCGCAACCTGTACCGCGACCACCGCAAACTGTTGCTGATCGACCAGAGTATCGCGCTGGTCGGCGGTACGGGCGTCACGGATGAGTTCTGGACGCCGGGGCAAGACACCGCCGAGTGGCATGAAGTGATGGTGCAAATCAGCGGCCCGCTGGTGCTGGACTGGCAAGCCCTGTTCGAACGTCAATGGCACGCCAATGTGGCGCGCCGCGCGTGGAAGCCCTCCACCCACTTTGGTTTGCCGCGCCTGCCCAAGGTGCCTGCGGCCGGGCCGGGTCTTGGCCGCGTGGCCTATGCCGACGCCCGCCAGCACCGCGATATTTTGCAGTCGCTGATTCGCGCATTGAACAAAAGCCAGCGACAGGTCTGGCTGGCGACCCCGTATTTTCTGCCGACCTGGGGCGTGCGCCGTGCGTTGCGCCGTGCGGCCGGACGCGGTGTGGATGTGCGTTTGCTGCTCACCGGCCCGCGCACCGATCACCCCTCCGTACGTTACGCCGGGCACCGTTATTACCCGCGCTTGTTGCGCGCGGGTGTGCAGATCTTTGAATACCAGCCGTGCTTTTTGCACCTCAAAATGGTGCTGGTGGATGATTGGGTAAGCATCGGTTCGTGCAATTTCGACCATTGGAACTTGCGCTTCAATCTGGAAGCCAACCTGGAGGCACTGGACCCTGAGTTGACGCTGGCCGTGGCGGGCAGTTTCGAGCGCGATTTTGCCCAGAGCCAGGCGGTGAGTCTGGAGGCGTGGAAGGCGCGGCCGTTATGGCGGCGCGTGAAGCAGCGGCTGTGGGGATGGATTGATCGGTTGGTGGTGAATCTGTTGGATCGGCGGGGGTAATTCACCCCCCCCGCCTGTTACCGCCAACGCGGCTTAAAACTGCAGTGAATACTGCGCCGTGAGGCTTTGGTCGCGTGTGCGCTCACCGTGTTGCCGGTTGAAGCTCAGGTCCAGTGCGCTGTCGCGTGTCAGGCGCGCGGTGGCGCCCAGTTCCAGCCGGGTGCTGAGGCGATCCAGTGGCGCGCCGCTGACGCTCATCACGCGCCCGCCGTCCCAGGCCGCCTGGGTGCTGGGTTGCAGATCGCCGCTGGCGTGGGTGTAGGCCAGGCCACCCCGCAGGCTCAACCATGACGGGCCGACTTGCGCCTTGCCCAAGTCCAGGTTGAACCGCACGCCACCGGTGGTCAGGTTGACGTGTTCCTGCGAGCGTTTGCCCTTCAGTGCGGCAATACCGCCGCGCTCGTTGAAGCCTTCGCTGCGCTGCTGCACATTGGCCACTTGCAGGTACGGCTGCCAATTCCAGGCACCATGGTTGAAGGCATAGTTAGCCTCGGCAAACGTCTGCACGGTGCGGCTTGCGTACTGGGCGGACAGGCGATTGTCGAGGCCTGGGAAGCTGACGCGGCGTTTGGTCTGGATCTCATGCTGCGCATAGGCGATGCCGCCATAGAGGCCAAAAGCGTCCCAGTTGTGGCCAATATGCAGGCCCACCTGGTAGGTATCGACGTTCGCCTTGCCGCGTGCTCCGGCCTTCACCTCGGTTTGACTGCTGCCAGCCACCACACCCAGTCGTGTGCCTTGCTCCAGGGTGTGATCGAACCCCACCAGCAGGCCCGTGCTGCTGTGGGACGTGCGGGCGGTGTTGCCATCGCCGGCGAGTTGGCCGGACTGGCGAGGCAGTTGCACCCAGGCACCCTGCTTCAACTCATCGGGCCGCGCGATGCCGCCTGGCGTGCCACGCTGGCGGTCAAGGGCCGCCTGACGCAGCACGCGGCTGTTCTCGATCAACGCCGCTTGGGTACTGGCGTGCAGCTCACCGCTCAACGTGTCCAGGGCTGAAGGTGCCTGCTCGGGAAACAACGCTGTCAGGCGTTGCAGCAACGCGGACGGCAGGGTTTCAGCGTCGGCGGCATTGGCGACGGCGCGCTGGTTGGGTGTGTTTGCTGCCGACGCCAGTGACTGACCACGGCCGAACTCCACCTGTAACGTGTTGCCTTCCTTGACCTGGGAAACACTCAGGAAGGGCGAGAACTCGCGGCGGTCGATCGAGGCGAATTCGCCATTCAACCCACCTTGGGCCTGGAGGATGTTGTAACGCTGACCCAGGTAGTCGTTATTGGGTTGCGCGCTCAGGTACAGCGAGCCGCCGTTGAGGGTCGCCTGGTGACTGACGTGCAGTTTTGCCGGATCGGCCGGGGCTGCCAGCCCGGTCATCAGGGTTGAGCCGGCGGCGTGTTGATAGTCGCCTTCGACGGCCAGTGAACCGTTCAGGCGCAGAACACCGCCGTCGACCTTGACGTCGCCCTTGAGGGCGTTGGTGCCGTCCAGTTCCAGAATGCCTTCCTTGAGCGTGGCGCCGGCGAAGCTGTTATTACCGCTCAGGCGCAGCCAGCCGATGCCGGTTTTTTCCAGGCGGCCCGGGCCGCTGATATCGTTGCGCCAATCGTCCCAGGCGCCGCCTTGCCAGACGACTGCGCCGCCGGCAGGGCGGTCCATGTTCACCGCGGTGTCGACCCGCAGTTGGCCGGGGCCGTCGATGGCTTTTTTGAGGTTGATCAGGCCCCAGCCGTAGACGTCGTCCACACCCGGCTCGCCGAGGTCGGTGGCGGTGGTGAGCAGCACGTCGCGGATTTGCGGGTTGTCGAGGTAGGGGAAACGCTCCATCAGCAGTGCCAGGCCACCGCTGACGTGGGGGGCGGCCATGGAGCTGCCGGAACTCAACGCATAACCCAACTCGGGGTTATCGCCGGTCACAGTAAAACCGGTGACTGCACCGTCCGGGCCATAGTGGTTTTCGGTCTCTATCGAACCGCTGACCCAGGACGAGTTGATATCCGTTCCGGGCGCCGCCAGGCACCAGTCCTTGCTGAAGCCGCAGCGCTTGGAGGAATCGCTCAAGGTCAGCTCTTTCGTTAAGTTGACGACGGTCAACCAGTAAGGCTCCAGTTCTGCAATGGCACGTGGCAGGCTGGGATGCAGCCCGGCGCTTGGCGCTGCTTGAGGCGACGCGTTGGCGGTGCTGAGGTTGCCCGCTGACCACACTTGCAGGATCCCGTACTTGATAGCGTTGTCTGCGATGGCCTTGAGTTCTGAATAAACCGGGGTTTGCGTTTCGCTTAATGCCGTGTCCAGCTCTGCGGCATTCGCCGGCGAAAATGCGCTCCCCCAACTGTTATTCACGACACGCACATTCTGCTTGTGCAATTGGGCGTAGGCGGCGTCGACCGCTGCCGCTGTCGGCAGGGGAAGCCTCAACACATCTGTTATGGCAATCGGACCGCCCAGATAGGTATTACCGAACTTACGCACGGCACTCACGTTGGCCGCGTACGCCACACCATGAACCCCGGAGCCAACCCGGTTGGCGAGTGCGGTACCGGCAACGTGGGTGCCATGCGCGTCGTAAGTCGTGCCAACAAATCCGAGATATTCGTCCAGTTGCTCTCGGGTGAGGTTGCCATCGGCCACCGCTTCTTCAAGGCCTGCCAATGCTTCGGGTGGCAATGAGTCGATAACGGTGACTGCGGCGCGATCGCCTTCGCTGTAGAAGCAGCCTCGCTCCAGCACGGTCCCACTCATGCAACCGGTGTCAGCCATCAGCACGCCGACATTTGCCTTCCCGGCAAACTCGCCATGGCGCAGGTCGACGCCAGCGTCGTAAACGCCTATGTGCACCCCGGCGCCATTCAACCCACGCGCATAAGCGAAGTCCGCGCCGACCGCGCCCAACCCCCAGTTACGCTTGAACTCCTCACTGCGCCAACTGGCGGCGTCGTGCAGTCGGCCTTGTTCGACATAGCTCGCCGCCTCAACCGATCTGCCTGACAGGCAGCCCAGTACACAAAGGGCCAGCAGGTTTTGCTTGAAGGAACATTGAACGGGCACTTTTTTGATTGCCGCTCGGGCGTTTTTCGTGGGCGACATGGCTCACACACCTGCACATTAATATTGGGCGGACAGGGTGTGCGAGTGAGCAGGGGGCTGGATGTAGGACTCGACTGTTAGGGGGGAGTGAAACTTAGGTTTTTACTGACCGAGACGGGGACGCGAGCAAGCCCCCTCTTTAAAAAGAGGGGGCTGCAACGGTTACAACAACTCGAACGTCTGCTGCTGTACATCCTGGGAGTCGAGCCCAATCTGCACATTGAACTGGCCCGGTTCCGCGGCGAACTTGAGTTGGGTGTTATAGAACTTCAGGTCATCCTCGGTGATGGTGAAGTGCAGCGTGCGCTCTTCACCGGCCTTGAGCATGACCTTCTGGAAGTTCTTCAGCTCTTTCACCGGCCGGATCATCGAGCCGGCCACGTCCTGGATATACAGCTGCACCACGGTTTCGCCGTCGACCTTGCCGGTGTTTTTCAGCGTGACGCTGGCGTCGAGCTTGCCGGTTTTATTCAAGGTGGTGGAGGACAGCGCCATGTCCGCCAGGCTGAACGTGGTGTAGCTCAGGCCATAACCAAACGGGAACAGGGGCCCGGTGACGTCATCGAAGTACTGCGAGGTGTAGTTGCCCGGCTTGCCTGGGGTGAACGGCCGGCCGATGCTCAGGTGGTTGTAGTACGTCGGAATCTGCCCCACCGAGCGTGGGAAGGTGATCGGCAGCTTGCCCGACGGGTTGTAATCACCGAACAGCACGTCAGCAATCGCGTTGCCACCTTCGGTGCCGGCGAACCAGGTTTCCAGGATCGCGTCGGCTTGCTGGTTCTCTTGCAGAATCGACAGTGGGCGACCGTTCATCAGCACCAGCACCAGCGGTTTGCCCGTGGCTTTGAGTGCCTTGATCAGGTCGCGCTGGCTCTGCGGGATGTTCAGGTCGGTGCGGCTGGAGGATTCGTGGGACATGCCACGCGACTCGCCCACGGCAGCCACCACCACGTCGGCGTCTTTCGCGGCGTTCACCGCTTCGTCGATCATTGCCTGCGGGGAGCGGGTGTCATCCACCACTTCCGGTGCATCGAAGTTGAGGAAGTTGAGGTAGTCGACCACGGCCTTGTCGTTAGTGATGTTGGCACCACGGGCGTAGATCACTTTGCCTTTTTCGCCGATCACGGCGTTCATGCCGTCGAGCAGGGTCACCGATTGTTCCGGCTTACCGGCGGCGGCCCAACTGCCCATCATGTCGATGGGGGCCTTGGCCAACGGGCCGACCAGGGCGATGGTCGCGGATTTTTTCAGCGGCAGGGTATTGTTCTGGTTTTTCAGCAAAACCAGGCTGCGGCGTGCGATGTCGCGGGCATCGCTGCGGTGCAGGCGGCTGTCGGCATAAGTGTCGACCGGGTCATCCTCGGCCTTGCCGATACGCAGGTACGGGTCTTTGAACAGGCCCATGTCGTACTTGGCGCCGAGTACTTCACGCACGGCGTTGTCGATGTCGCTTTGTTCGATCTCGCCAGACTTCAGCAGGCCGGGTAATTCCTTACCGTACAGCGAGTCGTTCATGCTCATGTCGATGCCGGCCTTGATCGCCAGCTTGGCGGCTTCACGCCCGTCTTTGGCCACGCCGTGCTTGATCAGCTCGAAGATCGCGCCGTGGTCACTGACGGCCAGGCCTTTGAAGCCCCAGTCTTTGCGCAGCAGGTCGTTCATCAGCCAGGTGTTGGCCGTGGCGGGTACGCCGTTGATCGAATTCAACGCCACCATCACACCGCCGGCGCCGGCCTTGATGGCTGCGTGGTAGGGCGGCAGGTAGTCCTGGTACATCTTGACCGGGCTCATGTCGACCACGTTGTAGTCGCGACCGCCTTCCACCGCGCCGTACAGGGCGAAGTGCTTGACGCTGGCCATGATGCTGTCGGCATTCGCGGGGCTTACGCCCTGGAAGGCCTTGACCATCACTTCGGCAATGCGCGAGACCAGATAGGTGTCTTCGCCGAAACCTTCGGACGTACGGCCCCAGCGCGGGTCGCGGGAGATATCGACCATGGGCGCAAAGGTGATGTCGAGGCTGTCGGCGGCGGCTTCCTGGGCGGCGATGCGCCCGGAGCGGCCGATGGCGTCCATGTCCCAACTGGAGGCCAGGGCCAGGCTGATCGGGAAGATGGTGCGATGGCCGTGGATCACGTCATAGGCGAAGAACATCGGGATCTTCAACCGGCTGTGCATGGCCGCGTCCTGCATCGGACGGTTTTCCGGGCGGGTGATCGAGTTGAAGGTGCCACCGATGCGGCCGGCGGCGATTTCCTTGCGGATCAGCTCGCGGGGCATTTCAGGGCCTATGCTGATCAGGCGCAATTGGCCGATCTTTTCATCCAGGGTCATCTGCTTGAGCAGGTCGCTGACAAAGGCGTCCTTGTCTTTAAGCGCAGCAGGCTTTGTTTCTGCCCACACGGGGTGACTGGCCAGAGTGGCAACAAGGCCGAGCAAACACAGCTTTTTCATGAATATCCTTTTTCGGCTCACTGCACAGCACAATCGCGCTGTTCTGCCAAAATGTGGGGGAACCTATGTTGTTGTTCGAGTGTTATTGCAGTAAATGCACGACACTTGTGAACTCTTATTCGCGCTGGGCATCTTTTTAGCTGATTGGCTCGACGCAATCCAGTGGTGGCGGATTATGCCCCAAGCGCGCGGTGTATAGGGTTAGTCGTCACAATCCATCCAGTTTGGCCAGGAGAAACATCATGCAAGCAGCACACGTTTACCGCTGGGGCTTCAAGGCCGCGGCTCTGCTACTGATCAGCAGCGTGCTGAGCGGTTGCGGCATCAACACCATTCCCACCCTGGACGAACAGGCCAAAGCCGCCTGGGGCCAGGTGCAGAACCAATACCAACGCCGGGCCGACCTGATCCCTAACCTGGTGGAAGTGGTCAAGGGCTACGCCGCCCATGAACAAGACACGCTCACCGCGGTGATTGAGGCGCGGGCCAAGGCCACGTCGATCCAGGTGGACGCCAGCACCCTCGACAACCCGGAAAAACTCAAGCAATTCCAGCAAGCCCAGGATGGCCTGAGCGGTGCCCTCAGCCGTTTGATGGTGGTGTCCGAGCGTTACCCGGACCTGAAGGCGAACCAGAACTTCCTGGCGCTGCAATCCCAGCTTGAAGGCACCGAAAACCGTATCGCCGTGGCCCGCCGCGACTTTATCCAGGCGGTGCAGGCCTACAACACCGAGATTCGCACCTTCCCGGGTCGCCTGTGGCATAGCGTGATGTACAGCGACCTGCCGATCCGCGCCACGTTTGAAGCGACCAGTGCCGACGCCGATAAAGCGCCGCAAGTGAAGTTCAAATAAGGCTTCTCTGAGGTGTCGATGCGTTTATTACGGACAGGCTTGGCGCTGTGGTTGCTGGCGTGCGTCGGTGTCGCCCAGGCGGCGCTGACCTTTCCGGCATTGACCGGGCGGGTGGTGGACGCCGCGCAGATGATCGACCCGGCAACGCGCGCGCAGATTACCCAGCAGTTGCAGGCGCTGGAACAAACGTCTGGCGACCAGCTCGTGGTGGTCACCGTGCCCGACCTGCAAGGCGTGCCGATTGAGGACTACGGTTACCAATTGGGTCGCCAGTGGGGCATCGGCCAGAAGGGCAAGGACAACGGCGCACTGTTGATCGTTGCCCGTGATGAGCACAAATTGCGCATCGAGGTCGGCTATGGCCTCGAAGGTGTGCTGACCGATGCGCAGTCATGGGTGATCATCAACCAGGTGATTACGCCCAAGTTCAAGGCCGGCAATTACAGCCAGGGCATCAGTGACGGCGTGGCGGCCATGGTGCAAGTGGTGGGCGGTGAACCGCTGGCGGTGCCGGCGCATGTGGCGGATGCGAATTTCGCCAAGGATAATCCGGGCTTTTCCATCGGCTTGTTTATCCTGCTGATCGGCGTGTTATGGCTGTGCAATCGCCTGGGCCTGCCGGTTGGCGCTATCCTGCTGGCGATCCTCAGCAGCAGTGGCCGCGGCGGTGGTGGCGGGGGTGGCGGCGGCGGTGGCTTCCGAGGCGGCGGCGGCGGTTTCGGCGGCGGCGGTGCCTCAGGTGGCTGGTAATGAAGGTGCGGCGGGTAATGACAATAACTAGAAAAGAGCAACTACAACCATGGCATTACTGACTGAACACGAGCAGCGCCAAGTCGCCGAAGCGATCGCCCGGGTTGAAAAAACCACCGACGCCGAACTGGTCACCGTGCTGGCGGCTCGCGCCGACGATTACGCTTACATCCCGCTGCTATGGGCCAGCCTGATTGCGTTGGTGGTGCCTGGCGTGGTGCATTACTTGTCGGGCTACCTGACCATGTACACCTTGCTGTTGGCGCAGTGGGCGACGTTTATTGTGCTGTGCCTGGTGTTTCGCTTGCCCAAGGTCACCACCCGCTTGATCCCGCGTTCGGTACGCCACTGGCGCGCGTCGAACCTGGCACGCCGGCAGTTTCTGGAGCAGAACCTGCACCACACGCTGGGCGGCACCGGCGTGCTGATTTTTGTCTGCGAGGCGGAGCGGTATGTGGAAATCCTGGTGGACGAGGGGATTTCCAAACGCCTGGATAACAGCAGTTGGGATGGCATCGTCAAGGCGTTTACCCAGCAGGTGAAACACGGGCAAACGCTGGCGGGGTTTATCGCCTGCATTGAAGCCTGTGGCGAGTTGCTCAAGGTGCATGTGCCGGTGACGCAGACGCGTAATGAACTGCCCAACCGGCTGATCGTGCTGGAGTAACCCAAACACCGCTGAACCTAAGGGCTAGCCGCTTTTCTGTGGGCGTCGGGCTTGCCCGCGATGGCCTCACCTCGGTTTGCCTGATGGACTGCGGTGCCAGCATCGCAGGCAAGCCAGCTCTCACACAAAGCAGCTCTCACATTTGATTTGCGGCGGCTGAGTGACCGTTGATCAAATAACCCCGTGCCCTCAACGCCTATCCCCCCTAAAATGCCCGGCATTCCCAGCCCGAGGCGTTTTTGTTCATGTCCGTCACCGCTCAACCTGCCAGCCCTGCGCCGGATCATCACGCCCAGTTCATCGAACTGCTGAGCGCAAGCCTCGCGCAGCAGGCCTTTATCAAGCTGGTGCTGGCCAAGTACGTCGGTGAGGAAGCCGAGTTGCAGCGGCTAATCATCAAGCCCCTGACGGTCAAGGAACAGCCGTGCCTGTCCTTCGTCTACCGCTACAAAACCCGCGACATCACCAAGAACTTCCCGCGGGCGGACGGCGTGGCGGCGATTGCTGCGTTGTTGCCGGCGTCATTCAAGAACGCGCACTTGCTGTCGCTGACGGATGAAGCCCAGTTGGAGTACAGCAAGAAGAACAAAAGCTCGCTGTTCAAAAGCAAGCCGCAGCAACTGCGTGAGGCGCCGTCCGCAGAGCATAACCGCGAGAAAAATCGCTTCCTGGACCTGACACGGCCGTTCCTCGCGGACCTGGGCGTCACCGACGCCAAGCAGGCGCTGATCCCGTCGATGTCGCGCAAGTGGAAGCAGATCAATAAATTCATCGAAGTGTTCAGCCATGCGCTG
The DNA here is from genome assembly GCF_900215245.1 of Pseudomonas fluorescens. Taxonomy (GTDB): domain Bacteria; phylum Pseudomonadota; class Gammaproteobacteria; order Pseudomonadales; family Pseudomonadaceae; genus Aquipseudomonas; species Aquipseudomonas fluorescens. The sequence goes on from NZ_LT907842.1 coordinate 3,886,193, forward strand.
ACCTCGTCACCGTTGAAACTGGACCGGCCGGTGCGTGTTGCCGACTTTGGTTCGGGCAAGGGCTACCTGACCTTCGCTATCCACGATTACCTGCGCAACACCCTCAAGGCCGAGGGCGAAGTGACGGGTGTCGAGCTGCGCGAAGACATGGTGACCCTGTGCAACACCGCCGCTGCGCGCCTGGAACACCCGGGGCTGGTGTTCAAATGCGGGGATGTGCGCAGCGTCGCGCCGAGCGAACTGGACGTGATGATCGCCCTGCATGCCTGCGACATCGCCACCGATTACGCGATCCACACCGGCATCCGCTCCGGCGCGTCGATCATCATGTGCTCGCCGTGCTGCCACAAACAGATTCGTCTGCAAATCCAGAGCCCGGTGCTGCTCAAGCCGATGCTGCAATACGGCCTGCACCTGGGCCAACAGGCGGAAATGGTCACCGACAGCCTGCGTGCGTTGTACCTCGAGGCCTGCGGTTATGAGACCAAGGTGTTCGAGTTCATCTCGTTGGAGCACACCAACAAGAACAAGATGATCCTGGCGGTCAAACGCACGGAGCCGATCGACAACGCGCAGTTGCTGGAAAAAATCCAGGCGCTGAAGGCGTTCTACCAGATCAGCGAACACTGCCTGGAAACCTTGCTGCGTGCGGAGGGTTATTTGAGCTGAGAACGCTGCAAATCAAATGTGGGAGCCGGGCTTGCCCGCGATGGCATCACCTCGGTTTTCTGACAGACCGAGTTGCCTGCATCGCAGGCAAGCCAGCTCCTACACAGGCCTGCTTTCACATTAAATAGCGTTCGGCTTGGGAAGGGGTGCAGCCTGCACCGCCGTCTTGCGCCCGAGCATCACCGTCACGATCACCCCGCAGGCAAACACCCAGGTAATCGGCTCGATATGTTCACCAAAGAACAACGCCGAAAACGCGATGGTGAAGAAAATCTGTAACAGCTGAATCTGGCTGACCCGTGCAATGCCGCCCATGGCCAGCCCGGCGTACCAGGCAAAAAACCCCAGGAACTGCGAGAACAGCGACACATAGCCAAACGCCCACCAGGTGCGCATGGAAATTGCGCCTTGGTGCTGCGCCGCCAGGTACCACACCGGGCCGATCAACACCGGCGTCGACAGCACCAGTGCCCAGCAGATCACCTGCCAGCCACCCATCTCTTTGGCCAGCCGGCCACCTTCGGCATAACCCAGGCCGCCCACGGCAATTGCGCCGAGCATCAACAAATCACCGGCCTGGATACTGCCGGCGCCGGTGATCAACGCGTAACTCAACACCAACGCACTGCCCAACGCCGCGCAGGCCCAGAAGGCTTTCGACGGCCGCTCATGGGACAGCCACGCCGCATACAGCGCCACGCACAGCGGTTGCAGGCCGTTGACCAGAGCGCCATGGGACGCCGGCAAGGTTTGCATGGCCCAGGCCGACAGCACCGGGAAACCGAGAATCACGCCGGCGATGACCAGGCACAACCCGCGTACCTGGCGCCAGGTCGGCCAGCGCTCACGGCGCCACAGCAACAGCGCCGCCGCCGGCACCGCCGCGAACAACGCGCGACCCAGGCCGTTGAGCAACGGGTGGATTTCCTGCACCACGATGCGCGTGAAGGGCAGGGTCAGGCTGAAGATGATGACGCCCAGCAAGCCGAGGGCCATGCCGGTGTTTTCGCGCGAACTCATGAGTCGGGACCAGAATCTGGAGGGCTTCAAGGAACGCCCATCTAGCCACAACCCCCGCCAAACGCGGGCCTACAGCTGGTCGCAGATTGATCCGTACAGTTCCACTCTCACCGCGGGCAGGCGCGCCGCCGTTGCGGGTCAGCCCGGCTCCCGGGTTGGACCGCTACGGCCTGGCGGACCGAAAGCTGCTGTGCGAGCTGGCTTGCCTGCGAGGGCGTCAGCCCGGTCTATTAGAAGAACCGCGTAATGCTGATCTTCGCATCGCGGCCTTTGGTGTAGGCACGGTCGCCGCTCAGGGCCGGGCGGAAGTTACTGTTGAACAGGTTGTCGACGGTGACATTCACTTCGGTGCCTTTGAGGTAAGCCTGTTGCGGTTTCCATTTGGCGAACAGGCCTTGGGTGTTGTAGGCCTTGTTGCCGTACTGGTCGTAGAACAGGTCGCCCAAACTGCTGCCGGGGCCGCCGGAATATTTGTCACTCGGCAAGCGATGGGTCGCGCCGATGAACTGGCCCATCCAGCCCACCTGAGCATCCCAGGCTGGAATGTGGGTGCCCAGTACCAGCACCCATTTGGTCGGTGGAATGTCACGTGCCGGCACGTCCGGGCCCCACGGGTTGGTGTAGGCGCCCTGGTGTTCGCCTTTGGCGTAGGCGAACGACACCGAGCCGAACAGGTAGGTGGAGTTGTAGAACGATTCGAGCTCGAAGCCCTTGATGGTCAGGCCGCCGATGTTGCGGTAGTTGGGCATTGCCCCCGCTGGGCAGGCGCTGGAAATCGTGCCGCCATTGATGGCCTGGTTCTGGCAGCCGACGCCGGTGGCTTTGAAAATTTCGTCTTCGACTTTGTTGTGGAACACGGTGGTGCGCACTTGCAGGTTGTCGTCTTGGGCAAGCACGTTATCGAAGCTGACGACACTGCCCACGGTGATCGACGTGATGCGCTCGGGGTCGAGGTCAACGCTGGTGGCCGTGCGGCTGCCCAGGCCTTGCACTTCGTACTGTTCGTCGATGACCGGCGCGCGCCAGGTTTTGCTCCAGTTGGCGAACAGCCCAAGGTGCGGGGTGACGTTCCAGAACAGCGCCAGGCGCGGTGACCAGCCGGTGTAGGTGCGGTCGCTGTAGTCGTGGCCGAAGGCTGGGTCGGGGTTGTTGTAGTACGGCGCATCGTTGCCTTCGCCACGGTTACGCACGTGGTCGTAGCGCAGGGAGGGAGTGAGGGTCACCTCGCCGACGGTCACCGCATCCTGCACAAAGACGCTGTGGGTATCGACCTTGCCGTGGGGCATGAAGCCTGGCTGGAAATGCCCATAGTGATAGCGCGCGGTGTTGTACGTGGCGCCAGGCATCCACATCTCGGTTTCGCGGCTGTGCCTGCGAACCTGCCCGCCGACGGTCAGCGCGTGCTGCAACGGCCCGCTGTCGAACAGGCTGACGTTGCGGATGTCGAGGTGCTTGTCGGTGTAGGCAGTGTCCATCTTGCGCCCGCCGCTGGCCAGTTGGAAAAACGCGCTGGCGTCGCGCTCGTCGGTCTGGTCGGTGTTGGACTGCGAATACTTGACGGTCAGGTCCACCAGCGGGTTATCCAGCGGCGTGTATTCGTACTTGCCCGACCAGGTGGTGTCGACGGTGTCGCGGTGGGCTAAAAAGCGCTTCAACGCACCTTCGTAGCCGTAACGGTCGATGTTGGCCTGGGTCGGCGGCGTCGGGTAGCTGGCAGCGGAGAAGGGTGTCCAGCGATTGCTGTGGGACCGCGAGTAGGACAGGCCAACGCTGTGCTCATCGGTGAAGTGCGCGTTGACCTTGAACAGTTTGCCGTCCACATCCTGGGCGCTGTTGGGCAGGCGCTGAGGGTTGACCGGGTACTCGTTGTTGTCGTTGGGCAACTTGCCGGCCACTTTCATATCACCGCCGTCGCGTTGGGTCAGGTAAGCCAGCGCGTCAAAACGAGCGTCGTCGGTGCGGCCATACACGGCACTGCTGTAGACCTGTTCGTGGTCATTGCTGGAGTAGCCATATTTGAGCATGGCGCCGCTGTTGCGACCGTCCTGGAGCAGGTCCGGCGCGTCCTTGGTGGTCATGTTGACCGTGCCGCCAAACCCGCCGTTGCCGGTGAACGGCGAGTTGGGGCCTTTTTCGACCTCGATGCTTTTGATCAACTCCGGCTCGATAAACACGGTACCTTGCTGGTAGCGCTCGAAGCCGCTCTTGGTGGCGCCGTCGACGGTCAGCGGTACGTCTTCGGCATCACCGAAGCCGCGGATGTTGATGGTCTGGCCGCCGGGTTTCAACGAACCGCCCTGGCTCACGCCGGGCAAGGTCTGCAACAGGCTGGGGATGTTATTTGACTGGTAGCGGTCGATGTCGGCCTGGGTCAGGGTCGAGCGGTTGACGGTGCTCGCGTCGACGTCGTTACCGGTGCCTATCACGCTGAGGGCGTCGAGCTGGATCGCGCCGCTGTAGCGGGTTTTGTCTTCGGCGGGGCGCACGATGTAAGTGGTGCCGACTCTGATCAGGCTGAACTCGCTGTTTTTCAGCAGGGTGCGAATCGCCACTTCTGCGGTGAACGCACCGTTGAGTGCCGGTGCCTGCGCGTTCTTGAGCAGCGCTTCATCGAACAGCAGCTGGATTTTCGCTTGCTGCGCCACTTGGCTCAGCGAGGTGGCCAGCGACTGGGCGGGCAGTTGCAGCGTGAATGTCTCGGCCTGCGCACTGAGGCTGAACGCCAGGCAGCTGGCAATAACGGACGGTCGAAGAAACAGGTGCAAAGCGTGGCAAGGCGCGCGAAACATGGAATCCCCCGGGGCGGCTAACTAGCCAAAAAGGTGTGCGTATCAAGCACAGTCGGGAGGAAGACGGCGCAGGCCAAAAAATCCACACCTGCGAATGCAAAATATTCTCAAATGGGTGTGAGCCCTACTGGGTCGGCTCGATTCTTAAGATGCCGTCGGCCGACGCCACGGCCTTGACCGGCAGCAGGGCAGGCAGGGCATTGAGCAGAGCGTCCGGGTCATTCACATCCAGATTGCCCGAGACTTTCAGTTGCGCCACGGCTTTGCTGACCTGTAACGGTGCCTGGGGCCGGTAGAGGCTCAACTCGTCAATGAGGCTGGCCAGGTCGCGATTGCGAAATGAGAGGTGCCCGCTGCGCCAATCGGCGACTTCTTCGCCGGTAAGGGTTTGCTGTTGAACAGTGCCTTTGGCGTAACTGTAAGTCGCGCGTTGCTGCGCACCGAGCACGGTGACGGGGCTTTTGGCGTCCGCTTCGAAGGCGACCTGGCCATGGGCGACACTGATCACCAGTTGCTGCTGGCTGCGCCGCACATCAAACCCGGTGCCGACTACCCGCACGTTGGCTGCGCCGGCTTGCACGTACAACGGCCGTTCCTTGTCGGCCGCGACCTCGATGTACAGCTGGCCCTTGTCCAGATGCAGGATGCGTTGATGGGCGTTGAAATCCACCCGCAGGTGGGTGTTGGCATTTACATACAGCGTGCTGCCATCGGGCAGGTTGAGCGTGCGCATGCCTTTGGCGTGCCCGGCGATTTGGCTGTGGTAGAGCTCACGAGGCGCGCCGATGTGGCTGGTCAGCACTGCGCAGACCAGCGCTGCCGCGGTGGCGAGGGCGGGGCGCCAGAACGAGGGTTTGCGCGTGGGCAGTGGCACGGGTTGGTTCAGTTGCTGCAACTGGGCGAGGTCGGCCCACAGTTGCTCGAATTCGGCGTAGGCGCGGGCATGGGCAGGCTCGGCCTGCCAGGCGGCGAAGGCTTTGCGGTCGGCACGCGCCGGGTCATTGCGGTTGCGCGCGAACCAGCTGGCGGCTTGGGCATCGATGGAGTCGCTCGCTTCGATGTCCAGGGCGTCGATGTCGCTCAAGCGGTTCATTCTGGCTGCTCCGTGCCGGGGTCAATGTGAAGACGTCGCTTGCAATGCAGCAGGGCGAAAGCGATGTGCTTTTCGACCATGCTGGTCGAAATGCCCATGCGCTCAGCGATCTGCGCCTGACTCAGGCCTTCGAAGCGATGCAGCATAAGGGCTTCTCGCCTGCGGGGCGAGAGTTCGGCGAGGACTTCTTTCAACTGTTCCAGGCGTTGCAGGCGCTGCGCGGCGGCCATCGGGTCGTTTTGTTCATCGGTGAGCGGCTCGGCGTGGGGATCGGCCGGGTCAGCGTAGGCGATGTGCCGTACCTTCTGTTTACGCCAGTGATCGCGCAGCAGGTTGCGCGCCATCTGGAACAGAAATGCCCGTGGCTGCTCGACCTTGGCGCGGTCGCGGTAGTCCAGCCACTGGGTGAAGACATCCTGGGTCATGTCCGCCGCGTCGCTGGCGTTGTCCGTGCGTTTGCGCAGGAAATACAGAATGTCTGCATAGAACCTGCGAAAGGCATCGACCGACAACGGGTCGGGCTTGGGACGAGACATGGCTATCCTTCTTGACGAAGTACGACGTAGATAAGCCATGAATGATATCGAGAATTATTGTCATTTGTCGCTGTGTAATGAATGAACTCGGTCAAAATGTGGGAGCTGGCCTGCCTGCGATGCAGGCACCTCGATTTGTCAGCTAAACCGAGGAGATGCTATCGCAGGCCAGCCAGCTCCCACAGGAGGCCACGGCTCTATCGCAGTAATGTCCTAAGCTGCTCGACCCCCGCTGCACCCAAGGGGAACACCGGCAACCTTGGATCACCCGCGTCCAACCCGGTCAAACGCAACCCGGCCTTGATCGTCGCCGGCAACCCACCCTTGAGGATGAATTCCAGCAGCGGCAACTGGCGGTAGAACAGTTCGCGCGCCTTGCTCAGATCATTGGCCAACACCGCCTCGTACAACGCCAGGTTGAGCGGCGCGATCAGGTTCGGCGCCGCCGTGCACCATCCTTTTGCGCCCGCCGCAAAGGCTTCCAGGGCCAGCGGGTTGCAGCCGTTGTAAAACGGTACGTCACTGTGCCGATGCAACTGGTGCATGCGCTGAATATCCCCAGTGCTTTCCTTAACCATGCTCACGTTTTCGACGTGCTGGACGATGCGCAGAATCAACTCCACCGACATATCCGTGCCGCTGGTGGCCGGGTTGTTATAGAGCATGATCGGCACGCCGACGCTCTCGCCAATCGCGGCATAGTGGGCGAGGATTTCTGCTTCGCTGAGTTTCCAGTACGAGGTCGGCAGTACCATCACCACATCGGCGCCATTGGACTCGGCGTAACGGGCGCGACGCACGGCCTTGGCGGTGGTCAGGTCGGACACACTGACGATAGTCGGTACGCGCCTGGCGATTTTCGCCAGGCTGTAGGCACTCACTTCATCCCACTCGGCGTCGCTCAAGTAGGCGCCCTCGCCGGTACTGCCCAAGGGCGCGATGGCATGCACGCCGCTGTCGATCAAACGGTCGATGGAGCGGCCCAGGGCGTCGAGGTCAATGCGTTGGCCGTCGGCGCTGAACGGCGTGATGGTGTATCCGATGATGCCGTGAATAGCGGGTGTGGGCATGGGAAGTCTCCAGTCAAAAAAGGGCAATCAGTTCAAGCAGTCGGCGTGTTGGCGCAGGCTCTGCCGGGCGTAGTAATTGAACGCGGCGCCGTGGCGCTTGGGCTTGGAGATCCAGGCATGGGCCTCGCGGCCCAGCGCCGGCAGGATCGGCTTGATCGTGCCCGCGGCCATCGCCAGCAACTGCAACTTGGCCGCGCGCTCAATCAACTGCGCGATCACGCAGGCTTCTTCGATGCTCGCCCCGGTGGCCAGTTGGCCGTGATGCGAAAGCAAAATCGCGCGTTTGTCGCCCAGCGCCGTGGTGATGATTTGCCCTTCTTCATTGCCCACCGGCACGCCCGGCCAGGCTTCCAAGAAAGCGCAGTCTTCGTACAGCGGGCAAAGGTCCATGTGCGACACCTGCAGCGGTACTTCCAACATCGACAGCGCGGCAATATGGGTGGGGTGCGTATGGATGATGCAGTTCACATCCGGCCGCCCACGGTATACCCAGGTGTGAAAACGGTTGGCCGGGTTGGGGATGCCGTGGCCTTCCAGGACGTCCAGGTCCTCATTGACCAGCAACAGGTTGCCGGCGGTGATTTCGTCAAACCCCAGGCCCAGTGGCTGGGTGTAATAAGTGCCAGGCGTGGGGCCTCGCGCGGTGATCTGCCCGGCCAGGCCGGAGTCGTGGCCATGTTCGAACAGGATGCGACAGGTGAGCGCCAGCTTTTGCCGGTCGGTCCACGTATTATCCGCCAGTGAATTTTGCATCTGGATCAGCGCTTGCTTGACCAGTTGCTCTTTGGGGAGTGCTAATGTCTTGGCCATATCGGTGTCCTTTGGGTGGTTCAATGGACGTCGGATTTGCGGGTCTCCAGCGCGAGCAAGGCTGTTGGGTGAATGCAAATGACACTAAAGATGCTATATGACACATTGTGTCATTGGCAAGCGCAGCTCTCGCTTTTCTGCATGGATTAACTGCATAAAATGTCTATCCGTTTGAAATTATTGAGAAAAAAACTTGGGGTAACCTTGGAGTCCTTGGCCGAAAAGTCCGGGATGACCAAGAGTTACCTGTCGAAAGTCGAGCGCGGGCTCAACACGCCGTCGATTGCCGCCGCGCTGAAACTGGCCAAAGCCTTGAACGTGAAGGTCGAAGAACTGTTCAGCGAAGACAGCGTCAGCCTCGACAGCTACAGCCTGGTGCGCAGCCATGAGCGGCCGGACACCGCGCCGGGTTATGCGGTGCTCGCCCATCAGGTCAGTGAGCGCAGCCTGCTGCCGTTCATCATCTACCCGCCGGCGGAGTTCACCGACAAGACGTTCAAGGAGCATGTGGGAGAGGAGTTTCTGTTCGTGCATGAAGGCCGGGTGGAAGTGGATTTCATGAACGAACGGGTGATTCTGGAGCGGGGTGACGCGCTGCACTTCAACGCGCAAAAGCCTCACCGGCTTCGCTCGGTTGGGGAGGTGCAGGCGCAGTTGTTGGTGGTGGTGCACAGCGCTGAGGAATGACTGCGATCACTAGTTGAAATGCAATCAATGTGGGAGCTGCTTTGTTCAGGTGATCAGCGCTCGACCGGCACCGAGAGCGCCGAATTACCCAGCGGATGCGTGCGCGCCGCAAAAAACTTCAGCGCCACACCGCTGCCCTCAAACAACGCCGCATACCGGCGTTTCTGCTGACGAATAAACCCGTCGCTGCGCCCCGATACCGAAATCGCCAGGGTGGTCAGCTTGGCCTGGCGCAGCGCATCCACCAGGTGTGTATCCTGCGGCCCCAAATCATGGCCGAAGACGCACAGTGAGCCCTCATGGCTGAGCAGTTGCTCATAACAGAACGACAGATAGTCCGAGCTGCGGATGGTCTTGAGCTTCTCTTCCACGTTGCCTTCGCTGACAAACAGCGGCACATCGTCCAGGGTCTTGATCGTGTTGTTGATCGCAAAGCTGCTGAGCAAGGTGCTGTCGGTGGACGGCAGTTTGCGCGCCGTGCCGTCGAGGTTGCGCACCAGGTGCAGGCCGCCATGCAGGTAGAGGATGCGCGTGGCGTCGGTGTGCGTGTTGCGCAGGTCGAAGCTGGCGTCGGCGCTGCGGAACAGGTCATCAATGCCCGGGGTGTGCAGGATCGCCCAGTAGTTGAGCAAGTCGTAGTTACTGGTGAACACGCTGGCGTAGCGGGCCAGCTCCGCGTTGATCGTCGCCAGCGTCGACGGCTGCACCAGGCGCCACGGAATGTGCACGGCGTGGATGGTGTTGATCAACGCTTCCTTGATCGCATAGTAGCGATTGCGCGGCGCGGCCGAGCTGACCGCCAGGGCCTTGTTGACCCGGCTAGTGGTTTTCAATGCGCCCAGTGCTTGCTCGAAACTGCGGGTTTGCAGGGCGTCAAACACACTCAGCTCGGATGCGCTCAGGGGTTTTTCCTCGACGGTGCGTGCGTTTTCAAACAGCGAGTCGTAGGCAAAGTCTTCCCAAATCGCCCGGCTGGCGCCGTTGCCGATCAGAATCCCATTGAAGTCCACGCTGCTGCGCAGCGCGCTCCAGTCTTCAAGGTGGGCGTCAATATCCTGGAAATCCTTCATTGCGGCGGGTCTACTCGAAATCGGCTGGGTGGTGACTTTATCACGAGCCGGAGTTGATCTTGGTCAAGATGCCGCAGGCAAGTGAGGTTGATCCTGTACCTATAACGCCTCTGAGGATTCGCCATGAGCAGCACCTTCTTCATCCCCGCCGTCAATATCATGGGCATCGACTGTCTCGACGAAGCCATGATCGCCATCCGCAATTATGGCTTTCGCAAGGCACTGATTGTCACCGACGCCGGCCTTGCCAAGGCGGGCGTGGCCAGCATGATCGCCGAGAAGCTGGCGATGCAGGACATCGACTCGGTGATTTACGACGGTGCCAAGCCCAACCCCAATGTGGAAAACGTCGAAAAAGGCCTGGCGCTGTTGCAGCACAGCCACTGCGATTTCGTGGTGTCCCTGGGCGGCGGTTCGCCCCATGACTGCGCCAAGGGTATCGCGCTGTGCGCCACCAATGGCGGGCATATCGGCGACTACGAAGGTGTCGATCAGTCCAGCAAGCCGCAACTGCCGCTGGTGGCCATTAACACCACCGCCGGCACCGCCAGCGAGATGACGCGCTTTTGCATCATCACCGACGAAACCCGCCACGTGAAAATGGCCATCGTCGACCGCAACGTCACGCCACTGCTGTCGGTCAACGACCCCGCGCTGATGGTCGGCATGCCCAAGGGCCTCACCGCCGCCACCGGCATGGACGCCTTGACCCACGCCATCGAAGCCTACGTGTCCACCGCCGCCAACCCGATCACCGACGCCTGCGCGATCAAGGCCATCGAGCTGATCAGCGCCAACCTGCGCCTGGCGGTTCGCGATGGCAGCGACATGGCCGCACGGGAAAACATGGCCTACGCGCAGTTCCTGGCCGGGATGGCGTTCAACAATGCGTCCCTGGGTTTTGTGCACGCCATGGCCCACCAACTGGGCGGCCTGTACGACTTGCCCCACGGCGTGTGCAATGCGGTGTTGCTGCCCCATGTGCAAAGCTTCAACGCCAGCGTCTGCGCCAAACGCTTGAGCGACGTGGCACGCGCCTTGGGCGCCGATATCAAGGGCATTACCCCGGAAGAGGGCGCCCAGGCGGCAATCGCGGCCATTCGCACGTTGGCCCTGGATGTTGAGATCCCGGCCGGGCTGCGCGAGCTGGGCGCCAAGCTGCAGGATATTCCGCTGCTGGCGACCAATGCGTTGAAGGACGCCTGTGGGTTGACCAACCCACGGCGCGCCGATCAACGTCAGATCGAAGAGGTATTTCGCAGCGCGTTCTGATCGGCCCGGCAGCGGGCGGCGCACACACATGCGCCGCCCGCCAACGCTACACACAACAGCGCCATCGGCCACGCCTGCTGACTCACCAGCAGGCTCGCGCCGCCGCCGATCAGCGCCGCCATCAATTGATGCATAAAGCCGCTCAAGGCCATGGCATAGGAACCGCTCACCGGCGACTCATCATTGGCCAGCGACAAGCTGATGGGGTAACTCATCGACTGCCCAAAAACCGCCAGGCAATACGGCAGCCACAGCAACACTGCCAACCCGTCGCTGAACACACTGCCCAGCAGCATCACGGCCGTGCCTGACAACACCAGGGCCACGCCCCAACTCATCATCGCCAACCGTCCGGTGCGCGCGCCCCAGCGATTGACCATCAACCCGCCTGCAAGATACGCCGCGCTGATCGGCCAACCCAGCCAGCCATATTGGGCCGGGCTCCACTCAAAATGGCCCTGCAGAATGAGCGGCGCACAGGTGTTGAACGCGATGATCACCCCATAGCCCAACCCGCCGGCCAACGCGGCGTGCAAGAAGGCCGGGTGGCGCACAATCGACGCGTAAATGCGCGTCGCGGATACCGACGAATCGGCTTTTACCTGTGGCGCAAACACCACCCGCTGCAACACCAGCATTAACCCGACAGCGCCGATTGCCAACGCATAAAAAATCGCTTCCCAACCGAACGCCACCTGCAGCACCGAGCCGGCAAATTGCCCGATTCCCAACGCGATGACAAAGGTCATGCCCAGCCACGACAACCCCTTGGCCAGCAATGCACCGCTGAAACTGTCACGCACCAATACCCGGGCCATCACCGACACGCCGCCCGCGCCCAGGCCCTGAACCAGGCGTAACGCCAGGAACGACTCAATATTGAACGCTGACGGAATCGCCGCACTCGTCAGTGCGTACACCGCCAGTGCGCCAAGCAATACCGGCTTTCTTCCAAACCGCTCGCCCAGGCTGCCCCACAGCAACATCGGCAATGCCATGCCCACCAGGTACACCGCCAGGGCCAATGCGACCTGGTCTTCGGCGGCGGGCAGGGCATGGGCAATCGCCGGTACGGCGGGCAGGTAGCAGCTGATACCGACTTGACCGAGGAAGGCGGCGCTGCAGGCGAGGGCGAGGGTGGTGGTATTTTTCAAGGGCAGGCTTATCCTTTTTCAGCGGTAAGCTACAAGCTGCTAGTGTGTTTGTCTCTAACGTGCAGCTTATCGTTTGTCATCAAGGAACCCACCCAATGAGAGTTCTCCTATTCGGCGCCACCGGCATGGTCGGCCAAGGCGTGCTGCGCGAGTGCCTGCTGGCGGCTGACGTCCAGGAAGTCGTCGCCGTCGGTCGCACCCCGTTGACCCAGGAGCACGACAAGCTGCATCAGGTGTTGCACAGCGACATGCTGGATTTCCAGCCCCTGGAAAACTTGCTGCAAGGGTTTGACGCGTGCTTTTTTTGCCTTGGTGTTTCGTCGGCGGGCATGAATGAAACCCGGTACACCCACCTCACCTATGACCTGACGCTGGTCGCCGCCAGTACCCTGGCGCGGCTAAACCCGCAAATGACGTTTATCTACGTGTCCGGCGCCGGCACCGACAGCTCCGAGGCAGGCAAGTCGATGTGGGCGCGGATCAAAGGCAAGACTGAAAACGCCTTGCTGCGCCTGCCGTTCAAGGCGGTGTACCTGTTTCGGCCGGGGGTTATCCAGCCCTTGCATGGCGTGCGCTCGAAGACGCCGTTGTACCAATCTTTCTATACCGTGCTCGGGCCGGTGCTCTCGTTTGTGCGTCGCGCCAAGCCCGGCTGGGTGGTCAGCACCGAGACCGTCGGCCAGGCCATGTTGGCGGCGGTGCGCCATGGCGCGCCGCACGCGGTGGTGGAGCAGGCCGAGATCAATCGCTTGGCCGCCGAGCGTCGCTGATGTTGCACAAGAGCCTGGTGGTGCTGGGTGCGATTGGCTTTTTCAGTGCCGGCATCTTTGCCGACCACACCACCTTCCTGATCATCGCGCTGGGCATGTTGGGCGCCGGCATTATCGCCTCGATCCCGACGTTCTGGACCCTGCCCCCCAAACTGCTGGCGGGCGCCGGTGCCGGTGCGGCCGGTGGCATTGCGGTGATCAACACCCTTGGCCAGTTCGGCGGCATTGTCAGCCCGGTGATGGTGGGGCGGATCAAGGACCTCACCGGCAGCACCACCCCGGCGCTGTATGTGATCGGCGTGTGCGCACTGTTGGCCGCAGCGCTGCTGCTGTGGGGCTTGCCGCAAAAGCTGCGCACGTTGGACAGGGGATGATCAGCTTGCCGTTGCCAATGCCCGCGCGGGCGAGCTGCTGAACTGAATCAACGCCACCCCGCCGATCAACAGCAACGCCCCCAGCACACGGGGCGTTGTGAGTTGGCGCTCGGCCAGGCCGAACAGGCCAAAGTGATCGAGCAGCAGCGAGGCGAGGATCTGACCGGCCATGGCCAGTGCAATAAACCCCGACGCGCCCAGCTTGGGCAGCAGCATCAGTGCCAGGGAAATGAAGCACACGCCAAATGCGCCACCGGCCCACATCCACAGCGGTGCCTGGCTGATAAAGCTCAGGCTCGGCAGTGGTAAACGCAGGGCCAGTATCACCGGCAGCAACACGATGATGCTCACCAGCAATGAGGCCAACGTGGCCCATAAGGGGTGACCGAGGCCGCGCCCGAGGTTGGCATTGATTGCACTTTGAAACGGCACCACCGCCCCGGCAATCACCGCCAGCGCTAACAAACCCACCCAATGCAACGTGGTCATTTCGACTCTCCCAGAGGTTTTACTGGACTCTAGGCTATTCGTCGCGCAAATTTAAATTCCAAATTCTTATGCAGAGCATGCAGTTGATGAATGATCTTCGCCGCATTGACCTCAACCTGCTGGTGATTCTGGATGCCTTGCTCAGCGAGCAACATGTGACTCGCGCCGCCGAGCGTTTGCACCTGAGCCAGCCGGCGGTCAGCCACGCATTGGCCCGCCTGCGAGACCTATTGAATGACCCGTTGCTGGTGCGCCAGGGCGGCACGCTGGTGCCGACGGCGCGTGCCCTGGAGTTGGCGACGCCGTTGGCCGAAGCCCTGGCCCAGGTGCAGGCCCTGTTGGCACCGAATCGGTTTGACCCGGCGTCAGCCAAACGCAGGTTTCGCGTGGCGATGTCGGACTACAGCGCGGCCATTTTTCTGCCTGGTTTGGTGCGCACGTTACGCCGTGAAGCGCCCGGCATCGACCTGCAAATCATCCAGGCCAGCCGTGAAGGGATGGTGGACGGCGTGCTCAATGGCGATATCGACCTGGCGGCCGGGGTCTTCCCCGATATGCCCGCCGAACTGCGCACCACGCCGTTGTTTGAGGAGCATTACACCTGCCTGGTGGACCGCCACAGCCTGCCGCAAAGTGGCACGCTCGACCTGCCCACCTACCTGTCGCGCCCGCATGTACTGCTGGAAATGCGCGGCAGTGGTACCCCGGAAATCGAGCGCGCGTTGACGGCCATTCGTGAGCGCCGGCATGTGGCGATCAGCCTGCCGCACTGGGGCGTGGCGCCGCAGTTGATCCAGGGCACCGACCTGATCCTGACCGTCTCATCCAGGGGGTTGCTCAGCATCGATCAGCAGCATTTGTTGGCCGTGCCGCCACCGTTTCATATTCCCTCGTTTGCCTTTGAGCTGGCGTGGCATGCGCGGCGGGGTGGGGATTCGGGGTTGCAATGGTTGATCGCGCAGGTACAGGGTGTATTGTCCGCAAGCCACCGATGACAGGAATGCCAACATGCTCTCAGGCCTCAACCACCTGACCCTTGCCGTGACCGATGTGAACCGCAGCGTCAGGTTCTACCATGAGCTGTTGCAGCTTCAGCTCGACGCCACGTGGGACAACGGCGCCTACCTGTCGTTGCCCGGTGTGTGGGTGTGTTTGTCGCTTGATCCGTTGCGCGTGTCGGCACCCGCAGTTGACTACACCCACTACGCGTTCACGGCGGATGCCGGTGATTTCAACGCGCTGGTGGCGCGCCTGCGAGCCGGCGGTGTACAGGAGTGGCGCGACAACCGCAGTGAAGGTGCGTCGTTCTATTTCCTCGACCCCGATGGGCACAAGCTTGAGGTGCATGTCGGCAATTTGGCTTCGCGTCTGCAAGCCTGTCGTGCCAAGCCATATGCAGGCATGCAGTTTTACCGGTAGCACCCGAACGTGCAGAATCCCTGCACCTCTTAACCGTCTGTCAGAGTCGCGCCCATGACCCCATCCTTGTTGCTCGCCGTCCTCGCTTCGGGTTTTATCTACGGCATTACGCCGGGCCCGGGGGTGCTGGCTGTGTTCGGCATCGGTGCTGCGCGCGGGCGTCGCGCCGGGGCAGGGTTCCTGTGCGGGCATTTGCTCGGGGATGTGGTGTGGTGCAGTACGGCGCTGATCGCCATTGTTGGCGCACGGGAAGTCGGTAGCAGTGCATTTGATGTGTTGGGTGTGCTCAGTGGGTTGTATTTGTTCTGGCTCGGCTGGCGCGCCATTCGCACGCAACGGCGTAGCAGTGACGCCCCCCAGGGCGCTGCGCGGCATCCGTTTTGGCACGGCATTTTGTTTGGCTTGACCAACCCCAAGGCCTACCCGGTGGCGGTGGCGACGTTCACGGCATTGCTGTCCAGCCGCGCCGAGCTGCTGACCTGGGCAATGCTGCCGTCATTGATCTTCCTGAGCTTTGTCGGTGGCCTGCTGGCTTATGCGATTCTGATCGCTGTGGTCGGGGCGCAACGCGTGCGTACGGTGTATCAGCGCCATGAAATCCTGATCACCAAGCTCTGCGGCGTGATGTTTATCGGCTTTGCCATTAACGCGCTCGCGCACGCATTACCGGGCCTGTTTGCCAGCAAACCGGCCTGAGGCAGCCACGACCGTTCGTCGCACTGGCAAGTTTTTTCTAAACCTTTGCCGCCCTGAAAATTCGAATTCAGGGTGAGGTGTCTGTCCTCGCACCTATTTTTGCCCTGGAGGAACCCATCATGAGCCGCATGGCTATCCGGTTACGCACCGCCAGTTTCGCGATGCTGCTGGGCCTCGGCGCCAGCAATGCTTTCGCCCAGTCGCCTGCTGAATTCATCGAGCAGGCTTCGGCCAAAGGCATGGCCGATATCGAAACCAGTCGCATGGCCCACGCCAAAACCTCGTCTCAGGAAATCAAGGATTACACCATCGAGGTCATCAACGAGCGCACCCTGGCCAACCAGCACCTGGCAGCGATTGCCAAGAAGCTCGACTTGCCGGTGGCCCCGCGCGAGAAGATCGCCGACAAAGCCGAAACCCTGATGCCCGAACTCAAGGACGGCGACTCCTTTGACGCTGCCTACACGGCGCAGCAGGTCAAGGAAAACGAAGACGCCATCGCCTTGTTCAAGCAGGAAGGCGCGGCATCGGATGTACCGGAAATAAAGGCGCTGGTAGATGAGACGCTGCCTAAGTTGCAAGAGCGTCTGCAGAAGGCCCGCGCGTTGGCATCGACCTACGGTAAAGGTCATCAAGGCGACGGTTGAACCCGTGACTTGAAATGAACAGCGGCGGTTGGATCCTCTCCAACCGCCGTTTTTTTATGCGTGGTTCAGATCGGTTTTGTTCGCGACTGCATCGTCGACGGTTTCACCGCAACTGCTGTTCAGGCTGACACTGCGCGTAGCCCCGATGCTGCGGTATTCGTTGCGCAGTTTTTCCAGTTCTTTGCGGTCCAGGCCATCCAGGCTCAGCACGGCGTTTTGTGCATCCTTGGACACGCGCAGCAGCTCATCAATCTTGATATGCAGGATGTCATTGTCGCGGTTTTGCGTGTTCTGGATCAGAAACACCATCAGGAAGGTAATGATGGTGGTCGAAGTGTTGATGATCAGCTGCCAAGTGTCGTTGTAGTGGAAATAAGGCCCGCTCAGACTCCACAGGAAAATCAGTGCGACGGCGGCGTAGAACGTCCGGGCACTGCCTGCCCAGCGGGACAGAGACTGCGAGACTGCGGAGAATTTCATGACCGTTTTCCTCAAAAGGTGGGTGATGAAAGTATGGACCGCAGGGGTGCTTTGAAATTTCTTATTACATTTGAGCGGGTGGACAAACGTGTACGTTTTTGTCGTGCAGGCGTTTAGAACGCCAGTTCCGCCTGGCCTGCACCTTCCAACGCGAGCAGATACTGCTTGGCCTCCAGCCCACCGGCAAACCCGGTCAGCCCGCCTGAGGCGCCTATCACCCGATGGCAGGGCGCAATGATCGAGATCGGATTGCGCCCGTTGGCAGCGCCCACTGCACGCACGGCTTTCGGGTTACCAATCTGCTGGGCGATCTGGCTGTAGCTGCGGGTTTCGCCAAAGGGGATGGTCAGCAGCGCCTGCCAGACTTGCTTCTGGAACGCGGTGCCGGTGAAGTCCAGTTCCAGTTCGAATTGGTGGCGGGTGCCGGCGAAATACTCCTTCAATTGTTGCTCGGCCGCCAAGAGCACAGCGCTGTCGTTAGCCTCGCGCAACTCACCCAGGCGCACGCGGTTGGCGCGCTCTTTTTCCCAGAGGACGGCATTGAGTTTGCCATCGCGCGCCACCAGGGTGAGCTGGCCGACGGGGGAGGGCATGCGCTTGAATTGGTAAGACATGAGCGGACTCCTGCTGGGTGAGTGTGGTTCAAGCCTAAGGCGACACGCTCATCGGCAAACTACGTTTCTTGCGGTCAAATTCAAAGCCGCTAGCGGCGTTACTCGGCGTGACTGATCATCCTTCCTGCTGCAGAACCTTGAGCGCCGCAGATGCCAGAAACCCCGAACGGCTTTTTTCTTCCGGGTGATTCAGCACGTATTCATCAATACGATTCAACAGATAACCCGGCAGGGTAATGTTGAGTTTGTGAGCCTTGCCCAGGTACTTGGTGACATCAATGTCCACCACGGCCCACGTGCAGCCGGCGTACTGCGAGGTTTTTCGAAGGGTTACCGGGTGTGTGAAGACTGCGCAAGGACCGCGAGAAACGCATCAGCCAATACGCTTTTTCTTGCCGTAGGGGTCAGCACCAGCAACTGAGCACAGGCATCTACCTCAGCCATCGGCTTATACGTAACGCCCTTATTCATCAAGCTCTGCGTGCATTCCGGCACCAATGCCACGCCTTGCCCGGCGGCCACCAGCGCAATGATCGAAGTGATCTGCCGTCCGGTCGGCCCGGCACGCAGGGGCACACCGTGGTGCCGGTAAAGTTGCTCGATGGACTGGTTCAACCCCGACCCATAATCCGACGGAAACAGAATCAACGGATATGCACTGAGCTGCGCCAAACTGACATCAGGCTGGCCGGCCAAAGGGCTGTCGCTGGACACGGCCGCCACCAAGCGTTCCTCACCGAGCGATTGTGCGTGTACCTCTTGATTCTGCGGCAATAGGCGACTTAGCCCGATATCCAGCCGCCCGTCAGCCACGCGCGCGCCGAGGCTGCCGGACGCGCACTCCACCAAGGTCAACTGCACTTCGGGAAAGCCTTGCGCAAAAGTCTGGATCGCTTGGCTGAACAGATCCGACAAGGCGATTGAGCTGACGTACCCCAGCGACAATTGCCCCGCAGTGCCCGCTGCCAGTTTGCCGGCGATGACCTGCGCCAATGCCACCTGCTCCAACACGCCGCGTGCATAGGGCAGGAACGAACGGCCCTGAGCCGTGAGGGTCACCGTGCGGCTGGTGCGATCAAACAGCTTGAACCCCAACTCCGCCTCCAGCGCTGAAATTTGCCGCGTCAGTGGCGGCTGCGCCAGGTGCAGGCGAAGTGCTGCTCGACCGAAGTGCAATTCTTCGGCGACCGTCAGAAAGTAACGCAGCTTGCGTAGGTCGAGCATCCTGTTCCCTGGGTATTGATCGGTTCGAAATCGGTATTGGTTTAAGACCCGTCGGCCATTCTATAAAGACCTCACAAAATAAAACGAGAGGTTTCATGAAACCGCGCCTGCATTGTGCCCGTCTTGCCCTGTTCCTGTGTGGCTGCGCGGCGTTTCTTAACCTCTATGCCACCCAGAGCATCCTGCAGACCTTTGCCGCGCAGTTTCACATCAGCGCCAAGGCCGCGGGCTGGAGTATCACGGTCACCACCCTGGCCGTGGCGGTCACTGCACCCTTTGTCAGCCGGCTGACCGGGCGCTTCGAGCAACGCACCGTCATCAGCGTGGCCGCGCTGTTGTTGGCGGTGCCCGCACTGATGACCGCGTACGCCGACAGCTTTGCCCAAGTGCTGGTATGGCGGTGCGTGCAAGGTCTGTTGATTCCGGTGGTGTTCGCAACCAGTGTGGCCTACATCGGTGACCGTTGGCGTGGCGGCACGGTCACCGAAGTCACCAGCCTTTATGTGGCGGGCACTGTGTTGGGCGGGTTCGCCGGGCGCTTCGTCACGGGGGTGATGACTGAATACGTGGGCTGGCGGGAAGCCTTCGAATGGTTGGCCGTATTGAGCCTGATGGTGGGCGGGTTTATCCAATTCCTGCTGCCCTCAAACCGACCGCGCACCGAGCGACTTAACACGTCATCCTCGGGCATTTTCCGCAAACCGCTGTTGGCCGCCTACGCCGTAGGTTTTTGCGTGTTGTTCTGCCAAGTTGCGGCCTTTACTTACGCGGGTTTGTACCTTGGCTTGCCGCCGTTCAACCTCGGGCCTGCGGCGTTGGGCACGCTGTACATGGTGTTTCTACTGGCCTTGATCGTGATCCCCCTCGCGGGCCGCCTCAGCAAAGCCCGGCCCCACGCCGAGCTGCTGGGTATCGCCGCCGTGCTCGGTGTCAGTGGCTCGGCGCTGACCCTGGCGCCTTCGCTGGGCTGCATCGTCGTCGGCCTGGCGCTCAGTTCCACCGGCGTGTTCCTCGCCCAGGCCGCTGCCAATGCGTTCATCACCGCCACCGCCGGTGACAACAAGGCGGGCGCCGTGGGGGTTTACCTCACGTGTTACTACCTGGGCGGCAGTTGCGGTGCCATCGCACCGGCATTGATCTGGGAGCAGTGGGGCTGGGCCGGCTGCGTGGCACTGATTATCGGTTTTCAACTGCTGACCCTGCTGATCGCACTGACCGGCTGGAAGCTTCATCCACCTGCGTTGATTCAAACCCCATGAACGACACCGTCGCCGTGCCTGCCCGCGCCCCCTCCACGCGCCGCCGCGCGCTGATTACCGGTTGCAGCGCCCACGCCGTACACGATGGCCTCACCGACGTCATCTACGTGCTGCTGCCGATCTGGCAGGCGCAATTCGCCTTGTCCTACGCTCAAATCGGCCTATTGCGCGGCGCCTACTCCGGGATGATGGCCGTGTTCCAACTCATGGCCAGCCGCGCCGCCAAACGTTGGGGGCGTATACCGTTGCTGGTGGGCGGCACCGCGTTGGCAGGTATCGCTTACTTATTGGTGGGGCAAGCCACCGGGCTTGGCATGTTGTTGCTGGCTTTGCTATTGGGTGGGCTGGGAGCGAGTACCCAACACCCGCTGGCCTCTTCGATGATTACCGATGCTTATGAGGACGGTGGTGGGGTCAAGCAGGCGTTATCGCAATACAACTTTTCCGGTGACATCGGCAAAACCCTGATCCCGGGGTTGGTGGGCTTGCTGCTGACGGTCATCAGTTGGCGTGCCAGCGCGACCCTGCTGGGGTTGCTCGGGCTGGCGGCGGCAGGGCTGCTGTGGTGGTGGGCGCCTGCTCCGGTGTGCGAATCCGCCGCGACAAAAAACGCCAGGCCCTTGAGTCGAACCGGCTCGGTCATCGGCCTGCGCGCGCTGATCCTCACCGGCACCCTCGACAGCGCCGTGCGCATGGGTTTCCTCACGTTCCTGCCGTTCCTGCTGCAAGCCAAAGGTGCGGGCACGGCGGGTATTGGCCTGGCCTTGACCCTGCTGTTCATTGGCGGTGCGTTCGGCAAATTGTTCTGCGGCTACCTCGGTGCCCGCATCGGCATGATGAAGACCGTATGGCTGACGGAAACCGGCACGGCACTGCTGATCGTCGCCGCCGTGTACCTGCCGCTGGGTGGCTTGATGGCGATGTTGCCGGTGTTGGGCCTGGTGCTGAACGGCACGTCTTCGGTGCTCTACGGCGCCGTGCCGGACCTGGCCGGCGCCGGCAAACGCGAGCAGGCGTTTGCGCTGTTCTACACCGGCACGATAGGCGGCGGGGCGCTGGCGCCGGTGGTGTTTGGCGGGTTAGGCGATGCGTTGGGTGTGCCGCTGGCGGTGCTGGTGCTGGCGGGGATGTTGTGTGCGACGTTGCCGTTGGCGTGGGTGGTGCAGCGGGGGATAGCCGTGGACCGTTGACTGGCTCGTTTCGGATGGAAAACTCAGTTCCGTCCTACGTAATTGCAC
Organism: Pseudomonas fluorescens; assembly: GCF_900215245.1. Classification (GTDB taxonomy): domain Bacteria; phylum Pseudomonadota; class Gammaproteobacteria; order Pseudomonadales; family Pseudomonadaceae; genus Aquipseudomonas; species Aquipseudomonas fluorescens. The sequence goes on from NZ_LT907842.1 coordinate 3,907,573, forward strand.
GGGCTGCATGGTTGTAAAGTTCGCGCTTCAAAAATCCCGGCGCACTTTTCGAATGCCTATCAATCAGTGACGAGTGGCTGTTGCGTGATAGGAAACGATCCGAATAAGCGTGCTATGCGCCAATGACGTATGGGCGTAGGTAGGATATTTGTCGAATCACCCGTATTTACCGAGGACCTGCCCGCCCACCATCGCTACCTGGCCCTGGCCATTCAGCAAATGCTTGAATTGGGGCTGATGCTGGTGGAAGCGGCGCAGGACGGTGTGGACCGCGCCGCGTAGGTTCTTGCGCGCACCGCAACCGGCTTGCCTTCCCAGGCCGCCCATACCACGGGGGAGGGGATCCAAAATACGCAAGTCACCTTAAAGGGACGCGGTCAACGTAAACGGAATGCGCAACGCGCCGATTGGCCCTTCCCGTGCCCCGCACATTTCATCGTGTACGCACTGCTGCACCAGCACGCAAGGAAACGGCGGAACCCGTTGCAACAGGTCGCGCAAATGCGTGGTGGAGCCGATGCGCATCGGCTTGGCGTCGTCGTCCAACAGCGTCATCTCGACATGATCCAACTTGACGCGCGCGATGTAGAAACCCCCTTCCAGCGACAGCAGTTCCAGCTCACGCACTTCGCCCTTTACCGCCAGTTCGGTCAGCATTTTCATATTCATGATTCACCCTCACTCTCGGTCGTTCATTGGCGACGGAAAAACAACGTGATCTGGCCCCATTCGACGCCGAACTTGGTCATGCTGGAACGGTTGATCAAGGTGTCCTCGTCCATCAAGTACATCCAGTCGTCCAGGCTGACTTCGTACACCGAACCGTCCACCGGCAGGTTGAGTCGGTAGCGCCAACGCAGTGCGTTACCCGCCACTTCGCCGATTGCGTCGCCGACCACATCACCGGCGCGCCCGCGCCAGCGGCCAGGGCCATCCGGGGTTAGCGTCCACACTCGCTGCTGGCGCGTGCCATCGCTGTACAGGAACCGTTCGTCAAGAATGAGCGCGTCGCCCTCGCGCCGGCTGGTGATATTCACTTCAAAGCGCTTGGCCACTTCCCCCGAGCGCTTCTGGAAGATCCCCCACGCCTTGACGGGTTTGCTGAAGAAGCGTTGCAGGTCCAACTGCGGCTGCTGGTCGGCGTAGTGGTCGACCCCTACGCTGCTGCAACTGCTTAAACTCAACACCAGCAACAATGAAACCAGTAGACGTGTCATTGCCCGGCTCCGGGATCGTACGTGGCGAAGTGCCAACGCTCAGACTTGATACTTGTACAGAAATATTGATTTGTACAGGTTTAACCGGACGAATGACGGGTAACTCAAATCGCGCCCATAAAAAAACCGGTCACCAGGAACCGGTTTTTTTTACGCATCCCGCGTCAGAACTATCCTGACGTGAGTGCACTGTTTGAGTGGAGCGGGTAGAGGGAATCGAACCCTCAACTAAAGCTTGGGAAGCTTTCGTTTTGCCACTAAACTATACCCGCTCAGAGCGGCTGACTTTGTACCAGATGTTCGCCGGGATTTGAAGTTTTTCTTCGAGAAATGTGTGGGTTGCGTTCATCCAGCCAGTCGACGAACGGACCTCATACTCGCGCAAGCTTGTGTGGGAGCGGGCTTGCCCGCGATGGCGTCACCTGAGTGCAACTGATACACCGAGGCGCTTGCATCGCGGGCAAGCCCGGCTCCCACATGAGCGGTTCAGATCGCAAAGGCATGCTGCGTCTGCCCCTGGTGATAGCGCAATCGACCCACCTGCCGCTCTGGTTTCAAAAAGCCCACCACCGCCTCTCGACTATCCCGGCATGCCGCCTTGTGTTCCATGTCCAGGAAATGCCCGGTCGCCTGGATGGTGCTGAAGCTGCTGTTGGCCACATGCTGGCCAAACAATTTGGCGTCTTCAGCGCTGGTGTATTCATCCCATTCGCCATTCAAAAACAGCACTGGAATGTCGATCTGCCGGGCCGCCTTGAGGTAGCACAGCCGATCGCTGTTGAGCACGTGGCTGATGTGGAAGTGCATCTGCCCGTATTCGTGCTCGGCCAGGCTACTCACGTGTTTGTAGTTGAAGCGTTTGAACAGCGACGGCAGGTGTTTGCCGATGGTGCTGTTGACCAGGTGGCCGACGCGGTCGCGGTCGAGGTTGCCGAGGTAGTCGACGCCGCGTTCAAGGTAGTCGCGCATGGGCGCGTTGATCACCGGTGAGAACGAGCTGATCACCGCCTTTTCCACGCGCCGTGGCCGGTGGGCGAGGGCAACCAGGGTGGCGGCGCCGCCCCAGGAAAACGACAGAATGTGTTCAGCGGCGAAGTGGTCGATGAGTTCCAGCAGCAGCTGGCCTTCGACTTCCTTCGTCAGCATCTTCTCATGACGATTATGGATTTTGGAGCGGCCGGCGTAGGGCTGGTCGTACAAAACCACGTTGAATTGCGGATACAGGCTTTTCACGGTTTGGGCGAAGGACGCCGTGGTGGCCATGGAGCCGTTGACCAGGATAATGGTCTTGGCCGCTGCGTCCGCGCGATAGAACTCCGTGTAAACCCGATACTGACCCTGTATATCCAGCACAGCGATTTCTGGCCTCATGTCGTAAGACTCCTGGCAAGCGGGTAGTGCGCGCAGAACACTCTGCACGAGCTTTGTGACAGGTAGGCATACGCCTGGAAGAGGAGGGCCCATGTCGGTCCGATGGCGGCTGGCCGAGAGGTATTGTTATGGCGGGCTGTTTGCCTGGAAGGCCCGTAGATCAAGCGCGGGCGGGGCAAGGTGTTTCTTGGAGGTTATAGGCGACTCATCAGTCATAATTTGGCTGACGTCTTGATTCAAGCAGCAGAGCCGCCGCCTCGCAAGGCAATAAATGGGTTTTTTGCCATCACCGGCCGAACGGTCATCAGACCTGTTGGATTTCGTCGTCAGTCAGGGCTCGATATTCGCCGGGTGCAAGGCCTGCATCCAGCGCCAAAGGGCCCATGCGCTCGCGGTGCAGGCCGATCACCTTGTTATCGAAATGCCCGAACATACGCTTCACCTGGTGATAGCGGCCTTCGATGATGCTCAGTCGCGCTGTCCTTGGCCCCAGCAGTTCCAGCTCGGCGGGCTGGGTGGTGAGGTCTTCAAACGCGAAATACACACCCGCCGCAAACGTCACCGCGTACTCCGGGCCGATGGTCTGCTCGGTTTGCACGCGGTAAACCTTGGGCAGTTTGGTCTGCGGCTGTGTCAGGCGCCGTGACCACTGGCCGTCGTTGGTGATTAGCATCAGCCCGGTGGTGTTGAAATCCAGGCGCCCGGCAATATGCAGTTCGCCCTTGTCGGGTTCATCCAGCAGGTCGAGGACGGTCGCGTGTTGTGGGTCAGAGGTGGCGCTGACGCAGCCTTGAGGTTTGTGCAGCATGAAATAACGCGCCGGTTTGCCGGCCTGCACAACCTCATGGTCAACGCACACGCGGCTGAATTCGCGCACGTCATGGTGCGGATCGCTGACGGCCACGCCATCGACCGTCACCCGTCGCTCAACCAGCAGCAAGCGCACTTGCTGGCGATTGAAACGCGGCAAATTGCTGAGGAAACGATCAACGCGCATTACGCTGAACCCGCCTCACGCAATTGCGCCTCCACCTGCGCGCACCGTGGGCACAGGCAGGCGGTGTTGCGCAGTTCGTCGGGCAGGGCTTCGAGCACCGCCGGGTCAATGCTGACGCTGTAGCACCAGCAGGCTTGGTCGGCGGTGCGCGGGTCGGCCAGGGCGCAGTCGTTGCGCGCACCACAGGCGGGGCAAAGGGTTGGCGTGTTCATCAGTCGGTTCAGGCTGTATCGGGCAGGGCTGTGCGGTTCCCAGCACGATACAGCGCCGCCGCGCTATTGCAAGCTGCGCAGGTAGCCACGCCAGCCGCCGAAGTGGCTGATATCCACGGCGCCCGTCAAACCGTAGGGCTCGCAGATGAACCCACTTTCCCAGCGGCCGTCCGCCAGTTGCACCTTGCCGATGCCCAAAGGCGCAGGGATACCGGTCAGGAACGACCCGAGTTCGCTGCTCGGCAGCTCCCACACTTCCACCTCGATCGCCACGCCACCCTCGCTCACCCGCAGCATGCCGGGGCGATAAGGTGGCCCGCCGGCCAGGGCGAACAATTGATAGTCCGCTGAGCTGTGGGTGCACGCCAGCAAGCGCGCGCCCCGGCGTAATAATTGCGGGTTCAGCGCCAGCCCTTGCAGGTGCGCGCCGCACACCACCAGCCGCGTGACGTCATGGTTGGCGCTGCCTGCCGGTGCGCCCAGTGACGCATCCTGCTGGCGTTGCAACGCATCCGCTACACCCAGCAAGTATTGATCGGTAAACGCCCGACCAAACAGCGTCACGCCCCAGGGCAACCCGTTTTCCATCAAGCCGCTGGGCACGGCGACGGCCGCGTAGTCCAGCAAGTTCATGAAGTTGGTGTAGTAGCCCAGTTCGGCATTGCGCAGCACCGGCTCGGCGCGCAGTTCTTCCAGCGTGACCGGGCGACCAATGGTCGGCGTCAGCACGCAATCGAGTGTGTTGAGCAAGCGGTCACATTGTGCTTTCAAGGCTTGCAGACGGTACTGAGCACGGAAGGTGTCGACGCCGGTCACCGCCGGCGCCTTGGCCAACACGGCACGAATCACCGGCAGCACCGCTTCTGGATCACGCACCATCAATTCACCCGCGACGCTGTAGCGCTCGGCCACCCACGGCCCTTCGTAGAGCAGGCGCGCGGCGTCGAGGAAGGGCGACAGGTCCAGCGTGACGGGCTCGCCGCCGAGCGCAATCAGGCGCGCGATGGCCTGCTGGAACAGCAGTGGGCCTTGCTCGCAGCCGAAGAATTCCAGGTCCTGCTCGCGCGGCACGCCAAAGCGAAACGGCTTCGGCGTGCCGAATGCCGAGGCATCATTCCAGGCCGGGTTCTGGCGGCTGTATGCATCCAGCGGGTCCAGCCTGGCGGTTAACCCCAGCAACTGGCTGGCTTCGCGCGCGGTGCGCGTAAAGGTGGTGACGCAATCCAGCGTACGGCACGCCGGCACCACACCCGCCGTGGAAATCAGCCCTTTGCTCGCCTTGAGCCCCACCAGGTTATTCAGCGCCGCCGGCACCCGCCCGGAACCGGCGGTGTCGGTGCCCAGGGCAAAACTCGCCACGCCCAGGGCGACGGCCAACGACGACCCCGCGCTGGAACCGCCCGCGGGATACTCCGGCAACACACTGTTGGGGCAGGCGCCATAGGGCGAGCGGCTGCCATTGAGCCCGGTGGCGAACTGATCCAGGTTGGTCTTGCCCAGCGGCACCGCGCCCAAGGCGATCAGTTGCTCGACAATCGTCGCGCTGCGCGTCGGTACATAGGCAAAGGCCGGGCAGGCTGCGGTGGTGGGAATGCCCGCCAGGTCGATGTTGTCCTTGATTGCAAAGGGCACGCCGAACAGCGGCAATTCGGACGGCTCGCGAGCGTCCAGTGCCGCCAGGTACGGCTCCAGTTCCGCCACGCTGAGCAGGTGGATAAACAGGTGATAGTCAGGGTTCAACTGCGCCGCTTTTTCGCGCAATTGCAGCAGCAGATCGCGGGGCGTGGTGTCGCCGCTGAGGTAGGCATTGCGCAGGTTGTCCAGTTGCAGATTCATGGCTTGTCCGCCTGTCGAAAAAGAAAAGTCAGTCACGTTCCAGCACCATCACCCGTTGCCCGGCACTGATGCCGCTGCCGGGTTGCACCGGGATCTCGCGCACGGTGCCGGCGCAGGGCGCGATTACCGGGATTTCCATTTTCATGGACTCAAGCACCACCAACACATCGCCGCCCAGCACCCGCTCGCCCGCCGTCACCTGGACTTGCCAGAGGTTGCCGGCGATAGGGCTGTCGACACTGATTTCATTGGCCTGCAGCGGCGAGTCAGCGCCCAATGGCAGCGCCGGTTCTTCACTGTGGTAGTGCGCCTGGCCACTGGCGATCCAGCGTTCGCGCTCGGCATTAAACGCGTGCTGCTGGTGCTCGCGAAACGCGTCGATACTTGAGGCCTCCCGCGCCAGAAAGTCCTGGTAATCCGCCAGGTTCAACTGGCTGTGTTCGATGTTCAATGCAAAGCGTCCGAGCGGGAAATCCCGACGGATCTGCACCAACTCATCGCTGCTCACCGGGTAGAACCGGATCTGGTCAAAGAACCGCAACAACCACGGTTTGCCGTCAAACGCCGCGACTTCCCTGTAGCGGTTCCACATCTGCAAGGTGCGCCCCACAAACTGATAGCCGCCCGGGCCTTCCATGCCATAGACGCACAGGTAGGCGCCGCCGATGCCCACCGAGTTTTCGGCGGTCCAGGTGCGGGCCGGGTTGTATTTGGTGGTCACCAGACGATGACGCGGGTCCAGCGGCGTCGCCACCGGCGCGCCGAGGTAGACGTCGCCCAGGCCCATCACCAGGTAGCTGGCGTCGAACACGGTATGGCGTACTTCATCGAGGTTGGCCAGGTCGTTGATGCGTCGGATGAACTCCAGGTTGCTCGGGCACCACGGCGCGTCCTTGCGCACGGTGGTCATGTATTTTTCGATCGCCAGCTGGCACGCCGGGTCGTCCCACGACAGCGGCAAATGCACGATGCGCGAGGGCACTTGCAGGTTCGGCGTGGCGCACACGGCGGCCCAGTGTGTGGTGATCAGCGGCAGCAGGTCGGCCAATGGCAGGTGTTCGGGCTGGTAGTGGATTTGCAGCGAGCGGATGCCCGGCGTCAGGTCGAGCACGCCGGGCAGGGCGCGGGCTTCAAGCGCCTGCATGAGGGCGTGGGCACGAAAGCGCAGCACCAGGTCGAGTTCGGCGGCGCCAATTTCCAGCAGCAGGTGGGTGTCGCCGGCGAGGCGCGCGACCAGGCGGGTGTCGGCCTGGCCGATGTTCAGCACCACAGGCGACTCGAGGTTAAGTGGCGGGTGGCCAGTGTGGGAGCCGGGCTTGCCCGCGATGGCATCACTGGGGTCTGTCTGAAGTACCGAGTGGCTGCTATCGCAGGCAAGCCAGCTCCCACATTGATCCCATTTCAAGGCGAGCTCACGCGCGGTCTGAAGGTTCACCGGCTCGAAGCGCAGTTTGTCTCCCGCCTTCAATTGCCCCAACTGCCAAAGGTCGGCCTCGATCACCGTCACCGGGCACACGAACCCGCCCAGGCTCGGCCCATCCGGCCCGAGGATCACCGGCATGTCGCCGGTAAAATCCACTGCGCCTATCGCGTAGGGATTGTCATGGATGTTCGACGGGTGCAGCCCCGCTTCGCCGCCGTCCGTGCGTGCCCACACAGGCTTCGGCCCGATCAGGCGCACGCCGGTGCGGCTGGAGTTGAAATGCACTTCCCAGTGGGTGGCGAAGAAGGTGTCGATGTACTCGGGCTTGAAGTATTCCGGCGCACCGTGCGGGCCATAAATCACGCGCAGCGTGCGTGTTTGCGCCAAGGGTTCGGCGACCAGGCGTTGCCCCGCGCGCGTGTCCTGCAAGGGCAACAGGTGCAGCACATCACCCGCGCGCAACGCCCGCCCGCCATGCCCGCCGAACTGGCCAAGCGTGAACGTGCTTTGACTGCCCAGATAGTCCGGCACCTGCAGGCCGCCCCGCAGGCACAGGTAACTGCGCGCGCCGGGTCCTGCGATGCTGCCAAGGCTTAACACCGAACCGGGGGCAATCAACAGCGCGGTATTCATCGGCACTGCTTGCTCGTTCAGCAACAGAGGAATATCGGCGCCCGTCACGGCCACCACGGCAGCGCAGTTGAAGCGCACCATCGGCCCACTCATGGTGATTTCCAACGCTGCGGCGCCGTCGCGATTACCCAGCAGGCGATTACCCAAACGCAACGCACGGCTGTCCATCGGCCCGGACGGTGGCACGCCGACGGCCCAGTACCCGAGGCGCCCCGGGTAGTCCTGCACACTGGTTTGCGTGCCGGCGCTGAGCACTTCAACGGTGTCGGCGCTGTAGGCCAGGCCTTCCAGGCAGCGCGTCCACGGCCGACCGCTGGCGAAAGGCGTGGCCAGCAAAATCTGGCGCAGGTAGTCGCGGTTGGTTTCCACGCCGTAGAGCTGGCTGTCGCTCAACGCTTGATGCAAATCCAGGCGCGCCTGTTCGCGGGTCGGCGCCCAGGTGATGAGCTTGGCGATCATCGGATCGAAGTACGCTGGAATCTCGCAACCGGCTTCTACCCAGGTATCGATGCGCAACCCCTCGGCAGTCGGGAAGTCCACGCGGGTCAACAGGCCTGGGCTGGGCTGGAAATCCTTGCCCGGGTCTTCCGCATACAGGCGCGCTTGGATCGCATGGCCACGGGGTTGCCGCACCAGCCCGCTCAATGGTGGTAATTCACCCGCCGCCAGTTGCACCATCCAGCGCACCAGGTCCACGCCCCACACTTGCTCGGTCACGCCGTGTTCCACCTGCAGGCGCGTGTTCACTTCTAGGAAGTAGAAGCGGCCATCGGCGCTGTCAAAGATAAATTCCACGGTGCCGGCACTGCGGTAGTTCACGGCTTTGGCCAGGGTGATGGCGGCCGCGCACAAGGCCTCGGCCATGCCGTCGGGCAGGTTTGGCGCGGGGGTTTCTTCGAGGACTTTCTGGTTGCGCCGTTGCACGGAGCAGTCGCGCACGCCGAGGGCGATCACCTCGCCAGTGCCGTCGCCAAACACCTGCACTTCCAGATGGCGAGCGTGCTCGATGTACTTCTCGATGAACACACCGGCGTCGCTGAAATTGTTCTGCCCCAGGCGCTTGACGGCCTCGAAGGACTCGCTCAACTCGGCTGCGCTGCGGCACACGCGCATGCCAATGCCACCACCGCCGGCGGTGCTTTTGAGCATGACTGGGTAGCCCACCGTGTCTGCCGCTGTCAGCGCTGCATCAAGGCTGTCGAGCAGCTCGGTGCCTTCCAGCAAGGGGATCTGATGGTGCTTGGCCAAGGCCCGTGCGGTGTGCTTGAGCCCGAATACGCGCAGCTGTTCAGGCGCCGGCCCGACGAAGGCGATACCCGCGTTTTCGCAGGCTTCGGCGAAAGCGGCGTTTTCCGAGAGGAAGCCGTAGCCGGGATGAATCGCCCGGGCCCCACAGGCCTTGGCGGTGGCGAGGATTTTTTCCATCGCCAGGTAGGTACTGGCCGCCGCGCCTTCACCGAGGCTGTAGGCTTCGTCGGCCTGCTGGATATGCAGGCTGGCCGCATCGGCTTCGGCGTACACCGCAATGCCTTTGACGTGCAGCGCGCGCAAGGTGCGCAGGATGCGGCAGGCGATGGCGCCACGGTTGGCGATCAAGAGTTTTTCGAACATGGCAAAACCCTGCGGGCCGTCCCGCCAATTGGGGTGCGCGCCAGGGTCGTCCGTGGCGCAAATCTCGGGTGGTGAAAGCGGTCAACTGTGGGAACGGGCTTGCCCGCGATGGCGGTGTGTCTGTCCCCTTATTTATTGGAAGATTCACCTCCATCGCAGGCAAGCCAGCTCCCACAGGGAACCTTCAGCGTTTTTGCAGGCACTGCCCGGCGCGGGCCTGGCACAGGGCAAATAACCAACGGCGCAGGCGCTTGAGTTTCAGTTCCATACCAGTAGCTCCGCAGGGGTTGGGTTGTAGGCGTTGCACGGGTTGTTCAGTTGCGGGCAGTTGGAAATCAGCACGATCACGTCCATCTCCGCGCGCAGGTCGACGTACTTGCCAGGGGCGGAGATGCCGTCTTCAAACGTCAGCCCACCGTCGGCCGTGACCGGCACATTCATGAAGAAATTGATGTTCGGCCCGATGTCGCTTTTGCCCAGACGCCCGTCGTGCGCACAGGCGCGCAGGTAGTTATCGCGGCAGCTGTGCATGTAGCGTTTTTCCAGGGCATAGCGCACGGTGTTGCTCTCTTGGGCACAGGCGCCGCCGAGGGTGTCGTGACGCCCGCAGGTGTCGTCGACGAGGGTCAGCATCGGCTGGCCAAGGTTGGAATACAGCACGCTGCCGGTGCTCAGGTACACGCTGTTTTGCCGACGTAACGTGCGTTGCACGTCGTAGCGCTCGCGCGGGTTTTTAAGGCTGTAGAACAACGTGTCGACAGCCTGGTTGCCTTCAAGGTCGAGGATGCGCAACGTCTGGCCGGCCTTGACCTCCATCAGCCACGGCTCGCCGGCGGGAATCGTGGCGCGGTACACGGCGGCGTCCGGGTGTTTCAGTGCGATAGACATGGCAGCTCCTCAGGCGAACAGGCGGTCGGTGTTGATAAAGCCGCGCTCGTTTTCCGGGCGCGAGGTGCGGCAGTGTTCGGCGACACTGGGGTCTGCGTTCATCCAGCTGAGTTTCAGCGGCTGTGGGGCGTAGTTCGGGTTGGGGTCCATCGGGTGTTGCAAGGCGGTCAGCACCACCAGCGTGTCCATCGGCGCGTAGAGCTCGATGTAGTCGCCGGCCTTGGAATTGCCCGGCACAAAGTGCAAGCCACCGTCGCTCTCGACGTTGACGCGGCTGAACAGGTTGAGGGTCATCAGCAGGTCGGACAGCCCCAGGCCCCACTTGCCCAATTCCACCAACAGGTTATCGGTGCCGTTGCGAAAGAAGCCGTTGCGCAGCTCTTGATAGCGGCCCTGGCCGTACTTCTCGGCCACTTCGCAGGCACACAACACACCGCCGATGCTGTCACTCCAGCCGCAGGTGTCGGCGGTGATGGCGGCCAGCACGCGGCCCATGTCCGAGTACAGGCAATGGCCGCTGGTGAGCTTGGCGGTGTGTTGGCACTTGAGGCTGTCGGGCAGGTTCAGGCGCTCGGTTTTTTCGTTGGCGTTGAGCAGGGTCAGGCTGACGTTGGCACCGCCGCGCAGGTCGGTGAGGCGCAGCAGTTGGCCGCGCTTGAGCACAAAGGAACGGTGGCCGCCGCCGGGCAGCATCTCTTCGGCGAACGGGGGAAACAATTGAGTGGAATCGGTCATTTGGAAGTCGCTCCAAGTTCGGCGGCGAGCGCTTTGCGGCGCTCGCTGTTCAAAGGGATGTCGTAGGTGATGCGCGCGCCATAGGCGCCGGGGGCGTGGGGGTCGACGCGAACCTTGTCGAACACCAGCAAGCGCGTGCCGAGGCTGAAGCCTTCACTCAGGTCGTGGGTGACCATGAACACCGTCAGCCGGGTTTCGCGCCACAGCGCCAGCAGCAGCTGGTGCATGTCTTTGCGAATGCCCGGGTCGAGGGCGCCGAAGGGTTCGTCCAGCAGCAAGACGCGGGGTTTCATGATCAGGGCCTGGGCGATGGCCAGGCGTTGTTGCATGCCGCCGGAGAGCTGCGCCGGGTATTTGTCCAGCGCGTGGTCCAGGCCGACCTTACGCAGCAGGGCGGCAGCCTGTTCACGTGCGTGGTGTTTGGCGCTGCCGAACAGCCGGCCCAGCAATGGCGAGCGGGGTAGCTCAAGGCCGAGGGCGACGTTATCCAGCACGGTCAAATGCGGGAACACGGAGTAGCGCTGGAACACCACGCCACGGCTCGCATCCGGCTCGGCAGCGAGCGCCTGGCCATCCAGCAGGATCTGGCCCTTGCTCGCGGTTTCCTGGCCCAGCAGCAGGCGCAGGAAGGTGGATTTGCCGCAACCCGAGGTACCGACCAGCGTGCAAAACTCACCCTCGTCGACCTGCAGGTTGAGCCCTTCCAGCACCACTTGGTCACCATAGCGCTGCCACACATTGTTGACGCTGATAAAGCTCATGCCCGCGCTCCTTCGTACCAGGGGAACGCACGCCGCGTCAGGGTTTTGAGGCCCCAGTCCATCAGCCAGGCGAGCAGGGTGATCCACACCACGTAAGGCAGAATCACGTCCATCGCCAGGTAGCGGCGCACCAGGAAAATCCGGTAGCCCAAACCGTCAGTGGAGGCGATGGCCTCGGCGGCGATCAGGAACAGCCACGCCGAGCCGAGCATCAGCCGCAGCGAGATCAGCAGACGCGGCAGCAGTTGCGGGAGCACCACACGCAGCATCAGGGTCCAGGTGGAGGCGCCGAGGGTCTGCGCCTTGACCAGCAACTCGACGGGAATTTCCCGGGCGCGCTGTTCCAGGTCGCGCGCCAGGGCCGGTGTGATGCCGATGACGATCAGCATGACTTTGGACAGCTCCCCCAGCCCGAACACGATGAACAGGATGGGCAGGATCGCCAGCGGCGGCACCATCGACAGCACCGTGAGCAAAGGCGACAACGGCGCGCCAAACAGCGGCAGCGTCCCGGCGGCGATGCCCAGGCACAGGCCGGCGAGGGCGCTGATCCCCAGGCCGATAGCCAGGCGGCGCAGGCTCGACGCGCTGTCTTGCCACAGCACGTATTCACCGGTGCGGGTGTCGGCGCTGAACGCCAGGCGTTGCAGGGCGTCGCCCATTTGCACGGCGCTGGGCAGCAGCTTGTCGTTGGGGTTGTCCGCCAGGCGCTCGGCCGAGCCCACAAAGTAGGCGAACAGCAGCAGGGCGAACGGCAGCATCACCAACAACAGGCGACTGGAGCGTTCCGGGTGGCGGTTGATCAGGCGCATGGCCGGTTCCTCTTACAGCGTGCCGTCGGCGGCCATTTGCACGTAGCTGGGGTCGAACTGCAGCTTGAGGTTGGCGGTGTCGCCGCTGGTCACGCCGTTGGCGAAGCGCATGCCCACGGCGCTGGTGTCTTTGGCGCCTTCGCCGAGCAGGCCGTGCGCAAACGAGAACTCGGCGACCTTGCGCATGGTGGCGGGCAACTGCGCGCTGGTGGCGAAGGCCAGCGCTTCCTTGGGGGTGGCGAACAGCTTGGTGGTGTCCAGTTGCGACTGGAAACCCTTGAGGTCGGTGCCGGAGGCTTTGGCCATGTGCTCCAACGCTTCGGTGCTGGCCGCGTTTTTGGCGTTCATCAGCGCAACCACTTCGAACCAGGCGCCGGTCAACGCTTTGCCCAGCTTGGGGTTGTCTTTGAGGGTCTGGGTGTTGACCACCATCATGTCCATGATTTCGCCGGGCACTTTGCTGGAGTCGAACACTTCGGTGACGCCCGGTTTAGCCCTGATCTCAGAAAGCATCGGGTTCCAGGTGGTGACGGCTTGCACCTGGTCGGTGTTGAAGGCCGCGGCGATATCGGCGTCGGAGGTGTTGACGACTTTCAGGTCTTTTTCGGTGAGGTCGGCCGACTCCAGGGCGCGGGCCAGCAGGTAGTGGGACACCGAGAGTTCCACCAGGTTGACGTTCATGCCCTTGAGGTCGGCCACGGTCTTGCCGGTGCCCTTGATCACCACGCCATCGTTGCCGTTGGAGAAGTCACTGACCACCAGCGCGGTGCTGTCCACGCCACCGGCGGCGGGAATGGTCAGGGCGTCCATGTTGGTCATGGTGCAGCCGTCGAACTGGCCGGCGGTGTACTGGTTGATGGATTCGACATAGTCATTGAGCTGCACCATGTCGATTTTGATGCCGTACTTCTTGGCCCACTTGTCGAGGATGCCTTGGCTGCCGGCGTATTCCCACGGCATCCAGCCGGCATAAATCGTCCAGCACACGCTGAAGTGGTCTTTGGGGGCGGCTTGGGTCTGAACGCTCATCACGGCGGCAAAGGCCGCGGCGAGCAGGGCGGGTAAACGAATTGAGGGCATGGGGTTTCTCCAGTTGATCAAGGGCGAGCAGGAGCAACGCGGCACCGTAAACGGTGGCTTGTCTCCCGGGCTTTTATCCCGCCGTGTAACCTCAACTGGAGGTCGCCAACTCTCGGACCAGCCACTCGCGATCAGCGAGCCGGAACCCTAGTCAGCCATTGCAAATTGTGGTGCCGCGAACCTGTAATCAATCCTGCACGAGGGAGCTAAAGCGAGAGTCGTGCCAAGTGAGGCACAAGCCCGGCTTTTCAGCCGGGCAAGGGCGCCGCGAGGGTTGGGCGCGAAGGGATGTGCGTCAGGTCGGTGCGCGGGCGCACACTAATGAGGCGATTACAGCTGGAACTTGCTGACCAGTACATTGAACGAAGTAGCCAGACGGGACAGGTCCTGGCTGGAGGCATTGGTCTGGTGGGCGCCGGCGGCGGTCTGGGTCGACAGGTCCTGGATGTTGAGCAGGTTGCGGTCCACTTCGCGGGCCACCTGCGCCTGTTCCTCCGATGCGGAGGCGATCACCAGGTTACGCTCGTTGATCATCGCCACGCTGGTGGTGATCCGCTGCAGGGCTTGCCCGGCGTTTTGCGCCAAGGCCTGGGTGTCATTGGCCCAGCTCAGGCTCTTGTTCATGGCGGCCACGGCATCATCGGCGCCGAGCTGCACGTCACCAATCATTTTCTCAATGTCGACCGTGGAGGTTTGGGTGCGATGGGCCAATGCCCGCACCTCGTCAGCGACCACCGCGAAACCTCGGCCTTGCTCGCCTGCGCGGGCGGCTTCGATGGCGGCATTGAGGGCCAATAGGTTGGTCTGGTCGGCAATGCTGCGGATGACATCAATGACCTTGCCGATCTCTCGCACCTGGTTGGCGAGATCCGCGACCGACTGCGTCGAATCATTGATCTCGACCACCATCGACTCCATGCCCGACACGGCCTGCTCGACTTGCTGGCGACCTTCCTCCGCTTCGGTGGTGGCCTGCCGGGACGCTTGCGAGGTCGACACCGCATTGCTCGCCACTTCGTCCACCGCCGTGGTCATCTGGTTTACCGCGGTGGCAGCCTGTTGAATTTCGTCATTCTGGCGAGTCAGGCCACGGGTGCTTTCGTCGGTAACCGCGCTCAGTTCTTCGGCGGCCGACGCGAGCTGGTCCGCAGCGTTGGCAATTTCCACCAGGGTGCTTTTCAAGCCGCCTTGCATATCGGACAGCGCCATCAACAGTTGCCCGGCTTCGTCAGTGCGTTCGGTGACGATGGCGTGGGTCAGGTCGCCTTTGGCAATGCGTTGAGCGCTTTCGACCGCTTGTGCGATAGGGCGGGTGATCAGGCGCGTGATCAGCAGGCCGATGGTGATTGCAATGATGAACGCCAGGACGATGCCGCTGATCATCCACGTCAATGCGCTGTCGCGCAGCGCTTCGGCGGCGATTGCGCCTTCTTTGATCTGGCGGTTATTGGACTCGATCATCACGCGGATCAGCTCGCGGGCCTGGCGGAACAGTTCATTATTGGTGGTGTTGAGCTGCGTGCGAGCCTGTTCTGTCTGGCCGCTGTCGAGCATCGAGATAATGCGTTCGGAACTGCTGACATAGTTCGGCCAGATCTGGTCGAGCTTGTCGCCCGCGACGCGTTCGTCATCTTCCAGTGGCGTGGCGCGGTACGTGGCATACGCGGTCTGGCTGCGCTTGAGTTCGCTGGCAATGTCCTGGCGTACGCGGTCGCGGTCTTGTTGATTGACGTTGCCGTTGCTGGCATCGAGTAATCGGTACAGACCACGGTTGTGCGCGACCAGGCCATTGAGCGTGGAGGCCGTATTGCTGACAGACACCAGGTTGTTGGAGAAGGTTAGTTCCAGTGCGTTGGCGAGCCGAACGACACCTTTTATTCCCAGCATCCCGACACCGAGGGTGACAAGCGCACACAAAACGAACGAAAGCAGGAGCTTGGTAGAAATTTTCATGACGTGTATCCGACGAGAATAGAGTGAGGGCTCGCGCTAGAGCCTCCTTGCTCATGGTCGATATCACAATGACATCATGTTTATCGAGGAAGTTTCATGACAGACAAAATGACTGAATCGATACAGCTTTTTGACCACCGCGCGTCTATGCCGATAGGGCACCGCAGGGTGCATCGGGCTACGCTGCAGATGTACCAAGTTGTTACAGAAACGCACCAGATTCAGTTTTTGATGTCAGATGTTTCGTCATTCAGTGAAAGATGAATGCCGCCCTCCAGCGTCGCTGGAGGTGCTCTCCCGCGGTCCAGGAGGCCGCCATGTATCGACGACTGCTTCTTAGTGCTTTATTCGGCCTGACCCTGTCTGCGTGTGTGCCTTACTACGATGGTGGCGCCACTTACTATCGCTCGGAGGTCTATACCGCACCGGCGCCAGCCTATTATTACGGTGGTCCCACTTACTCGTATGGACGCAGTTACTACGCGCCGCCACGGTACTACCAGCCGGCGCCGCGTTATTACCAGCCAGCACCGCGTTATTACCCAAGACCGGCTTACCGGCCGTACCCGAACCAGGGCTGGGGAGGCGGTCACTGGGGCAATGGTGGTCGAGGTCATGGATCCGATCATGGAGGCGGGCGCGGCGGCCACCGGTAGCAGGTTTTGACGTGAGGCGGCGCATTCAGCGCCGCTTTTTTTGTGCTGCCTTTTATCGGTACTGTCAGTTTTAACAGCTATCGTCAGTGTTTCAGATGCGGTTCACTGGCGGAGCGCCGTTGTGCGTATCCAGGGCAACAGTGGGCCAATGGAACCAGCGCCTTATGATCAAACAATTAGCGTGTGCAGTCTTTGTGACGGTAGCCGGGCTTACACCGCTCAAGGCGGAGCAGGGCTGCCCCTATCCCTCATCGGTCAAATACGCGGATGGCTATTTCCAAGCCTCCAGCGGGCAGTCACTGTGGCAAAGCCCTAAAGTTGACGTCGATGATTTCGCCGATCGTTTCATTGGCGCACTCTTCACGCCCGGCAAAGGCCAGGAGCGGGAAAACGGCCACTTGGACAAGTGTGTCTACCGCATGGGCAACGGCCAGATGATGGCTTTGCGGTATGACACACCGGGCAAGCTCGACACCATGTCACTCACGGCCACTTTGCATTGGCAACTCAGCACCGATCCGCTGAATCAGGACGTTTACATCTGCCAGGACAGCCAGCCGGACAATTGTTCATTCACGGTCAGGCGGCTGAAGTAATCACCTGTCAGTAGTCTGATAAGTCGGCCAGGGGATGCCTGCCTTCCCACGCCTTGGTAAAGTGCGCTTGCACCACCGCGTCCGGGACGGTGTTGATATCGGGCCAATGCCAATGGGGCTGCTGGTCCTTGTCGATCAAACGCGCGCGCACGCCTTCGCTGAACTCCGGGTAACGGCAGCAATTGAGACTCAGGGTGTATTCCATCTGGAACACTTGGGCCAAAGACAAGTGGCGAGCCCGCTGGATCTGTTCCCACACCAGATGTGCCGTCAGTGGGCAGCCTTCACTGAGTGTCTTGCCGGCGCGGCTGAAGAGCGGGTCGGCATGCTCGTGCAACGGGCTCAAGGCTCGCCACGCACTGCGCACATCACCCACATCGAGCCACTCATCGATTTGCGCACGGCGTGGTAGCCATTGCGCTTCGGGTTGCTGGCTGATGGCCTCCTGGGCCAACGCCTTGAGCAGGCTGTTGAGCTGCACTGCGGTTTGTTCCTGCCAGTTCAGTTGCAGCAGGCCTTCTATCAACTCTTCTTGCTGGTCATCGCGCAGGAAACGGTCGGCCAGGCCCAGGTCCAGTGCATCACGACCATTGATGTGCGCACCGGTGAGGCCAAGGAATAAACCGAGCTTGCCCGGCAGCCGCGACAGGAACCAACTGGCCCCCACATCCGGGTACAGGCCGATGCTGATCTCGGGCATGGCCAGGCGACTGCTCGGCGTGACGATACGCACCGATGCACTTTGCAGCAGGCCCATGCCCCCGCCCAATACATAGCCGTGGCCCCAGCAAATCAGTGGTTTTGGATAGGTATGCAGGCGATAGTCAAGGCGGTATTCGGCGGCGAAAAACTGCGCGGCCAGGGCGGGCACTTCGCCGGGCAGTTCACGGCAGGCCTGGGCCAGGCTGCGGACTTCGCCGCCGGCGCAAAAGGCTTTTGGCCCATTCCCGCGCAGCAGCACGCAGGCGATGTTCGGGTCTTTGGCCCAGGCATCCAGGCGATCGCTCAAGGCCAGGATCATGGGCAAGGACAGCGCATTCAGAGACTTTTCAGCGTCCAGGCTGGCGATGCCGAGGCGGGCACCGTCGCTGCCGGTCAGCTCTTCGAAGTGCAGGTTCATCGTGACCTCAATCGAGAAAGTGAACGTTCAGTATGAACGCTTCAAAGGAAAGTGCCGGTTGTGTGTCAGATCAATTGACAAGCGGGGTCGGCTTTCCTAGGGTTCGCCCATTCTTTTTTACACGATGAACACACCATGACCGAAGGCGACCGCATCAAACTCGAACCCAGCTGGAAACATGCCCTGCGGGATGAGTTCGACAAGCCCTACATGTCCGAACTGCGCGAGTTCCTGCGCCAGGAGCATGCCGCCGGTAAAGAGATTTACCCGCCGGGCCCGCTGATTTTCAATGCGCTTAACTCCACGCCGCTGGACAAGGTCAAGGTGGTGATCCTCGGCCAAGACCCGTATCACGGCCCGGGCCAGGCCCATGGTCTGTGTTTTTCGGTACAACCGGGCGTGCCGACGCCGCCGTCCCTGGTGAATATTTACAAAGAGCTCAAGCGCGACCTGAACATCGACATTCCCAACCACGGTTGCCTGCAAAGCTGGGCGGATCAGGGCGTGCTGATGCTCAACACCACCATGACCGTAGAGCGTGCCAATGCCAACGCGCATGCCGGTAAAGGCTGGCAGTTCTTTACTGACCGAATTATCGAAGTGGTCAGTGAGCACCAGCCACACCTGGTGTTCCTGTTATGGGGCGCGCATGCGCAAGGCAAGCAGAAGTTGGTGGATGCGACCAAGCACCTGGTGCTGACGTCGGTGCATCCGTCGCCGCTCTCGGCGTATCGCGGGTTTCTGGGGTGCGGGCATTTCAGCCGGACCAACAAGTTTCTTGAGCAGAATGGCGAGACGCCGATCGAGTGGCGGTTGCCGCCTGGTTGAGGGCCATCGCCATCGACGGTGGGAGCGGGCTTGCGCGCTCCCACATTTTAAGCCGTCTCAGGGCTTAAGCGTGGTCTGGCTGGCGGTTCCAGTGCCGGAACAAGGGCTCCGCCAGAAACAGCACAAACAACAAACGCATGACCTGCATCGCCGTCACCAAGGGCACCGACAGTTGCAGGGTCTCGGCGGTGAGGCTCATTTCGGCAATGCCGCCCGGCATCATGCCCAGCGTCAGTGAGCGCAAGTCCAGTTGCGTCATGGCGCTCAAGCCAACTGCCGCCAACGTCGCCAGCGCCATGGTCAACGCCGTACCTACCAGCGTACGCGCCATGAACGACGGTGCTCGACGAAAGAACTGACGGTTGAAGTGGCAGCCCAAACCGCTGCCGATCAGCCATTGGCCGATCTGGCTGCCGCCGTCGGGCAGGCCGATATGCAAGTCCCAGACAACACTGGCAGTCGCGCTGACCAGCAGCGGCCCGAACAGCCACGGGTTGGGTTGGCGCAAACGCTGCCACCCCAATGCCACCAGTGCACCCAGCGGAAACAGCAGCGCCAGCCACATCCAGCTCACGGGCGCCGGATGAAACTGCGGCGCACCGCCTTCGAGCAAATACTTGAAGATCGCCGGCACACACAGCACCACCACCAGCACACGCAAACTCTGCCCCGCCGCGACCCGGCTGAGCACCGCGCCGTTGCGTGCGCCGAGGTTGACCATCTCACCGGAGCCGCCCGGCATGCTGGAGAAAAACGCGGTGGCGCGGTCCTCACCGCTGCGGCGCATCAACCACACGCCGACGATGCTCGACGCGCTGGTGATCAGTGCGCCGAAGAAAATCAGGCCGAAGTGGCTCATCACCTGCTCGATCACCACCGGCGTGAAGTGCAGGCCGATGCCAATGCCGACCACCCACTGGCCGCATTTGCGCCCGCCGGGAATCTCCGCCAACTGCCACGGCGTCAGGCAGCGCACCACAATGATCGCCAGCAACGAGCCGACCATATACGGCAAAGGCCAGCCGACGAGGCTGGCCAGGTAACCGCCGGCCAGGCCGACCAGCGGTGTTGCCCACCAGTGTTTAAAGGTGACCTCAGACATCGGCCAGGGCACGACGCTGCAGGGCACGTTTACGGTAGATACGCACCAGCGGGAAGGCCAGCATCAGCACGGTCAGCACCCACACCCCGAACGTGATCGGGCTTGACCAGAGGATGTCCAGCGCACCGTTGGAGATCGACAGTGCACGGCGCAGGTTTTGCTCCATCAGGCCACCGAGGATAAAGCCCAGCAGGACCGGCGACAGCGGGAAGTCCAGCTTGCGCAGGATGTAACCGAAGATGCCGATGCCGACCATCAGGAACAGGTCGAAGGTGGTGGCGTGAACCGCGTACACACCGATCGCGGTGATGATGGCGATTACCGGCACCAGCGCCCAGTTCGGTACGGCGAGGATGCGCGTGAAGATGCGGATCATCGGGATGTTGAGGATCACCAGCATGATGTTGGCGACAAACAACGAAGCGATCAGGCCCCAGACGATGTCCGGCTGTTGTTGGAACAGCAGTGGACCGGGGGTGATGTTGTACAGCGACAGGGCGCCGATCATCACTGCCGTGGTGCCCGAGCCGGGCACGCCCAGGGTCAGCATCGGCACCAGGGCGCCGCAGGCGGAAGCGCCGATCGCGGTTTCCGGAGCGGCGAGGCCGCGCATGTCACCCTGGCCGAATTTGCCGCTGGCACCCGCCAGGCGTTTCTCGGTCATGTAGGCAACGGCTGACGCCAGTGTTGCACCGGCACCTGGCAATACGCCCATGATGAAACCCAGCAGGCCGCAGCGGATGTTAACCACGAACACCGAGGACGCTTCCTTCAGGTTGAACATCATCCGCCCGGTGGCTTTCACCGCTTCCTGGCCACGGTGGGTTTTTTCCAGCAGCAAAAGAATCTCGCTGATGGAGAACAGGCCCAGCACCAACACCACGAATTGAATGCCGTCGGTGAGGTGGATGTTGTCGCCGGTAAAGCGGTACACGCCGCTGTTGGCGTCGATACCGACGGCCGACAGGAACAGGCCGATCAGCGCCGCAACAAAGGTCTTCAGCGGTTTGTCACCGGCCATGCCGCCGAGGCAGACAATTGCGAAGACCATCAGTACGAAATATTCCGCCGGGCCGAAGGCAATCGCCCATTTGGCCAGCAATGGGGCAAACAGCACCATGCCGCAGGTGGCGATGAACGCGCCGATGAATGAACTCCATGCCGACAACGACAGTGCGACACCGGCCAGGCCTTTGCGGGCCATCGGGTAGCCGTCGAGGGTGGTCATCACGGTGGAGGCTTCGCCAGGAATGTTCAACAGGATCGAGCTGATACGCCCGCCGTACTCGCAGCCCAGGTACACCGCTGCCAGCAGGATCAACGCCGATTCCGGCGGCAGGCCCAGGGCGAACGCGATGGGGATCAACAAGGCCACGCCGTTGATCGGGCCCAGGCCCGGCAGCAGGCCGACCACGGTGCCGATCAAGGTGCCGCACAGCGCGGTCACCAGGTTGTAAGGGGTCAGTGCAACGCCGAAGCCCTGGCCCAAATAGCTGAACGTATCCATATCAGTTCTCCAGAACTTCGAGCAGGCCGAGGGGCAGCGGTACATCCATGGCTTTATCGAACAGCAGGTAAAGGCCGATGGCCATCAGGCTGACGATCACCAGGCTGGGCATCCAACGGCCGCCATACAGGCGCGCCATCGGGATGCCGATCAGCATGCTGCTGAGGATGAAACCCAGGGACTCGAAGGTCGCCGCAAACACGATCAACAAGGTGACGCAGATACCGATCTTGACCAGCGTGTCGCGGTCCAGGGCGGGTTCTTCCTCGGTGTGTTGGGTCGGTTGTGGGCGAAACAGCATGTAGATCAGGCCCAGGCTCATCAGCCCGAGCATCAGCAGCGGGTAGGCGCGAGGCCCGACCGGCTCGTAGGAAAATGCCGCCTGATACGGCCAGGCCATCAGTGCCAGACCGGCGCAGGCCAGCAGCATCACCGCGGCGAAAATGCGTTGTAAGAGCATGTGCAACTCCTGGGCCGCGCCCTCCATTGATGAAGGCGCGGCCGCGCGAAAGAGGGGCGTTTACTGGATCAGGTCGAACTCTTTGGCCAGCACTTTGTAGTCAGCCACCTGTTTCTTCACGTAGGTGTCCAGCTCCGGGCCGGTCAAGGCGAACGGGAACAGCTCGCGCTGGTCACGCAGCTTGGCGAATTCCTCGGAGGCCAGCAGCTTGTCGAATGCCTCTTTCCACCACGCGTAGTCGGCGTCGCTGACCTTTGGCCCGAGGTAGAAGCCGCGGACGACCGGCCAGACGATGTCGTAGCCTTGCTCTTTGGCGGTAGGAATGTTCTTCATTTCTGGCTCGTCCAGGCGCTCTTCGGCGAACACCGCGAGCAGGCGCATGTCGCCGCTGAGGATGTGCGGCATGGAGTCGGAGATGTCGGTACTGCCCACCTGGATATGGCCGCCGAGCAGGGCGGTAGCGATTTCACCGCCGCCTTCGAGGGCCACATAGCGCAGCTCACGCGGGTTGATCCCGGCGGCTTTGGCGATCAGCGCGGTTTGCATCCAGTCCTGACTGCCGACGGTGCCACCGGAACCGATCACCACGCTGCCTGGATCTTTCTTCAAGGCTTTTACGAGATCGTCGAGGCTCTTGTAGGGCGAATCGCTTTTGACTGCGATGGCCCCGTAACTGGTGCCCACCGCCGCCAACCAGCGCACGGCGCTTTCATCGAAGCGGCCGAATTTGCCTTGGGCCAGGTTCAACAGGGAACCGCTGGACCAGGCCACCAGCGTGCCCGCGTCCGCCGGGCGCTGTGCTACCACCGCGTTATAGGCCACCGCGCCCACGCCGCCAGGCATGTAGGTGACGCGCATCGGCTTGCTCAGCAACTTCTCGTTGACCAGCGCGCTTTGCGCCAGTTTGCAGGTCAGGTCAAAACCACCGCCGGGTGAGGCCGGGGCGATGCACTCCGGGCGTTTCGGTTCGTCGGTGGCCAGCAGTTGGCCGGCGAACAGCATGCAACCGGCGGCGAGGGCCAATTTACGCAGTGAATAGGTCATTTTTATCTCCGTCTTTGTTGTTATTAGAGGCTTCTTACCAAAGTGCGAGGCTATAACTCACCAGCACACGCACTTCATCCGCATCACGGGCCGAATAGTTGGAACGGTACGTGGCATTACGCAGGCGCAGGGCGACATCCTTGAATGTGCCGCTTTGCACGATGTAGCGGATCTCGCTGTTGCGTTCCCACTCTTTGCCGGTCTCACCGTTCCTGAGCTTGATGTTGTCACCCGACAGGTAACGGCTCATGAAACTCAGGCCGGGAATCCCCAGCTTGGCGAAATCGTAGTCGTAGCGCGCTTGCCAGGAGCGTTCTTCAGCGCCGGCAAAGTCGTTGATCTGCACGAAGTTGACAAGGTACGGATCGCTCCCATCCACGTAGGGAAAGGCGCTATCGCCAGACATGTGCTGGTAGCCGGCGCTGAGCTTATGGCCGTTGAGGGCATAGCTGAACAGACCGTTGAGGGATGTGTTGTCGATCTTGCCGCCACGGGCGCTGCCGGTGTCATCGCTGATGGCCACGCGCAGGTCGGCGCCGAAGGTGCCAGGCCCCAATGGGCGTGCGGCCACCAGGCCGAGGAAGTGCTGACGGTAGACGTCGTCGAGTTGGGCGAAGTGGTAGCTGCCGGTGATTTTGTCGGCGAACTTGTAGTCCACGCCACCGAAGTTGAAGTGCTTGCCGGTGGCACCGCTGACGAAGCGGCTGTTCTTGTTGTTGAGGGCGATGTCTTCGTAGTCGGTGGAGTCGCGGTCCTTGGCTTTGTCCAGGCGGCCACCGGTAAACACCAGGTTCTTGAATTCTTTCGAGGTCAGCAATCCGCCGTTGAAGGTCTGCGGCAGAATGCGGCCGTCATTGGGTTTGAGGATCGGCAGTTCGGGGATCAGCGCGCCGATTTTGAGCTCGGTAGCGGAGATTTTCACTTTGCCGGTCAGGCCGAGTTTGGCGTATTCGTCGACAGCCCGACCGTTGTCGGTGGGCAGCAGGCCAGAGCCGGTGCGGTCGGGGCTGGAGTCGAGCTTGACGCCGAGCATGCCCAATGCATCCACGCCAAAGCCGACGGTGCCGTCGGTGTAGCCCGATTGCAGGTTGAGCATGAAACCCTGGGCCCATTCATCGCGTTTGGATTGCTGCGCACTCGTGCCGTCGCGGAAGTCGCGGTTGAAGTACATGTTGCGGGTTTCAAGGGTGGCGCTGCTGTCTTCGAAGAAGGCAGCCTGGCTCAGCGGCGAAAAGCCGGCAAGGGCCGTGGCGCTGGCAAGGGCGGTCTGGGTAAGGCGAGAAAAACGAACAGGCGGGCAAGCCTGGGGCTGTGTCGACAGCATCGTTGTGCACTCCGTTATTGTTCTTATTTTGGCGAAAACGCTTCAAGGCGTTTTTCTGGCGCTACGGATCAGGTAGCTCGGCGGGCTTTACCCACCGTGACTGGATGCTAAAGGGCGAAGCTTTCACTAACCTTTCAGCTGTCTTTCAATGTTTTCGGGCTTCACAGGGCAGGCGGCGCCTGTAAACTGCCCGCCAAAGCGTGGCGTCGACCATGCCAGAATGAGGTGAAAAACCATGCGTGTCCTCTTGGTTGAAGACCATTTGCAACTTGCCGAAAGTGTTGCCCAGGCGCTCAAGAGCACGGGTTTGACCGTCGACGTGTTGCACGATGGGGTGGCCGCGGACCTGGCCTTGAGCAGCGAGGAGTACGCGGTGGTGATCCTCGATGTGGGGCTGCCGCGCATGGACGGTTTCGAGGTGTTGGCGCGTCTGCGGGCGCGTGGGAAAAATCTGCCGGTGCTGATGCTCACGGCGCGCAGTGATGTCAAAGACCGCGTGCATGGCCTGAACCTGGGGGC
Organism: Pseudomonas fluorescens; assembly: GCF_900215245.1. Lineage (GTDB taxonomy): Bacteria > Pseudomonadota > Gammaproteobacteria > Pseudomonadales > Pseudomonadaceae > Aquipseudomonas > Aquipseudomonas fluorescens. The sequence goes on from NZ_LT907842.1 coordinate 3,932,258, forward strand.
CGATGATTATCTCGCCAAGCCGTTTGAACTGACCGAGCTGGAAGCCCGGGTCAAGGCGCTGTTGCGCCGCAGTGTATTGGGTGGCGAGCGTCAGCAGGCGTGCGGCGTGTTGATCTATGACCTGGATACCCGGCGTTTCACGGTGGGTGGCGAGCTGCTGACATTGACTTCCCGCGAGCAAGCGGTGCTTGAAGCGCTGATCGCCCGGCCGGGTCGCGTGATGAGCAAAGAGCAACTGGCCGCCCAGGTCTTCGGTCTGGATGAAGAAGCCAGCCCCGACGCCATCGAAATCTACGTGCACCGCCTGCGCAAGAAGCTCGATGGCCAACCCATTGCCATTGTGACGTTCCGCGGCCTCGGCTATTTGCTGGAAGCCCGCGATGCATAAGCCCAGCAGCCTGCGCTGGCGCCTGCTGTGGAACCTGGCGCTGTTGCTGGTGGTGTTGATGCTGGCCAGCGGCATGAGTGCCTACTGGAATGGTCGCGAAGCCGCCGACACCGCCTATGACCGCACCTTGCTGGCCTCGGCGCGGACCATCGCGGCTGGCTTGACCCAGGTCGACGGCACCTTGAGCGCGAACGTGCCTTATGTGGCGCTGGACACCTTCGCCTACGACAGCGCCGGGCGCATTTATTACCAGGTCAATGACATCAATCAGAAGCTGATTTCGGGCTACGAAAACCTCCCGGGTCCACCGCCCGGCACGCCGCGCACCGACGACTACCCGGCGTTGGCGCGGTTCTATAACGCCATGTACCAGGGCCAGCATGTACGCGTGGTCAGCCTGCTCAAAGCGGTCTCGGAACCCAACATGAATGGCATGGCGGAAATTCGTGTCGCGGAAACCGATGAGGCGCGCGAAAGCATGGCCCGCAGCCTGATGGCCGATACGTTATTGCGTTTGGGCATGCTGGCCGTCGGCGCGTTGCTGCTGGTGTGGTATGCCGTGAGTGCGGCGCTGCGGCCGTTGGAGCGTCTGCGTACGGCAGTGGAAGAACGTCAGCCCGACGACTTGCGGCCGTTGCCGCTGGTGGAGGTGCAACACGAGTTCGGCCCGCTGGTGCGCTCCCTCAACCATTTTACCGAGCGTTTGCGCGGCCAGTTTGAGCGTCAGGCGCAGTTTATCGCCGACGCCGCTCACGAACTGCGCACTCCGCTGGCAGCGCTCAAGGCCCGGCTGGAGCTGGGCCTGCGCAGCAGTGACCCGGCGACGTGGCGCAGTACCTTGGAAACTGCCGCCCAAGGCACCGACCGCTTGACCCATTTGGCCAACCAACTGTTATCCCTGGCACGTATCGAAAACGGCGCCCGGGCAATTGCCGAAGGTGGCGCACAATTGCTCGACCTCAGCCAACTGGCACGGGAACTGGGCATGGCCATGGCACCGCTGGCCCACGCACGGGGCGTTGCCTTGGCATTGGAGGCAGACGAACCGGTGTGGCTGCGCGGTGAGCCGACCTTGCTGAATGAGCTGCTGAGCAACCTGGTGGATAACGCCCTGGCCCACACGCCGCCGGGTGGGAATGTGATCTTGCGGGTAACCGCGCCGGCCATCCTCGAAGTTGAAGATGATGGCCCGGGTATTCCGCTGGATGAACGGGACCGCGTGTTTGAGCGTTTCTATCGCCGCAGCCAGCAGGGCATGGGCTCAGGCTTGGGGCTGGCGATTGTCGGGGAGATCTGCCGCGCGCACCTGGCGCAGATCAGCCTGCATGACGGTGAGTTGGCGGGGTTGAAGGTGCGGGTGAGTTTTATCGCGGGTTGATCAGTAAAACATCGAGCGCGCTTCATCCAGCTCGGCACGCAGGGCCTCGCTGTACGGGTCGAGGCGCAGCTTCTGGATCGCCGGCAGGCCGGAAACGGACACATTCGCCAGCGGATGGTCGGTGCCTCGGTGGCAATACAGCACGGCGACCTGCACCAGGTCGATGTAGTCCAGGCTCGCGGAGTCGCGCTCCAGGTCCAGGTATTGCCCGGGCAGCTTCGCCAGCATCTCCGGGAAGTCCCAGCCACCGAGCAGCTTGTCCCCAAGCAACGGGTGGATGCTCTCGATGACATGGTTGAGGCTGACGGGGTCGGCGAGCAGTTCGTAGTGGTCTTCGGCGTACGTGAGAATCGGCAGCACGCCAATCTGATGCACCAGCCCGCCGAGGGCCGCCTGGTCGGGCTTGAGATGGCTGTGGCTGCGGCACAACACGTAACTCACACCCGCCACTTCCAGGCTGCGGCGCCACACTTCGCGCATTTTAAGTTCGACGACTTCGGAGCGGGCATGGAAGATTTGTTCCATCACCAGGCCGATGGCCAGGTTGCTGCTGTAGTTGGTGCCCAGCCGGGTGATGGCGGTGTGCAGGTCGGTCACTTCCTGGGTCGCGCGCAGCAGCGGGCTATTGACCACTTTGATCAGGCGCGCCGACAGGGCGGTATCGCGACCGATCACTTTGCTCAAGTGGCTGATGCTGATCTCCGGGTCTTCGGCGGCCTGACGAATTTTCAGGGCCACTTCCGGTAATGTCGGCAGAACCAGGTCATCGTTGTCGATGGCCTTCACCAAAGCCTGTTGGACTTTTTCCGCCAGCTTGTTCATTCATGCTCTCTAGGGTGTTGCAAAAAGGTACGGCGATTAACGCTGGATCTCTTTATCGCGATCCAGTTGGTAAGGCACATCGAGCACGTGCAAGCCGGGTCCTTCCAGAGTGCCTAAGTGCACATCGCCGCTCTCGGCTGCTTCGGCTTGCAGCACGGCCAGAAGTTCAATCGATTGATCAGCTTTTGCCGCGATCACGACTTCACCGATCGCGCTGTTGTGGTTGGGCGAGAACAACGCAGTGCCTGGCTCGGGCAGTTCAGCCGCATCGAGGCTCAGGCGGTACAGGCGACGCTTGAGCTTGCCCAGATACTGCATGCGCGCAACGATTTCCTGACCGGTGTAGCAGCCTTTCTTGAAGCTGACGCCGCCGACGGCCTGCAGGTTGAGCATCTGCGGGATGAACAGTTCGCGGGTCTGCGGCATGACCTGGCCAATACCGGCGCGGATCTGGCCCAGCAGCCATTCATTCAAGTCAGCGTGTTGCAGTTGACTAGCCAATTGATTGCGTACGGTTTCCGCTTGCTCGGCCGGCACCCAAAGCTCAGCGCGGGTGGGAGAGACGCGAATGGCGATCAATGTATCTGTGCGCGCGACGCTGTCGGTCTCGGCCGGCAGCTCAAGGCCAAGAGTCACCAGGGCCGGGTCTGCATTCGATAGGCCGAAACGGACCCAGGCAGGGCTTTCGTCGGTGAGCTTGGATTTGGAGAACACCGCGTATTTTTTCAGATCGGCCAGTTGCGGTTCGAGCAGTTCGGTGGCCATGGCCATGAGCACGCCATCACCTTGCAGCAGGATGCGAAAACTCGACTGCATGCGGCCTTTTTGCGTGCAACGCGCGCCCAGGCTGGCCTGGGTGTCGCTCAGGTAGTTGAGGTTGCAGGTCAGTTGCCCTTGCAGGAACTTGGCAGCGTCGGAGCCGCGGACGGCGAGAACGCCTTCGTGGTGCAGGGCGCAGAAAAAAGCAGAGTCGGCCATGGGTCATCGCAGGTCAAAAAGTCATGCGTGCATCATAGAGGGGCGTTCGGTAAATGGATAGTTTCCGTATGGGGCGACCAAAGCCGACTGTTCCACTGCCGTCTGGGCTGTATACTTGCGCCCTATTTGAGGAGCGCTCCATGGTCGAAGAAGTAGAAATCAATCGCCTCTACTGGCACAGCCGTCGCGGCATGCTGGAGTTGGACGTGTTGCTGGTGCCTTTCACCAGAGAGGTGTACAAGACGCTCAATCAGGTGGATCGCGAACTCTACGAGCGGCTGCTGACTTGCGAAGACCAGGACATGTTCGGCTGGTTCATGGAACGCGCCGAATCTGAAGATCCGGAGCTGCAGCGCATGGTTCGTAAGATTCTGGACCGTGTCCAGCCCAAGTAATCGCTTCGAATGCCGCTGGCAGGCCTCTCGGCTGTTGCTGGCGGCGTATCTGCTCGCCCAGTTGTTTGCGCTGGGCGCTTTGCTGGTTGTTGATTTACCTTTCTCCAGCGTTGGCATCTTGGTGTGCCTGGCTCACGCTGCGTGGGTCTTACCGCGTCATATCCTGCTGACCCACCGTTCGTCGATTCGTGGCCTGCGCCGTGATGAAGACGGCTGGCAGTTGTTCAGCCATGAGCGAGGCTGGCACAGTGTTCAGCTACGTCCCGATAGCCTGGCATTGCCGCTGATCGTGGTACTGCGCTATCGGGTGCAGGGCGAATGGCGGGTGCGCTCGATCTGTGTGCCGATGGACTCGCAGGCCGCCGATGTGCATCGGCGCCTGCGGGTGCGCTTGAAGTTCAGCCGCCGTAGGTGGTTGGCACCAGAATAGTGTCGCGCGCCTCAGGCAACATCTGCGGATAGTCGAGGGTGTAATGCAGGCCGCGACTTTCCTTGCGCTCCATGGCTGAGCGGATCATCAACTCGGCAACCTGGGCCAGGTTGCGCAACTCGATCAAATCGCGGCTGACCTTATAGTTGCTGTAGAACTCGTCAATCTCATCCAGCAGCAACCGCACGCGGTGTTGAGCGCGTTGCAGACGCTTGTTGGTGCGCACAATGCCGACGTAGTCCCACATGAAGCGACGCAGTTCGTCCCAGTTGTGGGCGATGATCACGTCTTCGTCCGAGTCGGTCACCTGGCTGGCGTCCCAGCGCGGCAAGGCGGCGGGCACGGGGATGCGTGGCAGTTGCTCGAGGATGTCGGCTGCCGCAGAGCGGGCGTAGACAAAACATTCGAGCAGTGAGTTGCTCGCCATGCGGTTGGCGCCGTGCAGGCCGGTAAAACTGGTTTCGCCAATCGCATACAGGCCGGGCACGTCGGTGCGGCCATGCTGGTCGACCATCACGCCGCCGCAAGTGTAGTGCGCGGCCGGTACCACGGGGATCGGGCCTTTGGTGATATCGATGTTGAACGCCAGGCAGCGCTCGTAGACGGTGGGGAAGTGCGTCTTGATGAAGGCTTCGGGCTTGTGGCTGATGTCGAGGTAGACGCAGTCGATGCCCAGGCGCTTCATCTCGTGGTCGATGGCGCGGGCGACGATATCCCGTGGTGCCAGTTCGGCGCGGGGGTCAAAGCGCTGCATGAAACGCTCGCCATTCGGCAGTTTCAGGTGCGCGCCTTCACCGCGCAGGGCTTCGGTGATCAGGAAACTCTTGGCTTGCGGGTGATACAGGCAGGTGGGGTGGAACTGATTGAATTCCAGATTGGCCACCCGGCAGCCCGAACGCCAGGCCATGGCGATGCCATCACCGCAGGCGCCATCGGGGTTACTGGTGTAGAGGTAGACCTTGGCCGCGCCGCCCGAGGCGAGAATGGTGAAGCGTGCGCCGTAGGTGTCGACTTCGCCGCTGGCGCGATTGAGCACATAGGCCCCGAGGCAGCGTTCGCCGTCCAGGCCCAGGCGTTTTTCGGTGATCAGGTCAACGGCGACGCGTTGCTCCAGCAATTCGATGTTGGGGCGTTGGCGGGCCTGGTCGAGCAGGGTCTTGAAGATTGCCGCGCCAGTGGCATCGGCGGCGTGGATGATGCGGCGGTGGCTGTGGCCGCCTTCACGGGTCAGGTGAAACTCGAAACCACCGTCGTCACTGCCCGCGTGTTCATCACGGGTGAACGGCACCCCCTGGTCGATCAGCCATTGGATGGCTTCACGGCTGTGCTCGACGGTGAAGCGCACGGCGTCTTCGTTGCACAGGCCGCCGCCGGCGTTGAGGGTGTCTTCGACGTGGGATTGCACCGTGTCGGTGTCGTCCAGTACCGCCGCGACACCGCCTTGGGCCCAGAATGTCGAGCCGTTGGCCAGATCGCCCTTGCTCAGAACGGCAATGCGCAGGTGGCTGGGCAGGGTCAGTGCCAGACTCAAGCCGGCCGCGCCGCTGCCAATCACCAGGACATCGTGTTGAAACTGTTGGCTCATTTGAAGGATTCCGCAAAAAGCGATCCACAGGGGGTGGCGCAAACAGGACGCCTGGATCGGCGAATCAAAGGGTCACACGGGCCACTAGTATATAGAGGGGGGGAGCGGCACAATAGCCGGGCATTCGTGGCAATGTGAAATTACGGTGCACGGCGAGGGGCTGACTGACTGGTTATTGAGGTGGGAACTTTTTGCATAAGCCCCGACTCAATAGCAGGTTGCCCGAAAGCTGGGAAAACGTTGAGTTTATTGGCCCGTCGGGAGCATTGGACGCGTCAGAAGACCGGCGACAAGATTATTCGCGCAGCCGGCCTAACCCGCGCTGCGTTTTTCGTGTGTGCCAAATCAGTGCATGCCGGAAACTTGCTTGGAGGGGGAGAACTTTTGCGAAAAGTCCTAGTCTATGTTTGCAAGCCTGATCGTTTAGTTATGCAAGCCTCCTTCAAGTACAACGAGGAGTGTTCATGCTAACCCAGGAAGAGGATCAGCAGCTGGTCGAGCGCGTTCAACGCGGCGACAAGCGCGCATTTGATCTGCTAGTGCTGAAATACCAGCACAAAATTCTCGGGTTGATCGTGCGGTTTGTGCACGACACCCATGAAGCGCAGGACGTTGCACAGGAAGCCTTTATCAAGGCGTACCGTGCACTTGGCAATTTCCGCGGTGATAGTGCGTTTTACACGTGGCTATACCGTATCGCCATCAACACGGCGAAGAACTATCTGGTGTCTCGCGGCCGCCGCCCACCGGATAGCGATGTAAGTTCAGAAGATGCAGAATTTTACGATGGTGATCACGGCCTCAAAGATCTCGAGTCGCCGGAGCGTGCATTGCTGCGCGACGAGATCGAAGGAACCGTTCATCGCACAATTCAGCAACTGCCAGAAGATTTGCGTACGGCGTTAACTTTACGTGAATTCGATGGTCTCAGTTACGAAGACATTGCGAGCGTCATGCAGTGTCCGGTGGGGACTGTAAGGTCACGGATTTTCCGGGCCCGGGAAGCCATCGACAAAGCCTTGCAACCGTTGTTGCAGGAAAACTAAAGACAGCGGCGACAGCCAAGAGAGGAACCGCCATGAGTCGTGATGCCCTGCAGGAATCGCTGTCCGCAGTGATGGATAACGAAGCGGATGAACTGGAACTTCGTCGAGTGCTCAATGCATTTGATGATGCCGAAACCCGTGATACCTGGTCTCGTTACCAAGTCGCTCGGGCGGTGATGCACAAGGATCTTCTAATCCCTCGTCTGGATATTGCTGCGGCCGTTTCTGCCGCGCTGGCTGATGAAGCCGTTCCGGCAAAAGCTGCTCGTGGCCCTTGGCGTAGCCTGGGTCGCCTGGCAGTAGCTGCCTCGGTAACTGTTGCCGTGTTGGCCGGTGTTCGCCTGTACAACCAGGACGAAATCGCCGGTGCCGAACTGGCCCAACAGACTCAGCAACCGGTCATGGCCGGTCCGCAAGTCAAAGGCCCAGCGGTACTGGCCGGCTACAAGGAAAGCGCTGATACCACTGGTCCCATGGCCAATGGTGTACTTCAGGGGCAATCCGGCTGGCAGGACCAGCGTCTTTCAGGCTACCTGCGCCAACACGCACAGGAATCGGCACTGAAAGGCACTGAAAGCGCTCTGCCATACGCTCGTGCAGCCAGCCTGGAAAACCGCTAAACCGCTAAGGGGCCCTATGCGCGCCATACCGCTCCTTACGCTTTTGCTCAGTGGTTGTTTTGCACTATCCGCCCATGCCGACGAAGCCCAAGACTGGCTGACTCGACTTGGGCGTGCAGAGCAGCAGCAAAGCTTTGCAGGTACGTTCATCTACGAGCGTAACGGCAGTTTTTCTACCCATGACATCTGGCATCGTGTCCAGGACGGTCAAGTACGTGAGCGGCTGTTGCAGCTCGACGGTTCTGCCCAGGAACTGGTGCGGGTAAATGGAAAAACTCAATGTGTCAGTGGCACACTGGTCGCCGGCCTGGGCAATTCGCCTGACGCGCCTTCGCGCGCACTCGACCCGCTAAAACTCACTCAATTCTACGAACTGGCCGTCATTGGCAAATCCCGTGTGGCTGGTCGTAATGCAGTGATTGTGTCGATTACTCCACGCGATCAATACCGGTATGGCTTCGAGTTGCACCTGGATCGTGAAACCGCGTTGCCGCTGAAATCGTTGTTGCTCAATGATCAAGGCCAGTTGCTGGAGCGCTTTCAGTTCACGCGTCTGAATACGTCGGCAGCACTGACGGATCGCGATTTACAGCCCAGCGGCGAATGCACGCCTGTAGCGGTTTCGAACAGCAAAGCGCCCGAAGTGCCCGCCACTCAGGCATGGCACCTGGACTGGTTGCCCCCTGGTTTCCAGCTCACCAACAGCATCTCGCGAAAAGACACCCAGACCAAAGCCACCGTTGACAGCCTGATGTATGACGACGGGCTGGCGCGCTTTTCCGTGTTTCTTGAATCGACCGAGGGTGCGAGTGTGAGCGAAACACGCACCCAGCTCGGTCCGACGGTTGCCGTGTCTCGCCGCCTGAACACCGTCGATGGCGAAGTCATGGTGACGGTTGTCGGCGAAATCCCTATCGGCACCGCTGAGCGTATCGCGCTGTCGGTGCGCGGCGAAAAGACCGCCGCCAAGCCGTGAGTCGTTAATCCTATGTTCATCCTGGTCTTTCAATGTGAGCCTATGCTTGGTTGGGAGCGATGAGTATGAAATCTCTGGATCATTATTTTCACTTGCAAAAAATCCACATGTTTTTTATAGGTCAGGGCCTGTAGGTCCTGACCTTATTTTGTTCGCGGAACAAGGAAGCCGATCGCAGTTTCCGGCGTTTCTTGAACCCTGTCGCTCAACCCTGCTCGTCGTAACGGGAGCTGTATGTCGATACCACGTTTGAAGTCTTACCTATCCATAATCGCCACGGTGCTGGTGCTGGGTCAGGCGGTGTCCGCGCAAGCGGCCGAGCTGCCTGACTTCACCCAACTGGTGGAGCAGGCATCGCCTGCCGTGGTGAACATCAGCACCACGCAGAAACTGCCGGAGCGCAAAGTCTCGAACCAGCAGATGCCGGACCTGGAAGGCTTGCCGCCAATGCTGCGCGAGTTCTTCGAGCGCGGCATGCCGCAACAGCGCTCCCCGCGTGGTGGCGGTGGCGGTGGTCAGCGTGAAGCTCAGTCCCTGGGCTCGGGTTTTATCATTTCGCCTGATGGCTACATCCTCACCAACAACCATGTGATTGCTGACGCTGACGAGATCCTCGTCCGCCTGGCTGATCGCAGTGAGCTGAAAGCCAAGCTGGTCGGGACTGACCCGCGCTCTGACGTGGCCTTGCTGAAAATCGACGGTAAAGACCTGCCGGTGCTGAAACTGGGCAAATCCCAGGACCTGAAAGCCGGGCAGTGGGTGGTCGCTATCGGCTCTCCGTTTGGCTTCGACCATACCGTTACCCAAGGCATTGTCAGTGCCATCGGTCGTAGCTTGCCGAACGAAAACTACGTGCCGTTCATCCAGACCGACGTGCCGATCAACCCGGGTAATTCCGGTGGCCCGCTGTTCAACCTGGCGGGCGAAGTGGTCGGGATCAACTCGCAGATCTACACCCGCTCCGGTGGGTTCATGGGCGTTTCCTTTGCCATTCCTATCGACGTGGCCATGGACGTCTCCAACCAGCTCAAAGCCGGTGGCAAGGTCAGCCGTGGCTGGTTGGGCGTCGTCATCCAGGAAGTGAACAAAGACTTGGCTGAATCGTTCGGCCTCGACAAACCGGCCGGTGCGCTGGTCGCGCAAATCCAGGACGACGGCCCGGCTGCCAAAGGCGGTCTGCAAGTGGGCGACGTGATCCTGAGCATGAATGGTCAGCCGATCATCATGTCAGCCGACCTGCCGCATCTGGTGGGTGCCCTTAAAGCCGGCAGCAAAGCCAAGCTGGAAGTGATTCGTGACGGCAAGCGCCAGACCGTTGAGCTGACCGTTGGCGCGATTCCGGAAGAGGGCGCAACGCTGGATGCTCTGGGCAACGCCAAACCGGGCGCCGAGCGCAGCAGTAATCGCTTGGGCATTGCCGTGGTTGAGCTGAGCGAGGAGCAGAAGAAGAGCTTCGACCTCAAGAGCGGTGTTGTGATCAAGGAAGTTCAGGACGGCCCAGCTGCCTTGATCGGCCTGCAGCCGGGTGACGTGATTACCCACCTGAACAACCAGGCAATCAACTCCACCAAGGAATTCACCGACATCGCCAAGGCGTTGCCGAAGAATCGCTCGGTGTCGATGCGCGTGCTGCGTCAGGGGCGTGCAAGCTTCATCACGTTCAAGCTGGCCGAGTAACCCGCTAGCCTGCAACCCCATAAAAAGCCCCGCCTTCGGTTAACGAAGGCGGGGCTTTTTTGTGGCTGATGGGTTTAGCTCATCATCCCTTTTACCAGGCGTTCCTGTTCGATCAACTCACGCTGGCGGGCATCTATTCGCGAGGACAGCGGGAAGTTGCTGCCGGCGCGGCGCTTGGCGAAGTCCAGCTGTTGAATGGCCTGCTTGAAGTCACCGACCAAGGCAAAGTACTCGGCGCGGGCCTGATGCAGGCCGATGATGTTGCCGGACAGGCCACGTGTCTCGGCAACCTGGTACCACACATCCGGATCATCCGGACGCGATTTGAGTAGCCCGTCCAAGGCCTTTTCCGCATCGGCGATACGGTTCTGCTTGATCAGCAAGTCCACCCGCACCTGATTCAGCGGGTAGTTGCCGGGGTACTGGGTGATCATCCGATCAGTGCGTTGCTGGGCGTCGGGCAAGCGGCTATTGGCCATGTCCAACTCGATCTGTGCCAGGTTGTAGGTGATGTCGTTGGGCGCCTTGGCCAACAATGGCTGCAAGTTTTCCCGTGCCTCTTTGTACTGAGTGCCTTTGATCTGGGCGATCGCCAGACCATAACGCGCCACATCGTTTTTCGGGTTCTCGTCCAACTGCGCCTGGAAGCGTTTGGCGGCGAGGCCCGGGGTGTCTTCGTATTGCAACTGCACCCGTGCGCGAATCAGCTGATAGCGCAAACTGTCTTCCTTGCCGCCGGGTTTGGCTTGCTCGGCGCGGTTGCGGGTGTCAGCGATCCGCGATTCGGTTACCGGGTGCGTCAGCAGGAATTCAGGCGGCTTGGCGTCGAAACGGTATTGGCGCATCAGGCGCTCAAACATGGTGGGCATGGAGCGTGGGTCGTAACCGGCTTTTTCCAGGTTGAGAATGCCGATACGGTCAGCCTCCTGCTCGTTCTGTCGCGAGAACCGGCGCTGCTCCTGGATGGCCGCTGCCTGGCTGCCGGCAATCGCGGCAATCCCCGCATCGCCCGCGCCTGCTGCGGCCGCGATAATCCCGCCGAGCAACGCGGCCATCATCGGCAGTTGCATGCGCGACTGAGCTTCGACGCCCCGGGCAAAGTGGCGTTGGGACAAGTGAGCCAATTCGTGAGCGAGTACCGAGGCGTATTCACCCTCGGTCTGGGCATTGAGGAACAGGCCGCCGTTGACCCCGATAATCCCGCCCGGCGCAGCAAAGGCGTTGAGTTGCGGGCTGTTGATCAGGATGAACTCCAGGCGTCGGTCGTTGACCTGGCTGGTTTCCACCAGCTTGTACACGCTGGTTTCGACGTAATCCTTGAGTTGTGGATCATTGAGCTGCGAGACCTGGCCCCGCAGGTAAGCCAGCCAGGCACGGCCCAGTTGGTATTCCTGTTGCGGAGAGACAATGGCAGAACTGGCGTCGCCAAGTGACGGCAGGTCGTCAGCGAAGCCCGGAGAGGCCAGCAGGCAGGCCAGCGTCAGCAGGGTAGGGCGCAAAAAAGTCATGCACAGAGCCTTTCGACAAAGAGCTTACTGTAGCCGGACACTGAGCTTCGGACCAGATATTCTAAGCACCCCAATCGCTTGTCCGGAGTAAACCATGACCGACGCTGTCGCCTTTGATGCCGAACTCGATGCCAGTGGCCTCAATTGCCCGTTGCCTTTGCTCAAGGCCAAGTTGGAACTCAATCAATTGGCCAGCGGTGCCGTGCTTAAGGTCATCGCCACGGACGCTGGCTCCCAGCGCGATTTCCGGACCTTCGCCAAGTTGGCCGGGCATACTTTAGTGCACGAAGAAGACGCCGCCGGTGTGTACCGTTACTGGTTGCGCAAGGCCTGAGCCGTTTGCCCCCATCATCCGAGGTTGATTGATGTTCAAAGTGTTACGAGACTGGATTCAGCGCTACTTCTCCGACGAAGAAGCCGTGGTGCTGGCGGTCCTGCTGTTCCTGGCCTTTACGGCCGTGCTCACCTTGGGCGGGATGCTGGCGCCAGTGCTGGCCGGGATGGTGCTGGCTTACCTGATGCAGGGCCTGGTCACCACCCTGGAGCGTCTGCGCTTGCCGGGTGGCGTTGCGGTGGGCCTGGTGTTCGCCTTGTTCATGGGGTTGCTGGTGGTGTTTATCGTGGTGGTGTTGCCATTGCTCTGGCATCAGTTGATCACCCTGTTCAACGAATTGCCGGGGATGCTCGCCAAGTGGCAGTCACTGTTGCTGTTGTTGCCGGAACGCTACCCGCACCTGGTGTCGGATGAACAAGTGCTGCAAGCCATTGAAGTGGCGCGTGGCGAGATCGGAAAATTCGGGCAATGGGCGCTGACGTTTTCCCTGTCCAGCCTGCCGCTGCTGGTCAACATCATGATCTACCTGGTGCTGGTGCCGATCCTGGTGTTTTTCTTCCTCAAGGACCGCGCGATAATCGGCCGCTGGGTCAGCGGTTACCTGCCGCGTGAACGCGCGCTCATTACCCGCGTGGCCGAAGAGATGAACCGGCAGATCGCCAACTACATTCGCGGCAAAGTGATCGAGATTGTGATCTGTGGGGGCGTCACCTACATCGCATTTGTTGCGCTTGGGCTGAACTACGCGGCGCTGTTGGCGTTGCTGGTAGGCGTGTCGGTGGTGGTGCCGTATGTCGGCGCGGTGGTGGTGACGGTACCGGTGATGTTGATCGCATTGTTCCAGTGGGGCTGGAGTGACCAGTTCATCTACCTGATGGCGGTGTACGGCATTATTCAGACCCTGGATGGCAACGTACTGGTGCCGCTGCTGTTTTCCGAGGCCGTCAACCTGCACCCGGTGGCGATTATCTGTGCGGTGTTGTTGTTCGGTGGGTTGTGGGGATTCTGGGGCGTATTCTTCGCGATTCCCCTGGCGACGTTGTTCAAAGCCGTGCTGGATGCCTGGCCGCGAAAAGAGCCGGTGGTTGCGCCTTTGTTGTAACGCGTGGGGCGAACAGCCAGTGTTCGCCCCTCACGCATCAAGCCTTTTCCAGCGCCTGCGCAGCCGCCAACACGGCGTCCACATGGCCCGGCACCTTTACACCGCGCCATTCCTGACGCAGCACGCCAGCCTTGTCGATCAGGAACGTGCTGCGATCAACACCCAGGTATTCCTTGCCATACAGCTTCTTCAGCTTGATCACATCAAACAGCTGGCAAACCGCTTCGTCCTTGTCGCTGATCAGCTCAAAGGGAAATTCCTGCTTGCTCTTGAAGTTCTCGTGGGACTTCACGCTGTCACGCGAGACGCCAAACACTTCGGTGTTGGCGGCCTTGAACGCCGCGTACTGGTCGCGGAAACCCTGGCCTTCAGTGGTGCAGCCCGGGGTGCTGTCCTTCGGGTAGAAGTAAATCACCACCTGCTTGCCGTTGAGTGCAGCGAGGCTGAAGGTCTGGCCGCTGGTGGCCTGGGCTTCGAAATCGGCCACGGGTTTGTCGATGGCTACCGGCATGAGTTCTTCCTTACATTGGGTTTTGTGGGCGCCACGGCTCGATCAGCGCATCGAGGTTCAGGGCATCGGCGAAATCCAGGAACTGGTCGCGCAGCCAGCTGATCTGCACGCCGGCCGGCAAGGTCACGGTGAACGTTGCGTTGAGCATGGTGCCGCCGGTTTGTGGCGCCTGGTAGGTGTCGCAGGTCAGGTTTTCCAGCTCGACGTTATGGTCGATAAAGAACTGGCACAGCTCGTTGACGATGTCCGAGCGGTAGGCCGAGCTGACGTACGCTACATAAGGCAGGGCTTGTGGGCGGTTTTCCAGCGCAGCACTGCGCACCACGTTGACGGTGAAGTCGTGCTTCTTGGCCAGGCCCGGCAGGCCGGTTTCCAGACGCGCCAGGGCGTCCCAGGTGCCGGAAATCTGCAGCACCAGCGCACTGCACTCGCCATGGCGGGTCAGGCGCGAGGTCACAACGGCGCAGCGGTTTTCATGGCTGGCGCGGCACAGGACGTTGGTCAGCTCCATGGGGTTGGCGCCGAGGGCACTGATAACAAGGAATTGTTCGCGAACTGTGGGGGTGGACATGCAGCCTTCCTAAAACGATGAGCGGTCGATACGGTGAGGGCTGTATCGATCAAAGCATGAAGGGTAGCGAAAAGCGTCGCCAAGGGATAGGAGGTGGCGTTTTCATTGCGTGATCGGTCTGATTTCAGCGTGCTTCACGCAACGCTTTGGCTCAATGATGGCATTGCCCGTCGTTTAGTTGATCCAGAACGCATCCTCAGGCGGTACTTCGCTTGTACAAGCATCTTGGCGCCAGTACCATTACGGCTCTCTTTTTCCGGCAGGAGCGGTTGCATGATTGCGGGCAGTATGGTGGCACTGGTCACACCCATGGATGCACAAGGTCATCTCGACTGGGATAGCCTGGGCAAACTGGTGGACTTCCACCTGCAAGAGGGCACCAACGCCATTGTGGCGGTCGGCACCACAGGTGAATCGGCCACCCTTGATGTGGAAGAACACATTCAGGTGATCGAGTTCGTGGTCAAGCGCGTCGCGGGTCGTATCGCCGTGATCGCCGGTACGGGCGCCAACTCGACGCGTGAAGCGATCGAGCTGACCAAGAACGCCAAGAAAGCCGGCGCCGATGCTTGCCTGCTGGTGACCCCGTACTACAACAAGCCGACCCAGGAAGGCCTGTACCAGCACTTTCGCGCCATTGCCGAAGCCGTTGATATCCCGCAGATCCTCTACAACGTGCCCGGCCGTACTGCCTGTGACATGAAGGCCGAGACCGTGATCCGCCTGTCCACCGTACCGAACATCATCGGTATCAAGGAAGCCACCGGCGACCTGCAGCGCGCCAAGGACATCCTGGCTGGCGTAAGCAGCGACTTCCTGGTGTATTCCGGTGACGACGCCACGGCGGTCGAACTGATCCTGCTGGGTGGCAAAGGCAACATCTCGGTGACCGCCAATGTTGCCCCGCGTGCCATGAGCGACATGTGCGCCGCGGCCATCGCCGGTGATGCTGTCAAGGCGCGTGCGATCCACGAGAAGCTGATGCCGCTCAACAAAACACTCTTTATCGAATCCAACCCTATTCCCGTGAAATGGGCGCTGTTTGAAATGGGCTTGATGCCGGACGGTATCCGTCTGCCGCTCACCCGGCTCAGCGAAGCCTGTCACGAACCGCTGCGACAGGCCCTGCGCCAGTCCGGCGTCCTGGTTTAATTGAGGAAGCACTACGCATGAAGCGATTGGCCGGACTTTCCGCACTTGCCTTGATTATCTCCAGCACCAGCGGCTGCGGTTGGATTTGGGGCCCGGATGGTTACTTCCGTGACCGCGGTAGCGATTACCTGGAAGCACAAGCAACCAAACCGATGCAACTGCCGCCTGACGTCAATGTCGCCAAGCGCCTTGACCCGTTGCTGCCGATCCCGCGCAACGTCGCTGACGACACCACCAAGGGTGAGTACGTGGTGCCACGTCCACAGCCGATCTCGGCCGTGGCTGACGCCAGTGACTACAGCCTGCAGAAGAGCGGCGACAACCGCTGGATCGTCGCTCAGCGCCCACCTGCCGAAGTCTGGCCGGTGGCGGTGCAGTTTTTCCAGGACAACGGTTTCCGCATTGATCAGCAGCGTCCGCAGACCGGTGAGTTCACCACGGCGTGGCAGCACGGCAGCGAACTGTCCGCCAGCATGGCCAAGCGCCTGCAGGCCGGTGGTGTAGCCGCCGACAGCGAAGCCCGTGTGCGTGTGCGTATCGAGCCCGGCGTGCAACGCAATACCAGTGAAGTCTACGTGGTCAGCGCCGAGCGCCCGGCCGGCAGTACTGCCAACGTCGATTTCACCCCGCGTTCGGTCAACATGGGCGTTGACGCCGCGCTGGTCGACGAGATGCTGGCCAGCATGAGCCGTATCTCCGAGAAGGGCGGTTCGGTCTCCCTGCTCGCCGCCGGTAACTTTGACACGCCCAACCGCGTCAGCCTCACCGAAGACGGCAGCGGCAACGTGGTGCTGACCCTGGGTGAAGACCTCGACCGCGCCTGGGCCAGTGTTGGCCGTGCGTTGGAGCAAGGTCCTTGGCGCGTTGAAGACATCAACCGCAGCCTGGGCCTGTACTACATCAACGTGGCTGAAAAGGCCGAGAAGAAAGACGACGAGCCAGGCTTCTTCGGCAAGTTGTTCGGCAGCAAGCCGACCAAGGAAGAGATCGAGACCCGCGCCGAGCGTTACCAGGTTCGCCTGAGCAAGGTTGGCGAGAGCGTGCAAGTCACTGTCGAGAAGAACATCAACACCGTTGCGCCTGCTGAAACAGCACGCAAAGTGTTGGGCGTGATTCAGGACAACCTGGGCTGATCCGATGCGCTTTGCCGTTCTCGGCAGCGGTAGCCAAGGGAACGGCACGCTGGTCGCTCATGACGACACGTACGTGCTGGTGGATTGTGGTTTCTCCCTGCGGGAATCCGAGCGGCGCCTGCTGCGCCTGGGGGTAAACCCCGCGCAGCTGAGCGCGATTCTGGTGACCCACGAACATGCCGACCACGTGCATGGCGTGGGTTTGCTGTCTCGGCGCTACAATCTTCCGGTGTACCTGAGTCGCGGCACCTTGCGCGGGATGCGCAAACCCATAGAACCTGCAGGTTTCCTGGCCGGTGGCGAGACGCTGCAGATTGGTGCGTTGAGCATCAGTGTGATTGCCGTAGCGCATGACGCCCAGGAGCCGACGCAGTATGTATTCAGTGACGGTGAGCGGCGTTTCGGCGTGCTCACCGACCTGGGTTCCTACTGCTCAAAGGTACTGGACGGTTACCGTGACCTGGATGCATTGATGATCGAGTCCAACCACTGCCGAGACCTGCTGGCACGTGGTCATTACCCGTACTTTCTCAAGCAACGGGTGGGCGGCGAGCTGGGACATTTGAACAACCACCAGGCGGCGTACCTGGTGTATGAGTTGGGCTGGCAAGACTTGCAACACCTGGTCCTGGCCCACCTGAGCAGCAAGAACAACCTGCCGCAGCTGGCCCGGCAATGTTTTGTCGACACCCTCGGGTGCGACCCGGACTGGCTGCAACTGGCCGATCAAGATTCAGGGCTCGACTGGCGACACATCGCCTAGCCCACCATTTAGCAAGCGGAGCCCATCATGGAAAAACGTGAAGAACTCTACCGCGGCAAAGCCAAGTCGGTGTACAAGACCGACGACGCCAACCGCCTGATCCTGCTGTTTCGTAACGACACCTCGGCGTTCGACGGCAAGCGCATCGAACAACTTGATCGCAAAGGCATGGTGAACAACAAGTTCAACGCCTTCATCATGCAGAAACTCGAAGCGGCCGGCATTCCGACCCAATTCGACAAACTGCTGGGCGACAACGAGTGCCTGGTGAAGAAGCTGGACATGATCCCGGTCGAATGCGTCGTGCGTAACTACGCCGCCGGCAGCCTGGTCAAGCGCCTGGGCGTAGAGGAGGGCCTCAAGCTCAACCCTTACACCTTCGAGCTGTTCCTGAAGGACGACGCCAAGGGCGACCCGTTCATCAACGAATCCCACGTCGTGGCATTCGGTTGGGGCACCGCTGAGCAACTGGCGCGCATGAAGGAGTTGTCCCTCAAGGTCAACGACGTGCTGAGCAAGCTGTTCGACGACGCGGGTCTGCTGCTGGTCGACTTCAAACTGGAATTCGGTGTGTTCCACGACGGCTCCATCGTCCTGGGCGACGAATTCAGCCCGGACGGCTGCCGTCTGTGGGACAAGGACACCAAGAAGAAGATGGACAAAGACCGCTTCCGCCAGGGCCTCGGTGACGTTATCGAAGCCTACGAAGAAGTCGCCAAGCGCCTCGGCGTTCCGCTTTAATCGACGCAAGCATCTGATAGAACGGAAAAAAATCGCTTTTGGGGTTTGCTTCCGCGAAACACACTGTTATGATGCGCGCCGTTGGAGAGATGCCAGAGTGGCCGAATGGGACGGATTCGAAATCCGTTGTACCTTCACCGGTACCTAGGGTTCGAATCCCTATCTCTCCGCCATATTTAAAGGCTCCGAGCGCTTAACAGCCTCGGGGCCTTTTTGCATTTGGTTGTAGATTGGGGGAAATTTGGGGGATTGGCTCTCCTTGCGATTCCCCCAAGCCCACTTCAATATCCGTAAATGGCCTATTACGAGAAGCGCGGTGACGCCTGGCGAGCCCAGATCCGTCGCAAAGGATACCCGACACTTTCAGCAACCTTCGACACTAAGGCAGAAGCCCAGAGATGGGCAGCCGAAATCGAGGGTGATATGTCACGTTCGCGATTCGTTGACACGCGGGAAGCGGAGAGCACAACGCTCACCGAAGCCATGACGCGGTACGTCAACGAGGTGAGCGAGGCGAAGAAAGGATCGGCCCAGGAGAAGGTGCGCGCCAAGAAGTGGCAATCGTCGGAGTGGGGGAATAAGTCCCTGGCCGCGATCCGCTCCAGCGATATGGCTGCGTACCGCGATGCCGAGCTGAAGTCCGGTAAGTCCACGGCTACCGTCCGGCTGAACCTGGCGCTGATCAGCCACCTATATACAGTCGCGTCAAAGGACTGGGGGATTCAGGGCCTGAAGAACCCGTGTACCGCCATCCGCATGCCGAAGGGCAGCAAGCAGCGGGAGCGCCGGCCGACCACCGCCGAACTCAAGGCACTTTATAAGCACGCAGGCGAGATCAATGCTGAGCTGCCAGTAATCGTAGAGCTGGCCGTGGAGACGGCAATGCGCCGGTCTGAGCTGGTCATGCTGCGAAAGGATCAAGTTCGGGGGAGAGTTGCATTCCTCGAAGACACGAAGAACGGCGAGCGCCGATCCGTTCCGCTGTCAAAGCGGGCGGTGGAACTCTTGGATGGATTGCCGACGCCGATTGACGGCGGCAGGTTCTTTCATTTGAAGCTGGACAGCGTGAGCAACTACTTCGCCCTGGCGTGTGAGGCAGCGAAGATCAAAGACCTCCGCCTTCACGATATGCGCCATGAGGCAACCAGCCGGATGTTCGAGCGCGGGTTGGCGATGATGGAGGTGGCATCCATCACCGGGCACCGCACCCTTTCGGTATTGCGCCGCTACACGCACCTTTGCCCGAACGATCTGGCTGAAAAGCTGGGATAGCCCCAGCATCAGGCCACACCCCGCAAGGTCGGCGGCGGCAACCGCTTCCGGCCGACCTTCGGCGCCTTGTTCTCCCCGTCGCGGCACGCCCGCAGAAACTCCCGCACATCCTCCTTCAGCCAGCAATGCCTAATGCCCATCTTGAAACCCTTGGGCAGCCACGGCACGCCCCGGCGAATTCCTTCCCTGACAGATGCTTCAGTCCGGCCAAGCATCTTGCCCAGGCCGTCCACAAACACAATCTCGGCTTCGTCGGTCATGGCTTCAGTACCTTTATCCAGAGGCGACCAATTTTCAGGACTCGCTCGTATCCATTGCGCTCGCTGAAGGGCGGGCTATACCCATCGCTTACCCAGCGGAAGTGGAGGCCGTAGCCACCACGGATACGGAACCACCAGTACTTCGCATGAAAACCCTTGAAGGCCATCACTCATCCTCCCCAGCTTTGGCGCGGGCATGCCAGCCTTGAGACATGAACCGCGTAGCTGGAATCAGGTACTCGCCAGAAGGGAGAGTGTCGATAGGAAGGCCAACCTTTGCGCAGTAGGCCTCAAACCGCTCCCGCTCCTTCGCCTCGTCGTAGATGGGTTGCGGCGGCGTAGGGGCGGACTTAACCATGGCTCGATATTCAGCGCCAACAATCTGCTCTTGCTGCATGGTCATGCTTCGCGCAATTTTCATTTGATGCTCGGTCGGCTCAACTGGCACCAGCTTGTAACCATTCGGAATATTCATACCACCTCCACAGCCTTGAATTGACCCGGCCGCCAAAGCCTGCTTGGCTCGCCACGGTAGAAGCTTACGTAGCTCCCTCGGATTGATGTCGACTTGCTGACACGGCGCCAGCGTCCGGTGTTGTCTTGGATTCGGTGCGTGGTCATGGTTGAACTCCGGCTGACCTAAGCTGATCCACCATAGCAAGCCAGTCATCGCCATAGGCGCGCTCAAGGCTAGACTCGGCATCATTCGCAATGAACTGGAAGCGTTCAGCATCAGTACGTTGAGCTTCTGCATCAGCCATGAAGCAGCCGTCGCATGGCTCTGACTTGTCCTTGCGAATGGCCTCTATCTCAGCCTTGAGCCTGGCAACCTCTAGGCGCTCGGTTAGGTTCTCGCTAACGAGTCGGCTCCAGTCCTCGACGATCTCTTTAAGGTCTGATCGATCAACTGGTACGTGGCTGCGAACAGGCTCGTGATACAGGTCAAGAGCGGCGTCATGAAGTCGTTTCACAAGTTTCAGTAATTTATCGCTCATAGCGCGTCACCTGGGTTTTCAAGCAGTGCAAGGTTGTCCTTTTTGAGTCGGGCAACTTCTTTACGCAGCGCCTCGTTATCAGCGATCAGGGCCAGGACACCGTCACGTGCAGCGCACATGAATTTTGCGAAGTCGACCTTGCAGGTTTCGACGTACGTATACCCGTCGTATTGTTCGCCATCAATTTCGAAGGGGGCACCATAGACGCAATAGAACCCAGTTGAGCCGCCACCCAGCGATTCCCCAGATGGCCCATTGAAAAATGGTTCGGTATTGCTGTCCCAATCCAGATCAGCCGGGAATTCCTCAGCCAATCGTTTCAGTTCGGTACGGTCGATCATGCCTTCCTCCCCGACTTCCGCGCCCAGCGCTCAGTCGTCACAGTGATAAAATTGCGGATGCCGGTCAGTACCTGGAACATCTCGCCGTCGAATTCGATGAATAGGCCGGATTTCCTGCGCTCCGGTACTCGGTCGATCACGTCGAGCAGTCGGCCTACGCTGCCGTCCTCGCGCTTTTCGTGGATGTCATAGCAGGCCATGGCGAACCACCTCGATGACCTGCAGCATTCCCTTCGCGTAATCGGCCGGCCGCACCTGCGATGCCACTTCAAGATTGCTCGCCATCGTTTCCACCGGCCCGCGCCCGTCAAACATGCACTTGGGCAGATGGGATGCCTGCTCAATCATTTGCGCGGCAAAGCGTTGTCCTTCCCATATTTCGATCTGAGACATAGGGGGTGTCCTTGCCGCTATAGCGGCTGACTTTGAAGGGGGAGGGGTTACAGAGAGGGGTTGAGGCGTTTCAGCCAGTTTGCGTATGCGTTCCAGCCGACACGCTTGCCCTCTTGAAACAGGGTTTCTACGTCGGCTTCTTGGATTCGCTCAGGCAGCACCACCGCTACCGGAGCGGGCGGCTCGGCGTAGAGCGGCGTTAGCTCTACCTCTTCAGGGCGCCAAGGGTCTGAAACTTTAGCGCCGTACTGAAGCTATTTAAGTCCGCTGGCCTTGCACAAATACGCTACTGGCTCGGCCTTGGGTTTGGCTTCCAGCAATGCGCGCAGCTCAAATTCACGTCCGCCGAAATCCAGAAATTCTTCATGATCAACGAGCCACTGAATAAGCTCACGCGGCACGCCGTCAATCGTTTGGGTGGTGGTCATGGCTTGCCCTCAAAGTACGTGAACAACGAAATAAACCATTCCGCATCCGGCAACCACCGAAAGCAGAGCACCGGTAAAACATGCAGCAACTCCGCAAATCTCACGCATAAATCACCTCAGCAAATCAGTTGTGCCAGTGCCAGCAGGCACCAGCAGTAGGCGGGGAGTTGGGCTTTCATGGCTGGTACAGCTTGGCGGTGCAGCTCATCGTGTCCGGATAGCGGTCAGGCTTGCCCATGCGGTGAGCACCGTTCACGACCGGGATACCTGCCTGGCAACCGTCGCACTGATTGCGCTGGCCATCTGCTGGCTTGAGTGCGGCCTGCGTGCGCTCCTTCAGTCGCTGCAAGCCGCAGTGAGTGCGTCCGAAGTCTTTCAGCCAATCACGCAACAACCCCTCAAGCGCATCCGCCCGTTTGCGCAGTTGCAAGCACTCGGAATTCTTATTGAGGTAGTAGCCGCCCGCACGATCAAGTTCCTCATCCGCTGCGGTCAGCAGGGCTTGCAGGGCGTCGACACGTTTGCGCAGGTCAATCGCGTTTTGTGCGTAGGCCTCTTTGTCGCTGTTGACGCTTGCCAGATCTTCGTGCAATGCCGCAGTGCTGTATGCGTCCGCTTCGTTGCCAGAAAAGCTGAGTACCCGCTGAGCTTCGTCCAGTTCTTCCCGCAACGCAGCCTCACGCCCCAGCGCCGCGTCACGCTCGGCGGTTACCCGGTCTAAGGCCCAAGCCTGAACCACTTCTGTGTCATCGTGGTGCCAGCCTTCCTGAACAAGCATGCGTGACTCAACCCAATACCGTTTCACTTCACTCATGACCCACCTCCAAATAATCAGAAATCACAACCGCCTGCCTCTGTAGGCAACCGGCATAAACACAAAATTGCCTCGGCCATCTTGAATGGCCGTTCACTCAGCATTGGTCAGTCGAGCCATTAGCTCGCTGAATCGGTATTGGCGGATCATGGGGTTCTCCAGGCGCCTTATTCGTCGTGGCAGATGCGCAGCGATTCGCGGGCGTAGGCGAGCTATCTCTTTCCGTGATTTTCGTGGAAGCCGTACTTCTTCTCAGCTGCAAGCCTTGCCTGCTTTGCAAAGAATTTCAGTCCGTAGCTGCCGATGCGGATTAGCTTTCCGCCGGATCGGATAGATGCAACCCACTCACTAGTACTTCTGTCGTAGTGAACGCCAGATGCGCCGCTTCTGTTGTTAGAAAATATTTTTTTATTGCGGGAATTTTCTGCTGAAGAAACTCTTCGTAGGTTCGACCATGCGTTGTTTGTGCGGCATCCATCTATATGGTCTATTTCAGATGCAGGGTGGTCCCCATCCATGTATAGAAACGCAAGGCGGTGGAGCAAGTAACGCTTACTTAAAAGCCAGACCTCGAGGTAGCCATTGGTGTTAGTTCGTCCTGCGATGTCTCCTACAGCTGAGCGCGGAGGTGGGATTAACCAATTAAATATCCCGGTATCAGGGTCGTATTCCAGTCGTTCCTTCAGGATATCCTGGCCCACAAGATCAATTGATTCTCGAAATTTTCCGCTCATTGCGATCCTCCAGCTGTTCTGGGTCGATAATTTCGTCGCCGCCGTCTTTTCGAATCATCAGCAGGCTTTGCATCCGGAAATCTCGCAACACAGATTTGCTCAAGCAGGTTTCGTGTCGCGGCGGCGCGAGGAACTTCGCTGATCCCGCTGGGCCAAGGCCATGCAGATGGTGAATCATCAGCGTCATTGCCTCTCCCTGTTCCTCGATGCCGTGCCAGGCCATCAGGTCAGCCAAGGCTTGGCGGGTGCCGGCCATGGTGTGAAGTCGCAACTCTTCCTCGCCGCGAGTCTTTCGCCTCGCCGCAGTCTTTGCAGATCGTTCTTTCGGTTGGGCTGCCATGATCAGGCCTGCTTGGGTGATTTCGCGAAGAAGGCAGGCGCTGGGCCTTTGGTGCGATTGTCGATATTGATGTCATTAATCTCGGCGATCTCTCGAAGCTCGGCACGGGTGATACTCAGGGCAGAACAAATCTCTGCCTGGTGGGCGCCTAAATCAGCCAGCGCCTGGACCTGAGTGACCAATGAGGCCCTGGCTTTTCGTCGAGACTCCATCGTCTTGGCGGTGCAGGTTGAGAACTCGAAGCCATGCTCTGCCGCGATCCGATTAATTGAGCGTGTTGACCTTCCGAGAGCCTTTGAGGCGGCAAGAATTCCGGCATCGACGTACTGGGGTAGGGCTGCTGCTACTTCCGGCTCAGCAGCCTTGTGGGCGTCCCATCTCATGATCGCTACCTCGGGATGCTTTTCAGTGTTGTCTGGACCAGTTCAAGGAACTTGGCGCGGCGCTCGGCCAGCCTTTTCAGTTCTTCCTTGAAATCGTCACGGTCCGATCGGTACACAATTAGCTGGCTTGCGTCGGGGAATTCAGAACAGAAGCTGATGAAATCAACCCAGTCGCAATCTGCGCAGTCGAGATGACCGACTAACTGCCAGCGGTAAGCCGGGTCGAACGATCCGCGCTTGAGGGTTGCGTAGTGAACTGCCGCGGTGACGGACTTGATTTCGATCAGGCCTTTGTTGCCAACTCGCCCGTCAGGCGAATCTCCGTAATCGCCGCAGTCAAAGAAGCCGCCGTTTGTGACAGTGACGAACTCAGCGTCTTCGTAGAGCATGCGGGCAACTGGTTCCTGCTCATGACCACGCTCCATGTGGTCCGTCGAAAAGCTGAACTCCGCCTTTCGGCCGGTTGCAAGTTCCAGCGCCAGTTGCAGGGCGTACTTCTTGGCAGGCTCGCCAAATGCAGCGCCATCGTTCGCCATGATGCAGCCAAAGTTGGATGCGGTTGCCTTGCCGAGTCTTAACGCTTGCCACGCTTCGGTGTTTTGAGGAACGTCATGCCACACGCGATTCATTGGCGCATTCCTCCTTCAACTGGGCCTGATGCTCTTCGCTCATAGAAATCCTGGCCAAAACTCCATCTAGGTTGCCGTCGCGCTTATATGCGTTCTTGGCATTCGTCCAGTTACGGGCGTTGTCCGGCGTCAGCCAAGCAATGACTGGAGCCTTTTGACTGATACGAAGCCCCTCCAGCGTCTCCTTGCCGAACTTCACGTTCGTGTCGACGTAGACGGTCACCTTGAAGCCTGCCCAGTCCTCAATGAACGGTGAGCCCGTCAGAGAGCGCAGGGTTTTGCTGTTGGTGGCGTTCAAGATCATCGGCTTGAGCTTCTCACCTGGGCGCAGCTCGCGCTCCACGAAGTGCGCGGTGTTGAACACGTCTTTCGTTTTCTTGGTCTTGTCTGGCTCAAGCGAGACGCGGGCAATGGTCAGGATCGTCGGCTCGACGATATCGGCGCTGCTCAAGTAGGGCGAGTCGAACGCCTTACGGAAGTGGGTTTTCGATTCGTTGGACACGATTGTTCTCCGCGCCACCGGAGAGGGGCGCTGTGAAGGGGGTTATTGGGTGGCTTTGGAGGTTTTTAGAATGGACAAACGTCATCAGGAAGATTTGGCAATGGCTGCCAATGGGTTGGAGCTGATGCGATTCGACCGTGCATGTCCTCCCAGCGCGGCTCGCGGCCCTTCTCTGTCTTGTTGTACATCTGTCGGGCGTAATACATTGGCCTTACTTGATTGCGAACCACTGCAATCACGCACTGCTGGCAGTTGTAATCTGGCAGGCCTTCAAGGTTTGGTAGGCGATCTTCGACTTTGATCCATTCGGTCATTGCGGCTTACCTATTGAGTGATTCGATCCGCGAGCGCGCCGAGCACCATCACGAAAGTAAAGAATGCGAGTGCTATGGCAGACCCGCGCCAGAAGCAGTAGCGCTTGGCTCTTTGGTAGGAGGTCATTCGGAAACCTGCTTGCGGTAGCCTGCGTCATACAGAACTTCTGCCTCGCAGCGCCGGGAGCCGCCGATGTGTCCGATCATTTCCTTTATGGCAGCCCGACGCTCTTCCGCCGCGATCTGCTCGGGAGTACGGATGGGACGGAATTTGAGATCGCCTAATGGGCGAGACCACTCGTGCCCCTCTCTATCCCTAAAGAAAGCCTTCTTGCTTCCGGCGCAAAGAAATTCAATTCTCTGCCAGTCAACATCTACATAGTCGGTTCGGCGCATCTCACAAACCGTCCCAACAGGCGGTAGGCCTTCGCCGGTCCAGGCAGGCGGCCCGGCGCGCACCCAGTCATCATGTTCATGGATGGCAAAGTAAGCAGCCTCGATGCCATCACCGAGCGAGCCATTGCCATTCAGGAAGGTGGCTGCATACGCATCGCAGCCAGCTTGCAAAATCTTTTCAGGGATACTCATACGCTCACCTTGCAAGTCCAGCGGCCCGCACACTTGCAAGGCTGCTCGATCCATTTAACGTCTACCAGAAACAAGAAGCCCTGATTTCTCAGGGCCTCGGCGATTCCTTCAAATGATCCGGCGATGATGGTCATGCCTCATCCTCCTGCTCGTCAGTGCTGAACTTGTACTGGCAGTAGGTCACCACGGTGAACTCTAGGCTGCAATTCGGGCACTCAACATCGTGGTGGTCATCGTCCGAATACAAGCTCCATGCTTCATTCTTTTGAATGATGAAATCCTCGCCACAGTGCGGGCACTTGGGGTCGGAGTTGAAACTAAACTCATGGCTGCGCCCATTTTTCAAGGCATGTAGTCTGGCAGTAGTCACAGCGCCTCTCCTTGCCGGCGCTCGTAGATACGGTGCAGGCGCTCGGTGTAGTGGACATCCTCAGCCGCGTCGATCACGCCAAGGGTGCGGAAGATCAGGATTGCAGTGTTGGCCGAGGCCTTGACGGCTATAGGGCTGCAATCTGGATCGATGACGTTGGCGATGTAGCTCTCAAGCATGCCGACGGCCAGATCGTGCTGTGATGGCGGTGAATAGCTCATGCTGCCAACCTCCCATAGCGGCGCTTGCGGGCGTCAATCTCATGCCACAGCGCCTTTTCGATCATCGGGACGTATTCCTTGCTCTCGGCAATCACAGCCAGCTCCATCTGGCACACGTCCATTGGAATGCCGTCACCGTCGTACATGGTCCCGGATAGCACATCGAACGTCAGTTCCCGGCTGCCATTCCTGTACTCGGTTGGCAGAGCTTCCTCGCAATACGTCACCTCCACCTGGAGGACGTACCCTTCAACTATTACTTCGTAAGTCATGGTCGCCTCCAGGCTGAAGTTATTCGGTGGGCGGTTGCGGAAGTGGCTGCCAGTGGGTTGGCTCATATTCGTCACTGGCATCGCTTTCGTTGGCGTCCCACTCGCCGATAGCGTTGAAATAGAACCCGTAACAGGCCGCCCACATCCAGCCGTCAGTGCTGGAGCCTCGTTCTCCGACGACCATGATGTTCTCGGGCATTCGCAGCCAAACAGGCGTGTCCAGCTCGGGCAGCTTGTCGCTGACCTTGATCCAATCGCTCATGGCGACCTCCAGTTTTTGGGGTTAGGCGGAACGGGCCGAGATTTCTAAAATCTGCTCAGCCCATTCGGTGCAGAAATCTTCAAAGTCGCTGCTATCAAGCCACTGCGAGTGGACTTGGTCGCAGTCACCGCTGGGTGATGTTCGCTGTAGCCAATCTTCAAACGCCCGTTGTTCTGCGTTATCGACGGCAGAAGACAGCGCCGTCAGAGGATCTGGAGCGATCTTCGATTCCATGACTCTCTCCATTCGTTGGTTCGCCCGGTTAGGCGGTGGCTCAACGTCCGTGATTTGGGTGGAACCCATGGCGAAGCTCTGCCGACTTTCGGGCAGCCACCGCGTCAATTAGGGTTTTGTGATAGCCGAGGTAGATATGCTTCCTATCGACGACTATGTGGGCTTGGAATCTTTGGTCGCAGTGGACGAAAAAGACACCGTGAATCCCGCTGGTGTTGCGGTGCGAAAGCCGCATGTTCTTGTTGTTTTCGGCAGCTGTTACGGCGCGCAGGTTGGCGGCACGGTTGTCCCGGCGATCACCATTTATGTGATCTATCTGCATGCCATCCGGGATAGACCCGTGATGCAACTCCCAAACTAGCCGGTTGGTGCGAAACTGATCTCCGCCCACCCGTATCACTTCGTAGCCGTCTCTGTTCGACGTGCCCGCTCGCTTTCCAGCGTACTTTCTGTTCCAGAGATCAAGCAGTTCGGGGTGGTTGACTTGATGTGCCTGCCTGGGATTCCAGTACATAGCGCCGTCGGTAGGATCGTAACGGAGCAAAGAAACAACGTAGGTGCTGCTTATTTTCATTTACGACTCCGATCTGGTAAGTCGGCGCGTAAAAAAGCCCAGTCGAAACCGGGCTTTTCCCTCTTTACGTACAAGCCTGCCGGGCGCATGAGGCGTCGGGCAGCTATTGGCTAGTCCATGATGATTGCCCTCCGCTATTCGCTCACTGGGAAGGCAGTGGCCACCTATGGAATGGATGCTCGTCTTTCCGAGCTGTCACACCGGCTACTCAAGGTGTTAGGAGGCAGTTTCCAGGCGTAAAGCACGCTCCCAAACTACAAAAGGACCCGCTTTCGTTGTGGCTTTCGCCGAAATAGTGATGCAGATGCCCGGTGCTGATCTCCGGGTTGCTGGCGGCTACCCTCCAGCGCGTACAAGGGTTCACTTGTTTCCTTTCGCGCCTAACGCGGGTGTGATCTTGGCTAGCAAGAGGCCACCCGATCGTTCACGCTGCCCATCAGCCTGGGCACTCATCTGCATCGGAGTGTGATCTGCAAGGGCCGCCTGCCGCCTCACCCAGTCTCTCGGCATCTCCCGGCTACGGGCTTAACGCTTAATGGGGTACAGATCACACTCCGATGCAGCCTCTCCCTATACGAGTCTCCCCAAGGAAAGGATCGGGCCAATTTTCGTCTGGCGGACGTGCAAGGAGAGGGTTACAGGGCAGCTGCAGCTACGCGCTTGGCGTTCTTATCGGCGAGACGGCCGCACTGTTTTAGCTGACATTGCGCAACGCCTAGCCTCAGAATCCGGGAGGTCCCAAACTTGTCGCGAGTGCCGCTGCCGACATAGGAAGTTTCTTTCACATCAACGCCTTCTGATTTCAGCAGCTGGCGGATGGCTTTGCATTTCTTGGCGTTCATGCTGTTACTCCGGATGGGAATGGGCTTCCAAATACCTCCAGGGGGTCTAGAGGCATTTGTGAAACCAGATGGCTACCTGAATCAGCAGGGAGCCATCTGTACCCGGTCACTCTGCTGGAGTCAGGCCGGGGTGGTTCGTAAGCACTGGTGATGCAGGGGGCGGCGTTGCGCCGTGTGTACTCATCCGCATCCCGCTGCGCACTCTGTGAATGCGCAGGAGGATGCTTCAGGCTGCGCTCTTAGCGTTTTCTCTCTCTTCGCCAATACGGTTGGCGCGCTCTTGGTCTTCTGCATCGTCACCGATGTAGGAAGCACCTTCTTCTGGACATTCATCGAACCATGCGTAAAGCCCCGGTCCGCTGTGTGCTGTGTCATCGCCCACCTGGATGACAATCGCGTCGTAGCATTCTGGGTCGCAGCTGGACTCGCTCATCTCGAGCAGCTCTTTGAGCTGGTAATGACTAAGTGTGATTTTCATTGCTGTGACTCCCGGTTGGTTTCCCGGATGACCCTGTCTCCAAGGTCATCGAGGAAATCTGTGGTCTTGCTCAGCAAACCTTGCGTGTCGAATCCCGATCACGGAAGCAGGCTGTGTTTCGTACTGTTCACCCAGGCTTATGGCCACTGTCAGGAAAAGAACTCTGGCGCCGGGTGACACGTCTTCATGTTGTTAAAGAGCGGCGAGCTGTGAGGCCCTGGCGAGTCCCTGTTGGGTGACTCGATGGGCCTAGTAAACAACACGTTTATAAGCACGTCAACACTATTTGTTTATTTGTGTTTATCGCAGGCACAAAAAAGCCCGCTCAGCGGCGGGCAGCAGGTCGACTACAAATCAGCAGGTCGTGCTATTCGGCGCAGGTCGATGCCTGCGAGGGGAAGGGGGTAATGCAAGGATGGCGGATACAAGAAGCCCGGCGCTGGGCCGGGCTTAGTTGTGGTGTGGCTACTGATTTGGTTTGGTTGTATGCGCGGATGCTTCGGCTACACCAGGACCGAATACCAAAAAACCCTTCCAAGAACGACAAGCTCGTTCTCCATCATCTGCTGAGCTGTGTACTCTTCGTCGGGATGCTCGTCACGGTTATAGCTGCGCAGGCGCAAGCCACCCATCGGCATCCTATAAAGAATCTTCACCCGAAGCTGGCCGCCATGGTTCAGCGCGTACATTTTCCCATCAATGACGGATGTTGACCCCTGGTCAACTCCTACCGTGCTGCCGTTCGGCAAAACCGGCTCCATGCTGTTCCCGCTGACGGTCACGCATACTGCCTCGCTAGGCTGAACATTCTGGCGCCGCAGAGTCATCTTCCCAAATCGAAGTCTTTGCTTGTGGGATTGCTCGACGACCGTCCTGCCGCTACCGGCCGATAACTCCACCTCCTTTAAGAAGGGCACGTACACCTCATCATTTTCCAGGGGAGTGTCGTCATCCCAGACATCGAAAGGGCCATCCAAAGATGCGTTCGAGTCGGCGGCTGGCGGAACTGGAGGGTCGGATCGGCCAGACGGGTCAGGCTCCCCCGTGGTTAGCCAGTGCTGGCCCACAAACAGCTTTAGAGCTGCCTGATAAATGGCGCGTGCTGGGAGCCCCCGGTTAAACCAGTTATTTAAAGTCTGCGGTGAAACCTCAAGGGTTTCAGCGACCTGCTTTGCGGTAAGGCCTTGCTCGGCCATAAACCGCCGTAGCCGGTCGCCAGAATGTTCATTAGTCATAAACACAGAGTTTACCGGGGTTGTGTTGTTTATTAAATAAACGTATCGTTGACTGGTGTTTACTCGCCGACGGCGGAATTGTTTATGAAACCCACACCTCTTGAGCGCGCAATCCTTGCGGCCGGATCGGGCAAAGCCCTTGCCGAGCTTCTTGGCGTGACCCCTATGGCGGTCTCCTACTGGAAGGTCAGGGGTGTTCCCGCACGTCAGGCACTTCCTATCGAAAAAGCTACTGGCATATCCCGCCATGAGCTTCGGCCTGATTTATATCCGGTCGAATCCCTTTCTGCCGCTTAACCACCTTGCATGCACCCACTAAAGGAGCCTCACCAATGGCATATCACGACACGCGTCACCTTAAAGACCGGGAGATCAAGTCCCGCTATGACGACGAAACCTACGAGGCGCTGAAGGCTGTTGCGCGGTTGCACAAGCTCCAGCTCGCGGTTTTCGTTCGCATGTGCGTCGAGGAAAAGCTGGAAAGCATCGTTGAACTGGATGTTAACGGGAAACACATGCAGGCCTGAAGGCCCTTAAGGAGGCTATATGCCTGAAACCACGATCTGCCACGGGATCGATGGGCGCCTCTACGAAAAGCTTGAACGGTTGGCAGCAGCGGCAGGGATGACCCCTGACGAGTACGCCGCAAAGCTTGGAGCAGAACGCTTTTTCGAGAAGACCAGGCCAAAAGGGGCTGGAAAGATCCGGCATCTACCAACAACAAGGCGTGACCCGCCGAAGGCCGGAATAGGGCCTGAAAAAGGAGGGACTGATGAAGACCCCAACCCATAAACCCAAATCGCAGGCACAAAAAAGCCGGGGCGCAATCCCGGCTCTTTTTACAGCACTTGCAAAAACTGTATCAACGTGGAGCTGATTATGCATACGTCTAACACCGATGTACAGGCCCTGAATAATCCCGCGCCACGTTTTTCGCAATCAGAAAACGTGGCGCGGATTAAGCCAGTGACTCCTTTCGACTTCCACGGTTTCCCTGTCCGCGTAATTGACGACGGTCACGGGGAGCCCTGGTTCATCGCCAAGGACATCGCCGAAGCCCTCGGCTACTCCAACACGTCGAAGGCGATCAATGTCCACTGCAAAGCGGTCAGTACCTGCCATACCGAAATGGGAGGCCAGGTCCGCGCAGTGCAAATTATCCCCGAACGCGATCTCTACCGCCTGGTGATGAAGTCCAAGCTTCCGGCCGCTGAACAGTTCGAAGAGTGGGTGGTGGGTCAGGTGCTGCCGACCATTCGGAAGACCGGCTCTTACACCGCCCAGGACACGAACAACTCCAAGGTCATTGGCGAACTCGCCATCCTGGAATGCTTCGATCGCCTACTGAAGCCGGCACCCTCCAGCAAAATGATGATGCTTGCGCAGATCGCCGCTAATAACGGACTGGATGCGAAATTCCTCCCTGGCTATGCCATCGACGCCGCTCCAGACGCTACTGGCGGATCATCGATGGAAACCAAGCCCATCACCGATCTCATAAAAGAAAACGGGATAGCCAGCACGGCCGCGGCCTTCAATCGTTTGTTGGCCGCCAACGGCTTTATCAAGAAGTGCCAGCGCAACAGCACCAAGCGCGGTGTCGTCGACTTCTGGTCGGTGACTGATAAGGGACTTCGATACGGCAAGAACCTGACCAGCCCCAATAATCCACGCGAGACCGCGCCGCATTGGTACGTCGATCGCTTCCTCGAGCTTGCCAAGCTTATTGGCAAAGGACGTCCATGATGGCCCGATCCAGAAACATAAAACCGGGGTTCTTCTCGAACGAACACCTGGCCGAGCTCGACTTTGCCACTCGTTTACTCTTCATTGGCATGTGGACCGAGGCTGATCGGGAAGGGCGGCTGGAAGATCGTCCGCGCCGCCTGAAAATGGCCCTATTCCCGGCTGACAACGTTGACATCGAGTTCATGCTGAATGGCCTGGAGTCGTATGGCTTTATTCGCCGCTATGTCGCCAATGGCTGCCGAGCAATCCAGATTGTTAGCTGGGCAAAGCACCAAAACCCTCACGTTAAAGAGGCTCAAAGCACCATTCCTGCTGAGGTTTTCGAGTCTGCACCAGACTGGTATGAGGAAAGCACCGGGCAAGCACCATGCGAGAACAGTTCTTTCCCGGCTGATTCCCTCTCTCTTGATTCCCTCTCTTCTGATTCTGGATTCCTGATTCCCGCTCTTCCGATCGAAGATCAAGAACTCTTGCCAGTCGCTTCCGCTCGGGCGGCGTCGAACGTGAAGGTCCTGAAGCCAAAAGCTCCACGGCAGAAGACTGAAGCCCAGATCGCCAACACCAACACCTGGGACGCCTACACGATTGCTTACCTTGAGCGCTATGGCGTCGAACCGGTTCGCAACGCGAAGGTGAATGCCCAGGTAGCTCAGCTTGTTCAACGCCTTGGGGCTGAAGAGGCGCCGCAGGTCGCGATGTTCTACGTGACCATCAACGACTCGTTCTTCATCCGCAGCTCTCACGAACTGGGCCTGCTGGTCTCGCGCGCCGAGGGTATCCGAACCCAGTGGCTCACCGGGCGCCAGGTAAACGCCGTGACCGCCCGCCAGATGGAGAACACTCAGGCCAACATCAGCGCCGCCCAGGAAGCCAGCCGCAGCATTCTCGAAGGAGGTGCGCCCAATGCTTTCCTACGCCGAAACCGCTGAGCTGAGCATGGCCATCTGCGCCACTGCTGAAACTCTTGGGCAAACCCTGAGCGCCCCCGCCGCCAAGCTGATGGCCGAGGATCTGGCCGAACACCCTATGGACGTGATTGCCAACGCACTGTGGGCCTGTCGCCGCGAAGTCACTGGAAAATTGACCCTGGCCGCGATCCTCCAGCGCGTACAGGCCGCCGACGGCCGCCCCGGCAAGGACGAAGCCTGGGCCATCGCCATGACCACCAACGACGAATACGAAACCGTGGTTCTGACCGATGAAATCCAGTTGGCCCTGGCCGCTGCCAAGCCTGTGCTCGATGCCGGGGACAAGATTGGCGCCAGGATGGCCTTCATCAGCGCCTATGAGCGGTTTGTCGGCCAATCCCGAGAGGATGCCAAGCCTGTCAACTGGCACGTCTCTGTGGGCTTTGACGCCAACCGCAGAATCCAGGCGGTAACCAAGGCCATGGAGCTGAAGCGCATCCCCCGCGAGCACGGCCAGAAATACCTAGCTGACCTGAGCGTTGCTCCGGTAACCGAGGATGGTCGCGCCATTGCTGGATTGCTCACCGGCACCGTCACCCAGCCAAAGCCGGCGCTGCGTGCAAAGCTCGAGATCGTGAAGAACTCGATGCTCGAAATGCGCAAGGCCAGCGAAGAACGGAAGCTCGAAATGCGGATTGAAGCAGCCAACGAATTGGCGGATCGCCGCGCACTACTGATCAAGCAAGCCCAGGAATTGGAGCAACGGACATGAGCGACATCTGCGATGACGCCGACGTAGTAATCGAAGAGGCCCTGAATCGGTCCCTATCCCAGATCCCTCGCTACACCGGAATAAGCGCCACAGAGTGCGTGGATTGCGGTGATGTGATTCCGGAAGGCCGTCGTGTGGCTATTCCGGGGGTGACGCTGTGCGCTCCGTGCAAGGCGCTGGATGACGTGCGGAAGCTGGGGGTGCGCCGTGGATAAGATCTCCGTCAACAGCGCCACCAAGCTCTCCGAGGCCATCACCGCCCTGACAGCCATGTACCGCCAGAGCAAGTTCGTGGTGGTGTCAATGCGCCCAGGCAAGGATCGGACACTGGATCAAAACGCATTGTGGTGGGCGCTTTACCAGCGAATCGCCCAGATGACTCACATCGGTGACGTGGAGGACGCCCGCAAGTACTGCAAGCTTCACTTCGGCGTGCCGATCATGCGCAATGCCGACGCCGACTTCCGCAATGGCTGGAACCGGATGTTCCTGCACCTGGACTACGAGACCAAGATCGAACTCATGGGGCCTTGCTCGATCTTTGGCCCGGACGGCTTCCCGGTAACCCGCCTGTTCAATCGCGCCCAAGGCATCGCGTACACGGACCAGATCGTGGCCGAGTTCAGCGCCAAGGGTGTGGTGTTCACTGATCTGCTGGGTGAGGTGGCGGCATGAAGCTGACCAAGAAACAGCGCGCGGATCTGCGCGAGAAGTTTGATGGCCGATGCGCCTACTGCGGCTGCGACCTTCCAGATAGACGGCATGCCGATCATGTTGAACCCGTCGTGCGCGAGCTTCTATCCAAGCGCAACCCGAACGGTACATGGAAGCTTGTATCTGGAAAGGCTCTTAAGCCGCACCTTGACCATGTCGAGAACATGAACCCGGCGTGCCCGCCTTGCAACATCAGCAAGGGCGGCATGAGTCTTGAGGGTTGGAGAGCATGGCTTTCCGGGCATATCAAAAGCCTGAACAGCTACCACCCTATTTATCGGATAGCGAAGGCATACGGACTGATTCAAGAAACTGGTGCGGAGGTGGTTTTCCATTTTGAGCGAATCGCCTCTCAGGAGGATGCCGTATGAGCCTCCTAGCCAAACAGCCCCGCCCCAAGACCTGCAAAAACCCAGCATGCGGCGAGAAGTTCGTCGCTCAACGCCTGGGTCAAGCCGTATGCAGCCCCAAGTGTGGTCTTGCCATCAAGGACGTGAACGCTGACAAAGCCCGCAAGGCTCTTGCAGATGTAGGCAGGAAGGAGCTGAGAGCGGCCAAGGAGCGCGTAAAGCGTAAAGCCGACCACATGCACGACTGCCAAACCGCTTTCAACGCCTGGGTGCGCGCCAGGGACGCGGGGAAGCCATGCATCTCGTGCGGCACGACGGCAAACGTCCAGTATGCGGCCGGACACTATCGCACCGTTGCTTCCTGCCCAGAGCTCCGCTTTGAACCGCTCAACGTTCATTTGCAATGCAATCGCAACTGCAACATGGGCAAGTCCGGCTCAATCGTTGAGTACCGCATCGAACTTGTGAAACGGATCGGCGCCGAGCTCGTTGAATGGCTTGAGGGCCCTCACGAGCCCAAGCGCTACACGATCGAAGACCTGAAAGCCATCACCGCCGAATACCGCGCTAAAACCCGTGAACTCAGGAGATCTGCAGCATGACCATCACCTGCACAGTAACCACGCTGTTCTGCATCTCCTGGTTCTTCCTGGAAGGCTACGTCATCAACTGGTGGAGCGCTCGGAAATCCTACGGTGAGCCTTTCGTCAGTTTCGATATTGAGCGCATTAAAGAGGCCCTTAAAGGACCCCGTTACACGCTGCCTCGCGGGCTGAATCGTGAAGAGCTTCGGGCTTACCTGATCGCACATGCGGAAAGCATCGAAGAGGAGCGTCGTCCATGAACTGGAAAGCCATCAGCAAGAACTGCATGTCCTCTGGCGAGGGTTACCTACTCAGCCGGTACGCGCTGGAGTCTGGATTCGCGTACGTCTGCCGGTGCCCGAAGGGGAGGATCATCCACTCCTGCAAGGACCAGGACAAAGCCAAGGCAGCGTGTGTTGAACATCTGAACAACCAGAAGGTGGGGAAAGCAGCATGAGCGAAGTTAAAGCAGGCGTAACGCTGCGCAGCGAGCGCGCAAACCGTATCTACGTTGCTGGCCCCATGACTGGAATCGAGGACTTCAACTTCCCGGCGTTCAATGCTGCCGCCGACCGCCTTCGCTGGGCAGGCTGGATTGTTGAGAACCCAGCAGAGCACGGAATCATTGAAGGGGCTGAATGGGCCGACTACCTAGCGTATGACCTGACCAAGATCGGTACGTGCGGGGCCATCTACCTCCTGCCGGGATGGGAAAACTCGAAGGGTGCACAGCTGGAAGTGCTCGTCGCCGAGCGCCTTAGCATGCAGATCATCCACGCATCGGAGTTGGCAGCATGAGCGAATTGAAGCCTTCCAACCCTAAAGACCTGATTGGCAGCGGAAAATTGCCATTGCACCTCTGGCCGGTTACTGCCACGGCGCTTGGCAGCCTGGGCTTACTCGACGGGATGCTCAAATATGGCCGATCCAACTTCCGGGCCGTCGGTATCCGCGCCTCGATCTACTACGACGCCGCCAGCCGCCACCTCAATGCATGGTTCGAAGGGGAGGCAGTCGATCCTGATAGCGGGCTTCCTCACCTGGCCCACGCGCTCGCATGCCTGGCCATCATTGTCGACGCAGAGGCAGCCGGGAAGCTCAACGACGACCGCATGCACCCTGGCGGCTACCGAGGCCTGATCAATTCGCTTACGCCTCACGTGGCGCGCCTCAAGGCCCTGCACGAAGACAAGAACCCAACGCATTACACCATCGCCGGAGACGCCCAATGACCGCAGCCAAAGCAACAGACGAGCAGATCATTGAAGCGCTCAAGACAATGACCGTTGCCCAAGCGGCGGCGCACTTCGGCATGCACGAGCGCAGCCTTTGGGCGCGCAAAGCTGCAATGGTTCGTAAAGGCTGGAGCCCTGACCACGACATGGTGCACATAGTCCCGGATGGATTCCGCCTCAAGGGAACGTCCAGCCTGTACAAGGAGGGCGTCAAGGAGCCTGTACTTCAATGGGTGAAGACGGCAGTTGACCACGAGCGCCAGCACGAGATGATGGTTGCGGCCTGTGAGGCGATGTCCCAGGACCTGCCACAGATTGATCCAGTCAGAGGGCCTATTTCGACCCTCGCGCACTTGATGGCTGTTTACCCAATTGGTGACGCCCACATCGGAATGCGAGCGTGGGGGGCCGAAACACAGGGTGACAGTTGGGACATGACCGAGGCCGTCCGGGTGCAGTGCGGCGCCATGGCAGCACTGGTAAACCTGGCTCCGGCAGCAGAACAGGCAGTAATCATCAACTTGGGCGACTGGTTCCACGCAGATAACATGGATGGCACTACCTCAAGATCCGGCCACATCATGGATCTGGACGGCCGCTACGCCAAGATGATCAGTGTGGGCATGAAGGTGATGCGCCAGTGCATCGCATCGGCTCTCCAGAAGCACGCCAGCGTCCGCGTGATCAACGTGGTGGGTAACCATGACGACACGGGCGCCCTCTGGATGTCAGTAGCCCTGCGCCACACCTACGAGAACGAGCCGCGCGTAATCATCGACCGCGCGCCGTCGGCCTTCCACTACATCGAGCACGGCAAGGTGCTGATCGGCACCCACCACGGCCACACCTGCAAGTCTGAACGCCTTCCGGGTGTCATGGCTGCCGACCAGTCCGAAGCCTGGGGCCGTACCAAGTTCCGCTATTGGTACTTGGGTCACGTCCACCATCAGAGCGTCAAGGAGTACGCCGGGGTTACGGTCGAGTCGTTCAACACACTGACCGCCAAAGACGCCTATGCCGCCTTCGGTGG
Organism: Pseudomonas fluorescens; assembly: GCF_900215245.1. Classification (GTDB taxonomy): domain Bacteria; phylum Pseudomonadota; class Gammaproteobacteria; order Pseudomonadales; family Pseudomonadaceae; genus Aquipseudomonas; species Aquipseudomonas fluorescens. The sequence continues at coordinate 3,970,191 of NZ_LT907842.1, forward strand.
CTACCGCGCCCAGCAGAACATGAAGTGCATCGTCATGCACTCCGAGTTTGGCGAAGTATCCCGTCACACCGTAAGCCCAGATATGTTGAAAGAGGTGGCAGCATGAGCTATCGCAACGTGGTATCCGCTGTTGTCCGCGCCCTGGCTGCCGAGACCATCAACTCGGCCGGCGGTTGCGATTTCGAGCCGAAGGTCCAGTGCGCCAAGCAGAAGGGAGAGATTGTCGGGAAAGAAGCCGCTTTTCTCACGGACTGCTGGGTTTTTGGTCGTCTTCACAAGGGGCTGGAAGCCTCGCAGTGGCGCGCCCTGGTAGCGAAGTTCTCCACGCACACTGACCGTAAGTATGCGGCCATTTCCGAGCTGACGCGAGCCATACAGTCGCCAGCTCCAGAGCGTTTCCGTCACTGCGCCGTGGTTACCTGGGCACTGCCGAAGCTGCCAGGGGTGGAAGGTAAGCGATCGACGAATGTCTTGCCGGCAGGCTGGTACGAAATGGACAACTGGTCTGAAGAGCCACACCCAATCAAGACCCAAGAGCGGTGGCGTCGGGACATCCGCAAGAGCTTGGAGTCGGCAGTTGATAATGCTTTGCAGGCGGCGCAAGAGATTCTTGATCATGAAGGGCTAATTGGTACAGAAGCCGCTTGACATGGACTGAACCATTGAGCCATTATCCACCCATCCTGTCGTACTTGCGTATGTAGGTGATGCAGGAAGAAAGCCCGGCCACTGTGTCGGGCTTTTTGCTTTATGCAGATGATGGAAGGTGAGCGACACGGGTTAATCCGTTGAGAGGTAAACCGCACTGGTACTGTTTGCACAGTATTGGTTAATCCCAGGTTCGAGTCCTGGCCATCTGCACCCATTCAAAGCCTCGCCACTGTGCGGGGCTTTTTCGTTTTCAGCTCCACCACACCCGTTGCCCTGAGCCGGGAGTGCTGCTTGGGGCTGACCTGCTCCGCTGTTCCCCAGCGTTTGGCGCCTCACACGGCGTCTTTTTTATTCACTCATGCAACTGAGAGGTCGAGCGCATGGAATTAATTCATCGCCTGATCGATTGGCTCAGTTGGGCGTTCGCCGGGCTCCTGGGTGCCGTCGCCGCAAGTTGGTGGCACCGTGAGGATCTGGTTGACCGGAAAGCATGGTTCATCTTTATTTTCTCGGGTGCAGTGTGCGCCCATTACCTGACTGGCTTGGTTAGCGCCTACTTCGGCGTGGTCGAGCCTCGCAGCGTTGCTGGCGTCGGATTCCTTCTTGGTACGTTTGGTGGCTCGCTCATCGCCGCTGTCACCAGAGCGATTAAGGCTGCCGACCTATGGGCGTTCATTCGCCAGCGGTTCGGCGGAGGCAATCCATGAGCATCCAAGACCTGAGTACCACATTCATCGCCGTTATCGCGCTGCATGCACTCTGGTGTGTGCTTACAAGCAAGGTGAGAGACGGAATTGTCGGAAAGATCATTTACTTCACGATCGCCATATCGGGGTTCGCCATTGTCACTCGCACCGAGACGTACTTCATCTCGCCAACGGTTGCCGGCGTCACATTCCACGGAGCGCTCGCATTGGCTGGATTAAGGCATTGGTTCGTAGCCAACCACTGGCCGCGCGTCAAGGGCTGGCTGTGCCGGTACCTGCACTGTGAGCAGTGCCTCAATAACCTTGAGCAGCCGAAGGAAGAGAAATCATGACTTCAGAACAGTTCGCATACTGGCTTCAGGGCTTCGTTGAGCTGAATCCGACATTGGAGCGGCCAACGCCTGAGCAGTGGAAGTCGATCGCCGAGCATCTGAAGACGGTGTTTGTGAAGATCACCCCTCCAGTTCATGTTGTGGGGCCCGCTATTGCTGGGCCAGCAAGGCAGCCTAGCTATGAGGAGTCCCTGAGGCAGCTCATGCGCAAGGACGGCACATCTCCGATCTGGCCGCATAACCCTATTTTGGTCACCTGTTAAACCAAAGGGCGCCAGGCTCATTGCCAGCGCCACTCTATTCGTAAACCCACGGTGACTGATATGGCCAAGCTCACATTGAAGGCCTATCACCCCTGGTGGTTCCGGCTCTACGTGGTAGCAGTCAACTCATTTGCTTACCTGGCAGGCCTTGAGGTCGACACCGACAAGCTTGAGGCCCAGGCGCGCAAGGCTGTTCGTTACCGAGAGGTAGACAGCCCCGAATAGTCCACGCCACGTTTTCACAACCGCCGTTTCGTGGCGCGAGATAGATCAATTTATGACCACATCAAAACCACGAATCAAGATTCAGGCCGGCAAGGTCGTGTCAACTGATAGTTTGTCTAATATGGTTGCCAACATAGGAACCAACCGAGACAAGCGCACGCACAACGTATTTGGCTTTGAGTTCGTCAATCAGATTGAGCTCGAAGCCGCGTATCAGTCGAACTGGATTGCCCGCCGGATCGTGGACAAGCCGAACGAGGATGCCCTGCGTGAGTGGCGCACGTTCAATGGAAAGCAGGCCAAGGACATCCAGAACGAAGAGCGCCGCTTGGGTGTGCAGCAGGCCTACCTTGATACGTGCTGCTGGGCTGACCTGTACGGTGGTGCCGCGCTGCTGATGGTGACAGGGCAAGACCTGAGTTCACCTCTAGACCTGGACAAGATCAAGAAAGGCGGACTGAAGAACCTTGTCGTCCTCGACCGCTGGGATATCCAGCCAACAGAATTCAACCTGACCGACCCGCTCAAGCCAAACTGGATGCTCCCCGAGTACTACATGATGGTTAACGGCGAGCAGCGCATTCACTACAGCCACATCATCCGCCGCACAGGGGCTCGCCTGCCGCGCCGCATGCGCATGTTCGAGCAAGGCTGGGGTGACAGCCGCCTACGTCGCTGCATGTCTGACCTACGCGATGTGGTGGCCACCAAGGGCGGGATTGCCTCGCTGGTGCTTGAGGCCAACGTCGATACGGTGAGCGTTAAGGGTCTGCAAGGCGCTCTCGCCAGCGCTCAGAGTGACAAGATCACTGAGCGTTACCGCCTTTTCGGGATGATGAAGTCGCTTGTTAACCTCGGGCTGCTTGATCAGGACAACGAAAAGTACGAGCGCAACAGTATCTCGTTCTCCGGCCTGAGCCAGATCATGGAGCAGTTCATGGTGTGGACGGCTGGTGCTGCTGAGATGCCCGTTACTGAGTTGTGGGGCCAATCAGCCTCTGGCTTGAGTGCTACAGGTGAAGGTGACCGCAAGACCTACGAAGGCACCATCAAGGGTAAGCAAGACGGCCAGATGCGTCTCGACCTTGAGGCGCTTGACCAGGTGCTGATTCGCTCCGCACTTGGCGACTACCCAGCAGATCTTGAATTTGAATGGAAGCCTCTTTCCCTGCCTACGGGGACTGAACAGGCCCAGGAAGATCTTGCTGATGCGCAGGCCGACGCGCTGAGCATTGAGGCTGGCGTAATTCGCCCTAGCCATGCAATGCGCCGCGTACAGTCGAAGGGAACGTACGCCATCACCGACGAACAGATCGCCGCCCAGGAACAGATCGAGAAGGATCAAGACAATGGAATCGGCGACGACGGCGAAGGTCTCCCCGGCTTCTCCCTTGGAGAAACTGACGGCGACAAACCTGGCGATGCTGGAGCAGCGGAAAAAGAAACCCCGCGGCCCTAAGCCTGTTCTGCCAAGCCAAGAGGCTGAGCGCTACTACAGCGGCCAGCTTCGAGGCATGGTTAGGCTGATGGCTGGGGAGCTGGTCAAGGCGCTGGAGCCTGAGCTGAAACGCTTGAAGCGTGACTACATCGCTGATGCCAAGCCGACCATGGACGGCTGGACTGACGACATCCTCGCAGCAATACGCGGTGTATCGCGCCGGTTCAGCTCATCCCTGTTCGAATCCCAGATCAAGCGCGTGGCTGCCAGCACTGTAAGCCGCGCCGAGGCAGATAACGCTGAGGACTTCCGCAAGTCGGTCAATCAGGCGGTCGGTGTCGACTTCCAGTTGATCACCCGACCCAAGGGCATGCAGGACTACCTGGAAGCCTCCACCGCTGAAAACGTGAACCTGATCAAGTCGATCCCCGACGAATACTTCAAAAACGTCGAGACGATCGTTCTGGGCGGTATGAAGGATGGTCTCGCGCCTACCGCCATAGCCAAGCAGATACAGGAACAGACCGGTGTCAGCGCTAGGCGGGCCAAGCTCATCGCGCGGGACCAGGTGTCTCAGATCAATAGCGACCTAACTCGCCAACGCCAGGCAGCGGCCGGTATCGAGTTCTACAAGGCGGTGGATGCAGGCGATCAGCGCGTATCTGGTGCACCAGGCGGGAAATACCCCGACGCCAAGATCAGTTGCTACGGAATCGCCCGCCAGGACATTGGTTACGGACCAGGAATTTACAAGGTGTCGGATGGTGCTCCGTGGGGTGGCAAGACCGGCCTGCATCCCGGCAAGCACCACGTTCTCTGCCGATGCGTAGGCCTGGCCATGATCCCGGGCGTGAACTACTTCCCCAAAGACGGGTAACCCAATGCAAAGAATGACCATCGATGAGGCCTTCAAGCCTACGTCGCGAACACTCACGCCTGAAGGATTCCTCTGCGTGAAGGGTATTGCAGCCCGGACAGGGGTTTATCAGTACCTGTCGAGCGAGCTGGATCTGGATGGCCCTGAGCGCATCGTCAACGTCTACCGGTCGCCGGAAGAAGTGTTCAAGCCCGAGTCGATGGCTACTTACGCCGACAAGGACGTAACGAACGACCACCCGGACGATCTGGTCGACTCGACCACCTTCAAGGAAGTGTCTTCCGGCCATGTGCGCGGCGCCGCCCAGCAGGGTGAAAACGTTGAAGTGGACCTGATCATCAAGGATCAGTCGGCCATCGACGACATCGACTCAGGAAAGGCCGAACTATCCCCGGGCTACCTCGCCGAGTACGTGCTCGCCCCTGGCGTAGCTCCTGACGGCACGCCCTACGAATACGAGCAGCGTGACATCCAGATAAACCACGTCGCCGTTGTAGAAGCAGCGCGAGGCGGCAAGGTCGCCCGCATTTTTGACCACAAACCGAAAGGTATTACCCATATGGCGACCCGGAAAGTCTTTCTGGACTCCAAGAAAAGCCGCTCGATCATCCTGGACGAAGAGGCAGCAACGGTAGTCGAAGACGCCGTGGCAGCCTTACAAAAGTTCGCGGACGAAGAAGCGGAGCGCGCAGACAAAGCTGAAGCCACCAAGGACGAAGCCGAAGAGAAGCTGGAAGAGGCCAAGAAGGAAACTTCCGACGCCGCTATCGGCCTGCGCGTGAAAGCAACCCTCGACACCATCGCGCTGGCATCCAAGGTCGTGAAGTCCTTCGACGCCAAAGGCCTGGTCTCCCCCCTGGAGATCAAGCGCGCCGCTATGGCCCAACTCAAGCCGACTCGCGATTGGGCTTCCAAGTCCGAGGCCTACGTGACTGCTGCGTTCGATGCGGCCGCCGATGAGGCGGACGAGATGGATGACGACGACGAAGACAAATCGAAAGTCAACGACAGCCTCCGCCAGTTCGCCAAGGACGCTGCAGCTCACGGCCTGAAGCCGACCACTGACGGCACTGACGCTTACAACACATTCCTGCGGGGTGGCAAGTAATGGGCATTGCAATCGATACCTTCACTCAGTACGCCGGTAAGGCTTACGAAGGCCAGATCAATGACCTGAGCATGGCGGATGTAACTACCGCTGTTGCCACGGTCGCCATCCCCTTCGGTCGCGTCGTCGTGTCGGACACTGCTGATCGCTCGGGCAAGCTGCCTGCCGCCGGCGCCGGTTTCTTCCTCGGTATCTCGGTGCGCAAGCCTGTCGGTGTCAGTGGCAGCTACCTCACCGGCCAAGTCTCAGATAGCGGCAACGCAGTCGGAGGCTATCGTGCCGGCGAAGAAGTCAGCCTGTTGGCCCACGGCCGCATCTGGGTCAAGACCTTGGCCGGCGCCGTTAAGGGCGCGCAGGTGTACGCCCTGCCGACCACCGGCGAAATCACCAACGCCGCGACCGCTGGCAACCACGTCCTGGCCGGTTGCACGTTCCTGACGGCTGCCGCCGCCGGTGAGCTGGTGCTGGTACAGATCAAAGCCATCGCGCCTACCACCATCGCCGCTTAAGGATCAGATCGAATGAAGACTTTCGACGCTTCCCCCCAGGCGCAACTGGGCTTCCTGATTGGTCAACTGACCTACGTTGAACAGGAAGTCCTGCGCCAGCCGTACCCGGACATCAAATACCCATCGATCCTGTCGGTGGACACCTCGGCCCCCGACTACGTCGAATCGATCGCCTTCAAGGTGCTCGACTACAAGGGCGAGCCGGCACCGATCGGTGATGTATCGCACGACTTCCCCCTGGCCGAGATCGCGGCCAAGGTCGGTGGCGTGGACGTTGTTCAGGCTGGCCTGGGTTACAAGTACACTCAGATCGAAGTGGGCAAGGCCATGGAGATGGCAAACGCAACCGGTTTCGGCGGCGCCATCAACTACCTGGCCGAGAAGCCAATCGCTACTCGCACCCTGACCGAGCAATGGCTTGACCGCGTTGCTTTCGTGGGTGACGCTCGCTGGCCTTCGCTGGCTACCGGCGGCTTGCTGAAGTACCCAGGTGTTCCTGTCGTGGCTACCGGCACTCTGCTGGGCGGCGCGAACAAGACCATCGCGGCAATCCTGGCGGGCGGCGGTGAAACGGCGGCCAACGAGATCCTGACCCTGCTGAACAATGCGATCCTTCGTGTGTACAGCACTCAGACCAACTCTATCTTCCGCCCTACGCACATCCTGCTGCCGCTGACCGAATACGGCCTGCTGACCACGTTCCGTATTCCGAACACCTCGGAAACCCTGGTCAGCTACCTCGAGCGCGTTCTGAAGATCACCATCGAGCCAATCCTGCAGGCGTCCACCGCCGGCGCTGGTGGTGGTAATCGCATGATGGTCTACACCAAGAACCCTCAGTTCGCCAAATTCCACCTGCCAATGCCTTACACGCTCAATGCGCCGATCCCTGCGCATGGCGGCCTGGTATTCGAAGCTGCTGGTGTAGTGCGCACGGCTGGTACCGAGCTGCGTGTCCCGATGTCCCACCTGTACGTCGACGGCGTTTAAGGAGGCCATATGGCTCGCAAACAAGGCAAAACAGAAGAGGCCGCTTCGGCGGACCTCGTTGTCTGGACCAACATCAGCAAGAACCCGGTGATCCTGGGTGATGGCAGCACTGTAGGGGCTGGTGAGCAAACCACCCCAGAGCAGGCTGAGTTCGCCGATGGCTCGTTTTGGGAAGAGCATGGCGTTCTGGTTTCTGGCGCGCCGGTGCTCATGGATGACGGTGCGGATCAGATCGCGGCGCTGACTGCCGAAGTTGAAACCCTCCGGACTCAACTGGCTACTGCTGGCAGTGAGAAAGACGCGCTGCTGGCTGAAGTCGAAGAGCTGAAAAAGCAGATCCCTCCTAAAGAGTGATCGACCTATAGCCCCGCCCAGTGCGGGGCTGTTGTTTCCCCTTTCAAGGAATTAGCCATGACCGAAGAGCAGCAGATCGTTCTGATGCTAAAGGGGCTCGTTTCCGAGCTTCCTCCAGAAGGCCGAGAGCAGTACGAGGCCGCATACAAGCAGATCAAGGAAATCAGTGCGTCAAGCGAGGCCGCTGGAATTGCCTTGTGCGTTCTGGGAGCCGAAATGGCTGCTTCCTGACCCCCATGACTCTGAGGTTGCAACCGTGGCTGAACTGACAATTGAAGTGACGCCGGCGATCATTGCGGACTTCCGAGCGTTCTACGAAGAATTTTCCAGCAGTGCCGTCTGGTCTGATACCAAGATCACCAAGGCGCTGTATATCGCACGCGGTGAGTTTGGCGGCTGTGCGAACTGGGGCGACTACAAGCCCTACTCATTCTTCCAGCGAGGCTGGTTCGCCCTGGCGGCGCACTACCTGACCTGGAACAAGGCGACAACCGAGGCCACATCGGCAGACGGCAGCGCATCGACCCCCTACGCAGTCGCCAGCAAGGGCGTGCGGGATGAGTCGGTGTCCTACGCCATTCCGGCGGCCAACAACGACCTGACGACGTGGGAAGCGGCCGTGGCCCTGACTCCCTACGGTCTCGAATACCTTCACCTGCGCTCGCGGGCGGGAATGGGAGCGATCTGCGTATGATCGAGCCAACTGTCAGCCTGGTTAATGCTCAGCAGGTCCACAAGGCACTGAAAGACCTAGCCAAAAGGCTAAAGGGTCGCGAAAAGGTTCTGGTGGGCGTCCCGAAAGGCGCCGGCGTTTATGAGGATGGCCTTACCATCGCCACTATTGCGGCAGTAAACGAATTCGGCGCTGAGGACATCAAGCATAAAGGCGGCGTCTCCTATGGCTACAAGACGGAGAAAGACGCAGAAGCTGGGCATGTGAGATTCATGAAGTCCGGCGAGGGCTTCATGGAGTTAGGGAAAACAAGTGCGCACACAGGTAGTATTCCTGCGCGCCCCTTCCTGCATCCAGGAGTTGAAAATGCGGCTCCGTTATTCACCAAGCTTGCGGAGCTCATGATTCCAAAGGTGCTTACTGGCGAGTTTGCCATGAGAACCCTTCTTGAGCAGATGGGAAACATGGCAGAGAGCAGTGTCAAGCAGGCCATCACTGATCTAAAGGATCCGCCAAACGCCAGATCAACTATTGCGAAGAAAGGGTCTGACAACCCACTGATCGATACGGGCAACCTCCGACAATCCATACGCTACGTCATTGATGACGGGGTCGAACCTATTGAAGAGGGCTTGTAATGGGCCTGAACATGCGCGGCCACGTCAGCGGGCCATTCATCACGCACAAGGGCGTGGTGCTCAATCGGTATTCCAGCGCAATTGTGGATTTTGAGCCGGTACTAGCCATCACCTACACCGACGCCTTCGACGCAAACGTGCAGCCGGTCAGCGACAAGGAGATCGAATTCCTGCAGATCGGCGCCGAGCGCATCAATGATGTGCGGGTGATTCACCGCAATGACGGTAAGGGTATCGAGGTTTCCACCCCAGGCAAGCTGGCCGACATCCTTGTATTCGCTGAGACGCCAGATAAGCCAGCCACCTGGTGGAAGTCCATCGCGACCGACTACCGGCCCTGGCACAACTTCTGCCGCGCGGTCGTGGCCAAGCTTGACCCTGCCGAGATAGCCAGCCTGGAGGCGCACACCGATGCTTGACTCCAAAGCGCTATCCAAAGCGGTTTGCCGGATTGTCGTGGCGGTTACGGGGCTGCCAGTCGACAAAGTGATCCTTGCGGACAACAACACCGCTGCCCCTTCTGGCAGCTACTGCGCGGTTCGCCTGCAAAACCCTGAGCAATGGGGTCAGGCGCTGAACTCGCAAACCAACGTACCTGCGCAGGATGATCCGCAATACGAGGACATCATCGCCAAGGTTGCCACCCAGTTTACGCTGGGCTTCAGCATCAACTTCTACCGGGCCGGCGCCGTGATGTATGCCGCCGCCCTGTGCGAAGCGAATAAGCGCGAACCGGTTAAAAACATCCTGCGTACTGCAAAGCTTGGCTGGTCCCGCGTGTCAGCAATCAACAACCTGACCGGCCTATATCAGGCCGCCATGGAAGAGCGATCCCAGCTCACCCTCTACCTGTATGGCGAATCCATCGCCGAGGACCGCGTGCAGCGGATCTATCGCGCGGGCTTCTCCATGCAAACTGAACAATCTGGCGCTGTGGCGCAAGGGGAAGTAAATGGCTTATCCGGCTGAAAGCATCATCAACATCACCACGCTGATCAACTCGGCCGGGCTTGGTACTTCCAACTTCGGCGCGGGCATGGTATTTGCCGACTCCGACTCATCGAGTGATTCTGCATTTCTGCCTGGCACCTACCGTGACTACGGGACAGCTGCTCAAGTGGCGGCGAACTTCAACATTGCCTCAGACCCTTACAAGGCTGCTGAAGCTTGGTTCTCTGCCGTTCCGAAGCCAAAGAGCTTGCGTATCTATCTGCGCATCGCAGAAGACACGCCAGTCGAGTCGCTGAACGATGCGATCAGCAAGGGTATCTGGTTCTACTGGTTCGAGTTTGAGACTGGTATTCGAGCAGTAGATGCTGACGTGCTGGCCTTGGCCGCCGCTGGCGATGCCGCTGGCAAGTTCTTCGCCTACACCTCGAACCAAGCAAGTATCCGAGACCCCTCCGTCACTACCGACATCGTCAGCAAGGCCGTTACGCAGGGCTCTCGTCGTGCATTCGTAGCCAGCCATGCGACCGAGCTGTATGAAGGCTTCGAAATTGCCGCTGTTTTCAGTCGTGTCAATTTCAACGCGGCCAACTCGACCATTACTGGCGAGTACAAAAAGCTCCCAGGTATCGACGCTGAAAGCCTGACTCCTACTGCTTACAGTGCCATGAAGCAGAAAGGCGCTGTGTTCTATACGGTCGTTGAGACTGGCGGTGAGCGCGATAATGGCCGGATCATCAACTCCAAGACCACGTCTACCTTCGGCGAATTCATCGACGATGTGTTCAACCTCGACGCCTTCACGAACTTTATGACTGTCGCGCTTTACAACGCGCTAACCAAGGTCCCTACCAAGCTGCGCCAGACTCCTGCCGGCCAACAGATCTTGATCGATGCTGCGGCTCAGATTGGCGAAAAGTTTATCGACAACGGTTACCTGGGCGAGCGCCTGTATCTGGATGACGAAACCGGCGAAGAGAAGTTGAGTCGCGGCTACGAGATCCTGACCAAGGCTGACGACATCTTGACGATCTCCGACGCTGAGCGCGCCGCACGTGGTGCCGCGCCGATCAGCATGCGCATCTTCCGTGCAGGCGCTATCCACACCGTCGATCTGACGGCCAACGTTGAATAAGGGGCGCTGACTCATGTCTTTAGCTGATCTTTCTGTAGAAAACACCATCGTGGTTATCACTGGCGTCGGTGTGCTGGACGACTGGGGCCGTACCGACCCGCCGTTTACGGTTGAGCCGATTGATGACCAGGCGAACCTGAGTCGTGGTCTGGGTGGTAATGCTGTTCGCTTCCACCGCAAGAACCCTGGCCTGCGCCTGACCGTGAACCTGATGCCAGGCAGTCCGCAGGCCCTGGCATTGCAGGCTCAGATCACGGCTAAGGCCGAAGTATCTGGCTCCTATGCGTCGATTGCCGGCCTTGAAGGCGGCGTGTTTAGCGAGGGCGTGGTAACCCGTGGTAAATCCATGGCGCGCGGCGGCCCTGGCATGAATGACGCAACCTTCGTCATGGAATTCAACAAAGGTGTGATTGTATGAGTCAGGCCGAAGCCTATATCCGCACGATTGAGCATGACGGGGTGACTTATCGCTTCGGCATGCCAAGTGCGGAGAAACAGCGCGCGGTGCTGTTTCGCCTGGGCAAGTATGGCGTGGAGCCCATGATCAAGGGGCTGGCGCTGGCCGAGATTGGCGCAGCATCGTCATTCATGGTCGCCGGCGGCATCGTCGGGACCATGCTTGCGCGCATGCCTGAAGACGACTTCAACTTCGTCTGCGATTCCATGCTGGGCAAGCTGTTCAAGGAAGGCAGCCAAGTTCCGGTCACCATGGAAGACTTCTCGGGCCGATTGAAAACCTACTTCACCATTGTGGTGCTGGCTCTCGGGAACGTTTTCGAGGATTTTTCCGGACTCCTGACCCTCTTCCAGAAATCTACCGCTTCAGCCGAGGCGCCGGATTCGAGTCAGGAGAGCGCCTAAACCCGGCTGTCGATTGGGAGTTGTGGCGACCATGCGTTGGTATACCAGGGCTTTGCCCGCCGCTTTGCACCTATAACCAGCTCACGGATGGCACCCATTCGCTTGGATGGGTTAAGCGGGCCAACCTGGTCATGGACGAAATGATCTACGCCCGATGCCTGGCTGAAGTGAATTCAAAGAGCTGATTTAGTCTTCATCAGCTCTCTTCGAACGGAATCGAAGTCGGTGCCGTAGAAGATCAGCGGGGGAGGCGCGTCTAGCTCAACTTTCATGCTCCCGGCCTCGACAGCCTTAAGCATGAAATCCTTTCCCTGCGCGCTGGACGGCCCAAATATCCGAGTTCCATTCATACAAAATGATTGAAACTTTAAGTAAGTGTCATTGACTTTGTAAGGGCCAGCTTCGTTAGGCCCATTGGACTCTCCCGATTTACACAATGCACTGTTCGGGTCCATTAGGTTGATATGTATCTGTCCCTCCCTGATAGAGGCCGTCAAAGCTGGTGCGTTCGATGCAGCAGGACTCATGAAGAACATACTTGATCCGAAAGGGCGCCAGCTAGGGTCCAGTCTCGATGTCTTGACGGAATCGGCGACTGAAGGATTGCGGTCGCTACTGCAAAGTATCCATTTTTTTTGATAACCATATGACTCTCTTGGTCCCCAGCACCAGCCAAGTTTTTGGATTTTTGACATGGTCTTTTCCCGCTCATAACAAGCTACTGGCGTATTCGGATCATCGCCGGGGCCGCCACGACACTTTGTATTTTCTACTTCGGCCTTCTTTATGAGTTCATCTGGTCTCGCAGGATTTATATCCGAGGCTGAAGATAGTGGAAGCCAGCATATGAGTAGCGAGGACAGAATAAGGTAAACAACAGATTTTGATTTAGTTGCTTCCTTCCTGCTTATAAGTTCCATGGCATTCCTTAATAAAATGGATGTTAAACTATCCATTATGGGGTATATCGCGTGCGAGTTCTAGAAAGCTTCCTGATTGCCCTAGGCATAAAAGTTGACGAAAAATCATTCCAGAAGGCTGACGCTGCTTTCGGCGGCCTGACAAAATCTGCTTTGCAGTTAGGCGCAGTGTTCGCCGGGAAGCTGGCCATCGACAAGGTGGTGGGCGATTTCAAGCAGGCCGGTACCGAGCTGAACAGCTTTAACAAGCTGACTGGCATGAGCACTCAGAATGTTCAGATGCTCGGCCAGGCACTCAAAGCCCAAGGCGGGAATGCCTCTGATGCATTCAGCGCCATGCAAAAGATTCAAGATTTGATGGCCTCTCCACGCACAGGTAACGTCGGGTGGTTTGGGGATGTGGCAAAGCTTGGATTGAATCCAGACGCCATAATTGGAGCGCAAAGCACTGCCGAGGCACTAGTAAATATTGCTGGTGAGTTTGAGCACATGGACAAGCTCAATCAGCGACTAGCTGGCAATGCTCTTGGGCTTGATGACTCAACGGTTCGTTTGCTCATGCGCGGTCGCGCAGAAGTTGAGAAGCAACTGGACTCCCGCGGCAAGCTTGCCGTGATGACCCAGAAGCAAATCGACGACTCGGCACGTTTGACCAAGGCAACCAGCGAACTTGACCAGGTGTTCACCGATATCGGTAACACCATCGCCGGAGAGCTAACCCCGGCCCTGGCCGATATGGCTGAGGACTTCGTAGCCTTCTACAGGGCCAACAAAGAACTTGTTGACTCAGGCCTGAAAGAGTTCTTTGGCGGCGTGGCTGACAACATCCAGCTCGTTGCCGTCGCCATGGCGCTGCTTGGCGGCGGCGCTGCACTCAAGGGTTTGGCTGCTCTGCGCGCCCTTGTTGGACTGGGTGGCGTTGCTGCCGGTACAAGTGCCGCAGGAGCGGCCACTGGAGCTGCTGGTGTATCTCTGCTGGCTAGGGCCGGGGTGCCGCTGACCGCTCTTTTGTACTCCAGTAGTCTCAACAGTGGTGAGGATACTGAGCTGCTGAATAACCGCCTGAAGAAAGGTGGGGGTGATGCGGTCGGCGCAGTAGTCGATTACTTCACGTCAAAAGGATGGTCGAGAGAGCAAGCTGAGGGTATTGCAGCCAACATTGAGGCCGAGAGCGGATTTAAGGCGAATGCCAAAGGTGACGGTGGGCAAGCCTATGGCTTGGCTCAGTGGCATCCAGATCGACAGGCCGAGTTCGCCAAGCAGTACGGCAAGGACATTCGCAATTCTACTGGCGCCGAGCAGCTTGAGTTCATCAACCACGAGTTAACCCGGGGCAACGAGAAGTCGGCCGGCACCAAGCTACGCGCCGCGACCAGCTCCTACGACGCTGCATCGATCGTATCCCGCGAATATGAGCGCCCTGCAGATGCGGCCGGCGAGGCGTCGAGGCGAGGTGCAAGCGCGGCCGGGTACACCGACAACCGCGTGTACCACATCAACGGAGCCGACACTGGAATGGTCAAGCAAGTGCTCAATGAGCAGATGGGCAAAATGACCGAGCAAACAGCGCAGGATTTTAAGAGCCCTGAACTATGAGCCTGATGAGTATCTTCAGTAAGACGCTGCCAAAAATTGGCTCTCTTGAGTTCGACGCGAAGCTTGAAGGGATCACCAGCAAATCAATAACGCTCACTCAGTACCCTGTTGAATTTGGCGCTAACACCAATGATCACGCCATCCTAATGCCAAATCGGTACTTGTTGACTGGGGCTGTCTCTAACAGCCCTCTCGGCCTTGGCCTGGACGATATAGGCATGATGGGTGCAGGAGCGATTGCTACTGCTGTAGGCGGCATTGGCGGGGCAGCTATCAGCGCTGTTTCTGCCTACCTCCTGTCCAGTAGTGACGAGACGCGGGCATCCACGGCCTGGGCTGCACTAACCGCGCTTATGGAGTCTAGAGGAAGGTTCGATCTGGACACTGGCAAGGAGATCATGCGCGACATGATGATCACCCGGCTGGACGAGCGTACGCGCCCAGAAAACGAGGACGGACTTGTATTCATTGCCGAGCTTCAGCAGGTACGGATCGTAAAGTCACAGATAGGCCGAGGAGTAACTTCGGCGGATCAGTTGATGAAAAACGACACCGTCTCTACTCAGGGCGCTCCCATGGTGACGACTGGCGATGCCGCCGTTGAGGTTATCCAATGAGCCGATACAGCGTATCTATGCAAGCGTTGCCGGCTCAGACCCTTGTAGCCAGGCTGGGAAAGAACTCGCTCACCATTGAGCTGCAGTGGATGGTGAGGATGAGTGTTTTTCGGGTGAATATCCTGACATCCCTCGGTCTTACGCTTACAAGCGGGCGGTACTTGCTACCGAATGTTGATCTTCTAGCTGGGCTCTACCCGCGGCCATCCATCAAGTACGGATCTCTTTTTCTTGAGGGAGACCTTGCTACTCCAGAAAACCTGGGCGTCGACAATCTTTTGGTGTGGACCGATGAATGATGAACTCTTCCTGCGTAACTACCGACTGAAGATTGGGCGAAGCACTGGCTCAAAAGTTTACGAGATGATGCCCAATGAGCAGGCCCCTAACGCTGACGGGCTGCGCATTACATTTCAGGTTACCCACTTTGCTGGTGGCGCATTCAGTGTGGCTGAGATCACCATCTACAACGTTACAAGGTACTCAACCAAGCAAATGCTCGGCGACGGCTCAGTGGATAAGTACGAGTTCATTTCACTTGAGGCGGGTTATGACGGCCTGTTCGGGTCAATTTTCGTAGGACAAATAACCAACGCCCAAGTGCACTTTGAGGATGGCGGCGCTACCCGCGGAATTCGCTTCTTTTGCAAGTCCTCGGCAAAAGAGCGCGACCAGAACATCATAAACATCACCCTTTCGCCAGAAACCGACCCGGTTCAGATCATCGAAGAATGCGCTTTGATGTTTAACGCCGAGATCCAGTTTTATGGCGACTTCTCTACGCTGAAACGACGATCTCGCGGGACTGTACTTCAGGGCAGCCCAACCGCCTGCATGAACGATCTGTCTGAAGCATTCCAGTTCGATTGGATGGTTGAGAACGGGGCCATAAAGATCATCAAGCGCGAATTTTCCATTGCTGATCAGGTTTATGTGATCAGCGCGGGGACGGGGATGATTGGCTCTCCAGTTGTCACCGATACCGAAGTTGGCATTCGATACGCGCTCAACCCGAAGATCAAGCTAGGCGACACCATAAAGCTTGAGTCAATGGCGCCCCGCTTTGAGTTCTCGGGCGCATTCTTCTACGACATCCCGCGCACTATTGGCGAGGGTTATTACAAGGTCAACTCTCTGGTCTTTGCTGGCGACTCCCATGGCGACCAGTGGGAAAGCCAGATCAGCTGCCTACGTCTTGGTGCGGCAGCCCAGGCCGGAATTTCTGAAAGGGCTACCCGATGAGCGATCCGCTTGATTCCAGGATTCAGGCTGAATACTCGAAAATGCTGCGCGGGATATTCGGTGAATATCTGAAGGACAACATGCGCACCAGCGTGCCTGGCCATGTGCTGAGTTTTGACCCTGCCAGGCAAACAGCGGAAGTCCAGATCGGGCTAATGCTGGAAGACCGCCAAGGCGTGCAGCAGGCGCGCCGGCCAATCATCCATGTGCCCGTTCAGTTCTGGGGTGCTGCAGGCGGAACACTTGAATGCCGGGTTGCAAGCGGTACTGAAGGTGTTCTGTTCTTCTCTCAGGAGTGCATCGACTCTTGGGTTGACCAAGGTGGTGTGGCGGTCAAGTCTGAGCCTCGGCGCTTCTCGATCAACGATGCCTACTTTATCCCCGGCGTTCGCTCGCTGCCCGGCGCGATAACTGACTTCAGCAATGACGGAATCCGCCTTCGCAGTAACGATGGATCCGCCTACTTCTGGATTCACGACAGCAAGGCTCTTGAAATAGGTGGCGTGTCGCTGAACGTAAAGTGCCCGGTTAACTTCGAGCAGCCTGCCAACTTCGAGCTTGCCGTAACCACAGAAACTACGATCCAAAATCAGGGCGTCAGCATTGGTTTCGAGCACACCCACAATGGCGTGCAATCTGGTAGCGGAAACTCTGGAGTGGTTAACCCATGACGGTACGAAAGCTGGACGCAGACGGCGACCTGGCCCTTGGCCCGCAGGAATTCCTGACCGGATACACCGCAGAGGAGGTCGCGCAGAACGTGGTTACACGCCTCAAGTTCTTCTTGGGTGAATGGTTTTTGAATACCTCCGACGGCACCGATTGGTTCGGTAGCGTTTTGGGCAAGGGGTCCGCGTTTGCATCCCGCGAGGCTGTGATTCGTCGTCGCATACTCTTGACCCCTGGATGCGCCGGCATGACAGCCTTCAGCATCACTACTGACATTGCTACACGTCAGCTCACCGTTAGCGCCTCGATCGTCAGTACTGGCGGCGATAGCGCAGAAATCAATTATGTTCAGGCGATCGTCTAATGGCTCAAATCACCGACCAAGGAATCACCGGGCGCTCGCTCAATGAGTACCTGGCTGACATTGAAGGCAAGACACTCGCGATCGATCCTGAATGGAATATCGAAGCAGATAGCCCAGACGGTCAAAGGATTGGTATCGAAGCCGAAATGCTGGCCAATCTAGACGAGGCCGTAGTTGCGGCATATCGCAGCAAAGACCCAGATAGCGCCACTGGTGAGGCGCTTAGAGACATCGGGAAAATATCCGGCATCCCAATTCGAGACGCTACCTACTCCGTCGCACCCATCACCGTCACTGGCCAAACTAGCTCAACCATTCCGGCAGGTTCACAGGTACGAAGCCGAATTGACAACACTGTGTGGCTGACAACTGCCGTTATTGTCATCGGCGTCGGTCAAACAGCAAACGGTTTTGCTACCTGCACCACGCCAGGCCGTGTTCTTGCCTCGCCTGGTGAGCTGACCATCATCGGCACACCCACCGCTGGGTGGTCTACCGTTACGAACGGGGAAGCTGCTGCAGGCGTCCCAGCTGAAAGCGATGAAGACTTTCGCATCCGAAGAAACAATGGTGTGTCGCGCGCCGGAAGCAACATGCGCGACAACATGGAAGCCAATATCGCAAGCGTTGCCGGCGTGACAGCCGTCAAAGTCCTGGAAAATAGCAACGATTCGCCATTTGACTCTGATGGTGTTCCGTATACCGGGATCGCAGTTATCGTGAATGGCGGTTCTGATGCAGACATCGGTCTGGCGATGTATCAGAAGCACAACCCTGGCACGCCAATGTACCCAAGGTACAGCACCAAGACTGATACTTGGGTTGATGCGCCGGGCGCGAATGGAGTGAAGGTATCGGGCCGATCGCCTGTTACTGGAAACCCTTACACGATGACTTTTCAGCGTGCAACCGGGTTGCCGATATTCCCGTCAATCACGATTAAAAAGCAGGGCGACCTCCCTTCAAACATTGATGACCTTATTCGCCAGGCGGTTATTGCCGACTCAACCAGAACTCTATTCGACGGAGAAACCACCTCTGGATTTAACCGAGGCGGCTATGACATTGGCGAAAAGGTTCCTCCTGGCAGGATTTACACGCCGGTCAACAAGGTTCTTGGGAAGTATGGCGATAGCTACATTACATCGCTGACCATCGGCCTATCGGCTGGAGCTCAAGGGCTAACCCCTATTCAGCCGACCATCTCTCAAATCGCAACCTTCGACGCGGAGAACATTGCGATCACGGTGACGCCATGATAATTGACCATGTAGAGCGTGCTAGGTCTCGAATTATCAATGAGTATCGCAATAAGCAGCGCATGGTCGATTGGCTGACTATCGTTCCAGAGATTGCCAATCAGAACCTTGAATCTCCTCTTGATCGAATCTACAGAAGCTATGACGTAGACACCGTGGTCGGAGAGGAGCTCGACATCATTGGTCGGATCGTCGGCGTTCCTAGACCGATTCTGCGTGCCGCAGCATTCGACGTTTTCGGTTATCAGGGCAACGATAGCTATACCAACTATAATATCGCGCCCTACATAGGTGATGGCGAAGCCGTTGATGCGCCTCTAAATAATGATCTGTACCGCAAGCTTATTAAGGCAAAGATCGCGAGAAATATCAGTGACGGAACTGCTGATAGCATCATCCAGTTAGTTGAAATCATCATCGGAGTGAAGGTTACTGCCTTGGTGAGCAATGTTGATAAGTCATTCGATATCGGAGTTGCCTCTACGCTGGACAATACGACGCTTTACCTGATCGAAAACTTCGACCTTATCCCTCGCCCGCAAGGAGCTAGGATTGGAGAGATATTCGTCCTTCCGATCAACATCGATGCAATAGAAGCATCGTCCTCGCATATCTACGAATACGGCAACGTGACACTGCCTGGAGATTTAGCCTAATGGCAAGACAGCCTTTTAATACGAGATGGGCCCAGGGCGTTGAGACCGAGGACAACCTCAATACCTTCAAAGTGCCTGACGATGTTCGGCTGTCGACTGGATGGCAGGGCGGCCAGGATAAGGACGCTCCACCTGCAGGTCATGAGAACTACTGGCACAACCGTGTCGATAGCGCTCTTCAGGGAGTTGAGCGCAACGGCGTTATGATTTGGCACGCGCAGGCAGTGTACGGCCTTGGGGCGCCTTCCTATGCGAGTGACGGCAACTATTACGAGAGCCTTGTTGCTAATAATGTCGGCAACAACCCAGTTCTCACCACTGGCTTCTGGAGATATTCAGGGTCCTCGTTCTTCGCTGGTAGCGATCCGGGTGACGGGAAGATCGTCTATCACAACAATACGCCTTCGCCTGGATGGCTGAAGTGTAACGGTGCTGTTCTTTTACGCGCTTCGTATCCAAGGCTTTTTGCTGTGATTGGCACTCTCCATAACATTGGAGGAGAAACCAGCCTGCAGTTCAGACTTCCTGATTTCCGGGGGGAGTTTGTCCGTGGATTTGATGACGGTCGCGGAGTTGATGCTGGAAGGGTATTTGGCAGCCCTCAAGGCAGCCAGTTAGAAAGTCATAATCACCGACAGAATGCCGCACAGACTGGACAATTTGATATTACCCCATCATCCACTCTCCGCTATGCATTGACTGGCGGCGGGTCCACCGATTTCTCTTCGGGCCCGGCAAATCAGTGGACCATGGATTCCGGCGGATCAGAGACGAGACCAAGGAACAAGGTCGTAAATTACTGGATCAGATACTGATGGGAATACAAATTCAAGCTGGCCAGCGCATTGTCTACCAGGCTGACGCATACGGTTTTTATGTAGGTGAGGCAGTGGCCGACCCAGACCCACAGAATCCAGGCCAATGGCTTATCCCTGCTGGCTGCGTGGAAACAAAGCCGCCAGAAACTAGTGGGAATAAGAGATACCAGTGGGCCGGATATAAGTGGAAGGCAATCATCGAATAGGTATTGGTATGGAGCGCAAGCGTAAACGTCACTTCAGCGACAAGATGGAAAAGTTCTGTCTTGCCTATGTCGAGACAGCCAACGCAGCGGAGTCATATCGGATCGCCTACAACACCGAAAATATGGCTACCGCAACCATAGGCCGAGAAGGCTACAACACCCTACAGAAGCCCCAGGTTCAAGCCAGGCTCGAAGAATTAAGGAAGAAAGTCATGGAGCGTCACGAAATCACCGTGGACACGCTCCTGGCCGAGCTGGAAGAGGCCAGGAAGGCTGCACTCGGTGCCGAGACACCTCAGACATCTGCCGCTGTATCGGCCACCATGGGCAAGGCAAAGCTGCTGGGCCTGGACAAGAAGATCGTGGAGCTTACCGGGAAAAACGGCACGCCGATCCAAACCAACTCGACGGTCACGGTTGACCAGAAGGCCCTAAGCTCCGTGCTGGGCTGCCTATGAGCAAGCTGCTCGACTGGGATGTAATGAGCGGCGCAGAACGACAAGCAGCAAAACTCATCAGCGAGCATTCTCCGCTGTCGTTCATGCGTGTTTTTTTCCAGCTGAACCAGGGCATGAAGATGCTCTGCAACTGGCACCATCGCTACATGGACCACACAGCTTTGAGGGTGCTGTCTGGTGAACTGAAGAACGTCGTGTTCAATATGCCGCCGGGCGGGACAAAGACCGAGTTCTGGTCAATCCATGTTCCGTCATACGCCATGACCATGTACGACCGGACGCGCACGCTCAACGTCTCCTACTCCAAGGCCCTTGTCGAGGAGAACTCAAACCGCATCAAGTCGATCATCACCAGTGATGAATATCAGGATTTGTGGCCGTGCGACCTGGGAAAGGCTGACGTAGCCAACTGGGTCATCACGGACGAGCGCGGGCGTAACAAGCACCAGATCTTCAGCCGATCCACCGGTGGGCAGATCACCGGCGTGCGTGGCGGCTATATCTCCGAAGGCTTTACCGGCTTCATCAACCTGGATGACCCCGAGAAAGCAGACAGCGCCTTCAGCGCAACTATGCGGGCGAAGGCTCAGCGCATCATCACAAACACCCTGCGCAGCCGGAGAGCATCCCCAGACACCCCCGTCATCTGCACGCAGCAGCGCCTGCACACCGATGACGTGTCGGGCTTCCTGCTAAAAGGCGGCATGGGCTTGGACTTCGCGCACATCAAGGTCCCCGCCCTGGTCACGCGCGATTACATCGCCAGTCTGCCCGATGAGATACGGGAGCACGCCGAGCGCGATGTCTTTTCTGGCCAGTCAATCGTTCGTGGTGGCGTCGAATACTGGTCGTACTGGCCCGCCAAGGAAACCGTTGAGGACCTGATGGCGCTGTGGGACCGCGACCCTTACACCATGGTCAGCCAATACCAGCAGGAGCCCGTAGCGCTGACTGGCGGCATGATCGACGCCGACTGGTTCAAGACCTACGAGCAGCTGCCGTTTCTGGTATGGCGTGGCGTGTACGCAGATACCGCACAGAAAACCGGCGAGCAGCACGACTTTTCCGTCTTCAATCACTGCGGCCTGGGCGTCGACGGAAACCTCTACTTAATCGATGTGCATCGCGGTAAATGGGACGCTGGCGATCTTGAAGCGGAAGCTCTGCGAGTATGGCAAAAGTGGAAGGACTGGGACCCGTTCCGGCCGGCCGCCCTTCGTTACATGCGCGTCGAGGACAAATCGTCTGGAACTGGACTGATCCAGACCATCAGCAAGAAGGGCGCGATACCGATCGAGCCTCAGCCACGCGGCCCAGCGGCGAACAAGGTAACTCGGTGTATGGACGCGGTTCCATGGCTAAAGTCTGGCCGAGTGTTCGTTCCAGCGATCTACGACGATCAAGGCCGAAAGATAGAGCACGTCAAGGACCACCGCGGTGAGATTGTTGCTTCCACGGACTGGGTAACACCATTCCTCACCGAAGCATCGGCCTTCACTGCTGACGACACCCACGACTTCGACGACCAAGTGGACACCCTGTTCGACGCGGTCGCCGACATGCTCATCAGTAACAACGGCGACTTCTTCTCCGGCAACTGGCTTTAAACCAAGCCCCTGATACGCCCCAACTTTCGTTGGCCGAACCCGGCTGCGCTCATTAAACACGCCCCAAGGAAACGACATGACTGACCAGGCTCAGCGTCTTGAGATCGCCACAGTTCGCGCGGAGATCGGCAGCAACATCACTTACCGGTTCAATAATGACGCAATTGATGCGCTTTTAATCCCGACAGATTCTGGAAATATCAAAAACCTCAAACAGGTCATTGCCGACATCCAGCAGGAAGGCGCCGAGAAGATCAGCTTTGCAACAAAGATCTATCCAACAACTGCTGCCGGCATTTCCGCAACAGTGGCCGGAGAGATTTTCCTTGTTGCAGCCTCTAATGCAGATGAGATCTACGCTGTCTGGCAGAACACCGCCGGCGTTGCAGTTGACACTGGCAAGAGAGCAATCTCCGCGTCCGCAGTGATTGCAGCCACTGATGCAGCACAAGCCTCTGCCAATGATGCTCAGACAGCTGCATCAGAAGCCACAGCCAAGGTCGCTCCATTCCTTTCGCCAGCCTCGATTGACCCAGTCGCCAGGGGAGATGGGAGCGATCTTCAACCTGGCGATACTTATTTCAACACTATCATTCAGGCGATTAAGGTTTACTCAACCTCAGGCTGGGTAGCTGCAAACGTTACCGGCACTGATTTATCTGCCGCCATCAATACCAGAGAGCCAACAATCTCTACAGGATCTTCAGGTCAGTTCTGGGCTGGTGATAAAGCCTTCAAAAATATTAATAAGTCTGACGTTGGTCTCAGTAACTTAGATAATACTTCTGATATCAATAAGCCTGTTTCGATTGCCCAGCAGAATGCACTTGATCTAAAGCCAGACCGTGACTCGGTAAGTATCTCCGTTGCAAACATTACCGCGCTGAAGTCCCTATCTACCTCTTCGGCAAAATACGCATATCGTCAGGGCTACTCATTACCTGGTGATGGTGGGCATTCCTTCTGGCGATTTGATTCATCGTCAGTGGCAACTCCTGATGACGTAAAGGTTATCGCCCCCAATAATGGTGCAGGCCGCTGGCTGCTCAACCATAACGGCATCATCAGCGTTAAGCTCGGAGGCGCCAAAGGTGACGGCGTGACCGATGATTTCGCAGCCATCACGCGAGTTCATGCGGCATTTCCTGATGTTCACTATCCTGCCGGCAACTACGTCGTATCCGCCCGCCTTCAGCATGTTGCGCCGTATGGTATGTATGGCTCCGGCGTAAACATCACCACCTTTACATTTACGGGCGCAACTAAGGGAATTCGCGTGATTCAGAACTCCGCAGCAGGCGGGGTGTACGCATCCGGGGCAACGCTGCTAACTAACAGTGCCAGCACCACTCATGTCGGTCTGATGATTGACGGATCACCTCAATACAACGGTGACGATACTGCGCTGCGCATCATTGGTGACCGTACAGCCAAGCGTGCATACGTGAGTCATATTGACACTCGTGGCACTACTGACAACGCCGGTTGGGGTATGGGTGTACAATTTCACTCTATTATCAATTTTTCGGCTGAAGATCTGTCAAACCGCGGTGTCATCCCAGCGAATCCTTTAACGGATGCGTTGATAGGTCACGGCGTGGTAGTCAGCGGTAACGGTGCTGTAGTGGATTTTAGTCTGCGTCGTATCTGGGGATTCTATTCAGATACGGGCATTCTTATGCCGGACTATCTGGAAGGCGGGCATATCTACGACTATGAGTTTGTGGCTGTGCGGTATGGAATTCTAGGTAGATACACTTCTGGTATTAGCGTGCTTCCATCGTCAATATGCGGCTCTTTGGGTATGCATATCGGGCAGGGGCATGTGAATTGTCAAGTTGCTGGTGTTTTACTGGAAAAACAGAACCAGTCTCATGTTGTTAATCAAAACATCTACCTACAGACTCGATCCATTGACGCTCCTGGTATCTGCGTGTATCTTACTGGCGGTAACTGGAGCACAGTAGATTCTATTTTCTGTAACGGCGACTCTGCGCTAAATACAAAGTCCCTTAACTCAGGAGTAATCCTTAGTGGGTGTGGATTATCCACTGTAACAAATGTTTCCGGTAGCAGTTTGCTGAGCGCCATTACGTGCATTGACTCGTCTAATAACTTCATAGACAACATTCGCGCAGCATTTTGCACCCACATTATTAACACTAATGGGGGCAGTGTTGCTAATAAGATTGGACGTAGATATGGACAAGGAATTACCGGCGTAGAACTGAGCGTGTCTGGTACAACCATCGTCCCTGCCAGCACGTACACCCTAAGCTTCACTATCGCATTCTCTGGCCAGGCAACGTTCGTACAGGATATACCTCTGCCTGATGGTATGTTCGCCAGCACCCCGGATTTTGGATATTTAGTTGCAGCTAATGGCTCAATAGGGTTCAATATTCAATATGTATATGACGCGTCCTCTGCGACCAACGCTAAATTTTTTATATCCCCAATTTCGCCAGCCGCAAACCTTGGATCAGCAGTTGTGAGATTTGGATGCAGCGTATCCGGGAAATAGCATAAATGGAGGTCCAGGCTCCCATTTTCTAGCCTCAGCACGATTTATTAAAAGTCAGGCTGCGCTCCTGCTTGCTTCGGTAGCGCTAGCCACTTAAGCGCCAGCCGAGGCCATTGAAGCGTCCGTGAACGTGAAGGGTATCTGAAGTGCTGCGCCGGTGATGGTTTTTTAGCCGGCGTTCAGGTATTTTTGCGCATAAATTCATGGCAAGGGAAGAAAATGAAAAGGTTTGGCATGGTCGGCGGCATAAACGGAGTAGTAGCTATTCTGTTAGTAGCTCTCCCTATCATAAGTTTTGCAATAAATATACTTTCATGGCTCAGGTTCGGAATCGACCTTCCGTTTCTTGATGACATGAGGCAGTACGCATCTAATGACGCGGGTCGCATGGACTGGGATTACATAACTTACCCTGCAAACGATACGTTATACCCAGTTGGACTTATATTTGACGCGATAGCCTTTAAATTTCTTGACGGAAATTCTGTGGCTTATCAAGCAATATCTATGGTAGTCGTTCTCGGCGGTATACTTTTACTGCAATGGAAGCTGTTAAAAGTTTGCACAAGCAGAAAAACCATAAGGGCCCTGGCATTCGCAACAACTATTTTTATGCTCCAGCCTGACTCTTATTGGGGTTGGCAGAATATGGCATTTCATCAAGCAGTTCCGTTGCTGTGCAGTCTTTGGATCGTTTATCTGGTTTTGTCGAAGCAAGACTATAGGATTTCAGGCCCGTTGATTTTCGTACTTGCGGGCATATCAGGCTTCACCTATACCAGCGGCGCGTTCGCCAACCTCTCGATCTTGGCTGGATTGATCATATTCAGCTTTGCTTTAGATCCAGCCAAGAGTTCGCGCATTAGGTTCTGTGCAAAGACTATGGCGATCCCCACCGTGCTGTCGGTAGCAGCCCAGCTTTGGGTTTTGATCTGGGTGCAGCACGGCACGCATCGGCCTGATGCTCCTATGGCGTACCCGTGGGAAAGTGATTTTTGGTACTTCATGCTTGGAAAAGTTGGCAGAGCATTAATGCTACCCACTCAGATGCCAGAACTATCCATGTCAGTGAGTATCGCCGTTTTTATCCTATCCTCATTGTTGGGGGTTCTTGCCCTGCTTGAGGCTAAGAAAAATGATTCTGGAACAAAGATTTGGAACGCATCTGTCGTTTATCTCTGCGTTTTCGGTGTTGTCGCTCTATATTTGTGCATTATTGCGGCAGGTCGCACAAACCTAAGACCTGATAGCATTGTTTTGCCTACTGATATTTTCATATATGGATATGGCCGGTTTCACTTTTTTTGGGCTGGCATACTGTGGCCCTGGATCATCGCGTTACTTATGGAGCGGATGGTAAGGCGAAATCCGTCAGAGGCCACTCGTCCAGAGATTCCATTTATCTCCCTGTTCGTTCTGTTGACACTTATATTCAACTCCAAGATCATGGATCACACTGACTTCTATAGGGAAACCAAAAAGATTCGCCTCGGCATTCTGAGCTGCCTTTCCAAGGGTCTATCCAGAGGCGTTCCTTTTGAGTGTGCCGATCTTCACCCCGGCTTGAACATGCTGAACGTGTTTTACAAAAGTTTAGACGCCGGCGCCTCCTACACTGACCTAGTCACTATAACGCCAATCCCGCTTTGGTCGAATAATCCACCGCCGATCTTCCGCATCACGGACAGTGAAGAGAGCGTGGTGTATCACAACGCTACGGTAACCAACAAGGGGATGAATGGAGTGGTGTTGAGCACCGCTGTTGACCCGATGATGGTAATCACGGCTAGAGACTCAAGCTACTTTAAGTATTGCACCGTACTTCAGGTCAGCGGCTCCTACCACCTGGATTCGCCAAACTTCGCGCAGCTCTTCTATCTGCCAACTGGCGCTAAGTCGTTCTCAGAGGAATATGCAGAGGGTCATCAGTTGCCCGCTGGCGACGGAGAGTTCGCTATCAAAATTCACAGCAAGACCGGCTTCGAAAACATTTTACGCTTCGATCCGGTCATCAGTTCAGTGCCAATCACGCTTAGACAGTTCGAAGTTCGCTGTGCGGTAGGGCCTACTGGCGGCGTCCATATGCGGTAACGGTTGCGAGGAGAGGGCCCGGCATTAGATGCGTACTTTTCAAAAAAAGGGAAGTGGCTTTGCAAGTGTCAGCAGGACGCTGGGGAGGGTGGGGGGGGGAATCTGTTGTGCCACTTTCTGCGCCATTCGATGGGAAGAACTGGGGAAAGCAGTTCCCTCGACTAGCGCCAAGCGCCCATGAGAGTCGCATAGGACATGCACAAATAAATTTTCATCCATAGCACTAACCGAACAACCAAGCCCGCCATGTGCGGGCTTTTTATCGCCTGGAGAAAAGCATGCCAATCACCGAGCAGCAGTTGCTGCAGATCCTCCCGAACGCCGGCCGCCAAGCCGGCGTTTTTGTTCCTGTCCTGAATACGGCGATGAACCGTTACGGCATTGTCGGCACTCTGCGTGTGTCTGCGTTCATTGCCCAGGTCGGGCATGAGTCAGGCCAGTTTTGTTGGTTGCGCGAGATCTGGGGGCCGACGGCGCAGCAACTCGGCTATGAAGGCCGTGCTGACCTGGGCAACACCGTGAAGGGTGATGGCTCCAAGTTCCGTGGCCGTGGCCTGATCCAGATTACCGGCCGGGCGAATTATGCCGCGTGCGGTGAAGCCTTGGGTCTGGACCTGATCAATCAACCGGAGCTGCTCGAGCAGCCCCAGCACGCCGCGATGTCGGCAGCTTGGTTCTGGTCCACGCGAGGGCTGAACACCCTGGCAGACCAGAAGGACTTCGCGAAGATCACCAGGCGCATCAATGGCGGGCTCACCGGCCAGGCCGACCGTCAGGCGCTGTACGACAGGGCGCTGAAGGTGCTGGCATGACTCCGGTGCAGAAGCTGGCAGGTCTGGTGTTGCTGGCGCTGGTGTTGATGGCCGGTACAGCAGTCGCCACCTGGGAGGTGCAGGACTGGCGTTACGGTAAACAGCTCGCAGAGATTGGTGAGTCCAACGCTCTCGCCGTCACAGAGGCCGGCACTAAAGCCAGAACAGAAGAACAGCGCCGGCAGTCGGCGGTGAATAAGGAAGCAAGCGATGCGCGAGAACAAAACAAAGCTGCAGCTGTTGATGCTGGCGCTGCCGATGCTGCTGGTAACAGCCTGCACATCGAAGCCGGTAAGTTTGCCGCCACTGCCTGCGGCGATCCCGGAGTTGCCCAGCGAGGCGCTTCAGCCACCCGCGCCGCCATGGTGCTCTCCGACCTGCTCCAGCGGGCTGACAAAAGAGCGGGAGAGCTGGCGGCGGCTTATGACCGCGCCCGAATAGCCGGCCTGACTTGCGAGCGGAGCTACCAATCTGTCAGGGCTGTGGTCCCCTGAGTACGCTCAGTTCCAGCAATAGGCGCTGATTCTCCCTGAGCAGCAGATCCCGCTGGCCGGCGACCGAATTGAGGGCACGGACCTCGCCTTCCAATTCCCACGCTTCATGATTCAGTCGGGCGATGTTGTCGAGTGCCTTCTTGAGTTCAGCCTCGGCCGAGGCCTTGCCGGTGGACAGCAGGTCGCACATCTGCACCAGCCCGGCAATGTTGCGGCGCGCCTCAGTCAGCCGCTTCTGGGTCGCGGTCAGCTCGTCCTCGAGCAGTGCGCATTGGTGCTGGTACATTTCCAGGGGCGTAGGGCATCCAAGCCACTCACAGGTGTCTTCATCGATGGGGTTCATAGTGGGCAAGTTCAAGTACTGTATGCGCGCACAGTAATCGAGGTTTGATCGTGGCGCGATTTTAGGCGACGAACTGTATATTGGCGGGCAGGCGGCATCATGGTCGTGAAAATGGTAAAATTCACGCTGGGGGAAATTCGGGGGAATCACTCCCCCAAAAGATGTGGAGAGGTGTTGTGTCGTGGTGCGTTGAAAGTGAGGGCCTGAAAGGGGTCTGAAGAATTCGCCTCAATGATCATTTGCATCGAAAACGGATTCGAAATCCGTTGTACCTTCACCGGTACCTAGGGTTCGAATCCCTATCTCTCCGCCATTACATAGAAAAAGCCCCGTTGCTGAATAAGCGACGGGGCTTTTTTGTTTTCAATAGGGCTGTTTTGTTTCTGAAGTGTGGTTAACCGGGCTGGGCCACCAAGCTATTGCTGACATTGCGCCCCAGCACCAGCACCGTCACAAAACCACATCCTACCAACGCTGTTGCCAGACTCAACAACACCGCGCTACCCATTTGATCAACAATTCGCCCGCCGAAGAACGACCCCAAAGCGATGATCACCTGGAACAAGGCAACGAACAGCGGCATGCCGCGTTCGACGTCCTTGGGCGCGACGACGAACATCCAGATACTGGCGCACGCCGGGAAGGCGCCGAAGGCGAAGCCCCAGAGTGCGATCAGCATGGCGGCGCCGGTCATGCCGGTGGCGAAGTAGGGGAACAGCGCGGTGCTGGTGCCGATCATCAACGCGACCAGCAGCAGGGTGTGACGGACGCTGCGGTTGGCAGCGAAACCGGCAAAGACATTACCCATCACCCCGGCCACGCCATAGAGCAGTAGCAGTGAGCCAATGGTCGGGCCGTCGAAGCCGGAACTGTTTTTGAAGAAGGGCGCGACATAGGTGTATGCCGCAAAGTGCGCCAGGCCGATCAGCAAGACCGCGATCAAGCCGACCCGTGCTTGCGGGTTGATAAACAAGGCTGGCAGGTCACGGATCTGAATAGCCTTTTCCGGGGTGAGCCGTGGTAGCAGGAATACCTGCGCCAGCAGCACCGGTACGCCCACCAGTGCGGTGACCAGAAAGGTCATGCGCCAGCCCATCAGGCCACTCAGCCACGTACCCACGGGCACGCCCAGTACGGTGGCCAGGGTCACCCCCATCATGATGATCGAGGTCGCCTTCGCCACGCCCACGCCTTTGGGGGCCAGGCGGCCGCTCAGAGCGATGGCCGTTGCCCAGAAACCACCGATGCTGATACCCAGCAGCACGCGGCCGAACAGCAGCAGGTTGAAGTCGCTGGCGTAGGCCACGACCGTGTTGGCGATGATCATGATCAGCGTCAGGCCGATCAGCAGGTAGCGACGGTCCATGGCGCCAATGCTCACAGACAGCAAAGGCGCGGCGAGGGCGGCCATGATGCCGGGCAGGGTGACCATCAGGCCGGCATGACCGGCACTGATGCCGAGGTCGCTGGCGACGTCGTTGAGTACGCCCACGGGCAGAAACTCACTGGTCACCAGGGCGAAGGCACCTACGGCGACCGAGAGAATCGCCAGCCACTGCTGTTTGACACTCTGTTGATTATGTTCAGGGGGGCCGTTGGGGGCCTGGCTGACGCTTGGCATGGTGGTGGCTTCCATAGGGGAATGTCGCTTGAAATCAAGCGATGCACGGGCATGAAAAGTGGAGGCGATTATAGGAATCGGTTTGGCTAATCACACAGGCGATCGTTTCGATAATAACCATCAGTGCAATCGATTCGACGCCCTACAGGACGATTGCGCGTTTCGTACCCTGTTCTCCAATGTCGCCTACAAGCCACGCGTTGCGCCTCTCGCGGTAACTGCCTATCGTGGTTTTGAGGCATTTTCAGGTAGAAAATCCCACACCGCAAAGGACCTGCAGCATGAGCAAAAACACCAAAAGAACCTCCGATAACATGGCCAGTCTGGCCGCTGAAACGCTCAGCAACCCCCATTCCTCAGCCATTGCCAAAAGCCTTGCCGCCTCAGCGTTGGTTCAGAGCGGTACCGATAAGCAGACAAGTGCAGAGATGGAGGAGAAGGCCGGGAAGGCGCTTCAAAGCGATCAATACAGTGGGCCAACAAAATCTCTGGCTGCCTCGGTTCTTGCCCAAGCCAATAAAGAGCGGGGGCGCTGAATGACGCGCGCCGCCATGACCTGAAAAAGCCCCGTAGCCAAACACGCTACGGGGCTTTTTCGTCGTGGGGTGCCCCGGTTTTTCTCGGCGGGCTCGCCTCTATCATTTGCGTCAGTGAATAACCCCGCGTTGTTGGGCGCGAATCGCCCAAAAGCCGGCAGTCACCCGAGGCTTAACCTGCTGGTGAAAAGGGCGCATTGTGTTGTTTGCTGGTGTACCTCCCTATCGTTACGGAGCATGACAACCATGAAGAGCCGCCCCGAACACGCCGTTGGCTACCGCGCTGCACTTTTATTCGGCGCTTGCCTGAGCGCTGCTTTGCTCGCAGGCCAAGCCTGCGCCTCCGGTGATGAGTCGGCGCCGCCCAAGCCCAATTGCCCCAAAGGCCAGGTCTGGGACACCAAGACCGCAAAGTGCGTGCTGCAAACCAGCAAAGCCACCTCAGACACCGACCGTACTGACTATGCCTACCGGCTGGCCAAAGATGGCCGCTATGACGAGGCGCTGGCCTTGCTCGATACCCTGCAAAACCCGAACACCGCCAAGGCCCTCAACTATCGCGGCTATGCCACGCGCAAACTGGGGCGTACCGATGAGGGCATCGGCTATTACCTGCAGTCGGTCGCGCTCGACCCCAACTATGCCCAGGTTCGCGAGTACCTGGGTGAGGCCTACGTGATCAAGGGCCGCATCGACTTGGCGCAAGAGCAATTGGTGAAAATCAAAGCCTTGTGCAGTACCACCTGCGAAGAGTACGAAGACCTGGCCGAAGCCATTGCTGCTGCGCCGCAGGCGTGAAACTGATGGCTGTATGTCGCCGCGACTGGCACCCGCTGTTGTTCTGGCGGCAGCACTCGGCCGAGGCCTGCGTATGGGTGATATGATATCCTTGTGCCATCATGCAGTGTGATCGTCACGGAGGATGTTATGAAGACGTTGTCGTTGCTAGGGTTGCTGGTGGTATTGGCCGTCAGCCCGATGTTCGCGGTGGCGTGCCCGAAAGGCACGCATCCGGTGGGTGGCACAGGGTCGCACCACAAGGGTGGGACTTGCCAGTAGCGTGTCCCTCGGGGCCGCGCTAGTGCTTTACAGGCCGTCGCTGGCCACTGCCAGCGACGTGCTCACCAGTTTCAATACTCGGTTACGACCCCCTTCGGCCAGTAAATAAGTACCGTCCCCCGTGCGCACAATCGACTGCGGCGCCTTCAAGAACGACAGCACCGTTTGTTGCTGTCCCTGTTTGTCGATCAGCAGCAACCTTGCCCGATGCGTCGAGTCTTCATTGACCCACAGCCCGCGTTCATCGCACATCAAAAACGTCGGTTTGTTCAGGCCCGCCAACACCACAGGGTCGCTGCCGTCGTCGGTCAGCTCACGTACCACGCCTTTTTTCTTTTCCGTGTAGAGCATTCGGCCGTCGGTGCAACGCGTAATGGATTCGCCTTCGTGCAGTTGGTCACGCACGACGGTCAGGGATTGGTCGCTCCAGCGATAACGCAATAGCCGGCCGTTGTCCTTGCGGTCTTCGATGGCGTAGAGATCGTCACCCTCGACCCACAGGCCTTGAACGTTTTCACCCCTGAACAGCTCCGTGACGACACCCTCCTTGAGAAAACTGACGGGCGCATCGCCGGTCTCCTGGCTGAACACCCAGCCGCCGTGGGTTGCGAACATGCCGTCAGGTTTGGACAGGCTGCCGACCACCACTTCGCGCTGCCCGTCGGGGTGAATACGCACGATGCTGCCTTTCGCATCGTTGAGTTCCTGGCTGATCATCAGCGAGCCGTCAGGCATAGGCATCAGCGAGGCGGCTTTGGGTACATCGGTGTGCACGGTTTGAACGCTCCAGCCCGGCGCTGCGCTGACGGGATAGAAGCTTTGCCAGGCGAAAAAGCCCAGGGTTGCCATACCCATCAAGCCGATCAGACTTAGCCCCCAGCGCAGAAATTGATGCAGGGATCCGGTGTCAGTCATGTTTATCTTCCTTGTTTATTGATCAAGCTGTCGCTCAGCGTCGCTGGGCGTCTCACGCATCTGCCGAGGGCGCGTGTTCGCCGTGATTGTGGAACCGCGCGGCATAGTCCTGGCCACCGAAAGGCAGGCCGAGGATCGACGCCGTGGGCGTTTCGGCGGCCACACTGAGCGCAATGGCCGTGATGTGTCGGTAATGGGTGATGCACAACGTGGGTAGCAGGTCGTCACGACGGGGCCGCGCAAGGGAAACACGCAAAGGCTTGCGCAGTAGCTGATGATGTTGTCAACAAAGCGCGCCGCTACGACGGGGGATTCGGTTTCGCTGATGTCGCCCTCGAGGGCGTCAAGCTGGCCTAACGCCTCAGGCGCAAAGGCTAGCGAATGACTCACGGTTTTTCGGTACTTTTTCGCTGACGGTTGGCCGCCAGGTGTTCGCGAACCTGCTCGGCGGACAGTGCTCGGCCAGGGGCGGCCGTGAGCGCGGCGGCCGCTGGAATCACCTGGTCGCGCAACCCGTCCGCCATCGCGCGGTCACGTGCCAGCAGGACCCCCAGGCCGTCGCGGATGACTTCACTCTCGGTCGCGTACTCACCGGCAGCCACTTTGGCTTTGACCAGGGCGGCCATCTCGAGTGGCACCGTAATGCTCATTTGCTGAGTTGAGCGCATGTCGACGTGCGCAGGGGTTGAGTAGGATTCAATCCTGCTGGACCGTTGGCGTGTTGCAAGAAGGCACTGACCGATGTCGCTCAGTGGCGTCGCGTCGTCGTTCCAAAAAGAAGGTATGGTCTGGCGGGTTTCCATGAGCGTCTTTGTCTCCCGTTGAGTAGGTCAGCTCGAAAGTATTGACGCTTTTTGCTGACTGCGTGGCGCCAGCGCGCGAATAACCCACTGATATGTATGACTTCATATTTTTAGCAGGGTTATTAATCCACCCCGGCCCCGTCACGCATGGCGCCCCATCACCGCGCATACGATAATGCCCCTCAAATCGACCACACTGGCCTTCCCGTGAACATCAACTTCGACCTCAACGACCTCCAAGCTTTCCGCGCCGTGGTGGACAAGGGCAGTTTTCGGGGGGCCGCCGAGGCCATCCGTATCTCACAACCGGCCCTCAGCCGGCGTATCGAAAAGCTGGAGTCCGCCCTCGATGTAAAGTTGTTCGAACGCACCACGCGGCGGGTCAGCCTGACCATGGTCGGGCGAGCGTTCCTGCCCCAGGTGGAGCGCATACTCGACGACCTTGATATCGCCTTGATGGGCATCAGTAACGTCGCGTCTACGCGCATGGGTAACGTCACCATCGCCTGTGTGCCGTCCACCGCTTACTACTTCATGCCCCACGTAATCTCCGAATACCACAAGCTGTACCCGAAGATTCGCCTGCGGGTGCTGGACGCCAGTGCCGGTGAGGTGTGCCACGCGGTGGAAAGTGGCGAGGCAGATTTCGGCGTGAGTTTCAGTGGCAGCCTGGCCGACGAGGTCGAGTTCGAGCTGCTGTTTCAGGAGCGCTATGTGCTGGCCTGTCGCCGTGATCATCCGTTGGCCGAGCGCACGAGCGTGACCTGGACCGAGGCTTACGAGCACGACTACATCACCGTGGACAAAACCTCGGGCAACCGCTTTCTGCTGGACCAGGCCTTGCGGGGTGTGCGCGTGAAAAAGCCAAGTATTTGCGAGACCCACCACGTGACCACGATGATCGGGCTGGTGGAGGCGGGGTTGGGCGTGGCAATGGTGCCGTCGATTGCGATGCCGTCGGGCACCCACCCCATCCTGGTGAGTGTGCCGCTGGTCGAGCCGCAGGTGATGCGCCATGTGGGCTTGATAAAACGCCGCGGGCGGACCTTGCCGCCAGCGGCGCTGGAGTTGGAACGGTTGGTGCGGGAGATGCCGTTCCGGTCAGTGTGATACCGAGTCCAGGCCGGTGGATTGCACCACCGGTTGTGCCTCGGGCGAGGCCAGGTAGCGCAGCAATGCCTTGGCCTGGGCCGGGTGCTCGGCGTTGACCGGAATGCCGGCGGCAAAGCGCGTCACCGACTGCACGTTTTCCGGGATCTTGCCGACGAAGGTCACGCCCGGCACCGGCAACAATTCCGCCACCTGCTGCAAGCCCACTTCGTAATCACCCTTGGCCACCTGTTCGGCCACCGGGAGGCGTTCGATCATCGTGCCTTTGGCCGGCATGCCGAGCTTTTTGAACAGCTCCTTCTCGACATACACACCGCTGGCGCTGTCCGAGTACGCCACGGACTTGGCCTTGCTCAGCACCGCTTTCAACTCGGCATCGGTGCCGATTGCAGGCTTGGCTGCGCCTTCCTTCACCACCAGGCCAATCCGCGAGTCCGCCAGTTCGACGCGGGACGCGGGGTCGACCTTGCCCTGTTTGATCAAGTCATCCAGGGCATACCCGACCATGATCACCACGTCGGCATGTTCGCCACGGGCCAGGCGGTTGGGAATCGCTTCCGGCGCCTTGCCCATTGAGGGGCCGAGGATGGTGTCCAGGGTGTCACCGCTTTGCTGGGCGTATTGCGGGCCGAGCAATTTATACGCGGCGGTGAAGCCACCGGAGGTCATCACTTTGAGTTGTTCGGCGTGTGCCGTCAGCGCCAGGGCGCTGAGGGCCAGGGCGGTCAGGGTTTTGAATAATGGCTTCATTACACAGCCCCCTGCATCAGTTGCCCACGGGGGTTGGCGCGACGGTACAACGCGAGGGTCGAGCACAAGGCGCACAGTGCGGCAAACATCATCCAGTAGGCCGGCGAAGCCTTGTCTCCGGTGATGTGAATGAACCAGGTGGAGATCGCCGGGGTGAAACCACCAAAGATCGCCGTCGCCAGGCTATAGGCCAGGGAGAAGCCCGCCACGCGCACTTCCACCGGCATGATTTCGGTCAGGGCCGGAATCATCGCGCCGTTGTACATGCCGTACAGGAACGAGAACCACAGCAGGGTTTCCAGCATATGCGCGAAGCTTGGCGCGTTGACCACGAACGACAGCGCCGGGTACGCGGTGATAACGGTCAGGGCGGTCATTGCCAACAGCACCGGCTTGCGACCGAAGCGGTCGCTCAGGGTGCCGCCGATCGGCAGCCAGACAAAGTTCGACACCGCGACCAGCAACGTCACCAGCAGTGCATCGGAGGTGCTCAGTTGCAGCACGGTTTTGCCGAAGGTCGGCGCATACACGGTGATCAGGTAGAACGCGGTGGTGGTCATGGCCACCATCAGCATGCCGCCGATGACCATGGTCCAGTTTTTCACCAGAGTGGCCATCACTTCGCGCATGGTCGGGCGATGTTTGCGGTTGGCGAACTCTTCGGTTTCCTGCAGGTTACGACGCAGCACGAAGATGAACGGGATGATCACGCAGCCGATGGCGAACGGAATGCGCCAGCCCCAATCGGCCACCACGGCCGGTTGCATCCAGACGTTCAGGCCATAGCCCAATGCGGCGGCGACCACGATGGAGATCTGTTGGCTGCCTGATTGCCAGCTGGTGTAGAAGCCTTTGCGGCCCGGCGTGGCCATTTCGGAGAGGTAAACCGATACACCCCCCAGCTCTGCACCCGCAGAGAAGCCTTGCAGCAAGCGGCCCACCAACACCAGCAAGGGTGCCCACAGACCGATGGTTTGATAACTCGGCACCAGCACGATCAGCAAGGTCCCGCTGGCCATGATCGACAGCGTCACGATCAAGCCTTTGCGGCGACCCACGTCGTCGATGTAGGCACCCAAAATGATCGCGCCCAGTGGACGCATCAGGAAGCCTGCACCGAAGACGGCGAAGGTCATCATTAATGACGCAAACTCATTGGCGGCGGGGAAGAACGCGGCAGCGATATAGGTGGCGTAGAAACCGAACAGAAAGAAGTCAAACTGTTCGAGGAAGTTGCCCGAAGTAACGCGGAATACCGCACCAACTTTCGAGCGGGCAGAGTCGGGCCGGGAAGGGCTAGTCATGGTTTTGTGTCTCCAGCGTTCTTTTTAAAGTGCTTGTTTCGCTTAAGACCGCGGATAGTGGCTGACACATTTAGAAATGATAAGTGAGTAATTTGGATGCATTGATGCGTCAAGGCTATCAATCCCCAGTCGCGTAAAAAATCCACACCCTGTTCTATGCTTAAGGCGTGACCAATTCTTACGGATGGGAGGTGGCAATGGCTAACGAACAGAAGCGCCAGGATGAGTCGGAGCGTGAGCAACCCGCGCGTCAGCATGAGCAAGAGAAACCGCAGACCTGGAAGCATCCAGATGACGGGCACGAGCTTTCCGAGCGGGATCAGGAGCGCCCGCTGAAACCCTGACAAGCACCTGGTACTCAGTGCAAGGGTGGGCGCGGGCTTGCTTGCAAAGGCGGTGGGTCAGTCAATACAACCGATGACTGGCACGCCGCCTTCGCCAACCCTTCCAGATTGGATGTGTGTTCAGCCCACGATGGGGGTGCACAACTCCACCAGCGTTCCGTCCGGGCAGCGCACATAGGAGACCACTTGCCCCCAAGGCTTGGTGCTCGGTGGCGACAGCTCTTTCGCGCCGTGTGCCAGCGCCTTGGCGTGTGCGATGAACACATCTTCGGTGACGAACCCCACCTCCATGCCCAGTGGCTTCCTGGAGGCATGCGCCTCTATGTGCCCGCCGTCGAAATTCAGTTCGCCCAGTGCATGGGCGGCAAACGAGAGGGTGGTGTCGCCGGTTTCCAATTCGCCATAGGTGCCCGATTCATGCAGGAAACGGCGACTGAAACCGAAAGCCTTTTCGAAGAATGCCAGTGAGGCAGCCACGTCCGGCACGTAGATGATGGTGTAGGCGAATTTCATGATTCAGCAGTCCTTGCTCAGTGAGCCGGCGTATTAAAAGGCCGGCATCGGCTTATGAAACCAACAAAGAAACCGGAAAGCCCAGCGCCAGTACCCAATAGGCCACCACTGCGGCCAGGCACAGGCCGATAAACACGCGCAGCAACGTCCTCGCCGTGGGGTGTGCGAGCAACCTGACAGCCCAGAGGCAGTACCCGGCCACGCCAATGGCCAAGGCGAGAATCACCAGCACGCGCGTGTTCCTGTGACCTTCAAACGCTGATTTATAGCGCCAAAGCCGCCCAATGAACAGTGTGCACATAGACGCAGCCCCCTGGCCTTTCTAAACTGCGGCTTGTCTTGGGGAAAGGGGCAGGCGCCGATGAATCGCAACGAATTACGCAAGGCCGACATCAATCTGATGGTGGTCTTCGAAGCACTGATGCTCGAGCGCAATGTGACGCGTGTGGCGGAGAAGCTGTTTCTCGGCCAGCCCACTATCAGTTCGGCCCTCAACCGTTT
Organism: Pseudomonas fluorescens; assembly: GCF_900215245.1. Lineage (GTDB taxonomy): Bacteria > Pseudomonadota > Gammaproteobacteria > Pseudomonadales > Pseudomonadaceae > Aquipseudomonas > Aquipseudomonas fluorescens. The sequence continues at coordinate 4,008,032 of NZ_LT907842.1, forward strand.
GCGTACCCTATTCAATGACCCGCTGTTTATTCGCGTTGGTCACCGCATGGAGCCCACTGCCCGTGCCGAAGAGATCATCCAGCACCTGTCACCGGCCCTCGATTCCCTGTCATCGGCCTTGAGCCTGACCCACGACTTTGACCCAACCCAGAGCACCATGACCTTCCGCATCGGCCTGTCCGATGACGTTGAGTTCGGCCTGCTGCCGCCCTTGCTGCGGGCCCTGCGCCAGGAAGCGCCGCTGGTGGTGTTTGTGGTCCAGCATGTGGATTACTGGCGGATCCCCGACCTGCTGGCTTCAGGCGATATCACTGTCGGCATCACCCAGACACGCGGCCTGCCGGCAAATGCCAAACGAAAACTGCTGCGGCATATTCGTCCCTGCCTGTTACGCGCCGACGCCTCGGACAAACCGCTGACCCTCGACGAATATTGCGCCCGCCCGCATGTGCTGGTGTCCCATACCGCCAACGTGTCCGGGTTTGCCGATGAGTGGCTGGCCGAGATTGGTCGCAAGCGGCATGTGGTGTTGTCCGTGCCGCAGTACAGCGCGCTGCCGGCGTTGCTCGCCGGCACCGACATGATCGCCAGCCTGCCGGACTACACCGCCCAGGCCATGGCGGCCGGCGGCAATCTGTTCTGCGAGCCCTTTCCGTTCGAAACGCCGACCCTGGACTTGTCCATGGTTTGGCTCAGCCATGTCGACACCGACCCGGCGGAACGCTGGATGCGTTCAAGGCTGGAGGCATTTATGAGCGAGCGCGACAGGCTGCCGGTGCTGGCGCCAAAATCTTGAGATAAGCCCTTCAGGGAGAGCCAACGATGACCCTATCCCGTTCCTTGCTGCGCGGACGTGGCAGCCATGACAGCGGCAAGGTGGGTATGGTCGAGCTGTTTTTCGACCTGGTGTTCGTGTTTGCCGTGACCCAACTGTCCCATTCGCTGCTGGCGCATCTGACCCTCGGCGGTGCGGTGCAAGTGGCGTTGATGATGGTCGCGGTCTGGTGGGTGTGGATCTTCACCTCATGGGTCACCAACTGGCTCGACCCGGAGAAAATCCCGATTCGCATCGGCCTGTTCGGCTTGATGGTGGCCGGCCTGCTGTTGTCCTCGTCGATTCCCAAGGCATTTACCGACCGAGGTGTGCTGTTCGCCGGTGCCTACGTCTTTATGCAAGTCGGCCGCACGCTGTTTGCGTTGTGGGCCGTGCGCGGCGAGTCACTGAACATGACCCGCAACTTCCAGCGGATCCTGGCGTGGATGCTCTGTTCCGGGGTGTTCTGGATCACCGGCGCGCTGTTCGAAGGCGAGCAGCGCCTGGCGTTCTGGGCGTTGGCGCTGCTGATTGAGCTGGTCTCGCCGTCCGTGTATTTCTGGGTGCCGGGGCTCGGGCGTTCGACGCTGGCGGACTGGAATGTGGAAGGCAATCACATGGCCGAACGGTGCGGCCTGTTTGTGATTATCGCCCTCGGCGAATCATTGCTGGTGACCGGCGCCACCTTCGCGCAATTGCCCTGTAGCCTGGAAGGCCTGGGCGCATTTCTGGTGGCGGTGGTGGGCAGCATTGCCCTGTGGTGGATCTATTTCGACAGCGGTGCCGAGCGCGCCCATCACCGTATCGCCAGCTCCGCCGACCCGGGTCGCCAGGCACGCATTGCCTACACCTACCTGCACCTATTGATCGTTGCCGGGATCATTGTCAGTGCCGTGGCCGACGAATTGGTGCTGGTGCATCCGGGGCATGCCAGCCAGGCGGGTGTCATGGCGATAATCGCCGGCCCCGGCGTGTTTCTGTTGGGCAGCGCGCTGTTCAAGTGGGTGATGAGTGACCGGCCGTTGCCGCCGTTTTCTCACCTGGGCGGGTTGCTGATGTTGCTGGTGCTATTGCTGCTGGGGTTATCGCAGGTGTTTTCAGCGTTGGCGCTGGGGGCGCTGACCACCGCGGTATTGGTGATCGTAGCGGTTTGGGAAAACCGTTCGCTGCGCAGCCTGGGCGAAGTTTTACAGTGAAAGCGCTCCGATTGCGCTCGGCTGCGTGCTATACGTATGACTCTTTTCCTACAACAATTCGGAGCTTTTCATGCCGCATCTGCACCTGGAATACACCGCCAACCTCACAGGCTTGGCCGTCGAGAAGACGCTGTTGAGGCTCAACAACGTACTGATGGCATCCGGGCAGTTCGGTTCCGAGTTCGATATCAAAAGCCGCGCGGTGAAGGTCGAGAGTTTCCAGGTTGGCACGTCAATCAACCCGCGCGGTTTTATCGCGGTGACGCTGTCGATGCTCAGCGGGCGGTCACCGCAGGTCAAGCAGCAGTTGTCGCAAAGCCTGTTGGCGGCCTTGCAGGACCTGGGTGAATGGCCGGCGAATGTGCAGCTTCAACTCAGTGTTGAAGTGCTGGACATCGATCGCGATTCCTATAGCAAGGTCGCGATCGGCTAAGGGTTACAGCAAGCCCTGGTCCGCACACACCTTCACCACCTGTTCGCGAAACCATGTGTTGGCGCTGTCCTGCTCACTGGTTTCGTTCCACTGCATGTCCAGTGTGAACCCCGGTAAACCGTTGGGCGCTTCGCAATGCCCGAACAGCGTGGCCGGGGCCAGCAGTTTTTGTATGCGGCGCGGCAGGGTAACGATGAAGTCAGTGCCGGTGATCATCTTCAAGGCCGCGCTGTAGCTGTTGGCCCGGGCGATGACCTGGCGCTTGTGGGCCTGGCGTGTAAGCCAGCCGTCAATCATGTTGGTGTCGGATGTCCACGGTGTGGGGAACACGTGGCGCCGCTCGACAAACGCTTGCAGGCTGAACGTCGGCTCGCGCGGTGCCGAGCGTTTATCGAACACGCACACCAGGTCGTCTTCCAGCAGCATCTGGGTCTTGAAGTCTTTATGGGCGCGGTGAAAGTGCGGGCCGAAGCACAGCACCAGGTCGAGGCGGCCTTCGCGCAGGTCATCGGCGGGGATCTCGGTTTCCAGCTTTTGCACGTTGACGATCACCGGCAGGTCGGCGCGGTCGAAGTTCTTCAACAGGCGCGGCAGGATCAACTGTTCGAAGTACTCAGGGGCGCACACATTGAAGGTCACGGCCTGCTGCGTCGGGTTGAAGGCTTGGCCACCGGCATGGCACAGGTTGATGCTTTCCAGGATCTTCTGCACATGCCCGTACATGGTGGTGGCTTTGTACGTAGGGCGCATGCCCGCCCGGGTGTTGATAAACAGCTCATCTTCAAAACTGGTGCGCAGTTTCTTCAGGCTGTAGCTCACGGTGGACTGGCTGACGAACAACGTTTCAGACACCTCGGTAACGCTGCTCTGGTCGTAGACGGCGATAAACACCATCAAGTCCTGCATATCGAGCTTTCTGAGCAAATTACTGTTTAGCATCCATTCCGTCCGGTAAGCCTTGGCACTGAGGCAGCGCGCGACAAAGGCAAAAGCTTAACGGAACGGTCGTACCAATAGAAAGTGCTGTAGGTCGTTTCTATGTTTGGCTTGGGACAAAAAATGTTCGCAACACGACGTCAGCGGATATGTTGCGCGTAATGCTTTGGGTTGAACTGCGTGACGATCAACAGCATCACCACGATCACGGCGGTCAGTGACCACCAGGCCCATTGAAAGCTGCCCAACTGGTCGCGGATCATCCCGGCGATAAGCGGTGACAGGCCGGCAATCAGGTAACCGATGCCTTGCACAAAGGCGGTCAGGCCGCCGGCGCGTCGAGGGTTATCGAGGTGGTCGAGGGACAGGATCAGGCTCATCGGAAACAGGCCGCCAATGCCCAGCCCCAGCAGGCATGGCCACAACAGGCTGAGGTGTTGCGGGCTCAGGATCAGGCCGCAGAACCCTGTGATGATCAGCACCAGCAGCACCGCCACCACCCCGCGTTTGTCCTGGCGGCGGTTGGCGATGGCCGGAGTGAGCAGACCGGACACCACTTCCATCGCGGTCAAGAACCCCAGCAGCAAACCGGCGTTCTGTTCGCTCCAGCCTTGCTCCACGTAGTACGGCGCCAGCCACGCCAGTACGCAGGTGTAGGACGCAGTACCGAGGCCGAAGAAGACCGCCAGCAACCAGGCGCGGCGGTTGCCGAGAAACGACTCCTGTGGGCCGGAACCGCCTTGGGGCAGCGCTGGCATGGCCGAGCGCTGCGCGTACCAGAACACCAACGCCAATACCGCCAGTGCCGCCCAGATCGCCAGGCCGATGCGCCAGCTGCCGGTCTGCGCTTGCACGAATGGCGAGAACGACGCCGCCAGCGCCGCGCCGCCCATGATGGCGGTGACGTACAGGCCCATGAACAGCGAAACGTTATGGCTGAACCGCGACTTGATCAGCGCCGGCATCACCGCCTGGATCATCGCAATGCCCACGCCGGCCGCCATTGCGCTGACGATCAGCGCCAGCGCCGAATCCAGAAACAGCCGTGAGAGCGTGGCAAGACCAATGACTGCCAGCGATATCATCATGCTGCGGTGTTCGCCAAAACGCTTGGCCAGGCCCATGCCAAAGAACATCGCCAGGCCCATGGCCATGACCGGCAGCATGGTCAACAACGCCGCGTTGCTGAACGTTAACGGCACATCAGTGCGAATCGACGACAACAGTGGGCCAATGGCAGCCATCGACGGGCGCAGGTTAAGGGCGACCAGTACAACGCTGATCATCAGCCAGACGGCGGTAGCGGGTTTTGCGTGAACGTTTTCCATGGGCGGGCCTTGAATAGACAAGGGCGAATCAGGCCACGCAGGGGGGAAGGGGGCAAATCAGAAAGTCGTTGGGGCTATCTAAAAATTGCAGGTGACTGATGCACCGCGAATCAAAATGTGGGCTTGCCCGCGAATGCGGTGGATCAGGCAATGAATCTGTGACTGACACACCGCTTTCGCGAGCAAGCCCGCTCCCACAGAGGACGTTCGTCGTTAGTGGGCGCGAATCACATGCTTGATCTCCTGAAACGCCGCCAGCCCCCACGGCCCCAACTCGCGGCCGATGCTGCTCTGCTTGTAACCGCCCCATGCCGTCTGCGGGAAGATTACCTGCGGCGCGTTGATCCATACCAGCCCGGCCTGCAAGGCGTTGGCCACGCGGTCGGCGGTTTCGGCATGGTTGCTCACCACACTGGCCACCAGGCCGAAATCGCTGTCGTTGGCCAACGCGATGGCCTCGTCCACCGAGGCAAAACGGCGTACACACAGCACCGGGCCGAAGATCTCTTCGTTCCACAAGGCACTGTCCAATGGCACATCGGTGAATACCGTCGGGCGAATGAAATAGCCCTTCGCCAGATGCGCCGGGCGATCACCGCCACACAACAACCGCGCGCCATCGTGAATGCCGCGTTGGATGTGCCCCAGCACCCGCTGATACTGCGCACGGTTAATCAACGCGCCCATTTCCACCTCGTCGGCAAACGGCTCCGCCACACGAATACCTTCAGCCCGCGTCTGCAACCGCTGCAGGAATTGATCCGCGAGGCTGTCCGCTACCAGCACGCGGCTGGTGGCGGAACACATCTGCCCGGCGTTGAAAAAGCCGCCGCCACAGGCCAGTTCCACGGCCAGGTCGAGGTCGGCATCGGCCAATACCAGCAATGAAGATTTGCCTCCCAATTCCAGGCTGACGCCCTTGGTGGTTTCAGCGGCGCGTTGCATCACCTGCACGCCCACGGCGTTACTGCCGGTGAAGGAAATCTTCGCGACGCGAGGGTCCGCTGCCAGCGGTGCACCGACGGCCAAGCCGGTGCCGCAGACCAGATTGAACACCCCGGCCGGGAACCCGGCCTCAGCGATAATCCGCGCCAGATGCAGCTCCGCCAGCGGCGTGACTTCCGACGGCTTGAGCACCACGCAGCAGCCGGCAGCCAGCGCCGGGGCGAGTTTCCAGGCGGTGGTGACCATCGGGAAATTCCACGGCACGATCAGCCCCACCACGCCGCACGGTTCTCGGCGCAGGCGCGCGCTGAAATCATCGGCGGGCAGTGCCACCGGACGGTCTTGCCCGGCGTCCAACTGTTCGGCGATGCCGGCGTAGTAGTCGAAGGTGGCGACCACGTCATCCACATCCATGCCCGCTTCAAACAGAGGCTTGCCGTTGTTGCTCGATTGCAACCGCATCAAATGTTCGCGTTGCGCGCTCACGCCCCGGGCGACCTCACGCAGCAGCGCGCCACGCTCACGGCCGGTGCTTTTCGACCAGTCGATGAACGCCGCACTGGCCGCGCCGACCGCTTGGCTCACGGCGCTTGCATCACCGACGCTGACGCGGGCCAGCGTCGCCTCGGTGGCCGGGTTGATCACCTCCAGTACATCATGGCCCGCACGCCATTCACCGCCGATAAACACCCCGTTCACTACTGGGCTCATACCGCTACCGCCTTCATCCAGAGCGCCTGGTCGATTTCAATCAGCGTCGGCCCCTGGCGATCGGCGGCGGCGCGCAAGGCCGTGCGCAGTTGCTCGATGCCCTGGATGCTTTCGGCCACGCAGCCCAAGGCCGTGGCCACGCCGATGAAGTCCGGGGTGTAGATGTCCACGCCGACCGGCTCAATGGAGCGGTTGAGCATGTATTTCTTGATCTCCTCGTAACCCTGGTTATTCCACAGCAACACGATCACCGGCACGCGCGCTTCCACGGCGCTGGCCAGTTCCGGCAGGGTGAATTGCAGGCCGCCGTCGCCGATCAGGCACACCACCGGCTGCCCGTCGCCGCGCCCCAGCCAGGCGCCGATGGCGGCGGGCAGGGCGTACCCCAAGGTGCCGTAGCCGGTGGACGAGTTGAACCAGCGGCGTGGGTGGTCGAGGTTCAGGGTCAGGTTGCCGCTGTACACCGGCTGGGTGGAATCGCCCACCAGCACGGCGTCGGGCAGTGCCTGCAGGACGGTGTCGAGGAACAGGGTTTGCGCGCGCGTGGCGGCGTCCCAGGTGGGCGTCAATTCGGCCCACAAACGAGCGACGCGCTGAGTGCCCCAATCGCTGTGGCGAGCCGGCAGTGGCGTGGTGCTCAGTTCCGCCAGCAAGGCTTCGGCGGCTAGTTGCGCATCGGCTACCAGCGCGACGTGAGGCGGGTAATTGCGCACGGTCTGGTCGGGGTCGATGTCGACCCGCAGCAGTAAACCTGGAAGCTCGAAGCCGCCGGCGAAGGTCACGTCATAGTCGGTTTCCGCCAGCTCCGTGCCGATGGCCAGCACCACATCGGCTTCGGCGACCAGGGCGCGTGTGGCGACCAGCGTTTGGGTCGAGCCGAGCAGCAAGGGGTGTGTGGACGGCAGCATGCCCTTGGCATTGATGGTCAGGGCTACCGGTGCGCCGAGGGTTTCGGCCAGGCGCATCAGGGGTGCGGCGGCATCGATGGCGCCGCCACCGGCGAGGATCAACGGGCGTTTGGCGGCCGCAAGCAACTGGCTCATCTGCTTGACCGCCGACGGCGCCGCACCGGCGCGCGCGACACTGACCGGTGCACTGGCGAGCAGTGCATCGGCGTTTTCGACCAGCACATCCAGTGGAATCTCGATATGCACCGGGCGCGGTCGACCGGCCTGGAACAGCGCAAACGCGCGGGCCAGCACGCCAGGCAACTCTGCTGCCGACATCAACGTATGGGAAAACGCGGCGACGCCGGCGATCATCGCGCCCTGGTTCGGCAGCTCGTGCAACTTGCCGCGTCCGCCGCCCAATTGGTTGCGCGACTGCACGCTGGAAATCACCAGCATGGGGATCGAGTCGGCGTAGGCCTGGCCCATGGCGGTGGTGATGTTGGTCATGCCCGGCCCGGTGATGATGAAACACACCCCTGGCTTGCCGCTGGTGCGCGCGTACCCGTCGGCCATAAACCCCGCGCCCTGCTCGTGGCGCGGGGTGACGTGACGGATGCGTGAGCGCGCCAGGCCGCGATACAGCTCCACGGTGTGCACGCCGGGGATGCCGAACACCTGGTCCACGCCGTAGCGTTCCAGGAGGTTGACCAATACTTCGCCGCAGGTGGCCATACGTGTCGCTCTTGTGATGGATTCGAGGCGGTATTGGACCGGTTGGCCGGTAGCGGCAACAATCGATAAAAAGTCATACTAGCCATGTCCCTACGTCATGGCTGAACCCGATGAAACGCCTTCCGCCGCTGCCCGCGTTGCACACCTTCTGGGTCACGGCCCAGTGCTGCAACTTCACCCGCGCCGCTGAGCACCTGCACATCACCCAAGGTGCGGTGAGCCGGCAGGTCGCCGGGTTGGAACGCCATTTGGGCTACGCGTTGTTCCAGCGCCAGGCGCGGGGCTTGAGCCTCACCGAAGAAGGCCGCGAGTGGTCGTTGCGCGCGCAGCAGGTGTTCGGCCTGATCGGCGATGCCGTGGAGCAAATCGGCCGTCGCCGCGACACCCTGCAACTCAAGGCCTCGACCTGCGTGATGCGCTGGCTGCTGCCGCGCTTGATGCAGTGGCAAAAGGAACGCCCGGAAGTGCCGGTGGAACTCACCACCACCGTGGCTTACACCGTGGACTTTCGCCGCGAGCAATTCGACGCGGCCGTGATCTATGCGCCCATCGCCGAGCAGTCGAGCGAGGCGCGGCACTTGTTTGATGAGCAACTCACGCCGGTGTGCGCCCCCGTATTACTGGCCGGCCTGCGCGTGCCAGCGGACCTGCAACAACAGGTGCTGCTGCACCCTACACGGGATGAGCGGGACTGGGCGTTATGGTTGAAGGCGGCCAATACGCGCTTGAGCAACCTGGCCCAGGGGCATCATTTTGAGACATTGGATTTGGCAATGACCGTGGCCTCCCAAGGGTCCGGGGTGGCGATTGGCGACAGTGCGTTGATTGGCGAGGATGTGAAGGCCGGGCGCTTGGCGACGCCGTTTGAACTGCGCGTGCCGACGGGGATGGGCTATTACCTGGTGTATCCGCCGGGGACTGAACCGTCGGCTGGGTTGGAGGCACTGATGGATTGGTTGGTGAGCCAGGCACAACAGTCTTGGCACTGAAGATCCAAAGGTGAGAGCGGGCTTGCTCGCGAAAGCGATGTGTCAGTCAACGATGCTCTAACTGAACCAACGCCTTCGCGAGCAAGCCCGCTCCCATCGTGTTGACCGCGCTCGGTCAGTAGCCGACCGTGAAACGCTGGCGCGAGTGCTTCGGTGTTTCCACTTCGTCGATCAGCGCGATGGCGTAGTCGGCAAAGCTGATCCAGCTACGGCCGTCGCTACTCACCAGCAAATCATCCTGACCGAGGCGGAATTTCCCGGTGCGCTCGGTTTCTACGAACTCTGCCGACGGCGACAGGAAGCTCCAGTCCAGTGCCTTTTCCTCGCGCAGCGCCGCAAGAAACTCAGCCCCTGCGCTGGCTTCGGCCTTGTACTCTGTCGGGAAGCCCGGGCTGTCGATCACACGGCTGCCGCCTGGCAACAGCAGCGAACCGGCACCGCCCACCACCAGCAGGCGTTTAACACCGGCTTGCTTCACCGGGCCGATCACGGCACTGGCCGGCAGGGTGGCGAAGTGCGCTGCACTGATCACCACGTCGTTGCCGCTGATGGCCTGTTGCAAGGCTTGGGCATCCAGGGCATCGACTTGTTTAACGGTGACACCCGGACGGGCGGCCAGTTTGTCGGTATTACGGGCGAGGGCGGTGACGGTGTGCCCACGGCGCAACGCTTCTTCCAGCAGTTGGCTGCCGGCACGGCCGGTGGCACCAATGATTGCAATCTTGCTCATGAGGTTCTCCAGTTCGTTAAAGGGTTAAAACCATTCACCACTTCATTTCGCCCTTGGCGACTTTGGCACCCAGTTCCAGGCTGCTCTCGTCCTCAAGGTTCGGGTAACGCTTTTTCATGGCGGCAATCAGCGCGGTCGAGTCCTTGGCCTTGGCGGTTTCTTCATCGAACGCCTTGATGTAGCCCGCCGTAAACGCTACCGACTGCACCGTCGGTGTGCCCAGGTAGTGGCCCGGAATCACTGTGGTGGGTTTCAGGTCTTCGATGCGTTGCAAGGTCGCCAACCAGTCAGTGTGCGACTTCGCCGTTTGCGTGTCGGCCATCCACACGTGTGTGTTCTCAAACACTACAACGCCCCCGACGACCGCCTTGATCGACGGAATCCACACAAACGTGCGGTCCGGTTGCGGGCCGTCCAGGCCGATCACTTCAAGCGTCTTGCCTTCGAGGGTCAGCGTATGGCCCTGCAACACTTGCGGGATGATCGCTTTGGTTGGCTTGTCGGCGCCCAGTTTCGGCCCCCAGAACGCGAGTTTGTGTTCAGCGGTGGCCTTGATGTGGTCCACCACCGGCTGCGAGGCCAGCACTTTGGCATCGGGGAATGCGGCGGTCAGGGTGTCGAGGCCGAAGTAGAAATCCGGGTCGCCATCGCTGACGTAGATGGTGGTCAGGTGTTTGCCGCTGGCGCGGATCTTTGTCACAAGCTGCTCGGCTTGGGTTTTGCCGAATTGCGCGTTCACCAAGATGACGTCGTGTTCGCCACTGACCAGCACCGAGCTGACCGGCATCATTGCCGAGGTTCCGGGGTTGTACGCGTCCAGCTTCAGGTCGGCGGCAGCGGCGTGGGCGGCGAATGCCAGAGCGGCCATCGCGGTGGTCAATCGTTTGAGCGTCGAGATCATGTGCAGCTCCAGCAAGCGTTAGGTAGTGCACACAGCATAGTTGCACTAAACGTCACAAAAAATGCCATGATTGGACATAGTTTGTTTCTGAAATCGGGCAAATCATGGACCGTCTCCAGGCAATGCGAGTGTTTGTAACGGTAGTCGACTTGGGGAGCCAGTCGGCCGCAGCTGATCATCTGGACCTGTCGCGCCCGGTGGTGTCGCGGTTTCTCGCCGAGCTTGAGGATTGGGTCGGCGCGCGCCTGATGCATCGCACCACTCGAAAGCTCAGCCTTACCGCCGCCGGTGCCGAAATGCTGCCGCGCTGCCGCCAGATGCTCGAGCTGTGCAATGACATGCAAGCGGCGGTCAGTGAGTCGGACGAAGCGCCTCGCGGGCAGTTGAGGCTGAGTGTCAGCAGCTCGTTTGGCCAGGCGCAGTTGGCGGCTGCGGTGGTTGAGTACGTCAAGCTGTACCCGTTGGTCAGTATCGATATGCAGATGCTCGACCGCACCGTGAACCTGGTGGATGAGCGCATCGACTTGGCCATCCGCACCAGCTTTGAGCTGGACCCCAACCTCATTGCCCGCAAGCTGACCCTGTGTCGCTCGGTGATCTGTGCATCGCCCGGTTACCTGCTGGAGCATCCGCAGCCTCGGCAAGTGCGCGACCTGGCGGAGCACAATTGCCTGACCCACTCCTACTTCGGCAAGAGTCTTTGGCACTTCACCGAGAACGGCGAGCCGGTGTCGGTGGCGGTGCAGGGCAGTATCAGCGCCAACGAGGCCAGTACGCTGTTGCGGGTGACATTGGCGGGAGCAGGGGTGGCGCGGCTTCCCAGTTACCAGGCCGGGGACTATATCCGCCGAGGCGAACTCGTGCGTTTGCTGCCCGAGGCCGAGCCGCAGCAAATGCACATTTACGCGGTCTATGCCTCACGAAAACATATGCCGTTGGCGTTGCGCAGCCTGCTGGATTTTCTGGTGCTCAGGTTTCCGCAAGAGCCTGTATGGGACATTGGGCTCTGATCCGACATAAACATCTCGAATAGCGTCCAATAATGGCAACTCGCCCTGACTGACCTATGCTTTAAACAGCACCGAGTCGATTCATTCAGAGGTGTGCCATGACTCTAAAAATCAGAAAGTACCTGATGATTTTCATCCTGTGCGTGCTGGCCACTGCGCTGTACGGCACCGCCGCTTACCAGGTTGAACAGACCCGCATGCAGCCGACCTTTGCGATCAGCTGCCATCAGGACCTGTGCGTGCCGCGCACCGGCAGTTTCAGCGCGCTCCGGTAGGCTACTCAGCCTTCAATTGCTCGCGAAATGCCTTGGGTGAAAAGCCGACCCGGCGGCGGAACAACCGTGAGAAGTTGGTCGGGTCGGAGAACCCCAACACCTCTGACATCTCATTGATCGTCATGCTGGTGTAGGTCAGCAGGCGCTTGGCTTCCAATAGCTGGCGGTCATGCATGATCTGCAACGCCGGCTGCCCGCCCAACTCCCGACACGTGCCGTTCAGGTGCGAGACCGAGATGCCCAGCTTGTGGGCCAGGTCCTCGATCTTCGGGTGTTCGCGGTAGTGTTGTTCGACCAATTGGGTAAAGCGCCGGAAATATTCACGCCCACGCGGTGCTCGCGGGTGGTGGCGCTGGATAGCCTGGCGGCTGATCCATACCAGCAGCACGCTGACCAGTGCGTGCATCATCATGTCGCGCGCCGGCTGCTCATCCGCGTATTCGCCCTGCAAGCGGGTGAACAGGCTGTTGAGGTAGTCGCTGTCGTTGCCGGCCGGGTAATTGCCCAACACCTGCAAACCCTCCACCGTTGCACCCAGTTGTGCCTGCAAGTGGCTGACCAGCGGCGCCGCGAGGGTTACCACGTAACCTTCCACATCCTCGGAAAACCGAAACCCATGCACACACAGGGGCGGCAGCACCTGCAAGGTCGATTCGCTCAGCGTGGTGCGCTGGCCCTCGATTTCCAACTGTGCCTGGCCTTTGTGTACGTACAACAATTGGCACAGATCCGCGTGCCGGTGGGGCTGGATTTCCCACTGGTAATCCCGACTCCGTCGGGAGATGGTTTCGCAGTGCAACAAATCGGGCGTCGGCCATTGCTGGCTTTCCCCGTACAGCTTGAAGACCGGAATCGCGGTTTTGGTCATGGTTTCAATCCGATACTCAGGATAGTGGTGCGGTAATCGCCCCAATTGGTAAAAAGCGCAGGCTTTGTCGCAGTTTTCACCTTCTTATGCTGCCCGCTCAAGTGAAAAATGTCAGCCATAACACCAATGACAACTCTTTCACTTGATCCGTTCGGGTGAAGCTTGCGAGCCATAAAAATAATGAAAACGCTAAAAACCCAAGTCGCCATTATTGGCGCCGGTCCCTCCGGATTGCTGCTCGGCCAGTTACTGCACAACGCGGGTATCCAGACCCTGATTCTAGAGCGCCAGAGCGCCGACTACGTGCAAGGCCGCATCCGTGCCGGGGTGCTGGAGCAAGGCATGGTCGACCTGCTGCGCGAAGCGGGCGTCAGCCGACGCATGGACGCCGAGGGCCTTGTGCATGACGGTTTCGAATTGGCACTCAATGGCGAACTCACCCACATCGACCTCAAGGCGCTCACCGGCGGCCAGTCGGTGATGATCTACGGCCAGACCGAAGTCACCCGTGACTTGATGGCCGCCCGCGAAGCGGCGGGTGGCATCACTCTATACGAAACGCAGAACGTGCAGCCTCATGGTCACAAAACTGATCGACCCTGGCTGACCTTCGAGCACCAGGGTGAAGCTTTTCGCCTGGAGTGCGACTACATCGCGGGCTGTGATGGTTTTCACGGTGTGGCGCGGCAGTCGATTCCGGCGCAGTCGTTGAAGGTCTTCGAGCGCGTCTATCCCTTCGGTTGGCTGGGCGTCCTCGCCGACACACCGCCGGTGCATGACGAACTGGTGTACGCCAAACATGCGCGTGGCTTTGCCCTGTGCAGCATGCGCTCGCCGACCCGCAGCCGCTATTACCTGCAAGTGCCGGTTGAAGAAGCGCTGGATGAATGGTCGGATCAGCGCTTCTGGGATGAGCTGAAAACCCGTTTGCCCAGTGCACTGGCGGCCCAACTGGTCACCGGGCCATCCATCGAGAAGAGCATCGCGCCGCTGCGCAGCTTTGTGGTCGAGCCGATGCAATACGGGCGCCTGTTCCTGCTGGGGGACGCCGCGCATATCGTGCCGCCCACCGGGGCCAAGGGCTTGAACCTGGCGGCCAGCGACGTGAGTACGCTGTTTCGGATCTTGCTCAAGGTCTATCGCGAGGGGCGGGTGGACCTGCTGGAACAGTACTCAGCGATCTGCTTGCGCCGCGTATGGAAAGCCGAACGGTTTTCCTGGTGGATGACTTCGATGTTGCACCAGTTTCCGGAGGCCGACGGGTTCAGCCAGCGCATTGCCGAGAGCGAGCTTGCGTATTTCATCAGCTCCGAGGCGGGCCGCAAAACCATCGCAGAAAATTACGTCGGGCTTCCTTACGAAGCTATCGAGTAGCCTGCTATCGTATCGAGCATTCCCGCTGGCAGCCTTTTCCAGCGGGCCCTGCTCGAAGGTTATGCCGTGACCAATCTCAATCAGCCTGCTCAACCCGTGCCCGCCGTGCGCAGCGTGCTTGTCGCCTTGATGATGGCGATCTTTCTCGGCGCCCTCGACCAGACCATTGTGGCCGTGTCCATGCCGGCCATCTCCGCGCAGTTTCATGACGTCAACCTGCTGGCCTGGGTGATCTCCGGTTACATGGTGGCGATGACGGTGGCAGTGCCGATCTACGGCAAACTGGGGGATTTGTACGGGCGTCGCCCGATGATGCTGATCGGCATGGGCGTGTTCACCCTGGCGTCATTGTTCTGCGGCATGGCGCAGAGCATGGAGCAACTGGTGCTGGCGCGAATTCTCCAGGGGGTTGGCGCCGGCGGCATGATTTCGGTCAGCCAGGCGATCATCGGCGACATCATTCCACCCCGTGAGCGCGGCCGTTATCAAGGCTACTTCAGCAGCATGTACGCGGTGGCCAGTGTGGCCGGGCCGGTGCTGGGCGGGTATATGACCGAGTACCTGTCGTGGCGCTGGGTGTTTTTGATCAACCTGCCGCTGGGGGCGGGTGCCTGGTACGTGGCCCATCGCACCCTGGTGGGGCTGCCGGTGCCGCAGCGTAAGCCGGTTATTGATTACCTTGGCACCGTGCTGATGATCATTGGCCTGACGGCTTTGTTGCTGGGCATCACTGAAATCGGCCAGGGCCATCATTGGCGTGACCAGCAAGTGCTGGGCCTGCTGGTGTGCGCACTGGTGGCGCTCAGCGTGTTTGTCTGGCACGAACGCCGTGCGCGCGAGCCGTTGTTGCCGATGCACTTGTTCGCCAACCGCAGCGCGGTGCTGTGCTGGTGCACGATTTTCTTCACCAGCTTCCAGGCGATTTCCCTGACAGTGTTGATGCCTTTGCGTTATCAGACGGTGACCGGCTCCGGTGCCGACAGTGCCGCGTTGCACCTGTTGCCGTTGGCCATGGGGTTGCCGATGGGCGCTTATTTCGCCGGGCGGATGACCTCGGTGACCGGGCGCTATAAACCGATGATCCTCACCGGGGCGCTGTTGAGTCCTTTAGCGATTCTCGGCATGGCCTACAGTGCGCCGCAGGCCGTTGGGCTGACGGCGGTGTTTATGCTGTTGTGCGGGATTGCTGCCGGTATGCAGTTTCCGACGTCGTTGGTCGGGACGCAAAATTCGGTGGAGCAGCGCGATATCGGCGTCGCCACCAGTACCACCAACCTGTTCCGCTCGTTGGGCGGGGCAGTGGGCGTGGCCTGCATGTCGGCGCTGTTGCTGGCGTTGTTGCAGGATTCGAGTTTTGCGAATATGGCCAGCGGTGCGTGGGTGGCCGAAGGCAGTTCCGGCAATGTGCTGCTCGACGGCCTGAACGCCGCCCCAGGCCCAGCGCAAGATGCGCTGCGCGGCGAATTGGCAGTGACGTTCCGGCATTTGTTGATGGTGAGTGCGGCGGTGTCGCTGTTGGGGTTGGCGGCAGCGCTTGCTATGCCGAACCGGCTGCTGCGCGGCCGCGAAGACAACGCCAGGTAACGGATACAACGGCAGTGGGCGCTGGCTCGCCGGCACCCACGGTCAATCGCCTTCCAATGCCGATCAGGGGCTGTAATACCCGACCGCCACCATGAAATGCCCTATCTTGCGCAGGTAAGCGTGCTTGTTCTCGACCTTGTCGGTCACCGGGTTTTTCCAGCGGTACGTGTACTCACCCTGGTCCTGCTCAGCCATTATCTTGAGGATCGGCTCACCCACCGGCTTGCCGTCGGGGTCCTTGATCTTGCCGAAGTCAGTATTGACCAGCCGCAGGTTAGTGCCATGCGCCACGTAGCGCCCGGTATTCAGGTCGACCACAAACACATACAAGTCATCCTGCAGGAACCCACCCTGCAATGAGTTGATCGCCTTGAGCGTCGCGGCTTCATCCTTGACCAGCGCCTTTACCGTCTTGTCGCGCAACGCCCGTGCCTGTTCCGGTGTGGCCCGGGGCAGGTAGTAACCCACCGCCAGGATGCGTGCGCCCACACGTTGATAGAACACGTGTTTTTTCTCAACCTTGCCATCGTTCCAGTTCTGCCAGCGGTAGTCGGCCTGTTGGATGCCCTGACCCTCGGGGACCGCCAATGCCTGTTTGAACGAGGCTTGCAGGTCCGGCCCGAGTTGCTCGGACACATCACGGCCGATCAGGACGGAGGACGGCCCACCGCTGGCCAGCAGTACACCCTGGGTATCGACCACGAACACATAGCGGTCATGGTCGACAAACTCGCCCTGACGGCTGAACGCGGCGAACGCCTTGTCACCGTTGCTCTGGTAATAAGCCAAGGCCTTTTCCAGCAGGGCCTTGGCGGCCCGGGCGTCCTCAGCCTGAGTCGCCGCGTGCACCTGGCTGAAACACAACAGCAGCAGCCAGGTGATTCGCAAGAGTCCCTTCATTCCCCATCCCTCATTATTGTTGGTGTGACAACAGCGTAGACGGCTTCGACTCAGGGCGCCGCCAGCCACTGATTGACGATGCCGTCGTACACCCCGGTGGCCACGCTCAAATGCAGCCACTGGTCGACATAGCTTTTCCACGCCACATCATCGCGGGGCAGCAGGAAGGCTTTTTCGCTGTACTGCATTTGCCGTTCGGGGTTGACCGCGCACAGCCCGGGCTTGAGCTTCTGCTGGAAGCGCGCCTCGCTGGCGTCGGTGATCATCACGTCGGCCTTGCCGGCCAGCAGCTCGTCGAAGATCGTCACGTTATCGTGCAGGCGGATTTGCGCCTGGCCCAGATGCGCACGGGCAAACACTTCATTGGTGCCGCCTGCCGGTTCAATCACACGCACCTGCGGCTGGTTGATCTGCTCGACGGTCTGGTAACGCCGCACATCGGCGCAGCGCACCAGCGGGATCTTGCCGTCGACGCCGAGGGCTTGGCTGAAGAACGCTTTCTTCTGGCGCTCAAGGGACACCGAAATGCCGCCCACGGCGATGTCGCAGCGCTGTGCCAGGAAGTCCGGCATCAGGGTTTTCCAGGTGGTGGGCACCCACTGGATGTTGGCGTTGAGGCTCTTGGCCAGGGATTCGGCCATGGCAATGTCGATGCCTTCATAACGGCCGTCGGCGCGCAGTGACGTGTAGGGCTTGTAGTCACCGGTGGTGCACACCGTGAGTGTGCCGCGCTGCAGCACGTCGTCGAGGCGCGAGGTAGGGGTGTCGGCCAGGGCCGCGGTGGCGACACTCGCGAGTGCGCACAGGGCTAGAAAAGCTTTCATGCGGTCGGGTCCTTGGGGGGCATGATCGGGGCGGTCATTATTTCCAGCTGGGCGACAAGGTAGCAAGGGCCACGGAATGTTTAGCCAGCCTGCAACCAAACTCCATCAACCCTGAATTTAACCGCCTATCCAGGCGTGTGACGCTGCCGGGCCTCTAGCTCACAGTGATTGACGCATGGACGATGGCCCCGACACTCACCCCGCGACACTGCCTGGCGCCTTTGCGCCGAGTCGTCCGGCCGATGTCGAGGCGTTACCTTCCGAACTGGCTTTCTGGGCCCTGTTCCACTGCCGACACGCACGCCCTCCGGATACTTTTCCCCTACGTTGATTTGCCCCACGGATGACGCGCACCTGTGCGCATCTGCCCGGCAGCGCCTGTGCGCCTGCCTGACGCAAACGTATGAGAATTCCCATGAGTGTTTTTGCGAGCCTGCACGAAGCCCGATCTTTCCTTGAGCAGAACCCGGACATCGAGATGTTCGAGCTGTTTATCCTCGACAACAACGGCGTACCACGCGGCAAGTTGCTGCACCGCGATGAACTGCTGGCGGTGTATGCAAGTGGTCGGCCGTTACCCAGCACCATCCTCGGCCTGACGATGAATGGCGATGACGTGGAAAACTCCGGGCTGGTGTGGGACGTTGGCGATATTGACTGCCGCGCCTACCCGGTCAGCGGCAGTTTGCAGCGCATGCCGTGGCGCCTGATCCCGACGGCGGCGGTGCAAGTCAGCATGCACCCTACCGAAGGCCTGCCCGCTACCGTGGCCGACCCCCGGCATGTGCTGGCCAGGGTGATCGACGGCCTGAAAGCCGACGGTTACTACCCGGTGATGGCCGCGGAGCTGGAGTTTTACCTGCTCGACCAGAAGCCCGACAGCAACGGCCGCCCGCAACCGGCACGGGATGTTGACGGCAATCGCCCACGCTCGACCCAAGTGTATGGCTTGCGCGAGCTGGAGCAGATCGAGCCGTTCCTTGCCGACCTGTATAGCGCCTGCAAACTGCAAGGTATCCCGGCGCGTACGGCGATTTCCGAATACGCCCCGGGCCAGGTGGAAATCACCCTGGAACACCGTAACGATGCGCTGCAAGCGATGGACGAAGCCGTGCGTTACAAACGCTTGGTCAAGGGCGTCGCCCATCAGCACGGGATGACGGCCTGCTTCATGGCCAAACCGTTCGATGACCTGGCGGGCACGGGCATGCACATGCACGTCAGCCTGGCCGATGCCGACGGCAATAACTTGTTCGCCAGTGAGGCGGCCGATGGCACTGTGTTGTTGCGGCAGGCCGTGGGCGGCATGCTCAGTACCTTGCTCGATTCGCTGCTGATGTTCTGCCCCAACGCCAACTCCTACCGCCGCTTCCAGACCAATAGCTATGCGCCACTGGCCGCCACGTGGGGCGTGGACAACCGCACGGTGAGCCTGCGTGTACCCGGCGGCCCGGCGAATTCGCGGCATATCGAACACCGTATCTGCGGCGCCGACGCCAACCCTTACCTGGCGGCTGCCGCGATCCTTGCCGGTATCCACCGTGGCATTCGTGAGCAACGCGATCCTGGCGCTCCCGTGCAAGGTAACGGCTACGCCCAGGCCAATGAGCCGCTGCCTACCGACTGGCTCACGACGCTGCGTGCACTGGAAGGGTCAAGCTGGGCAAGGGAGGCGTTCGGCAGCGAGTTCCTCGGTGTGTACCTGGCAGTAAAACGCGCCGAATACCGCCAGTTCATGGGCGAAGTGGGCGAGCAGGATTGGCGTTGGTACCTGCATCAGGCGTGATGGCTTAAGACCTCGGCGGTTTCGACCTTTTTTTCACGTTGTGCTGGTTAAGCTACGAATCAAGGTCGTTCACTACCGTTCCACACACATGAGCCTGTGATGTCGTCACCCTCTCCTTCCTCTATCGAGATTGAATTCGCCGAGCGCTGCGACCGCGAGCACGCCAGGGTTTGCGGCGACACGCGGCCGCCCGCACTGCTCAAGCGTCTGGCCGCATGGCGCGATGAGCGGCTGGTGCGCCAGGCGTTGAAAGTCGCCGGCGAACCGGGGCTGATCCTCGATCTGGCCTGCGGCTCGGGACGGTTCTGGCCGGTGTTGGCCGAACACATCAACCGGGTAATCCTGGCCTCGGACAACTCCCAGGACATGCTCGACCATGCGCGCACGCATCACCCGGCGGCCTTGCTCAAGCGTGTCAAAACGTTCCAGGGCTCAGCGTTTTCCATCGGTCTGTCGGCAAATGCGGTGGACTGCATTTTCTGCCTGGAGTTGTTTCGGCATGTGCCCAGCAGTGACATGCGATTGGCGTTGCTGCGTGAGTTTCACCGCGTCAGCCGTGACACGGTGATTGTCTCAGTGAACGCACGTACGCCGGTGGAGGAAGAGTTCCGACTGGCGGGCTTCAAAGTCCTCAATCATCAGGAATTCCTGCCCGGCTCCAAGCTGTGGCGCGTTTACGTTCTGCGTAAGAGAGGCTAACGCTCTCCTGCCGGACTATTCTTCGCCTCTTGTAGGAGTTTTCATCTTGGCGTGTGCACTGCGGATGCTCGCAAGTCCCTTTCGCGATATATACTGCGCGCCATTCTTCAAGGGAGAGCCGTGTGGCCATCGATATTCACTGGATCTGCGACAACGATAGCCTCGGCCAGCATTGCGCCGAATGGCAGCAGTTGCCATTCGTCGCCCTCGACACCGAATTCATGCGGGTCGACACCTTTTATCCCATTGCCGGGCTGATCCAGATCGGCGATGGCATCCGTGCTTACCTGATCGACCCCCTGACCATCGACAACTGGCAACCTTTGGCCGCCTTGCTGGAAAACCCGGCGGTGACCAAAGTGGTACACGCTTGCAGCGAAGACCTGGAAGTGCTGTTGCGCCTGACCGGCAGCCTGCCGGTGCCGTTGTTCGACACGCAGTTGGCGGCGGCGTATCTGAACCTCGGTTTCTCCATGGGCTACTCGCGCCTGGTGCAAGCCGTGCTGGATATCGAACTGCCCAAGGGGGAAACCCGCTCGGACTGGCTGCAGCGGCCATTGTCCGAGACGCAAGTGAGCTACGCCGCCGAAGACGCAGTGCACCTGGCCGAGGTTTACATCAGGCTGCGCCCGCAACTGTCGGACGACAAATACGCCTGGGTCCTGGAAGACGGCGCCGAGCTGGTGGCGAACCTGCGCCGCGAAGTCGACCCGTACGAGGTCTATCGCGACGCCAAGCTGGCGTGGAAACTGTCCCGTGCCCAGCTCGCCGTGCTGCGTGAACTGTGCGCCTGGCGCGAGCAGCAAGCCCGCGCCCGTGACCTGCCGCGCAACCGCATCATTCGTGAACACTCGTTGTGGCCCCTGGCCAAAACCCAGCCGGATAACCTTGCCGCACTGGGCAAAATCGAAGACATGCACCCGCGCACCGTGCGTCAGGATGGCCAGTTTCTGCTGGACCTGATCAAGCGTGCCGGCAGCGTGTCCATGGACCAATGGCCGCCCGCTGTGGCTGAACCGCTGCCAGTGGACGCCGCCGCGCTGATCAAGCAACTGCGCGCCCTGGGCCAGGCCGAAGCCGAACGCCTGGACATGGCGCCGGAACTGATGCTGCGCAAGAAAACCCTCGAAGCCCTGGTCAAGAGTGGCTACCCCGATGGGCCTTATACATTGCCAGACTCGCTGCGTGGCTGGCGCCGCGAGTTGATGGGCCAGGCGCTGCTCGACAGCCTGGCCACTGCCGGAGAACAGCCTTGAAACGTATTTGCTCCATCTATCGCAGTTTGAAAAAAGACGGGATGTACCTCTACGTGCTGAAAAGCGATGCGCTGGAGCGTGTGCCGGAACCGTTGATGGAAGCCTTCGGCAAGGCCCATCTCGCCTTCGAAATGGTGCTGACGCCGGAGCGCAAGCTGTCCCGCGAGGACATCACCGTGGTCCTCGAAAACCTCGACAAGCAGGGCTACCACCTGCAAATGCCACCGGCCGAGGACGAGTACATCGAACACTTGCCCGAAGAGCTGCTGCGACGCAACGACCCGATGTGATCGGATCTGTGCCCTGTCCGGGGCACAGTCTTCAACGCAAACGTAAAAGTGGGTGGTGGCCGTATGGATGCGAGCGGCCGTCTGCAGTGTTTTTGAAAGGTTTGAACCATGCGTGTTCTGATTGCTGAACAGGATTACCCGCTCTACGCCCAATTGCTCAGTGACGCGGCACCGGACGTCGAGGTGCTGACCAGCGGCGACTCGGCCGAACTGTCGCGCCTGGCCGCCGATTGCCCGGTATGGCTTGGCCAGCCGGATCTGCTTGCGACGTTGTTGCGCCAAGGGCATCAGCCGCAGTGGCTGCAATCGACCTGGGCCGGTATCACGCCGCTGCTGGCCGAGGGCCTGCCGCGCGACTACCGCCTGACCCGTGCGGTCGGCATCTTTGGCCAGGTCATGGCCGAGTTCGTGCTCACCTACATGCTCGGCCACGAGCGTGAAGTGCTTGCGCGGTTGGTCAGCCAGGTCGAGCGCAAGTGGGACAATCGCCTGGGCCAGAGCCTGGCGGGGCGCAAGGTGCTGATCGTCGGCACCGGCGATATCGGCCAGTGTGTTGCCGATTTTCTGCTGCCGTTTGGCGTCAAGCTCTACGGCATCGCCAGCACCGCGCGTGAGCAGGCGCCGTTTATTGAAGTCGCCGGGCTGGATCAATTGGGCCGGTTGGTCGGGGAGGTGGACTACGTGATCAACCTGCTGCCCAATACGCCTACCACCCATGACCTGTACGACGCTGCGCTGTTCAAGCAATTCAAGCCGACCGGGTTGTTTATCAACGTCGGGCGCGGTGTGGCCGTGGTTGATGCCGATCTGGTCGAGGCCCTGAAAGAAGGGCACCTGGCTGGCGCGGTGATCGACGTCTGCCGCCAGGAACCCCTGCCGCAACGCCATCCGTTCTGGACCGCCTGGGGCCTGCTGTTGACCGGCCACAGCTCGGCGCCGACCTCGCCGCTGATGATGGTGGAACTGTTTGTGCAGAACCTGCGGGCGTATCAGGCCAAGGAAACCTTGCGCGGCGAAGTGGATTTCGAGCGCGGTTATTAAACTCACCCAAGCAAAATGTGCGAGCGGGCTGGCTCGCGATGACGGTGTATCAGCCTGCCATGCAGTGACTGACCCATCGCTATCGCGGGCAAGCCCGCTCCCACAGGGATATCGGCAAGGCTTACAGGCTGAAGTCACCTTCCGACACCAGTTCGCTCAGCGGCTTGCGCGGGCTTGGCACTTCACGGCCTTGCAGGTATTCAGGCAAGCTCGATTTGTCCCCCAGCTTGCCGACGGCCACCGCCGCGTGCAGCGCATACCCGTCTGGAATCTTCAGCGCTTGGCGGGTCAATGCCTGATCGAAGCCGGCCATGCCATGGGTGTGCCAGCCGCTGAGGCTGGCTTGCAGCGCCAGGTGGCCCCAGGCTGAGCCGGTGTCGAAGGTGTGCCACAGCGCCGGGGTTTCTTCCGTGGCGCCGGGGGCGATGAAGTCGGTTTTCGAGGCGATGATCACCAGGGCCGACGCATGTTGCGCCCACCCACGGTTGAATTCATTGAGCAGGCCCAGGAAGCGTTCCCAGTCCGGCGTGTCACGGCGCGCATAGAGAAAACGCCATGGCTGCGAGTTGTAGGCCGATGGCGCCCAACGCGCGGCTTCGAAGAAGCTCAGCAGGGTCTCCTGCGGGATGCTCTCGCCGGTAAAGGCGCGGGGCGACCAGCGCTCGGTAAACTGGGTGTGGATCGGGTAATCGGCAACGCGTGGGTTATTGCTCATGGGCAGATCCTGATGAAAAACCGGGGCTCAAAGCTACTGCGCCGCCCCAAGCCTGACAAGTCTTGTCATACCGGCAGTCGTAAGCGCTTGGCCCCAAGGGCCTTGGGCACTAGACTGGCGGCCTTTTCACCTACCGATACTGATGTAGAGCCATGGCCGCCAAAGTCGAACCTTTCTGGATACGCAAAACCCTTGAGCACCTCGACCAGGAGGAGTGGGAGTCGTTGTGCGACGGCTGTGGCCTGTGCTGCCTGCAAAAGCTTGAGGACGAGGACGACAACAGCGTTTATTACACGCGCATCGCCTGCAAGCTGCTGGACCTGAAAACCTGCCAGTGCACTGACTACCCCAACCGCCGTGCCTCGGTGCCCGACTGTATCCAGCTCACGCCGGGCCAGGCCGATCAGTTCAAATGGCTGCCGCCGACCTGCGGCTACCGCTTGGTCAGCGAGCGCAAAGACCTGCCGCTGTGGCACCACCTGGTTTGCGGCGACCGTGATGCCGTGCACCACGAACGCATTTCCCAGTCCGGCCGAATGCTCGCCGAAGGCAGCGTGCCCGAAGACGACTGGGAGGATCACCTGATCTTCCGCGCAGGCTGAAAAAAAGGAGTGTGTATGACGGTGGCAACCAAGCTGGCGGCCTCGTTGGTATTGCTGGCGCTGAGCCTGCCCGCGTGGTGCGCGAAGAAAGTCGACCTCGACTACCACGTCAAACTGCTGCCCCAGAGCGATCAGGCCGAAGTGCGCGTGAGCCTGTCCCAGGGCTCGGCAGTGCGCAGCCTTGACTTCGACCTGGGCCACGACGGTGACTACAGCGACTTCAAGGCCGATGGCCAATGGCGCGTCAGCGGCCACCGTGGCGTGTGGCAACCCAGCGCCGACAAAGCCAGCCTGACTTACCATGTACGGCTTACGCACGCACGCAAACCGGGGCTGTATGAAGCGCGGATGACGCCGAGTTGGGCGCTGTTTCGGGGTGAAGACCTGGTGCCGACGGCGCGGCTCGACCAGCAGGACGGCGTGGAGCTGGTCTCGCGCTTGGTATTCGAGTTGCCGGCGGGCTGGAAAAGCATCGAGACGGCCTGGCCGCGTATCGGCAAGAACACCTTCCGTATCGACAACGTTTCCCGGTTGTTCGACCGGCCGACGGGCTGGATGCTCGCCGGCACCCTGGGCAGCCGGCGCGTGCGCCTGGGGGACACCGACGTCACCGTCGCCTCGCCCAAGGGGCAGGCCATGCGGCGCATGGATGTGTTGACGCTGCTGACCTTCGTCTGGCCCCAGGTTGATGCGGCATTCCCGCGCCACCCGGCCAAACTGCTGGTGGTGGGCGCCAGCGACCCGATGCGCCGTGGCGTGTTTTCGTCCCGCGACTCGATCTACCTCAGTAGCCGCACGCCGCTGGTGAGTGAAAATGGCAGTAGCCCGTTGATTCGCGAAGTGGTGCAAGCCATCGGCCGCTTCAACGACCACCACAGCAGTGACTGGATCGGCGAAGGCTTGGGGGAGTATTACGCCATTGAACTGGTACGGCGTGCCGGCGGCATCACCGATGAGCGCTACGCCGCGATCCAGGCGCGATTGAGCAAGGAAGGCAAAGACGTCACCACGCTACGGGGCGAGCATGTCAGTGCGGCAACCGTGGCGCGGGCGGTGGTGGTGTTGCAGGAGTTGGATCGCGAGATTCGGGTGAAAACTCACAACAAACGTTCGCTGGATGACCTGGCGCAGGCGGTGATGCGTGCGAACAGCATCACCACCGCGGAGTTTGTGCAGCTGGCGGAGAGTGTGATCGGCGAGTCGTCGGTGGTGCTGGACACCCAGTTATTGCGCTGAGCTTAAGCCATACACACGTCAAAAATGTGGGAGCGGGCTTGCTCGCGAATGCGGTCTGTCAGTTAAATATGTACTGACTGATACACCGCTTTCGCGAGCAAGCCCGCTCCCACATTTGGATTTCCAACTGATCGCAGAGGTGTACTAGTCGGCCGTTTTAGTGGCCTTCTCAGCCGCTACTTCCGCTTTGGTCTTGAGGTTCTTCAATTCTTCTCCAGCGCGCTCAATCTTCGTGCGCACGCTGTTCATTTCCTGGCGGCCTTGCTCCAGCTTGTCCTTGAACGAGCTGTGCCCGGTGACGCCGCGCACCAGGGCCACGCCGCCAATCGCCACTTGGATCAAGCCGAAGATCCCGCCACGGCGCAGGCCTTTGCCGAGCATCATCACGCCGCCGGCCACCGAGCCGATACGTTCCCAGCCATGCACGTTTTGAGTCGGCTGGCTGTCAAAGGGTGCGTGTTCAATGATAGGTCGCAGGATTTTGCTGTCGCTCATGATCTGTCTCCAACAAGGGCAAGTGTTAGTAGCTGACTGTTTGCAGGCGCCGGATGTTCCCAAAAAATCAGTACTTGGGGCCCGAGCGGGTGTTGTTGCCCTTGGCCAGTCGGTCATAGAGCACCACATTGACGGTGGCGGCGAGGTTCATGCAGCCGGTCGTCGGGATGTACACCACGTCTTCACACCAGTCGCGGATCTCTTTGTCGAGGGAGCCGTCTTCAGGGCCGAAGATATACAGCGCGCGGTCGGGGTGGGTGTATTCCGGCAGTGGGCGGGCGCCTTCGACCAGTTCTACAGCCACCGGTATACAGCCCAGCGGGAGGATTTTTTTCAGGTCATCGATACCGATCAGCGGAATGTCGTGGTGGACCTTCTTGGTGTCGGTGATGAAATCCCGGGCGCGCTCGTAACGCACGCCGGTGTAGAACACCGAGGCCACGCCGTAGCAACCGGCGGCGCGCATGACCGAACCGACGTTTTCGGGGGATTTGGGGTTATACAGACCGATGCAGCTGTAGCGTTTATTGCCCACGGGGAAGGGTGCCTTGCAGAAAAACGCCGATTATACGGCCTGGGAGTGAGGTGGTGCTTGGGCCATCGCTATCGGGGGCACGCCAGCTGCCACAATGGGAATGCGTTCCCCTGTGGGCGCTGGCTTGCCTGCGATGGCGGCCGGGCAGGCAGCGACGAACGTCAGTCGTCTTTCTTCATCAACCCCGCCAACGCCGCAAACGGGTTGTGCGTGGCCTTGGCGATGGTCGGGCTGCTGGTGGAGCCTTCGCCGAAATACTGCTGGTCGGTGTAGCGCGAGTGTTCGTTATCGTGGCAGTACAGGCACAGCAGTTCCCAGTTGGAACCGTCCTGCGGGTTGTCATCATGATTGTGGTTGCGGTGGTGCACGGTCAGTTCGCTCAGACGCTTGCCGGCGAATTCACGGGCGCAGCGGCCGCACACGTGCGGGTACATTTTCAAGGCTTTGTCGCGGTAGCCCATTTCCCGGTCGCGCTGGGCATCGGCGAGGATGCGGTCCAGTTTGGCGGTGTGGGAGGGCGGGTTGGTCGAGCTCATCATGGCTCCTGGCTATTTGGTGGGTCACGGATACCCTTGATTCTAGCCGCTCGCGCTGGAAAACACCGCTGGCTTTTTCAGCAACGGTACAGCCTGGCAGCGGCAATCGTTTGTAGTATCGGCTCACGCCATCGACTGGGATCTGAAACCTATGCGTCTGCACACATGGACCGTTGCACTCCTGCTCTGCGCCTTGACGGCTCAAGCCCATGCATTCTCCACCCCCAAACCCGGCCAGGTGATCGAAGTGTCCCTTGAGCAACTGCACCCGACTCAAGCCGTGGTGGGGTTCGATCAGATTTATTACAGCCTCGGGCTGTTCGCCGACAAGCCCGCCAAGGTCTTTGACGAATACTGTGAAACCAACGGGCAGGGCGCCGCCGATAACGTGCCGAAAAAGGCCGACTTGCAGCAGCCGGCGAGCTTCACCTGCAAGGACCCGGTGGGCACGCATCCCGAGGACATGAAAACCGTGGTGGTCGGCCCCGCAGGCCAGCTGTACCTGACTGACGGTCACCACAGCTTCACCACGTTGTGGGAAGTGCCCGGTGGTGGCCCTCAGTTGAAAATGTGGGTCAAGGTCACCGACGATTTCAGCAACAGCCCTGACCTGGCTACGTTCTGGCAGCGCATGGAGGCTGCCCGCAAAGTCTGGCTCAAGGACAACCAGGGCCACAGCCTGCCACCTTCACAGTTGCCGGCGCATTTGGGCTTCAAGAGCTTGCAGGACGACACTTTCCGCAGCCTGGTGTATTTCACGCGCAAGGCCGCTTACGGCAAGCCGGACGATGGCGCGATTGCACCGGAATTCCTGGAGTTCTACTGGGGCAACTGGCTGCGCACGCAGATTGACCTGAGCGCCTTCAACCTGAACAAGAAGGGCGGTTACAAGGACGCCATTGAAGCCGTGGCCAAGCGCATGGTCAGCCTGGCACCCGGCTCACTGGTCGGTGACAGTGGCTTTACCGCCCATCAATTGGGCGGCATGACCACGCTTGACCAACGAGAGCTGGAAAAAACCTTCGACAAAAAAGTCCCGTACGTGATCGATTACCGCAAAGCCCGCAACTGACGGGGATTCAAAATGTGCAGGCTGGCGAGCTCGCGAATCCGCTCATTCAGGCTCAGACGCAGAGGCTGACACTCCGCCTTCGCGAGCGAGCCCGTGCCCACCTTGGATCTGTGCTGTTTTAGCGGTTGTGTTGATCAGCCCTTGAGCTTTTCGGCAATCCAGATGGTATGCCGGGTGCCCTTGTTGCCATGGGCAAACACCTGCACTTCCTCGGCCTTGAAACCGGCCTTGCGCAGTTTGTCGCTGAACAGCTTGTCGGCGCTGGCCGACCATACCGCCAGCACGCCTTTGGGGCGTAAGGCCTTGGCGCAGGCGGCCAGTCCACCGGCGGAGTACAGCCAGCTGTTGGCCTTTTGCGTGAGGCCTTCGGGGCCGTTGTCGACGTCGAGCATGATTGCGTCAAAGCCCTGCGGCTCGGCCTGCAGCACGTTGGCCACGTCTTCCATGCGGATCACCGTGCGCGGGTCGAGCAGCGGGCGGCCGGACTTTTCTCCCAGCGGCCCACGGTTCCATTCCACCACGCCGGGCACCAATTCGGCGACCACCACTTCGGCGCTCTTGCCCAAGTGTTTGAGGGCCGAGGCCAGGGTAAAACCCATGCCCAACCCGCCGATCAATACCCGCGAACCCGGGCGCCCGGCGACTTTACGGCAGGGGATCTCCGCCAGCGCGTCTTCGGAGCCGTGCATGCGCGTATTCATCAACTGGCCGCCATCGCCGCCCTGGATCTTGATGACAAAATCCTCGCCGTATTCGAACAGGCACAAGGCACCGCCGTTGTCGGGGATCGGAGTGGTGTCCAGCAGAACGAAACGTTTCATGGAAATCTCATTGGGAAGGGCATTCTTGCGCGGTTGGGAGTAGCCTTAGGACATTCCGGTCAGGCCATGGAGCCATCGATGAAGTGCAGCATTCTAACGGTCATTGTGTTGAGCGCGCTCACATTGGGTGCGGCGCAGGCGCAAGAGGTGCAAACCGTGCCGGTCGCACCCGCGCCAACCCCCGGCGCGCCGGGCACACCAACACCGACGCTGTATCCGCAAGTCACCCCGCCTGTCGCGCCTAAAGCCACGGCGAATGGTTCACCTGCGTTGGTGCCGATCGTGTTACCGACACCGCCAAAAGATCAGACGGTGCCCGGCCTGCTGCAAAACGACAGCAAACCCAAGACCCCCGGCGGTTAAAACTGTTGAGACAGTAATTGCCCGTCGGCCATGCGCAGGCGCTTGGACAAGGCGATGGCAATCGCGCGGATGATCTTGGCCGCCACCCTGGGGGCTTCGTTGAGCATTTTTTCCAGGGAATCCTTGCCCAGGTTCAGCAGCACGCTGTCACTTGCCGCGAGGCAACTGGCAGAACGCCGTTCGCCATCGAGCACCGCCATCTCGCCAAACGCCCGGCCACTGCGCAGGGTGGCGATGGTCACGCGCTGGCCTTCGTGGTTGGTTTTCTGCACGGCCACCTGCCCACTGTGGAGGATGCACATGAAGGTGCCGGCATCGCCCTCAAGGAAAATCACCTCGCCCTGGGCAATGTTGCTGATATTGAAGTAGCCCGCCGCCACGTGGAAATCTTCCGGCAACAAGGGGTCGAACAGGCCGCAGTCCATCAGCATGTCGCGGATTTCATTGTTGAGTAGTGTGGGTTGGGGCATGACTAATCTTGATCCATCAATCGAGTAGGCGGTCCTGTGTTCAGACAGGACCGCCGCGCGAAGTTCCTAAATCAACCCCAGCGCCTTGAACACAAAGGCATATTCGAGTGCTACGTCACGTAATCCCTGGTAACGGCCGCTCATGCCGCCGTGGCCGGCGCCCAATTCGGTCTTGAGCAGCAGCAGGTTGTCGTCCGTCTTGGTGTCACGCAACTTGGCCACCCACTTGGCCGCTTCCCAGTACTGCACGCGGCTGTCGTTGTAACCGGCGATCACGAGCAGGGCCGGATAGGCCTGGGCGCTGACGTTTTCATAAGGCGCGTAGGCCTTGATGCGCGCATACACCTCAGCTTCTTCGGGGTTGCCCCACTCGTCGTACTCGGTGATGGTCAGCGGCAGCTCCGGGTCGAGCATGGTGTTGAGCACATCGACGAACGGCACTTCGGCGATGGCCGCCTGGAACAGCGCCGGACGCTGATTGAGCACCGCGCCGATCAACAGGCCGCCGGCACTGCCGCCGCTGATGGCCAGTTGCTTGGAGGTGGTCAGCCCCGCGCCGATCAAGTGCTCGGCGCAGGCGATAAAGTCGCTGAAGGTGTTCTGTTTGTGTTCCTGCTTGCCGTTGCGGTACCAGGCTTCACCCAACTCGCCGCCACCGCGTACATGCGCAATGGCAAACGCCACGCCTCGGTCCAGCAGGCTCAGGCGCGCATGCGAGAACCACGGGTCAAGGCTTTGGCCGTAGGCGCCGTAGCCGTACAGGTACAGCGGCGTCGGCTGGCCCAGTTGGTCGCGCTTGACCACCAGGCTGATCGGCACCTGGGTGCCGTCGGCCGAGGTGGCCCACAGACGCTGGCTCACGTAGTCGTCGGCGTTGAACACGCCAAGCACCGGGGTTTCCTTGAGCACGACTTGCGCACCGCTCGCCAATTCCAGCTGGCGCACCTGGGCCGGACGGTTCAGGGCTTCATAACGCAGGCGGATCTTGTCGCTCGGGAATTCCAGGCTGTTCTGCACGTAAAGGCTGTAGGCGGCGTCAGGCAATTCCACCCGATAGGTCGGCAAGCCCTGTGGGTGCACTTCGATCACCGGCAGGCCGCCGATGCGCAGGCTCAAGGTCATCGCGCTGGCGTTGAGGGTCACGCCATCGAGCATCACATCATCGCTGTGGGGGATCAGGTTTTGCCATTGGTCTTCGGTCGGTACACCGCCGGTGTCGGCGGCGACGAACAGCGCATAGTTGATGCCGTCGCGGTTGCTGCGGATAAACCAGGTCCATTCGCCGTCGCGCATGCCGTGGTCGACATCGTATTCATGGTCCTCGACCCGTGGCGCCAGGCAGGTGAAGTCCAGGTGCGGCTGGTCAGCGTCCAGGGCCCAGATTTCGCTGGTGGTCTTGCTGCCCAGGGCCAGCAACAACTGGCGCTCGGAGCTGGAGCGGTAGCAATGCAGGAAGAAGCGTCCGTCAGGCTCGTGGAACACTTCCTGCGCCGCGGTACCGTCCAGGCGGTAGCGATACAGTTTGTGCGGGCGGTGGGTGTCGTCCAACTCGCCGAAGAACAGGGTCAGGCTGTCATTGGCCCAGGTCATGCTGCCGTCGCAGTCTTCAAACTCCAGTTCGCTGACTTTGCCGCTGGCCAATTCCTTCACGTACAGGGTGTAAATCTCTTCACCACTGGTGTCGAGGCTGTAGGCCAGGCGCTGGTGGTCGGGGCTGATGCTGAACGCGCCGAGGGAGAAAAAGCCGCCATTGGCCAGGGCGTTGGGGTCGAGCAGCAGTTCTTCGCTGTTTTCGTCCACCCCATTGCTGTCATCCGTCGGACGGCGGCAACGGTAGTGGCGGGCATATTCGTCACCCGCCGTGGTGCGCGTGTAATACAGGTACGGCCCCCACGGTGAGGGCAGGGACAAGTCGGTTTCGAGAATGCGGCCCTTGATCTCTTCGAACAGGGTTTCGCGCAGGGCTGCCTGGTCGGCGAGCTGTGCTTCCTGCCAGGTGTTTTCGGCCTTGAGGTAATCGAGGACTGGCGCCGTGTCACGCGCTTGCAGCCAGGCGTACGGGTCCTGGCCTTCGGCCTTGCGGGCAATCGGGGCGGCAGTGAGGGGGGACGATGAAGGCATGGACTACTCTCTGTCTGGCAGATGGTGGCAGGCATTGCAGCCGAGACACGCAAAAGCCGTTATCATAGCCGCCTGTTTGCCTACCTTGCCATGGACACCATGACCGAGAACGACTATCTGACCGCTTGGGGCCTTTACGCCTTCGCCGCTTTGGGCTGCCTGTTGGTATGGTGGCGCATGACCCGCTGGATCTGGCGCTGGCTGCGCGAGCCGCTGCAGTTGCTGATGGCGGTGCTGCTGTTGAGCCCGACCATCGTCGACCCGGTCAAGACCCAGTTTGCACCCGCAGTGGCGATCACCGCCCTTGATTTGGTGCTGCATGTGGGCAATAACGCCTGGCGCGCCATCTCCGACCTGTTCATGTACACGCTGATCGCGTTGGGCGTGTATATCATCTTTGTGTTGATCCGCTGGCCCATCGAGCGCGCCGCCAACGCCCGACGTGAGCGCAAGGCCGCTGCCGATGCGGCCCTGGCCGCCGAGCCGGTGGACGAAGACGACGAGCCTTACCGTCGCCCGTCGCCGGTCAGCGGTATGCGGGTCGAACCGCGCCTTTAACGTTGTACGCCCTGCAGCGAGAGCCCTGGCATGTGTGAATTATTGGGCATGAGTGCCAACGTCCCCACCGATATCGTGTTCAGCTTTACCGGGCTGATGCAGCGGGGCGGGCGTACCGGCCCCCACCGCGACGGTTGGGGCATCGCCTTTTACGAAGGCCGTGGCCTGCGTCTGTTCCAGGACCCGGCCGCCAGCAGCGAGTCGGAAGTCGCGCTGCTGGTGCAGCGTTACCCGATCAAAAGTGAGGTGGTGATTGGCCATATCCGCCAGGCCAATGTGGGCAAGGTGTGCCTGTCCAATACTCATCCGTTCGTGCGCGAGCTGTGGGGGCGCAATTGGTGCTTCGCCCATAACGGCCAATTGGCCGACTTCAACCCGCGCGCCACGTTCTACCGCCCGGTGGGTGATACCGACAGCGAAGCGGCCTTCTGTGACCTGCTCAACCGCGTGCGCGAAGCCTTCCCGGAACCGGTGGACATCGAACAAGTGCTGCCGGACTTGATTGCTGCCTGCGCCGACTACCGCAGCAAAGGCGTGTTCAACTGCCTGCTCAGCGACGGCGACTGGCTGTTTTGCTACTGCTCGACCAAATTGGCGCAGATTACCCGGCGCGCACCCTTTGGCCCGGCGCGTTTGAAAGATGTCGACGTGATCGTCGATTTTCAGGCCGAAACCACGCCCAATGATGTAGTGACGGTGATCGCGACCGAGCCGTTGACCGACAATGAAAACTGGACCCGCTACGAACCGGGCCAATGGAGCCTGTGGCGACGCGGTGAATGCGTCAGCCAGGGCATCACCGAGTAAGGATATCGACCATGTTGCTGAGTTATCTGCGGTTGGTGCTGTTTGCCATTGGCTTGTTGGTCGGCGTGCAGGTGCCGGGGTTTATCAACGACTACGCCAAACGCGTCGAGGCCCACCTGATCGAGGCGCAGACTGGCCTCAGCGGGTTTGAAAGCACCGCACGGCAGTTTTTCAATGGTGACTTGAAGGCGTTGGTGGCGCATTACCGTGCCAGTGACGACCCGGTGTTCCAGAGCGATGCCAACAGCCTGGGCACGATGCTCGATCGCCAAGTGGCGTTGGACAAGCAATTCCAGGCCATGCAAGGCCCGTGGTACATCCGTGCCCTGCAAGTGGCGGTGGCTGCCGACCCGGCGATTCGCCTGGAAACCTGGAACGGCTACAGCTACCAGATCCTGCTCACGCCGCAAGCCATGGGTTGGGGCCTGGGCGGGGCGATGTTGTTGTCATTCGGCATCGAGTGCCTGTTCCGCCTGATCGACTGGGTGGTGTTGGGCGGCAAGCGCCTGCGCCAGAGCCGGCCGATTGAAGAGCGTGACCTCAAAGGCCTCTGAAGACTGTCGCAAATCTAACTGTGGGAGCGGGCTTGCTCGCGAATGCGGTCTGTCAGTTAATTCATGTGTTGACTGATACACCGCTTTCGCGAGCAAGCCCGCTCCCACATTTGTATCCGGTTTCTTCAGTGGCTTAGCACCATGTGCTGTTCACCCACCTCCTCGGCATACCTGGCCACGACCTTCTGGCACAGCCCGACTATCTCCTCCACCAACTCCACCCCAACACGCCACGACACCACGACCTGCAAGTTCGGCAGCGTCTGCGTCATCGGCAACATCACCAACTCGCCGCGCGCCAGCTCCTCGCTGACCAGCACCGGCGGCAACGCGCCAATCCCGAAACCATCGCGCAGCAAGCGGGTGATGGCCGATACCGAGTTCACACAGTTCATGCGAGGGGCGGCGACGCCGTTGGCCTGCATCAGGCTCAGCACGTCCTGGTGCGGGTGGGAGTTTTTCGAATAGGTGATGATGCGCTCCTGGGCCAGTTCGGCGAGGGAGGCGTAGTCGCGGTTGTACAGGGAGTGGCTGGCGACGATCCAGGCCATGGGGTGGCTGGCCAGTTCCAGGCTGCGCACCGTTTCGAGGCGCAGCAAGTCGGTTTGCAGGATCAGGTCGAGGAAGCCTTTTTGCAGCTGATCGCTGAGATTGAGTGCGGTATCGGCGACTAATTCGATTTCCACCAGGGGGAAGTGGTCCATCAATTCAGCGACCAGCGGGCTCAGCCAAGTGTGGATAACCGTGTCCATCGCGCCGATCCGAATCCGCCCGACCTTGCTGCTGGTGGTTTCCAGGGACTGCTTGAGGCCCTGCATGGTTACCATCATCTGCTCGGCGTAATCGAGCACCTTCAAGCCGTCCGGGGTCAGGCTCACGCCGCGCGAGTCGCGCAGAAACAGCTTCACGCCCAGCTCGCTTTCGAGCACGGCGATGCGGCTGGAGATCGAGGCCTGGGTGGTGAACAGCTTCTCGGCAGTCAGGCGAAAGCTCTTGAGCTTGGCCACCCAGACGAAGGTTTCGAGGAACTTCAAATTCATGGGATCAACTTTTCTTATGCATGGATCGGTTTTTATTAGTTGGACGCCGCACCGGGCAAACGCCAAAAATCGAGCTATTCCACGATAAGCGTCGTGGGGGTGTCAGGACAAGTTGCGAGTTCTGCGTAAAGAATCCCACACTACAAAAACGATAAAGCCTACAGGAGCACCCACCGTGAGCCGTCTGCTACTGAATTGCGACATCGGCGAAAGCTTTGGCAACTGGACCATGGGTCTGGACGCCGAGGTCATGCCGTTTATTGATTGTGCCAACGTTGCCTGCGGCTTCCATGCCGGCGACCCGGGCATCATGCGCAAGACCGTCAGCCTGGCCCTCAAGCACGGCGTGCAAGTGGGGGCGCACCCGGCGTACCAAGACCTGCAAGGTTTCGGTCGGCGTTCGATGGCCTATAGCACCGAGGAAATCCAGGACCTGTTGCACTACCAGATCGGTGCCCTCGACGGCATCTGCCGGGCGCAAGGTGGGCGGGTCAGCTACGTCAAACCCCATGGCGCGATGTACAACGACATGATGGCCAACCCGGCGCAATTGCGCGCGGTGATTCAGGCCGTGGCCGCCTATGGCGACTTGCCGCTGATGCTGCTGGCCACCCGCGACAACCGCGCAGCCCAGGCAGTGGGCGACGAATACGGCGTGACCCTGTGGTTTGAAGCCTTCGCCGACCGTGCCTACGACCACAAGGGGCACCTGGTTTCCCGCCAGTTGCCGGGTGCCGTGCACCACGACTCAACCACCATCGTGCAGCAAGCCCTGACGATTTCCCGTGGCGAAGCCCTGACCGCCAGTGATGGCAGCGCCTTGGTGTTGCAGGCCAATACCCTGTGCGTGCACGGCGATAACGCCAGTTCGGTCGCCGCAGTGCAGCGCATTCGCGAGGCGTTGAAGCCAGCATGAAGCCACGCATTGAAGTGGTGGCGATCGACTGCCTGATGGTGCGTCTGTTCGATGTGATTGCCGAAGCCAATATGCCGTGGATGCTGGCCGCCACCCAGCGCCTGCGCGACGGGTTCGGCGCGGCACTGGTGGATCTGGTGCCGTCCTACACCACGCTGATGGTGCATTACGACCTCACTGCGTTGAGCCCGGCCCAGGCACGGGAGCTGATTGGCCAGGCGCTGACCGACCTGCAACCCCAGGCCCAAGGCAGCGGCCAGTGCCACGTGTTGCCGGTGTGGTACGACCTGAGTGTCGGCCCCGAACTGAACCTGCTCAGCCAGCGCAGTGGCCTGGCGGTAGACGCCGTCATCCGTCGCCACAGCGCTCACGAATACCAAGTGTTTGCCCTCGGCTTTGCGCCTGGGTTTGCCTTTATGGGCCTGGTGGACGAGATCCTTGCCACGCCACGGCTGAACACTCCACGTAAACGCGTGGCCGCCGGCAGCGTGGGCATTGCCGAACGGCAAACTGCCGCCTACCCGGTGGTGTCCCCCGGTGGCTGGAACCTGATCGGCCGCACCCCGGCCAAGCTGTTCGACCGTGCACGCGATGGCTACAGCCTGATGCAGCCCGGCGATACGGTGCGCTTCGAAGCGGTCAGCCACGCCGAATTCATCAACCTGGGTGGCGATGACACGCCATTGGAGGCGCAGGCATGAGCCGCTTGTTGATCGAGGCCAGCACGCCGCTGTGTCTGTTGCAGGACGCCGGCCGTTTTGGCGTGCGGCATCTGGGCGTGACGCAGGGCGGCGCGCTGGATTGGGTGTCGATGACCTGGGCCAATTGGCTGCTGGGGAATGCCCTGGATAAGCCCGTGGTGGAAATTACCTTGGGCGGGTTTACTGTGCAGGCCGAGGCGTATTGCTTGCTGGCCTTGGCCGGTGCGGATCTGGGCGCGTATATCGATGAGCGTGCGATCAGCCCGGGGCGCAGTTTTATCCTGCAAAAGGGTCAGCGTTTGCGCTTTACCCAGCCGTTCAACGGTGCGCGCGCTTATCTGGCGGCACCGGGCGGGTTTGATGCGCCGGCTGTGCTGGGCAGTCGCTCCACGGTGGTACGTGAAGCGTTGGGCGGGGTGGACGGTTTCGGCACGGCGTTGGCCGTGGGCGGGCGCTTGACATATTCCGGCGCGGGCGGCGCGATGAACGTGCTGAGTGCGCCTGATTTGCCCGCCAAGGCGCCACTGGAGGTGATAGTCGGCGCGCAGATCGGCCAGTTCAGCGGGCAAAGTTTGTTCGATGCGTTCAATACCGAGTGGGCCCTCGACAGCCGCGCGGATCGCATGGGCATGCGCCTGTTGGGCACGCCGTTGCAGTACCAGGGGCCGTCGTTGATCTCTGAAGGGATTCCACTGGGAGCCATCCAGGTGCCGCCGGATGGGCAGCCGATTGTGTTGCTCAATGACCGGCAGACCATTGGTGGCTACCCGCGATTGGGCGCGTTGACGCCGTTGGCGCTGGCGCGGCTGGCGCAGTGCCTGCCGGGGGATAAGGTGCGCTTGGTGCCGGTGGTGCAGGAGACGGCGCATCGGCAGCATGTGGAGTTTTTGCAGCGCTTCACAGCGGGCTAAAGATCACCGTAACCCAACATGTGGGAGCGGGCTTGCTCGCGAATGCAGGGTGTCAGTCAGTCCATCAATAACTGACCCACCGCTTTCGCGAGCAAGCCCGCTCCCACATTTGCCTTAGCGTTTACTTGGAGAGAAAGCGCATCCCTTCTTCCAAGCCGCGCAAGGTCAGCGGATACATCTGATCCTCGACCAACTCCCGCACGATCCCTGTCGAGGCCGTATACCCCCACGTGTCCTTCGGGTACGGGTTTATCCAGATCAGCTTCTTGTACTTGGCCATGAAGCGCTGCATCCACACATACCCAGGCTCTTCATTCCAGTGCTCGACGCTGCCGCCGGCCTGGGTGATTTCATACGGCGCCATCGACGCATCGCCGATAAAAATCACTTTGTAGTCAGCGCCATACTTGTGCAGC
The DNA here is from genome assembly GCF_900215245.1 of Pseudomonas fluorescens. GTDB lineage: Bacteria > Pseudomonadota > Gammaproteobacteria > Pseudomonadales > Pseudomonadaceae > Aquipseudomonas > Aquipseudomonas fluorescens. Next base: position 4,045,413 of record NZ_LT907842.1, read on the forward strand.
AAATCCTGGGTGGAGGTGCGCTCCGACGTGCGGCGCTGGTTGTTCTTCCACACCGATTCGTACACGAAGTTGTGAAAGTAGAAGTACTCCAAGTGCTTGAACTCGGTCTTGCAGGCCGAGAACAGCTCTTCGCAGATCTTCACATGGGCGTCCATCGAGCCGCCGATGTCGAACAGCAGCAACAGCTTGATGGTGTTACGCCGCTCCGGGCGCATCTGGATATTCAGCAAGCCGGCATCGCGGGCGGTGTGGTCGATAGTGCCGTCGATATCCAGCTCTTCAGCCGCACCCTGGCGCGCGAATTTGCGCAGGCGGCGCAGGGCGATCTTGATGTTGCGCGTGCCCAGCTCCACTTGGTCGTCGAGGTTCTTGTACTCACGCTGGTCCCAGACTTTCACCGCCTTGCCCTGACGCTTGCCGGCGTCGCCGACGCGAATGCCTTCCGGGTTGTAGCCGCCGGAGCCGAACGGGCTGGTGCCACCGGTGCCGATCCACTTGTTGCCGCCGGCATGGCGTTCTTTCTGTTCTTCCAGGCGCTTCTTGAATTCTTCGATCAGCTTGTCCAGGCCGCCGAGGGACTGGATTTGCGCGCGCTCCTCAGCGCTCAGCGAGCGTTCGAACTCCTTGCGCAGCCAGTCTTCGGGGATCAGCGCCTGCAGGTGGTCGTCGAGCTTTTCCAGGCCGTTGAAATAGGCGCCGAATGCCCGGTCGAACTTGTCGAAATGCCGCTCGTCCTTCACCAGGATTGCCCGGGCCAAGTAGTAAAACTCGTCCATGTCGGCGAAGACCACGCGCTGTTTCAGCGCATTGATCAAGTCGAGCAGCTCGCGCACCGACACCGGCACCTTGGCGGCACGCATCTCATTGAACAGGTTGAGCAACATTATCGATTACCGCGACGGCTCATGAACGCCAGACGCTCCAGCAATTGCACGTCTTGCTCGTTCTTCACCAAGGCCCCGGCCAGCGGCGGGATGGCTTTGGTGGGGTCGCGTTCGCGCAGCACGGCTTCACCGATATTGTCGGCCATCAGCAACTTGAGCCAGTCGACCAGTTCGGAGGTGGACGGCTTTTTCTTCAGGCCTGGCACTTTGCGCACGTCGAAAAACACGTCCAGCGCTTCGCTGACCAGGTCTTTCTTGATGTCGGGGTAGTGCACGTCGACGATCTTTTGCAGGGTCGTACGGTCGGGGAAGGCGATGTAATGGAAGAAGCAGCGGCGCAGGAATGCGTCCGGCAGCTCTTTTTCGTTGTTGGAGGTGATGATGATGATCGGGCGTTTCTTGGCCTTGATGGTCTCGTCGATTTCGTAGACGTAGAACTCCATCTTGTCGAGTTCTTGCAACAGGTCGTTGGGGAACTCGATGTCAGCCTTGTCGATTTCATCGATCAGCAGAATCACCCGCTCCTCGGACTCGAAGGCTTCCCAGAGCTTGCCCTTTTTCAGGTAGTTGCGCACGTCGTGCACTTTGTCCACGCCCAGCTGCGAGTCGCGCAGACGGCTGACCGCGTCATACTCGTAGAGGCCCTGATGCGCCTTGGTGGTGGACTTGATGTGCCAGGTAATCAGCTTGGCGCCGAAGGATTCGGCCAGTTGCTCGGCGAGCATGGTCTTGCCGGTGCCCGGCTCGCCCTTGACCAGCAATGGCCGTTCCAGGGTGATAGCGGCGTTCACGGCCAGTTTCAGGTCATCGGTGGCAACGTAGGCCTGGGTGCCTTCGAACTTCATCGGTTATTCCTCGCATTCATCAATGCCCGGACTATACCGCGCAGCCCCGGCGACTGTGAACGCAGACGGGTTATTCAGTCTCTGAATGGACGGTCACGCGTGGCGGCTAACGGTTTTGTTCCAATGCGTATGCCCGCGCATCGGCTTTATCCCTGAGCTTGCTGCCGCCCCAGAGGGCGAGTGCGGCTAAAACCAGGGTGCCGAGGCTGATGAGGATCATCTGGCCAGCCATCGGCCCGCCGTGCATGGCGAATAGCCCTATTCGCACACAGCCGGAAAAGGCCCAGAGATAACCAAGAATTGTCAGTATCCAGCCGCAGATGCGCATGTTCAGTGTCCTTACCAGTGTTTGAACGTTGCTCGGCGGCACAATAAACCAGGGCTCAGCCTTGCGCCATGGTTGCCCTGCAGGCGTGTGGTTCACTCAGCACTGGGCTTGGGTTGTTCATAGCGCGCATTGAAGGCCTGGATAAACCCATTGCGCAAAATCGCCAACACTGCCGAGAACGCGCTGAGATTTTGCTGGTGCACGTTGCCGCTGAGTTCTACGCGGGTGGCAAACTGGTTTTTGTTCTGGTTCTTCAGCACCGTCTCACTGGTGCCGACCACGGCTTCCCAGATCGAGCGAAAGATATTCTTGTCCTTGTTCTCTACATCCTGTTTCCAATCGAACACTTCTACATCGCGCAGCAACGGTTTGATGTAACCGTTCAACTGGCCGTTGTCCGCCTGGGCTTCGACCACCAGCGCGCCGGTGCCGGCCTTGAAGTCGAATTTGCCGTAGGCCGAGGCGAAGTCATTCAGGCGCTTGAGCTGGATGTCTTTGGCGCGAAAGCGGAATTCGAAGTCTTCGAAATTGCTCAGTGGGTCGAAGGCGGCCGTGGCTTCCAGAGGGGCCTGCCCGAGCAGCAGCGCCTTGCCTTCGAAGCTGGCGTCACGTTTGCCCTTCACATCGACGACGTTGGTCAGGTTATAGATGCTGGCGTTGACCTCGGTGGCGTAGATATTCACCGCTGGCTTGGACGTGAAGTTGTGGAAGGCGATCTTGCCGTCCTGAATGCGCACTTCGTTGAGGGTGATCGGCAGCAATTTGCTCAATTGCTCGCGCCAGTCGGTGCCTTTACCGGTCTGAGACGCCTGTTGGTTGCCGCCGTCGACGAAATTCAGCTCCGGCTGGAAGAACTGCGCCTCCGCGACCACCGCATGGTCGTACCACAGCGAATGCCAGCTCACCGACAGGTCGATCACCGGCGCCTTGACGAACGGTACCGGCACCTTGCCGTCGACCTTGACGATCTGCAGGCCGTTGATCTTGTAGGCGCCGCGCCACAGGGCCACGTCCACGTCCGTGACCTGGCCGCGGTAATCGCCCATGTCGGCGAGCTTGTCGTTCAGGTAGTTGCGCACCAGGTAGGGCAGGGCGAGATCCAGAGCGATCAGTACGACCACCAGTATGGCGACGATCCATAGCAGCCCACTGTAGCGACGTTTCATGTTCAGGTTCTCCATCGGTATAGGCGGTGGACCGCGTGTATTGGCGCAACGTTCCTCTGACTGGACGCCTCCCTACCTGAGGCATACCCTTGGAGCCTTATTGAAATTGCCTTAAGGACCCGTCATGAGCCGCATCTTTGCAGACAACGCGCACTCCATCGGTAACACGCCCCTGGTTCAGATCAACCGCATCGCACCGCGTGGCGTGACCATCCTGGCCAAGATCGAAGGGCGTAACCCGGGTTATTCGGTGAAGTGCCGCATTGGCGCAAACATGATCTGGGACGCCGAAAGCACCGGCAAACTCAAACCCGGCATGACCATTGTAGAACCGACCTCCGGCAACACCGGCATTGGCCTGGCGTTCGTCGCCGCCGCCCGTGGCTACAAGCTGCTGCTGACCATGCCGTCGTCCATGAGCATTGAGCGCCGCAAAGTGCTCAAGGCCCTGGGCGCCGAGCTGGTGCTGACCGAGCCGGCCAAGGGCATGAAGGGCGCTATCGAAAAGGCTGCCGAGATCCTCGCCAGCGACCCGGCGAGCTACTTTATGCCGGCCCAGTTCGAAAACCCGGCCAACCCGGCGATCCACGAGAAAACCACCGGCCCGGAGATCTGGAACGACACCGATGGCGCCGTGGACGTACTGGTGGCGGGGGTGGGCACCGGCGGCACCATTACCGGTGTGTCGCGCTATATCAAGAACATTGCCGGCAAGCCGATTCTGTCGGTGGCCGTTGAACCCTTCGCCTCGCCCGTGATTACCCAGGCGCTGGCCGGTGAAGAGATCAAACCCAGCCCGCATAAAATCCAGGGCATTGGCGCCGGTTTCGTGCCGAAAAACCTCGATCTGTCGATGGTTGACCGTGTGGAGCTGGTGACCGACGACGAATCCAAGGCCATGGCCCGGCGCTTGATGCAGGAAGAGGGGATTCTGTGCGGAATCTCCTGCGGCGCCGCCATGGCGGTGGCGGTACGTCTGGCCGAGAAACCGGAAATGCAGGGCAAGACCATCGTGGTGGTGCTGCCGGACTCCGGTGAGCGCTACCTGTCGAGCATGTTGTTCAGTGATTTGTTTACCGAGCAAGAAAACCAGGCCTGATCGGTTATCGGTGGCGGGCGGGGCCGACGTCTTCGCGGGCAAGCCCGCTCCCACATTTGATCTTCGCTGCTTTGAGCATCGTGTTCGCTTAACGGAACTGCATTAGGGCAAGCCCGCTCACCATAAGGGTTCGACTCGCCACAGGGTTTTGATTTATGTCAGCCGGTCGGCCCAGGCCTTCTGCATAATGGCCCAACTGTTTATCATGGCCGGCTGCTACGTCTGGTTTCCCGTTGACGGGAGGTTGCTGGCCAGGCGCTTATTTCCAGGAGTTGCTGCATGACCTTTTCTTTGGCCGCCAAACTGTCGGTGCTGCTGTTGTTTATCGGCAGCACGCTGTATGTGCACCTGCGCGGCAAGGCCCGTTTGCCGATGTTGCGCCAGTTCGTCAACCATTCGGCGCTGTTCGCCCCGTATAACGCTTTGATGTATCTGTTCTCGGCTGTGCCGTCCAAGCCGTACCTGGACCGCAGCAAGTTCCCCGAGCTGGATGTGCTCAAGGACAACTGGGAAGTGATTCGCGAAGAGGCGATGCACCTGTTCGACGAGGGGTACATCCGCGCCGCCGAAAAGAACAACGACGCCGGTTTCGGTTCGTTTTTCAAGAAGGGCTGGAAGCGCTTCTACCTCAAGTGGTACGACAAACCGCTGCCATCGGCCGAGGCCCTGTGCCCGAAGACCGTGGCGCTGGTCAGCAGCATCCCCAACGTCAAGGGCGCAATGTTTGCGCTGCTGCCGGGTGGCAGCCACCTCAACCCGCACCGCGACCCGTTTGCCGGTTCGCTGCGTTATCACCTGGGCTTGTCCACGCCCAACTCCGACGACTGCCGCATCTTCGTCGATGGCCAGGTCTACGCCTGGCGCGATGGTGAAGACGTGATGTTCGATGAAACCTACGTGCACTGGGTGAAGAACGAGACGGAAAAGACCCGAGTGATTCTGTTCTGCGACATCGAACGCCCGCTGAGCAACCGGGTAATGACGCGCATCAACCGCTGGGTCAGCAAACAATTGGGCCGCGCCACGGCGCCGCAAAACCTCGACGATGAGCGTGTGGGCGGGATCAACCAGGCCTATGCCTGGAGCAAGGCCTTCAGCGACAAGTTCAGCGGTGTGGTCAAGCAGTGGAAGCGCAAGCATCCAAAGGCCTACCGCATTGCACGGCCGGTGCTGGCGGTGGTTGTGCTGGTGTTGTTGTGGAAGTGGTTGTTCGGCTAATTTGAAACGCGGTTAAAAATGTGGGAGCGGGCTTGCTCGCGAAAGCGGTGGTTCAGTCAAGAATGTATCGACTGACACTCCGCATTCGCGAGCAAGCCCGCTCCCACATTGGGTTTTGCAGTGTTGCTTACGACGCGATCAGTTGGCGTCAAGCAGTGGAAGCGCAAGCATCCAAAGGCCTACCGCATTGCGCGGCCGGTGCTGGCGGTAATCGTGCTGGTGCTGTTGTGGAAGTGTTTGTTCGGCTAATTTGAAACGCGGTTAAAAATGTGGGAGCGGGCTTGCTCGCGAAAGCGGTGGGTCGGTCAATTAATCTATCGACTGACACTCCGCATTCGCGAGCAAGCCCGCTCCCACATTGGGTTTTGCAGTGTTGCTTACGACGCGATCAGCTGGCGTCACGCAGTGGAAGCGCAAGCATCCAAAGGCCTACCGCATTGCGCGGCCGGTGCTGGCGGTGGTTGTGCTGGTGCTGTTGTGGAAGTGGCTGTTCGGCTAATTTGAAACGCGGTTAAAAATGTGGGAGCGGGCTTGCTCGCGAAAGCGGTGGGTCAGTCAATTAATCTATCGACTGACACTCCGCATTCGCGAGCAAGCCCGCTCCCACATTGGGTTTTGCAGTGTTGCTTACGACGCGATCAGCTGGCGTAACGCAGTGGAAGCGCAAGCATCCAAAGGCCTACCGCATTGCGCGGCCGGTGCTGGCGGTCGTCGTGCTGGTGCTGTTGTGGAAGTGGCTGTTCGGCTAATTTGAAACGCGGTTAAAAATGTGGGAGCGGGCTTGCTCGCGAATGCGGTGGGTCAGTCAAGAATGTATCGACTGACACTGCGCATTCGCGAGCAAGCCCGCTCCCACTTTTGGTTTTGCAATGTTGCTTACGACGCGATCAGCTGGCGTCAAGCAGTGGAAGCGCAAGCATTCAAAGGCCTACCGCATTGCGCTGCCGTTGCTGGCGGTAATCGTGCTGGTGCTGGTGCTGGTGCTGGTGCTGGTGCTGTTGTGGAAGTGGTTGTTCGGCTAATTTGAAACGCGGTTAAAAATGTGGGAGCGGGCTTGCTCGCGAAAGCGGTGGGTCAGTCAAGAATGTATCGACTGACACTGCGCTTTCGCGAGCAAGCCCGCTCCCACTTTTGGTTTTGCAGTGTTGCTTACGACGCGATCAACTGCCGAAGTACATAGTGCAGAATCCCGCCCGCCTTGAAGTACTCGACTTCATTGAGGGTATCAATCCGGCACAGCACCTCGACCTTCTCGCTGCTGCCATCCTCGCGCGTAATCACCAGCGTCAGGTTCATCCGAGGCTCAAGCTCGGCCCCGGTCAGCCCGAGAATGTCGATCTTTTCCTTGCCGGTCAGTTTGAGTGCCTTGCGGTTCTGATCCAGCTTGAACTGCAATGGCAGCACGCCCATGCCGACTAGGTTGGAGCGGTGAATCCGCTCGAAGCTCTCGGCGATTACCGCCTTGACCCCCAGCAGGTTGGTGCCCTTGGCCGCCCAGTCGCGGCTTGAGCCGGTGCCGTATTCCTGACCGGCAATCACCACCAGCGGCGTGCCCGACGCCTGGTATTTCATGGCAGCGTCGTAAATGGGCATTTTCTCGCCAGTCGGGATGTACAGGGTGTTGCCGCCTTCCTCACCGCCCAGCATCTCGTTGCGGATGCGGATATTGGCAAACGTGCCGCGCATCATCACTTCATGGTTGCCCCGGCGTGAGCCGTAGGAGTTGAAGTCACGCGGCTCCACACCTTGCTCGCGCAGGTAGCGCCCGGCGGGGCTGTCGGTCTTGATGTTGCCGGCAGGGGAGATGTGGTCGGTGGTCACCGAGTCGCCCAGCAGCGCCAGCACATTCGCGCCTTTAACGTCTTTGATCACCGGCAATGGCCCGGCAATGTCATCGAAGAACGGCGGGTGCTGAATGTAGGTGGAGTCCTTTTGCCACACGTAAGTCGCGGCCTGCGGCACTTCAATGGCTTGCCACTGCTCATCACCGGCAAATACTTCGGCGTATTCCTTGTGGAACATCCTGGTGCTGACCTGGGCGACGGCGTCGGCGATTTCCTGGCTGCTTGGCCAGATGTCTTTCAGGTACACCGGCTGGCCGTCCTTGCCTTCGCCCAGTGGCTCGCTGCTGATATCGATACGCACGGTGCCGGCCAATGCATAGGCGACCACCAGCGGCGGCGAGGCCAGCCAGTTGGTTTTCACCAGCGGGTGCACGCGGCCTTCAAAGTTACGGTTGCCGGACAGCACCGAGGCGACCGCGAGGTCAGCTTTCTGGATGGCTTTTTCGATGGGCTCAGGCAGTGGGCCGGAGTTGCCGATGCAGGTGGTGCAGCCATAGCCGACCAGATCGAAACCGAGTTTATCCAGATACTGGGTAAGGCCCGCCGCCTTGTAGTAGTCAGTCACCACTTTGGAGCCGGGCGCCAGCGAGGTTTTCACCCACGGTTTGCTGGTGAGGCCTTTTTCCACGGCCTTTTTCGCCACCAGGCCTGCAGCCATCATCACACTGGGGTTGGAGGTGTTGGTGCACGAGGTAATCGCTGCAATCACCACCGCGCCGTTTTTCAGGCGATAGGTGTGACCCTCGTATTCGTAGTCGGTTTCGCCGACCAGGTCGGCATTGCCCACGGCGACACCACCACCGCCTTCACTTTCCAGGCGGCCTTCTTCTTTGGTGGTGGGTTTGAATTGCAGGTCGAGGAAGTCACTGAAGGCTTGTGCCACATGCGGCAGCGAAACACGGTCCTGCGGGCGTTTCGGCCCGGCGAGGCTGGCTTCGACACTGCCCATGTCCAACGCCAGGGTATCGGTGAACACCGGCTCCTGGCCGGCATTGCGCCACAGGCCCTGAGCCTTGGTGTAGGCCTCGACCAGCTTCACGGTTTCTGCCGGGCGGCCTGACAGGCGCAGGTAGTCCAGGGTCACGTCATCCACCGGGAAAAAGCCGCAGGTGGCGCCGTATTCCGGGGCCATGTTGGCGATGGTCGCACGGTCGGCCAGAGGCAAATCGGCCAAGCCATCACCATAGAATTCGACGAATTTACCCACCACGCCTTTTTTACGCAGCATCTGCGTGACGGTCAGCACCAGGTCGGTCGCCGTGATGCCTTCTTTGAGTTTGCCGGTGAGCTTGAAGCCGATCACTTCCGGGATCAGCATCGACACCGGTTGGCCGAGCATCGCCGCTTCCGCTTCGATGCCGCCCACGCCCCAGCCCAGTACGCCAAGGCCGTTGATCATGGTGGTGTGGGAGTCGGTGCCGACGAGGGTGTCGGGGAAGGCGTAGGTACGGCCGTCTTCGTCTTTGGTCCAGACGGTGCGGCCGAGGTATTCCAGGTTGACCTGGTGGCAGATGCCGGTGCCCGGTGGCACCACGCTGAAGTTGTCGAAGGCGCTTTGGCCCCAGCGCAGGAAGGCGTAGCGTTCGCCGTTGCGCTGCATTTCGATGTCGACGTTCTGCTCAAACGCGCTATCGCTGCCGAACTTGTCGACCATCACCGAGTGGTCGATCACCAGGTCCACGGGGGACAGCGGGTTGATACGCTGCGGGTCGCCGCCGGCCTTGGCCACGGCGGCGCGCATGGCGGCCAGGTCGACCACGGCGGGCACGCCGGTAAAGTCCTGCATCAGCACGCGGGCGGGGCGGTATTGGATTTCGCGGTCGGACTGGCGCTCTTTGAGCCAGGCAGCGATGGCCTTGAGGTCGGCGCCGGTGACGGTCTTGTTGTCTTCCCAGCGCAGCAGGTTTTCCAGCAGCACTTTGAGCGACATCGGCAGCGTGTCCAGGTCACCCAGGCTCTTGGCCGCCTCGGGCAGACTGAAGTAGTGGTAGGTCTTGCTGTCTATTTCCAGTGTTTTAAGGGTTCTCAGGCTATCAACGGATGACATTACATGACTCCTTATGGTCCGCACGGCTACGGACCTGACGGGACGAACAGAGCTTTCAACTTAGCCCTGTTTTCATTAGCAGGCTAATAACTGGACTCTATCGTTAAGTCCAAGGTTCCGAACTCGGCTATCATGCGCGCGTTTTCATGACAGGTATTGCGATAGCGCAATGCCGGTTGAGTCACCAGGAGAGTTGATGAACACCCTTTTTATGCACTGCCGCCCGGGTTTTGAAGGCGAAGTCTGTTCCGAGATCGCGGAACACGCCGCGCGCCTGAACGTTTCCGGCTATGCCAAGACCAAGACCGGCAGCGCCTGCGCCGAATTTGTCTGCACCGAAGAAGACGGCGCCCAGCGCCTGATGCACGGCCAGCGCTTTGCCGAGCTGATCTTCCCGAGGCAGTGGGCGCGCGGGGTATTCATCGACCTGCCGGAAACCGACCGCATCAGCGTGATCCTCGCCCACCTGCAAGGCTTCCCGGTGTGCGGCAGCCTGTGGCTGGAGATGGTCGACACCAACGACGGCAAGGAACTCTCCAACTTCTGCAAGAAATTCGAAGTGCACTTGCGCAAAGCCTTGTTGAACGCCGGCAAGCTGGTGGATGACCCGAGCAAGCCGCGCCTGCTGCTGACCTTCAAAAGCGGCCGCGAAGTGTTCATGGGCCTGGCTGAGTCGAATAACTCGGCGATGTGGCCCATGGGCATCCCGCGCCTGAAATTCCCGCGTGAGGCGCCAAGCCGTTCGACCCTGAAACTGGAAGAAGCCTGGCACCACTTCATCCCCCGCGACCAGTGGGACGAGCGCCTGCACGGCGACATGACCGGTGTCGACCTCGGCGCCGCCCCTGGCGGTTGGACCTGGCAGTTGGTCAACCGCGGCATGCTGGTGACCGCCATCGACAACGGGCCGATGGCCGAAAGCCTGATGGACACTGGCCTGGTGCAGCATTTGATGGCTGACGGCTTTACCTTCGTGCCCAAGCAACCGGTAGACTGGATGGTCTGCGATATCGTCGAGAAACCGGCGCGTAACGCGGCCCTCCTGGAAACCTGGATCGGCGAGGGCTATTGCCGCGAGGCGGTGGTGAACCTGAAGTTGCCGATGAAGCAGCGTTACGCTGAAGTGAAACGCTTGCTGGAGCGTATTGAAGACGGTTTCAAGGCGCGGGGCATTCGCGTGGAAATCGGCTGCAAGCAGCTGTACCACGACCGTGAGGAAGTGACTTGCCACCTGCGTCGGCTGGTGGATGTGAAGAAGACCAAGTCGCGCTGACGTTGAGCCGCACGCCGCTCAAAATGTGGGAGCTGGCTTGCCTGCGATGGCGGTATAACAGTCGAAATTTATAGTGAATGTGCCCCTTATCGCGGGCAAGCCCGCTCCCACAGGAGAGTGGGTCTGTTTCAGGAGTGATGTATGAATCAGCCTCTCGATTTGCCCGTAGACGCCGTGCTCGACGCCACCGGCCTCAACTGCCCGGAACCGGTGATGATGCTGCACCAGCACATCCGTGACCTGCCGCCTGGCGGCCTGCTCAAGGTGATCGCGACCGACCCGTCGACCCGCCGCGATATTCCCAAGTTCTGTGTGTTCCTGGACCACGAACTGGTGGATCAGCAGGAACACGCCGGTACGTACCTGTACTGGATTCGCAAGAAGTCCGCTTAAACCCGGCGAATCCGCCGGCGCGCGCTGCGTGCCAGGCGGATCACCAGCATCGCCGCGGCGCAGCTCAAGCCCACGATCAGCCCTTGCCACAGGCCGCTCGGCCCACTCGCCGCGCCCAGCCAATCGGTCAGCCCCAGGGCATAACCCACCGGCAACCCCACGCCCCAGTAAGCAAACAAGGTCAGCACCATGGTCACCCGTGTGTCCTGGTAGCCGCGCAGCGCGCCGGCAGCGGTGACCTGGATCGCGTCGGAGAACTGGAACAGCGCCGCAAACACGATCAGCATCGACGCCACGTGGATCACCCGCGGGTCAGGCGTGTAAATCGTGGCAATCTGTTCGCGAAACAGCAGCATCAGGCTGCAGGACAGGCACGCGTAGGTCAGTGCCGTGCCCATGCCGACCCCGGCGGCAAAGCGTGCTTCGCGCGGCTCGCCACGGCCCAATGCCTGGCCGACCCGCACCGTGACCGCCATGCTCAGCGAATAGGGGATCATGAACACCAGCGAGCTGAAGTTCAGCGCGATCTGGTGCCCGGCCACCACGTTGGCGCCCAGGCTGCCGATCAGCAGGGCGATCACCGCAAAGATGCTCGATTCGGCAAACACCGCGATCCCGATCGGCAGGCCGATGCCCAGCACGCGCTTGATCACGGCCCATTGCGGCCAGTCGAAACGCTTGAACAACTCGCTGCTCTGGTACGCCGGTGCCCAGCGGGTCCAGGCGGCGAGGCCGAGCATCATCACCCACATCACAATCGCCGTGGCCCAGCCACAGCCCACGCCGCCCATGGCCGGCACACCGAAGTGGCCATAAATGAACACGTAGTTCAGTGGAATGTTCAACGCCAGCCCGCACAGGCCCATGACCATGCTCGGGCGCGTACGGCCCAGGCCATCACTGAAGCAACGCAACACGTAATACAGGGCGATGGCGGGCATGCCCGATGCGATGCCGTGCAGGTAGGCCATGCACGGTTTGATCAGCTCGGGGTCGACATTCATCGCATGCAGGATCGGCTCGGCGCTGATCAGCATCAGCAGGGCAGCGATGCCCACCACCCCTGCCAGCCACAGGGATTGGCGCACCAGCGGGCCAATCTCGGTGTGGTGACCGGCGCCGAAGCGCTGAGCGACTTTGGGCGTGGTGGCCAGCAGCGTGCCGGTCATCAGCAGGTACACCGGAATCCAGATCGAGTTGCCCAAGGCCACGGCCGCCAGGTCTCGCGGGCTCACGCGCCCGGCCATCACCGCATCGACGAAGCCCATGGCAGTGGTGGCGAGTTGGCCGATCATGATCGGCAGGGCCAGGGTCAGCAGGCTGCGCACCTCGCGACTGACGCGGGCGGGGCGGGAGAGGGGGGCGGTGGCGGTGTTCACGTGCGGGTGTCCAGTAAAAGAGTTGCAAAGGACGGCGAAGTCTACGCGCTGACGCAGTGGTCAGGAAAAAACCTGTGTTAGCGATTTGTAATGCGATCTTCCGGCTGGCACCGACCCCTTGTGGGAGCTGGCTTGCCTGCGATGGCATCATCTCGGTGTTGAGCGACAGAATGAGTGGCCTGCATTGCAGGCAAGCCAGCTCCCACATAAGCACTGCCCACCTGGCATCTGCGCTGGAACGCAGGTCGCATCCCTGTACACTGCTGGTCCGCGAAAGGAGCCTGCCATGCTGATTGTTGCCGACGAAAATATCCCGCTGCTCGATGCCTTTTTTGAAGGGTTTGGCGAAATTCGCCGAGTGCCCGGCCGTTCCATCGACCGTGCCACGGTCGAGCAGGCCGATGTGCTGCTGGTGCGCTCGGTGACCAACGTCAATCGCGCCTTGCTGGAAGGCACGCAAGTGCGCTTTGTCGGCACCTGCACCATCGGCACCGATCACCTGGACCTGGATTACTTCAAGCAGGCCGGTATCGCCTGGTCCAGCGCCCCTGGCTGCAATGCGCGGGGCGTGGTGGACTATGTGCTGGGCAGCTTGCAGACCCTGGCCGAGATCGAAGGCGCCGACCTTAACCAGCGCACCTACGGTGTGGTGGGTGCCGGTGAAGTGGGCGCTCGCCTGGTGACGGTACTCAAGGGCCTGGGCTGGAACGTATTGGTGTGTGACCCGCCGCGCCAGATTGCCGAAGACGGTGATTACGTCAGCCTGCAGCAGATTATCGAGCAGTGCGATGTGATCAGCCTGCACACACCGCTGACCAAGTCCGGTAACGGCTCCACCTGGCACCTGCTTGATCGCGAACGGCTCAACCGCCTCAAGCCCGGCACCTGGCTGATCAACGCCAGCCGTGGCCCGGTGGTGGACAACGCCGCCCTGCGCGAGGTGTTGCTGCAACGCGAAGACCTGCAAGCCGTGCTGGATGTGTGGGAAGGCGAGCCGCAAGTAGACGTCGACCTGGCCGACCTGTGCGTGCTGGCTACTCCCCATATCGCCGGCTACAGCCTCGACGGCAAACAGCGTGGTACCGCGCAGATTTACCAGGCACTTTGCGCCCACCTGGGCCACGAACCGAGCATTCAGTTAAGTGATCTGCTGCCGCAACCGTGGCTGGCCGAGGTGCACCTGAATGCATCGACCGACCCGGCCTGGGCGTTGGCGACCTTGTGTCGCAGCGTGTACGACCCCCGCCGGGATGATGCGGATTTCCGGCGCAGCCTTGTCGGCACCGTGGAAGAGCAACGCAAGGCGTTCGACCTGCTGCGCAAGCACTACCCGGAGCGGCGTGAGATTGATGGCTTGAAAGTCCGCATCAACGGCGAATCGGCGCAGTTGTCGAACATCGTGTCGGCGCTGGGTGCGGTAGCGCTTTAAGCACCCATAAAAAACCCGGCCATCAAGGCCGGGTCTGCAAGAGCGTGGGCGCTTCAGCCTTGCTTGGCAGGCTTGACCAGTCGCTGTTCCAGCTCGCGGCAGGCTTGCTGGATCATCTCTTCGGTAATCTGCACTTCGCGGCCTTGGGCGTCGATGACGGAGCAAGGCAGATGCTGCGGTTGGCGGATCACTTCAATCTTGGCATCGCTGCTGTTTTGCAAGGTCATGGCCTGTCTCCTCATCAGGTTGTGTACCTACTGTAATTCCCCCGCGTGACCGTGCTATTACAACTCCTTACAAAGCCAGCGGTTCGAACACCCAGTCCACCAGAAACCGATACAAATTTCCAGCCAGGCATTAGACCGAAAGCCTCTAGGGATCAGTGTCGGCGGGCATAATTAACCTGACTCATTGTTATTCCCCCAAGTTCCCCCAATGTTGGGATGTAGTTATCCAACTCCCTCACGCAGGTGATGCCCGCCATGTTCTCCGTCCGTCAACGCCGTGCCATTCGACTGGCCAGCCGCTTTATTGCGCCGTACCGCTGGCAGGCACTGGGTGCTTTGTTGGCACTCATCGTCACTGCGGGCATCACCTTGTCCATGGGGCAGGGCATTCGCCTGCTGGTGGACCAGGGGTTCATGACCCAGTCGCCGCACCTGCTCAACCGGTCCATCGGCCTGTTCATGATTCTGGTGCTGGGCCTGGCGGTGGGTACATTTGCACGGTTTTATTGGGTTTCGTGGATCGGCGAGCGGGTGGTGGCGGACATCCGCCGGCAAGTCTTCAACCACCTGATCTACCTGCACCCAGGCTTTTACGAAAACAACCGCAGCTCGGAAATCCAGTCGCGGCTGACCACTGACACCACCTTGTTGCAATCGGTGATCGGCTCGTCGCTGTCGCTGTTCCTGCGCAACGCCTTGATGGTCATCGGCGGTATCGTCCTGCTGTTTGTCACCAACCCCAAGCTCACCAGTATCGTGGTCATTGCGCTGCCGCTGGTGCTGGCGCCGATCCTGATCTTCGGCCGCCGCGTGCGCAGCCTGTCGCGGCTGAGCCAGGACCGGATTGCCGATGTCGGCAGCTACGTGTCCGAGACCCTTGGCCAGATCAAGACCGTGCAAGCCTACAATCACCAGGTCCAGGACGAACAACGCTTCGCCGTCACCGTCGAAGAAGCGTTTGCCACCGCGCGCAAGCGCATTGCGCAGCGTGCCTGGCTGATTACCCTGGTGATCATGCTGGTGCTGGGCGCCGTGGGCGTGATGCTGTGGGTGGGTGGGATGGACGTGATCGGCGGGCGGATTTCCGGCGGTGAGCTGGCGGCGTTCGTGTTTTACAGCTTGATCGTCGGCAGCGCTGTCGGCACGTTGAGCGAAGTGCTCGGCGAACTGCAGCGCGCGGCGGGGGCTGCCGAGCGCATTGGCGAGTTATTGCAATCGAACAATGAAATCCACGCGCCCACCGATGGCACTGTGCGGTTGCCGGCGCGGGTCAGCGGCCGTATGGAACTGCAAGACCTGCGCTTTTCCTACCCTTCGCGGCCGGACAGCTACGCCATCGACGGCTTGAGCCTGACCATCAACCCCGGCGAAACCCTGGCCCTCGTCGGCCCGTCCGGCGCGGGTAAGTCGACGATATTCGACCTGCTGCTGCGTTTCTACGACCCCCAGCACGGCCGCATCCTGCTCGAAGGCCATGCGCTGACGGAACTCGACCCCATGGACCTGCGCCGGCACTTCGCGCTGGTGTCCCAGAGCCCGGCGCTGTTTTTCGGCAGCGTCGAAGAAAACATCCGCTATGGCAATCCGTCCGCCACGACCGCCGAGGTCGAGGCCGCCGCGCGTATCGCCCATGCCCATGACTTCATCCTGCAAATGCCCAATGGCTACCAGACCCACCTCGGCGACGGCGGCATGGGCCTCTCCGGCGGCCAACGTCAACGCCTGGCCATCGCCCGCGCGTTGCTGGTGGACGCACCGATCCTGTTGCTGGATGAAGCCACCAGTGCCCTCGATGCACAGAGTGAACACCTGATCCAGCAGGCGCTGCCGCAGTTGATGCAGGGCCGCACCACCCTGGTCATCGCGCACCGTTTGGCCACGGTAAAGAACGCGGATCGGATCGCGGTGATGGACCAGGGCAAGTTGGTGGCGGTCGGCACGCATCAGCAGTTGATTGCGAGCAATCCGCTGTATGCGCGGTTGGCGGCATTGCAGTTCAGTGATGGAGTGGAGGAGAGCGCTGCACACTGAATAGCGCCCGCCATAAAAAATGCCCGCATTGCTCAATGCGGGCATTTTTATTTCTGCTTCAAACCTTATTGGTCATCAAAGTAGCGCTCATGCCAATCCACCAACGGCTGTGGCGAGTTGAGCTTCTGCCCGTAGATCACCGAATAAGACAGCACGTTCTGCACATACTGGCGGGTTTCGTCGAACGGGATGCTCTCCACCCACACGTCGAAACTCAGGTGATCAGCGCCACGCAGCCATTGGCGCACGCGACCGGGCCCGGCGTTGTAGGCGGCGGAGGCGAGTACACGGTTGCCGTTGAACTGGCTGTGCACCTGGCTCAGGTAGGCGGCGCCGAGCTGGATGTTTTTGTCCGGGTCCAGCACCTGTGCCGGGGAAGCGAGCGGGATGCTGAATTTGCGTGCGGTTTCCTTGGCGGTGCCGGGCATCAGTTGCATCAGGCCACTGGCGCCAACGCCGGAGCGGGCGTCATCCATGAAGGCGCTTTCCTGACGAGTAATGGCAAATACCCAGCTCGAATGCAGGCCACGCACCTTGGCTTCGCGCACCAGGGTGTCGCGGTGGGCCATTGGGAAGCGGATATCCAGGTCGTCCCAATATTGCGCCTGGCTGATGGTGCGAATCGCCGGGAAGTACCACTTCATGTCGTAGGCCAGCTTGGCCTGGGCGACCATTTCGTCGCGGTTGAAGTGGCGGCTGACGTGGTACCACTCGCGGCGGCCATCAACGATTTGGCCGCGGGCGTAGAACTCCAGTGCACGGCGCACGCCTGGGGTGTTGCGGACCTTGTTGACCAGCGCCTGGCTCATCACCAAGGGTTTGTTCTTTAACTGATACGGCGCCTTGGACCGATCAGCGGCGAGGAACCCGTAGAAATCACGCTCCTGCGAGAGGTTCTTGTACAGCACCAGCGGCTGTGGGTTTTTCGGCTCGGCCAGCTCAAGACTGCGCGCCTGCCAGTAACGCCAGCGGTTAGTGGTGGCCAGGTCTTGTGGGAGTTTGCGGGTGAGCTGGTAGGCATCTTCCCAGCGGGCCAGGCGCAACAGCAGGCGCAGGCGCCATTCGGACACGGTGTTGTCACGCAGCTCCGGGTCGTATTTGGTCATCACGTCCAGGGCGCGCGGGTCGTAGCGACGGGCCAGGGTCAGGCCGATTTCGCGGGCGATCGACACTTTTTCGTCACGGGAGAAGTGCATGCTGCTGGCGTAACCGTCGAGCAGGGCCATGGCCTTGTCCGGATCCTGGCGTGCCAGACGGCGCAGGCCCAGGCCTACGGCGTCAGACATGGCCTCGTTGGCCGGCAGGAAGCGGGACGGGTCACCGAGCATGTCGGGCTTTTGCGCCACGTCCACCATCAGGCGGCCTTGGGCACCTAGGGTCGGCAGGGTTTTCACCAGGCTGTTGGCCAGCGCGTAGTTGCGGGCCTCAGCGGCGAGTTTGGCGCGGTCCCAGATTTTCTGTTCGGTGAGCTGACCATCGGCGGCCCACTGGCCAAAGGTGGCGTCACAGGCGGCCGGCTGCGATTTGCCGGTCAGCCAGAGTTTTTCGGTGGTCTTGTAGCCTTCGGCTTTCAGATTATGGGTGAGCTGGTACTGGCCATGCAGGCAGTCCAGTTCGACGAAATTAAGCTTGGCGTCGTAGTACTTTTCAAACGTCTGCCAGTCGCCACGCTCGGCCAGCCAGCGCAACCAGCGCAGCTTCATCCAGTTGGCCTGGGGCAGGTCGCCGTTTTTGGCGAGGAATTGTTCGATTTCCTCGTTGCTCGCGGTTTTCAGGCGGGCGGTCAGCTCGTCATACGCCAGGTACGGCGTGAGCGGGTAGTCGGCCAGGGCCTGGCTGTATTGCATGTACGGGCCGCTGTCGCCTTTGGCGAGGGCGCGTTTGGCTTCATCGTAATATTGACGTTGGGTGGTGAGGTCCACGGCCTGGGCAGATTGAACGGCGGTGGCGGAAAGAAGCAGACAAGATAAAAAGTTGAAAAGGCGACTGCGCATGAGACGTCCGTGCAGAGAAATCACGACTAGCACCGGCACCGCCGACACTGATTGCCCCTAGCTTAGCCTTTTGCCAGCGGCCGGCGAAAGCTTTGCCGGCCGGTTGGTTCAAGTTGATCAGAAATGTCCTGCAGAACGTGCCCATGGTGAAAATGCCGGCCGCATCCCACCCTCAAGTCAGGTAGAATGCGCGCCCAGTTTTTGGAGAAGCGTATGACCCTGCTCAAATTCAGCGATGTGTCCCTTGCTTTCGGCGCTATGCCGTTGTTGGACAAGGTGTCCTGGCAGATCGCCCGTGGTGAGCGGGTGTGCATCATCGGCCGCAACGGCACCGGCAAGTCCAGCATGATGAAGCTGGTAAAAGGCGACCAGAAGCCCGATGACGGCTCTGTTTGGCGCGCCCCGGGCCTCAAGATCGGCGAATTGCCGCAAGAATTGCCGGTGGCCGACGGACGGACAGTGTTCGACGTGGTTGCCGAAGGCCTCGACGGTGTCGGTGAGTTGCTCGCGCAATACCATCACCTGGCGCAGAACTGCGTCACCGAAGAAGACCTGGACAAGCTGATGCACGTCCAGCAAGACCTCGAAGCCCGTGACGGCTGGCGCTTGCAGCAACTCGTCGACAGCACCTTGAGCCGCCTGCAACTGCCGGCCGACAAGACCCTCGCCGAATTGTCCGGCGGCTGGCGTCGTCGCGTGCTGCTGGCCCAGGCATTGGTGTCCGAGCCGGACCTGCTGCTGCTCGACGAACCGACCAACCACCTGGACATCGGCGCAATCGCCTGGCTGGAAGAAGCCATCAAGGACTTCCAGGGCGCCGTGCTGTTTATCACGCACGACCGTGCCTTCCTGCAGAGTCTGGCAACGCGCATCCTTGAACTGGACCGTGGCGGCCTGATCGACTGGAACGGCGACTACGCCAGTTTCCTGGTGCACAAAGAGGCGGTGCTGTCCGCTGAAGAAACCGCCAACGCGCTGTTCGATAAAAAGCTGGCCCAGGAAGAAGTCTGGATCCGCCAGGGCATCAAGGCCCGCCGCACCCGTAACGAAGGCCGCGTACGTGCCCTCAAAGCGCTGCGCAATGAGCGTAGCGAGCGTCGCGAACGCACGGGCAAGGCGAATATTCAGCTCGACACCGCCGACAAGTCGGGCAAGCAGGTCATGGTGCTGGAGAACGTAAGCTTCCATCACCCGGATGGCCCGTTCCTGATCAAGGACTTCTCCATGGTCCTGCAGCGCGGCGACCGTATCGGCCTGCTGGGCGCCAACGGTACCGGCAAGACCACTTTGCTCAAGCTGATGCTCAATGGCCTGCAACCGACCAGCGGCACGGTCGAGGAAGGCACCAAGATCGACGTGGCCTACTTCGACCAGTTGCGCCATCAGTTGGACCTGGAAAAAACCGTGATCGACAACGTTGCCGAAGGCCGCGACTTTATCGACATCGACGGCCAGAGCCGCCACGTGCTGAGCTACCTCGGCGACTTCCTGTTCAGCCCGCAGCGTGCGCGTACGCCAGTGAAAGCCTTGTCCGGTGGTGAGCGTGCACGCCTGCTGCTGGCCAAGCTGTTCAGCAAACCGGCCAACCTGCTGGTGCTCGACGAACCCACCAACGACCTCGACGTGGAAACCCTCGAACTGCTGGAGGAGGTCCTGCTGACCTTCAACGGTACCGTGCTGATGGTCAGCCACGACCGGGCATTCCTCGACAACGTGGTCACCAGTACCCTGGTCTTCGAAGGTGAAGGCAAGGTGCGTGAATACGTCGGTGGTTATCAGGACTGGCTGCGCCAGGGTGGCTCGCCGCGCCTGCTGGGCGTTACCGAGAGCAAGTCCGGCAAAGCCGACCTGACCTCCGCAGTGGTGGCCCCGGTGGCCGCAGAGGCCCCGGCCCAGGAAGCTGCGCCGGCGGCCAAGAAGAAGCTCAGCTACAAGCTGCAACGCGAGCTGGAAGCCTTGCCGGGTGACATTGACGCCAAGGAACAGCAGATCGCTGCGGTAGAAGCGGAAATGGCCGACGCAGGTTTCTACCTGCGTCCGGCGGCGGAAACTGCCAAGGTCATTGCCTCCCTGGAGACGTTGAACCAGGAGCTGGAAGTGCTGGTTGAGCGTTGGGCCGAGCTGGATGCCTGAGTGATTCAAGCGCACTAAATAAGCCCGGCGCCCATTTGTATGAACGCCGGGCTTTTTATATGCAATGCGGTTAGAAATGTGGGAGCGGGCTTGCTCGCGAAAGCGGTACATCAGTCGCCAGATGCGTCAACTGACAGACTGCTTTCGCGAGCAAGCCCGCTCCCACACTTAGTGAGCCTGGTTCTTAAGCGCTTTTTACCAGCTTCACCGCCAGCACATCACACGGCGCGCCGTGCAGCACGTCATTGGCGGTAGAGCCCAGCAACAACGCCAGGCCATGACGACCATGGCTGCCGACCACGATCAGGTCGCAGTTCTGCTCTTTGGCCAAGTGGTGGATTTCCTGGCGCGGCTGGCCGTAGGTGAGATGGGAGTTTTCCTTGGTCACTTCCGGGTACTTCAGGATCAAGCGATCCAGGCGCTCTTTGGCCTGGTCAAACTGCTGTTGCTGCAACTGGGAAAGGTCCATGGGCACGTCGCCACCAAAGGCCATGGCCATGGGCTCGACGATATGCACGAGTGACAGCTTGGCACCGTTGGCGATTGCTGAAGCCTGCGCGCGCTTGATAACCGGGTCGCACTCTTCGGTCAGATCGACAGCGACCAGGATATGTTTGTAGGAATGTTCGTTGGGCATGGCGCGTTCCTCCAGGAGACTGCAATAAGTTCAGTATGGCTGGTTTCAAGCGGATGGGGTTGCGTCAGCTCAAACCCGCTCATCTAGAAATTCGGGAGTACACATATGACGGTCTGGATAGTGGTGTCAATCCTTCTGGTGGTTCTGAGCCCCCTGGCATGGCTGCGCCCGTCGCGCCATCAGAGCGGGCGCATGGCCCTGCGGATGGAGGCGCGCCGCATTGGTCTGGCCATGCAGTTGGCACCTCAGGAATGGCCGTATTGGCTCAAGCAGGAGCCGCCGAGCCCTTGCGCGCAGTACTGCCGGCCACGGCGCGGGAGTGCGCCGGCGATCTGGAGTTATTGGCAGATGGAGCCAGGGGTCTGGGTCAATCAGTGGCGCGAGGTGTGTGTCGATGAAAAGTTGTTGCCACATTTTGCGTCGCTGCCGGCCAACGTCTACAAGGTCGAAGCCGACAAGCAAATGATCGCCTTGTATTGGGGCGAGAAGGGCGAGGCGAGTGTGTTGAAGGACATTGATACGTTGCTCAAGGCCTTGGCGTAACCTTGCGCGGACTCAGCTCGCTGTTACAAAACAGCAGGCAATAAAAAGCCCGACATCATCATCGGGCTGGAGTTGGCCAGGCAGGCCGGTAAATCTGTGTTTCCTGCGTCGGATGGTCATCCAGACGCGTTACGGTTTTCGCAAGCCTAGCGGCATATCCGGTTCTGTACAGCCTTTTCCCACATCTTTTACATTATTGATCTCATGAATAGTTAAGTATTGGCTAGGCGTGGGCTCGAGGGTGGGGTTCTGAAATGACTGGAAAGTCGCGCTTTTCCTAGCCTTTCGAGCGATTGACAATTGCTCGGAATTGGATGAAGGTGGCGTACCCAAATCAAACGGGCGTATGAATTGAGCGTTTGTCTGTCAGACGGCTCATACATAACCCCGACTATCGCATTGGCGGGTGTGCCTGGCGGATGGGCGTGAGCATTGACGTCATCATCAATGTCCAACCATAGGCCAGCGTCCAATGTGTACTGTTCAGCTTCCATATCGTGGAGATCAGTTGATGATTTACGAAGGTAAAGCCATCACGGTTAAGGCTCTTGAAAGTGGCATCGTCGAATTGAAGTTCGACCTCAAGGGTGAGTCCGTCAACAAGTTCAACCGTCTAACCCTGAATGAATTGCGTCAGGCCGTAGACACCATCAAAGCAGATGCTTCGGTCAAGGGCGTGATCGTCTCCAGCGGCAAGGACGTGTTTATCGTCGGCGCTGACATCACCGAATTCGTCGACAACTTCAAGCTGCCCGATGCCGAGCTGGTGGCTGGCAACCTCGAAGCCAACAAGATTTTCAGCGATTTTGAAGACCTCAACGTGCCGACCGTTGCCGCGATCAATGGCATCGCGTTGGGCGGCGGCCTGGAAATGTGCCTGGCCGCAGACTTCCGCGTCATGTCGGCTACCGCCAAAATCGGCTTGCCTGAAGTCAAACTGGGCATTTACCCAGGTTTTGGCGGCACCGTACGCCTGCCGCGCCTGATCGGTGCCGACAACGCCATCGAGTGGATTGCCGCCGGCAAGGAAAACCGTGCTGAAGACGCGCTGAAAGTCGGCGCCGTCGATGCCGTGGTTGCTCCGGACAAACTGGCCGAAGCCGCACTGAACCTGATCAAAGGCGCCATCAGCGGCGAATTTGACTACAAGGCCAAGCGTCAGCCGAAACTCGAAAAACTCAAGCTCAACGCCATCGAACAAATGATGTCGTTCGAAACCGCTAAAGGTTTCGTGGCTGGCCAGGCTGGCCCGAACTACCCGGCGCCGGTTGAAGCGATCAAGACCATCCAGAAAGCTGCGAACTTCGGTCGCGACAAAGCCCTGGAAGTGGAAGCTGCAGGCTTCGTCAAACTGGCGAAAACCTCGGCTGCCCAGAGCCTGATCGGTCTGTTCCTGAACGATCAGGAGCTGAAGAAAAAGGCCAAGGCCTACGACGAAATCGCCAAAGACGTGAAACAGGCTGCCGTACTCGGCGCCGGTATCATGGGTGGCGGTATCGCCTATCAGTCGGCGTCCAAAGGCACGCCGATCCTGATGAAAGACATCAACGAACACGGTATCGAGCAGGGCCTGGCGGAAGCCGCCAAGCTGCTGGTGGGCCGCGTTGACAAGGGCCGCATGACGGCTGCGAAAATGGCCGAAGTGCTTAACGGCATTCGTCCTACGCTGTCCTATGGTGATTTCGGTCACGTCGACCTGGTGGTCGAAGCCGTTGTCGAGAACCCTAAGGTCAAGCAGGCTGTATTGGCCGAAGTGGAAGCCCAGGTTAAAGACGACACCATCCTGGCTTCGAACACCTCGACAATTTCCATCAGCTTGCTGGCCAAGGCCCTCAAGCGTCCGGAAAACTTCGTCGGCATGCACTTCTTCAACCCGGTGCACATGATGCCGCTGGTGGAAGTGATCCGTGGCGAGAAGTCCAGCGAGCTGGCGGTTGCTACGACCGTTGCCTACGCCAAGAAAATGGGCAAGAACCCGATCGTGGTCAACGACTGCCCGGGCTTCCTGGTCAACCGCGTACTGTTCCCGTACTTCGGCGGTTTCGCCAAGCTGGTCAGCGCCGGTGTGGATTTCGTGCGCATCGACAAGGTCATGGAAAAATTCGGCTGGCCAATGGGCCCGGCGTACCTGATGGACGTGGTCGGCATCGACACCGGCCACCATGGTCGTGACGTAATGGCTGAAGGCTTTCCGGACCGCATGAAAGACGACCGCCGTTCGGCGATCGACGCGCTCTACGAGGCCAAGCGCCTGGGCCAGAAGAATGGCAAAGGTTTCTACGCCTACGAGGCCGACAAGAAGGGCAAGCAGAAGAAAGTGGCCGACCCGTCGGTTCACGAAGTGCTCGCGCCGGTTATCTACGAGCAGCGTGAGGTGTCCGACGAGGACATCATCAACTGGATGATGATCGCCCTGTGCCTGGAAACCGTGCGTTGCCTGGAAGACGGCATCGTTGAAACCGCCGCCGAAGCCGATATGGGCCTGGTGTACGGTATTGGTTTCCCTCCATTCCGTGGTGGTGCGCTGCGTTACATCGACTCGATCGGTGTGGCCGAGTTCGTTGCCCTGGCTGACAAATACGCTGATTTGGGCCCGCTGTACCACCCGACCGCGAAGCTGCGTGAAATGGCCAAAAATGGCCAGAGCTTCTTCGGTTAAGCGCCCAGACGACTAGAGCGAGAATATTTATGAGCTTGAATCCAAGAGACGTGGTGATTGTCGACTTCGGTCGCACGCCAATGGGCCGCTCCAAGGGCGGCATGCACCGCAACACCCGCGCCGAAGACATGTCGGCGCACCTGATCAGCAAGTTGCTGGAACGCAACGTCAAGGTCGACCCGAACGAAGTCGAAGACGTGATCTGGGGCTGCGTCAACCAGACCCTGGAACAGGGCTGGAACATCGCGCGCATGGCTTCCTTGATGACGCAGATCCCGCACACAGCGGCCGGTCAGACCGTGAGCCGCCTGTGCGGTTCGTCGATGAGCGCGCTGCACACCGCTGCGCAAGCGATCATGACCGGTAACGGTGATGTCTTCGTCGTCGGCGGCGTGGAGCACATGGGCCACGTCAGCATGATGCACGGCGTCGACCCTAACCCGCACATGTCGCTGTACGCGGCAAAAGCGTCGGGCATGATGGGCCTCACCGCAGAAATGCTCGGCAAAATGCACGGCATTACCCGCGAAGCCCAGGACGCGTTCGCCCTGCGTTCCCACCAACTCGCCCAAAAGGCGACCGTGGAAGGCAAGTTCAAGGATGAAATCATCCCGATGAACGGCTACGACGAAAACGGCTTCCTGAAACTGTTCGACTACGACGAAACCATTCGTCCGGACACCACCCTGGAAAGCCTGGCGGCCCTCAAGCCGGCCTTCAATCCAAAGGGCGGCACCGTGACAGCCGGTAGTTCGTCGCAAATCACCGACGGTGCTTCGTGCATGATCGTGATGTCGGCGCAGCGTGCCCAGGACCTGGGTATCCAGCCGATGGCCGTGATTCGTTCGATGGCCGTGGCGGGTGTGGATCCGGCAATCATGGGCTATGGTCCAGTACCGGCCACACAAAAAGCCTTGAAGCGCGCGGGCCTGACCATCTCCGATATCGACTTCTTCGAGCTCAACGAAGCTTTCGCCGCACAGGCCCTGCCAGTGCTGAAAGATTTGAAAGTACTCGACAAGATGAACGAGAAGGTTAACCTGCACGGCGGTGCAATCGCCCTGGGCCACCCATTCGGTTGCTCCGGTGCGCGTATCTCCGGCACTTTGCTTAACGTGATGAAGCAAAATGGCGGCAACCTTGGGGTTGCAACCATGTGCATTGGTCTCGGCCAAGGCATTTCCACCGTCTTCGAACGCCTCTGAGCGTTGGGTTGACGGAAGCCGGGGCCCAGTGCCCCGGTTTTTGTTTTTTGGAATTTTTAATATTTTTTTTCAATAAATTTTGTCAGAGGGCCAGAGCATGAAAGTAGAACCCGGTCTCTACCAACATTATAAGGGGCCGCAGTACCGCGTTTTTAATGTGGCGCGGCACTCCGAGACCGAAGAGGAAGTGGTGTTTTACCAAGCACTGTATGGCGATTACGGCTTTTGGGTGCGCCCTTTGAGCATGTTCCTGGAGACCGTCGAAGTTGACGGCGAGCAGGTCCCGCGCTTTGCTTTGGTCCAGGCCGAACGCAGTCTTTTTTCAGGGCAATAACGGCAGGCCGCGCAGAATGCTGCGCTTGACCTCACCTTGTTGCCACTATATATAGCGTTGCCGCGACAGGCGCCAACTGCCTTTCACTTCTCGAATTCAGGAATTTTCCGATCCATGGGCAAATCGCTGGTCATTGTGGAATCCCCGGCTAAGGCCAAGACCATCAACAAGTACTTGGGTAACGAGTACGTGGTGAAGTCGAGTATCGGCCATATCCGAGACCTGCCCACCAGCGGTTCGGCTAGCGCCAGCAAGGAGCCGGCCGCCAAGCGCGGCAAGGCGGCTGCGGGCGAAGGTCCGGTGCTCACCCCCAAAGAGAAAGCGCGCAAGCAGCTGGTCTCACGCATGGGGGTGGACCCGGAACATGGCTGGAAGGCCAAGTACGAAATCCTTCCCGGCAAGGAAAAGGTCATCGAAGAGCTGCGCCGGCTCGCCAAAGATGCTGACACCATCTATCTCGCGACGGACTTGGACCGCGAAGGGGAAGCCATTGCCTGGCACCTGCGGGAAGCCATCGGCGGTGACGACAGCCGCTACAAGCGTGTCGTGTTCAACGAAATCACCAAGAAAGCCATCCAGGAAGCCTTCTCCAAGCCGGGCGAACTGGACATTGACCGTGTGAACGCCCAGCAGGCCCGTCGTTTCCTCGACCGCGTCGTGGGCTACATGGTCTCGCCATTGCTGTGGGCCAAGATCGCCCGTGGCCTGTCCGCCGGCCGTGTGCAATCGGTCGCGGTCAAGCTGGTGGTGGAGCGTGAACGTGAGATTCGTGCGTTCAACCCTGAAGAGTACTGGGAAGTGCACGCTGACCTCGGCACCGCCAAGGGCGCCAACGTGCGCTTTGAAGTGGCCCGCGAGAAAGGCGAGGCGTTCAAGCCGCTGAACGAAGCCCAGGCCATGGCCGCGCTGGAGAAGCTCAAGGCTTCCAGCTACAGCATCGTCAAGCGTGAAGACAAACCGACCAGCAGCAAGCCGTCGGCGCCGTTCATCACCTCCACCCTGCAACAGGCCGCGAGCAACCGCCTGGGTTTCGGTGTGAAGAAAACCATGATGATG
The DNA here is from genome assembly GCF_900215245.1 of Pseudomonas fluorescens. Taxonomy (GTDB): domain Bacteria; phylum Pseudomonadota; class Gammaproteobacteria; order Pseudomonadales; family Pseudomonadaceae; genus Aquipseudomonas; species Aquipseudomonas fluorescens. Next base: position 4,072,137 of record NZ_LT907842.1, read on the forward strand.
GCCCAGCGTTTGTACGAAGCCGGCTACATCACGTATATGCGTACCGACTCCACCAACCTGTCGCAAGACGCGGTGGCCATGGCGCGTACTTATATTGAGAGCGAATTCGGCAAGAAATACCTGCCGGAGAAGCCGAACGTCTACAGCAGCAAAGAAGGCGCCCAGGAGGCTCACGAAGCGATTCGTCCTTCCGACGCCAACACCGAGCCAAGCAAGCTGAGTGGCATGGAGCGCGACGCTGAGCGCCTCTACGAGCTGATCTGGCGTCAGTTCCTGGCGTGCCAGATGCTGCCGGCGCAATACCTGTCTACTACCGTCAGCGTGGGCGCAGGCGACTTCGAGCTGCGTGCCAAGGGCCGTATCCTCAAGTTCGACGGCTACACCCGCGTGATGCCGCAAATTGCCAAGCCAGGCGACGATGATGTGCTGCCTGACATGGCCCAGGGCGATACGCTCAAGCTGATCAAGCTCGACCCGTCCCAGCACTTCACCAAGCCGCCGGCACGTTACTCCGAAGCCAGCCTGGTGAAAGAGATGGAAAAACGCGGTATCGGTCGTCCTTCGACCTATGCGGCGATCATCTCGACCATCCAGGACCGTGGCTACGTGGCCCTGCACAACCGTCGTTTCTACTCGGAAAAGATGGGCGACATCGTCACTGAGCGTCTGTCCGAGAGTTTCTCCAACCTGATGGACTACGGCTTCACCGCCGGCATGGAAGAGAACCTCGATGACGTGGCCCAGGGCGAGCGCGACTGGAAAAACGTGCTCGACGAGTTCTACGGCGACTTCAAAAAGAAACTCGAAGTGGCCGAAAGCCCTGAGAGCGGCATGCGTGCCAACCAGCCGGTAATGACGGACATTCCGTGCCTGACCTGTGGCCGCCCAATGCAGATTCGTACGGCGTCCACCGGTGTGTTCCTCGGTTGCTCGGGCTACAGCCTGCCGCCGAAAGAGCGCTGCAAGGCCACCGTGAATCTGGTGCCGGGTGACGAAATCGCCGCAGACGACGAGGGTGAATCCGAGTCGCTGGTCCTGCGTGGCAAGCACCGTTGCCCGATCTGCAGCACAGCCATGGATGCCTACCTGCTCGACGAGAAGCACAAGTTGCACATCTGCGGTAACAACCCGGATTGCGACGGCTACGAAATCGAAGAAGGCAGCTACCGCATCAAGGGCTACGAAGGCCCGAGCCTGGAGTGCGACAAGTGCGGCAGCGAGATGCAGCTCAAGACCGGCCGTTTCGGCAAGTTCTTCGGTTGCACCAACCCGACTTGCAAGAACACCCGCAAACTGCTGAAAAGTGGTGACGCGGCGCCGCCGAAGATGGACCCGGTGAAGATGCCCGAACTCAAGTGCGAGAAGGTCAACGACACCTACATCCTGCGTGACGGCGCATCGGGCTTGTTCCTGGCTGCCAGCCAGTTCCCGAAAAACCGCGAGACCCGTGCGCCGTTGGTACTGGAAATCGTGCCACACAAGGACGAGATTGATCCGAAGTACCACTTCCTGTGTGAAGCGCCGAAGAAGGACCCCGACGGTCGCCCGGCTGTGATCCGTTACAGCCGTAAAACCAAGGAGCAGTACGTGCAGACCGAAGTGGACGGTAAGCCTACTGGCTGGAAAGCGTTCTATGACGGTGGCAAGTGGAAGGTCGAGGACAAGCGCCAGGGCGCTTGATCGACTCCGCTTGGAATGACAAAGGCCGCCTGTAAAGGCGGCCTTTTTTTGCGCTTGCAGTCCGTTCGGCTGATCCGTGACACTGTTCAGCCAGCATCACGCTTATTCGTTGTGGAGATTGCCGTCATGGCCAACGAACTCTATACCCGTACCAATCAGAAAATTTACTTCGCGGGTTTGTCCCTGGAAGCCCTTGGCCGCGCCGAGGAAGGGAAGGAGATGAATGCCATCGCGCTCGTCCAGGCCGGGCGTGAAGCAGCGTTGTTCCACCTGTACGGCGCGCTGCTGGGGTTGTGTCATGAGATTGCCGGGTTCTACCGTCTGCCCCAGGCCGGTTCGCCGCGTGCAGAAATGATCATGAACCACGACGTGCTGGCGAGCATGGCGATCCCTGAGCTGGCCGAATTGGTAGAAATGGCCCAGAGCCCCGACAGCTGGGTAGCTCGCTTGCTCAAAGCGCACGCCGATATGTTCCAGCCGCCACGTGTTCCCCATGTGCCCAAAGGCGATGTGACACAGCCGCTGATCGTGGCACTGGCGCTGGAAGAAGATGAGCCCAAGCCGCTGAGCCGTGAGGAGCTGGAAAGCTGGCGCCAAGCGCTGAAGAAGATGGCGCTCAGGTTTCGTGAAGGCTTGAACGAGTGCTGAAGGGTTTTCGCTGAGGTGCACTCACCGCTGTGGGAGCGGGCTTGCTCGTGAAAGCGGCATTACTGACCCGCCGCATTCGCGAGCAAGCCCGCTCACACATTTGAACCGAGTCAGGCAGAAAATCCTGCACGGGGCTCGCAGCGTTCAAAAAGCACCATTCATCAAGCCGTAAAGAAACCTGTTGAGATCCTCTGCGGGGCGGGGTGGATGACTGATATAATCCCGGCCTTTCGTGGAGAACAGACTTTTATGCCAACGTCCTTTCTGGAAATTGTTGAATTGCCTGACGGCCGAATTGAGCTGCGCCGGGCTGAGGACGAGGGTTCTCTGGTTATTTTGGATTTTTCCGAGGACGCAAAAGCGTTCCTGCAAGGCCAGCACGTGGAAGTAGCGAAAGCCATGTTGAGCGTGGGTGTGCAGATGGCAGGTCGCCTGGCAGAAGGCGAACCGGAGAAAGATGACGGCCCGCGAGTGCTTCACTGAGTTTTTGTGAGCTGGCTTGCCAAGGCAAGCTCCATTGCGACAGAAGTACTCCTGCCAGATAGGCAAGCAACTAGCCTGATTACCCCAATCGAATATTCAAGCTCTGTGCCTCGCCCGTACGCGCGGCGCTGATCAACTGCTGCCTGGCGGTAGCGTTGAGCGGGTTCAGCCAGCTCACCACCGTGTGGCTGCGGCCCAGGCGCAAAGCTTCACACGTCAACTGCTGGGCACTTTGCGCGCCGCGCGGTTGCAGCAGCAGGATGCGCTCACGGTTGAGGCCGGCGTCGCGCAACCAGGCCTGGGTCAGGCTGGCGGGCGGGGCGATCAGCGTCAGCCAGCGCGCGTCCTGCTCTTCGCTCAATTCGCGAAGGATCGGCGCCAGCAGGCTCAGGCAGCTCCCGGCAGCACCGCGCAACGACAGCTCACTGAACGCCTCGGGTTCGGAGCCCCATGGGGCCTCGACCGTTTCCTTGAGGATGGGCGCAAGGGGTTGGGCCATAAAGGCCTCGAACAGCGACAGTTGTGTGTGTTGTGGGGTGTGCACGAGCTGCATGGTGCCTCCTTTAGCGGCGAATGACGCCGACGCTCAAGCCTTCGATCACCAGGTCCTGATCTTTCAGGTTCACTTCAATCGGGGCGAACTCAGGGTTCTCGGCCATCAGCCAGACCTTGCTGCCTTCGCGCTTGAAGCGTTTGACGGTGACTTCATCGCCGATACGCGCGACGACGATCTGGCCATTACGGGCTTCGCGGGTGGTGTGGACGGCCAGCAGGTCGCCGTCGAAAATCCCCACGTCCTTCATGCTCATGCCGTGTACACGCAACAGGTAGTCGGCACGCGGATGGAAAAAGGTCGGGTTGATGTTGCAGGATTCCTCGACGTGCTGTTGCGCCAGGATCGGCGCACCGGCGGCGACGCGACCGATGATCGGCAGCGTCGACTCGTCGGCCTTGGCTTCGAAGCCGGGGATGCGAATGCCGCGAGAAGCCCCTGGGGTCATCTCGATCGCGCCTTTGCGAGCGAGGGCCTTGAGGTGTTCTTCGGCAGCGTTGGGGGATTTGAACCCCAGTTCCAGCGCAATTTCCGCTCGTGTCGGCGGGTAGCCGTTGTCATCGAGGCAGCGCTTGATAAAAGCCAGAATCTCAGCTTGGCGTGGCGTCAGTTTTAGCATGTTGATCGCTCTGTCTTTTTATACAGTGACTGGGATTATATACAGTGAACTGCGCTTGGCAATCATCCTTTTTTGGCACTCCGCTGGACGGTCATTCGTCATCCTTCTTACAAGGCACAGACAGCGCTGCCTACAGACCGGAAAGGATGTGATTAAATAGCGGCGAATTAGATGACTGCCCGGCCGGAAAACGGACTCACAGGCTTGACAAGACACACACTGAAACGTATGTTTCAAACAAGTGTTTGTCAGGCGGAGTAGCCATGGCCCAGTCGGAAACCGTTGAACGCATTCTCGATGCTGCCGAGCAATTGTTCGCGGAAAAAGGATTTGCTGAAACTTCATTGCGGCTGATCACCAGCAAGGCTGGGGTCAACCTTGCCGCAGTGAATTACCATTTCGGCTCGAAAAAAGCCCTGATCCAGGCCGTGTTCTCACGCTTCCTGGGGCCGTTCTGCGCCAGCCTCGACCGTGAGCTGGAGCGCCGCCAGACCAAGCCTGAAAACAAGCCAAGCCTGGAAGACCTGCTGGAAATCCTCGTCGAGCAGGCGCTGGTGGTTCAACCACGCAGCGGCAACGACCTGTCGATCTTCATGCGTCTGTTGGGCCTGGCGTTCAGCCAGAGCCAGGGTCACCTGCGGCGTTACCTGGAAGACATGTACGGCAAGGTTTTCCGCCGCTATATGTTGCTGGTTAACGAAGCTGCCCCGCGTATTCCGCCGATTGAGCTGTTCTGGCGCGTGCACTTCATGCTCGGCGCTGCCGCGTTCAGCATGTCCGGGATCAAGGCGTTGCGCGCGATTGCCGAGACCGACTTCGGTGTGAACACGTCCATCGAGCAAGTGATGCGCCTGATGGTGCCGTTCCTTGCGGCCGGCATGCGCGCCGAAACCGGCGTGACCGACCAGGCCATGGCGGCCGCGCAATTGCGCCCACGCAGCAAATCGACCCCGGCCGTCGCCAAGGCGTGACCGGCCCGGGTGTGCGCGGCCGCTTGCATCCGCTAAGCTAGCCGCCATGCCGATTTCAGCTATGTACTCGCAACCCGTTGTTTTCACCGCGCGCCCGTCATTAACGGCGCCACGTGAGGGCAACGGGTTGTGTGCGTTATTTAAGGAAGGTTTATGACTGCTGTCCTGCAAGGTTCGTTAATGGTCGATGTGGCCGGTACTTGGCTGACGGCCGAGGATCGCCACCTGTTGCGCCAGCCTGAAGTGGGCGGGCTGATCATTTTTGCGCGCAATATCGAGCACCCACGCCAGGTGCGCGAGCTGAGCGCGGCGATCCGAGCGGTGCGCCCGGACCTGCTGCTGGCTGTCGACCAGGAAGGCGGGCGTGTGCAGCGCCTGCGCCAGGGCTTTGTGCGCCTGCCGGCCATGCGGCTACTGGCGGATAAGCCGAATGCCGAGTACTTGGCTGAACAGTGCGGCTGGATCATGGCAACTGAAGTGCTGGCGGTCGGCCTCGACCTGAGCTTCGCCCCGGTGCTGGACCTGGACTACCAACGCAGCGCCGTAGTCGGCACGCGTTCGTTCGAAGGCGACCCCGAGCGCGCCGCTGTGCTGGCAGGCGCCTTCATTCGTGGCATGAACAGTGCCGGCATGGCCGCCACCGGCAAACACTTCCCGGGCCACGGTTGGGCTGAGGCCGATTCCCACGTCGCCATCCCCAATGATGAACGCAGCCTGGAACAGATTCGCGCAAATGACCTGGTGCCTTTCGCGCGCCTGAGCACGCAGTTGGCGGCCGTGATGCCTGCCCACGTCATCTACCCACAGGTTGACGCCCAGCCTGCCGGTTTCTCGCGTCGCTGGTTGCAGGATATTTTGCGTGGCGAGTTGCAGTTCGATGGGGTTATTTTCAGCGACGACCTGTCTATGGCGGGGGCGCACGTGGTCGGTGATGCGGCCAGTCGAATTGAGGCGGCGCTGACGGCCGGCTGTGATATGGGCCTGGTGTGTAATGACCGCGCGGCTGCCGAGCTGGCGCTGACCGCTGCGCAACGCATGAAGGTCACCCCATCTGCCCGCATCGCGCGGATGCGTGGGCAGGCGATTGCCTCTACGGACTATAAGCAGGACCCGCGTTGGTTGGTGGCGCTCACAGCGTTGCGGGATGCTCAGTTGATCGACTGATAACCGTGGCGCGTCCTTCGCGAGCAAGCCCGCGCCCGCATTCGAGCGCATTCCAAAAGGATGTACGCGATTAAATGTGGGCGCGGGCTTGCTCGCGAAGGCGGTCTGTCAGTCAGCGCTTCTCTTGCTTGTGGGGCAACGGCGCAAACAACGCCTCGATATCCTCGTTGCCCAACTGCCAATCGCCTGTCTTGCGTCCGTCCAGCACACCTGCCGCCAGGTCGGATTTTTCCTTCTGCAGGTGTTGGATTTTCTCCTCCACCGTGCCCCGGGCAATCATCTTGTAGACGAACACCGGCTTCTCCTGCCCGATGCGATACGCGCGGTCGGTGGCCTGGTTTTCCGTGGCCGGGTTCCACCATGGGTCGTAGTGAATGACCGTGTCGGCTTCGGTCAGGTTCAAGCCCACACCGCCAGCCTTCAAGCTGATCAGAAAAATCTGTAGCTTGCCGCTCTGGAAATCCTTCACCGGCGTGCGCCGGTCGCGGGTCTGGCCGGTCAACAGGGCGTAGGCCACGCCGCGCTTTTTCAGTTCGGCCTCGATCAGGCTCAGCATCGAGGTGAACTGGGAGAACAGCAGAATCCGGCGCCCTTCGGCAAACAGTTCTTCGAGCATTTCCATCAGGCTGTCCAGCTTGCCCGAACTGCTGCCTCGGGCGGGCAGGGTGGCGTCGTTGACCAGACGCAGGTCACAGCACACCTGGCGCAGCTTGAGCAGCGCTTCAAGAATGATGATCTGGCTGCGCGCGACGCCTTTACGGGTGATTTCATCGCGGACTTTTTTATCCATGGCCAGGCGCATGGTCTCGTACACATCGCGCTGGGCCTCATTGAGGTCAACCCAATGGATGATCTCGGTCTTGGGCGGCAACTCCGTTGCCACCTGTTCCTTGGTACGGCGCAGCAGGAAGGGTTTTATCCGACCGTTGAGGTGCTGCAAGCGCACGTCACTGGCGCGTTTTTCGATCGGCACGCGGTAATCGCGGTTGAAGCTTTTGACGTCACCCAGCCAGCCCGGCAGCAGGAAGTGAAACAGCGACCACAGCTCGCCCAGGTGGTTTTCCAGCGGTGTGCCACTCAGGCACAGGCGCTGGCGCGCATTCAGTTCGCGCGCCGCCTGCGCGGCCTTGCTCGTGGGGTTCTTGATGTACTGGGCTTCATCGAGGATCAGTATGTGCAAGGGCAGGGCGGCGAGCGGTTCGATGTCCTTGGGCAGCAAGGCATACGTGGTCAGCAGCAGGTCATAGTCCTGCAGGTTGGCGAAGTGCTTTTTGCGCGTCGCGCCATAGAGTGCCAGTACCTTGAGCTGCGGCGTGAAGTGCGCCGCTTCGTCGAGCCAGTTCGGGATCAGGCTGGTGGGCATCACCACCATGCACGGCCGGTCGAGGCGCCCGGCGGCTTTCTCGGTAAGAATATGCGCCAGGGTCTGCAGGGTTTTACCCAGGCCCATGTCGTCCGCGAGAATCCCGCCCACCTCAAGTTGGCGCAGCGACTGCATCCAGCTCAAGCCTTCCAGCTGGTAGGGGCGTAAGGTCGCGTTCAACCCCTCGGGCGCCACACAGCTGAAATCCTTGATGTCGCGCAGGCGCTGGGCGAAATTGCGGATCTTCTCGCCGCCCTCCCATTGCAACGGCAGGTCTTCCAGCGGGTTGAGGCGAATCGCATCGGCCTTGGCCAGGCGCAGCGTGGTGTTGCCGGGTTCTTGCAGGTAAAACTCGCCGAGGGTGGCCAGCACCGGTTTCAATCGGCCGTAGGGCAGTGCCACTTGCAGCGGGCCGTGGCCGTTGGGCAGGCCGGGAATATTCACCAGGATCAGTTCGTCGTCGCGGCGCCGCGCGAGTTTTTCCGGGTTGAGGATCTCGGTGTGGGAGCGCATCAGGTTGAGCAGGATCGGCAACAGGCTCAGCCGCTCACCATTGACGATGATGCCCAGTTCCAGGTCGAACCAGTCACGCTCCGGGCCCTCGTCGACCGTCGCGTACCAGTCGTCGACGGCGCTGAGGTCGAAGCCGAAATCCTCGTCGATCTGCAGTTCCCAACCCTCGGCGCGCAGGGCGGGCGACGCGTTAAGGGTAAAGTTCAGCCAGGCGCTGTCGTTGACCATCTCAAACAATTCACCGGCACTCTCCGGCAACGCCTTGCTCTGGCGCGTGGCGATCTTGAAACCCAGCACGCGCAGTTGCTCGCGATACGGCTGCTCCAGCTCCGGGTGGCGTTTGATGCGCAGGCTTTGGGTGTCCTGGCGCACGACGATATCGGCGTTCTTCTGCCCGCTGACATAGTTACCCAGGTAATTGAACGACAACGCGGCGCGGTGCTGGATATAGCGCTGCATCTTGCCGTTGCGCGGTTCAAACGCGCTGAACTCAACACTGGCCAGCCACAGGCGCGGCACGGGGCGCACCTCTTCCATCACCACTTGCGGCAACACCACGCGGTTATCCAGCACGGCCTGGAGCTTTTCCAGCAGCTCGGCATCCTGCGCCGCCGCCGGGTAGGCCAGGGTTTCCTGGACCTTGAGCAACACCGCCGCGATGTGTTTGCAGTTGGTGTGCACCGGGCACGTGCAGCGGCTGTCCACCAGGATCAACGTGCCTTTGGCCGATTCGCGCAGCGAAATGGTCTGCCGATAAACGTTGCCGCCCGAGCCTTCGCAACTGGCCACGATGGTGCTGTCGCCGGACTCGACGATGCGCACGCGGTTCTCCAGGGCGTAGCGCCGCCCGCGCTCAAGGCTTTGCTCTTTAAAGCGATTGGCCCACGAAGGGGCCAGGGGTTTGGTCAACGACGACGTCAGGGGCATGGCGCTGGATCAGTCCTGAATGTCGGGCGGTGGTGCGCTGGGTGGTTTGGCGGTCAGCGAAGTGATCTTGATCAGCAGGGCGAGGTGGCCGCCGTCGAGGTAGTTGAGCTGGTTGTTTTTGGTGCGCACGTCTTGCTGGCTCAGGTGTTCGCTGGCGATGACACTCCCGTTGGCGTCGAACTGGTTGATCCAGAAGTCGGCGTCGATGTCGGTAAAACGCCCCAGTTGCAGGTTCAGCGTGCCCTCGATGGGAAACTGGCCGAACTGCTCCTGGCCATCGCTGATGGCCAGTTTCACCGGTTGTTCGCCCAGGTTCTGGTCCCAGGCCCGATGGAGCAGCACGGTGTAGTGACTGTCGGCACGGAGTTTGTCGACGATGTTGCTCAGCCGCGGCGGGCTGATGTTGTCCGCCGGCAGGCGAGCAGCGCCGGCGTCCCAGTTTTCCGGCGCCGCGCGGCTGTTGATAGCCGGCTCGGCGTTCTGGCGGACCAGGATCATTTCCACCAGGTACGGGCTGTCGGCAAACGCCGAAGGGGCAACGACCACCAACAACAAGCTCAAAATGCGGAACAGGCGCATTGGGGCGTCCTTCAAGCAGATTTCGGGATGAGGCGCTCAAACAGCGCCTCTAATGTATTAAAGCGTTCTTCTGCACGTTCCATCGGCACCATGAACTTGAACAGCGTAGCCCCTTCGAACTTGTAGCGGTTGGGCTGGCCCTGAATCAGCTTGATCAGCACCAGCGGGTCCACCGGCGTTTGCGCTTCGAACTCGATGCGCCCGCCTTGTGGCCCGGCATCGACCTTCTTGATTCCAAGTTGCTCGGCCTGCAATTTGAGCAGGGTCAGGCGTACCAGGTTCTTGGTCGGCTCGGGCAACAGTCCAAAGCGGTCGATCATCTCCACTTGCAGGTCCTTGAGGCCTTCTTCGTCAGTGGCCGAGGCGATGCGCTTGTACAGGATCAGCCGCGCGTGTACGTCCGGCAGGTAGTCTTCCGGAATCAATGCCGGCAAGCGCAGGTTGATTTCCGGGCCGCCGCCCAAGGGTTGATCGAGGTTCGGTTGCTCGCCCTTGCGAATCGCTTTCACCGCGCGTTCGAGCATCTCCATATACAGGGTGAAGCCCACGGCCTGGATCTGCCCGCTCTGGCCGTCGCCCAACAGTTCGCCGGCACCACGAATTTCCAGGTCGTTGGTGGCCAGTACAAACCCGGCGCCGAGGTCCTGGGTGTTGGCGATGGCTTCCAAACGCTTTTCGGCGTCGCCGGTAATTTGCTGGCGCGGTGGCGTCAGCAAGTAGGCATACGCTTGGTGGTGGCTACGCCCGACGCGGCCGCGCAGTTGATGCAGCTGCGCCAGTCCGAACTTGTCGGCGCGCTCGATGATGATGGTGTTGGCACTCGGCACGTCGATGCCGGTCTCGATGATGGTCGAGGCGATCAGTACGTTGAAGCGCTTGTGGTAGAAGTCGCTCATCACCTGTTCGAGTTCGCGTTCGCGCATCTGCCCGTGGCCGATGGCGATGCGGGCTTCCGGCACCAGCTCGGCGAGGTCGGCGGCGCACTTCTCGATGGTCTTCACGTCGTTGTGCAGGTAATACACCTGGCCGCCGCGCAACAGCTCTCGCAGCAGCGCTTCCTTGACCGTGCTTTTGTTCTGCTCCATCACGAACGTGCGCACCGACAAGCGGCGTGCCGGCGGCGTAGCAATGATCGACAGGTCACGCATGCCCGACACGGCCATGTTCAGCGTGCGCGGAATCGGCGTGGCGGTGAGCGTAAGGATGTCGACTTCACTGCGCAGGGCTTTGAGCTGTTCTTTCTGGCGCACACCAAACCGGTGTTCTTCGTCGATGATCACCAGGCCCAGGTTCTTGATCTTCACGTCGTCCGACAGCAGCTTGTGCGTGCCGATCACGATGTCGATCTTGCCTTCCGCCAAATCGGCGATAGCCGCGTTCACTTCCTTGGCGGACTTGAAGCGGCTCATCACTTCCACCGTCACCGGCCAGTCGGCAAAGCGGTCGCGGAAGCTGTTGTAGTGCTGTTGGGCGAGCAGGGTGGTCGGCACCAGAATCGCCACCTGCTTACCGCCGTGTACGGCAATAAAGGCGGCGCGCATGGCCACTTCGGTCTTGCCGAAGCCCACGTCGCCACACACCAGGCGGTCCATCGGCTTGGGCGCGAGCATGTCGGCGCGCACCGCTTCGATGGTGGTTTGCTGGTCCGGGGTTTCTTCGAAGGCAAAGCCGGCGCTGAAGGTGGCGTAGTCGGCTTTCGGGTCGGCGAAGGCGTAACCTTCGCGGGCCGCACGGCGGGCATAGATGTCGAGCAATTCGGCGGCCACATCGCGCACTTGTTCGGCGGCTTTGCGCTTGGCTTTCTGCCAGGTCTCGGAGCCCAGGCGGTGCAACGGCGCCAGGGCATCGTCGCTGCCGGTGTAGCGGGCGATCAGGTGCAGGCTGGCCACCGGCACATAGAGCTTGGCGCCTTCGGCGTATTCCATGGTGAGGAATTCGGCGGCCTGGTTGTCGATCTCCAGGGTCTGCAGGCCCAGGTAGCGGCCCACGCCGTGGTCGATATGCACCACCGGCGCACCTTCGCGCAGCTCGGTCAGGTTTTTGATGACCGCGTCGTTGTTGGCGTCCGCGCGTTTTTCACGCCGGCGGCGCTGCATCACGCGTTGGCCGAACAGTGGGCTTTCGGCGATCAGCGCCAGGGCCGGGTCGTCCAGCAACAAACCTTCATCCAGCGGCGCGATGGTGATCGCCAGGCGTTCTTTGCTCGCGACAAAATCCGGCCAGCTGTCGACGGTTTTCGGGCGCAGCTTCAGGCGTTCGAGCAATTCCAGCAGCACTTCGCGGCGGCCGGCGGATTCGGCGGTAAACAGCACGCGGCCGGGGAAGTCACCGATGAAGTTGGACAGCGCCTCCAGCGGCTGTGTGGCTTTGGCCTGGATCGCCAGGTCCGGCAGGGTTCCGGCCGGGAAGCGTTCGCGGCCGCTGCCGGCGTCCACGTCTTGTTGACTGGCAACCACGCGCGGCCAGTTTTTCAGGCGGGCGAAGCAATCTTCCACCGGCAGGAACAGCTCGGCGGGCGGCAACAAAGGACGCGACGGATCGACGCGGCGCTCTTCATAGCGATTGCGCACGTCGTTCCAGAAGTTTTCTGCGGCCTGCTCGATGCCCGGCAGCGAGAACACCTGGGTGTCCTGGGGCAGGTAGTCGAACAGGGTGGAGGTTTCGTCAAAGAACAGCGGCAGGTAGTACTCGATACCGGCCGGTGTAATCCCGCTGCTCAAGTCCTGGAAAATCGGGCAGCGGCGGAAGTCGACGTCGAAGCGTTCACGAAAGCGTGCCTTGAAGCGCGTGACCGCGTCTTTTTGCAGCGGGAATTCCCGCGCCGGCAGCAACTTGATCGAGTCGACTTTATCAATGGAGCGTTGGTTGTCCGGGTCGAAGGTGCGCAAGGTTTCGATTTCGTCATCGAACAAGTCGATGCGGTACGGCAACTTGCTGCCCATCGGGAACAGGTCGATCAACGCGCCGCGCACGGCGAACTCGCCGTGTTCGTACACCGTGTCGACACAGCGGTAGCCGCTGGCCTCAAGGCGCGTGCGCATCTGCTCCACATCGAGCTTCTGGCCGACATCCAGCACCAGGCTGCTGCCGAGCAGGAACTTGGTCGGTGCCAGGCGATGCAGGGCCGTGGTGATCGGCACTACCAGCACGCCGTGGGCCAGTTCCGGCAAGCGGTACAGGCTGGCGATGCGCTGGGAGATGATGTCCTGGTGCGGCGAGAACAGATCGTAGGGCAGGGTTTCCCAGTCGGGAAAGTGCAGCACCGGCAAATCGGGGGCGAAGAAGCTCAGCTCCTGCTCCAGCCGCTCGGCGCTTTGGCTGTCGGCGGTGAGCAGCAGGGTAAAGCGCTTGGCTGCGCTGGCAGCCTCGGCAATGGCCAGGCTCAGGGCGGCACCGGGCAGGTTGCCCCAGTGCTGTTTACCTGCCGCGGCAGGGAGAAGCGGTAGACGCAGAACGGGCACGGAAGGTTGAGCTCCAAGCGTTGCGACAAAGTCGGTAATTGTAACGGCCCGAGGTGCCGCCTGTCAGTTGCTGACTGAGCCTATTACGGTTTGTAGGAAATGTAGTGGCTAAGACAAACAAAGGCGGGTTTTGACTCAATATGTAGTGCCATTTTATGCGGATGTTTCGGAGGGTTACGGACAAGTCGGGGTTGGCGCTCAATCAGCGGCCTTCTGGAACCCGCGTATTTACTGGGCTGCAGCGGGGTGTGATTTTTTCGCAAGCACTTTTTGTTGCCTGACGCGCATTGCTCCGAGGCCGGTCGGGCGGCATAATGTAGCCCCTTTTTTCTGCCCCTACATGTGGAAGGTTCCCGTGACTCAGAAGCCCGACCAGTGTCTTGGTGAATGGATCGACCGTGAAGCACTCGCTGAAGCGATGATTCCGCTTATCGGTCAGCTGTACCGCAATAACAATGTGGTGAGCTCGATCTATGGCCGCAGCCTGATCAACCAGTCAGTCATCGCGATTCTCAAAGCCCATCGCTTTGCTCGCCATCGTTCTGCCGACGACAGCGAACTCTCCGTCCACGAAACATTCCCTCTGCTTAAAGCCATGAGCGAGCTCAAGCTCGGCGCGGCCTCGGTAGACCTGGGCAAGTTGGCTTACAAATTCCGCAAAGAAGGTGCTGGCCGCAGCGCCGAGCAGTTCGTGCGTGAAGAAATGGCCGATGTGGTTGGCCAGCAAAACGCGACTGCTCGCAAAGGCACCGACGTCGTGCTGTACGGCTTCGGCCGTATCGGCCGCCTGCTGGCGCGCATCCTGATCGAAAAAACCGGTGGCGGCGACGGCCTGCGCCTGCGTGCCATCGTGGTGCGTAAAGGCGCCGAGAACGACCTGACCAAGCGCGCCAGCCTGCTGCGTCGCGACTCGGTACACGGTCCGTTCAACGGCACCATCGTCATCGACGAAGAAAACAACACCATCACCGCCAACGGTAACCTGATCCAGGTGATCTACGCGAAGAACCCGTCCGAGGTGGATTACACCCAGTACGGCATCAAGGACGCTCTGCTGGTGGACAACACCGGCGTATGGCGTGACGCCGAAGGCCTGGGCCAGCACCTGGCTTGCCCGGGTATCGATCGCGTGGTGCTGACGGCGCCTGGCAAAGGCAAGCTGAAGAACATCGTTCACGGCATCAACCACGGTGAAATCACCGCCGACGACAAGATCGTGTCCGCTGCGTCCTGCACCACCAACGCCATCGTGCCGGTGTTGAAGGCCGTGAATGACAAGTTCGGTATCGTTAACGGTCACGTTGAAACGGTTCACTCGTACACCAACGACCAGAACCTGATCGACAACTTCCACAAAGGCGATCGCCGTGGCCGTAGCGCCGCGCTGAACATGGTGATCACCGAGACCGGTGCTGCCACCGCTGCTGCCAAGGCCCTGCCTGAGCTGGCCGGCAAGCTGACCGGTAACGCGATCCGCGTTCCGACGCCAAACGTGTCGATGGCCATTCTCAACCTGAACCTTGAGAAAGCCGCCACCCGCGAAGAAATGAACGAGTACCTGCGCTACATGGCGCTGCACTCCGACCTGCATAAGCAGATCGACTTCGTTAATTCGCAGGAAGTGGTTTCCACCGACTTCGTTGGCTCGCGCCACGCCGGTGTGGTGGACGCTGAAGCGACCATCACCCAGGACAACCGCGTTGTACTGTACGTCTGGTACGACAACGAGTTCGGCTACAGCTGCCAGGTGGTTCGTGTGATGGAAGACATGGCCGGGGTTAACCCGCCTGCGTTCCCACGCTAAGCCTTTGCAATGAAAAAGCCCCGACTGGTTCGGGGCTTTTTTGTGCCTGCGGGTTTTGTAGTGGTTGGAAGGGCCTCTTCGTGAGCAAGCCCGCTCCCACATTCCCCCGCGTTTCTTCAGGCTATACGCGCTTAAGTGTGGGAGCGGGCTTGCTCGCGAAGGCGACCCATCAGGCGCCGCCAACCACTGAGGCCTGCGCCGTGCGCAGCTCATGCCGATTGCCCTTGAACAGGATCAACGTCGCAATCAACCCCAGCACCGCCGCCCCACTGAGCCAGATCCCCGGCGCCGCCTTGTTATCCAGCACATGGATCAGGTAGGTGCAGGCCGCCGGCGTAAACCCGCCGAACGTTGCGGTCGCCAGGCTGTAGGCCAGGGAGAAGCCGGTGGTACGCACTTCCACCGGCATGATCTCGGTCAGCGCCACCACCATCGCACCGTTGTACGAGCCGTACAGGAACGACAACCACAACAACACAATCAGCAAGTGGTTGAAGCTCGGGTTGGCCACCAGCCAGGACAGCGCCGGGTAAGCCGTGAGGATCGCCAGAATCGTCGCACCCAGCAGCAGCGGTTTGCGCCCGATCTTGTCCGACACCGCGCCCATCACCGGCAGCCAGATGAAGTTGGAAATGCCCACGCATACCGTCACCAGCAGCGCATCGAAATCCGAGAGGTGCAATTCGGCCTTGCCGAAGGTCGGGGTGTAGGCGGTGATCAGGTAGAACGACACGGTGGTCATTACCACCAGGGCCATACCCGCGATGACGATGCCAAAGTTCTGACCGATCGAACGAACGATTTCCTGCAGGGTAGGGCGGTGTTTACGCGCCTGGAACTCAGGGGTTTCTTCCAGCGAGCGGCGAATCACGAAAATCACCGGCACGATCAGGCAGCCGATCAGGAACGGCACGCGCCAGCCCCAATCACCCATCTCTTCCGGGCTGAGCCAGTGGTTGAGGCCCACACCCAGCAAGCCGGCGAACACCACAGCGGCTTGCTGGCTGGCGGACTGCCAACTGACGAAAAAGCCCTTGCGGCCGGGTGTGGCGATTTCTGCCAGGTACACCGACACACCGCCCAGCTCGACGCCGGCAGAGAAACCCTGAAGCAGTCGACCGAACAGCACGATCAGCGGCGCGGCCACACCCAGGGTGGCATAGCCGGGCACGCAGGCGATGAGGATGGTGCCGGCGGCCATCAAGGCCAAGGTGATCACCAGGCCTTTCTTGCGGCCGTGGCGATCGATGTAGGCACCGAGGAAGATTGCGCCCAGTGGCCGCATCAGGAACCCGGCGCCGAAGGTCGCCAGGGACAGCATCAACGAGGCAAACGCGCTGTCGCTGGGAAAGAAGGTTTTGGCAATGGCTGTGGCATAGAAGCCATAGACCATGAAGTCGAACATCTCAAGGAAGTTGCCGCTGACAACGCGAAAAATCGCTTTGCCTTTGCCCGTGGTGGTGGACATGTCATGCACTCATTTTGGCTGTCTTATTAGTGATCCCTGGTCATCATTCGTCCCTGCTGTAGTTTTGTAACAATATGTGTATTGGCCATTACAGGCAATAAAAACTGATAGCAAGCTGACGATTTGCCGCAAGAGCCGAGGGCGAATAGAGGTCAATGTGGGAAACCCCTGTGGGAGCTGGCTTGCCTGCGATAGCGGTGTGTCAGGTAGCAAATGAGTTGCCGACCCACCGCCATCGCAGGCAAGCCAGCTCCCACATTGGTTTTGCGTTGTTTTCGAGGGTTGCGTTCAGTTGAGGAGGCTGTTGCGCAGGCTGTCCGACAGGCCTTTCGGTGCCAGCCAAATGCCCAGATAGGCTTTTGCCAGCTCATCATCGCGACTGCTGAACACCACCTGCTCGTTGATCTCCAGGTTCAACCCACGGCCAGGGCGAAAATCCAGGGCGTAACGATCACCGCTGCGGATGTTGCGAAAGCTGGCGTGCAGTTGATCCAGTTCGGGCTTCAAGCGGGCGAGGGTGGTGCTGCTTTGCTGGCGCTTGAGGGTGGTGAGGGCGGCCTTGATCACATCGTTGCGGTCGATGTCGCGAAAGTAGTACAGCACCAGGCGCAGGTCCTGCTGTTGGTCGAGGGCCTGTTTGGCGCCGAGGTTGGCTGGGGCGTACAACGCGGCCGCGTAGACATCGGCCCACAGATAGACCAGCACTGCCTGGTTTTTCAGGACCAGCGCATGCGATTGCCTGGGGAAATCGGCTTGCTTGAGCCGATCCGCCTCACTGGCCTGCACTGCAAGCGAAAAAATCATCATTAAACAGAAAACGACATACCGCATAATGGTTCGTCCCGCGAAAGTGAGTGTCAGTAGTCTAATTCCAAATTCCGTGTTCTGTAGTAAAGGCAAGACTGGCCTACGACGCGACCAAGGGTTAATGTTCGCGGCGTTGAGCCTTATATAGACTGTGCCCCGGCTCACACACTTGAGCCAAATTGTCCTTCATGCCCGCTGGCCGCGGCATGATTTAGCCAGGCGTCCAACCGTACGCCTGGCCTGTTCTGAGGAGTACGCATGGCTGTCTACAACTACGACGTGGTGGTACTGGGTTCCGGCCCGGCTGGAGAAGGTGCGGCGATGAACGCCGCCAAAGCTGGGCGCAAGGTGGCGATGGTCGATAGCCGTCGCCAGGTCGGCGGTAACTGCACCCACCTGGGTACCATCCCGTCCAAGGCCTTGCGTCACTCGGTGCGCCAGATCATGCAGTTCAACACCAATCCGATGTTCCGGGCCATTGGTGAGCCGCGTTGGTTCTCGTTCCCGGACGTGTTGAAAAGCGCCGAGAAAGTCATCTCCAAACAAGTCGCGTCGCGCACCGGCTACTACGCCCGTAACCGTGTCGACCTGTTCTTCGGCACCGGCAGTTTCGCCGATGAGCAGACCGTTGAAGTGGTCTGCGCCAATGGCGTGGTCGAGAAGCTGGTGGCCAAGCACATCATCATCGCCACCGGTTCGCGCCCGTATCGCCCGGCCGATATCGATTTCCACCACCCGCGTATCTACGATAGCGACACCATCCTGAGCCTGGGCCACACCCCGCGCAAACTGATCATCTACGGCGCCGGCGTGATCGGCTGTGAATACGCCTCGATCTTCAGCGGCCTGGGGGTGCTGGTCGAGCTGGTCGATAACCGTGATCAGTTGCTGAGCTTCCTCGACTCGGAAATTTCCCAGGCGTTGAGCTACCACTTCAGCAACAACAACATCACCGTGCGCCACAACGAAGAGTACGAGCGGGTCGAAGGCCTGGACAACGGGGTGATCCTGCACCTCAAGTCCGGCAAAAAGATCAAGGCCGACGCCTTGCTGTGGTGCAACGGCCGTACCGGCAACACCGACAAGCTGGGCATGGAAAACATCGGGGTCAAGGTCAACAGCCGTGGCCAGATCGAAGTGGACGAGAACTACCGCACCTGCGTGACCAACATCTATGGCGCCGGTGACGTGATCGGCTGGCCAAGCCTGGCCAGTGCCGCGCATGACCAGGGCCGTTCGGCGGCCGGCAGCATTGTCGACAACGGCAGCTGGCGTTATGTGAACGACGTGCCGACCGGGATCTACACGATTCCCGAGATCAGCTCGATCGGCAAGAACGAACACGAACTGACCAAGGCCAAGGTGCCTTACGAAGTGGGCAAGGCGTTCTTCAAGAGCATGGCGCGTGCGCAGATCGCCGGTGAGCCGCAAGGCATGCTGAAGATCCTGTTCCACCGCGAAACCCTGGAAGTCCTCGGCGTGCATTGCTTCGGCTACCAGGCTTCGGAGATCGTGCACATCGGTCAGGCGATCATGAGCCAGCCGGGTGAGCAAAATACCCTCAAGTACTTTGTGAACACCACGTTCAACTACCCGACCATGGCCGAAGCCTATCGGGTAGCGGCCTACGACGGCCTCAACCGGCTTTTTTGAGCGGCTCCGGCCGGTGGCCTGAGCCGGCCGGGGAGACCGATTTCAGTAATTATCGAGGGTGGCAGTGGCCAAACCGGGAAAGTCTGTAATCAGGCTATCTACGCCGAAGTCGGCGAGCCTGCGCATCAGCGCAGGTTCGTTGACGGTCCACACGGACACATGCAAACCCTGGCGCTGGGCTTTTTCCAGCCGCTCGGGGGTGCACAACGTCCAGTTCAACGCCAGAAACTCACAGCCGTAGTTTTGCGCGACCTTCAACGGGTCGAGCCAGGCGTATTCGGCGACCAGCCCGCGTGACAGGTCCGGGGTGAGTTCGACGGCGGCTTTGAGCACTTCCCGCGAGCTTGAGGTCACCGTGACCTTGTCCATCAGGCCGAAACGCACGGCCATCTCGCGAATGGCCAGCACCGTGGTCGCGGCGCGGGTGCGTGAGGCGCTTTTGACTTCCAGTTGCCAGTGATCGAAGTCGCACTTTTCGAACAGTTCTTCCAGGCGCGGGATCGGGCACGGGCTGACCCAGCCTGGGCCGCCTTTGCGCGCGTCGATCTTCACAAGGTCGGCTGCCGAATACTCGACGACTTTGCCGCGCCGGTCGGCCGTGCGCTTGAGGGTCGGGTCGTGGATCACCATCAGCTCGCCGTCCATGGACAGGTGCAAATCCAGTTCGCAGCGGCGTACACCGTGCTTGAGGCACTCCTGGAAGCTGGTCAGGGTGTTTTCCGGTGCTTCGCCTTTGGCACCGCGGTGGCCGTAAATCAGGGTCACAGTTGCTCCTTTGCGCCAGGTTGTCTGGCGGGGTGAATACGAATTCAGGTGTCTTGGGCGTCGCTCTGTTCCCGTGCCAGGCGTCGTTCCTGGGCTTGTTTCTGCAAGATATAGCGTGCCAGCAACTGGCGCTGGGCGTCGGTCATGGATTCGAACTCAGTGCCCACGTCAAATGCGTCCCCCTCGGGGTCGCAATGGGTGACGCGGGCGCGCAGCAGCAAGCCGAGCGCCTGGGGCATCAGCACCAGCTTGACGGCCAGGTGAGCACCGAGTGCCAGGGGAGTGGGGTGCTTGAAGTCAATGCCGCCCTCGGAAATGACCACCGGCTGCGGCGCGCCCACCTCATCGAGGAGGCCACGGGCCATGATCTGGCTGAGCAGATCCACGCGTTTGTTCTGGACTTTGAGGAAGGCTGCCAGGCTGCGATCTTTCTCGTTGATCTGGCGCAACAGGTGCTGGGCTTCGAATTCGCTGAGGTGCAGTTCGCTGAGCAGGTTGAACAGCGGAGAATCATCCAGCAACACTTCCTTGCTCGCCGCTTCCGGGGCAGACAGTGTGCTGATTTGAAGTGCGATCATGTCGTCGATACGGTAGTATTCGCGGCGTTCTTCTTCATCTAATGTCGACATGGCGAACCCAAAGTAGCGGTAATGGTCTGAGTGTAAAGCTGCTTACCTGACCCCGCCACCGGGACGTCTTCTTTTCCTCCGAACAAGCCCCGACATGTTCAGACCTCTCTTCGTATTTATTGGCACGCGTTATACCCGTGCAAAGCGCCGCAATCATTTTGTGTCGTTCATTTCCCTCACCTCGATGATCGGGCTCGCCTTGGGCGTGGTCGTGATGATCGTGGTGCTGTCGGTGATGAACGGCTTCGACCATGAGATGCGCACCCGCGTGCTGGGCATGGTGCCCCACGCGACCATCGAGTCCGATGAACCCATCAGCGACTGGCCAAGCCTGGCCGACAAGGTCAAGCAGAACCCCAAGGTGGTGGCCGTTGCGCCATTCACCCAGATGCAGGGGCTGCTGACCAACGACGGCAAGGTGCAGAAAATCCTGCTCAATGGCATCGACCCGGCCCAGGAACGAAACGTGTCGATCATCGACAAGTTCATGTTGCAGGGCAAACTCGACGACCTGGCCCCCGGCAGCTTCGGCATCGTGATCGGCGACAAGGCCGCGGCCAAGCTCGGCGTGGGCATCGGCGACAAGCTGACCTTTGTCGCGCCGGAAGTCACCGTGACCCCGGCGGGCATGTTCCCGCGCATGAAGCGCTTTACCGTGGTCGGCACCTTCCACGTCGGCGCCGGCGAGATCGACGGCTACCTCGGCCTGACCAACCTCACCGACCTGGCACGCCTGCATCGCTGGCAGCCGGACCAGGTGCAGGGCCTGCGCCTCAAGTTCAACGACCTGTTCGACGCACCGCGCGGCGCCTGGGAAATCGCCCAGCACCTGGGTGAATCCAAGTACTACGCCCGTGACTGGACCCGTACCCACGGCAACCTGTACCAGGCCATCCGCATGGAAAAAGCCATGATCGGCCTGTTGTTGCTGCTGATCGTCGCCGTGGCCGCGTTCAACATCATCTCCACCCTGGTGATGGTGGTGAACGACAAGAAGGGCGATATCGCCATCCTGCGTACCCTTGGCGCCACGCCGGGGCAGATCATGGCGATTTTCATGGTGCAGGGCACCGTGATCGGCGTGGTCGGCACCTTGATCGGCACCGCCGTCGGCATTTTGGCCGCGCTGAACGTCAGCGCCGCCATCGCCGCGCTGGAAAAAGTCATCGGCCACAAGTTTCTCAACGCTGACGTCTACTTCATCGACTACTTGCCGTCCCAGGTTCAGGCCCAGGACGTGTTGATGGTGGGCGGCGCCGCGTTGGTATTGAGTTTCCTTGCCACCCTGTATCCAGCCTGGCGCGCGGCACGTACCCAGCCAGCACAGGCCTTACGTTATGAGTGAATCGGGCATGAGTGAAAAAGCGATTTTGAGCTGCCGCAACCTGGGCAAATCCTACGAGGAAGGTCCGGAATCGGTGGTGGTGTTGTCCAACCTGCAGCTGGAACTGCACCCGGGCGAGCGCGTGGCGATCGTCGGCAGTTCCGGTTCGGGCAAAAGTACCTTGCTCAACCTGTTGGGCGGCCTGGATACGCCGTCCCAGGGCAGCGTATGGCTGGCCGGCGAAGAATTGTCGGCTCTCGGTGAGAAGGCGCGCGGTCAACTGCGCAACCGTTCGTTGGGTTTTGTCTACCAGTTCCACCATTTGCTGCCGGAATTCACTGCCCTGGAAAACGTGTGCATGCCGCTGCTGATCGGCAAGACCGCGATCCCGGAAGCCCGCCAGCGCGCCAAGGCGTTGCTGGAGCGCGTCGGCCTCGGCCATCGCCTGGAGCACAAGCCGGCCGAGCTGTCCGGCGGTGAGCGCCAGCGCGTGGCGATTGCCCGCGCACTGGTGAACAAACCAGGCCTGGTGATGCTTGACGAGCCGACCGGCAACCTCGACTCCCACACCGCTCAGGGCATCAAGGATTTGATGCTGGAACTGAGCACCCAGATGCGCACCGCGTTCCTGGTGGTGACCCATGACATGAGCATGGCCCGCCAGATGGACCGCGTGTTGCACCTGCAGGAAGGTCATCTGGTCGCCATCTGACCCGTTTCAAGCCCGGCGCCTGGCGCTGGGCTTTTTCATTTTTTCAACGGTGCCCGCGAATGTTCAGACCGTTATCGATTTTCATCGGCACGCGCTATACCCGCGCCAAGCGCCGCAACCGTTTTGTTTCGTTTATCTCGATGACCTCGATGATCGGCCTCGCCCTGGGCGTGCTCGCGATGATCGTGGTGTTGTCGGTAATGAACGGCTTCCAGCGCGAAATGAGCACACGCATTCTCGGCATGGTGCCGCACGCCACCATCGTCGGTGTGAACCCGATTGATGATTGGCAGCCGGTGGCCGCTGCGGCGATGAAGAACCCGGAAGTCACCGCAGCGGTGCCTTTCACGCAGATGGACGGCATGTTCTCCTACAAAGGCGCGATGCAGCCGATCGAGATCAGCGGCGTCGACCCAGCCCAGGAAGGCAAGGTCTCGATCGTGGCCCAGCATATTGTGCGCGGCAAGCTGGAAGACCTGAAAGCCGGCGAGTTCGGCGTGGTCATCGGCGACATCACCGCACGGCGCTTCCGCCTGAACGTGGGCGACAAGCTCACCCTGATCGTCCCGGAAATCAGCACGGCACCGGGTGGTATCACCCCGCGTATGCAACGTTTGAACGTGGTCGGTATCTTCAAGGTCGGCGCCGAGCTGGATGGCTCCATGGCCTTGATCAACATGGCCGACGCCGCCGAGATCCAGCACTGGCAGCCGAACCAGGTGCAAAGCGTGCGCCTGGCGGTGAAGGACCTGTACGCAGCGCCCAAGGTTTCGGCGGACATCGCTGCCAGCTTGGGCGCGGCCTACAAGCCGGATGACTGGACCCACACCCAGGGCAGCCTGTTCAGTGCGATGAAGATGGAAAAGACCATGATCGGCCTGCTGTTGCTGATGATCGTCGCCGTCGCCGCGTTCAACATCATTGCCACGCTGATCATGGTGGTGAACGACAAGGGCGCCGACATCGCGATTCTGCGCACCATCGGCGCCACGCCACGGCAGATCATGGCGATCTTCATGGTGCAGGGCACGGTGATAGGCATCGTCGGCACCCTGATCGGCGGCGTGCTGGGGGTGATTGCGGCGTTGAACGTGAGTGAGTTGGTGGGTTGGCTGGAGCGCGTGAGCGGCCAGCATATCTTCAGTTCGGACGTGTACTTCGTCAGCAACCTGCCTTCGGAACTGCAGGGCGGCGATGTGCTGCTGATTTGCTCGGCGGGGTTTGTGTTGAGCTTCTTGGCGACGCTGTACCCGGCGTATCGGGCGGCGAAGATTGAGCCGGCGCATGCGCTCAGGTATTCGTAAAGTCTGAGACCGCTATCGCAGGCAAGCCAGCTCCCACATTTGAATGTATTCACACATCAAAATGTGGGAGCCGGGCTTGCCCGCGATAGGGCCGGTACAGCTTGCATCAATCTGCTGTTGGCAACTCAATCACAAACCTGGTCCACCCCGCCCCAGACTCACAGTAAATCCTCCCGCCATGCGCCCGCACAATCGACTGGGTAATCGCCAGCCCCAGCCCCGCATGCTCGCTGCTGCCTTCACGGCGCGCCGGGTCCGCACGGTAGAACCGATCAAACAACCTCGGTAACAACGCCGCTGGAATGCCTTCGCCGGTATTCTCCACCGTCAGCGTCACGCCCTGTTTGCGTTCAACCATCCGCACCCGCACCTCGCCACCGGCCGGGGTAAACCTGAGCGCGTTATCGAGCAAATTCGACAACGCCCGGCGCAACATGCCGCGATCAGCCGCCGTGTGCGCGGCGCCCTCGCGCACCAGGCTCACGTGGGCGTCCTCGGCCAACAAGGCGAAGAACTCCAGCAGCGCCTCCACTTCAGCTTCCAGCACCAAGGCTTCGTGCTTGGGCATGAGCAGCCCGTGATCGGCCTTGGCCAGGTACAACATGTCATTTACCAACTGCGCCATCCATTGCAGTTCTTCCAGGTTGCTGTGCAGCGCTTCGCGGTAATCTTCCAGCGGGCGCGGCTGAGTGAGGATGACCTGGGTGTGGGTCAGCAGGTTCGACAGGGGCGTGCGCAGTTCGTGGGCGATGTCGGCGGAGAAGGCCGAGAGGCGCTGGAACGAATCGTCGAGGCGGCCCAGCATCGCGTTGAAGGCCTGGGCCAGTTCGGCGAGTTCCACGGGCATTTGCTGCTGGGGCAGGCGTTGGGTCAAGGAATGCGCCGACACCCCGGCGGCCACTTCACTCATGCGCCGCAACGGCCGCAAGCCACTGCGTGCCGCCCAGGCGCCGAGCAGCGCGGTGGCCAGCGCCGAGAGGCCGACGGTCAGCCAGATCAGATGCTGCATGCGTTGCAGGAAGTGCTGGTGATGGGTGATGTCGAGCATCAGGCTCAGTTGCGGCGAGCCCGGCTGGTTTGGCAGCAACGGCACGTTGTACACGCGGTAGTCGGTGCCGGCGTTTTGCAGGCTGTGCAGGCCTGGCGCTGCGGGCAGTGCGACGCCCGGTGCGCCGTCATACCAGCGCTGGCCGGCGGCCGTAATGCGCAACGCCAGGTCGGGTTGCCGGTTGAGTTCAGTGCGCAATTGCGCTTCGCGCTGGGCGAACAACTGTGGCGTATCCACACCCTGCAACGTGCTGCGCAGCGCCACCAGTTTGCCGTCGAGCAACTGTTGGTCGAGTTCGACAAAGTGGGCCTCACTGGCCTGGTTGAAGAGCACGCCGGCGATCAACGAGACCACCGCCGTGCACGCCGCAAACAGCAGCGCCAGGCGGCTGGCCAGGGACAGGCGCTTGATCAATTGCACCGTTCCTCCAACACATAGCCCATGCCGCGCACGGTGTGGATCAGCTTGTTGGGGAAGTGGTCATCGACTTTCAGGCGCAATCGGCGGATCGCCACTTCGATGATGTTGGTGTCGCTGTCGAAATTCATGTCCCACACTTGAGAGGCGATCAGCGACTTGGGCAGCACTTCGCCCTGGCGGCGCAGCAACAGCTCCAGCAGCGAGAATTCCTTGGCGGTGAGGTCGATGCGCTGGCCGTCCCGTTCGACGCGGCGGCGGATCAGGTCCAGGCGCAGGTCAGCCAGTTGCAGCGCGGTGTCCTGCGGTGTGCTGCTGCCACGGCGCAACAGGCTGCGCACCCGGGCCAGCAGTTCGGAAAAGGCGAAGGGTTTGACCAGGTAATCGTCGGCGCCCAGTTCCAGGCCGTGCACGCGGTCTTCCACCGCATCGCGGGCGGTGAGGAACAGCACCGGGAGGTCCAGGCCGGCACTGCGCACGGCCTGCAGGATTTGCCAGCCGTCACGGCCCGGCAGCATCACATCAAGGATCAACAGGTCGTAATCACCGGTCAGCGCCAGGTGTTGCCCGCTGGTGCCGTCGGCGACCAATTCGGTGGTAAAGCCCGCCTCGGTCAGGCCCTGGCGCAGGTAGTGGCCGGTTTTCGGTTGGTCTTCAACGATCAGCAGTTTCATGGGCAGCTCTTGGCAGCGGGTCACGATGGGCTTTATACCGTGGGCGCCAGGGCAGGGGCGCAACCTGACAAAGTTGTAATCTAGCAGTCAGCTGGCTGGCAGCGGGGCCATCTTAAAGTGCTGAGCAAGCTGGACACACTTTTTTGGAGAAGCGTCATGGCATTGCGTACACCACTGTTATTGGCGGGCTGTTTGTTGGCGTTAAGCGTTAATGCAATGGCCGATGAGGCCCACACCTACGCGTTTGGCCACCCGGCACCGGCCGATAAAGCCACGCGCACCGTGGAAGTCACCCTGCAGGACATTTCCTTTTCGCCCAAGGCTCTGGATGTAAAAGCCGGTGAGACCGTGCGCTTTGTGCTGGTCAACAAAGGCCAGTTACTGCACGAATTCAATCTGGGTGATGCGGCGATGCACGCCGAACACCAGAAAGAAATGCTCAAGATGCAAGCCAGCGGCATGCTCACGGCCACCGGCATGGGCAAGATGGACCACGCCGCCATGGGGCATGGCGATATGGGCGGCATGAAGCATGACGACCCCAACAGCGTGCTGGTCGAGCCGGGCAAGTCCGCCGAGCTGACCTGGACCTTCACCAAGGCCACCGGTCTTGAGTTTGCCTGCAACATTCCGGGGCATTATCAGGCGGGCATGGTCGGCAAGCTGACCGTTGAGTGAGGCGATTCTTAAGGGCGGGAGCAAAGGCTGGTAGACTGGCGCGGTTTATTTAGCCAGGTTTCCGCCATGCATCCCGCAGCCGAACATTCGCCGCTGGGCAAGTCCAGTGAATACATCTCCACCTACACCCCGTCGTTGCTGTTCCCGATCCCTCGCGCCGCCAAATGGGCCGAGCTGGGCCTGAGCGCCGAAACCCTGCCGTACAAAGGCGTGGATTTCTGGAACTGCTTCGAATTGTCCTGGTTGCTGCCGTCGGGCAAGCCGGTGGTGGCCATCGGTGAATTCAGCATTCCGGCCGAGTCGCCGAACATCATCGAGTCCAAATCTTTCAAGTTGTACCTCAACTCGCTGAACCAGACCGCGTTTGCCGACACGAAAAGCCTGGAAGCCACCTTGCGCACCGACCTCAGCGCCGCTGCCGGCAAGCCTGTGAGTGTGCGCATCCGCAGCCTGGCCGAGGTTGAGGCCGAAGGCGTGATGGCGTTGCCGGGCGTGTGCATTGACGATTTGGACATCAGCGTCAGCAACTACGAGCACCCGCGCCCGGAACTGCTGCGGTGCGACGACTCGCGCATCGTTGAGGAGAGCGTGCACAGCCACCTGCTCAAATCCAACTGCCCGGTCACCAGCCAGCCGGATTGGGGCAGCGTAGTGGTGGAATACCGTGGCCACGCGTTGGATCACGCCAGTTTGCTGGAATATATCGTGAGCTTTCGCCAGCACTCGGACTTTCATGAGCAGTGCGTGGAGCGCATCTTTTTGGACTTGCAGCGGTTGCTCAAGCCCGAGAAGTTGACGGTGTATGCACGCTATGTGCGCCGCGGTGGGTTGGATATCAACCCGTATCGCAGCACGGAAGATGTGCAGTTCCAGAACGTGCGCCTGGCTCGCCAATAAGCATCACCCAAAACTAAATGTGGGAGCTGGCTTGCCTGCGATAGCGGCCCATCAGTCATACATCGGGTGACTGATACACCGTCATCGCAGGCAAGCCAGCTCCCACAGTGGGTTCTGTGTGGGGCGTGGGATCGTATTAGATCCCGATGTTACCCAAGGTGATCATGATATTGCGCAATGTCCCGGAAATGACCGGGTGTTCAGCATCGAACTCTATCGCCGCTTGATTCACATCATCGGAAATACTGGGTGTTTGGGTGGCCGGTTCAAGTTCGAGTTGTAATTCGAATTTGGCAATCAAGGCTTCCAGCGCTTCACGTTTTTCTTCAGACAGCGGCGGTTGCTGTTCCAACTGCCCGCGCAGGATGTTGACCTGTTCTTCAAGCTTTATGCGGTCAGGCATGACGTTCTTCCTTTTATCGATAGGCACTGGCATAGACCGCGGCACGCCGGGAAAGGTCTACGGGCTGACCTGTAGATTAATCCACCGGCGCCTTGAGTGCATGATCTCTATCAGGGCTTCTCGCCTTTAAGCTGGCGCAGGCTGATATCCGCCAGGCAGGTGCCCAGTTCGCCAAGGTGGTCGATCACCGAGTGCACGCCCAACCCATACAGCGCCACCGTGGCTTTGCCGCGTTTATGTTCGCGCTGCTGCTCGGTCAACGCCTGCCATTGCTCGGGCGCCAAGCCGCACAGTGAGCCGCAGGACGCCAGGCCGATGGTCCACAACCCGGCATTCAGGCCCGCTTGCAGCAAGCGTGGCTCGCCGCTGACCAGCACGCAGCCTTCCAGGCGTTCGATATTCAAGGCCATCAGGGCTTGCCAGCAGGCATGCGGCGCCGGCCAGCGGATGGAGGAGGGCGGTGTTGCCTTCACCCAGTCGGGCAATGCGGCCGACAGCGGTGTGGTCACCGAGGCGGGCAGTTCATCCAGCCAGGCGCAAGGCACCCCTTGGTCCTTGAGACTGCGCAGGATCTTCAGCGCGCCGGGCGTGGCTTGGGAGTCGGGGCAGGGCGAGTCGGTGCGTGCCTGGGAACCGAAATCCACCAGGCAGCCACTCAGGCCAAACAGCACGGCGGTCAAGGAGGGGGCTCTGGCGACGGCAATTTCGGCGTGAGGCATTTCGACATCCCTGAAATAGCTGTGACGCTATCGAGGCGACATGACAAGCGGATGACACTCGGGCGCACTTGTAGGAATTTTGTGCATTTTTCGTATGTCGGTTCCGCGTTACTGCCTAAATCGACACTTCCGTCATATACTGACGATCTTATTCAGGGCATAGCGCCCATGACAGACCATTCAAGGAGCAAAAGCTATGCGCTGGAGCCACTACTTCGCTCAGCTATCTGTGTGTGCCACTGTTCTTCTGGCCCCGTTCGCCGCACAGGCCGCGTCGCAAGACGATCCATGGGAAAGCGTCAACCGCCCGATCTTCACCTTCAACGACACCGTTGATACCTACGCGCTCAAGCCATTGGCGCAGGGCTACCAGTTTGTCACGCCGCAATTCGTGCAGACGGGCATCCATAACTTCTTCCGCAACATCGGCGATGTCGGCAACTTTGCCAACGACGTGTTGCAGCTCAAGCCACACGCGGCCGGTGTCGACACCGCGCGTTTGCTGATGAACACCACGTTTGGTGTACTGGGCTTCATTGATGTGGGCACCAAAATGGGCCTGCAACGCAACGACGAAGACTTCGGCCAGACCCTGGGCTACTGGGGCGTCGGCAGCGGTCCTTACGTGATGCTGCCACTGCTCGGCCCAAGCACCCTGCGTGATGCGCCGTCCAAATACGTCGACAGCTACACCCAACCGTACCGTTACATGAACGATATCGGCTGGCGCAACAGCACCTTCGGCCTGAACATCGTCGACACCCGTGCCAGCCTGCTCGACAGCGAGAAGCTGATTACTGGCGACAAATACACCTTCATCCGTAACGCTTACCTGCAGAACCGTGAGTTCAAGGTCAAGGACGGCAAGGTCGTCGACGACTTTTAAGCCGTGACGTTTTGAAATGAAAAAAAGGCGACCCGCGTGGTCGCCTTTTTTGTGCGCGATTTCAGCGCATTTTCAAGATCCTGAGGCCCAGGTGCTGGCGCTCGCCATCATTCTTGGCCCACACCACCTCGGTGTCCGCCTCCAGGCCCGCGAGGGCGGCGTGCTCCGAGTCAATGCGCACGGTCAGTTGGTCGCCCACCTCGAACTGGCGGGGGGCCTGCACCTGCATGCCAGAGCTGGAAAGGTCCACACAGACCCCGGCAATCTCCTGCCCGGCGTGGATTAACGACACATCGGCATCCACTCGCATGCGGATGAAATCGCGTTTTTCGGCGTAGTCGCGCTCGTGTTCGCTCACGGGTTCCATCCTTACTTTGTGTTGTGGTCGTGGGTGTTCTTATAACTCCCAGTGATTTGCGGTGTAAAGACGCCCGGCGACCATCGGCATGAGCTTGAAACCCCTGACGGATGGGAGTACCGTCTGCGCCTTAGAAGGGCACCTCTGCTTTACCTTTGTGCATGGGCAAAATCCCGATGCTTTGTAGGACAGAGTGGCTAGAAAGCGAATCCAGTACGTGAGCCCGGCCATTGTCGAGCCACCTACGCCAACCTAATTCTGGCGCCGTTTGCCCACATGCAAAAAACCAGTGCCACGCTGCTGATAATCGATGACGACGAAGTAGTGCGCGCGAGCCTCGCGGCCTACTTGGAAGACAGTGGCTTCAGCGTCCTGCAGGCCAGCAATGGCCAACAGGGTCTCCAGGTATTCGAGCGCGACAAGCCCGACCTTGTGATCTGCGACCTGCGCATGCCCCAGATGGGCGGCCTCGAGCTGATCCGCCAGGTGACTGAGCTTGCCCCGCAGACGCCGGTGATTGTTGTGTCCGGTGCCGGCGTGATGAACGACGCTGTCGAGGCCCTGCGCCTGGGCGCCGCCGACTACCTGATCAAGCCCCTGGAAGACCTGGCTGTGCTGGAGCACTCGGTGCGCCGTGCGCTGGACCGTGCCCGCCTGCTGCTGGAAAACCAGCGCTACCGCGAAAAGCTAGAAACCGCCAACCGCGAGCTCGAAGCCAGCCTCAACCTGCTCCAGGAAGACCAGAACGCCGGTCGCCAGGTGCAGATGAACATGCTGCCGGTCAGCCCCTGGACCATCGACGAGTTCCAGTTTGCGCACCAGATCATCCCGTCGTTGTACCTGTCGGGTGATTTCGTCGATTATTTCCGCGTCGATGAGCGGCGTGTGGCGTTCTACCTGGCCGACGTCTCCGGCCATGGCGCTTCTTCTGCTTTTGTCACCGTGTTGTTGAAGTTCATGACCACACGGCTGTTGTTCGAATCCAAGCGCAATGGCACCTTGCCGGAGTTCACTCCCTCCGAGGTGCTGGGCCACATCAACCGAGGCCTGATCAGCTGTAAGCTGGGCAAGCACGTGACGATGGTCGGCGGCGTGATTGATGAAGAAACCGGTCTTTTGACCTACAGCATCGGCGGTCACCTGCCGATGCCGGTTTTATACACTCCTGACAGTGTGCGTTACCTGGAAGGCCGTGGTCTGCCGGTGGGCTTGTTCAATGAAGCCACCTACGAAGACCACATCCTGGAACTGCCGCCGACCTTCAGCCTTACGCTGATGTCCGACGGTATCCTCGACTTGCTTCCAGAGCCTACACTCAAGGAGAAAGAAGCCGCCTTGCCCCAAAAGGTCAAGTCGGCGGGCGGCAGCCTGGATGGCCTGCGGCAGGTTTTTGGATTGGCCACGCTAGGGGAGATGCCGGATGATATCGCCCTATTGGTGTTGAGCAGGAATCTTTGATGAGTACCGGAAGAATCCAATTCGCCGAGCAAGACGGGACCTTCGTCCTGAAGTTTGTCGGTGAAGTGCGCCTGACCTTGTGTTCGGCGCTGGATGCAACGATTGAGCGGATTTTCACAGCCCTGAATTTCTCGGCGATCGTGATCGATCTGACCGAAACCCGCAGCATCGACAGCACCACCCTTGGCTTGCTGGCCAAATTGTCCATTCTGTCGCGGCAGAAGGTCGGCCTGTTGCCGACGGTGGTCACCACCCACGAAGACATCACCCGTCTGCTGCAGTCCATGGGGTTTGACCAGGTGTTCAACATCGTTGACCGCCCGATCCCCTGCCCGGAATGCCTGACCGACCTGCCGTCGCAAGACCAGTCTGAAGAAGTGGTACGGATCAAGGTGCTGGAAGCGCACAAGATCCTGATGGGCCTGAACGAGTCCAACCGCGAAGCCTTCCACGACCTCGTCAACGCCCTGGAACGCCACTGATCCCCAGTTGAAACCCAATCCAAATGTGGGAGGGGGCTTGCTCCCGATGACGGTGTGCCAGTGATGAATGCATTGCCTGACACGCTGCTATCGGGAGCAAGCCCCCTCCCACAGTGGAACTGAGCTCGGCTTGCGCTCGGCGAAAGACACAAAAAAGGGCGGCACCCGCGAGGGTGCCGCCCTTTTTGTCGCCGTCTGCCTTACAACTTGGCAGTCAACAACGCTTCAAGCTTCTCCTGGTCCCGAGCAAACTGACGAATCCCCTCTGCCAGCTTCTCAGTCGCCATCGCATCCTCGTTGGACTCCCAACGGAACTGCGCTTCAGTCAAATGCACCCGCGCTTCACCGGCATGGCCTGGCGACAACTTGCGCTCCAGCTTGCCTTCATCCGCCGCCAGCTTCTCCAGCAGGTCCGGGCTGATGGTCAAGCGGTCACAGCCGGCCAGCTCTTCAATCTGGCTGAGGTTACGGAAGCTCGCGCCCATCACCACAGTCTTGTAGCCATTGGCCTTGTAGTAGTTGTAGATGCGCGTCACCGACTGCACGCCCGGGTCATCGGAACCGGTGTAGTCGTTGCCGTTGGCCTTCTTGTACCAGTCGTAGATACGGCCCACGAACGGCGAAATCAGGAACACCCCAGCCTCGGCACAGGCCACGGCCTGGGCAAACGAGAACAGCAGCGTCAGGTTGGTTTGAATGCCTTCTTTTTCCAGCTTCTCCGCCGCGCGGATGCCTTCCCAGGTGGAGGCGATCTTGATCAGCACACGGTCACGGCCAACGCCGGCTTTGTCGTACAGGTCGATCAGACGGTGCGCACGCTTGAGAATGGCCGCTTCATCGAACGACAGGCGGGCATCCACCTCAGTGGAAATACGGCCCGGTACGACTTTCAGAATTTCTTGACCTACCGCCACCGCAAAACGGTCGCTGGCCAGGCCCACGTCGCCGTTACAGTCCTTAACGCACTCATCCAGCAGCTTGGCATAGCCTGGGATCGAAGCGGCCTTGAGTAGCAGGGAAGGGTTGGTAGTGGCGTCTTGCGGCTTGAGCTTGGCGAGGGTAGAAAAATCGCCGGTATCGGCTACAACGGTGGTGAATTGCTTGAGTTGTTCCAGCTTGGAAGTCATGGGCGTGCTCTGTCCTGTGGGTCTGATGACATTACCCGAGCGCCGGCAGGCGCTCAAGGGCGCAAATGCGTTCGATCGTTTGCGAGGGCAACAACCTGAAAACAGCCGTTTGAATCGCCGGCCATACTGCTAACTAGGAGACCAAAACCGCCGACAGGTTCAACCCAACTGCCCCGCGACCACTCAGATCAAACGGTGGGAGCTGGCTTGCCTACGATGGCGGCGGCAAACACACCACCAGCTTCCAGACAAACATCAATCCAACTGTGGGAGCGGGCTTGCTCGCGAAAGCAGCCTATCAGCCACCAAACCCACCCACTGACACCCAACCCGCCAAATCACCGCCCCTCCAACAACTCCCCCGCCTGATCCAGCAACGCCAACGGATCACTCGCCTTATGAATATCCACCGACAACAACTGCCTGAACCGACGAGCCCCCGGAAACCCGGTCCCCAGCCCCAACACATGCCGAGTAATGTGATGCATCGCCCCACCACTGGCCAAATGCTCCGCAATATAAGGCCGCAACTGCGCCAACGCCTCAGCCCGACTCACCACCGGCGCGGCACTGCCAAACAACTGCTGATCCACCTCCGCCAGCAAATACGGATTGTGATAAGCCTCGCGCCCCAACATCACCCCATCAAACACCTGCAAATGCGCCTGGCACTGCTCCAGCGTCTTGATCCCACCATTCAACACAATCTCCAACGCCGGGAAATCCTGCTTCAACTGCGCCGCCACGTCATAGCGCAACGGCGGAATATCCCGATTCTCCTTCGGCGACAACCCCTCAAGAATCGCAATCCGCGCATGCACCGTAAAACTGGTACACCCGGCATCCCTCACCGTCCCAACGAAATCACACAACTCGGCATAACTGTCCCGCCCATTGATCCCGATACGATGCTTCACCGTCACCGGAATCGACACCGCATCCCGCATCGCCTTCACACACTCCGCCACCAGTGCAGGGTGCGCCATCAGGATCGCGCCGATCATATTGTTCTGCACCCGATCACTCGGGCAGCCGACGTTCAAGTTCACTTCATCGTAACCGGCCGCCTCAGCCATACGCGCACAAGCGGCCAGGTCGGCAGGAACACTGCCGCCCAACTGCAGCGCGAGTGGGTGCTCGGCTTCGTTGTGACGCAGGAAGCGCTCGTGGTCGCCATGCAGGATCGCGCCCGTGGTGACCATCTCGGTGTAGAGCAGGGCGTGCTTGGAGAGCAGGCGCAGGAAGAACCGGCAGTGACGGTCGGTCCAATCCATCATCGGGGCGACGGAGAAGCGGCGGGAGAGTGGGGCGGATTGTAGGGGCATGGGGGAATCTGAGTTAGCGAGGCGAATGGGGCGCAGTTTATCAGGGATGTGTCTAGGGTGTGGGAGGGGCTTGTGCGCTTCTCACCACCTCGCGTTGCACATTGCTTCGTGTGGAATGTGTCGGGATCGGAGGGAGGCCAGTACGTTAGATATCGTGGTCTGACCCCGATATCCCCCGTTTGCCAGTCTAGATATGCATAAATGCATTTTTTTGTTGCGGTGTTTGCTGTGTATGCATACAGTATGTGTGCGGCATGATGAAGAGTGCAGCAGACGGGGATTTTTGTTCGTTGAGCTTCTCAGAAACAGAGAGCTTCAGAGCCGAAGCCGTTTGTCAGAGGGTAGTAAGGTGATGGGGTAATCAGCCGTTCACTTTACTGAAATATGAGAGCTATCCTACTGAATATAGCGAAAAGGAAATTCACTATGCCTATGATTGGCGACACGCTTTATCTTCCAGAAATTGAAATCAACGCTATTAATAAATATGAACCACAGACATTCGGAGGCGGAGGTGGTGACAGTGATTTCTCACATAGTCACACTGGACAGCTAATTAACGTTGCAACGCGTACTTATATACTTAGCACATACCCCCCCATTATTTCCCAAAATGTTAAGGATCAAGAGGCGAGCTTTGCAACGAATCTTCAGTCGATGCCCGAATCTATTGCAAAAAGCATTACTGCAATAGAACAAAATGAAGGCAGTCCCGCGAGCGAAGTCGAGAAAATCGAACAGCATATTCGTTCGGTAGATACGCTAATCACTCAAAAATCACAGGCTGCTGCTGCTCAAAAGGCGATTGCTGATAAGTACTACTATGGAGACTTCTTTCGTTTCCCGACTATGCAATTTATTAAAGATGCAATCAGCGGGAGCAAGACAAACTACCCTCCAGATAAAAATTATAAAGAATGGTACACTTCACTTGAGGCTGCGTATGCTGCAAAATATATCATTCGGGAGATCGATTATTTAAATGTCCTGAAGCAGAATCTTCAAGCACAGGCTAACCAAGCACGTGCAGACGCTGAGGCCAAACGTATTGCCGATGAGGCGGCAGCAGCTGAGGCTGCTAGGGTAGCTGCTGAAGCCGCAGCACTTAAAGCAGCTCACACGTTCAGGCTTCCCGCAGCCGGTGCTATGCAACTGAGTACGGCTGCAGGCTCTATTGCCGTCACGGCAGGTTCAGGCGTTACGTTGGAGGCGGCGATTCAAGCGGCTAAGGTAGCGCTGAGTACAGTTGTGAGTGCGGCCACGGCAGTCGGTATTGGAGCTTTGACGTATTCAGAGTCCCTTGGCAACGGGGAGCTGCCCGCGACAATGCTGGATCTGCCCGCTAAGGAACTGGCGCCTAGCCTGCCTGATAATCTTCTCGAGGTAGCGGCGGCTGGTGGGACGGTTGATGTGCTATATCGGCTTTATGGTGATCAATCGAAGTATTCGGTAGTGGCCACCCAGGTCACTGGTGGACTAGCCCCCACTGTTCCGGTAAGGGCATTGGTGCTTGATCCTGTGGCCAACGCCTATACGTTTACTACAACCGATACACCACCGATTACCCTGGCATTCCCTATTGCAGTACCAGGAAATAGCTCAACGGCAACTCCGGCACAGCCCGTGGAGACTCCGGTATACACAGGCATCACTCTGACCCCAATTGACGTCAAAGCTGAGCCGTTTCCGATTGCCAGCCAATTGAGCATCCGAGACGCTATTTACGTTTACCCCGCGGATTCGGGTTTGCCGCCGATTTATGCGGTATTTAGTAGTCCGTACGAAGGTGCTACCACTAAAGGTGTACACAGCGGACGGATGTACAATCCTGATAAAGCCGGAGGTCCAACCCAA
Source organism: Pseudomonas fluorescens (assembly GCF_900215245.1). Lineage (GTDB taxonomy): Bacteria > Pseudomonadota > Gammaproteobacteria > Pseudomonadales > Pseudomonadaceae > Aquipseudomonas > Aquipseudomonas fluorescens. The sequence continues at coordinate 4,107,890 of NZ_LT907842.1, forward strand.
GATCTTGATTGGGCAACGGCAACGGTGACTCAGGAAGGTATTGATCTGGTTAAATTGCATACGTCACGATTCGTACCTTCTGATGCTAATAAGATTATGATTGAACGGCTAGAAAAGATACTAAGTGGTCAGATCCCTGTTACGGATGTTGATAAACGATTTTACACCCATGAAATGCGAGAGTTAGAACGTTACAGGGCGCTCGGGGTAGCTGATGGGGTAGAAGGAAATGTTTGGAATAATGCTCATGCTGCAACCTTAGAAGACTATAAGCTGAGGGATGCTGACGATTTATTCTATACGCCTGAAGCCATTGCTGCAGAAATTAAACAAGTATATGGAGAGTAAAATGAGTAACATTAATGACGTGGTAGTCGCTGAAGCACCAAGGGATGTAGTTCTTTTTATTGTAAGAAACAAACCAATTTCGTATCCAATGCTGGATCGACTCTACAGCAGGAATGGGTGGGCCAATATTTCAAATAACTTAGAGCTTTTGAAGCTTATTGAAAATATGGAGCTCGAAGGGGTGGTTGAACATGTTGATGGAGGAATAAGAAAAGGCCCAAACTGGAATGCGCCAGCATTCATGGTTGAGAATAAGTATACGTTGAGTGATATTTAGGTCTGTAAAAAACCCAGCTCAAGCTGGGTTTTTTTTGCTTGGACTTTGAAAAGTTATTCCTCTCCGTATTCTGGATACTCTTGATGCTTGTGCTTTTAGGTATACCCAAATGGGTCATGGATACCCACACAGCGTCAGATGTTGACGTTTGAAGGGGATGTTGGGATTGGAGCGACAGGCATTGGCGATAAGCACCGTGCCTTACGGATGTGGTATTGTCGGCCAGGCGAGGGCTATTTCAGGAGGGGAGTGGTACGAAAGTGGTACGGGGTTTTTTATCGTGCGCTACAGGGTACGTATTACAATGTCTGTAGAATTAGCAGTTCCAATCCATCATCGGGGCGACGGAGAAGTGGCGGGAGAGGGGAGCGGTATTTAGGGATATTGGGGTCTGAGTCAGGGGGGTGAATGGGGTGCAGTTTATCAGGGATAGGTCTTGGGTGCCGGGGAGGCGTGTTCTGTGCCCTTGCATATGCCGATGAGTTCAGGGCAATTGCTGCGCCGAATATCGTGGTCTGACACCGATTTGCACGATTTACAACACCGATTTGCATGACGCAGACTTGCACCGATATGCAGACAGTAAATACAGTGTTGTCGCAATAATGCTAGCTGCGACATACTAGAGGGCAACAAAGCGGCCCTCCGGGAGAGTTCTATTAATTTTCGAGGTGAATGTCCAAGCTAGTACAGTAATGATCTATTCTAATCATCAGTATCTTGCCCGCCATAGATATTGGCTCTGCTTCTCGAAGAGCGACCGTCGCTGTAGCGAGTATCGTGTCCGCCATAAATGTTTCCGCTGCTTCGCGCCGAAGTGCCATCGCTGTTGTGGGTATCCTGCCCGTCGTAAATGTTCCTACTGCTTTGCGAGGTAGTGCCATCGCTGTTGTGAGTATCTTGCCCACCGTAAATATTGGCGCTGCTTTGCGATGTGCGGCCATCGCTGTAGCGGATATTCTCGCCACCATAAATATTAGCGCTGCTGGTAGACGTTGTTCCATCGTCATATCTGCAGTTGTAGCCGTTATAGATATTTTTACTGCACGTGTCAGCATAGGCTTGATGCAGGGGCGAAAATAGAATAATCGAACCCAGCAGAGCAATCTTGAGGTTCATTAAAGCTCCGTTCGAGATAACTCGATATCATAGGAAAAGATATTAGGTGTCGCGGCCACGCGCGAACGCTTTTTTGAATGGTAAATAAGGATATTTATGAATGTTTGTCTCGAGCTCCTTGATTAAGTCTGAGGGGCGGAGTTGCTTTGCGTGCCTGAGCGAATCAATGGGGCTGGCAACATGCCACTATTTATACAGACTGATCACCTCGGACGAAGTTTCCGCCATAAAAATTATTTTTATAAAATGTATACCGGGGTCATTTATGTCGGGGTCAGATCACAATAAACCCTAGGAATCGTCCCACGCTTTTCTCAGCTTGCCCATCAGACCATTCATCACTAACCTCATCCCGCCGCTGCAAACCCAGCGGCCGGAGGTGGAAGTCCGTATTGCTAAGGCGTTTTAACTCCCGAAAATATTTGGAGCTTCGCCGATGCCTAACAAATCACGCAATCCTTATGTCGATCAAAACACTGCGCCCGTCGATGCCAAGCTACAAACGGCTGCCCAGCGAGCAATTCACCATTACCTGCCGCCATCTGATGACGTTGCCCACGTCGAGCATCCAACCAGCAATATCTTCCTAGTCAGCCCCAACATCGACACCGAAACCCTCCTAGCCAACGCCGCCGAGCACCTCGATTCCGCCAACCAAATAACCGCCACCCTGGCCTTCGACCTCGAAGACCCGCACCGCGCCATCATCCTCGGCATTCAACAACTCATCGACCTAAGCGCGCTACTCGTCGCCCGCGCCCAAGAGCAAGTCGCGCCTGCCGCCAGCCCAGCCACCGCCTGACCCCCAACCCCGCCGCCTTACCCCAAGGCGGCAACCTGAACCCGTGCTGTCACCGCGCAAAATTTCATAATCCCCAGTGCCTTTGAGCTCTACGATCCTCTTCAAGAGAGGACCCTCGCGCCTCCAGCCCACAGGGAACTGAAAACATGATCTCGAACCTGGTTAAAGCCGCGTTGATTGCTGGCACGTTGTTGTTGGGCGCTTGTTCGACGGGGTCGTCGGGTGGGAGTGGTGACCCTTGTTTTACTGGCGGATGCCAGGCGTTTGGGGACCATAGCCCGAGCAAGGCGGCCAAGATGAGTTTTGGTGGGAGTGGGTTGGGGAGTAGTTATGGAGAGTATGGGTCGGGGTTGTTGCATGATGATTGATGGGGTGGTGGGGCAGTCATTGACTTGGTGACTGACCCACCGCTTTCGCGAGCAAGCCCGCTCCCACATTGGATCTTGGGTGGGCTTTAAAAAGGTGGTGTCAGTGGCCGCCTTTCATGCGGCGGGCGATGAGGTAGAGGCCCAGGCCGGCCAGTGCGGTGGCGGCGCCGATGTAGCCGGTGCTGGTCCAGCCGTATCCCGCGGTAATTGCCATGCCGCCAAACCACGGGCCCAGCGCGTTTGCCAGGTTGAACGCGGCGTGGTTGGAGGCTGCCGCCAAACTTGGGGCTTCGTGGGCGATGTCCATCAGGCGGATTTGCAGCGGTGCGGCCAACGCCACCATGGTGCCGACCAGGCCCATGCTCAGCAGCACGCCCCACAGCGACGATGCCGCGAAGGGGAAGAACAGCAGCACGGCGATCGACCACACCAAGATCAAGCCCACGGCACGAAATTGCAGGCGGTCAAACAGCTTGCCGCCAGCAATGTTGCCGATGATGCCGCCCAAGCCAAAGGCGGCGAGGCCGAAGGGGATCCATTGGGGCGAGACTTTGGTCACTTCGAGCATGGTCGGGGCGAGGTAGCTGAACACGCAGAACATGCCGGCAAAGCCAATCGCGCCGATCGACAGGGCCATCCACACTTGGGGTTTGGTGAAGGCGCGCAGTTCTTTGCGTGGGTCGCTGCGCGGTTCGTCGCGGCGGTCGGGGACGAATTGCCAGACCAGGGCGATGGTGCACAGGGCGATGGCGCTGACCAGGGCGAACGCCGAGCGCCAGCCGAGGTGTTGGCCCAGGAAGGTCGCGATGGGGTTGCCGAGCAGCATGGCCAGGGTGAGGCCCATCATCACGCGGGCCACGGCGCCGGCGCGTTTGTCGTTGGGCACCATGCTGGAGGCGACGACGGCGGCGATGCCGAAGTAGGCGCCGTGGGGCAGGCCGCTGATAAAGCGGAAGGCCACCAGCGAGCCGAAGGTCGGGGTGAAGGCGGTGGCGAGGTTGCCCAGGGCGTAGAGTCCCATCAGCAATAACAGCATGTGTTTGCGCAGCAGTTTGGCGCCGAGGATCGCCAGCAGTGGCGCGCCGACCATCACGCCGAGGGCGTAGGCGCTGATGGCGTGGCCGACTTGCGGTTCACTCAAGTTCAAATTCTGGGCGATGTCGGGCATCAGGCCCATGATGGCGAATTCGCCGGTGCCGATCGCGAAGGCGCCCACGGCCATGGCCGCTTCCATTTTGGCGGCGCTGCGCGCGGGCAGTACATGCCCGGGTGTTTGCTGGATAGTCATGGGTAACTCTGTGTGGGTGAAGTGCACGAAGGACCGCCGCCGATGCTACGCAAGCAGCGGCGAAGGTGTCTAGAACAGCCATGACCGCGAGAGTTCCGCGCCAATTGCGACCCTGTGACGCCACGTCGCGCTCGCTCGGCTTGACAGGGGCGGGGAAAAGTCCGGTTTTAGCGCTGTCAATTGGCCAAACGACGCATAAACGCTGTTTAGCGTGATATTCTGCGCGCCGTCTTGGTCTAGTCTTTCCCCGGTGCGTACACCCGTATACGTCCCGGCGGTTGGCTGTCGCCCAGGTAGCTGAAGCCAATAATGATAAGAAGTCAGCGCAGAAGGGACATAAAAGTGAGGTCGATACGTCGGCCTTGTGTGCCCACCCTGCGGCCCTTACGTGAATGTGCAAACCCCGCGGTGCGTTGCCTGACGCAGCGCGATAGAGGGTTGCCCATGCTCAGGGGCAGTGGGGCGGATGGCGTTTTATCATAGGTGCTACTGATGTTTAAAAAAGTAAACACTGCCCTGCTGGGGCTGGCTTTGTCGATGGGGATCACGTCCGTTCACGCGGAAGAGGCAAAGAAAGTCGATGTGCTGCTGATCGGCGGCGGCATCATGAGTGCGACCCTGGGTGTTTGGCTCAATGAGCTGCAGCCGGACTGGTCGATGGAGATGGTCGAGCGCCTCGATGGCGTGGCTGAAGAAAGCTCCAACGGCTGGAACAACGCCGGTACCGGTCACTCAGCCCTGGCTGAGCTGAACTACACCCCGGAAAACAAGGACGGCACCGTTGAGATCCCGAAAGCGGTCGAGATCAACGAAGCGTTCCAGATTTCCCGTCAGTTCTGGTCCTGGCAGGTCCAGCAGGGCGTGCTGAAGAACCCGCGTTCGTTCATCAACTCCACACCGCACATGAGCTTTGTGTGGGGCGATGACAACATCAAGTTCCTGAAAAAACGCTACGAAGCCCTGCAAGCGAGCCCGCTGTTCGCCGGTATGCAGTACTCCGAAGACCCGGCGCAGATCGCCAAGTGGGTTCCGCTGATGATGGAAGGGCGTGACCCGAACCAGAAAATCGCGGCCACCTGGACCCCGATCGGCACCGACGTGAACTTCGGCGAGATCACCCGCCAGTTCGTCGCTCACCTGCAAACCACGCCGAAGTTCGACCTGAAACTGTCGAGCGAAGTGCAGGACATCACCAAGAACGCCGACGGTTCGTGGCGTGTGAGCTACAAAAATCTGAAAGACGGCACCAAGACTGAAACCGACGCCAAGTTCGTGTTCATCGGCGCCGGCGGCGGTGCATTGCACCTGCTGCAAAAGTCGGGCATTCCTGAAGCCAAGGAATACGCAGGCTTCCCGGTGGGCGGTTCGTTCCTGGTGACCGATAACCCGGCCATCGCCGAGCAGCACATGGCCAAGGCCTACGGTAAGGCTTCGGTTGGCGCGCCACCGATGTCGGTGCCGCACCTGGACACCCGCGTGCTGGATGGCAAGCGCGTGATTCTGTTTGGCCCATTCGCGACCTTCTCGACCAAGTTCCTGAAGGAAGGCTCGTACCTGGACCTGCTGACCAGCACCACCACCCACAACATCTGGCCAATGACCAAAGTCGGTATTCGTGAATACCCACTGGTTGAGTACCTCGCCGGCCAACTGATGCTGTCCGATGACGACCGCTTCAAGGCGTTGCAAGAGTACTTCCCGAACGCCAAGCAGTCCGACTGGCGCCTGTGGCAAGCCGGTCAGCGCGTGCAGATCATCAAGCGTGACGAAGAGCAGGGCGGCGTCCTGAAACTCGGCACCGAAGTGGTCAGCTCCGCCGACAACACCATCGCCGGCCTGTTGGGTGCATCGCCAGGCGCGTCCACCGCGGCTCCGATCATGCTGACCGTGCTGCAAAAAGTGTTCAAGGACAAGGTCGCGACCCCTGAGTGGCAGGCCAAACTGCACCAGATCGTACCGAGCTACGGCACCAAGCTGAACGACAGCCCTGAGGCTGTTGCCAAGGAATGGGCCTACACGGCCGGCGTCCTGCAACTGACCCCACCGCCTGCGATTCCGCAGTTGAACGCACCCAAGGCAACTCAGGCCACCGAGGCTGCCAAGCCTGCGGCTGAGCCGAGCAAGCCGGCGTCTGACCTGGCGCTGTAAGCCAAGCCCGATGTTAAAAAGCCCGCTGAACCGGTAACGGTCAGCGGGCTTTTTTGTGGGCCAGTGTTCAGGCGCGAACGCGCTCGACCGCAGGCAGTTCAACCGTGCGTTCGGCCGCTGCCAGCGCCGCCTTTAAACCCGCTTGGTCCAGCGGCACGCAATAGGCGGGTTTCGCCCGTTCAAAACGCCAGCTTTCATCCAGCCCGCCGGCGTCCACCGCGTCGAAACCGAGTTCGTCGAGCAGGCGGATTACCTGCGCCTTGGCCGTGGCGTCATCGGCAGCCACCGGCAGTGCACGGCGGTCGGGCGCGCCGTGGGGGCGGGCGTCTTGCGTCAGGTCTGGGGCAAAGATCGCATTGAACACCTTCACGACGTGTGAGTGCGGTAAGTGCTCGGCAAGCAGCCGGCTGGTGGTGGTTTCAAAGCGGTCCAGCACCGGGATATGCCCATCGCGGTTCGGGTAGTAATTGTTCGCGTCCAGCACCGTTTTGCCTTCCAGCCACTGTGCGGGCACGCTGCGGTAGTGTTCCAGGGGAATCGCCACCAACACCACGTCGCCAAACTTTGCGGCATCTTCAGCGCTGCCCACCTGGACGCCGAGTATGCCGCTGAGCACGCTGCTCATGGTGTGCGGGCCGCGGGAGTTGCTCAACATCACGTCATGCCCGGCAGCCAGCGCGAGCTGTGCCACGGCACGTCCGATAAAACCTGCTCCAATCACACCGATCTTCATGGCCTTGCTCCTGATCAATCGTAGAGCGGCTATGATGATTCGCGACTAACTGGCGATAAATACGCGTTTTGGCTTGGGTGTTGTTACTGGGAGTTGGGAATGATGGACCGCCTTTCAAGCATGAATGCCTTTGTGGTGGCCGCCGAGTTGGGCTCTTACGCGCGTGCCGCCGAGCGCTTGGGCCTGTCGGCGCAGATGGTGGCCAAACATGTTGCCGCGCTGGAGCAGCGCCTCGGCGCCCGTTTGCTCAACCGCACCACGCGACGGCAAAGCCTGACCGAGCTGGGGCACGCGTACTACGAGCGTTGCAAACATATCCTGACGGAGGCGCAGGCTGCCGATTCACTCGCCCAGATCATGAATGACACACCGCGCGGCAAGCTGAAAATTACCGCCCCGGTCACCTTCGGCTCCTACAGCCTGATGCCGCTGATTACCGCCTTTTTGCGCGACAACCCGGACGTGGAAATCGACCTGCACCTGACGGATCGTTTCGTTGACCTGGTGGAGGAAGGCTATGAGGCGGCCTTCCGGATCGGCCCGCTGGGCACCACGGGCTTGACGGCCCGGCCGCTGGCGCCTTATCGGCTGGTGGTCTGCGCGGCGCCGGCGTACCTCGCGGCGCGGGGTATACCGCAGCGGCCGGCGGACCTTGAGCAACATGAATGCCTGGGCTACGCCTTCTGGTCACGCCCGGCGGACCGCGAGTGGGTCTTTCACCAAAACGCGACGCCCTACACGGTGCGGGTGGCCAGCCGTCTGCACATCAATGAAAGCAGGGCGTTGATGTCGGCGGCACTGGATGGGTTCGGCATCGTTCTCGGCGCCGAAGACTTCCTGCGCACCGCATTGGCCAAAGGCGAACTGGTACGCGTGCTGCCGGCCTTTGAAGCGCCCAGCCGCCCCATGCATCTGGTTTACACCGCCAACCGGCAGCGCACGGCCAAGTTGCGGCGATTTGTCGAGGCGGTGCTGGCACGCTTCGGCCCGGCGTGAGGGCTAGCGGTGGACACCGGGTTTAACCCGCCCATCCCGTGTCCATGTGGTGAGCGCCCGGCGGATGCTCGTATGCCTGGAACAACCGACTGTCGTATGCACGCCTTGAGGCCCATGGGTTCAGCAATCCGACAGACATCATTTGTTAAAAAGAACCCAGAGCCAAGCAGGAGCGAAGCTGCAACAAGGGGGCATTTTTTCTGATGTAAGTGCTGGGCGTTAGCGCCCGAGGATTTTGTATGTTGCTACGTTATGCGGCATTGGCGGCGGTCGTCGTCGCGGCGTCCGGGTGTGTGCAAGAGCGCGTGGTACATGAGCGCGGGCCGGTACAGCGTGAGTACGTTGAAGTGGTTGCGCCACAACCGCCGCCGGTCCAGGTGATCGAAGTCGAGCCGGCTGCACGCTATGGCTATGTGTGGTCACGCGGTTACTGGCGTTGGCAAGGCGGCCGCTATGTCGCGGTGCACGGCCATTGGGAGCCGGTGCGCGAAGGTTATCGCTATGTGCATCCGCACTGGGTGCAGCGCAATGACGGTTACCACTGGCAGGGCGGTGGCTGGGTTCGCTGAACCTCAATCAGATCGGCTTTTGGGTGCCTAACAGCTTGACCTCTCGCAGCAACGCGGCACCGAGTTGGTCGCTGCCCAGTTCCTGATAGCCGACTATCTGGGTTTCGCCGTTTTCTTCGGCCTGAATGATGATCACCGGTGTTTCCTTACCGGTGGCTTCATCCACATGCAGGGCGTACTGCGGGACATCCACCTTGATCGGTGAGCCCGCCGGCTTGCCTCGCACATTCAGCGTAAACGCCGCACAGCCGCTATCGATATCCACGCTGGTCGCGGAGCGGCCGCTGACGAAGCAGGTTGTCGGCAGCTCAGGCCAGGTAATGGTGTCGGCCAGGGCGAGGGTGGGCGCCATGGCCATGGCAACAAGAATCAACGTACGCACGTGGGGAGTTCTCTTGATCAAGGGCGGTGGCGTTTTTTACCAAAGCCCGGCGTTCGTCGCAACGCTGCGGCTCAGGCCAGGCGTTTCATCCCCGTGGCCTTGGCTGCGTTGAGGTCAAAGGTGGCGGTGTATTCACAGCCGGCTGCATGGGCGCAGCGTTCGATCAGGTAGTCGGCGAAGTCGGCTTTGCCGCCTGTGAATCGTCGCAGTGCCTGCCAGATGATCTCGGCGTGCTCGACGGTCAGTTCACGGGTGCGCAGCAGCGTTTCCAGCACGGTCACCACGTCGCTTTTGGCCGATTGATAGCAGCTTTGCAGCACCCAGACCAATTCCACCACCGACACCAGGCTGACAAAGCCCGGCGACACGCTGGTGAGCGACTCGATCAACGCCGAGGCCTTGGGCGATTGCACGGGGTCATCCTGGGTGACGTAGCGCACCAGCACATTGGTATCGAGCCCGATCATCCGGCGTTGGCTCCTTGCGCGGCGATGGCGCGGTTCATGTCTTCGATCGACACAGCCTGTGCGGGCTTGCGGATCAGCCCCTTGAGGTCCTGCACGGTTTTGCTCGCGGCGATGATGGAAAACTTGCCGTCTTCCGTTTCGACAAATTCAACCCGGTCGCCTGTTTCCAGGCCAAGCGCGGTGCGCACTTGCACGGGGATAGTGATTTGCCCTTTCGAGGTGAGTGTGGCGGTGGCCATAGTGAAAATCTCCATCGTGATATTCCTTACGTTAAGGTAAGGATTGATGAAGGACAAGATCCGTTGGTCCATAGGTTGCTCGGCTGGTGTGAGTGAGTGGGAACAGGTAAAACCCTAGTTCGAACTGTGCGCTCTCACACGCTTTCCTCCGGCCTCAAGAGATACAAGCTATGACCGACCGCCACCTGATCATTCCTGCCGCCATGCAACCCATAGTCGAGCGCGCCGGCTACGTGCCTGCGGTAAAAGTTGGCAATACTCTTTACTGCGCAGGCCAGGTTGGCCGTACGCCGCAACTGGCCGTGATCGACGATCCCGAGGCGCAATTCATCGCGGCCTGGGAAAACCTGAGGGACGTATTGGAGGAGGGCGGTTGCAGCTTCGATGACGTGGTGGACATGACCACGTATCACGTGAACATGCGCCAGCACATGGCGGTTTTTCGTGAAGTGAAAAACCGCCTGTTTCCACGCGGGCAGTGCGCCTGGACCACAATCGGGGTGTCCGAACTGGCGCACCCCGGGCTGCTGGTGGAAATCAAATGTGTGGCGGTGCAGCGCTAGACGCTTACTGAACCACGCGATAGCACGGCACATACGCCGCGCCGCCCGGCAATTTCATGCGGTGTTGGGCGACAAATGCCTGCAGCAGTTCGTCCAGCGGTTTCATGATGGCCGGGTCGCCGTGGATCTCATACGGCCCGTGCTGTTCGATCAGGCGAATGCCCTTGTCCTTGACGTTACCGGCCACAATCCCGGAGAACGCGCGGCGCAGGTTGGCCGCCAGTTCGTGGGGCGGCAGCGTAAGGCTCAGCTGCAGGCCGGCCATGTTTTCGTGAGTCGGGTCGAACGGGCGCTGGAAGCCTTCGTCGATCTTGAGCAGCCAGTTGAAGTGGAACGCGTCGTTGCGTTCGCGACGGAACTGTTTCACGGCCTTGAGCCCGACGGTCATCTGGCGGGCCACTTCGGCCGGGTCGTCGATGATGATCTGGTAGTGCGCCTGCGCCGCTTCGCCGAGGGTGGCGCCGACGAACGCGTGCAGTTGTTGCAGGTACGGCGCGGCGTGTTTGGGCCCGGTGAGGATGACCGGGAACGGCACATCGCGGTTGTCCGGGTGCATCAGGATGCCCAGCAGGTACAGGAACTCTTCGGCCGTGCCGGCGCCGCCCGGGAAGATGATGATGCCGTGGCCGACGCGCACGAAGGCTTCCAGGCGTTTTTCGATGTCCGGCAGGATCACCAGTTCGTTAACGATGGGGTTCGGGGCTTCGGCCGCGATGATGCCCGGCTCGGTCAGGCCCAGGTAACGCCCGCCGGTAATGCGTTGTTTGGCGTGGGAAATGGTCGCGCCTTTCATCGGGCCTTTCATCACGCCGGGGCCGCAGCCGGTGCATACGTCGAGGCTGCGCAGGCCCAGTTCGTGGCCGACTTTCTTGGTGTATTTGTATTCTTCGGTATTGATCGAGTGCCCGCCCCAGCACACCACGATTTTCGGCTCGACGCCCGGGCGCAACGTGCGGGCGTTGCGCAGCAGGTGGAAGACGTAGTCGGTGATGCCTTGGGAGTCGCTCAGGTCGATGCGCTGGCTGCCCAGCTCGTTCTCGGTGTAGACGATGTCGCGCAGGGCGCTGAAGAGCATTTCGCGGGTGCTGGCGATCATTTCGCCATCGACGAACGCGTCGGCCGGTGCATTCAACAGTTCCAGGCGCACGCCGCGGTCCTGCTGGTGGATGCGCACTTCAAAGTCTTGATAAGCGTCGAGGATGGTCTTGGCGTTGTCGATATGCGCGCCGGTGTTGAGGATGGCCAGGGCGCATTGGCGGAACAGCGTGTAGATGCTGCCGGTTCCGGCTTCACTCAGTTGCTGGACTTCACGTTGGGAGAGGGTTTCGAGGCTGCCCTTGGGGCTGACGGAGGCATTGATGACTTGACGTTGGGGCATTCTGATTCCTTGAAAACACAGCCACCGCACCCGCCGTGGGCGGCGGTGGCTGGAGAATGGTGAGCGCCGAACTCGGTCGCACGCGACGGTTAGTTTGGCAGGCCTGGGGCCATGCGCAAACTCCGTCCAGCACCATCATGCCGCAGAACTTACTGAATCAGCTTCCAGTTTTTGTAGAAAACTCGACGCAGGGTAAAGACCAGCCCGGCAAAACCCGAGATCACGGCATTGAGCACTGACGGCAGCAAGGTCGGACGAACGATGTCAATGAACAGGCAGTACCGTTTTGCGTCGTTCTTGTTGAAGGACGCATGCATCAGCGTGTCATCGAAGATGAACAGCGGGTCGTCGTGCCAGTAGTGCTTGTGCTTGCCCACCTGGATGTAAACACCCTCATGGTGAGGCGCCGGCGCCATGTTGTAGAGCACGCGGAACATCATGCGCAGTGGGCCGAAGTGAAAGGACGTCGAGCGGTTTTCGTTGAACACCGACACGCCGATGGTCTTCACAAATGGCAGTTTCTTGCGCAGTTGCGGGATGTCCAGGGTGGTTTCGATGGGGCGGCCGTACCATTGGAAGAACAACATGCCGCGTTTTTTCTCGGCCATGCGCTCGTCCAGGTAGCTGATGATTTCATCCTTGTTGGCCATGGCGTCGTCGATCACCTGTTGCAGGTCTTCACGCCAGGCCGGCGGCAAGTCGCGCATGGTGTAGACGTGGCGGTTGCGCAGGCTCAGCAGGTCGAACAGGGTGTTGAACGGCGCCAATATCCAGGTATTGCGGCCATTGCCGACGAAGTACTTCTTGATGGTGTCACGGTCATACAGGCCGTTGCGCAGGAAGTCATAAATGCCGCAGAACAGGACCAGCAGCAGAAATACCAGGCTGGTGCGTGGGAAGCAGTAGATGAACAGCAGAACGCCGAGAACCCAGGCGACTGAGACCAGTTTTTTTTGAACAGCACTTTTACTCATGAAGCGAGGCTCCGGACCGGAAACAAAGCGAAACAATCCCGCCATGATAGTGGGTTATCACGGCGCTGGGCGTTTTAAATATTGCGAATTTGTGAAGGCCCGACACAGTTTTTAACCCCACGGTGCGGCGTGCATCGGGTTTTGTTGATTGGATTTTGTAAACAGAAGATTTGCGACTATCGTGACGCTTCGGTTTTTCAGACGTCATAGACCGGTACGATTGAAGTTGAATGGCCACCATTGGCCTTCGGCACCTTGGAAGAGGCAGAAATTTTATGATCATCAAACCGCGGGTTCGTGGCTTTATCTGTGTGACCGCTCACCCTGTGGGCTGTGAAGCGAACGTCAAGGAACAGATCGACTACGTAACCCAGCATGGCGCCATTGCAGGCGGCCCAAAGAAGGTGCTGGTCCTCGGCGCTTCCACCGGTTACGGCCTGGCCGCGCGCATCAGTGCTGCGTTTGGCTGCGGCGCCGACACCCTGGGTGTGTTTTTTGAGAAAGAAGGCGAAGAAGGCAAGCTGAGCTCCGCCGGCTGGTACAACAGCGCGGCGTTCGAGAAGTTTGCCGTCGAAAAAGGCCTGTACGCCAAGAGCATCAACGGCGACGCGTTCTCCGACGAGATCAAGCGCCTGACCATCGAAACCATCAAGAAAGACCTGGGCAAGATCGACCTGGTGGTTTACAGCCTGGCCGCGCCACGCCGTACCGACCCGCAGGGCGTGGTGCACACCTCCACCCTCAAGCCGATCGGCAAGGCCGTGACCCTGCGCGGTATCAACACCGATAAAGGCGTGGTGGTCGACACCACCCTCGAGCCTGCGACCCAGGAAGAAATCGACGGCACCGTGAAAGTCATGGGTGGCGAAGACTGGCAGCTGTGGATCGACGCCCTGCGTGATGCGGACGTGTTGGCCGAAGGCGCCAAGACCACCGCGTTCACCTACCTGGGCGAGAAGCTGACCCAGGACATCTACTGGAACGGCTCCATCGGCGAAGCCAAAAAGGATCTGGATAAAAAAGTCCTGACCCTGCGCGACAACCTCGCGGCGCTCAAGGGCGATGCCCGTGTGTCGGTGCTCAAGGCCGTGGTTACCCAGGCGAGCTCGGCGATCCCGATCATGCCGCTGTACCTGTCGTTGCTGTTCAAAGTGATGAAAGAGCAGGGCACCCACGAAGGCTGCATCGAGCAGGTCTACGGCTTGTTCAAGGACAGCCTGTACGGCACAGCGCCGAAGCTGGACGCCGACGGCCGCCTGCGCGCCGACCTGGCCGAGCTGGAACCTAAAGTCCAGGACGCCGTAGCGGCGCTGTGGAACCAGGTGACCGACGACAACGTCAACGAGATCAGCGATTTCGCCGGCTACAAGGCTGAATTCCTGCGCTTGTTCGGCTTTGAAGTCGACGGTGTGGATTACGAAGCCGATGTGAACCCGACGGTGAAGATCAATGGCTTAGTCCAAGCCTAAACACCGTCAACAATGTGGGCGCGGGCCTGTGTGGGAGCCGGGCTTGCCCGCGATAGCATCGCCGCGGTGTAACGGATACACCGAGGTGACTGCATCGCAGGCAAGCCAGCTCCCACACCAGCCGCGCCCACCTTTGCCTTCGGTGAATCGCAACCTTCCTGCTTTCCTTCGCGCTCCCACCCTCGCTCACAATCTGCCAGACTCCTTGGGCTATCACGCCACGCCAACGGAGGATCTGATGACGATTCGTGCAGTAGTTTTTGATTTCGGCGGTGTCCTGTTCGACTGGAACCCGCAGCACCTCTACCGCAAGCTGATTACCGACGATCACGAGCGGCACCACTTTCTCGAAACCATTTGCACCCAGGCCTGGAACACCGAGCAGGACGCCGGTCGTAGCCTGGCCGAAGGCACGCGCCACCTGGTTGAGCAATACCCGCAACACCAAGCCTTGATCCAGGCCTATTACGAGCGCTGGCACGAGATGCTGCGCGGCTCATTGCCCGACGGCGTGGCGATCCTCGAAGCCTTGCATGCGGCCGATATGCCGCTGTTCGGGCTCACCAACTGGTCCGCTGAAACCTTCCCCTATGCGCGGGCCAACTATCCGTTCCTGCAGCGTTTTCGCGACATCGTGGTGTCGGGCGAGCTAAAGCAGATCAAGCCGGATGCGGCGATCTATGAGGCGAGCCTGGCCCAGGTGCGCGCGCATCTGCCGGATATCGAGCCGCGTGAACTGGTGTTTATCGACGATGTTGCCGGCAATATCGACGCCGCTGTCGCCCTTGGCTGGCAGGGCATTCACCATGTGTCGGCCGAGCGTACGGCGGCAGGTTTGCGTGAGTTGGGCGTGAGATTCTAGCGCGCCCATTTTTCCATGGCGAAATCCACGAAGGCGCGCAGTTTGGGCAGGCGGTAGCGGTCCTGTCGGTAAAGCAGGTGCATCGGCCGGCTGGGCAGTTGGTAGGTGGTTAACAAGGCCACCAGCTTGCCGCTCTCCAGGTCCGGTTGCACCAGGGCATCGGCCAGCATGATGATGCCCATGCCGTTTACCGCCGCCTGGCGCAAGCCTTGTGAGCTGTTGATGGTCAATGAGCCGGAGACCGGAACCTCTACCTCGCCTTCCTCACCGGTCATGCGCCACAGTTTGTCGGTGTCGCGCCAGTTGTCGTTGGCCGGGTAGGCGAACGCCAGGCAGTCATGGTGCTGCAGGTCGCTGGGTGTCTGCGGCGTGCCGCGTCGCGCCAGGTACTCAGGTGATGCGCAAAGGGTCAGGGTGTAGGCCTGCATGGGCCGCGCGATCAGGCTGGAGGCCTCCAGCTCGCCGAGTCGGATCGCCACGTCAAAGCCGCTGTCGACCAGGTCCATGCGTTCGTTGCTCAGCACCACGTACAGGTTGATCAGCGGGTAGCGCTGGGAAAACTCACTCAGGGCGGGCGTCAGGCGTTCGGTGCCGAATACCGGTGGTGCAGTGATTCGCAGGCTGCCTTTGGGGGTGTCGCTGTGGGCCTGCTCCGCCAGCAGTTCGGAGTCGGCCACCAGCCCCAGCACTTCCAGGCAGCGCTGGTAATACTGCCCGCCGAATTCCGTGAGGCTTTGTTTGCGGGTGGTGCGCTTGAGCAGGCTGACCCCCAGCCGTTGTTCCAGCGCACGCAAATGATTGCCGACCATGGTGGTCGACATCCCGCATTCCTGCGCGGCGGCGGTCATGCTGCCGGTCTCCACCACTTTCACGTACACCGACATCGCCTGGAACAGATCCATTATCAAGCCCAGGTTTAAAGTCATTGCAGGAATGTGCAGTTTATCCAGCTCAGGTGGCTAACGATACTGCACCTATCCCAACGATGCACTGGAGCCTGCCACCATGACCGCCGCCTGCCTGATGACCACGTATCAACCCTTGGCCCTGAGCTTCACCCGTGGCCTGGGCACGCGCCTGTGGGACCAGCAGGGCCGCGAATACCTCGACGCGGTGGCCGGTGTGGCGGTGACCAATGTCGGGCATTCCCACCCAAGGCTGGTCACGGCAATCAGTGAACAGGCGGGCCTGCTGCTGCATACGTCCAACCTCTACAGCATCGACTGGCAGCAACGCCTGGCCCAGCGCCTGACCCAGTTGTCCGGCCTGGACCGCGCCTTCTTCAACAACTCCGGCGCCGAAGCCAACGAAACGGCGCTGAAGCTGGCACGCTTGCATGGCTGGAAAAAAGGCATCGAAGAGCCGCTGGTGGTGGTGATGGAAAACGCGTTTCACGGGCGTACCCTCGGCACCATGGCGGCCAGCGACGGGCCTTCGGTGCGCTTGGGCTTTCAGCGTTTGCCGGGGGATTTTCTCAAGGTCGGTTTTGGCGATCTGGCGGCCCTGGAAGCCCTCACTCACGCGTTCGGCCCACGCATTGCGGCGGTACTGCTGGAACCCATCCAGGGCGAAAGTGGCGTGATACCCGCGCCGCCCGGCTACCTCAAAGCCTTGCGCGAGCATTGCTCGCGCCACGGTTGGCTGATGATGCTGGATGAGATACAGACCGGCATCGGCCGTACCGGCAGCTGGTTTGCGTTCCAGCATGAAGGCATTGTTCCGGACGTGATGACCCTGGCCAAAGGCCTCGGCAACGGCGTGCCCATCGGCGCCTGCCTGGCACGCGCCACGGTGGCTGAGTTGTTCACGCCGGGTAGCCACGGCAGCACGTTCGGCGGCAACCCGTTGGCCTGCCGCGTGGGCTGCACGGTGCTGGACATTATTGAAGAGCAGGGCCTGCTGCAGAACGCTGCGCAACAGGGCGAACGGCTGCTGGCGCGGTTACAGGTGGCGTTGAGCGAGCATGCGCAGGTAGCGGCGATTCGTGGGCAGGGGTTGATGATTGGCATCGAACTGGCCCGCCCCTATCGCGACCTGGCCCAGCGCGCAGCGCAGGAACACGGGCTGTTGATCAATGTGACGCGCGGCAAAATCATTCGCCTGCTACCGCCGCTGACGCTGGATGCCAACGAAGTCGAGATGATCGTGCGGGCCATCACCCGCTTGTTGGACTGAAGCCCGATCAACTGTGGGAGCTGGCTTGCCTGCGATAGCGATCTGTCTGTGCCAAATGTAGGGGCTGGTACACCGCTATCGCCGGCAAGCCAGCTCCCACAGTTGAGCTGCGTGACTTTCAGCCATCCGGGCCATTCAGCCATTCCTGGTTCATCGTCTCGGTATCGCCCAGGTACTCCAGCAGCCACGCCATCGCCGGGGACAGCTTGTTCTGTGCCCAGGCCACACACGATGGGCTGGCCGGGAACGGCCGGCTTAATTGCAATGCCACCAGCTCACCGCGCTCGATCCACGGCAATACCTGATGCGCCGGGGCCATGCCGACACACAGGCCATCGCGCAGGCAATCAATGGCCGAGGCCCAATTGGGCACCACCAGTCGGCGCTGGTTATCCAGGGTCCAGGTGTCGCGTTTGGGCAGGTTGCGCGAAGTGTCGGTCATGCAAAGCGAGGCGAACGGGCGCAGTTGGTCATCACTGAGCAAGCCCGCGGCCGTCGCCAGCGGGTGCTTCGCGCTGACCACGCACAGCCAGTTCAACAACCCCATGTCGCGAAACGTGAAGCGGCTGGCCACCGGCACCGCGCTGGTGGCGCCGATCACGATGTCGGTGCGTTCATCGGCCAGCGCGTCCCACACGCCGTTGTACACCTCGTATTCCAGCAGCAATTCCACCTCGGGAAACTGCCGATAGAAATCCAGCACCAACTGCCGACAGCGTTGGGGTTTGACGATGGAGTCCACGGCCACCTTCAACTGGCCGCTCCAGCCATTCGCCACCTGCTGACACAAGCGCCGTGTGCCGAGCATTTTTTTCATCACGCCGCGGGCTTCATCTATAAATAAACGGCCGGCCGGGGTCAGTTCTACGTCGCGATGGCGCCGCACAAACAACGGCACCGCCAGCCATTCCTCAAGCTGGCGCACCGTGTAGCTGATGGCCGACGGTACGCGATGCAGTTCCTGCGCGGCGGCGCTGAAGCTGCCGTGGCGGGCCACGGCATCCACGACGTCCAGCGAGTATTCAGACCACATTAGCGCTGCCTTCAAAATATTTGATAAGAGTGTCCAATTATTATCGCTTCACACAGAAACTGTCAGCTTCATAATGAGCGCCAGTCAGCAAATAGTTTGATGGCAGGATTAACAAGGCTTCAATGAAAAATTCTTTTGGCTTCACTTGGTATCTGGCGGGGCTGAGCATGCTCGGTTATCTCGCCATGGACATGTACTTGCCGGCGTTCGGCGCAATGGGCGAGCAGTTGCAGATTGGTGCGGGCGCGGTGGGCGCCAGCTTGAGCATTTTTCTCGCCGGCTTCGCGGTGGGGCAGTTGCTGTGGGGGCCGTTGTCCGACCGCCTGGGGCGCAAGCCGATCCTGGTGACGGGCTTGAGCCTGTTTGTGTTGGGTTGCCTGGGCATGTTCTGGGTCGAAACGGCGCCGCAACTGTTGGCGCTGCGCTTTATGCAGGCGATTGGCGTGTGTTCTGCCGCGGTCAGTTGGCAAGCGCTGGTGATTGACCGCTACCCGGCCGACAAGGCCCATCGCGTGTTCGCCAGCATCATGCCGCTGATGTCGCTGTCGCCGGCCCTGGCGCCGCTGCTGGGCGCGATGGTGTTGAATCACTTGGGTTGGCAGGCGATCTTCGGGGTGTTGCTGGGCGTGTCGCTGCTGTTGCTGCTGCCGACGTTGTTCCTGCGCAAGATGCCGAAACGTCGGGCAGAAGAGGGCGAACCTTCGCGCCTCGGTTACGGGCAGTTGCTGACCTCCCGCGTGTTTACCGGCAACGTGATGATCTTCGCCGCGTGCTCGGCAAGTTTCTTCGCCTGGCTGACCGCGTCGCCCTTCATCCTCGGCGATATGGGCTACAGCCCGAACGACATTGGCCTTAGCTACGTATTGCCGACCTTGGCCTTTCTGGTGGGCGGCTACAGTTGCCGCAGCGCGTTGCAGCACTGCCAGGGCAAAGTCTTGCTGCCGTGGTTGCTGGTGGCTTATTGCATCAGCATGGTGGCGTTGTACCTGGTCGCGACCCTGACCGTGCCGACCCTGACCACCTTGCTGATTCCCTTCTGCCTGATGGCCTTGGTCAACGGTGCGAGCTACCCCATCGTGGTGGCGAATGCGCTGATGCCCTTTGCGGAAAATTCCGGCAAGGCCGCTGCGCTGCAGAACACCCTGCAACTGGGGCTGTGCTTTCTGAGCAGCTTGCTGGTGTCGTCGATGATCGACCAGCCGTTGCTGATCACCGTGATCGTGATGCTCGCCACCGCGCCATTGGCCGTGTTGGGTTACTGGCTGGCGCGACCGAAGGCAGACAACTCGGAACTCGCAAACGCCTGAGCTGATGTGGGAGCTGGCTTGTCGGACCGTCGAACCGCTGCGATTGTATCGACTCGGTGCTCCTGATGTATCGAGTTGACCGCATCGCAGGCAAGCCAGCTCCCACAGTTTGATTCGGTTTCTCCCGTGCTAGAACGTCACTTCCATATTCACCGTCGGCGTCGATGTCCGCGTGCCCAGCCCGCCATCCACGCCAAACTTGTTGTGCCAGTATTCATAACCCACCCCGAGATACAGGTTCGGCTTCACGCTTTTACCGGGCCGCACCGCCACCATCAGCGCGGTGCGCATCAGGGTTTCCGGCGCGGTGTCGCGGCCATGGTAGTCCTCGCCCTTGTCCCCGACGTAATTGATAAATCCCTGGAATTTCGCCGCGTGGTTGGCGATTTCAAAGGGGCGCAGCCACGTCAGGTTGAGCATGTAGGTGTCGTCGAAGGTGTGATTCGACTCGCGTGCGCCGGGGATGCCGGTGTGGTTCCTTTCTTTGTAGTACATCAGGCTCAGGTCCAGCACGCCGACAGTGTTGAACTTCAAGGTCGGGCCGATGACGAGTGCGCGCTTTTTCGCTGAAGCAGCGTTGTTGTTGCGGTTGGCGTCAAAGCCCAGCGTCAGGGCGTAGTCCTTGATCAGCCCGGTGCCCAGCGGCACATCCAGGACCCGTGAGGCATACAACTGGTGTCGATACACCGCGTAGACCTCGCTGCCACCCCGGTCGGTGCCCTTGCGCGGGTCATGGCTGTCGGACAGGAACACATCAAGGTTCAGGTAGTTGCTGCCGTAGCGGTAGCCGCTGGCGTGGGTAAAGCTGTAGATGCGCTTGCTGAAATCGTCGGGGTTATTCGGATTGGTGAAGTGTTGGCCGTAGCGAAACCCTACGCTGTTGTTCATCCATTCCACCGCGACAGCCTCCCCGCCGCCGAGAAGGGTCAATGCAACGGTTGCGCCCTGTAATGCCTTTTTCATTGTTTCAGGTCCTTTGGCGTTCTGGCTCATGACGGCCGAATTGTTTTTGTAACGCCGACGGAGGGTATCTTGTTCGATTGATTGTATACAACTCTATGGACACGCAGTCCAAACATTGCATACAGTGCTCGCACAACAAAAACAGAGAACCCCTCACCATGACTATCCCGAAGGCGTCACCGCAACGGCCAGAAGATGAGAATCTCGGCGTCGCGGCCAACATGGCTTACGGCCTGCAGCATGTGCTCACCATGTACGGCGGCATCGTCGCTGTACCGTTGATCGTCGGCCAGGCGGCCGGTTTGTCGCCGGCGGATATCGGCCTGTTGATCGCCGCATCGCTGTTCGCCGGTGGCCTGGCCACGCTGCTGCAAACCCTGGGCTTGCCGTTTTTTGGCTGCCAGTTGCCGCTGGTGCAGGGTGTGTCGTTTGCCGGTGTGGCAACCATGGTGGCGATTGTCGGCAGCGATGGTGCCGGCGGGGTGCCGGCGATTCTCGGGGCGGTGATGGCCGCGTCGTTTATCGGCTTACTGATTACGCCGGTGTTCTCACGGATCACCAAGTTCTTCCCGCCGCTGGTGACCGGCATCGTGATCACCACCATCGGCCTCACATTGATGCCCGTGGCGGCACGCTGGGCCATGGGCGGCAATAGCCGTGCGGCGGATTTCGGCAGCATGGCGAACATCGGCCTGGCTGCACTGACGCTGGTGCTGGTGTTGCTGCTGAGCAAGATCGGCAGCGCGACGATCTCGCGTTTGTCGATCCTGCTGGCCATGGTGATTGGCACCGTGATTGCGGTGTTCCTCGGCATGGCGGATTTCTCCGGGGTGACCCAGGGGCCGATGTTCGGTTTCCCCACACCCTTTCATTTCGGCGTGCCGACCTTTCATGTGGCGGCGATCATTTCCATGTGCATCGTGGTGATGGTGACCTTGGTGGAAACCTCGGCGGACATTCTGGCGGTGGGGGAGATCATCGATACCAAGGTCGATTCCAAGCGCCTCGGTAACGGCTTGCGCGCCGATATGCTATCGAGCATGTTCGCGCCGATCTTCGGCTCATTCACCCAGAGTGCGTTTGCCCAGAACGTCGGCCTGGTGGCGGTGACCGGGGTGAAGAGTCGGTTTGTGGTGGCAACGGGCGGGGTGTTCCTGGTCGTGCTCGGCCTGCTGCCCTTCATGGGCCGGGTGATTGCGGCAGTGCCGACATCGGTGCTGGGCGGTGCCGGGATTGTGCTGTTTGGCACGGTGGCGGCCAGTGGTATTCGCACGCTGTCCAAGGTGGATTACCGCAACAACATGAACCTGATCATCGTCGCGACGAGCATCGGTTTCGGCATGATCCCCATCGCCGCACCGACCTTTTACGATCACTTCCCAACCTGGTTCGCGACGATTTTCCATTCGGGGATCAGTTCGTCGGCGATCATGGCGATCCTGTTGAATCTGGCGTTTAACCACTTTACCGCTGGCAACTCGGACCAGCAGTCGGTGTTTGTGGCGGGGACTGAGCGCAGTGTGTACTTCCACGATGTGGCGGCATTGCGCGATGGGGATTACTTCAGCGGCGGTAAGATGTTTGATGCTGAAGGGAAGGAGATTCCGGTGGTGGCTGAGGTGCCCAGGAAGTCCGTAAAGCCTGAGACCACTGAAGTCTGAACGGTGGGAGGTGGTTTGCTTGCCATGGGCATAGGTCTTTACGCAGCGCTTTGGGGTGCTCTGGGCCTGTGGGGCGTTTCGGTGGGTTGGGTATATATCCGTTGGTGCGGTAACGGCGGCTATGGGTTCCGCTCTTACAGCGGGTCACTTTTTTACAAACGCCTAAAAAAGTAACCAAAAAACGCTTTGCCCCACCACTCGGTGCCTCGCTTAGGCTCGGCATGCCCTCACTCCGGCTTGAATCCGTGGGCCGCCGCAATGGGCCATCCTTGGCCCAGTGCGGCTAACCCGGCGTCCTGCCGGGTTACCCACGGATTCAAGCCTGCGTTCGGCCAGCGTGGTTAACGGGGCCTGTCAGATCAAGATCAACAGCAGATCAAAAGCAGAGCACGGCGGCCTGACAGCCGACCTGAGTGGTAGAAGCAAAAGCAGGGCAAGAGCACAGCAACACCACGTTTACCGGATGAAATGGGTTCCAAATGTGGGAGCGGGCTTGCTCGCGAATGCGGTGTGCCAGTCACCCACTCCATCAACTGACACACCACTTCGCTTGTGCTTTTGATCTAACCACTCAGGTCGGCTGTCAGGCCGCCGTGCTTTGCTTTTGACTTTGATCTTGATCTTAGGCGCCCCGTTAACCACGCTGGCCGAACGCAGGCTTTGGAGCGTGGGTAAACCGGCAGGACGCCGGTTTAGCCGCGATGGGCCAAGGATGGCCCATGGCGGCGGCCCACGGTCCAAAGCCTGCGTGAGGGCACACCGAGCCCAGGCGAGGTGCCGAGTGGTGGGGCAAGAGCCCTTTGGTTACTTTGGGGCTTTTCCAAAGTGACCCGCCGTAAGGGCGGAACCCATTGCGGCCGTGACCCAAACAACGGATATGTACTCAGCGCCCCCGACAACCCGTAAAAAAAGATAGCTAAATACAGCTAGCAGGATCTCAACCCGCTTTGAGTGCCGGGTGCGGCACCGAGCAGGCCTCATCCAGAAACTTCACCACGGTCCCCATGCACGCCTGGCGTTCTTCCACATGGGGCATGTGGCTGGAGTCTTCAAACAGCGCCCAACGCACGTCCGCGATCTCATCCAGGAACGGTTTAACCACCAATGGCGTGGCTTCGTCGTGCCGGCCGGAGATCACCAGGGTGGGCACATTGATCGCCGACAGCCGGCCAATCACGTTCCAGTCCTTCAAGCTGCCGATCACATGGAACTCCGTCGGGCCGCTCATGGCGTGGTACACCGTCGGGTCCGAATCCACCGCCGCGAAGGTGCGCGCCACTTCTTCCGGCCACGGGATGACGCGGCACACGTGCTGGTCATAGAAAACCCGCGAGGCGGCGAGGTATTCCGGGTCTTGGTAGGTACCGGCCTGTTCGTGTTTGAGCAGGGTTTCATGCACGCCTTCAGGCAACAGTTGGCGCAGGCGGTTGGCTTCGCTGACCCAGGTACGCATGCACGTCGGCGAGTTGGCCGGGATGAATGCGCGCAGGCCTTTGGGTTGCAGAATCGCGTGCTCGCTGCCGAGCATGCCGCCCCAGGATTGCCCGAGGATCGCGTAATTGTCGCTGATCTGCAGGTGGTCCAGCAGGTTGTTCAGCTCTGCGAGGAACAGCTCGATGGTCCAGAAAGACGCATCTTTTTCCGGTAGGTGTGTGGAGCGGCCATTGCCCAGTTGGTCGTAGTGGATAACCGCATGACCGCTGGCGGCAACGTCCTTGAACGCGTCGACATAGTCATGGGTGCAACCAGGGCCGCCGTGGATGATCACCAACGGTGTACGGCCGGTGGTCAGGTCGCCGGTGACGCGGTACCAAGTCTGGTAGGCGCCGAAGGCCGCATAGCCTTCGCGCATCTTCTCGATGAATTCCATTTCGTACCCTGCTCTGAAAAAAAGGATCAGGGCTACGATAGTCGGCACGCAACGTTTAAGTAACTAGCAAAACAGCTAGGTTTTTCCGACGGTTCAATCTTCCAGCAAGCGGTAATGGGTGGCGCGGACCACCGCCTGGACGCGGTTTTTGGCCCCCAGTTTGTGCATTGCCGAGGCCAGGTGCAGGGTGACCACCGCCAGTGAACGGCTCAATTGCGCGGCGATTTCGGCGGCGGTCAAGCCTTCGGCGGCCCATTTCAGGCATTCGCGCTCGCGTTTGGTCAGATGAATATGCGGGTAGGTCCGTAGCTCTTTGCTGAACAACGGGTAGGCCGCTTCCTGCAAGGCATGGGTAATCAGGCTGAAATCCGCCAGGGTCTGCTGGGCATCATTCAATACCGTGCTGGCGTTGCCGGTACGCAGGCCGGTCAGTGAGGCGAAACCGCCGCGCGGCAGATGGATGGGCACGCTGACCCCGCAGGTCAGTTGGCGTTCATGCAGGTAAGTGGACACCGGCGCATGGCAGGGGTCGATGATTTTTTGCAGTGCGGTCTGGGCTTTTGCTTCATAGGACCAGACAAACGGCGACACCGTGCTCAGGGCCAGGTGTTGCACCGGATCGATCTGGTAAAACCCTTCGCGGCACCATAACGCGTGCCAGTCCGGCGGCGTGTTGCGCAGCTCCAGCACCGACGGCGTGATCAGTGAACCGTCCTGGTCGATGGGCACTGGCGTGTAGTCGTACACCAGCGCATCGAAACCCAATTGTTGGGCGAGGATAAACGTGTTGTCCATCTGTTCCTCCAGGCTCCTGCCTGGCATCAGACGGTTATTGAAGGCGGTTAGCTTGGCCAGCATCCGTTCTGCTCCCGAATTCATTTGAATCTCGACTTGCGGCAAGTAGAATGCCACGCCCCGGCGAAGGACTGCCAGGCCAAACCTATAAGAAATACTAGGTTATGGACGCACGGCATCCTCGGTAGTGTTGGCCACATAAACGGCCGCTGACTACCCGGCCGATCCAACACAAGGAATGTAAGCATGTGGCGTGAAACTGCCCCCGACCAGCAGTACAACGTGCAAGTCGACGGCCATAACGTCGTGGCCTACAGCTTTGGCGACGGCGATGAGGTGCTGTTGTGTCTCAATGGCGGCCCAGGCTTGCCGTGTGACTACTTGCGCGACGCCCATGGCTGGCTCAAAGACCATAACCTGCGAGTGGTTGCATTCGACCAGCTTGGCACCGGCGCATCAGCCAGACCGACTGATGTTTCCTTGTGGGAAATCAGCCGTTATGTCGAAGAAGTTGAGACCGTGCGCCGTGCACTGGGCCTCGGTCGCGTGCACTTGCTGGGGCATTCCTGGGGCGGCTGGCTGGGCATCGAATACGCCATCCATTACCCCAACGCACTGAAAAGCCTGATCCTCGAAAACACCGTCGGCGACATTCCGCACCTGTCCCAGGAGCTCGAGCGCCTGCGCGGTGCCCTCGGCAGTGAAACCGTGGCCATGATGCAGCGTCATGAAGCCATGGGCACCCTGGACCATCCGCAGTACCAGGCCGCGATTACCTTGCTCAACTACCGTCACGTCTGCCGTCTGGACGAATGGCCGGAGCCGGTCAAGCGCTCCCTCGGCGACTGGAACATGGGCCCCTACGAAGCCATGCAGGGCCCCAACGAATTCCTGTATATCGGTAACCTCAAGGATTGGAACCGCATCCCCGAAATGGCTGACTTCAAGATGCCAATACTGATCACCACGGGTCAGCATGATGAACTCACGCCGGCCTGCGCCCATCGCATGAAGCTGGCCGCCAGGCATGCCGAATTACAGGTGTTTCCGAACAGCAGCCACATGCCCTTTTATGAGGAACCCCAGGCGTACTTCCCGGTGCTGCTGGACTTCCTCGCTCGCCATCGAGGCTGACGGATGAACCTGGCGCGTTACCGTTTTGTGCTGTCCCGGCCGCTGCAATTGCTGCCGGTGTTGTTTGGCATCAGCCTGATCACCTTTGTGCTGGTGCGTTCGATCCCCGGTGACCCGGCGCGCGCCTTGCTGGGTTCACGCAGTACCCCGGATGCGTTGCTGAAAATCCGCGCCCAGTACGGCCTGGATCAACCGTTGTGGCTGCAGTATTTCTACTTCCTCAAGAACCTGCTCAAGGGCGATCTCGGCCAGTCGCTGCTGTACAAGGTTGACGCTTTGAAGCTGATTGTCACGCGGATCGAACCGACCCTGGTGCTGGTGCTCGGCAGTGTGCTGCTCGCGCTGTTGATTGCGCTGCCGCTGGCG
Organism: Pseudomonas fluorescens; assembly: GCF_900215245.1. GTDB lineage: Bacteria > Pseudomonadota > Gammaproteobacteria > Pseudomonadales > Pseudomonadaceae > Aquipseudomonas > Aquipseudomonas fluorescens. The sequence goes on from NZ_LT907842.1 coordinate 4,134,176, forward strand.
ACGGTGGCGGCGCGCAATAAAGGCGGCTGGGCAGACAACCTGATCCGCGTGTTCACCACGGTTGGCCTGGGCATGCCGGCGTTCTGGCTGGGCCTGATGTTGATTTTGTTGCTGAGCGTGAAGTGGGGCCTGTTCCCGGTGTCCGGCTACGGGCGCAGCTGGCTGGATAAGGCTCACCATATGCTGCTGCCCTGTTTGACCATCGCCCTGGCGCTGTCGGCGGTGTTGGTCCGTAACCTGCGTGCGAGCATGCTGATGGAGTTGCAGGCCGACCATGTCACCGCCGCCCGGGCACGCGGGCTGCCGGAGGCCGCCGTGTTCCGTCGCCACGTGCTGCCCAACTCCCTGGTACCGGCGGTCAACCTGCTGGCGGTGAATATCGGTTGGTTGATCAGCGGCACCGTGGTCATTGAAAGCCTGTTCGCGATTCCTGGCATCGGCCAATTGCTGGTGCGCGGCATCTTCACCCGTGACTACATGGTGGTGCAGGGCGTGGCCATGGTGCTGGCGTGTGCGACGGTGGTGGTCAACTTCGTCGCCGACGTGGTCACGGTGGCCCTCGACCCACGGGTGAACATGCAATGAGCAGCCGCCCACTGATTGCCCCGTGGCGTTTGCGCCTGCGTTTTGGTTTTCGCGACGGTCGACTGACCGCTGCGTGGGGGCTGTTGATTGTGTTGGCCTGGCTTGCCCTGGCACTGGTTGCGCCGTGGGTAGCGCCGTTTGACCCGGTTGCGCAAAACACCGATATCAGCTTGTTGGCCCCCAGCATGGCCCATCCGTTCGGCACGGATAACTACGGCAGGGACATCCTTTCGAGGGTGGTCTGGGGCGCGCGCATCGACTTGCAACTGGCCATCATCGGCGTGATCTTCCCGTTCATGATCGGCACCTTCGTCGGCGCCGTCTCCGGCTACATGGGCGGTCGTTTCGACAGCGTCTGCATGCGCGTGATCGATGTGATTCTCGCGTTCCCGTTCCTGGTGCTGATGCTGGCGATCATGGCCATTCTCGGCCCGGGCTTGAAGAGCTTCTATATCGCCATGGCGCTGGTGGGCTGGGTGTCGTATGCGCGGCTGATCCGCTCACAGATCCTGGTGCTCAAGGAGAGCGACTTCGCCCTGGCCGCCAAGAGCCTGGGCTTTGGCCACGGGCGCATTCTGTTCCGGCATTTGTTGCCCAACGCGATGTTTGGCTCGATCGTGTTTTCCATGTCCGACGCGGTGCTGGTGCTGCTCAACGGCGCCGCCGTGAGCTACCTGGGCCTGGGTGTGCAACCGCCGACGGCCGAGTGGGGCACGATGGTGGCCGAAGGGCAGGCGTTCATCACCACCGCCTGGTGGATTTGCACCTTTCCGGGGCTGGCCATCGTCACCCTGGCCATGGGTTTCAGCCTGTTGGCCGATGGCGTGGCGCAAGTGTTGGGGGATCGATCATGAGCCTGCTTCAAGTGCAGGACCTCAGCGTGATCGCCCATAACGCCGGGCGTGATGTCACCCTGGTTGACCGGGTGTCCTTCGACCTGGCCGAAGGCGAAATCCTCGGCCTGGTCGGCGAGAGTGGCTCGGGCAAGACCCTGGCCTGTCGCGGCCTGATGCGCCTGTTGCCGTCGGCCAATCTGCGCGTACAAGGCGGTGCCGTGCGCCTGGCCGGTCGCGATCTATTGCAACTGGATGATCCTGGTATGCGTGCGGTGCGGGGCGGGCAACTGGGCATGATCTTCCAGAACCCCAGCAGCCATCTTGACCCGCTGATGCGTATCGGCGAGCAGATCGCCGAAGGTATTCGGCTGCATCAAGGCGCGTCAAAAAAAGACGCACGCCTGCTCGCCATCGAGGTGCTGCGCCAGGTCGGGATTCCCGATCCCAAGGCGCGAGTCGACAACTACCCTCACGAGTTTTCCGGCGGCATGCGTCAGCGGGCAATGATCGCCGTGGCCCTTGGCTGCAACCCGAAAGTGCTGATTGCCGACGAGCCGACCACCGCGCTGGATGTGACCGTGCAGGCGCAAATCCTGCGCCTGTTGCTGGACCTGCGCGACCAGCGTGGCCTGTCGATGATCATGATCACCCACGACCTCGGCGTCGTGGCGCAAACCTGTGACTCGATCGCGGTGATGTATGCCGGGCGCCTCTGTGAACACGGCAGCAAGCACGACGTGCTGGCCCATCCACAGCACCCGTACACCGCCGGCCTGATCGATTGCCAGCCCGCCCACAGCGGCGGTCACGCCTTGCTGCGCACCATTGCTGGCCAGCCGCCGTTGCTGGATGCCTTGCCCGCCGGTTGCCGGTTCAACCCGCGCTGCCCGCAGGTGGGCGCCTTGTGCACCGAGCGGCTGCCGGAAGGCGCGCGGGTGGCGTGTCACTATCCCTTGGGAGGCCGCCCATGAGCCTGTTGCAGATCAAGGACCTGGAGGTGCGCTTTGCGGCGTCCGGCAGCGGTTTGTTCGGCCTGAAAAAACAGTGGGTGAGGGCGGTGAACGGGGTGTCGCTGACCCTCGCCGCCGGTGAGACCCTGGGCCTGGTGGGCGAATCCGGCAGTGGCAAAAGCACTCTGGGCCGGGCAATTTTGCACCTCAACCCGATCAGCGCCGGGCAGGTGTTGTTCGATGGCGTCGACATGGCCCATGGCAGCGCTATCGACATCGCTCGCCTGCGCCATGAAACCGCGATGATTTTCCAGGACCCTTACGCCGCCCTGAACCCGCGCCACACCCTTGGCGAAACGCTTGCCGAAGTGCTGCGGGTGCACCGCAAAGCCGCGCCAGAGCAAATTCCCCAGCGCGTGCATGAATTGCTCGAACTGGTCGGCCTGCGCCCCGAGTTGGCCAGCCGCAAACCCGGTTCACTCAGTGGTGGCCAATGCCAGCGTGTCGGTATCGCTCGGGCGCTGGCGGTGGAGCCGCGCTTGATCATCGCCGATGAGTGCGTGGCGGCATTGGATGTGTCGATTCAGGGCCAGATCATCAACCTGTTGCTGGAACTGCAACAGCGCATGAACCTGGCGATTCTGTTTATCGCCCATGACCTGGCCATCGTGCGCCGCCTGTGCGACCGCGTGGCGGTGATGTACCTGGGCAAAATCGTTGAGGAAGGGCCGGTGGAGGCGGTGTTTACCGCACCGCGCCATCCTTACACGGCGGCGCTGATCGAGGCGATTCCCGAGATTGATCCGCGTCGGCCCTTGCCAGCAGAGCCGTTGCCGGGTGAGCCGCCGAGCCCGTTGAATGTGCCCGCAGGTTGCGCCTTTCACCCGCGTTGCCGCTATGCCCGGACGATGTGTTCCGTGGTGTTGCCGCCTACTCATTTCCTGCACGAGCATCGATACAGTTGCGTGCTTGAAGCACCTTTGACCCTTTCTGCCATTCATGAACAAGGAGTTATGACATGCAATCCCGCCACTTGAAGTTGCTCGCCGCAGCTACATTGACCGCGTGGTCCCTCACTGCCGGGTTGGCACACGCCGCTGGCGTGCTGACCATCGGCTGCCGTGAAGACAGCACCACCTTCGATCCGATCAAAAGCGCGCAAAACCGCGACACCTGGGTGTTCGCCAACGTCTACGACACCCTGGTGCGCGTGGATAACCTGGGCACTAAGATGGAGCCGGGCCTGGCAGAAAGCTGGGAGATCTCCAAGGATGGCCTGACCTACACCTTCAAGCTGCGTGAGGCGACGTTCTCCGATGGCTCGCCGATCACCGCCGCCGACGCCGCGTTCAGCCTGTTGCGCATCCGCGATAACAAGGCCTCGCTGTGGAGCGATCCGTTCAGCCTGATCAACACGGCCAAGGCTGCCGACCCGCAAACGCTGGTGGTCACCCTGAAAACCCCGGCCGTTGCGTTCCTCTCGCAATTGGCCTCGCCGACGGTATCGATCCTGTCGGAAAAAGCCATGACCAAAATGGGCGAAGACGCCTACTCGGAAAACCCGGTGACGTCCGGCGCGTTCACCGTCGAGGAGTGGCGCAAGGGCGATCGCGTCATCCTGAAAAAGAACCCGAACTTCTGGCAGGCCAAGAACGTCAGCCTGGATGGCGTGGAGTGGGTCTCCGTGACGGACGACAACACGCGCATGCGCATGGTGCAGAACAACGAACTCGACACGGCGATCTTCGTGCCGTTCTCCCGCGTGGAAGAACTGAAGAAAGATAAAAACGTGGTGATCCACTCCGACCCGTCCACCCGCGAAGATCACCTGCTGATCAACCACGCCCACGGTCTGCTGGCCAAGCAGCCGGTGCGCGAGGCGCTGGACATGGCCATCGACAAACAATCGCTGGTGAAGACTGCGACTTACGGTCAGGGCACCGTGGCCTATTCCTACATCCCGAAAGGCTCGCTGTTCCACTATGCCAACAACCTGCAGCGCCCGTATGACCCGACCGCCGCCAAGAAACTGCTGGAGGAGGCCGGGGCCAAGGATTTGAAGCTCAACTACGTGGTCAACGCCGGCAACGAAGCGGATGAGCAGATTGCGGTGATCATCAAGGACCAGTTGGCCAAGGTCGGCGTGACCGCCAACCTGCAGAAAGTCGACCCGACGCAAAGTTGGCAGATGCTGGTGGACGGTGAGTACGACATTTCAGTGATGTACTGGACCAACGACATTCTCGACCCGGACCAGAAAACCACGTTCGTACTCGGCCATGACACCAACCAGAACTACATGACCCGCTACAAGAATGACAAGGTCAAGGACCTGGTGGCGGCCGCGCGGATCGAGGCCGACCCGGTCAAGCGCGAGCAGATGTATGTGGAGTTGCAGAAACTGGCGAAACAGGATGTGAACTGGATTGATCTGTACTACAGCCCGTACATCAACATCTCACGCAAGAATGTGAGTAACTTCCTGCAAAACCCGCTGGGGCGCTTTACCCTTGAGGACGTGGTGAAAAACTAAACGCCCAGATACACCGCAAACCAATGTGGGAGCTGGCTTGCCTGCGATGGCATCAACTCGGTATGTCAGATACACCGCGGGGATGCCATCGCAGGCAAGCCAGCTCCCACTTAAACCCGGTTCCACCGTTTGATTTGTGCTGTGTCAGGTTTTACTGCGCATCAAACGCCTGCCCATTGATCCCGGCACTGTCCGGGCCCATCAGGTAGAGGTAAACCGGCATGATCTCTTCCGGCGCTGGCCGCTCCATCGGGTTTTCACCGGGGTACGCCTGGGCGCGCATGCTGGTGCGGGTACCGCCCGGGTTGATGCTGTTGGAGCGTACCGAGGCCACGTCTTCGAGCTCGTCGGCCAGGGTTTGCATCAGGCCTTCAGTGGCAAACTTCGACACGCCATAAGCGCCCCAGTACGCCCGGCCCTTGCGCCCGACGCTGCTGGAGGTGAACACCACCGAGGCATCCTGGGACAGCTTGAGCAGCGGCAACAGCGTGCTGGTCAGCATGAACATCGCGTTGACGTTGACGTGCATCACGCGCATGAAATTCTCACCGGACAACTGCTCGATCGGCGTGCGTGGGCCGATGATCGAGGCGTTGTGCAGCAGGCCGTCGAGGCGGCCGAATTCTTTTTCGATCATCGCGGCCAGCTCATCGTATTGATGGGGCAGGGCGGTCTCCAGGTTGAACGGAATCACCACCGGTTGCGGTTGGCCGGCGGCTTCGATCGCGTCGTACACCTCGGCCAGGTTGGCTTCGGTCTTGCCCAGCAACAGCACAGTGGCGCCATGGGCGGCGTAGGTTTTTGCCGCCGCCGCGCCAATCCCGCGACCGGCGCCGGTTACCAGGATCACGCGGCCTTTGAGCAGTTCTGGACGTGCGGAGTAATCAAACATAAATAGCCTCGACAGAGTTCAGTAGGTTTACAAACACTGAACCAAGAACAGTACACAAATCCTAATGTGGGAGGGTGCTTGCTCCCGATTGCAGAGTGTCAGGCCCTGTATCAATCACTGACCTACCGCTATCGGGCGCCAGCCCCCTCCCACATCGGGTCTTCATAGGTCAGCAGGACCGGTGAGCAATCAGCAACTGCACAGTGCGTTATCCAGCACCTTGCGCAGTTCCAACGGGTGATCCACCACGACATCGGCGCCCCAGTTGCGTGGGTTGTCGTCCGGGTGGATGTAGCCGAACGTGACCGCGGCAGTGCGCGTGCCGGCGTCACGGCCGGACTCGATATCACGCAAGTCATCGCCCACGAACAGCACGCTGGCCGGGTCCAGGTCGAGCATCTTGCACGCCAGGATCAGCGGCTCCGGGTCCGGCTTGCTGTTCTTCACGTGGTCCGGGCAGATCAGTAGCGCGGAACGCTCGGCCAGGCCCAGTTGCTGCATGATCGGTTCGGCAAAGCGCAACGGTTTGTTGGTGACCACACCCCAGACCAGCTTGGATTTCTCGATGTCTTCCAGCAACTCGGCCATGCCGTCGAACAGTTTGCTGTGGATGGCGCAGCCCTTGAGATAGCGCTCCAGAAACTCCAGGCGCAGCGCTTCAAAACCAGGGGATTCGGGGTCCATCGAGAAGGTCACGGCAACCATCGCCCGTGCCCCGCCGGAGATTTCATCGCGGATGTGCTGGTCGTTGATCGGCGCCAGGCCGCGATCGGCGCGCATGGCCTGGCAGATCGCGATGAAGTCCGGCGCGGTGTCCAGCAAGGTACCGTCCATGTCGAAGAGAACCGCTCGCAACTTCACAGGCTTACTCCTCGCGCAGGGTCTGGATCATGTAGTTGACGTCCACGTCGCTGGCCAGCTTGTAGTGCTTGGTCAGCGGGTTGTAGGTCAGGCCGATGATGTCTTTGACGGTCAGCCCGGCCTGACGGCTCCAGGCACCCAGCTCGGACGGGCGGATGAATTTCTTGAAGTCGTGGGTGCCACGCGGCAGCAGCTTCATGATGTATTCGGCGCCGATGATCGCGAACAGGTAGGCCTTGGGGTTGCGGTTGATGGTGGAGAAGAACACCTGGCCGCCCGGCTTGACCATGCGAAAGCACGCGCGAATCACCGAAGACGGGTCCGGCACGTGCTCGAGCATTTCAAGGCAGGTGACCACGTCGAACTGCTCGGGCATTTCTTCGGCCAGGGCTTCGGCGGTGATCTGGCGGTATTCCACGCTCACGCCGGATTCCAGTTGGTGCAACTGGGCCACGGCCAGCGGGGCTTCGCCCATGTCGATGCCCATGACGGTGGCGCCGCGCTGGGCCATCGCCTCGCTGAGAATGCCGCCGCCGCAACCGACGTCGAGCACCTTCTTGCCGGCCAGGTTAACCCGTTCGTCAATCCAGTTGACCCGCAGCGGGTTGATGTCGTGCAGGGGTTTGAACTCGCTTTCGCGGTCCCACCAGCGGTGGGCAAGGGCTTCGAATTTGGCGATTTCAGCGTGGTCGACGTTGCTCATGGTAAATCCTCTAAATCTGATAAATCGGTTTGCAGGTGTTGAAGCGTAGGTTCAAACCCTGCGTTATTCGCTGTGCCCGCTGATCCGTTGGCCCCAGGCAATGGCCGTGGCGGTCAACTGTGGCTCATCCATGCGGGTCAATTGCCGGTTGTCGAGCAACTGCTTGCCGGCGACCCAAAGGTGTTTCACACAATCGCGTCCGGTGGCATATATAAGCTGTGAGACCGGATCGTAGATCGGTTGTTGCGCCAGCCCCGAAAGATCAAAGGCCACGATATCGGCAGCCTTGCCGACCTCCAGCGAGCCGATCTCGGCCTCCAGGCCCATGGATCGCGCACCGTTGAGTGTGGCCATGCGCAGGGCGCGGTGGGCATCCAGCGCGGTGGCCGAGCCGGCAACGGCCTTGGCCAGCATCGCTGCGGTACGGGTTTCGCCCAGCAAGTCCAGGTCATTGTTGCTGGCGGCACCGTCGGTGCCGATCGCCACATTCACGCCAGCCTGCCACAGACGCTCCACCGGGCAAAAGCCGCTGGCCAGTTTCAGGTTCGATTCCGGGCAATGGATGACACTGGTGTTGCTTTCTACCAGCAAAGCCAGGTCATCCTCGCTGATTTGGGTCATGTGTACGGCCTGGAAGCGCGGGCCGAGCAGGCCGAGGCGACCCAGGCGCGCCAGTGGGCGTTCACCGGTCCGCTCGACGGCCTGCTGCACCTCGAAGGCGGTTTCGTGCACGTGCATGTGGATGGACGCGTCGAGTTCTTCGGCGATCACGCGGATTTTTTCCAGGTTTTCATCGCACACGGTGTATGGCGCGTGGGGGCCGAAGGTGATCTTGATGCGCGGGTGGTGCTTGAGGTCGCCGAACAGTTCCACGCCCTGGCGAATGGCCTCATCGGCGCTGCTGGCGCCGGGAATCGGGAAGTCGAGGATCGGAATTGCGATTTGCGCGCGCATACCGCTGTTGTGCACGCAGTCGCTGGCGACCTTGGGGTAGAAGTACATGTCGGAAAAGCAGGTGATGCCACCTTTGAGCTGCTCGGCGATGGCCAGGTCGGTGCCGTCGCGCACGAAGGCTTCATCGACCCATTTGGCCTCGGCGGGCCAGATGTGCTTTTCCAGCCAGGTCATCAGCGGCAGGTCGTCGGCCAGGCCGCGAAACAGGCTCATCGCGGCGTGGCCGTGGGCATTGATCAAGCCGGGGCTGAGCAACATGCCCGGCAGCTCGCGCACCTCGCTGGCCGTCAGCTTCAAGGCCGCAGCCCGCGGGCCGATAAAGGCAATGCGCCCATCGCGGATGCCCAGGCCATGTTCCTTGAGCACCACGCCGGCAGGTTCGACAGGTACCAGCCAGGTGGGCAGCAGCAACAGGTCGAGCGGGGCGGCAGTGGAGGTCATCGCAGGCTTCTTCTCGGGCAGCTATAAAAGAAGGGCGAAGTATACCCGAGCGTCCTGGCTGGCGGATCGCTATAATCGGCGGCTTTTGTTCATGAGTGCGGGGTAAGGGATGCGCGACCGACTGTTAGCGGCAGAGAAAGTGAAGGCCATCGAATGGCGTGATGGCGCACTGCACCTGCTCGATCAGCGTGCCTTGCCGTCCCGGGAAACCTGGGTGGTCTGCGCCACCGCGGCTGAAGTGGCTGACGCCATTCGGGCCATGGTGGTGCGCGGGGCACCTGCAATCGGCATCAGCGCCGCCTATGGTCTGGTGCTCGCCGCGCGTGAACGGATCGCCGAAGGGGCTGACTGGCAGGCGGCGTGGGAAGAAGACTACGCGTTACTGGCTGATAGTCGCCCGACGGCGTCGAACCTGTTCTGGGCCTTGAAGCGCATGCGCGATCGCCTGGACCGCGTGAAGAAATCCGCCGACCCGCTGGCCGTGCTGGAAGCCGAAGCCATCGCGATTCATGAAAGCGACCGGGAAGCCAACCTCGTCATGGCCCAATTGGGCCTTGATCGGATTCGCAAGCATCAGGGCAATGCCCAGGCGATCCTGACCCATGGCAATGCCGGCGCCTTGGCCACCGGCGGTGTCGGCACGGCCCTCGGGGTGATTCGCGCGGCCTTCCTGGAGGGCTTGGTCGAGCATGTCTATGTCAATGAAACCCGCCCCTGGCTGCAAGGTTCGCGGCTGACGGCGTGGGAGTTGGCGGCAGACGGTATTGCGGTCACGGTAAATGCTGACTCGGCCGGCGCGCATATTCTCAAGACCAAGGGCGTGACCTGGGTGATTGTCGGCGCCGACTGCATTGCGGCCAACGGTGATGTGGTCAGTACGATCGGTACGTATCAGCTGGCCGTCTGTGCCATGCACCATGGCGTACGCTTCATGGTGGTGGCGCCAAGCTCGACACTCGATTTGATGATGGCCACTGGCGATGACGTCGCCCTGGAAGAGCGTGATCCCGGCGAGTTGCTGGATGTTATGGGGCAGCGGTTGGATGTGGCTGCCCTTAATCCTGTGTTCGACGTCACCCCGGCCGATCTGATTGATGTGATCGTGACCGAAAAAGGCATTGTCGAGCGGCCGGATACGGCGAAGTTGGCCAAGTTGATGTGCCGTAAGCGGCTGCATTAAAGGCTTTGCTGTCTGTGGCGTCGCTATCACCGGCAAGCCAGTTTCCGCCTTTGATAGGTGGGCACATCCAAAATGTGGGAGCGGGCTTGCCCGCGATTGGCCTTAAAAGTCAATAAACCCCTCGGATCTGCACCGGAAAAATAGCACCACCCTATCTCTGAGCCCCTCTCGTCGCCCTCAAGCCTGTCATCCGTCAACTTACTATGCTCCATGCGCATCTGGGGGATAGGTGCGTGGCGGCGATTGTGATAACATCCGGCGGTTTCCAGGGCTGCCCCGAGGGGTTGCCTATAACGTGCAGATCCGTGTCATAACTCGTTGATTTGTCGTAAGTCGTTGTCAGGCACTCTGCCGGCAGCGGCGAGCTTCGTTCGTCCCATAGGATGTGACGAGGTTTCACCCGAAAAAGGAATCAGGCTTCTCATGGGCGAACTGGCCAAAGAAATCCTCCCGGTCAATATCGAAGACGAGCTGAAACAGTCCTACCTCGACTACGCGATGAGCGTAATTGTCGGTCGAGCACTGCCTGATGCGCGCGATGGCTTGAAGCCCGTGCACCGGCGTGTGCTGTTCGCGATGAGCGAGCTGGGTAACGACTGGAACAAGCCGTACAAGAAATCTGCCCGTGTTGTCGGTGACGTGATCGGTAAGTATCACCCTCACGGCGACACTGCGGTGTACGACACCATCGTTCGGATGGCTCAGCCGTTTTCCCTGCGCTACCTGCTGGTAGACGGCCAGGGTAACTTCGGTTCGGTCGACGGCGACAACGCTGCGGCCATGCGATACACCGAAGTGCGCATGACCAAGCTGGCGCACGAGCTGCTGGCCGACCTGCACAAAGAAACCGTGGACTGGGTGCCGAACTACGACGGCACCGAAATGATCCCGGCGGTCATGCCGACCCGTATTCCCAACCTGCTGGTCAACGGCTCCAGCGGTATCGCCGTGGGCATGGCCACCAACATTCCGCCGCACAACCTCGGTGAAGTCATCGACGGTTGCCTGGCCCTCATCGACAACCCCGAGTTGACCGTCGATGAGCTGATGCAATACATCCCCGGCCCGGACTTCCCGACCGCCGCGATCATCAACGGTCGCGCCGGTATCATCGAAGCCTACCGTACCGGTCGCGGCCGCATCTACATGCGCGCCCGCTCGATGATCGAAGACATCGACAAGGTCGGTGGCCGTCAGCAGATCGTCATCACCGAACTCCCTTACCAGCTGAACAAGGCGCGTCTGATCGAGAAGATCGCCGAGCTGGTTAAAGAGAAGAAGCTGGAAGGCATCACCGAACTGCGCGACGAGTCCGACAAAGACGGTATGCGCGTGGTGATCGAGCTGCGTCGTGGCGAAGTGCCTGAGGTGATCCTCAACAACCTCTACGCCCAGACCCAGCTGCAAAGCGTGTTTGGCATCAACGTGGTTGCACTGATCGACGGCCGCCCGCGCATCCTGAACCTCAAGGACCTGCTGGAAGCCTTCGTGCGTCACCGCCGCGAAGTGGTGACCCGCCGTACCGTGTTCGAACTGCGCAAGGCCCGCGAGCGCGGCCACATCCTGGAAGGTCAGGCGGTTGCACTGTCGAACATCGACCCGGTTATCGCGCTGATCAAGGCTTCGCCGACGCCGTCGGAAGCGAAAGAAGCCCTGATCAAGATGCCGTGGGAATCCAGCGCCGTGGTGGCGATGGTTGAACGCGCCGGTGCCGACTCCTGCCGTCCCGAGACCCTCGACCCGCAATACGGTCTGCGCGACGGCAAGTACTTCCTGTCGCCGGAGCAGGCTCAGGCCATCCTCGAGCTGCGTCTGCACCGCCTGACTGGCCTGGAGCACGAGAAGCTGCTGGCCGAGTACCAGGAGATCCTCAACCAGATCGGCGAGCTGATCCGCATCCTCAACAGTGCCGTGCGCCTGATGGAAGTGATCCGCGAAGAGCTGGAAGTGATCCGCGCCGAATACGGCGACGTGCGCCGCACCGAAATCCTTGATGCCCGTCTCGACCTGACCCTGGGTGACATGATCCCGGAAGAAGAGCGCGTTGTGACCATTTCCCACGGTGGCTACGCCAAGACTCAGCCTTTGGCTGCGTACCAGGCCCAGCGTCGTGGCGGTAAAGGCAAATCGGCGACTGGCGTGAAGGATGAGGACTACATCGCTCACCTGCTGGTTGCCAACAGTCACACCACGCTGCTGCTGTTCTCCAGCAAGGGCAAGGTGTACTGGCTGAAAACCTATGAAATCCCGGAGGCCTCGCGTGCCGCCCGTGGTCGTCCATTGGTCAACCTGCTGCCGCTGGACAGTGATGAATACATCACCACCATGCTGCCGGTCGATGAGTACACCGAAGGTCACTTCATCTTCATGGCCACCGCCAAAGGTACTGTGAAGAAGACCCCGCTGGAATCCTTCAGCCGTCAACGCAGTGTGGGCCTGATCGCCCTCGAGCTGGACGAAGGCGACGTGTTGATTTCCGCCGCGATCACCGATGGTGAGCGTGAAGTCATGCTGTTCTCCGACGGCGGCAAAGTGACGCGCTTCAAGGAATCCGACGTTCGCGCCATGGGCCGTACCGCCCGCGGTGTGCGCGGCATGCGTCTGCCGGAAGGGCAGAAGCTGATTTCGATGCTGATCCCGGAAGAAGGCAGCCAGATCCTTACCGCTTCGGCGCGTGGTTATGGCAAGCGCACCGCCATCAGCGAGTTCCCGGAGTACAAACGTGGCGGCCAGGGCGTAATCGCCATGGTCAGCAACGATCGCAACGGCCGTCTGGTCGGCGCGGTCCAGGTGCTCGACGGCGAGGAAATCATGCTGATTTCCGACCAGGGTACTTTGGTGCGTACACGTGTGGCTGAAGTGTCGAGCCTGGGCCGTAACACCCAGGGCGTGACGCTGATCAAGCTGGCCAGCGACGAAACTCTGGTCGGCCTGGAGCGTGTCCAGGAGCCATCGGAAGTCGAAGGCGAAGAGCTGGAAGGCGAGGAAGGTGCGGTATTCGATGGCGAGGTGATCGCAGCAGGCGATGACAACGTCGACGAGCCAACCCTCGATGCTGCCGCAGACGAAGAAGAACCGCAGGAATAAGCGGACACACAGGGGGCGGATGAAGATTCGCCCCCTTGTTGTTTGTCCGTATGGAAATATCGACAGCCATGGAGATCCAGTGTGGGATCGGGTGTCGGCTGATATGTTTGCGTGACTACCACCAGATCAGAGTGAGATTGGATGTGAGCAAGAGAGCCTATAACTTCTGTGCCGGTCCCGCGGCGCTTCCTGAAGCAGTCCTGCAGCGCGCGCAGGGTGAACTCCTCGACTGGCATGGAAAAGGCCTCTCCGTGATGGAAATGAGCCATCGCAGCGATGAGTTCGTGTCCATTGCCACCAAGGCCGAGCAGGATCTGCGCGACTTGCTGGACATCCCCTCCAATTACAAAGTGCTGTTCCTGCAAGGCGGCGCCAGCCAGCAGTTCGCGCAAATCCCGCTGAACCTGTTGCCCGAACAAGGCACTGCCGACTATATCGACACCGGCATTTGGGGCCAGAAGGCGATTGAAGAAGCGTCGCGCTACGGCCACGTCAACGTGGCGGGCACCGCCAAGCCTTACGACTACTTCGCCATTCCCGGTCAGAACGAGTGGAAGTTGTCCAAGAACGCCGCCTACGTTCACTACGTCGCCAACGAAACCATTGGCGGCCTGGAGTTCGACTGGGTGCCGGAAGTGGGCGACGTGCCGTTGGTGTGTGACATGTCTTCGGACATTCTGTCGCGCCCGATCGATGTGTCCAAGTACGGCATGATCTACGCCGGTGCGCAGAAGAACATCGGCCCGAGCGGTATTCTGGTCAACATCATCCGCGAAGACCTGCTGGGGCGTGCGCGTTCGGTGTGCCCGACCATGCTCAACTACAAGGTCGCGGCCGATAACGGTTCGATGTACAACACCCCGCCGGCCTTTGCATGGTATCTCTCGGGCCTGGTGTTCGAGTGGCTGAAAGAGCAGGGCGGCGTGGCGGCCATGGGTAAGCTTAACGAAGAGAAGCAGCGCACGCTGTATGACTTCATCGACGCCAGCGGCCTCTACAGCAACCCGATCAACCTCACCGACCGCTCGTGGATGAACGTGCCGTTCCGCCTGGCTGACGACCGTCTGGACAAGCCCTTCCTGGCCGGTGCCGACGAGCGCGGCTTGCTGAACCTCAAGGGCCACCGCTCGGTAGGTGGCATGCGCGCCTCCATCTACAACGCTGTCGATATCAACGCCATCAAGGCGCTGATTTCCTACATGGCAGAGTTCGAAAAGGAACACGGCTAATGTCTGAGCAAGAACTCAAGGCCCTGCGCGTACGCATTGACAGCCTGGACGAGAAAGTCCTGGAGCTGATCAGTGAGCGCGCGCGGTGCGCCCAGGAAGTAGCACGGGTAAAAATGGCCTCACTGGCTGAAGGCGAAGTGCCGGTGTTCTACCGGCCTGAGCGCGAAGCCCAGGTGCTCAAGCGCGTGATGGAGCGCAACAAGGGCCCGTTGGGCAACGAGGAGATGGCGCGGTTGTTCCGTGAAATCATGTCGTCATGCCTGGCGCTGGAGCAGCCGCTGAAAGTGGCGTATCTCGGCCCTGAAGGCACCTTCACCCAGGCGGCGGCCATGAAGCACTTCGGCCACGCCGTGATCAGCAAGCCGATGGCGGCGATCGACGAAGTGTTCCGTGAAGTGGCGGCCGGTGCGGTGAATTTTGGCGTGGTGCCGGTGGAAAACTCCACCGAAGGCGCCGTCAACCACACGTTGGACAGCTTCCTTGAGCACGACATGGTGATCTGCGGCGAAGTCGAGCTGCGCATCCACCACCACTTGTTGGTGGGCGAGAACACCAAGACCGACAGCATCAGCCGCATCTATTCCCACGCGCAATCGCTGGCTCAATGCCGCAAGTGGCTGGACGCGCATTACCCGAATGTCGAGCGCGTGGCGGTGTCCAGCAACGCCGAAGCGGCCAAGCGGATCAAGGGTGAGTGGAATTCGGCGGCGATTGCCGGCGACATGGCCGCTGGCCTGTATGGCCTGACGCGCCTGGCCGAGAAAATCGAGGATCGCCCGGACAACTCCACGCGCTTCCTGATGATCGGCAGCCAGGAAGTGCCGCCGACGGGCGATGACAAGACTTCAATCATCGTCTCCATGAGCAACAAGCCCGGCGCGCTGCATGAGCTGCTGGTGCCGTTCCACGATAACGGGATTGACCTGACGCGAATCGAGACACGTCCTTCGCGCAGCGGTAAATGGACGTATGTGTTCTTTATCGACTTCGTCGGCCATCACCGCGACCCACTGGTTAAAGGTGTGCTGGAGAAAATCAGTCAGGAAGCCGTGGCACTCAAGGTGCTGGGCTCTTACCCGAAAGCGGTTTTGTGAGGCTTTAACATGAGTGGCAACTTCCTCGCCCTGGCTCAGCCGGGCGTGCAACAACTGTCGCCCTACGTTCCGGGCAAGCCTGTGGACGAGCTGGCGCGTGAGTTGAACCTGGACCCGTCCAGGATCGTAAAGCTGGCCAGTAACGAAAGCCCGTTGGGCCCGAGCCCCAAAGTGTTGGCGGCGATTCGTGACGAGTTGGCTGAGCTTACGCGCTATCCGGACGGTAACGGTTTTGCCCTCAAGTCGCTGCTCGCGCAAACCTGCCGGGTCGAGCTGAACCAGGTGACGTTGGGTAACGGTTCCAACGATATTCTAGAGTTGGTGGGGCGTGCCTACCTGGCGCCTGGCCTGAATGCGGTGTTCAGCGAGCACGCGTTTGCGGTGTACCCGATCGTGACTCAGGCGGTCGGTGCCGACGCGCGGGTTATTCCTGCCAAGGACTGGGGGCATGACCTGCCGGCCATGCTGGCGGCCATCGACGCGCAAACCCGCGTGGTGTTTATCGCCAACCCGAACAACCCGACCGGTACCTGGTTTGACGCTCAGGCGCTGAACGACTTCCTGCAGGATGTGCCGGAGCATGTGCTGGTCGTGCTGGACGAGGCCTACATCGAGTACGCCGAAGGCAGCGACCTGCCGGATGGCCTGGATTTCCTTGCGGCTTACCCCAACCTGCTGGTCTCGCGTACCTTCTCCAAGGCCTATGGCCTGGCGTCGCTGCGGGTCGGTTACGGCTTGTCCACCGCGGTGGTCGCCGATGTGCTGAACCGCGTGCGCCAACCGTTCAACGTCAACAGCCTTGCCCTGGCGGCGGCCTGTGCGGCGGTGAAGGATGCCGAGTACCTGGAAGAAAGTCGTCGCATCAATGAAAGCGGCATGCTGCAACTACAGGAAGGTTTCCGTGAGTTGGGGCTGGGCTGGATCCCTTCCAAGGGCAACTTCATTTGCGTCGACCTTGGCCAGGTGGCTGCGCCGGTGTTTCAGGGCCTGTTGCGCGAAGGCGTGATCGTGCGCCCGGTGGCCAACTACGGCATGCCGAACCACCTGCGTATCACCATTGGCTTGCCGGCAGAAAACACGCGCTTCCTGGAGGCGTTGGCCAAGGTTCTGGCCCGTGGTTGATGTCACTGCATTGCAACCTGTTGTGCCTATGATCGGTCGCCTGGTGGTGGTCGGTCTGGGGTTGATCGGCGGCTCCTTCGCCAAAGGCCTGCGTGAAAGCGGCTTGTGTGGCGAAGTGGTCGGTGTTGACCTGGACCCGCAATCGCGCAAGCTGGCGGTTGAGCTGGGCGTGGTGGATCGCTGTGAGGCGGACCTGGCGGTCGCTTGCCAGGGCGCCGATGTGATCCAGCTCGCCGTGCCAATTCTGGCGATGGAGAAGTTGCTGGCCTTGCTGGCCGCTATGGACTTGGGGCAGGCGATCCTGACGGATGTCGGCAGCGCCAAGGGCAATGTGGTGCGCGCCGCGCAACGGGCCTTTGGCGGCATGCCTGCACGCTTTGTACCGGGCCATCCGATTGCCGGCTCCGAGCAGAGCGGGGTGGAAGCCTCCAATGCGCAGCTGTTCCGTCGCCATAAGGTGATCCTGACGCCGCTTGAGCAAACCGATCCGGTAGCGCTGGCGGTGGTGGACCGTCTTTGGCGCGAGCTGGGCGCGGATGTCGAGCATATGCAGGTCGAGCGCCACGACGAAGTGCTGGCGGCGACCAGCCACTTGCCGCATTTGCTGGCATTTGGTCTGGTGGATTCCCTGGCCAAACGTAACGAGAACCTCGATATTTTCCGCTACGCCGCCGGTGGCTTCCGTGATTTCACGCGGATTGCCGGCAGCGACCCGGTGATGTGGCACGACATCTTCCTCGCCAATCGCGAAGCGGTGTTGCGCACCCTGGACACTTTCCGCAGTGACCTTGACGCCTTGCGCGACGCGGTCGATGCCGGGGATGGCCATCAATTGTTGGGCGTATTCACCCGTGCGCGGGTGGCACGTGAGCATTTCAGCAAAATCCTGGCTCGCCGGGCTTATATGGAAACTGCAGTGAACGCCGATGAGCTGAACTTCCTCGCCAACCCGGGTGGCCGCTTGAGCGGGCAAATCCGGGTGCCGGGCGACAAGTCGATCTCGCATCGCTCGATCATGCTCGGTTCGTTGGCCGATGGCGTGACCGAGATCGAAGGTTTCCTCGAAGGTGAAGATGCGCTGGCGACGTTGCAGGCTTTTCGCGACATGGGTGTTGTGATTGAAGGGCCGCACCATGGGCGCGTGACCATTCATGGGGTAGGCCTGCATGGCTTGAAGCCGGCGCCGGGGCCGATCTACCTGGGTAACTCGGGCACGTCGATGCGCCTGTTGTCCGGCTTGCTGGCGGCGCAACGCTTCGACAGTGTGCTGACGGGTGACGCTTCGCTGTCCAAGCGCCCGATGAGCCGCGTGGCTGAGCCGTTGCGGGAGATGGGGGCGGTGATCGAGACCGGCCCGCAGGGGCGCCCGCCGTTGACTATCCGCGGTGGTCAGGCCTTGAAGGGGGTTACTTATGCGCTGCCGATGGCCAGTGCTCAGGTCAAATCCTGTCTATTGCTGGCCGGGTTGTATGCCGCGGGTAAAACCTCGGTGATCGAGCCTGCGCCGACCCGTGACCACACCGAGCGAATGCTGCGTGGGTTTGGCTGCCCGGTGGTGGTGGAAGGGGCGATGGCATCGGTGGAATCCGGGCATGCGCTGACCGCTACACATATAGAGGTGCCGGGGGATATTTCCTCTTCGGCGTTCTTCCTGGTGGCGGCGTCGATTGCCGAAGGCTCCGAGTTGCTCCTGGAACATGTTGGTGTCAACCCGACGCGTACCGGGGTGATCGATATTCTGCGGTTGATGGGCGCGGACATCACCCTGGAAAATCTGCGGGAAGTTGGCGGTGAGCCGGTGGCTGACTTGCGGGTGCGTGCCGCTGCACTAAAAGGGATCGAAATTCCCGAAGCGTTGGTGCCGTTGGCTATCGATGAGTTCCCGGTGTTGTTTGTTGCGGCCGCCTTTGCCGAGGGCCGCACGGTATTGCGCGGTGCTCAAGAGCTGCGAGTCAAAGAGTCCGACCGTATCCAGGTCATGGCCGACGGTCTCCTGGCATTGGGCGTGAAGTGTGAACCGACACCTGATGGGATTATCATTGATGGTGGCCTGATGGGCGGCGGTGAAGTGCTTGCCCATGGCGATCACCGGATTGCCATGGCATTCAGCGTGGCTTCCCTGCGGGCGACGGCGCCGATTCGTATCCGTGACTGCGCCAACGTAGCTACATCTTTTCCGAATTTTCTTACACTGTGTGCCCAAGTCGGCATCCGTGTTGCCCAAGAGGCTAAATTGTGAATATCAAAGCACCGGTGATTACCATCGACGGGCCAAGTGGCTCGGGCAAAGGCACGATCGCCGGCATCCTGGCCAAGCGCCTGGGCTGGTGCCTGCTGGATTCCGGCGCGCTTTACCGCCTGCTGGCATTTGCCGCACGCAACCATGGCGTCGACCTGACCAACGAAGAATCCTTGAAGTTGCTGGCGGCGCACCTTGATGTGCAGTTCGTCGGCGCGACGGAAGGTCATCCCCAGCGCATTATCCTGGAAGGGGACGATGTGACGGATGATCTGCGTAATGAACAAGTGGGCTCCTGGGCGTCCCAGGTTGCCGCGCTGCCGGCCGTGCGTGACGCTTTGCTGCAGCGCCAGCGGGCTTTTCAGGAGCCGCCGGGCCTGGTGGCCGATGGCCGCGATATGGGCACCGTGGTGTTTCCGGATGCGCCGCTGAAGATTTTCCTGACCGCCAGCGCCGAGGAGCGGGCGCGTCGCCGCTACTTGCAGTTGAAGGGCAAAGTCGATGGTGTTAGTCTGTCGAGTCTGCTAGATGAGATCCGTGCACGCGATGAGCGTGATACCCAGCGTGCGGTAGCCCCGCTCAAGCCGGCGGCTGACGCCATACAGCTGGATTCCACGGAGTTGTCCATCGAGCAGGTGCTGGAACGCATCTTGAGTGAAATCGCCATTCGCGATATCGCCGGGTGACCAAGAAGGCTGCAGGGGACCAGTCATAGTCCTGCGGTGCTTCTTCTAATTGAAACTAACCCACACCGTCTGGGGTGTGGAGATGGGCGTATTCTTCGCCCTTATCAACAGGAATTAAAATGAGCGAAAGCTTTGCGGAACTCTTTGAAGAAAGCCTAAAAACCCTGAACCTTCAGGCAGGCTCCATCATCACCGGTGTTATCGTTGATATCGATTACCAAGCTCGCTGGGTAACCGTTCACGCTGGTCTGAAGTCTGAAGCTCTGATCCCGCTGGAACAGTTCTACAACGATGCTGGCGACCTGACTATCAATGTCGGTGACGAAGTTCACGTTGCTCTGGACTCGGTTGAAGACGGTTTCGGTGAAACCAAGCTGTCCCGTGAAAAAGCCAAGCGCGCTGAATGCTGGATTGTTCTCGAAGCAGCCTTCGCAGCTGAAGAAGTGGTCAAGGGCGTTATCAACGGTAAGGTTAAAGGCGGCTTCACTGTCGACGTTAACGGCATCCGTGCGTTCCTGCCAGGTTCTTTGGTCGACGTTCGTCCAGTGCGCGACACCACGCACCTGGAAGGCAAAGAACTCGAATTCAAGGTCATCAAACTCGACCAGAAGCGCAACAACGTTGTCGTTTCCCGTCGCAGCGTCCTGGAAGCAGAGAACTCCGCCGAGCGTGAAGCTCTGCTGGAATCCCTGCAGGAAGGCCAACAAGTCAAAGGTATCGTCAAGAACCTCACCGATTACGGCGCATTCGTCGATCTGGGTGGCGTCGATGGCCTGCTGCACATTACCGACATGGCTTGGAAGCGTATCAAGCATCCTTCCGAAATCGTCAACGTTGGCGACGAGATCGATGTCAAGGTTCTGAAGTACGATCGTGAGCGCAACCGCGTTTCCCTGGGCTTGAAGCAGCTGGGCGAAGATCCATGGGTTGCTATCAAAGCACGTTACCCAGAAAGCACTCGCGTAACCGCGCGTGTTACCAACCTGACCGACTACGGCTGCTTCGCTGAGCTGGAAGAAGGCGTGGAAGGCCTGGTACACGTTTCCGAAATGGACTGGACCAACAAAAACATCCACCCTTCGAAAGTCGTACAAGTCGGCGACGAAGTGGAAGTTATGGTTCTGGACATCGACGAAGAGCGTCGTCGTATCTCCCTGGGCATCAAGCAGTGCAAATCTAACCCATGGGAAGATTTCTCTGGCCAGTTCAACAAGGGCGATAAAATCTCCGGCACCATCAAGTCGATCACCGATTTCGGTATCTTCATTGGTCTGGACGGCGGCATCGACGGCCTGGTTCACCTGTCCGACATCTCCTGGAACGAAGTTGGCGAAGAAGCTGTTCGTCGTTTCAAGAAGGGCGACGAGCTGGACACCGTTATCCTGTCGGTTGACCCAGAGCGCGAGCGCATCTCCCTGGGTATCAAGCAACTGGAAAGCGATCCGTTCTCCGAGTACGTTCAAGAGAACGACAAAGGCGCAATCGTTAAAGGCACTGTGAAAGAAGTTGACGCCAAAGGCGCCATCATCGTTCTGGCCGACGATATCGAAGCGACTCTGAAAGCCTCCGAAATCAGCCGTGACCGCGTTGAAGACGCGCGCAACGTTCTGAAAGAAGGCCAGGAAGTAGAAGCCAAGATCATCAGCGTTGACCGCAAGAGCCGCGTGATCCAACTCTCCATCAAGTCGAAAGACGAGATCGAAGAGAAAGAAGCAATCCAGAGCCTGCGCGACAAGCCAGCGACCTCTGACATCGCTTCGGGTCCGACCACTCTGGGCGACCTGCTGCGTGCACAAATGGAAAAACAGAACTAAGTTCTGTCCGACCATTAAAAAGGGCGACTTCGGTCGCCCTTTTTTGTGCCTGAAATTCGTTGAATCAACAAATGAGAACCAAGCTGCGCAGCCGGGTGTCAGAACTGACTATAGTTCTTCATAAAAGCGCTGCAGCGTTGTTGATTCAATAAGGATTTAAATGAACAGGCTTATCATTTTGCTCGCGGTCGTAATACTTGCTGGCTGCTCTGCCACCAGTGCCAAAACACACGCCAAGCGCGGCATTAGTGGCATTGAGATCGACTGCTCGGGCCTTGGCAGTAACTGGGATAAGTGCGAGAAACGCGCGGCTCGGGAATGCAAGATGCAGGGCTACAAGGTCGTCACCCGATCCAGTGATGCCAAGGATGAAGAGGGCGACTACCTGTTCGGCTGGAACCCCGCCGGCGCTGTTACTCGCACCATGTTGGTGATCTGCAAATGAGGCTGCCAAGCGTGGGTTGCGGGTGTCTGGCTATGCTGCAGATAAGTTGCTGGGTGGGCTGTTCAAATTCATCGAGTCATGCTAAAACCTTCGAAGCGCTTTTCCTAGCTGCTTGAAAAAGAAGGGAAAAATATGACGAAGTCGGAGTTGATCGAACGAATTGTCACCCATCAAGGGCTGCTTTCATCCAAGGATGTGGAGCTGGCTATCAAGACTATGCTCGAACAGATGTCCCAATGTCTGGCCACCGGAGACCGAATTGAGATCCGTGGGTTTGGCAGCTTCTCCTTGCACTATCGCGCACCGCGTGTAGGTCGTAACCCGAAGACCGGGCAATCCGTCAGCCTCGACGGTAAGTTTGTGCCTCACTTCAAGCCGGGCAAGGAGCTGCGTGATCGAGTGAACGAAGACGAAGAAGAAGGCGTCTGAGTCTTTTTGAAGTAGGAGAAAGTTATGCGTGGGGTTAAGCGCGCTGTCCTGGTGCTGGTGGCATTGGTTATTGCACTGGTGGTTTTAGGCTTTGTGTTGGAAAACCAACAAAGCGTCTCCCTTTCGTTTTTCGGTTGGGGCACTGCGCAGATGCCCGTAGCGGTCTTTGTCGTGGCGGCGCTGATCATTGGCATGCTGATTGGTCCACTGCTCGGCGTTGGGATTTCGCGTAGCCGGCGGCAGAAATCGAGCACAACGGGACGCATCTAGTCGGGCACATTTGCGAGGGTGTCTTGATGAGTGCCGAGCCTGCTGGCTCTATGGAGTGGCAAGCCAGTCTTCTGGTGTTTTCGCCATTCCGATCGTCCTCGCTTGCAGCGACCTGCTCTTGAATGCGTATAAGTTGTGCCGCGCAAATTTGTTATAGATATCGTTTCCAGGACTCTCCAGCCATACCTGGCGCTATTCGAGCTCTGCTCCCTCCGTCTCTCCCGCCTCTGCACGCTGCCCTCATAGCGGCTCAATCAAAGAAATCCGTTGATTCCTTAGCGCAAATCGTCGCCGTGTTGCTCGGTGTTTAAAGCGATTTCAATATGTAAAACAAGTCACGTGTTGCACTGCCCAGCGACAAGTGGGCTTTAGCAATGCGCTATTACTTAATCAAGTATCGCTCAAGTTGCCGCCTGATAAAGCTTAAATAGTTGTGCTCATCTATCGTGTCTGGCGCTATCGAGCATGCGTTTTGATCGAGCCATTATCGATAATAAGTTTGTGAGCTATGCAACTAATTTTAAGCGCAGGAGATTGCTGAGTTACTTGCCGTATATGGCAGATCAGAATCATTGCGATAACCCATGAGCGCGTAAAAGCGCTTTGATCGTTCAGTTTTGTTGAATTGGAGAGTGAGCGCTGTATCATCTAGGGCCCCCGCATGTCCTTGATAGCACGGCGTAGCTGCCGACATCCGCGGGTTTCTTTTTTGTAGTAGTCGCCTAGGCGAAAACGAATCAACCACCCGGCTCGAGGGTGAGTAGCCCGTAAGGTGTGAGCCAAAGACCAGGCTGCTTGGCTCCAGCGGTTACAGCATCGAACCCTGGGTGCTGTCCCGGTAGCGTATTTTGTAGGAAAAGGTTTACGTAAAATTCCACTGGGGTGACAGGAAAAATCTGAATGGTGAAGGACGTGTTTCAGACATGATTATGTTTAAACCTAAAGCGCGTTATTCTTTCCGCCCCGTCTCTAACCGTTAGCAGTGAGGGTGTGGCAGGGAAGCTCTCCTCTACGAAAAAGTGGCGCAGAAGCCGACTTTGCCCCAGGCACCTAATAACGTAGCACCGAAGCCAGGTAATTTTGATGATTCAATTTCTCGATCTAAAATCATTGAACAAGACACTCCGTGAAGAGCTGGTGGACGCTGCCACACGTGTCATTGACTCGGGTTGGTATATTCAGGGCGAGCACCTCAAGCGGTTCGAGGAAGAGTTCGCCGCCTACACGGGCGCGAGCCGCTGTGTTGGCGTAGCCAACGGGCTGGATGCTCTGACATTGACGATTCGCGCTTGGAAAGCGCTGGGAAAGCTCAAGGATCACGATGAGGTGATTGTCCCAGCTAATACTTATATCGCGACACTGTTGGCCGTCACGGAAAATAATCTAAAACCGATTTTGGTCGAGCCTGACGAGGATACCTATAACCTTTGCCCCAAGAACGTTGAGCGCGCGCTGACAGAAAAAACTCGATTGATCCTGCCGGTCCATCTCTATGGGCAGTTGGCCGATATGCCCGCAATCAACGCAATCGCCAAGCGTGAGAATCTGCTGGTGCTGGAAGACTCTGCTCAGGCGCATGGCGCTCAGATCGAGGGTAAGTGTGCGGGTAACTGGGGGGATGCATCAGGGTTCAGCTTCTACCCAGGTAAAAACCTGGGGGCGTTGGGTGATGCCGGGGCCATTACTTCCAGTGATGCTGACTTGGTCAGCATGATTCAGGCATTACGAAACTACGGTTCACATGAAAAGTACAAAAACCTCGTCCAGGGCGTGAATAGCCGGCTGGATGAGATTCAAGCTGCCATGTTGAGTGTCAAACTCAAATACCTGGAGGCCCAGACCGAAGCGCGTCGACGTGTGGCGGCCACTTATATGGCCGGAATAAACAACCCTTCGATCAAGCTGCCCTTGGGCGGTGACGTTGACGTGATGAGCCACACCGCACATGTTTGGCACCTGTTTGTCGTGCGCTCTGAGCAGCGTGAAAAGCTGCAATCTCATCTTACTGCGTCCGGCGTTCAAACATTAATTCATTACCCGATCCCGCCTCATCAGCAACAGGCCTATGTGGGTGCTGATTTTTATAATAAATCGTTTCCCCTTACCGAGCGTATTCATCAGGAAGTCTTGAGCCTGCCGATGAGCCCGGTCATGACGGATGCCGAGATGCAGGGTGTTATTGAAGCCTGTAACAGCTTTTCTGCAGAAGCCTGAATATGACACTGCTTAAAACAAGCTTTCTCAACGGCATTGCTGTAGTGATTAAAATGCTCACCTTGTTGGGCATCAATAAAATGTTGGCCATCTATGTGGGGCCCTCTGGATACGCAGCGCTGGGCCAGTTCCAAAACGCAGTGCAGATGGTGACCACCTTCTCAACGGGCGCCATCAGTACCGGCGTGACAAAATACACCGCTGAATATCAAGACGATGAGGGCGCGCAGCACCGCGTATGGCGCACGGCGGGTACGATTGCTTGTGTTGGCTCCGTGTTGACTTCCATCCTTATTATTCTATTCAGTAAACCCCTGGCGGTATGGTGTTTTAACGACGAATCGCTCTACAGCGTTTTCATCTGGTGCGCGGCTACGCTTATCTTTTTTTCATTCAATACACTGCTGCTTGCGATCCTTAACGGCAAAAAGGAAATCAATCGATACATTCTCGCAAACATCGGAGGAAGCGTTCTTTCGCTTTTAGTCATTATCGTCATGGTGACTCAGTTTGGCTTGTACGGCGCACTGATTTCGTTGGTGTTGTATCAGTCAATCGCTTTTTTTGTGACATGCCTGCTGTGCTACAGAACACCGTGGTTTCGTTTGTCGAATCTGTTTGGAAAACTGGATAAACAAGTCGCGATAAATTTGACCAAATTTACTGCAATGGCGCTCACGACAGCGGCCTGCGTGCCGGTTAGTCATATCCTGGTGCGGAACTATCTGGGCTCGGAATTTGGCTGGGAAACAGCGGGGTACTGGGAGGCCATGTGGCGTTTAAGTACGGCTTATCTATTGCTGGTGACCACAACGCTCGGGTTGTATTTTTTACCCAAGTTGTCCGAGTTGGTCGACCCTCAGGAGATTAAGAGAGAGATTGTCCAAGGCTACAAATTGATTTTGCCTGTTGCCATGGTCTGTGGTTTGGTTATCTATATTTTAAGAGATTTCATAATCGGTCTGCTGTTCACCGGCGCGTTTAGCCCGATGAGAGACTTTTTTGCCTGGCAGATGCTCGGTGACACGCTGAAGATTGCCAGTTGGATACTTGCCTACCTGATGTTGGGCAAGGCAATGGTGAAGATGTATATCCTTACGGAAGTGTTTTTTTCACTCGGGTTCTACCTGTTGACCGTCGCACTGACGAAGGTAGGCGGCCCTGTCGGGGTGACGTGGGCACATGCGCTTAACTACGGGGTGTACTGGCTAGTCATGTATTTTCTTATTTACAGAAAATTAAATAAAAATAACGCTGGGTGAGGACGTTTTGACCATGAGTGGCTTGCTATCTTCAATCCGCGACCTGATTTTAGCGCAAGAAGACGTTAACAAGAGTCTCGAATTGTCTGAGGTGTATGGGGCAATACTCTGGGCGGTTGATAAAGGTATTTATGACGACCCCGAGCTTGAAGACCTGTTAACCGCGCGGTGCACGGATGTATTGCCAAACAATAGTGGTCACACGCCTTCAAAAGATTGTATTCATCTGATTTCTGAGCCCTATCTGATCGGTGGTCATACTCGACTGATGGAGCAGCTTTCCACGATGCACCGGGAAAAACCGGATCTGCTGATAACTCGGCAAAGTGATGAGAAAGCGATTGAGCGTACCCGCGGGTTTTTTGACACGTGTACGGTTATAGGCGCTTATACACCTCTGGAGAAAATCGCTGCAATCGTAGAATCGCTTAAATCGTACCGTCGGATTGTTTTGCATATTCATCCGGATGACATGATTTCTGTTATTGCGTGCAAAATAGTGAAGAGTTTTACCCAGGCTAAGGTCTTTTTCGTCAATCACGCAGATCACGTGTTCACCTACGGCAGTTCGGTGGCGGACGTGTACTTTGAACTTAGTACATTCGGTCGACGCCGGGATATGAAGAAGACAATCAGCGGGCAGAAGTCGTTTCTGGGGATTCCGCTGACAAGTACCCTCGTCACAAAGACTCACCGCTTGCCTGGCAAACAGGATGCGTTAAATTTTTTCAGCGCAGCATCTCCATTCAAGTTTAAGCCGGTCAAGCACTATGATCTGAGACCCGCCATTCACAGAGTGCTTTCTGAATTTAAACACTCGACATTCTGGATTGTCGGCGCCAGTCCGCTTACAAATTTCTGGTGGTGGCCGTTAAAGCTCAGGTACTGGAGCCGATTCAAGATATTATCGTCTGTGCCCTACGAAAGTTATTTAAAGCTTTTAGAATCAGCGGATTTTTACGTTGATAGTTATCCTACCCCGGGGGGAACCGCGTTTGCGGAGCAACTCTTTAAAGGCCGTCGGTGTGTTGGGCTGCGCGCCCCCGTACAAGGTTATTCGCCTGCGGATAATTTAAAAGATGAAAGTGTCGATGATTTTATTGCGAGCATTCTACATTGCCAGAACGGTAGCGAAATTATACAGTCGGTGTTGGCCGTTAATGGCTATGAGGCAGTTAAATCCCGTTATCAAGCGTGCCTGTATGACGGCGCTATGTGTGCGAATGAGATGGAGGCGTACGTCACATGGACTGGGGATATAGCCGTCTACCAGCAGGCGGGGAAAATAACCACGGCGATTCCACCGGCGGTCGTGTCTAGATTAATTGATTTTGATAAGCGTTTTTTACCGGCATTGTTTTTTGAACTCAGTGCCACACAAAAAGTTAAGGTTGCCCTCAAATTAGCTTGTTTGAAGCTTAAAAGGCAGGGTGGCAAAAAAAATAGGCCGGGTAAAGTATGAGTGCGTTAGGCCTGCGCTTTTTTTTAATAATGCTGATGCTGTCAGATTACGTTATTTTAACGCTCCACGCTCCCAGCGTTGTGGGCGCTTGGCGTGAAGGCGCCGCACTGCTTTATATTTTATTAATGGTGTTGATTGCATTTTTTTATGCGGGTACTCGCTTTACGCTTCCGAGTAGATATAAAACGCCGTTGCTGTTGGTTTTATTCTTTTTAGTGTTCTATTGCGTGTGCGGTGATTTTACAGAGGCGTCCTTTCGGATGTTTCGATCATTTGCTATGCCGGTGCTCTTTGCATTGACGGTGAATGCGGTGTGTATGGGGTTAACGCTTGAGACTAAGTTGCGTGTTATATTTTCTACACTGGTGGTGATGACTTTTATTTCAGGCGGGTATGCGTTGTATCAATATCAGACGATCAGTGACCCGGAGCAGTTCTGGTACTGGCCGTTGCTGTCTGAGAAAGGATTTACATTGGAGACCTATAACTCCATGAGGGACGGCAATCCCAGGATGTCCGGATTTTTTACCGGTACTCTGGAGTTTTCAGCATTTATTTTGAATACCGCACTGTTTACGCTGTGCCTGCTTGCGCAGACGATCAGGAAAAGATCTTACGATTCAAGGTTTTTTTTATATACGGTGGTCGCAATTTTTTCGACCGTGCTGATCATTTATGGATCGGTGAGAACCTCTGCTATTGGCATGATATCGGCCGTCCTCTTCCTGGCGGTCTTACAGTTGTTTCGCCGAAAGCTATTCATCAGTTTGCTAGGGTATGGTTATTTCCTGTCGGTGACGGGTTCTATATTTTTATACCTCGCGCTGGGGTATACGGAGGATCTGTCGGCTCTTGACAGGGTTCGTCAATGGTATGTGGTTCTTGGATCCCTTAACACGATGCCGCTTGGCTTGGGGTTCGGAGCGATCGGGCCGGGGCAGTTGCACTGGTTTGATTCGCTGTGGCTGAATCTTCTCGCATCCTCGGGTTATCTGGGGGTGGCGATCATGATGGGGTTGATCTGCTTTTACAGTAAGGTCGTCGCGATCACTCAAGCGATGCGTGTTGGCGGTGATGTGTTCATGAGGGGAGTGGCCGATTACCTGGTCATCAGTTATCCATTTTTTCTGAGCAGCTTTTTTTTCCAGTCTTACACTAACAGTGTTGTGCTGTATCTTTTTGCGCTAATTATAGTGGTGGTAATCGATGAGTCTAAATATCGTGCACGCTAAGCTTTCGATATTGATTGTGCTTTATAAGAGGCATTATAAAGACTCGGCTGCTATCACGACGTTGCTGAACAATCGCGTGCGCTTTCAGGCGCACGGCATTTCTGTTGATTTTTATGTGTGGAACAATACGCCGTCTTGCTCGCCCGCATTATCGAGCGAACGTTTAACCTGGCTTGAGGGTGATAATGATGGCTTGCCACATGTCTATAATCGCGTAGCCGATATGGCCTTTACTAACGGTGCTACGCATTTCATGATTTCCGACGATGATACAGACTATGCCAGTCAGGATTATGTCGATGCACTCTCTACTGCGCTTAAATATGAGGCCACCTCAGCGCCGCACTCGTTCGGGGTTATGCTCCCTAAAATCTACTCCCGAGAAACACTGATCAGCCCAGGCCGACGCGTGTGGTTTTTCGGCCGCTTGTCCGAGCACGTTGATAGCGGTATGAACGCCTCGGTTAACAAGCTCGCTATCAACAGTGGCGTAATATTCAACAAGTCATGCTATGAAAGAATGTCGCCGCTTTTTGATGAGCGCCTCAAGTTCTACGCGACGGACACTGCATTTTTTGTCAGATACGAGTCCTATTATTCGCACTTCTATGTACTGGACACTGTTCTACAACACGATCTTTCCGAGCATACGTCGGACAGCGCCGAGCGGGCTGTTTTTCGTTTTCAGGAAATGATCCGCGGCTTTCGAGTGATCTTTGAGCGCAGGGGGTATCTCTTTCACTGTGTGATGGAGATGTATTTGCTAGTGGCCTCGCTTAGAAAGAGTCTCTCGTATAAAAGTACAGGTTTTTTGCGTTCCTATATTTCGTCTTTTAGAGGAAAGAAATAATGCTGATCGAACTGGTTGAGTTTCTTTCTCTTAAAATAAGGAAGCGAGGTATCAAAATTGATAGACGCATTCCGGACGGTTATCTTTTAAAATTGGTTTTTTCGAAAGTGTGCATGGCCATCAATGGTTTCTTCATCTTCAGGAGACGTTCAGTCATTCTTGTGGGAAAAAATGTTACCGTGAAAGCCCGATCAATGATTACAGCGGGTAAGGGACTCATGATCGATGACGGTTGTTTTATCGACGCGTTAGCGATCAAAGGTATCGTTTTTGGGCGAGGGGTTTCCTTAAAGAAAAATGTTACCATCGAGTGTACCGGCAGCTTGACTAAATTGGGTGAGGGGCTTTCGATTGGCAACGATGTCGGTATCGGAAGTGGTAGCTTTTTGGGCTGCGCCGGGGGCATTGCTATTGGGCATGACACAATCATCGGAAACTATGTCTCCTTTCACTCGGAGAATCATAATTTTTCTGATACCACCCAGCCTATTAGACTTCAGGGCGTCAATAACGAAGGGATCCAGATCGGCAATAATTGCTGGATAGGTGCCAAGGTGACCGTGCTGGACGGTGTGGTTCTTGAGGACGGTTGTGTTGTTGCGGCAGGCGCTGTTTTGAAAGCTGGACGATATGCGGCTAACTCGATTTACGCGGGTGTTCCGGCAAAGCGCATAAAAGAACGCAGCTAAGGACGTGTCGTGAAGAAGATAATATTTTTCCATTTGCTGAATGACTATAGCGGGAGCCCGAAGGTTCTTTCGCAGGTTATTGAGACGGTTTCAAGCGAGGGCGCTGACGTCGAATTGTTTTTGGGTGGGAAGGGCGGCGATGGCTTCCTTTCTTCTGCGCCGTGTGTGCAACGACGCTATTTTTACAAACGTTTCGAAAGCAAATATTTGACGTTATTGAGTTACAGCCTTTCACAGCTGATTTTGTTTTTTAAATTAATGAGTTATCGTAAGTCTTCAACGGTTTTTTACGTCAATACACTGCTTCCGTTTGGTGCGGCGTTGGCGGGAAAGTTACTGGGTATTAAGGTTTATTATCACATTCATGAGACGTCGATCCGCCCAAGGCCGCTAAAGCTTTTCTTGCGGTGGGTGGCTGCAAAGTGCTCAAGTAAAAATGTTTTCGTTTCGCATTTTTTAGCGAATGCCGAGTGTTTTCCTGCGGTAGAAAGTCAGGTGATTTATAATGCGATCCCACAGGGTATGGCACGTATTGCTGCGCATCACACGTATCATACTCAACCCAGTGAACAGTTCAGTGTATTGATGATTTGTTCTCTAAAGGCCTATAAGGGTGTCGGTGAGTTTATACAAGTTGCAAGCATGTTGACGCATAACAAAAGACTTGAATTTACCTTGGTGCTGGGCGCAGGGGATACTGAAGTAGCTGAGTACTTTTCGGGGATAAGCTGTCCTGGAAACCTGACTATTGTTTCACGGTGTGAGGATGTCGTTCCTTATTATCAGAAGGCGAATGTTTTGCTTAGTCTTTCGAAACCGAAAGAATGGGTGGAGACATTTGGACTGACTATACTCGAGGCGCTTTCATTTGGAGTGCCTTGTATTGTCCCTCCGGTGGGTGGGCCTGTCGAACTGGTTACGAATGGCAAGGAAGGATATTTAATGGATTCAAGTCAGGTTGAGGGAATTTCCGCTCGAGTGGAATTTCTTCAGAAGAATCCAGAAGTGTGCGTTCGCTTGTCTGAAGCTGCAAAATTAAAGTCGCTTAGTTTCTCAGTTGATAACTTTGAAAGTAGTGTGCTTGGGGTATTTAATGAGCGTTAAATTAGCAGTTATCGGTACGGTCGGTCTCCCGGCGCAGTACGGTGGATGGGAGACGTTATCAGAACAATTGATAACGTATCTGGATCAAGTGTACGACATTTCGGTGTATTGCAGCTCGACGTCGTACGCGTCCCGGCCGGCGAAATATCGTAACGCCAACTTGGTTTACGTTCCGCTGAAAGCTAACGGCGTGCAAAGTATTCCCTATGACATCATCAGTATGCTGCATGCCTATAGGAAAAATGACGTACTGGTGATACTCGGGGTTTCCGGCTGCATCGCACTTCCTTTTTTAAAGATGCTGACCAAGAAGAGAATTGTTGTCAATATTGACGGCTATGAATGGAAACGTGCCAAGTGGTCATTTCTGGCTAAGAAATTTTTGAAGTTTTCAGAAGCGGTGGCGGTTAAATATTCAGATGCCATCGTCACGGATAACAAAGTTCTTCAGGATTATGTGCGTAACGAATACGGGCGTGAGAGCACACTCATCGCCTATGGTGGCGATCAGGCCAAAACCAGCGTGCTGGCCGAGTCGGATCTGCAGCGTTACCCTTTCCTTTGTAAACCCTATGCGTTCTCCGTCTGCAGGATTGAGCCTGAAAATAATATTCATATCATCATTGAAGCCTTTAGCACCAGCGGGTTGCCGTTGGTGATCGTGGGTAATTGGAAACACAGTGAGTACGGCAAAGCGCTACAGGATAAATATTCGGGCATGGCGCACCTGCACTTACTCGACCCTATTTACAACGGTGATGAGCTCAGCCCGTTGCGCAGCAATGCCACTGTGTATATTCATGGCCACAGCGCCGGTGGAACCAACCCATCGTTGGTTGAGGCGATGTGGTTGAGCTTGCCTGTCATTGCTTTCGATGTGTCGTTCAACCGCGCTTCTACCGAAGACTGCGCAAAGTTCTTTTCGTCCAGTCAGGCATTGATCGAGAGTGCCGCCAGCCTTTTCGCCAATGAAGCTGAACGTGCGCAATTGAGTGAAAAGATGCACGAGATTGCGACGCGTCGTTATCGTTGGGAAGGTGTCTCTTCTCAATATGATAAGTTGTTCAAATCGCTACTTTCAGCTGATAAGGCTTGAATATGTTGGATGATGCACGCCTCCACCCTGTTCCAGACACACCAAAAATACTGCTCACGGGGGCGACCGGCTTCGTAGGGCGTTCAGTGCTCAATGCGCTGGTCGATGGTAAGTATCCGGTTGTCAGCGTCACCCGTAAAAGGCGTGTTCCCCCCGTGCCTGGTGTGCAGGAGTTTATTGTCGGGTCGCTGACGGACGATATCGACTGGCAGGTCCCATTATTGGGAGTCGACGTCGTCATACACTCCGCAGGTCGTGCGCACGTCATGAATGAAACGCATAGCAACCCGTTGCAGGCGTTTCGTGAGGTCAACGTGGACGCGACGCTCAAGCTTGCCCAGCAGGCAGCCGATGCGGGTGTAAAACGGTTTATTTTTATCAGCTCGATCAAAGTGAACGGCGAAGAGACCCCAGCTCACACTGCGTTTACCTCGCGGGATATTCCGGCGCCGCTTGACGACTACGGTGTGTCCAAGCTGGAAGCCGAACAGGCGCTTCTGGCGCTGGCGGGGCGAACCTCGATGGACGTCGTGATAATCAGGCCTGTTCTTGTGTATGGCCCAGATGTGAAGGCGAACTTTGAACGCATGCTTTCGATCGTGAACAAGAAACTGCCGCTGCCTTTTCGTACTATTGATAACCGTCGAAGCCTGGTTTTCATTGATAACCTGGTGGATTTGATTTGTGTGTGCATTAAGCACCCGCAAGCAGCCAATCAGGTGTTTCTGGTCAGCGACGATAATGATTTATCTATTGGGCAGATTCTGGAAAAACTGGCCATAGCCATGAATAAGTCGTCACGCGTTTTTTCATTTCCCTATTTTCTTTTAAACGCTGCGGCAACCTTGGTGGGTAAACAGGCGTTTTTGCAGCGGCTGTGCGGGTCTCTCCAAGTGGACATTACTGATACGCGCGAGCGCTTGGGTTGGGCCCCTCCCGTCAGCATTGATGAGGCATTTGCTATCACGGCCCGACATTATCTAGCCCAACAAAGTGGAACATCGCATGGGTAACCTGGCCGAACTGCTTAAGTCGAGGGATAATAATTTCAATTTTATCCGAATGGTCGCGGCGTTCTTCGTACTGGTTTCTCATTCTTACCCGCTCTCTCGTGGCGCGGCTGAAACCGAGCCGTTGATGGCGCAACTCGGGATAACGCTAGGCGGATTAGGCGTATTCACCTTTTTTTGTATTTCGGGATTTTTTATATCGCTGAGTTACGAGCGTTCAAAGACAAAGATTGACTTTGTTGTTGCGAGGTTTTTACGTTTGTATCCTGGGCTTTTAGTTGTGCTGCTGTTAAGTGCGTGGGTGGTCGGTCCCCTGTTCACTGAACTCAGTCTGCACGATTATTTCTCCGCCAAGGAGGTGCATAGGTATATTACCGGGAACTTGAAGTTGAAGGATATTCAGTTTCAGTTGCCTGGCCTGTTTCAGGATAACCCTTACCCCGGTATCAATGGTTCTCTGTGGACGTTATATTATGAAGTTTTGCTGTATGCGATGGTGTTTGCACTCGGCGTCGTCGGTTGTTTGACACGTCTGCGCCGGGTCTCGGTATTTTTTGCAGTGTATTTTTTGTTTTATGTTGTTTTTAACGTGCTGCAAAAGAACGAATACATGGTCTTCGGTTTCCAGTTGCGTAGCTGGGTGCAGTGGAGTTTCGCGTTTGTAATCGGCATGTTCTTGTACGCCTACCGATTTAAGATTCAGTTGAACATCTGGTACCTGGCGCTGGGGTGGGTGGCGGCCCTGTGTCTCTACAGGACGCCTGTGTTTGTCGAGGTGTTCGTGGTGGCGTGGAGTTACTCTGTGTTCTTCGTCGCCTTTAACACACAGTGGTTTGCACGGCAGTACAATAAACTGGGTGATTACTCGTACGGTTTGTATATCTATGCCTTTCCCACTCAAGAGATTCTGGCTCATCTCTACAAAGGGATATCCCCTGCGCAGATGATTATCCTGGCATTACCTGTTGCTCTTGTTCCTGCTGTGCTTTCTTGGCACGTGATCGAGCAACCCTGCATTTTGCGCAAGAAAGAGATTGCGTCCAGACTGTCTCAGGCCTGTGCGAAGCTGTCCGGAAAGTTTGCCAAGTATTCACCTAAATAGTTTTGAATGATAAGGTTGGTGGGAAATGAAGCGTTTTTTTGATCTTGTGCTGAGCCTGGTCGCTTTGCTCATACTGCTGATTCCGATTGTGCTTGTCACCCTGGCAGTAAAGTTGACGTCAAAAGGGCCCGCACTTTATTGGTCGGACCGGGTAGGCGTGAATAATGTACTGTTCAGGATGCCGAAGTTTCGCTCGATGCGTACAGGCACACCGGCAGTCGCTACGCATCTACTCCTGGACCCTTCCCAATACTTAACGCCTATTGGCAACTTTCTACGTAAATCCAGTTTGGACGAGTTGCCTCAACTGTGGAGTATTATTGTTGGCGATATGAGTTTTGTCGGGCCCAGGCCAGCGCTGTTTAATCAAGCGGACCTCATTGAGTTACGAACCCAGCAAGGCGTGCACCTCATTCCCCCAGGCCTCACTGGATGGGCGCAGGTTAATGGACGGGACGAACTGCCGATTCCGGTCAAGGTTGACTATGATGCTTATTACGCGAAAAATATGAGCGTTCTTTTCGATCTGAAAATCTTGTTTTTGACCGCCATGAAGGTAATCAAGCGGGACGGTGTTTCCCATTAATTGCATCGCGTTGCGTGATTGGCCTGTTTAGGTTAGCGGTGTACAGTGTGTTTTTTGTACTGCGTTTATCGCGCAGTCAAAAAATTTTGATCTAACGCATGGGCGGTAGGTGAGTCATGATAAACCGGTTGCGTGCTTGGCTATTGAAGCTACCTCGTCATCAAAAACGACTGATACAGGTATTGGCGGACGTTGTACTGGTTTCTTTAGCGCTGTGGATAGCGTTTTTAGTCCGTCTCGGAATCGACGAGATGATCAACCCGGTCAGAATGCATCTGTGGTTGTTCTTAGCCGCGCCGGTGGTTGCCATTCCGTTGTTCATTCGCTTTGGTATGTACCGTGCTGTTATGCGCTATTTTGGCAACGACGCACTCGTCGCCATTATCAAAGCCGTCAGCCTTTCGGCTTTGATTCTGGGTGTAGTCGTCTACTGGTATAGCAATCATCAGAACGTCGTGCCGCGGTCCATTATCTTTAACTACTGGTGGTTAAGCTTGATTATGGTCGGCGGTTTGCGCCTGACCATGCGTCAGTACTTCCTCGGCGATTGGTTTGCAGCGGCCCAGCACGTACCATTTACCAGCCGTGAGGATGGCCTGCCGCGGGTGGCGATTTATGGTGCGGGGTCCGCCGGCAACCAGTTGGTCGCGGCACTTCGCATGGGGCGTGTGATGCGCCCGGTTGCGTTCATTGACGACGATGACACCATCTCGGAACGCGTCATTTCCGGCCTTCAGGTTTACAAGCCCAAGCATATCCAACGGATGATCGACGCTACCGGTGCTCAAGAAATCCTCCTGGCACTGCCTTCCTCCAACCGCGGCCGGCGTCGTGAGATTCTTGGTTTTCTTGAGGGGTTTCCGTTACACGTGCGCAGCGTCCCGGGGTTTATGGACCTCGCCAGTGGACGGGTCAAGGTTGATGATATTCAGGAGGTCGATATTGCTGACTTGCTGGGTCGTGATTCGGTCCCCGCACAAGCTGATTTGCTTGAGCATTGCATCAAGGGGCAGAGCGTCCTTGTGACCGGGGCCGGTGGCTCGATAGGTTCAGAGCTCTGCCGGCAAATCCTGGAGTTGAAGCCCAAAACCCTGCTGTTGTTTGAACACAGCGAATTCAACCTCTACAGCATTCTGTCTGAGTTGGAACAGCGCATTACCCGAAAATCGTTGCCGGTAAAACTGCTGCCTATCCTGGGGTCAGTGCGTGACCCTTCAAAGCTGCTGGATGTGATGAAAGCGTGGCGGGTCGACACGGTTTACCACGCTGCTGCCTACAAGCATGTGCCGATTGTCGAGCACAATATCGCAGAGGGAGTGCTGAACAATGTCATCGGCACACTCAATGCGGCTCAGGCGGCCGTCCAGGCCGGGGCCTCGAATTTTGTGCTGATTTCCACGGATAAGGCGGTGCGTCCGACTAACGTCATGGGCAGCACCAAGCGTCTTGCCGAGTTGACGCTTCAGGCACTCAGCCGCGAACTTGCACCGGTGTTGTTC
The DNA here is from genome assembly GCF_900215245.1 of Pseudomonas fluorescens. Lineage (GTDB taxonomy): Bacteria > Pseudomonadota > Gammaproteobacteria > Pseudomonadales > Pseudomonadaceae > Aquipseudomonas > Aquipseudomonas fluorescens. Next base: position 4,170,632 of record NZ_LT907842.1, read on the forward strand.
GGTGATAAGTCCAACGTTTCCCGCGTGAATAAAACCCGGTTCACGATGGTTCGATTTGGCAATGTATTGGGCTCTTCCGGCTCGGTGATTCCGCTGTTTCACAAGCAGATAAAGTCCGGTGGGCCGCTGACCGTCACGCACCCCAAAATCACCCGCTACTTCATGACCATTCCTGAAGCTGCTCAGTTGGTCATACAAGCCGGTTCAATGGGCCTGGGCGGCGACGTGTTCGTGCTGGACATGGGCGAACCGGTAAAAATAGTCGAACTCGCGGAAAAGATGATCCACTTGTCAGGGCTGAGTGTGCGCTCCGACAAGAACCCTCATGGTGACATTGCCATTGAGTTTTCCGGGTTGCGACCGGGAGAAAAGCTTTACGAGGAATTGCTGATTGGGGACAACGTCGTCGCGACGCAACATCCGATGATCATGAGTGCCAATGAAGATTATCTGCCTTGGGAGACTCTAAAGCTCAAGCTCTCCGAATTGCTTGCGGCGGTGGATCAGGACGATTTCAGCCGTGTTCGCCAGTTGTTGCGGGACACCGTCAGCGGTTACACGCCGGACGGGGAAATCGTCGATTGGATCTACCAGCAGCGCCGACTTGAGCCGTGAGATCAACGGTTACATAACCGCTGATACCGTTCAAAGCGGGTGCGCTACCAGCGCTGAGTCAGGCCAGCTGGCCGTTGAGGAATATGAAACACACTCTGTAACCCAGTCACTTTTGACTCTCTCCCAACATCACCTAAGTTAGGAAGGCAGCTTCGGAAAGCTGCTTTTCTTTTATTGATGTCATGGAGCGTCACCAATGCAAAAAACCTCTATCTCTTCCCTGATCTTTGCCTTCCTCGCGAGCATCTCCGTAGCGGCCACGGCTGCCCCGTCTGTCAAAACCGAAGCTCCCGCCCCGATCGCTGCACAGATGACCAAGGTTGAGCAATCTGCCCAGGTCAACCTGAACGCTGCCGATGCGGAAACCCTGCGCCGCGACCTGTTTGGTATTGGCGCCGCCAAGGCGAAGGCGATCATCGCGTATCGTGAAAGTAATGGCCCCTTCACGGCGGTGGATGAGTTGCTGGAAGTAAAAGGTATCGGTAAGGCGTTGCTGGAGAAGAACCGCGACAGGCTGGTGGTCAACTAAGGGACATTATTGTAAAAAAGGCCGGTCAGTGACCGGCCTTTTCTTGCTCTACAACCTGCGCTTTCAATGTGGTGCGCACCACATTCAAGATCCGGGTTGCCAACGCTGCACTTTCGACACTCCTGGCCAGTACCAGCGCGCCTACCAGTGTCGACATCAGCATCAGGCTTTGCTCATCGGCATCCGCGTTTCCCAAGGCCGCTTCGACTTGCTTCAACCGAGCCCCAAGCACCGCATCCGTGGTCGGGCTAGGCTGGCCTCTTTGGCCCAGTTCCGAAGACATGGTCGGTAGCGGGCAACCTTGCTCCGGTGAGGTCTGGTGCCATTCAGACAGGTAGCTGTCTATGAATGCATCCAGCGGCCGTTCCTGATTGAACAGCGCTTCGCAATGCGCATCCAGTTCTGCAGCAGTCGCCTGCAGGGCTTTTTCCACCAGTTCATCCTTGGATTTGAAATGCGCATAGAACCCGCCGTGCGTCAGGTTCAAAGCTTTCATCAAGGGTTGCAGCCCGGTGGCCCCAATCCCGTCGCGGCGAAAGCGTACGGAGGCTTCCTTGATGATGCGTTGGTGAGTCTGGGCTTTATGGTCTGCTGAATAACGCATAGGACTGCCTCGGGAGCGAGCGCGTATTTTAACGAAGTTGAACCTATTTACCCATCCGAACTAGGTGCATCTGCATTGGCATGAAAAGTGATTACATTTGGTTCAGTGATTGTTCAACAATCTTGAGGTGGTCATGGCGCTTAGTTTGTCTTTAGCCGATCAGATTGCGCTCGAATTGCGTGCTGACATTATGGGTGGACGCCTGTTGCCTGGAATGGCGCTGGTCGAGGTAGATCTGGTCAAGGCTTATAACGCTTCGCGCAATACGATCCGCGAAGCGCTGCACCGTTTGGGGCAGGAGGGCCTCACCCGCTATGTACGCAATAAAGGGGTGATGGTTCGGCGGCTGGAGCGCGATGAAGTGCGTGACCTGTTCGTCGTACGTCGCACCCTGGAATTACAGGCCATCGCCCACAGCCGCGCGCTGACGCACGACCAGGCCGAGCGTATGCAAAGCGCCATAGAGGCCACCACGCTGGCCCGGGAACGTGAAGACTGGCGCGCGGTGGCGACTCACAGCCTGGTGTTCCACCAGCAGATTGTCGCGCTGATGCGCAGCCCATTGTTCGATGAGTTTTTCGCCCAGGTCATTGCCCAGCTGCGCCTGGCGTTCTGCGCTGCTCCCGATGAGCAACGCTTCCAGTCACCCTGGCTGGAGCGAGACCGAGAGATTTACGCGTTATTGGTCCAAGGCGATAAACCGGCGGCAGGCACAGCGATGAGCGTGTACCTGGAGGATTCGGAACGACTGTCATTGGCCCTGTTTACCCAACCCTGATTGAGGAACCGCATCATGTACAAAGACTATCCGGCCGCTTATCAGGTCAGCAAAGGCTCGGCGCTGCAAGTGGACACAGCGTTCTACGAACGTATTCGCGAACAGGCGGATAAACGTACGCTGGTCGAGCAGTTTGAGGTGCCGATTCGCACGGGGAGGGCGTGGAAGGTGCCGGCCGGGCACGTGTTCCGTGTCACCACCCCGGTGGGCCCGCAGGTAGGCGACTTCAATGTGTGGAACGCCAATGACCCGCGCGAACGGTTATGGGCAGCGCGCACGCGGCAGTTGCAAGGTGCTCATGTCAGTACCCATGACCGGTTGTGGTCGAACCTGCCTTTTCTGCGGCCCTTGGTGACCATCACCGATGACAGCCTGGCGGGCTATGGCATTGATGAACATGGTGGGCGCCTGCACGATTTGCTCGGTACGCGCTGTGATCCGTATGTGAACCGTATGCTGACCGGCGAAGATTTCCATCACCATTGCCACTCCAACTTGACTCGAGCTGTGTTGCCCCACGGCCTGACGGAGTTCGACGTGCACGACGTGCTGAATATTTTCCAGTGCACGGGCCTCAATCATGACGACATGTACTTCATGAAAGCCTGCCCGGCGCAGAAGGGCGATTACCTGGAGTTTTTTGCCGAGATCGATTTGTTGTGTGCGCTGTCGACGTGCCCTGGCGGCGATCTGTCGTTGCCGATGTGGGGGCCGGACGCGCAAGACCCGCTGACGGTGTGTCGTCCATTGGGTGTTGAGGTTTATCGTTTGGAGGATGAGCTGCTCAAGGGCTGGCGCCAGCCCGAACGTGCCGCCTATAAAGGCCAGCACGGGTTGCAGATTGCCAAGGCGGACTGGGAGTAGCTCAGGATTCAGCGATCTTGCGCATCCTTGGCATCCGCCTGCGCGTTGCGATCGGCTACGCGTTTGCGTTGTTCGTCAGTGAGTTCCACCTTGTTGGCGCTGTCACGCAGCATCAGCAGCCCACCGACGATCGATCCGATCGCTACCACTAAAATCAACCACGCATACCACGGCATAAGGCTCTCCTTGAGACGGACTACCGTGGGAGAATTTTCCCACGGTAATAACTGCTTTGAGTAACAGGCTTTCTTAGTAGTTCATTGTAGGCCTGTTCCGTCCCGTTAACCTTAGAGCCCTGTCAGCATTGCATCCGCCGGTGCATCGGCGCGGTCTTGTGCGGTCAGCTGGAAGTAGATGAACCCTACGGCCATAAAGCCTAAAAAGATCAGTCCGATCAGTGCGTTGAACCACGCCATGGCCACCAGGCACACCATCGCCAGCACCAGCGCGATGCCCGGCACGATCGGATAACCCGGTGCGCGAAACGTGCGTTCCAGCAGCGGTTCAGTCTTACGCAGCTTGAACAGGCTGAGCATGCTCATGATGTACATCACAATGGCACCGAACACGGCCATGGTAATCATCGCTGCCGTCAGCGTCATACCGCCCAGGTTGATGAGGCCGTCGCTGTAGATGGCGGCGATACCGACCACGCCACCGGCAATGATTGCGCGGTGCGGCGTTTGAAAACGCGACAATTTGGCAAGGAAAGACGGCAGGTAACCGGCACGGGCCAGGGCAAAGAACTGGCGCGAATAACCGAGGATGATGCCGTGGAAGCTGGCGACCAGGCCGAACAGGCCGATCCACACCAGCATATGCAGCCAGCCGGAGCTGTCACCCACCACGGATTTCATGGCTTGCGGCAACGGGTCGTTGATGTTCGACAGGGTGCGCCAGTCGCCCACGCCGCCGGCGAAGAACATTACGCCCATGGCCAGGATTACCAGGGTCAGAATGCCGCTGATGTAGGCCTTGGGAATGGTGCGCTTGGGATCTTTCGCTTCCTCGGCAGCCATCGCCGCGCCTTCGATGGCGAGGAAGAACCAGATGGCGAAAGGAATGGCTGCAAACATCCCGGCAATCGCTGGAGCACCAAAGGTGTCAGAACCGGCCCAGCCATTGAGGGCGAAGTTGCTGAAGCTGAACGCCGGCGCGACCACCCCCATAAACACCAACAATTCCGCGACCGCGAGCACGCATACCACCAGTTCGAAAGTCGCCGCGAGTTTCACCCCGAGAATGTTCAGGCCCATGAACACGAGGTAAGCCCCGACCGCTGCATGTTTTGGGTCGAGTGCCGGAAACTGCACATTCAAGTAGGCGCCGATAGCCAAGGCAATGGCGGGCGGTGCGAAGACAAATTCGATCAATGTCGCTAGCCCGGCGATCAAGCCACCTTTCTCACCAAACGCGCGACGGCTGTAGGCAAACGGGCCACCCGCATGAGGAATCGCGGTAGTCAGTTCGGTAAAGCTGAATATAAAGCAGGTGTACATGGCGGCGACCATCAACGACGTCACCAGAAAGCCCAGCGTACCGGCCACGCCCCAGCCGTAGCTCCAGCCAAAGTATTCGCCGGAAATCACCAGCCCGACCGCAATACCCCACAAATGCAAGGTGCCCAAGGTGGGTTTGAGTTGTGTGTTCATCGTGTAGCGCTCCCTGAACGGTTTGGAATGATTCAGGGTGTTGCAGCGGCCATGCCATTGTGCAATGCGGTGTCGTAAAGACGCCGAACTGTCGCCGAGGAGATCGTTTGGCGTTTGAAAATTTCTGTCATTGCACCAGTTAAGGGCGGTGGTGGTTGAACTGCCGCCATCGCGGGCAAGCCCGGCTCCCACTTGGGGTTGTGGTCAACTGTGGGCGCCGGGCTTGCCTGCGATGAGGCCGCAACCGTCAAAACACGCCCGTGTAAACCGCGCATAAACCCACTCTTTACGCCGTCTTTACGGCCTGACCGTACCCTCGCTCTCGTTCCTTTACGCCACTCCTGCCGACAATTGACCCACACGCGGCAATCGCCGCAAAACGGAGAGACTTCCATGAGCGTTCTGGACGGGGTGTCACTGCTATTGGCCGTGGCACTGTTCATTTATCTGCTGGTTGCGCTGTTACGCGCGGATCGGAACTAGGAGCAGGCTATGCACAGTTATGACTATTGGCTGATCATCGCCTTCTTTGCCGTGGTACTGGTGCCGGCACCGTTCCTGGGGCGGTTCTACTACAAGGTGATGGAGGGCCAGCGCACCTGGCTGTCGCCGGTTCTCGGCCCTGTCGAGCGGGTGTGCTATCGCCTCTCGGGCGTGGACGAGCATCAGGAACAGAGCTGGCAGAAATACACGCTGGCATTGCTGGCGTTCAACCTGGCTGGCTTTGTGTTGCTATTCGCGATCTTGCTGTTCCAGGACGTGCTCCCCCTGAACCCGCAGAAATTGCCGGGTCAGGAATGGACATTGGCCTTCAATACGGCGGTCAGTTTCATGACCAACACCAACTGGCAGAACTACAGCGGTGAAGCCTCGCTGAGCTACCTCAGCCAGATGGTCGGCCTCACCGTGCAGAACTTCGTCAGCGCGGCCACCGGTCTGGCGGTCCTTGTCGCCCTGTGCCGTGGGATCGGTCGCAAATCCACCAAGACGTTGGGCAACTTCTGGGTCGACATGACCCGCGCCACCCTCTACGGCCTGCTGCCGATGTGCCTGGTGTTCGCGCTGTTCCTGGTCTGGCAGGGCGTCCCGCAAACCTTCGCTCACTATGTGAACGCCGTGACCCTGCAAGGCGTTGACCAGGTGATCCCGCTGGGCCCTGCGGCCAGCCAGATTGCGATCAAGCAGTTGGGCACCAACGGTGGCGGCTTCTTCGGTGTCAACTCGGCACACCCGTTTGAGAACCCGACTGCCTGGGCCAACCTGTTCGAGTTGTCGGCGATCATCCTGATCCCGGTGGCACTGGTGTTCACCTTCGGCCACTACGTGAAAGACCTGCGCCAGAGCCGGGCGATTCTCGGTTGCATGCTGGCCCTGTTCCTGATCGGCGGCGCGACCTCGCTGTGGGCCGAATACCAGCCGAATCCGACCCTGAACAATCCCGCTGTGGAACAAACCGCGCCGCTGGAAGGTAAAGAAGTGCGCTTCGGCACCACCGCCACGGTGTTGTGGTCGGTCACCACCACGGCGGCGTCCAATGGTTCGGTCAACGGCATGCACGACAGCCTCAACCCGCTGAGCGGGATGGTGGCGCTGGTTAACATGATGGTCGGCGAAGTGATCTTCGGCGGCGTCGGTGCCGGTATGTACGGCATGCTGCTCAACGTGTTGATCGCCGTGTTCCTCGCCGGCCTGATGATTGGCCGCACCCCGGAATACCTCGGCAAGAAGCTCCAGGCCAAGGAAGTGCAGTTGTTGGTGGTGACCTTGCTGGTGATGCCGATCGGCACCCTGGTACTGGGCGCCATCGCCGCCAGCCTGCCGGGTCCGGCGGGGGCTATCAGTAACCCTGGCCCGCACGGTTTCAGTCAATTGTTGTATGCCTACACCTCGGCGAGTGCCAACAACGGCTCGGCGTTCGGCGGCTTCAGTGCCAACACCACGTTCCACAACCTGATGATGGGTCTGGGGATGTTGATCGGCCGCTTCGGCTACATCCTCCCGGTACTGGCCCTGGCCGGCAGCCTGGCGATGAAGAAGACCGCGCCGATTGGCCAGAACAGCTTCCCGACCCACGGCCCGCTGTTCGTGACCCTGTTGACCGTGACCATTTTGCTGGTGGGCGGCCTGACCTTCCTGCCGACGCTGGCACTGGGCCCAATTGCTGAACATCTGAGCATGGGCTTCTAAGGGGATATGAAAATGAATATGCCTGCAAAAAATGCCGCTCCCGTGAACACTCAGGAGTCGCCAAAAACCGCCATGTCAGCCCTGTGGCGCCCGGCGCTGGTCCAGGCTTTCGTCAAGCTCGACCCACGCCAACTGCAACGCTCGCCAGTGATGCTGGTGGTCGAATTGACCGCCATGCTGACCACCGTGCTGTGCTTCGTGCCTGACACCGCGGTGCCGACCTTCGTCGCCGTGCAAATCGCCGTGTGGTTGTGGTTCACCGTGCTGTTCGCCAACTTCGCCGAAGCCCTGGCCGAAGGCCGCGGCAAAGCCCGCGCCGACAGCCTTAAAGCCGGCAGCGAAGGCCTCAGTGCGCGCCGCAAGGAAGCCGACGGCAGCTTCAAGGTCGTACCGGCCACCAGCCTGCGTAAAGGCGACGTGGTACGCGTTGCCGCCGGGGAAATGATCCCCGGTGATGGCGAGGTCATCGAAGGTATCGCCGCAGTCAACGAAGCGGCAATTACCGGCGAATCCGCCCCGGTGATCCGCGAGTCCGGCGGTGACCGTTCGGCCGTCACCGGCAATACACGCCTGGTGTCGGACTGGCTGCTGGTGCGCATCACCGTCAACCCGGGCGAGTCCACACTGGACCGCATGATCGCCCTGGTGGAAGGCGCCAAGCGCCAGAAGACCCCTAACGAAGTCGCGCTGGATATCCTGCTGATCGGCCTGACGTTGATCTTCCTGCTGGTGGTGGTCACGCTGCAGCCGTTCGCCCACTTCGCCAATGGCAACCTGCCGCTGGTGTTCCTGGTCGCACTGCTGGTGACGCTGATTCCTACCACCATCGGCGGCCTGTTATCAGCCATCGGTATTGCCGGTATGGACCGCCTGGTGCGCCTCAACGTGATCGCCAAGTCCGGACGTGCGGTGGAAGCGGCAGGTGACGTGCATGTGTTGCTGTTGGACAAGACCGGCACCATCACCTTCGGTAACCGTCGCTGTGCCGCAGTAATCGCTGCGCCCGGCGTCAGTGGCCGTGAGTTGGCCGAAGGTGCGTTGCTGGCCTCCCTGGCGGATGACACGGCAGAAGGTAAATCCATCGTCGAATACCTGCGTGCCTTGCACCCTCAGGCCGAGCCGACACTGGATCAACTGACCTCTGTGCCGTTCAGTGCTGAAACGCGCCTGTCCGGTGTCGACTATCAGGGCCGGGTGTACCGTAAAGGCGCCGTCGATTCGCTGCTGGCATTTATCGGCCAGCCACGTCGCGACCTGCAACCGGCGCTGTCACGGGAAATCGACAAGATCGCCCAGAGCGGCGGTACCCCATTGCTGGTGTGCGCCGATGGCAAATTGCTCGGTGCGATCCATCTCAAAGACGTGGTCAAACCCGGCATCCGCGAACGTTTTGCCGAGCTGCGCAAACTCGGGATCCGTACCGTGATGGTGACGGGCGACAACCCGTTGACCGCTGCCGCGATTGCCGCTGAAGCCGGCGTGGATGACGTGCTGGCTGAAGCCACCCCGGAGAAAAAACTCGCACGCATTCGTCATGAGCAAAATGACGGTCGCCTGGTCGCCATGTGCGGCGACGGTGCCAACGATGCCCCGGCACTGGCCCAGGCGGACGTCGGCATGGCAATGAACGATGGCACCCAGGCGGCGCGTGAAGCGGCGAACATGGTTGACCTCGACAGCGACCCGACCAAATTGCTGGATGTGGTGCAGATCGGCAAAGAGTTGCTGGTGACGCGCGGCGCGTTGACGACCTTTTCCATCGCCAACGACGTGGCCAAATACTTCGCGATCCTGCCGGCGCTGTTCGCCTCGATCTACCCGCAACTGGGCGTGCTCAACGTGATGCACTTGCAGAGCCCGCAGAGCGCGATTCTCTCGGCCATCGTGTTCAACGCCCTGATCATCGTGGTGCTGATTCCCCTGGCGTTGCGCGGTGTGCGCGTACAGGCAGCGAGTGCGGCGGCGTTGCTGCGTCGCAACCTGCTGATCTACGGGCTGGGCGGGATCCTGGTGCCATTCGTGGGCATCAAGGCGATCGACATGCTGCTGACGGCGCTGCACCTGGTTTGACCCGATTCCTGTGGGGGCCAGGCTGGCGCCCACAGGTTGCAATGACTCACGTGAGGAATTTGAAATGTCCACCATGATCCGCCCGGCCCTGAGCCTGCTGGTACTCATGACCCTGATCACCGGCGTCGCTTACCCACTGGTCGTGACCGGTGTCGCGCAAGTCGCCTTTCCTGCTCAGGCCAACGGCAGCCTGGTGCGTGATGCCGACGGCAAAGTGCGCGGCTCAAGCCTGATTGCCCAGGACTTTACCGGTGACGGCTGGTTCCATCCGCGCCCATCGGCGGGCGCGTTCGCGACGGTTTCCAGCAGCGCGAGTAACCTCGCCCCAAGCAACCCGGCATTGGCAACGCGCATCTTTGATGATGCCAACAAACAGTTGGTGGCAGGGCAGGGGCCGGTGCCTCTTGCCTCACTAACTACCTCCGGCAGCGGTCTTGATCCACACTTGCCACCCGCGGCGATTGCCTATCAACTGGCGCGTGTGGCAGCTGCGCGGAATGTGCCGGTGGCGACCCTGCAACGCTTGCTCGATGAGCACATCGAAAGCCCGCTGGTAGGGCCGCCGGTGGTCAACGTATTGGCGCTGAACATGGCGCTGGAAAAACTCTGAATTCCGTGTGGGAGCGAGCACGCCCGCTCCCACACTGGATGTTCAGTGACTTGAATACCTGAAGGAACCCAAGCATGAGCGACTCCGGCCGCGCCGATGCCCTGTTAGCCGACCTGCCACGGGACGGCCGTGGCCGGCTCAAAGTCTTTCTCGGCGCCGCGCCGGGTGTGGGCAAGACCTACGCCATGCTTCAGGCCGCGCACACCCAACTGCGCCAGGGCGTGCGCCTGGTCGCCGGGGTGGTTGAAACCCATGGCCGTGCCGAGACCGAAGCGTTGCTCAGCGGCCTGCCGCAACAACCGTTGCTGCGCAGTGAATACCGCGGTGTGATGCTCGAAGAAATGGACCTCGACGGCCTGCTCGCGGCCAAGCCCAAACTGGTGCTGGTCGACGAACTGGCCCACAGCAACGCTCCCGGCAGCCGCCATGAAAAACGTTGGCAAGACATTCAGGAGCTGCTCGCCGCCGGCATCAACGTGTTCACCACGGTCAACGTCCAGCACCTGGAGAGCCTCAATGACCAGGTGCGCGGCATCACCGGCGTGCAAGTGCGCGAAACCCTGCCGGACTGGGTGCTGCAAGAAGCTGACGAACTGTTGCTGATCGACCTGCCATCGCGCGAGCTGCTTGAACGCCTGCGCGACGGCAAGGTGTATGTACCGGAACAGGCTCGCGCGGCCATTGATGCGTTTTTCACCCAGACCAACCTCATGGCCTTGCGCGAGTTGGCCATGCAGACCGCCGCCGCCCACGTCGATGACGATTTGGCCCAGGGTTATCGGCAACTCGGCCAGGCCGCGCCGGCGGTCCGTGGCCGCTTGCTGGTCGGGATCGATGGCGATGCGCAGGCCGAGCGCCTGGTGCGCCACGCCAGCCGTGTCGCCCAGCGTCGGCATTTGCCGTGGAGCCTGGTGCATATCGATAACGGCCGTGCGCGGGATGAGCAATCGCGCCTGCGGTTGCAAAACGCGCAGCAACTCGCCGAGCGGCTTGGCGGGGAAGTGGTGCTGCTGCGGGCGGGGGAGGTGGCGAAGACACTGATTCAACATGCTGCCGAACGCCGCGCCAGCCTGCTATTGGTCGGGCAGTCGCGTATGCGCTGGCGGCGTCGTTTGTTCGGCGGCGGGCTGGCGGCGCGCCTGCTGCGCAATGCGCGTGGCTTGGAAATCAACGTCCTCGACAGCGATGACATGCCCGCGCCCCCACGCCTGCCGGATGTGCGTGGGTTGGTGTGGTTCGACTACGGCCTGGCGGTAGTCGCGACCGTGGTGGCGGCGGCGTTGGCCTGGGCGGTCGCCAGCGTGTTGCCGTTGCCGAATATCTCCCTGGTGTTTCTCGCGGCGGTATTGCTGGTCGGTGTGCGCAGCAGCCTCGGGCCGTCGCTGGTGTGCGCGGCGCTGTCGTTCCTGACCTATGACTTTCTGTTTATCCCGCCGAGTTTCTCCTTCGCTATCCAGCGTGAAGAGGACGTGTTGACCCTGCTGTTTTTCCTGCTGATGGCCGCGTTGACCGGCAACCTGGCCGCGCGCCAGCGTCGGCAGCTACAGGCCTTGCGGGATACTCAGGAAGAAACCAGCGAGCTGCTCGACCTGTCGCGCAAACTCACCGCCGCCACCGACCGCCAGGCGGTAATCAGTGCGGCGGCCCATCATTTGGAAGGCTGGAGCGATCTGGACCTGTGCCTGGTCAATCGCGACGGCCAGGGCGGCTGGAAGGTCGAGACGGGTTCGCCGTTGAACCTCACGGAATCCGAACGCGCCGCCGCCGACTGGGCCTGGCAGCATGATCAACCGGCCGGCATGGGCACCGGCACGTTGCCGTTTGGGCGCTGGTGGTGGTGGCCGCTGTCGGGTGAGGAGGGGCCCTTGGGCCTGCTCGGTGTGAGCCCCAAGCCGGGCCTGGAATTGAGCGGCCAACGCCGTCGCCTGCTGACGGCACTGAGCCAACCGTTGGCTCAGGCCTTGGCACGTGCGCAATTGGCACAGGAGCTGGAGTCCGCGCGCCTGCACGGCGAGACCGAGCAACTGCGCAGCGCCTTGCTGGCGTCGGTGTCCCACGATTTGCGCACACCGTTGACGTCCATGCGTGGCAGCATCGACAGCCTGTTGGCCCTCGGGGAGGCCATTCCCCTGGAAGATCGCCGCGAATTGCTCGAAGGCACTCGCGATGAAGCCGAGCGCCTGGACCGCTATATCCAGAACCTGTTGGACATGACGCGCCTGGGCCACGGCGCACTCAAGCTGGCGCGTGATTGGGTCGCGCCCGGTGATATCGTCGGCAGTGCACTGGGCCGTTTACGCGCGGTGCTGGCGCCGTTGCAGGTGAAAACCGACGTGCCGGCGGAGTTGCCGTTGCTGTACGTGCACGCCGCGTTGATCGAGCAAGCGCTGGTCAATGTGCTGGAAAACGCCGCGCGTTTCTCTCCGCCCCAGGGACGTTTGGAGGTGACTGCTGGTGTGGCGGACAACCAGCTGTTTTTTGCGGTGGCCGATGAGGGCCCCGGCATTCCCGAAGACGAGCGCGCGAAGATTTTCGATATGTTCTACACCGCCGCCCGCGGTGATCGTGGCGGGCAGGGCACCGGCCTGGGCCTGGCGATCTGCCAGGGCATGGTCGGCGCCCACGGTGGCCGTATCAGCGTCGCCGAGGGCATTGAAGGGCGGGGCACCTGCATCACTTTGTTCCTGCCATTGCCGACACAGCCTGGCCTGGAACGCGAGCCTTGAGCTACCCTCTTTTCTCCACGGATTTTGATTGGACACCATGAGCCAGACCGCGACGATTTTAGTCATTGATGACGAACCGCAGATCCGCAAATTCTTGCGGATCAGCCTGGCCTCCCAGGGCTACAAGGTGATCGAGGCCGGCACCGGCAACGAAGGCCTGGCCCAAGCGGCATTGAGCAAACCGGATTTGCTGGTGCTCGACCTTGGCTTGCCCGACATGGACGGCCAGCAAGTGTTGCGCGAGTTTCGCGAGTGGTCGACGGTGCCGGTGTTGGTGCTGTCGGTGCGCGCCAGTGAAGTGCAGAAAGTCGAAGCCCTCGATAGCGGCGCCAATGACTACGTGACTAAACCCTTCGGGATCCAGGAGTTTCTCGCCCGCGTGCGCGCATTGCTGCGTCAGGCCCCGGCGGGAGAAGCCCAGGAAGCCGCCTTGAGTTTCGGCCCGTTGACGGTGGACCTGGCCTATCGCCGCGTGTTGCTGGACGGCGTCGAAGTCGCGCTGACCCGCAAGGAGTATGCGGTGCTGGCGCAATTGGCGCGGCATCCTGGGCGGGTGATTACCCAGCAGCAACTGCTCAAGGATATCTGGGGGCCGACTCACACCGAAGACAGCCACTATCTGCGCATCGTCGTCGGCCACTTGCGCCAGAAGCTCGCGGACGATCCGACTCAGCCGCGGTTTATTGTGACCGAGGCGGGTGTGGGGTATCGGTTGTTAAATGCCTGAGTTGAGCGGCGCCTGAACTGGCCCCTTCGCGAGCCAGCCCGCTCCCACATTCGATCGAGTTCCACCTTTGGAATGCGGACAAATGGGGGAGCGGGCTTGCTCGCGATGACGCCATCAGTCACGCCGCCAGTCAACCCTGCTCACTCTCATACTTGTCCAGCGTATCCCTGGCGATTTCCCGGCCCAAGGCGATCAACTCCGGCGCCTTGTAGAACTCGAAAAACCGGCACACGCGCTTCGGCACGTTGATCAGCACATCCGGCGGGTAACCGGCGATCTTGTACTGCGCCAGTGATGTTTGCATCACCTCGAAGCTCTGGTTGATCAGGTCCAGCAGCGACGCCGGGCCAACGTTGTCGATGATGAACGAGCCGGTCGCCGATTTGGGTGCCCCGGCTTTTTCCGGCGCGGCGGCGGGTTGTTGCGATTCGGGCTCGGCCGACTCCAGCCAGGGGTTGATTTCTGCGGTCTGGGCCTGCAATGCCTCCTGCTCCAGCTTCATTAACTGCTCGGCTTGTTTGCGGCGAAACGGCAGGTGTGAGCCCAATGATTTGGCCAAGCTGTTGAAGCGGCTCTTGAACGCCGGCGGGCGCTGGATCACCGGCAGTTGGTAGTGTTTTTGGTTGGTGGCGTTGAGGTTGACCGCGATGATCAAGTCGCAATGGCTGGACACCACCGGCACAATCGGCAGCGGGTTGAGCAGGCCACCGTCGACCAGCATGCGGTTGCCCTGCATGACCGGTGTGAACAGGCTGGGAATCGCCGCCGAAGCGCGCATGGCCTGGTGCAGGCAGCCTTCCTGGAACCAGATTTCCTGTTGGTTGGTCAGGTCAGTGGCAACGGCGGTGTAGGGAATGCGCAGCTCTTCGATATTGATCTCGCCGACAATCTTGCGGATTTGCCCGAAGACTTTCTCGCCGCGGATCGCCCCCAGGCGAAAACTCACGTCCACCAGGCGCAGCACGTCCAGGTAGTCGAGGCTTTCGATCCAGTTTCGGTATTCATCGAGCTTGCCGGCGGCATAGATCCCGCCTACCACTGCGCCCATCGAGCAACCGGCGATACAGGCGATGTCATAGCCGCGCCGTTCGATTTCCTCGATCACGCCAATATGGGCGTAACCCCGGGCTCCGCCGGAGCCCAGCACCAAGGCAACACGTTTCTTCATGACCTGATCCTTCGCAAAACAGGTGCCCACAATGCACCCATCAAGGTCAGTGCTTCAATCCTCGTCGACACACGCAATAATTTTCCGGAATAGTCGTGGCGCTCGGGTATGCTCTGGCTATTGTGACTTTCGGTTTCAGGCTCCCGTACAAGGCACTTTTCCTTGTCGCCAACGTCTACACCGTACGACTGTTTTTCTTAAATTTGAGGTGTCATTGATGAAAGCCTGGATGTGTGTGCCTGTGATCGTGTTGGCCCTGGCCGGTTGTGCCGGGAAAACCGCGTACCGCGACAGTTGTGGCACGCAATTGGACGCGGCGTGGCATGAGTTGGATTTGGCCAAGGCCGAAGGGTTTGCCGGGACTGTCAGCTACTCTAAGGCGTTGTCGTTGTTGACGGGCGCCAAGACCCAACAGCAATTCGAAGCGTTTGAAGGGTGCTCCAACAAGGCCGAGAAAGCGCGGTTCTATATCCGTGAGTCGCGCGCCGGGCGTTAATCGGTAAGCGGCAAGCAGGGTCTTAATGGTTTAGGGAGGAAGGGATGTCAGCTTTGGTTGATCAGTTAGTCGCTCAGGTCATTGGCCTGGAGGTAGGGTTACTGAGCTGCCAGGCTCGCCTCGCCGCCGTCACCGACGATGAAGCCTTGCACGACCTGCGCACCACCGTGCGGCGCCTGCGCAGTTTGCTGCGGCCTTTACGTGGCCTGCCGGGTGTCGAACAGCTTGAATTGGCCGCCGGCACGGTCGGCCAAATGACCACGCCGCTGCGCGACCGAGAGGTCCTGGCGGCGTATCTTCACCAGCACGGTCATCACGACGCTGCCGACCGACGCCTGCGCCTGCAACCCGATGCCTACCGCCACGTCGCGCAAAGCCCGGAACTGGCGCACCTGCTGCTGATCCTTGATGCCTTCCCACGTTTTATCCGCGTCTCCCAGCACCAGAAGCTGCTCAAAGGCCTGCGCTCGAGCATCGAAAAGCGGCTGGGCAAGCAATGGCACGCCCTCGATAAAGCCCTGAAAGACCCAAACCATGACCGTCATCGCCTGCGCTTGCTGATCAAGCGCGTACGCTACGCGGCCGAGGCCTACCCCGCGCTGGACAAACTCCCGGCCAAAGCGATGTCGCGCCTCAAGCAAGCGCAGGGCGCCCTGGGTGATTGGCACGATTGCTGGCAGTGGTTGGCCCAGGCCGAACATCAACCCGACTTGCAGCCGTGTGTTGCAATCTGGCATCGCACCATGGCCGAGGCTGAAGGGCAGGCGGATCGGGTGCTGGACAAGCTTGGCGCCGATTGTTTTTAACGCGGTCCGGTTTTTGGCCGGAATGCGCGCTGTACGTGGCTGACCTGATGGTTAAGATCCCTTGATCGGTTTTCTTGAGGTGAGGTCGCCATGCGTTTTAGTGATTTGCTCGACGCTGCCCGTAGTACCCCGCTGGACGTCACTATTCCCGCCGAATGGGCCCAGGGTCGCGCGACCTTTGGTGGCCTGGTCGCCGCCTTGCAATACGAAGCGCTGCGCGCTCAAGTACCGGCAGACCGGCCCTTACGCTCACTGGCTGTGACCTTCGTCGGTCCGGTCGCCCCGCAGATGCCTGCCAGTTATCAGGTTGAGGTCCTGCGCGAAGGCAAGGCTGTGAGTCAACTGCTCGGCCGTGTGGTGCAAAATGGCGAGG
Source organism: Pseudomonas fluorescens (assembly GCF_900215245.1). Classification (GTDB taxonomy): domain Bacteria; phylum Pseudomonadota; class Gammaproteobacteria; order Pseudomonadales; family Pseudomonadaceae; genus Aquipseudomonas; species Aquipseudomonas fluorescens. Next base: position 4,186,837 of record NZ_LT907842.1, read on the forward strand.
TTGCAACCCTGGTGCAGGCCAGCTTTGGCGCGGCACGCGAGTCGCAGATTGATGTGGCAAGCGAGGCCCCACCGGTGTTCAAACATTGGGATGAGTGCCAGGAGTTGCCTTACATCAAGGGTGTCACCCCCGAATTCATGCGGCACCTGGCAATGCGCTGGAGTGTCGGCGGACTGCCGTTTACCGGTAATAAATCGCGCGTCATGGGCGGCTGGGTGCGTTTGCGCGGGGACGTGAAGGAAGAGCCCCTCACCGAGTCGCACATCCTCGCCCTGGTCGATGCCTGGCCACCGGCCTTGCTGCCACACCTGTCCGCGCCGGCGCCCGGCAGCACGCTGACCTGGACCATCGAATTTATCCAGCCGCTACATGAGCTGAGCACCCTCGACTGGTGCCAGTACTGCGTCAACATCGAGCATGCCCGCGACGGCTATGGCCATGCCGCCGCCGCACTCTGGAGCCCGACCGGCGAGTTGATCGCCATCAGCCGCCAGACCGTGGTGGTCTTCGCCTGAGCCTCAGAACCGCTGGCTACCCTGAGCTTCCAGCGTGCGCCCGTGGCGTTGCAGCGCAACGCCTGCCAACACACCGATGGCGCCGACGGCAAAACTGGCCAGGCTGAGGCTGAATACACCGGATGCCATCGACAGAAAACCGATGATCAGCAGCGGTACGGCAATCAACTGCAGCCCCAGGTTGGTCGGGTGCTGAAGGCTGTGTGGCTGATTGCGCCATTGCCACGCGGGGAAGTTAGGATGACGTTTGCCCATGATGATTAATCCTCTGTCCGTTGAAACAACATGGACAAAGTGTAGGTCGCAGGCGGGTGGGGCGGCGAATCAAGCCTCGCTATGGGGGCCATAGCCAGCCTTGTCTGGCTACAACTTCAACTGCCCGATCGCCTTGCTCAACTCCCCGGCCAGCGTCGCCAGTTCATTGCTGGTGGTGGCCGAGCCCACGGTCTGCTGCACGGTGTTCTCGGTCACATCACGAATGCTCACCACTGCGCGGTTCATCTCTTCGGCAACATGGCTCTGCTGTTCGGCGGCGACGGCAATCTGCGTGTTACTTTCGCGCATCTGCGCCACGGCACCGGTGATTTCGGCGAGCGCCGCGCCGGCTTCCTGGGCCTGTTGCACACAGTCGTCGGCCTTGAGTGAGCTTTCCTGCATGAAGTCCACGGCGTCGCGGGTGCCCGATTGCAGGGCTGACACCATGCGGGTGATTTCGTCTGTGGAGGTTTGCACGCGTTTGGCCAGGTTGCGCACTTCGTCGGCGACCACGGCAAAACCACGGCCCATTTCCCCGGCCCGGGCGGCTTCGATGGCGGCGTTGAGGGCGAGCAGGTTGGTCTGTTCGGCGATGCTATGGATCACACTGACGACACCGTTGATTTTCTGGCTGTCTTCGGCGAGTTGCTGGATCATTTCGGCGGTCTGTTGCACGCCGGTGGACAACCCGGCAATCGAGCGCTGGACCCGGTCGACCACTTCCCGGCCGCTGCCCGCCAGGGTATCGGCGGTCTGTGACAGGTCGCGGGTGGCGCCGGCGTGTTGGGCGATATGGTGGACGGTGGCGGTCATTTCGTTGATGGCGGTGGCGGCCTGGTCGGTTTCGCTTTGCTGGCCGAGCATGCCGTGTTGCACCTCGTTCATGCTGCTGGCCAGGCGCGCGGCGCCTTCATCGAGCTGCCGCGCAGTGCGCGCCACGGTGTTGACCACTCGCTGGTAGCCGGCTTGCATGGCGTTGAACGCACTGGCCATTTGGCCGACTTCGTCTTTGCAGGCCAGCGGCACGCGGGCCGACAAATCGCCGGTCTTCTCGACGTGCAGCATCACGTCCTTGAGGGTATTGAGTTGGCTGAGCAGGAAGCGGATCAGCAACTGCGAGGCGCCAAGCATCGCCAGCATCAGGATCAGCACCGCCACGGCGTAGTTGGCGAAGCGTTCGGTGAATACCTGGCTCAGGCTCTGCCCGTAGGCCAGCACGGCGACCTGTCGCCCATCGGCGCGCGCAATGACGTCAGCGCCGATCAGCGGGTTGTTCCCGAACAAGGGCAGATGATTCAGTGCGACCCAGCCACTGGCTGTGCTCAGGGCTGACAGGTCCTGATCGGCCAACTGCGGGGTTTGGCCACGGGCAAACGTCAACCAATGCTCGCCTTCAGGCAGCGCCTTGTCGGCCGGCCAGGTGCCGAGCAATCGGGCCTGCGCCTGGGCCGAGGCTTGGGACGCGTCGCTGCGTGCCTGTTGTTCGAGCTGCACGGCGTACAGCACCAGCAGCAAGGTGGTGATGAAAGCGACCGCGTTGACCGCCCAGAATTTGTATTTCAGCGAGATATTGCTAAGCCAGGCACCCATGGAAGGTTTTCTCTGATAGCGGAAACAGTATTGGCAAGGTGCCATTATTGTGCCGCTACTCAGGAAATCGGTTTTGACATGGGTCAATGCGCCGCATCAGGCGATGTGGGGCAAGCCAAAAAATGCGCGCGAGCATGCGCTGCTGTGTTCGGCCAGGTCTTCGATGGTTTCGTTGCGGTGCAGGGCGACTTCACGCAGCACTTCGGGCAAGTAGGCGGGTTCGTTGCGGCCATTTTTTGGCTTGGGGCGCAGTGTGCGCGGCAGAAGGTAGGGCGCATCGCTTTCCAGCATCAGACGGCCGCGGGGAATTTCCCTGACCAGCGGATGCAGGTGAGTCCCACGGCGCTCGTCGCAGATCCAGCCGGTGATGCCGATGTGCAAATCGAGGTCGAGGTAGCTGAACAACGCGTGTTGTTCGCCGGTAAAGCAATGCACCACGGCAGCCGTCAGGTGGTCGCGGTAACCCTTGAGAATTTCCAGCAGGCGCTGGTTGGCGTCACGCTCGTGAAGAAACACCGGCAACTTCAGCTCGACGGCCAGCGCCAAGTGTTCTTCGAGGACTTTTTCCTGCTGAGGGCGCGGCGAGAAATCCCGGTTGAAATCCAGCCCGCATTCACCCACTGCACGTACCCGGCTTTCGCTGAGCAGACCGCGCAGGCGCTGAGCACTGTCGCCGTTCCAGTCACTGGCCGAGTGCGGGTGGATGCCGGCGGTGCTGAACAGGCGTTGGCCGCTTTCATCAAGTTTTACGCACAGCTCCAGGGCCTGTTCGCTGCCATCCACACTGGTGCCGGTGAGCACCAATTGTTCCACCCCGGCGGCATAGGCGCGGTCGAGAACGGCCTGGTGCCTCTCGTCGAAACTGGGGTTGGTCAGGTTGACGCCGATATCAATGAGTTGCATGGTGCTATCTCCGCCTGCGGCCGGAAAGCATATCAGAGCTGTAGATTTATAAGAAAAACTAAGAACTACAACGAGTTATAGCTGTCTTTGAACGTCGTAAGCGACATTGTGGTGGGTCACTCGCCCTCTACCTTGCCGCCGTTGCGTGCCTTGCCAGCGCATAAAGCGCTCTGTTTCTGACCTCCAGCCCTTCGCCTTTCGCGACGGCGCTGGCCAGTATTCTTTCCGGAGAGCGGATGATCCGACCCTCGGCGTTGCTTGTGTTGTGCCTGACGTTACTGCTGCCCATGGCGGCGGTCGCACGTCTGGACGGCCCGCTGGAAGTGACCAAGCCTGGCAAGGTACGTGATCTGGCGCAAATTCGCTCCAGCCGCACCCTGCGTGTGTTGGTCAACCAGAGCCGCAACAGTTCCGGTGAAGTCCAGGGCCAGGCCATCGGTGTCGAATACCATCGCCTGCGGGCCTTTGAGCAATACCTGAACGGTCACGCCCGTGACGGTGAAGAAATCAACCTGAAGATTATTCCCAAGGCCAAGGACCAACTGCTCGGCGCGCTGGCCCGTGGCGAAGGTGACCTGGTCGCGCCGGGTGAATTGCTCGATGTGAAGGCCGTGCACAAAATCAGCAGCAGCGACCCGATTGCCACGGGTGTGCCGTTGTGGCTGGTGGGCGTGAAGGGCGAGCGGCGGTTTACCAAGCTGGAGCAACTGTCCGGGCGCACCCTGGCGCTGACCACCGGCAGTGCGGCGGCGGACGCGATCAACCAGGTCAACCAGAAACTGGCCCTGCACAAGCAGCCGCCGGTCAAGGTGGAATGGGTCGACCCGACATTGGCCGTGGAGGATGTTTTGGAGATGGTCCAGGCCGGGATCTTCCACCTCACCATTGTCGAGAAACCGATTGCCGAGCGTTGGTCGAAAATCCTGCCCAAGTTGCGCTTTGATCGGCAGGTGGCAATCAGCGAGCCGGGCGATGAGTACTGGTTCGTGCGCCAGGATGCCTCGATGCTGCGTGCCAGCATTGATCGGTTCCTCAAGTCTTATCGCACGCCTTCCGACCAGGACGTGGCGTTTCAGCGGATCTACCGACGCCTCTATCAAGTGCGTAACCCCCTGGCGCGCGCCGATCGCCAGCGTTTGGAAAAGCTGCGCCCGGTCCTGCAAAAACACGCCCGTGAGCAGGGTATGGACTGGTTGAACCTGGCGGCACTGGCGTTCAAGGAGTCGGCCTTTGACCCTGGCGCGCGCAACAGTGGCGGACCTACCGGCCTGATGCAGATCACGCCGTCGGCGGCGCAGCGCGTGGGCGTCAACAATATCGAGAGCCTCGACAGCAACGTGCAGGCTGGCGCGCGTTACCTGGCGATGATTCGCCGCAAATTCTTTGCCAGCCCAAAACTCAACGAGCGTGAACGCATGGCCTTTGTGCTGGCGGCTTACAACATGGGGCCAGAGCGTGTGCAAGGTATGCGTGCGGAGGCGCGCCGCCGAGGGTTGAACCCCAATCAGTGGTTCTTCCAGGTCGAACGTATTGCCATGGAGCAGGTGGGAATGGGTGGCGTCAGCTATGTTAATAGCGTGAACAAGTACTACTTGGCGTTTGATCGGGAGCGCGGGTCCCTGGAGCCGTCGGCGCCGAAGATCGCCTCGCGAAAATAATCGGTTTTATAGATAAGTATTAGGCATTTTTTCGGATTTTATCATTGCTTAATCCGATTAATATAGCGGCCAACCCACCCTACTTTGAAAAGGATTATCTCGATGAGCCCACTGATCAACCGCGTCCTGTCCACCCGTGCCGGTTACGGCCTGACCATTCTGCGAATTTTCGTCGGTATCATTTTCGCGGCACACGGCTCGCAAAAACTTTTTGGCTGGTTTGGTGGCTACGGCCTGGCGGGTACTGCGCAGTACATGGAAAGCCTCGGCCTGACACCGGGTACCTTGATGGCGGTGCTGTCAGGCGGTACGGAGTTCTTCGCCGGGCTGGCATTGATCATTGGTTTGCTGGTGCGCCCAGCCGCGTTGGGCCTGACCTTCCTGTCGCTGGTAGCGATTTTTTCGGTGCACATCCACAACGGGCTGTTCATGGCCAACAACGGTTATGAGTTTGCATTGGCCTTGCTCGGCGGCGCGCTGGCGGTCTTGCTGGAAGGCGCTGGTAAACTGTCAGTCGACCGCGCCATTGCCAACTGATACTCACGCAGCACCTTGAAAAAGCCCGCCATGCGCGGGTTTTTTCGTTGCTCGGGATTCTTGACACCGCCCCATCGGCTTCTCTAGGATGCTGCTCATGCGCCGATTTAAACAGCTAATTGCGGGGCGCCACTGGGACTCATTGCAGCCCGACAGAAGCCTGCGCTTATTCAGCGTCAGTATTCGAAATACCGCTAAAGCGCTGGTTCGGTGTTGCCTCTCACCTGCCCGCAGACTTTTGAGGCAGAGACACGACACGATGAATGCACTACGCCCCCTCATACGCCTGGCCCCGATCACTGCGGGCCTGACTCAACGTAATCCGAGAATCCTGCTGGGCGGCAAGCACCAGCCGACATTGCTGCGTTACCTGGACGGTTGGCCGCGTCGTAGCGGGCGGCCTTCGGCCTTCCTGATCCAGTTTGTGGAAGAGGGCGATTCCCTGGGCCGTTTTGCCAGCAACAGCTTTGATCTTGCCGTTATCCAGGCGCCGAGTGCCGGCGATGCCGATGAGGTGATTCGTCAACTGACGCGCATTGCCCGCCAAGGCTTGATTGCGCGTCGTTAAGGCGTCAGTGGCAGGCTGTAGCAACGACTGATCGCCGCCGTCGGTGGTAGACAAAAACTGCCCAGGCAATCAGGCATAACGGCAGCGGCACCGCACAAATCATCAGCAGTTTCAGGTTTCGTTCCATGCGATGCACCGATGCGTAAGCCTCGACCTTGAGTGCTTGCAACTCCATGGGCAGCCGCAGGCGTTCCTTATTGAGCGCTTGCAACTGGGTATTGGTGTCCACCGCTTGAGTGCCGAATTCTATGCTCGGCGGGTTTAACCGTTGCCACTCCTGTTCGGTTTGCTCAAGCCGTTTTTGCAGTTCCCCGGCTTTTTGCGTATAGGCCTGTGCGGCGGCCTCGCGCATCTGTTCCAGTGCCGTCGGGGCATCGCCCGCCATCACACGGGGTTGAATGTTCGCGAGAATGTTCGGGGCAGCCAGGTTGTCCAGGGTATTCAAGACAAACAGTACGTTGGTGTTAGGCGCCGAATTGATCACCGAATCCATCAGCAAATCCGTGTCGGCGACCACCACCACTTGGATGTTTGCGGCCTTTTGCAAACCGGGAGACTGTCCGCCGAGACCCTCTGGAAATGCGGAATAGGCCGGGCCCTCGATGCGGGCTGCTATCACCTGGCGTTGGCCGGGCGTCGTCCCGTCAATGAGTGAGTCGGATGCAGGCGCCGCTGCGACCCGGTCCGTGTCCATCAACGCGGACTGCCTGGAGCTTTGCAGCAGCGGCGTCAGCGTCGTACGGCCTTTCCTCACGCGCGACAGGGCGCCGCTGCTGGATACCACAACAGTGCTCAGTTTCCAGGTGCTCACATCGCTGGCTGTCATCGCTTGTCGTGGCAGGTTCAACCTGGCCGCGTGACGTAATGCCGGCGCGTCAGGGCTGAGTGAAGACGATAGGGCATAGACGTGGTCGACCAGTAGTTTGTCGGTCGGCATCTGTATGCCCCACGCGGCAAGCAGCCCGTCGAGCCGGGAATCCACCGCTGGCGTGTTCGCATCCGACGCGCTCACGGGATCAATGAAGATCATCAGTTTGCCGCCCCTCAATACGAACTGCTCAATCGCATACAGCGCGTGTTCGGGCAATGCGCGCGGATGCACGACCATCAGCGTGCCGATCGATTCAGGCACCTTGGAGGTGTTTGATGCCAGGCTCACCAGGTTGAAATGTTGATGCATCTGCGCCATCGCACGCCCGGCAGACTCATTCAGCGCCAGCCCCGTTAGCACAGCAATGGTGGGCGGGTCGGGGTGCATCAGTTTGTAGATCAGGTGGCTGATTTCATATTCAAGCAGTGGCTCGTCATCGCGGCTGAATACATCGATTCGTTGTGGGTTCTGGCCTGCGCGAGTGCCGATGAGGCCCAGAAAACCCTGCTTGTCGTCAAGGCCGAACAGTCCGGCTTTGTAGGCATCTTCTGAATAAGGTGCCGGATCAATAACATGCAGGTTAATCATGCCCTTTGATGCTTTCTCGAACTCATTGAGCAAGTCTTCCACCCGTTCACCGTAGCGTTTTAGTGCGTGGCTTCTTTTTGGATCATGGCTCGAATTGAAGTAATACAAGTCCAACGGGTGTTCGAGTGTCGCGAGTAAGTTTCGCGCTGCGGGCGATAACGTGTGTTTTTTTTGTTGTGAAAAGTCCCAGCGTACCTCAGGCAGGTTGTTGACCCAGGACAGATTAAAGGCCAGGAACAGTAGCAGTATGACCAACAGTGTCATGCCCGTACTAAGAGCGGATCGCATAGGTTGCTTCCCTTCTCAACTGGTTTTGTAGTTGAGTGTGACCGTGCTTGCCGATAGAAAGGCAAGGATCATGCTGATGAAGTACAAACTGTCGTGAAGGGTCAGTTTGCCATTGTCGATAGTCTCGAAACGCGCGATTGGATCAAGTGCGATCAAACTGTCGATTACCCAGATAGGCGCCTGATGTTCGAGTGCATCCAAGACAGAAGAAAGTCCGCTGGCTGTCAGCAATAAACCCAATGTCACCAGGAAAATAACCAGGCGGTGGCGCGCGAGTGTACAAATAAAACAACCGACAGACAGGTAGCTGCCAGCCAGCAACCAACTGGTCAGAAATTGTGAACCGATAACAAGGTTATCGGCATTGCCGAGACAGTTGGCGAGGATCACCACCGGAAACGTGAGCATCAACGCGATACCACACACGACCCACGCGGCCAGAAATTTTCCCATCACGCGTTCTGCTGAAGTCACGGGCAGTGTTTTCATCATGTCGCGCAAGCCTGCGCAGTGTTCATCCGCCCACAGGTGTGTCGATAACGTGGGAATCAACAGCAGATAAAGCCAGGGATGCAACTGGAAAAATACGTGCAAGTCGCCACTGTCCCGTTCCATCCACGGTGTCGTATACAACCCGAGCGCTGCACCCAGCACCAGAAAGGCGGCGACACTCAGGTAGGTGCTTGGCGTGCAGGCGTAACTGGCAAGTTGACGCTTGAAAATAACGGGCAGCAGCTTCAAAGGGATACCTCGTGGCTAAGACGGTGGACAACGTCATTCAGGCGCCCTGGTTCCAGACTCAGTGACGTGATGTTCCAACTGCGGCTGGCGATCAGTGCGTTTATATGGGGGTAGATGCTGTGCCCCGGCATGGCCAGAACAGTCACGGTGCCCGGCGCATGCCGGTCCTCTTCTATGCCGGCGACGCCGGGTAATACGGCAAGGGCCAGCAAATCCAGAGGGGTTTGCGCGGCGAGCGTGACGGCTTGGTGATGTCGGGAGTTGCGCTGCAAATCGGGCAGCGGGGTATCAGCCACCAACTGACCGTCTGCGATAACCAGCGCGCGCGCGCACAGAGTGGAAAGGTCATCGCAATGACGGGAGGCGATGATGACCGTCATTTCTTCGGCCAGGGACTGGATCAGTGTCTTGAACTTGAGCAGTTGATCCGGTGCCAGCCCCTCGTTCGGTTCATCCAGCAAAAGCAGGCCCGGTGTATGCAGGATTGCTTGGGCGATGGCTACTTTGCGCTTCAAGCCAATGGAAAGCGTATCGAGTGGCGCGTTGAGCAGCCGGGATAATTCCAGGCGCATGGCGACACGATCGACCCGGCTGCGTTTTTCAGCGCCGCTGAAACCTCGCACGTCAGCGATGAAATTGAGCATGCCTTTGACGGACATGGTCGAATGGCTGAGGCCGCTCTGGAGTTGATAGCCCAGGGCTTTTTGGGCCTGAAGTGGATGAGATTGGGTGTCGAACCCTTGGACGGTGATATGCCCGGCGGAGGGTTTAGTTACGCCTGCTATCAGATTCAACAGCGTAGTTTTGCCTGCGCCATGCTCCCCAAACAGGCCTATGCATTCCTGGCGTTCGGCGCAAAACGAGAGGTGGGTGATAACTTTTCTTTTGCCCAGGTGCTTTGTCAGGCTGCTTATCTCGAGCATTTGTTTACCGAATAAGTTTTGCGAGGCGTATGAATAGGTACCCGTCATAAACGGTTGAACGCCAAGAAGGTTACGTTTAAACATTGGACTTGGGAACGTGGGGACATGTTTATCAGATAAGTCCTACGTCAGATTGGATAACTTGCTGAAACAATTGCGCTGTTTCGAGCTTATTAATGGCCGGATGTTTATCTGGTGTTTATATAAGGTTTATTCTTTCGCAATGAGGCCTGAATAGCATGATGCTTCTACGTACCCTTGTTCTTGAACGCAGCGGCCAGGATGCACCGGTCAACGGCGCACTGCTCTGCGGGTTTGCCGTCGCGCAGACCGACGCCAACTTTCTTGTCTATAGCCTGGATGAAGAGGTCGAACCAGGTAACTCGAGAGTCTATATTGCGGCGTTACGCAAGAAACTTGATCGGTATTTCCTGGGCGGTGTGGAGTCCAAGGAAGACCTGCAAGTTGCCATGCAAGTCTTCAAGCAAATCCTGATGATGGCGGCAGCCTCCGGCACTAAGACGGGTGCGGCGGTCGAGTCTTCGACCCCGTTTCATTTTATTGATTTGAAAGGTTGCAAGTTGCCGCCTGCCAGGCCTGAGGATCATCATTCAATGATCATCAAGAAGGCCTTGGTCATGAAGGTCATTACCCTGGGCATGTCTGCGCCCGTGTTGCCGGCGATTGAAAGTGCTTCATTGATCGTGCCGTCCATTCGCTTCTCGTCGCAGATGGTGTCGCCGCCCCGAGCCACGAACCCACCCAAGGCCACCGAACAGCCTGTCAGCGAGCCTGTCGTGCCGCAACTCCAGGACTCTCCCGTTCCAATAACGCAGGCACCGGCCGAGCCGAGTGCACCGCCGGCTCAGCGTGAGCCCCTGGAACCTGTACCGCACAAACTTCCTGCCAAGATGGAACATGCATCTATGGTTGAGGTGGACACTACGCTGACCAGTCTCGCCAAGGTCGCCCAGGAACTGGCACAGCAGAAGCTTGCTGTTATCGAACGTGAGGAAATACTTGAGCAGTGGCAGGCTCGACTGGAGCAAGAGCAGGTCGCGCTGGATGAAAAGGGCGTTGCGTTGGAGCAGCACACCACGCAGTTGCAGAACCAGACATTGGCGGTTGACCTTAAGGCTGAGCAGTTGACGCTCGCGCTGGCGCACGTGTCGGGAATACGTGAGCGTCTGCAGGGTGTGCTGCTTGAGCTGGACCACGCGTTGGACGGCCAGGGTTGAATTGACGGGTTCTCTGGTCTGGCTACTTTTCAGGGTTCATTTATTATCAACCCCAGCCGGCCGACGCCAAGGCATGATGCTGTGGCGTATAGGCACCATTGGACATTGTCTGGGGATGCAAGCGTTTGAGTACCAAGCTGATTACCAAAGAAGGTCATGAAGCGCTGAAAAAAGAGCTCGATTACCTGTGGCGAGAAAAGCGCCCGGATACCACCCGCAAGGTGACCTGGGCGGCTTCCCTCGGAGATCGCAGCGAGAACGCGGATTACCAATACAACAAGAAACTGCTGCGTGAGATTGATCGGCGCGTGCGCTACTTGCGCAAGCGTCTGGAAGACATGCGGGTGGTGGAGTACATGCCTGAGCAGGAAGGCAAGGTGTTCTTCGGCGCTTGGGTGGACATCGAAAATGAGCAGGGCGAGACCAAGCGTTTTCGAATCGTCGGCTATGACGAAATTTATGAGCGCATGGATTACATCTCCATCGACTCACCGATGGCTCGGGCGCTGTTGCGTAAGGCGGTCGACGATGAGGCTATCGTGCAGACACCCAATGGTGAGGTGTGCTGGTGGATCACCGCTATCGAGTATGTGAAGTAGACGATGGCCAGCACGCGTTACGTGCGCTGGCCATCAGCCGTTTCAGCCTTCGCGCAGCACGGTCAGCGGGCTGGCATTCAGTGCGCGGCGCGTACCAAATACGCCGGCACCGCCGATCAGCACGGCACCGATCACGGGCAGCACGAGCAACCACGCATGTGGATGCCAGGCCAGGTCGAAAGCGTAGCGGTACAGCACCCAGGTGACGAGTTCCGTGCCGAGTGCCGCCAGCAGGCCGCTGACCGCGCCGAGCAAGCCGAACTCGATCCGCCGAGCCTTGACCAGCAACGTGCGCTCGGCACCCAGTGCACGCAACAGCGCACCTTGGCGAATGCGCTCATCCAGCGTGGCCTGCAGGCCCGAAAACAACACGGCCATGCCCGCCGCCAACACAAACAGCAATACGTACTCTACCGCCAGGGTCACTTGGGCAAGAATGCTGCGCAACTGCTCCAGCAAGGCTTCGACCTGCAATATCGTGACTGCCGGGAATGCTCGGGACAGGTCGACGATCTGCTGGTCATGCCCAGGCGCCAGGTAGAAGCTGGTCAGGTAGGTGGCGGGCAGGTCTTTCAGCGTGCCCGGTTGGAAGATCATGAAGAAGTTGGGCTGGAAGTTATCCCAGTTAATGGTCCGCAGGCTGGTGACCCGCGCTTCGCGATTCTCCCCACCGATGGTGAACACCAAGTGATCGTCCAGCTTGAGCTTCAGGCTTTCGGCGACCTTGGCTTCTACCGACACGCCAGGGATGCCATCGCCCGGTTGCTGCGACCACCAGGAACCTGTGGTCAGCACGTTGCCCGGCGGCAGGTCGGCCGCCCAGGTCAGGCTCAAGTCACGCTGTACGGCACGGTCCCCGCTGGAGTCTTTGCTGACGATTTGCTGCACCGCTTCGCCATTGATGCTGATCAACCGGCCCGGCACCACCGGATACAGCGGCGCTGCTTGCGCCTGCAGGTCCAGCAGGCGGGCGCCAAAGGCGTCCTTGTCGGCCGGCAGGATATTCAGGGCGAAATAGTTGGGGGCGTCCTTGGGCAACTGGTTTTGCCACGTGTCGAGCAGTTCGCCGCGCAGCAGGGCGATCAGGCCCATGGACAACAGGATCAGGCCAAACGCCAGGGACTGACCGGCTGCCGCCAGTGGGTGACGCAGCAATTGGCCCAGGCCCAGGCGCCAGGGCAGGGAGGCGCGCGCCAATAGCCGTCGCAAGCTTTGCAGCAACAACAAGAGCAGGCCGCCGAGGATCAGCGCTGCCATTACGCCGCCGCCCAGTAATGCGAAGGTCAGCACCAGATCGAGGCTCAGGCGCCACATGATCAGGCCAAGGGCGAACAGTGCGGCGCCGTACACCATCCAGGTACTGGAAGGGATCGGCAGCATGTCACGGCGCAATACCCGCAGCGGTGGCACGCGGCCCAGCGCCGCCAACGGCGGCAGGGCGAAGCCGGCGAGGGCAACCAGCCCGGTGCCGATACCTGCAACTGCCGGCAGCAACCCGCCGGGCGGCACGTCGGCCGGCAACAGGTCGTGCAGGAAATAGAACAGACCAAATTGCGCCAGCCATCCGAGCACGGCACCGGTCAGGCTCGCCAACAGGCCCAGCACGCCCAGTTGCAGGCTGAACAATACCATCGCTTCACGGCGTGACAACCCGAGGCAGCGCAGCAGGGCACTGGCGTCGAAACGTCGGCTGGCAAACCGGTTGGCCGACAGCGCCACGGCTACGCCGGCAAGCAACACCGCCACCAGGCTGGCCATGTTCAAGTAACGTTCGGCCTTGCCCAGGGCGCCGCCGATCTGCTGGTTGCCGTCTCGCGAATCCTGCAGGCGCTGGTTGGCGGCAAGGCCTGGCTTGACCAGGGCGCGATAGGTTTGCAGCGCTGTGCTGCCTTGGGGCGCACGCCACAGTTCGCGATAGCTGACGCGGCTGCCGGGCTGCACTACACCGGTTGCGTCCAGGTCCGAAAGGTTGATCATCACCCGAGGCGTGAGGCTGTAGAAGTTGCCGGCGCGGTCGGGTTCATAGGTCAGGATGCGAGCCAGTCGCAGGCTTTTCATACCGACGTCGATGCTGTCGCCGACCTTCAGGTTCAGCGCCGTCAACAGGCGAGCTTCCACCCAGGCTTCGCCGGGTTTCGGGCCGCCGCCCGGGGTTTCGGCACCGAATGGCTCTGCCGCGCTTTTCAGTTCGCCACGCAACGGGTACTGCTCGTTGACCGCCTTGATACTGGAGAGCTGGATGCCGTTATCCGTGGCGATAACGCTGGAGAATTCCACGATGCGCGCGTGATCGAGGCCCAGCTCGGTCCCGGATCTGATTTGTTCGGGACGCGCCGGCGAGCTGCCTTCGAGCACCAGGTCGGCACCGAGGAACTCGGTGGCACGCAACAGCATGGCGCCGTTCAGACGTGCACCGAAGTAGCCGATGGCAGTGCTGGCTGTCACCGCCACCAGCAGGGCGAAAAACAACACGCGCAATTCACCGGCGCGGGCGTCGCGCAGTAATTGGCGCATGGCAAGGCTGAACAGGCGCAACAGCGGCATACGTGCCATCAAGGCTCCAGGGGCGCGACCATCAGGCCGGCTTCAAGGCGGATCAGGCGTCGGCAACGGTGGGCCAGGCGCTCGTCGTGGGTGACCAGCACCAGGGTCGTGCCGCTCTCTTTATTGAGCTCGAACAGCAGGTCGCTGATGCGCTCGCCGGTGTGGCTGTCGAGGTTGCCGGTAGGCTCATCGGCAAACAGCACATCCGGCTCGGCGGCAAAGGCCCGGGCGATGGCGACACGCTGCTGCTCGCCACCGGAAAGCTGGCGGGGCGAGTGGGTCAGCCGTTGGCCCAGGCCGACGCGCTCCAGCAGGTACCTGGCGCGTTCGCGGGCGTCTTTGCGACCGTCGAGTTCCAGCGGCAGCATGACGTTTTCCAGGGCGTTGAGGCTGTCGAGCAATTGAAACGATTGAAAAACAAAACCCACGTGCTCGGCACGAATGCGCGCGCGCTGGTCTTCGTCGAGGGTGCTCAAGGCTTGGCCGGCGAGGGTGACTTCACCGCTGCTGGGCAGGTCGAGGCCAGCCAGCAGGCCGAGGAGGGTGGATTTGCCGGAACCGGAACTGCCGACGATCGCCAGGCTATCGCCCTTGTTCAGTTCCAGGCTCAGTTCGTGCAGGATAGTCAGTTCACCTTCCGCGCTGGGAACCACTTTGCTAAGGTTTCGCGCGGTGAGAATGCTTGCGCCCATGGAGAATCCGATGCGAATGTGGTTTTTGAGTGCTGGCCTGGCCTTGATGTGCATGGCCCAGAACGCAGCGGCGGGTACAGTCCTGATCGTTGGGGATAGTATCAGTGCCGGTTTCGGACTGGATACCAGCAAAGGCTGGGTAGCGTTGTTGGGACAACGGCTCAAGCGCGAAGGTTTCGACGATAAAGTGGTCAACGCCTCCATCAGTGGCGACACCAGTGCCGGAGGCCTGGCGCGGCTGCCGGCGGCGCTTGCAGAGCATAAGCCAGACGTCGTGATCCTTGAGTTGGGCGGCAATGACGGTCTGCGCGGCCAGCCGCCAGCGCAATTGAAACAAAATCTTGCGTCGATGATTGACCAGTCCAAGGCCGGTGGTGCCAAGGTGCTGCTGTTGGGCATGCAGTTGCCACCTAATTACGGGCCGAAATACACCACGGCCTTTGCCGAGGTGTACGGGGCCTTGGCCAAGGAGAAAAGTGTCCCGTTGGTGCCGTTTTTCCTCGAAGGCGTTGGTGGCCACCCGGAACTGATGCAGGCCGATCAGCTCCACCCGGCAGTCGGCGCCCAGGGCAAGTTACTGGAAAATGTCTGGCCGACGCTAAAACCGCTGCTATGACGCTTTTCTAGCGGCAGGCTTTCGGCTAAGGTGGCGCCCCCCCGATCTGGAGCCCCCGATGTCGCGCCCTGCCTGGTCCCTGTTCAACTACCAACTGATCGAGCCTGACGAGCAGCTGGATCTGTTCGCCTGCCAGGAAGTCCGGGTGCATCTGGTGGCGCGTCAACTGGAGTTGGGCGGCTCGATCGACCGCACGCTCTGCGGCACTTTATTGCCGGCGCAACCACGCTGGTCGGCGGTGGATCGTTCGATCTTTCAGGACCAGCGGTTGTGCCCGTTGTGCCGGGCGATTCTCGAATCGCAAAAGCGCGGCACGCCGCTGATCTGGCCGGAACTGCGCTTCGAATAGCAACGGCGCGGACAGATGCTTGCAGCGCGCTTCACGTATACAATCAATTTTTTCCTACCCGTCGTTCTGCGAAGGATTTTCCGGATGTTGTCGCGCCTTTCCGTCGTTACCTGCTGCCTGTCTCTCGCTGCTCTGTGTGCGGCCGGTTCGGCGTCAGCTTTGCAGTTGCCCTTGCCACCGCCGGGTGAAGACATCGTTGGTCAGGTCCAGGTGATCAAGGCCAAGTACGAAGACACCTTTGCCGACCTGGGTACCACCTATGACCTGGGCTACTCGGAAATGGTCGCGGCCAACCCGGGTGTCGATGCCTGGTTGCCTGGCGCGGGCACCGAAATTGTGCTGCCCACGCGTTTCATCCTGCCGCCCGGGCCCCGTGAAGGCATTGTGATCAACCTTGCTGAATACCGGCTCTATTACTACCCCAAGGGCCAGAATGTGGTTTACACGTTCCCGCTGGGGATTGGCCGCGAGGGCTGGGGTTCACCCGTCGCCCACACCACCATCACGGGCAAGATCCCCAACCCGACCTGGACGCCACCCGCCTCGATCAAGGCCGAGCATGCCGCCAACGGTGATCCGCTGCCTAACGTGGTGCCGGCCGGTCCGGATAACCCGCTGGGGCCGTTCAAGTTCACATTGGGCACGCCGGGCTATTTGATCCACGGCTCCAACATGAAATTTGGTATCGGCACGCGTACAAGCCACGGCTGCTTCCGCATGTTCAACAACAACGTGCTGGAGATGGCGAGCATGGTGCCGGTGGGCACGTCGGTGCGCATCATCAGCGATGCCTACAAGTTCGGCACCAGCGGCGGCAAGGTCTACCTGGAAGCGCATACGCCGTTGAATGATGACGGCACACCGTCGGTCGTCGACAAGCACACCGCGGTGATCAACGCCTTGCTCAAACGCGAAGACCTGGCCAATAACCTGCGGGTCAATTGGGATCAGGTGCGTGACGTGGTGGCGGCGGAAGACGGTTTGCCAACCGAAATTGGCGTACCGGGCGGCAACGCACCCGTGGTGTCGAGTACCCCGGTCGACCTGCAGCAATAAGCGCGCTCGATCAAACGCCCGCCCTGGCCTTGCGCTGCGGCGGGCTTTTTATTGCGCGCGATTCAGGGCTGAATCCCGGGCAATAAAAAAGCCGATCCAAGAATGGATCGGCTTGATAACAACCCCGAAGGATTATTACTTGCGGCTTGCTTTTTCAAGCATGCGCAGAGCGCGCTCGTTAGCTTCGTCAGCAGTCTGTTGTGCTTTTTGAGCAGCAGCCAGAGCTTCATCAGCTTTACGGTAGGCTTCGTCTGCACGAGCCTGGGAGCGAGCTGCTGCGTCTTCAGTTGCAGTCAGACGAGCTTCGGTTTCTTTGGAGACGCTGCTGCAACCGGTAGCCAGAACTGCGGCCAGAGCCAGAGCAGAGAATTTCAGAACGTTGTTCATCGTGTTCCCCTTCAAGGACTTTCTATTAAATGGCTACTTTCTCAGAGTGAGCTGATAGCCGGCGTACATACTACTCATTACTTGTAGTAAGTAAACTGACGTAGCGCAAGAAGCAAAAAAAATTCTTGCGCCGAATCTATTTTGGCTAATCTTTTGGGGGTTTGTATAAAAACTATCCAGAAAATTTCATATCAGTGGGAACTGGATCCAAGCTGAAAGGTCCGGCCCGCATGTGTCGGGCCTGCCCGACAGATGAAGATTTATATATCGATGTTGACACTTTTTTTCTGGGCGCCTTTGCCTCACCCGGTATCTTTTGCGCATGTAGAGGTGACTTTAAGAGCGGCAGTTCGTCTCAAGCTTCAACTGCCGGCAATGTTCAGGCTATCGATCGCTGATTGATCGAGGCTCTTTCTGTAACCACCAGCGGCAGGGGATGACGCGTGCGCCTTGAGCTATTGCAGGATTGGTGCCTACTATTCTCTACGTGCTGGTTGTGAGCGCTATAGGTTTTCTCGTTGTCGAAACCGGCACGGGGTGGCGTAGATGTTCCTTCGCCGGAAAAACATCGGTAAGGTAGGGGTCGACATTCAAGACCCGCGAGGAGTAGTGATGAGCGAGGCGTTGTCCATCCACCATGACCAGGCTGGTCATCAGTTCGAGACCAATGTGGACGGTCATCGTGCCTATCTGACCTACATGGACCTCGGGAAGCAGACCCTGGATATCTATCGTACCTTCGTGCCCAACGCACTGCGGGGCCGTGGCATTGCTGCTGCGCTGACCGAGGAAGCGTTGAAGTTCGCAGAAGAAGCCGGGTACACCGTGATCCCTTCGTGCTCTTACGTAGAACGCTACATGGAGCGCCACCAGCGCCATGCCGCGAAGCTGTAACTGATCAGGCACACACAAAAACGCCGGGCTTAGCCCGGCGTTTTTGTGTGCGCAATTGTGCGGCTCAGGTGCGTTTGCGTTTAGGCAACACGTCCTTGAGCTTGGCGTGCATGCTGCGCAGGGTCGTTTCGGTGGCCGCCCAATCGATGCAGGCATCGGTGATCGACACGCCGTACTGCAAATCCGCCAGGTCTTTTGGAATTGCCTGGCAGCCCCAGTTCAAGTGGCTCTCGACCATCAAGCCGATAATCGACTGGTTGCCTTCAAGAATCTGGTTGGCGACGTTTTCCATCACCAGCGGTTGCAGGGCCGGGTCCTTGTTGGAGTTGGCGTGGCTGCAGTCGACCATGATGTTCGGCTTGATCTTGGCTTTGTTCAGAGCCTGTTCGCACAGTGCAACGCTGACCGAATCGTAGTTGGGCTTGCCGTTGCCACCGCGCAATACCACGTGGCCGTAGGCGTTGCCTTTGGTGGTGACGATCGACACGCCACCTTCCTGGTTGATCCCCAGGAAACGGTGCGGGCTGGACACCGATTGCAGCGCGTTGATCGCGACCGTCAGGCCGCCATCGGTGCCGTTCTTGAAGCCCACGGCCGAAGACAGGCCGGACGCCATTTCACGGTGGGTCTGGGATTCGGTGGTGCGCGCGCCGATGGCCGACCAACTGATCAGGTCCTGCAGGTATTGCGGGGAGATCGGGTCGAGGGCTTCGGTGGCGGTGGGCAGGCCCATTTCGGCCAGGTCCAGCAGCAACTGACGACCAATGTGCAAACCGTCCTGAATCTTGAACGAGTCGTCCAGGTACGGGTCGTTGATCAAGCCTTTCCAGCCGACGGTGGTCCGCGGTTTTTCGAAATAGACGCGCATCACCAGGTACAGGGTGTCGGACACTTCCGCCGCCAGTACCTTGAGCCGCTCGGCGTATTCGTGGGCAGCCTTGAGGTCGTGGATCGAGCACGGCCCGATGACGACGAAGAGGCGGTGGTCGGTGCCGTCGAGAATGTCACGGATGACTTCGCGGCCCTTGGTGACGGTCTGCAGGGCAGCGTCGCTCAGAGGGATTTCGCGCTTGAGCTGATCGGGCGTGATCAGGGTCTCGTTGGATTCGACGTTTAGGTCATTGATCGGTAAATCAGCCATCGTGTTACTCGTCAGGGTCACGGGTGCCGGCCGCCAGCCATCCCCGTGCGGCGGAGCACAGCATGATTTGAATGCAGGGGGGAGGAACCTTAGCGCGTAATACCGGCCCGCCACAATGGGCAAAGCCGGCTTTAATCCAGCACTGGCGCCACAAAAGCCGCGTGGGAGAACTCAACGGCATGGCGCGCGACCCACTCGCGGGCCATGGCTTCGAGCTGCGCAGGCGTTGGCTCGGCCTCTTCGTGCAGGCGGCAGTAGCGTTCCATCTGGCACACTTGCTCGCCCATTCGTGCTCCGAACAACGCGTGCTCATCGGTAAAAGAGATGCCGACGCGATAGCCCTTTTCGACTTTGCGGCACCAGGCGACATAGCCCGGATAACGGGCGCTGGCACCCAGGGACGGGATGCACAAATCAACGGCTGTGCCCTGGCGCAAGGCACGCGGGCAATTGCAGGCGACGCCGCCCAGGCCGATAGTGTGCAGGCGTTGCCGGGGAATGGCAGGGGAGGGACGTTGGATCAACTCGACAGCGACATCATCAGGGTGAGGTAAAAAACGACCCATGTACACGGACTCCGAGCGCCGTCCAGTTGACGGCAGTGGCAGCAGTATAGTGAAGGAACAGGAATTGACCGACCTGGATATTGACCAGCAATTGCTGGGATTGCCAGGTATTTCGCTTGTGGTGTTTACCAGCGTAGGGTGCTCCAGCTGCCGCTGGGCACGCCAGCAGTTGCCGAGTTGGACATTGCCGGTGGACCGCGTGTGCTGGGTCGATGCCGGGCACAATGGCGGAGCGGTCGAGCGCTACCAGATCTTTCATTTGCCCGCGTTGTTCCTCGTGTGCGAGGGTCAATTTCTTGGGCAATTACAGTCACGCCTTACGAATAAAGACCTTACCGACGCGGTGAATCACGCACTCACCCGCACACCAGAGGATTTGCCATGAGCGCAGTTGCACCCGAGTCGTCTCCACGTATTGGCATTATTGGCACCGGTGCTATCGGTGGGTTCTATGGGTTGATGCTGGCGCGTGCCGGGTTCGATGTGCACTTTCTGTTGCGCAGCGAATATGCAGCGGTCAGTGAGCATGGCCTGCACCTCAACAGCACGCTGCACGGCCAGTTGCACCTGCACCCGGTGCAGGCTTATGCCCGCGCCGCCGATATGCCGGCGTGCGATTGGCTGTTGATCGGGACCAAGTCCACCGGCAACGTGGACCTGGCCCCGACCATTGCCCAGGTCGCAGCGCCGGACGCCAGGGTGGTGCTGTTGCAAAACGGTCTCGACGTTGAAGACAGCCTGCGTGAACACCTGCCGCCGTCCCTGCACCTGCTGGGCGGCCTGTGCTATATCGGCGTGCATCGTGCCGCGCCCGGTGTCGTCGAGCATCAGGCCCTGGGCAGGGTCAACCTGGGCTATCACAGTGGCACGGCGGCCAATGATGAGGCGCGCCAGAAGGCGATTGTCGAGGAGGGCGCCGCGCTGTTTCACAAGGCCGGTATCGAGTCCCAGGCCATGGCCAGCGTACACTTGGCCCGCTGGCACAAGCTGGTGTGGAATGTGCCTTACAACGGCCTCTCCGTGTTACTGGGCACCGGCACTACCGCGATGATGGCGGATGAATCGAGCCGCGAACTCATCCAGGCATTGATGGCTGAAGTGGTCCAGGGCGCCCATGCCTGCGGTCATCACATCCCGGCCAGTTATGCCGAGCAGATGTTCGCCATGACCGAAACCATGGTTGACTACTTGCCGAGCATGTACCACGACCATGTGCACAAACGCCCGCTGGAGTTGGCGGCCATCTACGCACGGCCACTGGCCGCCGCCAAAGCGGCAGGTTGCGAATTGCCACGCATGGAAGCGCTTTACCAGGCGTTGAGTTTTATTGATCGGCACAACCGCTGATTCGGGGGCACACCATGGCAAAGGGATTGGGCGACAAGTTGGTGCTGGCGATTTCGTCGCGGGCGCTGTTCGACCTGAGCGACAGCCACAAGGTCTACTTGGCCGAAGGTGTGGAGGCTTACCGCAAATACCAGATCGAACACGAGGAAGAAACCCTGGAGCCCGGCGACGCGTTCCCACTGGTCAAGAAGTTGCTCAGTCTTAACGCCAGCCTGGGACGTGCGCGTGTCGAGGTCGTCCTGGTGTCGCGCAACAGTGCCGATACCGGCTTGCGAGTGTTCAATTCGATCCAGCATTACGGTCTGGATATTTCCCGCGCTGCTTTCGTCGGCGGGCGTAGTCCCTATCCTTATTTGGCTGCATTCGGTTGCCATCTGTTTCTTTCGACCCATGCTGAAGACGTGCGCAGCGCACTCGACGCCGGCTTTGCGGCAGCGACGATTCTGTCGGGCGGTGCGCGTCGGGCATCGAGTGAAGAACTGCGGATTGCGTTCGACGGCGATGCGGTGCTGTTTTCCGATGAGTCGGAGCGGGTGTACCAGGCCGGCGGGCTGGCAGCGTTCCAGGCCAGCGAGCGCGAGTCGGCGCGCCAGCCTCTGCACGGCGGCCCGTTCAAGGGTTTCCTGGCGGCGCTCAACCTGTTGCAGCGTGAGTTCGCGGATGATGCATGCCCGATCCGCACGGCGCTGGTGACGGCGCGTTCGGCGCCCTCCCATGAGCGCGTGATTCGCACCTTGCGTGAATGGGATATCCGTTTGGACGAGTCGCTGTTCCTCGGCGGCCTGGAGAAATCCGCCTTTCTGGAGGCGTTCGCCGCCGACGTGTTTTTCGATGACCAGGCCGGTCATTGTGAGAAAGCCCGGGAAGTGGTGGCCACCGGGCATGTGCCCCATGGCATCAGTAATGAGTTGAAAATCCACACCGAGCGCTAAGTCAGCCGAAGTCGTCAAGGCGCTGCTAAGCTCATTCAATCGCCGCCATCCTGGCAGTCCAGGAGGTTCTATGATTCGTTCGATGCTGTATGCCACGGACCTCGGTCTGTATGCGCCCTATGTGATGCAACACGCGCTGGCGCTGGCCCGAACGTTCAAGGCGGATTTGTATGTGATCCATGTGGTCGAGCCGATTGGGCTGTTCGCCGAATCGGTGTTGCAGAGCTACCTTGATGAGCAGGCCTTGAGTGAATGGCAGAGCCAGGGGCTTAACACGGTCATGGCGTCGATCGAGCAGCGGGTACTGGACAGTTTTCGCGAGGAGTTGGGGGACGGCGAGCAAGACTTGAAGTTGATTCAGTCGGTGCGGGTGATTCAGGGCGACCCGTGCGAAGTGATTCTCGACCAGCTGCGTAAACTTTCCGTCGACCTGTTGATCGTAGGTAGTCACAGCCATGCAACCGCCGCCGCCACACCGCTGGGGCGCACAGCGGCGAGGGTGCTGCAACTGGCGACAGTGCCGGTTTACATGGTGCCGTCGTTGCAGCGTCGGCGCAGTGATGACAGTTGATCGGTGAAAACGATAAAAAGTTCTAGATTTATCCGTCTGACCTTTAATATAGTTATATACCGTCGCTGATACCCGTGGCGTCTATTTGCTTTGAGGGACATCTATGAAGCTTCAACAACTGCGCTACATCTGGGAAGTGGCGCACCACGACCTCAACGTTTCCGCTACCGCTCAAAGCCTCTACACCTCGCAACCCGGTATCAGCAAGCAGATCCGCCTGCTCGAAGACGAGCTGGGCGTCGAAGTGTTCGCGCGCAGCGGCAAGCACCTGACCCGCGTCACCCCGGCTGGCGAGCGCATCATCACCACCGCCGGCGAGATCCTGCGTAAAGTCGAAAGCATCAAGCAGATTGCCCAGGAATTCTCCAACGAGAAGAAAGGCACCCTGTCGATCGCCACCACTCACACCCAGGCGCGTTATGCGTTGCCGCCGGTGATCCGCGATTTCATCAAGCAGTACCCCGACGTGGCCCTGCACATGCACCAGGGTTCGCCGATGCAGATCGCCGAGATGGCCGCTGATGGCACCGTTGACTTCGCCATTGCCACCGAAGCCCTGGAGCTGTTTGGTGACCTGGTGATGATGCCGTGCTACCGCTGGAACCGTTGCGTGGTCGTGCCCCAGGGGCACCCGCTGGCGAAGCTGCCGAAGCTGACCCTGGAAGCCCTGGCTGAATACCCGATCGTGACTTACGTGTTTGGCTTTACCGGCCGTTCCAAGCTCGACGAAGCCTTCAGCCACCGCGGCCTCACGCCGAAAGTAGTGTTCACCGCCGCCGACGCCGACGTGATCAAGACTTACGTGCGCCTCGGTCTGGGCGTCGGCATCGTCGCCAAGATGGCGGTTGACACCAACCTCGACAAAGACTTGGTAGTACTCGACGCCAGCGAGTTGTTTGAATCCAGTGTGACCAAGATCGGCTTCCGCCGTGGCACATTCCTGCGCGGTTTCATGTGCGATTTCATCGAGAAATTCGCCCCACATTTGACCCGCGAAGTCATGGCCAAGGCGATCCAGTGCCACAACAAGCAGGAACTGGAAGAGCTCTTCGACGGCGTGGAATTGCCCGTCCACTGAGTGGTTTATTTGGCCTCGGTAACCGTAAAGTGTTGCCGAGCGCCTGCCACCAGAATCTCCACCTCATCCCCTTCGAACTTGCCCAGCAGGCTTTTGCCCAGAGGTGAACGCGGGGTGATGACGGTTACCGGTTGCCCCACCACATCGACTTTCAAGCCGGCTGCATCCGGCGCCAGGAACAGCCACTGTTGGCGACCGTTTTCGTCTTCCAGGCCCAGTAGTGCACCGACTTCTATGCCGCGCTGATCATCGTAAGCACGCAGTTGCAGGGTGTGGCACAGCGTCAGCGCCTGCTTGATTTCCTCGACGCGCTTGGCCTGGCCAGCCGCCAGGTAGGAAGCTTCCAGCCCCAGGGTGTCGTACTTGTTTTCCGCAATGTTTTCTTCGTGGGTCGCGGTTTCGTAGGCGGTCTGCGCGGCGCGTTGGGCGATGTCGAGGTCGACGGAGAGCTTTTCCAGGACCAACTGGTGGACGGCGTGTTTATTCATGGCTGTGCTTGATCATTCGCAAAATTGCAGGACGTTCGCCTTGCTCTTTTCAGTGGGGGCGTTCTGGTCCTGCTGTAGCCAGAACTGGCATTTGGGGTTGGACAGGTTGCGCGCGTTGTTGCGCGCCTGGTCCAGGCTTTGCTGTTGTTCCTGCTTGCGCAGGTTCTCCTGGTACTGCTCAAACATGCGGTTCGGTGGCTCCGGCGCAACCACCGCAGGCTTGCCCAATTGCTGAACCGCCTGAGCAACCGGCGCCAGGGTTTGCACAAACACGTAGCGCGATGCCAGCCAGGCGGTCAGCCCAATGGCGATAAAGCCAAGCCACAGGCCAAAAGCCACAGCCATACTGAGCTTGAACAGCGATAACGGACGATCAGACATGATGGCCTCCTGGCAGGCATTGACGGCGTGACGGCGATTGTCGCACAGCCACTGTGCAGAATAATCGCGATCAAGCCTTCTGCATCCGCGCATTTATGCGGACAATCGAGCCTTTGATCGTTGGAGCCCGGAATGAAAGCCCGCTGGGATATTTTTTGCAGCGTCGTCGACAACTACGGCGACATCGGCGTGACCTGGCGCCTGGCCCGGCAATTGGTGGTGGAGCATCGCTGCGAAGTGCGTTTGTGGGTCGATGACCTGCGCGCCTTCGAGCGCATGTGCCCCGAGATTGATGTGCACCTGGACCAGCAATGGCAAGAGGGTGTGGAGGTTCGCCATTGGCCGGCGCAGTGGCACGACACGCCCTCTGCCGATGTGGTGATTGCCGCTTTCGCCTGCCAGCTGCCGGCCGATTATATGGAAGCCATGGCCACGCGGGAGCGCACGCCGTTGTGGATGAACCTGGATTACCTCAGCGCTGAAGACTGGGTGGTGGGGTGCCATCGCTTGCCGTCGGTGAAGTTCAAGGGCGTGCAGAAGTACTTCTTCTTCCCGGGCTTTCGTCCGGGCACGGGCGGGCTGTTACGCGAAGGCGGGTTATTGGAGCAGCGTCAGGCATTTCAGCAAGACGGCGCAGCACAACACCAATTCCTGCAGTCGATGGGCATCGTTCCGGTATCGGGTGCGCGGCTGATGTCGTTGTTTGCCTATGAAAATGCCGGGCTCGCCAGTTGGCTGGACGTATTGGCGACGGACGGGCGTGCCACTCATCTATTGGTTCCGGAAGGGCGCATCCTCGGCGACGTACAGCGTTGGCTCGGTGTGGAAGGGCTGGCGGTCGGGGATATCCATCAACGTGCTGCCCTGACCGTGCAGGTACTGCCGTTCGTACGGCAGGAGCAATATGACCGCCTGCTGTGGTGCTGCGACTTCAACGCCGTGCGCGGCGAAGACTCGTTCGTGCGTGCCCAATGGGCCGGGCGGCCGTTGCTCTGGCACATCTACCGCCAGGACGAAGACATCCATCTGGACAAGCTCGATGCTTTCCTGACGCTCTACACCGCCGCCTTATCGCCCGCCGCCAAGGTCGCTGTCGTGACCCTGTGGCAAGCCTGGAACGCTGATGGCGATATGACACAGGCGTGGAAAATGCTCATGGAACACTGGCCGGAGGTGCACCACCACGCGCAAACGTGGTGTCTGGAACAAGGCTTGCAGGCCGATCTTGCTACGGCGCTGGTACAGTTTTATGAAAGTTGGATATGATA
Organism: Pseudomonas fluorescens; assembly: GCF_900215245.1. Classification (GTDB taxonomy): domain Bacteria; phylum Pseudomonadota; class Gammaproteobacteria; order Pseudomonadales; family Pseudomonadaceae; genus Aquipseudomonas; species Aquipseudomonas fluorescens. Next base: position 4,212,421 of record NZ_LT907842.1, read on the forward strand.
CGCCACCTTGATTTTTGTAAATCCCATCCAAATTTCGGATATACGCAATGAAAACTGGTAAAGAGCTGAAACCCGGTACCGTCATCAAGCTCGAAAACGACCCTTGGTTGGTTCAGAAAGCTGAGTTCACCAAGTCTGGTCGTAACAGCGCAATCATGAAGACCAAGCTGAAGAACCTGCTGACCGGCTACAAGACCGAGATCGTCTACAGCGCCGATGACAAACTGGAAGACGTGATCCTCGACCGCAAAGAAGCGACCCTGTCCTTCATCAGCGGCGACACCTACACGTTCATGGACACCACCGACTACACCATGTACGAGCTGAACGCTGAAGATATCGAAGCCGTTCTGCCGTTCATCGAAGAAGGTATGGAAGACGTCTGCGAAGCGATCTTCTTCGAAGACCGTCTGGTTTCCGTAGAGCTGCCGACCACCATCGTGCGTAAAGTTGCCTACACCGAAGGTTCCGCTCGCGGCGACACTTCGGGCAAGGTGATGAAGCCTGCCAAACTGGCTAACGGTACCGAGCTGCAAGTTGCTGATTTCATCGAAATCGACGACATGATCGAGATCGACACCCGTGAAGGTGGTTCGTACAAAGGTCGCGCCAAGAAGTAATTCTGGCTCCGCGATACAAAAAACCCGACCTGGCGTCGGGTTTTTTTATGGGCGTCTATTTATCAGACCGTCACGTGCAAACGCACATCGACGTTGCCACGGGTGGCGTTGGAGTACGGGCAGACTTGGTGGGCGGCATCGACCAGGCTTTGCGCGTCATCTTGGGCCAGGCCCGGCAGGCTCACGTGCAGGTCGATGTCCAGGCCGAAACCACCGGGGATTTGACCAATGCCGACGTGGGCGGTGATCGAAGCGTCATCCGGGATTTTGCGCTTGGTCTGGCTGGCGACAAACTTCAGGGCGCCGATAAAGCAGGCCGAGTAGCCGGCAGCAAACAGTTGTTCAGGGTTGGTGGCCTGGCCGCCGGCACCGCCCAGTTCTTTGGGGGTGGACAGTTTGACGTCGAGGATGTTGTCGCTGGAAACCGCACGACCATCACGGCCGCCGGTGGCGGTGGCTACTGCGGTATAGAGAGTTTGCATGGTGTCGTCCTCTTGGTTTGTTAGCGCTAAATATTTGCGCGCTAAGTAGTTGGTGAGGCAAATGTATAGCGCTAATGTTTAGCGCGCAAGATAAATTACAAAAAATTTTGCACGGGTTGACCCATTGGCACACGGCACAAATAAATGTGCGAGCAGGCAAGCCAACTCCCACAGGGGGGAGTTGGCGTTTGGTCTATCGCCTCAGACGTTAGCCTGCAGATTTCTGCGCAACGCAATCAAATCGCTTTGCAGCTTGCGCAACTGCTCCAGCTCCAGGCCGCTGGCGCCGAGGATGCAGTGCGGGATTCCCATGGCTTTGTCTTGCAATGCACGGCCGGTGGCGGTGAGCTCCACTACGACCACGCGCTCATCTTCACGGCTGCGGGTGCGGCTGAGCAGGCCTTCGGCTTCCAGGCGCTTGAGCAAGGGGGTCAGTGAGCCCGGATCGGTCAGCAAGCGACTGCTGATTTCGCCCACGGTCAAACCATCTTCTTCCCACAGCACCATCATGGCCAGGTACTGCGGATAGGTCAGGCCAAGGGCTTGCAGCAACGGCTTGTAGACCTTGGTCATCAGCAGCGAGGTGGAGTGCAGGGCGAAGCACAGCTGGTTGTCCAGCATCAATGCTTGGCAAGGGGCGGGGTTTTTGCTCATGGCGGTGCCTCGAAAAAGCGTGTCTGGGCTGGAATCTAGCGGGCAAATCTTTAATGCGCCAGATAATTCTGGCCGAGTGCTCAGACCAGGCCGCTTTGCAGTGCCAGATCCCACGGTGGCACGGGGCTGAAGCGCGACTTGAGGTATTCCAGCAACAACCGACTACGCGCATTGGCCTGTTGTTCCAGGCGCAGCGCGTAGATGCCGGTGGTTTCCGGGCTGGGTAGGCCGTCTTCGCAAAACAGTGGCAGCAGTTCACCCCGCACCAGGTATTCACTGGCCAGCCAGGTCGGCAAATGCGCAATACCCAGCCCGGCGAGCGCGCCCGAGAGCAGCGCTTCGGCATTATTGGCACTCATGCGAATGCGCCGTGGGCGATAAGTGGCGCGGCGCCCATCCAGTTCAAAGCGCCAGGCGAACATCGGCGCCAGGCCGTCCCAGTCGAGGCCGTCATGTTCACTCAGCTCGCTGGGATGGGTCGGCGTGCCACGACTTTTCAAGTACGCCGGGCTGGCGCAGGCGATACGCACGATGCTGGCCAAGGGCGTGGCGATCAGGCGGGTGTCGACGATATGCCCGGCGCGCAGCACCAGGTCGACCTTGCCCAGATGGGCGCCCTGCATATCGACGAAGCTGTCGATCAAATGCAGGTGCACGTCGAGCCCCGGGTACACCTTCAAAAAGTCGGCAATCACCGGCGCCAAGTGCCGTCGTCCGAACGCGGCCGGGGCGTCCACACGAATCAAGCCTTCTGGCGCATGGCTCAATGACACCGCCTCGGCACGCGCCAACTGCAACTCGCTGACGATTCGCCGCGCTCGCTCCGCGAAGGCCAGGCCCGCCGGGGTCGGCACCACGGCGTGGGTGCTGCGCTGAAACAAGCGGCTGCCCACCGAATTTTCCAGGCTGTCGATGCGTCGGGCCACTGCCGAAGGGGTCAGCGGATGCCGGCGGGCGGCGGCGGAAAAACTGCCGGTCTCCAGTACATCGAGAAACAGGCCGAGTTGATCGGTCAGGGCATTCGGGTTCATGGGCAAGCGCTTATGCGAGATTGGCACAGCCATTGTGCGTTGCTGTGCCTTTGCGCGCCAGAGCCGACTGCGTAGCATGCGAGGCCTGGGCTTCTGGAGTAATGAGCGGTGTTGGATCTAGCGATGTATCTGGTATTGGGCGCGGCCCTCGGCACCGTGGGCGGTCTGTTCGGCATTGGTGGCGGGTTGATTGCGATCCCGGTACTCGGCGTGCTGTTCGGTCTCGATCAACAGCTTGCCCAAGGCACCGCGCTGGTGATGGTGGTGCCTAACGTCATGTTGGCCCTGTGGCGTTACCACCAGCGCAACCGTATCGAACTGCGTCACGCGTTACCGTTGGGTGTCATGGGCTTCAGCTTTGCCTGGCTCGGCTCGATCTGGGCGGTCGGCCTGGATGCCGGCGCCATGCGCATCGGTTTTATCGCGTTCTTGCTGACGTTGTCAGCGTACAACCTGCTGCGCATGTTCACCCGGAATGCGCCGCCGACGGCGCAGATGCGGTATTCCTGGCCATGGCTCGGCGTGCTGGGTGCCGCGTCGGGCTCCATGGGCGGTTTGTTTGGTGTGGGCGGCGCGGTGGTGGCCACGCCGGTGTTGACCAGCCTGTTCGGCACCACTCAGGTGGTCGCCCAAGGCTTGTCCCTGGCCCTGGCGTTGCCCAGCACCAGCGTCACCCTGGTCACCTACGCCTGGCACCACGAGGTGGACTGGATGATCGGTGTTCCACTGGCGGTGGGTGGCCTGCTGAGTATCAGTTGGGGCGTGAAAGTTGCCCACGCGCTGCCGGAACGGGTACTGCGCGGCTTGTTTTGCGGTTTTCTGGCGGTGTGCGCGGTGATGCTCACCTTTAAAGTTTGAAGCCTTCAAGGATGTACTCGGCCAGGCATTCGGTTATCGGCGAGGTCATGGCCGGGTTGCGCAGCAGGCGCAAATTAACCGACGGCAGCGGTGGAAATCCCTCGTCACTGCCCAGTACCCGCAGGTCGTCTGTCACCAGGCTTTCCATGCTGACGGTGACTGCCAGGCCTGCGCTGACCACCGCCTGGATCGCCGCCCCGTTGGAGCTGTGATAGGCCAGGCGATAGTCGCGCCCAATGGATTCGAGGGCAGAGCGAGTCCAGTGGGTGCAGAAGCTGTCCACCCCGGAAATAGCCAATGGCAGCGACTCATGCTCGTCCACACAGAAGCACGGCGCCGCCACCCAGACCATGCGCTCATTGCGCAACAGTTCGCCGATTTCACTCCCGGGCTCCCGGCTGATCACGGTGAGGGCCAGATCGCGGCGCTGCATCAATACCAATGACGATTCGCAGTGCATTTCGATCTGGATCAACGGGTAGGCTTTGGAAAACCGTTTGAGGATGCCCGGCAGATAACGCATCACGTAGTCGTCTGGCGTACCGATACGTACCAACCCGACCATGTGCGGTTCGCGCAGCGTGTTGAACACCTCACTGTGCAGCTTCAGGATGCGCCGCGCATAACCGAGCAGCACTTGGCCTTCGGGCGTCAGCCGCACCTGGCGGCCGTCGCGTTCGAACAGTTTGCGTTGCAGCACGTCTTCTTCCAGGCGCTTCATCTGCATGCTCACCGCTGATTGCGTGCGATTGACCAGCTCGCCGGCCCGGGTAAAACCGCCCTGGTCGGCGATGGCGACGAAGGTACGCAGCACGTCGGTGTCGATGCTCGGGTAGTCGGACAATTGATCAATCTCCGAGATGTATTGCATAAGAAACATTCGTTGGATTGATCATAAGGCCAGGCACACACTCTCGTCATCCCCACTGGAGGGCGAGAAGATGAAAGGTCAGAAAGGTTTTGTGTTGATGACGAAACGTCCGTTTTTCGGGCTGTTTCAGGTGGTGGCCCGTTGGCAGGCACTGCACCACGAGCGTCAGGTGCTGGCGAGCTTGAGTGATGACGCACTCAAGGACATCGGGCTCAATCGTGGCGATGTGGAGCAGGATCGCCACCTGCCTTTCTGGCAAGACCCGCTGCGAAAATGACCCAGGATGCAGTAGTGTAGTCGGCGCGCCCATACGGAGAATCCCATGCCCGTCGACCTGTGTTTTTCACTCAAGCAAGCTCGACGCATGGCGCTGGTGGCCCAGGGTTTTTCCGGGCGCCAGGCGCCAGCGGTGATCAAGGCTGCGCACCTCAACCGGGTGATTGATCGCTTGGGCGTGTTACAGATCGATTCGGTCAATGCGGTAGTGCGCTCGCATTATCTGCCGCTGTTTTCCCGCCTGGGTGATTACGCCCCTTTGCTTCTTGAAGACGCCGCCTGGAGCCAAGGGCGGCGGCGTTCGCTATTTGAATACTGGGGCCATGAGGCCTCTTTGCTGCCAATGGCGCTGTACCCGTTGATGCGCTGGCGCATGGAACGGGCAAAGCTGGGGCAGGGGATCTATGCGCAGATGGCGCGTTTTGGGCGTGAGCAGCAAGCCACTGTTCATCGCGTCCTACAGGCCGTCGAGGAGCGGGGCGCGTTGGGCGCGGGCAGCTTGTCCACCCGTGAAGAGCGTGCCGGCCCTTGGTGGGATTGGAGTGATGAAAAACACGCACTGGAATGGCTGTTCGCCGCCGGCCTGGTCACCGTCGCAGGGCGACGTGGTTTTGAGCGGCTCTACGATTTGCCCGAGCGGGTCATCCCCGTCGGCATCCTTCAACAATCCCCCTTGAGCGAAGCTGAGGCCCAGCGCGGCTTGCTGCTGCACAGTGCGAAGGCATTGGGGGTGGCCACTGAAAAGGACCTGCGTGATTATTTCCGCCTGGACCCCGCCGACAGCCGCAGCCGATTGGCCGAGTTGGTCGAGGACGAGCAGTTGCTGGCGTGCCGGGTGCAAGGCTGGAAGCAGCCGGCGTACTGCCTGCCTGAGCCGAAAGTGCCCCGCACGGTGCCGGCCAGTGCGTTGCTGTCGCCCTTCGATTCGCTGATCTGGGAGCGCAGCCGCACTGAGCGGCTGTTCGATTTTCGCTATCGGCTGGAAATCTACACCCCGCAGGCAAAGCGGGTGTACGGCTACTACGTGCTGCCGTTTTTACACAACGAGCGCATTGCTGCGCGCGTGGACCTGCGCGCCGAACGCGCCAACGGGCGCTTGGCGGTGCATGCGGTACACGAAGAGGCGCCGGGGCTGGACGACGCCGGGATGCAGGCGTTGGCGTTGAACCTGCGGCAAATGGCTGACTGGCTGGGGTTGGAACAGGTCCAGCTCAATTGCCAGCGGCCGAGTGCTGCGCGGTTAAGAGCAGCCATGCTCGACGTGGACGGTGGCCTTTAGCGCGCCATCGCGGGCAAGCCCGACGCCCACAGAAGTACGCGGTTGAAGGTGGGCGCCGGGCGCGCCCGGTCGAGTCAATCTCTCAGCGTTTGACTTGTTTCAACGTCTCGGCAATCAGAAACGCCAGTTCCAGCGACTGGTCGGCATTCATCCGTGGGTCGCAATGGGTGTGGTAGCGGTCCGACAAGCCGTCTTCGGTGATCGGCCGTGCGCCGCCGATGCATTCGGTAACGTTCTGCCCGGTCATCTCGATGTGAATCCCGCCGGCATACGAGCCCTCGGCCTGATGCACTTGGAAGAACTCCTTCACCTCACCCAGAATCTGCGCAAAGTCGCGGGTCTTGTAGCCGCTGCTGGCCTTGATGGTATTGCCGTGCATCGGGTCGGAACTCCACAGCACCTGCTTGCCTTCGCGCTGTACGGCGCGGATCAGGTTGGGCAGGTGGTCGCCGACCTTGCCGGCGCCCATGCGCGCGATCAGGTTGAGGCGGCCGGGGTCGTTGTCCGGGTTGAGGATGTCGATCAGGCGGATCAGGTCCTCCGGGTTCATGCTCGGGCCGACCTTAACGCCAATCGGGTTGTTCACCCCGCGCAGGAATTCGACGTGGGCACCGTCCAACTGACGGGTGCGGTCGCCGATCCACAACATGTGAGCCGAGCAGTCGTAGTAGTCGTTGGTCAGGCTGTCGCGGCGCACGAAGGCCTGTTCATAGTTGAGCAGCAGCGCTTCGTGGGCGGTGAAGAAGCTGGTTTCGCGCAGCTGCGGTGAGCTGTCCATGCCGCAGGCGCGCATGAAGGCCAGGGTTTCGTCGATGCGGTCCGCCAGTTGGCTGTACTTCTCGGCCAGTGCGGAGTTGGCGATGAAGTCCAGGTTCCATTTGTGCACTTGATGCAGGTCGGCAAAACCGCCCTGGGCAAACGCGCGCAGCAGGTTCAGCGTGGCGGTGGACTGGTGATAGGACTGCAGCAGGCGGTCGGGGTCCGGCACGCGGCTTTTTTCGTCGAAACCGATGCCGTTGACGATGTCGCCGCGGTAGGCGGGCAGGGTAATGCCGTCGATGGTTTCATCGTTGGCCGAGCGCGGCTTGGCGAACTGGCCGGCCATGCGCCCGACTTTCACCACCGGGCAGCCGGCGGCGAAGGTCATCACGATCGCCATCTGCAGCAGCACCTTGAAGGTGTCGCGGATTTTTGCCGCCGAGAACTCGGCGAAGCTCTCGGCGCAGTCGCCGCCCTGCAACAGGAACGCGCGGCCCTGGGTTACTTCGGCAAACTGACGGCGCAACTCGCGGGCTTCCCCGGCAAACACCAGTGGCGGGTAGCTGGCCAGGTTCTGCTCCACGTGCAGCAAGTGTGCAGCGTCCGGGTACTGGGGTTGTTGCTGGATCGGCAGGGCGCGCCAGCTGTCGGGGCTCCAGGGTTGGCTCATCGTGAACTCGATTGGTTGATTGACGGTCGGGCACCAATGTTATCAGCAATTAGTGCGTGACCTGTTGCCGCCGCTTGGCCGACAATCGCGCCTTTGCCGTGCGGTAAACCCATTAGGAGTAGTGATGACCGAGGAGCGTGTCGAGCGCCTGCTGGCCGAAGTCCATGATGATTTCGGCATGATCCGTGTGCTCGAAGTGGCCGACTACCGGTTTCTCGAGTTTGGCGATGCCATCGAGCAAAGCTGCGTATTTACCGCCGACCCCAGCTGGCTGGAGTACGACTACACCCGCGCCATGTTGATCGGTGCGTTGTGCCATGAGCAGCCGGAGAGCGCGCTGTTCCTGGGCCTTGGCGCCGGCACGCTGACCCAGGCGTGCCTCAAGTTCCTGCCGCTGGAAGACGTCGAAGCCATCGAGCTGCGCCCGGATGTGCCACGCCTGGCCATTGAGTACCTGGGGCTGGATGACGACCCGCGCTTGTACATCCGCATTGGTGACGCCCTGCAATTGCTCGACACCGCCGAGCCGGCCGACCTGATTTTCGTCGACTTGTATACGGATGTTGGCCCGGGCGTCGGGCATCTGGCCTGGACCTTCCTGGAAAACTGCCAAAAGAAACTCAACCCGGGTGGCTGGCTGGTGATCAACCAATGGGCCACCGACGACGGCAAACCGCTGGGCGCAGCCTTGCTGCGCGGGTTGTATCACCGGCATTACTGGGAGCTGCCGGTGAAGGAGGGCAATGTGATTCTGCTGGTGCCTTCGGAGCTGGATCAGGCGCTTGATCTGGGTGCCCTCACGGCGCGCGCCGAGGCGTTGGCGCCGCGGTTGGGGTATTCGTTGCAGGCGTTGATCAAGGCGATTCGGCCGGCGACTTAGTTGCCTGTTCCGACGCCTTCACGAACAAGCCCGCTCCCGCCGACCGCATTCCAAAGGATGTACGCGTACAGACGGGGCGCGGGCTTGCTCGCGAAGAGGTCAGCACTGTCGACTGCTAAATCAAGGTGCTCAAATTCCTTTAAACACCCCCGGCCGCTTCTCAACCATCGCCCGCACACCTTCTTTGGCATCCTCACTGTTCAACAATTTCTCCACCACCGCCTGCAACCCTGCCGCCGCGACGGTTTCACCTTGCATGCGCGCCTGGCGCGCCGACATCAACGTCGCCTGCACCCCCAGCGGCGCCTGGCGGGCAATGCGACTGGCCAACTCGATGGCACGGGGCAGCAGGTCTTCGCTGGCCATCACTTCCTGCACCAGCCCGAGACGCAGGGCTTCATGCGCGTCGAATTCATCGCCGGTGAGCAACCAGCGCATCGCATTGCCCCAGCCGGCCACTTGATGAAAGCGCAGTGTCGCGCCGCCAAACGGAAAGATCCCACGCTGTACTTCCATCTGCGCAAAGCGTGTGTTGCTCGCGCAAATATTGATATCCGCCGCGAGCATCAACTCGATACCGATAGTCAAGCAGTAACCCTGAGCCGCGACGATCACCGGTTTGCTGACCCTGGGCCCGGCAAATACACCCCACGGATCGCACCCGCCCAAGGGTGGTTGCCAGCCGCCCGACATCACGCCGCTGACATTGATCAGGTCCAGCCCGGCGGTGAAGTGGTCGCCGTGGGCAAACACCACGGCGACCCGCGCCTCGTCGTTTCGATCAAATTCGCCGTAAGCCAGGCTCAGCTCATTGAGCAACTCCAGGTCAAAGGCGTTGCGCTTTTCCACCCGGTTCAGGCCCAACAGCAGGACATGGCCCTGTAATTCACGACTGACGCGACGGCTGCTGGCTTGATTCATCGGGTGTGCCCTCAGGGCTTGGTTAAGGTTTCAGACCGAAGGGTCTTGATGGAGAGGTGAACCGTTTAAGTGTTATGACCAACAGGGCCGGGCCTTTGAAAAATAGACCCTGGCGCGCGTATCTGCAAAGGCATTGACGCAGTGCGGTTTATCGGCGCTTTCAGATAAAAAAAGCTCCCTTTTTCAGGTATTTCCGGTATAGTGCGCGCCGGCCTTTAACCGGGCCGCGTTTAGGTAGCGCAATTCCCCGAAGTCAGCTTCGGCTGCACGTCCGCACAGCGGACTCTTCCTTGACGAATCTTTTTCATTCATTCGTTTTCGCAAATCCCCGCCGACAAAGCAGCCAGGGCGACTCTTGAGTCTCAACACGGCATGCGCAGCTTTGGAGCATGGGTCTTTGCGGATGCACTTAGAGGCAGACCCATGACCCAGGAAACCGGCGGCTTCGCCGCTTTTAATCTTAACCCGAACATTCTTGCTGCCGTCATCGCGACCGGCTACGAAGAACCTTCGGCTATTCAGCAGCAATCGATCCCAATCATCATGGCCGGCCAGGACATGATTGGCCAGGCGCAAACCGGTACCGGTAAAACCGCCGCGTTCGCCCTGCCTATTCTGCATTGCATCGATCCTGCCAAGCGCGAGCCGCAAGCCCTGATCCTGGCGCCAACCCGTGAGTTGGCGCTGCAAGTAGCAACCGCTTTTGAAACCTACGCCAAGCAAATGCCAGGCGTAACCGTTGTGGCCGTTTACGGCGGCGCGCCTATGGGCCCACAACTGAAAGCAATCCGTAACGGCGCACAGATCGTTGTCGCCACCCCGGGCCGTCTGTGCGACCACCTGCGTCGTGACGAGAAAGTGCTGTCGACCGTGAACCACCTGGTTCTGGACGAAGCTGACGAAATGTTGAAGCTGGGCTTTATGGATGACCTGGAAGTCATCTTCAAGGCGCTGCCACCGACCCGTCAGACCGTACTGTTCTCGGCGACCCTGCCACAGTCGATCCGTGCCATTGCCGAACGCCACCTGCGCGATCCGCAACACGTGAAGATCCAGACCAAGACTCAGACCGTTACCGCGATCGAACAGGCTCACCTGTTGGTTCACGCTGACCAGAAGACCTCGGCTGTATTGAGCCTGCTGGAAGTTGAAGACTTCGACGCCCTGATCATGTTCGTGCGCACCAAGCAAGCGACCCTGGACCTGGCCAGTGCCCTGGAAGCCAAAGGCTACAAAGCCGCTGCGCTGAACGGTGACATTGCCCAGAACCAACGTGAGCGCGTGATCGACTCCCTCAAGGATGGCCGTCTGGACATCGTTGTGGCGACCGACGTTGCTGCCCGTGGCCTCGACGTTCCACGTATCACCCACGTGTTCAACGTTGACATGCCGTACGACCCAGAGTCCTACGTTCACCGTATCGGCCGTACCGGCCGTGCCGGTCGCGAAGGTCGTGCACTGCTGCTGGTGACTCCACGTGAGCGCCGCATGCTGCAAGTGATCGAGCGTGTTACCGGTCAGAAAGTTGCCGAAGTCCGCCTGCCGGATGCCCAGGCCGTTCTCGATGCGCGCATCAAGAAACTGACCAACAGCTTGTCGCCGCTGGTGGCTGACGCTGAATCGACCCACGGCGAACTGCTGGACCGCCTGACTGCCGATATCGGTTGCACCCCTCGTGCCCTGGCTGCAGCTCTGCTGCGCAAAGCCACCAACGGTCAGGCCCTGACCCTGGCAGCCATCGAGAAAGAACGCCCACTGGTTCCGAACAACGCGCCACGCGGTGATCGTCCAGAGCGTACCGGTGACCGTCCAGACCGTGGTGATCGTGAGCGTCGCGCTCCGGTTCCATTGGCTGAAGGCCGTGCTCGTTGCCGTACCGCGCTGGGCGCGCGTGATGGCATCGCCGCCAAGAACCTGCTGGGCGCTATCCTCAACGAGGGTGGCCTGGCACGTGAAGCGATCGGTCGCATTCAGGTCCGTGACAGCTTCTCCCTGGTGGAGCTGCCGGAAGACGGCCTGGAAAAACTGCTGGCCAAGCTGAAAGACACGCGCGTTGCCGGTAAGCAGCTGAAGCTGCGTCGCTACCGCGAAGATTGATCCGCCCTTGGGCTGATTGATCGCACATAAAAAATCCCCGACTGGTTCGGGGATTTTTTTTGCCGGGTGTTTATTGACGACTACGCGATCAACTGTGGGAGCTGGCTTGCCTATAGATCTCTGTTAGCCGAAACGGTAGATGTCCATCCCCAGCGCGCCCATCGTGAACCCCTGGTGCGCCACGCTGAAATCGCCTCCGGCGCCACGCGCAAAGTACAACGGCAACAGGTGCTCATCGCTCGGATGGCTGCGCACGGCATGGGGCGCCTGGCGGCGATAGTCGTGCAAGGCAGCTTCGTCGTTGGCAGCGAGCTTAGCCACCACCCAATCACGGAAGTCACGTGCCCAGGGCTCGATGCTCTCGGGCCCGGCGTGCCAGTTCAGCTCGCCGAGGTTGTGGGTGATGCTGCCGGAACCGATCAACAGCACGCCTTGCTCGCGCAAGCCCGCGAGTGCGTGGCCGACTCGGGTCTGCAGGGCCGGGCCCATACGGCTGGGCAGCGAGACTTGCACGACCGGAATATCCGCAGCCGGGTACATCAGCGACAGCGGCACCCAGGTGCCGTGGTCGAAGGGCCGGCGCTCATCGATTTGTGCATCCAGGCCGTCAGCCTTGAGCAGGTCGACAATTTCACCCGCCAACTGCGGGTCGCCCGGCGCTGGGTATTGCACGGCAAACAGTTCGCGGGGGAAACCACCGAAATCGTGCCAGGTTTCCGGGGCGGCGCTGCCGCTGACCAGCAATGTTTGGCTTTCCCAGTGCGCGGACACCACCACAATCGCCTTGGGCCGTGGCAGTTCAGCCGCCAAACGCCGCAACGCCGGGCCGCTGGCGCCAGGTTGCAGGGCAAGCATGGGTGAGCCGTGGGAGATAAACAGGCTAGGGAGCATAAGTGGGGTCCTGAGCGTTAAGATGGGCCCATCTTCAATCAGATCATTGATCTAAATCTAATATAAGTTTTAGCGCCTTTTGATCGAATTTTCAGGGTGATTTATGGAGCCTAAGTTTTGGCAAGAGCGCTGGGCGCGCAACCAGATCGGTTTTCATCTGCCCGAGGTCAATCCCTACCTGCTGCGGCATTGGCCAACCCTGGGCTTGGCTGACGGAGCCAAGGTGCTGGTGCCGTTGTGTGGCAAAAGCCTGGATCTGATCTGGCTGGCGAGTCTCGAATATTCGGTGTTGGGCGTGGAGTTGTCGGAGCAGGCCGTTGAAGCCTTTTTCAGTGAGCAGTCGCTGACGCCGCATATCCGCCAGCACGGCGCGTTCAAGGTCTATCAGTCCGGGTTGATCGAGGTGTGGTGCGGTGATTTCTTTGCCCTCGACGCCAGTGCGGTCAACGATTGCACTGCGCTTTACGACCGGGCCGCGTTGATTGCGTTGCCGCCACTGATGCGGGCGCGCTATACCGAGCATCTCAATAGTCTGCTGCGGCCTGGCTGCAAGGGGCTGCTGATCACCCTCGACTATGACCAGACGCAGAAGGTCGGCCCACCGTTTGCGGTCACCGACGAAGAGGTCCGGGTGTTGCTCGGCGCCCGTTGGGATTTGGCGGTGCTGGAAGAGCGCGACATCCTGAGTGAGAGCTGGAAGGCGATGCAGGACGGCGTCACGCGCCTTGAAGAGCGTGCCTATCGGTTGGACAAGGCGTAAATCGCGGGCATAAAAAAAGGGGCGATCAGATCGCCCCTTTCTGGTTGCTGGCTATCAGCCCCGACGACGCAGCGCGTCGATGCGCTCGTCCAGCGGCGGGTGGCTCATGAACATGCGTGCAAAGCCTTGCTTGATGCCACCGTTGATGCCAAAGGCCGTCAGGCTGTCGGGCATGTGCACCGGCAGGCCCTGTTCGGAGCGCAGGTGTTGCAGCGCTGCAATCATTGCCCCGGTACCGGCCAGGCGGGCACCGGCTTCGTCTGCGCGGAATTCGCGTTTGCGCGAGAACCACATGGTGATTGCACTGGCCAGGAAGCCCAGCACCACTTCCGCGAAGATGGTCGCTACGTAGTAGGCAATGCCACGGCCTTCTTCGTTCTTGAAGATCACCTTGTCGACGAAGTTGCCGATGATCCGTGCGAAGAACATCACGAAGGTGTTCACCACGCCTTGTACCAGCGCCAGGGTGACCATGTCGCCGTTGGCTACGTGACCGATCTCGTGGGCCAGTACCGCCTTCACTTCGTCGTAGGAAAAGCGTTCCAGCATACCCTGGCTCACCGCAACGAGCGCGTCGTTCTTGTTCCAGCCGGTGGCAAAGGCGTTGGCTTCATAGGCCGGGAAGATCCCGACCTCAGGCATCTTGATTCCGGCCTCGCGGGACAATTGCTCAACGGTTTGCAGCAACCATTGTTCATGCCGGGTGCGTGGCTGGGTGATGACCTGGGTGCTGGTGCTCATCTTTGCCATCCACTTGGAGATGAACAGCGAGAACAGTGAGCCGGCAAAACCAAAGACCGCACAGAAAACCAGCAGCTGATTGAGGTTCAGATCAACCCCGTTGGCCGCCATGAACCCGTTGAAGCCGAAAAGGCTCAGGGTGATGCTGGCAATCAGCACGACCGCCAGGTTAGTGGCCAAGAACAGCAGGATGCGCATCATGGTTGTAGAGTTCTCCTCATGCTTAATATGTCGCGTACTGCGGGGTATATAAGGTGCCGCTTGGGGTGATTCAACCGAGCGACTATTTCAAACTGTGTCCTACAGCATGAATGTAGAGGCTTGAAAGGAATTTCCCACCTGAAAAGCACGCCGGGATAACCATAATCCTGCCCCGGCACCCTGTAATTAAAGGGGCCTGACCGGTCCGTGGTGTGTGGCGACAGCAGAGGAGGGGGGCAGGGCAGAGAAGTGTTGCCAGATACTCGCTGTACGACCTGGCAGGGGTCGTACAGCGATAGTTGCATTACTGGCGATACGACTTCAGGAAGTTGCCGATGCGACCGATGGCCATGTCCAGGTCATCTACGCGCGGCAAGGTCACCACGCGGAAGTGATCCGGCCACGGCCAGTTGAAGGCCGTTCCCTGGACCACCAGCAGCTTTTCCGAGAGCAGCAGGTCGAGCACGAACTTCTCGTCGTTGAGGATCGGGCACACTTTCGGGTCGATTCGCGGGAAGGCGTACAGCGCGCCCATGGGTTTTACGCAGCTGACGCCCGGAATTGCATTGAGCAATTCCCAGGTGCGGTTGCGCTGCTCCAGGAGGCGACCCTGGGGCAATATCAGGTCGTTGATGCTCTGGTAGCCACCGAGCGCTGTCTGGATCGCGTGCTGGCTCGGCACGTTGGCACACAGGCGCATATTGGCCAGCATGTCGATGCCCTCAATGTAGCTCTGGGCATTGTGCTTAGGGCCGGAGATGGCGACCCAGCCGGAGCGGAAACCCGCCACGCGGTAGGACTTGGACAGGCCGTTGAACGTCAGGCACAGCAGGTCCGGTGCCAGTGAACCCGTGCAAATGTGCACCGCGTCGTCGTAGAGGATCTTGTCGTAGATTTCATCGGAGAACACCACCAGGTTGTGCTGGCGCGCCAGTTCGAGCATGCCCAGCAACACTTCCTTGGAGTACACGGCGCCGGTGGGGTTGTTCGGGTTGATGATCACCAGGGCTTTGGTGTTCGGAGTGATCTTGGCCTTGATGTCGGCCAGGTCCGGGAACCAGTCGGCGCCTTCATCGCACAAGTAATGCACCGGGTGGCCACCCGCCAGCGTCACGGCGGCGGTCCACAGCGGGTAGTCGGGCGCCGGCACCAGCACTTCATCGCCATTGTTGAGCAAGGCCTGCATGGACATCACGATCAGCTCGGACACGCCATTGCCCAGGTAGATGTCTTCGATGCCGACACCTTCCACCTGCTTTTGCTGGTAATACTGCATCACTGCTTTACGTGCGCTGAACAGGCCTTTGGAGTCGCTGTAGCCCTGGGCGGTCGGCAGGTTGCGGATCACGTCCTGGAGGATTTCGTCCGGCGCTTCGAAACCAAACGGCGCCGGGTTGCCAATGTTCAGCTTGAGGATGCGATGGCCTTCCTCTTCCAGGCGTTTGGCGTGCTTGAGCACTGGGCCGCGAATGTCGTAGCAGACGTTGGCGAGCTTGTTCGATTTGCTGACCTGCATGGCGATGTGATCCTGAAAATGAACGATCCAGACGGTGTGGACACTACCGTACTGCGAATCCTGCGAGGCCTGCACCCATAAATACGTTTGAATGCCGATAGCGCGGGTGCCAGACTGACGTTTTGACGAGGCGCAATCATACGTGCCGCCTGATCCATGGAAAAGACACAGATCAGGGTTTTTCAGATGCCGAGGTGTACCGATGGAAAAGTTGCAGAAAACCGTTGATGAATGGAAGGCGATGCTCGACCCAGAGCAGTACAACGTGTGCCGTCTCAAGGGCACCGAGCGACCTTTCAGCGGTAAGTACAATGGCACCAAGACAGATGGCATTTACCACTGCATTTGCTGCAATGAGCCCCTGTTCGATTCCACCACCAAATTCGATTCCGGCTGCGGCTGGCCGAGCTTCTACGCGCCGATTGCCGACAGTGCGATGATCGAGATCCGTGATGTCAGCCACGGCATGATCCGTACCGAAGTCACCTGCGCCAAGTGCGATGCACACTTGGGGCACGTGTTCCCCGATGGTCCGCCGCCGACCGGCCTGCGCTACTGCATCAATTCGGTGTGCCTGGACCTGGTGCCACGCTAAGCCGTGAGCCGCCCCCGCCAAAGGTGCGGGGGCGATCCATGACGCGGTATTAGTCGGGTTAATTCAATTGCACGCAATTGAATTGCCTACTATCTTCCTGGCTCTTACCCCTTTTATTTCGAGGCGCCGCCATGAGTGACAACCTGCTGAGCATCCCGTGCACCACCATCAAGGGTGAGCAAAAGACCTTGGCCGATTTCGCCGGCAAAGCCGTTTTGGTGGTCAACACCGCCAGCAAATGTGGCTTTACCCCACAGTACAAAGGGCTGGAACAACTGTGGCAGCAGTACAAGGACCAAGGCCTGGTGGTGCTGGGATTTCCCTGCAACCAGTTTGGCAAGCAGGAGCCGGGCAACGAAGGCGCGATTTCCGAGTTCTGTGAGCTGAATTTCGGCGTCAGCTTCCCACTGTTCAAAAAGATCGACGTGAACGGCAGCGATGCCCACCCGTTGTTTGTGCAGCTAAAAAAACAGGCGCCCGGCCTGCTGGGCTCGAAGGGCATCAAGTGGAACTTCACCAAGTTCCTGATCGGTCGCGACGGTCAGGTGGTCAAGCGTTTTGCCCCGACCACCAAGCCTGAGGACTTGACCCAAGAGATCGAAGCCCTGCTCAAATGACCGACTTGCCCGCCGTGTCCCTGGCGCTCGACGACCAGCTGTGTTTCAAGCTCTATGCCGCGTCCCGCGCGGTGACGCGCGCCTACAAGCCGATGCTCGATCAGTTGGGCCTGACCTACCCGCAGTACGTGGCGATGCTGGTGCTGTGGGAGTGGCAGGACGCGACGCCGGCGCAACCCACGGTCAAAGCCCTGGGCGAGCGCTTGATGCTTGACTCCGGGACGCTGACGCCCTTGCTCAAGCGCCTGGAGCAGCTCGCGCTGGTGAAGCGTCAGCGCAGCACACGGGATGAACGTGAGATGCGCCTGAGCCTGAGTCCGGCGGGTGTGCAGTTGCGCGACCAGGCCCAGGCCTTGAAAGCCCGGCTGCTGTGCGACAGCGGCGTGGACCTGAACCAGGCCGACACCTTGCGCGACGGCCTGGACCAGTTGCTGGCGCAGATCAAAGGCTTGTCGTGTCAGGCACCCAGAGGTCCAGCAGGGCCTTGAGTTCTTCGCGGCGGAACGGCTTGGCCAGGTAGTCATCCATCCCCGCCGCCCGACAACGCTCGCGTTCTTCCGAGAGGGCGTTGGCGGTCAAGGCGACGATAGGCAGGTCCGGCCAGCGCCCGCTGCGGCGAATCTGCCGGCTGGCTTCGTAGCCGTCCATCACGGGCATATTGCAGTCCATCAACACCATGTCGAAGCGCTGTTCTTCAAGGAGCTTGAGGGCTTCGCCGCCGTGGGCGGCCACAATGACTTCGCATCCCAGCTTGCTGAGCATGCCCTTGGCCACCAACTGATTGACCGGGTTGTCTTCCACCAACAGGATGCGCGCCCGATGGGCGAGGGGCGCACTGTCCATTTGGATCGGGTCGAGGATCAGTTGCGCGTCGCTGCGCAGGTTGCGTTGCAGAATCTGATACAGCGCGTTGCGGCTCAGCGGGCGTGCCTGTTGCTGCAGGGGGGCAAGGGCGGCGACTTCCTCACTGGGCATGAAGTTGCCATAGGCGGTGACCAACAGAATGGGCGCGCTAATCCCCGGGCGCAGGCGGAACAGGCATTCTGGGCAATCGGTAATCAGCAGGTCGGGGGTTTGCCCGCTCAAATCATCGTCCTGGGAATAGCAGCGCGGTGCCAGCCCCCAATGGGGCAACAGCGTGGTGAGCAACTCTGTCAGGCCATTGCTGCCGCTGGTGATGACAATCACCTCACCTGCCAGGGGCGCGTACCGGGCGGCGGGCAAATGCATGGGCAGCGGCAGGTCAGCACAGAACTGGCTGCCAAAACCGACCTCCGAGCTGATACTCAGCCGGCCCTTCATGGCTTCACACAGGTTGTGGGTCAACGCCAACCCAAGTCCCGTTCCGCCAAACTGGCGTGTGATCCCCGCACCGGCCTGGGTGAAAGGCTGGAAGATCTTCACCTGCGCTTCCTGGGCAATACCGATGCCTGTGTCGCAGACCTCGATTTTTACCCGGCCATCCTGGGCGCTGAGGCGCACATCCACGCGGCCGAAGCGGGTGAACTTCAAGGCATTGGAAAGCAGGTTGCTGACGATTTGCCGCACACGCGTCGGGTCGCCTATTACCTGAGCGGGAAAGAGTGGGTCGATCAGGCAGGTTAACTCGACACTCGGCGCCGCGTTCTGCGACAGCAAGTTGGCGGTGTCTTCCACCAGGGAACCGAGATCAAACGGGATGCGCTCCAACTCCAGTTGGCCGGCGTCAAACTTCGACAGGTCGAGAATATCGTTGAGCAATTCCACCAAAACTTTGCCCGAGTCGTGGGCGATGGACAGCTGCTGGCGCTGTTCGGCGTTCAACGGGCTGTCCAGTGATAGCGCAATCATCCCCAGCAAACCATTGAGCGGCGTGCGGATCTCGTGACTCATATTGGCCAGGAACGCGGCGCGGGCCTGGGCCATACCCAAGGCGGTCAACTTTGCCGCTTCCAGCTCATCGTTGGATTGGCTCAAGCGTTGGTTGCTGGCCTTGAGCTCCAGGGTGCGTGCGGAGACGATATCTTCCAGTTGGCCCAGGTATTCGGTGAGGCGGTCCTCGGCGTGGCGGCGCTGCTCGATTTCGGTTTCCATATTGTCGAATTGCTGGTTGGCGACGTTGACCAATACGCCGATTTCATCGTTTTCGTGACCCGGTGGGCAATCCAGGCGGGCCTGCTTGCTGGTGCTCAGTGCGCGAATAATGCGCACCAGCGGCTGGGTCAACATCACGTAAAAGAGGCCCAGCAGGATCCCGGTCAGGAGCAGGCTGCGGGCGAACCCGTTTAGCAGGGTAATCTCGGCACGGTGCAGGAAACGGCTGCCAAAGGCGTAGGTGTCCACGTCCAGGCGGAGTACGCCGAGGGAATCACTGGGCATGTGGCTCAGGAACAGCCGGTCTTCAAACTCCCGGTTGGCGCCAAACAGAAAATCGCTGACAGGCCGATAAGCACTTTCCTTGCGCGGTCGATTCACGTCGGCCAGGACCACGCCATTGTTGTCGATCAATTGCGCGCGGGTAATCGCCGGGGAATGCAGCAGGCCCAGGGTCAGTTCCTGAGCGAGTTCAGCATCGATGTTGTAGGCGATACGCGAGGCTGGGTTATGGCTGATTTCGATCAGTGAGCGTATTTCACGGTTGATCGATGCGTCTTCGCTGGCATAATCAATGCCGATTTGGATCAGGCTGAGCAAGGTTCCCAACACGAAACCTACCAGCACAGTCAATCTGGCTTGTTTATAAGACAAGCGGTGGGCGAACTTGATATCCATCGAGTGTTGAACCACTTCACGTTTCCCTTCGCCCGGCAAGCATAGCTGAACATCCACAGGCTCTGGCTTGGCCGGCATGAATCGTTTTATACGCAGCCTTGTGCGGCCTGACGCAGGGTTGCCAATACGCCATCTTTTGCAAGAACTTGCCAGAGGAATAATCGTGGATTCTCGATTGAATGCCTTTCTTGAGCGCGCCGATGCGGTACTTGCTCGCCTGGAACCGTTGTTACCTGCGCCGCGCCAAGCCATCGACTGGAACCAATGCCTCGCGGCCCGTTGGCAGCGCGAAGGCCGCAGCGGCTTTTTGCTGCCCCTGGAAGTCAGCCTGGACATGCGTTTGTCCGATCTTATCGGCGTAGACAAACAGCGTGAACAACTGGCACGTAACACCCAGCAATTTCTCGACGGGCTGCCTGCCAACCATGCGCTGCTGTGGGGTTCACGCGGCACCGGTAAATCGTCGATGGTGCGCGCTTTGCTGGCCGAGCACGCCAGGGCGGGGTTGCGCCTGATTGAAATCGAGCGCGATCACCTGGCTGATCTGCCCCGCGTAGTCGAGCAACTGCTCAAGTTGCCGCAGCGTTTTATCCTGTTTTGCGACGACCTGTCTTTCGAGGCGGGCGAGGGCGATTACCGCGTGCTCAAAAGCGTGTTGGACGGCTCCCTGGAGCAGGCGCCGGAAAACGTGTTGCTGTATGCCACCTCCAACCGTCGTCACCTGGTGCCGGAAAACCAGAGCGACAATGACAACTGGAAGCGGGTGGACGGTGAGTTGCACCCCAGTGAGGCGGTGGAAGACAAAATCGCCCTGTCCGACCGTTTTGGCCTGTGGCTGTCGTTCTACCCGTTCAGCCAGGAGCATTTTCTGGATGTGGTCGAACACTGGATCGGCGAGCTGGCCAGCAAGGCCGGTTTGCAGTGGCAGCGCGATGAAGCCCTCGACATTCTTGCCGTACGCTGGGCCACCGGGCGTGGCAATCGCAACGGCCGTTGCGCGTATCAATTCGCCCGTTATTGGGTAGGACTCAAATTGCTGGAGCGTCAACCATGATCGATTTGCAACAGGCCGGCACCGGCCTGGATGGCTATGCCCTGTTATGTGCACAACTGGAATCGCTGCTGGCCGATGAACGTGACTTTATCGCCAACAGCGCTCAGTTCTCTGCGTTCCTGTTCAACCAGTTGGACGACTTGAACTGGGCCGGCTTCTACCTCAACCGCGATGAAGAGCTGGTGCTGGGCCCGTTCCAGGGCCAGATCGCTTGTGTACGCATTCCGTTCGGTCGTGGCGTGTGCGGCGCGGCGGCGGCATCCCGGCAAACCCAGCGGATTGAGGATGTACATGCGTTCCCCGGCCATATCGCCTGTGACAGCGCCTCCAACAGCGAACTGGTGGTGCCGCTGATCAAGGATGGCGTACTGATTGGCGTGCTTGACCTGGACAGCCCGTCGCTGGCCCGTTTTAACGAGCGGGACCAGGCGGGTATCGAACAACTGGCGGCGATTTTTCTACGCTTGACCGACTGCTGATCGGGGCGCAGAGGGTTGGCCTTGGTCATGGGCTATCCAGCTTATGGAGCTGCACCTGCAGTATCCTCTCCAGCTCCAGCATGAGTTTTTCCAGGGACTTCACCTCGACCTCGATCAGGGGGCGCTCATCGCGACGCGCACAGGCATGCTCCAGTGCTTCGCATTGCGCGGCCAGGGCGCATGCCTGGACGATGCGCGCGGCGCCCTTGATCTTGTGGGCTTGCTCAATGATGTCTTGGAGCGGTGCCTGTCTGGCCATCAAGCTCAGCAGGTCCTGGCGGTCATGGCGACTGCTGTCCAACAGCTCCTCCAGCAAGCGCCGGCTTAATTGCGGATCACCCCCGGTCAGTGCCTCGAGGCAGTCGAGGTCCACCCGCAGGACCGCCGATTGAGGTCTGATTCGGGCCAGTTGCTGCTCCAGCGCGGTGAGGCTGATGGGTTTGAACAGGCAGTCGTTCATGCCCGCTTGCGCACACCGCTGTTTCTCCTCGGGTTGGGCATTGGCAGTGAAACCGAGTATCACACAGGGCTCCTGTTGCTCTCGCTGCTCATATTCACGGATTGAGCGACTCAACTCATAGCCATTCATGACGGGCATGTTGCAGTCGGCTATCACCAGGTCGAAGCGCTCCTGACGCCAGGCCAGAAACCCGGCAGCACCTTGCTGGGCCGCCGTGAACTGATGCCCCAGATAACCCAGTTGCTGACACATCAGCAAGCGATTGGCCGGGTGGTCGTCGACCACCAGTACATTGAGAACCGGCGCGGCAGCGGGCGGCTGGGACTTGAGTTCTTCCTGTACCTCGTTTGGCTGCAGGCTCGTCATCTTCAAGCAGACCTGCACTTGAGTGCCCACCATGGGCACGCTGCTCAGGCTCAGTTGCCCCCCCATCATCTCGCACAGGCTGCGACAGATCACCAACCCCAGGCCGGCGCCACTCCTGGCCAGGTGTCCGGAGTTGTCGGCCTGGGCAAAGGGTTCGAACAGACGCGATTGATCGTCCCGGCTGATGCCGATGCCCGTGTCCTCGACCACCAGTTTCATCTGGATCTCGTTCGGCAGCGGCGTGGCTTGCACCTGCACCTTGATCTTCACCTGCCCGTGCTCGGTGAATTTGATCGCGTTGCTGACCAGATTCGACAGCACCTGCTTGAAGCGCAGCGGGTCGATCAGTACGGTGGTGTCGTCCAGGTCGGTGTCGAATTCGAGCAACAGGCGCAGGGTTTTCTGGCGGGCCAAGCCATCGAACACGCGCACCACCGACTCGATCACTTCCCGTAGATTCACGCGCTCAGGCGCCAGGCTCAGGCGGCCGGACTCGATGCGCGCAATGTCGAGGATGTCGCCAATCAGCTCCAGCAAGTCCTTGGCCGAGTTGTAGGCCACCTCGATAGCCGGGCGATCAAGATGGCCTTGGTCGGCACGCTTGAGGGTCAGTTCCAACATCCCGATCACCGCATTCATCGGCGTGCGGATTTCATGGCTCATGGTCGCGAGAAAGGTGCTTTTGGCTCGGTTTGCCTCGTCGGCGCGTTCCTTGGCAGCACGCAGTTCGTCGAACAGTTGGCGCCGGTCACTGATGTCGATCCAGCCGCCGATAACGCCCTGAACTTCGCCGTCCGAGTCGCGATAGGGAAGAATCCAGTGGTAGATCGTCAGTTTCTTCCCGTGAATATGCAGGGAGCGATCGAGGATCAGCGGGTTACCTTCCGCGACCACCCGTTGGTAGTCGGCGTGGTACTGCGCCGCCTCCGACTCCAGAGCCATGTCCATTTGCACCACGCTCTTGCCAATCACTTCCTCGCGTTTGACCCCGAACACTTGCAGGTAACTGTCATTGCAGGTTTGCAGCAGGCCCTTGCGGTCGCGTACGTAAATCGGGTGCGGCGTCTCATTGACCAATGCGCGCATGAACTCGAATTGGTCGTTGAGGGCCCGTTCGGCCATCTTCCGGTGTTTGATCTGGCGGCGCATGTAGGCGTTCCAGGTCAGGGAAATCAGCAGCAACAACCCCGTACCGATGATGATTTGTGCAATCAACTCGTGGTAATTGCGCCAGTAGCTGTCGGAGGCGGGTGTGTAACCCCGCCAGCGGCTGTTGATCACGCCCATTTCGTCCGGGGAAATACTCAGCAGTGCCTTGTCCAGGATTGAACTCAGCTCGACGGCGCGGCGCGGCGTCGCCAGGGCGAAAGTCGCTGGAAGGGTGCCGATGCTGGCGCTGATCTGTAGTTTGTCCTGGAACACCTGGGAGGACAGAAAGTAGTTGGCGATGACCAATGAATTCACCGCACCGTCCACGTTGCCCTGGGCCAGCATTTCCGATGCCTTGAAGGTGTCACTGACTTCCACCAGGAGAATCCCCGGGAATTCCTGTTGCAGGATTTTTTCCAGCGGGTTTCCCATGGTGATTGCCAGGCGCTTGCCCGCCATCTGCTCCAGGCTCGAGGGGGCGTTGGGCTCCTTGCGAGTCAGCAGGACATAGGAGTTTTCCAGGTAGGGACGACTGAAACTGAGTTGGGCCTCCCGCTCGGCGCTGGGCACGATAGCGCCGATGATGTCGGCTTGGCCCGAGGTGACCCGCTCTATCATCGTGTTGACCTCGCGAATTCGCTGGATTTCGAAACGCAAGCCCGTCCGCAGGCGAATCAGTTCCAGCAGGTCGGCGGTGATGCCGCGAAAATTGCCGTCGGCATCGAAGAACGTCAGCGGCGCGAAGGTCTCATTGACCACGACTTTGACGACCGGGTGCTCTTTCAACCAGCGTTCTTCACGTTGGGTCAGTTGCAGTTTTTTGTCGGTCAGCAGGATATCGCTGCCGGCGCTCCAGCGCTTGGCGATGCTGTCTCGCTCATTCATGGGAACGGCCGCCAGTATCGAATCGACGATGCTGAGCAGAATCTGCTGGTCCTGGCGCAGCGCAAAACTGAAACCATAGGCTTCATGCTTGCCGAAATTCGCCATGCGGACGTTCTTCAGATAGCCCTTGTTGATCATGTAATGGGTGGAGATGGTGTCCCCCAGAAACACATCCGCCTGATCAAAGGCCACTGCATTCAAGGCGTTTTGATACGAGGGGAAGGCGCGGATATCCGCCTGCGGGTACAACTTTTCCACTTCGCTCAGCGGCAGGTAATGGTAGACGAGGCTCAGGCGCAGCCCGGCCAGGCCATCGCTCAAACTGCGCGTTTCCTCTTCGCGGGTCACCAGTACCGGCTGATCTACTGCGTACGGCTGCGACAGGATGAAATTCGGGTTGGCGGCCTCAAAGCCGTTGGAGGAACCCAGCAGGTCAATTTCACCTTTTTCCAGGGCGCGAATCGAGGCTTCCCGCGTGGGGTAGCTCAATACCTTGATAGGCAGGGCCATGGCTTTGGCCAGGAGCCCGGCGTAATCGGCGGTCAGGCCTTCATAGTCGCGGCCGCTGGAGGTCAGGTCGAAGGGTGGGTAATCGGGTGCCGAGGTGCCCAGCACCAGCTCGCGTTTGTTCAGCAACCACTGGCGCTGAGCCTTGTCCAGTTGAGTATCCAGTTGAACGGTACCCGCGCGGCTCAATAAGGTGAAGTTTTCCGGACCCGGTTGTGGGGTCGCGGGCACAGTAGTGCTCAGGCACATACCGGCAATTAATACAATCAGATAGTCCTTTATACGCCTGGGCATCCGCTTTCTCACACTAGCGCGTTTCGTTTTGCCATCTCGATAAGTTCTACCAAGGATTTGGCTTTAAGTTTCTGCATCAGCCTTTTTTTGTAAGTGCTTACTGTTTTGTTACTTAGAAACATACCTTTGGCGATTTCCTTGTTGGTGCGCCCCTGTGCGAAGAGTTGCAATACCATCAGTTCCCGGTCGTTCACTGCCTTGAACAGTTCAAGTTCCAAGGCATCCTTACCGTCGGTGCCATTGCTATTCAATGCCTGGCTGGGAAAGTAATTGTAACCGGACAACACCGCGCGAATGGCGCTCAGCAGTTCGCTCAGGTCACCCTCCTTGCACACGTAGCCATCTGCGCCGGAGCGCATGCAACGCGTGGCGAACAACGTCGGACTCTGGGCGGTAAGAATCAGGGTTTTCATGGATGTGTTCATGGCGTTGAATCGGCAGAGCACTTCGAGGCCGTCGAGTTTCGGGATGCTGATATCCAGGATGATCAGGTCCGGCAGGCATTCGCGAACCATTTGGATCGCGTCACAACCGTTGTCCGTTTCACCAACGACCTTATAACCCTCGTGTTCCAACAACATACGAATCGCCAACCTGATAACGGGGTGGTCATCAATGATAAAAACTGTGTTCATAATCATATTCCATGCAAGTGCAAATAAAGCGGGCACATTAGCTCAGAAGATGAGGGAGTAGGATGAACCTAGGGGGGAGTAGATATAAAACAGGAGAATTCCTACAGAAAAAGAGGTAACTGCCTACCCTTCATTAAGGCTTTGCGCCGTCGGATCTAAGCAAAGTTTGAATCAGTACGCTCAGCGCTGGGGCGACAGGTTCAGCAAGGGTTTTCAGACGAATTTCCGATCGCTGAACAGCGTTTAAAGTCGATTTTTTAGAGAGGGAATATTGGCGCGATCAACCTTGCAAGTTCGTCTTTATTCAGGGGCTTCATTAAATAGCCAAGCAGTGGCAGGCCACGTTGCAGGGCTTGTGTTGTCAGGGTGGACAGTTCGGTTGCCGCCAGCCCGCTCAGTAGAATGGCGCTGCTTATGAAGTGACGGCGGTTGGCAATTTCCACCAGTTCCAGCCCGGGTAGATCAGGCAGGCATTGGTCACACAGCAGGAGGTCAAACGGAGTCGTGGCGCTGGACATCGAGCGAATCGCCTGTTCGGCATTTTCTGCAAGGGTCAGGTGCTCGAAGCCGAAGCTTTTAAGCAGGCATTGAGTGGCCAGGAGCTGAAAGGGATGATCCTCCACCAACAGGATTCGAAGACGGGGTAGGGGCATAGAAGGCACAGGGCTCATTCAGAAGGGGCGGGGCGTAGCAAGTCCGCCAGAAGCGTGCGCGATTATTCCTCGAGCTTGTGTGCGAATTCGATCAGGCCGCTCTGTTCCCGTCGTAGGCAAATTCTGTACGGGAAGCAGGCGGCGTGATCAACATGTTCACTGCGGGCTGGAACGTCCGGTCATCTCCCGCGCCATCTCGGTGGCGTAGCTGTCAGTCATGCCGGCGATAAAGTCGATCATGCGTAAAAACGACGCGTGCAGCGGCCAGGCCGGGTTTGGCGCGCTGTTGCCCAGCAAGTCGAGGATGCGCCGGTTCTTGAACGACGGCGTGCGCCCGCCATGCTGTTCCAGTGCCGCACCGCAAAAGGCGTTCAGGAGGATTTCCAAGGTGGTGTAGGCGCCGATTTCGTGCAGGGTTTTGCGCTTGTCCTGGAAGATTTTTTTACGCGCCATGTCCTTGGCATCCAGCACGCAGCGCTTGGCGGGGCCGTGCATGTGCTCCACCAGGTCACCGGGCAGCGTGCCGGCGAGCAACGCGTCTTGCTGTTCGACAAAGGCCCGCGCGGCGGCATTGGTCAGGTGCTCGATCGCCTTGCCGCGCAGGATCGCCAGCTTTCGCCGACGAGAGTCCTCCGGGCCCAGTTGCCGGTAAGTCTGGGGTAAATCGTCACCCACCAGGTCGAGCAGCAACGACTCCACCTCGGCATATTCCAGCAACTCCATTTCCAGGCCGTCTTCGAGGTCAATCAAGGCGTAGCAGATATCGTCTGCTGCCTCCATCAGGTAAACCAACGGATGACGTGCCCAGCGTTGTTCTTCCAGCTGCGGGAGGCCGAGTTTGTGGGCGATCTGCTCAAGGATCGGCAGCTCGCTCTGGTAGCAGCCAAACTTATGTTTTTTGTAGCCCAGGGAATCCGCGTGACGAGCGGTCCACGGGTATTTCAAATAGGTACCAAGGGTGGCGTAGGTCAGCCGTGTGCCGCCGTCGAACTGGTGGTATTCCAGCTGGGTCAGTACCCGAAACCCCTGGGCATTGCCTTCGAAGTTGAGGAAGTCATTGCGCTCGGCAGTGCTCATGTCATCCAGCCAGCCGCGTCCGGCCGCCTGTTGAAACCAGTGGCGAATGGCATCTTCACCGGAGTGCCCGAACGGCGGGTTGCCGATGTCATGGGCCAGGCAGGCCGATTGCACCACCATGCCCAGGTCGCTCGGTTCACACCAGTCGGGCAGGGCGCTACGCAGGGTTTCGCCTACGCGCATGCCGAGGGAGCGGCCGACGCAGCTGACTTCCAGGGAGTGGGTCAGGCGAGTATGGATATGGTCATTGCTCGATACCGGGTGCACTTGTGTCTTGCGGCCCAGTCGGCGGAATGCGCCGGAGAAAATAATACGGTCGTGATCCTTGTGAAACGGGCTGCGGCCGAGTTCTTCGGGGCTGTGCAGGGGCTTTCCAAGACGTTCGCGTGTCAGCAGGGTGGGCCAATCCAAGGCGGGTACTCTCCGTACGGTGAATGACCCTCCCAGCTTCCCGGTTCAGCGTGGCCTCGGCAAGCGAAAATCTACAGCCCGACTGCATCGATATCGATTAACAGCAAGCGCTGGCCGTTATCGAAGAATTGTCCGGCGGTCAGGCAATACTGATTGGTGGTGGCGTCGCGGTAGGTCGACGAGAGCGTCAGGCGTCGTTCTTCCCAACCTTCGGCGAGCAGATGATAGAAGTACGGGCGCCACGACCAGTTGTGGCCCAGGTAGCGGCTGTCAGCCTGCCAGGCGTCCTGGCGCCATTCGAAGTTGGGGGTGAGTTGGGTGCCATGGCGGTCGCACTGATAAAAGCGCAGCAGCCAGGGGAAGTCCGGCAATTGGGGTAATTGATTCAGCGGCGCGCGGCACTGGGCCCAGGTTTGCAGGATTCTCATCAGTTCGACCAATTGCAGGCGCAACTGCATCAAGCGGCCACGCTCTGCGAGTTTGTGCTGGACGTACACCGTGCGCAGGCGAGCAAATCGCGGCACGAAGGCATCGGCTGCAAACCATTCCAGCTGCGCCTGAGCAAACAAGTAACCCTGCACATACCGCGCGCCGCATTCCAGGGCGAAACTCAATTGCGCCTCGGTTTCCACGCCTTCGGCGATGATCCAGCATCCGGTCTTTTCCGCCATTTGCGCCAGCGCCCTGACGACGTCACTGCTCGGCCCGCCTTTGGCGGCTTCCTGGAACAGGCGCATGTCCAGCTTGAGAATATCCGGTTGCAGTGCCAGTACGCGGTCGAGTTGGGAATAGCCGGCACCAAAGTCATCAATGGCGATTCGCGCACCCGCGTTGCGATAACGCACCACGACGTCGGCCAGACGCTGGATGTCGCCTCCTAACTCGGTGATCTCAAACACGATGCGCCGCGGATCGATGCCGTAGGCGTGTACCTGTTTCAAACTCGGCAAGGCTTGGCCCGGGCGCAGGCGATTGATCCAGCGTGGCGAGATGTTCAGGCTGAGAAACCAGTCTTCGGGTGCTTCATGAAGGCGGCTTAACGCATTGTCGCGGATTTGTCGGTCGAGGCTGCGCAAGGTCATGCCGGGCGTGCGCGGGTCAGCAAACAGCGGGCCCACGGACAGCAGGCGGCCATCCGCCTGGCGCAGGCGGCCGAGCGCCTCTACACCCGCAATGCGGCCGGTGGCGGTGTCGATAAACGGTTGGAAGCAGGCAAGCGGTTGCCCGTCGATCACGGGGCCTCCTTAAGAGAGCTGGCAAAAAAAGGCCCGGCCCTCATGTTCGAGGGCCGGGCCGATTCTGTTTGCAAGAATGCAGCCAGCGGGGTTCAACCTTTGCGCGAGGCACCTTGCATGGCCAATTTAATCAGCGGGATCAAACCGGCGCCCAGCCGCACCAGGCGCGTCAGGCTACTGATACTGCCGCCTTTGGCGCCCTTGCCGGTGAAAAAACCCATCAGTGTCACCGCGGCCACGCCCCACAGCGGCGCGTGCTTGATGCCCAGGCTGTCCTGCCAGTTGTGGCGTAGATCGCGCACCTTGTTCAGGGGCGCCATCAGTTGCTGGGACTCGTGACGGATTTCCTGGCGGTGCATTTCCATGCGCAGGCGAATCAGCGCCTTGCGCATTTCCCGGCGCGAAGCGGTGTGTGGAATTTCAGTCATGCTCATGGCAGCAGGCGCTCCCGGTCGTTGGCCAGTTCTTCAAGGGTGGCATGGAACGGCGTGGACTCATCGAATATCGCCGCCTTCAAGCGCACTCCGCAGAACGCTGCGGCCAGCGAATAGAACACACACAGGCTAATGATCCCGGTGATACGGTAGGTGTCCCACACCAGAATCATCACCAGCGCCGACAGCCCCACCAACAGCAGCAGAGCAAACACCAGTGCCAGGCCCGCGAACAGCAGCAGGCTCACCGTGCGTGATTTCTGCTCTTGCAACTCGATGCCAAATAACTCGACGTGGCTGTGCAGCAAGCCCAGAACGGCCGCGCCCAGGCGTCGGGAGGTGGAGCTTGAGCTCGTGGACGAGCCGGATTCGCCGATAGCCATAATGTTAGCGCCTTGTAGCCAGCAGACCGATCAGAAAGCCAACACCGGCGGCAATGCCCACCGACTGCCAAGGGTTGGCCTGCACGTAATCTTCCGTTGCCGTGACAGCCGCCGCGCCGCGTTCGCGCAGGGAGTCTTCGGTCAGTTGCAGGGTTTCGCGGGCCTTGAGCAAGCTGTCGTGGATCTTGGTGCGCAGCTCATCGGCCTGGTCACCGGCCAGCACGGCGGTGTCGTCGAGCAACTTTTCAGTGTCACTGACCAGGGTTTGAAAATCCGCCATCAGTATCTCTTGAGCAGTCTTTGCAGTTCTTCTGGCCATGGTTATCTCCGTGATTGGCTGATCGGTACGTGTGGTTTCGAGTCACAGGCTTCTGTGAAGGTTCAGTTCAATTGTCTGGTACAGCTTTTGCTTTGCCTTGGTGCGCATGCCCGGGGCGTGCGCTGAATATGGGCGGCCTGAGGCGAATGCCTTGAAAAACCTTACCCTAAATCAATGAAACTCGCGGAAAAACCCTGTCGGTAATGGCTTGTTGCGGTATTCGCTGCGCTAAAGCGGTTCACGCCCTCTGAAGAGGTGCGGGACTGGTGGTGCCAATTTAGTGCGCGAAACCCTGGCTTGAACCGCTTTGGTGCTTTTTGCCTTTAATGCAGGCCTGCCAACCTCCATGGAAAATTTGCAAAGCGCAGTGGACACATTAGTCCACAGTTCCAACACCCTGTTTATTCTGATTGGCGCGGTCATGGTGCTGGCCATGCACGCCGGTTTTGCGTTCCTGGAAGTCGGCACCGTGCGCCAGAAAAACCAGGTCAACGCCCTGTCGAAGATCCTCAGCGACTTCGCCATCTCGACCTTGGCTTATTTCTTTATAGGCTATTGGATCTCCTACGGCGTGAGCTTTATGCAACCGGCGGCGGTCATCAGTGCCGATCACGGCTACGGCCTGGTGAAGTTTTTCTTCCTGCTGACCTTCGCTGCGGCGATCCCGGCGATTATTTCCGGTGGCATTGCCGAGCGTGCAAAGTTCGCTCCTCAGCTGTGTGCCACCGCGCTGATCGTGGCATTTATCTACCCGTTTTTTGAAGGCCTGGTGTGGAACGGTAATTTCGGCCTGCAAGCCTGGTTGCTCGCCACCTTTGGTGCCAGCTTCCATGACTTCGCCGGTTCCGTGGTGGTACACGCCATGGGCGGTTGGCTGGCGCTGGCGGCGGTGCTGCTGTTGGGCCCGCGTAACGGGCGCTATCGAGAAGGGCGCCTGGTGGCATTTGCGCCGTCGAGCATTCCCTTCCTGGCGTTGGGTTCGTGGATCCTCATTGTCGGCTGGTTCGGCTTTAACGTGATGAGCGCGCAGACCTTGAATGGCGTCAGCGGCCTTGTCGCCGTCAACTCGCTGATGGCCATGGTTGGCGGCACGGTTGCTGCCCTGGTGATCGGCCGCAATGACCCTGGCTTCCTGCATAACGGTCCGCTGGCCGGGCTGGTGGCGATTTGCGCCGGTTCCGACTTGATGCACCCTGTGGGCGCGCTGGTCACTGGTGTCGTCGCCGGTGGTTTGTTCGTGTGGTTCTTCATCGCCGCCCAGGATCGCTGGAAGATCGATGACGTGCTGGGTGTGTGGCCCCTGCATGGTTTGTGCGGCGTGTGGGGCGGTATCGCGTGCGGCGTCTTCGGCCAGACCGCCCTTGGCGGCTTGGGCGGCGTGAGCCTGATCAGCCAGTTGATTGGCACCGCGCTGGGGGTGGTGGTGGCGCTGGTCGGCGGCCTGTTGGTGTACGGCGTGATCAAACGCGTGCACGGGCTGCGCCTGAGCCAGGAGCAGGAGTACTACGGCGCTGACCTGTCGATCCACAAGATCGGCGCGGTCAGTCAGGATTGATCGGCTCGTCGGTCCGCGGGTAGAAACCGTGCAGTAGGCGATAGCGGTTACGCCGCACCTCGTCGACCCGCGCCTGCACCTGTTCGTCCGAAAGCCCCAGCAGGATCAAGGCGTGGGAGGCGAGCATCAGGCTCGACTCCAGCAGTTCGGGCACCACTTCGCTGGCGCCGGCGGCTTTCAGTTCCGTCAGTTGGCTGTCGTCACGGGTACGCACCAGAATCGGCACGTCCGGATTGATCCGGCGTGCCTCCGTCAATACCACCAGTGCGACATCGCTGTTATCCACCGCGATCACCACCAGCCGTGCGCGTTCCAGGCCGACCGCACTCAGCAAGGCCCCACGGCGACAGTCACCGTAGTGCACGTTGCGGTCTTGCGTGGCGGCTCCCTGCACCTGCGCCGGGTCATCATCCAGTGCAATAAACGCCTGTTGCTCGCGGTGCAGAAAGCGCCCGATGGATTGCCCGACGCGGCCGTACCCGCAAATCACTGCGTGGCCGCTCAATTGGGCGTTGAGCGCGGTGATTGCTTCCAGGTGCACCTGCTGGTTGGGCTTGCGGTGCAGGCGCAGGGCAATCGTTGGTGCCGCGCGCAGCAGCAGCGGGGTCAGCAGCATCGAGCAGAAGGTGGCAGCGAGCAGCAGGCCGTTGAACGCTTCGGGTATCAGCCGGCTGTGTTGCATTTGCGCCATCAGCGCAAAACAGAACTCGCCGCCCTGGGCCAGGGCCAGGCCACTGCGCCAGGCGGTTTCACTGTCGCTGCCACGCAGTTTGACCAACGCCGCTACCACCAGGGCCTTGATCAGCATCAGTGCAAGGGTCAGGCCGAGGATCAGCAGGCTATGGCTGACGAACAGCTGCAGGTCGATGAGCATGCCGATGCTGACAAAAAACAGCCCGAGCAGAATGTCGCGAAACGGCCGGATGTCGGCTTCGATCTGATGCCGGTAATGGCTTTCGCCCAACAGCATGCCCGCCAGGAACGCGCCGAGGGCAGGCGAGAGTCCCAGTAGGTGCGTGAGCCAGGCGGTCAGCAATACGATCACCAGCGCCAATAGCACAAACAGCTCTGCTGAACGGGACGCCGCGACTTCGTGAAACAGGCGGGGCAATAACCAGCGACTGGCGAACAGCAAGCCGACGAACAACAGCACGGTTTTGCCCAGCGTCAGCGGCAACGCCCAGTACCACGCCTGGTCGCTGTTACCGGCAAATACCGGCACCAAGGTGAGCAGCAGCACGGCCACTACATCTTGGAACAGCAACACGCCAATCGCATTCTGGCCATGGCTGCTGAAGATTTCCCCGAGGCTGGTCAGCTCCTTGCTGACGATGGCCGTGGAGGACAACGCCAACCCGGCACCCAGCAGCAGAGCGACGCCTGGCGCCAGGCCAAACGCCATCAGCAGGCCTCCCAGCAGCACACCGCAGCCCAGTACCTGCAAGCTGCCCAGCCCGAAAACCACGCTGCGCAAGGCGAACATCTTGGTAAGGGAAAACTCCAGCCCAAGGGAAAACAGCAGGAATACCACCCCCAACTCGGCGAGGTCCGGCAGGTCTTCACTGTCATTCACCCAGTCCAGCGCGGTGGGCCCCACGGCCAGGCCCACGCACAGGTAGCCCAGCACGGGCGGCAGCCGCAGCCGGCGAAACAGCGCAATCACCACCAGGGATGAGGCCAGAATGATCAGCAGGTTGGCGAACACAAGCATCTCCATTGCGGGGTGAACGGGCAAAAAGCCGCGAGAATCGCTGAATCAGTTATACGTCATGGTGACCTGGGTCAGGTCTTTTGTCGGCAGTCGGATTTCATCGGGCAAGCCTGCTCGCCACAGGTATTGGGCGGGCTTAGAATGATGACCTACTTACTGATCGGGTCCCGTCGCCATGTTTCCTGAATGCCAGCTGCTCGGCACCGTGGGTTGCCATCTTTGTGAGATAGCCGAAGCCGAAATCATGCCGCTCGTCGAAGGAGGGCTGCTGGTGGAACTGGTTGATATCACTGAGCCCGTTGATCTCACCGAAGTCTATGGCCTGCGGATTCCGGTGCTTCGCCGTGTGGATACAGGGGCTGAATTGGATTGGCCATTCGACCCTGAGCAGATTGTTGCCTTCCTTCGTTAAGCGTTATCCGATAGCGGGTTACCAATTATTACGTTACTGTATGCCTGTACAGTGATTGAGTAGAGGGATCGCCCGTGGTGAATGTTGAACAATTAAAAAGCAGCGTCAATCGCATGTCTGCCGATGTCGTGCGCGACGCGGTGAACGAGCTGCGCCTGGATGGCCTGGTCACGGAAGGCAAGACGCCGTTTAACAAAGTGCATTTCAATACCTGCTTCGCCGAAATCGAGGCCTTGTTCCAGCGCGCCGGTTACCACAAGCAGTTGGATGTCGTGGGTTACCAGGGCTTGTTGTACGCGCTGTACGATCCCGGCCGTTGGGAAGCGGTGGACGTGCTGCGCTGGCTCAAGGAGTTCACCGACGCCGCCAGTGCCTCGCCGATCCTGCGGGCCGAATTGGCAAAGGCCTGAGATCCGCCCTAGGCTCAATCCCGCTCCATGCGGGATAATGCCTGCCTGATTTTCCAGGCTCCGAGCATTGTCATGTCCACATCCGGTTTTTCCGCGTCCCAGCACCAAGCCAGTACGTTGTATTTGCCACCTGGCCCTTGGGCGACAGTGCTGGATTGCCTGTGCGAGCATTTTCCGGCGATCAGCCGTGAACACTGGCTGGACCGCATCGCGCGAGGCCGTGTGCTCGACATCAACGGTCACCCGATCAACCTCGGCCTGGCCTACAAGGAAGGCCTGTGCATTTATTACTTTCGTGAAGTACCGAATGAGAAGGTGATCCCGGTACAGGAAACTATCCTGTACGCCGACGAACATTTGGTCGTGGCCGACAAGCCGCATTTTCTGCCGGTAACGCCTGCTGGCGAATACGTCGAGCAAACCCTGTTGCGCCGCCTGATTCGTCGTCTGGATAACCCCGCGCTTGTTCCCTTGCATCGCATCGACCGGCATACGGCCGGGCTGGTGCTGTTCTCGGCCAACCCGCAAAGCCGTTCGGCGTATCAACAGCTGTTTCCTACGCGGCGCATCGACAAATTCTACGAAGCCATTGCCCCGGCTTTGCCGAACCTGACGTTCCCCAGGGTGCACAAAAGCCGCCTGGTGGATGGCGAGCCGTTCTTCCGTATGCAGGAAGGGCCGGGCGCCAGCAATACCGAAACGGCCGTGGAAGTGCGCGAAAAAAATGCCGACTTGTGGCGCTACGGCCTGTTCCCCGTAACGGGCAAGAAGCACCAGTTGCGCGTGCACATGACTGCGCTGGGGGCGAGTATCTGCAATGACCCGTTCTACCCCGACGTGATCAAGGACGCCGAGGACGACTACGCCAACCCGCTCAAGCTGCTGGCTCAGGGCGTGCGGTTTATCGACCCGGTCACAGGTGAACAACGCGATTTCCGCAGCCAGATTACCCTCGACTGGTAACCCCCGGAAACGACAAGGCCCGCGCGAGGCGGGCCTTGTTGGCAAACGCTAAGACTTACAGGTCTTTAACGGTGCGAACCTGATCTTTGTTGATGCGGGTTTGCTTGCCGTCAAGTTGTTCGAACTCATAGAAGCCCGAAGCCTTGTCGTATTTAGGGGTATCGACGGCCTGGATTTCGCGACCGTCATTCAGGGTGATCACTGTAGGCGAGGCGCAACCGGCGAGAGTGGCGAGGCCCAGTGCAAGCATGAGAGCGGCGATGGTCCGTTGAGTCATGAGTGTGTCTCCGAAAGAATTCTTTTAAACAACTGACCTTGTGACGCGCGCGGCGCCGACAAAGTTCCTTGTGCGAGGTTCATTCTGACACGCCGAAGCCTGGGTGTAACAGCTCAGGTGTATTCAGGTTGGCCAGCCGCGGGTCTTCGGCCGGGCATTGCAGGCCCACGCCACCCAGTTGCAAGAGGATCCTGCGCGGGCTGCGTTCACCGGCGTCCCATGCCCGTTTTACCTCAATGTGCAGGTGAGTCGGGATGATACAGATCAAGGGTTCCCAGAACTCACCCTGGCGCACCATCACCGGCAGCAGCGGGTTGTGGCGTGCAGTCTCACGCAGGTCGGTGAGCAGCCCCACGTCGATGTTCGGTACATCACACGGCAGTATCAACAAATGCTCACGCTGTGCGACCGCCAAGCCAGCGAGGATGCCTGCCAGCGGGCCGGGGAAGTCCGGGCTGTCGTCGCTCACTAACTGGTCGGCATACGGTGCGTACCGTTCATGGTTGCGGTTGCAGGAGATAATCAGGTCATCCGTCAGCGGCCGGGCCAGGCGCTGCAAGTGCGCAATCAGCGGCTGCCCGTGCCACTGCAACAGGCCTTTGTCCTGGCCGCCCATGCGTTGGCCACGGCCACCGGCCAGCAGCAAAATCGAACAGGGCAGGGGCGAAGAATCAACAGACATGGCGGTTCCGCTGCGGCAGGTAAATGGGGCCCTGTGATATAACATCGGGCTGTTCCTTCGACAACTGGACCGAGCCATGAACGCCAAGGCTGATGCGCCCTTCGTAGCCCTGAATATTGCTGTACTGACCGTCAGCGACACCCGCACCCTGGACACCGACACCTCGGGCCAGGTCTTCGTCGACCGCCTGACCGCCGCTGGCCACAACCTGGCTGAGCGCGTGCTGCTCAAGGACGACCTCTACAAAATTCGCGCCCAAGTCGCCCACTGGATCGCCGAAGACGTGGTGCAAGTGGTGCTGATCACCGGCGGCACCGGCTTCACCGGCCGCGACAGCACGCCCGAAGCGGTGAGCTGCTTGCTGGACAAGCAAGTCGATGGGTTCGGTGAACTGTTTCGCCAGATCTCGGTGGCCGACATCGGCACCTCCACCGTGCAATCGCGCGCCCTGGCCGGCCTGGCCAATGGCACGCTGGTATGCTGCCTGCCGGGTTCGACCAACGCGGTGCGCACGGGCTGGGATGGCATCCTCGCCGAGCAATTGGATAACCGCCACCGCCCGTGCAACTTCGTGCCCCACCTGAAGCAGGCCGAACCCTGCGAATCCCGTGGATAAGCCGGGTAAAACCGGCGCTTTGCTGCCGGTGGAAGACGCGCTGCGCCAACTGCTGGACATGGCCGAAGCCGCACCGATCCGTGATCAGGAAGTGTTGCCTCTGGGCGAGTGCGATGGCCGTGTGCTGGCGCACGACCTCATCTCCACCCTCGATCTGCCGCCCTGGCCCAACAGCGCCATGGACGGCTACGCCGTGCGTCTGTCGGACTGGAAGGGCGAGCCATTGCCCGTCAGCCAGCGCATCTTCGCCGGCCAGGCGCCGCAGCCATTGGCGAGCGGCACGTGTGCGCGCATCTTTACCGGCGCACCGGTGCCCGAAGGTGCGGACTGTGTAGAGATGCAGGAAAACGCGGTGGTCCACGCCGACGAGCGCGTGAGTTTCACTGAACCCTTGCACGTCAACCAGAACATCCGCCCCCAAGGCCAGGAAACCACCGTCGGCGAGTGGGTGCTAACCGCCGGTACCCGGCTCGGCCCGATTGAGCTGGGCCTGGCTGCGTCCCTTGGCCGTGACCGTCTGAGTGTGGTGCGCCGCGTGCGCGTGGCCGTGCTGTCCACCGGTGATGAACTGATCGAACCGGGTTTGCCGCTGGGGCCGGGGCAAATCTACAACAGCAATCGCCGTGTGCTGTGCAGTTGGCTTGCGCGGATGGGCTGTGAAGTGATTGATGCCGGGATTCTGCCGGATGATCTGGAAAAAACCCGCACGCGCCTGGCCGATCTGGGCAGTGTCGACCTGATTTTGTCCACCGGTGGTGTGTCGGTGGGCGAAGCGGACTTCCTCGGCATCGCCCTGCGCGAAGAGGGCGAGCTGGCCTTGTGGAAGCTGGCGATCAAACCCGGCAAGCCGCTGACCTTCGGCCATTTTCGTGGTGTGCCGGTGATCGGCCTGCCGGGCAACCCGGCCTCCACCCTGGTGACGTTTGCGCTGCTGGCACGCCCTTATCTGCTGCGCCGCCAAGGCGTGCAGGACGTGGCGCCGCTGCGTTTCGAAGTGCCGGTGGGGTTCGTCTGGCCCAAGCCGGGCAACCGCCGCGAGTACCTGCGCGGGCGTATCGAGCAGGGCAAAGCGGTCATCTATCGCAACCAAAGCTCAGGCGTGCTGCGCAGCGCGGCATGGGCCGAGGGGTTTGTCGAGGTGCTGGAAGGGACGACGTTGGCCTTGGGGGACCGAGTCAACTTCATCCCCCTGAGTGAAGTCTTGAACTGACAATAGAGAGCTAAATGTGGGAGCTGGCTTGCCTGCGATGGCGATGTGTCAGCTTGCTTATCTGGAACAGGTGTACCGCTATCGCAGGCAAGCCAGCACCCACATTTTGGATTATGTATCTCTGAGACTTTTCAGTAGTCGTCGCCACGCTCTGTCACATCCCGCTCCACCGGTTCGGCATTCGGGTCATACCCGACCGGGAACTTGCCTTTGAGTGTCCAGGCAAACGCAATGATCTCCGCCACCGTGCGGTACAACTCCTCCGGGATACTGTCGCCCAATTCCATGCGCGCCAGCAGCTTCACCAGCTCGGCGTTCTCATAGATCGGCACTTCATTCTCCCGCGCCAACTTCAAAATGGCTTCGGCCAGGGCATCGTCGCCCTTGGCTGTCAGGGTCGGCGCTTGCTGGCCGTCGTACTTGAGGGCAATCGCCTGGCGTGGTGGGGTTGGGTTTTTCATGCGGTTTCATCCACCCAGCGTTGCTCCAGTCCGGTGCGTGGCCCGCGTGGCGGGGTGCCGAGGTGGCAATCCAGGTCGCCGACGTTCAGACCCGAGGTCACCAGGCGCTCGCGTAGGCTGCCTAAATGGCTTTCAATCAAACTCGCCGTATAGGGCCGAGTCGCCCACAACTGGCTGGACAGTTTGCCCTGTGTCAGTTGCGCCTGAACCTGCAGCGGCCCCAGCGGCTCCATGTCGAACGCCAGCTCGACGCGCCAGAGCATCTGCTTGGGGTCTTTTTTGTCTTTGCGTTCGGGCTGGTCCTTGTCTGGCGTGGGTTCTTCGCGTTGGAACTTGACCTGCAAGGGCACGATGTCCTGCAAGGTGCGCATGGGGATTTCCAGCTGCCAGGTGGTCTGCAGTCGACCATCGGCCGTGGTGCCGGTCTGCTCCAGGCTCGACAGCTGGTGGCTCTGCAAGCGTGAAATCGCCCCGGCGGCCAGGCGCAGCAGGTTTTCCAGGTCGCCTTCGCCCTCCAGGCGCTGCATCAACCGATCCGGCAGCGGAAACCCTGCAGGTGCTTGCCGGGCGCTGATCTGGCCGAGCGTACTCAGCGGGTTGCGCACAAAGTTCGGCAGCACCTGGGCCAAGGTATTGGCGGCGAGGATGGCGTTGAGGTGGGTGCCGGTGGGCAGGGCCGGCACCAGGTCGGCGACCAGGCGCAGCAGGGCGCCTTTCATGTCCAGCGGGGGGATTTGCGGGTTTTGCCCGACCAGCAGCTTGGCTTCAAGAAACGCGCCGCTGTTCTGTACCAATTGCGCCAGGACCTTGGGATTGCTGACCTGTGCCAGGTCTGGCAGGGCCGCCAGCAAACGCGCGGCGGCGGCGCGCAGGTCGCTGGAGGTGCTGTCATCAGCGGGCAAGTTTTGCAAGGCAGTAAACACCACGTCCAGCGAACCCTGGCGACTTTGCTGGGTCGAGAGTTGTTGCGCGACGGCCAATTGATCCTTAAGCCCGCTTAACGGCACGAAATTCAAGGTTTGCGCATTCTGCACCACGGCGCTGAGCAAGCTGCCGACCCGCAGTGGCTGTGGGCTTTCCAGGGTCAGCGTCGTTCCGGCGAGGGCGTTATTGAGCACCGTCACCAGCGAGCGATAGATCGCCGGTTGCGTCGCGCCCTGTGGCAGCATCTGGGTGGTCAGCACTTTGGCCTGCAGCAGCGTGCCCTCTGGCATTTGCGTGGTGTCGATACGGGTGAGGGCGGCCACATTGGCACTCAAGGCTTGCTGCAAGGTAATGGTCAGGTTGCCTGTTGGCGTCTGGCTCACCGCCACGTTGCTGCCCAGCGGCAATGGCTGCGCGCTGCTGGCTTGCACCAGGGTCTGGCGGCCGCCTTCGAGGGTCAACTTGAGCAACAGTTGAAACGCGTCGCCGCCTTGTTTAAGCGCAATCACCTCGGCGTTTGCGGTTTTCCCAGGGTCGATCAAGCCGGTCTGCGGTTCCAGCAGTTTGAGCAACTCACCGGTCGGGGGCAACGGGGCTGGCCCGGTGGCCGGGGCAGGAGGCAGCGTAGGAAGGTTGATCTCACCGGTCATCGTGCGCGTCGTCTCTGGGGAAATTGCCCTCTTTAGAGTAGGGCATCACATGTATAATGCCGCCCGTCTGCAAAGAGAGCGGTAAAAACCTCACAACTATTTGATCCAGCTCTCTAAAATCGGTCGCCAAAGCCGTTATTGTGCATCTCTCTATAACGGCCGCTGCACCGCCGACTTGAACCGTAAAGGCCCGCGATCTCTTGACCAGCCCTCTTCTTGAAGCCGTAGCGCTTGCCTGTGAACGCGACCTGCGGATGCTGTTCGAACACCTCGAACTGCGTCTGGCGGGCGGCGACATGGTGCAAATCAGCGGGCCGAACGGCAGCGGCAAGACCAGTTTGCTGCGCCTGCTGGCCGGGTTGATGCAGCCGACGGCAGGTGAGGTTCGCCTCAACGGCCAGCCGCTCAACGAACAACGCACCGAACTCGCCCGCAACCTTATCTGGATCGGCCACGCCGCCGGGATCAAGGACGTGCTGACGCCCGAAGAAAACCTCAGTTGGCTCAGTGCCCTGCATCATCCCGCTTGCCGCGATGCCATTTGGCAAGCCCTGGCCGCTGTGGGGCTCAAGGGTTTTGAAGACGTGCCGTGCCATACGTTGTCGGCCGGCCAGCAACGCCGCGTGGCCCTGGCCCGTCTGTATCTGCCCGGCCCGCCGCTGTGGATTCTCGACGAACCGTTCACCGCCCTCGACAAACAGGGCGTGGCGCAACTCGAAGCACACCTGGCTCGACACTGCGAGCAGGGCGGGTTGGTGGTCCTCACGACTCACCACAGCCTGGCGCTCATGCCTGCCGGTTACCGTGAGCTGGATTTGGGCCGGTGGTCGGTATGAGTGTGTTTGCCCTGTTGGTTGCCCGTGAAGCACGCTTGCTGTGTCGCCGCCCGGCTGAATTGGCTAATCCGCTGGTGTTCTTCGCTATTGTCATCGCGTTGTTCCCGTTGGCGGTCGGCCCCGAGACTAAACTGTTGCAAACCTTGTCCCCAGGGCTGGTGTGGGTCGCGGCACTTTTATCTGTCCTGCTCTCGCTGGACGGGCTGTTTCGCAGTGATTTCGAAGACGGTTCCCTGGAACAGTGGGTCCTTTCGTCGCACCCCTTGCCCCTTCTGGTACTGGCAAAAGTACTGGCACACTGGGTTTTTTCCGGCTTGGCGCTAGTCTTGCTCTCGCCGCTGCTGGCGATGATGCTGGGTTTGCCCGTCGAATGCCTGCCGGTGCTGCTGTTTTCCCTGTTGCTCGGTACGCCGGTGCTCAGCCTGTTGGGGGCGGTGGGCGCAGCGTTGACCGTCGGTTTGAAGCGGGGTGGCCTGTTGCTGGCCCTGCTGATTCTGCCTTTGTATATCCCGGTATTGATCCTGGGCAGCGGTGCTTTGCAAGCCGCGCTCATGGGCATGCCGGCGACCGGTTACCTCCTGTGGCTTGGCAGCCTGACCGCCCTGGCGGTAACCCTGACACCCTTTGCTATAGCGGCTGGCCTGAAGATCAGCGTCGGCGAATAATGAGGTCTGGTTAAGCGTTATTAACCAGTAAAGACCCTGAGTTTCTCGCAACGACGAGAAACAACCGTGACGGAAACAGCAATGAACTGGACCTGGTTTCACAAGCTCGGCTCGCCCAAATGGTTTTACGGCATCAGCGGCAAGCTGCTGCCGTGGTTGAGCATCGCAGCCCTGTTGCTGATCGGCATCGGCCTGGTGTGGGGCCTGGCCTTCGCGCCGCCGGATTACCAGCAAGGCAACAGCTTTCGCATCATCTATATCCATGTGCCCGCCGCGATGCTGGCCCAATCCTGCTATGTGATGCTGGCCGTGTGCGGCGTCGTCGGCCTGGTGTGGAAGATGAAGCTGGCCGACGTGGCGCTGCAATGCGCAGCGCCCATCGGCGCGTGGATGACCGCCGTGGCGCTGGTCACCGGCGCAATCTGGGGCAAACCGACCTGGGGTTCGTGGTGGGTGTGGGACGCGCGCCTGACCTCCATGCTGATCCTGCTGTTCCTGTACTTCGGCCTGATTGCCTTGGGCAACGCGATCAGTAACCGCGACAGCGCTGCCAAGGCCTGCGCGGTGCTCGCCATCGTCGGCGTCATCAATATCCCGATCATCAAGTACTCGGTGGAGTGGTGGAACACCCTGCACCAGGGCGCCACCTTCACCCTCACCGAAAAACCGGCAATGCCGGTGGAAATGTGGGCGCCGCTGCTGCTGATGGTGCTCGGGTTCTACTGCTTCTTCGGCGCGGTGCTGCTGATGCGCATGCGCCTCGAGGTGCTCAAGCGTGAAGCCCGCGCCAGTTGGGTCAAGGCCGAAGTGCAAAGCTGCCTGGGAGCGCGTGGATGAGTTTTGCTTCTTTCAGTGATTTTCTCGCCATGGGCCATCATGGCCTGTATGTCTGGACGGCCTATGGCATCTGCCTGGCAGTGCTGGCCCTCAACGTCGCCGCGCCGATCCTGGCCCGCAAGCGTTACCTGCAACAAGAGGCGCGTCGTTTGCGCCGGGAGACCGAAAAGTGAATCCGCTGCGTAGAAAGCGTCTGTTGATCATCCTGGCCATCCTGGTCGGCGTGAGTGTTGCCGTGGGCCTGGCGATGAGTGCCCTGCGGGAGAACATCAACCTGTTCTACACCCCCACCCAGATCGCCAATGGCGACGCCCCGCTGGACACGCGCATCCGCGCCGGCGGCATGGTGGAGAAGGGCTCGCTGAAGCGTTCTGGCGATTCTCTCGACGTGACCTTTGTGGTCACCGACTTCAACAAAGCGGTGACGATCACTTATCGCGGCATCCTTCCGGACCTGTTCCGCGAAGGCCAGGGCATCGTTGCCCTGGGCAAGCTCAACGCCGACGGCGTCGTGGTTGCCGATGAGGTGCTGGCCAAGCACGATGAGAAATACATGCCGCCCGAGGTCACCAAAGCCCTCAAGGACAGCGGCCAATCCGCCCCAGGCGCCCCTTCACAGTCTGCCAAGGAGGGCTAAGCCATGACGTCCGCACTGTTTATTCCGGAGCTGGGCCAGTTGGCGATGATCCTCGCCCTGTGCTTCGCCATCGTCCAGGCCGTGGTGCCGTTGCTCGGTGCCTGGCGCGGCGACCGCCTGTGGATGAGCCTGGCCCAGCCGGCCGCCTGGGGTCAGTTTGCGTTCCTGGTGTTCGCGTTCGGTTGCCTGACCTACGCCTTTATGACCGATGATTTTTCCGTCGCCTATGTGGCTAATAACTCCAATAGTGCGCTGCCGTGGTACTACAAGTTCAGCGCCGTGTGGGGTGCCCACGAAGGCTCGTTGCTGCTGTGGGCCTTGATCCTCGGCGGCTGGACCTTCGCCGTGTCGGTGTTCTCGCGCCAATTGCCGCAAGTCATGCTGGCACGGGTGCTGGCGGTGATGGGCATGATCAGCATCGGCTTTCTGCTGTTCCTGATCATGACCTCCAACCCGTTCAGCCGCATCCTGCCGCAGATCCCGGCAGACGGGCATGACCTCAACCCGCTGCTCCAGGACATCGGCCTGATCGTGCACCCGCCGATGCTCTACATGGGTTACGTCGGTTTCTCGGTGGCCTTCGCCTTCGCCATCGCCGCCTTGCTCGGCGGGCGCCTCGATGCCGCCTGGGCGCGCTGGTCGCGGCCGTGGACCATCGTCGCCTGGGCCTTTCTGGGCATTGGTATCACCTTGGGTTCATGGTGGGCTTACTACGAACTCGGTTGGGGCGGCTGGTGGTTCTGGGACCCGGTGGAAAACGCCTCGTTCATGCCATGGCTGGTCGGTACGGCACTGATCCACTCGCTGGCCGTCACCGAAAAGCGCGGCGTGTTCAAGAGCTGGACCGTGTTGCTGGCCATTGCGGCATTTTCCCTCAGCCTGCTCGGCACCTTCCTTGTGCGTTCGGGTGTGCTGACGTCGGTGCATGCGTTTGCGTCCGACCCTGAGCGTGGCGTATTCATCCTGATCTTCCTGCTGTTTGTGGTCGGCGGCTCGCTCACCCTGTTCGCCCTGCGTGCACCGGTGGTCAAGAGCCAGGTCGGTTTCAACCTGTGGTCGCGGGAAACCCTGCTGCTCGGTAACAACCTGGTGCTGGTCGTCGCCGCGTCGATGATCCTGCTCGGCACCCTTTACCCACTGGTGCTGGATGCCTTGAGCGGTGCCAAGCTGTCCGTTGGCCCGCCGTACTTCAACGCGCTGTTTATTCCGTTGATGGGCCTGTTGATGGTGGTGATGGCGGTCGGCGTGCTGGTGCGCTGGAAAGACACCCCGGTGAAATGGCTGGCCGGCATGCTGATGCCGGTGCTGTTGGGCAGTGTGGCCCTGGCGGTGATCGCCGGGATCGCTTACGGCGACTTCAACTGGGCGGTGCTCGCCACCTTCCTGCTCGCCGCCTGGGTGTTGCTGGCCGGCGTGCGCGATATTGTCGACAAGACCCGCCACAAGGGCCTGATCAAAGGCCTGCCAACCTTGACCCGCAGCTACTGGGGCATGCAAATCGCCCACCTCGGCATCGCCGTGTGCGCCCTCGGCGTGGTGCTCTCCAGCCAGAACAGCGCCGAGCGCGACCTGCGCCTGGCGCCGGGTGAGTCGATGGACCTGGCCGGTTACCACTTTATCTTCGACGGCGCCAAGCACTTTGAAGGCCCGAACTTTACGTCCGACAAAGGCACCGTCCGTGTGGTGCGCAACGGCCAGGAAGTGGCCGTGTTGCATCCGGAAAAACGTCTGTACACCGTGCAAAGCTCGATGATGACCGAAGCCGGGATCGACGCCGGTTTCACCCGCGACCTCTATGTGGCATTGGGTGAGCCGCTGGGCGACGGCGCGTGGGCGGTGCGCGTGCACGTCAAACCGTTCGTGCGCTGGATCTGGTTCGGCGGCTTGCTCACCGGTTTCGGCGGGTTGCTGGCCGCGCTGGACCGGCGTTATCGCGTCAAAGTAAAAAGCCGTGTGCGCGAAGCTCTCGGCCTGCAAGGAGCGGCGGCATGAAGCGTTGGTTGATGGTGTTACCGCTGGCGGCCTTTCTGGTGATGGCGGTGTTCCTGTATCGCGGGTTGTACCTGGACCCGGCCGAGTTGCCTTCGGCGATGATCGGCAAGCCTTTCCCGGCGTTCAGCCTGAAGACC
Organism: Pseudomonas fluorescens; assembly: GCF_900215245.1. Lineage (GTDB taxonomy): Bacteria > Pseudomonadota > Gammaproteobacteria > Pseudomonadales > Pseudomonadaceae > Aquipseudomonas > Aquipseudomonas fluorescens. Next base: position 4,257,207 of record NZ_LT907842.1, read on the forward strand.
GTGCAGGGCGACAAGACCCTGACTCAGGCCGACCTGCTGGGCAAACCGGCGCTGGTCAACGTGTGGGCGACTTGGTGCATCTCGTGCCGCGTCGAACACCCGGTGCTGAACAAACTGGCCGAGAAGGGCGTGCTGATCTACGGCATCAACTACAAGGACGACAATGCGGCGGCCTTGAAATGGCTCGCGGAGTTCCACAACCCGTATCAGCTGGATATCCGCGATGAAGACGGCAACCTCGGTTTGAACCTTGGCGTGTACGGCGCCCCGGAAACCTTCTTCATTGATGCCAAGGGCGTGATCCGCGACAAATACGTCGGCGTGATCGACGAAGTGGTCTGGCGTGAGCAACTGGCCGCCAAGTACCAGGCGCTGGTCGATGAGGCCAAGCCATGAAGCGTCTGTTAGCCGCTGCGGTGCTGGCGTTGGGATTGGCCGGCGTGGCTCACGCCGCCATCGACACCTACGAATTCGCCAAGGACGGAGACCGCGAGCGGTTTCGCGAACTGACCAAGGAACTGCGCTGCCCCAAGTGCCAGAACCAGGACATCGCCGACTCCAACGCCCCGATCGCCGCCGACTTGCGCAAAGAGATCTTCCGCATGCTGGGGGAGGGCAAGGACAATCAGCAGATCATCGACTTCATGGTCGACCGCTACGGTGATTTCGTGCGCTACAAACCGGCCCTCACCGGCAAGACCGCGCTGCTCTGGTTCGGCCCCGCCGGGCTGTTGCTGGCCGGTGTGGTGGTGATGGCCGTGATCGTGCGCCGTCGCCGCGCTGCGCCGACTGATGGTTCCGATGCGCTCTCCCCGGACGAACGCAAACGCCTCGACCAATTGCTGGACACCAAGACTGATGATTGATTTTTGGCTCGCAGCAGGGTTGCTGCTCCTGATTGCCCTGAGTTTCCTGTTGATCCCTGTATTGCGCGGTCGCCGTGCCCAGCGTGAAGAGGATCGCACCGCGCTGAACGTGGCGCTTTATCAAGAACGCGTGGCCGAGCTGCAAGTGCAGCAGGACGAAGGCGTGCTGAATGCCACGCAACTCGACACCGGCCGCGCCGAAGCGGCCCGCGAGCTGCTGGCTGACACCGAAGGCGTGGAAAAGCCCCGCGAATCGCGCCTGGGCAAACCGCTGCCGTTGTTGGCGGCGTTTCTCGTCCCGGTGCTCGGCGTTGCGCTGTACCTGCATTACGGGGCGAGCGACAAGGTCGAACTGACTCGCGAATTCTCCCAGCCGCCGGTGTCCATGCAAGACATGACCCAGCGCCTGGAGCGTGCCGCCGCTGCCCAGCCGGACTCGCCGGAAGGCTTGTACTTCCTCGGTCGCGCCTACATGGCCCAGGACCGTTCGGCTGATGCGGCGAAAGTCTTCGAACGCACCGTGGCGTTAGCCGGTCGCCAGCCGGAGCTGCTCGGTCAGTGGGCTCAGGCGCAGTACTTTGCCGACAACAAGCAATGGTCGCCCAAGGTTCAGGCGTTGACCGACGAGGCGTTGAAGCTGGACCCGAAAGAAGTGACCAGCCTTGGTTTGCTTGGCATTGCCGCTTTTGAAGGTCAGCGCTACCAAGAAGCAATCGACTATTGGAATCGTCTGCTGGCGCAATTGCCACCTGAAGATAATTCACGTGTTGCCCTGCAAGGTGGCATCGACCGCGCGGCCGAGAAGCTCAAGGAAAGCGGCGGCACCGTCGCGCAAAAAACCGTGATGACCGTGCGTGTGGACCTGTCTGCCGAGGTGAAGGCCAACGCCTTGCCAACCGATAGCGTGTTCATCTTCGCCCGTGCCGTAAACGGTCCGCCGGCGCCGCTGGCCGCCAAGCGCGTCACTGTTGCCGAACTGCCGGTCACGGTCGAACTGGGCGATGCTGACGCGATGATGCCGCAGTTGAAACTGTCGAACTTCCCCGAAGTCCAACTGGTTGCGCGCATATCCCGGGCCGGTCAACCGACCACTGGCGAATGGATCGGCCGCAGCCAACCCTTGGCCAGCAGCACCACTGCCTTGCAGAAGCTGACCATCGACCGTCCGGACCAGTAAATCGAGGAAACGCCTATGACCGCTCTTGCACGCATCACCCTGCTCAGCCTGGTACTCGGCCTGAGCGCTTGTGCGGTCCACCGGCCACCTCCCGCGCCCACCGGCCCGACCATCCCGCCGTCGGGCCCGTCGACTCAACCCAGCACCAAGCCTTCCGGCCCGGTAACCCCAGCGCCGAAACCGCTGCCGAGCAAGTCGCCAACCTTCGCCCCGCCGCCGGGCGCCGCCAGCCACTGGGACGGCAAGATGCAGGTGTATGTGCTGGACGAGCAGCCCGACACCTTCTACCGCCAGCGCACCTACTACCGTTGGAGCAACGGCTGGACCCGCTCCATCAGCCCGAACGGGCCATGGGAAGACACCGACGTGCACGGCGTGCCACCGGGGTTGAGCAAGCAGTACGCGCAATGACAAAAGGCGACCTTTGAAAGGTCGCCTTTTTTATTACTCAACTTGAAATGCAATCCACTGTGGGAGCTGGCTTGCCTGCGATAGCGGTGTATCAGCTACCCATCTGCCAACTGACCCACCGCCATCGCAGGCAAGCCAGCTCCCACACTAGATCGCCTCAGCCATCAGGCCACGGGGCACTCGCGATTCAGCGCTTGATCCACCAACAACTGCGCAATCTCAACCATCTGCACCACCGCCAGCACCTGTTTGCGGCTTGAGCCGTCCAAATGCTCAGCACAGTCGTAGGCACACACCGTCGCCGATTCCAGCATCTCGCTGGCATTGCTCAAGGCAACTTCGGTACTGAGGCCGGGGCGGACGGTGAAGATGAGGTTGGGTGGGGTTTGTGGGGTGTCATCCGAGGTGGATGGCGGGGGATTGGGTGTGACTTTTTTCATGGTGAAGCTCCTATGAATGAGCACCTCCATTTCGCTACCACACGATGTAAGGAGGCGACTGTACACGGGGTGGTAGACCGGTCATAGAAACCCGGCAGGCCGAAGCCTCCCGTGCACAGCCGCCACAAAGCAGCCCGCACAAAAAAACGCCCGTAAGCGTTTTGGGGATCTATGAAAGAACCGGGCTACCACACCCGTTCGCTGATTTTGCAGCGACCCGCGAAGGTTAGCGGCGAGGTTGCTCGGACGCAACCTGAAAGATGTGTAGGGCAGGTCCTAACAAGAGGGCAGCTAAAAAGAGGGAGCTATACGTCGTTACCGATCGTTCCCACGCTCCGCGTGGGAATGCATCCCGTGACGCTCTGCGTCACCGTTGCGCAAAGCTTCGCCTGATTCGGGACGCAGAGCGTCCCAGGCGGCATTCCCACGCAGAGCGTGGGAACGATCGGTCACAGGGGATTGTGGTGGCTTTGCAACCTTTCACAAAACCTTCATCAATCCGCCCCCGTGCAGTCATGTGCAAGTAATAGCGCTGACACCTCCCGCGCCTACTGTCGTTTGAACTCAACCGCAGCCCTTGTGTGGCTGTTCAGACCAGACAGAGAAGCCCATGACTCACGCTATCCATGTCGATCACTTGAACAAGACCTTTGCGAAGAAATCCGCATTAGTCGACCTCGAACTTACCGTTGCCACCGGTGAGATGGTCGCGCTGATTGGCGCTTCCGGCTCCGGCAAGTCGACCTTGCTGCGCCACCTGGCGGGCCTGGCCTGTTGCGACAAGAATAATGGCGGCAGCGTCAAGGTGCTCGGCCGGGAAGTGCAGGCCAGCGGCCGGTTGAACAGCAAGGTGCGGCGCCTGCGCTCCGACATCGGCTACATCTTCCAGCAGTTCAACCTGGTCAACCGCCTGAGTGTGCTCGACAACGTGCTGCTCGGTTGCCTGGGCCGCATGCCGCGCTGGCGTGGCAACCTCGGCCTGTTCAATGCCGAGGAAAAACAGTTCGCCATGGAGTCCCTGGCCCGCGTCGGCCTGGCGGACCTGGCCGCGCAACGTGCTTCCACCTTGTCCGGCGGCCAGCAGCAACGCGTGGCGATTGCCCGGGCCCTGACCCAGCGCGCCGAAGTGATCCTCGCCGATGAACCCATCGCTTCGCTGGACCCGGAGTCGGCCCGCAAGGTCATGGAGATCCTCGCCGACATCAACGGTCGCGACGGCAAGACCGTGGTGGTCACCCTGCACCAAGTCGATTACGCCATGCGTTATTGCCCGCGAGCCGTGGCGCTCAAGGGCGGCCGAATTCACTTCGATGGCCACGCCAGCGAGCTGAGCAGCCAGTTCCTCAATGATTTGTACGGTGCCGATGTCGACACCAGCCTGATGTTTTCCGACCAGACCCGCACCACCGTCGTCCCCGCACGGTTGGCCCTGGCTCGCGCTTGAAACCCCAATAACGACCCACAGGAATCCTCTCCATGTTGAACCGTATCGGTCATGTGTTTCTGTCTGCCGTGCTGCTCGCCAGCGTGGCCATGGGCAATGCCCAGGCCGTCGACAAGGCGATCAATTTCGGCATCATGTCCACCGAGTCTTCGCAGAACCTCAAGAGCATCTGGCAGCCCTTTCTGGATGACATGCACAAGAAGACCGGCCTCACCATCAACGCCACCTTCGCCTCCGACTACGCCGGCCTGATCCAGGGCATGCGCTTCAACAAGGTCGACGTGGCCTGGCTGGGCAACAAGGCGGCGATGGAAGCGGTGGACCGTTCCAACGGCGAAATCTTCGCCCAGACCGCTGCCGCCAATGGGGCAGCCGGTTACTGGAGCGTGCTGATCGTGCGCAAGGACAGCCCGATCAACAACGTCGATGACATGCTCAAGAACGCCAAGAACCTGACCTTCGGCAACGGTGACCCGAACTCCACCTCGGGCTACCTGGTACCGGGCTACTACGTGTTCGCCAAGAACCACGTTGATGCCGCCACCGCCTTCAAGCGCACCCTCAATTCCAGCCATGAAGTCAACGCACTGAGCGTGGCCAAGGGGCAGTTGGACGTCGCCACCTTCAACACCGAAAGCTGGGACCGCCTGGAAGTCACCCAGCCCGACAAGGCCGCCCTGCTCAAGGTGATCTGGAAGTCGCCGCTGATCCCCGCCGACCCGATGGTGTGGAGCAAGGCCCTGAGCGACAGCGAGAAAACCAAGATCCGCGATTTCTTCGCCAACTACGGTGACACCGACGAAGAGAAGGCCGTGCTGAAGAACATGCAACTGGGCAAGTTCCTCAAGTCCAGCGACGACCAACTGCTGCCGATCCGCCAACTGGAGCTGTTCAAGCAGCGCACCACCATCAGCGCCGACGACAAGCTGGAGGCCGCCGACAAGGCCAAGAAGCTCGCCGACATCGACGCCGACCTGGCCAAGCTGCAAGAGCGCATCACCGAGCTGGACAAGAAGACCGCAGCCAACGGCTAACCCCCTGTAGGAATCGGGTTCATGTGGGAGCGGGCTTGCTCGCGAATACGGTGTGTCATTCAACGCATCCGGCGACTGAGTCACCGCATTCGCGAGCAAGCCCGCTCCCACATAAGCCTTGCCCACACACTTATTGAGAGTGACCCATGACTACCTTGCATGCTGAAGCAGTGGGCAAAAGGACTTGGCCGCAGTACCTCGGCTGGGGCCTGTTCCTGATCCTGCTGGCCTGGGCCTGGCACGGCGCCGAAATGAACCCGCTGGCGCTGTACCGCGACTCCGGAAACATGGCGACCTTCGCCGCCGACTTCTTCCCGCCGGACTTCCACGAATGGCGCTCCTACCTCAAGGAGATGATCGTCACCGTGCAAATCGCCCTCTGGGGCACGGTGCTGGCGATTGTCTGCTCGGTGCCGCTGGGCATCCTGTGCGCCGACAACATCACCCCATGGTGGATCCACCAGCCGCTGCGCCGGGTGATGGATGCCTTCCGTTCGATCAACGAAATGGTGTTCGCGATGTTGTTCGTGGTCGCGGTGGGCCTCGGTCCTTTCGCCGGTGTTCTGGCCTTGTGGATCAGCACCACCGGCGTGCTCGCCAAGCTGTTCGCCGAAGCCGTCGAAGCCATCGACCCGGGCCCGGTTGAAGGCGTCAGAGCCACCGGCGCCAGCGCCCTGCAAGAGGTGATCTACGGCGTGATCCCCCAAGTGATGCCGCTGTGGGTGTCCTACGCGCTCTACCGTTTCGAAGCCAACGTGCGCTCGGCGACGGTGGTGGGGATGGTCGGTGCCGGCGGGATCGGCGTGATCCTGTGGGAGAACATCCGCGCCTTCCAGTTCGTGCAGACCTGCGCGGTGCTGCTGGTGATCATCGTGGTGGTGAGCTGTATCGACGTGCTGTCCCAACGCCTGCGCAAGCAGTTCATCTGACTACGGAGGGGTGCCCCAGGGCGCTTTTTTTTAAGCATGCAGTTGTCTAGACAAGATGAGCCGGTGTACCGCGAACTCGCCGATATCCTGCGCCGCGAACTGAGCAGCTATCAGGCCGGCGACTTCCTGCCGGGCGAGGTGCAGCTGGCCGAACGCTTTGGCGTGAACCGCCACACCCTGCGCCGGGCCATCGATGAGCTGGTGTTCGAAGGCAGCCTGTTGCGCCGCCAGGGCAAGGGCACCCAAGTGCTCGACCGCCCGCTGATTTACCCGATGGGCGCCGAGACCTCCTACAGCCAATCGCTGTCGGCCCAGGGCGTGGGCGTGGAAGCGCTGCTGCTCAAGCGCCGCTACTGCTTCGCCAGCCGCGAAGAGGCGCAGCAACTGGGCATCGCCGAGATGGCACCGATGATCGAGCTGCAAACCTTGCGCAAGCTCAATCACCAGCCGGTCAGCCTGATCCGCCACCGCTACTGCGCCAGCCGTGCGCCGTTGCTGGCGGACTACAACGGCGGCTCCCTGCGCCATTACCTGCGCGAGCGCGACCTGCCGTTGACCCGCACCCACAGCCTGATCGGCGCGCGCTTGCCCAACCGCGACGAAGCCGCGCTGCTGATGATGCCCCGGCATTTGCCGGCGCTGACGGTATTCACCCTTTCCCGCGATCGCGACGGCCGCCCGGTGGAGCTGGCGCAGTCCACCAGCCGTTCCGATCGCTTCCAGTACCAAGTGGTGACCTGATGGAGACCCCGATGAACCTGTCCCCGCGTCAACACTGGATCGGCGTGCTCGCCCGCGCCTTTCGCAGTGAATTGCTGCCCCATGAAGACGCCCTGCGCGACGTGGATTACCAACTGATCCGCGCCCCGGAAATCGGCATGACCCTGGTGCGCGGCCGCATGGGCGGCAATGGTGCGCCGTTCAACGTCGGCGAAATGAGCGTCACCCGCTGCGTGGTGCGCCTGGCCGACGGCCGCACCGGCTACAGCTACCTGGCCGGGCGCGACAAGGTCCACGCCGAGCTGGCGGCCCTGGCGGATGCGCATTTGCAGGGCGCGCACCCGAGCATCTGGCTCAGCGATTTGATCCGCTCGCTGGCCAACGCCCAGGCCGAACGCCGGGCGCAAAAAGAGGCCGACACCGCCGCCACCAAGGTCGAGTTCTTCACCCTGGTTCGAGGAGAAAACTGATGAATGCCCAACTCTTGCAACCGGCGTTCGTAGACCCGGTGCTGGATGCCCAGCGCGGTTTTCGCGGCGCCCTCAAGGCCCTCGCCGAGCCCGGTTTGATCCAGTCCTTGCCCGCAGCGCCAAGCCTTGAAGGCCTAGCGCCGGGCACCTACGCGCTGTGCCTGGCACTGCTGGATACGGACACGCCGCTGTGGCTGGCACCGAGCTTCGACACGCCGCTGATTCGCGCCAACCTGGCCTTCCATTGCGGCTGCCCGCTGACCACACGCCGGGAAGAGGCCGCGTTCGCCTTGCTCGGTGAACAGGACTTGCTCGACCTCGGCGGCTTCGACCACGGCAACGACCGCTACCCCGATCAGTCCTGCACCTTGCTGGTCCAGTTGACCGACCTGGAAGCCGGTCGCGCCTTGAACTGGCAAGGCCCGGGGATCAAGACCCAGCGTCAGGTCAACCTGCCGGTGCCTCAAGCCTTCTGGCTGGAGCGCCAACGCCGCGAAACCTTTCCACGTGGCCTGGACGTGTTGTTCGCCGCCGGCCATCACCTGATCGGCCTGCCACGCAGTACCCGAATTGCACAGGAGCGTGCCTGATGTACGTAGCCGTCAAGGGTGGCGAACAGGCCATCGACAATGCCCACCGCCTGCTGGCGAAAAAACGCCGGGGCGATACATCCATTCCTGAACTGAACGTGGAGCAGATCCGCGAGCAACTGCCGCTGGCGGTCGCCCGGGTGATGAGCGAAGGCTCGTTGTACGACACGGAGCTTGCCGCACTGGCGATCAAGCAAGCGGCGGGGGATCTGGTGGAAGCGATCTTCCTGCTGCGGGCCTACCGCACCACGTTGCCGCGCTTCAGCCCGAGCCTGCCGATCGACACCGCGCAGATGTCGTTGAGCCGACGTTTGTCGGCCACGTTCAAGGACGTGCCGGGCGGCCAACTGCTGGGCCCGACCTTCGACTACACCCATCGCCTGCTGGATTTTGCGCTGCTGGCCGAAGGTGAATACCCTGGCCCGCAAACCGCACCGGATGCGACTCTGGAAGCGTGCCCGCGGGTGCTGGGCTTGCTGGCCAAGGAAGGCCTGATCAAGAACGAATCCGACGACACCGGCAGCGTCGCCGACATCACCCGCGACCCCCTGGAATACCCGGCCAACCGTGCCCAGCGCCTGCAAGCCCTGGCCCGTGGCGATGAGGGTTTCCTGCTCGCGCTGGGTTACTCCACCCAGCGCGGGTACGGCCGCAACCACCCATTCGCCGGTGAGATTCGCATTGGCGACGTAGAGGTGTGGATCGACCCGCAAGAACTGGGTTTCCCGGTCTGCCTGGGCAGCATCGAAGTCACCGAGTGCGAGATGGTCAACCAGTTCGTCGGCTCGGCCACCGAGCTGGCGCAGTTCACCCGCGGCTACGGTCTGGCGTTCGGGCATGCCGAGCGCAAGGCCATGGGCATGGCCCTGGTGGACCGCTCGCTGCGGGCCAGCGAGTTCAACGAAGAGATCGTCTCGCCGGCCCAGCAGGAAGAATTCGTACTGTCCCACTGCGACAACGTCGAGGCGGCGGGCTTTGTGTCCCACCTCAAATTGCCTCACTACGTGGACTTCCAGTCCGAGCTGGAACTGATCCGCAAACTGCGCCAACCGGCCGAGGGCACCCGCCATGAATGACCTGACTCAAACGCCTGCGCGTGACCCGGCGTACAACTTCGCCTACCTGGATGAGCAGACCAAACGCATGATCCGCCGCGCCTTGCTCAAGGCCGTGGCGATCCCCGGTTACCAGGTGCCGTTCGGTGGCCGCGAGATGCCGCTGCCTTACGGCTGGGGCACCGGCGGCATGCAATTGACCGCCGCAATTCTGGGGGCCGACGACGTGCTCAAGGTGATCGACCAGGGCGCCGACGACACCACTAACGCCGTGTCGATCCGCCGCTTTTTCGCGCGCACGGCGGGGGTTGCCACCACCGAAAGCACCCCGGACGCCACGGTGATCCAGACCCGCCACCGCATCCCGGAAACTCCGTTGCAGGCCGACCAGATCATGGTTTACCAGGTGCCTATCCCGGAGCCGCTGCGCTTTATCGAGCCGTCGGAAACCGAGACCCGCACCATGCACGCCCTCAATGACTACGGGGTGATGCACGTAAAGCTCTACGAAGACATCGCCACCTTCGGCCATATCGCCACCAGCTACGCCTACCCAGTAATGGTGGACGAGCGCTACGTGATGGACCCCTCGCCGATCCCGAAATTCGACAACCCGAAACTCGACATGAGCCCGGCGCTGATGCTGTTCGGTGCCGGTCGCGAAAAGCGCCTGTACGCGGTGCCGCCGTACACCCAGGTCAACAGCCTGGACTTTGAAGACCACCCCTTCGAAGTGCAGAAGTGGGAACACAACTGCGCCATCTGCGGCAGTCACGATTCGTTCCTCGATGAGCTGATTCTGGATGACGCCGGCACCCAGAGTTTTGTGTGTTCCGACACCTGGTACTGCGCCCAACGGGTGAAGGAGAGCAACCAATGATCCAGGCCTTGATGAAACAACCACCGCTGAGCGTGCCCGTCGAGCCGTTGTTGCAAGTGCGTGACCTGTCGCTGCTGTACGGCCCGGAAAAGGGCTGCCAGGGCGTGAGCTTCGACCTGTATCCCGGCGAAGTGCTGGGGATTGTCGGCGAGTCGGGCTCGGGCAAATCCACCTTGCTCTCGCTGCTCAGCGGTCGCCTGCCGCCCCAGGCCGGCAACATTGGCTATCGCGGCAAGGACGGCGAATGGCTGGACCTGTACAGCGCCAGCGAAGCCGAGCGCCGCACCTTGCTGCGCACCGAATGGGGCTTTGTCGAGCAGAACCCACGGGACGGCTTGCGCATGGGCGTCTCGGCCGGCGCCAACATTGGCGAGCGCCTGATGGCCCAGGGCGTGCGTAATTATCAGCAGCTGCGCGGCGCGGGTCTGGACTGGCTGAGCCAGGTGGAAATCGACCCGCAACGCATCGACGACTTGCCCCGGACCTTCTCCGGCGGCATGCAACAGCGCCTGCAAATCGCCCGCAACCTCGTCTCCAGCCCGCGTCTTGTCTTCATGGACGAACCCACCGGCGGCCTGGACGTGTCGGTGCAAGCGCGCTTGCTCGACCTGTTGCGTGGCCTGGTGCGCGAGCTGGACCTGGCCGTGGTGATCGTGACCCACGACCTCGCCGTAGCACGCTTGCTGGCCGACCGCCTGATGGTGATGCGCCGTTCGCGGGTGGTGGAAACCGGGCTGACGGACCAGATCCTCGACGATCCACAGCACCCTTACTCTCAACTGCTGGTGTCTTCGGTATTGCAGCCATGATGAATGCCTTGATCGAGGTCCGTGACCTCTCGAAAACCTTCACCTTGCACCAGCAACACGGCGTGGTGCTGAACGTGCTGCGCGGGGTGGAGTTCAGCGTGAAAGGCGGCGAGTGCCTGGTGCTGCACGGCCAGTCCGGCGCCGGTAAAAGCACCTTGCTGCGCACCTTGTACGGCAACTATCTGCCGGCGGGTGGCAGCATCCGCGTGCAGCACCTCGGCGAATGGCTGGAGCTGGTGGGTGCCGAGCCCCGTGAGGTGTTGCAAGTGCGCCAGCAGACCCTTGGCTATGTCAGCCAGTTTCTGCGGGTGATCCCGCGTGTGGCCTGCCTGGACGTGGTGATGGAGCCGGCCCTGGCCCGCGGCTGGTCCCGGGACCTGGCGCGCTCCCGTGCCGAACTTTTGCTCAGCCGCCTGAACATTCCCCAGCGCCTGTGGCAGCTGGCGCCCGGCACCTTTTCCGGTGGCGAACAACAGCGGGTCAACATCGCCCGCGGCTTCATGGTGGCCTGGCCAGTGATGCTGCTGGACGAACCCACCGCGTCACTCGACGACAGCAATCGCCAGGTGGTGCTGGAACTGATGAACGAAGCCAAGGCAGCCGGTGCCGCCTTGATCGGCATCTTCCACGACCGCGCCGCCCGTGAAGCGGTCGCCGACCGCCATTTCGACATGACCCCCGCGCCTGTTGCCCAAGAGGAATACGCCCATGCCCGCTGAGCAGATCCTCAGTAATGCCCAGGTCGTCACCGCTGACCGTGTATTTCTTGGCTCGGTGGTGCTGCGTGACGGGCTGATCGTCGACATCGCCGAAGGCCGCAGCCAGTTGCCCCAGGCCCAGGACCTGGACGGTGATTGCCTGCTGCCGGGCCTCGTGGAATTGCACACCGACAACCTGGAAAAACACATGACCCCGCGCCCCGGCGTGGACTGGCCGTCCACCTCGGCGGTGCTCAGCCATGACGCGCAGATCATCGCGGCCGGCATCACCACGGTGTTCGACGCGGTGTCCATCGGCGATGTGAACCCCAAGGGCAACCGCATGCAGAAACTGCCGGCGATGCTCAACGCCATTGCCGCTGCCGAAAGCGCCGGCCTGACCCGTGCCGAACACCACCTGCACCTGCGTTGCGAGCTGTGCCACCCGGACACGTTGAGCGTGTTTCGCGACCTGGTGGAAAACCCGCTGGTGCGCCTGGTGTCGGTGATGGACCACTCGCCGGGCCAGCGCCAGTTCGTGCTCGAATCCAAGTACCGTGAGTACTACATGGGCAAGTACCACCTGAACGACGAGACCATGGATGCGTTCATCAAGCTGCAAATGGCCAACTCGAAGGAATACAGCGACCGCTACCGCGCCGCGATCGTCGAGCATTGCCTGACGCGCGGGCTGTCGGTGGCCAGCCATGACGATGCAACCCTGGCACATGTCGAGGAGTCGGCGGGCTACGGCATGACCATCGCCGAATTCCCCACCACCCTGGAAGCGGCGCGGGGCTGCCAGGAACTGAACATGAAAGTACTGATGGGCGCGCCGAACGTGGTGCGCGGCGGGTCCCACTCGGGTAATGTGGCCGCCGCCGGCCTGGCTGCCGAGGGATTGCTGGATATACTTTCCAGTGACTACTACCCGGCCAGCCTGCTGCAGGCGGCGTTCGTGCTGGCCGATCAGCAGGACGGCGGCGATCTTTCCCGGGCGGTGAAGATGATCAGCCTGGCGCCGGCACATGCTGCGGGCCTGAGTGATCGCGGCGAAATCGCCGTGGGCCTGCGGGCCGATCTGGTGCAAGCGAAAAAAAGCCGCGACGGACTGCCAGTGGTCCAACAAGTCTGGCGACAAGCGAAGAGGGTGTTTTGATGGCGGGCAGGTTGATCTATCTCATCGGACCATCGGGTTCGGGCAAGGACAGCCTGCTGGATGCCGCACGACCGCGTTTGGCCGAGCGGGGCTGCCGCATTGTGCGGCGGGTCATCACCCGCTCGGCGGAAGCGGTGGGCGAGGCCGCGCAGGGTGTGAGCCCGGCGCAGTTTGCCGCGATGGAGGCCGAGGGCGCGTTTGCCCTCAGCTGGCACGCCAACGGGTTGTCCTATGGCATCCCCCGGGAGATCGATGAATGGCTGGCGGCGGGGCACGACGTGCTGGTCAACGGCTCCCGTAGCCATCTGGCGCAAACCCGGCTGCGTTACCCGAACCTGCTGGTGGTGTTGCTGACGGTGGACCAGGCGGTGTTGCGCCAGCGCTTGCTGGCGCGGGGCCGTGAATCCCTGGCGGACATTGATCTGCGGCTGGCGCGCAATGCCCGGTTCGCCGACAGCTTGAGCACGGCAGCAGACGTGTTCCTGCTCGACAATTCCGGCCAACTGGAACACACGGTCGAGCGCTTGCTGGGCTGCCTCGACGGGCAACCGGCATGCGCCTGACACTGCTGGGCACCGGAGACGCGCGGCAAGTCCCGGTGTACGGCTGCGAGTGCGCCGCCTGTGGTCTGGCCCGCAGCGACGAAAGCCTGCGACGCCGCCCATGCAGCGCATTGATCGAGTGCGGCGACCAGCGCTGGTTGATCGACAGCGGGTTGCCCGACCTCACCGAACGCTTCCCGCCGCGCAGCTTCAACGGGATTTTCCAGACGCACTATCATGCCGATCACGCCCAGGGCCTGCTGCATTTGCGCTGGGGCCAGGGGCTGGTGATTCCGGTGCATGGTCCGGTGGACGCGGAAGGTTTGTCCGACCTGTACAAGCACCCCGGCGTCCTCGATTTCAGCCAGCCGTTTGCCGAGTTTGAAACCCGCCGCTTTGGCGAGCTGAGCGTCACGGCGTTACCGCTGCTGCATTCCAAACCCACCTTGGGTTACCTGCTGGAAGGCGAGGGGCGGCGCATCGCCTACCTCACCGACACTGTTGGCCTGCCACCCGCCACCCGCGACTGGCTGCAACGCGAGCCGCTGGATGTGCTGGTGCTCGACTGCTCCATGCCGCCGCAGCCGCAGGCACCGCGTAACCACAATGATTTGACGCTGGCGTTGCAGTGCATTGAGGAGGTCGGCGCCGAATGGGGCGTGCTGACTCATGTGGGGCATACGCTGGATGCGTGGTTGTTGCAGCATCGGCGCGAGTTGCCGCGCAACGTCACCGTAGGCTGGGATGGGCGGGTGTTGTAGTGGGCTCGGGTTGGCCTGTTTGAAGATTCCGGCATGAAAGCCGTAGGACGAGCGTTTAGTTAAGAGTAAGAATGTATTAAGTTCTAATGAAGTACTTTGCAGCGTTTGCGAGGGGGGCTAAGTGTTTGGGTGGGATTTGTGAGTGGTGATTAGTGTGAGTGTAACTTTTTGCTTTGTTGAACGGTTCCAATTGTCTGGCGTCTTTTGATTTTCATTAAATTTCCATATATAAAACAATTGGTTGGGCGGGCGTGGTGAGTTGTCTTTGGGGCGAGTTTGTAAAGGTTGATGGCGTTGCCAGGTAACTTGATACATGGTTTTTAGTGTGGCTGTTTTGAAATAAAGTGGTAGTTGGAATATTGCCTTTCTCTATGGAAACTTAACCGGGCTTTGACGGCTAAGTCGTCGAGGTTATGACTCGCATTTTGTGAGTTGGTTACTTTTAGTAGTGAGAGGCCTATTTGGTTTATGAATTCTTTAGTTGCTCCATCCTTCACCTGTTACACACGAAACTCCGATATTGAATCGCTGGCCGTCTTTCCTGATAAGCCAGATCATACGGTTTCCCGTGCGTCGGCGAAAAAACCATCCTTCACGACGGATCAAGCGGCCGCGCACATCACCCGAGGGGGTTACAAGTTTCACGATCGAAATGACGATAAAAAAACAATCATCTCTTACAACTTTGCCGGTGGGTTTACTCCGCAACAAAAAGAGCGTGCCCTATTAGCATTACAGTCATGGGCGGACTTGGCCAATATCACTTTCAAGGAAGGTGCCGCGGGTGCGGATGGTTCAATAACCATTAAAGATATTCCTGATTATGGTGGTGGGTGGGCGTTACTTCCGAATAAACATTTCTACAATGTTTCGGCCAATATTGGTACGGCGAATGCTGACGGTACTCCACCGCTGGGCAGTTACTTTCTGTTGACGACTGTGCATGAGCTGGGACATGCCATCGGTCTTGAGCACCCCGGTGGCTACAATGGCGGGGGCAGCTATGACAGTAACGCCGATTACGCGGAAGATACCAGGGCCCGCAGTGTCATGAGTTACTGGTCTGAGCGTAATCAGCCGGGGCATGATTTCAACTCGCGGATGCCTGCCGCTCCGATGATTGATGATATCGCGGCGATTCAGCGTGTTTATGGCGTGAATACTAAAACCCGGAATACCAACACCACCTACGGTTTTAATTCCAACACCGATCGAGACTTTTACAGCCTGAAAGACGGCACCGAGAAACCGATTTTTTCGGTGTGGGATGGCGGTGGCATCGATACGCTGGATTTCTCGGGGTTTGCACAGAATCAGACGATCAACCTCAATACTGAGGCGTTCTCCGACATCGGCGGGCTCAAGGGAAACGTTTCGGTTGCGAAGGGCGTGGTGGTAGAGAACGCCATTGGTGGTTCGGGTAAAGACACCTTGGTGGGCAACCAGGTTGCCAATCGCCTGAAGGGCGGTGGAGGGGCAGATGAGCTGCTGGGCGGTGGTGGCGGGGACACCTTCATTTACGATCGGGCGAGTGACTCCACGCCCGAGAGCCCTGATCTGATCAAGGACTTTACCAGCGGTTCCGACAAGATTGACGTCTCTGGCGCGCTTAAGTCTGCCGGTATCAAGGCGCTTACCTTCGGTGCCTTGACGGGGCGGCCAGGCGATGCGGTCTTGAGCTTCGACCACAACACCGGAGAGGGAAGCCTGGCCATCGACTTTTCGGGAAATGGCAAGGCGGATCTCTATGTAAAAAGCAAAGGAGAGATCAAGCGTGGGGATGTCCTTGAACAAGGGGGCAAGCCGGATGATCCCAATCCTGACCCCAAACCGGATCCGAAGCCCGACCCAAAACCTCGCAACACGGACACCACTTACGGTTTCAACTCCAATAGCGGTGATCCCGCCACTAGCCTCACCTCCTCCAGTGATAAACCCCGTTTTACGGTAAAGGACGCCGAGGGTATCGATACGCTCGACTTCTCGGGGTTCAACCAGAACCAGATCATCGACCTTCATTCCGGATCGGCTTCTGACGTGGGTGGCACGAAAGCTAACGTCTCGATCGACGCTTCCAGCATCATTGAAAATGCCATTGGTGGTGCGGGCAATGATCTGTTGATCGGAAATCACGTGAGTAACCGACTCAAAGGTGGGGGCGGTTCGGACAAGTTGTGGGGCGGCGGTGGCGCTGACACGTTTGTGTATGAACAGATCAGTGATTCAACGCCTGAGGCGCCTGACCTGCTGATGGATTTCATCAGCGGCACCGACAAGATTGATGTGTCAAAACTCATGAGTGCTGCCGGCATCCGTAAACTGGATTTCGTCAGTGTGTTGACGGGCAAGGCGGGTCAAGCCGTTTTGAACTACGACTCGCAGTTCGACACAGCCAGTCTGGCCATTGATCTCAAGGGCGATGGCAAGGTTGATCTGTTGGTGAAAAGTATCGGTGAGATCAAGGCCGGTGATGTCCTGGTTAGTGACGGGGTGGATCCAAAGCCGGATCCGAAGCCGGATCCGAAGCCAGATCCGAAGCCGGATCCGAAGCCAGACCCGAAGCCGGATCCGAAGCCGGATCCGAAGCCAGACCCGAAGCCGGATCCGAAGCCGGATCCAAAGCCGGATCCGAAGCCAGACCCGAAGCCGGATCCGAAGCCGGATCCAAAGCCAGATCCAAGACGAGAAGAGAAGGACGATACGATCTACGGCTTCAACTCCAACACGGGCAAGCCTCATATGACCCTGACGTCCGCCGCCGACAAGCCGGACTTCACCGTCCATGACAAGAGCGGTAACGATACCTTTGATTTTTCCGGCTTCACCCAGAGTCAGGTCATCAGCTTGAACGGGGGAACCCATTCCAGTGTGGGTGGGTTGAAAGATAATGTGTTTATCACCGAAAAAACCGTCATCGAGAATGCCATTGGTGGCGGTGGCGACGACAGGATGAGTGGCAATGAGGCAGACAACATCCTGATTGGCGGCGCGGGAGCCGATAACCTGACCGGTGGCGGCGGCTGGAACACCTTCAAATATAACGCAGCCTCCGACTCGACCCGCGAGCGTGCGGACCTGTTGATGGATTTCACCACTGGCAAGGACAAAATCGATTTGTCGCAGATGAGCAAGAGTGCGGGTGTCGATTTGAACTTTGTGGACAAGTACACCGGCAAGGCGGGCGATACGATCATAAAGTTCAATACGGTAACCGGGCGTTACTTGCTGGCAGTCGATTTGACCGGTGGAGGCAAAACGGAGTTTCTGATTAAAAGTACACGGATAATAAGCCCGGAGGATGTTATAGGCCTGGCACTGAAGCCTGATACGTATCTTTGACGGCCCGGAGCATACGCGGCGCTTTCTTGGGCTCCGAAAGGGCAGTTAATACAATCAGTGTCGGATACCGTGTTGATTGTGTGACTGTTATTGTTTAAGTACTTCTTCGGAAATAATATCGGGGTTGGTGAGTTGTACTTTCATATGGCAGCTTATTGGTCCCGGTAAATAGGATTTCCGGGGCTTGTGGGCCGTGTATGGAAAGGCCCGTTATTTGGTCTTGTAAAGGATGTTGTTACGTGATAAATGCCTCTTCCGTTTTTAATTTTTATGTACCAAACCCGGCAGTGCCGGCAACGCCGGGCAATCGTTATGCCGATAAAAGTGCGAGCGCCGTGATTGGCCGGCCGGAACCCGAGCCGGGTGTTTCGGATACGGTCTACGGTTTTAACTCCAATACCGGCAACCGATCCATGAGCCTGCACTCTCTTAGTGGTGCGCCAAGGTTCACCGTACAGGACCGACGCGGAAACGATACCCTGGACTTTTCCGGGTTCAGCCAAAACCAGACGATTGATCTGCGTGATGGCGCGGCTTCCAGCGTGGGCGGCCTGCGTAATAACGTCTCGATAGGTAAAGGTGTGACAGTGGAGAATGCCGTAGGCGGCGCAGGCCACGACGTGTTGATTGGCAACAACGTCGACAATGTGTTGACCGGCGGTACGGGCGGCGACGTCCTTTGGGGAGTGGGCGGTACAAATACATTCCGCTATGAAAAAGCCAGTGATTCTCCCTATTACAACGCGGACCTGATCATGGATTTTGTCAGTGGCAGAGACAAGATTGATCTGACGCAAATGATGAAGGAGATCAATACGCCCTTGCAATTGGTTGACGACTACACGGGGCGTATTGGCGATACGGTGGTGAAGTTTAATCCTCAGAGTGGCCGCTACTTTGTGGGGGTAGACCTCACCGAGCGTTGTGAATCGAACTTCCTTATTAAAAGTGCCCGATGGGTAAGGCCTTCGGATTTGGTGGGTCCGGTTGTTGAGCGGCAACGTCCGGTATAAAACTGTTTGCTGAGGCGCGTACAGTCTAAAGGTTGATTGCACTATGCATCCGCTCTGCAGACGTCCGCGCCTTGGTGTTTTTATCTTTCAGGTAAAGGCAGTTTTACTGCGAGATGGATTGCTTAAAGTTAAACTGATGTTATGGGTATAAGTTTTCCTGATTTACGGTATTCAGAGATAGTGGGGTGTTTAGCTATTAGTTAAAAGGAGTGTGCTGTTTTATGAGAAGTTCTTATCCTGGGGCCATTGAATTGTCGCCCCACAACTTGCCGGTGTCTGACCCTGGGCCGTTCGGGGTGGGTGCCAATAACAAACCGTCGTATACGACGGACCAGGCGGCCAAACACATCACCCGGGAAAACATGGTGTTTCGGGACCGCAACGATGACCAGAAAGTTGACCTGACCTACACCGTAGACAAGCGTTTCACCGCCCAGCAGCAACACCGCGTGCGCCAGGCCGTGCAGTCCTGGCAGGACGTCGCCAATATCACCTTCAAGGAACAGGCCGGTGGCGCTGATGGCACCGTCAACATCAGGAGCAATCCAGGGGGCGACGGCGGCGTCGCCGCCTGTAGATTCGACGACGGGCACACTGGCCGCGTTAGGCGAGATGATCACGAAGACACTCTCACTGTTGTTGCAGTTATTGCGCACCGCGGCCAGGCCCTGACCCTCCGGCCTGGGGACAACACGGCCCACAAGTCCCGGGGCGGCGGTTCATCAGGGGGTACATTCATGGGTTTTCCAGCATCCGGTAAAACAGCCGTCAGTCAGCCTGACGAATTCTGTGCTTGAGTAAAGATAACTCTGGAGTTGCTTTTATTTAGGCCGGAGCAAGGAGGCTGTGGTGCAAAGCAGGCTATTGATCAAAGAGCTGCAAGAGGCAGGTTGGGTGCTGGATCGGGTGACGGGCAGCCATCAGCTTTTTACCCATCGCTATAACCCGTACACGATACTGGTGCCCCATCCCAGGAAGGATCTGCCCCGGGCACCGTGCGAAGTATCAGGAAACGTGCCGGGCTGTTTTCGTTTTAGGACGGTTTAAGGAGATTTTCCATGCAATACCCAATCTGTATCGAATGGGGCGATGACTTTGTCGCCACCGGTATTCAGATCCCCGATATTCCAGGTGCCGTGACCGCCGGGGACAGTTTTGAAGAGGCCTACAACGCGGCGGTTGAAGTCGCGCACATCCTGTTGCAGGAGATCGCCGCAGAAGGCCGGGTGATTCCGATGCCAACGTCGGTGGCCGCCCATCATGACAATGAGGAATACGCCGGCATGGGCTGGGGGATGTTGGAACTCGACATTTCGCCGTATCTGGGCAAGACCGAGAAGGTCAACGTGACCTTGCCCGGCTACGTGATCCAGCGTATCGACCGCTATGTGCGCGAGCACAAAGTAAAAAGCCGCTCGTCATTTCTGGCGGATGCGGCTTTGGAGAAGTTGGTGCGGTTGTAGTTGGATTAGGCGGTGGCCACCGCCCCTTGCCGCGATGCACTCAGGAACCGCAACAACGCCACCAGCGGGAACGCACTGCCCACCAGCATCACGCCCAGCCAGCCGCCGTGTTCATACACGCTGCTGGCAATCGCCGAGCCGAAGGCGCCGCCGATGAAAATGCTGGTCATGTACAGCGCGTTCAGGCGGCTGCGGCTGTTGGCGTCAAGGGCGTAGATGGCGCGCTGGCCGAGGACCATGTTCATCTGCACGCAGAAGTCCAGGACTACACCGGTCACCGCCAGGCCGATCACGCTGTACAACGGGTGCACAAACGCCGGCAGGAAGCTCAACGCGGCGAACAGCATGGCCAGCAGCGAGGCGCGGTGCGTGTGACCGGCGTCGGCGAGGCGCCCGGCGATGGGGGCGGCAATAGCGCCCAGGGCGCCAACGAGGGCAAACAGTGCGATCTCGCTTTGGCTCAGGCCGTGATTGCGCGCCAGTTCCAGCGGGGCAGCCGTCCAGAACAGGCTGAACGTGGCGAACATGCAGCCTTGGTAAAACGCCCGTTGGCGCAATACCGGTTGCTGGCGCAGCAGGGTGCCGAGCGAGCGCAGCAGTTGGCCGTAGCTGGCGCTGTGGTCGGGTTGCCGTTTGGGGATGGTCAGCAACAGCACCACGCTGATAAATGCCATCAACGCGGCGGCGGCCATGAACATCGCACGCCAGCCGAAATGGTCGGCCACGACGCTGGACACCGGCCGTGCCAGCAGGATACCGAGCAGCAGCCCGCCCATGATGCTGCCGACCACCCGGCCACGGGATTCGGCAGGTGCCAGGTGCGCGGCCAGCGGGATCAGAATTTGCACCGAGACGGAACTGAAACCGATCAGCAGCGATACGAGCAGGAACAGATTCGGTTGCTCGGTAAACGCTGCGCCCAACAGGCTGGCGATGGCCACCACGGTGGTGGCAATCATCAGTTTTCGGTTTTCCAGCAGGTCGCCCAGCGGCACCAGGAAGAACAGGCCAAGCGCGTAGCCGATTTGTGTCAGCGACACAATCAGGCTGGCCATCGCCGGGGTCAGGCCGATGTCCGGCGCAATCAACTCGATGATCGGTTGGGCATAGTAGATGTTGGCCACAATGGCGCCGCAACAGAACGCAAACAACATCACCATGCCTCGGGTCATGGTGCTCGCAGCGTGTGGGGTAGCGTTCATGGAGTTCTCGTTAAAGCGTAGGAAGAAGGCATGCGAGAGTAAAGGCATCGCCGCGGCCGGAGTAGAGCGCTCGCAGTGATATCACTCATGCTGGAAATTAATGACTGAAACGTTAACTTTCGGGTCGTACGGCAATGATACATTCAGCCACAACTGCCGAAACAGGAAATCCACGTTCATGAAGATCACGTTGAACAAGATGCTCATGGCTTCAACCCTCGCCGCGGCCATGGCGATTGGCTTGGCCAATGCCGCTGAAGCCCCGCGTGTGGGTGTGCGCGGCGCCATCACCGCGATGGACGGCGACGCGATGCAGGTCAAGGTCAGCAGCGGTGAGGACGTCACCGTGCACTTGACCAACGCCACCCAGGTACGCGCCGTCACCCTGGCCAAGATCGATGAGATCAAGCCTGGCAGCTACATCGGTTCCGCTGCCATGCCCAACGCCGACGGCACCCTCACGGCGCTGGAAGTGCACGTGTTTCCACCGGCGATGGCCGGCACGGGCGACGGGCATCGTGCGTTTGATTTGAAAGAGGGCAGCAGCATGACCAACGGCACCGTCGGTGACCTGGTGGTCAGCCACGGGCGCACCCTGACGGTGAAGTACAAAGGCGGTGAGCAGAAGATTGTGGTGCCGGATGATGTGCCGATCGTCAACCTGGAACCGGGGGATCGCAGCTTGCTCAAACCGGGCGTGAAGGTGGTGCTGTTTGCGGCCCAAGGCGCGGACGGAACGATCACCGCTCAGGCGATTTCTGCCGGCAAGGATGGCGTGACGCCGCCGATGTAACTGGCGGGCAGAGCGCCCAATGTGGGAGCGGGCTTGCTCGCAAAGGCGGAGTGTCAGTCACCGAATCAATCGACTGAACCCCCGCCTTTGCGAGCAAGCCCGCTCGCACTTTTTTTACCGTGTTTGTTCAGTTATCACTGACCGGAATAGATCTGGTCAAAGACCCCACCGTCATTGAAGTGGGTTTTCTGCACGGTGCGCCAGTCCCCGAAGGTCTTCTCGACCGACAGGAAGTCGACTTTAGGGAAACGGTCGGTGTACTTGGCCAGCACTGCCGGGTCACGTGGACGCAGGTAGTTGTTGGCAGCAATTTCCTGGCCTTCCGGCGACCACAGGTATTTCAGGTATTCCTCGGCAGCCACTTTGGTGCCTTTCTTCTCGACCACTTTGTCGACGATCGACACCGGCGGCTCAGCTTCAGCGGAAACGCTTGGGTAGATCACTTCGAACTGATCACGGCCGAATTCACGGGCGATCATTTCGGCTTCGTTTTCAAACGTCACCAGCACGTCGCCGATCTGGTTGGTCATGAACGTGGTGGTCGCCGCACGGCCACCGGTGTCCAGCACGGGCGCGTGTTTGAACAGGTCGCCGACAAACTTCTTGGCCTTTTCCTCGTCGCCGCCGTTCTTCAGCACATAACCCCAGGCCGACAGGTAGGTGTAGCGCCCATTACCGGAGGTCTTCGGGTTAGGCACGATGACTTGCACACCATCCTTGAGCAAATCCGGCCAGTCTTTCAGGGCTTTCGGGTTGCCTTTACGCACGATGAACACCGTGGCCGAGGTGAACGGCGCGCTGTTGTTCGGCAGGCGGGTCACCCAGTTGTCCGGCACCAGTTTGCCGTTGTCCGCCAGGGCGTTGATGTCGGTGGCCATGTTCATGGTGATGACGTCAGCCGGCAGGCCATCGATCACGGAACGGGCCTGTTTGCTGGAGCCGCCGAAGGACATTTGCAGGGTCAGTTTGTCGTTGGGGTGCTCGGCTTCCCAGTGTTTCTGGAAGGCGGCGTTGTAGTCCTTGTAGAAATCGCGCATTACGTCATACGAGACGTTGAGCAGTGTGACGGGGGCGGCCTGAACGGCGCCCGCCAGGGCTAGGCCGGCGGCCAGGAGAGACGCGCTAACAAGTTTTTTCACTGCTCATTCCTTGTTGTTCGAGAAGGTTGTTGATTGAGTGAGGGCAATTTGCCAGCGACTATAGCCGGGCTTGCATAGACGTTTAAAGATTAAAACGAACTTTGCTTATTCCACTTTATGAAACAAGTTACTGCCGCAGCGCGAGCAAAATGCCGCGTTGGGTTCGTGGCTGTCTTTCTTGCACACCGGGCAGGCGTGTTGCAGTTGTTCACCGCGCATTGCACTGGCCAGCTCGGCGGTGAAAATCCCGGTGGGCACGGCGATGATCGAGTAACCGGTGATCATCACCAGCGACGAAATCACCTGGCCCAGCGGGGTCTTCGGCACGATGTCGCCAAAGCCTACGGTGGTGAGGGTCACGATCGCCCAATAGATGCCCTTGGGAATGCTGGTGAACCCGTGTTCCGGGCCTTCAATCACATACATCAGGGTGCCGAATACCGTCACCAGGGTGCACACGCTGACCAGGAACACCACGATCTTCTGTTTGCTGCCGCGCAGCGCCGCCATCAGGTAGTTGGCTTGCTTGAGGTAGGGGCTGAGCTTGAGCACGCGGAAAATCCGCAGCATCCGAATGATGCGGATGATCAGCAGGTATTGGGCGTCGCTGTAATACAGCGCGAGGATGCCCGGCACGATGGCCAGCAAGTCCACCAGGCCATAAAAGCTGAAGGCATAGCGCAACGGTTTGGGCGAGCAGTACAGCCGCAAGCCGTACTCAATGGCGAAGATAACGGTGAAGCCCCATTCGATGTAGGCCAGCACATCGGCATAGTTCTGGTGGATTTCGTCGATGCTGTCGAGCATCACGATCACAATGCTGGCAAGAATGATCAGTAGCAGGATGCCGTCAAAGCGCCGCCCGGCTGCGGTGTCGCTCTGGAATACCATGACATAGAGGCGCTGACGCCAGTCGCTGTTGCTGTCCATAAAACCCGCCTGAATCGAATATCGAGCAAGCCTAGGGGGATTCGAACGGGCTGTCCACGCGGGCTTTGAACATCCGCTGCGTGGCGCGCACCAGCCAGCAGGCGAGGATAAACGGCGCAGTCAGCGCAGGCAGGTGCAAGGCGGCAAACCCCGGCGTGAGGATGATCGCCAGCAGGATACCCAACAGTGGCAGCCACGGCTGGCGGCGAGATTGGCTCAAGGCCAGTGCTGCCAGGGCCGGGTTGTAGCTGTACAGGCCGAGGAGGGCGCTGGCGGGTTCATCGAGCAGTAAAGCGACCAGCACGCCGGCGGTGGCGCCAATCAAGGCCCACAGGGCGGCGCGACGGTTGGCCAACACCAGGCCGACGGCAATCAAGACTCCCGCCAGTGGTTGGTCCAGCAGCATGACTTTCGCAAGGCCGGTAAAGGGCGCACTGACCACAGACAGAACGTCGGGCGCAACCAGGGCGAACGTAGGTTGAGGCGCGCTGCCGATCAGCAGCCAACCCAGGCCGACGAAGGGCGCGGTGTACGCAGACAAGTCATCCGGCTGGCGGGCATGTTTTAACCATTGCCGCGTGAGCATCGCACTCAGGCCGCCGCACGCCAGGATCAACGGCGGCAATAAGGCCGACCAAGCGAAATGCTGGCTGATCAACAAGCCCAGCAGCACACCGTTATAACTATAAAGGCCGGCCTGACGTTCCGCCTTGGGATAGCCCCGGCGCTGGGCCGTGAGCAACCCGGCCACGCCACCCAACAGTGCCCCGCCGAGCAAGGTCGGGGCGCCGATCAGGATGGCCAGCAGGCACAGCAGGCCGCACAGCGGCTGGCGCTGCAGGAAGATCTGGCTGAAGCCATTGAGCAGGGCTTCAGCCCAGTCGGGGCAGGGTTGGTTGGGCATGGTGAGTGAGTCTGAGGGACCGAGTTGCCCCCTTCGCGAGCAAGCCCGCTCCCACATTCGACCGAGTTGTCATGTCGAACAGTGATCAAAATGTGGGAGCGGGCTTGCTCGCGAAGGGGCCCTTACAGGCGCTAGATCAACGTCTCGATGCGCAGCGAGTTGGTCGACCCCGGCTGCCCAAACGGCACCCCCGCAGTAATCACCAACGTATCCCCGCGCTGCGCCATCCCTTGGGCCTGGGCAATTTCCAGCGCGGTGGAACACACCTCATCCACCTGGCGCAGCCGATCATTGACCACCGAATGCACGCCCCACGCCAGGCTCAAACGCCGGGCGGTGGACAGGTTCGGCGTAAGGTTGAGGATCGGGGCCACCGGGCGCTCCCGCGCCGCGCGCAGGCTGGAGCTGCCGGACTCGCTGTAGTTCACCAGCACCGCCACCGGCAGGATGCTGCTGATACGCCGGATCGCGCAGCTGATCGCGTCCGACACCGTGGCGTCGGCCTTGGGCCGGCTCACGT
Organism: Pseudomonas fluorescens; assembly: GCF_900215245.1. Lineage (GTDB taxonomy): Bacteria > Pseudomonadota > Gammaproteobacteria > Pseudomonadales > Pseudomonadaceae > Aquipseudomonas > Aquipseudomonas fluorescens. Next base: position 4,282,495 of record NZ_LT907842.1, read on the forward strand.
CCAGTTGCGTTTGGTAATCCGGGCCGTTTTCCACCTGGCGGATGATCTTGCTCATCATCTGCACGGCTTCCAGCGGGTATTCGCCCGAGGCGGTTTCCGCCGACAGCATCACCGCGTCCGCGCCTTCGGCCACGGCATTGGCCACATCCGTCACTTCGGCGCGGGTCGGTGCTGGAGAAAACCGCATGGATTCGAGCATCTGCGTGGCCACGACCACCGGTTTGCCCAATTGGCGGCAGGTGCTGATGATGTCTTTCTGGATTTGCGGCACGCTTTCGGCGGGCACTTCAACACCCAGGTCGCCTCTGGCCACCATGATTGCATCGCTCAGTTCGGCGATTGCCTGCAAGCGCTGCACGGCTGAGGGTTTTTCGATTTTGGCCATCAGAAACGCCTTGTCACCGATCAGCTCGCGGGCCTCGCGGATATCTTCCGGGCGTTGTACGAATGACAGCGCCACCCAGTCCACACCCAGCTCCAGGCCGAAGCTCAGGTCGCGGCGGTCTTTGGCGGTCAATGGGCTGAGTTCCAACAGGGCTTGTGGGACATTCACGCCTTTGCGGTCGGACAATTCGCCGCCATTCAGCACGGTGGTGTCGATGGCCCCGGCGTGTTTGGTGATGACCCGCAGGCGCAACTTGCCGTCGTCCAACAGCAGGTCCATGCCCGGCTCCAGCGCGGCGATGATTTCCGGGTGCGGCAGGTTGACCCGGCACTGATCGCCCGGTGTCGGGTCCAGGTCCAGGCGCAGGGCCTGGCCGCGCACCAGTTGCACCTTGCCCTCGGCAAACTGCCCGACCCGCAATTTTGGCCCCTGCAGGTCCATCAGGATGCCCAGCGGGTAATTCAGCTGGCGCTCCACTTGGCGAATCCACTGGTAGCGCTGGGCGTGATCGGCATGGTCGCCGTGGCTGAAGTTGAGGCGGAAGATATTCACCCCGGCTTGCACCAGCTCGCGGATGTCATCGATGCCGTCGGTGGCGGGGCCGAGGGTGGCGAGGATTTTGACCTTCTTGTCAGGCGTCATGGTGGGCAGTCTCGAGAATCAGGATGGCGCGGAAGTCATTGACGTTGGTGCGCGTCGGCTCGGTAACGATCAAACCGTCGAGCGCGGCGAAATAGCCGTAGCCATTGTTGTTATCCAGCTCGTCGCTGGCCGACAAGCCCAAGGCCTCGGCGCGGGCGTAGCTGGTCGGGGTCATGATCGCCCCGGCGTTGTCTTCCGAACCGTCAATGCCGTCGGTGTCCCCGGCCAGGGCGTACACGCCGGGCAGGCCTTTCAGGCTGTCGGTCAGGCTCAGCAGGAATTCGGCGTTGCGCCCGCCACGGCCGTTGCCGCGCACGGTGACGGTGGTTTCACCGCCGGACAGAATCACGCACGGCGCCGCCAATGGCTGGCCATGCAGCACGATCTGCCGGGCAATGCCGGCGTGTACCTTGGCCACGTCCCGCGCTTCGCCTTCGAGGTCGCCGAGGATCAGCGGGCTGAACCCGGCCTGGCGTACTTTCACCGCCACCGCTTCCAGGGATTGCTGCGGGCGGGCGATCAACTGGAAGTGACTGCGGGCCAGCACCGGGTCGCCGGGTTTGACGGTTTCCGAGGCTGGGCTCTGCAACCAGCTGCGCACTGAGGCGGGCGCGTCGATCCCGTAGCGCTTGAGAATTGCCAGGGCTTGTTGCGACGTGCTCGGGTCGCCGACGGTGGGGCCGGAGGCGATGACGGTGGCCTGGTCGCCCGGCACGTCGGAAATTGCGTAGGTGTACACCGTCGCGGGCCATGCGGCTTTGGCCAATCGGCCGCCCTTGATGGCCGAGAGGTGTTTGCGCACGCAATTCATCTCGCCAATGGTCGCGCCGGATTTAAGCAGCGCTTTGTTGATGGCTTGCTTGTCGGCCAGGGTGATGCCTTCGGCGGGCAGCGCCAGCAAGGCCGAGCCACCGCCGGACAGCAGGAAAATCACCCGGTCGTCTTCACCCAGGTGGCTGATCAGTTCCAGCACACGCGTGGCCACCGCCAGGCCGGCGGCATCCGGCACCGGGTGAGCGGCCTCGACCACTTCGATTTTTTTGCACGGCGCGCCGTGGCCGTAGCGGGTGACCACCAGGCCGGTGACTTCGCCTTGCCAGCCGTTCTCGACGACGAGTGCCATGGCGGCTGCGGCTTTGCCGGCGCCGATCACGATCACCCGGCCTGTGCGGTCAGCGGGCAGATAAGGTTCAAGGACATGCCGGGGGTGGGCGGCGTCGATGGCTGTGGCAAACAGCTCGCGAAGCAGGTGTTGCGGATCGACCGACATAAGCGGGCTCCCGGGGATTTTTGTTATTAGAGATGGATCAATTTCAGACTTGGAATGCAATCAAAGGTGGGAGCGGGCTTGCTCGCGAATGCAGTCTTTCATTCAATATCCATGCTGACTGACCTACCGCTTTCGCGAGCAAGCCCGCTCCCACATTCGACCGCATTTCAAAGGTGGGAGCGGTGTGGCTTATTGATCGCGAATCGAAAAGTTGGCCATATGCTCCAGGCCCTTGATCAGCGCGGAGTGGTCCCAATTGCCGCCGCCAATCGCCGTGCACGTACTGAACACCTGCTGCGTACCGGCGGTGTTCGGCAGGTTGATCCCCAGCTCTTTGGCACCGGCCAACGCCAGGTTCAGATCCTTCTGGTGCAGGTTGATGCGAAAGCCCGGATCGAAGGTGCCCTTGATCATCCGCTCGCCGTGCACTTCAAGGATCTTCGAGGAAGCGAAGCCGCCCATCAGCGCTTCGCGCACCTTGGCCGGGTCGGCACCGTTTTTCGAGGCGAACAGCAGTGCTTCGGCCACGGCCTGGATGTTCAGTGCGACGATGATCTGGTTGGCCACTTTGGCGGTCTGGCCATCGCCATTGCCACCGACCAGCGTGATGTTCTTGCCCATGCTCTGGAACAGCGGCAGGGCGCGTTCAAACGTCTGCGGCTCGCCACCGACCATGATGCTCAAGGTGCCGCCCTTGGCGCCGACTTCACCGCCGGACACCGGTGCATCGAGGTAGTGCGCGCCGGTCTGGTTGATCTTGGCGGCGAAGGCCTTGGTGGCGGTGGGGGAGATCGAACTCATGTCGATTACCACCTTGTTCGGCGACAACCCGGCGGCAACACCGTCGGTGCGGAACAGCACGTCATCGACCTGTGGGGTGTCGGGCACCATCACGATGATGAATTCGGCTTCCTGCGCCACTTGCTGCGGGTTGGTCAGGGCCACGGCGCCGGCGTCGATCAGCGCTTGCGGGGCCTTGCCGTGGTGTTCGGACAGGAACAATTGGTGACCTGCTTTCTGCAGGTTGGCGGCCATGGGTTGGCCCATGATGCCGGTGCCGATAAAGCCGATTTTAGCCATGATCAAAATCCTCTTGTTATTAGGTGGGCAGGCCTGTCTCGGGTCTGCCAAACACCGAAGCTCTGCGGTGGGAGCTGGCTCGCCTGCGATGGCATCCACGGGTTATGCCGGGGACGCCGCAGTGTCAGCATCGCCGGCAAGCCAGCACCCGCACCGTTCGGTGGTGCGTCTGTTAGATGGCGTTGTGGGTCTTGAGCCAGCTCAATCCCGCTTCGGTGGTGGTCAACGGCTTGTATTCACAGCCGACCCAACCGGTGTAACCGATGCGGTCCAAATGCTCGAACAGGAAGCGGTAGTTGATCTCACCGGTCCCCGGTTCGTTGCGCCCCGGGTTGTCTGCCAGCTGGATGTGGTTGATTTCACCCAGGTGCGCAGCCATGGTCCGGGCCAAATCACCTTCCATGATTTGCATGTGGTAGATGTCGTATTGCAGGAACAGGTTGGCGCTGCCCACCTGCTCGCGAATCGACAGGGCCTGTGCCGTGTTGTTCAAGTAGAAGCCCGGGATATCGCGGGTGTTGATCGCTTCCATCACCAGCTTGATGCCCACCGCTTGCAGCTTGTCGGCCGCGTACTTGAGGTTGGCGACAAAGGTTTTTTCCAGGGTCTCGTCGTCAACGCCTTGCGGACGGATGCCCGCCAGGCAGTTGATCTGCGTGTTGCCGAGCACCTGGGCGTAGGCGATGGCGAGCTTGACCCCGGCACGGAACTCTTCGACGCGGTCCGGGTGGCACGCCAGGCCGCGTTCGCCCTTGGCCCAGTCACCTGCCGGCAGGTTGAACAGCACTTGGGTCAGGCCGTTGGCGTCAAGCTGCGCCTTGATCTCGGCGGAGCTGAATTCGTACGGGAACAGGTACTCGACACCTTGAAAGCCAGCATCGGCAGCCGCTTTGAAACGGGCAAGAAAGTCCTGTTCGGTAAACAGCATGGACAGGTTGGCGGCAAAACGCGGCATAGGGTTCTCCTTAGTCGAGCAGGGAAATGGCAGTCGGCGCATCGTTGCCGACCAGTGCCAGATCTTCGAATTCGTTGACGGCGTTGATCTCGGTGCCCATGGAAATATTGGTCACGCGCTCCAGAATAATCTCAACGATCACCGGAACCTTGAATTCCTCGATCATTTCCTGGGCCTTGCGCAGGGCCGGCTGGATCTGGCCCGGCTCGAACACCCGCAGGGCCTTGCACCCCAGGCCTTCGGCGACGGCGACGTGGTCTACGCCATACCCGTTGAGTTCCGGGGCGTTGAGGTTGTCGAAGGACAACTGCACGCAGTAATCCATTTCAAACCCGCGTTGGGCCTGACGGATCAAACCCAGGTAGGAGTTGTTCACCACCACGTGGATGTACGGCAGTTTGAACTGCGCGCCCACGGCCAGTTCTTCGATCATGAACTGGAAGTCATAGTCGCCGGACAACGCCACCACCTTGCGGCTCGGGTCAGCCTTGACCACACCGAGGGCTGCGGGAATGGTCCAGCCGAGCGGGCCGGCCTGGCCACAGTTGATCCAGTGGCGCGGCTTGTAGACGTGCAGGAATTGCGCGCCGGCAATCTGCGACAGCCCGATGGTGCTGACGTAGCAGGTGTCTTTGCCGAACACCTGGTTCATCTCTTCGTACACCCGTTGCGGCTTGACCGGCACGTTGTCGAAGTGGGTTTTGCGGTGCAGGGTGGCCTTGCGCTGCTGGCAGTCATGCAGCCAGGCACTGCGGTCCTTGAGCTTGCCGGCGGCTTTCCACTCGCGGGCCACTTCAATGAACATCGTCAGTGCGGAACCGGCGTCGGAGACGATGCCCAGGTCCGGCGTGAACACGCGGCCGATTTGCGTCGGCTCGATGTCCACATGAATGAATTTGCGCCCTTCGGTGTACACCTCCACCGAACCGGTGTGGCGGTTGGCCCAGCGGTTACCGATGCCCAGCACCACGTCCGATTTGAGCATCGTCGCGTTGCCATATCGGTGCGAGGTTTGCAGGCCGACCATGCCCACCATCAGCGGGTGGTCGTCCGGGATCGTGCCCCAGCCCATCAGGGTCGGGATCACCGGGATGCCGGTCAGCTCGGCGAACTCCACCAGCAGTTCGCTGGCGTCGGCGTTGATCACGCCGCCGCCGCTCACCAGCAACGGGCGCTCGGCCTGGTCGAGCAGCGCCAGGGCTTTTTCGACCTGGATGCGCGTGGCCAGCGGTTTAGCGAGCGGCAGTGGCTGGTAGGCGTCGATGTCGAATTCAATCTCGGCCATCTGCACGTCAAACGGCAGGTCGATCAGCACCGGGCCGGGGCGGCCGGAGCGCATTTCATAGAAAGCTTTCTGGAACGCGTAGGGCACCTGGCCGGGTTCGAGGACGGTGGTCGCCCACTTGGTCACTGGCTTGACGATGCTGGTGATATCGACCGCCTGGAAATCTTCCTTGTGCATGCGTGCACGCGGGGCTTGGCCGGTGATGCAGAGAATCGGGATCGAGTCGGCCGAGGCGCTGTACAGGCCGGTGACCATGTCGGTGCCCGCCGGGCCCGACGTACCGATGCACACGCCGATGTTGCCGGCCTTGGTGCGGGTGTAGCCCTCGGCCATGTGCGAGGCGCCTTCAACGTGGCGAGCAAGGACGTGATCGATGCCACCGACCTTCTGCAAGGCCGAATACAGCGGGTTGATCGCGGCGCCCGGGATACCGAAGGCGGTGTCGACCCCTTCACGGCGCATCACGAGGACTGCGGCTTCGATTGCTCTCATTTTGCTCATGGTTTTGGTGCCTCTTGCGTTTTGTAATTGTATACAAGTGGTGTCTGTCCAAAGTGTATTCACGGCGAGCGGCGTAGGTCAATCCATTTCATTCATTGATCTTTGCGTTCGTCGGAACGGCTTTTTTCGACGTATGGGGCCTTTTTGCGAAAATATTGTATACAAAAACAAATGTCATTGTGTTCTATTTGTTTGATCGAGCTTCTGATCAATCAGACCTCCACCGCTTTACCCATAACAAGATAAGGACGGCAGCTATGAGCGCTTTAACCTTGAAACTCGCAGTCAACCTGGCCGGTCAGGCCATCACCGCAGGCCGCACCATTTCCGCCGCGCCGCTCACCATTGCGGTGCTCGACAGTGGCGGCCACTTGGTCACCCTGCAGCGCGAAGACGGCGCCAGCCTGCTGCGCCCGCAAATCGCGATTGGCAAGGCCTGGGGCGCGATCGCCCTGGGCAAGGGCTCGCGTTTGCTGGCGTTGGACGCGCAGCAACGCCCGGCCTTTATCGCGGCGTTGAACAGCCTGGGGCAGGGCAGCGTGGTGCCTGCGCGGGGCGGGGTGTTGATTCGTGATCAGAAGGGTGTGGTGCTCGGCGCGATCGGGATCAGCGGGGACACCTCGGATATTGACGAGCAATGCGCGATTACGGCAATTGAGGGGGTGGGGTTGTTGGCGGATGCGGGGGTTTCGGCTTGATGTGAGGTGACTGGGCGGGCCTCTTCGCGAGCAAGCCCGCTCCCACATTTGACTGAGTTCAAGCCTTGGAATGCAGTCAAATGTGGGAGCGGGCTTGCTCGCGAAAGGGGCAACTCGGTCCCGGACCTAAACCCAAACCGCATCCCACAGCGGATAGTCGCCAATCCGCTCCACCAATCCCGCTCTTAACGGATTAGCCACGACATACCGAGCCATCTTCACCAAGTCATCGTCTTTGCGCAGCGCTCTGTCATGAAAACTGGTTTGCCATAGCCGACCCTTGCGGCCCGTAGCGCCATTCACGGTTCGAGTGCTTTTGGACTTCACCTGGCACATCAGGTCTCCCAATGAGCCCTTCTGCAGTTCAATCAACCAGTGAAAGTGGTCAGGCATCACCACCCATGCCAGGGAGTTTGCCAGCCTTTGGTATTGAGCGAGCCTGAATTGCCAGACCACCAAGCGACCCAGATGAAAGTCATTGAATATCGGTATGCGTTCGTGGGTGTTGGTAGTGATCAGGTAGATACGGTTGGATTCGCTGAATCGCCCGATGCGCAGGCGATGTGAAGCAGCTGGATAAGGCATTCCTTTGCCTCTCTTCAAGTGGTGTCCTGAGAGGCTAGATTGAGGAGTCCGTAGATGATTGCCTGGCGTTGTTCAGGATGTGTCTGGGAGGGCGCTTTCGCGAGCAAGCCCGCTCCCACATTGGTCCTGGGGCGCTCATACATTTTGTGTCTGGCATGGGAAAGTGTGGGAGCGGGCTTGCTCGCGAATCTTGGCTACACCGCGGACTATCAGTCCGGCTCACACCCTTTAAGCACCAACCGAATAATCGTCTGCGCCGCCGCCTCGTAGTCGGCGTCATCCAGCTTGGCTTTCCCGGTCACCGCGGAAATTTGCCAATCAAAATCCGCATACGTCTGCGTCGCCGCCCAGATGCTGAACATCAAGTGATTGGGGTCAATGGGCGCGATCAAGCCGCGATCCACCCAGCTTTGGATGCAGTCGATATTGTGCTTGGCCTGGGCGTTGAGCTGTTCGACCTGGTCGGCGGTGAGGTGCGGCGCGCCGTGCATGATTTCGCTGGCGAATACCTTGGAGGCAAACGGCAGGTCGCGGGAGATGCGGATTTTCGAGCGGATGTAGTTGCTCAACACCACCGAAGGTTCGCCCTGCGGATTGAATGGGGTGGACGCGGCCAGGATCGGTTCGATAATGCTTTCGAGCACCTCGCGGTAGAGGTTGTCCTTGGACTTGAAGTAGTAATAGACGTTGGGCTTGGGCAGCCCGGCTTTGGCGGCGATATCGCTGGTTTTGGTCGCGGCGAAGCCCTTGTCGGCAAACTCCTCGCTGGCCGCCCGCAGGATCAGTTCTTTATTGCGCTCGCGAATGGTGCTCATAAACCAGGAATATCCTTGCCAAGACAGGCGGTCGGGCATGGTAGCACCGGCCTTGCGCAGCGCTCAAGAATCTCGCCGCACCCTTGTACATTGGGGGTTGCAGCTGACTTTGTCTGTGTTGATGCTGAACGTATTTCAGCCGCTGTTTGGGCGTCAGGAGGCGCAGTTGCGTGCGGGGACGGTCAGCCGGGAGACAGTGCTGACCCAACAGCGGGTGTTGTTGCAGGCAGAGCAGAATTGGCGCGATACCCAAGGGCAGTTGAGTCAGGGGAGTGTGGCGTTGATCCAGAGCCTGGGCGGGGGATGGCAAGCTGTGCAGTAATGAATAAGACGGCCAATGAAAGTCTTGCCTTCATTGGCCGTGGCGGTGTTGCACCGTAACTAGCCAGCTTTACTGGCAAGTGTAGAGGTTGGTTTTTTTACCGGGAAATCATCATCGAAGAACGTTGATGCTTCTTCAATTTGGGATTTGCGTTGTTTACGCAGAAACTCATCGAAGTCTTTTTTAACCGCAGGGTCTTCAAGGGCCTCGTAGTCAAAGACGTTGGCACCGTATTTGTAAGAGAAGTTGATGTCGACAAACTCGGCGCTGGCGCAGGCGGATGAAAATTTCGAGTTGTTTCTATCAAAGTTGACACGGTACTGTTTGATTTTTGGAATATAGACGATATTGGCGCCGACTTTGAACACTTCGACGGAAACACCCACGGTAATGGTTTTATAGAAGTCTTTGTTGTTTTCGACGCCGAAACGCAAGGCGTCTCCCTGCTTGGCCATAAACTTCTCAAAACTCTTCAGGGCACTGGTGCCTTGTGAGGCGACGATATCCAATATGAAGTTGACGAAGTCGGCGGCAATGCTGACCCCACGGATATGCCGCGAATAGGATTGCTCATCGATTTTGCTCGGGCCCATCAGCGGGAGTTTTGACAGCGCCAGGCTCCAGAGCGCTACGTCGGTTTTGTACTGCTCCCCCTCGGCTTCGGCTTTGCGCTGAACATAATTGGTGACGACAGAGGTCATGCCGATCAAGTATTTTTTCAGCTCGCTGATCTTTTTCATGACCTCCGGATCTTCGATCAACTCGTTGCCGATAATGAACTCAATGAGCCCGTCGGTATCGGCGTAGGGGTTGTCGGCGTCCTTAAGTTGAATGTCCTTGAGGGCTGTATCACCAAAGAAGCTATGCGCTTCTTGCAGCTGTTCGGAGAATAAGCGGACGTCTTTGACGTGGGCGGGCATTGCACTAAGTGTTTTCATTTGGTCATTTCCTTATGAAAGCAGTCACTAACTGTTGGCGCGATTCAATCACGGACGGCGGTCCGTCAGGGTCGCAAAAGTTCACCACGGGTGAAACCGGCTTGGTTGTTTAAATCAATGTTTTAGTGCCTCGGTTATTCGAGGTATTGCCCCTGAAAAAGAGGTAGGGGAGTTATAGGTTTAATGCCGGGTATTGGCAATGAACACACTCAACCAATTCGCTTGCTTGGCCCGAACAGTTATAGCGTTTAGGAGTCAGCCTTTAGAGGCTGTTTTTTGACGGCCATCACCGTTGATTACGGGGTATGGCTAAGTGATGGCTTTTACAGGGTTTTTGATGGCAGCTTTCCTGCCGTCGAAGCCTTACGATCAGGCAGCGCCGTCGGCCGACGCCTGGAGGATACGACGAGTGGTCGTGTTCGAAATCAAAATCAAACGCCCAGCAACGTGCGATTGGCAATGTGCGTGAATATAGATACGATGCTAATCATTAGCTAGCTATCTATGTGTTCGCTGAATGAAGCCTTTCACGTTTCAACTCCCGGATTTCTGGCAAGCCACCCTGGTGCCCTCGCGGGTCGATCTGCTGTTTGCGTCGCGCAACATCATCGCCGGCGGGGTCGCGTTGTATCTGGCCTTTTGCTTCGACCTGCAGCAGCCGCAATGGGCGTTGACCACGGTGTTTATCGTTGGCCAATCGACCAGCGGCATGGTCCTGGCCAAGGGCGCCTATCGGTTGCTGGGCACGTTTGTCGGCGCCGTGGCTTCGCTCGTGATGATCGGGGTTTGCGGTCAGGCGCCGTTGCTGTTCCTGCTGTGCATGGCGTTATGGCTGGCGTTGTGTACGACGGGGGCGTCGCTGCTGCGCAATCACGCCGCCTATGGGTTTGTGCTGGCGGGCTACACCACGGCGATTATTGCCTTGCCGGCGACCGCCGCGCCGCTGGGCGTGTTCGATGAGGCAGTGGCGCGCTGTCAGGAAATCAGCCTGGGGATTCTCTGCGCGTCTATCGCCAGCACGATTTTATGGCCGCGCCGGGTTGAGCAGACCCTGGCGGTTCAAGGGCGCGCCGCCTGGCAGGCGGGAATGCGCGCCGCGGCCTCGGAGCTGCAGGGAACGGATCAGCGCAAGGGCTTGCTGGAGGCGTTGGGCCGCTTGGTCGCGGTGGACGCCCAGCGCGACCATGCCTGGTTTGAAGGCCCCAAGGGACGGCGGCGCTCTCAGGCGTTGCGGGTGCTCAGTCGGGATGTGCTTGGGTTGTTACGTGCGGCACGGGGTGTGGCGCGGCAACGGATGATGCTGGACGACGCGTCCTTTGTTACGACATGGGTGGAAGACGTGGCCGCCACCTTGCGACAAGAGCGGCACGAGGCGCTGCCTGAGCTCTCACGTCGCCTTACTTTGGCGCTTGCCGATCCACGTCTGAGCCCCGAGGCGAACTTTTGCCTGATGCAATTGGCCCAGGTCCTGCGGTTGGTGAACGTGGGGGCGCTGACCCTGGCGGCTGTCGAGACGGGCAGGGTGCCACCGGGTGCACCGGGGGCACTGTCCTGGCATCGGGATATCGAGCAGGGTGTACTCGGTGGAGTGCGCAGTGCATTAGCCTTCCTGGCCGTTGCGGCATTCTGGATGTTTACCGCATGGCCTTCGGGGCTGGGCGCGGTGTCGATCAGCGGTGTGGTATTGAGCCTGTTTGCTGCGCGGGAAAATCCCTCCGCCTCAAGCCTGAATTTTCTCAAAGGCATCGCGCTGTCGATTCCGGTGGCCGGGTGTGTACGGTTTGCTTTGCTGCCTGGGTTTGATGGTTTCCCGTTGCTGTGCATGGCCTTGGGCGTACCGCTATTTTTTGCCTCGCTGTGCATGAGCCGGGCAAACCTGGCGGCCAGCGCTTCGGCGTTCTGCATCTTCTTCGTCAATAACGTCGGGCCGAGCAACCTGATGACGTACGACATCGCCGCCTTCCTCAACAAAGCTATCGCCACGCTGGTGGGTGTCGGTATTGCCGTGGTGGTGTTTCGCCTGATCCCGCTCAACCCGGGTGAGCGCCATTATCGGCGGATGTTCACGGCCTCATTGTTTGACCTGGCGCAGTTGACGTCGCGCCCCTTGGAGCAGGCCGAAAGCTGGTTTGGCGGGCGTATGGCGGACCGCCTGATTCGGTTGTCGCGTTATAGCGACACGTTGCCTGCCGAGCGTCGTACCCATTGGGATAACGGCCTGCTGGGGCTGGACTTGGGCGATGAGTTGCTGGAGTTGCGCGCGAGTTTATCGAGCAGCCAAGGCGCGTTGGCCAGTGTGCGCGATGATTATCTGCGGCAGTGGGCGGTTGTGCTCAAGCAGGGTGGGCCTGGCGTGGATCAGGCAGCGCTGCTGGATGCGCCAAGCACTGCGCTGTTGGACGTGCTTGAGCGGTCGTCGGTGTTGGCGGAGCTGGATCGGCAAATGGCCAGGGCGGCGCTGCTGCAGTTGCGGTTTACCTGGCAGACGTGGTGTCAGCGGGGTGTCTGATTGCAGGAGCTGGCAAGCCAGCTCCTGCAACGAGTGTTACTCGGCGATCTGCAACTTGCGCGATTCGGTGTAGATGTAGCGCACCTTTTCATACTCGAACGGCGAGTTCATTTGACCGTAGCGGAAGCTGGTCTGGTAGCGCTTGTCGACGGCGCGCAAGGCCCAGATTTCCGGGTGGTTTTCGCTGACCTTGGACACGTTGAGGAAGTTGACCTCGGTTTCTGCGCTGTAGTCGACGATCAGGCCGGTGGTGTCGCGCAGGTTCGAGGGGCCGAAGATCGGCAGTACCAGGTACGCGCCGCCGGGCACGCCGTAGAAGCCCAGGGTCTGGCCGAAGTCTTCGCTCTGGCGTGGCAGGCCCATGGCGGTAGCCGGGTCCCACAGGCCGGCGACGCCGATGGTGGTGTTGAGCAGCAGACGCCCGGTGGTTTCCAGGGAGCGGTGGCCCTTGAGTTGCAGCAGGCTGTTCAACAGGTTGGGCACGTCGCCCAGGTTGTTGAAGAAATTGCTCACGCCGGTACGCAGGAAACTTGGGGTGACGTAGGTGTAGCCATTGACCACCGGCAGGAATACCCATTGGTCGAAGCGGTAGTTGAAGTGGTACACGCGGCGGTTCCACGACTCCAACGGGTCGTAGACATTGAGCGCAGTGAGCGACGAACGCTCGAACTCGCGCTGGTCCAGGCCCGGGTTGAACTTGAGCTTGGTCAGCGGCTCCTTGAAGCCGTCGGCGTCAACCTTGACCGGTTCGTGGGCCTTGCTGTTGTCGGCATTGGCGACGCCCGCGCACATCAGGGCGGCGAGCAGCAGAAGATATTTAGCCACGGAAGAACTCCAGCATGGCGTCGGCGTTGACGCGGTAATTGAGGTTGCCGCAGTGGCCGCCCAACGGGTAGACGGTCAAGCGATCGCCGAAGGTTTTACGCAGGAAACCGAGGTCGCCAGGGCCGAGAATCACGTCGTCGGCATTGTGCATCACCGCGATTTTCGGGCTGTTGTGCAGGTAGTCCTTAAGCGCATAGAGGCTGACCTGGTCGACCAGTTGCAGCAGGCTGCCGCCATCGGAGCGCGCGCGCCACATCGGGATCACTTGTTCGGTGAGGTAGCAGTCAAAGTCGCACTGCAGCGCACGCTTGAGGAACGGCGTGAGGCTGGTGCCTTCGGTGATCGGGTATTTGGGCGGAATGATCAGGCCACGGCGGTTGATCAGGTCCGAGGTAAACGCAATGTCGGCCGCCGAGAAACGGAACGAGGTGCCGATCAGCATCGCCATCTGTTCGTTGGTCAGGTGCTGCTTGGAGTTCTGGAAGTCGTAGAGCAGGGCGTCATTAAGGTCGATGTAGCCTTTTTGCTGGAAGTAGCGGGTCAGCTTGGCCAGTACCAGCTCATAGAAGGTGGTGGTGTTGTTGATGCCCTTGACCTCGGTCTGTACCAGCTTGTCGAGGTTGGTGATCGAGGTGTAGAGGTTGACCGGCGGGTTGAGCAGCAGCACTTTCTTGAAGTTGAAGCTGCGGCGGGTCTCGTCCAGCTTGCTGACAAACGCAGCATCCAGGGCGCCCAGGCTGTAGCCGGTGAGGTAGAAGTCGGTGACCGGCAGCGAGGCGTTTTGCGCGCGCACGGCTTGCATCACGCGGTACATGTCTTCGGCGTCTTCCTGGGTGATACCCGGAGTGGCGAAGCGCGAGGCGGCACTGATGAAGTCGAAGCTGGTGGGCGACGACAACTGCACTACGTGGTAACCAGCCTGGTAATACAGCTTTTTCAGGTATTCGTTGATGCTGCTGTCAAATCGCGCACCGGTGCCCGCGATCAGGAAGATCAACGGCGCGGCACGGTCTTGTTTGGCGATGCGGTAGGTGAGTTTCTTCACCGCCCAGAAATTGTCCGGCAGGCTGAACTCGCGCTCGGGGCGCATGTTCAGGGTGTAATCCGACTGGTTGATCTCGTCGTTGGACGGCAATTTGGGCCGAAGGTCAGGCGGGGTGGTGGCAATGGTCGCTTCGAACGGGTTCGTCAAAGGGAAGCCATAGCTGGCCTGGTCGATGTCGACGGCCAGTGCTGACGCACTCAAAAAAAGGCTGCCGAGTAAGGCAGCGCAGCGCAAGGAACGGAGCATGACTTAATCCCTAAGAGGAAACGTGCTGAATGAAGTTCGCAGGCTATGACCACCGCGTTGCCACCGAAGTGCCAGCCTTCGGCACGAAATGTCGGAAAAAAACGTCGGAATCGGGGTAATAGCAGCCAGAAGATACACGTTGCCATGCATTGATGGACACTAATTGTGTGTATGCGCCTTGCTAACGGCTGCCGGCGCATTAAGCTGAGCGCCGTTTTTGCCTATCGGAGTACCCCATGTCCCGTCGTTTGCCACTGATCCTGCTGCTTATTGCCCTGCCGTTATGGTTGGCTGCCAGTTATGGCGCACGCTACGGTTTTATGGAGGATGGCCAGTGGGTGGGTATCTGCGTTGATGAGGCCAGTCGCTGGGAATGCCAGTTGCGTTCGAACCTGGGGTTGATGATTCACTTCAAGGTGCTGGGCTGGGCGGCGTTGATCACGTCGGTGCTGGCGTTTTTCGTGCCGGGTCGAGCAGGGTGGGGGTTGGCAGTGTTGGCAATGATGTTCGGCTTGCCGGCGTTGGCGTTGTACAACACCACGTTTGCGGTGTTTGCGGTGGTGATTGCCGGGTTGCGGTTGGTCAGGAAACCTCGCGTTGCCTGACAGGGCCTCATCGCAGGCAAGCCAGCTCCCACATTAGAGCGCATTCCAGGGATGCACTCGGTCAAATGTGGGCGCTGGCTTGTCGAATCGTCGCAACGCTGCGATAGCGGTCTTAAGCCCTACGCACCCGCAGGCAACGCCACAACGCTCCAACCATCATCACGCTGACCACCGCCCAACCCCACGCCTGCTGGTTCAGCAGCCCTTCGCGATAGAGCTGCGGCGCAATGCCGGCACCGATAATGAAGGCCAGCAGCGCGATCTCCCGGCGTGGCCCGGTGACCGGGCGAACCAGATACACCAGGGCCGGCAACACCAGTGCCGCACTCGGGAAGCTGCGATAGCGCGGGTCAAACACCAGTGCGAGCATCATCACCGCGCCGGCGAAGCCGGCGATTGCCACCAGCCAGCCTGCGCGTTGCTCCAGCCAGTTGAATGCCCGTTCGCGCCAACCTTCCCGCGCACTCAGGGCCAGCGCAGCATGGGCCAGCACCAGCAGGTTCAGCACGACCAGCAAGCCTGCCCACACCCATTCATCGTTGAAGCGTGCGGTTACGCGGGTCAGTTCGGCCCAGGTGCCGATTGAGCAGGCGGCGACCGCTCCGAGCAGTGGCAGCATGAGCGCTGCGCGCGTGCTGCGAACGCGGCCGCCGAGGGCCAAGGTGCCCAGCAGGATAATCCCGCCCACGCCCAGCCACAGCGGCCAGTACGGCACGTTGCTCACCGGCCCGGCGAGGATGCCCTTGTCCTGGCGATCAGCATCAAACAGTCCCCAATAGCCGCCGACCGCCCCTTCACTGGCTCGCTTCCACGGCTGGTCAAAGGCTTCGATCAGGTTGTAGCGCCAACCGTTGGCCTCGGCCATGGCGACAAAACCACGCATGAATTTGGCTTCGTTGACCCGGCTCGGCACCGCGGTTTCGCGCTGGCGACCTTCGCTGGGCCAGCCGGTCTCGCCGATCAGCACGTCTTTGGGCGCGAACTTGTTGCCGAAGGTCTGGCGTACATCCCCCACGTGCTTGAGCGCCTGGTCGATGCCGGACGGGTCATCCTCCCAGTACGGCAGCAGGTGAATGGTCAGGAAATCCACGGCCGGGGCGATTTCCGGGTGTTGCAGCCAGAACTCCCAGACATCGGCATAGGTGACCGGCTGTTTGATCTGACTTTTGACTTTGTGGATCAGCGTCACCAGTTGCTTGGCGGTGACTTCCTTACGCAGCAGGGCTTCGTTGCCGACGATGACCGCGGTGACCACGTCAGGGTTGGCGTTGGCCGCCGCGATCAACTCGTCGATTTCTTTTTCGGTGGCAACCGGGTCACTGCTGACCCAGGCACCGGCCATTAACTTCAACCCATGCTCGCGCGCCATGCCCGGCAGGGCTTCCAAACCGGTCATGGAGTAGGTGCGAATGCACTCGAAACGGGTGGCCAGCAAGGCCAGGTCGGCGTCCATGCGCTCGGGACGCAGCTTGAACGGCTGGTCGAACGGTGATTGGTCTTTGTCGAAGGGTGTATAGGACGCACATTGCATTTTGTGGCTGGCGCTGGCCACGTCCGGCAACACCACCGGACGGCCGAGGCCGTACCAATAGCCGACAAGGGCAAACACGCCGAGGATCAAGGCGAAAAAATAGGGCAGGGCAGGGAAGCGGGCAGTCGCGGGCATGGTCGGCTTATCTGGGGGAGCAAAGGCGCGCATCTTACCCGGATTTGGCCCGTTCCAGTGGGGCGGCATAATTTAGACATGCAAAGTTCGGGCGGGATTTTGGCGCCATATTCTACAAATCGTGCTGCTGGCGATGTGATGTCGTTTCTTGCTTACCTGAGGTCGCAGCCAGAGCAGGTTCAAGACCCCGGCAGGTTGATGATCGAAGTGTCAGCACTCCACTGATGTCTGAGCCGCCGGATCGATGCGCGTGAAGGGGGCGCGGTGCACCACATAACAACAGGTTGACGTCGCTCGGCATCCGTCGGGCGCAGCACTTTCGGGGAAGTACGATGAAGATGCGACGACTCTTGGGCGCAGCTGCCACTCTGGTAGTTGCGATGGGCTCCACACTGGCCAGCGCCGACAGCAAAACCCTGAGCATCGGCTATGTAGACGGCTGGTCCGACAGCGTTGCCACCACTCACGTGGCGGCAGAGGTGATCAAGGAAAAGCTCGGTTATGACGTGAAACTGCAGGCGGTTGCCACCGGGATCATGTGGCAGGGCGTGGCCACCGGCAAACTCGACGCCATGCTTTCCGCCTGGCTGCCCGTGACCCACGGTGAATACTGGGCCAAGAACAAGGACAAGGTGGTCGACTACGGCCCTAACTTCAAGGATGCAAAAATTGGCTTGATCGTGCCGGAGTACGTCAAGGCCAAGTCCATCGAAGACCTCAAGACCGATACCACCTTCAAGAACAAGATCGTCGGTATTGATGCCGGTTCAGGCGTCATGCTCAAGACCGATGAAGCCATCAAGGCCTATGGCCTGGACTACAAACTGCAAGCCAGTTCGGGCGCTGCGATGATCGCCGAGCTGACCCGTGCCGAAGACAAGCAGGAATCCATTGCGGTGACCGGTTGGGTACCACACTGGATGTTCGCCAAGTGGAAACTGCGTTTCCTGGACGATCCAAAAGGGATTTATGGTGCTGCGGAAACCGTCAACAGCATCGGCAGCAAGGGCCTGGAGAAGAAAGCGCCGGAAGTCGCGGCCTTCCTGAAGAAATTCCAGTGGGCCTCCAAGGATGAAATCGGCGAGGTCATGCTCGCGATTCAAGAGGGCGCCAAACCTGATGCGGCGGCCAAGGATTGGGTTGCCAAGCACCCAGAGCGTGTCGCCGAGTGGATCGGTAAATAACGCCTCGAAGCGTCTAAATAGCACCTTTGAAGCCCGCCTGGCGTTTTCGTCAGGCGGGCTTTGTCGTTTTCGCGAGAAAAGCTGTCACTTTAATCAGTTCAAAGTTGGCGCGATCACTCATGTCGTTCTAATACTAAGGTCGTCTGGAACCTGTTCTGCAGCCGCATACAGTGGATACGTTCCAATAATAAAAAAGCTGTGCTGCGAGGATAAAAACAATGAACGACAGCATTTACCTCTCGATTCAAAACAGCCCGCGTTTCAAGGAGCTGGTGAGAAAAAGGGAAAGGTTCGCCTGGATTCTCTCGGCGATCATGCTCGGGCTGTACTCCGGTTTCATTCTTCTGATTGCCTATGGGCCGCAAATACTGGGGGCCAAGCTCAGCCCCGGTTCGTCCATCACCTGGGGAATCCCGATTGGGGTCGGGCTGATTGTTTCGGCCTTTGTCCTGACTGCGATTTACGTACGACGCGCCAACGGCGAATTTGACGACCTGAACAATGCGATTCTCAAGGAGGCTGCGCAATGATCCGTCGTCTATTGGCTGTACTCGGTGCTTCGGTCTTCGCGCCTGCCGTTTGGGCGGCGGACGCATTGACCGGTGAAGTGCACAAACAACCGCTGAACGTTGCAGCAATCCTGATGTTCGTGGCCTTCGTCGGCGCGACGTTGTGCATCACCTACTGGGCGTCCAAGCGCAACAAATCGGCGGCCGACTACTACGCGGCCGGCGGCAAGATCACCGGTTTCCAGAACGGCCTGGCGATTGCTGGCGACTACATGTCGGCGGCGTCCTTCCTGGGGATTTCCGCGCTGGTATTCACCTCTGGCTACGACGGCCTGATCTATTCGATCGGCTTCCTGGTGGGCTGGCCGATCATTCTGTTCCTGATCGCCGAGCGCCTGCGTAACCTGGGCAAGTACACCTTTGCTGACGTAGCGTCCTATCGCCTGGGGCAAACCCAGATCCGCAGCCTGTCGGCCTGTGGCTCGCTGGTGGTGGTGGCGTTCTACCTGATCGCGCAGATGGTTGGGGCGGGCAAGCTGATCCAGTTGCTGTTCGGCCTGGATTACCATGTGGCGGTGATCCTGGTAGGCATCCTGATGTGCATGTACGTGCTGTTCGGCGGCATGCTGGCGACCACGTGGGTGCAGATCATCAAGGCGGTCCTGCTGCTGTCCGGTGCCTCGTTCATGGCGCTGATGGTGATGAAGCACGTCAACTTCGACTTCAACATGCTGTTTTCCGAGGCGATCAAGGTTCACCCTAAAGGTGAAGCGATCATGAGCCCTGGCGGCCTGGTGAAAGACCCGATCTCTGCATTCTCCCTGGGCCTGGCACTGATGTTCGGCACCGCCGGCCTGCCGCACATCCTGATGCGCTTCTTCACCGTAAGCGATGCTAAAGAAGCGCGTAAGAGCGTGCTGTATGCCACCGGTTTCATCGGCTACTTCTACATCCTGACCTTTATCATCGGCTTCGGCGCGATCCTGCTGGTCAGCACCAACCCGGCGTTCAAGGATGCGGCAGGCGCCTTGCTGGGCGGTAACAACATGGCGGCGGTGCACCTGGCCAACGCGGTGGGCGGCAGTATCTTCCTGGGCTTCATCTCGGCCGTGGCGTTTGCCACCATCCTGGCGGTGGTTGCTGGCTTGACCCTGGCGGGTGCTTCGGCGGTGTCCCATGACCTGTATGCCAGCGTGATCAAGAAAGGCAAGGCCAACGAAAAGGACGAGATTCGCGTGTCGAAGATCACCACCATCGCCCTGGCGGTGCTGGCCATCGGCCTGGGTATCCTGTTCGAAAGCCAGAACATTGCGTTCATGGTCGGCCTGGCGTTCTCCATTGCTGCCAGCTGTAACTTCCCGGTGCTGCTGCTTTCCATGTACTGGAAAAACCTCACCACCCGTGGCGCGATGATTGGCGGCTGGCTGGGCTTGATCAGTGCCGTAGGCCTGATGATCCTTGGCCCGACCATCTGGGTCTCGATCCTGCACCACGAAAAAGCCATCTTCCCGTACGAATACCCGGCGCTGTTCTCGATGATCATTGCGTTCATCGGTATCTGGTTCTTCTCCATCACCGACAAGTCGGCGGCGGCAGAGAAGGAGCGTGCGCTGTACTTCCCGCAGTTTGTGCGTTCGCAAACGGGTCTGGGGGCGAGTGGGGCGGTTAACCACTAAGGGTGTAACGGTTACAAAAAAATACCCCGGTCGTGAGATCGGGGTTTTTTTTTGGCTTTTATTGGTGCTGGATACGACAAAACTGTTTCTTAAATTCCGCATCAATAAAAGCGGCTTTCGCTGGGTGAGCGTCGGCAAGTGATCAAGGCTGGCGTCTGGGCACAGGACGCTGTGTTGAGGCCGCCAGTGGCGCTGCTCTGCGGCCGAGCACGGGGCAAGCCTGCTCGCCACAACGGGCCCGCAGGCCACCACAGCGGGCGTGTAGCGGGTTATCGTCTGCCGCAAACAAATAAGGCCTCCAGAGGAGGCCTTATTCGGTGCAACTAAGCGGCTGACGGCTTACTTGCGATCTTCCAGCTTGGTGATGTCACGCGACTCGTAGCCGGTGTACAGCTGGCGCGGACGGCCAATCTTGTACGGGCTGGAGAGCATTTCTTTCCAGTGGGAGATCCAGCCCACGGTCCGCGCCAGGGCGAAGATCACGGTGAACATGCTGGTTGGAATGCCGATCGCCTTGAGGATGATCCCCGAGTAGAAGTCGACGTTCGGGTACAGCGAGCGTTCGATGAAGTACGGGTCGGTCAGGGCGATCTCTTCCAGGCGCATGGCCAGTTCGAGTTGCGGATCGTTCTTGATGCCCAGTTCCTTCAACACTTCGTCGCAGGTCTGCTTCATTACGGTGGCGCGTGGGTCGCGGTTCTTGTAGACGCGGTGACCGAAGCCCATCAGCTTGAACGGATCGTTCTTGTCCTTGGCCTTGGCGATGAACGTGTCGATGTTCGAGACATCGCCGATTTCATCGAGCATGGTCAATACGGCTTCGTTCGCACCGCCGTGGGCAGGGCCCCACAGTGCGGCGATACCGGCGGCGATACAGGCGAACGGGTTGGCACCCGAAGAGCCGGCCAGACGTACGGTAGAGGTGGAGGCGTTCTGCTCGTGGTCGGCGTGGAGGATGAAGATCCGGTCCATTGCCTTGGCCAGCACCGGGCTGATCGGTTTGATCTCGCACGGGGTGTTGAACATCATGTGCAGGAAGTTTTCCGCGTACGTCAGGTCGTTGCGCGGGTACATCATGGGCTGGCCCATGGAGTACTTGTAAACCATTGCGGCCAGGGTCGGCATCTTGGCAACCAGACGGATCGCGGAAATTTCGCGATGCTGCGGGTTATTGATGTCCAGGGAGTCGTGATAGAAGGCCGACAGGGCGCCGACCACGCCGCACATGACGGCCATCGGGTGGGCGTCGCGACGGAAGCCGTTGAAGAAGGTCTTCAACTGCTCGTGAACCATGGTGTGGTTCTTCACGGTGCTGACGAACTGGGCTTTTTGCTCGGCTGTTGGCAGTTCGCCATTTAGCAGCAGGTAGCAGGTTTCCAGGTAGTCCGACTTCTCAGCCAGTTGCTCGATCGGGTAGCCCCGGTGCAGCAGAATGCCATTGTCGCCGTCGATATAGGTGATCTTCGACTCGCAAGAGGCGGTCGACATGAAGCCTGGGTCGAAAGTGAAACGGCCCGTGGCCGTCAGGCCCCGTACGTCGATAACATCGGGACCAACGGTGCCGGTTAAAATGGGCAGCTCGACGGGGGCTGCGCCCTCGATGATCAACTGCGCTTTTTTGTCAGCCATGTGGCCTCCTATTTATGCTTCAAATCATCAGACAGACCCCCCACGCAGGGCCCGCACCACTATAGTGAGATAAATTCAGATGTCAATTTGCCTAAAGTCTTGCTCCAGAAGGCTTTAACCGTACTTTTTCGTCGAAATTGACTGCCATTTACGCCTTTTATCCCGCCAGCGCAATCAGCTATTAGGGTGAGGTGTGCGCGTTGTCATTAGTAGCCTAACTGTCTATACTCGGCCACCGACCGCCAAGGGCTTTTGGGCTTGCTTTCATTGGGGGTCGCACTCCCTGGGTGGTGCTTACCTGACCAGTGCACTCCCCAACAACTTTGCCCTGATTGTTAGGGGCTCTTCAGTGTGAAAAAAAGCCGTGAATAGCCAACGACCTGTAAACCTAGACCTAAGGACCATCAAACTCCCCATCACCGGCGTTACGTCGTTCCTGCACCGTGTTTCCGGCATCATCCTGTTCCTGGGCTTGGGCATCATGCTTTATGCATTGAGCAAATCCCTGGGTTCCGAGGAAGGATACGCCGAGGTGAAGGCATGCTTGACCAGCCCGCTGGCCAAGTTCGTAGCATGGGGCCTCCTGTCCGCTCTGCTTTATCATCTGGTAGCCGGCGTGCGCCACTTGATCATGGATATGGGCATCGGTGAGACGCTGGAAGGCGGCCGCCTGGGCTCGAAAATCATCATCGCCATTTCCGTGGTGCTGATCGTTCTGGCAGGAGTTTGGATATGGTAACCAGCGTTACGAACCTATCGCGTTCAGGCCTCTATGACTGGATGGCGCAGCGTGTGTCTGCGGTCGTTCTAGCGGCTTATTTCATTTTCCTGATCGGATACCTCGTCGCAAACCCGGGCATTGGCTATGAGCAATGGCACGGCCTGTTTTCCCACAATGCGATGCGAATCTTCAGTCTGCTGGCACTTGTAGCCCTGGGCGCTCACGCCTGGGTCGGCATGTGGACCATCGCGACTGACTACCTGACGCCGATGGCGCTGGGCAAGTCCGCGACTGCAGTACGTTTCCTCTTCCAGGCAGTATGCGGCGTCGCGATGTTCGCTTACTTCGTCTGGGGTGTGCAGATTCTTTGGGGTATCTGAGTCATGGCTAACATTCCAACTATTTCCTTCGACGCCATCATCATTGGTGGCGGCGGTGCTGGCATGCGCGCAGCGCTCCAGCTGGCTCAGGGTGGTCACAAGACTGCCGTGATCACCAAGGTGTTCCCGACGCGTTCGCACACCGTTTCGGCCCAGGGTGGCATCACCTGCGCCATCGCCTCTGCCGATCCGAACGATGACTGGCGCTGGCACATGTACGATACCGTCAAGGGTTCCGACTACATCGGTGACCAGGACGCTATCGAATACATGTGTCAGGAAGGCCCGGCTGCCGTGTTCGAGCTGGACCACATGGGTTTGCCGTTCTCGCGTACCGAGCAAGGTCGTATCTACCAGCGTCCATTCGGCGGCCAGTCGAAGGATTACGGTAAAGGCGGCCAGGCTGCCCGTACCTGCGCCGCGTCCGACCGTACCGGTCACGCGCTGCTGCACACGCTTTATCAGGGCAACCTGAAAGCCGGCACCACGTTCCTGAACGAATACTACGCCGTGGATCTGGTGAAGAACGCTGACGGCGCATTCGTCGGCGTGATCGCCATCTGCATCGAAACCGGTGAAACCACCTACATCCGCGCCAAGGCTACTGTTCTGGCGACTGGCGGTGCAGGTCGTATCTACGCTTCGACCACCAATGCCCTGATCAACACCGGTGACGGCGTCGGCATGGCACTGCGTGCGGGCGTGCCGGTACAAGACATCGAAATGTGGCAGTTCCACCCGACCGGTATCGCCGGCGCGGGCGTACTGGTTACCGAAGGTTGCCGTGGTGAAGGTGGTTACCTGATCAACAAGCACGGCGAGCGTTTCATGGAGCGTTATGCGCCGAACGCGAAAGACCTTGCCGGTCGTGACGTTGTTGCTCGTTCGATGGTTAAAGAAATCATCGCCGGCAATGGCTGTGGCCCGAATGGCGACCACGTACTGCTGAAGCTCGATCACCTCGGCGAAGAAGTACTGCACAGCCGCCTGCCAGGTATCTGTGAGCTGTCCAAGACTTTTGCTCACGTTGACCCGGTGGTTGCTCCGGTTCCGGTTGTTCCGACTTGCCACTATATGATGGGCGGTGTTCCGACCAACATTCATGGCCAGGCGATCACTCAGAACGCTGAAGGCGTGGACGAGATCATTCATGGCCTGTTCGCGGTAGGCGAAGTGGCTTGCGTATCGGTTCACGGTGCCAACCGTCTGGGCGGCAACTCGCTGCTCGACCTGGTGGTGTTCGGCCGCGCGGCCGGCCTGCACCTGGAAAAAGCCCTGACCGACGGTATCGAATACGATGACGCTACCGACGCCAATATCGAGGCCGCTCTGGCGCGCCTGAACGCTCTGAACGAGCGTACCGATGGCGAAGACGTCGCTACCCTGCGTCGCGAGCTGCAAAACTGCATGCAGAACTACTTCGGTGTATTCCGTACTGGCGAATACATGCAGAAGGGTATCGCCCAGTTGGCCGATCTGCGCAAGCGTATCGCCAACGTCAAGATCAACGATAAGAGCCAGGCGTTCAACACCGCTCGTATCGAAGCCCTTGAGCTGCAAAACCTGTTGGAAGTGGCTGAAGCGACTGCGATCGCCGCCGAGGTTCGTAAAGAATCCCGTGGTGCTCACGCGCGTGAAGACTTTGAAGATCGCGACGACGAAAACTGGTTGTGCCACACCCTGTACTTCCCGGGTGACAAGCGCGTAACCAAACGTGCCGTGAACTTCTCGCCGAAGACAGTTCCGACCTTTGAACCGAAGATTCGGACTTACTAAGGGTGGCTGCCATGTTGAAAGTCAGTGTTTATCGCTACAACCCTGATCAGGACGCTGCGCCGTTCATGCAGGAATTCCAGGTCGATACCGGTGGTAAAGACCTGATGGTGCTGGATGTATTGGCACTGATCAAAGAGCAGGACGAAGGTTTCTCCTATCGTCGCTCTTGCCGTGAAGGTGTGTGCGGTTCCGACGGCATGAACATCAACGGCAAAAACGGCCTGGCGTGCATCACGCCGCTGTCCGCCGTCGTCAAAGGCAACAAGCTGATCGTTCGTCCTCTGCCAGGTTTGCCGGTTATCCGTGACCTGGTCGTCGATATGAGCATCTTCTACAAGCAATACGAGAAAGTTAAGCCGTTCCTGCAGAACGACACGCCGGCTCCGGCCATCGAACGTCTGCAGTCCCCTGAAGAACGTGAAAAGCTCGACGGTCTGTACGAGTGCATCCTGTGCGCTTGCTGCTCGACTTCTTGCCCGTCCTTCTGGTGGAACCCGGACAAGTTCCTGGGTCCAGCCGCTCTGCTGCAAGCGTACCGCTTCCTGGCAGACAGCCGTGACACCAAGACGTCCGAGCGTCTGGCTTCGCTGGATGACCCGTTCAGCGTATTCCGCTGCCGCGGGATCATGAACTGCGTCAACGTATGTCCTAAAGGCCTGAACCCGACTAAGGCCATTGGTCACATCCGTAACATGCTGCTGCAAAGCGGCGTGTAACTGACGTTGTAATAAAGCAGGACCGTTGTGCCCGTAAATGCTGCGGCGCAGGCTTCAACCGGCGCCGTAGTTTTAACTTGAGCAGCGACTTACAAAGCCGCGGCTCTTATTTTGAAGAAATGAGACAAGCAGGGGCATTCGGGTTGGTACCCGAACTATCAGCGTGATCCTAAGTGGCTTGTTTTGGTCGCTGCACTTGGCCTTTTGCAAGCAAACTCGGTGTTTCCGCCGGTGGTGTCCCCAAATCGAGGGTGACCAAGCATGCAAGAAAGCGTGATGCAGCGCATGTGGAACAGCGGCTATCTTTCAGGTGGTAACGCTGCCTATGTGGAAGAGCTTTATGAGCTCTACCTGCACGACCCTAACGCTGTGCCAGAAGAATGGCGCACCAAATTTCAGACGTTGTCTTCAGACGGCAACGCTGCCACCGATGTATCGCACGCAACAATTCGCGATCAGTTTGTGCTGCTGGCAAAGAACCAGCGCCGCGCTCAGCCGGTTTCCGCCGGGAGCGTGAGCAGCGAGCATGAGAAGAAGCAAGTTGAAGTATTGCGACTGATCCAGGCTTACCGGATGCGTGGCCACCAGGCGGCCCAGCTTGACCCGCTGGGGCTCTGGCAGCGTCCTGCACCTGCTGACCTGTCGATCAATCATTACGGCTTGACCAATGCCGATCTTGATACGACCTTCCGTGCCGGCGACCTGTTCATCGGCAAAGAGGAGGCGAGCCTACGCGAAATTCACGAAGCGTTGCAGCAGACATATTGCCGCACCATTGGCGCTGAGTTCACGCATATCACCGATTCCGAGCAACGCCACTGGTTCCAGCATCGTCTGGAAGGTGTGCGTGGCCGTCCGGTGCTGTCCGCCGACGTACGCAGCCACTTGCTCGAGCGCGTGACCGCAGCTGAAGGTCTCGAGAAATACCTGGGTACCAAATACCCGGGCACCAAGCGTTTTGGCCTGGAAGGCGGCGAGAGCCTGATTCCGATGCTTGACGAGCTGATCCAGCGTTCCGGTTCCTATGGCACCAAGGAAGTCGTGATCGGCATGGCTCACCGTGGTCGCCTGAACGTGTTGGTCAACACCTTCGGCAAGAACCCGCGCGAGCTGTTCGACGAGTTCGAAGGCAAGAAGAAGGTCGAGCTGGGTTCCGGTGACGTTAAATACCACCAGGGCTTCTCGTCCAACGTGATGACCACCGGCGGTGAAGTTCACCTGGCCATGGCCTTCAACCCATCCCACCTGGAAATCGTTTCTCCAGTGGTCGAGGGTTCGGTCCGTGCTCGCCAGGATCGTCGTAACGATGCCACCGGTGAAAAGGTCCTGCCGATTTCCATCCACGGTGACGCGGCATTCGCCGGTCAAGGCGTGGTGCTGGAAACGTTCCAGATGTCGCAGACTCGCGGCTTCAAGACGGGCGGTACGGTTCACATCGTCATCAACAACCAGGTTGGCTTCACCATCAGCAACCCGCTGGACGCGCGCTCTACCGAGTACGCCACCGACGTTGCCAAGATGATCCAGGCGCCGATCCTCCATGTGAATGGTGATGATCCGGAAGCCGTGTTGTTCGTGACCCAGCTCGCTATCGACTACCGCATGCAGTTCAAGCGTGACGTGGTGATCGACCTGGTTTGCTACCGCCGTCGCGGTCACAACGAAGCGGATGAGCCGAGCGGCACCCAGCCGTTGATGTACCAGCAAATCGCCAAGCAGCGCACCACCCGTGAGCTGTACGCCGAAAGCCTGACCAAGGCGGGCGTGATTGACGATGCGCGTGTTCAAGCGAAAGTCGATGAATACCGCAACGCGCTGGACAATGGTCTGCATGTCGTAAAAAGCCTGGTTAAAGAGCCGAACAAAGAACTGTTCGTTGACTGGCGTCCGTACCTGGGCCACGCCTGGACTGCGCGTCACGACACCTCGTTCGATCTGAAAACCTTGCAGGAACTGTCTGCCAAGCTGCTGGAAATTCCAGAAGGCTTCGTTGTGCAGCGCCAGGTTGCGAAGATCTACGAAGACCGTCAGAAGATGCAAGCCGGCGGCCTGCCGATCAACTGGGGTTACGCCGAAACCATGGCGTACGCGACCCTGGCGTTCGAAGGTCACCCGATCCGCATGACC
This sequence comes from Pseudomonas fluorescens, assembly GCF_900215245.1. GTDB lineage: Bacteria > Pseudomonadota > Gammaproteobacteria > Pseudomonadales > Pseudomonadaceae > Aquipseudomonas > Aquipseudomonas fluorescens. The sequence goes on from NZ_LT907842.1 coordinate 4,309,585, forward strand.
GGCCAGGACATCGGCCGTGGTACGTTCTCGCACCGTCACGCGGTATTGCACAACCAGAAAGACGCGGGCACTTACATTCCGCTGCAACACCTTTACGAAGGCCAGCCACGTTTCGACCTGTTCGATTCGTTCCTGTCCGAAGAAGCCGTACTGGCGTTCGAATACGGTTACTCCACCACCACGCCTCAGGCGCTGGTGATCTGGGAAGCCCAGTTCGGCGACTTCGCCAACGGTGCCCAGGTAGTTATTGACCAGTTCATCACCAGCGGTGAGCACAAGTGGGGCCGTCTGTGCGGTCTGACCATGCTGCTGCCACACGGTTATGAAGGTCAGGGTCCGGAGCACTCTTCGGCCCGTCTGGAGCGTTACCTGCAGCTGTGCGCCGAGCACAACATCCAGGTGTGCGTGCCGACTACCCCGGCCCAGATCTACCACTTGCTGCGTCGTCAGGTGATCCGCCCGCTGCGCAAGCCGCTGGTAGTGCTGACTCCGAAATCGCTGTTGCGTCACAAATTGGCCATCTCGACCCTGGAAGATCTGGCCGACGGTTCGTTCCAGACCGTTATTCCAGAAATCGACACCCTGGACGCAGCCAAGGTCACTCGCCTGATCCTGTGCAGCGGCAAGGTTTACTACGACTTGCTGGAAAAACGCCGTGCCGAAGGCCGCGAAGACATCGCCATCGTGCGTATCGAGCAGCTTTACCCGTTCCCGGAAGACGACCTGATGGAGGCCATCGCGCCTTACACCAACCTCACCCATGTGGTGTGGTGTCAGGAAGAACCGATGAACCAGGGCGCGTGGTACAGCAGCCAGCATCACTTGCGTCGCAGCATCGGTAACCACAACAAGGCCCTGGGCCTGGAGTACGCCGGTCGTGACGCTTCTGCTGCACCTGCGTGTGGTTATGCGTCGATGCACGCCGAGCAGCAGGAAAAACTGCTGCAAGATGCTTTCACTGTTTAACGCCTTCGCGCTGACTGAAACCGAATTTTAAGGACCCACAGATAATGGCTATCGAAATCAAAGCCCCGTCATTCCCGGAATCGGTTGCCGATGGCACCGTTGCCACCTGGCACAAGAAACCAGGTGAGGCCGTCAAGCGTGACGACCTGATCGTCGACATCGAGACTGACAAAGTCGTACTGGAAGTGTTGGCTGAAGCTGACGGCGTACTGGGCGCAATCGTTGCCGAAGAAGGCGCTACCGTTCTGTCGAACCAGGTTCTGGGCTCGATCGAAGAGGGCAGCGCCGCTGCACCTGCACCGGCCGCTGCTGCACCGGCTGCTGCTTCCGCTCCAGCTGCTGCCCCGGCCGCTGCTGGCGAAGATCCAATCGCTGCCCCGGCTGCCCGTCAGCTGGCTGAAGAAAATGGCATCAACCTGGCGTCCATCAAAGGCACTGGCAAAGATGGCCGTGTGACCAAGGAAGACGTGGTTGCTGCTGTTGAAGCCAAGAAAAACGCTCCGGCCGCCGCACCTGCCAAGGCGGCTGCGCCAGCTGCCGCTGCGCCTGTGTTCGCTGCGGGCGACCGCACCGAGAAGCGCGTACCGATGACGCGTGTACGTGCCACCGTGGCCAAACGTCTGGTTGAAGCACAGTCGAACATGGCGATGCTGACCACGTTCAACGAAGTCGACATGACTGAAGTCATGGCCCTGCGTTCGAAGTACAAGGACCTGTTCGAGAAGTCCCACAATGGCGTGCGCCTGGGCTTCATGTCGTTCTTCGTGAAAGCGGCCACCGAAGCGCTGAAACGCTTCCCGGCAGTCAACGCTTCCATCGACGGCGGCGACATCGTTTACCACGGCTATGCCGACGTCGGCGTTGCCGTGTCCAGCGACCGTGGCCTGGTGGTGCCGGTTCTGCGTAACGCCGAGCTGATGAGCCTGGCTGAAATCGAAGGCGGCATCGCTGGCTTCGGCAAGAAAGCCCGTGACGGCAAGCTGACCATCGACGAGATGACCGGTGGTACCTTCACCATCACCAACGGTGGTACCTTCGGTTCGATGATGTCGACCCCGATCGTCAACCCGCCACAAGCTGCGATCCTGGGCATGCACAACATCATCCAGCGTCCGATGGCCATCAACGGCCAAGTCGTGATCCGCCCAATGATGTACCTGGCACTGTCTTACGATCACCGCCTGATCGATGGTAAAGAAGCCGTGACTTTCCTGGTGACCATCAAGAACCTGCTGGAAGACCCGGCTCGTCTGCTGCTGGATATCTGATAGAAGCAGCTGCAGGCCTCAAGTGACAGGCTGCCGGATAAGGCAGCCGGGCTTGAGGCCTGCGGCTTGAAAGCTTGCTGCTAAATAGAGGAACTATTTTCATGTCGCAGAAATTTGACGTTGTAGTGATTGGTGCAGGTCCTGGCGGCTACGTTGCCGCCATCAAGGCCGCACAACTGGGCCTCTCGACTGCTTGCATCGAAAAATACACCGACAAGGAAGGCAAGCTGGCGCTGGGCGGTACTTGCCTGAACGTTGGTTGCATTCCTTCCAAGGCGCTGCTGGACAGCTCCTGGAAATTCCACGAAGCCCAAGACGGCTTCGCGATCCACGGCATCAACCACGCTGGCGTGACCATGGACGTGCCAGCAATGGTCGGCCGTAAAGCCAACATCGTTAAAGGCCTGACTTCCGGCGTTGCCACCTTGTTCAAGGCCAACGGTGTGACTTCCCTGCAAGGCCACGGCAAACTGCTGGCCGGCAAGAAAGTTGAAATCACCAAGCCAGACGGCTCGGTAGAAGTCATCGAAGCCGAAAACGTGATCCTGGCTCCAGGCTCGCGCCCAATCGACATTCCACCTGCTCCAGTTGACAACAACGTGATCGTTGATTCGACCGGCGCCCTGGAATTCCAAGCGGTTCCCAAGCGTCTGGGTGTGATCGGCGCTGGCGTAATCGGTCTGGAACTGGGTTCGGTATGGTCGCGTCTGGGTGCCGAAGTGACCGTTCTGGAAGCCCTGGACACGTTCCTGCTGGCTGCCGACACGGCGGTGTCCAAAGAAGCCTACAAAACCCTGACCAAACAAGGTCTGGACATCAAGTTGGGCGCTCGCGTGACCGGCTCGAAGGTTAATGGCGAAGAAGTTGTCGTGACCTACACCGACAAGGATGGCGAACAGACCATCACTTTCGACAAGCTGATCGTTGCCGTTGGTCGCCGTCCAGTGACCGCTGACCTGCTGGCTTCCGACAGTGGCGTGAACATCGACGAGCGTGGTTTCATCCACGTTGACGATCACTGCGCTACCACCGTTCCAGGCGTGTACGCCATCGGTGACGTGGTTCGCGGCATGATGCTGGCGCACAAGGCTTCCGAAGAAGGCATCATGGTTGTCGAGCGCATCAAGGGCCACAAAACCCAGATGAACTACGACCTGATCCCATCGGTTATCTACACCCACCCGGAAATTGCATGGGTCGGCAAGAACGAACAGCAGTTGAAAGCTGAAGGCGTTGAAGTTAACGTCGGCACCTTCCCGTTTGCCGCTTCTGGCCGTGCCATGGCAGCCAACGACACCGGTGGTTTTGTCAAAGTCATCGCTGATGCCAAGACTGACCGCGTATTGGGCGTCCACGTGATTGGCCCGAGCGCTGCAGAACTGGTTCAGCAAGGCGCGATCGGTATGGAATTCGGCACCAGTGCCGAGGACCTGGGCATGATGGTCTTCTCCCATCCAACCCTGTCCGAAGCGTTGCACGAAGCAGCGTTGGCAGTGAATGGCGGCGCCATCCACATCGCCAACCGCAAGAAGCGCTAAGCGAGATAATAAGAAACCACGGCGGTTGCCCGTCGTGAGCCTTGCGCGCAAGACTCACCGCGGAATGTCCGCCGGACGCAGTCTTGCGCAGCTTTACGGGCCTTGAGCCCTGCAAGTTGTGCAAGCAGCAGTCACAGGTGGCGCGGCACTCATAATGAGCGCAGCGCCGAATGCGCAGTACCTAACGAAGACGGTAAAAAGCATGAATCTTCACGAGTATCAGGGTAAGCAGCTGTTCGCTGAATACGGCCTGCCAGTATCCCAGGGCTACGCAGTAGACACCCCGGAAGCAGCAGCAGAAGCTTGCGACAAAATCGGTGGTACCGAGTGGGTTGTCAAAGCCCAGGTCCACGCTGGTGGTCGCGGTAAAGCGGGCGGCGTTAAGCTGGTTCGCAGCAAAGAAGACGCCAAGGCATTCGCACAGCAGTGGCTGGGCAAGCGTCTGGTGACTTACCAGACTGATGCCAATGGCCAACCAGTCACCAAGATCCTGGTTGAATCGTGCACTGATATCGCTAAAGAGCTGTACCTGGGCGCTGTCGTTGACCGTTCGAGCCGTCGCATCGTGTTCATGGCTTCCACCGAAGGTGGCGTGGACATCGAGAAGATCGCTCACGACACGCCAGAAAAAATTCTGAAAGCCACTATCGATCCACTGGTTGGCGCTCAGCCATTCCAGGGTCGTGAACTGGCTTTCCAGCTGGGTCTGGAAGGCAAGCAAGTTGCCCAGTTCGCCAAGATCTTCGTGGGTCTGGCCAAACTGTTCCAGGATCACGATCTGGCCCTGCTGGAAGTGAACCCGCTGGTGATCAAGGCTGACGGCGATCTGCATTGCCTCGATGCCAAGATCAACATCGACGCCAACGCCATGTACCGTCAGCCTAAGCTGAAAACTTTCCACGATCCGTCGCAAGACGATCCGCGCGAAGCGCACGCTGCCAAGTTCGAACTGAACTACGTAGCCCTGGAAGGTAACATCGGTTGCATGGTCAACGGTGCTGGCCTGGCCATGGGTACCATGGACATCGTCAACCTGCATGGCGGCAAACCAGCCAACTTCCTCGACGTGGGCGGCGGTGCTACCAAAGAACGCGTTACCGAAGCCTTCAAGATCATTCTGTCCGACGCCAACGTCGCTGCAGTACTGGTCAACATCTTCGGCGGCATCGTTCGTTGCGACATGATTGCCGAAGGCATCATCGGTGCAGTGAAAGAAGTCGGCGTTAAAATCCCGGTTGTTGTTCGCCTTGAAGGTAACAACGCTGAACTGGGCGCTAAAGTACTGGCAGAAAGCGGTTTGAACATCATCGCGGCTACCAGCCTGACCGACGCTGCTCAACAAGTTGTCAAAGCTGCGGAGGGCAAATAATGAGCGTCCTGATCAATAAAGACACCAAAGTTATCTGCCAGGGTATTACCGGTTCGCAAGGTAGTTTCCACACCCAGCAAGCCATCGAATATGGCACCAAGATGGTTGGCGGCGTAACTCCGGGCAAAGGCGGCACCGAGCACCTGGGTCTGCCAGTGTTCAACACCGTGAAAGACGCTGTAGCTGCCACTGGCGCCACCGCCAGCGTTATCTACGTTCCAGCTCCTTTCTGCAAAGACTCGATCCTGGAAGCGGCATTCGGCGGCATCAAGCTGATCGTTTGCATCACCGAAGGCATTCCTACCCTGGACATGCTGGACGCTAAAGTTAAGTGCGACGAGCTGGGCGTAGTCCTGATCGGCCCTAACTGCCCAGGCGTGATCACTCCAGGCGAATGCAAGATCGGCATCATGCCAGGTCACATTCACTTGCCAGGTAAAGTCGGTATCGTTTCCCGTTCCGGCACCCTGACCTACGAAGCTGTTAAGCAAACGACTGACGCCGGTTTCGGCCAGTCGACTTGCGTCGGCATCGGTGGTGACCCGATCCCAGGCTCGAACTTCATCGACATCCTGAAACTGTTCCAGGAAGACCCGAAGACCGAAGCGATCGTCATGATCGGTGAGATCGGCGGTTCGGCTGAAGAAGAAGCGGCTGCCTACATCAAGGCACACGTGACCAAGCCGGTTGTTTCCTACATCGCTGGTGTGACTGCCCCTGCTGGCAAGCGCATGGGCCATGCTGGCGCAATCATCTCTGGCGGCAAAGGCACTGCAGACGAGAAATTCGCTGCGCTGCAGGACGCAGGCGTTAAAACCGTGCGTTCGCTGGCAGACATCGGCAAAGCCCTGGCTGAGCTGACCGGTTGGGCTGTCAAGTAAGCCTCGCGCTTAGCTGACGCTTTACCAGGCAAAGGCCACCTTCGGGTGGCCTTTGTGCGTTCTGGGTATTGCTCATCAGATTGGATGCCCCGTTCATAGGTGGGAGCTGGCTTGCCTGCGAAAGCATCGACGCGGGTTACCTGACGGGCCGAGTCGCTCGCATCGCAGGTAAGCCAGCTCCCACATGGGGCTGTATTGTCAAAATTAAGTATGAAAACGCGACATTGTGATGTCGCTTATCGGACAGTTCGCCCCGCAACAGTGCGTTTGTCAGCCTAATTCTGTACTCTAGCCGCCTCTTTATGCGTCCGCATCCCAAAAGGAAGCGGCGCGCTAGACCGGTCGGTCCCCATAAGGGCCGGCAGCAGTTCCCTCATCCACAGGGAATCCCTCTCTAAATTCCGATTCAGTAGTGTGGTATTTCCCTAAATGAAAGTGTTGAAAAGCCAGGATGTCCTGGCGTTAGGCTTTATGACCTTTGCCCTGTTCGTGGGCGCCGGCAACATCATCTTTCCGCCTATCGTTGGTTTGCAGTCCGGGCCTCACGTCTGGATGGCAGCGCTGGGCTTCTTGATCACCGCAGTCGGTCTGCCGGTGGTTACCGTGATCGCCCTGGCCAAGGTTGGCGGGGGGATGGACGCGTTGAGCAGCCCTATCGGCAAGATCGCCGGGGGCCTGCTCGCAGCGGCGGCGTATCTGGCGGTAGGGCCACTGTTCGCCACGCCGCGTACTGCGACCGTGTCGTTTGAAGTAGGCCTGGCGCCGCTGACCGGCGAAAGCCCGTTGGCGCTGTTCCTCTACAGCTCGGTGTATTTCCTGGTGGTGTTCTTTGTTTCGCTCTACCCGGGCCGACTGCTGGATACCGTAGGTCGCTTCCTGGCACCGCTGAAAATCATCGCGCTGGCCATCCTCGGCATCGCCGCGTTTGCCTTACCGGCCGGTGATGTCGGCGTCGCCACGCCGGAATACGTCGCTGCACCGTTCTCCCAAGGCTTCATCAATGGTTACCTGACCATGGATACCCTGGGCGCGCTGGTGTTCGGTATCGTCATCGTCAACGCCATCCGTTCCCGGGGTGTTGAATCGCCACAGCTGATCACCCGCTATGCGATCATCGCCGGGCTGATTGCCGGGGTGGGCCTGGCGCTGGTGTACATCAGCCTGTTCCGTCTGGGTTCGGGCAGCCATGCGGTGGCCGCCGGTGCAAGCAACGGCGCGGCGGTGCTGCATGCTTACGTGCAACATACGTTCGGCTCCCTGGGCAGCGGCTTCCTCGCTGTGCTGATCTCCCTGGCGTGCCTGGTCACAGCGGTTGGCCTGACCTGCGCGTGTGCGGAGTACTTCAGCAAAGTCCTGCCGCTGTCCTACAAGACGCTGGTAGTGATCCTGGCGCTGTTCTCGCTGTTCGTGTCCAACCTGGGCCTGACCAAGCTGATTGCTTTCTCGATCCCGGTACTTACGGCGATCTACCCGCCGTGCATCGTGCTGGTGGCCCTGAGCTTCTGCAAAGATTTCTGGCTCGAGCAGGGCCGCATTGTCGGCCCGGTCATGCTGGTGTCGTTCATCTTTGGCTGCATTGATGCGCTCAAGGGCGCGGGCCTGGCGGATTGGCTGCCTGCGCAGTTGGCACATCTGCCGCTGAGCGAGCAAGGTCTGGCGTGGCTGGTACCTGCGGTGATGACACTGGTCGTAGCCGTCGTGGTTGACCGCATGCTCGGCAAGCGCAGCGAAGCCATCGCTTAACCCGCGGTTTCACGCTGTACTGAAATGCCCCGTATCAATCGATACGGGGCATTTTTTTTGTGTGAGAGACCACAACCCCTAAAGTGTGGAATACGGTCAGTGTGGGAGCGGGCTTGCTCGCGAACGCGGTGGATCAGTCATGCACCAGGAGACTGACACACCGCGTTCGCGAGCAAGCCCGCTCCCACATTTAGATCGCATTAATATCCGTACACCGAGCAAAAGGCCTCCGCATGTCGTTCGTCGAAACCAATCAGATCCACCTGCTTGCTGCCCTCTGGTTTGTCCTGTGCTGGGGCGGTTATACCCGCTACGCCACGTGGAAGGCCCGTGACACCGCGTGCCTGGCCAGCGTGCTGCATTTGTATCGTGAAGACTGGATGCGCCGCATGTTGCTGCGCGATAACCGTATCGCCGATGCCAGTGTGATCGGTAACCTGGAACGCAATGCCTCGTTCTTCGCCTCCAGTACCTTGATCATCCTCGCCGGCATCCTGACGGTGCTGGGGGCTTCCGAGCGTGCGGTATCGTTGCTGGCGGACATCCCCATGGTGCAACAGGCGTCCCAGGGTATGTCGGAAATCAAGCTGCTGTGCCTGGCACTGGTGTTCGTCTATGCGTTTTTCACCTTCAGCTGGTGCATGCGCCAATACAACTTCGCTGCGGTGCTGGTGGGGTCGGCGCCGATGATTGGTGAGCGGCATGTGTCGGAGCAGGAGCGCAAGGCCTTCGCCCTGCGGGCGGCGCGGGTGATTTCGATGGCGGCCAACCAGTTCAACTTTGGCCTGCGTGCTTATTATTTTGGCATGACCATGCTGGCCTGGTTTGTCAGCCCGTGGTTATTCATGTTGATGAGCAGCGGGGTGGTGTTGGTGCTGTATCGCCGCGAGTTTCATTCCGACGTACTGCAGGTCATGGTCTACACGCCAACCGATATGCCGGTGACGGAGCCGGCTAAAGAAGCGGTGTCTTAACCAGTGGCGCCAAGGTTAATTAAACTTTTGGGCGCTGAAAAAACAGCAGACAAAGTAAAGCCCGCTATGTAAGCGGGCTTTCTTTTTGCAGCAATTGCCAGGCTATTAAGGCTTGGCAGGTGCTACTGGAGTAGCGGTACCGTCTTCTTTTGCTTTTTCAGCGTTCGCATCAGCCTGAGCTTTGGCAGCATCGGCGTTTTCTTTTGCAGCGTCGTTCACTTTATCCTGTGCTTTTGCCATGTCCTTCTGAGCTTGCTCAGAATGCGCTTGTGCATCTTGGGCTTTGTCTTCGGATTTCTTATCGCAGGCAGCGAGGCCGAGGGCAGCAGCCAGCATCATGGAAATAGCTAAAGTCTTGCGCATGGGGTGTTTCTCCTTAGTGAAGATATCTACTGGCCTTTCGAGCTTAGTCGGCCAGCATTAGTTCCTTTTGTTTCAAAGATATATAAAACGTGACGCTCAAGGAACTTTTGCGCCTACCCCCAGGCACCTCTAATCGACACTAATAAGAGTCTGAACACATGACCGAAAATCCCTTGTCAGCGCGTGCCACACGCTTCGTTTCGGCGCTGCGCCACTGCCAGGTATTAGGCATCACCGTCCATGCTGCCAGCGAAGAGGGCATGACGCTGGTCCTGCCTTACAGCCCGAGCATCGTCGGCGATCCTCAAACCGGGGTGATTCACGGTGGCGCGCTGACCTCCTTGATGGACACTGCCTGCGGCATGGCCACGCTGTGTGTCTTGCCGGAGTTCGAGGTGTGCCCGACGCTGGACCTGCGGGTCGACTACATGCATCCGGCCGAGCCGCACAAGCCCGTGTACGGCTTCGCCCAATGCTATCGGGTGACCACCGACGTGATCTTCACCCGCGGCTTCGCCTATCAGGATGATCCGCAGCAGCCGATTGCCCACGTGGTCGGCACGTTCATGCGCATGGGCAAGCGCCTCAAGGGCACGCAAGGGCTGAGCAGCACCCTCAAGGGGGAGCAGGCATGACACATCGATTCAAGACCCGCCTCGAACAGGCCCATCACCGGGGTAATTACGAGGCGCTGCTCGACCTGGTCCCTTACGCCAAGCTGATTGGCATTGAATGCACAAGGTTGGGGGATGAACTGCTGTTTCGTCTGCCGGCCAACAAGGACAACATTGGTAACCCCATATTGCCGGCGCTGCACGGTGGGGTGATTGCCGGGTTTATGGAGCTGTCGGCGGCGCTGCACCTGCTGGTGTTTACCGGCGCGCCAGGCCTGCCGAAAATCATCGACTTTTCCCTGGATTACCTGCGCGCCGGCCAGTTTCGTGACACTTACGCCAAGTGCCAGGTATGGCGCCAGGGCCGGCGCGTCGCCAACGTGGCAATCACTGCCTGGCAAAGCACTCCCGACGAACCGATTGCCACCGCTCGCGCACATTTCAAGATTGAGGAAACAGCCCGCCCTTGAAATCCTGGTCTTAGCCCCCAACTTTGATGACAACCCGCCGCCAACCCTGAAGGGCGCGGCCACTGCCATCCAATTGGAGTTTGATGACCATGAGTGTGGAAACTCAAAAGGAAACCCTGGGCTTCCAGACCGAGGTGAAGCAACTGCTGCACCTCATGATCCATTCGCTGTATTCCAACAAGGAAATCTTCCTTCGCGAATTGATCTCGAACGCCTCTGACGCTGTCGACAAATTACGTTTCGAAGCCCTGTCCAAGCCTGAGTTGCTGGAAGGTGGCGCCGAACTGAAAATCCGTGTGAGCTTCGACAAGGACGCCAAGACCGTCACCCTCGAAGACAACGGTATCGGCATGAGCCGTGAAGACGCGATCACCCATTTGGGCACCATCGCTAAATCCGGCACCGCAGATTTCATGAAGAACCTGTCGGGCGATCAGAAAAAAGATTCACACCTGATCGGTCAATTCGGTGTGGGCTTCTACTCGGCCTTTATCGTTGCCGACAAGGTTGAAGTGTTCAGCCGTCGCGCCGGCCTCGACGCCAGCGAAGGCGTGCACTGGTCTTCCAAAGGTGAAGGCGAGTTCGAAATCGCCACCCTCGACAAGGCTGACCGTGGCACCCGCATCGTGCTGCACCTCAAAGCGGCTGAAGATGAATTCGCCGACGGCTGGCGCCTGCGCAATATCATCAAGAAATACTCCGACCATATCGCGCTGCCGATCGAGTTGCCGAAAGAGCAGGCTGCTGCCGAAGGCGAAGAGCCGCCTGCCCAGGAATGGGAAGTGGTCAACCGTGCCAGCGCTCTGTGGACGCGTCCTCGTACTGAAGTCAAAGACGAGGAATACCAGGAGTTCTACAAGCACATCGCGCACGACTACGAAAACCCGCTGAGCTGGAGCCACAACAAGGTTGAAGGCAAGCTGGAATACAGCTCGCTGCTTTACGTACCGGCGCGTGCGCCGTTCGACCTGTACCAGCGAGAAGCGCCCAAAGGCTTGAAGTTGTACGTGCAGCGCGTGTTCGTGATGGATCAGGCAGAGTCCTTCCTGCCGCTGTACCTGCGCTTCATCAAAGGTGTGGTCGACTCCAACGACCTGTCGCTGAACGTGTCGCGGGAAATCCTGCAGAAAGACCCGATCATCGACTCCATGAAGTCGGCGCTGACCAAGCGCGTGCTCGACATGCTGGAAAAACTGGCGAAGAACGAGCCAGAGCAATACAAGGGCTTCTGGAAAAACTTCGGCCAGGTCATGAAAGAAGGCCCGGCGGAAGATTTTGCCAACAAGGAAAAAATCGCCGGCCTGCTGCGTTTTGCCTCGACCCAAGGTGAAGACGGTGAGCAGGTTGTGGCGCTGGCCGAGTACCTGGCACGCGCCAAGGAAGGTCAGGACAAGATCTACTACCTGACCGGCGAAACCTATGCTCAGGTCAAGAACAGCCCGCACCTGGAAGTCTTCCGCAAGAAAGGCATCGAAGTGCTGCTGTTGACCGACCGTATCGATGAGTGGCTGATGAGCTACCTCAGCGAGTTCGATGGCAAAACCTTCGTCGACGTGGCCCGTGGTGACCTGGACCTGGGTAACCTGGACTCCGAAGAAGAGAAGAAGGAAGCCGAAGAAGTCGCCAAGGCCAAAGAAGGCCTGGTTGAGCGGATCAAGACCGCCTTGGGCGAGGCTGTCAGCGAAGTGCGGGTTTCGCACCGTCTGACCGACTCCCCGGCGATTCTGGCCATCGGCGAGCAGGACCTGGGCATGCAGATGCGTCAGATCCTGGAAGCGAGCGGTCAGAAGGTTCCGGATTCCAAGCCGATCTTCGAATTCAACCCGGCTCACCCGCTGATCGAGAAACTCGATGGCGAGCAAAGCGAAGAGCGTTTTGGCGACCTGTCGCACATTCTCTTCGACCAGGCGGCCCTGGCCGCTGGCGACAGCTTGAAAGACCCGGCCGCCTATGTGCGCCGACTGAACAAGCTGTTGGTTGAACTGTCGGTTTAACACCGTTGTAGAAAAACCCGCTTCGGCGGGTTTTTTCGTTCTAGTGCACCTCAACTGGAGTAAATGATGAGCCAAGTCACTGTGCGTTCCGTGGTCTATCAGATTGATGGCCAGTCTTATGAGAGCCGCCTGGCGTTTGATGCCAGCCACAAGGGCCCGCTGCCGGGTCTGTTGATGGCGCCGAACTGGATGGGTGTGAGTGCGGGTGCCGAAGAAATTGCCAAAAGCGTGGCCAGTAAAGGCTACGTGGTGTTAATCGCCGACCTGTACGGGCAAACCGTGCGGCCATCGAATGGCGATGAAGCGGGCGCGGCAATGATGCCGTTGAAAAACGACCGGCCGTTGCTGAACAAGCGTATGCAGGCAGCCTTTGAGCAACTGCAGGGCCAGGCTGAAGCCGCTGTCGATACCGCGAAGCTGGCGTCGTTCGGTTTCTGCTTTGGCGGTTGCTGCACCCTGGAACTGGCGCGTACCGGCGCACCGTTGAAGGCCGCCGTGTCGTTCCACGGTACCCTCGACACGCCGAACCCGGCGGATGCGAAAAACATCAAAGGCTCGGTGCTGGTGCTGCACGGCGCTTCCGACCCCTTGGTGCCCAAGGAGCAGTTGCCGGCGTTTGAAGATGAAATGAACGCGGCCGGTGTGGATTGGCAGTTGCTCAGCTACGGCGGTGCGGTGCATTCCTTCACTGACCCGCATGCCGATGTGCCGGGCAAGATGATGTACGACGCGAAGACCGCTGCGCGAGCGTTCCAGTCGATGCATAACTTGCTGGATGAAGTGTTCAAGGGCTAAGTCTTCAGCGCCTGTGCCGGCCTCTTCGCGAGCAAGCCCGCTCCCACATTTTGATTGGTGAACACGGTTAAATGTGGGGGCTGGCTTGCCTGCGATAGCTATCTGACAGGCAACTCAATCCTTTCAGACTCTCCCGGCACCGTCGGCCAATCCCCTGCAGCCCAACGCTGCCGCGCCTGGTCAATCATCGCCGGGTCGCTCGCGACAAAATTCCAATTGATCCGCCGTGGCCCATCCAGCGGCGCACCGCCAAACACCACCAAGTGGCAATCGCCATCAGCAAACAGCGTCATTTCCTGCCCGGCAGGCAATACCACCAGGCTATGCACCTCTAGCGGCTCGCCGTCCAACTGCGCCGCGCCATCCAGCACATACACCGCCCGTTCCTCGTGCTCATCCGGGATCAGCAGCGTGGTGGCCGTTTGCATCTGCACCTCGGCATACAGCGTGGGCGACAGCACCGGCACCGGCGATTTAAGGCAGAAACCCGTGCCGGCGATCAGGCGAATGTGCACGCCCAGGTTGTCACTGATTGGCAGGGTCGCCGCCGGGTGATGGCTGTAATGCCCCGGACCGTGCTCGTGGTCCTTGGGTGAGGCCAGCCACACCTGCAGGCCATGCAGGCTGAAACCGCTGGCTTGGACGGCTTCGGGCGTACGCTCGACGTGGGCAATCGCGCTGCCGGCCGTCATCCAGCTGACGTCTCCGGCCTGTACCACTTGGTCCGAGCCCAGGCTGTCCTTGTGCTGCAGCGCGCCTTCAAACAGATAGGTGAGGGTGGACAGCCCGATATGCGGGTGCTGGCGGATGTTCATGCCCGTGCCCGGCGCATAACGCGTCAGTAACATGTGGTCGAAGAACACGAAAGGCCCGACGCTGCGGCATTCTCGCGATGGCAACGGGCGCAGGATCGGCTGCCCTTCGATATCTTCGGCGCGCGGGCGGATCACGGTGAGGGTGGTCATGGTGCGTCCCTGTCTGAGCGGGTTAGATGGCCCTGAGCATAACCCGCTCGACGGGTGGATGGCGCTACTGGCTGAAAGCGCCTTCGGACAATGTCGTCTCGATGGTGACTTCTGCGGTGGTCATCAGTTTGTGCACGGGGCAGCGATCGGCCACGCGGTGCAGCTCCTCGCGCTGTTCATCGGTGAGCACACCCTTGAGGGTCAACTTGACGTTGAGCGTGTATCGGCCTTTTTGCTCTTCAGTGCTGTCGTGGGTGACTTCCACGGTGACGCCGGTGAGGGGAATGTCTTTTTTCTGGGCATACAGTTTGACGGTCAGCGCCTTGCACGAGGCCAGGGCTGCATCGAAATAGTCGTGGGGGGAGGGCGCCGAGTCGTCGCCGCCCAGGCTTTTGGGCAGGTCGGTGAACAGTTCGTGGTTATTGATATTCACACTGTGGCGAAAATTGTCGTGGTTCAGGGTGTTGACGGTAACAGGCATGGTGAACCTCACAGATGGGCAGGATGAAGGTCATGCAGTTATAGAACATGCTGGCACTGAGGTGTTCCGGGTTTTTTAGCGGTGAACCGGTTTGCATCGCGCAAGGTCTACCCACATTAACCCGCTTTGAGGTTTTACCGTGCCCTGGACCCGCCTGAGTCTCGCCCTGTTGCTTGCCGCCGCCAGCCTTGCCGTACAGGCTCGCGAGTATGCCTACAGCGATGCGCACCTGCACTACGTCGACTTCTTCCAGGAAACGGCAGGCATGGACACACTGCTGAAGGCCATGGCGGACAATCGCATCGAGCATGTGATGATTTCCGGCATTCCCGTGGCGAAGAAATGGCACGAAGATGAACCCAAGCGCCCACGTTACTACGCGGGTGACGATGCCGATGCCTATTGGTACAGCGCCACCGACGTGATCGTCGCGGCAGCGGTGAACACACTCACCCCTGAGCAGCGGGGGCATTTTCATCCATTTTTGTCGGGGTTCAACCCTAACGACAAGAACTCGGCGGCGCATATCCAGCGCATGCTCGACCTCAACCCAGGGCTTTGGCAGGGCATTGGTGAAGTGTTCACACGGCATGACGACCTGACGGCCTTGACGGCAGGTGACACCCCGCGCGCCAACAACGAAGCCATGACGCGCATCTATCACCTCGCGGCCGAAAACGATTTGCCGGTGATGCTGCACTCCAACATCACTTCCAAACGCGAGCGCAACCCGCTGTACCTGCCAGAGGTGGAAGCATCGCTGCGCAACCACCCGCACACCCGATTTATCTGGGCGCATGCGGGGACCAGTAAAGAGATTCATCGCCATCAGGTGCAGATGGACTTTTTGCTCCCAACCTTGAGCCGTATGTTGCAAGCCTATCCCAATCTGTACATCGACCTCTCCTGGAGCATGCTCACGCCGTACTTGCTGGATGAGGCAGGCAAGCCCCGCGCACAGTGGTTAAAGCTGGTAGAACGCTTCCCTGAGCGCTTCGTGGTGGGTTCGGACGTTGTAGGGCGCTTCAACAAGCTCGGTAAGGAAATGCGCCGCTTTGATCCTTTCCTCGACGCGCTGCCGGAGGACGTGGCTCGCAAGGTCGCGCGCGATAACTTCCTGGCCGTTCTGCCGAAACGCGCTCGCGATGAGCAGGCCCATTGAAATCGCGTTGTCGTCTTTCGCACATTGGCTGAAGGACCGATAGCTTTTCAGGAGGCGCGCTGCAGATCGCCAACCGGTTGCCCATAAAAAAGCCCCGAACCAGTCGGGGCTTTTTTACATGATCAACCTGCGGGGCTTACTTACCCTGCCAGCGTTTCAGTACCAGGGTGGCGTTGGTGCCACCGAAGCCGAAGCTGTTGCTCATCACGGTGTCGATTTTGACGTTTTCAACGGTCTTGGTCAGGATCGGCATATCGGCAACGACCGGGTCGATCTCTTCAATGTTGGCCGAACCGGCCATGAAGTTGCCTTCCATCATCAGCAGGCAGTAGATCGCTTCGTGAACGCCGGCGGCGCCCAGGGAGTGACCGGACAGGCTCTTGGTAGAGCTGATGGCCGGAGCCTTGTCGCCGAACACCGCACGCACACCTTCCATTTCCTTGGCGTCGCCGACCGGAGTCGACGTGCCGTGGGTGTTCAGGTAGTCGATTGGGGTGTCAACGGTGGACATGGCCATCTGCATGCAGCGGATGGCGCCTTCACCGCTTGGCGCAACCATGTCGTAGCCGTCGGAAGTGGCGCCGTAGCCGACGATTTCCGCGTAGATCTTTGCACCACGGGCCAGAGCGTGTTCCAGCTCCTCGACCACTACCATGCCGCCACCGCCGGCGATGACGAAACCGTCACGCTTGGCGTCGTAGGCGCGGGAGGCCTTTTCCGGGGTTTCGTTGTACTGGGTGGACAGGGCGCCCATGGCGTCGAACAGGAACGACTGGCTCCAATGCTCTTCTTCACCACCACCGGCGAACACGATGTCTTGTTTGCCCAGTTGGATCTGCTCAACCGCAGTACCGATGCAGTGAGCACTGGTGGCGCAGGCGGAGGAGATCGAGTAGTTCACACCCTTGATCTGGAACGGGGTGGCCAGGCAGGCCGAAACGGTGCTGCCCATGGTCCGCGTTACACGGTACGGGCCAACGCGCTTCACGCCTTTTTCGCGCAGGATGTCCAGCGCTTCCATCTGGTTCAGGGTGGATGCGCCGCCGGAGCCGGCGATCAGGCCGGTGCGTACGTTCGATACCTGGTCTTCGCTCAGGCCGGAATCGGCAATGGCGTCTTTCATGGCCAGGTAAGCGTAAGCGGCAGCGTGGCCGACGAAGCGATAGATCTTGCGATCGATCAGTTCTTCGAGGGGCAGGTCGATGGAGCCGGAAACCTGGCTACGCAGACCCATTTCGGCATATTCCGGGTTGAAACGGATGCCAGGGCGACTTGCACGCAGGTTAGCGGTGACGGTCTCTTTGTCATTGCCCAGGCAAGAAACGATGCCCAGACCAGTGATAACGACGCGGCGCATGCGGATAACCCTTAAAAGTTGTCAGTGGAAGTGAATACGCCGACCCGAAGGCCTTCGGCAGTATAGATCTCGCGACCGTCGACAGTCACCGAACCGTCGGCGATGGCCAGGTTCAGCTTGCCCTTGAGGACGCGCTTGATTTGAATGTTATAGGTGACTTTCTTGGCGGTCGGCAGGACTTGGCCAAAGAACTTCACTTCGCCCGAACCCAGGGCACGACCGCGGCCCGGCAGGCCTTGCCAGCCCAGGTAGAAGCCAACCAGTTGCCACATGGCGTCAAGGCCCAGGCAGCCCGGCATGACAGGGTCGCCTTCGAAATGGCAAGCGAAGAACCACAGGTCAGGGGTGATATCCAGCTCGGCGACCAATTCACCTTTGCCGTACTTGCCACCCTCTTCGCTGATATGGGTGATGCGATCCACCATCAGCATGTTCGGGGCGGGCAATTGCGCGTTACCTGGGCCGAACAGCTCACCGCGACTGCAGCGCAGCAGGTCTTCCCGAGTAAAGGCGTTTTGTTTGGTCATGCGAGCTCCTCAATAATCCCATGCGGCAGGGTTGGGCAAATCTTCCCGAACCGAATGAAGCGTTCATGCCTCATATCGGCAGCCTACACATAGACTATTGCGTTGTAGTGAAAGTCACAGCGTCAAGGCACTCAATGTACACTTGTTCACTGAAATTTTAAATCGAGCCTGTTTATCAGCCCGTTTGGGTGCCTAAGACTGCCGCACTTTCGTCTTTCACGCCAGTCGCAGTTGGTTGATGGCGCAGCGCTATTGCACCCAGCGCTGCAGGATTTGCTGCAAATCCGTGCGTTTGAACGGCTTAGCCAGGTAATCGTTCATTCCGGCTGCCAGGCAGGCTTCGCGATCACCCTGCAACGCGTTGGCCGTCAGGGCAATAATCGGCACGTCGGCGCAGCCCGGCAGTTGGCGAATCTGCCTTGTGGCTTCGTAGCCGTCGATCAATGGCAGGCGGCAGTCCATCAGGATGGCCGTAAATATCAGGCTCTCGGCATTACGGATTGCCTCGACGCCATCGATGGCCAGGCTCACTTCAAACCCCAGGCTGCGCAGCATGGCTTCGACCACGGTGCGATTGACCGGGTTGTCTTCCACCAGCAACACACGGCGACCATCGCCTGCGCCGGTTTTGCCTTCGCGGTCCTGAGCGATCGCAGGCAGGCTGTGCTGATCGATGGCCAGCGGAATTTCCAGGGTAAACACCGAGCCACGGCCTTCTTCGCTTTGGGCGCGCAGTGTGCCGCCCATGCGTTCGGCCAGCGTACGGGCAATCGGCAGGCCCAGGCCGGTGCCGCCGTAACGTCTTGAAATGGAGCTGTCGGCCTGTTGGAAGGCATCGAACATCAACTCCAGGCGCTCGGCGGAAATCCCGATGCCGCTGTCGCGCACGGTGCAGGTGAACCACACCAGTTCATGGTCGAGGGTTTGCCAATGGGGTTCGACGGTCACGGTGCCGTGCTCAGTGAACTTGAGCGCGTTGCCGATCAGGTTCACCAGGATCTGGCGGATACGCGTCGGGTCGCCCTGCACCCGCAGTGAGTCCATGCCCAGCGGAATTGGCAGTTCCAGTCTCAACCCACGCTGCTGGGCGCTGTGCTGGAAGGCTTGCGCGCAACTGCTGATCAAGTCCGCGAGGTTGAACGGAATATGTTCCAGCTCAAGCGCGGCGCGCTCAATGCGCGAGAAGTCGAGGATGTCATTAATCACCTTGAGCAAATGCTCCGTGGACTCAGACGCCAGTGCGGCGTATTCGGTCTGCTCATCGGTCATCTCGGTGGTTTCCAGCAGCTGCAACATACCCAGCACGCCGTTCATGGGCGTGCGCAGCTCGTGGCTCATCATTGCCAGGAAGTCGGACTTGGCATTGTTCGCCCGCTCGGCCTCTTCGCGGGTCTGGATCAGTTGGGCCATGGCCTGATGCTGTTCGCGGCTGGCCTGGTTGAGGCCTTCGGCAAGGTTGTTGATATGACGCGACAAGTCGCCCAACTCCGAGTCATCGACGATCGGCAGCGGCGTCTTGTAGTCGCCTTGCTGGATGGCCTTCACCGCATGGCCCATGGCGCTGATCGGCTGCGACAGGCTGGCGGCGAGGCGCCGTGCCAACAAGAAGGTGAAGAGCAGGGCGAACAGGGCAAGGATGCCGGCCTTGAACAGAATTTCCTGTTGGCGCTGGCTGAACGCGTCATTGGACATGCCGACGATCACCCGGCCCAGGTAATCCGGGCGCCGCGTCTTGGGCTCATTAAGGTTGTCCTGGAAAAAATCATTGCCCAGTTGGATATGTTGCAGGCGGATGGGCGCCTGGAACACTTTCACCGACAGCGAACGGTCGTGCTTTTCCGACGGCTGTTCGACATACACCAGAATGTTCTCGCTGCTGTCCTGAATCTCGAGGAAGCGCACATGGGGTGTGGCCAGGGTGGCGCGCAGCAGGCTTTCGAGCACGTCGTTGTTGCCGGAAATAACCCCGTACTCGGTGGCTGGGGCCAACTGGTTGGCGATCAATTGGCCGGTATGGTCGAGTTCCTGGCGCAGGTCCTGGATACGTACGAACGTAAAGAAGCTGATCAACAGCAAGGTCAGCAACAGTGCCGGGCCCAGCGTGATGAGCTGGGTGCGGGTGTTGATGTCCCAACGACGGCGCAAGGTCATGGACGTTTTTCTCCTTCGGCCAATCGGGCGGCGACGGCGGCTTCGTCCACCTGTTCGATCCCCAGTGAGCGTGCGACTTGCGGGTTGCCCACGACTTTGAAGTGTTCCGGGTACAAGGTGCGCGGCCAACTGGCCGGCGAGTGGTCCAACAGTCGGTCGAGCACATCGAGCCAGTCGGCCTGGTCGCTGTAGGTGCTGGCCAGGCTGCCCGCCTTGACGAACCCGGCGTTGGGGCCCACCAGGGGCAACTGCTGGGAGTAGCTGCTGAGCAACAGGTTCTTCACTGTTTTTGGGTTGTACAGCTGTGGGTCGTCGAGGCCGAGCAGCACATCACTGTTCTTCAGCAGGTTTTGCAGCGGGCGGCTGTCACTGACGTTGTCCCAGAGCTGCGGCACGATCTCCAGCCCCATGGGCGCGGCGTACTGAGCCAATTCGCGCAGCAGGAATTCACTGTCGGCGCCGTAAAGCACACCGATGCGTCGGGCCTGGGGCAGGATGTTGGCAATCAGGTTCAGTTGGCGCGCCAGTGGCGGGTCGCTCCACAGCAGGCTGATTTTGGCCGGGTGAGTGTTGCCCAGGCGTTGGCGAGCCTGTATCCGGCTGATCCGTAATACCAGGGTCGGCGGCCCCTGAGCATCCTGCAGACGCCAGTCGAGACCGGGCAGGTCCAGCAGGATCAGGCGGGTGCTGGCAGGCAATTGGCTCGGCGCGGGCAGGTCTTTAAGCGGGGTGAAGGTTACGTGGTCTTCGGGGCGCTGCTGGGCCAGCGCCTGGGTGAAGACTTGTACGCCGGCCCCGTCTTCGGCGGCGGTGAGCAGGATGTCCGCGCTCCACGCCGGCGCGCTCAGCAGCAGGCACACCAGCAGCACACCACGCCGCCAAAGCCTTGAGGCAAAAGAGAGGGTCATCCGTGACTGATCGCCCATGTCAGAACTCTAACTCCGCACTGAAGTAGAGGACGTGGCGACTGTCATAATTGTTGTCGGCCCAGGTGGTGGGCTGGTTATCGAGGCGTTGTTGCAACATGCCGGCCAGCTCCACATTGGCTTTGCCCAGGGCAATGCGCTTGGCCACCCGCAGGTCGACCCGTTCGAAGCGATATTGGTTGAGCGCATCGTCGCCATAGTAGAACAAGGCACTGGACCAGCCGTGGCCCCATTCCCGCAACCAACCGGCCGAGCCGCTGTTGCGGGCAGTTTGTGCCTTGTCCAGCGGGTTGCTGGAGGTGGCGTCGACGTAAGCATAGGTCAGCCGCAGGCGGTCGGCGCTGCTCATGCGCCAGTCAAATTGCGACTCGGCGCCGGTAAACCGCGCGCTGTTGGCGTTGCTGGCAATGTACTGATTATTGCGCAGCGGCGAACTGATCATGGCGGTGATTTCGTCATAGAACAGTTTCACGTCGACATTGAGCCCGAGGTCGGCAAAGAAACCGTTGTAGCCCAGCTCTCGCGAGCGCATCAACTCTTTATCGAGGTTGCCCGGGCCTCGCGTTACCACAAAATATTGCCCTGAATTCTGCCCGTAGGCCGGAGAGCTCAGATTGGTGACGCGATAGCTCCAGTTGACGTTGTTCTCGAACATGTCCGGCGAGCGGATCGCCTCGGAGTACACCGCCCGCAGGCCGTGGCGCGGGTTGATCAGATAATTGACCGCCACCCGTGGCGTCAGCGAGTTGCCACTTAGGTAGGTGTCTTCGTACATGGCACCGCCTTGCAGCAGCCAGTGTTCGCTGGCGCGCCATTCCAGGTGGCCGAACAAGCGCCAGGTGGTGTCGTCGAGGGTGCCGTTGAAGTACGTGTCGGAATCGGCGCGGTCGTAGCGGTAATTCATACCGCTGACCAGGCGCAGGCTGTCGGACAGGCTCAGGGTGTCCTGAATCTCCAGGTCGTAGCGACTTTCACGGGTGCTTTGGTCGATGTCGCCGCATACGCTCTGGTTGGCACCATCGCGCCACTGCTCCAGCACTTGTTTGGCCAGCGCCTGTTCAGCGCTGTTGCCGTTGGGCAGATTGTCGGGGCTATAAGCGCCCATGTGTCGGGCCAGTCGTTCGGCATAGTTGGGGTTCAACTGCCACAGCCGGGTCAATTCCGGGCTGAACGAAACCTTGGCGTCACAGGCTTTCCAGACCTGCTGCCGGTCCCATTGCTGGGCCGAGCCCTGGATATACAGACTGTGCTCGGGGTTGAACTCAATGTTCCAGCGCATGGACCCGGAATAGTCTTTGGCGACGACATCGGAATTAGTACCGCCTTCGGTAATCCCGGCGAATACCGGGGCGTAGGTATAAGGGCGCTGATTGGTCCCTTCCTTGGCGTTAAATTGCCAGTCGATGCTCTGCTGCGCGTTCAGGGTCTGGCTGACGGCGAGGCTGAAACGGTTGAGACGGCGACCGTCACGGCGGTCGGCACCGACCGCGTCACTGTCAAAACCATCGTCCTGTTGCCCCGACATCGAAAGGCGCAAGTCGCCGGTCTCCCAACCCACGCCCTGGCTGGCGTAGAAGTCGTTGATCCCGCGTTCGCCACGGATGACTTTGACCCGCGAGCCGTGGCTGTTGGCCGGTGAGCGCGTGAGAATGTTGACCACCGCCATCAGCGCATTGGCGCCGTAACTGACGGTGTTGGGGCCACGGAACACTTCGATACGCTCGATATCTTCCATGGCGACCGGAATATCGCTCCAGTCCACCGTCGCCAGGCCTGCGCGGTACACCGAACGCCCGTCGATCAACACCTGCATGCGCCGTGCATCGCTGGCGCTGGTGCCGTGGTAGTTCACCGCCGCCTGATTGCCGGTGGTGTAACCGACCATCATCCCCGGCACCAGCCGCAGCAGCTCGGCGATGTCCCGTGCGCCGCTGGCCTTGATCAGCTCGCTGTCGATCACTGTCATGCTGCCGGGCACGGCCGCCGCCGATTGCTTCAGGCGTGTGGCCGTCAGCACCTGCGGCAGCGGCTGGCTGTCCAGGAACAGATCATCAGCCAGCGCCGTTGCACTGCATGACAGTGTCAATGGCAGCAACCAGAACAGAGATGAGCGAGGAGGAGGGCCCAGATACACGGCACGGCCTTGATAATTACGAATAGCCGCCCATGTTAACTGAGGTGGGGCCATTTGCCAGTCGTGGGACTTGCAATTACTTCACACAAGTGTGGCATTTTCCGACAAGCGCTTGAATTGACGCGGGGGCTGGCCGCAAGCAAGTCGCCCCGTATAATGCCGCCATCGCCACTGGTATGGATTAACGGATTGCATATGACTGAACAGCGCCCAATTGCGGTCCTGGGAGGCGGAAGTTTTGGTACCGCCGTGGCTAATCTGCTGGCCGAAAACGGCCATGCGGTGCGCCAGTGGATGCGTGATCCCGAGCAGGCCGAGGCCATCCGCGTTCATCGGGAAAACCCCCGTTACCTTAAAGGCATCAAGATTCATCCGGCGGTCGAGCCGGTCACGGACCTGTTGGCAACGCTCACTGACTGCGACCTGTGCTTCGTCGCGCTGCCGTCCAGCGCGTTGCGCTCGGTGCTGGCGCCCCATGCCGAGCGCCTGGCGGGCAAGCTGCTGGTCAGCCTGACCAAGGGCATCGAGGCGCACACCTTCAAGCTGATGAGCGAAATCCTTGCAGAGATCGCGCCCCAGGCGCGTATTGGTGTGCTGTCCGGGCCGAACCTGGCGCGCGAAGTCGCGGAGCACGCACTGACGGCCACCGTGGTCGCCAGTGAAGACGAAGCGCTGTGCGAGCGCGTCCAGGCAGTGCTGCATGGCCGCACGTTCCGGGTGTATGCCAGCAGCGATCGGTTCGGCGTGGAGTTGGGCGGCGCACTGAAAAACGTCTACGCGATCATTGCCGGCATGGCGGTGGCCTTGGGCATGGGTGAAAACACCAAGAGCATGCTGATCACCCGCGCCTTGGCCGAGATGACCCGCTTTGCGGTCAATCAGGGCGCCAACCCGATGACCTTCCTGGGGCTGGCGGGCGTGGGTGACTTGATCGTCACCTGCTCGTCGCCGAAAAGCCGCAACTACCAGGTCGGTTTCGCGCTGGGCCAGGGCCTGAGCCTGGACGACGCGGTGACCCGCCTGGGTGAAGTAGCCGAAGGCGTCAACACGCTCAAAGTGTTGAAGGCCAAGGCCCAGGAAGTCGGCGTGTACATGCCGCTGGTCGCCGGGCTGCACGCGATCCTGTTTGAAGGGCGCACCTTGAATCAAGTCATCGAGTTGCTGATGCGCGCTGAACCGAAAACCGATGTCGATTTCATTTCCACCAGTGGTTTCAACTGAGGAACGCGCCATGAACGATCCGAAAGCAGCCCCCCAATACGAGTCCATCCTCCTGCGTATCCTGTGGATGCTGGTCTTTGCGCTGGTGTGGCAAGTGGCGCAGTTCCTGCTCGGTGCGCTGGTGGTGGTGCAGTTGGTGTATCGCCTGATCTACGGCGCGCCGAACCTGGGCCTGATGAACTTTGGTGACAGCCTCAGCCAATTCCTGGCGCAGATCGGCCGTTTCGGCAGTTTCCATACCGAGCAAAAACCCTGGCCGTTCGCCGACTGGCCGACCCCGCGGGCACCGGATGGCGAGGCCGCCCACAGCGTACCGCCGGCGCCGCACCCGGTACGTGATGAGGAGCCCAAGCTGTGAAGCTGTGGATTTTGCGACACGGTGAAGCCGAAGGGCACGCGCGCACCGACGCCGAGCGCAACCTCACCGAGCATGGCCGTGGCGAAGTGTTGCGCAGTGCCGCGCACCTGATCGGCCAGCCGATCACTGCCATCGTCGCCAGCCCGTATGTACGCGCCCAGCAGACCGCCCATCTGGTGCGTGAGGCATTGGGCTTCGAGCCGCCAATCCGCACGGTGCCGTGGCTGACGCCAGAGAGTAACCCGCTGCAGGTGCTGGACAAACTCGATACCGATGACAACGTGCTGCTGGTCAGTCACCAGCCGTTGGTCGGCAGCCTGATCAGCTTTTTGCAGCATGGCCATCTGCGTCAGCCGCAACCGATGCACACCGCCAGCCTGGCGGAGCTGGAGGGGGATTTTCCGCTGGCGGGGCTGATGAGCCTGGTTGATGTGAAGAACCCGTAGGAAAAGTCATCGCTGTTTTGTGTGCTATATAGTCAACCAAGCAAGTGCTTGGTTGGCTATCATCGGATCACAAAGGAGCGCGTCCCATGCCTGTCGCTTTTCGTTTGCCGTTGCAGGTCTTCTACGAACGTGAAGCGCGGCACCCGCGCAAGCCCTTTCTCGTGCAGCCCATCGGCGGCGGGACGGTGCAGACTCTCACCTGGGGCGAGGTCGGTGACCAGGCCCGTTGCGCTGCACAGTGGTTGCGCGCCAGGGCGTTGCCCCAGGGCTCGCACATTGCCCTGATCTCGAAAAACTGCGCGCACTGGATCATCGCCGACCTGGCCATCTGGATGGCCGGGCATGTCTCCGTGCCGTTGTACCCCAACCTGACTGCCGACTCGGTCGCCCACGTGTTGACGCATTCGGAGGCGGCGTTGGTGTTGATCGGCAAGCTGGACGACTGGCCGGCGATGGTCGCCGGTATCCCGGCCGGTCTGCCGACCATCAGCCTGCCACTGTGCCCGGCCGGCGACTTTGATTTCAGCTGGTCAGACCTGCAAGCCTGTTCTCCGATCCAGGATAACCCCACGCCCGCTGCCGCGAGCCTGGCGACCATCGTCTACACCTCCGGCACCACCGGTTTGCCCAAAGGCGTGATGCAGACCTTTGGCGCCTTGGGTTTTGCCGCCACGCAAGGCACCCAGTTATTCGGTTTGGGGGAGGGTGATCGGCTGCTGTCCTACCTGCCGTTGTGCCATGTGGCGGAGCGGATGTTTGTCGAACTGGCCTCGATCTACACCGGGCAAACGGTGTTTTTCGCCGAGAGCCTGGATACGTTTCTTACAGACTTGCGTCGGGCACGGCCGACGGCGCTGTTTGGTGTGCCGCGCATCTGGACCAAATTTCAGCTGGGCGTCTACAGCAAGATCCCGCAACAGCGCCTCGACACGCTGCTGCGCCTGCCATTTATCGGCAAACGCGTCGGCCATAAAGTCCTCGCGGGCTTGGGCCTGGATGCGCTACGCATTGCGTTGTCCGGTGCGGCGCCAGTTCCCGAGGGCTTGCTGCGTTGGTATCAGCGCCTGGGGCTGGATGTGCTTGAGGTGTATGGCATGACCGAAAGTTGCGGCTATTCGCACGTGTGCCGCCCAGGCCAGCAGACACTCGGCTGGATCGGCCGGCCGTGCCCCGGTGTTGAAGTGCGCATCGACGCGTCAGGAGAGGTGCAAGTGCGCAGCGGCGCGACCATGCTCGGCTACTTCAAGGACCCGCAGAAAACCGCTGAGACCTTGACCGAAGATGGCTTCCTGCGCACCGGCGACAAGGGCGAGCAGGACACCGATGGCCGCTTGCGCCTGACCGGCCGCCTCAAGGAGATCTTCAAGACCAGCAAGGGCAAATACGTCGCCCCTGCGCCGATCGAAAACCGCCTGGCCGAGCACGCGCGGATCGAACAGGTGTGCGTGGTCGGGGATGGCCTCACTGCGCCGATGGGCTTGTGTGTGCTATCGGCAGGCGACCAGGATCGACAAGCGCTGCACAGTAGCCTTGAGCGCTGGCTGGAACACGTCAACCTGAGCCTGGACAAACACGAACGTCTGCGCCAATTGGTGGTGGTGAATGACAGTTGGGCGGTGGAAAACGGCTTTCTGACGCCAACCCTGAAGATCAAGCGCACGGTGATCGAGTCGACCTACGGCGCACAGTTCCAGGCGTGGAGCGAGCGCACCGAATCCATTCTGTGGCAGGATTAGGCACGTAATAAAACCAATAAGGACAACCCCATGAGCTTGTGGCGCACCCAACCCAATATCGAGCAACTGAACGCTATCCAGAAAAACACCATCGGCGAGTTGCTGGATATTCGTTTCGAATCTTTCGACGACGAGTCACTGACCGCCAGCATGGTTGTCGACCAGCGTACGCATCAACCGTATGGCCTGTTGCACGGCGGTGCGTCGGTGGTGTTGGCGGAAAGCGTCGGCTCCATGGCGGCTTATTTGTGTATTGATGCCAGCAAGTTCTATTGCGTGGGCCTTGAAGTGAATGCCAACCACCTGCGGGGTGTGCGCAGCGGGCGGGTGACGGCAGTGGCGCGGGCGATCCATATCGGTCGTACCACCCAGGTCTGGGATATTCGCTTGAGCAACGACGATGGCAAGGCCAGCTGTGTCTCGCGCCTGACCATGGCCGTGGTGCCGTTGGGCGAAAACCCGCCGGCGCGATAGGCGTGGCGTGAGTGTCATCATTCCTGGCGGTTACAGTCATTGCTGTAGCGGCCAGGCATGGTGACAATCAACTTCTGTTTTTGTCGATGGATTCTGTATGTCGCAGCACGTGTTTTTTGCCCACGCCAATGGCTTCCCTTCGGCCACTTACGGCAAGTTGTTTGCCGCCCTGGCCCCGGAATATGCAGTGGCTCACCTGCCGCAGCACGGCCACGACCCCAGGTTTCCGGTGGATGACAACTGGCAGAACCTGGTGGACGAGTTGATCCACCACTTGGAGCAGCAGCCGGAACCGGTGTGGGGCGTGGGCCACTCCCTGGGCGGCGTGTTGCATTTGCACGCGGCCATGCGCTGCCCACAGCTGTATCGCGGTGTGGTGATGCTGGATTCGCCGGTGCTGACCCGCGCCGATCGCTGGGTCATCCGCGCCGCCAAGCGCTTTGGTTTTATCGACCGCCTGACTCCTGCCGGGCGCACCTTGGGCCGACGTGAAGAGTTCACCGATCTGGACGCCGCGCGCAGTTACTTCGCCGGTAAGACCCTGTTTCGCGGCTTCGACCCGGAATGCTTTGACGCTTACCTGCAACATGGCCTGCAACAAGTGGGCGATCGCCTGCGTCTGCGCTTCGACCCCGCCACCGAAATCAGCATCTACCGTGGCGTGCCCCATACCAGCCCAGGCCAGGTTCGCCAGTTGAAGGTGCCGCTGGCGGTGGTGCGCGGCCGCCAGAGCCGGGTGGTCATGCGGCACCATGCCAATGGTGTAGACCGCCTGCCGATGGGCGAAATGCTGACGATGCCCGGTGGCCATATGTTCCCCCTGGAACGCCCTCAGGACACGGCGACCTTGATCAAAAACCTGTTCGCCCGGTGGCAAGCCCGCGAGCGCAGTTGCGCATGAGTGCGCCGGTCGAGGAAGTGCGCCTGAGCCTGCCGCATATCGAGTTGGCAGCGCACCTGTTTGGTCCCGAAGACGGCTTGCCGGTAATCGCCCTGCATGGCTGGCTGGATAACGCCAACAGCTTTGCGCGATTGGCGCCGAAGCTGCAGG
The DNA here is from genome assembly GCF_900215245.1 of Pseudomonas fluorescens. Classification (GTDB taxonomy): domain Bacteria; phylum Pseudomonadota; class Gammaproteobacteria; order Pseudomonadales; family Pseudomonadaceae; genus Aquipseudomonas; species Aquipseudomonas fluorescens. The sequence goes on from NZ_LT907842.1 coordinate 4,337,549, forward strand.
GGTTGCGCATCGTCGCGTTGGACATGGCCGGCCACGGGCACTCGGCGCACCGGCCTGCCGGGGCGGGTTATGCCTTGTGGGACTATGTGTTTGACGTGCTGCAAGTCGCCGAACAACTGGGCTGGAAACGTTTTGCATTACTTGGCCACTCCCTTGGCGCTATCGTTTCGTTGGTGTTGGCGGGCGCTTTGCCGGAGCGTGTGACGCACCTGGGTTTGATCGACGGTGTCGTCCCGCCGACCGCCGCTGGTGAGAACGCGGCGGAGCGGCTGGGCATGGCGCTGCAGGCGCAATTGAGCCTGCAGAACAAACGCAAGCCGGTTTACAGCAGCCTTGATCGGGCGGTTGAAGCGCGGATGAAAGGCGTGGTGGCGGTCAGCCGTGAAGCCGCCGAACTGCTGGCCCAGCGCGGTTTGATGCCAGTGCCGGGTGGTTATACCTGGCGTACGGACAGCCGTCTGACCCTGGCCTCGCCGATGCGCCTGACTGATGAGCAGGCAATGGCTTTCGTGCGGCGTGTGGCGTGCCCTACGCAGTTGGTGGTCGCCGCTGATGGCATGCTGGCGAAACATTCCGAATTGCTTTCTCAGCTACCCTTTACGGTGAGCACGCTGCCGGGAGGCCATCATTTACACCTTAATGATGAGCCCGGCGCGATCCTTGTTGCAGACTGTTTCAATCGGTTCTTCTCCACGCCTTGACTTGGCGGGGTCAACTGCCGAGGCTGGGCGGATTGAAAGGGAGTCAACCATGAACGATGTGAACACCGCTCTTAAAACAGCAGCAACCTCCGATGGCCAGGGCTTATTGGTCCGATGAGCCTGCGTAAAGGATGTATCCGCGCCCTCGGGCTGTGCTGTTTCAGCCCCTTGGTGTTCGCCGCCGACGTGCCGGGTAGCCAGGATTTACCGGCCGTGTCCCGCCAGGTCGATGCACAAATCGTCGATTATCGCCCCGCAGAAGAAAAGGAACGCATCTACCCCATGGGGGCGATCCGCAAGATCAGCGGCCAACTGCGCTACGAAGGCCAGGCCACGGCGCGCGGTCAAACCACTGCCATCACCTATGAGCTGCCCGCCGAGCACACTTCCAGCGCCGCGTTTACCGCAACGCGCGAAGCGTTACAGGCCAAGGGCGCGCAGCTGTTGTTCTGGTGCCAGGCCCGCGATTGCGGCGAAAGCAGCCTGTGGGCCAATGAAGTCTTCGGCAACGCCAAGCTGGTCGGCGCCGATGGTCAGCAGGAATACCTGCTGTTGCGCCTCGCTGCGCCGCAGGGCAACTCCCTGGTGGCGTTGTACGGCATCACCCGCGGCAACCGTCGCGCTTACCTGCACGTGGAGCAACTCGATGCCAGCGCGCCGCTGGGAGACTTGCTGCCCACCTCTGCGACCTTGTTGCGTGAGTTGAAAAGCACGGGCGAGCTGGATTTCCCGGCGCTGGGATCTGAGCCTGATGCCACCTGGTTGACCCTGATTTCCCGCGGCTTGAACCTCGACGCCACCTTGCGCGTCAGTTTGACCGGGCCGACGGCCGAAGCCTGGCGCCAAGGCCTGATCGACAGCGGTGTACGCGCCGCCCGCATGGAAACCGGCACCGGTGACGCTAAGGGTTTGCACCTGCATCTGATACGCTGACCGTTATCAGGCGAGCGGACCCGCGCCGCTCGCCTAAGCTCTCTTCCTACAGCCTTCTTCTCGAGATACCCGATGCTCAATAACGATCGCCTACTGGTGCAAATCCTGCTGCTGGTGTTGTTTGGTGCCAGCTTCTGGGTGATGGCGCCGTTCTGGTCGGCGCTGTTCTGGGGCGCGGTGCTGGCATTTGCCAGCTGGCCGCTGATGCGTTTGCTGACTCGCTGGTTGGGCGGCCGGGAGTCTCTGGCGGCCGGCATCCTGACCTTATGCTGGATGCTGCTGGTGGCGGTGCCGCTGGTGTGGCTGGGGTTTAACCTGGCAGACCATGTGCGTGACGCCGTGAGCCTGATCAAGGATATCCAGGTCGACGGCTTGCCTGCCGCGCCGACCTGGCTGGGCTCGATTCCCTTTGTCGGCGAGCGTTTGGTGGCGACGTGGGACAGCATCGACCAGCAAGGCGCGGCGCTGATGGTCAGCATCAAGCCGTACCTAGGGCAGGTCGGCAACTGGTTGCTGGCGCGCAGTGCGCAGATTGGTGGCGGCATCCTCGAGCTGACCCTGAGCCTGGTGTTCGTGTTCTTTTTCTACCGCGACGGGCCACGGCTGGCGGTGTTCGTGCATCGCTTGCTGGAGCGTTTGATCGGCGAGCGCGCCGGTTACTACATCGAACTGGTGGCCGGCACCGTGCAGCGCGTGGTCAACGGTGTAATCGGTACGGCCGCCGCCCAGGCCCTGCTGGCGCTGATCGGTTTCCTGATCGCCGGCGTGCCGGGCGCGCTGGTGCTGGGCATCGTCACCTTCCTGCTCAGCCTGATCCCCATGGGCCCCCCGCTGGTGTGGATACCGGCCACGGCCTGGCTGGCCTGGAAGGGCGATTACACTTACGCGGTGTTCCTCGGTGTATGGGGCACGTTCATCATCAGCGGCGTGGACAACGTGCTCAAGCCGTACCTGATCAGCCGAGGCGGCAACTTGCCGCTGGTGATCGTGCTGTTGGGCGTGTTCGGCGGGCTGATTGCCTTTGGCTTTATTGGCCTGTTTATCGGCCCGACGTTGCTGGCGGTGGCCTACAGCCTGTTGACCGATTGGAGTGCAACCCAGGCCCAAGTTCGCCGCGAAGACAAATCGCTGTAGAGGACGGGAGGGCTGCCGTGCCGCTCTTAAGCGCGGGGCAGCCACATCACGGCGGTCAAGCCGCCGCCGGGGGTTTCCTCCAGGTTCAGGCGGCCGCCCAGGCGCTCGACTGCGTCCTTGGCAATCGTCATGCCGAGGCCGACGCCGCCGGAGTTGCGGTTGCGTGAGCCTTCCAGGCGAAAGAACGGCTCGAACACGGCCTCACGTTTATCCGCTGCAATCCCGGGCCCGTGGTCAATGACACGAATGACCAGAGCTTCGCGGCTGTCGCTCAGTTCTATGCGCGCCGTACCGGCATAGCGCAATGCGTTGTCGATCAGGTTGTTAAGGCAGGAACGCAGGGCCATCGGCTGCACCTGCAAGGGCACGCAGGTGCCGGAAAATTGCACGTCGGAACCCTGGTCCTGGGCGTTTTCACTCAGAGATTCCACCAACGCCTGTACGTCGAGCCAATGCCGGGTTTCGCTGGTGCGTTGTTCATGCAGGTAGCTCAGGGTGGCGTCGAGCATGCCGATCATGTCGTCCAGGTCCTGGCGCATCTGGCCTTGCAGCTTGGTGTCTTCGATCTGTTCCAGGCGCAGTTTGAGGCGTGACAGCGGGGTGCGCAGGTCATGGGAGACGGCGCCAAGCATGCGTGCGCGCTGGCTGACCTGTTCGCGGATGCGTTTTTGCATCAGGTTGAAGGTCGAGGCGGCCTGGCGCGCCTCACGGGGCCCGGACTCGTCCAGGGGTGGGCTGTCGAGGTCGAGGCTCAAGCGCTCGGCGGCGGCGCTCAGGCGCTGGATCGGCCGGCTCAACAGTTTGGCACCGTACCAGGCGGCGATGATCAGCGAGATAAACTGGAACGTCAGCGGCACCACCGGGCCACCAAACCAGGGGCGACGATGCCGGTGCAGGGGTTTCATCGTGCCGTCCGGCTGTTCGACGAAGGTTTCCTGAGGCGGTGGCGGTGGCGGGCCGTAGTGGTGAAACCAAAAGAATGCCAGCACATGGGCCAGCACAATGGCCACCAGCAATACACCGAACAGCCTTCCGAACAGCGTATTGAAGGTGGCGCGCATTAGCCGATGTCTCGGGCGTCGAACAGGTAGCCTTCGCCACGCACGGTCTTGATCAATTGCGGAGCTTTGGGGTCATCCCCCAGCTTTTGGCGCAGGCGCGAGACCAGCAAGTCGATGCTGCGGTCAAACGCTTCAATGGAGCGCCCCCGGGCAGCGTCCAGCAATTGTTCGCGGCTCAGCACGCGACGTGGGCGCTCGATAAACACCCACAACAGACGAAACTCGGCGTTGGACAGTGGCACGACCAACCCGTCGTCGGCCACCAGTTGGCGCAATACGCTATTCAGGCGCCAGTTGTCGAAGCGGATGTTGGCGCGCTGCTCGGTGCGGTCATCGCGTACTCGGCGCAGGATGGTCTGGATGCGTGCTACCAGTTCACGGGGTTCGAACGGTTTGGACATGTAGTCATCGGCGCCCAGTTCCAGGCCGATAATGCGGTCGGTGGGCTCACAACGGGCGGTGAGCATCAGGATCGGGATGTCCGATTCAGTGCGCAACCAGCGGCACAGCGACAGGCCGTCTTCACCCGGCAGCATCAGGTCGAGCACCACCACATCAAAGGTTTCGGCTTGCAGGGCCAGGCGCATGGCGGCACCGTCGGTCACGCCGACGGCGAAAATATTGAAGCGCGCCAGGTAATCGATCAGCAGCTCACGAATCGGAACATCGTCGTCGACGATCAGCGCGCGGGTATTCCAGCGCTTGTCTTCGGCGATCACCGCGCCTTTTTGCTCTTCATTTACAGAGACGGTAGGGGTATGCATAGTGCGATTATCTGCCTGGGTTGTTGCTGTCAGCATAGGCGCCCAGCTCCTGGGCTGTAAGTGCTGGACGGGCGGTCATGTGCGCGAGGCTAGAGGCGGCGCGTGTTGGGGGCATGTCGTGAATGTATCAGCTCTGACACAATTCGCCTGAATGGCGGCTGTAGCGTGGTTGAACAGTATTTACCGATCATCGGATCCCGCAACGGCGCTGCTTGCGCTACAATCCGCGCCGATTTCGACTTGCCTGAGAGCCCATTCCAATGTCCGTCTGCCAGACTCCTATCATCGTCGCCCTGGATTACCCCACTCGTGACGCCGCACTGAAGCTGGCTGACCAGTTGGACCCGAAGCTTTGCCGGGTCAAGGTCGGCAAGGAACTGTTCACCAGTTGCGCCGCGGAAATCGTCGGCACATTGCGTGACAAAGGCTTCGAAGTATTCCTCGATCTGAAATTCCATGACATCCCCAATACCACGGCCATGGCGGTCAAGGCCGCTGCCGAAATGGGCGTGTGGATGGTCAATGTGCACTGCTCCGGCGGCCTGCGCATGATGACCGCCTGCCGCGAAGTGCTGGAGCAGCGCAGCGGCCCTAAACCGCTGTTGATTGGTGTCACCGTGCTGACCAGCATGGAGCGCGAAGACCTGGCCGGTATCGGCCTGGATATCGAGCCTCAGGAGCAAGTATTGCGCTTGGCGGCCCTGGCGCAGAAAGCCGGCCTTGATGGTCTGGTGTGCTCGGCGCTGGAAGCCGAGGCATTGAAGACGGCTCACCCGTCGCTGCAACTGGTAACCCCGGGGATTCGTCCGGCGGGCAGTGCGCAGGATGACCAGCGTCGTATTCTGACGCCACGCCAGGCACTGGATGCAGGTTCTGACTACCTGGTGATCGGTCGCCCGATCAGCCAGGCTGCGGACCCGGCGAAGGCGCTGGCGGCAGTGGTTGCCGAAATCGCCTGACCGGTTTGCGGTCAACTGTGGGCGCCGGGCTTGCCTGCGATGCAGGCAGCTCGGTCCTACAGTGCTATTGAGTTGATGCTATTGCTGGCAAGCCAGCGTGCGCATCGACCTTGCCCAGACCCGGTTCCGGGGTCTGTCAGCTGACCTTCAACACCAGCTTCCCAAAGTTCTCGCCGTTGAACAGCTTCATCAACGTCTCCGGGAACGTTTCCAGCCCCTCGACAATATCTTCCTTGCTCTTGAGCTTGCCCTGCGCCATCCAGCCGGCCATTTCCTGGCCGGCCGCAGCAAAGTTCGCCGCATTGTCCATCACCACAAAGCCTTCCATGCGCGCGCGATTAACCAGCAACGACAAATAGTTGGCCGGGCCTTTCACGGCTTCTTTATTGTTGTACTGGCTGATCGCACCGCAGATCACCACCCGCGCCTTCAATGCCAGGCGGCTGAGCACGGCGTCGAGAATGTCGCCGCCGACGTTATCGAAATACACGTCCACGCCTTTGGGGCATTCGCGCTTGAGGGCGGCAGGCACATCTTCGTTTTTGTAGTCGATGGCGGCGTCGAAGCCCAGTTCATCCACCAGGAACTTGCACTTGTCGGCGCCACCGGCGATGCCCACCACGCGGCAGCCTTTGATCTTGGCAATTTGCCCGGCAATGCTGCCGACCGCACCGGCGGCGCCGGAAATCACCACCGTTTCGCCGGCCTTGGGGGCACCGGTATCGAGCAGGGCGAAGTAGGCGGTCATGCCGGTCATGCCGAGGGCTGACAGGTAGCGGGGCAGAGGGGCGAGTGTCGGGTCGACCTTATAGAAACCCCGTGGCTCGCCCAGGAAATAATCCTGTACGCCCAGCGCGCCATTCACATAGTCGCCGACTGAAAAGTTCGGATGGTTTGAAGCAATCACCTTGCCTACGCCCAGCGCCCGCATCACTTCACCAATGCCTACCGGCGGAATGTAGGATTTGCCCTCATTCATCCAGCCACGCATGGCCGGGTCCAGGGACAGGTATTCGTTGTGCACCAGCACTTGCCCGTCTCCCGGCGTGCCGACGGGCACTTGCTGGTAGGTGAAGGTTTCCCGCGTGGCCGCGCCGACCGGGCGTTTGGCGAGCAGGAACTGGCGGTTGGTCTGGGCAGTCATGGCAAGAACTCTTCAAGAAGTGGATCTTGATTGATAGACCTTGAACGGCCTGGGGGCAAGGTTGTTAGAGGCGGGCGAATGCCTGCCGATAGGCGTTGATGATAGTGGCGCCTGCGGTCTTATCACTGCGATTCATGCAGCCCCAACCGGCCTTCTGATAGTGCTGACGCGCCCGCCGCGCCGTTGGCTAGACTCGGCTGACGGCTATTTCTTGCATAGGACATCCCCCATGAGCATGACGTTTTCCGGCCAGGTCGCCCTGGTGACCGGCGCCGCCGCCGGTATTGGCCGCGCTACCGCGCTGGCGTTCGCCGCAGAAGGCTTGAAGGTAGTGGTCGCCGATCTGGACGTGGCGGGCGGTGAGGGCACGGTTGCGTTGATCCAACGGTCAGGGGGCGAGGCGCTGTTCGTGCGCTGCAACGTCACCCTTGATGCGGACGTGCAGCAATTGATGGCGCAGACCGTCGCCGCTTATGGGCGCCTTGACTATGCCTTCAACAACGCCGGGATCGAGATCGAGAAGGGCAAGTTGGCCGACGGCACACTGGACGAGTTCGATGCAATCATGGGCGTCAACGTCAAGGGCGTGTGGTTGTGCATGAAGTATCAGCTGCCGTTGTTGCTGGCGCAGGGCGGCGGGGCGATCGTCAACACCGCATCAGTGGCGGGGTTGGGGGCGGCACCGAAGATGAGCATCTATGCCGCGTCCAAGCATGCCGTGATCGGCCTGACCAAGTCGGCAGCCATTGAGTACGCGAAGAAGAAAATTCGCGTGAACGCGGTGTGCCCTGCGGTAATCGACACCGACATGTTCCGCCGTGCCTATGAAGCCGACCCGCGCAAGGCAGACTTTGCCGCCGCCATGCACCCGGTCGGGCGCATTGGCAAAGTCGAGGAAATCGCCAGCGCCGTGCTGTACCTGTGCAGCGATGGGGCCGCGTTTACCACTGGCCAAGCGTTGGCGGTGGATGGCGGCGCGACGGCTATCTAGGACTCAACGTCACGCACTCTTCGAAAAGGCCAGGGACGCTGTGGGGCGTTTCCATGGCTGGCACAAGGCCTCGTCAGAATGTGTATCAGTAGGTAAATAAGTCAATAAAATCAATACTTTAATAAATGTTTGCGACCGGTTTTACCGGGCTTCTGTGCTTAACTGTTTGGGGTAATAACAGACAGTTGAAGTGAGTGGCTCATGGATTTAGGGATCGATCGACAAGCCCTTGTACCGGTGGTGCAGCAAATCGTCAGCGCGGTGGCGCAATGGATACGCCAGAGCGGCGCGAGCCCCGGCACGCGCCTGCCATCCATCCGGCAAGTGGCCCTCGATAACCTGCTCAGCCAGTCCAGCGTGGTCGAGGCATTCGAGCGAATGGTGGCCCAGGGGTTATTGGCCTCAAGGCATGGCTCGGGATTTGTGGTGGCCCAGCCGCCTGTTTCCCTTGAACGCCAGTGGTACGAGGGCGCGGAGCTGACGTGGGGCGCCTTCGTCGAAGGCCCGTTGGGCGAGTTGAAGCTGGGATGCGGCTGGTTGCCGGACGCGTGGCGCGAAAGCGACGACCTCTGTTATGCGCTACGTGAAATCAGCCGTACCGACACCGCCGGCCTCTTCAACTACAGCACGCCACTGGGGCTGCCGGCGTTGCGTGAGCAACTGCTCAAGCGCCTGACGCAGATAAAAGTCGCCACTCACCTCGATTGCATCCTGACGACCCACGGCGCCGGCCACGCCCAGGACCTGTTGATACGCACACTGCTCAAGGCCGGCGACACCGTGGTGGTCGAGACGCCGGGCTATGCCAACCTCTATCGGCAGTTGGAGCGCCACGGCGTTACGTTGCTGGAAGTCCCGCGCACCGTGGGTGGCCCGGATATTCCGGTGCTCGAAACGCTGCTGCAACGCCATCGCCCGCGGTGTCTGTTCATCAATTGCCTGTACCACAACCCCACCGGTACCAGCCTGTGCCGTGCGATAGCCGAGCGGCTGCTGCAACTGGCGCGTAGCGAAGACTTCCTGATCATTGAAGAGGACGTCTACGGCGACTTGCAGCACGCCAGTTGCACGCGCCTGTCGGCGTTACCCCACGATGGCCGGGTGATCTATGTCTCGAGTTTTTCCAAGACCCTCAGCAGTGCGTTGCGCGTGGGTTACGTCAGTGCCGGCGCGGCGATCATTGCGCAAATGGCCAGCCTCAAGACGCTGACCGGCATCGGCACCTCGCGTTTTGCCGAAGCGGTGGTCGCCACGCTGCTGACCAATGGCACCTACCGCAAGTGGGTGCAGCGCCTGCGCAAGCGCTTGAACACGCAAATGGCCGCGACCCTGCAGGTGCTGGAGGATGAAGAGTGGGAAGTGTTTGCTGTGCCCGCCGGCGGTATGTTTGTGTGGGCGCGGCCTGGCATAGGCGATCGCTCACGGTTGCAGGCCTGTGCCCGGCGACTCGGCGTGTTGTTGTCGCCCGGCGCGCTATTTAACCCAAAAGGTGAAGCCAGTGACTGGCTGCGCATCAATGTGGCCTATGCTGATGATCAGCGCGCGCTGGCGTTGTTCCGCGCCATGGGGCCTGCAGGATCGACCTCGACCATTCTGAAAACGACGAGCATGTAGCTTTTTGCCATTATTGTGGCGCCAACGTCTTGTGCCGGTGGCTCGTCGTTGCGAATCTCCCAGCATGGAAACCAGGCTTGATGGCATTTGCCATTCCAAGAGGATTCAAGTGCAATGATTTCGGCCGTGCAACGACGTTTTGCCAACCTCGGTATGGCGAAAAAACTGGGCTTGGGCTTCGCTCTGGTGCTGCTGTTGACTGCACTGGTGGCGGCCATTGGCGTGTGGTCCCTGCAAACCGTGGGGCAACGTTTTGAAGGCCTCAAGGCGATGTCTTCGCTCAACAGTGGCTTGCTCAAGGTGCGCTTGATCGAGCAGGACTACGCGCTGCACGCTGACCCCAAGGCTGTCGATGCCCTGCATGAAAGCGTCGATGCCCTGGCGGCCATGGCGGCCACGCTAAAGGCGCAGTCCGCCGCCAACGTGCCGGCGATGAGCGATGTTGAGCAGGCATTGGCCGCTTATCGCAAGGCGTTCGACGAATTTGTCGAGTTGACCCAGACCAAGGACCTGGCCTTGGAGATGGCCAGTTGGTCGGTGTCCAGTGTGGCCAATAACCTTGACGTGCTGCAGGCCGGTTTGGCCGATGATGGGGCCTATGGCCTCAAGGAAAGCCAGGGTAAGGACGGCGCCGAGTTTATCGCACAGGCTGGGCAAGTCAGCCAGGTGTCGCGGTTGATGCTGCAAGCCATGAATGAAGCGCGGGTGCGCCTGGATCAGAGCCGCAAGGCGGATGCCGACAACGCCGAGCAAGGCAAGATCGAGCAGGCCGACGAGGCCCTGGCTCAGGTCGAACAGTTGAAAACGGCGGTCAAGGATCCGGGTTACCAGACCGTGCTCAACGAAGTGTCCGGGCATATTGCCGCGTTCAGCGAAAAACTCGGCGAGTACACCGGGCTGCTGGCCCAGGAAAAAGTCGTCTACAAGCAGTTGCATGACCGCGCCGATCAGGTGGTCAGCCGGGTCAACCAGGCCTACGATGCCGAAGACCAGTCGATGCAGGCACAGTTGAAAAAAAGCGCGGTGCTGATCATCGGTTCCTCGGCCTTGGCCTTGCTGGTGGGGTTGATTGCCGCATGGGTGATTACCCGGTTGATCGTCGCGCCCCTGCGCAGTGTGATCGCCGTGGCCCGGCAGATTGCCGCCGGGGACCTGAGTGGGCGCATGGAAGTCAGCCGTCGTGATGAGATCGGCCAGTTGATGCAGGCGATGCAGCAGATGGGTAACGGCCTGAGCCAAATGGTCAGCGGGTTGCAGGCGGGGATCGAGCAATTGGCCAGCTCGGCGCATTCACTCTCCAGCGTCACCGAACAAACCAATGTTGAAGTCAGCAGCCAGAAGGAAGAGACCGAACAGGTCGCCACGGCGATGAACCAGATGACAGCCACGGTGCATGACGTGGCGCGCAATGCCGAAGAGGCTGCGCAAGCCGCGCAGACTGCCGATGACAAGGTTGAAAGCGGTCAGCAGGTGGTGCGCCAGAGCCTGCAGCGCATTGAATTGCTGGCAACGTCGAGCACCAGTGCCAGCGCCAGTATCGAGAGCCTGAGTGCGGAAATCCACCACATCGGCACCGTCTTGGGCGTGATCAAAAGCGTGGCCGAGCAGACCAACCTGCTGGCGCTCAACGCCGCCATCGAGGCCGCCCGCGCAGGCGAGCAAGGCCGCGGCTTTGCGGTGGTGGCTGATGAGGTGAGGGCGCTGGCCAAGCGTACTCAGCAATCGACCGAGGAGATCGAGCGGCTGGTCAGCACCTTGCGCAGTGCGGCGCAGTCATCGGTGCAGCAGATCCAGCAGAGTGGCGAATTGGTCAAGTTGGCGGTCAGTGATGCCCTGGAAACCGAAAGTGCGTTGGGCAGCATCGCTGTGGCGGTGTCATTGATTCAGCAAATGAACCAGCAAATTGCAGCGGCGGCCGAAGAACAAAGCTCGGTGGCTGAGGAGATCAATCGCAGCGTCACCAGTATTCGCGCGAGCGCCGATCAATCGGCGCTGAGCATGCAAGGTAATGCCGCGTCGAGCATTCAGCTCGCGCAGTTGGGGGCTGAGCTCAAGGGCATGGTGGGGCACTTCCGCCTTTGATCGTGCCGTGTTGGCCGCGATCAAAGGGCGCAAGGGCGATCAGGCGTTGTTGGCGAGGAAGGTCAGCAGCGCTTCGTTGACGAAGTCCGGATTTTCCCGAGCGCAGATATGCCCGGCCTCTGGAATCAGGATCAGGCTGCAACCGATCAGCTCGGCCATCTCCTGGGATTCGGCGGGTGGCCGGGGCTTGTCCTGTTCGCCGCACATCACCAGGGTCGTCTCAGCGTTCAGGTGTGGCAGTTGACCCAGCACGTCGGCACGGCTGAAGATCAGGCGCCCCAGGGGCACGATGCTCTGCAGCAGGCGTTCTTTGGAAAACGCTTGCAGGGCCTTGCGGAAATCCTGATACAGCGCCGACTCACGATCGATACCCGGGCGGAAGAAGATCGGTGCGACCACATCCAGCAACGGTTCGGGGATGGCGCCAGCGTCTTCGATCATCTTGAACAGCGAGAAATAATACTGACGCGTGGTCTCGGGCTCGGCGCCCAGGTAGGTGTCCATCAGTATCAGGCTGTTGATGCGCTCAGGTGCCCGCAATGCCAGGCGTGCGCCCCACATGCCACCGACCGACAGGCCCACCAGGTTGACCTGAGCAATGTCCAGTTGGTCCAGCAGGGCCAGGGCCTGGCGCGCCAGGTCATCCAGAGAGTGGGTCTGGGCCGGTAGCGGGCCTGACTCACCGTGGCCCCACAACTCGGGGACGATGACGCGGTATTGTTGCGACAAGGCGTCAATCTGCGGTGCCCACATGTCGCGGTCCCACAGGTAGCTCGAACCAAGGAGGACGACGGGGCCGGTGCCCTGGTCGACATAGTGCAGCGGTTGTCCATCAATCACGGCAACAGGCATAGCAGGCCTCTAACTTCACGGAGTGAGGGGCACTTTTTTACGCTAGTCGGGGGCGGGGGGATAGGTGCAAAGTGATGGCATGTGCCGAGTAACTCGCCACATGCCAGGCAGGACGATCAATCGTAGATGGCTTTCTTTTTCCACTCCGCGTCGGCATCGACTACTTTCAGGCCTTCCGTCAACTCGTTGACTTCATCCTCGGCGGGCGCGCTGTTGGTCAGCACCGTAGAGTTGGCGCGGGCCAGTTGACTCTCGAGCAATTGCAACTGCGCGCTATAGAGCACCGGCTCCGGCTGTTTGCGCAAGTACTGTACGCCACGCTCGAACGCCAGGCGTGCCTGGCCGGGCTGGCCTTGTTGCAGGGCATGCTGGCCGAGGTTGTTGAAGAACTCGATGTGCAGCAGCACAAGAATATGGCGAATTTCCTTGATCCAGTACTTCGCCTCGTTGGTCGGCAGGAAACCGTCCTGGGCGGCGCGAGTGACTTGACCATGCAAGGCTTCCAACAGGAAACGCACGTCCTTGGCCTTGGCTTCGGTCTGGATCGGCGCCGGCGGGTTGGTCACCGGAATGGATTCGCCCTGGCCGATCAGCGCGTTCAACTCAGTGATACGCGCTTTAAGCGGCGCGCTGGACTTATTGAGGTTCAACAGACGCTGGTTGACGTTGAGCTCCAGGCGGGTCAGCAACAGCTTGAGCTTCGGGGTCATCAACTGGCCGGGGAAGGTCTCGGTGATTTCACCGCAACGACGCAGCCGGTCGTTGAGTTCGATCTCGGTGCGTTTCTTTTCCAGTTTGTTGTTTTCCACCACGTGGTTCATGTAGCCAATGGCGATCAGTATTGCGATCCCGGCTACTACCAGCAGGGTGATCATGAGTGGTGTCACCGGTGTGACCTCTTTATGGGGTTTACTGTGGAGTGTAGTGACTGGACCATCCGGCGGATAGGACTGTTCGACCAGTTGCCAGGTAGTTTCTTCTATATAGGCAAAGGCGCGCTGTATAGATGCACATTGCCATCATTTGCTGGGGCGAACTATAGCGCCTTGTCGGGCGCCAGAATATAGGCGTCAAAGCCCGGACGGGCAGATTGCCCGCAAAGCCCTGGAAAGCAGGGCGAAGTCATTGATTTAAATAAATTTATCCTTGGGGGTTGACGACCTTTCAATCCATCCATAGAATGCGCGCCACTTACAGCGTAAAGCACACAGCGAAACGCGGTAGGGAGTGAATGTTGTACGTGTGTCCCCTTCGTCTAGTGGCCTAGGACACCGCCCTTTCACGGCGGTAACAGGGGTTCGAGTCCCCTAGGGGACGCCATATGCGGGAATAGCTCAGTTGGTAGAGCACGACCTTGCCAAGGTCGGGGTCGCGAGTTCGAGTCTCGTTTCCCGCTCCAATTTACAAGCAGTGTGGCTTTCGGGCGGCACTGAGTGAAACCAGGACCAAGTCTTCGGATGAGGCCTCTGGGCACTGAAATACACACCATGTGTTTCAGTAGCGTGTCCCCTTCGTCTAGTGGCCTAGGACACCGCCCTTTCACGGCGGTAACAGGGGTTCGAGTCCCCTAGGGGACGCCATTTGCGGGAATAGCTCAGTTGGTAGAGCACGACCTTGCCAAGGTCGGGGTCGCGAGTTCGAGTCTCGTTTCCCGCTCCATATTTAACGAAAACGCCGATCAGTGATGATCGGCGTTTTTGTGTGTGCTGAATTTTATCCTCGCACACCTACTTCGCTTCACCCAAGGGTTGGGTGAGCATCAAGAATTGATCCCGCCCGACGCTGACCACTGCATCGTGGCATCGCAGTGCTGAACCCTGCCTGCAATGCGCTCACTGGCAGGGCTCTTTAACAACAACGCCGATCAGCGATGATCGGCGTTGTTGTGATGACGGCGACAGCAGGTGCTATGCCAGTCAGAGCTTCGGCAATTGCCCGACACGTCCCATCATTTCAGTGACAATCTGCAAGTCCAGCAGGAACTGGTCGACTGTCTTGAATTCACCGTCAGTATGCCCGGTGTATTTGACCTCCGGCCGCGCCAGACCGAATTGCACGCCATTGGGCAGTTCATGCACGGAGGTGGCGCCGGCCGACGTGCCGAACGTGTGTTCCATGCCCAGGTTTTCGCTGGCCACGGCCAACAAGGCCTTCACCCATTCCCCTTCAGGGTTGCGGTACATTGGCTCGGCGACCGAGTAGGTAAAGCTCACGGCTACGTTGGTTTGCTTGTCCCAGGCGCTGAGTTTGTCGGCAATTTCTGCCTTGAGCACTGCCGGGGATTTGCCCTTTGGTACGCGCAGGTTCACCGCCAGCTTGAAGGCTTTGTCATCCAGACCGACAAAGGTCAGCGAGGTGGTCAGCGGCCCCATGAACGCATCGGAGAAGCCAACGCCCAGTTTGCCACCCAGGTAATCCAGGCCCCAGTTGTCAGCGGCGTAACGTGCGGCGTCGGTGATGTGGTTGTGCTTGAGAGCGATTTTGCCGTCGATGCTGTGGATCAGTTCCAACATGCGCGCGACCGGGTTGACGCCCGATTGCGGTTCAGACGAGTGAGCGGACACGCCGGTGACCGTCAGTTTGACCTGCTTGCCATCGACCTTGGCGTTGACCTCAAAGTCGCCGCCATTGCGCTTGGCGTATTCCGAGCCGGCTTTTTGCAGGCTGGCGGCAAGTTCTGCGGGCGTGTCGCTGACCAGGGTGGCCACCGACACCGAAGGAATCTGGTTGGTGGCCATGCCGCCGGTCATCGCGATGATTTCCGCGCCGTGGCCTTCACCTTTGCGCACCGGGAACGTCGCCATGACCGTACCGTAGCCTTTCTCGGCAATCACCACCGGGTAGCCGCCGTCCAGCGCCAGGTTGTATTGCGGCGTCGGGTTATGTTCGAAGTAGTAAGGAATCGCGTCGCCGGAGGTTTCCTCGGTGGTGTCCACCAGCAGCTTGAAGTTGCGCGCCAGCGGCAGCTTCTCTTCCTTGATGACCTTCATGGCATACATGGCCACTACGATGCCGTTTTTGTCATCCTCAGTGCCACGGCCATACATGCGATCGCCGATCAGCGTGACCTTGAACGGGTCGAGTTTGGTGCCGTCCTTGAGCACCCAGTTTTCCGGCGTGACCGGTACCACATCAGCATGGGCGTGAATGCCGACCACTTCATCGCCGCTGCCTTCCAGGGAGATTTCGTACACGCGGTTATCGATGTTACGGAAATTCAGGTTGAAGGCCTTGGCCAGGCTCTGAATCTTGTCGGCGATCTTGAGGAATTCCGGGTTCTTGTACTGCGGCAGGCCGTCGACATTAAAGGTCGGGATTTCCACCAGCTCGCGCAGGGTTTCGAGGGCGGCTTTGCCGTACTTCACGCGCGTATAAATACCCAGCAGGCGGTTGATTTCATTTTGCTGGTCGGCGGTCAGGGTTTTATTGGCCAGGAAGGCATTGATGGCTGGCCCGACGTCATCGGTTTTCGCCAGGTCGCCCTTGGCCAGGGTGCCGAGGAAACCACGAAAATCGCTGACAGATGTTTCGTTGAAGTGCTTGATGATCGCCGCGCTTTGTTCGGCGCTGATGTTGGCGGAAGCCGGTGTGGCGACGGCCGAAAGGCTGGCGGCGAACAGCGTGGCGGCAACCAGTTTTTTAAGGGGAAAGTGCATTGCTGGAGGCATTCCTTTGCAGGTAGTAAGTAAGGTGTTTCTGATCAAACTGTCAGAAACATTTCCACACACTACCATCACCAAGCACGGGAGAGGGAGACCTTGGCGTGGGAAATGTCGTACTTAAATGCCAACTATATACAGATCCAAATGTGCGCGCGGGCGTGCTCGCGAAGGCGGTGTGTCAGTCGAAGCCGGCGTTGACGGGTGCATCGCTATCACGGGCAAGCCCGCGCCCCCAGGGGGGCGGGGGTTGAAGCACGTTTCACATCAGGGTTTGCCAGGATGAGGCTCGGGATACTGCGCCGCTACGTCCAAAGGCTTGGCATAGGGCCCGTCCCACAACTGTTCATGCAGCTCTGCGACACGCTTGGCCATCGCCGGGTCGTGCATCACCACTTCCAGGTTGCGCGAGTTATCCAGATACCCGCCCAGCCAGTTGCTGGTGCCGACCCAGGCGACTTGCCCGTCGATCGCCATCGTCTTGCTGTGGATCACCCGCGCATAAGGAATAAACCCTTGCCTGGCCTCGGGCAGGGTGACGATTTTGATCTCTACGTTGGGCAGCACGGCCAGGCTTTTGAGGTAGGGCAGCTCCAACGTGTCGGTGTTCCAGTTGGACACCATCAGCTTGATCGACACCCCACGCGCTGCCGCAGCACGCACGGCGTTGTCGATCACCGCGTAGTACGGACGGGTCCTGTCCGGTCCGTAGGACAGTGGCGCGTAGTCGAGCAATTGCACACGCACTTCGTGCTTGGCTTCGCTGAGCAGGCGCGGCAGTTCCAGCTGTGAGTCGCCCACGCCCGGCGGGTTGTAGCGTTGCGGGCTGGCCACCAGGTAGTTGCCGGTGCGCGCCGGTGCCTGGCTTGCGGCAGGCAGTGGCACCGGTTGTTTATCCGCAAGGGCGGCCTGGGCTTGCCAGTCCTGGTTGAAGATCGCCTGAACCTGGCTGACCACGCTGGCATCGCTGATGCGCAGCCCGGTCTCGTGGATATGTTCCAGCGAACGCCAATCGAAATTCTGGCTGCCGACAAACGCCTGCTTGCCATCCACCACCATGTATTTGGCGTGGATGATCCCACCGCTCAGTTGCGCGTACGACAGCACGCGGAAGGTCAGGTTGGGGATCGCCCGCAAGCGTTCCAGGGTGGAGGCTTCCGACAGCCGAATGCCTTTTTCTTCGAGCAAGAAGCGAATTTTCACCCCGCGTTTGCCGGCAGCTTCCAGGTGTTCGATGACCTTGTCCATCACTGAGCCGGGATGGTCGGCCGCGTAGAACTGGGCGATATCAAGGGTGCTTTTCGCACCGTCAAACAACTCGATCCACACCGGGCCAGGCTGGCGCAAATCGGCGGTGCCCAACGCGGTGTCCACCGGTACGGTGTGCACCAGTTCAAACCCTGGAATCGAAAAGTCCGCTTGGGCAAGCGGACTGAGGAATAGGCCGGCGAGGCCTGCGATACGCAACTTCATCGATAGGGACATAGGTGTCTCGACAGGCAAAAAGAAGGGCGGGCGCCTGCTGCGCCCGCCCAGCAGGTCATGCAGTGCGGGTGTGCAACGGGGTCGGCACCAGGTGCGGCACTTCACCCTGTACACGGGCCCCGGTGGCGGCGCGGATCAGCAGGATTTTCAGCTGATCGTTGATGCGCTCCAGGCTGTCCTGGAAGAAGTTGTGGAACACCACGCAGAACAGTGCGATGGCGATACCCAAACCCGTGGCGAACAAGGCCGTGCCGATGCCACCGGAAATCTGGCCTGGGTCGGACACGCCGGCACTGGCCAGCGCCTTGAAGGTGTCGATGATGCCAAGGATGGTGCCCAACAGGCCCAGCAACGGCGCGGCGGTGGTGATGGTTTCGATGATCCACAGGCTGCGCGACAGCGGTGCGCGGGTCTTCAGGTACTGGGTTTCGATTTCGTCATCCAGGTCTTTGCGCGAACCATGGGACGCCTTCTGTGCCAGGATCGGCAGCACCATGTTCAGCGGCAGGCTGTCACGGCGGGTCAGCGCTTGCGGCAGGTCGCGCTCGCTGTGCACGTTGGCGCCCAGCACGTCGGTCAAGGCCCGCGCCTGGCGGCGTACGTAGGCGAAGTAAATGCCACGTTCGATGGTGATAAAGATCGCAATCGCCATCGCGGCATACATCACATAAAAGGTGATTTGGTGAAGCAGGTCCATGTCCATGAGTGTTTTCCTCTCAGGTGGTTAATCAGAAATTCGCTTCCAGCGAAACCGTGACGGTACGGTCCAGGCCAACGATGTACGCCGGGTCGCCATCGCGGAAACCGCTGTAGCTCGCCGAGTTGGTCTTGGTGGTGTACACGCCGTCCAGGTACTTCTTGTCGAACAGGTTGTCGACGTTCAGGCGCAGGGTTGCGTCCTTGACCACTTTCTTGTCGACCGGCAGGTAGATACCGGCGCCGAGGTTGAAAACGGTGCGCGCGGAGATGGCTTCGTCATTGGTCAGGTCGCCATAGAGCTTGCTGGTGAACTTGCCACCGAACGTGCCGTAGAAGCGCCCATCGTCATAGCCGAGGTTGGCCGCCAGCATGTTGGTCGGCACGTTGGCGAATTGCTTGCCGCTGGTGGGCAGCACGATCGGTTTGCCGGCGCTGAAGACGGTCAAGTCATCCTGCTGCTTGGAGCTGGTGTAGGTGTAGGAGGTGTAGTAGTTGAAATGGTTGGGCAGTTTGCCGCTCCACTCCAGTTCCAGGCCTTTGTTGATCACGGTGCCGGCGTTGATGTCAGCGGAATCCCCGTTGCTGTCCAGGGAGGTGAGCTGGCGATTTTTGAACTGCATGTAGAACAAGGTGGCGGCGAGGGTCGTGTCTTCGCCGGTGTAGCGCCAGCCCAGTTCCTGGTTCCAGCTCAGTTCCGGCTTGGAGTCCAGGGAGCCCACGCCTTTGTCGTACAGTACGTAGTTCTGCGGAATACGCATATTGCGCGACAGGCTGTAGAACAACTGGTCACGCTCGTCGAGCTGGTATTTCAGGCCGGCGTTGGGCAGCAATTTGTTGTAGGTCTGGTTGGCTTTGCCCGGTTGTTCGGTGAGGCTGCCGTGGTTGGTGCCTTCACGTTCGACGTTCATGTAGGCGATGCCGGCGATCAGCGTCCAGTCCGAGTTGATGTACCAGGTGTCCTGGGTCCAGACTTTTTGCGCAGGCGTCACGGTGTAGCGGTCGCGACCCTGTACGGTGTTGCCGTTCGCATCGACCACGGAACTGCCGTCCGGCCAGGTGTCGCTTGGTTTGCCGCTGTTTTTGAGGGCAATGAACGGTTGGGTCTGGCTTTGGCGCGCGCGCTCGTACCAGTAGCCGAATTGCAGGCTGTGGTCGCCCAGGTCCCAGTTCAGTTTGGTGGTGATGCCCGGGCGCCAGGTCTGGGTGCGCGAAGGGCGGTAGTAGACGCCCGTGGTGGCGGAGCCGTCGGCGTTATATTGGGCCGCCGTCGGCAGGTTGCCGAGGTCGAAAACCCCACCCTTGTTCGAGCCGCTGTTCAGCGCATACGCGGAGGAGCCTACGCCGCTGCCGTTACCGTAGTAGTAATACGGGATCACCGAGAGGGACAGGTTGTCGCGCAGCTTGTACTGGGTGTTGAGCACGGCGGTAAAGGTTTGGAACGGGTTCTGCGCCAGGTCGTAGTAGCTGCTGATCTTGCCGTTGGAGCCCACTGCCGGCGTTGCCGGGTACGGGTCGTATTTGCGGCCGAATTGCTGGAACTGCGCCTTGGTCAGTTGGCTGTAACTGTTGTTATCTTGCTCGTGGTACTTGAGGATCAGGTTGGCCGTATTGCCGTTGCCGGCGTCGAAGAAGCTGTTCCACTCCACCTTGTCGGCGCGCACCGCACCCGAGCCGCGCCACATCTGGCCTTCGGTATGGGAGGCCGACAGCCAGTTGCTCAAGCCGTTGACTTCACCGGTGTTAAGTCGGGCAAATGTCTTGCGGGTGGCGTTGCTGCCCACCACCTGTTTAACGAAGGCTCCGGTTTCCTTGGTTGGACGAGTCGTCACAATGCCGATGTTGCCGCCGCTGGAACCGATGTGCGGGCCGTCGGCTTCCGATGAGCCCTGGGTGACAAAAATCTGATCGATGTTTTCCGGGTCGCCCAGCAGGTTGGAATACAGCGCGTAGTTGCCGGAGTCGTTGATCGGCATGCCATCGACCGACATACCCACCTGGTCGGAGTTCATCCCGCGCATGGTGAAGCGAAAGCCCGAAAGGCCGGTGTTGTCCTCGCTGGAGATGTTCAGCCCCGGCGTGTACTTGAGCTTGTCGATGGCGTTGCCGGTGGCGGCCTGCTTATCCAACGCTTCCTTGGTAATGGTCGAGCGGCCTTTGGCACTCTCTTCCTGGACCATGTAACCGCCCCCAGCGGTTGCCTTGCCCTGTACGCCAATCGTGCCGACGTCACTGTCGCTGGTCTCTGCCATGACCACTCCGTGGGTCATGCTCGTAGCGGCAACGAGTGCCAGATGAATGCGGGTGAACCTCATCACTGTCGTCCTGGTGTCGGGTGCTTATTGCACGCTGTAGTTGAAGGTGGCGGTGAAGCGTTGCTCGTTACGTCCACCGAAGGCTTGTTCGGGGAACGGCTTGACCTGCTTGATGCGGCGCAGGCTATTGGTAGCGGCCCGATTGAGCAGCATGCTGGGCGCCGGGGTCTGAATCCCGGCGTCGAGGACGCGGCCTTGTCGATCCACCATCAACCAGACCACCACCTCGCCACTGGGGCGTTCGAGGGACGCCTGGCGCCCGGTGGGGTATTGCTTGTAAGTGTCCAGCTCGTTGCGCAGCCCCTTGAGGTAGCCGCCTTCCAACGCCTGGCCATCCACTTTGGGCGGTGCCGGCGGGGCGGGCGGGGCAGGCGTTGGTGCCACAGCAGCCGGTACCGGTTTTGCCGCGACCGCAGGTGCCGGCGTCGGCGTGGGTGTCGGCTTGGCAGCAACGACGGGCTTGGGCTTGGGGACCGGCTTGGGCTTGGGTTCAGGTTTTGGCAATGGCTTGGGCGGCGGCGGTGGTGGGGCCGGTTCGGCCTCTTCATCCTCGATGACCGGCGGTGGCGGCTCATGCTCCACCACCGGTTCGGGAACCACCTCGGGCTCGGGCTCGACCAAGGCCAGTTCAACCGCCGACTCGTCGTACTGCGGCTGGATTTTCAAGGGTTGGGACTGGATACCCAGTGCAATCAGCACCAGGGCGATCAGGGCCGGGACACTGCCCAGCAGCCGACGCGTACGAAACAGTGCATACATGATCAGGACTTACGGGTGGCGATGGACACGGAGGTAAAGCCACCCAGGCGCAGGGTGTCCATGACTTCCACCAGGCGCGAAACCTCCACACCTTTGTCGCTGTTGACGATGATTGTCGATTTGGTGTCAGGCTTTTCTGCGGCCTTCAGTGCTGGCACCAGCGCGTCAACCGCGAGGTCCTTGCCGTCGAGCTGCAACTGGCCTCCCAGGCCCAGGGTCAGGATGAATTTGTTCTGTGGCTTGAGTTGTTGTGAGCTGCTCGCGCTGGGCAATTGAGTCTTCATGCCGAGTGCTGGAATCACGTTCAGGCTTACCAGTACGAAAAACACCAGGAGGAACATCATCACGTCGATCATTGGGATCAACTCAATGTGCGCCTTGCGTTTTTTGGGCTCATCCCAGGTTCTCATTCTGTTACCCCGTAATTGAATTAGGGGCGACACGCTAACAGTCAAAAATGACCGAATGGTTAACTTTAATTTACGTTTTAAAGGCTCTAGGACGCGTCTTACAGGCGTTTCAGTTTGCGGTTTTATGACGTAATGAAACTGACACGTAGGGCGTACATTCTTGAGGAATTTATCTCGAGAGCCCGCGCGTATGTCGACTGCATTGCCTCATCTATCCACCGCGCGGCTACTCTTGCGGGCGCTGGAAATGGACCAGGCCGAAACACTGTTCCACCTCGCCAACGGGCCGAAAATCGCCGACAACACGGCGAATATTCCGTCGCCCTACACCCTGGAAACGGCGCAGGGGTTTATTGCCGGAAACGCCGAAAAATACCGCGCGGGGGAGTTGTTGAACTTGGGTATGCACCTGCCTGAAACTGCTGCGTTGATCGGCATCGTCAGCCTGCGGCTTAACCTGCGTCATCACTATGGCCATCTCGGTGGCTGGGTCGCGGCGCACTGTCGCAACCAGGGTTACGCGGCTGAAGCGGCGAGCGCAGTGATGGCTTTCGGCTTTACCGAACTGGGGTTGCAGCGGGTGGGCAGCCAGTGTTTTGGGCGCAATAAGGAATCGGCGCGGGTCATGGAGAAAATCGGCCTGCGTTACGAGGGCTGTATGCGCCAAGCGTTTCTGAAAAATGGGGTGTATGAGGACTTGCTCGGCTTCGCCACCGTGCGTGACGACTGGGAGCGCCGCCTGTGAGTGGCGCAGTGGACCATGATCGGCGGCGGGTCCTCAGTGGTCTTGCAGTCGCCACCGCGTTTTCGATTCTCAGCCCCTTTGCGCGCAGTGCCGGGGTTGATTATCCGTTTACCCTCGGCGTCGCATCCGGTGACCCGCTGCCCGATGGCTTTGTGATCTGGACTCGCCTGGCGCCGTTGTTTAACGCCGCGGACGGGCGGGGCGGCTTGAACCGCGCCGTGCCAGTGCGCTGGCGGGTGGCCAGCGATGCGGCGATGCAGCGCATCGTCAAACAGGGTGAGGTCATGGCAACCGAACGTTTCGCCCATTCGGTGCATGTCGAGGTGGCGGGGCTGGAGGCGGGCCGGCCGTATTGGTACCAGTTTGACGGCCTTGGCGCACAGAGCGCGGTGGGCCTGGCACGCACGACGCCGCCGCCGCAGGCCATGGCGTCGGCACGGCTGGGGTTTGTCTCCTGCTCGCATTGGGAGCGGGGTTACTTCAGTGCCTATCGTCACCTGGCGGCGGAGCAACCCGACCTGGTGTTCTTCCTTGGCGACTACATCTACGACAGTTCCTATGCCGCGGAATCGGGCAAGATCATTCGCCCCCATGGCAGCGGCAATGCCGTGAGCTTGCGCGACTACCGCAACCGTTATGCGCTGTACAAAACCGACCCGGACTTGCAAGCCCTGCATGCCGCAGCGCCGAGCATGGTGACCTGGGATGACCACGAGGTGCAGAACGACTACGCCAACCGTTGGTCCCAGGACCCGAAGATTCCGGTAGGCCAATTTCTCCAACAACGCGCCGCCGCGTACCAGGCCTTTTACGAACACATGCCGCTGCGCGCCAGCAGCATGCCCAAAGGTCCGGACATGCGCGTTTACCGACGCCTGGACTACGGCCGGCTGGCGCGTTTCCATGTGTTGGATGGCCGACAGTACCGCTCCGAACAACCCTGTATCCAGGCCAATGGCAGTCACCAAGGGCATATTGCTGCCAACACCTGCGCCGACCTGCGCGACCCCCGTCGCACGATGCTCGGCTGGCAGCAGGAAGCCTGGCTTGACCAGGGGTTTGCGCAGTCGAAGGCGCAGTGGAATGTGATCGCTCAGGACTTGCTGGTCGCGCCACTGACCCAGCGCGATTTGACCCGCCACAAGGTGGGCCGCTGGACAGACGGCTGGGACGGCTACATGGCGAACCGCTCACGCATGTTGGCGTCCATCGAGCGTCATCAGGTGAAGAACCCGGTGTTCTGGGGCGGTGATATCCATTCGTTCTGGACTAACGACCTGCATGCCGACGCCAACAACCCGGGCTCGCGCATTGTCGCCACCGAGTTCGTCGGCAGCTCAGTGACCTCCGATGGCCCGCCCTTTGAGGCGTTCAGCCAGATCCTGCCGCTCAACCCGCATGTGAAGTTTTTCGACAGTCGCCAGCGCGGCTATGTGTCGGTGGAGCTTGCAGCTGCGAGGATGCTCACCCACTTCCGGGTGATTACCGACCCGCGTGATCCACAGGCCACCGTGTCGACGCTCAAGTCGTTTGCGGTGGAACCGGGGCGGCCGGGGGCGATGGCTCTCTAGCGGATATTTCAACGTGTAGAACCGGAAGCGTCTGACTTGCCGGGTGCTAGGGGCGTATTGATAAATGCTCGCCTCTCAAGACTCTGCAAGGAAGTCCGGCTTTTATGTCAGCCTATCGTCGTGCGTATTTTCAGGAAGTGAGCAGCACTGGCAGGTTGGTGCTGCCGTTGTTGGTGGGGCATGTTTCGGTGGGGCTGATTGCCGTGGTCGACAACGTGATTGCCGGCCATCACGGCACCGTCACCCTCGCAGCCGTGACGTTGGGGACAGCGCTGATGTGGTTGCCGATGCTGATTCCGATCGGCACGCTGATCGCGTTGACGGCCCAGGTGGCAACGTTGTCCGGTGCGGGGCGCGAGTCTGAAATAGGCGCCGTGTTTCGCCAGGCAGTGTGGCTTGCCGTGGGAATGGGCGGGTTGATGTTCCTGTTCCTCAGCCTGGTGCCGCTTGGGCTTGAAGCCGCCGGTATCGCCGCTGAAGTCATTCCGCAGACGCAAGCGTTCCTGGCCGCCGTGCGCTGGGGTAGCCCGGCGCTGACGGTGTTTTTTTGCATGCGCTATTTGAGCGAAGGCATGCGCTGGATGCGCCCGACCATGGTGTTCGGTTTTGGCGGGTTGTGCGTGCTGGCACCCTTGGGGTACGGGTTGACCCATGGTCAGTGGGGGCTTCCGGAGCTGGGCGCGCAGGGGTTGGGAATTGCCTCGGCCACCCTGATGTGGCTGCAAGCGATCCTCTTCGCGCTCTACTTGTGGCGCACCCCACGGTTTGCGCATCTGCGCCTGTTTCAGCGTTTTGACTGGCCAGACCTTGCGCAGCTTCAACGCTTGCTGGGTATTGGGATGCCGATAGGTGTCGCGATTCTGATGCAAGGCGGTTTATTCATTGCCAGCTCATTGTTGATCGGCCAATTGGGTGCCATACCGCTTGCTGCGCACCAGATTGCAGTCAATGTGGCGCAGGTCTGTTTCATGGTGCCGGTGGCGGTGGCCGAAGCGACCACGGTGCGGGTAGGGCACGCGCTTGGGCGGGGTGACTGCACGGGTATCCGCCGCGCGACGATGGCAGGTTACGGCATTGTCTGCGTCACTCAGTTGTTCTCGGCAGCGGTATTGTTGTTTGCCCATGCCGAGATCGCGCAGTTGTACACCCGTGATGCTGCGGTCATCGCATTGGCTTCGAGCCTGTTGCTGTATGCCGCGCTGTTGCAATTGCCGGATGGCTTGCAAATGCTCGCGTCCGGGGCGTTGCGAGGGCTGCAGGATACCCGTGTCCCGATGATGATCGCGGTGTTTTCCTACTGGGGAATCGGCATGCCCCTGGGGGCCTGGCTGGGGTTGGGGCTTGGTTGGGGGCCGCAAGGGATGTGGGTGGGCCTGATCACCGCGCTGGGTATCGCGATGGTGTTGATGGGTTGGCGCTTTCATAACAGCCCTCGTCTCCTGACGAAGGCTGTTTCCCCTTCTCAGTCGAGACTGTAACGCACCGACAGCGCGCCTTTTTTCTCCGACAGGGCGAGGATCGTCACCTGGCCCAGCTCGCTCAATGTTTGCACATGGGTGCCGCCACAGGCGTAGGCCGGCAGGTCGCCGAAGCCGACTTCGCGGGTGCCGTCGTCCAAGGCGGTATAGCGCGGGTAGTCGGCGGCGATCCATTGGTTGATTTGCGCTTGCAGCGTCTCGGCGTCTATGGTCTGCGCCGCTTGCCCGCGAATAAAGGTGATTTTGCATTCGCCCGGCCAGTGATGAGCCTTGATCGGCATCCAGCCCAGGCGTTCGCCGGCATTGCCAATCAGATGCCCGGCGGAGTGCAGACGCGTGTACAGGGCGCGGCGTTGTGCATCGACCCGTGCGGTGATCGGGCCGGGCTGCGCCGGTTGGTCGACGTAGTGCACCACGCGGTCGACTTCTTGGGTAACGCGCACGACCTGGCTGTCACCGAGCCAGCCGGTGTCGAACGGTTGCCCGCCGCCCTGCGGGTGGAAAATCGTCGACTGCAGGACGACGGCAAACTGGTCTTCGTGGGGTGTACAACTGAGCACTTCCAGCTCGGCCGTCAGGTGGTCGTGGGTAAAAAACAGGCGCTCGGTCATTATTTACATCCGCATCAGGGTTCTACGGGCAGTATAAATAGTGCGCAAGTGGGTGATAATCCGTTCAATTATCAATGGACCTGTGCGTCATGAGCATCAATCTACCTTTGCCGCTGCTGGGTGAAATGGCGATTTTCGTCAAAGTGGTGGAAACCGGCAGTTTTTCCGAAGCTGCGCGACAACTGAGCGTTTCCCCCTCGGCGGTAAGCCGCAGTATCTCGCGCCTGGAGCACGCCCTTGCCACACGGTTGCTGCAACGCACCACGCGCAAGTTACGCTTGAGCGAGGGGGGTGAAGAGGTGTTCAAGCGCTGCCAGGAGATGGTCAACGCGGCGCGTTCGGTGATGGAAGTCAGCGGCCAGTTCACCCATGAAGCCGAGGGCCTGGTGCGGGTCAGCGTGCCCAAGGCCGTCGGGCGGTTCGTGGTGCACCCGCATATGCCGGAGTTCTTGCGGCGCTATCCCAAGGTCGATGTGCAACTGATCCTTGAGGATCGGCATGTGGACCTGATCGACGACAATGTCGACCTGAGCATCCGCATCACCGATAGCCCTCCGCCCGGATTGGTCGGCCGCCAGTTATTGCCCATTGAACACTTGCTGTGTGCGACGCCGCAGTACCTGGCCGAGCATGGCACGCCAGGCCATCCCCATGACTTGCTGGAGCATAGTTGCATCTACCTCGGCGAAACCCCGGGCGATGCTCGCTGGAAATTCCGCCAGGCGGGCAAGGCGGTGACGGTCGGCGTGCGTGGGCGGTATGCGGCGAACCACACCGGGGTGCGGCTGGATGCGGTGTTGCAGCATGTGGGGATTGGCAGTTTGCCGTATTTCACCGCGCGCCATGCGTTGGAGGAGGGGCCTTTGGTGCAGGTATTACCGGAGTGGGATTTTATTGCGTCCTACCATGGCGAGGCGTGGTTGCTGCACTCGCCCACGCGGTATCTGCCGCCGAAGCTGCGGGTGTTCATTGATTACCTGGTGGCGTGCATGGCGCGTGAGCCGACATTGCGCCGACGTTAGTGCTGGGTGCTGGCTTGTGTGGGAGCTGGCTTGCCTGCGATGACATCGCCTCGGTTTGAATGACCGACCGAGTCGCCTGCATCGCAGGCAAGCCAGCTTCCACAGAAAAACAGCGTTTTAGCCGAGATCAGTGGGTGCTCTGGTCTTGGGGCATCGCCAGCAGCTGCTTTTCCTGGTTCCAGTCGAACGGTTCGTCGTTCTGTTCGGCTTCAAAGCGGCGCTCTTCCAGGGCCTGGTACAGGTCCAGTTCTTCGTCCGGCATGAAGTGCAGGCAGTCGCCGCCGAAGAACCACAGCAGGTCGCGTGGCACCAGGTGGGCAATTTGCGGGTAGCGCAAGATGACCTGGCTCATCAGGTCCTGGCCCAGGTATTGGCTTTCAATCGGATCGATCGGCAGCAGGGCACGCAACTCGTCGAAACGCTCCAGGAACAAGGTGTGGCTTTCCTCGGGCACCTGTTCGGCTTCGCCGACGGCAACCAGGATGCTGCGCAGGTGGTCGAGCAAGACGAGATGATCGGCAACGACGTTGGACACGAGATAAGTCCTCTAAAGCAAAAACGGGCGCGAGAGTATATGCCTCTCGCGCCCGTTTTTATATGACCGCTGGTATCAGCGGACTTTACCCTCAGCCTGGGTCAGTTCTTCCTTACTGAAATCATCCACATCAATCACCTTGCGCCGCGCCGCTTCGGCATCGCGCAAGGTTTGCGCTTCGCCCGGTTGCAGCACCCCGGCGTGCAGGGCGGCGTCGATGGCATGCTCGCCGGCAGTCGGTTTGACCTGGCCGCTTTTCAACGCGGCATGCAGTTTTTTCTGCAGCGGATGGCTGGCGCCGAGCAGGTCGTAGGCATGTTGCAGGGCACCGACCGGATCTTCCGCCGATTGCGGGCGATAGCAGCCGGCCAGCAACTCTTCAAGGGTCGGGTCGCCTTTGGCGCGACCGATCACCGCGGCCACTTTGGCGTCCAGTGCATCGGACGGCCCGGTATGACGACGCCCGAACGGGAACACGATGACCCGCAGCAGGCAGCCGAGCACCTTGTTCGGGAAGTTGCTCAGCAGTTCATCCAGCGCGCGCTCCGACTCGCCGAGGCTTTCTTCCATGGCCCAGGCGAACAGCGGTTCCAGATGGTCGGGTGAGTCGAGGTCGTGATAGCGCTTGAGCGCCGCCGACGCCAGGTACATATGGCTCAGCACATCGCCGAGGCGCGCCGACAGGCGTTCGCGACGTTTCAATTCACCGCCCAGCAGCATCATGCTCAGGTCGGCGAGCAGGGCGAACGCGGCGGCCTGACGGTTCAGTGCACGGAAGTAACCCTGGCTCAAGCGGTTGCCCGGGGCTTGCTCAAAGTGGCCAACGCCCAGGTTCAGCACCAGCGTGCTGGCGGCATTGCTCACGGCAAAACCGATATGCTGCATCAGCAGGCCGTCGAACTCCTTCAGCGCCTGGTCATGGTCTTCACGACCGGCCAGGGCCATTTCCTTGAGCACGAACGGATGGCAGCGAATCGCGCCCTGGCCAAAGATCATCAGGTTGCGCGAGAGAATATTTGCGCCTTCCACGGTGATGAAGATCGGCGCACCTTGCCAGCTGCGACCCAGGTAGTTGTTCGGGCCCATGATGATGCCCTTGCCGCCGTGTACATCCATGGCGTGGCTGATGCACTCGCGGCCGCGTTCGGTCAGGTGGTACTTGAGGATCGCCGACAGCACCGAGGGTTTCTCCCCCAGGTCCACGGCGTTGGCGGTGAGCATGCGCGCACTGTCCATCAGCCAGGCGTTGCCGCCGATGCGCGCGAGGGCTTCCTGAATACCTTCGAAGGCCGACAGCGGTACGTTGAACTGTTCACGTACCTGGGCGTATTGGCCTGTCACCAGGCTGGTGAACTTGGCAGCGCCGGTGCCGACGGCGGGCAGGGAGATCGAACGGCCTACCGACAGGCAATTCATCAGCATCATCCAGCCCTTGCCGAGCATCTCCTGGCCACCGATGAGGAATTCCAGGGGGATGAACACGTCTTTGCCGGAGTTGGGGCCGTTCATGAACGCGGCGCCCAGGGGCAGGTGACGCCGGCCGATTTCGACGCCGGGGGTGTCGGTCGGGATCAGTGCAAGGCTGATACCCAGGTCTTCCTGGTCGCCCAGCAGGTGATCCGGGTCATGGGCCTTGAAGGCCAGGCCGAGCAACGTCGCCACCGGGCCGAGGGTGATGTAGCGTTTTTCCCAGTTCAGGCGCAGGCCGAGGGTTTCCTTGCCTTCCCACTCACCTTTGCAGATTACGCCGGTGTCGGGCATGGCACCGGCGTCGGAGCCGGCCAGTGGGCCCGTCAGCGCAAAGCACGGGATATCATCGCCACGGGCCAGGCGGGGCAGGTAGTGGTTGCGTTGCTCATCGGTGCCGTAATGCAGCAGCAGTTCGGCCGGGCCGAGGGAGTTGGGCACCATGACGGTGGAGGCCAGGTCGCCGCTGCGCGTGGCGAGCTTCATCGCAACCTGGGAGTGGGCGTAGGCCGAGAAGCCTTTGCCGCCGTATTCCTTGGGAATGATCAGCGCGAAGAAGCCATGGGTCTTGATGTGTTCCCAGGCAGCGGGCGGCAGGTCCATGGCCTGGCCGATTTCCCAATCGCTGACCATCGCGCAGAGTTCTTCGGTGGGGCCATCGATGAATGCCTGCTCTTCTTCAGTCAATTGCGCCTTGGGGTAGGCCAGCAACTTGTCCCAGTCGGGGCGGCCACTGAACAGTTCGCCGTCCCACCACACGGTGCCGGCATCGATCGCGTCGCGCTCGGTTTCGGACATCGGCGGCAGCACTTTCTGAAACCAACTGAACAGCGGCTTGGTGAAGTATTGCCGGCGCAGGTCCGGCAGCAGCAAGGGCAAGGCAACGACGGCGATCATCACCCAGAAGATCAGCAGCAGCCAACCCGGTGCATGGCTCCAGGCGCCCATCGCCAGCAGGTAAACGGCGACCACGCCCAGGGCGGGCAGGGGCGCGGTGCGGCGGTGTGCCAGGTAGGCAATGCCGACCACCAGAACCAGTATCCACAACAACAGCATATTCAATCCTCCGTGAAACCAGGGGCGAAACCACCATGGAGCTTAGTCGGCATCCGAAAAAGCGCGGTGATCAGGGTGTAACGAGTTGTACTGGGCGCACCATCACCAGGCGCCGACATTTGGCCGATTCGTCGTTATCTCCCTGGCAGACCTGTCGTTACACTCCAGGCTTCCTTCGGAGATAAAGCTCATGGATACGTACCTGAATCCCAGCCGCTTCATCGATAGTGACCACCCTGCGGTGGTGGAGTTCGCCGAAAAACACCGGGGTCCCAGTGCTGACTCAAGTGACCAGGCAGTCAGTCTTTATTACGCCGTACGTGAGGCGATTCGCTACAACCCTTACACCTTCAGCCGCGACCCCGGCAGCTTGCGCGCCAGCTTCGCGCTGGCGGCCGGGGAAAGTTACTGTGTGCCCAAGGCCACCTTGCTTGCTGCCTGTGCCCGCCATTGTGGGATACCGGCGCGCATCGGCCTGGCGGACGTGCGTAATCACCTGTCGACGCCACGCCTGATTGCGTTGCTCAAGAGTGATGTGTTCGCCATGCACGGCTACACCGAGTTTTACTTGCGCGGCCGGTGGGTCAAGGCGACCCCGGCGTTCAATCAGCAACTGTGTGACGTTTTCGATGTACCGCCGCTGGAATTCGATGGGATCCATGACAGCGTCTTCCATGCGTTCAATCGCCAGGGGCAGCGCTCGATGGAGTATGTGCTTGACCACGGGCAGTTTTCAGACGTGCCCGAGGAGTTTTTCTTCGCGCATATTCAGCAGTGTTACCCGCACCTGTTCGCCGCGGATAAGCCGATCGTATTGGGTGACCTGCACACTGATTTAAGCCGCGCGTGAAGCGGCGTATGCTGCTGCGTTCATCAAGCCATGTTCATTCACGATAAGGCGCGGTCATGCTGAAAATCTGGGGTCGTAAAAATTCATCAAATGTCAGGAAAGCACTCTGGTGCGCCGAGGAACTCGGCCTGGACTATGAGGCAATTGATGCGGGCGGAGCTTTTGGTGTGGTCGACACGCCGCAGTACCGAGCGTTGAACCCCAATGGCCGGGTGCCGATGATCGAAGACGGCGACTTTGTGCTGTGGGAGTCCAACACCATCGTGCGTTACCTCTGCGCCAAGCAGGCGTCGAGCTGGTACCCGAGCGACCTGAAAGCGCGCGCCAATGCCGAAAAATGGATGGACTGGACCACTTCGACCCTCGCTGAGCCCTTCAAAGCGGTGTTCTGGGGCATCCTGCGCACCCCGGCAGAAAAGCAGAACTGGGACAGCATCAATGCCGGGCGCCAGGCCTGTATCGAGGCCTTGAGCACCGTGGACAAAGCGCTGGCGACGCAGCCTTACCTGTCGGGCAATACGATCGGCATGGGCGACATCCCGTTGGGCAGCTTTATCTACGCCTGGTTTGAAATGCCTATCGAACGGCCTGCAATGCCCCATCTAGAGGCCTGGTACCAGCGCCTCAAAGAACGCCCGGCCTACCGCAAAGCCGTGATGACTGCGTTGACTTAATACCTACTATTAATACGGGTGACTGTACTTGTGCGGCGCAGGCAAGCACCATGCCTGTCATGCGCCGCCGTTGAACTACCTGGGCTGCGCCCTCATCTACTGTTTCTATTCCCTTCCTTGGTGCGTATTCCGATATGAGTTCCGCTCTGTCCATCCGGCAGCTAACCAAAACCTACGGCAACGGTTTCCAGGCCCTGAGTGGTATCGATCTGGACGTGGCCGAAGGTGACTTTTTCGCCTTGCTCGGCCCCAACGGTGCCGGCAAATCCACCACCATTGGTATCCTCTCGACCCTGGTCAACAAGACCAGCGGCACGGTGAATATCTTCGGGCATGACCTGGACAAATCCCCGGCGGCGCTGAAACGCTCGATCGGCGTGGTGCCCCAGGAGTTCAACTTCAACCAGTTCGAAAAGACCTTCGACATCGTTGTGACCCAGGCGGGCTACTACGGCATCCCGGCGAAAATCGCCAAGGAACGCGCCGAGCAGTACCTCACTCAACTGGGCCTGTGGGACAAACGTGATGTGCCTTCGCGCTCGCTGTCCGGCGGCATGAAGCGCCGCTTGATGATCGCCCGCGCGCTGGTGCATGAGCCGCGCCTGCTGATCCTCGATGAACCGACCGCAGGCGTGGACATTGAACTGCGTCGATCGATGTGGGCCTTCCTCACCGAGCTGAACGAGAAGGGCATCACCATCATCCTCACCACCCATTACCTGGAAGAGGCGGAGCAACTGTGCCGCAACATCGGCATCATCGACCACGGCACCATCGTCGAGAACACCAGCATGCGTAACCTGCTGGGCCAGTTGCATGTGGAAACCTTCCTGCTTGATCTGAAAAACAACCTGTCGGTGGCGCCGCATTTGCTCGGCTACCCGAGCCGCCTGGTGGACGACCACACCCTGGAAGTCCAGGTGGACAAGGCCATGGGCATCACTGCGCTGTTTACCCAGTTGGCGGCCCAGAACATTGAAGTGCTGAGCCTGCGTAATAAAACCAATCGCCTTGAGGAGTTGTTCGTGTCCCTGGTGGAGAAAAATCTGGCGAAGGTGGCGGTATGAGTTCCGAACTGCAACCCAACATTGTCGCGCTGCAGACGATCGTTTACCGCGAAGTGAAGCGCTTCACCCGGATCTGGCCGCAGACCCTGCTGCCGCCGGCGATCACCATGGTCCTGTACTTCGTGATCTTCGGTAACCTGATAGGCCGCCAGATCGGCGACATGGGTGGCTTCACGTACATGGAGTACATCGTGCCGGGCCTGATCATGATGTCGGTGATCACCAACTCCTACGGCAACGTGGTCTCCAGTTTCTTCGGCAGCAAGTTTCAGCGCTCCATCGAAGAATTGATGGTGTCGCCGGTGTCACCCCACACCATTCTGATCGGCTACACCCTGGGTGGCGTGTTGCGTGGCTTGATGGTCGGCGTGATCGTGACCTTGCTGTCGCTGTTCTTCACCCACCTGCAAGTGCATCACCTTGGGGTCACCCTGCTGGTGGTGGTACTGACGGCGACGATCTTCTCGCTGCTGGGGTTTATCAACGCCGTATTTGCGCGCAATTTCGATGATATTTCGATCATCCCGACATTCGTGCTGACGCCGCTGACGTACCTGGGCGGGGTGTTCTACTCCATCACCTTGCTGCCGCCGTTCTGGCAGACCGTGTCGCTGGCCAACCCGGTGTTGCACATGGTCAACGCCTTCCGCTACGGCATCCTGGGCGTATCGGATATCAAGATCAGCGTGGCGATCACCTTTATGCTGGTGGCCACCGTGGTGCTGTATGTCGGCTGTGCACGGCTGCTGGTGAGCGGGCGCGGGATGCGTACGTAAGCAGCGATTACACACAGTCAAAAAAATGTGGGAGCGGGCTTGCTCGCGAAAGCGGTGGATCAGTCAAGTGTGTATTGACTGACACTCCGTATTCGCGAGCAAGCCCGCTCCCACATTGGGTTGTGTGTTTGGCTTTATCCCTGCAGCGCCAGCTCGATCAATTCATGCAGTTCTTCGACCGGCAGCGGCGCACTGGCGAACAGGCTGCGGTACACCGTGGGCGCCGCAATCAGATTCAGCAACCGGTCCAGGCTCGGCAGCACGTCGACGCTGCCCTGGTAGCGGTCGAGAATAACCTGCATCTGGCCCATCAGGATGCTGCTGCAATAGTCCCTGGGACGATTGCACTGCACGTCACGCATCATGTTGCGCCCCAGCTCGGAGCTCATTTCATCCAGGTATTGCTCGCCCCACGCCCGCAAGTCACCGCGCAGGGTGCCGGTGTTGGCGGGCTCGCTGTCCGGGCGCAGGCGTTCCAAGGCCACGTCGGCGAGCAGGGCGGACAAGTCGCCCCAGCGTCGGTAGATCGTCGAGGGCGTCACGCCTGCGCGCGCAGCAATCATCGGCACGGTAACGCTGGAACGCTCATGGGCTTCCAGCAGTTCGCGCGCGGCGTTATGCACTGATTCTTGAACCCGGGCACTGCGGCCCCCCGGGCGAAGGCCTTCTTTAATCGCCATGCGTAAAACCTTAACACAAAGAATTTGCTTTAAGCGCTCGGCGGTAGCACACTCTGCAAAAGCAAAATATTAGCTTTAGCGGGGTGTGCTTATGTCTAGCGTCATGTCTCAACGTTCCAGCCTGGCGTTCCTGGTCATCACCATGTTGACCTTCCTCGCTGCGTCCAGCGCGCCGACGCCGCTGTATCAGGTTTACCAGGACAGCCTGCATTTTTCTGCGGCCATGCTGACGGTGATTTTCGGCGTTTATGCGGTGAGCCTGTTGGCCGCGTTGTTGACCGTGGGTTCGCTCTCGGATTACCTGGGGCGCAAGCCGGTGATCTTCGTCGCGCTGATCCTGAATATGGTGGCGATGCTGCTGTTTATCAACGCTGACAGCACCGCCTACTTGATTGCCGCTCGCGCGTTGCAAGGTTTCGCGACAGGCATGGCAACCGCAGTGCTGAGTGCCACGCTGCTGGACACCGACCGTTTGCGCGGCCCCATGCTCAATAGCCTGGCGCCACTCTTGGGGATGGCCAGTGGTGGCCTGGGCAGCGGCTTGCTCGTGGAGTTCGCACCCCGTCCGACTCAATTGATTTACTTCACCCTGTTGGGGTTGATGGCGCTTCAGGCGGTCTGCATGTTGCGCTTGCCCGAAACCGTCAGCCGCATACCCGGGGCCTTGAAGTCGTTGGCGCCCACCCTGCATGTGCCGCAGCAAGCGCGCCGTGCCTTGTGGCTGGCGATGCCGCTGAATGTGGCGGTGTGGTCGCTGGGCGGGTTCTTTTCATCCCTGGCCCCGTCGCTTGTGCGGGCTGCGACCGGTTCGACCTCGCATCTGATTGGCGGCGGCCTGGTGGCAGTCGTGACCCTGAGTGGCGCGGTGATGATTTACAGCCTGCGCGCGCGTGCGGCAGACAGGATCATGCGGCTATCGGCGGTCCTGTTGGCGGCGTGTGTGGCGTTGCTGCTGGTCGCTGTGCAGAGTGCCAGTCTGTGGCTGTTCTTTGTCGCCAGTGTGATCGCAGGCTTGGGTTTTGGCGGCGGGTTCATGGGCAGTGTGCGCAGTATCGTGGGCCTGGCGCTGCCCCATGAACGCGCCGGTTTGATGTCTGCGTTTTATGCCTTGAGCTACCTGGCGTTCTGCGTGCCGGCATTGCTGGCGGGCAACCTTAGCCGGGTGTTCGGCCTCATCGCCACCACCGATGGCTACGGCGCCGTGCTGATTGTGCTGGCCCTCAGTGCGCTGGTCGGTTTGCTGCTGCAGGATTCAGGGCGAGCCAGAACGGCGGTGTAGGTCAGTTTCTATATTGGTAAAACAGATAACAGTTAGAGATATTACCCGTTATATAGATATTCGTTCAGGTTCTATGATGGCTTCAACCTCATGCGAGGAAGAGGATGACCATCATGACTTGCTCCAATACCATCAGCTATAAACCCTTCAGTCACTTGACCCGTCCTCGGGAAGTGATTCGCCAGTTCACCCCCAACTGGTTCGCCGCGACCATGGGCACCGGCGTGCTGGCGCTGGCCTTGGCGCAATTGCCCGTGAGTGTGCCCGGCTTGCATGCCATTGCCGAAGGGCTGTGGCTGTTCACCATTGGCTTGTTTGTGCTGTTCAGTCTTCTGTATGCCGCCCGTTGGGTGATGTTCTTCGACGAGGCACGACGGATTTTCGGGCACTCCACGGTTTCGATGTTCTTCGGCACCATCCCGATGGGGCTGGCGACGATTCTCAATGGCCTGCTGCTGTTCGGCCTGCCACGCTGGGGCAGCGATGTCATCGCGTTGGCTCAAACCCTGTGGTGGTTGGATGTGGCGATGGCCATGGCGTGCGGGGTCCTGATCCCGTTCATGATGTTCACCCGCCAGGAACACAGCATCGACCAGATGACCGCCGTCTGGCTGTTGCCG
The DNA here is from genome assembly GCF_900215245.1 of Pseudomonas fluorescens. Taxonomy (GTDB): domain Bacteria; phylum Pseudomonadota; class Gammaproteobacteria; order Pseudomonadales; family Pseudomonadaceae; genus Aquipseudomonas; species Aquipseudomonas fluorescens. Next base: position 4,373,539 of record NZ_LT907842.1, read on the forward strand.
GTGGTCGCGGCCGAAGTCGCTGCCGCCAGCGGTGGCCTGCTGGCGCCGCACCTGGTCGACGCCCATTCGCAACTGGTGATGCTGGTGACCAGCTACGTGTTGTGGGCGTTTTCCCTGCCGGTGGCGTTCAGCATCCTCACCATCTTGATGTTGCGCATGGCCCTGCACAAACTGCCCCACGCTAATATGGCTGCGTCGAGCTGGTTGGCGCTTGGCCCTATTGGCACCGGTGCCCTCGGCATGTTGCTGCTGGGCGGCGATGCACCGGCAATCTTCGCGGCCAACGGCTTGCCCGGTGTCGGCGAGATGGCCAGCGGCCTTGGCCTGGTGGCGGGCATCACCCTGTGGGGGTTCGGCTTGTGGTGGATGCTGATCGCCGTGTTGATCACCTTGCGTTACCTGCGTGCGGGCATTCCATTCAACCTCGGTTGGTGGGGTTTTACCTTCCCGTTAGGGGTGTACGCCTTGGCTACGCTGAAGCTTGCGAGCCAATTGCACTTGGGTTTTTTCAGCGTGTTTGGCACTGTGCTGGTGGTGGCTCTGGCGCTGATGTGGCTGATCGTCGCCAAGCGCACCGTGCAGGGCGCCTACAAAGGTGAGCTTTTTGTTTCGCCTTGTATTGCGGGGCTAGCGAATAAGTAAGCCGGATTAGGTAAAGTCGTGGCCTGACAATCCAAGCCTTCAGGCCACGCAGGAACACGGACGATGAGCCACCCCTCACAATTCACCTTGCTGCGAACACGGCGTTTCCTGCCGTTTTTCGTCACCCAGTTACTGGGCGCCTTCAACGACAATATCTTCAAGCAATCGCTGATCCTGGCGATTCTCTACAAGCTCACCATCGACGGTGACCGCTCCATCTGGGTCAACCTGTGCGCCCTGCTGTTTATCCTGCCGTTTTTCCTGTTCTCGGCGCTGGCCGGGCAATTTGGCGAGAAATTCAACAAGGACGCGTTGATCCGTGCGATCAAGATCGGTGAGATCGTGATCATGGCGGTAGGCGCCACGGGCTTCCTGTCCAATCACCTGGAATTGATGCTGCTGGCGCTGTTCGCCATGGGTACTCACTCGGCGCTGTTCGGCCCGGTCAAGTACTCGATCATGCCCCAGGCCCTGCACGACGATGAGCTGGTGGGCGGTAACGGCCTGGTGGAAATGGGCACGTTCCTGGCAATCCTGGCCGGCACCATTGGCGCCGGCATCATGATGTCGTCCACCCATTACGCGCCGATCGTGGCGGCGGCGATTGTCGGTGTGGCGGTGCTGGGTTACCTGGCCAGCCGCAGCATTCCGCGCGCGGCGGCGTCTACACCCGAGCTGCGGTTGAACTGGAATATTTTCAGCGAGTCCTGGGCCACCCTGCGTTTGGGCCTGGGGCAGACGCCGGCAGTGTCGCGCTCGATTGTCGGCAACTCGTGGTTCTGGTTTGTCGGCGCGATCTACCTGACGCAGATCCCGGCCTACGCCAAGGAGTGGCTGTACGGCGACGAAACCGTGGTGACACTGATCCTCACGGTGTTCTCGGTGGGGATCGCGCTGGGCTCGATGCTCTGTGAAAAACTCTCAGGTCGCAAGGTGGAAATCGGCCTGGTGCCGTTCGGTTCATTTGGCCTGACCGTGTTCGGCCTGCTGCTGTGGTGGCACTCTGGCGGCTTCCCGCAGAACGTCCAGGCGAACGATTGGCTGGCAGTGCTCGGTTATGGCCAGGCCTGGTGGGTGCTGTTCGATATCCTTGGGCTGGGTGTGTTCGGCGGCTTTTATATCGTGCCGCTGTATGCGCTGATTCAGTCGCGCACCGCCGAGAACGAGCGCGCGCGGGTGATCGCGGCGAACAATATTCTCAACGCGTTGTTCATGGTGGTCTCGGCCATCGTGTCGATCCTGTTGCTGAGTGTGGCCAAGCTGTCGATCCCCGAACTGTTCCTGGTGGTGTCGCTGCTCAACATTGCGGTCAACACCTACATCTTCAAGATCGTCCCCGAGTTCACCATGCGTTTCATGATCTGGCTGCTCAGCCATTCCATGTACCGGGTGGAGCATCGCAATCTGCAGCTGATTCCGGATGAAGGCGCAGCCTTGCTGGTGTGCAACCACGTGTCGTTCGTCGATGCGCTGTTGATCGGTGGCGCGGTGCGTCGGCCGATTCGCTTTGTGATGTACTACAAAATCTACCGTTTGCCGGTGCTGAACTTTATCTTCCGTACGGCCGGGGCGATTCCGATTGCCGGGCGTAACGAAGATATCCAGATCTACGAAAAAGCGTTCACACGGATTGCCGAGTACCTGAAAGAAGGGGAGTTGGTGTGCATCTTTCCGGAAGGCAAATTGACGGCCGACGGTGAGATGAATGACTTCCGTGGTGGTGTGACGCGCATTCTCGAAGAGACACCGGTGCCGGTGATTCCGATGGCGTTGCAGGGGTTGTGGGGGAGTTTCTTCAGCCGCGATCCGAACAAGGGGTTGTTTCATCGGATCTGGTCGCATGTCACGTTGGTGGCGGGTGAGCCTGTTGCGGTGGAGGCGGCGACGCCTGCGCAGTTGCAGGAGCGAGTAGCGGTGTTGCGGGGGAGTGTCAGGTAGTTTTTTGTTGCCTGTCAGGGCCCCTTCGCGAGCAAGCCCGTTCCCACAGTTGACCAAGTTGTTCAATCGAGCGCGGTTTAGTGTGGGAACGGGCTTGCTCGCGAAAGCGGTAGTGGCTCAGGCGCTGATCTTGAGGCCTACCAACCCGCAAATGATCAACGCCACACTCGCCAATCGAAACAACGCCATGGATTCCCCAAACAGGATAATCCCGGCGATCACCGTGCCCACCGCACCCACACCCGTCCAGATGGCATAGGCGGTGCCCAGCGGCAGCTCCTTCATGGCCAGCCCCAGCAGGCCGAGGCTGATGGCCATGGCGGCAATGGTCAGGGCTGTCGGCAGCGGTTTGCTGAACCCGTCGGTGTACTTCAGGCCGACCGCCCAGCCGACTTCAAACAGCCCGGCAAAAAACAGAATGATCCAGGACATGATGACCTCCAAACTATAGCTGGGGTCGTCCCCGGATTTAGCGCTTGAAAGCGTCGCGAGGTCGTCCCCGCGAAGCTCGGTAGAGTGCCGAATATTGATCAGGCGATCAAGTTTTTGGCGCGTCCTGCAACGCGCGACGGTCTTCCTTTTCGCTCATTCTGCGGAAGTAAGTCGACAGCAAAGCCCCGGAAATATTGTGCCAGACGCTGAACAGCGCACTCGGCACCGCCGCCAGCGGCGAGAAGTGCGCGCTGGCCAGTGCGGCGCCCAACCCGGAGTTCTGCATGCCCACTTCCAGTGCCAGCGATTTGCGCTGTGCCAATGGCAGCTTGAACAAGCGACCGGTGAAGTAGCCCAGCAGATAGCCAAAGCTGTTGTGCAACATCACCACGGCCATGATCAGCAGGCCGGACTCGGCGATCTTCGCCTGGCTGGCCGCGACGACCGCCGCGACAATGATCACGATGCTGACCACCGACACCAGCGGCAACACCTCCACGGCATGGCGGACCCGCTCGCCGAGCACACGTTGCGCCACCACGCCGAGCACGATTGGCAGTAGCACCACTTGCAGGATCGACCAGAACAACTCCATGAACGACACCGGCAGCCAGGCTGACGCCAGCAGCCAGATCAACGCCGGCGTCAGCAGCGGGGCGAGGAGGGTGGTGACGGCGGCGATGGCCACCGACAGCGCCAGATCGCCCCGGGCCAGCCAGGTCATCACGTTGGACGAGGTGCCGCTTGGGCAGCAGCCGACCAGAATCACGCCGACGGCAATTTCCGGTGGCAGGTGGAACGCCTGGCACAGCAGCCAGGCCACGCCCGGCATGATCACAAAGTGCGCGACCACGCCCAAGGCCACTCGCCACGGATGGCGAGCGACCTCGGCGAAGTCTTCAAGTTTGAGGGTCAGCCCCATGCCGAACATCACCAGGCCCAGCAGCGGCACGATGGCGCCTTTGAGGCCGATGAACCAGCCCGGCTCAAGGAAGGCGAGCACCGCGAAAATCAACACCCAGTAGGCGAAGGTATTGCCGACGAAGCGGCTCAAGGCGGCGAGTGCGCGCATGGGGATGTCCTTGTTATTAGATTTCGGAAGTGCAAATGCAATCAAATATGGGAGCGGGCTTGCTCGCGAATACGGTGTGTCAGTCAATACATCGGGTGACTGCTCCACTGCATTCGCGAGCAAGCCCGCTCCCACATTTTAATCTTCACATGGCTTTAGATACCTTGTGGCGTCTCTTCGCCGCCCAGTGCCTCAACCAGCGCCGGCAGGAACTCGCCGAACGTCAGCATCATCAGGGTAAAGCTGGCGTCCAGTTGGCCCAAGGCTTCGTCGCCGCCGTCTTGCTCTGCCTGATCCTGCAGCAGGTCTTCGAATTTCAGGCGCTTGACGGTCATTTTGTCGTCGAGCATGAAGGACAACTTGTCCTGCCAGGCCAGGGACAATTGGGTCACGACTTTGCCGGTGGTCAGGTGCAGCTGGATTTCTTCGCTGGTCAGGTCCTGGCGCTTGCAGCGCACAATGCCGCCGTCTTCGTGGGTGTCACGCAGTTCGCATTCGTCGAGGACGAAGAAGTCATCGGCCGGTTTCTGGGTGGTGACCCAGTCGGTCATGATTGCCGTCGGTGCGGTTTTAACCGTCAGCGGGCGTACCGGCAGGGTGCCGATCACTTCGCGCAGGGTCGACAGCAAGTCTTCGGCGCGTTTCGGGCTGGCCGAGTTGACCAGGATCAGGCCCTGTTTCGGCGCGATGGCGGCGAAGGTCGACGAGCGACGAATAAAGGCACGCGGCAGGAAGGCCTGGATGATTTCATCCTTGATCTGGTCCCGTTCCTTTTTATAGACCTTGCGCATTTGCTCGGCCTCGATCTCTTCGACTTTCTCTTTCAGTGCGTCACGCACCACGCTACCCGGCAGGATGCGTTCTTCCTTGCGCGCGGCGATCAGCAGGAAATCACCGCTGACGTGAACCAGGGGAGCGTCTTCACCTTTACCGAACGGTGCGACGAAACCGTAAGTGGTCAACTCCTGGCTTGCACAAGGGCGCGCCAGTTTGGTGGCCATGGCCGCTTCCAACGCCTCGGCATCAACAGGCAGATCTTGGGTCAGGCGATAGATAAGCAGGTTCTTGAACCACATGGGGTGAGTCTCTCCTTTATACAAAGGGGGGCATTATTGTCTTGATCAGGGCTGAGGCCAACCCTGCCTAAGCCATTGGAAGGCCTCAAAAAAAAGATTTAAGAAAGTGCTTGCCAGACGTAGGGTCGCTCCGTAGAATGCGCGCCACACCGAAGCGAAGGGTGATTAGCTCAGCTGGGAGAGCGTCTGCCTTACAAGCAGAATGTCGGCGGTTCGATCCCGTCATCACCCACCATTCGTTTTAAGTGTTACGCGCAGCGGTAGTTCAGTCGGTTAGAATACCGGCCTGTCACGCCGGGGGTCGCGGGTTCGAGTCCCGTCCGCTGCGCCATATTCGGTAACCTGGAATACTGAACGCCAGGTCACCACAGAAAGCCCGCTCATTGAGCGGGTTTTTTTTGTCCGAAATACGGCAAATAATCTCACGATGAAGTTTTTTTAAATAAATTGCATTTAAATCAACACATTACGATTTTTTGTTGTATGATGCGCCCACACCGAAACGAAGGGTGATTAGCTCAGCTGGGAGAGCGTCTGCCTTACAAGCAGAATGTCGGCGGTTCGATCCCGTCATCACCCACCATTCGTTTTAAGTGTTACGCGCAGCGGTAGTTCAGTCGGTTAGAATACCGGCCTGTCACGCCGGGGGTCGCGGGTTCGAGTCCCGTCCGCTGCGCCATATTCGGTAACCTGGAACACTGAACGCCAGGTCACCACAAGAAGCCCGCTCATTGAGCGGGCTTTTTTTTGCCCAGTGTCCCGTCCTGAATAAGGTTTACACCTTCTGACCGATCTTCAGGAGGATTCAATGGATACGGGAAAAAGGCGGAGCCAGCGCGATTACACGCTAGCTTTTAAATTGTCAGTCGTAGATCAAGTCGAAAAAGGCGAGTTGAGTTATAAAGAGGCTCAACGGCGCTTTGGCATTCAAGGCCGGTCCACGGTACTGGTTTGGTTACGCAAGCATGGCCGACAGGACTGGAGCCAAGGCGCCTCAATCCGAGCGCCGCGGAGCAGGCCGATGACCGACCCCAACCTCCCGCTGACACCCGAACAGCGGATCAAAGAGCTTGAAGAACAGTTGGCGCTGAGCAATCAGAAGGCCCAGTTCTTTGAAGCTGTCGTGAACGTCTTGAAAAATGATTACGGTGTGTCCATCGTAAAAAAGCGACCCGGCAAGTCCTCTCGCAAGGGCAAATCCAAGACCTGAGCATTACCAGGGCTTGCCTGTTTATGGGCATTTCGCGCCAAGCGTATTACAAGCGCAACCGAGCCTTTGACGCGAGAGTTTGCCAAGACCAGCAGGTAGTGGAATTCGTTCTGGAAAAGCGTCGTCGCCAGCCGAGGCTTGGGACGCGCAAACTACACCACTTGATGGTAATTGAAGCCGCAGCGGCGCTACGTGTCGGTCGAGACCGCCTGTTTTCCATCTTGCGAGAGGCGCGAGAGCTGGTCCCTCGCAAACGTGCTTATCATAAAACCACGCATAGCCATCATCGCTTCCGCCGTCACCCCAACCTACTCAAAGCTGGCCCGGAACAAGTTGTAGCCAGCAGACCTGAGCAGGTTTGGGTCGCAGACATTACCTATCTCCCAACGCGGGAAAGTGTCGCTTACGTCAGCCTGATAACAGACGCGTACTCCCGCAAAATTGTGGGTCATCATGTACACGGCAGCCTGCATACGGAGTCGGTGGTCAGGGCACTGCAGAAGGCTGTTAGTCAGCGAAAATCCAATCAACCGCTCATTCATCATTCAGATCGCGGAGCCCAGTATTGCTCCGATTTATACCAACGGATGCATGCCCGGCACGGAATCAGGTGCTCAATGACTGACGGCTATGATTGCTATCAGAACGCGATGGCGGAGAGGATAAATGGGATTTTGAAGACTGAGTTTTTGCTGCATCGTCCCAAAGACCTGGCGGATGCAGTGAAAATGGTGGATGAATCGGTGCAAATCTACAATCGGGAGCGGCCGCACTTATCCCTGAAATACAAAACGCCCGATGCGGTGCATCGGGCGTTTTGAGACTGAAACAGGTGTAAACCTATTTCAGGACTAGACACAGCATTCAGGGCGCGGTGCGGCATCTAACCATTCCCTTCAGAGGGTAAGCCGGTGACTTCACACTCACCACCTGCGCTGCAAAACGTTACGTGCGTGTGATGATGTCACTCATCTTTATTCCATCTGCACGCAACAAGAAATCGGGCTCTGAAAGACCTTTACCATCAAAGTACGTCCAATATCTCACGTAGGTCTTACCATCAGGTGTCGTATGGGTATCCAGGTGAGGGTTCCCCTTCAGAAAGGTGCCTTCATTGGTTTTCTGAGAAAAGCCGCTGATATCGACTTTGTCGATGCCGCTTTTAAAGCCAACAAGGTGGTCGGTTTCTTTCGGCGTAGAGTCCCATGAGTTATTGAACGTGACCGTGTTGGCACCACTGCCCAAGGTGATTTTATTGGCCTTGAAGTTCGCGATGACAGTATTGGTGCCGGAACCTGTTAGAACGTCCTCAACGTGCGTGCCTCGCAAAATAGAAATATTATTCTTGAATCCTGCAATGCTGGAGAACGTGCCGTGGTTCAAGTTGATATTTTGATCATGGGTGTCATCTTCGATATTGAGCGTTTCGTGTGCGCGGACAGTTGAAATACTTGTTGTGACGGGCGCGTCATCTTCGTCCATTCCGTTCAAATCGTAGACCACGCGAGTGGTTTCGTTACTGTACTGACTGTTATGTCCGTAGCGTTGAGTCAGTAAGCCTAGATCATGCATTTGCGCACGTGTGACATAGTGGCCTTTAAAATCATGGCCCGTTGTAGTTTCCGACTGGGTACTGAGAAGACTGTAGCCGAGAGAGTCTGTGGCACTCGCGGGTCTATTGCTCTTAGCATCAGGGTTCGTATGAGACAAACCCAGCGCATGCAGCAAGGCATGAGCAAGCACGTTACCACCCCGATTACGCGCGTTGGCCTTTAAGTGGCGGGCATCGCCCCTGACATAGGCTTCCGCAGGCTCGTCTACCTTGTCAGGATTCTGTGGGTCTGACGTGTTGTCTGGAAAATCGACTTGTACCAGGTTTTTTCCATTTGATGGCACGTGAGCATAGTTACCAAAATTTATCTTCCCGTCCGGGTTCTTTATGGCGCCTTTTTCATGAAAAACCAAGTTTGTATCGAAGCTGAGGTCCGCCATTTGATCGAGGAGTTCTCGCTTTTGTTCGGGACTTAGCTGCGAGTATCCGGTTAAGCCCAGTTTCCTGAAATATTTGCCAGGGCCTGCGGAAAAATCCACTTCGATATCTATTTTTCCATTCCCATCCTTGTCGATCCAGCGCACGGGGTTGCGGCCCAGGTTAGCGACGCCGTTGTAGTAAGTGTCGGCGGCTGCGGGTGTATTAGTGTCAGCTGGGGTGGGCGAAGAATTAGCAGGTTGGGGGGCGACGGCGAGAGGAACAGAAGCTGAGGTGGCAACAATCATGGTCATTATCCTACGCTGGTTTATATCAATTAAACTCAAGGTGGCCAGAGTTTATAAATTAACCGCTGCATAATGAAAGGGTGCTCAGGTAATAAAGTATTTCTTGGTTAGAGTTGTGTGGTTTCGAAATAAATTACTTGGCGATAGACTGCTGATTGGGTGTTATTCCTATGTTCAGCTTGACGTGTTCATAGTAGCCATTGAAAGTTAAAGTCCTGCGCAGGCTTGCGCCTCCTCATAGCCCCATCAACCGATACCCCACCTGTAATTCGGTAATAAAATGCTGCGGCTGCGCCGGGTCTGCTTCCAGCTTTTGCCGTAAGTGCGCCATGTGCACCCGCAAATAGTGGGCGCGGTCCACGTAATCCATGCCCCACACCTCCAGCAATAATTGCCGATGGGTCAGCACCCGGCTCTGGCCGCGAATCATCGCGCAGAGCAGGCGGTACTCGATGGGCGTGAGATGCACAGGCTGGCCCTGGCGCCATACCTCGTGGGTCGACAGGTCGATTTCAATCTCGCCAAACGCGACCTTGCTGGTGGCTGCCACGGTGCCGGTCTGCCCGTGCCTGCGCAGTTGGGCGCGGATGCGTGCGAGCAGCTCGGGCACACCAAACGGCTTGGTCAGGTAATCATCGGCGCCGGCGTCGAGGGCGGCGACTTTCTCTTCTTCGCGATCACGCGCCGACAACACCAGAATCGGTACCGCCAACCAACCGCGCAGTTCGCTGATCAAGTGTTTGCCATCGCCATCCGGCAGGCCGAGATCGACGATCACCAGGTCCGGTTGACGGCTGGCCGCATGGATCAGCGCGCGCTTGACGCTGTCGGCCTCGAACACCTGAAAACCTTCATCTTGCAGGGCGATCCCAACGAAGCGGCGGATATTGGCTTCGTCTTCAACAATCAAAATGCGTGCGGTGCTCATAAGGCTTCCATGGACGGGGGTGTGCCCGCCGGTAAAGTGATGATGAAGTGCATGCCGCACGCCTCAACGGCGTTGGCTTCGATGTGCCCGCCGTGGGCTTCGACGATGCGTTTGGCCAGTGCCAGGCCCAGGCCGATGCCGGCGACGGAGGATTCCTGCTGGCCGCGCGTGAAGGGTTCGAACAGGTTGGCGGGGGCCCGACCCGGGCCGTTGTCGCTGACGTCCAGCACAATGGCGCCCGCCGTGGAACGGGCGGCGACGGTAATGCTGCTGCCTGGCGGGGTGTACTTGGCGGCGTTGTCCAACAGGTTGACCAGCACCCGTTCGATCAATAGCGCGTCAATGTCCACCAGCGGCAAGCGCGGGTCCAGCGCGGTATGCACGCTGTGTCGCGCAAGGGGTTCACGTAGCTGGCGCAGTGCGCTGCCGACGACTTCTTCCAGCGAATGCCACTGCCGGTTCAGGCGCACGCCGCGCTCCTGCATGCGCGCCATGTCCAGCAGGTTTTCGATCAGCCGCTGCATTGAGGTGGCCTGTTCATGGATGCCGTGCAGCAACTCGGTCAGCGGGCCGGGTGGGGCGTGGGGCAGGGCGGTGTCGGCGGCACCGATCAGGGTGGTCAACGGGGTGCGCAGGTCGTGGGATATTGCCGCGAGCAAGGTGTTGCGCATCTTCTCGCCTTCCATCTGCACCAGCGTGCTTTGCGCGACTTCGACGAAGTGCACGCGCTCCAGCGCAATCGCCAGCTGGCTCATGCAGGCTTCCAGCAGACGGCGTTCCTGCGGGTCGCTCAAGCGTTCGCTCTGGGCCAATTCCAGCACCAGCACGCCGCGCACGCGCATCGGTGCCTTGAGCGGCAAGTAGCACCCTTTGGCCGCCGACAAGGTGTCGGTGCCGTGGCCGGCGGCCCGGCCGTGGTCGTAGGTCCATTGGGCGATGCTCTCGTCAATCGGCAACCCGCCCGCGCCGACGCTGTGCACGCCATCGGCGGCGTCCGGCAGCGCCAGGCCGACGCGTGCTTCGAATACACCGCTGAAGGTGCGCAGCGCGACTTCACTGATTTGCTCCACGGTCAGCGCGGCCGACAGGTCGCGCGCCAGTCGCGCCAATGAGGTGGCGCGCCGTTCGCGTGCGGCGGCGGTACGTGCTTCGTGGCGCAGGCGTGCGGTGAGTTGCCCGGTGATCAGGGCGATGCCGAGCATCAGCGCAAAGGTGAAGAAATACTGGGTGTCAGTGACGGTAAACGAGTAGCGCGGCTGCACGAAAAAGAAGTCGAAACACAGCACCGCCAGCATCGCGGCCCAGACGCCCGGGCCGCGTCCGTAACGCAGGGCCACCAGCACCACGGTGAGCAAAAACAACATGACGACGTTGGCCAGGTCGAACACCTGCAGCAGCAATGCCGCAATGGCGCTGGCGGCGAAACAGGCGAGTGTGGCCCACAGATAGGCCAGGGCTCTGCCCGGTGCAGGCGTCGGTTTTTCGATCACAGGCGCAGGCCCCGGCACTGCTCCGTGGGCTATCACGATCTGATCAATCTGCGGGTGATGGCGGCTGATCCGGTCACTGACCGACTGATGCCAGAACCGCCACGCCTGGCGCGGATGGTGACCGAGCACCAGGCGATTGGCGTTGTGCTCGCGGGCACAGGCGACCAGCGCGTCGGCGACGTCCATGCCCGGCAGCGTTGCCGTGTCGGCGCCAAACTCGCTGGCCAGGGTCAGGGTTTTCATGGCGCTCAGATAGCGCTTGGCGCCGCGGCCCTGAGCTGATGCGACATGCACCACGATCCAGTCCGCTTCGAGTTTTTGCGCCAGGCGCGCAGCTTCGCGCACCAGGCGCTCATCGCCCGCGTCGCCCGCCACACCGACCAGCAGCCGTTCGCGCGCCGGCCATAAGGCCTTTATCGACTGTTCGCGGCGGTAGACGCGCATTTGCGTGTCGACCCGGTCTGCTGTGCGCCGCAGCGTCAGTTCACGCAAGGCCAGCAGGTTGCCCTTGCGGAAGAAATGTTTTGAGGCCCGTTCGGCGTGTGGGCCGAGGTAGACCTTGCCGTCCTTGAGGCGTTGCAGCAGATCATCGGGCGGCAAGTCGATCACCACCACTTCGTGGGCGTTATCGAAGACGTGATCGGGGACGGTTTCGCGCACGCGGATGCCGATGATTTCACTGACCAGATCATTCAGGCTTTCCAGATGCTGGACGTTGAGGCTGGTCCACACGTCGATCCCGGCGCTGAGCAATTCCTCTACATCTTGCCAGCGTTTGGGGTGACGCGAGCCGGGCACGTTGCTGTGCGCCAGTTCGTCCACCAGCACCACGGCAGGGCGCCTGTGCAAGGCGGCGTCGAGGTCGAATTCGCTGAGCGCGAAGTCGCGGTGCAGCAGGGCGGCGCGGGGCAGTTGTTCGAGGCCGTCGAGCAGCGCGGCGGTCTCCGCGCGGCCATGGGTTTCCACGACGCCGGCGAGCACGTCACGGCCCAACGCGACTTCGCGTTGCGCCGCAGCGAGCATCGCACAGGTCTTGCCCACCCCGGCGTTTGAGCCGAAGTAGATACGCAATTTGCCGCGCAAGGCGGCCTGTTCTTCCAGCTGTACCCGGGCCAATAGGGCGTCGGGGTCGGGGCGTTCGTTGTTGAATGCGGGCATAGTCTTCCTGATAAATGCCTGTGGGAGCTGGCGCCAAGCCAGCTCCCACATGAGGTTTAGGGTGCTACACCAGACCCAAGCCGCTGAGCAGCATGTCGATCAACTTGATCCCGGCAAACGGCACCAACACACCGCCCAGGCCATAGATCAACAGGTTGCGATTGAGCAACGCCGCCGCGCCGATGGCCCGGTAAGTCACGCCGCGCAAGGCCAACGGGATCAACGCGACAATGATCAGCGCATTAAAAATCACCGCGCTGAGAATCGCCGAGTTGGGGCTGCTCAGGTGCATCACGTTCAAGGCGCCGAGCTGAGGGTAGGTCGCGACAAACGCGGCGGGGATGATTGCGAAATACTTGGCCACGTCATTCGCCACGCTGAACGTGGTGAGGGCGCCGCGGGTCATCAGCATCTGTTTGCCGACCTCGACCACTTCGATCAACTTGGTCGGGTTGCTGTCGAGGTCAACCATGTTGCCGGCCTCTTTGGCGGCCTGGGTGCCGCTGTTCATCGCCACCGCGACGTCTGCCTGGGCCAGCGCCGGGGCGTCGTTGGTGCCGTCGCCGGTCATGGCCACGAGCTTGCCCTGGGCCTGGTAGTCGCGGATCAGTTGCAGCTTGTCTTCCGGGCGCGCCTCGGCGAGGAAGTCATCCACCCCGGCTTCCACTGCAATCGCAGCGGCTGTCAGGCGGTTGTCGCCAGTGATCATCACGGTCTTGATGCCCATGCGCCGCAGCTCGGCGAAGCGTTCCTTGATGCCGCCTTTGACGACGTCCTTAAGCTCCACCACGCCCAAGGCTTTGGCTCCGTCGGACACCACCAGCGGTGTGCTGCCACGCCGCGACACTTCATCGACTTTGGCCAGCAGCGCGGCCGGGAAGCTGCCGCCCAGGGCTTCGATGTGGCTGCGAATCGCATCCGCTGCGCCCTTGCGAATCGCCCGACCTTCGGGCAGATCGACGCCGCTCATGCGTGTTTGCGCGGTGAAGTGCACAAAGCTGGCGCCCAGGGCGTTGATGTCGCGGGCGCGGATGTCGAACTTCTGCTTGGCCAGCACCACGATGCTGCGGCCTTCCGGGGTTTCGTCGGCCAGGGACGCCAACTGCGCGGCATCGGCCAACTCGGCTTCCTTCACGCCCGGCGCCGGTAAAAAGCTGCTGGCCTGGCGATTGCCCAGCGTGATGGTGCCGGTCTTGTCCAGCAGCAACACATCCACATCGCCTGCCGCCTCGACGGCACGGCCGGAGGTGGCAATGACATTGGCCGACATCATCCGGCTCATGCCCGCCACGCCGATCGCCGAAAGCAGGCCGCCGATGGTGGTGGGGATCAGGCAGACCAGCAACGCCACCAACACCGTGGCGCTGATTACGCTGCCGCTGCCGCTCATGGCCACGGCGAAGATCGAGTACGGGCTCAGGGTAGCAATCACCAGCAGGAACAGCAGGGTCAGGCCCACCAGTAAAATCGTCAGTGCGACTTCATTGGGCGTCTTCTGGCGCTTGGCCGATTCGACCATCGAGATCATGCGGTCCAGGAACGACTCGCCCGGGTTGACGCTGATGCGCACCACCAACCAATCGGACAGCACTCGCGTGCCGCCGGTAACCGAGGAGAAATCGCCACCGGCCTCGCGAATCACCGGCGCCGATTCACCGGTGATTGCGCTCTCATCCACCGAGGCCACGCCTTCAATCACCACACCGTCGAGCGGCACCAGGTCGCCGGCTTCGATCAGCACCACGTTGTCCTTGCGCAATAAGCTGGCTTCCATTGGCAACCAGGCCGCGCCATGACGCGGTTGTTGCAGCAGCTTGGCCAGGGTCTGGCGTTTCATGCCGCGCAGGCTCGCGGCCTGGGCGCGGCTGCGACCTTCGGCCAGGGCTTCGGCGAAGTTGGCGAACAGCACGGTGAACCACAGCCACAAGGTGATGCTGAGGATAAAGCCGCTGGGCGCCTCACCCTTGCCACCCAGGGACTGGAACCACAGCAAGGTCGTGAGGATGCTGCCCAGGTACACGACGAACATCACCGGGTTTTTCCACTGGGCCTGGGGCAGTAATTTCTTTAGCGCATCGACGCCGGCAGTGAGCACGATGCGTCGATCAAACAGAGGTAAACGAGCATTCTTCATGAGGGACATCTCTTACTCACTGACCGCAATAGAGGGCTGACGCGCATCCAGCGCCAAGTTGAGTTGCAGCACATTCACCCGTGGCTCGCCGAGCAAACCGAGGGTGCGGGCGGCGGTGTGGTCGTTGAGCAGTTGCAGCAGTTCGGTTTCGGGGACCTGCCGCAAGCGCGCCACCCGCGCCAGTTGCAGCCGGGCGTTGGCCACCGAGATGTGCGGGTCCAGGCCCGATGCGGATGCGGTGACTGCGTCCACCGGTACCGGTGCACCGGCGGGCAGGCCGTTATCCTGGCGATAGGCGTTGGCGCGTGCGCTGACCTGGTCCACCAATTTTTGGCTGGTCGGGCCCAGGTTGCTGGCGCCGCTGGCGCCTGCGTTGTAGGGCTGCGACACGCTTTTGCTCGGGTCTTGCGGGTCGGCGCCAAGGGTCATGCTCGGGCGCCCATGGAAGTACGTGGGCTTGCTGAAATCCTGGCCGATCAGCGCGGAGCCGATCACCAGCCCGTCGCGTTCAATCAATGAACCCTGTGCCTGAAACGGGAACAACAATTGCGCCGCCAGTGTGGTGAAAGCTGGGTAAGCCAACCCTGTCAGCAGCATGAAAAACACCGCCGAAACCAGTACCGGGCGCAGCAGCCCTTTGAATATCGATTGAGTCGTCATCAACATGTCCTCAGTTGTACGTCTGGCCGGACAGCAACTGCAGTTGCTCCACCAGCGGGCCGAGCGCGAGCGCCGGCAAGAAGGTCAGGCCACCCACCACCAGCACCACGAACACCACCAGCAGCATGAACAGCGGGGTCGCAGTAGGGATGGTGCCGGCGCCGGCAGGCACGGTCTTTTTCATCGCCAGGGAGCCGGCCACAGCGAGCATCGGCAGCATGGTGAAGAAGCGTCCGATCAGCATCGCCAGACCAATGGTGGTGTTGAAAAACGGCGTGTTGGCGTTCAGGCCGGCGAAGGCCGAACCGTTGTTGGCGGTGCCGGAGGTGTAGGCGTACAGCACCTCACTGAAACCGTGGGGGCCGAGGTTGTTCAGGCTGGCCATCGTGTCTGGCCACAGGGCGGCGAGGGCGGTGAAACCCAGAATGCTGATCGGGTGTGCGAGCACCGAGAGCATCACCAGTTTCATCTCACGGGCCTCGATTTTCTTACCGAGGAATTCCGGGCTGCGGCCGATCATCATGCCCACCAGGAACACCGTGAGCAGCGCGTACTGGATCAGGTTGATGAAGCCCACGCCGTCACCGCCGAATACGCAGTTGAGCATCATCTGCGCCAGGGGCACGAAGCCGCCCATGGGGGTCAGCGAGTCATGCATAGTGTTGACGGAGCCGGTGGTCGCCGCCGTGGTGGTGGCGATGAACAGGCTGCTGTCGGCGATGCCGAAGCGCAGTTCCTTGCCCTCCATATTGCCGCCGCTTTGCTCAATCGACAGTGTCTGGTTGGCGCCGGCCTGGGTCAGCAGCGGGTTGCCGGTCTGTTCGGCGCCATACACCAGCGCCAGGAAGCCGATGAACATCACCAGGAATGTGCCGAAAAACACCCAGCCCTGACGGCGTTGCAGCAACATGCTGCCGAAGGTGTAGGTCAGCGCCGAGGGGATCAACAACATGCTGAGGATGTGCAGGATGTTGGTCAGTGGTGTCGGGTTTTCGAACGGATGCGCAGCATTCATGCTGAAGAAACCGCCGCCGTTGGTGCCGATATGCTTGATCGATTCAAAGCTGGCGACCGCGCCCACAATCAACTGTTGCTGCGCACCTTCCAGCGTGGTGGCCAAGGCTTGGGAGGCGAAGGTCTGCGGCATGCCTTGCCATACATATACCAGCGCCATGCCCACGCACAGCGGCAGCATTACCCGGTACAGCGTGCGCGTGAAGTCGACCCAGAAGTTACCGATATCGGCGGTGCTTGAGCGGCTCAACCCGCGAATAAAACCTGCGGCGGCAACGACGCCCGAAGTGGCGCCGACAAACATCAGAAAGGTGATGACGGCCATCTGGCTGAAGTTCGACAGGCTGGTTTCACCCGAGTACGCCTGCCAGTTGGTATTGGTAATAAAGGAGGCGGCAGTGTTGAACGCCAGGTCCGGGGTTTGCGCGGCCAACCCCAGTGGGTTGAGCGGCATCACCGCCTGCCAGCGCAGGACGATATAGCCCAGCAACATCATCGCCGCGTTCGACAGCAGCAGGGCCGAACCATAGCGGGCCCAGCCCATGGTCTCCAGTGGATCGACGCCCAGCAGGCGATAGGTCAACCGTTCCGGCAAGGCATGGCGGGCTCCGGTGAACACCCGGGCCAGCCACTTGCCCATCAGCACGGCAAGCGCGGTCATCAACCCCAGGACCAGCGCAAATTCCAGCAAAGTGCTTAACATGTCGTGGCTCCGTTCAAATCTTGCCCATGGCAACAATGGCCATGGCAGTCGCAACAAAAAACACCAGGGAAAGCCCCATGAACATCACGTCGTACATGGCGAACTCCCTAGAACTTTTCAGCGCGAATGAGGGCGTAGCCCAAGTAAGCGAACAGCCCGACGGCACATAAACCGCTGGCGACATAGATGAAGGTCAGTGTGAGCACGGTGTAACTCCCCTTGTTGAATAAGCCGGCGAGGTTAAGCGTTGGCGTATCAAGCTCGGGCACTGATTACAGGCGGCGGTATTAAGACGGTATATAGAAGGTTTTTGCGTGGACCAACGAAAACAAGGGATAGCCCGATGCCGGGGTATCCCTTGAAAGTCTGGGGTTCTGCTGATTTCAGTGATCAGCTTATTTGGCTTTCTTTTTCTTCTCGCCGCGGGTGGCAAGGTGTTCGAAGCAAAACGCGGCGGTGCCGAAGAGTGCAATCATTGACAGGACGAGCATGCCTAAAGTTGAACTTTCCACGATGACTTCCTACGGGTTTTGGGGGTAGGAAGTGACGGTAAAGTGTGCGGCCTTAGTTGCTCAATAGGGACGACGTAATCGTTATGGCGAATGGGCAATCTATACGTATTCTTTACGCGAAATCGGTCACCGCATCTTTTATATCGAACGCGGTCCAGCAGCGGGAGCTGGCTTGCCAGGGATGGCAGCCACTCAGCGTGGCTGACACACCGAGGTGCCAGCATTGCCGGCAAGCCAGCGCCCACCTTACAAGTTACGACTATGCCGATAGTCGCTGACAGCCTCATACACGGCCTTGCGCAGCCGGTTGATACCGCCAATCGGTCGATGCGCCTCCAGCCCGAACCAAGGGTTGAACGATTGGTTGTCGCAAGCGAGGTTCAAGGCCGGCGTGTCGAAATCCTGTGCGGGGATGTTTACCTTGGCCACCGTTTCATAAGGCGCGTCGCTTTCCTTCCATTCGATACTGGTGTCTTCGATTGGCATGAATTTCTGCGGGTTCTGCCGCTGAATCTGCAACACAAAACACGCCGGCACTCGGTCGGTGGACAGTTGCTGATTCAAGGCGCTGCGCAGGAAATTCGGCAGGTCCTGATTCTGCTTTGGCAGCACATAGTCCGGGCAGTTTTGCGGATCGGGTGCCACGCGGAACTTGGCATTCGCCGCGCCAAACTTGTAGGGCGAAACTGAAAAGTAGGTGGTCTGCGTCGGGCTGGCCGGGGGGGGCGCCAGGGTCGCCAGGGCAATAAACAAGTGGCGCACCTGCCAGCTGCGTGGGTCGAGGTGGGGGAAGAACGCGATGACTTTCTTGCCATCGGCCTGGGCGCCAATGTTCTGCGCATACTCCGCTACGTCGCTGACAAAGAAGTTCGGGTGGCTGAACATCACAAAGTCTTGCTCGGTGCGTGTTTGCTGGTCCGCCATCAGCTGTTTGCCCGGCACATCCAACAGTTTGATTGCCATGCCGCGCGCATCACGGATGCTGTCGAACTGCGGATAGGCGTTGCCGTTGGACAAGCGCATGAGCGCCTGCCAGGTCTTGCCCGGTTCGGCGAAAACGCCCTGGCGCAAGGCCGGATCAAGGTCCTTCAGCACACTGACTTCGGCCTTCACGCAGCCATGCGCCTTGGCGTGGGCGTCACGCAGGTAGCGGGTGCCTTCGCGGTGCTGGTCGACGATACGCACCGCCGTCTGAATGATGCCCTGGCTCATGGCCGCTTCACCGGGCGGGACCTGCTCGTCGGGTGACACCGGGCCACTGTGTTGCCAGGCAAACCAGGCCGTTGCCAGCAGCCAGCCCAACAGCCCCAGGCCCACCAGCCACAACAGGGTTTTACCCAGAAAAGCGCCGAGGCGCAGCCACAGACGCGCAAGCAGCGAAGGTTGTTTGTATTCAGATCGGATCATCATGGCAGTTGTTGCTCCAGCGGGCCGCCCAGCACTTTGAGGTATTCCAGCAGCGCCCAGCGTTCCTGCGGCAGCAAGGTGCGGCCGATCACGCCATTGCCACGCTTGCCGTCACGGAATTCGTGACCGCTGTTGTGGTTGCCGGTGATAGTGGTGTCGAACACAAAGGCATTTTTGAACGCGCCGGTCTCAAAGCCCAGGTGGCGCGGGTCGTAGTTGAACGTGCCTTTATAGAAGGTGGTGCTGCGCTCGTCCTGAGGCGAGAGCAATTGGAAAATCGTCGGCACCGAGCCGTTATGCAGGAACGGCGGGGTGGCCCACACGCCGGCCAATGGCCGCGCCTTGTACGCGCGCAATTCGCGCACGCCAATGGGCAGGCCGAACCCGTCCAGGCTGGGGCGCTCGGCCGGGGTCACTCCGGCCGCGCGGTAGGCGTGGTCCTCGACAAAGGCGGTGACGTAGGCGAGGCCCTGGGCAACCGACATTTTGTGCAGGTCCAGCGGGGCGCTTGGCTTGGGGTGCAACTCGACGTTGAGTGTGGCCAATTCCGCCGCGTCCCATTGCAGGGCGCTGAGGTCGTAGCGTTGATCGGCGATGTTATTGGCGGCGCCGGGGTCGGTGCCAATGTAGTCCACAGGCAGCATCTTCAGTTGCTGCACCGGGCGACCATTGACCTGATTGACGGCGGGCACATGGCAACCGGCGCAGTTCTCGGCGAACAATGCACGGCCTTGGGCGGCGAGGGGCTTGTTGATGGCCCCGAACAGGTCCTCCGGCCAGGTGGGTGGTTTGAGGCGTTGCAGGGTCTCCTCGATTCGGTTGAGGTCACGCACCCGTACGCTCGACGGGTAGCGCGCGTCGCCCTGAAGAGGCTGGCCGGCGCTGTCGAAGAAATCCAGGGTGGCGCCCACACCAAGGGCTTCGCCGATATTGCGCGCCATGGGTTGCTGGGCTGAGCCGTTCCACTGCACCCAGTCGAAGGTCCAGATATCCCACAAGTGTGGGTAGTCCACCGGCGCATTGGCGACGCGATAGTTTTCCGCTGAAATGGCGTCGCCGAAACTGGCATTGGCGATGCGGCCAAACGCATCGGTGCGCCCTGGTCCTTCTTCGGTGGGGTAGAGGCCGCGGTGTGTGTCGTTCCAGGCAACGCGCAGGAATTGGTTCAGCGATGCTTTGAAGTCCTGACGCAATTGTTGCTTGTTGTACTCGTCATAGTCGTGACCGAGCACGCTGTGGGCGAAGCGGTCGAACTTCCACGGCAGGTAATAGGTGGCGGCAAGACTGGCCACCAGGGCTTGACCGAAACTGCCGCCACGCAGGGTCGGCACGCTGGAGGGCAGCACGTGCTGAGCGGAGCCACCGTCGATGCGCAGGGCCTGGTTGTTGACGTGCAATTCGCCGGTGTGGCAGGCGGCGCAGGTGATATCCAGGTATTCAACACGACTGCCGGCGTTCTGGTGCCGCGCGAAACCTACCGGCAGGTTGCCGGGGTTCTGCGCGGTAGGAACTTGCTTGGGGTCGACCAGGAAACCGAAGCGCGCGAGGTATTCGGGCGTGGCAAACCGCTGCGCCGAAAACGGCAGTTCCAGTGCGGTAAACCAGTCGTAATGCAGGCCTTTTACCTGGGTGCCCTGGGGCGTGAAGTAATACGTCTGGCGATCAGCCGCACTCCATTGATCCTGGTAGTGCACCTGCTCCACGGGCACGTAGTCCGGCAACTTGGGGTTGACGGTGTAATAGAGCACCACGGTGAGGGCAATGCCCAGCACCGCCAGTATCAGGAGTAAAACACGGGAAAAAATGCGCAAGATAACTATCCTTGTCGAGTTGTAGCGTTCTTATGCCATTGCGCCTCAGGTGCGGCAAGTGGCCAGTAGGCTGGTTGCTGGTCGTCCGCGATCCTTCGCGGAACACCATAATGAATGAAAATGCTTTTAAACACGTGAACTTATCAGAAGTTTCCTGCTCAGATGCCGGTAGCCATTGGTCGTGGCCGCCTGATAAGCTCGCGACTTTACTCGAATGCCCTTTTGGCGCACGAACAAGGAAATAGCATGAAACAGCATCGGTTGGCGGCGGCGGTGGCCCTGGTTAGCCTGGTACTTGCGGGTTGTGATTCGCAGACCAGCGTAGAGCTGAAAACCCCGGCGCAGAAAGCTTCCTACGGCATCGGCCTGAACATGGGCAAAAGCCTTGCTCAAGAAGGCATGGATGACCTGGACTCCAAAGCGGTAGCTCAGGGCATCGAAGATGCCGTTGGCAAGAAAGAACAGAAGCTCAAAGACGACGAGCTGGTTGAAGCGTTTGCCGCACTGCAAAAGCGTGCTGAAGAACGCATGACCAAAATGAGCGAAGAGTCGGCAGCCGCCGGCAAGAAATTCCTTGAAGAAAACGCCAAGAAAGACGGCGTAGTGACCACAGCTTCCGGTCTGCAGTACAAGATCGTGAAGAAGGCTGATGGCGCTCAGCCTAAGCCGACCGACGTGGTGACTGTTCACTACACCGGCAAGCTCACCAACGGCACTACCTTTGACAGCTCCGTGGATCGCGGTAGCCCGATTGACCTGCCGGTCAGCGGCGTGATCCCGGGTTGGGTCGAAGGCCTGCAACTGATGCACGTGGGCGAGAAGGTCGAGTTGTACATCCCGTCCGATCTGGCCTACGGCGCGCAGAGCCCGAGCCCGGCGATTCCAGCCAACTCCGTGCTGGTATTCGATCTGGAACTGCTCGGCATCAAGGACCCAGCCAAGGCTGAAGCCCCTGACGCGCCTGCTGCTCCGGCTGCCAAGAAGTAATCGGCACCTGAACACACGACGCCCCGTTTCGACGGGGCGTTGTCGTATCTGGCGTATGGCAAAATTGCGCCAATCAAACCTGATGCAAATCCAAACGAACCCCTGCAATCTGAAACAGTCTGATATAAGACTCGAGCACGGGTAGCCGCACCGAAGCGCCAAGTCAATGAAATCTTGGGTTTTTTTTATGTGCGCAAAAAACGCCCGATCTGACTGAAAGCCTTGTAGTCCGTGGCTTTCAGCCGATAAAACAGGCTCTGTTCACAAGGTTATCCACAATTTGTGTGGATAACCTTTTATGTCGCCTGGAACTGGAGTGACGCATGAAACCACCTTTCAATTTCACCCGCTTCCTGCCCATGGCTGCGCGCTTGTTGGGCCGTGGGCGTTTACCGACCCTGCTGTTCGCGGTTGCCGCCAAAGGCTCAAGCCAAGGCAACCGGCTGGGTAATCTCAAGGATGACCTCAAGTTGCTCCAGGCCCTGTGCCTGGCTTACTGGCGCGGAGAGTACCGGGCGATCAGCCCCAAGGCGCTGATCTCGGTGGTGGCGGGGTTGATGTATTTCCTCAGCCCGATCGATGCGATCCCGGACTTTATCCCTATGTTCGGCATGCTCGATGACATCGCTGTGCTGGCATGGGTCATGAAGACCTTGAACGGCGAGCTGAGCGCCTTTCGCGCCTGGCGCGACGCCCAGCGCCCGGAAAAACTCGCCGTGGTTGAGCGACTGCCTGCGACGGCTGCGCTGCTGACCCAGGAAAACCCACAAAAAAATTGATGACTCTTATATCCCCTGCGACCTTTGCGGCTGTTAGGATTACACTTCTAAGGAAAGAACTTACTTAGTAAGTGTTGTAATCCTACGGGGCAGTCATGGATATTCAGATAATTTCACGCAATGGCGAGCCCGAGTATGCGGTGTTGCCATGGGATCAGTACCAGGCGCTGCTAAAAGCTGCCGGTCAGCCGCAACCCACGCTCGCTTCTTCCCCCGCCGCACCCCTCGCGATTGACCAGGGCCTGCGCCCGCTCGCAGACCTGAGCAGCCTGCGTGAAGCCAAGGGCCTGGCCATCGAAACCCTGGCCCGCACGGTGGGTATCAGCCCGTCCTATCTTGGATTGATTGAACGTGGTGAACGCCAGCCGGATGCCGCCATACGCCGCAGCCTGGCCTGGGAATTGGGCGTTGCAGGTTGGAGGGATGAATCTTGAGCCTACGAATCAGTCGTCAACACTGGGATGGGTTACTCAACGAACTGGACCAGGCGCGCCGCCAGCGCCATCTGCTGACCTACCGCGCGCTGCTGGAGCGCCTGCAGTTCCCCACGCCGGCGATGCAGACGCTGGCCGCGGCCCTTGAACACCTGGCCGCACTGGACGCCAAGGCCGAGCAGCCATTGCGCAGCTCGCTGGTCATCAGCCAGGGCGCCAGCCGCTTGCCGCGTACCGGCTTCTTTGAGTGTGTGGAGCGCCTGGGGCGTTTCAGTGGGCCATCCGATGGTGTGGCGGCGGCATCCTGGCATGCCTCGGAAGTGGTGCGAGTGTTCGAATACGAGTACCCGGAATCCGCCGAGGCTTAAAGCGGCTGCGGCACGCTGTCCATGCTGTCGATGACATGAATGCTGTAACCGGCCACATCCTTGGCGTGGTGCTTGGCCTGTGAGGCCAGCTCCGCCAACTGGCTGGCATCCAGTTGTCCACAGGCCTGTGGATACAAATGCACCACACCGATCGACAGCGACAACAAGGCGAACTCCTGGCGCACGCCCTGGCGGTTCAACGCCACGAAGCAGCCGGCGTCGATGTGTTCGGTGCGATAGAAGCGCCGGCATTGGGTGTGGAAATCGTCCAATAACTGGTTGAGCCGCTTGCGCCAATCCTGCGGGCCCAGCACCAGTAAAAAATCATCCCCGCCGATATGGCCGACAAAGTCGCGGCTCGGGTCGACCCGGTCGTTCAGGCACTGCGCCAGGCACAGCAACACTTCATCCCCGCGCCCGTAGCCATAGATATCGTTGAACGGCTTGAAACTGTCGATATCTACGTAGCAGATCACTGACTCGCGCCGTTGTTGCAGCAAGCGCGTCAGGCATTGCTGAATCGGCACATTGCCGGGTAGCAGCGTCAGTGGGTTGGCGTAACGCGCTTGTTGGATCTTCAGCTCGGTGATCAGCTTAAGCACATCAATGACCCGACCCAGGCCGAGGTAATCGCCGTTGAGGGTGATGATGAAATCTTCTTCAATTCGCTGGCGTGCGCGGCTGGTCAACAAGCGGCTGACTTGCTGCAGGGACTGGCTCAATTCCACGGCCAGAAAGTCATCGCTCATCAAGCGGCTGATGGGTTTGCGCGCGAACAGGTCGGTGGCGAACGGCTTGAGCAGCGCGTCCGACAAGGAATGCCGGTGCACGATGCCGACCGGGTGGCCGCGGCCATCCAGCACGGCCAGGGAGTTGAGGTTGGCCTGGCGACGGAAGGATTCCAGGACCAACGCAGTGGCGGTGTCCTGATCCACCGCCGGTTGCTCGTTGAGCAGGGCGCTGAGGTCGCTGCCTTCTTCGCTGAGGGCGAGGTTGGCATTGTCTTGCTTGGGCAGCATCAGGCGTGCTTCCTGGGGCGGCTGTTCCTGCGGACGGCAAAGCAGGTAGCCCTGGACCAGATCAACGCCCATCTCGGTTAACACCGCCAGTTCTTCCGGCAGCTCAATGCCCTCTGCAATCACCTGCGCACGCGAGGCGCGGGCGATTTGCAGGATTGAGCCGACAAACTCACGCTTGAGCGCGTCCTGGTGGATGCCGTCGATAAAATGCCGGTCGATCTTCACGTAATCCGGGCGCAGTTCCGACCATAAACGCAGGCTGGAATAGCCGGCGCCCAAGTCATCCAGCGCGATGGCGAAGCCCATGTCGCGGTAATGATGCAGCGCAGTTTGCAGCAAGTCGAAATCGTCGGTGGGCGTCTGCTCGGTGAGTTCGATCACCACCTGGCTGGGTGGGATACCGAAGTCGCGCAACAGTTGCAGCGTGCGACCCGGCTGATGCGCCGTCTCCATCAAGGATTCCGGCGAGATGTTCAAGAACAGTTTGCCCGGCAGTTTCTGTTCACTGAAGCGCCGGCATGCGCTTTCACGGCAGGCGATTTCCAGTTCACTGAGGCGCCCGGCATGGCTGGCCACCGAGAACAGGGCGACGGGGGAGTGCAGTGGGCTGTTGGACGGGCCACGGCTGAGGGCTTCGTAGCCGAGGATGCGCCGCTCGGACAGGCAAATGATCGGTTGGAACAAGCTGTGCAAACTGCCTTGAGCCAGGATTGAGCCCAATGCATTCAGCTGTTCGGTCATGGTCATGGCGATCTCGATCGAAAAAAAAGGACCGCAGGCATTAAGCCTGCGGTCCTTCATTTCACGACAGAATGATGTCTATATGATGACACTCCAGGGAGCGCTCACATTAAATTGTCATCATTTACTGCTTGGCCACCTGCTTGCTGATTTTCAGGTAGTCCAGCAGGACCCGGCCAGTCTCGGACAGGTAGGCGTCGTCTTCCGGCTTGGTTTTTTCAGGCTCGGTTGGCAGTGCATCTTCATCTTCTTTCTTCAGCTCTTTGAGCGGGTCTTCGCCCTTGGCCTTGCGGCGGGCGTTTTCCAGCACAAGCTGCTGATTCTCGATGTCGGTGTGCTGCGCACGGCGATCCGCTTCATTGAGGCTGACGGTTTTTTCTTCCATCAGCTTCTTGGCCAAGGCCAGTTTGTCACGGATAAACACGAACTCGGCATCCTTGGCGGAGCGAGTGTCATGGTCAGCTTTGAGCTGCGCCAGGTACGGCTTGAACGGGTCCGAAGCAGGTTTGATCGCAGGGCGAATGGTGTCCCACGGCATCGCTTCAGGCAGCGCGCTTTCGCCGATTTCCTTGGTGTCGATGATCGACGGGAAATCAACATCCGGCAGTACGCCCTGATGCTGGGTGCTCTGCCCGGAAACCCGGTAGAACTTGGCAATGGTCAGCTTCAGTTCGCCATGGTTGAGCGGCTGAATGGTCTGCACGGTGCCTTTACCGAAGGTCTGGCCGCCGACGATCAACGCGCGGTGGTAGTCCTGCATGGCGCCAGCGAAAATCTCCGAAGCCGAGGCCGAGAGGCGGTTGACCAGCAACGCCATCGGACCTTTGTAGAAGGCGCCCGGGTTCTCGTCTTCGAGCACGTCGACACGGCCGTCAGCGTTGCGGACCAACACGGTCGGGCCCTTGTCGATAAACAGGCTGGTCAGCTCGGTGGCTTCCTGCAGGGAGCCGCCGCCGTTATTGCGCAGGTCGATGACCACGCCGTCGACTTTTTCCTTATGCAGCTCTGTCAGGATTTTCTTCACGTCGCGGGTGGTGCTCTTGTAGTCCGGGTCACCGGCGCGGAACGCCTTGAAGTCCAGATAGAACGCCGGGATCACCACGACGCCCAGTTTGTAATCCTTGCCATCCTGCTTGAGCTTGAGGACTTGCTTCTGCACGGCCTGATCTTCGAGCTTCACCGCTTCACGGGTGATGGACACGATCTTGCTGGTCTGGTCGTTCGGCGCATTGGTGTGCGGAATCACTTCCAGGCGCACCACGCTGCCTTTTGGCCCACGGATCAGCTTGACCACTTCGTCCAGACGCCAGCCGACCACATCGACCATCTCTTTGTCGCCCTGGGCCACGCCGATGATCTTGTCCGCCGGGGCGACCTGCTTGGTCTTGTCGGCAGGACCTGCCGGCACCAGACGCACGATCTTCACCTGGTCATTGTCGCTTTGCAGGACGGCACCAATGCCTTCCAGCGACAGACTCATGTTGATATCAAAGTTTTCCGCGTTATCTGGCGACAGATAATTGGTGTGCGGGTCGTAGGACATCGCGAAGGTGTTGATGTAGGCCTGGAAGATATCTTCGGCACGGGTCTGGTCCAGACGCGCCAACTGATTCTTGTAGCGCTTGGTCAACAGCTCTTGAATGGCCTTCGGCTCTTTGCCGGCGATCTTCAAGCGCAGCACTTCGTCCTTGACGCGTTTGCGCCACAGGTCATCCAGCGCGGCGGTGCTGGTCAGCCAAGGGGCGTCCTTGCGGTCCACCAGAAGGGTTTCCTTCTGCGTGAAGTCGAGCTTGTCGACGCCCTTGTTCAACTCACCCAAGGCGAAGTCCAGACGCGCTTTGACGCGGTCCAGGTAACGCTTGTAGATGGTGAACGCAGGCTGCAGGTCGCCGCTTTTGAGGAGGTCGTCGAACTGTGTCTTCCACTTGTCGAACTCAGCGATATCGCTGGCCAGGAAGTAGCTGCGCGACGGGTCCAACAGCTTGAGGTAGCTGTCGTAAATGATCACCGAGCGAGCGTCGTCCAGCGGCGGCTTGCTGTAGTGATGGCGCTTGAGCAACTCGACGACGTTAAGGCTGGCAATCACCTCATCGCGATCAGGCTGAAGATTGTCCCAGCTATTGGCTGCGAACGTATTGGTCGACATCGACGCGAAGCCGAGACCAATGAAAAAAGCGAGGGCGGTGCTGGGGAACAGATGCTTCATGCTGATTCGACGCGGGGGCAATTGATAACGCATATTAGGCCGTCTTTGAGGGAGCCGGTTCCATATGATCCGGTCGCATAATGCAAAAAGCCCGGCGCTACAGCTACGGGCTCAGTCCAGACTCACTATGGAGGCACTGTGAAAGCATTGCAAGGCGTTGAAGGTCATGTGGAGTGGTTGGAAGAGCCCAGTCCTACCTGCGATGTAGGCCAAGTTCGCATTCGTGTGGCGGCCGCTGGCCTTAATCGCGCTGATTTGTTACAGCGCGCCGGGCTCTATCCGCCGCCTCCGGGGGCTAGCCATGTGCTCGGCCTGGAGTGTTCCGGGGTGATCAGCGAAGTGGGCGCAGGTTCGTCCTGGCAAGTCGGCGATCGCGTCTGCGCGCTGCTGGCCGGTGGCGGCATGGCCGAAGAAGTGGTGGTGGACGCGCGCCACGTGCTGCCGGTGCCGGAAGGTTTGTCGCTGGCTGAAGCCGCGGCGCTGCCAGAGGTGTACAGCACGGCGTGGCTGAATCTGTTCCAGTTGGCGGGCCTCAAACCCGGCGAAAAAGTCTTGTTGCATGCCGGCGCCAGTGGCGTCGGCTCGGCGGCGATCCAGTTGTGCAAGGCATTTGGCAGCCCGTGCTGGGTCAGTGTCGGCTCGGCGGAACGGCTGGCCTACTGCGAGGCACTTGGCGCCCAGGGCGGCGTGGTACGTACCGACGGCATTGAAGGGCTGCGCGATTTTGGGCCGTTCGATGTGATCCTCGACCCGGTCGGCGGCAACTATGCTGGCCTGGACCTGAAGCTGTTGGCCCTGGATGGTCGTTGGGTGTTGATCGGCTTGATGGGCGGGCGTGATGCTCAGCTCGACCTGGCGCAGGTGCTGGGCAAGCGCATTCAGTTGCTCGGCTCGACCTTGCGCAGCCGCAGTGATGAGTTCAAGGCGGGCCTGTTGAGTGATTTGAGCCAGCAGGTGTGGCCGCTTTTTGTTGAGGGCCGTTTGAGTCCGCAACTGGCCAAGACTTTCTCGATCAGGGATGCCGAGGCGGCCTTTGCCGAATTGGCGAGCAACCAGATTTCCGGGAAATTGGTGTTGGTGATTGACGAGCGCTTGGTCTGATCTCAAGTTGAAATGTAACCCGGTGTGGGAGGGGGCTTGCTCCCGATCGCAGTGTGTCAGATGAAGAATTCTTCACTGTCATACCGCTATCGGGAGCAAGCCCCCTCCCACATTTTGATTGGATTCAATTCAAAGAGGTTGGGGTCAGACCCAGTTGTGGATCGGCCAGCCGGCTTTTTCAGCATGCTCGCGCAACACCGGGTCGGGGTTCACCACCTGCGGGTGATCGACCTTCAGCAGCAATGGCAAATCATTGCGCGAATCCGAGTAAAAGTACGCCCCTTCCAGTGATTCACCTTCCTGCTCCAGCCATTCCAGCAACCGGGTGATCTTGCCTTCACGGTAAGTCAGTACGCCCACGGTTCGGCCGCTGTAAGCGCCATGGCTGACTTCCAGATCAATCCCCAGCACTTCATCAATACCGATACGTGCGGCAATCGGTGTGACCAAGTGCGTACCCGAGGCGGAAATCACCAGAATCCGATCGCCATTTGCACGGTGCCGGGCGATGGTTTTGGTGGCGTCGCTGTAGATCAGTGGCTCAATCACATCCTCGACCCATGGCTCTACCAGGTGGTCGATTTCCTCCTGCGTGCGCCCGATCATGGGCTCCAGGCTGAAGTCCATGAAGTCTTCCATCAACAGCTTGCCCTGGCTGTAGGCGTCCATCAGTTCGTTGTTCTTGCGCATGAACGACTCAGGGTCGACCCAGCCCAGGCGGCCCATCTGCTCGCTCCACAACGTGGCGCAGTCGCCGTGGATCAAGGTGTCGTCCAGATCAAAAATTACCAATGCCATCCGTCATGCTCTCTGAATTAATTCGTTGCGTCAGGCTACTTCACACAACGCACTTGGGTCGATGGAAAGTGCCAGGCGCTGCCCATCCGGGTGCAAGTCGTCGGCGGACCGGTTGAGCACGTCGACCACCAACTCCACACCGCGCGCTTCGATGCGATAGCGAATCACATTGCCCAGCAAGCTGTGGCTGCGCACCAACGCATCCAGCTCGCCGCTGCGGCTCAGTTCGATGGCTTCCGGGCGAATTGCGATGCGCCCGTTGATCGGGCGTTGCAGCAACTGGCTGGCCTTGTCGGCGTCGAGCAGGTTGTAGTTGCCGATAAACCCCGCGGCGAATACATCCACCGGCGCGGTGTAGAGGGTCTCGGCATCGCCGCTCTGCACAATCTTGCCCTGGTTCATCAGGAAGATGCGGTCCGACATGGTCAGGGCTTCTTCCTGGTCATGGGTCACGAAGATCGTGGTCAGCCCCAGTTCACGCTGGATCTGGCGGATCTGTTCGCGCAAGTGCTTGCGAATCCGGGCGTCCAGCGCCGACAGCGGCTCATCCAGCAGCAACAGGCGCGGGCGGGTCACCAGCGAGCGGGCGAGTGCCACCCGCTGGCACTGGCCGCCGGACATCTGGTGCGGGTAACGACCGGCGAGCTCCTTGAGTTCCACCAGTTGCAGCACTTCCTGCACACGCTTGTGGCTGTCGTCGGCGTTGACCTTTTGCATGCGCAGGCCGAAGGCGACGTTCTGTTCCACGGTCATGTTGGGGAACAGCGCATAACTTTGGAATACCATGCCGATATGCCGTTTCTGCGGGCTGAGGGGGACGATGTCCTGGCCATCCAGCAGAATTTTCCCACTGTCCACCGACGTCAGCCCAGCGATGCAGCGCAGCAAGGTCGACTTGCCACAACCGGAAGGGCCAAGCAGGGTGACGAACTCGCCCTTGGCGATCTCGCAGTTGATGTCACTGAACACCGGGGTGCCGGCGTAGCCTTTTTGCAGGTGTTGGACGCTGACGAAGCTCATTGGCTTTTGTCCTTGTTCAAGATATTGGCGGCCCAGGTCAGCACCAGCACAAAGAAGAAATAGGAAATGACGATGGCGCTGGTGAAGTGGCCGCTCGTGTTGCGCATGTTGTTCAGGTAGACCTGCAGGGTTTCGTAGCGGGTGCCGACCAGAATATTGGCGAACACGAACTCACCGAACAGGAACGAGAACGACAGCAGCAGCGCCACCATCAGGCCTTTGCGCAGGTTTGGCAGCACCACCAGGATCGCTGCCTGCCAGGTGCTGGCACCCAGCAGTTGCGAGGCGTCCATCAGGTCGCGCAGGTTGATCGCTTGAAGGTTGTTGGTGATCGCGCGGTACATGAAGGGCAGAGCCACGGTGAAGTAGCAGCCGATCAGAATCCACGGCGTGCCCACCATCGCAAATGGCCCGGAGCCATATAACTGCAGCAAGCCCACCGATGACACCACCGGCGGCACCGCGAAGGGCAGCAGGATCAAAATGTTCATCAGCGCGTCGAGTTTGGGGAAGTGGTAATGCACCACGAACAGCAGCGGCAAGATCAGCACCACCGACAGGATCAGCGCGCCCACGCACACCAGCAGCGACTGGCCGAAGGCCGCCAGGAAGCGCGGGTCGCTCCAGAGCTGCACGTACCATTTGAAGGTGAAGCCGGCGGGCAAGATCGTCGCCGACCAACTGCTGGCAATGGAGTAGACAAAGGTGCCCACCAGCGGCAACACCAGGATCGCGAATAACACACACACCACTATCCGATGGTAGAGGGAGGCCGAGCCGGCTTCAGCGCGAGACATGGTAGCTCCTCTTGAGCAGCAGTTGATGGACCACGGTGACCACCGTCATCAGCGCCACCAGCACCACGGCCAGGGCACTGGCCATGTTCGGGTCCAGGGAGATGTCGCCGGAGACCATCGCTGCGATGCGAATCGGCAAGACGTTGAAGTTGCCGGTGGTCAGCGCGTAGACCGTGGCATAGGCGCCGAGGGCGTTGGCCAGCAGGATCACGAAGGTGCCGAGCAGGGCAGGGGTGAGCACCGGCAGGCCGATGTGCCGCCAGAACTGCCAGCCGCTGGCGCCGAGCAGCGAGGCCGATTCGCGCCAGTCTTCACGCAACGCATCGAAGGCCGGGTACAGCAGCAGCACGCCCAGCGGAATCTGGAAGTAGGTATAGAGAATGATCAGCCCGGTCTTGGAATACAGGTTGAAGTCCTGAATGATCCCGGCCTGCTTGAGCATGATGGTGATGCTGCCGTTGAAACCCAGCAGGATGATGAACGCGAAGGCCAGGGGCACGCCGGCAAAGTTGCTGGTCATGTTGGCAAAGGCGGTCACGAAGTTGCGCAGCGGCCCATCCACACGGCGCAATGAGTAGCTGCCGAGCACTGAAATGATGATGCCGAACACGCTGGAATAGAAGCTGATCTCCAGGCTGTACTGGATGGCTTGCAGGTAGAACTTCGAACTGAAGATCCTGGTGAAGTTGGCCAGGCCCCAGCCGAACTCCTCCGATTGCAGGCTGTTGATCATCACCCACACCAGCGGGGCGATTTCAAACACGATGAAGAACAGCGCAAACGGCAGCAGGCAGAGGATCGCCAGCCATTTGCCACGGATGATGGCGCTCACTTCAGCAGCTCCCGGCATACAGGTTTGTCGTGGGGCACACCGAGCAGTTCGCAGACAGTGCCGCACAGTTCGGTTTGCTTGGGGCTGGCGCAAGGGTCGAAGGTGAAGGCCGAGCCCAGCACGAACAGTGGCACTTCACGTTCTTCCGGCAGCAGGCCGTTGTGGGAGCGATCATTGTTCATGCCGTGGTCCGCAGTCACCAGCACCTGGTAGCCGGCGTCGAGCCAGCCTTGCAGGTAGTCGGCGAGGATGATGTCGGCCGAGCGTGCGCTGTTGCGGTATTGCGGCGTGTCGAGGCCATGCTTGTGGCCGGCGTCATCAATGTTCATCGGGTGCACCACCAGGAAGTTCGGCGCGTGTTGGCGGCGCAGGCTTTCGGCATCGGCGAACAGGTGCGAATCCGGGTAGTGGTCATTCCAGTAGAAATGCCCGTGCTGGATCGCCAGCGCCTTGTCGTCGGTATGACGATCACGCGCGGCAATAAAGGGCGTGCGGTTATACAACTCGCTGACCCAGTGATAGGCGGCCGCCGCGGTAGTGAGCCCTGCGTCGGTGGCGTAATGGAAAATGCTGCGCTGGTTGGACAGGCGCGAGACATTGTTGTGGACGATGCCGCTGTCGATCGGTGGCACGCCGGTGAGGATGCATTCATACAACGGCCGGGACAGGGCCGGCAGTTCACAGTCCAGTTTGTAAAGCGCTGCGCGTCCTGCGCCGATATAGGCCTGGAGATGCCCCATGGCGTGTCGGGCAACCTCGTAGTTCAGGCCGTCGAGCACCACAAGGATGACGTTGTGCTTCATAAGGGGAGACGCTCCGCAACGATAGGCTTGACTCAATTTCACTTGAGGAACGGGGTCAAAACTGTGGGCGCGGACAAGCCCGCTCCCACACAAGCCCGTGCCCACATTGGATCTCCAATGTGGGCTACAGCCTTACTGCATATTGATGATGACTTCTTCCTGCCACTTCTGCGGCAGTGCCTTGGAGGTCTTTTCCCACGCGTCGGCATCTTTGATCGGCGTGACTTTCTTGTACTGCTCGTTAGGCAGCAGCTTGGCCTGGACGTCGGCAGGCAAGGTCAAGTGCTCGGCACGGATCGGACGGGCGTTGCCGCGCGCCAGGTTGGTCTGGCCGGCGTCGCTGAAGATGTATTCGCGGGTCAGCTTGGCGGCGTTCGGGTGCTTGGCGTATTTGTTGATGATGGTGGTGTAGCCGGAAATCACCGAGCCGTCCGATGGGATCAGCACGACGTAGTCATCCGGGTTGGCCATCTTGGCTTTGTAGCTCAAGCCGTTGAAGTCCCAGACCACGCCCACTTCCACTTCGCCTTTTTCCATGGTGGCGATAGTTGGGTTGGCCAGTGACAGGCGGCCTTGCTTGGCGATCTCGGCGAACATCAGCAGTGCCGGCTGAATGTTCTTCTCGTCGCCACCATTGGCCAGCGCTGCTGCCAGCACGCCGTTGGCGGCTTGTGCGGCAGTGCTCACGTCACCGATGGAAACCTTGTATTTGCCGGTCTTCAGGTCAGCCCAGCTTTTTGGGGCGTCGGAGCCGTGCAGCAGCTTTTTGTTGACGATAAACGCGATGGTGCCGGTGTAGGCCAGGGCCCAGTTGCCATCTTTGTCTTTCGCCCAATCCGGGACTTGTGCCCAGGTGCTTGGCTTGTACGGTTGCGCAACGCCCTGTTTCACCGCGATCGGGCCGAAGGCTGCGCCGACGTCACCGATATCGGCGCTGGCGTTGTCTTTTTCGGCAGCGAACTTGGCGATTTCCTGGGCCGAGCTCATGTCGGTGTCGATGTGCTTGAGGCCATAGGTCTTGGCCAGGTCTTCCCAGGTGCCTTTCCAGTTGGCCCAGTCATCGGGCATGCCGACGCTGTTGACGGCGCCTTCCGCTTTCGCGGCGGCTTCCAGCGTTTTCAGATCGGTATCAGCGGCCATGGCAGCGGTGCACATGGCAATGGTCGAGCCTAACAGTGATGCCAGGAAAAGCTTTTTCATCCGAAGCTCCTTTGGGCGTTTTCAACGCGGCGTTTTTAAGAACGTTTGCGGTGGTGTTGGACTAGGTCAGAGCAATACCTGAGCCAATCTAGGCTCGATGGATGACAGTTTCATGTCTGTGTCGTTTTTAAATCGCTTTTGTCGCTCAGTGCAGACTCAGCGTAGACCATGCTCAAGTACCCGCAGGCCCTGGACTTGGCCGATGTATTGCAGGGTGTGGTGCAGGGCCTGGACAGGGACTGTCATCTGTCGGTCATCTGTAATGCCTAGGCTGGCAGGCAATAGCAGAAGCCCAAATAAAGCGCGGTTTGTGCACTTGAACGGTGCTGGTCTAGTCCAGATAGGTAATGTTGATGCGTGATGAGGCAATCAAGGCGGTGACCTCCATCGGCCTGGCGCTGCAAGAGCAGATCGACCACGGCCTGTTGCCGCCGGCGAGTAAATTGCCCGCCGAGCGCAAGCTCAGCGAGTTGTTTGGTACCACTCGAATTACGGTGCGGGAAGCCTTGTTACAACTGGAGGCCCAAGGCCAGATTTATCGCGAGGAGCGCCGTGGGTGGTTTGTCTCGCCGCCACGGCTGGCTTACAACCTGATGCAACGCAGCCACTTTCACGCGATGGTCAGCGACCAGGGCCGCGTGGCGTCCACCGAGGTGATTTCTGCACGCCTGCAACCGGCGTCGGCAGCGGTGTGTGCGTGGCTGCAGTTGCCGGCGTTGTCGAGGGTGATCCAGATTTGCCGGGGCCGACGGATTGATGGGCGCCTGGTGCTGTATGTGGAGCACTACCTGAACCCGCAGTATTTTCCGGGGATTCTGGAATGCGACCTGAATCAATCAATGACCGAGCTGTATGCGCGCAAGTACGACTTGCAGTACGGCCGCGTGCGCTTCGAAATTGTGCCGACGTCATTGCCGGTGGAGGCCGCCGGCGCGTTGCGCGTGTCGGTGGGTAGCCCGGGCTTGCGCATCGCCCGGGTCAACTATGACCAGCACCAGCGCTTGATCGACTGCGACCTGGAGTTCTGGCGGCATGATGCGATTCATGTCGGCGTTGATGTGGTTTAACGCCCGTGGCGAGCCCGCTCGCCACGAAAACTCTGGCGGTCAGGTATCAGGTGTGAGGGTTTTAATGAGCTGATCCACATTGGTTTCCAGCTCTGCCACCGGGTCCGCGCCGTCGACATTCAACACCAACAATTGCGCACCACCTGCCGTCACCGCCGCTTTAACCGCTTCACTCGGCTGACGATGCTGCAGCACCACTGCCACGTCGTTGTCCTTCAAGCGCGCACTGAATGCCTGCAACGCTTGTGGCGTCCAGTCCGCATCCGGCCGTGCATCGGTAGCGACCACGTCCAGGTTCAAGCTGCTGACCAGATACGCGAAGTGATCGCTCAGGCTGACCACACTCAGGTTGTCCGCCTTGGCCAGCCGCGCCTCGCTGTGGGCGCTGAGCTTGAGCAGGCGTTGCTTGAGGGCCGCCAGGTTGGCGTCGATCTTCGGTTTGGCGCTGGGCGCCAGGCGGCCAAGGTCGGCGGCCATCACATCGGCCATGCGTCCCATATTGTTGCCCGACTGCCAGGGCTGGCTGTTCAAGCCATCAGCACTGCCAGGTTGCACGGCGATGCCTGGCAAACCGCCGTCCACCGGGCGCGCGGCGTCGACTTCGACGATACGGATATTGCTGCGCCGCGCCACCGGGTACAGCGGGTCGTCTGCCCACAGCGAGCGCAGGCCGATGGCGGCGTCGGCATCCTGCGCCAGGGTATTCAGCGCCGGGGCGCCACGGCCCGTGAAGTAGGACACCTGGCGCGAGCCGGGCAGGTTGGCCGGCGCAGCCCGCTCAAGCTGCACGTCGGTGCCCTTGAGCAGCACCTCGGCCAGCCCGTAGGTGATGGGCAAAGAAGCCAGGACCTTGACCGTTTTTTTGGTTTGGGTCAGGGCGGCATGGCCGAGGCCTTGGTTGACTTTGAATGCCTTGGGGTCGAGGCCGTCGACGGCCAGCGCCGAGGTGCTGAGCAAACAAGCGATGGCCAGGGCCAGTGGGCGAACGACAGGGCGCATTATCCAAGATTCCCTTTGAGGCTGGGCACGGTGCCGCGCGCGATGGCGGCGAAGGCGAAGGCGATACCGGCGACCAGAATGATCGCGGCGCCGGAGGGGATGGGCAGGTCGAAGATGATCGGCAGCAGGATGCCGCACAGCGTGCTGAGTGTGGCAATCACCACCGATACCCAGAAAAACCCTTTGAGCGACTGGCTCAGCAGGCGCGCCGCGGCGGCCGGAATCACCAGCAGCGCGCCCACCAGGATGGCGCCGATCACCTTGACGGCCGCCACGGTGATCAGTGTCACGAGGATCACGAACAAGTAGTCCAGCGTCTTCACCGCCACACCGCGCACCGCTGCCAGTTGCGGGTTGAAGCTGGCCAGCATGATGCGGTTATACAGTGGCAGCGCCAGGGCCATCACCAGCGAGCCAACCACGCCCAGCACCAGCAAGTCATTGGCGTTCACCGTCAACACTGAGCCAAACAGCACGTTTTCCAGGATATGCACGTTGATCTTGCCTGCCAGGATCAACAGCAGGCTGGCGCCCAATGCCAGTGACACCGACAGGAACACGCCGATCAAGGTGTCCGGCGCCAGGCCGGTGCGGTTGCGCAGGTAATTGAGCAGGATGCCGAACAGCAGGCAGTAGCCGAACAGCGCGCCATAGGGCCCGGTATAGGGTTCGCCGAGCAGAATGCCCACGGCCACGCCGGTCAGCGCGGCATGCCCGACAGCCTCGGAGAAAAACGCAAAGCGTTTGACCACCACCAGCGTCCCCAGGCCGCCGAGTACCGGGCCTATCAGCAAACCGGCGA
This sequence comes from Pseudomonas fluorescens, assembly GCF_900215245.1. Classification (GTDB taxonomy): domain Bacteria; phylum Pseudomonadota; class Gammaproteobacteria; order Pseudomonadales; family Pseudomonadaceae; genus Aquipseudomonas; species Aquipseudomonas fluorescens. The sequence goes on from NZ_LT907842.1 coordinate 4,409,956, forward strand.
GCAAGGCATTGACCACAAACCCATAGGCCAACGCTTCCGGCAGGTACCCGGACGAGGCCCAGCCCTGGACCATCAAACGAAACGCTTCATAACTCATGGCGCCGAGCTCCGCGGGTGGGTGGAGAACAGGGTCAGCAGGCGGTCCGGGGTCAGCGCCGCGTTGGGGGTGGCGTCGAACAGCACGCGGCGGTTCAGGCCGGTGACGCGGTCGGCGAGACGGCCGACGGCTTCCAGGTCGTGTTCGATCCACAGCACGGTGATCCCGGCCAGCCGCCAGTCATTCAGCAGCCGTTCGAACACCTGGATACCCGCCTCGTCGAGGGCCGACATCGGTTCATCCAGCACCAGCAGGTGGGGCGACGGGATCAGGCCCTGGGCCAGCAACACACGCTGACGCTCACCACCGGATAACGCGCCCATGCGGCGTTTGCGCTTGTCCTGCATACCCACCCGTTCCAGCGCCTCGCCAATCGCGGCGGCGTAGTGTTTGGACAGGCCCAGAAACGCCGGGCGGCGTTGACACATGGCGGCCATGAAGTCGTCCACCGTCATCGGCAAGCCCCGGTCGAATTCCAGCGCCTGGGGCACGTACCCGATGGTGCCGGGCGTCGTTGGCCATTGCAGGCGCAATTGACCGTGGTGCGGCGTTTGCCCCAACAGCGTCTTGATCAGCGAACTTTTGCCGCCGCCGTTCGGGCCGACCAACGCATGAATGCTGCCCGGTTCTACCTGGAAACTGACAGCGTCAAGAATCACCGTGCGGCCGAGGGTCAGTGACACGTTATCGAAGTCCAGGGTTGGGCCGACGCTGGCCGCTTTGAGTTGCTCCGCCGCTGTCATGCCCCCGACTCCTGAATCGCCCGCACCACGGTGTTGAGGTTGCCGGTCATTTCCACTTCGTATTTTTCGGGTGTGTATTCGCCGTAGGAAATATGCGACAGCGGGTACAGCTTGACCCCGGATTCACGCTGGATGGTCTCGACGTAGGTGGACGGGAAATCCATCTCCGAGAAGATCACCTTCACATCCAGGGCGCGCAGTTCGTCGATGGTTTTTTTCAACTGGCTGGGGCTTGGCTCGATACCGTGGGCGGGCTCGACCACGGCGGTGACTTCCAGGCCGAATTCGCGCAGCAGGTAGTCGTAGGCGGCGTGCACGGTGGCCACGCGCAGGTCGGGGTTGGGCGCGCTGGTCAGCTTGGCCAGGGCGTCGGCGCGCATCTGGCGCAGGCGCTTGCCGTAGGCGCGGGCATTCTGGGTGTAGGCCTTGGCATTGTCCGGGTCAAGCTTGCCCAACTCGCGGGCGATGTTGTTGACCTGGGCAATCGACGCGCTGATCGACAGGAAGGTGTGCGGGTTGACCACCTTGCCCGCGCCACGCGCGGCATTCCCCGTGGCGGCGAGCAACGGCACGTTGGCGTTGGCCTCGATCACCGGGATGTCCGGGCGCTCGCTGGTGGCGATCATGCGGTCGGCGAAATCGTCATGTCCGACGCCGTTGAGCACGATCACATCGAGGGTGCCGATGCGCTTGATGTCTTCGGCGCGCGGCTCGTAGGCATGCGGGTTGAAGCCTGCCGGAATCAGCGGGACCACGTCGGCTTTGTCGCCGACAATGTTAGCCACGTAACTGTAATAAGGGTGCAGGGTGATGCCGATACGCAAGCGTTTGGCCGCCTCGGCATTTGCCAAGGGCGCCAGCATCAGGCTGAACAGGCTAACCAGCAACAGGCGCAACAGGGGAGATGAAATAGACATGGGCACTCGGTCTTCTCGTTCAGTGACGGTGCTGGCGCGTAACGCCGGCATCGAATTGCGCGACCACCTGTTGCCAGCCGGCGGCGATCAGCGCCTGGTCAGTGAGGTCGGAAGGGGGGGCAAGGTGGGCTTGGCGGTTGAGCCAGATATCCGCCTCGGCACCGTGCACGCGCATCAGCAGCGAGCCGCTGGCGCTCGGCGTCTGGCTCAGGCCCAAATAGGCAGCAGGCGCCAGCAACGTCCAGCGGTGGTCGCCACGGCTGACCGAACTGGCGTCCTGGGCAAACGGTGCAAAACCTGCTTCGGCCAGTTGCGCAGGCGTCGGCAGGGCACTGTGCTCCTGTTGCAGCAGCTGGATTTCATCCAGGGTCACCCGCAGGTCGGCGTAGATGCCTTGTTCGGATGCGCTGAGGTCGCGACGGGCGTCCAACTGGTGGCTGGGCAGCGCCGCGACTTCCTGGGTTTCACTGTGCAGGGCCACCACCGAACCGGCCACCGTGAGGATGATCAGGCACAGCAGCAACACGTAGAGGGTTTCGTGGCCGGCACCGGCGGGGCGTACAACCTGTGTCGTGCTCATTGAGGCTGGATATCCGCTTGGTCGATTTCAACGACGTGGCCGGGGCCCGCATCAAACAGCACATAGAACTCGGCGGCGGGCTTTTTGAAGGTCAGGGTCGAGTCCTGGCCGAGTTTGCCGGGCAGCAGGATGGTTTCGTCGTAGCCGATGACGTCCAGGGTCACGCCCGGGGCGCCGCTGCCGTCGGAGAAACCGCCGGTGCACTGGATCTGCTCGCCGGGGATTTCCTTGCATTCGCACATCGGGTTGTGGGCCAGGGCGGTGGTACTGAAACCTGCGCAAAGCAATAGTGCCGCAGCGGCGTGGGTCAGGTGCTTGAACGTCATGGTTTAACTCCTTGCTTGTTCAGCCAGGCAATGGTGGCAGGCGAGGCCTGGCTTAGCGGGATGGAACCCTGGTGCATCGTGCCGTCCCAGCCTTCCATGGTGACCCACAGTTCGGCATCGACCGGCGTGCGCTCAGGCACCGGCAATGCGGCGCCCATGCGGTAAGGCGTACCAAAGAAGATCACCCCGGCGGCGCGCAAGCTGCGTGGTTTGCCGATACGCAGGTAGGTGGCCTTGACCTGCGCGGCACAGGTGTCACACAGGGCGGCGTTGAAGAATTTCATCGGGCCGGCCGGGTCCGGGCTCGGGCCTTCGTTGCGGAATTCGGCGAGTGTCAGGCTCCAGGGCCCGACCTGCACGTCGCCGACGACCCGCTCGCCAATCCCGGTGTCACCGCGAAACAGTGCGGCATCGGCGAAGTATTTGGGCATGAACCCCAGGGGTACCAGCAACAGCAGGATGTTGATATGGAACCGCCATTTCAGCCAAACAGCGCGCAGCCTCGAAGGCGGTGTAGCAGCAGTGACCTTGCTCATCCGTTGGCCTCCGAGGTTTCAGCCTGCCTGGCGGGGAGGGCGGCCGGTTGGCGCGACGCCTTATTGCTGCGCTTGAGTGCATTGAGGGTGGCCAGGGCGGTGCGCTTGGTCCAGATCAGCAGGCCACTCAACACCATCATGCTCAGCACCAGGCCGAAGAACGCCCAGATCAGCTTGATCCACAGCCCGCCAAAGTCGCCGGTGTGCAGCGGGCGCATGGATTCGGTGACGAACTCCAGCGTTGAGCGGTCGGACAGCAAGTGCGACACCGCGATCTCGCCGCTGTACGGGTTGAGTTGGGCCGTCTGGAACATCAGCGGGTACCAGCCGCGCCCGCCGATTTGCAGGTGGCTATAGGCGTTGAGCGGCAGGAACACAAACGTCGCATCCAGCCCGGGAATGCGTTGGCTGGCAATCTCGATGGCGTCGTCCAGTGGGATCATCGGTGCCGGCACACCCGGCGCGGACATCGGCACCTTCTCACGGGCGATCACGGGGACGATCGGTTCGCTGGAGATGGAAATCTGGTTGTCCCCCAGGATCGCCTGGATCAGGAACCACGTGCCGGTGATGGAAATCACCGCGATAAACCAGATTGACCAGATCCCGCTCAGGCGATGGAAGTCCCCCCAGAAGATTCGCGCACCGTGACGGATACGCAGGGTCGGTCGCAGAAAACCCTTCCAGAAACGCTTGTAGACCACCAGCCCGGTCACCAGTGACGCCAGCAACGGCAGGCCGAGCGCCGAGACCAGGTACCACCCCCAACTGAAGCCATTAGTGAACGGCACCAGCCACCAGCCGTGCAGGGCGCGGGTAAATTGCTTGAAATCGAAGGCTGGGCTGATGCCCTGGATCGCCCCGGTGTAGGGGTTGACGTAGGCCTCGACGGAGCGCCCATCCGGGTAGCTGAGGTCGACACTGAGGGCGAAGTGCGTTTCGTCCGGGCGGATGATCGACTGCACAATCACTTGGGGCTCTTCGCGTTTGATCGCGGCGATCACCTGGTCAAAGCTCAGCATCCGGGCATCTTCCGACGGCTTGCTTGCACGGATATCCGGGTTGGCCAGCCACACGATTTCCTGGCTGACCACCGCCAGGGTGCCGGTCACGCAGACGATCAGCACAAAAAACCAGATGGGTAACGCCAGCCAGCTGTGCACCAGAAACCAGAGTTTTGAACGTGACTTCTTTGACGTGTGAACGTTAGACATGTGAATACGGGTCTTGAACGAAGGAGGGCGATGGAGGCCCGGAAATGGCCGGTCGTAGCTTTTGCTGACGCGACGGGCTGTATCTAAGTTAAGACGGATGAGCATGAGAAATCCCCAAGCCGCAAATGAAAGAAAATGTTTCAGGTTCGCATTCACTGGGCTTTTCGCGCCTTGATCGAACACGAAACATGTTCCAAGCCATCACCCAGGTGCCATTGATGGGGCCGGGGGGCTGCGTAGGATGGGGGCACACCGTTGAGTGAGCCCGAAGAAAAAATGACTGCCAGAACCCTCTACGACAAACACATCGATTCCCATACGGTGTGCCCCCTGGACGACCAGGGCCATGTCCTTCTGTACATCGACCGCCAGGTGATCAACGAATACACCAGCCCCCAGGCGTTCAGCGGCATGCGCGAGGCCGGGCGTAAGGTTTGGCGCCCTGGCACGGCGCTGGCGGTGGTTGACCATGTAAACCCCACCACGCCCACGCGTACTGCGACGATGCCCGATGCGGCCGGCGCGCGGCAGGTGTCGTACCTGGCGGAAAACTGCCAGGATTTCGGCATCGAGCTGCTGGATATCCTCGACAAGCGCCAAGGCATCGAACACGTGATTGCGCCGGAGCAGGGCTTCATTTTGCCGGGCATGGTGATCGCCGCCGGTGATAGCCACACCACCACCTACGGCGCATTGGGCGCGTTCGGGTTTGGCATCGGCACCTCCGAAATCGAGCACCTGCTGGCCTCGCAGACCCTGGTCTACAAGCGCCTGAAAAGCATGCGTGTGACCGTCGACGGCAAACTGGCGCGCGGCCTGACCTCCAAGGACGTGATCATGGCGCTGATCGGCAAGATCGGCGCGTCCGGTGCCACCGGCTACGCCATTGAGTTTCGCGGTTCCACCGTGGATGCGCTGAGTGTCGAAGCGCGCATGACCATCTGCAACATGGCCGTGGAAGCCGGTGCGCGCGGCGCATTCATGGCGCCGGACGAAAAAGTTTTCGCCTACCTCAAGGGCAAGCCTCGCGCGCCGAAAGGCGCGTTGTGGGAACAGGCACTGGTCGGCTGGCGCCAGCTGCATTCGGATGCCGACGCCGTGTTTGATCAAGAAGTGCAGCTCGATGCCAGCACCCTGGAACCCATGGTCACTTGGGGCACCAGCCCCGACCAGGCCGCCCCCATCGGCGCCCGCGTGCCCGACCCGCAAGAGGTGAGCGACCTGATCCTGCGCCAGGACATGCGCCGCGCGCTGAATTACATGGGCCTGGAGGCCGGCATGCCGCTGAGCGATATCGTGATCAGCCATGCGTTTATCGGCTCTTGCACCAATGCCCGCATCGAGGACCTGCGCGACGCTGCCAGTGTGGTGCGCGGCAAACACGTGGCCGACCACGTACGGGCGATGATTGTCCCCGGCTCCACCGCCGTGCGCGACCAGGCCGAAGCCGAAGGGCTCGCGGCGATCTTTATCGACGCCGGCTTCGAATGGCGCCAGTCCGGCTGCTCGATGTGCCTGGCGATGAACGACGATGTGCTGGCCCCCGGCGACCGCTGCGCGTCCAGCACCAACCGCAACTTCGAAGGGCGCCAGGGCGCCGGCGCCCGCACTCACCTGATGAGCCCGGCCATGGTCGCCGCCGCCGCCATCACCGGCCGCCTCACCGATATTCGTCACTTTGGAGACCGCGCATGAGCCTGCAACCGTTCACCCAGGTCACCGGCAAGGCTGCGCCGATGCTTGCAGCGAATATCGACACCGACGTGATCATGCCCAAGCAATTTCTCAAGGGCATCGACCGCAGCGGTCTCGACCGAGGGTTGTTCTTCGACCTGCGCTTCCTCGCGTCAGGCGAGCCCAACCCGGCATTCGTGCTCAACCAGCCGGCCTGGCAGGGCGCGTGCTTTATGGTGGTCGGGCCGAACTTCGGCTGTGGCTCCAGCCGTGAGCATGCGGTGTGGGGCTTGAAGCAAATGGGGATTCGCGCGCTGATCGGCAGCCGCTTTGCCGGGATTTTTTATGACAACTGCCAGCGTAACGGCGTGTTGTTGATCACTCTGGACGATGCGCTGCTGCAGGCGCTCGGGCAGACCGTAAGCCAGCCTGAACAGGCGCAGATCAGTGTGGATCTGCAGGCGCAGCAGATTCGCCTCGCGGACGGCCAGGTGATCCCCTTCCAGATCGACACCTTGCGCAAGACCGCGCTGCTGCTCGGCCTGGATGCGATTGGCAGCACTTTGCAGCGCAGTGACCAGATCCAGGCGTTCGAGCGCAGGCACCTGGCGGCCAACCCCTGGCTTGGTTGACACACCGGGCACCGTAGACTTAAGTGGGACCGACAAGGACGTCGGCTCATTATAAGAAAAGGAAGTCTCTGCCATGCACGTGCTGAACGTTGAGCCTGAATCAACGCGCTCGACCCGCAATGCACGCTTGATCATCTTCGCGCGCGGGGTGTCGGATTTCGGCGCGTTCCTCAACATGGTGGCGTTGTCCACTTACGTGTATTGGCTCAGCCACAGCGTGATGTTTGTCAGTGTCTTCCTGGCGTGCCGCGTTACCGGTGGGATTATTGCGAGCCTGTTCGGGATTGCTTTTTTCAGGCGCTTTGCCGGACGAGGCACGTTGGCCGGGCTGGACCTTGCCCGAGCCTTATTGCTGATGCCGCTGCTGGTGTTGATACCGACACATCAGCTCAGCGTGCTGCCCTTCATCGCGTTTGGCATCGGCTTGTGCAATTCGTTGTTTGCGATTGGCCTGAACAGTCAGTTGCCCACCTGGGTAGCGCTGGAGCAGCGGGTTTCCACCAATGCATGGATTACTTCTGCGGCCGCCACCGGTGCGGTGTTTGGCAGCTTGTTGTCTGGGGGGCTGATTGCCACGGCGGGATTCGAAGCCGTGTTTGCCGTGAACATCGGCACCTATATGGTTGCCGCCTGCCTGATCCTGCCGTTGCGGGCGTTGTACTCAGGTGCGATGTCCGTGCATCGAGGCCTCGCGGCTGAATGGCATGAACTGAAGAAAGGCCTGCGGAGCGCGCCGGTGCTGGCCGCGATGTTATTGATCAGCCTGCTCGACACCCTTGGCAGCGCTGCGCATAACGTCGGCTGGCCGGTGTTGTCCCAGTACATTTCGCCCGATACGGCAAAGACCGTGATGGGCTACCTGCTGGCGGTTTGGGCCTGTGGCAAGTTCGTGGGCGCGCGGCTGGCCAGTGCCGTGTTGAAAAGTCGTGGTACCGCAGGCATGGAGCGCCTGTTTATGGCCGGTGTGGCGCTGATGTCCAGCGGCTTTATCCTGACCTTCCAACAAAGCGAACTGTGGCTGGCGCTGGTGTGGGTGGTGTGGGCGGGGTTGGGAGATGGTATTTCCGAGGTGGCCTTGGTTTCCCGCGCGCAGAGTGAACCGGATAGCCTGCGCCTGCCGCTCTTCAGTTTATTGACCCTGATCCAGATGGCCGGCTTTGGCGTAGGCATGCTCGTGGTCGGGCCGTTCTACCTGACGTGGGCGCCGGCCCAAGTGATTGTGTTGTTCCACGGGCTGCCGTTGACCGCCCTGGTGGTCATGGGCCTATGGCTGGGTTACAGCGCCAATCGGGGCGTCAGATCGACAACCCCTTGAAGTGCTCCTGCAAAAATTCCACACACGCTCTTAATTTCCCGGAGTAGGCCAACCGCGTCGGGTATACCGCCCACACGTTGGCGCTCTGGGTGTAGCCGTGCAACACCTGCACCAGCTTGCCTTGTTCGAGCAGCGGCTTCACATCCCACATCGAGCGCAGCAGCACCCCGCGTCCGTCCAGGGCCCACTGCAACACGATCTCGCCATTGTTGGAGGACAGCGGCCCGCGTACGCGAACACTTTGCGCGCTGCCATCACGCTCCAGGTTCCAGATGCCAAAGGCGTTGTCACGCTCCTTGAGCACCAGGCAGTCGTGCTGCTCCAGGTCACTCAACTGTTGCGGGGTGCCCCGACGCTTCAGGTAAGCCGGCGCCGCGCACAGCACTCGGCGGTTGCTCACCAAGCGTCGGCCGATGTGTTGACCGGGAATGTCATCGCCCACGCGAATTTCCAGGTCGAAGCCTTCGCTGACGATGTCCACCACGCGGTCGAACAGGTCCAGGCGGATTTCCAGGTCCGGGTATTGTTCGGCCAGCAACGACAGGGCCGGCGCCACATGGTTGCGCCCAAAGCCGAAGCTGCTGCACATATGCAGATGCCCACGGGGGCTGTCGTGGGCGTCGCAGAGTTCATCGGAAAGTTGCTGGAAGTCTTCGAGGATGCGCACGGCCCAGCGCTGCACCCGTTCACCGTCTTCGGTGAGGGCGATGCGCCGGCTGGTGCGGTGCAGCAGGCGAGTGGCCAGGGTGGTTTCGAGGATCTGGATGCGCTTGCTGACATACGCAGGCGACAGCCCCAACTCATCGGCAGCGGCGGCGAAACCCGCCTTGCGAATCACGGTCAGGAACACCCGCAGGTCTTCGGGTAGGGGCACGTTATCTTTCTTGTTAGTCATCAGAAAACAAGCGTGGCGGCATGAGCCGCCAGCATAGCACCGGATGCGCGCACCTTCCGGCGCGGCTGGGCGTGAATGCCTATTCGGCAGCAATCTTCGCTTGCGCGGCACGCGCATGCCGGCCATGTTTGAGGGCAATCGGCGCCATCTTGTCGCGATCCAGTTCACCTTCCCAGGCGGCCACCACCAGCGTGGCGACGGCGTTACCGATGATATTGGTCAGCGAGCGGCATTCAGCCATGAAGCGGTCGACACCGAGGATCAGCACCATCGCTGCCACCGGTACGGTCGGCACCACCGCCAGGCTCGCCGCCAATGCCACAAAGCCGGCACCGACGACGGCACCGGCGCCTTTGGAGGTGAGCATGGCCACGGCCAGCAACGTCAATTGTTGCTCCAGCGGCAGGTCGATATTGGTGGCCTGGGCCAGGAACAACACCGCCAAGGTCATATAGATGTTGGTGCCGTCCAGGTTGAAGGTGTAGCCGGTCGGCACCACGATACCCACCACGCCTTTGGACGCGCCGAGGCTTTCGAGTTTCTGGATCAGTTGCGGCAGCGCCGACTCCGACGAGCTGGTGCCGAGCACGATCAGCAGTTCCGACTTGATGTAACCCATCAACTTGAAAATGCTGAAGCCGGCGTAACGGGCGATGCTGCCCAGTACCACCGCGACAAAAAACAACGCGGTGATATAGAAGGTGCCGACCAGCTTCAGCAGCGGCAGCAATGAGCCCACGCCGTACTTGCCGATGGTGAACGCAATCGCGCCGAAGGCACCGATAGGCGCTACACGGCTGATCATCGCCACGATGCGGAAAAACACCTCGCTGGCCTGGTTGATGACACTCACCAGCGGCCGCGCTTTCTCACCGACCATTACCAGGCCGAGGCCGAACAGCACGGAAATAAACAGCACCGGCAGAATTTCACCTTTGGCGAAGGCGTCGAAAAAGGTCCCGGGGATGACATTCAGCAGAAACCCGGTCACGCCCTCACTGTGCTGCGCCTGGCCGACAAAGCCGGCGATGGCTGAACTGTCGAGGGTCTTCACGTCGATATTGAAACCCACGCCGGGGTGCAGCAGGTGTGCAGCGAGAATGCCGATCAGCAGCGCGATGGTCGAAACGATCTCGAAGTACAGCAGCGCTTTGCCGCCCACGCGGCCGACCTGTTTTACATCGTGCATGCTGGTGATGCCGGAAACCACCGTGCAGAAGATGATCGGGCCGATGATCATCTTGATCAGCTTGATAAACCCGTCGCCCAGCGGCTTGAGGTCGATACCGATTTGCGGCCATACGTGGCCGATCAATACACCCAGCGCGATCGCGATGAGCACCTGTACGTAGAGGGTTCCCAGCAGTTTTCGGATTGTCATTGTTATTATCTCGAGGGGCTTTTTTTGGGCAAAGCGAACCCGTCGCAGGCATTTTCAGCCGGCGAGGCGGGTCCGTCAGGTCACGGGGGCATACGGCTCAGCGCAGGAAGTCGAGGACTTCGCCAAGCAACAGTTCAGGCACTTCTTCAGCAAGATAGTGGCCGGCGGGCAGTGCTTTGCCACGTACATCGGTGGCGACTTTCTGCCACTCCTCCAGCGGTTCGAAACAGCGGCCCACAGTGCCGTCGGCGCCCCACATCACCAGCAACGGCAGGTTCAGGTGGTGGCCGGCGTCGATGTCCGCCTGGTCGTGCTCAAGGTCGATACTGGCGGCAGCACGGTAGTCTTCGCAGATACCGCGAGCCGTACCTGGCAGTTGCAGGCAGCGCAGGTACTCGGCGAAGGCTGCATCGGTAAACGGCTTGAGCCCGGCACTGCGGCTGCCCATCACGCTGCGCAGGTAGAGTTGCGGGTTGCTCTCGATCAACGCCTCCGGCAGCGGCGCCGGGCGGATCAGGAAGAACCAGTGCCAGTAGGCGCGGGCGAAGGTCTCGTCGGTTTGGGCGTACATCGCCAGGGTTGGCGCAATATCCAGCAGCACCATGCGTTGCACGGCCTTGGGATGGTCCAGCGCCAGGCGATGGGCGACCCGGGCACCACGGTCGTGGGCCAGTACCGAGAACGTGTCAAAGCCCAGCGCCTTCATCAGTTCGACGCCGTCGCGGGCCATTTCCCGCTTCGAGTAGTTGCTGTGGTGATCGTTGGCCGGCGGCTTGCTGCTGTCGCCATAGCCGCGCAGGTCGGCTGCGACCACGCTGAAATGCTCGGCCAACTGTTCGGCGACTTTGTGCCAGATGACGTGGGTTTGCGGGTGCCCGTGCAGCAGGAGCAGACCCGGACCTGTACCGCCTTTGCGGTAGCTGATGTCCACGCCGTTGACGTGGCACTGGTCTTTTTGGAATCCGGCGAACATGGAATGACTCCTCGTGATGATTGCCTGCATCCTGGAATCACGCAGCATTCGGGGCAAGGGGGAAAGCGTGTAGGGGTTGTTCATGAAGTGTGTAGGAGCCTGCCGGCCAGGCTCTATTGTTCAAACAACGAGGCCCCTGTGGGCGCGGGCTTGCCGGCGATGGTATCGACGCGATAGACCCGGATACGCCGAGGTATCTGCATCGCAGGCAAACCAGATGGGGGGCAGGCGCGATCTCAGCCTTGCGTGAACATCGCTTCGGCGCGCTGGCGGATCTGTGCTTCGGTCAGGTCTTCTTTGCGTGTGGCCAGGAACCACAGGTGGCCGAATGGATCTTTTACGCTCGCCGACCGGTCACCGTAGAACTGATCCTTGGGCTCTGACACCACACTGGCGCCGGCCGCAACGGCGCGTTCGAATTGCGCATCCACGTCGTGCACATACAGGTGCAGACCGACACTGGTGTGTTCATCCGGATTGCGCAATGCCATTTCAGCGCAGGGCGAGCCCAGCATGAGCGCCGAGTCACCGATGCGCAGTTCGGCGTGGCCGACCTTGCCGTCGGGCATGTCCAGGCGCATGACTTGCGTGGCGCCGAAGGCTTTCTTGTAGAACGCGATGGCTTCGGCGGCGTTGTCGATGCCCATATAAGGCGTGACGCTGTGATAACCCTCGGGGATAGGTTTGGCACTCATGTCGTTCTCCTTGATTGGGGTTATGGAGGTACGGGTTATTCACTATAGGCCACGTATCGCGCGGTTTGCGGGTAGCCGACGAGGTGTTGGCCCGGCAACAGTGAACCGGCAGATGGCTGCGTCAAAGACGGTGTTTGATCGCGATTGGGTGGTCACACCGTCTGTGTCGCGCCCCGACGATCCGCTCCCACAAGGGTTGCCTCTGCCGGTCAGGTTTCGGGGGTGGGCTCCAACAGCTGTGCCCCCGGCCCACGCTCGCCGAGTTGATCATCCTGATTACGCAAAGGGCACGCGTCCAACGACAGGCACCCACACCCAATGCACCCACTGAGTTTGTCGCGCAGCAGCAACAATTTGTTGATGCGATCGTCCAGGTCCTCTCGCCACAGCGCCGACAGACGTTCCCAATCCTGCTTCGTAGGCGTGCGCTCATTCGGCAAGGTCTGCAATGCTTCGCCAATGGTCGCCAGCGGAATCCCCAAGCGTTGGGCAATCTTGATCACCACCACCCGCCGCAACACATCCCGTGGGTAGCGGCGCTGGTTGCCCGCATTGCGGTTGCTCTTGATCAGCCCCTTGGATTCATAGAAGTGCAGCGCCGTGACCGCTACGCCACTGCGGGCGGCCAGTTGGCCGACGGTGAGTGCTTTGTTGAGCATGAAAAACTCCGAATCAATGCTTGACCTTGACTTAACTAGAGGTTTTACCCTGCGTGGCATCGAATCGCAAGATTCTGCCTACAGAGAAAGGGGAGTGTTCATGCAGGTATCAGAGAAGAGTCGCAGCTTCACTCAATTGATCGAGTTTCAGATCGAGCCCCGGCAGCAGTCTGCCCTGGTGGCGGCCTTGTCCATCCAAAGCGAGCGCCTGGCCCAAGGCCATGGCGGCTTTATCAATGCGAGTGTGCAGGTCAGCGAGGACGGGCGGCGGGTGCTCAATTACCTGCAATGGCGCTCCCGTGAGGACGGTGAGGCGGCGTTTGAATGTTTTGAGCACGGCGAGGAAGATTTCTGGACGCTGATCCGCGCTCACCAGGCCACGGCGGTGACGTTTGGTTCGTTCCAGGTGCTGCGCAGCTTTGAGCGCAGCCATGACAACGCCTTGCACTGCCGCCTAAATGGATAGGTGCAGCATCCGCTCACCTTGCACGTTTTCCCCAGGGCGGCGCTTGTTCACCGCCAGCTCGCCGATCTTGATCAGGCGTGTGCGCGTGACGTTGCGGCTCAAGCCCAGCAGGCTGGCGGTGTGCACCTGGTTGTAATGGCTGAAGCGGTAGGCGGCGCGCAATAACGCGTCCTCGACCTTTTCGTGCAGGGCGCCGGCCTGTTCCTCGAACAGCTTTTGAAACGCGCGCGCCAGCAACGCTTCTGCGCTGTTATCGCTGGTGTGCTGGCTGTCGTCCTGACGCTCGATGCGCAGGTTCGACAGGCGCAGATCATCGCGTTCGATCACGCCGTTGCGGCAGATCAGCAGGGTGTGGTGAATCACGTTTTCCAGCTCGCGAATATTGCCTGGCCAGCTGTAGCTTTTGAGCTTGTGTTCGGCCTCGCGGCTGATGGTGATGGGGCCATAGCCCAGGCGCTGGCTGTAAGCTTCAATGAAATGCCGGGTCAGCGGCAGGATGTCGCCGGGGCGCTCGCGCAGCGGGCTGAGCTCAAGGCTGACGACGTCAAGGCGGTAGTAGAGGTCTTCGCGAAAATGCCCGGCATTAATCGCCTTTTCCAGTTGCACGTTGGTCGCGGCCAGCACGCGCACGTCGATGGGGATGCTCTTGCGCGAGCCCAGGCGCACCACCTCGCGTTCCTGTAATACACGCAACAGTTTGACTTGGATCGCCATCGGCAAGTCGCCGATCTCATCTAGGAACAACGTGCCGCCGTCGGCTTCTTCGAACCAACCGGCCTTGGCACTGAGCGCGCCGGTAAAGGCGCCTTTTTCATGGCCGAACAGCTCGGCCTCCACCAGCGATTCGGAAAACGCCCCGCAGTTCACCGCCACGAACGGTCGGTTGCGCCGTGCGCTGAGGTTATGAATGTGGCGCGCTACCAGCTCTTTACCGGTGCCGGTCTCGCCGATGATCAGCACGCTGGCCTCGCTGGGCGCCACTTGCTGGATGTGGTCGAGCAGCGCCTGGGATTTCGGGTCTTCGAAGACTTGGGCCGTGGCGCGAATCGACGTCGCGAGGGCGGGCGAGGGCGGTAAGGTTAAAAGCTGCATGGGCACCTCTCTTAAGAGTAGAACGTCGGTATCGGCAGGGAATGGTTCAACGCCCAGTCCCCGAGTTCGTGGAGCTTGTAGTCCACCGGATCGTGCAAGGTTTGTGTGCGCAGGTTGCGCCAGTGGCGGTCCAGGCGCAGCGAGGCGTGGGTGGAGCGCGCGCCGGTGACTTCAAACAGGCGGCTGCACAACTCCAGGCCTTGGCGCGTGGCGGCGACTTTCGCGGTGGCGATCGCAATGGCCAGTTGGCCGCGTTGGTGTTCACTGAGGTTGGGGCCTTTGGCCCAGGCCTGATCGAGCAGATCGGCAGCGCGTTCCACCAGCAGGCGCACGCCTTCCAAGGCCACCCAGAACTCGCCGTAATGGTGCAGAACATAAGGGTCCTGGCGTACGTCGTCGGCCGAGGATTTATGCCACGAACGGGTTTCGGTCAGGGTGTAGTTGCGCGCTTCTTCAAACGCGCCTTCGGCAATGCCGAGAAACATATGCGTGAAGGTCAGCTGTGCGATCAGTGGGCGCAGGCAGGCGAACGGCGTACTCAGTGGGCCTGGGTCGAGCAGCAATTCCGACTCCTCGACGCGTACCCGTTCGAAGCTGGCGCTGCCGCTGTCAGTCTGGCGCTGGCCGATATTGTTCCAGTCATTGTGCAGGGTGATGCCGCTGCGACCGCTGGGGATGGCAGCAATCAGCAGTTTGCCGCCAGCGCTGTCATCCACGGCAGAGGCAATCAGCATTTCCGAATCGCTGGCGCCGGAGCAGAAGCTCTTCTTGCCGGAGAATTCACGCCAGCCACCAAAATCCTTGACCACCGTGCGTGTGTCCAGCGGGTTGAGGGCATTGCCCCAGAACCAGTTTTTGCGGGCGGTTTGTTCGAACCAGGGTTGCCATTGATCCGGGCGCGCAAACAGGCGCACGGTGGCGAGCATCAAGTGGTGGAAACCGAAAACGTGCGCGAGGGAGCTGTCGACCTTGGCGAACTCGCGAACGATACCCAGGGTTTCACTCCAGCGTGCGCCGAGGCCACCGTATTGGGTGGGAATGCTCAGGGCCAGCAGGCCGCTTTGGCGCAGGGCGTCTCGTTCGGCCTTCGGGGTGCCGCCACGCTCATCACGTTCGACGGCGGTGAGGGCAAATTCGGCGGCCAGCAGTTTGGCGGTCTGCAATGGCGATGGCAGCACGCTGTGGGGTTTGGCTGTCACACGATGTTCCTCAATATCGGTTGGGCAAAGAAGGCCAAAGGTGGACGCGGGCTTGCTCGCGAAAGCGGTGTGTCCGATCGCAAATGAATTGACTGAACGGACGCATTCGCGAGCAAGCCCGCTCCCACATCAAGCAGACTCAGCGCGCTCAGGCCTTGGTTGTGGGCAACACATCGTTGGCAATCATTTCGCCAAACGGGCCCGTGAGGTTGGTGACACCACGCCCGGCAAGGCTGGCGTAGGGTTCCGGCAACAGCGGGAACACCAACTCAGCAAAGCGATAGGCTTCTTCCAGGTGCGGGTAGCCGGAGAAGATGAAGCTCTCGATGCCCAAGTCGGCGTACTCTTTGATGCGCTCGGCGACCTGCTGCGGGTTACCGACCAGTGCCGTACCAGCACCGCCGCGCACCAGGCCGACGCCGGCCCACAGGTTGGGGGCGATTTCCAGGTTGTCGCGGCGCCCGTCGTGCAAGGCGGCCATGCGGCGCTGGCCTTCGGAGTCAAAGCGCGAGAAGGATTTTTGCGCCGCTGCGATGGTGTCGTCGCTGATGTGCTCGATCAGTTTGTAGGCGGCTTTCCAGGCGTCTTCTTCGGTCTCGCGCACGATCACGTGCAGGCGGATACCGAACTTCACGGTGCGGCCTTTACGCGCGGCACGCTCGCGGACATCCGCGAGTTTTTCCGCAACGGCGGCGGGCGGCTCGCCCCAGGTCAGGTACACGTCCACCTGTTCGGCGGCAAGGTCGTGGGCGGCGTCGGAAGAACCGCCGAAGTACAGCGGCGGATACGGCTTCTGCACCGGCGGGTAAAGGGCCTTGGCGTTCTGTACGCGCAAGTGCTTGCCTTCGAAGTCCACCGATTCGCCCTGCAACACACGACGCCAGATCTGCAGGAACTCGTCGGAGACTTCGTAGCGTTCGCTGTGGTCGAGGAAACTGCCGTCGCCTCGGTTTTCGTCGGGGTCGCCGCCGGTCACCACGTTGATCAGCAAGCGGCCGTTGGACAGGCGATCCAGGGTAGCGGCCATGCGTGCCGAGACCGTGGGCGAGATAATGCCCGGGCGGATCGCTACCAGATAACGCAGGCGTTCAGTCAGCGGTACCAGCGCCGAGGCGATAACCCAGGAGTCTTCGCACGAGCGGCCGGTAGGAATCAACACGCCGTAGTAACCGAGGCTGTCAGCTGCTTGTGCGACTTGTTTCAGATAGTGGAGGGTGACCGGCCGTGCGCCTTGGGTGGTGCCCAGGTAATGACCGTCGCCGTGGGTTGGCAGAAACCAGAAAACATCCATGACAAATCCTTAAGCGATTTTCAGCAGAGAAGGAGAGTGCGCAGCAAACAGTGGCGCTGCGCGTTCTGCGGCAAGGCGGATACGGCCCTTCAAGGGCTCACTGGTTATGTGGTAGTCGGTGAAATCGGCTTCAGTGGCGTACACGCCGATCGGCAAGGTCAGCGCTTGGAAGAAGCTGAACAGCGGGCGCAGTTGGTGATCAAGGACCAGTGCGTGGCGTTCGCTACCGCCAGTGGCCGCGAGCAACACCGGTGTGTTGATCAGCGCGTTCAGGCCGACCAGATCGAACAGGTGCTTGAGCAAGCCCGGGTAGGAACCGCGATAGACCGGTGCGGCAACGACCAGCAGGTCGGCCTGTTCGATGGCCAACAGTTGGGCTTCGACCTCGGCCGGCAGTTCATCACGGGACAGGGCGCCGCCCAAAGGCCGGGCGATGTCACCCAGTTCGATCAGCGTGGTCTGGATTGGCAGCAGGCTCGCCAGTTCGGCCAGCACGGCTTGGGTCAGCACCAATGTGCGGGATGGGCGCCAGGTTCCGCCGGAGAGGGCAACAACATTCAGGGGACGGGTCATAAACAGTTCCTTTTTCAACAGTGGTTCATTGCAAGAGAAGTGAAACGTCTTGAGCAAGCGCCGTACCAACGGCTGCAAGCCTTGATTTACATAGGCTGCGCGCTCACTGCTGAGAAAGTTGCTGTTGTCGACCTGGTGTTTTGTTGAATGACTGTTGCGTGAGCAACAGTTGCAGGGCGAACAGTGTCGTTCGCTGTGCAGGCAGTTATAGAGGGTTACTTTTATTCCGTAAATGAACGTATTTCCATATTTATAGATCTTAAAAGAATATGTATTACCTGCTATCGAGGATGCCTTAATGGTTGATAGCGACTATCACGGCGGGTGATTTTTCACCGTGCGAGGGCGGGAGTAGCCTGTGTTCATTGACTCGAAACCTCCTTCGCAGGACCTCCACCATGAAGCATTTTCTGGCTGTTTCCTTAATAGTTGTCAGCTCCGTCCTCGCCGGTTGTGCGACCCATCCATCGCCCGAATCGCGCCCCTACACCGCAGAAGAAACCAAGCAGTTGGCGTTGGAAGCCTTGGGCCGTCGCGGCCTGTCGTTTGATGAGTATCAGCAGCAGCGTGCTGCACTCACCGGCCAGCCACCGAAGCCCTTCGGCTTTGATCACCAGGGTGAAATGAACGCTGAACGCAGTGTGGTGTTGCATGGTCGTCCCAGTTGAGTTCGCGCCGAGCGGTAAAAAGCCCGAGGATTCCCTTAAGGAACCTCGGGCTTTTTGTTTGCCATGGGGTTACTTCAGCCTGTTAAGCTGGATTTCAGGAGCGTTCCTACGCACATTTAAATAAAGTGGTCCTTTTTTAATGGCATTCGATCGGTTAAACCTGACGACCTCTGTTCCGGTCGATGCCCCTGAGACGCTGCTCTTGGGAATACGCTCTGCGAGTCTTAAACGTCATGAATAAACGTCCGTTGTATTTCGACTACGCCGCCACCACGCCGGTGGATGAGCGGGTCATCCAGGTGATGGTCGAGTGCCTGGGCTTCAATGCCAACTTTGGTAACCCTGCGTCCAGTTCCCATGCGTTCGGCCAAGCCGCCCGGCAAACGGTAGAACAGTCGCGCCGTCAGGTGGCCGAGTTGGTCGGTGCCCAACCCGAGCAGATCGTCTGGACCTCCGGCGCTACGGAGTCCAACAACCTCGCGATCAAGGGTGTGGCCCAGGCGCGTGGGGTGGCGGGTGGGCATATCATCACCAGCCAGATCGAGCACAAAGCCACGCTGGACACCGCGCGGCAACTGCAGGAAGCCGGGGTGGCCGTGACCTACCTGGTGCCGGATGCCGAAGGGCTGATCAGCGCCGAAGCGGTCAGCGAGGCGCTGCGCGAAGACACCTTTCTGGTGTCCTTGATGCTGGTGAACAATGAGCTGGGCACCCTGAACGATATCCCCGCCATCGGCGCGCGGGTGCGTGAGCATGGCGCGCTGCTGCACGTGGATGCGGCGCAAGGTGCGGGCAAGGTAGCGATCGACCTGGCTGAGTGGCCAGTGGATTTGATGTCGTTTTCCGCCCACAAGCTTTACGGTCCCAAGGGCATTGGCGCGCTGTATGTCGGCCCGCGTGCGCAACAGAAAGTGTTGGCGCAGATTCACGGCGGTGGTCACGAGGGTGGGTTGCGCTCCGGGACGCTGGCGACCCACCAGATTGCGGGTATGGGCACCGCGTTCGCCCTGGCGGCAGCGTCGTTCTCTGCAGAAAAGGCCACGATCGTCGCCTTGCGTCAGCGCCTGTTGGATCAGTTGGAATCGGTGGCGGGTGTGCGCCTCAATGGCAGCCCTACACAACGTATTCCCCATACGCTCAGCCTCACGTTCAGTGAAGGTGAGTTCAATTCCGCCGCATTGAGCGCAGGCATCGCCTTTTCGGCAACCTCGGCGTGCAACTCGGCGAGCAATGCGCCGTCCCACGTGCTTCTGGCCCTGGGCCATGACGCACGCAGCGCGGGCCGCACCATTCGTTTGAGCCTGGGTCGGTTTACCACCGAACAGGACATCGACCAAGCCGTGCAATTGATCAAGGCCGCACTCGCCAGTGCACCGGCATTCTGGTCCGTCTGATTTTTCATTCGCAGCACATAACAATTATTAGTGGTTAGCAGGAGACACAATGAGTACTCAGCCTTTGACCCATGGATCCGTTCCCCAGCGCCTGGCGCTGACCCGCGAGCTGATGAGCCGCGAGGGTATCCACGCCCTGCTGGTGCCGTCGGCCGACCCGCATTTGTCCGAGTATTTGCCGGGTTACTGGCAGGGGCGGCAGTGGTTGTCCGGGTTTTATGGCTCGGTGGGGACGTTGATTGTCACCGCAGATTTCGCCGGTGTCTGGGCCGACAGCCGTTATTGGGAGCAGGCGACCAAGGAACTTAAGGGCAGTGGTATCGAGTTGGTGAAGTTGCAACCGGGCCAACCCGGCCCGCTGGAGTGGCTGGCTGAAAACACTCCGCAAGGCGCTGTGGTGGCGGTGGATGGTGCGGTGATGGCCGTGGCCTCGGCGCGTACCCTGGGCGGCAAGCTGACGGAGCGCGGCGCACGCTTGCGTACCGATATCGATGTGCTGAATGAAGTCTGGCACGACCGCCCCGCGTTACCGTCCCAGCCGATTTACCAACACCTGCCTCCGCAGGCCACCGTCAGCCGCGGCGAAAAACTCAGCGCGCTGCGCGCCAGCTTGAAAGAGAAGGGCGCCGACTGGCATTTCATCGCCACCCTGGATGACATCGCCTGGTTGTTCAACCTGCGTGGCGGTGATGTGTCGTTCAACCCGGTGTTCGTGTCCTTTGCCCTGATCAATCAGCAGCAGGCCACTTTGTTTGTCGCGCTGAGCAAGGTCGACGCGCAACTGCGCGCAATCCTGGAGCAGGATGGTGTGACCTTGCGCGACTACAGCGAAGTGGCTGATGCGCTGCGTGCCGTGCCGTCGGGTGCCAGCTTGCAAGTTGACCCGGCTCGCGTGACCACAGGGTTGCTGGAGAATCTCGATGCGGGGGTCAAGCTGGTCGAGGGGCTGAACCCGACTACGCTGGCCAAATCCCGCAAAAGCCTGGCTGACGCGGAGCATATTCGCCGGGCCATGGAGCAGGATGGTGCGGCGCTGTGCGAATTCTTCGCTTGGTTGGACGGTGCGTTGGGCCGCGAGCGCATCACCGAGCTGACTATCGACGAACACCTGACGGCGGCACGCACCCGTCGCCCCGATTATGTATCGCTGAGTTTCAACACCATTGCTGCATTCAATGCCAATGGCGCGATGCCGCATTACCACGCCACTGAAGAAGAGCATGCGCTGATCGAGGGCGATGGTTTGCTGTTGATCGACTCGGGCGGCCAGTACCTCGGCGGCACCACCGATATCACGCGGATGGTGCCGATCGGTACGCCGAGTGAGGAGCAGAAGCGCGACTGCACGCGGGTCCTTAAGGGCGTGATTGCGCTGTCTCGTGCACACTTCCCCAAGGGCATTCTGTCGCCGTTGCTGGATGCGATTGCGCGTGCGCCGATCTGGGCTGAAGGTGTGGACTACGGCCATGGTACGGGCCACGGCGTAGGCTATTTCCTGAATGTACATGAAGGCCCGCAGGTGATCGCCTACCAGGCCGCCACTGCGCCACAGACCGCGATGCAGCCGGGAATGATTACTTCGATTGAACCGGGCACTTATCGCCCAGGTCGCTGGGGTGTGCGTATTGAGAACCTGGTATTGAACCGTGAAGCCGGCAAGACCGAGTTCGGTGAGTTCCTCAAGTTTGAAACGCTGACCTTGTGCCCAATCGACACGCGTTGCCTGGAGCCATCGTTGCTGACGGTGGACGAACGCGCGTGGTTCAACGCCTACCACGCCGAAGTGCGTGAGCGTTTAAGCCCGTTGCTCAACGGTGCTGCATTGGAGTGGCTGCAGGTGCGTACCGCGGCTATTTGATCGGCATGCGCCGCTTGCGAAGTGCTCGCAAGCGGCGTTCAAGGGCGGTGGGCGTTCAACGCCTAGCTGAGCGCTTCGCGCACAAAATCCAGACGGTCCTGACCGAAGAACATGTCATTGCCTACAAACATGCTGGGCGCACCGAAAACGCCGCGCTGAATAGCCTCTTCGGTTTTGTCCTTGAGCGCTGTTTTTGTGCGTTCATCATTGGCCAGGGCCAGCACTTCGTCAGGGTCGAAGCCTGCTTCGGTCAGAACCGCAGCCACCCCCGCGGGATCGCCCAGGTTGCGGCCTTCAACCCAGATGGCGCGGAACAGGCAGTCAATAAACGCCTGGAAGCGTTCTGGCTGACGTAGTTGGATACCGGTAACGGCGCGCATCAGCACCAAGGTGTTGATGGGGAAGTGCGGGTTGAACTTGAGCGTCACGTTGTAGCGTTTTGCGTACCGCGCCAAGTCATTGAACGTGTAACGACCTTTGGCCGGCACGGTGATTGGCGAGGCGTTGCCTGTGGCCTTGAACACGCCACCCAGCAACATCGGCTGATAGACCAGTTGCGTGCCGGTTTCGGCGCATAAGGCAGGCAATTGGGTATAGGCCAGGTAAGTGGCCGGGCTGCCGAGGTCAAAGAAGAACTCCAGGGTTTTACTCATGGCGATACTCGCTGCTTATTATTGGGGGGATAGCGCTTACCAGGCTTCATTCCAGGGACGCAGGTCCAGCTCAAAGGTCCAGGCGTCACGTGGTTGGCTGTGCAGGTACCAATAGTTGTCGGCGATGTGTTCCGGATTGAGGATGCCGTCCTGATCTTTCAGGGCGTATTTCTGCGGAAAATTGTCGCGAATGAAGTCAGTGTCGATTGCACCGTCGACCACCACATGGGCCACGTGGATATTCCTGGGGCCCAGTTCTCGCGCCATGCTTTGCGCGAGGGCGCGGATGCCGTGCTTGGCGCCGGCGAATGCGGCAAATCCGGCTGCTCCGCGCAAACCGGCGGTGGCGCCGGTGAACAGGATCGTGCCTCTATTGCGGGTCACCATACGTTTGGCAACTTCGCGAGCATTCAGGAAACCGGAGAAGCAGGCCAGCTCCCATATCTTGAAGTATTTGCGGGCGGTCTCTTCCAGGATGCTGCATGGCACATTGGCGCCGATGTTAAACACGAACGCTTCGATGGGCCCCAGCTCGGTTTCGATCTGTTCAATCAGTGCGATCACGTCTTCCTCTTTACGTGCATCACAGGCAAAGCCATGAGCTTCACCCCCCGTCGATTGGATACTGTCCACAAGGGGCTGCAACTTGTCGGCACTGCGACGGGTGACGCAGGCCACGTAACCTTCGCGGGCAAAGCGCTTGGCAATGGCGCCGCCGGTAGCATCACCGGCACCCACTACCAATACGATTTTCTTGTTATGTGTCATGGCAACTCCATTGGCTCGATTGTCGAGCTGGAGTGTAGCCGTGGCGTCGCGAATGGCCGGTTGGGGTGGGAATTTAAGAAGGGCGGAGCAGTCGGGGGGGGGGACTGCTCGGGCGGTCATTTACAGATGACGATCATGCTGCGGCTGGTGTAGCCGGCCGGGTTGATGCCGAAAGGATAGTCCCCCGGCTCTTCGGAGTTGTCGCCGGACTTGGCGATAACCCGGTAGCCCTTGGCACCGCAGGAATTGGTTGCACTGGTGTAGCACTGGTCCCAGGAGGAGGACAGGCCTGAACAGTTGATATGTAGCCCTTTTTTGCCGCGTTTCACTTCTGTCTTGGTGGTCGCAGCGCAGCCTGCTATGCCCACGACCATTAACAGTATCAAAATTCTTTTCATCACTATCCTTAATAGCCGCTTCGCAAAAAGGCTCGATGCAGGCTTTACGCGCTCTCGATTGTAGCGTTCAGCTGTCCGTGTCGAAATTCTCCATGAAAGACATTCGCTTACGGCCTAAACATGGCCTAAATGAGCGGCAAATACCAGAGCTACCTGCGATGACGATCAATCGGCTGGCACCAGTGGTTTGGATTCATTGCGCATGGTCAGCGTGGCGCCGACGGAGGCCAGAATGATGCAAGTGATCGCCATCCATTGCGCGAGGGACAAGTGTTCTTGCAGGAAAAACAGGCCGGAGAGCGCGCCGAATGCGGGCTCGATGCTCATCAACGTACCGAAGGTGCGGGCAGGAAGGCGAGTGAGGGCGACCATTTCCAGGGTGTAGGGCAGGGCAGTGGATAGAATGGCAACACCCAGGGCGACGGGAATCAGCGCAGGCGTCAGTAATGCGCTGCCGGCATGCACGATGCCGATCGGTGCTACGAACAAGGCAGCGATCATTACCCCGAGTGCCGCAGTTTGCACGCCATTGTCATTGCCGGCCTTCTGGCCGAACAGAATATAGAGTGCCCAGCACACCCCTGCGCCCAATGCGTAGGCGGCGCCGGTCAAGTCGATACCGCTGCTGGCTTCGCCTGTCGGGATCAGCAACAGAAGGCCCGCAATCGCAAGGCCAATCCATAAAAAATCTACAGCTCTGCGTGAGGCGTAGATAGCCACGGCGAGGGGGCCTGTGAATTCCAGCGCTACCGCGATGCCCAAAGGGACTGTGCGCAATGACATATAGAAGAGGAAGTTCATGCCGCCCAACGCCATTCCATAGACGATGACTGTGCGCAGGGACTTTGCCGTCAGCCTGGCGCGCCATGGGCGTAATAGAAGCAGCATGATTACGCTGGCAAAAATCAGGCGCAGGGTGGTGGTGCCCTGTGCGCCGACGATGGGAAACATGCTTTTGGCCAGCGAGGCACCGGACTGGATGGAAGCCATGGCGATCAACAGCAGGCCGACAGGAAACAATGCCGAGGCCAGGCTGCGCGGTGGGGTGGTCATTGGGGGTGTTCGTCCGAAGTCATAGTAGAGAAGCAGAACGCATATGATGCTTAACTGGCTGGGTTTGAGCAATATATTGCTCAGCTGATGGGTTTTGGCGTTCTTCATAGAAGCGGTTTGTAGATTTTCGATTGTTTGATAGAGAATCCAAATAAACGGTTGACGGCAGATTCTGGACGTCTATAATTCGCCCCACTTCCGGCGCAGTCGAAACGGAAAACTCCTTGGTAAACAAAGAGTTATGCGAGATTCGACAGCGAGTTGCTTCAGGTCATCGAAGCCCAGAAGGAGTTGGTAGGGCAGTGTTGTTTGGCTCTATTAACGTTTCGATCTTCTCGGTCGAAAGCGGAGAAAAAGAGGTGTTGACAGCAGCGTGTAACGCTGTAGAATTCGCCTCCCGCTAACGAGAGATCGGAAGCGCAAGTGGTTGAAGTTGTTGAGGAATTCCTTGAAAACTTCTGAAAATAATCACTTGACAGCAAATGAGGCTGCTGTAGAATGCGCGCCTCGGTTGAGACGAAAGATCTTAACCAACCGCTCTTTAACAACTGAATCAAGCAATTCGTGTGGGTGCTTGTGGAGTCAGACTGATAGTCAACAAGATTATCAGCATCACAAGTTACTCCGCGAGAAATCAAAGATGTAACCAACGATTGCTGAGCCAAGTTTAGGGTTTCTTAAAAACCCAAAGATGTTTGAACTGAAGAGTTTGATCATGGCTCAGATTGAACGCTGGCGGCAGGCCTAACACATGCAAGTCGAGCGGTAGAGAGAAGCTTGCTTCTCTTGAGAGCGGCGGACGGGTGAGTAAAGCCTAGGAATCTGCCTGGTAGTGGGGGATAACGTTCGGAAACGGACGCTAATACCGCATACGTCCTACGGGAGAAAGCAGGGGACCTTCGGGCCTTGCGCTATCAGATGAGCCTAGGTCGGATTAGCTAGTTGGTGAGGTAATGGCTCACCAAGGCGACGATCCGTAACTGGTCTGAGAGGATGATCAGTCACACTGGAACTGAGACACGGTCCAGACTCCTACGGGAGGCAGCAGTGGGGAATATTGGACAATGGGCGAAAGCCTGATCCAGCCATGCCGCGTGTGTGAAGAAGGTCTTCGGATTGTAAAGCACTTTAAGTTGGGAGGAAGGGCATTAACCTAATACGTTAGTGTTTTGACGTTACCGACAGAATAAGCACCGGCTAACTCTGTGCCAGCAGCCGCGGTAATACAGAGGGTGCAAGCGTTAATCGGAATTACTGGGCGTAAAGCGCGCGTAGGTGGTTTGTTAAGTTGGATGTGAAATCCCCGGGCTCAACCTGGGAACTGCATTCAAAACTGACTGACTAGAGTATGGTAGAGGGTGGTGGAATTTCCTGTGTAGCGGTGAAATGCGTAGATATAGGAAGGAACACCAGTGGCGAAGGCGACCACCTGGACTAATACTGACACTGAGGTGCGAAAGCGTGGGGAGCAAACAGGATTAGATACCCTGGTAGTCCACGCCGTAAACGATGTCAACTAGCCGTTGGGAGCCTTGAGCTCTTAGTGGCGCAGCTAACGCATTAAGTTGACCGCCTGGGGAGTACGGCCGCAAGGTTAAAACTCAAATGAATTGACGGGGGCCCGCACAAGCGGTGGAGCATGTGGTTTAATTCGAAGCAACGCGAAGAACCTTACCAGGCCTTGACATCCAATGAACTTTCTAGAGATAGATTGGTGCCTTCGGGAACATTGAGACAGGTGCTGCATGGCTGTCGTCAGCTCGTGTCGTGAGATGTTGGGTTAAGTCCCGTAACGAGCGCAACCCTTGTCCTTAGTTACCAGCACGTAATGGTGGGCACTCTAAGGAGACTGCCGGTGACAAACCGGAGGAAGGTGGGGATGACGTCAAGTCATCATGGCCCTTACGGCCTGGGCTACACACGTGCTACAATGGTCGGTACAGAGGGTTGCCAAACCGCGAGGTGGAGCTAATCCCACAAAACCGATCGTAGTCCGGATCGCAGTCTGCAACTCGACTGCGTGAAGTCGGAATCGCTAGTAATCGCGAATCAGAATGTCGCGGTGAATACGTTCCCGGGCCTTGTACACACCGCCCGTCACACCATGGGAGTGGGTTGCACCAGAAGTAGCTAGTCTAACCTTCGGGAGGACGGTTACCACGGTGTGATTCATGACTGGGGTGAAGTCGTAACAAGGTAGCCGTAGGGGAACCTGCGGCTGGATCACCTCCTTAATCGACGACATCAGCTGCTCCATAAGTTCCCACACGAATTGCTTGATTCATTGAAGAAGACGATAAGAAGCAGCCCGAAATTGGGTCTGTAGCTCAGTTGGTTAGAGCGCACCCCTGATAAGGGTGAGGTCGGCAGTTCGAATCTGCCCAGACCCACCAATTTTGTGTGGGAAACGCCTGTAGAAATACGGGGCCATAGCTCAGCTGGGAGAGCGCCTGCCTTGCACGCAGGAGGTCAACGGTTCGATCCCGTTTGGCTCCACCACTACTGCTTCTGAAGTTTCGAAAGCTTAGAAATGAGCATTCCATTGTGATGATGGTGAATGTTGATTTCTAGTCTTTGATTAGATCGTTCTTTAAAAATTTGGGTATGTGATAGAAAGATAGACTGAACGTTACTTTCACTGGTAACGGATCAGGCTAAGGTAAAATTTGTGAGTTACTCGTAATTGAGTATTATCGAATTTTCGGCGAATGTTGTCTTCACAGTATAACCAGATTGCTTGGGGTTATATGGTCAAGTGAAGAAGCGCATACGGTGGATGCCTTGGCAGTCAGAGGCGATGAAAGACGTGGTAGCCTGCGAAAAGCTTCGGGGAGTCGGCAAACAGACTTTGATCCGGAGATGTCTGAATGGGGGAACCCAGCCATCATAAGATGGTTATCTTACGCTGAATACATAGGCGTAAGAGGCGAACCAGGGGAACTGAAACATCTAAGTACCCTGAGGAAAAGAAATCAACCGAGATTCCCTTAGTAGTGGCGAGCGAACGGGGACTAGCACTTAAGTGGCTTTGAGATTAGCGGAACGCTCTGGAAAGTGCGGCCATAGTGGGTGATAGCCCTGTACGCGAAAATCTCTTAGTCATGAAATCGAGTAGGACGGAGCACGAGAAACTTTGTCTGAATATGGGGGGACCATCCTCCAAGGCTAAATACTACTGACTGACCGATAGTGAACTAGTACCGTGAGGGAAAGGCGAAAAGAACCCCGGAGAGGGGAGTGAAATAGATCCTGAAACCGTATGCGTACAAGCAGTGGGAGCAGACTTTGTTCTGTGACTGCGTACCTTTTGTATAATGGGTCAGCGACTTATTTTCAGTGGCGAGCTTAACCGAATAGGGGAGGCGTAGCGAAAGCGAGTCTTAATAGGGCGTCTAGTCGCTGGGAATAGACCCGAAACCGGGCGATCTATCCATGGGCAGGTTGAAGGTTGGGTAACACTAACTGGAGGACCGAACCGACTACCGTTGAAAAGTTAGCGGATGACCTGTGGATCGGAGTGAAAGGCTAATCAAGCTCGGAGATAGCTGGTTCTCCTCGAAAGCTATTTAGGTAGCGCCTCATGTATCACTGTAGGGGGTAGAGCACTGTTTCGGCTAGGGGGTCATCCCGACTTACCAAACCGATGCAAACTCCGAATACCTACAAGTGCCGAGCATGGGAGACACACGGCGGGTGCTAACGTCCGTCGTGAAAAGGGAAACAACCCAGACCGTCAGCTAAGGTCCCAAAGTTATGGTTAAGTGGGAAACGATGTGGGAAGGCTTAGACAGCTAGGAGGTTGGCTTAGAAGCAGCCACCCTTTAAAGAAAGCGTAATAGCTCACTAGTCGAGTCGGCCTGCGCGGAAGATGTAACGGGGCTCAAACCATACACCGAAGCTACGGGTATCACGTAAGTGATGCGGTAGAGGAGCGTTCTGTAAGCCTGTGAAGGTGAGTTGAGAAGCTTGCTGGAGGTATCAGAAGTGCGAATGCTGACATGAGTAACGACAATGGGTGTGAAAAACACCCACGCCGAAAGACCAAGGTTTCCTGCGCAACGTTAATCGACGCAGGGTTAGTCGGTCCCTAAGGCGAGGCTGAAAAGCGTAGTCGATGGAAAACAGGTTAATATTCCTGTACTTCTGGTTATTGCGATGGAGGGACGGAGAAGGCTAGGCCAGCTTGGCGTTGGTTGTCCAAGTTTAAGGTGGTAGGCTGGAATCTTAGGTAAATCCGGGATTCTAAGGCCGAGAGCTGATGACGAGTTAACTTTTAGTTAACGAAGTGGTTGATGCCATGCTTCCAAGAAAAGCTTCTAAGCTTCAGGTAACCAGGAACCGTACCCCAAACCGACACAGGTGGTTGGGTAGAGAATACCAAGGCGCTTGAGAGAACTCGGGTGAAGGAACTAGGCAAAATGGCACCGTAACTTCGGGAGAAGGTGCGCCGGTGAGGGTGAAGGACTTGCTCCGTAAGCTCATGCCGGTCGAAGATACCAGGCCGCTGCGACTGTTTATTAAAAACACAGCACTCTGCAAACACGAAAGTGGACGTATAGGGTGTGACGCCTGCCCGGTGCCGGAAGGTTAATTGATGGGGTTAGCTAACGCGAAGCTCTTGATCGAAGCCCCGGTAAACGGCGGCCGTAACTATAACGGTCCTAAGGTAGCGAAATTCCTTGTCGGGTAAGTTCCGACCTGCACGAATGGCGTAACGATGGCGGCGCTGTCTCCACCCGAGACTCAGTGAAATTGAAATCGCTGTGAAGATGCAGTGTATCCGCGGCTAGACGGAAAGACCCCGTGAACCTTTACTATAGCTTTGCACTGGACTTTGAATTTGCTTGTGTAGGATAGGTGGGAGGCTTTGAAGCGTGGACGCCAGTTCGCGTGGAGCCAACCTTGAAATACCACCCTGGCAACTTTGAGGTTCTAACTCAGGTCCGTTATCCGGATCGAGGACAGTGTATGGTGGGTAGTTTGACTGGGGCGGTCTCCTCCTAAAGAGTAACGGAGGAGTACGAAGGTGCGCTCAGACCGGTCGGAAATCGGTCGTAGAGTATAAAGGCAAAAGCGCGCTTGACTGCGAGACAGACACGTCGAGCAGGTACGAAAGTAGGTCTTAGTGATCCGGTGGTTCTGTATGGAAGGGCCATCGCTCAACGGATAAAAGGTACTCCGGGGATAACAGGCTGATACCGCCCAAGAGTTCATATCGACGGCGGTGTTTGGCACCTCGATGTCGGCTCATCACATCCTGGGGCTGAAGCCGGTCCCAAGGGTATGGCTGTTCGCCATTTAAAGTGGTACGCGAGCTGGGTTTAGAACGTCGTGAGACAGTTCGGTCCCTATCTGCCGTGGACGTTTGAGATTTGAGAGGGGCTGCTCCTAGTACGAGAGGACCGGAGTGGACGAACCTCTGGTGTTCCGGTTGTCACGCCAGTGGCATTGCCGGGTAGCTATGTTCGGAATAGATAACCGCTGAAAGCATCTAAGCGGGAAACTAGCCTCAAGATGAGATCTCACTGGGACCTTGAGTCCCCTGAAGGGCCGTCGAAGACTACGACGTTGATAGGTTGGGTGTGTAAGCGCTGTGAGGCGTTGAGCTAACCAATACTAATTGCCCGTGAGGCTTGACCATATAACACCCAAGCAATTTGACTACTCCTGACTTGGAAACAAGCAGAAGCATCAGATTGCGGTATGTGAAGACGATAGAACCGAAAGTTCGAATTTCACAAAACACCGAAAGCTATCACATACCCAATTTGCTGAAGCGAGGCCAGCTGGCCACGACTCAGTACCCGAATTTCTTGACGACCATAGAGCATTGGAACCACCTGATCCCATCCCGAACTCAGTAGTGAAACGATGCATCGCCGATGGTAGTGTGGGGTTTCCCCATGTGAGAGTAGGTCATCGTCAAGATTAAATTCCAGAACCCCTGTTTGCTAACGCGAACAGGGGTTTTGTTTTGGGCGGTCGAAAAGTAAAAAATTCTGGTTTTCCTAAAACCCTTCCTGCTTCTGTCCCAATTTCTGTCAGCGACACACTTCGCGTCATACGAACGCCCACTGATCTGGAGGCCTTTCCGGAGCCAAAATCGATCCTCTCCTGACAAAACAGCATGCCGTTGGGGAAATCGATGCAAAGTGTTTCTGCATTTTTGGTATGGTGCAGCACATTTTCACAAGGATTGATCTTTCATCCGCAGGACGCGGCGTCGACCTTCTTCAACGAGATGCTGTAGAAATGCCTGAACCGATACCGATCAAAGATCACGAAAAAGAAAACCGCCTGGTCAACAAGCGTTTACTCGCTTGCGCGCTGTTGGTGATTGGCATCACCTGTGCGCTGGTCGGGCGTATGTATTTCCTGCAGGTGGTGCAGTACGACTATCACT
Source organism: Pseudomonas fluorescens (assembly GCF_900215245.1). Classification (GTDB taxonomy): domain Bacteria; phylum Pseudomonadota; class Gammaproteobacteria; order Pseudomonadales; family Pseudomonadaceae; genus Aquipseudomonas; species Aquipseudomonas fluorescens. The sequence goes on from NZ_LT907842.1 coordinate 4,440,409, forward strand.
CGACGATTTCCGAAAACAACCGCGTCCACGTATTGCCGATTACGCCGACTCGCGGGCTGATTTATGACCGTAATGGCGTGGTGCTGGCCGACAACCGTCCCAGCTATAACCTGACTATCACTCGCGAGCGCACCACCGACCTCAAGGGCGAACTGGACGCCATCGTCAACTTGCTGCATTTGCCGGCCGAAGATCGCGCTGTGTTCGACAAGGCGCTGAAGCAGGCCCGACATCCTTTTGTGCCCGTTACGTTGTTCTACGAATTGACCGAAGAGCAGATCGCCTTATTGGCGGTTAACGAGTTCCGCCTGCCCGGTGTCGACGTCGAGCCGCAATTCGTGCGCCATTACCCTCTGGGCGCGCATTTCGCCCATTCGATTGGCTACGTCGGCCGAATCAATGAAAAAGAATCCAAGGCGCTTGATTCGGTGGAGTACCGTGGCACCCAGTCCATCGGCAAGACCGGTATCGAGCGCTTCTACGAGTCCGAACTGCACGGCCATGTCGGTTATGAAGAGGTCGAGACCAATGCCCAGGGTCGCGTATTACGCGTGCTCAAGCACACCGATCCGATCCCCGGCAAAAACATCGTCCTGAGCCTCGATGTCAAACTCCAGGAAGCCGCCGAAGAGGCCTTGGGCGACCGCCGTGGTTCGGTCGTCGCCCTCGACCCGCAAACCGGTGAAGTGCTGGCCATGGTCAGCAAGCCGAGCTTTGACCCGAACCTGTTCGTCACCGGTATCAGCTTCAAGGAATACGCTGCGCTGCACGACTCCATCGATCGGCCGCTGTTCAACCGCGTGCTGCGCGGGCTTTACGCGCCGGGTTCGACGATCAAGCCGGAAGTGGCCATCGCCGGTCTGGACAGTGGTGTGGTTACCGCACAAACCCGGGTGTTCGACCCCGGTTACTACCAGTTGCCCGATTTCGACCATAAATACCGCAACTGGAACCACAGCGGCGACGGCTGGGTGGACATGGACGCGGCCATCATGCGCTCCAATGACACCTACTTTTACGACCTGGCCCATAAACTGGGCATCGACCGCCTGCACGACTACCTGGCCGAATTTGGCCTCGGTCAGAAGGTCTCCCTCGACATGTTCGAAGAGTCGGCCGGCTTGATGCCTTCCCAGGCCTGGAAACGTGCGACACGCCGTCAACCCTGGTTCCCGGGCGAAACCGTAATCCTTGGCATTGGCCAGGGTTACATGCAGGTCACGCCGTTGCAGCTCGCGCAGGCCACAGCGTTGATCGCCAACAAAGGTGTATGGAACCGGCCGCACTTGGCCAAGACCATCAATGGCGTGCCGCCGGTCGACGAAAACCCCATGCCCAATGTGGTTCTGAAAGATCCGCGTGATTGGGAGCAGGTCAACCACGGCATGCAACTGGTGATGCACGACCCGCGTGGTATCGCCCGTGCGGCGGCGCTTGGCGCCCAATACCGGATTGCTGGCAAAAGTGGTACCGCGCAGGTGGTGGCGATCAAGCAAGGTGAGCGCTACAACCGTAACAAGACCCTTGAGCGCCATCGTGATAACGCCCTGTTCGTTGGCTTCGCTCCGGCTGAACACCCGAAAATCGTGATCTCGGTGATGATTGAGAACGGCGAGGCCGGTGGCCGCGTGGCAGGTCCCGTGGTGCGGCAAATCATGGACGCCTGGCTGCTCGACCAGGAAGGCCACCTGAAGCCGCAGTATGCGACGCCCGCCAAAGCGCCAGGTGACCCGCACGTTTAAGTCAGGCTTTCCACTCGCCCCATTGTTCCAGGCTTTCATAAGCCAGCCAGGGCACGTCATGGGCTGTCCAGATGTGCGAGGTGGGCCGGACACCCGGATCATCATCCAGTGTCGCCACCCGCACGATCACATGGGGCTGATGCCCGCGCTCTGCCACCAGATGTGAGCCGCAGCGCGAGCAGAAATGCCTGAGTTTGCCCGGCGATGACTCAAACGCCGACAACAGGTGTTCACCCTGCGTCCAGCGAAAGTGCTCGCGCATCACCCCGGCCGTGCTCACAAATGCGGCGGCATGCACCTTGCGGCAGCTGTCGCAATGGCAGTGGCTGATGGGCATATCCAGGCTGTCAATTTGATAGCGCACCGCTTTGCAGAAGCAACTTCCATTCAATGGGTCAGTCATAAACGTAGTGTCGGATCAAGGATAGGGTCGTCATCATTGCGCACAATCCAAGGTTGCGCATTGGTCGATGTCGCCTACTGTCAATGGAGGAGGTGACTTATGCATGTATTAGATCGCATCGAACGAAAGGTCCTGCTCAACGCTTCACGCAAACAGGTCTGGGAAGCACTCACCGATGCTGAGCAATTCGGTAGCTGGTTCGGCATTGCCCTCAAGGGTAAAACCTTTGCTGCTGGGGAAACCATCGAGGCGCCGATAACCTACCCCGGCTACGAACATGTGGTGTGGAAGGCCAGGATCGAACGCGTCCTGCCACAAACGCTGTTCTCTTTCCGCTGGCATCCCTACGCGGTGGAGAAGGACGTGGACTACGACAAGGAAACACCGACCCTGGTCGAATTCACCCTCGAAGATCGCGCGCCCGGCATCCTGCTACGGGTAGTCGAATCAGGCTTCGATGCGGTGCCCGAGGCCCGACGCCAGAAAGCGTTCAAGATGAATTCCCGTGGCTGGGATGAGCAAATGAGCAACATCGAAACCTATCTCGGCCAGGCCCGTCGCGCTTGACCCAAACGGGCATCTCTAGGATGCCCGTCTTCGTTACTGTCAGCCTTCTTGAACCGTGGTGCCGGGTGACTAGAAATCCACCGTCGCCGACAACTTGGCCACCCGCGGATCGCCCTGGGTCAGATAGCCCCCCAACGCTGACTCCCAGTACTTGGTATTCGCCACGTTTTCCACGGTAGCGCCCACTGTCACATCGCGCTGAGCCACTTTGAAGTTGTAACGAGCACCCACATCGAAGCGGTTCCAGGTCGGCAGGCTCAGGTTGTTTGCCGCATCGGCGTACTGGCCGCCGGTGCGTAACATGCGGCCGTTTACGCTCACGCCTTGCAGGCCGGGCACATCCCAGTCCACACCGGCGTTGAGTTGGAACGTCGGCACACCGATAGCACGGTTGCCGTCGTTGGCGCCGTTTTGCGTGCCGTTGACTTCAGTGTGAATAACCGTCGCGCCGCCCAGCAGGCGCAGGCCGTCGACCGGCTCACCGAAGACGCTCAGTTCTACGCCCTTGTTGACTTGCTCGCCCTGGAACACGAAGGTCGCACTTTGATCTGCGTTCAGTTGGGAGTAACCCTGAGTCGGTTGCTCGATTCGGTAGACACCCAAAGTCGCCCCATAGGCGCCCATATCCAGCTTGACGCCGGCCTCGGTCTGTTTCGAACGAGCCGGTGCAAAGGTCTGGTTGGCGTTGGTCACGGTGGCGCTGCCAAACGTGGTTGGCGCGGTTGGCCCTGAAGCCAGGCCTTCGATGTGGTTGGCGTAAAACGACACGTGGTCCCAGGGTTTGAATACCAGGCCATACACCGGCGTTGTGATGCCTTTGGCGTAGTTGGCGGTGCGCGTGCCTGTACCGTACGCATAGCCCTGAACCACCAGTTCCTGACGGCGCAGACCGGCAGTGAACAGCAGGCGGTCATCCATGAAACCAACGGTGTCTGACACCGCCGCGCTGCGGGCGAATGTCTTGGCAGTGATACCTGGATTGTTCAGGTCGCTGCCGGCGGTATAACCGCCCTTGGCGGGTGCGGCCACCTCGACAGGGTTATACAGGTTGGTCGCCTGGGTGCCGGAGGCAAAGTCAAAGGCGTTGCGTGCCTGGGTCCAGATGCCAGTCAGGCCCAGGTTCAATTTGTGGCTGACCGATCCTGTCTGGAACTTGCCGTTCAGGCCGGCCATCAGGCTGGTGTTGTCTTCCTGGTGAGCAATGTTCGAGCCGCTGACGGTGGCATTACCCAATGCGTCTTTCAGGGTGACCGACGAGTAACGCCCGATCTCGTTGGTGTGCTTGGCGCCGCCAGCGATATAGGCGCTCCAGTGGTCGTTGAGGTCGTACTCGCCGCGCAGCATGCCGAAGGTGTCTTCGAGGCTGGTGGTGCCCCAGTTCGGCGCGTAGTTGGTAGCGGCGGATGGGGCGTTGGGGAGATGGGTCAGCCCACTGCCCAGCAACACCGTATTGCGGCCGCCGTTGACCTGTTGCTTCTGATAAACAAAGTCACCCGACAAACGCAGTGCATCACCGCGGTAATCGAGGCCGACGGAGAACAGCTTCGAACGCTGGTTCTCATCGTCGACCGCAGTATCGCCTTCACGCTGGGAAAGGTTCACCCGCGCACCAAAGCGGTTGTCCTCGCCAAAACGCTGTCCGATGTCGAGGTGCTCGCCAACTCGCCCATCGCTGCTGATATCCGTGCTGAAACGGCGCAGCGGCACCTCATCGGCGCGCTTGGGTTGCAGGTTTACGCCGCCGCCAATGCCCGAGCCGCCGGGCGTTACACCGTTGATAAAAGCGTTGGGGCCCTTGAACACTTCAACCCGTTCCAGGGCATCGGTGGACATGATCTGGCGCGGCAGGATGCCGTACAAACCGTTGAACGAAATGTCGTCGCCATTGAGTGGCAAGCCGCGAATCACGAAGGCCTGGGCCTGGTTGGCATAGCCCGATGCCTGGCGCATGGAGGCGTCGTTGAGCAACACATCGCCGACGGTTTGCGCCTGCTGGTCGCGGATCAATTTTTCGGTGTAGGAGGACATGCTGAAGGGCACATCCATGATGTCCTGGTTACCCAGAACTCCCAATTGGCCACCGCGTGCAACCTGACCGCCAGCGTAAACCGGGGGCAGGGCATTCGGCGCGGGCGCATCGGCATCGATGCGGGTGGCGCCCAATTCCAGTGGCTTGCTATCCGAACGGTTGTCCGCATCCTGTGGGGGGGTTGGCGTTGCAGCATGAGCTGCGAGGCTCAGGGAGCAGCAAAGGGCGAGCAGGGTCGGGCGAAACGGTAAAGAAAGTCGGCTGCAGGTGGGCATGGTCGATCCTGACGGCTAACCGTCAATGTGAGGAAAAGGGCAACAGCGTTGCGCTTCCTCGCTGCGCGGATACGACTCCGGTGCGAATGATAGTGATTGTTATTAATGTTCTGCAACAAATTTGTGGGATTGCAGTCTGCGTGCGCGTTAACGTGCCGCGTTTGGCCGGATGCCGAGTAGAATCACGCCCTGAAAGCGATTCCTGAGGTGCGGTACGGTGGATTTACAGCAGGGTTTTGTCCTGACCCGGCATTGGCGCGACACCCCGGCGGGCACGGAGGTCAGTTTCTGGCTGGCCACGGATCTCGGGCCGCGGTGTATCCGCCTACCCATGCAAACCTCGGTCATGTTTATCCCCGAGGCCCATCGCAAGCATCTGGATTGGCTGCTCAAGGACGAGCGCGATATCGAACTGCGCCCGTTGCAACTGTGTGACTTCCATCATCGCCAGGTCCTGGGCCTTTACACCCGCCAACACCGCCAAATGATGGACCTGGAAAAACGCCTGCGTGCCGCGGGCGTTGATGTGTACGAAGGCGACGTGCGGCCGCCCGAGCGCTACATGATGGAGCGTTTCATCACCGCACCGGTATGGTTCGGTGGCACACCGGACGCCGATGGCACGGTGCTTGACGCCCAGATGAAACCTGCGCCCGACTACCGCCCGCCGCTGAAACTGGTGTCCCTGGACATCGAGACCACCGCCCAAGGCGACCTGTATTCCATTGCCCTCGAAGGCTGCGGCGAGCGCCAGGTCTACATGCTCGGTCCGCCGAACAAGACCGACGCCGTCGACTTCAAACTCGACTACTGCGACACCCGCGCCCAATTGCTCGAACGCCTCAACGTGTGGCTCGCCACCCATGACCCCGACGCGATCATCGGCTGGAATGTGGTGCAGTTCGACCTGCGTGTACTCCACGAACATGCCCAGCGCCTCAACGTGCCATTGCTGCTCGGCCGTGGAGGTGAAGCCATGGCCTGGCGTGAGCATGGCAGCCGCAATCACTATTTTGCTGCAGCAGCGGGGCGCCTGATTATCGACGGCATCGAAGCCCTGCGTTCGGCCACCTGGAGTTTCGAGTCCTTCAGCCTGGAAAACGTCGCACAAACCCTGCTTGGCGAAGGCAAGGACATCTCCACGCCGTACCAACGCATGGATGAGATCAACCGCATGTTCGCCGAGGACAAGCCCGCGCTGGCACGCTACAACCTCAAGGACTGCGAGCTGGTCACGCGGATTTTCGAGAAGACCGAGCTGCTCAAGTTCCTGCTGGAACGGGCCAGCGTCACCGGGTTGCCGGCCGACCGCAACGGCGGCTCCGTCGCCGCGTTCACCCATCTGTACATGCCGTTGATGCACCGCCAGGGCTTTGTCGCGCCGAACCTGGGCGACAAACCACCGCAGGCCAGCCCTGGCGGGTTTGTCATGGACTCGCGGCCCGGCCTCTACGAGTCGGTGCTGGTGCTGGATTACAAAAGCCTCTACCCGTCAATTATCCGCAGCTTCCTGATCGACCCGGTCGGTCTGATCGAAGGCCTCAAGCACCCCGACGACAGCGAGTCGGTGGAAGGTTTTCGCGGTGCGCGTTTTTCGCGTAGCCGGCACTGCTTGCCGTCCATCGTCGCACGCGTTTCCGAAGGGCGCGAAGTGGCTAAGCGCGAACACAACGCGCCACTGTCCCAAGCCCTGAAAATCATCATGAACGCTTTCTATGGTGTGCTCGGGTCCAGCGGCTGTCGGTTCTTCGACACCCGGTTGGCGTCGTCAATCACCCTGCGTGGCCACCAGATCATGCGCCAGACACGTGAGTTGGTTGAGGCCAAGGGCTATGAGGTGATCTACGGCGATACCGACTCCACGTTCGTGTGGCTGGGCGGCGCTCATTCCCAAGAGGACGCCAGCCGCATCGGCCAGGAATTAGTGCAGTACGTCAATGCCTGGTGGCGTGCGCACTTGCTCAATGAGTTCGGCCTGCAAAGCGCCCTGGAACTGCAATACGAAACCCATTTCAGCCGCTTCCTCATGCCGACCATTCGCGGTGCGGAGGAGGGCAGCAAAAAGCGTTACGCCGGCTTGGTCGTGCGCGCCGATGGCAGTGAAGACATGATCTACAAAGGCCTGGAAACCGTGCGCAGTGACTGGTCGCCCCTGGCCCGGCAATTCCAGCAGGAACTCTACCAGCGCATCTTCCATCGTCAGCCTCACCAAGACTACGTGCGCGACTATGTGCGTCGAACCTTGAGCGGCGAACTCGACGACCTGCTGATCTACCGCAAGCGCCTGCGGCGTCAGCTGGATGACTACGAACGTAACGTCCCGCCCCATGTGCGTGCTGCGCGTCTGGCGGATGAATACAACGACCGCCTCGGGCGCCCACGTCAATACCAGCGCGGTGGCTGGATCCGTTACGTGATCAGCGTCAACGGCCCGGAACCGCTGGAGGTGCGGCAGGCGCCGATCGACTACGACCACTACGTTACGAGGCAATTGCAGCCGGTTGCCGATGCGATCCTGCCGTTCGTAAACGATGATTTCGGCACCTTGGTCGGCGGGCAAATGGGCCTGTTCTAAATCGCTTGCCTGGAGACGGTGAGAGCCTGCACTCTTGACCTCTGAACACCCCTCGGACGGCGCACCTTTCCATGACCCAGATCACGCTGACCGGCACTACGGTCGAACTCCAACCCCTGCAACGTGAACATGCGGCTGCGCTGGTCGAAGCTGCCGCCGACGGCGAGCTTTGGAACCTCAACGTCACCAACGTGCCCGGCCCCGAAACGGTCGGCAAGTACCTAGACCTCGCCCTGGCCGGGCGTGCGGCCGGCACCATGATCCCGTTTGCCATCGTGCGTCGCGACGGCGGCCAGGTGGTCGGCAGTACACGCTTCTGGAAGGTTGACCGGGTGAACCGCAAGCTCGAAATCGGCCATACCTTTTTGGCGCAATCGACGCAAAAAACTGCGGTCAACACCGAATCCAAATTGTTGCTGCTGACCTACGCCTTCGACGTGCTGGAGTGTGTGCGGGTGCAGTTCACCACCGATGAACTCAACGAAAAATCCCGCGCCGCCATCCTGCGTCTGGGGGCCGTGCAAGAAGGCATCGTGCGTCACGAACGCATCATGCCCGACGGGCGCAAGCGCAACTCGGTGCGCTTCAGCATCATCGATTCGGAATGGCCGCAGGTGAAGGCCAATTTGCAGGCCAAGCTTCTGCGATAGGGAGGAAACGCGCATGTACACGCTCTACGGCATTGATGAATCCGGCTCCTGCATGATCGAAATTGCCCTGCAGCGTTGCGCAGTACCGTGGCGCCGCATCGACGCCAGCTCCTGGCAACACAGCGAGGGCAGCGAAGCCCTCGCACGGATTAACCCGCTCAAACAGATACCGACCCTGGTCACCCCCGATGGGCAGGTGCTGACCGAAAGCGCCGCTATCCTGATCCACCTGGGCCTGGAGTTTCCCGCTTCCCAGCTGCTGGCCGGCAACCGCGCGCAGATCCTGCGCGGCCTGGTGTACATCGCCGCCAATTGCTACTCGGCAATCGGCATCATCGACTACCCGCAGCGCTGGCTGGGGGATGCGGATGACGCGGTGCAGGCGCAATTGATCAGCGGTACGCGCCGTTATCTGCATCATGCGTGGGTGGTGTTCGCCGAGCAGTTTGCCGACCAGTTGTTCGCCCCGAGCGCGCTGCCGAATGCGCTCGGCATCATGGCCGCCGCGGTGTCGCGTTGGGACGAGGCGCGCGAGGTGTTGGGCAACTTGGCGCCAGGCTTTGCCCAGACACTGGCCCATGTGGATAGCGACCCGGTCGTGGCGCCCGTCTTTGCGCGACATTGGCCGGACTGGGACGTCTCGTAATGTTTCTGCAATCAGAAGAAACAATGACCGTTACCCCCACGCGGCCCCTTGCGTCGCGGGCGTCCTGACCTACGCTTCTTAACGTGGTGTAGGAATCATCCTTGAATTTGACTGTCGCAGACATGAAACTCAAGAACCCTGCATGGAATTCAAAGGAGGTGCGCATGCTCATCCGGTCGCTGACCCTGGCTACCTTGATGGCTTTTACGGGGCCGCTGTTGGCCGCGGATGATATCAACCCGCTCAAACAGGACTTGGGCAAGTCCCGTCCGTTGGTGGTGGTGGAGTTGGATTCCGGCAACGAAACGTTGGCCACCCTCAAGAAACAGCTGGACGAGCCTGCCAACAAGCAGTCCTTTGAAGAGCGCAGCATGGTCTTCTACACCGTCAAGTTCGGCAGTATCGGTGCTGAAGGGGAGAAGTTCGCCAAGGACCCGAAGGACAACAAAAAGCTCACGCCGCCTGAAACCAACGCGTTGATCCGCGCCCTCAAGTTGGGTGCCGGCAGCGGCACCAAGGTGATTCTGGTGGGTAAGGACGGCGAGAAGAAAGTCGAGAAAACCGTGCCACCGGATACCCTCGATCTGAAGGCGTTTTTCAGCGCCATCGACCAGATGCCCCAGGCCGAAAAAGACTTGGCCGCGCCTGCCGAACCGGAGCCTGCCGCCCCTGCTCCAGCCAAGGGTGCCAAAGCTGCCAAGCCGGCAAAACCCGGCAGCAAGCCTGCCGCGCAACCACTCGATGATTGAACACACCTAACCCCTGTGGGAGCGGGCTTGCCGGCTCCCACAGTTGTTTTGCGGCGTTTTCAGGTTTTTGGGGCTTTACGCACCGGGAACGGAAAGTAGAAAAACCGCAAGAACGCCACCCGCTTGATCACTTCGCCGATCAGCAACGGCACGACCACCGCCACCACCAGGCCCAGGCAAGCGGCCAGGAGGGGATGCAGACCCAGGCGCTCCATCAGGTCGACGGTCTTGTGCTGGATTTCACCATGGAAGATCAACAGGATCAGGGTCGATTGGCCGATATACGTCATCGCCCGCGTGATCACGGCCGACACCATCAGTACCCGCGCGAATGCCCAGCACGCGTACACGCCAATCACCGCCAGCAGGCTGGTCCACAACCAGTGGTCGTAGCGCCGTTGTGCCAAGTCCATGGTGGCGTGGCTGTAGAGGAACACGGCGGCAAACAACGCTACCGCAATCACCATCGTCAGCAGCGAGCCCTCATGCCTGCGCAGCCAGTCGCGCAACAGGTAGCCGTAGATGAAATAGGTGCTGCTGATCAAGGTGATCTCAAGGCTGAAGGGCAGGCCGGGCAGCGTCCAGGTGTGCCCGCCGACGGTCACCGGGATTTGCCAGAACCACGGCAATACCCAAATACCGATCAGCAATTGCGCCACTATCAGCAGGCAGCTCACCGGCAGTGGCAGTTTCAGACGCTGGATCAGTCGCAGCATCAACCAACTGAACAGAATCGCCACCCAGAAATGCGGCAGAAACCACAGGGCTTGCCACGGAATGGTGTCCACCGAGGCGTACAGCACACCGCCGATATCCGGCAGCAGCGGTTGCCCGCGCAACACCGCGCGCACGATCACGTACACCAGCATGGTGAAGAAAAATGGCTTGAGCAGGCCGTCGGCCTTGCGTATCGCCATTTCCACAAACGGTTGTTCGGGCTTGAAGAACACCCCGGACAAGAAAAAGAACAACGGCAATATGAACGAGGCAATGATCGGATACTGCAGGTCCGGCGAGTTAGCGACAAACCAGCTGTGGCCATACACGATCATCAGGATGCCGATGCCTTTGGCAATATCCATCTGTATCCAACGATGTTTCACGTGACCACCCCCAAACGCTCATTCATGCCTTGCGCCATGGCTTCAGCCACAGCCCCATACTCAACAACACCACGGCGCCGGCCAGGGTGCTCAGACCCAGTTGCAGCCACACGCCTTGAATTCGAAACAACCCCAGCGCCGCCAGGCCCATCAACCCCGCGCTGAGCAGCCATTGCCGCGCCCAGGGCAGGGCGCCGAGCAACGACTGGCGCTGCATCAGCAGCAATGCGGTGCAAATCACACCTGCCAATGCGGCCAATGGAATACCCGCCAGGCCAAACACGAAGGGCAGGGCCCCGAGCAACAGCACATTGACCAGGCTACCGAGTAACTCGCAACGCAACGGTTGGCGTGTATCACCGGCGGCATAGGCATACCGCGCCAGTAGCGCGTTCCACGCGCCAAATACCAGCGGCACGGCAAACCAGGCCAGCAGCAGGGGCAAGGGCGAGTCGGCCGATTGCTTGGGCAGCAACAACGCCACCAGGCTGGGGGCTGCGGCCACCAGGCCGACGCCGGCCGGCAACGTGAGCACGCTGGCGGTTTCCAGGCCGCGTTTGAGCAAGGCCAGGCGCTCATCGCCCTGGCGTCGGCTCATCATGCCCAGCAACACTTGGTTGAGGCTCATCAGCGCAATCAGCGGCAGGTTCATCAGTTTGCGGGCGAGGTTGACCCAGGTGACGGCGCCTTCGCCGAGCAACGACGCCACCAGGCGTTCGATCAGCGCCAACCCCTGGCTGGCACCATTGCTGAGCAGCAGCGGCCCGATGCGTTGACCGAGCTCGCGCAACGGCGTGAACGCCAACTGCCAGTGCCACGGCCGCCAGCCCTGACGCCAGATCGACGGCAGCAGTGCCAGTGGCATCAACAGGCTGCCGGCCAGGCACGCCAGCGCGAGGGCGTGCGGTTGCGTCGCGGTGCCCGCCAGGGCGAGGTATGTCACCGGCGGCAGGTTGAACAGCAGCGAACCCAGGCCCGCCAGCACAAATCGCTCACTGGCCTGCAACGGAATACTGAACAGCGCATGCAGCATCAACCCCGGCACGCACCAGGCCACAATCTGCAGGTTGCTGGCGGCAAGCGCCGTTGCGCTGGCCGCCAGCCCCGGCCCCAGTAACTGCACCAGCCACGGCGCCAACAGTGTGAGCAACAGGCTGGTGACCAGCGCGATCAGCACCAGTGCCGGGAACAGCACCGCCAGCCAATCCAGGCGTTCAGCGTCCTTGCGTTGCAGGTACAGCGGCAGCGCGGCGGCGCTCAATACGCCACCGGCCAGCGACATGCGCAACGCCTCAGGCAAAAACAGCGCGATCAGGAACGCGTCGCTGCGTTCGCCCGCGCCCCAGGCGGCCACCAGCAACCACTCGCGGGCAAACCCAAGGCACAGGCCAAGCAAGGTCGCAAGCGTCAGCCAGACGGCAGAACCGAGCATGGCTAAGGCCGCGCGCCGTCAAGGATCGGTTTGCGATACACCACGGTCTTGAGCTGTGGCAGGCGTGCCGGAAACAGTCGGCGTGCCTCCAGCACGTTGAGGCCCACCATCAGCCAGAACAGCGCCACCATCACCACCGCGAAGCTGAAGTAGTGGTCAAACAAACCGCTGACCAGCGCCGAGAGAATCCCGGCCGTGCTGCCCAGCCACAACGCGTTGTCCTTGGTCAGGCGAATAGGGCCTTTTTCCGGGCGCGCCTCACGCCACCAGCGCACGGTGACGGCGACAAACAGCAGCATGCCGACAATACCGATCTTGTAGATGAGGTTCAGCCACAGGTTGGAGATCCCCAGCAACAAAGTGCCCGGCACCGGAGGGTCGACCTTGAAGCCAATGCCGAACGGATACGCCGCCACCGCCTGCGGGAACATGCGGTATTCATCGACGCGCACTTCGGTACTGGCGTTGCTTGAGGAAAAAATCGTCGCCAGGCGGTCCTGCAACGGTGGGTAAGCGATCACCAGTGCCACCGTCAGGGCGGCGCCGATCATCAACAGGCGCCCGGTGTACGGCACGCGGCGCGTCGCCATCCACATCAGCACCAGCGCCAGGCTGACCATCGCACCACGGCTACTGGCCAGCAGCAAGGCCGCAGCGCCCAGGCACGCCACGCCCAGGCCCAGCGCGCGTTTCCAGCCTTGTTCGGTCATGCCGTAGCAGAACGCCAGGGGCAGCAGCAGCGCCATGATCCCGCCGATGGCATTCGGGTGCATCCACGGCGAGCCCATCCGCGATGCCATCGCCTCCAGGCCGAATTTCAACATGTCGAAGTTGCCGTAATTGAACACCGCCAGGATCGGCGCAATGCCCGCTCCCGAGCGGGTACGCACAAACACTGCAATCGACAGCACCAGCATCGCCAGCGTGCCCAGCAGCAGGGCGATGACCAGCGATTCGCGCTGCTTGTAGCCGGTCAGCAACTTGGCGCAGAGGAACACGCCCGAGAGGTTCAGCAACCAGCGCAGCCAGTTGGCCGTGCCGCTGGTGTCGGCGTGGATGCTGACCTGGCCGACGATAAACGGGAACACGCTGAACAGCATCAGCCACAACAGTGCCTGGTCGGTGGGGCGCCGTGACAGCCTGGGTGTCTCAGGCACGCGCGACAGAAAACTGTGCCACACCACCGCGCCCCAGGTCAGCGCGAGGACGGCTTCGCTCACCGTACTGCGAATGCCCAGGTTGAGGGTCGAATACGGCATAAAGGTCGCGACCCCGGCGAACAGCAACAAACCCCAGAACGGGAAGCGCAGGATGGTGACCGCCGCCGCCAGGCCGATCACGGCGAGGAACGCTTTGGCCGGCGACAGCATCAACGCGAGTGCGCCAAACAGCAGGCCGAAGAGGATGGCGACGAGGCTTGCCAGGGAGAGTCTCATTTCAATTCCTCGATCAGTTCGGCCAGGCGTCGACTGTAAGCCTGTTGGTTGAAACGTTGTGCCCACAGCTTGCGTTGTTCGGGGGAATCTTCGGTGGCACGACCCACCAGTTCGACCATCAATTGCACCAGCGCGGGGCCGTCGCTGGGCGAAAAGCGCGGGGCCGAAGGCGGCGTGATCTCATCCAGCGACGTGCCGCTGGCGACCGCTACCGGTGTGCCGACACTGAGGGCTTCAATCACCGGCAAGCCAAAACCTTCGGCATAGGACGGCTGCCACAGGCGCGACGCCTTGCGGTACAGCCCATGCAGTTGCGCATCTGACACCCCGCTCAGGGCGCGAATACCCGGCAGGCTGCGCTGGGCTTCGGGCAGGTGATCGAGGCTGCCTACCAGCACCAGCTCGGGTACGCGAGGAGACAGGCGCCGCGCCTGTTGCCAGGCGTCGACCAGAAACGGCACGTTCTTGCGCAACTCGCGGGTGCCGACCAGCAGCCAGTAATGTTCCGGCAACTGGCGTGCCGACAGGTCCGCAGCCAGGTCGACAAAACCCTCCACTTGATTGGGCAATACGCGAATTTTGCCCGCCGCCTTGGGGAACAGCCGCGCGGTTTCATCGGCGCTGTACTGCGAGGGCGTCCACACCCGATCGGCGCTGCGCACCGCATAGGCGATCGAGAGTCGATCGCTGGTCTTGTAGATCAGTGCCTTCAAACGGTTGGCGTGGTAGTTGTTAAGGGTGATCTGGAACAGGTCATGCAACAGCACCACGGTGCGCAGACCCTTCGGCTTGGGAGGCAGCGGCAGGCCCATATTGAACGTGCTGATGTACAGGTCGATGTGCTGCTCACGTAACGCGCGTGGTAGAAAACCAGCCTCGAAGCGCAGGCGATTCTGCGGCTGGTGCATGGCTGTCTTCGCGCAGCCCCAGGCCGGGCAGTGGGCCTGCAGGCGGGTTTCATCGCCCAGCGGGGCCACCGTAAACCGTTCCAGCTCGACATCCGGCAGCGCGCGCAGGGCATTTTCCAGCGCGTACACCTGGCGACTGATCCCGGATTGCGGCGAGGTGCCGACGGTGCGGTAATCCAGGCCTATACGCATGCGGGTGCCTTTTGGCTGAGCGGCGACAGGCTTGCGTACACCTGCTCCAGTTGGCTGGCGGCGACGCTCCAGTCATGGGCCCGGCGCACATACGCGCGGCCCGCTTCACCCATCGGCGTGGCGGCGTCGGGAGATTGCAGCAGGCGCACCACCGCGTCCGCCAGGCTGTCGGCGGTTTGCCCGCCGAGGTAATCCAGGCCCTCCACCAGATCCAGGCCCGACACGCCTTGTTCGGTGCTCGCCAACGGCAACCCGGCGGCCAGCGCTTCCAGCACTTTCAATTTGGAACCGCCGCCATGGCGCAAGGGCGCCAGAAACACCGAACAGCTCGACTGCAGGCTCAACAGGTTCGGCACAAACCCTTGCCACTCAATGCGCGGGTCCTTCCAGCGTTCACGCCAGCTGTCGGGCATGCCGAAACCGCACACACTCATGCGTGCATCCGGGCAGCGTTCCCAGACCTTGGGCAGGATTTCATCCAGGGCCCATTCGATGGCGTCCACATTGGGCGCGTATTCATAGTTGCCGAGGAACAACACGCGGCGCGTCGATGGGTCGGGGTGAGCCGCAGCAAAGTGATCACAGTCCACGCCGTTGACCACCACCGGCACCGGTTTGCCGGCAATCCTGGCCAGCACCTGTGCATCGCTTTCGGTGACCGCCACCACCTGCGCTGCCTGGCGCATCACGCGGTGTTCCCAGCGCGCGTAGCGCCATTGATCGTAGCGAATGAACGGCAGCGCCCAGCGCGGCAGGCGATCGTAAGTGGCCGCGCCCAGCGCCGACTCAACGTTGTGCTCTGTCAGCACGAAAGGCTGGGATGTGCGTGCCAGGGCGTCTTCATAGGGCTGGAAGGCGTAGGTGTGCTCGATCTGCACCACGTCCCAGTGCTCTTTGAGCAATTGATTGAAGGTGTCTTGCAGCGCGCCCGACAAACCATTCACGCTGGCCAGCAGCGGGTAGGGCGCAAACAGCCCGGCCACCAGGGTTTTCACGCTGCGCAGCGGGCGGCGTGGCAGTACGATCAGTTGCTCCAGGAACGCTTCGAGTACGTGGCGGTCGGTCAGCGACACCGGGTGCTTGTCATGCAGCAGCAAGGTGATCCGATGCCCACGTGCAGCCAGGCTGCGCAGCAGGTGGAACTGGCGCGTCTTGCCGCCGCTTGTGGCGGGCCAGGGCGAGTAGGGCAGGATCCATAAAATGCGCATGGCGGGCTTTAATCCCATAACAGAATTTGCAGGTTCGACTTGACCGCAACGGTCAGCCCATTTGTGCCACTCACCGGCGTTTGCGTGCCGCGCAACGGGTCGTACAGGGTGGCGCTGGTGAGGTTGGGCAAGTGCGCGTTACCGCCTTGGGCCGACCAGAAAAACCATAGTTTGTGACCGTCGGCGCGGGTCCAGCCGATGCTGAACAGGCCGTCGGGCAATTGGTCGGCAGTGGGCGGGTCGCCGGGGGTGAGTTGTGGCCCACTCACGTCGAGGAAATTCTTCAAGGCGGTGTAGACCGGCTTGGGGTTGGCGTCGATGTCGAGTAAGCCATAAGACTGGTCGCGCACGCTGGCGCGTTGATCCAGGTCGCTCAGGGTGAACAGGAAGATCTTGTCGAAATCCATCGCGCTCATCAGCGCTACCCGGCGCACCACGTAATCGGCCTGGCCCTGCAAGGTTATGAGGTCCTGGGCTTCTTTCGGCCCAGGGTAGTTCGACCAGCCCCATTCGGTGCTCCACAGGGTTTTTACACCGCTGGCGCGCAGGGTCTGGTTGAGCGCGGTGGTCTTGGCGATAAAGTCCAGGTTTGCCGGGTCGTTGCCTTCGGGCAACTGGGTGTAGGGGTGATAGGAAATCACCGTGTTCAAGCCGGTCACACCCAGTGCGCCGAGGGCGGCGAGCATGGTTTGGCCGTTGGGCATTTCGCTGAAGAACGCCATGCCGGCAGCCACCACGGGTTTGTTGGCATCCACAGTGCGCAATGCGGCAGCGGTGGCGGTCAACAGGCTGGCGTAGCCTGCCGGGTCAGCTGCCGGGCGCCAAAACCCGAGCAGGTTGGGCTCATTCCAGACTTGCCAGGCATCCACGCTGGGGTAGCGTTGCGAGAGCAGTGCCATGCGGTTGGCGAAGACGTTCGGGTCCTTGGGCGGATACTGGTCCTGATACGGCGCGCCGGCCGGTGCGGTGGTGATGAAGGGCGCCGAGCCCACCAGGTAGAACACCGATTTGAGCTGATTGTCTTGCAGCTTGCCCACCAACTGATCAAGGGTTGCGATCTGATACTGGCCTGCGGCGGGTTCCAATTGATCCCAATGCAAATCCAGGCGTACCCATTGCAGGCCCAAGGCCTTGAGGCGGTCGATCTGCAACTGATACAGCGTGGGGCTGAACCACAGGAACTGCGCGTTCACGCCCAGGAAGTCCTTCCACACCACCACTTTGTTGCCCTTGAGTACATGGTTCTCGGCGTCAGCCTGGCGCCCCCACATGAAGGCCGTCAGGCCGAGCGCGGCAATCACCGCAAGGGTGGCGAGATAAGTCCGTTTACGCACCATAAGGGGCTCCTGCAATCGCCTGCTCGAAGAGTTGCTTGAACTGCTCTGCGGTCAACGGCCACAGGCGGTCACGGCCGATTTGCGCGGCGCGTTCGGCCCAGTCGCGCGCCAATGTCGGTGTGCGCGCCAGGCGCAAGAGTTGTTCACTCAACGCGGTCACATCGCCTTGGGGATAGATCGCGCCATTGCCACTGGCGACCTCTTCGGCAAACGCCCGCGCATCCGAGGTGATTGCCCCGCGCCCACAGGCGGCGGCCCAGGACAGCGCGCCACTGGTGCCGCGTTGGCGCCCCAGCAGGCCGAGCTTCTTCGATTCGCGGTACGGCAGCACCATCACGTGGTGTGCTTGGATGGTTTGGGCAATCTCGCTGGCCGGCAAGTTCAGCCGCCAGTCGATGGCGCCCGCCAGGCCGAGTTCGGCAATCTGGCTGTTCAACTGTTCCAGGTAGTTGCCGCCTGCGCCAAACGCCATTTCGGCGGCCGTGCCACCGGCCAGGGTCAGGCGCACACGGTCACGCAATTCGGGGGCTTGCTTGAACACATCGGCGAGGGCCTGCAACAGGTCTTCAATGCCTTTGCCACGGTAGATAAAACCGAAATACAGCAGGTGTAAGGTGTCCAGCGGCGGTAAGGGCGCCGGTGCAATCGCCAGGTTGGCGTGGTTGATAACCGCCACTTTGCCGGTCGGCAGGTGCATGCGCTGGCTCAGGCAATCAGCGCCGAGGCGGGTCAGGGTAATCAGCCGCGTCAGGCCCTGGGCGACATGGCGCTCTTCGCGCAAGGTGAGCGGGTCGGCGAGCACCACGGCCGCCTGCGGCAATGGGCTGGGCAAATGTTGCAGCAGGTTCAGCGGGAAGGGCAGGTGCTCGCGCCGCCACACCATGCGTTCCGGGTCATGCACGGTGGCGGTCAGCGGTAGCCTGGGGTAAGCCTTGCGCAACTCGCGCAGGGCCAGAAACTCCCCAAGCCGGCCGCCACCCAGCTCAGCGTGGACCAGGTCCACGCTGTGCCAGTCGAACGCGGCGATGGCCTGTTTGATCGCTTCGCTAGTGCCTTCCACGCCACTCAACGGTGTCGCCACCGTCACGCCCAGCTGTTCCAATGCCGTCTTGAAATGGTTCGCGTAGTCGGCGATACCATTTTTTTCCGGAGGCAAAGGCGCAAGCAAGGCGATGTGCATCAGAACGCTCCCCGGTACTTGGCGATCGTTTTAAGCACCTTGGCCGGCACTTCGAATTTGCGTCGGTTGATGATGATGCCATCCACCTTGCCGAACGCCGTGTTGAGGATCGACAGGGCGTGTTCCACCACCGGCACCGTGCTTTTTTGCGCTTCTACCACCAGGGCGATCAAGTCGGCACGGCGCAGGTTGATAAACGCATCGCGGTTATCCAGCAGCGCCGAGGCATCCAGCAGCACCAGTTCGCCCGGTGCAGCAGGCTCCGCGCCGCCGACCCGCACGGCAATGCCGTTTTCCTGCAGCAATTGGCGCAGTTGCTCGACCACGAAGGTCACCCCTTCACCATGACGCGCCGAGGTCAGCCCCAGGGTCATGCCTCGCTCGGCAATACGGTCCAACTGCAGCAACCCGTACAGCCGGTAAATACTCGCATTGAACGCGTTGGTACTTTGCGCGGTGCTGGTGTCCAGCTCCGGCAACGTGGTCCACAGTGGCAGACCGAACTTGCGCTCCACCAGGCCGCCGTCATGAATACGCTGGTCCAACAGGTAGCACAGGTAAATCACCAGCAAACCGACGACGATGGCAAACGGAATCGCGAGTAGCAGCATCACCAGGGTTTTCGGAAAGATGCGACCCGGGTTCAGGGTGGCTTCTTCGATCACCGCAATATTGCTGATCTGGCTCTTGTCCAGTTCACGGTCGATGCGTGATTTTTCCAGGTTGTCCACGTACAGCGCGTAGTTGCGTTCGGTAGCGCTCAGCTCGCGTGCCAGACGCGCCAGTTCCGGTTCGATCTCCATGGCCTCTTTGCGTTGGGCTTCGAGGTTCACCAGTTGTTTTTGCTGCTGCACAAGTTGGGTGCGCAGCGCCAGGTTGTTGCTCGACTCGTCCAGCAGCACGCGCTGCAAGTGGATTTCCAGGGTGTTCGGCGCACGGTTTTCGGAAGATTGCACCGTGTTGCTCTCACTGGCGACCTGGGCTTGCATCGCACGAATCGACGCATCCAGGGCTTTGACCGGCGGCGCGTTGTCGGTGTAGGTGCGCATCATGTCGGCTTTTTCCAACAGCTTCTGGTTCAGCAGGCGACGCAAATCCTGCTGCTGCGGGTTCAGCGCGATCTGGCGTACGGTGGTGACTTCCTTGGGTTGGGTTTTCAGTTGATCGCGTGTGCTCTGCAGCGCGCTGTCGGACGAGGCGATCAGGCGGCTGGTGTTGAAGGTCTCGCCGCGCAGCACGTTGATGCGTTCGGACAAGTCTTCCAGGCGATCAGTGATGCTCGCCGCGCCGATCTCATTCAAGTGCTTGAGGATCTGCTCCTTATAGCTCTTGATCTCGGTGGCGCTGGTGTTCACCTGACCTTCATAGAACGCGTACAGGCTCTTGCGACCCAGCGCCTGGGTGCGTTCGGTGATGTAGGTCTCGACCCAGTCCTTGACCACGGCCTGGGCAATTTCCGGGTCGCCCCACCTGAAGCTGATATCCATCACCGTGGAACCTGCGGCGTGGCTGACCTCGAAGTTTTTTTCCAGGCTCGCGGCCAGGCGTTCCACCGGCGTGGTTTTTTCCACAATGCCAACGGTTTCAAGTACCACGCGAATACCATCGAACACCGCACCCACGCCGGCCTTGACGTAGTACTTGGTGCGCTTCCAGAAGCCTTCAGGCGGCGGCGCGTTGTCGATCAGTTCCAGATAATGCTCGGCGACGGTGCGCACAATCGGGCGCCCGGTCAGCAAGCGTTCCTCGTCGACAATCGGGTCGCGCTGGGTGCTGGGCATCACCAGCGCCTGACGGTTGCTGATCTCGATCGGCAAGGTGGAATCACGCCCCGGCTTGACCAACAGGCGCGCGGTGGATTCGTACTTGGCCGGCAGCAAAAATGCACCCAGCAGAATGATCACCAGCGCCGCGATGGCGGCCAGTTTGAACTCTTGCCGGAAGATGAAGAACAGGCGCAGAAGATCACGAAAAGAACGGATCTCGATCATGGGATGTCGCTCCTTTAGTTACTGGAACTGCTGCTGGTTCGCGTGTAGTTGTAGCCAACCCCGATCGACTTGGTGAACGGGATCAGTTGGTTCAAGTAGGTGTCCACGCCTTGGATCCGCTCGCCCACGTTGGATTTAGGTACGAACACCACATCCCCGCGTTGCAGGCGCACCGATTTACGCCCGTTGGGACCGGGTTTGAGGTATTGGCTGAAATCCAGGAAGTAGGCGTGATAGGCGCCTTGGGCATCTTCACGCAGCAGTGCAACCATGCTCGCATCGCCCGAGGGGTTCACCCCGCCGGCGCCGACAATGGCTTGCTCCAGGGTGTTGGCCGTGCCGATCTGCACTGCGGTCGGGTTGTTCACCGCGCCGCCGACGATCACCGAGTTACCCGGAGCCTGGTTGATGTTCACCGTCACCCGTGGCTCGCGGTACACCGGCGCCAGCTTGTTGGTCAGCTCGCTGGCCAGTTCCGAGGGTTGGCGACCGGCGACCTGGATCGGGCCCAGGAACGGGTAATTGATCTTGCCGTCCGTTTGCACCGTGTACAGCGTCAGCTCGTAAATCGTGCTGACGTTGAACGCGGACAAGGTCGGCATCTCCCCGGCATCACGCACGATACGCAGCTGGTCGCCGACGCGGATGCGTTCCACGGCCACTGGCAGCTGTGCGAGTTGGTCGAGGGCGCGCTTGCCGTCTTCGATGGTCTTGTCGTCCGGTGGGACGATGCGTGCGGGCGTATTGCAGGCGGCCAACGCCATCATGGCCAGGACGAGCAAGGTTCTTTTCATCAAGGGGGACTTCCTGTGGGTCATGATGCTCACCTCCAATAACCGGGGAACATGCTGATGCGCCGCTTGAGGGCGAGGGGGAGCCGGCGTTCCAACTGGCCCAGCCGATAGCCGAGCAGCTTGAACGCGCTGCGCACCAGTACTTCGGGTACGCGGTGCAATGCACCGGCTGCGCGCAAGGCCGCGATCTCAGCCAGTACATAGCGTTTACCTTCACCACCTGCGTCGCCAAAGGCCTGGCGAATCCACGTCTCGCGACCGTAGAACACGCCAATGTCGAAGTAGCGGTGAAACTCATCCATGAGTCGGTAATCGTGGGAGTGATACACCCGCGCGGTGGCGGCGTAGCGCACTGTGTAGTCCTGGAGAAGCATGCGCGCAGCGACGTAGGCGTCTTCGCTGCCGATCACATCGACGGGAAAGCCGCCGACGGCCTGCAATGCGCTGCGTCGGTAGACGCAAAAAGAGTCGGAGCTGAAGCAGGTCTTGATGCCCAGCTCCGGCGCATCGGCCAGGCGCTTGCTGCGACTCTGGGCCGGGTAGTTGAAATGCCGCGACTGCGCGCCCAGCACACCGGCGCCGGGGTGTGGCAATTGCCGGCCGTACGCCACGCCGCTGCGCGGGTCTTGCTGCAATTCGTCAAGCAGGTTGGCGAAGGTCTCGGGGCTGTCGGGGATCGCGTCCTGAGTCATCATGATCAGCGCATCACCACCCACCTGTTCACTGGCCCAGCGGCGCGTGCCGCCGTGGTTGAAGTCCCGCGCGTCGATCACCTCGACCCGGGCGCCGAAGTCGCGAAACCGCGCCACGGTGTCATCGCTGGAGGCGCTGTCGACCACCAGCATTTCGTCCGGTTGCAGGGTCTGCATTTTCAGCGCAGGCAGCAGGCGCGCCAGGTGACTGGACGCGTTGCGGGTCGGGATGATCAACGAAGTACGCATGTCACTTTTTCACGTCAAGGGGCGCACGCCCGTAGATGTCGTCAAAGCGCACGATGTCGTCCTCGCCCAGGTACTCACCGCTTTGCACCTCAATCATCACCAGGTCGATGATGCCGGGGTTGGTCAAGCGGTGCTTGTGCCCGGCCGGGATGTAGGTGGACTCGTTGGCGTTGATCAGAAATTCGCGGTCGCCATTGGTGATCTGGGCGGCGCCGCTGACCACCACCCAGTGCTCGCTGCGGTGATGGTGCATTTGCAACGACAGCGATGCCTGGGGCTTGACCACGATGCGCTTGATCTTGAACCGGGTGCTTTCCTCCAGCACGGTGTAGGTGCCCCACGGCCGCGTGACGGTGCGGTGCAGGCTGTACGCGGGATGATTCTGACGCTTGAGTTCGGCGACGATAAAACGCACGTCCTGGCTGCGGTGGGCGTCGGCGATCAGCAGCGCATCGGGGGTGTCGACGATGATCAGGTCGCGCACGCCGACGGCGCCGAGTACGCGCTTGGGCGAGTCGATGTAGCAGTTGTGCACGTCATGCAAAATCGCTTCGCCATTGACCTGGTTGCCATGCGCGTCGCTGGGTGTGAGTTGGCGCAAGGCTTCCCAGGAACCGATGTCGCTCCAGCCGATGTCGCACGGCACGACGGCGACTTGCTTGGATTTCTCCATTAACGCGACGTCGATGGAGATATCCGGCGCGCTGCCGAATGCGTCAGGGTCCAGTTCACGCTGGCGCGAGGTTTTGTTTTGCAGGTCATGGCTGTGTTCCAGTGCCGCGTTGGCCGCGGTCAGCACATCGGGGGCATGGGCGGCGAGTTCGTCGACCAGGGTGCTGGCCTTGAAGCAGAACATGCCGGCATTCCACAGGTGCTTGCCGCCGTCGAGGTAGCCTTGCGCGGTGGCCAGGTCGGGTTTCTCGACAAAACGTTTGACCCGGAAGCCGGTGCCCAGCGCATCGCCTTTTTCGATGTAGCCGAAGCCGGTTTCCGGGTGGTCGGGCTGAATGCCGAAGGTGACCAGGTAGCCGGCTTCGGCCAGGTCGCGGGCCTGGACCACCGCTTCGGCGAACGCGACTTCATTGAGAATCAAATGGTCGGCGGGCATTACCAGCAACTGCGCGTCGTCGCCAAAATGCGCCTGCACATGCAGGGCGGCCACTGCAATGGCCGCCGCCGTGTTGCGGCCGAACGGTTCCAGCAACAGGTCCAGGGGCAGGTGAGCCTTGTTGACTGCGCGGTAGTCATCCAGGGTGCGAAACAGCAGGTCGCGGTTGGTCACGGTCAGCACGCTTTCCACGCCGGGCAGTTTGGCCGCGCGCTGGAAAGTCTTTTGCAACAGGCTCTGGCCGTCACGCATGCGCATGAAGGGCTTGGGCATGTTCTGACGGGAAACCGGCCACAGCCGTGTGCCCGAGCCACCGGAAATAATGCAGGGAATTAATCCGTTGAGGGTATTCATCAATAGACTTCCTTGGTGGAGAGGACGGCCGGGATCGTCATGAAGACGATGTACAAGTCAAACCACACCGACCACTTGGAGATGTACTCCAGGTCGTACTCGACACGTTTCTGGATCTTGATCAGGGTATCGGTTTCACCCCGGTAGCCGTTGATCTGCGCCCAGCCGGTGATGCCCGGCTTGACCCGATGCCGCGAACTGTACTCGCTCACCGCGACTTCGAACGGAATACCGGCGGCCTTGGTCGCAGTGGCGTGGGGGCGCGGGCCGACCATGGACATATTGCCCAGCAGCACATTGAATAACTGCGGCAGCTCGTCAATGCTGGTCTTGCGAATGATGCGGCCCACACGGGTGATGCGCGGGTCTTGGCGAGTGGTCTGTTGCTCGGCGGTGAAGTCGCTCTGGTCGGTGAACATCGAGCGGAATTTGAACACGCGAATCTCGTTGTCGTTGTAGCCGAAGCGGTTCTGGCGAAACAGCACCGGGCCTTTGGAGTCGAGCTTGATGGCGATTGCCGTCAGCACCATCACTGGCGACAGCGCCACCAAGGCAATGCTGGCCAGCAGCAAATCTTCACAGCGCTTGATGAATGGCGACCAACCGCGCAGCGGCAACTGCGAGGTGTTGAACATCAAAATGCCGCCCACGTCGGTGATGCGGCTGTGGCCATAGCGCAAGGCCGCCATGTCGGGCACCAGCATCACGTTCACCGACATCTGGCGCAGGCGATTGACCAGCCCGTGGATGCGTTGCTCGGCGGCCCACGGCAAGCAGATCATCACTTGGTTGACCTGTTCGGCACGGATCAGCTTTTCCAGGTCACGGGTATTGCCCAGTAAGGGCAGACGACTCAATTCCTTGGGAATGCGCTCGGTGCGGTCATCGATAAAACCGATCAGGCCGGAACGGATATCGCCGTTGCGTTGCAGGTGGTCGGCGACGTGCACGGCGGTGTCGGTGAAGCCCAAAATCACCGTACGTTGCAGGTATTTGCCTTTGCGCATCAGGTTGCGATACAGGCGCAGCATCACCAGGCGCTCAAGGCAGAACAGCCCGAGGCTGGCGAAGTACCACGCCACCAGGTTGCGCGGCGTCAATTGCGGGAAAAACTGCAGGATCTGGTACATGAACAGCAAGATGCAGAACGCCGAGGACCAGGCCACGATGCTGGTCCGCAGGCGCAGACGATTGCTGAACAACTCCTCTGAATAGATCCCCAGTGCATGGAAAAGAATCACGCTCAGCACTGCAAAAAACAGCAGCAGGCCGAGGAAGTGCGCACGCAACTGAGGGGCCATTGTGTCGAGGAAAAATACCAGGACCAGCGGTGGCAAGATAGCAGTCAGGCCGTGTACCAATTTGACGAAAACCACAAAAAATTCAACAAAACCCGCACGGGTCAGAAACAGGCTTACGACTGACGACTTTTCTCGCATAAAAACATCCCTCATTGCACTCCAGGCTCTCTGTTTCGCTGCTTTTGAGGGCATGCGAACGATGGCAACGCTGGGTAAAACGCAAGCCTTTCTCTTCCGAAACGAAGGAAATGCGTGGGGGCAGTGGCTAAAGGAGTTTTCTGGCTATTGGCTTTGTCAGTCAGAGAAAACGCCTTTTTGCTGGCCTTGTCAATAACTTGACTTTTTTTCGGATGGGCTGCCGCAGACACCTTGTTTAGTCTTCTTATGTGTCATTTTGTTGACTTTCCTTGTCAGTTCACTCGTTATTTGGGTGTGATTTTGAGTGTAGAAACAAATGTGAGAATTTTCCTGCCGGGCAGTAAAACCTTTTTTGGATGGAGGTAGGAAAGAGGGACAGGGAGGGTTTTGAAAGGCGCGCCAAGTGCCCTGAAATGGGCGTTATAGCCGGGATGGGCGGCGTTGCAAACGCACGCGTAAAATTCGTGAAACTGGCTGTAAAGTGGCCCAAAAAGCCGTGCAGCCGGCCTGGGCGTCGCGCTGAATCTGTCACTTCTGAGCGCTGGTGCCGACCAGGGGATTTTTATTCAAAAGTCTCAGCGCAATTTTTTGTTTGTATCCGTTTGACTACTTTACCGGTCGCGCGCTCGGACGGTTGACGTGGAAGAAATGATCGATTTCGCGCATTCAGCCTTTTCTTCGTGCGCTACCGCGGCGCCAGGTCCGATTAACGGGCCGGGCGCTGATGAGAGGGGGCGGGCAAATCAGCGCAGCCGTGCAGCGGCGCGTGCCACCACCTCGGCACGCACCCGACGCGACTCCGCCGTGCGCTGGTTGGCGTCCTCCAGTACGTGCTTGGGGGCGGTCTGCGGGCTGCCCGCGTCGAAGGGCGGCGCCGGTGCGTATTCGATCTGTAGTTGCACGCGTTGCGCGACGTCCTCGCTGTACAACTCGGCGGCCAGGGTCAGGGCGAAGTCGATCCCGGCGGTGATGCCACCCCCGGTAAACAGGTTGCCGTCACGCACCACCCGCGCCTGCACCGCAATCGCGCCGAGCGGGGCGAGCAGGTCGTGGTAAGCCCAATGCGTGGTGGCCTTGCGGCCGCGCAGCAAACCCGCCGCGCCGAGTACCAGCGAACCGGTGCATACCGATGTTACGTAGCGCGCGGTCTGTGCCTGGTCCTTGAGGAAATCCAGGGTGTGCGGGTCCTCCATCAACGCGCCGACACCGGCTCCGCCGGGCACGCAAATCACATCCAGGCGCGGGCAATCGGCATAGGTCATGGTCGGGGTGAACACCAGCCCGGTGCTGGACGTGACCGGCGCCAAGTCTTTCCACAGCAGGTGCAGCGCCACATCCGGCAGTGAGCCCAACACGTCATAGGGGCCGGTGAGGTCCAGTTGCTGGATACCGGGAAACAAGAGAAAACCGATCTGCAGGGTCATGAGTGAAACTCCGATTACACGAGAGGTAGACGGCTTCACTCTAGAGGCCTAGGCTTTGGCGTATACGCCATTAAGCCCACCAATTACGCCAATCATGACTCGAATAATCCACGTACTCGCGTTTGATAACGCCCAGGTGCTCGACGTAACCGGGCCGCTGCAGGTGTTCGCCTCGACCAACGACCTGGCGCGTCAGCGCGGTTTGCCATTGCCCTACGCGGCCTCGGTGATCGCCGCGCAGACAACGCCGGTGATGACCTCCGCTGGCTTGGCGCTGTTGGCCGAGCCTTTGCCGGCGGCCGACACACCGTGCGATACGCTGGTAATCGCCGGCGGCTGGGGTGTGTACGGTGCCGCCGAAGACGCTGAGTTGGTGGCGTGGGTGAAGCAAAAAGCCCAGCACACCCGGCGCATGGCCTCGGTATGCACGGGCGCTTTTTTGCTGGCCGCCAGCGGCTTGCTCGATGGCTGTCGGGTGGCCACCCACTGGACCCGCTGTGAAGAACTGGCGCGCAAGTACCCTTTGCTGACGGTGGAGTCCAACCCGATTTTCATCCAGCAAGGCGCGGTGTGGACCTCTGCCGGTGTAACGGCCGGCATCGACCTGTGCCTGGCCCTGGTGGAGGAGGACCTTGGTCGGGCCGTCGCCCTGGAAGTCGCGCGGCATCTGGTGGTGTTTCTCAAGCGCCCGGGGGGCCAATCCCAATTCAGCGCGGCCTTGTCCCTGCAAAAAGGCGACACTCGCTTCGCCGATTTGCACGCCTGGATCGCCGAAAACCTCAGCCTCGATCTGAACATTCCCACACTGGCTGCCCAGGCGGGCATGAGCGAACGCAGTTTCGTACGCCACTATCGCGCTGAAACCGGGCAAACCCCGGCGCGTGCGGTCGAGTTGATACGCGTCGACGCCGCGCGCCGACAGTTGGCCGACAGCACCGCCTCGGTCAAGCGCATCGCCGTGCAGTGTGGTTTCGGTTGTGAGGAGACCCTGCGCCGCAGTTTTCTGCGCGCGCTGGACGTTACGCCCCAGGCCTATCGTGAACGCTTCTGCCAACCGGCCTGAATCAAACCGTACCGGGTTGAACCCAGGTAATGAGTTATCGCAGCGCTTTCAGAGCCGGCGCTTTCAGAAGATGAAATGATGTGTTTCGCCCAGTCCTGTCGCTCGTGCCACGCAGGTTGGTGTCGTCAGTTTCAAGCGCGCGGCAGCACGCTGACGTTACGTCCGATCCAGCAATTCGCAAATCGCTGCAAGGGTCGTCAGCGGTGCTTCCTGGGGAATATTGTGACCGACGCCGGGCAAGACTTCGCGTCGATAAACGCCGGTGAAATGTTCCACATCGTCATCCTCAACCGGGGCTGGGCCCACGCCATCATCGGCGCCGCATAACGAGATGCTCGGCACCGAAATGCACGGCTGCAACGCCAGGGCTCGCTCGATGGGCTCCAGCGCCGGGTCGCCGGGGACGTACATGAAACGGTGGCGGTAGGAATGAATCACCACCTCAACAAAGTCCGGGTTATCAAACGACGGCGCGCTCTTGTCATACTGGGCCGGTCCTTCGGCCCAGGTCGGCGACCACAGCTGCCACAATAACTGGCAGAGCTCGCGACGATTGGCGGTCAGACCGTCGACGCCGCGCTGGGTGTGAAAGTAGAACTGATACCACAGCCTATGCTCAGTCTCCGGGGCGCTCGGCGTCGGCGACTGGGCGATATCCTGAATGTTGTAGCCATCGCCGGTCACCAACCCGCGCACCCGCTCCGGCCACAGTGCCGCGACGATACAGGCGGCACGCCCACCCCAGTCATAGCCTGCCAGGGTCGCTCGCGGGATACGCAGCGCATCCATGAAATCCAGCAAGTCCTTGGCCAGCGCCGCCTGTTGGCCCGAACGCATCACCTGTTCATCGATAAACCGCGTCGGGCCATAACCGCGCAGGTAGGGCACTAACACCCGGCACCCGCGCGCGGCCAGGGCCGGCGCAATCTCATCGTAGCCGCGTGGGTCGTAGGGGAAACCATGCAACAGAATAACCGGCTCACCGTCGTCGGGGCCGTGGGTTTCATAGGCCACATCCAGCATGGACGTGCGCACATAAAGCAGTGGGGCGAGTGGGGTCATGATGCGCTCGAACGAGGTGGCCGAAGGTGCTGGAACTCTAGCCGAAAGCGAATCACGATGGGGGCTGTACTTGTGGGCAATCGCTTTGCTGGTCTGAAGCGGTAACCAGCAGGCCGGCGATTTTCACCACCGGCCAGGGTTCTCTGGCGGCGCCCCGTTCAGGGTTGCCAGACGGTCTTCTCGCCGCTGAGTTTGCGGTCCAGAAAGGTCGCCGCGCTGATCAGCGCCAGGTGGCTCTGCGCTTGCGGCGTATTGCCCAGGTGCCGGGCCTGGCTGTCGAACTCCTCGGCGTACAACCCCAGGGGGTTGGCGTAGCGCAGCAGTTGTTCGAACTCCAGGTGGGCTGTTTCGACTTGACCGGCCCGCGCCAGGCATTCGACGTACCAGAACGAGCAGGCGGCGAACGCGCCTTCGGTGCCTTGCAAGCCGTCGATCTGGCTGTCGTCGTTGCGGTAGCGATACACCATGCCGTCGCGCACCAGGCTTTTCTGGATCGCCTCCAATGTCGACAGCCAGCGTGGGTCAGTGGCCGCGACGAAGCGCACCAGCGGCATCAGCAACATCGAGCCATCGAGGGCAGTGCTGCCGATATGTTGCACAAAGTGCCCGCGTTCTTCGTTCCAGAAGTTGCTCCAGATATCCGCATAAATCGCCTGCCGCGTCTGATCCCAGCGCGCGAACGGGGCGGGCAGCGAGCGTTTGGAGGCCAGGCGGATTGCGCGGTCCAATGCCACCCAGCACATCAGGCGTGAGTGCAGGAAATGATGCTGCTCGCCGCGCATTTCCCAGATACCGACATCCTTCTGATTCCAGATTTCGCACACCTGGTCGGCGACTTCCACCGTGTGTTTCCAGCCTTCGTGGGAGATCGCTTCGCCGTATTTGTTAACCAGGTACACCGCGTCCATCAGCTCGCCGTAGATATCCAGCTGGACCTGGTCGAAGGCCTCGTTGCCGACGCGCACGGGCTTGGCGCCACCATGCCCGCTGAAGTGATCCAGCTCGGTTTCCGGCAGTTCCTGGCGACCGTCTATGCCGTAGAGGATGTTGATTTTGGTCGGCTGGCCGCAGCAGTCACTGACCCGGCCTTTGAGCCAGCGCATGTAGCTGTTGGCTTCCTCGGTAAAGCCCAGGCGCATGAATGCGTAGACGGTAAACGAGGCGTCGCGGATCCACGTGTAGCGGTAGTCCCAGTTGCGTTCGCCACCGGGTGTTTCCGGCAGGCCGAAGGTCGCGGCAGCGATGATGGCGCCATGTTTGCGTGAGGTCAGCAGCTTGAGCGCCAGGGCCGAGCGGTTGACCATTTCGCGCCAGCGCCCGCGGTAATTCGACTGCGCGATCCAGCTGCGCCAGAACTTCAGGGTGCGCGCCAGGTACAGGTCGGTACAGTGGTTGGTCACGCGCAGATCGTCCTCACCGCCGAGGACAAATTCCGCGCCTTGCTCCTGGGTCAGGGTAAAGCTGGCGACTGCTGCATCATCGTCGAGGCTTAACGGGTGGCTGCCGACCAGGCGCAGGCCAGGCTGGCCATCGGCGGTGAACAGCACGCCGCCGTTGTCGGCCACGGCGTGCGTCGCCGCGCGCGCGTAGTCATGGCGCACGGCGCAGCGCAGATGCATCGTGGCCTTGCCGCTGACAACGCGCACCCGGCGAATCAACAGCGGCAGGTCATCGATTTCTTCGGTGACCGCCAGCAGGTCGGTGATTTCCACCACCGCTTCATCGCTCAGCCACCGGGTCTGCAGGACGTTGGTGTCGGGCAAATAGATTTGCTCACGGCGGGCGTTTGGCAGGTCGGGGGTGAGCTGGAAAGCCCCGGCCTCAGGCGTGTCCAGCAGCGAGCAAAAGATCGACGGGCTGTCGAATTCCGGCCAGCAGAAAAAGTCGATGCTGCCGGTGTCATTGACCAGCGCGGCGCTGCGCATATCACCGATGATGCCGTGGGCATCAATCGCGCTTTGGGGTTCGTTCTTGAAATCAACCATTGCCACGAAACTCCGGATAAAGGCTCATGCCGCCATCGATGAACAGGGTACTGCCGACCACGTAATCGGAGGCGTCGCTCGCCAGCCAGACCACTGCATTGGCGACGTCTTCCACGTCGCCGACCCGGCCATAGGGAATCAGCTTCAACAACGCCTTCAGCGCCGCGCCTTCAGTGGCCGCACGGTTGATCGCCGTACGAATCGCTCCCGGTGCAATGCCATTGATGCGGATGCGCTGCTCACTGACTTCCTGGGCCAGGGTGCGCATCAGCATCTCGACGCCACCTTTGGAGGCTGCGTAATTTACGTGCCCGGCCCACGGGATGATTTGGTGCACCGAACTCATATGAATGATCTTGCCGGCTGCGCGCGACACGCCTTCGCGCACACCTTGGCGATTGAAGATACGTACGGCGGCGCGGGCGCACAGGAACTGGCCGGTGAGGTTGACGCCGATCACGCTGTTCCAGTCGTCGAGGGTCATGTCGACCAGGTTGGCGTCTTTTTGCAGGCCGGAGTTGGCGACCAGAATGTCCAGGTGGCCGAAGGTGTCGAGGGTCTGCGCGAACAGGCGTTCCACGTCGGCCTCTTTTGACACATCACCACCGATGGCCACCGCTCGACCGCCGTCGGCGTTGATCTGGGCAGCGAGGGCCTCGGCCGGTGCCGCCTGGGAGTTGTAATTGAGCACCACGGCCGCTCCCGCCTCAGCCAGGGCCTTGGCAGCGCCAGCGCCGATGCCGGAACTGGCGCCGGTGACCAGGGCCACTTGTTGTTGCAATGAAATCTGCATCGCCCACCCACCGTTTTATGAGAGTCCTTTCTGCTGACTGACGGCGCGGCGAGGAAGTTCATCCTCTGTTTTGGCGGTGTGGCGCCGCAGCATGGGCCGCGAGCTGTTAGTTCTGACAGTAGACGTGCGCTGTCAGCAGGATGAGCCTGACGGCATTTCGCGGCCCATAGGAAAGACGTCATGAACCCCCATTGGTTACTTGGGCTGTTTATTTGCCTTTGCCTTTGTCCTTTCGGCGTTGGCGCACAGGAGAACGCTTCGAAGGGCGTTTTTATCGACAACCTTTTAGGTCAAATGACGCTCGACGAAAAGGTTGGCCAATTGAACATGCTCGACCTGGACGCTATTGATCTCGACTCCAATGGTCCGGAGCTGATTGCCAAGGGCACGGTTGGCGGGCTCGGTGGCGTGCCCTTTGCCCCGTATGGGCATGTCTTGCAGCGTATTGCCGTGGAGCGCAGTCGGTTGAAGATACCGTTGCTGTTTGCTCAGGACGTGGACCATGGGTTGCACACAATCTTTCCGGTCAGTTTGGCCCTCGCTGCGAGTTGGGATATGCGGGCTATAGCCCTGGCGAGCAGGATCAGTGCCGAGGAGGCAAGTGCCGAGGGTATCAATCTGACCTTTAGCCCTATGGTCGATATCGCTCGCGACCCTCGCTGGGGCAGAGTCTCTGAAGGCTACGGCGAGGACCCTTTCCTGGTTTCACGCATCACCAAGACCGTGGTCGAGGCCTATCAAGGCAAGGACCTTGCTGCCGCTGACAGCTTGATGGCAACTGTCAAACATTTCGCCTTGTATGGCGCAGTGGAGGGGGGCAGGGATTACAACAGTGTCGATATGAGCACGGCTAATATGTATCAGTATTACTTCCCGCCGTATCGCGCTGCCGTCGAAGCAGGTGCTGGTGTGGTGATGATCGCGCTCAATAGCATAGGCGGCGTTCCGGCCATGGCCAATCCCTGGTTGATCCGGGACGTGTTGCGGCATGAATGGGGATTCGCCGGCGTGACCCTGGGAGACTGCGGCGCAATAGGTAATTTGGTTGACCATGGTGTGGCAATTGATCCAAGCCATGCGGCTGCCTTGGCATTGCGATCCGGTGTCGAGATGGCGCTGTGCGACAGTGCAAATGTGGAGACGTTGCCAGGGTCGGTCAGATCGGGAAAAGTGCCGGTAGAGGTTCTGGATACGGCCGTGCGCCGGGTCCTGGGTATCAAATATGACATGGGGTTATTCGACGACCCTTATCGCAAACTCAATCCAGCGCCGTTACCGCCCATTGAGTCTCGGTTGCAGCGCGATGTGGCCCGCACGGTTGCCCGAAAAACCTTCGTGTTGTTGAAAAATCACCGCCAAACCCTGCCGTTGCGCAAGCAGGGCACAATCGCTTTGGTCGGCCCTTTGGCCAAAAGCCGGCGGGATCTGCTGGGCAGTTATTGTGGCGATTGTGAAGACACGCGCGTGGTGAGCATCCATGAAGGAGTCGCCCGCGCCGTTGCGGGCAAAGCGACGCTGCTCTATGCCAGAGGCGCCAATGTCAGCGACGACACGGCGTTGATCGCACGTATGAAGCAATACAAGTCCCCCTTGGATATCGACCCTCGGTCGTCGAACGAACGCTTGAACGAAGCGGTAGCGATCGCCCGCCGGGCTGATGTCATTGTGGCGGTGGTCGGCGAGCCTTGGGGGTTTAACGATGAAGCGACCAGTCGCGCGCGCATCGACTTGCCTGCCAGTCAAAAACAGTTACTCAGGCGCTTGAGGGCATTGGGTAAACCGCTGGTGATTGTCCTTGTGAACGGCCGTCCGTTGGACCTGACGTTGGAGCAAACCCAGGCCAGCGCGCTGTTGGAAACCTGGTACAGCGGCACCGAAGGGGGGAATGCCGTTGCTGATGTGCTGTTCGGCGACTACAACCCATCGGGGAAACTGCCGATGACCTTCCCCCGATCCGTTGGCCAGATCCCGATGTACTACAACCACTTAAACACTGGCCGGCCCTACAACAACGTTGCGCCCTATAAGTACACCACGCAGTACATCGACGAAGACGAGACGCCGCTCTATCCCTTTGGCTATGGCTTGAGCTACACCCGGTTCAAACTGTCGAAGCTGCTGTTGTCCACGCCCATTTTGCGCCGAGGAGACCGACTTGACGTCAGTGTCGAGCTGACTAACACCGGCACGCGGGCAGGCGATACGGTGGTCCAGCTTTATCTGCAGGATGTGGTGGCCTCCATCAGCCGACCGGTCAAAGAGCTGAAAGGTTTTCAGAAAGTGATGCTCAAGGCGGGAGAACGCACACTCGTCACGTTCACTCTGGATGAAAATGATTTGAAGTTTTACGACGCCCAATTGCGCTACGCCGCCGAGCCGGGTGAATTCAAGGTACAGATAGGCCTGGACTCTAACGACGTCATTGAGCAGGGCTTCGAGTTTCGGGACGCAGACCTCGATCGTCAGTAACGCGCCGGGATTCAATTGCCCCGCTTAATAGGAAGCATTACTATTCACGCCCCGCCTCTCCAGTGCTCTCGCGATGATTCCTCAGCCGCCCCGCAGAACAGGCTTTTTCGAGCATTACGAAGAGTTGATCGGCACCTGGACACGTCGCCTGAAAAACCGTCATCAGGCCGAAGATCTGGCCCACGACACCTTCGTACGGGTGCTCGAGTCACGTTCGACCGAGGTTGAGCAACCGCGCGCTTATCTGCATCAAACAGCACGTAATATCGCCGTTGACGCTTACCGTCGCGAAGATCGCCGCGAGGCGCTGGAAGCCTTTGATCAGCGTTCGCCCCATAGCGGCGACCCGGAGCATTTCATGCACGCGATCCAGTTGGCGGGCTCTGTCGAGCGGGCCTTGGCCGAGTTGCCAGTCAACTGCCGCAAGGTTTTCATCTGGCAGAAGATCGAGGGCCTTACCCAGCAGGAAATCGCCGTACGCCTTGGGCTGTCAAAAAACATGGTGGAAAAGTATATGATCCGCACCTTGCGGCATCTGCGTGACCGCCTGGATACGATGGCTCCATGACCCGCTTTGAAACAGGATCTTCCCTCATGGATAACCGTTCTCGCGACGAAGCCGCGCAATGGTTTGTACGCCTGCAAGAGGCCGAGTTGAGCGTCGAAGAGCGCCAACGTTTCGACGCCTGGCGCACTGAGTGTGCGGAGCACCAATACGAATTTGACCTGCTGCAAGGCATGTGGAGCGCCACCGACCTGTTGCCCAAGGCGCGTTTGCAGGCCTTGTGCGACGTACCGGTGGAGCGCCCTGAGCGCCGGGCAATCTGGCGTTATGCCGTCGCCGCGAGTGTGGTCGCCGCTGCCTTGGGGTTGGGATTACTCAGCACGCTTGATCACCCGAAACCCTACAGCGCGCAGTTCAGCACTCGCCTGGGCGAGCATCGCCAGGTGGCCTTGCCCGACGGTTCGACGATGGACCTCAACAGCCGCAGCGTCGTCGCAGTGCACTATGAAAAGGGGCGGCGCAGCGTCGAGCTGAAGCAGGGCGAAGCCATGTTCAGCGTCGAACATGACGCCCATCGGCCGTTTATCGTCGCTGCCGGGGCCGGGCAGGTGACGGTTACCGGTACGCGTTTTGATGTGCGCCGCGATGACGACCAGACCCGCGTGGTGGTCGAGGCCGGCACGGTCAAGGTACAGGGGCGCGCGTCGGCTCAAATCGTCACGCTCACGGCAGGGCGGGGCACGCATGTCGATCCCCGTGGGCAAGTCGCAGCGGCGTATGCGGTGAATGCCGATGAGCTGACGGCCTGGCGCAGCGGCAAGTTGGTGTTCAACAACGCCACCCTCGGCGAAGTGGTGCGGGAAGTGTCGCGCTACCGCGAGCAACCGTTGCGGGTCAACACGGCTGCGGTCAGCAACCTGCGCCTGACCAGCGTGTTCAACTCCAGCGACACCGACGCCTTGCTCAAAGCCTTGCCGCACATCCTGCCGGTCGCGGTGCGTGCCTTGCCGGACGGCAGTCAGGAAATTATTTCGCGCTGAGATTCAGGTTTTTTTCGAGTTCTTCGTCTTCTCCTGTAACTGCAACTGGTTTGCATTAACAGCCGCACACCCTTGCGATCACAGGATTAGGTTCGACGTGAAAAAACTCGCCGTGTACAACAATAAAGTGAGCCAGACTAAACTCGCCTGCTGGGCTCCACTGGCCCTGGCGTTGGCTGTCAGTGCTGCGTTGCCTGCCGCCTACGCGGCCGATGGCATCCATATTCGGGCCCAGCCGTTGGGCGCAGCCTTGAGCCAGCTGGGCCAGCAAACCTCCCTGCAGGTGTTTTTCAGCCCTGAGATGGTCGCGGGCAAACAAGCCCCTGCGGTAGAGGGCAATGTCTCGCCCGAACAAGCACTGGGCCAATTGCTGCAAGGCAGCGGCCTGGCTTATCAGATGGACGCAGGCTCAGTGACCCTGCGCCCGCTGCGCAACGGCACCGGCGAAGCCGGCTCGCCGCTGGAGCTGGGCGTCACCGACATCAAGGTGGTCGGCGACTGGCTGGGCGATGCCAATGCCGAAGTGGTGCAGAACCACCCTGGCGCGCGGACGGTCATCCGCCGCGAAGCCATGGTGGAGCAGGGCGCGATGAACGTCGGTGACGTATTGCGCCGTGTGCCTGGCGTACAGGTGCAGGAAGCCAACGGCACCGGCGGCAGTGATATTTCCCTGAACGTAGGCGTTCGCGGCCTGACCTCGCGTCTGTCGCCACGCTCCACCGTACTGATCGACGGCGTGCCGGCGGCGTTCGCCCCGTATGGCCAGCCGCAACTGTCGATGGCACCGATTTCTGCCGGTAACCTTGACAGCATCGACGTGGTGCGCGGCGCCGGCTCAGTGCGTTATGGGCCACAGAACGTCGGTGGTGTGATCAACTTCGTGACCCGCGCCATCCCGGAGAAGTTCTCCGGCGACGTCGGTACCACCCTGGAAACTTCGGCCCACGGCGGTTGGAAACACATTGAAAACGCCTTTGTCGGTGGCACGGCCGACAACGGTATCGGCGCAGCGCTGCTGTATTCCGGGGTCAAGGGCGATGGCTATCGCAGCAGTAACAACGGCAACGACATTGAGGATGTGATCTTCAAGACCCACTGGGCACCGACCGATCAAGACGATTTTTCGCTGAACTTCCACTACTACGATGCCAGCGCCGACATGCCCGGTGGCCTGACCCAGCAGCAGTTCCGCGCCAACCCGTACCAGTCGGTGCGTGACTGGGACAGCTTCAGCGGCCGGCGCAAGGACGTGTCCTTCAAGTACATCCGTCAGATCGACGACCGTACCCAGGCCGAAGTGCTGACTTACTACGCCGACAGCTTCCGCGGCAGCAACATCGCCAACCGCGACCTGAAGACCATCAGCTCCTACCCGCGCACTTACTACACCTTCGGCATCGAGCCACGGGTATCCCATGTGTTCGACGTGGGGCCGAGCACCCAGGAAGTCAGCCTGGGTTATCGCTACCTCAAGGAAGGCATGCACGAACAGGCCACCAGCCTGAACCTGGTCAATAACGTCCCGACACCGGGCGGCCAGAACGATGGTCATGTGTATCAGGACCGCACCGGCGGCACCGAGGCCAACGCCTTCTACATCGATAACAAGATCGATATCGGTAAGTGGACCATTACCCCGGGCATTCGCTTCGAAGACATCAAGACCACTTGGCACGACCGCCCGGTAGTCGCCTTGAACGGGGTGCGCACCCAGGAAAAAAATCGCGAGGTCAGCAACAACGAACCACTGCCGGCCCTGAGCGTGATGTACCACGTCTCCGATGCCTGGAAACTGTTCGCCAACTACGAAACGTCCTTCGGCAGCCTGCAGTACTTCCAACTCGGGCAGGGCGGTAACGGCGACCAGACCGCCAACGGTCTGAACCCGGAGAAAGCCAAGACCTACGAAATCGGCACGCGCTACAACGACAGCGTCTGGGGGGGCGAAGTGACGCTGTTCTACATCGACTTCTCGGATGAGCTGCAATACGTCAGCAACGACGTGGGCTGGACCAACCTCGGCGCCACCAAACACCAGGGTATCGAAACCTCGGCCCACTACGACCTGTCCAGCCTGGACCCGCGCCTGGACGGCCTGACCGCCAGCGCCGGCCTCACCTACACCAAGGCCACCTCCGAGGGCGATGTACCGTTCAAGGGCCGCGACCTGCCGCTGTACTCTCGTAAAGTGGCTACGCTGGGCCTGCGTTACGACATCAACCACTGGACCCATAACCTGGACGTCTACGCCCAGTCCGGTCAACGCGCGCCAGGCACCGGCAGCACTTACCTTACCCAGGGCACCGCCGATGGCCAATACGGTGATATCGCAGGTTATGTGTCAGTGAACGTGCGTATCGGGTATGACTTCGGTGAGCAACTGTCGAACCTTAAACTGGGGGTGGGCGTGAAAAACGTTTTCGACCAGCAGCACTACACACGTTCCAGTGACAACAATTCCGGTTTGTACCTTGGCGAGCCGCGTACGTTCTTCGTGCAGGCAAGCGTCGGGTTCTGACCGGCCGCGGAAATGAAAAATCGCAGCTCATGGCTGCGATTTTTTTTGCCTGTTGACCCTGCGGCCAGCCACCTGCCTATGGACTGTGCAGGAACTGTTTTTGTGGGTTTTGCCACACAGCCTGTAACCAGCGGATTTGATCGTACTGGTCGCTTTTCAGACGCTGAGCCAAGGTCCAGACATGACTTCAACTTCGTTTCAATCCGGCCAATCCGGTGGCTGTGGTGCATTTCACAGCCAACATATCCTGGCTTGCTCAACCTCGGTAAACGCGCAAGGGGCCTCAGCAGCGCTGCGCAAGGTGTACGCCAGCGAAGCGCTGCGCGTGAAAGCCTTTGTGGGCCAGCGCAAATTCCAGGCGCCTGTCGCGGACGATTTTATCCGTGGCTTGCGTGCGCCGGGGCAGGCAAGCCACCCGGATGCCCAAGTGGCGAGGCAAGCCCATTGGGTGTGGGGGGCGCTGACCAATGGCCTCGCCGCCTGGTGGCGTGGGTAAAGGCCCGCTTGATGCGGCGTCTCAGGGCTTTTTACATGCTGTTATTGGTATTCGGCTGTTGACCGGAACTATTGCGCGCCACTCACCACACATCCGCTGCTTGCTGCCCAGGCGTCAATTCGATGATTGGGGGCTCCTTGAGGGTGACTTTCAGGCAAGCACAGATCTGCAACAGGTGGGAGATGACGTATGAAGATTGAGGGTGCAATACCGTGCGGGCAGTCAATGACGATGGGCGGGCCAGAGGCACGTTGGGGTTCGCCGCCACCCGTTTTTCATCCGCCTTGCGACGCGCAATACGCAACGCAGGGAGGGCGAGTACGGCGGCCGGCCTTGTGGCGTGCGGGCTTGACTTCGCTGCGCCATCAGGCGCTGCAGAATGTACCCGCTGCTCGCGCGAACACCACACCGCCCGGTCCGAACTCGACGGACAGCCAATTGGCGGGCGAGTTGGAGAGACACTTTGGCGACCTGCATGCGTTCTTGAAAGCAGGTCGCTTGACGCAGGCGTCGCTGCGCCAGATCGCAGCCCAAGCGTTGACGGGAGAGTAAGGTGCGGGACCGCATAATCCTGGTGATCCGGGAAATTCTCAATCGCCCGTCGCTGAACGACGCGATCATCGATTGCGCGGGGTATATCACCCGCGACAGCTTGAACGCGGCCGCTGCCGTCTTAAGGGGTAACAGTTCCTCCAGCGCCTTTAGCCAGGACCCTTTTCATGGCCAGGGCAACGCCGAGGTCGTGCAGGCTTTACAAGGCTATTTCAAGCCACTGAGGGACACGTCCAAAGACCGCACGGTTTTTTTTGAAAGCGTTGAATACTTGGACATTGCACTGCTTGAATGGGTGATGAGTGACCCCGACGATACCGATTCACGGGGCTTGCCCATTCTGGAGCCCGCCACCGGGTTGCCCAAAAAGAAGTACAGCGAACACTGCGTGTACACGGCAAAAAACATCATTGAGCGCCCGGGTTTACTACGGTCATTGGAGCGCGCCACTCACATGCGTATGTTCGGGCGCCCCAGGCACGAGGGATGGCTTTGCAGCAGAGGCCTCGAGCGCTGGCTGCAACAGTACGCCGCACGCAAAGCCAGGTAACGCCCTGGCGTTGCGCGCTGAGCGGGTTTACACCTTGAGAATTTTGCCGCTGATAGCCACACCGGCCAACAGCACTGCAATCAGCACAAAGGCGCTGCTCAAACTGCTGCCGTGAGCAATAAAACCGATGACTGCAGGGCCGGCGAGAATGCCGGCATACCCCAGGGTGGTAATGGCCGGCACTGCGATGTGTTCCGGCATGACCGTCTGCTTGCCGACGGCGGTGTACAGCACCGGTACGATATTCGAACAACCGGCACCTACCAACGCATACCCCAGCAGTGCTGTTTCCCAGGACGGGATTAATGTCGCGAGCAACATGCCGGCGGTGGCCAGCGCGCCGCCAATCACGATCACTCGGGTGGCGCCGAGGCGTCGGACAATAGCATCGCCGGTCAGGCGCCCCGCAGTCATGGTCAAGGCGAACGCCGCATAACCCAGGCCGGCATACGCCTCATCGAGGCCACGCTCGGCGCTGAGGAACACGGCGCTCCAATCCAGCACCGCACCTTCGGCCAGAAACACGATGAAACACAGGCAGCCGATAAACAGCACCACACCGTGCGGTACGGCAAACGCCGGGCCTGAGCTTTCACTGCCATAGGGCAACAGGTGCGGTCCGGCTTTGAGCAGTGCCGCCGCCATGATGACGATCACTACCAGAGTCGCCTGCAGCGGCGACAGGCCCAGCCCCAGCAACCCGGCCACTCCCGCCGCGCCGACAATGCCGCCGAGGCTGAACAAACCGTGAAAGCCCGACATCATGGTTTTGCCGCTGGCGCGCTCAACGATCACCGCTTGCAGGTTGACCGTCGAATCCACGGTACCCAGGCCTGCCCCGAACAGGAACAGCCCGGCCATCAGCAATGGAATCGAACTGACCGTGGCGAGCATTGGCAGCGCAAGGCAGATCAGGATCGTGCCGGCTGTCAGTACGCGTCGGCAGCCATAGCGGGAGGCCAGGGCGCCCGCGACCGGCATGGCGATGATTGACCCGACGCCCAGGCACAACAGCAACAGGCCCAGCGTGCCTTCATTCAGATTTGCGCGCGCTTTGGCATACGGCACCAGCGGCGCCCAGGCCGCGATGCCGAAGCCGGCGATGAAAAACGCGATACGGGTCGACATTTGCTCCAGCCGCCCGGGAACCACGGGCGCTGGAGTGGGGATGGCAGTCATGAAAAATCCTTGGTTTTGCGTTCAGCGAACGATGTCCGGCGCGACATCCTTGCACATCAGGCCCTGTCGAGCGAGCCGGGTTCCCTAGGCGATCGGGATTGGCGCTCAGGTGGGGAATTTATGTTTAGACCCTCGGAACGCATTCGAGGGTCGCGACCACACACAGGCTATCGAGTGTTCAGGCGGTGCTCTGGAAGGTGCGTAATCTGCGCGAGAATGGATGAACCCCAGCTATCTTGCGTTGGATTACCACCTTCCAGCTCACCTCCCACGGGACGAGCGTTCTGTAATACGCTGCCGCCAAGTGTGTATGCAATTGGACGGATGGGCCGATGAAGATTTTCAGTCAGGTAGCGATATGACCCTGTTCTACGACGCGCGGGGCAATATCTATGGGGTGGTCAGCCCGGGTTATTTGCGCAACCGGGGCGTCGATGTGCCCGAGCGTGCCGACCTTGCCGCGCGTACGCGCAAGGACTGGGCATCGGCGGCCATTGCGTCCGAATGTGGATGGGGCGCGTTGCCGCGTGCAGCGGATGCCAAGGCACACCGCTGCGATGGTTTGTTGGTCGGGCCGTTCCAGGCGGCGCCGCCGTTTGACGTGTTGATCGTCAATACGGACGGCACACTCGCCGAGCGCAGTGGTAATGGGCTGACGATTTTTTCTCAGGCGCTGACGGATCAGGGCTTGATAACTCACGGCTGTGAGTTGCGGGTGCATCACGACAACGCGGGTACCGCGTCACCCCTGGCGACCTCTGTGGAACCTGCGGTTTACGAACAGCGTGCGGGATTCTGGCTGGCCCTGGGGCAGCCGATGTTTGGGCCATCAGCAGTGGGTGCTTGCGATGTCGATCCGGTTGCCATGGGGGCGCGTGAATTCAGCCACGTCGCCGCGTTGGCGGTGATCAACCGGCAATGGGCGCGAAGCCAGTTTGTCCGTGTCGGAAATCCCCACTGTGTGACGCTTGTCGAGCACGCCAGCGCGTTACCTGACAATCAGTCGATGCACCACCCCTCGCTGTTTGAGCCGTTGCAGGCAATTGCTTTTGCGCCACCTGTCGGGCGCGGCCAACCGTGTTTGGCCGGGGTTAATCTGCAATGGGCCGCCCGGTCTACACGCAATCAGGTTATCGCGCGCGTGTTTGAGCGAGGTGAGGGGCCCACCGCGTCCTCCGGGACCAGCGCCAGTGCAGTGGCATGCGCCGCGTGGCGAGCAGGGTGGGTCGAGGCGGGGGACGTGGCGGTGGTCATGCCGGGTGGCACGGCGCCGGTACGCTTGCAGAGTGAAGGTGAAACGCTGCTGAGCGTCAGTTTGTTCGGGGCTGCACGCCCGCAAACCTGAAGTTGGAAGTGCAGCTGATATCTTTAACAAGTGTCAGCTGTTTCCTCGTCTGTTAGTTAATTTTGTAAAGTTGATGTGGGAGTATTCTCGTTGTTGGAGGCGGGCGGTTAACTATTTTTCTTATTCTGTAAAAGACACTTCCGTCTGCATCGTACGAAACTTCTTTTTTATTTTCTAAGGGTCGTTTTTCGCCTGGAATCGCTAAGCTTCAGAGCGTTCAGGCGCTTTTCCCCGGCCGTTAAAACAGCCTCCGAGGGAGAAAGCCTTTCAATCAAATTCTTGATGATGGGTAACTTGCGGATGGTTGATGCGTTTGCTCTTTCACGTTTCAAATTGATACTTTCAGAATTAAACAACGACTTTCAGGTGCTCGCGTTCAAAGGCCGCGAAGTCGTTGATCAGCCGTATTTTATTAAACTGCAGTTAGTCAGTGAGCATCCCTCCCTGGATCTGGAGGCGCTGCTCCACCAGCCCGCTTACCTGGATTTCGGCGAAGCCGGCGCCGGGCTGCACGGGCAGGTCTACGCAGTCGGCCGGTGTGACCCAGGTGTTCGACTCAC
Source organism: Pseudomonas fluorescens (assembly GCF_900215245.1). Lineage (GTDB taxonomy): Bacteria > Pseudomonadota > Gammaproteobacteria > Pseudomonadales > Pseudomonadaceae > Aquipseudomonas > Aquipseudomonas fluorescens. Next base: position 4,483,009 of record NZ_LT907842.1, read on the forward strand.
CCGCTACCATCTCACTTTGGCCCCGCGCCTGGCGTGTCTTGCCCATCGGCGCGACCAGCGAATTTTCCAACAACGCAGCGTGCCGCAGATCATTGCGGCGGTCCTTGAGCACCACGGCATACTAGCCGACGCCTATGCCTTCGAACTCGGCCCGGTGGTCTACCCGCCACGCACGTTCTGCGTGCAGTACGCGGAAACCGATCTGCACTTTATCCAGCGGTTGTGTGAGGAGGAGGGCATTCATTACCACTTTCGCCACAGCCCGAACAATCATCTGCTGGTGTTCGGCGATGACCAGACGGTGTTTCGGCGCTTGGCCGCGCAGCGCTTTTGCTCGACGGGCGAGCTGGCGGCGCAAGCGAGAGCGATCCGGCGCTTCGACCTGTGCCTGGAAACCCGCACTCGGCAAGTGGTGCTGCGCGATCATGATTTCCAGCATCCGTCGTTGCGCCTGCAAGACACGGCGGGTCCTGCATCGGCGCACCCCCTTGAAGACTATCGTTATCCCGCCGGTTTCACCGCTCATGCACGGGGCCGGCAATTGGCGCGTCGTGGCGTGGAGCGCCATCAGAGCGACCGTCATCGCGCACTGGGCACGAGCGACCAACCGGCGTTATGCAGCGGCCATTTTCTTGAGCTGTGCGAACACCCCGATCCTGCCTGCAATGACTTGTGGTTGCTCACCTCGGTGCGTCATGAAGGCTATCAGCCGCAGGTGCTGGAGGAAGCGGTGTTTGCCGCGGACACCGTCCAGGGGTATCGCAACCGATTCACCGCAACACCCTGGGGCGCAGTGCACAGGCCGGCCCTCAAACACGCGAAGCCGACCATTCAAGGCAGCCAGACTGCCACTGTGACGGGTCCGGCAGGCGAGGAGGTGCATTGCGACGCCTATGGCCGGGTGAAGGTGCGCTTTCATTGGGACCGTCTGGATAACAGCGACGACAAAAGCAGTGGCTGGGTGCGGGTGGCATCCGGTTGGGCAGGCGATGGCTTTGGCGCAATGCTGATTCCGCGCGTGGGCATGGAGGTACTGGTGACCTTCCTGGAGGGCGACCCTGACCAGCCGTTGATCAACGGTTGCTTACCCAACGCGTCGCACCGGCCTGCTTATCCGTTGCCGCAACACAAGACGCGCAGTGTATTGCGCAGCCGCAGTTCCCTGGGTGGCGCGGGTGCCAATGAGTTGCACCTTGAAGACCGCCACGGCGAGGAACTCATCTACCTGCGCGCCCAACGTGATCTGGAGCAGCGAGTGGGCCATGACAGCCGCCTGGAGGTGGCCGGAGAGCGCCGTGAAATCATTCGCGGATTAAGCACGGTTCAGCTGGAAAACGGCGAGTATCGATCCATCACGGGTGATCGCAAGGTCGAGCTCAAAGCGAGCGATCATTTGCACGTTCAAGATCACAGCCAGACACATATTGGTCAGTCCATGGTCATCGAGGCTGGGCAGCAGATCTACCTCAAGGCTGGCGCCAGCCTTGTCATCGATGCCGGTGCACAGCTGAGTTTCAAGGCCGGGGGCGAGCACCTGCTGATCCAGGCGGGTGGCATTTTCAGCAGCAGGCCAATCACCGTCGGTGGCTTACCTGCTGTGCGGCCAGCTAACCCTTTGTGGGCAGCGGGTGTACCGAACCTCTCGGCGGCGCAGGGTGCCATTCTGGACATGGCCCGACAGTTGGGCGCGGACTTCTGCCCTGTGTGCGAGCAATGCCGCGAAGGACGTTGCACCGTCACGCAGAGGGCCGCTTGATGCCGAGTGAGCCAGGCCAGTGGATGGCCCAACAGCACCAGGCGGGGCGCCGACTGTGCTTGATCCTTGACGGTAATCACGACGCACGCCAGTCGCTGTTGGCGGGGCGCAACCTGGCGCAGTATTGCAGCCTGTACGGTGAGACAGCCGTGGCCGAGCTGGCAGCGGCAGGCCCGGTTATTTTGCTGCTGGAACAGGTGAATGAGCCCGCGCTGGTCGATCTGTTGCAGCATCCAGAGGCGAACTGGGGCTGGCTGGGCAGCCTGCCCGGCGACGACCTGTCCGAGGTGGTCCGACACTGGCGCGATCGCCTGGTGGTAGGCGCGACGGGAAGCCAGGCCCTGTATCGCTTTCATGATAACCGTACCTTGGCCCGTGCCCTGGCCCATTTGCCGAACGCGCAGTGGCCGGCGTTCCTCGGCCCGCTGGTCAGTGTGTGTTATTGGCACGCCGGCCATTGGTGTCAGAGCGAAAACCCGATGCCCGGCGAGTATCCGGTCCCTGTCCCCGCACCTTGGCTGAACACGCCCAATCCTCAGGCCGAAGTCATCCTGCACGCGAATATCCTGCGCTACCTGCTGACCGAGCACAGCGAAAGCCTCGCGACGCTGGTTGAGTTCCAGGACCCCAGGGTCTGGCTAAACCAAGTGCTGCAACACGCCCGTGCCTGGCAATGGCGGGAGCCACACCAGCTTGAATTTTTGGTCGTGCACAGGTTGGAAGAGGCGACGCAAGGCAGCGTGATTCGTTGGCCGCCGATGGAGGGCGAGGCGCCAGCTGATCATTTTGAACGGGTGGTGGAGCAGTGGCAAAGGTTGGGAGATAAACATGAGTAGGTGGGTACGCAGCGTTTGGCTTGCACTTGGAATCGGGTGGCTATCGGGGTGTGCGGTGGGGCCGGTTGATCGCTTTACGCTGGAGGTGGATTTACCGGCGCAATTTCGATTCATCGGCGCGGCTAACTATAGGCCCGCGAGAGGGCAAATCTGCAGGTTGCCGGAACGTCGAGGCAAACGGCCTGAACGCAAGATCTTTATTGCTCACTACAAACCAGTGGCCGAACGGGTGAGCTATGACCTGCCTTTAACTGAAACCATCGAGGGATGCCCTTCGGTGCTGCGGAGCGTGGAATTCAGTTTTTATGCGAAGTGGGGCGCGCGCGACACTGATGTTGGTGGGGATTTTGGGACGATCTACTTTACCGACCCTATAGAAAGTGAAGGGGTGGCGGGAATGCCGGAGTCAGGTGTGCAGGAATTGCCTGGGCAATGTCAGTGGTTTTTTAGGACGGTGGGGCCCCTGCATGTGATCAGGAAAATTATGCAATGCAGATCGTTGGACGCAATGGGCCAGCGGCAAAAATCGCTTGCGGGTGGTGTTGTACAAAGAGATCCGTTAGTTGGAAAAAAACTAAGGCTGACGCTTACGGTTACAGACGAGGAGGAGCCGGCTTTTGACCGGCGGTGGATAGCCGTACCGGGCGGTTGGAAACGCTGCCGGGGGAAAAGTTTTGAGGATTTGGTCGGGGTTTGCGGCCGCAATATTCTGGAATTTAAACCGATAACGATGCCGGATGGACGTACTTGTGATGTCTATCCAACGTGCAATTAACAAGGAGTTGATTGATGAGGCAGGAAGCATGGAAGCAAGCTTTTTTCAGTAGCAAGATGCCTGTTTGCGCGTTGAAGGGGCATTGGGTGAGCCTTTGTCTGGTCGATGAAGCTGGCAGTGGGGCGGCTTACGGCGGACTCGCATACACGATTCGCGACAGTGCAGGTCATCAGTACAAGGGAAGGTTGACAGGGGAGGGATACGCCAAGCTACAAGGGTTTTACTGCGGCCCCGTCGTTCTTATTCTGGAGGGGCTATATTCTGGAGAAGAGCAACCGTATCTTGAATTGAGTACGCGCAGAGCTTACAGGTTACCTATCACCGAACTTCAAATCCGCGCCGAAAAAACACGCTTTTCCGCCGCTGATGGCCAACGCATCGAGGGCAATCCTGCACAGCGCCAAGCTGACCGGTTTTATCAGGTTGAAGTGCGCGACCTGGTCCGGCATGTCGCCCACCTGCCGCCGTTAGCGCCAAGAACCTATCAACCTCAACGGCATGCGCTAAAAATGATGGACGAGCTGGGGTTCGGTCCACCCCAACCCACTTTGTCAGGCGTCGTTCTGTTTCCTAACCTGCACACTGTTCTTGAAGTGCGACCTTTGCGTGCCTTGCGCCCGATCTTATCCATCGATGATCGATTTTGTGCCCTGAACCTTTACCAACTGGCACTGATGTCCACGTTGAGTTATTGCGGTTTTGGCCAGCAACCTCCAAAGCATACGGTGGATCAAGTCAGTTTCCCCCTGGACCCCAGCGTTGGGAATGTATTCGCAGAAAAACTATCGGGGTTTCAGCAAGCCTGGAAGGTAGACCGTGATCAGGTTCAGCGTTTCTACCCCATCTATGAAGATGTTCCGTACTCCCATCGTTTTGAGATTGTGCCCTTCGATCCGCAGCTGTACCTCCGGAACCGTCAGGAGCTTGGCGAGGCACAGGAGCACCCGGCACGCGTGCACTTTTTTGATGATGAAGCATACGGCACGGATACTCAGGCGTTTATCAGTCATCACAGTGACGTGATCCTGATCGCCGTACGAGGTACCGCCAGTGGTGCCGACGCACTGCGAGACGCAAATGCCCACCAAGTGCCCTTTTCCGAAGGTGTTGGCAAAGCCCATGAGGGTTTTTACCAAGCCTATCGAGCGATGCGAGATTTCGTATTGCACTACCTCGACCTGTTCCACAGCGGCCAGCGCATTGTGATTTGCGGTCACAGCCTGGGAGGCGCCATCGCTTTGCTGTTGGCGGAAGGGCTGCGTCGAGTTCCCGGGTCGCAGTACAACATCCTCCTCTACACCTATGGCGCGCCTCGCGCCGCTGATTCAGAGTTCGCCGACGGCGCCTCATCCCTGATCCACCACCGCATCGTCAACCACAACGACCCAGTGCCCAGCGTGCCCGCCACGTGGATGAATACCACCGCCAAACTGTGGGTCCCGGGCGCCGTCACGCTTTTCAGGGCCCCCGCAGCGGGTGGCCTGCTGTTCGCGGCGGGCCTGGTACGCGTGGGGGGTAATGCTTACCAGCATCACGGCGAACAACAGCACTTCATGCCGCTCAAACTGCCGGACGGTACGCGCTCCTCGGTGTTATGGAAGCCTGGCTGCGAGTCCATCCTGGAGGCCGGCTGTAACCGTGCGTTGCAACTGCAGGGCGATATGCCAGGCCGCGACAACTTGCTCAAACAGCTGTTCCAGGCGAACCAGCACTTTATGACCGCCAGCTACATACCGGCAGCCTGGGCCACCTTGCGCCGCTGGCAACAAACCCTGGAGAGCCAGGGGCCCTTGGTCACACCGAGAGAGTTTGAGTTACTCGACCTTGCACTGGAAACCATGACTCGACAGTTGCGCGACAAGAACCGTGAACTTGAGCGTCACCGCCCCGCGAACCAGCGCGGCTATGGGCACGAACACAACCAGGCACTCAACGCGGAAATTGACCGCTTGCACACCAGCCGTCGCCGCCTGGAATCCTTGCGTTGGCGCCGCTTGGATGCGCGAGACGTGTATGGAAGTCAGGCTGATTCCCTGCAGTTGCAGCCCAGCCTGAAGCGTTGGTTCAGCCACCGTGAAAACCGTGAATTGGCGCAAGTCGCCAGTATTCCTGCGCCTATTCATGGCGGCCCGTTGAACCCACAACCGTTGGATATCGACTCGATCGTCTAGTGGTTGGTTTTACAAAAACTCCACCTGCGCCGGTTGCCGCTTCATCAGCACCTTGCCATTACGGATCGAGTAGAGCGGCAGGCCCTGGCTGCGGATCACCTCGTATTCGCTGTTTGCCGAAAGGATCAACAGATTGGCCGGGCGCCCGGGCTCCAGGCCATACCGGTCACCCAAGGCCATGGCCTTGGAGCTGTTGTCGGTCACCAGGTCCAGGGCGCTTTGCAGGGTGCGGTAACCGAGCATGTGGCAGATGTGCAAACCGGCTTCCAGCACACGCAGGATGTTGCCATTACCCAGCGGGTACCACGGGTCGACGATGGAGTCCTGGCCGAAGCAGACGTTCATGCCGGCCTCAAGCAGCTCGTTGACGCGCGTGACGCCACGGCGTTTTGGAAAACTGTCGAAGCGACCTTGCAGGTGGATACTTTCGGTGGGGCAGGAGACGAAGCTGATTCCTGAGTGCCCCAACAGACGAAACAGTTTGGCGCAGTAAGCGTTGTCGTAGGAACCCATGGCCGTGGTGTGGCTGGCGGTGACGCGCGTGCCCATGTCGCGGCTGCGGGCTTCTTCGGCAAGGACCTCGAGAAAGCGCGAGTGCGGATCATCGGTTTCGTCGCAGTGCACGTCCACCAGGCAGCCGGTACGTTCGGCCAGGTCCATGAGAAATTTCACCGAGCTCACGCCTTGGTCGCGGGTGTATTCAAAGTGCGGGATACCACCGACCACGTCGGCGCCCAGGCGAATGGCTTCCTGCATCAGCTCGCGGCCATTGCGGTAGGACTCGATGCCCTCCTGCGGAAACGCCACGATTTGAAGGTCGATCAGGTGCGTGCTTTCTTCGCGGACTTCCAGCATGGCTTTCAGCGCGGTCAGGTCTGGGTCGGTGACGTCGACATGGGTGCGGACATGCTGGATGCCGTGAGCGGCCAGGGCCTGAATAGTTTGCTTGGCGCGGGTCTTGGTGTCTTCCTGGGTGATGGTGGCCTTGCGCTCGCCCCAGCACTCAATGCCCTCGAACAATGTTCCACTCATATTCCAGCGCGGTTCGCCGGCAGTAAGGGTGGCATCAAGGTGGATATGCGGCTCGACGAAGGGCGGTATCACCAGGTTACCGGCGGCGTCCAGATCGCCAGGCCTTAACATCGGCGCCGTGGTGTGTGGCGTGATACTGGCGATCCGGCCGTGTTCCAGGTGCAGATCATGCAGGCCTTCACGGTTGCGCAGGCGAGCGTTGATGATATGCATGGGCAAGTTCCTCTTGGCTAATGACAATCAGGCAGACAGCGCCAGATTATCCGGGCTGTTGCGATGTTCTGCCTGGCGCGTCGGCCATCAGGTTACCATCCCCGTGACGCCAGCCAGACTCATACCTGTGCGTCGGCCAGCGGTGCCCGTACGCGCAGCACGGCGCTCAGGCCAATGTAGGTGAGGGACGCGGCAACAATCCCCACCAACGGTGCCACCCAGGGTGAGTGGAACGCCAGCACGGTGCCCACGGCATATGCCACCAGCCCAGGCCAGTTGAAGGCCGGCAAGCGGGTGTCGGCCAGGCGCGGATATTGGCCGCGATACCGGTAGAAGAAGTCCGCCATGATCACCCCGCCAATCGGCGGGATCACGGTGCCCAGCAGAATCAGGTAAGGCACCAGCAGGTCGTACATGCCGAGCAACGCCAGCAGGGTGCCGATTACCGCGCCGGCCAGGGTCACCGTCTTGCGCCTGCGGGTGCGCAGCAAATTGCAGCCTGCCACGGCGAAATTGTAGATGGTGTTGTCCTGGGTGCTCCAGATGTTGAGCAGCAACATGGCCATCGCGGCCATCGCGAAACCTTGCAGCAGCAAGACTTCGACCACGTCCGGCTGCTGATAGACGATGGCGCCGTAGGCCCCGATCAATACCATCAAACCGTTGCCGATAAAGAAGCCGATCAGGCTCGCCAGCACCGCGACTTTGGCCGAGCGAGAAAACCGCGTCCAGTTGGTGGCCTGTGTCGCGCCGCTGACAAAGGTGCCGAACACCAGCGTGATCGCGGTGGACAAGTCCAGCTCGCCGGTCGGCACCACCGCCAACAGGCCGTCCAGGCCGCCGATTTTGTGGGTGGCAACCGCCATCGACAGAAACAGCAAGATGCCCATGGCCGGCACCGCAATGTACGAGAGTATCTCCAGCCCGCGATAGCCCACATAGGCCGTGGCGCAGAACATCAGGCCGAACACCACCATCAATGCCAGCACCGTGCCTTGGCTCAGTTCGAAATATTTACCCAGCACCACGGCGGCAGTGGCGGTGCCCCAGGCGTACCAGCCAATCTGAGTGAAGCCTAAGATCAAGTCACTGAGCTTGCTGCCCACCTCGCCGAAGCAGAAACGCCCCATCAACACCGAGTTCAAGCCGCTTTTAAAGGCGATGTAGCCCAGGCCTGCCGCGTAAATACCCAGCAACAGGTTACCCAACGCCACGACACCGAGCAGGTCGGTGAAACTGAAGGCTACGCCCAGCTTGCCGCCGGCAAACATGGTCGCGGTAAAAAACGTAAACCCCAACAGGACCATGGCAGTGGACGCCAGGCCTTTGCGCGCATGCATCGGCACTTCGCTGAGGGGGTAATCGTTGCCCGGTTCTTGCTGCGTCATGGCCTTGCTCCCTGGATGACTGACGCAAGGCTGTTGCACTGCGCGTGCCAAACCAACAGTGCAGTGTAGAGGGCGTCAAACAGGTACGTATCGTCGCAAGGCCTGTCCGTTGTGCCCGGTCGGGCACGAAAGCAGTGCAGCGGTGATACACATTGGATCAGTCGAACAGCGTTTGGGTGAGCTCGCCGCGATGAAACGCAAAGGCTGCTTCAAGATCGCTTTCGATGGTGCGCCCACGGGACAGCGGCGGCAGGTCGTGCAGGGCAAAAAAGCCCACTTCAGTGGTTTCCAAACCCGCCATCGGTGCCAGTTGGTCCACCCGTTCGCAGAGGAAATACAGCTTGTAGAAGTCCCGCACGTCGGGGCGATAGAGGCCCTTGGCCTTGTGCATGACGCTATACAGCGTGCGTGCCGTCACGCTTAGCCCGGCTTCCTCGCGGATCTCCTTGACGATGTTTTCCGCCGCCGATAAACCGATATCGGCGTAACCACCTGGCAGCGCCCAGCAACCATCCGTCGATTCGCGCACCAGCAGAATCCGATCGCCATCGATCACAGCGCCGCGCACTTCAATCATCGGCGTTGAATAGCGCTTGGCAAAATCCGACACCAGCCCGGTGATGCGCTCCAACGGCACATCTGCCAACTGTGCCAGCATGCTGTGGGCGATTTCGGCGATTTCTTCAAGGCGCTCACGCTCGAAATCGTCGGTGCAAAAGTGCAGCCCTGTGGACGCCAGTGCCTGTAAGCGCTTGGCCTGGGCCAGCCAGATGTTTTCCATGGGGTTCTCCTAAAGACGCTTGGTCATGTACACACGGTGCAGGCCGTGTTCCTCGACGCGATGGGTTTCCACATAGCCGCGGCGCGTGTACAGCGTGATGTTTTCAGTCATCGCTACGTGGGTATACAGGCGGATGGTCGCGTAACCCGCAGCGAGTGCCTCTTGTTCGGCAAAGTCCATCAACTGCCGTCCGAACCCCTGGCCCTGGGCATTGGGGGCGACGGCCAGGTTTGCCAACAGCAAGTCGTCATCGGTATTGAGCAAGATGATAAAACCCTGGAGTCGCCCGGCGTAGTCCAGCACGTGCACGTGTCCTGCCGCGACCCACTGGCGATAGTCCTCAAGCATCGGCCCAGGCTTGCGACCGATCCGTTCGATGTAAGGCGAATAGGCGGCCTGGACGATGGCCTCGATGGTCGCAACATCAGCAGCAGTGGCGGGGCGCATCATTGCAGCGGGCTCCTGTCAAAATCGATCAGTTGTTCGGTGCCTCGAAGATCACCTCGATACGGCGTTCGAACACCTTGGAGATCTTGAACGCCAGAGGCAAGCTCGGATCATGCCGGCCGGTGTTGATCGCATGCAAGGTGGCGCGCGATACACCCAGGTGCCGCCCATGACTGCCCACACCCAGTGGAGGCGGGTACATGCTTTATCGAGGACGCTTGCCAGGCATAAAAAAACCATCCGCAGGTGGTTCTTCAGCACGTCATCGCTTATTCGCCGCGATAGATACAGCCACTGGTGCAGGTCTCATGGATACGAATTGCACTGAGTTCCGGCAGCAAGGGTTTGAGCTCAGTCCAGATCCACTTGGCCAGCACTTCGCTGGTCGGGTTTTCCAGGCCTGGGATGTCATTGAGGTAGTTGTGGTCGAGGCGTTCATAGAGCGGCTTGAAAATCGCCTTGATCTCCGAGAAGTCGCGAATCCAGCCGGTATGGGGATCCAGGTCGCCGCTCAGGTGGATCGCCACTTTGAACGAATGCCCGTGCAGGCGCCCGCATTTGTGGCCCTCCGGTACGTGGGGCAGGCGGTGGGCGGACTCGAAGGTAAACTCTTTGAAGATTTCCACGGTGTGACCTGTAGGGCTTGTGTTGCGTGGGTTTGAAGTGATTGTCAGTGTTTGATGCACTGATCAATGTACTGATAGGTCGTTGCTGGGCGTGATTGAGGCCATCCATTCGGCGCTTGCCGACTGGCGCCAGGCGACCGAGTTGGGGCGTATTCTAACCTGTTTTGGCAACGCGCTCTTCCTGCTCGCCGATAAACCCGCACAATACCCACCGTTTCAAGGCTCGCCACTGAGCGTTTTTTGCCTCGGGGGCAACCATGGCCTTTACCAACACAAATGCTACCGAGCCGAATGGTTCGAGCGATCGTTCAGACCTTACCTGGTGTGGAAGGCTGGGTAAAACCCTGAAGCGTTGGGCCGGCATGAAAGCGGCGCACGCCGGCACCTCGGCGCAGAAACCGTCGGCCCTTGAGCACCCGCCTGAAACCGCTGGTCTCGCACTGGTGCCGGTTGATCGAGAACCGCAACAGACCGCTGCCGATGTGGCGATATTTTCCAACCTGGGCAATTTGGACCGGCTCAATGCGGCTATTTCCGAGGGCACCGTACGCATTGCTTTTGCGGGCGATTCAATTGTCGAAGGCGATCGCGACGGCCTTTACGAGCACTCGGTTGTGCCCACGCTGATGCGGGCTTTGCGCGAGCAGAACCCTGCGACATCTAACGGTCCTGGATATTAACCGACTGTTCAATATTCACCGCGCCGGTGTCGATGTCGATAAGCTCAGTTTTATTCGCGACGATAACCTTGCCAGTTACCCCTCCGGCTGGAGTCCGGAAACAGGCACGACATTCGCGGTGTCCGGTTCGCCTGAGCAATACACCCTCAAGGGGCGTGGCGCTGCGATGTTCAACAGGGCGTGCCAGGATGTCAGTTTGTCGGCTACTTTCACGATGCCCAGTTGGTCTGGACAAATTGGCGCTATTCGCTATCGGTCCATGGGCTCAGGCCTGAGTCAGTACACTGCGCAAGTCACAGCCAACCAGGTCCTGCTTTACTGGGGCGGCACTGTGATTGGTCGGTCAGCCGTTTACGCAGCCATCCCGGATGGAACGTCGGTCAGCATGAACGTGACGGTTCGCGGGGCCAGGCACGAGGTGTATCTGAATGGCGTTAACGTTATTTCCGTGTATGACTTCAACAACCTGCGGTTCGGTAAAGTCGGCTTGGTGGTGTCAGGCGCAGAGGGCACCATCTCCAATTGGGTGGCGAATTTGGGTGTTCCTGAGGCTCACGGTGCGCCCGATTTAAACGACATTGAAATCTATGGATTAGGGGATTTCGGCACCAACCCCGGCAGTGTGGGCGGAAACACCATCAACCACCCCACCAAACTCGCGAACGCTGTTATTTGGGGCGGTGCGTTGAGTCCTTTGCTGCAGCATATCCGGTCGCAGCCAAGGGGCGGCATGCCAGCCTCGACTCAAGCCACTCACTGACGCTCGACGCTTGGCAATGTGGGGCGGCGTGCATTCAGTACGCTGCCTCATCCGTTTTGGGCGCGTGATACGCGTCTGCCCGACGCCCGCATAGTGCGTGAAGCTAAAACGCTGGCAATCTTAGTTTTTGCATCGAAATGTCAACGGCGGGGCGCTGCAGTAACGGTCTGAGCGTGCGGCGAGGACACCGCTCACGCTGAGAAGATCGCTGTTGCGTTAAAGAGCCTGCAAGTGCTCGCCCAATTTGCCGTTGTCCGCCCACTCCAGAAACTCATCCCCCAGCCGTTGGCTCTCGCTCATCGCGGTTTGCCAGTATTTGTTGCGGCTCGGGTCATCGCCCATGAAACGCTTGAAATCGCTGCGGTCCGGCAATTTGCCGTGGGGCAGGCGGGCCAGGTAGTCCTTGGACGGTGCCAGCAGTAATACATCCTGCAAACCCTGTTGATTGCTGCGTCGCCATGGCAGGCCCTTGTCGAACCAGCCGGGGATAACCCGGTCGGTAAAGTGCGGGTACAGCACGATGTCATCGCCGTGGTAGGGCAGGTCGAGGTGGTAGTCCAGCAGGCCGCCGTCACGGTAAGTGCCGGCGCCCGCGCCGGGCAGGTCGCGCACGCCTTGCATCACCATGGGGATCGAGCCGGAGGCCAGCAGTGCCTGGCGCAGGTTGCCCAGTTCCAGGTCAAGGAAGCGCGATGGGAAATCCTTCAACGGATGCACCGGCGGCGCCTGGCGTGGGTCATGGATGATCAGCCGCTCGAAATGCCGCGACAGCCGCGCGCGGCCCCGCAGGTTGTCGGCAATCACCGACGACAGGCCCAGGCCCAGCCGCCCACGGTGGTCATCGGCAAGCAGCCCGTGGCTCTTGACCACCATGATGTTCAGGCGATAGTTGGGGTTGTCCAGCACCCGAGCATCGCGGCCGGCCAGCAGGTCATCGAGCATGCGCTGGCAGCTATGGCTGACGTCGGCCATGGTCACGCCTTTGGCAAAGCGCTGTTCGTTATACAGGCGGCCGAGGTCGAGCAGGCCTTGCACCGGGTCGGGCAGGCACGCGCTGGCAAACCGCCAGGAGCCGATGGACGCGCCGATCAGTGCGCGTTCGCGCGGCGCGCGGGGCAGCCACTCGCCGAACAGCGCCAGGTCCAGGCCCTGAATACCCAGGGCTTTGGGGCCACCGGCCGCGCCGGGGAGAATGCCGACATCTGCCGGCGCAAGGCCGTGTTCGCGAATGCGCGTAAAGGCGCGTTTGCCGGCCTTGAGGGTCAGGGCGGGAAACTTGATGTGGATGGCTGTCATACCGGTCTCTTTTGACGCGAGGAGGGCAGTATAGAAAATCTGGCGCGATGAGGGAAAAGCGCTTGGCTAAAATTGCCATGGTGGCAATTCAGTTTCAGTTAAGTTGCCAGGGTTAACGTGGGGTCGCGTAGGACATGCCCCCGGAAACGCACGCTTACGTGAAAACCCTCACGGGTTGGTTCGCCCCCCGTATCATTGTCCCATCGCCTATTTGGCCCCAGCCCATCACCGGGCCGCCCTCAAGGAACATCAGGACACGCAATGAAGGTAAATCTAAGCGCAGGCCGGCAGGTGGTGTTGGTATTGATACTCACCAGCTCAAGCCTGTCGGCCCACGACCTTGGTCAGGACGAAGCCTTGCGCCTGCGCCAAACGGGCGTTATCGCCCCGCTGGAGCACTTGTTGGGCCCGGCGTTCGAACGCTACCCAGGCGCCAAGCTGCTGGATGCCGAACTTGAAGAGCACAAGGAGCGCCCGGTGCGCTATATCTACGAAATCGAGCTGTTGACCGTCGAAGGTGTGGTACGTGAAATCGAGCTCGACGCCAGCACCGGTGAGTTACTCAAAGATAAGGAAGACGACTGATGCGCCTGCTTCTGGTGGAAGACAACGTACCGCTGGCCGATGAACTGTTGGCGGGCCTGCAGCGCCAGGGGTACGCCGTCGACTGGCTGGCCGATGGGCGCGACGCCGCGTATCAAGGCCGCAGCGAACCCTATGACTTGATCATCCTCGACCTCGGCTTGCCAGGGCTGCCCGGGCTGGAGGTGCTCGCGCAGTGGCGCGCAGCCGCTCTGGCCACCCCGGTGCTGGTGCTGACCGCACGCGATTCATGGGCCGAGCGTATCGAAGGGCTCAAGGCCGGCGCCGACGACTACCTGAGCAAACCTTTTCACCCTGAAGAACTGCACTTGCGCATCCAGGCCCTGTTGCGCCGCTCCCATGGCCAGGCCAACCAGCCGACTTTGCAAGCGGCCGGCTTGCATTTGGATGAAGGGCGCCAGTGTGTGCTGCGTGACGGTGACGAGATCCAACTGACGGCCGCCGAATTCCGCCTGCTGCGCTACTTCATGCTGCACCCGGAACAGATTCTGTCGAAAAGCCACTTGGCTGAACATTTGTATGATGGTGAGACCGAGCGTGACTCCAATGTATTGGAGGTGCACGTCAACCACCTGCGCCGCAAGCTGGGGCGCAGCGTGATTGAAACCCGGCGCGGCCAGGGTTACCGATTTGGCGCCGCCCCGGCATGAGGTCGATCCAGCGGCGCCTGAGCCTGGGGCTGATCAGCGTGATGGTGGTGGTGGGCGTGGTGCTCGCGCAGACCAGTTTGTGGCTGTTCGAGGCCGGCTTGCAGCGCTACCTGGATGCTGGGTTGCGCAACGACAGCGAGAACCTGCTGGTGGCACTGGTGCGCGGGCCGAACGGTGTGCAACTGGATGAGCAACGCCTGTCACCGGCGTATCAGCGACCGTTTTCCGGGCACTATTTCCGCATTGATTTTGCCGACGAGCACTGGCGTTCACGCTCGCTCTGGGACCAGGAGTTGCCGCGCCTGCCCGAGGCCGGGCTCAAGGGTAACCTGCAATTGGGGCCGGAAGGTCAGCAACTGCTGGTGTTGCGTTCGGACTACAAGCGCTTCGGCCAGTCGATTTCAATCAGCGTGGCTCAGGACTACACGCCTGTGCGGGAAAGCTTTCGCCTGATGCGCCAGATTGGTCTGGTGCTGGGGCTGGCGGCGCTGTTACTGGTGCTGATCCTGCAACGGGTCACGGTGCGCCGCGCCTTGCGGCCGCTGGAAACCGCCCGTGAGCAGATTGCTCAGCTGCAACAGGGCCAGCGCTCGCAACTTGATACTCAAGTGCCGCTGGAACTCGAGCCGCTGGTGGCGCAGATCAACCACCTGTTGGCCCACACCGAAGACAGCCTCAAGCGTTCGCGCAATGCCTTGGGCAACCTCGGCCACGCGCTGAAAACGCCGTTGGCGGTGTTATTGAGTGCGGCGTCAAGCGAGGTGCTCAAGGACCATCCGCAGCTGAGCAAGTTGCTGCGTGACCAGCTTGAGCAGGTGCAACAACGCCTCAACCGCGAACTTAACCGTGCCCGTCTTGCCGGTGAAACGCTGCCGGGGACCTTGTTTGATTGTGAAAAGGAACTGCCCGGCCTGCTGGCCACGTTGAACATGATTCACGGCGAACACTTGGACTTGAGCTACCACGTTGCGCCCGGCCTGCAACTGCCCTGGGACCGCGAAGATCTGCTGGAGTTGTTGGGCAACCTGCTGGACAACGCCTGCAAATGGGCGGACGCCGAAGTGCGCTTGAATGTCAGCGAAACCGCGCACAGCTATCTACTGGCGATCGAGGACGACGGCCCGGGCATCCCGCATGCCCAGCGCGACCAGGTGTTCAGCCGTGGCACGCGCCTGGATGAACAGGTCGACGGCCATGGCCTCGGTCTAGGGATTGTGCGGGATATCGTCGAGGTGTGGGGCGGGGTGCTGCAGTTGCAGGAGAGTGAGCAGGGTGGGCTCAAAGTGCTGATCGAGCTGCCCAAGCGCCACGGTTGACACCGCGCAGGTCAACCCGTGGGCGGGGGCTTTCACTCACCTGGGCCCTTCATCGGGCCCAGGGTGTGTGCCATTCGCTTAAACGCGGAACTGATCCATCAGCCCCTGCTGCTGATTCGCCAGGCTGTTCAACGCCTGGCTGACCCGCGCCGATTCATTCGCTTGTTCCGACAACGACTCGGTCACATCTCGAATCGTCGCGACATTGCTGTTGATCTCTTCGGCCACCGCGCTTTGTTCTTCGGCGGCGCTGGCGATTTGCAGGTTCATGTCGCTGATGACCGTGACGGCCTCGCCGATCTGGCGCAGGGCGGTGACCGCCTGGCCGACCTGCTCGACACTGCCCTGAGCCTGGCGATAGCTGTTGCCCATGGAACTGACCACCTCGGTGGTGCCGCTTTGCAGATGCTCGATCACCAGGCGGGTTTCTTCTACCGACTCCTGGGTGCGTCGCGCCAGGTTGCGGACCTCGTCGGCGACCACCGCAAAGCCACGGCCGGCCTCACCGGCGCGCGCGGCTTCGATGGCAGCGTTGAGCGCCAGCAGATTGGTCTGCTCGGCAATGCCGCGAATCACTTCCAACACCGAACCGATTTTCTCGCTATTGGCGGCCAGGCCTTCGACCTGGGCCATGGCCGTACTCATATCGGCCGCCAGGTGGCCGATGTTGGTGGTGGTGCGGTCGATCACGGTCAAGCCTTCACGGGTGGCCTGGTCGGCGTCGCGCGCAGCCTGTGCCGCTTGGGCGGCGCTGCGGGCCACATCCTGGGCGGTGGCGCTCATTTCGTGGGAGGCGGTCGCCACCTGATCGACCTGGCGGTATTGCTGCTCCATGCCGGCGCTGGTTTCGCTGGCAATCGCGGCGGACTGGTCGGCGGTGCCACGGGCGTCCTGCACCGAGCGTTTCACCTGGGCAATAATCGGTTGCAGCTTGTCCAGGAAGCGGTTGAACCAGCCGGCCAGTTGCCCCAGCTCATCCTTTTTGTCATAGGCCAGGCGGCGGGTCAGGTCGCCTTCGCCGCTGGCGATGTCTTCCAGCATGCGGGCTACGCCGAGGATCGGTCGGGTTACGCTGCGCGCCATCAGCCACACCAGGATCAAGCCAATCACCGCGGCCAGCAGGCCCAGGCTCAGTTCCAGCCAGGTGCCACGGGCGTTATCGGCGTCCAACTGTGTCTTGAGCGCTTCGGCCGGGCCGACCAGGACTTTTTCCGGCACATCCAGCAACACACCCCACGGTTTGCCGCCGGGAATCGGTGTGAAGGGCGCCAGCACCTTGAGTTGGTGGTCGGCGCGCAGGCTGTGGGTCTGCGTGCTGCTGGCCAGGGCATTGATCAATTGCGCACCGCTGGCGGGGTAGACCTTGTCCAGGCGCTGGCTGAGTTTGCTGGCGTCCGCGCTGTAGCCGGCGAGCAAGCCGGTGGGGCTGAGGATGCTGACCTGGGTCTGGCCGTCATACAGCTTCTGGCTGGCCTGTTGGCTAACGGCTTGCAGGCTGTTGAGGTTGATGTCCGCCGACAACGAGGCGATGACTTTGCCATTGACCATCAGCGGGAAGACGATGCTGGTCATCAGCACGTTTTGCCCGTCGATCATATAAAAGTACGGTTCGATGACGCAGGGTTTCAGGGTGGTGCGCGGGCAGGTGAACCAGGCGTTGGCTTTCTCGCCGCTTGGGCCTGTGCTGGTGTCGGACATGTCGCTTTCGGGCAATGCCATGGAGGTCAGTTTGCCGGGTGTCGGCTGCGACCAGTAGAGAGCGAATCGGCCTTTGTCGTTGCTGCCCAGTTCGGCCTGGTTGGCGAACAACTCATCCTTGCCGTCCAGCGCATTGGCTTCGAACACCAGCGACAAACCGAGCAAGTCCGGGTTGGCCTGCAGCGCAGCCTTGACCTGGCGGGTCAGGTCTTCGCGCGTGTCGAAGGCATCGAGAAAGCGTTTTTCAGCCTGTTCGCGCAAAAACAGCACCTGGCGTGAAAAGCCATGGCCGTACTGGAAGGCATCCATGAATTGCTGACGAATACCCAGCGCCTGTCCTTCACCTTGCGCCTCGATGCGGGCCTGGGCGGACTCGTCGAGCATCTGCATGCTGGAGGCCTTGACCTGTTGCGAGCTCTGCTCCATGCGGTACAGCGACAGACCCACCAGCAGGGTCACGATTCCCAGCAGGCAGAGGCCGGCGAGCAGGGTGATTTTCCATTGTATGGAGAGCTGTCTGAGGAACATCGAGGAGCATCCTTAGCCTGAAAACACAGAGAGTCAGGCTATCGGCCGCTTTTCGGCTTTCTTTATTGTTTAAACGTTCAATTGAAAGCTGAAAAGCGACGCCGTTTTTTGACATGCGCGCCCGGCTGCTGCAAAGTGCGCGCCCTCTAATAAGACCTCTTAAAGCCTGCACGCTGGCGCCACCTCAATGGCCGCCCGGGCGCGGGTATGCCTGGTTTTTATGTTTCTGTCTTGAGGTAACCATGATTAACGCAGTCATCGCCGCGGTCGGCACCATGCTGGTGCTCAGCCTGTCCCGCGTGCATGTGGTCATCGCCATTATTGTCGGCGCCCTGGTGGGTGGCTTGACCGGTGGCCTTGGCATCGAGGCCACGCTCAAGGCGTTCAACGGTGGTTTGGGCGGCGGTGCGACCGTGGCGCTGTCCTACGCCTTGCTCGGCGCTTTCGCGGTGGCGATTGCCAAATCCGGCTTGGCTCATGCCTTGGCGGACAAGGCGCTGCTATTAGTCGATCGTCAGGAAGCCAGCGGCGGCAGCCACGTCAAATGGCTGCTGATCGGCCTGTTGTGGGTGGTAGCGATTGCGTCGCAGAACATCCTGCCGATCCATATCGCGTTTATCCCGTTGCTGGTGCCGCCGCTGTTATACGTGTTGACCAAGCTGCAACTGGACCGCCGCCTGATCGCCTGCGTGATGACCTTCGGCCTGATCACGCCTTACATGTTCCTGCCGGTAGGCTTCGGGAATATCTTCCTTAACCAGATCCTGCTGGCCAATGTGGCCAAGAGCGGCGTGGACATCAGCCAGGTCAATGTCACCCACGCCATGGGCCTGCCCGCGTTAGGCATGGTGGTCGGCCTGCTGGTGGCGGTGTTTGTCAGCTATCGCAAAAAGCGCGTGTACGACCTGGAAAAAATCGAGCGGGTCGAGCAAGTCGCGGTGCATTACAACCCGCTGACCTTGCTGGTGGCCGGGCTGGCGATTGCTTCGGCGTTCATTATTCAACTGTGGCTGGACTCGATGATTATCGGTGCCCTGGCCGGCTTCCTGATCTTCTCGGTGTCGGGCATCGTGCGCTGGCGTGAGACCGACGACCTGTTTACCGAAGGCATGAAAATGATGGCGATGATCGGCTTCATCATGATCGCCTCTTCGGGGTTTGCCGAAGTGCTCAAAGCCACCGGTGATGTGCGTTCGCTGGTGGAAACATCGGCGGCATTCATCGGCCATAGCCGTGGGGTGGGCGCGTTGCTGATGCTGCTGGTAGGCCTGCTGGTGACCATGGGCATTGGTTCGTCGTTTTCCACGGTGCCGATTCTTGCCGCGATTTTCGTACCGCTTTGTGTGCAACTGGGCTTCAGCCCGTTGGCCATCGTGTGCATTGTCGGCACGGCCGGTGCGCTGGGCGACGCCGGCTCGCCTGCGTCAGACTCAACGCTCGGCCCGACCTCCGGCTTGAACATCGACGGCCAGCACCACCATATCTGGGACACGGTGGTGCCGACTTTCCTGCACTACAACATTCCATTGCTGGCGTTTGGCTGGATTGCTGCGATGACGCTCTAACCTACAGATAATTTGTAACTGGCCGTTAACCTCTCAAGTCGCCACGAATAAGAGAGAAAAGCCATGCGTCTGAGTTTGAAGGCCAAAGTCCTGTCCCTCGCCGTAGTGCCGGTGTTGCTGTTTGCGGTGGTCATCAGCCTGACCACCGTGTGGATGCTCCAGGGCCAGGCGCGCAACGAGGTGGATGAAACCCGCCAGCGCCTGCTCAACGACGCCAAAACCACGCTGAAAAGTTATGTGGAAGTGGCCATGACCACCATCAAGCCGCTCTACGATGCTGCCGCGCCGGGCGACACCGCCGCGCGGGCGGAGGTGGTCAAACTGCTCTCCAACACCACCTACGGCAAGGATGGCTACTTCTTCGGCTACGACTCCGAGACCATTCGCCTGTTCAAGGGCAACAGCCCGGACGGCGTTGGCAAGAGCTTCAAGGACAACCGCGACCCCAATGGGGTCTACGTCAACCGCGACCTGGTCAAGGTCGGCAAAGACGGCACTCACTACCTGCAATACAGCTCGACCCAGCCGGGGCAGACCGAACTGGTGCCCAAGCTGGGTTACACCGAGTACCTGCCGAAGTGGGACATGGTGATCGGTACGTCGGTCAACCTCGACGGCATTGAAGCCCAGGTGGCGGTGGTCGAGGCCAAGGTCGAGAAACGCATGGAGGGCGTGCTGCTGAGTATTCTCGGCGTGGCCGTGGTGGTGCTGTTGGTGATTGCTGCCGTGGGCATGGTGACGGCCAATACCATCCTGCGTCCGCTGAACCTGATGAAAGCCAACCTCGACGATATCGCGGCGGGCGAGGGCGACTTGACCCGCCGCCTGGCCATTACCAGTCAGGACGAACTGGGCGATCTGGCCGGCGCATTCAACCGTTTTGTCGACAAGATCCACAGCCTGGTGCGCCAGATCACCGAGATGACTGCGCAGCTCACCGGCCTGGTGAGCCAGGTGTCGGACCAGGCCCAGCGTTCCGAGCAGGCCATGGAGCGCCAGCGCCATGAAACCGATCAGGTCGCTACCGCGATCAACCAGATGTCTTCCGCTGCGCAAGAAGTCGCGCGCAGTGCGCAGGGTGCGTCGGTGGCGGCACAGCAAACCGATGTGGAAGGCCAGGCCGCCAAGCGTGTGGTGGACGGCAGCATCGCGCAGATCCATGCCCTGGTGAACGATATTCGCAGCAGCGGCGTGTCCCTCGACAGCCTGCAACAGGACGTGTCGTCGATTGTCAGTGTGCTTGGCGTAATCCGCTCGATTGCCGAGCAGACCAACCTGCTGGCGCTCAACGCTGCCATCGAAGCCGCGCGGGCCGGCGAGGCCGGGCGTGGTTTTGCCGTGGTCGCCGACGAGGTCCGCGCCCTGGCCAGTCGCACCCAGACCAGCACCCAGGAAATCCAGGGCATGATCGACCGCCTGCAAAAAGGCACCGAAGCCGCTGTAGATTCGATGCGCCGCTCCAGCGATGCGGGCGACGGCACCTCAGCCCGCGCCAACGAAGCAGGGGCCTCGCTGGACACCATGGCCCAATTGATCGGCACGATTAATTCCATGAACGCGCAGATTGCCAGCGCGGCGGAAGAACAGACCGCCGTGGCCGAAGAGATCAACCGCAGCGTGCATCAGATCGCCGTGGCGGTGGACAGCGTGGCTGATGAAACCCAACTGGGTGCCCAGACCTCACGTAGCCTGGCGGACCTCGGCCAGCGGTTGGGGCAGCTTGTCGGTCAGTTCCGGATCTGACCACATCTGGCTTGGCGGCAGGGTTGTCTGGCGTTAAAACCAGGCCGGCGCCCTGTCAGATATCCCGCATCAGCAAGCCAAACTGCAGGTCCATCTGCGCCGGCAGCGGCACATAAACGGTGTGCCCATCCCCGGGCGCCACCTCGATGGCTTCGCCCTGGGCGTTGTGCAGCGTGGCCAGGTCGAAGTGAAAGTTTCCGGCGGGGGTCATCAGTTCCAGGTGATGACCCACGGCAAAGCGGTTTTTCACCTTGACCTCGGCCAGCTCGCCCCGGCGCTCGCCGGTCAATTCGCCGACAAACTGCTGACGTTCCGATACCGAGCTGCCGTTCTGGTAGTTCTGGTATTCGTCATGCACATGACGGCGCAAAAAACCTTCGGTGTAGCCGCGTTGCGCCAGGGACTCCAGGTCGGTCATCAGGTTACGGTCAAAGGCTCGGCCGGCCACCGCATCATCAATGGCTTTGCGATACACCTGGGTGGTGCGCGCGCAGTAGAAGTGGGATTTGGTACGGCCTTCGATCTTCAGCGAATGCACGCCCATGTGGGTCAGGCGTTCCACATGCTGCACCGCGCGCAGGTCCTTGGCGTTCATGATGTAGGTGCCGTGCTCGTCCTCGAACGCGGGCATCTGTTCATCGGGGCGCTGGGTTTCTTGGAGCAGAAACACCTGATCGGTCGGCGCGCCGATTCCCAGCGTAGGCTGAAATTCCTGGACGATATCGCCGGTGGCGTTCTCCACCGCCGGCATGGCCTGGTATTTCCAACGGCAGGCATTGGTGCAGGTGCCCTGGTTGGCGTCGCGTTTGTTCATGTACCCGGACAGCAGGCAGCGCCCGGAATAGGCCATGCATAAAGCACCGTGCACGAACACTTCCAGCTCCATCGCCGGCACGTGCTGGCGAATTTCACCGATCTCTTCCAGTGACAGCTCCCGCGACAGAATCACCCGGCAGATGCCTTGCTGCTGCCAGAACTCCACACTGGCCCAATTCACCGTGTTGGCCTGCACCGACAAGTGAATCGGCATCGAGGGGAAGTGGCGCCGCACCAGCATGATCAGCCCCGGGTCGGACATGATCAGCGCATCCGGGCCCATCGCGATGACGGGGGCCAGGTCTTTGAGGAAGGTTTTCAGTTTGGCGTTGTGCGGCGCGATATTCACCACCACGTAGAAACGTTTGTCCAGTGCGTGGGCTTCGTGGATGCCGAGCGCCAGGTTGGCATGGTCGAACTCATTGTTACGCACCCGCAGGCTGTAACGCGGCTGGCCGGCGTAGACCGCATCGGCGCCGTAGGCGAAGGCATAGCGCATGTTTTTCAGGGTGCCGGCGGGGGCGAGCAACTCGGGGGCGATCACAGGGGGCATGGGCTCAAGTCGTAAAAGGTCGCGAGGGTAAAGGAGCCGGCAGCCGCTTTTATTGATCCAGATCGTCCTTTTGCTGATTTTGTATCGCCAGCGGGTTCGTGACGCGCGCGCGATACCTCAAGCGCCTCCGAGCCGTACGTAAAGCCCTGGACGCAGCGCTCCGAAACGGATCGCCTGATGGGCACCGGCGTGCGCCCTGCGGAATAAGTGCTCTATTGAGTGAGGCGCGGTCGGATGCCTCAAGCCATTGAGCGATGCGGTCTATGCTCGTTCTATAAACAAGGGCACTCCCAGGTTTCGCAGCGGACTAAGCATCAGGGCTTACGAAGGCCCTTTGCTTTTCTGACATGGACCGGACATGAACCAAACGAACCTGCAATTCAAAACCCTGCTGTTGTTGCTGGCCCTGGTGACCATCGCCTTTATCTGGATATTGCTGCCGTTCTACGGCGCGGTGTTCTGGGCGGTGATCCTCGGCATTATCTTTGCCCCGATGCAGCGGCGCCTGCAGCTGCGGTTTGGCTGGAACCGCAACCTGACATCCCTGGCCACCCTGACGGTGTGCCTGCTGATTGCCATTTTGCCGGTGATCATTACCAGCGTGCTGCTGGTGCAAGAGGGCGCGACCCTCTATAACAATATCGAGAGCGGAAAGCTGGATGTGGCGGGGTATATCGAGCAGTTCAAAAACGTGCTGCCGCCGTACTTCCAGCACCTGCTTGACCGCTTCGGCATGGGCAACCTGGAAGGCCTGCGGGAAAAAATCGTCAAGAGTGCAATGCAAGGCAGCCAGTTCTTTGCAACCCAGGCATTCAGCTTCGGCCAGGGTACGTTTGATTTCCTGGTGAGCTTTTTCATCATGCTGTATCTGCTGTTTTTCCTGCTGCGCGACGGCCCGGAACTGGTGCGCAAGGTCCGTACGGCGGTGCCGCTGGCCGAGCCGCAAAAGCGTCGGTTGCAGCTCAAGTTCAACCGGGTGGTACGCGCGACGGTCAAGGGCAACGTGCTGGTGGCGGTGACCCAAGGTGCGCTGGGAGGGTTGATCTTCTGGTTTCTGGACATTCCCAGTGCGTTGCTCTGGGCGGTGCTGATGGCGTTTCTTTCGCTGTTGCCGGCGGTCGGCGCAGGAATAGTATGGGCGCCGGTGGCTGCCTACTTCCTCTTGAGCGGGTCGATCTGGCAGGGCGTGGTGCTGGGACTGTTCGGCGTGTTCGTGATTGGCTTGGTGGACAATGTGCTGCGCCCGATCCTGGTAGGTAAGGACACCAAGATGCCGGATTACCTGATTTTGATCTCGACCTTGGGCGGCCTGTCGGTGTTCGGCCTGAACGGGTTTGTGATCGGCCCGCTGGTAGCGGCGCTGTTTATGTCCAGTTGGGCGTTGTTCGTGGAAAGCAAACCACGGGTCAAACTGCCGTTGCCCTAGACGTTACAGCGAGTGACGCTCAAGCGTGGAGCCTGAAGTTCGACGCTTGCTGCAGCTGTTTTTCGGCGGCGGACAACGAGGTGAGCGGGCCGCTGATGGGCTCGCCATCGCGCACCAGATACCAACAGGCCAGCAAGCCGTGCTCACGAAGAGGGGCGGGGACTGCGCTGCCGATGACGGACATGATCTGAACAGTAGGCATAAATACCTCCAATGGCGATGGAGTTCACCATACTGGCTGTTTGCCCGTAGGAAAAATCACCAGTCTCGATAGTCGACATTAACGCCAGGCGTCAATCCACCACTTGATCGAGCATGGAAACCACTTCCTGTTCACTGAGCAGCCCTTTACGCACCAGGTTTTCCGCCAGCAGCGAGAGGAATTTTGCGCTGCGGTGGCCCTCAAGGTGCTTGAGTTCGGTCAGTGCGCTGTAGACCTTGCTGGATGTGCACAGGCCAGCGGTTCGATGGGGGTTTTGCGTGGGCATGGTCAGTCGTCCTTGTTGTTATTGGGTGGACAGTGTCGATAGTGAGAGTGTTGGGTGACACAAACATGACAGCGCGAGGCGCCTTCGAGCAAGGGGGCATTGGCCATAATCATGTGCGATTACTCGCGGAACATTGTCCTCATAGCGACCTTGGCAGGACGAATCCGGACTTTTCAGGCAAAAAAAGGCCCCGCGTGTCGGCGAGGCCTGTGTCTGTCAGCTCAATTGCGTGTTACCAGCCGCGACCATAGTAGCCGTGGGGAGGACCGTAATAGCCGCGCGGTGGGCCGTAATAGACCGGCGCCGGGCGGTAATAAACCTGTTGTTGCACATACACCGGCGGTGGCGGTGCGTAGTAGACCGGCGGCGGCGCGGCGTACACCGGTTGCGGCTGGACATACACCGGTTGCTGCACGTAGACCGGCTGGGATTGGCTGGCAACCACGGAGCCCACTACGGCGGCGCCGACCAAAGCACCCAGCACGGCCGGGCCACCCCAACCACCACCGTGGGCGGAGGCTTGGCCTGCCATAGCGAGTGCGCCGATAAGCAAGGCGATTTTGGGGATTTTACGGATCATGGTCATTCCTCGGTTAGCCCCTGCGCTTGTGGTCTGCAATCAATAGACTCAAGGATTGTCGCGGGGATACTTTTAAGACAACGTATTTCTGAAAAACAGCACGGCCGATAGGTAAAGGTTGTGTAAGGATCTGTACCGAATTGCTTACTTAAGGAGTTACCCATGCAGATACACCCCAACAAGGACACCCAACTGTGCATGTCATTGTCGGCGCGGCCTGGGAATTTTGGCTTGCGTTTCCATAACCATCTGTACGAACAGCTGGGTTTGAATTTTTATTATAAAGCGTTCAGTAGCCAGGATTTGCCCGGTGCGATCGGTGGTATTCGGGCGCTGGGCATTCGTGGTTGCGGTGTGTCCATGCCCTTCAAGGAGGCCAGTATCGCCTTGGTCGACGAGCTGGACGAGTCGGTCAAGGCCATCACCTCCCTTAACACCATCGTCAACACCAACGGCCATCTCAAGGCCTACAACACTGACTATATTGCTATCGAACAACTGCTGAAAAAGCACGCGGTGCCAAAAGACTCGAGCTTTGCCCTGCGTGGCAGCGGCGGCATGGCCAAGGCCGTGGCCAGTGCCTTGCGCGACGGTGGTTATGCCAACGGCGTGATTGTCGCGCGCAATGAGGCGGCAGGCCGGGCGTTGGCACAAGGTCTGGGGTATGAGTGGCAAGCGCAATTGGGTGATTTGCGCCCGCAGATGTTGGTCAACGTGACGCCGATTGGCATGACCGGCGGGGCGGAAGCCGACCAGTTAGCCTTTGAGGCTGACGCTGTGGATGCTGCTGACACCGTCTTTGATGTGGTGGCGATCCCGGCCGAAACACCGCTGATTGTGCGTGGCCGCGCCCAGGGTAAGCGGGTGATTACCGGGCTGGAAGTGATCGCGATTCAGGCGTTGGAGCAGTTTGTGCTGTACACCGGCGTGCGGCCGACGCAGGCGCAGTTTGAACAAGCCGTGGCGTTTGCCCGAGCCTAGCGAACCCGGCAAAACCCATGTGGGGGCTGGCAAGCCAGCGCCCACAGGTTGACCGTGTTAAGCCTGTTCCAGCTGCGTGAGGCGCTCTTCCAATGCGGCAATTCGGGCTTCAAGTTCTTCGATACGATCCGAAGAGACGGCACCGGCCGAGCGCTCCACCGCATGACCCCGCGCCGACAGAATCACCTCAATATCCGCCGGATCGCCCAGCGCATGGGTGTAACGATCTTCCCGTTGCCCTGCCTGACGCGGCACCAATAGCGCCAGCCCACGCGCAATCAGGCGCTCCAGCTGGTGCACCACCTGCTCGGCATCTTCAAAATCATGCATGCGCCCGCTGCGGGTCAGCAGTTCATTGACCGTCTGCGGCCCGCGCAGAAACAGCAGCCCGATCAGTATCACCTGGGCCGGCACCAACTCCAGTGCCTTGTCGACGCGATGCTCCCAGCGGTCGGCCCGGCTGCCCATGACCAGGCGCGTGAAACCTTGGCCTTCCAGCGCGCGCAGGCTTTGCCCGACTTGGCCCTGGCTGAGGTTCGTCACCGGCTCGCGGCTGGTTTTCTGGTTGCAGGCCAGCACCAATGCATTCAGGGTCAGGGGGTAGGTTTCCGGGTTGGTCGCCTGTTTTTCGATCAGGCAGCCCAGGATGCGGATTTCCGTGCTGTTCAGGCGTGGTTCTGGGGTGTCGGTAGCGTGCTCGGCGGTCATCGCGCTTTCCCTATGCAGTAAGAGGGGGCGCTCTCAATGAGTGTTCCCGTCGTGTTGTCGCCTCAAAGCGGGCCAGGCAAGACGCAGGCCGCTGGGAATGGTTGTTCCCTTTCCAAGGCCGGCAACGCAGGGCCCGCGTTAAGGCACAACCCGGCGCGACGGGGAAACTCATTGAGAGCGCCCGCACCTAGCCTAATCCTGAAAAAATAAAAGACAAGCTGCACACGCAGCTGGCATGTCTATAATCGCCGCTGGTTACACACCCTGCCATCACCGCGAGACTGTCATGACTATTTCCCTGTACGCCGCCTCCATCCCGGTCTTCAAGCAAATGCTCAACGCCCTGAGCGATGTGCTGAACAAAGCCGAAGCCCATGCCACCGCCAAGAACATCGAGCCCAATGCTCTGTTGCAGGCGCGTCTGTTCCCGGACATGTTCCAACTGGTGCGCCAGGTGCAGATCGCCGTCGACTTCGCCAAGGGCGTTTCCGCACGCCTGGCCGAGATTGAAGTGCCGAAGTACGAAGACAGCGAAGTGACCTTTGCCGACCTGCAAGCCCTGATCGCCAAGGTGCTGGCGTTTGTCGACACGATCAAGCCCGAGCAAATCGACGGCAAGGAAGGCATCGAGATCATCACCCGCCCAGGCACCCCGAAAGAGAAGCGCTTCAGCGGCCAGTCCTACCTGCTGACCTACGGCCTGCCGCAGTTCTTCTTCCACGTCACCACCGCTTACGCCTTGCTGCGTCACAACGGTGTCGAAGTGGGCAAGCGCGATTACATGGGCGCGTTCTAAGCACCCAGGTACAAAAAAAGCCCGGGGCGGTTCTTCAACGAACCGCCCCGGGCTTTTTTACGCCTGATGGTTAAGCCGGCTGTTCTTCCTGGCCCAGGCATGCGGCGGCGGTAAACAGCACATCGGTGGACGAATTGAGCGCGGTTTCCGCCGAATCCTGCAACACACCAATGATGAAACCTACGGCGACGACCTGCATGGCGATCTCGCTGGGAATACCGAACAGGCTGCACGCCAGGGGAATCAACAGCAACGAGCCACCGGCCACGCCCGACGCCCCGCAGGCACACACCGCTGCCACCACGCTGAGCAATACGGCGGTCGGCAGGTCGACGGTGATGCCCAAGGTATGCACGGCCGCCAGGGTCAGTACGGTGATGGTGATTGCGGCACCGGCCATATTGATGGTGGCGCCCAGTGGGATCGATACCGAATAGGTGTCTTCATGCAGGCCCAGGCGTTTGCTCAACGCCAGGTTCACCGGGATATTCGCCGCGGAGCTGCGGGTGAAGAAAGCGGTGATGCCGCTCTCACGCAGGCACATCAGCACCAGCGGGTAGGGGTTGCGGCGCAGCTTCCAGAACACGATGGCCGGGTTGACCACCAATGCCACGAACAGCATGCAGCCGATCAACACCACCAGCAGGTGAGCGTAGCCGAGCAGGGCACCAAAACCGGAGGTGGCCAGGGTTGAGGCCACGAGGCCGAAGATCCCCAGCGGCGCGAAACGAATCACCACGCGCACGATCAGCGTTACGCCGTTGGACAGGTCGTCGAGCACGGTGCGGGTGGTTTCGCCGGCATGGCGAATCGCGATGCCCATGCCGATGGCCCACGCCAGAATGCCGATAAAGTTGGCATTCATCAGCGCGCTCACCGGGTTATCCACCACGCTCAACAGCAGGCTTTGCAACACCTCGCCGATGCCGCCGGGAGCACTTACCGCGACGTCATGGGTGGCAAGCACCAGGGACGACGGGAACAGCGTGCTGGCGACCACCGCCACGACGGCAGCCGCAAAGGTACCGAGCAGGTACAAGAAGAGGATCGGCTTGATATGGGTTTCCTGGCCGTGTTTATGGTTGGCGATCGACGCCATGACCAGTACGAACACCAGGATCGGCGCAACGGCTTTCAGGGCCGTGACGAACACCTTGCCGATAAACCCGGTAGCGCGGGCAGCCTCGGGCATCCACAGGGCCAATAGAATCCCGGCAAGCAAGCCCAAGACAATTTGGGTAACCAGGCTGACGCGCATAAGTCGTTGTAACAGGGAAGGGGCAGCAGTCATAAACAGTTGTCTCTAGTTTTTTTAATAGAACGCAGCATTGCAGGCGGAAAGTGCTGTAGGCAGTAGGTGCGGAGTCTAACATGCTGTAGGAAGCGTCCCGTTCGGTGCGGCATTGCGTCACCCGCACCCGCAGGCTTTGGCAAAATCCAGACATACTCTGTTAACATTCTTGCCTCTCATCTTTCCTCTCCGTCAGCGAGCCCTTCGGGCTGTCGTTGATGTCGTCGTTTCTGGAGTTTTTATGTTGTTTCCCATCCTGCTGCTGTCGGCCGCCGGCTTTACTGTGTTGACCACAGAATTCGTCATCGTGGGCCTGCTGCCATCGATTGCCCGGGACCTGAATGTCAGCGTGTCCCAAGCGGGTTTGTTGGTGACCTTGTTCGCCTTTACCGTGGCGGCGTTCGGTCCGTTCCTGACGGCGTACTGCGCGCGCTTCCCACGCAAGCGCTTGTTTATCAGCATCCTGATCATGTTCGGCGTGGCCAATACCCTGGCGGCGCTGGCGCCGAATATTTGGGTGATGGCATTCGCGCGGTTGATTCCGGCTTTGGGGTTGCCGGTGTTCTGGGCCTTGGCCAGCGAGACGGCGGTGGACATTGTTGGCCCCGAATACGCCGGACGAGCCATTGAAAAAATCGGCTTCGGCATCGTCTGTGCCACGGTGTTCGGCATTCCGGTCGGCACGCTGATTTCCGACATGTTCGGCTGGCGTATCGCGTTTGCGATTCTGGCGGTGGTGGCGTTGGCCAAGGCATTGTTGCTGTTTATCTACCTGCCGGTGACCCCGCCCAAGAACGACCAAGTGACACTGCGCTCGCAATTCAAGATTCTGCGCAACCCGTTGATGCAGGGGCATATCCTGCTGTCAGTGCTGGTGTTCAGCGGCATGTTCACCGCTTACACCTACCTGGCGGACATTCTTGAGCGTCTGGCCGGCTTTGACGGCACATTGGTCGGCTGGTGCCTGATGGGGTTTGGCGCGGTAGGCCTGATCGGCAACTCACTCGGCGGGCGCGCAGTGGATCGCCACCCGTTGATCGCGTCCATGGTGTTCTGTGGGTTCATGATCGCGGGCATGGTGGCGTTGGTCCCGGCGATTCATTCCACCGTCGGCCTCGCGGCGGCGATGGCGGTGTGGGGCGTGACCCAGGCGGCGCTGTTCCTGGTCAGCCACGTGCGGCTGATGAAGGCCGCGCCCCATGCACCGGCGTTTGCGGCGTCGTTGAATATTGCCGGAGCCAACCTGGGGATTGGCCTGGGGGCAATGGTCGGCGGGCATGTGATCGACACCCTCGGCCTTGGCAGCCTGGGCTTTGCGGCGTCCGGGTTTATCCTGGTGTCGATCCTGCTGGCGTTGTGGCTGATGACCGCCAGGCAGCCGGTCGCATCCAACGCCTGAATCGTCAGGGCAGGGCGGTAAACAACTCGCGTCGAGCGCCTTCGGTAATCGCCACAATGCCGGGGTGCTTGACCTTGCGCTCCACCGAGATCGCGTAGAACGACTCGGTCACCGCATCGGTCTGGCCAATCAGCGCCACCCCGTACTGGCGCACCACCTCGTCGGCAATCACGCTGGGGGCGATAAAGATCCCGCTGCCGGATTGGCCAAACGCCTGCATTAACGCACTGTCATCGAACTCGCCGATGATCTTCGGTTGAATCTGCTGCTCGGCGAACCAGCGCTGCAAGCGGCTGCGCACCACCGTCTCGGCCCCCGGAATCAAGAGCGGCGCGCCCTGCAGACATTTTGGGAAATCACCACCGTACTGGTCGGCCAACGCCTGGGTGGCGAAAAAACTGATGCCACACTCCCCCAGTTTCTGGCTGTAGCCTTTGATGTCCAAGTGAGTGGGCATGGGGCTGTCGGAGATCACCAGGTCGAGGCGCTGAATCGCCAGGTCGGCCAATAAACGTTCGAGTTTGTCCTCGCGGCAGGTGATACGGATTTGTTCGCTCAGCTCCATCGTGGGGGCGATCAGCCGGTAAACGATGGATTTGGGCACCACATCCGCCACGCCGACCCTGAACAGGATCTGCTGCTCATTGGGCTGCGCGCGCAACATCGCCTCCAGTTCGTTGCCGGTCTGGAACATTTGCTCGGCGTAGGGCAAGGCCTGGCGCCCGGCTTCGGTGAGTTCAAGCTGGCGGCCGACGCGCTGAAACAGCGCGATACCAAAGGTCTGCTCCAGCAGGCTGATCTGCCCGCTGATGGTCTGGGGCGTGAGGTTCAATTGCTCACAGGCGCGCACGATGCTGCCGGTCTTGGCCACCACCCAAAAATAATGCAGTTGTCGATAATTAAGCATCGTGGACTACACTTCGTAAAAATCGAAGTATATACGAGAAAAATACGAATTTTACTGAATTGTTCGACTGCATAGAATGCCTCGCTATCGAGGGGCCACTATTTGGACCCACTGGTTCTAACGAGGAATACAGCATGCAACTCAATTCTCTGGGCGCGGCGGCCTTACTTGCGCTTTCATTGGTGGTGATCAGCGGCTGTGATCAAGTCGAAAAAAGCGCCCAGCAAGTCATGGGCAAGGCCACCGAGTCGGCCAAGCAAGCCATTGATGACACCCACAAAGCCGCCGAGCAGGCATTGAGTGAGGCGACGCAAGGCCTGATCAGTCCGCAAAAAAAGGCGGATCAGGAAGACAAAGAACCTGAAACCGGCAATAAAGAAGCCTAATTCCCCAGCACAACGTCAGGACTGACCTATGGATTACCTTTTACAACTGGCCGCCAGCCCCACCGCCTGGGTGGCACTGGCCACCTTGATCGTCATGGAAATCGTGCTGGGCATCGATAACCTGATCTTTATTTCGATCCTCACCAACAAGTTGCCCGAGAAGCACCGAGCCAAGGCGCGCCGTATCGGCATCAGCATGGCGCTGGTGTTGCGCCTGGGCCTGTTGAGTACTATCGCGTTTATCGTGCAGTTGACGACCCCGGTATTTGAGATCTTCGGCCAGGCGTTTTCGTGGAAAGACATGATCCTGATCGCTGGTGGCCTGTTCCTGGTGTGGAAGGCAACGACCGAGATCCATCACAGCATGGACCCCGAGCCGGAAGAAAAGGCAACCACCGGCAACGTGGTGACCATCGGCTTTGCTGCGGCGATTGGTCAGATCCTGATGCTCGACCTGGTGTTCTCCATCGACAGCATCATCACCGCCGTGGGCATGACCGAGCATTTGCCGATCATGATCATTGCTGTGGTGACCTCGGTCATCGTGATGCTGGTGGCGGCTGAACCGCTGGCCAAGTTCATCAACGACAACCCGACGGTCGTGATGCTGGCCCTGGGCTTCCTGATCATGATCGGCATGACGTTGATCGCTGAAGGCTTCGGCGCTCACGTGCCCAAAGGCTACGTGTATGCGGCCATGGCGTTCTCGGCGGTGATCGAGTGCCTGAACATCGCGCGGCGCAATCGCCACAAGCGTTTGCTCGCCGCCAGGCAGTAACCGCTGAACCCGAAAGCCGGCTGAACGCTCAAGAGTCCAGCCGGCTTTTTGCTGTCTGATAGAATCCGCCCACTTGTTACCTTGAGGTCCACCATGAACGAGCCGATTCGCCTCACCCAGTACAGCCACGGCGCGGGTTGCGGCTGCAAGATTTCGCCCCAGGTGCTGGAAGTGATCCTCGCCGGCAGTGGCGCGCAGAACCTCGACCCCAATCTGTGGGTCGGCAACGCCTCACGCGACGATGCGGCGGTGTACGCCATCGACGACGAACGCGGTGTGGTTTCCACCACCGACTTTTTCATGCCGATCGTCGATGACCCCTTTGACTTTGGGCGCATTGCCGCCACCAACGCGATCAGCGACATCTACGCCATGGGGGGCGACCCGTTGATGGCCATTGCCATTCTGGGCTGGCCGGTGAATGTGCTGGCGCCGGAGGTTGCCCGCGAAGTGATCCGTGGCGGCCGTTCGGTGTGCGATGCCGCCGGTATCCCCTTGGCAGGTGGCCACTCCATTGATGCCCCGGAGCCGATTTTCGGCCTGGCCGTGACCGGCATCGTGCAAAAGCGCCATATGAAACGCAACGACACCGCTACCGCCGGCTGCAAACTGTACCTGACCAAACCGCTGGGCATCGGCATCCTCACTACCGCCGAGAAGAAGGGCAAATTGCGCGAGGCGGATGTCGGCGTGGCCCGTGACTGGATGTGCACGCTCAACAAACCGGGCAGCCGTTTCGGTAAGTTGGCTGGCGTCACGGCCATGACCGATGTCACCGGTTTCGGCCTGTTGGGCCACCTGGTGGAAATGGCTGACGGCAGTGCTCTCACAGCCCGCATTGAGTACAAAAAAGTCCCACTCTTGGCCGGGATTGAGGATTACCTGGATCAGGGCTGCATGCCCGGTGGCACCTTGCGCAACTTCGACAGCTACTCGAGCAAAGTCGGGCGCTTGCAGGAGCTGCACAAACGCGTGCTGTGCGACCCGCAGACCAGTGGCGGCCTGTTGATCGCCGTTACCGCGGAAGGTGACGCTGAGTTCCACGCGGTGGCTGCCGAGCTGGGCCTGAGCCTGGAGCCGATCGGTGCACTGGTTGAGCGACAGACACACGCGGTAGAGGTGTTTTGATGGCAACCGACATCACCGACTACCGCGACATCTTCCTCAACGACCGGCCGATGATGGATACCCGCGCACCGATCGAATTCATCAAGGGCGCGTTTCCCGGGGTGATCAACTTGCCGTTGATGACCGACGACGAGCGCCAACGGGTCGGCACCTGTTACAAGCAGCAGGGCCAGCAAGCCGCGATTGTGCTGGGGCATGAGCTGGTCTCGGGGGCGATCAAGGCTGAGCGTATCGAACAGTGGGCGCAGTTCGCCAAGGCCAATCCTGACGGTTACTTGTACTGCTTTCGCGGCGGGCTGCGCTCGCAGATCGTGCAGCAATGGTTGAAAACCGAAGCCGGTATCGAGTACCCCCGTGTCGGCGGTGGCTACAAGGCCATGCGGACCTTTTTGTTGGAGACCGTGGAGCAGGCGACCGCCGAGTGTGATTTCGTATTGCTGGGCGGCATGACCGGCACCGGTAAAACCGAGGTGCTTGGCCAGTTGCATAACGCCCTGGACCTTGAGGGCCACGCCAACCATCGCGGTTCCAGCTTCGGCAAACGCGCCACGACACAACCGTCCAACATCGACTTCGAAAACCGCCTGGCGGTGGACCTGCTGAAAAAACGCGCGGCGGGGATCGAACAATTTGTCGTTGAGGATG
Source organism: Pseudomonas fluorescens (assembly GCF_900215245.1). Taxonomy (GTDB): domain Bacteria; phylum Pseudomonadota; class Gammaproteobacteria; order Pseudomonadales; family Pseudomonadaceae; genus Aquipseudomonas; species Aquipseudomonas fluorescens. The sequence continues at coordinate 4,516,755 of NZ_LT907842.1, forward strand.
AGAGCCGCATGATAGGCAGTTGTGCGCTGCCCTTGCCGTTGCACAAAGGCATGCAGACATTCCCGATGGTGTGGCTGGAGGACAGCGTTGAAGGCCGGGTCGAAAGGATCTTGCGCGATTACGTGGTCGACCTGTGCGCCGAGTTTATCCAGGTGTTTGGCGAAAATGGCCAGGCGCTGTTTGCCGAGCGCCTGACCCAGAGCCTGGCCAATATCCATAAACGCCTGGGCGGCGAGCGCTTCCAGCGCTTGCAGGCTGTTTTGCAGGACGCTTTGGCTGAACAGGCCCGCAGCGCTGCCGTGGACTTGCACCGGGTATGGATCGAAGGGTTGCTGCGCGAGTATTACGACCCGATGTACGCCTTCCAGCGTGAAAGCAAGGGCGCACGGATCGAGTTCGCGGGGGAGCAGGGCGCGGTGGTGGAGTATTTGCGCGAGCGGAGTGCCAGGCGAGCATAGTCGCTGGTTTTGAGGGTCTCTTCACGAGCAAGCCCGCTCCTACATTACGACCGCGATCCTACAGGATGAGCACGGTTGGATGTGGGAGCGGGCTTGCTCGCGAAAGGGTCCTCAACGTCGCCAGAAATCTAAAGAAGGACCGCCCCGATCAACCCACACACCACGCCCATCAGCATGGTCAGCCCGGCCACCGTCACCAGTACGCGCGCGTCGAAATCCTTGCGCAGCATCAGCAGTGACGGCAGGCTCACGCTGGGCAGGGTCATCAGCAAGGCCACGGCCGGCCCGGTGCCCATGCCCAGGGTCATCATGGTTTGTACGATTGGGATCTCGGCGGCGGTAGGAATCACGAACAGCGTACCAACGATCGCCAGCGGCACCAGCCACATCAGGCTGTTGGCCATGGCCCCGTCAATATGAGGGAACAGCCAGACCCGCGCAGCTCCCAGCACCAGCACGGCGACGATATAGATCGGGATCGTGCTCCAGAACAACTGCCACAGGGTACGTAACCAACGGCCCAGGAACGGCTGCGACTCGACCTGGCTGACGTCGGCCACTGCTTCCAGTGCGGCTTCCGGCACGTGGTCGGGCCGGGCAATCCGCTGCGCCACCAGGGACACGCCGACCACCAGCACAATCCCTGCGACCAGCCGCAATGCGGTAAAGCCCCAGCCCAGCACAAAGCCCATGAACACCAGGGTCGCCGGGTTCAATACCGGGTTGGCGATCCAGAACGCCAGGGCCGCACCCACCGACACCTGCTGACGGCGCATGCCGGCTGCCACCGGGGCCGCGCAGCAACTGCACATCATCCCCGGCAAGGCGAACAGCCCGCCACGTACGGTCGAACCCAGCCCGGCGCGGCCGAACAGGCGCAACAGCCAGTCGCGGGGAATCAACACTTGCAACAGCGAGCCCAGAATGACCGCCAGCACGGCGGCCTTCCAGATCGCCAGGAAATACACCTGGGCATAGGCCAGCGCCGCTGCCAGTGGCGAGCTTTGCTGGTCATTCAGAATCGAGGCGCCGATGCTGTGGTTATCCGCCGCCACGAACGCCTTGAGGTAGTAGGGCGACCACTTCACATAGTAGAGGCCTATGCAGGCCACCAGCACGAACAGCGCTGGTTTCCACCAGAAGGACCAGCCCCGGTTGGGCTGCTGGGAGATGAGGTTGGGCATGGTGCAGATCCGCAGATGGTTCAATAGCGGGGCATCATACGCCTGTGGCGCGCAAGCTTCAGATATCTGCGCTGACTTGAGTGGCGTCCGGGCATGTCCGCTCGCCGTTATTCAGGCCTTGCTTGTAATTGCGGCTCAGCAGTGAGGCTTTGCCGTTGTGCCAGGTCAGGGTCAGGACATAGAGCGTGTCGTAGTCGTCGCCCGACCAATCCTCTGTGATCGTGTGTTTTTCCCCCGAGGCTTCACTGGCCACCTTGTTGATCAGCTCTGGCAGGTAGCCATGGGACCAGGCGGTGTAGATGATCGCGTTGTGGTACTTGTCTTCGACCAACTCGTCGGCGAGGGCGCTGGTGTCGTTGGCTGAAAACTTGATGTTCACCGGCAGGCCGAGCTTGATGGCGCTGGGGCTGATGGTCATCAGTGGCCGGATGTAGCTGTAGGAATTGTCGTGTTCACCTTCCTCGACATTGCGCGTCGGGTTGGCGGCGAATACGTAGTTGGCCTTGCCGAATTTTTCCGGCAAGACGCTCGCCAGGTTCATCGCGCGATTCAGGCCCTGGCAGTTGAGCTGGCCGAGGCCGCCGGCCGGTTTTTCACCGTGGCGCAGGAAGACCAGGGTTTGTACGCCATCCACCGGCTCGGCGCGACTGATCCGCGACTCCAGCGTCAGGCCGATTGCGCCGCCAACCAGCAGCAGCGGCAACATGATGTATGAATAGCGTTTAAGGCGTTTAGTAAGGCACAGAGGCTTGATTGTCATTGTCGTGTCGAGTCTTCGTGCTTGGGTTGAAGTCGTACAGGCCCGGCGCCAGTGACGCATGCGGCGTCCTGCGGTTTTCCGTGTCGTTGTAACGAGTGTCTCCATTCACCCTGATGGCGCACTTAAGAGTGTGTATCGGCTCTTTGGTTCGTCAGCGCGCGAGATTAGCGCGGTAATGTTGCGCAATGATGACCCATGCAGGACGGCGAGCCGCTGGCTATTATGGGGACTTTCCGCCTGGGGACTTTCCGATGAACGCACTTGCCGCTTTCCCGATCAACAGCAAATGGCCCGCCCAATACCCGGAACGCTTGCAGCTGTATTCGTTGCCCACGCCCAATGGGGTCAAAGTGTCGATCATGCTCGAAGAGCTGGGCCTGCCTTATGAAGCGCACAAGGTCAGTTTCGAAACCCAGGACCAGCTGTCTCCCGAGTTTCTGTCCCTGAACCCCAACAACAAAATCCCCGCGATCATCGACCCCAATGGCCCGAGCGGTCAGCCGCTGGCGCTGTTCGAGTCCGGCGCGATTCTGATTTACCTGGCCGAAAAAACCAGCCAGTTACTCTCCGAAGACCCGGCCACCCGCTATGAAACCCTTCAGTGGCTGATGTTTCAAATGGCGGGTATCGGCCCGATGTTCGGCCAGGTCGGGTTCTTCAACAAATTCGCCGGCAAGGCATACGAAGATAAGCGCCCGCGTGATCGCTACGCCGCCGAGTCTCGGCGTTTGCTGGGCGTGCTGGAACAACACCTGCTGGGTCGCACCTGGATCATGGGCGACGAATACAGCATCGCCGACATCGCCACGTTCCCATGGGTTCGCAACCTGATTGGCTTCTACGAAGCCGGCGACCTGGTGGGCATTGCTGATTTCCCTAATGTGCTGCGCGCGCTGGACGGCTTTGTTGCCCGCCCTGCGGTGATCCGCGGCCTGAACATACCGAGCTGAAGCATGCAGACGTTCGATTTCAAACAGCTGGATGTATTCAGCAGCGTTTCACTCAAAGGTAACCCGTTGGCCGTGGTGCTGGGCGCTGATAGCCTCACCGACCAGCAAATGGCCGACTTCGCTAACTGGACCAACCTCAGCGAAACCACGTTTTTGCTGACGCCGCGTGATCCGCGGGCGGATTATCGGGTGAGAATCTTTACCACGCTCAACGAGCTGCCGTTCGCCGGGCACCCGACCTTGGGCAGTTGCCATGCCTGGTTGCACGCGGGCGGCGTGCCCAAAGGCGAGGAGATCATCCAGGAGTGCGAAATCGGCCTGGTGCGTGTCCGTCGCGAAGGCGATCAACTGGCGTTCATTGCTCCGCCGTTATTGCGTTCCGGCGCGGTGGAAACTCCCGTGCTCGAACGCGTGCGCCTGGCGCTGGGGCTGGCGCCCGAGGCCATTGTGCGCAGCCAGTGGGTGGACAATGGTGGGGGCTGGCTGGCGCTGATGCTGGCCGATCGCGAACAGGTGCTGGGTTTGCAGCCGGATTACTCGCAACTCCACGGTTTGGCCGTTGGCGTCATCGCGCCCTGTGACCCGGCGCGCGACGATGTGGACACGCACTTCGAAGTCCGCGGTTTTATCGCCGGCGACGGCGCCCCGGAAGACCCGGCCACCGGCAGCCTGAACGCCGGCCTTGCCCAATGGTTGCTGAGTGAAGGCCTGGCGCCAAGCCGTTACGTGGTCAGCCAAGGTACGGCCATGGGACGCGCCGGGCGTATTCGCGTCGAGCATCATGGCGATGAAATCTGGATCGGCGGCGAGGTAGCGGTATGCATCGAAGGGCGTGTACAGCTCTAGATCAATGAATTGTTACGGGCCACGCAATACACTGTTGGCCCCTTGGCATTTGTGCTGCCGGGGCCTGGAGGCATAAGCTTTGGCCCCAAAGATTTTTGCCTCTACTGTTTTAGCATCCAGTCAGGAAAACCATGACCAGCCAGTTCCCCCAAGCCCGCCCACGTCGCCTGCGCCGCTCCCCGGAGCTGCGTGGCTTGTTCCAGGAAACCGAATTCACCCTCAACGATCTGGTGTTGCCGATTTTCGTCGAAGAAGAAATCGACGACTTCGTACCGATCACCAGCATGCCGGGTGTAGTGCGAATCCCCGAGAAGAAACTGGCCGGTGAGATCGAGCGTTTTGCCCGTGCCGGGATCAAGTCGGTGATGACATTCGGCGTATCCCACCACTTGGACGCGAACGGCAGCGACACCTGGAAAGAACGCGGCCTGGTTTCGCGCATGTCCTCGATTATCAAGGACGCCGTGCCGGAAATGATCGTCATGTCCGACACGTGCTTCTGCGAATACACCGACCACGGCCACTGCGGCGTGATGCACGGTGCTCATGTCGACAACGACGCGACACTGGTCAACCTCGGCAAGCAAGCCGTGGCCGCCGCCCGTGCCGGCGCCGATGTGATCGCCCCTTCGGCAGCGATGGACGGCCAGGTCCAGGCGATTCGCCGCGCCCTGGACGACGCGGGTTTCACCCATATTCCGATCATGGCCTACTCCACCAAATTCGCCTCGGCCCTCTACGGCCCGTTCCGTGAAGCGGGTGGCAGCGCCCTCAAGGGCGACCGCAAAAGCTACCAGATGAACCCGATGAACCGCCGCGAAGCCGTGCGCGAATCGCTGCTGGACGAGCAAGAGGGCGCAGACGCGCTGATGGTCAAGCCCGCCGGTGCCTACCTCGACATCATCCGCGACATCCGCGAAGCCTCACGCTTACCGGTCGCGGCCTATCAGGTGAGTGGTGAGTACGCGATGATCAAGTTTGGCGCCCAGGCCGGCGCGATTGATGAGGCGCGGGTGGTGCGGGAGACGTTGGGGTCGATCAAGCGTGCGGGGGCGGATTTGATCTTTACGTATTTTGCGATGGATTTGGCGTTGGCTGGGATCTGAGTCCGGTCTGTGGTCCTGTGGCGGGGAGGACTCGTCACAGGTGCTCCGTGCTACACCGGTACCGATTCAGACCAGCGTTGGCAAAAGTCGTGTTGTTCCTGTATATCGTTGGTGAGATTGTTTTCCTCTAACGCCAAGATATGCACAAGTTCAGTGTTTGCCTGTCCCATTGTCAATTCATAAGCGATAAGTCCATTTGACATATGTGAAGACATGCCTGATGTGTGTGCGTTAATCTTTGCGCCTTTGCATAAAAACTTTATATCTTTTAAGTCTGCCCTCAATAAACCGAAGCAATCATACAGATCCAGTGCTGTGTAGCTTTTTCGTGTTTCATCGTTTAGCAGTAGGTGAAGTGTCGGCTTGCCTCCTTCATATTCGATTACTGCATTTTCACATATACCGTTTTTGATGATGAAGATGTTTTTTCTGGAAGTTGACTTAGCTGAATTTTTCATAGTCCTCCGCACCTAATGATTTTAGCCAGTTTTTGAAGAAATCCACCTGTTCTTGTGGGTTGTTTGTTAGGTTATTTTCTTCATAATCAAATAGATGAACGATGTCGTCTCGTGATGCTTGTTTACCTAGTGTCATTTCATATGCAATAAGACCGGCACTCATTTGAGATGCCATCCTTGAGGGCATGACGTTTATTTTTGCGCCCTTACAAAGGAATACTATATGCGGGAAATCCGCTCTAACTTTTGCTAAACAAGTATAGATGTCCTTTCCCCTGTAGGTTTTCTTGAAGTTGTCAGCTTCGGAAAATGTCATCGAAAGTTTTTCGAGATCATATCTTACGGTGACTTCCGAACTTTTGTTGTCGATAATTACCTTTATTATTTGCGTATTCATACTATTTCCTATTCGGATTTGGGATTGAGTATCCTACATAGCTTCCATCGCGCTTTACAGGTGTCATGCCCAAAATATCCTCTGGGTGTATTCTGTGATGGACTGCGAATTCTTTCTCGTTAGAGAATGGCGTCATTTTACCGAGTTCTAAGTTTACGTCATGACCAGGTATGCTTTTTATCACGTATAAATAACCTTTTCTTGTGCCGTATCCGGTTGCAAAATCTATAGCGGTGAGCCTTGAGGGAGAGGTGCTTATAAAGTTACTTGGTGGGTCGTTGCTGTTTAGGGCGTGCAGATAAAGGTCATTGCTTTCTCCCTTACTCTTAAAGCCAGTTTTAAAGGCTTCTTCTGGATGTTTTCTATCCCCTCGAAATAAATACTCCTCTTCATCGCTCGTTTTCGGTGGTTCGGGTTCGCTTTTGTAAGCTTTTGCTTTTGCCGAAGGCTCATCAACTGTGTCTGCGGGCTTACACCCGTCTCCACCAGGGCATGTGTTTAAGCCTAGCGGATCTACCCACCCCGTTGGGTTCGGTACGTACTGGTATGCGTTGATCCCACCCGCCAGCTTCACCGGGTCAGGCGTCAGGTAACGACCACTGTCCGGATTGTAGTAGCGGTGGCGGTTGTAGTGCAGCGCGCTTTCCGGGTCGAAGTATTGGCCTTGGAAGCGCAGCGGATTGTCGATTTTGTTGACATCGAGGCGGGCAATCTTGCCGTAGGCGCGGTAGTGCGCCGACCAGACGATCTCGCCGTCGGGGGCGGTGAGTTCCTGTGGGGTGCCGAGGTGGTCGAGTTGGTAGTGGAAGGGCTGGGTGTCTGTTGGACCAAAGCCTTCCAGCAGTGCCAGAGGCCTAAAACTGTCAGGCTCGTAGATGTAACTGCGATGACGATCCGCGTGATGCTCGGCAACCAGCTTGTCGCCTTGCCAGAAAAACTCTGTGGTGATGTCGTCGACGGTTTTGCTGATCCGCCGCCCAAACGGGTCATAGCGATAGCTGGCCGTTTGCCCATTGGGCTGGGTGATGCCTATCAACCGATGCTGGCAGTCGTAGCGGTATTCGGTGACAAGTTGGTGACCCTTACCGCGCCTTTGGCGGATCAGGTTGCCAAAGGCGTCATAGTCGTAATGATGATCGCCCTGGATCATCAGGCGGTTGCCGGCAACGATGTCCGGGCCGGGTCGATCCTGCATCAGCAGGTTGCCCGCCGGGTCGTGGCCGAAGCGTTCTTGCCCGTCTTGTGAGTGATCGGCCCGAGTCAGGCGGGCGAGGGGATCGTAGTGGTAGTCGTGTTGGCCTTTACGGGTGTCGAGCAGGCGGGTGAGGTTGCCGGTGTTGTCGTAGTCGTATTGGCGCTGGTAGAGGGTGTGTTGCTGTTGGCTGACGGCGTGGGCGTGCAGGCGGTTTTGTTCGTCGTAGTGGTAGTGGCTGAGGAGCTGGCCTTGTTGGCGCTGGTGTTCGCGACCGGCTTTGAACAGGTGAGAAGTGAGTGTCTCACCATTCAGTTCGACGCTGGCAAGGTGGCCGCCTTTGTCGTGGTTGAAGGTCAGGCGGTTGTTGTCGGGCAGACGGAGGTTTTGCAGCTGGCCGCAGGCGTCGTAGCCATAGCGCAAGGTGCCCCAGCCCTGGTGTTCGGCGGTGAGGCGGTTTTGTGGGTCGTATTCGTAGGCCAGCGCCCAGTGGCCGTCGTCAACGCTGAGGAGGTTGCCCTGGCGGTCGTAGGCATAATCAACAAGGTTGCCGTCGGGCAGGGTTTTTCGTACGAGGCGGCCGGCGTGGTCTCGCTCGTAGCGGGTGATTAGCTGACTGCCGTCATCGCCATATTCGGTCTTTTCCGCCAGGTTACCGTTGAGGTCGTAAACGTAGGCGGTGCGCTGGCCATCAAAACCGATTTCCTGCTGGATCAGGCCACTGGGGTGGTAAGCGAGCTGATAGGTTTCGCCGACTTCGTTTTCGATGGCGGTCAGCAGCAACCGTACGTTGTCGTAGCGGTAGTTGACCTGGCTGCCGTCGGCATTGATGCGGCGGCTGATCAGGTGCAGGCCGTCGGCGTATTCGTAGCGGGTGACGTGGCCCCGTTCATCGCGTTCGGCGGTGATTTTTCCGTAGGGGTTGTAGCTGTATTCCCGCGTAGCTCCATCGTGCCGGGTCAGTTTCAGCAGACGCCCGGCGGCGTCCCATTGATACTGGGTTAGCGCTCCATGCTCTTCCTCGCGTGTAATCTGCCTACCAAGATCGTCATAGCGATAGCGCTTGATAGCGCCATTCGGCAGTTGCTCCTCAAGCAACTGACCACGTTCATTCCAGACCAGTCGGTGACAGCTGTTATCCGGATACCAAATCCCGCTCAGTTGCCCGTATTTGTCGTAGCTGCAGTCCGTGACATTCCCGTCGGGATCGGTCTTACGAATGACGTCGCCCTGGTCGTTGCGCTCATACCTCCAGACCGCCTCACCACGCCGTACAACCCGTACGAACCCGTTATCGTGCTCGTAGGAAGTCGGTTCATCCTCCCCAGGAAACAACGCCACCAACCGTCCGGCGTCGTCGTACTGATACGCCGTCACCGCGCCCAACGGGTCCTGCTCGACCGTCAGTCGGCCCTTGTCATCGTAGGATTTGAAATGCTCGGCGCCGTCGGGATCAATGCGCTGCACCAGCCGCGCGCGCTGGTCATGCACGTAAACTTCGCGACTGCCGTCAGCGTTGTGAACCGTGACCCGGCCGTTGTCATCTCACGCATAGCGCGTGTCCATCTGCGAAAAGCTGGCCCAGTGCCGGACACAGCGTGCCGCTTTGCCAGCCCGTTCCCACGCCCAGAAGAAGCTCGCCCCGCCGGCGAGCTGCCGCTCCAGAATGACGTGCTGATCGTCGTACCGATAAACCTCGCTTTCACCTACGGCGTTGGTCGCTGACACCAGTCGGCCAAGGTCATCGTAGGCGTAGGCAACGACGGTCTGTTCAGTCACCCATTCAAAGGGTTCAGGCCCTTTGGCGCGATGAACCTGGTAGTCCACGGCCACGATGCGGCCAAACGCATAGCGCAAAAACAGCGAGCGACCCGCACCGTTATCCAGTCGTTCGATTCGCCCCAAACGATCTCGAACAACCCGCAGGCGGTTGTCATACGCATCGCTGATGGCTGTGAGTAAACCGTCGCGGAAATGGTAGAAACGTGACGCCTGAGCCAGCACCAGTTCATCGGGCAAAGCGCCCAAGTAAATCGCGGCTTCGGCCAGGCTGTTGGTAATCACCGGTCGGGCGGCAGAAGGCAAGGGCAGGGCAGTCGAGCGGTTCTCATGATCCGTCCACACCACCGAATCGCCATCCACCACCAACCGCTGGGCCAGCGCATGACTCCAGCCAAACCCCAGTCCGCAATCCACGTCCACCGCACTGGTGCGATACAACCGTGTCCACTCAAACGGCAATATCCCGTCCAGCACACCGTCGGTGAGGGTCAGCAGTTCCTCGCCGGTCACCATCGACACCGGGCAACCGTTGGTGGCCGTCTTGTCCGCCGGGGCCGCCGCATCGCCGTTCGGGTTCTTACCCGTAGCCGGCACATCGTCGACAGGTTCCTGGCGCACCAATGTCGTCTGCTGGGTCTTCTTACGAACCGCCGGCACCGGGTTGGAAACCAACTGCTCCCCCGCCTTCAACGGCGCAACCGGCACCGTCTTGATCGGCGTCGCCGCGCTACCAATCAGCAGTGGCTTCACCGCCTCGGCATGCAGCTCCAACCTGGGCATCACCAGCTTGGTCGCCAACAACTCCAGCAGATCCCGCGCCCGCCCAGACTTGATGTGCCCCAGCACCTGCGTACCCAGGCGTACCGCCACACCCATTCCCGCAGTCGCCCAGATCAGCAGCAGGTTGATCAACACCTCGCCGGTGATTTCCCCCATCAGTTCGTTCATTTCTTGCGGCGGCAGCATTCGCATCCAACTGACCATCGCCGACACATAAATGAACAACAACGGCTCATCGCTGAGTATCAGCAGGCCGTTGGCAATCGCGTCGTTGCCGAGCTTCAGCAGTTCATCAAGTTCGGTTTGGGAGATGTATTGCAGCAATTTCTCGCTGTTGGGCTGGATGTCCGCCAGCAAGTCAAACAGTTGCGTGATGTTGTCCCACAGCCCGTAAAGCGCTTTGCCCATGCCACTGAGAAACGCCGCTTCCAGCACCCGGCGCCGATCCAGCGGAGTAGCGTTCGTGTAGTCTTTCCACTGCGCTTGGAACGTGCCGTTCCACTCGCTGCGCAGGCGCGCCTCCAACGCCCCGATCACCGACTGATAAGACGCGTACAGCGCCTTGACGTGATCTGTGGAAACGTTGGGATAGAAGCTGATTCGGTACGGCTGGTTGCGGTCGCAGTCGGTGATTTCGAGAATGCCGCTGGGGCCGATGGTCTTGTGGATTGGCTCGCCCAGCGGCCCGCCGTTGGGATCGACACGTTGCAGCACCACCGGCGTGTTGCCGATCGGCACAAACCGCGTGCTCTGGAACATGTGCACCAGGGTCAACGTGCCGTTGGCCTGGCAGGTAGCAACAGTGCTGCTGGGAAAAATGGCGCGGTGGATGGGCGCGACCAGCGCCACCTCGTCGCCGACCTTGAACACCTGCTCGACATCCAGCGCCGAAAAGCTCCAGAAGCTCGCAGCCCAGTCGTCAAAGGTGTTCAGGCACTCTCTAAAGTCGCGCAAGACGGTTTCAACATCGACCGTCTTGGCATCCATTGGGGTCAGGGCCAGCCTGCCAATGGCCGTGTTCAAGCGACAGCCCCAAAACCCTGGGCTTTAACAAAGAAAACCATCTGCAATCCCTCGCACTGTGTGATCAGGCGAAGGACTTTGCAGAGGTTTTAAGGAGAGATCTGTAGAGCTTGTCCGGCTGTTACGTGGGAAGTTTCAGTAGTCCTTGTCGGTGATCCATTGACATGATTCAACGCGTTCTCAGCGCTGCGCAAACGCCAGGTTCAACCCCAGCCCGGCAAAGGCCGTGGCAAAACTGCGTCGCAGCCAGTTCTGCACACGTGGCGACTCGACCACTGCACGACGAAACACATTCGCCAACAGGCCATACAGTACAAACACTGCAAGCGTCATCGCCATGAACACGCCGCTCAGTACCAGCATCTGCAAGGCCGGCGCGGTGCCGCCTGGCGTTACGAATTGAGGCAGGAAGGCCAGGAAGAAAATTGTCAGCTTGGGGTTAAGAATGTTCAGCAAGAAGCCACGCAGGATCAGGCTGCGCGCGGTCGCAACTGTCGGCGTGTCGTTCATTGCAAAGGCCGAGCGGTCACGCCAGGTGGCATAGGCCAGGTACAGCAGGTAGGCCGCGCCGGCGAATTTCAATGCTTCGAAGGCCAAGGCGCTGGTGTGGAGCAGGGCGGACAGGCCCAGTATCGACGCCAACAAGTGCGGGATGATCCCGGCGGTGCAGCCCAGCGCGGCAAATATGCTGGCGCGTTTGCCGGAGGTCAGGCCGGTAGAGACGGTAAAAATCACCCCAGTGCCGGGGATCAGTAAGACGATCAGGCAGGTGACGAGGACATTCAGACTGAGCATGGCATCCAACTCCGTGTGCGAATGGCTGATGACGGATGCTGTCACGTTCGGTGATAACTGGCGAGTGCACCAGGTTGGCGAACCCCGGTTAGACTTACCTGTCGATATCCGCATTGCCCGGCCCGTCGTTATTCAAGGAAGCCCCATGTATTCAAGCCGTCTGATCCTGTGCCTCACTACGTTGCTGGTGCTGGCCGGCTGCTCCACCCCACGTGGCCCGCAGCAGCCTGAGCGCAGCGAAGCCGAGGTAAAGGCGCAGATCGTGCGCCTGTTGCCAGCCTCGGTACCGGACCGCAGTGGCTGGGCCCAGGACATTTACACCGCTTTCGACACCCAGAAAATCTACCCCAGCACCGAGCATATCTGCGCTGTGCTGGCGGTGACCGAGCAAGAGTCCACCTACCAGGTCGACCCACCCGTGCCGAACATGGGCAAGATCGCCCAGGACGAAATTCTGCGCCGTGCCGGCAAGGTCCATGTCCCGGCGTTTGTGGTGCGTGCCACGCTGCAATTGCGCTCGCCCAGCGGCAAGACTTACGCCGATCGTCTCACTGGCGCACGTACAGAGAAGGACCTCAGCGGCATCTTTGATGATTTCATCAGCAGTGTGCCCTTGGGCAATACCTTGTTTGACGGTTTCAACCCGGTGCATACCGCCGGCCCCATGCAGGTCAGCATCGACTTTGCGCAACAACACGCCCGTGATTATCCCTACACCGTGGATGGCACGATTCGACGCGAAGTCTTCACCCGTCGTGGTGGGATGTATTTTGGTATCACCCATCTGCTCGGTTACCCGGTGAGCTACGACCAGCCGTTGTACCGCTTCGCCGATTTCAACGCGGGCTGGTATGCCAGCCGTAACGCTGCGTTTCAGGCTGCCGTCAGCCGTGCCAGCGGCACCGAGCTGGCGTTGGACGGGGATTTGATTCGTTATGGGTCGCTGCTGCCGGGTACCACAGAGCTGGCGGTGCGCTCACTGGGTTCGAAGTTGGACATGCGCAACCCCAGCATCCGCAGCCAACTGGAGCAGGGCGAGCAATTGGACTTTGAGCAGACCACCCTCTACCAGCGTGTGTTTGCTCTAGCGGATAAGGCGGCAGGCAAGCCGATGCCACGGGCGATCCTGCCGGGCATCGTGCTCAAGAGCCCGAAGATCACCCGCAACCTGACCACGGCGTGGTTTGCCAAGCGGGTGGATGAGCGCTATCAGCGCTGTATGAAGCGCTGATCATGGGCGGCGTTTAACGAACCGCCGCCACAGCCAGACCCACAACCACACCACCGGGAACGCCAGGATCAAAAACGGCAGCACATAACTGGCGCGTTCCAGGGCGTCCGCCGTGCCGTTTACCAGGTTGTCACCCAGGTTGCTGAACATTCGGCTGAAGCGTGACTGTTGATGCGCACCGTCGGAAGAGCGGAAGTTCAGGGTCACACGGTTGGTATCAAGGCGACGTTGCTGGCCCGCGGCGACCTGTGCCAGTTCCTGCAGTTCGTTTTCGACAGCGGCCTGTTCCTTGCTCAGGGCGATCAGGTCGCTGACGCTGATGTCCTTGCGCTTGGCCAGTTCGTCGAGGCGTTGCTGTTGGGCTTGCAGGCGATCCTGGCGACGGCGCACATCGGCCACCGCGTCGGCCAGGTCTTCGGCACTGGTGATGCGCTGGCCGAGTTTCCCGCCTTCAGCGGCCAGTGTGACCATCGGCTCCACGCCGCTAGGCGCGATGCGCAGGATGAGCGTGCCGCCATGGTCATCCTCGGTGATGCCCAGAATATTGCAGGCGCCGAAACGTGCCGACTCACACGCCTCACGGGTAGCGTGCATACGTGGTGCAAGCAGGGCGCCAGGCAGCGCCAGCGTCAGCTCATGCTCATAGGCCAACTGCGCACCGGCCCGGCCTTGTTCGCCGTTGATCACGGAGGCGCGGGAGTGATCCTTGGGCGAGCAACCCGCCAGGGCCAGGCCGGCCAGCAAGATCAGAAGCAGCGGTTTTGTTGTGCCTTCCAGATGGCGCATGGCAGTTCCTTTGGCGGTGCAGGGGAAATGGATCGCGATTAAAGCGGGTCTGGCGTATTTACGCAAAGCATCGCGCAGGATTTGCGTGGCTGATGGTGATGGCAGCCTCGCAGAGCCAGGCGTACACCTCAAACCTTATGCCAAGGAAGAACGCGCCATGATCGCTCACACTGTGCCCGAAGGGTTCGTCTCGCTGCCGCGCAGCAGCCCGTTGCTCGACTTGTTAGGCCCGGCGTATTGCCGCGGTGAAGGTTGGCAGCTGGAAATCGGCCTGCGCGCCGACAACCGCCATGCCAATGGGCGCGGCACGGTGCACGGTGGGGTGTTAGCGACTCTGGCGGATATCGGCATGGGGTATGCGATGGCGTTTTCCAGCGAGCCAGCGTTGCCGTTAATGACCGCGAGCATGACCCTGGACTACCTGGGCGCGGTGCAGGTGGGTGAGTGGATGGTGGTGCGGTTGGAGCATCATCAACGGGGTCGGCAGATGGCGTTCGCCACGGCGAGTTTGCAGGTGGGGGAGAAGGTCGTCGCGCGGGCGAGCGCGGTGTTTGCGGTGCCTCGTACCGACTGACAGTGAAGTCATCTGGGTGTTTTTTCAGGCCTGCCGCGCAAAGAAAAGGCCCGGTTTTCGTGGAACCGGGCCTTTTCCATGTTGCTCTTGAATCAGCTGCGTTCGAGGGCGAGGGCTACGCCTTGACCACCACCGATGCACAGCGTCGCGAGGCCTTTCTTGGCATCGCGCTTGATCATTTCATGCAGCAGGGTCACCAGCACGCGGCAGCCTGAGGCACCGATCGGGTGGCCGATGGCGATAGCGCCACCGTTGACGTTGACCTTGTCCGCATCCCACTCCAGCTCTTTGCCCACCGCCAGGGATTGCGCGGCGAAGGCTTCGTTAGCTTCGATCAGGTCCAGCTCGCCCAGGCTCCAGCCGGCTTTCTCCAGGCAGCGGCGGGTGGCCGAGACCGGGCCGATGCCCATGATGGCGGGGTCAACACCGGCGTTGGCGTAGCTGGCAATACGCGCCAGAACGGGCAGGCCGAGTGCCTTGGCTTTATCCGCGCTCATCAGCAGTACCGCCGCCGCGCCGTCATTGAGGCTGGAGGCGTTGCCGGCGGTGACGCTGCCGTCTTTTTTGAACGCGGGCTTGAGCTTGGCCAGGGATTCGGCAGTGGTGCCGGCGCGCGGTTGTTCATCGACCGCGAAAGCCACCGGGTCGCCTTTGCGCTGAGGAATCAGGATCGGGGTGATTTCATCGACAAACCGACCGGCCTCAATCGCTGCAGTGGCTTTCTGCTGGGAGGCTGCGGCGAAGGCGTCCTGGGCTTCGCGGCTGATGCCGTATTTGTCCACCAGGTTCTCGGCGGTGATGCCCATGTGGTAGTCGTTGAATGCATCCCACAGGCCGTCGGTGATCATGCTGTCGATCATCTTGGCGTGGCCCATGCGCAAGCCGGTGCGCGCAGCGGGCAGAACGTACGGCGCCAGGCTCATGTTTTCCATGCCGCCGGCGATGATCACCTCAGCGTCGCCGCAACGAATCGCCTGGGCGCCCAGGTGCAGCGCTTTGAGGCCAGAACCGCACACCTTGTTCAGGGTCAAGGCCGGCACAGCATGCGGCAGGCCGGCGAGAATCGACGCCTGGCGCGCAGGGTTCTGGCCGCTGCCGGCGGTGAGCACCTGGCCGAGGATGACTTCATCCACCTGAGCCGGGTCCAGGCCGGTCTGCTCCAGCAGGCGACGGATCACGGCCGCGCCCAGTTCCGGCGCCGGGATACTGGCCAGCGAACCTTGAAAGCTGCCCACGGCGGTGCGGGTGGCAGCAACAATCACGACGTCTTGCATGGAATCTGTCCTCACTGGAAGTGCATTTCTGGAACGTGGTCCGGGACGATCAGTTTACCGGCGGTCTTGCTCACAATCTCTTCAACGCTGACGCCAGGTGCGCGTTCCTTGAGGACAAAAGCGCCATTTTCGATTTCCAGGTAAGCAAGATCGGTCAGCACACGCTTGATGCACTTGGCGCCCGTCAGCGGCAGGCTGCATTGGCTGAGCAACTTGGACTCACCGTCCTTGGAGGCGTGGGTCATGATGACGATGATGTTTTCCGCGCCGGCCACCAGGTCCATGGCGCCGCCCATGCCTTTGACCAGTTTGCCGGGGATCATCCATGAGGCGATATTGCCGTGTACGTCGACTTCAAACGCGCCGAGCACGGTGAGGTCGACGTGGCCGCCGCGAATCATCGCGAAGGACTCGGCGGAGGAGAAAATCGACGCGCCAATGCGCGCCGTCACCGTTTGTTTGCCGGCGTTGATCATGTCGGCATCGATGGTTTCTTCAGTCGGAAACGGACCCATGCCCAGCAGGCCGTTTTCCGATTGCAGCATCACTTCCATGCCTTCGGGGATGTAGTTGGCCACGAGGGTCGGAATGCCGATGCCGAGGTTGACGTAGAAACCATCCTGCATTTCGCGGGCGACGCGTTGAGCCATTTGTTCGCGGGTAAGAGCCATTTCTTGTCTCCTTATTATTTGGGCTGGAGGATTATTTGCGGACGGTGCGCTGTTCGATGCGCTTCTCGAAGGTGCCGCAGATGATCCGGTCGACGTAGATGCCAGGGGTGTGGATCTGCGCCGGGTCCAGCTCGCCCGGTTCGACGATTTCTTCAACTTCGACCACGGTGATCTTGCCGGCGGTGGCGGCCAGCGGGTTGAAGTTCTGGGCGGTGTGACGGTAGATGACGTTGCCGAAGTGGTCGGCTTTCCAGCCTTTGACAATCGCGAAGTCGCCGGTGATGGACTCTTCCATCAGGTACGGGCGACCGTTGAATTCGCGGGTTTCCTTGCCTTCGGCCACCGGGGTGCCGACGCCGGTAGCGGTGAAGAACGCCGGGATGCCGGCACCGCCTGCGCGCATTTTTTCTGCGAGGGTGCCTTGTGGGGTGAGCACTACTTCGATTTCGCCGCTGAGCAGTTGCTTCTCGAACAGCGCATTTTCACCGACGTAGGACGCGATCACTTTGCGGATCTGCTTTTCTTCCAGCAGCACGCCCAGGCCGAAACCGTCGACGCCGCAATTATTGGAAACCACGGTCAGGTTGCGGGTGCCTTTGCGTTTGATCTCGGCGATGAGGTTTTCCGGAATGCCGCACAAGCCAAAACCACCGGAAAGCACCGTCATGCCGTCTTCCAGGCCTGCCAGTGCTTCTTCATAGGACGCCACGCGTTTATCGAAACCTGCCATATGCACCTCTTTTATTGTTTGTGGGCCAGCCAATGAGCCGAGTGTTGCGCCGACGCATTGATTTGTTAAGTTGTTTTTTAAGGTTGATTGATTTAGAAAACAGCATAGTCGACGTGTGGCCCGGAGCAGCTTTATGACCGTTAAACAGATGCGAGCCTTTCTCGCCGTGGCCCAGAGCCTGAGTTTCGCCGCTGCCTGCGAGCGCCTGCACCTTTCCCAATCGGCCTTGAGCCTGACGATCAAGGGGCTGGAGGAGGGCTTGGGTGGCCGCCTGTTCAGCCGCAATACCCGCAACGTCGCGCTGACGCCTGAAGGTGAATCGTTGTTACCCCTGGCGCGGCGCCTGATTGCGGAGTGGGACAACGCCGAGGATGAACTGCGCCAGCGCTTCACCCTGCAGCGTGGCCGCGTCACCGTGGCCGCGATGCCCTCGTTTGCGGGCAACCTGCTGCCGCCGATTCTGAAGATATTCCGCGCACGTTACCCTCAGGTGAATGTGACGGTGCATGACCTGATCAACGAGCAGGTACTGGAGATGGTCCGCGACCGTCAGGTGGAACTGGGCGTGGCGTTCGAACCGTCCGAAGGTTCGTCATTGGCATTCACGCCGTTGTACCTGGACCGGTTCATCGCCGTGGTGCCGGGCGATTCGCCCTTGGCACAGTGTGCCGAAATCGATTGGAAAACCTTATTGGAGCAACCGTTCATTACTCTGCAACGGCCCTCCACGGTGCGGGTGATGTTGGAGGAACACTTGGGTGCCTTGCAGATGAAGTTGCCGGTGGCGCTGGAGAGTCATCAACTGGCCACGGTGGGCAAGATGGTTGCTAACGGCCTGGGCGTCAGTGCCGTACCGGCATTGTGCGCACGCCAGATGGAGGAGGCGGGTGCCCATTGCATTACGTTGAGCGATCCGGTGATCGAGCGGCCCATTGGTGTTCTGACCAAACCCGGGCATGAGTTGTCGGCGGCGGCGCAGGTGTTGTTTGATATTTTTCGCGATGAAGCGGCGAAGGGTAGGTTTCCTGCACGGCTATAAAGTTAATCAACGTCAGGTATTAAAAAGCCCGCTCGAATAAACGAGCGGGCTTAAAATTAAGTGGCACTGTTATCAGCAGTATCTATCAATCACTTTAACCTGCGATTGGCCTTTGAGGTGCTGCCATTCGGTATTAAGTGTGTGAAAAACTTGCTCGATAAAGTTGCGATCGGCAGCCGCTTTCTTGCCAACATAACCCTGGCCGCGGCGGTACATCTTCAGGCGCGCCGCCAGTTCATGGTGGTTACGGTCGAACTCGGCTTCTTCGGTATGGGGCGCCAGGCAGTCAATGTTGACTTCACCCGATTTACCAATCCACAGGATATGGTCGTCGAGTTTGTCTTTCTGCGCTGCGAACATCTCAGCCAATTCATCGATAGTAGGTTGGTTGTTCAGATTCATGTGTAAGCCCCTTGACCAGTTGGCGATCTATCAGTTGATTCGTTAATACTGCTTAGTTGTCTCCGGTTCCGAAAACCGGGCGTCAGTGACGGTCTGCCGAATACGGGCAGGGTCTTGAACCTGATGCATGTAGTCTTGCTGATGAACTGCTACGCAATGGTTTCATAACGAAGACAAGTAGCGTTTGAGCCCCTTGTACCGATTCTTTCGAGCCGGTCAGCTTCATCAATCTGCCTTGTGGGCAGTGCACATCCGGAAAAAACAGCTCGGCGGTCAGACGAGCTTGTTCAAAACGCTTGTTACCAACGCTCCCGATCCGGGAGACGTCTCGATAATGCAAGGACAAAAAGGTTACGTCAACGGTTATGTAGTGATTTTTTTAGAGCACTACATAAATCGCAGCAGGGACGGGAGAATGCGCGAAAACGTGACTCGGGCGTCATTTTTTGTGCGGTGGGTCGAAGGGCACGATAGTCGAACCACCACACGAACCCTGTGGGAGCGGGCTTGCTCGCGAATGCGGTGGGTCAGCTAAACATTTGTTAACTGACAATCCGCTTTCGCGAGCAAGCCCGCTCCCACACTTTTTGATCTGCAGTGTTCCTACTGCCCCAATCGCTCGACCAGCAAGGGCAGCAACCGCTCGCATGAGGCCTCGATCTTTACCTGTAACAGCTCATCCCCACGGGTCTTGCCCAGGTTGATGGCAATCACTGGCTTGCCGTGTTCCACCATTGCTTTGCACAGGCGGAACGCCGAGTAGGCCATCAGCGATGAGCCCACTACCAGCAAGCCCTCGGCGTGCGTCACCGCAGCCATTGCCTTGGCCGCCGTTGCCTGGGCGACATTCTCGCCAAAAAACACCACATCCGGTTTCAACCGTTGGCCGTTGCAGTAAGGGCAGTGGGGGACCTGGAAGCGCTCTTCAAAGGCTGGATCGAGCAGCGTATCGCCATCGGGCGCCTGCACGGCATCAACGCCGGCCAGATACGGGTTCTGATCTTCCATGACCCGCTGGATCACATCGCGCTCGCTGCGCTGTTGGCAATCCAGGCACAGCACCCAATGCAGGCTGCCATGCAGTTCGATCACCTCATGGCTGCCGGCCTGGTCATGCAAGGCATCGACGTTTTGCGTGATCAGCCCGCTGATGCGCTCGCGTTGTTGCAATGTCGCCAGCGCCCGATGCGCCTTGTTCGGTTGGGCGATGCGTACCCGTGGCCAACCCAGCATCGCTCGCGCCCAGTAGCGGCGCCGCGCTTGAGGAGTGGCCAGGAATTCCTGGTACATCATTGGCGCCTTGCCTCGACGCACGCCCTCGCTGTCGCGATAGTCAGGGATACCCGACGACGTACTGATCCCCGCACCGGTCAACACCAAAAAGCGCCGTTCAGCCATGGCCCGGTGCAGCGTATCGAGGTGGTCCTGTTGATAGTCCAGCGTGTCGAGCATGGGGTCTCCTATTCGCCGCGGATGTATTGCTCCAGTTGCTTGATCAGGTCAGCCTGTTCGGCAATGGCTTCCTTGACCAGGTCACCGATGGAGAGCAGGCCTAGCAGTTTGCCGTCTTCGACCACGGGCAAGTGGCGCAGGTGACTGTCGGTCATGATGTTCATGCACGCCTCGACAGTTTTATGGGTATCGACGGTGATCACCGGTGAACTCATCACCTCATCCACCCTGGTGGTGACCGACGATAAGCCTTTGAGTATAAGTTTGCGCGCGTAATCACGTTCGCTGATGATCCCCACAACCGTGCCTTCTTTGACGACCGGCAAGGCCCCGACGTTTTTCTCGGACATCCGCACCAGTGCCTCAAACACGGTGTGGTCCCATTGGATCGTGTGGACGTCGTGATTCTTCTGGTCCTTGGCTTTGAGCAATTGTGCAACGGTCTTCATGGCGGCCACTCCGGTGTTGTTGTTGGGAAGTCAGCGGGTCACCTACAGAATCCTAGACGGCCCACGACGGAGCAAGGTCCAAAGCGGCGTTAAACCCGTCGAAAAACGTCATTCGCCGGATTTTTTCGACGTTATCCAGCATTTGTCGGTTTTTTCGCTCGCTTGGCGGGGGTGGCTGGCGTTTTGCGCGGGGTGCTCTTGCGTTTCTTTTTCCACGGCGTAGCGCCTCGGCCTGCAGGGCTGGCCGGGCCGCTGATGGTCATGCGCATGCCATTGCAGCGCGCCACTTGTTTACTCATCCAGGCGGCCTGTTTGGCGACAAACTCTTCCAGGCTCATTTCACCGCTTTGCACCATGTCCAGTGCCTGTTCCCAGATCGCGGTGGTGCCGGGGTCGGCAATCGCCCGTGGCACCGCGTCGATCAGGCTGAACGCCGCCGCAGTCGCGGAGAGTGCCTTGCCGTTTTTGACCAGGTAACCACGGTCCAGCAGGCCTTGGATGATCCCGGCGCGCGTGGCTTCGGTGCCAATCCCGGTGGTGTCCTTGAGTTTTTGCTTGAGGAGTGGATCTTCCACCAGTTTGGCGACGTTTTTCATCGCTTTGATCAGGTCGCCTTCGGTGAACGGCTTGGGCGGTTGGGTCCACAGGTCCTTGAGGTTGACCTTGGCCACCGCATAATCCTGGCCCTGCACCAGCGTCGGCAACGCTTGCGGTGCGGCGGCCTCTCGGCCCTTGGCGGGCGCCAGCGCTTCGGGCAGCGCGCGCTTCCAGCCCGGCTCGATGACGACCTTGCCGACTGCGCGCAACGCCTGGCCGGCGCAGTCGAAATCCGCCTGGGTACGATCGTATTCATGGTTGGGCAGGAACTGCGCCAGGTAACGCGCACGAATGAGGGTGTAGACCGCGCGATGTTTGCCGGTGAGTTGCCCGACGTCCTTGCCTGCGCCGGTCGGGATGATGCCGTGGTGCGCGCTGACCTTGGCGTCGTTCCAGGCTCGCGAACGGCGTTGCGGGTCGATATGCGGCATCAGCTCGTTCACCGCCGCATCCGCACGGCCCAGCGCTGCGAGAATCTTCGGCGCGTCGCCGTGCTGGCTTAACGGCAAGTAGCCGCAATCACTGCGCGGGTAGGTGATGACCTTGTGCGTTTCGTAAAGGGATTGCGCGATATCCAGGGTTTCCTGGGCGCCGAGGCCGAGCTTCTTCGAGCAGATTTCCTGCAATGTGCCGAGGTCGAAGGGCAGGGGGGCTACCTCGCGCATGCGTTCGGTACGCAGTTTCACCAGGCGCGCAGTACCGGCAGTGGTGATCGCATCGGCGGCCTCCCGAGCCCGTTGCGGGTTGAGGCAGCGGCCCTGATCATCACAGGCGTCCTCGCTGGCGCGCCATTGCGCGGTGAAGGTCATGCGTTCATGGCGCAGGTCGACATCGATGGCCCAATAAGCCACCGGCACAAAGTCTGCGATGCTGCGGTCGCGGTCCACCACCAGGCGCAACGTCGGGGTTTGCACCCGGCCCACCGGCAACACGCCTTGATAACCGGATTGGCGCCCGAGCAAGGTAAACAAACGGCTCATGTTCATACCGATCAGCCAGTCGGCGCGGGAGCGGCCGAGGGCCGAGTGATACAGGCTGAAAGTCTCGGCGCCCGGCTTGAGCGCGGCCAGGGCCTTGCGAATCGAGGCGTCATCGAGCGCCGACAGCCATAGCCGCTGGATGGGCCCGCGGTAACGGCAATGCTCCACCAGTTCACGGGCGATCATCTCGCCCTCACGGTCGGCGTCGGTGGCGATCACCAGTTCCTGCGCTTCCCCCAGCAAACGCTTGACCGCCTTGAACTGGCTGGCGGTCTTGGGCTTGACCCGCATCTTCCATTTTTCCGGAACGATCGGCAGGTCGGCCAGCACCCAACGCTTGTATTTGGCGTCGTAGGCATCGGGCGGGGCGGTTTCCAGCAGGTGGCCGATGCACCAGGTCACTGTGACGCCATTGCCCAGCCAGCAGCCATCGCCACGACGACTGGCGCCGAGCACGGCCGCGATATCCTTGGCCTGGGAGGGTTTTTCACAGAGGTACAGCCGCATGGTCATCACGTCACATCGGGTTGATGCCTTGCAGGATGCTGAGTCAGAAGGATTTGAGCAACCATTATCTGTATGGATGTACAGCAATGTGTGTGAGCACCGCGAAACCAAAATGTGGGAGTGGGCTTGCCCGCGATAGCGATGTGTCAGTCATTACAACGGTGACTGAACAATCGCCATCGCGGGCAAGACCGCTCCCACAGGGGATGTTCGGCGTTTTTTAGATCAGTTGTTATTGATGTCCACATTCCGCGTTTCTTTGAGGCAGAACAACCCCACAATCAAACTGACCCCGGTCACGACCACCGGGTACCACAGGCCATAGAAAATATCGCCGGTGTACACCACCAAGGCAAACGATACGGTCGGCAGGAACCCGCCAAACCAGCCGTTACCGATGTGGTAGGGCAGGGACATCGAGGTGTAGCGGATGCGCGTCGGGAACAGCTCTACCATCAACGCCGCCAGCGGGCCGTAGCACATCGCGGCGATCAGGATCAGCGCCACGATCAGCACCACGACCATCACCTTGTTGACCTGGGCCATGTCCGCCGACGTCGGGTAACCGGCCAGGGTCACCGCGCCGCGCAGGGCGGCTTCGTCGAAGCCATCGATGCGCACGTCACCGACGCTTACTTGTACCGGGCTGCCCGCGGGGGCTACAGCGCTGCTGTATGGCAGGCCCTGCTTGACCAGGAAGGTTTTGACCTTGTCGCACGGGCTGTCAAAACGCGCCTTGCCCACCGGGTCGAACTGGAAGGTGCAGGTGGCCGGGTCGGCCAGTACGGTAATCGGGGCCTGGTGGCTGGCCTGGTCCATCGCCGGGTTGGTGTAGTGCGCCAACCCCTTGAAGATCGGGAAATACAGCACGGTGGCCAGCAACAAGCCGAGCATGAGTACCGGCTTACGGCCGACCTTGTCCGACAGCCAGCCAAACAGGATAAAGAACGGCGCGCCGATCACCACACTGATGATCAACAGCATGTTGGCCAGCGCCGGGTCCATCTTCAGGAATTGCGTGAGGAAGAACAGCACGTAGAATTGCGCCGCGTAGAAGGTCACCGCTTGCCCGCCGTTGATGCTGAACAGCGCGATCAGCACCACCTTGAGGTTTTCCCACTTGCCGAAGGACTCGCGGATCGGCGACTTGCTGGCCTTGCCTTCCTCTTTCATTTTCAGGAACGCGGGTGACTCATGCAGGCTCATGCGAATCCAGGTGGAAATGCCCAGCAGCACGATGGAGAACAGGAACGGAATACGCCAGCCCCACACCTCGAACTGGTCGCCGGTGAAGTAACGGCAGGCCAGCACCACCAGCAGCGACAGCAGCAGGCCGAGGGTCGCGGTGGATTGAATCCAGCTGGTGTGCAGGCCGCGTTTACCGGCGGGCGCATGTTCAGCCACATAGGTGGCTGCGCCGCCGTACTCGCCGCCCAATGCCAGGCCTTGCAGCATGCGCAGCACGATCAGAATGACCGGCGCCGCAATGCCGATGCTTGCGTAGGTGGGCAACAGCCCGACACAGAAGGTCGCCACGCCCATCAAAATAATGGTCACGAGGAAGGTGTATTTACGCCCGATCATGTCGCCCAGGCGCCCAAACACCAACGCGCCGAACGGCCGGACTACAAAGCCGGCGGCAAAGGCCATCAGGGCAAAGATAAACGCTGTGGTGTCGTTGACCCCGGCAAAGAACTGCTTGCTGATCACCGCCGCCAGGGCGCCGTACAGGAAAAAGTCATACCACTCGAACACCGTCCCCAGGGACGAGGCGAAAATGACTTTTCTTGATTCGCTGCCGGTGCTCGCGCGGACCGCGGAGCCCAGGGGTTGAGCGTGTTCTGACATCGGGTATCCCTCACAGTGATTATTTATTGTTGTTCCACTGTCGGCGCCGGGTGCGGCGCCGCTATTCAGATTGCATGAACCGTGTCTTTCTGCGGGGCGAGGCTCCTTGTGTTCGGCGAAAGGATCAATTGCGCGGCTTTCTCCGCGATCATCAGTGTCGGTGAGCAGGTGTTGCCGGAGGTGATGCGGGGCATGACCGAGGCATCGGCGATGCGCAGGCCGGGCACGCCGTGCACGCGCAGTTGGGCGTCGACCACGGCGTCGGTGTCGCTGCCCATGCGGCAGGTGCCCACCGGGTGGAAGATGGTCGTGCCGATCCGTGCGGCGGCTTCGTGCAGTTGTGCTTCGGTTTGCAGCGCGTCGCCGGGCAGGTATTCCACCGGTTTGTACGCGCTCAACGCCGGTGCGGCGACAATGCGCCGCGTCAGGCGGATCGCGTCGGCGGCAACCCGCAGGTCTTCCGGATGGCTGAGGTAGTTGGGCCGGATCAATGGCGCATCCGCCGGGTTTGCCGAGCGGATATCGATACGGCCACGGCTCTGCGGGCGCAGGTCGCAAACTGATGCGGTGAATGCCGGGAATGCATGCAACGGCTCGCCGAAGCGCTCCAGGGACAGCGGTTGTACATGGTATTGAAGGTTGGCCGAGGTCTGTTCCGGGCCGGAGCGAGCAAAAGCACCGAGCTGGCTGGGCGCCATCGACAGTGGACCGCTGCGGTCATACAGATAGCGCAGGCCCATGCCCATCTTGCCCAACAGGGTGCCAGCGATCTGATTCAGGGTTCGTGCGTTTTCCAGCGTGTAGATCAGCCGCAACTGCAGGTGATCCTGCAGGTTGCCGCCCACGCCAGGCAGTTCATGCAGCACATGGATGCCCAGCGGCTTGAGCACATTCGAGGGGCCGATCCCCGAGCGCTGCAGGATGCCCGGTGAGCCGACCGAGCCGGCGCACAGCACGATTTCCTTGCGCGCTTTCCAGCTCACCGGCTGGCCGTGCTGACGCCCGACCACCGCGGATGCGCGGCCGTTTTCCAGGACCACACGGTCCACGTCCACTTCGGTCAGCACCGTCAGATTCGGCCGCTGGCGGATCGGCTTGAGAAACGCCTTGGCCGCATTCCAGCGTACCCCGGCTTTCTGGTTGACCTGGAAGTAGCCGCAGCCTTCGTTATCGCCCTGGTTGAAGTCGCTGATCGGCGCGATGCCACTTTGCGCCGCCGCATCGCGAAAGGCATCCAGGATCGGCCAATGCAGGCGCTGCTGCTCGACGCGCCACTCACCGCCGTCGCTGTGAAATTCCGAGCCACCGGCAAAATGGTTTTCGCTCTGCTTGAACAGCGGCAGTACGTCCTTCCAGGCCCAGCCGGCGTTGCCTTGCGCAGCCCAACCGTCGTAATCCCGGGCCTGGCCGCGCATATAAATCATACCGTTGATGGAGGAGCAGCCGCCCAGCACCTTGCCGCGTGGGTAACTCAGTGCACGGCCTTGCAGGCCTTCCTGGGCTTCGGTCTTGAAGCACCAGTCGGTGCGTGGGTTACCGATACAAAACAGGTAGCCGACGGGGATATGGATCCAGGGGTAATTGTCGCGGCCACCGGCTTCAAGCAGCAGCACGCGGTGGGCGGGGTTGGCGGACAGTCGGTTGGCCAGCAGGCAACCGGCGGGGCCGGCGCCGACGACTACGTAATCGTATTCAGCAGCTGCAATGGGCATCTGAGGTCTCGCTTGTTTTTCTTATTGGCTCCATCCTAGTTGTTAGTTTTCGTCTTAAAAATGTTAGTTTTTACCCAGCTGCTGTGCGTTTTTAAACAGTGCGGCGCAGGCTCTCGCAACGGAGACGACATGTTCGACTGGAATGACTTACGGTTTTTTCTTGAGTTGCAACGCAGTGGCCGCTTGCTCACCGCCGCACAGCGTCTGAAAACCACCCATGCCACCGTGGCCCGTCACATCGAGGCGATCGAGAAAAGCCTCGGTACCGCACTGTTTGTACAGCACGCGCAGGGCTACGAGCTGACGCCCTCCGGCGAAGCCCTGCTCAAACACGCCGAAGCCATGGAAAACGTCGCGCTGCTGGCCGAGGACGAACTCACCCATCGCGCCGCGCCCCTGGGCAAGATTCGTCTGGGGGTGGCCGAAGGTTTAGGCGTGATGTTCCTCGCCAGCCGCATGGGCGGGCTGTTTGAGCGTTATCCGGGGCTGGAAGTGGAACTGGTGGCCGTGCCGCGCTTCGTCAGCATCCTCAACCGCGAAGCGGAAATCAGCATCCACCTCGAACGGCCCAGCGTCGATCAGTTGGTCACGCGCAAACTCACTGACTACCGCCTCGCGCTTTACGCCAGCCGTGCCTACCTGGACCGTCACCCGCCGATCGAGAAACGCGAAGACCTCGCCGCCCACGCATGGATCGATTACGTCGACGACCTGCTGTTCAGCCAGGAACTCAAACTCCTCAGCAGCTTTTGCCGCAACCCCAAGGTGGTGTTCCACAGCACCAGCGTGATTGCCCAGCATCAGGCTGCGCGTTCGGGATTGGGCATTGCCGTGTTGCCATGCTTCATGGCTGCCGGCGACCCGGACCTGGTGCCGTTGCTGCCGGGGGAGGGGATTGAGCGAAGCTACTGGATCAGTTCGCGTCGGGAGTTGCACAAGTCCGTGCGGCTGCGCGTGTTGTGGGATTACGTGGTGGAGTTGTGCGCACACGAGCAAGGTTTGCTGCTCGGCGAATCCAGTTGAAGAAACCGGATGAACCTGTGGGCGCAGCTTGCTCGCGAAAGCGGCGTGTCAGTCAGTAAATGTATTAACTGCGCCACCGCGTTCGCGAGCAAGCCCGCTCCCCCAGGTTGATTGTGTGGTGTCAGCCAGGGCTCAGAGTTTTACCACCTGATGCACCTGTTCGGCACAGGCCCGCGCGTCTTCTATCATCTTGCCAAACGCATCACTGGTGATTTGAGCATGGGTCAACCAACGCGTTTTCTGGCTCAGGCGATAGTGGTAGCGCAACCCGTCATCCGTGCGTTGCCCTTCCAGGTCCAGGTCATACCACGGCGAGCGTACCTGGCAGCCGGGGATCGCTTTTTCCATCTTGCCGCCCGTCAGTACGAAGCTGTAGTCGTGGGTCTCCGGGTTGCCCATGTAGAGGTCCGCCTGTTGGCCGTTGCGGCGGTAATTGATAAAACCATCCCAAAGACCTTTGAGTGACTCATCGGTGTAGACGTAGTTGTTTGCCAGCTTTTCCAGGCCGCGATGGTCGTTCAAGGTTGCGCTGACGGTATAGCCGTCGTGCACCACAAACGCGGTGGGTGAGCGGGTGATGTGGCAGTCGCTGATCTCGCTGCCGAAACGCGCGCAGAGGTCCTGGTCGGTGGCGGTGGCGCCCTGTTGGCGGTCGGACACGCTCATTTGCATCAGCGGCAGGCGGCTGAAGACGATAGTGGCTTGAGTCGCACCGTTGCCTTGCTGGTCGTAGTGCACCTGCTTGTTCAGACGCATGCTGGTTTCGGGACGCTCCAGCGGGATATGTTCTTCGCGCACCTGGCCTTGGGCGTCGTTGACCAACACCCAGCGGTCCTGGATATCGGGCAGCGTCTGGCCTGGGGCAAACACCGGGTTGGTCGGGTCGAGCCACCAGACCTGGCCATCCACTTCCGCACGCACGATGGCGTGGTTCGGCGCGTTGGTGCCGGGAATCAGCAAGGAATCCACCACTTCGCCACGGCTGACCCACGCCGTCTCGGCCTTGATGCCACTGGCCTTGAGCATGGCGGTCAGCAGGATTGCCAGGTCTTTGCAGTCGCCATAACCATGCTGCTCGATTTCAGCCAGATTGAACGGCACATAGCCGCGCTCCGTAGCGCGCCAGTCGCCCAGGTAGCGGTAGTGATCATTGATGTGCTGCATCAGCGCGGCGACTTGTTCAGCCGGTGGCAAACCGCGTGCGGCGGCCACGGCTGCGGCACTTTGCGCGGGTAGTTGGGCCCCGAGGATCTGGTTATAGCGTTGCGCGAAATCACCGAAGTACGCTTGGCGATCCATGGCGCTGCCCACTTCCAGGCGCGGGGTACGCATCAGTGCGGCGCCGGGTGACTCATTGATGTAGTTGAGATAGATCGGGGTTTTTTGGACCACGTCCAGGGTCTTGCCGTCGGCCGACGGGGTCACGCTGAAATCGTCGAACAGTTCGCTGCGCCACTGGATCGGTCGCTCAGCGGTAAAGCGTGCCTTGACGTGGTCGCGACGCACCGCGCTCGGGCCGAACGTGAGGGCGTAGTGAAACTGGGTCATCAGCGGCTTGGCCGCGCGATGTTCGCGCACGGTGTAACGAATCTGTGTGCCGACGCGCAGGTTCGGGAAGGCCAGGGAGGTCTGTTTGTCGCGGCGAAAGCCCTGGTCCGGGTTGGGCGCGGTGCGGGTGTCGATTTGCGCGGCATCCAGCGCGATCGGCCTGGCGCCAGGCTGGGTGGATTGAGCGCTGATCACTTCAAAGGTATCGCCTTCGGAGTAATCGAAGTCGATGCGCGAGAGCATTTCGCGGCCGTTAGGCGCAAGGATGGTGTAGTGATAGGTGGTGGTGCAGTCGGTACTGGCATCGCGGTTGAAATGGCAATGCAACTCGGTGTCGCCGGCCAGCGGGGCTTCGGCCATGGGTTGCAGGGCGGCGCTAACGGAATGGGTGACCAGCCCCAGACTGAGCGCAATCAAAGGGCGTTGAAACGAAAAACGGTACATGGGCGCCTCGGGTGACACATTGAAACAACTACCCGGTGGGTAGCAATAAGGCACAGATGATAATGGGTCTCAACAAAAAAATCTAGGATTGTTCGACAATGACGTTGGCTGAAAGGCCCGGAATAGAGCCTTTTGTGTAAGAAGTGTCAGGGTTTCAGCAGCTCAAACTCGGCGGTTCCAAGCTTCTCGCCATTGATCAGCACGTGTACCGAGTGTTTGCCTGGGTAGTGCTTGCGCGTGGTCAGCTCGCGGATAGGTTGCTCGCGGCGAATGCTGTGATGCTCACCCGCTTCCAAGGTAAAGGCCTTGAGCTTGAACACCTTGGCCGCGCTATGCCCGGCGCTTTTTACGTAGTCGATGGCGTAGTCCACCACCAGTTTTTGTGCGGTGGCGGCAGTGGACTCCAGGCTGAAAGAGAGGCTGATGCGCTCGCCCAACGTGATCACTGCCGGTGTGACCGTCAGGTGATGAATCTTCACCTCGGCGCGGGCCCCGGCGCCGATGATCGTCAGCGCGCGGGTGTTGCCTTGCTTGATCAGGCTGCGCAGCGCGTGGCGGGCGATCCACGCGGTGTGCGGGTTATCCAGGTGCCAGCCTTCGATCAGGCTGAGCACCCAGTCGGGGTCATCCTTGGTGATGTCATTGAGGTGGTTGGCCACGGATTTGCGCACATACAGGCTGCTGTCAGCCTTGAGGTTATCGAGGATCGACGCGCACAACTCGGGGTTGGCCTGCACCTCGGCGAGGCGAAAGGACCAGGGCAGGCGCGGGCGTGAGCCTTCACTGGCGAGGCGCCGTACATGTTCGTTGTCGTCCAGCGACCATGCCTGCAGCACGGCCAGCGTGCGCTTGAAGTCGTGCAGCAAAAAGTGGCGAATGGCGAACTCGGCCGAGCCAAACGTAGTGAAATATTTGAGCGCGGCCATGGAGCGCTCGAAGTCGCCTTGGCCGTAACTGGCCACATAGTGCGGCAGGAACAGGCTGACAAACCCACTGTTCAGACGCGGGGCGAGGGCGTAAAGCAGCTTGAGGGTTTGCGCATAATCCAAGGGGATGACGGCGTGGAGGCTTTCGCTGACCCGCGCCATGCGCTGCATCACCGACAACTCGGCAAGCCCCGCCTTGGCATGCTTGAGAAACCCCTTGGCGTCGAACGCCGGGTACACCGCCGACATTTCGCGGGCGATGTGCTGCAGGCGTTCGACGTTGAAGATTTCCTTGAGGGCTGGGGCGCTTTGCTCGGTCATCGGGGGTTCCAGGGCGTCAGAGAAACCAGCGGTATTCCCGCGCGTTGATCTCTTGTTGAAAGGCCAGATGATCCTGGCGTTTGTTCTCGCAATACACGTCGACAAATTCGCCGCCCAGTTTATCGCGCACCACGGGTTGATGTTGCATGGCGCGCACGGCGTCGAGCATTTCCAGGGGGAAATCGGCACCGCTGTTTCGGTCCTCGTTCAACGGGGCGAAGGGTTCTTGCCTGGCTTCAAGGCCATGCTCCAACCCTGCGAGGATCGCCGCCAAGACCAGATACGGGTTGGCATCGGCACTGGCCAGGCGGTGTTCAATACGCAGGTTGCGCGGGTCGGACTCGGGAATGCGCACGCACGCATCGCGGTCCTCAAAGCCCCAACTGGCGCGGGTCGCCGCATTGACCGTACCGCCCAGGCGGCGGAAGGCATTGTGGTTAGGCGAGAAAATCGGCATGCAGTGCGGCAGCAGTTCCAGGCAACCGGCCACGGCGTGACGCAGCGGTTGTTGCTGGTGCGCCGCGAGCACATTGTTGCCCGCGCCGTCGTACAGGCTCACGTGCACATGCATGCCGCTGCCAGGGTATTGCAGATAAGGTTTGGCCATGAAGCTGGCGCGGTAACCGTGTTTGAGTGCCACGCCACGGGTACTGCGGCAGAACAGGGCGGCCCAGTCGGCTGCGCGCAGGCCGTCGTCAAGGTGGCCGAAGTTGATTTCAAACTGGCCGGGGCCGAGTTCGGCGGTGATGACGGTGATGTCGATGCCCTGGTCCTTGGCGGTTTGTGCCATGTCGTCGAGCACTTCAGAAAAGCGCGACAACCGTTCGATATGCAGGTTGGGCTGGTCATCGGGGTCATCGCTCAGCGGGTCGCGGGCGAATTGAGGCAGGCCGCTGTCCAGCTTTTTATCGAACAGATAGAACTCCAACTCGAACGCCACCACCGGATGGATGCCTTTGTGGTGCAGGCGCTCCAGGACCTTGGCCAAGACTTCGCGGGGTTCGAATTCGATCGGCGCTTCGGTACCGTCCGAGGTAATCAGCATTTGCCCCAGCGGCTGTGACTCCCAGCTCACCGGCTTGAGCGTGCCTGGCACGAGGCGGCGGTTGGCGTCCGGGTCGCCATCGTGAAAGCAATAGTCACCAATCTTGAACAGCCCGCCCTGCGCCCCCAGCAGCACAGCATTTTGCGGCAGCTTCAACGGGCTGCCGGCAGCGACTTTTTCCAGCATGTCCACCGGGTAGCGCTTGCCATAGAAATGCCCGGGAATGTCCAGGGCGATCAGGTCAACGTAACGCACGTCAGGGTGGTTCTGGCGGAACGTCCGTACCTCGGCCAGCAGCGTGGAGGAATGGCTTTTCACGGGTCTTGCTCCTAGTTGTAAACCCACAGCACGCGGGCGGGCAGTTCAGTCAGGTTGGCATAGCGGCAATGGGCGAAACTGGCGAGGTGGAAGCTGTCGCCAGGGCCGAGGGTGACCGGATCGGCCTCACCGTCCACCCACAGCGTCAGTTCGCCCTCCAGCACAAAACCGGCCTGCTCGGCGCGGTCGCTCATGGTCTGTTCACCGCTGTTGGCGCCGGGTGCCAGCAGGCTGTCGAGCATCGAAAAGGCCGCGTTCATGCTCGGCGAGACCAGGATGTCGGTAATGCCATTGGCGTAGTACACCGTGCGCCGCTCGTTGGGACGCGTGACCCAGGCCACCCCCTTGGGTTTGGGCAGGCTATAGAAATAGGTGGTGGGCACATCGAGGGCGTGGCTGATGGCAGTCAAGTCCGCCACGGTCGGGCGCGACAGGCCGCGTTCCACCTGAGACAGGAAACCCACCGAGCGCTCGATTTTTTGCGCGAGTTGGGCGAGGGTGAGTTTCTTGTGCTTGCGCAGGTCGTGGATCAGGACGGCCAGGGTGTCGAGTTCTTGTTGTTGGTTCATGAAATTTATTTCGATAAATTTCATGAAAAAATACAGGATTTATTTCATGGGAGCAATGGACATGGCATTGGAAGCGCTTTTATTCGAGCAGGAACAGGCGCTGCAGGGGTGCACCACCCGTTCAGACGCAGCCCAACTGTCGCAGTTGCTATCCGATGATTTTTTTGAGTTTGGCGCCAGCGGGAATGTTTGGGGCAGCAAGGCCGAAATAATGACCGGCTTGTTGGATGAAGGGTTTTGCGCGCGGAGCATGACGGGGTTTGCGGTGAACGTGTTGGGTGAAGGCGTAGCGCTGGTGACTTATCGCGGCTATCGGGAAGGGGTTGGGCATTCGTTGCGCAGTTCAGTCTGGCGCGAAGAGGCGGGGCAGTGGCGGATGGTGTTTCATCAGGGCACGCCGGTGGCCGTTGTATAACCCCCCTTGAAGTCGAGTTCTGGCTGAATGATTCTGCGCGTGCGCGGTCGGAACCTGGGTACGCATCATTCATTGAAGGAGCACCCATGAAGTCTAAAATCCTCGCCGCTTGCCTGCTGGTCGCCACCGGCCTGTCCACCGCCAGTTTTGTCGTGCAGGCCGGTGATACGCCCCAAGAAACCGTAAAGCCTTCAAACATCAACGCGCGTGATTTGAAAGAGGGCGACCGCGCCCCCGATATGCTGATGCGCAAGGAATCGGCCGTCAGCGATTGGAAAAAACGTGGCCTCAAGCAGCCTGAAGCAGACAGCCAGTGGGCTCGGGTGGGTGACAGGTTTGTGCTGCTGAAAACCACCAACGGCACCATTCTCGAGATCACGCCCGTCAAGAAATGACCGCTGTTGTTGGCTGACGCTGGCGCGAAGGTAACCGACCACACCGGTCGCGTTACCTTCAACGCCAGCCTGCCGGCCCACGGCATGTTCTGCATGCTGGCGGCGTTTATCGTAGGTGGTGGGGTGTTTTACGTGAGTGGCGCGTCGTTGAAGCGGCGGCCACTTGGGCAGTGCGCGGTTATTGCGCCGTAGGCGACAGGGGCAGGTCGTCCAGCGTCAGGTGGCCCATGGTGTTGCTCTGCAGTTCATAGCGCAGTTCTTCAACCATTTTTTCCACGGCCTGTGGCGACTGCAACTTGCTGACGCTGATGCCCGTGACCACCAGGTCAACCCGGCCACTTTCGGCATCGAACACTTTCAGTGTCAGCGAAGCGTCCCGGCACAAGGTGAATTCGCAGGTGAGGGGCAGCAGCGCCTCTTCAATGCAGTTACGTAGTTGCGAGAGCGTGAACATGTGGCTCAGCCTCCTCACCGACGACGCAGCAACAGACCCACAAGCAGACCGATTCCGGCACCGACAGCCACGGTAGCCAGCGGTTTGTTTTTGGCAAATTCGCTCACCGTCTCCAGCGCGTCGCCATAGGTTTGCTGCAATTGGCCTGCGGCCTGGCGGGCAACACCTTCAGCGTGCAATTGCTCATCACCGGTCAGGTCGCCGATAAAGCCCTGGGCCTTGCCCGCGACTTTCTCCATGGCGCCTTTGACTTGTTCGCTTTTCATGGTGCATTCCTCAAAGAGATCAAACCTGATGGCACGGGACTTAAAGCCCTGTGCCCACTCTTCAAGGTTATGCAGCGCATCACGACTCAATAAGGCGAATTTGCACTGGTTGCACTAGTGCATTTGCACTCTATTGCTTGGTTTTTACTCGCAATTCACCGGCGAACAGCCCGCGTTCACGGGCCCAAACGATCGCCGCGCTGCGGCTGTGCACACCGAGTTTGGAGTACACCGTGGCCACATGGTTACGCACCGTGTTGGGTGCCAGTTTCAGGCGCGAAGCAATTTCCTTGTCGGCCAGGCCTTCGCAGATCAAGCCCAGCACATCGCGCTCACGGGCGGTCAGATCGGTAAAGCTCACGCTCGGCAAGTTGGGGCTGTTGACGCTCTTGGCGTTGGCCAGTTTCTCGATCAGGGTTTGGCTGAACCACGAGGCGTCCTGCATGACTTCCTCGATGGCCGCCACCAACTCCAGTTCCGAGCGTTTGCGCTCGGTGATGTTCATCATGACCAACAGGTAGCAGGGCACGTCCTCGATAATCACGGTGTCGGCGGAGACCACGCAGTCGATCACCTCGTTACCCTTCTTGCGCACCTTGAGGTCCTGGCCGTCGAGATTGCCGGCTTTTTCCAGGGTGGCGAACAGCTGCGCGCCTGCCTGGGGGCTGTCGATAAAGTGGATGTCTTCGACGGTTTTGCCGATCAGTTCTTCGCTGATGTAGCCCGTGATGTTCATGAATGCTTCGTTGATATCCACCACCTGCCGGTTGGCGGCGCTGCATACCAGCGTCGGCACGGGCGTCAGGCGGAACGATTTGGCGAAGCGTTCTTCGCTCTGGCGCAGGGCTATTTCCGCCTTGCGTCGCGGCTCCAGGTCAGTGAAGGAAAACAGCATGCAGTCTTCCTCGTTCATGTCCAACGGCTGGCCGGCGACGATCACCAGTTTGCTGCCGCCTTCGGGCAAGCGCAGTTCGGCCTGCATCTGCGGGATGGTCGCGCCTTCGCCCAGGCGCTGCACGGCCAGGTCCTTGCGCTCGGCATGCTCCAGCACATCCAGTTCATACACCGAGCGGCCGATCACTTGGTCTCGGTTGTAGCCGGTCATCTCCAGGAAACCCTGGTTGACCTTGATGTAGCGCAAGTCACTCAGGCGGCAGATCACCGCGGGCGCCGGGTTGGCATTAAAGGTTTTCTCGAAGCGCTGCTCGGCGCTGGCCCACTCGGTGGCGTCGCTGAGGATCAGCACCAACAACTCCGGCTCGCCGTGGGCGTCGTTCAATACCAGGCTGCGCACGCGGTGCACCCAACTGCGCTCTTCGTCGGCCGTTGGGGTGACTTCCACGACCACATCGCTGAATTCTTCACCGGCCGCCACGCGGCTGAGCGGGTAGTTGTCCAGTTGCAACGGATGGTTGTTGCGGTAGCGCAAGGCGAAACGCTCGGCGTATTGCTTGGTATTGGCACCGAGCTGCTCGACCTCGCTCACCCCATGCATGGTCAGCGCGGCTTCATTCGCCCAGAGAATGGTTTGGTCGACCTCTGCCAGGATCACACCGTCGGATAAGCCGGAGATGATCTGCTGCAAATGGCGGCGGTTGGTTTCTTTCGCGAGGACATCCTGGCTCATGGTTTCTCCCGGTAGATGGCACATGGGGGTACGACACCCGGGGTTGAGGATAGTGCAGAGAAAGTGCGACGCGGGAAGTGCGAATGTACCAGTTCATCTGGTGCATTTGGACCACGACTGAACGTATGTCCTTTCGCCACACTCACAACCATCAAGGCACTGTGCCTTGCTCTCATAACTTGTGAAGGACCTTTGTATGACCACTGTCTATGAAACCAATCGTTCGCTGTTTCGTGTGTCCTGGAGCTCGGTATTGGCCGGTAGTGCAATTGCACTGGTGACCTATTTGGTGCTGAGTGTGCTCGGTACGGCTATCGGGGCGAGTGCCGTCGACCCGATGCAAGCAGGTAACCCGCTGAGTGGCTTTGGTACGGGCGCCGGGATCTGGCTGTTCGTGTCGACACTGATCGCCATCGGCGTCGGTGCCTTCGTGGCTGGCCGCACAGCGCCGGATCGCGGTGGCCTGCACGGTGTGTTGACCTGGACCGTCACCACCTTGCTCACCACCTGGCTGTTGGCGGGTTTGGCCGCCAGTGTGGTCGGCACCGCTGGCAACGTCGTGGGCAAAGGTCTGTCGGCTGCCGGTAGCGGCATTGCGGCGGCAGCACCGGGCATTGGTAACAGTGTTAAGCAGCAGTTGAGCGAGCAGGGCATCCAGCTGGATTGGAACAGCCTGCAAGGCCAACTGGACACACTGCTCAAGCAAAGCGGCAAGCCTGAATTGGACCCCGCCAACGTTGAGCAGAAGGCTGACCAGGCTGCCGCTGACGGCAAGCAATCGGCTACCGCTGCGGCCACCGATCCAGCCCAGGCTGGCGAAGCATTGAAGCAGTGGTTCGAACGCGTGAAAGCCTCGGGTGAACCGGCGCTGAACGCTGCGGATAAAGATGCACTGATCAACATCGTTGCCGCCCGTACCGGCAAGAGCAAAGAGGAAGCGACCCAGATCGTCGACAACTATGCCCAGGCTTATCAGCAAGCCATGCAAAAAGTTGACGAGCTGAAGCAGCAGGCCGAACAGAAAGCCCGTGAAGCCGGTGAAGTGGCGGCTAAACAGCTCTCCCACGCAGCCTGGAGCACCCTGGCCCTGTTGCTGTTGGGCGTAGCCCTGAGCTTCTTTGTCGGGCGTATGGCGCTGACCACTCGCCGAGTGCCTTTGGCTTAAAAGTGTTTGCGGCAAGGACGCCGCTTTGCTGAACGCGTAAAATGCCGGCTTTTTACGCGGATTACGCAAAGGTGCACTTTGAGCGCAGGCAAAATCGTCGGGCTGTTATTACTCACCTCAATGCTGGCGGCGTGCGGTACGTCGCCGCCACGCACACCCAACGACATCTGCGGCATCTTTCGCGAAAAAGATGACTGGTACGATGCCGCCAAGGTCACGCAAAAACGCTGGGGCGTGCCGATCCAGGTGCCGCTGGCGATCATGTATCAGGAGTCCGGCTTCCGTCAGGACGCCCTGGCCCCGCGCAAATACCTGCTGTGGATCATCCCCTGGGGCCGCGTCTCCACCGCCGCCGGCTATGCCCAGGCCAAGGATGAAGTGTGGAGCGACTACCGCAAGAGCACCGGCCGCAGCGGCGCCAACCGTCGGGACTTCGACGACGCCATCGATTTTATCGGCTGGTACATGGACAAGACCTACACCATCAACGGCGTGTACAAATACGACGCCTACGGCCAATACCTGAACTACCACGAAGGCTGGGGCGGCTACCGCCAGCGTACCTATGCGGCCAAAGCCTGGCTGCCGCCGGTGGCCAGCAAGGTACAGGCCCGTTCGCAGATGTATGCGGCGCAATACGCGGGCTGCAAGAATGATTTGGGGCGCGGGTTTTGGAGTCGGTTTTGGCACTGGTTGTGAGTGGGCCACTTATCGCGGTAATGCACGGTGTCGGGTGTAACCGAGTGTCTGATCGTAGAGATCAATGCGCCGATCCCTTTGCAAGTCGTTGAGGCTATTCCAGATCGGCGCGCTGCGCGCATGGCTGAGGTCGATATCGGCGAACACGAGTTCCTGTCGGTTGGCTGACGCGATTTTGCCGATAGGCCAGCCATGGGTCCCGGCAATCAACGAACACCCCAAGTAACGTGCATCGCGTTCTTCACCGATTCGGTTGGCGGCGGCGATAAACACGTTATTGACGTGAGCGGCCGTCATTGTCAGATAGGACGCCATACACGTGCCGGATTCATCGAACACTGGGGGCGGCGTCCATACCCAGTTGTTCAGGCTGCAAATAATATCGGCCCCTTGCTGGCTGAGAATGCGCGGTACTTCGGGAAACCAGATGTCCCAGCAGATCAACAGGCCAATTCGGCCGATGGGCGTATCGAAGACTGGAAAGCCCGTATCTCCAGGGGTGAACCATAGCTTTTCCAAATTCCAGAGATGAGCCTTGCGGTACTTGCCGATAAAGCCGTTCGGGCCTATCAGAACAGCTGTGTTGAATAACTGCATGCCGTCGATTTCGTTCAAGCCCGCGGCCAGATACACCTGATGGCGGCAGGCAAACTCCACCCATGCCTGCACGCTTCTGCCTTTGGGAATGGGTTCGGCGTGATCGAAGGCATCCTGGCGATTGGCAAAGTAATAACCGCAGTTTGAAAGCTCCGGCAGCACGATCAACGTGGCGCCGCCGTTCGCGGCTTCCGTCGCCAGCTCCAGGCTATGGCGCAGGTTCGCGCTGCGGTGGTCGGTACCCACCTGAGGATCGAATTGTATGACGCAAACATGAACAGGGCTGGTGGCTTGGTGCATTGCGGATGACCTCTTAGGGAATGCAACCTTGGTGGTTGGCCTTTCATAAGAGTCGATTTGATCGGTGGGGATAAATCAGGCGCTTTCACTTCGAGTTGTCAGAGGGGCTTGCAAATCGGCTGAGTTTATTCGCGGCAAGAAACCCGACTTCTTGCCGCGACTTGCTTAGTGCGGCTGCATGCACTCCAGTGACCGGTCGACCATCACGCTGGCCATGTCCACCAGGTGCAATACCGAGATCACCAATGTGCGTGAATCACCGTCCAGTTGCTCACTCGCCGTCTGTGCCGCAACGGCTGCACAGCGCAGCACACTGCTGGCGTGGGCCAGGGCGTCTTCGAAGCTGAGCGCTTGGGTGGTGGTGAAGAAGTGCGGTTCTGATGCGGGTGGTGCGGGGACAAGTTTGTCCATGATTTCAACTCCTAATCAAAGTTGGAAAGTCACCACCATCGCTACCAAACGACGTTTAGGGTGGTGACCGTGCGCAGATTGGTAGACCGGTGATTAGGACCCGGTGCACCCGAAGGTGCCCTGCGCACGGCCACCATAACGCAGGGCCGAAAAAAAGCGCCTTGCAGAAGGGGGCGCTTTGCGCCTAATCACTCGTGGTCTACCAAACCCCGAATCACTGAATTGGCAGTGACCGACGCAGACTAGCCATGCAATTTGAGCGGCGCAAGCGGCTGGGATTCTCTCGGAAACGTCCTGCAAGTTAAAGGGAAATGTCGTTGATCAGACTGTTCCTACACTTGCCAAACCCACCCGTTTCTGGGAAAACCCCAGCCTTTACACCTTCAACGAGCCTCCCATGAGTCACGACGAACTCCAGATCACTGATATCCGCGTGGGCGACGGCAAAGCCGTGGTCAAAGGTGCGCTGATTACCACCCAATACACCGGCACTTTGGAAGACGGCACGGTGTTCGATTCGTCCTGGGAGCGTGGCAAACCGTTCCAATGCGTGATCGGCACCGGGCGCGTCATAAAGGGCTGGGATCAAGGCTTGATGGGTATGCAGGTCGGCGGCGTGCGCAGGTTGTATGTGCCTGCGCACCTGGCCTACGGCGAACGCTCGATGGGCGCGCATATCAAACCCAATAGCCATTTGCGCTTTGAGATTGAGTTATTGGAAGTGCTGACGCGGGATGACTGAACGGAGTTGAACATGGACGTTGATTCACCGCCGTTGCCGGGTTGCGCCGTCACGGGTGTTCGAGTGGTTGAACTGCAGGTCAGTGATGCGGCTGAGTTGCAGCGGTTTTTTGAGCTGGCGCCGGATTATTTCATCGCAGTCAACGGCGAGCCCGCTTTGCCGACTGAGGCGCACGAAGAGTTGCAGGGCCAACTGCCCGCAGGCTGGCGCTGCAGCCGGATGTACTGGTTGGGTTACCGCGATGCGGATGATCAATTGGTTGCGGTCGTGAACATTGCCGCCGACCTGTTGGCGGCCGGTGTGTGGCATATCGGGCTGCTGCTGGTGCATACGCGCTTGCATGGCACCGGGCTTGCGCGGCAGCTGCATGCGGATCTTGAGGCGTGGGCTATCGGCAAAGGCGCCCAGTGGTTGCGGCTGACCGTGGTCATCGGCAATCACAAGGCCGAGCGCTTTTGGCCGCGGCTTGGGTATGTGCAGGTACGACGCCGTGAAGGCATTCGGATGGGGCGGCAGGTCAATTGCGTGTCGATTCAGGTCAAGGCGCTGACCGGCGGGCGGGTGGATGAGTACCTGGAGCGAGTCGGTCGGGATCGCCCCGACTCGCCGTAACCGCCGCAAGGCAAGCGTGCCACCTCAAACGGTTGGGCCATCCTGCCGGGCCTGGCCACCGTTGGCCTCCAGTTGCTTCAGTTGGCTGATGGTTTGCCCGACCTTGAGTACCGCCATCTCGACTTTGCGCGTCGGTGCATTGGCGAAGTTCAGGCGGATGCAGTTTCGGTATTTTCCTGCTGCCGAGAACATATTGCCGTTCGCCACTTGGATGTCCTGAGCTTCGAGCAGCTGGTTGAGGGTGTAGATGTCGAACTCATCGGGCAGTTCGACCCACAGCGTAAAGCCCCCCTGCGGTTGGCTGACGCGGGTGCCTGCCGGGAAATAGCGGTTGACCCACTCGCTCATCAGGTCGCCATTGCGCTTGTATTGTTTGCGCATTCGACGCAGGTGCAGGAGGTAATTGCCCTTGGCGATGAATTCGGCAACCGCCAACTGCGGCTGGGTGGCCGTCGCGCCGGAGCCAATGTATTTCATGTGCAGCACCTGTGGCAGATAGCGCCCGGGTGCGATCCAGCCAACGCGCAAGCCAGGCGCGACTGTCTTGGAAAATGAACTGCACAGCAGCACCCGATTGTCCTCGTCAAAGGACTTCAGTGAGCGCGGCCGTGGATAGCGGTGCGACAGGTCACCGTAGATATCGTCTTCTATGATCGGGACGTCGAAGCGCTGGGCCATGCGTATCAGTTTGAGTTTGCGCTCGTCAGGCATGATGTAGCCCAACGGGTTATTACAGTTGGCGGTCAACTGGATAACCTTGATCGGCCATTGCTCCATGGCCATTTCCAGGGCTTCCAGGTTGATGCCCGTGACGGGGTCGGTGGGAATCTCCAGGGCCTTGAGGTCGGCCGCCTTGAGGATCTGCATCATCCCGTGATAGCTCGGCGAGGCAATGGCGACAATGTCGCCGGGTGAGCAAATCGCGCGGATGGCGGTGGAGAGGGCTTCCTGGCAACCGCTGGTGACGACGATATCGGCCGGGTTCAGGCGGCAGCCCGAATCAATCGACAGCCTTGCGATCTGCTCGCGCAACGCCAATACACCCTGAATCCGGTTGTACTGCAGGCTGGCGTTATCGCTGCGCCGGCTGATGCGTGCCATTGCCGTCAGCAGTGGCTTGAGCGTGGGCGCGGTGATGTCCGGCATGCCACATCCCAATTGAACAATATCGGCGTTCTCATCGAAGCGCATCAGCTCCTGGACCATATCCCATTGGGAAATATCCACCGGGCGCAGGATCGGCCGGCCCATTTGTGGCAAGGGCGCGATGCGTCGGTTGGCCGGCACGAAGTAGCCCGACTTGGGGCGTGGTATCGCAAGCCCCGAACATTCCAATACACGGTAGGCCTGTTGCACGGTCGTCAGGCTGACGCCGTGCTCATGGCTGAGTGTGCGCACAGAGGGCAGGCGCTCGCCGGGGCCATAAAGGCCCTGCTCGATGCGGCTGCTGATAAATTCGGCGAGGTTCAGATAGAGAGTCATGGTTCTGACTGTAGCCGCTCATCTGTCACTTAAGAAGGTACAGAGAGGGGTTTTTTTGAAGAATTTTCTTACAAAAAGGCCAATCTGTATTTAAAAGATTGGGGTTTTCTGTATCTGCAATACACATCGTGGTCTTGGGATGATGAGCCCCGTAACGGTGCAGGACCATGGTTAGGGTAGTCGCGAAATGGCAAGGCAGCACCTGGCACAGTCAAATTTCAAGACATGCCCGGCATGACCCATACAGATACCTGAATCTGCCCAGCGAATAACGAGAGGACCACGCGCAATGACGGCAAGGATGACGCTCACACCGCAAATGGCCGAA
Organism: Pseudomonas fluorescens; assembly: GCF_900215245.1. Classification (GTDB taxonomy): domain Bacteria; phylum Pseudomonadota; class Gammaproteobacteria; order Pseudomonadales; family Pseudomonadaceae; genus Aquipseudomonas; species Aquipseudomonas fluorescens. The sequence continues at coordinate 4,558,425 of NZ_LT907842.1, forward strand.
TATGAACAGAAGTTCACCGATGGTGGCGAGGTTCGTTGGTTACCTTATTTGATGTACTTCCACCCGACTGACCATCGCTCCTTCGTGGTCAATACCGATTCGGCGGGGTTTCGCTACTCGGAGTCGTTGACCACGCGGTATTCGGTGGCCGACGGTGGGCAAAGCAGTGGCCCGGTCAGGTTGTTGGCGGGCAGCTCGACGGTATTCGGTATTGGCGCCAGTGCTGACAGCCAGACATTGGCGTCGCGCCTCACCCAAAACGACCCCGTGGTCAGCACTGGCTCAACTTTGGCGGTCGCAGTTTCAACTCCACTCAAGAATTGACCCTGTTCACCCTTAATAAGCATCGTTTGCCGAAGGTGGACGAGATCGTGCTGTTTTCCGGTTTCAACAACCTCGGCCTGGCTCGGCAGCCCGAACATTATCGCGGCGAGTATGGGGCGTTCTTCAATTGCCATCAGTTTTTCGAGGCATTGGCCCCTGCGGAGCCGGCGTCCACGTCGTGGAGCCTGTCGAATCTGTTTGGCAAGGCGCAGGAACCTGAGCCCGAGCCCCCGGCGCCGCAGTCGATGGAGGAGCAGATTGACTACGCCGCCAACCTGACCTTGCAGCACCTGGATATCTGGCGTGCCCTGGCCGCCGACATGGGGGCGAAGTTGACGTTCATCCTGCAACCGCTGGCCGGTTGGGTACGGGAAACCGGTAGCCCGGAAGAACAGCAATTGTTCGCCGAGCTCGACCAGGCAGGAAACTTCACCGACGTGTACGGCGACATCCTGCAGACCTCAGTGCGTGAAGCCTACGCCCAGCGTTTGCGGGCCGGGGCACAGGGCATGGGCGTCGGTTTTGTCGATATCACGCCTTTGCTGGCTGAGGCCCTGGGCCCGGACGATTGGCAGTTTGTCGACCGTATTCACTTCACCGACTTCGGCAACGACCTGGTTTCGAAACTTATTCTTGATGTCACTCGGTAAAAGGACTTGCTCATGAAATCGATCAAAAAGTTTTTTCAGCGCCTGTTTGGAAAAAAGAAGAAAAAACCCGACTCCTCTATTTATCCAATGTTCTGACGTTTGATTGGACAAGGTATCGGCTATGGATGGCTCGGTTTCAACGCGCATGATGGAAGAGGGTAGCTGGCGCGAGTTGTATCGCCTGGCGCTCGACCCTGAATGTTTTCTGGAGGCTGCGTACCTCAACCGTCTGTTGGGCAGCGGCGAGCCAACGCCGCTGGCGCTGCTGTCGCCTCGGATCGATCAGTGGCAAGTGTCTCAGGCAACGGCATACGCCAGCGCTGCGGCGCTGGCCGCTGAACGCAACAACACCCTTGGCTTTGCGCAGGCGCTGGCCACTTATTCGGCGCCGATGGCCTCGGTGCTCGGCTGCTGGCTTCAAGGCATGAGTGCGCCCGGGGTTTTCGAAGACCCGGCGCAGCTACGAATCATGCAATTGTTCGCCCATGACGTGGGCGTCGGTTACCCGAATGCGTCACGGGCCCACCATTTCAAGGCGCTGCTGGGCCAGTTGCAACTGACGGCTTATGCCCTGGCACCTGCGCAACTGTCGACGTTGCCGGACCTCAGTGACGACGCATTTGAATTGCCTGCATTGCTGTTGGCGCTGAGCCGGCGCAGTGATGAATTTGGTGATGAGCTGTGCGGTATCGACTGGGCATTGCGGGCGGTGGGGTTATGTCCGGGCTGGGCGGCGATGGGGCACCTTGACGGTATGGCGCTGGAAGTACGGCGCCTGGACCTGAGCGAGTCATTCCCTGGCATGGAGCCGGCTTCGCTGCGCCAGATCAGCCAGTGGGTCGCGCGCCAAGTGGCGTTGCAAAGTGACGCCCGCCAGGCCCGCTTGATGCGTGGCGCCAGTTGGGTATTCGGCGCGTTGCAGCGCTGGAATGCCCGGCTGTACAACGCTTCGTTGACCGCCACGTGCCCGCAGCAGGCCATGATGCAGCTGGTGCAACGCTTGGCCAGGGTTGGCGCGGTGTATCACCAGAACTACCTGATCGAAGGCCGTAGCCTGGCGCTCTGGCTTGAGGAGGCCCAGACCGACCCGGCGCCCTTGCTGGATGTGTTGTCCCGCAGCCGCTTGATCGTCCCCGGCAACGCGAAAAAAAGCCTCTTGGTGACCAGCCTCGTAGCGCCGACGGGGCGCATGTTCCGCATCTTCAGTGACGCGGATTTGAGCGTGATTCGCCAATGGATCGACGCCTTACCCCAGCTCGCCGGCAGTCAGCAGCTGCCTCGCCAACCGGTCGATAACGTGGCCATTGAGGCCCGCCAAACCGTGGGCGCCGAGGCCAGTCTCGGCCATTGGCCCCAGAGTTTGCGCGAAGCCTATTTCGTTTTGCAGGGGCGAGCGCTGGAGGCCTCCACCCTGCAATTTGCTCACGCCTACGTGTCCCGTTGGCTGGCGCGTTCGCAGCGCTCGCTGAACACCTCCGGGCGCCAACTGCCCGAACACTGGGGCACCCATGTGCTGCGCGCCTGGTTGCTCGACAAGCATGACCAGCACGGCCAGCAATTCGATAACAGCGACCCGGCGCAAATGCCGAGTCGTGAAGAAATCGTTGATTCAACCCTGCAGCTGGCGCCCTTGACGCTGATCGACGGTGCCTGGCTGCAAGGGTTTACCGATGTCGGGTTGGCGTCTTCCCATGTCGGCTACAGCTTGTTTCAGACGTATTGGGATGAGCTGGGCAACGGTGTCGCTGCGCTCAATCATCCGAAGATCTACCGCGACGGCTTGCGCGAGATGGATTTCGAGCTGGCGCCAACCGGCAGCCGTGAATTTGCCGAGGACCCGCGCCTGGACGAGGCGTCGTTTCGTTTGCCGGTGTATTGGCTGTGCCTGGGCAAGCTGCCGGTGACCTTTATGCCGGAAATTCTCGGCATGAACCTGGCGATGGAGTTATCCGGCGTGGGCGGTACTTATCGTTCTGCGCGACGTTTTCTGCGCCACTACGGTTTCAGCACCGCGTTCGTCGACCTGCATAACACCATCGACAACGTTTCCACCGGGCACTCGGCCTGGGCTGCTGATGCGATTGACGCGTACATGCGTGCATTGACCACGGCGCAAGCCGTTGCCGAGCAATGGCAGCGCGTGCGCGTGGGCTATGAATCACTCGCGCCGATGCCGGGCAAGTGGGATTCGATATTGAGTCGACTGGGCCTGTCATCGGTAGGGCGGGTGTTACCGCGTACGCAGCGGGCAACGGCTTCAAACGGCTATCTCCATCATCTGCCGATCACTCGCGAAGTGTTGGCGCACGCGACCGATCAGTAACCCCCACGAGGAGCAACTATGTCTTTGGTAGAAGTGCATAACGAATGGGACCCCCTCGAGGAAATGATCGTGGGTATCGCCCATGGCGCGCGCGTGCCTCGGCCGGACAAGGGCCTGTTCGCGCTTGATTACAGTGAACATCACGACGCCATGCATGAGATTCCGTCGGGCCCCTATCCCGAGCAGGTCGTTGCAGAGGCCGAAGAAGACCTCGACGCGTTCGCAGCCTTTCTGGTCGGGCATGGCGTTACCGTACGCCGCCCCAAGAAGTCCTACCACGCCGAGGTCTTCGGGACGTCCGACTGGAAGACCGACGGTGAATACAACTACTGCCCACGGGACGTCTTGCTGCCGATCGGCAAGACCATCATTGAAGCGCCGATGGCCTTGCGCAGCCGCTACTTCGAACCTTTCGCTTACCGTGAACACCTGCAAGCGTATTTCGCCAGCGGTGCCAACTGGATCTCGGCCCCCAAGCCGCAACTGGGGGACAACACTTACCGGGTGAACCCGCGTGAAGGGTCGATCATTGCCAATGAGGAGCCTATTTTCGATGCGGCCAACGTGCTGCGTATGGGGCGCGACATTCTTTATCTGGAGTCGCGCAGTGGCAATCGGCTGGGCTACGAATGGCTCAAGCGCGTGCTCGGTGATCAATACCGCGTGCACGCCCTCAGTGGGTTCTACGACGGTACGCACCTGGACACCACGATCACCCTGGTACGGCCCGGGTTGGTGGTATTGAACCCTGAGCGTATCGGCAAGGACCAGGTGCCGGAGGTGTTCAAGCACTGGGACATTATCTGGGCGCCCGACATGGTCGACACCGGTTATTGCTGGTCCTACCCACGTGCATCCATCTGGCAGGGCATGAACTTCATCATGGTCAACCCGGCGTTGGCGGTGATCAACGACCAGCAAGTCCCGTTGATTCGTGCGCTGGAACGCCATGGCATCGATGTGGCGCCGCTGAAGATGCGGCATGCGCGCAGTTTGAGCGGCGGCTTCCATTGTGTGTCCGTTGATATCCGTCGACGCGGCACGTTGGAAGACTACCGTTGATAAGGGGGCAGTGATGCAGGCTCTGGATTACTACGCGGTGGCATTGTTTGTGATCGCCACCTGTGTCACGCCGGGGCCGAACAACGTGATGTTGATGTCCTCGGGCGCCAACTTCGGCATGGGCCGCACCCTGCGCCATGTGGCCGGGATCAACATCGGTTTTCCGTTGATGGTGGTGGCGGTCGGCCTGGGCGCCGGCGCGATTTTTCGGCAGTACCCAGGCCTGCATGACGGGTTGCAAGTGATCGGGGCGGTGTACCTGCTGTTTCTCGCGTATCAGATCGCGCGCTCGCCCACCACCGACCTCGGTGACCCGTCCCGCCAGCCCTTGGGGTTCACGGGCGCGGCATTGTTTCAGTGGGTCAACCCGAAAGCCTGGGTCATGGCGGTGGGTGCGGTGTTGGCTTACACGTCGCCCCTGGGCGGCTACACCCTGCAGGTGTTTCTGATTGCGCTGTTGTTCTTTTTGTTCGGCACACCGTGCTCGATGGTGTGGGTGTTTTTTGGGCAGTACCTGCGGCGCTTTCTAACGCGGCCGCGGCATTTGAAGGTCTTCAATATCGCCATGAGCCTGGTGCTGGTGGTGTCGTTGATACCGGTCATAAAAAGTCTGCCGTTCGCTCAAGGATGGTTTTAAAACGCATAGACAGTTGCTGTGCCGCTCACCGCTCGACGGGCACAGGCAACTCCACGGATTGGTAGGATGTGATGAGGATGCACACTTAAATGGCTATGTATGTTTTAGGAATATCTGCCTTCTACCACGACAGTGCTGCCGCCCTGGTCAAGGACGGCGTGCCCGTGGCTGCCGCTCAGGAAGAGCGCTTCACCCGTGTTCGTCACGACCCGGCATTCCCGGCCCAGGCGATTGCGTACTGCCTGGATGCCGAGGGGATTACCCTGGATGAGCTGGAGGCTGTGGTCTATTACGAAGACCCTCAGGAGAAATTCTCCCGGGTGATGTCCTCTTTCGCCAGTGGCGGCATCGGCGGCGCCCGCACATTTATCAATGCAATGCCGGAATGGATTCGTTGGAAGTGGAACGTGCTCAAGTTCGTCGATGAGCAGCTTGAGGCGCTGGGGCGGGGCAAGGCGCCGCGCACCCAGGCGTCGCGGCATCACCGCTCGCATGCGGCGGCTGCGTTCTATCCCTCACCGTTCGAGAACGCCGCGGTGCTGTGTATCGACGGCATTGGCGAATGGCATTCGACCACGATCTGGCAAGGCCAGGGCTCCAGCCTTGAGCTGAAAAACTCGATTTCCTACCCGCATTCCCTCGGCCTGCTGTATTCGGCGATGACTTATTACTGCGGTTTCAAGGTCGATTCCGGGGAGTACAAATTGATGGGGTTGGCGCCTTATGGCCAACCCATCTATGCCGACAAGATTCGCGATGAGCTGATCAATATCCGCCCCGACGGTTCGTTCACGTTGAACATGAAGTACTTCGAGTACCTGCGCGGTGAACGCATGGTAGGGGAGGCCTTCGAAGCGCTGTTCGACGGGCCGATCCGCCAACCCGAAAGCCCGATATCGCAGCGTGAATGTGACCTCGCGGCGTCGATTCAAAAAGTCACCGAAGAGGTGGTCCTGGGGTTGGCGACGGCCGCCGTCAAGCAGACCGGCCAGCGCAATCTGTGCCTGGCCGGCGGGGTCGCATTGAACTGCGTGGCCAATGGCGTGCTCAGTCGCTCCGGGCGGTTTGACTCGATCTGGATCCAGCCGGCAGCCGGGGATGCCGGTTGCGCCTTGGGGGCCGCGATGGATTATGCGGTCAAGCGTTGCGGTCGCCCGCACCTGGCAAGCAGCAAGTCGGACGCCATGAGCGGCAGCCTGTTGGGGCCGGGCTTCGACGATGAAGAAATCGCGGCCTTCCTGCTGGAAAACCAATACCCCTTCATTCGCTACGACGACAACGGGCTGTATGACCAGGTCGCCAGCCGACTGGCCGATGGCGCGGTGGTGGGCTGGTTCCAGGGCCGTATGGAGTTCGGCCCCCGTGCCCTGGGCGCGCGCTCGATTCTCGGCGATGCACGCAACCCGCAGATGCAACGCACGATGAACCTGAAGATCAAGTACCGCGAGTCGTTCCGCCCGTTTGCCCCGGCAGTACTGGCCGAGGACGCCGGGAGCTATTTCGATATCTGCGAAAAAAGCCCCTACATGCTGATGGTCGCACCGGTGTCGGACGCCATCAAAACCCCGCAATCGTTGCAAGAGGGCGGCCCGGAGCGTGGCTTGGGCAGCATCAACAATGTTCGCTCGCAATTGCCGGCAGTGACCCATGTCGACCTGTCGGCGCGGGTGCAAACGGTGACCGAGGAAAACAACGCCCCGTTCACCTACTTGTTGCGCAGTTTCAAGCAACGCACAGGCTGTTCGGTACTGGTCAATACCTCGTTCAACGTGCGCGGCGAGCCCATCGTGTGCAAGCCAGAGGAGGCGTATGCCTGCTTTATGCGCACGGAAATGGACGTTCTGGTACTGGGCCATTACGTACTGGAGCGGCCGGGCCAGCCTGCCTTTGTTGACAGCGTCGACTGGCGCAACGAAATCCCGCTGGACTGATCGTGACCTCTAACTTTTCGGAGCTTTTTCCATGCTGAGATTTCTCGCGTTTATCGTGTTCATGGTGGTCCTTCTGCCCGTCGGGTTGACGCGTTCGGTGCTGCATTCCTCACGGTTTGGCCGTCGCTTCCACCAGGCGCCGTCCGCTTGGGATCACGCCGTCAAACAACCGTAACGCCATCGGCCTAAGGATCTGTGTCCATGTCAAAGGTGATTTACAAAAACCTCAATACCTCACCGATTCTTGCGGTGGGTGGCGCCGGGTGCTGGTTGGAGGACGCGACGGGTAAACGCTACCTCGACACCTGTGGCGGTGTCGCGGTGTCGAGCCTGGGCCATGCCCACCCGCGCATCGTTGCAGCGTTCGAGCGGGAGGCGAAAAAACTCGCCTGGGCCCATGCCGGCAGCTTCACCACGGCGCCCGCTGAAGCGTTGGCGGAATACCTGGTGGCGGGCAGCGGCGGCCTGGCGTGGGCGCAGTTTTTGTCGGGAGGCTCGGAGGTGATGGAGTTGGCGATGAAAATCGCCTACCAGTACCAATGCGAACGCGGGCTGCCGAATAAGTCGGTGTTTATTTCGCGGCGCCAGAGCTACCACGGCAGCACCCTGGGCACCCTGAGCATTTCCGGTAACCCGCAGCGTCAATCGGTGTTTGGCCAGTTGTTCCCGGCGGCCGAATTCGTGTCGCCGTGCTACGCCTACCGCGATCAGCGGCACGACGAAAGTGAAGAGCAGTATGCGACCCGTCTGGCCGAAGAGCTGGACCAGAAAATCCGCGCCTTGGGCAGCGAAAATGTCGCGGCGTTTTTCGTTGAAACGGTGGTGGGCTCGACCAGCGGCGCTGTTCCGCCGGTGCCGGGTTACCTGCGCAAAATCAAGGCGGTCTGCGAGCGCCACGATGTGCTGTTGATTCTCGATGAGGTGATGGCTGGGATGGGCCGTACCGGGCAGCTGTTCGCGTATGCCGACGACGGCATCGTGCCGGACATGGTTGCCGTGGGCAAAGGCCTCGCCGCCGGCTACATGCCGATTTCAGCGCTGCTGATCAGTGAGCAGGTGCATTCGGTGATGGCGCAGGGCTCGGGCGTATTGGGCAACGGCCAAACCCATGTCAACCATCCGCTGGCCTGTGCCATCGCCCTGGAGGTGCAGCAGGTCATCGTTGGAGACGAACTGTTGGCCCAGGTGCGCCAGCGCGGCGAGCAACTGCGCAGCTGGCTCAAGGAAAGCCTGAGTGACCTGGATACCGTCGGCGATGTGCGCGGACGAGGGCTGTTTGTCGGTGTTGAATTTGTGCAAGACCGCGCCACCAAGGCGCCGTTCAAGGGCGGTGGCGCGTATGCCGCAGCCCTCAAGCAAGAGGCCTTGGCGCGCGGCCTGCTGATCTACCCCGGCAGTGGCACCGTGCAGGGCGTACAAGGCAATCATGTGCTGTTTGCACCGCCATTTATCACCCGTGAAGACGAGCTGGCGCAAATGGTTGAGCGGTTCAGTGCGGTGGTGCGGGCCGTGGCTCATTAGCCGTCAGGTGATGTATCGCGCGTTCACCCAAATTACGTAGAGATGGAGCAGTGAAGATGCAGACAATCGAGCCGTGCAAGGACAAAGTCCTGCTGTCGGTGTGCACCATGGACTGGTGCGATCATGGGGTGGAATTCGCCAAGACCGTATTCTCCAACCTTGAGGTGTTTTGTTGGGACCCGGGCGATCCTTACCCCTATCACCTGGATAATTGGGAGGGCGACTGGATCATCTCCTACCGTGGCGACTTCATCTTCCCGCAGAGCATTTATAAAAATGCGCGCAAGGGCGCGATCAACCTGCACCCAGCGCCGCCCAAGTATCGCGGGCTGGGCAGTCAGCATTACGCGATTTACTACAACGATGAAACCTACGGCTCGACGTGCCACCACCTTGCGCCATCGGTCGACAGTGGCCAGATCATCAACGTCGCGCGCTTCAATGTGGCGCCGGCCGAGACAGCATCGTCCCTGCGCCTGCATGTCGGCGCGTATTGCTTGCAGCAGTTTATTCATCTGCTGACCGACTACATCCTGGTAGGGCGGCCGTTGCCGGTTTCGCCGGAGAACTGGGGGGAGCGGTTGTACAAACAATCGGAACTCAAGCCCTGGATGGAGAAGATTCGTGCCCAAGAGCCGGATCATCGGTGTTTCAAGTAGTTTTTGGGCAAGTCACTTCAAGCCGCTCGTGGCTTGAAGTGTTCACTGCGCGTTGGCGCGACGGGTAAGAGAGCATCTATGTTCGAGTTTTCGAGTTTCGTGGCGGCACTGGGCGTCTACGTGATCGGCACCGCCAGCCCTGGGCCTGGCAATCTGGCGATCGCCAATACCTCCCTCAATTATGGACGCACGCCAGGCCTGGCCTTGGCGGCCGGGGTGATTTCCGGGTCGCTGTGCTGGGGGGCGATGACGGCTGCCGGTGTCTCGGCGTTGTTGATGTCCAATACCCAGATCCTGCTGTGGCTGAAGGTGCTGGGGGCGTGCTACCTGTTCTTCCTCGCGTGGAAGTCGATCCGTAGCGCACTGGCCCACAACGCGACGATGGTGGCACGGGTGCGGGAAAAACAGACCCGAAACCTCGGCTTCTATTTGCAGGGGCTGGGCATTCACTTGACCAACCCCAAAGCGGCCTTGACCTGGTTCACCGTGACCACTGTGGGGCTCAGCGCGAATGCGCCGGCCTGGACCAGTTTTGTGCTGGTGGCGGGCTGTGCGCTGTTGGGGTTTCTGATTTTCTGTGCCTACGCCCTGGTATTTTCCTCCCACTCGGCGGAACCGTTTTTCACCCGGACGCGCAAATCGTTCGGCCTGATTTGCGGCGCCTTCTATTCATTCGTTGCGATCGGTTTTCTCACGTCACTGCTGTGACGCCGAATGCTTTCCTGAACCCACCCTGAAGAATCCTCCTATTCCCTGTTGGTAAACTTTCCTACGGTTTACTCCTCCGGAGTCGGGGCGTAAACTCCGCGCGTTTTCATCAATAGCGGAGACCCTAAGTGGGTACTTGTTCGAGTGACAGTCGTCGGCCGGTTTCGGTAACCGGCACATACTTGGCAAGGTAACGCGCATTCTTCCGATGCCGTTGTCTCGCCAACCAAGCGAGAAGCGGCATTGCGGCAGCGGCCAGTCCTGGCACCTGCCCGACCCCCTCTCATCGACGCTGACCAGCCCCTGATATCAATCAGGAGGTTACGGACGCGCCTGCCTTTTATGGCCGGCGGGCCAGGCTGACTGTGCCTTTGAAAAGGGCGCAGTGCAGTCGGTCGTACCTGCACGAAGGTTTCCTCGCGCAGGAGTTACACCATGAACCTCACACTGCTCAAAGAGTTCTTCGCCGGTTTCCTGCGGACCCGGCACATTGCCCGGCATTTTCGCCGCCTGGCGATGCTCGAGACCGTGACCGACGCCAACGTCAGCCGCGAAGTACCGCCGACCCTGGCGCAAACCCTGGTGGTCGCGGCCAATAGCAGTGCTGTGCAATTGCTCGGCAAATTGGGCAGCCACACCGAGGGGTTGAGCACTCAGGACTCCGACGCCTTGCGCGTGCAGTACGGCCTCAACGAGGTCGAGCATGAGCAGCCGCTGCCGTGGCAGGTGCACTTGTGGCACTGCTACAAGAACCCGTTCAACCTGCTGCTGACCTTGCTCGCACTGATCTCCTTGCTGACCGACGACATCAAGGCGGCCACGGTGATTTTCTCCATGGTGGTGCTGTCGACCCTGTTGCGTTTCTGGCAGGAGGCCAAGTCGAACAAGGCCGCCGACGCCTTGAAAGCCATGGTCAGCAATACCGCGACGGTGTTGCGCCGCGACAGGGCCAAACGTATTGAGCTGCCGATCAAACAATTGGTGCCGGGTGATCTGATCGTGCTGTCGGCCGGTGACATGATTCCCGCCGACTGCCGCGTGCTCAGCGCCAAGGACCTGTTTGTCAGCCAGGCGGCGATGACCGGCGAATCGATGCCGGTGGAGAAGTTCGTCCACCAGCACGACAGCCAGGCGCGTAACCCGCTGGACCTGGAAAATATCCTGTTCATGGGCACCAACGTGGTGTCCGGTGCGGCGACAGCGATTGTGCTGGCCACCGGCAACAGCACCTATTTCGGCGCGCTGGCGCAACGCGTGACCGCCACTGACCGTGCGACCACCTCGTTCCAGCATGGCGTCAACAAAGTCAGCTGGTTGCTGATCCGTTTCATGTTCGTGATGGCACCGCTGGTGCTGTTCATCAACGGCTTTACCAAGGGCGACTGGACCGAGGCGTTGTTGTTCGCGCTGTCGATTGCCGTGGGCCTGACCCCTGAAATGCTGCCGATGATCGTCACCTCCACGCTGGCCAAGGGCGCGGTGTTTCTGTCGCGCAAGAAGGTCATTGTCAAGCGCCTGGACGCGATCCAGAACTTCGGCGCTATGGACGTGCTGTGCACCGACAAGACCGGCACCCTGACGCAGGACAAGATTTTCCTGGCGCGCCATGTGGACGTGTGGGGCGAAGAGTCTGATGACGTGCTGGAAATGGCCTACCTCAACAGCTACTACCAGACCGGCCTGAAAAACCTGCTGGATGTGGCGGTGCTCGAGCACGTTGAGGTGCACCGCGACTTGCAAGTTGGCACGGCGTTCCAGAAGGTCGATGAGATTCCGTTTGACTTCAACCGGCGTCGCATGTCGGTGGTGGTGGCCGAGCAGGACCAGCCGCACCTGTTGATCTGCAAGGGTGCGGTGGAAGAGATTCTGTCGGTGTGCAACACCGTGCGCCATGGCGAGACCAACGAAGCGCTGACCGATGAGTTGCTGGCGCGCATTCGCCAGGTGACGGCGGCCTTCAACGAAGAAGGCCTGCGCGTTGTGGCAGTGGCAGCACAGCCGATGGCGGCGGGGCGCGACACCTACAGCCTGGCGGATGAAAAAGACCTGACATTGATCGGCTATGTCGCGTTTCTCGACCCACCCAAGGAGAGCACCGCGCCGGCACTCAAGGCCCTGAAAGCCCATGGTGTGGCGGTCAAAGTGCTGACCGGTGACAACGAGCTGGTGACGGCCAAAATCTGCCGCGAAGTGGGCCTGGAACAGCAGGGCTTGCTGATGGGTAACGCTATTGAAGACATGAGCGATGCCGAGCTGGCCAAGGCCGTGGAAACCACCAACGTATTCGCCAAGCTGACACCGAGCCACAAGGAGCGCATCGTGCGCCTGCTCAAGGCCAACGGGCACGTGGTGGGGTTTATGGGCGACGGTATCAACGACGCGCCGGCGTTGCGCACGGCGGATATCGGTATTTCGGTGGACAGCGCCGTGGACATCGCCAAGGAAGCGGCTGACATCATCCTGTTGGAAAAGAGCCTGATGATCCTGGAGGAGGGCGTGCTCGAAGGCCGCCGCACCTTCGCCAATATGCTCAAGTACATCAAGATGACCGCCAGTTCCAATTTCGGCAATGTGTTCTCGGTGCTGGTGGCCAGTGCGTTTATTCCGTTCCTGCCGATGCTGCCGATGCACCTGCTGGTGCAAAACCTGCTGTATGACATTTCGCAGATCGCGATTCCGTTCGATAACGTCGATGACGAAATGCTCGCCAAGCCGCAGCGCTGGCAGCCGGGCGAAGTGGGGCGGTTCATGCTGTTTTTCGGTCCGATCAGTTCGATCTTTGACATCACCACGTTTGCACTCATGTGGTATGTGTTTGATGCCAACACGCCCGACCACCAGACCCTGTTCCAGTCCGGCTGGTTCGTGGTGGGGCTGCTGACCCAGACGCTGATTGTGCACATGATCCGCACGCCGAAAATCCCGTTCCTGCAAAGCCGCGCGGCGATGCCGTTGCTGGTGATGACCGGGGTGATCATGGCCGTGGGGATTTTCCTGCCGATGGGGCCGCTGGCGCACTACTTCAAATTGCAGGCGTTGCCGTCGTTGTACTTCGTATTCCTGCCGGTGATTTTGCTGGCGTACATGGCGCTGACCCAGGCGGTCAAGGGCTTCTATATCCGCAGGTTCGGCTGGCAGTAAACAGCCTTACTGCGTCACACCGTTGGCCGCTGTGGGCGTCGGCAAACCAGCGCCCACAGCGGCCAACGGTGCAATCAGCTTGCTGCTGCATTCAAGGAGAGTTTTTATGCAAGCCATCAACAACATCAACCTCACCACCCTGGTCGACACCTTGGTCAGCCTCACCGCGGCGTTTATCCTCGGTGGCTTGATCGGTTTTGAGCGTCAGTACCGCCAGCGCACGGCGGGCTTGCGCACCAACGTGCTGGTAGCGGTGGGCGCAGCGATTTTCGTCGACATGGCCAACCGCCTGGGCGGTGCGGAAGGCGCGGTGCGGGTCGTCGCGTATGTGGTCTCGGGCATCGGCTTTCTGGGGGCCGGCGTGATCATGCGTGAGGAAGGCAATGTGCGCGGGCTCAACACCGCCGCCACGCTCTGGGCCTCGGCGGCGGTAGGGGCGTGTGCGGGGGCCGACCTGATCCTCGAAGCACTGCTCGGCACGCTGTTTGTACTGGCGGCCAATACCTTGCTGCGGCCAATCGTCAATAACATTAACCGTCAGCCATTGGACGTGGTGTCGGCCGAGGTCACCAACATCCTGTATGTCATCGCACGGCGCAGCCAGCAACAGGCGGTGATGGTATTGCTGGAAGCCGAGTTGGCGCGCTGCAACTACCCGGCCAGCGACGTCGACGTACGCCCATTCGGCAGCGAAGAAGTGGAAATCGAGGCCACCCTTGCCGCCACGTCAGTCGATGGCGACGAACTGGATGCGCTGGTGGCGCGCATCTCCACGTCGACCCTGGTCGTGCAGGCTTTCTGGAGCCCGAGTACCACCGATTAGCCTAGGCGTAACAAGGCTGAAAAAGCGTTGGGTGGTGAAGGCTTTTGCGAGGAAAACTCCTACATATGGTTGGGACTATCCCTTCGATTGAAACGTCGTTTCGTTGCTAAGGTTGCGCCCTTGTAACTAGCCGGCGGCAGCGGTTTGGCTGTACGTGTTCGGCCTGTTTTCAATCGAAAGGGACCAGGCATAGCCTGGCTATCGTCCTTGAGTGGGGACCGCGCCGCTGGTCGGCACTGTCATTTCTCACAGGTACCTGTGTCCCGTGTGGTGTGTAAGTCTACTTACCTCTCAGGGGAGTGTTATGAGCAAAGCGTTAATCGTTGACGATCACCCGTTTATCCGCAAAACCGTCCGCCATCTGCTGACGCTGGAAGGCTTCAGCGAGATTGATGAGGCAGGTAATGGTGCCGATGCCGTGCAGAAGGCCAGGGAGGGGCGCCCGGCCTTGATCATTCTTGACCTGGCCATCCCGAAGCTGGGTGGGCTGGAGGTGATCAGTCGAGTCAAGGCGCTGGGCTTGCCGTGCAAGATCCTGGTGCTGACGTCGTACCTGCCGGAGTTCTTTTCCTCGCGTTGCATGCGTGCTGGCGCGATGGGGTTTGTCGCCAAGACCGGGGAACTCGACGAGCTGCAAAAAGCGATCAAGGCCGTGATGTCCAACTACAGTTGCTTTCCCAGTTTGCCGAGCAGTTCGGTACGCCGTGATGATTTGCAGGCTACGGAACTGGAGCTGGTGCAGTTGCTGTCGGATCGCGAGCTGGCGGTGTTGCAGATGCTGGCGCTGGGGCTGGGCAATAACGAAATTGCCAATCAAATGCTGCTGAGCCACAAGACCATCAGTACGTACAAGACGAGGCTCAAGGAGAAGCTGCGCATGTCGTCCGTGGTGCACATGGCCAAGTTTGCCCAGCGCAATCATCTGATTTGATTTGAAATGACCCGTGCCCAGGTTCGAGGGTTCATCATCCTGCTATTGATGAGCCTGCTTCCGCTGACGGCCGTTGGCCTTGATGAGCCGCATACCCTGCGCTTGTTGGGGCACTCCAACGTTGACGGTACTGGCCCGTCCGTGGTGTTGGGGGAAGCCGACTGGCACTGGTTGCGCGAGCGGCGAACACTGTTGATGGGGGTTTCCGCGCCCGATTACGGGCCGTTCGAACTGACCAATAACAACGACGAGCTTGAAGGCGTCACGGCTGACTATGCGAAGTTACTCGCACAGCTGCTGAATATTACCGTTGAGGTCCGGCGCTACGATACGCGCGATGAAGTGATCGAGGCACTCAAGCAGGGCGCCATTGATTTCCTTGGCTCGGCCAACGGATTTGAAGCAGGTGACTCACAGTTGGTCCTGTCGCGTTCCTACGCCAATGATCAACCGATCCTGGTTACCCGTACCGGAGACACCCAATCCCTGAGTGTCGACCTGGCAGGCAAACGCGTGGCGATGCTCTATCACTACATGCCGCCCGATGTCGTCGAAGCTTATTATCCCAAGGCCCATGTGGAACTGTTTCCCTCTATCTTCGAGGCCATCGGCGCCGTGGCATTTGGCCGTGCCGATGTTTATCTCGGGGACGCCATCACCGCCAATTACCAGATCAACCGTAACCACCTCAACAATGTGCAAATGGCGGATTTTTCCACCCTGGAATCCAACGCTTTCGCGTTCGCCGTGGCCCGCGACAACACTCGCTTGCTGCGTATCATCAATACGGCGCTGAGGGCGATCCCGGCTAACCAACAGATGGACATATTACGCCGTTGGAGTGCTGGCAACCTTGGTTTTCTGGGCGCGGAACGGCTGCACTTGAGCCGGAGCGAACAGCGCTGGCTGGAGAAACACCCGCGGGTCCGCGTGGTCGCATCCGACCAGATGCTGCCGTTGGCATCCTTCACCGCACAGGGGCAATTGGAGGGCTTGAGTGCCGACGTTTTATCCCGGATCAGCCTGCGCACCGGTTTGAAGTTCGACGTGGTCTCCGGCGGTTCGATGCCCCAGCAAATTGACGCCGTCAGTAAGGGCAGGGCGGACATGATGGCGGTGGTGGCGTCGAGCATCGAAGGCTCTGATCAGGTGCGCTTTACACGGCCCTACCTGACCAACCCACTGGTATTGGTCACCCGCAGCGACTATCCCGGCACGGTGACCCTGGAGGACATGATCGGAAAACGTCTCGCGTTGACCAGCGGCAACGCGCTGCGTGAGGTGATCAATCGTGACTACCCCGGTATCCACTTTGTGGAGGCCGGGAACCCCACGGAGGCGATGGCCCTGGTGGCCAACGGCAGTGCCGATGGCGCGGTCAATTCATTGATCTATGCGCGTTACCTCATTGCCTTTCAGTACCGTGACCGCTTGCGCGTGACCAGCACGGTCGGCTCTGATCCTTTACGCATGACGTTTGGGGTCAACCGTGGCGAGTTGGAGTTGTACTCGATATTGGACAAGGCGTTGCTGAGCATCAGCCCTCAGGAAATGGATGAGTTGAGCAACCCATGGCGGTCCGATGTGATCATCGAAGACCACTGGCTGCGCCATCGCAGTGCGATTATCCAAGGGTTTGGCGTGGCGGCGGTATTGCTGCTGGTAACCCTTGGATGGGCGATTTACCTGCGCCGCCTGATACGCAAACGGGCCCAGGCCGAGCGGGCATTGAGCGACCAGATGCGCTTTATGGGCGTGCTGATCGACGGTACGCCTCACCCGATTTACGTGCGTGACCGCCAAGGGCGGCTGATGGCCTGCAACAGTGCTTTCCTGGACGTATTTGGCTTCAGGCTCGAAGCGGTGATCGGCAAGACCGTGACAGAAACCGACACCGGCAATCCGCCGCAGGCCCAGTCTTTCCATGAGGACTACCTGCGGCTGATGGAGCGCGGCGAGCCGCAGATTCATGATCGGGTACTCAGGTTGCCCAATGGCAAGGTGTTGACCATTTATCACTGGATGCTGCCGTACCGTGATGGCGACGAAAACGTGGTGGGCATGATTGCCGGTTGGGTGGATGTGAGCGAGCGCCAGCGGCTCCTGGGCCAATTGCAGGAGGCCAAGGAGGAGGCCGATGCCGCCAACCGTGCCAAGACCACGTTCCTGGCGACCATGAGCCACGAAATCCGCACGCCCATGAACGCCGTGATTGGCATGATCGAGCTGGCGCTTGCCAACGCCGAACAGGGGCGTGCCGACCGTGATGCCCTGGCCGTCGCCTCGGTTGCGTCCCACGGCATGCTGGAGTTGATTGGCGATATTCTGGACATTGCGCGGATCGAGTCTGGCCACCTGTCTCTTGCCCTGGAATCGGCCAACCCGCATGAGCTGTTGACGTCGGTGGCACGGGTGTTCGAAGGGCTGGCGCGCGCCAAGGGCCTGGCGCTGCAAGTCGAGCTTGACCCGCTGATTGATTGCCCGGTGTTGATCGACCCGTTGCGGTTCAAACAGGTGGTGTCCAACCTGCTGAGCAATGCCATCAAGTTCACCGCCGATGGCCAGGTGCGGTTGGGCGCGCATACAGTCGTGGCGCCCGATGCAGACCAACTGAGCCTCAGGTTATGGGTAGAAGACACCGGTATTGGCATCAGTGCCGAGGACCAGCAACGGCTGTTCAACCCGTTTATCCAGGGCAGCAATACCGAACAATCGGCGCGTAGCGGGTCGGGATTGGGCCTGGTGATCAGCCGTAATTTGTGCGAAATGATGGCGGGGAAGCTGCAGTTGAGCAGTGTGCTCGGGCAGGGTACGCGGGTGGATGTGTCGTTGACGCTTGCCAGGGCAGCGGCATTGCCGCCTGAGGTTTCAGCACCGGCCCCAGCCGTGCTGGCTACCCGTGTATTGGACATCCTGGTAGTGGATGACTACCCGGCCAACCGCTTGCTGCTGGCCCGGCAACTGAGTTTTCTGGGGCACCGCATCGTCACTGCCGAAGAGGGCGTTCAAGGGCTTGAACGCTGGCAAACCCAGCACCCCGATGTGGTGATTACCGATTGCAACATGCCCCTCAAGGATGGCTATGCCTTGGCGCGTGAGATTCGTGCGCAAGAGCGTGAGCAAGGTTTGAAGCCGTGTTTGCTACTGGGGTTTACCGCCAATGCACAGCCGGAAGAAACCGAGCGTTGTCGGCAGGCGGGCATGGATGGTTGCTTATTCAAACCTGCCGGGCTTGAGGACTTACGCTCGGCATTGGCCTCGCTCGCGCTGAGCCCAGGCGTACCCGGCGTTGACGGGGTATTTGATTTGGCTGCGTTAAGGGTGGTCACGGGGGACGATCAAGTAGCGCTCAAGGAGCTTTTGAATGCGTTGCTCGACAGCCTGGAAGCAGACCGCGTGAGGCTCCCGTTGCTGCAACGCGAGGTCAGTTTTCGCGGGCTGCACGACCTTGCTCATCGGGTCAAGGGCGGCGCGCGAATGGTCAAGGCCCAAGCGTTGATCACCTGTTGTGAAACCCTGGAAAGCCTCTGTGAACGACAGGCGCGCAGCGCACTGGGGGCTGCAATTGAAGCGTTGGACCAGGCAATGGGTGATTTGCATAAACGACTGAGTGACTACGGCAAGCAGCCATGACTGCGATTTACGGTCATTCGGTAGATTTGGGAGAACTCCTACGTGAAGGGGGAACATGGCTGATTTTGTCTTCTGGATATGTCTGGAAAATGAGCCGCTCGCAATGACGCGTACTGCCAGCCCAGGGGTTTGCCATGCCGAACAAAGCACTGACCATCCTGATTGCCGATGAACAGCACCTGCAAAGGCTGTACATCGAAAAAATGCTCAATCAGTTGGGGTATCACCGGATTGTGCCGGTGCAAACCTACGAAGAAGTCCAGATTCTCACCGCGGTCCCGGCCGAACCGTTTGACGTCCTGATCATCAGTGCGGGGCTTGCCGCGCAGGCCAGCGTGCCGCAGCCGCAGGTACGCCATGTGTTGCTCTACGACCACCTCGACCCCGGCAAACCCGCTGGCGCAATGCCGCCTGTGCTGGTACGGCTGCCCGGAGTACCTGACACCATCAACCTTGAACATTTCATGGACATCATCGACCCACCCGCGGCCGCCACAGGCCTGCGGGTGTTGCCGTGGCTGCGGGAGTTATCCTGCAAGCCGATCGCCGGGGGTTAATCCCACCGCGGCGCAATGCCCTTGGGGCTGGTCAAGCGGTGGCCACGTTCCAGGCCGGCAATCTGCGCCATGTCGGCAGCGCTCAAGGTCAATTGCAGGGCCTTGAGGTTGCTCTCCAGGTTGGCGCGTTTGGTTGACGACGGAATGACCGCATAGCCCAACTGCATGGCCCAGGCCAACGTCACTTGCGCAGGTGTCGCCTGATGGCGTTCGGCGATGTGCTGGAGCACCGGGTCTTTCAGCACCTCACCGTAGGCCAGGGTCATGTACGACGTGATCTGAATGCCTTGGGCGGTGGCGAAATCCACGACCTGCTGGTTTTGCAGATAGGGGTGCAGTTCGATCTGGTTAGTGGCGATGTTCTCGGCGCCCACCGCAGCAATGGCCTGCTTCATCAGGTCAATGGTGAAGTTGGAAACGCCGATCTGGCGGGTCAGGCCCAGGCGCTTGGCTTCAAGCAATTGGCCCATGAATTCAGCAACGGGGATTTGCTCCTCCGGTGATGGCCAGTGGATCAGCGTCAGGTCCAGGTAGTCGGTCTTCAGTTTGCTCAGGCTTTCGCGCAGGCTGGGAATCAGCAGGCCATCGGCAAAATGGGACACCCAGATCTTGCTGGTGATGAACAACTCATCACGCGGTACACCACTGGCGGCGATGGCGTGGCCGACATCGGCTTCGTTCTCATAGATCTGCGCGGTGTCGATGGCGCGGTAGCCCAGCTCCAGGCCGGTGCGCACGGAATCGATGACCACCTGGCCTTGCAGGCGGAAAGTGCCGAGGCCGAAGGCGGGGACGTTGTGGGTCGGGATGGACATCAGTAACTCCTCAAGGGGGTGAACAATGGCGTCGAGTATCCCCGCGTCGTTCCTTCGGAAAAACCGCCGAAGCCGAAAAGGACTCTTTACCAGAAGTCACGAGTGGCGTTGCTGCGCAGGCTGGATCGGGTGTCGCTCGGTTACCGCGACTGATGTAGAGTCGTGCAGCCGACTCAACCGCAGGAAATCGCCCTATGACCCAGGAATCCCGTTTCTCCCGAATGGAGCCGGAATTGCGCAAGGCCAATCTGGTCCAGGCGACGCTCACGTGCCTCAAGCGCGACGGTTTCCAGGGCGCCTCGATTCGCAAGATCAGTGCCGAGGCCGGGGTGTCGGTGGGGCTGATCAGCCACCACTATTCGGGCAAGGATGAACTGGTGGCCGAGGCCTATCGCACGATCACCGCCCAAGTCATGAGCCTGTTGCGCGAGACCATGGCCAAGGCACCCCCGCAACCTCGGGAACGCTTGTCGGCGTTGTT
The DNA here is from genome assembly GCF_900215245.1 of Pseudomonas fluorescens. Taxonomy (GTDB): domain Bacteria; phylum Pseudomonadota; class Gammaproteobacteria; order Pseudomonadales; family Pseudomonadaceae; genus Aquipseudomonas; species Aquipseudomonas fluorescens. The sequence goes on from NZ_LT907842.1 coordinate 4,578,621, forward strand.
TCGTGGCTCGTTTTCTCCGCAGCTGCTCGACCCGCAACTGCTGGATGCCTGGCTGGTATTCTGGGGCGCGGTGAAGACCGCGCCTGCCATCAACCTGGCCCACGAACACTCCTATGGCGAGTACCGCACCATCATGCGCTCGGCCCTGACGGACATGGCCAGGGAGGAGCGATGGGAGCAGTTCGACGCCGACCTGGCCGCCATCGGCTTGAGCGCCTTGCTCGATGGGTTGTGGTTGGAGTCGGGGCTCAACCCAGGCACCTTTACGCCGGAGCAGGGCATCCAGATCTGCGAAGCCTGGGTCGATGGCTTGCAGGGCGGCGGTCGCCTGCGTTACCCACTCAAAGCCTGAGCTTTTCTCGCCGCCTGGACGCAAGGTCCAGGCCGGTATTTCCCGTTTGAAAATATTTGCAGTTTGCCGATTGCCTCCTTGCTGAACACTCGTTTAGTATCTCGCCATGTCGCACCCCTCAAGCCAATTAAAATAATTCGAGGAAGCCATGACGACCGATTCGCCCGTGCTCAGCCATGTGCAAGCAGGCGTTGCCTGGATCACTCTCAACCGGGTGGCCCAGCACAATGCACTGGACATTCCGACCCTCAAGCACCTGCATGCCTTGCTCGATACGCTCAATACCGACACCGCTGTGCGTGCGGTGGTGTTGACCGGCAACGGGCGCAGCTTCTGCGCCGGCGCCGACCTGGCGGAATGGGCTGAAGCCCAAGCGCGTGGCGCCCTGGAAACCTACGGCTGGACCGAAACCGCCCACGCCCTGATGACCCGCCTGCACACCCTCGACAAACCCACCCTTGCTGCGATCAACGGCACCGCCGTCGGCGCCGGCATGGACCTCACCTTGTGTTGTGACCTGCGCATCGCCGCGCAGTCGGCGCGCTTCAAGGCCGGCTACACCCGCATGGCTTACTCGCCGGATGCCGGTGCCAGTTGGCACTTGCCGCGCCTGATCGGCAGCGAACAGGCCAAGCGCCTGCTGTTCCTCGATGAACTGTGGAGCGCCGACCGTGCCCTGGCTGCCGGCCTCGTCGGCGAGGTGGTCGCCGACGATCAACTCCACGCGCACACCACTGAGTTGGCGACGCGCCTGGCCAACGGCCCGACCTTCGCCTTCGCCCAGACCAAGACCCTGATCCGCGAAGGCGAAGGTCGCAGCCTGCCCGAGCAACTGCAGGCCGAACTGGCTGCCGGCCTGTTGTGCGGGCGCAGTGTCGACGGTGGCGAAGCCTTGCGCGCGGCCATGGAAAAGCGCCCGGCACATTTCTGCGGCCAATAACCCCAACACCTCCGAGCAGGTAGCGCGATGAATTTCCAACTCAGCCAAGAACAAGACATGTTGGTGGATGCGGTACGCAGTTTTGTGACCAAGGAGTTGCTGCCTCATGAGGTGGCGGTGGACCGTGCCGATGAGGTCTCGCCGGCGCTTGCCGCGCAGATTCGTGACAAGGCCATCGCTGCCGGTTTCTATGCGTTCAACATGCCCGAAGCGGTCGGTGGCGGCGGCCTCGATTACCTGTCCCAGGCACTGATCGAGCGAGAGTTGTCCAAGGTCTCGTGGGCGCTGCATGTGTTTGTCGCGCGCCCGTCCAAGATCCTGATGGCCTGCACCGGCACGCAGGTTGAGGACTACTTGTTGCCCTGCGTGCAGGGCCAGAAGATCGACTGCTTCGCGCTGACCGAACCGGGTGCCGGTTCTGACGCCAACGCGATCAAGACCCGCGCCGTGCGCAGCGGCGACGACTTTGTGATCAACGGCAGCAAGCACTTTATCAGCCATGCCGGGCACGCCGATTTCGCCATCGTGTTTGCCGTGACCGACACCTATGAATACCACGGCCGCCCACGCAACGAGGTGACCTCGTTTCTGGTCGACCGAGGCACCCCGGGCATGACCATCCGCCGAGGCCCCAAGTGCGTGAGCAACCGCGGCTATCACACCTATGAGATGTTCTTCGACGACTGCCGCGTACCGGCGTCCAAGGTGCTCGGCGACGTGGGCAAGGGCTGGGATGTCGCCAATGCCTGGCTCACCGCCGGCCGCGTGATGGTCGCCGCCAATTGCGTCGGCCAGGCTCAGCGGGCGCTGGACGTGTCGCTGCAATGGGCGGCGGATCGCAAGCAGTTCGGCCAGCCCATCGGCACCTATCAAGGCGTGAGTTTCAAGCTGGCGGACATGGCCACGCAGATTCGCGCTGCGGAATTGTTGACCCTGCACACGGCCTGGAAGATGGACCAGGGCAGCATGACTGACGGCGAGGCTGGCATGGCCAAATTGTTTGCCAGCGAAACCCTGGGCAAGGTCGCCGACGAAGCCGTGCAGATTTTTGGCGGCATGGGCTTGATGGATGAAGGACCGGTGGAGCGCATCTGGCGCAACGCACGGATCGAACGGATCTGGGAAGGCACTTCGGAAATCCAGCGCCATATCATTGCGCGCGAACTGTTGCGGCCGCTGTTGCGCTGATCGGCGCGGAGAACGCTTATGTCCCAGACTATGGGCGACAACCTCAAGCGCCTGCTGGCGCCCCGGCACCTGGCATTTGTTGGCGGGCGCAGCATGGCTCGCGCCTTAAAGCGTTGCGCCGACGGCGGTTTCACCGGGCAAATGTGGCTGGTTAACCCGCACCATGACCACCTTGACGGCATCCCTTGTGTGCGCCGCGTGGCGGATTTGCCGTGCGGCCCGGATGCGGTGTTTGTCGCCACTAACCGTGAGCTGACATTGACCTGCATCGCCGAGCTCGCCGCCATCGGCACAGGCGGCGCGATTTGCTACGCCTCAGGCTTTGCCGAAACCGGCGCCGACGGTGCAGCTCTGCAACAGCAGTTGCTCAACGCGGCAGGCGACATGGCCTTGCTCGGCCCCAACTGCTACGGCCTGTTGGACTACCTGCACAGCTCGGCGTTGTGGCCGGTGGCCCATGGCGGCAAGCCGGTAGAGAAGGGCGTCGCGATACTGACCCAGAGCGGCAACTTCGCCTACAACCTGTCGATGAGCGACCGCTCGTTGCCGGTTGCCTACATGGCTTCAGTGGGCAACCAGGCACAACTGGGCGTGGCCGAATTGATGGACGTATTGCTCGACGAACCGCGCGTTACCGCGATCGGCCTGCACCTGGAAGGCCTGAAGAATGTGCCAGGGTTTGCCCGCGCGGCGCACAAAGCCCTGGAACAAGGCATTCCGATCATCGCGCTGAAAACCGGCGTCTCGCAGATCGGCGCCGAGCTGGCGTTAAGTCACACCAGTTCACTGTCCGGCTCCGATGCGCTGTACGACAGTTTGTTTGCCCGTCTGGGCGTGATCCGCGTGAGCGGGCCGGTGAGTTTTGTCGAAACCTTGAAGGCCGCAGCGTGCGGCAACCTGCCGTCAGGCAAGCGCCTGATCGCGCTGGCTTGTTCCGGTGGTGACGCTGGGCTGATTGCCGATTACGCCGAGCGCAACCATCTGGCCCTGCCGAAACTCGACGCAGGCCAGCGCGCTGAACTGGCGCAGGTGCTGCCCAGTTACGCGAACCTGGTCAACCCATTGGATTTCACCACCGCCATCTGGGGCGACCGTGAAGCGCTGCAGCGCATGCTTGATACGGCCCTGCGCACCGACACTGATGCCGCCATGCTGGTGCTGGATTACCCGGCAGCCTTGACCGGCGAGCGCCAGGAATGCGACCTGCTGCTGGAGCTGTTTTGCGCGGCGCTCAGCCGCCATGGCAAGCGCGGTTTCGTCACCTCGGCTTTTCCCGAGCTGTTGCCGGTCCATGCCCGTGAACGCCTGCATGCCCACGGCATTCCAGCCTTGCAGGGCGTGGAAGACGCGCTCGCGGCGTGGGCGCGGATTGCCGACTACCAACACCATCGGCGCGTCTTGCTTGAGCGGGGCGAATCGATCCTCGAACCACTGTGCCCTCGGGCTCTGGCCGGCCGTGGTGTGACCCTGGATGAGTGGGCGTCCAAACAGGCGTTGCGCGCATTTGGCTTACCCACTCCACTGGGTGTGTTGAGTACGCCGGAACGCGCGATGGCTGATGCACACCTGTTGGGCTACCCGTTGGTACTTAAGGCGGTCAGCGCCGAGTTACCGCATAAAACCGAAGCCGGGGCGGTGGCGCTCAACCTGCCAGACGCCGCCGCTTTAAAGGCTGCCATCGCGCAGATGAGCGCGCAAATCGCCGCGTATGCACCCGGCGTCGCCTTCGATCGACTGCTACTGGAGCCCATGGCCGCCCAGCCCTTGGCTGAGTTGATCGTGGGCATCAAACGTGAAAACGACTTCGGCCTGGCCCTGGTGATTGGCGCCGGTGGCATCCTGGTGGAACTGCTCAAGGACAGCCGCAGCCTGTTGCTGCCCACCACTGACGATGCGATTCGCCACGCGTTGCTCAGCCTGCGCAGCGCCACGTTGCTGCACGGTTTTCGCGGGCGGGAAGTGGCGGATATGGGTGCGTTGGTCGCGGCCATTCGCGCCGTGGCCGACTACGCCTGTGCCAACGCCGAACAGTTGCTGGAACTCGATGTGAACCCATTGCTGGTCAATGCCCGGGGCGCCACGGCGGTCGACGCATTGATTCGCCTAGGAGATGGCTATGCACGATAAAACGCTGACCGGCGGCCAGGCTCTGGTGCGGTTGTTGGCCAACTATGGCGTCGACACGGTGTTCGGCATTCCCGGTGTGCACACCTTGGAGCTGTATCGCGGCCTGCCCGGCAGTGGCATTCGCCACGTGCTCACGCGCCACGAGCAGGGCGCCGGGTTCATGGCCGACGGCTATGCGCGCGTCAGCGGCAAGCCGGGCGTGTGTTTTGTCATCACCGGGCCCGGCGTTACCAATGCCGCCACCGCCATCGGCCAGGCCTATGCCGATTCCATTGCGATGCTGGTGATCTCCAGCGTCAACGCCACCGCGAGCCTCGGCAAAGGCTGGGGCAGCTTGCACGAGACCCAGGATCAGCGAGCGATCACCGCTCCCATCACCGCGTTTTCGGCGGTGGCATTGAGTGCCGAGGATCTGCCTGAGTTGATCGCCCGTGCCTACGCAGTGTTCGACAGCGAGCGGCCACGGCCGGTGCATATTTCGGTGCCGTTGGATGTGTTGGCGGCACCGGTCAGATGGGACTGGAGCAATCACGTGGTCCGCCGTCCAGGGCGTGGCGTGCCATCGGCCGACGTGCTGGAGCAGGCAGTGGCCACGCTCGCGGCAGCCAAGCGGCCGATGATCATTGCCGGCGGCGGTGCGTTGGCCGCAGGCGAGGCGTTGCAGCGCTTGAGTACGCTTCTGGCGGCGCCGTTTTTCAGCAGTGTTGCCGGGAAGGGGCTGCTGCCGATCAACGACCCGCTGAATGCCGGGGCCACCCTGTGTGTGGAACCGGGCTGGCAACTGATCAGCGAGGCCGATGTGGTGTTGGCGGTCGGCACGGAAATGGCTGACACCGATTATTGGCGCGAGCGTTTGCCAATCAAGGGTGAGCTGTTACGGGTGGATATCGACCCGCGCAAATTCAATGATTTCTACCCCTGCGCACTGGCGTTGCACGGTGATGCCCACCAGACAGTGCTGGCCTTGCTCGCCGGTTTACCGCCTGCACCGCGCGATGCTGACGCGTCGGTCAAAAAGGTCGCGACCTTGCGCCACGCGGTAGCGCTTGGGCACGGGCCGCTACAGGCCATTCATCAAGCCATTTTCGAGCGCATCGAGGCCGAACTGCCTGCCAACGCGTTCATCAGCAGTGACATGACCCAACTGGCCTACACCGGCAACTACGCCTACCCGAGCCGCGCCCCGCGCAGCTGGTTGCACCCGACCGGCTACGGTACCTTGGGCTATGGCTTGCCCGCCGGCATCGGCGCCAAGTTTGGCGCGCCGCAGCGCCCGGGCCTGGTGCTGGTGGGGGACGGCGGTTTCCTCTACACCGCACAGGAACTGGCGACCGCCGTGGAGGAACTGGACAGCCCGTTGGTGGTGCTGCTGTGGAATAACGACGCCCTCGGCCAGATCCGCGACGACATGCTGAGCCTGGCTATCGAACCTATCGGCGTGCTGCCGCGCAACCCGGATTTTGTACTGTTTGCCCAGGCGTTCGGTTGTGCCGTGTACCAACCCAGGAGCCTGGATGAATTGCAAACGGACTTGCGCAACGGCTTCAAACGCAAGGGCGTGACCTTGATCGAGCTGAGACATGCCTGTGCCTGTTGACCTGCTCGGGCGGCGGACCCTGGGTGACAATAACCCTTTTCATCGGAATCGGACATGGCCCCGGACTGGCGTGATCATTTGCTGGCCCAACGGGCGACGCACATCGTTTAGGAGTTCACATGAAGGTTTTGATTGTTCACGCCCATCCTGAGCCACAGTCCTTTACCGCGGCGTTGCGCGACCAGGGCGTGAGCACGCTGCAAGGCCTGGGGCATGAGGTGCAGGTCAGCGACTTGTATGCCATGCAGTGGAACCCGGTGGCGTCGGCAGCTGACTTTTCAACGCGCGAGCATCCCGAGTATCTGGTGTATGCCCTGGAGCAACGTCTGGGGGTAAAAAAACAGTCGATCGCGGCGGATATCCAGAGCGAGTTGGACAAGGTGCTGTGGGCCGATCTGCTGATCCTTAATTTTCCGATCTTCTGGTTCTCTATGCCTGCAATGCTCAAGGGCTGGGTCGACCGCGTGCTGGTGTCCGGTGTGTGTTATGGCGGTAAGCGGTTCTATGATCAGGGCGGGTTGGCGGGCAAGCGTGCGCTGGTCACGGTGACCTTGGGCGGGCGCGAGCATATGTTCGGTGAGGGTGCGATTCACGGGCCGCTGGAGGCTATGTTACGCCCGATCCTGCGCGGTACGTTGGCGTATGTCGGGTACACGGTGCTGGCGCCGTTTGTGGCGTGGCATGTGCCGTATATCAGTGACGAGGCGCGGCGGGATTTTCTGCTGGGGTATGAGCAGCGGCTGCAAGGGCTGTTGGATGAGCAGCCCTTGGTGTTTCCGACATTGGCCCAGTTTGATGAGGCGCTGTACCCACTCAGTTGAGCCATTCACGGTGCAACGGAGGGAGCAGGCACGCCAGCGCCCTCCGTTTGCTGCCCATCGGTCAGTCGGCGTTGCTGTGTGCGCGAAGGCGCTCGACCGCACCGCGCAACAACTGCTCGGTACTGTTCCAGCCCAGGCAACCATCAGTCACCGACACGCCGTATTTCATCGATGCACTCAACGGCTGGCAACCTTCGAACAAGTGACTTTCGAGCATCATGCCGATCAGCGAGGTGTCACCCTGCAGGCGCTGTTCCAGCACGTCGTTGAACACCGCCGGTTGACGCAGTGGGTCTTTGCCACTGTTGGCGTGGCTGCAATCGACCATGATCCGCGCCGCGACCTTGGCCTTGGCCAAGTCGTGCTTCACCTGCGCCACGCTGTGCGCATCGTAGTTCGGTCCACGGTGACCGCCGCGCAGTACCAGATGGGTGTCGGGGTTGCCCGGGGTCTGGATGATCGCCGGGTGGCCCTGGCTGTCGACGCCGAAGTGGCGGTGCGGGTGCGACGCCGAGCGCATTGCATCGCAGGCAATCGCAACCCCGCCGTCGGTGCCGTTCTTGAAACCGACCGGCATGCCCAGGCCGCTGGCCATTTCGCGGTGGATCTGTGATTCCGTGGTGCGTGCGCCGATGGCGACCCAACTCAGCAGGTCATCGAAGTAGCCGGCGGCCATCGGTTGCAGCAGTTCGGTGGCGACCGGCAAGCCCAGGCGCAGCATTTCGCGCATCAGTTGGCGCGACAGCGTGAGGCCGGCGGCCATGTCGTCGCTGCCATCCAGGTGCGGGTCGTAGGCCAAGCCTTTCCAACCGATGGTGGTGCGCGGTTTTTCGACGTATGCACGGATCACCAGCAGCATCTGGTCGCTGACTTCAAGTGCCAGCTTCTTCAGGTTGCGCGCGTATTCCATGGCCGATTCGGGGTCGTGGATTGAACACGGGCCGACAATCACCAGCAAGCGTGAATCTTCGCCATCAAGAATGGCGCGCACGGCTTGGCGATGGGCATGGATCTGTTCATTGAGGAACGGGCTCAGAGGCAACTGATGCTTGAGCTCAAGCGCGCTGGGCAGGCGCTGGGTCAGGGCTTCATTGGCGCTGGTCAGGGCAGAGACGGGCAGAGCGGCGATGGAGGAGTTCATATTCAAGGCTTCCTGGGCAAGCGGCGGGCTGTTCCCGCACGCTCTGCCCTACTGGGGTGTTCGACAATTGGCCGTATTGGCTGCGTGTGTTGGCTTGCCACCAATAGGTGACCGATCGGAGGCGGCAGGCTGTCCCGAACGGAGCTTGCTAAATCGCCATGCAGTGGAAGTGTCGTAGCGGTAATAAGTGGCGTAGTTCATGTCGTGAGTCCTTTTAGTGTTCGGTGTGACGCAAAATAATTAAGGGCTGAAAAAACAAAACCCCCGGTCGGGGAGCCGACCGGGGGTTAGATTTCTCTGGTAGGCGACCCCTTGAGTAGTGGGCGCCGATTTCAGGTATCAGGCGCGCCAGTGGCTAAACCAATACCCAAAATAAAAGCTGACCAGTGCGCTCAAACCGTTCCCACGGGTAGCCGATACCGAGCGCTGGGCGCTGGCAGCAGGGCAAACCTGAGAGTGGGTGAGTTGCAACATGGTGTTTCTCCAAATGATGGGGCGAGCTTACTAGAGGCGCATGGCAGGATTCAATCAGTAATTTCTATCGCGTGAGGGACTTACGGCTATGGGTGAGTGCCGATATGCTGCTTACACTTTGATATCTATTGCTGGGACGCGACCATGACTGCCTTCACCCTTGCTGCTGCGCAAACCACCTCCATCGCGGGTGATGTGCCGGCCAATATCCGTCGGCACCTGGCGTTTATGCAAACGGCGGCGGCGCGAGGCGTGCAGTTATTGGTGTTTCCAGAGTTGTCGTTGACCGGCTACGAGCCGGCGCTGGCGGCCGGTTTGGCGATTGCCCCCGAGGATGCGCTGCTTGAGCCGCTGCGTGAGAGGGCGCAGGCGTTGCGGTTGACGGCGGTGGTGGGGATGCCGATACGCGTGGCACCCGGGGCAGGCGTGCTGATCGGCGCACTGGTGTTGGGCGCGGATGGTTCGCGGGCGGTCTACACCAAACAGCATTTGCATCCTGGCGAAGAGGTGGCGTTTGTCGCGGGGCAGGGCGGTGCAGCCCTCGAGTGGGGGGATGAGCGCATTGCGCTGGCAGTGTGTGCGGACTTTTCCCACGCCAGCCATCCGCGTCAGGCGGCTGAAGCCGGCGCCAATGTGTACGCCGCCGGTGTGCTGATCAGTGAAGGCGGCTACGCGACGGACAGTGCGCTTTTGCAGGGTTACGCCGCCGAGCATCGGATGCTGGTGCTGATGGCCAATCACGGTGGCCCATCCGGTGGCTGGGCTTGCGCGGGTCGCAGCGCCATCTGGTCAGCCGACGGCAGCCTGCTTGCTGCCGCGCCGGGTATGGGCGACGCGCTGGTGATTGCCCGCCGCGATGGCGAGCACTGGGCCGGGCATGTGGAAGCGCTTTAAATGGCCTTTCACCTGCGCGCTGCCACCCGCCACGACCTGCCGTTTGCGCGAACGCTGACCCATGACGCCATGAACCGCTACTACCAGCAGTACGGGTTGCTGTGGTCTGACAGCGGCTTTGACGTTGCCTGGGCAGCGCGTGAAAACTGGCTGATCTGCAATGATGACAGCGTGATGGGGTTTATCAGCGTCAATCGCGATCACAGGGCGCTGTATATCCGCGAATTGCACATGCTCGAGCGCTGCCGCCAGCAAGGCGCAGGCAGCTGGGTGTTGGAGCAAATGGTGCTCAAGGCGCGTGCGCAGGGGTTGGGTCTTTTACGCTTGACCGTGTTCAAGACCAACCCGGCGAGAAGGCTGTATCAGCGCCAGGGGTTGAGTATCGTCGGGGAAGAAGATTGCTTCTGGTGCATGGAGCGCGAGTGCCACGTAATCCAAGCTGACTAAAACAGGTACGCTGTACGAATAAGCGCATACTGCTATCAGGAAAGAGCTTGTGTCTCGCTGTGTGGAGCAACAGGTTCGTCCACGATAATCCCTTCTTTCATGCCCAGCAGGACCGCCACCTTATGGGCTTCCCCACGCCGTCCCTTTTTACGCCCAGCGAGCACTTGATACGTCGTGGCTGGATCGACGCCGTGCTCACGAGCGAACGCTTGAACTGACTTTCCTTGATGTTCCAACCAAGCCTTGGCTTGTGCAGCAGTGCGAATACCGGGCATAGTTCAAAACCGTTCAAGTTTGTGTAAAACGAGATGAGTGTGTCACCTCTAGGGGTGTGCCATAAAGGATCATACATCCAAATGAGTGGAATCGGTTCGCGCTTAAGGCAGGAGAGAGAACGTCTTGGCCTGTCACAGAAGATTTTTGGTGAAATAGGCGGCGTTGAAGCTAACGCCCAAGGCAAGTACGAGAGCGGTGGCCGCGCGCCCAAGGCTGACTATTTGTCACGCGTGGCCGAGCGTGGGGTGGATCTTTTATATGTGCTGACGGGGAGTCCGACGCCCATCCAATTGGAAAACCTTAGTCAGCTTGAAGAAAAGATCCTTGAAAACTACCGAGCCATGTTCAAGGAGGATCAGGATGCTATCCGTCGATTGACCACCACGTTGGCGGAACATTCAGCGGCAAAGAACGGAAAACTCAAGCCGATGTTTGAGCAAACCTGACCTTTTGCTCAGCATAATCTGCGGCGTGTCGCTCGGTAGAAGCCTCTATCCTGCGCAAACTCAATATATATGACGCTTGCGGCTAGGTCTGCGCCTTGGTTTTTTGCTAAGGTGTTCAGCAACCTATAAGACCATATCGCGAGGTGTCTGCTTGATTAGGGTGCTAGTAGTCGATGACCATGATCTCGTTCGTACAGGCATTACACGAATGCTGGCTGACATCGATGGCCTGCAAGTAGTCGGTCAGGCCGAGTCGGGGGAGGAATCCCTGATCAAGGCCCGGGAGTTGAAACCCGATGTGGTTTTGATGGACGTCAAGATGCCTGGGATCGGCGGTCTTGGCGCAACTACCAAATTGTTACGCAGCCATCCGGACATCAAAGTCGTGGTGGTTACCGTGTGCGAGGAAGACCCGTTTCCTACCCGCCTTCTGCAGGCAGGAGCGGCCGGTTACTTGACCAAGGGCGCAGGCCTGGCGGAGATGGTGCAAGCCATCCGCCTGGTATTTGCTGGCCAGCGGTATATCAGCCCACAGATTGCCCAGCAGTTGGCGATCAAGTCCTTCCAGCCGACCAGCGACTCGCCGTTTGATGCGTTGTCGGAGCGCGAGATCCAGATCGCCTTGATGATCGTCGGTTGCCAGAAAGTGCAGTCGATCTCTGACAAGCTGTGCCTGTCGCCTAAAACCGTGAACACCTACCGCTATCGCATTTTCGAGAAGCTCGCCATCAGCAGTGATGTTGAATTGACCCTGCTCGCAGTGCGTCACGGCATGGTGGACGCCAGCGCCTGACATGACCACACCGTTTGATCCGAGTGCCTTTCTTTCAACCTGCAGTGGCCGCCCCGGCGTGTACCGCATGTTCGACAGCGAGGCACGCCTGCTTTATGTGGGCAAAGCCAAAAACCTGAAAAGCCGTCTGGCGAGCTACTTTCGCAAGACCGGTCTTGCACCGAAAACCGCCGCCCTGGTGGCGCGTATCGCTCAGGTCGAAACCACCATCACCGCCAATGAAACCGAGGCGCTGCTGCTTGAACAGACGCTGATCAAGGAGTGGCGGCCGCCCTACAATATTCTGCTGCGTGACGATAAATCCTACCCCTACGTGTATTTATCCGACGGCAACTTCCCGCGCCTGAGTATTCACCGGGGCGCAAAGAAGCAGAAGGGCAAGTATTTCGGCCCATACCCGAGCGCCGGCGCAATCCGAGAAAGTTTGAGCCTGCTGCAAAAGACCTTTTTCGTGCGTCAGTGCGAAGACAGCTTCTACAAAAACCGCACGCGACCTTGCCTGCAATACCAGATCAAACGCTGCAAGGCGCCTTGTGTCGGGCTGGTTGACCCGGCGGAGTACGCCGAGGATGTACGCCATTCGGTGATGTTCCTCGAAGGGCGCAGCAATGCGCTGACCGATGAGCTCTCCAGCGCCATGGAACAGGCCGCCAGCACCCTGGATTTCGAGCGCGCCGCTGAGTTGCGTGACCAGATTTCCTTGCTGCGGCGTGTACAGGACCAGCAAAGCATGGAGGGCGGTACGGGGGACGTCGATGTGATCGCCGCTTTTGTTAACCCGGGCGGCGCCTGTGTGCACCTGATCAGTGTGCGTGGCGGGCGAGTGCTGGGCAGCAAGAATTTCTTCCCGCAGACCGGTATCGACGAGGAAGTCGCTGAAGTCATGGCTGCGTTCCTTGGCCAATACTACGTCAGCAGCCCCGAACGCGACTTGCCGTCCGAACTGATCGTTAACGTGGTGCATGAAGACTTCCCCGCGCTGATTGAAGCGATCCACGCGCTGCGCGGCCGCGAGCTGGACATCAGCCACCGCGTACGCGGCACGCGCGCGCGCTGGCAGCAACTGGCGGTGACCAACGCCGAACAGGCCTTGAGCGCGCGCCTGGCGAATCGACAGCACGTGGCTGCGCGTTTTGACGCCTTGGCCGAAGTCCTCAACCTGGACGAGCCGCCCCAGCGTCTTGAGTGCTACGACATCAGCCACTCCAGCGGCGAGGCCACCGTGGCGTCCTGCGTGGTCTTCGGGCCGGAAGGGCCGATCAAGGCCGATTACCGGCGCTACAACATTGAAGGTGTCACCGCCGGCGATGACTACGCCGCCATGCACCAGGCCCTCACGCGGCGCTTCAGCAAGTTGAAGGACGGGGAGGGCAAGCTTCCCGATATCCTGCTGGTGGACGGTGGCAAGGGCCAGTTGTCCATGGCCCGTGACGTGCTCAACGAGCTGGCCGTTCCCGACCTGATTCTGCTGGGTGTTGCCAAGGGCGCTACGCGTAAGGCCGGTTTCGAAACGTTGTACTTGAATGATGCCGCTCATGAGTTCACCTTGAAAGGTGACTCACCCGCGTTGCACCTGATTCAACAGATCCGCGACGAAGCTCACCGTTTTGCCATCACCGGCCATCGTGCCCGCCGTGGTAAAACCCGTCGAACCTCAACCCTGGAAGGGGTCGCGGGCGTTGGTCCGACCCGTCGCCGTGACCTGCTTAAACATTTTGGTGGCTTGCAGGAGCTATCCCGTGCCAGCATTGACGAAATTGCCAAAGCACCCGGTATCAGTAAAAAGCTCGCTGAGCTGATTTATGCAAATCTGCACAGCGAATAGAATGCCTTCTCACCTCGTAGCCAGTTGTGCCGATGAATATCCCTAATCTGATTACCGTTCTACGCGTCCTGCTCATTCCGATTTTCATTTTGCTGTTTTATTTGCCTTACGAATGGAGCTATGCAGCGTCCAGTTCGGTATTCGCTTTTGCGGCTGCGACCGACTGGCTCGACGGCTACCTGGCGCGCCGCCTGGAACAGAGCACGCCCTTCGGCGCGTTCCTGGACCCGGTGGCCGACAAACTGATGGTGGCCGTCGCCCTGGTCCTGCTGGTGCAGGAACACGGCAACCTGTGGCTGACATTGCCGGCTGCGGTGATCATCGGCCGCGAGATCGTCGTCTCGGCCCTGCGCGAATGGATGGCCGAAATCGGCGCCCGCGCCCACGTGGCCGTTTCCAACATGGGCAAATGGAAAACGGCTGCGCAGATGCTTGCGCTGGTGATTCTGCTGGCCAACCCCTCGGACTTCTCCTTCTGGGTTCTGATGGGCTACGCCTTGCTGCTCGTTGCCGCAGGCCTGACGTTGTGGTCGATGCTCCAGTATTTGCGCGCTGCCTGGCCTCACCTGCGCACCACCGTTGAAAAGAAATAAAACTTTTTTGAATCAAGGGGTTGACGGGGGTTCTGGATTCTATAGAATGCACACCACCAAGACGCGGGAATAGCTCAGTTGGTAGAGCACGACCTTGCCAAGGTCGGGGTCGCGAGTTCGAGTCTCGTTTCCCGCTCCAAATATTAAAAAATGGACCTCTGAAAAGAGGTCCATTTTTTTTCGTCCAAAGAAAAGTCTTTCCATGACTTTTGCCGCGCACCTCCCTGAAAACACGCCGAGCCCGTTCTTGTGCACGCAGTTTTCAAGCATTTCAAAATTTGACCCGGTTGCAGGAGGCTTATCAGGACGGTGTAGCGCCGATCCAAGCGCGCAGCAATATTTGTTTTTCTGGTAAAATGTTTTATTGACTAAAATATTGTATGGGGTAATTATTTCTCTGCATCTGCTTCATGCAGAGTCATCTTCAGGGTTATCCCGATGAGTCATAAAGCCCAATTCTCCCTCGCGACTTCTTATGTCGAGGCCAATGAGTCTTCATTGGCCACTCGCGTGGCGCCGCTGCTGATGCAGGGGTTTCCCGCCGCGCCGGAACACCGCGTAACGTGGAACAACTGGATGCGCACGCCCTTCAATCAGTGGGGGTTCCGTCATCTGGCGCGACTGCGCCCCAGCATTGATGTGTCGGCGGGGCCAGGGCCTGTCGGTCAGCTTCAGGAGGCCCCGCGCGCGCTGGATCAGTTGTGTTTCGACAGTGAGAGTGGGTTGGGCATCCGTGTGATCGAGCACCTTGTCGCCAGCCAGACGGACGCCTTTTTGGTGATGCAGGGTGACACGGTGTTGTTCGAGCGCTACTTCAACGGCCAGCGCGCCTGTGACCGGCACATCATGTTCTCGGTCACCAAGTCGCTGATCGGTACCTTGGGTGAACAGCTGGTGACGCGTGGCGTGCTCAAGCCCGAGCGGCCGGCCGCTTACTACGTGCCTGAACTGGCGGGCAGCGCGTTTGGCGATGCGACGGTGCGCCAATTGTTCGACATGGCGGTGGGCATCGACTACAGCGAAGTGTATGACGACCCCAATTCAGAAAGCTCGCAGTACGGCTATGCCTGCGGCTTTCAACCGGCACCGGCGCAGTACGCGCAGTTCGAATCGTTGTACCAGTACTTGCCATCTCTCAAGAAGCGCGGCAGCCACGGGGGCTTTTTCCATTATGTGACGGCCACCACCGAAGCCTTGGCGTGGGTCATGGAACGTGCCTCGGGCAAGGCGTGCAGTCAGATGCTGGAGGAGGTCTGGGGGCGCCTGGGGTGCGACCGCGACGGCTATTTTCTGGCCGATCCCTGGGGCCGGAATGT
Organism: Pseudomonas fluorescens; assembly: GCF_900215245.1. Classification (GTDB taxonomy): domain Bacteria; phylum Pseudomonadota; class Gammaproteobacteria; order Pseudomonadales; family Pseudomonadaceae; genus Aquipseudomonas; species Aquipseudomonas fluorescens. The sequence continues at coordinate 4,593,851 of NZ_LT907842.1, forward strand.
GGCCGGGGCGGGCTTCAGCGCCACCTTGAGAGACATGGCGCGTTTCGGTCGCCTGTTGGCCAACAACGGTCGCCACGATGGCGTAGAGCTGCTGTCGCCCGAGACGGTGGCCCGTATCACCGCCGGCGCGGATCCGGCGATCTACGCGCAAAATGCCGAGTTCTCCCACTGGACGCCCGGTGCCTCCTATCGAAGCCAGTGGTACGTGTTCAACGATCACAGCCAGGCCCTGATGGCCGGGGGGATTCATGGCCAGTACCTGTTCATCGACAAGCCGTCCGGCGTCGTGATCGTCAAGCAGTCTTCGCTCACCGATGCGGTCAGCCCGTTCGACACCGACAGCGTACGCATGCTGCGCGCGATCGCCGCCCACTTGAGCCACTGACCCACGCCAAACAATAAGATTTTTTGCGTTCTATTCACCTGGCTTGCCCAGGTGTTGGCGGCGCCCTGCGTCGCCATTGACTGCCCTGTAACAACAATAATTCCACAGGAGCTTCTAATGGTATTCAGCAAGCGTTTCTCTCGAGCGCTGTTGGCGGTCGGCTTACCCTTGACCACCCACGTCGCATTCGCGGGCTACACCTTTGAGGACGGCGATCTCAAGGGCGAAGTCAATCTCACCGCAGGCGGGGCAACGTTGTTTACCCGTGGGGTCAACTTCGGCAGCGGCCGGGTCGATGCGCGCAACGGTAAAAACGGCGGCGCCCGGATCAACTGGCAAGAGGTCTACGTAAAGCCGGGGGTCAAACTCGAGTATGCGTTGCAACCGGATTTTAGCCTGCTCGCGGGCGGTTCTCTGGTGGCGGCGAGCACCTTCGGCGATGGTGATGCAGGTGGCTTCAGCCGCAGTTCCGATGGCAAGGCCGCCGCCGAAGAACTCTATGGCGGTTTTCGCGCCGGCGAGTGGAAGCTCACCGCCGGCCGCCAGAACTACATGGTCGGTACGGGGTTCATCGTCATGGACGGTAACCTCGACCAGTATAAGGATGGTGCTTACTGGCTCGGCCCGCGAACCGCCTTCAAGGATTCGGCGATCCTCGCCTGGGATCATGGCGCGCTGAAGTCTCAGGCCTTCACCTTACGCACCGATGATGACTTGGGCGATTTTCGCATGACCGGCGTCAACGTGGATTACAACCTCGATGACCAGGTGACGCTCGGCGCCATGGCCATGAAGGTCAATGCCCTTGGCCCCAGAGGCAGCACGCTCCCGCGCCGCCGGGACGGGATGCAGGTGTACAACCTGCGGGCGCTCAACACCAAGGTGCCCGGCGTACAGGCGCTGACGCTGAATGCTGAGTACGCGCTGGAGCGGGGCAGCGGCGAGGGTGTCGATTACGCTGCCAGCGCCTGGTATGCCCAGGCCGACTATGCCTTCAACACCTTGCCGCTGACGCCGGTCCTTGGCTACCGCTACGCGAGCTTTTCCGGCGACGACAACCTCACCGACAACCGCCAAAAAGCCTGGGACCCACTGAGCAAAGGCTTTGTCGACTGGAGCACGTGGCTGGTCGGGGACGTGGTCGGCAACTACCTGTTGTTCAACAGCAACGAAAATGTCCAGCAGTTCTCCCTCAAGACCCACCTCAACGAAACCCTGACCCTCGGCGCGATTCACTACCAGTTCTGGTTGGACGAGAAAAACTACCTGGGCGCACCGGTCAGCGATCGGCGCTTTGCCGACGAAAGTGTGGTTTTCCTCGACTGGACACCCACACCGTCGTTCTATACGTCGCTGTCGTACAACTGGGTCAAGCCACTGGCCGCCGCCAAACAGGTGTTTGGCGATGACCAGACGTTCAGTGCGCTGGAACTGTATTTCACCTACCGCTATTAAGTGCTGCGAGCCATCGCGGCCGCGCTGGAGTGTTTTGATCATGAACAGATTTCTGCGTAATACCGTGCTGGGCACTGTCGCCTCGTTGCTCATCAGTGGTGTTTGCCTGGCTGAAGAACGAACCGTACGGATCTACAATTGGATCGAATACCTGCCACCCGAAGTGCTGAAGAGCTTCGAGGAAGAAACCGGTATTCGGCCTATTTACGATGTGTTCGACAGTGCCGAAACCATGGAGTCCAAACTGTTGACGGGCAACTCCGGGTACGACGTGGTGTTCCCCGGCACCGCCAACCTCGGGCACTTGATCACGGCCGGTGCCGTGCAACCGCTGGACCGCAAGCAGTTGCCCAACTGGCAGCACCTGGACCCGCAGTTCATGCAGTCCCTGGAAGCCGTGGGTGACACCGGCAACCGCTACGCCGCGCCTTACCTGTGGGGCACCACATTGATCGGCTACAACGTCGACAAGGTGCGCAAAGCCCTCGGCCCCGACGTGCAGATGAACAGCTGGGACATCATCTTCAAGGAAGAAAACCTCGCCAAACTCGCCAGTTGTGGCGTGGGTTTTCTCGACGCCGGCAACGAGATCCTGCCGATTGCCTTGCACTACAAGGGCCTCGACCCCAATAGCCAGAAGCGTGAGGACTATGTGCAAGCCCAGGCGGTGATGATGAAGATTCGCCCTTACGTGACTTACTTCAACTCGTCGCGCTACGGCATGGACCTGGCCAACGGTGATATCTGTGTGGGCGTGGGCTGGTCCGGCGGCGTCGCACTGGCCATGCGCCTGGCAGATGCCGCCGGCAAGGGCGTCAAGGTCCAGATGGCACTGCCCAAGGAAGGCGCGCCGATGTGGTCGGACGTGATGATGATCCCGGCCAAGGCCCCCGATCTGGCGGAGGCCCATGCGTTCATCAATTACATCCTGCGCCCGGACGTGATTGCGCGCATCAGCAACAAGATCGGCTACCCCAACCCGAACAGGGAAGCTACTGCGCTGGTGGACGCCAGCATCCGCAACGACCCCAACATGTATGTGCCGGACGAAGCGCGCAAGACCCTGTTTGCCCTGGAGCCGATTCCGCCCGCCGTGGAGCGCATCCGTACCCGCACCTGGACCGCCATCAAGAGCAACCGTTGATCTGTGTGGCCCGGTGCGTGTGCGCCGGGCTCGGAGCTTGCCATGCCTGAACGGATGAATATTGCCCCCAACTTGCAGCGGGTGCTGACCCTTCGCGTTGTGATTGGGCCGGGTGTGATGCTGGGCGACAGCGTTGAAGGCCTGCGCTGCAACTACCCGATTCTGGGCGGGGATTTCGATGGGGTCGGCATCAGCGGCCAGGTCCTGGCGGGCGGAGCAGATTGCTTTCTTTTGCGCCCGGATGGCATCGGTCAACTGGATGCCCGCTACAGCGTCAGGACCGACGAAGGCGAGGTGATCAACATCCGTAACCGGGGTGTGCTGAGCCTGACTGAGTATGGCCGCCAGCTGGACAGCGACGGCCAATGGCCGATTCCTGAGACGGAATACCGCTGCACCTGCACGCCGGTGTTCCAGGTGGCCAAGGGGCGGCTGGACTGGCTCACCCGATCAAGCTTTATCGGCCTGGTGCACTATCCGTGCGCCGACCAGGTGGTGATTCGTTGCTATCGCTTTTACTGAGGCCCGCCACCAGAAGCGGTCAGGCCTGCATGCCGTAAAACAGCAGCTCGGTGATACGCCTGACCTGGGTTGAGTGCGCGTCGATATCCGGGTGTTCCTGGTTCACCAGCCTGAACAATTGCAGGTGCGAATAGTCGTTCAACAGGAACGCGGCCAATTCCACATCGAGTTGCGCGCGTAGCTTGCCGGCCCGTTGCAGTTCCCGCAGCAGTTCGCTGATTTCGGCCCTGAGCGTATCGTTCATGGCCCGATAGCCTTCGGGCAGTCCATTGCTGCCGCCGAACAGGATCAGTGGCAGCAGTTCACGCCACAGGCTGGGGTGCATGACTTCCAGGGCATAGCCCGTGAGCAGGCGTTCCAGGTGGCAGAGCGCTTCGACCGGGTCGTCGATTTCGTGGATCAGGCTGCGGGTATCGCTGATCGCGCGTTGATCGGCGTGGTGCAGGATCTCCAGGATGATTTCCTGTTTGTTGCCGAAGTACTTGAACACCGTCGGCGGCGATACCCCGGCCTGGCCGGCGATCTGTTCGATGGTGGTGTTCTGGAAACCCTGGCGCTCAAACAGTTCGACCGCCGCTTTACTGATAGCTTGCCGGCGCTCGGCTTTCTGACGTTCACGCAGTCCGCTCACAGGAGATCCTTGTCACGAATAAAAAGAGGGGCGCGTGTTGGCCCCATACCCCTGCAAAATACTTAATTGGGTAAAGCTTTTAAAGCACTAATTGCCTTTCAAGGGGTTTGCCGCCGGTGCTTCTTCATGCGGTAAGCAAATTGAGCACGGCTGAGCCCCACGAGCCTGGCGGCCGCAGCCAGGTTGCCGGCGCTTTGTTGCAACGCTTCAGTGATCAGGCGCGATTCAAGCCCTTCGATGGAAAACCCCTGGTCCAACGGGTCGAGGGTATCCAGCAGCGTCGAGCGCGGCGCCTGCCCGGTATTTGACAGGCTGCCCTGATCGTCCAGGCCATAGGGTTCGGCGGGCAGCGGTTCGTTGCGAAACAGATGCACCAGGTCAATGGCCTGGCCGTCGTCGCTGGCGATCAGGCCGCGTTCGATGAGGTTTTGCAGCTCGCGCACATTGCCCGCGAAGTCGTAGCGCAGCAACGTCTTCAGGGCGCGCATGGTCAGGCCTGCCGGGGTCCGGGCGTAGTCCTGGCAGAAGCGCGTCAGGAACGCATTGATCAGCAGCGGGATGTCGTCCCGGCGTTCACGCAGCGGGGGCAGGGCGATGGGGTAAACGTTCAGCCGGTAGAACAGGTCTTCGCGAAAGCTTCCGTCTGCCACCGCTTTACGCAGGTCGATATTGGTGGCGGCCACCACGCGCACATCCACCTTGATCCCGCGCACCCCGCCGACCCGTTCGATTTCCCGTTCCTGCAAGGCTCGCAGCAACTTGCTTTGCCCGGGCAGGCTGAGGCTGGTGATTTCATCCAGGAACAGCGTGCCACCCTGGGCCCGTTCGAATCGCCCGGGGCGCGAGTGCGTCGCGCCGGTATAGGCGCCGCGTTCGACACCGAAGAGTTCGGCCTCCACCAGGTTATCCGGGATGGCGGCGCAATTGAGTGCCACAAACGGGCTGTCATGGCGCCGACTGAGCTGGTGCAGCTGGCGCGCAAACATCTCCTTGCCCACGCCGGACTCCCCGCTGATCAGCACCGTCGCGGGCGTCAATGCAACCCTTTGCAGCGCTTGCATCGCCGTGTTGAACGCGGCACTGGCGCCCACCAACGGTTGTGGCGGGCGGGTTTCGCCAGCGCTGCCCACCGGGCCTGCAAGCGTGGGGGTGGCAGGCCCGGTGACGGCCTGGGACACATTCAGGTAGCGCAGGTCCTGCTCGACATCACCCCATTGCTCGGCCGTCTTGCCAATCACGCGGCAACGGCGATGGCCCATGCCACGGCATTCCACTTCGCGGAAAATCACCATTTGCCCGAAGAGGCCACTGACGAAGCCGATGGCGTAGCCGGTTTCGGTCCAGCACACCGGGTCCTGGCCGATGCCGTAGGCCCCCACATGTTCATCGGCTTCGCACGAGTGGTGCCAGAGAAATTCCCCTTCATAGAACCCCGAGTCGGCATCGAACTTGAAGTGCAGCGGTTCGACCTTGGTCATGCCTTCCAGGGTGTGCAGGTGTGTCCCGGCGCGAAACACCGCGGCGGCATCGGCCTGTGGCCAGCGCTCGCGGATCAAGCGTGCATCCCGTGCGCCGGAGGCATAACCGGTGCGGGTGAACAGGCCCCGGGCCTGGTCCAGTCCCAGGCGCTCGATGACCTCGGCGCGCAGGGCGCCGAACGACGAACTGTGCAGCAACAACATGCGTTGATCGTTGAGCCAGATGCGCCCGTCTTCAGGGGAAAAGAACAGGCAATCGGCCAGTTCCGCTGTGGTGGGCGAGCTGCTGTCACTGAGTTGGCGACTGTCGCCACGCGGAGGGTACGGCGCGCTGGCCACCCGGTCGTCGGGCAGCGCGCTGTGGGGATTAGTCATTGTTATGCCCCTGCAAAGCGAGTGATCGATATGAGCAACTGCTCAGATAGTTATAAAACATAACCTTATCAATTGAACAAGTGGCGAAGCCCGGGTTTTTTGCGGGCGATCGCCCCAGGCGTGTGAGCGTTGCGCGGCAGGCCTCGACCCAGAGCCCTCGCCGGTTTATGTGCGCGCCGTTGCGTGCAAGCGGCACAGCCTTTGCTCAAGGCTTGATGCGGCGTTTGCACCCTGTGCAGACGATGACAATTACAAGAACCGGAGTTGCCAATGCCAATGTCTGAAACCACCCCCTTTCTACAGCGGGCCATCGCGTCCGAATGCCTGTTCAACGGCGATTGGATTCCCGTTTCGGGATCTGTGATTGACGTGATTGAACCCGCCACCGGCGAACCCCTGATGCGCTGCGCCATGGCCAACCCGGCCGACATCGCCGTCGCCTGCCGCAGTGCGGCGCTGGCGCAGCCGGCCTGGGCTGCGTTGGGCCCACGGGAGCGCGCCGAGGTGTTTCGCAAGGCGGCGGACCTGGCCCAGCGGTCCTTCGCCGAGCTGGCGCTGTACGTCGCCCGGGAAACCGGGGGCGCGTTGTTCAAGGGCGAGCACGAAGTGCGTGAAGCGATTGTGCTGCTGCATCAGGCGGCGGGGCTGTTGTCCCAACCTCACGGGGTGGTGCTGCCCAGTGCAGCCGGCCGACTGTCCTATGCACGGCGCCAGCCCCACGGCGTGGTCGGGGTGATTTCACCGTTCAACTTTCCGCTGGTGCTGTCACTGCGCTCAGTGGCCCCGGCGCTGGCGGCAGGCAATGCAGTGGTGCTCAAGCCTGACCCGCAGACCCCGGTCAGTGGGGGGTTTCTCATTGCCCGGCTGTTTGAAGAGGCGGGCTTGCCCAAGGGCCTGCTGCAGGTGATGCCCGGCGCGGCGCCGGCGGGGGAAGCGCTGTGCCGCGATCCGAATGTGCGGATGATTGCGTTCACCGGGTCGACGGCGGCGGGGCGCAAAGTCGCTGAAGTGGCCGGGCGACACCTGAAAAAGGTTGCGCTGGAGCTGGGCGGGAAAAACCCGCTGATCATTCTTGAAGACGCCGACCTCGACCTGGCCGCGAGCAATGCAGCCTGGGGCGCCTGGCTGCATCAGGGGCAAATCTGCATGGCGACCGGGCTGATTCTCGTGCATCAATCCATCGCTGAAAGCCTCACCCGCAAGCTGGCGGACAAGGCCCGGGCACTCACGGTGGGCAATGCCGCCCGGGGTGAAGCGGCGCTCGGCCCGTTGATCAACCAACGGCAATTGCTGCGCGTGCACGAGATCGTCAGCGATAGCCTGCAGGCCGGCGCACGGCTGGAGGCAGGCGGCGACTATGACCGGTTGTTCTACCAGCCCACCGTGCTCAGTGGCGTACGTCCGGGCATGCGCGCCTTTGAGGAAGAGCTGTTCGGCCCGGTGGCCACGGTGGTCAGTTTTACCACCGACGAGGAAGCGATCGAACTGGCCAACCGCACGGAGTACGGCCTCTCGGCCGCCATCATCTCGCCGTCGGTCGGGCGCGCCATGGCCATCGGTGAGCGGCTGGACTGCGGCCTGCTGCACATCAACGACCAGACCGTGGCCGACGAATGCATCAACCCGTTCGGCGGGCGCGGTGCCTCCGGCAACGGCGGCAGCGTCGGCGGGCCGGCGGACTGGGACGAGTACAGCCAGTGGCAGTGGGTCACGCTGAAAAATACTCCGCCTGCCTATCCATTCTGAGCCGTGGCCGTTCTGGGCCCTGGCTCATCGATTCGATACACCCATGCCTATACAAAAATAAGAGGGCTTGAACATGAACCTGCACAACAAAACCCTGATCGTCACCGGCGTCGCTTCCGGCATTGGCGCCGAGCTGGCGCGGCTCGCGCGTTTCCAGGGGGCCACGGTGATCGGTGTGGATCGCCATGAACCGCAACTGACCCTGGATGGCTTCTTCCAGGCTGACCTGGGTGACCCTGCCAGCATTGATGCGCTGGTGGCGCGCCTGCCCGCGCGGGTCCACGGGCTGTGCAACATCGCTGGGGTGCCGGGTACGGCGCCCGAGCAAGCGGTGGCGACGGTCAATTACCTGGGGCTGCGGCACCTGACTCAATCGTTGCTGCCACGCATGCCGGCGGGCGGCAGCATCGTCAATGTTGCCTCGGTGCTTGGCGCGCAATGGCCGCAACGGCTGGAGCTGCACAAGGCGCTGGCCGCGACACACAGCTTCGAGGCCGGGCAGCAGTGGCTGGCGGCCAATCCGGTGGAGCAGGCCAGCTGTTATCAATACTTCAAGGAAGCGCTGATCGTGTGGAGCTTCCAACAATCCCAGGGCTGGTTTCGCGATCACTCGGTGCGTATCAACTGCGTGGCGCCGGGGCCGGTGTTTACGCCGATTCTCGGCGATTTCGTCAGCATGCTCGGGCCGCAGCGGGTGGCCGAGGACAGCCAGCGCATGACCCGTCCAGCGCTGGCCGATGAGGTGGCGGCGGTGATTGCCTTCCTCTGCTCGGACGCTGCGCGCTGGGTCAACGGGGTCAATCTGCCGGTGGACGGTGGGTTGGCCGCCACCTACGTGTAGGGCCTGGCACAGCGATAAATCCCGGTGCGGCCCCTGCGTGCCGGGAGTCTTGAACAACAACAAAAATACAGGACATACAAGATGCTCAAGCCTATCTTGCGGACGGTTGCGGCCACGACATTTGTCGCACTGACATCGACTGCACATGCCTACGACCTGCCCGGACTCAACCTCGGCAGCACCAGTTTCTACGACGGCTCGCCAGCGCCGGCCGGCCCCGGTTGGTACCTGGAGGAGTACCTGACCTACTCGCGGGCCAGCCGTTTCAATGATGCCCACGGCAACAAGCTGGCGCTGCCCAGGCAGGACCTGGAAGTGGTGGCGCCCACCACGCAGATCATCTACGTCGGCCAGCCCCTGGCCAATGGCGCGATGCCCGGATTCACCCTGATCAACACTTCCCTGGCCCAGGTGAATGTCGACGATGGGTTGCACAATGCGGCGCTGAGTTCCCGTGCTGGCTTCGGTGACCTGACGGTCGGTGCCTTCCTGCAACTGCCAAGCCTGAACCGCGCCGATGGCAGCCCGCTGTTGACCCAGCGTGTCGAGGCTGATGTTTCGATCCCGGTGGGGGCCTATGACCGCCATCGCTCGATCAACCCCGGCAGCAACTTCTGGTCATTCAACCCGTATTACGCGGCGACGTACTGGTTCAGCCCGACATGGTCGGCGAGCGGGCGTTTCATGTACCTGTGGAATGGCAAGAATGATGATCCGCAGGCAGGCTTCGGGGATGTTTCCGATACCCAGGCCGGCCAGGCATTGCATGCCAACCTGACGCTGCAATATGCCTTGAACCCGCAACTGAGCGTGGGGGTTAACGGCTACTGGCTGAAGCAGATCACCGACACCCAGGTGGACGGGCACGCTGTGAGCGGGCGTCGCGAAAAGGTCTGGGCCATCGGCCCAGGCCTGGTCTACGCCTTCAACAAGGAGAACGTGCTATCGGTGAACGCCTACTTCGAACAGCAGGCGCAGAACCGCACCGAGGGCAACAAACTGGTGCTCAATTGGCTGCACCAGTTCTAGGCTTTGGTGGGCCTGGCCGCTTGCGGAGTGGCCAGGTTCAGTGGCGCCGTACGCACCATGACGCTGATGATGGTCAGTGCGGCGATCACCACGCCGGGGGAGGTCGCCAGCAGTACGCCGGCCGTGCCGGCGCCGGCGGCGAGGAGTTGCCCGGCCGCCAGCGGCCCGGCCACCGAACCCAGGCGGCCCACTGCCACAGCGGCACCGACGCCGGTGGCACGCACCGAGGTTGGATACGAGGGCGGTGCCGAGGCGTACAGCACCAACTGCCCAGCCATCACGAACAAGCCGGCGGCAAAGCCGGCAATAGCCATGGGCACGATGCCCACCGACAGCCCGACCCCGGCCAGGGCCGCCAGCAACCCGGCATACACGGACACCACCACTTTGAGGGCATTACAGCGGTCCAGCAGCACGCCGCCGAGCAGCGAACCCAGGGCGCCGCCGATATTGAAGAGCATCTGCACCATGCCCGCCTGGGGTTTGCTGAAACCCTGTTCCAGCAACAGCGACGGCAGCCAGTTAAGCAGCATGTACATCACGGTCAGGGTGAAGAAGTAGCTGAGCCACAAGGCCAGTGTGGTGCGCGCGCGACCGTCGCCGAACAGCGCCTGGCCGGTGGAGGGGCGGGCGCCGTGCGTGTTGTCGAACTGTTGGCGAAAGGCGCTGGATTCAGGCAGCAGCAGGATCATCAGCGGCACGGCCAGCAAGGGCGCCAGGCCGCCGATAATAAACGTGGTCTGCCAGTGCTCACTGGAAAACATCGCCACCACTGCGGCCAATGCACCCCCCAGGGGCACCCCGCAGTACATCACGCTGATGGCCGTGCCACGATTGCGTTCGCTCACCGCTTCGGCGCACAGCGCGATCAGGTTGGGCAACGCGGCGCCCAGCCCCAGGCCGGTGAGAAAGCGCACCAGCAACAAGCTTGAGTAGCTGTCGACAAACGCGGTGCTCAGGGAAAACAGCCCGAACAGCAGCACGGCGCTCACCAGGATTTTCTTGCGCCCGATCCGGTCGGCAACCCAGCCCCCGAAGAACGCCCCCGGCAGCAGGCCGATGATGCCGACGCTGAACACCCAACCGAGCATCTTCGGATCCAGGGCGAAGGTTTGACGTAACCCGGCGGCGGCGGTGCCGGCGGCTTGCAGATCGAACCCTTCGATCAGCGCAACGATAAAGCACAACGCAATAGTCAGCGTCGAACGACGCGATGGACTGTCCATGGCAAACCTCATTGTTGTTTTTGTTGTGGTGGCGAGCTTGAGTGGCTGCTGAGGATTAAGATAACAAATATAACTAAAAAATGAATCGTTGAATAAAATCCTTAAAAAAACAGAATAAAGTGATTAGATTCAATCGATTGAGATACTTGTTTGTGAATGGCTAAAAAATAGATAGCTTTATTAATGTTCGATTATCGGTCAGTTACGGTTGACGAGTACCGTCGGCTGTTTCCATTCTTGGTTTGCGAGGCTGACAGGGCCGCGCGTGCGCCAACCCAATAACAACAACAAAAATGGACATCGAACATGCCAGAACTCCCTATGGAGGGCGCCGTTGCAGCGGCGTCCGTTTCCTGTGTGTCGAACAACACTCCACGCCGGCTGATGGCATTGCTGGCCTTGAGCGTGCTGCCCGGTTCGCTATGGGCTGCAGGTTTTATCGACGACAGCCACGGCACCCTGACCTTGCGCAATTACTACCTGGACCGCGACTACAAGGACGACGGTGCGAAGACCGCCACGCGGGAATGGGCCCAGGCGTTTATCCTCAACCTGGAATCGGGTTACACCCCTGGCCCGGTGGGCTTTGGCCTGGATGTACGCGGGTTGATGGGGGTCAAGCTCGACTCTTCGCCGGACCGTAGCGGTACCGAGTTGTTGCCGGTGTCGGCCAGCGACAAGCGCGCCGCCGACGAGTACTCGCGGCTGGCCCCAACCGCCAAACTGCGGTTCGCCCAAACCACGGTCAAGGCCGGCGATGTGTCGATCTTCCTGCCGTTTGCCTTTGCCAGTCCGTCGCGGCTGCTGCCGCAAACGTTTCGCGGCACCACGTTGAGCTCCAAGGACATCGATGGCCTGACACTCAACACGGGCTATATCGACCGCATCAACAAGCGCGACTCCACCGACTACCAGGCGATGACCATCGCCTCACCCAACCGGCGCTTCAACGCCACCGCCACCACCTCGCACCTGGCTTATGTGGGCGGTGACTATCAGGTCAACAAAGACCTCAGCCTGCGGGTCTATCACTCGCAGATCGCGGACCTCTACCAGCAGGACACCCTGGCGCTGCTGCACAACCTGCCGGTGGGCGATGGTGTGCTCACCAGCGACCTGCGCAGTTTTTTCAGCCGTGAGGATGGCAGTGCCAAGGCGGGCAAGGTGGATAACCGCAACCTCTCGGCGTTGTTTGGCTACCGCCTGGGCGGCCATCGCGTCAGCCTTGGCTACATGCACTCAAGCGGGGAGACGGCCACGCCCTATATCTCGGGAACAGAGTTGATGGGCATGAGCGAGCTGACCATGAGCTCGGACTTTCTCAACGCCAAGGAACGCACCTGGCAGGCCATCTACGATTATGACTTCGCGGCAGCAGGCGTGCCGGGGCTGAAGACTCGGCTGCGTTATGTGCGTGGCGACCACATTGAACTGGCCGCTTTCAACGCCGAGGATCGCAAGGAGCGCGAGTTCCAAATGGAACTGGGGTATGTGATTCAGAGCGGCCCGCTGAAGAATGTCGGGTTCATGGCACGCAAGTCGATCTACCGCAATGACTTCCCGAGCGGCGCGGCCTTTCGCGATGAAAACCAGACCCGTTTCCTGGTGCTCTACACCGTGGCGCTCTGATAAGCCGATCAGTCCTGATAGACCTTCCTCAGCAAGCGCAGCAGCTCTTCACGTTCCTGGCCGTCAAGGGCGGCAGTGGCGTCCAGATCACTTTGTGCGGCGATGTCCTTGAGTTCCTTGAGCAGGGTTTCGCCGGTCTTGCTGAGGAAGATCCCGTAGGAGCGCTTGTCCGGCTTGCAGCGCACCCGCACGGCGAGGGCGCGGCTTTCCAGCTTGTTCAGCAACGGCACCACCTGGGGCGGCTCGATGGCCAGGGCGCGAGCCAGGTCGGCCTGCATCAGCCCAGGGTGCTGCTCGATGATTGCCAGGGCCGAAAACTGCGCCGGGCGCAGGTCGTGGTCCGACAACCGGCCGATCAGGTTCTGGAACAGCTTGAGCTGGGCGCGGCGCATGGCGTAACCGATCAGATCGTCCAGGGCTGAATCCAGCGGCGGCCGTACCTCGTCGTTGTCGGGCAGGGCCTGGCTGGCGGTGGCGATGGTGGAAGGCTTGGCCATTGGCAGTGCAATCCTCAGAAGGTGCAGGTTAATAAGAGTATCTAGTTTGCCGGTGTTGACGCGCTATGGCTATGCCGGGTTTTCACAGCGCATGCGCCACGCGGGTTTTAAGCAGGAAAAATATTGGTTATTCAGATTAATAGTTAATTGACATAACTATATTTGCGGTTTAATTTCGAATCATCTTCACACCCAGAACAAGAGCGTACCGCCATGAGCAATTACGAAGGCCGTTGGACCACAGTCAAGGTTGAGATCGAAGAAGGCATCGCCTGGGTCATTCTCAATCGTCCGGAAAAACGCAACGCCATGAGCCCGACCCTGAACCGGGAAATGATCGACGTCCTGGAAACCCTCGAGCAGGATCCTGCCGCCGGCGTGCTGGTCCTCACCGGTGCGGGCGAAGCCTGGACGGCGGGCATGGACCTCAAGGAATACTTTCGCGAAGTGGATGCCGGCCCGGAAATCCTCCAGGAGAAAATCCGCCGCGAAGCCTCGCAATGGCAATGGAAACTGCTGCGCATGTACGCCAAGCCGACCATCGCCATGGTCAATGGCTGGTGCTTCGGCGGTGGCTTCAGCCCGCTGGTGGCGTGCGACCTGGCGATCTGCGCCGACGAAGCGACCTTCGGCCTTTCGGAAATCAACTGGGGCATCCCGCCGGGTAACCTGGTGAGCAAGGCCATGGCCGACACCGTGGGCCATCGTCAATCGCTGTACTACATCATGACCGGCAAGACCTTTGGCGGGCAGAAAGCCGCCGAAATGGGCCTTGTCAACGAAAGCGTGCCGCTGGCGCAACTGCGCGAAGTGACCATCGAACTGGCGCGTAACCTGCTCGAGAAAAACCCGGTGGTGCTGCGTGCCGCCAAGCATGGCTTCAAGCGCTGCCGCGAACTGACCTGGGAGCAGAACGAGGATTACCTCTACGCCAAGCTCGATCAGTCGCGTCTGCTCGACACCGAAGGCGGTCGCGAGCAGGGCATGAAACAGTTCCTCGACGACAAGAGCATCAAGCCTGGCCTGCAGGCCTATAAACGCTGAAGGGCGCGGCCGCCTGGCCGCGCCGTTGTACCCTGCTTGAACGTGTTCCCGATAAAGACAATAAAGAGGAATCACCATGCTGGACGTGCCCCTGTTGATCGGCGGCCAGTCGTGCCCCGCCCGTGACGGTCGAACCTTCGAACGTCGCAACCCGGTGACCGGTGAAGTGGTCTCGCGGGTGGCCGCTGCGACCCTGGAAGATGCCGACGCCGCCGTCGCCGCCGCCCAAGCCGCGTTCCCTGCCTGGGCGGCGCTGGCGCCCAACGAACGCCGCACCCGCTTGCTCAAGGCTGCCGAGCAATTGCAGGCGCGCAGCAGCGAATTCATCGCCGCCGCCGGCGAGACCGGCGCCATGGCCAACTGGTATGGCTTCAATGTGCGCCTGGCGGCCAATATGCTGCGCGAAGCGGCGTCGATGACCACCCAGATCACAGGCGAGGTGATTCCCTCGGATGTCCCCGGCAGTTTCGCCATGGCCTTGCGTCAACCGTGCGGCGTGGTGCTGGGCATCGCGCCGTGGAACGCGCCGGTCATCCTCGCCACTCGCGCCATCGCCATGCCGCTGGCCTGCGGGAATACCGTGGTGCTTAAGGCCTCGGAAATAAGCCCGGCGGTGCACCGCCTGATTGGCCAGGTATTGCAGGATGCAGGCTTGGGCGATGGCGTGGTCAACGTCATCAGCAATGCCCCGGCGGATGCCGCCGCGATTGTCGAGCGGCTGATCGCCAACCCGGCGGTGCGGCGGGTCAACTTCACCGGTTCGACCCATGTCGGGCGGATTGTCGGCGAGCTCTCGGCGCGTCACCTCAAGCCGGCGTTGCTGGAACTGGGTGGCAAGGCGCCGTTGCTGGTGCTCGACGATGCCGATCTTGACGCTGCTGTAGCGGCGGCGGCGTTTGGCGCCTATTTCAACCAGGGCCAGATTTGCATGTCCACCGAACGCCTGATCGTCGATGCCAAGGTCGCCGATGCGTTCACCGCCAAGCTGGCGGCCAAGGTCGCGACCCTGCATGCGGGTGATCCCGCGGCGGCAGATTCGGTATTGGGGTCGCTGGTGGACGCCAGCGCCGGCACACGCATCAAGGCCCTGATCGACGATGCCCTGGCCAAGGGCGCGCGGCTGGTGGCAGGCGGCCAACTGGCGGGCAGCATCCTGCAGCCGACCCTGATCGAGGGTGTCACCGAACAGATGCGCGTGTACCGCGAAGAGTCCTTTGGCCCGGTCGCCGTACTGCTGCGTGGTGAGGGTGATGAAGCCTTGTTGCGGCTGGCCAACGATTCCGAGTTCGGCCTGTCGGCGGCGATCTTCAGTCGAGACACCGGGCGCGCGCTGGCGCTGGCGCAGCGGGTCGAGTCGGGTATTTGCCATATCAATGGCCCGACGGTGCATGACGAGGCGCAGATGCCGTTTGGTGGGGTCAAGTCCAGTGGGTACGGCAGCTTTGGTGGCAAGGCGTCCATTGAGCACTTCACGCAATTGCGCTGGGTGACCTTGCAGAACGGGCCACGGCATTACCCGATCTGAGCAGTTGCTGCGACCTAACAATAACAAGGCGGCTGTGATCCGCCTTGCTGGAGGACACCCTTGTGAGTTCCGAATTCCGACCGCAACCCCAGCCCGCACCGCGATACCGCGAGGTCTCCATCGGCCACGCACCGGTGGCGGTCACTGAAGAACAGGGCGTGTTGCACATGCGCTCCCTGGAACCCCTGGCCGAGTTGCCGGCGCGCTTGCTCGATCGCCTGGTGCATTGGGCGCGGGTGCGGCCCGAGCAGACGTTTATCGCGGCACGCCAGGCCGGCGGTGATTGGCGCCGTGTCAGCTACCGCGAGATGCTCGACGGCGTACGCGCGATTGCCCAGGGCCTGCTGAGTTACGGGCTGTCGGCGGACAAGCCGCTGGCATTGCTGTCGGGCAACGACATCGAACATTTGCAGGTCGCCCTCGGCGCGATGTACGCCGGTATTCCTTACTGCCCGGTATCGCCGGCGTATTCGTTGTTGTCCCAGGATTTCGCCAAGCTGCGGCATGTCTGTGACCTGCTGCAACCCGGGCTGGTGTTCGTCAGCGATGCGCCGGCCTACCAGCGGGCGATCGATGCCGTATTGCCGCCCGAAACGCCGCTGATCAGCGTGCGCGGCCAGGTGCCCGGGCGCACTCAGATCAGCTTCGCCAGCCTGTTGCACACGTCGGCCGGTACTGAGGCCGACGCGGCTTTCAACGCCACCGGCCCCGACAGCATTGCCAAATTCCTGTTTACCTCGGGCTCGACCAAACTGCCCAAGGCAGTGATCACCACTCAGCGCATGCTGTGCGCCAACCAGCAAATGCTCTTGCAGACATTTCCGGTGTTCGGCGAGGAGCCGCCGGTGCTGGTGGACTGGCTGCCGTGGAATCACACCTTTGGCGGCAGCCACAACGTCGGCATCGTGCTCTACAACGGCGGCACCTTTTACCTCGACGACGGCAAACCCACAGCCCAGGGTTTTGCCCAGACCCTGCGTAACCTCAAGGAAATTTCGCCCACCGCCTACCTGACAGTGCCCAAGGGCTGGGAAGAATTGGTCAACGCCCTGGAACAGGACGCCGCGTTGCGCGAGCGGTTCTTTGCGCGGATGAAACTGTTCTTCTTCGCTGCTGCCGGCCTGTCGCAAAGTGTCTGGGACCGCCTCGACCGCGTGGCCGAACAGCACTGCGGCGAGCGTATCCGCATGATGGCCGGGCTGGGCATGACCGAAGCCGCGCCGTCCTGCACCTTCACCACCGGGCCGTTGTCCATGGCCGGTTATATCGGCTTGCCCGCGCCGGGCTGCGAGGTGCGCCTGGTGCCGGTGGACGGCAAGTTCGAAGGGCGTTTTCGCGGCCCGCACATCATGCCGGGGTATTGGCGCGCGCCCGAGCAAACCGCCGAGGTGTTCGATGAGCAGGGGTATTACTGTTCCGGTGATGCGATCAAGCTCGCCGATCCCCATCAGCCACACTGGGGGCTGATGTTCGACGGGCGTATTGCCGAAGACTTCAAGCTGTCCTCCGGGGTGTTTGTCAGCGTCGGTCCGTTGCGCAATCGTGCGGTGCTCGAAGGCTCACCCTATGTGCAGGACCTGGTGATCGCCGCGCCGGACCGCGAATGCCTGGGAGCGCTGGTGTTCCCCAGGGCCTATGAATGCCGCCGGCTGTCGGGCTTGAACGCCGAGGCCAGCGACGCCGAGGTGCTCAACAGCGCGCCGGTGCGCCAATGGTTCGGCGACTGGCTGCAACGGCTCAATCGCGAGGCCACCGGCAATGCCAGTCGCCTGGAGTGGATTGCCGTGCTCGACGAGCCGGCGTCCATCGACCGTGGGGAAATTACCGACAAAGGCTCGATCAACCAGCGCGCGGTATTGCAATGGCGTGCGGCCAAGGTTGAAGCGCTGTATCGCGGCGAAGACCCGACAATCCTGCGTGCCGGGCCCAAACCGTGAGCGGCGCCGGGCAGTATTCGGCGTTTGCCGATGCGGCGATGTTCGAGGCCGTGCGCACGCCGTGGGTTGACCTCGGCGGGGCGCTGTCCCAGGTGTCGCCCATCGACCTGGGCATCAAGGTTGGCCGTGAAGTGCTGGCTCGCGCCGGCCTCCAGGGGCAGGCGGTTGACAGTGTGCTGGCCGGTTCCATGGCCCAGGCCAGCTTCGATGCCTATTTGCTGCCACGGCATATCGGCTTGTACAGCGGTGTGGCGCAAGCGGTCCCGGCGCTGGGGGTGCAGCGCATCTGCGCTACCGGCTTCGAGCTGTTGCGCCAGGCCGCTGAACAACTGCGCGACGAGGTGCAACTGGCCTTGTGCGTGGCGGCTGAATCGATGTCACGCAACCCGATTGCGGCCTACACCCACCGCGGTGGGTTCCGCCTGGGGGGCGAAGTGCAATTCAAGGATTTCCTCTGGGAAGCGCTGTACGACCCGGCCCCAGGTCTGGACATGATCGCCACTGCCGATAACCTGGCGCGGCGTTATGGCCTGAGTCGCGAGGCCGTGGACCGTTATGCCTGCGCCAGCCACCAGCGCGCGTTGCAGGCGCAACAGGAGGGTGCCTGGGTCGACGAAATCGTCCCGGTGGATAACCAGGTGTTCGAGCTTGAGGGGTATCAATCGCGGCGCATCAGCCTGGCGCGCCAGGCGGGGGTTGTCAGCCAAGACAGCCACCCACGGCCGACCGACCTGGCGGCCCTGGCACGGTTGCGTGCGGTGCATGCCGATGGGGTGCAAACCGCCGGCAACAGTTGTGCGGTGGTCGACGGGGCGGCGGCGGCACTGGTAGGGCGCGCGTCTGATTGCACACGCCCGGCCCTGACACGCCTGCTGGCCAGCGCGGTGGTCGGTGTAGCCCCGGAGTTCATGGGCATTGGCCCGGCGCCGGCGATCCGCCTGTTGCTGCAGCGCAGTGGGCTGAGCCTGGGCGACATCGGCCGCTTCGAGATCAATGAAGCCCAGGCCGCCCAGGTGCTGGCGGTGGCCCAGGAGCTGGAGCTGGACAGCGATCGACTCAACGTCCAAGGCGGTTCCCTGGCGCTGGGCCATCCACTGGCGGCCAGCGGGTTGCGCCTGGTGATGAGCCTGGCGCGGCAATTACGCCAGCACAACCTGCGCTACGGGATTGCCGCGGCGTGCGTGGGCGGCGGGCAGGGCATGGCGCTGTTGATCGAAAATCCCGCCTGGCGCGCTTGAATACACAGCCTGTTTAATTTGATGAGGTGTCTCGATGTGGAGCTATCAGGCGCCCCTGCGCGATATGCAATTTGTGCTTGAGCATTGGCTGCAGGCCCACGACGCATGGGAGGCTTTGGACCTGCCCCTGGCGATGCACGTGCTGGAGGAGGCCGCCCGTTTCACCCAAGGCGTGCTGGCGCCGTTGAACAGCAGCGGCGACCGCCAGGGCTGCCGTTGGCAGGCGGGCCAGGTCAGCACCCCGGACGGTTTTGCCGAGGCGTATCGCGCGTATGCCCAAGGCGGTTGGCCAGGGTTGGCGTGCGCCGAGGCGCTGGGCGGGCAGGGCCTGCCGCAACTGCTCGACGCCGCGTTGCAAGAAATGCTCTACGCGAGCAACCACGCCTGGGCCATGTACACCGGCATCGCTCACGGCGCCTACCTGTGCCTCAAGACGCATGGCGAACCCTGGTTGCAGGCGCGTTACCTGCCCGCGATCGTCAGCGGGCAGGCCTTGCCCACCATGTGCCTGACCGAGCCCCAGGCCGGCAGCGATGTCGGTTTACTGCGCTGTCGTGCCGAGCCCCAGGCGGATGGCAGCTATCGCCTGAGCGGCAGCAAGCTGTTTATCTCCGGCGGTGAGCATGACCTCACGGCCAATATCCTGCACCTGGTGCTGGCGCGGCTGCCTGATGCGCCGTCGGGCAGTCGCGGGCTTTCACTGTTCCTGGTGCCCAAGTTACTGGACGCTGGCCAGGTCAACGGGGTGCGCTGTGACGGCATTGAACACAAGATGGGTATCAAGGGCAGTGCCACCTGTTCGCTGGTGTTCGACGCGGCCCAAGGCTGGCTGATCGGCGACGCCAATCGCGGTTTGGCCGCGATGTTCGTGATGATGAACTCGGCGCGCCTGCATGTCGGCCTGCAAGGCCTGGGGCATGCCGAGGCCGCCTGGCAGAACGCCCGGCAGTACGCCGCCGAGCGCGTGCAGATGCGCGCACCGTCAAGGCCTGAAGCAGTGGCCGCCCAGGCGGCCGACCCGATCCATTATCACCCGGCCATGCGCCGCGTGTTGCTGGAGCTGCGCACCACTAGCGAGGGCATGCGCGCCATCGGGTATTGGGCGGCGCACCTGCTCGATCAGCAGGACGCATCGGCCGTCGCCTTGGCGCAACTGCTGACGCCCATCATCAAGGCGTTTTTCACCGAGCAGGGCTTTCGCCAGGCGAGTAATGCACTGCAGGTCTTCGGTGGCTACGGCTATGTCGCCGAGTTCGCCATCGAACAGACCCTGCGCGACAGTCGCATTGCAATGATCTACGAGGGCAGTAACGAGATCCAGGCCAACGACCTGCTGCTGCGCAAGGTGCTCGGGGATGACGGTCGGGCGTTCGGCTTGCTGCTCGACACGTTGCGTGCAGAGGCCGGGCAGGGCGCGCTGTACGCCGAGTGCGCGGCATTCGCCGAGGCACTGGGCAACCTGTGCGACTCACTGGCCGCGACGGTGAGCGCCCTGCGTGAACAGGCGCAGGAAGACCGCGAATACCCCTATCGGGCAGCGCCGGATTTTCTCCAGCTGTGCGGTGTGGCACTGTTGGCCTTTGCCTGGGCGCGGGCGGCACGGGTGTCCAGGGCATTGCCCGAAGATGATCCGTTGCGCGCCGCCAAGCTGCAAAGTGCCGGGTTCTTTTTTGATTACCTGCCTGCCCGGTTGGCCCAGCACCTGGGGGCGATAGACAGCGCCCGTGCAGCGCTGGCGTTCGTCTGACGCCGGCAGGCGCTTGCGGTACTATGGCGGCCCATGTTTTCTGGAAGTTGCCTGGATGAGTAAGCCCGGTCAATTGGTGTTGGTCGCACTGCGCAAGATGATTGCCAGCGGGGAGCTGGTGGCGGGGGAGCGGCTGATGGAGACGCCCACGGCGCAGCGCTTCGGCGTGTCGCGCATGCCCGTGCGCATGGCCTTCCGTACCCTGGAGCAGGAAGGGCTGCTGGTGCCGTTCGGCGGGCGCGGGTATCAGGTGCGCTCGGTGAGCCCCAGCGACATTGCCGGTGCGGTTGAAGTGCGCGGCGTGCTCGAAGGCCTGGCGGCGCGCCAGACCGCCGAGCAGGGGTTGTCGGCTCAAGCGCGTGCCGTGCTGGAGCGCTGCCTGGTCGAGGGCGATCAACTGTTCGAAAAGGGCTATGTGACCGAAGACGACCTTGAGGTCTATCACGACCTGAACATGCGCTTTCACCAGGTCATCGTCGAAGGCAGCCACAACCCGGCGATTGCCGATGCCCTGGCGCGCAATGACCACCTGCCCTTTGCGTCGGTGACGGCGCTGGCGGTGGACCGCGAGGACATGGCCCGCGAGTACCGGCGCTTCAACTATGCCCACATGCAACATCACTCGGTCTTCGACGCGCTGGTCAACCGCCAGGGCGCGCGCGCCGAAGCGATCATGCGCGAGCATGCCAACGCGACCTTGCGCTATGCCGAAATCTTCAGCGCCGCCACCGCCGACGCACGCATGAAGGTGATCCTGCCCGCGTCGTGATGCGGTTCAGATATCGAGCACCAGCAAGGGCGTTTTCGAGCGCGAGCAGCAGGGCGTGAACTGGTCATTCAGCGCCTGTTCCTGCTCGGTGAGGAACAGGTCGCGATGCTCCGGTATGCCTTGCAACACGCGGGTCAGGCAGGTGCCGCAAATCCCCTGTTCGCAGGACACGGCAATCTCGATGCCGTGACTTTCCAGGACCTGCACCACGCTCTTGTCGGCCGGGATCTCGAAGACTTCGCCGCTGCTGCCGATCTGCACCGAAAACCCGCCGTCGAGGCTGCTGTCCACCGGTGCCGCCGAAAAGTATTCACGGTGCAGGCAGGCTTCTTGCCAACCCTGGGCCCGGGCACTCTCAAGTATGTGCTGCATGAACCCGCCGGGGCCGCAGACGTACACGTGCACGTCGTCTGCCGGCGCCGCCAGTACCTCGGCGGCATGCAGGGCGGTGTCGGGCTGCTCGTCGAAATGCAGGAACACCCGCTCGGCAAACGGTGACGCCTTGAGACGCTGCACAAATGCCGCACGCTCACGGGCGCGGGCGCAGTAATGCAGCTCGAAATCGGCCCCCGTGTGTGCCAGGCGCTCGGCCATGCACAGGATGGGTGTAATGCCGATGCCTCCGGCAAACAGCAGGCTGCGCCGGGCTTCGTGGGCCAGCGGGAACAGGTTGCGCGGTGCGCTGATGCTCAGGCGGGTACCCGCGTGCACGTGGGCGTGCAGGCTGCGCGAGCCCCCTCGGGACGCGGGGTCGTTGAGTACGCCGATCACATAGCGGTGCCGCTCTTGCGGGTGATTGCACAGCGAGTACTGGCGGATCAGCCCGTCTGGCAAGTGCACGTCGATGTGCGCACCGGCGCTGAAAGCCGGCAGTGGGCTGCCATCGACGCTGGCCAGTTCATAGCTGCAGATGTCCTGGGCTTCGGTGCGGCGGGATGTCACCACGACTTCAATCATGTTGGCGCTCCAGCGCGTTCCCGGGCGATCAGGCGCTCCAGGACCTTGCGCGACTGCACGCCGCCGGCGTCGATATTCAGCTTGAGCAGGTTACGCGTCGGGTGGGCCAGCAGGTTCTGTTGCTGGCGTTCGAGCATTTCCAGGTCTTCGCTGAAAATCTTGCCCTGGCCTTCGCGAATGCTGGCGGTGAGTGCCTCATCCTGCGGGTTGAAGTTGCGCGCCATGCCCCAGAAGTACCAGATCGAGGTGTCGGTTTGCGGGGTGATGAAATCCACCACGATGCTCGCGGCCTTGTGCTCGGCGGCGGCGGTGTAGCCGCCCTTGCCGGCATGGGCCACGCCGACTTCGATCAATACATGGCTGGGCGGCGTGAAGCGGCAGATCTGCCAGCGGTCCACCGGTACATCGTCGGCCAGGTTGTTGCCGCGCAGGGCCATGCGCCAGAACGGCGGGGCCATGATGTTTTCCATATGCCGAGCAGTGACCACTTCGTCCCCGTTCACCGTGGTCACGGGTGGCGCTTCGTCGATTTCCTTCTGGCCGATGCTGGAGGCGTGCACGTAGGTTTCGTGGGTCAGGTCCATCAGGTTGTCGATCATCAGGCGGTAATCGCACTGGATATCAAACAGCCCGCCGCCGTAGGCCCACTCGTCACTCACCGCCCACTCCAGGTGGTGGATCAGCGCGGGGTCGGCCTGGGCCTGATCACCCGGCCAGACCCAGATGAAACCGTAGCGCTCAACGGCGGCGAAGGTTTTGTTGCAGGGAAAGCCGCGCACCCGCTGGCCCGGCATATCGACGGTCTTGCCGTCACCGCCCATGACCAGGCCGTGATAGCCGCACACCAGGTGGCCGTTTTCGACATAGCCCAACGACAGCGGTGCGCCACGATGGGGGCAGAAGTCCTCGACCGCCACCACGGCGCCTTCCAGGCCACGATAAAACACCATTTTTTCACCGCAGATCTGCCGGCCCAACGGTTTTTGCGCGATTTCATCGGGGGTGCAAGCGACATACCACGTGTTCTTCGGGTACATGGTGACTCTCCAGGCAACGGATTATTGTTGTTTAATGGATCCATTAAATTGGAGAGTCAGGTGGCGGTCAAGCCGGTAATCGGGTTATTCCGGGCGATTATCGGACGCAAAAGGGTTTAATGGATCCATAAATCGCCTTCAATCGGGTTCCGGGTCGGCTGTCAGGCCATCATGGGATTGCGTTCAGCAGCGGATCATCACCGACTTCAACGCGAAGCAGTCCTCAATAAAGGCGCCGCCGAACGCTCGACCCACCCCCGAGGCTTTATTCCCGCCGAACACCGCAGGCAGTGCGCGGCCTGGCCGGTGGCCGGGTTGGCCGCCTGCAGTGTGCGGCTGGGGTGGCTCTGAACCTGGTCACCGTCGATAAACCGCGCGTGTTGGCGAGGCAGTTTGTGCGCAAAGCCACTGGAATCCAGGACAATCCGCTACGAACCCGTACAAGATTAAACGCACGACGGGTCAGTTCGATTCCATCGTGTGGCCGGCTCCGTTAGAGTTTCCACGCGAGCATCAGGTGCTGGCGCTCTACCTGACGCTCACCGCGTCTCTCTGGGCATTCAGCCGTCGGCCAGCCCGAACCCGCAAAAAAACCAGACCCTCTGCTCATATTGAAATGTTTGGAGTGGTTCAGTGTGCAGGTCGTCTCGCGAAGGAACCGCAGCAGTCGACGTGCCATTTACCGTGGTCATTGAGTCACCCACAAGGAGCTACACCATGCATGGAAGTATGAAGTTCAAGCACCTGGCGTTTTTGTTGATCCCGCTTGTAGCGGCCTGTACGACACCCGATAGAACCCGCGAATCCGCGATCCCTGCCCAGCCGCAGCAGCAGGCATTGCCGTTCGATAACTGTTCGGTGGGGTGCC
The DNA here is from genome assembly GCF_900215245.1 of Pseudomonas fluorescens. Taxonomy (GTDB): domain Bacteria; phylum Pseudomonadota; class Gammaproteobacteria; order Pseudomonadales; family Pseudomonadaceae; genus Aquipseudomonas; species Aquipseudomonas fluorescens. The sequence continues at coordinate 4,617,931 of NZ_LT907842.1, forward strand.
CCGCCGGCGGCAGCCCGCTGACCTTGAACCGTCAGGCGTACACGTTGAACAACAATGGCTCGACCAAGTTTGCGAACTGGGTCTCGTACAAAATCACCAAGGACACCCCGGCCAGCGGTCGCCCGCGCGACTGGAAGACCGACCCGGATATCCCCGCAGGGGAAACGCTCGACCCGGTGGATTACAACGGCGCCAATGTCGCGCTCAAAGTCGACCGTGGCCATCAGGCCAATCTCGCGTCGATGGCCGGCGTCCCTGACTGGCAGACCCTCAATTACCTGTCCAATATCACGCCGCAAAAGGCCGAGCTCAACCAGGGGGCCTGGGCGCACCTTGAAGACCAGGAGCGCAACCTCAGCAAAGCGCCCGGCATCGACCAGGTGTATGTCACCACCGGGCCTTTGTATGAGCATTTTGTCGGCACGCTGCCGGGCACGAACAAGGTCCATACCATTCCCAGCGGGTACTGGAAGATCATCTTTGTGGGCCGCTCACCGGAAAACGGCCTGTATGCCTCGTTTGTGATGAACCAGGAAACGCCTAAAGGTGCGAACTTCTGTGATTATCAGGTGACGGTTGAGCACATCGAAGAGCGCTCCGGGCTCACGTTCTGGAACCAGTTGCCGCCGTCGGTGCAGGCCGCACTGAAGGCGAAGCAGGGCCAATTGCCGAGCCGGATCGGCTGTAAATAGCTGTGTAAAAAGCGGAACAGGGGCTGCCGTTCGTTGGCGGCCCCGGTTTTTGCGGCGTGTGCTGAACGACGCTGTGATCAATACCCGCCGTCAAGTCGCGCCCGCCTGAGCAGATCGCGTGCGTGGTCCGCGCGCAATAACAGTGTCATCTGCCGCTCCTCGACGATGATTTCCGCCACGATCAATACGCAGATCATCGGTGCGGTCACCAGCCAGTGGCCGTAGCACTGGGTGCCCAGCGACACGCAGACGCCGACAATCCATAACACCAATACCCACTTGGGCGCGCATTGCTGCAGTGGAACCCAGGCGCGCTGCAGTTTTTTCAAGCGCCGCGTGTGCAGTCTTAGCGACGCCTCAAGTCGGGCCACTTCATTGCTCATGTCGACACTCGCTCCTCTGCGCGGGGGCAGCCTGGAAGCGGTCGTCCGAGCCAGGACAGGTTGACGCGTTCAACTTCCACCCAGTGCTCGCCGACGGGTTTGGTGCGACAGCTCTTGAACGCAATACACACGTGCTCGGCATCCAGCAAAGCAAAGTGCCTGTAGTCGGTGGTTTTCCTGAACACCCAGGAAAAGCTACGCATCGCGGTACCTCGTTAAATCAAACATGCCAGCTGAGTTCGAACAGCGTGCCGCCGTTTTCCATGCGCCGGCAGGTCACGGCGCCGCCATGGGCGAGGGCGATGGCGCGCACCACCGCAAGGCCCAGGCCGCTGCCGCCTTGGGCGCGTGAACGGGAGTTTTCGCCGCGTTGGAAGGCGTCGAACAAATGCGTCGCGAAGCGTTCGTCGATACCGGGGCCGTCATCGCGCACGCGCAGGTAGTTGAAACCGTCGCGGGTACTCAGGTGCACGATCACGTTTCCGGGTGTCGCGTGCCGTCGGATATTGTCCAACAGCGCCAGCAGCGCCTGGCGGATTCGCGCCGGGTCGCAGCGCATCGTGCGGCGTTGCAGGTCCAGTTGCAGGACAAAGCCGGCGGCAGTGAGGCTGGGTTCGAACAGCCGCACATCGTCCTCAATGCCCGTGGCCAGGTCGGCTTCCTGCAGGTTGAGTTCCAGGTAGCCACTGTCGGCCAGGCCGACCACCCGCAAGTCCTCGATCAAGCGTGTCAGTCCTTCTACCTGGCCCAACAAGCTGTAGAACTGCGCGGTATCCGGTTCGAATACGCCTTCGGCCAAGCCCTGCAGGCGCCCCCGCAAGATGGTCAGTGGCGTGCGCAGCTCATGGGCAATTGCCGCATTCCAGAACGCCTGTTCCTGCGCCATACGCTGCAAGCGTTTAGCCATGCTGTTGAAATCGTTCACCAGGATGGCTGCTTCGCCAATCGACTGGTCACCGGCAACCGCTTGTACATCCAGGTCGCCGTCGGCGAGTTTGCGCAGGTTCTCGGCCACGGAATTCAGTGGCATCAGAATTCGTCGAGACAGCTTCAAGGCCACAATCGAGCCCACCGCCAGGCTCACACACGTGGTCAAACCCATCCACACCCATTCGATGTTGGCTGGCAGCCACTCATTCACTTCTTCGTCCGTGAGCGGCCAATACGTCCATAGCAACGCATAGAAAATATAAGAACCGATCACGGCCAGGGCGATCACGCACAACACCACGGCGGACATGGACAGGATGATCTGGCGGCTCAAGCCATTGAGCCCCTTCACGACACACACCCAAACCGGTAGCCCACCCCCCGGATACTGGTGGGTACGCCTTGTAAACCGAGGTCTTCGAGCTTGCGGCGCAGTTTGCTGATGTGGCTGTCGACGGTACGCTCCAGGCTGTCACTTTCCGGTGAACACTGGGCCAGCAGTTCGGCGCGGCTGAACACTCTTTTCGGCGCCTTGGCCAGTTGGGCCAGCAACCTGAACTCCGTCACCGTCAATGCCAGCGGCACTTTTCGGCCGGCGAGGGTCACCGTGACTTCATAGCTTTCAAGGTCAATTTCAAACGCGTCCACCCGCAGCACCGTGGGGCTGGCGCGGTAGTGGTAAGCGATGGCGCGTCGGAGTACGGCCTGGGTGCGCGCAACCACTTCGGCCGGGTTGAACGGTTTGACGATGTAGTCGTCGGCCCCGATGCGCAGGCCCATCAGCTTGTCCATGTCCTGATCCTGCGCCGTCAGCATGATCACCGGCGTATGGCCGCGATGACGCACTTCGGCAAGCACCTGCCAGCCATCCACGTGGGGCATCAGCACATCCAGCAACACCAGGTCCGGCTTGAGCGTCAGGTGGATTTCCAGGGCCTGGCGGCCGTCACGTGCGTGTGCGGTGCGAAAGCCACTGCGTTTGAGATAGGCCAGCAGGATGTCGGCGATTTCAGGTTCATCTTCGGCAATCAGCACGAGTGCCTGGGTTTCTCTGGCGCTGTCCGGACGGGGCATTGATGCAACGGGAATATCAGTCATGGTCTGCTCGGTGAATACGCGGCGAGCTTTTACGTCCGTGTGCTCGCGCGTATCTGCCTGGTCGTGGCTGCCGGTCCATGGCCGCGTTTCCAAGGAGTGATCATAGCTTCTGGGTGAGGGTGCCCAGCATCTGGTTGGCTGTGGAAATCACTTTTGAATTCATTTCGTAAGCGCGTTGCGTGGTGATCATATTGACCATCTCTTCGACGGTGCTCACGTTTGAGGTCTCCAGGGTGCTTTGCAGGGTGGTGCCAAAACCGTTGACCCCCGGCGTACCGACCTGAGGTGCACCACTGGACGCGGTTTCCAGAAACAGATTGTTGCCGATCGCCTGCAAGCCGGCAGGGTTGATGAAGTCGGCCGTTTGCAGGTTGCCGATCACTTGTGAGGCGGGGTTGCCGGCCACGGTGATGGACACCGTGCCATCCTGACCCACAGTAAAGGTCTTGGCGTTGTCCGGTACGACAATCGCCGGTTCCAGCGCGAAGCCGCTTGCCGTGACGACCTGGCCGTTGGCGTTCAGGTGAAACGTGCCGTCGCGCGAGTAGCCGGTGGTGCCATCCGGTTGCAGGACCTGGAAGAACCCCCGGCCGTTGAGTGCCAGGTCCAGGGGCTGCCCGGTGGTTTGCAGGCTGCCGCTGGTGAAGTTTTTCTGCGTGCCGACGATGTGCACGCCGGTGCCCAGCTGCAACCCTGAAGGCAGCTCACTGTCCTGCGTCGACTTGGCACCTGGCTGGCGCTTGATCTGGTACAGCAGGTCCTGGAATTCAGCGCGATCACGTTTGAAACCGGTGGTCGAAACGTTCGCCAGGTTGTTGGAAATTGTCGTCAGTTGGGTGTCCTGGGCAGACAACCCGGTTTTTGCGACGTACAGCGCAGGAATCATCTGTTTCTCCTGGTAAGCCCGCGCCACGAGGCGCCACGGCGATCGCAATTGTGCGTCATCAACGTGCGCTTTCATGGGAGGTTTTGTGGAGAAACGATGGAGACGGGCAATAATTTTGCGCGCCGCGCGCATCCCCCCCTTTATCGCACCCCAGTGCCTCCAGGTGTGTGCAGGGCCTATGGCAATTCAGATCAGGTTTTACGGAGGTGGCCGGGATAGCGGCGGATTGACGATCAATACGTAAAAGTCCAGTATGGAATTATAAGTACAAATACACGTTGCACTTCTCCCTTTCTTCACGCTTGCCAAACCAACAACAACTTGCGAGACAACGATCATGAAGAAACGCACGCTGATCACCGGCCTGGCCCTGAGCCTGCTTGCCTCCAGCCATGTGCTGGCCGCCGAGAAAACCCTGCGCATCGGTATCGAGGCGGCGTACCCACCGTTCGCCTCCAAGACCCAGGACGGCAAGATCGTCGGGTTCGACTACGACATCGGCAACGCGTTGTGCGCTCAGATGAAGGTCAAGTGCGTGTGGGTCGAGGGTGAGTTCGACGGGCTGATTCCTTCCCTGAAAGTGAAGAAAATCGACATGGCCCTGTCGTCCATGACCATCAACGAAGACCGCAAGAAGTCGGTGGATTTCTCCCACAAGTATTACTTCACGTCTTCGCGCCTGGTGATGAAGGACGGTGCAGCCGTGGACGACCAGTACGCCAGCCTCAAGGGCAAGACCGTCGGCGTGCAACGCGCCACCACCACCGACCGCTATGCCACCGAGGTGTTCGAGCCCAAGGGCATCAACGTCAAGCGCTACAGCAATAACGAAGAAATCTACATGGACCTGGCGTCAGGTCGCCTGGATGCGATCTTTGCCGACACCATCCCCCTGAGTGACTTCCTGGCGATGCCGCGCGGCAAGGGCTACGCCTTTGTCGGACCGGAGCTGAAGGACCCGAAATACGTGGGCGAGGGCGCCGGGATCGCGGTGCGCAAGGGCAATACGGCATTGGTCAGTGAGTTGAACACGGCCATCGACGGTATCCGTGCCAATGGTGAGTACCAGAAGATTTCACAGCAGTACTTCAAGTCGGATATCTACGGCGACTGACTGCGAATGCGGTCCTGAACACAACCTGGGTGACGGTGGGCGCGGGCAAGCCAGCGCCCACCGTGGCTCGCAGGTGTGGCGAGGATTATCTGTTCAACCCTTCAATTCCTTGAGGTGCTTGTAGACGGTCGCCCGGCCCATCCCCAGCACATTCGCCACATAGTTCGACGCACTCTTGCCTTTGAAGGCGCCCTCGGCATGCAACGCCAGCACCAGCTCACGTTTATGGTCCCGGGTCAGCAGGTTCAGGCTCAGCTGGCGTTCGCGCATCCAGGCATGCAAAAAGGTGTTGATCCGTTCCTGCCAGTCATCACGAAACAGTGAGTCCGGTTGCGGGATCAGCTTGCTCGGCGACAGGAACAGGTCCAGTGCCGCCTTGGCGTTTTCGAACAGCGAGATATTCAGGTTGATGCACAACACCGCCAGCCGGCGACCTTTGTGGTCGTGGAGCACGCTGCTCAAGCTGCGAATTTTCTGACCGTCCCAATTGAGCTTTTCGTACGGGCCGATATTCACTTCATGGATGTCATCGCTGAGCATGTCCTCCAGGGCCGAGTCATCACCGATGGCCCGTTTCGACAGGTTATTGGCGATGTAGTCGACTTTTTGCGTGCGCAAATCATGCAGCACCACTTCGGCGTGGGGGAAGAACAACGTGGCGATCGCATCGGCAATCGTGCGGAAGTTCTGGACAACCTTGTCTTGCTCAGCGGTGTTCATCAATGCGGCTCCAGGCGGACGGGCGAGAGCATACCAGCGTCCAGGCCGAACCGCGTCAGTTGCTCCGGCAGCGGCGCGCCGCGCACCAGGGCCGCACTGGCCTGGCCCATGGCGGGTGAAGTCTGAATGCCATAGCCGCCTTGCGCCGCGACCCAGAACAGCCCCGGCACCTGTGCGTCGAAGCCGGAGAGCAAATCACCGTCGTGCACAAAACTGCGCAGCCCGGCCCAAGTCCGGGTCGGGCGGCGGATGGTCAGGGTGGTGGCTTCTTCGATCTGGTAAATGCCCATGGCGATGTCCAGCTCTTCGGGCTGCACATCCTGCGGCTCGACGGGGTCGGCGTTGGCCGGTGAGCCGAGGAACATGCCCGCATCGGGTTTCATGTAGAAAGCTTCGTCGAGGGCCACCAGCATCGGCCACTGATGGGTGTCGACGCCTTCAGGCCCGGCGAAGATAAACGCCGAGCGACGCTTGGGCTGCAAGCCGATGGATGCCGCGCCGGCCAATGCGCCGATATGGTCGGCCCAGGCGCCGGCGGCGTTAATGATGATGGGCGTGGTGTACGTCGCATCCTGGGTGCGCACGTGCCACAGGCCGTCGGCGTCACGCGTCAGCCCCAGCACGTGGCTGTCGGTGCGTACGTCGCTGTTGTGACGGCGAATGCCACGCAAATAACCCTGGTGCAGGGCGTCGGTGTCGATGTCGCTGGCCGTCGGGTCGAAGATTGCACCGTGGACTTTTTCGCGCCGCAGGATCGGTAGCCGCGCGCACGCTTCGTCGACACTCAGGCGCTCCACCTGTGCCACCGTGGCTTTGGCACTCAGGTATTGGCTTTCCAGTTCCGCCGGGTCGCCGCTGAAGTCCACGGTCATTTCGCCGCGCGGCGTGAGCAACGGATGCTCACAGAAACCCGCCGGCGGGTTGTCGAAAAACGCCCGGCTGGCCAGGGTCAACGCGCGCACTTGCGGGGTGCCATACGCGGCGGTGTAGAGCGCCGCCGAACGCCCGGTGGAGTGGTAGGCCGGGTGGTTTTCACGCTCCAGCACCAGCACTTTGCCATGCTGCGACAGCCAGAAACCCGTGGAAGCGCCCGCAATGCCGCCGCCGATGATGATGAAGTCTGCATGGCTCATGAACATCTCCAAAAAAGGGCTTAGCGCCGGATTTGATACAAGGCATTGGCCAGTGCGACGTCTTCCAGGCCCAGCCCGATCGAGCGGAAAAACACACAGCGGTCGTAATCGGGGCGCTGCGCCATGTCGCTGAGCAACTCGGGCAGGTCACCGATGACAGCCCGCTTGTCCCACCCGTGTTGTTCGCTGGCGATCAGCATTTCGCCGGCCGTGCCCGGGGTGGTCTGGCGATAGTCGCAGAATACATGCATGTCGTTGAGGCAGTGCGGCGGCACTTCATGGGCGCGTGGAGCATTGGTGCTGATGGAGGTAATCAGCGCCGGTTTGCTCAGGCGCGCGGGGTCCATCACCGGGCCGGCCGACGAGGTGCAGAGCAGAATCACGTCCGCGTCTTGCAGCGCAGCCTCGCAGCTGCTGGCGAGGGTCAAGCGCGGGTCGAGGCCGTTGAGATGGGCCAGGGTATCGGCGCTGGCACGGTCCAGGCGCGGTGAAAAGAGGCTGATGTGCTGCCAGTCGCGCAGGTTCTGCACATAGCGCAGGTGCGCCTGGGCAACCTTGCCACTGCCGATAATCGCCAGGCGTCGGGCGGCTGCAGGCGCCAGGGCGTCCACCGCCAAGGCGGTCGTGGCGGCCGTGCGTTCGGTGGTCAACTCGGCCGCATCACACAGCAACAGCGGCTGACCGGTGTGCATCGACATCAACAATGTCCATGCCGTCACCAGCGGCCCTTGTTCGCGCACGATATAGGGCGACGTCTTGACCCCGTACACCGCGTCTTCGGTCAGCACGCCCAAATAGTTGATGAAATCGCCGGCCCCTTGCGGGAACTCCACGCATTGCTGCGCCGGCTGCACTGCAAGTCCGGCGGCCAGGTCGCGGAACAGCTTGCGCAGCACCCGGGGCACGTCAACCTTGGCGAGTAGTTCGCGTGCTTGGGCTTGGTTGATCACTTGAGGCGTGCTGGACATGGCTATCTCCGCATATAAACTAATTTGTCCATTATGGACTTTTAGTTCTGGCAGGCAATATCCAGGCGAAAAAAAGCTGGCGGCTGAGGGTTATTTCGCAAGCCACACGCTGACACACAACCCGCGCTGCTCCTCGGCGTCGGTAAATGACAGTTGCACCTGCGCCCCGGTGCGATCGGTGATCGCCTTGACGATCGACAAACCCAAGCCGGAACCGGCCTCGTCGGTGCCCAGGCTGCGATAGAACGGGTCAAACACCCGCGCCTGTTCCTCGACTGAAATACCGGGCCCCGAGTCTTTGATTTGCAGTTGAATGGTGTCAGCCATCACCGCCACCGACAGGTCGATACGCCCACCCGGCGGGGTGTAGCGAATGGCGTTATCCACCAGGTTTTTCACCAGCGTGAACAGGTCCATCGCGTTGAACATCACCTGCACGTCCTGAGTGCTTTCAACACCGATGTCGATCTGTTTGCGCTCGGCCAACGGCAATAGGTCTTCTAGCACCTGGCGATACACGGCATGCACCGACAGCGATGTTTGCACGCGCTCCGACGCCGACTGCGCCGCCGCCAGGCTCAGCAGTTGATCGATCAATGTGCGGCCGCGTTGGATGCCGCGTGACAGCGGCTCAAAACGCTCCCGGCTCATGGGCGACAGGTCAGTGGCGGCCAGCCGGTCGGCTTGCAGGGCCAGGGCGGTCATCGGCGAGCGCAGTTCGTGAGCGGCATCGGCGACAAAGCGCCGCTGGCTGTCCATCGACTGCTCAACGCGGGCCAGCAAACGATTGATCGCCACCACAAACGGGCGCACTTCGCTGGGCAGGTGTTGTTCTTCAATGGGGTGCAGTTCCTGCTCGGCGCGCTGGTCGATCTCGGCGGCGAGCACACCAATCGGGCGAAACAACTTGCGCACCAGATCGCCAACCACCAACAGCAGCACCGGAAACAAGATCAGGAACGGCAACAAACTGCGCCAGGCGCTTTCGCGGGCGTCCTTGTCGCGGGCATCGGATTCCTGGGCCACGGCAATGCGTTCGCCACGTGCCGTGGTGTGCACCAGCACGCGAAAGTTTTCACCGCTCACCTCAACGGTGGACAGCCCGTCAGCGAGGTCTGTGGGGAAGGGCAAGGGCAAGGCTTCATCGTTGATGCCCGTAGCGCGCCGGCCGTCGCCCAGGTGTTGAATGATTACCCGGGATTCTTCGTCATCGCCATCAATGGCCGGGCCTTGTGGGTAGTGCAGGGTCATCTGCTGGCGGTCATACAGCATCGCGACCTGGCGTAAGGTGTCGTCCTGCTGTTCGTGGGTTTCGTCGAAGGCCGAGACAAAGGCAAACACGCTGGCCACCAGCGCCACCAGCAAAATGGCCAGGGACAGGGTGACCGACAGCCGCAGTTGGACCGATTCACTCAAACGCTTTTTGAAACCATCCATCCCATGCCCCTGACATTCTTGATCACATGACTGCCCAACTTGCGCCGCAAGGCGTGAATCAGGAACTCGATGGCGTTGCTTTCGACCTCATTGCCCCAGCCATACAGGCGGTCTTCCAACTCACTGCGCGAGAGGATTGCTCCTGGGCGAATCAGCAGGGCTTGCAGTAGCGCAAATTCGCGACTGGAAAGGGCGACGTTGCGATGCGCGTCGGTGCTGGCTTGCTTGGTGAGCAGGTCCAGCGACACGCTGCCATTGTCCAGCAACGGCAGAGCGTTCCCGCCTTTGCGGCGCAACACCGCACGGATACGCGCGAGCAATTCCGAGATGTCGAATGGTTTGAGCAGATAGTCATCGGCGCCACTGTCGAGGCCGCGCAGGCGGTCATCGAGACTGTCACGGGCGGTAATGATCAGCAGCGGCACGGGGTTGTTGCGCCCACGGATGCTGTCCAGCACATCGAGGCCGTCCTTGCCGGGCAGGCCCAGGTCCAGCAGCACCAGGTCGTAAGGTTGGGTGTCGAGTGCGGCGAGGCCGGTGAGGCCGTTCTTGACCCAGTCGGCGGCATAGCTCGCATCGCTGAGCGCGCGTTGGATGGCATCGCCAATCATCGGGTCGTCTTCGACCAGCAGTATCCGCATGTCGCCTCCGCAGCAAAAGCAAACGCGGTGAAAGGATCACCGCGTCTGTATTGAAGCATGATTGTCTGATGTCAGCCTTTCATCGCATCGAAGGTCTTGAGCAAGTCCTCCATCGAGGCGGTGCAGTCGGCCTGGTTCGGGTTGCCATCACGCAGGGCCGAAAGTGCACGGTCGATGGCTTTGTCCAGCACGTGCCAGTCGTTCGCGGCCCGAGGTTTGATCCCGGCCTCGGCGGCATCCCAGCTGGTTTCCAGGTCTTTGATGCGGGCTTTGGCACCCGCCAGGTCGTGCTTGGCGACAAGCGCCGACACGTCCGCCGCGATGGCGCGGAATTCGGACAGGTCGCCCAGTTTTGACGCATGGGCTTGGCTGCTCGTGACGGTGGCGCCGCCGGCGGTGTCTTGGGGTTTGTCGGCAGGTTTGGAGCAGCCGGTGGCAATGCCCAGCATAAAGATCGCTGAAACAATGGCGGCGTGGCGGATCATGTTTTGAACGCGCATGAGGGTTTCCTTGAGGTGAGTCGTTATTGGGTAATGGCTTTGCGGTTGCTGACACTGATTTGCGCGACGGCCACCAGCAGGACAATGACGCAGAGGAACAGCGCGCTGGTCCAACTGGCGCCCATGCCCAGGCCGCCATAGGTCTTGGCTTGGGTCAGCAGGTCGCCGAGGGAGGCGCCGAAAGGTCGGGTGAGGATGTAGGCGACCCAGAAGGTCAGCACGCTGTTGACGCCCACGCGCCAGGCCACCATGGCCACGGCGATCAAACCGGCGAAAATCACCGCGCCGAGCGTGAAGCCCAGGCCCAGCGCTTCGGTGGCCAGGTCACCGGCAGCGGTGCCCAGGGCAAACGTGCAGAGCACCGTCGTCCAGTAAAACCACTCACGCCGTGGCGTGACGATGTCGCGGATCGACAGGCTGCGCTCGGTGCGATACCAAACCACAAAGTTAAGCGCGAGCAGGCCCGCAAAAATCGCTGTGCTGAGGTACAGGCTGACGTCGAGTTTATCGGTGAGGATATCGGTGATCTGTGTGCCGACGATGCTCACCAGCACCACGGTGAGCCAGTAAATCCAGGGCGTGTAGGCCTTGGTGCGCATCTGCCCGAACAGCGCGACGGCCAACAGCGCAGCCATGCCGAGGCTGGTCCAGCCGGCGCCGAAGCCGGCATTGACGGCGAGGTAATCCGCGCCGGTTTCGCCCACGGTCGTGGACAATATCTTGATCACCCAGAATGACAGCGTCACCTCGGGTACTTTGTTCAGCCAACGGGCTGCTGTGGCATTCATGGGGTTACCTCTCCTTGACTGCGCGGTGGTGGGCGCAGGGGAGAAGGTAGGCCCCGAAACTTAGCTGAGACTGAGGGGCGAAGCTTTTTTCAACACATGGGCCATACCGAGCGTGGTGAGGTGAACCCCGCTGCCGATGGGAGGCGCTTGCAGGCCTGAACTGCGCACCAGAATGGCGGGGCCTGGCTCGGCGTCATCGGGTTGCAACACCACAGTCAGCGTGCACGTATTGCCGCCGAACTCGCGTTCGGTCACCACCCCTCGACAGCCGGAAACGTCGGTGGTACTCAACTGCAATTGCTCCGGTCGCAGCATGATTCGCGCCGTGGTGGAGTGGGTCTTGCTGTCGACCTGCACGCGCCCCAGGCCGCAATGCGCCCAGCCCGCTTCGATCCGGGCGGGCATGACCACGGCCTCGCCGAGAAACAATGCGGTCTGCTCATCGACGGGGTACTGGTACAGGTCCATCGGGTGACCGGACTGCACCAGGCGACCCTGGCGCATCACCGCCAACTGATCGGCGAACGACAGCGCCTCGCTTTGATCGTGAGTCACCAGAATCGTGGTAATGCCCGCGTCGCTCAGCAGCCGCGCGACCATCTTGCGCATGGCCGAGCGCAAGCCGGTGTCCAGCGCGGAGAACGGTTCATCGAGCAACATCAGCCGTGGCTGTTGCGCCAAGGCCCGGGCCAGCGCCACCCGTTGCTGCTGGCCGCCGGAGAGTTCATGGGGCCAGCGCCCGGCCATGTTGGCGTCGAGCGCCACGCTGTCCATCAGCTCGGCGATACGTGCGTGTCGCGCCTCGCCCTTGGTGGCCAGGCCGAAGCCGATATTGTCGGCCACGGTCATGTGCGGGAACAGCGCGCCGTCCTGCGGCACATAGCCGATCTGGCGCTGGTGGGCGGGCACGGCGTGGGTGGCGTCGACCAATGTCTGGCCGTTGAGGGTGAGGCTGCCGGTGTCGGGGAATTCAAAGCCGGCGATCATGCGCAGCAACGTGGTCTTGCCGGAGCCGGAGGGCCCGACGATCACCGTGCGGCTTGCGGTGGGCACCGATAATGTGACGTCCGCCAGGGCGCGCTGGGTGCCGAAAGACTTGCAGATGGCGTGGAGTTCGAGGGCGTTCATCGGCCTGCCGTGCGTTTGGATTGATGGTAGAGAAGGCCGGTCAACGGGAGTGACAACAGGATCATGATCAGCGCGTAAGGCGCGGCGGCGGCGTAGTCGATCTCGCTGGTCATCGCCCAGAAACCGGTGGCCAGGGTGCGTGTGCCGTTGGGCGCCAGCAACAGGGTGGCGGTCAGCTCATTGGTGATCGCCAGGAACACCAGCGCCGCCCCCGCAGCGGCGGCAGGGGCAGCCAGGCGCAGGGTGATCAGCCATAACGCGCGGCCCGGCGAGCGCCCGAGGCTGCGCGCCATGTTTTCCAGTTCTACCGGCGCTTGGGCGATACCCGCGCGCAAACTCACCAGTGCGCGTGGCAAGAACATCAGCAGGTAGGCGAGCAGCACGGTAATCGTGGTCTGGTAAATCGGCCGGGCGAAGTGGATGGTCACCGTCACCAGTGCCAGCGCGACCACAATCCCGGGCAACGAACTGGTGATGTAGTTGCAGCTTTCGAGGATGCGCTGCAAGCGCCCCGGCGCCCGAATCGACAGCCAGGCAATCGGCACTGCCGCGCAGGTGGTCAACAGGGCACCGGCCAGGCCGAGCAATACGGTTTGCTCCAGTGCCGGCAGCAGTTCGCTGAACTGCCAGACCTCACGGCCACCGGCGATCAACCACTTGCCCAGGGTGATCAGCGGGATACCCAGGGCCAGCGCACAGGTCATGCCTTGCAAGCCGAGGGCGAGCAGGGTGGTGCGGGTGCCCAGGGTCACGATGCGCTGGTCACGGGCACTGCCGGAGCCAACGCGCGCGTATCGGGCATGGCCGCGTGCAGCGGATTCCGCGCTCAGCATCGCCAGGCAACACAGCGCCAATACGGCCGCCAGCATATTGGCTGCCGGGCCATTAAAGGTGGATTTGAACTGATCGAAGATCGCCGTGGTAAAAGTGTCAAAGCGAATCATCGCGTACAGGCCGTATTCGGCCAGCAGGTGCAGGCCCACCAACAGGGCACCGCCGCAGATGGCCAGGCGTAATTGCGGCAAGACCACCCGCATAAATACCGCCCAGGGCTTGAGGCCCAGGGACTCGGCCACGTCTTCGATGGCCGGGTCCAGCCGGCGCAATGTCGCCGCCACCGGCAAGTACAGAAACGGGAAGTAGGCAATCACCGACACCAGCACGCCGGCCGGCAAGCCATGAATCGAAGGCACCAGGCTGACCCAGGCGTAACTGTGCACAAATGCCGGCACCGCCAGCGGCGCCACCGCCAACAGTGACCAGACGCGTCGCCCCGGCAGGTTGGTGCGTTCGGTCAGCCAGGCCAGCGCAATGCCCAGCACCACGCATAACGGCAGGGTGAACACCACCAACAGCACGGTGTTGAACAACAATTCGCCGACGCGCGGGCGCCACACCAGCGTCTCAATTTGTGCCCAGCCGATTTGCCAGGACACGCCGATGACAAACGCAATCGGCAGCAGCGCCAACAGCGAAACCAGTACTGACAAACTGGTGACCCACGTGCCTCCACGGCCTCTGAACAGACCTTGGCTGCGTCGTTGGGGGGGCGCATGTATCGCGTGGGCGATACCTGGCACTGGGGCTTGAGGCAACAATCAGAGGAGTCCGGCCTGGGTCATCAGCTCGACAGCCTTTTTGCTGTTGAGCTTGGACGCGTCAACCTTCGGTGCGTCCAGTTGCGCCAACGGCACCAGCTTGGGGTTCGATTGGGCGTTCTGGCCCACGGCGTACTCGAAGGCGTTGCCGTCTTTCAAGATCGCCTGGCCGTCTTTGCCGGTAATCCACTTCAAGAAGGCCTGGGCCTCGTCTTTATGTGTGCTGGAGGCCAATACACCGCCACCGGAAATGCTCACAAAAGCGCCCGGGTCCTGGTGCTTGAAGTAGTGCAATTGGGTGTCCTTGCTGTTTTCGCCGGTCTTGGATTGGTCGACGAAACTGTAGTAGTGGTAAATCACGCCGCTGTCGACCTGGCCTGCGTTGACGGCCTTGAGCACCGCGCTGTTACCCCGGTAAATGCTCGCATTGGTTTTCATCGCCTTGAGCCAGTCGAGGGTGGCGGCTTCGCCCTTCAATTCCAGCACAGCGGCAACGATGGCCTGGAAGTCGGCACCGGCCGGGGAGGCGGCCCAGCGGCCTTTCCAGCTTGGCGAGGCAAGGTCCAGCAGGGATTTCGGCAGGTCGGCTTCTTTCAGCTTGCTCGGGTTGTACACAAACACCGTCGAACGTGCCGCAATGCCGACCCACTTGCCGTGGGCGGGGCGGTAGGCGGCGTCCACTTGTTCCAGGGTGGTTGGCGCCACCGGCGCGAACAGCCCGGCGTTGTCGACCAGCACCATGGCCGGGGAGTTCTCGGTGAGGAACACGTCAGCCGGGGAGGCCGCGCCTTCCTGCACGATCTGGTTGCCCATCTCGGTGTCGTCGCCGTTGCGTATGGTCACCGGAATCCCGGTTTCCTGAGTGAACCCTTCAACCCAGGCCTTGGTGAGGCTTTCGTGCTGGGCGTTGTACACCACAATGCCCACGGCGTCGGCGGCATACACCGACCCGGTGCCGAGCAGTGCGGTGGCCAGCAGGGCTTTAGTGAAGAAAGAGGGTAGACGGGAAGCCATACGCTGAACGCTCCGGTTTTTATGAATGCACGGGAAGCCCGTGAGAGGTCGATTGAGGCTGGACCAATAGGAATCATTTGCATGTTTGGGCGCGGCGAATGTAGAGCCCGAAATGAGAAAAAAACGTCAAATAAACGGTAAATAAACGTGATGAGCGTTATCAACTGACGCAAGTCAACTGTGGGTGCTGGCTTGCCTGCGATGGCGGCGGGTCAGTTGGCGGATTTTTCACTGATCGCTATCGCAGGCAAGCCAGCGCCCACAGGGTTTAACTCAGTTTAGGCGGGACGAGGCGCGCGGTTCAGGCACCCGATGGAGCGATCCACGGTGGTCTTGGCAAGCTCCAGCAAATGCCACACCGCCAGCATCTTAGCCCGCTCGGGGTTGGTCAGCAGTTCACTGCAATTGAGCGCCGTGACAGACGCGCTGTCGAGCACGCTGGCGGTGTAGAGCAGGGCGTCTTCAAAGCTCAGGTCTTCGATTTGAACACCTTGGGTGGGCAGGTAATGGTCGATGGCGCGGTTGAAGGCGGCGCGGTCTTTGGTGGAATGGCGGGGTGGATCGGGGACAACTTTTTTCATTGTTTAGTACCTGTCTGATCAAGGAACCGACACTCTGCGCGACTAAACGAGGGTGGCGGCTGTACGCAGGTTAGTCGACCGGTCAGATCAGGAACCCGGCGCGCCCGAAGGCGCCCTGCGCACAGCCACCATAAAACTTCATGGGACAATGCGCCTGTTCTGAACTCCGAGCGACTAAACCCGATCACTGATGAGCAGTGACGGACCGCAGACTAGTCATCGATTCCAACAGGCACAAGGCGGCAGGGATTGTCTAGGAAACGTCCTGCAATTTAAAGAGACACGCCTTGCTGGCCCTTTACAAACCATGACCAAATGCCACTCACCCCACCCCTAAAATAGAGCAGCAGGCTTGCCTGTGATTGCCATTGATATCCACACATCGTGGGCTCTACACCGAACCCCAAGGCCCTATAGCCGTGGTGGTGAGTGGCTTTTTTGTAGGCACTGCTTCCCTGCAATGTAGGCAACTTCCCAAATGTTGCTCGGCCTTCCCGGGCTTGTGTCCAGGGCGTACTCGCTTGCTTATATTCCGACGCCATCTTCATTGCATCCAGGGATGTGGAGCATGGCGCAGGGCTATATCAACGACCGTACGACGGACTACCGCAGCTTGAAATCCCGGTTGATGGGCGGCGCCCCGAGCCAACAGCATTCCGATCATTTCGACGTGTTGAACCGGCACCTGCTCCCAGGGCTGGTAACACCGGGGCAGTTGGTGGTTGTGCCCGATACCTACAGCGTGAGCTGTTCAAGGGAGGAGGCCTGGTTGATGCGCCAGGCCGAGGTGATTCGTCGGGAGCTGGACGCTGGCGCCGGAACCCAAGTGGTCAACAACTACGACCTGCTGCAAAGCTTTCTGGGGTATGGCTCGTTGGGCGTGGGCAGCGCGACGTCGGCGTGGGCGCGGCACCTGGACGAAGTGGCGCATACGCTGGAGGAGATTGAGCGGCTGCATCAGCGTCTTAAAAGCGGTGGCTTGGATCGTAAGGCGTTTTTACGCCAGCGCAAGGCTTTGTTCGGCCTGCTGGACGCCCAATTGCAAGGCGCGGCGCGATTTGGCACCGGGTTGCAGGGCAATCAGGCGTTGAAGAAGGTGTTGGGGATTTCAACCAAAAGCTATCTGCATAAGGGCGAGATCGCCGGGTATGCGCAGCGGACGCGGGACATTGCGCAGATGTCGAAGTGGTTGGGGAAGGGGACCTATGTGGGCTTGGGACTGGACGTGGGCGTTGCAGGGTTGGAGATCAAGGAGGCGTGTGTGCAGGGGCGGGAGGCGCAGTGTCGGCGGGCGAAGTACGTGGAGACGGGGAAGTTGGTGTTCGGCGTGGCGGGGGCTTATGGCGGAGGGAAGCTGGGTGCAACATTAGCCCGTAGCAGCTGTAGGGTTCTTTTGGGCGTCGCGGCTAAAGGAAACGGTGCTCTGGCCTGCGCAGTGATCGGCGGCGCTGCGGGAGGGTATGCAGGAGGCAACTTATTCGGCGCTGGCGGTGCGTTTCTGGGCGGGCAAATCGAAGAAATCGAGGGTGATTTGATCTTTCAACCAGAGGGCGCTTAAGCATGAATTTTCAACTCATCCTTGCAAGCTTTATGTGCGTAGGTGCGTTCGTTTTCGCGGGGCTGACTTTATACGCTGAGTACACAAAGCTCGACGCGCTGGAAAGCTACTTCAGTGAGAACAAGCTGGTCTGCGATAACAAACGGTTTTGGGGCAGAAATCAGCGCATCGACAGGTTTTATCGCATGCTTCTGATCACGGAGCTGTTAGGAATGCCTAAATTTCACATCAGAAGAGGGGAGGTAACCGAGGCTGAACTGGCGGCCGTCCCCTTGTCCCTCAAGCGTTGGGCGTTGTGGCCGTATCATTTTGGGATGGTATTGGCTGCCAGCGGTGTCCTCTGGGCCATCTTGTATGGCTGGTAGCGCTGGCCCTGCCAAAAGTAACCAAAAAGTCCTCATCCCACCACTCGGCACCTCGCAAGCCTGCGTTCGGCCAGCGTGGTTGATGGGGCGCTTCTAGACACAAGCAGATCAAGAGCAGCGCACGGGGGGCCTGGTAGCCGACTTGAGTGGTTGAAGTAAAAGCCAGATCAACAGCAGAGCAACACTACATCTACCTGATGTAATGAGCTCCAAATGTGGGAGCTGGCTTGTCGCACCGCTGCGATGGCATTAACTGTGTGCCACTGACAAACCGGCGGTGCCTGCATCGCAGGCAAGCCAGCTCCCACAGGGTTTAACCGATGTCAGGCAGGGTTTTTCGCCGGTTTCAGGCACTCAATGGAGCGATCCACGGTGGTCTTGGCCATTTCCAGCAAATGCCACACCGCCAGAATCTTCGCCCGCTCGGGACTCGTCAGCAGTTCACTGCAATTGAGCGCCGTGACAGACGCACTGTCGAGCACACTGGCAGTGTAGAGCAAGGCATCTTCGAAGCTCAGGTCTTCGATTTGAACACCTTGGGTGGGCAGGTAATGGTCGATGGCGCGGTTGAAGGCGGCGCGGTCTTTGGTGGAATGGTGGGGTGGATCGGGGACGGTTTTTTTCATTGTGTAACTCCACATGATTGGAGCTGACACCCAACGCGACTAAACGAGGGTGGCGGCTGTACGCAGGTTAGTCGACCGGTCACATGGAAAACCGGCGCACCCGAGGGTGCCCTACGCACAGCCACCATAAAACTTCATGGAGGACCATGCGCCATGTAACACCCGAGCGACTAAACCCGATCACTGATGAGCAGTGACGGACCGCAGACTAGCCATCGATTCGAGCAGGCACAAGGCGGCAGGGATTGTCTAGGAAACGTCCTGCAATTTAAAGAGACACGCCTTGCTGGCCCTTTACAAACCATGACCAAATGCCACTCACCCCACCCATCAACGGTGAGGGTGAGCGGCCTTTTTGTAAGCGCTTACTCCCTGCTATGTAGGCAACGTCCTAATTGTGACTCAGCCCTCCCGAGCGTGTGTGCGGGGCGTACTCGCTTGCTTATATTCCGACGCCATCTTCATTGCATCCAGGGATGTGAGGCATGGCGCAGGGCTATATCAATGAGCGCACGACGGACTACCGCAGCTTGAAATCCCGGTTGATGGGCGGCGCCCCGAGCCAACAGCATTCCGATCATTTCGACGTGTTGAACCGGCACCTGCGCCCTGGGCTGGTGACGCCGGGGCAGTTGGTAATTGTGCCCGATACCTGCAGCGTGAGCTGTTCGAGGGAGGAGGCCTGGCTGATGCGCCAGGCCGAGGTGATTCGTCGGGAGCTGGACGCTGGCGCCGGAACCCAAGTGGTCAACAACTACGACCTGCTGCAAAGCTTTCTGGGGTATGGCTCGTTGGGCGTGGGCAGCGCGACATCGGCGTGGTCGCGGCACCTGGACGAAGTGGCGCATACGCTGGAGGAGATTGAGCGGCTGCATCAGCACCTGAAAAGCGGTGGCTTGGATCGTGAGAGGTTCTTACGCCAGCGCAAGGCTTTGTTCGGCCTGCTGGACGCCCAATTGCAAGGCGCGGCGCGATTGGGCACCGGGTTGCAGGGCAATCAGGCATTGAAGAAGGTGCTGGGGATTTCAACCAAAAGCTATCTGCATAAGGGCGAGATTGCCGGGTATGCGCAGCGGACGCGGGACATTGCGCAGATGTCGAAGTGGTTGGGGAAGGGGACCTATGTGGGCTTGGGACTGGACGTGGGCGTTGCAGGGTTGGAGATCAAGGAGGCGTGTGTGCAGGGGCGGGAGGCGCAGTGTCGGCGGGCGAAGTATGTGGAGACGGGGAAGTTGGTGGGCGGTGTGGCGGGGGCTTCTTGGGGAGGGACTATGGGGGCGAAATTCGCCCGTCGCGGCTGTATGACGTTTTTGGGCATCGCGGCTAAAGGAAACGGTGCGCTGGCCTGCGCAGTGATCGGCGGCGCGGCGGGAGGTTATGCCGCGGGCAATGCAGCTGGCGCTTTCGGTGCGTTTCTCGGTGGACAGATCGAAGAGATCGAGGGTGATTTGATCTTTCAACCAGAGGGCGCTTGAGCATGGATTTTCAACTCGTCCTCGCAATCTTTTTATCTACAGGGGCGCTGGTTGGCTCAGGGCTCACTTTATACGCTGAGTACACGAAGCTCGAAGCGCTGGAAAGCTACTTCAGCGAGAACAAGCTGATCTGCGATAACAAACGATTTTGGGGTAGAAATCAGCGCATCGATAGGTTTTATCGCATGCTCGTGATCTCTGAAATGTTGGCAATGCCCAACATGCACATCAAAAGAGGGGATGTGACCGAGGCTGAGCTGGCGTCCGTCCCCCTGTCTCTCAAGCGTTGGGCGCTGTGGCCGTTTAATTTTGGGATGGTCTGGATCGCTGGCTGTGTCCTCTGGACCGTCTTGTACGGCTGGTAGCCTACGGTTATTGCTCGACAAATCAGCCCCTATCGCGAGCCGGCTGCCCTGTTCAATCGCCTCTCCACCCGACACCCAGGCACTGCATCAACGCTTATAACCTCGCGGGCAGCGTTGCTGAGTGCGCTGCCGTCGGCGTTCGGGTATAACGCCGGTTCTCAATTGTACCCACGGCGGGGTATGGCGACAGTGGTGGGCTTGCGGTTTCGCAAGTGCTTACGCTCTGCACGACGCCCGTGGTCTATGGTTGGTTCGAACGTCGGCGTCGAAAGGCAGTACCCGACTCAGCAGGTATTTCAGGTTGAACGCAGCCGTGGGACCCCGTATGGCAATGGATTTCAGGCACAGCCTGACGAAACGGATCGTGATTGTGTTTGCGCTGATGAGCGCCTTCGTGGCGGGGGTGTTTGCCGCGGGCATTATCGCCACCGTGCATGTGATCGAATACAAACTGACCAGCGCCGACCTCGGCAGCGGGTTGAACCGCCTGTTGCGCCAGGATGACACGGCCAGTTGGAGCCATCGCCCGAGCAAAGGCGAATTGTTTTTCGCCCAGGGCGAGCAGGGTGACCTGGCGCTTGACCCGTTGCTGGCCGGGCTGGCGCCGGGTTTCCAGGAAGTCGACTTTCAGGGGCGGGCCTACTACGCGGTGTCGCAGGTGGTGGATGGGCGCCAATACGTGCTGATGCGCAACCAGCAAAGCTTTAAGCAACGCGAGCGGGTGCTGTTCGGCGCGGTGGCGGTGGGTTTTATCCTGAGCATTCTGTTGGCGGTCCTGCTGGGCCGCTTGTTGGCGCGCCGCGTGATGGCGCCGGTGGTACGCCTGGCGCGGCAAGTGCGTCATCGCGACCAGTTGCTGGATGTAGCGCCGCCGCTGCATCCGGATTACGCCGTGGATGAAGTGGGGGAGTTGGCGCTGTCCTTCGACAAGACCCTGGGGCGCCTGCGCGATGCGTTGAGCCGGGAAAAGCTGTTCACCAGTGACGTCAGTCACGAACTGCGCACACCGCTGATGGTGCTGGCCAGCTCCTGCGAATTGTTGCTCGGTGACCCTTCGCTGGATCAACGTTCGGTGGCCCAGGTGGGCCGGATTGCGCGGGCCACCGATGAGATGCGGCAACTGGTGGACACCTTCCTGACGCTGGCACGGGCCTCGGGTGCCCAGGGCCAGGGCGCCCAGGCAACGTTGAAGGACGTGGCGGATGGCCTGGTGGCGATCTGGGGGCGAATGATTCGCGAAAAAGGCCTTGAGTTCATTTATGAAAGCGGACACACCTCACCCGTGGAGTACAACCTGACGCTGTTGCAGTCGGTCATGGGCAACCTGCTGCGCAATGCCTGGCACTACACCGACAGCGGCTTTATTCGGCTGACGTTGAGCGAGCACGGTTTTCGTGTGGAGGACAGCGGCATTGGCATTCCCGATCACAAACGCGAGGCGATGTTCCAGCCGTTTGTCAGGGGTGAGCACAGCCGGGGAGAAGGGTTGGGGCTTGGCCTGTCGTTGGTGCAGCGTATCTGCAGCACCCAGCAGTGGCGGGTGGAGCTCACCGCCAGGCAACCGAATGGGTGTTGTTTTTCGGTTGACCTGACGGCGCGCTGAACGCTTTTTTCAGCGCATGTGCAGAATAATCGGACTGCTGCTGGCCGGGTCGGTATGCCCACGCAGCTTGCCGACCGCTTGTGCGTCGACCGCGCCACCGTGGTTGCCCCACGTGCTGCGCACGTAGCTCAACACCTGGGCAATTTCCTGGTCGGACAGTTGCTCACGAAAGGCCGGCATGCGGTAGGCGTCCGGTACACCAGCCGCTACCACGCGTTGCGAACCGTTGAGGGTGATGTTGATCGCCGAGGCGCTCTCTTTAGCCAATGCCGAGGTGGCGCCAGCCAAGGGTGGCATCCACTCGGGTTGGCCCTTGCCGTCGAGGCCATGGCAGGACGCGCAGCGGGTCGCGTAGGTGTGCGCACCGGGGAGGTCCGGGCGCGCGTCGGCGGCCACGGCCTGGTACTGCCAGGCACTGCCATCACGTTGCGGATCGCCAGGCAGTGACTTGAGGTAACGCGCGATCGCCGCCAGGTCCTCATCGGCCATGAACTGCGTGGAGTTGTTGAACGCTTCGGTCATCGAGCCGTAGACCACCGCATGCTTGTTGCGCCCGACCTTGAGGAACTGCACGATTTCAGGCTCGCTCCAACGGCCCAACCCGGTGTTGGGGTCCTGGCGCAGGCTCGGCGCGTACCAACCGTCGAGCAACGCGCCGGCGAGGTACGGCGCGCCGCTCTCGTCCAGCGCCTTCTCGTTGAAGGCCAGGCCGCGGGGCGTGTGGCAACTGCCGCAGTGGCCCGGGCCTTGGACGATGTAGGCGCCACGGTTCCACAGCGCGTCCTGGCCGGGTTTGGCGGCGTAGGTGGCGTTCGGGGCGAACACGCCGTTCCACAGGGCGATGGGCCAGCGCAGGTTGAGTGGCCAGGGAATGTCGCTGGGGATGTTGGGCTGCTTGGCCGGTTCTACGCCTTGCATGAAAAACGCGTACAGCGCGCGCATGTCGTCATCGCTGAGCTTGGCATAAGACGGGTAGGGCATGGCTGGGTAGAGCCGTCGGCCACCCGGCGCAACCCCGTGGCGCACGGCGCGGTCGAAGTCGGCTGCGGTGTAGGCGCCGATGCCGGTGTCGCGGTCCGGGGTGATGTTGGTGGCGTGAATGGCGCCCAGCAGGGTGGCCATCTCCAGGCCGCCGGCGAACGGTGCCTTGCCCGGCAGGCTGTGGCAGGCCACGCAGTCGCTGAGGCGCGCCACGTACTCGCCACGGCTGACCAGGGCCGGGTCGAAGCCGGTGGTGTGTGGTTGTTCCAGCGGTGAGGCGGGCTGGCGGGTGACGTACCACGCCAGTAGCCCGGCCACGACCACGCAGGCCAGCGCCAGCCAGCCTGCGGTTGCAGCCAATCGTCGGTTGTTCATGGGCATTCCCTGTCGGTTAGCTGAAGGTGTATCGGCTCAATGGCAAGCTGCGGATACGCTGGCCGGTCAGGTGCGCCACCGCATTGGCCACGGCTGGCGCCACTGCGGGTAACGGCGGTTCACCGATGCCGCCCATCTTTTCGCCACTCTCGACGATCCGAACATGCACTTGCGCCATGCGCGAGGGCGGCAGGATCGGATAAAGGTCGTAGTTGCGCGCCCGTGGTTTGCCATCCACGTACACCGCTTCCTCCAGCAACGTTTGAGATAAGCCCAACGCCACGGCGCCATTGACCTGCGCCTCGACGATTGCCGGGTTGACGATGCTGCCCGGGTCAATGGCTTCCCAGATATGGTGCACCTTGACCTGGCCGCTTTCGATCGACACTTCGGCGATCACCGCCGCGTGCGAGCCGAACGGCGAGGCCATGGCCACGCCGCGCGCCCGGCGGGTGCCGTCCTCGGCGGTGTAGGGGCCCCGTTTCCAGCCACCGGACAACTCGCCGGCCGCTTGCAGCAGGGTGGTCAGCCGCTTGTTGTCGCGCAGCAGGTGCAGGCGCAGTTCGTAGGGGTCGTGGCCGCCTTTGTCGGCCAGTTCGTCGAGGAACGCTTCGTAGAAGAAGTCGTTGAGCGAGTTGCCCACCGAACGCCAGTAGCCGAGCATGGCCGGGCCCTTGACGTAGATCTGCGCGATGCGTTTGTTGGGGATGGCGTAGGACTTGCCCGACAACCCTTCGAGCGCCGTGGGGTCGAGTTTTTCGCCCTGTTTGCCGGCGATGGCTTCGGACGGGCCTTCGGTAGCGCTCACCGCCTCAATGGCCACCGGCAAGCCTTTGTCGTCCAGCGCGGCGCGGAACTTGACCACGGCGACCGGGCGCAACACATCGCGCAGGAACTCTTCTTCGCGGCTCCAGATCAGTTTGATCGGGCGGCCTACCGCCTTGGCCAAGGCGATGGCCTGCGGGTAGGGGTTGGCCGAGTCGTACAGGAAATGCCGGCCAAAAAAGCCGCCCAGCAGCGGCGAGTGCAGGGTGATTTGTTCGATGGAGAGCCCGGTGCGCTTGGCCATGTCGGCGCGGAACATATCCGGCGCCTGGTTGGGCAGCCACACTTCCAGCGAGCCATCGGGGTTGAAGCGCGCCAGGGCCGAAGGCGGCTCCAGCTGGGCGTGGTTGAGGTACTGGTTGTGGTAGGTCGCTTCAATTTTGGTCTTGGCGTTGGTCAGCGCGCCGGCCACGTCGCCCTCGTTTTCGTCGTCACGGGCCGGGCCCTGTTGGGCGGCAAGGAAGTCGCGGTACTTGTCGCTGGAGAAGTCCGCAGGCATCGCGCGCACGCTCGAACCGGCGGCCGCTTCCAGCCATTCCACCTGGATCGCCTCCACCGCCCGCTTGGCATGCCACCAGCGTTCGGCAACGACCGCCACGGCGCCCGGCAGTTGGTGAACCGAGTGCACGCCTTTCATGGCCTCGACCTGTGACTGGTTGCGCAGGCTGCCGACGGTCATGCCCAGGCGTGGCGCATGCTGGACGGCGGCGTGGAGCATGCCGTCGACCTTAAGGTCGATGCTGTATTGGGCCTTGCCGGTGGATTTGTCGTAGGCATCCAGGCGTTTGACCGGCTTGCCGATCCAGCGGAACTGGCTCGGGTCGCGCAGCGTAATCGTGGCCGGGTCGGGCACCGGCATGTCCAGGGCCCGACCGGCCAACTCACCGTAACCCAGCGAGCGGCCGGAAGCGGCGTGTACGACGCGGCCGGGCTGCGTGGTCAGTTGGGCTAAGGGCACGCCCAATTGCTCGGCGCCGGCCTGCAGCAACATGGCGCGGGCGAGGGCGCCGAGGCGGCGCATGGTTGGGTAGCTCATGCGGATGGACATGCTGCCACCGGTGATGCGCATGCCGTTTTCCATCACCACATAGGCTTCCCCGGGCGGTGCGGCTTCAACCACGAAGGTGGCCGGGTCGGCATCCAGTTCTTCGCCGACAATCTGCGCCATCGCGGTGTGGGTGCCTTGCCCGCCTTCCATGAAGGGGCTGAGCAGGCGCACGCTGCCGTCCGGGCGAATCTCGAGAAATGCCGGCACCTGGGTCCCGCGTTCTGCGGGGCCGCCCGTTGCGGCATAAGCCCTGGACGCACCCAGCGGCAGGCCGAAGCCGATGACCAGCGCACCGACGGCGGTGCTGGCCAGAAAGCGCCGACGGGACAGATTGATCGGCTCGCCCAATGGCGCGTCGAGTGGTGGGTTGCGCGTAGTCATCAAGCGCTCTCCGTCCTGGCAGGTTGGGCGGCCAGCTCGTGCACGGCCGTGCGGATGGCGTTGTAGGTGCCGCAGCGGCACAGGTTGATCATGGCGGCTTCGATCTGCGCGTCCGTGGGCGCGGGGGTGTGCTTGAGCAGCGCGGTAGCGGCCATCACCTGTCCCGACTGGCAGTAACCGCATTGCGCCACTTGGTGTTCGACCCAGGCCGCGACCACGCGCTTGCCCACGTCATCGGCTTCAATCGACTCGATGGTGGTGACTTCACGGCCGACCACTGCGGCCACCGGTGTGACGCAGGAGCGCACGACATTACCGTCCACCAGTACCGAGCAGGCGCCGCACTGCGCCAGGCCGCAGCCGTACTTGGTGCCGGTCATCCCCAGGTCATCGCGGATCACCCATAGCAATGGCGTGTCGGCGTCGGCATCGACCTCATAGGCTTTTTGGTTGATACGTAATTGCATGGTTCACCTGCTGATCATCGGTTGATGTGGCTTTTCTTATAAATTGCCCATCGTTGCACTCTAGACCACGGTGCAAGGGCTATCTATACCCTCATCGATAACTCGCAGGATCAGGCAAGTATTCAAGAGGATTGCACGCTTGATGACGGTCCCCGCGCCTGTAGGCCTTTGCTGATCCAGGCCTGCTGGTCGCACTTTTTTTGATTCTCTTGATCTATCCCTGTCACGACCACGCTCATTCAGCGCGTGGACAGCAGCCAGAACCGGTGCCGATGGATCCAACGTTTATAGCTTTTATCACGCGATGGCCGCTGCTGTTGGCAGCGGTGTTTGTATTCAGTTTGAGCGGTTGCAGCCAGCAACAGGGGCGCGACATCGCCAGGCAGTTCAGCGATGGCAAACCGGACGAGTTCTTTCAAACCAGTGTCGATCGCATGGCAACCCTGAGCATGCGTGACAACCTGCAAAGCTTGTATCTGTTGATGAACAAGCTCTACCTGCGCAACCCCAACCAGTGGCGTCAGTCCGGCTACCCGGATGCGGTCAGTGCTGCGCGGGCCATCCGTCAGGCCATCGAGAGCCGTCAATCACTGCCCGCGCTGGGGGATCGCCGTGACCTGGCAGCCTTAAGCTATTCATTGAGCCCGGAATTTCGCGGCGACCGGGTCGGGGCATTCATCTATGCAATCGGCAGCATGCTGGTGACGGCCCATGGCGGTCGCTTGCAGTTTTATATGACCGATTCGATCAACCCGCAATTTGTCAGCAACGCCGCGCGCAATATCGAGAAAGCCACCTGGCTGCTCAGCCAGCGTCAGGATGCCAATGGTGTGTTGCTGCTGTTTTCCAATGAAATATCGGAGGAGGGCAGCAACCTCAGTTTTGCCGTTGAGTTCGGCAAGGTGGTCGCGCGCCTGGACCTGCTCGCCCAGATGCTCGATGAGCGTTACCGACGTGTCGCGCTCAATTACGCGCAGAGCTTGCTGCTGATGAACTTCTTGCCGGTGCAGTGACGCGTTGCGGGACCGGGTAGTGCGGTGTTTCCGTTTCCCGTGTAGGAAACGGCCTATCTTGGTCCCCTTCGCTTGAAACACACCCTGGGTCGGCCATAGCCTCGGACTTTTCTTAACGACGAGTGCCTACCTTGGGTAAGCGAAAAACGCTTGGGTCAACTGATCGCGAAGTTCGCCTGCGATTTATCCTCTTTGCCGTCATCGACGTCGCGAGCGCCCAGGGCGTTCGCGCTGAGCTGTTACTGCCGGCACAGAAACTGCTGCGTGACGCGCCGAGCGAGGTGCAGCTGCGCGACACCCTCGCGCGCATATTGGCCTGCGATGAGATGTATGGGTTCCGGTTCCCGCCGGGGACGGAGGCGGATGACTTCATGCAGACGCTGGACCTTTCAGAAACCAGCCCCGGGGCCTGAAGCGAATGTTCGTTCCTGTGTTTATGGGGGTGTCGTGGTGTGCTGCATCCGCTGACAGGTCCCACGCCCTAAGAAACGCCCCGATTATTCGCGGCGTTTTGCGTTCGATCCAAGCGTTGCGGGTAGGACGTCACACCGCACACCGCCGTCTGAGCTGGGCCTAAAAAGCAAACCCGGTCCGACGTTGTTGTGGGAAGGGTCTGGTCCGTTAATAACGCGTGACCCGGTGAGCGTGCCTGGCTTCCCATCACTGTTCGCCTGATGGGCTCCGGCATAACCCGAGCCTGTCACGCCCCCGAATTCCAAGGACCTGACCATGCTGTTGCGCCAACCTCCGCTCCTGTTCGCCGCCTTGACCCTCAGTTCACTGGCGCACGCCGAAACACTGCAACTGGCGCCCGTCGAAGTCACCAGCAGCGAGGCCAGCGCGGGTGAAGTCGCCCAGGCGCAGCTGAAAAGCGTGCCCGGTGGCACCAACTACATCGACATGAGCCGCGTGCAACAGGGCCGGGTGAGCACTAACGAAGACGTGTTCAAGTACCAGCCTGGGGTGTACGCCAAGGCGGCGAACAATGAAGGCGTGAAGCTCTCGATTCGCGGTTCCGGATTGAACCGCAGCCCCGGCGCCCATGCGTCCGGGCTGTATGAAATGTTCGACGGTTTGCCGCTGACCGGCCCGGGCGGTACACCTTACGAGCTCAAGGACCCCCTGTGGCAAAGCCGCGTCGAGGTGCTGCGCGGCGCCAACGGCTTTGATCAGGGCGCGCTGGCCC
The DNA here is from genome assembly GCF_900215245.1 of Pseudomonas fluorescens. Classification (GTDB taxonomy): domain Bacteria; phylum Pseudomonadota; class Gammaproteobacteria; order Pseudomonadales; family Pseudomonadaceae; genus Aquipseudomonas; species Aquipseudomonas fluorescens. The sequence goes on from NZ_LT907842.1 coordinate 4,645,810, forward strand.
TGGGCGGCTCGGTCAACTACATCACCCATACCGGCTATGACGCGCCCACGCTGCAAGTACGTTATGAAGCAGGCAGCCGCGGCTATGCCCAGCGCGAGATCAGTTCCGGCCAGGTGCTCGGGGACGCTGACTACTACATCAGCCTCACCGACGCCGAATCCGACGGCTACCAGCACCAGAGCGCCGGCAGCGGCAAGGGCGTCGCGGCGAACTTCGGTTACCGTTTCAACCCGGACCTGGAGACGCGTTTCTATTTTCGTTACCGCGAAACCAGCAACGACTCACCCGGCAAACTGACGCGCTACCAGATCAGTCACGACCCGAGCGCGGCCAACAGCCTGAATGCCGCCCGCGATTCCAAACGCCTGCAGCCCGGCTCGACGTGGATCGCCAACAAGACCACCTTGCAGTTGGACGATCAGTCGCGCGTCGAAGTCGGGCTGGCCTATCACGACTACCCGATGGACCTGCGCGAAGGCACCAACCGCCTGAAAGTCGCCTACACCGACGTCAGCGGCACCCTGAACTACCTCCGCCAGGACAGTCTGTTCGGCCACGACAGCAACACCACGATTGGCCTGCGCACCACCCAGGCGATGCCGAACAACGGCGCCTCTGAATACGTGCGTACCCCGGCCGGTAACACTGCGCCGTATGCCCCCGGCACCAAGACTCGCGACTACAGCTATTTGGGCTCCGACAGCGTGCTGCATGTCGGCAACGAACTGGAATTGGTCCCGGACCTGTGGCTGACCACTGGCCTGGCCGCGATTTACACGCGCCGCGAAACCCAGGTCACCTATCCCGAAGGCCAGGCGCCGCTCAGTCAACATGATTGGGATTACGCACCCCGCATTGGCCTGCGGTATGACTTCACCCCACAGTTGCAGGTGTACGGCAACCTGAGCCGCTCAGTCGAGCCGCCGCACGCGTGGTCGATGATCTGGGGTTCGAATAAATACTTTGCCCCCGGCAGCGGCCCGGCCACCGGTTTGCAACGCGAAGGCGTGAGTTTGCGCAATCAGACCGCAACCACCCTGGAGATCGGCGGGCGTGGCGAGCAGTGGTTCGGCCAGTGGGACCTGGCGCTGTACCGCTCCGAAGTGCGCCACGAATTGCTCACGGTCGAAACCCAGGCCCAAACCGCCAACAGCAGTGCGATTGTCGCCGAGTCCAACGCCAGCCCCACCGTGCATCAAGGCGTGGAGCTGGGCCTGCTCAGCCCGCTGTGGGACGGCGGCCGCAACGGCCAGCTTGACCTGCGCCAGGCCTACACCTTCAGCGACTTCCACTACCGCGACGATGACCGTTTCGGCGACAACACCTTGCCGGGCATCCCCAAACATTACTACCAGGCGCAACTGCGCTACAGCCATCCGACCGGTTTCTACACCAGTCTGAACACCGAGCATGCATCACGCGTGGCGGTGGACTACGCCAACTCCTACTTTGCTGCGGCCTACACCACACTTGGCGCCACCTTCGGCTACGACGCACCGAAGCAGGACTGGCAAGCCTGGGTCGACCTGCGCAACCTCACTAACCGGCGCTATGCCAACACCGTCACGCCGGGTTACGACGACAAGGGGATGGATGTTGCGCGATCCACGCCGGCCGACGGTCGGGGCATTTACACCGGCGTGTCATGGCGCTGGCGTTAAGCACCGTCGAGGCGAGCGCTGCCGATCAGCCTTCGTTCTGCCGCAGGCGTTTGTACAACGTAGTGCGGCTGACCCCCAGCTCCCGCGCCAGGTGGGAAATATTCCCGCCTGCTGCCAGCAGGCGTTGCGTCAGGTCGGTGCTGTCATCCAAACGCTCATGGGTGGGCAATGGCGTCGGCCGCTGCAGGTCCACAAAAAAATCATCCGGCAGATGCTCCGGGCGCACCGGCTGCTCCTCGGCCATTGCCAGCGCCACCTGCAACACACTGCTGACCTGACGCAAGTTGCCCGGCCACGGGTGTTGCTCGAATAACGCCAGCACCTCGGTACTCAGCCCGGCCCACTGGGTCGGTTCGCGGTGTTGCTGCCACAATTGCTGGAACAGCGCCCGCTTGTCGGTGCGCTCGCGCAGCGGCGGCAACTCCAGGGTCAGGCCGCCGATGCGGTAAAACAAGTCCTCACGAAAGCGCCCGGCCTGCACCCACTCGCGCAGCGCGCGGTTGGTGGCGGAAATGATCCGCAAGTCCACCGGGAACAGCTCGCTGCTGCCCACCGGCTGTACGCAGCGCTCCTGCAATACACGCAGCAGACGGGCCTGAGTCGGCAGTGGCATATCGCCAATTTCGTCGAGAAACAGGGTGCCTTTATCGGCCTTGCGGATCAGGCCAATGCTGCCTTTCTGGTTGGCGCCGGTGAAGGCGCCTTTTTCGTAGCCGAACAGCTCCGATTCCACCAGCTCAGCCGGAATCGCCGCACAGTTCACGGCGATAAACGCCTGCCGGCTGCGTGAGCTGGCCTGGTGCAGGGCTTTGACAAAGACCTCTTTGCCCACGCCGGTCTCGCCGTGGATCAGCAGCGGAATGTCCTTTTCCAGTAATCGCTCGGCCTGGCGCACGGCTTTTTCCACGCGGATGTCGCCAAAGTGCAGGGTCTTGAGACTGATCGCGGCCGGCGTCGCCGGTGCGGGAGCGCTGGGTTTGGGCGCACTGAAGACGCGCGCCTGCACCGGCATTTTGCTTGGCCGCTTCAGTAAACACTGGAACCGATTGCGTCCGGCCGCCTGCAGGGAGAACGGCAGCCCCTCCGGCTGATTCAGCAGTTCCAGCAACGACACCTTGAACAAACTGTCGATCAGTACCCGCGACAAGCTGATGCCCAGCAAGTTATCGGCACGGCGGTTGGCCGACAGCACTTGGCCGCTTTCATCAAAGATCAGCAGGCCGGCCCATTGGCTGTCGAGGTTGTTCAGGCCGGTGTTGAAGGTCAGTTGAAAATGCTCGCCGCGAAACAGGTTGAGGATCAGCCGGTTTTCCACGGTCTGGCTCATCATCTTGACCATGCCCAGGGTGTGGGAGGGCGGCAGGTAGCTGTCGCTGGACACATCCAGCACGGCAATGATTTCGCGCTGGGCATCGAAGATCGGCGCCGCCGAGCCGGTCATGAAACGGTTGGCTTTAAGGAAGTGTTCGTCGTGCTCGATATGCACCGCCTGGGCACAGGCCAGCGCAGTGCCGATGGCATTGGTGCCGGTGGAGCGCTCGCGCCAACTGGCGCCGGCATTGAAACCGTGCGCCAGTTTCGGCTCGATAAACCGCTGGGTGCCCCACGACGTCAGGACCTGGCCCTGGTTGTCGGCCAGCATGATCAGGCAGTTGGAATTGCTCAGGATGTTTTCGTAGTAGGGCAGCACTTCCTGATGGGTGGTTTGCACCAGGGAATGCTGGCTTTCCAGCAATTGGCTGATGCCTTCGGCAGGCAGTTGGTCGAAGCTCGGTGCGCTCTGGTGGTCCAGGCCAAATGCGCGGCAACGGCGCCAGGAATCCTGGATAAGGGTGTCGTGAGCCTGGGGTTCGGCCATGAGGGCGACCTTCTTTTTATTGTTATAGAGGCTTGCAAACGCTAGCTGGAGCAGCAGGTTCAAAAATGTGGCAGCGGGCTTGCTCGCGAAGGCGCTGGTTCAGCCACTGAATCTGTTAACGGACACACCGCTATCGCGAGCAAGCCGGCTCCCACATTTAGCTCGGCGACGCCCATCAATTGTTGTTCAGAACTGTTCATTGTCAACCCGTGACTGTTCAGTTGTTCAGCCTTCGGTGTTCAGTTGTGTTCACGCCTGAGCAGCGTATTGGGCCCATTTCGTTACGGATCAAGCACCTGGCATTTATGGCATGGAATTCGCTCTGACGAGTGGGCAGATTCATTCCAATAATAAAAAGGGCGTGTCATGTCATTGACCCTGGAACATGTCTCCCGCGTCGTCGAAGGCCAAACCTGGATCGACGACGCCAGCCTGCGTTTCGAAGCCGGCTCCTTCAACGTATTGCTCGGCCGCACGCTGTCCGGCAAGACCAGCCTGATGCGCTTGATGGCGGGTCTGGACAAGCCCGACAGCGGTCGCATCCTGATGAATGGCGTGGATGTCACGCACAAGCCGGTGCGCTTGCGCAACGTGTCGATGGTGTACCAGCAGTTCATCAATTACCCGACCATGACCGTGTTCGAAAACATCGCCTCGCCGTTGCGCCAGGCCGGGGTGTCCCACGAGCTGATCCAGAGCAAAGTGCTCGAAACCGCGAAGATGCTGCGCATCGAGAAATTCCTCCAGCGCCACCCGCTGGAACTCTCCGGTGGCCAGCAGCAACGCACAGCCATGGCCCGTGCACTGGTCAAAGATGCCGAGTTGATCCTGTTCGATGAGCCACTGGTGAACCTGGACTACAAACTGCGCGAAGAGCTGCGTCAGGAAATGCGCGAACTGTTCAAGGCTCGCCACACCATCGCCATCTATGCCACCACCGAGCCCAACGAGGCGCTGGCCTTGGGCGGCACCACCACCATCCTCCACGAAGGCCGGGTGATCCAAAGCGGCAAGGCCGCCGAGGTGTATCACCAGCCGCAGACCGTGCTGGCCGCCGAGCTGTTTTCCGAGCCGCCGATCAACCTGATGCCGGGGCGTATCAGCGGCAATGAAGTGAGCTTTGCCAATGTCGTGCACTTCCCGCTGAACGTCGACCTGCGCCCCATCGGCGAAGGCGAGTTCCGCTTTGGCGTGCGCCCCAGCCACATCAGCCTGGTGCCGAGCAATGACGACGACCTGGAGCTGGCGGTGACTGTGGAGGTCGCCGAGATCAGCGGCTCGGAAACCTTCCTGCATGTGCGCAGCGAACATTTCCTGCTGGTGCTGCACCTGCCTGGGGTACACGAGTACGACGTTGACGCACCGATCCGCGTGTATATCCCCACCCATAAACTGTTTGTGTTCGATGGTCAGGGCCGTTTGGTCCAGGCCCCCGGGCGCCGCGTGTCGAGGGTTGCCTGATGGCCGAGATCCACTTGCAGAACCTCGCGCACAGCTACAACCCTGCGCCCAATGGCCCCGAGGACTACGCCATTCGGGAAATGAACCACGTCTGGGAGCAGGGCGGTGCCTACGCCTTGCTCGGGCCGTCGGGCTGCGGCAAGTCGACCCTGCTCAATATCATCTCGGGCCTGCTCAGCCCCTCGGAAGGCCAGGTGCTGTTCGATCACGCCGTGGTCAACGACTTGACCCCGGAAAAACGCAACATCGCCCAGGTGTTCCAGTTCCCGGTGGTGTACGACACCATGACGGTGTTCGACAACCTGGCGTTCCCTTTGCGTAACCAGGGCATGGCCGAGGCGAAAGTTCACAGCAAGGTGCAGGAAATTGCCGAAGTCCTCGACCTGCAAAACCTGCTGGGCAAAAAGGCGCGCAACCTCACCGCCGATGAAAAACAAAAAGTCTCTATGGGCCGTGGCCTGGTGCGCGACGACGTGTCGGCGATCCTGTTCGATGAACCGCTGACGGTGATCGACCCACACCTCAAATGGAAACTGCGGCGCAAGCTCAAGCAGATCCATGAGCAGTTCAATATCACCATGGTCTACGTGACCCACGACCAGCTCGAAGCCTCGACGTTTGCCGACAAGATCGCGGTGATGTACGGCGGGCAAATCGTGCAGTTCGGCACGCCGCGTGAGTTGTTCGAGCGGCCCAGCCACACGTTTGTCGGCTATTTCATCGGCAGCCCTGGGATGAACCTGATCGAAGTGCAGGCCGAGGCCGGTGGGGTACGTTTTGCCGGGACGCTGCTGCCGTTATCCGAGGCCTTGCAGCAACGTCTCCGTGAGACCAACTACACAAAGCTGCAGGTCGGCATCCGCCCGGAATTTATCCACGTGTGGGACGAGTACAACCCCGACGCCCTGCAGGCCGACGTCATCCATGTGGAAGACCTGGGCACCTACAAAATCGTCACCCTCAACCTCGACGGTACGCCGTTGAAAGTGCGCTTGGCCGAAGACAAACCGGTGCCCGAAGGCAACGCCTCGATCAGCTTTCCCGCGCAGTGGTTGATGGTGTATGCCGACGATTACCTGCTGGAGGTGCTGCCATGAACAAGGTGCAGAACAACAAGGCCTGGTGGCTGGTGTTGCCGGTGTTCCTGCTGGTGGCGTTCAGTGCGGTGATTCCGATGATGACGGTGGTCAACTATTCGGTGCAGGACATTTTTGACCAGTCCAGCCGCTACTTTGTCGGTGCCGACTGGTACAAACAGGTGCTGCTCGACCCGCGCCTGCACGACTCCTTGCTGCGCCAGTTCATCTATTCGGCGTGCGTGCTGCTGATCGAAATTCCGCTGGGTATCGCCATTGCCCTGACCATGCCGACCAAGGGCCGCTGGTCCTCGCTGGTGCTGATCATTCTGGCGATTCCGCTGCTGATTCCGTGGAACGTGGTGGGCACCATCTGGCAGATCTTCGGCCGTGCGGATATCGGTTTGCTCGGTTCAACCCTCAACGCCATGGGCATCAGCTACAACTATGCCGCCAACACCATGGACGCTTGGGTCACTGTGCTGGTGATGGATGTGTGGCACTGGACGTCCCTGGTGGCACTCCTGTGTTACTCGGGGCTCCGGGCGATTCCGGACGTGTACTACCAGGCCGCGCGGATTGATCGTGCGTCCGCCTGGGCGGTGTTCCGACATATTCAGTTGCCGAAGATGAAAAGCGTGCTGCTGATCGCGGTGATGTTGCGTTTCATGGACAGCTTCATGATCTACACCGAGCCTTTTGTACTCACCGGCGGCGGGCCCGGGAACGCCACCACCTTCCTGAGCCAGACCCTGACCCAGATGGCCGTAGGTCAATTCGACCTGGGCCCGGCGGCGGCGTTTTCCCTGGTGTATTTCCTGATCATCCTGTTGGTGTCCTGGCTGTTCTACACCGCCATGACCCATTCCGACGCGAACCGCTGAGGCTGCCAACATGAGCAAGCGTCTTATGCCTATGAAGAAAGTGATCCCCCTGCTGATCTACATCCTGTTCCTGCTGGTGCCGATCTACTGGCTGCTGAACATGTCGTTCAAGAGCAACACTGAAATCCTCGGCGGGCTGACACTGTTTCCGCAGGACTTCACCCTGGCCAACTACAAGGTGATCTTCACCGACCCGAGTTGGTACACCGGCTACCTCAACTCACTGTATTACGTGAGCCTGAACACGGTGATTTCCCTGAGCGTGGCACTGCCGGCGGCCTATGCGTTTTCGCGCTATCGCTTTCTGGGCGACAAACACCTGTTTTTCTGGCTGCTGACCAACCGCATGGCGCCTCCGGCGGTGTTCTTGCTGCCGTTCTTCCAGCTGTATTCGTCGATCGGCCTGTTCGATACGCATATCGCGGTGGCGTTGGCGCATTGCTTGTTCAACGTGCCGTTGGCGGTGTGGATTCTGGAAGGTTTCATGTCCGGGGTGCCTAAGGAAATCGACGAAACCGCCTACATCGACGGCTACAGTTTTCCGAAGTTTTTCGTGAAGATTTTTATCCCGCTGATCGGTTCCGGCATCGGCGTTACCGCGTTTTTCTGCTTCATGTTTTCCTGGGTCGAACTGTTGCTGGCACGCACGCTGACCTCGGTCAACGCCAAGCCCATCGCCGCGGTGATGACCCGTACGGTGTCGGCATCGGGTATCGATTGGGGCGTACTGGCGGCGGCGGGGGTGTTGACCATTCTGCCCGGCATGCTGGTGATCTGGTTTGTTCGCAACCACGTGGCCAAGGGCTTTGCCCTGGGCCGGGTCTAAAGGAGTCGATGATGGAATGGATGGCCTGGACCACCCCCACCGCGTTGTTCTTTGCGGCGATTGCCCTGTTGCTGGTGGGTATGACCACCTGGGAACTGCGTTCGCCGAGCATCCCGCGCCGTGGTTTGTTGCCGATCAGCACCACCCGTGGTGATCGCTTGTTTATCGGTCTTCTCGGCAGCGCCTACCTGCATCTGCTGGTGATCGGCGTAACCGGCTGGAGCATCTGGGTGGCGACCGCGCTGTCCCTGGTGTGGCTGTTGTGTGTGATGCGTTGGGGCTAGTGCTCCGTGAATAAACAACCAGGAGGTCTCTATGTTGAATAAAAACAATAAGCTGCGACATAGCATTTCATTGGCCGCCGTCATGGCCCTCAGCGGTTTGAGCGCTACGGCCTGGGCCGATGCGTATGAAGATGCCGCAAAAAAATGGATCGGCAGCGAATTCAAACCGTCCACGCTGACGGCCGATCAGCAGCTCGAAGAGTTGAAGTGGTTTATCAAGGCGTCGGAGCCGTTCCGTGGGATGAAGATCAACGTGGTGTCGGAAACCCTCACCACCCACGAGTACGAATCCAAGGTGCTGGCCAAGGCCTTCAGCGAAATCACCGGCATCAAGCTGACCCACGACCTGCTGCAGGAAGGCGACGTGGTGGAGAAGCTGCAAACCCAGATGCAGTCCGACAAGAATATCTATGACGGCTGGGTCAACGATTCCGACTTGATCGGTACGCACTTTCGCTATGGCAAAACTGAATCCATCACCGACCTGATGGCCAATGAAGGCAAGGACTTCACCTCGCCGACCCTGGATATCAAAGACTTTATCGGCATCTCGTTCACCACGGCGCCGGACGGCAAAATCTACCAATTGCCCGACCAGCAATTTGCCAACCTCTACTGGTTCCGCGCGGACTGGTTCGAGCGTCCGGAGCTGAAAGCCAAGTTCAAGGAAAAATATGGCTACGACCTCGGCGTGCCGGTGAACTGGTCGGCCTATGAAGACATCGCCAAATTCTTCAGTGAGGACGTCAAGGAGATCGACGGCAAGCGTATCTACGGGCACATGGACTACGGCAAGAAAGACCCGTCGCTGGGTTGGCGCTTCACCGATGCCTGGTTCTCCATGGCCGGCGGAGGCGACAAAGGCCTGCCCAACGGTTTGCCGGTGGACGAATGGGGCATTCGCGTGGAGGACTGCCACCCGGTGGGCTCCAGCGTTACCCGTGGCGGCGATACCAACGGCCCGGCCGCCGTGTTTGCCACGCAAAAATACGTGGACTGGATGAAAGCCTACGCACCACCGGAAGCGGCGGGCATGACCTTCTCCGAATCCGGCCCGGTGCCGTCCCAAGGCAACATCGCCCAGCAAATTTTCTGGTACACCGCGTTCACCGCCGACATGACCAAACCGGGCTTGCCAGTGGTGAACGCCGATGGCACACCGAAATGGCGCATGGCCCCATCGCCCGTCGGGCCTTATTGGGAAAAGGGCATGAAGAAGGGGTATCAGGACGTGGGTTCCTGGACCTTCCTCAAATCGACACCCGAGAAGCAAAAACTCGCGGCCTGGCTCTATGCGCAGTTCGTGACGTCGAAAACAGTGTCACTGAAAAAAACCATCGTGGGCCTGACGCCGATTCGTGAGTCCGACATCAACTCCCAGGCCATGACCGACCTGGCGCCCAAACTCGGCGGCCTGGTGGAGTTCTACCGCAGCCCGGCCCGGGTGGAGTGGACCCCGACCGGCACCAATGTGCCGGACTATCCACGCCTGGCGCAACTGTGGTGGAGCAACATCGCGGCCGCCGCCAGCGGCGAGAAAACCCCGCAACAGGCGCTGGACAACCTGGCCAAGGAACAGGACGCGATCATGACGCGCCTGGAACGCTCCAAGGTGCAGCCGGTGTGTGGCCCGAAAATGAACCCCGAGCGTGATGCCCAATACTGGTTTGACCAACCGGGTGCGCCGAAGCCTAAGCTGGCGAATGAAAAGCCTAAAGGTGAAACCGTGGCTTATGGTGATCTGTTGAAGCAGTGGGAGGCGGCGCGTAAGTAATCACGGGTTCGTGATCACAAAACGGCACGCTTGCGTGCCGTTTTTCAGGTTTAGAACGGATGACTGGTCCGTTTAAGGGGCATTACTGAGAGGCGGGTGGGATATTGACGGGGCCGTAGCCATTGCCCGATTGCAGATCCCGGATTGTCATATCCCAGGTCGAACCCTTGGACGTCAGATGATACACATGATTTCTCTTTAGATAATGGATGGTATCAGGCGCGTAGCCAGTAATGTTCGTCGTCGTGAGTTCTCCGTTCTGACAGTCTTGGGTAACGATCAAAACCGTTGCACCAGGCCGGGCGTTTGGAAGAACCCTAAAGCGTCCCATCATGGTGGCCAGTAGAGCAATTACAGTCACATCGTCCGCACCGGCGAGGTCACCGGAAATGTCGCCTTGAGTGCCATATTTCAAAGTCATTTTGATCATCCTTAATTGAGTGAGCAATTATTCAGGCGCTGGTCGGGCTGTCTAGAAAGTTACGGCCTGAATGGACTGAAAATAAGGCAGGACGAATAGGTTTCATACTGTGAGAATTGACAGTTTTTTATACTGCTTGGTAAGTAGAGCAGTGCTTTTTATTTCTGAAGAGTTCTCGAGTGGGTTCAACTCGCCTGCGGCTGAACCAGCAACTGCCCATCCACATCCTTGACCAGCTCACTGGCCAGAAACAGCGGCGTCAGGCGCTTGTGCAACTGCGGTTCAACAAACTCCTTCACCGTCTCCAGCAGCAATACACCACTGAGCGGCAGCTCGGCTTTGGTGTACGACAACCATGCTTTTTTCAGCGCCATCAACACATCACTGCCCGCCGTAGAGGCGAAGCGGCGGTGGCTGGGTTTACCGTCGAAGTGGAAGGTGTGCTGGAACGCATAGCCGGTCTCATCGCCGTTGGCCGCGGCGCAACGTACGCAGGTGCACGGGCCGTCGCCAAAGGCGCTGCGCAGGTAGGCGTTGAAGTCCACCACGGGCTTGAGTGACAGGCGCTTATCCACCTCGAACAGGTCCCCGGTCATTTTATCGTCAGTGTTCAACGTTCATCTCCTCGCAGGTCGGCAGGTGTCTTTCAAAGCGCGGCACAATAACAGCCACGCGGTTTTTTGGGGATAATTTGCATAACAATAGATCCCGATATTCTTTTCCAGTCTTAAACATCGCCGCTAGGCTTCATCACCTTCTCGAAAACGCGGCAGATTCCCCATGACTTTCAAGTGTTCCTCCTTGACCCTGCTGGCCGCGTCCCTGGCGGCCGCGAGTACGCTGCTCAGCCCTGGCGCCCAGGCCGAGGGCAAAATCAGCATCGCTCAACAATTCGGTATCGGTTACTTGATTCTCGATGTGGTGCGCGACCAGCACCTGATCGAAAAACACGGCAAGGCGCAGGGCCTGGATATCCAGGTGGAGTGGAACAGCATTTCCGGCGCCACCGCGATGAATGAATCGCTGCTGGCTGGTGCGCTGGACGTGGTGTCGGCTGGTGTGCCGCCGATGCTGACCTTGTGGGACCGCACCAAGGGCAAGCAGAACGTCAAGGCCATCGCGTCGTTAGGCTCGATGCCCAACTACCTGCTGACCAACAACCCTAATGTGAAGACCCTTAACGATTTCACCGAGAAAGACCGCATTGCTGTGCCGGCCGCAGGCGTGGGCTTCCAGTCACGCACGTTGCAGATTGAAACCGCCAAGCAGTTTGGTGCGGCCAACTATAAGAAGTTCGACGACATCTCCATCAGTCTGGCTCATCCGGATGCCACGGCCGCGTTGATTGCCGGTGGTTCGGAGATCAATTCGCACTTTTCCAGCCCGCCGTTCCAGTACCAGGAATTGTTAAACCCCAACGTGCACAAGGTGCTCAGTTCCTACGACATTCTGGGCGGGCAGGCGTCGTTCAACGTGCTGTACACCACGCAGAAGTTTCACGATGAAAACCCCAAGACCTACCAGGCGTTCTACGATGCCCTGGCCGAGGCCGAGCAGATCATCAAAGCCGACAAACCTGCCGCCGCCAAAACGTACATCCGTGTAGAAGAATCCAAGCTGCCGTTGGACCTGGTGGAGAAAATCGTCCAGGACCCGGAAATCGACTTCACCATCGTGCCGCAGCGCACCTATATCTACGCCGAGAAGTTGCAGGAATTGGGTGTATTGAAAAACAAAGCGGCGAGCTGGAAGGATTACTTCTTTGAAGAGGCCCATGGCGGGAATGGCAGCTGAGTCACCTGCTTGACTTGAAATACGCACAACTTGTGGGAGCTTCGTCGTCTAAGAGTCAGCGAAAGAATTCACCCGGTGTGGCATCAAACTGCTGGCGAAACGCATTGATAAACGCCGATGTCGATTCATAGCCACACGCCAATGCCACATCCGTCACGCGCTCGCCTTGTTCCAGGGCGGGCAGGGCGCTCAGCAGTCGCAGGCGCTGGCGCCAGGCGCGAAAGGTCAGGCCGGTGTCACTCAGGAACAACCGGCTGAGGGTTTTCTCGCTGACCCCCAGCTTCTGGCTCCACGCCCCCAACGTCGTCTGCTGCTCCGGGTGCAGGTTCAGGCTGCGATAAATCTGCCGCAGCCGCGCGTCATGGGGCAACGGCAACATCAAGTCCACCTGCGGCGCGGCGGCAAGTTGGTCCAGCACCACTTGGGCCAGGCGCCCGTCGGGCCCATTTTCGGCATATTCCACCGGCAGTTTGCTGAAACTGCGAATCAACTCGCGCAACAAACTGCTCACCTCCAGCACCTGGCAACGCTCTGCCGCCCAGGTGGTAACGCTGCAATCGAGGTACAGGCTGCGCATTTCCGTGTGCGGCGAACTGAACACCCGGTGCGGCATGCCCGCCGGAATCCACACCGCGCGCTGGGGCGGTGCGACGAAACGGCCGACACTGGTCTGGATCTCCAGCACCCCGGAAATCGCGTAGGACAATTGCACCCACGGGTGACTGTGCCGGCGCGTCAGCGCCCGGTTGGGCAGTGATTCAGTGCGCCCATACACCGGGCGTGGCAGGCTGGAAAGCCCCGGCACACTGCGTCGAACCGTCTTGTCATGTCCTTTAGGAGGCATTTACTGGCTCATTGGCGTTAGTCGGTAACAAGCCATTACGTTAGAGTCGCGACGATGCTCTTGGCAACCCCTGGAAGATTTGCTTATGACCCGCCCGCGTTTTCTGCCCGATAACTTCACCCTGACCCTGATCGGCACGGTGATCCTCGCTTCCCTGCTGCCCGCCAGTGGTCAAACCGCTGTGGCCTTTGGCTGGGTGACCAACCTGGCCATCGCGCTGCTGTTTTTCCTGCACGGCGCCAAGCTGTCGCGCCAGGCCATCGTCGCCGGTGCCGGCCACTGGCGCCTGCATTTGCTGGTGTTCAGCCTGACCTTCGTGCTGTTCCCGTTGCTGGGCCTGGCGCTCAAGCCGCTGCTCTCGCCACTGATCGGCAACGACCTGTACATGGGCATGCTTTACCTGTGTGCGCTGCCGGCCACCGTGCAATCGGCGATTGCCTTCACCTCCTTGGCGCGCGGCAATATCCCGGCGGCGATTTGCAGCGCGGCGGCCTCCAGCCTGTTCGGCATTTTTCTTACGCCGTTGTTGGTGACGCTGTTGCTCAACGTGCACGGCGATGCGGGCTCCACCGTCGACGCGATCCTGAAAATCAGCGTGCAGCTGTTGCTGCCCTTTGTGGCCGGGCAGATCGCCCGGCGCTGGATTGGCGAGTGGGTCGGCCGCAATAAATCCTGGCTGAAGTTTGTCGACCAAGGGTCGATCCTGCTGGTGGTGTACGGGGCGTTCAGCGAAGCGGTCAACGAAGGCATTTGGCACCAGATCCCACTGTGGGAACTCGGCGGCCTGGTGGTGGCGTGCTGTGTGTTGCTGGCGTTGGTGCTGGTCGCGTCCACCGTGCTCGGCAAGGCTTTCGGCTTTAGCCAGGAAGACCGCATCACCATCCTGTTCTGCGGCTCGAAGAAAAGCCTGGCGACGGGCGTGCCGATGGCCCAGGTGCTGTTTGCCGGGGCGACCATGGGCGTGTTGATTCTGCCGCTGATGTTATTTCACCAGATCCAGTTGATGGTGTGTGCGGCGCTGGCCCAGCGCTATGCCAGACGGCCGGAAAGCATTCCAGAACTGATGGCGCAGGTGGATCCGTGATCCGCGTATGCCGGTAAGGTTTTTTTGCTAGGAAATTTCCTACAGATCGACAGGATGCTTCCTTCTTAGGATCGGATTGTTCCTGGTCATTATCACCCACTTCGCTTTTGCAAAGTGGTTGATAAGCATGGCTCACCTCCGCATCCTCGTTTTGGAAAGCCAACGCTTTCAGCGCAGTGTTCTGATCAAGATGCTTGATCGGCTGGGGCTGCCCACTGTGCTGCAGGCCAGCGACGTCGAACACGCCATGGCGCAAATGCAGGCGTGCGGCGGGGTCGACATCGTGCTCTGTGACGTGGCCGACCGGAGTCTTGACTGCCTGGACTTCCTGCAACGCGTCAGACGGGCAGGCCTGGCGCGTGCAGTGGTGTTTTGCAGTGAGCTCCATCCCGCGTTGCGCCGCGCCGTGGTGCATATGCGTTGTCTGTCCGGTCTGCACGTGCTGGGTGTATTGAGCCAGCCATTGCAGCTGCGCGCCCTGCGCCAGTTATTGCGCGGCTATTGCCAGCGGCCGACGGCGTCGCTGCGTCCGTCTGCCTCCAGGGCCTTGCCCACTGAGCAGGAAATTCATCGAGGCCTGGCCCTGGGTGAGTTTCGTGCCTGGTTTCAGCCCAAATTCATGCTGGGCACCGGGCGCCTCGCGGGGGTAGAGGTGTTGGTGCGCTGGGAGCATCCAACCCGCGGTGTGCTGTTGCCGGCGGAGTTTCTGGCTGCCGTACTGGCCTACGATTTGATCGACCAGATGTTCATGCAACTTTTGGAGCAAGGCCTGAGCCTGCTTGGGGTGTTGCGTCGTCAGCAGATCCAGCTCGAACTGGCGTTCAACCTGCACGCTTCGCAATTGCTCAACAACGAGTTGATGGGGCATATCCAGCAGGCGTTGCTGCGCCATGGCCTTCCCGGCTCGACGCTGTTGTTCGAGCTGGCGGAAAACGGTCTGCTGGATATCTCACCGCGAATCCAGGAAAACCTGCTGCGGCTGCGCATGCTCGGCTGCGGCCTGGCTATCGATGACTTTGGCATGGGCTTTTCATCGCTCAAGCTGCTTTGCCAACTGCCCTTCAATCAACTCAAGCTCGACGGCGAGTTTGTTCGCCATATTGGCGAACCGCTCAGTCAGGCCATGGTCGCCAGTACGTTGGCATTGGCGCGCTCGCTGGACATGAGCTTGGTGATCGAGGGCATCGGCACTCAGCGCGCCCATGAAGGTGTGTTGGCCCTGGGGTGTGAAATCGGCCAGGGGTTTTACCTGGCGCGGCCAATGGCGGGGCATCGGCTGCTGGTGTGGCTGGAAACACACCTTGCGAGTCAGCGCGTGGGGTTGGATAACGTCTGAGGTCGTCCAGATATTCTCTACACTTGAATCGCGCTCGTGTATTTTGAGCGGGGTATTGATCGATCACTTTTTCCACTGCTTTATGCGACGGGTCTAAGCACACTCGGCGCGTTTCGGTGTGTCTCGCAGAGGTAGTTATGTTTAAGGCGTTAGTTGTGGACGATCATCCTTTTATTCGCTCTTCGGTCAAAATGCTGCTCAAGCAAGAGCATTTCGACGTCGTTGCCGAAGCCGATAACGGGGCAGACGCGGTGCAGATGGCGCGCGAGCATGAACCCGACCTGATCGTGCTGGATATCGCCATGCCCAAGTTGGACGGCCTGGAGGTCATCGCGCGAATCTGTGCACTGGACCTCAAGTGCAAGATCCTGGTGCTGACTTCTCAATCGCCACTGTTCTACTCGATGCGTTGCATGAAGGCCGGTGCCGCCGGCTATATCTCCAAGACCAATGACCTGGACGAACTGATTAAAGCGATCAAGGCGGTGATGGGCGGATACACCTTCTTTCCGAACCTGGCCAACAGTTCGGTGCGCCGCAGTGATGTCGAAACCACCGACCTGGAGTTGATCCAGAGCCTCTCCGATCGTGAACTGACGATTTTGCAACAGTTGTCCCAAGGGTTGAGCAACAAGGAGATCGGTGACGCCATGCTGCTCAGTAACAAGACCGTCAGCACTTATAAAACGCGCTTGATCGAAAAGCTCAAGGTCAAGTCTGTGGTCTACCTCGCTGACTTTGCCAAACGTAATAACCTGATCTGATGAGCCTTCTCTTGCGTAAGTGGATGGTGCTACTGGTACTTGGCATGGCGCTCAACGGTGCTGCCCTGGCGGGCTCGCAGGTCGGCGCGTTCCAGGTGTTGGGGCGCTCCCATGTCGATGGTTACCAGGCCGTGCTTACCGAGGCGGACTGGAGTTGGCTGCGCAGCAAGGATGTATTGGTCCTGGGCGACTCCAACCCGGATTATGCGCCGCTGGGCATGGTCAACAATGGCCGCGACTATGAAGGTATGACGGCCGATTACGCGCAGCTATTGAGTGAGTTATTGCGTGTTCGGGTAGAAGTGCGCCGGTATGCCTCGCGTGGCGAGGTGATCGACGGGCTCAAGCGGGGAGAGGTGGACTTTCTGGGCGTCGCCAACGGCTATGAGGCCGCCGATGCCGGGCTGTTGCTGTCGACGGCCTACGCCGATGACCTGCCGGCGCTGGTGACACGCTTAGGCGACAGCCGTGCACTGTCGCCGGACCTGGCGGGCAAGAAAATCGCGATGCTGTATCACTACCTCTCACCCGAGGCGGTCAAGGCGTTTTACCCCAAGGCCACCTTGCAACTGTTTCCCTCGACCTTGAGTGCCATCGGTGCGGTGGCCTTCGGCAGCGCCGACGTGTACCTGGGCGACGCGCTCAGCGCCAATTTTCTGATCAACAAGAATTACTTGAATAATGTGCAGTTGGCTGACTTCTCCCAAGTAGAAGCGAGCAACTTCTCGTTTGCCATGGCTCACGACAATGCGCGCCTGCAGCGCGTGCTTAATAGCGCGCTGGCGGCGATTCCGATCAGCGAACGCATGAATATCCAGCGGCGCTGGAGTGCCGGTGGCAGCAGTATCCCCGGGCGTACGGCATTGCACTTCAGCGCCAGTGAGCAACGTTGGATGGATGCGCATCCGTCAGTGCGGGTGGCGGTTGACGACAGCTTCTTGCCGCTGTCGTTCTTCAATGAAGAGGGCGAGTTTCGCGGCATCAGTGCCGATGTGCTGGCCAAGGTGTCACTGCGCACCGGTTTGAAGTTCGACGTGGCGCGTGCGGTTTCAGTGGCCGATATGGTCGACAAAGTGCGTGCCAACAAGGCCGACCTGCTGATTACGCTGACGCCAAGTACGTCCCGCGAGGGCGTGCTGCACTTTACCCGGCCTTACCTGAATACCCCGTATGTGTTGGTCAGCCGCACCCAACCCAACAGCCCAAGCACCCTGGATGAGATGGCGGGCAAACGGCTGGCATTGATACACGGTAATCCGATACGCGACCTGGTGATCGAGCAGTACCCACGGATTGAGCTGGTGGAGGGGCGTAACGCCCAGGAAGTGATGGCGCTGGTGGCCGATGGCAAGGCGGATGCGGCGGTCAATTCGTTGATCATCGCCCGCTACATGATCGCGCGTGAGTACCGGGAGCAGCTACGCATCACCAGCACCGTGGGCACGCAACTGGCGCGCACGGCATTTGCCACTTCCAGGGGTTCCCTTGAGCTGTATTCGATCCTGGAAAAAGCGTTGCTGAGCATCCCGCCCGAAGAGCTGGACGAAGTCACTAACCGCTGGCGCAGCGACATTGCCGTGGATGACAGTTACTGGCTGCGCAACCGCACGGTGATCATTCAGGGCTTTGCCCTGGCAAGCGTGCTGTTGCTGGTGGCAATGCTGTGGATTGCTTACCTGCGCAGGCTGATGCGCACGCGCAGGCAGGCCGAGATTGCCCTGAATGATCAATTGGAGTTCATGCGCGTGCTGATCGATGGCACGCCGCACCCCATCTATGTGCGTGATCGCCAAGGGCGGTTGGTGGTGTGCAACAGCGGCTACCTGAGCGTGTTTGGCGTCGAACGCGAAGCCGTCATCGGCAAGACTGTGATGGATGGTGTACTCAGTAACCCCAGCGAGGCCGCCAGCTACCACGAGGACTATTTACAGGCGATGGAAGAAGGGGTTCCGCGTGTGCAGGACCGTTGCCTGACGATGGGCACGGGCCAGGTCCTGATGATCTACCACTGGATGTTGCCGTACCGAGGCAGCGACGGTGAAGTCAATGGCATGATCGGCGGCTGGATCGATATCAGCGAACGCCAGCACCTGTTGGAGGCCTTGCGTGAGGCCAAGGACCATGCCGACGATGCCAGTCGCGCCAAAACCACCTTCCTGGCGACCATGAGCCACGAAATCCGCACACCGATGAATGCGATCATCGGCATGTTGGAGCTGGCGCAGAAAAAAGCTGATCAAGGTTACATGGACCGAGCCTCCATCGAGGTGGCCTCCAATGCCGCCCACGGGCTGCTGGACCTGATCGGTGACATCCTCGACATCGCACGCATCGAGTCCGGGCGCCTGTCCCTGGCGCCGGAGCGGGCCAATCTGCTGGCGCTGGTCGAGTCAGTGGCGCGCATCTTCGAGGGCTTGGCGCGGCAGAAGCAACTGCGGCTGATCCTTGATCTGGACGCCACGCTCAACTGCCAGGTCCTGGTCGACCCTCTGCGCTTCAAGCAGGTTGTCTCCAACTTGCTGAGTAACGCCATCAAGTTCACCGCCGTGGGCCAAGTTCGATTAAGCGTCAGCGCCGAGCTTAGCCGCAATGATGAGCGGCTGGCGCTTTGCTTGAGGGTCGAGGACAGCGGCAGTGGCATTTCCGTTGACGACCAACAACGCTTGTTCAACCCGTTCAGCCAGGCCAGCAACCACGGGCAGGCGGCTCGCAGTGGCTCGGGCCTGGGGCTGATGATCAGCCGTACGCTGTGCGAGATGATGGGCGGCACCCTGACCTTGAGCAGCGTGTTAGGGCAAGGCACCCAAGTGGAGGTCCGTCTCGCTTTGCCCACCTTGCTGCCGGTTGACGAGCCTGAGCCATCCTCAGTGGTGGTGACTCAAGCCGCCCAGGTATTGCATGTATTGGTGATCGACGATTACCCGGCCAATCGCTTGTTGCTGACCCAGCAACTGAGCTTTCTCGGGCACCGGGTAAGCGACGCCGCAGACGGTGCCCATGGCCTGCGCGCCTGGCGCAATCAGCATTTCGATGTGGTGATTACCGACTGCAGCATGCCGATCATGAATGGCTATGAACTGGCCCGCGCCATCCGCGATGAAGAGCGCAGCAGGGGGCTTGCACCCGGGATGATCCTCGGTTTGACCGCCAACGCCCAACCTGAAGAGAAGGACCGCTGCCTGCAGGCGGGCATGGATGACTGCCTCTTCAAGCCCATCAGCCTCAATGACCTCAATGCCCGATTGGCGTCCCTGGTATCTGCTGGCGCGGTCGCTCCCCTGGCGCAAGAACCGCCGCTACCGAGCATCGACGGCATCGACTTGACCAGCCTGATCCACCTGAGCCGTGGTGATGACGCTGCTATCAAAAGCCTGCTGCAGGACCTGGCAACCAGCAATGCACAGGACATGGCGCAACTGATCCGGTTGTTTACCCAGCATGACCTGAGCGGTCTCAGTGATTTGGCGCATCGCGTCAAGGGCGGTGCGAGGATCATCCAGGCGCATGCCTTGATCGAATGTTGCGAGGCGCTGGAGGCTGGCTGCAAAGGGTTGAACTCGGCAGTGCTGACTGACGCGGTCGATGCGCTGCAGCAAGCCATGGAACAGCTGGGGCAGCGCCTGGAGATCTTCTTGGCCTGATCGCACTGCACCGTGAAAAAGCCGCCGCCACGCTGCGGCTTTTTTATTGGCCGCGCGTGGCAAGAGAAAAAATCCGCTAGGAAATTTCCTACAAGGTGCGGGGATGGATACTACGTGAGTGGTCTGCTCCTCACGGGAAGATGTACCTGTCGCACAAGACATGTGTTGTGTTCGTTGCTCACCCGCTTCGGCGTTTGGCAGCCCAACAAGGCTTGGCGATGGTGTTCATAACCTTCCCTTTGGAGCTGTACCATGAAAGTTCAAGCACTCACCCTCGCTGCCCTGTTTTGCGCAACCGGCGCTCAGTTCGCCACTGCGGCCGATGGCACCATCAATTTTGCCGGCGAGTTGGTCAGCCAGACCTGCACCATCTCTGTTGGTGGTGTGGTCAGCCCAGCGGTCGCCACCGTCACGCTGCCGACCATTTCCAACAGCCTGCTCGACGTCGCCGGCAAGACCGAAGGCCGTACAGGCTTTGACGTCACCCTGAGCGGTTGCACGGGCACGGCAACCACCGCCGCCGCGTTCTTCAACTCCGGCGCCACCGTCGACCCCGCCACCGGTAACCTGAACAACACCACCGGTACCGCCTCGCTGGTGCAGTTGCAGCTGATCGACGCCGTGAACGGCAACGTCATTCAGGCGGGCAACACCAACCAGAAAACCAACACCTCGCGTAACACCCTGGCTTCCGGCGGTGTGCGTATGGATTACGCCGTGCAGTACTACGCAACCGGCGCCGCCACCCCTGGCACCGTGCTCAGCTCTGTGACCTACAACATCGACTACAAGTAAGTCGCTTGCACATCAGTGCGCCGTGACCGGCGCACTGATGTAGGGCGGAGGAGGTGTCTTATGTCTTGCGTGAAGAAAGTTCGGTTTGGGGCCTGGTTGATCCTGGCTTCGCTGGTCTGTTCCCAGGCCATGGCCGGTGTGGTGATCACCGGGACTCGCCTGGTGTACCCGGCCAGTCAGAAAGAAATCACCGTAAAGCTCAACAATAACGGCTCGAAACCTGCGTTGGTGCAAGCCTGGGTCGACACCGGGGATGTGCAGTCCAGCCCCACCAGTTCCAAGGCGCCGTTTTTGCTCTCGCCGCCGGTCTCGCGAATTGACCCGAGCAAAGGCCAGAGCCTGCGCCTGATGTTCACGGGGGCGTCCTTGCCGGCCAATAAAGAGTCGGTGTTCTGGTTCAACATATTAGAGATCCCGCCCAAGGCCGAAGGCCCGGTGGAGATGAATGTGCTGCAAATGGCCTTCCGCTCCCGGATCAAGATTTTTTACCGCCCCGACGGCCTGCCAGGTTCGCCCGGCGACGCGCCGCAACAGGTGCAATGGAAAGTGATTGCCGACGGTGCGGGTTATGCCTTGCAAGCGTTTAACCCAACGGTCTACCACGTGTCTTTGGCGGAATTGACCCTGGTCGCGGGCACCCAGCGTTACGAGGGTGACGGCGGCATGGTCGGCCCCGGTGAAAGCACGGTGTTCGCCTTGCCGACTCTCAAGTCTCAGCCAGGCGCTTCGGCACAGGTCGAGTTCAACGCCATCAACGATTACGGCGCTTTAGTGCCGACCAAGCAGCCGCTGAAGCCCTGATCGTTACGCGATCGTTCCCGCGCACGAGTACCTTATGACGACTATTCCACGCCTGGGCAATTGCCCGCAGGTGCAACCTCGCTTTGCCCTCAATCCAGTGACTGCAATGCTGATCAAGGCCCTGGCACTGTTGCCGGGCGTGATGACCGTGCAAGGGGCATGGGCCGAAGACGTGCAGTTCAACGATGCCTTTTTGCCTGAAGACTCCCGCAGCCTGGACCTTGCACCCTACGAGAAAGGTAACCCGGTACTGCCCGGCGAATACCGGGCAGACATGGCGATTAACGGCAAGCTCGTCACCCGTCAGGATATTCGTATTAATGCGGCTGAGGACGGGAGCAACCCGGTGGTCTGTTTCAACCAGAGCATGTTGGAACTGCTCGGTGTGGATATGCACAAGCTGTCGCCTGAAGCCTTGGCGAGCCTCGAAAGCGGGGCGCCGTGCCTGGGCATCGGCCAGTTGATCGAAGGCGCCACGGCCAGTTTTTCGCCGTCCACCCAGTTACTCGACATCAGTGTTCCGCAAATCGCCCTGCGCCGTGATGCCAGGGGCTATGTCAGCCCGGAGCTGTGGGACCGTGGCGTCACTGCCGGCACCCTGAGCTACACCTTCAACGGCAGCCACAACAGAACCGACTTCGGTAACTACGATTCGGCTTACCTGGGGCTGAACGCGGGCTTGAACCTCGGCGACTGGCGCTTGCGCCATAACGGCTCGATGAGCTGGCAAAAGGAAACGGGGCAAAACTACCAGACCCTCAATACCTACGCGCAGCGTGACGTCACCAGCTTGCGCAGCCAACTGACCGTGGGCGAGTCCAACACCAGTGGCGAGATCTTCGACACCCTGGCGTATCGCGGTGTGCAGCTGGGTACCGACGATCGCATGTTGCCTGAATCCCAGCGCGGTTATGCGCCGGTGATTCGCGGTATTGCCCGCACCGGTGCACGAGTAGCAGTCCGCCAGGCCGGTAATCTGCTCTACGAAACCAGCGTGGCGCCGGGCGCCTTTGTGATTGATGACCTGTATTCCACCGGCTACGGCGGCGACCTCGACGTCACCGTCTATGAGGCGGATGGCAGTGAGCAGCGCTTTATCGTGCCTTACGCCGCCGCGGCACAACTGTTGCGCTCTGGCACTTCACGCTACAGCGTCACGGCCGGTGAGACCCGCAACAACTTCACCTCGCGCCAGGCCAGGTTGGCGCAGGGCACCTATCAGTTGGGGTTGAGCAATATCTTCACTGGCTACACCGGCGCACAAGGCAGCGACGATTACCGCTCGCTGCTGGGCGGCCTGGCATTCAGTACGCCGATCGGCGCGATGGCGATCGACGTCACCCAGGCCCAGACCCAGTTCAAAAGCGGCCAGGACAGCGGTCAAAGTGTGCGCATGAGCTACAGCAAAAATATTATCAGCACCGGCAGTAACTTTGCCGTGGCCGCCACACGGTTTTCCACGGAAAAGTACCTGGACTTCAGCAATGCCACGTTACTGCTGGATGCAGAGCGTAATGGGATCGACACCAGCGCTTACGGCCGCCCACGCAGCCGGATGTCCCTGACCGCCAACCAGAGCCTTGGGCCCTGGGGCCAGGTGGCGTTCAGTGGTTTCTCGCAAGACTACTGGAATCAGCCGGGGCGGGATGTGCAGTACCAGTTCAGCTACAACAAGCAGGTTGGGCGTGTCAGCTATGGCGTGAGTGCCAACCGCAGTCGGGTCGGCTTGGGGGAGATGGATAACAGCCTGCTGTTCACGATGAGCATGCCGTTGGCGTTTGGCGCCTCGACCAACCAGCCACAGTTGTCGACGCGCTTAATGCGCGATACCAATAGCCAGTACAGCGAACAAGCCACCCTCAGTGGCACCGCCGGCGAGGATCGCCAGTACAGCTACAGCCTGACCGGTGGCCACGAAGGTGCCACGCGTTCCAACAGTACCTCGGTCAATGGTCAGTACACCGGTTCCAAAGCCTTGGTCGGCGCGACAGTCAGCCGTGGCGAGGGTTATGACAGCCTGTCCGTGAATGCCAGTGGCAGTGTGGTCGCGCACCCGAATGGGGTGACGTTCACGCCGTATCGCGGCGAGACCTTGGCGGTGATTACGGCCGAGGGTGCTGAAGGGGCCAAAGTGGTCGGCTTTCCTGGCCTCAAGCTCGATGGCCGTGGCAATGCCGTGGTGCCGTACTTGCGCCCTTATGAGTTGAACGAAGTGGCCATTGACCCGTTAGGCACTTCGTTGAACGTCGAGCTCAATGAAACCAGCCAACAAGTGGCGCCGCGCGCCGGTGCGGTGGTCGCCCTCAAGTACGGCACTCGCAATGGCCAGGCGCTTTTACTCAACGTGACCCTCGGCGATGGCAGCCCATTGCCGTTTGGTGCCAGCGTGATGGATGACCGAGGGGTGTCGGTGGGCGTGGTCGGGCAGGGCGGTCAGTTGTATGCCCGCGTCAAGGAAGGCGCCCGCCGACTCTTGATCAACTGGGGTAACCAGGCCGGTCAGCAGTGCGCATTGCCATTGCCACCCGGTATCAGCGACGGCAAGCAACTGCACCAGGTGGATGCCGTGTGTTCGGCGGTTCAGTCAGATAATCGCGTTGCTTCTGTGAGCAGTGCAGGAGAGAAAAAGTGATGATGTTCAAGCGTGTGGTCGCAGTAGCAGGTTTGTCCCTGGCAGCGGGTGTGGCGATGGCCGATTGCACCTACCTGGCCCCTACCAACGGCAGCATTGTGCGCACCCAGCCGTTGCTGGGTGGCAACCTGACGGTGGGCCGGGATGTGCCTTTGGGCGCCGAGATTTATCGGCAGACGTTCACGTTGGCGGGCGATTACGCGATCTCCTGTTCTGCTGGCCTCTATAACATTGAGACGCGACGCTTGTTGCCGGTTACACCGTTGCCGTTGTCCAGTTGGTCGGGGACGCCCTACGGGGGTCGCGTTTATCAGACCGGTGTGCCTGGAATCGGCGTGGCACTTTGGTACGCGGGCACCGCGCTGCCGTTCTCCAGCAGCATCACCAATTGTGGCAATGGAACCGCCGTGTGTAATTGGACCCTCACCGGCACGCTGTCCTTTGATATGTCGTTCATCAAAATCGGCGACGTGTCCCCCGGGACTATTCAGGGCGCCTCCTTGCCGACCATGACCCAGTCTCGCGTCAGCAGTAACAACCTGGAGGTTCAACACGTCAACTTTTCCGGCAGCATCAACATCGTCTCGCGTACCTGCACCACACCGGATGTCAATGTGCCGATGGGCAGCCATATGCTCAGCGAGTTCTCCGGGCCTAACACCTTTACGCAGTGGAAGGACTTTTCTATCGCGCTGAACAATTGCCCGGCGTTCAACGGGTATTACCAGACGACGGGCCCGCGTTGGGCCAGCGATGGCACCATCAGCAACCTCGACACGCGCAAGAATAACGTGCTGCAAGTACGCCTCGACCCGACGCGCACGCCGCTCAATACCACGCTGGGCATCCTGAGTCTCAACCCCAGTGCGCCGGGCGATGATCCTGCCGCGACGGGGGTGGGCGTGCAGGTGGCTGACAGTGCCGGGACTGCGCTGCCGCTCGCCAGCCTGCGCACCAGTGGCATCACCACGCGCGCGGAGGAGGGTGCCAGTTACAGCATCCCGCTGAAGGCTCGGTACATTCAGACCGAAAGCAGCATCACCGCCGGCCCCGCGAATGCGACGGCCACATTCACTATCAATTACTACTGAGCCCCCTGCGGGAGGCTCAGAAAAATCCTAACAAAATTGCGGACGTTTCTACGCGAATGGCTTCGATCGTTTGCGCACACTCGTCCCCTCCCTTTAGCAAGCGAGAGAGCCGTCATGTCCTTTACATCGCTCCGGGTGTTGGTACTCGAAGACCACCTTTTCCAGCGTTCCGTGGCCGTCAACCTGCTCAAACAACTGGGCTGCGGCGAGGTCCTGGAGGCGGGTAACGGCACCGAAGCCCTGGCTGTGCTGCAAGGCGCCGGTTCCGTGGACGTGGTGGTCTGTGACCTGCAAATGGAAGGCATGGACGGGCTGGAGTTCATTCAACGCATCAGTGCGACCGGCCAGGTCGGCGCAATTATTGTCAGCAGCGGGTTGCCGGGGGATGTACGCCGTGCTGTGAGCCAGATGGGCGCCTTGCTCGGCGTCAACATGCTCGGCGATACCGGCAAACCGTTGCAGGTGGAGACGTTGCAGCTGTTGCTCGAACGGGCCTTGAGTACCCGCCGCAGCACGCCGCAACCGCCGTCGAGCCTGGAACTGGCCGACGAGCAACAGGTGCGGCGGGCACTTCTCGAGCAACAACTGCAAGCCTATTACCAACCCAAGTTCGACTTGCACAGTGGCGCCGTGCTGGGCGTGGAGGTACTTGCTCGTTGGAACCACCCCTTCCAGGGAGTGCTGTCACCGGCGGTGTTTCTGCCGGCGATGGAGCGCAGCGGCCTGATGGACGACTTGTTGTTTTGCCTGATGCAACAAGCGCTGGTCCTTCAGGGGCAGGCCCTGAGCCAGGGACTGGCCTTGGACTTGGCTTTCAATCTGCACGCCGCGCAGTTGGCCGACGTGGAACTGACGGCGCGGATCAAAACCCTCCTCGCCACCCATCAGACGCCCTGCGCCAGTGTGACGTTCGAGCTGACTGAAAGCGGATTGCTTGAAGTGCCGGCCGTCTCCCTGGAGAACCTGGTGCGTTTGCGCATGATGGGCTGCCGCTTGTCCATCGATGACTTCGGCGCCGGGTTCTCTTCGTTGCAGCGCCTGTGCCAGTTGCCGTTCACCGAAATAAAACTCGACGCGGAATTCGTCCGCGGCCTGTTGCACGAGCCGCGCTGCCGAGCCGTCATCGGCAGCACCCTGGCCCTGGGGCAGACCCTGGGCATGTCGGTGGTGATCGAAGGCATTGAAACCACCGAACAGCATCAAGCATTGCTGGCATTGGGTTGCACCCAGGGGCAGGGCTATTGGCATGCACGCCCCATGAATGGCGTCGACCTGCTGCGCTGGTTGCAGCGCAGTGCCGGGCGGCCGGTGTCCAGCAACCTTGCCGGTGCCCATCGATGATTAACAAAGCGCTGCGCATCATGATTGCCGACCCCGAGCATGCTCAACGCCTGCGCCTGGAGCGCGATCTCAATCGCCAGGGCTATTACGCCATTGCGCCGGTTCCGAGCCTGAGCGACCTGCTCAACCTGGTGGAGTATGGCGACCGCGGCTTTGACCTGGTGCTGATGAATGCCAGCCTCGCCGGCAACGAGGGGTTCAACCTGGATGATTTCTGCCGTGATCATTCCTCGGTGGGGCAGGTTTTCATCTACGACCTGCCGCCGCGGCAACTGACGATCCAGAGCGCGAAGATCGACGACCGCCTGGTGTTCAGCGCTGTACAACTGCCGGAAGCGGCGTCAATCAGGCGGTTGGCGCACAAGGCTGACTTATCGCGTCTATCAGTCATTTCTTAAAAACACGAAATCTCTCAAGTCTGTGCAAAAAATGTCGACTACCTTCTAAATAACCCGAGAAGGAACATCGACATGAACGGTATGCGTTTGCCAATCGCTACAGGCTTCCTTGCGGTGTGGGCGGGGGCCTGCATGGCCTCATCCCAAGGTGTGATTCAATTTCATGGCAGCATTGTCGAGTCGGGATGTACGACTTCGGCAGGGAACAGCTCGGTGATGGAGTTGAAGGGGTGCCCGATGGCCAGCCGTGGCAACCATTTCGATGTACGTCCGGTCGCCAGCGTCAAAGCGTTGGGCAATGCCGCAGCCAACGTAAAGTTGGTAGCCGACATCGGCAACGGGCGCTATTACGACCAGCGGTATGTCTTGGTGGATAGCCTCGGAAAGCCAATTCAATCGGGTAACTACGTGATCACCATGACCTCGCCTTAAGCGACCCTAGGGCGTTTTGAGCAGGATGAGCGTCAACAACGGGCCGAGAAACCTATAGAATGCTCGGCGGCGGCGCTGTTCTGCGTGGCCGTTTGATCACCGCCAGAGTACCTCGCCCGTCAATGAGCCTTTCAGCCGCAACGCCCCAAGCCAACTGGCAACCGGTCATCGCCCTCGCGTTGGCCGCCTTTGTGTTCAATACCACCGAATTCGTGCCCGTTGGCCTGCTTAGCGCCATCGGCGCCAGCTTCGACATGCCCATCGCCAGCGTCGGCCTGATGCTCACCATCTATGCCTGGATTGTGTCGCTGACCTCGCTGCCGGTGATGCTGCTGACGCGCAACGTTGAGCGGCGCAAGCTGCTGATCGTGCTGTTCGGCCTGTTTATCGCCAGCCACATTCTTTCCAGTGTCGCCACCAGTTTCGGCTTGTTGATGGTCAGCCGCATCGGCATCGCCTTGTCCCACGCGTTGTTCTGGTCGATCACTGCCTCGCTGGCGGTGCGCCTGGCGCCACACGGCAAGCAGGTGCAAGCCCTCGGCTTGCTGGCCACCGGCACCTCGCTGGCGATGGTCCTGGGCATTCCGTTGGGGCGCCTGCTCGGCGAAGCGATGGGTTGGCGCACCACGTTCCTGGTGATTGCCGCGTTCGCCGCCGCCCTGGTGTTCTGGTTGGCGCGCACCTTGCCGCCGCTGCCAAGCCAGAACTCCGGCTCGCTGCGCAGCCTGCCGTTGTTGTTCAAACGCCCTGCACTGGTGGCGCTCTATGTGCTCACCGCCATGACCGTCACCGCGCAATTCACCGCCTACAGCTACATCGAACCCTTCGTCGAAGGTGTCGCCGGCATGAGCAGCAATGCCGTAACCCTGATCCTGCTGGTGTTCGGTGGCGCGGGCATCATCGGCTCGCTGCTGTTCAGCCTGGTGCACCGCTTCAACCCGCACCTGTTTGTGGTCAGCGCGGTGTTCCTGCTCGCCGCGTGCCTGGCGCTGATGCTGCCATTGAGCGGTGCCGAGGCGTACCTCGTCGGCCTGAGCGTGGTCTGGGGCATGGCGATCATGGGGTTTGGCCTGGCCATGCAGTCCAAGGTGCTGGTGCTGGCCCCGGACGCCACCGACGTGGCCATGGCGATGTTTTCCGGGATCTACAACATTGGCATCGGCGGCGGTGCGCTGATGGGCAGCTGGGTCGGCAGCCACTTCGGCTTCGCCTGGATCGGCGCGGCAGGCGGGTTGTTGGCGGCACTGGCGTTAATTGGGTATTGCCTGGCGATTCATCGGTTCGGGCAGGGTGTGGTGCGTCACTGAGGAGACAAACGTCTGATGATCAAAACCCTTGCTATTGCAGTTCTTACGGGTGTTTGCGGGCTGCTGCTCAGCCCCGTAGCTTCGGCCGCCAGTTTCGACTGTGCCAAAGCCAAGGCGCCAGACGAAATCGCTGTCTGCCAGCACGTCAGCCTGAATGACCAGGATGTGACGATGGCATTGCTCTACGACTTGAACAAACACTTCATGGCCATGGGCGCGCGGGGCTCATTGATGGACGGGCAAAGCGCGTGGCTCAAGCAGCGTCGTGCGTGCGGCGCGCAGGTGAGTTGCTTGACTGATGCCTATACGCAGCGGATCAGGATGTTGCGCCGGTTTATTGATGAGCAGGTGATGACGAAAGGGCCGTTCTAAGACCCTGTTCGTCATTCTACTTCCGGCTTTTGATAAACAGCCTGTGATTCATAGGCAGGACTATCACAAGGCAGCCAGCACGGCCTCGAGTTTTTCCTGATCCCGCGCAAACTGCCGAATCCCTTCCGCCAGCTTTTCGGTTGCCATCGCATCTTCATTCGACGCCCAGCGGAACTGCGCTTCGGTCAACTGCTGACGCGCTTCGCCCTCGGCGCCCGGCACCAATTTGCGCGCCAGCGGGCCGGTATCTTCAGCGAGTTTTTGCAGCAAGTCCGGGCTGATGGTCAGGCGATCGCAACCGGCCAGTTGTTCGATCTGGCTGAGGGTGCGGAAGCTGGCGCCCATGACCACGGTGTTGATCTGGTTGGCCTTGTAGTAGTTATAAATGCGCGTCACCGACTGCACGCCCGGGTCTTCAGCACCGGTGTAATCCAGGCCGGTGTTTTTGCGGTACCAGTCGTAAATGCGGCCCACGAATGGCGAGATCAGAAACACGCCCGCATCGGCGCAGGCCACGGCCTGGGCGAACGAGAACAGCAGCGTGAGGTTGGTCTGGATGCCGGCTTTTTCCAGGCGTTCGGCGGTGCGGATGCCTTCCCAGGTGGAGGCCAGTTTGATCAGCACGCGGTCGCGGCCGATGCCGGCCTGGTCGTACAGGGCGATCAATTGGTTGGCCTTGGCCCAAAGTGCGTCTTCGTCAAAGGACAAACGTGCGTCGACTTCGGTGGAGATGCGCCCCGGGATCACTTTGAGAATGCCCGCGCCCACCGCTACCGCAAAGTGGTCACACGCCAGGCCCACATTCCCTTTGGACAGGTTCACCGCGTTGCGCAGCAGCTCGGCGTATTCCGGGATGGCGGCGGCCTTGAGCAGCAGCGACGGGTTGGTGGTCGCGTCGACCGGGCGCAGGCGGCTGATGGCTTCCAGGTCGCCGGTGTCGCAGACCACGGTGGTGAATTGCTTGAGTTGTTCGAGCTTGGACGTCATGGGCGGCGGTCTCCAGAGGCGGCAGGGGACACCCGTTGTACCATTTCCCGAGCCGCTTGTTTACCCGCTCGCCGATCCGCCAGGCCTCAGGGACGCTGGTGTTCTGCGGCCAACGGTTCTGGAACAACTGCACGTCTACCTCTTGGAACTAGCCGTTGCGCGTAAACGGCGCGGTCGCGAGCCACCTCAGCAGGTGGGCTTGATCATCACTGCCCACCCCCATCAGCGAACCCAACGGTGTGCCGTCGGCGCCCAGTAACGGCCCGGCAACCGCGACGGCCAAAGGAAACCCTTGCCCTTCTTTGACCGTTCACGCCCACCGGCGGCCTACCCATTTGATACACGGACTTGATAGCGAGGCATGTCTGTACAAGACAAGGTTTGGGTATCAATGTAACCCCTCGCGTCAGCTAACGTCGGTTGGCTCACGGTCCTGCTTCCATCTGGTTTTACAACGCGATAGGCGTTGGCCTGACCGACCAGGTTGCCATAGCTGTCGTAGTGACCGCCGCATGGCCCTGCCTCAATTCGATAACCTTTGTAGTCTTCGACGAATGCCATGGTCATGTTCCTTGCAGGGTGGGTTGACCACGTCAGACTAAGAAGCATCGCAGGGAGCGTCTACTGTGAAAACTAACAGGCTCTCAGAACAAACGGCGATAGGTTTTATCGCAAGGCACGCTTGACGAATGAGGCGCGACGCTTGGCCTCACGGCGTCCACGTCTGCACCGCCTGCGCATCCACCGCCTGGGGTAACAGCCCCGCCTTGAAGAACGCATCGGCAATCTTCTGCTGTTCACCCAACTGGTCCACCGTCACCGGCTGCACCTCATAGCTGCGGTGCGCATTGGCGGCTTCAACCGTGGCCACGTCCAGATTGCCCCACAGTGGGCCGAGCACTTTCGCGGCGTCCTGCGGGTTGGTTTTCAGCCATTTACCGGTTTTTTCCAGCTGCTCATACACCACCTTCAACACCTCGGGGTGCGCCTTGGCGTAAGACGTGCCGGTCAGGTAATAGCGCTTGTAACTGGCCAGCCCGGCGCCATCGGCGAGGGTGCGCGTCGGTAGCTGGCGTTGCACGCTGGTGAGGAAGGGTTCCCAGGTGACCCAGGCGTCGACCTTGTTGTTTTCGAACGCTGCGCGACCATCGGCCGGTGACAGATAGGCCGGCTCGATATCCGAAAAGGCCAGGCCGGCCTTGGCCAGCGCGGCGATCAATAAGTAGTGGGTGCCGGCCGCCTTGGTCACCGCGATTTTTTTGCCTTTCAGGTCCGCCAATTGCTGGATCGGCGAGTCCTTGCGCACCACGATGGCCTGGGCTGACGGCGAGGGCGCTTCCTGGGCGAAGTAGGTGAGCTTGGCCTGGGCCGCCTGCGCGAAGATCGGCACGGTGTCGGCCACGTCAGCGCTGATGTCCACGTTGCCCACATTCAGGGCTTCGAGCAGCGGCAGGCCGCTGGGGAACTCGTGCCAGCTCACACCGATATCGTCGGCTTTGAGGGCTTTTTCCAGGGTGCCCTGAGTTTTCAGCAGGGTGATCAGGGTCGAGGACTTCTGGTAACCGATGCGCACGGTTTCCTGGGCTTGTGCGCTCAGGGCGACGGAACAGGCCAGCAGCCCGATAACAAGGGCGAGGGGACGACGAATAGGCATGGTGCGCTCGATTTTCAGCGAAATATCTTCAAGCTTAAAGTTCTAAAAAGCATTCGATAAATACTCTTTTGATCTGAGCTTAGGTGGCTTTTTTGAGGTTTCGGCGAATCGGGCATAACCATAGAATTATATCGTTCTTTCATAATAGGAGATTATTAATATAAGTTTTAGGCCTGAATCTATTCTGCCCCGCTGCCAAGGCTTCCCATGACAACCAGCCGCCAAATCCACTTATCCGCCTTCTTGTTGAGCGGTCCCGTGGTGCACAGCCACGCGGTGTGGCGCCACCCTGAAACCGTCGGCAATTACCTTGACCCCGCGTATTACGCTCGCGTGGCCAAGGTGGTAGAAGAAGGCCTGTTCGACTTCCTGTTTTTCGCTGATCGCCTGGCTGTGGGCGACCAGATGGGCGGCTCGCGTGAGTTCGCCTTGCGCTACGGCGCCCAGGACGCCACGCGCCTCGACCCCTTACCGATCCTTTCCTACCTGGTCGGCCAAACCACCAAACTGGGCCTGGGCGCGACCCGCTCCACGACCTACTACGAACCGGCGCATATCGCCCGCGAATTCGCCACGCTCGACCACCTGTCCAAGGGCCGTGCGGCCTGGAATATCGTGACCTCGATGAACGACAGCGAAGGGCGCCTGTTCGGCAAGGACAAGCACCTGGAACACGACCTGCGCTACGACCGCGCGGATGAATTTGTCGAGGTCGCGCTGAAACTCTGGAACAGCTGGGGCGAGGGCGCGCTCAAGCTGGACCGCGACAGCGGCGTGCTCGCCGACCCTGCGCTGATCCAGTCGGTGCAGCATCAGGGCGACTGGTTCAAGGTCGAAGGCCCGCTGAATATCCCACGCACGCCCCAGGGCCGGCCGGTACTGATCCAGGCGGGTTCGTCCGGGCGCGGTCGGCGGTTTGGCGCGCGCTGGGCCGAGGCGATTTTCACCATTCACCCACACCTGGCGGCCATGCGCGCCTTCCGCGAGGACGTGCGCGCCCAGGTGGTGCAACAAGGTCGCGATGCCGACAGTTGCAAAGTGCTGACTGCGGTAATGCCGTTTATTGGCGGCAGCGAAGCCGAGGCACGCGCCAAACGCGACACACACAACGCCCTGGCGCGGCCCGAGTTGGGCCTGGTGACACTGGCTTCGCAGCTGAATGTGGACCTCTCGCCCTTCCCGTTGAACGCCACCTTGGCCGAAGTGGCGCGGTCGCCATTGGTGCACGCCGCTGCCGCCGAAAAGCTGCTGATGCAGGGGCCCGAAATAACCCTGGAACACCTCGGCCGCATCTTTGCCAGCAGCGTGCGCGTGCCGCAATTGGTGGGCACCGGGGCGCAGATCGCCGATCAGTTAGCCGAGCTGTTCGAGCAAGGTGGTTGTGACGGGTTTGTGATTTCACCGGGCTACTTGCCGGGCTCGTTCAGCGAATTTGTCGAGAGCGTGATTCCGCATTTGCAGCGCAAAGGGCTGTTCCGCACGGCGTACGAAGGTTCGACGCTGCGCGAGCATCTGGGGCTGGCCGATCTCACTAACTGATTTGATAAAAGGGATATTTCGCATGCCAGCTTTTGATCACTTAACCCGCCGCCGTCTGCTCGGCCTGGCCGGCATCACCCTGGCCAGCCCCTTGCTGCTGTCCCTGCCACGCCTGGGCCTGGCAGCCAATGAACAGGCGGGCCACAACACGCCACAGGAGCCGGCCGGCACTGGCGAGTTTATCCGCCTCGATGCGCCACGCTCACTCAAGCTGGCGGTCAACCTCAATGCGGTGTGCCTGGCCCCGGTGGTGATTGCCCACGGCCAGGGGTTCTTCAAGAAGCACAACCTTGAGGTTGAACTCGTCAACTTCGGCAACTCCACCGAAGTGCTGCTCGAAGCCATCGCCACCGGCAAGGCCGATGCGGGCGTGGGCATGGCACTGCGTTGGCTCAAGGCGCTGGAGCAGGGCTTTGATGTGAAACTCACTGCCGGCACCCATGGCGGTTGCCTGCGGTTGCTCAGTGCGGTGAACGGCGGCGTGACGAAACTGGAAGACCTCAAGGGCAAGGCCATCGGCGTCACCGACATGGCCAGTCCGGACCGTAATTTCTTCTCGATCCTGCTGAAAAAACACGGCGTCGACCCGGTGCGCGATGTCGAATGGCGCCTGTACCCGGCCGACCTGCTGGGCACCGCTCTGGCGCGCGGCGAAGTGCAGGCGGTCAGCGGCAGTGACCCCTTCATGTACCGCTTGATAAAGTCCGGCGTGGCGCGCGAATTGTCCACCAACCTGGTGGAGGAATACGCCAACCTCAGCTGCTGCGTGGTGGGCGTTACCGGCAAGTTGGTGCGCGAAGACAAGCGCGTGGTGGCGGCGCTGACCCAGGCCATTCTGGAAGCCCACGATTATTCCGTGCAGCACCCCGAAGCGGTTGCCAAGGGCTTCCAGGCCTATGCGTTGAACACCTCGACCGAAGAAGTGCAGGCGATCCTCCACGATCACACCCATGGCCACCATGCGGTCGGCGCGGCGCTGACCCAGGAAATCACCACCTACGTCACCGACCTGAAAACCGTGGAAGTCATCAGCAAAGGCACCGATCCGGTGGAATTTGCCAAGGAGATCACCGCTGATGTCTTCAGTTGATACCACGGCCTTGAACCCGCCTCTGGCGTTCAAACTCTGGTGGCAGGGCGTAAGCGTGGTGGCTGCCTGGTTGGCGGTTGCCGTGTTGATCAGCTATTGGCCCAACGCGACGCGCCATTGGCCGCTGACTCAGGGGCTGGCAAACCTGTGCGTCGGTGTGGCCGTGCTGTTTATTGGCTTGAGCCTGCTCGGTCGGCACGTTTCGACACTGGGTCGACGGTTGCGCAATGCCGGGCCCTGGCTGCTCGCGTTGCCGGTGTTGCTGGGCATCTGGGAACTGCTCACGGCCAAACTGGCGCTGCTGCCGGTGCCGTTTTTCGCGCCGCCCCAGGCGTTGCTCGCGGTGTATCTCGAAGACTACGCACGCCTGGCCGACAGCCTGTTGCATTCGGCGTTGCTGCTGGGCTCGGGCGTGGCGTTGGGGGCGGCAACCGGCTTCGTCGCGGGGGTGGCGATTGGCTGGTCCACGCGGATCGGCTACTGGCTGCACCCGGTGTTGCGCATCCTTGGCCCGGTGCCCTCGACGGCATTGTTGCCGCTGTGTTTTTTCCTGTTCCCCAGCAGTTGGAGCGCCAGCGTTTTCCTGATCGCCCTGGCCACCTGGTTTCCGGTCACGGTGCTGACCTGGTCCGGCGTGGCGAGTGTGGATAAAGCCTATTACGACGTGGCGCGTACCCTGGGGGCCAAGCACGCTTTTTTAATCTTCAAGGTGGCGATTCCCGCCGCGTTGCCCCATGTGTTTGTCGGCCTGTTCATGGGCCTGGGCGCCTCGTTCTCGACCCTGGTAGTGGCGGAAATGATGGGGGTGAAATCCGGTATCGGTTGGTACCTGCAATGGGCCCAGGGGTGGGCGGCGTACGCGAACATGTACGCGGCATTGTTGATCATGGCGCTGGCGTGTTCAGGGTTGATCACCGGGTTGTTCGTGGTGCGTGATCGGTTACTGGCCTGGCAGAAAGGAGCGATGAAATGGTAGCCCTGGCACACGCGGCATCGACATCGGCATCGACGGGGCTGGCGTTGCGCATAGAACAGCTGAGTCACGGCTTCGCCTTGGACGGGCAACACCTGCCGGTGCTGGAGCGGGTTTCGCTGGACGTAGCGCCGGGCGAATGTGTGGCGCTGCTCGGGCCTTCGGGGTGCGGTAAATCCACCTTGCTGCGCCTGGTTGCCGGGTTGGAACCGGCTGACGTCGGCAGGGTGTTGGCCGATGGCCAACCCATTGTCGGCCCGGACCCGAGCCGGGTGGTGGTGTTCCAGGACCCGACCCTGTACCCGTGGCGCCGCGTGTGGGACAACGTGGCGCTTGGCTTGGAGGCTCAGGGTTTACTCAAGACGCATGCGTTCAAGGTGGATGAGGCATTGGAAAAGGTCGGCCTTGGCGCGTTTGCCCGTGCGTATCCTCGGCAGCTTTCCGGCGGCATGGCGCAGCGGGTGGCATTGGCGCGCGCGTTGGTCAATCAGCCACGGTTGCTGATCCTCGACGAACCGTTGGGCAAACTTGATTCATTGACCCGCATCACCATGCAAAAGGAACTCATCGACCTGTGGCAGCGCCAAGGCTACACGGCGCTGCTGGTGACCCACGATGTGGAAGAAGCCTTGTTGCTGGCCAACCGTGTGATTGTGTTCAGTGACCGCCCGGCGACGGTTCAGGCGCAGTTGAGCATTGATCGACCTTACCCGCGGCACCGCGATGATCCTTATTTGGTGGACCTGCGCCGGCAGATACTGGGCCTGCTGGGGTTGGGCGAGAGCTGGTAGTCATGACCGCGTTTTCTTCAGCCGCGATAACGCAGCGCTTCCACCCGCCACGCAAACGCCGGCGAAGCCTGTCGCCGGCTTGGGTAGTACCCAGGCCAAACCCATCCGCAGCGGCCTTGAGCAGTTGTTACGCCACCGCGCCGTGACCTCAAACCTGCTCCTCTTCGCGCAACTGCACACTCAAATCATCACAACTCTGCGCCCAGTCGCTCAGCCACTGTGGCATAGGCGGCGACGCCTCGGCCAAGCCCAGCTCGCGCAAGAGCTCGGCCGGGGGCAGGGTGCCCTTGGCTGATTTAAACAGCCCGCGCATCACCACCACGCCCACCACTCGACCCTTGCTGACAAAACGGTGTTCCATCAGGCTCCATTTGTGGTCCCAGCCGAGCATTCGGGTGTGCACCTCGAACACTTCGAACAGCTTCAACTCGCGGCGAAACTTGCCCCAGGTATCGCCGACGATCGGCAACGCCTTGTTGCGCAGGGCCACGCGAAACGCGCCGGTGCGCAGTACAAAATCCATGCGTGCAACGTCCGCCAGGGAGAAATACCGGCCATTGGTGACATGCCGGTTGATATCCAGGTCCAGCGGCCATACGCGCATGCGCACCACGGTGGTTGCCAGGCCATGGGCGGGCTTGCGCCAGGGGCGGCGGGACAACATGAACAGCAAGCGAAACCAGAGATTCATAAAAGCGCCAGGCAGTTGATCAAGGGCCGCACTTTACGGGCCCGAGATCGGCTAAAGTAGGTGCGCAAATGACTTATTTCATGCCAAAAACGCACGTGGGCGCTTTTATGCACATTACCTTGC
Organism: Pseudomonas fluorescens; assembly: GCF_900215245.1. GTDB lineage: Bacteria > Pseudomonadota > Gammaproteobacteria > Pseudomonadales > Pseudomonadaceae > Aquipseudomonas > Aquipseudomonas fluorescens. The sequence goes on from NZ_LT907842.1 coordinate 4,682,535, forward strand.
TGCTGGCGGACCAATGCTCCGCCGCCAGTGCGACCCTGGCCCTGGAAATGCTCAGTGCCGCCAACCTGTTTGCCGACCACCCGCCGTTCGAGATCGTGGTCGCGTCCCTCGACGGCCAGGCCGTGGACGCCTGGGGCGGGCAGCGTTTGCAGGTGGCGTGCGCCGTTGCGCAGGTGCGCCAGACCGACCTGATCCTCATCCCCGGTTTCCTCTTTACCCTCAAAGAGGCTTTGCCGACTTTTTCTGCCTACGGCCCCTGGTTGCGAGAACAGCATGCCCAAGGGGCCGTGGTGGCGTCGATGTGCACAGCGGCGTTTTTGCTCGCCGAGACCGGCCTGCTGCAAGGCCTGCGGGCCACCACCCACTGGGCATTCGCGGAGTTGTTCCGGCGCCGTTATGCCGGCGTGGTCCTGGATGACGGGCAGATCCTCTGCGAAGAAAACCGCGTAATCACCTGCGGTGGCGCGAGCGCGGCGATGGATTTGATGTTGCACCTGATCCGCCGCTTCGGCTCACCGGAGCTGGCGCATACCTGTGGCAAATACCTGCTGATCGACAACGTGCGCACCGAGCAGTCGGTGTATGCGATGTGGTCGTTGCCCAAGAGTCATGGCGATGGCGAAATCCTGCGGGTGCAGCATTGGCTGGAACAGCACTTTGCCCAGGCGCTGGTGATTGACAACGTGGCCCGGCGTTTTGGCTTTGGCGTGCGCAATTTCAAGCGGCGTTTCAAGGAGGCGACCGGCTATACGCCCATCGCCTATGTGCAAACCCTGCGTCTGGAGCGCGCCAAACAGATGCTGGAGTCGACGCGCATGACCCTCGACAGCATCACCTACGCGGTCGGCTATGAAGACAGTAACTCGTTCCGTCGTCTGTTCCGCCAACGCGTGGGGATGCTGCCGGCGGCGTATCGCAAGAAATTCCTGGTGACGTCGGGCTGAGTCAACGGCGCAGCTGCGGCTCACTTTCAATGCACGCCACCAGAAACTCCATCACCGCTTTCACCAACGGTGAGCGACGGATATCCGGGTACACCGTGAGCCAGATATCGCGCACCGGGCCGTCGCTGGCGGTGGGCAGTCGCGCCAGCAGCGGGTCGTGATCGCCCACCAGGGTGGGCAGCACCACGGCGCCAACGTGCGCGCGGGCGGCCATCTGCTGGGTGATCAGGTCACTGGCGGCGAATACGATTGGGCGGTGGCCGCGCAGTTGGTGCAGCCACGCTTGTTGGGGCAGGTGGTCGCGGCTGCTGTCGTAGGCGATGAAGGTCCATTGAGCGGCCGGTAGCCGGTTAAGTTCAGGCGCGCTGTAGAGCCCAAAACGCACCACGCCGACCTTGCGGCGCACCAGTGCGTCTTCGTCGGGGCGCACCGTGCGCAAGGCAATATCGGCTTCGCCCTTGTCCAGCGCGGCAAGCTGTGTGGAGGGCATCAGGACCAGGTTCAACTGCGGGTACTGGGCGCGCAACCGCGCCACGTGAGGCGCGATGCAATGGTTGGCGATGGACGGCGGGCAACTTACCCGCACGGTGCCGGCCAGTTCGATGGAGGCGACGCGCGACAGGCGTAGCACTTCGGTGGCCATCTCGCCCATGCCAGCCGCCAATTCTGCCAGCGCCAGGCCTTGGGCCGTGAGCGGGCGGCTGCGGGGCAGGCGGTCCACCAGTTTCACGCCGAGGGCTTTTTCCAGCGCGTCGACGCGGCGCCCGACGGTGGCGTGTTCCACCTGCAACTCGCGGGCGGCCGCCGACAGTGACTGGGTACGGGCCAAGACGGTGAAGTAATACAGATCCTGCCAGTCGAACATCGGGTTATTTCCGCACAGAGGCTGGGAGAGAGTGGGGAATATTCCAGCCGATCAAGTCCTTTTACCATGGCCGCTTCCCAGTGCAAACGGAGTTGTCCCGCATGAAAGCCATCACCCTGCAAGCCTACGGTGGTCCCGAAGTCGCCCAACTTTGCCACCACGTTGCAAAACCCCAGGTCACGGCCGGGCATGTGCTGGTCAAAGTGGCCTGCGCCGGGATCAATTTCATGGACATTCATACGCGCCAAGGCAAATACGCACACTCTGCCACTTACCCGGTGCGCCTGCCGTGCACGTTGGGTATGGAGGGCGCCGGTGTGGTGGTGGAGGTCGGCCCGGGCGTGAGTCATCTGGCCGTGGGCGACCGTGTGGCCTGGTGCATCGCCTGGGGCGCGTATGCCGAGTACGCCCATGTGCCGGCCGACAAAGTCGCGCAGATTCCCGGCGCCATTACTTTCGATCAGGCTGCAGCGGCGATGTTTCAGGGCTGCACGGCCCACTACCTGATTGACGATGTGGCCCGTTTGCAGGCGGGCAGCACCTGCCTGGTTCACGCGGCATCCGGCAGCATCGGGCAATTGCTGGTGCAAATGGCAAGACGGCGCGGGGCGACGGTGTTCACCACCGGCAGCACCGCCGAGAAATGCGCGATTGCCCGGCAGCGCGGCGCGCATCAGGCCTGGACGTACGAGGGTTTTGCCGACCACGTCCTGCGCGCCACGGACGGGCGCGGGGTGGACGTGGTCTTCGATTCGCTGGGCAAAAATACCTTGCGTGAAAGCTTTCGGGCCTGTCGCACGCGTGGTTTGATCGTTAACTACGGCAACGTCTCGGGATCGTTGACGGACCTTGACCCGATTGAACTGGGGGAGGCGGGCTCGTTGTTTTTGACACGACCACGGCTGGCCGACCATATGGCCGATGGGGCGACCGTGCAACGGCGTGCCAATGCGGTATTTGCGGCGATGCTGGAGGGGGCGCTGACGGTGGAGATTGCGGGGCATTACACCCTGGAGACGGTGCAGCAGGTGCATGAACGCATCGAGGCACGGCAGCAGATCGGCAAGGCGGTGGTGTGGGTGGACCCCAGCCTGGATTAATCAGGGACGAAAAAAAACCGGCTGATCAGGCCGGTTTGGGGTGCCCCGCAAACAGTGCGGGGTTATGCGTTGTTGCCGCGCAGACGGTCCGCACCGCCTTCCGCCAGACCACGTTCCTGCAGACGATCAGCACCGCCTTCAGCCAGACCGCGTTCCTGCAGACGATCCGCACCGCCTTCAGCCAGGCCACGTTCCTGCAGACGGTCAGCACCGCCTTCGGCCAGACCGCGTTCCTGCAGACGGTCAGCACCGCCTTCCGCCAGACCGCGTTCCTGCAGACGGTCAGCACCGCCTTCAGCCAGACCGCGTTCCTGCAGACGATCAGCACCGCCTTCAGCCAGACCGCGTTCCTGCAAGCGATCAGCACCGCCCTCGGCGACACGACGTTCCAGCAGACGATCAGAACCGCCTTCTGCTACGCGGTTACCTTGCAGGCGATCCGCGCCGCCTTCAGCGACAACCGGGTGAGCAAAAGCATTTGCAGCGAGTACCGAGAAAGCGAGGCTAAGCAAGATTTGGCGTTTCATGGTGGTGTGCTCCGAGTGTTTTAGTGGGGGGCCGTTTGGCATGGGTTTGATGTTACGCGTTGGATTTTTTAAGAGAACTTCATTGCGCTGATGGTGACTATCGACGCCAGCGATGGCCCGTTTTGCGGGCCATCGTGGACACGGTCATGGCATCTGCGGCAGTTCCTGAGGGCGCAGGTCAAACACCAGCACCTCGGCATCGTCGCCCTGGCTCAGGCGGATCTGGCGTTCGTCCCGCACGCGGGCGCCGTCGCCTTCCTGCAGGCGCTGGCCGTTGACTTCAACGCTGCCCCGGGCCACATGCACGTACACATGACGATCCGGCGGCAGGTCCAGGGTCGCGGCTTCGTCGCCCTTGAACAGCCCGGCAAACACCCGCGCATCCTGGCGAACAGTGAGCGAGCCCTCGGCGCCATCCGGCGAGATGATCAACTGCAAACGCCCGCGTTTCTGCGCCGCGCTGAAGTGCTCCTGTTGATAGCGCGGTTCGGCGCCGGCCACATTCGGCACGATCCAGATTTGCAGAAAGTGCACGCCCAGGCTCTGGCTGTGGTTGAACTCGCTGTGGGCCACGCCGCTGCCGGCGCTCATCAGTTGCACATCGCCAGGGCGAATCACCGAGCCGGTGCCCAGGGTGTCCTTGTGTTCCAGGGCGCCTTCAAGCACATAGGAGAAAATCTCCATGTCGCGGTGCGGGTGCTGGCCGAAGCCTTTACCGGCCGCAACGCGGTCATCGTTGATCACCAGCAGGTCGGAAAAACCCTGTTCATTGGGGTTCCAGTAGTTGGCGAACGAGAAGGTGTGAAACGACTTCAACCAACCGTGATTGGCGGCGCCGCGTTCCGAAGCTTTGCGAAGGGTCAGCATGGTCTTGTCCTCAAGTGAGCGCGGGCTGCGTGATGCAGGGCGCTTGCGTTGAGAAGAAGGTTAATAGTTACGGATCAATTCATTAAGAAGCTGGAATCTGAATAACTGTCTCTCTGAAGTTGACAGTGAAAGGCATGCCATAATGCCGCCTCGACTTCCTTCTCGATGGACTTTTCTCTTCATGAAAACCGTGGCCATGGCGTTGTTTCCGGACTTCCTGCTGCTCGACATGGCCGGGCCGCTGGAAGTGTTTTCCATTGCCAATCGCTATCTTCCAGCGGCCGCTCACTACCGAATCCTCACGATTGGCACCGAACCCGGCGCATTGCGCGCCTCCAATGGCGTGTTGATACAACCCGACCTGCTGCTGGAGCAGGCCGACGAGGCCTATGACGTGTTGTTGGTCCCTGGCGGCCCCGGTGCCTATAACGAATGCCATCCCGCGCTGCTGCCCTGGCTCAAGGCCGCAGCTGCCCGCGCGCGGCGCTTCGGTTCAATCTGCACCGGCGCCTTTGTACTCGGGCATGCCGGCCTGCTCGACGGCCATCGCGTCACAACTCACTGGCATTACACTGAGCGCTTGATCAAGGGCTTCCCCAAGGCCATCGTCGAGACTGATCGCATCTACTTGCAGGATGGCCGCTTGATCACCTCCGGCGGGGTGACCGCCGGTATCGACCTGGCGTTGTCGATCGTCGCCCAGGACCATGGCAAGCAGGTGGCGGTGGACGTGGCCAAGGTGTTGCTGGTGGTGATGAAACGCCAGGGCGGCCAGGCTCAGTTCAGCCCGATGACCGCTGCCGTCGCGCCGCTGGAAACCGCAATCACCCGGGTGCAGAACCAGGTGTTGGCGCAGTTGGACCAGCCATTCACTGTCGATTCCATGGCGGCGTTGGCAGGCATGAGCGCGCGCCACTTTGCACGGCTGTTCGCCAAGGAGGTGCAAATGACGCCGATGGCCTTCCTGCAAGGCGCGCGCATTGACCGCGCCCGCTACTTGTTGGAAACCACCGACCTGCCGCTCAAGACCGTCGCCTTTCGCGCGGGCTTCGGCAGTGTGCGGCATATGCGCTTTTTGTTCAGTGAAAAGCTCGGGCTAAACCCTACCCAATACCGACAGCAGTTCAGTTAACGCGCGGATGTCCGTCTTGCGCACCTGATTGGCCGTATCGCTCCCTGTGCCAGCATTGTCCTGTCACGGGTAGCTGGCAAGATAACGGCATGCCCATGGAAAAGGATGCGCAAACGCCCAAGGCCGGGTGTTTGAGCGCTTAGCCACATGAACAACCCACACGCAGTGAGCTTTGGCCCCTACACCTTTCACCGGCAACAACGCCTGGTCAGCAAGGCTGGCCTGCCGGTGCCGTTGGGTGGGCGAGCGCTGGATATTCTTGCGGTATTGCTGGAGGCGCCGGGGCAATTTGTCGGAAAGGACACGCTGATTGCGCGGGTCTGGCCGTGCAGCGTGGTGGAAGAGAACAACCTGCGTGTGCACATCGCCGCACTGCGCCGTGCGCTCGTCGGGCAACCGTGCATCCTTAACGATCCGCTGCGCGGTTACTGTTTTGTGGCGCCGCTGCAGAGTCCTTCGCCGTCGACGCCACCTCGGCACAATCTGGCGATCCGCCTGAGCCCGGTGGTCGGCCGTGATCAGGTGTTGGGCGCGCTGGTGCGGCGCCTGTCCGGCCAACGCCTGATGATGCTCACGGGCTGCGCCGGTGTGGGCAAAAGTACACTGGCCCTGGCCCTCGCCGAACGGGCAGTGCCGCGTTATCGCGACGGCGTGTGGTGGGTGGATTTGGCAACCGTGCAGGCACCGATGCAGATGCTGCGGCACGTGGCCAATACGCTGCAGCTGGAACCCTGTGCAAACGCGGTTGAACTGAGCCGCCAGTTGGCGACACGCCAACTGTTGCTGGTACTCGACGGTGCCGATTTGCTGCTCGGCGCCTGTCGCCATCTGGTGCGCACACTGCGTGAGCACGCGCCCCAGGTGACGCTGTTGTTGAGCAGTCGCGAAGCCTTGCAGGTGCCCGGCGAATGGGTGCAGCACGTGCCCACCCTGACACAGCCGACGCCGTCCGCCTGGCGCAGTGTCGAGCAGGCGATGGCGTACCCGGCGGTGCAATTGTTTGTCGCACGGGTTCACGCCAGTCAGCAGGGTTTTGTGTTGCGGCCCCAGGACCTGGCGCCGTTGCGGGCTATCTGTCGACGCCTGGATGGCATTCCCCTGGCCCTGGAACTGGCGGCGGCCCAAGTCGAGGCCCTGGGCGTACACGGCGTGCAGGCCCAGTTGCAACGCGGTTTGCAGGTACTGACCCGAGGCCGCCGCACGGCAGTGGAGCGCCACCAATCCCTGGCCGCGGCCCTGGCATGGAGCTATCAGCGCTTGAGCCTGCCGGAGCGCTGGCTGTTCCTGCAATTGGCGCTGTTCAAAATGGCGGTGACCTTGCCCACCCTGACCGGTTGGGTCGCCGGCACCGAGCTGGAGCACGCCGACCTGTCCTATCTGCTGGCGCGCCTGACTGCGACGTCGTTACTGACCGTGGAGCCAGGTCCCGGCCCGGAGCGTTACCGCCTGCTCAACAGTGTGCGCAGCTATGCGCTGGCGCAGCTGCGCGACCCGGTGCAGGTGGCGCATTTGCAACAGGGTTATGGGCATTACCTGGGGCCCTTTTCAGGCCGGCCGTTTGTCCTGCAACTCGTCGAGCAGGCTGCGCACGCGAACTAGGTCGCGAGTCGCAAAGCCTTCGCTGAATTGCGCGTAGACCGAGCTCAACAGCTCGCGCGCCGCCTGCGTACGCCCTTGGCGTTGCCACAGTCGCGCCAGTGACGTTGCGCTGCGCAGCTCCCAGGCCAGCGCGCCGTGTTGATGCGCCACGCCGAGGGCTTCAAGCAGCAGTGTTTCGCGTGTGCGGGTATCGGTCTGTGCCTCGGCCCGTACCCGCAAAATCTCGGCGGTGCACCAACCGGCGCCGCCGCTTCTGGCGCGTTCAAGCATCGCGTCATCCACCGTGGCGGCATCAAAGGTCACGAGGGTGTCCTGAACCAGGCCCAGCCCTGCAAGGTCCTCACGGGCTGCGGTGCCTTTATAGTGCCGTGCCCAGGTATGAAACAACTGCACCGAGTGCTTTTGTGCCTGTTGCAGCAACAGTTCCAGGCGCGCACTCGCCGCTTCGGCATCCCCGTTGTAGCGGGCGATGACCACACCGGCGAGGGCCAGGGTGTAGCAGATCGAGGTGCCGTGGTTGAGCTGCAAGGCCAACTCCAGCGCCTGGTTGGCGGTACGCCAGGCCCGCTGCGCAAAGCCGCGCAGCCACAGGATGCGCGCGAGGATCGTCAACGCGGCCACACTCTGGTCGTATTGCACGCCAAAACCGTGAGTAAAACGATTCAGATGGCCGCTGTGCGCCATGCGCTGGATCACTTGTTCGGCGTTGTGCAACGCCAGCGCCTGGTTACCGGCGAAGTGCTGCGCCAGCACCCGCAGGCGCTGGGCGCTGAGGTCCAGCAAGGGGTCGGAATGCAGGCCCAGTCGGTCAAAGTGTTGGCTGTGCACCAACGCCTCACGGTAGTTTCCATCGCACAGGTTGACGGCCATCAGCCCGGATGCCGCGCGTAACTGGCCGCCCAAATCCTTGCCGGCGTGCGCCAGGCGTTGCGCACAGGCAAAGGCTTCGAGGGTCTGCGGCGTTGCACCCTGGGCATGATAGGAAACACTGCCCAGCGCCAGTTGCAGCGCCATGTGCAGGCGTTGGCTCGGTGCGCCTGACTGAGGCAAGCGCGCCAGGGCTTTGCCCACGTACAGCCCGTGTTCGCGCAGCAGCGATAATTCTTGCCACAACGGCATGGCACTGACCGTCAGACGAATACCCAGCAGGTGCGCGCCTGAATCGCTCAGGCAGCTATCGAGAGCGGCACGAATGTCTTCGCGCAGCGGTGCATAACGGTCGATCCAGGCTTGGCTCGCGATCAGCTCCCAGTCGTCCTGTGCCTGCTCCATCAGCGCCAGGCAGCGCGCTGCATGGCGTTCACGGGTGGCGTCGAGTTCAGCCGCCACGCTGAGTTTTTCCAGGGCGTACGTGCGGGTGATATCCAGCAGGCGGTAGACCATTTCGTCATCGCCAGCCTCCACGTTGAGCAGCGACTTGGCCACCAACTGGGTGATGGAACCCAACACCTCGTTCGGCGCGATCTGCTCGCCGGCGATTACCGCCGCTGCGCTGGCCAGGCTGAACCCGCCACGAAACACGGCCAGGCGGCGCAAGCAAATCTGCTCGCACGGCGTGAGTAAATCAAAGCTCCAATCCAGCGTAGCGCGCAGGGTTTGATGGCGGGGCAGGGCGCTGCGCCGGCCACGGGTGAGCAGGCGCACGTTGTCTTCCAGTTGCACCAGCAACCCTGCCAGGCCGAAGCGTTCAATCTGCGCGGCCACCAGTTCGATTGCCAGGGGAATACCGTCCAGGCGCTGGCAGATATCAATCGCCAGGGGCAACTCGGCTTCGCTGAGTTCAAAACTGTCCTGATGGGACATGGCGCGTTCGACCAGCAGCTGCAGGGCCGGGTAACCCAGGGCCTGGGCCCGATTGCCGCTGGCGGGCGGGCAGGCCAGCGGTTCGAGGCGCTGCACGGATTCGCCCTCGGCCCGCAGCGCTTCGCGGCTGGTGGCGAGGATGTGCAGGTGCGGCGCGTGGCGCAGCAGGGTTTCGCTGATCAGTGCGATGTCGTCCAGCAGGTGTTCGCAATTGTCGATGACCAGCAGCAACTGACGCGCTTGCAGGTCGCGGGCGAACGTCAGCAGCGGCTCATGTTCGGCAGGCGTGAGGTCGAGCAGGGCGGCGAGGTTGGGCAAGATCATCGACGGCGCGCTGAGCGGCGCCAGGTCCAGCAGGCGAATGCCGTCGCGATAATGTCCAATCAGCAACTCCGCCACGCGCAGCGCCACGGTCGTCTTGCCGATGCCACCCGCGCCGGTCAGGGTGATAAAGCGCTGCTGGGGCAGTTGCTGCACCAGTGCATCGATGAGTGCCTGGCGGCCGATCATCCGCGTGCGGCGCAGCGGCAGGTTATGGCCCTGGCTATGGGGAATGCCGTCTGCAGGAATCGTCATCGGTTCGATGCTCAGTGGCGCCACAAAACTGTAGCCGCGCTGGGCCACCGTGACGATATAACGCTGCCCGGCCTGGCCATCGCCCAATGCCTTGCGCAACGCCGCCATATGCACCCGCAGGTTGGTGTCTTCCACCACAGTTTTCGGCCAGACCCGGGTGATCAGCTCCTGCTTGCTCACCACGTTGCCGGCGTGTTCCAGCAAGATCAGCAGAATCTCCACCGCGCGCCGCCCCAGACGCAACGGCCGACCGGCTTCGAGCACCAGCCGTTGGTGCGGGTGGACGCGGTAGGGGCCGAAATGCACGGCCTGGTCGCCGAGGTCATACATGGAGGCCGGAGCTCTGGGATAGGGTCTGGCCAGCATATTCCAGGCGTGTGCCGACCACTAGGCCGCAATCACTTGCGACTTGTGACGCAATTGGTGATTTCGCCAGGTCATCGGGTTGACCCCTTCACTGCGCGTGAACATGTGGCAGAAGTGCGCCTGGTCGCAAAACCCGCACTCCAGGCTGATTTGCGTCAGGCTCAAGGAGGAATGGGTGATCAGTTCCTTGGCGCGTTCGATGCGCTGTTGGCGAATCCACTCCTGCGGTGACAGACCGGTGGTGCATTTGAACGCACGCGAAAAGTGACTGCGCGACAGCGCGCAAGCCTGCGCCAGGTCAGCAATCGCCAGGCTTTCACCGAGGTTGGCGAGGATGAGTTGTTTGGCAATACGTTCACGCCGAGGGCAGAGGCCACCGGCAGCAGAAAAGCGCGGAGCACAGTACTCAGGTCGGGCCATGACAAATATCCGTAGTCGATGGGAGCGTTCCCGGTGAATGGGTCCAGTGTAGACCGCGTCATTTTTGGCGCCGAACCGTTTGGCTGACGAGTTAATCGTTGTTAATTTCGCCAGGTGATGGCGCGCAAAAGACAGCACAGGCGTGCAATCGCATAAGCGTTCGAGGTGCTTATCTGGCGGCCTGGAAACCGTTTGGATAACGCCATGAACCGCAACGACTTGCGCCGCGTCGACATGAACCTGCTGGTGATTTTTGAGGCGCTGATGTTCGAAAAGAACCTGACTCGGGTCGCTGAAAAACTCTTCATGGGCCAGCCGGCGGTGAGTGCCGCATTGGGGCGATTGCGGGATTTGTTCGACGACCCGTTGCTGTTGCGCAACGGGCGAGGCATGGAGCCCACGCCACGGGCGCTGGCGATACTCAAGGAGCTGCAACCGGCCATGGACACCATTTCCGGCGCGGTCAGCCGTGCCAAGGATTTCGACCCGTCGACCAGTTGCGCGGTGTTTCGTATCGGGCTGTCTGATGACGCGGAGTTTGGGTTGTTTCCGCCGTTGCTCAGTCAACTGCGTGAGGAGGCGCCGGGGATTATCGTGGTGGTGCGCCGGGCTAATTACCTGTTGATGTCGGCGTTGTTGGCCAGTGGCGAGATTTCGGTGGGGGTCAGTTACACCACTGAGCTGCCGGCGAATGCCAAGCGTAAGAAGCTGCGGGATATTCCGTGCAAGGTATTGCGTGGGGATGAGGGTGGGGCGCCGTTGACGCTGGATGAGTACTGCGAACGGCCCCATGCGATGGTGTCGTTTTCGGGGGATTTGAGCGGCAATATCGACCTGGACCTGGCGCGGATTGGCCGGGCGCGCAGGGTGGTGTTGGCGGTGCCGCAGTTCAGTGGGTTGCGGGCGTTGTTGGCGGGGACGCAGATTATTGCGACGGTGCCGGATTATGCGGCGTGTGCGTTGACTGAGGGGACTGTGTTGCGGGCTGAGGATCCGCCGTTTGAGATCGAGGCGGCGGAGTTATCGATGGTTTGGAGTGGGGTGCATGATAATGATCCGGCGGAGCGGTGGTTGCGGGGGCGCATAAGTGAGCATATGGCGGGGGGTGGTTAGTCGTGGCGGCCTCTGGGCCGACCAGGCTGGTGGTTGTATGGGGTACATATCCTTTGCTGTGGTAACGGCGGCTATGGGTTCCGCTCTTACAGCGGGTCACTTTTTTACAAACGCCTAAAAAAGTAACCAAAAAACGCTTTGCCCCACCACTCGGTGCCTCGCTTAGGCTCGGCATGCCCGCACTCCGGCTTGAATCCGTGGGCCGCCGCAATGGGCCATCCCTGGCCCAGTGCGGCTAACCCGGCGTCCTGCCGGGTTACCCACGGATTCAAGCCTGCGTTTGGCCAGCGTGGTTAACGGGGCCTGTCAGATCAAGATCAACAGCAGAGCACGGCGGCCTGACAGCCGGCCTGAGTGGTTGAAGCAAAAGCAGGGCAAAAGCACAGCAACACCACGTTTACCTGATGGAATGAGATCCAAATGTGGGAGCGGGCTTGCTCGCGAAAGCGGTGTGCCAGTCGGCGTATTTGTAACTGACCCACCGCATTCGCGAGCAAGCCCGCTCCCACAATGTTGACCGACTTTCTGCCGGCACCGCAGTGCTCTGCTTTTCTGTGAAAGCTGGCTTGCCTGCAATGCCGACACCTCGGTACATCAAGACCCCATATCAGCTCCCAGATTGACCCAGTACTGTCTAAAGAGCAGCCCACCCTTCGCCCGATGTACCCAGTTCAAAATGTGGGAGCGGGCTTGCTCGCGAAAGCGCTGGGTCAGTCGGCTTATTTGTAACTGACCCAGCGCTTTCGCGAGCAAGCCCGCTCCCACAATGTTGACCGAGTTTAGCTGCCGGCACCGCAGTGCTCTGCTTTTCTGTGGGAGCGGGCTTGCCCGCGATACAGGCACCTCGATACATCAGGCATACCCCGCAGCAGGCCCCATGCCAGCTCCCAGATTGGCGCAGTAAAGTCTGAAGAGCAGCCCACCCTTTACCTGATGTACCCAGTTCCAAATGTGGGAGCGGGCTTGCCCGCGATACAGGCACCTCGATACATCAGGCATACCCCGCAGCAGACCCCATGCCAGCTCCCAGATTGGCGCAGTAAAGTCTGAAGAGCAGCCCACCCTTTACCTGATGTACCCAGTTCCAAATGTGGGAGCGGGCTTGCTCGCGAATGCGGTGCGCCATTCGCCCACTCCATCAACTGACACACCGCTTCGCTTGTGCTTTTGATCTAACCACTGAGGTCGGCTGTCAGGCCGCCGTGCTCTACTTTTGACTTTGATCTTGATCTTAGGCGCCCCGTTAACCACGCTGGGCGGAGTGAGAGCCCGCCGAGCCTAAGCGAGGTGCCGAGTGGTGGGGCAAGAGCCCTTTGGTTGCGTTGGGGCTTTTCCAAAGTGACCCGCTGTAAGCGCGGAACCCTGGGCGGCCGTTACCGCAGCAATGGAGATGTACCCCATACAACCACCAGCCTGGTCGGCCCAGAGGCCGCCACGCCAAACAGCACATACATCCAATTCCAAACCCCCGAAGCCCCCCAAACTCCCTCCATCGCTCAACTCTCCAGGGGGGAATCAACGCCATGGACCCAACACCCAAAACCAGCCCCGACGAAGTCGTCACCCTGGTCGTCAAGCACCTGATCAAACCCGGCCGTGAAGCCGACTACGAAGCCTGGCTACGCCGCATCGTGCGTATCGCCGGTGAGCGCCCAGGTCACCTCGGTGTCGACGTGGTACGCAGCAAACAAAACCGCCTGGCGCTGTTTACCTGCGTACTGCGCTACCGCTCCACCGAGGCACTTGAGCGCTGGCTCGACTCCCCGGAACGCAAGGCCCTGATCGACGAAGCCACGCCCCTGCTCGCCGACGGCGACAACACCGAAATTGGTGCCGTCAACGAATTCTGGTTTGCGCCGCTGGCCGACAGCGCCGCCAAACCACCGCGCTGGAAGCAGGCGGTGGTGACTTTGTTTGTCATCCTGCCGCTGACGCTGCTGGTGCCGATCATCTGGGGCCCGGTGTTGCGCCTGCATCCGTTCCTTTCCAACTACGTGGTTGCCACCTTCCTCGTCACCCTGACCATCGTGCTGCTGGTGGTTTACCTGCTGATGCCGGCGGCTACCCGTCTGTTCGCTCCCTGGCTTGAAGCCTCTGTAAAGGAAACCCTATGAACGCCGATCTGATTCTGTTCAATGGCCAGTTCCACACCGTGGACCGTGAAAACCCACGTGCAACGGCCGTCGCCATCCACCAGGGCCGCTTTGTGGCGGTCGGCACCGACGGTGAGGCCATGGCCTTGCGTGGCAGCGGTACGCAGGTGATCGACCTCAAGGGCCGCACCGTGATTCCCGGCCTCAACGACTCGCACCTGCACCTCATCCGTGGCGGCCTGAACTACAACCTTGAGCTGCGCTGGGAAGGCGTGCCGTCCCTGGCCGATGCGCTGCGCATGCTCAAGGACCAGGCTGATCGCACACCAACGCCGCAATGGGTACGTGTGGTCGGCGGCTGGAACGAATTCCAATTTGCCGAAAAGCGCATGCCGACCCTGGAAGAGCTGAACCAGGCCGCGCCGGATACGCCGGTGTTCGTGCTGCACCTGTACGACCGCGCCTTGCTCAACCGCGCGGCGTTGCGTGTGGCCGGCTACACCAAGGACACGCCGAACCCGCCCGGTGGCGAGATCGTGCGCGACAGCAACGGCAACCCCACCGGCATGCTGGTGGCGCGGCCTAACGCGATGATCCTGTATGCAACCCTGGCCAAGGGGCCGACATTGCCTCTGGAATATCAGGTCAACTCCACCCGCCAGTTCATGCGTGAACTCAATCGGTTGGGGCTCACCAGTGCGATCGATGCCGGTGGTGGTTTCCAGAACTATCCCGATGACTACGCGGTGATCGAACAACTGGCCAAGGATGAGCAGTTGACGGTGCGTATCGCTTACAACCTGTTCACCCAGAAACCCAAGGAAGAACTCAGCGATTTCAAACACTGGACCGGCAGCGTCACCCTGCATCAGGGCGATGACTACCTGCGCCACAACGGCGCCGGCGAGATGCTGGTGTTTTCGGCGGCCGACTTCGAAGACTTCCTCGAGCCGCGCCCCGACCTGCCGCTGACCATGGAACAAGAGCTGGAGCCGGTGGTGCGCCACTTGGTCGAGCAGCGCTGGCCATTCCGTCTGCACGCCACTTACAACGAGTCCATCTCGCGCATGCTTGACGTGTTCGAGAAGGTCAATCGTGACATCCCGTTCAACGGCCTGCCGTGGTTCTTTGACCACGCCGAAACCATCACTGCGCAAAATATTGAACGCGTGCGCGCCCTGGGCGGCGGTATTGCGATCCAGGACCGTATGGCGTTCCAGGGCGAATACTTCGTCGAGCGTTACGGCGCCAAGGCCGCCGAAGCCACGCCGCCGATCAAGCGCATGTTGGCCGAAGGCGTGCCGGTCGGGGCGGGTACCGATGCCACGCGGGTGTCGAGCTACAACCCGTGGACCTCGTTGTACTGGATGGTCAGCGGCCGTACCGTCGGCGGCCTTGAATTGCACGCCGAAGGCCTGTCGCGCCTCACCGCGTTGGAGCTGTTCACCCACGGCAGTGCCTGGTTCTCATCGGAGCAGGGCAAGAAAGGCCAGATCAAGGTTGGCCAATTGGCCGACGTCGCCGCGCTGTCGGCGGACTTTTTCAGCGTCGATGAAGAAGCCATCAAATGGATCGAGTCGGTGCTGACTGTGGTCGGCGGCAAGGTGGTGTACGGCGCCGGCGACTTCGAAGATTTCGCACCGCCGTCGGTGCCGGTGCTGCCGGACTGGTCGCCGGTGGTCAAGGTGCCGGGGCACTGGCGCCCCGGCTCACCGCTGCAAGCCCAAGTCCATCAATGCAGCGGCCCGTGTGGCGTGCATGCCCATGGCCATGAAAAAGCGCGGCTTTCCAGCGTGCCGGTCAGCGACTTCCAGGGTTTCTGGGGCGCGTTTGGCTGCTCGTGTTTTGCCTTCTGACAATCAACCCCCAAAGGAGCTACCCCATGACTTACACACGCTTGAACAAAGACGACGCTGTGGTGCTGTTGGTGGACCACCAGACCGGCCTGATCTCGCTGGTGCAGGATTTCTCGCCCAACGAATTCAAGAACAACGTGCTGGCCCTGGCCGATGTGGCCAAGTTCTTCAAGCTGCCGACCATCCTCACCACCAGCTTTGAAACCGGCCCCAACGGCCCGCTGGTGCCCGAGCTGAAAGAACTGTTCCCGGACGCCCCGTACATCCCGCGTCCTGGCCAGATCAACGCGTGGGACAACGAAGACTTCGTCAAGGCCGTCAAAGCCACCGGCCGCAAGCAACTGATCATTGCCGGCGTGGTAACTGACGTCTGCGTGACATTCCCGACCCTTTCCGCGCTGGCTGAAGGTTTTGAAGTGTTCGTGGTGACCGACGCCTCCGGTACGTTCAACGAAGCCGTGCAACGTGCGTCGTGGGCACGCATGAGCGCGGCGGGTGCACACCTGGTGAACTGGTTCTCGGTGGCCTGCGAGCTGCAAGTCGACTGGCGCAACGACATGGAAGGCCTGGCCAACCTGCTGTCGCCGCGTATTCCCAACTACCGCAACCTGATGAACAGCTACTCGGCGTTTACCGCCAAGTAACCTGCGCTCAGGCATTCAGGTAAAACCCTGTGGGAGGGGGCTTGCTCCCGATCGCGGTGTTTTAGCCACCTCAACGGTGACTGACAGACCGCGATCGGGAGCAAGCCCCCTCGCACATGGGTGGGTGTACCCACATTGGGTTTGTGGTGGGGCTGCTGACAGGCTATAAAACCGCAAAATGTCCACCGAGAAGCGACAATGAACCCCTTCGAAGACATGCGCCTGTTTTGCCAGGTCATGGAGTCCGGCAGTTTCACCGCCGCCGCCGAGCAACTGGGCCTGTCCAAGCAGTTTGTCAGTCGCCGTCTGATCCAGTTGGAAGACCGCCTCGGTGTGCGGTTGCTCAACCGTTCCACGCGGCGTCTGGACGTGACGCCGCTGGGCCAGAGTTACTACGAATCGGCCTTGCGCCTGCTCGGTGAAGTCGAGCAGGTGGAGCAGGGCATCGCTGGCCAGAACAGCGAACCACGCGGCACCCTTCGCCTCAGCGCGCCGTTGTCGTTTGCCATGGCTCATCTTGGTTGCCTGTTGCCGTTGTTCCTGCAGCGCCACCCGCACGTGTCGGTGGAAGTCGACCTGAGCGACCGCCCCGTGGACTTGATCGGCGAAGGCTATGACTTGGTGCTGCGTATTGGCACGCTGGAAGATTCGACGCTGATCGCGCGGCGCATCGGCAGTGTCCAGCGGGTGTATTGCGCCAGTCCCGAGTACCTGGCCCAGCGCGGCACGCCGCTCAAACCCGACGATTTGGGCGACCACGACTGCCTGCCCTACGGCCATGGCCGCCAGGTGCAATGGCGATTCCTGAGCAAGGGCAAAGTGCAGTCGGTAAATGTCAGCGGGCGGATGCGCGTCAATAACGGCGAGCTGCTGCGCGACACGGCCATTGCCGGCCTGGGCGTCACGTACCTGCCGACGTTTATCGTCGCCGATGCATTGCAGGACGGGCGCCTGGTCACGGTCTTGGAAGACTTCGCCCCCGAGGCGCTGACCTTGTCTGCGGTTTACCCACAGCACCGGCAAAGCGCCAGACCGGTGCAGGCCCTGGTGGAGTTTCTGCGCGAACGCCTGGCCGGCGGCTGCTGAGCAACTGACACAACACAGCCCCCCTGTGGGAGGGGGCTTGCTCCCGAAAGCGCTGGGTCAGTGACTCTATGGGTCGGCTGATACGCCGCTGTCGCGAGCCAGCCGCTGCCACATTCTGGTCAGCGTTCGGCTCAGCGATCGACCACGTTGGCCAGCGCTGAACCGCTTACATAACGCTCAAGATTCGCCAGGAACGTCTCGGCAATTTCCTGCCTGCTGTTGGTCGAAATGGCTGAGGTATGGGGCGACAAGCGCACACGCGGATGGGTATACAGCGGGTGCCCGTCCGGCAACGGTTCCGGCTCGGTCACGTCCAGCGAGGCTAGGCCGATCCGGCCGTTGTCCAGCGCTTCCAGCAACGCCTCCTGGTCCAGCAGGCCACCGCGCGCAATGTTGATCAGGTGCAGCCCCGGCTTGGCGCTGCCCAGCACATCACGGTTAACGATATGCCGAGTGGCCTCGGTGAGTGGCGCGGCCAGTACCAGGTGGTCTGCGCGGGCGAACAGGTCGTGGATATCCCGCGCGGTTTCTACACCTTCCAGCTCAATGGGCGCCGCGCGTTGGCGCAGTGCGATCACGTTGATGCCAAGAGCCAGGGCCTTTTGCGCGAGGCTTTTGCCGATGGCACCAAAGCCGAGCAGGCCCAGGGTGGTGCCCTTGAGCGGGCGCAGTGCGGTGAAATGCCACTGGGCGTCCTTCACCCAGATGTCCGGCAAATGCTTGGAAGCGGCAAAGAGCGTCGCCAGGGCGAATTCGGCGAGGTTATCGGCGGCGCTGCCCCGGGAGGTGCTGACCGGTGGGCCGTTGAACAGCCACTGCGGGTAAAAATCGATGCCCGATGACACCAGGTGCACCCACTGCGCGCCATAGGGCCAGCCGGGCGGTGGGGTGTCCGGTGCGGTGTAGCCGCGCACATTGATCGGGCGCAGCAGCAGGATATTGGCCTGGGGCGGCAGGTCACTCGGCACGCCGGCGGGCACGCCGATCACTTGGGCCTGCGGGTGGATCGTCGCGAGGCGTTCGCGAATCACATCGTTATAATCTTCGTCCAGTTGGCTGGCGATAATCACCTGACTCATGAGCGTTCCTTCTTCAGAGGGGGGCACGTTGGGCGAAGGCCGCTTTGCCGACGCCTTGCAGCACGGCGTCGTTTTGTGGCGTATGCACGCGACTGCACAACACGTCGCGGTAGTAACGTTGCAGCGGGCTGTGGCGCGACAGGCCAGGGTTGCCCGAGGCTTCAATGGCCAGCTCCACGGCGCGAATCGCATTGCCGGTCACCAGGTATTTAAGCTGCGCGGCATTGGCGGCAGGCGTGTGACCTTCGGCGGCCGCATCAAGCAGGCTGCGATTGGCAAACAGCAGGGTGTCGATATGGCCGACCGTTTCTTGAAAACGCGGCAAGCTCGACAGCGCGGCGCCGAGATTGGACGGCTTGCGGTGTTCCAGCCAATTCACCAGCCAGTCCCGCGCGGCCTGGGCCACCGCGTCATACACCGACGACAGCAACACCGACATCCACAGGAACCCATCGGCATCGAGTTCCGGCTGCGGCGCGCTCCAAGGGCTCACACTGACGGCGTGGTCCAGCGGCACTAATACGTTATCGAGCACCACTTCATGGCTGCAGGTCGCCCGCATGCCCAGATGGTCCCAGGTGTCGATGATGCTCACGCCCGGGCTGTTTTTGGGCACCAGCCAGGCACCGACCAACGGGTCGCTGTCGTCACTGCGCGCCCACACGCTGAACCAGCTCAGGCCATGGCTGCCGGTGGAGTAGATTTTGCGCCCGCTGATGCGCCAGCCCTCGGCGGTGCGCACCGCCGTGGTTGCCGGCAGGCCGCCACGGGCCGGGGTGCCGAGGTCGGGTTCGACGCGCAGGGCATTGATCAACGCACCGTTGCGCACCGCGTCTTCGGCGACGCGCACGCGCAGGTGGCGGGGCCAGGTTTTACTGTCTTGCAGGCGTGTGTGCTGCAGGTACTGCATCACCAGGATCAGTGCCGTAGAGGGCTCGCCCTTGGCAATCGCGCTGATGGCTTGGCGTGCCTGGGGCAGGTTGGCGCCGCCTCCACCCAGGGCTTTGGGCACGGTGAAGGCGACCAATCCATGCGCATGCAAGCGCTTGAAGTTGTCATGGGGGAAGGCGCCGCTCTCATCATAGACATGCGCGTTGCTGGCCAATTCAGCGCTGAGGCGTTCGAGCAGGGCTTCGAAGTTGGCGACTTCCACGGAGCGTAACGACGGTTGCGTCATGAGTCTGTACTCAGTCAAATGGGGGGCGGGCGGGTTCGCAAGGGCGCTGGTTGAGCCCCTGCATGGGCTGCCCGACACGCGGTGATCGGGCGCCAGCCACCTCGTTCAAGCCAGGGCCTTGAGGGGCGCTTCAGCCACGCTGTAACGATTGGCCGGGACTTGCAGCCCGAGGTTGTCGCGCAAGGTGTGGCCGCTGTACTCAGTGCGAAACAGCCCGCGCTGTTGCAGCACCGGCACCACCCATTCGGTGAAGAACTGCAAGCCATCCGGCAACACCGAGTTGATGATGAAACCGTCACTGGCGCCGGTTTCAAACCAGGTCTGGATCGCGTCGGCGACTTGCTCCGCCGTGCCGACAAAATCGCGATTGGGCCGCGAAAAACGCAGGGCCACTTCGCGTAATGTCAGGCCTTCGTCCCTGGCCCATTGCTTGATGCGGTCGGAGCCGCCTTTCTGACTGTTGGCGCCCAGGTCGCCGAGCTCCGGGAACGCTTCATCCAGCGGGTATTGGCTGAAGTCGTGGTCGTTGAAGGGGCGGCCCAGCGCCACAATGGCGTCTTCTATGGTCACCAGGTCCACGGCCTGCTGATAGCGACGTTCCACCTGCGCAGCATCGCGCCCGACAATCGGGCGGATACCGGGCAGGATCGACAGGCTGTCGGGGTCACGGCCAAAGCCCTTGGCGCGGCGTTTCAAGTCGGCGGTGTAGGCCTTGGCCTCGTCGATATTCTCGACGTGCACAAAAATCGCATCAGCATGTTCGGCGGCAAAGTTACGCCCATCTTCCGAGGTGCCCGCCTGGAAAACCACCGGCTGGCCCTGGCGCGAGCGGGCGATGTTCAGCGGGCCTTTCACCGAAAAAAACTCGCCTTTGTGATTCAGGGCATGCAGCTTGTGCGGGGTGAAAAACTCGCCGCTCTGTTTGTCGTAGGTAAAGGCGTCGTCTTCCCAGGAATCCCACAGGCCCTGGACCACGTTCAGGTGTTCCTTGGCGATGCGGTAGCGCACGGCGTGTGGCGGGTGCTCGGCTTTGCCGAAGTTATCGGCGGTGCCGCTCAGCCAGGAGGTCACCACGTTCCACCCGGCGCGGCCGCCGCTGATATGGTCCAGGGAGGCAAATTGGCGCGCCACCTGGTAAGGCTCGGTGTAGCTCACCGTCACCGTCGCCACCAGGCCGATATGCGTGGTCAATGCGGCGAGGGCCGAGAGGATCGTCAGCGGCTCGAAACGGTTGAGGTAGTGCGGGCTGGATTTGGCGTGAATGTGCAGGCTGTCGGCGATAAACACGAAGTCGAATTTGGCGCTTTCGGCCAGTTCAGTCTGCTGCTTGTAGAAGCCAAAGTGAGTACTGGCATTGGCTTGCGCCTGTGGATGGCGCCATTCGCCCCAGCCGTGACCGACACCGTGGACCATGGCGCCCAGTTTCAAATGGCGTGGCTTCAATTGACTTGGCTTGCTCATGTGCTGCTCCTGTTAGCGCGATGCTTGGGAATGGGGGACACGCTCGGCGTTAAAGCGCTTGTCGAAGCCCTGCGACACATCGATGTGGTTGGGCAGCAGGCCTTCTTTTTGATAGGTGTCGGCAGTGGCTTGAAGGCCGCGGATGACCGCGTCGTCGATCAGCACGGGGGACAGATGGGTGTCTTTGGCCACCTCCACGTGCACGGCTAACGGCAGGCCGGTGATCCTGGCCTGGGCGGCGGCGTATTCATCGGGGTGCGTGTTGGCCCATGCGTAAGCGCGATCGACGCGGGCGACAAAGTCATCCAGTTGCGTGCGTTTTTCAGCGATGGCCTGGCGGGTGGCGGCGAAATACAGGTGATTGCTCAGCAGCTGATTGCCACTGATCAACACGCGGGCCTGGCTCTGTGAGGTGACCACGGTGGTGTAGGGGTCCCATGTGGCCCAGGCGTCGACCGTACCGTTATCCAGCACCAGGCGCGATTCGCTGGGCAGCAGGAAAATGAACTGCACGTCCTGGGTGGTCAGGCCAGCGCTGGCCAGGGCCTTGATCGCCAGGTAATGGCCGATGGAGCCGCGCCCGGTGACGATTTTTTTACCCTTGAGGTCGGCCACGGTCTTGATCGGTGAGTCCTTGGGCACCAGCAGGGCCGTGGTGTTGCGCCCTTCGGCGTGGATGATGCTGACCACCTTGAGCGATGCCCCTGCACCCAGGGCGAACACATACGGTGCATCGCCCAAGGCACCGATATCGACGGCGCCGGCATTCAAGGCTTCGCCCAACGGCGAGGCGGACGGGAACTCCGCCCACTTGATTTCGTACGGGACGTTTTTGGTTTCGCCGGAAGCTTCCAGCAGCGCCTTGATCGTGGATTTCTGATTGGCCACCCGCAGCGGTTGCAGGTCAGCGGCGTGGGCGGTGGTGACCAGGCCGAGGGCGAGGGCGGCGCCCAGCAGAAGGCGCTTGAACGGTGTGGAGAACAGCATGGGACAAACTCCAGGCGTTTGTTGAAAGGGTACGGATACCTCCGCCTGGAGAAGGGGTCGGATGTCCTTGGGCGCTGCACCGCTCGCGGTGCAGCTGTAGCGTCAGTGGTGGGGTCAGATCACATGGAAGCCGTGGGTGGCGTCGCGGGCCAGTTGGTCGACCAGGCCGAACTCCCAATCCAGGTACGCCTGCATGGCTTCCTTGGGGTTGTCGGTGCCTTCGTAGGGGCGGCGGTAACGGTCGATGCGTGGTGAGGCCAGGTGGGTTTCACCGGCTTGCAGCGGCAGTTGCGCGTTGATCCAGCCGGCCGTGCCGTCTTGCAGCAGGAACACCTGCTTGCCGGTAATGGCTTCGACCTCGGGCACTGCCAGGCGCGCCAATTGGCTGCTGCCGCAGGTCAGCACGTAACGCTGGGCAGTCGGCACCTTGGCCAGGGCCTCGGGCAACTGCGCGCGCAGCACCCACCAGGCCCCCGGGATATGACGCTTCACATAGTTGGCGCTGGCGGTGAAGTCCAACACGACCGTGTCGCCATGTCCCAGCCAGTCAGCGAGGGTGTGTGGGCTGATGAGTTCGGCTTGGGGCGGCGCGGGCACCGGGGCAACCCAGGCACCGTGTTGACTGAAATGCGCCGGTTGCAGCGCGTCCAGCACATGCACTTCCCAGCCAAGCTGGGCCAGCCAGGACGCCGACATATTGGCCCGTACGCCATCGTCATCCGCCAGCACCAGCCGCGCACCGCGTACGCTGGCGACGTGGTCGGTTTCCTGGACCAGTTGGCCCCCCGGCGTGGAGCGCGCGCCGGGCAAGTGGCCGGCTTCGAATTCTTCCGGGGTGCGCACATCAAACAGGTAGGTGGTGCGCGTCGGTTCCTGCTGCCAGCGCTGCAGGTCCGCCAGCGTGGCGCGGCCGACGCGGGCCGTGTCGGCAACGCGACGCGCGTCCTGGGCGGCGATCCGGCGGTGTTCTTCGGACGTTGGGGCAAAGCGGCGCGACTGGCCATGGGCGAGTGTCTGCCCGGCCAAGGTCCAGCCGATGGTGCCGTTGCGCAAGGCCGACACCGGGTTGGCGATGCCGGCATTGATCAGCGACTGGGTGCCGATGATGCTGCGGGTACGCCCGGCGCAGTTGACGATGATATGCGTGGCCGGGTCCGGCGCCAGTTCACGGGCGCGCAACACCAGTTCGGCGCCGGGCACGCTGATGCCGGTGGGGATGCTCATGGTCTGGTATTCGTCGAAACGGCGCGCGTCGAGCACCACCACATCGGCCTGGCTGTCGAGCAAGGCCTGCACCTGTTCAGCCGCCAGGGACGGCGTATGCCGTTCGCTTTCGACCAGTTCGCCAAAGGCCTTGCTGGGCACGTTGACGTCGATAAACAGCTCGCCACCGGCACGCCGCCAACCGTCGAGCCCACCTGCCAACTGGCTGACCTGGGTGTAGCCCAGCGCAACCAGGCGCTCAGCGGCACGCTGCGCCAGCCCCTCGCCGTTGTCGTAGACGGTGACCTGGGTGTCTCGACGCGGAATTCGCGAATACACCTCCAGTTCCAGCTTGGACAGCGGGATGTTCGCCGCGAACAGCGGGTGAGACTCGGCAAACGGCGCCTCTTCACGCACGTCGAGCAGAGCGACTTCCTCACGGTCCAACAAGGCCTGGCGAATCTGGGCAAAGCTGCGGGTCGATACGGTGGTCATAGGGCAGGGCTCTTTTCTTTGGACACATCCCAGATGTTCGGGAGGTAGGCGTTGGAATAACCGGAGATAAACAGTTTCTCGCTGCCGTCGGGCTGGTATACCGCGCGGCGCACGGCACCGATATTGGCGCCGTACACATGGATGCTGATGGACACCTGGTCGCGGTGGGCATTACTGACCTGATGAATATCCCCCACCTTGGGCGACACCGCCTCGACCTGGCCCGGCAGCAACTGAACAGGCTTGCCTTCGGCCACCAGGCTGCCGTCGGGTGCGCGTTCGAACCCCTGGGAAAACTCCGCGCCACGCAACATGCCAATCAGCCCCCACACCCGATGGTCATGAATCGGTGTGCTTTGCCCCGGCCCCCACACAAAACTGACAATGCTGAAACGCTGGCGTGAGTCAGCATGCAGCAAAAATTGCTGGTAGCGCTGCGGGTCGGGTTGGGCGTATTCGTCGGGCAGCCAGTCATCGTGGCTGACCAGTTGCGCCAGTAACTTGCCGCCACGGTGCAACAGGTCGCCTTCGCGTGGGTTGCCGTCGATCAATTCCGCCAGGGCGCCTATAAAGGCTCTGAGTCTCTCGGGGTGCGGGGCCTGGGTCATGGCAGTTCCATCGTGCGGTTGATGGTTTTATATAAGCATAATGTTTGTATTTAATATGCTATTTTTTAATGATTAGCTTATAGCTGAAGGTAATTTAGAACCGGTCTGAATAGCGTTAGACGTTATTGATTCCAGCCTGGGCTATCCAGGCAGCGTGGCGGCAACTATGCTTGGCACACATCTTAATGACTGTTCTCTATGTGCGGCCCAAATGAAAATTGACGATATCGATGCCTTTGTCGAAGTGATTCGTTGCCAGTCCATCAGCCATGCAGCCGAGTCGTTGCAGCTGACCCAGCCGGCTATCACCCGCCGTGTGCAGAACTTCGAGCAGGCGCTGGGTGTGGAGCTGTTCGACCGCAATACCAAACCCCTCAAGCCGACGCTGATCGGCACCCGGGTCTATGAGCAATGCCGTTTGATCCTGCGTGAGATGGATGCCCTGCGTGAGCTTGTAGCCACGGACGCGCCGCCTACCGGTGTGCTGCGCCTGGGTGTGCCGCAGACCATCGGCGATGCGGTGCTGTTGGATGCGCTCAAGCAGTTGCGTACCGAATACCCGGACCTGCGCGCCCAGGTCGCCACCGGCTGGGGCAGCCAGTTGGTGGGCAAGATCGAGCGCGGCGAGCTGGATGCGGCGGCGGCCTTGTTCCCGGCCGGCAAGATATTCCCGGACAACATTGTCGGTGAGTCCATCGGCAAGATGGAGCTGGTGGTGGTGTGTGCCCAGGCACAGTTACCGAAGAAGCCGTGCAAGTTGGCGGACGTGTACCAGAATGGCTGGATTCTCAACCCGGATGGCTGCGGTTTCCGTGCCGGTTTGCAGCGCACGTTGTCCGATCAAGGCTTGGCATTGCGAGTCAACCTGGAAACCTTCGGCACCGAGCTGCAATTGGGGCTGGTAGCGGACGGCCTGGGGCTGGGCCTGGTGCCACGCCCGCTGTTGGAGCGCAGCGCCCATCGCGAGCAACTGGCGGTGATGCCGCTCAAGGACTTCAAGCCGGTGCTGGATTTGTGGCTGATCTACCCGCATTTCCTGGGCAACCTGCAAGGCCCGGTGGATGCGTTTGGCCAGTGGGTGGCGGCGTCGTTGCACAAGCTGCGGGACGCGGCCTGAGCATTAAGGTTATGAAAAAAAATAATAATTAGCTTAGATTAAAATGTGCTTTTTATTATTTTTTGCCATCCCATAGGCTGACTGGAAGTCCTTAAGGCCATCCAGGAAGTTTTGCCATGAGCAGCGTCACCCCGATCTCCAGCGTTTCCAGCAACGTTCGCCAGCGCGTCACGCCAGAAGAGTGGGAGGTGCGCGTCAAACTGGCCGCGGCCTATCGACTGGCGGCGTTGTACAAGTGGACCGACCACATCTATACGCACTTTTCCGCGCGTGTACCGGGGCCGCAGGAGCATTTTCTGATCAACGCCTTCGGGCTATTGTTCGATGAAATCAGCGCCTCCAACCTGGTCAAGGTCGACCTCGACGGTACCCTGGTCGATGACCCCACCGGCCTGGGCATCAATTACGCCGGGTATGTGATCCATAGCGCTATTCACGGTGCCCGCCACGACCTGCAAGCGGTGCTGCACACTCACACCCGTGACGGTATTGCGGTGTCGGCGCAAAAGGACGGGCTGTTGCCGATCTCCCAACATGCCATCGCGTTCTCCGGGCGAGTCGCCTATCACGGCTATGAGGGCGTGGCCCTGGACCTGGATGAGCGTGAGCGGCTGGTGGCCGATTTGGGTGACAAGAGTGTGATGATCTTGCGCAACCATGGGCTGTTGACGGCTGGCGTCAGCGTGGAGCATGCGTTCCAGCAGCTGCAAGGGTTGGAGCGCGCCTGCACCATCCAGATTGCGGCGCAGGCGGGCGGCAATGCTCAATTGATCTTCCCGCCGGCAGACGTGGTGGCCAAGGTCGAAGAGCAGGCCAAGGTGTTCAGCAATGGCGAAGGGCCGGGCGTGGCACGCCATTGGAATGCGTTGATTCGGCAATTGGAACGCACCGATACCGATTACAAAAACTGAGTTTGAAATCACTGAATGACTAAAAAATGGGGGAGCGGGCTGGCTCGCGAATGCGCAGTGTCAGTCAATGGAGATATCGACTGACCCACCGCTTTCGCGAGCAAGCCCGCTCCCACAGTAGATCTGTGTTGCCAATCAGGGTTGTATACGGCGCAGGTGCGCATCGAATCGGGCATGCGCCGCTCTATGACATCACCGCCACCACCCTAGCAGAGCGTCGTTGACCGAGGCGGGGCAATGGTTGGGTGACTATTGCGCAGAAGAACTGGCACGCTTGCCTGGGTAAAACGCAGGGCAAAATGTGGGAGCGGGCTTGCTCGCGAATGCGCAGTGTCAGTCAACGGAGATATTGACTGACCCACCGCTTTCGCGAGCAAGCCCGCTCCCACAGTTGATCTGTGTTGCCAATCAGGGTTGTGTACGGCGCAGGCGCGCATCAAAAGATATGACATCACCGCCTGCTAACAGCGCCACTCACCCTGGCAGTGCGTCGTTGACCGAGGCGGGGCAATGGTTGGGCGACTATTGCGCAGAAGAACTGGCACGCTTGCGTGGGTAAAACGCAGGGCAAAATGTGGGAGCGGGCTTGCTCGCGAATGCGCAGTGTCAGTCAACGGAGATATCGACTGACCCACCGCTTTCGCGAGCAAGCCCGCTCCCACAGTTGATCTGTGTTGCCCATCAGGGTTGTGCACGGCGCAGGCGCGCATCGAATCGGGCATGCGCAGCTCTATGACATCACCGCCACTCACCCTATCAGTGTGTCGTTGACCGAGGCGGGGCAATGGTCGGGTGACTATTACGCAGAAGAACCGGCACGCTTGCGTGGGTAAAACGCAGGGCAAAATGTGGGAGCGGGCTTGCTCGCGAATGCGCAGTGTCAGTCAACGGAGATATTGACTGACCCACCGCTTTCGCGAGCAAGCCCGCTCCCACAGTTGATCTGTGTTGCCATCAGGGTTGTGCACGGCGCAGGCGCGCATCGTATCGGGCATGCGCCGCTCTATGACATCACCGCCACCACCCTAGCAGAGCGTCGTTGACCGAGGCGGGGCAATGGTTGGGTGACTATTGCGCAGAAGAACTGGCACGCTTGCCTGGGTAAAACGCAGGGCAAAATGTGGGAGGGGCTTGCTCGCGAATGCGCAGTGTCAGTCAACGGAGATATCGACTGACCCACCGCTTTCGCGAGCAAGCCCGCTCCCACAGTTGATCTGTGTTGCCAATCAGGGTTGTGCACGGTGCAGGCGCGCATCAAAAGATATGACATCACCGCCTGCTAACAGCGCCACTCACCCTGGCAGTGTGTCGTTGACCGAGGCGGGGCAATGGTTGGGTGACTATTGCGCAGAAGAACTGGCACGCTTGCCTGGGTAAAACGCAGGGCAAAATGTGGGAGCGGGCTTGCTCGCGAATGCGCAGTGTCAGTCAACGGAGATATCGACTGACCCACCGCTTTGGCGAGCAAGCCCGCTCCCACAGTGGATCTGTGTTGCCAATCAGGGTTGTGCACGGCGTTGGCGCGCATCAAAAGATATGACATCACCGCCTGCCAACAGCGCCACTCACCCTGGCAGTGCGTCGTTGACCGAGGCGGGGCAATGGTCGGGTGACTATTGCGCAGAAGAACCGGCACGCTTGCCTGGGTAAAACGCAGGGCAAAATGTGGGAGCGGGCTTGCTCGCGAATGCGCAGTGTCAGTCAACGGAAATATCGACTGACCCACCGCTTTCGCGAGCAAGCCCGCTCCCACAGTAGATCTGTGTTGCCAATCAGGGTTGTGCACGGCGCTGGCGCGCATCGTTAAGCGACCTGTTTGGCCTGCTCGCGCGCTGCGACCAGCTGGCGGGTCAGTGGGATCAGTTGCTTGCCATAGTCGATCGCATCATTGAGCGGGTCGAATCCACGGATCAGGAAGGTGGTGATGCCCAGGTCGTAGTAATCCAGCAACGCTTCAGCGACTTGTTCGGCGGTGCCTACCAGCGAAGTGGAATTGCCCTGTGCGCCGAGCAACCCGGCAATTCCGGTCCACAAACGCTTATCCAGCCGCGACCCTTGCGCTGCTGCTGCCAGCAAGCGCCGCGAGCCTTCATTCGGCGGTTCACGGCGCACAAAGCCATTCTTTTCGGCCAGCGCGGTCGCTTGTTGCAGGATCGTCTCGGCCCGCGCCCATGCCAGCGCCTCGGTTTCGGCGAGGATCGGTCGCAATGACAAGCTGAAGCGAATCGTACGCCCGTGCCTGGCCGCTTCCGCACGCACCTGAGTCACGGTTTCGCGCACCTGCTCATAGGTTTCACCCCACAGCGCATACACGTCGGCATGCTTGCCTGCGACTTCAATGGCGGCCTTGGACGAACCCCCGAAATACACTGGAATGTGCGGCTGCTGCGGCGATTTCACCGTCGAGTGCGCGCCCTCCACCTGATAGTAGGTGCCGTCGAAATTGAACGGCTGTTCGCTGGTCCATTCCTGACGTACCACACTGAGGTATTCGTCGGTGCGCGCGTAGCGTTCGTCCTTGCCGATATGGCTGCCATCGGCGCGCAGTTCACGGTCGTCGCCACCGGTAATGATGTGCACAGCGGTGCGGCCACCGTTGAACACGTCCAGGGTGGCGAATTGGCGTGCCGCCAGCGTCGGTTGGGTAAAACCTGGACGATGGGCGATCAGGAACTGCAGGTTTTTGGTCACGCTGGCGGCCTGTGCGGCGATCAGCGTGCTGTCCGGGCTGTTGGAGTGGAAGGCCACCAGGGCGCGGTCGAAACCTGCGGCTTCGTGGGCGCGGGCCACGCTTTCGACGTAGTCGGGTTGCAGGGTAGGGCCGCTGCGCGGGTGGATCTCGGAGGCGTGGTGGCCGCCGATATAGCCGATGAATTCAATGCTCATGGTCTGTCCTTGCTGATGACGGGGTTAACACCTCCTCCGGGCGTGGGGTCGGTTACTCGGGTCAAAAGTAAGGGCAGCGGGTGGGTCTGTAAAATGCCTGTTGGTTCTAACCTAATTATTAAATTGCCGAATCATGTTGCGTTTAAGTTATCAGTAATGTGCATTAAAGGCCGCACTAAAAGCGCAACCGGACCTTGGCGCACACTGTGCCGTTGCTCGACCCGTCCCAGCTCGACGGCAGCCCGCAGCCGCGCGGCATATCGGGTTTTTCTACCTCACCGGCCACGGGATCGACCCGGCGCTGTTGAGCCAGGTGCAGCAGCAGGCCCGCGCATGGTTTGCCTTGCCCGTCGCCGATAAGCACGCGGTTGGCATGATCAACTCCGCGCACTTTCGCGGTTACAACCGCGCCGCTTCGCAGATCACCCGGGGCCAGCCGGGCCTGCTTGAACAGTTCGAGGTCGGCGCCGAGCTTTTCGTCCATGGCCGGCGTGATCGGTGGCGGCGGCCTGGGCGACTTGGCGAGACGGTATGGCTACCAGCGTTTCACTAACCAGATCATGGTGGTGACGGTCATCGTGTTGGTGGCGCTGGTGCAGGGCGTGCAAAGCCTCGGGGATCGCTGTGTGAGGTGGTTGGCGCATCGGCGCTGAGCGGGCAGTGAGTGATCGGCTTCTGCGCATCCATGGCGCGACCGCTCAAGGCTTACGCCCGGCCTTCAGCAGCAGCGCTTCGAATACCCGTTGCGCGCGTGGCTCGTCACTGTGGGCCACATTGAAGCGCATCGAATCAAGGTGCGCCGGGTCATAGCCGAATAGCGCGCCCGGCGCCAAGACCATGCTGCGTTTCAACGCCTCCTGGGCCAGCTGCTCGCCGTTCACCCCCGGTGGCAGGCGCGCCCAGATAAACATGCCGCCTTCAAAGGCCATCGGCAATTCGCAGCCGCAGCGCTTGAGCCACTGTTCGACACGCCCACCCGATTCCATCAAGCGCTGCACCATACGCTTGCGGTGTTTGGCATAGCTGCCTTCGCTGAGCATGCGATAGACAATCTGTTCGAACAGCTCCGAGGTCACGCCGCCACTCATCAACTTCATGTTGGTCAGGTTGGCGGCCAACTGCGGCGCGGCCACCACATAACTGACGCGTGTGTTGGCGCTGAGGATCTTGGAGAACCCCGACAGGTAGGTGACCTGCTCCAGGCCGGCAAGGGTTGCCAGTCGGGGCGGCGGGTTGGGGTGCAAGTCGCCGTAGAGGTCATCTTCGACAATATGGCAGTGGTAGTGCTGGGTCAGTTGCAGCAGGCGAAACGCCTGACTGGGGCTGAAAGAATGGCCGGTAGGGTTATGCAACACGCTGGTGGTGAGATACAGGCTGGGGCGGTGTTCGGCCAGCAGTTGTTCGAGGGCGGTGAAGTCAAAGCCGTCGGGACGGCGCTGGATAGTCACCACTTTGACGCCATGCAGGGCCAGGTTGGCGTGGAAGTTGAAGTAACACGGCGCGTCCAGCAGCACCGTGTCGCCGGGGCGTGCGAGCAGGCGCATCAGCATGTCCAGGCCCTGCACCGTGTTGGGGGTGGTGATGATTTGCTCCACCGGCACCGACAGGCCGTCGGCGTGCAGTTTCTGTTGCAGGGCCTGGCGCAGCGGCAACAGCCCGGCCGGCGTGCCCAGCCCGGCAATGCGCAACGACGGCGCGCGCACCACGCTGCGCATGGTTTGGCGGATGGCTTCGCCGTTCAACCATTCCTCCGGCAAGTGGCCGCCACCGGGCCGCAACTCGCCGCTGACGGTGACCAGCGGGCGCCGTAACACGCTGAGCAGGTCCTGGGGCAGCAGGTCGACCCAGGTCGCCGAAGTCGGGTGGGCGGTTTCCATCGCCACAAAGTAGCCGCGACCCTGGCTTGAGGTCAGCAGGTTGCGCCCACGCAGACGGTCCAGTGCCTCATTGAGGGTGAACTTGCTCACGCCCAGGGTCTGGGTCAACTCACGCACCGATGGCAACTTACTGCCGGGCGCCCATTCACCGCTTTCGATCGCCTGGCTGAACGCCGCGACGATCTGCTGGACCTTGGGCGTGCCTTCCACAAAGGCGATAGCGGATACAAACATAAACCTTCCTTGTCTTTGCCGGTACTTTTACCGGTGAAGTTAGGCCGGATTAGGCATCACTTTACCTGCCTTGTGCAATGCCGCTCCCCTAGACTGCGCGCCATCTCGCCAGGAGTTGGCGACATTCCCTACAGGCGAGCAATGGATTTCGCATCCTTATGAAGACTTATATGTGCGCACCCTGCGGCTTTATGTACGTAGAAGAATTGGGCATTCCGGAGGACGGAATCCCGGCAGGCACCCCTTGGGAAGAGGTGCCTGAAGACTGGAAATGCCCGGATTGCGGCGTGACCAAGGCCGACTTCATGGCCATCGAAATTTAACCCTCCATCAACGAAAGGAATCGCTCCATGGAAAGCAAACTGATCAACCCCACCGTGCCGTTCTGTACCGGTGTGGCTCACCAGAAATACCTCAGCGCGGAAAAGGGCCTGCAAACCGCTGTCGAAGGCGACTGCACCCACTGGTACATCGACGGCAGCCTGTTCGGTGAAATGGTTGACGACTGGACCGAGGCACGCATCGTCAGCCTGCAGGCGCAGATCGAGGCGAGCGGCGTTCGGCCGATATTCCACGGCAACTTCAAGGCCCCACTGGGCAGTGACGTCGAGGCGTTCCGTGTGGCGGCCGTGGAGTACGTGAAAAAAGAGATCGATATCGCCAGCCGTCTGGGCGCGCCGTTGATCATTCACGGTGGCTGCATCGTCGAGCCGAAAATGGTGCTGATGGCCAAGAAGGTTGCCCTGGAGCACTACCTCAAGTCGGTACAGGAACTGGCAAGTTACGCCGCGGCCAAGGGCACGGATATCTACCTGGAGAACCTGTCCAACTACGTCAACTACCGGCCGTTCCACTACATCTTTACCCACGAAGCTGAATACGCCTTTGTATTCGAGCGCCTGCAAGCGCACAGCAACGTGTATTTCTTCCTGGATGCCGGCCACGCCAATATCGAAAACGGCCTGCCGGCGGAGGTGGTGCGCAAGTATCACCACCTCATCAAGGGCATTTCCTTCAGCAATAACAATGGCGTGCAAGACCAGCACTTCGGCATTCATGACGGCAGCTGTGACTACGCCGACGTGGTGCAGGCCATCGTCGAAACCAATTGGAAAGGCTTGGTGGCGTTCGAAACCCGCAACCAGACCGCCAAGGCTGCCCTGGCTGACCTGGCGCTGATGTACCGCGAATCCCTGACGACCGAAATCGCGGTCGCCTGATGGGCCCAGGGGCGGGCGCTTGCGAGGCCCGCTCCGTTGTTTTTTTCAAACCAAGGTCCCGGACCATGACAACTGCGTTAACACTGTCTTCGTTTCTGTATTTTCTGCTGTTTTGCGCCACCATGACCTTCAGCCCCGGCCCCATGACCCTGCTGCTCTTGAGCCTGGGTTTGAAAGACGGCCTGCGTAGCTCGATCCCGGCGCAGATCGGCGCCACGGTGTCCTACCTGATTTCGATCCTGATCTTTGCCGTGGGCTTTTCGGAGTTGATCAAGGGCAACCTCGCCATTACCCAGACCATCCAGTTTGTTGGCGTGGCCTACATTCTTTACCTGGCCTACAAGCAGTGGACCAGCAGTGGCGTCGCGATCAACAAGGCCGGTGCCGTGGAGGGCTCGCGCAGCCTGTTCGGCAAAGGCTTGCTGACCGGGTTTTCCAACCCTAAGACCATCATCATGTTCAGCGCGGTGTTCCCGCAGTTTGCCGGCTCAGGTGAGCACACCTCATCGGCAGATATCGCGATCCTGGGGTTAACCTTTCTGACGCTGCAATTTGCCAGCGGTTGCCTGTACTGCTATTTCGGCCAGCGCATCAAACACGTATTGGAAAACCCCAAGCGCCGGGTGTTGTTGCAGCGGGTCACGGCGGTGTTGCTACTGGGTGTGGCGTTGATGCTGGCGCGCGGGTTTTCGCACTGAATGGCCTGATCTACAGCCTTATGAGCGGTAGTGGCGATTTGCTGTTGCCCTGATAGACTCCAGGCATTCTCTCAGGATTACACCCGACCATGTCAGCTGCCGGAGGAAATGGACTTCCGCTCGCTTCACGGTTATACAAATCCCGCTTACTGGGGCTGACGCTCGGCTTGGTGTGCGTGGTGTTTGGTATGTATCCCCTGCACCCACCGGCGTGGGTGTGGGTATGGATGGTGATCAACGCCTTTGTCTGGCCGCACCTTGCCTATCAATGGTCGCGCCGCGCGAGCAATTCGCTGCGCAGCGAACGCCGCAACCTGCTGTTCGACTCCTTTTGCGGCGGGTTCTGGGTCGGCGCCATGCACTTCAACCCGCTGCCCGGCGTCACCACGCTGTCGATGATGACCATGAACAACGTCGCCATCGGCGGGTTTCGCTTTATGTTGGCCGGTTGGGTCGCACAGGCGTTGGGTATTGGCGCGTCAATGTTGCTATTGGGTCCGGCGTTTATCGCCGTGACCACCGAGACCCAGCTGTATGCGTGCTTGCCGATCCTCACGCTGTATCCCATGGCGCTGGGGTGGATCTGCTATCGCCAGGCCGTGACCCTGGCCCGGCATAAACGCGAGTTGCTGGCGTTGAGCCGCACGGACAGCCTGTCCGGCCTGCTCAACCACGGCGCCTGGAAAGACCATCTGGAAATCGAGTTTCAGCGCTGCCGCCGCGAGCAGGTCGGCGCGGCTATTGCGCTGATCGACATCGACCATTTCAAGACCATCAACGATACCTACGGGCATGTCACTGGCGATATCGTGCTGCGCCAACTGAGTAAAGTCCTGCGCCAGAACCTGCGGGCTTCCGACATGGCCGGGCGTTATGGCGGGGATGAGTTTTGTGTGATTTTGCCGGATATGCCACTTGCTCGGGCCACGGAAGTGATGGACGCCTTGCGCGATCGCTTCAGTGCATTGGCCTATGTGCAGGACCCGACCCTGCGCGCCAGCCTGAGCATTGGGCTGGCCCCGTATCAAGCCGCCCACGCCGATTCCACCAGTTGGCTCAACGACGCTGACCAGGCCTTGTATGAAGCCAAGAGCAGCGGGCGTAACCGGGTCAGCGCTGTGCAGGGGAGTTGGTTGCGGTCGGTTTAGTGGGGTAGGGTGTTTGCAGCCCCTCCCAACAAAAAACAAGGATCGGTCCATGCTCTTCTCCTTCTCCCGTACCCTCCTGGCCGCGACCCTGGCCTTGTCCTGCGCAATGCCGGCCTACAGCGCCGAACCCCACAAACAGATCCAGGCGGATTCCGAACAGTACCAGGCCGATACCTTGAAACTGTTGGAGCGCCTGGTGAATATTGATTCGGGCTCCGGCTACGAGCCCGGCCTGACCCAAGTGCGCGACATCGCCGTCGATGAACTGAAACAGCTCGGTTTCAGCATCGAACTGGTGCCGGACAAGGCCGCCAACAACAGCCATGTGATCGCTACCCTCAAGGGCACCGGTAAAGCCAGGATCCTGCTGATGGCCCACATGGACACCGTGTTCAAGGAAGGCTCGGCCGCCGAACGCCCGTTCCACATCAAAGACGGCCGCGCTTATGGCCCGGGCGTAATGGATGACAAGGGCGGCATCGTCGCCGGCATCTACGCGCTGAAAGTCCTCAAAAACCAGGGCTTCAAGGACTACGCAAACATCACCTTCCTTCTCGACGCCAGCGAAGAAACCGGCTCCGAGGCCGCCTCCGAGCTGATCCGCAACACCGCCAAAAGCCACGACGTCACCCTCAACCTCGAACCCGGCCGCCCCGCCGACGGCCTGGTGGTATGGCGCAAAGGCAGCGCCACCGCCGTGGTCGAAGTCAAAGGCAAAGCCGCTCATGCTGGTGTCGCCCCGGAACTGGGTCGCAACGCCGCCATGGAAGCCGCGCACCAGATCCTGCAACTGGGCAAACTGGGCGATGAGGAAAAGAAAACCACCATCAACTTCACGGTCATCAAGGCCGGTGACCGCACCAATGTGATCCCCGACCAAGCCACCGCCAAGGCCGACGTGCGTGCTGCGTTGCCGAAAGAATTTGATCGGATCGAGAAAGACCTCGCGCGCGTTTCAGCGAATAAGTTGATCCCTGAAACCGAAGTGAAGACCAGCCTGTTGCGCGGCCTGCCGCCGATGCCGCAGACGCCGGAGTCGGACAAATTGGTGGCGATTGCCCAGGGAATTTATGGGGAGTTAGGGCGCAAGCTGACCATTGAAGGCAGCGGCGGAGCGGCGGATGCAAGCCTGTCCGCCGGGGTTGGGACGCCGACGCTGGATGGGTTTGGGATTGTCGGTGGGAATATTCATACGCCGGAGGAATATGCCGAGGTGGAAAGTGTGGCGCCGCGGATTTATCTGTTGAGCCGGATGATTATGGAGCTTTCCAGGCGCTGATTTGATTGCAGGGCTCACTCATTCCGGTGAGCCCGATTCTCTGGCCCGCTGGCTTATTGTGACCGCTGCGCAACCCAACGCGAGCAAGCTCGCTCGCCACAGGGTTGGGGTTGTCAGTGAGGCAAGTGGTGTTCTTACCATGTGGATGGGTCTTCGAGACTGGCTCTTTGGAGGTCGTCTTTCCAAACCTCGTTGGCTAATCGGTAGATGTCGGCAAAAAAGCTTCGGGGGTCAACTATTTCTGTTTCGTCCCAGGCCATCGTTGAATATTTATCTGGGTCATCCTCAAAAAAACAATGAAAATCAAAGTTTTCTGTATTTAATGCGGCGTCCAGGTTTTCCATTAATTTGTATCGGTGGCGATAGGAAAGCTTGTTGTATGGATCCAGGCAATATTTGAGAATTAGATTTTCTCTATCTTTTTTGTCGTTGGGATCATAGGCGTGAAGCTCTGCTCCCTTGGTTTCCTCTCTGTCGTAAATGTCAAAAACTCCTACGAAATAATACAAGCTCGCATCAAAAGGTATGTGCTCGGAAAATGGGTGAAATAGCATTTTTATTCCTTGATCGGAAATAGAGTAAAAGCGTTCACGTCGCTGTTCCCGCGAGGTTTGAGGTGCAGTTAGTTGTCGCTCATTTACTTGTGCCTTTCCGATTGGATTTTCGAGGCCGGTTACTGGCTTACATCCATCGCCGCCTGGGCAGGTGTTTAAGCCCAGAGGATCCACCCAACCTGTTGGGTTCGGCACGTACTGGTACGCGTTAATCCCACCCGCCAGCTTCACCGGGTCAGGCGTCAGGTAGCGACCAATATCCGGATTGTAGTACCGGTGGCGGTTGTAGTGCAGCCCGCTTTCCGGGTCGAAGTATTGGCCTTGGAAGCGCAGCGGGTTGTCGATTTTGCTGACGTCGAGGCGGGCAATCTCTCCGTAGGCGCGGTAGTGCGCCGACCAGACGATTTCACCGTCTGGGTCTGTAAGCTCCTGCGGTGTTCCGAGGTGGTCGAGTTGGTAGTGGAAGGGCTGGGTGTCTTTAGGGCCAAAGCCTTCCAGCAGTGCCAAAGGCCTAAAACTGTCCGGTTCGTAGAGGTAACTGCGATGACGATCTGCGTGATGTTCGGCAATTGCGAAGACCCGTGGTGAGAGAGCGAGCATGTTCGCTCTCTCACCACGGGGATTGGGCTGTAACGTCGAGTGGTGGCGTTCTTATGCTGCCTATTGGTCTTTGAAACTGACCATGTATTGCTTTAAACGGCTCAAAAGGATCTGCATAAAGATTCGTTGATCAGCTATAGGGTCGCTGAAGTAAGTTGCCA
This sequence comes from Pseudomonas fluorescens, assembly GCF_900215245.1. Lineage (GTDB taxonomy): Bacteria > Pseudomonadota > Gammaproteobacteria > Pseudomonadales > Pseudomonadaceae > Aquipseudomonas > Aquipseudomonas fluorescens. Next base: position 4,719,221 of record NZ_LT907842.1, read on the forward strand.
TTTTTTTAAATACTGCGTTGAAGTCATCATTAATAGATAAGTAGTGTTCGATCGACTCGATGAACCATTCTTGTTCTGATTTTGTATAAGACAGAAATTCTGGCTTGGTCAGTTCGTCAAAAAGCTCAATAAGTTCTTCTTTGTTGTTTACATTCTTTGAGGAGATGAAATCTTCTCTTTCCGGATTATCCGTATTTTCAATGTCGTATGTGAACAGTAATCCACGGATTATTGCCATGCTTGGATTTTTTTTCATGTTCATCACTCGGTATAGGCAGTTTTTGGTTTTCCATCTTTATCTAGTATTACTCGTGCTTTGCGTTGTTGACTATATTGCAGGTCGCCACTGGAATACCCTTCACCAATCACTCTTCCCATGTCCATCGGCTCCAATGATGCTGCATGACCGTTTCTTCTAAATATTAGCTGTGCTCGATATATCGAATTCAACTGATCCCTATGGCTCAGGTAATGCGTTGCTGCAGGTGGGTATTTAGGTTCTCCTTTTTTCTTACCTGATGTGTAAATCTCAACAATTCCTGTTGTTGGGTTTTTTGCTGATCTGACTCTTTCGAGCTGAGATTCAAATGTTGTCTGGGCGCCGTGTTTTTCTAAAAAATGTGCGCCTGGTGTCTCCTCTTCGAGCTTGTCCAAGCGTCTGTAGGTATTTGCTTCTGCGAGCTCATCAATTTTTGCCAGTCGTTCCGCACGTGTCAGTTGAGGTAACGCGGGCTCTCCGTGATGTACACCTTTAGTTGAGTTTTGAACGTTAGCGCTTGACTTGCAACCATCTCCACTAGGGCATGAGTTTAAGCCTAGCGGATCAATCCACCCTGTAGGGCTCGGCACGTACTGGTACGCGTTAATCCCACCCGCCAGCTTCACCGGGTCAGGCGTCAGATAGCGACCAATATCCGGATTGTAGTAGCGATGGCGGTTGTAGTGCAGCCCGCTTTCCGCATCGAAGTATTGGCCTTGGAAGCGCAGCGGGTTGTCGATTTTGCTGACGTCGAGGCGGGCAATCTCACCATAGGCGCGGTAGTGCGCCGACCAGACGATTTCACCGTCTGGGTCTGTAAGCTCCTGCGGTGTTCCGAGGTGGTCGAGTTGGTAGTGGAAGGGCTGGGTGTCTTTAGGGCCAAAGCCTTCCAGCAGTGCCAAAGGCCTAAAACTGTCCGGTTCGTAGAGGTAACTGCGATGGCGATCCGCGTGATGCTCGGCAATCAGCTTGTCGCCTTGCCAAAAAAACTCTGTCGTTATGCCTCCAACGGTTTTGCTGATCCGTCGCCCAAACGGGTCATAGCGATAGCTGGCTGTTTTTCCGTTCGGCTGGGTGATGCCTATCAACCGGTGCTGGCAGTCGTAGCGGTATTCAGTAACGAGTTGATGGCCTTTGCCACGTCGCTGACGGATCAGGTTGCCAAAGGCGTCATAGTCGTAATGATGATCGCCCTGGATCATCAGGCGGTTGCCGGCAACGATGTCCGGGCCGTGGCCGAAGCGTTCCTGTGCGTCTCGTGGGTGATCGGCCCGAGTCAGACGGGCGAGGGGATCGTAGTAGTGGTACCTCGTCCGCTCCTATTGGGGCCGCTTCGCAGCTCAACGCAAGCTCGCTAACTACAAGGTTTTCTGCTGCCTTATTTGTTTTTTATTTAGAACTTTGTTTTTTCAGGGTTGAGGCCACATGCTTCAACCACGTTCGAGCGTCCTTCCATTCGTTAAGATAATAGTAGTAGCATCCGATGTCGGCGAATAAGTAGTCTTGAAGCTCTTGCTCCGTCTTGTTGGTCATTATTAATCTGTCTAACTCTGACTGTACTTCGGATAGTACGTCCGCAGAAATGTCGGAGATGAAAAAGTCAATTACATCATCTGCGCTCTTGTGGTCGTACGCCCAATCTTGATTAAAATAGCCTGCAAGGAATTGCTGTAGCTCAGGATAGTCTTGGTTCATGGGTTTGGAAATCCAGTGTGAATTCGGTAGCCATTATGCATGTTGTTATCTCTGCGAATGACAAGGTGAATTTCCGTTCCGGGAACGGAAATTGTTGTGTTCTTTTTAAAACTGGTGCCTATAGGGTGTTTGACTTTTTGAATAATGACAATTTGGTTGTTTTGCCCTTCGAGAAAGTTGCTGATCTTGGTTTTGTTGTCATCTAATACGTTTGATATCGCTAACTCTGCCGAAGTGCGATCATGAAAAGTCGAAGCTGCTGGGATGTTTGGTTGTTGTTGCAAACGATCCAGCAATTGCCTATCAGTTCTACCGATGTGTCTTTGCATCAAATGCCCTCCCGCCCGTTCATGTGCAGCTAACCCCCCACCTGGAACTATTTTGCTATACGGGCCTTCAGGACAATTCGTGCTCTTACAACTCAGTCCCAGGGGATCCACCCATCCCGTCGGATTGGGCACGTACTGGTACGCGTTAATCCCACCCGCCAGCTTCACCGGGTCAGGCGTCAGGTAACGACCAATATCCGGATTGTAGTAGCGATGGCGGTTGTAGTGCAGCGCGCTTTCCGGGTCGAAGTATTGGCCTTGGAAGCGTAGCGGGTTGTCGATTTTGCTGACGTCGAGGCGGGCAATCTCGCCGTAGGCGCGGTAGTGCGCCGACCAGACGATTTCACCGTCTGGGTCTGTAAGCTCCTGCGGTGTTCCGAGGTGGTCGAGTTGGTAGTGGAAGGGCTGGGTGTCTTTTGGACCAAAGCCTTCCAGCAGTGCCAGCGGGCGGAAGCTGTCCGGTTCGTAGAGGTAACTGCGATGGCGATCCGCGTGATGCTCGGCAACCAGCTTGTCGCCTTGCCAAAAAAACTCGGTGGTGATGTCGTCGACGGTTTTGCTGATCCGTCGCCCAAACGGGTCGTAGCGATAGCTGGCTGTTTGCCCATTGGGCTGGGTGATGCCTATCAACCGGTGCTGGCAGTCGTAGCGGTATTCAGTAACGAGTTGATGGCCTTTGCCACGTCGCTGACGGATCAGGTTGCCAAAGGCGTCATAGTCGTAATGATGATCGCCCTGGATCATCAGGCGGTTGCCGGCAACGATGTCCGGGCCAGGTCGATCCTGCATCAGCAGGTTGCCCGCCGGGTCGTGGCCGAAGCGTTCTTGCACGTCTTGCGAGTGATCGGCCCGAGTCAGACGGGCGAGGGGGTCGTAGTGGTAGTCGTGTTGGCCTTTACGGGTATCGAGCAGGCGGGTGAGGTTGCCGGTGTTGTCGTAGTCGTATTGGCGCTGGTAGAGAGTGTGTTGCTGTTGGCTGACGGCGTGGGCGTGCAGGCGGTTTTGTTCGTCGTAGTGGTAGTGGCTGAGGAGCTGGCCTTGTTGGCGCTGGTGTTCGCGACCGGCTTTGAACAGGTGAGAAGTGAGTGTTTCACCATTCAGTTCGACGCTGGCAAGGTGGCCGCCTTTGTCGTGGTTGAAGGTGAGGCGGTTGTTGTCCGGCAGACGGAGGTTTTGCAGCTGGCCGCAGGCGTCGTAGCCATAGCGCAAGGTGCCCCAGCCCTGGTGTTCGGCGGTGAGGCGGTTTTGTGGGTCGTATTCGTAGGCCAGCGCCCAGTGGCCGTCGTCAACGCTGAGGAGGTTGCCCTGGCGGTCGTAGGCATAATCAACAAGGTTGCCGTCGGGCAGGGTTTTTCGTACGAGGCGGCCGGCGTGGTCTCGCTCGTAGCGGGTGATTAGCTGACTGCCGTCATCGCCATATTCGGTCTTTTCCGCCAGGTTACCGTTGAGGTCGTAAACGTAGGCGGTGCGCTGGCCATCAAAACCGATTTCCTGCTGGATCAGGCCATTGGGGTGGTAAGCGAGCTGGTAGGTTTCGCCGACTTCGTTTTCGATGGCGGTCAGCAGCAACCGTACGTTGTCGTAGCGGTAGTTGACCTGAGTGCCATCGGCATTGATGCGGCGGCTGATCAGGTGCAGGCCGTCGGCGTATTCGTAGCGAGTGACGTGGCCCCGTTCATCGCGTTCGGCGGTGATTTTTCCGTAGGGGTTGTAGCTGTATTCCCGCGTAGCTCCATCGTGCCGGGTCAGTTTCAGCAGACGCCCGGCGGCGTCCCATTGATACTGGGTTAGCGCTCCATGCTCTTCCTCGCGTGTAATCTGCCTACCAAGAGCGTCATAGCGATAGCGTTTGATAGCGCCATTCGGCAGTTGCTCCTCAAGCAACTGACCGCGTTCATTCCAGACCAGCCGGTGACAGCTGTTATCCGGATACCAAATCCCGCTCAGTTGCCCGTATTTGTCGTAGCTGCAGTCCGTGACATTCCCGTCGGGATCAGTCTTGCGAATGACGTCGCCCTGGTCGTTGCGCTCATACTTCCAGACCGCCTCACCACGCCGTACAACCCGTACGAACCCGTTATCGTGCTCGTAGGAAGTCGGTTCATCCTCCCCAGGAAACAACGCCACCAACCGTCCGGCGTCGTCGTACTGATACGCCGTCACCGCGCCCAACGGGTCTTGCTCGACCGTCAGCCGGCCTTTGTCGTCATAGGACTTGAAGTGCTCGGCGCCGTCGGGATCAATACGCTGCACCAGCCGCGCGCGCTGGTCATGCACGTAAACTTCGCGACTGCCGTCAGCGTTGTGAACCGTGACCCGGCCGTTGTCATCCCACGCATAGCGCGTGTCCATCTGCGAAAAGCTGGCCCAGTGCCGGACACAGCGTGCCGCTTTGCCAGCCCGTTCCCACGCCCAGAAGAAGCTCGCCCCGCCGGCGAGCTGCCGCTCCAGAATGACGTGCTGATCGTCGTACCGATAAACCTCGCTTTCACCGACGGCGTTGGTCGCTGACACCAGTCGGCCAAGGTCATCGTAGGCGTAGGCAACGACGGTCTGTTCAGTCACCCATTCAAAGGGTTCAGGCCCTTTGGCGCGATGAACCTGGTAGTCCACGGCCGCGATGCGACCAAACGCATAGCGCAAAAACAGCGAGCGGCCCGCACCGTTATCCAGTCGTTCGATTCGCCCCAAACGATCTCGAACAACCCGCAGGCGGTTGTCATACGCATCGCTGATGGCTGTGAGTAAACCGTCGCGGAAATGGTAGAAACGTGACGCCTGAGCCAGCACCAGTTCATCGGGCAAAGCGCCCAAGTAAATCGCGGCTTCGGCCAGGCTGTTGGTAATCACCGGTCGGGTGGCAGAAGGCAAGGGCAGGGCAGTCGAGCGGTTCTCATGATCCGTCCACACCACCGAATCGCCATCCACCACCAACCGCTGGGCCAGCGCATGACTCCAGCCAAACCCCAGCCCGCAATCCACGTCCACCGCACTGGTGCGATACAACCGTGTCCACTCAAACGGCAATATCCCGTCCAGCACACCGTCGGTGAGGGTCAGCAGTTCCTCGCCGGTCACCATCGACACCGGGCAACCGTTGGTGGCCGTCTTGTCCGCCGGGGCCGCCGCATCGCCGTTCGGGTTCTTACCCGCAGCCGGCACATCGTCGACAGGTTCCTGGCGCACCAATGTCGTCTGCTGGGTCTTCTTACGAACCGCCGGTACCGGGTTGGAAACCAACTGATCCCCAGCCTTCAACGACACAAGCGGCACGGTCTTGATCTGTGTGGCAGGGCCACCGAGCATCAAGGGCTTAACCGCTGCCAGATGCGGCTCCAATATCGGCCCCACCAACTGACCCGCCAGCGTCTGCAACCAGTTGCGCACCCGCCTTGATTTGATAGGGCCCAATACCTGAGCACCCAGCCGAAGTTGCACGCCCATACCCCGGGTCGCCCAGATCAGAAACAAGTTGATCAATACTTCGCCGGTGACCTCTCCCAGCAGCTCATACATGTCTGGCGGTGGAAGCATGCGTATCCAGCCGACCATGGCTGACAGATAGATGAACAACAGCGGTTCGTCGCTGAGTACCAGCAGACCCTGCGCAATGGCGTCCTTGCCCAGTTTCAGCAGATCGTCAAGTTCGGTTTGGGAGATGTATTGCAGCAACTTTTGGCTGTTGGTTCTGATATCCGCCAGCAGGTCATACAGTTGCGTAAAGTTGTCCCACAGGTTGTAGAACGCTTGGCTGATCCCACTGGCAAATGCCACGCCTTGCATCGCGCTACGCTCAATAGGCGTGGCGTTTGCAAAGTCGGTCCATTGGGCGCTTGAGGTCTTAGTCCACTCATCGCGCAGGCGAACTTCCAACTCCGCAATCACCGACTGATAAGACGCATACAACGCCTTGACGTGATCTTTGGAAACGTTGGGGTAAAACGTAATTTGGTATCGCTGATCACGTGTGCATTCTCTGACTTCAAGAATGCCGCTGGGGCCGATGGTGTGATGGATGGGCGGCCCTGTCGGGCTGCCATCTACGGCAATGGCTTGCAGCATCACCGGCGTATTGCCGATCGGCACGAACTGCGTGCTTTCGAACATATGCACCAGGGTCAAGGAACCCTGGGCCTTGCACATCGCAACTGTGGGGCTTGGCGCTTTGGAAGAGACCGGCGCTACCAGTGCGACGTCTTCTCCAACCTTGAACACCTGCTCCACTTCCAGCGCCGAACCACTCCAGAAGCTCTCGGCCCATTGGTCAAAAGTGTTCAGGCACTCTCGAAAATCACGGAAGACGCTTTCAACATCCGGTGCTTTGGCATCCATGGGGGCCAGGACAAACCTGGCAATGACCGGAATCATGGGTAGGCACCGTCACCCGGCGCCCTAACAAAGAAAACCATCCGCAATCCCTCGCACTGTTGAGTCAGGCGAAGGACTTTGCAGAGGTTTTAAGGAGAGATCTGTAGAGCTTGTCCGGCTGTTACGTGGGAAGTTTCAACGGCTTTTGTCCTCTTCTGCCCAAACACCAGACGGCATAGCGCGGCGGGTCCACGCTGTCAGTCAAGGTATTGCCGCCCGTATACGGCAAGGCTTCGGCGCCAGCCCGCGAACAAAGCACTGTCCTATGTATAGAACGAATAAGGCCACGTTTGCCGGCTAGTGCTCAAACGCCAGCAGCCTTATGGTGGTCGTACTTTGGAGGTACACCATGAAAAAACTCATCGGCATCTACACCAGCCCTCGCGCCCATTGGGTCGGCGACGGCTTCCCGGTGCGCACGCTGTTTTCCTACGACTCGATGGGCAAGCACATCAGCCCATTCCTGTTGCTGGACCACGCTGGTCCCGCCGATTTCACGCCCACCGATCAACGTCGCGGCGTCGGCCAACACCCGCATCGCGGCTTTGAAACCGTGACCATCGTGTATGACGGCGAAGTCGAGCACCGGGATTCCACCGGCGCCGGTGGCAAGATCGGCCCCGGCGATGTGCAATGGATGACAGCCGCGAAAGGCATCATCCATGAAGAGTTTCATTCCGAAGCCTTTGCCCGTAGCGGCGGGGCGTTGGAAATGGTGCAACTGTGGGTCAACCTGCCAGCCAAGGACAAAATGGCCGACGCCGGTTACCAGACCATTGTCGACGGTGACATCCCTGTGCTGCCGCTGGCCAACGACGCCGGGCAACTGCGCCTGATCGCCGGTGAATTCGCCGGTACTCATGGCCCTGCGCGCACCTTTACGCCAATTGACGTGTGGGACGTGCGCCTGAATGCCGGTAAAGCGGTGACGCTGGACCTGCACGCCGGGCGCAATACTGCGCTGGTGATTCTGCGCGGCACGGTGCTGGTCAATGGCGAAGAAGTGGCGCGCCAAGGGCAATTGGCGTTGTTCGAGCGCGAGGGTGATCAGCTCACGCTGGAGGCCAACGATGACGCTAAAGTGTTGCTGCTCAGCGGCGAGCCGATTGACGAGCCTATCGTCGGCCACGGCCCGTTCGTGATGAACACCGAGCAGGAAATCCACCAGGCGTTTGCCGACTTCCAGTCGGGGCGTTTCGGGCAGATGGCGGGCTGATTGCCGGGCGCAATACCCCTGTGGGAGCGGGCTTGCCTGCGATGCAGGCACCTCGGTGTATCCGTTGCACCGAGGTGATGCTATCGCAGGCAAGCCCGCTCCCACATTTTGTTTTCCAGCGTTCCTGTTTCATGCGATCTTCTGGGCATTCGCCCTGGAGTCGCCTGGATGCCCTCATTTATCGCTGATCACCCGATGTTGTGCGCCGTGGCGCTGATCTTTATCGATATCGCTGTGTGGCGCCTTATTTCCGCCAACCTCGCCAACTGGAAACTCGCAGCGCGCTTGGCGATTTTTGCCGTTTACAGCGCCGTGTTGTTCAACGACGGCATGAACCCCATGCAACTCGCGCCGTATGCCGACAACACCGCCTTGCACCTGGCCGCCACGGGGTTGCAGATCGGCTGGTGGCTGTTCGCTGCGCGCACCCTCACGGTGTTGCTCGGCACGGTGATGATGAATCGGGTCGGGCACGGCGGGCGGTTGTTGCAGGACCTGATCGGCGCAGTGATTTTCCTGATCGCGATCATTGCCGCCATGGCTTATGTGCTCGACCTGCCCGTCAAGGGCGTGCTCGCCACCTCCGGCGCCGTGGCGATCATCGTCGGCCTGGCGTTGCAAAGCACCTTGAGCGATGTGTTTTCCGGGATCGTCCTCAACACCACCAAGCCCTATCAGGTCGATGACTGGATTTCTATCGACGGCACCGAAGGCCGCGTCACCGACATCGACTGGCGCGCCACACGCCTGGAGACTTCCCAGGGCAGCATGGCGGTGATCCCCAACTCGCTGGCGGCCAAAGCCAAGATCATCAACTTCTCACGCCCGGCGGACATGTTCGGCCTGGCGGTGAGCCTGCAAGTCAGCCCCCATGCGCGCCCGCAAACCGTGATCGAGGCGCTGGAGCGCGCCATGCAAGGTTGCCGACCCCTGCTGGCCAAACCCGCGCCCAGCGTGGCGTTCAAAACCTCGGCCAGTGGCGGCGTTGACTATGAGATCAGTGGGTTTGTACCGGCCATGGGCCTCAAACGCGAAGTACGCAACCAGCTTTACGATTTGGCGTTCCGGCACCTGCAAGCGGCGGGCGTAGGCCTGTTGTCCGCCACCGAAAGCAGCGCGCCACCGGCGATGTCCGCTGCGCGGGCCTTGCTGGAGCGCTCGTCGATTTTCTCCACTCTGCGCCAGGAAGAGAAAGACACCTTCAGCCAGAACATGACCCTGCACACCTACCGCGCTGGCGAGATGATCTTGCCGGCGGGCGAGGTCAGCGACCATTTGTTCATCGTCGAGTCCGGCGTGGTCTCGGTGATGTTGGTCAAGGGTGGCCACAAGTTCGAAGCCGGGCGCATGGGGCCGGGCGAGGTGATTGGCGAGGCGGGGATTTTGTCGGATGAGGCGACGCTGGCGGATTTCTCGGCCAAGACCTTCTGCACGCTGTACCGCATCGAAAGGGAATACCTCAAACCTTGCCTGGATGCGCGGCATGACATCAGCGAAGCCATGAAGGCGCTGCTGGATTTCCGTGTGCACACGGCGCAGGCCCTGACCCGGGAAACGCCGGCGGTGCCGGTCAAGAAAGGCTTTTTGCAGTGGCTGCGCAATCGCGGGCTGTAGCCGGTCATTGCGGGAAAACCCGAACGTCGTGCGGATCACTGACGTGCGCGCCGCGGTGGGCGCGCACGGTTCGTTGATCACTGAGCGAGGTAAACCGGGCTGTCGGTCGACAGTGAGGCTTTTACCGCGTGAGTCATGTCGGAAATCAAGGCCTCCTCGCGGTCTTCGCTCAGGGCTTTGAGGGTGATGGCGACCACTTCCTGAGGCGTGCTCTTCGGTGCCTGCACCTCGGCGACCATGTCGGTATCGATGTAGGCCGGGTGCACGCCGATCACCAGGGTGTTCTGTTCGCGCAGCTCGCCGCGCAGGCCGTTGGTCAGGCCCCACTGGGCGGCTTTCGAGGTGCTGTAGCCGCCGGTGCCGGGCGGGCTCAGCCAGCTCAAGACCGAGAGGATATTAATCAGCGCGCCGCCGCCGTGCTTGGCCAGGATCGGCGCGAAGGCGCGGCTCACGCGCAGGGTGCCGAAGGTGTTCACGTCAAAGTGTTGCTGCAGGTTCTCAACACTGTCTGCGGCCAGCAAAGAGCCGTATTTGAGCCAACCCGCGTTGTTGATCAACACACTCACATCAGTGCACTGCTCGGCGGCGCGCTGCACGCTGGCCGGGTCGGTAATGTCCAGCGCGACCGGCGTGCTGCCGGGAATATCGACACTGGCCGGGTCGCGCGCACCGGCGTACACCTTGGCGGCGCCGGCTGCCAGCAGCGCGGTGACGAATGCTTTGCCCAGGCCACGGTTGGCGCCGGTGACCAGTACGACTTTTCCACGAATATCCATGATGAACTCCAGGCAACGAATTAGGTTTAATGATGAAACCGTTTTTATCCTGAGCCTGTTGGTCCTATAATGCAACCTAATAGTTCTGACTAACGGGAGGCCCAACGATGAAACGCAAATGCCTGGAAGGCGACTGCTGCCCGGTTGCTCGTGCGCTGGATGTGGTGGGCGACTGGTGGACCCTGTTGATCATTCGCGACGCATACGCTGGCGTGACGCGCTTCGGGGATTTCCAGAAGCACCTGGGCGTGGCGAAAAACATCCTCGCCACCCGCCTCAAGGACATGGTCGAGCAAGGCCTGCTGCACACCAGCGAAATTGGCGCGCGCAGTGAATATCAACTCACCGACAAAGGCCGCGCGCTGATGCCGGTACTGGTGACGCTGGCCCAATGGGGCGAAGCCTTCACCGAGCCGGCGGCTGGCAGCACCCGTTTGCTGGATGCGCAGGCGCTCAAGCCGCTGCGCAAAGTCGAGGTCCTGTCCGAAGACGGCCGCGTGCTGGGCCTCGAAGACATCTTCACCCAGCTACCCGCCTGAACGGAACGTGCCCACGAACCCAGGGGCATTTTCTTCAATACCCCGCGCGCTCAGCCCTTTACCGTGATGCCATCTTCACGCGGCATCATCAAAAGGAACTGCAATGAGCTTGATCATTTCCATGGCGGCCTTCGCCCTGGCCACCTCCATCACACCGGGCCCGGTCAATGTGGTCGCGCTCAGCGCCGGCGCGCGCTTTGGCTTTGTTGCCAGCCAGAAACACGTAGTCGGCGCCGCTGTCGGCTTCACCTTGCTGTTGGTGCTGATCGGCCTGGGCCTGCATGAAGTGCTGGTGCGCTGGCCGCTCCTCACCCAATTGATTCAGTGGGGCGGGGTGGCCTTCTTGCTGTACATGGCCTGGAAACTCGCGGTCGACGATGGCCGGCTCGACGCCGAGGGCACCGCCACTGCGCCGTCGATGCTCTACGGCGCCATCATGCAATGGCTCAACCCCAAGGCGTGGCTGGCGTGCGTGGCGGGCATGGGCTTGTTTGTGGCCGATGGCGATGCGCGCCAGGTTTGGCTGTTCGCGGCGCTGTACCTGGTGATCTGCTACCTGTCGGTGGCGTGCTGGGCGTATGCCGGCACCTTCCTGCGGCGCTACCTGAGCAACCCCCACGGCGTGCGCCTGTTCAACCGCTCAATGGCCGCGTTGCTGGTGGCCAGTGTGGGTTATTTGCTGATGGCTTGAGCAAGTCGCGGTACTGCCCGGGCGTGGCGGCGAAATGCTGTTTGAAGGTGCGTTGGAAATGCGCCTGGTCGGCAAAACCGGCCGCCAGCGCCACGTCTGCGATCAACGCGCCGTTGCGCAACTGGGTGCGCGCAAACTGAATGCGCCGGTTGACCAGAAACGCATGCGGCGTGAGCCCGTAATACTGTTTGAACGCGCGGATCAGGTAGGACGGCGACAACTCGGCCGCCAGGCAAATATCTTCCAGCTTCAACGCCTCGGTGCAGTGCGCGCGGATGTACTCGGCGGCGCGCTCCAGCTTGTGGTTGACCTCCCGCACCGGCGTCAGCGAAGGGTTCAAACGCTGCTGCACCTCGGTGAAATAACTCACCAGCGCGCTTTGCTTTTGCAGCAACTCGGCCTGCTCATCCAACAGCAGTGCGTAGAGCTCGATCAAACCGTTGTACAGCACGCTGTCGCGGGTGTGCGGCGTGTTGAACGGCCGATAACCCTGGTCGGTACTGAAACCCAGCTGGTATTGCAGGTCAGTCAGCCACGGCGTGTCGAGGTACAGCATGTGATACGACCACGGCTGGTCGTAGATCGGGTTGCACGCATGCACATCGCCCGGGTTCATCAACACCACCGTGCCGGCGCTGATCTCAAACGTCTGCGCGCCGTAGTGGTAATAACTGCGCCCGGTGGTGATCGCGCCGATGGAAAAGTGCTCGTGGGAGTGGCGGGTATACGTCACCTTGCGCCCGTCGGCGATGGTGCGCGCCTCAATGAACGGCAAGCACTCGTCACGCCAGAAGCGCGGCGCTTGCGCGGGGTGAGCGGAGGTGTTCAGCGTCATGGCGGTGGCCCCATCCCTTGAGGAACGAGCAGGGATCATTACACAGCCCGGTGCTGCATCGCCATGGCCGTTGATCAAAGCACTTTAGACAAAAACACCCGGCTGCTGCCTTCAGGTTCACAGGGTATTTCGCCAAACCGCACCCAGCCGTGTTTCTCATAAAAGCCTGGCGCCTGAAAGCTCAGGGTGTACAGCACCGCGTTGCGGCAACCGCGCCGCCGCGCCTCGTGTTCAAAGGCCTGCAGCAACTGGCTGCCCAGGCCAGAACCGCGCAAGGCGTCGGGCAGGTGGAACAGGTCAAGAAAGGCCATGCCCAGGGACGTTTTGCCGGTAATTCCGCCGAGAATCTGCCGCGTGTCAGGGTCTTTGAGCAGCACCGTCAGCGGCAGGCGATCGTTGCAACCGGTGATGGCTGCATTGAACGCAGCCAGGCCGTTGCCGAGCAGGCGCTCGGCGTCGGGGTGGGGTTGGTCGCTGATTTCAATCTGCGCTGCCGTCATCACAGAACGCTTCCTCGGTTAAAGCGCCATCACCATCTCATGCCACGCCATCCCGCCATGTTCCGACGGCGAAGGCTGCACATAGGTGTAGCCCATGCGCGTGTACAACGGCACATGCTGCTCCTTGCACATCAAATGAATCGTCTGCTTGCCCATTGCGTGCATGCGCTGCACAAACTCAGTCATCAGCAGCCTGGAATAACCCTTGCCCTGCTGCGCCGGGTCAACCACCACTGACATAATCACCACATTCGGCGCCTCGGCCGCATGCCCCACCAACTCCTTGAACGCCTCATCCGACATCACCACCTGATGCGCGCAGCCACCGTTGATAAAACCCACCACCGCGCCATCCGCCTCCAGAATCAAAAAGCCCTCGGGGTACTGCGCAATGCGCGTGGCGATCTTTTCCAGCGTCGCGGCTTCATCGCCTTCGTAAGCGCTGATTTCGATGTTAAAGCAACGGCCGGCATCGTCGGGGCGGGCGTTGCGGAAGGTGAGGGCGGGCATGGGCGTTTCCTGGGGCGTTAAACGAAAGGCCACATCATAGCGGCACGCCCAAACACTCGCCATCGCCGCACTGGCAGCGTCGAACAAAGCTCAAACGGTGGGAGCTGTAGAGCCCCGGCGAGGCTGCGAAGGCGGCGGTACAGGCACTCTCAAAGCCGGATCAGTAGCCCTGTTTCAGTTCACCAAAAACCAGAAAACCCGCCAAAGCGGGTTTCCACACAGCTCACATCACATCAACTCACAGCAGCCACATCAAACCCGCGCCGCTCCATCACCGTAAACACGTCCGCCACATCCTGCACCATGATTCGAGCGGTATTGGCGACCGTATTGATGTCGTGCTCGGCATAGTCGGAGACATTGGAACAGGCCATCAGGTGCAGGTAGGCGAGGGCGGCGTTGAGACGTTCGCTGGCGCAAGCGTGAAGCTCGCTGAGCGGGGCGTCGCTGTCGATGAGGAGGACAGGGTATTCGGTTGCGGTTTGGGACATGGGGGTGAAGCGGCGGGGCGGGTGTTGAATTTTCAAGGTAGAAATCCCTAAGAAAGAAAAAGTATTGAACTGCCGTTGAACAAGGCATCTCCGGAAACAGATCTGGTGGGCTCAACGGTTTTGGGTAATTCTTTTTTAGGGCTGCGAATCCCATCGCCGATCAAGCTGGCGACGTAGCGGACTATAGATGGCTGATTTTGGCGAGGCAACGGGGGCTGTTGTGGTTGTAGGCTGGTTTGCGGAAGCATTGACTATTCTGGGTAAAGGTTAAATCAGAGGTTTAGTGCTCTATACCGCGTGTTTAAAGGTGATGCGTGCATGAGGACTGATCAGCATCGTGGATGCGTCTTTCGATTTTGTAAGACATATCTGACTGGGTTTTAGGAGAGTTTGGGTGGCTCCAAAAACCGACTCATCCATTTGCGTTCGACCTAGTCAGTTTTTACATCGGTTTTTACCAGCAGGTTTGCGTACATGACAGGCATAAAGTGGCCGATAACTGCCTCGCGTACAGAGCTATAGATAGCCGAGAGGCTTCGAGCGTGAGTGGCAGAAAGCAGTCTACAGAACACAATCAACTGGTTACGCAAAATATAAATCGATTCAACTTGCACTCGTTGGTGTTAATTCGGTAGGTTAAGCACTCATTGTGGCATACAGTTACCAAATAATTATTATGATCAATGCATACTACTCAAAAATTAAGAACGTTCTGGCTTAGGCGTGAAGGTTTTTCAAATACGAAAATTGGCCATAAAAATTAATGGAGGAAGATTTAAAATGACTGTATACAACTTTAGTGCTAGCGCATTAAAGAATGCAATTTACTTCGCTTAATGCCAGAATTCGAACTGTGCAGAATGCTCTTCGAACTATAATTTGTCGCCTGTCTCAACAGGTGGGTCAGTGGAACATACATGGGTAAATCAAGGACAGAGCAATGAGAATTTTACACATCTCAGATCTACATGTTACTAATAGTGCTGATCACGCAAGGATAATTAACGCGCTATGTGAGGATGTAATCAAGGCGAATAGCAATAAGAAAATAGATGCAATATTATGCACTGGTGACATTGCTAACAGAGGGAATACGTCAAAGAGCGCTATTGGCGCTCAAGAAGTAATAATAAGGAGGATACTTCGCTCCTCAAACTCTACGGCGGTATTTTTATCCTGTCCGGGAAATCATGATGTAAGTCTCAAGGATAGAGAGGATTTGTACGAGTCAATATTTACCAGCATAAACACCCCTGAAGAGGCAAATAAGCTAGTCGAAAATCTTATTGGCAAAGGCGACACGCCACTTTTGGGGCACTTAAGCGGCTATGTAGAGCTTTTAAGAAGAATTGATTCTTCAGCATATGCGGGGAATATGCTATTCACAACAAAAAAGCTAGAAATTGACTCTGTGCAAGTAGGTGTGATCTCTTTAAATAGTACATGGCGAACCGCTGGTGGAGGGAGCAAAGATAGAAATAGTCTATATGTTGGCGAGCGGCAAATTGAACTTTCACTTGCGGAGATAGATGGTTGTGATATTAAGATTGCAATGATGCATCACACTTTAGATTGGCTGGCTCCGGAAGAAAAGAATAGAATTCAACGAGTGCTGTCAACTAACTTTGATCTTCTTTTGTGCGGGCACAATCATAGCAATAATGCGTCACAAACAATATCAACATTGGGGAGTTTATTGATTAGCAACACAGGATGTATCTACGAAAGCAGAGATCACTATAACGGCTATTCCATTATAGATATTAATAGCAAGGAAAGCGTATTAAAGATAGAGGCGCGGGAGTATTATAGTCAGAGAGATGAGTTTGATATCTCCCCAAGATTCGCGAAGGATGGAGTGTATGAGTTTAGTTTGTCGAAAAATAACGGCGGAGTCAAAACATCTATTTCAAGTACCGCAATAAATGCAGCGTTAGAAAAGGCTAATTCAAAGCTCCTATCTTTTTCGGCGTCCGATATTGCACCAAAACACTTATCATCTATCTTTGTTGAGCCGCCGCTGGCAAAGAAAAGTGAGAAAAGTCTTGCTGCTAGTGATGATCTTGATACAAAAGATACTGATGAGGTCGTAAGTCTATACAGCTTGTCGCAAGAAAAAATAGACATTATTTTTATCGGGAAAAGAGAGTCTGGAAAATCAACACTGCTAAATCATATTGCAGTCAATAAATTTATGGAGTTTCATGGGAGTGCAAGGGTTGGCCTGTTGATTGATATCTCAATACTTTATAAGTTGACAGTGGCAGCCATCATTACTCAAGCAATAGAGTTTTTAGGTAACGAAATCCTTAAAAGGGATCTAGTCACTCTATTAGAGGGCGGTGAAGCATTGGTTATCTTCGATAGCTTTGATCTGCATAGTTCTGCTCATAGAAAATTAATTGAGGAGTTTAGAGAGAAATACCCAGCGCCTCGATATATACTGGCTACAAACGAAGAGTTGCAGGATGATCTTAGTCTTGAAAAGCTTCCGTCTTTAAAAAACAACCCGGCCGTTGTTTATATACACTCATTCAAGATAAGGCACACGAAGGAGTTAGTAAGAAAATGGTTCGGTGAGCATGACCAAAACTCTGAAGAACGGTTCGCGCTTGTAAAAAAGTTATTATCCAAGTTGAATGTACCACAAACCCCTTTCTTAGTATCTATATTGCTATGGGTAATAGAGCAGCAGCCCACAGCCAAACTAATAAATCAAGCGTCCGCAATAGAAGCACTAATTTTTGGTCTTCTGGAAAAATTTACAGAGTCAAAATCGCGATCTAACTATGATTCCAATATTCAGTCCCATTTTCTATCAGAACTATCTACCGCCATGGATGAGGCAAGCGCAGAATGGGTGAATTCGAATGAATTTGAGGTTTTTGTATCTACTTACTTTAATAAGAGGGGGCTCACCGTCCCTTCAAGGGGCTTCACAGAGGAGCTTCTTAGGAAAGGCTTACTATATGAGAGTAATCAAAAAATATCATTTAAATTCGATTGCTTTAGGGCTTTTTTCCTAGCAAACAAACTTGCTGATAGTGTAGAGGCGCTGGCAAAGGTTTTAACCCCACTTTCAATCTCAAGCTATACAACCGAGCTAGACCTACTTACAGGCCTTCACCGGGATCGGAAAGATATTCTAATTTCAGCTAGGGACTGTTGTCGAAAACTACTCGCCGAGTCCGAGTTTGAAGTTGACATATCTTTGTTTGAAAGTCACGGTAGTGAACAAGGAATATTTAATCAGTCGGAAAGTCTAACGAAAATGGAGGACGATTTTTTAAATACTCCCATTGATGACAACCATAGAGCTAGATTCATTGAAGAAGCAGAAGTCCCTTCAAAGGCGTCTATTGATCATGACCATGCTAGACAAAGGCACCCTAGTACCCCACTATCAAGCCAAATGCATTTCATAGGTGCGTTAAAAGCATACTCTAATATATTAAGGAATAGTGAGCTAATTGATGATGTCGAGCTAAAAAAGCAGTGCCTCAATGATGTTCTTACTATGTGGTCAAAAATTATTGTTTCCACAACAAAGTATTTTCACGAAATAAATCCAGACGACTTCCCAGACGACCTTCCGCCTGAGCTTGAGTTTTTGTCTCCAGAACAATTTAAAAGCTTTATAAGATTGATGATCCCTCAACTGATCTCATCTTTAATGGCGGAGTCCTTGGCTACACCCAAGCTTGAAAATTTTATTCTGGCTGAAACGAACAATCCGAGTCAGTGTATACGTTTCCTATCCACAATGCTCACGATAGAGAATTTAAACAGGGCAAGCATACAAGCGATTTGTAAGTTAATAAAGGAGGCGAGTGCGAATAATATTGTTACGCAGGCAGTATTTATTCGACTTCTAACGTTATATTATTTTGAAGCGCCTTCTAACTCATTAGAGTCAATAAGGGACTGCATTGGTGATGCCTTTAATGCTCTTCGAGGCTCATCAAGTAGTGAACGATCAGTATATAAAGGGCAATTTTTACGGCATATCGATGAGAAACGTGCAAAAACTCTGGGGGATCTAGAAAAGGACTAAGTTGAGAGTGGAAGTCAAAGTTTTTTCTCGACACAGGTCACGATCGTTAGTCGTGACCTGTAGGTGGCCTACAACTGAGAGCGAAAAAACGGGGTCAGTCCACAGTTAAAATAATGGTGGTCTGGCCCCGTTCTGCGTCTAACACATGGTTTAAGTCGCTCGCTGGGACGGCGTTCCGCCGCCCCTTAACCAAACGTTATGTGAATTAGGGGATATATGCGTTTGTCTTTGGTTCTTTTTCTTTCTCTGCTTCCAAGCCTTTCGTCAGCAGATATTGGACTTAACAATATGATCGAAAGCTACGAGTCACAAAAAAGTGGTGATTATCTAAATGATCAAGAGTTATCTTTTTTAAGTCACGAAATTGGCATGCGTCTTTTGGCGAGTGAAAAATACGATTCCGCTATCACTTACTTTAAAACCGCATTAGAGATCGACCAGAATATTGACAAAAATGACCCCGGCCTCGGGGGGCGCTGGACATATTTAGGCCAGGCATACACGCTTAATGGTCAGATAAATAATGGTATTGAATCGCTCCAGCGCGCCCTTCAGATAGATGAGCAGCACTACCCTGAGGGGCACCTGAATATTGGAATTGCACACGGAAATTTGGGTTGGGCTTTAATTCGATCTCGAAACTATCAGAGCGCAAATGATCATTTAAAAATAGCTTGCGCAATCTTCTTGGAAGAGTTTGGCGAAAACCACCCCCAAACTCTAGACTGCCACAAGAAGCTGAACGTTACCCTCAAGTACCTGCAGAAGAACCGATAATAGGGATGCGCGACTATAAATAAGCACCAATCGCCACAAGATTTATTGTTTTGCTTTACGGGCATTGCCAGGCCGCTTCTGGCAGGTACGGCTTCAGCCCATTTACATATGCACCAACGACACATAACAACTGATTTAAATCATTCTCTTAAATAGTAGGGGTTAGAGCACATTTAAATAAAGGTGGCCTGACCCCCAATATTTTTTCAATCAGCGCTTCAAAGCATCACATTGGGCACGCAGGTCCCTGTTGGAGATTGAACCGCAGCTACCGTTGTTGGTTTTCGCGTTACACAAATAGCGCTGATCACTGTCGTCGATGCTATTGCAGCTGCCTCCGTTGGTTTCAGCATTGCAGGCATAGCGCAGGTCGCGGTCGGAGATGGAGTTGCAGCTTCCATGATTGGTCTTGGCATTGCAGTAATAACGCTGGTCACTGTCGCTGATGCTATTGCAGCTGCTCCCATTGGTTTCCGCGTTGCAGGTGTAGCGCAGGTCGCTGTCGGAGATAGAGTTGCAGCTACCATGGCCTTCCTTGGCTTTGCAGTAAGCGCGTTGGTCCGAATCGCCAATGCTGTCGCAGCCGGCAAAGGCGTTGCCGCTAATCAACAACAACAGCACAAGAATCACTCTCATCACTTTCTTCCTTGGTTTACCGGGACGCTATTCGGTATTTTTGGCCCGGCTGGCCATGCTGCACAACGGCGCGTCAAATTGCCATCACCTTAAGAAAAAGCTCACTTTTTTCCAGCCATCTTATTGCGCCTCCAGCGCCGAGCCGTCGCCCGACGCCCGAGAGTTGTCATGGCAATAAACCCTATTGAGTCTGAGTGGTGTGCAAGCTTCGTAGGCTGCTAGCAGCTACTCACTGACGTTTGCGTTTTGCCGACAGCAAACGGTTCGCCTACGGCCAAAAACAAAAAAACCACCCACACCCCAGCCGCAAAGCCACGATATGGATGGTTCCACCCATCCGTCTCAAAACACTACATTCGGTTCACTCAAACCCCACCCACCAACTTCCCCTATCCATCCGTCGCTTTTAAGCACTACCCCGACTCGCCAACCAAAAATACAACGGCGACGTCACCACCAACCCCACCACCCAAGACAAATCCGCCCCGTTAATGCGTTCGGAAATCGGCTCCACATACAGCGGCGTGTTCATAAACGCAATCTGCACCGCAATCCCCACTGCATATGCCAGCACCATGTCGACGAAGTGGCCGATGAAGTCTTTGCCGGCGAACACGGCTGCAATCGCGCAGGCGGCGAGTACGAGGATGGAGATCACCGCGCGGCTTTTGGCGGTTGGAATCCAGCGATACGCGAAGGTCTGCACCAGGGTGAAGATTCGACAGCACCGCGCCGTACAGGTTGAGGGCGTTGTGGCTGATCACGTTGAGCAGGAACAGCACCGGCATCAACTGAAGCCGCACCCGCTGCGGCTTCTGTCGTCGGCCCGTCAGCGGCGCGGGGTCTGCAAGGCGTGGTAGCCGTAATCGGCGCGGGCTTTGCGTAAAGGAACGCCCGCCTCGATAGCCGCACGAATATGCGCTTCGGCCTGGTGGATTTCTTCGGCCACCGCCAGCACTTCGCTCAGTGAACCGGCCGGAATCACTACCAGGCCATCACCGTCACCGCGCAACCAATCATCGGGCTGTACTCGTACGCCGCCCAGCGTAACGGGCGCCTGGATCGCTTCGACACGCACGCGATCCTTGCCGGTGCGCATCCAGTTACCCCGGGCAAAGATCGGGTAGTTAAGCGCCAGCGCACGGTCGACATCGCGGCAGATACCGTCAATCACCGTTCCGGCCAACTGCTTGCGGGCGGCGGTGGAGGTCAGCAAATCGCCCCACACGGTGGTGTCGAGCCGCGCCTGGTTGTCGATCACTACCACTTGGCCGGCCTCAAGGTCGTCGATGTAGTCACCCACCGAGCCGCCGTCCAGGCCAATAGGGCCGTAGCGCAGGGTCCAGGCTTTGCCTGTGAGGTTGAACGAGCGGTCCAGAGGCATGATGTCGGTGCACTGGCAAACAATCTTCAGGCGGTCCATCGCATCGCTGAGGTCGGTGCAACTCAGGGCGTTGAGACGGGTAAAAATAGAGGTTTGCATGATGTGGCCTTCCTTGTGTCCGGTAGGTTAACGCGCGCTGGCGGCGGCACTGAATGCGTGGATCTTGTCGACGATCTGGCGCGACGCCGTCCTGATTGCCGTGGTGGTATTGCCGGCGATGTGTGGCGTCAGTTGCGCGTTGGGAATGCCGGTCAGTGGCGAGTCGAACCGGTCTTTTTCCAGGGTAAAGGTATCGATGGCGACCGCTTTGATATGCCTGGGAAACTGGCGCATGAAGGCTGCCAACTGGTGCTCGTCGACGATCCCGCCGCGAGCGGTATTGATGAGGATTGAACCCTGGCGCATCTGCCGGAACTCGGCAGTGCCGAACAAGCCGCGGGTCTGCGGGGTGAGCGGTACGTGGATCGAGACGAGGTCCGCCTCGGCCAGTAACTGTTCCAGGCTTGCTCGTCGTTCAAGCTCAAGGTTGCGCGCCACCGGTTCGGTAAACCGCTCGGACCCGGTGGCGATCACCTTGATGCCCAGCGCCGCAGCTTTGCGCGCCACCTGCCGGGCAATGCTGCCGGTGCCCACCAGCCCAAGCGTCAGTTCGGCGTATTCGCGGGCAGGTGCCAAGCTGCCTTTTGCCCAATGGCCGTTGTGCGTTTCGGTGTTGTAGTCATCCAGGTCGCGCGACAGAAACAGCGCCTGGGCCACGACGTATTCGGCAACAGCGGCCGCGTTGGAACCTGGCGTGTTGAGTATCGCCACGCCACACTGCTCGCACGCCAGCCGATCAATATGGTTAACCCCGGTGCCGGCCTGGGCAATGGCGCGCAGGGGAGTGGCCAGCGCGGGCGAGGTGGCGGCGCGGATCAGGCTGGCACCGAAGGGGATGTTCAGGCGCGTCTTGAACACGCTATAACCCCCGGCCTGAGTCACCGCGGCAATAAAGGCAGGCTCGTCATGGCAGTTGATCTCGGCATAGTGAATGCGCGTGGCGTAGTGCTGCCGGATGCGGTCTTTGTCGGCGAAGTAGTGCAGGTTGAGGGTGACGACCAGGCCCAGCTCAAGAAAGCGATCGACTTCCTCAAACAGTAACGGCGGCCCGGGGGCATCGAGTATCAGGGTGGTAAATGCCATACAGTTGATCCTCTTGAAGGGTAGCGCCTGCCGATACCCAGGTTGCCCTGGGTATCGGGGTTAATCACCAGGTGAAATGGTGCGCGCTTGCGGGATCGACCAGGCCCGCGTCGGTACTCACGGCCGCGAGGAACCCGCTGTAGAAATCATTCAGCGATGAACACTGGATGAACTCGGGATTGCGCTTGGCGTAGATAAGAAACAACCGATAGATTCGCAGGTTCTTTTCCTTGCGGTAGACCTCTGCCTTGAGGCTCGGCCACAGATTGAGCAAGCTGCTTTCCTTGATTTTCCACGGGTCCGCCGGCTCGGTGCCGGTGGTGGCTTTGTGGACAAAGCGCTTACCTTCAATGACTTCCAGGTGCAGGCTGGCCAGCAGTTGTTCGGCCGTGCCGACGGCTTCGGTCTTCAAGGCTTGCGCCAGCGCCAGGATGTGGGCCTTTTCCGGGATGCTGCCGGTCAAGGTCAGCCAGGCGCATTTGAGGTCGGTTCGCGCAATGGCGTAGGCCATGCCTTTGACGTAGGTGTGAAAGCTCTCATCCTCGTTGAAGGCCTTCGCCAACTGCGTGGCCGGCTCTTGCGCGAACTGCCCGACGCCGATCAGTTCGCTGTGCAACCCACCGGCCAGCAAGGCGCGGGTCCAGGGAATCGCACGAATGGCATCGGGGCGCGACTCGAACACTTTGATGTTGAAGATACGCGAAGGCGGCCGGGTGCCCTTGGCGGTGGCCCTGACCACGTCAAATCGCGCCAGGTCGCGCAGCAGAGCGGGCAGTGCCGGGTGCTCGAAGAACGTCGCCTGGTAGCGGCGCACCACGTCCCCCCAACGTTGAATCCTGTCGGCGATGACTGCCTCGGACGGTTGTGGCTGGGGCTCGGCGTGCATACGGTACAACTGGCTGAGAAAGTTGACGGACTGGTTGCGGGTCAGCAGATGAGCGCGCATCTCTGCGCACCCGGCCAGCATGAACCGGGTTTCCGGACCGTCCAGCGCACCGAACTCCTGCAAGGTCTCGGCGATCACCCCGTTACACCGCGCGTGTTCGCCACCCATGATGACGTGGGCGACCACTTCGATGCCGTAGCGGGCCGCAATCGACTTGTGCTGGTTGGCAATCGCCATATTCAGTTTGTGCATGGCCTTGCCGCCTTGCTTGCCCGTGTCGCTGGGGCCAAACGTGATGTATTGGCGGTTGCCGCGTGTTGCCAGGTGCTGGCGGTATACCGGGTTTTCGTACACCTCATGCACCGTGGCAAGCGTGCGCTCGGCACCGGCGAGGTCTTCGGGTTGCAGGGCGATGTCGATCCCGTCGCGCACTTGGGCCGCCTTCATCAAGAACAGCACCTCCAGCGTGCTGAGGGCTGAGGTGTACTCGGCGATCCCGTGGATTTTCATCCTGTCGCGATAACGGTCGGGCATTTCAAACCGCTCAATCGCATTGCGCGCATCGTGCATGCGGATATAGCTCGGGTCCTGCTCCATCAGCGCAATGTAATCCTGGCCGGCGTATTGCTGGGCTTTCTTGGTATAAATCGGCGTGGTGCGTTGCAGATATCCTTGCCACAGGGCCGCGGGTGTCTGGGCCGCCTCGCCTTCCAGCGCGACCTCAAGCGCAGCTTGACGCGCACGTTCATCCAGCTCGCGATAGTGCAGGCCCTGGCCCAGGCCGATGGATTCCAGCCATTGGCTGGACAGAATTTCATCGACCACGCTGGCGAACATCTCGGCGTTTTCACGAAACTCGATATCCAGGTAGTGAAAGCCAAACGCATGCACCCGCAGCAGCAGGCGGTCGATGGCCGCCGGCTGGGTAAAACGGATGCTGCCCAGTGCCTCGATCAGCTCAGCGGGCTGCTCGAAATGCGCGGGGTGATCCTTGCCCAGGCGTGCCCGAATCTCTTCCAGGCGATGCTGTGCGCCGCCGGCCTTGATCAGGCTGTCGATATCAGCGATGTAGCGGTTGCGCAGCGCGGTTTCCAGCGCCACGACCAGGGTTTCGGTGTGCTGGTTGGTGTCATAGGGGCGGCCATCCTTGTCGCCGTATAACCAGGTAAACAAGCTCAGCCATTTTTCCTGCGTCGCCAGGCCCAGGGCGTGATGCACGTCGGGCAACGCGTCATACACACTGTCGGCGTAAAAAATCTGCGACTCGATATCGGTGCCATTACTGCCCGACCACACGGCGTTGTATAACTTCAGCAACAGCTGCGCAGTGACTTGGGGCTTTTTGAGACCACGGTCTTCGACGTGCTGCGCCAGTTTCTGCAAGGCCAGCACGACGGAATGCTTGAGCTGGTCGGTCTCTTTGCACAGCAGCCCCAGGCTGATATTTACCCCGGCCGGCGCCGCAATCAACTGCGAGTCGAGCGTGAGCAACTGACGGGGCAGGCTGGCTTGCGAAGCAATCTGGGTCGCCACGCTTCTGACTGACAATTCGAACAGCAGCTGCTTGATCAGCAACAACTTCCAGAACGCCTCGACGTCTTTGCTGGAGCGGGACTCGAAGAACGCCTTGCCCAACGCCGCCGCCAATTTCGCATCAGCCTTGTCCAGATACGACAGCGTATCAATTTCGGCGTAGATCCTCAGGCAGGCTCGGGTGTGCGGGGTTTGGGAAGCGTCATCTGTGTTGGCCTTGAGTGCGTGCTCCAGTGCTCGCCATAGAACGTCATGCAGTAACGCGGGGTTGGTATGGCGCAATGACGGGCGAGTTGATGCATTTTCCAGTATGGAATTGATCACATGATTCATGGGTTCGAGCCTCGATAATTGTACAAATCCCTTGTTTGCAGTGTGCCGAACAGGCACACGCAAAATCATCAATGTCCCAGGCTTAACCCACCGCGTCGTAACGAACGGAACTCACCTGTTCGCCGACAGAAAGCCCCCCTTGTCGGTACCGAAAAACGGCAAAAAAATGAAACAACTTGTTACATCTGCGCGAAATAAAACATGCGCCGAATTTGTCGACAAAAGACCTTTTTGGAATAGAACGCTAGGAAAAAATGATAGGGAGCTAATAAAAAACCCAACGCTGAGTGCTGTTTCAGTGCCGCGCTGATTTCTAAAACCCTGATTCTTCGACATTAAATTCACTCGTTCAAAAAACGCTTGCCCAAGCAGGAATCTCGCCTAGCCACGGCCTGCGAGCGCAACCTAAACAATTCTTCATAAACTCGAATGTATGGAAAAAGCAGAGCAGGCTTATTGCCAGCCCTTTAGAGTCATTTTTCGCATTGAGCGTCCTACCCAAGGCGTGCGCGCCTGGGCAGTAAAAATTATCGTGGTCTGACCCCGTTGTTACCGTTTTTACCCTGACCCACCGCCATCGCGGGCAAGCCCGCTCCCACAAGGTTTCATGCCATGCCTACGATCCGCGTCATGACCCCAACCGACTACGACGCTGTGCTCGAACTGATGCAAAACACCCCCGGCATTTCCCTGCGCGATGCCGACGGCCGCGAGGCCACGCAGCGTTATCTGGCGCGTAACCCGCAGATGAGTTTTGTCGCCGAAGCCGCAGGCCGGTTGATCGGCTGTGTGATGTGCGGCCATGATGGGCGGCGCGGGTATTTGCAGCACTTGCTGGTGCTGCCGGGCTTTCGCCGTCAGGGCATCGCGCAAACGCTGGTCGAGCGTTGCCTCACCGCGCTGGAGCAGCAGGGCATCCACAAATGCCACCTCGACGTGTTCAAGACCAACACCCACGCGGCTCAGTATTGGCAAGGCCAGGGCTGGACGCTACGAACGGATATCGACCGTTATTCATTCACCCGCGAGGGCCATGAAAACGCATGAAAGGACCACGCAATGCTCGAAATCAAACGGGCCACCCCTGATGACGCCAACGCCGCGTTTCACATCCGCCGCGAAGCCATTCGCAGCCAATGCATCGGCGCCTACACCGCTGAGCAAATGGCGCTGTGGACGCGAGGCAGCGCTGAGGACGGCTACAGCGTGCTGATGGACAAACCGTTTTACCTGGGTTGGGTACAGGGTGAACCGGTCGCCACTGGCATGCTCGACCTCGACAACAATGAAGTGGGCGCGCTGTTTGTACTGCCGGCGTTCACCGGCCGTGGGTACGCCAAACACATGCTGGAGCACCTGGAAAAGCTCGCGCGGGCATCAGCGATTGAACAGGTGGTGCTGGACGCCACGTTGAACGCGGCGAGCTTCTACAGAGCGTGCGGGTATGTGGGCGAAGAGCAGGCGGTGTATCACTCGCCGTCGGGGTTAACCTTGGCGTGCATCCCGATGGTAAAGCGGCTGTCGGCGGTGTAACGAACACCGCCGAACCCTGTGGGAGCTATCGAGCCCCGGCGAGGCTGCGATGGCGGTGGCACTGTCAAAATAGGTGTCGCCTGATACACCGCTATCGCAGCCTCGCTAAAGCTCGGCAGCTCCCACACTTGCTCTTCACGCGGCGCTGAAGGCCGCACGCAGCCGCTCAATCACCTGCTCGACCGAAGCCCCCTGAATCATTGGCGGCGTCAGGCTCTCGCCAAACTCGCGCCACACAAACAACGTCAACTCCGCCCCATCGGTAAACGCCTGTTCCTGTGCGCCAAAACCCTGTAGCACCCGATACCGCTGATCCCGCCAAAACGCCTGCTTTACCCAGTCATACACCGGGATGAAATGAAAATGCAGTGGAAAGCCCGGCATATGCCCATAGCGGCTGATATACAGCCATTTCGGCCGCAGCTGTGCCTCCATCACCCGTTGAGTGCGAGCCAGTAAGCCCCCCAGCTCCGCGAGTGCGGCCTCGGGCATGTCGGCGAGGCTGTCGATGGGGGCTTTGGCGCCGAGCATCAGGTAACCCGGCAGTTTTGAGGCCAGGTGATGGTTGAGCAACCAGTGCTCGGTTTCAGCAAGGATGAAAGCGGGGTCGATCTGCATAAGCACGCGTCCATGAGAGCAGGGCGGGCAGGATAACAAGCACGGGCGCCTGTATCGCGCAAAAGCGCGCGATCTGTGTCTACCCCAGCGTCTGCCGGGTGGATAGTGTTGGGCCCCGTTCACTGATCTGCGAGCCCACCATGGAACTGACCGCCGTCCCGTTTGGCATCACCGACTGGTCCAGCCTCGACCCCGTGACGCATCCCGGCGTTACCGGCAATGCGGTGTGGCGCACTTGCCAGTTTGGCACCACCCGTGTGCGCATGGTCGAGTACACCCCCGGCTACCTGGCCGACCACTGGTGTTGGCGCGGGCACGTCCTGCTGTGCCTTGAGGGCGAGTTACACACCGAGTTGGAGGATGGCCGCCAGTTCACGCTGACGGCCGGGATGAGTTACCAGGTGGGCAACGACATGGAAGGGCATCGCTCCTCCACCCGCACGGGGGCGAAGCTGTTTATTGTGGATTGAGCCTCACCCCTGGCGAAACACCCCACCCAGCGCCCACAAAAAAGCGAATTTGCGGCGTACGCAAATTCGCTGTTGAGCTAATCATTCAGGGCCCAGGCGCGGTGCCGGGCGTGTGCTGACGGGTGCGGCTCAATGCATCTTGCTGTGGTCCATGCCGCCCATGTCGCCCATGTCATTCAAGGCGCGGGCCGGCGCTTTCACTTCAATCGACTGTTTCTCGCCCTTGGCGTTTTCCACGGTCAGGGTCAGCGGCACCTGGTCGCCTTCCTTGATCTGGCCGGTCAGGCCCATCAGCATTACGTGGTAACCGTCCGGGTCGAGCTTGACTGCTTTGCCGGCGGGCAGGGCGACCGACTTCACCGGGCCCATGCGCATCACGTCGTCTTTCATGCTCATTTCATGGATCTGCACGTCCTTGGCCACCGGTGACGCAACGCTGAGCAATTGGCTGTCGCTGTCGGCGGTGAGGGTCATGAACGCGCCGCTGGACGGTTGGCCCGCCACGGTCGCGCGGACCCACGCGTCGCTCACGTGTACCTGGGCGCTGGCGTGCGCCGCGAGGCCCAGCAGGGTCAGGCCGAAGGTGATGCGCTTGAGGTGTTGAACGGCAGTCATTAGCAGACCTCCATGACGGTGAGCAGGTCTTCTGCGCACTCTTTAGCGGTAAGGGATGCCGACAGGCCCAGGCGCAGATTGCCGCGGGTGTCGAAGACGAAACTGGTGGACGTGTGGGACAGGGTGTAGGTGTCACCGGCGGGGATCTTTTCATAAAAGATCCCGAATTCCTTGGCGGCCACGGCGATTTCTTCCGGGGTGCCGTACAGCGCTTCGAAGCTGGGGTCGAAGGCCTTGACGTAGCGGTCGAGCAGTTCCGGTGTGTCGCGCTCGGGGTCGAGGGTGATAAACACCACTTGCATGATCTCGCCGTCGCGGCCCATCAGCTTCTTGGCCTGGGCGGCGCGGGCCAGGGTCGTCGGGCACACGGCCGGGCACTGGGTGAAACCGAAGAACACCACGGGCATGAGGCCACGGAACGAGCTCAGGGTGACGGTTTCGCCATCAGTGTTCTTGAGCTTGAAGGTGCGGCCCATGATCTTGTCACTGAGGTCCTTGCCGTACTTGAAGTTCAGCTTGGGACTGTAGTCACAACCGCCCAGCAAACTGCCGAGGCCCAGCAGGCCCATACCGGTCAGCACTTTGCGGCGGGTGAATAACGTACTCATCAACTGTGCATCCTGTGAAACGCCTGCATTGCTCTGGATCTACACATCAGGCTGCGAAAGCCAGGCTTTGAAAGGTAGAAACGAGGAGGGCGCCCAGTCTACCAACCCTGGCCAGTCGGCGGAATCTGCGACGTTCTGCCACAGGGGCGCGTGGTGCTTCATCCCTTTGCGGCTTCGATGGTAAAGTCGCCGCCATGAAATTGAGCCACCCTGACCGTTCGCTGATCGCCTGGGCCCTGTACTTTTGCGTGCTGATGAACGTGTTCGCCTGCGGTTTGGGGCATGGGCAAATGTTGGGCCAGCAGCTCAATGGCATCGGCGGGGCGTTCTGTTCGGTGGACGGTAGCCAGGCGCCAGTTTCCGACCAAGGGTCAGGTATCCCGGCCTCCAGCAACATCTCGAACTACTTTGCCTGCCCGGTGTGCGCTGCCGTGACCGTGGCTATCGTGTTCCTCATCGGCCTGGCCTGGTTGCTGAGCCTCAAGCAAACCCCGCGCCCGGCCCACGAGCGCCGCAACAAAGCCCCGCCGCGCTACGCCTGGCCCTCGGCCAACCCGCGCGCTTCCCCCGCATTCTGACGTGTGCCTTGGGCTTCCTGTGATCAGGAGGCGTTCTATCGTCACGACTGTGAGTGCGTTCCATGAACCATCTATTGCCTGCCGGCGCCAGCCGCCTGGTCAGCAAGGCGTCCCGGCGCTTGCGCGCCGAGCCGTTGCGGCCCGAATACCCCAGCAATTCCCGCTGCTTCGTGCATTTGGATGCACGCCTGTTGCCGCATTGGCACACCTTGTTCGATATCTGCCCGGCACTGCTCAAGCTTGATCCGCCGGAGGGCTTGAACCTGTTTCGCAGCTTCATGACCTGGGCCTACCGCAACCAGACACCGCAGGATTGGACCTATCACCTGAATGTCTGCCGCTGGCTGCTCACGTCGCCGTATCGACTGCAGATCGACGACGAGCCCATCGAGGCGTTCATGGCGGCAGCGGCAGCACGCTGGATCAATACCGATCAAAGCCAGGCCCAGGGCGTGGTCCTTGCCTGGCGCGATTCAACGGTTTTCGATTGGAAGGGCGCGGCGGTGGTCGGCGTCGAACAGCAGCGACTGCCGGCCCCGACCGGCGATTTTGCCTGGTGCCCGCTGACGCAAAAAGAGGGCTTCAGCGGCTGGTTGTCGGTGCCGTGAGGTTAAGGCGAACCCACTGCGCGACGCTGGTCACGGCGATCTGCTGCTGAGCGTTGAAGGTCACGGCGGGGTCCCAGGCCACGCCGTTGCCCTGGGCAAATACTGCGCGGTACTTCTGCAGGTTGTCGTCCGGGGTTCGTGCCAGCTGCGCGAGCAGCGTTGGCACTGACCAGCACGCGCGCTTGAGCGTGATACCGAGCACGGCATCGACGGTGTCGGCCAGTTGCCGATAAGTCAGGGTATCGCCTGCGGTGTACACCACTTGGTTACCGAGCGCGGGTTCGGCAAACACGATGCGTGCGGTCAACCTGCCGATGTCTTGCGGCGTGGTCACGGTGACCGCAGTGTCCCAGTCGCCCAGGGCGTGCATGCGGTGTTGCGTCAGGTCGACCACGCCGAACGACGGTTCAAACAGAAAGCTGGTGAACATGCCCGTGGAGATGATCAGCCACTGGGTGGCTTGTTGCCCGCGCAACAGGTCGCGTACGTCCAGCTGTTCATCGAACGTATCCTGCGGGCTGCCGCGCCCGATCACGTCGTAATCCACGCCGAACTGCCACGGTATATAACGTTGCACACCACCTTCGATGGCGGCCCGTGCGAGTTTGGTTTGTGTGCCGGGGCCGGCGGCGAAACCGGTGCAGCAGATAACCGTGGCGAAGCCCGAAAAGAGCGCGGCGAGGGTGCTTTGGCTGTCGTTCTGCAGATCGCCGGCCAACACCTCGACACCCTGCTCGCGCAAGGTCTGCGCCGCAGCCGATTGCAGGCTGGCGGGGCGCAGTAACACCGCGATGCGTGTGTTATGCGGCGCGGCCAATACAACCAACTCGCGCAGCACGGCCATGCCCAATTCGCCGGCACCGAGTACCAGCATGGAAGAGGCAGTCATAGGGTTCTCCGTCGGTGATGAAAGTCGTGGCATGCTTGCAGAATTAATCGCCGCGCATAAGAAGGCACACCCGTGATACCGAGAGCCCCCTATGGATAACGACGAGATCATCCGCCGCTCGCAAGAGGCGTGCGATGCCCTGAGCGCTGACGATGATGGCCTCAAGCGTGAGGTGTTGACCCATGCGGGCAACCGCTGGTCATTGGGTATCGTGCATGTATTGGGCGTATCCGGACGCTTGCGCCACGCCGAGATCGGCCGCCGCCTGCAGGGGGTCACCCAGCGCATGCTGACGCGCACGTTGCGCCAGCTGGAACGGGACGGCCTGGTGCTGCGTCATGATTTTCAGGAAGTGCCGCCCAGGGTCGAATACGCGCTCTCGGCCCTGGGGACTGAACTGCTGGTGCACATGATTCCGCTGTGGACCTGGGTGGTGGAAAACGGTGAAGGGTTTCGCCAGGCGCGGGAGCGCTTCGACAACACGTGATCAACCCAGGGTTCGCCCCGTCGTGGTTACCCAAGGCATTGGATTGTTACGAAAACTGAAACAGTGATTGGCGGTTTTAGCGGCTGTTTCCCGGCAGCCCAACGCTATACCGTGCGCGCACCCGTCGATAGCAGCACCACCCGGCTTACACAGAACAGGGTTGGGCTGTGACGGGGTTGCCTCAATGACTTCTCGGAGCCTTCATGAATCACACCACTTGCCTGGCGCTCGCCGTTTCCCTCGGCGTCGCGCAGCAGGCGGCTGCGTCGGGTTTTATCGATGACAGCAAAGCCAACCTCGACCTGCGCAACTTCTATTACAACCAGGACACGCGTAACACCAAAGCCGCCTCGGATAAAGAATGGGGCCAGGCGTTCATGTTCAACTACCAGTCGGGTTTTACCCAAGGGCCGGTCGGCCTCGGCCTGGACCTGCAAGCCCTGTATGGCCTGCGTCTGGACGCCTCCGGGCGCGCCGGCAAGGCCGGTGAGGACACTACCCCCGGCAGCGTATTCCCGCTGTCCGATGGCAAGGCCGCGAACGACTTCAGCAAGGTCGGCGCCACCGGCAAGGTGCGCCTGTCCCAGACCCAACTGAAAGTCGGCACCTTGCTGCCCAAGATGCCCGTGCTGATGTCCGAAGACGGCCGCCTGTTACCGCAGACGTTTCGTGGCTATCAGGTGGACTCCAAGGACCTCAAGGACGTCAACCTGGTCGCCGGTAAAATCGAGCAGGTGCTGGACCGCAACTCCAGCAACAGCCAGGGCATGTCCATTGGCGGTGCCAACGACCCGGTCAAAGGCGCGTTCAGCCATCAGTTCTACTACGGCGGGGTGGATTACACCGTCAGCAAGCCGCTGCAAGTGCAGTACTACTACGCCAGTCTGGAAAATTTTTACCAGCAGCATTTTGTCGGCCTGGTGCACAACTGGCAGTTGCCGGTAGGGCAATTGAAGACCGACCTGCGTTATTTCTACAGCACCGCCGACGGCAAGAACGCCCGTGCCAGCGGGCGAGGCGAAGGCTATGTCAGCTCGGGGTATTACGGGGCGGGTGTCAATTCGGGCAAGGTCGACAACCGCCTGTGGAGTGCGTTGTTTACCTATGCGCTGTCCGGGCATGCCGTGAGCCTGGGGTATCAGAAGACCACTGGCGCAAGTGATTTTCCTCATATCAACCAGGGGCAGGGCCGTTCGCTGTACCTGATCACCAATGCGCAATCACTGAAGTTCATCAATGCCGGGGAGCAGGCCACGGTGGGCAGTTACGCCTATGACTTCACCGGCCTTGGTATACCGGGCCTGCGGTCGAGCGTGACGTATCTCCACGGCAGCAACATCCGTGCGGCGCGTGGTGACAACCGTGAGTGGGAGCGCGATGTGCGCGTCGACTACGTGATTCCCACCGGCACCTTCAAGGGGCTTGGCCTGACGTGGCGCAGTGCGGTGCTGCGCGGTAATGACACAGCCGACAAGGATGAAACGCGGCTGATCGTCAGCTACAGCATCCCGCTGATGTAAGGCGCGCAGAGGCGCAGCGGCACGCTGTTTTTCGAGCGCCGGGCGTGACGGACGGGCCTTCATTGGCCTGAGCGTTGTTTGCCGTGAGCGCGTTTGTGCTTGTCCGGCGGGGGCTGGTTGCCCTTGGCCGGCGTGGGCGGGCGCTTTTCACTGTCGCGGGTGGCTTTCTTGCCGCTGTCGCCGCCACGGCTACTGTCCGCCGGGCTGCTGGGGTAAGTGCCAGGAGGCAGTGCGGAACCGGCGGCAGTGTCGCTGTTCAGCGCGTTGGCCGGGGCGACGTTATCGCCAAAGGCGGCGAAGGCTGGGCTTGCCAGCACGGCGGTCAAACCGACGATAAGCAAAATCCTTTGGGCAGTACGGGTCTTCATGACGCTGTCTCCTTGATCAGGCCAAAGCCCGGCAACTCCCGGGCGCCGGTGGTCTATCAGTCAAGGCTGGCTGCCGCCTGCACCTGGCGGGGTGTTTCCGTTGGTAGCCATTTCCCAATGCCTCATCAATGAGTGAATCCATTCCATGGTGTGGCTTAATTGGGAATGCGCCGTGCCAATCAAAGTTTGAAAAAGTTCGCGAGCCTGCGACGAGCGGTGGTTACCCGCCGCTGACTTTCCAATGCTGGGTGTCTTCGGCAAACACCACCTGCTTGACCTCATGAGCGATCCCGTAAGCCAGTGATTCATGGGCGGCGATGACTTTTTCCTCGGCCGACAGGCATTTGAAAATATCCAGCTGGGTGTCGGCCTGGAGGGTCTCCAACTCATAGATTTTCACATAGCGCGCCAAATCGTTATCCAGGCTCGACAGGTACTCGCGCAGGCGCTGGTGGTCCACCGAGCTTTGGCTGAAATGCCAATTCATCGGGTGGATCAAAAAACGTGAGTGCGGTGTGGTGATGCGACGGTTGGCCGCCAGGAACATGATGATGCCCATGGATTCGATATTGCCCGCGTTAATCGCGCACAACGGCACCGGCAGCGCCTTGAGGAAGGTGTAGAGGGTAAAGCCGAAATTGCTGCTGCCACCGGTGGTCGAAAGGTTCAGCAGCAGGGAACTGGCGCCTTCGTCAATTGCATCCAGGCAACAGTCGCGAAAGCGTTCGCTGGTGCCCTGGTCGATCTGGCAGTGAAAGTGAATAACGTGCTCGGTCATCCTGAACCTCCGTAATCCAACGCAAAAGCGGTAACTGAGGTTGAGTCTAGAAGGTTGCTCAGGATGCGCCGCAATGATTGGGCGTGAGTGTTGGCGGAAAATCAGATGGAACCCTGACGCCATCTGCTTGACCTAACGCATAGACCTCAGGAGGTGACTCATGCAATTAGAATATATCTGGATCATTTTGGCAGTGGTTCTGCTGGTCCTGGAATTGTGGGCGATCAACGTCGTTCTGCGCAGCACCGGTGGCTGGGAGACCAAAGGGTTGTGGTTGATCATTCTGATCTTCGTGCCGCTGTTCGGGCTGATCGCCTGGGCGATGTTCGGGCCGAAACGCGAGATGCCTGAAGTGCGTAAAAACTGAAGCTGAACCGGACTGAAAACAGGCGCCCATGGGGCGCCTGTTTGCGTTCCAGGGCTGGGGTTAACCTGCCACGGTCTTGGCAATCGCCTCGTTGAACGCCGGCAAGTCATCCGGTGTGCGCGAGGTAATCAAGGTCCAGCCATTAGCGGTGCACGCTTTGACTTCGGCGTCGACCCAGCCGGCAGCGCCGGCATTTTCAAGGTCGATGCGTACGCTCTTGTAGGAGGTCAAGGTCTTGCCCTTGATCACCCCGGCGTCAATCAGCGTCCAGGGGCCGTGACAGATCGCTGCGATGGTTTTGCCGGCCTTGACGAAGTCGTTGATCAGTTTCAACGCAGCCGCATCCTGACGCAGGGTGTCGGCATTGACGGTGCCGCCAGGGATGACCAGCGCGTCAAAGTCGCTGCTGACGACCGCCGAGAGTTGCACGTCGGATTCCACGGTTTGATCCTTCTCGGTGTCGCCGACGAAGGTCTGCGTCGTTCCGCCTTTGCTTGAGGCGTGCGTGACGGTCGCACCGTAGGCGCGCAGGGCTTGCAGCGGCTTGAGCAACTCATCGCGCTCGATACCGGTGTTAGAGGTGATGATGAGGATGTGCTTGCCGTTGAGTTGCGAACGCATGGTTGGGCTCCTTAGTCAGGGACGGATCAGTGGGCGTGATTGGCTTGCAGTTCCTTGGCCATTTTCAGGTGGGCTTCAAGGGTTGGCAGGGTCTTGGTGGCGAAGGCCTTCAACTCGGCGTTGTCCGAAGAGGCGGCTTCTTTCTTGAACAGTTCGACGGTTTTTTCGTGGGCCGCCACTTGGTTGTTGGCATAGGCCTTGTCGAACGATTCGTCGCGCAGTTCCAGGATGGCCTTCTTGGCTTGGTCGGTCAGCGCGGCGTCATCAGGGACTTCGATGTCGAGCTTCTTCGCCAGTGCCGCCAGTGCCTGGTTGGCTTTGGTGTGGTCGGTGACCATGTGTTGGGCGAAGGTCTTCACGTCGCTCGCGCTGCTTTTTTCCAGCGCCAGCTTGCCGGCTTCGACCTCGGTGATACCGCCTTGGGCGGCGTCGTCGACAAAACTGTTGGACGTAGCGGCCATGGCCGTGGTGATCGAACCCGCAACCAGCACAACGGTCAGGCCCATTTGTTTCATCAACAGCGTAGTCATGGTGAAGCTCCTTGAAATCGATAATGGCGTGATGCCGTACCTGTTGGTTGAGCGAGTGCTGGTGCAAAAGGTTTAAATTAATTCGCAGTTATTTCGCCGGTGGCACTGCACGGCAATTTCCTTGAACTAACCCCATTCGCAGGGCTCTGCTGCATAAGTGCCTGCTGATTCAGGTGGGCCTTCAACTGCCTGGAGATACACCGTGACCGATCACAACACCGTCGATAAAACCCCATCGCCCATCAGCTCGGAAGACGCGCAGAAAGGCACCGAAAAACCGGCCAAGGGGCAGACGCTGGAACGTGCGAACCCGCATACCGAAACCGTGGACAAGGTGCTGACGCCCACCTCGATCAAGGACATCGAGCGCCAGACCGATGCCATCAACGAGCAAGCCGCCAAGGCTGAGCGCAAGCTGGGTCACTGAGCATGGCTCGGTCGATTACCGCGTCTGAACTGGGCATCGAGCTCAAGCCCGGGGATGACGCCAGCCTGTTCAGATGGTTCATTGCCAGCTTCCTGATGGGCAAGCGTATCCAGGCGCCCATTGCGGCGCAGGCTTACAAGGTGATTGTGGAAGAGCAGGGCCGTGACACTGCGCGCAAGTTGCAGCACTGCACCTCGCGTGAATTGGTGAGCATGCTCGGGCGCGCCCATTACGTGCGTTACGACGAAACCACGGCGCAGCGCTTGCTCGACCTCAGCGCCAAATTGAACGCCGAGTACGCCGGCAAGATCAGCCAAATCCGCAGTGCCAGCGAGGATCGGCAGGCCTTTGAAAAGCGCCTGGGCGAATTCGATGGGGTCGGGCCCAAGACTATCGAGATTTTCATGCGCGACGCGGCCACGGTGCTGTTTTGACGGCACTGCTGTCTGTGGGGTGTGCCGGCTGGCGTTTGCCCCGTGAACGCTGGCCGGATTTTGCCGAGCAGGGCACGCATTTGCAGCGTTATGCCGCGCGTTTCAATGCGGTGGAAATCAACAGCTCGTTTTACCGTCCGCACCTGCCCAAGACTTACCAGCGCTGGGCAGAATCGGTGCCGCCGGGGTTCCGGTTCTCGGTCAAGCTGCCCAAGCGCATCACCCATGCACTGCGTTTGCAGCACTGCGAGGCGGCGCTGGATGAGTTCCTCGGGCAGTGCCTGCATTTGGGCGAAAAGCTCGGCTGCCTGCTGGTTCAACTACCGCCTTCGCTGCGTTATGAACCGGTTGTGGCGGCGAGTTTTTTCAGTGCATTGCGCGAGCGCTTTGCCGGTGCCGTGGTGCTCGAACCGCGTCATGCCACATGGCGTGAGGCGCAAGCGTTGTTGGTGGATTGGCGGGTTGCTCGCGTGGTCGCCGACCCTGCGGTGATCGACGCGGGCGCGGGTTGGCAGGGCTTGGGCTATTGGCGCCTGCACGGTTCGCCGCGTATCTACCACAGCGCCTACGGCCCGCAACGGGTGCAAGCGTTCGCGCGACAGTTGAACCAGGCGGTCGCGTCCGGCATTCCCACCTGGTGCATCTTCGATAACACCGCCAGCGGCCACGCAGTGACCGATGGGTTGTGGCTACTCGACTTCCACGCGCAGCACTTCCAAGCCTAACTGCTCATACGCCTCGACACTCGGCACATGCCACTCCGTGATGAGTGTATGGATTCGGTTGCACGGCCCGACCACAAAGGGTTCCACCGCGCCGAGCTTATCGGCCATGGTCACGGCCACGACATGGGATGCGCTGTCGAGCAAGGCCTGTTTGACCGCCACTTCATCGAAATGCAGCGAGGTGATACCGACCTGTGGATGCAACGCGCACACGCCGGTAAACAGCAGGTCGGCCTTGATGCTCTGGATCAGGCGCACAGCATCCTGGCCGCCGGTGGACAAGGTGGCGGGGTTGAGCTGGCCACCGGCGAGGATCACTTTTACCTCGGGATGATCCGCCAGGGCGATGGCGATCATCGGCGACGGCGTGACCACGGTCAGGCGGATCGAGCGCGGTAACGACTGGGCAATCTGCAGCGTGGTGGAGCCGGAATCGAACAGCACGATCTGGCCATCCTCGACACGCTCGGCCGCCAGCTGCGCAAGGTGGCGCTTGACCTCGTCGGTTTCGCCGACGCGGGTGAAGAAGTCCTTGCCGGTGTCTTTGGGCCGGGGCAGGGCACCGCCGTGCACGCGTTGCAACAAGCCGGCGGCGGCGAGTTCGCCGAGGTCGCGGCGAATGGTGTCCTGGGACACGGCAAAGTGTTCAACCAGCTCTGACGCGGTGACTTTACCGTCGCGCTCCAGCAGCAACAGGATCTTTTGTTTGCGCAAAGAAGGCAGGTCGACGGCGTGGTGAGTGTTGTGCATGTTTGTGCTTCTTTTTGCGGGTTTGTGCGAGGTTAATCATCTGTCGAAGTAAACGCAATGGCTGGTTGTGCAGCCGATGGGCGGTTACTCTCTGCGCTCAGTTCAGGGAGAGGTGACCCAGATGTCGTTGATCACAACCATCGAAGACTTACGCAAACTGGCGCAAAAACGTGTCCCCCGGATGTTTTACGATTACGCCGATTCCGGCTCCTGGACTGAAAGTACCTACCGGGCGAATGAAAGCGATTTTGCCCGCATCAAATTCCGCCAGCGGGTGGCGCGCAATATCGATGAGCGCTCGATCCGCGCCACCCTGATCGGCCAGGACATGGCCATGCCTGTCGCCCTCGCACCCACCGGCCTGGCGGGCATGCAGCATGCCGATGGCGAAATCCTGACCGCCCGCGCCGCCGCGGCGTTCGGCCTGCGTTATACCTTGTCGACCATGAGCATCTGCTCGTTGGAAGACATTGCCGAACACGTCGGCCAGCCATTCTGGTTCCAGCTGTATGTGATGCGTGATCGCGGGTTTATCGAACAGTTGATCGAGCGTGCCAAGGCCGCCGGGGTGGACGCCCTGGTGTTGACCCTCGACTTGCAGATTCTCGGGCAGCGCCACAAGGACTTGATCAACGGTCTGTCGGCGCCACCCAAACTGACCCTGCCGAATATTCTCAATATGATGACCAAACCGCGTTGGGTGATGGGCATGCTCGGCACCCAGCGTCGCGGCTTCGGCAATATTGTCGGGCATGTAAAAGGCGTGGCGGACATGAGTTCGCTGTCGTCGTGGACTGCCCAGCAATTTGACCCGCGCCTGAGTTGGGATGATGTGGAGTGGATCAAGAAATGCTGGGGCGGCAAGCTGATCATCAAGGGCATCCTTGATGTGGAAGACGCGCGCCTGGCGGCCAATTCCGGCGCGGATGCGTTGGTGGTGAGTAACCACGGTGGCCGTCAGTTGGATGGGGCGCCGTCGAGCATCAGCCAGTTACCGGCGATTGTCGAGGCGGTGGGTAATCAGATTGAAGTGTGGCTCGACGGCGGCATTCGCTCTGGCCAGGACGTACTTAAAGCCATGGCATTGGGCGCAAAAGGCACCCTGATCGGCCGCGCGCATTTGTATGGGTTGGGGGCGATGGGCGAGGCGGGCGTGACCAAGGCCCTTGACATCATCGCCCGTGAGTTGGATGTGTCGATGGCGCTGTGCGGCTATAACGATATACGCGATGTGAATCGCGAGATTTTGCTGCCGGGTTCTTTTCCCACCGGCGTTTATTGAGCAAAAAAATCGTAAAAAAGTAAAAAGAGTTGTCCACGAAAACCGTGGGTATCTCTGTGGATAACTTTGCGAAGGCCCGGCAGGGTTGGCGATTTAACCCTCGGTTAATATTTGATCAACTTTCGGCGCGGGCCAGTATGGGCAGGGTTGGCGCTTGACAGCCAAGCGCGAACCCAGTGCCGAAAAGCACTTTTATGAGTCGTCACCACGGCCTGTGGAATGCGTGACGACCTGCGCCGGCCCCCTTGATCGCATCAGGTTGTCCAGCGCCTGGCCATAACTGCGGCCGGCCAGGCTCATGCTGTTGTTATGGGTGGCGCCGGGCACCAGCAATAACCGCTTGGGTCCCTGGGCGGCGTCAAACAATTGTTGGCTGAAACGCGGTGGCACGTACTGGTCGGCGAGGCCATGCACAACCAGCAGGGGCATGTGCACGTCGGCAATCTTGTCGATGGAGTCGAACTTCTGCGACAGCAACCAGCGCACCGGCAGCGAGGTATTGGCCACGGCGGCGGCCGCGTCCCCGAGTGACGTGAAAGTGGACTCGATGACCAGCCCACGCACGGGAACCGGGGTGTGTTGACTCAACTGCGCGGCCAGGTCGATGGCGACCGCACCGCCCAGTGAGTGCCCGTAGATCAGGCGTTTGTCGGGGTCGGGCTGCAACACCTGAAAGCGCTCCCAGGCAATGCGCGCGTCTTCATACACGGTGGTTTCCGAAGGCAAGTCACCGTGGCTTTGGCCAAAACCACGGTAGTCGATGGCCAGCACCGAGAAGCCCAGCGCGTGCAATTGCTCAATGCGAAACAATTGCCCGGTGAGGTTCCAGCGCACGCCGTGCAGGTAGAGGATCGCCGGCGCATCTTTGTTGTCCGCCGGGTACCACCAGCCGTGAAGGTTCTGCCCAGGTTTGAAACTGGCGGGCTTGATATCGAATTCCTGTACGGCCTTGGGCAGGCCGGTGTACCAACCGGCGGTGCCCGGCTCGATGCGAAACACCAGCTCGCGTTCCTTGTGTTGCAGCACCGCGCAGCCCACCGGCAGACCGATGATCACAATGGCCATGCACAGCAGGGGAAACCAGCGCAGGCCCAGGCGAGACAGCAAACGAGATGGCATGAAGGTTCCAGGACAAAGGCGAAGCACGCGTTTTACCAGATGGTGCAAGGCCGCAGGAATTAATTCGACAGTCGACCCAGAGGTTTGCTTGCAAAGTGTTACCGCATTGAACAGCGGGGGCGCGGGTTGTTAGGGGCGGCGGCCGAACAGGCGCGTACGCACAGGGATTTCACCGCTAAAACGGCCATCATCACCGGTGGCGCGCGCGGGCTGGGTCTCAGCTATGCACGGGCGTTGGCAGCGGGCGGCGCCCGGCTAGTGATCAGTGATGAGTGGCGCCGATAACGCCGGGGTGGATTACCCGTGCGATCTTGCGCGAATCACGGCGGGCAGCGCCGATGAAGTCGCCGCCGCATGGCCGCGTATCAAGCAATCGCCTCAGGCTGTCGCCATCCCCTGAACCCGATTGCGCCCGCGTGACTTGGCCTGGTACAGCCTCTGGTCGGCCTGGGAAAGCAAGTGTGAAAGGTCGTAGCCTGCCGCATCGGTGGTGACGATGCCGATGCTGACGCTCAGGAAACCGGGGGTCAGCAGGTCGAGCTGGGCAAACGCCTGGCGAATCCGTTCGGCCACTTCAAACGCGCCGGCTTCATCGCTGTCGGCAAGCAGGCAGGCGAACTCTTCGCCGCCAATGCGCGCGAACACATCGCTGCTGCGCAAGGTCGCCTCGGTGACTCGGCTGAACGCGATCAACGCCTGGTCGCCCATCGGGTGGCCGAACGTGTCATTCAGGCGTTTGAAGTGGTCCAGGTCGCACAGCAACAGGCTCACGCACTGGCGGCGGCGGGCGCTGTCGGCCAACAGCTTGTCACCCGTGAGCATAAACGCGCGGCGGTTGCCGACACCGGTCAGCGCGTCACTGAAGGCGGCGGCCTTGAAGCGCAGCTCGGCGCGCTCCTTGACCATCGCCAGCGTGACGTAGGCGATGCCGATGGCGTACAGCATGGACTCAAACAACATGAACGAGAAAAACGGAACGCCTTCGCTGCCCGATTGCTGGGCGCTCTTGATGGGCAGGCCGGGGTCGGTAAAGGCGCGAATGGCATAAAAGCCGGTGTGCCACAGGGTCAGTACCAGCGCGGGTACATAGGCCACTTCCAGGCTGTCGCGTTTGCGCCACAGCTCCAGGGCCGAGAGCACCCCATACCCTGCCGCCAGCAGCGAATACAAGGTGACCCGCGCCGACAACGAGGCATAGAACGGCGGCACCAGGCACATCAATAGCCACAGCCCGGCACCGGCAAAGATGCCCGGCACACTGGGCGTGTTTTGCACGAAGGCACGCATGGCGGTCCAGTTCATCGCGGCGCTGAGCAACAGCACCACGTTGCCGATGATCAGCGCAACGAAGTCCATGCCCATGCCGCGCACGACGATCAGCCCCGTGCCCAGGGAGGCGAGCAGCAGCATGATGCTCAGGTAGCCCAGGGTCGGCTCGCGGCCACGGCTCCAGGCATGCGCCGTGAGCAGGCCCATCAGGCAGAATACGAACACGGCCACTATCAGGAGTGTCGGGATGTGCAGCATCATTTCCTTGAACCCGGCGCAGAGAGATCCTTCTTGGGGCGCGATTGTAGCCGTATCCGCGACAGCCAGTGAGGTCATCGCCAACTTGACGCTGACAAGGCCGGCGCGACATCCTCCTGTTCCTTTGAGCAAAGGCCCGACCATGCACAGCAGCCCCGTTCGCATCACCGCCGAAGAGACCCTCTCGGACAACTGGTACCTTTTGAAAAAATACACGTTTGACTTGCGCCGCCGGGATGGCACTTGGCAAGCCCAGACCCGTGAAGTGTATGACCGAGGCAACGGGGCGACCATCCTGTTGTACAACCGTGAGCGGCGCACGGTGCTGCTGATTCGGCAGTTTCGCATGCCCACCTTCGTCAATGATTACCCGGGTTACTTGATCGAAACCGCTGCCGGTTTGCTGGACAACGCCAGCCCCGAAGAGCGCATTCGCCTGGAAGCCGAAGAAGAGACCGGCTACCGCGTGGGCCATGTGGAAAAGATCTATTCGGCGTTCATGAGTCCGGGGTCGGTGACCGAGCGGATTCACTTCTTTATCGGCGAATACCAGCCGGCGGATCAGGTGGGCGCGGGGGGTGGCCTGGAGGCGGAGGGCGAAGACATCGAGGTGCTGGAACGCAGCTTTGAACAG
The DNA here is from genome assembly GCF_900215245.1 of Pseudomonas fluorescens. Classification (GTDB taxonomy): domain Bacteria; phylum Pseudomonadota; class Gammaproteobacteria; order Pseudomonadales; family Pseudomonadaceae; genus Aquipseudomonas; species Aquipseudomonas fluorescens. The sequence continues at coordinate 4,761,317 of NZ_LT907842.1, forward strand.
GCGCTGGCGATGGTGCAGAGCGGTGAGATTGTGGATGGCAAAACCATCATGTTGTTGCAGTACCTTGAATTGCGCATGTTGAAAGAAGGGTGGTGATGCCTGATGCGCTGGTGTGCATTGTGGTGTGTACTGGTGGCGGGCAGTAGCCAGGCCGGCGATACGTTCTACACCTGGGCCGAGCCTGTGCCGTCTGCACCGGGCACACTGTTGCGCAGCGAAGCACTCACACCGCAGCAAAGCCTCGCCTCGGCCGCGCAGAACCTGCGGATTTTGTACACCTCCACTGATGGGCTCGACGGCACCACACCCATTGCGGTGTCCGGTGCGCTGTTCGTGCCCAAGGGCACACCGCCAGTGGGTGGCTGGCCGCTGATGGCCTGGGCCCATGGCACGGTCGGCAGTGCTGACCGTTGTGCACCGTCGCTTAACGAGCGCAGCCCACGGGATACGCGCTACCTCAATTATTGGCTCGACCAGGGCTACGCGATTGTGGCCACCGATTATCAGGGGTTGGGCACGCCGGGCCTGCACCCTTACGGGCTCACTCGGCCGCTGGCCTATGGTGTGCTGGACAGTATTCGTGCCGTCGGTGCCGCGGATTTCAACCTGTCCAGGCGCGTGGTGGTATTCGGGCAGTCCCAGGGCGGCCGGGCGGCGTTTGCCACGGCGGTATCGGCCAAAGGCTATGCGCCGGAGCTGGATATTGTGGGCGTGGTGGCGACGGGGACACCGTATGCCACCGCGCATGCGCAAGGCCAAAGCCCGGAGCTTGAAAATGCCCGCCGCTCGGTGGTGCCCACGTTTGCCTATAACCTCTTGCGGCTGAGCACGGCCAGTTTGCTGGACCCCGCCTTTGTGCCGGCCGATTACTTGGCCGAGCAGGCGCTGCCAGCGTTCAAAGCCAGTCAGGAGGAGTGTCTGCATGCCATCGAGCAGCGGGTGGTGGCGCACGGGTTGACCTTTAACAACAGCTTCAAGCGGTCACCCAAGGCGGCGCTGGATCGGGTCAATCGGGCGTCGGCTTATCCCTCGTTGAAAACCGACATTCCGCTGTTTTTGGGGACCGGCGGCAAGGACCGCGATGTGTTTGTGCCGGGGCAGAAGGCGTTGGTGCGGGATGCGTGCAAGGTTGGGGACCGGGTTGAATGGCATTTTTATCCGGAGCTGGATCACTCCGCGACTGTTAATGGGTCTTTGGGCGATTCGAGCGGGTTTGTTCGGCGCGCGTTTGCGGGGGCGGTGATTGGCGGCAATTGTGGGCGCTGATAGGTGTCGACCTCCCGACTACCGGCTATTGTCAGAATTTTCCCACAAGAGTACAAATGTACTCCATGACGACTCTAACTCCCCGCCGCACTGCCATCCTGACCTTTATCCGCGAGCGTATCGCGCAACAAGGCCAGCCCCCCAGCCTCGCCGAGATCGCCGAGGCGTTTGGCTTCGCCTCGCGCAGTGTGGCTCGCAAGCATGTGGTGGCGCTGACCGAAGCCGGCTTCATTGAGGTCAACCCCAATCAGGCGCGTGGTATCCGTCTGCTCAACCAACCGGCACGCCCCGAATGGCTGGACGTCCCCGTCCTCGGCCGCGTCGCGGCAGGCTTGCCCATCGGCGCCGATGCTGAGGTGCACAGCCGTCTGCAACTCGACCCTGGCACCTTCGCGAAAACCCCTGACTACCTGCTGCGCGTGCAGGGCGACTCAATGATCGAAGACGGCATTCTCGATGGCGACCTGGTGGGCGTACGCCGCAGCGCCGAGGCCTTGAACGGACAAATCGTCGTGGCGCGCCTGGACGGCGAAGTCACCATCAAACGCTTCGAGCGTCACGGCGAGCATGTACGCCTGCTGCCACGCAACCCCGCGTATCAACCCATCGTGGTAGGCCCCGATCAGGACCTGGCCATTGAAGGGGTGTTCTGCGGCCTGGTGAGGCAAGGCTGATGGGCGCCGTCGTTGCCCTGGACTCGCTGTTCAATGGCGGCCGAGTCTGGAAGGGCCGGCCTGCCGCACCAGCGGCCAGCGTGCATCCCACAGGGCTTGCGGCGCTGGATGCGGTGCTGCCCAGCGGCGGCTGGCCAGAGTCGGCCTTGAGTGAAATCCTGATCGCCAAGGAGGGCGTTGGCGAACTGCAATTGGTACTGCCGACTCTGGCGCGGTTGTCGGCGGCAGGCGAGCGCATTGTGCTGGTGGCACCGCCCTATACTCCGTACCCTCACGCCTGGCAGAACGCCGGGGTGGATTTGCGTCAGCTCTCGGTGATCCAGGCCGACGAACGCGATGCCTTGTGGGCGGTGGAGCAGTGCCTGCGTTCGGGCAGTTGCGGCGCGGTGTTGTGCTGGCCGCGCAAGGCCGATGACCGGGCCTTGCGCCGCTTGCAGGTGGCGGCGGAAACCGGACAGACCCTGGCGTTTGCCTGGCGATCCTTGAATGAGGCGGTCAACGCTTCGCCCGCCGCCTTGCGCCTGGCGGTCGAAGCCAGGCCGGCCCAGGTGCGCGTGCTCAAGTGCCGTGGTGGGCTGGCCCATCCGGCGCCGATTGCCCTGGCGGGGCACTGAGGTTGCCATGCGCTGGGTGTGTATTGTCTTCCCGCAATTGGCGCTGGACGGGGTGCAGCGTCTGCATCCCGAACCCGACCAACCGCTGGCGCTGCTGGCCGGTACGCCGCAGCGTCGTGTGTTGCAAACCGTCAATGACGCCGCGCGCGCCTTGGGGTTACGCCCCGGCCAATCCCTGACGGCGGCGCATGCCCTGGCCAAGACCTTTGCCTGCGCCGAATACGACCCCGCAGAGATCGAGCGTTGGCAGCAGTTTCTCGCGGCCTGGGCCTACCGTTTCAGTTCCCAGGTCAGCGTGTATTACCCGCGCGCCTTGCTGTTCGAGATCGAATCGAGCCTTGGTTTGTTCGGGCCGTGGCCGCAGCTTGAGGCGCGTTTGCGCCAGGAGCTGACCGAACTGGGGTTTCGCCACCGTATCGTCGCGGCGCCCAACCCGGCGGCGGCGCGGGTGCTGGCGAATATCTACGATGGTCTGGCCGTGGCCGATGATCACGCCTTGATGCAGGCGTTGGCGCCATTGCCTGTCGACCGCGCGGGCCTTGACCCGCAAGCCGCGACGGCTTTGTCGCGTATGGGCCTGCGTACGTTGGCCCAGGTGCAGGCGTTGCCTCGGCATACCCTGGCACGGCGCTTTGACGCGGAGTTGCTCAAGCACCTGGATGCGCTGAGCGGGCAGCGGCCGTTGGCCCTGGCGTTCTATCAGCCGCCGGATCGCTTCGATGTGCGCATCGAGTTGAATTTCGATGTGCAATCCCACCAGGCGCTGCTGTTCCCCTTGCGTCGTTTAACGGGCGACCTATCCGCCTTCCTGTGTGGGCGTGACAGCGGCGTGCAGCGCTTTGACCTGCACCTGGAACACGCCCAGGCGCCCGACAGCGTGATCAAGGTCGGCCTGCTCAGCGCCGAACGCGAACCGGCGATGCTGTTCGAGCTGGCCCGCGGGCGCCTGGAGCAGGTGCACGTCACCGCGCCGGTACGCGGCTTTCGTTTGGTGGCCCAGGACTTGCCGGTATTTGTGCCGCAACGCCAGGACCTGTTCGACGACCGCCCGCAACAGACCTTGCCCTGGGCGCAACTGCGCGAACGCCTGCGTGCGCGTCTGGGGGACGAGGCGGTGCAAGGCCTGCGCTTTCACGCCGACCACCGCCCTGAATGCGCCTGGCAAGCGGCCGCCGATAACCGCGCGTGCCCGACCTTGAACAAGGTGCAACGCCCCGGTTGGTTGTTGCCCGAACCGACCTTGCTGGCCGAGCACGGCGTACAGATTTTGATGGGCCCGGAACGCATCGAATCGGGCTGGTGGGATGGCGCCGATATCCGCCGCGACTATTACCTGATCCAGACCCGCGCCGGTCAGCAAGGCTGGGCCTACCGCACGGTGGGGCAAAGCGATGGGCTGTGGCTGCAAGGCTGGTTTGCATGAGCTACGCCGAGCTGCATTGCCTGTCCAATTTCAGTTTTCAGCGCGGCGCTTCGAGTGCGCTGGAGTTGTTCGAGCGCGCCAGGCGTCAGGGCTACAGCGCCCTGGCGATCACCGACGAATGCACCTTGTCGGGCATCGTGCGTGCCTGGCAGGCGGCGAAGGCGGTGGACTTGCCGTTGATCATCGGCAGCGAGATGCGCATCGAGAACGGCCCGAAACTGGTGTTGCTGGTGGAAAACCTGACCGGCTACCAGCACCTGTGCCGCTTGATTACCGTGGCTCGCCGCCGCGCCGAAAAAGGCCGCTATCGCCTGCTGCAAGAGGACTTCGATCAACCGCTGCCGGGCCTGCTGGCGCTGTGGGTGGCCGAAGACAGCGACACCCAGGCCTCGATCCAATGGGTGCGCCGCACCTTCGCCGAGCGCCTGTGGCTGGCGGTGCACCTGCACTGCGGCCAGGACGATACGCGCCATCTGGAGCAGCGCTTGCACCTGGCTGCCAGCCTGCAGATTCCGGCGGTGGCGTGCGGCGATGTGCACATGCATGCGCGTGGCCGCCGCGCCCTGCAAGACACCATGACCGCGATCCGGCATCACGTGTCGGTGGCCGAAGCCGGTACGCGTTTACACCCCAATGGCGAGCGGCATTTGCGCAGCCTGGAGGCCCTGGCCGCGTTGTACCCGCAAGCCTTGCTTGACGAGACCTTGGCCATCGCGCGTCGCTGCACCTTCGACTTGAGCCAGTTGCGCTACCACTACCCGCGCGAGCTGGTGCCCGAAGGGCATAACGCAAAATCCTGGTTGCGCGCCGTGACCGAAGAAGGCATCGCGCAGCGTTGGCCGCAGGGCGTCGATGCGAAGACCTTGCAGCAGATCAACCATGAACTGGAGTTGATCAGCGAGCTGGGCTACGAAAGCTATTTCCTCACGGTGCATGACATTGTGCGCTTCGCCCGCAGCCGCTCGATCCTGTGCCAGGGCCGGGGCTCGGCGGCCAACTCGGCGGTGTGTTTTGCCTTGGGTATCACCGAGATCAACCCAAGCCTGATGAACATGCTGTTCGAGCGCTTCCTGTCCAGGGAGCGCAACGAGCCGCCGGATATCGATGTCGATTTTGAACACGAACGCCGCGAAGAAGTGCTGCAGTACGTGTTCCAGCGCTACGGCCGCACCCGCGCGGCATTGACGGCGGTGGTCAGTTGTTACCACGCGGCCGGTGCGGTGCGCGATGTGGCCAAGGCCCTTGGCTTGCCGCCGGATCAGATCAATGCCCTGGCCGAGTGCTGCGGGCGCTGGAGCGAAGATGCGCCGCCCCTTGAACGCCTGCGTGAAGGTGGCTTCGACCCGCAAAGCCCGATCCTGCGCCGGGTGCTTACGCTGACCCAGCAATTGATCGGCTTCCCTCGGCACCTGTCCCAGCACCCCGGCGGTTTTGTGATTTCCGAATACCCGCTGGACACTCTGGTGCCGGTGGAAAACGCCGCCATGGCCGAGCGCACCATCATCCAGTGGGACAAGGACGACCTCGACGCCGTCGGCCTGCTCAAGGTGGATATCCTGGCGCTGGGCATGCTCAGCGCGATCCGCCGCTGCTTCGATTTGCTGCGTCGCCATCGCAACCTGAACCTGTCACTGGCGGACATCCCCAAGGAAGATGCCGCCACCTACGCGATGATCAGCAAGGCCGACACCATCGGCGTGTTCCAGATCGAGTCGCGGGCGCAGATGTCGATGTTGCCGAGGCTGCGCCCGCAAACCTTCTACGACCTGGTGATTGAGGTCGCCATCGTGCGGCCCGGGCCGATTCAGGGTGGCATGGTGCATCCGTATCTGCGTCGGCGAAACAAGGAAGAGCCCACGACCTATCCTTCTGCGCAGCTCAAGGCGGTGCTGGAGCGCACCTTGGGCGTGCCGCTGTTTCAGGAACAGGTGATGCAAATCGCCATGGTGGCCGCCGACTACGGCCCCGGCGAGGCCGACCAGTTGCGGCGCTCGATGGCCGCCTGGAAACGCCATGGCGGGCTTGAACCGCATCAGGAACGCCTGCGCACCGGCATGTTGAAAAACGGCTACAGCGAGGCCTTTGCCGCGCAGATCTTCGAGCAGATCAAAGGCTTTGGCAGCTATGGTTTTCCCGAGTCCCACGCGGCCAGTTTCGCCTTGTTGACCTATGCCAGTTGCTGGCTCAAATGCCATGAGCCGGCGGCCTTCGCCTGTGCGTTGATCAACAGCTGGCCCATGGGCTTCTACAGCCCGGACCAGATCCTGCAGGACGCGCGGCGCCATCGGTTGCAGGTGCGCCCGGTGGATGTGCTGGCCAGTGACTGGGATTGCAGCCTGGAGCCCATCGACGGCCAGCAACCGGCGATTCGCATGGGCTTGCGCATGATCGCGGGGTTTCGCGAAGAGGACGGGCGACGTATCGAAGGGGCGCGTCAACACCGGGCCTTCAGCGACATCGCCGACCTGGACGCGCGTGCCGGGCTGGATGCCCGGGCCCAAGCGTTGCTGGCCGATGCCGGTGCGTTGCGCGCGTTGGCCGGTAATCGACACGCCGCGCGCTGGGAGGTCGCCGGCGTGCACAAGCAACTCGGGCTGTTTGCCTGCCTGCCCAGTCCTGACGAGGCGACGGTGGCGCTGCCGGCCCCCACGGTCGGCGAAGACCTGCAGGCTGACTACGCTACACTCGGTACCACCCTTGGCCCGCACCCGTTGGCGTTGTTGCGCGATGAACTGCGTAAGCGGCGCTGTCGCAGCTCCGTGGAGTTGATGGCGGTGGCGCATGGGCGCAATGTCAGCGTTGCCGGCTTGGTCACCGGCCGGCAACGCCCAGGCACCGCCAGTGGCGTCACCTTTGTCACTCTGGAGGATGAGTTCGGCAACCTCAATGTGGTCGTCTGGCGCGACCTGGCTGAGCGTCAGCGTCAGGCCCTGGTCGGTTCGCGGCTGCTGAAAGTCGACGGGCGCTGGGAGGCGGTGGGCGAAGTACGGCACCTGATCGCCGGGCGTTTGACTGACCTGACAGCGTTGCTGGAAGGGATCAATGTGCGCAGTCGGGATTTTCACTAGTTGCCCATGTCTCCATGGATAAGCTATATGCAATGAAACGATTTATTGCCGCCAGGCTCCAAGCTTTTATCAGTGGAACTGTGCCACTTACCCACCCCTTTGTTCGCCAAGAGCCAACCGATGCATTTTTTGTCCAATACCCATGGCTGCGAAGGCTGGGGCGGTGAAATGGCCCAGCGGATCCGCGCGTTCGATTGGTCATCCACCGCGTTGGGGCCCATTGACGCGTGGCCCCATAGCTTGAGCTGCGCCGTACAGATGCTGCTGGCATCGCCCATGCCGATGGTGATGCTCTGGGGGCCGTTGGGGTACATGATTTACAACGACAGTTATTCGGTGTTTGCCGGTGGCCGGCACCCGTACCTGTTGGGCACACCTGTGGAACTGGGCTGGCCGGAAGTCGCTGATTTCAACCGCAATGTACTCGACACGTGCCTGGCGGGTGGCACCTTGTCGTACCGCGACTTTCCGTTGGAGTTGCTGCGTAACGGTATGCCGGAAGAAGTCTGGATGGACCTGACCTACAGTCCCGTGGCCGATGATAACCAGCAACCGGCCGGGGTCCTGGTGATCGTGACCGAGACCACTGAGCACGTGAAGTCCGAGCGTCTGCGTCAGGAGCTGACCCACAACCTCGAACAGCGCGTGGCCGCCGAAGTGCAGGCGCGTTCCGCCGCCGAAGACCAGCTGCGCCAGTCGCAAAAGCTCGAAGCCATCGGCGGCCTGACTGGCGGCGTGGCCCATGACTTCAATAACCTGCTGCAAGTGATCGCCGGCAACTTGCACTTGCTGGCCCGGCATGAACCGGACAATGCCCAGGTGCAGCGGCGTGTCTCAGCGGCCATTGCCGCGGTGGAGCGTGGGGCCAAATTATCATCGCAGCTGCTGGCTTTTGCCCGGCGCCAACCGTTGTCGCCGGCGGTGTACAACCCCCAACGCATCTATGCTGGGTTGGGTGAACTGCTGCAACGGGCACTGGGCGAAACCATTCATATCGACGTGCAACTGCCTCAGGATTCCTGGTGCATCAATGTCGACCGCAATCAACTGGAAAACGCGCTGCTCAACCTGGCAATCAATGCCCGGGATGCCATGAAAGGCGAGGGCGTGATTCGCATCAACGGCGAAAACATCATTCTCAACCCTGGCGATTGCATCGGTAAAAGTATCAAGCCGGGTGAATACGTGCGTCTGGCGGTGACCGACACGGGCGTCGGTATGACGTCGGAGGTGCTCAAGCGCGCCTTCGAGCCGTTTTTTACCACCAAGCGTGAAGGCCACGGCACCGGCCTGGGCCTGAGCATGGTGTTCGGCTTTGTGCGGCAAAGTGGCGGGCATGTGGAGGTGTGGAGCGAGGAGGGCAGCGGTTCGGTGGTACAGATGTATTTTCCGCGTAGCCTGGAACCGGAATGTTTCGACGAGCACAGCGAGCTGGCGCCCCACAGCGGTGGTCAGGAAACCATTCTGGTGGTTGAAGACAATGAGGGCGTACGCTTGACCGTTGTCGAGCTGCTGGAGCAAGCGGGCTACACCGTACTCACGGCCGAGGACGGTGATCGCGCGATGCAAGCCTTGCAAAACGGGGTGCAGCCGGACCTGATCTTTACCGACGTGGTGATGCCGGGTCGGGTCAAAAGTACCGACCTGGCCGACTGGGCGCGCGTGCAGCAGCCACCTGTCGCGGTGCTGTTCACCTCCGGCCACACCCGCGACATGCTCTCCACCAATCACCTGTTAAGCCCCGACATTCATCTGCTGAGCAAACCCTACAGCCCCGAAGCGCTGACACAGAGGGTGCACAGCGTGCTCACCGCAAGACAAGGTTGCCCATGACTTCACAACGCAACATCCCCCCGATCGCGGCACACCACCTCGGGTTTGTCCGCGTGCGCGGTGCCCGCGAACATAACTTGCGTAACGTTGACGTGGACATTCCCCGGGATGCCCTCGTGGTGTTCACCGGTGTCTCCGGTTCCGGCAAATCGTCCCTGGCATTTTCGACGGTGTATGCCGAAGCCCAGCGCCGCTATTTCGAATCGGTGGCACCCTATGCACGGCGCCTGATCGACCAGGTGGGCGTGCCCGATGTGGACTCCATCGAAGGCCTGCCCCCGGCCGTGGCGCTGCAACAGCAGCGCGGTACGCCCAGTGCGCGTTCTTCGGTGGGCAGCGTCACCACCTTGTCGAGCCTGATTCGCATGCTGTACTCGCGTGCCGGCAGCTACCCGCCGGGGCAGGCGATGCTGTATGCGGAGGACTTTTCGCCGAACCTGCCCCAAGGGGCCTGCCCGCAATGCCATGGCTTGGGCCGTGTGTATGAAGTGACCGAGGCGCTGATGGTGCCCGACCCTTCCTTGACCATTCGCCAACGTGCGGTGGCGTCCTGGCCGTTGGCATGGCAAGGGCAGAACCTGCGCGACATCCTCGTGACCCTCGGGTATGACGTGGATATCCCCTGGCGCGACCTGCCGAAAAAGCAGCGTGACTGGATCCTCTTCACCGAGGAAACCCCGACCGTACCGGTGTACGCAGGCTTCACCCCCGAGCAGACCCGCGATGCGTTGAAACGCAAGTTGGAGCCGAGCTACCAGGGCACGTTCAGTGGCGCGCGGCGCTATATCCTGCACACCTTCACCCATACCCAAAGTGCGCTGATGAAAAAGCGCGTCTCGCAATTTATGCAGGGCAGCGCCTGCCCGACCTGTGAGGGCAAGCGCTTGAACCAGGCGGCGCTGTCGGTGACGTTTGCCGGGGTGGATATCGGTGAGTTGTCGCAGCTGTCATTGGCGCAACTGGCCGAGTTGTTGCGTCCGGTGGCGGCGGGGCAGGACAGCATGAAACTGTCGGTGGAAAAGCGCCTCGCTGCCCAGCGTATTGCCCAGGATCTGCTTGAGCGCGTCAGCACGCTGACCGAGTTGGGCCTGGGCTATTTGTCGCTGGAGCGCAGCACGCCGACGTTGTCCTCCGGGGAGTTGCAGCGCCTGCGCCTGGCGACGCAATTGGGCTCGCAGCTGTTCGGGGTGATTTACGTACTGGATGAGCCGTCCGCAGGCCTGCACCCGGCCGATGGTGAGGCCCTGTTCACCGCGCTTGATCGATTGAAAGCCGCAGGCAATTCATTATTTGTGGTCGAGCATGACCTGGAAACCATGCGCCGCGCCGACTGGCTGATCGACGTCGGGCCGGCGGCCGGTGAGCACGGCGGGCAAATTCTCTACAGTGGGCCGCCAGCCGGTTTGGCGGATGTGCAGGCGTCGCAGACGCGCGAGTATTTGTTCGCTGAGCGGCGCCCATCGCCGCCGGCGCGACGTGAGCCCACTGGCTGGCTGAAGCTCGAAGGCGTGACGCGCAATAATCTCAATGACTTGCGTGTGGACTTTGCGCTGGGCTGCTTTACCTCGGTGACCGGTATCTCCGGCTCGGGTAAATCCAGCCTGGTCAGCCAGGCGCTGCTGGAACTGGTGGGCACCGGCCTGGGCCGTGTGCTGCAAAGCGACGAAGAACCGAGCCTGGAAGACGCCGCCCCGCAAAGCAGTGGCGGGCGGATCAGCAGTGGGCTGGAGCATATCCGCCGTCTGGTGCAGGTGGACCAGAAACCCATCGGCCGCACGCCGCGCTCCAACCTCGCGACCTACACCGGGCTGTTCGACAACGTGCGCAAACTCTTCGCTGCCACACCCGCGGCGAAGAAACGTCACTATGACGCCGGGCAGTTCTCCTTCAACGTCGCCAAGGGGCGCTGCCCCAATTGCGAGGGGGAAGGGTTTGTCAGTGTTGAATTGCTGTTCATGCCCAGCGTGTATGCGCCATGCCCGACCTGCCACGGTGCGCGCTATAACCCCGAGACATTGGCGGTCACCTGGCAAGGCCTGAGCATCGCCCAGGTGCTGGGGCTGACGGTGGAGCAGGCGGTGGAAGTGTTTGCCGAACAGCCCGCTGTGTTGCGTTCGTTGCAGGTGCTGCGCGATATCGGCCTGGGGTATTTGCGCCTGGGCCAGCCGGCGACCGAACTGTCCGGCGGCGAGGCGCAGCGGATCAAGCTCGCCACCGAATTACAGCGCAACGCGCGGGGCGCCACCCTGTACGTGCTGGATGAGCCGACGACCGGCTTGCACCCACGGGATGTGGACCGCTTGCTCAGCCAGCTCAATCAACTGGTGGACGCGGGGCACACGGTAGTGGTGGTGGAACACGAAATGCGCGTGGTCGCCCAGAGTGACTGGGTGATTGATATCGGACCAGGGGCCGGGGATTTGGGCGGCAAGGTGGTGGCCTGTGGCACGCCGCAAAAAGTGGCGAAAAGCAAGGCCAGCCGGACCGCGCCGTTTCTGGCACGAGAGCTGCCCTGAGCATCAACGCCGATCAACAGTGGGCGCGGGCTTGCTCGCGCATTCGCGAGCAAGCGCGCTCCCAGCGGATTACCCGTGTTCAGCCAGCTGTTGCTTGGCCAGTTTCACCACGTTTTCAGGGGTAAACCCAAACTTCTCCTGCAACTTGGCCAGTGGCGCCGACGCGCCAAAGCTGTTCATCACCACTTTGGCGCCCGTCTGGCCGACATAGCGGTCCCAACCCAAGGGGCCCGCCTGTTCCACCACCACGCGCGCCTTGACGGCTGGCGGCAACACGCTGTCGCGGTAAGCCGCGTCCTGTTCCTCAAACAGCTCCCAGCTCGGCATCGAGACCACCTGTGCGGCAATCCCTTCGGCTGTCAGCTGTTCGTACGCTGCCACTGCGAGGCTGACTTCACTGCCCGTCGCCAACAGCAGCACTTCAGGTTTGTCAGCGCCGGCCAACACGTAGGCGCCTTTGGCGGCACCGGAGGCGGCCGCATACTGGGTACGGTCCAGAGTCGGCAACGCCTGGCGTGACAGCACGATGCAACTTGGCCGATGGGTTTGCGCCAGGGCGACTTTCCACAGTTCCAGGGTTTCATTGGCATCGCCCGGGCGCAGGGTCAGCAGCCCCGGCGTAGCACGCAGTTGAGTCAGGTGCTCGATGGGTTGGTGCGTCGGCCCATCCTCACCCACACCAATCGAGTCATGGGTAAACACGAATACCACCGGCAACTCCATGATCGCCGCGAGGCGTATGGGCGGTTTCATGTAGTCGCTGAACACCAGGAACGTCGAGGTATACGGGCGCAGGTACGACAGCGCCATGCCATTGGCGATGGCGCCCATGGCGTGCTCGCGGATGCCAAAGTGCAGGTTGCGCCCGCTGTAGTCGTCAGCACTGAAACGCCCGGCCCCGTCGAAGGTGAGGTTGGTCTTGGTCGACGGTGACAGATCCGCCGAGCCGCCCAGCAGCCAGGGGATTTGCTCGGCAAAGGCATTGAGCACCTCGCCACCGGCGGCACGGCTGGCCACGCCTTTGGCGTCGGTGTTGAAGGTGGGCAACTGATCCTGCCAATGCTCCGGCATTTCGCCGGCGCGCATGCGGCTCAACTCATCCGCCAGTTCAGGCTCGTACTGTGCCAACTGCGACAAGTGTCGGTTCCATTCTTCATACAGCGGCTGGCTGCGCTCCAGCAGCGCATCGCGCAGCACCGTGCGGGTTTCATCGGGCACCAGGAAGCTGGAGTCCTGCGGCCAGCCGTAAGCGGCTTTGGTCAGGCGGATTTCCTCAACGCCCAACGGTTCGCCGTGGGCGGCGGCGGTGTTGTGTTTGTGGGGCGAGCCGTAGCCGATCACACTGTCGACCACAATCAGGGTCGGCGCGCCGGTGTTGGTCTTGAAGGTCTCCAGTGCGGCGCTCAAGGCCTGCAGGTCATTGGCGTCGGTGACATGCAGGGTATGCCAGCCATAGGCCTGGAAGCGCTTGGTCACGTCTTCACTGAACGCCAGCTCGGTGTGGCCCTCGATGCTGATGGTGTTGTTGTCGTAGATCCAGCAGAGGTTATCCAGCTTCAAATGCCCGGCAATGGACGCGGCTTCGCTGCTGATGCCTTCCATCATGTCGCCGTCACCGCACAGGGTGTAGACGTTGTAATCGAACAGCACGTTGTCATCGCGGTTGAAACGCTTGCCCAGCCAGCGCTCGGCCATGGCCATGCCCACGCTGTTGGCGCAACCCTGGCCGAGCGGGCCCGTGGTGGTTTCTACCCCGGTGGTCATGCGGTATTCGGGGTGGCCCGGGGTCTTGGAGCTCATCTGCCGGAACTGCTTGATATCGTCCAGGCTGATCGCCGGTTGGCCCGAGCGTTTGCCGTGGGCATCAATCTCGACCACGCCGGCCAGGTGCAGCAGCGAATACAGGAGCATCGACGCATGCCCCACCGACAAGACAAACCGATCGCGGTTGGGCCAGTCGGGATGGTGCGGGTGATAGCGCAGGAACCGACTCCACAGCGTGTACCCCACCGGCGCCAGGCCCATGGGCGTGCCGGGGTGGCCGGAGTTGGCCTTCTGCACAGCGTCCATGGCCAGGGTGCGAATGGTGTTGATGCAGTGGGTGTCGACAGCAGTGGCAGCATGAGTCATGAAACCGTTCTCCCTCAGGTGGCGATCTACAGTGGAGGGCAGGGGGTGGCAAAGGTTTGATCCCATCGGTCGCGTTGCGACGAACGGGGAGGCATTGACCCAAGACATGACAAGACCCCTTGGAATGGGCTAGCTTCAACAGGGTAGGCCATTGATCAACTTGCGGAGGTACTCCATGCCAGTGAAACACGACCTGTATCAGGATTTGGGTTTGAGCAAGGAAGTTGTTCACGAACGCAGGAGGAGCGATGACCGCTTGAATTCGCTGCTCGAACAATACGATGCCGCCGACAAGGAGGTACTCGTTTTCGAGTCGTCAGGCGGAGCGGACGACGAACTGGAGAAACTGAAGAAGAAACGCCTGTTGGTCAAAGACAAGATTGTGCTGCAACTCGCTCCTACATCGGGGCGGTAATATTTGTTCAGAATTGTCTGAGGGACAGGCGGCGCTTCACTGACTATGATGCCCGCCGTCCACCCGGCTCTGGGGACTGTTGCGGCGCAAGGATTGCGCTGCTGAGCCGGGTGGGCAACCTGTTTCACACCTGCCTCATACCCCCAGCGCTTGCATGCATTCATCCATTGAGCGTTGCTGCGTCTCGCCATACAGCTTCAATTCATCAATCGTCTGGCGGCCCAGTGCCGTTTCGAACTCAGCCTGATTCGATGTGGCTGCATAGTGACTTTGCGCGGCATCGCCCAGGTTCGACTGGAAGATCCCCGCCGCACTCACCGGCAGAAAGTCTTCATACACCAACGGTTCGACATCCACGTGCCCGGCAGCAATCAACGCCTCCAGCGTTCGCGGTTGGTCGGCCTGGCCGCGTGCCGCCAAGCCTTGTGCAGTGGCGAAGTAGCGGAAGTACGCGAGGCCCTGTTCACGCATTTGCGCGTGGTTATCGGGGAAGGCCTGGAAGTGTTGCTCCATCAACGTCACATAGCGTGCCGCGTTGCCCTCATTCGGCAACGCGCCCAGTTCGTCGCGCGCCGCGTTCAGCAGTTGGTCGTACAGGGCGCGGCCTTTGGGGGTCAGTGCCACACCGCGCTGTTCAATTTCGCCGAAGCGTGCGCTGTGGCTGCCTTGGGCGTCGGTGAAGGCGATGGGCTCGTCGAGGGCCTTGAAGCTGGTCTGGCGCAGCAGGATCGGGCACTCGCGGCGTGGCGGGCCTTCGATCACTGCCTTGGGGGTGATGCCTTTGCCCGGCATGGCGGCCTGCACGTGGTCGATGTCCAGGGTGCGCGGTGTCAGGTGGTTGATGTGTGGGCCTTTGAACGCCACCACGTCGGCGACCAGGCGATGCTGGTCGCTCAATTGCTGGTACTGCGCGCCCGTGACGGTGGCGGTGTGGTGCCAGCGAAAGGTTTCCAGGGCCTGCTGGATAAATGCCGCGGCATCCGCGGCGCTCAGGCCGCCGTCGCGTTCTGCTTGTTCGATCAGCGCCAGCGCCCCGGGGGTGAAGATCGAGCGCTTGGCTAGGGCGCTTTCGGCGAAGGCGCGCAGTTCGAGGTTTTCGATCAGTTCCAGGCGTAACAGTGAGGTAAACACCCGGAACGGGCTGGCCTGCAACGCACGTTCATGCACCGCGCGAAAAGCGGTGGAGTGCACGGGCACGCCGGCCGGGGTCAGGTCGTAATAGCCCACCGGTTGCATGCCCATCACCGCAAACAGGCGGCTGATGGTTGCCAGCTCAAGGGCAGTGCCCAGGCGAATGGCGCCGTGACGTTCCATGTCCAGGCGAGCAATTTCGCCCGTGCGTCGCAACTGCCCGGCCAAGCGTGAGTCACTGTCCAATACCTGCGCATTGGTCTCTGCTACCAGCGCCATCAGCGCGCCATACAGTGGAACTTCATCTCGGTACATGTCGGACATGGCCCTGGAGAAGTCTTTGCGTATTTCGTCAGGGCTGACATAGGCGGCGCTTGGCATAGAAAAATTCCTGAACACTGTAAAGGAGGCTTGGCATTTTTCAGGATTTTGTTGGGCTGGCGCTTGGCTTGCAAACGAAGAATCCTCAGGACTTCATTCTGCAAATGAATGATATGACGCGAATATGACAAAAATGCACGGCTGAAAAATTTCATTTTTCGGCGGTTTTCCTAACAAATTCTTCACGAGGCGCGCCCCGGTCCTCATGAAACAATCGTCACGTTTGTAGGGATGAAAACGCCGTTTGCACACAACGCACATAAAAAAATGTTTAGGGGCTGCGACACATGAAAATTTCTACACTGGCGTTATCCATCACCGCTGCACTGCTCGCGCAACAGGCTTGCGCGGACGATTTCGGGCTCGGCGCACTGGGCACAGGCACGGGGCACAGTGGCTTTCTTGAAGACAGCCACGCAGCGGTCAGTTCGCGGACGATGTACTACAGTGCGGACAACCGTTCGGGGACCAGCAACGATCTGCGCGAAGCCGCGACATTGCTGCGCTTCGACTACAAATCCGGCTACACCCAAGGCACCCTTGGCGTCGGTTTCGATGTGATGGCTTTCGGTGCCCTGCGCCTGGACGGTGGCGATGGCCACGCCGCAGGCCCAGGCCTGTCCGGTAACGGCAACAGCTTCTTCCCGACCAAAAACAACGGCACCGAGCCTGCCGACAGTTTCGGCCGTGCTGCGGGTAACGTGAAATTTCGCATTTCCCAGACAGAGTTGCACGTCGGCGGTGCCTTGGCCCCGGTGCTGCCTATCCTGGTCTCCAACGACAGCCGTGTTGCACCGCAGACTTTTGACGGCGGCATCCTCACGTCCAGTGACATTCCTAACGTGACCTTTACCGGTGGTGAGCTGAACAAGGCCGAAGGCCGTGCTTCCAGCAACTCCACCGGGTTGAGCGTCGCTGGCGGTACCCGCGACAGCGACAGCTTCAAGTTCGGCGGTGTGGACTACAAACCGTTCGGCTCGTCTGACAACGCCATCGCGAAAAACCTGACGTTGCAGTACTACTACGCCAACCTGCAGGACTTCTACAAACAGAACTACTTCGGCCTGGTTCACGTTCTGCCGCTGGGCAACGACCAGTCGTTCAAGACTGACCTGCGTTACTTCGACAGCAGCAGCGATGGCAAAAACGGTGAGGCCGGCTACCAGTTCAACAACAACGGTGGCTACGCCAAACACGCTGGCGAAGTGGATAACAAAACCTACAGCGCCGCGTTCACCTACCAGTTGGGCGGCAGCAGCCTGATGCTTGGCCACATCGGCGTCAGCGACGACGGCGGCTTCGTCTGGGTCAACCAGGGCAGCATCGCCGATCCAAACGCACAGGGCGCGGGCGGCAGCGACTTCTACCTGTTTACCGATGCCGTGGTGGGCCAGTTCTCCCGTGCGGGCGAGCAGGTCAATTTTGGTCAGTACTCCTATGACTTCAAGGCCTTCGTACCTGGGCTGAAAGCGTCCGTGGCTTACCTGGACGGCACGGGCATCAAGTCCAAAGTCGCCGGCGGCGCTGACCAGAAAGAAAACGAAACCGACTTCCGCCTGGACTACGTTGTGCAGGAAGGCCCGCTCAAAGGCTTTGGTACCACCTTCCGTACCGGTACCTACAAAGGGCATAACACCGGCACGGCGGACCAGGACCAAACGCGTCTGATCTTCAACTATACCTACGCGATCTTCTAAGAACGCGCGCGCTTTTGCAGCGTCGAAAAAAGAGGCCGCCTAATCAGCGGCCTCTTTTTTTGCGCGGGTGGATAAGACTTCATGTGCATCCGGGCGTGGAGCGGTTCTACACTGCCCCTCACTGTGTCAGTGATGGAGGACCCGATGACGGCCACGCCTGCAACCAACATCCTCGCAACGATTGAAGGCCAGCGCCTGGCAACCGAAGCGCCCGAACGTTGGCGCGACTGGGGCCCTTACTTGAGTGAACGCCAATGGGGCACGGTGCGCGAAGACTACAGCGCCGATGGCGATGCCTGGACCTACTTCCCCCATGAACATGCCCGCAGCCGCGCCTACCGTTGGGGTGAGGACGGGTTGGCCGGGTTCAGCGACAAGGCTCAACGCTGGTGCCTGGGCCTGGCGCTTTGGAACGGGCGCGACACGATCATCAAGGAGCGCCTGTTCGGTTTGAATAACGCCGAGGGCAACCACGGTGAAGACGTCAAGGAACTGTACTTTTTCGTCGATGGCGTACCGAGCCATGCCTATATGCGCATGCTCTACAAATACCCGCATGCCGCGTTTCCTTATGCGGACCTGATCGCCGAGAACGCCCGCCGCGGGCTTGAAGATGCCGAGTACGAAATTCTCGACACCGGCGTGTTTGAAGACAACCGCTATTGCGACATCAGCGTCGAATACGCCAAGCACCATCCCGACGATATTTTCATGCGGGTCACCGTGCATAACCGTTCGGATCAGCCGACGCAGCTGCACGTGCTGCCCCAGTTGTGGGCGCGCAATGACTGGAGCTGGACCGTTGACGCGCCCAAGCCGCAATTGCGGCTGGACGGCGAGCAGGTGCTGGCCTTCCATCATGAACTGCCCGATCGCTGTCTCAGCGCCTGGGGGCAGGACGGGCTCGAGTGGCTGTTCTGCGAAAACGAGAGCAATATTCCCCGGTTGGATGGGCAGCCGGCGCCTGGGCCGTTCAAGGATGGCATCAATGATTACCTGGTGGACGGCGTTCAGTCGGCGATTCGCCGGGATGCGGGCACCAAAGTCGCCGCGCGCTTCAGCCTTGAACTGGCGGGCCTGGAGAGCAAAACCCTGTACCTGCGGTTTGCGCCCACGGACGCACCCGCGGTCAACGCGCGCAAGCTGTTTGAGCTTCGCCGGCAAGAAGCTGATGACTTCTATGCGGCCCTGCAACAGGGGATCACCAATGAAGATGCGCGCAACGTACAGCGCCAGGCGCTCGCCGGCTTACTGTGGTCCAAACAGCTGTACTATTTTGACGTAAACCAGTGGCTCGACGGCGACCCGGCCCAACCTGCGCCGCCGCCCGAGCGCCTGCATATCCGCAATACCCATTGGCGGCACCTGTCCAACTTCGACATTCTCTCCATGCCTGACACCTGGGAATACCCGTGGTACGCCTCCTGGGACCAGGGCTTCCAGGCGGTCGCGATGGCGCTGATTGATCCGGAGTATGCCAAGCAACAGTTATTGCTGTTGGTGAAAGACCGCTTTATGCACCCCAATGGTCAACTGCCGGCGTATGAATGGCGTTTCGACGACGCCAACCCGCCGGTGCATGCCTGGGCCAGTTGGCGGGTGTATCAGCAGGACAAGGCGCTGACCGGGGTCGGCGACATGGATTTCCTTGAGCGCATTTTCCACAAGTTGCTGCTGAATTTTTCCTGGTGGGTCAACCGCAAAGACGCCGAGGGCCGCAACCTGTTCCAGGGCGGGTTCCTGGGCCTGGACAACATTGCCTTGTTCGACCGCTCCGCTGCCTTGCCGCCGGGCTACCAGCTGGATCAGGCCGACGGCACGGCGTGGGTCGCCGCTTATGCACTGGACCTGATGCGCATCGGTCTGGAGCTGGCCAAACGCAATGGGGTCTACGTCGATATCGCGGTGAAGTTTTTCGAGCATTTCCTGTATATCGCCGGGGCGATCAACCGCGTTGACGACAGCGCCGAGGGCTTGTGGGATGAGCACGACCAGTTCTTCTACGACGTGCTGCACCGCCCCGACGGCCAGAACGAGCCGGTGCGCCTGCGCTCCATCGTCGGCCTGATGCCGTTGTTCGCCGTGCTGGTGCTGGAGCAGCGCGAACATGAAGGCCTTGCGGGGTTGCGTGAACGGCTGCTGGGGTTCATGAAGCACCGGCCGGATTTGGCCAAACTGGTGTCGCGCTGGAACGAACCGGGGCAGGGCAATCGCCTGCTGCTGGCGTTGTTGCGCGGCGAGCGCACCAAGGATTTGCTGCGGCGCATGCTCGATGACACGGAGTTTTTGTCGGCCTTTGGCGTGCGCTCCTTGTCCAAGGCCTTTGCCGAGCAGCCGCTGGCGCTGAAGATGAACGGCGACACGTTGTGCGCGCGCTATCAGCCTGGCGAGTCCGACTCACGCTTGTATGGCGGCAACTCCAATTGGCGCGGGCCATTGTGGATGCCGGTGAATTACATGCTGATCGAATCGTTGCGCGAATTTCACCGCTACTACGCGGACAACTTCTCGGTGGAGTACCCGACCGGCAGTGGTTATCTGGCGTCTCTGGAGGAGGTCGCCGACAGCCTGAGCCAGCGTCTGACCCGATTGTTTCTAAGGAATGAAGACGGGCTGCGGCCGTCGATGGCAGGCTATGCGCAGCTGGAAGCGGACCCGGCCAGCCGTGACCTGGTGTTGTTCCATGAGTATTTCCATGGTGAAACCGGGCGTGGGTTGGGCGCGTCACACCAGACTGGCTGGAGTGCGTTGGTGGCGTTGCTGCTGCAGCCCAAGAGTAGCCCCTGACAGAGCTGCAGCAACGCAGCGTTATTTGAGTGGCACTCTGATTCCATTGATGTATGTGAACGTCAGAGGAGGGGGCTTGTTAACGCTGCCGCCGGAGACGGTGGTTGCAAGACTGCCCGCAGCCAAGGTTATTCCGCTGATAAATCTCGCTGTACGCAGTGCCACTGGCGGTGAGATGTCGGCGATCTGATCAATTTGAATGCTCTCTCCTGAATCGGTGACAAGGCACGTTCCGTCTTCGCTCAAGGCAATGATCCTGGTCGTTATCGTCAGGTTATTTTGCGTCGTTAGAGTGACCTGCTCTTCAGGATTGATTGATACCGTCACATTCCCAAAATCGTCGGATTGGCTTTCCATGCTGACTACCCTCTTTAGTTTCGGAGGGTTTCAATGTGCCGGTATGAGTGATCAACGACTACTGTCAGAAATACTAGTGATTCAAAATTTTTTGCGATAGATCCATTGATTTTTATGGGCGGATAAGCGCTTTCTGAAGTGACCGTGTACGCTCGGTAGTTTTCGCAATGTAAAAAAATCCCGCCGGCAAAGGCGGGATCGGTATTCAAGGCTGCCCTTGAATCAAGCCGGGAACAGGTCGCTCAGCTTCATGGCCAGCATCATGTCGCCTTCGGTGCGCAGTTTGCCGCCCATGAAGGCCTGCATGCCGTCGGTGGAACCGTCAACGATGCCTTTCATGGTTTCGCCGTCCATCACCAGGGTCACCTGGGCGTCCGGGTTTTCGCCTTCCAGCAGTTCGCAGGTGTTGTTCTTGACCACCAGCGAGAAGTTCTGGGTGTCGTCGATACGGAAACCGAACACCAGGTCCAGGCCGTCGGCAGCGGCTGGGTTGAATTTGGCTTTCATTGCTTCTACAGCTTTGGCTACGTCAGTCATGGTTTCGATCCTTTATGGGTGAGTCCAGTGACCTTGGGGTCACGGTTGGCCGCAATTCATCGGAAAGTGATGAGCTGCGGCGCCTTCAACAGTTGCAAGTGGGTATGACTGTTGAAGGAAGCCAGTGCCACCTCGCGACCACGGAATTTCAGGTGGTTGAGCGAAGTGTTAACAATTTGCCAGTTCAATTCGAAGGCCTGGGCGGCAGGCATCCGGGTAATCAGGTGGAGCAGGGCAGTGATGGTGCCGCCGGAGGTAAACACGGCGATCTTGTGCGTGTTATCGGCCGCTTCAAGAATGCGTTGCAGGCCACCTTGTACACGTTCGACAAACCCCAGCCAGCTCTCCAGCCCGGGTGGATCATAGGTGCCGGCCAGCCAGCGCTCGATGATCAGTGCGAAGATGCGTTGGAATTCGCTGCGGTTCTGCGCGCCGTTGCGCAGCACGTCCACAGCGTGGGGCTCGCTGGCGAGCAAGTCAGGCAGCAGGGCGCGGATGATCGCTTCACCGTCGAATTCGTTGAAGGCGGTGTCGATTTCCAGCGGTGGAATGGGGTGGCCGAGGGCGCTGTATTGATCGAATGCGGCAGTGGCGGTGTGTTGCTGGCGACGCAGGTCACCCGAGACACAGCGGTCAAACGTAATGCCCAGGTCCGCCAGGTGGCGACCGAGCACTTGCGCTTGTTCCACGCCGACGGGCGACAGGACGTCATAGTCGTCTGCACCGAAGGAGGCCTGGCCATGTCGAATCAAATAAATGCTGCCCACGTCCGTTTTCCCGGTACGTTGAAAGTCTGGCGAGGTTATGAGGATGCCCGCGAGCTGTCAATGAAAAAACATACGCTTGTTTTAAAAGCGCGTTAGAGGGCCGCTGCTGGCGGTTTGAGCACTGGTCCGAAGGCAGTGCCATCGGTATGCTGAGACCATCCGCGCCCGGCGCACTGCAACTTGTAAGGAGTCACATGGATTTTCTGGCCGAATACGCGAGTTTTCTGGCGAAGACCGTCACTTTGGTGGTCGCTATTCTGGTGGTATTGATCAGCTTCGCGGCGTTGCGCAGCAAGGGGCGTCGCAAATCCGCCGGCCAATTGCAGGTCAGCAAGCTCAATGACTTCTATAAAGGCCTGCGTGAGCGCCTGGAGTCGAGCCTGCTCGACAAGGACCAGCTCAAGGCCCTGCGCAAGTCCGAAAGCAAAACCGAAAAGAAGAAAGGCAAGCAGAAACCCGAGGCCAAGCCACGGGTGTTCGTGCTGGATTTTGACGGCGACATCAAAGCTTCGGCCACCGAGAGCCTGCGCCATGAAATCACCGCGCTGCTGAGCCTGGCCACGCCCAAGGACGAAGTGGTGCTGCGCCTCGAAAGCGGCGGCGGCATGGTACACAGCTACGGCTTGGCCTCTTCGCAACTGGCGCGTATCCGTCAGGCCGGCGTGCCGTTGACCGTGTGCATCGACAAGGTTGCGGCCAGCGGCGGCTATATGATGGCGTGCATCGGTGAGAAGATCATCAGCGCGCCGTTCGCCATCCTCGGCTCCATTGGCGTGGTGGCGCAGTTGCCTAACGTTAATCGCCTGCTGAAAAAGCACGACATCGACTTCGAAGTGCTGACCGCCGGTGAATACAAACGCACCCTCACCGTGTTTGGCGAAAACACCGAGAAGGGCCGCGAGAAATTCCAGGAAGACCTGGATATCACGCATCAGTTGTTCAAGAACTTCGTGTCGCGCTATCGCCCACAGCTGGCAATCGATGACGTCGCGACTGGTGAAGTGTGGCTGGGTGTTGCTGCCCTCGACAAACAACTGGTCGACGAACTGCAAACCAGCGACGAGTACCTGGCCACCAAGGCCAAGACCGCCGAGGTGTTCCACCTGCACTATGCCGAGCGTAAAAGCCTGCAGGAGCGAGTCGGCCTGGCGGCCAGTGGCTCGGTAGACCGTGTGCTGTTGACGTGGTGGAGCCGGTTGACCCAGCAGCGCTTCTGGTAAATCCAGAATGTAGCCGATCCCAATGTGGGAGCGGGCTTGCCCGCGATAGCGATGTCCCAGTCGATACATCTACCGACTGACCCGCCGCCATCGCGGGCAAGCCCGCTCCCACATTTAGTTCTGAGTCAGTCTGGAAGACTGTTGTTGTACTGAGGGAATTGGTTTTCGCATCAACATCCCCACCACCAACGCCCCCAGCAGCCCCAACAATCCCGCCACCCACAACACCGTGCTGAACCCACCCACAAACGCCTGCCGCGCCAGCGGCTGCACGACGTCCCGTGCCGCCTGCGGCAACAAGCCCATCGCCGCCGGCATATCCCCGGCCACGACCCGCGAAGCGATACCCGCCGCCTGGGCCTGCCATTGTGTGTCGATACGCGCGCGCAGCAACTGCTCACTGTGGCTGCTCAGTAATGCCCCATACACACCAATGGCCAACATGATTGCGCTGAAGCGCATGGTGGTGCTGATGCCTGACGCCATCCCCGCCCGGTCGCGTGGTACGCAGGCCATGATGTTTTTCTGCGTATCGCCATTGAGCAGGCCGGCCCCGGCGCCCGTGACGGCAATCGCCAACGCGAAGGGCAGGTAGCCGCCAACATTGACCGCCCAGGCGCTCAACAGGTTGCCGCCGCCGACCAGGGTCAACCCCGCGGCCATCATCGTCGCGGGCGCAAAGCGCACCGCCAGGCGTGCACCGATGCGTGGGCAGATCAGCATGGTCAGGGCAAACGGCAACATGCCCAGGCCCGAAGCAATGGCCGAGAAGCCCAGGCCGTTTTGCAGGTAGAACGGCAGCAACGTCATCATCACCTGGGCGCAGCCGGCATAGGCGAACATCCCGAGCAAGGCGCCGATAAACCGTGGGTGTCGCAACAGTTGCAGGTCGACCATGGGCCGTTGTTGCGCGCGTTCGACCAGCACAAACACCCCCAGCAACACAGCCCCGCCGATCAGGCGCGCAGAGGTTAACGGGCTGTCCCAACCGATGCGGTTGGCCTCGATCAGCCCCCAGATCAGGCACAACAGGCTGGCACTGAATGCCAGGCTGCCCCACGGATCAAGGCGTGCTGACTGGGTATCGCGGGACTCTGGAATCGCACGCAGCACCAGCGCCATCAAGCCCAGGCCGACGGGCAGGTTGAGGTAGAAAATCCAACGCCAGCCCAGGTATTGGGTAATCAGCCCGCCCAATGTCGGCGCGGCGGTCATTGCCACGCCCATGCACGCGCCCCAGAACGCCCAGGCTTTGGCACGCTCCACGTCATCGTGAAAGGTATGGCCGATGGCGGCCAGGGCCGAAGTCAGCAGTAAGGCTGCGCCGACACCTTTGACGGCGCGGGCAATGTCCAGAAACACTGCATTCGGCGCGACGCCACAACCGATGGACGCCAGGATGAAAACGCTCAAGCCCCAGACCAGGGTCTTCTTGCGCCCAAAGCGGTCGGCGATGCTGCCGGCCGGTAACAGCAGTGCGGCGAACGCGAGCATATAGGCGCTGACCACCCACTCGATATCGGCGAAGTTGGCGCCCAGGTCGCGCGCGATGCTCGGTAGCGTCACGGCGACGATATTAGTGTCGAGCACGATCAGCGAACAAACGCCGCAAGCGGTGAGCAGCGTCAAGCGTGGGCTGACCCGGTTCATGGCTGAATTACCTTACAGGCAATACGGAAAAGACAGTTGACGTACATCGCAAGGGCTCTCTAGTGTTGATGTTTCGTGAGCTTATCCCTGGCACTTGCTTGCGTTGTTAGCTGGGCTGAAGCACTTCATTACCTTTGAGCTAATCCTGCGATGGAAATCCGCCATTTCCGCTACTTCCTGGCGGTCGCCCGCCAGCGCAACTTCACCCGCGCCGCCGAGCAATTGGGTATCGCGCCGCCCACCTTGAGCCGTCAGATCCAGGACATGGAAACTGCGTTGGGCACGCGTCTGTTTATCCGTCAGCAGCGCGAAGTCAGCCTCACCGAAGCGGGCGCGGCGTTACTGACCGAGGCGCAAGCCACGGTGCGCCAGTTCGAGTTTGCCCAGCGCAGCGCCCAGCGCGCCGGCCGTGGGGAGATCGGGCATGTCGAACTGGGCTACGTGGCCTCGGCGGTATACACCGGGCTGCTGCAGCGGCAAATGCAGGCGTTCAGCCAGGCGTTTCCGGAGGTGAGCGTGAATGTGCGCGAATGCGCGATGGCCACATTGCCGACGGCGGTGGCAGACGGGCGCTATGACATCGGCTACATCCGCTCGCCAATGACGCTGCCCGATGGGGTAGAGGCGGTGCGCCTCGACAGTGAAGGTTTCGTGCTGGCGCTGCCGCAGGATTCCTGGCTGCTGAGGCTCAAGGCGATTGGTTGTGAACACCTGCAAAACGAAACCTTTATCTTGCCGGAGCAAATCAGCGGCACGTTGCACGTCGCGGCGCAGGGTGGTTATGCGCCGCGTCTCGGGCCGCAACCGGGCGGCTTGGTCGCGGTGGTGGCGTTGGTGTCGCTAGGGCAGGGCGTGGCGGTGGTGCCGGCGTCGATGGTCGGGCATGTGAGCTTGCCGGGCGTGGTCTACCGCACTCTCCATGGCTGCGAGGCGGCGTCCTGGCTGTCGTTGATTTACCGGCGCTTTGAGCAAGCGCCGGCAGTGGCGCGGTATATCCAACAAGTCAAACGCTCAGTCGCGGCTGCACCGAGTCCGCCAGGCGCGTGAGGATCAGGCAGCACGACACGGCGCCGGCATCCAGTACGCCGAGGGAGCGCTCGCCCAAACGGCTGGCCCGGCCGATTTTGGCCACCAGGTCTTTGGTTGAATCGCGGCCTTGGGACGCGGCGGCTTTCATCGCCTCCAGCGCAGCGCTGAAACCCGCGCCTTGTGCCTGCGCACGTTCGAAGGCTTCAACCGCCGGGATCAGCGTGTCCATCAAACACTTGTCACCCACGCCCGCTTCGGTGATGTCCTGCAGCGAGGTCAAACCGCCGCGCAGCAAACGAGCAAAGGTGGCGGCGTCGATAGCCTCGCTGCTGCGCACTTCGTCGGCCATGCCGATAAACAGGCTGCCATACAACGGCCCCATGGAGCCGCCGATGCCTTCCATCAGGCTCAGGGTCAGCTCATCCAGGGCTTGGGCCAATGTCAGTTGGCGGCCTTCGATCATGCGGCCGCAGTGGGCGAAACCCTTGGCCATATTGATGCCGTGGTCGCCGTCGCCAATCGCGCCGTCGACTTCGCTGAGGTATTCACGGTTGGCCACGATCACGCTGACCAGGTCGGCGACGATAGCGCTGCCGTCGCGGGTGGAAAAATGCTGGCTCATGGTTCACTCCGCCTGGGTCATGCCGATGGAGCGGCACGGTTGGTCGATCAAGGTTTTCAGCTCGGCGTCGAGGCCGAGCAGGGTGAGGGTGACGCCCATCATCTCCAGGGAGGTGAAGTAATTGCCCACGTAGCAACGGTGAATCTTCAAGCCCTTGGCCTTGAGCTGTCGCTCGACCTCGGCGTAAAAAATGTACAGCTCCATCACCGGTGTGGCGCCCAGGCCCGAGACCAGCACCACCACGCTGTCATCGTGGCTGAAATCACGGTCAGCCAGGATCGGTGCGAGCATGCGTTCGGCCATGGCGGCGGCGGGCTCGATGGGCACAACTTCAATGCCCGGTTCGCCGTGATGGCCGATGCCCAGTTCCATCTGGCCGTCGGGGATCTGGAAGTTTGGCTTGCCCACCGCCGCAATGGTGCACGGGGTGAGGCCGATGCCAATTGAGCGGCAGTGATCGACGGTTTTCTGGGCGACGCGAATCACGCCATCGAGGTCGTAATGCTGGGCCGCTGCCGCACCGCCGATCTTCCACATGAAGATCTCCCCGGCGACGCCGCGCCGCTTGGCGATATCGGCCTTGGGGGCGGAGGCCACATCGTCGTTGGCGACCACGGTACGGATGCGCATGTCTTTGCTGGCGGCCATTTTCATTGCCAGCTTCACGTTCATGTTGTCGCCGGCATAGTTGCCGTACAGGCAGGCTACGCCAGCGCCATGGTCGGCGGCGCGGAACGCGTCGAAAAAGCTTTTGGCGGTGGGCGAGGAGAAAATCTCGCCGACGGCCACGGCGTCCACCAGGCCGGGGCCGACGTAGCCCAGAAACGCCGGCTCATGGCCCGAGCCGCCGCCGGTCACGATGCCAACCCGGCCTTGCCCCGATGGCCTGGCTTTGACGATGACCCGAGGGTTGCTCTCGTATTGGCGCAGTTCGGGGTGGGCGACCAGAATGCCGTGCAACATGTCCTCGACCACGTGGTCCGGATCGTTGATGACTCGATTCATAACGCGGGTTCCTGTGTTCTTGTTCTTGGGGGCAACAACAATTCAATGTGGGAGCGGGCTTGCTCGCGAAAGCGGTGGTTCAGTTGATGCATGTGTTGCCTGGCACTCCGCTTTCGCGAGCAAGCCCGCTCCCACAGTTTTATAGGTGGCGTTCTTAAGGTTCCAATACCACCTTGAGCGATTTGTCCCCGCGCTCCATCACCGCAAACGCTTCCTTGAAATCCGCCAGGGCGAATTTGTGGGTCACCACGTCGCGCATGTCGATTTTGCGGTTGCCAATAAAGTCGATGGCGCGCGGGTACATGTACGGCCCCAGGTGCGAACCCAGGATGTCCAGTTCCTTGCGGTCGCCGATGATCGACCAATCTACCGTGGCCTCGTCATTAAATACGCTGAACTCGACGAAGCGCGCCAGCTTGCGCAGCATCGCCAGGCCCTGGTTCACCGCCTTGTGATGCCCGGTGGCTTCGATATAAATGTCGCAGCCATAACCGTCGGTGATCGCGCGGATCTTTGCCATGACGTCGACGTCGGCCGGGTTCCATACTTCGTCGGCGCCCATGCGCAGGGCGAGGGCGGCGCGTTCGGGTTTCATGTCCAGCACGATCAGCTTTTTCGGGTTGCGCAGGCGCACGGCGCCGATGATGCCGAGGCCCAGGGTGCCGGCGCCGGCTACCACCACCACGTCGTCATGGTCGACATTGGCGCGCTCGGCGGCATGCAGCGAGCAGGCCAGCGGTTCGATCAGGATCGCTTCATCGGGGGCGATGGATTCCGGCACTTTGTGGATGATGCCTTCCTTGGTGAAAATCATGTACTGGGCCATGGCGCCCTGCACGTTGTTCTGGAAGCCATAAAGGTCGTGTTTCTGGCACATCCAGTACTGGCCGTGATTGCAGAAGCGGCAGCCCCAGCACGGCACGATCTGCTCGGAGATCACCCGGTCGCCCACCTTTACCCCACGCTTCTCGGCGCCTGGGCCCAGGGCAACCACGCGACAGACGAACTCATGCCCGGGAATCATTGGCGGTTTCACGTAGCGCGGCTGTTCGGCATCGCCCCAGAACGATGGCGCGCCGCGATACGTCTTGATGTCACCCATGCAAATGCCGCACAGCTCGACCTTGGTGAGGATCTCATCGGGGCCGGGCGTGGGCACATCGACGGTTTCCAGTCGATAGTCTTCCGGGCCATGGCAGACCACGGCCTGCATGGTTTTCGGGATGCTGGGGGAGAGCTGTTCAGCTGTGCGTTCGGTGACGGTGGACATGACAAAACCTCACGACAAAAAATGAATTACTGAATGCTGTAGCCGCCGTCGATCACCATGTTGGCGCCGGTGATCATCTGCGCGGCATCGCTGAGCAGGTACAGCGCCAGCCCGGCGATCTCTTCCGGCTGGGCAAAACGGCCGGCCGGGATCTGCAATTTGGCCTTTTCACCCACTTCACCGGCCCAGGCTTTCTTGCCCAGGGCGGTCTCGACAATGGTCGGGGAGATGGCGTTGACGTTGATCTGCGGCGCCCATTCCATGGCCAACACCTTGGTCATGCCGACGATGGCGGCCTTGCTGGCGCAGTAGGCGACGTGGCGGTCCAGGCCGATCACGGCGGCCTGGGAGGCGAGGTTGACGATGCGCCCGCCGCCGTTGGCGAGCATGTGTCGGGCGCAGGCCTGGGCCACGAAGAAGCTGGCTTTGAGGTTGATGTCCAGGGTGCTGTCCCAGGCGCTTTCGCTGACATCGACGGCCTTGTCGAGCAGCACGATGCCGGCGCTGTTGATCAGGTAATCCAGGCGCTGAAAGTGTTCGAATACGTGGACGATGGTGGGTTGTATCTGGCCGATCTGACCCAGATCGACGGCAATGCCCAGATGCTCGGCGCCCAGGCGTGCGGCGACGGCCACCACGGCCGGGTCACGGTCCAGTAACGCCACGCGTGCTCCGCGTTCCGCCAGCAGGCTGGCGCAGGCCAGGCCGATGCCGGCGGCGCCACCGGTAATCACCGCGCAACGGCCGGTGAGGTCGAAGGCTTGGTTCCAGAATCCAGACATACGATTAACTCCATTTTTGAAAACGGTGGAGATCCAATGTGGGAGCGGGCTTGCTCGCGAAAGCGGTGGATCAGCTGACGGATGTGCTGACTGACACACCGCCTTCGCGAGCAAGCCCGCTCCCACAGTTGGAATGCATTCACAGGTCGAAACCGTTACTTACCGCCGCTGACCTGTTTGTACAGCGCATCCGCGTTCGCATTGGTCACCGGCACCCACGGCAGGATGTAGTTCTTGGCGGTGCCGTCGGCCCATTTCACGTCCTTGGCATAGCGTTCCCAGATCACCGATTGCGGCTTGTAGTCCTTGCCGGCGAGTGCGCGCAATGCCACGTCCAGTGCGCCTTGAGACTGGGCCTGGGCGTCTTGCAGGAAGGTCGTGACTTCGTCTTTCTTCGCCGCCTGGATCGCATCCGGCATGCCGTCGATCGAGGTCACCGGCACGTCTTTGGATGACAATCCATGGGATTTCAGCGCCTGCACGGCACCGAGGGCCATGTCGTCGTTCTGGGCGATCACACCGTTAATGCCTTTGGGGTGCGCGTTCAGCCAGTCTTCGGTGAGGGTGAGGGCCTGGGCGCGGTCCCAGTTGGCCGTTTTTTTCTCGATGATCTTGATGTCGGGGTGTTTGCCCAGCACTTCCAGTTCGCCTTTTTCCCGGTCGATCTGCGCCGACTGGCCAATCGGGCCCTGGATGATCACGACGTTGCCGCGGCCGTTAAGTTTGTCGACCATGGCCTGGGCTTGCAGGCGCCCGCCTTCCACATCGTCGTTACCCACATAAGGCACGGCGGCATCGGCTACTTTCGTATTGGAGGCGATGACGACCACGTCGTTGCTCATGGCTTGTTTTACCGTGCCTACGCCGGCCTTGGTGTCGATGGGCACGAACAGGATGGCGTCGTAGTGCTGGGTGACCATGTTTTCGATCTGGTTGTTTTGGGTCAGGGCGTCGTAGTTGCCGTCGAACACGGTCAACTGCACGGTGCCGTCCTTGACCGCCGGGTGTTCCTTCAGCTCGCGGACCCAGTTCTGCATGAACTGGCCCTTGAGGCCGTACACGGCGGCGCCGACTTTGTAGGTCTTGCCATCGGCGGCCAGGGCAATACTGCTGGCGAGCAGGGAGAGAGCCGCAACGGCGGCCAACGTCATTCCAGGTTTCATGGTGAGAACTCCGCTTATTGTTGTAGGTCGTTCAGTTCATTGTTGGGAGGGAAAGCGATTAGCGTTTTTTCTTGCGCCACACGTCGATCAGCACGGCGAACACGATGATCAGGCCCTTGGCGACCTGCTGGTAATAGGACGACACGCCGAGCAGGTTCAGCCCGTTGTTGATCACGCCGATCAACAACGCACCAAACAGCGTGCCGACAATGCTGCCGGTGCCGCCCGACAAGCTGGTGCCGCCGATAACCACTGCGGCAATCGCATCCAGCTCATAGGAAACCCCGGCCTGGGGCAGGGCGGAAGTGGTGCGGGCCGACAACACCACGCCGGCTAACCCGGCGAGCAGGCCGGACACCACGTACACCGAAAACATCACCTTGCGCACGCCGATGCCGGAGGTGCGTGCGCTCTTTTCATTGCCGCCCACGGCGTACACATAGCGGCCGTAAGTGGTGTAGCGCAGCACCATCCAGAAGATCAGCGCGACCACGGCGAAGATGACGATGGGCACGCCAATCGGCCCGACCTTGCCAATGCCCAGCGCCAGGTAGGCGTCGGGCAGGTCCGTGATGGGGCTGCCATCGTTGAGAATGAAGGTCATGCCCCGCGCGATGCTGAGCATGCCGAGGGTGGCCACGAATGGCGGGATCGACAGGTTGGCGACCATAAAGCCGTTGACCACGCCGAGCATGGCCCCGGCAAACATCCCGGCACTGACGGCCGCCAGCAGGCCGTAGCCTTGAGTCGCGACCATTGCGCTGCACAGCCCGGCGAAGGCCAGGATCGAGCCCACCGACAAGTCGATGCCCTTGGTCAGGATCACGTAGGTCATGCCCACGGCGAGGATGCCGTTGATCGAGGTCTGGCGCAGGATGTCCATCCAGTTGCGCCAGGTCATGAAATATTCGCTGGAAAACGCCATCACCACGCACAGCAGGATAAACACCAGCGGCAGGCCGAAGCGGTCGAGGGATAAACGCAGTCGATTGCGCGGCGCGGCAGTCATGGGGGCAGCGATGGTTTTGGCGTTCATGAGGCAAGACTCAACAAGGCTTCCTGGGAAAGGGCGGTGTCGGTGCTGATAGTCACCAGCCGGCCGCCCTTGAATACGGCGATGCGATCACTCAGGTGCAGCAGCTCAGGGGCTTCGGACGACACCACAATGGCGGCGCCACCGGCGCGCACGAACTGGTCGAGCAGGTGGTAAATCTCCTGCTTGGCACCTTCATCAATGCCCCGGGTCGGTTCATCGCATAACAGGCACACCGGTTCGGTCGACAGGCATTTGGCGAGCACCACTTTTTGCTGATTGCCACCGCTCATGGAGGCCACCGGCAGTTCCAGGGAGGTGGTTTTGATCTGCAGGCGCTTGACCATGTCCTGGGCCAGTTGGGTTTCCTTGCGCGCATTGATCAGCGACCAGCGCGACAGGCGTTTGTAGGCCGACAGCGCAATGTTGGAAAGAATGCTGCCGGTGAGCACCAGGCCGCTGTCTTTGCGGTCCTCGGTGACCAGCGACATGCCGGCGTTGATCGTGGCTTTGGGCAAGCCGATCGGCATGGGCTTGCCTTGCAGGGTCACGCTGCCGGAATCCGCAACCGTCAGGCCGTAGATGCAGTTGAGGAATTCGCTGCGCCCCGACCCCATCAGGCCGTAAATGCCGAGGATTTCACCCTGGCGCAGTTGCAGGCTGATGTCGTGGAATTCGCCGTTGCGGCTCAGGTTGTCAACTTGCAGGCAGGTCGTGGGCGCACATTCGCGGCCGACCTTGTGGTCAATGCGCGTCAGCTCCTGGCCGACGATGCCCCGCACCAGGTGGTTGCGGTCGATATCGGCCATGCGTCCGCTTTCGACAAAGGCGCCATCGCGAAAGATGCTGTAGTCATCGGCGATCTGTGCCAGTTCGCTCAGGCGATGCGACACATAGATGATGCCGGCGCCGCGCGCGGTGAGACGGCGGATGGCTTTGAACAGGGTTTGCGCCTCGTGCTCGCCGATGGCCGAGGTGGGTTCGTCCATGATCATCACCTGGCAGTCGTGGCTGAACGCCTTGGCGATTTCCACCAACTGGATCTGCGCCACGCTCAGGCGGTGCATGGGGCGGGTGGCGTCGACGTCGAACTCCAGGCTTTCGAGCAGCTCGCGGGTGCGGCGGTTGAGGGTCTTGCTGTCGACGATGCAGCCGGCGTGGCGCGGTTCGCGGCCCAGCCAGATATTTTCGGCGACGGTCATGTAGGGGATGGGTTCCAGTTCCTGGGTGATCATCGCGATCCCCGCTGCCAGGGCTTCACTGGGGCGGCTGAACTGAACCGGGGCGCCGTTGAGCGCAATGCTGCCGGCGTCGCGTTGGGTAATGCCCATCAGGATGCTCAGGAACGTCGACTTGCCGGCGCCATTGCCGCCACACAACGCATGCACGCTGCCGGCCCGTAGAGAGAGGCGCCCGTCACGCAGGGCAGGCACCCCGGCGTAAGCCTTGGCGACGTGTTCAGCCTGGAGCAGTAATGGCGTGGCCATCGGCGTGTCCTCGTGCTGTGAATTCTTATTAGGTCGCACAGTCATGTTTCGCTGTGATCATATGTGTACCAAATGAAATTCTGATCAGTCAATCTCTTTCACTTAAAACCTATGAATCCCACCATGAGTATTAATAGTGCCCTGTAATAGGGCTTTGACTGGCGAGTCAGTTAAAACTCACTTGACAGAAAGGGCTTATTGCCTGAGAAATGACTGATAGAAATTTCAGTGACTGATCATTTGATCGATCTTAAGTGCCTTCTCGGCAGTGGAGCCAGATGCCATGAACACACCTTTCCCGGTGGCTATCGGATGCGATGAAGCGGGTTTTGAGCTCAAAGAGCTGTTGAAGCGCCATATCGAGGCGTTGGGTTATCCGGTGACCGACTTCGGCACGCATTCCACGGCGCCGGTGCTGTACCCGGACATCGCCCTGGCGGTGGCTACCGCCATCAATGCCGGGCAGCAACGCCTGGGTGTGCTGGTATGCGGCACCGGGATCGGCATGGCGATCTCGGCCAACAAGGTGCTGGGCATTCGTGCGGCCCAGGCCCATGACACCTATTCGGCGGAGCGCGCGCGCAAGAGCAACGATGCGCAAATCCTGTCGATCGGCGCGCGGGTGATCGGTGCCGAATTGGCCAAAAGTATCGTCAAGTCGTTCCTGGAGTCGGAGTTCGAGGCCGCGCGTTCAGGGGCCAAGGTCGAGCGGATCAATGCGATCGAGCGCGATGGGCATCAGTAGTGGACGTAACGGGGCAAGAGTCGGGAGAATGCGCCTTTGACGCCGAAACGGAAGCCCGTCCCCATGAGTGACAGTACCCAGCGCATTGCCAGCGATATCGATCAGATGACCGAAGTGGCGATGCTCTATTACCTTGAGAACGTCACTCAGGAAGCCATCGCCAAACGCTTCGACCTGTCGCGGGCGAAAGTCAGCCGCTTGCTCAAACGTGCGCGCGATGAAGGGATTGTCGAGGTGCGCGTGTTGCAGCACCCGGCGATGAACAACGAGCTGGAGCGGGCATTGGTGGAGCGCTTCAAGCTGGACCGCGCTTTGATTGCGGTCGACCACAGCGACCCCGACACCCAGCGCTCGGCTGTCGCCAGCCTGGTGGCGAATTACCTGAACAAGACGCTCAGCGACGGCATGATTGTCGCCGTGGGCATGGGCCGTAACGTCGGTGCCGTGGCGGATAACGTGTTTTTGCCGGTGACGCGCAATTGCACGTTTGTCTGCGCCATCGGCGGTTCGCTCAAGGCTGGCGAATACATGAACCCCGATCATATTTGCCGACGCCTGGCCCTGCGTTTTGGTGGCGAGAGCGAAAGCCTGTACGCCCCGGCGTTGGTGGCGAACCCCGAGTTACGCGGCGTGTTGATCAACAACGACACCGTGCGCTCGACCCTGGATCGCGCCCGGCGCGCGGACATTGCGCTGATTGGCATTGGCGACATGAGCGAGAACAGCAACATGGTGCGCATGGGCTGGTTCTCGCCGCAGGAGATCGCGCAGGCGCGCTTGTCCGGCACCGTGGGCGACATGATGGGGTATGACTTTATCGACATCCACGGCCAGCCGGCGGTCAACGCAATTCAAGGCCGGGTGATCGGGCTGACGGTGCAGGAGTTGTTCCGCATCCCGGATGTGGTGGCGATTGCCAGTGAGAACACCAAGGCAGCGGCAACGCTTGGCGCGTTGCGCTCGGGGGTGATCAATACGTTGGCGACCACGGTAACGAATGCCCACACCATCCTGGCGCTGGATGATGCGACACGCAAAACCTGATATTGCGCAGGTCAAAATGTGGGAGCGGGCTTGCTCGCAAAGGCGGTGTGTCAGTCGACATATGGATTGACTGAACTTCCGCATTCGCGAGCAAGCCCGCTCCCACATTGGTTTTGTGTGTGCTTGGGGACAGATTTTGTAATAATTTTGCGTTGTAGGAAGTTTGGGTTTCGCCTGTACGATTCAAGTCCTTTTCTTATTGCAGGACCTGCATGAACACCCTCTCGGAGCCTCCCAGTCGTCTTTCCCCAAGACATCCGCTGTCGCTGTTCCCGCTGAAGCACCCCGTATTCCGACTGCTAACCTTGTCCCGGTCCACTGACCGCGCTTTGCCGTGTCCGGCGTTCTGAAACCTTTAAAGAGACTCTATTAAATGGAATGGTTAGCGGATCCAACGGCCTGGCTCGGCCTGTTGACCTTGATTGTGCTGGAACTGGTGCTGGGCATCGACAACTTGGTGTTTATCGCGATCCTGGCGGACAAGTTACCGCCGGAGCAGCGCGACCGCGCGCGGTTGATCGGTTTGTCGCTGGCGTTGCTGATGCGTCTGGGCCTGCTGGCGAGTATTTCCTGGTTGGTGACGCTCACGCAGCCGCTGTTCGAGGTGTTCGACAAGAGCTTCTCTGGCCGTGACCTGATCATGTTGTTTGGTGGTGTGTTCCTGTTGTTCAAGGCCACCATGGAGTTGCACGAGCGCCTTGAAGGCCACGTGGCGCAGCGCACGGGCAATGTGGCTTACGCCATGTTCTGGCCGATCGTAGCGCAGATCGTGGTGCTCGACGCGGTGTTCTCCCTCGACGCGGTGATTACCGCCGTGGGCATGGTGGATGAGCTGGCCGTGATGATGATCGCGGTGATCGTGTCCATCGGCCTGATGATCGTGGCGAGCAAGCCGCTGACCCGTTTCGTCAACGCGCACCCGACGGTCATCATGTTGTGCCTGGGCTTTTTGATGATGATTGGTTTCGCGCTGACCGCCGAAGGCCTGGGCTTCCATATTCCCAAGGGCTACCTGTACGCGGCGATTGGTTTCTCGATTCTGATCGAGCTGTTCAACCAGATTGCCCGTGCCCGTCGCAAGAAGTCGGCGCAAGGCGTGTTGCCGGTGCGTGAGCGTACCGCTCATGCGGTGATGCGCTTGCTCGGCGGCCGAAGCCTGGCGGTGGAAGAGGTGGGTGACGACGTCGCCGACTTGCTGGGCGAACCGGATGCAACCCAGGGTCCGCTGTTTGATCGCCGCGAGCGCGTGATGATCAGTGGCGTGCTGCAACTGGCCGAGCGGCCGATCCGCACCTTGATGACGCCACGGGCCAAGGTGGACTGCATCGATCTGGCGGACGATTCCGAGACGATCCGCCGCACACTGATGCATTCGTCCTACTCGCGCCTGCCGTTGATCCGTAACGGCGCGGTGGATGAGCCGCTGGGTTTCGTGCACAAAAAAGAATTGCTCAAGGAATACCTGGCGGGCAACGAGCCGAACCTGGAGCACCTGGCGCGACGGGCGATCAACCTGCT
This sequence comes from Pseudomonas fluorescens, assembly GCF_900215245.1. Lineage (GTDB taxonomy): Bacteria > Pseudomonadota > Gammaproteobacteria > Pseudomonadales > Pseudomonadaceae > Aquipseudomonas > Aquipseudomonas fluorescens. The sequence goes on from NZ_LT907842.1 coordinate 4,797,481, forward strand.
GGAGAGCTTTTCGATCCTCAACGCCCTGGAACAGATGCGCCAGGAGTCGACCCACATCGCCTTCGTGATCAACGAATTCGGGGATTTCATGGGCGTATTGAGCATGACCGACATTCTCGAGTCGATCGCCGGTGAGTTGCCGGACGCCAGCGAAATCGAGGGGCCGGATAGTGTCGAGGAGGGCGAGGGGTTTCGCGTTAATGGCGCCTTGAACCTCAATCGGGTTCGTCAGCGTACCGGTTTCAATGCGCTTGCCACCGAGGATTATCAGACCCTGGCAGGCTTGGTGATGAGCCTGCTGGATCGCCTGCCGATGGTCGGTGACAGCCTTGAGCATGAAGGCTGGCGCCTGACCGTGGCGGCGGTGGAAGAGCGGCGGGTGACGCAAGTGCTGCTGACGCCTAGGGCGCGTAGTCTTTAAACACGTCTTCCAGGACCGCTTCCTGTTCATGGGGGGCACCGATGCCCTTGAGATTTTCGACCTCAAGGGCATTTTTGTAGACCACCAGCGTTGGGGTGCCGCTAACCCCGTCAATCGGCGGGGTTTGGGTGGTGTCCAGGAGCATGCTTTTTACACGCCCGGCGTATTTGTCGGCGATGCGATTAAAGCGCAGGTCAGCCCCTAAGCACGCCTGACAGTAGGGGGACGTGAACAACACAATAACCAGCGGGTGTTCATTCAGGATTCGTTGGTATTCGTTGTGCGCGTGAATAACCGTTTTTGCAACGCCCATGATGATCTCCTTGCGAGCCCGGCCGAATGGTTGCGGGTACGCTAAATCGCGAGATCACCACCGTCTACTGTCAACCTTCACAGGTGACGCCGCTCACGCATCGTCGGTGCGCTCCATGCGTTCCCGGGCCTTGCGCGCCTGATTCGCGCATTTCTGGTATTCCTCATTGTCCCTGGACGCCTTTGCCCGCCGATAGTCATGGTGGTTCTGGCTGGTGTAGTTGGTATTGAAAGCTTCCTTGAGTTTGCGCAGTTGTTCCGTGCATTCGCGGCGGTCGTTAGCCGCCGAGGCGCTGCCGGCTGCTAGGCATGACAGCAAAACCAGAGTGAGGCTGAGCTTCATCGCAGAGGTCGTCCGTGTTGGCTTGGATGTGCCAAGGCTAGTCCAGCCTGGAGATTTTTGCAGGGTGCGCCCGCGCCGCAAGGGTGCGCGGTAACACTGTGGTGGTGCACCCGGTTGGGGCCTGTCACGGTGGTGTGGGGCCTTGGGTAGCAATCTGATTGCGCATGATGGCATCCCGCTGTACAGCTCATCAGAAATTATCTTTCTGATTTATAACGAATTTATCCTCGGCATATTTTTCTGTTACTGCGTGTGGCACACTTTCTGCTGTCTATTCCGTTGTTACATACTAAGTTCCGGTATAGCGGAATACACAACTCCTGGAGTGCTTGTCATGCATCACCGACCTTCCGTGTTTAAAGCGTGTGTTTTTCTCTTCGCCGCATCGGCTTCCCTCGCAAGCGTCGTGCATGCGGCGGACAGCAAGCTCGATGATGTGCTCAAGCGTGGGCATCTCATCGTGGGTACAGGCAGTACCAATGCGCCGTGGCACTTCCAGGGAGCGGATGGCAAGTTGCAAGGTTTTGATATCGACATCGGCCGCATCGTGGCCAAAGGATTGTTCAACGATCCAAGCAAGGTCGAATTTGTGGTGCAGTCGTCCGACGCACGCATTCCCAACCTGCTGACCAACAAGGTCGACATGAGTTGCCAGTTCATCACCGTCACCGCCAGCCGTGCCCAGCAGGTTGCCTTTACCTTGCCGTACTACCGCGAAGGCGTGGGCCTGCTGCTGCCGAACAACAGCAAATACAAAGAAATCGAAGACCTGCAAGCCGCAGGCGACAGCGTCACCGTGGCCGTGCTGCAAAACGTCTACGCCGAAGAGCTGGTGCACCAGGCGCTGCCCAAAGCCAAGGTCGATCAGTACGACAGCGTTGACCTGATGTACCAGGCCGTGAACTCCGGTCGCGCCGATGCTGCCGCCACCGACCAATCCTCGGTCAAGTACCTGATGGTGCAGAACCCGGGCCGCTACCGCAGCCCGACCTACGCCTGGAGCCCGCAAACCTACGCGTGCGCCGTCAAGCGTGGCGACCAGGACTGGCTGAACTTCGTCAACACGGCGTTGCATGAGGCCATGACCGGCGTGGAATTCCCGACCTACAAAGCGTCGTTCAAGCAGTGGTTCGGTGTGGACCTGCCAGAGCCTGCGATTGGTTTCCCTGTTGAATTCAAGTGATGTGTAAACCGGGGGCGCAGTGTGTTGCGCCCCGCTTCAGGTACTGCCGACCATGAACTATCAGTTGAACTTTGCCGCCGTGTGGCGTGATTTCCCCAGCTTGCTGGCGGGGCTCGGTCTGGGCCTTGAGCTGGCATTGCTGTCGATCGCGATTGGCTGTGTGATCGGCTTGATGATGGCATTTGCCATGCTGTCCAGGCACCGGGCGTTGCGCGTCTTCGCCTCGGTGTACGTGACGGTGATCCGCAATACGCCGATCCT